>JADJVH010000023.1 GCA_016716665.1 Candidatus Opimibacter iunctus | reverse complement strand
CTCGATCCGGGCAGGATGATTGATCCTATCTATAACGGGATCGTGATCCGGCATAGCGATGAGGTAGTAGTTTATTTTCCACATGGATTTACGCTTAGTACTCATCAATTGAAAGCCTTGCAGGCTTATAAGACACTGCTTTTGATCACCAGTTTCTCTAGTTTTAAATTGCCGGTGTTCCTCGGTGGAATCTCGAACCCCGGTACTGTGAATGCATTAAGCCTGGTGGAGGCACTTGATCCTCGATGGGTAGTTCATACCCATGATGAAAACAAACATGCTAAAGGCCTTGTCAAAAGTTGGCCAAGGTAGCTTATCCTGATCCTGTTCAACTTGAAACATCGATGGGTGGCCGATTTGTGTATGTGCAGTATGAGCCTTTACATTAACCTAAATTGAAGATTAATAAAATCAACATCAGGTGTACATCTGGATGAAAAGAATGGTTATTGAGAAAATGTACTAAATTGACGGCCCCTTAAAAATCCGTAGGCTTGTCTCAAAACTCAAAGCATATAGCGTATCCGATTGAAATAATCCTGAATCGTCAGCTAGCTGATTGCCTTGCTATACCTGTGTTTATCACAGATACGGTTGGCAACCTCCTGTTCTATAACGAACCTGCGGAGGAGATCCTGGGAAAGCGATATCAGGATACCGGAGAAATGAAAGTGGAAGAATGGTCTATGTTCTTCTTGTCCAAGGATGAAAAAGGTAAACTGCTGGAGCCGGAGGATCTTCCATTGGTCAAGACGCTGTTGAATCAACTGCCATACTTCAAGACTTTCTGGATCGAAAGCCTGAAAGGGAAGTCCGAAAAAATATCTGTTTCCTCATATCCTATCATTGGCAGGGCCGGCATTTTTGTAGGTGCCGTAGCTATCTTCTGGAGGCCTTCTGACGAATGAAAATCACCTTATGGGGCGTACGTGGATCCATACCCACCTTCAACCCCAGTACAAGAGTGTATGGAGGCAATACCTCCTGCATCGAAGTGGAAGAAGATGGCTGCATGCTGGTATTGGATGCGGGTAGTGGGATCACTAATCTCAACTTCAGTAATAACCTTGATTGTCCCAGAATCGATGTACTACTGACACATCTGCATATTGATCATATCCAGGGCCTTAGTTTTTTTAAGCCATTGTTTGATCCCACAAAGGAAGTGCATATCTGGGGCCCGCACACACATGCACATAGTCTGCGCACGAGGTTAGGCCGGTATTTTTCACCACCTCTTTCGCCATTTTATTTTCGTGACCTGATATGTCACCTGGAAGTGCATGAAATCGGGAATAGTAGTTTCAATATAGGTCCTTTTACTATCCAATCTGCTTATGTCATTCACCCCGGTCCCACGGTTGGTTATCGTGTTACTACCCGAAGCGGGGTCTTTACCTATATCCCGGATCATGAACCTGCTTTAGGTCGCGGCGGATTGAATCATGATATCCGATGGTTGTCCGGCAGCGAGCTGGCCTATGAAGCAGATCTATTGCTACATGATGCGCAGTACACCGAGGAGGATTATATAGTGAAAAAAGGATGGGGTCATACCACGATGGAAGATGCATTGGAATTTGCCTCAGTGACCAAAGTGAAGCGACTGCTCCTCATGCATCATGATCCCACGCATTCAGATGCACAGTTGGATGCATGTTATGCACAGCTAAAGGAAAAGACCGCTTATCCTTTTCCGTTTGAGATGGCGGTGGAGGGGACGGGGGGGGGGGGGGGGGGGGGGCGCCCCAGTGGCGGATAGAACTCTGACAGCCTCTCCTCAAATTTCCCTTAATTTGGCTCTGTGAAAAAAGGACAAGCCAGACCCGGGAGGGTTAAGAAAGATTGGTTCTTTACTTCATTTTAAACAGACATCCTGGTTGCCAGCACAGCCGGATGATATGAACGACTAAAGAACCCGAAAGAAATCATGCATGTCAGGTCCAAGCTTATACGAGTTCTCAAATTCCTGGGGAAGGCATTGGTTGGCTTGCTGCTTGTCTTTATCACGCTCATTCTCCTCATACACGTCCCCGCAGTCCAAAAAATAATCACCCGAAAGGCAGCAGGTTTTTTGTCTGCCAAAACACAAGCCACTGTTGCTGTTGAGCGAATCAGATTTTCCTTACGCGGGAGCCTCGTGATTGAAGGTGTCAACGTACAGGATGCAGCCCATGATGAGATCCTTGCTATAGGAAGCATGGAAGCCAGCGCTAATATCTTTAATCTGCTGAAAGGGAAATATATTATTGACCAGATCAGCATGAAAGATGTGCGGGCTCAATTGATAGAAAATGAGCAGGGATTGAATATCCAGTTTATCCTGGATGCATTTCAGTCACCGAAAAAAAAGGAAACAACCTCCAATGCAGTCAATATTGAATTTAAAAGGTGATGTTTGAGCATATTGCCTTCAGCTATTCTTCCACCGTAAGTGAAACGTCTCTTGATGCCAAACTCGGTGAATTTTTTGGGGAGAATATTGATTTTAACTCAAACCCGCTGATGCTCAAGGCAGCTACAATTTCATTGCAACATGCATCAGTGAATGTGTTGTCTCCTGAACAAGCACCCGGATTGATCACTACCGATACCATCATCAGAAAAACGAATTTTACTCCTGATTTTGAGCTCGGCATGGGTCTTGAGATCGCAGCCCTGGAGATCGGTGATACGGATTTTTCGTTCCATCGCCATGAAAAGTTACTTCGTAAAGTTTGACGCAAACCATGTCGACATGGCAGAGATAAATATCAGCACGAAAAACCTGCTGATGGGTGATACCTGGATGTTGTTGTGAATGCTCTTTCTGTAAAGATGCCCGGATTTGAAATATCGGACTCTAAGGCTAACCTCCAAATGAACAAGAATCGGATTCGAACTCTCGGATTTCAACTGGCCTCCGGCACCAATACACTACAAGCGGACCTCAAAGGCTGGTATGATCGTGAAGCAACGGATACCAAAGACCCACTCAAGATTGGGATTGATGCACAAGGTCGAATCAAACCAGTTGACTTGGCCTATTTTTCTTTGATGACCAGATGGATTATGTAGCACATTGGGATACAACAACTTTATCTCTGGTGGGCAGCTACAGATATCGGGAAGGCATCATAGAGACATTAAAACTGAATACAGGAAATAGTCAGCTTGATGTTGCAGGTACATTGGGTGAAATACTGGATATTGAAAAGTTGCGATGGAACAACCTGGTGATCCAGGCTTCTATCGGTGCGGATTTTAAGCGAACCATCAAACCTTTTCTTGGAGATGTACAGATGCCCCCTGAGGTTAATTTCCAAATGAACAGTTCCGGAACGCTCAAAAGCCATCACGTTGGATGGGAACGTTAATACATCATGGGGTAATGCAATCATGAAGGGGGTGTAGTGGCTCCAAAGGGTGATAATTTCAACATAGACATTGACCTCACAGGAGAAAATATCGACCCCGGTGCATGAATAGATGTCCCGTGGCTTGGCAATATTGATTTGAAAGCAAGTGCTAAAGGTATGGTGGGTAAATACCAGGATGCAGCGATCGGGGGATTCATCAGCACCATCGGAATATTGGATCAACCTATCCATGACATCACTTTTCAAGGCAATATCACCAATGATTCACTGCATACCGATGTGACCATTGAAGACCCATCGTATAAGTCTCACATCATTGCTGCTGTTTCGCTTGCAGAGCCAATGACCATACACAGTAAAATGGAACTGGCTGATTTCAATGCGGGGAATTTCCTGGAATTGGACAGTACTTTTTACTGACCGGAGATTTTGTGACAGATATAAGCGTGGGTGAATCTACCATTGAAGGATATATAAATGGTGATAGCGTCAGCATCCATTTCGGATCAGCGGAATATCTGCTTGATTCTATGAATTTAGCAGGATTGCTTTCACCGGACTCGAGTCGCATCAACTATCAAGCTGATGATGCGATCATCGATATAGCTTCAAACTTCGACTTGCTGGCATCGCAAGAGATGCTCCAGGCCTGGGCTAAAAATGTATTGAACTCACCGGATAGCCTGATGCAAGCTGCAGGCACCAGGGCGCTCAGTATTGACCTGCAACTAACATCACCCGGTATTTTTCATGTTTTAGGAATGGACGTTACGGACTTTGACACCCTCTTCGTCAGCGGTGCCATCGATGAACAAAAACAAACGGCGGATCTGATAGCATCTACAGGCCATTTTAAAGGCTATGGTATATCACTTGATTCATTCTATACAAGCCGCTGCAAATGGGCGTAATAACGGCCACTAATGGATGCCATACAACGTGTTTTACGCCACCACGGACATTGGTCATATTGGTGTTGGAGCTACATACCATCAAGGATACTGTGGCTGCTAATCTTGTATTATCCAGGGATACTGCCGCCTATCTGGATTTTCACACACCGGCTTTTCCCATGAGGGATGGTATGCAGGTTTATCCGGATGCATTGGATGTATACGGAATGAAATACCAATTTGCATGGAATGATCCGGTTTTTGTCTCTGACAGCAGTGTGGTGTTTGATCAATTACTAATCACGCATGAAGACATGCAACTCAGTCTTGATGGTGATCTCAATGCGTTTGATATAAGTTTTGACAATATCGATCTCACCAAGCTCAATCAATTTTACTTCCATGACTCAACGGTCATCACAAACGGTCACCTTCATGGTATGATTTCCTACTTACGTGACCAGCAACTGGACCTCAAAGCAAATGTGGATAGCCAGGCCTATATCATTCAGCCCCTGTTGCCATCACGGCGACAGCCGATCAGGAGGAAATGAAGTGCCTTTTAATTTCCTGTTGACCAATACATCAAGCAAAATCAGTGCGGAAGGTAAATACGCTATGGATCAACGAGTGATTGACGGTTCTGTCATAGTGGATATACATGACCTGGCATTATTTTCGTTTTTGGTCGAAGATATTTTGAAGGAAATGCATGGAAGTATGCAAGGGGAGGCAAAAATCAAAGGACCTATTGCAAAACCTGATGTCAAGGGGCAGGTCAGGTTTGTCGATGCAGGGTTTACCACCGCTGATCCTTCATTGATTATTAATATCAAAGATGATGTGATCTATCTGGATACTTCCGGATTGTCTTTTAAGAATTTTACGGTCTATGACGAGAGCCAACATCCATTGACGATCAGTGGTCACCTGGATATCGCAGATTTTCCTGCATATGCTTATGACCTGCAGATCAACACAGATGAGTATACCCTCATCAATACGCCGGAATCTTCTACTCATCAACTCAAGGGCTTGCTGGATATCGGGGCGGATGTCACCTTGAAGGGCAATGCTAAAGACACCTATGTCAAGGCTAATATCGAATAATGATATCACCAGTCTCATTTATGTGGTGGCAGATGATGACATTGGTTTGTTGAACACGGAGGGGATCATCGAATTTGTAGATCCCAGTCAATTATTCGATTCAACTCATCTTGAAAAATCCGCCAGTTATTACGATTCCCTGGTGGCGACCTTACCGGATTTCAATCTTACCTCAACGATTGACATCCACAGCGGGGCCAAGATCAAGATTATCACCAATGAGCAATCAGGTGACTACCTCGAGGCATCCGGTGCGGCTAAGCTTGACCTGGTGTATGACCGGACCGGCACCCTCAAACTCAGTGGTGAGTATATCATTGACAAAGGTTTGTACCGCGTGTCTTTCTATGATCTGGTCAAGCGAAATTTTGAACTGACAAGGCTCGTCTATCACCTGGCGGGAAGCCCTAAAAATGGAGATCTGAGCATCACCGCGGAGAACAGAGTTGCTTCTAATTCCATCGGCCTGATCGCCAATGAAGTCGCAGAGAATGAACAAACCATTTATAAGCGTTCGCTGGATTATATCGTCGGCATTCATATTAATGGTACTATCGAAAAGCCCATCGTTTCTTTTTCATTAGATCTTTCCAAGGAAGACCGAGCCAGTTACCCGGTATTGGCGAGTAAGCTGGATCGTATGAAACAACCAGATTTCCAGACCGAGCTCAACAAGCAGGTATTTGGTCTGCTGGTGTTGGGTGGTTTCTTGCCGGAGACCAGTGGTGCTGATGTCGACCAGGGGCTGATCGCTACAACCGCGCTGTCCAATAGCGTCAATAGCTTGCTCGCAGGACAACTTAATCGCTTTGCAGGTCAGTATATCAAAGGGGTGAACATAGATGTGGGCCTTCAATCCTACAGCGATTATTCCGCGCCCGGAGGGAAGACAAAAGACAACATTAGATTTCAAAGTATCCAAGAGTATCCTCAATGAGCGATTGTCGTTTGAGATCGGTGGTGATTTTGATATCAACTCGGATCAATCCGGTGGCAATACGGGTGACAATTACAGAGGGGATGTGGCCATCATTTTATGACCTCACCGGCAACAGTGATAAAAAGTTTTAAAGTTGTTTAACAATGGGAAACGTATGATATCGTCTACCGGAAATCCGCAATACGGGTATTTCCTTAATCTTCATCGGGAATTCAATAAGGGCGAGAAAAGAAAGCGGAAAGAAAATGATCCAGATTGACTACATATCTCCTGGTAATCGGTGGCATCCTGGCATTGGCGGGGTTGTACAGGGATGAGGTATGTCACGTCGGCTGATCCGCTCTTTATCGGTCATGAGATTAAATTTGAAAAAAAGAGTGAAGCCAACAAGGGATTATCTCCTGCAGTCCACAGTGTATTGAAGCCCTCACCAAATAACAAGACCCTTTGGATGCGGCCTGCACTGGCAAGGTATAATATGCTTTCGGATTCGGCTAAGGTCAGGAAATTCTGGAAGAATAAAATGGCACCACCTGTGTTGCTTTCTAAAACTAATCGGTGCAGATTTCCGCTGCCATCCATGACGGGCTCTTTCACGCAGGGTGCTAACAATACCATCGTCACGGATACGCTCTTTTCAGGGCATCGAAAGGCAAAGTATAAGTACACCATCACCATCCGTGAGCCTTATCGGATAGCCGCCGTCAATTTTCCAAAGCACTCAGAAATGAGCTGACGAAAAAAATAAGTGACCTGCAGGGTGAGTCATTGCTCAAGAAGGATGATATCTACTTGCCCGAGACGGTCAAGAATAGGCGCATCCGGATCGACCGGGAGCTGAAGGAGCAAGGCTACATTTATTTCAGTCCTGATTTTTTACTCGTCAAGGCTGATTCTGTATCCGGCCATCATCACTGAATACCGAAATTACAGTTAAGCCAGAAACTCCTCCCGAATCGAAAAAGGCATTTACGATCCGAAATGTTTACATCCATGATGATAATGGATTGGATGCTAACCTGACTGACACCATTCGCCAGGATAGTTATTTTTTGATTTCGCAAACTAATACCCTCAAGGGTGACGTACTCCGGCAAGGCATCTTTCTGAAGCCGGGTGATCTCTATGCGCTCTAATGCATTGCACACGATTCGATATCTCAATGAATTATCTATTTTCAGAAATGCCAACCTCAAGTTTATACCAGTTGCGGAGACCGATCAGGTAGATGTGATGGCCTACCTGTCGCAGCGAAAACGATTTGCCTATACGGCTGACTTCAATACGGTATTTCGCTCCACAAATTATTTTGGTCCCGGGGTTATATTCAGTTATACAGACCGCAATGCCAACCGAGGAGCGGAGTTGTTGAAAATAAACCTACGAGGATCGTTTGAAATGCAGATCATCGAAGGTGATTTCAATCCGGCGTATCAGTTGGGAGTGGATATCAACTACCTGATGCCTGGGTTCTTTCCGAAAGCTCTTTTTAAAGGTACCAGGAAAAACCTACCACAGACTAACATAGCAGCGGGATACAATCTCTTCAACAGGCTTGACGTGTATCAGATTAGAATTCCATTTATGGTAATTTTGGATACCGTTGAAGTAAGACAGACCGGATGCAACATTCCCTCAATATACTTGAGGCCACTTCTACAAATTTAGGAGGATTCCAAATCACAGGAGTTTATAGATTACCTCGCAGAGAACCCGGGAGTGCAGCGAAGTTTTGATGAGCAGTTTATACTGGGAGCCGGATATGAGTATACCTATAATCCTGCCAGCGGGCGACGGAATGATTTTTATTTCAGAGGAGGTATTGATGCGGCAGGCAATGTGCTGAACGGCATTTATGCTGCTACGAACGCAACGAAGGATTCGCTGGGCAGGTATACTTTTTTGGGTGTACCCTTTTCACAATACATCCGTACGCGT
>JADJVH010000022.1 GCA_016716665.1 Candidatus Opimibacter iunctus | reverse complement strand
ATGCATAAACTTCTATTAAATCTATTTTCAATTGGGATATTGCCCAAGCTAATCCTTTCTAAGTTTTTATAATAGTAACCATAATGATTCCTATCAGGTAAGTTGGATTTTACAATATCCTTCACTTCGCCCATATATTCACCTTCATAATTGTAATAGCAGAGATCGTTGTTTTTCAAAAGGCCTTGGCTCGAAATCCTAAAGTGATATAGGAGACTTCCTTTTTTAATTGAAATGACGTCGAAACTTTCACCATCACACATTCCCAAGCGTGGAATTAGAAAAATAATGGAAATAGAAACTAACCATTTTAGTATTTTCATATAAATTGACATCTAACACCGATATATACGCAATTCAAACCAACCCACCCCTCTTGATAATCAACACTTTAAGGGCGCTTCTAATAACTATCTATTGGCATAGTATAATTTCCACATTGTGCTGATCATCAACATGTATTATTTTGCTATAAAGTGGTTATTAGAGGCGCCCTTAATAGTGCGTTTTAACATATCTTCATTGCGGGTATCCAAAGTTGCGTTTATTAAATATTCGATTTATTTTCCGTTTACTTACGTTTATATCCGTTTACAAAACACTTTCTATCGCACTTCCTAATAAAGTCAACACTCCTCAAAGGGCTTGTTCAGCTTTCATCTCAAATCCCTAATCGCACAAATACTGACCAGGCATGATGGACTTGTTTCTCAAATATAAGAAATAACGGATTGGCTTCCAAATTGGAAGTCTTCAGTCGGCAGTGTGCAGTCGGCAGGGGGGCAGTAGGCAATGGGTAGTATGCAAATAGCAATCCGCAGAGGACTGCAAAATGTCCACACTCACACTAATCACACACTTCTGAAAGCTGGTAGCTGGAGGCTGGTAGCTATGTATATCAACCTACTCCACCCCCTTCCACCATTGCGAAAACTCCTGCGCCTGATCATCCAGATCCACCTTCTCCCCAATCATCGGAGTGATGATGTTTAGCTTCTCTTTCTTATTGTTTTCGGTGATAAACTCCAGGGGCTCATCCCAGACATGATTGCCCAGGGCAAACTTGCCGGAATGAACAGGAAATATCCGTTTGGCCTGTAGGTCTTTTGCAGCTTGTAGTATTTCATGCGGCATGAGGTGGATATGCGACCAGTATGGATTGTATTGTCCATTCTCCATGATCGCCAGATCAAACCCACCAAAGGCGTCACCGATTTCAGCAAAGTGCTTGTCATACCCGCTGTCCCCTCCGATAAAAATGCACATGCCCGGTGTCTGCAATACGAAGGAGGTCCACAGCGCCTGATTACGCTTAAGCCACCGGCCTGAAAAATGTCGTGTCGGAACGGTATGCATCGTGAACCCTGGCTCAAGATCAATCAGCTGGTGCCAGTCCTCCCTCGATGATCATCGCAGGATCATATTCCCAATACTCAAGATGCTCGCCTGTTCCAAGGCCACATATTACTTTTCCAACCTTCGGCCTCAGTGCCCTGATCGTCTTGTAGTCCAGATGATCATAGTGATCATGCGTGATGACCATGTAATCGATCGCGGGAAGGTCATCAATGGTATATCTATCCGCCCCCTTAAAGGCCTTCGTCATAAATGAAAAGGGAGAGGCTGATCCGCTAAACACAGGATCCACCAGGAAACGTCTGCCATCTATCTGCATGAAGTAAGAGGAATGCCCAAACCACACCAAACAATTCTCTTGTGGATCAAGGCTCAGCAGATCTGTCTTCATCGATGGAATCTCTCCTTTTTGGCTTGGAGCGCTCAGGACGACCGAAAAGAACCTGCTTCATCACCTTCGGATAGGTAGCCCCACCGGTAAATGTAGGCGTCAGACTTTGATTTTGAAATGCCCCATCCCTGTAATTATGTGATCGCCTGATCCTGGCCAATCGCTCTCCCGACGGCATCTTGCCAAACCTGGCCATCTTAAACAATCCGAAAATCCGCATGATGCAAGGTAAGGAGGATCGCAGATTTATTGCCTTTGCCCTGGTGTGCCCACCAGCAGCCCAGGCTAAGCTTAGGGGATTAGAGGATTAGGAGGTTAGTTGCAAATTACTTTAATGAAACCAGCGTTGAAAAACATCAACAATTCCAACTATTCATGGACATGTGCTACTCCCCTATTGTTCCCATGGCCGGGATATCATCCATCTTCTCCAGGCGGTCCGCCAACGCCTTCCGATGACCGATCAACTCCCCTTCCGTCTTGATCAATTTGGAATGCAATTCCTCTTTACCCTTTCTCACTTTCTTGAGTTTTCTCAGTAGCTCATAGATCGCACCCTCTGCTTCAAAAATCTGCAGCCGCTTATAATACGTGAGCGTTTCAGTCATGTGCGCCAACGCAATCATTGCGGTGAGAAACGGATGATTACTTGTGACATTGACATCCTTCAATTTTCCATGTTCCAGCTCTACCTTGATAGCAAAGGCAAATTCCTCCATGTTGAATTGCTCGTGCTTGCCCTTCGGATTCAAATACGCTTTGATGGCCTCGATATTATTCATGGTAGACAGATCTACAGATGCTCCCTTCTTCGCGTTAAGATCCTTGTAGATGACATTCCGGATGGCCCTGACTTCCTCTATAGTCGGATCGTTCTTTGCATTTTCAAAATCCCTTTTGGACCAGTCCCAGTTTCGGGGGTGAACAGGCTTGATAAATTTTTCACAAAAAGCTGTAACATCCTCCTTGAGACTGACAAATTTGCCATCCCTCTTGACATACACATCCTGATACATTCCACTGGTTTTTGCCATGTTGCATTTTTTTAAAGATACAGACTTTCAACGAGTATTGCTCCTGGCACAAAATCAAACTGACGCCCCAGCTGTGATGTGAATCATACAATATATCCGGATAATTGTATAACTCAATTTCTTCAAAACAGGATCACCTTCGTGGTCAAGTATACACTATGAAACCGATCAACGATAACGACCCGGTTTGATCAGGATAAAATAACAGACACCATGAGCAATCACACTATAACCATAAACGCCATTGAAAAGGTAACGCATGATGTGTTACGCTTTACAACCAATAAACCGGCTGGTTTTGTTTTTGAACCAGGGCAGGCTACAGGCCTCCCCCGATGATCAAGGATGTTGAAGCACAATTAATCCACCTGGGCGTTGACCCGGATAACATTATTAAAGAAATATTTTAAGCGACCATACTATGAAACCACTTTCCGAAGGCTATAACCTAACCACCGAAGTCAACCACTTCAACTTATCCTATGATGACATTGGGTCAGGAGACATGCCGATCATCTTCTTGCATGGATATCCGTTTGACAAGACGATGTGGGAGGGTCAACTCCAGTTTTTGAGATCATCCTATCGTGTGATTGCCCTTGACATCAGGGGATTTGGTGCCTCCAGGGATGAACAATCTTTGCTCTCCATCGATCTGTTTGCGGATGATGTGATCACCTTTATGAACAAGCTGGAAATTGAAAAGGCGATTATATGCGGATTGTCGATGGGTGGATTTATCGCATTAAATGCGATAGCGAGGTTTCCAGACCGCTTTGAGGCATTGATCCTGTGTGATACGCAATGCATTGCAGATACTGCTGAAGTAAAAGCAAATCGTTACAAGACCATAGATGAAATAAAAGCCAATGGTCCTGACGACTTCAACGAAGGATTTATAAAATCTGTATTCCATAAGGACTCCCTGATCCAAATGCCCGAAATAGTTGAAGCGGTAAGGAATGTCGTGTTTTCCAACTCTCAGCAGATTATCATCAATGGCCTGATTGCCCTTGCTGAGCGCTCAGAGACATGCACTACATTGGGCAGGATTGCTGTGCCTACTTTGATCATATGTGGCAGAGAAGATGTGGTAACACCCCTGCCTCAATCTGAATACATGCACGAACACATCAAAGGGTCATTACTCAGGATCATTGAAAATGCAGGCCATGTCTCCAATCTGGAGCATCAGTATGAATTCAACAAAATCCTCTATGATTTTCTGATGTCCTTAAAAGTTGCTTATACCGCAATGGCTGAGGAAGGAAACAGGGGATAATGATTGGGGCTATTATTCAAGCGGGTCGCTAGCGAAGATAAATCCTTCTGCCGCCGCTCCTCCGTGGTTACTAATGCTAGCGAATGGTATGCTATTTTGCCTTCTTATACTCCGTGCTATCAATCTCAAAAGTGCATATACTGTTTAGGCACAGATAGCTCGTATAGTGACAAAATGGGTTCTTTATAGAATCCTGGCATCCTGAACTCAATGCCGGCGGATGGTATGTTAGGGTCTTGCCATCTTCAAATCGTATCCGTAATGAATCGTAACCACCAAATGGTCCATCATCATAGGGTGGAACATCCCGACTCAAGATTTTGAAATCATCAGTGTCTATCAAGGTTGTATCCTTCATGCCAAACCTATCAAAGGGTATGACTTCCAGCCTGTAGCTTGTAGTATTTTCCACAGCATATTGAATCGGATCGCCCTGGTCAGTACATGATACCATCAGTAGGAAAAGAATAAATAATAGATGCTTATGCATTTCAATGACGATTAAATTTAAACTTTTGTAGTTAATGGTCTTATTCTTCAAACCCATCCCTGAAAAATACATCAATCATTCCGATTCCTGATGGATGGCTGCATATTTCACGGTACCGCAGTTATGCAATACTATATGCTCGAAAAGTCACTATTTTGGATGAACTATTAGTCATCCTGAACCCATGAGAAATTTCCGGTTATCCATCTTGTTGTGCTTCTCGCTGAGCGGCCCGCTCCTGCACGCACAAACTCCACTAGCCGAGGAGTATGCCTGGTACTTTCCCGCTCCTGATACGATCAGGATGGCAAGCGATCTGATCAGTATCCTCCAGGAGGAAGTCGACAAGATCCTGCAGGCCGGACCGCTGGCCCCCATCCGACTGGCCTTTGGGGATTTGTATTATGAGGATTATTTCCAATACCAGGAACCTGGACGCATCCTCACTACACTGGCATGGGCATGGCCTTACATGACTCCGGATCAACAGTCCGCTACACTGGATTATGTAACTAACGAACTCAATACCCCCGACAGGGCGCCATGGGCTACAAACTACACACTGCCGCGCGACCAAGGTGCACGCAGGGAATGGTACCCCTCAACGCACCTCTACGGCGTGGAAAGCAATTTCGGAGACTACAGGCCAAGGCTGCATACGCTATACGGTTTCTGGCTCTTATGCTATCGGAGCGGACAGATAGAATTGATGGATACCCATTATGAAGAGCTGAAAGCCTTTTACCAAAGCCAACACAACAGAGCTAAACTCTATGGCGATATGAATGGACATCTGGCTATGGCCAGGATAGCATACCACCATGGCGATCTGCAGATGGTTAGTTTCGCGATGCAACGACTACAGGAAGAGTTGGCCGATGGATTACAGGTAGAAAACAAACATGCTTTTGCCCGCACAGGACTCGCGGGATGGGACGCTCCATACAACAGACTGCCTGGCTCGGATATGTATGACTCACGGAAAGATGGACTGCTCTATCGCGGATTTATTTTTCTCAACATGGGCCCTGAAGTGGCGCGGTTTCTAAAAGATTCCTGTTACGCGCAGGTGGATAGCATGCACCAGGCCGGAAAGCGCATCCTGCCGATGTGGTGGCTCATGCAGGCACCTTACTTTCCACGATGGACCGGTGATGAAAGTATTGGTGTCCCCACAGAGGCATTTGGCATGTATCATCCGGTGGAAACCTCGATAATGGAAACGCCTGCTAATACATTACGACGATACATGCGAAGCAGTCCTACAGGCATCGGCGATTGCTACTGGCTGGAAGCATTGGTACAGACGATCGAGGCTTATGCGGTCAACACTACCTGGATGGATGTTCGCAATACAGATTTTCCACAGGTGGTTATCGATGAAGACATCACCGGTGTAGAGCAATATGATATGGTGTTGCCAACATTTACACTAACACCAAATCCGGCAAAGGAAAATGTGGCGTTGCACCTACCCGATTGGAGTGGCACAGTGCATTGGTCCGTGCGCAACATGAAAGGCGAATTGATGGCCCATGGAGCAGCAGAGACACCAACACAGATTTCAATCAGCCTCCGGCGATGGGCATCCGGTAGTTATGTCTGTGTGATCGAATCCCTTGACGGAAATCTCATGGCCAGTAAAATCCTCCTCATCCCATGAGAACAGTAACTCTTCTCTTCGTCATGCAACTGTGTGCATCTTATATGCTGGCTCAACCTAATACCGAGTGGCCTCAATTGCTTCGTGATCCGGCCCGTACTGCACGCACAGATGCCTCTATATCTCCACCCTTTCGTGCAAGGTGGTTTTGGCTAGGGCCTGAACTGACATTGCGCAATCATGCTGCGGATCCTTCATGGCCTGACGACCTCGAATCCAGGGAGGGATATTCCTTTCCGGTGCCGGACACCTATCCGGTCACGCTGGCTCGTGGCATCCAGCCTGTGGTCAGTGATGGACGCATGTATGTCGGTACGATGCAAGGAACAGTGCATGGTATTGATGTATCAGATGGGCGTACCCTGTGGTCGTATGACATGGGTGATCCGGTGATCACTACAGCTTGTGCAGATTCAGATCGCGTATTGTTTGTGGATGTCTATGGAGATGCGGTTGCACTCGATACCAAGACTGGTGCGCTGGCGTGGCAATTTACTACAGACCGGAGTATCACGACAGCACCTTTGCTGGCCGGGGGAATGGTTTATCTGGCGAATCATAGTGGCACCGTGTATGCGTTGGATTGGCAGACTGGGACAATAATGTGGCAGCGCCGCTTGCATGCTCCGGTCCAGGGTGAGATGGCAGCAACGCGGCTGCGACTATTTGTACCAGCCGAAGACATGATCGTGTATGCACTGGATCTGCAGAGTGGCGGGCTGCTCGCGCAACAACAAGTAGTGGGCCAGAGCTTCAGGCTGACACATCCGGTGGTCTTTGGTGATCATCTGTGGGTGACAACCTGTATGATACCTAGCGTTGGATCAGAAGGCATCTTTGATGATGTACTCGATGTATCAGGAAGTCTCGAAGAAGAGGAGCAACTGACCAGGCAGTTTTTGCGGGGCGAGGGTGGTTTTGACGGGGCTTCACCTGACTGGCAACATGTGTTTGCACTGGATACGCTCACACTGGATACTACATTCCTCATTCCGAATGGCCCGATTGAAGGTGTAGGATTTCCGCTGGCCGGAGTCGGCGTCACACACGATGACCAGGTGGTGACGTGGTTTCGCACACGCTACCCTACACTCACGCATGACCATCCTGCATTCGGGACAGCATGGCCTATAGACATCGCCGCGATTGATCCTGCGACAGGCAACTGTGTAGTCATTGACAATGGACAGTACAGCAATATGTTTCCCGGCCCAGAGACAGACAACCTCTATATCTTCAGCACCGCGGGAGAATACCTGTGGTATCGGCAGCCATTCAGGGGTACACAGGTCATTCATCTGCCCACAAGTGCACACACCCTGGTGATGTCGCGGGTGCGCCATGAAGATGGTGGCAACTTCGCTGCGGATATAGCCTTATATGATACAGGAGCACAGCTACCCAAAAACGCGCTACGGCCAGTTGAAGGAAAGGGCTGTGTCGTTGTAATTGACGGTATGGCACTCATCCCTGATGTCGGAGGGATATTGGCGGTGGAAAGTAAATGAGTGATTGGGGATTCATATGCCAATGCTTGTTCATGGGGACCGAATGTCGCTCAACCGAATATTATAAATTCATTCCCATTCCAATTGGTTGATGGCCCCGCCTTTGAGCACGAACCAAACAATGATGTCTACCGATATGTCTTTACACTTTCCTTCCAACTCTAACGAAGGATAGTCCCCCAAATCATTCGGATAGCGATCTCTGATATCACAAAAGGCATGGCCATCTATGTCGTTTCTCAGTATGGTCAGTCCTTGAGTCTCTCTGTCAGATAGGGATCGTCCTGCCTTGTGGAATTATATCCTGTGCCTATCTTGTCGTACTTGATGTCCATTGTGGTGCGTTATCAGTTGTTCGTCGTTATTCATGATCTCGGTTCATAATAAAGTATGACCGCACCACCGCTAAACACTTTGGTCTTGATGAGCTTAAGAACAATTTTTTCGCTGATGTCTCTAAACAACGGCAAACCACTGCCTGCGATAACCGGGTGGATACAAAGTTGATACTCGTCTATCAGATTAAGTTTTGTCAAGGCTACAATCAAGCTCGGACTGCAGGCAAAAATATCTTTACCCGATTGTTGCTTGAGTTGCAAAACTTCCTGCTCAAGGTCTTGAGTTGCTAATTTCGCGCTTTGCCAATCTACACTCTTCAGAGTGCGTGAAAAAACAATCTTTGGGGTTTTGTCAATGGCAATAGCAAAATCATCCATTGCCTTAATGCCCGTGGGAGTCTCCAGCACGGCACGCCAATATTCCATGAGCTGGTAGGTTATCCTGCCATACAAAGCCACACCTGCGCTGCCCAACAAGTCAGTGTAATGATCATGTACTTCATCGTCAGGGATTCCTGAGGTATGGTCACAGTACCCGTCAAGGGTCATATTGATGGCAGCGATTACTTTTCTCATCTTTTCATTTCTTTACGTCTGCTTCCCAGATCATCTCAAAATGTTCGTTAACTGACGACCATAGGATGTAATACCAGGAAGTAGCAATGATGCGATAGTCACTAATTGAATAGATATTTTCGTCTTATAAAGAGCATATTCCGCTATTCTCTATTGATGAGCGATCCTCACGGCGGGATTGTCAAATATAGGAATTGAGTGATTGTTAGCCAAAAAGACAGATAGCAAAGTTCGGATTCGTAAAATAAGAGAGGACACAGCACAAGTAACAGAAGCCCCGATACCTGGGCTGTGCGAAACAACCACCGTTCGTTTCGACTCCGCTCAACGACCGGGGTATCTCATCAGGTATCCACTCGGTAAAAATTGTCGTTTCGGCTCCGCTCAACGACAATTTTTACCAATAAAATCTAAAGGAAATAAATAATATCTGCAAGATATTATTGAAAATCAGGCTTGTTGTTGAGCGGAGCCGAAACAACAAGTCTGATTTGTAAAATACCTTAGACCGGTCGTTGAGCGGAGTCGAAACGACCCCACCACAATACCTCCTAATCAAAATCCTCAGGCCGAACAGTCAACAAGACCGTACCACGACCACCTGCTTTGTCTGGATACACTTTACGCCAAATGGAAATATCTGCTGCGTCCTTGTTGTAATTCGATCCCCCTGAATTAACCAGGGATATCTCAAAGGGGAGCATATTCAAATCCCCGAGAAACTCTTTAGTTGTACAACAAATGGATGAAGCATTCAGGACTATTAATCCTGTGTCATCCGAAATAATATTTGTATCCTTTCTTTCCCCTGAATGGTCTACGAAAATAGTTATAGAGTTGCCACTGGCATTCCAAACCTGATAGTCAACATCATACACTGGGTCGCATCCGAGAATTGCAATGCTAAAGATAAAGGCAGCGATTTTTAATAAACTATATTTCATTTAGTCCAATGTTAATTATTCATTTTCAATGGCTGAACACGTATATCCACGCAACCAAATATAAGCCATCCCTATTGGAAATCAATGCTCCAGGGGTTAAGCAATACATAAATCTATCCCGGACCATCAATGCTTTAGATAGTCGGAACCTGGTTAGTATTTGTTCCTGTCAAAATATTCAGTATTCTTGTATGCTTTGAGTGGCAGACTTCGGCATGCCATTTGCAACATCTTTAAATCTTTACACCACACCAATGGACTTATCTCCGGTCACCTTCGACTCGATCAGCATTACCATCATCTATACGATCCTATTGTTTTGGGGGTGTGGGTTGGCGTGCGCATGATATACCAGGGATACTGCCGTCCGCAGGAGTTGTTGAATCCGCTATTTGGCAACAAGGTGGCGATCACCATCTTTACCTTTCACCTGCTGATCGTCTCGCTTGATTTGTTTGTCTGCGGTCCGCTTGCCCTCCACTTCAAGAGTAATGTGTGGTATTGGGGTGGACGCATCGCATTGCTGACGGCTTCGCTACCACTTGCTTTTTACTTCAACCGCAATCCGCAGTCATTTGGCAAGCTCATCGGGTCGTGGGTCAAGCTGCGCAATTATTTCGAGATCTTACTACATGTAGTGGTTGCTGCTATGGCCATCAATTGGTTTCACTATTATGGCCTGCTCTACTGGCTTGTGGCGTATCGCTATCTCGATGTAGGGCCGCGTAGGTTTTTTCAGACCCTCTACAATACGCCTGAAAAACTTGCGCAACGTCCCTGGGCGCCTTTGCTCAACTGGGTAGTGATTGTATCTATATACATCCTCAGTGCATTAGCGATCTATCACCAGAAAGTGATCTATGCAGCGCCGCCCGCCGATACCATGCCTGAACATATCGCACAGCCATTCGAATGGGCGCTGGTGATATCTCTCAACATCGCCAATGCGATCATCATGTGGGCACTGGTGCGAAAATATACGGGGCCGGGACCAGGGCAATCTTATACCTCTATCAAGGAATAGAAATGACCCGCCCTTTTAATGCATGAGCCTTTTCATAACAGGGACTTTCTTTTAATCAGAGAAGTAATGATGGCAAGTATTTCCCACTTCATTTTACAAGGAACAATTCCACAAGCATTGTTTATTGTTCCTTGACTTCAATGTAAAGCGTGTCGGCATTCAGTCCGGTAAAAATGCCGTAACCATTACCTATGCTGGATGAAGGATTGGTCAGGTTTTGCGAGCTTGTGGTATTCTCGTTATA
The DNA here is from genome assembly GCA_016716665.1 of Candidatus Opimibacter iunctus. Taxonomy (GTDB): domain Bacteria; phylum Bacteroidota; class Bacteroidia; order Chitinophagales; family Saprospiraceae; genus Opimibacter; species Opimibacter iunctus. The sequence goes on along the minus strand of JADJVH010000022.1, from coordinate 11,401 downwards.
GAGTGCAGCATAATCCGGCAAGACATGGTATAAAATGATCCGATGTGTGCCATAGTATTGAAACTCCTGAGTGCGGATTTCCGTCGCTGCTAGGGTGGTAGGTGATTTGCGGAAGATATTGGATGGTGGGGTATTGTCCCCAAAATCGCGGATAGGATCGAGAACAGATTCCACATTCTCTACAATAGCAAGGTAGTAATCATTTTCAGGGTTATCCCATGTAAGCTCAACAGGATCAGGCATCGTAAATCCACCAATAGGGAAGCCTGAGGTACTATCAATTCGTGTCAGTGAAATAGATGTTGCTGACTGGGAGAAATTATTTGGCTTGGCTGGAATGTAAGTAAATGCCGAAACGGCCAGTCCATTAAAATGAAATGAAAGGTAATATTCAGTGTTTTCCGTAACAATCAGCGAACTGTCAATATATGCACCTTCACCAAGGGGGGTCAGGTAATAAACCGTGTCATTACAGGTAACGGATATGGTTAGATTGTTGATATCATCCATGGAATAGACTACATCCGAAGAGAAAGGAAGTTGGCGTGTCACTTTTATATTAAAATAATCCCCCGGGCGGATATAGGATTCAATAATTGCCCAATCGGTAAATTCTGTCTTCCCCTCGTCATTGCATGAATAAAAAAAAAGGACGGATAGTAAAAGCAAAGCACGCATGGTCATATTTTTCATTTCGAATATCGTTTGATAAATTCTTTTAGCGTATTTCCTCCAGTCAAATTCATAACCAAAAAAGTAAAACCTACCTGGTGATCATGTGTTTAAGTGCTCTTTACATCTTGCAACAAAGGATTTGTCCAACCCATAGAAAAATCCCCGGCATGCAGCTCTATGTCAAATTACCAATGTTTCAATGAAAGCGTAATGTTGGGGGTAAATCCAAGGTAGTTGATATTGGTTTCGACAATCTGAAGGTCTTCAATGGTATACTGCTTATACCACAGGTTGGTGCGGTTATAAACATTGAAAATTGAAAAACCTATATAACCTATTTCCCTTCGTTTATGATCTCCCTGTATTCCGGCAAGCAATTTGTAATTGACTGACAAATCCATTCGGTGATAATCCGGAAGCCGTACCGAATTCTTGGATGTGACTGTAAAATAATCAGCCGTATTCCCATCGAGCAAGGTAACCGTGTATGCCCCGGAAGGAGCGGTATACGGACGGCCTGACGCGTACACCCATGATGCTGAAAAATCCCAACGCTTAAGTTTATAAAGCCCAACAATTTTGAACTCATGCCTTACATCCTGATTTGCCGGAAAGTAATCTGTAGAGTAAACATCAAAATGGTTCCGGGCTTCCCCGAGAGTATAGGAAATCCAACCATTGAGGTTCCCCAATTTCCGTTGCAGTAAAAACTCTATCCCTCTTGCATACCCGTTGCCGGAATAGAAATTCTCCTGATAGCTTACACCCTGTGGGCTCGGATTGAAGCGAAGGGAATATTCTGTCAATCCATGTATTGTTTTGTAATATGCTTCTGTGCTAACCACCCATTGGTTTGTTTCATACGAAATCCCTGCAATGTAATGGATGGCCGAACTAACCGGTACTGCATCTCCATCTGAGAGCAACCAAAACTCCTTACTGCCTGATAAAATGTCCTCCCGTGTAACGCGGTTGGCAAACTGGTAGTACTTACCGATGGCTCCCTTCAGTGTAAATCTATCATCAATACTATAGTTCAATGATGCGCGAGGCTCATAATACACTTTATCGGACTGCTCATAATAACTTAGCCTGATGCCAGGGAGGAGGTGCAGTTTATCTTTAAAAAACTTAGTTCTACTCTGGAGATAACCACCGCCAAGAAAGGAACGGTCATGGCGGTCAAGTACAGTGGCTGTATCGTTTTGAGCATAGGTATACTTGATATCGTACTGTGTAGCATATGCCCCGAATTGAACCTGTGAAAAGCTGCCGACATCCCACTGATAATCAGATTTTATACTGACGTCTTTTAAATTATTGTTTTCAAATATACCGTTGTTTGTAGTGGTGCTTTCTCCACTGGAGTTCGTACGGATCATTTCCTGCGAGCGGTCCCGGTTGCTGAAAAAGTTAGAATAGCTGACAAGGGTATTGCCATAAAGTTTTGGGCTCCACTTGCGGCTCCATTTGAGGCTCGTCCCAAAGTTTCCATACTGGGTAAGATCCGTGGCACTGAAGCTAAAACTTGGTGTAAAATCGCCAAAAGAAGGAAGGTCACCGTTGTCAATGCTGTTATCCAGTTTATCAGTGCCATTGAAAATACTTAGAGAAACGACATCCTTTGCCGTGGGACGGTAAGTAAATTTTCCGTTCACATCATAGAAATAGGAAGTGACCTTTGTATTCTGTGTAAACCGTCCACCGCCTGGCCCACCTGGTGTTTGGGTAACCATTGAAGAGGTATTATCTGAATTAAACTTGTCAAATATTTTATTATAAAGTGGCCCCTTATATGATTTGCGGAAAGTAATAATGGAGGAAATTTTTTCTCCCATTGGAATTTCTGCCCATACATTTAAGCTTAGCAAACTGATGTCAGTACCATAATTAAATTTCTTCTGGTTTCCATCTTTTGCTGTTATTTCCGTAACACTTGACAGCCGACCACCAAAACGGGATTCAAAACCGCCTTTATACAACTGGACATCCTTTAAGGCATTTGCATTGAATGCACTATAAAAACCATAAAGGTGGTCCACCTGGTAAACGGTGAAACCATCATAGAGCACAAGGTTCTGATCCGGAGTACCACCTCGGACATATAAACCAGACGAAGATTCATTTGAAGCGCTAACGCCGGGCATGAGCTGAAAAGACCTCATAATATCCCGTTCACCCAGATTTGGAAGTTGCTCCAGTTTTTTAGGGGTCATTTTTATGACACTAATGTCCTCTCTTTTGGAGATGACTACATCTTCTTTGGTGGCTGCTATAGTCACAGTCTTAAGCAATGCAGATGCTGGAGAAAGTAATACAACGAAGTTTTGCTTTGGGAGCGTTGGCGTGAGAAAGACCTCTTCATTGGCATACCCGATATACGATATCACCAATGTGCTTGTATCTGTAGGAACTTTGAACAAAGTAAAATAGCCGTCAACATTAGATTGGGTTGCTATTGAAGATCCTTTAACCAAAATTGTAGCAAACGGCAAAGCCTCGCCGGATGATCTATCCCTGATCATTCCGGATAACGTATAATTATAGGATGAAGGAGGCCCAAAATAGGATTTGACTGTGCCTATACTGGATATTCCGGGATCAGCCGGATCATCTGCATTTTCATCAATGTAAAAATTTCCCACCTCCTTTTCCGCTTCCTCTTCAACAGAGGTAGCCTTGAAGCTTTCTAGCAATCCAGAGGTATTGGAAGGGACGATATCTGCAGCAAGGACCGCACTTCTGAATGCATTCTTGAAACTTACCATACTTTCTTGCATCATTTGAATGTCTGCAGTGGAGACTCCCTGGTCCTTGATAAAAAGGAAGACATTATTGTTCCTGCTCTTATAGCCTTGGGTCAGCCAGCTCACCATCGCCGGCAGGCAAGAGACTTTATCTTGAATCGTTCCTCCTTCGTTCGGCACATATACAAATGTGTACCCATAAAACTGCGGGAGAGTCCTTAATGTGTCATCCATAAAAGTTCTATCAATGGTTTCATGCGGCTTACCAACCACAAAAACAAAAGGGCGTTTGTAAGCCATTTTATCCTGCATGACATTATAGACCAGGTACTTCAGATTACATTCGCTGCCAAGTCTGTTAAATTCATAGCGTTGCTGGCCGTCCAGGGTATAAACACAGAAAGTCAAAAGGATGAATCCAAGGAAAAGCCGCATCAGCAGTACAATTTCTGTAAATATGACTGATGCTTAAGCTATGCGAAAATTAAATAGGTAAAGGCAGGGATTGTGTCGGTATAATGGATGGCAAGGCTTTTAGTAACCATGATTCTCACATGTTCAGTGCTGAACAAAAAAGATCCACCAATGGATAGGAGCCAGGACTGGAAATCAATTGTCCTTAACGATATTTAAACGGTTAAACAACGAAATGTCCCTAAGTGCAATTGACATCTAAAAATAGCGCTTATTAAACTCTTCCTCATATCTATTCCCAATGGGTATTTCAATCGTATTGATTGCAACTAATTTGTTGCGGACAAAATTTATTTTGTCTAACCGTACGAGAAAGGAACGATGAATACGACAAAATTCTGTCGAAGGCAACTTATCCTCCATAGCCTTCAGATTCATCAACGTGATGACAGGCTTTCGGTTCTCAACATGAATCTTCAAATAGTCGTCCATGGTCTCAATATAGAGGATATCCGCAAAATGAATTTTCACTAACCGGTAAGAGGACCTCACAAAAAGATATTGTGTTTCCGGCCTTCCTGATTGCTTCTGGTAGGTATAAAAATCCTGTGCCTTTTGCACTGCCTCAGCAAATCGCTCAAACTCAAAAGGCTTCAGCAAATAATCAACTGCACTGAGGTTGAAGCCTTCCAATGCATACTCACCATACGCTGTGGTAAAAATAACCATTGGCCCGGGATCCAGGGACTTGTAAAACTCAATTCCGGAAACATCCGGCATCTGAATGTCAAGAAATAACAGGTCAACCGGATACTTTCGAAGGTACTTTGTTGCATCTGATGCCTTATAGAAGGTTTTTTCAAGTTCCATAAAAGGAAACCTGGAACAAAAATCCCTGATTATCGCCAATGCCAAAGGCTCATCGTCAAGTGCTATGCATTTCATAAGTCTAATTGAATACTAAGTTCAACTGCATAGGATTTAGCGTTATCATCGATGCGCAGGGTATGCCTTCCTGGATACAGTAATTGCAATCGCTTCATCGTATTGCCTATTCCCATCCCCGATTCAGCTTTATCCATATGGCTACATTTCACCTTCTTATTGGTTACCTTCAATGTCAATAGTTCCACTTCGACGCAGATTGAAATGCTTATTTCGCATTCCTCCTCCATACTCACGCCGTGCTTAAAAGCATTTTCAATAAATGGCAGCAAAATCAGCGGCGTAATCTGTCTTTCACTTTGTTCATTGGTGATGCTAAAATCCAGTTTAACATTGTCGGCCAGCCTCAGCCTTTGCAATTCAAGGTAATTTGAAACATACCTGATCTCCTTATGCAAAGGAACATGATTATGCTCGGCTTCACTAATCACATAGCGCATGATGCTGGAAAGCTTTACCACAGCATCAGCTGCATGGGATGATTTATTAATAATTAAACTATATATACTATTCAAAATATTGAACAGAAAATGCGGATTGATCTGGGCCTGTAAAAAAGACAACTGAAATTTAATTTTTTCCTGCTCCGCCAATCGCCATTGGCTATAAATACGCAAACCAAAAGAGATCCAGAATACATTAAAAAACCTGAACGCCAAGCCGCCTAGATGAAACATTTCTCTTTCGCGAACGGGCATCCCCTCCTGTAAAGGATCAGCCTCGAATGAAGGCAAATGACTGGAAATAAAAGATTGCTCATAAAAATTGTTTAACCACCCAATCACAATGGCCATCACAAAGCATACGACTATAATCAGGCAGTATTCCCAATACTTCCTTTTTAAATAGAAGCGCGGTATGGCAAAATAATAATTGAAATAGAAAAACGCTATGGCAGCCAGGGAGCCTGGAATGATCAGGCAGATGAAATTTAATATATCCTCACTTGGGATAAAGGATTTGGTTTTCGGAAAAAAAACTAGCGGGAAAGAAAGAAATACCAGCCAGGCTAAGATATGAATCAGGACCTGTAAAGCCTTTTTAGTCATGGCATAAAAATCAACACCAAAGGTAATGGATGTTTCATGAAAGACTTCATACTGTTTCGGCAAAACAGGGAAATGTATAGGCGAAGAAACCCAGCAATCCTACAACTTCTGTTCAAGGCCATACCGAATGGCCTCTTCCAGCACATCCAGGTTGATGTCCTTAATCGACTTAAACTTGATGCAGTACCCTGTGACACTGGCCTTGCCAAGTCTGCTTCCATACGCTGCAGACAAGTAGGTCTTGTCTGTGAGACCGAGGACATAGACTGAGATGCCTGTGGTGTTTGCACTCAGCCCAATGCGATAAAACTCCCGGGTAGATCCATCTGCATACTTAATCGTATAGAAACCATACCCGATATTAGGATTCGAGACTACCTTGCCGTCGCTGTTCTTTCCATCGGTATACCACAACTTACATCCCGGCGATATTTTTAGGGTAAGTTCGTGCAGCGCCAGCATTTCACTACGCTTGGGTTCAGGCTGGCTGTTGATATAGGCCTTGATCTGGTCATCTACTTTCATCTGTATTCAGGATTTGAAATGACTATGCCTCACAAAGCTCTTTCAGTTTGGCAAGAGCCTTAGGGTAGGTCTCATTCATAAAACCTACAAATTCTTCAGTAGTGTCTAAATCAACCGTAACAGTTGTTGTCCCATCGCTCTCTTCGAAGGTATAGTTTTCAAATCCGTTTGCCCATTTTTCTACTTCCGGTCCCTCGGTTATTTCTTCATCAGCTTTCACGAGTCCATAATGCTGAATAGAAACAAACCGGTTGGGTATGATTTCAGCTATCCTGGAAACCATGCCACCCTTCTCTCCTTTCTCATCTACACCAACAAATAGAATTTTCGTTCCCTTGCCCCAATTCCCTTCATAACTGGATGTAGGGTTAAACAAAGAAGTCCATTGTTCATAAGTTGACTTACTGGTGATCCCAAGCATAAAATCATATGTCCTGATCACAGGGGCATTGATACTTACCTTGAATTGTATCTTTTCCATAATGCTATATCATTGTTTAGATTACGCTTTAAAGTCGTTGTAATTATTTCTTTGTCAGTTTATATCTCAAGTGCGTTGTCAGGTCTGATGGTATTACTTCTTCAATGTGCAGGTGATACTTGTCTTTGTCAATACCGTCAAAGAGCCGGATACCGCTTCCTAAAAAAACAGGGGCAATGTGAATAAAGAATTCATCCACCAGTCCTGCATTTAAATACTGCTGAATAGTGTTTGCACCACCTTGTATTCTGATGTCCTTTCCTTTTGCGGATTGCCTGGCTTTATCCAAGGCACTTTCTATGCCATCATTGATGAAGTAAAACGTTGTCGTTCCTTCCTGAACCCAAGGTTCCCGCTTTTCATGCGTTAATACATAAACGTCTGCTTTATAGAGATCATTTGGCCAACTGACTTCGCCTTCCTCAAACATTCGCTTTCCCATAATGAATGCACCTGTTCGTGCAATGGTTTCCCTGATAAATTTGCCATCAGGTCCATCATCTTTGCCTATGTCCATTCCCAGGTAATCCCAGAAAGCCTTTTGATTAAGCATCCACGAATGGATTTGACCAGAAACACCACCCATAGGATTCTTAGGACTTCTGTTGTCTCCCGCGAAAAAACCATCAAGTGATATTCCACTATCAAAAATTATCCTGCTCATCGTTTACTTCTTTACTTGCTTTTTAAGTTACTTTTATCCGTTTCTGAACAGAACAATTATCATGCTCAATCAAGGCCTTACAACGCAACCTTAATAAGCCTATCACCTTTATAAACCTATAAGCACATGCTTCAACTCAACGCAAGTACCAAATTTGGAGTCAAATGTGACTTACCAAAACTAACCTTCTAATCTCCTAATCCCATAAACCCATTCCTCGGCTTAGCCCGGCACAAGTATACCAATAATCCTATTAATTCCTTTGGGCTAACGTTGCCAAAAGATTTTCCAAATTGATCATTGACATTTGATATCCTTCCGTGAAGCCCATTTCAATCATCCGCTCCATCCGTTCAAGCGATTCATTATAAATAGTAATGCTGACGGTTGTCTTTCCGTTTTGTTCACTGAACGTGTAATCCCATTCGGAACCCGGCAATTCAGTGTTTTCATCCTTGTCGGCAAAAACATTAAACATCTTGAATTTGGATTTTGGGCTGATGGAGATGTATGTCTGAAGTACCCAGCGCTCATGTCCTTCCGGACTGACCATTGCATAAAACCTGCGTCCGCCCACTTTAAAATCCATATATTTTGTTCTTGATGCCCATGGCTTAGGTGCCACCCATTGGTCAAGGAGTTCTGCTGTGGTAAATGCGTCCCATACCAGCGAAAGCTCAGCATCAAATTCCCTCGTGATGTACACCGTTTTGGCTGCCTTGTCAACGGTAAATTCAAATAGCAAATTGTCTTTCATTTTTTCTGTTCTTTAATTTTTATCTAATCAACTGTCGATTTGATTGAACTGCGCTTCCAGAAGTTTTTTTAAATTGCTCAAGCCATTGATCTATTTCACTTAGCTTATGTACAATAGCATGATAGAATAACGAAGCACATAGAATACGAATAAAATATCCCCAACCCCCTAACCTCCTAATCCTCTAATCTCCTAACCCTTTCAACCCATCAACCCATCAACCTATCAACCCATCAACCTACCTCATCGACTCGCCAGATACGTCCCCGACACCTGTACCAACCACATCACATAGCACAGAACCAACAACCGGTTAGCATAACCCGCCCAGGCAATGACACCCTCGGGCAACTTCTCAGGAGGCGCAGCATCCTTGTCCATGGGGAGGCCTGCTTTCTTAAATCCTGACATCATCGCCGCCATACCTGCACCCATCAGCACCAGGCTGATCCAGGTCGAATGCGCACTGTACAGCAAGGACACAGCATGACCATGCCATACTTCCAACTGGGTGAGGTTGTAGCTGATCAGCAAAGCCGCAACAGGCAATGACGGAACACCCAGCAAAAAGGACATACCATGTAGCTTGTGCCTGACATCAAACATACCGCCCATGATCTCTCCGACTGCTGAGATGAGCAGCAAGACCAACCCGATCTTGCCCCATGTACCGGAGACCACAGGCCAGAGCATGATAGCCATACATACCGAGCTGATACCCCACAATAAAAAGAAAGCGGTCAACAGCCATTTAAACCTCCCCAGTGCATATTCACTGATCATCCGCCAGCCCGGATTAAATTCCGGACTGACGAAATGCAGGATTAGCAGGCAGAGAAGAGAAATCACTCCACTCGATAAAGCGATGATAGCCAGGTTGTGATCCATAGCCTTACAGGTTTTGTTTGGAAAGCAATGCTTCGAGTTGGTCAAGCCCTATCGAGAAACCTGTCTCAAAGCCCATGTCCACGATAGCCTGTAAGCCTTCAAGGGTCTCGAAAGTCAACGTGTGTTCGACCCTCGTCCCTCCGTCGGTTTCAACAAACTGGTTGACCCATTGATTGACGGGCATATCCGGATTGAGGTGTCCATCTTCATCACAGAATCCATCCTCTCCTTCAATCGTGCGCTGAGGCACTATTGCCTTGTAGTTCATGCGCGCCCAATGCCTCGTACCATCTGGTCCCACCATGGCATAGAGCCAATGGCCGCCTTCTGAAAAGTCCATAAACTTTGTCTCTGCACGCCAGGGCTCAGGGCCCCACCACTGATCGAGAAGATCGCTCTCCGTGTATGCACGCCATACGGATGGCAATGGCGCATTGAAGGTCCTGGTCACCAGGATCGATTTTTCTTCCAAATTCTTGCTGATCCGGGTTTTTAAATTGCTAGTCATTTTTTAGTGGTTTTGATTTTACGTAGTACATGATCGAGTTGGTCAAACCGCTTCTCCCACAACTGGCGGAATGGTTCGACAAAGTCTGCGACCTCTTTCATTTTGCCTGGATTGAAGTGATAATAGATCTCGCGTCCTGTCTGCTCCTGCCTGACGATCTCACATTCCGTCAATATCTGCAGGTGCTTGGATACGGCCTGTCGGGTAGTATCAAAATACTCGGCCAGGGCATTTGGCGTCATCGCCTGGATAGCGATCAGGCCTATGATGGCGCGCCTCGTCGGATCCGCGATCGCCTGGAATACATCTCTTCTCATCAATGGATAAATCTATATGTGCAACTATTCGGTTGCAAATATATGCGCAACTTTTTGGTTGCGCAATAGATTTGTGAAAATTTTTGTTTAGCCCCTTCAAAATTGCTGTCGCAATTTTGAAGGGGCTAAACAAATGGAAACAACATGGCAAACGTTTTAGATTGCCACAAACTGCCCTTTAAACGCGCGCTCCTCCATCGCACCAAACAAATAATGTTGAGGCAAAAACCATCCCAGGCTCTGCGCAAACGCCTGATAGCTGTCTTCATCGGGAAACTCCTCATGCGTCAGATTGAAGATCAACTGCTGCACTGTCCCTTGCGGAGTATTCCGGGTGAGCAATACAATTTTGACATTATGGTGTCCGTGGAACTCAAGATACTGCCGCATTGCATTGCGCACCGGCGTAGGCAGAAACAACTCCGATGGTTGCCCAACCAATACCTGTTCATCACTTTCGATCACTCCGGTCGGCGGCAGGTCCGGCACCTGCGGCAGAGAATAAAACGCTTTAGTGAGTTTGTAGTTGACGACATCCCCATAGCGCAGCAACCAATCCGGCTGGTTGTCATGCAAATTGATGACCACGCCCCATCCGCGTTCAAATAAAAAATCATCTACCATATGAGCTGGCCAAAAAGCACTCAAAGGGCTTTCCAGCCTAGGGATATACTCTTGAAATACGGAACCTCCCACGGCCCCGTCATCACCTGCGGGTCACCGCATCTGAAGCTGGCTTCGGCCAGGTGCTCAATCACCCGTTGTTGCCATGCCGCATCACGCGCTTCTCTCGCTACCGCAAAGAGATGGCTGAGTTGCTGTGTCTTTTCAAGGTCACCATAGTATGGCTCCTGAGTAGGAGTATCGGACATAAGATCTATTTACCCGTAAATATGTGAAAATCTTTCCAAGGAGTTGGTGCCACACGAAGTGTAGGATCATTTTACTTTTTGCATTGCCCAAAAAGTAACAAAAATGCTAGTCGCTCAAAAAACTCGCTTTGATTTATGTTCATTAGCCTGGCTTCCCTGTTCGCTTTCTCGCCTACTTGCGTTCCAAATTTTGTTTCACTCATAGATCCCACATAATGAGACTTGTCATTACATGAAACAAAGCAGTCTTGCAGCTCGGACAATTTTGAGCGACAAGTGATTACCTATTCGAGATGATTTTTTTCCTGGTGGATAGAATCCATATGAGGCCACAGGCCTCATAAATAAAGTAACGTTGGGCGTTGGTTGTACCTGCGCCCGCGAAGGAATCCAAAATTGAAATCTCGGAGCTGGCGGAGAGAACAATTCGACTACACTCACTGCGGCGCTCCATCCAGCGGCGTTTTATTACTCCTTTTAGAAATGTAAACACCCTTGCTCCATTTGCTCCACTGCCATTGCTCCTTCCCCGCTGTTGCTGAGCTGCTGTTGGTGAGCT
>JADJVH010000021.1 GCA_016716665.1 Candidatus Opimibacter iunctus | reverse complement strand
TGTCACTGAAAACCCAAAATGCGTCCTCTGCATTTCTGACTGCGAAGACATATTCCAGGACATCTGCAGGAGGACAATTAATACTATCAGTTTCTTTGGTCGCATTGGAGCTTAGATTTTGATAAAAATACTAAGATTTGAAATTATAATGCTTGTGGTAGGTTCGCACCTCCAAGTTTATCATTATAGACGCATCGGGGCTTTATTAGCTGGTCACCGATAGCCTCCTTCATCACCCTGTACAATCCCTGTTCCTCATCATCGTCAGCACTGACGTTGATCATTTGTATTAAATCCCTGACCGCCGATATTAGTCGCAATCTTCAAAAGTGAAGGCGTATTGAAATACGCATATGTCAGACGTCCAATTCCTCTCCTAAAAATGTCTGTAATGAAAAAGGCTATTCGAATAACTTTGGCATCCTGCCTGTTGATATACGCCCAACTGACCTATAGTCAGGTAGGCATCGGCACGACAACGCCGGCCAATTCCGCTGCGCTTGACATCTCCTCAAACACACAGGGTCTTTTGCCCCCCAGAATGACCTATACACAGCGGAACGGAATTGCTGATCCTGTTGCCGGATTAATGATCTGGTGCACCAATTGCGGCCCGAATGGCGAAATGCAGCTCTTTAACGGCACCTCATGGACCAACATGATCGGTGGTGAGGCCACCCCACCGCCTCCCCCTGGCTTAGGCGATACATACGAAGGGGGTATCATCTTCTACATTTTTCAACCAGGTGATCCCGGTTACGTCGTCGGCGAGACTCATGGATTGATCAGTACGCTTGAAGACCAGGGCCTCGCCCAATGGGGTTGCCATGGCACTGGAATCGGGGGAACTTCATCTGACCTTGGAGCAGGCCAGGCAAATACCAATATAATCCTGGCTGGATGCAGTATTCCAGGTATTGCCGCCAGGATCTGCGACGAACTATTGTACAATGGCTTTACGGACTGGTATCTGCCCAGTAATAACGAATTGACCCTACTCTGCCAGAATCAGGCTCTTGTAGGTGGGTTTACCGAGGTGAGCTATTGGAATTCCACTGAACATAACATTGATAACGCATTCACTGTCTACTTCCCCAACTGTGGCAATGGCTTTGGCTACCATGAACTCAAGGGAGGCCCACGGGCAGTGCGTGCAATCAGAACCTTCTAAAACTAGGAACACCTGTCAGGCTATTTTTTATAGGCATTCCCTGCTAAATCAGTTTGGTCCGCAGAATTAAATGTTCACCTTTGAATTTTATTAAAACTATCCCTTGACGATAACCTGCTGCGGTCTGATAACTGCGCACAACTAGCTGCGCCACCAAAATAGATAATTGTGTTTACCCCCTTTAGTGCTAACGTTTATACACATTTAAATAGGGAGGTGGTTCCCTCTGCAAACCAATGAAGGATACCTGATTTTGATCTGCCATCGGCCGTTGGATGGAGCGGTGCGATAAGCGAAGTCGAAGTGTTCTCTCCGCCAACGAATGAATACCAAGATTGAATACCCAAAGGAATCCTCAATTGGAATCATACAGCTGGCGGAGAGAACTCCATCCAGCGGCGTTTGTTATTTCCTACGGAAATGTAAAAGCTTGCCAAATCCCAATTATTTATAAACGCTAGCCTTTAGGGGGCCAGGGGGTATGTGCTGACTGCAAACTTGCACACTGGCTACTGGTAGCTGGTAGCTGACGGCTGGTAACTGATAGCTGATAGCTCACATTAACGGATTTCTAATTTACTTTAACACTTCTTAAGAAACCCATACCCCCAACTTTCCGTCAAGCTATTAATCAAACGAACAAAACCATGAAAAATCTAATCTACATCAGCCTTAGCTTAAGCCTAAGCCTTCTTACCTCTTGCGCTTCTGTTGACAAAATGGTCGAAAGCGGTGACTACGATGGAGCTATCCGGCTGGCCACACAAAAACTCGCAGGCAAGAAAAAGAAAAAAGAAGAATATGTGATCGCCCTGGAGAAAGGGTTTGAGAAAATTACACGCCAGGATATGGCTTCCATCGATGCATGGAGCAACTCTAATCGGGCAGCAGACTGGGAGGCTATCATCCGTACTGCGAACAATATCCAATCCAGGCAAGACCGGATAGAACCTCTACTCCCCCTGGTCAGTGAAAACGGATATCAGGCGAAATTCACTTTTGTCCAAACCGACAAGATCATCAGTGAAGCAAAAGACAAGCTGGTAAGCCTATATGAGAACCGACTCATCGAACTGGTCAAAGCCGCCAGAGCCGGTAACAAGGCCTCTGCCCGGGAAGCGTATGACCTGCTCAACCGCATGAGATCCATCAACGCCGACTATGTACGTCCTGAACTCAAGGAAGAAATGCGCCAACTGGGCATCAACCACATCATCGTCGCCGTAGAAAACAACAGCCAGGCCTTTATTCCCAACAGTGTGGTGGATGAGCTATTGGTCAATGATTTTGCCAGGAACAACGGGGACTGGAACCGCTTCTACTTATCTGCCGTGGATGGGCTCGTACCTGATTATTCTATCAAACTCAAAATCCAGGAAATCTATGTGACCCCTGATGGCGGACAAGAACGACGCGCGGATTATTCCAAGGAAATAGTGGATGGTTGGGAATATGTGCTTGATGCGAGGGGCAATGTCCTCAAAGATTCACTGGGCAATGATGTCAAACGTGACAAGCTCGTCAGGGTAAATGCTACCGTCCTCGAACTGGCGCAATCTAAAAAAGCCCTTGTACGTTCAAGAGTGGAGATCGTCAATGAGCATACAGGGCAACAAATCTGCTCAGAGAACATCGAAGTAGAAGAGATTTTCAGCCATGTGGCCCGTAATATCATCGGTGATGACCGCGCCCTGGATCCAAATATGCGCGCCCGGATACAACCTCTGCCTTTCCCTTCAGAAAGTGATCTGATCCGTGATGCCTTTAGAGGACTGAAACCAAAATTTGTCAATGAAATCCGAAATGCGAACTTCTCTTATTGAGAAGGTACCAAGAATTACATTTCTGGTTATAGGTTGAGAAAAGGGTGCATCAGGTGATGCACCCTTTTGGTTTTGCCCCTACAGGGCAATATGAGGTTTTCGGTGGCTTGCTTGCTACCAACCTTTAGCCCCTACGGGGCCTTGATGATCAAATTACAAGATACATAGATCAACATCATTGCCCCATAGTGCCATTGATACCTGCATTCCCCTTTAACTTGATGAATATCATTGCCCCATCGGGGCTCCAGGTTGGTAGCCATAGGATTAGTAATTCAAATCTTGCCCCGTAGGCGCAAAACCGAATTCAGATGATCACCTTTTTACTGTTGATCAGAATTGGATATTAAACTCAACTTCCTTTCCATCCCTCAATGCCACGAGTGTAGTCTTGTCTCCCTTGTGGAATTTGCTGAGTGCTCCCATGTATACATAGATGTCCTTGATCTCCGTATCACCGAGCTTGATGATGATATCTCCCTTGAGCATCCCGGCAATCGCTGCCGGCTTGCCTTCGCGTACACCATCGATGCGCATTCCGTTACCATCATAGAGGTAATCAGGCAGGACGCCCAGTGTCACTTCCATACTTGGCGTAGAAGAAGGATCAGGATCTTTGGTTTTGGAAAAAACAAGTTTTTGTTTTTCATCCATCATCTTGATCATCTTGCTCACCATATCTGCGACCATACCCATACCCTGGGCATTGATGAGCTGGATATCATCAGATGGCTTGTGATAATCTTCATGTGCGCCTGTGAAAAAATGAATCGCAGGAATATCAATCAGGTAAAAAGAAGTGTAATCTGATGGGCCTATACCTGTCTCTTCAGAGGTGATTTTAAAATCAAACACATTTGATTCTTCGATAAGCCTTGGCCATACAGGGGAAGTACCCGTTCCGTTGATCGCCAACTTGTTGTCATGCAGTCGCCCAACCATATCAAAGTTGATCATCGCAGTGACTTTGCTCATGTCATAAGTTGGGTTTTTACAGAAATAATTTGAACCCCATAATCCATTCTCCTCACCGGTAAAGGCGATGATCAGGTAATTGAATTCTTTTTCGTTGCCCAGGCGTTGAGCCAATTCGAGGATCATCGCTACCCCACTGGCGTTATCATCTGCACCATTGTGGATAGCCGGAGGGCCGACATACAATGAACCAAACTCGCCATAACCCAGGTGGTCATAATGCGCCCCCAGCACCACTGTATACGGAGCTCCATGATCGAGATATCCAATGACATTCCTGTCTGTCTTGCTTCCTTCATCGCCTTTCTGGGCAAAGTCAACACTATGTGGATTAGGATTTTTAACGGTCAGGGATTGAAACCAGGTCCCGTTTTCACCCATTGGCTTCAAACCAAGGGTTTTAAATCGTTTGGCGATATAATCACCAGCTTTGGTTTCGCCTTTTGACCCAAAGGTCCTGCCTTCGAGTTTGTCATCAGCGAGATAAGCTACATCAGCATACATCTGATCAGTGTCAACACCTGAGGCAGACCACTTTGTGGAGCTGCAAGAAATGAAAACGACCAGAACACTGAAGGCCAGGGTTTTCTTGAGGAGATTGGCCATAGGTATAAATTCCATGTTGTGAGGTATAAAGTAAAGGCCATCATCGGCCTATATTTGCAAGGTAAAAATACACATATGAACCGAATTGCCTTTTTAAGACCAGTTGCGATGCTGCTCTTTTCTATTATATGGACACTTTCTATCCAGGCTCAGGATGCCCACATCGTTCCAGTGCCCTCAGATTCACTGCGTTATCCGGGAGAAAAGCACCTCGCCAATATCCGTCAACTGACCTTCGGAGGTGACAATGCAGAGGCATACTGGAGTTTTGACAGCAAGAAGCTGGTCTTCCAGGCTACCCGCGAAGAATGGAATGCGCATTGCGACCAGATGTTTGTCATCGACACCCGCCATCCTGGTAAGCCCAGCGATATACCTGATCTGGTCTCTACCGGCAAAGGCAGGACTACATGCGCCTATTTCATGCCTGGCAACAAAACCATTCTTTACGCAAGTACCCATTTGGGAAATGAAGCCTGTCCACCTGTCCCGGAGCGCCGCACAGATGGCAAGTATGTCTGGGCAATCTATCCTGACTTTGACATTTTTGTGGCAGACCTCAAAGGCAATATCAAGAAGCAACTGACCAATTCACCAGGCTATGATGCCGAAGCAACAGTCTCCCCCAAAGGCGATAAGATCGTTTTTACAAGTCTACGCAGCGGTGACCTTGAACTCTATACCATGGATATTGATGGATCAAACGTCAAACAACTGACAAGCCAGCTTGGCTATGACGGAGGTGCATTTTTCTCTCCTGACGGAAGCAAAATCGTATTCCGTTCATCCCGCCCGAAAACGCCTGAAGAAATCACCGAATACAAAAGTTTCCTTGCTGAAGGCCTCGTTGCTCCAACGAATATGGAACTCTATGTCTGCAATGCTGATGGTAGCGAACTCCGCCAGTTGACGCACCTTGGCAAAGCCAACTGGGCCCCATTCTTCTTACCTGATGGCAATAAAATCATCTTCTCCTCCAATCACGCAGCGCCGCGCGGTTACCAGTTCAATCTCTATACCATCAACCTCGATGGCACAGGCCTCGAGCAAGTCACTTTTGACAAGACGTTTGATTCGTTTCCAATGTTTAGCCCCGACGGCAAGAAGATCTCTTTCTCTTCCAACAGGAATAACAATGGGACGAGGTCAACAAATTTATTTGTTGCAGACTGGGTGAATTAGCAAGGAGCAAGGGGCAAGGAGCAAGGGGCAAAAAAACTCACAATTTTTCGTTTTTCATTTTTCATTTTTCACTTAAATAATGGCCACACCACAATGGATTGCTAAACTTCAGACCCGCTGGAAGGTGCAGACTGCCTGGCAAGTCATCATTATCCTTATCGTCTTTGCCTGTACAGGCTTTACGGTGATGTTTATCAAGCCGGTTATCACCTCCTGGCTTTTCCACGAAGGGCACCCTGCATGGTTTTCCATCTTATACTGGGTGTTGATACTTCCCATCTACAACCTCTTCCTGCTATTCTATGGATTTATCTTTGGACAGTTCAACTTCTTCTGGGCGTTTGAGAAACGCTTTTTTAACCGTCTTGTAAAACGTAAAAAGGAACAGCAATAGCTGTTCCTTTTTTGTGCCGAAGGGGGGACTTCCCGCCGTACATTTTTGCAATGCCTTACAGGCATGACTAAAATGGCGGGATAAACTTCTCGTCCCCCAACTGGTAAAAAAAAAGAGAACCACTTTTCACTCTTCACTTTTCATTCTTCATTTAAAAAGTGCCGAAGGGGGGACTTCCCGCTGTACATTTTTGCAGTGCCTTAGAGGCAATACAAAAATGGCGGGATAACTTCTCGTCCCCCAACTCGCAAAAAAAAAAGAGAACCACTTTTCACTCTTCACTTTTCATTCTTCATTTAAAAAGTGCCGAAGGGGGGACTTCCCGCCGTACATTTTTGCAGTGCCTTACAGGCAATACAAAAATGGCGGGATAAACTTCTCGTCCCCCAACTGGCAAAAAAAAAAGAGAACCGTGAATGCGGTTCCCTTTTTTGTGCCGAAGGGGGGACTCGAACCCCCATGTCCTTACGAACACACGCCCCTGAAACGTGCGTGTCTACCAATTCCACCACTTCGGCTTTGAAAATGATATTCCATGCGGAGCAGGGAATATCATAAAATATAAAGTACCAGAGGCGGGAGTCGAACCCGCACATCCTTGCGAACGCTGGATTTTGAGTCCAGTGCGTCTACCAATTCCGCCACTCTGGCAATACTTTTTTATGCACCCTCACTGCTGAGGGACTGCAAATTTAAACTTTTTTACAAATCAACCTAACCCAGTATCACGGTTGCCTGATAGCTGAGAGCTGGTAGCTGAGAGCTATTTCCCAAATAGCCTCATGATATCAAACCCATTGGCCAGGATCAGCAGGCTGAGCACGATGGCAAAGCCAATATAGGTGGACCATTCCATGACCTTGTCACTTGGTTTCTTGCCTGAGAACACTTCATAAAGGAGAAAAACAACATGTCCTCCATCCAATGCAGGGATAGGCAGCAGGTTCATGATCGCCAGGATAAAGGAAAGGATACCGGTAATGCGCCAGAAGGATTCCCAGTCCCAGGAGGTGGAAAACAATTTAGTGATCGTGATAAAACCACCGAGACTATCCTTTGCTTTGACATTGCCTTTGAAGAGCTGGCCGATGCCTTTAAACCAGTCTCCCATAAAGGCCACACCCTCGGTGATACCACCCGGGATAGCCCTTCCAAGGGAATATTCCTCTCTTCCTGTCCATCCTAATTCAGCCGGCCCTTTCAGGGATATACCGATTTTACCCTTTTCATCGACATCCACCTCCGTCTCTGCCTGGTTACCACCTCTGATATACCCCAGCCTGATCCGCTTACCCTTGACCTCACTCAAACCCTTGACTACTTCATGTTGGTATACAGCAGGCTTGTTGTCCACATAGACGATCTTGTCTCCGGCTTGCAGACCGGCCTTTGCGGCATTGCTACCCTCAGTGACCTTGGCCACTTCAAAAGGGATACGGGGACCGATGACACTATAGTCTTTATAATCATTGGAGGAAAGGATCTGCACATATTTAGGATCCACATTCACATTGATCATTTGATTGTCCCTGTCCACGACGATGACCTTGGCATTGTTGAGGACTACTTCTCTCCGGATCACCGAAGGTGTAAATTCCTCTACGGGCACGCCACCAATGGAGACTAACTTATCCCCATCCATCAATCCGATCTGGGTACCAAGTGAATCTACATAGATACCATACTGCATTTTGTCATTGTCCAGATACTCCTTGCCATAGCCCCAGAGCATCATACCGAAAATGAGAAAGCCGAGGATAAAATTGACCGTCACCCCACCAAGCATGATGATCAGGCGCTGCCAGGCCGGCTTGGACCTGAATTCCCAATCCTGGGGAGGAAGCTTCATCTGCTCGAGATCCATACTTTCATCTACCATCCCTGCTATCTTGACATAGCCACCCAGCGGAAGCCAGCCGATCCCATATTCTGTTTCGCCGATCTTCTTCTTGAAAAGGGAGAACTTGACATCAAAGAAGAGATAAAACTTCTCTACCCTGGTTTTGAACCACTTAGCCGGGATAAAATGGCCCATTTCATGCAACACCACCAATATCGAAAGGCTCAGAATCAACTGAGCGATCATCGTCAATACACCCATCAGGAAAGATTAATTTTAAGAATCAAGGTTAAGATGCAGATCAAAACGATAGTTTTGGCCCTTATGTTCCAAAACCGAGCGGCGAAATTAGGCATTTATGGGCGTTAATTCCCTTCCATGGTACTATGCCCCGGCTCTTGGAGAAGCCGGCACCACCGTTTCCCTGGCCGGAGATGAATGGCACCATTGCCATAATGTACTCCGTCTGGGAGCAGGCGATGCTATCCTCCTTTTCAATGGCGCAGGGCTTTGCATGGAAGGTATCATCCGCGGCGCGACAAGAAATGAAGGGAATATCGAACTAACATGTGACCATACCGACACTTTTGCCATCGATCGGTCCTATACCCTATCTATCGCCCTGGCTCCAACTAAAAATATAGACCGCACTGAGTTTGCCGTAGAGAAACTGGTGGAACTGGGGGTAGATGAAATATGCTTTCTGGACTGCGATCACTCCGAAAGGGCGCACCTTCGCATGGACAGAATGGAAAAAATAGCCCTTAGTGCCGCCAAACAATCCAGGAAGCTCTTCTTACCTGTCATCAGGCCGCTCATGTCTCCCGGCAAGATTGTAGAAAATAAAAAGCAGGGGCAACCAGATACACTCATCTACTGTTGTCACCTTGATAACAGTTCTGTGCCTTTGGCTAAAAATTATTTACCGGGCAGGAACGTTCTCATGATGATCGGTCCGGAAGGAGGGTTTTCAATTGAAGAAACAAAACAAATGGCGATAAGTGGTGCCAGCATGGTAACCCTTGGCCCGTTCAGATTGCGTGTAGAGACTGCCGCTATTGCAGCCTGTGCAGCCATTCATATTTTAAACGAGCAGAAATCAAGTTCATGATACAATCTATTCTTTCGGTCTTTCTACTCATCACTTTGCCTTTTCGGACAGCACCTCCGGAACCTGAGCTTCGACTGGCCCTGCTCAAATACAACGGCGGTGGAGACTGGTATGCCAATCCCACGTCCCTGACCAATCTGGCTAATTTCTGCAACACAGCCCTTGGAACAGATCTCAATGCGGAATATGCCACGGTAGATGTCGGTAGCGCAGATCTGTTCAACTACCCGTTTGTCCACATGACCGGCCATGGCAATGTGGTGTTCTCTCCTGCAGAAGCAGAGAATTTACGCAACTACCTCATCGGTGGAGGCTTCCTTCATGCAGATGACAACTATGGTTTGGATCCATACATCCGTGTTGCACTCAAACAGGTCTTTCCGGAACTAACCCTCGTGGAGCTTCCTTTCGAACATGATATCTACAAGCAGAAATTTAAGTTTCCCAATGGGCTTCCAAAAATCCATGAGCACGATGGCAAAGCCCCACAAGGCTACGGCCTGATCTATGAAGGAAGGCTTGTCGTCTTCTACACCTTCGAATGCGACCTTGGTGATGGATGGGAAGATCCTGAGGTCCACAAAGATCCGCCGGATGTGAGACTCAAGGCCCTACAGATGGGAGCGAATATAGTCTCCTATGCCTTTAAAAACTGATCTGTGATCGCGTGATCGGGTGATCGGTGATCAATCCACCTCACGACTCACGTTTCACGACTCACGATTCGAGGATCACAAAGATCAACCCCCCGACCCCCTTCAAAGGGGGAGCCATGATCACAACTGACATAACTCTATTCACTTAAGAAACGGTTAGCTCCGGGTGTAGTGATATACCTCTTTATATTGAGCCAAAAGGCCATGAAGAGGTAGATGACAAATGGGGAGCCGAAGGTGATAAAAGACAGGTATATAAAATACAATCGGATGGTGGCCGGATTGATCCGCATCCACTCCCCTACCTGCTGGCAAACCCCGAATGCAGATTTTTCGAGGAAGTTTCTGTTGCTTGCAAACAGATTGTCGATATGGTCAAATGATTTCATAGTGGAGATATTGATGCGTTGATGTGTTTGTTGGTTGATGGGTTGATGTGTTGATGTGTTGATAGTTGATGGGTTTATTGGATTGTTCGTAACAGCCTCTATTCAACCATATCAACCCATTAGCATATAAACGTATCAACTTATAAACTTCCTTCCCTGCAAATCTACTAATCCTCATAAAACCGTGGACACTGTTCTTGCCCCCACTGATCTTTGCTACATTTGAACGATGATGGCGTCAAAAAATTTTACCATAGAAGCTAACATTCTGGACCCGGTCAACAGGAGGGCTGGGTTTGGGACTATACAAGTAGCGGAAGGTCACATCGTTGAGGTACAGATCAATGCGGGGGAGAAAGCAGGTGTTCCCTATGTCCTGCCAGGCTTTGTTGACGCCCATATCCACATCGAAAGTTCGATGTTGACACCACCGGCTTTTGCCAGGCTGACAGTGAAACATGGCACTGTGGCGACTGTATCGGACCCCCATGAAATCGCCAATGTGTGTGGCATTGAAGGGGTCAAGTACATGGCAGACCTGGGCAGGAAATCCGGCTTCAAGTTCTTCTTTGGCGCTCCCTCTTGTGTACCTGCGACTACTTTCGAAACTGCAGGTGCCACGCTGACCGTGGAGGAAATCATCCAGCTGTTTGAAGAAAAAAGTGCCTGCTAT
Organism: Candidatus Opimibacter iunctus; assembly: GCA_016716665.1. GTDB lineage: Bacteria > Bacteroidota > Bacteroidia > Chitinophagales > Saprospiraceae > Opimibacter > Opimibacter iunctus. Next base: position 26,759 of record JADJVH010000021.1, on the reverse strand, counting down.
CTATCCGAGATGATGAACTACCCCGCCGTCCTTGCGAGAGATCCACTTGTGATGGACAAGATCGCCGCTGCCCAGCGCTTTGGCCTCCCCGTTGATGGCCATGCCCCTGGCTTGAAAGGTAAGGATGCTCTCCTTTACGCCTCTGCCGGGATCACCACAGACCATGAATGCACCACACTGGAAGAAGCACTGGATAAAATAGATGCAGGCATGCACATCCTCATCCGTGAAGGAAGCGCTGCAAAAAATTACGATGCACTCCATTCCCTTATCCAATCGCATCCGGAAATGGTAATGTTATGCTCTGATGACAAGCATCCGGACGAATTGGTACAAGGGCATATCAACCAACTCGTAACCCGATCCCTGGTATACAGTTATGACTTGATGGACGTGCTCAATATAGCATGCGTCAACCCGGTCAGGCACTACAACTTGCCAGTGGGATTGCTTCAACCAGGAGATCCTGCCGATATGATCATGATTGAAGACCTCGATACGTTCAAGGTGACCACTACCTGGCTCAATGGCCACAAAGTCTATGACGATGGAGTCGTTCATTTACCTGCCGTTGAAATTCCTGTGATCAATGCATTTGGAATTGATAAGATTGAGTCAGACGATCTCCGTCTGAACCTCAGGTCCGCGCCAGCCAAAATTATCGTGGCCATTGATGGCGCCATCGTAACCCGGCATGAAGTGGCCGAAATGGAAGAGGGATTATTTGAAAGTGACACTACACACGACATTCTCAAGCTTGTCGTAATCAACCGCTACTCCAAGGCTCCACCGGCCATAGCGCTGATCAAAGGATTTGGATTGAAGAGCGGAGCCATCGCTTCAAGCGTTGCTCATGATTCACACAATATTATAGCTGTCGGCACAAATGATAAGGACCTCACAGCCTGCATCAACCAGGTCATAGATGCCAAAGGTGGGCTTTGTGCACTGGGCCGAATGGAAGGCATACCTGATCAAATGGATACACCTGCTATGGCCGCTTTTGAATTTGATGCTATGGCATATAAGAGCATTTGCGTGCCTTTGCCTGTTGGGGGCCTGATGTCGGATAGTCCTGATGGAGAGACCATTGGCAAACTGTACAGCGCTGCAGATTTGATTTCAAAAAAATGGCTTGGTTCTACCCTGACCGCTCCGTTTATGACCTTATCCTTCATGGCCTTGTTGGTTATCCCTTCCCTGAAGCTAAGTGATATGGGTTTGTTTGACGGAAGCGCATTCCGTTTTACTCCGGTCCAGTAAATCCACATAGGACTTACGTTTTAAGAAATTATTTCCTGCCTTTGAAGGAATTGCTATCTTCATACCATTGGCAGGTCATATAATAAAGAGATCCCGAGCTCTGATTAGTAATTTCTAACATCAGCCCGCCATTCAACTGAATACATGTTGGTTCAATTATCCTCCCCGGAGGGCTTAGCTCGTATTTTCTCAGATTAAATTTTTTTGTTATATGAAAAAACTGTTTTATCTCCTTCTCCTCTGCCCGATGATCGCCTTCTCCCAGGCTGGTTCGGAGCTGATTTTCGAAATCGCTACCCATTCCGTCAGCCGGGATAATGTAGCACAGGTCGAACACGCCATGGGTGCCCACAATAAGAAATACCATGCTTCGGGTCCGAATGGCGTTCGTGTCTACACTGTACAGACAGGCCATGATTCCGGAAAGTACAAATGGGTCATGGGCCCTGGTCCATGGAGTGCCCTGGACACAAGGCCAGCGGATGACAGCCATAATTCAGACTGGTCCGCTAATGTTGAAAGGTATCTCGGCGAAGAAGTCAATACGGAATACATCAGCATGGATCCCGCCCTATCCAGATTTCCCAATGACTTCAATGTGGATAAACTGTTTGTCCGCTATGTCGATGTCGCAAGAGGAAAAATGAATGAGGCCAAGGAAATCCTTAAGAAAATCACCAGGGTATACACAGAAAAAATACCCGGTGAGACCTATGGGATCTATTACAATGAAATCCCAAGTACCAGCTCAGGACGTGATATCACTATAGTATCTTTCTTCGATAAATACGCCTGGATGGGCAATGACGATGGATTCGACGCCAAGTATGATGAAATCTATGGCAAGGGCAGTGCAGCTGCCATGTGGACTGCCTGGCAAGCCGTAACAGTAGCCCAGGAATGCGAAATCTGGGAATACCAGGAGGAACTCAGTGGTCTGCCTCCCCTGGTGAAAGCAGCAGAGCGCAAGTAAATAAACAATCAATACAAAACGAAGAGCCGGTGGTCAGATGTGATCTCCGGCTTTTTTTATGGCTTTCCTTGCTCTTCCTATGTGTGAAAGGCTAAATAAAACAGGGCCTTGACCCTGCACCTGGGTTTTGAACCTATCTTTCCGAAAATGGTTAATACCTTTGTTCACTAAAATAGCTAACAAACCATATCATGGCTGAAGACAAGAATCAACCCAACCAACTCAATATCGAACTTCCGGAAGAAATCGCAGAAGGTATCTATGCCAATCTGGCCATAATCTCCCACTCCCATTCTGAATTTGTCGTGGACTTTATCCGCATGATGCCCAATGTGCCAAAGGCCAAGGTCAAGGCACGCGTCATCCTGACCCCGCAGCATGCCAAGCGCCTCATGAAAGCGCTAGCCGAAAACGTCAAGAAATTTGAAAACCAGTTTGGCGCTATCGAAGAGTCCGACCAGAATGTCTCTTTCCCTCCGATGAATTTCAACACACCGAAGGCGCAAGCTTAGGCAAACTAATACATTTGAAAAAAGGAAGAGACCCGAAAAATCGGGTCTCTTCCTTTTTTATTGCCCCTTGCTCCCTGCTAATTATTTCTATCTTAGTCCTCCATAGCTAACACCCCCCAAGGCCACTGCTGGAACTGATGCTTGAATGGATGACTTCAGGACTCTTCGTGCTGATCTGTTGCGGTATTCAATGGACTAGTCAACCTATATCCCCTCCCGATCCGACTAACAACCCTCCTGCCAGTGCCTGCAACCTGATTGTAGATGCAGGTCCTGATACCAATGTGTGCGCACCAGGTGGAACTATCGGCCTCATGGGTTCCGTGACCGGAAATGCGATTTACTATTACTGGACACCTGCATCAGGGCTCAACAATGCATTTATCCTCAACCCTACGGCCAATGTCACCGGGCCTGTCACCTATACCCTAAGAGCATACGGCGTCGATCCGAACAATCCACAGCTTGTGGTCAATGGTAACTTCTCCGGCGGGAATACAGGATTCAATTCCGATTACAATTATGTGGTGGATCTCCCCAACGTGCAGAACGAAATGGTCCCTGAAGGAACCTATGCGGTCATCCCAAACCCTAACCTGGTCCATACCGGCTTCAGCGCATGCAATGACCATACCGGGGGTGGGGGCAATATGATGGTCATCAATGGTGCCGCTAATCTCCAGGACATCTGGTGCCAGACAGTCGCTGTCTCTCCAAATTCGTACTACAATGTTTCTGCCTGGGTCGCCTCTGTCAACCCTTCCTCACCGGCCCAATTGCAGTTTTCGATCAACAACGTCCCTATCGGATCAATCATCAATGCTGTGCCAAGCCCTTGCACCTGGACCCCCTTCAATGCGGTATGGAACTCTGGTTCAAGTACTACAGCCACAATCTGTATACTCAATCTCAATACCGCCCAGGGAGGAAATGACTTTGCGCTCGACGATATCTCTATGGTTGGACTATGTGTGGTAGAAGATGAAGTCGAGATCACCCTGGTCAATGAACAAGCGCCAGTGCCGGATATAGATGGTCCGACCTTCCTGTGTGAAGGTGAAACCGGAACATATACAGCATCTTTTCCTCCGGATCCTGAAATATTATCCTTTGACTGGTCCGTGCCATCCGGAGCCATTATCACTAGCGGACAGGGCACCCCGGAGGTCACCGTCCTTTGGCAGGATGCTCAGGAGGATGAGATATGCCTCGATATCGAGACCCGATGCGACGAAAATTCCGCCTGCTTTGATGTAGTAGTAGGCACCGTGCCTGCACTTCCGCTGATCTCCGGACCTTCTACGCTATGTCCCGGGAAACAACAACACTTTATACTCCAGAGCTGGATCCGGATGATACGTTTGAATGGATTGTCCCTTCTCAGGTAAGTATCATCAGTGGCGAAGGAACAAATGAAATTGAAGTGGAGTGGGCTTCAGCCGGTGATGCGGAGATCTGTGTTGAAGTTACCAATGAATGCGGTACTACGGACAATTGTACACTCCTGACTTTGTTACCAAGCTACCTGATATTGTTTGATACGGTCATCTGCGAAGGCACAACATTTGAAATCAACGGCACCACATACGGAAATGGCCTTTTTTCGGGAACCGAATATTTTGTCACAGAAGCCGGATGTGATAGTATCGTTGAAGTGGAAGTAACGGAAGCAGCTTCACTTGAATATATGTTTACCGAATCCATTTGCCCTGGTGATTCATTATTCATTGGAGGTGCATACCAGACACAGGCAGGGACGTATGCCGATACCTTCACTACCGTCAGTGGTTGTGACAGCCTGGTCATCACTCAACTGATACTCTCCCCTTTGATACCACATGGATATTTACTGCTTCATGTAATCCTGCTGATACCGGTGTCACTGCGATAACGATCAGCATGGGTGGCTGTGACAGCACGGTGATCACGCAAGTGACCCTGCTTCCAACAGATACTACTATCGTCACCATATTCTCCTGTAATCCGGCAGACACCAGTCACACTTCCCTGCTTTTTACCAATCGGTTTGGATGCGACAGCCTAGTCTATACAAACATCCTGCTCTCTCCGACAGACACTACAAATATATTTCAAAGCACCTGTGATCCTGCCCAGGTAGGCGTGACAGAACAGGCACTGACAAATATTTACGGATGCGACAGCCTCGTCGTCACGACCGTATCCTATCTGCAATCTGATACCACGCTCATCAATGTGCGCACGTGCTTTATTGCAGATACAGGCACCACGTCCACCTTGCTGATCAACAGCAAAGGCTGTGATAGCCTTGTCGTGGTGATGACAGCTTATGCCGGATCTGATACAACCTATCTTTCCTCTACGACATGCGTACCACAGGACTCAGGTACTGCTATTTATACGCTACTCAATCAGTTTGGTTGTGACAGCATACTCGCTGTACACACCATACTGCTGCCGACAGATACTACTTACCTGTCTGCCACAACATGTGAACCACTGGACACCGGCACAACCAACTTGCTACTCAACAATGTATTTGGTTGTGACAGTCTTATCGTACTGCATACGATTCTTGATCCTGCCAACTTATGCGACATCGAAGCCAATCTTACCGTAACTCAACCTCTTTGTTATGGTGATGCTGGCCTGGTGAATGTCACTGCGGCCATCGGGCTTTCCCCATTCCTGGTGGTATGGAAGAACACAGGTACTATTCTTAAGGATTCTGCGATCATCAATTCCAGTCCGGGCAACTTGATGATCAGCCTTTCTTCTCCGGGAACCTATTATTTTGAAATCAAATCTGCAAATGGCCTATTCCTGGCTGACACCGTGTCTATTGATGACATTGCACCATTGATCGTGACTGCTACTACAGAGACAGATATGTTTGGGTATAGTATCTCATGCGCCGGTGATGCTACAGGTACTACAATGGCTGCATTAGATTCACCTGGCACCCCACCCTATGCCTATGCATGGTCTGATAACTCTGGTGTACCGCAACTCAACGGACTTACTGCGGGCATATATTCAGTCACAGTGACAGATAGTCATGGATGCACCTCCACATCTTCCGTCACACTGACAGAACCATTGCCTATGCAATATCAAATCACTACTGAGGACATCCTTTGCTTTGGGCAACAAAATGGTGATGTCATCATTTCAAATACAATAGGAGGAGTGCAACCATGGAGTACGTCATTAGACTCAGGTCCGTTTCAAAACATACTCGCATACACCGACCTGTCTGCAGGAAACCATGACCTCGTCATCAAGGATCGCAATGGTTGCACATTCAACGAGCAGTTTGCGATTAATGAGCCAGATGATTGGAGTATAGACCTGGGCCCGGATACCCTTATTGCTTATGGCACGGCCTATCCACTGGCAGTCACTATCCATGGGCAGCCTACAGGAACATTGCGGGCTGTGTGGTCCGATGGACAATGCGATGACTGCCTGTCAAGGACTATTGTGCCTGGCGCTGTTTCCACGTATACAGTGACCGTCACAGATGAAAACGGATGTACACACACCGATGATCTGCATATTGCTGTCTTTATAGATCGTGACCTGTATGTACCCAATATCTTTTCACCAAACGGGGACCAGATCAATGATTACTTCACGATCACATCCGGCACAGGGCTTAAAGAAATTGAAGAGCTGACCATCTTTGACCGCTGGGGCAACCTGGTATACCAGCAATTTCATTTTCAGGCCGATGATCAGACCGCTTCGTGGGACGGTAGCATGAACGGTAAAATCCTCAATCCCGGTGTATATGTTTACAAGCTCAAAGTCATCTATATTGACGATCGTCAAGAAATGCGATATGGCGACATCACACTGATCAGGTAGTGTATCAAAGCTCCACTTGGTTGTCTACGCGATACCCTATCTTACCCCTGCACTTAACCTTTATCATACTGAAGTAACCTGATGTCCGGGACTAATCTCAAAGGATGTGGAACAATCGTATCTCTAAAGACGTTTATCATAGACCTCTCCCTGTTTAAACGCCGGCTCCCTGGCTTTTAGGCTATCCTTGAAGATTAATTTCTGAATGATTGAAAAAATCAAAGCGAAATATACTTCGGCTGACCGGTGGAGTCCTGTTGATTCTCTTCCTGAGTTGGCTTACAGCGCACCTTCTGGTCTCGCGCTACAAGGAGGCTATTCATGGCATCGCTATTGAAGAGATCAATCACCGGATCAAAGGCAATGTCACTTTGGGCTCACTGACACCTGCCTTTTTCACTACATTTCCACATCTTGCAGTTTGCCTCACAGACCTGGTGATAAGGGATTCCTTGTGGAATCAGCATCACCACGACCTTTTACATGCGGATAAGATCTATATATCTTTTGGATGGAAGAGTTTGCTTAAGGGCAAGCCCGAAGTATGCAAAGTGGCCATTCAACGCGGAGCCCTCTATCTATATACAGACCCCTGTGGAATCAGCAACCTGATCGAGACAGAACATATAAAATCGACGGCCCCACATCACGCCCTTCCGGAATTCAGTCTCAGAAATACCCGGATCACGATGGACAATGAGATGTTGAATGCGAGGCATGAGATATTCCTTGACAAGCTCCATTGCAAGATCAGCGAAAGGGATAATTTCACCAGCATTTATATTGACCTCAGATCCATCGTTCACGGGATTGGTTTCAACCTTGAAAAAGGAAGTTACCTGAGACATAAGACGCTTGGCGGATCGTTTACGCTGACGTACTACCCAGAAGACAGGTTGCTCCTGAAAAATGTCAATCTCTCTATTGCCGGCAAGCCCTTCAATATCAATGGCGCCATCTTCCTCAATGCGGATACTATGTCCTATGATCTCCGGATCAGGACAGATCAGATCTATTATGCCGATGCACATTCCCTTCTCACCCAAGCGATCGTACAAAAGGTAAGTCCTATCACTATTGATCAGCCAATTGACATCACTGCTTCCATCACCGGCAAGATGGCGCGTAAAGTTTTACCCCACATCGAAACAGGATTTATCGTTAAAGGGGCCACTATGAAAACTCCTGTAGGACAACTTGAAAACGCCACTTTCTCAGGCACTTTTAACAACAGGATTGATACCTGCCATATGCCCGGAGATGCCAATACCAAATTTACTTTCCATAAACTATCGGCAGACTGGAACCAGATCACACTCCAATCTGATTTACTGGAAATCACCAACCTTCAAAACCCTGTGCTATCCTGTGACTTCAAGTCGGATTTTGCACTTACCAATGTCAATACCCTTGGCGAAAGTGCGACCATTCAGTTTGTCAAAGGAACCGGAAAGCTAGACGTACACTACTATGGTTCCATCGCAAAAGAGGATACCGTCAGGCCTGTCCTGAATGGTGTGATGAGCCTGCATGAGGCTACCATGCATTACCTGCCCAGAGACCTGGTCTTTAATGATTGCAGTGGCGAGATTGAATTTACACAACATGATGTGATCCTGAAAAACCTGAAAGCGACTGTAGGGCATAGTGCATTTACGATGAATGGGTATGTACAAAATTTAATGGCCATGCTCAATCTCAATCCGGAACAACTCATCATCGACCTGGCTATAACATCTCCATCACTCGACCTTGGCGATTTCATTTCCTATGTCAAACCTGCTGCAGGGAAGCTGGCTGTAAAAACAACTCCGAAAAATAAGATTACAAAAGTGACCGAAAATACTGACCGCATGTTGCAAGACGGAAAGACGAAGTTAACGGTCACTGCAGGAGAACTCTACTACAAGAAGTTCAAAGCTACCCAGGTCAAAGCCTCCCTGCTCATGGAAGGAAATAAAGTCACGATGAACGAAGTGCGTCTTCAGCATGCAGGAGGCACAGCATCTGTAAAAGGGACACTCATCAATGGGGCAAGAACAAATTTCCTGAACATTGATTCCCGCCTGACCTCCATGGATATTCCACGCTTATTCAGGTCATTTGATAATTTCGGACAAGATGCAGTCACCGCTGTAAATACAAAAGGACAATTGAGTGCTAAAATCGGAATAGCGTGTGAGCTCAACGACAAGGCTATCGTCAGGGAAAATACAATGAAAGGAACTGTTGATTTTTCACTGGTCAACGGAGAGCTCAACCAATTTGAGCCCGCCATGAAAATCACGGAAGTTGCCTTCAAGAAAAGAGACTTTTCCCATATCCGGTTTGCCGAACTCCGAAACCAGCTCCAGATAGACGGGTCCGCCTTCCTGATCCGCAAAATGGAAATACGATCAAATGTAGTGGTCCTGTTTATTGAAGGGATCTATGACACAAAAAAGGGCACTGATATGAGTATACAAGTACCTGTAAGCAACTTGTCAAGGGCAGAAAATGATATCCTGGAAAACAAAGACAAGGCCGGGGTGAATATCCGCTTGAGAGCAAAAACGGATGAAGATGGAAATCTCAATATCACCTGGGATCCACTCAACAATGCAGGCAAGCAAAGAAAAGCAGAAGCTAAAAAAGATAACCTTCCCACATCAAAGGAAAACCTGCCCTGATACCTGTTACTCTCTATAGACCAAAAAACATCACGCAGAAGAAAATCACCACGCTGGCTACAAATCCCCACATCAGGGTCTGGTAGGCGAAGACCAGCAGATTGTATTTGCGCTTGAGGACGAGGCCCTGGTAATAGATATCGATGGTCATGTGCTCATACATCTCATCGCCCGCAGCAATGAGGTCCTTCATCTTTGCCAGATATTCCTGCTGGGAATATCCCGCAATCACCCCGAAAAAAAGCAGGCTTGATTTCTGGCCTGAAGATTCCGTCTTATAGGACTTGATGAGTTTTGGACGAGCGGCCTGGATCGCAAAGACCAGGGAAACCAGCGAGGATATAATGATGATGGTCAAGGGAAGGATGAACTTAGTCCCATAACTCATGATGGCTCCGGACACTGTGCCATAGCCTATGACAGCCACAATAGCAGAAATCACCATCGTGCTGACGGATATGATCATATTGGCCTTATAGTCCGCTATCTGTACGAGCTTACTCTGGTGATTATAGGTCACCCTGAAGAGTGTTTCCTTTCCCCGTTCAGCCTGCTTGGATTTTACTTGCTTCTCCTCCATATCCTTTACGAAAACAAATCCCGTTGTATTGGTTTATAGGGCACGCCCAGATGTTGAAAAGCCTTTGGGGTTGCTTCACGGCCGCGTGGGGTCCGCTGGATAAAGCCCTGCATCACCAGGAAGGGCTCATATACTTCTTCAATTGTTCCCGGGTCTTCCCCTACAGCTGTTGCGATGGTAGTAATTCCTACCGGGCCGCCATTAAACTTATGGATGATGGTCGAAAGGATCCTGTTGTCCATTTCATCCAGGCCATATTGATCGACCCGCAATGCATTGAGTCCATGGATCGCGATTTCTTCATCGATCGTCCCTGTGCCTTTGATCTGGGCAAAATCTCGAACCCTGCGGAGCAACGCATTAGAAATACGTGGGGTACCGCGTGATCTTGATGCAATGGCAAGGCGTCCTTTGTCTGTGATAGGTACTTCCAGTATTGCAGATGAACGGGATATAATTTTTTCAAGTGTAGGCACATCGTAGTAATCCAAATGGAAGTTGATCCCAAAGCGCGCGCGCATCGGAGCTGAAATCAATCCAAGCCTTGTCGTTGCCCCGACAAGAGTAAAAGGTTGCAAGCTGATCTGTACCGATCTCGCACTGGGGCCACTATCGATCATGATATCGATGCGATAGTCTTCCATGGCAGAATAGAGGTATTCTTCAACCACCGTATTGAGCCTGTGGATCTCATCGATAAAGAGGACGTCCCCTTCCTGCAGATTGGTCAGGAGGCCTGCGAGGTCACCCGGCTTTTCGATGACAGGCCCTGAGGTCATCCGCAGGTTTGCGCCAAGTTCAGTCGCAATAATATGGGATAGCGTGGTCTTACCTAGTCCGGGAGGTCCATGGAGCAATACGTGGTCCAGTGCTTCGCCACGTTGCCTTGCGGCCTGGATAAACACAAAAAGGTTTTCTACAATGTCTTCCTGTCCGGCAAACTCTGTCAACCCCTTGGGACGCAAGGCCTTTTCGACCTGCTTTTCCTGGGGGGTCAGATGATCATCTGCAGCGTCTATGATCGGATTGCGCATCAGGTGCTAAGGTATTGAAAAAATAGGCAGCCCCGGCTTCCCACAGAATTTCTAATTTTGCGCCTCATTCTAACACAATACATTGAAATGAACGGATCTAAAATAACGATGACATCAGCCGGTATCCAGGTACCTGTTGATCCGATTATACCTTTTATCGAAGGAGATGGCACCGGAGCCGATATCTGGGCGGCCTCTGTACGCGTCTTTGATGCTGCCGTACATAAAGCCTACAATGGTGCCCGCAAGGTCATCTGGCAGGAAGTTCTGGCAGGTGAAAAGGCCTTTAAACAGACCGGAGACTGGCTTCCACAAGCTACACTCGATGTCATCACTGACCACCTGGTCGCCATCAAGGGCCCTTTGACTACACCAGTAGGTGGTGGTATCAGGTCCTTAAATGTGGCTTTGCGCCAAAAACTGGATCTCTATGCCTGTGTCCGCCCTGTGAGGTGGTATAAAGGCGTGCCTACTCCGGTAAAGGAGCCTGAAAAAGTCAATATGATCATCTTCCGGGAAAATACAGAAGACATCTATGCCGGTATCGAATTTTTGGCCGGAAGCCCTGAAAACGAACGGGTTAAACGTTTCCTCATCGAAGAAATGGGCGTCAAAAACATACGCTTCCCTGAAACTTCGTCCCTGGGTGTCAAGCCGGTATCCATAGAAGGTACCGAGCGCCTGGTCAGGGCTGCCCTCGAGCATGCCTTCCGTAAAGGCAGCAAGAGCGTGACGATCGTCCACAAGGGCAATATCATGAAGTATACAGAGGGTAAGTTTAAAGAATGGGGATATGCCCTCGCAGAAAGGGAATATGGCAACAGGGTATTTACCTGGGCTCAATATGACCGTATTGTCGCCGCACAAGGCCAGGAAGCCGCTGATGCTGCCCAGAAAGCAGCACTCGATGGTGGAGCACTGCTCATCAAGGATGTCATCGCAGATGCTTTCCTCCAACAGATCCTCCTTCGCCCTGCAGAGTATGATGTCATCGCTACCCTCAACCTCAACGGCGACTATATTTCTGATGCCCTCGCGGCAATGGTTGGTGGTATCGGTATCGCTCCTGGAGCCAATATCAATTATGTTAACGGTGCTGCCATCTTTGAAGCAACGCATGGTACTGCTCCTAAATACGCAGGCCTGGACAAGGTCAACCCAAGCTCAGTCATCCTCTCCGGGGTGATGATGTTTGACTACCTGGGCTGGGATGAAGTCTCAAGCCTGATCGAAAAAGGCCTCGAAAAAGCTATTGAAAACAAACGGGTGACCTATGACTTCCATCGCCTGATGGACGGGGCTACGTTGTTGAAATGCTCTGAATTCGGGGATGAGATTATATCCAACATGTAAAAAAATGAAGGGGTTCAAGATTTTGAACCCCTTCATTTTTTTACATGTTGGTCTGCTTTAGCCTCTTTAGCCAGCCTTTATTCCGCGTCGCATGACCGAATAAAGGAAAAACGTATCTTTCGCAGCCAATGGAGCCGACACAGCAAATCTCCCTGCCAGGTATAGCCGGTATAGCCCTGAATGACCTCAGGCATTATCTCGCATTGATTGATCCGGTGGTTTATCAGACCCCTATGCCCATCTTGTCCGGCGCCACTATTGGCCAACATACGAGACATATTATTGAGTTTTACAACTGCCTCGTGGAGCAATACAGTGATAATAATGTTCCCATCATCAGTTATGCATTGCGCAGGAGGGACTACCTTATTGAGACCGCACCTGAATTCGCACTGAGTTGTGTGAATGTGATCCGTGAGCGTCTGACAGAAATTAATCCGGAGGCTCAATGCTTGCTGGATTGCACGGAGCATGGACAGGAAAATTATTAGTTCCATCCACCATGGGTAGGGAACTGATCTATACCATAGAACATACGATCCATCACCTGGCGATTGTCAAGATCGCACTTAAAACTATCGCTCCATCTATTGTGTTGCCGGAACATTTTGGAGTAGCCCCATCGACCATCCGCTATCGGCAGGAATCATGTGCACAGTAAGTTTTATCCCACAAGGCGATACGATATACATCACCTCCAATCGTGATGAAAGTCCGGGAAGGCAGGCTACCGGCCTGGTCTCTACCCATACCCCGGATTGGAATGCGATACATTTCCCGCTTGACGAATCTTCCGGCGGAAGCTGGATTGCCCTTGCAGACAGCGGCCGTGCGGTATGCCTGCTCAATGGCGCTTATGAACCTTTCATACCTGCCCCACCATATCGCATGAGCAGAGGTAAGGTGCTGACTGCGGCTGCAATCGCTGAGGATACAAACCACTTCCTTTTGAAAACGGACCTAAGTGGCATTGCACCTTTCACCTTGCTGGTATATGAAAACCATATGCTCATGCAACTGATCTGGGATGGGGACCAGAAGCATATCAGCCCGCCGCTTTTCGATCAGCCAAGGATATGGTCTTCGGTGACCTTATATCCTCCCAAAGTGAGAGAATGGAGAAAATCTTTGTTTGAAAAATGGATAGATGAACATCCGGTAGTGGACCGCGAATCCATTATCGCTTTTCATCAGCAGCCCAATGATGATCCGGCTAATGGATTTGTGATGAACAGGCAAGATGTCGTCAAGACCCTGTCAGTCACCAGCATAGAGTTAAAAGAAAATTCAGGTTCGATACTTCATCTTTCTCTTGACCCGGAAAGGCGGGAAGAAATCATGATCCATCATGGACAGTGATACCGCGACATATACCGCTGAGCCGGAGCATATCATATCACCGGTTACGCTGTGGTGGAGACGATTTTTCATCCGACTGAGGTCATGGGAATATTGGCCACTATATGTCTTCAATATTCCGGTACTTGGCATGTGGATATGGAATGCAATCAAGGCAAGAGATTTTTTCTTCTTTACGCTGACCAACCCTGGCATACCAACCGGTGGCTTCTTTGGTGAGTCTAAATCGGCCATCCTGCATCATATTCCTGATGCATTCAAACCCAAAACTGTCCTTCTCAAGGCACCTGTCGCAACTGCTGATATACCGCACATCTTCGAGCAGTCCGGGCTAACATTTCCTGTTATCGCCAAGCCGGAAGTGGGTGAACGGGGCTGGTTGATCTCCAGGATAAATTCTATGGCGGAACTGCTCCAATATATCAGTGACCATCCTATAGACATCATCCTGCAGACCTATGTGGAATTGCCGCTGGAAGTGAGCATCATGGTCTATAGCATGCCCGATGGTACTGAATCCGCGGTGACTTCCATTTGTGAAAAACACTTTCTGCAGGTCAAGGGAGATGGCAAGACTACATTGGGCCAGTTGATCATGCAACAGGACCGGGCGGTGTTGCAATATGAAAAGCTACGAGACAAATTTGGGGCTCGCTGGAATGAAGTACTTTCACCGGGAGAGGTATTGATCCTGGAGCCTGTCGGTAATCATTGCCGGGGCACCATGTTCCTCAACCGGAATGTGGAGATCGATGAAGCGATCCGGGGGCATATGGTATCTCTCCTGCGGACAATGCCGGGGGTATATTATGGCAGATTTGACATGAGGATAGGATCCTGGGAAGCATTGAGGGCCGGGAGGGAAATTCGTGTCCTTGAGTTTAACGGGACCAGTGCCGACCCTGCGCACATCTACCAGCCGGGGTATTCCCTCTGGAAAGCGTACATGGATATGGCCTTTCACTGGAACGTCATGTACAGGATTGCGAGGCAGAATAAAAGGCTTGGAAATGCCCCGGACACATTTAAAAGTATAATATCCGCTTTAATCATATATTTTCGCTACAAAAGAACTAATTAATACCATTTGGGATTTCTGACACATTTCTTCTGGGGCTGGCTCTGCAGCTTTTTAGGGACGATTCCGTTTGGAACGATCAACGTCTCTATCGCTGAGGCTTCCATCAGGCGTGGGGTCCGTGCAGGCATAGCTATGGGGGTCGGTGCATCCTTTGTGGAGTTCTTCCAGTCCTACATCGCCCTCAGCTTTTTCAACATCCTCACCGCCAACCCGGGGATGGAGCGTGCCATCATTGTCACCTGTATCCCGATCTTCCTCATCATTGGTGTCTATTACCTCTTTAAGAAAAATACCGCCCCACCCCGGCCATCCAATAAAGCCATGCATGTCATCGGGGCGGCCAAGGGCTTTATGCTCAGTGCCCTCAACCTGATCGCTATCCCCTATTACGTATTCCTTGGTGGCTACCTCCACTCCGCCAATATCATCAGACTCGAACCAGAGTTTATTGCTGCCTTTGCTGTGGGTGTGGTCGGGGGCTCCTTTCTTGTCTTTCTCCTCTATGCCAAGCTCGGCCAGTATATCCGGGACAAGAGTGACAAGCTCAGTCACTATGCCAGTAAGATTGTTGGAATGATCTTTATCGCCATCGCCATCAGCCAGGCGTTCAGATACTATTGGTAGATCGGTGATCTTGTGATCGGTGATCAGGGATCGGTGAATTGTGAGTTAGATAAATCATGGCTCCCCCTTTGAAGGTGCTGAGTTGTAATTGGTTGAGGGATGTGTTGATGGTTGATGTGTTGATTGGTTTAGCTATTGACCATGCCGAATTGCCAACTGAAAACTGCCGACTGCAAACTGGCCTGAAGCTGGAAGCTGGTAGCTGGTAGCTAAAAAAATCGTGAGGCGTGAATCGTGAGATGTGAGTTCTGCTAATTCTCTGGAAGCTGGTAGCTAAAACCTGATAGCTGACGGCTGATAGCTCAATCCCCCCAAACCCCCACCCAACTGGGTGGTAGTGGTGGCTAATGGTACCTGCTGTGATCTCTTTCGGTTTAACAGTACTTTCTCCCCATTGGTCCCTGTGAGGAGCATATTATTTCCTTCCACGTAATACTTGCCTAATGCTACATTTTGGGTCTGGCCATTTTCGGTAAACATCAGGTACAATTGATTGCCGATGGTGTACCATGCTGCGCCGGGGATGATACCTCCACCCTGCCCTGTGCTCTGGCCGCTGTAGTTGCTGCCGCTCATGGAGGCGCTGCTGCTGCCTTCAGATAGTTGTCCGTCGGGCAGGAAGGTCAGGCTTTGGGAAAAGCTGGAGCCCATGTAATTGTCGCCTGCACCGGATTGATAGAGTTCTTCCTTAGCCCAGGTGCCTGCTACTTCCTGTGGATGCTGTGCACCGGCAGGCAGCACCAGTGCTGATGGTTGAACATCATTATTAAAGCCGCGCGCAGGTGCCGATCCTTCGCGTGCAAAGACGATATCCATGCTGTTGCTTTCTCCGGCCACTTCGATCGTAAAATGGAGTGGCAACTGATCACCTTGCACTTGTCCTGTGATCTTGAACTCAAGACCCAGGGTCGACTCCTTTGCAGTACCTGTCACCCTTGTGCCGGAGGTAGTTAGTGCTACAGTGTAGGTTTGATAACTATCCTTCATGATGCCCCCATACATGTTGCCAGAGTTTTTCTCGAGAGAGAGGTAGAGATCGTCGCCATTGAAACTGGCGGAATAATTGCCTGCGAGGCCATCGGATGATTGAGCATGGATGGACTGCATCAGGAAGACGAAAGTAATGATGAAGATGAAGCGCATGTGATGGTTTTATGTTTTCGAAGGTAGTCAAAAGAGGATAATAGAATTCAATCTATTTAAGCTAGTATGGAGCATATAATTCTTATTCGAGAGGTTACTTTAGTTCGAAATGTGAAGCAATTCAAAACTGTGACTCATGCTGGGATGGAATCTACCCTGGATGTCCCATCGGTGGCCAGATGCCAGGCTGTTCACATGGAAGATCCCCAGGTAGCCTACCCTCTTTTATCCAGAGATTCCATGGGCGTTCTGAGACGGGAAACCTGCTGCAGTTGGAAATCACAATAAAAAGATGTTTTTGTCTTTTTTTGCCATAATCCTTATCTTTGCCCCGGCACTAAAAACGTCCTGAGTATGCATATCGAGAAAATTGAAAATTCGGGTCAGGCGCGGTTGTTTAACAGCACCGCATTGGAATGGCTGACCAAAGGACATCCCCTGATCATCTGGGCGATGTACCTGCCGGTGATCATCTATTTCCTCTACCATGGCTATGATGCCTTTGGGTTTTCGATCCAGAAAATCATCCTCCTGTTTGTGGGAGGTATCTTCTTCTGGACCTTCTTTGAATATATTGCGCACCGCTGGCTTTTCCACCTTGAAGCCAAGAGTGAAACGGGGATGAAAATCGTCTACATATTCCATGGCAGCCATCATCACTACCCCAGGGACAAGACAAGGCTCTTTATGCCTCCACTCCCCAGCATCCTGATCTCCGGCACGATACTCGGGATCATGTACCTCCTCATGGGATACAATGCGTTTCCGTTTTTCGCCGGCTTTATGCTTGGGTACCTGCTGTATGGCAGCATGCACTATGCCATCCATGCCTGGCGCCCACCCTTCAGTTGGATGAGGAATCACTGGCGCAATCACCATCTCCACCATTATCAGGATGGACACATGGGATTTGGTGTCAGTTCGACGCTCTGGGACCACGTCTTCGGGACGATGTTTGACCTCAAGAATATCAAGGACGACAAGGAGAAGGTGAAGGAGTTGATGTACGGGGGGGATGAATAGCTACCAGCTATCAGCTATCAGCTATCAGATGTGAGAGTGTGGGGGTTGGGTGTGATTTGAGCTATCAGCTGTCAGCTATCAGCCGTCAGCTACCAGCTACCAGCTACCAGATGTGAGGGTGTGAGGTTTGGGTGTGGATTGAGCTATCAGCCGTCAGCTATCAGCTATCAGCCACCAGCTACCAGCTACCAGCTACCAGATGTGAGGGTGTGAGGTTTGGGTGTGGATTGAGCTATCAGCCGTCAGCTATCAGCTATCAGCCACCAGCTACCAGCTACCAGCTACCAGATGTGAGGGTGTGAGGTTTGGGTGTGGATTGAGCTATCAGCCGTCAGCTACAAGCTACCAGCTACCAGCTACCAGCTACCAGCTACCAGATGGGAGTGAGCGGGAGTACTGGGGTGTTATTACCTATCAGCTATTAGTCCGCAATAGGCAGTGGGCAATTGGCGGGTGGGCAATTTGTAGTGGGCGCTAACCCAATCAACACATCAACCATCAACAATAGGCCACTCACAGCTGACAACTCACAACTCACAAATTTGAATACGTAAAATGAATACCTAAATGAATTCTCAATTGGAATCATCCTGCTGGCGGAGAGAACTCCATCCAGCGGCGTTTTTATTTCCTGCGGAAATTTTAAAAACAGGCCAATACCGATTTGAGTATAAACGGTAGCCTCTAAAGGGGGAGTCATGATTTATCTAACTCACGATTTACAATACAAGAATCTTTCGCGCATAGTGCGCGTTGTCACCATGGATATGGAGGATGTATATGCCTTCGGGCAATGCATTTTTTAATGGAATAACATTCCTTTCTACCCTGCCAGTTAATACCAGGCTGCCGATTGTTGAAAATATACTGAAGCTGTATTGGGTGTCTGATGAAAGGTTCTTTAAATACAGTTCGTTACAGGAAGTACATTGGTTTGGATATGCTTCAATATCTGATGATGAAGTGTTTGGTTCAACAGAAAGGGTCATACAGTCTGCATCAAATTCAAGGGCGCCTACATTGGTGGCTGAGGTATGGCGTGGGGAGTTGAGGTAATCGTCCGTCAGGAATGGAAACGCCGGTGGCCTGCTGTAGACCCAGTCTGCATTTTCAAAACATGGGACGATGGCGTCAAGGGAGTCTGTCAGTAAGGAAGTACCGCCTGGCAAATCAGGTCTGATCATATCCGCTGGACCAGTGTAGTCATGGCCTGCTATCCACAAGTTGCCATCAAAGGTGATCTCCCGAGGTCCCGGATGCTGGGGGTGAAACACCATATTGACAGGCTTTAGATTAACGTATTCATCGGTATCATAAGTGAATACATTATTCAGCACCTGTACATTCTGCAGGTAACCATAGAAACTATTAAATACGATATTGTATCCGGGAAAGAATACATTGACAAATCCTGTGGCTGTGGCTCCGGGCATACCTAATGCCCCTATGATGGTGTTATTAAAAATAAAAACGTCGCGGATGCAATTGGCGCCTTGAATCGAAGTGGCTCCCTCCCAAAACGCGAGCGCATTGCCGGTATTCTGGAATATGTTGTTGTACACAAAAAGGCTGTCGACATTGGGGAAGGTCTCGTCCGGAAAAATGCATTTGGTGGCGCATCCCTGAAAAACCGGAAGGTTGCCAAGGTCGCATGATCCTTCATTGGCAATCAACATTCCTCCACTGGCCCAGATCGCTCCTGTATCCGCAGGACAGTTTCGCCAATAGGTTGGTCCAATCCCAGGCGTATTATAGATCAGATTGTGATGGAACTGTACAAATGCAGAATTCTCATTGTAAAAGTTAAGTCCATTGTCATGTAACTGGTTTCGAAATGCTTGCCCTCTGCGACTGTTTTGAAAATTGAGCCCTTCTCCCCTCGTGTAGGCAATCTCAGAAT
Source organism: Candidatus Opimibacter iunctus (assembly GCA_016716665.1). Taxonomy (GTDB): domain Bacteria; phylum Bacteroidota; class Bacteroidia; order Chitinophagales; family Saprospiraceae; genus Opimibacter; species Opimibacter iunctus. The sequence goes on along the minus strand of JADJVH010000021.1, from coordinate 7,396 downwards.
CATGAATGGTAAACTGAGTGCTATTGAAAAACTTAATACCACTAGGCCATTGGCATGGAGATGTCAAATCATCACTGCCTGGCCTGCTGGCATAAAGCGATCTGCAATTTCGTACAAGTATCGTATCTACATTGTTCAGGAGCATAGAGAAGCTCCCGACACTGTCTATCCCCACATCCTCTATCAATATATGATGTTGCCTAATGGGAGCTGCATTGCGGGCCAGGAGGATTCCTGCACTTGCAGTGTATTGGAGTCGTAGGTTACGAATATAGATATGGTCACCCGACAATACTAACAAGTTGCCTGCAGCGAACGCTGAGGGCGTGCCTCCTATCGTGACTTTTCCAATACCTTCAACACTAATGTTTTTAAAGCGATCACCGGATTGCCACATATTGACATATTGCTGAAACCCACTTAAGGTGATATAATGACCTTCTTTCAGCATGATCAGTCCAAATGCATTACCGCCATTAATACCTGGTTGACCAAAAGGTAGCTTGGCAACAGCAACATTGAAGGACTTCACCGGTTGGGCAAATGTCCCTGGGGCATCATCATTGCCGTCAGGAGCCATATACACCGTATCTGTAATCGCATAGACTCCCTCGTTAACGACAGGAAATGAAATAGAAAACTGCGCAGAGAGATTGGCTGCAGAAAGCAGCAATACGAATAGAAATACTTTACGCATAGGGCGTAAAGATAGGCGGAGGGAGGAAATATCTGTGATCAGCCGTCAGCTATCAGCTACCAGATACCAGATGTGTGAGTGTGGGGTTTGGGTGTGTTTTGAGCTAACAGCTATCCGCTACCAGCTACCAGATGTGGGGGTGCGGGATTTGGGCGTGATTTGAGCTAACAGCTATTACTGTGGGATGCAAAATCATCAACCCCATCCAGGTTGCTCAGTACTTTAATACCCAGTTGATTACTTTAGTGAATTGATTTTAATCACTAACCTCCTTTTACCATGGGTATACAGAAGACCAGATCTGCCGGAAAGCGGAAGCACCTTGATTTGTTCCTTTATGACAAAAGTGTTTTTGCATTTGTAGTCTTCTTTGCATTTGCACTCTGGGCCTTCTGGACATCCTATTATGGCCGGTTGGCCGAAGACATGGAGGTGGCAAAACATCTGCATGGTGTAGCGATGAGCGCATGGTGCCTGATGCTGATCGGACAGGCGCTACTCATCCGGTTGAAGAAAAACAAGATACATAAACTCACAGGCAAGCTTTCTTATATTATTGCGCCCCTGATCGTCCTCACAGGCGCACATCTTGCCCAGATCACCGTCAATGATATGGAGGCTGGCACTTCGCTTTATTATTATTGGATTGCGCTGATGTTTATTTCCCTTATAGCATTTGCGATCCTGTATGGTCTCTCGATGTGGCATCGCAAGACCCCGCTTACACATGCCCGCTATATGGTCTGTACGGTCTTTCCACTCTTTACGCCAATCACCGACCGGCTGATCTACAAGTATTTCCAGGAATTTATTCCGATGGTCCCTGTGCTTGAGGGCATGCCATTGGTTCAGTTGATCGGTTTTGCGCTGGCAGACACCTTACTCATCACGCTATTGATCTGGGACTGGAAGGCACACAAGCGTCTTGATGTATTTCCATTTGTCATGTTGGTTATTGGGTTGTTTCAATTGGCGGTGCTTACCTTCTATAAATTTTCCTTTTGGAGAATTATCGGAGACTGGATCATGAGCCTGCCGCTTTCCTGATTATCGGTGATCGGTGATCGGCGGTTGCTGAGCTGCGCCGTGCTGAGCGTAGCCGAAGTATAGCACGAGGTTGTGCGTTTGCAGGTCGAAGCATGATCAGCTATCAGCTATCAGTGAATTCTCACAACTCACGAATTTTGAAAACCAGAAGTTTTCAAAAAAGACGTTTCCATCTCACCCTGGCCCAATAAATGACAGCCCCCGGGGTCAGGACCGATAAGATAGTCAACACCTTAGTCATGAGCCCGGGCATGACCATTGCTTTTTGGTTAAACATACCCTTTATCCCTGCGGCTGCGACTTTGTGTGGATCCATCATGATGCCCCATCGCTTTGCAGTCTTGACATTGATGATACCAGGGTCATATAGGTTGGTTGCTGTAGCACCGGGACACAAAGTGGTTACATAGACTCCGTGATAGCGCAGTTCATGGCGCATGGACTCGCAGAAACTTTTTAAATACGCCTTGCTTGCCGCATAAAAACCGATACCCGGAAAGGTCTTATAGGCCGAGACCGAAGAAGTCATCAGGATATATCCTCGCTGCTTTTGCTTCATTTCTCTTGCAAAATAAATGGCCAGCATAGAGGGTGTATGTACATGCAGCCGGATCATCCTTGCAGCGATTTCAGGATCGGATTGTGCCACCTCGCTGAAGAAAAAAAATCCTGCATTGCTGATCAAAACATCGACATCGAGCTTGCGGTCACAACAATCCTTGTAGATCATCTCCGCAGCATCAGGTAATGACAAATCAATGGCACAAACTGTCACTGAAATTTTAAATAGGTGTGAAAGCTCTTTGCTTGCCTGTAGCAAAGCTTCTTCCTGAATATCCACCAGGTAAAGGTCATAACCCTGCCCTGCAAGAATTCTTGCCATCTCATAGCCAATGCCTGAGGCACTGCCTGTGATGAGTGCGGTTGGTTTAGGAGGCATTATTGGTATTTTGAGTGATCCAGGCAAAGGTTACCGATGCATTGCTGTCCTGATAGTAACAGCGCATCTGCTGCGGGTAATCAATTGCTGCAGCAAAAGGATATCGGATAAGAGTCGGGGGTATTGAGTTGCAAATGGCCATCCCTTGGAAAGGAGCAACCTGCAAGAACCAGCCAGGCTTGCAGACGAGGCCGATCTGAGAAGGATTAAAAGGGGAAAGCACCATTGGTTAAAATCCGGAACATGGCTAAAGATAAAGCACTTAAAAAGCAAAAAGGGAGGTCCTGCGACCTCCCCTGCTTTTTGTGACATAGTCTGCCACGAAAACCCCAAAAAACCGAGACCAAGATAAGGCAAGCTTCGAATCTGCATGCATGAAATTGTGTAGATAAATTACTACATCACCTAAATGTGCGCTACAAGGTTTATTCTATAAGCCTGTCACGAGGCAAATGAAAAATAGTGGCGAGAAAATACTTGGTTTATCCTTTCTGCAGGTCTGCAATAATCCCTGTCAATAACGGTTATACAATCAGCAAATCGAGTGTAAATTGGAACGAAATCCACACTTACGTGGTTTGCAATTAATAGGTGATGTCATAATCCCCTGCCGGATAACTATAATCCATTGTTTCCGGTTGCTTTCTAATCCTGTCCAGGACCCGGATAGTCCGCTGAATCACAAGCTATTCTCTATGAAATCATTAAAGTTTACTGCGGTTAACCCGCAACAACATCTTTTTGCGGATGCTGTACGAAAAAATGTCTCTGACTATTTTAAGGAAAAAGGAATCTCTACCAAGGGTAATTTCTCCCTGATTATACAGACCATTGCCATGCTTTCCATTTACCTGGTTCCATTTATCGTCTTGCTGACCGTACCGATGAATCTGTGGGTTGCCGCGCTCCTGGCAGTTGTGATGGGGATCGGTACCGCCGGCATAGGCATGGCGGTCATGCATGGAGCTGCACATGGCTCCTATTCGGATAAGGAATGGATCAATAATTTCTTTGCCGGAACGATGTACGCTCTTGGAGGTAATGTGTTCAACTGGAAGGTACAGCACAATGTCCTCCATCATACCTACACCAACATCAATGAATTTGACCAGGACATAGCATCCAAAGGGCCGATCCGGCTATCAGATCACGCCCCTGTCAGGAAGTTTCACCGCTACCAATACATTCACGCCTTCTTCTTTTATGGCCTCATGACGATGTTTAAGGTGGTCAGGGACTTTACCCAGATGGCGGAGTTCAACAGGGATGGATATGCACGGCAGTACAATACCAATCCCACTGCCGTATATATCAAAATGGTAGCGGTCAAGTTGCTCTATTTTTCGTTTATCATCGGCCTGCCGCTGCTGCTTACGCCTTTTACCTGGTGGCAGGTACTGCTGGGCTTTGTGATTATGCACTGGACTACCGGGCTTATCCTGGGCACTGTCTTTCAATTGGCTCACGTTGTTGAAGGGTTAGAACAGCCATTGCCAAATGAACAAGGTGTTATTGAAAATGACTGGGCGATCCATGAGTTACATACGACCTCTGATTTTGCCAGGAACAATCTCTTCCTCAACTGGTATGTAGGAGGATTGAACTTTCAGATCGAGCATCATCTCTTTCCAAATATCAGCCATATCCATTACCGGAAAATCGCTCCTATCGTGGAGAGAACGGCAAAGGAATATGGGTTGAATTATAACCTGAAACCTAGTTTTACGGCTGCACTCCTGTCTCATATACGTCGATTGAAGGAATTAGGAAAGCCATTGCCGGTCTCTGCCACCTAAACCACTTTGCATACGAAAGACCAGTCAGGAGTATGTTAACAGGTGGTCAACCATAGCCCCCCTGAAACAATAGAACATTTTTAACTGTTTGATATTAAAGCAGATAGGAATGTCTGAGTACAGATGTCATGATTCATTCAGGGCAATGATTATGTCATTTTGTAATTTGCAGCCCCTTAACGTAATGAAAATATTTCCATGGAAGGAATGAAAACATTGAAATTCGCCACCAGTGATAAAAATCAACAACATTTCGCTGCTGCGGTTCGTAAAAATGTGAATGACTATTTCAGGGAGAAAGGTATCTCCCCTACTGCAAACTATGCCATGGTCATCCAGACCCTGGTCATGCTTTCGCTGTACATTGTCCCGTTTGTCCTGATCCTGACGATCCCTATGAATATATGGGTAGCGCTTGGACTGGTCATCATCATGGGATTGGGTACAGCTGGTATCGGTATGAGTGTGATGCATGATGCAGTGCACGGATCCTATTCCCGCAAAGAATGGGTCAATAAAATGTTTGGCAGCACGATGTACCTTCTCGGAAGTAATGTCTTCAACTGGAAGGTGCAGCACAATCTGCTCCACCACACCAACACCAACATAGACGGGTTTGATGGAGATATTGATTCCAAAGGGCCGATCAGGCTATCCCACAGTGCGCCATACAAGAAATTCCATCGTTACCAGCATATCCATGCGTTCTTCTTTTATGGGTTGATGACCCTGTCCAAACTGGTTCAGGATTTCACCCAATTAGCTGAATACAACAAAACAGGTATTACAAGGCAACTGAAAAGAAGTCCTGTTGGAGAATACATCAAGATGGTGGCTCTCAAGTTGCTCTATCTGTTCATCTTTATCGGGCTAACCCTATTTTTTACAGATTTCACCTGGTGGCAGGTGTTGGTTGGATTTGTGATCATGCATTGGACTGCGGGATTTATCCTCAGCATTATCTTCCAACTCGCGCACGTGGTGGAGGGTGCTGACCAGCCAATGCCAAATGCAGAAGGTGTTGTCGATGCTGACTGGGCTGCACATGAGTTGGCGACCACTTCCAATTTCGGGAGAAACAACTGGTTACTCACCTGGTATGTTGGCGGACTAAACTTCCAGATAGAACATCACCTGTTTCCGCACATCTGTCATGTCCACTACTCTGCTATATCTCCTATCGTGGAGAAGACAGCAAAAGAGCATGGTTTGAATTATAACCTGAAGCCACGTTTCCGTGATGCACTGCGCTCACATATTCGCATGCTGAAGGTGTTGGGCAGGCCTCAGCAGAGTACTGCTGCATAGTAATCAGCAAGAAAAAAAAATTAAAGGCAGGTACCAGTTTGGTGTCTGCCTTTTTTATTGATTTTTTCAGGGATCCAGATTCAATGCCAGGCACAGCTTCTTTCAGGGATTGAAATCCCTGGCAACAAAATCGGTCGTGCCTACGGCACTCGCCGCCTCTTCAGGGATTGAAATCCCTGGCAACAAAATCGGTCGTGCCTACGGCACTGATTTGGCTGGGCTAAAGCCCTCGCCTCCTTAGTGTCTGTCATTTGAAAAATGCCAATTGGAATCCCTGGTACAACCCTCTCTTCAGGGATTGAAATCCATAGCACAACCCTCTTTCAGGGATTGAAATCCCTGGCAACAAAATCGGTCGTGCCTATGGCACTATTATGGTTGGGCTAAAGCCCTCGCCTCTTTAACTACATGTCATTTGAAAAATGACGGCTTCCAGTGCCGTAGGCACGACCGATTTTGTAACAACGGATTTTAATCCGTTAACAAAAGCAGGACAGCCCACCAAGCACTTAAAAAGCAAATAATTCCATTTGGAATTATTTGCCCAACCCCCTAATTTTATCAAAACGCTTCACCATGGCAAATACATTTCACCAGATGTATATCCAGTCTGTATTCGCGGTAAAATACCGGGCAGCAGTGATAGATAAAAGTTGGAAACAAAAACTTCATGGGGTAATCGGAAACCTCATCAACGAAACAGGATGCAAGACCATTATCATCAATGGCGTGGAAGACCATGTCCATTGTTTCTTTGGACTGAAGCCATCGACATCCGTTTCATCCGTAATGAAAAATGCAAAAGCTAAATCTTCAAAGTGGATCAATGAAAGTCATCTGCTGGAAAACAGGTTTGAATGGCAGGAAGGTTTTGGTGCATTCACTTATAGTCATGCCCACATAGGTGATGTCTTCCGCTACATTGAAAACCAGGAAGCCCATCATCAGAAGCAAGCCTTTCTAAAGGAATACATCCAGATGCTTGAAGAGCATCAGATTGAGTATGATGAACGATATATTTTCCAGGAATTGATTTAAAGATCAAAATCATGGATTGAAATCCTTGCACAACCTCTCTTCTTGGATTGAAACCCGTTAAAAAAGAAGTGATGGCTCTTATTTCTGAAACACCCTCACATAATCCACAATCATATGCTGCGGAAATGGGGTTGATCCATCCGGATTGCCCGGAAAATTACCACCCACTGCTACATTGAATATAAAGAAGAAGTTCTTATTAAATGGATAGGTAGCCCCATTGAGACTGGCCGGGGTGATGGTATGGTACACCACATCATCTACCAGAAATTCAATCAGGTTGTTTTCCCAGTTGATGGAGAAAACATGAAATTCATCCTGGAAGTTATCTGAACCGCTGAGATACTTTGCATTTGAGTTTTGCTGGTGATCACCAACATTGGCACCATAATGCACTGTTCCCACCACTCTGTTTGGAAGATCACCGGTCAGCTCCATGATATCGATTTCCCCACAGGCAGGCCAGCTCACGGCATCAACGTTAGAACCCAGCATCCACAAGGCTGGCCAGAGTCCCTGGCCTTCAGGCAACGCAGCACGGATATCGATACGGCCAAACTTGAATTGCTT
>JADJVH010000020.1 GCA_016716665.1 Candidatus Opimibacter iunctus | reverse complement strand
GATGAATTCACGCCAGTGTCCTTTGATATTAAGATGGCACAGGTGCTATCCCCTCAGGCAGGTTGTGGACTGAGTGGTGCAGAGATCGTAGAAGTAGCATTGGTCAACATGGGTAGTTCGGTGTCAACAGGTTTTGACCTTTCTTATACATTTGGAGGTGAGACTGTCGAAGAGAATTTGGGATCACTTCAGGTTCCGCCTGGAGACACTTTGTTTTACAATTTTACAGAGACCATTGATCCTTCCACGTTCGGTACACATATACTGACCACCTGGATTGATTTCCCTTCCGATGTCAATCCTTCAAATGACAGCACTTCCTATACGTTTACAAATTATCCGCCGCTCAATACGCCCCCCGGAAACCTCATTCCAGCCAATGGTACGACCGGTCTTGAAAACCAGGTGTCCCTCTCCTGGTCACCGGTCACCAATGCAGCCTCCTATAAGATATTTATCTGGCCAAATACAGGAAGTAAACCCGTAACACCTACTTATTCAGGTGTCACTACGATCAATAAGCTTGCCACTGGATTGAGCTATGGGACCACATATCTCTGGCAGGTACATGCTGTTAATATCTGCAATGAAGAATTGGCATCCGATACGTCCGCATTTTCCGTTCGGTTTCTTCCGGACCTCGTCATTCAATCGATTACGATTCCGGCTACAGGATTTTCGGAGCAAACGATTGGTGTCGAATGGGTTACTAAAAATCAAGGGGCAGGGTTAACGATACCAGGAACATGGTATGAGAATATCTACCTTTCCGCGGATCCGACCTACAATAGTTTTGATCCGTTGCTGGCATCCGTCCCGAGCCTCAATTCGCTAAACCCGAATCAGTCCTATACACATAGCGCAAATGTGGTCCTTCCGCAGGGATCAAATGGATTGTATTACATCATCATCAAGACGGATCATTACAATGGGATCAAGGAAACGGTTGATAACAATAACACCGCGTACAGTGCGACGCAAATCAATGTGACATTAAGTCCTCCACCGGATCTGTTGGTGACCAATATCACCACACCGCTGATCACTTTTTCCGGGGAGACCATTAACATGACTTACACAGTGACAAATCTTGGCTCCGGAATCACGGGCGCATCCATTTGGAAGGATGAGATTACCCTTATACCGGCTCCTGGTAATAATAACGGGATATCCGCAGTGCTCGGAACAAAAACCCATGTGGGTGCCTTGTTGCCTGATGCCGGATATACCGTGAATATGCCGGTCGTCATTCCACAGAATATTTTTGGTAATTATCTGATACACGTGAATACGGATTACAAATTCAATGTGTTTGAATTTGCTTCTGAAGGCAACAACGCCTTGAACAGTGGTGTCATCCAGGTGGTCCTCACACCTCCCGCAGATTTAGTGCCTGACAGTCTGGACACTCCGGATACCATGAGTTTGTACCAGACGTATCCGGTTACGTTCCAAATCAAGAACCAGGGCGGATCAGCACCGACAGCAGCGCATACAGACAGGTACTATTTATCCCAATCTCCTGTATTCAATACCAATTTTCTTGTTCATTTAGGCTACGCTTATCATAATCCCGGATTGATGCCAGGGCAATATGAAGAGCGGACTGTGAATGTAAAGCTGACCGGAGGATACAGCGGGCCATATTATATATATGTCGTCGCTGATTACAACAATAAGATCAATGAATATGAATTTGAAAATAATAACATCCTGCGTTCAGACCCCATCATCATCACTCAACCTGACCTTGTACCTGATTCACTGATCCATCCTGCCATGGTCATGTCCGGAAGTACGGTCAGTATCCGGACGGAGGTGATTAATTCCGGGCCAGGTAATTATTATGGCAATTATACCAACAGGTATTACCTATCCAATGACAATACCCTTTCTACGATGACAGATTTCCTGTTGTCATCGCGGTCAGTGAATAATGTTGTGCTCACTACGGAGGATACCGTTTCAAATACATTCTCAGTGGCGCTGCCGGCAGATCAGTTTGGTTCCAAGTACCTGATCGTGATGGCGGATGCCGGATTGGGGGTTTTTGAAAACAATGAGATGAATAATGTTCTTGCTTCACCCTTGACTATTTTTGAAGCGCCGCATCCTGACCTGGTGACTTCAGGCATGATCTCACCGGATACCATTCGGGCCGGAATACCTTTTTCCTTTTCTTATCATCTGGCCAACCAGGGGGATGTACCGGTGACGGTCAATGTCACTGATAGTATTTTCATTTCCTTTTCACCAGCCTGGAACCGGGCGACAGCTATGCCTTTAGGCACCCGACAAACATCTTTGTTAGATACAAGCCAAACCATAGCATATACAGTTTCTCTTGAAACACCCATTGACCAGAACCCCAATGAATATTACATTTATATTATCAGTGATGCCACACAGAAGGCATATGAAGGAAGCGGAGAATCCAACAACATCCTTCGAAGTGGTCTTGTTGTTCTTGAGCCTTATCCGGAGATCGATCTGGCACTGAGTGCATTCTCCGGTTTGCCTGACACGCTGACATCAGGACAAACGTATACTGCCCAGTATGAGGTAAGCAATCTGAATAATTTTCCGACGTATTATTCGGGATGGACAGACCGGTACTACTTTTCTGCAGATAGTATTTTTAATGCCGGGGGTGACATGCTCCTTGGCTCCATTTCCTACAACGGCGGACGGATTTCACAAGGCCTACCTAAAGTGATCTCCGTGCAATGGAAAGTGCCGGATGGTATTAGTGGTGATTATTATGCCTTCTTTGAAACGGATAGTGAGGATCTCAATGAAGATACAGACCGTTCAAACAATGCAAATACCATGCGGATTGCTGGTAGTCCCAAACGGCTTCATGTAAAACTGGCTTTGTATCCTGATCTGCAGCCTACATCATTTAATTGTCCGGTAGAGGTGATTTCAGGGCAATATTTTACAATTCAAACCACAGTGACCAATTCTGGGCCCGGATCGGCTAGGGCAAGGACGGATAAGATATTTGTCAGCGCGAATAATACCATTGAAAATGGAGACCTCACACTGGCAAGCCTAAGCAAAGGAGTGTTGGGTGCACAGATGACTCCAATCCGATACCTTGTCTGTATTTGTTCCTGCAAGCTATTCAGGTAATTTCTTTATCATCTATTCTGTTGATCACGGAAACCTTGTCTTTGAACATCAGCAGGAAAACAATAACATCCTGCTGACTTCTATAGTAGCCACACCTCCGCCACCTGCTGACCTGCTCATCACTAATGTCCTGGTGCCGGACGGTGTGCTCGCTGGTCAGACCGCAAGTGTCACCTGGAATACTGAAAATACGGGCACTAACCCTGCCTCAGGCATATTTCGCGAGATTGTCTATCTCTCTCCTGATACCACCTGGAATCTGGAAGATGAGGTTATTGGTATCTGGGATGGGCAAGTAAGCCTGGGTCCTGGCGCTGCCACCACAAAAACAGTGGCCCTTCCTTATAACAACGTTACCAATGCAGAATACCACACGATTATCCGCACAGATGCACGCAATAATATTCCTGAATCCAATGAAAGCAATAATGACACGTATTCGTATGATCTGACAAATGTGGATATCGAGGAGATATTTTTTGATTATATAAAGGAAACATTTCTGACAGCGGGGGTCAATCGATATTATAAATTATTCGTCGATGCGGAAGATGCCGGCCGCAACATTCTTATTACCCTGACAGGAGATTCGTTGAATGGCATCAATCAAATGTATGTGAAGCATGAAGCGGTGCCAACACCTGCAGATCATGATTATGCCTATAGTGAACCTTTTTCACCGCATCAAAGAGTGGTGATTCGGAATGCAGAGCCAGGCTATTATTACATCATGGTCAGTGGCTACAGGGTGGGGAATACAATGCCGCAACCATTGGAAATTCTGGCGAGACTATTAACGATGGAGATTCTGGATGTAACACCCAATGAAGGAGGAAATAGGGGGTATACTACTGTTGAAATTTTCGGTTCGGATTTAATCTTATTGTCCTCCGTCCAATTGATCTCAGCTGATACTGCCAATTACTATTCCATTCCAGCCGATACCTTTATCATTCTGGAAGATGGGGTGCGCATTGTGGCACGATTCAATCTTATTGATCAGCCATTAGGTATTTATCATGTGCAATGCATCCGGGAGGAATCATGGGTTGCTACACTTCAAAGTAGTTTTACGGTTATAGAAGGTTCGGGGCCTGATCTTCAGGTACATTGGGATTTCAATCCAAAGTCCTACAATCCTCGGTTCACCACCCTGTTTCAGATCAAAGTGGATGTAGAAAACCGGGGGGGATGCTGATGCGGAGGACCGTTATATCCGAGTGGGATCACCGGAGTTTGATAATCCTGTATATTATAGTCTGAGCGATTATTACAACGGAATTGTTCATTCACAATTAGTATTGGCATCTGAAGATTTGTATGGATTTCCGGGCATCTTAAGGCCAGGCGGACGAAGGACTTTCTATGTTATCGGACGGATAGTTGGAACACAGGGCTTTTCAATTAATTATGATAAGTAATGCTCAACATGAATCGAATTGCATCTTTGGTTATTTTCTTTCTCATCAGCATATGGAATGCTAAAGGGCAGTCTAATGTAGAATGGGCCGGTCCTGACAAGGAGTCTTGCGGCGAAAAGGGTGTTCAACTCGGTGCATCGACTCCTTGTCCAGGTTGTTGCTTTTTATGGTCTAATGCTGAAGACCTTGATTCCGCCACCATTCAGAATCCTGTCGCAAGGCCTAAAAAGGGAACAACATACACAGTAACTGTAACGGATGAAAAGCTGAGTTGGAAAAAAATAGATGCCGTAAAAGTAGATTTATCCTTTGGTGAGATTCACTTTATCCCAGATCACCTGGAACAGGGCACTGAAGAAATTGTACTCGCTAAATTGCAGAAGAATAATGGTAACTTCTCCACTACATGGAGCTTTCAAGGGGATGACCTTGGATGTACTATCGAACCAACTCCCGGTGATTACAACCATGCCACATTAACTCCAGGAGATGAGTATGGAAAACTTCAGGTCAAAGTGCACAAGAATGCAGATCCTGAATGTTATTTTGTTGAGACCTTGCCAGTCAACAATGGAGTGAAGGATCTTAAAGCGATAGATTTAAATAATCCTAACCGTTTTGCTGAAACTGGTCAGACCCTCTATCTGATAAGTAATGATCCTGTTGATTGGAAAGCCCGGCTCATTGCTATACCTAATGAAGGAGGATTCGCAAACGGAAACCCTGTCTATAAGGCAGATTCTTATAATTCACCTACACCATTATCCGATGAAGAGGATCAGGTAGTTGAAGACGTGGCAACTATTTCCGGAAAATATTCCAAATACATAGCTGGGGATTTTCCTGATTTTGATCCGATGGTTACTGTGATTCGGAAAATACCGGAGGAATCGCCATCGGGATTGCCAGCTTTGGCTCAGAACCTTTATAATTTCTGGCAGGATCTAGAGCAAAGATTGAATTTTGACGATTTAAATATTGAAGCTCCCGGTTCTTCCCCAACTACTCCGCCTTGTCCTGAAGTTAGCCCATTTTCTTTCGAGGGTAATTTTGGTATCGGGTATAAAACTACAGAAGTTGAAAAGTATAATGATCCTGGGATAGGAGAAAAAAAGGAATGTACCATTGATGCTACAATCAATATTGTTGGTAAAATTTATCACCCCGCCTTAACACGACATTTCGTAATATTTGGAATCGGTGTATGTAGTGAAGTATCTGCATATCTGGAAGCAATCACCGGCTTTCATATGGGGATCACATCTGATGAGTCACTCCCTGATGACAAATGGGTTCTTGGTGACCCTCAATTTGAATTAACCATTGGAGGAGGGGTTGGTTTTAGCGCAGTCTTGCTCAGTGGTACGGGATATAATCTACAAGCCAGTGGGAGTGCCGGAGTATCTTGTAAAACGTTTATAGATTTTAAAACAGCAACAGCCGAATTTGTGGCTACAACTAAATTGTTTCCGGTGACCATAAAAGTTGAAGCGGTGGTCGTGAATACAACAAACATGGGAGAATTCAAGCCTTTATTCAATCTGCTTTCCAAAGAGTTTGTTTTGTATAAGGGATTTGAAACAACCCCGCTGGTTTTATACGACTTTAATAATCAATAAAATGATCAATAGGGCATTTCTGGAAATTCTCCTTTTGAGCTGCATTTGTGGTGTGGCATCTGCACAACGGAATATCAAGACTGACATGACTATGTTATCTATTGAGGGATGGAATGCTTCGCTTAAGTATATTTCATATCTCGATCCACCAAGACCTGAAGAAGATATAGCGGTTAAGTTATACAAATCATATTTTAATCCGGAATCCTTCTCAAAGTATAGGGACTTTTTTTTGCCTTCCGATTGGGGCGGATTTACAGAAAGTGATTTTAATACTTGGCAAACATATCTACATGAAAATGCCATGACCCTGGAGAAGACTCTTTATTTAACCGATGAACAAGGCCAGGATTTCATTATTTGTCATTATACAGTGGAGACAAAGGAATATGTATTGCCTGGCGCAGCCATATTTAAGAAAGTAAACCAGGGCTGGAAGCATATCTCCTTTATGAATGACCCTCTGGCCATGGACTTAAAGGAGATCGGGTTGTTGCAAACATCTCTTATTGAAGCAATACCTGAAGACGGTAAGACCCGTTCATTGCGAAGCATGAAGTCAAATAGCGCAGAGCCAATTGAAAAGTTCGATCGAAAGAAACTCTTTGCAGGTGTTAAGAATGTACTATTAAGTAGAGGCGTATCCGCTTCTGATCTTGAACTTTCGGAGAAACTTTTTTTAGAAAAGGCTGAAGTGGAGATGGTCCAGTATATCGGACAGAACTACCAGATCGATTCCTATGACCTGATGGAAGAATTGAACACCACTATTGGATTTACACTTTTCAAATTTGTAAGGACGCTTAAAACGAAATGAAATGAAAGTTCCCTACATTATTATTTTCCTTTTCGTTCCGTCTTGCCTTTTTAGCCAGGTCAGACTTGAAAAACAAGACGAATCTTGTAATGGACGAAAAGACGGAAGTATTGAAGTGATTGTTGAGGGTATCGAAGGCCCGTTTAATTATGAGTGGAGAAATACAACAAAGAACTTAACCTTACCATTCAATTCAAGAAAAATAATAGGACTTGAGCCGGGTGATTATGCTGTGACAGTATCCGTTAGAAATGGCGGATGCATGGCTACTAAAGTGGCGAGAATCTGGCCTGGCAAAACAGTTAATCTGGACCTCTCTGCCAGACTACTAGATGTTAGTCCACACCCTCTCGGCTGTGGTGAGCGGCCTGTGTTTACATACAAACTCTATGCGCTGCCGCACGGAGGAACGCCACCTTACACTTGTAGTTGGGGAGCTGGTGGGTTAGGGAAACCTTTCTCCCGGACAATCAAATGATGAATGCACACTTGTCGTATCAGGGTCATTTATCAATCAATCTGTTTCTGTAATTGACAGCAATGGATGTGTCGATTCAGAAGGATTTAAGGTAACAAAAGGGATCAAAATCTGTCCCAAAGACCCCAATGATATCACAGGCCCCGAAGGACATGATTCCATGAGGTGGGTCTCAGTTCAGGACGAGATGGATTATGCCATTCGTTTTGAAAATGATCCCATCTTTGCAACCTCAAATGCCGCTGTAGTTTTTGTCACCGTTCCTCTTGATGACGATATCAATCCATTTTCCTTTCGGCTCGGCACTATGGGGTTTGGTAGTAAAATCATCGAGGTACCTGAGAATATTTCTTTTTATCAGGAACGTCTTGATTACAGTTTAGATCTGGGTTTTATGCTCGATGTTACAGCGGGTCTTGACTTGCCCAACAATAGGGTGTTCTGGCTATTGGAAACAATCGATCCTTCAACCGGCCAGCCTCCCTCGGATCCGACTGCAGGCTTCCTGCCCGTGAATGACACTCTCACCGGCTCAGGAGAAGGATTTATAAATTTTTATTGTAGTCCTAAAAGTGCTACAGCAACCGGTGAAACAGTAGACCATCAGGCATCGATCATCTTTGACTTAAATGATCCTTTACTCACCAATACCTGGACTAACATCATTGATGCCTTTGCCCCACAAACAGATGTTGATCTTATTCCGGATACCCTATACACGAATACAGTGCCTTTCGACTTTATCGTTCAAGATGATCCCGGAGGAAGTGGAGTCCAATTTGCGGAGATCTTGCTATCCACTGACAATACCCTATTCCAGCCCAACGGCCTTTTCAACGGAAGTGATTCTACTGCACTGATACTAAATTGGGGCACTACTTATTATTATAAAGTCAACGGGACAGATTTTGTAGAAAATCAAGAGGAAACCGGTTCAGATTCATTTTACATAATTCCGCAACGATCTATATCATTTGTTACGCCAGATCAGGATGGCTATTGTATCGGAGATACATTGGAGATTCAGACAGCGTTGGTTTCCATTCCTTTTGTAGATATATACATCTCCATTGATAGTGGTATGACATACAGCCTGATTGCAACATCGATAGATACCTCGCCATTTTCAATGGTCTTAGACAGCGGACACCTCCATCCATATCTATTTATAAAAGCACGCAGTGATCAAAATGATATAGAAAGCACGAGTATTCCTTTTACAGTTCACAGCCTACCTGAATTATCTACACCAGGACCAATCGAGGGTTGTGATAATGAAATTCTTTTTGCAGAATCAGGGGGGGCAAATGATTTTCTCTGGTGGCCCGATTCAATCATTGGTAATACCACAGGTCGATTTACCAATATTTATACTGGCGTGAGCCAATATGCCTATGTGCGCGGAACAGATGTCTATGGTTGCAGTACAGTTGACTCGGTATGGCTTAATGTCTATCCAACCAGCCGCGATACCCTTACCCAACCCCTCTGTGAGAAAGACTCCATCCTGATCAACGCAGAATGGGTTACCGGGGAAGGATATTATCCAACTACATATCCAAATATGCACAATTGTGATAGTGTCATCGTCACTCAAGTGTACTTTGAATCCCCCTGCATCTGGTCAGGAGGCCCTTATGTCTATGTCGACCAGGATGCTACAGATGACAATAATAGAACCTCATGGGTAAATGCTTTCAACGAATTGAAGGATGCGATCTATGTCGCGGGACGATATGAAAATGTACAGGAAATCTGGGTAGCACAGGGGATATACTCACCGCATCCGACTGATCGGGATACCAGCTTTATCCTTCATGACAGTATCAAGATCTACGGCGGTTTCCTTGGGTTTGAAGCAACCCTTGCTGAACGTACCACGGATCCTCAGCTTGTACAAATCAGCGGGGATATCAATATCGCAGATACCCTTTGGGATAATAGTTACCATACCGTAATACTCTCCTCCGGCTGCCAGGAGTGTGTTATTGACGGCGTCACCATCACCTACGGCCATGCAGATCAGGCCATCAATGCAGACAATATTGGGGCCGGTGTCCTCAATGAAGGGGTGGGCCACTTTAACAATGTCATCTTTGAGCGCAACTATGCTACAGACCTCGGTGCAGCTGTATACTCTTCAGGGGCGGGAGCAAATCTCATCATCGAAAACTGTCTCTTCAGGCTCAATACCTCCAGCCTGGGGCGGGATGTGGTCAATATCAACGGGGCCCAGGTAGAATTCAGGGGGGCCAATGGCATCCATTAATGGATTTTCAGCACGGTGACCCCAGGACATTTAAACGCTCCTTCGGTTATTAAAACGCTCTGGCAGGCCAATTGATGAGAGCCCTATCCCCTTATATATGAATACTATGGGAGGTCCGGGGTAGATTTTGAGCCCTGGGCCAGAAGATGTGCCATATTTTATTTTGTCAATTTTGGCACATAAATGTTGGAAAATCAAGCAATTGCCAAAATTTTATATCAAATCTACAGGTACAAAGAAATTTCCTTCTGTCCGCTATAATAAAATTTAAAATTCTGTTAAAAAATCCCCCTAAATCGCTGGATATCTATTACATTTGCGCCCACAATTGACAAAAACACAAACAACATGAAAAAACTGTTTTTATTCGCCCTTCCTCTGCTGATGATCTCTTGCAAAGGCGTTGAGCAATACCGTGCCGGTATCGAAGAACTTTCCGGTAACTGGGACAACACAACTAAAGCTGTAACTGAATTCTCAGGAACAGTGAGCAGTGACCTGACCAACTACACACAAGCTCTTGCTGGTGTTAAACTGGATGAAATGGTTGCTAAGAAACTGAAACCAGAGCAAACTGCTGCTTGGGATGCTGCTAACAAAGCAGTAACTGATGCTTTAGGCGCTTATGCTCCTCTTCAGCAAAACATCAACGACTTCGTTGCTACCTGGACTGAAAAATCTGCTGCAGTAACTGCACTGAAGGACGGTCTTGCTGCAGGCAAAATCGAAGGTGATGTTACCGCTCAGTTAGCCGACCTCGGTGGTATGGTTACTACTGCAGGTGACAACCTGAAAGCATGGCAAGGTACCTACGGCACTGTAAAAGGTGGTGTAGATACAGCAATGTCTGCCCTCACACAACTGATGGGTACATTAGCTCCTGCTGCTCCTGCCAAGAAGTAATTCTTAAGGAAAAGGAAAATATAAAGAAGCCTCTGCTTAATTGCGGAGGCTTTTTTATTTGTACCAAACCACACCATTATCCATCTGAACCAATCCGCCTATCTTTGAGCTATGTATAAGGATAAAAAGGTAGTAGTCGTCCTTCCCGCATATAATGCCTCGAGAACCCTGGCCAAAACATATGCAGAAATCCCCCGCGACCTCGTCGACGAAGTGATCCTGTGTGATGATGCCAGCCGCGACAATACGGTCGAAGAAGCACGTGCACTCGGGATACATCATATCATCCGCCACGAACAAAACAAGGGATATGGTGGCAACCAGAAATCCCTCTATAAGAAGGCCCTTGAAGTCAATGCAGATATCGTCATCATGCTGCATCCGGATTACCAGTACACCCCACTGCTGATCCCAAGCATGGTCAATATCATCGGAGAAAATCTCTATCCGGTCGTACTGGGCTCAAGAATCCTGGGCAAAGGCGCCCTGAGGGGAGGTATGCCGATCTATAAATACTGGGCCAACCGGTTCCTTACCCTGTTTCAAAACATCCTCGTCAATTACAAGCTCTCTGAATATCACACCGGCTACAGGGCCTTCAGCAGCGAAGTATTGCGCGCCATCCCGTTTGATACCAATTCAGATGACTTCATCTTTGACAACGAGATGCTGTCCCAGATCATCTACGCCGGATTTCAGATCGGGGAAGTGACCTGTCCAACTAAATATTTTGAAGAAGCCTCTTCTATCAATCTTCCGAGAAGTATGAAGTACGGACTAGGCGTGATGAAGGTCTCCGTCCTCCACCTGTTTCAACGCATGGGTCTCATCAAGCACCCATTGTACAAAGGCATCGTAGTAAGAAAGCCCGCTATTGAACCTGTGCGGTTGTAATTTCGTTTGTTCAGCTATCAGCTATCAGCTATCAGCTATCAGTTTTAGCTACCAGCTACCAGCCACCAGAATATTCACTCACACTCACTGCACACAAACTTCTCACGTTCTCACGTTCTCACGTTCTCACAACGCTCACATGACAAAAACCGATATCAGGTCCCAATCCTTTGCCGAACTGCAAAAATCATTTGCAGACATGGGCCAGCCTGCGTACCGGGCCAAACAAGTCTTTGACTGGATGTGGAAGCTTGGCGCAAAGGGCTTTGACGACATGACCAATGTGCCCGCTGCACTACGTCATGACCTCAGTGAAAAATTTACCTTCCAGAGTATATCGCTTGATGTAAAGCAGAACAGCAGCGACGGTACAATCAAGTGTCGATACAAATTGCATGATGGTAATAAGATAGAAACCGTCATGATCCCTGTGCCGGAAGACAAGCGCGCTACAGCCTGTGTATCGGTGCAGGTTGGATGCAGCCTGACTTGTAGCTTCTGTGCCACCGGCAAGATGGGCAGGATACGCAACCTCACCGCTGCCGAAATCTATGATCAGGCTTTCGATACCGACAAAGTCAGCCAGGAAGTCCTCGGATATCCGCTGACCAACATCGTCTACATGGGCATGGGCGAACCGCTGCTCAACTATGGCCCGATGATGGAAAGTATCCAGAAGATTACCAGCCCCGAAGGCATGGCATGGTCCCCTCGCCGGATCACAGTGAGTACTGCCGGCATCGCTAAAATGATACGCCGGCTCGGCGACGAAAAGGTGAAATTCAACCTCGCTCTTTCACTGCACGCAGCTGATGATAAGAAGCGAAATGAGATCATGCCTATCAACGAAACCAACAGTCTCCGGTCCTTGATGGAAGCATTGGATTATTTCTACAAGCAAACCGGGGGCCGCATTTCCTTTGAGTACATTGCCCTCAAGGGATTCAATGATACTATGGAAGACGCCGAGAGACTGGTGCGCCTTTGCCGTGGGCAATTTCCCGTCAAGGTCAATGTCATCGAGTACAACCCCGTCCCTGGCGTGCCTTTCGAAAGGGCCGATGAAAAGCAGGTGGATAAATTTGCCCGCTATGTCAGGAGTAAAGATGTAATGATCACGGTGAGGCGAAGCCGGGGCAAGGACATCGATGCCGCCTGCGGGCAGCTTGCCAATCAAGCGTAAAGCAGAGAGCAGAGAGCATAGGGCATAGGGCATAGGGCATAGTGCATAGTGCTGCATAGAGCAAGGAGAGTTTTTAAATCCACAATCCTATGACTTTGTTTTCTTCAAATCAATGCCACGTAGTGGCTATAGGTTGGTAACATAGCACTTCGAAAACTACTCGTGCGCCGTAGGTGCACAACTTCTGTTTCCTCTTGTCGAATCTGCCGATCATCCATCAACCCATCAACCCATCAACGCATCAACGCATCAACATATAAGCAATCCATTGCTTTATCTTTGATAACAAAGAAATCAACCAATGCGCAGCAAATCATCCTCTGTCGTAGACATCATCGCGGAGATGGAACCCTGGGTCGAAGAACTCATGCTCCTCAGGGAAATCATCCTGTCAACTGGACTCAAAGAAGAAATAAAATGGGGAGGGCCGAACTATTCCCTTGACGGAAAAAAACTTATGGCCATTGGCGGATTTAAGAATTATGCCAGCATATGGTTTCATCATGGCGTATTCCTATCTGATCCGGCAAAGGTATTGATCAATGCTAATGAAGCACGTACCAAGGGATTGAGGCAGTGGCGCTTTGCTTCCATGAAAGAGATCAAACCTCCGCTGGTCAAGAAGTACGTCCTTGAAGCGATAAAGAATGCGAAGGAGGGTAAGGAAATCAAGCCTGAGAAAAAGGCAGCAATTGCTATACCGGCAGAATTGCAGGCAGCTTTCAAAAAGGATAAACTCCTGAAGGCGGCTTTCGATGGGCTGACACCTGGACGCCAACGGGAGTACCTCGAATATATCTCCGAGGCGAAGGGAGAAGACACCCGGTTGCGCCGGGTAGCCAAATGCGCCCCGATCATCCTGGCCGGCATGGGCCTTAATGAAAAGTATAAGTAGGTTCAAAAAGGAATCATATGGCTGGCGGAGAGAACTCCATCCAGCGGCGATGCTCTCTGGCGTGAGCATTGGCAAGATTTCCAATGGGCATCACGATTATCAACTCTATTATGAATACAAAACCAGAATTTTGATATGAATCGGCCCCCGGCCGTTGGATGGAGCGGTGCGATGAGCGTAGTCGAATTATTCTCTCCGCCAACAATTGAATTCCAGATGAGAATTCCCATATATAAAACACCTCTGTCAATGAAAACAACTTACCCCACAGAAGATATCCTATTTAGGAAACTTTCCAAGAGGGATTGGTGTTTAAGCCATCTACAGTCAGGAAAAGCCCACTAAAGGATAAAAAACTCCGGTTTTGATGCCCTTGGCCTCATCCCTTTCTGTACTTTTGTACCCTTATAAATCACTGAGACTATGGCAGATAATCACGCCGCCACAGAGAACAGGGTGTTTCAAAACCCGATTCTCGAGAAATTGACCCATACCCACATTGCGTGGCCACTCTCCATATTCTATGGTTTGGGAGCGATCCTCCTCGGATACACCATCTATTATGGTATCCTTGCCCCGGAAGCCAGTATCCTGCTTTTTGTCGCAGGCTTCTTTTCCTTTACGCTGGTCGAGTACCTGATCCATCGCTACACCTTCCACATGGAAGCTGATAGCCCAAAGAAGGAGCGCCTGCAGTATGTCCTCCATGGTGCCCATCACCACTTTCCAAAAGATAAATCACGCCTGGCTATGCCTCCTTTGGTCAGTATAGCCCTGGCATCCGTTTTCTTCCTGTTTTACAGGTTGCTCCTGGGCCAATACGGCATTCCTTTTACCGGTGGATTTGTAGCCGGCTATGCCACTTACCTGTGTGTACACTATTCCGTTCACGCTTTCCCACCACCAAAAAACATCCTCAGGCATCTGTGGATCCACCATGCCCTGCATCACTACCAACAACCCAATGCAGCCTATGGCGTCTCCTCTCCACTTTGGGATGTCCTCTTCAAGACCATGCCTGAAAAGAGAGGCTTCAACGTCAAGACCAAGACCGGGTATATCGATGACAGACATGATCAGATGGAGACTTCACACTAAGCATTCCATCCGTTTCAAAATACAAAGGGCCATCTCAACAGAGATGGCCCTTTTTGTTGTAGGTTCTGTCAAATCTTCAGCTGCTTCATGATAAGCTCCTTATACGTCCTACCGATCGGAATCTCATGGGTATTGATTTCAAGCTGGCTTGCACTATAGGCCGTCACCTTGTCAAGGTTGACGATGTAGGATTTGTGTACGCGCAACATATTGGGCGAGGCCATCAGGGATTCAAACTCACCGATCTGGAGCTTGGTGACCAGGGTGTGTTGGGCCGTATGGATTTTGACATAGTCTTTCAGGCTTTCGATGTAGAGGATATCATCAAGGAACACTTTGACCTGCCGCTTGTCCACATTGAAGAAATGAAAGCCGCCCTTTTGTTGTATGGCCTCTGATGGTTCAGCGCTAACCGTGCGGTTCTTGTTTAGTTTCTGTACCGCCTGCAGGAACCTGCCAAACTCAATCGGCTTGAGCAGGTAATCGACTACATTGAGATTATATCCTTCAATCGCATACTGATCATATGCCGTAGTCAGGATCACCTGGTATTGGTTTTGAATCGTCCTGACAAAATCAATCCCTTTTATTTTGGGCAGATGGATATCGACAAAGAGTACATCGATGTGGTGACTGCGCAGATAACCTGACGCTGAAATGACATCACGGCAACTTGCTACCAGATGCAGATCCGGTACTTCACTGATATAATCCCGCAGGATCTCCGCTGCAAGGGGCTCATCTTCTATGACAAGGCAGTTATACATTGGCATACGAATTTAGCTGAATAGTCAGATCTACTATAAAATCACTTTCAGTCTTGTAGGCTGAAAAGGTGTACTCTTTATACAATATTGCAAGTTGGCGCTTGATGTTACTCAGGCCGATCCCATCTTTTATGCCAGAAGGATCTTCTTTTGATTCAGACAAGGTGTTGGAAATGGAAAATTTTAAAAGGCCATTTTTCACGCTGATACTGATGTTGATATAGGTCTCCAATCCATTGCTGTGTTTAAATGCATTTTCAATGAGTGGCAAGAGGAGTAAAGGAGATATCCCGGCGTTTTCATCATCCAGATCTCTTGAAAGTGTGATCGTCAGATGATCCTGGAAGCGCAATTTCTGCAATGCGATGTAATCATTGATGATTTGCAATTCGTCTCGAATGGGGCTGGTATGATGACTCGTTTCATACAGCATGTACCGCAGGATTTTCGAGAGGTTCATGATGGCAGCAGGTGTATTGACATCTTGCTTGCGGCTCAGCGCATAGATGCCATTGAGGGTGTTGAAGAGGAAATGCGGATTGGTCTGCGCCTTGAGGTATTGAAGTTCTGATTTTACTTTTTCCTGCACGAGTACTGTTTCATGCTTTAATGCACTGATACGGAGCTGGACCAATTTGATGGCCACTGCAGCCATCGTGATAGGAATGAGGTCAAAGAAAGAATAGAGATATCTGGCGATCAGGTTTGCAATGGTCAGATCGCGGGATTCGTTTCCAAAGATGTGAGGCCATACCACGAATTGAACGATCAGCCGTATAAGCAATGTAGCAGCGAGAAGGGCGAGGATAAATTCAAGTAGATATTTCAAGCTTGATTTTCCGCCGGTACGCAGGGGTTTAAATACCATTGAGGTTTGACTGGCTGACCACCTTGGGATAATCCCGTATATGCAATAGTAGACAACAAGTGCTTTTACAACATAGATAAGGCCTTGCGAGAGGGCCACCTTGAAGAATGTAACCCAATCCGGATCTGAGGTAAAACTGCTCGAGAAGCTCAATTCATTGAACAGGCTGGTGCAATAAAATACTGCCCAGAAGAGAATATGGCGTAGGATCCTTTTGGATTGCATTGCAAAACGTTCAACACGCAAAATAGGACATTTTGACCTTGCGGAAAGGCATGTATCTCCATACTGCAACTTCCATCACCCCAACGACAGATTCCGTATGATCAACGGAGCCAGACCTCTGCATACTGCTATGTGGCCGCAATTGCTCAACGATGGTATACTATTTATTTATCTATGCGCCTTAGTGTTTTGATTTGCTATGGATATGAACTTCCTCCTGGAAAAGCATATGCTATTTCATAACCAAGACAAAATTAACGACATGAAATTTCTACCACTCCTGGCCCTGATGATCATATCGAATATGGCCAGCGCACAGTTTTTTACTAAAGTGACTGATTCGCCCCTGAGTACAACTATAGGTGATTCGAGGAGTGTCAACTGGGTAGATGTCAACGGGGATGGATATATCGATTGCTTTATTTCCAACGGCCCGCAAGGTGGCCAGAATAATATGCTTTACATCAATGACACGCATGGAAACTTCACTGCCGTGACAGATGATCCGATAGTCAAGGATGGTGCGCCATCGGATGGGGCCACCTTTGCGGATATCGACAATGATGGCGATCTCGATGCCTTTGTGGTCAATTGGTACAACAAGAACAACCTCGCCTATATCAATGATGGGACCGGCAGATTTACGCAGGTGCTTGAAGGGATATGGGTCAATCATTTCGGGTATTCGGAGACCGCATCTTTTGGCGACTATGACAATGATGGACTGGTTGATCTCTATGTGACCAATAGTGCAGGCAGCAAGAAAAACTTCCTCTACCACAACACAGGTGCCGCTGTCATGGAGTCAGTAGTTGGCATAGCACCGGTCACGGATGTCAGTTCGTCGCGCAATGTGAGCTGGACCGATATAGACGCTGACGGGGATGTGGACTTGTATGTAGCCAATGAGAATGGCGAGAAGGAACAGCTCTACAGGAATGATGGTGCAGGGGTCTTTGAAAAGCTTATCGAGCCCTTGATCACGGTCGATCAGTATAGCACGATGAGCAGTAGCTGGGGTGACATCGACAATGATGGTGATCTCGATTTGTTCCTCGCCAATGATGCAAGCAAGAATCAACTGTTCAGGAATGAAGGGAATTTTAATTTCTCAAGGATACTGGATACGGACATTTCAAATGCAGCGGCACATTCATTTAGTAGTGCCTGGGCAGATATAGACAATGACGGTGATCTCGACCTCTTTACGACCAATGCATTCCTCAATGGGGTGCGATTGAAAAACAAACTCTATCTCAACGATGGCACAGGGCATCTCACGGAGGTGACTGATGATATATCGGTGATGGATACTGGTTGGTCATATGGATGTGCATTCGGAGATTATGACAATGATGGATTCCAGGATCTGGCGGTGGCAACGACCAGGTTTGGGGGCCTTGACGAACCGGATTACCTCTATCACAACAATGGAAATGGTAATCACTGGGTGCTCCTCGATCTGGAAGGCAAGGTCTCCAATCGGTCAGCCATCGGAGCTAAAGTGAGGCTCAGGGCGATGATCAATGGACATGTTGTTTGGCAGATGAGAGAGATATCCGCCCAGAGTGCCTATTGCAGTCAGAATGACTTGCGGGCGCATTTTGGGATAGGTGATGCGTCAGTGATAGATAGTGTAATGATCGAATGGCCATCGGGCATCGTGCAGCGTCTGGTCAATGTGGCTCCCGATCAGATCCTGCATATTGAAGAGGACCAGGTCAGTGCCGTGCCTCAAATATCTGCCCCTCTTAGCCTGAACGTATATCCTAACCCGACCAACTCCATCCTCAACATCGAGGCCCGGCTTCCTGACCTCAGCAGGCCATTGCTGTTGGAGGTATTTGGGGATACCGGCCAGGTGGTTTATACTGCTAAATTTCCACCTATCAATGGGCTGTGGCAGCACCAGCTTGACCTTAAGAAACTGCAGGTGGCTCCTGGACAGTATATCGTCAGGCTGAGCAATGGGGTGAGTGGGGATGAGAGGAAAGTGGTTTATATGCAGTAGAGAGTGGACGCCTTTTTCTGCCCTCACTACAATCATAATACCATTTATTGCTGATATCTAAGATCAAGCAGTGTTTGTTTTAATATAATTTGAAGTGTTCTCTTCCCGGAAGATGTCTTGAAATAAGACTCTCTTCGTAAAGCGTCCTCTTTTACCAGATGACCTTCGAAATAGATAAGGGTTAATGGCCTGCGAGGAGCTGTACTTGTGTTGAGCCCAGCATTATGCTCTGCAACCCTTTTAAAGACATCGGATGTAAAGCCTATATATAGTTTGTGATCCTGTTCGCTGAACAGGACATAGGTGTAATAAAATGACACTGTATGTTTATTTGACTGGTGAATAAAAATGAAATGCTAAAAAACAGCATTTTCATTTTAAAGTTAAGGGACTTCAAATCACACTGTCAAGTAAAATCTGGGGCGTGCCATGAAGGCGTAGAAAAGAAAAGGACCTCGTCCTTTTCGAACGAAGTCCTTCATGGCGCCCCCTCAAGGACTTGAACCTTGGACCTACGGATTAACAGTCCGGCGCTCTAACCAACTGAGCTAAGGAGGCAATTTTTTAAAAGACCCAATCGTCATTGGGTAGGCAATTTGGGACGGCAAATATAGTGGATTTTCTAATTCAGGGAAAGAAGTCCGCAAATTCCTCTGAAAATATTGATTTTCAATGGTTTAAATTTTAGTAGAGTATCCATTTACCTCATCATTCACGGATCAAATGGGTTCAGGAAATCCGGAAAATAGCAGGGATAATCCCTGAAAGCCTTAAGTCCAAGACTTAATTAACCAAATTCCCCTCCGCATCCCACTCCGCTACCACAGCCCGCTTCTCCTGGTCAATACACTTGGCTACCCAGGCAGGATCGTAGGCGAGGCCATGCTTAGCCAGCACATCCGCCGGAACTCCGTCCCAGACTGTGGCTATGTTGCCCTTGTAGCCTAAGTCATCAATACCCATGCGTGTGGTGTAGTAGCCAGTCAATACAAGATTTCGCATTCGCTTGAAAAAGGTAACCCCCTGAGCTACCTCCGGTGCAGCCGTATCCGGCCAGGCAATTTCGTCCAGCATTTGCTTCTGTTGATCGGGAGTGCAATCCACAAAGGCCTGGTTAAACAGTGTCATGGAACGATGATCAAGCCACATCAACCCGCCACGCAGCGGCACCTGGTGCGACTTCATGTCCTTGACGATGAAGGTGATAAATTCAGGCACTCCAGCCTGCACAGCAGATCCCGCAGTTGCCGTAGCAGGCAGGATAAGATCACATAGCACCGACACCGTAGCAATTTCATGTTCGGTGAAGAAGGTCTCTCCCTTGATCTGAAGGTCACGAGCTTTTTCTTTATCGGTCCGCCCATAGGCACCTTCGGAAGCACCCTCTGTTTTGGTATTTCCATCTGCATCTGGCTGGCATGCCGATAGGATCATTCCCCCGGAGATGCTGCCGATCAGCATTGTCTTGATGGTATCTCTTCTGTCCATATGATGTCTGTTAATAATGGATTAGATGTTTCTTTTTTTCAATTGATCAACGATATAGTCTGATGTCCTCCACGAAAGCGCCAGGATAGTCCACGTCGGGTTTTTATCGGCTTGCGAAACAAACGGACCTCCATCTACGATAAATACATTTTTAGCATCATGCAATTGCTCGTATGCATTGGTAACCGATTTTTTAGGATCATTTCCCATGCGGGTAGTACCTACCTCATGAATGATTTCCCCAGGCGCATTCAATCCGAAATCAGCATCTCTCCCTGGTTTTTCACCGAAGATCTTTCCACCCATGGCATCGAGTATTTCTTCAAACGTATCATGCATGTGCTTGGCCTGGTTACGCTCGTGATCCGACCATGTGTAATTGAACCGCAGCACAGGGATACCGTATTCATCCACTACTTCCGGATCGAGCTCACAGTAATTGTCCTCCCGTGCGATGCACTCGCCTCGCCCAGAGATACCTACTGTGGAACCATAAAATTTCTTCACATCCTTGCGCAACTGGTCTCCATACCCTCCGACTTTCTCGCCGATGTATTGGTTGAGATCATTGGGATTGAATCCAAAGCCATAGGATGGCATGCCCATACCTCCCCACATCTCGAGATGATAGCCCCTTGGAAAATCAAGCTTCTTGTTGTCCAGCCACCAGGGTGTATAGATATGCATCCCACCGACTCCATCTTCATTGTATATGTCACGGTTCATCAGCGCCGGTATGAAAGCACCACGACTGGCACCTGTCGAGTCATGCAGATATTTACCGACCATCCCACTACTGTTGCCTAATCCTGCCGGATGTTGCTTGCTTTTCGAATTGAGCAGGATGCGCGCAGAACTACAAGCAGATGCAGCCAGCACAACCACCTTTGCTTTCAATGCATATTCCTGCCGGTCTTCTTTATTGATATAGACTACGCCGGTGGCTTTGCCTTCATCATCAGTCGTCACTTCGCGGACCATAGCATTGACAAAGAGGTCTATCTGCCCTCCTGCTTTCTGTGCAGGGAAAATCAAACAAGTCCCCGCAGAGAAGTCAGCATATACAGAGCAACCCCTCGAGCATTGGCCGCAATAGAAACAAACTCCACGATCATTGTTTATTTTTTTAGTGAGCATCGACAACCTGCCCGGAATCACCGGCACGCCCACTTTTTTTGAGCCCTCAATAAAATAGAGCTCGTGTAACCTGGGCTTTGGGGGAGGCAGGAAAAATCCATCGGGTTCATTCGGCAGGTTTTCTTTACTACCAAAGACGCCGATCAACTTGTCGACCTTATCATAGTAGGGCTTGACATCATCATACCCGATCGGCCAGTCATCACCGAGGCCATCTATACTCTTGTGTTTAAAGTCGTTTGGTCCGAAACGTAGAGAAATCCTGCCCCAGTGGTTGGTACGTCCTCCAAGCATCTGGGAGCGGAACCAGTTGAATCTGGTGCCGGGGACGCGGGTATAAGGCTCGCCTTCGATTTCCCAGCCGCCATAGGCGCTATCGAAATCACCAAATGGTCGGGTCGAACCGGCACCGCGCCTGGGAGATTCCCATGGCCATTTCAATTGCGTGCGCTGCTCCGGATCGGCCGGGTCAAAATGAGGGCCGGCTTCCACGACCGCCACCTTCAGGCCAGCCTCGCTTAGTATTTTGGTAGCCATACCTCCGCCTGCGCCTGATCCGACGATGATGACGTCGTATTCTTTAGAAGATTTCTTGATTTGCATAATCCCTGATGTATACCTCTCAAGATAAAAACTAATGAGATACACTATACATCCCGACCCTGCATTCTCTTTTTTGACCTTTTAGGGCTTGCAGAAAAGGAATGTTTATTTTTATCAAAAATCAGCACATCATGGCCTACAACGAGCATCTCGCAGACCGCATCAAGGAACATCTCGAATCCCGAAAGATAAAATACATCGCGAAGAAAATGTTTGGCGGTGTATGCCTCATGGTCGATGACAAGATGCTCATCGGTGTGATGAAAGATCAGCTCATGGCCCGCGTCGATCCGGAAGTAGATGCGCCTAAGGCGCTGAAACGAAAAGGAGCCGTCCCGATGGACTTCACCGGCAAGTCCATGAAGGGTT
Organism: Candidatus Opimibacter iunctus; assembly: GCA_016716665.1. Taxonomy (GTDB): domain Bacteria; phylum Bacteroidota; class Bacteroidia; order Chitinophagales; family Saprospiraceae; genus Opimibacter; species Opimibacter iunctus. The sequence goes on along the minus strand of JADJVH010000020.1, from coordinate 30,801 downwards.
TTATCCTGGTAGATGAAGATGCTATTGATATGGAAGAAGACTTTGAATATTGGGTGGATTTGTGCCTGAAGTATAATCCAAAGGCGAAGGCGTCGAAAAAGAAGGCGAAGGCTTAGGTAACCCGCTCCTAAAAATGGTAGAGACGCGATTAATCGCGTCTCTACTATGTTTATGGATTTCAATTTTTATTTGGACCATATTTTTCCAGCAACCCGGAATAGTAGGCTCTTTCGGAATAACTTTTTTGTACATCTGACGTGTAGGAATTTTCTGAAGGGGCAGTAGGCATCTCCTGTAATATGGCTTGCCAGATATATGCTTTGGCGAGAGCTTTATCATAAGCTTTTATACCATGTGCCTGTATTTCTTCGGGAGTCATAACGCCACGGTTTTGAGCTTCTTCGAGGAGTAGATAGTTTTGCTTGGGATAGGCCATGTCAAACTTTTCTATTTCTGAGATGAGATAGACGATCTGATCGCCTTTCAAACTTTCCATTTTATCTACAAGCAACATAATGAGCTGTCCCCTGGCGGCCTTGGCATATTTGTAATGGCAATATTCGGTCACCACAAGCTGATACTTGCAGAATAGATCATCCACAGTATAATAATCCGGCTTAAGGATATCTAAATCAATCTTCCTGAGCATATCGAAAAAACTTGTGCCATCATCAATAATGGTCATCTCCTCAGGCACAGGAAGTTGGGCTTCCGCTGTTTTCTTACAGGATAGAAAAGACAGGGTGGTAAGTAACAGAATAAAATGTGAAGACACTTTTTTCATAGCTATTGGGATTTCTCAGAGAAATTTACAATAAAATGATTCAATATTATTGAGGCAAGCATTTTTCAACAGTATAACCTCACGACCATTTATAATAAGCGCCGAAAAACTTCTTTGCCGCTTGTTCCGTGCTACCTGCCCCTCTTTCCCATGCTCCCTTCTTCCCTTCTTCCCTTCTTCCCTTGCTCCCTTGCTCCCTTGCTCCCTTCCCCCCTTCCCCCCTTCCGCCAGCACCGAACGACGTTCAGCGAAATCCCTATCTTTGCCCCCCTTAAACAACAATAGTCATGTCAGCGGATCTCTTTAAAGACATCGTATCCCATAGCAAAGAGTATGGTTTCATCTTCCAGTCAAGCGAAATCTATGATGGCCTCCAGGGCGTCTACGACTACGGGTCCTACGGTGTAGAGCTCAAAAACAACATCAAAGCCTACTGGTGGAAAGCCATGGTCCAGAATCACGAAAATATCGTCGGCCTGGACTCCGCGATCATGATGCACCCCCTGATCTGGAAAGCTTCCGGTCACGTGGATGCCTTCAACGATCCCCTTGTGGACAGCAAAGCCTCCCAAAAGCGCTACCGCGCAGACGTCCTGATCGAAGAGGCCCTTGAAAAAATCATGGCCAAGGCCGACAAGGAAATCGAAAAAGCCCGCAAACGCTTCGGTGATGCCTTTGATGAAAACAAATACAAAACCGATAACCCCCGTGTAGCTGAATATCTCCTGCAATACAACACGATCAACCAGAAGTTTGTCGAAGCGATGGGCAAAGGCGATATGCCGGGCCTCAAGGCCGTCATCGAAGAACTCGAAATCGCTGATCCAGTTAGTGGATCCAGGGAGTGGACTGATGTCCGTCAGTTTAACCTGATGTTCCATACACAGCTTGGCAATATCTCCGGTGAAGAGGGCAAACTTTATCTCCGCCCGGAAACAGCACAAGGGATCTTTGTCAACTTCCTTAATGTTCAAAAGACGACTCGCCAGAAACTTCCATTTGGGATCGCGCAGATCGGAAAGGCATTCCGCAATGAAATCATCGCCCGCCAGTTTATCTTCCGCATGCGGGAGTTTGAACAGATGGAGATGCAGTATTTCGTGCAACCCGGAACAGAGATGGAGTGGTACAATTACTGGAAGGAGACCCGCATGAAATGGCATCGTGCCCTCGGCACACCTGAATCCAAGCTGCGTTTCCATGATCACGAAAACCTTGCGCATTACGCCAACGCGGCAGTAGATGTCCAGTTTGATTTTCCATTTGGCTTTAAGGAACTCGAAGGGATCCACTCCCGCACCGACTTTGACCTCAACAGTCACCAGGAATTGAGTGGAAAGAAACTGCAGTACTTCGATCCGGAGACCAATGAAAGTTATGTGCCTTATGTGGTAGAGACCTCTGTGGGTCTGGACCGTATGTTCCTCGCCATATTGAGCAATGCCTATACAGAAGAAAATGTACCTGATGCAGATGGAAAGGATTCCACACGTATCATGTTGAAGTTTCATCCTGCCCTTGCTCCTGTCAAATGTGCTATCCTGCCATTGCTCAAAAACAATGATGACCTCACTGCGATGGCCCGCAAAGTATTTGATGACCTCAAGTTCAACTTCCTTTGCCAGTATGATGAGAAAGATGCCATCGGCCGCCGGTACAGGAGGCAGGATGCCATTGGTACTCCATACTGCGTGACTATTGATCACCAGAGTCTGGAAGATCAGACCGTGACGATACGGGAAAGGGATACGTTGAAGCAGGAGAGGATACATATCTCCAGGATCAAGGAGATCGTGGAGGAGGGGATAAGCTTCAGGAATTTATTTATCTGATAGGGTAAAGCACCCACGCTCATCCCTTTAGCTTTTACAGAACTCACCCCCAACCCCTCTCTTAGGCATGACAGCTTGTACGCATGTGATCCAATAGAAGAGAAGGGAGCGCTTTTGCAAATTCCAGTAAACAAGAATCAGAGATCTGTATCTACTAAAAAATCAAACACCCCTCTCTTCAGAAAATCACTCTCGTACTAAAGGTCACTTGACAAAAAGAGAGGGGTCGGGGGTGAGTTATCAGAAGGGCATACGAAGATGCCGGTCAAGAGCATCGGTCGCGAGTTCGATTATTGATGTGCCCTGCTTGTTTCTGCAAAACCGAGTTTGCACAACTCAATTTCTTTTCGTTAATTTTAGGTGACATTTTTTCACTCACCTCCTAATCAAAACGAAATGAATACAAAATTACTGGTGGGCGCGCTCATTGGAGCGATCGTCTTTTTCTTCTCCGGGTGGCTGGTCTATGGCATCCTGCTGGCAGACACCATGGCCTCCTTTACAAATACAGCATGTTCCAGGCCGATGGAAGAAATGAATATGGGCCTGATGGTGGCCGGTAATCTTGGCTTCGGCTTATTGTATGCCTATATACTCTCCAGTAGCCCCAAATTCGCTTCTTTGTCCGGGGGCGCGGTAGGCGGTGCTATAGTTGGGTTGCTGATGTCTTTCTCCTACGATACTATGATCTACGCCCAAAGCACGATGATGACTAGTTATACAGGGATCATCTATGATATGGTTTCCTGGACGGTATTGTCCGTTTTGGCTGGCGCTGCGATAGGTTGGTGGCTTGGCCGCAAATAACTTTAATGATGTCGCCCGGTCGGGCGACATCATTATTTTAACATTTTACATCCACGATTTCTCTTCTTTCTCTACCCTGTAGAGGATATAATCTCTCGCTTGTCTTGCAATCTTTTCATTGAGGTATGGGAAAGCAATTTCACCGCCGGCAGTATACACATGCAGTGAGGTCAGTCCACGGCGACGCTGCATCGGTGAACTATGGATCTGCACACTCTGAATCTTGTAGATCTCAATGAGCTTAGAGGAATTGCCGAAAATGCCACCTTCCGATATCATAAAATCAGGATCGATCTTGAGCCTCCTTTTTCGCTGGTACAAGTATCCCATCAAGATAGCGAGCGGGAACACCAGGGTCAACAGCCACTGCATCATACCTTCATTGTACCATGCCATCAATCCGAAGAGGACAGCAGGTATAAACCCAAAGACAACCACCATCAGTCGCACTATCGCAGGATGCATACGGTGGGATGTAAATACGGCATGCTTAAATTCAGGCACAATCGTGTCCAGGGTATGATCCACTTGTTCCTTATAACAGCCAGGAATGACCAGCGACTTGTCTTTGTTCTGATCCACATTGGCCGCCTGGTAAATGTTCATCTGGTATATACCGAAAAGTCTCTTGAGTGGCGAGGTCACCCAACGGATCACCTGGATCTTGGACTTCTGGATAGATTTCTCATTACGTGTAAATAATCCGCTGACGACTTTATAGCTCTTACCCTCACGCCAGAATTTCAGTCCGTAATATTTCAATACCGTCCGGATCAGGGTGATGGTAAAAGAGATAACGATAAACAACGGAATAGCTACCAGGGTGGCGAGCAGTCCAAAGAGGGACATTGCAGTGGTGGTGTTTTCCAACTGTCCATAGACATCCCAGCCCAGCAGCTGATCAATGTCGTCTGCCAGACCCAGGAAAAAAGCAAATATGATCGCAGCAGTGCGCAGATGGTTTTCACTGATGCCAATCTTCATCAGGTCCTTGGGCGACAACGCGAGGATGAGTTCAGGTGTTTCCTGGACGATAGGGATGGGTGGCAAGAAGGTATCACTATATGTTGCAACTGTTTTCCTTGCTTGCTTATATGCCAAAATAAATTCTCTGAGTTCCTCTGCGCGCTCGAGCTCGATAGCATCCAGTTCGAGTTCGCTGCCTTTCGATCCGGCAGTATCCACCTGCACACTCACTACGTTGAGAAACTGGTGCACCAGGTTACGCTTGAAGTCAATAGATTGTATCCTGTCAAAAGGCACATTTAAGACAGTCTTGCGAAAGACTCCTGAGCGCACACACAATTCATTGTTTTCAATAAAAAAGTAATAGCGGGTGTACGCGACTAACGAATAGATGAGGGATATCAAGGCGATCCCAAACGCAATGACAGTGATGATGATTCCCTTGCCATTGGTTGGATTGATCAATACGATCAGCAGGATAGGCCACATCTGGCGGACGATGATCCTCAGGTATTTGAGCAGGATCAGGAGTACCGCTTTAGGCGACTGCCTTTGGGGCTGATAGAGATGTGATGAGGGTTCCATCTGCCTATTCGTTCTCGATGGACTGTTCGGTAGACCTGAGGATGAAGGTCTTAAGTTTTTCAGCCGTTTCCGGCAGCAGCCCGGGAATCATCAGGTCGGTACTCTGTCCTCCCGCGGTATAGATGGTGAGTTTGGATAGTCCAAAACGCCGGTCGATGATGCCTTGCCTAAGATCACAGTGTTGCACTCTGTTGAAAGGAACGGTGGTCATGCTTTTCCAAAGCCAACCTGACTTGTAGGTAATGTCTTTCTCCCGGATGGCATAGCCCATGTAATGAAAAGCAAGTCCGTTATAGACCACCATCCACCAGGCGATCAGGGTCATCAATCCTGCACCTATATAGCCGTATGGTGCGAGATCAGGTTGAAACATGACTATAGCCCAACTGGCGGTAATGATGACAAAAGCGATCAGGGCCGCTGAAATGTAGCGTACGGTTTTGTAGGCAGGTTCGAGCGGAATCATTTCCAACTGCTCTGCATCGGGAAGTCCCTGCAGATCGATCTGGTCATTGGTAAATAATTCGTTGATCGGGCTCATTGGTTTCAGGCGGTTTCTTGTTCCGTCATACTTTGAAGTGAAAGTAAAAACTCCCTCGCAGATTTCATGGATTTGATTTTCTCCTTGATCATTAACAATCTGGTGGCGGATTGTTTTAACTGAATGTCCAAAACCCTGCCTTTAGTTCCCAATAATTTGATCAACCGGTCAAAAATCGTGCTTTCATAGTATGCGGACTGCGCATTTTTATGGAAGTAGCAACGCAGGACCCCATTTTTAAGCGTGACTCTGTCAAAGCCAAGAGATCGGGCAATCCACCGTAGGCGAAGGCCTTCAAACAATTCTTCAACCACCCGGGGCCTGGAGCCAAACCTGTCTTCAAGGGCAAGGGCAAATTTCGTAATGCCTTCTTCTGAATCGATATGGTCCAGTTCGGTATACAATCGTAGGCGCTCGTCAATATTGGACACATATTCATCCGGGATGAGCATTTCCACATCACTGTCGATCTGCACATCCTGCACATATTTGCGGTCGCGCTCCATCTGCTCCTTAAAGAGATCTTTAAAGTCACTCTCCTTGAGTTCCTGGATCGCTTCTTCGAGTATCTTCTGATAGGTCTCGTAACCAATGTCGGATATAAATCCGCTTTGCTCGCCACCGAGCAGATTACCAGCACCACGAATGTCAAGGTCGCGCATCGCGATATCAAATCCACTTCCCAAATCTGAAAACTCTTCGACCGTCTGAAGACGCTTGCGGGCTTCATGCGTCAATGAACTCAAAGGAGGAGCAAACAGATAGCAAAATGCTTTTTTATTGGAACGGCCCACACGTCCGCGCAACTGGTGCAGATCGCTCAGGCCAAACTGGTTAGCATGGTTGATGATGATGGTATTGGCATTGGGGATGTCAAGACCGGTCTCAATGATGTTGGTACACACCAGTACATCATGTTTCTTGTTGATAAATTCAAGCAGCGTCTCCTCCAGATGATCTGATTCCATCTGGCCGTGTGCCATGGCAACATCTACATCAGGACATACTCGTTTGATCAACGCTGTGATCTCTGGTAGGGTCTTGATACGGTTGTGCACAAAGAAAACCTGGCCTCCGCGGTTGACTTCGTAGTAGATCGCGTCCCGCACCACTTCTTCATTGAATACCCTTCGCTCAGTGTGAATAGGCTGACGGTTTGGTGGCGGAGTGCGTATGATAGAGAGGTCACGTGCCGCCATCAATGAAAACTGCAGTGTACGAGGTATTGGTGTAGCAGTCAGTGTCAGCGTATCGACATTGACCTTGATCTTGCGTAGTTTTTCTTTTGCGCCTACGCCAAATTTTTGTTCTTCGTCTACGATGAGCAAACCGAGGTCTTTAAACTCGATATCCTTGTTGAGGATGGCATGTGTCCCGATCACGAGATCCAGTTTGCCTTCCTTGAGGCGCTCATAGATTTCTTTTTTCTCTTTGGCGGAGCGGAAGCGATTGACATAGTCGATGCTGGCGCCCATCGGACCGAGCCGATCTTTGAAACTATGACTATGCTGTAAGGCAAGGATAGTTGTCGGTACCAGGACAGCAACTTGTTTTCCATCCGTGATTGCTTTAAAGGCAGCGCGGATCGCGACTTCTGTTTTTCCAAAACCCACATCTCCGCAGATCAGGCGGTCCATCGGATGGGCACGCTCCATATCTTCCTTGACATCCTGGGTGGCCTTAAACTGGTCCGGTGTGTCTTCGTAGATAAACGAAGCTTCTAGTTCGTTTTGTAAATATCCATCAGGCGCAAAGGCATGACCCGGTGCATTTTTTCGTACTGCATAGAGTTTGATCAGCTCGCGCGCGATGTCCTTGACTTTGGATTTGGTCTTGCGCTTGAGATTTTCCCATGCGTCTGAACCGAGTTTGCTCAGTACTGGTTCTGTGCCATCCTTGCCTACGAATTTTGAAATCTTATGCAGCGAATGGATACTGACGTAGAGGATGTCGTTGTTTTTATAAAACAGCCTGACGGATTCCTGAAGGTGTCCACCAATGTTTATTTTTTCGAGGCCGGAATATTTTCCAATGCCGTGATCGATGTGCGTGACGTAATCTCCAGGTTGGAGTTCGCGAAGCAACCTTACATTGAGGGCCTGGTCCTTGGTAAACCCACGGCGCAGGTGATATTGATGAAAGCGCTCGAAGATCTGGTGATCGGTATAGCATACCACCTTTGCAGAAGCATCGATAAATCCTTCGTGGATCGATTTGGTGATCGGAGTGAATTGGATCTGGGCGCCGAGGTCTTCGAAGATAGAATAGAAGCGTTCGACCTGACGTGCATTGGCGGTAAATATGTAATTGGTCCGCCCTGCTTTGGTCTGGCTCTTGAGATCGTCGATGAGCAACGGAAAGTTCTTGTTGAAGCTCGGTTGCGATTTCATCTTGAAGGTGATCATAGATGAAGTCTCGACAAACTCTGTAGAATCACCTTCCACCACAACTCGCCTGGATTTCAGGCCATCTATAAATGCGTGCGTCGGCGTGAATTGTTTTTCCTTAATAAAGCGCTGTACAGTGAAGAGCTCCGGATCGATATCAATGATGCTGATTGAAGACAATCTTTCAAATGTATCCTGATAGCGATCGATGATCAGGCCTGGCTCCTGGATCCACACAATGGTTGATGAAGGAATAGCATCAAGCAGTGGGATATATTCCTTGCTTTCGAAATGCGTCTGGACATTGGGGATGATATTGACCAGGGCGAGATTGCGCTGAGACAATTGTGTGAGCGGATCAAAGAGCCTGATACTTTCGACTTCTTCGTCAAAGAGTTCGATACGATAAGGCCATTCATTTCCGAAAGAGAAGATATCGATGATACCGCCGCGGATCGAAAACTGACCCGGCTCATAGACAAAGTCGACGCGGACGAAACCGATATCGACCAGGAGAGAGAGTAAGCCATCTACACCGAGGTTCTCGCCTTTCTTGATCTGGATTTGTTGCTTCGTGACCGAAGAAGGCGAGATAACTGATTCTACCAGCGCTTCGGGATAGGTCACTGCGACCATCGTGGCTTTCTGATACCCGACAGTTGCATTCGAATGCATCTTATTGACCGCTTCGGTTCGCTCCATGACCTGGCTGGAGATGATCTCTTCGATCAGGCCCGGGCGCTTGAAGCTATCCGGGATGAAGAGAATGTCTGCATCGGGGAGGAGAGAGGCGAGCGTATTCTGGAAATAAGCGGCGGCTTCTTTGTCGGGGGCGATGATGAGCCAAGGGCCGCAGCCATTGAGCATCAGTCCGGACAGGGCAAAGGATTTTCCGCTGCCGGCCAATCCGGATACCCCTATGTGTACCTGATCCGCCAGCAGAGCCTGTTGAAGCAATTTTACAGTCGTATCCTGACCATACAGGTCAATCAACCGCTCCAGGTCCGTCATGGGAAGCCAAAGGTAAGTGAAAAGCGAAGAACGAAAAGTGAAGAGTGAAAATTGATCTTCGGTTGTTGGGCGTAGCCGAAACATGAATAGCCCGGACTTTCAAGTCAGGAAATTTTTTAAATCCCTGAGGGATCACTCAATTCCCCTTCACCACATCCCTCACCCAGTTGCGCTTGCCATCTGTGCCACGCAGGATATACATCCCCGGTACCAGGCGACTCAGATCGATCTCCGTTGTTTCATTTCCTGATTCACTGCGATATGTCTTGGTAAGCATCGTTTTGCCGGTCATGTCCACCAGTTGGAATGTCAATGTCTGTCCTTCAAATCCCATGAGATCAATCTTCAGCTCATCCATCGCTGGATTAGGATAGGTGCTGAAGAGCTGGAATGCCTGCTCCGTCTCTTCAGTAGCAGAGATGAGTGCGCCGACATGGAAATCATATTGTACCCCACCACCGAAATCTGGATTGAATGAGTACAATGGAATCGCCCCACCTGATTGCAGTTTGCGTTGAATCCGAAGGCTGCCATTTCCATTTTCCGGAAAAAACCAGAAGGAAAGGCCATCCTCTCCTGCATCCCTGAAGTCAAGGGTGTAGCAGCCGGCAGGAAACATCATGTCATCCGTATAGACCGTATTGTTTCCCATATTGTTACGCAACAAGACGACTGAGCCTGCTTCGTTCTTGATCTTGTAGAAGTAATCACCGCCTGTAGCATTGGTCTGTATGCGCAGTTGGATTGGATCGACATAGTCATACACCCTGACCTGGTCAAAGGTGGATTGCATGACGTTGTTTTCAGGATTCTCATCAGCCACCTCATTTACCTGCAGGATAGTAGCGGTAAAGAATCCACCCTCCTGCCAGAAGCCTTGATGAGGCTGCGGTAAAACAATTTCCTCCGAAGCCTGGGGCTCAAGGTTGCCATTCCATGTATATGTTTCTGCATTCCATGGAGCAGTGGCATAACTGATCAGCATAGATTCTATCGGCTGTGTGCCGGTATTCTTTACGAAGATGGTCGGGGTGTTGCAGGCCGGGTTGATTCGTGCGTATTCCACAGCCTTGTTGTTTGGACGAATGATAGATTCAATCGATGCATCATTCTGTGCATGATCAGGTCCATAGCTCACCAGCAGGTTGTTGACCAGGTAATTGGCAGCAGACATAGAGCCACCATTGACACCGTAATCGATTTCAACTGTTTCTCCCGGTTGTGCGAAGCCGTCAAGGGAAAAAGAATGTACATCTGTAGCCATGCCCGGACACCAGCCTGCGCGATCAAAGACCCAGGTGCCTCCCTGGGGATATATCGGATTTTTGCTGCATGCTTTCCAGACATCATACGTAAATTCCTGCGCACCTCCATTGATGTTGATGTAATGCTGGCGTGGCACGAACTCTCCGTTTTGATCGTGCCCCGTGATAGCGGAACGTATTTTGAAATGCGATGCATCAGCCCTCAGCGGAACTTGTCTTGGTTCGAAGCGCTGGTCAGCCTGGATCTCCGAGAAATACCCACGCCCTTCAGGCCAGATATTCTGGATATCTAATACCTCACGTTCAGGTGTGCCTTTGATAAACCAGAACTGAATATCGAGTTCTTCCTGGTTTTCGCCACCAAACTCAACTGAGAGCCTTCTCTTGCCTTTAAGTATCGGAGCAAAATCCGTGACATCAAAGGTGAATGTCTTTCCCTCAGGTCCGAGATCGAGTCCGATGCCATAAGGAGTCACGAGGGAGAGTAGTTCGAAACGTGCATTGCTTTTGGAGTAATAGTACAATGTGCTGATATCAATGATCCCATTGGCAGGAGCTAGTATCTTATCGATGAGTAGACCACTCTCATCATACACAGGGCGGTCGCCTGCAGGATATACATATTGAGTATCTAATCGTACGAGGTCTGTGCCGATCACCCCATAATGAATGACCTGGTGCTGGGTACTCTCGATAGAATCCAATACGGTCAAGGGTGTATCCAGTATCGTAAAATCGCCCTGTAGAAAGACGGCAACAGGTTTTAGATTGGTTTTTGAAAAATTGTGAAACAACTGGTTTCCTCGTGCCTCTCTCCACGATGGCAATGAGATATTGGCGTCAATAGCAACAGGCGATGCATCATGTGCGATCTGCCCACTTCCTTCATTCAGCTTGAAATAACTGCGAAGGTGATTGTAGTCAGGATGTGTATCATCTGCCTGCTTAAACATCCAGTCGCGGATTGTATTTTCATCCAGTGCCTTGTCCCACACCTGGATTTCGTCGATGGCACCAAACCATGGATTGGTATTACCAAGGCCCAGGCCAAAACGGAATGCATCGAAGTCCATTTTTTTGGTCTTACCCAGGCCGGATTGAATAAGTTGGCCATTGAGATAGATCCCCATCTCTCCTGTAAATGTGTTTTTAGTAAAAGCCCAATGTGACCACTTGCCTTCATAGTCAGTAGTCGAGACGGGAATATTGATACGATCATAATTTGCACCGTCATTGCCACAATCCCAGTACACCTCTCCATTGCTCCATGGCAGGTGAATATTGGCCATGCGTCTTCCTGCCTGGTCCGTTGCATCTGCGATCTGTGTATTAGCAGGCAGTAATGCCGGGTCGCCATAGGCCCAGAAGGCAATAGTGATTTCGTCCTTGATGTTGTCAAAGGCTGGTTTCTGAAGATCGAGAGAACCGGCACCTCCAAAAAATAAATTACGTTCTGCTGCACCTGGTATGGATTGAATCGCAGCATCATCGGAAGCGGATTCAAAAAATTCAAAAGCAGGTACACCTGAAGGATCATCAGTGGTGAAAGAAATATCGACCAGGAGATTTTCGCCTGTCCAGTTAAACGCCTGGTAAAACGGAAAGACAATATCTCCATCGGAAAAATCTGTTGTCTTATGATATACTTCCTGCAACCCGATATCATCCGGATGATCGTCGGCAGCCGACTGACTTGTATTTTTTAACCTGATCTTAAAAAAGCCTACAGTCGCTGCGGGCTGTAATATTGACATACGAATACCATAGACAGGGCCTGTCACCATGCCGCCAGTGAGCAAGTCATCTGCCTGCAGGATGACCTGGTAGCGATAAGAGTTGGCTGTCGGGGCAAAGGGAACTACGGGGCCCTGGGGTGCATAGAATGCTTCGCTGGTTGTATTTCCCTGTTCAATCAAAGTTTCGTGTTGTGTGTAAGCCGTATATACATATGTAGGATCTGTACTGTACGGAAAGCTGACACCAGTAAAATTGGAGATCGTATAATCCGGCGCAGTTGCTTTGGACGAATCAATACGTGTTGGGTCGGTGACGAAGGTATTACAGCTATAGTCCCATTCATAGCAGCCGGTACTGCCGTTGCCCACCAGGGCATCATGGCAGCGCATGTTATATTTCATCAGGATCTTGCGATAGGTCACCGTCGGATCATTTGGAAAATCAAATGTGTCAGCGCGATGGGTGTCGGCCCAGGTGAGGGTCTGGACTTTGATGGTGTCTTGTGCATTGACAGAAAGCACAAATGAAAGGGTAAGGAGAAGAAGGAAGGACAGTTTATTCACTTGAAAAATGATTTAGTAAGGATCCGGTTATAGAGTGTTGAAGGTAGAAAGAATATTAAAAAGGCTGAAGAGGCCAAAGAGGCCAAAGAGGCCAAAGAGGCTGAAAAGGCTGAAAAGGCTGAAAAGGCGAAAGAGGCTGAAGATGCCTTCGCGAAATAGCTACGGCATCCAAGGGAGGCTAAAAGCAAGGGGCAAGGAGCGAGGGGCAAGGAGCAGAATGCCTGCCAGGAGACAGCTTCCTTTGGTGTGAATTAGCGGCAAAAACTACATTCATAACGTTTGATTTTTGCACCGGATTTGATATGATTTTCTGACTGGAAAACCGGGTGATTTTTCAGGCTTTCGGGGAAACAGGAATCTACCCAGATATTATTAAAAAATATAAGTTTATATTATTGATTTTCAGCAAAATATACTTTACAACCCATTAGGAAATACGGGGTATTTTGATTACTTTTGCACCTCAAATTTTTATAGCCATTTATGAGTGAACAAAAGGGTACTTACGGCGCCGAAAATATCCAGGCGCTGGAGGGATTGGAAGCCGTCCGCAAGAGGCCGGGGATGTATATCGGAAGTACAGATGTAAAGGGTCTCCACCACCTGGTATGGGAGGTCATAGACAACTCGATCGATGAGCATTTGGCTGGGTATTGCACCCACATCGAAGTCGTCGTCAATAAGGACGGATCCCTCACTGTGGTAGATAATGGCCGCGGTATCCCCGTCGGCATGCACGAAAAATTACAGAAATCAGCTCTTGAAGTTGTCATGACGATCCTCCACGCAGGAGGTAAGTTTGACCACGATACTTACAAAGTTTCCGGCGGCCTCCACGGGGTTGGTATCAGTTGCGTCAACGCCCTGAGCCAGAAGGTCCGCGCTGAAGTACGTCGCGAAGGCAAGATATGGAGGCAGGAATACGAGCGTGGCAAACCTACCACAGCAGTTGACGCCATCGGTGAGTCCAAGGAAACAGGCACGATTATCACGTTCTGGCCGGATCCGGAGATTTTCGAGACACTCGAGTTTAAATATGAGACCCTGGCTAATCGCCTGCGCGAACTGTCCTATCTCAACAGCGGGCTTTATCTCAACCTGAGAGATGACCGCGAACTTGACGAAAACGGTAATCCAAAGCAAGAGACTTTTTTCTCAGAAGGCGGACTAAGGGAATTTGTCAAGTTCCTTGATGAAAGCCGGACTCCATTGATCGATCGTCCTATCTACGTCAAAGCCAAAGAAGACAATGTCGAAGTGGAAGTCGCACTGCAGTACAACACAGGCTACCAGGAGCATCTGTTTTCCTTTGTCAATAATATTTCCACCAGGGATGGAGGAACACACGAAGCAGGCTTTAAGCGTGCCATCACACGTATCTTTAAAAAATACGGTGATGATAGCGGCTTGTTTACCAAAGCAAAGGTTCAACTCTCCGGTGAAGATTACCGTGAAGGATTGACTGCTGTCGTATCTGTCAAGGTGCCAGAGCCCCAGTTTAAAGGCCAGACCAAAGGTGAACTCGGTAATTCAGAAGTAGTAGGTATTGTCTCTCAATGTGTAGGGGATGCACTCGCTATCTATCTCGAAGAGAACCCATCAGATGCTAAAAAGATCGTGGAGAAAGTGATCATCGCTGCTCGCGCACGTGATGCTGCACGCAAGGCACGCGAACTTGTACAACGCAAGAATATACTCACAGGTGGTGGTCTTCCGGGTAAACTGGCTGACTGTTCGTCAAGAGATCCAAAGCAATGTGAGATCTACCTCGTCGAGGGAGATAGTGCCGGTGGTACTGCCAAGCAAGGCCGTGACCGTAACTTCCAGGCCATCCTGCCACTACGAGGAAAAATCCTCAACGTAGAGAAGGCCATGGAGCATCGTATCTATGACAATGAGGAAATCAAGAACATGTTTACCGCCCTCGGTGTAAGTATTGAGGAGAAAGAAGGTGCGCGTATCCTCAACATAGACAAACTCAGGTATCACAAGATTGTCATCATGTGCGACGCCGACATCGACGGCAGCCACATTGTGACCCTGATCCTGACGTTCTTCTTTCGCTATATGCGTCCGCTGATCGAAAACGGTCACGTGTTTATTGCGGCACCTCCATTGTACAGGGTTTCGAAAGGCACCCAGTTTCAATACTGCTGGAATGAAATCGATCGCCAGGCCGCTGTAGACGGTTATACTGTTGGTGAGAAGGCTGCTAATATCAAGGTGCAGCGTTACAAAGGTCTCGGTGAGATGAATGCAGAGCAACTTTGGGAGACAACCATGGATCCGGACAACAGGGTATTCCGCAAGGTAGGTATCGATGATGCCCATGAAGCCGATCGATACTTTAGCATGTTGATGGGAGATGAAGTGCCACCTCGTCGTGCCTTTATCGAAGCCAATGCGAAATACGCCAGGGTGGACGTCTAGGTTACATGCTGAGTTCAGGCATTTACATTTTAAATGTAAATAATTAATATATATAAAGGGGCAGCATTCAGCTGCCCCTTTTGCATTGTGTACTATGTGGCACAGTTTCGGAAATGATTTCTTACTTTCATTTCCGGGATTTCGCAGATTTGGTCTGATGCCTTCTGGTTTGGGGAGTTCCGGTTTCAGTCTCCTTTGATAACGAATGACAGACGCAATCACACCCCTTGACCTGCTGGCAGTTGATTTGATATCTTTTAACATGCTAGCCTGGTGAAGCAATTTTTCCTTGTGCTTTTGATCGGAAGCCTTTTAGGCCTCTATTCCTTTGCATCCTTGTCAGCACAGGGTTTTGTCACCAATGGAAGTGCTTCCTACCTGGGTGGAGAATGCTACCAACTTACACCGGATGCCAGTGGGCAGGCAGGAACTTTTTTTTCCCAAGACCCTATTGATCTCACCATGCCGTTTAGTGAGCAAGCCACATTTTTCTTCGGATGCAAGGACTTGAATGGTGCGGACGGAATTGTCTTTATACTGGCCACTTCCAATACAGCACTTGGTGGTGGTGGCGGTGGCCTTGGATATCTGGGTATCACACCCTCTATTGCGATTGAGTATGATGACTATCGAAACAGCAATTTCGGAGACCCTGTAAGTGATCACATGGCGGTCATCTCGATGGGACAGATCGACCACAACATGGCCACTAACCTGGTCGGACCAATCGATATAGCCAATATTGAAGATTGTGAAGAGCATTGTTTTTTTGTAGACTGGAATCCGGTCACCAATACCCTGACCGCCGTACTGGACGACAACACCATCTCCTACACCGGCGATATCATCAATACCATATTTGGCGGCAATACATCAGTCTATTATGGATTCAGTTCAGGTACCGGGTCTTTGTCAAATCCGCATCGTGTCTGTTTTGGGCCACCTGAGCTCGAGCCTATGCCGGATGTATCGATCTGCGAAGGTGAAAGCATTATACTTGAAGCGGACCCCAATGGGATTGCATGGGAGTGGGATCCCGATCCTACACTTTCTCAGTTAGATATCAGCGACCCTGAGGCTACACCTGACATCACTACGACCTATACTACAGTTATAGAATACAAATGCGGATATTTTCTCAATGACACTGTCGTTGTGACTGTCATCCCATATCCGGATGCAGAGGCATCTAATGACGGACCAAAATGTATAGGTGAATCCATTGAGCTAGCCGCTGATGGAGGGACAACCTATCAATGGGACGGACCGAATGGATTTTTCTCTACGCTGCAAAATCCAATCCTCAATAATATATACCTGGATGATGGCGGTATCTACACAGTAACGGTGACAGATGCCGCAGGATGTACATCAACAGCAGAAACACTTGTCGAAATCGATGAAGGCCCTGAGATCACCATTGATCCTCCACCGGATCCGGTGTGTATAAGCATGGACCCATTCCTGATGACGGCTGATCCACCAGGAGGTGAATGGGATGGAGACATATCCCCAGGAGGACTTTTTGATCCTGCGTACACAGGCGAAGGCATCCAGGTAGTCACTTACATCGCCACCAACTCCAATGGTTGTGTCAGCACAGCGCAGATAGAAATTGAAGTACTTCCTATACCAGAAGTGCTCATTGATCCACCGGGTTTTCTTTGTGAAGGAAGTGCGCCGATACAGATGATCGGCAGTCCTGTGGGAGGAATCTGGGGAGGGATATTTCCATTAATGGAATATTCAATCCTGCAATTGCAGGGGGTGGTCCTCATTTGATCACATATACTGCCAATGATGGCAATGGGTGTACCAATTCGGCTGATATTGTGGTGGAAGTAGTCCCCTTGATGACTGCTGAGATCACTCCGGGAGGAACATTGTGTGGAACGGATACTATTACATTTGTTGCGGATCCACCCGGAGGAATCTGGGGAGGCGTAGCGGATGCAAATGGACAAATACTTCCCTACGCGCTGAGTGGTGGGGCTCATGTGGTCACCTATGAACTCAATAATAATAATGGATGCTTTGCAGGTGAGGATTCAATAGACATTCACTATCCGCCACCTTTCCTTGGTTGTCCAAATTCGACTCCATTATGTTTTAATTCCACGCCAGTCATATTGCATGCCGATCCTCCGGGAGGAGTATGGAGCGGAGCTGCGGATTCCTCTGGATTAGTTGATCCAACTACTTTGACACCGGGATTTCATATGGCTATTTACATGGATGGTGATACGGTTTGTTCGTCCGGTAATTCATGCTGGACATACATTGAAATACTAGATGCGCCGACCATCAGTAATGTTTCATATGCCTGCGATCCACAGTCAGCCTTCTATACGGTATCGTTTTCCATTTTGGGTGGTGATACGTCCAGTTATGTGGTGACCGGCACTACCAATGGGATCATCATTGCAGGATTGCCTTATCGTTTTGTCAGTGATCCTATTCCATCTGGAGGCGCATACAGCTTTGTGATAGAGGATATGCATCAGTGTGCCAACGATACGGTCTCCGGTAGTTTTATATGCAATTGCGGTACTAATGCAGGGACGATGGATCTCAATCTGATCACAGCATGCGAAAGTGATGGTATTTTGTTGATTCCCCCAACAGGAGTCAACCTTGATTCTGATGATTCATTGATCTATGTGTTACATCTTGGCTTTCCGGATAGTATATTGCTTACCAGCAATACACCTGACTTCAACTTTGGGCCACCACTTCAGACGGGTGTGACTTATTTTGTATCCAGTGTAGCCGGAAATACAGCAGCCGGAATTGGGGTGGATCTCTCAGATCCCTGCCTTTCGGTATCGTTTGGCACTCCTGTCATGTGGACTCCTGAACCCTCGGGAGGTATCGGCGGCACCACGGCTGTCTGTGAAGGCGATAGTGCAACACTTGTTTTTTTCCTCACCGGCACGGGGCCATTTGATGTGACCTTTACGGATGGAGTCAATACCTATAATGCTAATGGCATATCACCCGGACATGCTATCAAGGTATTGCCAACGGCCAACACCGTTTATACCTTAACCGACATTGCAGAAACCATTCCTCCTTTTTGCATTGGCCATCCTGGCACAACACATTCAGTTGAAGTTTTTCAACATTACAATCTATCCCTATCTGCGGAGATTTGTTTTGGTGATAGTTTATTTCTTGGAGGTGGATATCAACATGCCGGAGGTATCTATCATGATTCGCTGTTGACGACCCATGGATGTGATAGTATCCTCATGACCTCGTTGACAGTATATCCACTTGACACCACTTACCTGAGTGACAAGACGTGTGATCCCTTGCAGACAGGTGTTTTTACCAATGTATTGGCAGATGGGCATGGATGTGACAGTACGATCATCACTACAGTGACCTTTGCATTGGTTGATACTACACTGATCCAATCCAATACATGTGATCAGCAGGCTGCAGGAGTGTTTTCAAACCTATTCTCAGGGCAAGATGGTTGCGATAGCCTGGTGATTGAAACCATAACGTATATACCACCGGACAGCACATGGATATCCGGCACGACATGCGTTCCTGCCGATGCCGGGACCTCTATAGAAGTGCAGATGAATGGACAGGGTTGCGACAGTTTTATCATTGAGACTATCCTCCTGGTACCTTCAGATACAACTATACTGACTGGTGAAACCTGTGACCCCGCCACTGCCGGAGTGCACACACAGTTGCTGACCAACAATGGAGGTTGCGATAGCCTGGTCATTGAAACCATTGCTCTCTTGCCTTCGGACACCACCATAAAACAACAGTTCACGTGTTTCCCTCAGGACACAGGATCCTTGGCTCAGATATATACCAATGTCTATGGCTGTGACAGTCTGTTATGGATCATCACTTCACTTGCTCCGCCCGATTCGTGTCTTGTTCCAGTTATACATCGGGAGTTTTTTATCCCTAATATCTTCAGCCCCAATGGTGATGGCATCAATGATTATTTCTACATATCCAGCCATCCTGAAGCTGTGACCAATATTCCCTTGTTGCGCATCTACGACCGATGGGGAGGACTTGTATTCGAAGGAATTGATCTCCAACCAAATCGTCCGGAGGATGGATGGGATGGCAATGTCAAAGGCGAGCCAATTAATCCCGCTGTTTTCACATGGGTAGCAGAAGTTGTCTTTATGGATGGAAAGAGTACTACACTTTTTGGGGATGTTACTTTAATCCGATAAGTCAGGGGCAGTTTTCAGTCAGCAGTTGGCAATTGGCAGTTTGCAGACGGATTGCACAATTTCTCCGTGTACTCCGTGCGAAATCTCCGTGTACTCCGTGCGAACTATTTATGTTTTCTCCCGCTACATAGCTAAAGGCATGGCAGGATCTCCGCTGCGTTACGACGTGCGAAATCCCCGTTTACTCCATTTGTTAAATCGTTGTTTTCAAGTCCCCCTGGTTGCTGAGCTGTAGCAAAAGGATGTGAGTTTGCAGGTCGATGCATCAGGGGGTAGGGGGTTGAAGTATCAAACCCGCTCAATCACCACCGCATATCCCTGTCCCACACCGATACACATCGTTGCCAGGGCATATCGTTTTTCAGTGCGCTGTAAGGTGCGGGCCGCATTGAGGATGATCCTCGCGCCACTCATGCCGAGAGGATGGCCCAATGCAATCGCTCCACCGCAAACATTAATCCGCTCATCGTTACCTTCGAGACCAAGGGCTCGTGTGCAAGCCAATACCTGCGCAGCAAAGGCCTCATTGATTTCAATCACATCGATTTCGTCAAGCTGCAAGCCTGCCTTTTTCAAAGCACGTTGCGATGCACCCACGGGCCCTATGCCCATGATGCGCGGCTCTACACCTACCACGGCAGATGAGACAATCCTCGCAATTGGTGTCAGATTATTGTGTCGTACTCCAAAATCAGATGAGATCAGCAATGCTGCAGCCCCATCATTGAGGCCACTACTATTGCCCGCGGTCACTGTGCCTCCTTCTCTGAAGGCCGGCCTTAGCGCAGACAATCCTTCTACGGTAGAATTCCCTTTGACAAATTCGTCGACAGCAAAAACAAGAGGATCTTGCTTTTTCCTCGGTAATAATACAGGAGCTATATCCTGAGCTAAAATATTCGCTGAAGCAGCAGCTTTCTGCTGTGACCACAAGGCAAATTGATCCTGGTCTTCCCTAGAGATGGAATACATCGAAGCCAGGTTTTCAGCAGTCTCTCCCATAGCATCGGTTCCATACAATGCCTTCATCTTGGGATTGATAAACCGCCATCCGAAGGAGGAATCAAACATTTCTGTATCACTTCCAAAAGGCTGGCTTGATTTGGAAATCACCCATGGGCCACGTGTCATATTTTCCACACCACCCGAGATGAATATATCTCCATCACCGGCCTGTATCGCACGGTGTGCATGAATGACTGCTGACATCCCCGATGCACACAGCCTGTTGACCGTCTCACCGGGCACAGTATATGGAAGTCCCGCAAGCAGCAATGCCATGCGTGCCACATTCCTGTTGTCCTCTCCTGCCTGGTTGGCGCACCCCATGATGACGTCATCGATGAGTGCCGGATCAAGGTCAGGGTATCTCTCCATCAGCGCCTTGATGACATGTGCTCCCAGGTCATCAGTACGCACAGCACTTAACGTCCCCCTGAAGGAACCTATAGCTGTCCGGATGCCGTCTATTATAAATGTATCCTGCATTTTATATGTTGGTAGTTTTCTGGCGTTTTGATCACTGGCTCAAAGTAACCGCTCAAAAATACGCCCTGTAGCCTTTTCTTTCAGTATGAGTTTTTGGGTGCCATAATGGGTCAACTCTTCTTTGATCAACCAATGCTCATCATCATATGAAGTGAGCAGGTTCTCCTGCTCCGTATTCTCCCGACCCCGCCATTCCGCCAGGAGGACAGGCTCCCATTGTTTACTCTTGACGGACAGATAAGCGGCATCCATGATGGCATTGACGATGTAGCCGTCATAAAACGTCTCTTTAGGCGGCTTTTGCTGGTCCAGTGAATCAAACATATCGGTAAACATATGGTTGTATCCAAGCTCATTTAATTCATCACCGGCAGGAAACGTCCATCCCTGGTTTGTTTCTGTTTTTTCAGCCATATAGCCGGTTCCTTTTCCGCTCGTGAACACTTCGAGACCGGTGCGCAAGAAACCATTGCTCCAGATCGTGCCTTCGCTCCCCATCACTTCGTCCCGCAGGTCTAGTCCTCCGCGAAATGTCCAGCTCACTTCAAACTGGCCGATCGCACCACTTTCATATTTGACTAATCCGATAGCATGATCTTCGGCATCTATAGGTTTGACCTGGGTATCCGCCCAGCACATCACTTCGATAGGCCGGATGTATTTTCCAATAAAGGAACGTGATACTTCGATGCAGTGGCAGGCCAGATCCAGGATAGCACCTCCACCCGCCAGCTCTTTATTCCAGAACCATTCGCTATGCGGACCAGGATGTGCTTCTCTCGATTTGGTCCAGAGTATTTTTCCCAGGGCACCGGAAGCGATCACCTGGTGAGATTTTAAAAACTTCGGGGTATATACAAGGTCTTCAAGGTAGCCATTGAAGATGCCGGCTGCTTCCACTGCTTTCATGATCCTCAGGCCTTCTGCTGCATTTCTGCCGAGTGGTTTGGTACACAGCACAGCTTTGTTGTGCCTGACACAGGCCATGATCGCTTCCTCATGAAGGTGATTAGGTAAAGCCACTATGACTGTGTCTACTTCCGGATGGGCCACCGCTGTTTCAATATCAGTGGCCCAATGTGCCACCATATATTTTTTGGCAAAGACTGTGCAACTTTCCTCACTCCTGGATTGGATCATTACTATCCGGTCGCGGTTGCGGTGTCCCTGGATGGAATCTGCATAAAACCGGCCGATAAAACCGGATCCCAACATGGCAATATTTCTCATTCCATCTCTGTTATTAAAGGTTTATTCCTTTGGTCAGGCATTGATCTTTTCATTTTTAAAAGACAACGCATACAAAACCATCACCGCAGCCGAGATGGCTGCCGGAATCGTCCAGATCATCTTCCAATTCTGCGCACCAGCTACATCAGTATAGTGGTCATATATTTTTCCGGCTAGCCAGAAGCCCACAAGCATTCCGACCCCATAGGTAGCCAACGTGATAAGCCCTTGGGCAGAGCTCTTGATCTTGTCACCTGCCTTATAATCGGTATAGATCTGCCCTGACACAAAGAAGAAGTCATAGCATATCCCGTGCAGGATAATTCCGCTAAAGAGCATCCATACCCCTGGTCCTGCATTGCCGTATGCAAACAGGAGATAGCGGATGGCCCAGGCGGCCATACCTACCAGGAGTGTGGTCTTCAATCCAAACCGTTTCAGAAATATGGGAAGCAACAGCATAAAGAATACTTCAGACACTTGTCCAAAAGTCATATTGCCCGCCGCATTTTCCATCCCGGTATTGTTGAGGAAGAGATTTGCATTCTGATAATAGAAAGCAAGTGGGATACAAATCAATACGGAGGAAAGGAAAAAGACAAGAAAATTTTTGTCCTTGAAGAGCAGTAAGGCATCGAGGCCAAGTATTTCGCGAAGGGAAGGCTTGACCCCGGCCTCATACTTAGGAGGTGTGTCGGGCAGCAGGAAACTGAAGAATCCCATGAATGCAGAGACCCCCGATGCCATATAGAAGGTATACTGCAGCATGCCTTTGGATTCCCATTTAAAGAGGTATCCGATCAGCAGGCCTGCAACAATCCATCCGATAGTTCCCCAGAGCCTGATGTTGGCAAATTCACTCGAGGGATCTTTCATCTGCCGAAAGGAGATCGCATTGACCAGCGCTATGGTGGGCATATATAATATCATATAGATAAGGATGAATGGGAAAAAGGCAGCAAACTGTCCCGACTGTGCAGCCAGATACATCAATATAGCACCGGCAAGGTGGAGGAAGCCAAGGATACGCTGCGCTGAAAAAAACCGGTCAGCAATCAGGCCGATGATGAAAGGGGCTATGATGGCTCCAAGGGATTGTGTTGAATAAGCTGCAGATATTTCATCGCCATTGGAGGAAAGCACAGTAGACAGATAGGTGCCAAGTGTAACAAACCATGCCCCCCAAATAAAAAACTCGAGAAACATCATCAGGGACAGTTTGAATCGGATCATTGCATTCATAGTCGGATCGTTTTGATTTTAAAAACTTCGGAAGGCCTAATTTGCGAAAAATCGGGTACACCGGCCTTGAAATTTCAGCCGGGTCACTATATTGAGTGATTACCATATATATACATTGCCACTTTTATGAAACATCCATTCCTTTTTAAGCATAACCTGTGCTGCATCTGGACAGCAGCTGCCGTTTTCACTTTTATGTCCTGCAGTTCGCCAAAAGCATTCAGGTCGTGGGACCCAGGGTACGAGCTGGTTAGTAAAATAGATTCGATCTGCAATCTCCAAATGGAGAACGGACACTTCCCGGGATTAGGCGTTGCGGTAGCCAGTGGTAATCGAAATATATGGACCAAAGGATATGGCTATGCCAACCTCGAACAAAAGAAACCGATCGATCCGCAGGATCATCTCTTCAGGATCGGCAGCATCTCGAAATCTGTGACGGCCGCATCGCTCGCGAGGGAATATGAAAGGGGAAGGATCAATCTGGATGTTCCGATCTCCACATACTACCCTGACTGCCCTGCTGATAAAGGAAACCTTACATTGAAGCAAATAGCCGGGCACCTGGCCGGTATCAGGCATTATCGTGGGTTGGAGTTCCTGAGCAATATCCATTACACGAATGTCACCGACCCACTAGAGGTCTTCATCCATGATACGCTGCTCTATGCGCGGGGCGAAAGATTTAGTTATTCGACCTATGGATGGACACTGGTCAGTGCGGTGATGGAGAAGGCTATCGATGTGTCTTTTATTGATCTTGTCGCACAGGATGTCAGTGAGCCTTTGCACCTTTCTGACCTGAAGCCGGATCAAAAAGATTCCACAGCTTATCATCGCGTCACCTTTTACGAATATCAGGATAGCATACACCAGGTATCCCCTGTGGTAGATATCAGCAACAAGTGGGCAGGGGGAGGATATCTCTGCAGCCCGGAAGACCTGGCCAGATTTGGATATGCGTTGGCAGAGCCCGGATATTTAAAGAAGAGTACGATCGATTTGTTTACCACCAGTCAGGCAACGAATGATGGAAAGCCTACTTCAAACGGAATTGGCTTTTTTAATGGCACAGATGATGATGGACGAAAATGGTTTGGCCACAGTGGTGGTTCTGTCGGCGGGACCAGTAAGTTGGTGATATTCCCGGAGCAAGACCTGGTGGTGGTCACCCTGATCAATCTGAGTGGAGCGGATACAGATGACCTGGCGATGCGCATAGCCGAGGTCATTTTGGCCGGAAAGAAGAATTAGTGATTTCCAACATAATTTCAAATTATATATTGGCCCCCGGCCGTTGGATGGAGTTTTCTCCGCCAACCAATGAATTCCTATAAAGGATTCCCCTTTGGAATTTACGATTGAAATCCTGTGGCTGGCGGAGAAAACTCCATCCAGCGGCGTATGCTCTCTAATGAGAGCTTCTTGCGTTTTTAGCTCATCTCTTCTTGAGAAATGGATCAAGAGAAGATTTTAAGTAATGTCAATCAATGGACCTTGCTGATGATCCTATCGATCTGCCTGGTGTGCAGTGCCATGTGATCATTGAAGAAGATCAGCATCTGGCGCATAGTCATACGACCAGCGAAGGGATGCCTGTATACGAGATGTGTACCAAATGCCTCCTGATGCTGATCAATAAGCGTGATGAGATCCTTGCGTTGTTCGGTCCATTTGACTGCCAGTTCCTCCTGTGACAGGATAGGTTGATCCTCCCACATATTGATCATGCGTGGGGCTTTCCGTTTGTAGGGACTCCAAAAGACGAATTGAATCAACCAGACGCCGAGCCATGACCTGATACTGTAAGGTGGGATTGTTTCAGGGTAGGTAAGTTTTTTCCGGATATAGGCCAGAGACAATTGTTCGCTCATATAGACATGATTGACAGCCTGTGCTACGGACCAGCTTTCCGGAGATGGCTGTTGCCTGTAAGATATAGCTGACAAAGAGGAGATCTTTTGCATCAGCGCTTTTTTCTTTTCTTCCAGTTTGTCAAACTGTTGTTGAATGGCATTGGATGGTCCGGGCATGTCTTTGTACATTAGGCTATCGAAAATAGGCAATAATAAACTAGCGGATATGGCCACACATGATCAAAAGCGTCCTGAAGAACCCAGCTACCAGTTTGATGAATCCATCTTCAAGCCAAGGGATCTGCCACGGATGGCGTTGCCAGGGGATGAAGGATTGGTATACGAAGAGATGCAGCCATTTTCTCAATTGTGGATCTGGCTCCTCATGGCATTTGAGATGGTGATCATGCTCATCGCTTTGTTTCAGGCAGGCCAGGCGTTGTGGACAGTAGGCCTCGGTCTGGGAGCCATGACCATGACGATGGCCATACTTGGCTCCTTAAAATTATACACCCGTATAGATGCCATAGGTGTTCATTACCGGATGAAGCCATTTCATTTCCGGGAGCAGACGATACCCTGGGAGGACATAGATCAAATCAATGTGCGGAAATATTCTCCGATCATGGAGTATGGTGGATGGGGTATCCGCATCGGGAGAAACGGCAAGGCGTTCAACGTAAGGGGTAATTACGGCATCCAGATCGTGAGGAAGAATGGTAAGCGGGTCTTGATCGGAACGCAGCGTCAGGATGAGGTGGCGAGGCATCTAAGTGCGCATCCGCTGCTCGTATGAGGGCAAAAAAAAAGAGCGCCGAAGGGTATCAGCGCTCTCTATTCTTCTCTTGATGTACGTTCGGGTGGAAATAAATTTCCGTGTTCCCGTTGCCTCTAAAGGCAAAAGTAGGTTAAGCTCAACTACTTCTTAGTAGCTTTCTTAGCGGCTTTTTTAGGAGCTGCTTTCTTTGTAGCTGCTTTCTTAGCAGGAGCTTTCTTAGAAGGTGCAGCCTTAGCAGCTGGCATCGCCTTAGTAGCAACTTTCTTTACTGCTGCCTTCTTGGTTGCTTTCTTAGCAACTGCTTTCTTCACAGCCTTCTTGACTGCTGCTTTCTTCACAGCCTTCTTTACAACTGCTTTCTTAACAGCTTTCTTAACTGCTGCTTTCTTCACAGCCTTCTTAACTGCTGCTTTCTTGGTTGCTTTCTTGGCAACCTTC
Source organism: Candidatus Opimibacter iunctus (assembly GCA_016716665.1). GTDB lineage: Bacteria > Bacteroidota > Bacteroidia > Chitinophagales > Saprospiraceae > Opimibacter > Opimibacter iunctus. The sequence continues at coordinate 4,644 of JADJVH010000020.1, read as the reverse complement.
TTTGTAGCGGCTTTCTTTGTAGCTGCTTTCTTTGCTGATTTAGCCATAATGAATAATGAGATTAAGTTTGTAAATAAATAGATAGAGTCGCTACCTACATCCGGGTATCGAAAGGAGACCTGATACAGGTAGTTTTATAATCCGTAGATAGATGAGGTGATGATATATATGAGAGGCGTATGGTCATATTCCAGCACAAAAATACACTTTAGATTTATTTTGTATATAATTTTTGAAAAAAATTTGAAAATATTTTTATCACGCGCGTATGGCGGAGTTTTGATCTTTGAAAACAGAAACACAAAAAGTGATCCAAAATTCCGCGGAACCTACCGAGGCATCACCTCGTTATACTCCTGGTTGCTTTCAAAGAATCATCTATGTCGTATCCTCATCTTACACCTGATGCCATCATCATTTTCCTTCGCAGGAAGATCCGCTACATCAGCACGCCATTGCTCTATGCCGCATTGCTCATGTACTATGCCTTCATCCGAAAGGAGACACCGGCATGGGCTAAACGAATCGTGATGGGTGCCTTAGTATACCTGGTATCACCCATTGACGCCATACCTGATCTGTCCCCGATCATAGGCTACACGGACGATCTGGGCGTTCTGACATACGGCCTTGTCATGATCGCTGCATACATCAACGAGGAGGTCAGAAGTTCTTCCCGAAGCACTTTGAATGCCTGGATCGGACATGCAGATGAATCTCAGTTGAGTAAAATCGACCGGCTCCTCTGAAGTTTCTGATCCCGGACAGATATCTTCATGACATGAAAACGAATGACCTCCGACACCCACTTTTCCTTTTCATCGCCATCGTTTTTTGATCGCTATCACTTCTCTGGAGCTCCTGTCATCCACCATCAATCCCATCCTTTTCACACCTTTCTTCGCCCATGATCCATGGCGAAGCCATCAGTTTTTTAGGTGATCCGGTCCGGCATCAAGGGATGGATGTAGCCATTTTTCTACAAACCAACAGCCTGGTGGAGGTGATTATTGAAGATGATCATGATGGCAGTACCTTATTCAACAGCATCTTTACCATGGTCACCCGGACGAAACAGCTGCAAGGTGCCGGTGGATTCTTTGTACAGGGCTATGGCCATCCTTTGGATATCTTGTGGCAGAAGCCGATGTTGAAGGTTTGATTTAAACGTAATTTTCGCCCATGCGTTATGATCCTATTCCAAACAAACTATTTGCTGATCGCAGGAAGTCCTTTGCCAAAAAGATGATCCGTGGTTCGATCGCTATCTTTTGGTCCAACGATCCTATGCCTCGTAGCGGGGATCAATATTTTCCTTTCAGGCAGGATTCCGCTCTCTTTGCGATGACGGGCCTTGACCAACCCGGTACTATCCTTGTGCTCTTTCCGGATACACCAAAAAGTACCGAGCGCGAGATCGCACTATTGCTGGCCCATGATCCTGAACACGCTATATGGCATGGTGAACGATATGAAGCCAGGCACGCACGCCAGGTCTCGGGTATATCAACGATCCGGACACTCGACCAATGGGACCGTATCATGCCGAGACTCATCAAATCTGCCAGTGCGATATACATTAACCCCCGCCCACAGGAGCGGTTTCAATCCGAAGTGCCCTCACAGAATGATCGTATGGCCGACTTGCTCAGGCAACAATATCCTCATCATACGTTTATCAACACGACGCCTTTGCTGACGCAGATACTGATGGTCAAGCATCCAGAGGAGCTCACGTTGATGAAAAAGGCAGTTAATATCACGGGACTTGCATTTGATCATGTGCTCCATCAGATCAGGCCAGGGATGAAGGAATTTGAGGTGGAGGCCGAGCTCACCTACATCCTTTCGAAGCATGGATGTCATCATGCATTTGAACCTATTGTAGCTTCAGGTCCGTCTGCCTGTACGCTGCATTATGTCAGAAACAACCGCATCATTGGACAGGATGAACTTGTATTACTGGATTTTGGTGCCGAATATGCGTACATGAATTCGGATATGACCCGGACGATTCCTGCTTCAGGGAAATTTACGAAAAGACAAAAGGCCATTTATCAGTCCGTACTCAACGTATTGGAGGAAGTAACTGAAATGATGAGGCCCGGGATTACACTGGGGGAGATAAACAAGGAAGCCGGAAGACTGATTGAGCAGGAATTGGTCAGATTGAAGGTGGTCACTAAGCGTGATTTACGACGACAAGACCCTAAGGCACCACTCTACCGAAAGTACTTTATGCACGGCATCGGCCATCACCTGGGATACGATGTGCATGATCTGTCAGATCGGGCCACTCCATTAAAACCCGGTATGGTACTCACTTGTGAACCGGGGTTGTATATCCGTGAAGAAGGCATAGGGATACGTCTCGAAAATGATATACTCATCACAAGGGGCAAGCCAAAGAATCTGATGGCACATATTCCGATCGATCCTGAGGAGATAGAAGAGATTATGGATTCATCCGGAGAGGAAGGGATAGAGCAGAAGAGTTGACTTAGAAAGAAGCCGGGGGGGGGGCGTTTCGTTCTTTCCTGCCTTATAACTTTTGCTTAACTAAACCTTAAACTCTCCTTATTACACCTTAACAGGCGTCTGCGTGTCATAGTGGTATAGATCAAAAACCATAAATGATGAAAACGCTGACCGTAACCCAAGACAAAAGCTTCCGATGGAGCTTTGGACTGCATGCAGGCCTCCTGCTGATCGCATTCCTTCCTTTCGCCCACAAGGTGATGGAGCAACAACCACTCACCTATATCCTCGAAGTAGGGTATATGGAAGAACCACAAGAAGTGGCATCCGGTAGCGAAGGCCTCCAGGCCCGTAGTCCGATCTATAATGAGGAGCCAGAACCAACGATGGATAAGCCAGCGGAAGAACCTATCCCTGTAGACGAAACCGAACCTGTGGAGCAAGTGACCATCGCTGAAAACAACAGTGAAGTGATCAGTGATGTCACCAGTGAAGAACCTACAGATATAGTGGCCAGCGAAAGCGCAGCCAGTGGATCAGATACGGAGACCAATGCGAGTGGTGGTGGAAACGGAAGTCCTATTGAAGGCAACCAGGATGGCGGAGCGATGGCTGGTGATGGTGGCGGAGGCGACGGGCTCGAGGGTGATGGTATCATCACACGTAAAGTTGTCTATCGTGAGAATATCACCAGTGTAGCAAAGATGAATGGTCGTGTCACCCTGGATATCTGTATCGATCGCGAAGGAAAGGTGATTTATGCTGCTTATGATCCTGACAAGACTACGATCACAGATACTGAAATCATCAAGCAGGCTACTTACCTCGCTGTACGATACAGGTTTGAAGCCAAGTATAATGCACCAAAGAAGGAGTGGGGTGAACTCACTTTCATCTTCAGGATTGATGAAGACATCGTGGCTAAGTAAATGTTGTTTTGATAAATGAGGCGTGCAGGGAATACCTGCACGCTTTTTTTTTGCCCCCTGGCCCCCTAAAGGGGGTAAATCATTTTAGGTGATTCATTTCAAGGAACCAATAATCGGCCGCAGGCCGATAAGAAAATAAATCTTAGAATTGAACTCCTACCGCCAGCGTCCAACCGCTCATCTTCGAATCATCTCTCGCCTTTAAGGTAGGCTGAAGGCCATAGTGGTATTTAACTTCGGCTGTCAGAAGGGAGAATATTTCTGCATGCAGCATGGCCGTCAGATTGGTCGATACCCCATAGAAGGAATTGGGGACCAACCCAAGATCATTGTCATCTACATCATAGAAAAAGACCACTTCACCTCCACCGAGGACGGAGAGGTTGACAAACGAATCCTTGGTCAGTTTATAGCCTGCAGTCAGCGGGATCATGAAATAATGGACATGATGGTGCTCGCTGACATCAAAACTGAAACTGTGATCTTCATTGACCAGTGATATACGGTGGTACTGGAACCCAGGGGCAAAGAGAAAACGCTTGTCTTCAATCAGGATATCAAATCCTACCATCTGACCGGGATGTTTGGATTGGCCGGTGATATCGGCTTCATCCTTTAAGGACCATGTCTCGACCCCGATTTTGGCGTTGAAACCTGCCTGTGCCTGTGCCGCACCATATGTTAGTACATATAGTATACAAGCCATTGCGATCTGCCTGATGCAAATATTCATTTTGAGAATTACGTTGTAGGGAGAGATGCTCTGCAAAGTTAGCTTATTTTCGCTGCCGTATCTGTTCACTGATCGTAACCTGCTATGTACCCGGATCTTTCCTATCTCTTTCATGACCTCATCGGCACTGCACCGACAACGGGCTCAGTGTACTAAAGACGTTTGGTGTTTTCCCTCATCCTTGCCTTTATCGCGAGTGCGTATGTACTCAACATGGAACTCAAACGCAAGGAGAAAGAGGGATTATTGCAGGGATTCACAGAAAAGGAGCGTATCGGCTTTCCCGCCACCTGGCAGGAGATCGCCACCAATGCCTTGTTTGGATTTATCATCGGCTTCAAACTCCCATACATCTTTCAGCATTTCCAGGAATTCAGGCCCGATCCGGCCAGCATCATCCTGTCCGGAAAGGGGACATGGCTATGGGGTATCGTGGCCGCAGCTATTTTCGGTTTTTTCAAATACTGGGATACTAACAAACGTGCGATTGCCAAGCCGCATATC
>JADJVH010000019.1 GCA_016716665.1 Candidatus Opimibacter iunctus | reverse complement strand
TTGGAGGCCCCGGAGAAATGGGCGCTAAAGGTGACCGGCTTGTTGAAGGTGGAAGTGTCATCATCGGCGATCACGTGACCATTCGTGAATATGTGACGATTCACTCACCTGTGCATACTGCATCCACTGAAATTCATGACAAAGCCTACCTGATGAACAAGAGTTATGTAGCGCATGATGTGGTGATCGGGCAGGGGAGTGTATTGAGTGCAGGTGCTTCACTTGGCGGCCGGGTAGTACTTGAAGAAGGAGTGACGGTAGGCATGGGCGCTACGGTGCATCAGCGTTGTAGGTTGGGAGCATACGCCATGATTGGCATGCAGACACCAGTGACCCGTGATATTCTGCCGTACAGCACAGTAGCTGGTTCGCCGGCGCGTATCCTTGGATTCAACAGGATAGGTGCAGAACGCAAATCTTATGAAGCGACCTGGCTGGATGAAATGGAAGCCTACCTTCAATATGATGTCAGCATTATCTCCACTTCAGACAACCCGATGATCAGGCAGATCCATGCCTTCTTGCTGGAACATCCTGAGGCACTGATCAAGGTTAATTCCTAAAGGAATCACAATGCCAATAGATTGCGCGTTGTTAATACCAACTTTAAATCCACAATAGGTATCACTCAGCTGGCGGAGAGAACCCTGCCAAAATACCCAGAGTAAATCGGCCCCGCCGTTGGATGGAGTGGTGCGATGAGCGTAGTCGAATTGTTTTCTCCGCCAACCATGTGAATACCAGTTATCTTTATTCTATTGGAATCCCATTAGGGGATACTTAATTTATCTCATGTTATGAATTCCGGAAAACTTATACCATACATTCTCTTCCTTTTTCTTTTCATCATCGCATGTGAGAAAGATCCCGTATTACCACCGTTTGATCCCGGTCCTAAGCCATACGTTCAGTATGGCACCCCTTTCGGTGGGATACCCACATTGGACGATATGGTGATGTATGAAGTCAATCTGCGTGCGTTTAGTGCCGGTGGAGATTTGCAGGGCGTCATCAGCAGGTTAGATGAAATCAAGGCACTTGGTGTCAATGTCGTCTGGCTGATGCCCATACATCCGATAGGTGCTATCAAATCTGTCAATTCACCATACAGTGTAAAGGATTATAAACTGATCGGTGCAGAGTACGGTACCCGAGATGATTTGCGCGCCCTGACGGATCAGGCACATGCAAGAGGCATGGCGGTCATTATGGATTGGGTGGCTAATCATACCTCATGGGACAATCCATGGATGAGTCATCGCACATGGTATACCCAGGATGGTGCGGGCAATATCATCCAGCCACCTGGCACCAACTGGGCAGATGTGGCTGACCTCAATTTCGATAGCACACCGATGCGGCAGGCAATGATTGATGCGATGAAGTATTGGCTGATTGAATCCAATGTCGACGGATTCCGATGCGACTATGCGGATGGTGTTCCTTTTGATTTTTGGAAGCAGGCTATTGATTCATTGGAAGCAATTCCTAATCGTGATTTGATCTATCTCGCTGAGGGCAGCAGGGCTGATCATTTTCAGGCCGGGTTCGATCTAAACTACGCATGGAATTTTTACGGGTCATTGAAGAATGCATTCAACGGTCAATCTGCAAAGGGAGTGTTCACGACGCATCTTGCTGAGTATAACAACGTACCTGCAGGTAAGCACTTGCTTCGCTTTACCACCAATCACGATCAGTCTGCCTGGGAGAATACACCGATGGTGTTGTTTCATGGCAAGCAGGGTGCACTCGCTGCATCAGCGGCCACTATCTTTATGGAAGGCGTGCCATTATTCTATACTGGTCAGGAAGTGGGTAGAGTGAATACAGTCCCCTTCTTTAGTAATGATCCGATCAACTGGAATGACAATGCGGATATGTTATCCACGTACAAGGATATCATGGGCTTTTACTCTCAGTCCGATGCAGCCAGGTCCGGTGTCCTTGCAGATTATTCAACTACGGATGTAGTGATGTTTACCAAAACCTTAGGTAGTGAGCAGGTGCTCGTCATGGCCAATACCCGCAATGCCCAGGTCGAGTCCGCAGTGGATCCGGCCATCACTGGATTGTACTGGTATGATGCCATTACTAATGATTCACTGCAGTTTGGAGGTACGGTGCAGTTGTATAATTACCAATATATCATCGCGCGGCGGTAAAAATCATGATTTGGTATTACTCAGCTGGCGGAGAGAACTCTATCCAGCGGCGTCTTTTTTTCCTGCGGAAATGCAAAGACTGGCCAATTCTAATTAAATCTCCAGAGTGAATCGTAAAAAGAAACCGAAGGAAATCGGCCCTCGGCCGTTGGATGGAGTTTTCTCCGCCAACCATGAGAATACTAATTATGAATACCATCCATGAATTCTCAAATTATCCAGTCATTGAGCGTAGCCGAAAGGACTGGATAATTTATGCTTTATCCATAAGTGAATACCCCGGTCGTTGAGCGGAGTCGAAACGAACGGTTGCAGGAGTGAATACCCCGGTGTTGAGTAGCCAAAGGAGGCCCCTGTGAATCGGCCCTTGGCCGTTGGATGGAGTTCTCTCCGCCAACCATGTGAGTACCAATTGTGAATGCCAATTGATACCGTTATATATCCCTGGTGAATCGGCCCATCGGCCGTGGCAGGAGTTTGCTCCTGCCACCACGAGAATTCCAATTATGAATATCAATTCTGAATACCAGCATTAAGTCCCCAATTGGTATCACTAAGCTGGCGGAGAGAACTCCATAGCCTCTTTCTGCGGAAAAGCAAAGACAGGCCAATTCTAATCTTATGAATCCCCATACTGAATCCAAAAGGAATTCTGACAAGGAACCACTCAGCTGGCGGAGAAAACTCCATCCAGCGGCGTATGCTCTCTATCGAGTGCATTATGCATTTCCCAAATAGAATATAACAGGGCTATCAACCGTTGTTGATATTCGTATTCTTACCTTTACCTCATTGAATCAAGCATAAATGACCTCCTCCCCCCCGCATATCCCCCTCGTGGACCTCCTAGCCCAATATCAGGCTATCAAGGCTGAGATGGATCAGGCTATACAAGGCGTGATCGAAAGCGGCCATTTTATTGGCGGTGAACCGGTCCGCAAATTCGCCTCTGAATATGCAGCATATTGCCAGGTGCCATATTGTATTCCGAATGCGAATGGAACGGATGCTATTGAGCTAGCTTTGGCTTCCCTGGGGATAGGCAAGGGCGATGAGGTGATCATCCCCGCTTTCACTTTTGTAGCCACACTTGAAGCGGTATGTAATGTTGGTGCGACTCCGGTCCTGTGTGATATTGACCCACATCGTTTTACGATTGATCCTGCCAAAGCTATTTCACTGGTGACCCCTGCCACCAAGGCCATCATCCCGGTGCACCTCTATGGCCAGATGGCGGATATGGATCCATTGATCGCCTATACTTCAGACAACAGTATGTTTGTCATCGAAGATGCTGCCCAGGCACATGGAGCCACGTATAAAGGACAAAGAGCAGGAAGCATCGGCGATATCAATACCTTCAGTTTCTATCCCGGCAAAAACCTTGGGGCATACGGTGATGCGGGTGCGATCACGACTAAGAGCGAATGGCTCTATACGAAGGTATTCAAGATGGTCAATCATGGCCGCATCGCCAAGTATGATCATGAGATCGTAGGACGCAACAGCAGGATGGATACCTTACAAGCCGCCATTCTGTCTGTCAAGCTCCATCATATGGAAGAATGGACCCGGAAGCGCAGGGCCATAGCAGACAGGTATCGTCTTTTACTGGCAGATGTTGAAGGCATCCAATTGCCGAAGGCTTATGCCGACAGCCCTGGTGTCTACCACCTGTTTGTGATCCGTATTGAAAAAGATAAACGTGATGATTTCAGGTCCTTCCTCAAGGCACAGGGCATTGAGACAGGCATCCATTATCCGATCTCGCTTTCAAGGCTCAAAGTCACCACAGACCAATTGAATATCCATACCCATTGCCCCGAATCCGAAAAAGCCAGCGAAGAAGTAGTTTCTTTGCCAATCTATCCTGAGCTGACCCCTGACCTTCAGGACTACATCTGCGATCACATCACCAATTTTTTTAAATAGAAAACCAAATCATAAATCCATTGAATAGCCCCTTCCTTCAGGTGGGGAAAATTTAAATAATCCCAATTATCCAGGAACAAGCATTATGGGAATCATACAACGACAAAGCCTCAAGTCCAGCATCATCAGTTACATTGGTGTAGGTATAGGCATCGTCAGTACGATGGTCATCTATCCCAAGGCCCTTGAGATCCTCGGTTTGTTCAGGTCCTTGTTTGATGCATCCGTCCTCATTGGCATCGTAGTGATGATGGGCAGTAGTGTTTCTGCCGTCAGGTTCTTTCCCAGGTACCAGGATCCGGCTACAGGCCATGGAGGATTGCTGACCTGGCTGCTCATGATTTCCGGTGCAGGATTCCTGATCTTCCTGATCGCCTTCCCGTTTCTCCAGGATTGGATGGTCGCCTATATCTTCACTGAGGACAATCTGAAGTATGCCGACATGGTGGTGTACATCATTCCATTGACCTTGCTCCTGGCACTGATCAATTTGCTGTCAAGATATATTTCCAATTTCCGATTGATCACGGTGCCCGCAGCATTGGAGCAACTCAGCATCAAGATTTCCCTGCCGTTGATTGTGCTCGCGTATCTGCAGGGTTGGCTTACCGTCGAAGGCGTAGTGATCTGTATTGTCTTATCATTTGCCTTTGCGGCGTTTGGTATGGTCTATTACCTGATGCATCTTGGTGAGTTGAAGCTGGCCAGGCCGTTGATCATCAAGGACAAGCCTGCGTTGAAGGAATATTCATGGTATGCGTGGTACGGCATCTTGTCGGGTGTAGGTAGCCAGGTGGCATTCCGGATCGACGGATTGATGGTCTTCACGATGATCAAGTCCGAAGCTGCGGGGGTGTATGCGATTTCATGGGCATTGTCAGACATCATCATCAAGCCGATGCGCATGTTGGGCAATATCGCAGGGCCTATGCTTGCCCAAAAGATTGAAGACAATAAGATTGACGAAGTGAAGACGATCTATCAGAAGTCGTCACTCAATATGACCATCATCGGCATCGGATTGTTTTTCCTGATCTGGACAGTCCTGCCCTATATATTCAATCTGATGTCCAATCCCGAGGTCATGCGCCAAGGCACCTACGTTGTGTTCTTCCTTGGTCTCGCCCAGGTCTTTGATATGATGACCGGGGTCAATGGAGAGATCATCTCGTATTCAAAATACTACCGCTTTACCCTTTACCTTACACTCTTCCTCGCCGGTACCAATATCCTTGCAAACTATCTCCTCATCCCAATGTATGGCCTGGCAGGATCAGCACTCGCGACTTGCCTCTCGATGTTCCTCTTCAATGTGATCAAGCTGGCATTTATCAAGCTAAAGTTTGGATTCCAGCCTTTCACTTCGCGGCACCTACCTGTGATTGCCTTTGTGCTTGGCGCATGGCTCATCAGCAGGGCCTTGCCTGAGGCAGATGCCAATGTCATCAATCTGTTTTACAAGTCTGCTGTATTCACGACCCTTTATGGTGGTGCGATCTGGTGGTTTCATATATCCCCGGATATAAATCACTGGGTTGATCTGGGGTGGAAGAAGGGCCTTTCCCTCCTGGGGAAAGGGAAGTCGTGATGATTGTAAGAAGGTAAGACAGTGAGAAAGTAAGAGGGTTGGGGGGGGGTGTGGGCCCAAAACCCCCCCATTTTCATAAAAGGCTAACATTGCATGACTCGGAATTGGCCTGTTTTTACATTTCCGCAGGAAATATAAACGCCGCTGGATGGAGTTCTCTCCGCCAGCTGTTAGAATTTAATTTCTCCCCCTTTCAGGGGGTCGGGGGTCAGAAGATCATATATTCAATTAACCTCTTAATTTCGCCCCTAATACCACACACACACTCTCGCTCCACACTCACCATTCTTCACTCTTCACTCTTCATTTTTCACTCATCACACACACCACACACCATTTTTCACTCTTCACTTTTCATTCTTCATTTAATAAATGTCTTTCGATCAGTTAAAACGAGATATCAAAGGCGGCCTCACGTACCCCTTGTACCTGCTACACGGCGAGGAGTCCTACCTCATCGATGAGGCAGCTGACTTCCTGGAGCGCCATCTGCTGCAGGAACATGAGAAGCCCTTTGATCAGCAGATCCTGTATGGCATGGATTGCAATGCACGCTATGTGATAGAGCAGTTGCAGTTGTTTCCCATGCTAGCCAGTCGAAGGGTCGTATTCCTCCGCGAAGCACAGCAACTGGAAGATATCAAGGAGCTGGAGTCGTATTTCAGCAAACCTGCTCCGGGCAGTATCCTTGTCCTGTGTTATAAAGGCAAGTCGATGGACAAGCGCCTCAAGGCATATGATGCTATCAAGAAAAACGGGTTTGTCTATGCGGCAGACAAGCTGAAGGATAAAGAAGTATTGCCATGGCTGATGAAGGCAGCAGGTGATCTCAAGCTCAAGATTGATACAGATGCCGGTGAAGCGATGATTGAACTGATCGGAGAGGAGATATCCCTCCTGTATCCCGAACTCACCAAGCTCGCTCTCAATCATGCAGGCGGCAATGCCATCACCAAGACCGATATCCTCGATCTCATTGGCCTCAGCAGGGAATACAACGTATTCGAACTCCAGAATGCACTCGAATCAGGCAATGTGGTCAAGACGATGCGTATCGGCGCCCGCATGGCCGAACAAAAAGGATACAGTATCATCCCGTTGATTGCATTACTCGCAGGATTCTATTCACGCGTGTATACCATCAAGTCCCTCGGCCCCACCAGCGACAATGCCATCGGCGAGGCAATCGGCAATAAGAACCCCTTCTTTGTCAGCAGAAACAAAGAGGCCGCACGACGATATTCCCTGGACACCATCGAGAGGTGCCTCGGCTGGCTGCATATCTATGATATGAAATCAAAAGGCTGGAACTACAGTGGAGCTGATGACCGCGCACTGACGATCGAGTTGCTCGATCGCCTGCTATTTCCCGACAACTATCCTGTCTTTGCGGAGAATTGATTTTATCCCCCCTGGCCCCCACTTGCCCCCTAGCCCCCTAAAGGGGGTAAATATCATTTCGGTATTCACTCCAGAGAGCATACGCCGCTGGATGGAGTTCTCTCCGCCAGCAGCAGGATTCCTACGGGGATTCCTAATGGTATTCACAATTGATTTTCACAATTGGTATTCATTTGGTTGGCGCTGAGATTCTAAATATTTACCCCCTTTAGGGGCATTTACCCCCTAGGGGCTAGGTGGTAAATGGGGATGTGTGCTTTAGGGGCTAGGGGAATAAATAGGGATCTCATCCAAAAACTCAAACCCCCTCTTCTCATCATCAATCCTGAAACAATAATGGCTGCTCCCATTGCTCACCAGGGCCAGCGGGACCTGCATCTGCATATTGTACTGCGCGATCTGGTCAAAGACCATCTGGTTGAGGAGGATCGACGGGGCCTTAAACTCAGCAAGGAGTATGGGCTCAGTAGATTTGTCAAAGATGACGAGATCAAATCTCCGCTTCATCCCATGCACTTCGAGCGCACGCTCGACAGAGATGAGTTTCGGATTTAGGTTGAGCTTTTCAAGGAAGTAGATGATCCATAGCTGCCTCACGATCTCTTCAGGCGTAGCCCTCACATTTTTGCGTCTCACCGGATCGAAGACCACGGCGATGCCGCTCGCATCCTTAGTATGCTTCAGATGTTGCTGCAGTGAGAGAAGATCGATTTGGTTTAGCGAAATCAATTGAATGTGAGTTGTAAGTGTTGCTTGTGCTGAGCGGAGTCGAAGTATGAGTTGTGAGTTGTGAGTTGTGTGTGGAGTTAGTGTAAATTGTCAGTCGTCAATCGTCAGTCGTCAATCGTAAATTCTTTCAATGCACTGGTATTTTTTCGATCACTGCTTCTCCTTGTGACGTCCGGATTATCAGGAAATAAAGGCCAGGAGGAAGGGTGGTCATATCAAATTGGCAATGTACCAAGCCATCCACAGGTAGCACCAATTGCTGCGCGGATAAAATGGCCATTTGATTCAGCAGCGAGAGCGAAACTTCTTTCGAATCCTGTATTTCCAGTTCCACGTGCAGGATCCCATGCACCGGTTTTGGATAAACGTTTACCGCATTTATTAGGCTTAGCGCAGTAGCAGATGATAATGGGTTTACGACCACAGTGATCGAATCCAATGCAATGCATCCGTTGCCACCAGTCGCTGTGACGGTATAGGTAGTAGAGGCCAGTGGATTTACAGTGATCGTGCGCGTGGTTTCACCCGTACTCCAGATAAAAGAAATACTTCCGGCTCCTGTGACTTCCAGCATTGCCACTCCTCCGATATCAATTGTATCCGGTGTAGCAGCTATTCCAAAATTTGGTTTTGGAAGAACACGGACCATTTTGTTGGCAATGGCACCACCTCCGAGGCCATTGCTTACCGTCACTGAATAGGTCGTGTTAGTTGTGGGATGCGCATATATCGATGCAGTGGTTTCACCTGTGCTCCACAAATAGCGGTTTCCCCCGGTTGCAGTCAGAAGTGTTGAATCTCCGTTGCAAATGGTGGAATCAGTTGTGATGATGGAGACATTGTTTAGTATGTAACGCTGTATGCACAGATCAGCGATTGAATTGGTATAAGCTTGTTGGGGTATGGTCGGACAACCACTGCATGGTGGAGGCGTGTAACCATCCGGAACCAGGAAGAAACACATGTCTGTGGCAAGGTGATCATTTCCGCCTGCGGTATAATCTACATTCCATCTGCCATTGCACAGCACGTTAACTGTTGGCATGCCAAAAGTGGGCTTGGTCCACCATGCACCTCCGACCTTGATATAGGTGGCTATGCTATATTCGCAGGTGTTTACAAAATTGATTTGTCCTTTGATGTTGTCAAAGCTGCCTATGACCGGAATATAATCCAGGGCAAGGGTATCGCTACCAACCTGGTCCGGCTCAGCGCATAGCCATGTAGGTACTACAGGCTCGACGCTCATAAACACAGAGTCCATGCCTGGCTTGAGCTGTGCACTATTGTTGAAAAGGCCCCATCCGTCATCGTTATCTATCAATTTCCATGGTTCGTCAAAGGCAGCAAAAATACTGAATGAAACTCCTGTCTCTAAACTCCAGGCGAGCAATTCACGATGAAAACGGATTGCATTATGAAAAGAAGGTTTGGCTTCTCCAACGGCAGGTCCGGCGGTCTTCCATCCTGTTTCGGATATAATGATTTCTTTGCCTCCCGCAATAGGCAACAAGGAAAGATAAGTCTGATCAATCCATTGCATGGCACATTCTATCGGCTGTCCCTCATAATATGCATACATATTGGGGAATATAAAATCGCATGCCGCAGCAACATCGGGGTGCGCGATCAGTGTGCTGTAGACTTCAGCTGTAGTGACAGGAATAGTAGGACAAGCTGATTTCACCCGGTTGATATAGGCGATCAATTGAAGCGGGGTGATAAAATTATTATAGAGCGCTTCGCCCCCGACGATCAGTCGATCTGCAAATCCGGCATTGGAAAGTTCTATGGCTTTCGAAATCTGTGCATTGTTGACCAGCGTGTCTTCACTAAGATATATGCCGACCATGACATTCAGCCCCCGCTGCTTTGCAAGGAGCGGAATTTTTTCAAGCCCGTTTTGTGTCCCATAAGTACGTATACCCTTGACATAAGGCTTCAAGCTATCCAGCAATGTTATTAGTTGAGATTCCGGTATCGTTGGATCTCCCGGGCTCTGCCCTGGGTTTGTATAAGGCCCGAAGTTTATCCATTCCAGTTTTACAATCTCACCCTGTGTCTGAGCAGCGACCCGCCCATTGCTTATCACAATGAAACAGCATGGCAAAAAAGCACAGAGGAGATACTTGAGCATAGCGGGGTTGTTGTGATGGAAAGGCATTAGCCTAAAGGTACATCATAAGGGTTTATCAGCTATCAGCTCTCAGCCATCAGCCATCAGCCATCAGCTCCCCCCCCACCAGCCCCCCGCCCTCGGCTCTCAGCCATCAGCTACCAGAAGCTAGCTGCTAGCTGCTTACCGCTTACTGCTTACTGCTTACTACTTACTGCTTACAGTCCCTGCCGAGTCCGGTTGTGCCCCGACAGGGCACGAATACTCTTGCTGTTTCCACGGCTACCGACCTTTAGCCCCGATGGGGCAATGTGATTGCTCAAAGCGCTATGCCTTCCTGCTTAACGGTTTCGCAACGTGCGGGATCCTCGTGCTGAGGGGAGTCGAAGTATCGGTTGAGCTACGATATGCCCCTTGCTCCCTTGCTCCTTTGCTCCTTTGCTCCATTGCTCCATTGCTCCATTGCTCCTCCCGCTACAAACGCCGTGCATTTGGCGGGATCTCCGCTGCGCTTCGACTTGCTCTCTGCCCTATGCTACAGAGACACCTGCAAACGTATTCCCAACAAACTGAAGGATTTCATCACGTACGCGGCGAACTTCGATATCCGATTCCATCAGCCAGCCTTTGGACCAACTGTGGACGATCTTGATGCCGACCTTTTCGAGGTCTTCCTGGAACTGAAGATGCCAGAGACTATTTTGTGGCCACTCACCGGTAGGCCAGAAATCACGGACCATCAATACAAATGGATTGTTTGGTTCGAGTAAGGACTCGACAAAGTAATTTTCGTCAGGGTTGAGGCTACGCTCTGAAATCTTGTATGGCATAGGCAGTTGATCAAGGACGAGGCGATCAAGTTCGGAACCCAACAGGGAGATGACATTGACCCTGTGCGCCGAATAGATGCAGGTTTGCGAAAGGAATGGTGCAAACTGCCTGGCGATATTGGTCAGGTATTTGAGTGCGGATGAATTACGGTTTTGTGTCAGCCTGAAATCAGTGATCATCGCAGGCATATCCAGTTGTTCGCTGATGTAGCGTTGATTGAACGGAGGCTCACAGGAGAATACATCACAAGGCATATCCTGGACGCGCTGCCAGTATGGGCTCATCGACGGATCCTTTGCCTTGAGCAGGATATAATTGATGATTTGCGGGGCCTCATCTTCAGGTGAAGGCATCATACTCAGCGGGAGTAGCTGGATCGGATACCACTTGCCCCTGTTTTCAACAGACATGTTGCTAAAGAATGCTTCAGCTTCTTCCTGGTCTATAGTCGCCTTGCGCGAGGTGAGCTTGCGTATAGCTGGTGCATATTCTTCGCAGAGGTGATTGCGCAGGTGGCTGACATCATTGAGAAACTCAGCGATGGTGTGCAGTCGGAGGCGCTCGATCATCTCCTTCATGTTGTCATTGATCATCGTAGGCCATTCGACCTCGAGTGCATCACCGGTGACCAATTGGGTGATATACCACTCATCAAAGTAGGTCAGCCAGTCACTGCTCGGTGTGAGGTGCAATGCCTGGACTACTGCCCTTGCATTTTCAGGAAACTGGTTTTGAAAACCGGCCCAGAAAAAATAATCTTCGAGGTGATGTTGTCTTTCAACGATAGCAGTCAGGGCTGCATTGACTTCACGCAATCCTTCTGCACTGCGGTGGATACTCAGGGCCTGCGATTCAAAGCGTTTCTTAAAGTAGCCACTGATGTTGACATTGTTGTACCACTTGAGTACATCTTCTTCCCATTCTCTGGTCTCTGTGCCAAGGCCTGTTGCTTCAGGCGCATTGTGTGAATTGAGGCGCTTGAGTTGGCTGCGGATATGGGTCTCAATAGAGTCCTTGGTATTGAATAGATTTTCTTTAAGGGTCTGCAGGTAATCAATGGCTTCTGACAGCGTTGGGTTTTCCTTGCGCTCTGCAGGAATAGTCACCCATGGTTGTCCGGCTTCGATTTCAGCGAGCAGCTCCAGGTATTGGGTCTTGATGGCCTTGCGGTCCTGGCTGATCAGTTTGGCTTTGCGGCTGATCTGGCCCTTCAGTTTGTCAGCCAGCTGGCTCATGCTGCTCTCAAAGGAGAACGCATCGCCATAGGTCAGATGCAATTCCCTCGCATGAGAGAGTAATTTGTCAATCTTGTTGACGAAGATATTGATCTCGCGGATCCAGTAGGTCTTGACATAGTTGAAGTAGCGCAGCATGGTATAGTCAGCACGCTTGAGCAACTCAGTAGCCTGGTCGGCCATGAGGGAGATGTACTGCATGACTTCGCTCTTGACAAAATCAAGCGAATGGTTGACCAGTAGGCTGACATCAAGCATGTCCATGTACTCAAATCCATCCTGGCGGAGTTTGTTGAGCTTGATGTGGTGCTCGATCTTGTTGCGCAGCCTTTTGTATTCGGCAGGGGATATTTCAAACATCTGCCTGCTCAGTTTGTAAAAGAGCGGGTTGACATTGTTGTGATTAAAGAGGCCGGCAAATTTCTGGATCAGTTCATACCGGTTGGTGCCTGGCCAGAGTTCTTCGTGAAGTGAAGCCCATGGCTTGCTGATGCGGGCATAGTCGCCGGACAATTTGTACAGCTCGATATGATGTATGCTTTCCGCAGGGGAAAGTGGATTGAGGACATTCTGCGGATTGTTTGACCGGTACGATAGTGGGGTATAGATCGCCCTGTCTATTCTGTTGAAAGGATAGGTGCTGAGCAACTCATTGGCTGCGGCATCCTCGTCATACCAGATGACTACTGGCTTGCCTTGAACAGCATCAGTCGCGGCCATGGCGGAAAGCAGGTGCAGGTGGTCTTCCTGCTTGCTCCAGATCCAGCGCTTACGGGGTCCTGTGGAATGGGCAAATAGTTTAGCCTGTTGAGGGTTGAGGTGGCTACCCAGTATAGTTGCAGTATTCATATGTAATGATCCTTGTCCTGCAAATATTATACTTTTTTATAATATGTAATAGGCTGACCTCAAAAAAAGTTGATATTTTTTTTCAGGGAAACCATCCCTCAGGGTTATTTCTTCTCTTCGACGATTCCTCCGCTGACTTTTGTACCGTTTTTGTACTGATACTCAACGCTTATGTTGCCATTCTCATCATAATACTTGAAATAGCCATCCTGAAAGCCATTCTTGTATTGAACTTCCTGCTTTAGGTTAAAGGTGCGGTCATCATATGTCTTGGAGGTCCCATTGAGTTTGCCGCCTTTGTATTCGCGTGTTTCAACGACTTTGCCAAATTTATAGGCGGTGTAAGGTCCGTCAAGTTCACCTTTCTTGTAGGTTGACTTCAGGTCCACCTGGTTGCGGAAACTCATCCGCATCGCTGTGCCTTCGAGTTTGCCATCCAGGTAGTGATTGATGAGCACGATATCACCTTCAGGGCTATACTGGATCCACATACCGGTTTTCTGGCCGTCCAGCAGGAATCCTTCAATGATCAGGTTGCCACTTGATCCATATTGCCTTGCGTACTGCACCTTACTGCCGGGGATAGGTTCCATGACCATACCTTCCAGGTCACCGGTGCCTTTGATCGTCTCACCGGAGGTATTGCCGGCACCCTGCTTACAGGATGAAGCGAACAGGGTCAATGCACTGAAGATGAGCAATAAGGCATTCTTTGTTAATGAAAATTTAAACATGGCTTTCATAAGTTGTATAAGGGATTAAACGAAATGTTGCGCTAATGAATTTTATACTTTTGGCGTTCCTTGTTCGCTGTCCTGTAAAGGGGGAGACCCCAAAAGTTTCACAAATCTCACAAAAAGTAAATGGATATTCTCATAGAAGGCTTGACAAAGAGGTACGGAACCCAAAAAGCAGTCGACAATATCTCTTTCGAAGTCAACACAGGGCGATCCGGCCCCGGGGGGCGGGGCAGACCGGCCAAGGCAACCCCTAAAAACAACCCCCGGGGGGGGGGGGTAATGATTTGCAGTGGAGCTATGACCAACCGTAACCTGCTCACCGTAATGGTCAGTTGCCTGGTGCTCTTCGTGGGAGGTAAATTTCTAAGAGGCAACAAGTCCTCCACTGGATTTAGTTTTGACCATAAAGCACAAACGGCCTCCTTTGTCGGGAAGCAGACCCCCCGGGGGTTGTTTTGGCCATGGGTTTTTCCCGCGCGGGGGGTAAAGCAGGGTCCGATCAGTTTAGAGATAAGATGCTGGTGCACAATGATGCCGACCAACTCACTTCGATAGAATGGACAGGCGCCAATGGACGCAAGCAGGTGATTCAAAAAGAGGATGGACAATGGTACTATGCCGGTATGGAAGCGGTGGACTCCACTGCGTTCAAGGTCTACCTTGCAGGACTGGTCAATGCTACAGGGTCGACCTTTAGTGGACGATCATCGACGCAAGGCCTTACCTTAGTGGAAACATTAACCTTAAAAGGAGATGCTATGCCCCAGCCAACCATCATCTCTTCGTTTCAGAACCAGGACGCATTACGCCCTTACTTGATTCATTCAACTGCAAATCCTCAAACCATATTTACATCAGATAATACTGGTGTATATAAGACTGTGTTTACTAATCTCCGCAAATTCTGGCCTGATGGTCAATAAGGATATCGCCCGCCAGTTTAGCCTCCTGGCCAGCCTGATGGAACTCCATGGGGAAAATGCGTTTAAGACGAAGGCGTATTCAACGGCCTATCTCGCCTTGCGCAAGACAGATGCTCCGATTGATAAAATGACGGAGCAGGAACTTGATGCCTTGCCAGGCGTTGGGTCATCGGTCACTACAAAAATCAAGGAGTTATTGTCGACGGGAAAGATTGATGCCCTGGAAAAGCTAAAGGCAAAGACGCCCGAAGGCATTCAGCAATTACTTTCAGTCAAAGGACTAGGGCCAAAGAAGATCAGGGTGATATGGGATGCGCTCAAGATCGAGTCTCCTGCGGAGCTGCTCTATGCATGCACCGAAAACCGCCTGATTAAACTTCCCGGTTTCGGGCTCAAGACACAGCAGGACCTGCAGCAGAAGATTTCTTATTTTCTGGATTCGCAGGACAGGTACCTCTATGGAAATATTGAAGAAGACCTGGAGATCATCCTGAAAAAGATGCAAAAGGCATTGCCTGGCCATCATATCTCATGGGTTGGTGAGTTTGCCACAAAGACTCCGGTCATCAGCAAACTGCAATTATTGATTGCCCCCGAGATTGACGCGGACGTTCTTGCTGCAGTGCCTGGCGTAGTCATTAATGATGATCAGGCCGAAGATGCTATTGCTATCACTTTTGACGAACGCATGAAGATCACGGTGCATACATGCCCGAAGGCTGATTTTAACAATCATTGGGCACTGCACACTATGTATTCCGGATTGTATGAAAAACTCTCCGAGGCTGATGATTTTGGTAGTGGCGGGGACCTGGAAGAGATCCTTGCGCAGGGTGGATTTGAAGGATTGCCTCCTGAGCTCTATGATCGTGAGGAAATAGAGATTTATCCTCCGGCATATTGGGAAGATCTCATCACGAATGAAGATATCAAGGGCATCATCCACAATCATAGCACGTATAGTGACGGGATGAATACCCTCGAAGAGATGTCGCTGCATGTGCGTGACCAGGGCTATCAGTACTTTGCGATCTGTGATCATAGCCGCAGTGCTTTCTATGCTAATGGGCTATCGGCAGATCAGGTGTTGGAGCAGCTTGATGAGATCGATGCGATCAATGCCCGGTTGGCCCCATTCAAGGTATTCAAAGGCATTGAGTCAGACATCCTTGGTGATGGTTCGCTCGACTACGAGGATGATATCCTGTCCAGGTTTGATCTCGTGGTAGCTTCTATCCACAGCAACCTGAGGATGGATGAAGACAAAGCGATGTCGAGGCTCATCAAGGCTATTGAAAATCCATTTACGCGTATCCTTGGCCATCCCACCGGTCGACTTTTGTTAGCTCGCCAAGGTTATCCTGTCAACCACAAGAAGATCATCGATGCCTGCGCCGCCAATGGAGTTGCCATCGAACTCAATGCCAACCCACTTCGCCTTGATATCGATTACACCTGGCTGGACTATTGCATGGAAAAGAATGTATGGGTCTCCATCAATCCGGATGCCCATAGCCGCGCCCAGGTAGGCTATGTCAAGTATGGAGTCTTTGCCGCGAGGAAAGGGGGGCTAAAGGTAGGGTCATGCCTCAATGCTTTGTCACTTGCTGAGTTTGAGCAGTGGCTTAGGAAATCGTGAGACGTGAGACGTGAGTTTTTTAAACATTTGTTTGTTTTTAAATAAACAAACAAATGTTGTTGGTAGCCTCCGGCTGCCAACTGCACAATCAAAAAAAGACTGTGTCGAGTGATGAATCAACATCTGCAGCCTCTTGGCTGCCGGTAATGATAGCTAATGGCTTATAGCTTATAGCTTATAGCTGACGGCTGATAGCTGACAGCTCTTACATCATATCAATCGCCTTCACAAAATAGGTGAAGAGGAAAGGCAAAGTCAGCCAGAACCATTCAGGGCTGAAGATGAGTAAACCCGCGCAGGCTGCAGCTGAGACCAGGGTGATCAGCCAGTAGAGCCCTTTATTTCCTTTCTTTTCGGTAGTTACCTCTGTTTCCATGAGTCGATTTTGTAGGCCGCAAACATAATATTTCTTTGCCATATGGGCAAGAAGAAAGGGAGGAAGGGAGGAAGGGAGCAAAGGAGGAAGGGAGCAAGGGAGAAAAGGAGTAATAAATATAGTTCGTCCACGGGACGAACAAAAGTGCCGTAGGCACGGCCGATTTTGTGGCCAGGGATTTCAATCCCTGAAGAAAGGTATAGTTGCCAGGGATTTCAATCCCTGAAGAAAGGTATAGTTGCCAGGTTTTTCAATCCCTGAAAAACGGTGATTAAAGCCCATGCTTGCTAAAAAGGCTAAAGAGGCCAAAGAAGCTAAAGAGGCGAAAGGCAATGCCCAATATCCCACCGCTGACTGCCAATTGCCAACTGCAGCCCTATGCCCTATGCTCTATGCCCTACGCTATCTATCCCTTGTCGTCATCGTCAATGATAGCGTCATCGACGAGATCATCATCTTTTGGAAGGGGAGGAAGTGGAGTCCTTCCTTCTTCCGGAGTATCAGAGTCGGTTGGCTTAGTCACCACGGGCTTGCCCATGGAATAGTCCCCCTCGGCATAGCGGGAGGCGCGCTCAAAGAAATCGTCCTTGCCCTTGAGGGTGGATTCGTGTTCCTTGAGTTTGTCCTTGACAGTGGTGTCGGCCCAGCCGTCGCGGTTGGCATCGACCTTGTCCTTTTCTTCTTCTATTTTCTTATCGAGGGCTTTTGCCTTTTCGAGCATGGAGTCTACGCCTTCTTCAAATTTCTGGCCGACCTTGGTGGCGGCATCCTTGGCTTTGTTCCAGAGGTCTTCACTGACTTCTTCAGTCTTTTCCCAGACTTTATCAGATGTCTTTACGGCTTTGTCCAGGAGTTCCTTGCCTTCTTCCTTGGCTTTATCCCAGGTCTTGGCGGTGGTTTCCCCTATTTTCTCACCGGTTTTGAAAGCTTCTGACTCTTCTTCCTTTTTAACAGCGGGTGGTTCTTTTTGTGTCCAGTCATCCTTCTTGTCCCAAAGCTCATTGACGGTTTCCTTGGCTTCCTGGAAGCCTTCTTTTGACTTGGTTACGATTTTTTCCCCGAGGTCCTCTGCAAAATCCTTGGTCTTGTTCCAGGTATCAGCAGCCTTGTCAGAAAGGTTTTCACCTATTTCGCGGCCTTTTTCGCCTGCTTTTTCAGCGGCCGATTTGGCTACAGCTTTATTGGCCCACAACAGGCGCTTGACATCATCAAATATTCCCATGTTTATCAGGTATTTAGGATCTAAGGTAACAAGAAATGCATATTCATGTGATAACGGAGGGCGAAAGGGTTGGGTTCTATTTTAACATAAAAAGTTAAATATATTTTAAATGACTCTCCCGACATGACCGGATGGGGACGATCTCTGTTTTTATACCATTACCTTTGTCTGACTGTACAATCCATGTGATAATGATTCGTGTCCTGCTGATTCTTGTGTGTATTCCCTTCCTTAGCCTGCTCTCCCCGGTGGCCGCCCAGGTCAACTGGCTCAGCTGGGATGAGGCCCAGGCCAGAACCAAGAAGGAGCCCCGCAAGATTCTCGTGGACGTATACACCCAGTGGTGCGGTTGGTGCAAGAAAATGGACAAAGAGACCTTTGACAATCCTGAGATCAGCAAATACATCAATAAGAATTTTTATCCTGTCAAGTTTGACGCAGAGACCAAGGGCGATATCCATTTCAATGACAAGGTCTACAGCTTCATCAAGTCCGGTAGCAGTGGCTATCATCAGCTCGCCTCAGAGATCACCTTTGGCAAGCTGTCTTACCCCACGATCGTATTCCTTGATGAGAAACTCAACGTACTCCAACCGATACCCGGCTATAAGGATGTAATGTCCCTTGACAAGATCATGAAGTACTTTGCCGAGGACTATTACAAGACTACGCCCTGGAAGAAGTATGAAGAGATGTACAATCTCAAGCAGACTCCTGTGCCTGTCAAATCTGGTAATTAGCCTAATTGACCCCTAAATCCCCTAAAGGGGACCTTTTTCTTTCTTTTTAGGTGATCAGGACTCAACTAGGGCTTTAGTTGAAGCAGGATGTTTTTTATCTGAGCGATTACCATTTCAATGTCCTCAATCACTTGTTGGTTAGTAAATCTAACTACTGTTAAACCCAACCCAACTAACGATTCGGTTTTTGTCTGATCTTCTATTTGGACAGTTTTATCCAGGTGCACATTTCCATCCACCTCTATGACCAATTGATGCGTATGGCAAAAAAAATCTACTACAAAATTAGCTACAGGATGTTGTCGCCTGAACCTCACACCTAATTGATTATTCCGCAACCTGGACCATAAAAGTTTCTCAGCAAAAGTCTGGTTGTTCCGTAAGTTTTTTGCACGTCCGAATATGACGGAGTTTGCCCCGAAATTCATATTTGTTTTCATTTTCCTGGTGTTTAACCTGATAAAGATATAGGGAATTAGCAAGGCCCCTTATAGGGTATGAAAAGGTCCCCTTTCAGGGGATTTAGGGGTGATTTTTTATCCCAACCACAACATCCCCCTCAACCTCAATCCTCCCTATCAACCTCCCCATCACATCCGGAGATGCAATGCCCTGCGCCAGATCATGCTGTGTATGGATCACCCAGGCTTCATCCCATAGATTTTGTTTGACAAACTGCTTCTGCAGATAAGGGCCTCCTTCGACCAGAAGGATGCCGATTTGATTTTGAAACAGTACATCAAGTATCTGTTTCAGCGGATCATCTTCATGGTTCAGGATATGTTTCCTGATGTGGGCACCTTCAATGGTCGTGTTATCTGTGGTGGAAAAGTAGTAGACCTCTCTGCCATCGGCATTGAATACATTGTATTGATTACGGAGCCTTCCGTTTGGATCAAAGATCACCCTGTGTGGGGATCGTCCCGGGTACTCCCTGACCGTCAGCGATGGGTTATCTGTTTCTACTGTTCGTGCCCCGACCATGATCGCATCGGCTACAGCGCGCTGACTATGCGACCATACTTTAGTTGCAGGTTGGCTGAGCCATACTTGCTGGCCCTTGATGCCTGAATAGCCAAATCGTGACTGGGCCCATTTGAGGATGATGTGAGGCCTGTGCTGGAGGATATTAGTGGTAAAAGAACGGATGAGTGCTTTGCCTTCTTCTTCAAGGATTCCTTCTGTAATCTTCACACCCTTAGCCCTTAGTCGTTCGAGTCCGGTTCCGGCCATAGCAGGATTGGGGTCGCGGGTGCTGATGCGCAGGTCCATGATGCCTTCACGGATGATCAGGTCGGTGCATGGAGGTGTCTTGCCGGTGATGCAGCATGGTTCGAGTGAAACATATAGGGTTGACAATGGAATCAGATATCGCAGCTCAGCCGGTACACTCCTTATTGCTTCCACCTCAGCATGAGGTGCGCCATATGCGGTATGGTAGCCTTCGCCCAGTATGTGGTCCTGGTAGACTAAGACTGCGCCTACCGGTGGATTGGGAGACACCTGGCCCAGGCCTCGCCTGGCCAGATCCAGGCACCTGGCCATCCAGGTGGTATCTTCTATGTGAGTTTCATTGTTCACCGCCGCAAAGATCAGTAATTGCTTCCCTATGAAGGTATTATCCTGTTTGGAACCTTTCTAAGCTAATCCTAAGGCAATTATGCTGGCTTGATTTAAGTGATTCTTGATTTTTATTTCTATTTTTCAGGTCGATTGATTGATGACCTGACTGATATACAAAACAAACCGGAGGATGGCAACTAAACCAGACAACACAGGTGCTTTCAGAAAATATGTGGTTGAATTTCTAGGCACATTTTTCCTTGTGATCACGATATGCATGATGGAGGCCGGCAGCATGGGCCAGTTTGCTCCAATCGCTACCGGCGGTATGCTCCTGGCCCTGATGTATTCAGGTTTTCATATCTCCGGAGGACATTTCAATCCAGCCGTGAGCCTGGCTACCTACCTGCGTGGTAAGCTCAATTCAGGCGACCTCCTGCCATACATTGTCTCCCAGTTTATCGGCGGCACATTGGCCGCCATGCTCGCAGGCTTTTTATTGAACTCCACAGGTGCAGCAGCACCATCTCCAAAGGTGTTGGACATTGTACCCTCCCTGATTGCAGAATTACTTGGTACTATATTGTTTGTATACGTATTCCTCAACCTCACGACCATCAAGAAAACGGCTGGTAATATTTACTATGGTGTTGCTCTTGGATTTACATTCATGGCCGTCATGTTTGCCTTTAGTGATATTTCCGGAGGAGCTTTCAATCCCGCCATCGGCCTCGGCATCACGATGGCCAATATCACTTCATGGGAGACGATATGGGTATTCCCACTTGCCAATTTTGTAGGCGGCGTTCTTGCAGCTTTTCTGTCCCAGTTTGTCAACGGGCCAGAGGCATAGGGCATAGGGCAGAGAGCATAGGGCAGCAAAGGGCAAGGAGCAAGGAGAAATAACATTGCCCCATCGGGGCTAAAGGTCGGTAGCCTTGGAGAATGAAAGAGTATTCGTGCCCCGTCGGGGCACAACCGGATTCAGCTGGGACTGTAAGCAGTATTCAGTGTGCAACTGGTAGCAGGTAGCTGATGCCTGATAGCTTTTCCTTTCGTCTCACGTCTCACGACTGACGAGAATCGTTGCGACCTTGTCGCCAGGACATCACAACTTTAACATCTTCTCAAACTTCCCCATCCGGATATAGTGTGACACAAACTTATGATCCTCGGGCATCGAAGGGCGGGCCTGGATCTGGTCGATCACATCATTGATATGCATGATCGGCATATCCTGGTCTGCATATCCCCATCCCATCACACGGCCTTTGGAGATGAGGATGAGACTGATCTCACCAGGAGACCTGCCCTGGTCGGTGATGACAAAATCCTCATCAATGTTTTGTTGGGTGGCAGCAACGGCCTGCCTGACACGCAGATTGTATACATCAGGATCTTCAAGGCCGACGCAAGCTCCGGCACATTTGCCGATCTGGTGATAGAAGCAAGGACCCGGTCCGGTATCAATATCCGTCTTCTTCATGCAGAGCCCGTACTTGTCGGTCAATGCCCGGAGATATGTGGATGCTGACTGATGGTCGGGCAACTCATGTAAAATCGCGGCTGTACCCTGGGCTTCAATTTTGTTTTTCTTGCGGACTTTCATCTGGATATATCCGCTCTCATCAAAGTAATAGTAGATCGCAAAGGGAAAACTCTTGCGACGCTGCGCCCTGTTGATTTCAGGTTGCAGTTTTTTAATCTCTGCATTTTCGAGCAGTCGTGCGATAAGTTCACTGCCGGTGAGGGTATACGTGATATCATGCACGCGCTGTTGCATCTTGCCGGACTTGTTGGAGATCTCCGTAAAGTGTTGGATCACGCGCTTCTTGATGTGGATGCTTTTACCTACATAGATGACTTTGCCATCTGCATCATGGAAGTAGTATACACCGGGTGCTTCAGGCAGGTCGTGTATAAACTGCAGGGATATCGTTGTGGGCAACTTAGCTTCCTTGATGCCCATGTTGATGATGTCGGACATTTCGCTTTGCCCCTTACCCATGCCGGTGATGATCTTGAAGACTTCTGCGGTCGCGAGTGCATCGTCGAGTGCGCGGTGCCTTTTATCTACATCGAGATCAAAATGGCGGATCAGGGAATCGAGGCTGTGAGATTTGAGTTGGGGCAACATCTTTTTACTGAGGCGGACAGTGCAAAGTTGTTTGCGCGTGTAGGCATAGCCCAGGCGTGCAAATTCTTCGCGCAGGAAGCCGTAGTCAAACCGGGCATTGTGAGCGACAAAGACAGCGCCTTCAGTCTTGAGGACGATCTCCTTGGCTACTTCACAGAAGAGTGGGGCATCAGCAACCATCTCATTGGTGATGCCGGTCAGGCCAGTAATAAAGGCCGGAATACTGCGTTCAGGATTGATCAGGGTCTGGTACTGTTCAATCACCTTCTCACCGTCATGAAGGACTATGGCGATTTCTGTAATTTTGTCGCGCTTGACTAGTCCTCCTGTCGTTTCAATATCTACTATGGCGTATCTGCGTTCTGTACTCATACTCACCCGGCTGCAAATAGTCGCTTTCGGGACTCTAATATCACTGTTTTCCTTCATATGTGTTGGTTGTGCCCAGCCTCCCGCTCCTAATATTCCGTTAAAGCAGGAAATATTGCCGGGTGCATGGGATACGGAGGCGTATCTCCCTCTGCTCAAAGGAAAGCGGGTAGGGCTCCTGGTCAATCAGACCAGTACTATTGGAAAAACACACCTGATCGATAGCCTGGTCAGTCGCGGGGTGAAAGTGGTCAGGATATTTTCTCCTGAACATGGCTTGCGTGGTACTGCTGATGCCGGCGCTGATGTTGCTGATTCGATCGATGCAAAGACCGGCATCCCTGTCATCTCATTGTATGGAAACAAGAAGACGCCTTCGCACAATGATCTGTCTGATCTGGATGTGGTAGTGTTTGATATCCAGGATGTCGGCGTACGGTTTTATACCTATATCAATACACTGCAATACCTGATGCAGGCAGTAGCCACTGCCAAGATTCCATTGATCGTGCTGGACCGTCCTAATCCCAATGGTCATTATATTGATGGCCCGGTGTTGGATTTCAAGTACAGGTCATTTGTTGGACTGGATCCTATCCCAGTGGTCTATGGGTTGACGATAGGTGAATTTGCAAAGATGATCGATGGCGAAGGCTGGTTGCTTGACCCTGTCAACTTGACCGTGATCAAGTGTAGAGGATATGATCATCAGACCATGTATACATTGCCTGTCAAGCCTTCACCCAATCTGCCCAATCTACGATCTATCCTGTTGTATCCCGGCCTTTGTTTTTTCGAAGGCACTTCCCTGAGCATAGGTCGCGGGACTACTAAGCAATTCCAGGTCATTGGCTCTCCCGATGTTAAAGGTCATGCCTTTTCCTTTACCCCCAAATCAATGACCGGAGCTACAGATCCACCATTGAAAGACAAGAAGTGCTTTGGAGTCGATTTGTCCGGGGTGAATGTGGACAGTTTGTTCCATACCCGACAGATGAATATCAATATGCTACTTACCTTTTATCATAGCATGGATACTTCATCATTCTTCAATGCAGGCTGGTTTGATAAACTTGCAGGAGGCCCTTCATTTCGCGAAGCTATCCAGGCCGGGTGGAGTGAAGCGCAGATCAGGGAGAGCTGGAAGGCGGACCTTGACAAGTTTAATGAGCGGCGGAAGTTGTATCTTTTGTACAGAGATTTTGAATGAGCCCCTGCGCCCTTGTTCAGCTGTCCAATGATGTGGCAGTGCAACCCCGGCGTATCGTTTTTTATTTTTTTCAATTTATAATTTATTAACCCCTGGATTTTGGGAGCCTGTTTCTCGCAGAGAAATTGCATGGAGGAACCATATTGATATCGTTTTTATCAAAACATCGAAGGGGCAAAAAAGCACTCAGGCAAATAAGCCTCTTTATGTCCGGTAATTAAAGTTTGACCAGTTTGAAGCAAGATTGTAGAGCAGGCAATATTTATTTGATTGGACAATTCGCTATATTTAGGACTGAGTTCGGGATTAAATTTTACCTGGACAAATTTTTGGCCTGACAAGTGAAAGCCAACCTCTCCCTTGCTGCTTGG
Organism: Candidatus Opimibacter iunctus; assembly: GCA_016716665.1. GTDB lineage: Bacteria > Bacteroidota > Bacteroidia > Chitinophagales > Saprospiraceae > Opimibacter > Opimibacter iunctus. Next base: position 45,868 of record JADJVH010000019.1, on the reverse strand, counting down.
CTTCAATCCCAGTCCTGTTCCCAGGCCCAATCCAATCTGAATCCTCAGCTACCAGGAAGCAAAAGAAAACTGTCGGCACATCGCAGAGGAGAAAAACAAATCGAACCCCGGTTCATTTGCCTATGTACCACCTGACTGTATGATCGGTGCCATGGCTCCTGACTTCTCGGTCGTCACAATGGAAGGCAGACCATTTACTATGGATAGCCTGAAGGGAAAGATATCAATCCTCAATTTCTGGATGATCAGTTGCCCGCCATGCATCGCCGAGATTCCTGGACTGAACAATGTGGTGAAAAAATATGACCGGGATGATTTCAATTTTATCGCGATCGGTATTGATGATGAGAAGGACATCAATCATTTTTTAGAAAATAATCCATGGACGTTTGACCAGTTGGCATCGGGCAGTGCATTGATCTTTGATGTCTTTCAGATCGGGTGGGGGTTTCCTACCACCTTTGTACTAGATGAGGATGGCGTGATCATCGGAGCTTTTTCAGGTGGTGCCACGGATGAAAGTGCAGTGCAGAACATCGAGGATAATGTGGCCGAAATCGTCGCGAAGGCTGGAAAATGAGCTACATCATCATGTAGTGATAATCAGAAGATAGGCTTATATGGCGTATTGCTTTAATGACCTACTTTTGCCTTAGCCATGATTAGAGTAGCCATTTATGAGGATAATGCAGGACTTAGGGATACGTTAGCTACGATCATTCGGGAGTCTGATGCTGATTTTGAAATGGCGGGTGCATTTGAGGATTGTCTCGACATCATAAGCAATACAGCGACACTTGCCCCGGATGTCATCATTATGGACATCGATTTGCCCCTCAAATCCGGCATAGAAGGGGTAAGAGAAGTAAAATCTTCATTTCCGGAGGTGGAAATTATTATGAACACCGTTTTTGATGATGATGATCGGATATTCAGAGCGATCCAGGCCGGGGCTACAGGTTATTTATTAAAGAAACAGTCGCTATCCACCTTGCTGACCAGTATAAAGGAGGTAAAGGCCGGTGGCTCACCTATGAGTTTATTCATCGCCCGCAGAGTGCTCAGCTTGACACGCAGCAGCACCTCTTCGAAAAGCAACTCGTTTGATCTAACAGAAAAGGAGTTTCTGGTACTGGATCTATTGTCGAAAGGACTAAGCTATAAAATGATAGCCCTCGAATGTTCCATGAGCATCGATACGGTTAGATTTTACATCAAAAGAATCTACGAGAAACTCCACGTCCATTCGGTTACGGAGGCCGTACACCGGGTCTTTATAGACAAGAAGTAGTCCCTCTATTCTACATCTTCATGTAGTGCCTGAACGATGCACAGAAAGGATATCGCTGATACCTTTGACATAGGTATCAATCGTTCACCATCTCATTTAAAGTCTGGTCACTATGAAGCTATTTCTAAAGGAATGGAGTAAAAACAGAGGGCGTGTAGTGCTCGTTTTCGCCTCGTGCATACTATGTCATACGTTGTCCTTCGCTCAGCATATCGGCTTCAACAATGAGGACCCGCAAGTAACAATGGATATTTCAGGTGGATTTCGTACTCGCCCCGAAGTGTTATCAGTGGTGGCTAACCAAGTCACCGTTCCGGCGAATCTCAGTTTCGTTATTATTGAAGGGGTTCCCGGAGTAGATTTCAATATCATCCTGAATAACAATTTTGAGGGCTCCCGATTGATTATTTATAATACTACGCCCAGCAATGGTCTCCTCACGGGAAATAACATTATTTATGCAGGGGCAATGGTCGAACTGATTTACACCAATGAACAATGGAAATTTTTCGATAGTAATGCCCAGTTGACAGATGCCTGGCTATTGAATGGCAATGATAGTACGGATGAATCCATCCATTTTCTTGGAACATTAGACACTATGGATTTGGTTTTAAAAACGAATAGTGAAAACCGAATGGTCATAAAGCAAGACGGTAACGTGGGCATTGGCACAACATCCCCTGACGGAAAATTCCAGATCAACCATGCCGCTGATTTTGACCACCCAAGCATACTCATTATGGATAGTTCAAATGGGAATGCTGGTGGCGGTGTCCTGCAATTCAAAAACATGAATTCCAGCGATATCCTAAACATTAAAGGCACTATTGGTTTTGCCCCGGATGGGTCTGATACCTACCTGAACTTTTTCAGGAATTATAACACCTTGATGAGTCTCAAAGGAAATGGAAATCTGGGCGTGGGTGACCCGGATCCTGCCCACAGGTTGAGTTTGGCCAGAAACAACCCTAATATGTTATTACTAAAAAACACAAAGGAATTAAATCCCGGAGAAGCAAATAATATAACTTTCGAATCAGGGGATTACCGGACCGCAATCATTTCTACGGTAGGCGATAATGCATCGAGTGCCAGGTTGAGATTTTCAACAGGCACCTCGTTTATAGGAGGCAGTAATTTCCTGCTGGAAAGATTGACTATCACCAGTTCCGGAAATGTTGGCATCAACCTGATCAATCCTTCAGATAAATTTGAAGTGAACGGTAATATGTCCATCCTCGGGACGAACACCCTGGAATTTGGTAAGGGGATTGCCGGAAAAGAACCAAATGCAGGTAAAATCGGGTACAATGCGTTTGCTCCTAATGCACTGGCTATCGTGGGTGCAGGCAATTCGGCAACTACAAGGAAGGTGTACATTTTCGCAGAAGCAGGGACCACATTTAATGGCGATGCCATTGTCAATACGAATGCTATTGTAAATGGTAATATCGGGGTGGGTACATCCATTATACCTGCGGGATACCGGATGGCCGTAGATGGAAAAATAATTGCCGAAGAATTGAGAATTCAAAATTCTGTCGCTTGGCCTGATTATGTATTCGAGGAGGACTACCCCTTGATGCCCCTAAGCGATATTGAGAAATGTATCACCCGGGATAAGCATCTTCCGGATGTGCCCTCTGCAGCTGAAGTATCCCAAAATGGTATTGCCGTGGGAGAAATGGAAAGTATTTTATTGCGAAAACTGGAAGAACTAACCCTGCACATCATCGCCCAGGAAAAAAGAATCCAGGAATTGGAATTGAAAATAAGCACTGCAAATCAATAGGATTATGAAACAAGATCGTGGTACAATACGAGGTATCAGTTTGCTCTTGTGGTGCTTCTGGATGCCGGTAAGTGTAGTTACATCGCAAGCGTATGTCAATCAAATAGGCAATCCCCGGACCTATCAGGAATTCAAATCAAAGGTCAACGAATATTATGCTACGCATGATCATGGAAAGGGCACCGGCTATACCCAATATGTGAGATCCACGTTTATCGATGATGGCAGATATGGTCAGGATAGTCGTGCACGTAATTTTCAGGCACTAAATCAAATGGCCTATAGCCTGGTGAAAGCGGATGTCTCAAACGATAGATCTACCCATGGAGACTGGGAATCATTAGGCCCTTATGACGTTTATTCTTCTGATAGTTATTCCGGTGCTAATCTGGGCAGAACAAACTGTATAGCATATCATCCGTCCAATCCCGATATTATGTGGGTAGGCACGCCTGCAGGAGGCCTTTGGAAAACAATCGATGGGGGTTTGACCTGGAACTGTATCACAAATTATTTTTCATCTATTGGAGTGACGGCTGTAGTAGTTGACTATACAAATCCTGATATCCTCTATATTCTTACCGGAGATGGGGATTCAGCTCCTTCTGGTTTTGGCGGAGATGCGAATTCTATCGGTGTACTCAAGACCACGAATGGAGGACTGAGCTGGCAGCCTACAGGATTGACTTTTGGTACCAATGATATCATGAGTGGGTACACCTTAAAAATGCATCCCACCAACCCTTCAATCCTGTTGGCAGGTTTCATCGACCTGGGCAATACATCAACCACTACTACGCTTTTCAAGACCACGTCAGGTGGGGATACATGGAGTAGTGTACTATTGGATATTACCGTATGGGATATTGAATTCAAACCAGGTGATCCGTCGATCGTATATGCTTCGAGTTCTGCAGGTTTATTTAAGTCCATAGATACAGGTTCCTCATTCGGATTAGCCGGAGTAGGATTGCCCGCGATATTTAACAGAGTTTCTATCGCTATTTCACCAAGCCAACCGGACAATCTGTATGCTTTAGTATCCACCGTGACAACTGCGACTGGCTTTTTTGGAGGTGTTTTTAAGTCCACGGATTCCGGGGCTACCTTTACGATGCAAAGCAATACACCGAATATAATAGGTGGTGATATTGCCGGGAATGATAACATTTCTAATGGATGGTGGAATCTTGCCTTTATTGTCGATCCGGCAAATGACAACCAAATCTTCGTGGGTGGAGTAAACTGTTGGAAATCTACAAATGGAGGAGTAACCTGGAGTAGAGAAACCTGGTGGACCAGAGTATTTGGCGGAGTCGATCCTTACGTACATGCCGATTTTCATGGTTTGTCTTTTAATGGAGCTTCGTTATTTGCCAATACAGATGGTGGCATTTTTAAAACGAATGACTTTGGCAACAGTTGGTCAGATTATTCGAAGGGAATCGGAGTGATGCAATTCTACCATATTGATGTTTTAAATTCCCATTATATAGGAGGCACACAAGACAACGGAAGTAATGAAGGCGCGGTGGGCAATACACAATTTCATAATATTCATGGCGGGGATGGCTTCGGGGCTTGCTGGCATAATAGTGATAAAACCATTGAATTTTTAAGTTCCCAGAGTGATATTGTGCGAAGACAATTTGGTTCTAATCTGCTAATTTTTCAAGCCGCGAATTCTTTTTGGTATACTGAGTTGACCATGTCTACCAACACTAATCACCTTTTTCTTACCACAGGGCCTAATCAGACATCCAACAACCTCGTACGCGGTCATCAAAATGTATTTCCCCATGATTGGACTTTTGAAGATACAGGTGCCAGTGTGCTTATCGGAGGGAATAGAATAATGGGATATGCCCAAGGCGTTGACAACCCCAATATCATGTACGTCGTGAGTACAAATAAAGTAATCAAAGCTGAAAATATACACACTAACCCGAGCACGTGGGTTGAAATGCCAAATCCTGCCCCTACGGTGCCCATTCAAAATGTTGAAGTAGATCCCGCGAATGCGGATAGAGTCTGGATTGTTTGTGGAAGCTATATGGCAGGGCAAAAAGTATTTCAGTCTGAGGATGGAGGGGATACCTGGATAAATATTTCAGGCGGCTTACCAAATGTTCCGGTCAGATGCCTTGCCTATGGTGCTGCGGGGAGCGATGAAATTTATATTGGTTCTGAGATCGGGGTCTTCTTCAAAAGACCTGGGATTGACGATTGGGTATATTTTGGAAATAATTTGCCAAATAATATCATCACCGAGTTAAAGATTTCTGAGGGATACCTTTATGCGGCTACGTACGGACGTGGTATTTGGCGTTCTGCTGTCTATACGCCATGCGAGACCAATCTGATTCTTACACAAGCCAATGATCCCAATACAATCTATTATCATGGAACACAGCTTTATCATGCATCAAACATGATTACCAATAGTCGGATTGTGCCTGGTAGTCTGGGTACATCAGCAAATTATACGGCAGGCAACGCTATAGATTTTGTAGATGGATTTTGGGGGCAAACAAATGCCTTTATTGAAGCTAAAATTGGAGGATGCCCGGATTAAATACTCATGCGGCTTGGCCTTTGGTTTTATACCAGTTGCATATGATAGTTATCATTAGTTTTGGGTGACCATCGTTCCCTTGAAAGTAAGCCCATATCAACTCTTGAAGCCTGGAATCATCTTCATATGCCTTTTGTACCTGCCTCTGTTTTCGCAGAAGTCATCTATTGTATTTGACCATTATGGATACAATCAGGGATTTACGAGCAGATCCAGCAGAGGGGTTGTCAAGGCTTCCAATGGCTTCATTTATATCAGTACGGAGCAAGGATTAGCTAAGTATGACGGGAACCAGTTTACCTATTTCTCCCACAACCCTGCTGATACCTCTTCTTTGTCCGATAATTATTTAAAAGATATCTGCCAGGATAAACACGGAAGGCTTTGGATCGTTTCAGGTAATGACATCAATGTCTTTGATCTAAAGACAGAATCTACAAGCCGAGTTTACCCTCGCGGGAAAGAAATCCTTAGTAAACATTTCGACCCCTTATGTTTTTTATACGACACGATCCAGGATAAAGTCTGGATAGGTACTGAGCATGGTTTGTTCTGGAATCAGGGAGATGGGATATCCATTCAGCCTTATACCTTTACGGATGCTGCAAAGAATGCTATTAGCATTAATGCGATTGTAGCCGACGATAGAAATACGTTGTGGTTAGGTACACCTGGAGAACTATATGCATTGCAGATTCGTAGTCGTGAATTGACCGAGATTGCGTTGCAGGACAAATATTCCCAAAATGATAAGATTAGTGGGTTTATGACCGGCTATATGACAGAGGATCATATGCTATGGTTGGGCACCTGGACGCAGGGATTAGTAAAATATGACATAAGGAGTCAGCAGTATGACAATTTTCATTTTACCGGCGCCGCCGAGCAAAATGGCGTACTGGCCATAAATCAAAGTGCATTAAAAAAGGAGAACGGATTGCTTTGGGTGGGAACGACAAAGGGATTAATGACGTTTGATATCCTTTCTCAAAAATTTACATCCTATGTTGCTGAATCAATTGATGATATGTATGGAGTGCCATCTTCCGTTTGGGACTTTTATAATGCGAGCCCCGAAGGCATGTGGATTGCTTCCCACAACGGACTACACCGGTATGACTTCAATAAACAGATTTTCGGGGAAACCTATTTCCCAAATCCAAAAAATGAAATCCGCACATTTAATGTCTCTAATTTTGACATAGACAGATCAGATCCCGATATAGCATGGATGTTTGTGCCTGGTATTGGGAATTTTAAGTACAGGTTGAGTGATAATTCCTTATCCGCTTTTCCTCACGTTGTAGAAGCACTGGTGACGCGGTCATCAGGTATATTCAATACGTATATTGACGCACAAAACATTTTATGGATTAGTACCAACGACAATGGTTTGTTAGGGTATGATATCACCATGGATTCACTCTTGTATGCGCCCAGGTCCTTTTTTAACAAAAATTGGGTTTATAGTTTTTTAGAGTATCAAGGCATCTTATACCTGGGTACGCGAAACGGACTATTCCGGTATGACCGTGAGGGAAATACATTTGAGGATATCGAAAGTGTCAATCAATCTATTAATGACCATCAACTTACGCCTGCGGTCTATGATATGGATTTTGATGAGCACGGGCAACTGTGGCTACAGTTAGGCCATAAACCTACTGTTACAGATAATGGCCTGCTGGCCTATAATACGGAGACTAAGGAAATAAAGTTTATAAAAGCATCGGATAATATAGTACTTAGTATCCTGGCGACTATAAATGATATCCATGTCGGCTCCGATCAGGAAATGTATGTTAGTTCTTTAAATGGGATTGCCCATTTCAAAACACAAGGAGATTTTAGTGACATCGGATTATATACTAAGCAGCATGGGATGATATCCAATTCGGTCATTGACCTGGTGGAAGACCATTCAGGCAACATATGGTGCTCCGGGAATTTTGGCATCATGGCCTTCAATATGAAGAGTAAAACATTTAGAAATTTTTCACAGACAGCAACGAGTATAGGGAAATCTGAATATCCAATGTTATACTATGATCATCATGCCCAAAGTCTTTATGTATTTCAAAATAATTATTACAATGTGTTGCATCCCCAGGATTTAACGTACTATCCATCTTCCATTTCCATCACGTCCATCCAGATCAACAATAAGGAAACTAAACGAAAAGACCGGAAGTGGGTCTTGAATCACGATCAGAATCAGATATATATTTCGTTTTCGCTGCTGAGTTACACCAATTCCTCCGACAATATATATAAGTATAAATTGGAGGATGGAACAAATATCAATTGGGTGGAAACCAAAGAAAACCACGCGCGGTTTGATAAGCTGGCGCCTGGACACTATGTATTCATCGTAAAGGGAACGAATGGGTTTGGCATTCAATCAGATAATGAAGAGCGTATTGAATTTAGGATAAGGCCTCCGTTTATCCAATCCATTTGGTTTTTGCTGATTCTATTCGCAGGCTTGTTTGCAGCTTTGTTTTCATTTTTTAAATACCGGGAGAAACAGGCCGGTAAAATGCATAAACTGAGGCTGGCTATTGCCAGAGATTTGCATGATGAAATGGGCAGCACCTTATCCAACATATTGATGATGAGTGAGCTGGAAATATTAAAGTCAGGGGAGAAGGGCAATAGAACGCTGGAGAAGGTGGCAGTGAAAATCAGGGAGGTCATGGACAGCATGAGTGATATCGTCTGGAGTATCAATCCCCAGCATGATCGGTTGGAGGATGTGGTGATTAAGATACAACATGAGGTTATTGAGGCTTTGGAGCCAAGGGATATTGCCTTAAAGTTTTTTGTCCAGCCTATTTCGGAAAAAATAGCCTTTTCGATAAGCGATCGAAGAGATTTATATCTCATATTTAAGGAAGCCATTAATAATATAGCTAAGCATGCGGACGCAAAGCATGTGACATTTACGTATGTAAATTCACATAGAAAATACAGTCTCTCGATACAAGATGATGGTAAAGGATTTGCCGGGGATCAAGTACATACGGGGAATGGCTTAAAGAATATGAGAGCAAGGGCCGAAAAATTGGGTTGTACGCTGCAACTGGTAAGTGATGCCGGGGGCACCACTATTCATTTGGAAAAACTATAGGGTGTCTCTAAAGTATCACCGCAATTTGAGTCATGAAACTCCTGTACCTGAAATTCCGCTCCATTTTATATCTCGGACTAGTTTTTTCGAAGGTGTTTTATACCAATGTAGGTTTGACAAAATTATTTATGCGTTTAAGACCGTGGTGTCAGACCTTAGGTATTGAATTATGCTAAACAGGCGCTGAGCTCCCTACTTTTAGCCTTATTTATTATTTTGGTTCTCCATATGAAGAAGCTCCTGATTCTTGTATGCATCATCGCGCTGGGCATGCAGCCTGTACTCGCCCAGAAGCGTGGACAGGCACGCATTGACTCCTTGCTGCAACTTGTACAAATCGCAAAGGTGGACACCCAGCAGGCCAAGGTATTGATCGACCTGAGTTTTACCTACAATTCTATTGATCCCGACAAAGGAATCTCTTATGGCCAGCAGGCCCTTGCGATGGCGGAGAGACTAGGTTGGAAGAGTGGTGTAAGTGATGCGTACAGAGCGATCGGAGTGAACCATGCATTTGGTAAGTCGGAGTATGCAGAAGCCATGGCTGCTTTTTCGAAATCGCTGGTGATCGCAGAGGAGACAGGGGATCGGGTAGATGCTGCCAAGCTCCTGAATAACATGGGAGTGGTCTATTGGTATCTCTCGGATTTCCCCAATGCCATCGAATATTATTTCAAGGCATTGCAGATCCATGAGTCACTCGGCAAAAAGGATGAAATGGCCAATTCGTTGAGCAATATCGGACTGGTGTACAATAGCCAGGGTGATTTCCCTAAGGCACTTGAATATCTCATCAAGGGCAATGAGATCGATGTCGAGCTGGGTAACAAGCCAGGCATCGCATCTAACCTTGGTAACATCGGCCAGATCTATGCGCAGATGGATAATTTTCCGAAAGCCCTGGAGTATGATTCCAGTGCGCTAAGCCTGTATAGTGAACTCGGGGATAAAAATGGAATAGCCCGTAATCTCGGTAACATCGGGGGAATCTACGCAGTGATGGGTATGTATCAAAAGGCGCTGGACTACTACGCTAAGGCACTTACCATCAGTAGGGAACTCGGTTTGCAGATCGGTATCGCCTCAAACCTTGGGGCTATCGGGAGCACCTATCTCCGAGTCACCAAGGATCCCGTGGCCCTGCGTACTTTATTTGCCGGAAACCGCGATGCCGCCTTGCAACAAGCTCAGGTATATATTGATAGTTCGATCGTCATCAGTAAGGAAATAGGTGATATCAGTTCGCTCATCACACTCTATGAGCGGCTGAGCGAGATCCAGGCGCTTGCAGGCAATTATCCGGGAGCGCTCGAGAGTTATAAGCTCTACACCATGAGCAAGGACTCAGTCTTCAATATGGAGAAGGATAAGAAACTGACGGAAGCGGCAATGCAATATGCCTTTGACAAGAAAGTGGCGCAAGCCAAGGCTGAGCAGGAGCAGAAGGATATTCGCCAACGGGCCATACGCAATACGATTATTGCAGGACTACTGGTGTCGTTGATATTTTCAGGTATAGTGATTCGCCAACGCATCAGGATCGGAAGGGAAAAGAAGATCAGCGATGCTGAAAAGCGCCGGAGCGATGAACTCCTGCTCAATATCCTGCCTGGTGAGGTAGCGGATGAATTGAAATCTACAGGAACTGCCAAGGCCAAGGCCTTCACCATGGTGACTGTCATGCTGACGGATTTTAAAGACTTCACGACGATCAGTGAGAAGATCAGCGCTGAGTTGCTGGTGGCCGAAATCCACTATTGCTTCAGCGCTTTTGATCATATCATCCAGAAATATAAGATCGAAAAGATCAAGACCATCGGTGATGCTTACCTCTGCGCGAGCGGACTGCCTGTCTCTAATTATTCTCACGCCACCGAAATCCTTAATGCAGCTGTCGAAATACGTGATTTCATGCAGCGCCGCAAACTGGAGAAGGAAGCACTCGGTGAAATCCCTTTTGAAATTCGCATTGGTGTCCATACAGGTCCGGTGGTGGCAGGTATAGTCGGTGTCAAAAAGTATGCCTATGATATCTGGGGGGATACTGTAAATCTTGCAGCCCGCATGGAACAAAACAGTGAGGCAGGCAAGATCAATATCAGCCAGAATTCCTATGACCTGGTCAAGGACCGCTTTGATTGCACCTATCGCGGAAAAATCGAAGCCAAGCATAAAGGCATGGTCAGTATGTATTTCGCAGAGCCGGTTCCAACCAGCGAGGTACTCTAAGCGCTTCTCAAAGTTTATCTTTACGGTATGTACGATCTACCCTTTTACAAAGAGAAAGATGAGAAGGCCATCAAGGCCTTTATCGATCAATATCCTTTTGCATTTATGTCAGGGTGTGACGCCAAAAATATGCCAGTGGCCACACAACTCCCGGTCTTTATCGAAGAGTATGAGGGCAGGAAGATATTGAGGGGACATATCATGAAGGGCATGGATCACCACCTTGCCTTTTTACACAACCCAAATGTGTTGGTGGTGTTCACAGGCCATCACACCTATGTCAGTGCCACCTGGTACAGTAACAAGTATATCCCATCGACCTGGAACTATATGAGTGTCCATGTAAAAGGGATCATCCGGTTCCTCGATGATGATGCTTTGATGGATGTCCTTCAAAAAACCACATTGCATTTTGAAGGCTACAATCCTGAATCAACCACCGTTTTCAACAACCTCCCCAGGGATCTGGTGCATCGCCTGATGAAGCAGATCGTCGCTTTCGAAGTCGAAATCCAGGATATCAATCATGTATTCAAGTTGAGCCAGGACAGGGACCAGGAGAGCTATCACAACATCATCGGGAAATTGAAGGAACAGGGTGAAGATGGGCAGGTGATTGCACAAGAGATGGAGAAAAGAACTAAGGATGTTTTCGGAGAAGATAGTGGACGCTCCTGATCTTTCTGCTGCACAGGTGCAGGCACTGACCAGGATATGGCAAAGCACGATTGGGGTACAAGACGTAGTATCACCAACATGGGAAAGTGACCTGAGACATGTCTACGATCTTGGACTGGGCCTGCAAGAGTTATTGATGTATTTGTATACAAGCAAACCTGCTCTTGCCGAATTCATTCAATGGGCTAATCGTCATTGCCAGATTCATTTAGCCAACAGTACCGTTATTGATGATGTGTTGACTGAAATGGATATCGACCACTGGAATGAATATGGCTATATCGTGTTGAAAGATGCGGTCAGTAAAGAGGAATGTATTGCCGCCAGGGAGGCCATATGGGAATTTCTTGGAGCAGACCCTTCAGATCCCGACAGTTGGTACAAGCCACATCCGGCAAAGAATGGCCTTATGGTCGTTTTCACACAGCATGAGGCGCTAAATGCGATTCGTGAATCAGCACGTATACGAAGGGCTTATGAGCAACTATATGGTACAACAGCTATCTATAAAGTCATCGACAAGGTAAGTTTCAATCCACCTGAATGTGATCATTACCGTTTTACGGGCAGCCCTTTGCATTGGGATACGAGTCTTGTATTGCCTATCCCTGAGAGGTTTCAGGGATTACTTTACCTGGGTGATGTTACAGTGGAGGGTGGAGCGTTTCAATGCGTTCCTGGTTTTCATCGGCACATCAACACGTGGATGGAAAGCCTTCCTGCCGGGTACAGATGCGCAAAGGTATGCGTTAGATACGCTCCAGCCAGTGGCTATACCCGGCAATGCAGGTGACTTTATCATCTGGCATCAGGCTTTGCCACATTGCGCTTCACCCAATCTAGGCGCTACACCCAGGCTGGTGCAATACCTGACGTATATCCCTGAAAACTTTGAAGACCACCGGGCCTGGAAATAACAAGCCAACCTTTTTGTCTGGTTTGAGCTTCCTCAATAGCGTATTATGGTGGATTGAAATTATTTTCACTTTATCAAGTCCATAACAACTTTTTCTATTCATCCCCCTTTCCTTTGCATGGTAAATGATGGATGCCAGCCGCGTGCAGGATGCCGTCATTATGAAATGTTATCTTTTCATCACTTAAACCACACAGCGCAATGAATATGCTCCTGAATATCCGAAGCCTCGCAGCATTACTTATTACCTTATCTGCCATTTCATGCCAACGTGGAAGCGAGGAACTAAAGCTTCCAGTGAAGACTGTTGCTATGAAGTCCCCGGTCGCAGACCATAGTACGGCGAGCTTACCAGTTACAAAGAGTGGGAAATTTATTTTTCAAACTACCGACGCAGGGAATACATGGCAGGATATAAGTGCGGGATTGCCTCTTAATGTCCAGGGTGGGCGCCTCTTTTTCTCGGGGCAACATGTCATATTGAATGCTGAATATGGTTTGTTTCACTCAGCGATCAATTCGCCCTCACCCGTATGGAAGAAGGACATTGTCCATGATCAAGAGATACCCTATATATATCCAGGGCTGACTGGGCTGTATGGATACAATCCTGCCACCGGATTTTTTAAGGAGATGCAGGGCTCAGGTATCTGGATGCCGTTGGGTAATACCTTTGGTGGAAAGGTTGTTAATGATTTTGTTGAAACAGCTGATGGCACTATTGTCATCGCCTCGCACAGTGGGATTTTCAAATCGACGGATGGCTGTAAGACGTGGAAGGAAGTGTTTGGTGACACATGGGTATCTGATCTTATAGATGCAGATGGCCTCTTGTATGCAGGAAATGCACATGGTTTATATCGATCTGCTGACCGGGGTGAGCATTGGGAAATGATCAAGCGGGATATGGGTGACGCATATCAACTCACCACCATCGATGGCGGATTAGTAGCCATATTTACAGGGGATGCATCTACCTCAAAGGGCTCAAAGAGTCTGGTAATGGTATCTTACGACAAAGGCATGACATGGCAGTTTATGAATCAAAACCTTCATGCAGGCAAATACATCTATGATTTCGAGCAGGCTGGAGACTATTTGTTTTGCAGCAAGGATACAGGCGTTTACCGCTCTGCAGATAAAGGCAAGACATGGGAGCTTGTACGTCCCTCAAAGGATAAGGAGCGCGTTGAACTTGCTGTGTCCGGTCAGACCGTGTATGCGGTTTTGAGTTGGGGGGGGTGTTGAGTTATTTCCTTAATCACTACAATTCTTTCTGTTCTACAATGTGGTTCAGAATACTAATTTATGGATAATTGAGCTTGCTGAAGGCAATTGAGCATAGTCATCCATTCTTGAATGTCATACACGCTTACCGTATTCTTGTTTTGTATATCTTCAAGGTAGAAACCTCGAATCAAGTATCATACTTTTATTATAGGATTTTAGAAGTTTCCCTAAAATGAATATGAAATCACGTATACTGCTTCCTGGTATTTTGTCAATCTGCTTATTCACTTTTGAGGCAGTAGGGCAAACGAATGAAGACCTGTCTGTTCAAATTTATGCTACCGTTAATGCATCGCCACCTTCAATATCACTGCATTGGAAAAACATAAGTTTTGGCTCGCCTGCTTACTATATTTATAAAAAGTCAAAATCCGGTGATGCCTGGGGCCAGGCATTGGATTCACTTCCTGCAGGAGTAACGAGTTATATCGATACAGCTGTCATTGTTGATTCTGCCTATGAATACCAGGTATTAGCACCTGGTGATGCATTTGTCTCTACGGGGTATATCTATGCAGGCATCCAATCGCCGGCTTTGCACGAGAGAGGAGTCATGGTACTGATGGTCGATAGCACATTCATTGATTCATGTGAAGCTGAGATCATTACATTAATGGATGACCTGAGTGGTGATGGGTGGCAAGTTATCCGGCACAACTTTTCACGAATGGCATCTGATATTACCATTCGTGATGAGATCCTAAATGATTATGCTGTCCATGAAGATTTGAATGCCGTTTTTATATTAGGTCACCTTGCTGTGCCTTACAGTGGGGCGCTCCGTCCCGATGGGCATAAAAATCACTTTGGGGCCTGGCCTGCTGATGTCTATTATGGCAGTATGCAAGGTCAGTGGACAGATTCAATAATCAATGACTCCAATTCGATTTCCTTGCCTGCTAATATCAATATACCCGGTGATGGAAAATGGGATCAAACGCTTATTCCATTAGGTGTCCAGCTGCAAGTCGGCAGGGTGGATGTATCCAATATGCCCACGTTCGCATCTACGGAGATTCAGTTAATGAAGAGATACCTGGCCAAAGACCATGCTTATAAAATGGATTCGTTAGTGATGAGGCACAGAGCTATAATCCGCGATGCATTCAACTATTCTATTGAGGGATTCTCGGGCAACGGCTATCGAAATTTTGCTCCCCTTGTTGGCAAAGACAGTATAACAGTTGTGGGATATTATAATCTCGTTCCTGCATTGGCCAGTTCGTCGTATCAATGGGTTTATGCCTGTGGAGGAGGCACTTTTACATCAGCCAATGGGGTTGGAACCACCGCTGATATTGCCGCCAATCCGAATAATAGTATTTTCTCCATGTATTTCGGGAGTTATTTTGGGGATTGGAATGTTCAGGATAATTACCTTCGGGCGCCCTTGTGTGCTGATCCTCCTTCGCTAACCAATTGCTGGGCAGGCAGACCTAACTGGCAATTTCATCACATGGCACTGGGCGAAAATATCGGGTACTCAACAAGACTTACTCAAAACAATAGTGCCGGACTTTATACGATGCCCTATAATTATGCTGCCGGGGGAATCCATGTTGCGCTGATGGGAGATCCTTCGTTACGTACAGATTATATTAAACCTGCCGCTGACCTGAGCATTACTCCAGATCAGTATGGAGCTTCATTAAACTGGAATCCGTCTCCTGATCCGGCTGTAATCGGATACTATGTGTATCGTGGGGATAGTCCATATGGGCATTTTGAAAAGGTGACGCCAAATATGATTTCGACTAACAATTTTCTTGATACTATTTCGACGGGTGGATTAAAATATTATATGGTTCGTCCGGTTAAACTTCAGTCAACGGCTTCGGGCAATTATTTTAATCTGGGTATTGGTATTAAGGACACCATTACACTGTCCGATCCTATTACTCAAACGGAAGTTATTCCTCAGGGAGCTAACATTACAGTTTTCCCAAACCCAGCACATGATGAATTGCATGTTTGCATTACCAGCCATGAGCCCGGTCTCGCAACACTTTATATGGCAAATGGGAGTGGACAACTTTTTCAATCAATGACAAAGCAACTTGTTTCTGGAGACAATGCTTTTTCAATCAATATCATGAATGAAGTGCCTGGCCTATATTCCCTTGTTGTTCAATCAGGCAAAAGCATTGAGTTCGTGAAATGGGTTAAACTGTGAAAATATGTACTTACTGCAATACTAGCGTAAAATCAAATCTCCCCTCTCTTCAGAAAATCATTTTCGTACACAACATCTCTTAATAAAAGAGAGGGGTTGGGGGTGAGTTATGTAAATCAAGGGCAGGGTGAGTTCTGACAACCTCTGAAATTGAAAAGGGGACGTCTCATAGTATCTCCTGAGACGCCCCCTACAAATTAAAAGCTGAAAAGACTACTTATTCACGATGATCTCGGCACCTAGTGCCTGTGCTCCGGTTCCACCGAGGAAGCCTTTCGCAAACACAGTATAGATTTTGCCGGCTTGTAATGTGATGGCTGGAAGTACGAGTGCTACGGTACTGGTACCTGCTACGCGTACATCAAGATTGTACGTGCCTGCATCAAGTGGTGAAAAGGCAGTTCCTTCTTTAAAGGAAACATCACCGAAGACGACAGCACCGCTGCTGGCTACAGCCACATCAACAGCTGGAGCATTTGGTGACAGATGCAGGAAGCGAACATGTGCCTTGCCTGATGCCGGAGAAGACAGGTCATCCTCAAAGGCAATAGCTGAAATATTAGCGACTGAATCTATCGCAAAGATTGAATAGTTCTTATCCTTTGTCAGGGTCAGATCCGCGTTGATCACTGTAGTCGCGGTGCCGGCTACATTTACCTTGATATTGCGTGTGCCGGATTCAGCCTTTAGGTATCCTGTGTTATTTGGGTACAAAAGGGCTGCAGAGTTCTGCTTGACATCGTCGATCAGCAGGTCAACTCCGGGTGCGTCAGGAGAAGCATGGGCCACTAATACGTTGGCATAGGTCTTGTCGTCGTCCTTATCGCAGGAGGAAAATACCAGTAGGCTGGCTACCAGCAGGGTAGCGCTAAGAATGGAGAATCTTTTTGTCATGATTTTTTTAGTGTTTGATGAAAGAATACGTGTTAAAGCGCAAAAGGGGTTAAATTGTTTAACCAAAAATGTAAAATATTAGACAAAAAGGAGATTTTAAAGAGAACAAAGGTTATTCGGAGCCTCATCCGGTCGTTTCGGTTATGCTCAACGACCGGATAATTGAGTGATTCCTATTGTATATTCAAAAGTGGGATCCACGGTTGGGATTCTCATGGTTGGCGGAGAGAACTCCATCCAACGGCCGTAGGCCAACTAGTTTTGGGTATTCTGATTCAAACTCAAAAGCGAGAGCATCCTTGCTCCAGGCATAAGGTTGAGTGATTCCTATTGTATATTCAAAAGTGGGATCCACGGTTGGTATTCTCATGGTTGGCGGAGAGAACTCCATCCAACGGCCGTAGGCCAAAACAAATGTTATTCGTAGACTCTTTGGCTACGAATGGCAGGAACAAACAGAAGCAAAGTCTAATGCAAAGACATTTATGGGAGCCTCTTGGCTCCAGGCACAAGTTTAGCGAACCATCACTCCCTCGCACACAATCACCATCCCACGGTCATCTCTGATGACCACGAAATATTTTCCTGCAACAAATCCATTGAGGCTGATCACAGCATGAGACAATCCACCAGTTTCTTCCAACTGCTTCTGCAAGATATCCCTGCCCATCATATCACAAAGCGTGATAGTGTTTTTTCCTGTATAGCCCTTCATTGCAATATGCAGTTCATCAGAAGCTGGATTTGGATAGATGGTCATCATGACATCATCGGCGACAGTAGTGGTGCCTGTCATACCCGTAGGATCACCTGGTGTTCCACCGGGAGCAGCACTCGGCTGCCAGCTGGTGGCAAAATGATTATCTAAATCACCGGACACAAGTTCGAGTGACCTGCCGAGCAATGTACTACTCTCTGGCCATGGCGCATGGTTGTTGTAGCGCACAAAGTCCACCAGCAAGCCATTGGCATCAATGAGATGCACTACCTCGCCTTCGTTGCGCAATTTCCCATCCGTCCATTCATATACCGGATAAGTAGCACCAGCAAAATTGGCTGCATTTTTGGCTACCACTACCACACCACCTGGTGCTATCGAAGCTCCTTCCAGAAATGTGAAATCGATAGCCATAGCAATGGTATATCCTGACATATCTACTATGCCAGTGCCCGGATTAAAAATTTCAAGGAACTCACCGGTTGTAGTGAGGGTATCGTTGTAGAGGATTTCAGAAATCATCAACTGCGGCTGACCTTCATAGTCGGGCAATGGACTCGCTCCGAGGTTTGTCCCACCTTCGCCCACGCCTATAGCAGGACTACCAGGCATGAGGTTGAAATTATACCATGTGGGGTTCACAAAGTGTGGATCGGTGTTCAATGTGCCGGGATAGCTGATAGAGTCGAGGTCAGAAAGGCAACGGGTCAATGTCAATCCGGAATGGCTGTCGTAGACATACGCATCCAATGAGGCATTGCTCACGATGCAATCGGAGATGCTGCCTAAGCCCCCAAGATTTCCAGGATTTTTCTCATAGGCAGAGACGCCTTGCTGGTTACCGAAGAACGTACAATGCTGCACATCTGCAATGCTCTCGTCCTTGAGCGCAATACCGATGTTGGTATACGCTATGGTATTGTTGCGCACCGTTGCCGTAGATTGCTGGCCCACTGAAATGCCCTTGTCAAAGCAGTGGTAGATAAAGTTGTTTTCTATCAAAAGGTCCTGGCACTGCTCACCGATATCCAGGCCATCGCAGTTGTCGCCACGGAAATCATGGATCCGATTGTTACGCATGATGCCACCCACCACACCATCATAATCGATAGCGTCCATATCGGGTTGTGTACCGCCTTCAAACTCACAGTTTTCAATCAGCGCATAACCTTGCTTTACATTGATACAGTCTCCGGTCACCGAAGATTTAAGTTTTGAATCCGTCAATTCTACATCTGAGAAGCGTGTGAAAACTGGGTTGTCATCGACTGCTGTCAGGTCCATGTGGTCAAGTTGTATATCCGCATGGTATGCACTGATAGCAGCAGGATAATATAGGCGTTGCGATCCCGCTGATGCATGCTCAATCCTGACATAGGAAAGGGTAGAGGTCGCAGTGGTGTTTTTGAGGAAGATGCCTCCCCATGTTTCACTTCCGGTCGCATTCCTGACCAGGATGGGTGATTGATCAGTGCCATTCATCTGCACATCACCGAGGACCCATAGATTGGCATTTTCCGGAAACTGTATCTACACCAGGCTCTACGGTCAGCGTCACATTGGGTTTTACAACTACATCTCCAGCAGCAATGTATAGTGAACAAGCTGTAGTCAGGACCTGGTCTTGCAGGATGGTGTCAGGTAATATGCCACATGTCCCATCTGATTCAAACACCGCCCTGAGCGTCCTTGGGTTAGCATCAAGGGTCACCTCGAGAACAGGATCTGTCCCGATTATTTCAGGCACTCCGTCTATAGTGCCTTGCAGTTCGAGATCGAAGCTGACGTCAGAACTTGTGACATCGGCCTGGTGGATCTCTACGGCAATTGTGTTTTGTCCGGCCAGTAAAGCGGCGGCAGGTGCGGTAAGTTCGTTCCATGCATTCTCACTGCTGCCTGAGACAGAACTGAGCGCAAGTGTGCCAAAGGAAATGACAGCAGGTGCAGCAGGCATATTCACACGCCAAATCTCATTTCCATTGAGGTACACTACTGCACCATCATCTGCTTTCAATCGTATGAGCAGTCCGGAGATCGAAGCAGGATCGGCAATGTCTATGGTGGTCCTGAAATAATAGGATGGTGTCTTGTTATTTGTATTGCCACCGAAGCTTAGCGTCGTGGCTTCATCACCATCACCGTAACCTAACTGGGCTGGGCCACTTTGCCATGCTGCATCATTGAAGGTGGGGCTGTACCAACCAGCTTGTGGTGCTGTATTAGCATCACTGTATTTCCAGGTACTACCCGAAGAAAGTAATGTGCTCTTCGTGCCGATAGTTTTTTCCCAATGCACAAAATTAAAGCCAGGCTTTGCTTCAGCCGTCAGTGTAAAAGGTCGGTTTTGGAAATACTTTCCTGTCCAGGGATATGAAGGCACTTGCATTTCATGCAACCGAATAGAACCATGAGCGGCATTACTAACTTCAAGGTTGAGTGTAGAAGAGCCTGCAAGGCCAAAGAAAGAACTCAGATCATCATGCATGAAGGTGTTGCGCTGGACACCAAACTGTTTAAGGTTTGCTACTTCGTTTTCCCAGAAACTGACTGACGGGATGGCATCGCCATAGCTTGAAGTAGTGCCCAGCCAACGAGCGACCTGTCCTGGCATTTCGGGCCTGATCCAATTCGCATGAAAGTCAACGCGTCGGTTGATGGTAACAGGATTGTAAGTGATATACAGATGATCTGCAAATCGGGTGATGAAGCGCTCCCTGAATGCATTGTTTTCTAACATTTTACGCAGGAATAGCGTAGCCCATGGCGCGTTACTATATTCGGGACCATCAGTTGCTGTAGCCCAATCCATTGCAGTTCCATTGACATTGCCGAGGTTGAAGCCACGATCGTAGTCATGCAGTAACCAACGCCAGCGGGCGGAAGGTGTGCGCTTGCGAAACAAGGCGATGTTGTGTCCCCAACTCGTGTTGGCTACGAATATTTGTGAGATGATATAATCCGTAAAATCTTCCGTATCAGCTATCGCATCAAACGCCTGGAATGCAGCATCGTTTTGTAATCCTGCATTGAGCATGGCCACCATTTGCTGATAAGCCACATCGTCGCCTTCTTTTATTTCTGCATTGTTCTCTATGTAATCGAGACTGTCTGGATCTATGCCGTGGTAATACTCGGTGTATTCTGCATCTTGTTTTTCACGGATATTGTGGATGCCGAAATACTGGCCATTGATGTACACTGCACATGGGCGAAAGTCCTGGTCATCCAGATCTGCTTCCTGGTCGATGAGTCCTTGCATCAGGCCATCCCGAAACATAGTGTATGACCAATCACTGCCCGAACAACGCAGGATAATGTCACCAAAACGTGAGCGTGGGTTGTCAGGAAAAAGCTGATAATCGAAATGACCGCTTCCATATTGGCTGCGAGAATAGATATTCAGCAGTTTTTGAGGCAGGATCCAGGCATTTTCACCTCCCACCTGCACACCAGCATCATGATGAAAGCCAAGTAATCCATCGGGCTCATAAAATTCGAGATGCACCGGATATTCCCATGTCGGTTTGAAGTCTTGTACGTACAAACCGCTGTCAGGCGCGAAAAAATAATCCGGATTGGTCGATAGTGAAAGAACCGCAAGCCCTCGCTGTTCGAAATCTTCGTTGATAAAATAGGTGTTGGTCACCACCGGACCGGGCAGTTGTCCCGGATAAAACATGCGGGCTTTGACTACCGTCGTAGTGTTGATCTGAATGGGTTGCCCAAATACAGCACTGTTTTCGGCAGGAACAGATCCATCGAGTGTATAGCGCAGAGTGCCTGCATCGTATTTATCAATGATGCTTAAGGTCACCGCCCCTGTGAAAAATCCACCGGCCTGGGAGAAGACAGGTTCCTGCCGCACATAGTCCGTATAGAAGATACCTGCATTGTTGCTCGTGCCTGGTGTCCCTTTTGAAAAATATCCCCAGGGTGCTCCGCCGTCCGTCTGCCGCCCCATGGAAACATCAGTCAGTTGGGCAGGGAACACAATATCATCAACTTTAGATCCGGCCGCATTGTATAGGGACAACTGTTCACCATCAGCGCTCAGGCTAAAGCTGGTATGTAGTCCTGTGCCCGACCCATCAGCCCAGATCAGCAGGAAGCCTTTAGCCGCTATGGTTGTGCCCGCAGGAATAAACCATTCAGCACTATTGTCATTGTCAGACAAGCGCCAGCCGGAGAGGCTGATGGCCGAATTTCCGGGATTGTAGAGCTCCAGCCAGTCATTGAATTCGCCATTATCCGGGTCGGATATGCTGGTAGAATTGGAGGCTTGCAATTCATTGATCACTACCTGGGCATGGGAATGCATGACGCCAAAGAGCATGCACAGGGTGACTACAGTGTGTAGGTGTTTCATCATAAATAAAGTCCTGTGGTGCGGGGAATGCCCACAAGGTATGAAAAGTTGATTATGCTTCATTACCTGCCCTATGCCAGGCGACTGGTTTTAGCTTCAAAGCGACAAATCTGAAGAAGCATCATGTCTTTGGTATTCATTATGATTACAAAACTTATATTGCAATTGGTTTTGGAGACCTGGATATGCCGGACCAAACTAATTTGCCCCATTTCACACTTAAGACTTAAATATGATTTTTGACTACAGATCCCTTCTGCGCCTGGCTTTCACGTGCCTTGTGATATGCTCATTTTCGGTTATATCCGCCCAAATTGTCATCAACGAGTATTCGGCAGCCAATCTCGACCGTGACGCAGATGACTTTGGCAAACATGAAGACTGGATTGAACTCTACAACAAGGGCGCAGCATCTGTCAACCTGGCAGGCTGGCACCTTTCGGATACCGAAGACGAACCAACCTTATGGACGATCGGGGCAACATCACCATCCCGGCCGGAGGCTATCTCCTGTTTTGGTGCAGCGGCTGTGGTGAAGGAATGCATACCAACTTCAGGCTGACCCAGACCAAGAACACTCCAGAGGTCATCGTGCTGGCCAACGCATCCGGAACCGTGGTAGATAAAAGAGAAATGAAAAAACACCAGGTCCACCAATCACGCGGCCGCACCACTGATGGGGCCGGCACCTGGAGTATTTTTACTGAGCCCACACCCGGTGCTTCAAATAACGATGTTCCATATTATGAAAGCTACGCTTCAAAGCCTGTTTTTGATGTAGAAGCTGGTTTCTATGCCGGCACACAAACTGTCTCCATCACTACTGACGAGCCAGATGCTGTGATCAGGTACACAACCAATGGAACTGAGCCGAAGATGAGTTCTTCGCTATACCAGGCTCCTATCGTCATAGACCGGACCAAAATCTTAAAGGCTAAAGTTTTTTCCAATGCACCTGATGTGCTCCCATCGTTTATCGAGTACAGCACATATTTTATTAATGAGACACACACCTTGCCGGTCGTTTCTGTTGGAGCAGATCAGTTACTGCAATTGGCCAATGGGGATAATTCCTTAAGGCCTGTCGGATCGATTGAATATTTTGGAACAGATCAATTGCTTAAGACGCGGTCATATGGCGAGCTCAATTCGCACGGACAGGATTCATGGGTCAACAACCAGCGATCAATTGATTGGGTGAGCCGGGATGAGATGGGGTATTCCAGGCAGCTGAAGGAAAAGATTTTCAGCCAGAGTGACCGTGATGAATTCCAGCGCCTGATCCTGCGTGCCGCTGGTGATGACAATTATCCTGATGGCTCCGGCACACCCGGAGGTGGAGCACACCTGCGCGACGCATTCATCCAGAATCTTGCAGATCGCAATAACCTCAACCTCGATGTACGCCGTGGAGAAAAGGCAATCGTGTACCTGAATGGTAATTATTGGGGAGTGTATGATCTGCGCGAATTAGCCGATGATTCCGATTATACTGAGTTTTATTATGGACAAGGCAAGTATGACATCCAGTATATCCTCACCTGGGGTGGTACATGGGCTGAGTATGGAGAAGAAAAAGCGCTTTCAGATTTCCAGGAATTGCAGGATTTCATTTTTGACAATGATATGACTGACCAGGCCAACTTTGACTATGTCGCCGGTCAGATGGATCTGCAAAGCCTTACGGATTATGTGATTGTCAATTCCGCGACGGTTTGTTCGGATTGGCTCAACTGGAACACAGGATGGTGGCGGGGCAACAATCCAGACGGTGGGCATCAGAAGTGGGGTTTTATCCTTTGGGACAATGATGCTACGTTTGGCTATTACTACAACTACACCGGCATACCTGACACTACAGCCAATGCATCGCCATGTGATGTTGAAACCCTCATCGATATCGATTCGTTCTATTATGAGGAATACCTCGAGGTTGCAGAGGATACATTTTTTGATCCGGGTACGGGTATATGGTTTTATCCGGGAGATACGATCGTATACTATCCGGCAGAGTGGTATTACATCGTTGCAGATGCCAACGATCACATGGCATCACTCCTCAAGTTGAGAACAAATCCGGATTTCGACCGCTACTATATAACCAGGTATGCGGACCTGATGAATACCATGTTCAATTGCGATACCATGCTCAATTTCCTCGAGAGCCAGTACAATCTGATCAAGCCTGAAATGCCACGGCACATCAGTCGCTTCGGAGGCACGGTAGAGGAGTGGGAACATAATTACCAGAAACTTCGAAACTTTATCATCCAGCGGTGTGAGCGGCTCCCTGAAGTCATGACATCATGCTATGAGATCAACGGGCCTTATGATGTAACCTTTGATGTTGATCCTCCAGGAGAGGGCAGTTTACAGATCAATACATTGACCATCAATGAATTTCCCTATACCGCAAAATACTTTGGAGGCATAGAGACAAGGGTTGAAGCAGCGGTCCGTGATTCCGCCACCTATGCATTTGACCATTGGGAAACCACGGGCACAAGTGATGCCGGAACAGATAAGGTAAGTCATATCGAGATACAGGAGAGTGGTACGGTCACTGCTCATTTTGTCAAGCTGATTTCCGGTACCGTTGATTTTGACAACACTGGCTATCATTTTTCTGCACAACCTACATTATGCCAGGGCAGCACGACAGCTATGATTGAATTACCTGCAGCTGATGATGTGCTCTTGCAAATGATTGATATGATGGGTCGTCCACTGGATATCATCCTCCAATCATCCCGGATGCAGGCAGGGCAGTATAAGCTTGAAGTTGATCTTCGTGCGGCTGGTATTCCAACAGGTACATACGCTTTGCAAATCAGGACAGGAGAAGGGTACATTAAGACGGTCAGGATTGTTATACAGTAACCGTTCGTTTCGACTCCGCTCAACGACCGGGGTATCCACATGGGTATCCATTCATAAATTATCCAGTCCTTTCGACTACTTCGACCTGCTCGCACTCAACCATGTGCTACAGCTCAGTAACCGTCCGCTCAATGACTGGATAATTTCAAGTATTCACTATTTGTTTTCTTTTAATGATTATACTTAATAGAGATTCCTATTGTAAAATGGCATAGTCAGCTTGCAAAAGCATGACCGCCGCAGGATGGAGTTCTCTCCGCCAGCTGGTTAATTCCTATTAAGAATTCACATTAGGATTTTACGATTGGTATTTCTGTGGTTGGCGGAGAGAACTCCATCCAACGGCCGCGGCAGATTAAAATTGGTAATTCAAATTAAAACTCCTTTTATTCGGAGCCTCCCTTTGAATGCCGAAGCCATTTAGCGAAGGCATTTGGCTCCAGGCAGGGATCAAGCAACCGTTGTATGTCCCCACCTTTTCAGGATTCACTACCTTCGCTAAAAATTGACCAATGGCAAACCTGAATACCAAAATCATTGCTTCTGCAATATTCTTCCTGGCTAGCAACATGAGCCTCCAGGCCCAGAAGAGCTCTTACTTTACAGCCATCCACAATGCCAATATCCAGATCAAGTGCTCACTCAATAATACACCACTGGCCTGGGCCACCGATACGATCGATATCCTGGTCAATAAGCAGACGGGCGAGTTTACCGCAAAGCTACTCGTAGACAACCTCCACTTTGCGACATCAAATGCTGAATTTAAGGGCGGCAACGGAGAGAACAGTGGGAAATACCTCGTCATGACTGGCATCATCCCAGTTGATGAAGTGTTGGCCAATTCAAATAATGCAATCGACCGTAAAGTGGAGATCACCTCTACCTTCAATGACCAGGAATATATCAGCACGTTTCTGTTTACGATTCTCAAGATGCCCAGCGGATTTTCTGTAATGGCCAATGGGACCATTTCGCATAGCGCCCTAGAGATCGAGAATCTTGAAGACCTGGAGGATGAACTCGTGATCATCATCAGTTTTACAGGGTATTGATTTCTTATTTGTTTTTTTAAAAATACAAATGTTATTCGTAGACTCTCTGGCTACGAATTGCAGGAGCAAAGAAAGTCAAAGTCAATTGCAAGAGTATATATAGGAGCCTCTTGGCTCCAGGTAGGAATTAGTAACCGTTCGTTTCGACTCCGCTCAACGACCGGGGTATCCACATTGGTATCAAAGCATAAATTATCCAGTCCTTTCGACTCCGCTCAATGACTGGCTAATTTCAAGTATCCATAATTTGTTTTCTTAAAGTGATTATACTTAATAGAGATTCCTATTGTAAAATGGCATAGTCAGCTTGCAAAAGCGGGGCCGCCGCTGGATGGAGTTCTCTCCGCCAGCTGGTTAATTCCTATTAAGAATTCACATTAGGAATTCACGATTGGTATTTCTGTGGTTGGCGGAGAGAACTCCATCCAACGGCCGTCGGCCAATCAGTTTAGAGTAATTTTATTTTGGGTATCCTAATAATTGTTAATTGATATCAAGGGACCCTTTGGATCGTTATCTCATCAGCGTCACATCCCCCGTCAGATTCTCAATGACGCCATCTACATACTTCACTTCTACGTGATAGGCAAAAACACCGGGGTTTACAGGGACATTTCTAAGACTACCATCCCAGCCATGGTCGGGATCATTGGGTAGGAAATCTGTGTCGTTAAACATCTCCTCTCCCCATCGATTGTAGATAGCCAGCTTCTTGATCATCAGCACCTGGTCCGGATCTGCGGAGATAAAGAAGACATCATTGATGCCATCTCCATTGGGAGAGAAGGTATTGGGGATGTATAGTTTTCGATCCTTGTTGATGATGATACGGATCTGATCCGAAGCTTCACAGCCGTATAGATCATAGACAGTTGCCGTCAGGGTTATATTGTTGGTGGCAATGAGGTTGGCTTCTGCGCATGGAGTATTGATGCATTCGATAGCATCATCAGGAGACCACAGGATGGTGTCAATTTCATATTGTGGGAGGTTGACGATCGCCTGCACTACAACGTTTTGGCCCAACCCTAGTTGGATGTCCGGCCCAAGGGAGATGCTGATCTCCGAAGGTTCGATGAGTATAAGGGTTGTATCCCACTTGCAGCCTGTTGCATCCTGTAATGCCAGTGTATAAGTGCCAGCCATCAGATCAGTAAAGCTGCTGTTAGAAGCAAATGGTGCACTGTTGAGGCTGTACAGGTAGGGCGGTGTCCCGCCGATCACCTGGTCAACACTGATCAATCCATTCTGATCACCAAAACATGAAGGGTCTTGATCAGTGACTAACACACTACCGGGCGCTGCTGCATTCTGCAAGACTATCGCGGATGAAGTATCCTCACACCCACTTATGATATCCATAATGGTGAGCACATATAGGCCGGGCTTATTGATCGTTGGATGCAATGTGTTTTCATTTCCATCACTTACTATCCCGGGCCCTGTCCATGTGATATTGTATCCTGGCCCTGAAGAAGATCCCGAAGCATCGAGGCTCTGCGTTGTATTTACACAACCTAATGTTCCGGGATCTGCAATTGTAACTACGGGTATCGGATTGATCAGCACACCTACTGTCGAAGCATCTCCCGGGCAAGCGCCATTTGCCATCAAGGTGTATTGAAAGGTATAGGTACCGGGCTCCTGATCCTTGATTTTGAAAGTACCATTGCTTGCATTGAAGGCACCACCTGTTGATGGTATAGGCGAAGTCTCCGTCCATGTTCCATTTGCATCAGCTCCTGTGATCATGGTGATGAGGTTGACGAGCTGATCTTCTTTAGCACAATAGGCAATAGGTTGTGAAGCGATGCCAGCATCAACAGCCTGGTCTACTTGTATACTAACCTGGTAATCCAAAGGGCATCCGGGAGGAGGTTGATTGAGCAGATTGTATTGAAAGGTATACTGGCCGGGGTCGCTATCTATTGCAGTAAACACTGTCCCATTCAATGCCCCAGGATTACTGCCCGGAGGTGTCTGGATCAAGGTCCAGGTGCCGGGCTCTGCAGTATTTTCTATGGAACTGAGATCAAGTACTCCACTGGCATTGCACATCGGGGCGACGTTGTAAAACAACACATCTGGACAGGCGCAATCTTTGACAGTCACGATGACCTGATATGTCGCTTCAGGACAAGGGGCTACGGCCGAATTGGTCGTGTAGATAAAGAGGTAATCACCGGCAGGAATGTTATTGAAGTTGAGATTGGTAAATAATCCTACAGCTCCGGATTGATCTGCATCCGTCCACGTACCCCCCATGTCACCTGCGATCACGAGATCATACAGGTTGATGACTGACCCTCCTGCAGTGGTATTGCAGAGTTGCGCGGTGGCTTGTACAACTGCTGAAGGTGGAAGTACTTCAGAGACGGTGATGCTGGTGCCCCCTGTGCAACTACCACCATCGGTAACAGTTACGGCATAAGTACCAGGGGTATTGACCACCAGGTTTTGATACATTGAAGCATCCGACCAGAGGTAGGTGGCAAATCCAGATCCTGCATTGAGTGTAGTACTTCCGTTCTGACAGAATGAAGTACTACCGGTGATGATGGGTTGAAGTGAAGTGCTCTCTGTTACATTGACTGACCCGGAACCTATACAGCCAAAGGGATCAATGACGTCAACACTGTATAAGCCTGGAGTGGATACAACAATAGTCTGTGTGGTGTCACTATTGCTCCACGCGTATGAAGCATATCCTGTGCCTGCATCCAATATAGTTGCGCCACCAATGCAATAGGTTACAGAACCGCCAATCATGACTGATGGTTTTGGATGCGCTATAGTCGTGACATTCGTTGATCCGGTGCAACCAGTTGCATCCATGACCATCACGCCGAAGTTTCCGCCGGTAGTCGCCTGTATGGTCTGTGTAGTATCACCTGTAGACCAGGTGTAGTTTGTATACCCAGCACCTGCATCGAGCGTAGTCCCTGCTCCCTGGCAAAACTCAAGAGGCCCTGCGATCACCGGGGTCAATGATGGTGTTTCACTTGCTGTAAAGGAAGTCTGACCTGTGCAACCATTAAGATCCGTCACAGTCACGTGATAGGTGCCTGTTGTAAAAACTTCAAGGGTTTGATTGACACTGGCATCGTCCCATAGGTATGACACATAGCCGGGCCCTGCATCGAGGATAGATGAGAAGCCTGTGCAAAAAGAAGCCTGGCCTGTGATGACTGGTGATGCCTGAGCATTGATGATCACAAATGTTGAGGCGACCGGAGATACGCAGCCATCGACATCGACGATGAGGTTATACGCCCCAGGCTCTACAGCATCCGTTGGGTTTTGCAATGCCGAGCTATATCCATTTGGTCCTGACCAGGCGTAGGAGATACTGGTGCCTGTAGTGGTCGTGCTGCCTGATAGTTGTATGGCCTGCCCAGCACAATATGGTCCTCCATTTTGTGCTATCGCATCGTTGGCCGATGACAATATCACGGTGGTCTCATCTGGTACTGATGTACACCCTTCAATCTCTACAACCAATGCATACACACCTGTCTCGGTAGCATCTGTAGGGTTTTGAGAAAAGGAACTATACCCGCCAGGTCCTGTCCAATAATAGGTAATGCCTGGCCCTGTACCTGATGTCGAACCATATAGCTCAACAAGTCCGCCTTCACATATCGGACTATTGTTGGCAGCATATGCATCAGGTGCATCGATGATGGTGATATCAATAGACGCCATTCCCTCACAACCAAATGCATCTGTGTACTGGTAGGTGATTGAATATGTGCCGCTAGGCACATTTACCGGTTGTATCTCTCCTGCTGGTGAAATGATGCTGCCACTAAAAGTTCCACCTGCTGGAGTGGCTGTGAGGAAGATGGAAGCAGTTGTCTTGCAAAGCGGCCCTGGATCGGTAATATTGACCACAGGGTTTGGGTGCACGGTGACTAGGGTCTGTGATGAATTTGTGCAACCATTTGCATCTGTCACAAGGACCTGGTGAGGCCCGGTTTGAGTAGCCGCATATGTATTGCCATTACCAGTACCTGAAGGGGTTGTCCAGTCATAGGTATATGGCCCACTGCCATTACTGGCGTCTGCAGTCAGCAGGATCGAGCCCTCATCGGCGCAAAATTCAGCCGGATCGGGATCGATAGCCACTGCTGGGCTTTCGTAAACTTCGATAGTGATCGATTCCATATTAGGACACTCGTTGGGTCCATCAGCAGAATAGGATACGATATAGGTTCCCGGGCCATGGGCTGCTGGATCAAAGGTATTGCCGTTATTGTCTCCACTCCAGGTCCCTCCACCTGGTGTGGCAGTGAGCGTCTGAGGAGAACTATTCTCACACAAAGGGCCGATCGGGGTGATATCAATCACTGTCAAAGGGATAACATCGAATTCTACTGCATCAGTGCCCATGCAGCTGCCTTCCGTTACAGTGAGGGTATAGATAATTTGCCCGGTAAATCCCGGAGGGACATTGACTAAGGGATATTGCGCATTGGGGTCACTGAGGAAGTCTGTGCCTCCATTGGTGCCTGACCATGAATAGGTTTCACTCCCATTGCCCCCTGTACTTGCTCCATTGAGGACAGTAGGAGCGTCGCCTTCACAAACGACTATGATATCTGAAAGGATCACTGCATAGAGTGCGCAGGGTGGCGTGACATTGCAATTGAGGTAAGGGGCCGCTGCGCCTGTCCATTCGAGCAGAAAGCCCGTATTGGTAGGAAGCCAGTTGTTGACCAATAGATAATAGCCCTCTCCAGGCTGCACATTAATAGTAGCCGTAAACCCATCTCCGAACCCTGGGCCTTCAGTGAAATCCATTGCACCCATGCCCATGCCGGTCTCGGGACAAAACTGGCAATCAAAACTGGCGCCTGAGCATCGCAATGGACTGCCGAGGTCACCGCATTCGACATTGGGACCATAAAGGGCCCAGTCATAATCTACACCATATCCACCATCCGGATGAATGATAAACCCTAATTCTAACCCAGGCGGACAAGTAGGGGCAATCTGAAAATAATACCATGCGGAGTTTGTCTCAAGACCAGGGATACATCCAGGATCATTGTCCGGATCTGCGAAATCATTTAAGCCGGGGCCATCCGGATTGAAGGCCTGGGCATCACTGGTGCATACCACTAGCGCATCGGAGCAATCATTGATCAGTTGGGCCTTGATGAATAAAGGCCACATGAGCAGTGCTGCAATGAGGATGACACGAGACGATTGCATTTACTGGTTATTCATGAACCTGATGGTACCTACCCAGGTCTGGCAAGGGAATGGTAACACGAACAAAATACCACTAATTGCATAAAGCGGAGTGCAGAAAAAGAATACCTCATCGAATTTTTATCAAATGACAATTCTGGCAGACCATCATTCGGAGAATAGCGTATATTGATTCACCGGGGAACGTCTACCCTGTAAAGCAACCATTATGTTGAAAATAATGCGGATCCTGTTTATTATTTGCGCACCATTTGCACTGCAAGCACAGGATGGGAAGTTGATTGATAAATCCATCTATACTGTGGATGATAGCGTGTGGACCTGGATTGCTAAAAGTGACGCAGGACTTGCCGCCCGGATAAGGGACAGTGTTGATTTTTTCAAGATTACCTATATGTCAGATGGACTGAAGGTGACTGGATACCTCGCCGAACCGAAGGCAAAAGGGAACTATCCATGCATCATTTCCAATCGTGGAGGTAACCGGGATTATGGAATGCTAAACCCTATGAGTATTACTTATTTTATGGGACAGATGGCGAGTTGGCACTATGTCGTCATCGGCAGCCAATATAGGAGCAATGAATGGTGGAGAGGGCCTGGAAGAATTTGGAGGAATCGAAGTGAATGATATTTTTAATCTCATTCCGGTGCTGGATATCAACCCTAAAGCAGACACTTCGAGAATAGGAATAGAGGGGACCAGCAGGGGAGGGATGATGACCTACCTGTCGCTAAAGCGGTCTTGCCGGTTCAAGGCAGCGGTGATTACTGCCGGGATGGCAGATGCGTTTATCAATACGGCCGCGAGGCCGGAGATGGAGAAAAATGTCTTTGGTGAACTCGTGCCTGATTATGCTACCAATAGAGAAGAAGCCTACAAAGCAAGATCGGCGGTATATTGGGCCGATCAGTTATGCAAGACTACACCGTTATTATTGATGCAAGGCAGCGCTGACTGGCGGGTACAACCGGAAGAATCGCTTGAGATGGTCAATAAGCTCTATGAAGCGAAACATCCCTTGCGGTTTATTTTGTTTGAAGGCGCGGATCATGGTATCCGTGAATGGAGAAGTGAACGCTTCACACAGACTAAGCGGCATTTTGATTATTACCTGAGAGATGGCAATAGGTGGCCATCAATGGAAAAACATGGCAAGTGAATTGTTGAAAACTCACTATGTTGGGGCTGCAAGTAGAATTCAAATGCGCTGCATGAAATCAATATTACTTCTGGCCATCCTCCTTTGTTGTCCGTTGATCATGATGCATGCGCAATCCCGTAAGACAATCGTGCTGGATTCAACCGGTCAGATCGTACCTGCTGACACGGTCAGGCAGGTGGATATGATCGATTACCTGGCCAGGGTCCTCAAGGTAAAGGAGACTGATGCAAAGCGTAATGATAAGAAAGTAAACTTCTCCTTTTTTCCTTCAGCATCCAGCAGGACTGGCAGCAAGACTGTGGTGACTTCCTTCAATGCTACCTTCCTCCTTGGGGACAACGCCAATACGACAGTATCCTCAGTATTCTTTGTGCCTTATCTCGATTTCAACGGACGGTATGGATTTCTGTTGCAGCCCAATATCTGGCTCAGGGGTAACAGATGGAATTTTACCGGCGACCATTTTATCCTGAGCTATCCGCAGAATACCTGGGGCCTTGGGGGCAACACGCCTGAAAATAATGAAACCAATATTGACTACAAATACCTGCGCATTCATCAAAATGCACTGAAGGGAATATTGCCAGACCTGGCTTTGGGTTTGGGTTACGCCCTGGACTATCATTATGACATCGACGTAGAGGATACGGCGCTTGGAGATAGCACTGAAATCTACCTGCCTGCAGACAAGGATTACCTCATATCATCAGGTATCACCTTGTCAGCATTGTACGATACACGTCGCAGCACAGTCAATCCGCTGCAAGGGTGGATGGGTAGCCTGACGTATAGTGTTTTCAGCACCCTCATGGGAAGCACTGATGCCTACCAATCTGCTTTTGTGGATGTGAGGAAGTACTTTCCCTTGCCGGGAAGGAAGCATGATGTATTTGCACTCAGGAGTTATTACTGGACGATAGTGACAGGAGCGGCGCCTTATCTTGATTTACCTTCAGTCCGGTGGGAA
The DNA here is from genome assembly GCA_016716665.1 of Candidatus Opimibacter iunctus. GTDB lineage: Bacteria > Bacteroidota > Bacteroidia > Chitinophagales > Saprospiraceae > Opimibacter > Opimibacter iunctus. Next base: position 12,528 of record JADJVH010000019.1, on the reverse strand, counting down.
CCAGCTGCCGGTTCATCTTCGCGTGGGCTGGAACAAAACCGGTATCGTAGCAATGCGATGCTGTATTTCGAATCCGAGTATCGCTTTGGCATTACCGCCAATGGATTCGTTGGAGGTGTGATCTTTGGTAGCTTGACCTCCGCATCGGAGTATCAGACCCAGTATTTTAAATACTGGCACCCTGCAGGTGGAGCAGGCCTCCGTTTGAAGTTCAATAAGTATTCACGCACCAATGTGGCGTTTGATTACGCATTCAGCAAAGGGTATAGCGTATTTTATCTTAATATTGGCGAGGCTTTTTAATGTAGCTCTTGCCTGATTTCAGGGTGGCATGTATGTCCTGATTAAACATTAGTGAAGATGATAGGTGTAGTTCAATGGATATTGCTGACACTCCTGACAGCATTTATGTGCCTGCATATCGGGATTATCCTTAAGATCATACCATATCAGATGGTTTGGGGTGGAAGGCTCAACACGGATAAAGAAATGTATCGGTTTGAGGCTGTATCCATCATCATGAATGCAGGTCTTATCCTATTCGTACTGATGCAGGCTGGTTTTATCGCAACACCATTTTCTGCGAAAATCATGACTTATATCATGTGGGGCATGACGGCGTTATTTGTATTGAATACGTTGGGCAATGCGCTATCAAAAAACAAACTGGAGAAACTGCTCTTTACGCCATTGACGATCATCATGGCTATCTGTACCATGATCCTTGCACTATCCTGAAACAGGGATAGACCGCACCTGTTTGTCGTTTTCCTATTCCCAACAGGTATATGATCCTTGCCGATATACTTAAGCTGCTAATCTCCAGTTTATCTTAATGCAATACTGATATCCTGTAAGATTCGGTCGCAGATGCATCTTCAATCGTGAGGAAGTACACCCCATCAGGATAGCATCCACATGGAGTGCGCCATCAAAATGTCCGGCACTCATCAACCGTCCATCAAGGCTCATGAGCTGATAGGTTTCATTTCCTTGCAGGCTTTTTGTCACATAGAGGATATCCTTTGCAGGATTTGGAAAAGCATAATCTTTCGACTCGGTGATATTGGAGATGCCCGTGTTGGTAATGCTTTGGATAGCTGAGTAGACATCGAGCTTGCCATGTCCCCATCGAACATGTCCCTCTGTTGGCAGATCACCTGTCAGGTTGTCTTCACGTGCAGTATTGATGATGAGCTCTTTGACTTGTGCGCTGCTCAGATTTGGATCAGCTTCAAGGATCAATGCAACAGCGCCTGCGACCATCGGGCCGCTCATGCTGGTGCCGCTGAGTCTCACCCATTCATATTCCTTGCCATTAAACGTCGTCTTGGTGACGGCTGTCAGGTTGGTTGTAGAGAATGAATTGAACGACGAACAAATATCCTGGCCCGGTGCAGAGATATCTGGTTTTTGCACATCGTCCATCCGTGGTCCGTAGCTGGAGAAATTAGTGAGCAGGAAATTAGTCTGGTGTGCCGCAGCAGTGATGACGCTGTTAGTGACCGCGGGATGACCGATGCCATAGTTCTTGTCTCCATTGACATATCCGGCCTTTGGTGCGGTAAACCCATAGCCCCAGTTGCCTATGCCATAAGTAGTGAGGCGTGTATTCCAGAAATGCACCGTGCCAGTCGGTGCCTGTGCATAGAGGATCTTCTTGAGTGCTGCGTTTTTATTGCGGATATCGAGCGTCATTTGTGGCCGGCCGTTGAGTGGATGGGCAGCATCGGTAGTCACATGATAGAAGATAGTGTCATTGCCGGTGATGATAAACGTATCCAGGTAAGCTGCTGCAGTAGCGGTATTGATCAGGTCGGTTTGAACGAGGAGTTCATTGGTCTCATTAAGTATGCGCAGTTGAACGGAAAATTCATTGCCTGCTTCGCCCCACATACTGATCGATTGTCCCCAGAGATCTTTGTCATTGACATAATCAAAGCCCATGATGCGGGTCTTGACAGAGTCAGCGGCAAAGGATTTCTTGAGGTGGAAATTGATATCGCCGTTGTTGCCTGCGCTGAAGACGAACACTACGCCGAGATCGCTGAAGGCATCTATTGCCTGTGACATCAGTGAAGTGCCGTCGAGAGGGAAGAGGCGATAATTGCCCCAGCTATTGTTGATCACGAGGCGTCGGCCTGTGGTCTGGGATACATTGTACATCCATTGGAAGGCATCGATCGCGCTGGTGACGTCATTGCGCATCTGGCTGAAGAGCAGGTCGCTTTCGAAGCCCATGCCGCGGTATTTGGTGCCGCCTCCGCTGCCACCTGCGATGCCCGCTACATGGGTGCCGTGGTAGTCAGTCAGCGGAGATATCGTGTCATGTTGTGCTGCGGCCAGTTGATCCGCATCCAGGTATGCAGCGCCGTGGGAGAATCCCGGAGGAGGAGTACCTATCTTCTTGACCTGGTCCCATGAAGCCATGATGCGTGAGTGGTCGAGTAGTGTGTCATAAAACATTGGGTGCGTATAATCGAATCCCCAGTCTACGATTCCGATCAGAACATTCTGGCCGGTGTAGGGTTGGGGCAGATCTATGCCTTTATGGACTTTATCTGCGCGGACATCCTTGATTGCTTCATCCAGATTGGGTGCCATCTTCTCTGCCACTTCCAGGTATTCGATCCCCGGATATGAGAACCCTTCCTGTAGCTTACTCAGTGGCATTCGTATTGTGGCGATAGACCCGATCACCGTGCCTACCTCATATCCATCTCGGACTGCATTCTCCTTGTTAAAGGTGTCGTTGACCTTGCACATCACGGCGATCTGGTATTGGCCGCGATCTACATAGATAGGGTAGTAGTCCATAACCTCCTGGGATATCACGCTCCGGTTTTGATTGAGTTCGCGTTGGATCACCTGTATAGCGGCGTGGGTATGTGCTGGCATGACGGCCATCTGGGCTTGCAGGTAGGTTGTGGAGGCCAGGAGGATCAGGGTCAGAAGATTTTTCATAGCGGATGGTGCTTTGGGAAACAAGATAAGGAGGTTGGGGGAATACCTACCACGCCCGTCAGGGCGTCGGCCGTGGCAGGAGTTTGCTCCTGCCACATTATGAAATCCTATGTGGATTCCCAATCGGTATCCCCATGGTGGCAGGAGCAAACTCCTGCCACGGCCCTCATTATTCTAAACCCCTTTCCTAATCCTGCGCCCTTTCAGGGCTTGGTGGAGATGCCGTTGACCTGATATCCTCACCTGTATCCAGTCGTCAGTTCTTTTGCATATTGGCCACTGAAAACTGCCGACTGCTCACTGCCAGCTGCAAATTGCCAATTGATGACTGCCGACTGATACTACCCACAAAACCCTTAATTTTACAATACCGGGGATACCCCTGGATATTTCTTGAAGTTCTTTAGTATGAAAAAGTTGCGATTCTTCTTAATCCTAGTCCTACAATGCTATCTAGGAGTCACTTACGCACAAAATTGCATTCCAATTGCAATCGTATTTAGTACCCAGGCACAAGTAGATAATTTTCCAACTGATTACCCTGGATGCACGGTCATAGATGGCAATGTCGGTATTACAGGAAGTAATATTTCAAATTTAAACGGATTAAGTCAGATTACCACTATAGGAGGAAGTGTTCAGATTATTAGTACCAGTTCTTTGGTCAATTTAAATGGGTTATCTGGCTTGACAGAAATTGGTGGTAATCTTAAATTTCAAGAGGTCAGTAACCTAAGCAATATTCAGGGTTTGAATAACTTGACACATATCGGCGGAGGCCTTAGGTTTGAAAATGTAAGTGGGCTATTTGAAATTAATGGATTGAATAATCTGGTAACTATTGAGAATGAATTTTTTATAATAAACACTTCTATAGCCCTAATCTCAGGATTAAACAGTTTGACTTATATAGGTGGAGCAGTCGATTTTTATTGTGATGGTGATATTACTGGCATGAACAGTTTAATTAGAACCGGCGGACATTTTTACAAAACGTATGGCTCTATAGTGGGTTTACAAAATTTACAAACTATTGGAGGCTTTTGTAATTTGTATTCACCATCTGGTATCGCTGGTTTGATGAATTTGGACACTATTATGTATGGGCTGACCTTATTTCAAGTCATATCATTTAGTGGCTCTGTTTTAGATGATATTGAATACATTGGTGGGGATATAGCATTCTCTGGTAATTTCGTTGTTCTTCCAAATTTTATGACATTAGATACAATCTATGGAAATTTGGAATTATTTAATATGCCAAATATTTCAAATATTTCAGGATTTAACAGTTTATTAAAGATCGCTGGTACATTGAGAATTAGTGGAAACACCACTTTGGTAAGTATTGCTGGTTTTCAGAACCTACAGAATGTTAACGAGTTAAGAATTGAATACCATAATTTTCTTTCAGCTATTTCCGGATTTGACCACCCGATTATAATAGGTTCCTTGGTTATTCGGAATAATTATTTTCTGGATAATTGTTCAGTAATCTCTGTGTGTAACAGAGTTTGGCAAACTAATAACCCACCTTATATTAGCAGTAACGAGATTGGATGTAACACGATTTTGGAAATTAAACAAAATTGTCCCGCGCTTCCAGATGCTGATGGCGATGGTGTGTTTGACATCGTTGATAATTGTCCTTCTGTCTCAAATTCTGGGCAGATTGATTCTGATAATGATGGACGTGGAAATGCCTGCGACAATTGTATTTACGAAAGTAATTTTAATCAATTAGATACAGATGGTGATGGAGTAGGCAATGCTTGTGATAATTGCATTACACAGTATAATCCTGACCAAATGAATTCAGATACTGATAATAAAGGTGACGCATGTGATAATTGCCCTTTTTTAAATAATAGTTCCCAGCTTGATACGGATTTGGACAATAAAGGTGATGCATGTGATAATTGTCTTCTGATAACAAACCCAGATCAATCTGATCTTGACGATGACGGGGTAGGAGACTTATGCGACAATTGTGTAAATGCTTCAAATGCTAACCAGGTGGATTCCGATTCGGATTCATTTGGCGATGCATGTGATAATTGTCCTGGTATGTCGAACGCAGAGCAGGCAGATCTTGACGCTGACGGCGTTGGCGATCTATGTGATAATTGTCTGAATACCTACAACCCAGATCAACTAGATGCTGACAATGATGGGATAGGGGATAGTTGCGACAACTGTCCGAATAGCTCTTCTCCGGAGCAATCTGATACAGACATGGATGGAATTGGCAACATATGTGACAATTGCCCAAATGATTCCAATCCGGATCAAAATGATTGCAATAGTAACGGTGTGGGGGATGTTTGTGATATGCTGGATACAGATTGCGATGGGATACCTGATGCTTCAGATAATTGCCCTACAGTTGTCAATCCCTTCCAAACAGATCTGAACAATAATAACATTGGAGATGCATGTGAAGATTTTCCACGTGTAGGCATTAATACTGAAGTGCCTCTTTCCGAGTTGCATCTCGCTAACTCGTCTTTATTCTTAGATAATCCTGAAAAGGGAATAATCTTTAAAGGGTATGATGGCAATTGTTATTTGCTTAAAGTCATAAACGAAGTACTAGCTACTCAAAGGATTCCTTGCCCTAATTGAGGGTTTTACAACAAATTGAGATCAGTCTACAAATGATTTCTCATCAATAATCATCAATTTTCCATATTGATTGTCAACTTACGGTGATAGTTATTATTCCCCTTTTGATAGTTATTAGAAGCGCCCTTAATATTGGTATTGAAATTGTATACGTCAGTTGCTGATTATAATAGAAAACTAATGGATGAAAATATAAGGATCGTAACATCTGCTGATATAGACGGATTAAAGAAAGTATTGGACTCCTGTGAGTTATTCCCATCTGAATACCTGAATGATATGATTTCCGATTACTTGTATAATGCGGACTCCCAGGACATTTGGCTTACCTACATGCATGACAACAAACTTGCTGCATTTTGCTATTGTGTACCAGAAAAGCTGACTGACGGGACTTATAATTTATTGGCAATTGGCGTTTCACAAGACTATCAGCGAAAAGGAATTGCAAGTGAACTCATGAAATATATTGAGCAACTGCTTAAGCGCAAGGACGGAAGGATCCTCATTGTAGAAACTTCAAGTGATATTGCCCAGATTAGCGCGAGGAAATTCTATCAAAAAATAGGATACAACCAAGAGGCTGTGATAAGGGACTTCTGGAAAGATGGAGAAGACAAAGTCGTTTTTTGGAAAAAGCTTTGATGGAGACTAATTGATATGACCAGCATGGAATGAAAGCACCAAACTCAAGTTTGGTGCCAGGTGAGGTGATCTTCATACTTCAACCATTTCATCTCATTTCATAACCGCCCCAAAACCCCTACTTTTGCCACCTTCCTTTTAAACCGGTAACCACTTTAAGATCGTCTGCATGCCCAAAACCGTAATGATTCTCTTCCTATTCCTTGCAGCATGTGGATTGACACGCCCATTGGCAGAGGAGGATGTGAGGCACACGGACAGCCAGGCTTTGATCGAGCAGAAGGCAAAATACCTGGAGCAAAAGGCTGAAAGGCTAACGGACGCTCCTGACATTATCTGGATCATAGTGGACGATCTAGGGGTCGCAGATACGGATCTGTATGGGCAGGGAACAGTCCACACGCCAAACTTAAACAGACTTGCCAATGCCGGTGTACGATTTGAGAATGCCTACGTCACAGCCTCTGTATGCAGTCCCTCACGTGCGGCCATGCTTACAGGGAGATACAATCAGCGATTTGGGTTTGAACACCAGTTGCACGACCGTTACCTGAAGAATAAACTGGAGTACTTCGTGTTCAATCACTTTATGGACAGCAAGCCCTGGTACCCCCAAAATCAGGATTCTGTGCCAGGCCAGAAGATGATAGCGGCCATGGGATTGCCCGATTCAGAAATTACTATTGCTGATGTCCTCAGGAAGCATGGGTATACTACAGGTCTCTTTGGCAAATGGCACCTTACTATGCGGAATACCAATGGCCCTAATGCCTTCGGATTTGATGAGTTCTATGGGTTCTTAAACTCCAACTCACTCTATGGCAGCGAAGCGAACAGCGATATCATCAGCACCCACAATAAAAAAGGACTGGACCGATAGATATATCTGGAAGGATGGACGTTCAGGGACCAGTGCCATTCAGCGCAATGGCATAGTGATCGATGAGAAGAGGTATTTAACCTCGGCCATTACCGATGAGGCAATCAGCTTCATAGAGAAATCAGAACAGCCCTATTTTGCTTTGCTAACATACAACGCACCACATACTCCTTTCCAAGCGACGGCCGAGGCCTACGCGATATACGCAGACATCAAGGATCCGGTCAAGCGAACCTATGCAGCCATGATCTCAACCCTTGACGATGAAATCGGCAAATTGATTGACTTCTTAAAGCAAACGAACCGTTTCGATAATACCCTCATATTTTTCATTAGCGACAATGGCGGTGCCGAGTACACCCATGCCACGGACAATGGAGATTACAAAGGAGGTAAGATCACCGATTTTGAAGGAGGCCTCAAGGTGCCCATGGTGATGACATGGCCCGCCAAAGTGCCGCAAGGTGTACGATTTAAACCTATGGTGAGTTCTTTGGATATCTACCAGACCATCCTGAAAGCAACCGCTACTGACGAACCTCCCGTTGAGCTGGATGGCGTCAATCTGCTTCCTGAAGTCAAGGATGACCAGCCGGTTCATGATTATCTGTATTTTAGAAAGGGATATAACCATAGCATCCGATCCTCAGCCTATAAGCTTTCCTGGAATACCAATACCGGAGATACGGTGATGTATCATATCCAATACGATCCTTACGAAAAGTTCAATATCTATGGCCGTGAGGCGCATGCAGAGCAGGAAGTATTGCTTCGTGCCTATTCACAGTGGGAACAGAAGTTGGTTCCACCCCATTGGCCTGCCCTAATCGACTATAGGTATGAAGACGAGGAAAAGCATGTGTATTGGTTTGAGAACTAAGGAGGGAGTGAAGACATGTGTCTAGCCCCCCGAATTTCCATGGCTGGACGTGTCTTGCATGAAAACCAAGCGCTTTAGGAAATGTATTGCCTTTGTATATTTGAAAGTCATTAGTACAGCCCTTACTAGAATTTAACCAAAGAACCCAGCATAACTTTACGTAAGTACAAAGCGCATGAAAAACGTAAGAATTTTGATTTTTTTAGTTGCAATAGCTTGCTTTCTTTCTTGTACAAATGAGCGTACAGATGACCCTCAAACCCCAGATTATAGCATTGGGAAAAATCGTTTTACCATAAACGTGGATGGTGACCAAAGAGAATATTTTGTACATGTTCCTGCAGGGTATACAGATTCTTCAAATGCTCCCGTTGTTTTTATGCTGCATGGCACAAACGGCAATGGAGAAGATTTTTACACCAATTCGGGCTGGAAAGAGGTCGGTGAAACAGAAAATATTATAACCGTTTTTCCTTCCTCCTGGAAATACTGTATAATAAATAATGACGGACAACATCTTCAAAATACAGAGAAATGGGATGCGCAACCAGCAGGATGGTCCCCTTGTCCTGGTGAAACGGTCAGAGATGATATAAAGTTTCTCAAATCCATAATCACAGCGCTTGATTCAAGATTCAATATTGATCTTAAGCGAATTTATTTAGTTGGTTTTTCTAACGGCGGCGTGATGGCCAGTAAGTGCTCTTATGAAATGAGCGATCAGTTTGCAGCTATTGTTGAGAGCGCTTCTTCTTCATATGGAGCCGAGCCAGTCCCACTAAGAAAATTGCCCGTCTTGTTTCAAAGAGGTAATGAAGATTATGGACCGGGAGGTACAGGCCCGACAGCACCAATGACATCACTTCCTTTTTTGCTGGCAGATTCCAGCACAACACTGTTGGAAGGCCACCTGTATAAATTTTCCCAAACCCATATTTTCTATTTTGGATTAGACCCAAACTACACTTTGTCGGGTGATGTCAATTCCATTGTCACAGCAACGTATACCTCGGCTACCCCTGGTGAGCCTTTGAATGTATATACAGTAGCTTTAATAAAGGACCTGAAGCATGGTTATCCAGCTGGGGCTGCAATCAGAAATTGGGACTGGCTAAAGCAGTACACCTTGCCTTAAACCATTATTGGATATATCGTTGTCTATTAGGTGTATAATCGCTATACACTTTTGACCTTCAACAATCTTATGTTAAAAGATATTGCTTTTCAAAGCGGGGAATACTGGTCGATGGGAGAAAAGAAACGAAGAATAGGATCAGAGAATCACAAATATTGCATTGGCACCGTCTCACACAAATAGGATTCCCCTCTTTTGTCACCTCCCTGCTAAATACATCGCCCCAAATTGCTTAAATTTGGTTTATCATCCGGATCAGGTTTCAGGCACGTCGGATATTGGAGAGAAAGTACAGTGGCGTAGCAGATTTTGAAGGGTGCCTGGGTCTTCAGGTGACAGATTTATTTTCCAGCCAATCATAAACCAACCTATGATGAAACCAAAAACCACCATTCTTCTCCTGATGAGCCTCTTCAGCCTCTCAGCACCTGCCCAATCCCCTGGACCAATTATACCAACGACCGGTTGATCAGCGATGTCCTCGTGACAGGCAATAATGTCTGGGTCGGATCACAAGGCGGACTGACCAGGACCAACCTGCTGACAGGGGAATTTCAGACATACCTGGCATGCAACAGCCCTATCAAAGGTGGAGGCATCCTTGAGATTGAAAAAGCGCCCGACAATGCCCTGTGGTTTGTGAGCGAGAATGCGGGGTTGTTTCGATTGAAGAATGAAGAATGGACGAATTACACTGATGAGATAGTTTCTTCACAGTACTACAGCAAAAATAATCTACAGATTCTGCCCAATGGTGACGTTTGGTTTTTTGCAGATCATGATAATGAACCACTTTTGAATAAGCTCGTGAGGATCAGGAATGGCGTAGTGGAATCTTATGGAAATCTTCCATTGAAAATAAGCGCATGGGCGTTGATAGATGAACATACCATCTACTTTGCCAAGGCTGATACTGTCCATCGGTATGATGCTTCCTTGCAACAGGTAGTGCAGTCATATCATTCCGGAAATTCAATCCTTACTTCAGATGATGTATTCAGGCAGATTATCATCGATCGGAATGGAGCACTTATTCTCCCTGCTGATGATAGAATCCTCCAGTTGAAGAATGGGAGCATTTCCGTGCTCTCAACTCCGGGCCTTTCGGTCAATAAAGCATTTAAGGATGGGGTTGGCAATGTGTACCTGCAGCCATATCTCAATGAGCCAAATAATATACGATTGTTCAAGTATGATGGAATCAAAGCCACTTATCTAAAGGACATTGATTTTGCACCGTATCCAATTTCTGATCGCCCTCTGTTTAGAGGAGCGGATAGTCAAGGAGGATTGTATGCCGATTTATTTAATGTTGATTCGGAATTCATACTGTATCGATTTTTTGAAGGAAGTTGGACCCCAGTCAAGTCACAGATTTATCCGCTCCTGGACAATTACCAGGACGATGTACAATCAGACTGTAATGGCAATCTATGGTTTGGTAGCCGCAATGGAGTCGATGTCAAGTATACGGATGGGACATGGGAGCATTTTTCGATTGAAGTAGGGCAATACCAATATTTTTTAGTCTGGCAAATGACCGTGGATCCCATCACTTGCGATGTGTGGTTTGCCAATAACAGCAATAGTTCTGGCCCTAATGTCCCAGGCATCATCAGGATATCGAACGGAACCGTCACTCCTTTTTTGCTCGGCCAGGCCAATATATCTGATATTGAAGCTACTGTAGACGGAAAGGTATATTTCTGTTCTGCAATAGGTGGCATAGGATATATCGAAAACGATGCAATCCATTATATACAACAACTGAAGGACACGACTTTTGTTTTTTCTATGGACAGCGACAGCAAAGGGAATCTGTACATAGCTCCTTGGGGTCCTTCATTAATCAAGTATGACGGTGCACACAGGTGACGCAATATGGAGATGGCGAGGTTGGCGACCTTGTCTATAATGCTATTGTCGACAATGATGATTTGGTTTGGGTGGTCGGTCACCTTGGCGTGAAGGTCTTTGATGGAGCACATTGGACTGATTATAGTTCCGTTTGGCCTGCAAATACCTTAAATGGCTTGGTTCAGGATCGAAAGGGGAATTACTGGGTTTCGACCTGGGAGTGATGGTTTATACTATTGGGATAAGCAGACTTTGCAACACTTTGATATCTTTAATTCAGGCCTCTCCACCAATTCACTTAGAAGTGTCGCCCTCGATCCAGATGGCGACCTGATCGTGACCCAGAGAGTCGGTGCATCTGTATTGGACATCCCGGATGTCACGGATGCTTACAAAGGATCAGGTACCGTATTTTTTGATTTTGCAAAGGATAGCATCTTTGACCAGGGGATAGATTTCCTGGTTCCTGGGCAAAAAGTTCTGGATACCGATCGTAACCTATGGGCAGTAACCAATACCTATGGGCAATACACTTTTTACAGCGACGCTTCTGATACGTCTCATTTTCAACATGCACTAGAAACTTTTGCCGAGTCTACTACCGACAATCCACAACTGGAGCTTTCTTTAGTAGACTATCACAGCACTCTGCCTGATTTCGGATTTTGGAAACCTTATATACCGGATGTCAGAGTGACCATTGTCAATGGAGTAGTGGTTTGCAACCGGGAGTTTCGCGTCCACATCTACCTGAGGAACAACAGCCTCTTTACCACCACAGGTCATTTTACCCTTCGCTATAATGATCTGCTTACATTGACAGGGAGTTCCATTCCTTTCAGCCAGCACACGAATGGAGAGGTTGTCTTTCAGGACCTGTCTATTCCTCCATTTGCGGTCCTCGACATCACCTTAACTTTTACTTCACCTGATTTTACCGCAGAAGGCATCGCACTTTTATTCGAAGGTATTACTTCCGATACCCTCGTGATAGCCCTTTCTTCGGCACCGCAATGGATACAGTGGTGTGCTCCTATGATCCAAATGATAAAAAAAAAAAAGTAGAACCTACAGGAGACTTTTACAAGGACTATTCCCTAATCAAGGATCCATTGCAGTACACGATCCGCTTCCAGAATGAAGGCAGCTACAAAGCATTTGACATCACGATCATTGATACACTTGACCAGCAGCTGGATCCATCGACCTTTGAATTGTTAGCCAGTAGCCATGTGGTAGAAACCACCGTGACAACAGATAGTGGTATCGTCACCTTTATCTTCCGCAATATTGATTTGCCGGCGCGCTCAGTCGATACTTTAGGTAGCCAGGGATTTGTTACGTTTACTGTGCAGCCAGATAGCAGCCTTTCGGGGCCCGTTAGTATAGACAACAAGGCGAGTATCTATTTTGATTTCAATCCACCTATTGTAACCAACACCGCCATGTGGCATGTGACGGACGACCTTGCTATCGTCAATGCAGATGAGATCCACGAAGACCTGTCCATTTATCCTAATCCAACTACAGGTACGCTATTCC
>JADJVH010000018.1 GCA_016716665.1 Candidatus Opimibacter iunctus | reverse complement strand
TTTACTGACTTTACCGCAAAGTATGACTTTGAGGAATTTAAACTAACTACCTGAAGGATATGACACATAAAGACCAACAACAACTCGGTAAAACACTTTGGGACATAGCAGACCAACTACGAGGAGCCATGAATGCAGACGACTTCTGTGATTACATGCTTTCGTTTCTTTTCCTCCGTTATTTGTCGTGCAACTATGAAGAAGCGGCAAAGAAAGAATTAGGAAAGGATTATCCATCAGAAAATCTGTTTATCATCACTGAGAAAAGTAATTTAGAATTTGAATTTGAAAGGAGGATTCTCAAGAATTCAGGGAGAGGCGAAAGCTCGAAAGGGGTAGAGAAAACAAAAAAAGTAACTATCTCCCCACTCGGCAAATGGTATTATGAGAATCCAAAGGACATAAAGGAATTGAAAAACAGATGCGTAGAAAGGTGCATTATGTCATCAAGCCTGACCACCTGTGGAGTAATATCAGCGAAATGGCCCGTACTCAAAACCCTGAGCTCCTAGTAACACTTGAATCGGGTTTTAGATACATCGAGAATGAATCATTTGAAAGTGCTTTTCAAGGTTTGTTCTCCGAAATCAATTTCAATTCGAAAAACTTGGCAAAACATCAGTTGACAGGAACAAGAAACTTTGCACCATCATTCAAAAAATTGCAGAGGGCATTGCGGAATTCTCTGCCGACTCTGATACGCTGGGAGATGCTTATGAGTATTTGATTGGAGAGTTTGCAGCGGGAAGCGGCAAAAAAGCAGGTGAGTTTTATACTCCGCAGCAAATCTCTACTATCCTATCAGAAATTGTAACTTTAGACAGTCAAGAACCAAAAGCTGGGAAGAAAAAGCTGGATAAAGTATTGGATTTTGCTTGCGGTTCGGGTTCATTGTTGCTCAATGTGAGGAAACGAATCAAGGACAATGGCGGTAATGTAGGCAAAATTTATGGCCAGGAAAAGAACATCACCACCTACAACCTTGCCCGAATGAATATGTTGTTGCACGGTATGAAAGACACCGAGTTTGAGATATTCCACGGAGACACTTTAGAAAATAGTTGGTCATTGCTTAACGAAATGAATCCAAGCAAGAAGATAGAGTTTGATGCTATTGTAGCCAATCCTCCTTTTAGCTTACGATGGGAACCTAACGACACTTTAGCAGAAGATTTCCGTTTTAAAAGTTATGGTTTAGCACCCAAATCAGCAGCTGACTTTGCATTTCTATTGCATGGTTTTCACTTCTTAGGTAAAGAAGGGACAATGGCTATCATTTTACCGCACGGTGTTTTATTCAGAGGGGGAGCAGAAGAGCGCATCAGAACAAAGCTATTAAAAGACAACCATATTGACACCGTGATTGGTTTGCCTTCAAACTTATTCTACTCGACTGGTATTCCTGTTTCAATTTTAGTTTTAAAGAAATGCAAAAAACACGATGATGTGTTGTTCATTAATGCAGCAGAACATTACAAACAAGGCAAAAGGCAAAACACACTAAGAGAAGGCGAAAACGGAGAGCCAAACGATATTCGGAAAATCATTGAAACCTATCAATACCGGCCAGACCATATTGAGAAATATGCACGCAGAGTGTCAATGGACGAAATTGAAAAGAATGGCTACAACTTGAATATTTCAAGATATGTCAGCACATCGGAAGATGAACTGCAAATTGACTTGATAGAAGTAAACAAAAAGCTGATTTCAATTAACGAAAGCATAAAAACAAACACAGACAAACACAATGAATATCTGAAAGAGTTAGATTGAAACCGATTTAATGCCAGCGCTACTTGCAGGCACATTGCCCAAAACTTCACAAGCCAAAGCTAATACCTAAGATTTGTCATAGAGCCTTGTTAAGCACCCACAAGTAAAGTCGAGTTTCAAAATAGGCTTTACGGAAAAACAAATAACGCCAACTTAAATACCCATACCGATGTACAAAATAAACAGATCAACTAACAATGTTGAAAAACTAGAAAAGCGGCTATTCAAAGAACTCAAAATCAAAGAGCGTGATCATTTACAGGAATGGATTGCAAAAAATCCAGAAATGCTTGGTGAGGAATTGTTGATTATACAAAAAGAATTTGATGGCTTTAACGATACAAACGAAAGATTAGATTTATTGGCAGTTGACAAAGATGGTGGTTTGATTATCATTGAAAACAAACTAGATGATACAGGAAGAGATGTCGTTTGGCAAGCCCTAAAGTATACTTCATATTGTTCTACTCTAACCACAAATCAAGTTATTAAAATATACCAGGAATATCTGGATAAGTGGCATAACGGCGATGATGCTAAATCAAACCTTCTCGACTTTTTAGAGAAAGATGAAGAGGAAGAACTTTTGTTAAACAGAAATGACCAACGAATAATATTTGTAGCAAACAATTATCGCAAAGAGGTTACTTCAACTGTGCTGTGGCTATTGAGGCATGATATTCAAATCAAATGTTTCAGAGCAACTCCATTCGCTATGGGTGATGATGTATTCCTGCAAGTTGAACAAATTATACCTCTCCCAGAAACTGCAGAGTACATGATTGACGCAAAGGAAAAGGAAAAAGAGGAAAGTGACAAAAGCAAGACAGTTGAAGAATCAGAAATTCGTTTGGTTAAGTTTTGGGGTCTATTAAAAGCCAAACTAAAGGAAAACAATTTCGGTCACTTGAAAGAGTTATCTCAAAACCTGCTTATAGCCTGGGATTTTGGAAAGGACAGGGGAAATTTGCTTTTGTCTAGGTAAACACACCTTTCGAGGAACTCTATTTTGCAAATGATCCAGACAAAGAATTAATAGATTCTATGTCTAAAGTACAAGGATCAGATTCAAAATAAAATAGATGGTTCTGTCATTTGGGAAAGACTAGAGACTAAAAAGGCATCCAGAATAAAATTGAAATGACAAACGAAGAAGTTCGTCAGCTTCAGGGAAAATTTAGTGATGAGCTTTACTGGGACGATTTAATAAATTGGTATATGAAATCAATGGTCAAATTTTATAATACCGTGAATCCTTTCCTAGAGAAAATCTGATTGCTATATAAATTTCTCATAATACCCTCAGTCCTATCCTCAATGAATTACCTCACCCCCCTCCCCTTCCTCCTCCTGGCCACCACCACCCTCTCCGCCCAGATCACTGTCACCAACGCCACCTTTCCGGCCGCAGGGGATACGCTGAGGTTAGCCCATGCCACCAATCCGGAGATAGCGGTATCTGTCTATACCCCACCGGGTGGTGGACAGACCTGGGACCTCAATGGACTGCAGACCGGGGTGACCGAGGAGATCATCTTCAAGCCAGCCGATCAGGGCAGCGTAGGGGCACAAGTACCCGGCGCGGAATTGTTTGCCGCCCTGCCTCTGACAGCGGAGGCATATTACAATGTCACCTCCACCAAATTTGAATTGCAGGCCTACTATGGAACCGTGCCTTATGACATCGTCGCCAATCATGTGTTCGATTACACCCCATTATGGACTGAACGCTATGCGCCAATGAATTTCTTCGATATAGGCGCTACCTCTTCCAATATCCTGGAAAAATTTGTGCCCGCTGACTTTTCTCCACTGCTGATGATCAACCTAGCCGCACAGACCAACAACGCACAGATAGACTCCATGCGGTATAGGACGGCGCTCAACCGCATTGACGTAGTGGACGCCTACGGCAGCATGAGCATACCCGGCGGCACCTACGAGGTGTTACGTGAAAAGAGCACACGCTACAGTCAGACCCGCATTGATGGCAAGGTCCCACCACTCGGTTGGCTGGATATCACCAGTGAGGCTATTCAGGCCGGCTTCAATGGCCTGGAAGTGGATACTATCACACAGTTCCGTTTCTACAATGATATCGCAAAGGAGCCTATCGCTGTCGTGACCTTCAATAGCCGGCAAGACGCGGTCACCAATGTAGTATTCAAAAACAACCTTATCGTGAGTAGCACATCCGATGTCGATGCCCCGGATCCCTCCATCACGATCTCCCCCAATCCTGCCGCCGACGAGGCCACTATCAGCTTTAAGGATTTCGCACCCGGACCCTACCACCTCGTGATGGCAGATGCCCGTGGACAGATAATACAAGAAAAGACTGTGCAGGTAAGCGACAATACCTTAGAGCAGCTTAACTTATCCAGGCTCTCGCCGGGTATGTATGTCGTCACGCTCTATGATCAGTATCAGCGGATGATGTGTCGGGGGAAGGTGGTTAAGGTTGGAAGTTGATTAAAGTTTTGCCCCATCGCCCCTACGGGCTCAGGGGTAAAGAATTTAACCCGCTCGTCAGGAGACAAGCAGATATGGGATTCAAGTCTGGAGACTTGAACCAACATGATGGTACAAAAGTAGAGACGCGATTAATCGCGTCTCTACTTTTGTACCGAGGATACTTACACCAAGCAGGAATGCTCATCGTCGATCAAAGAAAAAGGTAATTTTGCTGAAACCTATACCAGTCATAGATGAGAAAAATCTATACCCCTTTCACCACCATATGCCTCTTGTTCGCTATTGCCTGTTCAACAGCAAGTGAAAAAGATCCTGCTGAGAAAACAAACTGGAATGACGAAATCATCTACCATGTCAATCAACGAAGTTTCTATGATTCAAATGGTGACAGACATGGCGACCTGAACGGCTTTGTTGAAAAGCTTGGCTATCTGAAGGAACTGGGGGTAACGACCATATTGTTTACACCGCTGTATGAATCAGATTTCTATCATAATTATTTTGCCAAAGACTATGATAAGATTGACCCTGAATATGGCTCGATGGAAGATTATCTGGCCTTTGTCAAGGCGGTGCATCACGAAGGCCTGAGGTTTATCATGGATATGGAAACCCAGTATGCACAAAATGGCAACAAGTGGTTTGATGAATCTTTCAAGAAGCCCGGCTCACCTTATACTTCGTTCATTCATTACAGTGATTCACTCAACCGGTATCCTGATCAGTTCTATATACCATCGGGGTCTGACCTGAAGGCATTCAAGGCATGGCCGGATAAGGAATTGTATATCGTCTACCTGGACCTCAACAACCAAAAGACAAAGGAGTGGACCAAGGCATTTTATACACACTGGGTTGACCCCAATGGGGATGGCAAGTTTGATGATGGAGTGGATGGGTATAGAATTGACCACATGATGGACAACCTGGACGAACGTGGGTTATTCACGGATATGTTTGTCAATTTCTGGAACCCTGTCTTTAAGGCATGCAAGGCAGTTAATCCTGATCTGTTTGTAGTCGGCGAACAATCCAACTGGGGTGAATATGGAGAAGATATGATTGCAAAGAGCGGCATTGATGCGAGCTTCGGTTTTCCGATTCAATTTGCCTTAGCAGGCACTCCCGAATACTTCCGGGGCACTTCGGCCGACTCAACTTTGAAATACAGCCTTAATGCAATCAACATAGGGAAACAGGTAACAGAAACGTTAAAGCGAATTCCCAAAGACAAATATTATATCAGCTTTCTCGAAAACCACGATACAGATCGCTTTGCTACCATTGTTCAAAAAGATAAGGCAAAGCTGAGATGCGGGGCAGTCTTGAATATACTGTTGCCTGGCATTCCTTCCATATATTACGGCCAGGAATTGGGAGTTCCAGGCCATATCGGCGATTGGGGTTATGATGTAAATCATATTCCTGTCAGGGAGGCATTTCCATGGACTCCTGATCCGGACGATGCCGGCACCGCTGCATTCTATAAAGATTCCGGGCCCTGGTGGGATCAATCGTATTTCAAAACCGGAGAATCGGAAGAACTTGCATTATCAACACAACAGAAAGACAGCTCCTCGCTTTGGAATCTATATCATCAACTCATCCCTTTCAGGAAAACAAATGCAGCCATCAGGAATGGTGATTTCAAACTCATAGAAACAGGGGAACCTGATCTACTGGCTTTTTCAAGGGAAACAACCGATGAAAAAAGTAGTCGTCATGCTAAATCTTTCTGCAAATATTTTAAAAATAAAATCACCCTCCTACCCTAAGATAGCTTTCCAGGAGAAAGCCAGTATGGATGGGGATAGCCTTGTATTTAAGGCTTATGGGTTTGTGGTTTTTAGTGAGTAAGGCAGATTGAAAGAATGATATCGCGCAGCATGAAATATGCTGCGCAAGGAATCCACCCCGCTCGTCAGGAGACAAGCAAATATGGGATTCAAGTCTGGAGACTTGAACCAACATAATAGTTCAAAAGTAGAGACGCGATTAATCGCGTCTCTACTTTTGAACACGGGATACTGTCAAGCCATTGACATTCTTCCATGAATTCTTAACCCCAGGATTTCCGGAGGCCTGTTTCTCAAAGAGAAACGGGGTGGAGAAAACAGGCCGAGCGGGCGAGAGGTGGTCGGCAGTCGAAGGGGAAATTTCAGAAAACTAAAGGGCAAAATAGATATGCTGCGCAAGAAATCCACCCCGCTCGTCAGGAGACAAGCAAATATCGGATTCAAGTCTGGAGACTTGAACCAACATAGGCATAGATGTGTAAAAAATTAAGGCGTTGCCTTAATTTTTTACACAGTAGATTTGCCTAGTATGATGAAGAAGCAACTAAATCAACTCTGGTCAAAGCGCACTATCCTGCTGTCTATTTTGCTCTCAGCAACCCTATGTGCCTTTTCCCAACAAAAATCCAAACCCAACCCAGAATACAACGCTGTAAGTAACGTCCTGCGATTAGATTCCATTTTCCCGATCGACGATATTAAATCGATCACCGTTTCAAATAATAGTGGCACGCATACGTTGACACAAGAGGAGTTAGTCCTTTTAAAAGAACAGCTTAAAGAAGCGAAATCCTCCGGATCCCTATCCGTTAAACCCGGACACATCACGCTCTCTATTGAGCTACAGACAAAGACTAAAGCAAAGCCAGGGTGGGTCTATGCTTACACCGGAATAGTAAACTTTGACGGAGGAACGGATAAGTATGGGAAAGGATTTAGCGCGACCTTCTACCTGCCATTGGATATTAACTTTGATAACTATAAGGGGCGCTTCTAATAACTATCATATTTCTTGTGCAGCAATACTAATCGATGAGCATCAAAGTCATATCCACTATAGCCATATGTCTCATGGCAGCAGGACAGCACTTTGCACAAGCATTGATCATCACGCCTGCTTTCGCCGATTCAATTCAAAAGACAGACCTGAAACTCGGCTCAGAACTGAATGCAATCCTGCTATATAATGATGCAGTCAAGAGCTTTGGATATGCAGATACCATTGTGATTTCAAGATCAGGTGCTGGATTCAATTACTTCTACAAGGACTCATTACTTCCAGATTTGCTTCATTGGTATTCCAATAACCAGGTCAAGATTGATTATTCCAGGACATGGCAAGAAACGTTTATGTCATCTTCGACACAGCAATCATTGACAGATAGATTTGAATTGTTTATCCGGGATGCATCTTTTGATCGAAATGACCTTGTATATAAGTTGAGTCACTATACCGATGACATCCAAACCGGCCGATACGAAGAGCGAACAAAATCCGGAAAAGTATTGGTGACTGGCCAGTATAGCCAGATGGATAGCCTATACGTTGATACGCTTACTTATTTTGATCCGGAAACGTATGAGGAAAGTCAGGAGATCATCCACCGGACAAAGTTTGCGATCAAGTCAGGTGTCTGGCGTTATTATTCCCCGGAAGGCATCCTGGTCAAAGAGGAAAAATACTGATGGTTGTCAGGAGAAGATGGTGAAGGGGAAAGGTTGATTTAGCGATTATGTAAAAGATCCGTGATGGTACGAATGTAGAGACGCGATTAATCGCGTCTCTACATTCGTACCATCAGTCGTCCCCCGGTGCCTCCATCACGAGGTAGCATCCATATAAGGCCATCATGATGGCGATACTCGTAAAGCCATACATGAAGAGCCCGCGAAAATCAGGCAGCGGATCGATCATGGTGATCACACAACTGACAAAGCCGATAAAGCCCCCTACGCCCATCAACATCCAACCCTGGGTATTACGCTTGCCCACACGATAACGGGAATAGTTATCCCAGACAGTCGTGATCTCCTCAGGAGACAATGGATGACTCCCCAATTCTTCCAGGATCTGTGACTTGGACATCTTGTGTTGCTCCCACTTGCGGAACACCATTTCATTGTGCGTATGTGCTTCTACCATAAGTGTGATGGTGGTTATGTTTCAAAATCTGTAATAGGGCTATGCGCAATCCTCCATATTAAAGGTCTTCCCCTGACCCATAATATCCTGGTGTAAAAGCTGGCGGCTGATACCTTTGGGCGCCTCTACTCCAAAGATAAAAAATCATACGAATTGACAAAATCTTGGGAGAGCACGGCCTGGGTATTTCGCAAATCCAGGATCAATGGTATTACGATTTAGCCCCTTCGAAATTGCTTCTGCAATTTCTGGCCCCTGTGTGCTACGCATTTTGCCACTGTGCCCGTACGGGCTGTCCCCTGTGTGCTACGCAACCCCGGGGTTAAACGAATTCGTATTTCGCCCCTTCCAGCTTGCGCTGTCTCCCCTATGTGCTTCGCAACCCCGGGGTTAATCGTATTCCTTTGCCCGGAACCTGTTTCTCGCAGAGAAACGGGGTGGAGGAACACAGGGGAGATGCCCGTACGGGCGAAGGGGCAAAGAATTTAACCCGCTCGTCAGGAGACAAGCAGATATCGGATTCAAGTCTGGAGACTTGAACCAACAAGATGGTTCAAAAGTAGAGACGCGATTAATCGCGTCTCTACTTTTGAACCGAAACACTTCTTTTGAACCGAAACACTTCTTTTGAACCGAGACACTTCTTCTGAAAGTCCCCCGATTTAATGTATTTCCCTAAATTTGAAAATAACCCTACCGAAAAAATACATCAATGGATACAGATGACACCCAGGATCCAATAACACTTTACCACGGCACCAAAGCCAACCTGCAGACCGGTGACCTGATCCAACCCGGGTTTAATTCAAACTACGGACAGCAGAAAAAAGCAGCCTATGTATACCTGACCGCCACCATGGACGCAGCGACCTGGGGCGCAGAACTGGCCCTGGGTGAAGGGCGAGGCAGAATCTATGTGGTAGAACCTACAGGCCCCTACGAAGATGATCCTAACCTGACCGACAAGAAATTTCCCGGCAACCCAACAAAGTCTTACCGTACTAAAAGTCCGCTGCGGGTGGTAGGTGAAATAACAGAATGGACAGGTCATCCTTCTGAACAGCTGCAGGCCATGAAGGACAACCTGGAACGGCTCAAGCAACTTGGTATAGAGGCGATAGAGGATTAACATTGACAATCAACATGCATATACATGGTATAGCTGCCAGCAAAACTGCGTTTTGCATGGCAAGGAATCTGACCCGCTCGTCAGGAGACAAGCAAATATGGGATTCAAGTCTGGAGACTTGAACCAGCATGATGGTACAAGTAGAGGCGCGATTAATCGCGTCTCTACTTGCACCACGGTTGATGTGCGTAAAATGAAATAAAATAATACGAAATTGCGAGACAGGACAGAATAATCGATGGCACAACTACTCCTTACACAGATCATTGAACTCCTGGCCATCAGCCCGCTGATCGCTATAGGGCTCAACAGGCCTGATTACAAAAGGAAATACCTCATCCTTTTTACAGCCTTTTTTGTAGTCTATAGCTGCCTCTTATACTTTCCTAGCTGGATGCCTTCATTGCGGATCATAGAGGGTGAGTGGAACTGGTCAGGAAAGATCTATGGGATCGCAGGTTCGCTGCTGTTTTTATTGGTATTCAGGAAGGAGCTCGGCGATCACAACTTTATCACCTTCCGGCAACGTAGTAATTCCTTAAAGCCGCAACTGATCATAACGATCCTTGCCTTTGTGGTTGCGGTGGTATTGGCTGTACTTGCTGTCATGAAGTCAGGCGAAAGATCTGAATATTTCTTATTCCAATTTACCATGCCCGGGCCTGACGAGGAGTTGGCCTACAGGGGCATCATACTTGGGCTCCTGTCCAATACATTGAAATCCAGGATACATATCCGCAACATCAGCCTTGGCAATCCTGCATTGCTGATCACTTCGATATTGTTTGGCCTGGGGCATTCCTTCCAGATCGATCCACAGTGGGGTGTGCATCAAAACTGGGTTGAATTCTTCAGCTCCTTTGCCTTCGGGATGTTACTGGGTTGGCTGACGCTCAGGAGCGGAAGCATACTGATGGCCATAATGATCCATGACCTAATCAATGTCATACCTTTATTGATTGTATGGAGCAAATGAAATCCCTGTTATGCCTTGCGCTAATTTTACTATTACTCTCTAGCTGTTCGAAAACAGGCCATAAACCCATGACCAATCAGGATACCTCCAACACTAGCTTACCCTATGATACCATCACTGGCTATGCCGCGGTCAATGGCCTGAAGATGTATTACGAAATCCACGGCATAGGCGATCCACTGTTCCTGATCCATGGCGGAGGCTCTACGCTGCAGACCACCTTCGGACGTGTGATACCTCTCCTCGCAAAGTCACACAAAGTGATCGCTGTGGAGATGCAGGCGCATGGACACACAGCAGACATAGACCGTCCATTGAGTTTTGAGCAGGATGCAGATGACATCGCAGCTTTGCTCAAAGTGCTTCACATCAACAAGGCAGATATCTTCGGCTTCAGCAATGGCGCCAGCACTACCCTGCAGTTTGCCATCCGCCATCCTGAGATGGTCAATAAGATCATCGTTGCCTCGACCTTCTACAACAAAGCCGGAGCTCCGGATTGGTTTTGGGACATGATGTCCAAACCAACCTTTGAAGGCATGCCCCAACCCTTCAAGGATGCATTCCTTGCCATCAATCCGGACACCAATGCCCTCCACAGGATGTACGAACGAGATGTGGCCAGGATGCAGGCATTTCCAGACATCACGGCAGAACAAATGAAATCCATCAAAGCCCCTGCGCTGATCATCATCGGAGACAAGGATGTAGTAACCCCTGAACATGCAGTAGAAATGCACCGGCTGCTTAGCAACTCACGCCTCGCCTTAATACCCGGCGGGCATGGGGATTATATCGGTGAGATTACAACGCCGCAGGATACAGCGGTGATAGCCGGGACAGTGGGGATGATTGATTCATTTTTGAAGGTAAATTAATAATGGAATTCAACCCGCTCGTCAGTTGCCTTCGCAAAATGGCTACGGCAACCGAAAGGAGACAAGCAGATATCGGATTGGTCTACCCGTGACCGACCAACTAAAAACAGTCAAGTTTATAGATCTCTCTACAGGCTGGGCTGCCGGTGAGTCAGGAACGATCCTGAAAACAATAAACGGAGGTATGAACTGGTCTGTACAGACATCAGGCATCACGAGTACAATCCGCAGTATTTTCTTCCTTGATGCTAACAATGGATGGGCCTGCGGGGATGAAGGCACCATCATCGCAACAACCAATGGTGGCACCACGTGGACACCCCAGACTTCACCTTACAGTAGTCAATACAATTCGATCAGGTTTGCAAATGCAAGTACCGGATGGGTAGTAGGCAATGGAAGTGTATTACTCAAGACGATCAATGGAGGACTCATCTGGACACAACAAGCAAACCAAGGCGTCTCGATGTGGGGTCTGGACATCCTCAGCACCACGACAGGATGGGTAAGTGGTGGATTCAATAATACCCAAAACAGCCCCACCCTCTTGAAGACGATCAATGGTTCTACCTGGACGTATCAAACCAATTCAGGCGTAACCAGTTTCCTGACCTTCAACGATGTTCGATTTGCAGACACAAACAATGGATGGCTGGTCGGCGGCAATGGGATCATCAGACACACAGCAGATGCCGGAGCGACTACGTGGGCAGGGCAGACCAGCGGCACACAATATGAGCTCCTGGGTGTTGATTTCATCAGCACCACAAAAGGATATGCATGTGGCAGACAAGGCATCATCATCGCCACGGGCAATGGAGGCACTACGTGGGCTGGCCAGAGTACTTCGATGACGGCAGGTACAATATGGGAGTTGGATATGATCAATGACACTACGGGCTTCGCTGTAGGGGATTCCGGAATCTTAAAATATCAGGTCTATATACCCACACAACCCATTGATCTGCTGCAGCCCAATGAAGGCGGAGATATCTACCAGGTGGGCACTAAACGCTATATCATCTGGCAGGTACAGGCAGGCATCACAAATGTAAAACTGCAATACAGCACCACGGGCAACACAGGGCCCTGGACTACGATCACGCCATCGACTCCTGCAGCTACAGGAAGCTATTCATGGACTGTACCCAATACAACCTCTGTCAATTGCTATATCAGGATTTCTAACGCCGCAAACAACAACGTATCAGATACCAGTGATGCTCCATTTTATATCCTGAATACACCCTATGGGGTGGATTACTCGGTGCTCACTTCAGCCCAGGTCATTGCATCACCACCACAAATCACTGTATCGTGGGTCAGTGATGCAAATGCACTTTCCTACTCCATCGATAAAAAATTACCAACGGATACAAGTTGGACTAATCTGGCATCTCTTCCTGGTAGTTCGACCAACTATATCGACAACAATGTTTCTATAGGCACCAAATATGAATATCGCGTAGTCAAGACCACCCCATTGGTTACGGGATATGGATATGTGTATACTGGCATTGATATCCCTGCAATTGATGCAAGAGGCACACTACTACTTGCGGTCGATGATAGTTATGCAACGCCTCTGCAAACGGAACTGGATCAGTTGAAAAATGACCTGATCGGGGATGGATGGAATGTGATTCGAAATGATTTTGCTGCAACGACCCAGGACTCTACTTTAAAAAGCTGGGTGATCGACAAGTATAATCAACCCGGCACTGAAGTCAAATCTCTGCTGATCATCGGGCATTTCGCAATCCCTTACTCAGGCAATTTTGCGCCAGATGGACATTCAGAAAGAATTGGCGCACAACCGGCGGATGTTTATTATGCGGATATCGATGGTGCCTGGACGGACTACACGGTGACCACTAACAATACAGGCCCTATTCACACACCCAATGTCCCTGATGATGGCTATTGGGATCAAACCGTCATCCCTTCACAGGCGGAACTCCAGGTGGGCCGAATTGATATGCACGCTATGACTGGATTTGCATTGAGTGAGGTGGAATTGACGAGGCAATATTTAAATAAAAATCATGCTTACCGTCATAAAATCATCAACCCGGCCAGAAGGGCTTTACTCAATACACATCTAGATAGCAGCATACCCCATACTTCAGCTGTGGCATGGCGAAGCTTTGCCCCCATGTTGGGCAGCACCAATATTGCCGCGATCAATACCAATGGATGCTCTGGAAACGGGACCTGCCATATATTTATGGATTCCCTGCAAGCGCGCTCTTACCTCTGGACCTATATGGCCGGTGGCGGCACTGATACCAGTTGCGCAAATCCTGTCATGTCCAGTTCGCAGTGCATCAACCTCGAACTGAACACCATCTTCATGCAATTATACGGAAGCTATTTTGTGGAATGGGCCAAAGGTGGCATCACTGGTACTACCAATCATTTGCTCAGAGCACCTCTCGCCAATGCAGGCATGCCGCTCGCCACCTGCTGGACCGGGGGAGGACCAAGATGGTACTTCCATCACATGGGACTGGGTGAGAGTATAGGCTTCTCTACCTTGCAGAGTCAGAACAATACCGGTATCTATGATCCGGGCAATAATCAATTGATGGGTGGTGTCCACATGGCGCTCATGGGTGATCCATCGTTACGACTGCATATAGTATACCCTGTGACCCAACTGACGGCGACACAGACAGAGGCGATGGTGCAACTAAACTGGACGGCTTCGGCAGATACGGATATCATTGGATACAATGTCTACCAGGCAGATAGTATGGCGGGGACATTTCAGAAATTGAATGCATCCATCCTCGTAGCATCAACCTTTACGGACAGTTTACCATCGTTGTCACCAGGCAATGTCTATATGGTGAGGGCTGTGAAATCAGAAATCACCCCTTCGGGAAGTTATCAGAACATGAGTGAAGGAGTTTTTATTTCCAAACCCGTTGTGACCACCTTTACATTTTCAGGTGATGGAGCTTGGAGCATACCGGGGAAATGGACGAATAGCCTCAAGCCTCCTGCCACATTGCCCGCATTATATACCATTATCATTGATCCAGTAGCAGGTGGGGAATGTATGTTAGATATCCCACAACATATAGCCAGCGGCGCCACCTTTATCCTCATCCCCGGAAAGAAATTAGTCTTAGCACAGGATTTGTTCCTTCATTAAGCATTTCCGGGATGAATATTTTACAGATCCCCGATGATTCAAAAGTAGGGCCGCAGTCCAAAAGTAGAGACAAGGTCCAAAAGTAGAGACACGGTCCAAAAGTAGAGACACGGTCCAAAAGTAGAGACGCGATTAATCGCGTCTCTACTTTTGGACCTATGTCGCGATTTATCGCGTCTCTACTTTTGGACCAATGTCGGATCTATCGCGTCTCTAGTTTTGGATCAAGCCTGCGATCGATCTCGTCTCTGGATCTGTACGAGATAGATTATTTTACGCTTATACCCACCCTATTCCCTATTTTTACAAAGCCGTGTTTTCAAGCCTGGCATCAATCTTCGTCTCTAAAAGCCACCAAACCGAAAGCTCATGAAACCAATTGTACTGCTCTTCCTGAAGATGTTCTTATTCATGGGTATCTTCTTCGGATTACTTACCGGCCTTATCGATTATCTATTTGATGGCACTTATGATCTCCCGAAGATTATATTTCGAATGGTCTTTTTTGGTGGCTTCATGTCGTTGGGCTTCGGGTTGAGTCAGATATACGGCTTGAAAAAGATTGGCGTAAAGGAATTTACTGCAGATAACCTGTCGGTAAGGCAAACAAGGGTCGTCCTGTCCAACCTTGGTATCCAGGACCTGGTCAGTAAGCTCAAGGCTGATCCGGAAACACAAAAGTTGGAAACTGCTGAAAATGGCAATCTGATCAACTTCAAAACCTCCTTGTCGATGTGGAGTTGGGGTGAAAAAGTGACGATCCACGCCAGGAAAGTATCCGATACTACGACCGAATATGTAATCGAGAGCAGGCCTAAAATGAGGACCCACATGGTTGACAGCGGAAGAAACCTGCGGAATGTGATGCGGATAGAAGAACTAATGACATGACCATGTCTGAATTGAAATATATAGCTCTCTTCATATGCGCCATGACGACCATTACATCCTTCGCCCAGGTGATCAACGGCAGCTTCGAAAATGGCTCTTCATCTGACCTGTCAGGCTGGGAATGGACTTGTAATGCAGCGTCAGTAGAAGATGCGCCTCCGGGTGGCGGAAGTTGGTGCATCAAGGTAGCCGGCGGCAATGTGAAAGGTTGCTTTCCCGGCTATGCGTATCAGAAAATACCTACGGTCACAGTGGGGCAGACCTATACCCTTTCAGGCTGGGTACACACGGAGTCATCGAGACCGGTCGGACTTTATTTTGGCACCATCCACAAAGACACCATCACGACACTTGCAGGTGACACGACCACATCCAATACATGGACACAGCTGAGTATCCAATCAAACTTTACACTTTCACAGGGAGACACTGCCGTAGTAGTACTCTTTGGCGGCATCGCTGCCGGACCCTTTCAAGGCTTTGGCTATTTTGACCTGATCAGCCTGCAGGAGACAACAGGAATATATGCCATCGAAGACCATTCAACATGGAAGGTATATCCCAATCCTTTTTCATCGGAAACTATAATACAATCCGATATCCCGCTCAATGATGCATCCATATCGGTGTATGATGTCAATGGACAATTGGTGAGAGAGGAAAAGCATATATCGGGAGAGCACTGGTCATTTAGCCGATGCGATTTGAGGGCTGGGGTTTATATCCTGCGGGTTATGGAGAATGAAACAATTGTGGGATTGTTGAGGGTGGCCATACTAAATCCGTGATAGAACAAAAGTAGAGACGCGATTAATCGCGTCTCTACCTTTTGTTCAAGAGCAACAAAATGTATTTTTGACCTATGTCCAAAAAAGCAGACCTCGTCACCGGCTACTTCCCTAATATCTATCTCAGCGTCACCTCGCTGCTTCAGGGCATCGCCTTGTCACAGCTGGTCCCCATGATCCTTATCTACCTTCGTGTAGTACCCGATCCCTGGAGGGACATCCACCTGCTGCCCCTGGCATTGATGATGCTCATCATCTTTACCGTATGGCACCATTATGCCATCAGTATATTTTTCCTACGGTGGTTTCCCAATATCATTGACACCCTGGTACCTTTCCTGATCGGCATAGGGCAGTTTGTCCTGCTGTCCTACATCAATATCGAAACCAATGTTGCTGAGATACAACTGGAGCCCTGGACCATGGGTTATGCAGGCTTTCTGATCGCAGGATCTTTTGCCTATATCTCTGCTTCGATGCGCCTTGAAGCCGCCTTGTTTGACAACATCATGAGCAAGGAAGCTACCCTGGTGCATGCCCGGCTGACCCGCAAATACTATCTTTTATCAGGCTATTCTATCCTTGGACAAGGACTGTTTGCCCTGTTGATCGGTATAATGCACTGGCCCTATCTGCTATGGGTGTCTTTGGGCCTGATGATCACGCACCTCATCCTCTTTGAGTATTTCCTGCTACACTCCATCAAGCCACACTATGTCAAGGCGATGGATGAATACCAGGATGAACTGGACAAGTCAAACAACTAAATCTTCTCACTCCACAATAACATCATGAAAAATCTCTATTTCGCAGCACTCCTCTTGTTGCAACCATTGACCGGCCGTATAGCTGCACAGGACAGCAATAGCATGACCCCGGACTCGATGACCAACCCCCACTCCATCCTCCCGGTCGATGCGATCATTGAATACATGCCGCACGATACGATGCGCAGGCCAGATCCGATCATGACCGTTTCGCGCAAAGTCAGTTTCACGCCATTGGTCAATTTCTTCTTCCGCCCGGAAGGCACCTTTGACTATAAGGAAGCCGGCATGCAGATCGATACCGGCCAGCTCAACTTTTACTTGCGGGGTGATATCGGAGGCCGCCTTTCATTGCCACGCAACGTAGACTTCGTATTCAACTTCCAGTCCTATGGCACCTATACCAGGGCCCTGGGTCCATTGGATCCGAATATATCATTGTACGAAGCCTATGTCGACATGAAGAAGCTTGATCGCAACGGCAGGATGTCGCTGCGCTTTGGCCGCATGTGCCTCGGCAAATATGGCACAGAAATGCTGGTGGGTGATGATGACTTTATCAAAGGCCGGAGTTTTGAAAGCATCCGTTACCGATACAAGACCAGCAAATGGACCAGTGACCTGATGTGGGTGCAACTCTACCAAGCCGCACCTCCTGCCGCCAACTTTGACTGGAACCATCCTCTTTTACTTGCCACGTTCAATACCTTCAATTTTTCGAAAGCAGTAAACCTGGATGCCAACCTGCCCCTTATCATAGACCAGTTCAATAGCGGCTTCCGCACGACAGTCTTCATGCCTGATGTGCGCTTCTTTGGCCGTGTATCTAACATCAGGTACTCCGCCGAGATGATCCTCCAGACCGGCTCAGCAGTTGGCATCCTGGATGAGACCATCAAGGGCAAAGTCAATGCTTATGCAGCAGAAGTGAGTGCCGGCTATTCAACCGATGATAACAAGATCAATATTGACCTTGCCTATTACCGCAGTAGTGGAGATGATGATCCTACTGACGCGATATCAAATCATACAATGTCCTGTGGCAAAACGAACATCGCCGCTTTGGTTACATCGATGCGTTTAAAGGCTCTAACGTACAGGCCACTACACTCCATATTGACTGGATGATCGGCCGGTTGGTATCTACCGGCATCCATGGCGTGATGGCTAATGTGTTGGAACAGAAAGACAGATCTCCCGGCATTGCCACAGGCCCGATCCCATCTGACCTCGGTACATCGAGCACCTCGATCGGGATGGGCGGCGATTGGTACTTAAACTACTACCACAGCCAGAACCTCAACTTCCAGTTTTCGGCATCAGTCTTTAGTCCCGGCGATTATTATACGGCTGTCAGTGGATTGGACAAGACGATGATCAGGTTGTATCTGGTGATGGCGTTGAGGATATGAGATAACCTCTTGTATTCATGTCTCAGCAATTATTGACAAAAGAATCCATGTTGTTTCAAAAGTAGAGACGCGATTAATCGCGTCTCTGTCTCCCCGGCCCGGGCCGGCCGGGGGCCGGGTTATCCTTTGAACGCGGGCCGATTTCGACTGTAGCCAAAAAGGCTATAAGTGAAATACATCTCATATTCCCTATTTTTACCCCCAAATACCATCCATCCATGTCCCGTTTCCTGTTTGCTTTACTACTGTTGCTGTCTGGTACAGGAATCTTCGCGCAAACTACCCTGCCTGATATCCCTACCCTGCTCGAACGCAATAAGAATGACCTTGGCATCAGCTCCGCAGATTTGGCTGAGTATACCATCTCCAGCGCATATACTACAGCCCACCTCAATGTCACGCATGTCTACCTCGAACAGAAATACAAGGATATCAGGGTATTCAACGGGATACTCAACCTCAATCTCATCGGAGACAGGGTGATCAGTTATGGCAACCGATGGATCTCGGACATCGGTAACAAGGGTCTCTCACCAAGTCCGGAGATCACCGCATCGAGCGCTGTGGAAAGAGCTGCAGATCACCTCGGGCATCCTGTCAATACTCCGATCGAACTAAGCAATGAACAAAATAAACTGGGACAGGATATCCGGTTTGTCTTTAGTGCGGGCAACTTATCACGCGAGGATATCA
The DNA here is from genome assembly GCA_016716665.1 of Candidatus Opimibacter iunctus. GTDB lineage: Bacteria > Bacteroidota > Bacteroidia > Chitinophagales > Saprospiraceae > Opimibacter > Opimibacter iunctus. The sequence goes on along the minus strand of JADJVH010000018.1, from coordinate 67,479 downwards.
AGACAGAACTGGTATGGCTCACTGGCGAACAAAAAGAAGTCTTCCTGTGCTGGACGGTAGAAATCCATGAGCTGGAAAATGAAAACATCTGGCTGGTATTTATCGATGCACATACAGGTGCCTTCATCCGTAAAGACAATCTGGTCCTGCATTGTGATTTTGGTACGCCAGACAATGCAATCAGCCAAAACCAAAAATTAAACATCACCGCAAGCGCGCCACTTGCAGTCATGCCTCCGACCCCCGACAGCAGCTACAATGTATTTGCGATGCCTGTCGAATCCCCCATTCACGGAGCAAGGTCCATCGTCACCAGGCCATGGCTCGCCGCAGGTGTGGGAGATCCGGCCACAACGCTCCGGTGGCACAATAACGGCACGACCAATTACACCAGTACACGAGGCAACAATGTACATGCCTATGATGATATCAATAGCGACAACGCACCGGGTGTGAGTCCGGATACGTTCAACCTTCGTTTTGATTATCCCTTCACGCCATCCATCACGCCAACAGACAATCTCAAATCTTGTATCACTAATCTCTTTTACTGGAACAACATCATCCACGATGTCGCCTATCAATATGGATTTGATGAGGTATCCGGCAATTTTCAAAACAGTAATCTAGGTCGTGGTGGCCTCGGCAATGATTATGTAAAAGCGGAAGCACAGGATGGAGGCGGCACTAATAATGCAAATTTCAATACGCCGGTTGATGGCAGTAGCGGAAGGATGCAGATGTATGTCTGGTCTCCCGTATCAGAAACCTCACCACTAACGATCAACACCCCACCTTCAATCGCAGGATCTATGTATGCCATCGAATCTGCCTTCAGCACAAACAATAAACTTGCGGATATCGGACTCACCACGGGCGATCTTGTGTTGGTGCAAGATGAAAGTGGCCCTACACACCAGGCTTGTGGCACGATCAGCAACGGCGCAAGCTTGCCTGGCAAGATCGCAGTGATCGACCGAGGCACCTGCGATTTTGTAACCAAAGTAAAAGCAGTTCAAAACCTTGGCGCTGTCGCAGCCATCGTGATCAATAATGTTGCCGGCGCTCCATTTGCCATGAGTGGTACAGACAACACCATCGTGATACCTGCGGTGATGATCAGTCTCAGCGATGGTGATGCATTGAAAGCGGCTATGATCGAAGAAAGCAGTCAATGCTTCCCTGGATTCAGTGGAAGCTATCACGCCTGATGGCGATTTTGATAGTGGGATCATCACACATGAATATGGCCATGGTATATCGACCAGGCTCACAGGTGGGCCGGCTAACTCAAATTGCCTCAACAACAGAGAACAAATGGGTGAAGGATGGAGCGACTTCTTCGGCCTTATGCTGACTACAGATTGGCAAACAGCTGCAGCAACTGACCCAAGGGGCATCGGGACCTATGTGCTGGGGCAATCGACAGAAGGCACCGGCATCAGGACTTATCCCTATACGATTGACACCATGGTAAATCCATTTACCTATGCAGATATTTCCAATGCCCCACTCAACAGCAGCGGTGTGCCAAGTGTCCACTACATCGGATCGGTGTGGTGCACCATGCTCTGGGAGATGACCTGGAGCATCATCGCCATGGAAGGCGTTGATCCTGATATGTATGACGGAGACGGAGGTAACAACATCGCCATGCAACTGGTCATCGATGGACTCAAACTACAACCCTGTAGCCCCGGCTTTGTCGATGGCCGCAACGCCATCCTTCTCGCTGATGAATTAAACTATGGAGGCATCCACAAGTGCGCGATCTGGAATGCATTTGCAAGACGCGGCCTTGGCGTAAATGCAAGCCAGGGCAGTAGCAATGTGCACAACGATGGCGTGGAATCATACGCTATACCGAGTGGTGTAAGCACAAACAATACCACGAATGCAGCACTGCCACTTGATGGCCAGGAAGTCACCTTCAATGTCAAGGCCACCTGCCAATGCGCAAACGTAGGTGATCTGGCCGTCGCAGATGTACTATCACCTGATTTGATCTACGTTCCCGGTTCCGGTGGCACACTCATTGGAAATAAAGTACAGTTTAGCCTGGATACAATCATGGCGATGGACTCTGTCACCTTTACCTATCATGCTATCGTACGGCCTTGTTCCGCGACTTCAACTGTGAACTTATCCACGGACAATGCGGAAACCCCTGATCAATATCATACCGTGAAAATATCCGGATCAGGAACCCGGCAGTGGGTCAAGAATACTACGCTATTTGTCAGTCCGACGAGATCATGGTATGGACAGGACTATAACGTAGCTGCCGATTATGTCCTGTTACTCAACAATGCTGTCCCGATGACAGGCGGGCCTGTCGAAATCTCTTTTAATCACCGTTATGCCACCGAAGCCACGTGGGATGGAGGGGTCGTCGAATATTCCTTCAACAATGGTACAACCTGGATTGATGCAGGACCGCTGTTTACAGAACATGGCTATCCCTCCGCGATCAGCGGCAATAGCGGCACTTCCATCGCCGGACGACAAGCATTTACAGGAACGAGTGATACGCAATTTAACACCAACACCTTTATCCATAGTACCATTCGGGTGTTACCTGGTGCTGCTACTACACTTCTTGTCAGATTCCGTTTTGTATGTGACGCCAATACCGCAGGTCCTGGTATCAATGGCTGGTATATTGATGATATACTCATCAATCAGCTCTCTGGACTCACCAACCAAAATCGGGTGACTATCGGAGGTATTCTCAAGGATAGCACGTACTATACCTTGCAGACCTCCATCTTTACTGCACCAAAAATATACGTAGATAAGATGGCAACAGGCCAGATGGATGGAACCACATGGCCGAATGCGATGCGTGAAGTGTCTGTCGCTGCAACCCTGGCCGGATGCCGAACTGCAGACAGTGTGCTGGTGGCACAGGGCATCTATCTTCCAAATCTGACCAATAGCAGGCTGACCTCATTCAATATCCCATCGAACACTTCGGTATACGGAGGATTTCCTACCGGCGGAGGTACATTTGCTCAACGCAATCCTGTCACCTATCTCACTCGCCTCTCCGGTGATATCGGGGTAACAGGAAACAATTCAGATAATGTCTATCATGTTGTAAAAATTGATTCAGCAGCGCAGAACGCACTGCTGGATGGCGTCACCCTAAGCTATGGTAATGCAAATGGCACCAGTGACAACGGTCAGGGTGCTGCTATATTCTGCCGTGGAGGACTCACCATGCAAAACGTCATCATGAACAATAGTACCGGCCTGACGAATGGACAATTGATCCGAAACCGAAGTGTATCCGCTAATCTGAAATTGACGGACTGCAAACTATATGGACCTAATGACAATTTTACAAAAGTGCTGAATACCAATTCGGCACAATTGACAATACTTGGGAATACTATGTTTCTAAAAGAATAAGGTCGTAGAATGAAAACATACAGTGCTCCAAAATGAATGTAAAATGAGCTCAAGGCCAGCACCTGAAATACAAACCTCAGGGTTTGACAAAATGATCGAGTTAGCAGGATGGGGCTGCTTGATTTTGCTTTGGATTATCACCATCTTCAGTTATGCAAGACTTCCTGAGATTATCCCAACTCATTTTGATGCTTCAGGACAAGCGGATGATGAGGGCAGTAAGATGGTCTTGTTTTTTCTACCGGTGATCGGTACATTACTCTTTGTTGTGCTCACCATACTAAATCGCTATCCACATATCTTTAACTATCCTGTAGCCATCACTGCGGACAATGCACAAAAGCAATACAGCAATGCAGTGAGGATGATCAAAATACTGAAGCTGTCTATTGTGGTCACCTTTACCATCCTGGTACTGTTGATCAGCGGGGCTGCTTCATCCGGCGACGGCAGCCTCGGCATTTGGTTTCTGCCGGTGGTACTGGCACTCGTATTTGTCCCTATTGCCTTCTTTCTCTACAAGGCTTACAAAGAGAAATAAGGTTTACCTTTCATGTTTTGAAAACTAGCGTATGAAATGGGCATTTCTCTTGACGTGGCTGATGCTCCTCAGTACGTCTGTTTCCAGCCAGGTCACTTCCCAGGGACTAGTTGTCCCCTACGACACCGTATATCTCAAAGGTGGTGACCGGCTCATCTTCGAAACAACAGACCTCACAAGGCAAATACGGTATAAAAATGAAACTACTGACACACTTATCCGTCAGCTCAATATCAAGTCACCGATCATCAACCTGGGCCGGTTGGCCGGGGACTTCGATGACTATTTGGTTCTCGTATCTGACAACTATGTACAAGGCATCTTTACTTTCCATAAGCCGGATGGGAAGCAGGTCTTCAGAGGCGTAAGTATTGAAGTGGATACGCTCCATGGACTGATCTATTATATCGACCGTGAACGGGAAAAGCAGCTGGCCTTGTTCACGGTCAAAAATGGCAGGACAGAATATTTCGACCCTGTAGAAGCGCCATGCCGTTATTGGTACGAGTGTATTACGGCCCGAAAGCTGAGTGAAAAGGAACTGACGATTGAGTATATTGGCCCCAACAATGCGCGAATGAAAAAAGTGTATCCGCGGCAGCCTAATGAAATCAAGTGATCATTTCGAGGATCGAACATCCGAAAATCATCAAGATTACTTTAAACACACTCCTGCACAACCCTCATGTCTCCCTGCATGTCACGCCTGATCTCCATCCGCATACGCTATACCTTCCTCTCCATTGTTGCTATCGGACTACCTTCCCGTACGCATGCCCAGGCTGATTCCATCCTGGCCTTTCCGGAGGCTGAACGCCAAATGCGATTGGATAGCTTGCTTCTCAAAATCGGCTATACGTATTCTGAAGCTGCCAGCAGCCGCCTTGAAAAAATGGAAAAGGAATTTGAAAGCGAAGGCTTAGAAGACCTGGCCCTGATGTGCCTGCTCCATCGTATCATTATTCATCCCGCCCGCACTGAGGCAGACGTTCAGGCTCGAGAACAATTACTGCTCCGATCGATCGATGAAGCTCGTCGCAAAGGCCTGAAACGAGGAGAGGGTAAACTCCTGCTGTATGGAGGCTTTCATGCCACCGAATATGGCTGGTGGGGTATCGGGTTTGAACGGATGATGAAAGGCTATGATCTGCTCACCCAGTATGGTTGGTCAGACCCTTTTCATAAAGTCAATGACCTGGAAGCAATGAGTAACGTATTCTTTGGTTTCAGCGATTTTGAATCATCCATCCGCTTCTTCAAGGAAGCCACCGCCGTAAAATTGCCGGCACCTTCAGGACGCTATCCCCGGAATCTATTAAACAACATTGGGCTCTGCTATCTGAAAACTGAGAGATATGATTCTGCTATCCATTACCTCACCCTGGCTGTAGAGGCCGCTAAGATGTCTAAAGATTCATTCTGGATCGGACTTGCCACTGGAAACCTGGGGTACGTCTATTATAAAATGGGGCGGTATGACGAGGCCTGGCCACTCATTGAAACAGACTATAAGGTAAGTATCCGGATGAACCAGCCGGGCAGCGCTGCCAATGCTGCACAGTCATTGGCTACAATGGCGCTGTACAAGGGCTCGCTGCATGAAGCTGAAGAATATATGCGCTATGCGGACAAGAACAAAAGTACATACGAGCCCGAAAGCCTGATCAATTACTACTCCAATCTCTACACCTACACAAGGCTGAAAGGCAATTTTGCCCTCGCCGTGCAGTATGCCGACTCCCTTGACCTGTATACGAAAAAACTGGAAGCAGACCGGGACAAGAAAATACTTGAACAGGCCAAACTCAGGGTACAGGTAGACAAGTACAATACCAATATCCAATTGCTGGAAAAGGACAGGACGAGGCAGGTATTGTTGCGAAATCTGCTGTTTGTAATCTTAGTCCTTTCCGCTTTGCTGACAGTCACGTGGATCAGGCGACTGCAATTCCAGCGCCGGAAAGAAGCGGAACTCAACCTCATCAAAGAAAAAAATGCAGCGGAACTTTTGCTCCATGCCCAAAACGAATTGAGCACCTACACCCAGGCGTTGGTTGAAAAAAATGAGCTCATCCAATCCTTCAGGACCGAGATCGAAGCACTCGAGCGTTCAGGATCCATGCAGCATGACGAGCGCATGTCCCGCATGGTCGACCTCACCAATGCGAGCATCCTGACAGATGATGACTGGAAACGCTTCCGTGAGCTCTTTGACCAGGTCTACCCGGGCTTTTTCATCCGGCTGAAAGAGAAAATGCCTGACCTCACCCCAGGTGAAATTCGCCTGCTGGCACTGACCAAACTGCAGATTACTCCCCGGGATATGGCCGGCATGCTAGGCATCAGCGCTGACTCCATCAAAAAGACCCGCCATCGCCTCCGCCGGAAGATCAACCTTCCAGAAGACGGCACCCTGGATGAAGTGGTAGCTATGATTTAATCTGATCAAATCAGTTCGCCCATTTTGCCTTTTTGCGCTGACCCATCCCAAGGCTGACCGTGATTTGCCTTTCAGGCTCAGAGCCTCATCTATTCTAAGGTTTGGAATTCTCCAAAATATATCTCGCGCAACGACGCAACGCCGCAACGCTTCAGTTCCCAGGCCCCTTCCATTTTACTCCTGGTTTTGGTTCAATCTGTATAGTCTATCTCCTGACAGCCCATCTCCTTGCCCCCCCCTTGCTCCTTGCTCCTTTCCTCCTTTGCTCCCCTTTCTTGCCTAAACCGCTGACAGCCATAGGCTGAAGGTATTTGTCCCCCTATTTGTCCCCCTATTTGTCCCCCACCCTGTCCCCACCATTGTCAACCCTTCAAATTTGGAAACCAATGCCTTGAGGTGCAACCTTTGCTTTCGACAAAAGAAATCAGAATGCGCATCCGTATTTCCTTGAAAAATCCTGCTATGATCGCGATCCTCTCAGCCCTGCTGGCTATGGCGATCCTTGGCTGGGTATTTCAGCGGAACCTGGAGCGCATCGACCAGGAAATCGAAATCATCAGGCATTCTGACCACTAACATTTACCAAACAGTGGTTAGGGATTGCTAACGTAAACTCATAGCATTAACCTAAACAAAACTATACGTAATGAAAAAATCTGTTGTAATAGCCTTTGTGCTGAGTCTCACGATCATCAGCCTTGATGCCCAGACTGTTGAGGTGATTGGGAAACTTAAAGTAAGTGAAATGGATACACTTAATGGTGAAACCATGTTAGTGGTAAAAAAAGCTGATGGTACGCTGGCTACAAGAATGTCATCCTCATTGCCACCAGCGCCTGACACCATACGATCGCTGCAAAGTGATCTATTATTGACTTCAGCCTTGTGTAATTGTACAAGTTTACCACCGGCTATGATTCAGTCCTTACTGGATAATGGGTATTCGATTCAGGATCTGAATAATTTTGAAGTACCCATTCTAGACCTGTTGGGCGGGGGGGTTACCATTCAGGAACTATTAGATGCAGGAATTACCATTCAACAATTGCTGGATGGAGGGCTGACACCAATCGCTTTATTCAATGGGGGTGTAGCTCTAAACTCTTTGTATGGTAAAACGTATGGAGGAGGCCTCATATTCTACCTGAATACCACCTCCGGTGCAGGCCTTGTCACAGCACCACCACTCTGGTATGGAAATAACCCTGATCCATCTGTACCATATGGCTGCTTTTTTTCAGATATCCCTGGTGCTGATGGAACAGCTATTGGCACAGGGGCACAGAATACCATAGATATTGAAGCTGGTTGTGCGACAAGCGGCATCGCAGCGGATATCTGTGCCAATTTGGTTCTCAATGGTTTTAATGATTGGTTTTTACCATCAAAGGATGAATTAAACCAAATGTACCTGAAAGTTGGTCAGGGAGCCACAGGGCCAAATCAGAATATTGCAGGTTTTTCAAATAACATTTATTGGAGTTCCTCGGAGCTTTCATTGTTTGAGGCAAGGCTACAGGTCTTAACCAATGGCATTCAAGGTAGTAATGATAAGGACTACTATAATTTAATCAGGCCTATTAGGGGTTTTTAAAATCGATATCCAATATCGGGACTACTGCACAAAGCAACAACTTCCATTTTCTAAATAATTCACAACCCTTCAGACATCATGGCCACTATCACATCTCTTCCTGTTGCTATGGCAACTCCTAAAGAAAACACATTTTCCATCCGGGTCATCTCCCGTGGCAGGACGATGCAAATCAAGCCTGATCAAATCATCAGGCTGCAGGCCTGTGGCAATTATACCGTTATTCATGCGGAAGCCTCCGCTCCTATGATGACGGCCCATGTATTGAAATTCTATGCATCGGATCTGCACGAATTTGGATTTGTGCGCGTCAACAAGGCGGACCTGGTCAATGCACACAAGATTGTCCGGCTAGAAGACAACAACAAGGTGGTCATGCCGGACAATTACGTCTCCACGATTGCAAGAAGAAGGAAAACCATGCTCAGGTCATTGCTGGTAAGTACTAGCCTCCTGTAGATGGCAAGCGAAAGCAATCATCCAGACATAGATTGATCTAAACAAAAAGGTTGGTGACATGCATATGCGTATCTTCGTTTTGTTGCAGCTATACTATGTCCAACCTTTACAACAAAGTACAATCAAGTTTTTCCAGGCAAGGATCCTTGCATGTCCTGTTGTATGCCATCTTCCTTGCGACTATCCCTTTTTCATCGCATGCAAGAACGTATTATCTCAATGCCGCTGCCGGAAACGACACCTTTCCCGGCACCTCTACCCAACCATGGAAAACACTTTCAAAATCAATAGCAGAAGCCATAAGCGGTGACTCCATATTCCTGATGAATGGAACATATGGTGCGTATATAGAAAACATTGGCACGGACAGCCGCAACGACTGGATAACCTATATAGCTATATCCGGCCAAACCAATGTGCAATTTGATCACATTCGTGTGACCGGCATGGAGGCAAATGCCTATTTACATTTTGAAGGAATTGACATTTACTATCCCTCACAACCTTCATGCCCTTCCCCTGGCAACGCAATTGATATCACCTCCTTCACGGGGGTTAATTTTATCTCATTGAAAAACTGCAGGATACATGGCGAAAACACTTACGACAGCGGAGGTGGCGTCTATTTTAATCACCCTCTCAATGCTATTGTTGCTGTTCATGACCTTGTAGTTGATCATTGCGAAATCTTCCAGAGCGCAACAGGCATTCGGTTTTCAGGGAGTAAAACCACCATCATCCATTGTGAAATTCATCACATCCATGGGACGATGATCGGCAATCTTTGCGGACCAATGTCACCCACAGATTTAAACGCTGCAAGCAATGTAGTGATTGACGATAACCACCTGCATGATATGCATTTCTATACGTCAGAACCTTGCTACAATACCCCCGGCTGGAGCACAGCACATGCCAGCATTATAGGGATTCGCGGAAGAGATTGGGTTGTTCGAAACAACCATATCCATGATACATGGAGTCCGGGCATTCAACTATATGGTGATGATTGTGGCGGCAGCTATGACCGAGCCAATCTTCTGTTTGAAAACAATCTCTATTACGACAATCAAGGATACCAGGCCTTTTATAATCCCGGCACAAGTGGGGGTAGCCATATTGGTGGCGCCATTATCTTCAGGCACAATACCTTTATTTCCGGAAGACAGGATTCAGCATGGACCTATCAGGACAACCCAGTCAATAGATTTAAGGCCAGCGGCCATGTCCAATCCCTTGGTTTGATCTTAAGCCTCCCATCAGAAAATCCTTATGATGGTACCGGTACAGTATTCGAAGACAATATTTTTATAACAGAGACCGGTATTGGAAACTACAATGATCAACCCTTCAATGCTACAGATGCAAAATGGATCATGCGGAATAACCTGATCTATACCAAACTATGGAATTGCGGCAACCTGGACCCGACAAACTATATCATTACGGACAACCTGACGACTGGCCAGGCTCCGGCAGATTTTATAGACAGTCAATTATTTGAAGCCGTAAACTACATCAAGCAACATGGGCTGACACATAGCCCCGGTAGCTCTTTTGATCTGACACCAAAACCGGAAAGTATCATTTGCCAAATGTCCACCACTGGAGGCTATGTGGGGGCGATCCCATGCGATGCAAGCAGTCAGGCGAAAGATATAGATACGTCATATTCCATCCTCGTGTATCCTAACCCAGTCACTACATCATTAACAATCCGCTTTGCCGACGGAAATGCAATGCCAGACAGGAGTATTCTCCGACTAACGGATCCGCAGGGGCACATCATCCATTCATCAATTGTAACAGATCCTGAATCAACAATAGATATGAAGCACTTTGCCAAAGGAATGTACTTCTTGTATATCCAGGCGGAAAGTCAAAATATCGCTGTGCGGAAGATCCTGATTCAATAATTGGTTATGGCACACAACAGATTGCAAAACTTCATCAGTAAATTAAAATAACAGACCTTGGTATCCTGATGCTTCAGGCCCGAAGGCAGAGCGCTCATGAATATCTATCCACATAAAAATGCACATCATGAAAAAAGAATTATCCACTAAGCAATCCGCAGCATTGCTCATGATCCTCAAGGCTCGTTTCGAGAAAAATATGAACCGCCACAAAGGCCTGGACTGGGCCAAGGTGCAAGCCAGACTGGAAGCGAACAAAGGAAAACTATGGTCGCTCAATGCAATGGAGGAATCCGGTGGCGAACCCGATGTAGTAGGCCTAGATAAAAAGTCAGGTGAATACATCTTTTATGATTGCGCTCCGGAAAGCCCGAAAGGCCGCAGGAGTATATGCTACGACCGTAAGGCATGGGATTCAAGGAAAGAAAATAAACCTGAAAATACTGCGGAGGACATGGCCGCTGACATGGGAATCGAGATGCTGACCGAAGAGCAATACCGTGCATTGCAGCAGCTAGGCACATTTGACACTAAGACTTCAAGTTGGGTAAAAACGCCTGATGCCATCCGGAAACTCGGAGGCGCCATATTCTGTGATTACCGCTATGGCACGGTGTTCACTTATCACAATGGGGCTGAGTCCTACTATGCCGCCAGGGGTTTCCGCGGTGCGCTCAGCGTCTGATTATTACGTAGCTTACACCTACATGATGGTCAGGGAAGACGTAATTGCATTCTTGAAGACCGGAGCGCTCATCCATTTTCCCTACGGAATGGAAAAGGTTTCGCTGGTAAGACTTTTGGGCGAGCCCGATGAGGAAATCGAAGATGATGAGTCCTCCATGCTCAAGTATGACCAGACTGAATTTTACTTTTACAAAGGCGCCAAAGACAGCAATTGCCTCGCCGGTATATTGATACAACCAATACCTATCGCTGCTTCCAGGCGAAACCTGGACATGGATTACCGATGGCTCGATAAAACGCTGGATTACCAGCAGACCATTGCGCACCTCCTTGACGAAGGAATTTCATTTAAAGAATCGTCTACGGGTCGTCAGGAGCAACATAAAATAATCATCACTGCCGGAGAGGTCACTTTCTTTTTCTTTAATGACCCTAACCGGATCAATAAGGTGGGACGGTTTATCCCTATGGAAGAGTTTGAACAGCTAGGCAGTCTTTGAACATAAGCTAAACAATGTGAAAATAGTTTAACTTAGTTCCTCATTTCACCCCTTTCAGCACCTTTGGTGCAAAGTCAAGGACGTCGCTAATAACAGCTTGTTAATAATATATCCAAGTTGATTGTCAGCCCTTTGCATAAATTACAATTAACTCTTTAATTGCTATTAGCAACGTCCTCATTTGTTAAATTTACCTGATCCGCAGGCAACGAACATCACCAAGCCGGGGTCTTGTAATAAGCGCAGCGACATGATGAAACGGGTGTTTCCTATCTTTTGTATATCCATTGGCCTGGCCATGATGCTTTCATGTACCACAGACCTCGTCGTGGTGGATGGCAATCCGCCCTACTCTACCTTCAATATCTCCGATATCAAGATCGAAAACTACGTCAACCGAATCTATATCGATATCGTCGGCCGAGAACCACTTGACGAAGAGTTAGACTCCGTGGTAAACATGCTGAAGGCCAGTGCTTTAGACCGATTGACACGCGACAGCATCATCACGCAACTGATGACGGACACCACCTTCCGCGAAAACGAATTTTCCTACAAAGCCGCCTATGTCCAGAATCTCTACAACCTCGCCAAGGTAAGATGCCTGGAAGGGGTCGCGGACAGTGAGCTTGAGCTAAAAATAGGTATCCAGAAAACAGCTGCCTATAAGGATTCTCTGGAAGGCAACTGGGACAGCTACTATATCCACCAAAATGAAATCAGGCGCGACCAGCTGGTACTTGATAGCCGGCAGGCGCTCTATGACGGCCTGCTACGCTACCATCAGATGTATGCCTTTATGATCGACAATGAGGTGTACGATGTCATCAACATGAATACGTTCAATTTTGTCAGGGCCACCTTTGATCAATTGCTCTGGCGCCTGCCGACCTCCCAGGAGTTTGACAGCGGATTTTTTATGATCCAAAACAACCAGACCTCCGAACTCTTTGGCGCAACAGGGTCTGACAAAAACGATTACATCAGGATACTGACCGAATCCAATGAAATGCTGGAAGGCATGCTCATCTGGTGCTTCCAGGTATTCCTCAGCAGGGCCCCGACAGCAGCAGAAACAACGACACTCCTCCCCGTATATATCGAAAACAAAGACATCAATTGGCTCATCCGACAAATCATGGTAACCGATGAATATGCAAACTTCAGGTAGTCCCATCCTTCGGATGCTCAGCATCCCTGCCATCCTGTGCGTGATGATGCTGTCCTCATGCGCTGAGGAATACTATGTCTACGGTGTAGACGATGTGGAAATCACCCCGGTCAATTCCACCAAGGACAAACCAAAGACGCATGCACAGTATATCTCTATCCTGTATGCCAATATGTTTCAAAAAGCAATCGGGCCTAACCAGATGCTGCAAGCCCTCAATGCGATTGAATCTATCGGTGACAAGCAGGTGGCTTATGACATGCTCGTAAGTAAATACATGAATGACCCGGAAGTAAAGATCCCTACTGTCGAATCCATGCGCGCAGACCCCGAGACTTTTGTTCGTGAGACCTACAAGCGCTTCCTGGTCAGACAACCGACCGAAGCAGAACTGCAGTGGATGATCAATTATATCGATAGCCGTCCGGCCGTCACCCCTGAACTGATCTTCTTTTCCTTTGCCACCTCCAACGAACACGCACACTACTAAACCTGCAAGCTCATGAAAAGAAGAAAATTTATCGCCACCTCATCGCTTGCCACTGCAGGGGCCATCACCATGCCCTATATACTGCCGTCAGGCTTGCTGAGCATGACCACCACGCCACCACTTTCTGAATATGTGGTCTTCGTTTTATTTGCCGGCGGTGTACGCCAGCAGGAATCAGTGTTGCAACGGTACCTCGCCGAAGGACAGAATGAAAATGTGGAAGGCAATATCATGTACAACCTGCTCACCGGAGCACCCCCAAATGATAAAATCGCATACGGACAGGATGATACCGCCAACAATATCATCGGAGGAATCCCCATCGATCCGATCCTGCAGACACCGCTCGACCAGATCGGTACGCTCTTTCCGGAAATGCGAGTTTCGAAAGGAGGCGCAGGGCACTTCAATGGACTGAGCACAGGCGTGTCAGGCAACTATTACGTCACGCAAGGCCTCAGGAGCCGGCCAGCATCCCCGACCATCTTCGAATACCTCCGAAAACATGCCGGCTTTAAAGCCACCGACTGCTGGTTTGTCAGCGTAGGCATCACCGGATCAAGGCCACTCCTCAACTACTCCGCCCATGAAGCCTATGGCAGAATGTATGGCGGCAACTTTATCGCACCGACGACCACCTTTGGTGAGCCGGGCATGGCGCACTTTATGAATTTTAAAAATTATCACCCCGATACCGAATGGGAGATGATCCTGGAGATGCGTGAGTTTCTCAACCAGAACTTCCAGCAACAAGGACTCGAGATCGCACACCTCTACAATGAAGTAGACGAAGAAATCAAGATCAAGGAGTTTGTCAGGAACACCTTCCTAAAAGTCAATGCGGGCAATGTAACCCTGCCTCCTGTGAATGATAATGGTGACCTCAAGACAATAGGCTATGCAGTAGAAGTACTCAATTGGTTTAAACCAAAACTGATGGTCGTGGATATGACCAATATCGATGTATGCCATGGTGACTATACTGCTTATCTCAAGAACCTGCACAGGGCAGATCATGGAGTAGGTTTCCTGTGGCGTGAGATACAACGCATCCCTGAGATGGCAGGACGAACCACCATGATCGTGATGCCCGAGCATGGAAGAGATCTCGAACACAATCCGATTCAGGATGACAATGACTGGTATGCCTACGACCACTCGGGCAACAATGAAAACACAAGACGCATATTCAGCCTGATGGCTGGACCTGGTATCGATGGCAACCTGCGTGTAGGGAGCGTAGACAATCCTGTGGGTGACTCCGCAGATATCGTACCTACGATCGCTGACCTGTTTGGCGTCAAGCAACTCATCACCAGCCAGGGGCTCCTCGATCCTGCTGCGCGTTCACTCTTTGACCGGATATGATGATGCGCACGATAGTCTTTAGCATATTAGCCATGCTGTCCATCTTGTGGATAGCGTGCAATGATGAAGTCCCTGTCAATCCATTTGACGGGCAGGTAGTCAATCAGGATACCGTAGGATTTGAATTTATCAATCCAGAGCCTGCCTCCATTGCCGGGATCTACCAGAATATCCTCAAGCCTACCTGTGCCAATTCAGGATGCCATGATGGCACCTTCGAGCCGGACTACCGGACGATGAACAGCGCATACAATACCCTTGTATACCAGGTGCCGATCAAAAATGATGGTAACTACAACTTCAGGGTAGAACCATACAAACCACAAACCTCAGTACTGCTGGCTCGTCTAAGGAATCAACTCACACCTGCCATGCCTATACAGATCGAACCTGATTCAGACTGGCCAGAGAAAAAAGCGCAATACATCAGCAACATCGAGACCTGGATCAATAACGGTGCGCCTGACATCATGGGCAATGTGCGTCAGGTCGCCTATCCTGCTCCTGTGCTGCTGGGTGCCGGCGCATCAGAAGCGGATCAATGGATGGCCCGTGGTGGAGAAACAGGTCCATTGGTCATGCCTCCTGCAGCGTCAAGTGTAAGATTATACTTTGCCTTCAGGCATGACATCCTGATGCCACAGGACCTGCAATACAATCGAATCTCATTTTCTGCCAATGCAAATTCATTTGGCAGTGCAGAACAAAAGACATTGCAAATCCTCGCAAGCCCACGGTACGAAAGGGGCTTCTATGGAGATGTCGTGGCATACACACATTATATCGACATTGATCCTGCGGCTGAGTTTGATGCAGGGCAGGAGCAATGGTATTTCAGAGTATACGTCCAGGACGATCAGAACCCTGTGACCGAAATCCCTACAGACAATGGTATCTTCTATATCAAGAGTTATATGTCCTTCCGCTGGGCGGAGTAAGCTGATGCTCATCCCCGCATTGCTGCTCCTCATCGGGTGCAACAAAGAGGATGATATCACCTACTCCAATGTACCTGCAATCGAACTGGTCGGGCTATCCAATGATACTATCCGTCAGTATGAAGATGTGCTGACAATCCGTATCTCTTACAAAGATGGCGACGGAGACATAGGCTTTGAAGATCCGCAGCAATATGCCTTGTATGTAAGGGATATCCGTCTGGAGGCCTTTGATGGATTCTATGTAGGCCCGCTCGCGCCTCCTGATGTGAGCGTACCTATCCAGGGAGAGCTGACCATAGAATTTCCAAGCTTGTTTCTCTTTGGAAACGGAGCTGTGGAGAATACGAAGTTTGAAATCAAGATGATCGACAGGGCCGGCAACGAGAGCAATGTGATCGAAACGGATTTTGTAGCCATCACCAGAGAATAGATGCAGAATACTATAGCTTATCAACCATACCGCGCAACAAGAATACTTTTCTTGTCCTGCATGTTTATGATATGCATGTTGTATACTCATGGTAGTGCAGCACAGGCGACGTATGTCATGCAAAATGCGCTCGTCGATGACTGCAATGGTAAACTGACTGATAGCGACAACGGACCGGAGACAGGACAATATGACCATAATGAAGATTACACCTTTACTGTCTGTGTAGATGGTGCTACTGAGATCATCATTGCATTCAATTTCTTCTCTTGCGAAGACACTTATGATGTGCTTGCCGTCTATGATGGGCCAAACACCGCGTCCCCTTTGCTGGCGATGCTCACCGGAAGTATTCAACCGCCTCCTGTACTCGTGGCGACAAGCGGATGTGTGACTTTTCATTTTACAAGTGATGACAATATTGTAGCCAACGGCTGGGACCTTGACTGGTCCGTAGAGATTGATGATCCGGTTCCTCCTACCCTGTCCGTTGTAAGCGTGCTGGATTGTCCAATGCCTTCATCGACCTTTCAGTTTTCGACACCAGTGGATTGTGATCAGATGACAGCGGGCAACTTTACCATCCTCGGGCCGGGAGGTCCTGCGATAGCGCAGATCAACCCACTTGATTGCACGTCAGGTTCATTGGGACAGTTGTTTGAAGTAGTGTTTGCAACACCACTGTCGAGCCCGGGTACATACCGTTTATTATTCAATGGTGCGATACAGGATGCCTGTGGAGAGTGGCATGATGTCGGAGCCAATGTTGTCTTTGAACTGATGAACTGTCCATTCAATGTAGTAATCAATCTCGTGGATGATGCCTGCGCGGGTGATTGTGGCAGTGTCATGGCAGAGATCATTGGAGATGCAGGTGTACCTTATGAATACATGTGGAGTCATACAGGGCTGGACCAGGCACAGGTAGATGTATGTACGAATGTGCCAATACTGATATCCATCACGGTGACGGATCCGGTGAGTATGGAGACCGCCACTGCCCAATACAATTACATTCCGCTTGAAAATCCTGTCATCCTCAATCCTGTGCAGGATACGGTGTGTTCAAGCATGGGCGATCACTTTTATCAATCCAGCCTGCCTGGTGGAAGATATTATTCGACTATCATTCCCGAATGGCATCAGGTCGAAGGCCGCTATCAGTTCTGGCGATGGTACCAGAGCAACGGGCTCAACACCGATATCGTGACCTATGTAGCCCCAAATGGTTGTGAGGCTTACGATACCGTATATGTGCTTCCTGTTCATGCAGGAAGTATCGAAGCCGCTTGCTTAAACGCTCCTTCGTTTACAGTCAATGGCGGTATGCCACTGGGAGGGATTTGGCAGGGAACGAATATCACCACCAACGGCCTGTATAGTCCGGTCACAGCAGGCATGAATTATGTCAACTATACCGCACCCAATGGATGTGTGGCCTGGAAACAAATCAATGTCAGTGACAGTATCATTATGCCCGTGGTGGATACGATATGTAGTTCGCAGGAATTTGATCTCGTGGCCAATCCATACGGTGGCAACTGGAGCGGGCCGGGCATTGTCAATTCCATCCTTGGTAGAGTACGTGGCTGGATCGTGGCGCCCAATCAGACCTATACCTATGTGTATACCATGCAAGGTTGCACAGATACGATGCAGGTGTTTGTCCAGGAGCTATGGGCGGGGCCTGATCAGACCTTGTGTATCGCAGACTCACTCTTAATGCTCAGCAGGCCGGGTACCTGGTCTGGCGCTGGTACATATCTGCCAGCCATCAATGCCTTTGATGTCAGCGCCCTCAGTCCTGGTGAGTATGATTATACCATTTCAGCAAATGGATGTACGGATGTATTCAGGCTCTATCTCATCGATCCATATGCAGACTTGTATCAACCAGTTTCATATTGCCTGGAGGATGAGTGGATCCGCATCAGTGACATAGCTGACTACGGCCCGGGGTGGGGAACATTTTCTGGCCCTACAATAACAGAGAGTAATGATGAGTGGTATTTCAATCCATTGCTCGCGGGTCCTGGTGTGCATACAATCTATTTCGATGCACTGAGTTGTAGGGATAGTTTCACTATCAATGTTGAAGCGTATGCGGATATACCGGATTACAGTTTCTGTGAATTGAGTCCTGCATTATTACTCACTGCCACACCTCCAGGAGGAACATGGTCTGGTCCCGGATTTCTGGATGGAGTAAGTGGATTGTTTGATCCGCAATTGTTGCCGCCGGGCATGCATCCTGTCTACTACACAGCGCCTTCAGGGTGTATGACCACTGACAGCATCGAGATCATACTGCGCCAGCAAGTCAGTATCACTGGTGTAGACCAGGTGTATTGTTTCAAGGACACTTCGATCAGTGTGGTCATCAGTCCGCCGGGTGGTACATTCTATATCAATGGAGCTCCTTCAATGCCCATCTTCAATCCATCGATGCTGGGCACTGGGACACATGAGTTGTACTATACACGAGGTACAGGGCCTTGTGCTTCTGATGAGCGCATATTCTTTAGTGTGACCTCACCAATCAGTGGTGTGACCAGTCCGCCGGATTCGATTTGCTTTGGTGAAAATGCGGTGATCGCAGCAAGTGCTACCGGAGGCATAGGAAACCTCCGCTCGAGTTGGGACCAGGGATTAGGATTTGGCTTTAGCCATATCGTCAATCCACCATCGACTACGATCTATACGGTGACAGTGACTGACGGTTGTTCGCAGCCATATACCGGTACATCGTTATTGTATGTCCATCAGCCGTTTGATATCGACATAGTCACCGGGCCACCCGTGTGCTATGAGGATACCAGCTATGTTGAAATCGTACCTCCACTGCCCGATCAATATGCAGTGTACTGGCAACTCGATACGATATTGGAGAATACCTATCTCGAAGGCAAGCCCGGGCTGTATCAGGCTGAAGTAGTAGAGCTCTTTAGTGGATGTAAGCAATCATATGACGTGGCGATTCCCGGGCCACCTCCGCTCAGTGCAAACTTTACTGTCATCCCCAATAAGTCATGCGTGGACATTATTGACAATACCGTACAGATCATAGATTTATCAACTGGCTATACAGCAGGCTGGATCGATTATGGTGATGGCACCGGCTCGATGCCGATCGTGCCTGGAGAACTGCTCTCACATGATTATCATCTCATTGGTGAATTTACCATCAGGATGTTGGTCACCAATGAACTGGGATGCATGGATTCGTTGTCCAGACAGGTCTGTGTTGACAACCGGGTAGTCATGTATGTGCCCAATGTATTTTCACCCAATGGAGATGGCCAGAATGATGAGGTCAGGATAGAAGCTTATGGTTTGAGCGAAGTCTTGTGGACGGTCTTTGGTCGCTTTGGTGAAAAAATCTTTGAAGCCAACAGCCTTGATGCGGCCTGGGATGGTACGCATCGGGGCAAGCCGCTTGATCCAGGTGTCTTTGTCGTGCATGTGGTCTACACGGACCAGGCTACCGGGGAGTCTGGGGAGAGGATATCAACGGTGACGTTGATCAGGTAGGATTTATGCAGAGGGCATAGAGCATAGTGCAGAGTGACTGTCAGGAAACAGGTTTTGTAGTGATTCAATCGGCAATTGATAAATGGCAAAGCGTAAAACGTAGTGACTACTACGTTTAAGCATCAACCTATCAACCTATCAACCCATCAACCTATCAAATCATCAACCCATCAACTCATCAACTCATCAACCTATCAATATTATTAGCCTACGAGCGGCCATCTCGTAAAATCATCCAGAGCCATCTATACTGCAAGGATACGGGTAGATAAAAAGCGAATACTTCGACCTGCTAACCTCATCTTTTGCGACAGCTCACTAAACATGCGGTATACTCCAACACCGCTCAGCACGACGCAGCTCAGTAACCGTTTGTATCCCAGCAATGGGGATAAGAAAAACGAACCATCAAAATGTTGATATTTATTTGGAATGCCATATTTTTGGTTGTGTAGATATATGTGTTGGTGAATATTATAGAAAAATGAAAAGCATAATAATCGCATTAGTTTTGATAGTGAACTGGTCTCATGCTCAATCAAATTTAGTCGTTGATTGGGTTAAAGACCATGCTGTAAAAATCGATCAGTCATTTGGAATGAGCTATCTGACTACAAGGCACGATATCCAAATAATAGGGCTTGGAGAAGCATCTCATGGCCAAGGAAGTTTTTTTACACACAAGGCAAATAGCTTTAAATGGTTGGTAGAAAACGCAGGATTTAGAATTTTTGCATTAGAAGCTGGTTTTTCTGAAGCATTGAAGATAAATGATTACGTTCTTTTTGGAAATGGAAGTGCCAAAGCAGGCTTAAAATACCTCAACTACGGTGTGTGGGAGATTCAAGAATTCGTAGATCTTATTGAATGGATGCGAGAATTTAACAAAGAAAAACCAATAGATGAGAGAGTTAAGTTTTATGGTTTTGATTGCCAAATGGCCAAGGGCGGAGTAGAATATCTGAAATCTATTCAGCGTCTGATAGATTATAATTTTACCAACTCAGACTCCATATTGCTTAAGGACCTTTTAAAACTGCAATCAACCAGAGATAAGCAGTTGGCCAGGAGCATCCTCCCAAGATTATCAGTATTTACAATTACTTTGGAAACAAAGATTTTAGAATCCGACCAAAATGAAGATTTTAAAAAAACGACCATAACCGTAATAAAAAACCTGCTATATTTTTGTAAAACAGAAATAAACAGTGAAAGAACGAATAGCTTAAATCGTGCTAAATATATGGCAGAAAACATTGGCCATATTTTGGATATTGAAGGCAGTTCAACAAAATTGGTACTTTCAGCACATAATGGGCACCTAACCATATATCCAAAAGAAGAAGAAACAGGATATTGGTTAAAAATAATGTTTGGTACAAAATATTATGCATTTGGTTATGAGTTCAATCAAGGCAAGATATTGGGCTTTGATATAGTCAATAATGAAGTTATTTCTCGAAATTTGGTAATCAAACCTGCAAAAAAAGGTTCTTTGGGGCATCTTCTATCATCAGCAGTTAGACATGATTGTATTCTTGATTTTAGAAGTTCAAATACGCCGAAATGGTTTTACAAAAAGCAGCTCTGTTCAGATGTGCTGGGATGTTATGGTCAAATTGGATGCAATAAGAGATACCATAAAATTAATGTAGGGCGTTCATTCGATGGTAATATTTTTATCCAAGAAACAGTTGCTTCTAGACGAATTTAAAACATCCCCCAACACTGTTTATGCAATAATGCTCCCTATCGGTCGTACTACGCATATACTAACTGGTCGACCATGCACATAAAAAGACAACAATGACAAAATCCATTCTGACATTAACTATGGTATTGGCCTCTGTCATTTGCTTGTCATTACAAAGCTATGAGAAACCTCAGCTTAATAGACAGACATCAGACATTGACAGGATAGACAGCATTGTGACCAGATATCTGACCGAAAACAAAATGGTGGGTGTTTCAATAGGCATTGTCAAAGACGGGAAAATTTACTTAACAAAAGGTTACGGAACACGGGAAGTTGGCACCTCAAAACCAATTGACAGCCTGACAAACTTTCTCACTTGCTCAGTCACAAAACTATTTACAGCCACGGCCATCATGCAATTGGCCGAACAGGGTGAGATACACATCACCAAAAAGCTGGTTTACTACTTGCCTGATTTTAAGATGAAAGATGAGCGATACAAGGAGATTACGATTGAACAAATGTTGACACACAGTTCGGGATTATATTGGGATGAGCACCTGAAACATTCCCCTAACGATACCAGTGCGTTGGAAAAATTCGTTTATAGCCTGGATGACAAGATACTTGATTTTGATCCCGGGACTAAATTCGATGGAACAAAAACCTATAGCAACACAGCTTATGACATCCTTGGCTATGTAGTGCAGAAAATATCTGGTCAGCCTTACGAGGTATATGTAAAGGAGAATATCCTAATCAAAACGCACATGTTTAATAGCGCTCTTAATTTTAAGGAAATTCCGGAGGAGAGAAGATGTGCTCCTCATATCTTAAAAGGAAAGAATGTTAGACCAGGAGGCATCTATGACGAAAACAGGGAACACAGCCCCAGTGGCAACCTAAACTCCTGTTCACTCGATTTATGCAATTGGATACTGAGTATTTTGAACCTGTACAATGACCCTGCTGCATCCAATGGTTTTTTAAAGAACAGCACGCTACAAAACATGTGGACAACACGATTCGTGGCTCCTCAAAACAGAAAAGTATCCATTGGACTTGGATGGTGGATTACCGAATCGGATGATTTAGGAAGATACTATTGGCATGTTGGAGACAACCCTGGCTTTTCTGCAACACTGATGGTCCTGCCAGAACACAATTTTGGCATAACGGTCCTGAGCAATGGAATGTATGCGGAGCAGATTGTCTGGAATAAAATCCCCTTTGACATTATAAATCTATTCAAAGACGAATGGAAAAAATAATGGAAGGTAACAGCGCTTTTGTGTTATGTCCGGAAAAAGGGAAGTAGTTGCAATTACAGCAATTATGCTGTATCTTTATAGCATAATTGCTGCATCATGACGCATAAAGCCTTGAAAATCAAATCTTTTCCTACTGAGCAGAGCCTTAAGAAAGCTAAAGCCTATGCAGGAGGAGCCCTTGTTTGGGTAATCAATTCAGATGGAAAGGTATACACCTGGTCAAACAGGATAGAACGTGTAAACGTGATTAGGCAGGGCATTCCTTACCATACCATTGAAGAAATCAGTGAGAGCCTTAATCTTCCTGTCAAATCTGTTTTAACTATTATTGGAATCCCTCAAACGACGTACAACAAGAAAAAGGGAGAACACTCATTGCTGGATAGCCGTGAAAGTGAATTGATTGTTTTACTCACCGAACTCATCGGCTATGGCATATTTGTTTTCAACAACGAGAAAGATAAATTTCTACGATGGCTGAAAAAACCAAATCTTTCACTGGGCGGTAATGTTCCGGATAGCTTCCTGGATACAGCCACTGGCATTGATGAAGTAAACAACTGTCTCAATAGAATTGAATATGGAAATTTTGCTTAATGCTTGTTTTCAGAATTGAACGGGAAAAATATCTGAGTACAGTGCTTTCGGGATCGGAGCATCTATGACTAAAGGCTTTAGATGGAACAGCCCAAATACAAGACTGGTCTATACTGCCGAAAGCAGAGCTTTAGCCGCATTGAAGTCTCCGTACATTTAGATCTGAGCCAGGATCTCCCAACAGATCGTCATATTGTTGAAATAGAAATACCTGATGACCTATTAATCCTGGAAGTCAGGCCCGATGATCTGCCTTCCGGATGGGATTCAAAACCACCAACAATACTCACTCAAGTCATCGGTGATGATTTTGTACAACAAGGTGATGCCGCCGTACTAAAAGTACCAAGTAGTATTGTGCCTCAGGAATCAAACTACCTGATAAATCCAAATCACGTGGATGCCAAAAGAATCATTATTAAGCATACCTACCCAATGGGCTTTGATCCCAGATTAAGTAGCTCAATTAAATGATAAATTCCTGACTTATTCATCCTGATGATTAATTGTGCTTAGATTAAAAAGTCAGACCATTTCAATATTTATCATCTCCTCCCCACAAACTGTCCAGGAAAATTACTCACCGCTTTCTGATCACTGTAGACAAGTTTACCATTGACCCATACATGGTTGATACCAGTCGATAAGGCAAGTGGATCTGCTACAGTTGCATTGTCAATGACAGTCTCCGGGTCAAATAACACCAGGTCTGCAAAGTATCCAGGGGCTATCATCCCCCTACCCTGTATACCAATGTTCTCCGCAGTGAGACTGGTCATCTTCTGGATAGCAGTCTCAAGTGACATGAGTTTCTGCTCCCGCACATAGCGCCCCAGCACTCGCGTGAATGCACCATGCCCGCGTGGATGACCATGCATCGAACCGTCACTGCACACATTGGTATACGGCCACTTGAGGAAATGACTGATATCAGTCTCACTCATACTGGTCGCCACGATGGTCCCACCTTCCCCCGGTGCAGCAGTTTCACGAATGATCCTGAGCAGCGCCTGCGCCGGAGACTCATGATTGATCTCCGCAATCGCTGATACTGTTTTTCCCTGCCATTCAGGATTAGGTGTGTACCGTACCATCACCGAAGCCGCAGGATCAAACAACTCCCTTGTGGCAAATTCAGCACTGGCCAGGCTTTCAAAATCCTTCAACGGAAATAATACCCGAGGTGTTGAATTCCACATGGTATACGGATAGATATCCGCCGTGATGTTGATACCCTCATGCCTTGCCTGCTCCATTTGCTGTATGATGCGGTCAGAACTTCCCCACTTGCTGCGCAAAGCGATCTTGATGTGAGAGATCTGCACTGGGATATCGGCTTGACGACCGATCTCAATAGTCTCTGCGATCGCTTCATCCAGGCTCACATCTTCACTGCGGATATGGCTGATGTAGCGCCCACCTTTAGCTGATGCAACCTTGGCAAGTTCAATCACTTCTTCAGGACTGCTGTAAAAAGCAGCTTCATATTCAAGCCCTGTACTCAACCCTAACGAACCTTTGTCCAATTCACGTGCAAGCGACACTTTCATGGAATCAATCTCGGCTGCAGTAGCCTTTCGCAATACATCATCTTTCATGGCCACTTCACGCAGGGTCGATTGTCCTGTGTAAGAAGCCAGATTTATACTGACAGGCTTGCGCTTGATTGATGAGAGGATACTATCGATAGGATCCGAACTACCGTCCTGACCGATGACTATCGTAGTGATGCCCTGACTGGTGGCCGCCAATGCTGAAGGATCATCATCCAGCCCTGATCCATGATGACTGTGACTGTCTATAAATCCCGGCGCAAGGATCTTGCCTTGCCCATCAGTCACCTCTTCATTAGGAAATGGTGTGAGCGGCCCTACATCACGTATGCGGTTATCAACGATACGCACACTCGCGGGGAAGGCTGCAAGGCCGGTACCGTCTATCACATTTACGTTAGTGATGAGAAGCGTAACGGGCAGTGTGATCGCCTTGTCTTCCCAAATGCGTTTGGCAAGGTACATTGCACTCGCATCAGTCCCATTGGTCAACACGATGAGTGTCTGGTTGCGATCGATATATCGGGTGATCTCATTCCTGAATCCAACCCATCCACCGGTATGCGATACTTTCTTGCCTGGTTCAGGTATAAACCAACCAAAACCATACTTTGTCAGTTCACCATTGTTCAACTTACCTGAGGTGATGGCTTCTTCAAACGTGGCCTTACTGACCAGTTTATCAGTGTATAGGGCCTGATCCCATTTATACAGGTCCTCCACCGTAGCGTACACATTGCCATCGCCTATTATGCCATCAAATCGTACCAGGTCATTCAGCACCGGCACACCCTTTTGATATTCGAATCCAAAAACGCGGGATGACGGATAGCTCCTCATGGTGAGATCATAGATATACGTATCCTTCATGCCAAGCGGACCGGCGATGTACTGCTGAAAAAAGGCGTCAGCAGTAGTGCCCGAAACCTTCTCCAATACAGAAGCAAGTGTAGTGTAATTGGTATTGCAGTATTGCCATTGCTCACCAGGTTGGAATACCAGGTCAGGTTTCTTTACTGCCAGCAATGCCAGCATAGATTCATTGGTGAGTGTATCCAGGAGGTTCATATCTCCAAGTGCAATTTCAAAATACTCAGGCAGGCCCGAGGTGTGGTTCATCAACTGGCGGATCGTGATACTACTGTATGGAAACTGTGGCAGGTATTGCTGCACGGGATCATCATACTTCAACTTGCCTTGCTCCTTGAGGATCATGATCATCATTGTAAAAAACTGCTTGGACACAGAGCCCAGGTTGAAGGCAGAAGCAGTGGTCAATGAAACACCAGACCTGGGATCTGCTATGCCAAAGGCTTTTTTATACAACACCTTGCCCTTTTCGCCGATCAGCACGGTGCCATTGAAGAGCTGACGCTGGTACAGGTAGGTCAGCACAGAATCAATACGGGCAATTTTTTGCGCCTGCTGTCCAAATGCAACCACCGGAATGAACAGGAGGAGGAAAACAAATTTCTTCATGACCATGAGAATATAAACTTTGGTGAATATAATATTTTCTTGAAGGGCGACCCTATGCACAGAAATTCGAAAATCCTTATGTTTGAACGGATCTGTCAGCACTGGCTGTATCAGGTCCACACTTATACGGAAATCATATTAACCACTTTAAATATCGATCATGGCAACTAAAATCACAGTCAGTGCGACCATAGAAGCACCTTTAGCAAAGGCCTGGGACTGCTATACCAATCCCGATCATATCACTCAATGGAACTTTGCTACTGATGACTGGCAATGTCCCACTGCGTACAATGACCTGAGGCCAGGCGGCAAGTATAGCGCAAGGATGGAAGCTAAAGATGGCAGTTTCGGATTTGATTTCGAGGCCATATATGACGTTGTAGTACCCGCACCGCGAACTAACCTACACGATGGGCGATGGCAGGCAAGCTACTACCCTCTTTGAATCCCGGGGCAATGAAACAAAAGTCACCACCACTTTTGATGCTGAAAATGAAAACCCCGTCGATATACAGCAACAGGGCTGGCAGATGATCCTCAATAATTACAAGAAATATACCGAACACCAATAACTCGTTATAACATAAATGAGAAAGGTGGCCCGTTCCCGGGCCACCTTTCTCATTTATACTTAGCAATACGATCAGGCAAGATCAAATCGATCCAGGTTCATCACCTTGGCCCATGCTGCCACAAAGTCTTTGACAAATTTGTCCTGACCATCCGCACATCCATACACTTCCGCGATGGCGCGAAGCTCTGAGTTAGAACCAAAGATCAGATCTACGCGAGTACCAGTCCACTTCTTTTCACCTGTTGTCCGATCATGGCATTCAAACACATCCTTGGCATCGGTAGTTGCCTTCCATGTATTGCCCAGGCTGAGCAGGTTGACAAAGAAGTCATTGGTGAGTACTTCCGGACGATTGGTAAATACACCATGCTGTGCATGATCATAATTTGTATGGAGTACACGCATCCCACCGACCAGCACGGTCATTTCAGGTGCAGTCAGGTTGAGCAATTGTGCCTTGTCTACAAGCATTTCCTCTGCTGAAGCAATATGCTTGTTCTTGAAATAGTTACGGAACCCATCTGCCGCTGGTTCGAGTACAGCAAATGATTCCACATCAGTCAGTTCCTGCGTGGTATCCGTGCGACCAGGTGAGAATGGTACAGTCACATTGTGGCCTGCTGCTTTAGCTGCCTGTTCAATACCCGCACATCCAGCAAGCACGATCAGGTCTGCGAGGGACACTTGTTTGCCTCCAGCCTGAGCGCCATTAAATTCATGCTGAATGGTCTCCAGTGCTTTCAATACTTTGGCCAGTTGTGCAGGATTGTTGACTGCCCAGTCTTTCTGCGGGGCGAGCCGGATACGTGCACCATTAGCACCACCCCGCTTGTCAGACCCACGGAATGTTGATGCAGAGGCCCATGCTGTTGAAACCAACTCATGAATAGCCAATCCTGAAGACAATATCTTGCCTTTCAGGGAAGTGATGTCTTGCTCATCTATCAATTTGTACTCCACTGCAGGAACGGGGTCTTGCCAGATCAATGCCTCTGCTGGCACTTCAGGCCCAAGATAGCGGGCGCGAGGACCCATATCCCGGTGTGTCAGCTTAAACCATGCACGTGCGAAGGCGTCTGCGAATTGATCCGGATTGTCCAGGAATTTTTTTGATATAGGGCCATAGATCGGATCAAATCGCAACGCAAGATCAGTGGTCAGCATGACAGGCACATGCCTCTTGGCTGGATTGTGGGCATCAGGCACTGTATCAGCACCCATGCCATGCTTTGGAATCCATTGATGTGCCCGGCAGGGCTCTTGGTTAATTCCCATTCGTAGCCAAAAAGGTTCCAAAAGAAATTATTACTCCACCTTGTAGGTGTTGTGGTCCATGCCCCCTCAAGGCCGCTGGTGATCGTATATTCGCCATTTCCAGTCCCAAAGGTGTTTTTCCAACCTAGCCCTTGCTCTTCAATACTTGCTGCTGCGGGTTCAGGTCCAACATATTTTCCGGGATCTGCAGCGCCATGTGTCTTACCGAAGGTGTGTCCACCGGCAATGAGTGCAACGGTCTCCTCATCATCCATAGCCATACGGCCAAAAGTCTCACGGATATCATGTGCAGCCAGCAGTGGATCAGGGTTGCCATTAGGCCCTTCAGGATTTACATAGATGAGACCCATTTGTACTGCAGCGAGTGGGTTCTCCAACTCTCGGTCCCCGGTATAACGCTTGTCATCGAGCCACTTGCCCTCAGATCCCCAGTACACCTCTTCCGCCGGTTCCCATACATCCACACGGCCACCGCCGAAACCAAAGGTCTTGAAACCCATAGACTCCAGGGCGCAATTGCCGGCAAGGATCATCAGGTCCGCCCAGGAAATCTTCTTACCATATTTTTGCTTGACAGGCCATAGCAAGAGGCGCGCCTTGTCGAGGTTAGCATTATCAGGCCAACTATTGAGTGGGGCAAAGCGCTGCGTGCCTGAGCCGCCTCCTCCACGTCCGTCGGATATGCGGTAGGTACCAGCACTGTGCCATGCCATGCGGATGAAAAAAGGCCCGTAATGCCCATAGTCCGCCGGCCACCAGCTTTGGGAGGTTGTCATCAATTCCATGATGTCCTTCTTCAATGCATTCAGATCCAATGATTTGAATTCTGCTGCATAATTGAACGACTCACCCATAGGGTTTGATAAGGCAGAGTTTTGCCGAAGGATACCCAGATTCAACAGATTTGGCCACCAGTCGCGGTTTCTCGTCCCACCGCCTGCCGTCTGCTTTAGAGCTCCGCCATGAAACGGGCATTTGGCTTCCCCATTGACATCATACGATGTGCTTGAAGGTTTGGTATTTTCCATTTTGTATAGATTAATTTTTGTTTGTATTGATTATAAATTAGGAGTATTTCAAAGAATTGATTCACACACCTGATGCTGGCAGCAAATTACTGAATATTGCCCGATTAAAAACGCTATTTCAGCCCTTACCGCTCATCATGATTACATCAAATTTCCATCTTATAAAACACGAAAATTGAGCAAATGTTTCTCAACAGTTTAGATATTATGAAGGAAGTGTTCAAACATTTTAATTGTCAATGTTTCGGCTACTTTCCGTTCGTTTCGACTCCGCTCAACGACCGGGGTATTCTCTCCTGATATAGTTATGGGAAAGTTGTTGTTTCGGCTCCGCTCAACATCAACTTTCCCATGGAGAGTATAAAATGTAAATATATACGCTTCATAATCGAAGAAACTGAAACGACAACACCAAAATTCACCCACAACCCCCAAAATCCTGTATTTTGTTGTCTATATGAATTCTAAATCCATTCTACAAACCCTATTCGGGTATCCTGTCTGCATGCTATCCCTGCTGTGCGTTCCCATCTGCCTCACCGCTCAAAACGTCCATGATGACTTCGAAGGCAATGGCACCATCACGACATGGTACGGCGATGATTGCAACATGAATACACAGTCAGCCAATCCATTTAAACAAGGCATCAATACGTCTGCCACAGTGCTCGAATATGGAGATGTCGGAGGACAGTATGCCAATGTACGCTTTGATGTCAGCAACAATTATGACCTCTCTGACAATCACATATTCACATTGAAAATCTATGTGCCCTCAAGTGGTCTTACAGGAAGTGCCCCAAACCAGATTTCCTTAAAACTGCAGGATGGAACATTGCCCCAACCCTGGTCAACACAGTGTGAGATCATCAAGCCTATTGCCCTAAACCAATGGCAAACGGTCACTTTCAATTTCGCTAATGATCCCTATATCAACCTGGACAACAGTTCTGCCCCACCGATACAGCGCACGGATTTCAACAGGATCGTCCTACAAGTCAATGGTGAAAACAATAACGCCCATGTCCAGGCCTACTTAGATGATGTTGATTACAACGGCACAATCATCCCTGGTCCTGTATTTGATCATCTGGTCTGGTCAGATGAGTTTGATGTTGAAGGGCCCATCGATACCGACAAATGGTTTCACCAGACCCAGCTCCCAACTCCCGGAAGCTGGTATAATGGCGAAATACAACATTATACCAATCGCACGGATAACGCTTCAGTTCAAAACGGAATGTTGCGCATCCTGGCTAAAAAAGAGACATTCACATCACAGGGCTACACCAAGCAATATACCTCAGCAAGGTTGAATTCAAAGTTTGCCTTCACGTATGGCAAGGTAGAAGTCAGGGCAAAACTTCCGATCGGGGCAGGCACCTGGCCCGCGATTTGGACACTGGGCAAGAATGTGAATGAAAACGGAGGCTATTGGGACAACCAGGGTTTTGGGACCACTGGTTGGCCGGCATGCGGAGAGATTGATATCATGGAACACTGGGGCAATAATCAAAACTATGTCCAGAGTGCTATCCACACGCCATCGAGCTATGGCGCTACCGTCAACTTAGGTGGTCGATCCATATCCACTGCGTCCAGTGATTTTCATGTCTACACGTTCGTCTGGACTCCGCAAAAACTGGTTTTCAGTGTGGATGGCATAGTACACTACACCTACAATCCCCTGGTCAAGGATGCCAGCACCTGGCCCTTTGATGCCGAACAATACCTCCTGCTCAATGTCGCGATCCAACAAAGCATAGATCCTAATTTTACCCAAAGTGCAATGGAAATAGATTATGTCAGGGTATATCAGGAGAGCCCGGTCTCAACAAGCTATCAGGATGATCATGCTGACCAAAAGTATTATCCTAATCCTGTAGAGGATGAATTAAACCTCACTATTGAAAACAACACTAATGAAATAGTCTCCGTAAATATTTACAGCCTTGATGGTCAACTCATCAAAAGCTATCGCAGGTCGGTCAATAATAAAACGGTTAAGGTGAATGATCTAGGCAACATCACAAGCGGTATATATCTATTGACCTATACCCTGGGCAACAAAAAGTACAGCTTGAAATTTATTAAAAGCTAATTTCTGGCCATCTTACTATCTCCTCAAAAGGCAACACTTCCGGATATCCCGAGGTTTCTACCCTAAAACTCTGTCCAATGAGTTCCATTAGAATCATCCTGTTCCTTTCATGGTCAACATTTGCACTCAGTGCACAATCAGATCATGCATCAACCCTTTTTAAAACATTGAAGACACAGGATAGCCTGCTATTTGACGTTGGCTTCAATACATGTGACATCAGTCAATTTGAAAAGTTGGTCAGTGAGGACTTTGAATTCTATCATGACAAATCAGGCATCACCACTTCCAGGAAAGACTTTATAGCCAACACCAGGGATGGATTGTGCAAGATGTCCTATAAAGCGAAACGCGTATTGGACCCCGGGAGCCTTGAAGTATATCCCATGGAAAATAATGGAACCCTATATGGTGCGCTTCAAAGTGGCACACATAGGTTTTATGCTATCGAAGGAGACAAGCCTGAATACCTGACCAGTACTGCAAGGTTTATGCACATCTGGCTCCTGGAGGATGGACAATGGAAGCTTACCAGGGTGATAAGTTTTGATCACCAACAACCCAAATAACGGTTTAATTTAGCATGGTCAACCATTGTTTGAAACAAAGGGATGCCTCATTTCAAATCATACTACATAAATCAAATAAACTAGAACTATGCCTACTGCAAAAAGGATGTTTATCATCATACTCCTCGTCCTCAACGCCATCGTATTATTAGGCCAGATCTGGCCTGAAGGTGCGCCTTCCTTTGCCCATATCGTGAATATCATCACGCTTGGCCTGAATGTCTCATTTCTGTTGACACTGATCAAGGGACCGGGGAATAGAACGCATTGACCCCTGGGGATAAATCAAATCATCAAGCCCAACCATTATCCTGTTTAAAAAGTAGAGACGCGATTAATCGCGTCTCTACTTTTTAAACGGGATAATAGTCGATCGTAGACCCCACCGCGTCCCTCATCAGGTAGCGTTTGTCCAATATACCATGGCATCACATAAAGCATGCCTTTCCCCTTTGTATTTTCAGAATCTAAAACCAAGATTCATGAAAAATGCAAGTACCTCTCGATTGTTGATGGCCATCGCCATTATGATCACCGCTTCCACTTCCTGGTCACAGGCGATCACTACGCCACGACCCCCAAGCCCAGCCGCTGAAGTCTCTCAGACCATTGGAATCTCCAGGGTTACCGTCAATTATTCAAGACCCTCTGTCAAAGGCCGTGTGATCTGGGGTGACCTCGTGCCTTATGGCTACAATGTCGAACCCTTTGGAAGCCCGCACAAGACACCATGGCGTGCCGGAGCAAATGAAAATACGGTGATCGAACTCTCACATGATGCCAAAATACAGGGACAAATGGTTCCTGCAGGAAAGTACGGCTTGTTTTTCGCGATCAATGCTGACAACAGTGGTGAAGTGGTGCTATCGAAAGATTACCGCTCATGGGGAAATTTCTTCTATGACCCGGCCAATGATCAACTCAGGGCTAGAATCCAGATCAGGGAACATGCCATGACTGAACAACTCACTTATGATTTCCTCAATCCCACTAAGACCTCGGCAGAGTTAGTGTTAAACTGGGAGAAGAAACAATTTCCGGTTACGATCGAATTTACAACAGACGATATTGTCATGACCAATGCCGAACAGGAATTGAAAGGGGCAATGGGCTTTACCTGGCAGGGATATTCATCCGCAGCTAATTACTCGCTGCAAAACAAGGTCAATCCAGCTCTTGGGCTGACCTGGGCAGAACGTGCAGTAGCGATCAACAAGAATTTTGCGACACTCAATACACAAGCCGGCTTGATGAGGTTGACAGGAAAAACAACAGAAGCCGATAAAATACAAGCAGAAGCACTGACTATGGCAACAGAGGTAGAACTCAATGCCTATGGTTATCAACTTCTCAATGAAGGCAAGATGGATGAAGCTGTCACAGCGTTCAAGGACAACACCACAAGACACCCGGAAAGTGCAAACGCCTGGGACAGTCTCGGCGAAGGATATGCGATCAAAGGGGACAAGAAAAATGCAGTAGCCGCGTTTAAGAAATCGCTCTCGTTAAATCCAAACGAAGCCACCAAAGCCAACTCAATGAAATACCTCAAGCAACTGGGAGAGATGTAAAAACTGAAATAAAAGGAGCAAGGTGACTGCATCGACCACCTTGCTCCTTTCTTTAGTTTTACCTATCTGCAGTGGCATCAGGGATGCGTGGAACATCGCGGACTAAACCTAGAAATTCCTTGCGGTAGCCCTGCAGGTCATCACCCATGGAGTGGGAAGCCCACGAGGCAACATCTTCAAACGTTGCACTCCCTGCAAAAGCAGATTCTCGTAAGACCATACCAAAAGAAGCAACTGCTGCTGAAAACCTGAAATCAATACTTGTCAGTTCAAAAGCCTTATCAGTATCCCCAATGATATGCTCAATCAACTTGCTGGCATCCCCGTCCGGAGCTTTGTACCTGAATTTGACCGTCATCAGTTCATCTGTCTTCGTGGTAACACCTACCATCCTATTTTTCTGATATTTAAGATCATCTACTTGCCTTACCGAAGTTGTCTCCATACCCACCGGGACAATTTCATATAGCGCGGTTACGCTGTGATTGCTTCCGATCTCACCAGCATCCTTCAAATCGTCATTAAAATCCTCTGCCTCCAACATCCGGTTTTCGTAACCGATGAGCCGGTAAGAGGCAACAAGAGCTGGATTGAACTCCACCTGGATCTTTACATCCTTGGCTATGGTAAAAAGTGTTCCGCCAAATTCATTGCCAAATATTTTCCTGGCTTCAGTTATGTTGTCCACATAGCCATGATTACCGTTTCCATGATCAGCCAGTTCCTGCATTTTATTGTCCATATAATTGCCGGTCCCGAATCCAAGGACACTGAGGAATACACCACTCTCCCGCTCCTTTTCAATAATCCTGATGAGTTCGCCTTCACTACTCACCCCGACATTGAAGTCACCATCAGTAGCCAGGATGACACGGTTGTTTCCCCCGGTAATGAAATTTTCCCGCGCAACTTCATAGGCTTGCTTTATGCCTGCTGCTCCTGCAGTGGCACCACCTGCATGCAATTTATCCAGTGCAGCAACAATGTCCTCCTTCCTGATTCCCGCTGTCGAAGGCAATACTAAGCCTGATGCTCCCGCATAGACGACAATAGCTACACGGTCCAGCTCCCGAAGTTGCTCGACTAATAGCTTGAAGGAAGCAATGACAAGAGGCAGTTTGTCTTCGTCCTGCATGCTACCGGAAACATCGATAAGGAAAACAAGATTTGAAGCCGGCAAATCATCCATTGGTATGGCCTTTCCCTGTATCCCAATATGGACAAGCTTGTGTCCGGTAGCCCACGGACAACTCCCAACTTCCGAATAAATCGCTATTGGCTTATCATCCACAGGTTGTGGATAAGTATAATCAAAGTAATTGATAAGCTCTTCGATGCGGATGGCATCCTTTGGTGGTCGTTGCCCATAGGCCAGGAACCTGCGCATATTGCTGTACGAAGCCGCATCTACATCTACTGAGAATGTAGACAAGGGGACATCTGCCGGGGCATGAAATTCATTTTCAACGATGAGGCTATAATCCTCAGTATTGAAAGCATTATTCCTGACGACTGGTTGTTGTTCTTTAGCTCCAACATTGCCATTGTGCTTTGTAGTTACACGAACTCCGTCCAGGTAATAATCCGTGGCATTGCTCCTTGAGCCCCTGATATTAACTTGTCCACCTTGTTGAGTATACTGCCCGGCAGAAGTCGCAGCAATCGAATTGATGTTTTTAGTCGGAAGGTTACGGATCTGCTCAGCGGTCTTGATGCCTCCCTGGGTCGTTCTATCCTGCTCGATCAGGGGGATCTTGAAGGCTGTCACCACCACACTTTCGAGCATAGCCCCGGCTGACAAAATAACACAGACAGAATCCTTATCATGTATACTGATGCGCTGGGCAGCGTATCCGGTATAACTGACTTCAATCCAATCACAAGTATCAGGAACCGACATTGAAAAATATCCATTGAAATCCGTCTGGGTTCCAGTACCTCCGCAATCAGAGTAGACATTAGCAAATATGAGTGGTGATTTAGTCTCATCCAGTACAAGGCCACTAATGGTCCTTGGAGGCATTGGTCTTGTAGTAAATTGGATAAGAGAAGTAGAGAGAATAAGCGCAAAGGCGTAAATCAGACTTTTCATGGTCACAGGATTTATAAAGTGAAACAAATAAGTTATCAGGAACAAGAAATAAAAGGAACCCATAAAAGAGCCTTCTACTTCCTAACCATTTGGTCATTCACTAATTCATGCAGATATACCTGTAAAACGCGCGTCTGATAAAGAGACACCGAAGGAGACATACTCCCCTATTTATGCCTCAAACGGAAATACCAACTTACCGGCAATTGTCCCTGGACAAGTCCACGTTGATGAGCCATCTATTCCACTGGTTTCATAAAGCAACAAGTTTGCATTTTTCCGCTTAGCTTATTAAAACAAATACTACCTTGAGGTCAAACTAACCTTCTCATGAACAACAGACTTATTCTCCTCTCGGCATTACTCTCTCTCCAGATCCTGGCCTGTGGCAGCAAACCCCAACAAGAAAATAGTGATTCAAAGCCTGCGACGACCGAAGTCCCATCTGCACAAAGCAATTCCCTGACCATGAAAATAAATGGTGCAGAATGGAAAGCTGACAACTCGATTTTTGGGGCATTCCATCCGAAAGGATATAATAAAGCCATCATCATCTCCGGAAGCAAAGGACCCAAGAACAAAGATGAGCAGCCCTTCAATATTAACCTGTACAATGTCGATGGCCCTGGCACTTACCAGATTCAAGCTGGCAATGCTGATCTGAATGTCGCTCAACTCGCAAACTTATCCCCACAGAATTACCTGTATGGAAGCATGATGGGTTTTAACCTGAAAGTCGTCATCACCAAAGCCTCCACAGGGCCTGATGAAATAGAAGCCACCTTTGAAGGAGAACTGACCGGAAATGCAGGAGATGTGCTAAAAATCACTGAAGGAAAATTCTATTATCATGAATAATTTGATGGCCTGATTATCGTTATTCATTTTATAACGATAATTCCAGCCAAGGCATGAAACTCAAGTTCCTCACCATGATCACCCTGCTCCTCTTTGCGAGGGGATGTGATTTTTATTCTACACGTCTTTGGTTTTTCCAGCCCGGTGGCATGGAAGGGGAAATGAATCCATTAACCCGATTATTTGGTGTCGGCTGGAATGGCCTGATCATTTCAAATCTGATCATCATCAGCCTTATCATCG
The DNA here is from genome assembly GCA_016716665.1 of Candidatus Opimibacter iunctus. Lineage (GTDB taxonomy): Bacteria > Bacteroidota > Bacteroidia > Chitinophagales > Saprospiraceae > Opimibacter > Opimibacter iunctus. Next base: position 31,087 of record JADJVH010000018.1, on the reverse strand, counting down.
GGGCCTACTTCTATTATGTTTTCAGGTATCGTTCTCCGCGACACACCACCGAACCCCTTAAATTTCTTGACTTTGTTTCTGAGTTGTACTACAAGCAAAAAAGGCAAGGCATACCAGATATTCTATAAAGCCCCGACAGACAAACGGATTCTGATCGCCCACCTCGGCTATGTGATGATCAGAGCGATGATCGTAGGTAGCTTCCTGGCCACTTTTCACAACCTTTGTCAATATTACCAGGTCGGGTTCTATGATACCTATCGGGACATTGTGGGCCGCCCACTGTTTGTCATTTATGGCTTGATCGTCTTTTCCGTGCTTTTCTTTCTTTACAGGGTGCTAAGAAAAGAGTATTCCGCAGCACTGAAGACCTGAAACCCCCTTGCCTCGTCTCCGGCCGCTGCCAGGGGTTAATTCATCTGACCCTTCTGATCTACAATCTTGACTTTTGGAAAATTGTCAGGATAAGCCTATCTTGAATGGTAATAGCCTAATCCATACTGACGTGATGAAAGACCTGCTTCCACTACTGGCCATTGCCTTACTTTTTAGTTGCAATGCTAACAATGTAAAAGTTCCAGAGCCATCTTCAATTACATCAAACGTAAACGTTGATTCGCTCAATGTCCTATTCCTCGCCGGGTGGAACAATAAAGACTCTGCGGCGATCATGAGCACCCTATCACCGGATGCAGTCGTCATGAATGATTCACTGATCCACACCGGTACTGAGGCAATCGCCAGCAAATGGGTCAGTGGGGGCATCAAGGTACTGGGCAATATCAGGACGACCTCTGTCATCAAAAACGCAAGTGACAAGCTGGCGTACGATGGTGGCACCTATACCCTTGACCTCACCATCCCCAATGGCCCTGTACTCAAGGAGAAGGGCAATTACAGCCTGGTATGGACAAAACAAGCTGATGGCCGTTGGTTGTTGACCCTTGTGCATATCGAAGATGTGACAAGGATGCCAGATATCAAATAGAAAAACTAATCCTTAAAATGAGGCCGCAGGCCTCATAAAAAGAGAAAAGATTAGGCGCAGGTTATACCTGCGTCTGCGTGCGTCGGATCAAAAGAATCATCTTCCAGGTAATGCCACTAAAGACGTCTTTGACGCCAGGTAATAAATCATGCTTACCCAAGCCGGTAATCTAAACCTAACAAGTGGTCTCATGTTCAAATCTAAAACTGTCCTTGCCGTAAGGGAAATTGAAGGATCCACGATCTCACTTTCTTAAAATTTTTAAAGTGCCGGATAAATACTATAACCTATTCCTACCTCCACCATTTCGCAACCCCCATATAAATAAAATTAAGTTAGATTTACATCAATACAAATCATTGCGTAAACTACCTATACCTACTTTATGAAGTCCTCTTTTCAGAAGTTCCTGCTTCATGCAGTAACCGTTGTATTAACCGCTGGTACACTTACTGTTTTTGCCCATAATAGCACTCACATGCTACAGCCTGCAAATCCCATGGATATAATGGTATTGCATTACCTGACTGGAAACCCTGCTATAGCCTCAGGAGACAGTGTAGTCAAATACACACTGGACAATGAAAAAGTAAGTGAATACAACTTTTTTATTGACGCATTGGGAGATGTCTATGCAACCTCCTATACCAGTTACAAAGCCGTCAAACTCATCAACCACAAATGGGTCTCCGTCCAGGAAAATATGGCCGGCAATGTATCAGACCTAGCCCTCGCAGATGATGGGAGCATCTATGCTTCAACTACCCTGGGCTTGTATAAAAGAAAGAAGAGCTCATGGACAATGCTGGGCGAGCATAAAGGGGAAGCGAAAAAAGTAGCTATAGGCAATGATGGCAATCTCTACGCCGGAAGGGAAGGCAAGGTCATAAAGTGGGGAGCTAAGGGATGGGAGGTAGTAGGTGAATCAAAAATGAAAGCGATCGCACCATCCTTTAACGATTACTTCCTCAAAGGCATCGATGCCTCCGGCCGGATATATGTTGTAGGAAACTTTAAGAATGAAGTGACCGAAAAATATTTTGTGGCTTTCTGGACCGGGACAGACTGGATCAACATCGGGGATATGGCCGGGAAAGTATATGACTTGTATGTCAGTGACAACAACATTGTGTATGTGCTTGGTTACGAAGATGGCAGGCAGTTTTTCCTCCAATGGGATGGAACATCATGGAGCCCGGTAGCACTACCTCCAGAAATCAACCAGCTGTCTGACCTGCAGCAAAATCAACTCGGCCAGATCTTTATCCGGGCCAAAGACCCCAATCCTGATATCGAGAAATACAGGTTCTACAAGCTGGTCAACAACCAATGGGAGTTCCTCATGGAATATTCGTTTAAAGAAAGTGGCGTCACTTCAATCCCTGTCAGTGACCAACTCATGTATGTATTCCAACCTGGCAATATAGTAACGGAATACAGGATCATTAAAAACAACTGAACAGATGTTCTTGAAATTCATCCCCCCGCATCACCTTAAGCTCTTGCCTGGCATCTTCATTGTGCTTTTAATCTTTGCTTGTTCCCCGCCAAAATCAGGTATGGCAAAAGAACTCAGCACCCTTGCTGACCTTCAAAAACAGGAACAAGCCGCCCACCTGCAGGAAGAACCTGCCATACTGGTCAATATGCTCAATGATACGCTGGTGCAAATCAAAAACGGGGAGGTAACTTCCTTTACCAAAGATCAGATGACCTCCAGGTTTATGCAATATTTCGATGCCGTTGAATTTATCAAGTGGGAAGACAGCCAACCTCCGGTCTACGCTATATCTGACGATGGCACTATGGCCCACGTCCTCATCCGAAAGCATGTGGAAGTGAGTATTGAAACAGACACTATACCCACCCGTGAGATTACGGATTTTGCCTGGACGGAGTTGTGGAAGAAGAAAGACGGACGATGGAAGATGTACGTGGTGACTTCAACAGAGAGTGTAAGAGAGTAAGACAGTAAGACAGTGAGAGGTGGAGAGTGAGGGCGTGAGAAACGTGAGACGTGAGACGCGGTTGGTGAGCTGCGCCGTGCTGAGCGGAGTCGAAGTATAGCACAGGGCTGCGTGAAAGCAGGTCGAACCGTGAGACGTGAGAGAGTGAGGTATGTGTGTGATTGTGAGTTGTGAGTAAAGAGTTAAGAGTTAAGAAATGAGATATTAAACTGATCACAGATCACTGATAGCTGATAGCTGCTAGCTTAAAAAAATAACCCTTATTTAATCCCTTCCCTGTATGACAGGCAACAACGAAAAGCTACAGATACTGCTCGAAAAACTCGAGGCATTGTCAAAGAAGCAAGATGCATTTTCATCGGAACTGAAAGAAATACGGAATGAGATCTATTCTCTTCAAGGCCTGCAACCTTCGCAGCAAGACAATAAAAGTGAACAGGTGCTATCCGGAGAGCCCATAGAGACCACTGAGACATATGCACCTGAAGAATTTGTCGAACCCATCAATCCTGAAAAATAACAACAGGCCCGCCTGAAATCCCCACGATCCCTGCAGCCACTCCACCTAAACCAAAAGCAGATGTAGAGCATTATATCGGCTCTAACATCATCAGCAAGATTGGAATTGCGATCACGATCATCGGAGTAGGCATAGGCGCTCAATATTCCATCGAACACGACCTTATCAGCCCACTCACGCGTATTTGCCTGGGCTATGCGATTGGCCTTTGCCTACTTGGTGTAGGGTTCAGGCTGAAGAAAGCATACACAGATTTCAGTGCTGTTCTCGTCAGCGGGGCCATAGCAATCATGTACTTTATCACCTATGCGGCTTACACCTTCTATGCGATGATGCCGCAGGCCGTGGCCTTTGCCTTGATGGTGCTGTTTACCGTATTGACGATCGGTGCGGCTATGAATTACAACCGGCAAGTCATCGCACATATCGGCCTCGTAGGTGCATATGCAGTCCCCTTCCTGTTGAGCAACGATTCTGGTAATACCACGGTGCTGTATACTTACATGGCGATTATCAATGCCGGTATCCTCATCATCGCCATCAAAAAATACTGGAAGCCCCTGTACTATTCTTCTTTTCTCCTCACCTGGCTGATCTTCAGTGTCTGGTATGTATTTCAATTTGAGGACAGCAATGATTTCCTGACCTTCTGGATTTTCGGGTTTCTGTTCTTTATCACGTTCTACCTCATCTTCATTTCATATAAGCTAATCCATCAGGAAAAATTCAGGACCACGGATGTCCTGCTGATCCTGTCCAACTCATTTATCTTCTATGGCCTTGGCTATGCCGCATTGGACAACCATCAAGATGGCAGTCAATATCTGGGATTGTTTACACTGGCCAATGCAGCGATTCATCTCGCAGTCACCCTTTTTATCTACATCCGGAATATAGCCGACCGCAATTTATTTTCACTTGTCGCAGGCCTGGTGCTGGTATTTGTGACGATTGCCATCCCTGTCCAGTTAGATGGCAGTTGGGTGACTTTGCTCTGGGCCGGTGAAGCCGTGTTGCTCTTCTGGATCGGCAGGATCAGAAGGGATGAAATCTATGAGCAGATATCCTATGCATTGATTTTCCTGGCCTCGCTGAGCATCATCGGCGACTGGATGGGTGTCTATCACCAATATGACCCTGCCATCGTCGGCACACGGATTACGCCTCTACTCAATATACATTTCCTGACGTCCATACTGTTTATTGCCTCGCTGGCGGTGATCACCTATCTCATCCGCGAAAGAGAAGAAAGTACTTCCCCTTTAGCCGGTACGCTAAGGTCATTTATGAATATTGCAATCCCATCCATCCTGCTTGCCGCCATCTATTTTGCCTTCAGGATAGAGTTGACGACATACTGGGATCAATTATACCTGGATTCTTCAATCACCGGCACTGTTGAAGGAACAGATTATCCTACTACATACTTCAACCAGGACCTTACAAACTACAAAGTCATCTGGACGCTCAATTATTCATTCCTCTTCTTTTGCATACTCGCATATCTGAATCTCAAACGCATAAAGAGCAAAATACTGACTATCACCATCCTTGTTTTCGGCTCCATATGCATATTAGCCTTCCTGTCCGAAGGGCTGATGGTCCTCAACCAGCTTAGGGATAGTTACCTCCTTCCGGATACAAACCCTAAATACACCGCAGGCAGCTTCAATATGGCCATCAGGTATATTTCTTTTGCCTTTGCAGGCCTTATGCTTTACAGCCTGTATGACATCATCAGGCACGAAGAAAAGAGCAAAGTCAATCACCGGCTGTCCATTGCCTTTGACCTCCTCCTTCATCTTTCAGTGCTGAGTGTGGTGAGCAATGAGTGGATTACCATCATGACAGCACTTCACTATTCGGAATCCACCCGGCTTGGATTAAGTATTGTCTGGGGTATCTATGCCTTGTTCCTGATCATCCTGGGCATCTGGAAAGGCAAACAGCACCTGCGTATCGGCGCTATCCTATTGTTTGCTGTAACGCTCATCAAACTGGCAGTCTATGACCTTACACACCTGGATACGATTGCCAAGACAGTTGTCTTTGTTTCACTGGGGATTTTACTGTTGATCATATCTTTCCTGTACAACAAGTACAAGGATGTGACACAGGTGTAAGACTGTGAGAAAGTAAGACAGTAAGAGGTGCTGGGTGTGGGCGTGAGAACGTGAGAACGTGAGAACGTGAGATGAGTGGGCATGTGAGTTGTGTGTGATAACTATGGATCATATACCTGCATCTTTGCGTCGTTGCGTCGTTGCGCGATATCTATGAAAAGTATCTTTGCGTCGCTGCGTCGTTGCGCGATATCTATTTAAAATATAACTGCGTCTCTGCGTCTCTGCGCGGTAACTATGAATCATATACCTGCATCTTTGCGTCGCTGCGTCGTTGCGCGATATCTATAATTAATCCTTTATTTGATTAATTTGTGGTAAATCACAGCCTATGAAATTCATCTCACTGCATTCCAAAAGTCTGGCTATCCTTCTTTTTACATTTGTTTTTGTCTTAGCTTGCTCACGTCAGGAAGTGGACCATATCAAGCCTGCTACCTATTCTGCCTTCGGCGATATCAAATCAGATGTTGATGCATTCAGAGACCTCCTGGGAGATAATAACATCAATTACCTCGGTTCGAAACCTGCAGGCAGGAGAGAGATAAACTGGGATGTCATACCTGATAGTTTGGCATTACCCAACAGCTATCCCGAGACTTACTTTAACGATCGGTCCTATCATCAGGCGAGGGGTGCCGAATTCTCTACACCGGGTTCACGCCTTATGATATGTGCAGACAGCGACAACCCAACAGGCACAGCTCCATCCTTTGTTAATTTCAACGCGACGTATGCCAATATATTCCCAACCTATAGCGGGGAAAGGATGATCAGCCCTCAGGCGAGTAACATCCTGGAAGTACGGTTTTATATCCCAGGCACCAGTATCCCGGCTATAGTAAAAGGAGTTGGTGCAGTATTCATCGATGTCGATCGTGCAGAAACAAGTTCCATTAGTCTGTTTGATATAGATGATAACTCCCTTGGCACGTACTATGTCCCTATGATGAAGGAAGGCCAGGCATTTTTGGGATTGCTCTTCGAAGCCGCCATGATTCATCGTGCCCGTATCACCTTAGGAAATACTGCGCTTGGACCCGATGATAGAGGGACTAAGGATATTTGCGTAATGGATGACTTTATCTTTTCTGAACCTCAACCTTCGCCTTAGCCTTCGCCTTACGTTAATATGGCATATGCTTCCTGAATCCACCACCGCCTATAGTCAGGCGCAGGTATGGACTTACAAAAGTGCCAGGGGAAGGGATACCGGTCACTTTTCCATAATCGTCCCGCCATGTATCAACAGGGATACCGATAGAAGCCCCTGCATCTAAACCAAACATCAGTCCGCCGAATTTCCGGCTGGACTGGTTGATCCTGGTAGCGATAAATTTATTGTTGATCGCCAGGTCGTACAAGAGATAGCCGCGGAAATAATCTTCGTCCCCGTGAGGCAATACAGGCGCATTGCTGCTGAAATAAATGGGCGTTTGATCTGATGTGTTTTCAATGCCAACATACATAGCGCCCCCTCCAAAACCAGCCATCAGTGAGGCAAAATAACGTGGCTGCTGATAGACCACATATCCTATCTTGGCATAACCGCCTCCGAAGCCAAACCTTACCACACCTTTGTCCGACTCCATGTTTTGGGTAATCAGGCCGAATCCTCCGCCTCCTACCAGCAACCTGTGGATTTCGGCAAATCCTTCAAACCCGGTATTGATCGCTACTTTGTCCCAGGCAAATGTTGCTCCCATCACGGCTGAGCCTTGCAGATGGCTGACCAGATCAGAGGGTTCGATCCACCCTACCCCGGTAAAGAAATGTCCGTATCCGCCGCTGAAATCAGTGGCTTTGGCAGTCTGGGCTGGGGAGCTATCCTGAGGGGATTGAGCATAGGACTGTACACCACACATGACAAGAAATAGTAAAGCATAAAACCTGTTTTTCATCACTTTTTGCTTTAAATGTATCTACCGAATTAAGTCGTAAAAATAGAACATGTGAAGCAAATAATTACTCTTTAGGACAGCTCCATCGACGAAAAGCGATTAAATCACGACTTCATACCCATTTCTACTTGATAACTCAGTGAAGGGTTAGTCTCATCGGCAAAGGCAAGAAAATATTATAATTAAACTGAACAAAATGAAAGCAATAAATCTAATGATCTTCATCACTTATAGCATTGACGACTGTCATTGCTAATGTAGTGTCGGGGAACTAATATTTCAGTGAAAAATTTCAAGAACATGAAAAAGATTGGCTTCCCGATCATCATTTGGCTTTGGGTATTAATGCTAAATGCACAATGGACATGGCAGAATCCCCTTCCTCAGGGAAATTTGCTTTCATCTATTTTCTTTGCAGATGACAAAACAGGCTACGCTGTGGGTGCGTCAGGCACCATTATTAAAACGGCTGATGGCGGACTATCCTATTCTATCCTGAATAGCGGTACAACCCAATCATTTAACTCGGTTTATTTTGTTGATACAGAAAACGGATATGCAGCAGGTGATAGCGGAATCATACTGAAAACCTTAAATGGAGGGGCAACATGGACAGATGTTTCAATAGCTAAAGCTGATGCTATACGTGGCGTTTATTTTACTGATGCTAACACAGGTTATATTGCCGGAGGAGGATATTTTGTAGGCAATGGCTACGGAATGATCAAGAAGACTGTTGACGGAGGAACAACCTGGATTGACCTCTTAAATGAACCTGAATACACCTTAAACGCAATATTGTTTACGAATGACAACACAGGATACGTTGTAGGTCAAACTTTGGCGGGAGGGATCATTCTTAAGACTACTGATGCCGGAACAACCTGGGCGCCCTATACTACAACAGAATCGGGATTATTGTCGGTATTGTTTATTGACCAGAATACAGGCTATGTAGCCGGGGCTTCCAATCTGTACAAAACAATGGATGGCGGCATCACATGGACGGAGATCGAGGCTAACTTTAATTGTAATTCCATCTATTTTACAAACGCGAATACTGGCTATGCAGTGGGAGGAGAGACTTATCCGGAATACCAATACGGATACATATCCAAGACCATTGATGGCGGTTTAACATGGGTTACTATTCAACAACCTGATTTTCCATTGCTTTCAATTGACTTTACAGATACGCTTACTGGATATGCAGTAGGAGCAGGAGGAATCATCCTGAAAACAGATGATGCAGGAATAAACTGGAATCCATTTTCTAATAAATACAATTCGCTTTTTGATGTTTGTTTCACAAGCACTAACACAGGATATGCTGTTGGCGAAGAAGGAACAATTCTAAAAACGTACAACGCGGGCGAGGTGTGGACCGACATATCCTTCAATTCATCCGTAAGGCTAAATGATATCTATTTTATAAATGACCAGGCTGGATACGCAGCTGGCACTGAATATATACCATGGGCAGTTGGTTCAGTCATTTATAAAACACTTGATGGAGGTGAAACCTGGAATGCTACGGATTCCATCAATGCGCCTTATATCAAATCCATTTTCTTTACGGATGTTAATACCGGCTATGCGGTTGGTTCAACTATTTTAAAGACAACAGACGGTGGCGGAACATGGGCTGCAGCTCCTCCTGGAACCGCTTTTGAATTAAATTCAGTATTCTTTACTGAACCTAACACCGGGTATGCTGTGGGGTTAAATGGGAAAATGTATAAAACGACAGATGCAGGTGCATCATGGCAATCATTACCAGCTGTCATCACCGATGATTTACGTTCCGTTTTTTTTACTGATGTCAATACCGGCTATGCCGCAGGTGTACACAATATCTTAAAAACCATTGATGCGGGTACCACTTGGGAAATACAAGCGAGCAATTCAAACCTGTATATTAATTCAGTTTATTTCACGGATGCTAACCATGGATATGCAGTAGGGTATGTCGGAACAATTTTAAAAACATCCGATGGTGGTATTACATGGAATGTTATACCCGTACAAACATCTTACGCATTCCAATCAGTCTACTTTACAGATGCCAATACCGGCTATGTGGTGGGAGATATTGGTACCATCCTGAAAACCACCAATGGAGGCACTACCTTTATTGAAGAGCCTTCATTTAAAAACCCGCCATCCTTCATGCTCTACCCCAACCCAACAATCAATGCAATAACCATTGAGGCTAAAGCTGGCTGGGCAGGTGAAACGATCGTTCAGGTTTACAGTCTTAACGGCGCCAGGCTGATAGATCGTAAGTTCCAAAATCAGCAGAAGATGAATATGGATCTGAGTTCCCTTCTCCCCGGAATGTATTTTGTTGAGATACGAACATCAACCGTACAAGAAAGCAGAAAACTATTGATTCAATAGATTCTTATATAGCTGGTAAAAGCGTTTGCTTATATTTTGACAAAACTGGAATAATACAATAGGTCATCATTGCCGCGAAGGGAAACAAAATAATAACCTGAAACCAGGTCATCAATACCTAAAAATGATGATGATTCGTCACTATGGAGGATGTGAGACAAGACCATACCGCATCCATTGTATAAGACCAGTTCACTCCAAATGATCGCCTGGTTTACTCCGTCTGAAAACGAAATGCTGTTTGTCGCTGGATTAGGAAGAGCGGTTAACCGGTATGCTTCAATATCCGAGGACGGTTCGGTCGTTTGGGTCAAACTATCATCATACATCCAGACCTTCCCATCATGTGTAGCCATAAAGACCCGGTTACCATCGACCGCTAGCGAGCCCTTTGAAAATCCATCATTTTGTCCGGTGATGCCGTCATTGAATAGTGTCCAGTGCATACCATCTGTTGATGTATAGATACCAATAGCCTCAGCGCCATTTGACGAACCGGAATGAAAAAACATGCGGCCATTGGACGTGGTCACGATCTTCGAAACCTGCTGGCCTGTCTGAACAAGGTAATCAGGCAATCCTTCTAACTCCATCACACTACCATCGACCAGGTCACAATACCCCATTTTATTCCTCCATCCCAGCTTCCACATATCCGGCCCGGACCACACGAGATTGTCTTCCTTAGTGAACCCTACTGCACCAATATTACCTCCCAGGGCTAGGGCCAGCATCGGACTCATCGTATCATACTGTTCAGGATCTCCCGGTACACATGCAAAGGCATCTGCGGGTTGCCAGTGGGCTCCCTGATCATCAGAGTATATCACTCCGGCTGTCTCTGTACCGGCATAAACTCTACCCTGCTTGTCAATATTGATCGAAAAGATAGCCCCATCACTGTCCGATCCATTCCATGACGGATAATAACAAGGGTATGCGCCTGCTACAGATGCAGACTCATCAATCACATGAAAGGTAGCTCCATCATCAGTGGATTTATAGATATATGCCCACCGTGCCCCAACATAAATAGTACCATCAGGTGAGGTCGCCATGCAATGCCCTCCAAGCGTTGGTGTAGCATCTGCGATAGCCGTGTCCCACTGCATGGATTGTTGATCATACCTGAACAGCCATGGCTCGCTCAGGTCAGTTCGATAGATACCGACCAGTGGTTCACTCAGCTTGTTATATCCGAGGGCAACGATATTATTCTGAATACTGGCCGGACGTGGGATCTGTGGCATTGCTTCAAACTGCCCGGAATCTTCAAGTGTATTAGCCCGATACACATAGCCCAAATTAGTCCCCGCACCTAGCAATGCATAGAAGATATCATGATTTGGGGCTACCACCATTCTGGGATATACCCCGGTTGGCAAGCCCGACGCCCATAATGTCCAGGCTTGCGTCTGCGCATAGACAGGACAGTATGCGGCTGTCAACAGTATCAAGCCACATATCCTAAATACCATGTAAGCAAAATGCATTTTTTGCATAGTTGTAAGTCAGATACAAGATAGCAGTTAATCGCTTCTTTCGCTTCCTTCTTGGATGCCGTAGCATTTTTCGCGGAGGCATCAGCCTCGTCCGTATTCTAATGTTTTGAATCTTCGCAAATTATTTCTCGCGCAACGCCGCAATGCCGCTTGAACCTCCTTCTGCTCCTTTGCTCCCTTGCTCCCTTGCTCCCTTACCCTTTGCACCCTTTGCTCCCTTTGCTCCCTTGCCCTTTACACCCTTGCTCCTTTGCTCCCTTGCTCCTTTGCTCCCTTGCTCCCTTGTTCCATTGCTCCCTTGCCCTTTGACCCTTGCTACTTTGCTCCCTTGCTTTTCTTCTTCATGAAAGTCCGTATCTTTTGCGCAAGCATCTCCTTTTGTAACAACTGTAACCAATGACATCCACCCGCCAACTCGCCGCCATCATGTTTACCGATATCGTTGGTTATACGGCCATGATGGGACATGATGAGAAGAAAGCATTTGAACTGCTCCGCCAGAATAGAGAATTACAAAAGCCCCTGATCGAAAAGTATGGAGGCCTGTATATCAAGGAACTCGGCGACGGCACCCTGGCCAGCTTTTCGACCGTCATCGATGCAGTCAACTGCGCCTGCCTGATGATCAAGGGCTGCGAACAGATTGAAGGATTGCAATTGCGCATAGGCATCCATCTCGGTGATGTCATCTTTCAAAACAATGATGTCTTCGGGGACAGCGTCAATATCGCTGCCAGGCTCCAGGCACTTGCTCCGGTTGGGGGCATCTGGATATCAGAAGCTGTCCATAAGAATATCGCCAACAAGCAGGGGATTATCTCCACTTTTGTCAGGGAGGAAAATCTTAAAAATGTCAAAGATCCGGTCAACATATACGAAGTAGATATCAACAGCTTTCACAAAGAGACTTCAGCCACAGTCCGTATGAAAGGAATGCTTTCGGACCAGGCACCGGTAATTACATCAAAGAAACCTGTATCTCTTAAAAAAATATTGGGCTTTGCATTACCTCTCCTGGCACTGATGGTTGCAGGCCTGATGTTAGTCCCTCCGATTTTCAAGAGGCAACATGCACGAAACGAATTGCTCCCGGCTATTCAAAAACTGGTCGAAAATAACTTCCGGGCGCCTATTGAAGCTTTCGACATGGCGATTGAAGCTGAGAAGTATATCCCAAAGGATTCTGCATTGATCAAATTATGGCCTGTCATTTCGACCACCATTGATATTGAAACAGAACCCGAAGGTGTAGAGGTGAAATGGAAGGAATATTCTACACCTGATGCCGAATGGAGAAATTTGGGGATCACCCCATTGAAGGATGTGCGTTTTCCACGGGGTTACCTCCGGCTGGAATTCAGGAAAGAAGGATATCAGACTATCGAATACGCCGGGCCATGGACGTATGGCCGTATAGGACCGGATATTGCAAAACTTAAACTGGACACTGTTGGAACACTTCCTGAAGGAATGGTCCGCATCCCCGGAAATAAAACGGACATGTATATCGTGGGCCTCGAACAACATGGTCCAAAACAGGTCGGTGAATTTTTAATGGACCGCTATGAAGTCACCAATGCAAAGTATAAAGCCTTTGTAGATGCAGGTGGCTATACCAACAAATCTTTCTGGCCATCTCCTATCTATGCAGAGGGAAAAGAAATTCCTTTTGAAAAAGCCATTTCTATGTTCCTGGATAAGACAGGAAGGCAAGGGCCTGCCAGCTGGGAAGCAGGGACATACCCTGATGGACAGGAGAATCTTCCTGTCACCGGCCTGTCATGGTATGAGGCCGCGGCTTATGCCACCTTTGCAGGCAAACAACTTCCCACCGTATTTCATTGGTCCATCGTGGCGGCAACGTCACGTACAGAATATATCGTCCCGCTAAGCAATTTCAATGGAAAGGGACTGACCATTGTTGGCAGCCTGCCTGGTTACAGCACCTTTGGCTTGTACGACCTGGCGGGCAATGCCCGCGAATGGTGCCTCAATGAAAATGAAAAATTAGCACACAAGTATATCCTCGGAGGAGGCTGGAACGATCCGACCTACGCCTTCAATGATGCCTATACCCAGTCTGCTATGGACCGAAGCCTGACCAATGGGTTCCGGTGTATGAAAGAACTTCCGGGAGACACCACCATGATCCACCTGACTGGTTCACTCAAGGCTGCTTTCAGGGACTATCGTAAGGAAAAGCCAGTCGATGATAACACTTTTGGCATATACCTCACCCAGTATAATTATGACAAAACCCTGTTGAATGAAAAGACGGAGGCTACACTTGACCGGGAAAACTGGACCATAGAAAAAATCACTTTTGATGCAGGCTACAATGATGACAGGATGCTGTTGTATCTCTACCTGCCGAAAGGTGTCAAGCCACCCTATCAGCCGGTGCTTTTCTTCCCTGGTTCGGGCGACCTGTTTTCCAAAGTATACGATCCTGACAACATCGATGGGCGCATTGATTTTATACTCAAGAGTGGCAGGGCACTTGTACGGCCGATCTACAAGGGGACACACGAACGTCATGATGATATCAAATCTGACCTGCAGGAGGAAACCGTTTTCTACAAAGACCATGTGATCATGTGGCGTAAAGACGTAGGACGTACCCTTGATTATCTTGAGACCCGCACGGATATTCAAAATGACAAACTCGGTTACCTCGGCTGGAGTTGGGGCGGTTTTATGGGAGGCATCATGCCAGCTATCGAAAAACGAATCAAAGCCGTTGTACTCAATGTTGGCGGTATGTGCATGACCCGGGCCCTTCCCGAAGCAGACCAGCTCAATTTCCTGCCAAGGGTGACACAACCGGTTCTGATGCTCAATGGCAAGCATGATATGTATTTCCCCGTAGAAACCTCCCAAAAGCCCATGTTTGAATTTCTTGGTACTCCCGCGGCCAATAAGAAGATGATCCTCTACGAATCAGGACACCTGGTTCCCCGCACGGACTTTGTCAAGGAGACGCTTGATTGGTTTGACCATTACCTGGGGACTGTGAGAAAGTGAAAAACGAAAAGTGAAAAACGAAAAGTGAAAAGCGCTGTGCTGACCGGAGTTGAAGTATGAAAAGTGGCAACTGACGCTAGAGAGGAATCTACCTCCTCAAATTCGTTGCAACTTTAACTTGGTTATTGGCTATTGGTTATTGGCTATTGAAAACAAAGGAAAAACATCTTCCAGACAAATCCTTCCAACTTCTACTTGGCTATTCGCTATTGGCTATTGAATAAAAGTAAAAACATCCTCCAGACTAACCCTTCACCCTTCGAATGCTCCTTGTTCGGTATTCCTTGTTCCCGGCTCCTTGCTCCTTGCCCCTTGCCCCTTGCTCCTTGCCCCTCTGCTCTATGCTCTATGCCCTTCGCCCATTGCTCCTTTGATCCTTTGATCCCTTGATCCTTTGATCCTTTGCTCCCTGCCCCTCGCTTTTCTTCTTCATGAAAGTCCGTATCTTTTCCGCAAGCATCTCCTTTAGTAACAACTGTAACCAATGTCCTCCACCCGCCAGCTCGCTGCCATCATGTTTGCCGACATCGAAGGGTTTACTTACCTGATGCAGGAAGATGAGACCCTGGCCTTGAATCTCCTTGACAAACTGAAGAAAAGCCTGGAGGCGGAAGTAAGCCTCCATGGCGGAAAAATCCTTGAACTGAGAGGTGACGGCGCCCTCTGCCGGTTTGACAGCACGCTCGAAGGTGTCAGGGCAGCAATGAGCCTCCAGGCCGATATGCAAATGAATCCGATCGTCCCTGTGCGTATCGGTATGCATACAGGCGATGTCATCGTGTCAGGTAATTCCGTTTTTGGTGATGGAGTCAATATCGCTTCAAGAGTGGAATCCTTTGCAATACCAGGAAGCATTTTCATTTCTTCCAGGGTACATGATGATATCAAAAACCAAAAAGATATCCAAGTGCAATCCCTTGGCGCATATTCCCTAAAAAATGTAAAGGAACAGATCCATATCTATGCCATCAGCAATCCCGGGCTTAAGGTGCCTGATCAAGACTACCTGAAAGGAAAAGGAGAAAAAGTCCGCACCGGCTGTATCCTTGTGCTCCCGTTTATCAATTTAAGCCTGGATGCCCAGCAGGATTATTTCAGTGACGGGCTGACCGAGGAACTGATTTCCAGCTTGTCTAGAGTGAAGGAACTGCGGATCATTTCACGCACCACATCGATGCAATACAAGGGGACACGAAAAGATATCAAAACGATTCGTGAGGAAACTGAGGTCTCCTACATCCTCGAAGGAAGTGTGCGAAGGCATGGCAATGACCTGCGGATTACAGCCCAGTTTATCGATGCCATCAGGGATATCCATCTCTGGTCCGACTCTTATCGTGGTTCAATTGAAAATATCTTTGAAATACAGGAAAGCGTGGCTTCGAATATAGTCGATGCCCTGCGGATCCAACTCACCCAGGACGAAAAAAATACACTTCAGAAAAGGTACACGGATAATACAGAAGCATACCAATTATACCTCCAGGGCCGGTATTTCTGGAATAAACGGAATGAAGAGGCGCTGCAAACTGCCATTCGCTATTTTGAAAATGCGTTGCAGAAAGACACCCATTACGCCCTTGCCTGGGCAGGATTGGCAGATACCTACAACCTGCTTGGCGAATACACCACAAGGTCCCGCAAAGAACTCAATCCAATGGCAAAGGCCGCCGCGCAACAGGCACTGGTCCTTGACAACCAGCTCGCCGAAGCCCACATCTCCCTGGCCTCCATCCTCATGCTCGGCGAATGGGATTGGGAAAACTCAGGGAAAGAATTCCGCCTCGGCATCGAACTAAATCCTGGCTATGCCACCGGCCATCACTGGTATGCCGAGTGGTATTTGTTCCATGGACGGGCTATTGAAGGGCTGCAGGAAATTAGCCTCGCTGCTGAATTGGATCCTGTGTCGACAGCGATTCTCAAGGACCAGGGCATGGCCTTTTATTACACCCGGCAATATGACAAAGCCTACGAAAATGCGATCAAGACGCTGGAATTAAATCCGGAATTTATTACCGGGTTTCGTCTGAAATCACTGACCCTTCAAGCCACCGGAAGGTTCGAAGAAGCGATTGAAGCCAATGAACAATGGGGACAATTGACCGGCGATCCCGCCAAAACTAAACTTTCCCTTGCCTATATCAAGGCTGCTGCCGGTGAAAAAGAGGAGGCCATCTCTCTGACCAATGCTGTTCTTGCTGACTACAAACTCGGAAACAACGATTACCGTAGCCTGGGCCAGATCTTTGCGGCACTTGGCAATCTGGATGAGGCGTTCAAATGGCTTGAACTCGCTATAGCCCGACGCGAGGAGGCAATGTGCAATTTGAAACTCGACCCGAAAATGGATCCGCTGCGTGATGACCCGAGATTTGATGCCCTGGTCAGGAAGATCGGATTGTAAGGTGTAAGACAGTGAGAGGTATGAGAACGTGAGAACGTGAGATGTGTGTGCATGTGAGATATGTGTGCATGCTATAGCGAGAGTATTCGCTGTGCTACGATATGCCCGTCGCCCCTTGCTCCTTTGCTCCTTGCTGCCCTATGCCCTCCCGCTTTACGGCTTCGTTGCGTGCGGGATCCTTGTGCTGAGCGGAGCCGAAGCATCCGCTGAGCTTCGACTTGCTCCCGGCCCTATGCGCTATGCCCTTTGCTTTTATTATCTTTCACCATTATCCGGAGGGACAGGCCGAACATCCATACACAGGCAGCCGGTGCATGAACATCTATTAATGATCACGCTTTTATGAAGTATCGATTTTTACTCTGTTTCTTCATCAGCCCCATTATGCTATCCCTGCTGCAGGCACAAGGCGGAGGGGCCACCTTTTACCTCAAGGACACCCTGCCTGTCTCCACGACAGTAACATCCAATCCATGCATCCTCATCGATGGCCTATGGAAATATCATCCTGATGACAATGCATATCCCCTGGATCAGTGGACCAGTCCGGACTTTGATGATACATCCTGGGAAGAAACCCCGTCGAGACTGTCTGTTGACTCACTCCCGAAAACCGGATGGACAGGTTCAGGTTTGTTCCGCATTCACCTGCTTGTTGACTCAATGCTATGGAATAGACCATTAGCTATCTATATCGTTCAAAAAGGAGCATCAGAAATTTACTTAGATGGCAAATTGGTCGCGAAATATGGGATTTTAGGTAGCACAGGTACCACGGAAACCGGAGTAAGCACAATGACCGCACCTCCCGGTTTTATTATATTTTCCAAATCAGCCCATGTCATTTCTGTTCGCTTTTCTTCCTTCAGCATTCTCCACAACCGACCTCCCGGCATAACTGATCTTGGATTTGTTGTTGCTATTGGAAACGCCACGACAGCAACTCAACAAGGTCTAAACAATCTGAAGTTCTTCAGAACCATTGAAAGCCTCGTCATTGCCATACCCCTTACGTTTAGCTTACTTCACTTTCTTTTATTCTTGTTTGCCGGCAGGATCCGATCGAATCTTTACTTCGCTGTATTCACATTTGTCATTTCACTATGGGGTATCCTTGAACATGAATCATTTTTTACTGTGGACCTGCACACAGCCCTGACACTCAAACGGCTTTGGCCGGCATATGCAGCATTGGCCCCGCTCACTGGATTAAGGTTTCTCTATGCACTCTTTTACCCAAAGATTCCAAAGCAATTCTGGGGCTTTACCCTGGCAGCATTTGTATTGACCATAGCATCCTGGTTTACAAACAAAATAGTCCCTTACCTGATATTAATCCTCTTCCTCCTCTATATCTTCGAAATGCTCAGGGTGGTCGTTGTTGCTATCCGCGATAAGAAACAAGGCGCTAAAATTATTGGATTCGGATTTATGACTTTTGGTTTCAGCTTGCTGGCTTTAATCATTGCAGGGCTGGTATTTCACTATTTCTCGCTTCACTTTTTCTATGGCATGCTCTACCTTGTCGGTGTCCTGGGCATCCTCATCTCCATGTCCCTTTACCTATCGCTATCCATCTCCAGCACCAATAAGAACCTTGAAGCACAAACACAAAAATCCCTTACACTGGAACTGGAAAACGCCCGAAACGAAATTGAATTGGAAAAAGCAGCCGAGCTAAAGCAAGCCTATCAGGCGCTTGAGGAATCACATGCTACACTCAAAGCAACACAAGCCCAACTCATCCAATCCGAGAAAATGGCCTCCCTCGGCGAGCTCACCGCAGGTATTGCTCACGAGATCCAAAACCCACTCAACTTCGTCAACAATTTTTCAGAAGTCAATACAGAACTCATCGACGAGATGAAGACTGAAATAGATAGCCAAAACATGGCTGAAGCCAAAAACCTAGCTGATGCGATCAAAGAAAACCAGGAGAAGATCACCTTCCATGGAAAGAGAGCTGATGCCATCGTCAAAGGCATGCTCCAACACAGCCGTAGCAGCAGCGGGGTCAAGGAGCCAACAGATATCAATGCACTGGCCGATGAATACCTTCGTCTCGCCTATCATGGCTTGCGCGCCAAGGACAAATCCTTCAATGCCACGATGAAGACGGATTATGATGAAAGCCTAGGCAAAATCAATGTCGTACCACAGGATATAGGGAGGGTGATCCTCAATTTGATCACGAATGCGTTTTACGCGGTTTCGCCACCAACCCCTGATTCTTCAGCCCCCTGGCCCCTGAAGGGGAAAAAATTATGCCCCTTCTGTTTCAGTTAGTACAAGGTTATGGAAGTCCCCTTTAGGGGATTTAGGGGTACAGGTGAGCGTCTCCGACAACGGCCCCGGAATCCCCAAGGCTGTTCTAGATAAAATCTTCCAACCCTTCTTCACCACCAAGCCCACCGGCCAGGGCACCGGCCTCGGATTATCTTTAAGCTATGACATTGTTAAAGCACACGGTGGCAACTTAACCGTTGAAACAAAGGAAGGCGAAGGCACCGAATTTATCATCCAACTTCCCGCGACATAAACTAAAGCAGTGCCATACCCATCTCCCAAGCAATATTCATATGAAAAAAAGAACTGCGCTCCTCCGCACTTTCAATTCATGTATTAACTTAGCTCCCGGTATTCAAGGCATCACCGCCAACTGCCAATCCATCGCCTGGTATAGTCGATTCCCGAAATCTATACTGTTGTTGTCAATGCTATTTGCCTTTTCTGCAAGCGTATACGCCCAACGGAGTGACAAATCTGACAAAGACCTCATCCAGGAAAAAATCAATGCATTTTTCGAATCCCTGGCCACCCAGGACACGATGCTATTCAAGAGCGTCACCCTTCCAGGCGGGCAAACCTGGGCTGTAAAAACAGTGGCTGATTCCGTTCGCATCTCAATGCGCTCCTTTGAGGATAGAGTGAAAAAGTTCATCAATCCCGACCAGGTCATCCAGGAGCGCGCATTTGACTTTGAGATAAGAATTCACCACCAGGTTGCCATGGCTTGGGTGCCATACACACTTGATGTCAGTGGCCGATTTGAACATTGTGGAATAGATATTTTTACCCTGGTCAAGAATAAAGAAGGCTGGAAGATCGTAACCCTCGCGTTTACCATGGAACCGGAAGGATGTGACGAGATTAAGAAGACAATAAGGAGGAAAAAGTGACCAGTAGGCAGTAATCAGTGAGCAGTAGGCAATGAGCTGTAAGCAGCAGTTAACAAAATGTCCATTTAACACATTTATCATTTAACATTTAACAGAAGTGAAGGCAAAATCTATCAGTGGAAATTCCCCGGACCAAATCAAGACTGCCCTGGAGCAAAGTATGGCTGATGGTTTCAAACCTACACTTGCCATCGTCTTTATATCCATCAAGCAAGACCGGGATGCCATCTGCCAGATCCTGTGTCAAATGAATATCAGTATTTTCGGAGCTACCTCTTCAGGCGAATTTGTCAATGGCCACCAAAGTGAAGGCGAAACTGCGATCATGCTGCTGGACCTCCCAACAGATGAATACACTATCCTTTTTGAAGAAATCGCAGAAAGGACAATTGAAGAAGCGTGCCACCACCTTGGCCAGTCAGCACTGGAAAAAATAAAGAATCCAGCCCTCATATTCTGCAGTACTTTCTTAACCGCAGATGGCAAGGTACTGGAAGGGGAAACCCTTATGCGCAACCTTGAAAAAGCGGTTGGTCCGCACGCTAATATTTTCGGAGGTATGGCCGGGGATGATATTTCGTTTACCGGTACATATGTATTTACCAATAACAGGTCGACTGATTATGGCATGGTGGCTCTTGTGCTGGATGAAGACAAGATCAAACTGCAGGGCATGGCTATTTCCGGCTGGAAACCACTAGGCATATCCCGAACCGTAACAAAGAGCGAAGGCAATCTGATCTACTCGATTGACGACCAGCCTGCACTCGAAGTTTATCTGCGCTTTCTAGGCATGGACTCATCCACTGCAAGTGACAGAATATCTTTTTTCGATACTGTAGGTGTCCACTATCCGATCCAGATTGAAAGAGAAAACAGGGCGCCAATGATGTGCAACCCCATTGGCTATGACAAGGAAAAAGATGCCCTGATCTGTGAGTCCAATGTAGTGCAGGGTTCACGATTCAGGTTTTCGACACCACCCGATTTCGATATTATTGAAACCGTGGTTGGAGAAGCAGCCTCTCTGAAAAAAGAAACGCGGACTGAAGCGGAAGCCCTCTTAATCTTCTCTTGCGCCGGCCGGCTCAGCGCACTCGGCCCAATGGCTCAGGAAGAAAACGAAGGATTACAAAAAGTCTGGAATGCCCCGATGGCCGGCTTCTTTACCTATGGCGAATTTGGGAGGGCAGTCAATGGAAAACATGAGTTTCATTCGACAACATGCTGCTGGGTCACATTAAGTGAAAAGTGATGCTTCGACTACGCTCAGCAACCGGAGAGAGTCAACAATGAAAAGGGAATAATGATGCTTCGACTATGCTCAGCACTGATAAGCCAATAAACCCATAAACATTTAACCTTTAACACATCAACATATCAACAAATCAACATATCAACATATCAACACATCAACACATCAACATATCAACAATAAACTTAAAACACCTACAATGATCCAATCCACAACCAGGTATTTCATCACCTTAACAGCACTTTCCTTTGCAGTATACTTCCTGACCGGCTGCGCTGCACCAGATAAAACTCCGGAAAAGGCCGATCTGGTAGAGGCAAACATCAAAGCTTACTCAAATACCTGGGATGAAATCATGAATAAGGGAAACCTCGACATGTTTAATGACTCCAACTTTGTCAAGGATGTGGTGATGCACATAAGGCCTTCAAATGTTGTGGGCATCGACAGCATGAGAGCTTATTATGCCAACTTCCTGACAGGGTTTTCCGACATACGCTTTACGATTGTAGACATTTTCGGACAGGGTGACAAGCTCGTTAAATACTGGAATTTCAAGGGAACGCACACCGGTGTTTTCTTTGGCATTCCGCCTACAGGCAAGAGCGTAGACCTTGAGGGTACTACGCTGGTCAGGATGTCCGGAGGGAAAATCGCAGAAGAACAGGACTTCTATGACAACCTTGATTTCTTTACTCAACTCGGGTTGGTCCCGGGACAGTAACATTTAACACTTACCATTTAACAGAACATGAAAGCGAAATCAATAAAAGGAATATCTCTTGAAGAAGTACAATCTGCGCTGCAGCGCAGCATGGCAGATGGATTTACACCCACATTGGCCATTGTGTTTTTATCTGTCAAACAGGATCATAAGGCTATCTGCAAACTCATGGATGATGCAGGCATCGCTGTTTTTGGGTGCACCACTAATGGAGAGTTTATCGATGAAGTCACAGAGAAAGGTACGATTGCCGTGCTTTTACTCGACATCAATAAAAACTACTTTCAGGTTTATTTTGAAGAGTACCCTGAAAAGAATTACCGGGAAATAACAAATCATATCGCCCAAAAAGCGAAAGAAAGGTTTTCTACCCCTGCCTTTTTTATAGCCGGAAGCAATATGGAAACGGATGCTGAAGCACTATTGTTTGGTTTTGAAGATGTAGTTGGAAAAGAAGTAAATGTATATGGCTGTATGGCAGGTGATGATTTTTCATTTGCAGATCAATTTGTGTTTACAAATGACCATTCAAGTTCCAGGGGCCTGGTATGCCTGGTATTGGATGAGGAAAAGATCATGATTCATGAAGTTGCTACCTGTGGCTGGAGAGCCGTAGGTACAGTAAGAACTGTTACCAAAAGTTCAGGCAATCATGTGTACACCGTTGATGATACGCCTGTACTGGACATTACAACAAAGTATGGCGGGCTAGAAAATGTATCGCCCGAAAATGAGGGACTCTTGTTAGAAATAGCTGCCAATTTTCCGCTGCAACTACAACGTGAAAAAGGAGACCCTGTCATGAGGCCGGGATTGGTGATTGATTGGAGCGATCATTCTTTCTACTGCAGCGGTTCTGTACCGGAAGGATCAAAAATACGCTTCTCCCTGCCACCTGATTTTGATGTGATGGAAAAAGTAATTAAAGGCGTGGAAAATCTTAAAGCCACAAAGATGCCCGATGCAGATGCGTTGGTGGTGTTTAGTTGTGCCGGAAGGATTCTTTCGCTAGGGCCCTTAATGTCACAGGAAATTGAAGGCATCAGGAGTGTTTGGAATGTGCCGATGCTTGGAATGTTCTCTAATGCAGAGCTGGCCAGGGCCACCGGCGGAAATCTTGAGATGCATAACCTGACCACTTGTTGCGTAGCTTTAAAGGAAAAGCCTGTACTGAGCGGAGTCGAAGCATAATACACCTGGGGTATAGAGAGGTGCGGTTAAAATGAGGGAGATAATTAGCGTGAATTAGCGGAAATTAGCGACAGCGCTTAAAAATGTATTAGACAACAGGCAATAACAATCAGCCAACACACCAGGTAACCACATAAAAATGAATCAACATTTGCAGGCCCTTTTAACCTTTCTTCAGGAATCACCACATCACACTCCAGAGGAAAAAACGGCCTTGTCGAAGTCCATCAAGGATGTTGACAAAGAACTTGAAATTGCCCTCTTCAAACTCGACAGGACCGAAAAAGTCAAACGGACCACAGCCATCTTGCTGGAAGAGACAATCGAAGAACTGGAGAACAAACGAAAAGCCATAGAGGATGCGAATGCTGCCCTCTCACGCTCGCTGGAGGAACTAAAAGCGGCCCAGACCCAACTCATCCAATCTGAGAAAATGGCTTCTCTAGGTGAACTCACCGCGGGCATCGCCCATGAAATCCAAAACCCTCTCAATTTCGTCAACAACTTCTCAGAAGTCAGCGCAGAGCTACTGGACGAGATGAGGGAGGAACTGTCAAAAGGCAATCTGCAGGATGCAATAGATATGGCAGAAGATATCAAGCAAAACCTGCAGAAAATATTATCCCACGGCAAGCGTGCAGACGCTATTGTCAAAGGAATGCTACAACATAGCCGTAAAAGTACAGGGCAGAAAGAACCCACGGATATCAATGCATTGGCTGATGAATATCTGAGATTGGCCTACCACGGCATCCGGGCTAAGGACCATTCCTTCAATGCCACAATGAATACAGATTTTGACCCAAACATCGGATTGGTCAATGTTATTCCACAGGATATAGGGAGGGTCATTCTAAATCTGATTACAAATGCGTTTTACGCCGTGTCTCATAATGGCTCCCAACCCCCGGATTCTTCAGCCCCCTGGCCCCCTGAAGGGGGTAAAAATTATGCCCCCACTGTATCCATTTCAACCAAAATACTATTGCCCCCTTTAGGGGGTGCGGGGGCAAAACAGGTAAAAATCTCTGTCTCCGACAACGGCCCCGGCATCCCCGCTCATATCCTCGACAAAATCTTCCAACCCTTCTTTACCACCAAGCCCACCGGACAAGGGACAGGATTAGGGTTGTCATTGAGTTATGATATCGTCAAAGCTCACGGCGGGGAATTGAAAGTAGAAACAAAAGAAGGAGAAGGCTCAACTTTTATTATCCAATTGCCCGTCAATTGATCAGGATGAAACTATCTAAACAGACAGAAGCAGAAGTTCTCGAGGCATATCACACCTATTGGAATGCCTACCTGAATGGGGATATGGAAACGTTTGCATCCTTCATGGATGATCAGGTCACTATATACGGGACCGCCGTTGGCGAAATCTTCTTTACCAGGAAGGATGCGGTAAAATTCTATAGTGAGACGGCGCATGAAATGACCGGCAAGACAGAATTCCGAAACAGGCAAATCACTTTACATCCGGTTGGTAATGCAATAGCCATCTACGAACAGAGTGACCTTTACGTTTTGATCGAAAAAGAATGGACCTTTTATGGACATGCCCGTATCTCCGGCGTCCTTGAGCAAAAAGAGGATGGCTGGAAGCTGGTCCATCAGCATGGATCATTTCCGGATGGCCGAACAGAAGAAGGGCAACAAATCGCCAGCGAAAAAATAAGAGAAGAAAACCTGCAGCTCCGTGAAGCCGTATATCGTCGCACTGTTGAACTGGAAAATAAAACCCGCGAACTCGAAATCGAATCTTCACTTGAACGTGTGAGGACCGTGGCAATGGCCATGCGCAAACCTGATGATATGCTGGAGGTGTGCCAGATGATTTCTGATCAATTGCACCTATTAGGAATAAGTGAAATCCGGAATGTACAAACGGCAATCGTCGAGGCCGGGAGGACGGGCATTATATGAACTATCAGTACTTCCCGCAATACGATAAGAGGATTATTGAGGATGTTGAAATTGGGAAACATCCGAATGTGCAGGCCATGATTAGCCGGATGCAACAATCTCCGGATGCATTCTTCTCGCATTCCTTTACAGGGATTGCCCTGGAGGAATGGAAGCAATACCGAAAGGATGACCAACAATTTCCCGATCCGACCCTTGATGACGCCAATCAAGTGCACTTCTATTTCTATTCCATTGGACAAGGCGGCCTGGGACTCTCCGCCTATACCCTATTGGCCGAAGACCAAATAGCACTCTTTCAAAGGTTCCGAAATGTATTTACCCTGGCCTATCAACGTTTCAGGGATATTGAACAGGCAGAAGCACAAGTGCGGGAAGCACAGATTGAAGCCTCACTTGAAAGAGTCCGGGCCCGGTCCATGGCCATGCATAAAAGCGAGGAATTGGTGGAGGCCTCCAATGTACTTTTCGATGAATTACACAAATTGGGGATTGAAGCTATCCGTGCCGGAGTTGGAACGGTTGACAGGGATAAAAAAACAGTAAAGGTCTGGTCTTCACAGCTGATAGAAAATAATGAAATAAAGATTCTCGGTGAAGTGCCAAAAAATGCCCATCCGTTTTTTGAAGGCTATTTTGAAGCATGGCAAAACAACGAACCCTGGTTTACCTACACCATGCATGGAAATGAGATTATAGCCTACTATAAAGAAATGTCTGCGCTGCTCTCTTATCCTGAGAAAACCGAATTTAATCCAACGGAGTCCTTCAATGTTTTCTTCTTTCCTGAAGGCTCCCTCAATGTGATAACAGCGCAAAGATTGTCAGAGGTAGATTGCAAATTGATCCAGCGATTCGCCATCGTATTCGGTCAAATCTACCGCCGCTTCCTGGATTTAAAACTAGCAGAGGCACAGGCAAGAGAAGCTCAGATTGAACTCGCACTGGAAAGAGTTCGTGCGAGAACAATGGCAATGCAACGAAGTGATGAGTTATCCGAAACTGCACACGTCCTTTTTCAACAATTTACAGCATTGGGCGAAACACCCATTCAAATTACTATCGGCATTGTACATGAAGAAGAAGGATATATTGAATTTCGTGTAACGGATTGGGAAGGTGGCGGATTGCAAGTCAATCGTGGATTTAATGCCAGCATCGATGAGCCTTCCCTGGTTCAAAAAATGTTTATGGGCTGGAAAGGACAACAAAAATCGTTGGTCGTAGATCTCTCCGGAAAAGAACTGGAAGCTTGGGTGACATACAGAAATGCAATTAGCGGTGTTAAAGTCAGTAGCGCTGATACAGCAGGACGCAGGGTGATCACTTGTGCTTTTTCTCCAGGGGACATATTTCCTTTTCGTCCCCGAGCCAAGATCGAAGGAAACCACCTATTTGCTGGAAAGATTCGCCGGTGTATTTGATCAGACCTATACCCGCTTTCTTGATTTACAAAGATCAGAAGCACAGGCAAAGGAAGCACAGATAGAAGCAGCATTGGAAAGGGTTCGAAGCAAGACCATGGCCATGCAAAAAAGTGATGAACTCAGTGAGGTCATCCAGGTCGTATATGAGCAATTCGTTCGCTTAGGCATCAATGCTGAGCATACAGGATTTGTCATGGATTATAAGGCAAGGAATGATTACGACATTTGGGTAGCTGATCCGCTCGGAGTTCCCTCCCAGATTACCATTCCCTATTTTGATAGCATATACTACAATCGATTTAATGAAGCCAAAAAGCTGGGGGAAGATTTTTTTGCCACCAACCTGACCTTTGAAGAAAAAAACACGTTTTATCATAAGCTTTTTGAGTATATCCCCGGATTGCCGGAGGAGGCAAAGAAATTTTATTTTAGTTGCCCGGGCCTCGCCGCATCAACTGTATTGCTTGAGAATGTTGGCCTCTACATCGAGAATTTTTCAGGTATTCCCTATACCGTGGATGAGAATGCTATGCTCATGCGCTTTGGAAAAGTTTTCCAGCAAACCTACACCCGTTTTCTTGACCTTCAAAAAGCAGAATCGCAAACAAAAAAAGTTAAAATTGAAGTTGCCCTTGAACGTGTCCGGGCACGTGCCCTTGCCATGCAGGAACCGGAAGAGTTGGTAGCGGTTGCCCAGGTCATGCGGCACGAAATGGGCTTGCTCGGCATAGAAGAACTGGAGACCAGTAGCATCTATATCCATGACGAAGGATCAGACATAGCGGATTGCTGGTATGCTATAAAAGACATCCGGGTGCCTGAAAAGAATTTGGTCGCTGACCATATCACACTGGAACTCCATAAGACATGGGTAGGGAGAGAGATGCTTCAATTTTTCAATTCAAGCCACCAGCAGGCCTCCATAGTCATGCAGGGCGATAACCGTAAAGCGTGGATAAACTATTGCTCTGAGATCTCAAATGTGCTTGGAGGGTTCTACGGTGATGTCATACCAGACCGTACATATCATTTGTCTAAATTTTCCAATGGTGCCTTAGGTGCTGCCGCAGAAGGAGAAATTTCTGAAGAAAGCTGGGAACTCCTCCGACGCGCAACTTCCGTGTTCTCCCTCGCCTACTCCCGTTTTAAAGACCTGACACAAGCAAGGATTGACCTGCAACGACTGAAAGCCGAAAAGCAACGAGCAGAAGATGCCCTCGCTCATCTCAAAGCTGCCCAGACACAACTCATCCAGTCCGAAAAAATGGCTTCCCTCGGCGAGCTTACTGCCGGAATAGCCCATGAGATTCAGAATCCATTAAACTTCGTCAATAACTTTTCGGACGTCAATACAGAACTGATTGAGGAAATGAAAGAAGAATTACGCACCGGCAACACAGAAGAAGCGCTGGCGATCGCAAAGGACATTGCTGACAACGAGCAAAAAATAAATCATCACGGCAAGCGCGCAGATGCCATTGTCAAAGGCATGTTACAGCACAGCCGCAGCAGCAGCGGTGTAAAGGAGCCAACAGACATCAATGCATTAGCTGATGAGTATCTCCGCCTCACCTACCACGGCCTCCGCGCAAAGGACAAAACCTTTAATGCCACGATGAAAACAGATTTTGATCCGCACATCGGATTGGTAAATATTATTCCTCAAGATATCGGGAGGGTCATTCTAAATCTGATTACGAATGCGTTTTACGCGGTGTCTATCCCCCATCCCCCTGATTCTTCAGCCCCCTGGCCCCCTAAAGGGGGTAAAAATTATGACCCCACTATATCCATTTCAACCAGAAAATGTTTACCCCCTTCAGGGGGCCAGGGGGCAAAAGATGGGTCACATATAGAAATCTCCGTCTCCGACAACGGCCCCGGCATCCCCGCTCACCTACTCGAAAAAATCTTCCAACCCTTCTTCACCACGAAGCCAACGGGACAAGGAACAGGATTAGGCTTATCATTGAGTTATGACATTGTCAAAGCACACGGTGGTGAATTGAAGGTAGAAACAAAGGAGGGTGAAGGATCTGTATTTACGATTACCTTACCCGTATAAGAAAGGAAACACCTTTCACACAAAAAGACCAGCTAATGATCAAAGGACTGACGAAATATTTATTTATCCTGCTCTTATTCATCCTGGATTCGCTGAGGCTCAAACACACCATTTAAAATTTACCCCCGTCACCGGGCAAAATGGTGTATTCCTTGGCAAAATCAATGACATAACACAAGACAGAAACGGAACGATCTGGTTCTCTGATCAGACCAACAGAGGGATAACGAAGTATGATGGAACCCGGCTGACCCGTTACCAGAATGACAGCAGAAAAACCAACTCTTTGGGAGGCATCTATCCCGAATGCCTCTTTGCAGATTCTTCCGGCATGATCTGGGTTGGTTTCTATGGATATGGCCTCGATCGCTTCGATCCGGAGAATACTGTTTTTACACATTACAGGCACGACCCGAATGATCCGCAAAGCCTCGCCAATGATACCGTCACAGGTGTGCTGATCGACCATCTCCATAATGTCTGGGTAGCCACCTACGGAGGTCTTGACCTGCTTGATCCTGCCACAGGCAAATTCACCCACTTTGCACATGACCCTTCGGACCCCACAAGTCTTAGCTGGAATATCATCCGGGCACTATACGAAGATCGCGAAGGAGTGATTTGGGTAGGCACCGGACTGGCATGGCATCCAAACCAGAACGGAGGCCTCAATCGCTTCGATCGCAAGTCAGGAACTTTTACCAGGTACCTGCATAATCCAGAGAATCCAAATAGCCTTTCGAATAATAAAGTCCGCGCCATTTTTGAAGATAGTGAAGGCACATTTTGGGTGGGAAGTCTTGGCGCGAATGGATTACAATCCCTGGACAGGAAAACGGGCAACTTCACAACATATCCGACTAATCTTCAAATTGCAGGTAGCCCGGGCCGTCCTCCGGTAAAAGATGAATTTGACCATATTACCTTCTTTGCCGAAGATGCAGAAAAGTGCCTCTGGATTGGCACACTTTCCAATGGAATTTGCAGATATAACCCCGAGACTAAAACCACCTCCCATTATACCAGCCAATCCACCCCTGCTAACGGCTTTAAGGACGATAGCGGATGGACAGCCTATGCATCACCGGATGGATGGCTATGGATCAGTACCCAGGAAGCCAACCTGTATAAGGTAGACTTGTACATCAATAAATTTATTCCGGACAACTCCATTGGCCTCCCAATAAATGGAATGTATACTGAAAACGCTGATGTGGTTTGGTTTGCAACTGAAGCAGGACTCTTCAGGAGAGACTTTAGTAGAGGATCAACACAACATTACCCAATTGACCCGGACGTCCCATACAGGAGTACTGCAAACCAGGTGTATGATGTATTTGCCGATTACGATGAAACCTTCTGGCTCTCATCCCCTCAGGGCTTAATTCGTTTTGACCAAAAAACGAAAGCGACGACCCGTTACCGTTATAATCCCGCGGATGATTCAAGTATTTCCTGGGATGATATTTCACAAGTATACCGGGACTCCGAATCAAATCTCTTTGTTTGCACTTACGGAGGTGGCCTGAATCTCATGGATACGAAAACCGGATCATTCCTGCACTATGTGCATGACGAGGAGGATTCTACAAGCCTGAGTGGGAATATTATCACCTCCATCCTGGAAGATGAAACAAAAGACTATTGGATTGGCACCTGGACATCCGGAATAAACCGAATGGACAGAAAGACACGGAGATGTAAGCGTTACTTAGCTGGTATGACTGTGATCGATATTATTAAGGGTATCGATCAGACGATCTGGGTTGGCGCGTCAAATGGGCTCTATCGATACAACAGGCTCGCCGATAGTTTTGATCCGGTTGAAATAGGCGGTGTCCCTGTATCTTTTGATGAATTGAAGTCAATGGTGCTGGATAAAGCGGGTATGCTGTGGATGTCAACACTCTCCGGCTTATTCAAGGTTGATACGGATAACGACCATTGCATCATATACGGAAAGGAAAATGGAATTTCCACTTCCGACTTCTATTATAGCTCAGCATGTGTGAGGGACAATGGTGAGATCTTGTTTGGTTCCGCATTGGGATATTACCATTTCTATCCGGACAAGCTTAAAATGCCGGCTGTAAAACCTCATATATTCTTAACATCCTTCTTTCTAAAAGGCCAGTTGATTAAACCGGCATCGGGAAACATCTTGACCGAAGTGATTGGCAACACCAGAGAAATTCATCTTTCCCATGACCAGAATGTATTTTCCTTCGGTTTTACAGGTATCGATTATGGAGCTGACGTATCGAAAGTGGTATACTACAAACTGGAAAATTATGATCCGGAATGTCGGGTGGCGGGCTCGGACGGCCAGATATACTATTTCAATATCCCACCGGGAAAATACAATCTGCGCATCAAGGCAGTCAACAGCGCTTATGGTACCTTCGATGAGAAAAATCTGACCATCATCATCACCCCACCCTGGTATAGTACATGGTGGGCGTATGCCCTGTACGCACTGGGCTTCATC
>JADJVH010000017.1 GCA_016716665.1 Candidatus Opimibacter iunctus | reverse complement strand
CAAGGCACATGGAGGTGAATTGAAAGTTGAGACTCAGGAAGGTGCCGGAACAACATTTACTATTCAATTACCTATTCAATGAACATCATCAGATACCTCATCATAGCTATTAGTCTCATAGTTTCTGTACAGACAGCAACAAGCCAGCAGGATCTGTTTGCAGGAATCAGACATGAACAGGATTCTCTACTCACAGAAATTGAACATGAACCAGACGACACCAAACGGATCGATTTAATTCTTTCCATCTATAAGACAAGAGTTGAAGCATATCCCTTAATGGTCCTGGAGGTTGGCCAGAAGCTGGCCAAATTGGCGCAAAAAACTAAAGACCCCATCACAGAATCTATCTCATGGGGTTTCTTTGGCCAGGGATACAGGCTTTCCGGGGATTATACCAAAGCGCTGGAGTGCCACCACAAAGCTGTAGCCCTGGCGGAAAACAGGCAACAAAGTCACTCATTTGCCATTACTAAAAACCAAATGGCACATGTCTATAAAGACCGCGATGAAAATGAAAAGCCCTCCGACTTATACCACGAGGCTCTGGCCAGCGCACGTGAAGGCAAAAACAGCGAAGCGGCCATCTGGCCCATGATGAACCTTGGAGCTATTTATCTTGCATTAAATCAATTGGATACCGCCCTTCTGTATTCTATGGAATCCTATAATCGATGTATTGCCATCAACCTCCAACGTAACATGCCCTACATCCTTTCCAATATCGCCAGCACCTATAGTAAAATGGGAAACAACACGTTGGCTTTATCCTATTATCATAAGGCGCTTTCTTCAGCAATAGAAAGTCAATCAGCCAGGTATATGAACCAGACCTATACTGCACTTGCAGAACACTACCAACGAACCGGACATGAAGATTCGACTCTGTACTATGCTAAAAAAGCAATCACCGAAACTCAAAACACACTGTTTACTTTTCTAAGCATCAAGCCAGCTAAGCTCCTGACAGATATCTATGAAAACAGCAATGCGGACAGCACATTAAAATATCTCAAGATCTACCGTGCTGCAAATGATAGTTTGTTTAGTACCCGCAACGAGCAACAATTGCAAATGATGACGTTTGAAGAAGATCAGCGTCAGATCGAACTGGAGAAAGAAAAGATAAACTATCGCAACAAAATCAAAATGAACATGCTACTGGGAGGCCTGGGGACATTCCTGCTGATCGCCCTGATCCTCTTCCGTAACAACAAGCAAAAACAAAAAGCAAACACCCTACTCCATCGCCAGAAAAAAGAAATAGAAAATACCTTATCCAAACTAAAGACCACACAGGCCCAACTCGTCCAATCCGAAAAGATGGCCTCACTGGGCGAACTGACCGCAGGCATCGCCCACGAAATCCAGAATCCACTCAACTTCGTCAACAATTTCTCTGAAGTCAACAAGGAGTTGTTGCTGGAAATGAAAGAGGAAATTGAAAAAGGAAACCTCCCTGAAGTCAAGGCGATCGCCACCGATATCATCGCCAATGAAGAAAAGATCAATCACCACGGCAAGAGAGCCGACGCCATCGTAAAAGGTATGCTCCAGCACAGTCGCTCCAGTAGCGGCGTCAAAGAACCTACAGACATCAACGCACCTGTGATGAATACCTTCGCCTCGCTTACCACGGTCTCCGCGCAAAGGATAAAACCTTTAATGCCACACTTGAGACAAACTATGATCCCTCAATTGGCCTTGTCGACATTATACCCCAGGATATGGGCAGGGTGATTTTGAATCTGATCACAAATGCGTTTTACGCGGTTTCGAAAAGCCAAAATGACCTCTCAGACCCCAACCCCTGATAGGGGGACCAGATTTCGTACCTACCGTTTCAGTAGTTACAAAACTCAGCACCCCCCCTATCAGGGGGCAGGGGGTCGACAGAGCAATGGTTAATATCAGCGTCTCCGACAACGGCCCCGGCATCCCTGCATCAGTCTTAGAAAAAAATCTTCCAACCCTTCTTCACCACCAAACCAACCGGGAAAGGAACTGGTCTGGGCTTGTCATTAAGTTACGATATTGTGCAGGCACACGGTGGTGAATTGAAAGTAGAGACAAGAGAAGGCGAAGGAACAACATTTACGATCACCTTAAACACAAAGGACTAAGTCAAATGCTCAACACAATTAAGCGTACCTATAGGAAAGCACTGCTCATATTCCTTGTCGTAATAGCCGGCCTTAATGCTTCAGCACAAAAGCAGGATGCACTGGATTCAACCATTTACTATCTCAATCAGCTCAGTGGCGTAAAAGAAAAAGATTCGCTATTGATCGTCGAGATGTACAAGGCCAGGAATTCCTTCGAGCCAAAATTCCTTGCAGACAAGCGATTTGAAAAGGCTATATCCAGGCTCAAAACAATACTGACACCTGATCACTATTACAGTCTTGTCAACATATTCCTTGAATATGTAAACTACAATTGCACAACCGGTGAGTATAACTATCCATTGGATTATGGCTTGAAATTTATAGAAGAGCTCAAATCCTGGAAAACCCAAAATCAAAGATTCATTCTCCTCAAAGCTATCAGAGACCTCCGCGTTCCCTTCAGAAACAGTTCACGTATCTACGAAGGCATCGAAACCTATTCCACATTGGCATCACATTTCCAGCAGCAGGGAGATTCATCAGGCATTTCGATCGCCTACAATGCCCTGGCCTCCTTATACAACACCCTGGGACTGGCTGATAAGGCTGAGTACTTTCAATTGAAATCCATTGACTACCTCGATGATAAAATATATCCCGACGATTACTCCTTTCTTGGGTACAGAGGGTCGCCAAATATAGGTTTGGACGGAAAGATCAACCGAAAAAGCGTACTGGCTTCCTATCTGGTGGATATGGGTGAATATGAGAAGGCCATTCAGCAACTCCTTGAAGCCTTCGCCCTTGGCAGTAAAGACAGCAGTGGTATGGTATTGATCGAGCCAACTTTTATGTATCTGCAGATGGCAAGGGCTAAGGTCTTCCTGAAGGCAGACAGCGTGGATTATTACTTCAGTCTGATGCGCAATACACTCGGTGATACCTTGAGGAATGATTTTCAATTCGCGCATTACTTCCAGGAAAAATCATTTGGCTTTTACATGGAGGGAAAGCTTGATTCAGCTGATGTCAATATTCTGCGTTGCATTGAGATCATGAAGGCTGGCCAACTGCCGACAACAAATATTATGGGTTCGCTTACACCCGGGTATTACCTCGCCCTGGTCCGGATCAAGCAAAACAGGCTGAAGGAGGCGATCTCAGCCTTAAACCCGGAAATAACAAATCTACGTGCACTCAATTTACGAAGGGAAAACCTGGCCGAATTGAAGTTGCTCGCAGAGGTCTATACCCTCGATGGCGATTTCGCGAAGGCTACCGTTGCATATAAAGACTATAGCACCTTGTCCGACGAAATGATTGAAGAAGAGCGCAACAACCGCTCGCTCAGTTTTGATATTGAAAAGCGAATAGCCGAAGATGAAAAAGAAGTCCAGTTGCTGGAAACCGAAAAACAAATACAACCGCAAGAGACAATACTACCTGCTTGGCATCCTAGGCCTTTGCTGCTCCTGGCTTTCGGCCTGCTGACCCGGAATCGATTCAAGCAGAAAGTAATAAAGAATTGCTCCGCAAGAACAAGGAAATAGAATCCACACTCAATAAACTTCAATCCACCCAGGCCCAACTCATCCAATCCGAAAAAATGGCTTCCCTGGGTGAGCTCACCGCCGGCATCGCCCACGAAATCCAAAACCCATTAAACTTCATCAACAACTTTGCAGAAGTCAACGCTGAGCTGATTGACGAACTCAATGAGAGCATCGAAAAAAATGATTTATCCGAAGTAAAATCTATCTCCGGGAATATTAAGGACAACGAATCCAAAATCATCTTTCACGGCAAGCGCGCCGACGCCATCGTCAAGGGCATGTTGCAGCACAGCCGCAGCAGTAACGGACAAAAGGAACCAACTGACATCAATGCATTAGCCGACGAATACCTTCGCCTCGCCTACCACGGCCTCCGCGCAAAGGACAAAACCTTTAATGCCACCTTGAAGACAGAGTACGATCCAGCTATTGGCTTGATCAACATCGTTCCACAGGATATCGGAAGGGTGATCCTCAATCTGATTACGAATGCATTTTACGCCGTGTCTACCCCTAAATCCCCTAAAGGGGACTTAACTTATACCCCAACAGTATCGATTAAAACAAATCTAATCAAGTCCCCTTCAGGGGATTTAGGGGCAAAACGGAGCATCGGAGATTCTGGGATTGAAAAGATAGAGATCTCCGTCTCCGACAATGGCCCCGGCATTCCAAAATCAGTGCTTGATAAAATCTTCCAACCCTTCTTCACCACCAAACCCACCGGTCAAGGCACCGGATTAGGACTTTCATTGAGCTATGATATCGTCAAGGCTCATGGCGGTGAACTACGAGTGGAGACTAAAGAAGGCGATGGGACTGAATTTATCATAAGCTTACCTGCATAGCAAAAAATATACAATAACCATTATTCCGGATACAAATACGATTCCAGTTCATGACAGAAATACGTAAACACAATGCAAATGAAACGGAGCATCAGGTCTTGCGCGTTCATGACGCTTTCTGGCAAGCCCTGGCAGACAGGGATGTCGACAAGCGTTTTAGTTTTTGTGCAGACTTTGTCACCTTCATTGGCTCCGGGCTCAACGAAAAGGCCGCCAACAAAACAGAATATATTGCAATCAATAAAAAAGGCGTAGAGCAATACCCTGCTAAATTTGACATCAACATCATCTGGCACCGTGTTACCGTATCCGGAGATATGGCTTGGGTAGAGTCTGAACTGGAATGGGAATTAACGTTTGATGGACGCTCAGAAAAAGAAATGCTGCGCAATACTGTTGTCCTCAAGGACATTGCCGGCAAATGGCTTATTGCGCATGTGCATGGATCCATGCCCGATTATCGTCTGACCGGCCAAAACTACATGACCAACGCAGATACCTTTAAGCGCAATATTGAACTGGAACAACAAGTATACAAACGCACAAAAGAACTCAATGAAGCACTTGAACACCTAAAGGCCACCCAATCACAACTCATCCAATCCGAAAAAATGGCCTCCCTCGGCGAACTCACCGCAGGTATCGCACACGAAATCCAGAATCCACTCAACTTCGTCAATAATTTTTCTGAAGTCAACAAGGAGTTGTTGATCGAAATGAAAGATGAAATTGAAAATGGAAATCTTACTGAAGTCAAGGCGATCGCTACCGATATTATAGCCAACGAAGAAAAAATAAACCACCATGGCAAGCGCGCCGACGCCATCGTCAAAGGTATGCTCCAGCACAGCCGCAGCAGCAATGGCATCAAAGAACCCACCGATATCAATGCCCTGGCAGATGAATATCTCCGACTCGCTTACCATGGCCTCCGTGCAAAGGACAAGACCTTTAATGCCACCATGAAAACCGACTTTGATGATTCTATCGGGTTAGTTAATGTTGTACCCCAGGATATCGGAAGGGTGATCCTCAATCTGATCACAAATGCGTTTTATGCAGTTTCAGAGAAAGCGAAAATGACCTCGCAGACCTCCAACCCCCTGACAGGGGGACCAGATTACGTACCTACCGTTTCAGTAGTTACAAAACTTCAGCGCCCCCTTCCAGGGGGTAGGGGGTCAGAAGGGGCAATGGTTAATATTAGTATCTCCGACAACGGCCCCGGCATCCCGGCATCAGTCTTAGAAAAAATCTTCCAACCCTTCTTCACCACCAAGCCCACCGGACAGGGCACAGGCCTTGGTCTATCACTAAGCTATGATATCGTGAAAGCCCATGGCGGTGAGTTGAAAGTGGAAACGAAGGAAGGTGAAGGAAGTGTCTTTGTCATCCAATTACCCATAAACTGAATCACCCCTATAGGTAACACTGAAATTGAGAAATTATCAAATAAACCAACTAACGCTGTTAAGCATGAAATCCGTGAAATCGTCTAATCCGTGTAAATCCGTGATTCAGACAAAAGAGGATAGTGTCAAGGGTCACGGCAGCGATTTACGCGTAGAAACAAAAGAAAGAGAATTTGCAGAATTTATAATTACTTTACCCATACAAACACCCATATACAACACATGAATATTTTAGTAGTCGACGACGAAAGGGACGTACAGATCCTGTTTGAACAAAGGTTCAGGAAAGAAATCAAGAATAATGAAATTGAGTTCGCCTTTGCTTTCTCCGGCGAGGAAGCCTTGCAGTACCTCAACGACAACAACCATGGCGCGGTACTCATCCTCTCGGATATCAACATGCCCGGCATGAGCGGCCTGGAGCTCCTCCGCCATATCAAGGAAAAATACAACGCTCCCCCACCCCTGGTCATGATGATCACCGCCTACGGAGATGCAGAAAATTACAACACCGCCATGCGCCTGGGAGCCGATGACTTCCTCACCAAGCCCGTGGAATTCAATGTCCTGAAAGAAAAATTAAAAGCAATACAATAATGGCCAAGATATTAGTGGTAGATGATGAGACCGATCTCGAATCCCTGATCAAGCAAAAGTTCCGCCAGAAAATCCGGGAGCGTCATTATGAGTTTGTCTTCGCCAGCAATGGCAGACACGCACTCGAACAATTGATCACCCATACCGATGTGGATGTAGTCCTCAGTGATATCAATATGCCTGAGATGGACGGCCTCACCCTTCTGACCAAACTTTCTGAAGAAAACAACCTCCTCAAATCAGTGATCGTCTCTGCATATGGGGATATGGAAAATATCCGCACTGCCATGAACAGGGGCGCCTTCGACTTTATCACCAAGCCGGTCAATTTCGAAGATCTCGAACTCACGATGGAGAAAACCATCAAGCATGTCAACCAGATGCGGGAGACGATGAAAGCCATCAAGGAGAATAACATCCTCCGCATGTATGTAGATGAGACGGTATTAAACTTTATGGGCAGCCGCGAATTTGAATCCTCCCTCATGACCAACGACGTCGTCGAAGCCACCGTCGCCTTCCTCGACATCTGCAGCTTTACGACCATCAGTGAAAATGAACCTCCTGATACCGTAGTAAAATTACTCAATAGCTATTTTGATGTCATGGTCAAGGAGATCATCGCCCAGGGAGGATATATCGACAAGTTTATAGGGGATGCGATCATGGCTGTCTTCCGCGGCGATTTCCATTTGGACAGAGCGATAGATGCATGCCTCGCAGTCAGGATCCAGATCGAAAAGCTCCCTTCCCTGCACGAACATGTAGAATTTACTCCCAAAGTGACGATTGGCATCAATAGTGGGGAAATGATATCAGGTAATATAGGCTCTTCAAGTCTCCGCAGGCTAGACTATACGGTCATCGGTGATGTAGTCAATACCGCCCAAAGACTTCAATCAGCAGCAGGCCCGGGACAGGTAGTGATCAGCGAATCGGCCTATGAAAAGGTCAAAGAATCGTTTAATTGCCGTAAAGTCGGGGAGTTTATGCTGAAAAACAAGTCTAAACCAGCCGTCATCTATGAAGTATTGGACTGAGTAGCCTGGACCTTAGTGTCAGTTGGGCTCATTTGTTTAACCTCACATTTACGGGGACATTACATGCACATTACTTTGCATTTATGTCAGTTTCCTGACTTCAGGATCGCTATCTTCCCGTTACATTACCCATGGTTTTTCGGATATTTGACCCCATTAATTTGAATATCAGGCAAACTGCCATATTACTGAAATGAGAACAGCCCTGTTGATTGCTCTGTCCGTTTTACTCTGTGATGCCCTCACAGGACAGGTGATCTACGTCAGTTCCTCCAATAATGCCATCTACAGGCTCAACCTGGATGATTGCACATACACCTTTGTTGCCCAGGTAGACAGGCAGGTTTATGATCTCTCTTTTCACCCGGATGGCTCCCTCTATGGCATCTCAGGCAATGGCAATTTTTTCAGCATCGACATCAACACCGGGTCCACGACTATCCTTCACATGTTTGGCGGACAAATATTCAATTCACTTACAGTTGGCGCCGATGGACTTGTCTACACCATTGGAAATGATGGCGAACTCTGGACCTATGATCTGACCACTGACACCGCTACGTTCCTCGGTGCAATAGGCTATGGTGCAACAGGTGATCTTACTTTCTACAAAGGACAACTGTATGCTGCAGCGACCGGAGATAGAATTGTCCGGATCAACCTTGGCATGGTTCAAAATAGTACGGTGGTCATCAATGAAAATATACCGGGCAATATCCTTGGCATTGTTTCAGATGTGGTGGATTGCACGGAGATCAACTGCTATGCGATCACCAATGGGATGTCAGACATCTACCTGATCAATTTTATGGACAATTCACTCCAATTGGTATGCGAACTAAACATCACCGTTGGAGGAGGTGCCAGCACATCCGAATTCCTCGCTTCTTCCCCTCTGGAAATTGATACCAGCCTTGTCACCGATCCCAATTGCAAAAATGAAAACGGATCAGTATCAGTTGAAGTAAGTGGAGGTGCCGGATCCTATACATATTCACTCAACGGCGGAGCCTTCCAGAGTTCAAATATCTTTACAGGACTCTCCTCCGGCACCTATACTGTAATCGTCGAAGATCAACTGGGATGCCAGGACACAATAGCTGAGATCCTTGCCAATGCTCCCCCACCATCGCTCGACAACGTCTTACAACATCCTTCCAGTTGCGGAAAAAACAATGGTTCATTGACCCTCGAGGCTAGCGGAGGCACAGGCCCTTATCTATTTTCACTCAATGGTGGATTACCTCAACTTACTAATGTATTCACCGGACTTTTTTCCGGCACATACACCGCGATCGTTACAGACCAAATAGGGTGTACAGATTCTTTACAGGTATTCCTTACCCAGACAGCAGCCCCAACGATTGATACCATAATAATTCAGCAATCAACCTGCGGTCAGGACAATGGCAGCATTCTGGCCCTGGGCAGTGGAGGAAATGGCCTGTTGCTGTACTCACTGGATAGTCTTTCATTCCAGTCTACTGGTCTTTTTGATAGTCTCGGACCTGCCCGCTACAATATCTTTGTCATGGATTCTGCGGGCTGCATAGTCCGGGACGAAGCACTCATAGACTCCCTGGCTGCTGCTGCTATTATCCTCGCTGACATCACCCATACATCCTGTGCAGACGACAATGGAATCATTACCATCCACACCTCTGTAACCTCCGGTGTCACCTATTCAATCGATGGCTCAAATTTCCAGGCAGATAATCAATTTGAAAATCTGGCAGCTAAACCATACCTCCTCATCATACAGGATGAAAATGGTTGCTACGACTCCTTAAATATCACGGTAAGCTCCAGTGAAATTCCGGCAATAGACACGATCATTACCACTCCTGTAAGTTGTGGTCAGCAAAATGGCTCTCTTACGATATTAGCCATTGGCGGCACAGGCACCTACCTCTATTCCATTGATGGTAATACATTTCAGGCAGATAGCGCATTCACTGACCTTTCCAATGGCATTTACAACATCCAGGTAATGGATGAAGATGGATGCACCAATATGGCATCAGCAGAACTCAGCACAGTAGCCGGCTTACATATCCTTTCAATCACGTCCACACCTTCCCTCTGTGGAGACCACACAGGCACCATCAATATTGACTTTGAAGGGGGCCTGGCACCGGTTAGGTTTTATTTCGGAAATCTTCCTCCGCAGACAGACTCACAAATCAACGACCTGGCTGCAGGTACCTATCAGGTTGAAATAGTGGATGCAGCAGGCTGTTCTACGGATACCATGATGACCATAGCCCAGACAGGTTGCCCGGTGTATATCCCCAATGTTTTTTCCCCAAACGGCGATGGCAAAAATGATTTCTTCCAGATCCAGACTGCTGACGAAAACAATGTCACCATCAACAAATTCTACATCTTTGACCGGTGGGGCAACAATGTCTACAAGCGATTCGACTTCCCTATCCATACCACTGAAGGTTGGTGGGACGGCTCCTATAAGCACTTCACCATGAATCCCGGTGTCTTTGCCTACTACCTCGAAATAGAGTTTGAAAACGGCGAGCGTGAAACCTTTAAGGGAAACGTAACCCTGATCCGTTAATCCTTTGTCTTTGAAGTTCAGTCAACCCGAATTGTCCCTCTGCGCGAAATACTTTTATACAGATATTTTGCTGATTCGTTGCGTCGCTGCGTCGTTGCGCGAGATATTTTTGTAATGCTCTTTTGCCGCGTCTCTGCGTCTCTGCGCGAAATATTATTGTGTAGCTATTTTGTTACGTCTCTGCGCGAAATAAAAATAACAATACCAGGAACAATTATCATTTCAAAAGTTCAGCCACTTGCTTTCTGAATGCTATAACATCACGCTGAAGCACCGATTTTGCTTTCCCATCTAAAATCATCACCTTCCAGATCAATGCTAACGGCGGCCTGAACATAGCCCCCATCGACATCACCGCGACCCAAATCAACACATACCACAATGGCCATCCTGCGATAAGGCAAGTAATCAGGAGTATCAACGAAACGAATGGATAGAGCACCATCGCCGCACCAACCGCCACAGGTGACTTAAACGTATTCGCCTTTATTTTTGAAAAAATAACATTACGCGCCACCCTCCATATCCATCCTCCGGCCACCAACCAGATGGTTTTCATCACAAGCATCACCGCAAGCAACACGCTGCTCCTTACCAACAAATCAGGGAAATAGGCAGCTTCCGAAACTTTATTCCTTTTAAGGTTTTGAAGGAATTCATGCATGCCCCTGAGCGGAAGCCCTCCCTTTTCCTGCTGATTGATCCAAGAGGATATCCTGACCAGGTCATCATGTACTACCCCTTCGCCCGGCTTACAGCAAATGCACCTGAAATACACAGAAGCCAATACATCATAATACTTCTCATTTTCCTCTTCTCCGATCTGCACGATCAGCGGGCTCATCGCATCACTGAGTGTTGCAGTGAAACTATCAATCGCCTCCCGGTCCTCACGAGTGGCCTGTTGCGTCAGGAAAGGTGCACCAAATCTCACTACGACATCAGTGCCGGCCAATCGAGGCTCTGTATAGTTGACACCGACAGGCAGTATAGGCAATTCCTCCTCTTCCTTCACAAATGGCAAAGTCCCAAAAGCAAGATGCGCAGTTCCGCGCTGTATAGGACGCATTCTTTTCTCTAGTGTAGTCTTGGCTTCCGGAAAAATCAGTACCGCCTCTCCGTCTGCAAGCTTACGATAGGTCAGTTCAAAACTGGAGGCGTTCTTCCTCAGATTACTGATCCCATCCTTTTGCCGATAGATCGGGATCTGGTTGGTCCAGTCAAACAGCCAGGCAAATTTGGGATGAAACATGTCCCCCCGCACGAGGTAATGCAATGGACGACCAAGCACTGTACCCAGGATGCTCGCTTCAAGAAACGCACTTGGGTGGTTACTGGCTACGATCAGCGGCCCTTTGCGCGGTATATGCTCAAGGCCATACACTATCGTCCTCCTGAAGTATATGCGAAGAAAAATAGTCGCCCAAATACGTATTATCTGATAAACCATAAAGAAATCGGAACTTGCTGCCCAGGCTGGCAAAGATATGTCAAACAAATTACTGGTAGTCATCGGTGGCCCTACAGGCTCAGGCAAGACGGATCTTGCTATTCGCCTGGCATTACATTACCATACCGAAGTGGTCAGCGCCGATTCGAGACAAGTATATGCCGAGCTCAACATCGGTGTAGGTCGACCTGATCCCGCACAACTATCTGCCGTAAGGCATCATCTCATAGGTCATACAAGTATTTTCACTCCTTATACGGCCGGTCACTACACCAGGGACGCCCTGGCCGTCCTGGAAGGCTTATTTGACCAGCATGATATTGTCATCCTGACGGGCGGAACAGGCCTCTATGTGAAAGCGATCATGGAAGGCTTCGACGACATTCCTGATGTCCCGGAATCCATCAATGAACGGTGGACCACCTATTGGAATGATAACGGAACTGAGGCACTGGCCAGACGCCTTCATGAACTTGATCCTGCATACTATGAGGTTGTAGACCAGTCCAACCCTATGCGCATGATCCGGGCCCTATCCGTTTGTGAACATACAGGGCATCCTTTTAGCTCCTTCCGAAAAGGTGAAAAATCCGAACGCCCATTCCATTTCCTTCCGCTTGTATTAGATTTACCCCGAGCGGTTTTGTATGAAAAGATAAACCATCGTGTAGAGGATATGATCGCCAAAGGCTGGCTGGAAGAAGCAAAGACACTCTATCCTCATCGTGACCTCAAGGCCCTCCAGACAGTCGGCTACAAGGAGCTATTTGATCATCTCGATGGCCTGCTTACGCTTCCTGAAACGGTTGCAGCCATTCAACAATCCACCCGCCGCTATGCCAAGCGCCAATTGACCTGGTGGCGGCACCAGGGAACCTGGCACAGCTTTTCCCCTGAGAATGTCTCTGCTATCATAGATGCCATTGACCTGAAGCAAGGGGCAAGGAGCTAGGAGCTAGGGGCTAGGGTCAAGGGGCACGGAGGAGGAAATTTTTTTTTGAAAAAAAATGGCTCACTTGGTAACATTTTAAATGGGTTGGGACACTATAATGGTGAGAAGTTATTTATCCATTAAAAGTGACAGTTCCATGAATAGGTTTCGGTTTGAAGATCTCGAGATATGGAAGGAAGCTATTGAAATAGCCATATTATTATTTAGGATTGCAGACAAGTTGGAAGAAAAGCGGCTATGGAGATTTGCAGATCAGTTAAGGGGAGTTGGGTTGGGTATGCCAAATAATATTTCAGAGAGTACAGGTACTGATATGGTAGGAGAACAGCAGCAATTGTTACGGTACTCAAGACGGGAATGTTACGAAGGAGCAAACATGATTGTAATCCTGGAGAAGGAAAGGCATATAAGCCCTGATGAAAAGGAGGAAGTATATCAAAGGCTACATATTCTGAGCAAACGCATTACAGCATATTCAAGGTCCCTGGCATTTTAGAATATCAAGCCGATCACCTGTAATTCTCTCCTTGCCCCCTGCCCACTGCTCCTACTCACTGCCCCTTGCTCCTCGCCCCTTGCTCCTTGCCCCTTGCCCCTTGCTATTTCACCCACCATGCCGCAACAATCGCCGCAGCTGAAGCAACATTCAAACTCTCCGCACCCAGGCTGCGATCGCCGGGAATCGCAAAAACATCCTTCACCCGGTGCATTATCTCATCAGATACCCCAAGCGATTCATTACCTAATACAATGATCCCTTCCGCCGGCGCCATGATATCATTGATATTTTTTCCACCCGCATCACAAACAAATATTTTCGCATCCCCGATAGCAAGCAATCCTGCTATATCCA
Source organism: Candidatus Opimibacter iunctus (assembly GCA_016716665.1). Taxonomy (GTDB): domain Bacteria; phylum Bacteroidota; class Bacteroidia; order Chitinophagales; family Saprospiraceae; genus Opimibacter; species Opimibacter iunctus. The sequence goes on along the minus strand of JADJVH010000017.1, from coordinate 74,080 downwards.
GTTCCGCTTTTCGGATGCGCATGGCACTGCCCATAGAAGCCTGCAGGACCTTATGGTTGTAAACATCGACACAATCCGGGGATAGAATCACAAAATCAAGCCCAAACCAATCTGCAATACGAAGGATGGTCCCAAGGTTGCCGGGATCCCTGATGGAGTCAAGGTAGAAAATCCGCATTCCTTTAAGGCTTTCGGGCAAATGACGCTCCCCGGGCATGCGACAGACCGCAAGCACACCAGGGGTGTAGCCATCTGGGAGAGCTGGTGCATCTGCTGGGGAGTGACCTGGCAAATCCGCTCCGGATCAATCAATTCGGCCAGAATGGATTGATAATCAGGATTGGAAATATATATGGCTTCAACTATGGGAAGGTGCTCCCGGACCAACTCTTTAGTGATTTTGAGGCCTTCTACTATGAATTTGTCATACTTTAGCCTGAACTTTTTATGTTGAAGGGACTGTATGAGTTTGATCCGTGCTTTGGATAATGGCTCCATATTGAAATATTGTCGTTCAGGACATCGCATGATGCACACTGCATTGTGGGGCACCGGGCTGGCACTATTGTTACTCCTTTCCGCATGCAATAGTAAAAAATATCTGAAGGATGGAGAGTCCTTTCTCATGTCCAACAAGATTAAAATCAAATCGGATCACCCTATCCACAGCAAATCGGAACTGAGTGAAAACCTGCTGACCCTATACCGGCAGCCTGAAACTAAATATTCCGCCGGCTTCCCCCGTCACGTTTATTATTACAGGTACCAGCAAAAACTGACAGAAAACCCGGACCACAAGAAATGGGACGAGGAGCGGGTCATCCAAAACCGACCAATCATTTATGATTCTCTGAAGGCCAGGCAGACCAGCGAAGACTTTCAGAAATATCTGGGTGTGCGAGGATACAGGTCAGCCTACGTCACCTACAGTACCAAAACCAGCAACAGGAAAACCAGCATTGTCTACTCCGTTGATCCCGGCCCCAGATTGGTGATCGATACGGTCGTGATTATCGCCAAAGACACTGCGTTGCAGCGTATCGTAGATGAGTCCATGGAAAGTTCCTTTATCCCCGAAAAAAGCCCGCTGGATATTCAGTTATATACCCAGGAGAAACAAAGGCTGGTCAGGCTGCTTCAAAATCATGGCTACGCCACCTTTGACGGAAATTTCGTTTCTCCACTGGAAGTTGACACCAGCAAAAACCAAGTCAAGGTTGTCCTTAGGTTGTTAAACCCTACTGACAGCACATTTCATCAACAGTATCTTGTGGGAGATATCAATGTCTATCCCGATTACAGCATAACAGATGCAGGGCATTACCATGACACGATCGTCAATCAGATAAAATACTTCCTGCCGGATACCAACCTTTTCACGCTGAAGCCAGAAGCGATCAGCCGGAATGTCTTTCTCCATCCGTTTGAATATACCAACAAGGACAATCTTGATCACACTATCAGGAATCTTGGCAGGATAGAACTCATCAAGTTTGTCAGCCCCAGTGCATTGTTGGATTCTACACCCGGTGGTTTGCCCACAATCGATTACACCTTCCTGCTGACACGCAATAAAAAGATAAATTTTGATCTCAACGGCGAACTCACCTATTCCAATATAGCCTCTGCAGAACGCAAATCCCTTTTTGGAACTTCCTTCAGCACCAATTACAGGGATAGAAATATTTTTGGCCGGGCCGAAGTCCTCAATGTGAATCTCGAGCTCGGATTCGAGTTTAACTTCTTCAACAAGCAAACCGAAACGTATCCTCAACTGCTCAATAGCCTCAATATTGGCCTTGGCACCGATCTGTCCTTTCGCCGCTTTATGGACCCCTTGAAGATCTATCATATGATCGGCTACTCAAAGGATCCGGAAAAGACGACCAACTTTGCAAACCGCCTCCACAAATGGCTCGTGGAGGATGCCAGCAGCCGCCTGAGCATGGGATTTGGCTATGTGGTCATCACAGACCTGTATGATTACTATAATGTCAACGCCAACCTCAACTATGATATCCAGCCCGACCCTTTTAAGAAATTAACGATTACACGCATAGGGTTTGATCTCTTCGTACCGACGGCTAAACCGGCATACCAGGCGATCCTGGATAACAATAAATTTCTGCAGGAAAGTTTTGGAAACCAATTGTTCACAGGTTTCCTGTTCAGGAATTATCTCTATGAAGTCAATTCAAAAAACAAGGCTAAACCCGGGCATTTCAGGGTCCTCCACAGCGCTGAACTCTCTGGCCTTGAAATGTATGCCATCAATTCCATCGCCAATGAAATCAGTGGCAATCAAAAAGAGATTGTCTTAAATCCCAATGGCAAACCGGAAGACGTTGTCCAATTCTCCCAATTTGCAAAAGGAGAAATTGATATCCGCTACTACCGCGACCTGAGCAGAAATACAACTTTTGCATTGAAAATAAACACGGGCATTGCCTCCCCATATGGCCCTTATACAAAACAGGTTCCTTACCCTAAGCAATTCTATGTTGGTGGTGCGCTCAGCAACAGGGCCTGGCAGATCAGGCAGCTAGGACCGGGCGGATACGAAGACACTACACCAATAGATCCAAACCTGCCTTATTATCAGACCGGTGATTTTAAAATCGACCTTTCAGCTGAATTAAGGTTTCCCCTCTTCTGGTACTTTGATGGTGTAGTCTTTATGGATGCTGCCAATGTATGGATTCTCAAATATGACCCCACCAGGCCTGAGGCAGATCTGTCCCACAACTTTTACAAGGAATTCGGTGTAGGTTATGGATACGGTATCCGCCTGGACCTTGATTTCTTTATTCTACGCCTCGACCTTGGCTACAAGTTATTCAACCCTTATCCTGTTAACGGCTCCCGCTATCTCAAGGCTAATGTCCGCCGCTTCCCCTCAGGTGCAGAGCCCCAGATAGCCGTCGGACTTCCCTTCTAGTGATCGGTGATCAGTGATCTGTGATCTTGTGATCATCCAATTCTGTGTAAACATAGTAATGTGCTTTAGCACATCGACTGATAGCTGATAGCTCAAACCAGACTTTAATGCAATATAATTTGCGTCTCCCGACTCTCGAGATGAATTTTACACCAGACAATTTTTCTGATTACGGATCACCGATCACCGATTTCTGCTCACAGATCACATATCACCGATATTTACTCGCTCACGCCATAGCGTGAGCAGATAGGACAAGCCTGCTTCACATGTCCTCTCGCCGGACAATATTCCCTTCCGAAATAAATAATCTGCAGATGCAGCTTGTTCCAGGTGTCCTCAGGAAACAACTTCTTTAAATCAGCCTCCGTCTTCTCGACATTTTTTCCATCACTCAATCCCCACCTTCTGGCCAGCCGATGTATATGCGTATCTACCGGAAATGCAGGCACACCAAATGCCTGCGCCATCACTACAGAAGCTGTCTTATGCCCTACGCCAGGCAATGCTTCGAGTTCAGCAAACGTCTCTGGCACCTTTCCTCCATACTGCTCTGTAAGTATTCGTGACATCTCCTTAATGTTCTTCGACTTGGCCGGAGACAACCCGCATGGCTTGATGATCTCCTTGATGATGCCTACATCAAGCCCGGCCATTGCTTTTGCTGTATGAGCCTTTTTAAAGAGATATGGAGTGACCTGGTTGACTTTGACATCCGTGCATCGCGCAGACAAGATCACAGCCACCAGCAAAGTATATGGATCTTTATGTGATAACGGAACTGGAACCTCCGGGTACAACTCATCGAGTATCCGGGCGATAGCAATGGCTTTTTCCTTTTTTGATACCCTCATCGATATGGCTTATAATCTCGCAAGAAATTGCATGGTATCCACCCCATCAGCATACTGCTCCAGGCGCGGTTGCTGGCTTTCACCAAATCCGATGTACTCCCATCCGGTGATTGGATTTTGGCTGATCACGCATTGTATCTCCTCCCTTCTCTCTTCAAGTATGGCAGCTACATCAGCCAGGTCGTCATAGTAGCTGTAATGAAGACATCCGATCCTGGAAGCAATCGCTTCGTCCTCCTTGAGGATCAACTGGCCGATGTTGAGATGAGGGATACTGTTGATCAGAATATGGCGTAATTGTATTCGAGGTTGTTCTTGTACTTGTTATGGTCTTCCATAAATTTCCACTCACTCATCCCTTCATCCCAGGCACTGAAATCATAGCCCCGGGAACATAGATCTTTGATACATTCCTGCATCCCAATCCAAAAAACAGAAAGATATCTTTCGCAAGTTTTCTTAGGTCATCCACGCTCTCTTGGCCATTCAGTACAGCAACACCATTCCTGTTTTGTCGCAGGAGATGCGGATATGACCTGAAGTAATAATCAAAATACCTTGCACTGTTGTTGCTACCCGTAGCAATCACGGCATCAAATCCTTCAAACTTATTGGTGTAGGAAATAGCTGCAGAAAGTGAAGGACATATGCTGATCCAATGCTGTGCGACCCATGGCAACAGGTACGGATCCTTATCACTTAGTTTGATCATAGCCTTATGCCTTGCAGCAAGTACATAAAGGAGATCATGGAAACCAACCAATGGCAGATTGCCGGCCATGATCAGGGCTACTGTCTTTTGTGTGGCATTGGATAAAGACATAAGATTCGATCCATTTCCTGCATTTTTCCTCGTCAAGAAATTCATTAGCTATCGCCTCTAATGCCTGGATTGTAAATGAAGGAACAAACCATTGGTTGGCCCCATAAGCTCGCTGAATGATTTCTTCTCTCTCCGGTGTATCCGAAAGTAGAAATGCCTTTAATGCCGGTAATGATCCCAAGAAGGCCTTCCTGTCGGTCATTGCCCAAGGGTTTCTTTTCGATGCGCCACGTATGATCTCCATTTGATGAGGAGGTTGTTCATATCATCCGGCAATTCACAATCAAAAAACATTCTTTCCCCGGTCACAGGGTGATCAAATCCAAGTGTACGCGCATGTAACGCCTGACGTGGACATATCGTAAAGCAATTCTCAACAAACTGCTTGTACTTCGTAAAAATCGTTCCTTTCAATATGCTGTCTCCACCATATCGCTCATCACTGAACACAGGATGGCCAATATGCTTCATGTGCACCCTGATCTGGTGGGTACGACCTGTCTCCAGGACGCACTTGACCAGACTCACATAATAGAGGTCTTCCAGTGTCTCATAATGGGTCGTGGATTCTTTACCACCTTCTCCTTCTTCAAATACAGTCATCAGCTGCCTGAATCTTGGATCCCTTCCCAGCGCACCCTCAATCGTGCCTTCCGGCGGATCAGGGCTGCCCCATACGATCGCATTGTACTCACGGGTGATGGTGTGGTCAAAAAACTGCTTTGCCAGGTGGGTCATGGCATAGTCATTCTTGGCGATCAATATCAATCCGGATGTATCCTTATCAATGCGGTGTACCAATCCCGGCCTGTCAGGCGTATTACCCGGCAAAACCGGCATATCAGTCTGCTGCAGGTGAAAAGCGAGCGCATTGACCAGCGTTCCACGCTCATGACCGATTCCTGGGTGAACTACAAACCCAGGTGGCTTGTATACCACCATGACATCATCATCTTCATACCTGATGTCCAGTGGAATGTTTTCAGGCACTATACTCTCCCCAATATCCGGAGGTTTAGGCAGCAGGATAGTAATAGTCTCACCGGGCCTGAGCTTGTGGTTGGACTTGATAGCCGCCCCATCCACCAGCACAGCACCCGCACGGATACCATTCTGTATCTTATTACGTGATATCCCCTGGAGCTTTATCTGGATGTACTTGTCCACCCTGACAGGCGTCAGCCCATCAGGCGCCAGGAAACGATGATGCTCATATAAACCTTCCTCTCCGTCTGATTCTATCTCCTGATCTTTCAACATGGTGTAAAAATAGCCACAATTAAAACAAATAACTCAACCCCACCGAAAACTTCAGCCAATTGGCCGACGAAGTATGTTGCTCAAAGTATTCAATTGGGTGCCCTGTAGACCCCGCATTCTCTTCATTAAGGGATAGAAAAGTGCCACTTGGATTGGCTACAAAGCCGACCCTTACATCACCCCGCAGATACCAGATATTGGGCACGATATGGATACCGAAATCCATTCCATAAGCCAATACACTTGATGTCATCTCTGATATCCGCTCTATGTTTTCATCTGAATCATCATCTGTCAGTATACTGGAAGACTGATATACCGCCATCCCTACCCTGCCTTGCACGTAGGGCTGTAGCAACCAATTGATCTCCGGATAAAACCCGGCAGTCAAGCCAAATTCAAGTCGCCTCGTATTCGCTTTCTCACGTACCGAGATCGCTCCATCCGGATCATAGAGAATGTAATTAAGCTCATACTTGCTTAATCCCGCCTCACTAAGGTAAAGCCCGGCAAGAAATGGCTTGTTGTACTGCAACCGGTATTGAAATTCAAAACGATACCCCCAGTCATCCGCATCAAGAAAACGGTCTACAGGAGATTGAGGCAACATGTAGTCAAGGTGCGTGCTGAACATCCATCTTGGCAATACCTTGATGACATACTGCGCGGAACATGCGGAAGGAATAAGTTCCAGTATGAACAACGAAACGATTATCCATACATATTTCCGCATCATGAGGTGTTTTATCAAATAAATATTTAGCTCAACGAGGCAATGCTTTTTTGCAGCTGCTCAATCTTGGATTCACCATCGGCCTTCTTTTGTCTCTCCTTCTCGACCACTTCAGGATTAGCATTAGCAACAAATTTTTCATTGCTGAGCTTTTTCTCCACACTGCTTACAAACCCTATATAGTAAGCAAGTTCTTCATTCATCCGTTTCAGTTCAGCCTCCTTGTCCACTTCAATGGTCAGGACAGCATGGTATTGATATTTTCCAGCCAGGAATGAAACGCCTTCTCCGATACCTTCAGCACAGGTAGCATTGGCCAGCTTATGCAATATGGCCTCAGCACCAGGTGTATTCCACAAGGTAACAAGTTCAGGATCGGAAGGGAACACTAACACGATTGTCTCCTTGGGAGACAACTGATGTTGGTTCCTCAACTCGAGGACAGAAGATTTTACGGTGAGGATGTGATCAAACACCTCCATGACCCTTGGCTCCACTTCACCTGGCGCAGAAGAAATAAGTGAAATCATACAATCATCACCTTTGGCCCTGTCCTTCAACTGATGCCATATCTCCTCCGTGATAAAAGGCATGTAGGGATGCAACAATTTGCATATCTCTTCAAAGAGTTCCAGGGTGGCATCATAACTTTTCTGATCAGCACCTGCCCCATAGGCTGGCTTGATCACTTCAAGGAATACACTACAGAAATCATCCCACACAAAGGAATACAATGAAGTAACCCCTTCTGAAAGACGAAACTGCTGGTAATGCCTGCGCAATTCAGTATCCACCGCATTGAGCCTTGAATGCATCCATTGTATTGCAAGGGCACGTCCATCATCGTGAGGCAATGATGCATCTACTTGCCATGATTTCACGAGACGAAGCGCATTCCATACTTTATTGCAGAAGTTCCTGCCGAGTTCACAAAGCTTTTCATCAAACAGAATATCCCCACCGGCAGGCGCCGATGCCATGATGCCATAACGCACACCATCTGCACCAAACTGATCGATCAGCGCTAGTGCATCCGGACTGTTGCCCAACTGCTTGCTCATCTTGCGCCGCTGCTTATCACGCACCATGCCCGTAAAGTAAACGGATTGGAATGGCTTCTCTCCTTTCCACTCATAGCCGGCCATGATCATCCTTGCTACCCAGAGGAAGATGATATCCCATCCGGTGACCAACACACTGGTTGGATAATAGTAATCAATCTCCTTCTGGTCCTTCCATCCATTGAACACACTGATCGGCCACAGCCAGGATGAAAACCAGGTGTCCAGTACATCATCATCCTGACGCAGGTCAGTCAACTTGAGTTCCTCGACCCGTGATCCGCTTGGCTTCTGCAAGTGCCTCCTCTGCAGTGGCCCCAACAAACACCTGATGCTCATCCGTCATGTTACGACTGCCGGCAACTTCATTGACCAGGTACCAGGCAGGGATCTGATGCCCCCACCACAATTGACGGGAGATACACCAGTCCCGGATATTCTCCATCCAATGGCGATAGGTATTCTTTAGGTTTTCTGGATAGAATTCAATTTCATTTTCAAGCACGGCGTGCAAGGCAGGCTCTGCAATGGTCTTCATGTCGACAAACCATTGCAATGACAACCTTGGCTCTACGACCACACGTGTTCGCTCAGACCTGCCCACATTATGGATCAGTTCCTCTGTGGCAACGATCTGACCTGCTTCAGTCAATGCTTCAAACATAGCCTTTCTCGCTACGTCCCGGTCCAGTCCGATATACATCTGCGCATCTTCGCTCATCGTACCATCCGCATTGAGTACATCGATGACCTCAAGTCCGTGCCGCAATCCGATCTCATAGTCATTAATGTCATGGGCTGGTGTCACCTTCAATGCACCTGTACCAAAAGCCATATCGACATAGCTATCTGCAATGACCGGCACCTCCCTGTTGATCAGCGGCACGATGGCCATCTTCCCATGCAGATGAGTATATCTCGGATCATCCGGATGTACAGCTATCGCTGTATCACCAAGGATAGTCTCAGGCCTTGTCGTAGCAATCGTTATCCATTCATCAACAGTCCCCGCGATTTTATATCTGACTTTGTAAAGGGTTGTCTTTTCTTCCTCATAGATGACTTCTTCGTTGGACAATACAGTCTGCGCAGCAGGATCCCAATTGACCATGCGCTTGCCTCTGTATAGTTTTCCTTTACGATAGAGATCTACAAATATCCCGATGACTGCATCAGAGCGGATTTCATCCATCGTAAATGCAGTGCGCTCCCAGTCACATGATGCCCCAAGTTTTTTCAATTGGTGCAGGATGATACCTCCATATTTTTCTGTCCACTCCCATGCATGGCCCAGGAATTCATCCCGTGTGAGATCCGATTTCTTGATGCCGCGCTCACGAAGCATGTTGACCACCTTTGCCTCTGTAGCGATGGAGGCGTGATCTGTCCCCGGCACCCAGCAGGCATTCTTGCCTTCCTGCCTGGCCCTCCGTATGAGGGTATCCTGGATGGTATTGTTGAGGATATGCCCCATGTGCAACTGACCCGTCACATTGGGTGGAGGTATCACTATGCTAAAGGCCTCCCGGTCATCAGGGGTAGAGTGAAAATGCCCTGAATCCATCCAATGCTGGTACCACTTATCTTCTATATCCCCGGGAACGTACCGTTTTGACAACTCTTCCATATCTGTGTATCATCTGTGATTGTATGAGGGCAAAGATAATGGACACAAGCATAGGGCATAATGCCATGTCCATGTTAGCCGTCAGGCCTCAGGCTCATGAAATGGTTGCCTCGGCACCCAGTCCAGATCTGGCTTGAAAAAGCTATAGAGCCTGGGTACCAGCCAGTTAAAGGACCTGCTGGGGGCTCTCATATAAGCCCACATGGGCACTCCTTCCGCTCCTACCGAACTTTTAATCTCGGTGGCTGTCCTGGACAACTGCAATTGATGAAACCCTTGCTTTGCAGCCATATCGATCATGGCAAGCAGCATATTGAGGTATAACTTATACTTATGATTGACTTCAGGATCATAACCAAGGAAATGGGCATCAAGGATATCCCCATCTTCGAAAACGGTAAAAAAGGAGATCAATTCCCCCTTGTCCTTGTATATCCAAAGCCGGAACTTATCCCCCAGCGACTTCTTGAGCGCAGTAAAATATCCTTCTGCTAGGATGAACAGGTTGAATCCGACATCATCCACCACCTTCAGATACAGTTTATGCAATTCAGGCTCTAGCGCCTCAATCTCTGCCTCCTGCAACTCAACCAGTTCAAGATTATGCCCGACTTCAAGCGCTTTTTTTGCCCTTACCCTGTATTTGGATTTTAGTGTGCCAAGATAACCTTGCAAGCTTCCCCATTTCGAAGGGATTTCCATGATCATACTGGGTTGGGTATCAATGGCATGATACCGCTTGCAATAGACCGAATCCGGTAGCTCACTGAAGATGTCCTTGTAAAAATCCTTGACAAAGATGAGACCTATGCGGCGAAACTCCTTGAGGGATAACATCCAGTCGATAGTCTCCATCATGAGCAAGGTCTGCAGTCGATCTGGTACACCGGCATTAAAGCAGAAACCATAATCCCCGGTGACCAGCGTATTACCTAAACAAAGCACGCTGAGATTGATTAGAGAGGCCATTTTATAGCGGGCATTCCTGACAATGCTCCCATTTATCTGGTTTTTCAGGCTGTCTCCGGGATTGAAATCCTTGACCTGGAAACATAGCATCCCAGCCAACCGATCACTCTCTTCAAGCCGTACATACCAAAAATCCATTTTTTCCGGTGGGGCTGATTCCAGTGCAGCATGATAAGCCTTGCTCTGAAAAAGGCTGGTACAATCCGTATCCGTAAAATACGGATCATGGCACGACCTGAACAGGATAGCCTTATAGGACTGCCCTTCAATACTGAAAGTAGACTCCCTGTGGAATACGGATGTGGATGTGATGGTCTGCATTACCTGCCTTTAACAAAGGTAATCCCCTTTTGTTAATCCTCCCTTCTGCCCTTCTTCCCTTCTTCCCTTCTGCCCTTCTTCCCTTCTCACCAAAAAACTCAATCTTTGCAATTACATCATTTCAGCACATTCACTGTCCACTGCATACAATCCACAGCCATGAGCCAAAAAGCATACTTCCAGCCCGAAGACCTCAAGAAATTCGGAAATATCACCGAATTCCAGGAAGCCATGGGCACTAAATTTTTTGACTACTATAATGAAGTATTCAAAGAAGGTGCCCTCACCGAAAGAGAAAAAGCACTCATCGCACTGGCCGTAGCACACACCGTCCAATGCCCTTACTGTATTGATGCTTACACCTCTACCTGTCTCGCCAAAGGAGCGGACGAAGAACAAATGATGGAAGCTGTGCACGTATCCGCAGCCATCCGCGCAGGAGCAAGCCTGGTCAATTCAGTGATGATGATGAACCAGGTCAAACAAGTGGTGATGTAACCTATGTCGATCAAGCAAGCCGGCAAATCCCTTCAATCCCGCCATAGTCCATTGGCTGATACGTTCTACCAGTTGGAAGTACTCAATGCGCATGAGACACCCGCAGAGGATCACTTTTCATTTATCGCGTCACTTACTAAGGCTGGTTATGAATCACTAAAACCTGCCCGTATCGAGATCCTCCAAGTCAATGTAGGTAAGCTGTGCAATCAAACCTGCGCCCACTGCCATGTAGATGCTGGCCCTGATCGCAAAGAGGTGATGACCATTGAGCTCCTGCAAAAATGTCTGGAGGTCATTGAGCGATATTCTATCCCGTCAGTCGATATCACAGGAGGCGCACCGGAGCTCAATCCACACTTCAGATGGTTTGTGACCGAATGCAAAAAACTGGGTTGCCATATCATCAATCGGTGCAACCTTACGATCATTGTTTCCAATCCTAAGTATCACGATCTCCCTGACTTCTTTGCTACACATCAGGTGCAGCTGATCTGTTCTCTACCCCACTTCAGCAAACTTCGCACAGATCACCAACGTGGAGATGGAGTCTTCAATGATAGTATTCGTGCCATACAGATGCTCAATCAAGTGGGATATGGCATTGAAGGATCTGAACTCATCCTCGATCTCGTACACAATCCTTCAGGAGCATTCCTGCCTTCTGATCAATACACTCTCGAACTCGAATTCAAACGCCAACTGGATCGCAAGTATGGTATAATATTCAATCATTTGTACACGATCACCAATCTCCCGATAAGCCGCTTCCTTGACTTCTTGCTCGAGTCTGGCAACTATCAGGACTACATGCAAGCGCTGGTAAAAGCATTCAATCCGGCTACAATCCAAAGTCTGATGTGCCGCAATACGGTCAGTGTAAGCTGGGATGGATATCTCTATGATTGCGATTTCAACCAGATGCTTGATCTGAAAATCGCTTCACCAAAAAATCATATCAACGAATTTGATGCAGCTGCCTTATCAGCCCGCACCATTGTGGTCAATCAGCATTGCTATGGATGCACTGCAGGTGCCGGTAGTAGCTGCGGCGGGGAGTTAATTAAATAGAAAGAGAGGCTGCGCCTCTCTTTCTATTTAATTAAATTCATTTTTTCCGGTTGCTGAGCGTAGTCGAAGCATCATTTCTCTTCCGCAATCCGTATCATCGTATCCTCGACATGGTGTACGAGTTCCGTAAAATGCTTATCACGTTTGGTGCTGTAGTCTCTCCGCAAAGGAAGATCGATATCGATGTGCTCGACGATAAGAGATGGCGGAGACTTCATGATGAAGATATCATCAGCCAGATACACGGCCTCACTGATATCATGGGTGACAAAGATGATCGTAGAAGAAAACTTGTGCCACAAGGTCACTAGTAGTTCCTGCATTTGTATCCTGGTCTTGATATCAAGTGCTCCAAAAGGCTCATCCATCAGTATGATCTCCGGATTGGCAATGATGCTGCTTGCAATAGCTACCCGCTGCAACTGCCCCCTGACAACGCAGGATACTGCGCATATTTCTTCTCATGCCCGGCCAGGCCTACAAGCTCTATCAGCTCCATCGCCTGGGCATAGCGATCTTTCTTGCTTACGCCTTTGCATCAGCAAGTGCGAGCGCAACATTATCCAACACGGTCATCCAGGGCATGGAGGAGTATTGTTGGAACACCATACTCACGCGCTGCTTGTCACTGACTGGCTTCCCCTTGATGAGTACTTCACCCTCAGTAGGCTCCTGAAGTCCGGCAATATATCTAAGCAGGGTAGACTTCCCACTCCCGGACATCCCCAGCAGCACCACAAACTGGCCCTGGTCAGGCTTGTCCTCGATCAACATATTGAGGCCCTTGATAATCCAGCTCTTGCCTCCATCATAGGACTGTCCTATGTTCCTCAGCTCAATGATATTTTCCCTCGCAGGGGTGTCCGTAAAATTTACACTCATGACCCTGCAGTTTTGGTAGTGATCGCCTGCAATGCCAGCTGATCTGACCGCCTCTTATACCAGGTCCATCCCTGGAAAAACAGAATCAGGAAGAAAATGATGTGCATGACATTGACACTGTCCCCGAAGACATAGCTCAGCGGCTTGAAGTCCCCCATAAAGGGAACAAACTCCTGCAGCATCAAAAGGAAATAGATGCCTAAACTTATCCAGCCCAAAGCCACTAAAATATAATCCAGTACTACGGCCACGATGCCTTTTTGCTCTATCCTGGATGATTTGATCGAATCCTTAGCCTGGTATTTGTAAGGAAAAAATTGCTTGTCCAACCTGACAAATATTTTATCCTGTATGATCCCGATCAGCATGATGATGATCAGCAAGGCAAATATCTTATCGGATCGAACCTGCCGCTGTCCGACATTGTATATCAATGTCCCTATCCCACCCTGGTTACTATTGATCGACTCCGCCACTATGATGTAGGTCCAGGAGATCGCAGTGAGCACCCTGATATCATCAGACAATCTCGATACCACACTTGGAAAGTAAACAGTCTTCAAGACCTGCCAGTCCGTCGCACCAAGCGTATGCACAGTCTTCAGATAGACATCATCTACTTCGTCAATACGCTGGATCATGACAGGTAGCATATAGATGATGATACCAAAGGCAAGAAAATGCACTTTCATGTCAGTCTCAATCCCAAACCATACGATAAACAAAAGCGTAACCGCCGTCAAAGGGATATATCGTAATGCATCAACCTGGCGTTGAAAGCCCCAGCGGGCATACTTGATCAAACCTATAAAAAAGCCAATCGGAATAGTGATCAGAATCGCCTCCAGATAACCAGAGAGGTTGAGCCCTATGCTAAAGCCCATATTTTTGATGAGACTATTCTCAGTAAATAATTCCGGAAAAGCTTTGAGGACGTTGAGCGGAGATGGCAAAACCACCGGACGCAATATCGGATTGGCACCTGCCGTGAGGGCAACCCAAACAATCAGCACAAGGCCATTCCAGCAATGCCATAAAAGAGTTTCTGGCCAACTGTGCCTTCATCTGCTCCACCAATAATTTCATAGACTGCTGATTTTAAGCTTAGGCTATCGATTAGTCCGAAACAAGCTGAAAATCTGTTCTCCTGTTCTTGCCTTACAAGCTTCATTCTGATTTTGCTCACATCCGGGTACTGGCTTATCAGGTCCGTTGCCAATGATGACAAAACGGTTTTTATCTATCCTATACTGTGAGGCCAGGTAATCAGCAACAGCCTGTGCACGCTTCCTTGACAGTTCGGCATTCGTCCCTTTTGATCCCACATTATCTGTATTCCCCTCTATTCTCACACGGGCATTGGCAAATGATTTGGCAACATCAGCAAACTGCAGATCGATGATCGTCTTGGAGTTTTCATCCAACTGAAACTTACCTGATGCAAAATTGATACTCACAGGTTTGCTGGCAATAGCAGGGGCTGTCTTAGCTTCAGCCGTGGGTGCTGAAAACGTCTTGCCTGCTTCAGCAGCATAGGATGCGCCTGTCAGGTTAGCAGAGGCGGATTGCACTGCACCAGTAAATATAGAACTACGCCATGCCGGAGCTTCTTGCTGCGCATCTCCGGTGATCACAAAGTTCTTACTCATCTTGGTATACAAGTCTTCCCCTCTTTGTCCACGATAGTCCGGATTCATACCAAAGAAATTGACGTTATCACCATGACCTGTCCAATACACCACATCCATCATCCCCATCGCATCCGCTGCACTGAGGCCATTGATTTCTCCAAGATATTTGGCCGCTTTCTCTTTGTTAGAAGGATTTGCCTTGAGTTCAGCTACAGCTTTCATCCATCCTTCATAGAACCCATCAATCATCTTTCGGTGACTATTGAGGTATGACTCTTTAGCAAAGAAGATGTCAGCAATGACGTGTGATTGATCTTTGGTGGTCAACAGGATCTTAGAGCCTGCTACATCATTGGTCGCCAGGATATCATCCGGACTCCACACCACAGCAGCATCCACATCTGCACTTCTGAACAACTGCGCTGCCTTGAGGTTGTCCGTTGTCTTGATCACTTCTACATCGGCATATTTAAGATTAGCCGCTTCAAGTGCAGTCATCAATAAGGTCTGCGCCGGTGATGGAACAGCAACTGCTATCTTCTTACCCTTGAGGTCATTGACACTATTGATTCCTCTCTTCACGATGATGGCATCACCACCGCGTGACCAGTCTACCTGCATAAAAGCCTTAGGCTTAAACTCTTTCAGGTCAGCAGGGCCTGTATACAAAGGAAATGCATCCGCCGTCTGCACCGCTACATCATACTCATCAGCAATCCATGCATTCATCGCATTGATAAGATCATTCTCTACAACAAACCGCACTTTAAATCCATACTCCTTGAAAAAACGGGATTGCTCATTAGGCTCAGCCCCTTCATTGAAGTAAAGGCCTGGCCCATATCCGCCCCAGGTCACCAACTGCACCACGAGGGTGTTGTCATCATCATTAAAGCCCGTCTTAGGTGCTTCTTTTGTATCCGTCTCCGTCTTCAATTCTTCAGCCTTCTTGCGCTGGCTTTGCCCCCATGCAGTCTTGTTGAAGATATACCAGACGCCTCCGCCGATTACCCCAAGGATCACCAGGGTAATAGCAAATTTTGAAAATGCAGTCAATCGTGTAGCCATGGTTCAGTTGTTTATGTTATTTGGTTATTGGTCTTATTCTTTTAAACTTCTTACTTCTCACTTCTTCATTCCGAATTCGTTATTCGTTATTCGTTATTCGTTATTCGTTATTCGTTATTCGTTATTCAAAGAAGGAATCATACTGATTCTTCCTCACCTCCACCGCTTCCGGCCGCTTGAGCGGAGCATTGATATCAAGTACATTGGATTCATCCGCTGCTGCTTTCAGCAATGTTTGTTTCTGATCTCCAAGGATAGATGACACACCTTCATTCTCCCATTTTTCAAGCATCTTCAATCCTTCTTCTTCGAAGATACCATTTTGGAGATCGACTGATTTCATAAAGTTTTCGGACACATCCATAAACCGCTCCATCTCCCCAACCTTGTTGGCCACATCATCCGCGATAGCCTCGAGTGCCATATCAAACACCATCCGCTTGTCCTTGTCACCGGCGATGATATTCATCGCTGACTTCATGGCGCTATGGCTGGCCCGCATGGCTTGCCGCTCCTGGTCCTTGAGCTCAACCTGGTCCTGTATATCTTCCAGCATGACTTCACTGTTCTCATACATCTTGCCCAATACACGATACAGGATTTCCATTTTCTTATAGAGATCCTCCAGCTTGATATTGGACTCTTTGAGACGTCCGGCTTTCCTGCTCTTGAGGATCATCACCGCCTGCTTGTCTGTCTCTTTAGCCTGGCTGGCCAGGGTAAGGTTGCTCTGTATTTCTTTCCGGTTGTTGAGGATCAGTTCCTGCAACTTATGCATCTGCCCGCGGAGCATACTGATCTGTCGGTTCATCTTGCGCAGGTTCTCCTTGAGGTCACTGACATACCCTTTGAGGATTGCGATCGGATCCATCTTTACAAATATTCCTGTGATCGCCCGCATCACACTCTTGTACATGTACCAGATCAGGTTGCGCGACTTGGAATCAATAGCCATAAAGATGATGGCCCCCAGGATCGCAAGTGTGGCCACCAGCCCTACAGTGGATGTCAATGCCCCCACGACAAAGGCTGCCGACTTGACTGTGATCACCCCGATAGCCCCAATGAGCGCCGCCAGAAAAACTGCACCGGTAACGCCCTCAGGCCTTTGCCAAAATGTCTTCGGTTTATAACCGTCCATGTCTCCCATGATCTATACTAGAGATGTGATTCAATATTTTTTACATCAAGCTCGATCTGCCCGAGCAATGCCTGGTAGGTCGCTTCAAAATCACTTGCCGTCTGTCCAAGCTTCTCGCTGGCTGCATTGATTTCCTTTTCAAGACTGCCGATCTGCTGCCGGTGGGCTTCAAGGTCCGCCTTTAGCTTGTCAATTTCAGTTTCCTTATTTTTGATAGTCTGCTCCAGTTGCTTGATTTCTTCCTGCTTGCCGGTGAGGTTCCGGTCTCTTTGTCCGCTCAAGGCCTCCTGAAACTTGGCCTGCTCCTTTGACAGTATCGTCAGGTACTGGCGGGCACTGGAGATGATTTTATCCTTGGTAGCCCCCATCGTCTGGGCAGTAGCAAAGGCAGATTTGTACCGCGTACTGTCATCCATAGGGACATTGGCCAGGGAACGCAGGAAATCCTTAAACTCCATATAGTCAAAACCATCCTGGTTATTGGCTTCCAGGGCATCAAACAGGACCTCCAGGAATTTGTCCTGGACTTTGCCCGGACCTGTCGAACCAGTAGTAACCTGGAATGATCTGGTTGATGCGGGGGTCTCTTTCTGGGGCGTAGAGGTCTTTTCTACAGGGGTTTGTCCCTCCTGGGTGGGCTCCCCTTCCTCGATGACAAAAAGGGATTTGAACTTTTTAAACATGTCTGCGCTTCGGATTGGCTTGATTTTAGGTATTATAAAATGTAAAAATACAGATTAGGTTCAAGTTAGACAGGACCTAAACTTTTAAAAATGAAATGACAGGCAGTGACCCCCTTCTTTGGGACTTAACCTTACCTTTGCTTTATGATCGATCATGTATACGTTCCATCCGAAATTGGGGCCTTGCAACGCGTTATCGTCCACAGGCCGGATGCAGGAATCGCCAGGATATCACCCCGCCATGCAGGTGAACTGCTCTTTGATGATATCGTCCACCTTCCCAGAATGAGGGAAGAACACGACATCTTCACATCCGTCCTGGCCCACTTTATCGGACGCCACAATGTCCTCGAGGTACAACAACTCGTCCTGGAATCCCTCAAGGCAGACCCCAAAGCCCGCGAACATTTCATGGGCTATATCGCCAGTTTTGAAGAATTACCGGCCAAGTATGTCGAAGAACTCAACGCCATGGACGATGAGCTCCTGACCGAGGTGCTGATCACCGGTTGCGATCCCAATACCGACTTTATCTATTTTGACCCGGTACCCAATCTTATTTTTACAAGGGATATCGCCGTGGTCGTCAATGACCATATCGTCATCACCAAGGCAGCCAAGGAAGCCCGCTACCGGGAAAATCTGCTCTCCCGGTTTATCTTCTGGTATCACCCTTCCTTTCAACACCTCAAGGAACAAAAGAGACTCATCAACCTCAATGATGTAGATATGTTTCCGCCTTCACGAACCGGCGAACGTATCTCCATCGAAGGTGGCGATATGATGGTGCTCAATGACCGGTATCTCCTCATCGGATGCAGCGAACGATCCACGCCTCATGCTTTCCATTCCCTCAAGCAAATCCTGTTTGAACGAAATGTGATCGATCATGTCGCGATGGTGGTCATTCCCCGCGAACGCTCCTATATGCATATCGATACGATCTTTACCCATGTGGACACTGATCATATCGTGGCTTACAAGCCGATCGTGGTAGAAGGGCTCAGCAGCTATGTCGAAGTGTTTGATAAGGACGGATGCGAAAGGGAATATCCTTCGATCAGTGAATTTATCAAGCAGGAGATCAATAGTAAGATGAATTTTATCCTGAGCGGCAATGGCCTGTCCCCATACCAGGAAAGGGAACAATGGACTGATGGATGCAATCTGGTCACCATACGCCCCGGTGTAGCACTGACATACGACCGAAATCCGTTTACCGAAGAAGCATTCAGAGCCTCCGGGTTTAAAGTCATGAGAGCTGAGGATTTCCTCGTGAAGGCCTCTGCAGATCCATCGTATGCCGCCTCTGTTGAAAAAAACCATCATTACCCTTCCAAGCAATGAATTGTCCAGGGCTCGGGGAGGTTCACACTGCATGACCTGCCCTATCCTGAGATCATGAGCTACCGGCACACGTGGCAGCTCAGGGTGAGATATGGAGAGACAGACCAGATGGGCTTTGTATACTATGGCGTGTATGCGCAGTATTTCGAAGTAGCCAGGGTCGAAGCCATCAGGAACCTTGGCATCTTGTACGCAGATCTAGAACGGACTCATCATATCTGGATGCCTGTGATGAATATGCAGGTCCGCTACCTTAGGCCGGCCCGATATGATGACATGCTCACTATTGAGACCACCATCCCATCCCTGCCTCAAAGAGACATCCGGTTCAGGTATGAAATCCGTAATGAAGCAGGTCAACTCCTCACTGGCGCTCTGGTGCAGTTGTGTTTTCTGGATGCTAAAACGCAAAAACGAATTGACGCGCCATCATTTATCGTAGACCCTTTAAGCGTGTACTATACATGAACAAGGCCTATTGGAAGCGGAAATGGATTCAACTGAGATCCTTCATGCATAGGCAGACTTTGCCAGGCTTCAATGGCATACCGATTGCCATCATCCTCAAATATGTATGGAAAGAAATCTTACGCGATGATATCATGGTCAGGTCAAATTCTATGGCCTACAGCTTCTTCCTGTCTATCTTCCCCGGCCTTCTGGTGATCCTGTCTTTGCTGCCTTATCTTCCAATGGACAACATGGTAGCAGCTTTTCAGAAAAATTATATTGATCTCCTGCCTGCTGAAATGGCGGCATATATCAACGGCATAGTGGTCGAAATGACGCAGACCACGAGAAAAGGACTCTTAAGCCTGAGTTTGTTACTGGCTATCATTTTCGCATCTAATGGTGTCGGGTCGATGATCAAAGGCTTTCATAAGAGTTATGAAGCCACCTACAAAAAGCAAAATATCCTGCAACGTGAATGGCGTGCTATATACCTGACCACGCTGCTCGGACTTGTCTTCCTGATCTCCCTCATTGCGATTGTAGTCGGCAAGCCCATCCTCATGAAAGGGCTCGCTCAAATGGGTTTCCGGGGCGGAGATTACGGCTTCTATAATTATCTAAGATGGGGTGTAGTTTTTATTTTTTACTATTTCATCATCAGCATCATCTACCGGCTGGGCCCTGCATTCAAGACCAAATTGAAACTATTCACTCCCGGTGCTACACTTGCCACTATCCTGTCTGTGATCAGCTCAGTGGTGTTCTCTATCTATGTAGAAAATTTTTCCAGCTACAATGAGATCTACGGTTCCATCGGTGCATTGATCCTGATCCTCTTATGGTTGCAGATCAATTCCTTTATTATCCTGCTGGGATATGAACTTAACGCCTCTATTGCGATCAACAGGGACCTGCTTGCCCAGGAAGAGGCCTGATGTATTTTTTAAAATAATTTGAGTTTCACTTGCTTTTCATTCCTGATTCCCCTAATTTTATTTTATTGATTTAAGAATCAATTAGAATTTTCAGACTGTCACAAGCCCTCCGCTGTTTTGGCTTAACATGACAAGCATGGGGAACAGTTTTGATGCATCACTAGGGCGGGCCCTAAGGCTTCGGCATATTTCGGATAGGCCGGTGCTTCCTAAGCTGGACAGGGGATTACTGAACTTGCATCAGGCGCTTCAGATTTTATTTTGAGGCCCAAAACAAACTTCGGCTTGTGCAGTCTTTTTTTATTACCTCGATTACTTACCATGACCGGTTTCTGAGCGTAGTCGAAGCATCACTCTATACTCTTTTTGTAGGGGCAGAACCCCCTTTCTACTTATGCGCCCCTTCAGGGCTATTTACGTTGTAGCATGAAGTTTAGCAATCGTTACTCACTCTTCACTCTTCATTCTTCATTCTTCATTTTTCATTTTTCATTTTTCACTTCCCCTCAGCTTTCTTATGATCTGCCAGAAACTGCGCCAGACCGATATCCGTCAACGGATGCTTCAGGAGACCCAGAATTGCAGGCAATGGACAAGTGACAACATCTGCTCCAGCCTTGGCGCATTCAACGATTTGTCTTGAAGTCCTGATGGAAGCAGCAAGGATGGCGGTATCATATCCCTGGATCGTATAGATTTCAGCGATGTCACGTATCAAGGCCATTCCATCCCAGTTGATATCATCTACGCGGCCAATAAATGGTGAAAGGTAAGTCGCGCCTGCTTTTGCGGCAAGGATTGCCTGGCCGGCTGAAAACACAAGAGTGCAATTGGTACGGATATCGTGGCTGGTCAGCCAGTTGATCGCCTTTACCCCGTCCTTGGTCATAGGGACTTTGACTACAACATTAGGCGCCAGGTCAGCAAGCAGCCTGCCCTCCTCGATCATGCCCTTAAATTCGGTACTGATGACCTCCGCGCTTACATCGCCATCGACGATGGCACAGATCGCCTTATAATGTGCATATATATTGTCGGTTCCGGTGATGCCTTCCTTGGCCATCAGCGAAGGATTGGTGGTCACACCATCAAGTATACCAAGCTCTGCAGCCTCTTTGATCTGATCAATATTGGCTGTATCGATAAAAAATTTCATATCTCGGGAGGATTTAGGTTAAATAAAATGAGTGAGAAATCATATCGCACCGCTCAACTTTCTACCCTTGCTGCATTTCTGCCCTGGGGGAGTTGAAAGGAGCTGGTCGTATGACTCTCACTCCCGACAAAGGTAAAGCAATAATTTCTATTCGGAAGCCTCGAGTGCTGTAATCTCTCTCCGATGCTTGTCCCATAAGGCAAATTTGGGTACACCAGCAATCAAAACGATCGGCACTTTTTGGATCGGATGGATAAATTCCATTCTACGACAATGCAGTAAAAGTGTACTTGGGTCATTGATGGAAAGCCCGCCATATTTGACATCGCCGGCAATGGGGCTGCCGATAAACCGCATATGGACTCGCAATTGATGAGATTTTCCGGTGACAGGGTTTAGCCGGACAAGGAAAAACTTGCCAACTTTCCCTAGTGTCTTGTAGATGGTCCTCGCCTTCACCGCCCCTTTCTTCTCTCCTTTCACCACTTCGACGACATTCCTGGCCCGGTCCTTCAATATCCAGTTTTCAAGGTCCCCTTCCGCCGGATCAGGAAATTTAGCCACCAGTGCGAGGTAGGTCTTGTCCACTTTACGGTCCGCAAAGAGCTGGCTCATACGTTCTTTTCCCTTGGAAGTCTTGGCAAAGATCAGCGCACCACTGACAGGTCGGTCCAGGCGGTGACAGGACTGCAGGAACACATTGCCGGGCTTTTGGTATTTTTCCCTGATGTACTCCTTTAATATCTCTTCCAGGCTGGTGTCCCCTGTCTCATCCGTGTGAACGAGAATGCCATTTGGCTTGTTTATGGCAATCAGGTGGTTATCTTCATATATGATTTCCAGGTCGGTCATAGCCGGAGCCAAAATACCACTTTCAAGTGAGCCTATGAAAATAACACTGGGTTTCTCCCCTTGCCCCAATGATACCTATATGTTTGCCGCCCTGGTCAATGGCTGGATTGACACTATGGGCCTGGCCTTCGATGTGCGCATGGCAGATGTGGAGACATTAAATGAATGGGCAGGGGACGGTATGCTGGATGTTTCTAAAATCAGTTTCAACAGGGCGCTTTCCCTTGAAAACCAATATTCCCTGTTATCATCAGGAGCTGCACTGGGCAATGGTTGTGGCCCCTTATTGATCGCTAAAAAACCAATGACCCGGGAAAGCATCATACAGGGCCTTGTTGCTCTTCCGGGACAGTGGACAACAGCCCACTTGCTATTCAACGTCTTCTACCCGGAGGCAACGCATAGAAAATTCTATCCCTTTCATCAGATCGAAGATGCGGTACTCCATGGCGAAGTGGCCTCCGGCGTCATCATCCACGAAAACCGCTTTACCTATGCGGATAAAGGACTGGTCAAGATCACCGATCTGGGCGAAGCATGGGAAGAAAAGACAGGACTTCCCATACCTCTTGGTGGGATCTTTGCTGCTAGCCGCTTATCGCCTGACGTGATCACCAGGATAGAATCGCTGATCAGGGAAAGCATCCTCTTTGCCCGCGCCCACACTGACCAGGTGATGCCTTACGTCCGCCAATACGCTCAGGAGATGGATGAAATGGTGATGAAAAGCCACATCGGACTCTACGTTAATGATTTTTCCCTCGATCTGGGCCCTCAAGGCAAAAATGCGGTCGAAATGTTAAAAAAAATGACCCGCTAAAGGCTGATCAGGCCATCTGTATCAGCAAGATTTCCAGCTAAAAACATATTACATTTTTTATATCTATCTTTTTTCTTGATAAAAAGTCATTTACATATAACAACTAATCGTAATATGTTTTATCTTTGATGCATAAGTTTTGGTTTTTAATGGATTTATCGCAGTGGCTCGTGAAACGTCGCGAGCCCCTTTCAAACGAATCTTACAGGCAGTCCCTCGGACTGCTTCCAGATAAGAAGTGTGATCTTAGTTTTAGTTAACCTTAAGCCCGCTCGAAGGAGGGGGCTTTTTTTTTGCCATTTCCCCTGGAAATGCCGAATGATGAAGTGAAAACCTTGTAGAGACGCGATTAATCGCGTCTCTACAAGGTTTTCAAAATGCATCTTCGCCTTATCCTCAGCCTTTGCCTTATCAAACCGAATTACATACCTTTGGCACACTAAAAAAAACAACCTGCTGCTATGATTATCGGTGTTCCAAAAGAAATCAAGACGAATGAAAATCGCGTGGCCCTTACCCCGGCCGGCGCACTGGAGTTGACCAAGAGAGGCCACAAGGTGTATGTCCAGCAAGGCGCTGGTGTCAACAGCGGGTTTACGGATGCAGCATATGAGCAGCGCGGTGCCTCTATCCTCAATACCATTGAAGAAGTATACGGCATAGCCGAAATGATCATCAAGGTCAAGGAGCCTATCGCTGTCGAATATCCATTGATCCGCAAGGACCAGTTACTCTTTACCTATTTCCACTTTGCTTCGTATGAACCCCTGACAAGGGCCATGATCGATAGTGAAGCGGTATGCCTGGCATACGAAACAGTTGAGTTGCCAGACAGATCCCTTCCCCTGCTGGTACCAATGTCCGAAGTTGCTGGACGTATGGCAGTACAGGAAGGTGCCAAATTCCTTGAAAAACCTGAAGGTGGCAGAGGCGTCTTACTCGGTGGAGTCCCGGGCGTAGCTCCGGCCAATGTACTGGTGCTCGGGGGGGGTATCGTAGGTACCCAGGCCGCAAAAATGGCCGCAGGACTGGGCGCACACGTCACGATACTGGATGTCAACCTCAATCGCCTGAGATACCTGTCCGACATCATGCCGCCCAATGTCACCACCATGTTTTCCAATGAAGTCAATATCCGCGATCTCATCGGAGACCATGATCTCATCATAGGCGCTGTGCTGATACCTGGTGCAAAGGCCCCGATGCTGATCACGCGGGATATGCTCAAGGAAATGCGTCCGGGCACGGTCCTTGTTGACGTTGCCGTAGACCAGGGAGGCTGCATCGAAACATGCAGGCCAACCACACACGATGATCCAATCTTTGTCATCGACGGAGTAGTCCATTATTGCGTAGCTAATATGCCGGGTGCCGTACCTTATACCTCTACGATCGCATTGACTAATGCTACCCTGCCCTATGCCATCAAGCTCGCCGACAAAGGCTGGCAGAATGCATGCCGCCAGGATGGACCATTAAAGCTCGGTCTGAATGTCGTGAATGGCAAGGTAGTCTATAAGGGAGTGGCCGAAGCTTTCAATCTCCCTCTCGTGGCTGTTGATTCCCTCCTCTGATCATGGGTTTTGAGGATCGATAGTCACCTCATTAACAATAGCTTGCAAATGAAGGCCCACAGGTTAAATTTTTTGTAAAAAAAAGTTTTTACAACTGATGATTTAACCCTAACTTTCAAACGGCAATATTTTTTCATCTTGTTAATCATAACATAGAAAATTATGAATATCACTTTCGAAGAATTAAGAAGGATCAAACATGCACTGCCTACCGGTGGTGTAAAGAGAATTGCTGATGAGCTCAACATCGAAGAGCAGACCGTCAGGAATTATTTTGGAGCAAAGAAGTATGAAAATGGTCAGATCGTATCCGTAAACATAGAGCCGGGTCCCGATGGTGGTATTGTGCACCTGGATGACGATACGATACTCAATTTAGCCACCAAGATTATCGAAGAGTCCACCCATAATACGATGGCACACAATTAAAAAAAAGGTGATACTGTAAGAAGTGTCACCTTTTTCATTTTTGATGTGTTTGTATTATTTCTCTTTGGGCCATAGCAAGCCCGTAATCTGGCTCTTTACCTGGATACCTGTCAGTTGCAGATATTCATCTGTATACGTTTGGTCATTATGATAAATGTCCAGACGGCTGATGAAAGGTTTTTCAAGTCTTGCAGTAAAATGCAGCAATATCCGCTTTGGCACAGTGTCATTCGTCGTGGAAAAGACATTGAGCCGGTCACAGGTATAATATCCCAATGCATTTGCTTCTCTTACCCAGTGAACAGCGGATTCACCCGGAACAATAACACATATATGCCCCCCCGGACCAGTGCACTTTTGCAATCCTTTCATCCAGGATGATTCAGGCACTGTCATGTGCTTGGCCCTGGATTTCGCTTCACTGACAGGCAGTATTCCGGTATTATAATACGGTGGGTTACTCACCACGAGGTCATACTTTAGATATTGATCGTCAGCCAGATTAATAAGGTCTGAACAAGACACAGATATCCGACTGGAAAGATCTGAATGGATCACATTCATCGAAGCTAACTCAACAGCTTCCGGATCGATGTCAATCGCATGGAGTATGGCGGATTGAAAATGCTTCGCAGCCATCAGGGCAAGTATGCCCGTGCCAGTGCCTGCATCCAATATCCTGTGCGCAAGAGGGATCACCCTGGCAATCCATCCACCCAGCAACACCGCATCAGTGCCTACTTTGTGCACAGGCTCACGCTGCAGGATTTGCATCCCCTGCAAGTCAAATATTTGATGAGTAAAGGGAGAATCTTCTGACACTTATTCATTCTGTTCACCAGTGTATACGATCTTGATCGCCTCACTGGTTTCCATGTTGGACTCAAGGCTAACCTTCTGGGTAGTCACGCCATCAAACACGCTTACCGTCACCGTATTTGGCGGGACCATTCCAACATTGTGTGCGTATAACGTAAGGTCCTGGCCAAAGCCGATAAGCGTTGCGTCAAATGTTTTCTTCACCGCAGTGAGTTCATACTTTGTGAGGATCCATTCATCTCCAAGCTTGAGGGATATAATATCACCATCGACCGTATTATGATCCCATACACTGATCGTCAGTTTTCGCTGCTTTACCGGAAGCGAACCTTTCTCTACGACCACGACTGAATCTACCTTGATGTCCTCAGGTTGAGGTGCAAACTCTTTTATAGACCAGGAGAGCAAATCATGATTGGCATGAAAGTCTGATGTAGACGCGGTGAAACCAAGCCATGCGGTGTGATCAGGACTATTGATTTTAGCGGCCACATCGAGCTTGACAGAAAGTACCGGAAACAGGTAGGAATCGAGGTATATCTGTAACCTTCCTTCCCTGTATATGATTCTCGTAAAGTGCGGTTTCCCATCAGTGATCTCCGGTATTTCATGCACGGTTGCATACTGCCGGTAGCTCTTCGTTTCAGGGTTCCAGAAGGAAAGGTTGATATGATTGCGGCTCCCTTCATTGTCGTCCTTGATATCAAATTCAAGTGCCACTGCGTAAGGGATCTTCTTATATCCGATCTCATCTCCTGTTCCGCCACTCAGTTCAGGTGACTGGGATTGTATTACAAATGCAAATCCATCACCGGGAGGTGTGCCCGCAGCATCCTTTGAAATCAGGAAGGTAAACTCGCTTTCAAATCCATCAGTAAAATCAATTTTCTTGGCCTTATACCAGCAGGCTCCTGCCTGGGCTGGCTTGTCAGCAACGATTCGCAGTTTTCCATCTGCTATTGCACACCCACCCCGTAAGTTGATACTCTGGTCTGATGCCTTAAAACTATTAATCTGAAATAAATACTGTTGCCCCTGGATCAATAGCGCTTGGCTGATAAATAGGCAAGCAAGCAGTAATGGCCTGATATAGCTCACATACGGATGATTACTGAAGGACTTGATATGCATTGGCAGTAGATAACAGGTAAAATGAATTCAATATCCGTAACGGGCTGAATCACAACGCAAATGTAGGGAACTGGGCGGGATTCACGTGTACTGGGCCAATAATTCACAATTCATTGTACTTTGAATCATGTGCATCCATTTTGACGCAGGCTGACGGCTATGGTTGAATAAAAAAAGCTCATAACATACAGATGAAGTATCCGCAGTTATGAGCTTTAGTGGCAGCCCCTAGGGGAGTCGAACCCCTCTTTACAGAATGAAAATCTGCCGTCCTAACCGATAGACGAAGGGGCCGTCTGTTCGGACGCTTTCTTTAAAAGCAGGGCAAAATTATAATTTTTTGAAAACCACAGGTAAAAAAATTTAGCCCATACGCACTTTCAGGCAGTAATCAAACCCTTATGGCCTGTATATCAATACAATAGCCCTTGCATATTTCTGTATGCATTTCTGCGTCTTCCAAAATAAGCAGGCCCTTGTTCATTATTCTGCCCATAAGGGTTTATTTTTGCACCTCATTTTCTCAACTTATTTTTTTAACGCAATACACATGGCTAAGAGAATCGCAATAAATGGTTTCGGACGGATAGGACGCCTGACGTTTCGCAAACTTTATAATATGCCGGATGTACAGATCGTAGGTATCAATGACCTGACCGATCCCGCTACACTCGCCCATCTGCTCAAATATGATACCGCCCAGGGGATGTTTAGGGATAATGTCAGGGTAGATGGCAACACGCTCCTTGTAGATGACGAACGCATCCAGATTTCGGCAATTAAGAATCCGGCAGAGCTATGGAAAGGTCTTGATGTAGACACAGTATTGGAGTGTACAGGCCTGTTCACTGACCGCGAAAAAGCATCAGCCCACGTAAGGCCGGACGGTGCCAAAAGAGTTATCATCAGTGCTCCTGCAAAAGGAAGCAATGTGCCCACCATCGTCCTGGGGATCAATGATGATACCATCGATCCTGCTGAAACGATCTTTTCAAACGCATCATGTACCACCAATTGCCTTGCACCCCTTGTCAAAGTATTAACTGACAACTTTGGGATCAGTTCAGGTTCGATGGTGACGATACACGCCTATACCTCAGACCAGAATCTCCAGGATGCCCCACACAGGGACCTGAGACGCGCACGTGCCGCAGGCATGAGCATCATACCTACAAGCACCGGCGCGGCAGCTGCACTCAAGCTGGTCATCCCCTCTATCGGTGATAAATTAGGGGCCATGTCATACAGGGTTCCGGTCATTACAGGATCTGTCGTTGAACTCAATGTCATCCTTGATAAGAATGCAACCGAAGCGGAAATCAATGCCGCGTTTCAAAAGGCTTCAGAGACCCGGATGAAAGGCATACTCCACTATTGCATTGACCCAATCGTCTCCTCCGATATCGTCAGGAGCCCTTACTCTTGTGTCTTTGATTCACTATTGACAGAAGTGACTGGCGGTATGGTCCGGGTTGTCGGATGGTATGACAATGAAGCGGGGTACTCGACCAGACTTGCTGAACTAGCTTACAAAGTGACTCCATAATCGAACAATTAAACATACATACAGCATGAAAGGCGACCTCAGGGATTTAGATGTCCGCAATAAAAAAGTGCTGGTAAGGGTTGACTTCAATGTCCCCCTATCTAAAGATTTTCAGGTTACAGATGACACCCGCCTTCGTGGTGCCCTACCGACCATTCAATACCTCCTTGAGCAAGGGGCTAGTATCATTCTCATTTCACATTTCGGCAGGCCCCTGGCCAAACTATTACCTAATGGTGAGGTTGACAAGCAGAAGTTTACCTTGAGTCATGTCATCCCGGCGTTGAGTGCATTAGTTGGTAAGGACGTGCAGTTTTTCGGAGACGTGATCGGAGACGCTGTCCGGACTAAGGTTGCTTCCCTTGCACCAGGTGATATTCTGCTTTTGGAAAATACCCGGTTTTATCCTGGAGAAGAAAAGGGGGATCCTGCTATGGCAGCTGCAATGGCGGCATTGGGTGATATATATGTCAACGATGCTTTCGGTGCCGCACACAGGGCACATGCATCAACGACCGTCATTGCCGGTCATTTTGATGCTACCCATAAAGCATATGGGTTCCTGATGCAAAAGGAGCTCGACAATGCAAAGAAAGTGCAGGATGATCCAAAGCATCCCTATGTCGCCATCATGGGAGGGGCAAAAGTATCGGATAAGATATTACTCATTGAAGCACTGCTTGACAAAGCCGATAAGATTATCATTGGCGGAGGCATGGCCTATACATTCATTAAGGCACAAGGTGGCCAGGTAGGTACTTCGCTTGTGGAAGAAGACAAACTGGACCTCGCCATTACACTCCTGGCTAAAGCAAATAAGCTGGGCAAGTCGATTGTCCTGCCCTCTGACAGCATCGTCGCCGACAAATTTGCCGCTGATGCCAATTTCAAAAATGTCCTGTCACATGAGATACCAGATGGTTGGATGGGACTGGATATCGGGCTCACCGCCAGGTTTGAATACGCAGAGCATCTGCGTGGTGCAGGTACTATTTTATGGAACGGCCCTATGGGTGTTTTCGAAATGGAAGCTTTTGCCCATGGCACCAAAGCCATTGCACAAGCTGTTGCAGACGCTACTTCACAGGGAGCTTTTTCACTCATTGGAGGCGGTGATTCGGCTGCAGCAATTGAGCAATCCGGCCTGGCTGACGAGGTGAGTTTTATCAGCACCGGTGGCGGTGCAATGCTCGAACTTCTAGAAGGCAAAACACTTCCCGGCGTAGCCGCTATCCTTCAATAAAAAAAACAGGAGGCAACATCGCTGATGCTGCCTCCTGCTTAATATCATTTGATCCATAACAACTTGCAGACTGCCTACTGCCTACTGCAAACTGATCACCGATCACTGATTACAGATCTCCGATCACCTTATAATCGTCACCTCCCCGGTGACATTAATTGATTTTCCATCTTCAAAGTCAAGCTTCGCGGCATAGACATACACCCCTGGCAGCATCGGTTCATTATTGAACTTGCCATCCCAACCCAGTTCTTCTATATTTGGCTCGAAATCTGTGTTCTCAAACAACTGATTTCCCCAACGGTCAAAGATCTGGAGCGTTGCAATATTACTCAGATTGAATCTACCGTATATGGTAAAGAAATCATTTTTACCATCATCATTGGGCGAAAACACATTTGGGATATAGTATATCTTAGGCACAATCACCGTCAGCTTCATTGAATCCGATGCATCGCAACCAGAGGTATCAATCACCATGGCTGTGATGGATGTACTCGTTGAGGCTATAAAAGCAATACTTGGACAATTTGGACAATTGATTGAAGCTTCACTGTTCTTCCAGTCCACTGAACTGATGGCCCCCGGAGCCAGGTTGGTAATCATCGAAATAATCACGGAATCCATTGCCTGTACTGTCATATCAGGACCTACACTTACAGTGACCATTGCTGGTTCATCTACCACAAATGATTCGATAAATGTGCATCCGTTCTGATCCGAAACAGTGAGATTGTAGGTGCCCGGGCCAAGGTTGGTGAGATCCGTTCCTGTCTGGACCGTACCTGACCACATATAGGTATATGGTGGCGCTCCTCCTGTCACCCCTAGCAGGGTGATGGTTCCATTATCTTCACCATGGCAGACTACATTAGTCACAGTGGCATCTACTGCATCGATGATCTCATCACTTTCAGGTATAAATACATCTTCGCTGTTCTCGCATCCATTTATTTTGTTCCTGATCGTGAGTGTATAAGTCCCTCCCTGGGAAACATTAATATCCGGTCCATCTGTATTACCGACAATAGTACCGTCAGTAGTGCTCCATTTCAGTGTATAATCAACTACTGGTTCGCTCAGGGTAGATTGAGCTGTTGTTACAGATGTATTACAATCGATGGTATCTCCTGCAGTGAGGAGTATAGTTGCCACCACTGTATCAATCCCAACCTCAGCCCGGTCAGTTGCCTGGCAACCGGTCAGCGTATCCCTGACTACAATATCATATTGTCCGACAGCATCAACGGTAACCATCTGGCCATTGTTGAGCCCTACAATGTTACCGGTCACGGCGGTCCAGGTGTAGATAATATTAGGGCCGGTCGTAGATTGACCACCCAATGCAAATGTGGTGACATTGCAATCTATCGTCTTATCCGGACCAGCATCAGCTGTAGGAATATTTGCATCCTGGGTGAGGGTCACTGAAGTAGAATCCTTACATCCTGAAATGGAATTGGTCACAACCAATTTGTAAACCCCCTGGGCAGTTGCTTCAGCTATAGCAGCATTGGTTGCGCCGTTGATCACCCCTGTCATAGTAGACCATTGATAGGTAAGCGGACCACCTGATGAAGAAGAACCATCAAGGAATATCGAACCGGTGGCACAGGTGATCATCAGATCTGTATTGCTGATAAACGCTCCGGGCACATCATATACATTGATGGTGGTACTCTCGATAAAATCACATCCATCATCAGTATAGTTGTAGGTAATGAGATGTGATCCTGCACCTGCGATGGCAGGGTCAAATCTTCCATTGACTACGTCAGTGATACCCGGTCCGGCCCAGGTCCCTGATCCTGCACCATTGGTAACGGTTACATTAAGATTGAATGGGGTTGTTCCCGGATAAAGGCATATATCATTGACCGGTGTGATCGTGATCACAGGCATAGGACATAAGCGGGCGATGCAAAGAAGCGTATCCCTCCTGTCTGGACATGGACCAGCTGAGATAGAAATAATTTCTATCTGGGCAGTGTCTCCCGGAACCATTCCTGTAAAAGACAAACTGTCCGTTCCGATCGGAGTGCCTGCAGGTCCAATCAGTGTATTGACTACATGTGCTGTTGCCGCAGGATCTATAGTCCAGGAAAAGAGTATACCACTGGTATTAGGGCTACAGTTGATTACTGCAGCATTGAGTGTAGCTGCAACATTGGTAGTATGCGATATAATATCAGACATGCATCCATTCTCACTGACTTGTAACCTCACCGTCTTTGACCCTGGGGATGCCCAGCTCAACTGGTATGGTCCGGCTCCGGAGCCTGATAACACCGTACCAGATCCAAAATCATAATCATAGACCGCACTGGCAGAGGCATTCCCTGTATAGGTCAGGTCTGTTGCATCAGTCTCACAGATCAGTGGATCAAGTGTAAAATCTGTAGTGAGTGAATCAAATACAGTAATGATGTATGGCTCAATAAAAGGACATCCGTTTTCAATTGCTGTAAACGTGACCTGATGTTGTCCTGCTGTAGCGACTTTAGGGTCAAATAATCCCAGCGTGGCATCTACAATTCCCGGACCTGCCCAGGTACCTGTGCCAGGGACACCATTGACCAAAACTTCCAGATCAATAATGGTTGGATTGTTAAGGCATGCACTATCCTGTCCAGAAATTACGATGGTAGGAGGGGGACAATTCTCCGCTGTACAACTGGAGGTGAGGACTATATCAGGACAAGGCCCTGCACTGACAACAGTAAGTGTTAGATTGACAACGGTACCTGGTGTCAAAGGTGATTCCGGCCATTCGCTATTGGTGGTCAGGACTGGCGCACCGTTATTGATAGAAACCAGGTAACCACTTGCGCCAGCTACATCATCCCAGTCAAATAAAACAGAATTGATTGTAGACGAACAGTTGATGACCGGCGGCTGAAGATTACTCACTGTCACCATTCCCGAAGTAGCAGTAGTATCACATCCCGGTTCGATCACGGTCAGGTTGATTACTTTATCACCTGGTATTGCCCAACTCACTACGAATGGTCCGAGTCCAGTACCTGTCAATGTAGTTGGATTGTCAAAATCCCAGATGACTTCAGCATTAGGACTTGCCGATCCCGTAAAGGTGACGATAGTTGTCGAATCTGCACAGAGGTCAGGATCGTGTGTAAATGAGGCAACTGGAGGTGGTGTGATATCTACATTAAAGCAGGTCTCAGGTCCGTCGCCACAATCATTGGTGGCATACACACAGACCTGTGAAGGCCCTGAATTACTGAAATCAAACTCAGCCGTACTTGAGCCATCCTGGAAAAGCGGAACATTGGAAGGTGCACTCCATGTATAGGTATAGGGATCTTCAAATGGATCTACTACCACACTAAAGAAAACCCCTGGTTGTGCACAGATCAGCGTATCCGTAAAGCCCATATTTGGCGGATCCGGTCGGTAATCAGCAGCATTGAATGCAAAGGTTTCCAATGGAAAACAACATTCACCGGCATTGGTCACAACGCATACGATAACATCATATACTCCTCCGTCAAGAACACTGATAAAGTTTTCATTAAATGGCAAAATAGACCCACTCTCATACCATTCATACGTCAAATCTGCATTGGTAGGTAATAGTTGCTGGACAAGGACGGTAAGTACAAATTCTCCGTTTGAACAAGACAAATCAATAAATGCATCAATAGCCGCAAGCGTGACTTCCAGTTCGGCCATGGAGTCACATCCATTCAAGCCACCATTGGGATAGAACAAGTCATAGGTGCCAGCCTCATCATAGGGCACCCCTTCATAGATAAGGGTCTCCTCACAATGCAAGGTGTCCAGAAAGCCAAGTTCTACATCAGGATATATATCCACGATCCAGCTACTGTCAAAGGAGCATCCTTCTGGAGTCGTGAAATTTTGAAAATATTCATCAGGCCCATCGATACTGACGTTGCCCCATGAAAATGGAAACTCTTCAGGGCAAAAAGTTCCCGGAGGCTTTATTTCATCTGGTATTTCATAGACTTCCACCTGGAAACAAACTTCTGTATCCATGGTATCACATCCACTGAATGCACGTACGCAAATGTCATAGATCCCGGGATCCACATTTGCCGGGACATCAAGTGTAGTCGTTGTAAGGGTGGAGGTAATTGTATCGCCACTCCATCCGAGTACCCAATAATATCCATGCGCATTTCCTACCGGTGGTGAACATTCCAGTTGTAGATTGTTAAAACCCTGGCAAACCGAAGCAGGATTAGCTTCACCATTGGTGACATCACCACTGAGCCCTGGCTCAAATATGCACTCCGTATAGGAAATGGTATAATTACAAAGTGCACCGCCACTACCATCGATGATCAACCAATATACCTGTCCTACCACCAGGCCGGAAGCATTAAGGAACATGGTCCCACCAGGAGGAGTACCCGGATCACAATCGACCACATTACTGTTATCCCAAGGACAGGCATCCAAAATCGCACATTGAAGTCCATTTCCAGAGTCACATCCGTCAACATGGATATTGATCACTACATCAGGACAGGTAGGTATAAACTGGAAATACTCCGGGTTGTGTACTGCAGTATTATTCCCACACCAACCATTGCAACAATTGACCGGATTTTGGAGTGTTTCATAACACGCATTAGACAGACAGACCAAAGGTGCTGTGCTACAATCCGTAGAAGGCTCCTGGTCAGGAGGATTGCATTGGGCATAGGCCCCGGATGCAAAAAATAAAAAGGAGACAAATAGCGATAACCCCTTAAAAGGGTGTGATTTGGGTGAAATCATGCTTTTACTTGTTTTACAAAACATTTACTCTTGCGAGGTTAAAAATAGCAAATTATATAAGGATTTATAGCCTGGAAAATTCCCGGCCTCAAATCAATGTACTTGCTGTCTTTATGAACTTAGATATACTACCTGAGCAATGTGATATTGCCATTATACACTTCATGCTTGCCATTAATCAGCTGTATTTCAAGCATGTAAGGAAACACCCCCTGGATTAGCATATTCACCTGTGGTGGTCTGGCCATTCCAGAAAACTATAGGGTCTGCAGGATCAAAGTTGGTATGCCCATATACAGCATTCCCCCACCTGTCAAAAATAACCCACTGCACTACCCTGGCTATTCCGGGAGATGCATTTATCCTGATCTCATCATTGATTCCGTCTCCGTTTGGAGAAAAGACATTGGCAATATAATATTTGCCCTTTTCCTTCACATAGACGATCACTTCGTCAGATTTTACACAACCTGTTA
The DNA here is from genome assembly GCA_016716665.1 of Candidatus Opimibacter iunctus. Lineage (GTDB taxonomy): Bacteria > Bacteroidota > Bacteroidia > Chitinophagales > Saprospiraceae > Opimibacter > Opimibacter iunctus. Next base: position 38,972 of record JADJVH010000017.1, on the reverse strand, counting down.
CAGAAGATACAGAAAAGGTGTAAATCGCTGTTTCTAATGGGCTGACTTCAAAACCTGGGCAATCCGTGCATAAGGTAATCCCCAGGGAATCCCAGTGATCAGTAAGGATATCCGCCATAAGGAGATCTGTCATCCCTGAAAGTTGTATGGACTCCCCAAGGAAAATTTCCACGTCGGGCCCGGCATCTACATTAAATGGGGCCGCTGGCTCAATAAGCACCATCGTATCAAAGACACAATTTTCAGCATCGGATACTGTCAGCAGGTATGTGCCGGCATCCAGGCCCTGAAACAATGGATTGCTCTGCAGCGATCCTCCATCAAGCTGATAGCTCAGTGGGGCAATCCCTCCCTGTAATCCGGTCACCAGAATAGAAGCATTGCCATCCCCACTGCATTCAGGAGATGTCACATCAACAAATACCTGGGTGATCGCATCCGGATGCTCGGAGACCAGGAGGCTATCCATGTCCGAACATCCATTATCAACGCGAACTACCTGCAAATAATATATGCCCGTGTCCCGGGCATCAACCATAGCTAATGAAGGATTGCTTACAATTGACCCACCGGAAGATGACCAGCTATAGAATAACGGAGCCGGTATTGATGCCGAGCCATCAAGCACAAAGTCCCTGATCTTACATCTGACATCTCCTGATTGGGTGACAATAGCCAATGGTGGCATTGTATCATAAGGAACACTGATCGTATCGAGGGAGGTGCAAGCATTTTGTCCGGTCACTGAAGCAATAAAAGGCCCTGGGGTTAAGACATTGGTATTTGGCATTATGCTAAACGTATCGCCGGCCAAATCCAACCATGCTAATGTATATGGTGCGATATCAACCACAGCACTGATCAAGGCAGAGGTGATCGAACAGGTAAATGTATCTGTTGATAATGTGGTGACAGGATAACGCAATGGCTGCAGGTCAACAGTGTCAAATGCAATGCAGTTATTCGTCCCCTGGACCTGGACAGTATACTGTCCAGGTTGGTTAACATTGACAAATGAGTCACTGGAAATCAATTGGTTTGTTGCATTAAACCAGGCATACGATAGCACAGGATCTGATGGATCAGCTACCAGGAGTGCAGGCCTGTCGCAACGTAAACTATCCGCCTGAAGCACATAGGAAGGCGTCACAAAATTACTATCCACCAGGATGTCAAGCTGTGCAGGACATCCATTCAATCCATAAGCAGACAGATGGTACCAGCCAGGCTGGTTGACACCGATCATCTCATCCCCTGACGCCAAAATGCCCGGGCCCGTCCATTGATATGCCGTAATAGAATCCAATGATTGCGCAATAATATCTACTGTGTCGAGGCAATTGATCGTATCTGTCTCCAGGATCACAAAGGGCACAAGTGTATCAAAAGGAATAAAAACCCGCTGAGAGTGTATACATCCATTTTCATTGACCGCCACCAAATGATGTTCACCTGTCAGGCTTGACATCAAGACAGGACCAGGCACCTTAGTCAGGTCCGGCAATTCCCAATACACTTCAGCATAGGTAAAACCCGGAGAAGGAACAAAACTTAAGGTAGCAACAGGATGATTGCAGGTTATGGTATCATTGATATAACTAAAGGCTGGAAGCGTATAGTCTGAGTGCACAAAAACTTCGACTGTCACCACACACATGGTATTCGTATCTGTCATCATCACTGTATACACCCCGCCTCCATTGACTTCTATCATTGGCTGGTCTGCATCAGCACCGGGATAATTGAGCCATTGAAAGATATCAGCATCGGAAGAAACGACACCAATCGTCACCATTGTCTTCGAGCAGGTAAGGGTATCAGAGAACACCTGGAAATCAAAAATATCATCACCTCTCGCGATTGCCACCTGCGCAGCATTCTGGCACCCATTCGGCGCCGTGATCATAGCTGTATAATTTCCTTCCTGGTTGATCTGGATCGTCTGCATAGAACTGTACAAGCCTTGAGGCCCAGTCCAGGCATAGGTTACACCTGGTGTGAGCGAGGTAGCGGTTAATGCAATAACCTCATTGCAATTGAGGGTATCCGCCATCGGGACAGCTATATCCGGCAAAGCAAAATCACCATCAAAAAGAAATGATCCACTTCTTACGCATCCATTTGAAAAAGTACCGGTCAAGGTGTACAACCCGGGATCGGTAACAACCGGCCTCCAATAATTTGAAGTAAACAAATTGGGCCCGGTCCAATCCCAGTATACTAAGCGTTCAGGAAAGGTATTGCCCAGGGTCAATTGACTGTTCTGGCAATCCTTCCCGATTGTAATGACATCTATTGGAAATGTAGTTGTGTCAATCCCTATATCCACAGAACGCGAAGTAGTGCATCCTGCCGGATTGGTTACGTGCAGAATATACGTGCCTGGCACAGTAACCGAAATATTGGGTTGGACAGAAGTAAATCCGAACGGCCCTTCCCACATGATTATACCATCTGTAGGAATATAAATCGGATGGAGGTCAATGACTGGCTGAGTACAGGTGATGGTCCCTCCTTCAAAAAATACCTGCGGAAATCCCTGGTCTCCATATACAAATGCACTTCCGGTTCCATCACATACCCCGTCTGTCACAGAGAGAAAATATTGCCCTGCCTGATCAACCTGAATCGAACTGTTGTTGGCAGGGGAAATAATATTGCCGGCGATGGTAGACCAGGAATAGACAAATGGTCCAGACGCACCTGAAGTGGAAGCATCAATCGAAACTGCACCAACAGTACAAGATAACGTATCAGGGATTTCTACATCAACAATCAGGCTCCTTGGACTAATCCGGATTTCAAACACAGTATCACACAGCCCAGGTCCGTCATGCAACTGGAAAAACAAGCCAGCGGTAAAAAAATTCTGCCCGCCAAAAGAAAATACTTCACCATTACAGAGCTGACCAGACACATACATTGTATCAGGCTTGGCATTGACATCCACCTGAATGCAGGATGTTGTCAATTGTCCGCAAGCGAGTCCATCTGTAAGGGACTGGGCAAGCAGGGCATAATCCTGGCCAGCAATCAATCCATCAATTGTCGGTGCATCACTGAGCAGGTAACTCAATCCGCAGATAGAATACATCCCAACAGGAGGTGTAAATGAAAATGAAGTTCCGTTTTGTAGAATCGTATTGCCTGAAATCAGCAGGTATTCATAGCCATAAAGCGCAGGGGAAGGCGTATTCCCTCCAAAGTCAATATTGATATCGGAAGACTGAATATTCTCCCCGGAACAAATATTGAAATTGCCGGGTGACAATATCCCTGCATTTGGATTGCATTCTGTACAGTTCAGTCCGGCTGGATTACAAAAAATAAGCGTAGCGGAGGCTATAGATCCAACCTGAAACTGATCATGATCCTGGACAACCAATTGCCATATGCCATTGGCAGAACCATTGTTAAAATCCTCCAGGCAACCCGATTGGGGATAGTATGTCCCACTATACGGTGTCAGCGTCTGCCACGCCTGAAGGTTGGACCATATCGCAGTAAAGCCAGGGTCAGGATCGGCCATTGATGCACATGGCACAAAATCAATATCCCAGATTGACAGGTTCGTAGGTGGGATGATTGTTGTCGGTGGACCGATGAGGGTTACACTTGTACCTGAGGGAGAGATAAGCGTTATGGTAAGGTCTCCGACATACTCATGCGTAAAATTGATCTCAACCCCGCAAATCCCTTGTGTCGGACTCGAAAGGTTATTGTCGATCAACCCCGAAACACCAAATTGTAAAGTGATCGATGCATTGTCAGGAATCGGCGTAGCTGCACTAAGCGAACACTGGCTGTACCCACGGCAAATGACTACTGCACTAAAAAAGTGCAGCAAGATGATTCGCAGGATGACTTGTTGAATATGCGTGCTCAAGTGTTTACTTTAGTTTTGGTTCGATGGGGTGCTACACTTTGTTAAAACAGTATTGCCAACAATGAGTTGCGAAACTAACGCAATGACATTTCAGCAGGTAATCCTTTTTGTAAAAAAGAGCCCTCCAATTTGTGAGGAGGGCTCTAAAAACAAGAGAAATGGGCAAGTAAAATCTTTCATGCAGGCATCGCGCTCACGGGGCCATGCATTCAGTTTTAATTATTTAATGACCGTCACATCACCAGCAAGTTGATCCTTCAGGCCATCACCGTACAGTATTTCAATGCGGTACACATATACACCCGGATTGACTTCCTCTCCGGCAAACTTACCATCCCATCCCTCAGTCGGAATATTTGGCTGATAGTTCTTCTTCCTGAAGACCAGGTCTCCCCAACGTGTATAAATTTCCAGTAAAGTAATCTCCTTGACATCTGAATCAGTAAACAACGTAAAGATGTCATTGAGACCATCACCGTTTGGACTGAATACATTCGGCACATAGACATCTCTCTTCCGGACAACCAGGTAAGAAATCGCATCTTCTGAATAACATCCTCTTTCATCATAAGCTTCCAGGGTAATCGTACCTGCAAGGTATGCTTCAAGTTGTATCTGGGAACAGTTCGTACAAATTGTGCTGTCACCGAGTTTCCATACCGTAGAATCAGGTGTATTGTTTGTACCTGTATAATTATAGGTTAAGGTAATGGTATCACCAAGGTCGAATACGAAATCACCGTTGACATAATCGACAATGGCTACATCGGTGATCACCAAATCAAAGATGGTGAATGACTCAGAAAGTTTACAGCCATTAGCGTCTGTCACTTCAATGGTATAATCCCCTGCAGGCAGATTATTGAAAACCGGCGATGCTACAGGTGCAGCTCCATTGAGTGAATAGCTGTATGGACTGGTACCACCAACCACAGAAGACACCTGAGCGCCTCCTGGGGGATCTCCTTCACAGTCTGGAGAATTGACCAGTAACACAAGGTCAGTCGGGAATGTCCCGATCTGTCCGATGACAACCTGGTCAGTTGCACTACAACCCGTCACCGTGTTGAGCACTGTCAATGTATAAGTGCCAGCTGAAGTTACTGTAGCTACCGGAAGGTTCTCCTCACCGGCCACAATAACACCTCCAGCCGATGCAACCCATGTATAACTAAAATTAGGGCCTGTGCTCGATCCGGTACCTCCAATAGTGGTAGTAGGTATGACGCATGACAGTGTTGATGTATTGCCAGCATCAGCGACTGGGTTTGCTTCGATCACCACTTCGACTGTGGTCATGTCATCCGGACATGGTCCGGTACCCATGATGATGTAATCAAACCTATAGACTCCTGGTGCCTGAGCAACTATGTTGAACGTACCCGTTGCTGGATTGAATGCACCACCCGTACTTGGGTTTTGTGATGATTCATTCCAGATACCTCCTCCATCTTCTCCTGTGATCAGTGACGCGAGCGTAACCACCTGACTTTCACCGGCACAATAACTGATCGGTGCAACCGCTACACCTGATACAGGGGTCCTCACTACATTGATTGTCATGGTGGCATCATCATCACAATAGGACGCTAAGCCTGTCAACAGATATTGAAGGGTATAAAGCCCCGCATCTTTACCTGTTGCATCAAATGTATTAGGCGGTACGATGGTCGCCGGGTTTGATCCCGGAGGTGTCGTTACAATACTCCAAGCTCCTCCGGATGGTGTCTGTGCGAGCACAAATGCATCCAGATCCAGTGTTGCTAATCCGTTGCAGAGGTCTGGTGCAGTGCCCAACTGAACAGGTGGACATGAACAATCAGCCACCGTTACAGTCAATGGATAGGATTGCTCTGTGCAAGGCGCCACTGCTGAATTTGTAGTGTAGCTAAACGTATAAGTACCATCGTTCAAGCCGTTGAAGTTGACATTACCTGGATTCGAAAGATTTACTGTTGACGGACCTGACACTTGCGCCCATGAACCTCCGGTGTCACCACAGGTTACTAATGAGTTAAAGTTGACAGATGTAGATGGACCTCCAGGCTCCTGCACATCGCATGCAGTGGCCGTAGGTGTTACACAAGCAAATGGTGAAGTTGACGATGTAACTGTAAAGTCATCGCTTCCCACACAACCTGAATTACTGCTTACAGTTACAGAATAAGTTCCTGCAGCATTGACAGTGGCGGTTTGTCCGGTTCCCAATCCTCCACCCCAAACATAATTGTCAAAACCTGGTCCTGCGTCAAGTATCGTTGATCCATTGTCGCAGATGGTCGGATTACCTGTGATGACAGGACTTAATGTAGAATTAGAACTTGTCACTACAGTATCATAGGCAGTGCATCCTGTAGGATCCACCACGATAACACTTATAGGCCCTTCGATACCTGTAAATATCTGGTCAGTGGTTTCACCCGTAGACCAAAGCACCGATGCATAACCTGCAGGGACAGCCAATGTGGCCTGGTCGCCAGGACAGAACACAAATGATCCTGTGATATCCACTGTCTCCTGGAATGGAGCATTGACATTGGTGACCGCTGTGTTTGTACAACCATTAGCATCTGTAATCGTCACAGTATAAGGACCGGCTGCATTGATGGTGATCGTTGGCGTTACATCAGTCGTATTCCATACATAACTGACAAATCCTGCAGTGGCTGTCATCTGCGTGCTACCTCCTACACAAAAATCAGGTGAGCCCGCAATAGCCACAAAAGGAACAGGATGATTGTCAACTGTAAATGCTGCATTTCCTACACAACCTGAGGCGTCAACTACAGTGACTGTATAAAGTCCTGCGGTGGACGTAGTGATCGTCTGGGTTACCGCTGAACCTGCGTTGGCAGACCAGGCATAACTTGCGTACGGACCACCTGCATCCAGTGTTGTGGATTCAGAAGTCTGGCATATCAGATTATCCCCGGTGATGGTAGGAACAAATGGCGTTTCGATAATGGTAATCGTAGCTGTGGCTGTACAACCATCACTACTGGTCACTGTGACACCATGTGTCCCATCATCAACCATGATGGTAGGCGATGTCTGTCCGGTGGTCCATAGATAAGTCATACCAGCAGGCGTTGCGGTCAATGTTGCCAGCACATTGGCACATATTGCGGTAGGACCATTGATCGCTGCCACAAAATCCCCGGAAGTGATGGTAATATCATCAGAGCCGGTACATCCTTCTGCATCTGTCACCGTTACGCTAAAGGTGCCCGGCGTATTTACATTGGCCGTGTTGGTTGTACTTCCACCCGCATTAGGAGACCATGCGTATTGTGAAAATCCAGTCAATGCAGTCAAGGTGATCGTTTCCCCTGTGCACATGATCTGATCACCGGTAAGTCCCGGGTTGATAGATGTATTTTCTACAACCTCAAAATCCTGGTATCCGGAACATCCATTTTCGTCAAAGACATAAACTTCATATGTACCGGGCGCTGTTGCTGTAAATTCATCAACACAACTTCCACATTGTTCCCAAAGGAAGTTTTCCCATGGACCTCCGTAATCAAGCCTACGGACCAGGCATAATCATCAAATTGCTCTGATACTATGATCTCAACATTCTCATCAAAATTGCAGACCAGGACATCTGGTCCAAGGTCAGGCGCAGGCTCCGGTTGTGCTTCAATTTCAATTTCAGCGCTGTTGGTACATCCATTAGCATCCTCTACAGTAACTGTATAGATACCTGGGGTGCTGACAATGATATTCTTTCCCGAAAGCGGGCCTTCTGGCGTGTCCCATTCATATAGATATGGTGTTTCACCCAACGAGGCTACACCGGCCAATTCTGTAGTCTGGTTTTCACAGATAGCCAATACTCCGTTGACCGCATCCACATATACTTCAGGCGTTTCATTGAAGGTCATGATGACGGAATCCTTTCCGATACATCCTTCGGCATCTGTGACAGTCACAATATGCTGCCCGGTCTGATCTGTTATGACCACTTCTGTAGTGGGGCCCGATCCATCAGGCAACATCCACTCAAAGTCATACGGATCAACACCACCAGTAGCTGTAGCCTCAATGGCCAATGGACCATCCTGCAGACATTGCTCTGTAATCGGGGCAAGGATATCAACAGGGAATGTAGTATATACGGTAATCGTCATCATGGCTGTGCCATAACAACCAATTTCATCAGTTACAGTCACATGGTAGGTTGTACCATTGACTGGGTTAGCAACAGTAATACTCGGAGTGGATTCACCATTAGGTGCCCATTGATACTCGTAGTTTCCTGAACCACCTGTCACATCAGGAGTGATGGTATATGGTGTCAGTGGAGTTGAACACATCACCTGAGGATCAAGGGTTACCCTGATCTCCGGATATACATCGATAGAAACTTCCTTTTGGAATACCGGGCAAGCTCCCCCGGCAAAACCAAGGAAGGTATAAAGCACCGTCTCCACATCTGTTCCTGCATTGACAAGGGTATTGATGATGACTGTCCCAGGGCCTCCGGAACCAGGAGTTGCTCCTGTCACCGGCGTAGGATCAACAGTCCACTCCCAATAATCCACATCAGGCTCATCGATAGCATAGACAAATTGTTGATTACTACAGATTGGATCTAACATCTCTTCTGCTTCCATGAGTTCTGAACAGCACATCGGCAAGGTGACAAACGCCGGCTGGTCAAGGGCGCATACACTCGCACTACCAGTCCATGACCCCGTCTCCCCGTCAGCAGTAGTAAAGAAACCAAGCATCAGGTTCATAGTACTAGGATCCGTAAGGCAATCAGGATAATCCCTGACGTTGAGGTCAAAGCAGAAAGCCCATGGGCCCATACCCGCTCCGCAGGTATTTCCATCTCCCCAATCCACACTGACTGGTGGGCCAGGTGTCGAACAGGAACCATTTATACCATAGGCAAACCATCCTCCCGGCAAGTAATCACCTGGAGGCGCTCCCCAACACGGACCGCAACAACCACCCATGATACCGCCCAGGTTTGGACAGTCAGGGTCATAGAGGATATTACACATATCGACAGTACCATTACCATCGAAGTCGCCTATCTGGAAAAATGCATTATTGTAGTGATAGTCAGCATCTGTAAACCAATCCCAGGTAGATGCTCCATAGAGCCCGTTACCTGCAACTCCTATGGCGTTGCCGTTTACAGTTGCATTGAGTGGCTGGCCGCTTCCATCAAATGAAGAAGGATCCCAACCATTTCCGAATACAGGAATCATCCCCTGGAACCATTGGCATCCATTGGTGGCAGCTGTGTATGAATTGACATTCATACATATACTTACCGTTTCTCCTGGAAAGAATGGACCTTCAAGTGGACCACCGGAAGACCTTGCTGTGATTTCTATGTCGCGGCTGGTGACACAATTGGACGCCATAGAAATCGTATTTACACACAACTCAAAATCACCACCGACATTATTTAAAGAACTAACCGCGATATAGTAGATGGAGTTGGCCCCAACATCCGAACCAAATGCTTCAGCTTCTCCATTAGAACCTGTCACACATGGAAGGTTACTGGCGGTCAAAGGTACCTGCACGAGGTTATCGCAATCTGAAAGCTGCTGGAATAAAGTCACTGTAGGAGCATCGAAATCAGCAGAGGTCACCTGGATATTCATCAGCGAGGCATTACCGTCTGTCTGTACCTGATACCATACAGTTGAAAATGTACCGATCTCACAGGCATTGTTGAAAAGCTCAGGATCAGCGAAGAGATTACATCCCGGAACGCAAACAAATGCTTCATCAGACATTACATTGGGGATAACCTCCGCTTCTGTACAAAGGTCATTCATAAAACATGGTGGCACTTCATCCACACATATTTCGAAGTCTGATTCATTAGGCTCCGAAGTGGTGATGGAGAGTAAATAGGTAGTAGCCCCATCCACAGGTCCCCACTCGATCGTTTGCGTAGGCGGTGCGCCGCATTCAAAGAAAACAATGTTACCGGGTTGGGTACAGTCAGGGGTATCCCATAAGATGATGGAGACCTGGCTCTGAGGATTTACATCATCAAGGGTAAAATCGATCAAGAGTCCCACATTATCAGGGTCATCAAGGGTTACCGTATACCAGACTGTATTGTCAACAGAATTCTGGCAATTGCCGGGAACAAAGTATCCTTCAGGGTTTGCATATACTGTAGTTCCATCCGTACAATCATTGCTTGTAGGAAGGTCAATGGCATCACAAGGAAGATCATTTGGCGGAGGTTCAGGGTTGAACACGTTCATGCAAAAATCCCCTACCCCGTTATTCTCAAAACCAACAGCGATGTAATAGGTATTTCCGCTTACTAATTGGTCCTTATAGTCAAGTACAGTAGCATTAGCACAATCCAGCTGTACAGCCCCGGCCAACTCACAAGGATTACCTGTAAATTCTACCAGCGCTATCTGGGCATCCTGAGGGAAAACCGGATCAACAGTGATTTGTACATCGGGGCCCTGGGCAACGAATGAATACCAGATATTATAACTGTCATTATTATTCCAGCATCCAAAAAGGCCGATATCCGTTGATGGCCAGTCATTATTCAATGGATTCCCTGCAATCGCAGTGAAGCATGTCGTAGGATCATCAAGGACATTAGTAGGAATCACTATAGCCATGTTACATTCATCATTTGGTGCTGGTTCAGGATTGTCGATACAGAGCTCGAAATCCCCGATTCCATTACCATTGAAATCACTGTTTTGAAATCCAACACAGACATAGTAGACATCACCTATATTCAGGATATTGTCAAGCACAATGTGATTAGTTCCGGTAGCACATCCCAATGTAGTCGCTCCTGCAACTGTACATGGGGTAGCAAAATCTACTACGGCCAGTTGTCCAACACCAGGACCACCAGTTGGTATGTTAATATCAAGACTTACGCCCTGGGCTACGAAACTAAACCAGACATTGTAGGTAGAGCCGGTGAAGCATCCTGGCACAAAAACGTCTGTGGATGGAAAGTCATTGTTGAATGTATAACAGGCATTGTCGAGATTGACAAGTGGAGCTGCGGTGATACAAGCATCGTTTGTGGCTGGTGTCGGATTGTCAATACAGATGTCAAATACACCATCTGCATTGTTGGTAAACGCTACCATGACATAATACGTGTTGCCAACTGTCAGCAGGTTGTCGACAACCAAGGTCGTACCCGCTATACAATCAATCTCCTGCGCATCAGCCGCAGAGCAAGGCGTGTTAGGAAAATTGACCAGCGTAATTTCGGGAGTTCCGATTGCAGTTGTGACGATGATCTCCGCACTGACGCCATCTGCAACGAAACTAAACCAAACATTCTCGTTGAGACCGGCCGTACAGGAACTCGGACCGATATCCTCGGTAGAGCCTGTATTGTCATTGCCTGTAGTACATGTTCCGTCAAGTGAGGTAATAGCAACCGCATTTGAACAGTTGTTGTTCGCAGGTTGCGCTACGCTGTATAGATAAGACACTACACAGATGCATAGCAGAAGCAGTCTTGTTCGCATTTTTAATTAGTGTAAATACTTGCCCAATAAATAGATGTTATGCCCAAACGGTTTTTCAAAGTAAGGCACAATATACAAATTATATATTGTTAAATTGTTAATTGGCAGGAGATTATGTCCCGTTTTTCAGATTCCCGGGATGAATATTCTTTTTTTAATAAATTGTAATTCAATGATTTACAATTTATTTCCCTTGTATTCCCGAAAAAGAAACCCGGTACCGTCTGCTTTATCACGATTTCTGGAAGATTAAATCCAACTTTGCGCAATAATTTTCGTTTAGGTTCGTTAACCTCAAACTAACGGCAGAATAATTTCAAGCCAATTTTCCAGGATTACATGCTGAGCACATCCGTTAATAATATATAACTAACTAACGCTCAACATTTTCGATAACCTGGTTCTGTAAAAAACCTTACTCTGATACTAAAGGATACACATTCGGTCGGGTTCGCTGCCTGAATGTTCAATGATTACGTACCGCTTTCAACATTCTCGGCATTCCCTGCATATCAATCCTGACTTCCACATTGTTCCAGGGGCTTCCTGCAAAGTACCCCTCAATCTGATGAGCCCTGAATTCATTGAGTTCAAGGTAACACGCACCCCGGGGATGAAGTGCGCTCCGTCCCACTGCGCTTATTTGCTTGTAGAATATATCCGGATCTGGTCCATCAGGATATAAGGCAAGATCAGGCTCATATTTAAGCCTGTGTACTATATCCTGTCCCGCAATATCCCTGGAGACATAAGGCGGGTTACTGACGATGATATCAAACGATCCCAGACCTCCAAGGCCATGGACTAAGAAATCCCACTCCAAAAACTTCACATCAGTACCTGCCCGATTGCTGTTTCTCGCTGCCACAAGGAGTGCCTTGTCGGATAGGTCAATGGCCCAGATTTCAGCAAGGTCACCAAGGTGCTTCTTTAGGACAATAGCTATACACCCGCTTCCGGTCCCGATATCAATGATGCGCAATCCTTCCCTCCTCTCCTTCCTGCAATCCGCAAGGACCCATTCAACAAGCTCTTCAGTCTCCGGCCGCGGTATCAGTACATCCTGATTGACTTCAAGCTGAACCCCATAAAACCATGCATGCCCTGCTATGTATTGAACAGGCTCCCCATTCAGGAGACGCTCAAATGTTTTTTCCAAACGCTGAAGCTCAGACAGCCCGAGAAGTACCTCATCCCTTGATGGCAAATCCAATATATCCTTCCATATCCAGCGGGCAAGGCTCATCGCCTCACGATCAATGGCAATATCCATCTCCTCAAGCCGGTCCGCAATCTTCGTTATAGTCCAGATATCCATTGTGAAGCAACAAATGAAATGCTAAGTACTAAAAGATAAAACACCCAGACAGGGACATTGACTAATTGCCCGGGTTGGATGCCATACCGCTTTCTTACCACAACCATAAGGACCGCTTTCTCAAAAGCGAATGCAATCAGCGTTCCCCAGGCTATGCCCGCAAGTCCAAAATAAGACAGCAAGATAATGCTGGCAACTACATTGACCAGCAACTCTGCAAGTGAAACATACCAAAGCAACCTGGTATCTCCGCGTGCAGTCATGACAGATTGCGGAAACAGCAATTGGGTCAAGGTCACCAAAAGATAGATGTTAAAGATGAGTGCACTCCCGGTATGCTGCACCAAAAAAGAAGGTAAATAAGAATGGACTCAACAACATGATCACGGATACGATAGGAAAACACAGATGCATCAGCCTTGTAGACCGTGATTCCAACTCTTCAAGTGCCTGGACAAACCTAAGCTTAGGTATCATGATGGTGCTCAATCCAGCTGCCAGCGCTATGACCAAAGGAAATTCCCTGGCCCCGTACCTGAATATGGCAAAGGATGCTTCATCAAATCGATGGGCCACAAGCCATGCATCAAAACTGCGCGCAAGGCCTGCGGAAACGGCATACATCACCAACGGCCATGTAGCGGGCCAAAGGCTCACCACCATCTTTTTGACCTGCATATCCCTTACAAATCCGGTGTTCACCAACACCCATATTAAACCAACCAACGCATAACTGATGAGCCCGATCAATATCCCTGTGAGGTCAGGGATGCTCCTGAGTCCCGCCCAGCAAGCAAATGAAGGCCCGATAAGCACATAGACGGATATGAGCAAGGCGTTTTGCTTCTTCAATATCCCCAGGAAGGGCGCTATCCATACCGGAATGACCAAGGCCTGGTACAAGGCAAACAAAGGCAAGCCCTGCAGGGTAGGACGATCGACAAAAAAAGGAAGCAGAAAGCCCTGACCCATCACCAGTATGGCCATACCGGCCATTCCAGCCAACAGGTAAAACCAAATAAAGGATGAAGCAGTAGACTCGTCCTGATTGATTTGCGGTGTAGCGAGATATCCCTTTAGCAAGGCGTCCGACCAGAAAAAAGTCATCAGGTAACCACATAACATCAGCATTTCAAAAACGCCGACTTCTGACACGGGAAGTGAACGGGCAATGACTATGGAGGATATGATCACCCCGCTCTGTCTGCAAAGCATAAACAGCTGAACCAAGCGGACTTGATCCCGGGTCAGGGACTGTAATCGTTGTATCCAGGTCATAATGCCTGCGAAAGATGGGCAAAACCTGAGAGAATTCAATTTAAAATGTTCACCCGGACTTTATCCAATGAAAAAGTGCCTTTCGTTGTGTGAAATTTCCATTCGCCAGGCATCAATAGAGTATAGTATTTTTTTCACCCGCTAAATCATCATCACATGAGAAATGCATTGCTTCACAATCCGGAGATGAATGAAATCGTCTTTGAAAACAGGAATAAAGCATATGGCGCCTATGTCCTCCGCCATGATTACGAGCGTACGATGACAAGGGCTATGGCTTCCGGTATGCTCCTTTTTGTCTGCTTCATCTCTAGCCCATACCTCATCCACTATCTCCGTGGTCCAGGTATTGATGATACAGAAATCTTCACCGTAGATAGACCAATCAACCTTGAGCATTTCAAAAAAGAAATTCCTCTGCCGCAACGTACACCGCCAAAGCAACAGCCTCAACCAATTAAGCGCCAGATTGCTTTCATCGCCCCGACAGTCAGACCTGATGATGAAATAGTAGAAGCAAATGATCCGCCTGAAGTGGAAACGCTGCAGTCCAACCAGATTGGAACCACAACTGTAGAAAATGCAATTGAAGGTATTGATCAGGGACTTTTGGAAGACCCGAATGGATCTCCAGACAATTCGGCAACCATTGAAGAACCCACCGTCTATAATGCATATGCTGTTGAGCAGCAACCTGAATTCCCAGATGGTATGGCCGCGCTCTATAAATATCTGCGCGATCATCTTCATTTTCCACAGACAGCCATTGACAATGGAATTTCCGGCACAGTGTACATTTCGTTTATCATTTCAAAAGATGGCATTATCCAGCATGCAACTGTTCTTCGAGGCGTAGGTGGTGGACTTGACCAGGAAGCTTTACGGGTCGTCAACCAGATGCCTGCATGGAAGCCAGGTAAACACAATGGGAAAGCGGTGGCTGTCAATTTTATCCTGCCGATCAAATTTCAGCTCTTGAAGTAATTCGATCACACGTTGGCATATGTTTTCAGATATGTATATCTTGACTACCCATGGAGACCAGGGGATATCAATTTTCATATGAGGTATATGCTGATAAGCACGCGCTGTCTGCAGAGGATCAGGCATTAATTGATGCTTCCGCAATTGCCTGTGAACAAGCCTATGCACCTTATTCCAGCTTTAAAGTTGGGGCAGCAATAAGGACGCTTGACAAGGATATAGTCGCTGGTTCGAACCAGGAAAACGGGGCCTTCCCTATCGGGCAATGCGCTGAAAGAGTTGCCTTGTACCTGATGGTACACACCCTCGGGCGAAAGGCAATCGATACGATAGCTATTGTAGTGGACAATAAAGATCAACTCACTCCTGCCAGCCCTTGTGGATCATGCCGCCAGATCCTCAATGAATACAGAAGTTACCAGGAAACGCCAATACGATTGCTATTGACACTCGAGCGCGGAGGAGAAGTCTATGAGATTCATGATGTCAGGGATTTGCTTCCCTTTGCATTTGACGGATCTTTTCTCGGTTTCTAAATACCAGGAGAACCCTATCAAGAGGATCGTTTTTTCAATCCTCCATTTCGGCAATCATTGATGTCACTTCCCTCAGATCTTCTTCGGTATCGATCCCTCTTGATTCCATTGGGGACTCAAGGCAGTGAATAGATAGTCCGTTAGCCAACCACGTAAGTTGCTCAAGCTTCTCCATCGCTTCGTAAGGATGCATGTTCATCTTTTCAATGGCGAAAAGCGCCTGTGAGGTATATGCATACATTCCGATATGCTTGAAGTAAGGTCCATGCTCGAGCCAGTTTTCCACCGGAAAATCCCTTACGTAAGGAACAGCCTGACGGCTGAAATACATTGCCTCACTATCCCTGTTGATCACCACCTTGACTACATTAGGATTAGTCAGCTCAGCCGGGTCATCAATCTTGTGGATCAGGGTTGCAATTTTTAATACTGATTGGTGGATCATATAGGTAGCCATGTAGTCAATCATGAGCGGATCGATCAAAGGTTCGTCCCCTTGCACATTGATGACATGGGTGACCATGGGAAACTGACTCAGGACCTCGGCACACCGGAAGGTGCCTGAGGGCTGTTCATACCTGGTCATGACTACATCATAACCAAGCTTTTTGACATGGTTGAAAATGAGGATATCGTCTGTGGCCACGCAGAAATGGTCGATCACCTTGGCCTGCTGCACGCGCTCACAGACCCGCTGGATCAGGCTTTTTCCTTTGATCATCAACAGGGGTTTTCCGGGTAAACGCTGGGACCCATACCTTGCAGGTATTATGGCCATTGTACAATATCCACTCATAGCTTTTGTCTTGATACGGAGCAAAAGTCTGCTTTTTTAATTAAATATTACAATTTTATTTAATATGTAATACATTTGCCATACAATCGACTGCCCTATGTATACCCGGATCATCCTGCTTTTTTGTTTGGCACTCGCCGCACCCTTTCAGATCAGCGCACAGTCAGCCAATGAAGCCTCACAAAAATTCCTTCATCACATAGACCCGGTTGGTCTGGTGATCATCGAAAAAATGGAGACTGGTGTGACCCTGTACAGCCTGTCCCGTAAATACAACATCAGTATAGATTCAATCCTTGCGGCCAATCCGGATATCAATCCGGGAGCCATCCCATTAGGATACCCGGTCAATATTCCTGTCTCCAGGGAGGCCATTTCATTTGCCTCCCCGACAGTTCCCGAAGACAGCATCCCCTTGTTTTACCGGGTCCAGCCCAAAGAAACCCTTTACCGGATATCAAAAGTGTACCTGGGGACCTCACCCGAAACCATTATTTCCCTCAATCCCAGAGTTTCAGCAGGGCTGTCAATAGGCCAGGTCATTCACCTGGGATGGTATGTGCCAGAAAAAAACACGCACTCCCCAGCCACTTCATCATCTTCAGCGACTGCGGTTTCGGCCAACTACCAGGTAAAGGACTTTTCAAAAGAATATAAGACAGAAGGTAAAGTCATCCGGGAACAAAAAGGGCTTGCCGTCTGGAAGCCCGGAAATATGCAATCCCAATATTTTGTCCTTCACCCCACCGCAAAGGTGGGTTCTTTTATGGAGGTAACTAATCCCATGCTCCACAGGACACTGACCGCGAAGGTTGCCGGAAATATACCGCCGGGCCTCTATCAATCCCAGGTCGGACTAGTGGTCTCCCCTTCTGTAGCAAGAGCACTGGGAGTGCTGGACCAGCAGTTTTTTGCCAAATGGCGTTTCGTGGAGTAAGGCCTATTTTTCGCATCTTTGCCGGTGATGAACGTCTGCAATACAGTACTGGAAACGATAGGCCATACGCCTATGATCCGGCTCCACAAAGTAGTCAACGGGGTAAAGGCCCAGGTGTTGGCTAAGGTCGAAACTTTCAATCCCGGTCACTCCATCAAGGACAGAATGGCGGTCCAGATGATCGATGATGCAGAAGCCAATGGCCTGCTCAAGCCAGGTGGAACGATCATAGAATGTACCTCCGGCAATACCGGAATGGGGATCGCTATCGTAGCCGCCGTACGTGGGTACAAATGCATCTTTACGACCAGTGACAAGCAAAGCAAAGAGAAGATGGATATGCTCAAGGCACTTGGCGCAGAGGTCATCGTATGCCCTACCAATGTCGAGCCAAAGGATCCACGCTCCTACTATTCTGTTGCTGAACGCCTGAGTAAACAAATACCTCATTCTTACTGGGCCAATCAGTACGACAATCTCTCCAATACAAAGGCACACTACCTGACCACAGGCCCTGAAATATGGGAACAGACCGATGGAAAGATCACTCACCTGATTGTTGGTGTCGGTACTGGTGGCACGATCTCAGGTACAGCAAAATATCTCAAGGAAAAGAACCCTGATATCAGGATCTGGGGTATCGATACCTATGGTAGCGTCTTCAAGAAATACCATGAAACCGGCATCTTTGATGAGAAGGAAATCTACCCGTACATCACAGAAGGTATAGGCGAAGATATCTTGCCGGCAAACGTGGATTTCAAGCTCATCGATCATTTTGAAAAAGTCGCTGATGGAGATGCTGCCTTAGCTGCACGCCGCCTGGCGAGAGAGGAAGGCCTATTGCTCGGCTATTCCGCCGGAAGTGCACTTGCCGGCCTGTTACAACTCAAGGACAGGCTGACGGAAAAGGATGTCGTAGTGATTATTTTTCATGACCATGGCAGCCGGTATGTCGGAAAAATCTACAATGACGACTGGATGAGGGAGCGAGGATTCCTTGATAAAGAACTGATGGTCAGAGACCTGATCAGGGCTCACGCCAACCAGAAAGTAATCACGGTCGATGCCGGAGACAAGGTAAGGCATGCCCTTCAACTCATGAAGGAATACGATATTTCCCAAATGCCCGTTATGAAAGAAAACGAGATCGTGGGATCCCTATCTGAAAATGCGGTATTGACCTATATCCTTGAAAACCCGCTTAGTCACAGCGAAAAACCTGTTGCTGAAATTATGGACGAGGCTTTGCCCATGGTGGATGAAGATCTCCCGGTAAGCCAGCTTAATAAATACATTACCAAGAAAATTCCTGCAGTCATGGCCAAAGATAAGGCAGGGAATATCCACATACTGACCAAGTATGATATCCTGCAAATGCTATAGACTATGAAGTATACCCTACGTATTATTTCGCTCTTCCTCTTTGTCACCGGTTCGGCTTTTCCTTTATCTGCACAGGACAAGTTGTTTACCCAGAACTATGCCCATCCGGTAGATATCAATCCTGCACTGGCAGGTGCTATTGATGGCCGTTACCGGATCAGCATAGCCTACAGGGATCAATGGCGCAGTATCGTGGAAAGCCCCTTTACCACCATGGGAATCTACGGTGATATCAAGATCATCACCAATGACCAAAGCGATGATTACTTCGGGCAGGTTTGCCCTGGTTTCCAGACCGACAGCTTTGTATAATGTCAACCAGAACATCCTCTCCCTGTATGGCAGTTACCATAAAGCCCTCAATGCAGACCAGAAACAATACCTGTCAGCCGGACTGAGTATGGGCATTGCCCAAAGGAATATCAATTACGAGAATATCTATTTCAATGATCAGTTTAACGGCCTTGATCAGTATTCACTCGGAACAGCAGAAATACTTCCATCCAACAATTTTGCATTCCTGGACCTTGGCCTTGGGGTGAGCTATATGTCTGCATTATCTGATTATTCAAGCTTGTCTTTTGGTGTATCGATGGATCATCTCGGAGGCAGCTCCATTTCCTTTTACACACATTCCATCGAACAGGATATTGAGTACCCGGATACCAAAATCAACCGGAAATTTACCACGTTCCTTTCTATGGAACTCGCATCCAACGAATATGTGGCCCTACTGCCCAGGATAATGTGGCAAAGTGAAGGTCCATACAAAATGCTGTCTGCTGCTGCACTGGTCAAGTTTGATCTTACGAATTACGATAACCAGGCGTTCCATATAGGAGGAGGCGTACGCCTCAACAGCACTGTAGCGGGAGGAATGAAACCTTCTGCCCTCTACCTGATGGCGGCTTATGAAGTGAACGGATTACAGGTAGGACTCAGCCATGATATTTCCACGAGCAGCCTTAGTTCCCAATCTCCTGGCAGAGGTGCTTTCGAACTGTCGATCAGCTTTACAGGTTTCTATGAAAACGATGAGTCGATGTGCCCGACTTTTTAAGTGAAAAGTGAATAGTGAATAAAGAGCTATCAGCTATCAGCCATCAGCTTCCAGCTTCCAGCTACCAGAATGTTCACTCACACTCCAATTCACACACTTCTCACATTCTCACGTTCTCACGTTCTCACGTTCTCACGTTCTCACAACTTTACGTTCTCTACGATCTCCAGGCCAAAGCCGATAAGGCCGACGCGTTCTACCTTGCTGTTGGACAATAATTTCATCTTAGTGATTCCGAGATCTCTGAGGATCTGGGCACCTACGCCGATATCACGATGCTCCACAGCTGACGCTTCATCCTTGCCAGCAAACGCCTTAAGGACATCAAGCACATTGTCTGACAATTCGCTGTGGCGCATCAGGAGGAACACCCCATTTTCCTCTTCAGCGATCATGGACAATGCGCGGTTTATTTCATCTCCTGTATGACCAAATATCAATCCCAGCATGTCTCCGGTACGGGACATGCTATGCACTCGTACCAGGGTTGACGATTGCTGTGCAGGAGATCCTTTGACCAATGCGAGGTGGATATCATCAGTAATCAACTGCCTGAAAGGAATAACTGTCCATTCACCAAACCTTGAAGATATCCGATATGCAGGCATCCGCTCTACAATGCGCTCGCGATTCCATGCGGAAGGCAATCAGGTCCTGTATTGAAATAATCCTGAGATTATGCTTTTTGGCTATCTCGATCAGCTGGGGCAGCCTGGCCATCGTCCCATCCTGATTGAGTATTTCAACCAGTACACCCGCAGGATAAAATCCAGCCATACGGGAAAGATCTATGGCTGCTTCGGTGTGCCCGCTTCTCCGCAGGACACCACCTGTCTTTGCCTTTAAAGGAAAGATATGCCCGGGCCTTGCATAATCCTCAGCCTTGATATCCGGATCCACCAGTGAACGAATCCCGGTGGCTCGATCCTGGGCTGAAATACCTGTCGTGCATCCGTGACCGATGAGGTCAATCGAAACCGTAAATGCTGTTTCATGCAGTGCTGTATTATCCTTGACCATCATCTGCAGCTTCAACTCCTCCACCCTTTTTTCATTGAGTGGGGCGCAGATCAGGCCACGGCCATGGGTGGCCATAAAATTGATGATTTCAGGCGTTACGCATTGGGCAGCGCAAATAAAATCACCCTCATTTTCACGGTCTTCATCATCGACCACGATGACCACTTTTCCAAGCCGTATGTCTTCAATAGCTGATGCAATGGTATCAAGTTGTGAGGTCATTTCGATCACTTCAGTTTCGGTATGTATCATGTCTCTGCGTAAACATTTTTAGTATAGATAAAGGATTCCAGTTTTGCAACCTGGTCTTCCCATTGATATTTCGACATTACAAATGCCCTGGCGGATGCTGCAATCCGATGGTATTCAGTTGGATCATTCATGAGCCTTTGCACGTGGTCTGCTAATCCCTCCAGTGTATCGGCAACCAGAATTTCACGGTTAATCTCAGCCCCGATTGCATTGTTGACCATTGAGGTGGTCACACAAGGCAGACCCATCGCCATGGCCTCCAGTATCTTGTTTTGCAATCCCAATCCTGTAAACATCGGGGCCACAAAGATACGACCATCTGCATAAGCGTCCCGGATATCCGCAACCCATCCCCTGACTGTAACGCCCCCATGATGTTGCAGGGCCAGGGTTTTTCTTCCCGGCCTGGCTCCCGCTAACAAAAGGCTGGGCTTCATCCCCCTGCTTTCCAGTTCTGGCAATAACCTCTTGACCAGGTATTGAGCAGCCGCAGTATTAGGTCCGTAACCAAGGTTACCCACAAAGACAAGATCATGGGAAGGTACGCGATGATCAGAAAAAGGCACAAAATCAGCGTCTACCCCATTAGGGATCACCATGATCTGATCGTGTGTAGCCAGGCGCAACCTGTCCCTGTCCTGCTTCGAAATGATCGTATGCTTATCAAAGTCCTTATAGATCGTGCGCTCAAAGGCAGCAAGGCGCTTTGCCTCCCACCGGAATACAAATCCAAAGGGATCATATTTCTTTGCCAACTGAAACATTCCCTCAGAAAACACATCCATATAGTCAAGTGTTTTGGGAAAAGGAAGCGCACGCACATAGGTTGATGCCCGGATCAACTGGCAGATAATGTGATCAGGCTCCAACTGAATGATATAGTACTGGACCTTGCGCTTTATCGTCCGGTCAAGAAAGTAACTGACCTGTAAGGGAAGCCCTTCCAGCCATCCAATACCCATTTGGAATGGCATCAACCAGTTCCGGATCAGGAATACCTTTATGGTCTTGCAAAATGGGGCCATTGCCTCCAGGTGTTCCGGAGCAATTTTACGATGAGAGATAGCTACCAGATGAATTTCATGGTGGAGGCTCAACATCCTTATCTGATGAAATGCCCTCAGTTTGTCTCCCTTTTCTACCGGGTAAGGAAAACGAGATGTAACAAATACGATCCGCACGTTTCAGGAGATGATTTACGGGGTCAAGGTACGAACTGGTGAGGTATCCGGTTGGTCATATCCGAGCAACATGTGATAGATGTCGAGGATTTTCCTGGCTGCCTGCCCGCTGTCAAATTGAAGGGCAGCGTTTTCCTGGGCATTGGCACTGATTTGCATTGCCTGGTCAGGCTGTTCCACACAAAACTGAACCGCCTGAATGAACCCGGCATCATTATCTGCAACCAGGAAATGCTGATGGTCTGCTCCTTCAATCCCTTCTTTACCCAGGGTAGTAGTGATGATGACTTTGCCCATCACCATCCCTTCCACTATTTTCACCCGCATGCCGCTACCCGAAAAGAGAGGTACAATCATGATCGCATGTTGGTTGACAAACTGTCCTGCATCAGGCACCTCTCCATGCACGGTGACATTAGGCAGCCTGCGGTTGAGTAAAGAGGCTGGTGTATTCCTGCCGGCGATGTGCAGCGTGATGCCCGGCCAGCGTGAATGGATGACAGGCCAGCATTTTTCGAGGAACCATTCGAGTCCATCCATATTGGGCAACCAGTCAAGAGATCCGATAAAGCACATGGACATGTCAGGGCCAAAGGAAGGCTGGGTAAATGGATATGTATCGGTGTCAAATCCAATTGGTGCTGAGGAAGCACCATTGGTATATCCTTTGGCTTTAAACTGTTTCAGATCCCGGTCGGTCAGGGTGACCAGGTAATCATAGGCAGTAAACTGGCCGATCTCATAGGCTTTAAGCTTCCTGGTCAGGTAGGTCAGGTAAAACTTACGTATGCCTGACCCGGTATTATGCGTGATGCGTTCCCATATTTCGTGCTCGACATTGTGCGCTCGCATGACTATCCTCGCATCCGAATATTGCCTGATGGTATCGATATAAGGGGACAGGTATAGGGTCTCGAGTTGAATGATATCAAATTTCTCAGCTTTGAGGATTTCAATCAGTTTTGCCCGGAATGCCCCTGACTTAAAGCGGCGGACATGGTATGATTCACCGGATACAATACTGGCTATCGCTTCCAGAGGCCGGACCGAATTATCAATATCAATGGCATAGATAGACCTGAAATAATTGTATTCGGCGGGTATGGCGGCAGGATTACTGTAATGCTTGCTCGTGTTCATACTGAGCAGGGAGAGATCACACCCCAGTACCTTGAGTTCCTTGCATAGATTACTGACCGCAATAGATTCACCATCTTTAAGCGGGTAAGGAAATTTCTTGCAGAGAAACAGGACTTTCATACGCACTGGCAGGAGGGGGTACAAAAATAGTCATTTTCATAAGGTAACGGTCGCCGGGGCTATATTTGCTTCCAGACACACCCATCCGCCAGGTATGCGACATATTTCGCAAATTTGAGGCAATATGAATGATATACCGGCATATAAATGGGCCATTGAGGCCAGCGGGATACAACGAAACTATGGCACCCTGGAGGTACTCAAGGGGGTAAGTATCAGCATAGAAAAGGGAAAAATGGTAGCCATCATCGGCAAATCCGGCTCCGGAAAAAGCACACTCCTCCACATCCTCGGGACACTGGATGCCCCTGATGCCGGGGAAGTTTCCATCTGCGGCATCCCCGTGACCGGACTCAAAAGCAAAGCCCTCGCATCGCTGAGAAGCAAGCATCTTGGTTTTGTCTTCCAGTTTCATCACCTGCTCCCCGAATTTACCGCACTTGAAAACATCGCCATGCCTGCCCTGATCACGGGCATGAACAAAAAAGCAGCTTTTAAGCGCGCCGCCGAATTGCTTGGATATCTGCAACTGTCTGCACGCGCTGACCACAAGCCTAATCAACTGTCAGGCGGTGAACAGCAGCGCGTGGCAATAGGTCGTGCCCTCATGAATGAGCCTGATGTCATTCTTGCAGATGAACCCTCAGGCAACCTGGATACAGAGACTTCCATACAGGTCCACCAACTCCTGCGTAGTATCACCACAGATATGGGAAAAAGCCTGGTGATCGTCACCCACAATGCTGATCTGGCTGCACTGAGTGATAAGGTCTATGAAATGAAAGACGGCCTTTTATTAAGTGAAAAGTGAAGAATGAAAAGTGAAGAATTATTTTGGTTGAAAAATGGTATTGAAGCACTGAGTGCTTCAATCTTAAATCAGCTATTCCACATTCGGACATAAGCACCATCAGGATCCAGTTTCTTACCTGCAAGGTCAAAATGGATTATTCGATCTTCCCTGTTGTCAGGTCCAAGGCCAGCGAGATTGAGCCAGGAAACCCAATTACTGCAAGGATCATAGTCGATCAGCGCGGATTCAAAATAAGCAGCGCCCAGTCTCCAGTCGAGTTGAAGGACTTTGATCAGGTAATTGGCCGTTATTTTTCTGAGCACATCAGGTATCCAACCAGTGCGGTTCAATTGATGCATCGCTGCATCAATGATTTCCACTCCAGTGCTTCCCGATTTCCAGGCAGCAAATGCCTCCTCATTTTTAGGGAACTCAATTTTTCTCGCCTTGATTCCTGATTTATAAAAGATCTGGTCACCGTATTTTTTACCCATCAGGCGGAGGTAATCCCTATAAACGAGATTTTGCCTGATCTCATCGCCCCCGGTAGGCATAGAAAGCGATTGATAGTATACCCTCTTTGGCGATAAGCATCCCATGGCCAACCACGGAGAAAAACTAATGCCTGACAATGGGAAATCAGGTTGAACCTGTTTAATCCCAGCATCATTCAATTCCTTTAGTCCTGCAGTTTCCCCACCGGCAAACCCCGAAGTCATAATCACCTGGCGTCCAGGCAGCATAGATTCCAGCGTTGGAATCTCACCAGTATCCAATCCCGGAACTAATGGCGGAATATTAACCGGAGATGGCAGAGGTTGTCTCACTGAAAGGATCGGCTCCACTTCCTTTCTGAATGCGATAAACGAATCAGGGCAATGTGTAACCGGAAATGGAAGGTCAGAAGTGTAATACAGCATCTTGCCCCTTGTGTACCTGAGTTCCCTCCCAATGGACCAAAGTTGTTGTTCAAGGCGATCCTGTACCTTGACTTCGTCATGTGTGCGTTCACGATTACAATAGACCCACTGACTTTTAGTCTCCAGGGCTAGCCTGTAGAGGATTTCATCTGGTTTGCCAATACGGATGACAAGATCAGAGCCGCCAGCCCGCAATTGCCGCCTGAGGTCTAGGACACTTTCAATAAGGAAGTTCGCGCGCGGCACACTCCATCGGCCGGGGTCAATATCAAAAATATATACGGGTATAAGCTCATCTGCAATCCTGATGGCTTCGGTTAATGCCTCATTGTCATGCAACCTGAGATCCTGACGAAACCAAACAATCGTTCTACTCATAATGCCATTAACAAATAACCTGAATTGACTATGGGCTTCTTCACTGTATCTTTGCGCTGCAATAAACAAAATACATACATGAGAGTTCTATCCCTTTTTCTTTTTATTTCCAGCTTGATCTTGGCATGCAAACCCGCGTCTAATGCAGATACTGCTGCAGCTGGACAGGATGATACCAAGGCGCTCGAAGCGCAAGTTATGTCCATTCATGATTCCCTGATGACTAAAATGTCGGATATCACCAGGTTAACGGCCGAACTAAGGTTGATAAAATCCAAAATTCCTGAAAACGAACAAGGTAAAGTTGAATCTCCTGCCGGACTTGAGGAAGCAATGAGTTCCTTGAAACTGGCCGAGCAGGGCATGTGGGACTGGATGAAAGCATATAGTGATACAAAACCTACCATACCGGAAGATCAACTGAAATCTTTCTACGGAAAGCAACTGGAAACCATCAGCAAGATCCGGCAAGATATGCTGGGTAGCATAGAAAAAGCCAAGTCCTGGCTGACGGCCAATGGAATCAAACAAGAATAGCCTGATGAAGATCATATCCATCCTATCCCTGACATCAGTAATGGCTCTTTTGGTGATGGGCTGCCGCAATGAACCACAACGCCTGCCATATCTGGGAAATATTGAGGTAAATGGTTCGGACACTATCTACCATACCGTACCGGATATTGCCCTGATCAATCAGGACAGCCAGTCCTTCAGGATTTCGTCGCTTGGCAATAAAGTCATCCTGGCCGATTTCTTTTTCACTTCCTGTCCAAGCATTTGTCCGAAAGTGCAGAAACAAATGCTGCGCCTTTATGACCGCTACAAAGATGATGACAGGGTCATGATGATCTCCCATACTATTGACCAGCGGAATGACTCAGTCGAAGTATTAAAACGATATGCCCATAATCTCGAAGTGGATATCCACAAATGGACGTTTGTCACCGGTCAGAAAGATTCCATATTTGATCTCGCCGACCAGTACTTTGTCAGTGTAGTTGAAGATCCTTTAGCTGCCAAGGGATTTGACCATAGTGGCCGTATCATCCTCGTGGACAAGAACAGGCGCGTCAGGGGCTTTTGCGAGGGTACAGATCCTGAATCAGTCACTGCCTTTTTTGACACAGTAGATAAACTCCTTAAGGAGGAATATCAATAAATAACACCCTGGCCACCTTATTGTACTCACGGTGAATTACCAAATGGGTAGCGCCGGGGATAGCAAATTTCACTTTTAAATGCCTCAAATAAGTTCCTTAATCCTTCTCCTGTTGGCTGGCTCCCTAAGCTTTATCGGGTGTGAGCGCCATCCATACAGCCAGGGAGAGATTATATACAAGTACAATTGTGCCAATTGCCATATGGATGACGGCAGCGGGCTGGCCAAATTGATCCCGTCCCTGGATAAATCAAGACTTACCCTTTCTGAACCTGCGAAACTGGTATGCCTCATACGCAACGGACTGCCAGTCAACAAACTGACAGGCCAGGAGATGCCTCCCAACACCATCCTCAATGAGGTTGAACTGACCAATCTGATCAACTACCTGGGTTCTAAATATGCGCTGAAACCTCAGACCGTTCAGGCTCCTGAGGTAAAAAAGATGTTGGCTGGCTGTCAAACACACTAAATCAGGACCCGGAGGTATCCAAAAAAGATTATTTTTACGACCCCTAGAAATGGTTTTATCAGATGGCTGACACAATGGCAAAACGCTCCTTTTATAGCATCATACTCCCCTTGTTCCTGCTCGGAACAGTGAATAGCTTACAGGCCCAGACTTTTTTAAAAGCCTACCTGAGCACCCCTGCCAATGCAGGGGTACTCGCTGAAAGCTGCAGCGGTCCTTATGAATTGATCATTGAGCGCGGTGAGGACAATCAGGAATCAACCGATGTTTTCATCAGTGATTTTGGGACAGCCCAGATTGGTGTGGATTATACTTTCCCAAATGGGACCTTTCCGCTGACTATGCTCCCCGGAGAAAATGTGGTGGTCATCCCTGTCACTGTGGTCAACGATGGCACACCAGAAGGGCTTGAAAGCCTTTCCTGGGAAATCGCCTTTCTCGCAGGAATAGAATCTGGTGTGGTAACTGTCGAAAGTGGTATTACTGACAGCTATGATGTCGAGATTCTTACACCGGGTGATACCATCCAATGGTGCCGTTATGCCCCACTCCAACTTACAGCATCTTCTACTGCCGAAATTAACTGGTCACCAACCTTCTCTTTTGAAAACCCCACCGGTCCTGAAGTGACTGTAAGGCCCTTCCTTTCAGGTTGGTATTTTGCCACTGTAGGTAGCGACACCTGCGGGGCAAAGGACAGTGTATATCTTGATCTTGCGATTGCCGAAATCTTCGGACCTGACACGATCTACATCTGCCTTGACGGAGACGGTGCGCAACTCCTGGGCAGCTTGCATGGCCTTGCCACCACATTTGAATGGATTCCATCAGACACTACACTCAGTGATCCCGATATCCTTAATCCTATAGCTAATCCCACAGTAACAAGCACTTATATCTTTCAATCAGACTTTGGCGTTTGTATCGCCGCTGATACCGTTGTGGTCAGGGTGGATTCACTACCTAAGGATATGCATATTGATATAGCACCTGAAAAACCTTTCTATTGTGCAGGCGAAGTAGTAGCCCTTTTCTCTCCATCTTTTGATTCACTCGACTTTCCTGATATCGAGTTTTTATGGAAACCTGACAACGGTACCTTCGAATCCGATCTGACCGTATACAATGCTGCCTTAACCTTGCTGGATACTACGTTGTATATCCGTGAGGTGACCAACAATGCCTGCTTGTCAAAGGATTCCATCCTGATCAATGTCATACCACCATCTGTTCCCCTTTCTGTGACAGATACAGTTTTATGCCCGGGTGAAATGTTCATAGTCTCTGTATTATCTTCTATTGTGACAGAGCCTGAATGGACACCGGAAACAGGATTGAGTTGTACAAAATGCCTGTCACCTAAAGTAACTGTCAGTGGCAGCCCCGGTTCAACACTTATTTATCAGTTCTCCGGAAAGGTCAATGATTGCCCGGTAGGAGCAACACTACCTATTCAGATTCCACCATTGCAGATCATTGATATCGCTGGTGACAACGTCGTTTGCGTGGGTGATATGGTGCCCCTGACGATTACCAACCCTGAGGGATTATCCGGTTATCAGTGGAGCGTTGTATTTGGTAATGCTACATTGAGTTGCACTGATTGTCCAAATCCAATTGTTACAATTAACAGTAACGGACCAGTCAATATTATACTCACTGCCAATACCACAAATGTAAATTTCTGCGGGGCACAAGGCTTTATCCAGATCGTCCCAAGTGAACAATTGCAACCTATCACCATCTCAGGGGACAACATAGTCTGTCCAGGCGACATGGTACCGCTGACCATCAGCAATCCTGGTGAGTTTTCAGATTTCAACTGGAGTGTTGCTTCAGGTGACGCATCCCTAAGCTGCACTAATTGTTCAAATCCTACAGTGACCATAAATGGCGGTGGCCTGATCAATATTTTATTGAACGCAAATACATCAAATCCAAATTTCTGTGGAGCACAGGGCTTCTTTCAATTTGTGCCTGGCGAACAGCCACAAGTCACAGGTCCTACTTTCCAGGCATGCCTTGGAGGTACTGTTGTAGTCAATACCGGAAGCCTTGAATACACTAATGTCGTTTGGGATGTGATCAGTGGAGAATTGAACCTCAGTTGTACCCAATGTGAGACTCCGACAGTCACTGTTAATTCTACAGGAATCCTTCGTTTTTTTGCAGATGCTACCGATCCTGATATTTGCAGGGTTTCCGGAACCGTTACAGTAAATGTTTATCCGGGTGACGAATCAAATCTGCTCATCATGCCGGATCCGATCGCTACACCTATCGGACAAGGTACTGAGGTAACAGCTGTGCTTGCTGTAAACCCACCTCCATCAGGAAATATCACCTGGACCATAAATGGTGTGGAAATATCAGCTACCGGTACAGAAATCAAGTTCGATGCAGAAAACGATATCAATTTTGTTGAAGCGACATTTATCAATTCTCTTGGTTGCGAACAAACTGACACGCTTTCCTTTGCTACAGTTCCACCAAGTTATATGATCCCAAATGCCTTCACCCCGGACAACAATGATGATTTCAACGACAATTTCAAGATCATTATCACTGGCAATATTGTCATTGAGAAATTCCTGATCTTCAATCGCTGGGGACAGATGGTCTATGACGCACCGGAAGATGACCTGACAGGATGGGATGGGACATGGAAAAACCAACCTGCTGCTTCAGACACATATGTCTATACAGCAACCCTCAGATATCCTGATGGACGTGCAGAAATTGCCAAAGGTGATGTGATCCTTTTAAGATAAGTCAGGGTAAACCTGACAACCATCAAAAAAAGCCACTCCGGAGTTTACCTGAGTGGCTTTTTTTTTGAAGGAATCTTCGATTAACCTTTGATCTCCATCCAGTAGGAAGCCCCGTGCCTTTCTACATCCTTCATCTCCGGCAGATCCCAAAATGGCTTCAGTATGGTACACAACTCCGGATCTTCAGACACATAGAAATTGGGCATGATGGTGTGATACTTAGCCGGATTGGCCATCAGGAATGCTGCCAGGGCGTATTGTTCGGAATAATAGCGATCACAAACATCCTGGGGATAATCATAGGGGAGATAGACATCATGGACATGTACAATGACCCCTTCTGGTAGCATCGGAAGCACTTCCATGAAGAACACTGTAGCATCTGAATTTGGAAAAATGCGATGTGAATTGTCCACAAAAATGATATCTCCGCTTTTCAATTCACTGAACAGTCCAAGGTCCGCATGCTCAAATGGTTGCCTGATGATGACATCGGCCAGTTGGTCTATTTCAGCTCTGGGAGAAGGGTCTAGTGAAATGACCCTTGTCTGTAGCTGATGGTCCTTAATTGCCTTTGCCACGACTTTGGTAGAATTGCCGGAACCGATTTCAATATAGGTCGAGGGGGCCGAGGAAGCTACGATGGTATAAAGCATCGTGATGTCAAGGCCTGGCAAAAACCCGTTTTGCCAGAATGGGCTTGAAGCATCACTTGTCGAGGCCGTCCTGGGAATGCCCTTCAGGTTAACAGAATATTGAAGGGCCGTAGTAAGCCACTTGACATACACATCTCTGTTTTGCGAGATAATGGTGCTGAGCAATCCATGAGGTGGCCTTCCAAATCCATATCTGGGCCTCATCTCAACCGGATATTCCAGATGTAGTGTCTGGTATCGCGGTATTAATGTCTTGAAGAAGGATTTGAGTTTGCCTTGGGCCATGATCTACTTTTGTTCTGCGTCCTGCAAGTCCTGGAAGAGCGTCTTCAGCCCGACAGCATCCTCCGGCTTCAGCCTGCCGGCCAGTACAAGCCTGACCTCCCGCCTTCTTGCCGCTCCGGCAAAAAGTGCTTTTTCTTCTTCCGTTTCCGGAATCACGTGCGGTACTTCCTTTGGTCTCGAGGTCCTGGAATCCAGGGCGACAAAGGTCATATAGGCATGATTTGATTTTTCGAGATCTGCCCCGAAATAGGATGTGGTAAATACTTCAAGATATAATTCCACCGACGTGGTAAACGCCCGGGTGACACATGCCTTGATCGTGATGACATCGCCCAGATGGATGGGTTTGGCAAAGGAAACATTATCAACAGAGGCCGTGACTGCATGTGCACCACAATGACGTGCTGCACAGATCCCTCCGGCGATATCCATCCATCGCATCAGATTGCCTCCCATAAGGTGGCCCAATGGATTTGTATCATTGGGCATGACCAATTCCGTCATCATCGTCCGGCTGTAACTGACCGGGCGTGGAGTTTGATTATTCATAATTGGATTTCCTGGTGAAAATGTAGCCTACTCAGCACGTACTAACCCATCCATGATGGCTGGTGAAAAAAGATATTCCATGAGTTCGGGCTGATCCATATTGATCTCGACCAATTTCCAGGCTCCGGTACCGGTCTGTATGGCCATCATGGATTTGTTTGCGATAATTTCAAAGCGCATGAACTGAGCATTCCATTTTACATTGTCAGCGCCATAAGTAGACTGGAATTGCTGGGTGATTGATGTGATTGACTTAGGATAATCATACATGCCACCAGGCTTGATATTGACATCCATATCCGCGACATACTTAACCTTGACAAAGGTCTCATTGCCTTCTATCATTGGTACAGAGGTAGATACGATCCTTAAGTTGGTCATCTTGAGTGACATGCCATCCGCTTCCATGCCGAGCATCACATCTACCAGGTCCTGTTTGGGTACTTTGGTAAACAACTTGGGATATAAGAGATCAAATGCCTTGTCCCAATCCTGTTGGTTGGAATAGTCAATGAATGTATTCAATGTGGTCTGGATAGCAGGATTGATTGTTGCCTGCCCCTTCAAAGCTGAAGAGATCAGCACCGCACTCAGCATAAAAAAGAATTTGATGGAGTTCATCCTTACAAATTTTGGAAAGTGAATTGATTAATGCGATCAGAGGGAACAATCACTGATTCCAGGCCAAAAACCACGCAGAATTCAGTGGTTATTTGCTCTTTAATCTCCTGCAAATCTACTGTTTTCCCCAATAAGCTACTCAGTGAACAGACACTTTTATCCGGATCTGCAATTCCGCAGGGGATGATGTGATTGAAATAAGATAGGTCTGTATTGATGTTGAAGGCAAAGCCATGCATCGTGACCCAGCGGCTCAAATGAACCCCGATAGCGCAGATCTTGGCATCTTCATGCCTTGCATGATCATTTTTTACCCAAACACCTGTGTATCTGTCACTTCTAATACCAGAGATGTCGTATCGCTGTAATACGCGAATGATCACTTCTTCAAGGCTCCTGACATACCGGTGCACATCTGTAAAGATCAGGTCAAGGTCAAGAATAGGATATCCTACCAATTGCCCCGGCCCGTGGAATGTAATATCCCCTCCCCTGTTGATCTTGAAATATTCTATCTGGTACTCATCCCGTTCACGCTCATTGATCCGGAGGTTGTCTTCAGATCCGCTCTTGCCAAGTGTAAAAACAGGGGGGTGCTCACAAAGGAGGAAAAAATGCCGCTGTGGATCAGGATATCCTGCCCTCTTGTTTTCAACGAGTTCCCTGTGTATACGGGTCTGGATATCCCATGCATCCTTGTAAGGGATCAGCCCCAGGTCAATAACTTCCAAAATCCCCCTTCCGGTGACATCCATAACTGCAAAGATAAGGTTATAGGGCGGGGCGCTGCCCACACGAATTTTACTTTACATAAACAACTGATATTAAATATGTTTTAACTTTATGTGGCCAACCTGTTCCACCATTGTGGAAATCTCTCCTCCTTTTGATCTTTAAACAAAACACACGATGCGTATGCGCACGATTCTCTTACTCATTTTCACCAGTTTCCAGCTGATCCTCACGGCCCAGACTGCACCTGACTTTACAGTGACAGATATCCACGGACAGGTGCACCACCTGTATGCTGACTATCTCAACCAGGGCAAGACAGTAGTGATCAAGATCTTCTTCACGACATGCCCACCGTGCAACTCGATCGCACCACTAATGGAGCCTTTTATCAGGAATGGGGAGGCGGTCAGAATGATGTGGAATTCTTTGAACTGTCAGACAAGAATTTTGATACCAATACCCTGGTATCTGCCTATGCACAGAATTATAATGAAACCTTCCCTGCAGCAGGTGTTGAGGGAGGGAGCCTGACCGCCGTAGCACCTTATAAAAACGGGCAGTTCGGGCCTTGGTTTGGTACACCAACATTTGTGGTTATTGCACCGAATGGCACTGTCCAGTATGATGTGGATGGAAATGGCAACCAGGCCACAATAGATGCATTGGATGTGGCCATTGCTGCTACCGGCGCTGTAAAGCCGGGACAGCAGATTCCAGTTGCACCGGACTTTTCTGTCACAGATAACAACGGGCAAAGTCACCATCTCTATGCGGACTACCTCAACCAGGGAAAAACTGTTGTACTTGAGGTGTTTAATACGACCAGTGGACCGAGCAATTCCATTGCCCCCTTAGTGCAACCCTTAAATGAAGAATGGGGAGGAGGAGATAGTGATGTGATCTTTTTTGAAATGTCAGATCAGAATACGGATACAGATCCACTTCTCTTTGCCTTTCAGGAACAATACGACCATACCTTTCCTGGCATCAGCAGGGATGGAGGAAGTGTGCCTGCCGTGCAGCCATATAAGGACGGAACTTTCGGCCCATGGGTATCTACCCCTATGTTTGCAGTCATTGCTCCTGACGGCACAGTGGCTTATGATGTCAAAGGTGCAAACAACCAGGCTACCATCGCAGCGATTGATGCTGCAATCACAGCAACTGGTGCCGTCAAGCCTGCCCCACCTACTGTAGCTCCTGATTTTACCGTCACTGACATCAATGGGCAGGTACATCATCTCTACGCTGACTACCTAAACCAAGGCAAATCTGTTCTCCTTGAGGTCTTCTATACGACTTGCCCTCCATGCAATTCCATAGCTCCACTGATGGAACCATTCTACCAGGAATGGGGTGCCGGAGACTACGATGTGGAATTCCTGCTACTGACAGATAAAAATTCGGACACCAACCCATTGGTTTCAACCTACCATGCAAATTATAACGAGACATTCCCGGCCGTCAGCAGAGATGGCGGAAGCCTGGATGCAGTACAACCTTATAAAAACGGCTCGTTTGGACCATGGTCAGGGACTCCTACATTTGTGGTGATCGCTCCTGATGGATCAGTCCAATATGATGTAGATGGTGCTTCCAATGAAGCAACGATACATGCTATAGACCTCGCGCTTGCTGCAACCGGGGCTACTAAGCCAGTCATTGAGACCCCTGTGGCAGTGAGTGGTTCAGTTCAGTTCCTTGAAGGTTCCTCCGGCGTCAAGGATGCAATTGTCCAGGTGGTAGACGCAGACAATACAGTCATCATGCAGGACACCTCAGATTTCAACGGGTCTTTCAGTTTGTCTGTCCTGTTGAGCGAAGTGCAGCCAGGCTGGCAGTTGAAAGTGATCAAAAACGGAAATCCGACTAACGGGGTGAGTGCTATTGACCTTGTCAGGGTTCAAAAGCACCTGCTTTTTGTGGATCCGTTTACCAGCCCGCTTTCAAAACTCGCTGCAGATGCCAATGGTTCAGGGACCATTTCCTCCCTTGATATTGTGACATTGACCAAATTGCTTTTGGGTCTCACCAGTAATTTCCCTAATCAGCAATCCTGGATATTTATCCCGGCGGATACTGACTTTGGGCCACCTACCCAGCATCCACCTGTCATTGCCAGCTACACGATTCCATTACAGGACATCCTTGATGGAGTCAGGGCGCCGGTCTTTAAAGCTATAA
The DNA here is from genome assembly GCA_016716665.1 of Candidatus Opimibacter iunctus. GTDB lineage: Bacteria > Bacteroidota > Bacteroidia > Chitinophagales > Saprospiraceae > Opimibacter > Opimibacter iunctus. The sequence goes on along the minus strand of JADJVH010000017.1, from coordinate 4,047 downwards.
AGAAGGGCGATGTAAATGGAAATGCTGATCCTCACTAAATAACACAAAAAAAAGAGCATCCTGATGGATGCTCTTTTTTTTCTAGTTGAGCTTTGCAGCCCAACCCTGAATGGCCTTGTTGATCTCCTCTTTATTGTCGTCATAATAATTGTCCTCTTCACTGGCCAGCCCAAGCTCTGCGCACTTCGTACCGCTGGCTACAGCAGCAGCCATATCTCCCTTCTTCGCTTCTACTTTTGCTCGTATGTACCAGTTCCAACTGGTACTGTTCTGGTCTGTTGACAATTTGATCCATTCAAGGGCTTTGTCCATATTGCCATCAGCATCGAGGAGAAACTGTGAACCCTGGGCATAGATGACCCATTTTTTCTCCGGAGGGGTGGTACCCAGGGCTGCAATGATATTGCCCATAGCCGTCTCCATGACATCCGTCTTGAATCGCATGTAGAGGCGTAGTTTTTCCCACGACAGCTTGATATACCCCATATCCATCTTCATATCATGAATAGAATAGAGCAAACGTTCCTGCATGCCTTCATTCAATTTGGGCTCAATGGTCAGGCGGATGGCGTCCTGGGATTCATCATACTTGTATGCTCCCCACTGATCTGCCTGCTTGTTGAAAATCACGGTCCATTCCTTTTCTCCCGGAATGAAAAACAAGGCATACTTTCCTGCCCGCAGTGTTTGCCCTTCGATGTTGACATCCGTACTGAATTCAACAGTGGTAGCCTCATTGGCTCCACCTCGCCAGATTTGACCATAAGGCACGAGTCCTCCCCAGATAACCCTTTCCTTAACTGCCGGCGAACCATAGTTGATCTTCACTTCGGTAAACCCAATGGTATACGAAATAGAGGCCTTTGGACTAACTCTGGGCAACTCAATCTCCTGGGCAGAAACCCATGCGCTGACAGCGGAAAATAAAAGCGAAAAAAGAAGAATGCGATTTTTCATTTTTGATAGAATTTGATGGTGTACTATGGCGTGGGATATTAAATCCCTGTGTCAATTGTTCTCTAAAACGATGGCCATTTTCGATTTCGTATGTGCTGGATGTCGTCTGCAGACTGACTATGTCCACCAGAAATTTGATGCTATACATGTCCTGGACTCGTGTAATCTGCTACAGGTCAGGCGTATCAGATCCGGGGTGCACTGAAATGAAGGGTCAAAAAAATCATAGCGACTTTCAACGCATTGCTAACCTCTGCCGGCATATTATCTTCCACTACCCATTCACGGGGATCGCCTTCCCAATAAGTATGCATCGTGAATGGTGAATCCCCGCTTGCATTTATTTCCAATCCTCTTTCTGGTTAGCGTATCTGGACTCCCAATTGATCTGTTCATTACCATCATTCAACTTCCATCTCTTGAATTCTCCAGCCCATGCAGTTTTTGCATTGACCGTGACCCCTTCACAACGAATCACCCAGAGATTGGGGTCTTCTGCCCACTTTTGCTCTATGGTAGCTGCTACATCCCCTACACGCCAATCCCATACTGTCCAGTCATCCTGAAAAGTCCAGCGCATGCGTAGCTCACCCCTGATATCCTCATCCTCTGTGGTGATGATCCACTCTCTGAACGAATTGTTGAATCGTGTGCCTACTCCAATGATTTTCTGGGCATATCCTGTCTGCATAGAAAGGACTACAACTATGCATGAAAAAATGCATCGCCTTATCCATTCAATATGTGGGTCAGTAACGTTCAATCTTTCAGGTGGATTTTGGAAACTGCCATACGAAGATCTTCCTCCGTAATATTGCTTCCTTTGACATTGACCAGAAACCTGTCTGCCGCTATCATGGCGATCTCGCCTATCCTTGAGGTGCGGTCATATTTTTCATACGCCCGCTTACCATCGATCATAGTGGTTCGCTCATACCCCTGATCTGTCTCTTTATCTATCTCAAGCTGTGACCAATCCGCCAATCCTGCAAGTGCGGCACCGAAGCCTCCTGAATCCAGCAAGGTGATGGAGATCGTCTTGTCTCCATCCCTGTATTCAGCATCTGCTGTTGATATGTTAAGTCCTGCTATCCCGGTTTTTTGACCAGTGTGTGAAACACGTTCCATGCCCTGCACTTTGTCGGGCAGTGCATCCTTCAGTATCCTGAAATCTACAACTTCAGCACTATTGGCCTTTAATGCCGAGAAGGATTTATCAAGCGCCTTCAGGGCATCTTCTTGTTCCTTTTTAACATCCGCTGCTGCCGAAGCTGCATCTTGCTTACATGAGAACAAAGTGACCCCAAGGAGGACCAGGAGTATAAGAACATGAGAAATTCTCATGGTATGGTGCGACAGTATGAAATGTGACTTCATTCCGTGTTAAAACGGAAGATCATCATAGGAGGTTCCTTCGTCCGATGTCACCGGTGGCGTGGACGGAAAATCTCCTGCAGCCGCTCTGGGCTTAGATTCCTGGCCAGAAGCCTCAACTCTCCATGCCTGCAGGTTGGTAAAGAATTTACCCTGCCATTCCCTTCCCCGGAGATCAAAGTAAACTTTGACATTCCCCCCTTCAGCTAGGTTATCGATGATTTCGCAACGATCCTGTACCAACTGAAACTTGATATATTGAGGATACTGTGATGATTCATCAAGGAGTACAAACTCCCTGGTTTGAAAAGTGTCTTTCTTCTGTTCAGTTTCAAATTTCTTAAAGAGCTTTCCTTCTACTTCAAAAGACATAATGGTTGATTTAAATTGGTGATTAATAAGCTTTGGCAAAAAGTACTCTACCTGTTGATTTGTTTCCGGTCAGGATGCATGCACCATCTTCCGGTTTTTGGTCGAGAGGTATACAACGTATGGTTGCTTTAGTCAGTTCCTTGATTTTCAATTCAGTTTCTGTTGTGCCATCCCAATGTGCAGAGACAAAACCTCCCTGATCTTCAAGGATGGCCTTAAACGTCTCAAAATCATTGGCTTCTCGTGTGTTCTCCTGGCGGTAACGCAAGGCCTTCAGCAAGAGGTTTTGTTGAATTTCATCCAGCAGATTGATGACAAAACGCCCAAGTCCTTCCAGAGGCACAAATTCCTTTTCACGTGTATCCCTTCTCGCGACCTCGGCCTGCCCTTTTTCAAGGTCACGCTGGCCTATAGCCACACGCACAGGAACACCTTTCATCTCATATTCCGCATACTTAAATCCCGGCCTGGACTTCTCGTCCGTGTCGTATTTGACAGAGATACCGTGGGCTTTAAGTTCATGGATCAATTTTTCGGCTACTTCGTTGATTGCTGCATCCGGCTTTGGTACCGGAATGATCACGACCTGTAGCGGAGCCAGTTTGGGAGGAAGTACAAGACCTTCATCATCACTGTGAGTCATGATCAGCCCTCCGATCAGGCGGGTGGAAACGCCCCAAGAGGTAGCCCATACCAGTTCCTGCTGGTTGTTTTCGTTGAGGAAGGAAACATCAAATGCGCGGGCAAAATTCTGGCCCAGGAAATGTGAGGTTCCGGCCTGCAGGCTCTTCCCATCCTGCATCAACGCCTCGATGGTGTACGTATCTTCTGCACCTGCAAATCGCTCGTTTGCTGTCTTCACTCCTTTGATCACAGGCATCGCCATCCAGGATTCTGTAAAATCAGCGTAGATATCATGGATCATCCTTGCTTCATTCACAGCTTCTTCGCGAGTGGCATGCGCAGTATGTCCTTCCTGCCAGAGGAACTCTGTAGTGCGCAGAAACGGCCTCGTGCGCATCTCCCATCGCACGACGTTTGCCCACTGGTTGATCAGCAATGGAAGATCCCTGTAAGATTGTATCCAATCCTTGTAGGTACTCCAGATAATTGTTTCAGATGTTGGCCTGACGATCAGTTCTTCTTCCAGCTTAGCTTCCGGATCAACGATCAGTCCAGAGCCGTTAGGGTCAGCTTTCAGGCGATGGTGTGTTACTACAGCACACTCCTTGGCAAATCCCTCTACATGCTGCGCCTCACGGCTCAGAAAACTCTTGGGAATAAAAAGTGGAAAGTAAGCATTGACATGCCCTGTTCTTTTGAATTCACTGTCCAGCACGCCCT
>JADJVH010000016.1 GCA_016716665.1 Candidatus Opimibacter iunctus | reverse complement strand
CTGACCGGTATGACTCTCAAAATCAATTTCGATCTGCAGCGTATCTCCGGTATTTCTGGCCAGGGTATCTGGTTGGTGGATATGGGCATGGTATTCATAGATACTCACGGGGTCGTTGTCATCGTGATTACATGCGATCAGGATAATCACGGAAAAGGCAATAAGAAAAGAGAATATATGTTTCATTGTGCTTGTTTTTAAGTTAGAATAGATGAGTTAGTTGAATGCTGATCCGGTTGTCGGCTTTAACCTCGCCACCCGAGTAGTCAGCAGAAAGGGGCAATGCATATTGAAAGGTGCAGAGCCAGTCTTTGAATTTGATTTGGCAGCCCGGAGTAAAGAACACCCCATGGCCCCCTGTTCCATGAACATTGATCCCGTTGGCATAGACATCTTTGGCTACGGATTCTACCTGGATACCTGCCATGGGCAATATGGATGACGTCGAATCGACAGGCAGGTCAATGAAGACAAGAAGACTGCCTGACCACTGCGATCCAAAGGTGTATCCGGTGCTGGTTTCGGCGAATTGCGTCCAGCTGTTTTTCAGCACCAGGCCTGCGGATTTGTATGATACCGAACTCGTCTGCAGGATCGATGCACCAAAACTGCCATTGCCGGGGTTGAAATTTTCCGGCAGATCGTGGTCATGCAGATGGGGATCATATTTTCCTGTGGGGATGATAAAGCCTGCACCAAGGTCCAGGTATATTTCCCATGGCTTGCCGACATCATCCTGCTTAAAGAATGTATAATTCACATTGAGCCTGGTATCTGAAAGGCCTGAAATAGATTGCTGGGTCTGGCCTACACTCCGGCTATTGATGCGGAATGGTTGGTATAGACCAGCGCTTAGCCTGTCAGACAGGAAATACCGGAATGTCAGGTCCATCGTGTGGAATACATCATTTGAACCCTCCCCGACGCCTGGAGCTGCATTGAATCCTGCGCGGCTCCAACCGAGGGAAAGAAAGCTCTTCCTGTATTCTGACAGCAATCCTGCCGGCTGCCCCATAATGCTGCATCCACAGGCATCACAAGCCGTTACTAAACCATGAGCTGATAGCAACATGGTTAATACAAGCATTATCCTTGTCATAGATTGAGCCAAAAGGCAATTAGAATCTGATAGATACACTATAGTCTCCCATATAGGAAAGACGTATAGATGATATGATAGAGGAGAGTGTGCTTAAACCAGGACTTCGGGAGGATGAAGGATGTCCTTCTCTGATAGGAAACTCAGTGATGCCAGGTAAGAAAAATGTACTTTTGTTTTTGATACTAAACCGGACAAGAGAGAGGGCATATTGGATTCGTAAAAGACCACCAGGGATTTTTCATCAGGAGGTGGCATCGTTTTGGATTGCTTCTCCTCCTTTGATGTATCCAGGGTCTTTTTCAGGTAACACTTCCCATCGCATTTCATTTCAGGTTTGTCCTTGTTGATACAAAAGACAGCACTGATATACTCCTGATTGAACTTAAACGCGGCATATTGAATGAGTTCCTTAGAGGAAACACTCATCATGAGAATTGCAAAAAATATGGCGATGCCTTGCCGCATATCCACAAAAGTACATTTATAAAGGGGGAAATGGCAATGATTCTATGGTTTTATACGTCGGGAGGCATACAAAATTCGTCTACAGGTATTATTGCCAATCAGCATTGAAATGCCTGAGGATGAATCCATAAATCGTTACTTTTGCAGCATTGAATCACTCAGGTGATTGCCATCGTTCAACCAACCTCGCTCCATGCTCAGAGAAATCGCAGCCGAACAGCTCAAGCTCCAGAAAATCCAGAACCAGGAAGATGAATTTGTTCGCGAAGTCCTGTCCGACTTCTGGATATGTTGTGTCAGCCGTGAGGCCAGTATCCTGGGCCGCAAGGAGGTACTGGGAGGGAAAGCCAAATTTGGCATCCTGGGTGACGGGAAGGAAGTCCGCAGGTAGCGCTCGCGAGGGTATTCAACAAAGGAGACTGGAGATCAGGATACTATCGTGACCAGACATGGATGTTTGCTACAGGCATTTCCACAGTAGAAGACTTCTTTGCGCAACTCTATGCTGACCCTTCAAATGATCCTTTTTCCGGGGGCAGGCAGATGAATTGCCATTTTGCATCCCCGCTGATTGACAAGAAAGGCCAATGGTTGTCGCAGGATGACCGCTACAATATCTCTGCAGATATCTCCTCTACCGGCGGCCAGATGGCACGTGCTGTTGGTATCGCCCAGGCATCAACGTGGTATCGCAAGCATGCAGACCTGGGACGCACTATGCAGATGAGCCAGGATGGGAATGAAGTATGCTTTGTCACGATCGGCGATGCTAGTACTTCAGAGGGTGTCTTCTGGGAAGCTATCAATGCAGCAGCCGTCATCAAGGCCCCTATGGCTGTATCTGTCTGGGATGACGGGTATGGTATCTCTGTACCTACATCGCTGCAGACCACCAAGCAAAGTATATCAAGATTGCTGGAGGGATTTCATATCGATGAAAACGGTGAAGGGATCTATCTCTACACCTGCAAGGCATGGGATTATCCGGGCTTGTGCGAAATGTATGAGCGAGGCATCCAGAAAGTACGCAAGAACCACCTTCCTGCAGTATTCCATATCCAGGAAGTCACACAACCTACAGGGCATTCCACATCAGGAAGTCATGAGCGATACAAATCCGCTGAACGTCTCAAATGGGAAGTGGATACGGACTGTATCCTGAAGATGGCAGACTGGATGGTAGAGACTGGTATTGCTACCCGTGAAGCACTTGATGAGTTGAGGCAAAACGCAATTGCTTATACACGCGCCTGCAAACAAAAATCATGGGAGGCCTTTATTGGTCCGGTTCGCTTGAAGAAGCAGTCGCTCATCGCGCTGTTTGATCAACTACCAGACGAAGTAAAAAATGCTGAAGAGCTTGCTCATCTTTCTGCTGAGTTGCATAGCCCGCTTGAAGTGCTATTTTCAGAAGTATTGGCGATGGCTTCAAAGCTGAAACTTGCGCTTGCGGGAAAATTCAATTATACAGATTCAGTTGTTGATTCCCTGATCGCTGAATGGCAGGAACAGGGACGAAAGGATTTCAATACGCACTTGTATGCTGAAGGGCATGGTAGTTGCCTGGAAGTACCCATCGAACAGGCGCATTACAGTGAATCATCAGAAGTCATCACGGGGTACCAGGTCCTCAATCGTTTTTTTGATCAGTTGTTTGCCCGTGATGAAAGAGTAGTAGCCTTTGGAGAAGATGTGGGATATATAGGTGATGTCAACCAAGGCTTTGCGGGACTGCAGGAAAAATATGGTAAGTACAGGGTCTTTGATACCGGTATCCGGGAATGGACGATCATGGGCCAGGCAATTGGCCTTTCTCTCAGAGGACTGAGGCCTATTGCCGAAATTCAATATCTCGATTACCTGATATATGGTTTGGCTCCGCTTTCGGATGACCTTGCCTCACTGCGTTACAGGACAAATGGCATGCAGGCAGCTCCTGCGATCATTCGCACGAGAGGCCATCGCCTTGAAGGGATATGGCATGCCGGTTCACCGATGGGTATGATCATCAACTCCTTGCGCGGCATGCATATATGCGTACCACGCAACATGGTCCAGGCTGCAGGCATGTACAATACGCTGATGAAAGGTAGCGAGCCTGCACTGGTCATAGAGTGTCTCAACGGATACCGCCTCAAAGAAAAGTGTCCCGACAACCTTGACACCTTTACTGTGCCATTGGGTATGCCGGAGATATTGCAGGAAGGAACAGACATTACCTTAGTGACCTACGGATCATGTGTTCGTGTCGCCATCGATGCGATCAATATGTTGCAGGATCATGATGTCTCTGTGGAGCTCATCGATGTGCAGACATTATTGCCTTTTGACCTTGAGCATGTCATCCTGCATTCGTTGCGTAAGACAAATGCAATTTTGTTTCTCGACGAAGATGTGCCTGGTGGAGGTACAGCCTATATGATGCAACAGGTGCTGGATGTGCAGGGTGGGTATTTCCACCTGGATCAAAAGCCACGTTGCCTTACAGCCAAGGCCCATCGTCCGGCGTATGGATCGGATGGGGACTATTTCTCTAAACCTAACGCAGCTGAGATCGCTGCGTTGGTTTTGGAGATTGTAAGACAGTGAGAAAGTAAGACAGTAAGAGGTGTGAGTTGAGAGGGTATATGCTTCGGAATATAACTATGGTTTACGGTCAAGGATGCATCGCAGGGGCTAAAGGTCGGTAGCTATAAAGTTGATTTATCATTCGTGCCCTGTAGGGGCACAACCCGACTGCTTAATTACCTGTTTCCAATGTAATAATCCCCATAATCCTAATAACACAGCCTTGTCCGAGTCCAGTGGTGCCCCTACGGGGCACGATGAATCTGACTTAATATTCTGCTACCGACCTATAGCCCCTACGGGGCATGCGTATCCCTATGCCCTATGCTCTCTGCCCTTTGCCCTTTGCCTTTAGCCTCTGCAGCCTCTTTAGCCTCTTGAGCCATTCTCCGCTGCAGGCTGAGAAGAAACCTTATATTTGCCCCTCAAATAGCACATTTTGTCGGACAAGCTGGTTATCATACCTACCTACAAAGAGAAGGAGAACATAGGTCGCATGATTGATGCCGTGATGGCATTGGATGGCCAGTTTCACGTACTCATTATCGATGACGGATCACCTGACGGCACTGCGGATATCGTGCGGGAGAAGCAGGATGATTACGGGCCCTTTATTTTCCTGATCGAACGGGAGAAAAAGCTCGGTCTGGGGACAGCCTATATCTATGGCTTCAAGTGGGGCCTGGAGCGGGATTACCAGTACTTTTTTGAGATGGATGCCGATTTTTCCCATCCGCCCGCAGATTTGCTCCGGTTGTATAAGGCATGTGCTGAAGACGGGGCTGACGTGTCCATTGGGTCGAGGTATGTGCCCGGAGGTGGGGTAGTCAACTGGCCAAATGACAGGCTCTTCCTGTCTAAGGGGGCTTCGTTATATACCAGGATTGTCACAGGGATGCCGGTTATGGATCCTACAGCAGGATTTATATGCTATCGTCGTGAAGTCCTGGAAACACTTGACCTGGACAAGATCCGGTTTGTAGGCTATGCCTTCCAGATCGGGATGAAATACCTGGCTTACAGGGCAGGGTTTATCTTAAAGGAAGTACCTATCCAGTTTGTCGAGCGTGAATTTGGGGTCAGCAAGATGCATAGTGGGATCATCAAAGAAGCCATTGCCGGAGTTCTCAAACTCCGGTTGAGTTCGGTGTTCAGGCCGAGGAGGATGAAAGACATCCAAAAGAAAGTGTAATCAGGCATTCTGCCACGCATTGCTTGAAAAAGTACATGGTGATACACAATATAATTTCGCTAGTAGTTTTGGGTATTTTTTTCTGAGGATATCTCCCTTTTCTTAGTTTCAATGGTAATTTGTACTTTCATCTCAAGCCTTGAAAAATCTACTCTCCATCTCTTTCTTTTTATTCAATTGTGCCTTGGGCATCCAGGGGCAGGCTCCATATGTTCAGATTATTTCCAGCGAGATGGGTTTTGGCAATACGGGTATTACCTGTTTGAAGGAAGATCATCAGGGTATAGTTTGGGCTGGTACACAGTTGGGGTTGATACGATTTGATGGGGTTCGGAGTATCAAATACGTTCCAAAACCGGGAGATGCCAATTCACTTTCGAATGAGTTCATAAATGACCTGTATGAAGACAGAGATGGAAATCTTTGGGTTGCCACAAGAAATGGGCTGACCTGCATTGATCCCTCAAGAAAGAAGTTCACCAGGTATTACATGGATTCAGATGACACGACGTCCATTCCCGGTAACGGTATTTACCAACTCCTGCCAGATTCTGATTCAACTTTTCTGATGGTATGTGGTGCGAAGGGATTTGGCCGGTTTGATTTGAAGAGAAGGAAGGTAAAGCGACTCAATCCCAGTATTTCTTCAGAATCCGAAAAATCTGGTCAAACGTCAAGCGGAATTTTTGAAGTGTATATGACTTCCAATCAGGACCTTTTTATCAGGACAAATGTTGGGATTTTGCAGTATGATTCAAACAAAAACCTGCTAACTGACATTCAGGATAGCATTTCAGGTATCAGGGGAGTAGACAATTTTGCAGATTTGTTTGTCTCGCAGAACGGAGACTTATGGCTTACCAATGCAAAAGGTGTTTTATTTAAATGGTTGCCTGGCCACTATTTAGTCTGTATAGAAGACTCCCTCATCACATCTGCATTTGCGTCCGTAGAATTTCGCATTTTTGATTTTGATCAGCAAAACATTCTTCTTACGTCTGCAGCGCATTGCCTATTGGTTGACAAAGTGTGTGGGTATGTCAGGCCTCTGGAGGTCAGAGCGGATCAGCGGTCGAAGATAAATTATAGTTTGGCGAGAACATGCATACAAACCTCTACAGGTATTCGGAATAATCGGTACAAATCAGGGTAATTTGTATGTAACAGATCCAAACCGACAACCGTTCAAGTATAAGTCTGTACTCTATAGGGGAGAGATTCAGGATGTACAGGCGGAAGTAAGTGCGTTTTACGAGGACACTTTTTTTCAGAAGCGGTATATCAGTGCGATTACTGATTCCTTTTTTTATGTCGAGGATATTCCAACTGGTGTTGTTCGCAATATTTACAAGAAAAGGGTTCCCAATGTTGCCAATAATTGGATGATGGATCACCAGGGAAGGCTCTGGCTTTGTGATGGTACAGGAGTCCAGGAAGTAAATCGTATGACGTATACGTTAACCTCGCATTACCCTTCCACCGAGGCGATGAATATTTTTGACATGGCAGAAGTTAGTCCAGGTAAAATGGTGGTTGCTTCATTGGGCCATGGTCTCTTCTGGTTTGAGCCTGATAAGCCAAGCTTTGAATCTATACCTGCTGAAAAGGGATGGGTGAAAACGCAAGTCATCAGTTTGAAATGGGATAAAGCGCAACAATCACTCTGGATAGGGACCGTAAACAGAGGTGTTTTTAGGTATGACGCGATTTGTGATACCTTTTATAATTATGTTAGTCATTCACACAATCCTTATGCGATAGGGGGCGATCAGGTCAGGGATATCACTATTGACTCCATGGGATATGCATGGTTTGCAGTAGAACCAATCGGATTAAGCCGGTTTGATTATCACGCTGATCCGGATGCAGCATTTGTTAGTTACACAATGGAAGAAGGGTTACCTTCAAGTTATATTTCAGGACTTGAAACTGATCCGGACGGTAAGTTATGGATGACCACCCTGGATGGTATAGCGAGTCTTGATCCATCGCTTTTTTCGGTGCGACATTATACGAAGGGAGATGGGCTTCCAGCTACCAAATTTACAAGGGCAAGTTTACATATCACACCCGATCATAAGGTCATAGCTGGATGCAGATCCGGTTATCTTTTTTTTAATTCCCGCGATCTTGTGCCCAATACGATACTTCCAGGATTGATCATCGACGATATTCTGGTTTTCGATAGATCAATAATGACTGCTTCCAATGGATCAATGCTGTCGCCTGTAAAGCTAACCTATAAGGAAAACTATATCACGATAGCTTATTCAGTGATTAATTACACAGCGCCCGAGCTGAATTCAGTTATGTATAAGATGGAAGGCCTTGATGAAAAGTGGAGTAAACGCAGTGGAGGACATGAAGTGAGTTATACAAATATGCCTCCCGGGAAATATACCTTTAAGATGCTGGCCGCCAATAATGATGGCTTATGGAATCCGGAAGAGGCGTCCATTGACATCTTTATCCGACCACCGTATTGGGAGCGGACATGGTTTTACTTGCTGCTCGGTGGGATGGTCTCCGGTATTATTTTTTGGTTTTACCATTATAATCTCACCCAATCGGTCAGGCGAAATGCGTTGTTGACTGAAAGGGAATTGATAAAGACAGAAAACGAGCGTCAATTGAGCCAGCTCGAAATGAAAGCACTCCGCGCTCAAATGAACCCACATTTTATCTTCAATTGCCTGAATTCCATAAACAGGTTTATCGTGGTCAATGACAATGATGCTGCATCTGAATACCTTACCAAATTTGCAAGATTGATACGTCAGGTACTTGATAATTCCAGGGGAGAAAAAGTTTTATTATTGACAGAGATCGAGACATTGAAATTATATATTGAAATGGAAGCCTTGCGATTCGCAGACAGATTCGACTATCATGTAGGTGTGGATGAGGGGCTTGATCCTTCGAGCTTTGTCATTCAACCGATGCTGATCCAACCGTATGTGGAGAATGCGATCTGGCATGGGCTCATGCACCGGAAATCCAAAGGCAAGCTTGACATTCGCTTTTCAGTGAAGGGCCTCGTCCTTCTTGTCACTATTGAAGACAACGGTGTAGGAAGGGCCAGGGCAAAATCCATAAAGGAAAAGCAGATGATTCAGCGCCAGTCGCATGGTATGAAAGTTACAGCAGAGCGAATGACTATCCTGAGCAAGAAACTCAACGTGCCTGTCGAGGCAGAAGTCAATGATTTGTACGATTCGGCTGGATTGGCAGTTGGAACGAGAGTGGAGCTGACCTTACCTTTGGAACATGTGCTTATAGTCTCTGAAACCTCTAATGAACCATAGTATGAACGCATTGATCCTGGATGATGAATTGTATTGTAGTGAGGCGCTATTCCATTTGCTCGCCCGGCACTGTCCACAGGTGCATCCGGTCATAATCTACACAGATCCTGAGGAAGCCCTTGAGGTGGTCAGGCAGCATCCGCCGGATATCCTTTTTCTGGATGTCGAGATGCCTTATATGACCGGTTTTGATTTTCTCCGGGCGCTTGGGCCGACGTCGGCCTCTGTGATTTTTACAACGGCCTACGATACCTATGCCGTTCAGGCGTTTAAGGTAAACGCTGTCGATTATCTGCTCAAGCCGATTGATCGGGAAGAATTAATCACAGCTGTAAAAAAGGTGGCAGCAAAGCCTCAGCCGTTAAATGAGCAGCTTTTATCTGGCCTGATTCGAACGGCCCTTGCGCAGCAGCAAGCTCCGAAGAAAATATCCATTCATACCCAGGATGGCATCTTACTTCTCTTACTGGAGGATATACTCTTTTGCAAGTCAGAGGGAAGTTACAGTTTTATCTACTTGCGAGACCAACCCCCTGTCATGGTTTCCAAGAATCTGTCGGAGATGGAGGAGACGATTAGCTCAACCGCTTTCTTCAGGGTACACAAATCTTTCCTGATCAACAGGGATCATATCATCAAAGTCAACAAGGCGGATGGTGGTGAGGCGATGATGAGTAATAAGGAATTGGTACCTATTTCCCGGCAACGAAAAGCTGCATTTTTGGAATGGCTGTCCAAGTAGCAATCCTTTCCCATACCTCCATTCCTGAAGGCTGGCTAGCGGTATATGACTTTATTACTGGAAACCATTTGGTGCGTGTTTTTCCCTCCAATAGATGATTTCCACCTAAATGCAGCCAATCGGCGAGTTCTCTTTGTGCTTACAACCTATTAGCTACTGGTTGTTCTTAAACCCGCAACGACCGTTCTTAAACCAGCATCTTCACTCCAAATGGGACAGAGATACTTTTATCCTCAAGAAAAGCATAGGATGAGAGTCGTGATCGTAGATGATGAATGGTATGGACTGGATATAACCTATCGGTTACTCACCCAGGTCCGTATAGATCTCGAAGTAGTTGCTTTTTTTCAGAACCCTGCGGAGGCATTGGAGAAAATTCCACTGCTGAGTCCTGACCTGATCATCCTGGATATTGAAATGCCGTATATCAGTGGATTTGAAATGTACGAACAATTAAAGGGAATGAAATCCAATTTTCTTCTTGTCACTGCGCTCAGTGATCCCTATGGCAAGGCAACACACTGGAATTCAAATGTAAAAATCCTTAAAAAGCCTTTCTGCAAAACAGATATGTCAACCTTGCTAAATACAATGATATTCTAGGAGTTTGTTTCGTGCCTCTCAGCCAAAATCAAAAGCACCATGATTAAGAATACTATTGCGCTCGTGCCTTCAATCCAGTTGGAGCTAGATCTCTGCAGGGCACTAAGACGAATCAAGACTCTTGAGGAGGAAGTGATGAGGCTGCAGGCCCTTGTCGCACCTGGGAAAAGTTGTATCAGGGCAGTTCAGGGAACACAGGTATTCAGAATTTCATTATTGGACATTCTTTATTTCCGCGCGGAAAGTAATTATACCCGTATTGTCTTAAAGACAGGGAAGGCAATTCTTACCAGCAGGACCCTAAAATCATGGGCAGAAGAGGTAGGCCCATTGGGGTTTTTAAGATGCCATAAATCCTATTTGGTAAGGGCAGATGAAATCAAAGCAATCAACAAGAAGGAGCAGTGCCTTATGCTGCAGTCTGGAGAATTCCTTCCTGTCTCCCGTGGATGCCGTAAAGCTGTTTTTGATCCTTCGATGTGGGGATGTAAGGAGCTTTCAGAAAGGGCATTTCCTAAACCAGGTTATACCGTTCGCAAACTGACCAAAACCGCTGACCTCCCCGCTTATACTTTTGGATCCTGATGAAACGCAATTCCCGAAGGACAATCCGATTACCCTATGCCATTGAAATACTAACTCCAACTTAAAACTATTCCAATATGAAAAATCTCGTTTCGCTTTTTCTTTTCCTTAGCCTGCTGACCGGCTATCTGCATGCTCAGGTAGGTATCAGCACTGATATGTCAATACCTGATCCAAGTGCCATGCTGGATGTAAAGTCGGTCCAAAAGGGGATGTTGATTCCCAGGATGAGTCTGAGTGACCGGATGATGATCGCCAATCCGGCCACCTCCCTGGTGATATACCAAACGGACAATATCCCTGGGTTCTATTATTATGACGGGATATTGTGGAACAGGCTGGCGGAAGGATCTGGATGGAAACTGGGAGGTAATAGCGGCACAATGGAAAGCGTGAATTTTGTCGGCACAACAGATAATCAGGCCCTGTGCTTCAGGGTGAATAATGTGGCCTCCGGTAAAATTTCCACTGATGGTATAAGCCTGGGTCACCAGGCTGGTTTGAATAATACAATGCCTGCTAATACGATCATTGGAACAGATGCTTTCATGAACAATTCATCAGGTATTTATAATGTGGCTATTGGGACCAATGCGCTGCAGGATAATACAGATGGCGGGGGGAATATTGCTGTTGGATCCTCAGCGCTCGCCAATACCACTACAGGATATATGAATACCGCCATTGGGATGGAAAGTGGATTGAATAATACGACTGGGGCAGAAAATACCGCCATTGGCTCACTTTCATTACGATCGAACACCGAGGGAGCCGAGATAGTAGCACTTGGCAGGTTTGCGGCATATGCCAATACTACAGGAAATAGAAACATGACTATAGGATATGGAGCAGGTCAACTCAACCAAACGGCAAATGAGGAAACCCATATTGGTTACAAAGCCGGTTTCAATACCACATCCAATGTAGATCCTTTCAATGCACCCAATCCAAATACATTCATAGGTTATCAGGCTGGATATAGCAATACAACAGGGTGGGCCAATCATTTTTCCGGGTATAAGGCAGGCCTGGCCAATACCATTGGATATTATAATTCAGCTGCAGGTTATCAGGCTTTGAAATCAAATACAGATGGGTACAGCAACACAGCCTTTGGATTTACTGCTATGGAGAATAATACAACAGGATACAATAACACTGCGATAGGCGCCGGGGCGCTCTATTTCAACACGAGCGGGACAATAAACACAGCAGTAGGCAAAGATGCATTAGCTTCTAATACCGATGGGACGAAAAATGTTGCAGTAGGGTTTAATGCACTAAAGTCCAATATCAATGGAATGGACAATATAGCCATGGGCGCCTTTGCTATGGAAAATAGTACTTCCGGAAACAGTAACACCGCTATTGGAAGATCTGCATTGCGGGAAAGTGTGGCCGATAATGGATGCACTGCCATTGGGGCATTTGCACTATCTAAAAATCAAGTAAATGGAAATACTGCCGTTGGTTCAAGTGCATTAAAGGAGAATACCAGTGGTTATGAGAATGTAGCTATAGGGCTTTCTGCTTTGGTGCAAAATACCGTAGGCCTTAGCAATGTTTCAGTCGGCGCCTGGTCGATGTTTTGGAATGCTTCGGGGAACAGAAATACGGCTGTTGGAACAGAGGCACTAGTTGACAACCAAACAGGTGATGTGAATTTAGCATTTGGATTTCATTCTTTACAAAACAACGAAAGTGGAGAGGGTAATACCGCACTTGGCTCACTATCCATGTCCGAGAATACTATGGGAAATAATAATACTGCAATTGGCAGATCGGCTATGGTGGAAAGTGGGGAAACTAATTCCTGCACCGCCGTTGGGGCATATGCACTTTCTAAAAATCAGGCAGATGGGAATACTGCCATAGGTATGTCTGCATTAACAAATAATACCAGCGGGGGTGAGAATATCGCAATTGGACTTAATGCGTTGCTTAACAATACTACTGGAACGAGAAATGTCTCTGTAGGCCCTTATACGCTAGCCGCAAATATTTCAGGGTATAGAAATGTGGCGGTAGGTGGTTTGTCTCTGTACTATAATGAATCCGGCGATGAAAATGTGGCCTTTGGAGATAATGCTTTGTATGATAATCTAAATGGGATGAAAAATACGGCAGTTGGTACTGCCGCCATGTTTTATAATTTATCAGGAGGTTCAAATGTAGCCATTGGAGCTAATGCAGGGAATACTATTCTCACCGGGAACAATAATACCCTCATCGGAGAATTTGCAGATGTCGGATCCTCCGCTATTTCGAATGCATCGGCTATAGGCCATGCCGCCGTGGTTGGAGCCAGCAATTGTATGGTACTGGGAGGAACAGGTAGTAACCAGGTCAAAGTAGGTATTGGTACCACAACTCCTGATACAGATTTTGACATCAAACAGGACGATGTCTCCGGAATTGAAAGAGGGATTAAACTGGAGAGACAAGATAATACCGATGATTGGCGGTTGTTTATCGGCGGTGGTTCAGACCTTGGTCTCGCCTTCAACAATGTGACTATAGGTACATTTGATTCCGGAACTGGTAACTATGTCCCCAGTTCAGATGTGAGATTGAAGAAGGATATTGAACCGTTAGCTGGTGTTCTTCCGAAAATAATGCAGTTACAACCCAAGTCATATAGATTCATTGCAGATGCTAATCAAAGGAATACATTTGGTTTCATCGCGCAGGAAGTAGAACCACTCTTCCCTGAAATCGTTATCGAGCGTGAGGATGGAATAAAGGGCCTTGCCTATGATGAATTTTCGGTACTTGCCATTCAGGCTATAAAAGAACAACAAGCTATCATTGATCAGCAGCAAATCATGATCAATAATTTGTTGCAGCGAGTGCAAGCGCTGGAGCAGGAATAAGGAAATGTGAGTGATCTGGTGAATGAGACAAGCTGTGCACACTTCTTAGCTTGCCTCTTTGCCTTCGCCTCAGATCTAATTCCTCTCCAACTGTTTCCAATTCCCATTAAAGTCAGTTCCCGGATTCCAGCCCATTGTATTTGTGAGAATATATTCCCCTTTGTCATTGATCCAGGCATTGGCATAGCCTGAAGGGAGTTGAATTTCTGAACCGCCATCACTATATCTGTCAACTCCCCTGATATAGTCGCTAAACTGATTATTGGAGCGGTCAGCCGTTGCCTGACTCTGGCTATAAGAAGCATCGATGTTGGCGATCATCTGGTCATTGGTCTGGCTGATGATCTTGCTGAGTTGTCCAGCCTGGTATATCTGCGCATAGACCTGGTCGGATAGGAGTTGAATGACCTGGGCCAACCTATTATAAAAAGGCTTGGTGATTCTGCCTGAGGATGCAACAGTCTGTGCAATTTTTCTGCATTCGTCCAATTTTCCTGTCACTGCTTTACAAGCATACATTCCACTGGCGGCCCATATCACGCTAGTCATATTGCCCATCATACTAGGCGTACTCATTTCAACAATATCCAATTTGGCATAAAATTCTTCATCGATGGTTTGGCCGTTTTCTTCGTACTGTACATTGATGACCCCGCCCTGTGTATTTTGCCTCGCCTGATTGCTGTTTTGGGATTCGTTGAAGAGCACTTTTTGATTGACGTAGGTTATATTTTTTCCTTTTCGTTCGGCCATGATGAGATCTTTCATGCCTGAGAGGATATCAACAGGTGGTCGGTAGCCGGTTACACCCGATGGTCCTCTGCTCCATACAGCTCTGACATCCGGGAAGATCTGGATACCCATGGTGGCATCACTATTTTGCATGGTCGCTTTAAAGCGAATTGGTAAGGTGGCATCACCATATTCCCAGTATAGTCTATCCTGTACGGACCAGTCAGGAGGGATTAAATAAGTAGATGCAACTAGCCCGGTACCTTCTTTGTCGATGACTTGTCGTTGGGTCAGTTTTATAAGGTCTGTTGGAGTATCGCCTTGGTTCCCTTGTTCCATGGAGTTAGAGGTCAAATTTTTAGCATTTTCTTCCCTGGAGTTGACCTGAGATGGATTACAAGAAGTAAGGAAGAGCAAAGAGAGAGCGAGCTGTAAATTTGGTTTCATTCGGGTGATTAGGTTGGTTACTATAAATTTAAAATAATAACCAGACTTTTAATGAAAATGATAATTTTTCTTAGCTTATACCCAGGTAATATTTCTTCCGCAACCAAAATGCCACATTCACTAATGCAATTAAAGCTGGAACTTCGACGAGTGGGCCAACCACTCCCGCAAAGGCCTGGCCGCTGTTGATACCAAACACACCTATGGCTACTGCAATCGCCAACTCAAAATTATTTCCGGCAGCAGTAAAGGCAATGGAGGTATTGGTGGAATAGTCAGCTCCCATTTTTTTGCCGATCAGAAAACTCACGAGGAACATGAGGGCAAAGTAAATGACGAGTGGTAATGCAATGCGTAACACATCAAATGGAATCTGCACAATGAGCTCTCCCTTGAGGCTAAACATGACCACAATCGTAAAGAGCAATGCAATGAGGGTAAATGGAGAAATAAACGGGATGAACTTAGTATCATACCATTCAGCGCCCTTTAGTTTGCGTAGAATATACCTGGTCAGGAACCCGGCGAGGAATGGTATGCCGAGATAGATCGCTACACTCTCTGCAATCTGGCTGATGGTGATATCCACCTCAGATCCTGTGATGCCAAAAAAGGGTGGAAGCAGGGTGATAAAGACATAGGCATACACACTATTCAGCAGGACCTGGAATATACTGTTGAGCGCCACGAGGCCTGCGGCATATTCCCTGTTGCCTTCCGCGAGTTCGTTCCACACAATCACCATGGCGATGCACCTGGCCAGGCCGATGAGAATCAGGCCGATCATATATTCAGGATAGCCATGAAGGAATATGATGGCCAGTGCAAACATGAGTATCGGGCCAATGATCCAGTTGAGCAGTAATGACACGCCCAGCACCTTTGTATTTTTAAAAACCTCCTTTAGTTTGTCATACCTGACCTTGGTAAAGGGCGGGTACATCATGATGATCAGACCTATCGCCAGCGGAATATTGGTGGTGCCGCTTGAAAAGGAATTGATGAAATCAGAGGAGGATGGGATGAAATAGCCAATGCATACCCCAATGGCCATGGCAACGAAAATCCACAACGTGAGATAGCGGTCCAGAAAACCAAGCTTCTTTCTTTCGTGTGCGGGGGCGCAGTCATTTGCAGTCATGAGGCCAAAAGTAAGTATAGCCTATGGTAATTCAGATGCCATACTTAAGCGTCAGTGATAGCTGACCGGCATGATAAGCCGTATGGGAAATAATCCTCCCTATAGCTTCGGCTTTTGTTTTGGTGCCAAATTCTTTTGTAGTAATGGTTGTGGCCCAGTCAGCATCCGTCTGCTTTTCGAAGATAGCTTTCAGCTGATCGAAAGCATATTGCTGGTAATCGAGCAATTCAGCCAGATTGATCCATTCGCCGGTATCCTGTTGGGCGATGACGGTTTTCGCATGGACGTCTACGTCAAGTCCACCGAAGACATTCTTGGCAAAGAGCAACTCCACATCCCCGATATGGCGCAAAAGGAATCCAGCACTGTTTTTTGTGCCGGTCAGTTTTTTCTTCAGGTCTTCTTCTTTGATGTCCTTGAGCAGGTTGGTAAATCTGGTTCGGGCTTCTGTCCAGGTCTGGAGGTATGCTTGGGTGAGGGTCATGGGAGGGTGGGTTTAGGGTGAATTTGACGAATTCCAATTATCACTACAAAGGTAGGGGCTGGAGGTATAGGGTATCCTGAATCTTGTACCAGAACTTAATCTATTGGTTATAATTATATATGTATATATATTATATAGAAGATCAGCTATAGTCTATCATAGCTGTTTGCCTGGGAGAAGCGTTGTGGCCCATAGCCAAATGCCTTCGCTGAAATAGCTTCGGCATTCAAAGGGAGGCTGGGAAGAAGATCCTGCCGTCCGTAGCCATGAGGCTACGGACAACATCCCACCCGGAGGGTGGGATGTTGTGATTTTCCTTAAGCCCTTTGGCTTCTTCAGCCTCTTTTAGCCCTTCGGCTGAACCTCCGCCTGCATCAGGCCCGACAATGGCCGATGCGTTATATATTAAGCCTTTTTTATATTCAAACCTTTTGCCAGATGTAGTTAATTTATTTCCACATAGTATTGTATTATATATATTTGTTATATATTTACATTATTGAAATATATAATGTACTTTTGTTGAGAATACAGTATCACTAATTTGTGAATACCCACCACCCGAGATGAAGTTTTCCGGTGGTTTTTTAAAAATAATCGGTGGGAGAAAGTGGTAGAAAGTGGGAGGTTTATCTACATTTGAGACGTCACAAGACTGAGAATCGAATGAAGACCAACTTTTTTGGGGAATATGAATGCAAACTCGATGAGAAAGGCCGTTTAAGGCTGCCCTCAGCGATCCTCAATCAGTTGGGTGAAAACAACTCACGCGAATTTGTGGCCAACAGGGGCTTTGAACGTTGCCTCTACCTTTTTCCAAAAGACATCTGGACCGTTAAGCTCAACGAAGTCCAGGGACTCAATGAATATCTCCCCGAAGTCAGGCAGTTTAAAAGGTACTTCTACAGAGGTGCTACGGAATTTACTCCGGACAAGGCTGACCGGATCCTGCTGCCGAAGATTTTACTTGATTATGCCGGTATCGACAAGACCCTGATCATCACGGCGGTCGGCGAGTATCTCGAAATATGGAATGCCGAAGCGTACAGGGATCTGATCAATACAGAGCCGGAGGATATCTCTGCGCTCGCTCAGAAGATAGCCCATCTCAGGACCAAAGGGTCCGATGAGTGAATATCACGTACCGGTGTTGCTGGGTCCATCGATTGATGGACTGGACATCAGGCCGGAAGGAATATATGTGGATGCCACCTTCGGAGGGGGCGGACACGCAAAGGAAATAGCACAACGACTCGATGACAAAGGTCATCTGTTTGTTTTTGACCAGGATGAAGATGCAGAGGCCAATCTCTGGGGAGCAACAAATGTGACCCTGATCACTTCCAATTTCAGACATCTGACCAGGTGGATGAAATACTACGATGTGATCGGCCGCGTGGACGGTATCCTCGCAGACCTCGGTGTATCATCACATCAGTTTGATGACCCTTCAAGAGGGTTCTCCTACCGGTACGATGAGCCACTGGATATGCGGATGAACCGGCAGCAGTTGCTTTCAGCAGCAGATGTCATCAACCAGTATGATGCCGTACAGCTCCAGGATATTTTTCGAAGTACGGAGAAGTAACCAACGCAAGGACGCTCGCGCAACATATTGTCAAGTCAAGATCGGCAAGTCCGATCACGACTACCGGACAGCTGGCTGATGTAGCCGATGCATGTATCAAGGGATTGAAGATGCGGTACCTGTCCCAGTTGTTCCAGGCCTTACGGATTGAGATCAACGACGAGATGGGTGCGCTCAAGGATTTGCTGATCAGTGCGCAGGAAGTATTGAAGCCCGGAGGAAGAATAGCAGTGATCTCTTATCATTCACTGGAAGACAGATTGGTCAAGCGATATTTTAAGTCAGGCAATTTCGAAGGAGAAGCCGACACGGATTTGTTTGGACGCCGGAAAGAATTGTGGGAAGTGATCACGCAGCGGCCGATCGAACCGGATGATGAAGAGCAGCGAGTCAATCCGCGCTCGAGGAGCGCGAAGCTCCGCGTAGCGGAAAAAGTGAAGAGTGAAAAGTGAAGAGTGAAGATGCAAGTCCCCTGGTTGCTGAGCTGTAGCAAATGGATGCGCGTGAGGAGGTCGAAGCATAGGGGATTTAGGGGCAAATAAGAAAAACCTTTTAAACTACTAGGCTACCAAGCCTTGAAGTTGAAAAGCAAAGCATAAAAAAAGAGAACTACAAAGAACTAACAACAATAAGTTACTGCGAAAAGCATGCCAATTAATAATTCATTGTATCGGTTACTGAGCACGAAGATGATCTACAAGAATCTTCCGTTCCTGTACTTCCTGTGCGGATTAGGTGTAATCTATATCGGGAATGTACACTTTGCCGAGCGCAATGTGCGGAAGGTGCAGGCTTTGCAGCATGAGCTTAGAGAAGAGCGCTGGAGATTCATGACCGTAAAGTCGGAACTGATGTACCAGTCGACCCCTACCATGATTGAGCGCAGCGTCGCAGAGCAGGATTTACATTTCTTAACCCAAAACCCGGTAGTCATCCGATAATAGTTCTGTATCCGCAAATGAAAGACGTAAAGAGAGAATTACTGATCCGTGTTTATATCGTCGCGCTTGCGATGGTAGGCGTGGCAGGTATGCTCTTTTACAAGGCGGCTAAGATCTCTATCGTGGAAGGTGACCATTGGAGGAATATGGGAGACAGCCTGTATCTCAAGTATGTGCCGATCGTTGCTGACCGGGGAGATATACTGGCGGCAGATGGAAGCCTGATGACAACCTCTCTTCCGTTTTTTGACCTGCATGTGGATTTCAAGGCAGATGGATTGCGTGAAGATATTTTTAAAGCGAATGTCGATAGCCTGGCCTATTACCTGACCAGGTATGTCAATACATCCGTGAGCAAGACCCAGATGAGGGACTGGCTCATACAGAAAAGAAGAAGTGGTGACCGGTATGCATTGCTTGCCAAAGGTGTAAGCATACGTGACCTGGAGCAGATCAAGACCTTCCCCATCTTCAGAATGGGTAAGAATAAAGGAGGGCTGATCATCGATCGTCAACATGTTCGTGTGAAGCCTTACAAACTGCTGGCTAGCAGAACTCTTGGCCTGGACAGGGAGAATGCGCAGCTCATCGGACTGGAACGCACCTTTGATGAGTACCTCGCAGGTGAAGAAGGACAAAGGCTGATGCAACGTGTCACAGGTGGTGCATGGATACCGGTGAGTAATCTCGGTGATCTTGAGGGACAGCGCGGAGCCGATGTGGTGACGACGATCAATCCTGAAATCAGGACATCGCAGAGTATGCATTACTTGAAGGGCTAGAGCACAGCCAGGCTATAAAAGGAACAGCGATAGTGATGGAAGTTGAAACGGGTGCCATTGTAGCCATAGCTAATCTTGGAGGTAGCAGTGGGGCGGGATATGATGAGGATTATAATTATGGTGTTGGCTTTTCATCAGAGCCGGGTTCAACATTCAAGCTCGCCAGTGTCATGGCCTTGCTTGAAGATGGAGGAGCAGACACAAATACAGTAGTGGACCTGGGTGGAGGCTCCGGCAAATTTTTTGACCGCACGATGAAGGATTCAAAGCAACATGGAATCTTTCAGAGTGACCTCGCCGAAGCTTTTGAGACATCCTCAAACGTGGGGATTGCAAGATTGGTGCAGCAGTACTATGGGCATGATGGACGCGCAGGGCAGTTTGTAAAGCGCATCAAGGAAATGCACCTGCATGAACCTACCGGAATCGAACTGGATGGTGAAGGCGCACCGATGATCAAGGATCCTGCTAATAAAGATGACCGTTGGAGTGGAACCACCTTGCCATGGATGTCAACAGGCTATGAGTGCCGTATGACGCCCTTGCAAATACTGAGGCTATACAATGCTGTGGCTAATGATGGCAAGATGATGAAGCCATACATCGTGTCCCAGATTACCAGGGAAGGCAGGGTCATCAAGAAGTTCAGGCCTGAAGTGGTCGACAGAAGCATAGCATCATCTACGACGATAAAGAAAGCACAGGCTTTATTAATGGGTGTCGTTGAAAAGGGAACAGCAAAAGAATACAAGCCCGACTACTATATGTTTAGCGGGAAGACGGGAACAGCACGGACAGATTATTATGATCCGAATAGTCCACGCAAGCAATATATGGCATCGTTTGCAGGGTACTTTCCTTCTGATAAGCCTAAGTACAGCTGTATCGTGATGGTGTATGATCCGGTGGTAGGTGGATTTTATGGCTCGACATCAGCGTTGCCCATCTTCCGGAAGATTGCGGACAGGTGCATGGGCATCAACAGGGAATTGCTGGCGGATACAAAATTGCCAGACACAGTAGCCTATCGTGAAGGCACGAGGCTCGCCGGATGGTCAAACAAGGATGAACTCAATGAAATCATTGATGATTTATCACTGGATACTGAAGTGAAGGGCCAGGGTGACTGGGCACGTCTGGGAGGCGGCAAGGACATGGAGATGGAAGTGAAGGATGTACTGGAGAAGAATATGATACCTGAATTGTATGGAATGGGAATCAGGGATGCTATATATCTGCTTGAAAACAGAGGAGTGCGTGTGAGTTATCATGGAGTGGGAAGAGTAAAGGGGCAGTCGGTGCAGTCCGGACAGCCTATCATCAAAGGATCGAGTATTCATTTGACACTTGGGTGATATGACTATCAAAGAGTTGATCGTCAACATCCGTGTAAAAAATATACGAGGAGAGGTGAACCAGGCCATCACAGCCATTCACTTCGATTCGAGGAAGGTAGTGCCGGGGTCAGTTTTTGTGGCAGTGAGAGGAAGAGCGACCGACGGACACAAGTTCATTGACATGGCGGTAGATCGTGGAGCTGTATGTGTGATTGTTCAGGATCATGTGGACAATATCAGTGAAGGGGTTTGTCTGATCACCGTGGAAAATTCTGCTGAGGCCCTTGCAAAGGTTGCCGCGGCTTTCTATGGTCATCCTTCCGGAGCACTGACGATGGTCGGTGTGACTGGGACAAACGGAAAGACCACAGTCGCAACATTATTATTCAGGCTCTTTACAGAGCTCGGATACAAATGTGGGTTGTTGTCTACGATTGAAAACAGGATAGGGGATCACGTCGAAGCAACAGGTTATACAACCCCTGATGCTGTGGCGGTGCAGGAAACACTGGCGAGGATGGTTGAGGCAGGATGTACGCACGCTTTTATGGAAGTGAGCAGTCATGCCCTTGATCAGCACAGGGTGGATGGCATCGAATGGGATGTGGCCATTTTTACAAACATTACACATGATCACCTGGATTATCATGGTGATTTCAAATCATACATACAAGCTAAGAAGATATTTTTCGATGGATTGAGTGCTCAGGCGTTTGCCTTACTCAATGCGGATGACAAGCACGCTGAAGTCATGGTACAGAATACTGTTGCTAAGGTCTCAAATTACAGTCTTACCAGAATTACTGATTTCAGAGCGCGCGTTATTGAAAACCGCATTGACGGCTTGCAGCTGGAGTTGAACGGTACACCATTGCATGTAAGGTTAGTAGGAAAGTTCAACGCGTCCAATCTCCTGGCCATTTATGGTGCAGCACTATTGCTGGGGGAGGACCGGGAACAGGTACTGACCGTGTTAAGCAAACTACAACCGGCAGAAGGTCGCTTTGACCTTGTGACGGGTCGCAAACAGGTTTTTGCAGTGGTAGATTATGCCCATACTCCGGATGCACTGCACAACGTACTGAGCACTCTTATCCAGGTTCGGACCCCGGGATCGCGGATCATCTGCATCGTAGGATGTGGTGGAGATCGTGACCGGACCAAGCGGCCGGAGATGGCAAAGATTGCGGCCACCCTTGCAGATCAGGTCATCCTCACCTCGGACAATCCAAGGACAGAAAATCCTGATGATATCCTGGACATGATGTGGGTGGGCGTGCCACAAGAAATGGTTGAGCACACCCTGCGCATCACAGACAGGAAGCAGGCCATAAGGACAGGCGTGATGATGGCCAGGCCGGGAGATATCCTCCTGGTCGCTGGAAAAGGACATGAAAAATACCAGGAAATAAACGGTCACCGCTTTCCATTTGATGACAAAAACGTGCTTGCGGAAGCGCTTGCATAGAAGATATATAAGATAGGTTCTATTATCATTCTCAGGTTGGTTTTAGCAGTTGCAGCGGGTGAATCCTTGCATGATAAAGATCATGAGGCCACCCGCTGGCATCTGCGTTTTACCGGAGGAAGGATGTACGAACAAAATGACAAAAAGTAGTAATGCTGTACCACCTCTTTGAGTATTTAAATCGCGAATTTGACCTGCCAGGTGCAGGCCTTTTCCGGTTTATTTCCTTCAGGGCAGGTATGGCGATCATGTTATCACTGATCATCTCCCTGTTGCTCGGCAACAGGATCATACGTTCTTTGAAACGCCTGCAGATCGGGGAAACCGTGCGCGATCTCGGACTTGAAGGCCAGAAGCAAAAAGAGGGAACGCCTACCATGGGCGGACTCATCATCTTGCTGGCCATCCTGGTTCCATGTCTCTTATTGGCCCGCCTTGACAATGTGTATATCATCCTGATGGTCCTCACCACCGTATGGATGGGAGTCATTGGTTTTATTGATGACTATATCAAGGTCTTCAAGAAAAACAAGCAAGGCCTCAAAGCCAAGTTTAAACTTTTTGGACAAATCGTTTTAGGGGTAATCGTAGCAGTGACGATGCTTTTTCACCAGGATGTGGTGATACGCCTGACGCCTGAAGTAGCTGCAAAAAACGGATACCAGGTGATGAGCCATGTACAGATCCATGACCAGACCGTACCCGGAGAGTGGAAGGATATGGTGTATTGTAAATCATCACTGACCAATGTGCCTTTTTTCAAGGGCAATCAGCTTGACTACAGGAGCTTCGTTGGCTTCATGGGAGACAATGCACAAAACTGGATCTGGCTGATCTTTATTCCACTGACCATCATCATTGTGACAGCCGTTAGTAATGGTTCTAACCTTACAGATGGTTTGGATGGATTAGCTACCGGAGTATCGGCCATCATCGCCCTCGCGCTGGCTATCCTGGCTTATGTGAGTGGCAATACAATCATAGCGGATTACCTCAACATCTTTTATATCCCCTATACCGGAGAGCTGGTGATCTTCAGTTGTTGTTTTCTGGGAGCCTGTATAGGTTTCCTTTGGTATAACTCTTATCCAGCTAAGGTCTTTATGGGGGATACAGGAAGCCTGACCATAGGTGCGATCATTGCGGTCATGGCGATTGCGCTACGTAAAGAACTATTACTGCCGGTATTGTGCGGCATATTCCTGATAGAGATCCTATCGGTAATGATCCAGGTCTACTATTTCAAATACACGAAAAGAAAATATGGCGAGGGCCGACGGATATTCCGGATGTCACCGCTTCATCATCATTTTCAGAAGCTCGGCATGCATGAAGCTAAGATTGTCACGCGGTTTTGGATTGTGGGCGTCATGTTGGCCGTACTTACGCTGATCACTTTAAAAGTAAGGTGATATGGCCCTCAAGGTAGGAATACTGGGCGCCGGGATCAGCGGAATAGGTGCGGCGCTGCTTGCAAAGTCCAGAGGACATGAAGTGTGGGTGAGTGATGGCATGGAGATCAAGGCAGAGCGAAAAGAAATATTGAATCAACATAATATCCCTTTTGAAGAAAAGGGACATCAACTTGAAAGACTGGTGGCGTGTGATATCATCATCAAGAGCCCGGGGATTGCCAATAACAGTGAGATCCTCCAGGCACTGAGTGATGCCGGAAAGGAAATCATCGGGGAGATCGAGTGGGCTTACCGCAATGCAGATGGCAAGATCATCGGGATCACCGGAAGCAATGGCAAGACGACTACTACCGGATTGTGTCATCACTTTCTTCATGAAGCAGGGATTGATGCGGCTAAAGTGGGAAATGTAGGTGAGGGATTTTGTCATTTTCTAGCAGAAGGCAGAGCGGACTGGTATGTGTGTGAACTGAGCAGTTTCCAACTCGAAGATGTGGAAACCTTCAGGCCTCAAGTGGGTATCCTGCTCAATATCACTCCGGATCACCTGGACAGGTACGAATACAGCCTGGACAAGTATGCGGATGCGAAGATGCGGATGATGCAGAACATGAAGGAGGAAGACACCTTGATCTACAATGCGATGGATCCTGTGACCGTAGCCAAAGTTGTTTCTGCGGAGAGTGAAGAACGGTTGTGGTCCATCAGGGAGACGGACCTGATTGGTGATGACAAGGTGTATGTTAAAGATGACCTGATCCTGGATTTGTCAAGTTCAAGATTGATGGGCAGGCACAACCAGGTCAACGTGATTGCTGCAGCAAGGGCTGCACTACTTGCAGGGTGTCCTGCAGAAAGTATGCAGGCTTCGCTGGAATCTTTTGTGAATGAATCTCACCGGATGGAACTGGTGGGGGAGCACCAAGGAGTGAAGTATATCAATGACAGCAAAGCCACCAATGTAGATGCAGTCTACTATGCACTGGGCGCCATGAAGACAAAGGTCATCTGGATCGTCGGCGGGCAGGATAAAGGAAATGATTACGGTCCCATTCTGGACCTGGTGAGAAATAAAGTCAAGGCGGTGATCTGCCTTGGCCTCGACAATAAAAAATTATTTGATGCTTTTTCGACAGAGGTCTTTTATATATCAGAAACTACAACGATGCGCGAAGCAGTCCGTCGAGCTGCTTCGCATGCATCACCCGGTGATATTGTGTTGTTATCTCCGGCCTGTGCAAGTTTTGACTTGTTCAGGGATTACAGGGATAGGGGCGATCAGTTTAAACAAGAAGTGAATGCATTGAATCATGTATAAAGCCATTCAAATAGCAAAGAACCTGAAAGGTGACAGAGGAATCTGGGTCATCGTTGCTTTGCTTTGCCTGGCCTCCATCCTGGCCGTGTATAGCTCGACCGGGACAATAGCATTCAAGTATAATGGCGGGCATGCAGAGATCCACCTGATCAAGCACATGGTGATTGCAGGCGTGGGCTTGTTTCTCACCTATCTGTGTTACAATACACACTACACGGTCTATTCCAAACTGGCACCGATCCTCTTTGTGATTTCTATTCCTCTGCTGCTCTATACCATGCTATTTGGTCCGGAGATCAATGATGCACGCAGGTGGATTTCAATTCCAGGTATCGGGTTAAGTTTTCAGACATCAGATATAGCCTCTATAGCGCTCATCATGTATATCGCCCGGTCGATCTCGATGAAGCAGGATGTGATCAAGGATTTCAAGAGTGCCTTCTTGCCATTGATGATGCCGATCATCATCGTGTGTGGGTTGATAGCACCAAATAACCTGAGTACAGCGATGCTGCTTTTTGTGACCGCGATGACACTCATGTTTATAGGCAGGGTGCATTTGAAATATATATTCCTGCTGGTGCTCCTGGGTGTCGGTTTCATGGGGGCATTGGTGTTGATTGGGATGGTGTTTCCGGATGCTGTGCGCGTCGAGACCTGGACCAGTCGTTTTGGTGAATTCTTCACTAATTCAGATGGCGGTTACCAGATCCAGCAGGCTAAGATTGCGATAGCAGATGGCGGATGGTTTGGCGTAGGCCCGGGGTTGAGCACACAGCGCAATTACCTGCCGTATTCCTATGCGGATTTTATATACGCGATTATATGTGAAGAGTATGGTTTGTTTGGTGGCCTTGTGATCATCGGGCTTTTTCTCCTGCTCTTCCTGAAATGTACATCCATCGTGACCCGCAGTCCAAAAACGTTTGGTGCGTTGCTGGCCATGGGATTGTGCCTGAACATCGTGATACAGGCCTTTGCCAATATCGCGGTGTCTGTCAATCTCGTACCGGTGACAGGTTTGACCTTGCCACTCGTGAGCAAAGGGGGGACGTCAATGCTCATTACATGCATTGCATTTGGGATGATACTCAGTGTAAGCCGGTTTATCGAGCAATCGGCGAGTGATGTTGGAAAAGTTGAAATAAAACCTCTCGATGAAAGTCATCATTAGTGGTGGTGGTACGGGAGGCCATATATACCCGGCTATAGCGATAGCCGATGCGTTGAAGAGACGCGACCCGCTCATTGACATATTGTTTGTAGGTGCACAAGGGAGAATGGAGATGGAGAAAGTGCCTGCAGCCGGTTACCCGATCCAAGGATTGTGGATCAGCGGACTGCAACGCAAGATCACCTTCTCTAACCTGATGTTTCCGGTGAAAGTCGTACACAGTCTGATCCGGTGCCGTTCCATCGTCAGGTCGTTCAGGCCTGATGCAGTGGTTGGTGTCGGTGGTTATGCTTCAGGTCCTTTAGTCAATGTGGCTTCGGGGATGGGCATACCATCTGTGTTGCAGGAACAAAACAGTTATCCGGGGATAACCAACAAATTGCTGGCAAAGAAAGCCATGAAGATTTGTGTGGCATATCCTGGTATGGAAAAATTTTTTCCTGCGGATAAAATTGTTTTTACCGGTAATCCAATGCGGAGTCAGTTGGGAAGTCAAATAACGAAGCAAGAGGCTGCGAATCTATATGGGCTTGATCCGCAGAAGAAAACGATCCTGGCTGTGGGGGGAAGCCTGGGTGCACGTACAATCAATGAAACAATAGAAAAATCGTACGATCTCTTAAAAGATCGGAATGATATACAAGTTCTTTGGCAGATTGGGAAGCTTTACGCCGCACAATATCTTGAATCACCTGCGGCCAAACTGAGTGGTGTCAGTCCATCGGTCTATATCGACCGTATGGATCTGGCGTATGCACTGGCGGATGTCGTTATCTCCAGGGCAGGGGCCATGACGATCAGTGAACTCTGCCTGACGGGCAAAGCAGCAATCCTGGTGCCTTCACCCTATGTGGCTGAAGATCACCAGACGCACAATGCGATGTCCCTGGTCAGACTAGGTGCAGCACGTTTAGTCCCGGATGCGGAAGCTCCGCAAAAAGCATTTCCGGAGGCTTTGCGATTGCTGGATCATCCTGAAGAGATAAGACAGCTTGAAACAGCGATCAGTAAACTTGGCAGGCCGGATGCAGCTGATAAGATAGCTGATATCATTATTCACGCAGCTAATACTCACACTAAGCAATGACGGGGTTGAGGCGATATGATCATATCTACTTCCTTGGGATAGGAGGCATCGGCATGAGTGCCCTGGCAAGGTGTTGCATGCTGTGGGGGATCAGGGTCAGCGGGTATGACAGGCAATCATCACTGATAACTGATGCGCTGGTGGCAGAAGGTGCAAGGATACATTTTGATGATGACCCTGAGGAGATTGATGGGCATCCGGACCTGGTGATATATACACCTGCGATTCCGGCAGACAGCAGATTGAGGGCGCACTTTATACGGTTCAATGTACCTATGGTCAAGCGATCGGAGGCACTCGAATCAGTGACGATGGGTATAGATACCATCGCAGTAGCCGGTACACATGGTAAGACTACGACCTCTTCAATGATCAGTTATCTGCTCTACAAGGCAGGAATAAAACATACAGCGATCCTTGGGGGAATAGCAGCTAATTACAATTCAAATTTTCATTCCGAAAGCCTTGAATTGATGGTGGTCGAAGCGGATGAGTATGACAGGTCTTTCCTGAGGCTGCATCCCCGATGGGTAGTCGTGACAGCCATGGATCCGGATCATCTGGACATCTATGGTACTTACGAAGCGATGCTTGAGGGATACCGCCAGTTTATGCGACAGATACAGCCGGGTGGGGTATTGTTGTTCAGGTCGGGACTTGAGGAATTGATAGGAGAGGGTGTGATGAATGAGCTGGCGCAAAAACAAGTACTCGTCCTTGCCTATGGATTGGAAGGAGGAGATTTTCATACGAGTGATTTGAGAGTAGAGAAGGGGGTTTGGCATTGGAATCTGATCACAACGGATGGAAGAATAGATGACCTCGCATTGTTGATGCCGGGAAGACATAATGTTCTCAATGCAACTGCTGCATGTGCTATGGCACTCAAGGTGGGGGCCGAGGGAAAGAAATTGCAAGAAGCATTGCCCGGATACAAAGGTGTATCCAGGAGATTTGAAATACGATACAAGGATGATGAGCGTGTGTTGATTGATGACTATGCGCATCATCCGGAAGAATTGGTGGCAGCGATCACTGCGGCACGCGAGACATTTGGCGGGCCGGTGACCGGGGTGTTTCAGCCGCACCTGTATTCCAGGACAAGAGACCTGGCACAGGGATTTGCTGAAGCATTGGATTTGCTCGACTATCCGGTGATCATTGATATCTATCCGGCAAGAGAAGAGCCGATTGAAGGTGTGAGCTCCCAAACCATATTTGATCTCATGAAGAATCCCAATAAGCAATGGAGCAGGGGGGACAGTTGGGTAGCAGGGATCATCAAGCAAAAACCCCGTGTATTGATCACGCTCGGGGCAGGCGATCTGGATAAACACATTCCTGAATTGATCAGGAAACTATATTGAAATGAAAAAATTTAACAAACAACGAATCAAGGCTTATGTATGGCTGGTCCTGCTGACCGTGCTGACAGGGATCACCCTGACAGCAGCGCGATTCCAGGCGGACTCAGTCATCACTGGAGTTGAAGCTGAGGTGGTGTTGTTGGAAAAGGGAAATAACCTGATTCTTCCGGAGGAGTTTGTCAGCCTGGTGACCAAGAAGTTTGGCCCTATGACCGGCCTGCCGATTGATATGGTGGATATGAGGAGCATTGAAACGTACCTGCAGACCAATCCGTATGTAAGGAAAGCGGATGTATATCTCGGTGCTTCTGGTAAGTTGATCCTCAACCTGCACCAGCGCATGCCGCTGATGCGTGTGGTGGACAATAGCGGAAGGCATTGGTATATAGATACAGATACAGTGATGATGCCGGTGTCAAGACATTTTACGGCAAGGGTGCCGCTTGTCAACGGAGATTTTCCTTCCACTAATGATGTCCGGAAATGGCCTGTAACTGATTTGTTCAGGATCACAGCGTTGTTGCAGGAAGATGATTTTATGGGATCGCTGATCGATCAGATCTATGTAGAGTCTACAGATAAAATCTGGCTGGTGCCACGTCTTGGCCCATCGAGGATTTTGATCGGCAATTCTACTGATCTGGAGGATAAAGCGGAGAGAATACAAAAGTTATACAAGAAAGCCTTGCCCTCTACCGGCTGGGATACCTATGCATATATCGATACGCGATTTGCCGGGCAGATCGTAGCCAAAAAAAGATTAAACCAATAAATTTTTTCCTCATGAGATACAGAGAAGTTCAAAAGTCAAAAACGGTCGTCGCACTTGACATCGGGACGACAAAGATTTGTGTCATGGTAGGCCGTCGCAACGAGTATGGAAGTATCGAGATCCTTGGCGTCGGGAAAGTAGCCTCTGAAGGCGTTCGTCGTGGAGTAGTGGCCAATATTGACAAGACGGTCCGCTCTATCGAAGAAGCCGTCATCCAGGCTGAAAAAAGTGCAGGCATGGAGATCATCGAAGTGTATGCCGGTATTGCCGGTCAGCACATCAAGAGTCTGCAGCACCAGGGCATTCTCACCCTGGCGGATGCGGACAAGGAGATTGCCAAGTCTGACCTACAGACCCTTTTGGATGATATGTATCGATTGGCATTGCCTCCGGGCGACAAGATATTGCATATCCTGCCACAGGAATATACAGTCGATGATGAGGAAGGAATCCTGGATCCTGTAGGTATGTGTGGTCACAGGTTGATCGGCAATTTCCATGTCGTCACCGGTCAGTTGTCTGCGCACAAGAATATAGAGCGGTGTGTAGAAAAGGCAGGCCTCAAGGTTGCTGACTTTGTACTCGAACCTATCGCGTCTGCTGCGGCTGTATTGAGTGAGGAAGAGAAGGAAGCAGGGGTAGCCCTGGTGGATATAGGTGGGGGTACAACAGATATCACGATATTCCAGGAAGGGATCATCCGCCATACAGCAGTAGTGCCTTTCGGTGGTGATGTGATCACTGCTGACATCAAGGAAGGATGTACAGTGATGTATGAGCAGGCAGAAAAGCTGAAGAAGAAATTCGGTTCAGCGCTTGCAGAATGTATTGTTGACAACAGGATCATCACGATCCCTAGCTTCAATGGCCGTGATTACAAGGAGATCTCTGAAAAGAACCTCTCCCTGATCATCCAGGCCAGGATGGAAGAGATCCTTGAGCTGGTGCGTGTTGAAATAAAGAAATCTGGATATGAGCGCAAACTCATCGGAGGAATCGTCCTTACCGGTGGTGGAGCCCTGCTCAACAAAGTGGATTTGCTTGCAGAGTATCGCACAGGGATGAGTGCACGGGTAGGATTACCTATCGAGCATATTGCCTCACGCCAGCGTGATGATGTCTCCAGTCCGATCTATGCGACTGCGATTGGATTGATCATCCATGGCCTGCAGACACCCGATGTGGTGGATGAGACAGACAAGATGGTCAATACGAAGGCACCTGAAGCCATAAAGACTGAAGTGGAAGCACCAAAGGTAATGGCCGAGCAGGAGCATGAGCATGTAGAAGAGCGCCATGGGCCAAAGTGGTATGACAAGCTGCTCAACAAGACGAAGGAATTTTTCGAAGCCACACCGGACCAGGATTTTCTCTAGGCCGGCAACATATCAGGATCAAATTATAATACCAAATCTAAAACTCACTCATCATGTTATTTGATATACCAAAAGTAGAAAAGAGCATTATCAAGGTCCTCGGTGTAGGCGGTGGTGGAAGTAATGCTGTGACATATATGTTTAAGCAAGGCATCACCGGTGTTGATTTTGCCATCTGCAATACTGACAACCAGGCGATGGAGACCAGTCCTATCCCTGTCAAGATCAAGCTCGGTCCGGAGCTTACCGGTGGACGTGGTGCAGGCTCCAGGCCGCAAATGGGCAAGCAAGCCTGCATTGAATCTATCGATGAGATCAGGGAGTTTATACTCGATGGTACCAAGATGCTCTTTGTGACTGCAGGTATGGGTGGAGGCACAGGTACAGGTGCAGCACCGATCATTGCCAAGGCAGCACGTGAAGCGGATATCCTTACAGTGGGTATTGTCACCCTTCCATTTACATTTGAAGGCAGCCGTCGCAAGAGACAGGCGCTTGAAGGACTGGAAGAAATGAAATCCAATGTGGATGCGCTCATCGTGATCTCTAATGATAAGCTGAGAGACCTGCATGGAGACCTCAAGTTGTCTGATGCATTCAGCCGTGCTGACAATATCCTGACGACTGCCGCGCGCGGTATCGCAGAGATTATCACGATGGAAGGATATGTCAACGTTGACTTTGAAGATGTCAATACCGTGATGAGAGATAGTGGTGTAGCCATCATGGGTACAGCAACATTTGAAGGGGAGAACCGTGCTAAGAAAGCAGTTCAAGCTGCACTCAATAGTCCTCTGCTCGAGGATAATGACATCCGTGGGGCGCAACACATCCTGCTCAACATCACTTCAGGTCGCGTAGAAGTGACTATGGATGAAGTGTTTGAAATCACAGAGTATGTTCAAGCTGAAGCTGGCTATGGCACAGACCTGATCTGGGGTAATTGCTTTGATGAGTCACTCGGGGAGAAACTATCTGTGACCATCATTGCCACCGGATTTGAGCAAAACATGATGAAGACAGAGAAGCATGATACACAGAAAATCCTGGTCGGTATCGATGAGGACATGGGTATCACCGCCAAGTCAATGGACGATGAAGATGATTTTGAAATCACTAATGAGCGCCCGATGGACATGGAGCCTGTCATCATGCCTAAAGAAACACCGGTTGAGAAACCAAGGCATACCTACAATGAGCCTTACATGCGGCCAGATGATATGGAGCGCAGGGAAGAGATCCGTCGTTCGTTGAAGGAAAAGGAAGCTCAACGTATGCGTGAGGAGCCTGCAACACCTGCCATGCAGGTCAATCCAAGCCGGATGCAAAATTCGGAGTGGATCGCAGAGATGACCAAGGTGCCTGCGTTTGCGCGCCGTAAAATACAATTAGATGATGTGACTCCCTCTTCAGAAATGAGGATGTCCCGGCTGACCGTGACAGATGATGAAGGGGATGATCAGATCAAAGGAAATACGTATCTGTTCGAAAAGCCCTGTTGAGCTTTTCGGAATAGGTAAAGCGATTTATTTATTCTCTTTTCTTGAGGTTGGTTTAATGGTCTGAGGTGAGAACTCAGACCTTTTTTTTATTTACTTTTTTTGCCGGAAAAAAAGTAACAAAAAACCTCGTCGCTCTAAAAACTCGCCCTTGCACCAGTTCAATTGCTTAGTTTTCCTGCCAGCTTTCTCGCTTTATCGTATTTCAAATTCTTTTTCTTCCGCTTGATAGACCCCAATGAGTCTAGTCATTGCATGAAAAAGATCGTTCATAGCGCTCGGACAATTTAGAGCGACGGATTGGTGCCTATTCGAGATGATTTTTTAATAGCCTGCTTTAAAGAAGCCGCAGGCTTCCATAAAAAGAGGATCGCTGGGCTTAGTTTGCAACTAAGCCTGCGTGCGAAAGAACAAATGAATTATGTTCCAGGCAATGTCATGAGAGCCGTCTCCCAACGGCAGGTATAAATCAAACAGCCACTCACACGCCCACACCTCTCACTGTCTCACTGTCTCACTGTCTCACTGTCTCACTGTCTTACTGTCTTACCTTCTCATTGTCTTACAAAATGCTAGAGTCTATGTAAAGTCCTTTACCCCCTTTAGGGGGCAAGGGGGTAAAATGAAACTAACATCTCATTAAACAACTCCCCCGGCCCTGCTGCCCCCCTTTTCTCTACCTTTGCCCGCCTATGGCACAGCATAATATCCAAAAAGAACCCGCCACAGAATAGAAAACCAAGAAAATCACCTTAAAACAGCTAAAGGAAGTCAAAGGGATGCTTTCCTTTATCCGGCCATACCGGTGGCATTTTATCGGTGGCCTGATCCTGCTTTTCTTCGGGAGCCTCACTTTTATGGCATTTCCATACCTGGCCGGGGAACTGGCCGATGTGGCTACAGGAACAAGTAAGCTGGGTATGGACCTCAACCAGATCGGGTTGATCCTGATCGTCATCCTGCTGCTACAGGGGGTCATGAGCTACCTGCGTGTGATATGGTTTGCCGTAGTGAGTGAGAAGGGGGTGGCCGATGTACGGAGCAGCATCTACCAGAAACTCATCGGGCTTCCTGTTTACTTTTTTGAGCGCAACAGAGTGGGGGATCTCACCAGCAGGATATCTGAGGATGTCAACAGGCTTTCCTCTGTATTTTCCAATACACTCGCTGAACTGATACGCCAGGTCCTGATCCTGATCACAGGTATCGTATTCCTGATGGTCACTACACCAAGGTTGAGCCTCACGATGCTGGCGACTTTTCCGGTGATCGTGGTGGGCGCTATGTTCTTTGGCCGCTATGTGCGCAATCTATCCAGGTCCAGGCAGAAGTCACTGGCTAATACCAATACAGTCGTCGAAGAGACCCTGCAAAATATCAATACGGTCAAGGCATTTACGAATGAAACGTTTGAGTACAACCGGTACAAGACCGAGATGGGACATGTCGTCAAGACTTCACTCCAGCTTGCAAAGTACAGGGCAGCTTTCGCCACCTTTATTATCGTCGTACTGTTTGGTGTGATCTTCTTCATCCTCTGGTATGGTGCCAAGATGGTTCAGGATCATACCATGACCATTGGTCAGTTGGTTTCATTTATCAGTTACACCGCCATCATCGGAGCAGCGATTGGTAGTCTTGGCAATTTCTACACGGAGATTGTTACTGCGCTAGGCGGTACTGAGCGTATCCGGGAGATATTGAATGAAACGGTGGAGGTCAATGTGCCTGTGGTAGTCAATCGCCCTAAAGTAAAGGGCCATATTCGTTTTGAAGATGTATACTTTGAATATCCGTCCCGTCCTGACATGCCTGTACTGCGGGGTATAGACCTGGACATACTACCAGGACAAAAGATTGCCCTTGTGGGGCAAAGTGGTTCAGGTAAAAGTACCATTGCATCCTTGCTCATGCGATTGTATCCATGGCAAAAGGGTCAGATCACCCTCGATGGAATAGATATCAATACTATGGATCTGTCTGC
Source organism: Candidatus Opimibacter iunctus (assembly GCA_016716665.1). Lineage (GTDB taxonomy): Bacteria > Bacteroidota > Bacteroidia > Chitinophagales > Saprospiraceae > Opimibacter > Opimibacter iunctus. Next base: position 85,086 of record JADJVH010000016.1, on the reverse strand, counting down.
TTACCGGTCAGTCTATGCAATTGTCCCTCAGGAAGTATTACTCTTTGGGGGCACGATCCGTGAGAATATATTGTATGGGCATCCGGGCGCATCTGAAGATGAATTGATGGCCGCTGCGCGCACTTCCAATAGCCTTGACTTTATTCAATCTTTTCCTGATGGCTTTGATACCATCGTCGGAGAGCGAGGTATCAAGCTCAGCGGTGGCCAGCGTCAACGTATAGCTATTGCACGGGCAGTATTGCGCAATCCGGCAGTATTGATCCTTGATGAAGCAACATCATCGCTTGATGCCGAATCTGAGAAAGTAGTGCAGGAAGCGCTTGAGCGGCTACTCGAAGGCAGGACAGCAATCATCATCGCCCATCGACTGGCTACAATCCGAAATGTAGATTGCATCTATGTGCTCGAAGACGGTAAGATCGTCGAGAAGGGGACGCATGATCAACTGAGCCTGCATGAGGAAGGACTCTATGCGGCGTTGGCGAAGTTGCAGTTTGACATTTGAGCAGAGAGCATAGTGCAGAGAGCATAGTGCAGAGAGACAAAGAGGCTGAAGAGGCGAAAGAGGCCGAAATGGCTAAAGGGCCTGATGACATAATATTGCAATGACTTTGTATCTTTCCACTGCCCCGTAGGGGCTACAGGTCGGTAGCATAAGAGATTGCAGTGCCAATTCTCGCGCCGTAGGTGCGAAACAAAGAGTTGTAACAGATGTAATGCTCTGTATTCTTGTAAAGGTTGATATTTCAGACACCTAACTCACGATTCACGTCTCCCGCCTCACGTTTCCTGATTCCACGTTTTATGTATTATTTTGCTGCCTGTGGAACTGATCAACAACGCGCCGCTTAAAGCCTTCACCACCTTTGGGGTAGAAGCTACCTGCGATCATCTGTACCGGGTGGAGGATTACGACGAACTCAAACTGGCGGTCCAATACCTGGAACGTCCACTCATCCTAGGTGGTGGGAGTAATATCCTGCCGATCGGAGACATCCACCGCAATATCCTGCGGATGGAGATGAAAGGCATTTATATACTTGAGGATGGCGATCAACCTATCATAGGAGTTGCTGCCGGTGAAGTGTGGCATGACTTTGTCATGTGGGCACTGCAGCATGATCTCGGAGGTGTTGAAAATCTTTCTTTGATTCCCGGCACCATGGGCGCTGCACCTATGCAGAATATTGGTGCGTATGGCGTCGAACTGGAATCCGTATTCCATTCACTTCAAGCAGTAGAGATCGGAACAGGCAATGTCAGGGTCTTTTTTAAAGAGGAATGCAGGTTTGGGTACAGGGACAGCATCTTTAAAAAGGAAGTAAAAGACAGGTACGTCATCACCGGAGTCAATGTAAGACTGACACGTGATCATCAACTCAATACGACGTATGGAGCAATCCAGGATGTACTCAATGTCAAAGGGATCAGTCATCCGACCATACATGATGTCAGCGAGGCGGTGATCGCTATCCGTCAAAGCAAATTGCCAGATCCAAAGATGATAGGTAATGCCGGCAGCTTTTTTAAAAATCCTGTTATCACCGCAGATCAATATACGCTTATAAAATCTGCACATCCTGAGTTGCCCGGATATCCTGCGGAAGAAGGTTTTGTCAAAGTGCCTGCGGGCTGGCTCATCGAACAGGCTGGCTGGAAAGGAAAGCGCAAAGGAAATGCCGGATGCTATGAGAAGCAAGCGCTCGTGCTGGTCAATCATGGAGGTGCCAGAGGAGAGGAAATTTGGAGCCTTGCGCTTGATATCATTTCATCTGTGAAGGAGAAGTTTCATATTGAATTGAGCCCGGAGGTGAATCTGTGGAATGGGGAGTTGTGATAGCTTAGCGTGATGTGTTCGACCACGGCTTCGCGACGACCTGGCCTAGCGGCCGACCACAAGACCACCATGATATGAGCACATCACGATGCGCGTGGTCTTTCGCCGGAGGCGAATAGTCGTCGTCCGCCTTGGCGGGCATGTCGTCGCGAAGCCGTGGTCGAACACGCCAGATGAGAAGGAGAAATTCTATTTGCAAACCAATTCCAGCCATTGACACATCAACTTTCTTCCAAAACTTACTAGCTGTATGAAGACAAAAACGATAAAACAGACTGTCACATTTCCAACAACACCTGAAAAGCTCTATGCCTTGCTGCTTGATTCGAAGACACTGACGAAGCTGCATGGCTCCAAAACCGCTATGACAAAAAGGCCAAAAGGGAAGTTTTCCGTCTTTGGGGGGTATTGCCATGGATACAATATCGAATTGGCAGAGCACAATAAAATAGAGCAGGCATGGGTTTTTAAGGAAGATGGATGGCCCGAAGATCATTATTCCTTTTGTACCTTTCTCCTCGAACCCGCAGCCAAGGGTGTCAAAATGACTTTCACCCAGAAAGGAGTGCCGGAGCACAAAGTGGAGGAACTGAAGGCAGGATGGTATGACTTTTACTGGAACCCCATCCTACAGTACCTGCAGCCATAAACCTGACGGGCTGCAATCCAGCCGACATTAGATGGGGATAACGGTCAGGTGCTATGCCGATTCATTTGCTATTTTTGACATCCTATGAACAACCTATCGAGACGCACCCTCCTCATCCTTCTTGCGTACCTGCTGACTGCTATCGGACTCACGATAGTCATCCTGCTTAATTCGTCTGAAGAGACTCCCCCGGAGCAACCTCAACAGCAAGAGGAAGGCAAGCCTGCCGATAAGTTGGGTCCAAATGAGCTTTTCTTCCTGGACAGGAACTATCCGGATGCTGAAACGGCCCCGGAGATCTTCCGGTCTAAACTCAGACAGGCAATGGCCTATGATCGTGCCGCTGAAAGAATTAACCGTGGACTTGATTATCCATGGACACTCCAGGGACCTGGCAATATAGGTGGGAGAGTAAATGCTATTGCCGTGCATCCTGATGATCCCAATGTGATTCTTATAGGTTATTCACAGGGCGGTATGTATCGTACAGAAGATGGAGGACAAAACTGGTACCCTGTATTTGATGATCAGCCTAATCTGTCGATCAGCCATATCAGCTTTGATCCGACAGATCCGGATAGGGTGTGGGCAACAACAGGTGATGTCAATATCTCCGGTTATCCATTCAATGGTGCCGGGGTATATCTGTCTAATGATGGCGGACAGTCATGGCATTATTCAGGACTTGAGGATACAGGTGTGTTGTCTAAGGTGGTGGTAGATCCTAACAACCCTGAGATGATCTATGTCGGATCTATGGGGTATCCATCTTCAAAGGGAAATGAAAGGGGATTGTTTCGCTCAGTGAATGCAGGTGCCACATGGCAGAAGACACTCACGATTGATGACAGTACAGGTGTTATTGATCTTGTGACTGACCCATTGAAAGCAGGCCGTGTATGGGCTTCAGGCTGGAAGCGTATCAGGTCGAGCACAAAGAGCAGCTCTTTGGGTCCTGGCACATCATTGTTTAAGAGTGATGATTATGGGGCTACGTGGGTCAATGTGACCAATGGACTTCCGGATAGGGTGCATTCGCGCACCAGTGTGGAGATCACCAATGATGGTACCTTATTCGTCAGTTATATCGGAGACATTGACAATGGGGGATGCATAGGCAATATTGAATCCCTTCAAAGTATATACACATCGTATGATAGTGGATTGACCTGGGATACGATCCCGATCGCTCCTGAAAACGGAGTCTATTGTGATCTGCACGGGCAGTTTGGATGGTACTTTGAAGCGATCAAAGTGAACCCTGATAATCCCCAGGATATCCTAATGCTGGGCGTTGATATGTTGCGCACACTCGATGGCGGTATCAACTGGTTTGAAGCAACACCACCATGGTGGACGTATGAAGTTCACGCGGACAAACATGACCTTGTTTTTGCACATGGCAATATGTATCTCGGTACAGATGGTGGAGCCTACATGACAGATATCGATCAGTTGAACTCATGGACAGATATCGAAAACATTCCTTCCACACAATTTTACCGCACCACCTTCAATCCGCATGCCCCCGGGCTTTACTATGGCGGTGCTCAGGATAATGGTACGAGCGGAGGAAATGCTGCATCCTTCAATGAATGGGAACGCATCCTTGGTGGAGATGGATTCCAGCCTTTGTTTGATCCCGATGAACCAAACTGGATCTATGCCTGCACGCAAAATGGGTTTATATACTTTGCTGAAGATGGAGGATTTGAGTTTGATGGACTGAATAGTGGCTTGTATGGTACAAGATATTGGGATATGCCGCTGGTGATGAGTTCCCAAGATTCAAAGATTTTGTTTTGCGGATCTGACAGGGTCTTCAGGATGGATATGCGGGATACACTGAGAGAATGGACAGAGATCAGCTCGGATCTGACGCGAGGTGAAATGATTTTAGGTAACCGATATCCGGCGATTACCGCTATTGCGCAATCTTCGCTTGATGAAATGAGATTGTATGCAGGTACGCAGGATGGGTTGATCTGGACTACTGCAGATGGCGGACTCAACTGGATAAATATCACAGATGGGACCCCAGGGTTTTATGTGACTTCCATTACCTGCTCTACTATCAATCCAGAAGGAGTGATAGCTACTTATTCTGGTTACCGTGACAATGATCATCAGCCATATATCTTTCGTAGTGAAGATGCAGGGGCCAACTGGGATCCAATACAATCTGGTCTGCCTATGATGGGCGTCAATAGCCTGTACATCCTGCCTGACTGGAACGATACTGTGCTATTTGCGGCAACGGATGGCGGTGTCTATCTGAGTCAGGATGCTGGTGAAACATGGGAGCGGGTTGGTTCCAATATGCCTTACATGCCGGTGTATGACCTGGATTACAATCCAATAGAGAACACGCTCATCGCTGCAACTTTCAGCAGGGGGATTATGACTTTTCCTGTGGATGAACTGGACCTGGTCAACTCCACCCGGTATACTAATGGCGAGGGTCAATTACCAGTTTCTGTATATCCAACATTTGTCAAGGATCAATTCACTGTAGATTTTTCCGCTGACAGGTTGGTTCGGGGAGATGTGCACATTACATTGACGAATAGTGCCGGGGCAATAGTTCATCAACAACGATTTGATCAACTAACTGGCAACCAGATTCACGTGAATCTGGATCACGGGCTGGCTCCCGGATTGTATTTTGTCAATATCCAAACTCCATCAGGCCATGGTATTTCGAAGATTATGGTTGCTGGTTAATTTTTCATGTGCATTGCTGCTCATGTCTTGCCACGATGATGACATGAAGGCCATCAAGGATCCATTCAGGCCTGATGATATGGTTGGCCATTATTCTGGTTATTGCATTAAAGAGACGAGGACTTTTCATATAGAGACAGGCAAGTATACAACAGCAAGGGATACAGCCACAGGCACTCCATTCCGGATTGATTCGATGAGGTACCTACCAGAAACCCAACTTTACAAAGTATATACATTCGGATATTGTGAAGGGGTGATCAACTATTTTGTGCCTGAGGCATCCATGGAAGAGGATACTATACCCCTTGTGCAATTGACGGTTGATTACAAATCCTACGCCTATGTGGATACCTTCTCCCTGGATATCAACACTTACTTTGACAAGCCGTTCCAGTCAGTGCCCGGGGGGATTAAGGTGTGGGGCTACTACCGCAGACTGGACTAAACGTTCTATGATAATGAGCATTTAGTATTATCTTTATTTCTCAGATGTCCCGAGCATCCTCCAACAGATAGTCCCAGATTTACTTCTTTTTAACCACTTTTAGATTGATTCATTACCCAGCTGATGAAACTACATGCATTTAGTCTCCTTTTCACAGGATTGATTTTCGGGGTGACCGTTGGAGCAATCCATGCCCAGTCAGGAATTGTAGGGAGGGTATCTGATGAAACCCATCAGCCCGTTTCCTATGCCAATGTCCTGTTGCTTTCCGCGGCCGACAGTCTATTAGTCAAAGGCGGTATATCCGATGATGATGGTTCATTTAGTATCAATGGCATATCTCCCGGAATCTATGTACTCAAGATTATGATGGTGGGATACACAGATCATGATTCGGACGCTTTTACCATTGAGTCTGTCGGAGGTACTAAGGATTTTGGAGAGATGGTATTACACGAGGACGTTGTATTGATGGATGAGGTGCAGGTAGTCGCGAAGAAAGCACTCTTCGAACAAAAGATAGACCGCATGGTCGTCAACGTGGCAAGTAGTATTACCCTGTCGGGAACAAATGTGCTCGATGTATTGGAGCGCTCACCAGGGGTCCTGGTCAATCGCCAGAGCAATACCATATCGGTCAGTGGTAAGAGTGGGGTAGTGGTCATGATCAATGGCCGGATCAACTATATGCCCGCTGAGGCAGTCTCCCAATTGCTTGAAGGCATGAGCTCTGACAATGTCGAAAAGATCGAGATCATCACCACTCCGCCTGCCGGATTAGATGCAGAAGGAAATGCGGGATACATCAATATCATCCTCAAAGCCAATATTGGGGATGGATTCAATGGCGGATATTCTTTTGGTGCCGGGTATGGAAAAGGTGCGGTGGGCAATGCCAGCCTTAATTTCAACCTCCGTAAAGAGAAGACTAATTTCTTCGGAGATTACAGTTATCTCCACGAGTCGCAGGAACAGACCTTTGAATTCTATAGAAGCATCCAGCTCAATGGGGAGAAGGTAGAGACGGAGACCAGGTCAGACCGGTTTCCCAACAGGAATAATCATATGGCCAGGTTGGGACTGGATTACCAGGTCAATGATAAATTTATCATCGGCGGTTTATTGTCCGGGTATGATACAAAGTGGGTCATGGACGCGACCAATGTAGCAAACCTCACCAGCGATGGGGTGCTTGATACCATCATCACCATCGAAAACACAGAGTTGAATCAATGGAAAAACCTGAGTGGCAACCTCAACCTTCAATATTCTTTTTCACCAGGGAAAAAACTGACTGTAGATGGCGATTACCTGTGGTACGAGGATAACAATCCAACGGAGTATAACAACCATTATGAGGATGGGGAGGGTAACTTTCTTTTTGAAAATTATACCCGCGCTACAAAAGTTACACCCATCGCTATCAAAGTGGGTAAGATAGACTATATGACACCAATCGGGAAGAAAGTAAAAATGGAATCCGGTGTTAAAGGAACTGCTTCTACTTTTACCAATGATGTAAGTGTCGAATATAGTGATGACGGGCAAAACTGGGTTGATGATCCTGCACTCACCGCCAAGTACAATCTGGATGAAACTATTGCTGCAGCGTATGTTTCGTTTGAAGCACCAATCGATGAGAAAACAGACATCAAGGCAGGCTTGCGTTATGAGTACACGGATTCCAATCTTGGTTCTGAAACTGAACAGGATATAGTGGATCGCCAGTTTGGCAAATTTTTCCCTACTTTTTTTGTTTCGCGGCGCCTCAACGAAAGCAATACCATCAATTTTAACTACGGGAAAAGGATCACACGGCCAACATTTAATGATATGGCACCATTTGTAATTTTCCTGGATCCGTATACATTCTTTTCCGGAAATCCTGCTGTACAGCCTGCTATTTCAAACAACTTTGAGCTTAGTTATTCTTATAAGTCGGCATTGATTTCCTTGAAGTATGGAATCGAGGATAGCACCATCGCCAATTATCAGAGCACCATCATTGATGGAACAAACAATCAATTGATATTTACGGAGAACCTAAAGCAAGCACAAGTCTATTCGTTAACATTTTCGTTTCCACTGACCCCTGTCAAATGGTGGAATATGTACATCAATGTTAGTGGCGCTTTGCAGAAGGCTCAGAAGTATGACGAATTTGGTTTGCAATCCTATGAAGCTGGCAATTTCAACGTGTACACTTCTCAGACTTTTACCCTTCCCAAAGCGTTTACTTTTGAGATTACCGGGCTGTATGTGAGTGGAGGTTTGTTTGGGATCTTCCAGATGCAGTCTTTTGGATCAGTAAACCTTGGCTTGCAGAAGAAGTTTGGAGACCAGGGTGGTACGTTACGCCTGGGTATCGATGATATCTTCAACACCATGACGTACCGTGATCAACTCTCCCTGGAGGAACAACAACTATATTTCAGTAGCCGGCTTCAGTTTACTCAGCCCACGATCAAACTGACCTATACCCGTAATTTTGGTAATCAGAAAGTAAAGGGCACCCGGGAGCGAGAAACCGGTGCTGAAGAAGAACGCAGACGCGTCAACAACTAACCAATATGAACTTAAAAGTAATCATCACCGGTTCGACCGGCATGGTCGGCAAAGGTGTGCTGCTCGAATGCTTTGACAGCCCTGACGTGGAAAATATCCTGATCATCAACCGCAGCCCTGTCGGTATCAGTCACCCGAAGCTCAAAGAGATCATCCACAAGGATTTTTTTGACTGGAGTGCCATCAGGGGAGAGCTAAGCGGGTATAATGCATGTTACTTCTGCATGGGCGTTTCCTCAGTTGGTATGAAAGAGCCCGATTATACCAGGAAGACATATGATTTAACCTTAGGTTTTGCCAGGGAATTATTGCCGCTTAATCCGAATATGACATTTTGTTATGTCTCGGGAGCAGGCACTGATAGTACTGAGAAGGGAAGATCTATGTGGGCCAGGGTCAAAGGCAAGACCGAAAATGATCTGATGGCTCTAGGCTTTAAAGATGCCTATATGTTCAGGCCCGGCTTTATAGAACCGATGAAGGGGATCAAATCAAAAACACTCCTATATCAGGGCATCTACAACGTCATCAGTCCATTGTATGGATTGCTCAGGCGAATGCCAAGATATGTAACCACCACAGTGATCATTGGCAAGGCGATGATTGGTGTTGCCATGCATGGATACAAGACTAACGTTTTGGAAAGCCTGGATATAAACAGTTTCAAATAGCAACCTGTAAATCCCTTAATTTTGTCTTGTAATCAAATAAGGGATCAGATGAAAAAGGGTGTATATCAGCTAAGCATAGTTCTGGCAGTTATTTTTTCAGTGACGATACTGCCAAAAATACATGCTCAGGGTTGCAGTGATGCAGGCCTCTGCAAAATCGATGTGTTAAAACCAGATCCGGAAAATCCACTCCTTAAACACGATAATAAAGTGAATGCAGGACTTTCTATAGGGGCTGCGGATTACGGGATTACAGTCTTTGGAGGGAGTGTCGGGTATAGCAGGAAATTGGGAGAGCAATGGAGTCTCGATACAAAACTGACCTTACTGTCCCAGCGTGGGAATGATATAGCTGTCATGGGCCCCGGAGATATTTTTGCCAATGTCAACTATAAGGCTTCTCAAAAGTTTACGCTCACGGCCGGAGTAAAAATTCCGCTGATGAAAGCTGACAGGGCAAAGGACGGGTTGCCTCTGCCGATGGATTATCAATCGAGTCTGGGTACGCTTGACCTGCTTACAGGGATCCGCTATAATACTGAAAAATGGCAATGGGCTCTTGCCGTGCAGATTCCTTTGCATCAAAATGACAATGCATTCTTCTCCGGTCTGTATGATACGCTGTCACCACTCCACGAGATTCAGACGACCAATGCGTTTGAGCGAAAAGCGGACATCATGCTGCATGTATCCCGTACGATTGAGATGAGTGAAAAAGTCACGATCACTCCTGGCCTGCTGCCGATCTATCATGTGGCTGAAGATGAGTATACCGATATAGATGGTATACAGTACCCGATTGCAGGATCAGATGGGCTGACGCTCAATGGTACCATTTTCGTAGACGTGAAAACAGGCGCCACCGGCAACCTTGAGTTTGATCTTGGCTTTCCTTTTATTGTAAGGGATGCTAGACCTGATGGATTGACGAGGGGATTTGTTTTTGGAGTGAGTTATAGCTACGCATTCTGATGATAAAAAAAAGGATGGCCGGTATGGCCACCCTTTTTGATCATGGGGTATGAGGCTTTATGGAGACTTTGGGATATTTCTATTGCTTCAGGAAAGTGACTGCGGAATAAGACTCTTCAGTTTTCACCCTTACGATATACATGCCGGAAATGAATTTTGAAATATTTGCTGTTGCACTATTACCAGCATAGATAACAGGAGGGTAGACCCTTGCTCCATCGGTCGATAGAATGTAACATTTTCAATACCTATAGATGCAGAAAGGATGATTTCGGAAGTAGAAGGATTAGGATACAAAGCTACCAGGACTGCAGGCGCCTCTATCGAAGAGGTAATTACATTTTCTTCAGTGAGCCCAATTAAATAGATGTCAGAACCACCATAGTAGGGCACCTGGTAAGTCTGGTCAGTAGGATCAGCATCAAAGGTGTCATAATTGAATCCGACCATGTATAAACGGCCATCCGGACTGATGACCAGGTCACGTATGCCTTCAAGATCAGGGCCGGCAAAGGGGTAGACCCATTTCATATTACCGTCCGTGTCAAGCTTGACCGTATAGATGTCACCCCAGCCTGGAGTTTCGACAATGATCGAATCCGGCCCGGGATCAAGATCTGTATGTCCGGTGTAGGACCCTGCCAGGTAAAGCTGATTGTCCCTGTGGATATACAGGGCATACAAGGCGCCATACTCGCTGTCCTTAATGATTCGCGTCCATGCCAGGTGTCCGTCAGGAGTATACTTGGATACAAAACCATCGGACTCATTCACTGCAGTAAAGACTACAGGAGACGCATCAGGATGTTCAAAATTGACCGTTCCTTCAAATGAACCGCATACATAGATGTTACCTGAATTATCTGCTGCCACAGATCGTAGCTCATCGCCCAGGTCACCTCCAAAGGAATAGGCAACAATATCATTGTTAGATATTGTCACATAGCCAAACAATCCATTCTCTTCTCCGTTGGAAGGAAAAGTCTCCGACTGTTGACCATGGTCTATGGTGAGGGTGTCGTCATGGACTATGGCAAAGTAAATCCTGTCATCAGCGACATATAAATTTTCTATATAATCAGAACCTTTACCTCCCAGTGTACGAAGTCCAATTGCATTGAAATCGGGTGTGAAGAGTGCGATGTAGGCATCATCCTGTCCTTGTGAAATGGCTTTTAGTTCCCCGGAGGCTGTATGAAGAGCAATACTGTCTGTGAATGCACCACCACCAATGACAAATCCTGCATCATTGGACTTCAGGTAAGAAAAATAAAAACCTGATCGATCATGAATATCTTTGAAAAAAGTCACGTTTCCATCCAGGTCAAGTCTCAGGACACAAACATGGTTGCCGGGATTGACAGTGACAGTCGTACTGATTCCCTCCAGGGTGTAGACCAGACTGTCAGTATAATGGAGGTAGAGTAGCATTTGATTATCCTTTATTTCCATGATCCCGCCGCTGACTTCAAGGGGGCATTGGAATCTTCCGCTCCAGAGATATTCCCCCTCAGTGGTCCATTTGGTCAGAATACCAGTCTGTTGATCATCAATGAGCAGGAGGTCCTCACCAATCCCCGGATCAAGGTCCGCGGTATCCGTGATCATAGAAAAGGAGAAAAGGTGTCCCTGGTTATCTTGTTGCAGGGTGCCAGCAAAATCAGATTCCTTGCTCCCCAGCGATGTGGCCCAGTCAAAATTGAGTTGCGCCGAAGTCGCCAGTGGAGTTGCCATAATCAGGCACAGCAAAAGGGATTTAAGGGTATTCATGTCAAAAAGGTTGTGGTGTGTGGAAAGGGTTTGATTTCGTGAGGCAAAAATAGGCGTAGGCCACAAAATTGAGAACCCCGATTGCGTCAAATGGCTTATTCAGCGTTACCTCGTAAACTTTATTTTAGCAGACGGGCTATAATTGCTTGTATTCGGGAGAGCCGGAAAACGGAAATTTTAAGCAAGCCACTGACAATAATCAGCCTTTTTTTTAGTTTTAAATCATATCCTTAAACCTGAATTTATGACCAACACAAACACTGTCCCTATCCGGAAAGATATTGATCTGTTCAGTCCGTTTATAGCAGCAATGCTTATTGTCCTCTTCCTGTTTTTTATTGATGAGGGGTATTATGATTTCAGATGGATGAGGGAGTGGGGCAACTGGTTTGTTTTTGGGATATACCTTCTTATTTTTTTTCCTGTGCAGTGGTTGATCTCCCATTTCCTTTTCAGGCAACTTACGGGCTGGAAAAAAATTCTCGCGATGGTCAGCATCAACGTTCCAGTGATCATTGGCTTAATGTGGATTTTTTCCTAAAAGGGATTTAATATTTATTCCCGTTCTATAGACACATTGTCATTGGCGATCAATGTGGCTCCATTGATGTTCTGAATGATATCCGGGCAAGTAATGCATTGCTGTGTGACACTGGTATTGAGTATTGTCAATAATGCATGTGAGCCTGCATTGAGTATAGAGCAACCAGTAGTGCCTTCAATGACAGCGTTGTGGATAAGCGATGAATTGATCACTGCCTTTGCCTGATTGAATACAGAGCTTCCCTGTATTGCATAGTTGTTGTCAAACCTGCAATTGGTGATCATGACTGGTTCCCGGTTGGAGACTGCAATCATCACTCCACCGCCAAAGAGATCTGCAGGTCCATCCGCATATCCATCACGTATGTGTACGCCATCAATGACCACCGTGTCAACATTGTTTTGCACTTTGAGGACATGATAACAGTTGTCAGTGACAAAGGACGTATCCCCGATCTCGCCGGTGAGTATAGAAGCATGATTAGGTATGTCTCTTTGTGCAATAGAAGTTTCAAAGCCTGCAAATCCGCCATAGATATCCACAGCACTTTTAATTACAAATGAGGTGTCTCTTGCATTGGTTGATGTCACGGGATAGGTGCCATCCGCAATCCATATTTCATGGACGGATGGATCAGTATTGCTTTCAAGCAGGGCATCTCCAAGTTTGTGGTAAGCGGTAAGCCAACTCTGTCCGTCCTCTCCGCCTGGAGAGTTGATATCTACATACACCCTTCCACTAGTTGGCCCCGGAGGGCTATAGGTACTGCAATTGAGATCACCGGCGTATAATGCGCAAAAGATATTGTCGAGATAACTGTCATTGTCTGTGCCGGAAAACCTGGTACCCATCACGATGTATCGGATAGTCCTTGTCCCGACAGGCACGGCGACTGTATTCTGCTTGAGCATCCATGTGCTCAGCCTGTGCCGTATGGTATCGGTGCCGCCAATCACCTGTCCGCTTCCGTTGAGAAACTGCAGGGCAAGGGATGGTTCATCACTATTGGCATAGTCAGCCATGTATGCCCCATAATTGGTGATCACATTGCCTGCATCAATCAAGGGCGAGTATGAGGCTATGTTGAGGTCTTGATAGGCTGATGCAAATGCATATTCTACACACAGTGCACCTACGGCAAAATATTTCTGGCCCTGGTAAGGATTGATGCCGGCGCATTCCAGGGGATTGAGCGATTCGATCACACCTGTGGTCGCAGTCCAGCCTGTGATTCCGTTTTCTGCACCCGGGTTGGTGACCAGGTTTGTAGAAAGAGTATCCAGTGCACGGGTCATAAACCTGGTATGGGCACTCCAAGGGCTCCATGCCAGGCTCTGGTCTCTGTATCGGACTCTCCACCAATAGGCCTGGCCTGCAGCCAGGTCAGAGGCTTCTTCATTGGTCAGATCATCATTGGCCTGTGTGTTGATTTCATTGTACCAGTTTGCGTATTGTTTCCAAGACTCAAAAACAGGGGCTGAAAAATTGGCACTATCTGTCGATATCTGCCAGTGTGCTGCTCCAAATCCATCTGCATCAGGATCTGTAAATGCACCAGCCTCCATCGTCATGCAAACAGAAGAAACGGTATCTGTAGTTTTTGGGAAAAGGGTGACCGGTGCCAACGGTGCCTGATTGTTTATCCGTATCATCAGGCTGTCCACCTGTGTGCTTCCACCGGGATTGTACTGGTCGCCGAAGCTCAGGCGCTTGAGCACAAATTTTGGAGTCGGTCCAGCTGTGACTTCTACCATCACAAAACCATATTCATCCTGGCTGATCACATACTCATCATAGTCTACGTTGGCATATTCTCCCCAATAGTCTATGTTCCCTCCCGAAGTAGCAACATTGACCCACAGGTGTTGATGATCCCGTGATTGGCCTCTCGAGTATGCATGTGTGTGGCCGAAGAAATGGACAGTGGGCTTGCCGCAATTTTCAGAAAAGGCTTCAAGGCGTGCGACCACATCACCGGTATATGTAGCTTCACCAGGAATCCATAGTTCGGATTTGAACGGGTGATGCATCTCGGCAAACACAAAATCAATGAGCGTGTCTGAGCAAGTCAGGTTTAAGATACTATCGACCCAGTTGAGCTGTGCTTGTATGCGGTAGGGCGAATTGGAATTGATCGCCAACACACGGACATTGGAGTAGTCTTTATAGTACCAGTGTTCGAGATATCCTGGTGTACCATTTGCGGGCAGCGTGTAGTAGTTAAAATAGTTTTGCGAATTGAGTTCATGATTCCCGATGGCAGGGTAGCAGGGTACGGATCTCCATAGTACTTCCGCGGGATTGAAAAAATCATTTTTCCATTGGAGGTAGCTGTTGCCGTTGTCGACGACATCGCCCGGGAGCACAGCCATCTGCAGGTGGTCACTCAGCGGGGTGCCATAATGCGCGGCGACATAGGGGAGCAGGCTGGTATTGATGAGGTTGTTAAAGATATTTGGATTGCCACCATCCTTTTGCATATCGCTCATCAACACGATATTGAAGTCCTTTTCGCTGTTGCGCGATGGAGGGGTGACAAAATCATAGATGGCGGATTGCCAGCCTCCGGTGACGGCTTTATAGTAGTATCGGGTATCCGGTGCCAGGCCTGTCAGGGAGACCGTGTGAAGTATAGTACTACCCAATGTCGTGATGTTTGACCCGGATTTTGTGCTGCCCAGGCTTTGTGTGAGGCCGTATTGGATGATGCTTTCAGTATTGGTATTGGTTTCCCACATGATGACCATCGAAGTGGGTTCCGCATCCTGGAGATAGGGCTGCACGAGCACTGTCTGGGCTTTGGTATCCGAGGGCACGAGCAGACAAGCCAGGGTGATGACTAAAGCGAAGGTAAAGGCATGAGGGTTTCTGGCAAGGAGGAGAAGATGCATCAGGCCGGGAATCTGGTATTATGTAATAGTTTTGTAAAAATAGTAAAAGAATGCTACCCATATTCCAGAACCGTCAACTATGAAAGCGAACTATCAACATATCCTGGAGGAACTCTACCATGTGATCAAGGTCATCCCTGATGGCGGGCAGGTGGCTCCCTATATCCCTGAGTTGGCAGAGATTGACCCAAATAAGTTTGGTGTACATCTCGCGACCACCATGGGCGAACAATTTGGTTATGGGGATCATGAGGAGAAGTTTTCTATCCAGAGCATTGGCAAAGTGCTTTCCCTGACGCTGGCTTTCCAGCAAAAGGGAGAGGCGCTATGGGAAAGAGTAGGGGTTGAACCTTCAGGTAATCCGTTCAACTCGCTATGGCAGCTTGAGTATGAAAAGGGAAAGCCAAGGAATCCGCTGATCAATTCAGGAGCGATCGTGATCTGTGATATCCTGTGCACGCTATTTGATGATCCGCTTCACGATTTGCTGGCCTTTATCAGGAAGATATCCGGCAATGCCGAAATCAATTACAATGATGAGGTTGCCGCCTCAGAGAAGAAGCTTGGTTTCCGGAATGCAGCCTTGATCAACCTGATGAAATCCTGCCACAACATCGACAATGAGATTGACGAGGTCATGGATTTGTATTATCATATGTGTTCGGTCGAGATGTCCTGTACCGAACTCGCCAATACTTTTTTGGTATATGCCAATCATGGGAAAATTGTCTCTACCGGAGAATCCGTGATCACCTCAAGTATGGCCAAGCGTATCAATGCGATCATGCAGACATGTGGATTCTATGATGAAGCCGGGGAGTATACATTTAAAGTTGGCTTGCCGGGTAAGAGTGGAATCGGTGGAGGTATTGTAGCGATCCATCCAGGCAATTATGCTGTGGCCGTATGGAGTCCTAAGCTGAATAAGAAGGGAAATTCGGTGAAAGGGATGCAGTTGCTGGAGATCCTGACTACCAAGACGGGGCTGTCGATCTTTTAACAGATCAGCGAGGCTGCGCCTCGGATCGACGACGGATCCAGGATGTTTCACATCCGGATCGACCACTGATCCGGATGCGCAGCATCATGGATCCGTGGTCTGCGCAGCAAATGGTCAATCCGCAGGCGCAGCCTGCAGGACTAAAACTATTTTTGTATCCTTGAGTTCCAGAATGACAAAGCCACGCATGCGCGCCCCTTATTTTCAATACAAGCACCATGTTTACAGATGGACAACTTTCCTGCTGATACTGCTATGTATAGGTAAAATCGCAGCACAGTCAGGGCCAATCGGCACCCCCACGATCCGCAATTACGATCCTGAAGAATTTCATGCACACAATCAAAACTGGTCGGTCGTACAAGACAAGCGAGGGGTCATGTATTTTGCCAATACGGAAGGCATCCTGGAGTATGATGGGGTGACCTGGAGGTTGATCACCACCAAGCACAATACGATCATGCGTTCGCTTGCATTGGGCTCAGATGGCCGCGTCTATGCAGGCAGCTATGGGGAAATCGGTTACCTGGCCCCGGATACCAATCAACAGATGCAGTTTGTTTCCTTACTGCCGTTCCTGAAAGAGGAACAACGTGATTTTGCAGATGTCTGGCAGACGCTCTCGATGAAGGACGGTATCTATTTTGTCACCCAGAAATATATCTTCCTCTGGGATGGCAAGCAGATGCGAAGCTGGAATGCCAAAACGTCTTTCCATGTCGGCTTCGCCATCAACGGCCAGTTCTATGTGCGCCAGCAGAAGACAGGACTGATGCATATTATCGGTGATTCCCTGGTCATGGCGCCACTCGGAGAGCGATTTGCCGATGAGCGCATCATGGCCATGTTTCCGTTTCCGGCAGGAGGTGAGCATCAACTGCTCCTGGCCACACGAAGTAATGGTCTTCAACTCTACGATGGTATATCCATCAAGCCATTTGTAAACGAAGCTGATGCAATGCTCAAGGAGGCCCAGGTGTATTGTGGTACCCGCTTGCCAGGTGGCCAGTTTGCATTTGGAACCCTGCAAAACGGGGTGTTCGTCGTTGATGCTTCAGGACGTCTGTTACACCATCTCAACAAAGCCTCCGGCCTGCAGGATGAAACGATATGGTATCTGTATCCCGATCGCCAGGGAGGCATGTGGATCGGAATGCACTATGGCATCAGCAGGGTGGAGACAGGTTCGCCATTTACTTACTTTGGAGAGAAGGAAGGCCTGGAGGGCAGTGTACTGGAGATCACAAGGCACCAGGGTCGCATATATGCCGCCAGCAGTATGGGGATTTATCTTTTGGATGACCGGCCGACTTCAGGCCATCCTACGGGCAGATTTAAGCGTGTCGAAGGTGTATCTCCTCAGTGTTGGGCCGTGCTTCCATTTGGCGATGTATTGCTCGCTGCAGCATTTGATGGGGTCTATGAGATCACAGGAGATAAAGGACGGATGATCAACAGCACCTATGCCATGTCATTGTGCCGCTCGCGTCAGGATCCCAACCGCGTTTTTGTCGGCTTGCAAAAGGGATAAAATCACTTTACTATACAGGAGGAAAATGGATTGATGAAGGTTTGATCGGACCTGTGGACCAGGAAATCATGCGTATATATGAAACGGATGAGGGTCGCTTGTGGATTACAGAGCATTACAGTGGATTAGGCCTTTTAGATTTTTCAAAAGGATTTACGACTCAGCCGGAGTATACACGTTTTGATACACTCCATGGATTACCGGTCACCGAACGTCCATTTGCTTTCAGGACAGTCAAGGGAACACGCTTTGGGACTGAGCATGGTGTCTACAGATTTGATGACCAGGCCCGTCAATTTTACAGGGATACGATATTGATCAGTCACATGGGAGATGGCGATATGTATCTATTTTCCATCAACGAAGATCGTCATCACAACCTATGGGTTGTCAAGCCAGGAGTGATGGGTGTTGCCTTGCTGCAGGCTGATGAATCGTACCTCTGGCAGACGGAGCCATTCTTGAGATTTGCGGACATCAATGATTATTACGCCTATCCGGATCCATCCAATGATCACCTCACCTGGATAGGGTGTATAGACCGTGTCCTGAGATATGATGGCAATGTGGTCCAGG
The DNA here is from genome assembly GCA_016716665.1 of Candidatus Opimibacter iunctus. Lineage (GTDB taxonomy): Bacteria > Bacteroidota > Bacteroidia > Chitinophagales > Saprospiraceae > Opimibacter > Opimibacter iunctus. The sequence goes on along the minus strand of JADJVH010000016.1, from coordinate 66,905 downwards.
CCAATGATACCGCATGCCATACCTTGATCAGGAATGTGACCTCCTATGGAGATTCGATTCTATATGGTGGGGCAGCAGATAGCCAGGCAGGTCTGATCACATTGAAGCATGGATATAAATCGCTCCGCATCCGTTTTGCAGCACCAAGTTTTGATGATGAAGCAAAGACGGAATACCAGTATATCCTCGAAGGCTATGATGCGGATTGGTCCAGGTGGAGCACTGAAGCGTATAAGGATTATACCGGACTACCGGCAGGAACGTATCGTTTTTTGGTCAGGGCAAAGAATATCTACCAGCAGCCTGGTCCTTCAGCAGTCCTTGAGTTTGAGATCAAACCTCCCTTTTATCTCTCGTGGTGGGCTTACCTGGTATACGCTATGCTCCTAGCCTCTGGGGTATATGGATTGTGGCGGGTCAATCTCGGCAGGCTGCAGAAGAAGCATGCATTAGAACTAAGACAGCTTGAATATGAGAAACTAAAAGAACTGGATCAGTTGAAGTCCAATTTCTTTGCCAATATTTCTCATGAATTCCGTACACCGCTCACCCTCATCCTCGGGCCTGTTGAAAATCTCTTGTCTGAGCATCCTACGCCTGCCCAGGCCAGCCAATATTCCGTCATCAGGCGAAATGCCCAGCGACTCCTGCAACTCATCAATCAATTGCTGGATCTCTCCAAACTGGAAGCCGGTAAAATGAAGCTCAACCTGGCTTATGGAGAAATCACCACGCTAATCAAGGGCGTGGTTCATTCATTTGAAAGCATGGCAAAGAGCAAGCAGATCAATCTTGAGTTTGTGAGTGATGTGGATAGTGCCTATGTTTATTTTGACCGCGACAAGTTTGAACAGATCCTGATCAACCTTGTCGCCAATGCGTTAAAGTTTACACCGGAGGGAGGTCATGTAGCCATCAGGGTGAAGACAAATGAAAAGGAGGAAAGGCTACAGATCGAAATCGCTGATACAGGCCCGGGCATTTCTGCAGACCAGGTGCCATTTATTTTTGACCGCTTTTACCAGGGAGCTGGACATACCCATAAAGGGGAGCCGGGCACCGGGATCGGGCTGGCCCTGACAAGGGAGTTGGTAGAGCTGCACAAAGGCCATATCCGTGTACATAGCGTCTTAGATCAAGGCACGACCTTTACTGTTGAAATGCCATATCGTAAAGATGCATTGAAAGATGAACCGGTGATTTCCCATTTGGTACAAAAGCAAGCCTTCCAGCAGCTTGACGTGACAGATACATCCTCTGATCCGGACATGGATTTGAGCACGGAGGATAGCAAAAAGACATTGCTACTCGTCGAGGACAACCCGGATATGCAAGCCTATCTGAAGGATACGCTGATGGGTGATTACCGTGTGATCCAGGCCAATGATGGTCAGGACGGTGTTGATATGGCATTGGAAAACGTACCCGACATCATCATCAGTGATGTGATGATGCCACGCCTTGATGGCCTGGAACTGGTCGAAATCCTGAAACGGGATGAACGTACCAGCCATATTCCGGTCATCCTGCTGACCTCAAAGGCGGATGTCGAATCCAGGCTGATCGGGCTTGAGCGGGGAGCAGATGAATACCTGGCCAAGCCATTTAACCGGGAAGAACTCCTCATCAGGGCCCGCAATCTCCTCGAAATCCGTCAGCGGCTCAGGCAACGGTATGCTTCATTGATCCCCCCGGCACCGACAGAGGAGAAAGATGTATTGATTGAAGATGCCTTCCTTCAGAAGATCAGGGCTATCATCGAAGATCACCTTTCGGCCGAGGACTTTGAAATCGATGGGCTGGCCAGGTTTGTCGGGATGAGCCGCAGCCAGCTCTTCAGGAAAGTGAAAGCGCTGACCGGGCAATCCCCTTCCGTTTTCATCCGTCTCATCCGTCTCCAACGGGCAAAAGAGCTGCTCGAAAGCTCCGAAATGAACGTCAGTGAAGTCGCCTATGCAGTCGGATTTTCCACGCCTACCTACTTTTCAGATGCCTTCATGGAAACCTATGGCATCCGCCCGAGCCAACTCAAAAAGTAATCATTTTCAGGCATTTGCAACATAATCTGTGATTCCTGACCAGCTATTGGATGCCGTCCGGCCAGATTTCCCCCATTTTTACGCATGCCTTTAAGGCAGCTTATACCATCACACCACTTTAATTTTTTTACCGATGAAAACCATCTTGCCCCTGCTATTCTGCCTGCCACTCTCAACGGCGTTATCCCAGTCTCCGGACCCAACCATCATTTCCACCCAGGGCGGAATCGCCAAAGGATCCGCTATGTCCATGAGTTGGACCATAGGCGACCTGGTCACCGGGACAGCCATGACGGATGGATCGCTCTACACCCAGGGTTTTCAACAACCAACCCTATCGGTGCAGGAACTTGGCCCAGAAGACATCACTGGCGTTGAACAGATTAATACTGACGCTACCCAGGCCTTGAAAGCAACCGTATTTCCCAATCCTTTCGGATCAGACATCACCGTGACCGTCGACAACCAGAAGAGGGAATACTATGTGGAAATCTTCGATCCATCAGGTAACCTGCTGTATCGGAATCTGAGCAGCAATCCCCAGGAGAACATCAACCTCAACTCACTGCCCGTTGCGCAGTATCTCCTCAGGATAGGAATTTCAGATTCGGGGCCAACCCAGATTTTCAGGATCATCAAGGCACATTAAACCCATTTAACAAACCAATTAGAAATCGTCAAAACCACATTGTATGAAAAACATACTTCTCACCATTAGTTTAATGTTACTCCTCCTTACCGGAGCCCGGGCCCAGAGCACCTCCCCAACGGGAATGCATTACCAGGCCATTGCGAGGGATATGCAAGGCAATATCCGTGCACAAGAGCAACTCACCGTCAAGGCAGAACTTATCGTCCTTGAAGCTTCAGAAGAAATCGTGTATACGGAGTTGCATGATGCCACCTCAGGTGAATTTGGCCTCCTCAATATCACGATAGGAGAAGGTAAGGCGGTCAAAGGTGCTTTTGCAGAAGTACCCTGGAGTAAGCCGCTATGGGTCCGTATCTCCATCAAGAATGCGGATAGCGAGGACTTTCAACTGGTGACCACCAGCAAGCTCTACGCTGTGCCTTATGCATTCTATGCTGAAAAGGCCGGATCGGTGATCAATGGCAATGGCGAGCAGGGTAGTGGTGATGACAGGGGCAGCTTTACCCTGGACCAGACCGCTATATACTGGACACTCGATGGTAATGCCAATGCGCATAAGGTGAAAGGCGGTGGCCCTCCGGTACTCGGTACTACAGACAGGAAGGATCTCACCTTTATCACGAATAATATCCCACGCCTGATCATTGATAAGGACGGGCATATCAATATCATGGGCACATTTGATTTTACCGGTGACCTCAACATCAATGGAAATACAATCCTCAATGGCTCACTGGACGTGACAGGTATGAACCCCACGCGTCTTTCAGGTACCCTTGATGTGGATAAAGCAACGACACTCAATGATTCACTGACGGTAGCCAACATGGCTCCAACGCATCTGACAGGTCCACTGACTGTCGGAAAGACCTTATTGGTTCAGGGGCCTATGACGATCAAGAATACGCTTGATGTCATCGGCATGCAGGCTACACACCTGTCTGGAACCCTGACTGTAGATAAGTCAACGACGCTCAACAGCTCACTTACTGTTGCTAACAATGCACCAACCAGTCTGACCGGTTCACTTGATGTGGACAAGACACTCAATGTGGATGGGGCAAGTACGTTCAATAATACCCTGACTGTTACCAGCAACAAGGCGACCACACTCAATGGTACACTCACTGTTGATAAAGCAACGACCCTCAATGATGCGTTGACAGTAGCCAATATGGCACCAACCCACCTGACTGGTTCACTTACCGTCGATGGAGACATCAACGTAGGTGGAGATATCACGCTTGATGGACCTCTTGTAGTCGCAGGCATGAATCCTTCTCACCTGACAGGTACACTTGATGTAGATAAGCTCGCAACATTCAATGCAGGCCTTGTAGTTAATGGAGAAGGTACATTAGGGCCTAACGGCGAACATGTAGCTTATTTTAATAATACCGAAGGGGGTACCAGTGATGGTATTGCCATCCGGATCAATAACCCTACAACCACTGCACAGAATAATTTTGTAACCTTCTATAAAGGAGACAATAGTATAGCAGGACGGATTGAAGGCTATGTGCTGAGTGATATCGGATCACCGCCCATTCCTACTAATGAAGAAATATGGTCTGCGGTATGTATCACCATCGCTGATTACAATCCGGTGACGATCTTCTGGACCCAGTTTGCCAACAATTTCAATCTCTTTGGTACAGTGTGGAACGGAGCAACCATACCTGCGTTTGCTATACCTGATTTTCCGGGACTTGCGCTGCCTGATTTTCCCGGGCTGACACTGCCTGACTATCCTGGATTAGACCTTCCTGATTTTCCAGGCCAGTCATTACCTGATTTTCCAGGGGTTGCGCTACCTGATATTCCATCCGTATCAATAGATGGAGTAGGGACGATTTTTCCCGGGTTGACCATACCAGATGTACCGTCGTTTACAGTACCAGATGTTCCGGCGTTTGCTATTCCAAATGTTCCGGCCTTTGGCATCCCTGATGTACCTGCATTTGCTATCCCTGATATACCTGCGTTTACCATACCTGATGTTCCGGAGATTGATCTGTCTTCAGATTTATTTACGATTCCTACAGTACCAACGTTTAGTGATATCCTGATTGATCTTGACGTGTGTCCGGATATTGACATCTTCAGTACCAATGGAGGATATGTATACAGGTTGATCGAGTGGGGGGTGCAGAATGATATGCAAAACATGATTTCATTCAATCCGATAGACCTGGTCGCTAAAGCGCTGACATGGGGTGTAACCAAAGCGGTTAAATCCGGAGGTGTGACCTACGGTTCGCAAGGTGCTGACTATGCAGAGTACCTGCCAAAGCTGCATTCGACGGAGCAGTTTATGGGAGGCGAGATCGTCGGTGTCCATGGTGGCCGCATTTCAAAAGTGACTACCGGTGCAGACCAGATCCTTGCTATTTCTACAAAGCCTGTGGTGCTTGGTAACCAGCCTGATGAAGCAGAGCAGGATAATTTTGAAAAAGTTGGATTCCTGGGCCAGGTACCCGTCTTTGTACAAGGTCCTGTTGAATTGGGAGATTATATCATCCCATCAGGCAAGAATGATGGCATTGGTATCGCCATCGGCAAAGATGAGCTGACTGCAGAGATCCTGCCACTGATCTTTGGCAAAGCATGGTCTTCCTCACCGCTTGAGACAACAGTGGTGATCAATACTTCCATCGGATTGCGTCCGATCGAAATCGCAGAAGTACTGCAGCAACGTGATGCCCATCTGAAGTCGCTGCAGGCACAGATGAACGAACAGGATACGATCTATAGTAAACTTAAGGAAGATGTAGAATCGTTGAAAGCGCACCTGAATATCGGAGCCACTGCAACCTTGAACAGTACGAATAAGTAAAAGATCAGTTCATTCATAAATTGAAAAGCAAATGAAAAACATACTGATTCTTTTAGCGATCCTGGTCTTCACTTCGGTGGAGCTGGTCGCACAGTCGGTCCCGCAGGGGATGCGTTTCCAGGCACTGGCCAGGGATACGAAGGGAGACCTCATGGCCAATGACAAACTGGAAGTTAAAGTTGAATTATATTCATCCCGCCTTCAGGACAGTGTGGTCTTTGCAGAAGTGCACCATGTGAGTTCCAATGACCTCGGTCTACTTGATTTTATCATCGGTGAAGGCTCAGTCTTTACCGGCGAATTTTCAAAGATTCCATGGGCTGAAGAAAAGCTGTGGGTTAGGATTTCTGCCAAGACAGTTGCCGATGAAGAATACCAGGTGATGAGTGCCGGGCAGTTGTACTCAGTGCCTTATGCCATGTATGCAAACACGGCGGGAACAATAGTAGATTCTGCTGATGATGATACTTCGGATGTTGGAGGTAGCAGGGGACCATTAGATCAGACTGCTATCTATTGGGCGCTTGACGGAAATGCCAATTCGCATGCTGTGAAGCCCGTAGGTCCGGCAGTGCTTGGGACAAAGGACCGTAAGAGTATTACAATGATCACCAACAATATCCCTCGGTTGATCATCGATGCCAATGGCCATATTAGTTTTCTTTTTCCCATTAGTTTTCAAGGAGATCTGACAGTCAACGGAAATACCACAATAAATGGTTCGCTTGATGTCGCCGGATTGAATCCTACTCATCTGTCAGGTACCCTCGTGGTGGATAAAGCGACCACGCTCAATGATTCGCTATTGGTATATAACATGGCACCTGTGCAACTGACCGGACCTGCTGCAGTTGAAAAGGATATGTTTGTACAAGGGGCTACGACAATCAAGGCACCACTTGATGTCATCGGTATGCCAACGCACCTTTCCGGAACACTGGTCACCGATAAGGAAACAACACTCAATGCGCCACTTACAGTGACCGGGATGTCAGCCACTCAGTTGACCGGATCACTTGATGTTGATCAGTCGATGAATGTAGATGGCGCCACGACACTCAATCATACCCTTGATGTGACCGGCATGAGTGCCACTCACCTGACTGGTATATTTACAGTAGCCAAGACGGCGATACTCAATGCAGCATTGACAGTGGCCAATGGAGCACCAACTCATCTTACCGGTTCACTGGATGTAGATGGAGCTACTAACATCGGTGGTGATTTTACCTTGGATGGTAAGCTTGAGGTTATAAATATGCAACCTACCACGATGACAGGTACACTGAGGGTGGACAAGCTCGGCAACCTTGATTCAGGCCTGCGTGTCAATGGTGGTGGTACGGTAGGCCCAGGTAATGAATACCTCGCGTATTTCAACAATGAAGGTGGAGGAAGTGGAGATGGGATTGCTATTAAACTGGCTAATACGCAAGTAGACAAGCAGACCAATTTTATGACATTCTACAAGGGTGCAAGCTCTGTTGCCGGCCGCATTGAGGGCTATGACATTGGTGACCTTGCTGATATCCCTGTACCAACTACTGATGAAATCTGGAGTGCGGTGTGTGTCGGCATAGCTGATTATAATCCGCTGACCTTAATCTGGACACAGACAGCGACAGCATTTAACTTGTTTTCCGGGTTGTGGAACAATACCACGATTCCTTCCTTTGATATACCGGATATTCCTGCTTTCGCGATTCCTGATGTTCCTGCATTGACGATCCCTGATGTTCCGGCATTTGTGATCAGTGATGTACCATCATTTGTGATCACTGATGTGCCCGGATTTACCATTCCGGATATTCCTGGACTGACTATAGGTCCATTGCTTTGCAGCAATGTATGTTTTTGTCCTTGTGAAGACCTTTCATGGGATTGCTGTTGCACAGATATCTGCCTCATACCCGGATCATTTACCGTGTGGCCAGCCATTACCATTCCTGATTTTCCGGGTATTCCTATTCCTGATTTTCCGGGTATTCCTATTCCTGATTTTCCGGGTATTCCTATTCCTGATTTTCCAGGCATTCCAATTCCAGATTTCCCTGGGTTGGTGATTCCGGCGGTACCGGAGATCAACCTGGTACAGGTATTCGGGGAGTGTCCTACCATCCCTACCTTCAGCGATATCCTGGTATCTCAAGGCGTATGTCCGGACATCGATATCTTCAATCTCAACGATGGATATATCAAGCGACTGGCTGGGTGGGCTTTTGAGCACCGCCTGCAAAGTCTTGTATCGGCAGATCCAATCAAGTTGCTTGGCAACGCACTCGCTTGGGGACTGACTACTGCAGTGTTGCAAAATGGTACAGTGTATGGATCCAAAGGAGCGGATTATGCAGAGTATCTTCCAAAGATGTATGATACCGAGCAATTTATGAAGGGTGAAGTGGTAGGTGTATACAATGGTAAGATTTCTAAGAATACAACCCATGCAGACCAGATCCTTGCGATCACCTCACAGCCTATGGTGTTGGGTAACATGCAGGACGAAGCAGTCATCGATGATTTTGAACAGGTGGCATTCCTTGGGCAGATACCGGTTTTTGTAAATGGCCCAGTCCATACCGGTGACTATATCGTTGCCTCAGGTAAGAATGATGGAGTAGCTAATGCTGTATCACGTGAAGCAATCACTTCAGAGATGTTGTCTGTAGTCCTGGGTACCGCATGGGATTCCCATGAGGGTGAAGGCGTGGTGCTGATCAATACGTCTATCGGATTGCGTCCAATGGAAATCGCAGAAGTGCTGAAAAAACAAAACGCACTGGAATCAGGCCTGCAAGAGCAGGTTGAAGCACACCGTGCAGGATCAGATCAATTGACCAGTGACATTGAAATGATCAAGAGGGCAGTATATACTCCCTGACCAACAGATATTGCATAATCACCCATGGGAGGCAGATGATACTTGAATTGTCTGCCTTCCTTATTTCCAAAAGATCGCTAAATTGAGGATCATGAGATATACAGTTCGTTTGCTCCTGGCGCTGCTGATGATGAATGTAGCTGTGTTGCATGGGCAGTCATTTGAGGGCGTTGTCACCATGAACATCTCTACATCACCTGAAAAGATAATCATGCTAACCATCAAGGGGGACATAACGATGATGGAGATGCAGGTCGATTCTGCACAGCATATCAAATTGATTAAAGACCGGGCAGCGGAGACCTCCACTATCCTGAGATCGAATGAGGAGATGAAGTATGGGTACAGGTCAAGGACCCTCTATGGTGAGGATCAACATATCCCTACTATCAATGCAGCTGCTCATCAACTCGAGATGACCGTCACTGAGGAGGAAAAATATATCAATCATTTTCGTTGCGTCAAGGCTTTACTTCATAGCCCGAAGGCACAGGCTGAAGCGTGGATCACCAAGGAGACCGGGCTGCATCTCAGTGGGTGTTTTCCTAACTTCCTTGGGGAGGGGGCCGATCCTGATTTATATGCCTTGCGTGAGCTTGCAGACCAGGAGGGCCTGATCATGTACTACAAAGAGTCATTAGTATCCGGCATTGCAGAGACCGTTATAGAAGTCACCGCACAAGAGAAAGAAATCACACTTGACGCCTTTGCCATAGATCCCGGATATCTCGTATTGGATGAGGAAGGGATCAAGCGCCTCTACCAGCAGGCGCAGAGTGATCCTCTCAAAAAGATTCAGTGGGAGGAATTCAGGCAAATATTCGGGAACAAATAATGATTAATTTTGAGCCCTTTGAGATTTCACCCTATAGACAGAAAATAATGATGTATCACAGTGGAATATCTTTTCGTCCGGTGGTCAAGCGATTACTGATTACATGTGTGGCTGTTATAACCTTCATGCATGCCCATGCAGATGCCGGTGTGCTCAAGATCAGTGGCCTGATTTCAGGCTACACTGGCAGCGAAGCGTTCCTGGCCATGATGTATGGAGGAAATCAGTATGTCGTGGATACTGCCCAGGCCGTCAATGGAGGGTTTGTATTTGAAAGCAACTATAAGCTTCAGTCCGGTGTATATCTGGTGGTCCTGCCACCGGCAAACAGTTTCCTGATCCTGGTAGATCAGGACATTCCAGCATTCAGTTTTAAAGGTGACATCAGGGATATTGATGGTACACTCCAGTTTGAAGGATCAGCAGACAACACTGCGTATTACGACTATTACCGTTTTTTTGAAACGAAGAAAAGCTCACTTGACCAGATCAAGAAGGAGTATGATGCCAAGGGTAATGAAGCTGATAAAGTAGAATTGATGTCCAGGATGCAGGCGGTGAAAAAAGAAATCGTCGCTTACCAGATGGCGCTTGTCGCGAAATCACCAGGGTCATTGACTGCCGCCATGGTCAAGTGTGAACTACCGGTTGATGTGCCAGTATTTGATGGTTCACCCGAGGAGATCAATCTCCGTAAGTATATGTACCAGAAGGCACACTATTTTGACAATGTGGACATAGCGGATGAACGGCTCATCCGTGCGCCAAAGAATGTATTGGTGGACCGGGTTCATTTTTACCTGGACAATTTAACTCCGCAGCATCCTGATTCTATTATTGCCAGCGTTGATTACATACTGGCTAAAACGGAGAAGACGCCAGTGTCCTATCGTTTTTTCCTGACGGATATGTTCAACAAGTACAGGGAGGCGAAATCCATTGGTATGGATGCGGTGTATGTGCACATCGCCGAGCAATATATAGCGAAGGGCAAAGCGCCCTGGATTGAAGACAAGGAAAAGAGTGATGTGCTGGCCGCCGTGGCGAGGATTTCACCAACGCTGATCGGAAAGCAGGCTCCGGATTTTACAGTGCAATTGGAAGGAGGCAAGGATATTTCACTGCACTCCATATCATCACCTTATACTGTGCTGGTATTCTGGTCACCCAATTGTGCGCATTGTCAGCAGGCCATTCCTGTGCTCGGTGATTTTTATACGGCTTGGAAAGACAAGGGAGTAGAGGTCTTTGCTGTGTGCACGAAGTTGAACGAGGATGAGAAAAACTGCTGGGATTATCTTGACAAAAACAACCTGCATACCTGGATCAATGCAAGCGATCAGATGGGCGGGGCTTCGACGATCCACAGTCAGTATTATATCACGACTACGCCTAAGATCTTTGTCCTCGACCGTAATAAGAAGATCCTAGCCAAGGACCTCGGTGTCGAGCATCTTGATGAGGTGATGAAGCGGTTGATGCCTAAATAAGCTTCTCTGCTGAGCATAGGACCAATTACTTCTTTTCATATTCCTGGTCGCTACTCTTTTGTAATCATCACCTTTCTACCTTTTATTTGACTATATTACCTGTTGGACTACTCAGCAGGCATTGTTTTATTCAAAACAGGGATAGCTTTATTGGGTTTTATTCCATTGATTTCTTTATACATACCACAAAAACATGAAAAGAATTTTTTTATTCAGCGCATTAGCGCTTTTATTGACAGTTGCAGCTCAGGCGCAACAATTACTGACCCCATCTTTTGGGTTTTCACACAAAAAAACGTCCTATGTCACATTGACAGATGGTACGGTGATCACAGGCACGCTCAAGGATGTTGACCGGAAAAAGGGATTAATTGAGTATGTCAACATTGAAGATGGTGAGGGCAAGAAAAACAAACTCAAGGCAGAGAAGATCAAATTGATGTATCTGCCACCAACTGCTTTTGACAACATGGTCAAGGCAACTGATTTTATATATGATAGCCAAAAGTGGACTCAACAAAAGCTGGACCAGGACCTAATTGGCCAGGGTTACATCTACTTTGAAAATGCAAAAGTCAAAATCAAAAAGAAGGAAATGTCTTTGCTCATGCAACTGTTGAATCCAACGTTCTGTGATAAAGTACGAGTCTATAATGATCCGCTTGCGAAGGAAACGACGAGCCTTGGTTTTGGAGGTGTCACGCTGGCCGGCGGAAACGAAAAGTCCTATTATGTCCATTTGGAAGGAAGTAAGGCTGCATTCCGACTGTATAAGAAGGACTACAAGGAGCAGTTTCCTGGCCTTTGGCAAAAATGTCCGGAGATGAAAAAGAATTATCCGAATATGAAATGGGAAGATTTTACGCAAAACATTATTGATTACAACACTTGCGCGAAATAAATTAAGTGAAGAGTGATGCTTCGACTACGCTCAGCAACCGGAAATAAAGTGAAGAATGAAAAGTGAAGAATGAAAAGTGAGACGTGAGACGCGGTTGGTGAGCTGCGCCATGCTGAGCGGAGTCGAAGTATAGCACATGGTTGCGCGAAAGGAGGTCGAACCATGAGACGTGAGACGTGAGAAAATGAATAAGCAAAGATAGCATGGATGGCGAAGCCATCCATGATGTAAAAATGTTGAGCGCAAGTTTACTTACGCTCTTGTGACTGCAAGGTTAACCTTGCATATGTTAGGATTGAGAATGTGCAAATCAATAGTATTTTTTACTTTAGTTGAAACATCATCATGATGCAAAGGATATTTTACACCATGCTTTTTGGCTTAGCATTTATAATGCCAGCATTCGCACAAGCATCCTTTGGCGTGAAGGGAGGCCTTAATCTGGCCTCTATCAACATTGATAATAGTAAAATGATATGGACCTGGCATGCAGGGGCTTTTAGCCATGTGCCTATCGGGAGAAAGGTTTTTTTTCAACCGGAAATACTGATTTCAAGAAAAGGAACTTCTTTACCAGATTTTTTCTACACATCTGATCTTCAATTCAACATAGTGTATCTGTCTATGCCGCTGCTCATGGGTGTCGAAGCGGGAGAGCACTTTTCATTTCATCTTGGCCCGGAACTCAGTTATCGGCTTGCCGGAGAACTTGAAATAGAGGATCAGGGGTCCAACACAGATAAGGAATATTATAAAGACTGGGATTTTGGCCTCGATGCTGGAATAACCTATCAAATGACCAGGAGCTTTGGATTGACCTTGCGGTATTGTTTTGGTTTTACGGATGTCATGCAGATCAAATTTGTAGACGAAAACGGCCAGGACCTTGGAGGTTTCAACGAAGGAAAAAACAGGGTACTGCAACTCAGCCTCAGCTATACATTTGAAAATGAAAAATAAAAAGTGAGTGAGCTAAGATTGTATGGATGGCGAAGCCATCCATGATGTAAAAATGTTGAGCGTAAGTTTACTTACGCTCGTGTGACTGCAAGGTTAACCTTGCCTACGCAAAAGCGTAAGTGAACTTACGCTTAACATATCACTTTTCATTTTTCACTTTTCGTTTTTCACTTTTCGTTTTGAAAGGCGGGATCATTCTCCGGCACCTCATACTCCTTTTGCTTCTTGCCGAAGACAGAAACATTCACATACCGTTTTGGATTGAGACGGAAATCCTGCATGAGGAGGTCAAGGTTCTTGGATGTGCTGGTCAGGTTGTCGTACAAGGCCTGGTCTTTCAACAGCTTGCCCATAGTGCCTTTGCCTCCTTGCAGGTCATTCATGATGCCGGACAATTGTCCGAAGGATTTGTTGGCTTCGGCGATAGAAGAATCCAGGCTCTTCATGGTCGCTTGTGCATCGGTCAGTAATGCGCCTGCATTTGTCCCCACCTTGGCATCATCAAATTGTTTCGTGATGCTTTCAAGGTGAGTAATTGAATTTGCAATCTTATCCTGGTTTTTAGAAAGGGCACCTGTGAGTGTTTCTACATTGGCCAGCGAAGCCTTGAGATGCTTGTCATAGCTTCCCATCGAATTATTGAGCGTGCCTGTGATCTCAGCCAGGTTGGTGATCAGCTTTGATAGCTGGGTATAGGTCTTCGCGATTTCATTTTTTGAATTTGGCGACGTCAGGGAATCACCAAGGGTATTGAGGATATCACTGATATTCTCTTTCACTTTTGCAAGGGTACCATCTTCTCCCGGATCAAGGAAAGAATCAAAAAGACCTTTTACACTGCCATGAAGAAAGGTGCCTGGCTCAGCACAGTCTGCCCCTGAGCATGGACCCTTGACGCGAAGATCAATCGCCTTGCCCCCCATCAGGCCAGTACTGATGATCACCGCCTCTGCATCCTTGGGTATGTGGATGCCCCTCTTGATATCGAGGGTGACGATGATGCTTACCATATTTTCATCCAGTTCCACCTTGGAGACCGTTCCGACATTCATCCCTCTGATCATGACAGGTGAGGTCGCTGCCAAAGAAGCAACATCATCATACCGGACATAATAGTCATTGGTGGGTTTCAGTAGGTTTTTTCCACGAAGGAACTTATAGCCCCAGACAGAACCAGCCACTACGATTATGGCCATCAGCCCGATCTTAAACTCGTTTGATATTTTCACTCAGAGCAGTTTACACTTGATTAAATAAAATCCAGGGGCTTAAGTTTAAACTAACTTATTTAGCTCCAGGGATTTTCAGCCGGCAAAGTTAACTCCCCAAAGCCGATGCTGAGTGTATTTTATCAAAGTGAATTTTAAGCCCTGATCCGCTGGCCGGCCTTGTAGGCTACGATAAACGCCCCCTCGAACCCATTGGCCTTGAGGGCAGTAAGACGGGGACGAGCGGCTTCCGGGCTGCTGAAGTAGCCGACCAGGAACTTGTACATATCGCCTTCCTTGATGACTTCGAGGTCATCGATGCTGTTGTATCTGGCTTCAATAGTCGATTTGGAGGAAGCAGCAATCTGTATGCGATAGGCCACCTCCAGGCTTCCTTTGGTCGTGGTCGGTGCTTTTGCATCATTTGTATCCACGACAGGTGCATTTGGCTTCTTTTCATCCGATGGGGTGGCGATCTCTGGGTCCTGCTGGTCTTCAACATCCTTCTTGTAGTTGATAAAGGCCTTCAGGATCGTGGACGCCATCTCCTGCTGGTTCTCCTTTTTCATCAGGTAGTTTTCATCTGCATCTGCGCTTAGGAATCCGGTTTCAATCAGCACGCTGGGCATGGTTGTCTCCCTAAGCACAAGGAAACCAGCCTGTTTGACTCCCCGGCTTGGAAGTTTGCCTAGCTTCTTCAATGCATTTTCAACATGGGTGGCAAAAAGGATACTCTGCTCGAGGTGGGCATTCTGAAACATGGACAGAATGATGTGACCCTCAGCGGAATAGGGGTCAAAACCATCATAGGTCTTTTCATAGTCGTCTTCCAAGAGAATGGAGGCATTCTCCCGCTTGGCTACATCCAGGTTGTCCTCCGCCCGGTGCAGTCCGAGGACATAGGTCTCCGAACCTGTAGCCCTGTTGCGGACGCTGATATAGTTGCAGTGTATAGATATAAACAGGTCAGCCTTATTGCGATTGGCAATAGCCGCACGTTCATTTAGGGGAATAAATACATCCGTCTCCCTTGTATATATGACTTGTATGTCCGGGTAGGTCGCCTTGATTTTCTTGCCCAGGTCAAGGGCGATGGAGAGCGCCACCTCTTTTTCACGTGAGCTGTGCCCGTTGCAGCCAGGGTCTTTACCACCATGGCCGGCATCGATGACCACCTTGTGGATTTTATAGGGCACCTGGGCCTGCAGGGATATGGAAATACCTAAAGACAACGTTAAAACCAAAACCACGGCAGACGCTATACTGTGCCCTGACGTTTTACTACCGTACCAAACTTTCATACCTTTGACCATATGGGTAACATTAGCAAAAGTAATAATATGTAAGTGAATGTTCATATGCAGGTTGTATATTTTTTTATACCATCTATCCACCGGCTTAGGCCATTTGAACCCGATCTATGAAAAACGATATATGCTGATGGCTTATTTTTTATCTCTTTAAGGTGTCCTGATTCTGTTGAAGTATTACAGTTACATAATCATCCTGCTCAGCTTTTGTGTCATGGCCACACCCGGCCTTGCCCAGGTGGATACTTTAGTTAAACCGCTGATCATCAAGGGCTTTATCGACAGCCTCTTTCATGATACCATCACCCATCAGCCCCCGGCTATCCTTGAAAATCCGCAGATTGTCATTTCAGGCGATGCCCTGGACGCAACAGTTGAGTATGGGTCCCGGGATTCCAATTACCTCGACAATACCACCCGCCAGGTCCACCTTTTTGGAGACGCTTATGTCCGGTATAAAGATTTATCCCTTAAGGCCGCATATATCATTGTGGACCTGGATAGCAGCATTGCTACCGCAGTAGGCTTGCCTGACAGTCTCGGAAAGATGGCCGGGCTGCCTGAATTTAAGATGGGGGAGGAGTCTTTTAGTGCGGAAAAGATGAGGTACAATTTTATCAAGCGAAAAGGGATCATCTACAACGCGCTCACCAAGGAAGGGGACCTGACGATCCACGGGGAAAAGACAAAATTTGTCGCCGAAAGCCTGGCAGGTGGGACCGGGGATGACATACTTTATGGCCAGGGCGCCCTCATTACTACCTGTGATGCGCATGAGCCGCATTTTGGGATAAGGGCTTCGAAAGTCAAAACAATCCCCGACAAACTGGCGGTCATCGGCTCCTCCAATCTTGAACTCTTTGGTGTCCCGACGCCCATCTGGCTGCCATTTGGGTTCTATCCAGTATCTGAAACACACACTGCCGGACTTATTCTGCCAAGAGATTATGAGCGTTCTCCACAATTGGGTTTCGGGATCAGGGATATCGGCTATTATTTTCCGGTCAGTGACTGGGCGGATGTCAAGTTGCTTGGCGATATTTTTTTCAATGGCTCTTATGGACTCGGGATCGCTACCAATTATGCCAAGAAGTACAATTTCAGGGGCAATATGGCTGTGCGCTATTCCTATCGCGTCACCGAAGCAACAAACGACTATCGTACCAATATCGAAAAATCATTTTCGATCAGGCTTACACACAACCAGGATCCAAAAGCTAATCCTTACCAGACCATCGGTGGTAGCATCAATATCCAGAGCAATGATTACGAGTCCCTCAACTACAATGATGCCCAGAGTGCGCTGACCAATACATACTCTTCCAACTTCAATTACAGCAGGACATTTGCGGGCAAGCCATATTCACTCACTGCTGCACTCAATCATAGCCAGAATACACAATCACATCTCGTGACTGTCAATGCCCCTGAGTTTAATTTCAGGCTCAACCGTATCTATCCATTCAAGAGCGAACGCAAACTCGGGCCTGAAGCATGGTATGAAAAAATAGCCTTCCAATACGCCGGTTCTGCACGTGCTCAATTGTTAGCGACAGATACCACGTTGTTTGATAAGGAGACCTGGAAGAATGTGCAGTATGGTACGCAACATAAAGCCAATGCTTCGCTAAACTTCAGCCTGCTCAAATATTTCAATGTTACGCCACAGGTTGACTATCAATCCACATGGTTTTTCAAGACCAGGGATGCGATGTTCCGCTTTGATCCGGATGACCCGGATTTTGTGCAAAACGATACTATCTATTATCCGGATAGCACAGGATACCTGATTGTGAAGGACACCGTCAGTACAGGAGTGGTCGACCGGAATCTTAAAGATGGATTTGTCCCCTTCAGGGCGTTGTCTGCGAGCATCAATATGAATACCCAGTTGTTTGGGACACTCCAGTTTAAGAAGGGATGGTTAAGGGGCGTGCGTCATGTGATCAAGCCAAGCATAGGATTTTCTTATGCACAACCATCCCCGGACAGTTATTATCTCAGGGAGCAGTTTAGTGTGCTCTATCCCGATTCCACCAAGGAATTCAACCGGTTTGAAAATCTCCTGTACAGTGTCCGCCCTACGGATATCAAGCAAGCCAATTTGAATTACTCTTTTACCAATCTGTTTGAAGCCAAGTATTTCAACAGGAAGGACAGTGCTGAGCATAAGCTCAAGCTCTTTGACAATATCAGCGTAGGAGGTAGTTACAATATGGCTGCTGAGTTTTTCAAGTTCAGTCCCCTCAATATCAGTGGCAATACCAGGTTCTTTAAAGGAATCACCACATTTTCCGTAGGCGCTTCCTATTCGTTTTATGGATTGCAGGAAAATGGCAAGCTGGATACCGCCTTGTATATTGATTCCAATAATAAACTCCTGCGCTTTGATAACCTGCGCTTACGGTTTTCAACACGCATCACCTTCAATGATGTAAAGAAGTTATTTACACCTGAAGTCCCTGTCGAATCAGATGGATCAGGCACGAAAACAATAAAGGATACGCGCAGCAAGTTTGAAGACCTCCTCAGCGGATTTTCCATCAATCATGAACTTGGTATCGTAAGGATGGGCATGACCGGACCGGATATCACGCGTGTCACGACCAACAATATCAATATGGTAGGGGGCATGGAACTCACGCCCAACTGGTCCATCTATTTTGGTAACATTGGGTATGACTTTATCTCCAAGCGACTGACCTATCCGGATATCGGACTCTCACGTGACCTGCATTGCTGGCAGATGTCATTCAACTGGCAGCCTACGCGGGGTACGTATGCTTTTAATATCAGTGTCAAGCCTGGTACGTTTGATTTCCTCAAGGTGCCATATAAGCGGGGCGTTTACGACTCAACTGGTGGATTCTAAGCGTCCGGTCCTTTTGTTTTACTTTTGATGCATATTCTAGCCATGCGCACCATCCTGTTGTATATGCTGATTTCGCTCCCGATGTGGGTTTCGGGACAGGCCATACGATGTGATGTTGATCGGAGGTTTGACCTCTCCGGTGATCAGAAAGCATACCAGCAATTCCTTACACGCATTCATCGCGCACAGAGCCAACAGGCTATTCACAGCAGATCCGTTATTTTCCTGCCAGTTGTTATTCATGTGGTAGCGCGTGAGCCTTTCATGCCGATTACTGAAGCACAGGTGCTCAATCAACTTGATGTGCTCAATGCAGACTTTGCGGGTTTAGGAGAAAATATACCTTCACTTGGTGACGAGTTCACTTCACTGGTGACAGATGCACAGATCAGATTTTGTCTGGCGACCGTTGATCCGCAGGGACAGCCTACGAGTGGCATTACTTTTACCAGCACAGAAATAAAGGATATTGCTTTGCAGACCGAGCAAGGCGGAAGGATTGCGATTCATTATGATCAGTTAGGTAAGTCAGGATGGGACCCTGCACGCTATATCAATATATGGGTAGGGGAGTATGGGGATATACTTGGCTCCGCTTCTTTTCCAGGTATGGCTCCTTTTCCTGAAGAGATCGGAGTGGTATTAGACATAAGACATTTCGGTTCGATCGGTGATGCGGGTGGAGCAGGATTTTACAACAGAGGCCATACACTCACGCACGAGATGGGACATTTCTTTGGATTGAAGCATATATGGGGTCAGGGTTTTGATACCACTTGCGAAGACAGTGATGATATTGATGACACCCCTAATGCTGAAGGGCCTTTTTTTGATTGCCCATCCGGAGTGCAGATGAGCTGCGGTACCAGCAATATGTACCAAAACTTTATGGACTTTACAGATGATCGTTGCCTGGCTGCATTTACTGCAGGGCAGGTAGCAGTGATGCAGGCTGCTCAATCGGCGTATTATCCTGGTCTGCCTCTTGAAGGTGGATGCATCATGCATGCGGCCACCTATGATCAATGGTACGATAACCTTGTGTGGTCCTATGACTCCCAGTCGCAGGCCTATGTGATCTATAATGTGGATGGATGGCCATACGTGAAGAAAATCAGTGTGTATAGTGCTGATGGGAAATTAGTACATGAAGGTTATTGGGTAGAGGAGTGGAGTTATCTGCTAGACCTGAGCAATTCAGCCCCGGGTGTGTATTTTGTAAAATTGGATTCAGGAGGGAAGGACTATGTCAGGAAAATTGCAGTATACTGATGGCAGCCATTACTCTTGAAACACAGCAGGAATCTGCAATTCGAATTAAGTTAAGCATCACCACAATGTGTTGTTGCGTATAAACATACAATGCCTTATGAAGTCACTCCAATATTTCTCAATAGTGATCCTCCTTACAGGCACGTCGTGTCACTTGGCTAAACCAACCACTGCTGCTCCGGATACTGAACCTGAGTGGGCTCCATGGGTGATCAAGTATGATCGTGGCCCTTGCTTCGGTCAGTGTCCTGTATATGTCTTCTATATCTTATCGGACAATAGTGGTTTGGTGGAATCCAAATATAACCTCAATGAACCAGGGTGGTACCACGCCGATCTCGATCAGGAAGCAGTGCATGAGCTGCTCACAGATCTCGAACCAGAGTCATGGTGGCAGGAGGACCTGAGTGGCTTGCCTGAAATTTCTGATCTGCCTTCGACATCGATATTGTATAAGCATAAGGATGGTTTACGGTGGTTTTCACTCCAGAGTAAAATCTCTGATCCGATAGGCAAGGTGTTCCAGAAGGTCGATCACCTCGTGCGTGAGGCCCGGTGGACACCTACTACTCTGCGTCCCCTGGAGCCGGATGTGCCTGAGCCAACAGATGTGATCGTGCAGCTCAAGGATGGTGTTGATATCCAGAAGTGGATGAAGAAGTATGATACCTTCGGTATCCACCTCAAGAAGCGCGTCACTCCGCAAGGCCAGTATTATGTGGTCAGTAAGAATCCGGGGATGGGTTCAGCCAATGATTTCCTCCAATACATGAAGATCGATGAAGATGTCATCGGTGCGCAGTGGGACCAGGCCTTGTCCCCGCGGGACAAGTAGCATAGGGCATAGGGCAGAGAGCATAGGGCAGAGAGCAAAGAGAAAAGAAATGGGTATTATTGTTATCACAACCACACTACATGCCTACAGCCATCATTATCATCTTCATCGGGATCTTTATCTTCTGGGGGCATTACCTGGCGGCGATCTTTACCAGGCATGGCATTCCGGATGTATTGGGCCTCATGTTTATAGGGATGCTCTTAGGCCCGATCACCGGGTTAGTTGACTCATCATCATTTGGTACTCCGGGCAAGTTGTTCAGTCACCTTGTGTTGGTGTTCATTCTTTTTGAAAGCGGTACAGACCTCAAGATCGCAGAGGTAAAAAAATCTTTCAGGGAATCTGCCGGCATCACTGTTGTAGGTTTTTTTGCAACCTGGATTGTATTGTCTTTGTTGACCTATTTCATTTTCCATATTCCGGTGCTGGCATGCCTGTTTATAGGCGCTGCCCTTGGAGGTACATCGTCGGCAGTAGTAGTGGGGCTGGTGAGAAGGATCGCAGTGACTCCAAAGACATCTACCATCCTGATCATGGAGTCGGTGGAAACGGATGTATTTACACTGGCCATTCCGATCAGTATCCTTGGCCTGATGGTCACTGGTGAAATCGAGATCAATCTTGTGCTCTCGCAGTTTGTTGCCTCACTGCTCATCGCCCTGATGATTGGCATAGGCGGGGCATTCCTGTGGTCGATCATCATCAACAGGTTTCCGGACCTCAAGAGCACCAAGTTTTCGACCCCTGCATTCCTGCTCATTCTCTATGGGATCACTGAGTATCTCAATTTCAGCGGCCCGCTCACTGCATTGTCATTTGGTATCGCCATTGGAAATTTGATGTACCTGGAGCCGAGGTTCCTTGAAAAAATAATACCAGACCAGGCCATCGTGTTGCCTGAGGATGAACGAAACTTCTTCAGTGAGATCGTATTTCTGCTTCGCACCTTCTTTTTCCTCTTCATCGGGATGAGTATCCAGATCCATAGGCTAGACTGGTTGTTATGGGGCGCAGTGATGACCCTAGTGCTTTGCCTGGTGCGTGTCCTCTATGTGCCACTGGTCGTACCGGCATCAACACCGCTTATGGATAAAGCCGTGATATCGAGTATGATCCCTAAGGGGTTAGGGGCAGCAGTGGTCGCCACATTGCCATATCAGAGCGGGGTCGCCGATGGGGATATCATCCAGGCTGTTTGTTTTTCATTGATATTATTCAGCACCGTGTTTACGGTCTTGTTCTTTACACTCATCAACAAAGGAATCAGTCTTCCGTTTTACAGGATGATCTATGGTAAATGAAAAATGAAAAATGAAAAATGAAAAGCGTTGTGCTGAGTTTAGTCGAAGTATGATGCTTCGGCTACGCTCAGCAAGCGGCAATAAAGTGAAGAGTGCATAGTACTCAGTTTGCAGTCATCAGTCGGCAATCTTCAATTGGATGTCTGCACAACGACCTTTATTTCTCAGTGTACTCCGTGTTAAACCTCCGTGCACTCCGTGCGAAACCTCCGTGTACTCTCCCGCAACATTTTTAACATAATAGCGGGATCTTCGACGTGCGAAACTCCGTGTACTCCGTGCGAAAACTCTGTGTACTCCGTGCGAAAACTCCGCATACCTCTTGCGAAAACTCCGTGTACTTCGTGCGAAAACTCCGCGTACCCCGTGCGAAAAGAACACAAGTGTTACTGTGACAACTAGTTAAAAGGCCTTGATAAGGAACCATCCCAGAAATGTGGCGGCAATACCGGCTATCACACTGGAGAGTACGTAGGATATGGCATATCCATAATAGCCATTGTTAAATAGGGTGACTGTTTCATTGGAGAAGGTTGAGAATGTTGTAAATCCGCCGAGTATGCCCGTGGCCAGGAACAGTCTCCATTCTTTTGGAAAATTCCATCGCTCTGCATAACCATACAGTAGTCCTATGCAGAGACAACCCAGCACATTGACGAGTAGGGTGCCCCAGGGGAATCCATCAGGATGCTTGTGCAGGAGTGGAAAGGATATCAGATATCTCAGTATGCCCCCTATAAAACTTCCGGTACCTATGAGCAGGAGGATTTTGATTGTCATGCTCAAAAGTAAACATTTTACGATGGCCTGATTTATCTGGCTATAGGTTGTTCTTATTGGTCGCCAGGAATTTTGGTTTTGTACGCTTCTGTGAGATTTGCTCGTATGCGTATGCGATCGAGAGGAGTTTGGGTTCTGAATAGGGGGTGCTCAGGATAGTGATACCGACGGGTATATCATTGACCAGTCCCATAGGCAAGGTGATACAAGGCCATCCCGCTGCTGCTGCCGGACCATATGTACCGCTGCCTGCTCCGCAGATCGCATCCAGTTGGTGGATATCCATGACTTCCATCAACTGTGAGCCCAGTTCCTTGAGTTGATATAAGGCCGCAATATATTCTTCACTCTCCAGACCCTTGGTAGCCTGGGCTTCGATCATCAACTCCTGTCCGAAGTAAGGCATGATCGATTCAGCATTCTTCTCATTAAACCGGATGATATCCTGCAGTGATTTAAATTCACTGGAGGAGGATGACAGGTATTGATTGATGCCAACCTTAAATTCATATTTCATCACGATGTGTTCTGATGCGAGAATGTTGCTATAGAGTTGTGCGTATGATATTGGGACGATGATTGCTCCCAGTTTCTTCATGTCGTCAAGCGCCTCCCGCAGTACTTCGCCAATCGGGTCAGGGCTGTCCAGCATAAACTGCTCAACTCCGATTCGCTTTCCTTTCAGTGATTTGGCATCCAGATACTTTGTGTAGTCTTCATGGTGCCTTTGCTTATTGGTCAGCGTGATCGGGTCTTTTTCGTCCTGGGCGATCAGGGCATTGAGCAATATAGTGGCATCCCTGACTGTCCTGCCAAACGTACCGGGGGTATCAAGTGATTTTGCAACTGGTATGACCCCTGTTCTGCTGATCAGGCCTATCGTTGGCCGGATACCTACGACCCCATTCATAGATGCGGGGCATGCTATTGAGCCATCTGTTGAGGTCCCTACAGCGATGGTACACAGATCGGCTGCTACGGCTACAGCGGAGCCTGAACTCGATCCACAAGGGTTGCTGTCGAGCACATAGGGGTTTTTAGTCTGGCCTCCACGGCTGCTCCATCCGCTGATGGATTGCCGGGACCGGAAATTTGACCATTCTGTCAGATTGGTGGTACCAAGTATCACAGCCCCTGCATCGCGTAAGCGTTTTACCAGGAAAGCATCCTCCATTGCATAGTGATTGGACAAGGCCATGGATCCTGCGGTGGTCAGCATTTTATCTCCGGTATCAATATTGTCTTTTAGCATCACCGGTATGCCGTGCAGCGGCCCACGGATATGCCCCTTGGCGCGTTCAGCATCCAGCGCTCTCGCTATGCTGAGGGCGTCCGGATTGGTTTCAAGTACGGAATGAAGACCCGGCCCTGATTTGTCAATCCGGGCTATACGGTCCAGGTATAATTTTACGATCTGTTCCGATGTGAACTCGCCTTGTCTTAATTTTTCCTGAAGTTGTGCGACAGTAACGCCTTCCAGTGCGAATGAATCTTGTAGTGTTGCCTGTTGGTCATGACTATCCGGACCTTTGGTACATCCGATATACATGAGGATGCAAAGGAGAAAATAAGTCAGGTAATGAATGGACGTGTAAGTCCTTGCGGTTTGCATATTGGTGGTTTTCCGGGTATAACAATGAGGGCCTTACATCGCATTGCGACGAATGGCAAACAAACATGTTTTTGATATACACCGGAGACAGGCAGCACCGGAGAGAGAAGTAATCCATGGGTAGAAAAAGGAGATCTTACCGGAATGGAATACCTATACTGCTTAAGGATAATGTATAACAAGCCCAAAGATAATGGCCAGGCCCTCAGGGAATACAAAATGATGAAATGATAATGTCACCCACCCGACATTCGGAGTAATTGACTGATGGCCATTTTCTTGCTACATGCACACATCTCACACATCTCACACATCTCACGTTCTCACGTTCTCACACATCTCACGTTCTCACGCTCCCACACCCCACACCTCTTACTGTCTTACTGTCTTACTGTCTGACACTCTCACACCTCATGCAATCTCTTTCCTGAAGACTTTGGAAATCGTCCTGAATCCCATATTCTTGAGGAAAACGTGCGCGACTTCATTCGTAATATTACTTTCCGCATACATTTCCGTGATCCCCTTAGCCTGGAGTTGCTCTGCTACCCAGGTGATGAGTTTTTCTCCGATATGCATATTGCGATAGTGCTTGTCCACAATGATATCTGACATGGTGGCGAAAGTCCCGGATGGACCTTTGGTAAATTCAAGTAACATGAAACCAATAAGCTTTTCATGTTGAAAGGCACCGATCAGGTTGGCATCCTGAAATGGAGGATTGCAGGAGGCAGCGTTAAATTCCTTGGTCAGTTTAGATTCGAGATCCGGGGACCACTCTGTAGTGTTGATAGCCCTTCCTTCCTGGATTTCACCATGGGAGATATAAGCACTGCCTGCATTTGCTACAAATAGTTTTGCCAGGTCAGGAGCTATAGCCTGGTCAGTAATCCATTTGATCGTGATGTGTTCAGCCTCAGTCATCTGTTTGGACCGCTTGGTCTTTTGCCTGCTTTTCCAGAAATCATCAAGCGGATTGTCCTCATCTGCGGCTGTCCATCCCTGTACAACATTGCATCTCAAGTGGAAGGAAACATATTCGTAAAACAAGCCTTCTTGTTTGATTGGTTTTGGCTCTGTCTTCAGGAGTTTCAAGCCACCATCCATCACCTTACGCAACTGAGGAAGATAATTCCACTTTGTTTCCTCCCAGATCGGCGGAAATCCTGGTGCACGGAGCAGTAGGTAAAACCATGCAACCCATGAACCGAAAATATCCGGGGGCATGGTTTTGTCATTTCTGAATTTGATAGCGAGCTCAAACAGATTGAGGACCTGGCAGATGTAATTCATGATGGCTACATATTCAGCAGTTCCTTTAGGGGGCAGCGGACGCCCTTCCTCCCATATCGGTCGTATCAGGTCGAGATGATCGGCTTCAAAGCGAAAGAGCTCGACAGACGCAAATTCAAGTTTCTGGTAGATATCTCTCCGGGCAATCTTGCGGTCACGGCTACGCTGGATGGCATGGGCAATGATGATAGAAGCTGCTGCTACGGTCACGCCCGCAATCTGTACGATGGTGTCAGGCGAAATGGCCAGTATGGTATTGAGCATGAAAGGGATACTTTGGTTGTGGTTTTGGTGAAGATAGCCAAATAGGGGAATAACGAATAACGAATAAGGAATAGCGAATAGCGAAGTGGGAAGTAGAAGTAGAAGTAAGAAGTAGAATGCCGATTTACTAATTACGAGGGACAAATGACAAATGAAGAGACGCGATTAATCGCGTCTCTTCATTTGTCATTTTACATAAGTTGGCAAGAACTTCGGCGGAGTCCTCCTATTGGAAGCCTGCTCGTACCCATAAGCGATAGCCAGAATGATTGGTTCATCGAAAGCTCGGCCAAAGAAAGTGATCCCGACAGGCAGCTCATCAGCAAGTCCCATCGGCACAGTGATAGAGGGGTATCCCGCTACCGCAGCAGGGCTATAGGCGCCACTCCCGGCTCCACACAATGCATCCAGTTGGTTGGAAGCCATTAGATCATCGATGTATTTTTTCATAGAGAGAAGGCTGGACACATCCGCGATATATTCTCCTGAGTTGAGCCCGCCTTTGGCTTGCGCGTCTTCCATGATTTCCTGTTGAAAGGAAGGCATTACCTGTGTTGCATTTTCACGGTTAAACCGGATGATATCTTCCAGGGATTTCATAGGCCCGTTCGATTGTGCAAGATATTGGTTGAGGCCAGCTTTAAATTCATACTTGAGGAGGTCAAATTCATATCCGAGATGGCATTATAATTTGCTGTGAAATCAACTTCAACGATTATTGCGCCTTGCTTTTGCAATACAGCGATAGCTTCATCCATCAATACCCCGATGGGATCAGACTGATGGAGCATTGATCTTTCAACACCTATTCTTTTACCCTTCAGGCTAGCTGTATCAAGATACGTTAGATAGTTTTCTGCCTTATGGCCGATGCGTCCATGTGTGGCAGCATCATACTGATCATATCCGGAGATGATGCTGAGCACCACGGCTGCATCGCGCACACTTCTGGCCATGGGCCCAGGACTATCCTGTGTCCTGGATATCGGTATAATCCCAGAGCGACTCACCAGTCCAACTGTGGGCTTGATGCCCACTACGGCATTCATGGAGGCAGGACAGGCAATGGATCCGTCTGTCTCCGTTCCAATCGAGACCATGCAGAGATCTGCGGCAACAGCTACTGCTGAACCAGAACTGGAGCCGCAAGGAGTCTGATCAAAAAGATATGGATTGATGGTCTGGCCACCGCGGCTGCTCCACCCGCTGACCGATTGATAGGAGCGGAAATTGGCCCATTCGCTGAGATTGGCTTTGCCCAGGATGATCGCACCTGCTTCCCTCAGCCTGGCTACGAGGTGTGCATCTTTTTCCGGCTTATTCTTCATCATTGCCAGTGAGCCAGCAGTCGTATGCATTGCGTCATCTGTATCGATATTGTCCTTGATGATCACCGGGATGCCATGCAATGGTCCTCTGACCTGATGTCTTGCCCTTTCTTTATCCAGGCGGGCAGCGATCGACAATGCATCAGGATTGAACTCAATGATGGCATGAAGCGCAGGGCCGGACTGATCGATGTTCCTGATCCTGTCCATGTATAGTTTGACGATTTGTACAGACGTGTATTCTCCTTGTTGCAGTTTTTGCTGCATCATCTCTATCGACATTCCGGCCAGTTCAAAATCTGCCGGTATGGATGCCACTTGCTTTTGAGCATGCGCATATTGAAATGGTGTTAACAAAAGGAAGATCAACACCAATAAAGACACGCCTTGTATTTTATAAACTAGCTTTTCTGTCATTTTTTTTTGCTTGTTCTATAAAGTTAAGCTATTCGGACAATCAGGCTAGACAGGCAGTAGAGAAAGTACAGTTTCAGGTAACTGTTTCAATCTCTTTATATCGGCTGGCATTTGCCCAACAGGTAACTTACATTGGTATCCAAAGGCAATCTTGTCTTTTGAGTAATAAAAATGAAGCCATTTGGAAATATTCTAAATCAGAGCCCTTGCTTGTTTGTCATGCCTGACCCTGCCCTGCCGCAACATAAGTGGGGCGGTAGGGCAGGGGCAGGTAGCACATTTATCAGGCTCACTGCCTCACTATCTTGCATCAAGACTGCTGTATATCATGGACGCAGTATATATTTACATAGAAAACGCACACGCATGACCAAAAGAAACTTATCCGGAGCATCATCCTGTGTTCGCTGTTTTATATCCTGATTATTTTAATAGCCATCAGTTTTTATCTCCTGGGCAAAAGCGAAGATTTGAGGTATTATGGGATGTTTAAAGAGCTGTTCCCCATATTTACCGCTCTGCCACTGGCGTACCTCGGGTTTAGCTTTCAGCGAAGATCCAATTTTCACGCTGCCCTGCGAATGCTGTGGACCAATATGATCCATGCAGTCAATAAGGCCTTACTGTTTACAGAACATCGCGTAGAGGGCGATAAGGAATACCTTGAAACACTATTGCTGCTTTCCAAGGCTATTGATGAAGTCAGGGGAGTGTACTATAATATTGACGAGTCCAAAACAAACAGAGGCTACTATCCTTTTGAATCACTCAAAGGGATATACACGATTGTGGAAGGACTTGGAAAAGAAAATACCAGTGAGGCGGAATTTAAAGCGGCCAATGATAAAATCAAAGCTCACTGGCAAGTGATCCGTAAAACATTTCTGGCTGAATTTGATCGTTCTGAACCTACATTTACGGACACTATCAAAAATTGATCATTGGTTTCAACCTTTCGTTGATCTGGCGTAGGTTTCTTTAAATACATCCGCATCACAAGCGTAGTATTCTCCTCTGACGCCTTTAATCAGGTAATCACCAGCCTTGCCCCTCATCAAGCCTTCCATAGTCATGATTTCAAAATCATGATCGATCCTGCAAGCCCCGATCGGAATATCTTTTTTCGCATAGGGCTCAAAAGGTAAATTGTAGTCGGTATAAGAGACAAAATAGGTCTCTCCTTTTGGCGCGGGATTGACGAATCTAAAATCTGTAAAATGCTCTTCTTTAATATATGTTTTTGCAGCTTTCTCACCAATCGCTGACAGTGTTGCAAGATTTTTAGGATTATCCATTTCCCCAAGCGTCTTAATCTCCGCCGGTTTGAAATGAAAGCCTAAGGCGGTTAACTCTTCTGCCGCCAGCCTGACATTATAGCGCAAGTATGTCAGCGCCTGGTATCCAAGGAACGCATTTCCTTTCAAGTCACCCATTTCACTGTCGATAGCAACTGCAGTTGGCGAATCACTCAGGATTTGCATGATCAATTGGTTTGACAGGTTAGCATCATGCATGAAAAATTCCGGCATTTTGGCAGCCCAGGCCATAAGGTTATTTTTCTGGTAAGTCGCAAAGCCACTGCGTTGATCAATATTGCCAGTCCCAAGTGAAACCATCAACATATTTCTTTTTCCAAGCCTCCATTGAAAGGGATATGAATTGAGACTTGCCAGCAGAAACAATCGTAAGGATGGATTATTGACCATACTGATGCCGCCGTCTATAAATGCGCCCTGTCCGCCGGAACCATCCTTGAGAAACATGGGTAAAAAATAGGTAGGGGCTGCAGCACTGGCCATGATCACCTGCCATAGCGGCCAGTCTTTATTTTGCGTAAAAAACTTTCCTTCCGGATGATTGTGGATGGCCCAGGTGCTAAAGGTTTCAGCTCGTTTTGTAAAAACACAAAGGCCTGTGCGAATCTTTTCACTATCGCCTAAGGTGATGTCTCCAAATAAGTTTTTCAAGGCTACTTCCAGGGGCTTGTTATTATACTTTACGCCTTTAAATAAATATTGAAAGAATCCTGTTTTAAGCCCGAATATTTTAGTGCCCAGGTCGAAATATTGCTTTTTGACCTCGCTCGCCTTCATGCCTATCGCCAGGCAGGAGGCAATGATAGAGCCTGTACTGGTGCCTCCAATCAGATCGAAATAGTCACACAGCCTAAAGTCCGGGTCATTGTTTTCTGCAGCAAGCATTTCTTCAAGGCGTTCAAGAAATCCCAGGGTGAGCACGCCTCTGATGCCACCGCCATCGAGGGATAGAATTCGTTTTGGTCCCGGAGCATTAAACCTTTCCAGTAGTGTAGTCATGAGTAAAGCGTAATTAGAAGTGATAGTTGAATCCCACTAGCCCTTCAACATTAAAGTACGAATGGGCGAAATCTAATTCCTGCCCATTGATCAACGTTGTCGTAAAATCACCCGAGTGAAATATAAGTGAAAGATCAAGGCTCATCTGCGTATTTAAAAAATAGGCTAATCCTCCGCCACCGCAAAAACCAAAACCACTGTACGTTTCAAGGGAAGTATAATTGAAGACAGGATCATAATACGTTTCTTTACTCTTCGTGTAGTTGAATCCCAATGAAATATTAGGCCGTAGTTTGGAGTTTGTGGATCCGAAGATATATTTTCCGATCAGGTCTGCCTCGGTATAGGGATACGGGCTGTCAATGTTGTAAGGGATATCTGTGTTGGGATAAGATTGTGTGGTAATGGCAAAATGTTGAAAAGACAGCGCAACGGCAAACTG
This sequence comes from Candidatus Opimibacter iunctus, assembly GCA_016716665.1. Lineage (GTDB taxonomy): Bacteria > Bacteroidota > Bacteroidia > Chitinophagales > Saprospiraceae > Opimibacter > Opimibacter iunctus. The sequence continues at coordinate 37,062 of JADJVH010000016.1, read as the reverse complement.
ATGGCTGAATCCATACTGGATTTGAGCACCATAGCCCAGGCCTGCTTCAGTCTCAGTATGAATCTTATCATCAGTATAGGAAATAAAGCCAACGTGAATGCCAGCTGATAATCCTTTGGTTTTGGATTGCATTTCGATCACATCCTGCCCCGACAGATTTGCCGAACACACGATTATCAATGATACCAACTGGTATAAGATTTTCATGTTAATATTTTATTTGAAGCGAAGAAGAGGTTTTTAGTTTATAAATACTTCCAGCAGTAATTTCCATTGGAATTTCTCCTTTGGCAATGAGATGAAATTCATTCGTCTGCAAGGGTATTTTTTGGCCATCCGGAGCCTGAAGATATTCAAAAACTAAATCAATAACCCCAGTACGTTTGTCATTGCTCGTCCGAACGTAGGTCACTTTGGCTGTGATTACACTTCCATTGGGAATGACAATTGTATTGCCATTCATCACCGCTTTATCCAATGTGAAGGCTACCCGTTTTGGTAGTGTAAATCCATCGTCGCTTGAAAATGTTGTGCTGCTTTTGGCCAATAGTTCAGTCCCTTTTGGAAGGGTAGCAGAACGGGTTAGTGCAGTTAAATTAGATGGTTTCTCTTTTTCAGGTGTGGCAATAGTTGGTTTAGGCTCAGGAGGTATTGTTTTGGATTCCAATTTAGTTGCGGGGATATTGGTTGTGGTTGAAGGCGATGGGTTTTGGGTTTTAAGGACAGACTTTGTTTTTTCGGTCTGCTGTTTTGTGGAAGTTGCAGGCTTGTTTTGAGAAATTGGCGTGTCAGGATGGACAGCTGGATATCCAACCATTCTGTTGGAATCGTCCTGCCGCGAGATAGGGTTCTGTATGCTGGCGGAAGTATCTTTTAGGGGAGTCTCATCATGACGGGCATGATCTTTATTGGCAAATAGGGTTGTCTTGGAGAAAATACCCCAGGCCATAAAGAGCCCAAACAACGCAAAAAGGATAATAGCTACTCGCTTGAGATTACCTGATGTGATAATAGATGAATTGGGTTTCTCCACTGGGATCGCCCTATGCTTATCCTTTTTGTTTCCTTCGATTTTGTTTTTTATGGCTTCTACCAGGTCATGATAATCAGAGTCCTGATGGAGTTTAATATTGAGGGTATTAATGTCTCTTAGTATTCCCGTCAACCGGGCGATGTTGTTTCGGATTTCAGCATACAGGTTCAGATCATCCGTGATGCCTTCAATATAACTCAGTGAGTTAAGTTCTTTTACTTTGTTTTGAAGATCGATAAGTTGATTTTCCCAATACTTTACAAATTCAAGCCGGTCGGACGAACTTGATATTTTGACTTCATCGAGGACGATAGGAAAGATGCGTTCGCTGAGGTTTTCGTTTTTATGGATCTCCAGCAATTCAAACATGCAATACTCTGACTTGAGATACTTATTGGACAAGATGATAATCACCATGTCCGCCTCCCCCAGCTGGACCATAAAGTCCCTGATGCTTTGACGGTAACCTAAGTCACGCTTATCAAGGATAAACGTAATGTCCTCTGCCTCCAGTCGCTTAGTCAGTTGGGATAGTATTTCGTCACTGGCACCTCCCCAGGCATGTGAGATAAATATGGAGGTTTGAGTCTTCATTTCTTGTTAAGGCGAATATACTGAATCTCCGGTTGGCAAGGAGCAGGGAGCATGCTTCGACCTGCTTACTCTCATCCTTGCGCAGTAGCTCAGCAACCGGAGCGAGGGGCAAGGAGCAAGGCATCCATAGGCATTAAACAAAAGATAATGGCCATCCACTTCCGATACCCGCACTTCTCACTGGCTTATGTTCTCACTGTCTTACACCTCTCGTGTTAGGTTATGGTGTGCTATATTTATCCCTCATATGAAGACCAGTTTTATCCATCGCAACCATTGCCTGTGCTTTCTCTTTATACTTGGCTCATTCCCCCTGTCCGGGCAGGAGTATAAGCGCTGGAGAATAGGTATGGATGACACTTTAAGGTGGGAGATAGGAAATGACCTGCCTCACAGCGACCACATCGAGATGAGTGGCAAGCGGATTTCTTGTGTATTGAGGTATGGCGTGGCCAGAGACAGTTCGTTTCATGCCACCCGCAGTCTGGTGTGGCCGATGCTGAGGACGATTCCAAATAATACGCATGCCAGTCTGACACGGCGATTTGATCAGGATGGCTTTGGACTGGTATTGATTAATGGAAAACCCATGCCGGCCGAAAAAGTAACTGAGATCAGGTTGGATGGCACGGTCCATATCTTCAGTATTGCAGGAGGAGATATCCTGCTGCACAGGCAGTTTTTTCCCTCTACCACACTACCAGTCTATTGTGAATCATATACCCTTTCGACTACTTCGACCAAACCATATGTGGTGGAAATACCGGAATCGCAGTTGATCTACACAACGGATTCATTAAAAGGCACAGAAGGTGCTTATGCTCTCCAGGTTGATGTACATGGTCACGGTAGTTTTACATTGCAGCGAGGCAAACCGATTACTTTTTCCACGGTCTATTCCGGTCAAAAGGCAGACGAAGCCAGTCCGCTTGTCAATGCGACTGAGGAATTATTGCAGCGACAAATGTTTGTTGGCGAACTCAGACAGAAACTAATTCTCGAGACCCCGGATTCAGTATTGAATACCGCATTTGCATTTGCCAAGGTCAGGGCGGCAGAGAGCATATTTGAAACAAAAGGTGGCCCTATGCATGGCCCGGGCGGCGAAGCATATTACGCAGCGATCTGGGCAAATGACCAGGCCGAATATGTCGGACCATTCTTTCCATTCCTGGGATATGATTACGGAAATAAAGCTTCGCTCAATGCCTACCTGCATTTTGCAAGGTTTATGAATGATGAGTACAGGCCGATCCCCAGTTCTATTATCGCCGAAGGAACTGATATATGGAACGGAGCAGGAGATCGCGGTGATGCAGCCATGATCGCATACGGAGCAGCAAGATATGCCCTCACGAGAGGGGATCGTCAGGAAGCAGAACAATTGTGGCCATTGGTTCATTGGTGCCTTGAATACTGTCACCGTAAGTTAAATGCGGAAGGCGTAGTGACTTCAGATACCGACGAGCTGGAAGGGCGTTTTCCGGCAGGTTCGGCAAATCTCTGCACCTCATCCTTGTATTATGACGCTTTGAATTCGGCAATTTATCTGGGGGATGCATTGGGGAAAGATAAAAAGCAACTAAAGCAGTATGCGGAACAGGCCTCTGCTTTAAAGAGAAGTATTGAACAGTATTTCGGCGCATCGATTGATGGGTTTGATACCTACAGGTATTACAAAGAGAATGATGTACTCCGTGCCTGGATTTGTATTCCCCTGACGATGGGTATCCATGAGCGCAAGGCAGGCACGATAGCTGCTTTGTTTTCCCCTGCATTATGGACAGATGATGGGCTGGCGAGTGTATCCGGGGATGCCACCTTTTGGGACAGGTCGACCTTGTATGCGTTACGTGGTGTATTAGCTGCAGGTGATACGGAGAGGGCTATGAAATTCCTTCATGCATATTCCAGTCGCAGGTTGTTGGGTGATCATGTACCTTATCCGGTCGAAGCCTATCCCGAAGGAAGCCAACGGCATCTTTCAGCAGAAAGTGGATTGTATTGCAGGGTCTTCACTGAAGGGTTGTTTGGCATCAGGCCGACCGGTTTGCACAGTTTTAGCTTTACGCCACAGCTTCCTTTGTCATGGCCATCCATGAGTCTTCGACATATCCGTGCTTTCGGTAATGATTTTGATATTGTCGTTGAGCGGTCAGGGGATAAGGTTCATGTCACCGTAACTGAGTCAGGGAAAACCTGGTTGGATCAGATTATCAGGGAAGGTGAGACGATCCTGGTCGATTTTCAATAGTTTTCTGCATCTGATCTTCCTTTCACTGGTGTCTCTTCTCGCCTGACTCACACGCACACCTCTCACTGTCTCACTGTTTTACTGTCTTACTGTCTCACACGTTCCAGGGGATATCTTTTTTTTAACAAAAAAATATATAAGGATATAAATGTCTTTTATTAGTTATATTTGTATATACCTAACGGTGTCAAATCACATCAGCTATGAAGAAGCTATTATTTGTATTCCTGGCGCTCTCCGGCTTCAACTCCCTTTCCGCACAAACCACCGCGATGGACTGGACCCGGATCGAATGCAGCACCTCCAACCAGCACCATCTTTTTGCCGAACTGGATAGCGGATATGTCATCATGATTGACTACGTGATGATGAATTGCGCTCCTTGTATCACCGCTACCAATAGCCTGAGAGGCATCTATAATTCATATGCCGCTTCACATCCGGGCAAAGTAAAGCTGTACAGTGTGGGGTTTAACGATTTTACGACATGTGAACAGATGGTTGCGTGGAGATTGGGGTTCCATTTCACACACCCTGTTTTTGAAAAAGGCGGCGATGAAACGATCTACTATGGGGGTATTGGCATGCCTACCATAGTTGTACTGGGTGGAGGTCAGGACCACAAAGTGTATTATAACCATTTTGGGTATGATTCTTCCGAGGACCCATTGATCAGCGAGGCGATAGACGAGGCCCTTGCAGAAAGCACCTTGAGTGCTATTCCGGAACCGGCTTCTGAAATGACACAGTTGAGTGTGTTTCCAAACCCATTTGATTTGGGCTTTACCGTCAATGTAAGCGGTCATAAGTATACCCATCTGGTGATTACAGATTTATCCGGAAGGGAACTATACCGCCTGGAATTGGCATCGTATAGTCAAACCGGATCTGTACCTATTTCAGCTGCGGACCTTCCGTCAGGATTTTTGTTGGTAGCCGGGTATGATGGGAAGCGTCTGGTGGCAATCAGTAAAGTGGTTAAGGAATAAAGTTCCCATGGTTTTCCAATGGTGTATGATACAGACGATAAACCAAATAGTTAATTTGAACGTGGTACAAAAAATCATCCTGTGCGTCATGGGTCTGCTTTTGGCACATGAAGTATCCTCCCAGTGCTGCTCTGCTGGGAATCCTGTAGGAGGTACATCGAATGTTGGGACAGTCCCCAAAGGCACATTACGGGCATCGAGTTTTTTCCGGCACAGCTTTTCAGATACCTACTATACGGGCAGCGAGAAATCGGAATTGCAAGGCACAAAAGCTAATTTCAATTATCTCGGTTTTGTGGGGGCGTATGGTATTGTGCCACGCCTGACTGTTGAAGCCGAATTGGGTATCTATCTGAACAAAACGAGGACATCCGATATATTTCCGAAAGAAAATGCATGGGGTCTTTCCAATGCCGTCACTTCCCTTAAATATGCCATCTGGAAAGACAAAGTGAGAGAATGGGAAGTTACCGCAGGTGCAGGTGTCCGGTTTCCTTTTACAAGGGAACTTAAATATGCAGAGGCAGGATACCCTCTGAGTGTTGATGTTCAGCCTTCGACCGGCGCGACAGGATTTGTTGGGCAGGTTTTTTTATATAAGGGTTTTCTCCCAAAAGGCTGGCGCTTGTTTATGCTGGAGCGTTTCGAAACCAATGCCGTCAATGATATAGGATATCAGTTTGGAAAAGCCAATTATCTGTCAATGTTTATCAGCCGCAATATCAATGTACATTGGACAGGGATCCTTCAGTTCCGTTACGAATGGCGAAGCCAGGACCATCGGGAGGACATTTTGATGGCCAGTACAGGCGGCAATGTGGTATATGCCGCCCCACAAGTCAACCTGAAGATTGCGCAAAAATGGAATTTATCCATATTGGCAGAAATGCCAATCATCCGCAATTATAATCTTGCCCAACTCGGCACCAAATATGCCCTTTCCATCAGCGTCATGCGGGAGTTCGATTTGTCAAAGAAAGATAAGAGCCTTATCCCAAATTGAGCATTTCTATGTTTTCTGAATTGTGAATATTGCTTGTGCTGAGCGTAGTCGAAGCATGAGTTGTGAGTAAAACTTATCATTCCCACACTCACTCCCACACCTCTTACTGTCTTACTTTCTTACCGTCTTACAACATTTTCATCGCAGCCTCTTTGCCTTGGACGGACAGTCGTTTATTCGGAGCCAGTTCGAGTGACTTTTCAAACTGAGCCAGTGCTTCTTTGGCCCTGCCATTTTCCAGAAGCCATTCGCCATACATTTCATATGATGGCTTGACAATACTTGGAGGACCATAGGAGTAGCCGGCCTCGGTATGAAGTTCAGTGGCCCTCTTTAGGAATTTTTCTGTTGTGGCTGCGTCTTTATTCAGCCAGGCGCGCATGGCCCTGAGCTCCATTTCCATGGTCTCCGCTTCGAGGAGATCAGTTCTGGTGGCCAGGGACCTGTTGATATTGCCGCACATCCGGATACCGGTGCCTGAGGACTTGAGATCCTCGATCACACGCTCATCGGCCAGTTGTATGATCGCTGAGTCCATGGCTGCTGCATTTTTAGCATAATATGCAGTCATGCCGCGCACGAAATATTCCTTTGCCCTGTTGGTGATATTGAGGTCACGTTGATCTACGCTGATGCCCGTTATTTCACTTGTATAATCATTTGTTTCGACGAGGTAGGTGGATTTGAGCAGAATCATGTGTGCCCTGGCGCGTGGGCTGGGTAGGGTGGTGCAATATTTTTGCATACTATCCACCATCGCCCTGGCTTTGTCTTTTTCGCCCAGCTGGAGTTCGCCATATTCAAGCCAGTGATAGGCATGGTAAGCAAGTGCGTTGTTGTCCAGTTGTTTTCTTTCCTTTCGGGCCTGCTCGGCATTCCATGATACAATATTGCTGGAGACTACCTTGTCCCAGAGGCCAAGCGCCAGATAGGTATGTGTCGGCATGTGGAGTGCATGGCCTGCATCGGGTGCAACGAGCGCATATTTGTTTGCCGTGGCCAGTGCCAGATCGGCATACGCTGGGTCATCATAGGCATGTATGACATAATGGAGTGCGCCTGGATGTTCCGGATTTCTGGCCAGCACTTCGTTGGCGATCAGCGCGGCTTTCTCCATGATTTTCTTATCTGTATCTGTAGTGCCCCATCCATTGAGTGCCAGGCTATAGAAGGAAGCTACTTCATCATTTCCCGGATACTTCTCATATAGGGTCCCCATGTACACAGCATACGTGCTGTCCCGTGTCGCTTTATTGCCCGGGCCATAGAGGATATTGACGCCTTTGATAAAATCTTTTTCCAGATCTGTCTGAGCTTTCGCTATTCTTTCTTCCGGAGTGGGAGCAAGTGCATTGAGGATCTCATTGCCTTTGTCATATTCCTGTTCCTGCCACAGCGGATGATTTTTAGTCATCGCTTCCCCCCAGTATGCCATCACAAAATTCGTGTCAATACCTTTGGCCTCCTGGAATGCCTCCGCGGCATCCGCATATTCAAAGCTGTGGAGCAACAACATGCCTTTGATAAAGGCAGGCTTTGCTTCTTCTTTGCCGGTGACATCAAATTTGATCTGCCCCAGGTGGTCTGTGACTGGAGCATCACTTTTCTTACAACTGATGATCATCAGTATCGCACATAGGATTGTCATCCGGAGAGGAGAGAAGGTAGGCATGGTATAGTGATTTCGTTGATCTCAAATATATTGAAAAATATTGTGATCCTTCTGACTCCCTGCCCCCCTTAAAGGGGAGTAATTGAAAATGCGGTAGAACAGAACATTATGAATTGAAATGAAGCTAACTAGTCCCCCTTTTAGGGGGTCGGGGGGGTGGCAGGTCACCGCAATACCGTCACATCCCCGGTAAAGACCCGTTCATGCTCCTTGCTATTGACAGTGTAAGTCACCATGATGAGGTATACATATACGCCAGGCATCACAGACTCATCCACAAATTGACCATCCCAGAGGAATGGGATTACAGTTGAATTAAAAACCAGATTTCCCCACCGGTCATAGATGGATCCTTGCATACTGGTCACCTCCACATCCGAGCTAAAACTCACATTGAATAGGTCATTGATCCCATCTCCATTTGGGGAGAATACATTTGGGATATATATTTCCTGATGTACTTCTATGACTTCACAATCTGTTCCTGGTACCACATCAAAATTTTGAGAAGCCGTAGTGCAAGGTGTGGAAACATTGATGCTGTATAGGCCCGGAGAAGTTACTGTAATGGATGGAGTCACAGCGCCATTGCTCCACAAGTATGTTGCAACAAAAGGCTGTGTGGCATCGAGAGAGAAGATATCCCCTGTACACCAGGGTATCGTTGTATCCGGATTCAATTGAGGTATGCGGGTGTCGTAGTTAAGCACCAGGTTGTCAGACACGACACCACAATCATTACTCAATTGTAATGAATAAGTGCCTGCCTGATCAGCAATGAAGGTTGATCCATCACTGCCATCCTGCCAGAGGATATCATAAGCTACAGATGGAGCATTCAGCAAAAGTGATTCGCCGGGACACAGGGTGGTATCAGCCCCGAGCGTAAATGGATCAGGTGCATCAAGGTAGGTGATGGTGATTGTATCCTGATCGTCACCGCAACGATTGGATTCGGCAAGGCTATACATGCCAGGAGATGTCACGGTGTAAGTGGGAGATGATGTGCCGTCCTGCCATTGGATAGTCGTGATGGCATCTGCATTTGATGACAATTGAAGTGTGATGCCTTCACATAACGTAGTATCAATTCCAAGATCAACAACCGGTGCTACTCCGGAAATGTCCACAACAATTGTATCCGAGTCGCTCCCACAATTATTGCTAACGTCGAGGATGAAGATTCCTGATTGTGAAGTGGTGTATGAAGGATTTGTCGAACCATCTTGCCACGCATAGGTGACCCCGGATATACCTGAAGGAATGGTGACGACTTCGCCGGCACATACCTGGATATCAGCTCCCAGATTGACTTGCGGGCCTTGGGTGCTCTCAATTATTTCAAGTGTATCGGTTGATGTACCGCATTCATTCGTGATGGTGAGGATGACGGTGGTTTGTTGTGTAGTTTGAAATGAACTGCCAGTCGATCCATCCTGCCAGCTATACTGTACATTGGGGGCACCTGGAGATATGGTGATTAACTCACCTGGGCATAAGGACTGATCAGCGCCGAGATTGAGATCAGGAATGTCTGGGAGTGCTGAGACTTCAATGGTGTCAGCGGAGAGACCACAACTATTGGAGACTGAAGCATAAACCTGACCGGGACCCGTGACAGTATATGCCGTTCCTGTCGAACCATCGGGCCACAGGATGTTTACATTGGGGGTATTGATGGACAACGAAAAAGATTGTCCCGAACACAAGGAGGTATCTGCACCGAGATCCAGTGGAGGTGTTGCAGGAAGCAAACCCACATTCAAAGTGTCGAAGGTAGTACTACAAGCATTGCTTACTTCAACAGAGATCACTCCCGGAGCAGACACTGTATATGATGGCAACACTGATCCATCTTGCCATAGCCAAGAGTCAACATTTGAAAAAACAGGGCTTAAGGTTACTGACTCACCAGGACAGATATTGATGTCCGTACCTAAAGACACAGCAGGAGCCGGACCGCCATCCAGGACCGTTATGGTATCTCTATCTGATCCACAGGCATTGGAGACCGTGACACTATAGGTGCCGGGAGCATTGACAGTGAGTTGTTGATTTTGTGAATTGTCATTCCATAGGTAGCTGACACCCGACACCACAGCATCAAGTATCAAAGATTGGCCCTGGCAAAGTGTCTGTTGCGTTGGCAGATCCACCATTGGCGGATTGCCGTTGAGCAGGACTATTACAGTATCAGAAAAAGAACTGCATGCATCATACACCTGCACATGATACGTTCCTGCTGCATTGACTAACAGCGTATCCGCAGTGCTTGCGTCCTGCCACAAATAATTTGCGCCGGCTGAAAATACATTCAGTACTGCTGTCTCTCCCGGACACAAACTGAAATCCATTCCCAGATCCGGAGGAGTGATTGGTACACCATAGGTTACCACAATACTATCAATGAATTCCCCACAAAAATTAGACACCAAAAGAGAATAGGTGCCTTGTTGGTCAACTGTAAACGTTTGGGTTGATGAATTATCCTGCCAGAGGTATGTCCCATCTATTGATCCGGGCTCAAGGAGCAAGGTATCTCCGTTGCATAGCTGCGTATCTGGACCCAGGTTGAAGACAGGATCGTCAAAATACAAGACTTCAATCTGATCACTTCCGGTTCCACACATGTTGGTGATATACGCGATATAGATTCCCGGAGTGGAGATAGTATAATTTGCAGCATCACTTCCATCCTGCCATAGGATATCGCCCAATGCCGGGTCTAGTTCGATGTCAAGTATTTCTCCTGTGCAAAGGATATCAGAATCAGGGCCCAGGTTAAACTCCGGTATATCAAGGTCAGAGATAATGATTTCATCACTTTCTTCGCCACATGGATTGCTGATCGTGAGGCTATAGGTGCCGCCGATGTCAATAGAGTAAGACGAACCTGTATTGCCATCCTGCCATAGGAAATCGCCCAGTGAAGGGTCAAATGCAAAATCAATGGATTCACCCAGGCAGAGATCAGCATCATCGCCCAGATTTAATGGGGCAGGAGGGTCAAGTACTGTAACCGTGATTTCATCCGAACTCACCGCACATCCATCATCCAGAGTTACACTGTAAGTGCCAGTGGTCGTGATGGTATATTGGGGACTTATTGTACCATCATTCCAGGTATACTCACTGATATCCGGGTCAAGGGATATGGTGTAATCATCCCCATTGCAGATGATGGCTTCATCAGGTCCTACATCGACCGGAGGATTTGAGCCGGCGATGGTCACTTCGACAGAGTCGATTCCTTCATTGCAGCCATCTGTTATGGTCAGGCTATAGGTACCGCTTTCAGTTACGGTAAGGGTAGGGCCAAGTGAGCCATCCTCCCAATGATAATAATAGCCAGGCAAGTCAGGATCAATTTCATATTCGTAGCAGGCAAACACCGGATCCCCGAGATCAAATAGAATTTCTTCCGGAGCAATGCCTTCCTCCACAGAAACACCATCTACGTAATAATATGAAGTCGTTGCACCGCAATTCGGGTCAATGCTGGTCTCTGCATCCCCATGAAAGTTTCCAATGACCATGTAGGTTTCCCCGCCTTCAGCTTGAAAGCATCCGGTGATCAGTGTCCAGCCTGTAGCATCAGATAGGTAACCATTGTCGTATTCGATCTGGGCATCATAATCCAGTGTGGTCCACATGTTTTGGAATGGATCAACCACTGAAAAGTATGCCCCCATGTGATCTGATCCGCAGCCGGCATCTGCAAGACTAACGTAGAAGCTGACATTGTACCATGTGCCTGCAACTAGTGGGGACAGCAATTGTACCTGGAGGTATTCGCGGTAATTGGCAGTAATAAATCTTGCCATGATTCCGGCATACCCATCCCCTTCAAAGGCTGCCTGAGACCCAAAGCCATTGTCTGGTACACCAACGACAAATGGAGGACTACATTCATTGAAGAGATCAGATGTTGCTGAATTCCCGCATAGCCAGGGTGGTGCAAATCCAGAACAAATAGCAGTATAAGATGGAGGACAGGAAATCGTCGTTTCAAAGCCCGGATTAGGCACAAGGTTTTGGGCATGGATCAGGAAGCCTGTGCATAAAAGCAAACAAGATAGTATGGTTCTTTGCAGAAGGGTTGGCATGCTGAGATATAAATTCCTGATTCCTGGTTTTGTATGCAGAAACAAGATAGGAATTTCAGGACAATATTCAATGCGCTATCAGCCGCCAGCACTTAGCTATCAGCGCTCAGCTATCAGACGTGTGAGTTGTGAGTGTAGTGAGTCTCCGGATTACTCTCCCACTCGCACACCCACACTTCTTACTTTCTCACTGTCTTACTCTCTTACAATCACCTCAATACAGTCACATTCCCGGTGAAGACTCGCTCATGCTCCTTGCTATCTACCGAGTAAGTCACCTTGATGAGGTAGACATATACACCAGGCATCACTGACTCATCCACAAATTGACCATCCCAGAGGAATGGGATGACATCTGAACTGAAAACCAGGTTTCCCCACCGGTCATATATAGAGCCTTGCATACTTGTTACCTCTATATCCGCACCAAAACTCACCTTGAGTACATCATTGATCCCATCTCCATTAGGAGAAAAGACATTGGGAATATAGATTTCCTGGTGAACCTCTATGACTTCACAATCTGTTCCTGGTACCACATCAAAATTTTGAGAAGCTGTACTGCAAGGTGTGGATACATCGATGCTGTATAACCCTGGAGATGTCACGGTGATTGATGGAGTCACAGCGCCATTGCTCCACAAGTATGTTGCAACAAAAGGCTGTGTGGCATCGAGAGAGAAGATATCCCCTGTGCACCATGGTATCGACGTATCCGGATTCAATTGAGGTACGCGGGTGTCATAGCTGAGCACCAGATTATCAGAGACGACACCGCAATCATTGGTCAGTTGTAGTGAGTACGTGCCTGCCTGATCAGCAATGAAGGTTGATCCATCACTGCCATCCTGCCAGAGGATATTATAAGCTACAGATGGAGCATTCAGCGCGAGTGATTCGCCAGGACACAGGGTGGTATCAGCCCCGAGCGTAAATGGACCAGGTGAATCAAGGTAGGTGATGGTGATTGTATCCTGATCGTCACCACAACGATTGGATACGGCAAGGCTGTAAACTCCAGGAGATGTCACGGTGTAAGTGGGAGAGGAAGTGCCGTCCTGCCATAGGATAGTCGTGATGGCATCAGCATTTGATGACAATTGAAGTGTGATGCCTTCACACAATGTAGTATCGATTCCAAGATCAACTGCCGGTGCTACGCCGGAAATGTCCACAACAATTGTATCCGAGTCGCTCCCGCAATTGTTACTAACCTCCAGGATGAAGACTCCTGATTGTGAAGTGGTGTACGAAGGATTTGTCGATCCATCCTGCCACGCATAGGTAACACCCGATATACCTGATGGAATGGTGACGACTTCGCCGGCACACACCTGGATATCAGCGCCCAGGTTGACTTGCGGGCCTTGGGTGCTCTCAATTATTTCAAGTGTATCGATTGATGTACCGCATTCATTCGTGATGGTGAGGATGACGGTGGTTTGTTGTGTAGTTTGAAATGAACTGCCAGTCGATCCATCCTGCCAGTTATACTGGACATTGGGGACACCTGGAGATAGGGTGATTAACTCACCTGGGCACAAGGACTGATCAGCACCGAGATTGAGACCAGGGATATCTGGGAGTGCTGAGACTTCAATGGTGTCAGCGGAGAGACCACAACTATTGGACACTGACGCATAAACCTGACCTGGACCCATTACAGTATATGCCGTTCCTGTCGAGCCATCGGGCCACAGGATGTTTACATTGGGTGTGTTGATGGACAACGAAAAAGTTTGTCCCGAACACAAGGAGGTATCTGCACCGAGATCCAGTGGAGGTGTCGCAGGAAGCAAACCCACATTCAATGTGTCAAAGGCAATACTGCATGCATTACTGACTTCAATAGAGATCACTCCCGGAGCAGACACTGTATATGATGGCAACACTGATCCATCTTGCCATAGCCATGTGTCAACATTTGAAAAAACAGGGCTTAAGGTTACTGTCTCACCAGGGCAGATATCGATGTCCGTACCTAATGTCACAGATGGAGCAGGGCCACCATTCAGGATAATGATGGTATCTCTATCTGTTCCGCAGGTATTGGAGACCGTGACACTATAGGTGCCGGGAGCATTGATAGTGAGTTGTTGGTTTTGTGAATTGTCATTCCAGAGATAATTGACTCCGGATACAACAGCATCAAGTATCAAAGATTGCCCCTGGCAAAGTGTCTGTTGAGATGGCAGATCCACCTGTGGTGGATTGTTATTATAACTGACTACAATGGTATCTGCTGCGTTGCCGCAATCATTGGAAACCTGCACGGTATATGTGCCAGGACTTGTAACCAGTAATGAATCATTGGTGGACATATCCTGCCACAAATGGTCAGCTCCGGGATTACCTGCATAGAGCGTGACTTGTTCACCCGGACAAAGTGTCAGATCAGGTCCAAAGTCGGGAGGGATCACGAGTGCGGCAAAGGTGACATTAATGTTATCTGAAACAGTCCCACATAGATTAGACACAGTTACTGCATAATTTCCGGGAGTGGTGACCAGGTACTGTGCATTTGAGGAGTTGTCTTGCCAGAGATAGTTTCCATCCGGATCATTTACAGTCAACAGGAGGGATTGCCCTGCACAGAGGATAGTATCTGTGCCAAGATATACATCTGGTGAATTGGCAGTGCTGACTTCGATCTGATCGCTGCCTGTACCACATTGATTGGTAAGGAACAGCGTATAGACACCCGGGGTCGAGATTTCGTAGTTCGGTGCATTACTGCCATCCTGCCAGAGGATATCCCCCAGGGCCGGATCTATTTCATAGTCTATGATATCGCCATCACACAGCAGTTGTTCGTCCGGGCCGAGTTCTACTTCAGGTACTTCCAGGTCGGTGATCAGGATAGCATCACTTTCCTCGCCGCACATATTGGTGATCGTCAAGCCATATTGACCGCCTCCCGTGACGGTGAAGTCTGAAGATGTACTTCCATCCTCCCAGGTAAATTGACCAAGAGAAGGATCTAAGGATAGCGTAACTTCATCACCCTGGCATAAGTAGAAATCATCCCCAAGATCAAAAGGGACAGGGGGATCCAATACCTCCACATAAATCTCATCACTGGTCACCAGGCAGCCGTCATCAAGGGTGACACTGTAGGTGCCTGTAGTGGTGATGGAGTAAGTTGCATCATTTTCCCCGTCATTCCACGTATATTCTGATAGTTCAGGATCGAGGGTTATCGTATATGTATCGCCATTACAGATGATCACTTCATCCGGTCCGACATCTACTGGTGGGTAATTGCCCAGGATGGTGATTTCAATGGAATCTTCGGCAGCGGAGCAACCATCGGTAACTGTAAGTGCATAAGTTCCGGATTCGGTGACGGTGAGCGTTGGCAGATGTGACCCATCTTCCCAGATATAGATGGGACCGGGATTATCAGGCACTATTTCATAGGAGAAGCAAGCGGTTTCAGGCCCGCCCAGGTCGAGTTCATTTTCAACAGGAGGGCCGCCTTCAAAAAGGTAGAAATCTTCGAAATAATAGTACGCATATCCGCCACAGTTCGGATCAAAAGGAGACTCTGCATCATCCCTGAAATTACCAACGACCAGGTATTGTTCACCCCCCAGAGCCTGATAACATCCTGAGATCAATACCCAGTTATCTTTATCTGAAATGTATCCGTTGTTGGTTTCAATCTGAGGTTCCACATCCATGACATAAAAATTGTTCATGTATGGATTGCTGACTGAAAAGTAAGCGCCGATGTGTTCAATGCCGCAGGCAGTTTCTGCGAGGCTAACATAAAATGACAGATAATACCAGGACCCTGCGGTCAATGGTGTCAGAGGGACCATGAGATACTCCCTGTAATTTGTGTTAGGCCATCTGCAGAGCAATCCGGCATATCCGGCGCCGGTGATGGCAGGTTGGGTTCCAAGCAGATTGGTTGGCACCCCCATATCACTTGACGGGCCTCCGCAGGAATTAAACAAATCCACACTTCCGGTTGAACCACAAGTCCATGGTGGTGCTAAGCCCTGGCAGATGCCCTGATAGGTAAGCGGGCAGGTTGTGAACGTTTCAAAACTTGGATTGGGGATAAGGTTTTGGGATTTTCCAATCAACCCATACCCCGTCAGCAGGATGACCAAAAGGTATCTTGAGAGGTAAGCGCAGACGGTTTTATTCATTAGTATTTCTGTGGTGTGATGACTTCAGGCTTCATGAAAATACAATAAAAAGCACTTCGTGTTTAAAGTAGGCTTCAATTTCTGGTTGAATCGTATGATTTTTTACAAACGCCATCCTTTCAGGTAAAAAAGAGCGTATCTGCCGGCAGATACGCTCTTTTTTTCCTTATATAGTGTCCTATTTGTCGTACGCATAGAAGCTTGCTGCAATATCTACAGCATCATCCTCATAATCATCTGCATAGACGATCACAACGATGAGATTGGTGCTGCTTTCTTTATCCAGCAGTGCAAAGAATACGGCATTGGCGCCATCTTTCCTGCCCTTGATGTAGTATCCGGTAAAATCATCGATATCGATGGCATCACCTTCCTGGATACGGTCATACTTGAGTTCCTGTGCCATCGTGACGACGGCATCAGCCAGGTCATCTTCTGTGACCCATTCATCCTGGATCGGCAATATGCTCAGGTACAGGGCATCATTGCCTGCAGTAAATTCCTCTGCATTGTTGGCTTCGATCTTGAAATCATCCGGTACAGTAAACCCTACGCCGTGGGTATCCCAGATCATATCGGTCTGTGCCTGGAGGCCAAACGCCAGAAAGAGGAGCAACAAAGGCGTTAGTAATGAGCGTTTTGTCTGTTTCATTTTAGTTTTTGATGTGAGTTAAAGTGATGACATTAAGTTCAAATGTAATCAAGTTAACGGGACTGCGCAGACCATAAAGCATGGACGCTTGCTACTTTAACTTCGCTTCCAACTCCGCAATCCTTTTTTGTTGCGTTTCGATCATCGCCTGTTGTTCCTGCATCGCAGCGATTAGTACAGGGATCATTGCGGTATAATTGACCGCTTCAAATGAGACTTCATCGGATAGTATTTTTCCTGACCGGTTGTCATCGTTTTCATACCTCGCGGGTTGAACCACTTGTTTGACCATTGATGGAAAGACCGCTTTTACCTCATCGGCTATCAAACCAAATTGTGTGCCTTCCGGCAGTTCCATCTGCTTGAATTCCGCTGTTTTATATACATAGGTAGACGGCTTCAGCGCTTTGATGAGTGAGATAGCATTGCTCAATGGAAGGATATCATTTTTCAGTTTTCTGTCAGAACCCTGGTATGTGCCGGTGGAATAAACGCTGCCGGAAAAATAGCCTGCCCAGTTGGTATTACCGCCCGAAGCAGAAGAATACACTCCATATGTAACATTGCCGCCAAAGGCAGAAGCATACAGCCCGTAGTTATTTCCTGAGCCATTCTGCCCGCGCGCTTCCACACCATACCGGTGGCCTGTGCCGCCCATATTGGCAATGGCATATACACCAGTCCCTCCACCTTCAGCATTGATACCGATACCCATGCCCGCTACGGCAGCCGCTACTGCTTCCACAGCTGCGTATGTTTCCTGGCCGGAGTAATTACTGAAATACCCGGTATAGCTATCTCCGGCTGTGACATAAAGTTGTGATGGGATACTCACAGTGCCGGAAGTGACATTCATGGTAAGCCCCCATCCTGCGCCATTATACCCATAGAGCCCGATCGTATTATCATCTTCCATACCGATAAATCCTCGATTGGTAGTGTTGGTCGCATCCATAAAGGCGACGCCTGCAGTACCACCGCCAGTGCGAACCCTCATACGGCCATTGACGTCCAGGAGGAATCCGGGATTATTGGTGCCGATCCCTACATTACCGCCATCCAAAATGCTCATCCGTTCGAGCAGAGCAGATGAGTTGGTTGCTGCGTAGGTAAAAAAACCAAGTCGTGCAGTCACTGCTCCATTTCCAATGGTTTTCAAGGCACCTGTGTAGTGAAGACCAGTCTTAAAGAACATCTCGGACATGACTCCTGTATTAAGGGTTGTCGTATTCTCCAGTTTCAACAGGCTTGATGTGTTATCTGAAATGTGGAGCTTGTGGTCAGGAGTCAGCGTACCGATGCCTACGTCCTGGGCTTTTATTCCAGCGGTATGGATCAATCCTGTCAACAATATCAAATAGCGAAGGGTTGTGGGTAACTGTTTCATTAGCGTTATGCGGTTATTCGGCATCAAATGTGCACCAGGGAAACGCTATTAACAATACTCGCCAATTAAGCGAGTGGGGGAGATGAGTATTCGGTGGGGAAATTTTAGTTAGTCATTAGCTGCTCAAAGTCAATGAGTGCGCCTTGCAGGCTTTTTTCATTTTCTGTCATGCCCACCTAAGCCGGAAAAGGCTTGCACCGATAAAATGAAAATGCCACCGGGATGGGCTACGCCGATCCCTAAGATGGGTAGCTGCTCAAAGTCAATGAGTGCGCCTTACAGGCTTTTTTCATTTTCTGTCATGCCCACCTAAGCCGGAAAAGGCTTGCTGGTCCTGCCATAAAATGAAAATGCCACCGAAATGGTGGCACTCATTGACTTTGGCGGAGGAGGAGGGATTCGAACCCCCGAAGGCTTTTACACCTTGCCGGTTTTCAAGACCGGTGCAATCAACCGCTCTACCACTCCTCCGGGCATGCTTTTTTACTTAGCGGAGCGCAAATATAGAATCTTTTACTTTTTTAGGGCTACTCATTAAGACTTAATCCTGCCTAATCTCGGGAATGACCCCTATATGCTTAGTTTTCAAGACTTAACTCAATCCCCATCGTTTTAATTATCCTCCAGCCCCTTCCTCCCTTATTCCCTTCCTCCCTTGCTCCCTTCCTCCCTTGCTCCCTTCCACCCTTGCTCCCTTCCTCCCTTCCCCCAACTTTTGCCAAAAGCAAAAGAAAAACAAAGAATCCCTTACTTTCACCCCTCTATAACAGACCATTACAGACGCTTTATGGCAAATCAACTCCCTCTCCACGCAGCCCTCATCGGCGCAGGTCCCCTGGGTATCAATATCTACCGCCACGCCCTCAAAAGGAATGACATCATTATCTCCCAGGTCGTAGATATCGACCCTTCCCTCAAAGGAAAGGACATGGGTGAACATGCAGGACTGGATGCCACTGGTGTTCTCATCACAGACGCTTTGGGTAGCGGAACAAATGCTGATGTCGCCATCCTGGCCACGGTCTCAGATCTGCCCAGGATAGGTCCACAACTGCTATCACTGATCAACGCAGGCCTCTCCGTAGTCTCTACCTGCGAAGAACTCTTCTATCCCTTTGACAGCTCAGCAGAATGGTCACAGACCATCGACCTGGCAGCCAAGGACAAAGGAGTTGCCGTGTTAGGCACAGGTGTCAACCCAGGCTTCCTGATGGACGCACTGCCGGCTATGCTTACCGGGGTATGCAACCAGGTGGAAAAGGTAGAGGTACGCCGTTACCAGGACGCTCAGTTCAGACGTATCCCATTCCAGAAGAAAATCGGTGCCGGCCTCACCTATGACGAATTTGAAAGAAGAAAGAATGAAGGCACCCTGCGCCACGTAGGACTGTCAGAGTCGATGCACTTCCTCGCGCGCCAACTCGGTTGGACCCTCGAAAAAACAGAAGATCGCATCGAACCTGTCATTGCTGACCGCATGATCCAGTCTGAAGCCATGACGATCACCTCAGGCCAGGTCGCAGGCGTCCGCCAGACCGGCATAGGCTGGGTGAATGGCACAGAGAGAATCAAGCTCAGCTTCCAGGCTTCCGTCGGTGAGCCAGACTCCTATGATGAAATCGAAATCTATGGAACCCCACATATCCGTTCACGCATCATGAAAGGGGTACATGGTGACATCGCCACCTGCGCCATCATCCTCAATGCCTGCAAATCCATCCTGAAAGCAACACCAGGCCTCCGCACGATGGCCGATATCCCGATGATCACCAGTGTAGGTGTGTGAAGTAAGCGACACTGATGAAAACCTATCATCTCCACATCACCGGCAAAGTGCAAGGTGTATGGTATCGCGCCTCCGCCAAGGACAAAGCCTTGTCCCTCGGCCTTAGGGGCAAAGTATGGAATGAACCAGACGGCACAGTTGGCGCCCTTGTACAAGGCCCGGATGATCTCGTAACCGAATTTATCGAATGGTGCAAGGAAGGACCCATGCTCGCAGAGGTGAATGATGTGGTCGTCAGCGAGCAGCCGATGACGGAATCTTTTGCAGGATTTGAGATCACGAAAAAGTGATCCCAAATCAGTTCTGTGGTAATTGTAAGACAGTGAGACAGTAAGAGGTGCGGGTGTGTAGGTGTGTGACATAGATTTGCAATTGTTGAATTACAAATTAAATACAACGCCAACATTTCAATTGTTGAGCGTAGCCGAATTGTTCTATACGCCAACCAATGAATACCCGGAATGAATATCAAAAGGAATCTTGGTTTTGTATTATCCTGCTGGCGGAGAGAACTCCATCCAGCGGCGTTTTTATTTCCTGCGGAAATGTAAAAACTGGCCAATTCCATTTTGTCAATAAACGACAGTCCTAAAGGGGGAGTTGATAACTTAATGAATTGATAGAGATAAATCAGGTCCCCCTTTCAGGGGGTAGGGGGTTTGATGATCATCTATAAGATGATACCTCAAATATTGATTTGAAGTTGCAAACTTCAAATAGCGATTATACAACTCGCACCCACACCCACATCCTCTGATAGCTGGAGGCTAGCTAATACTGATAGCTGATAGCAGCTCAATCACCTAAAATAAAAAGTATACCTCCTCACACACGGATATTCCCCACCGGGACATACCCAGTCCGGCCCGCTCTCAATCAATCGTACGGCTTCCCCATCGTAATTCTTATCGCGGGATGATTCGACGACGGTGATGTTTTTTGGGTTTCCATCACGGCCTACTTTAAACTCAACAGTGACTTTCCTACGCGCAGCGGTCGGCTCGGTGGTTAGTTCAAAGGTGGAGGAAGTAGTGATATATTGATGGATGTTGAGAAAGGATTCAATCGCTGGATTCCTGGATGGAGTGATGGGGCCTTTGGCAACACTGCCAGCCACATTTAATGGTGGCGCAATAGTGCCTGGCTCGAGGCTGACTAATATATTTTCTTCACCCTGGTGGATGACCTTATTGCTTTCCGTGTATCCCTCGCTGGCTGCCTGGATCACCGCTTCCGGTTCAGGAAGGTACAGTTCAAAATTACCGAGGATGTCGGGATAGAATACCTGGTTGGAATAACTCACCAGGAGTTTTGCCTTGGCGATGGGCTCACCATTTTGAGCATCGACCACATGCCCGGTCACCCTGCTCATCATGAGCGAGGCATCCATCTGATTTGCATAGTAGCCTTCATCACGTTTGGCCCGGGACAGTTCAACTTTGGATTCAGCAGCAATGTCTTCATCTGCCACAGGCTGATCATCTGCGACAGGTGGTGCGGCAGGAGCAGCTATTACAGGACTTGATTCTACTTCAGCATCTGCAGCAATTACAGCAGGCTTCTTGGCTGCGGTGGTGGCATCGGCAGATGCAGGAGGAGTCGTTTCTTTGGTAGCTGTATGCACAGGTTTGTCTGCACGTTCTTTTTCAACGGTTCCTTCAGTGGCATAAATTTTTTCATCTGCCGCAGAGGACACCTTTGTATCGGGTTCCATAGCCACTGCACCATTCATGCTGTCCTGTGTGAGGGTATCCGGAGCGATCATCACCAGGACCGATTCATCAGCAGGCTTTTCAATTCGGGTGATGACCATGTAGGTGGCTACGATAAGCAACACACTCGCTGCGACTGCGGTGACCGTTAGATTGGGAATTAGCCAACGCCTTCTCAATCGCGGTGCCGGCTTGATTTTTTTTGCAAGGGCATCGAGATGTTGAGCATGCGCGATATCAGGATGCGCATCGAAACCTTCCAATGCGTCAGCCACAAAAGGATCCTCCCTGGCGATTTCCACCAGGCGCAGGCGGTCAGCCTCAGATAAGGTACCCGAGTTCAGTTGACGCAGCCGCTCCTGTATCCACTTATATGTCTGTTCCTGATCCAAGGCGTTGTTTGGTTTGTATACACTTTTTCAGGTTCCTCCTCCCATTCTGAATATTCGATCTCACAAGGTCCATAGGTTGTTGAGTTATCTCGCAGATCTCAGCATAGGATTTCTTTTCAAAATAAAACATCCTGATGCACAACTGTTGCTTCTCCGGCAGTAGCTCAATACAATGATGCAACTGATCCGCGATATCCTCTGAGACAATGAGGTCAAATTCTTCATCTTCCTGATGCGCTTCCTGCCCGTTTTGCATAACCGGATCGTCCAGGGAGACTGTTAAGAGGTTGCTTTTCTTACGTAGGTGTTGCAGACAGTGGTTTTTACTGACCATGTAGAGCCAGCCACTGAAATTGTCTACCTCATGGCCTGGCAACTTGCGGTTGAGATGCTCATAGATATCCATGACCGCATCCTGCGCCGCTTCCGGTTGCCCGAGGTACTTGAGGCAAACACCATAGACCAACTCCATATATCGGAGAAACAAAGTACCCAATGCCTCACGGTCACTTCCGGTGCGGAAGCGTTCGATCAGTATTTTATCCGGTACTTCTTGATTCTTCAATAGTGTGTTGGCTGGAGATTGCTTTATTGTTTTTCTTTAGCACTGGTTTCCTGGATGGTCTCTTCCATCAGTTGCCAGAAGCTACTAAACAGCGGCCTGGATTTCTCAGCAAGTGACTTTGCTTTCATCGGTATGGCTTCCATGGTGGTATAGGAGAGGCTGGATGTTTTTGATTTTTCGCCCACCATGTTAAATTGATTGAGTGGCCATAGCACCATGCTGTAGAAAATGATGCCTACGCATAACATGATAATGCCGCCCAGTATTTTATCCCAGCCGGTGAGTTTTCCTTTCTTGAAAGAAGCATCGATGTGCCTGGCTGCCCAGTGAATCAGGAATATGAGGAGTACCAGGATGGCAATCGTGCCAAAAATCAGGGCGAAAACTTTTCCCATTTTGACCGTGGAGGTTAGAAAATCCATCAGCCAGGGAGAAATTTTCAGGGTGAGCATCACGGCTGCGGTATAGGCCGCCACCATGATCAGGGTCCTGACGATACCTTTCGTATATCCCAGGTAAAAGCCACCTATAGCAAAGAGAACCAGTACAATATCTATTATCATTAACTTTAATATTATTTGGGTTATTGGCCCGGGTTGCCGCTGAAAGCTCCCTGGATATTCCTTAGCCCAAAGGGAAAGGTCGTATAAATTTAACCTAAACGTCCTTTGTAAAGACTGATATACAATATCTTTTATATATTCGAAGTATTATACAGATCATTAGGTTTTAGAGCTGCGAACCTTGAAGTATCTATTAAGCATAACACTCATCCTACTATTGGACAGCGCTCACGCCCAGCCGCATGTCCAGACCCCAGGTCTTCCTGAGGTATTCCTCATTGGGGAATACGAGGACTATTACCTCAGCTTGTCCCAGCAACATCCGGAAGTTTTCCTTTCTGTGTATAACAACAACATCGATAATGCCTTTAAAGGCTGGAGCGAATTGCTGATGGATATCGAGGATTTTGCAGCAGATGCTAAATTTGATATCAAGGGTGTGAAGTTGTGGCTCAATGTCTACTTCAATGCCGATGGTACGATCTCCAATCTCGCCTTTTACCCAAAACCCAATAGCCGCAATATCCCTCAGGATCAGTTGGTCGCTTTCTTCAAGAATTTTGTCCGTCAATATCGTTTCACAGAAACATATACCAACGGTTTCCAGCACAGTTCAGGCGCATCTTTCCCGACCTTCTTCCACAGGACTACGCCTGAGACCGCGAGGAATAATTGATTATTTCACAAGTGTTATATCTCCTTTCAGTTTTTTACTGACGACAACTGAGTTGTCCTGCCTTTCAGTTTTTATCAGGTAGGCATATACACCCGGAGCAAGTTGTCTTCCATTGAAATCGCCCTTCCATTCAAAATCCGGCTCCATGGAATGGAAGACTGTATTACCCCAACGGTCATATATCCATATCTCAAATGAAAATGATTCACTGTCATGCATGCTGATAGTGAAGACATCATTGATGCCATCACCATTTGGTGAGAAGATATTTGGAATGAAAGAAGCCAAATCTTCGCAGTCGCCCTCATCCACAATAAATTCTTCTACGAGTTGGTCACAGGCAGAAGTGATAGTAGCAAGATAGCTTCCGGCACTTGTGACTATGCGTTGAGGTGTTCTTGAACCGTCATCCCATAGGTATTCGGCTGTTGTTATTTGGTCAACACTTAGTATCAGGTGATCCCCATTGCAGTATGTGAAATGAACGGGGCCGGTATATTTAAGGGTGGAGGTGTCTATCCAAATAGTGATAGAATCTGTTTCAGCACCACAGGCATTATAGGCAGTTAATACATACGTCCCTGCGTCATCAATATCGATGGAAGGAGAAGTGCTGCCTGAACTCCATTTCAATGCATTGCCCGCAGTTACAGCCGGTGCGTCTAATGTGATGACCTCGTCAGGACAAAGGATCTGATCAGTTCCGAGGTCAAAAGGGAGTGGCAATTCAAGCTGCTGAATCACAAGCGTATCAGTCATTTCACCACATGCGTTGGACAACGTCACAGTGTAAATACCGGCATCCGATATCAATCGTTCAGGATCTACATTGCCATCTTGCCATCGAATCATCACACCTGCCGTATCAATCAGGAAGGGTAATGTATCTCCCCGGCACAAAACTGTATCGGATCCAAGATTTATGAATGGAGCGATCCCCTCAATCAAGATGGAAACAGTATCACCTGAGGTAGCACATGAGTTGCTGATGGAAAGTATAACTTCTGAAGAGGATGTCGTAACAAATTCATTCCCGGTACTCCCATCCTGCCAGAGATACATCACACCGGGTATGCCCGGGCGCAGTGTAACAGATTCCCCTTCACAGGCTATGATATCCGGGCCCAGGTCTAATGAAAGCATATTGCTGTATTCACTTACAACTACAGTGTCATTGGCCAATCCACACAAATTCGAAATCGTGAGGATAATCACTCCACCGGAACTCACTTCATACGATGTACCATTGCTACCATCCTGCCATAGATATCCAACGCCAGGTATACCAGGCTCCAGGACAATTGTATCTCCTGTGCAAATGGGAAAGTCTAACCCCAGGTCAAGTATTGGTATTTCGGGCAATTGCGATACTATCACGGTGTCACTGGACGCACCACATGCGTTAGATAGCATGAGGTATATTGTATCAGCAGAGGTTGATGTATATGACGGAGTGGAAGTCCCATCCTGCCAGAGATAGCTCCCGTTAATGCCTGGACTGAATGTTATCGTATCGCCAGGGCATATAGATTGATCAATACCCAGATCAAGCGCAGGACTGGTCCCTAGATAAATCACGTCAGTAGTATCGGTATCTGTGCCGCATGAATTAGTGATGGTGAGTATATACTGTCCCGCGGAATGTGCATAGATTGAAGGCGTTACAGCACCTGTATTCCACGAATAGGTTGCGCCGGCTACAACAGTTGCAATGAAGACTGAATCCCCATCACAAAGGTTGAGCTGCGAAGGAAGGTTAGCTACCGGTGGATTTGAGTTGAACATAATCGCTGCTGTATCAGAACGGGAAGCACAATCATTGTAAATGGTGAGGATGACATTTCCCGGCGTCGTGACGACCAGGCTATCTTGTGAACTGCCATCCTGCCATAAGTAAGATACCCCTGTTACCCCTGCATACATGGTGATTTGTTCGCCTGGACATAGGCTGATATCAGGTCCGAGGTCGGGGAAAGGTAATTGATCATCAAAGACTATATTTATCGAATCACTGGCGGAACCGCAGGCATTTGTAACCGTCAGACTATATGTGCCATTCTGCGTGATGGCCAATGATTGACCGGAAGTACCATCTTGCCAAAGGTAGATGCCCGTGATATTTCCCGGACTGATGCTTATGGTATCACCCGGACATACAATCGTATCGGTAGGTAAGTTTACAGTTAAATTGCCATCCGCGATAGTAATGCTTATGCTGTCTGTAACCTGGAAGCAGCTGTTGGAAACAGTCACACTGTAATATCCAGATGTGAGGATGTTTAGAGAAGGACCTTGGCTACCATCTGACCATTGATAGGATTCCGCATTTGCATTGGCTGTCAGATCGATCGTGTATGGGACCTGCCCCGAACAAATAGTGATGTCAGGCCCCAAATTGAGTACAGGGGCATCAGTGAAATCTACCACAACTGCATCATAGTCACTCCCACAAGGATTAGATACTGTGACAGCATATATTCCAGGCAGTGACACATCGTATACAGAGCCCTCCTGGCCATCCTGCCAGAAATAATCCCCAATGGCAGGATCAAAATTGAAGGTAATGATATCGCCGGCACAAGCAGAGATCGTATCCTGAGCGAAATCAACAGTTGGATACTCATAAAACGACACATTTATGTCATCAGAGACTTCACCACATGCATTGCTGATAGTCAATGCATAATTTCCTTGCCATGTGATGGTATAAGATGAATTTGTAGATCCATCCTGCCAAAGGAAATTTCCAAGTGTGGGATCCAGATTGATCTCGAGTTCATCTGATGGGCAAAGGGATATATCCGGGCCGAGATCGACTGGATCAGGTGGCTCAAGGGAGGTTACATTGACCTCGTCTTCAACACTAAGGCAATTTGCTGTAAGGGTGACTGAATATGCGCTGGGTGCATTGATCTGATACATAGGAGATGTACTGCCATCTTGCCACAAGTATTCACCGAGCGTGGGATCAAAGTTGTAATTAATGACGTCACCCGGGCAAAGCACCTGATCCGCGGCACCAAGTTCTATTGGTTCAGGAGGTATTGCAGCTTCAACTGAAACGTCATCGATGTAAATATAAGATGCAATATTCCCAAGGATCAGAGGACAACCAGTGCCTATCATAGTTTGATTGTCAGGATAGAAATTTCCAATCGTGATAAACTGTTCACCTCCGGAGGCGACATAGCAATTAGTGAAGAGATGCCAGTCATTGTCCTGGATCAAGCCAGTATTTAATTCAAGTTGCGGACTCAGGTTAAGTGGGCCAATAGTTGAATAATCAACGACAGAAGAGCCGCTTAAGTAAATGCCTAGTCGGTCATTGGAGCAGGAATAACTGCTAAGACTATACCAAAGGCTTACTATATAAGTGGTACCTGCCGTCATAGGGGACGATAAAGGAACTTCCAGGTATTCACGATAATTTGATACGAATTGCCAAAAATGCAGACTACCGGCATAGGCATCTCCCGTATGGGCCGGTTGTACTCCAAATACATTGTTGGGTACACCAACCATACCGGTAGTGTGGCATGCGTTAAAATAATCGCTTGTGCCACCCGTAGCGCGAAACCACGGAGGACATTCCAATGGACCACCCATGTTGTAGTTCGGGGGACAGGTTGTGAAGTTTTCAAAACTTGGATTTGGAACCAGATTTTGACCTGTAAGGGGAGTGGCGATCACCATGATCATCACCGCATACGTGATTATACGCTTCATTGCCATTGAAGCTGTGGAATGCAAGGAAGATTTATCATTTGTTATTTCTATGTAGGAGATGCCCTGTCAATATACCTAAATATTTAAATTTTTCGAATAAATCACATTACTGTGACCATTCCAATCTATTTGCTGTTCAATAGTATTTGGATCTGGTTTCAAAGGACTTAGCCTACTGTTCTGCTCATATTCAGCTTTTCAATTATATCTTTGCTTTTTACAATACAGCATATGAACCAATATACCGAAGAGAATATCCTCACCCTTGACTGGAAAGAGCACATCCGGATGCGTCCGGGTATGTATATCGGCAAGCTGGGGGATGGATCGACCCCTGACGACGGGATTTACGTGCTGCTCAAGGAGGTCATCGACAACTCGATCGATGAGTATGTCATGGGCTACGGCAAGCAAATCGATGTGGAGATCAAGGGCAATAAAGTCACTGTGCGCGACTATGGCCGGAGGATTCCACTCGGCAAAGTGGTGGAATGCGTCTCCAAGATCAATACCGGGGGTAAGTATGACTCAAAAGCTTTTAAGAAATCGGTCGGACTCAATGGGGTAGGTACCAAGGCCGTCAATGCCCTCTCCGATTATTTCCTGGTACGCGCCATCCGCGAAGGCAAATCCAAGGAAGCCACCTTCCACCAGGGAGAGATCAAGTCAGAATCAAAGATCATCAAGTCGGACGAAGAACAAGGCACCATCCTCTCCTTTGTTCCTGATGAAACCATCTTTAAGGAATATGAATTCCGCGACGAATTTATCGAGCAGCAGCTATGGAATTATGCGTGGCTCAATGCAGGGCTGAAGATTAAGTATAACAACAAAATCTTTCATTCCAAAGACGGACTGCTCGACCTGCTCAACCGCAAGACATCAGGTGAAGAAGTACGCTATCCGATCATCCATCTCAAAGGCGAGGATATCGAAATCGCACTCACCCATGGCCAGCATTATGGTGAGCAGTATTACTCCTTCGTCAATGGACAACATACTACGCAGGGAGGTACGCACCTCAACGCATTTAAAGAGGCTATTGTAAAGACTCTACGCGATCATTTCAACAAAAGCTTTGATCCGAAAGATATACGCGCATCGATCATTGGTGCCATCAGTGTACGTGTCGAAGAGCCGGTGTTTGAATCACAGACCAAGACCAAACTCGGTTCGAACAACATCGCACCCGATGGGCCTACGGTCCGTTCATTTGTCAATGACTTCCTCACGCAGCAGTTAGATAACTTTCTCCACAAGCATCCTGATGTCGCGAAAGAACTCCTCAAGCGGATCCAGCAGTCAGAGCGGGAGCGCAAAGAAATCGCAGGCATCAAGAAGCTCGCCAACCAGCGTGCGAAATCAGCCAACCTTCATAATAAGAAGTTGCGCGACTGCCGCATCCACTACAATGACAATACCAAGGTGGACAATGAACTCAAGGACAGAAGTTCCATCTTTATCACAGAGGGAGACTCCGCTTCGGGTTCACTGACCAAGGCACGTGATGTGCAATCCCAGGCAGTATTTTCATTGAGGGGTAAGCCGCTCAACTGCTATGGCATGACTAAGAAAGTCGTGTACCAGAATGAAGAGTTCAACCTGCTGCAACATGCCCTCAATATCGAAGACGGCCTCGAAGACCTCCGTTACAACCGTGTGATCATTGCTACGGATGCTGACGTGGATGGCATGCACATTCGATTATTGTTGCTCACCTTTTTCCTCCAGTTTTTTCCTGACCTCGTCAGGGAGAATCACTTGTTTATCCTTGAGACACCACTCTTCAGGGTGCGTGACAAGCAGCAGACCTTCTATTGCTACAACGAAAAGGAAAAGCAGGAAGCCATGAAGAAATTGCGTGGCAAGCCTGAGATTACACCGCTTCAAAGGTCTCGGTGAAATATCTCCGGATGAATTTGGCGCCTTCATCGGTGAAAAGATCCATCTCGAGCCTGTCCTTATCCAAGACAACACCAGCATCGATGATATCCTCGAATACTACATGGGCAAGAATACCCAGGAGCGCCAGGAGTTTATCATCGGCAATCTCCGCTTTGAAATTGATGCGGCTCAGGATACTATCGTGCACGAGGCAGAGGCTATAGAGCAGTAATTCCACATCGGATATTTTTTTTTAATAAAATAATCGATCGGAGTAGGCTCTGCCTGCGACTGCAGGGTCAAGCAATACACCATGATTGATTTATTTTTAAAAATAATCGATCTGAGTAGGCTCTGCCTGCGACTGCATGGTCAAGCAATACACCATGATTGATTTATTTTTAAAAAAATAATAATCTCGATCGGAGTAGGCTCTGCCTGCGACTGCAGGATCAAGCAAATCATGGTGATCCGAAGATCATTGCAAGGCGCCTCCTGGCGGCAGGTGGAGGAACAGCTCCGTTTTGCCCCCTGGCCCCCTGAATGGGGGTAAATATTCACCTCGAATAGGTAGCCAACCTGTCGCTCAAAACTGTCCGAGCTAATCATCTCGAATAGGTAACAAACCTGTCGCGCTAAATTGTTCGAGCCAGTCATCTCGAATAGGCACAGAACTGTGACCCAAAACTGTCTGAACCGCGAGGAAGGCCTCTTTTAGGCCATAAAGCCTAAAAGAGGTACGAGTGAAATAGAAGCAGGCGAGAAAGCAAACCAGGAAGCCAGACAAGCGCTCACACAATAAGGTGAGTTTTTTGGGTCACTAGATTTTTTGTTACTTTTTGATCAATGCAAAAAGTAAAACAATTCCCCACGCCTCGTGCGCAACGAAATCAAATGTAGGATTTGACTGACTAAATGTCAGTCATTTTCCCCCTAAACCCGCCATTTGGCAGTATTCCAGCCAATGGAATGATAATTGACCTTCAAAAGCGTTATAAAACCATACATTTCCGAAATTATCGACTGATATATGTTTGAAGATCTTTTGATGACCAATGCCGCAGTAGAGGAGAGCGAATTCATGCCGATCATTTCGGTAGACGAAGACGATGAGCCGCACAATGGGGAGGATATGCCCGAACTCGTGCCTGTCCTGGCACTCAAGAATACCGTACTCTATCCGGGGATCGTGATCCCGATCACCGTAGGACGCGAGAAATCCATGAAAGCCGTTCGCAAGGCCCATGACACTAACAAGCAAATCGCTGTCCTGGCCCAAAAGGATATCGATACCGAAGATCCTGCTGTGGATGACCTCTTTAAGGTAGGTACCATGGCCCGTATCCTCAAGATACTGAAGATGCCTGACGGCTCTATCACAGCCATCCTCCAGGGAAGGTCAAGGTTCAATATGGTCCAGATGGACTCGATAGATCCTTATATGATCGCCAGGGTCAATGCACGCAATTATATCCCGGCCAAAACCAAGATGGAATTTGAAGCGATCATGGGTTCGATCCGTGACCTCGCAGAGAAGATTATAAAACTGTCTCCAAATATTCCATCCGAAGCAGTGGTGATGATCCGCAATATCAAGAGCGATATCCATCTCCTTGGATTTATCTCTTCCAATCTTGGGATCGATAATGTACGCAAGCAGGAATTGCTCGAGATCGAAAGTCTCGACAACCTGGCAGCTGAAGTCTTCAAACTGATGCACAACGAAATGCAGATGCTTGAGATCAAGAGCCAGCTCGAATCGAAAGTGCGGGTGGATATCGAAAAGCAACAGCGTGATTACTTCCTCAATCAACAGTTGAAGACGATCCAGGAAGAACTTGGACAAAACCCACAGGAGGCAGAGATCCGCAACCTTGTGGAACGCAGCAAGAAAAAGAAATGGAGCAAGACCGTACAGGATACATTCGATCGCGAGATCGCAAAGGTCCGTCGGATCAATCCACAGGTTGCTGAGTATAGTCTCCAACTCAATTACCTGGAGCTCCTGCTTGACCTGCCCTGGGAACATACCACCAAGGACAATTTTGATTTAAAGAATGTGCAGAAGGTCCTCGATGATGATCATCATGGACTGGAAGAAGTAAAAGACAGGATCCTCGAGCACCTTGCTGTATTAAAACTCAAGGGTGATATGAAGGCCCCGATACTTTGCCTTGTAGGCCCTCCGGGTGTTGGTAAAACCTCGCTCGGTAAGTCTATAGCACATGCATTGAAGAGGAAATTTGTCCGCATGTCACTTGGTGGCTTGCACGACGAATCAGAAATCCGTGGACATCGGAAAACGTATATAGGCGCGATGCCCGGACGTATCATTCAGTCTATCAAGAAGGCTGGCGCATCAAATCCTGTCTTTATCCTCGATGAGATAGACAAGGTGGGTAAGGACTTCAGGGGCGATCCGTCTTCGGCATTGCTCGAAGTGCTCGATCCGGAACAGAACTCAACATTCTATGATAACTATCTCGAGCTGGAGTATGACCTCTCGAAAGTGATGTTTGTCGCGACGGCCAATTCACTACAGACGATACAGCCTGCATTGCTCGACCGTATGGAGGTCATCAATATCAGTGGATATAGTACCGAAGAGAAAATAGAGATTGCCAAGAAGCATCTCATCCCTCGTCAGCGCAAAGAGCATGGCCTCAAGCCTACTGATGTGAAGCTTAAAGATGATGTATTGCGCGAGATTGCCGAGAGCTATACACGTGAATCAGGTGTGCGAAGCCTCGACAGGCGCCTTGCTTCGGTGATGCGTTTCGTAGCCAAGAAGGTGGCGATGGAGGAAAAGTATAATACAGCGATCTCCAAATCACAGTTGGCTGAAATACTGGGGCCAGATCGTTACGATCCGACACTGTATACAGAAGTCCACAGCAGTGGAGTAGCGATAGGCCTGGCATGGACCAAGGTTGGAGGCGATATCCTCTTTATCGAAACGAGTCTCAGTCCCGGAAAGGGAAAACTTACCCTGACAGGTAACCTGGGGGATGTGATGAAGGAATCGGCTACGACTGCATTGAGCTTTATCAAGGCACATGGAGATACGTTGGGCATTGATGCCGCTACCTTTGAAAATACAGATATCCATATCCACGTTCCGGAAGGGGCTATTCCAAAGGATGGACCGTCTGCGGGTATCACTATGCTCACGGCCATTACTTCAGCATTCAAGAAGAAACCTGTCAAGGGACATACTGCGATGACCGGGGAGATCACCCTGCGGGGTAAAGTCCTCCCAGTTGGTGGGATCAAGGAAAAAGTGCTGGCTGCCAAACGGGCAGGAATCAAGCATATCATCCTGTCAACGGCCAATAAACGCCATGTGGACCAGATCAAACCTGAATATATCCAGGGCGTGGAGTTTATCTATGTGGACAAGATGGAGGAAGTGCTTCAGCAGGCACTGGATATCTGGTCCTTTTAGGCCGGATAGGTTAAGAACCTGTTAAAAAAATAAAACTCATGTGGCAGGTCAGCGGGACGGGCGTTAGTAAGGGAATCAATCCCTACCTTTACCTTATGGCATATTACAGACACAGTTTTGCACCTGCTTTCAGGTTATTTCTACTGATAGCCTTAGGTGTGGTGCATTTCGGGGGTGGCCTCCAGGCCCAGGTGCCCATGGAAAAGATCGTCCAGATCTCAGGAAAGGTAGTGACCGAGGAGGAAGGCCGCATCGTCTTCCTGCCTTATGCTGTAGTAGCCGTCAAAGGTACTAACAGGGGTACCCTTACAGACTTCTCCGGCTTCTTTTCGATTGTGGTACGTACCAGTGAGACTCTTGTCTTTTCTGTATTGGGCTACAAGGACGTTTTTTATGACATTCCCGATGACCTGACAGCTGACCGCTATACAGTCTTCCAGATATTGACCCGTGATACCTTTCTCCTGCCCGAGGCAGTGATCTATCCATGGCCTGATCCTGATTTCTTTACCGCTGAGTTTCTGGCAATGGACGTCCACGATGACCTCGAGGATATCGCCAAGGAAAATCTGTCTGAAAAAGCTATGGCAGAACTCCGTGAGTATCTGCCTTCCGATGGCCGCGAGCATCAGCAATTTTACCTGCAGCAGCAATCACAGGATTATTACTCTGAAGGCCAGATCAAGCCAAACAATCTCTTCAATGCCTTCGCGTGGAAACAGTTTATCGAGGCCTGGAAGCGGGGGGACTTCAAAAAGAAGGAGAAGAAGTAGAGAGCTGTCAGCTATCAGCTATCAGCTATCAGCGGTGTGGGAGTGTGTGTGGGTCGTGAGTTTTTCTCCGTTTTCTCCGTGCGAAAACTCAGTGGACTCCGTGCGAAATTTTCTTATCGCTATTTGAAGTTTGCAACTTCAAATCTATATCTCAACCATAGCTATTGTTGATTCAATGAAAGGCAGTTTGTAACTGCTAGTGTGTTTATTTTTGGTACCACGCATTCGCATCACTCCTCCCGGAAAGTTTCGTTATTGCTTTGCTCAGCGCTCCACCTTTCATTTTTCACTTTTCATTTTTCGTTTTTCATTCTTGCAAGCAAGCAGCGCGCAGCAGCTGCATATAAGCGAGTCCTTTCTCTCTTGCAAAATCCACATTCCTCCCGGGTATCCCTTCCGGATCTTTGTAGTGCTTTAGTGCATTGGTGATGCTCTCTTCCCTGATGAGATGCAGCATCGGGTAGGGTGATCGGTTAGTATAATTGGCCGGATCATCCTGGTCAGCGCCTGCAAAACAATAGTCGGGATGGAAACTGGCGACCTGGTATATCCCGTCATAGCCTTGCTTTGAAAGCAATTTTTCAGCAGATGATACTAGCGCCAGATAGGATGTAAAATCAGAGAAGTGATTTGGAAAAATGAGTAGCGTCGTTTCAATCTCCGTTGTCTCATCGAGGAAATGAAATTCATCGAGCATGGAATTTAGGATCCGCTCTTTTGTGGCCTCTGCCACCAATACATACCGAATCTGTTTCTGCAACATCGGCTTTGCCGCAAACGGGCAGAAGTTGCAGCCAATGACTACGGATTTGATCCAGGCTACAGTTTGAGCGATTGCTTTTGAACCTGACAAGTTTGCATTAGTTAGGTGTATGAAAGTATAACGTCGAAAGGTATGAAATATCAATAGCTTGAATCATCCAGTTTGACTTTTCCTTTAAACGTCCAGAAGACAAAACCGGTATACATCCCAACCAATGGAGTGCCTATGGCAGCAATCAATAATAGGGTTTTCATTGTCTTCAGTGAGGAAGCTGCATTGTCGATGGTGATACTGTTTTTGGCATCATTGGTCGCATACAGCAGATACGGGAAAACCTCTATCGCCACCATGGCCAGCAAGGAGGCAATGGTCACTGCTGAACTGAGAAATGCATAGCGGTATTTACCTCTGTTGAGCTGTCGAGGAATATTGGCAATGGATAAAAACATGATCACAGGTAAAATAAAATAGACCGGGCTACTCCGGATACGGTCACTCAAATGAGGAATATAGAGAAGTGTATAAAGGGTAGTCAATCCAAATGCAACTAGAAAGAATACCGTAAAGCTCTTAGCCAGTATCGTAAGTTTGGTGTACAACCTGTTTTCTGTTTTCATCGCCAGATAAATAGCTCCGTGCAGCATAAACAAGGCCAGCGTTGTAATGGCCACCATCACACTGAATGGATTGAAAAAGGATAACCAATCGCCAATGAAATCATGTTGTTCGTTTAGGGGTAGACCAAGTGCAACATTGCCAAGCATCAATCCAAGGGAAAGGGAGATGACAATACTGGCAAAGGAATAGATGAAATCCCATATCATTCTCCAGGTTGTGCCAGGTTCTTTACTCCGGAATTCAATAGCCACACCACGCCATATCAAGCCAATCATAAAAATGATAAAGGGGATATAGAAAGCAGAAAAGATAGCCGCATAGGCTACAGGAAATCCTGCAAATAGTACACCACCAGCAATCACCAGCCAGACTTCGTTACCATCCCAGACCGGGCCGATCGCATTGAGGGCGATTCTGCGACTGTTTTCTTTTTTCAGGAACAAATGTAAAGCACCTGCTCCGAGATCAAATCCATCCAGAATAGCATATCCGGTCATTACGCCCCCAAAAACAAGGAACCACCAAACGTTATATTCAAGTCCAAGTAAGGTTTCCATTTGTCTCTGTTAATGCGTGAATAAGGGATTGTCCCGTTTACTGCCTTCTCCGATCGTTTCTGGAGTAGGATCGTCATCCGGCCCGTGTTTTATTTTCTTGTTCAGCAGGTATAGGAACAGCACAAGCAAAGTCGCATATACCAGGATGAAAAGGATCAGGGAAAAGAGAATCTGATTAGCAGAAACCGCTTTCGAAAGGGCATCGGAGGTCCTGAGGTGACCATAGACGACCCACGGTTGCCTTCCCATTTCGGCAGTGAACCATCCCACCTGGTTGGCTATCTGTGGTAAAAGAACCGACCATGCAAAAATGTACATCAGCCAACGCTTGTCAAACAATCGGCCTCTAAACCATTGCCAGCTCGCATAGAGGGTAAGGGCGATTAAGGTCAGTCCTATGGCAACCATAAGATGATAAAACTGGAAAATAGCATTTACTTGTCTGGGCCTGTCCTCAGGCCTGAAGGTATTTAAGCCAGTAACCTCCGTGTCAAAATCACCATGCAATAGAAAGCTAAGTCCACCAGGAATTTTAAGGCCGGTTGTTTTTTGCGTTTCATCATCTACCCATCCCAATATGTACATATCAGCCACTGCGGTGCTGTCAAAATGGCCTTCCAGTGCAGCTAACTTTGCAGGTTGATTTACAGACACGCCTGCAGCGCTTCGATGCCCAAGAAATAATTGTGTCAATGAAAATAGGGTGGCCACGCCTAATGCAATTTTAAATGCGGGTTGAGCTATAGCAAGATGCCTGTTTTTCAAGATATAATAGGCATTGACACTCAGGACTAGAAATGCGCCGGCCAGGAAGGCGCCTGTCCATACATGCAAGAGACGGTCTACACTTGAGGGATTGAAGACCATGGCCCAGAAATCAGTAACCTCTGCTCGGGCATTCATGCTTCACCAACGATATGATACCCTGCAGGGGTTTGCTGCCATTATTGGCCACTACGATACACACGGCACTGAACATCGATCCAAAGAACACCATGATGGTTGAAAAGAAATGAACACGGGAGCTTACCCTGTTCCAGCCAAAAAGCAGAATACCAAGAAAGCCAGCTTCAAGGGCGAAAGCAAATATCCCTTCTGCCGCCAGGGCACTGCCAAATATATCGCCCACATATTTTGAATACGTGGCCCAGTTTGTTCCAAACTCAAATTCCATGATGATGCCAGTCGCGACCCCTATGCCAAAGATGAGCGCAAAGATCTTGATCCAGAATCGGGTCATTTGCTCATAAAGCTTATTCCCGGTGCGCAGGTACAAGCCTTCCATGATGACCAGAATCAATCCCAGTCCTATACTCAACGGGGGATAGATATAGTGAAAAGCTATCGTGAAAGCAAACTGTATCCTGGCAAGTATTTCTGTTTCCATGCAAGAGGAAAATTAGTATACCATAGCAACACCATTCGAGGTTATATGTTGCTAGAAGCTAAATCCAGCAATCATTGAAATACGCGTTAGCCTCTCTTCAACCTGATCATCCAGGTTCCTTCTGGTGCCATAGGTCCATTCGATCCCCATGTTGATGGTTTCAATAGGGTAATAGAATAGATTGGCAGCGAAATATTGGCTGGACTTGAATGTGTCATGAGGTTCGAAATCTTCACTGCCCAGGAATGACAATCCATAGGTGGCAGATATCCTCCATGTCGGGTCAAAGATGTGAGTGTATGTACCGAATCCACCTTGAATAAACTTCTTGGTCATCTGCTCTGACTCCGGATCATAGACTGCAT
>JADJVH010000015.1 GCA_016716665.1 Candidatus Opimibacter iunctus | reverse complement strand
GGATATGGTGAGCAGATAAGAGAAAAGATAAGTAAAATCACTGATTGGGGTTGATTTTGATAGGTTAATGCACCGGATAAAAGGCATCCCAGCCCAAGCCTAACAACTCTCATGGCCGGTGCCGGGAATTAAACGATATTCGACGGGGGAGCAAGTTGGTCAGAAGAAGCCCAGCCCAGTCTTCGCCATACGCAGTATTGAGTTCGTAGGTGAAAAGGTACTGCGCTTGTCATAGTCCTGCAGATGCCTGGTAAAGTCAAGACCCCAAGGTCTCCTTCTGAGCGATCATCGCATTGCTGGATACCGCTCCCACTGCGCCAGAATGGATATGGGGGCCTCAACA
The DNA here is from genome assembly GCA_016716665.1 of Candidatus Opimibacter iunctus. Taxonomy (GTDB): domain Bacteria; phylum Bacteroidota; class Bacteroidia; order Chitinophagales; family Saprospiraceae; genus Opimibacter; species Opimibacter iunctus. Next base: position 122,238 of record JADJVH010000015.1, on the reverse strand, counting down.
TTGCCATCAATCGTATTCCCGGAGCGTTTTCAAACAAGAAAAGTAGGCGAACTTGTAATCCAGGATTTCATCCTCATCGCGGCCCGCAAAAATCTGTTCGGGAAACACGGCGTCATTGAGGGCTTCTGGAAAGAAATCAATGTGATTGGAACGGCTCAGATATTCCATGACCTGATCCCAGGTAAATCCGCCATTCGCTGCCAGACAGCGCCATCTATTTTCCCGGGATACTCGTTGATGCATCCTGTAGGCCATAGCCCCCATGAGTGACTCCAACAGAAATACCTTTCTGATTATCATCATGCGGGAAGTGACTGATCAGTGCATCGGAGATCATCGATCATGATCTGTACTGTTGAAAAGTCGCTGGTGGATGTGTTCAAGCAGTCCGGTACCCCGCTGGTCATAGAAGACCACAAAAACTGTCATTGGCAAAAGCTCTTGCTTCTGAGCAGTGAGGCTGGTAATCTCCTCCTGGACCGCCGTGGATTTGACGATGACTCCAGATTAATGGGCTTTCCATATGTCTCGAACATGAAGCAGTAAAATATTGATCTGCAGGGAAGGAAGGGAACCATCTCGATCTACGGTCAGGGGACCAGGGCCTGGTAAATGCGTGATCCAAAGATCATTCTGGCAAGATGAAAGGAAAAAGAAAAACAGAATTTACTACGCTCAGCAACCGGAACAAATAATCTGATAGTGACCTTAACTTGAGCGTGAAAAAGGAATATGGTTTCATAAGCCGTTAATTTTCTGCAAACTTCGGCCACATACCCTCAGGTGTACGACCGTGTTTACAAGGGGACCTCCTTACAGGTGCGGGCTTCATAAGGGGGAGGCCGGTGGTTTGGTTGGTGAGGAGTTTTGAGATGAAGAAATCATCTCAGAGTGGTATTCACGTTATTATAAGACTGTAAGAAAGTACGAGGGTAAGAGGCAAGGGTGTAGGAGTTTGTGGACTCCAGAAGGCTGACTCCTGGAGTGCCGTTAGTTGCCTTCTGCGAAAAACTTTTTCTTAATGAGGCCTGCGCCCTCATTTGTTTCCAGCCCCCCTGGAATGGTTCGACCTGCTCACGCGCAAACCTTGTGCTACAGCTCACCAACAGGGGTAAAATCCACCTTGAGTTATTAGCAGCTTTCAAATCATCTCGAATAGGTAATCGCCATCCTGTCGCTCTCAAAAGCAGGAGGCAGAGGCGTTACGAGATAGGAAGCAGGGCAGTAAGCAACAAGCAGTAAGCGTTGAAAATCATCTCGAATAGGCAACCATCCTGTCGCTCTAAAACAGGAGGCAGGAAGCAGGAGACAGGAAGTAGTAGGCAATAAGCAGTAGGGGTAAGAAAAAAAAAAACATCTCGAATTAGGCAAACTCGTCGCCCAAAACACCACGAACCGCGATAAATGAATTAGCTTTCGAATAGGCAATCCATTCTGTCGCTCTAAATTGTCCGAGTAGCGGGAGATTTGTTTCAGGAAAAACAAGACCTATGGTTTGAGACTCCATCTAGAAACAAAATATGAGAACTCGGTAAAGCGAGGCAGCTAATAGTTAATCCAGGCGAAAGCAGTAATCCCACAAGGGGAGCTTTCAGAGCGACTAGCGTTTTGCTACTTTTTGGGCAATGCAAAAAGTAAATAATCTCCACGCTTAGTGCGTAACAACCCGAAGGAGACTCCCCTGTATGCGCCTTGAAATATTTATTAAACGTGGATTTGGAATTGAATCTACATTCAAAACGCAAGGGCGAGGAATGAATAATGCTGCTTTTCCCGATGCGCAGAGGCATGAGAAACTGCCTTCAAGAAGGGTATTGATATAGTTATAGAAATTTTTCTGCTCCCGTTCATTGATGACCTGGGAGAGGTAATTGGGATGCGTATCGAGAATGGCTGCTAGGTCGGCAAGGGTGATATCATTCTGCTTGTAGAGTGCCTTCTCATCCATGAGTATGGTCAGCCGTTGGTGTAGGTCCGTTATGTCGGTCTCCTTGAGTCCTGATTTAGCATAGCGAATCAAATCACCTTCTTGATCTTTCTGCGGGGGGAACAAACTCATCAAAGGAAGGCGGCTCCGGATGAGCGGTTGTCTTCAGGATTTCAGGCGCATAGAAGTATATGGAGACGGGTAATCCCAAATATCCCGATAAAATGACCAACAAGACCACGCCTGAAAACACGACCTGATCGTCAAAGAATAGGACAAGTATCCAGATCAACTTGGTAACAATAGACAGGTATTCGAGCCACCGGAGCATGAGTTTATTGCGTTGTAAACCATTGGATGATTTTAGCCCGGTGCCTGCGTATCCGGAGCAGGGACCAAACAGAATAACCCAGGCCCAGCAACACCACCATGACAGTTTGCAGCAAATTATACCATTCATACCCCGCCCCCTTATTTCTAAAGACCGCGATCTTTTCTGCTGCAGGACGGAGATAAAAAGGGAATGCAAGCAGGACCAGGATGAAAAACGGGATAAAGTGTGGCAGTATTTGCTTCAAGGGCAGCGGCTTCTCCCGCGTGATCGCGGAGACGTAGATAAACAAGAATGGACCGTGCAGCAATGGCCAGGGAGGACTACCCTGGGAGAAAAGGGCAATCGTAGTAACAACAGTGACAGGTCAGGGGTTATGAATTGTGAAGGGCCATCACGCCTATCCATATGGTCAGCATCCATTCTGCGTAGGGATTTCGTTCTTTTTGAAGACAAGTTATGACAAAGAGGAAAGCGGAGAGGATGATGCCGATGAGGAAGAACATGAGTCGAAGATGACAGGAGCAGGAGGCAAGGCAAGGAGACTGTCAGGAGACGAGAGACCAAACAGTAGTTCAAACAAGGAATAATGAACAAGGAACATGAAGGAGAAGGGACTGTCTGCTGCGATTCTGGTGATTGGTGGACGGTGATCGGTGATCGGTGATCGGTGGCGTAGTATAAATTTAGCCTTTGCCAAATTTATTGAACACGGTCGTCAAAAGCCGAGCGGGAAAAAGCCAACAATGATTAAACTTCTTTACCATACATTTATAAAAATAAAACCCAGGTCTATCTTCGTTTCACACCAATGGCTGCCTTCAAATCAACACAGGAGAGAAATCCAAATTTGCATGCGCTTATAGCGTGCTTTGTCTGCTGTGTGATGATGCCGCTACACGCCCAGAAGATGACCGAACAGGAGCAACGGTATGTGCAGTCCCTCTCCTCGATTCTTCAGAATATCTCAAACCTAGCGATCCGCCGCATTCACTCTCCCTAGCACTCGAGGCACTGGACTGGCTGCCGGAGAAAGGATACGAGGAGATGAAGGTATTTGCCTATCTGCGCGCAGCCAATGCCGAAAAGATTGCCTCCCACAAGACCAAATCTCTTGAATATGTCAACCAGGCTAATGCCTTGTCATCAGCGATCCAGGATTCCAGCCTGATGATGCGGTCCGCATTTATGTGAAGGCAACGATCTTTGGCTTTCTATGATGATGCTGATTCAGCCCCGGTCTATTACCAGCAGGCGATCGACATGTACCGCCCGGGAGATGATGTTCTATGCGGCCAATGGATATACCAATATCGCAGGCCTTTTTCGCAATAGGGGGATGAACCCAAGGCTGAGGCGTATTACCTTAAGGGATAAGACATCAGTCGTGGGGATAACTATGCCTGGATCTTTACACTATCGAGGTTAATTTCCTTTTATGCATCGAGGAACAATCCTAAATACATCGCATACCTCGACACGTTTTCCACTTCTGATTTTGCACGCACGGCCCCTAAGGCTACTGTTGCTGCCCATCTCTACACCTTCCTCAATATTACCGATGCTTCTGTCGCCGAAAAGGAGAAAAAGCTAAGGGAAGTCTACACGTTTGCAAAAAAGCAAAGTTCTGCGACACATCAGGTTGAATTTGGGATAAAACTCAACAACCTGCTGGTGGAGCAAAAAAAATACGTGGAGTCAAGGCAATTGTTGTCAGAACTTCTCACGATATCAAGATACGGCCGGCAATTCAAGATGGAAGCTGAAGTCAACCGTGCCTTTGTATGAAAATGCAAAAGCGTTTAATGATCCGGATGAGGGCGCTCACCCATATTGAGCGGTTCAGTGCGATCAATGACAGCCTGGATGTGGAAGAGATGCAGACGCAGATCCAGGAGCTCAATGAGGTTTGAAGTAGAACAGAAAGATCACGAAATCGAGCGTCAAAACCTGAGTTCGAGGAGGCGAGAAAACAGAAATTTCCTCATGCTGATCATTGGCTTGCTCGGAATCATGGCCGGTCTGACCATCCTGTACTTCAGGAACAGGATCCGCACTGCCCGTCGATTGCGTGCACAGGAAGAAATCATCCATCAGCGTGACAAGGAAAAACTCCTGCATGAAAAGGAACTGGTTCAACTCACTGCATCGTTAGAGACACAGGAACTTGAACGTACGCGGATTGTAAAGCGTGACCTCCAAGATGGCATCGGCAGCCTGATGAGTGGCATCTCTGCGCAGGTAGAGAATCTACTCTCCAAAGATCCGACAATCAGCATTACACTACGATCAAATCAGATGGTCAAAGAGACAGCCACCGAGCTGGGTGCAGGACCTCCCATGAGTTGATGCCGGCTAACTTGCTACGCATGGGGCTTGATCCGGCGATCCGCGACCTGTGTTTTAACCTTCTCACCAAAAACGGCATTGAACCTACGCTCGAACTCGAAGCAGATGACCTTGCTTTCACAGGAACAGCAGTTGGTAGTCTATCGTATCCTGCAGGAGTTGCTGCACAACATCGTCAAGCATGCCGGCGCGACCACTGTGCTCATACAGCTTATGCATTTTGACCATGACATGACACTCATCGTAGAGGATAATGGAAAGGGATTTAGCGTGACTGAATCTTCCCTCTCTGGTATAGGTCTCGGCAGTATCCGGTCGCGTGTCAATCTGCTGGGCGGCATGCTGGATATTGCTTCAGTGCCGGGTGATGGGACTACGGTGACGATCAACTTTTCGATAGAAAAGTAATGGAGTATGTTTCCTCACGCTGCCTTGGTTCGTTCAAGTCTCCTGACTTGAATGCAATATGCCCCTGCTGACCCCCCAACCCCCTGATGCTTCGACCTGCAACCGCTCATCCTTGTTCTGCAGCCCAGCAACCGGGGGACTTGATCTATAACATTATCGCTATTTGAAGTTTGCAACTTCAAATCAATATGATCATCATCTGGTTAATGGCTAATCATCGCCAGGCAGTTTGCAACTGCCAGGTAACATCTGATTTAAACCAACCTGGTTTAAAAAACACAAATTCCTTATCTTTTCGAAATGAAAACGAATATCTTGACCATTTTCTTGGCTGCTGCAGTGGTATCGCCCCTAGCCCAGACGTCCAATCTGCAGGATTACCTTGAACCCTGATGGTGTCACCTCCGTAGAAGGTAATCTCTCCCAAGGTGTTGACATGACTGATCTGTCATGGGCATGGAATAGTTCGGTAGCATGTTTTCCCGGCACCCAGGCTGCGAAATTTACCGGCAAGCATGTACTTTATGCGCTCGACCTTCCTGCTTACACGGAGCTTGAGATCGATCTCATCCCCGACAAGACTGCCAACTTCAGCTTGTATGCATACGAGGTAGGTACCATCACCGATGGCAATATCGTGCCCACCCTCCCACAGTGCATCCGTTGTGAAGCGGATTACAAGTGGGACTACAAAGTCAAAGGCAAGACTCAAGATCATACCCGCCACGTGCGTGACATCCTTGCAATTGCCAATCCGTACCAGGTGATCATCGAGGTGGTTGAGGCGAATGGGTTGAAAGAAGGTGGGTATCGGCTTGAGGTGAAGAGGAAGGGATAGGGCAAGGAGCAGGGAGCAGGGAGCAAGGGGGACTGTCAGGAGACAAATATTCATGAGTTCAAACAAGGAATACCGAACAAGGAAGGGAGAAGGGGTTGTCCGGAGGCAGTTCACTCAGGGTTCAAGCAAGGAATACTGAACAAGGAATTTTGGAATTAGGAAGATTTAGGAATAGGAACACAGCACATCTGTGACTCCGGATGCGATTAGAGGAGATGCGACACTTTCAGTGTTGCTATTAACAGAGAAGGTTAGAAATCGAACAAATCATCAAGTAGACTCTTCTTTTTCTTGCGCTTGTAATAGTCATCGTCATCATTATCCTGGTAGCGTCTCTCTTCCTGCCGAATGCGGAAATCATCCGTTTTGCCAAAGCCTGTATCCACGGGAGGCATGGTGGCCTGGGCATTACGTTCGATGATCTTATCGAGTTCGCCGCGGTCGAGCCATACACCCCTGCACTGGGGGCAGTAATCGATCTCGATCCCGGAACGTTCAGACATTACAAGGTCTACATTGCAAGTTGGACATTTCATAAAGGAGATAATTTGATTTTTAGCTTAGAACAAAGATTAGGGAAAATGGTTTGCACCGGGATTGGGTAATATTCTTTGTTCACACTTACCCCCTGACCCAAAACGATATCGCTATTTGAAGTGAGCGCTATCAGCGCAATCAAGCCTGAGGCATGATTTGCAACTTCAAATCAATATCATCAACATCTGGTTATTGGTGAATCATCGTAAGGCAGTTTGTCCCTACTAACCCCCTACCCCCTGACAGGGGACTTGATCTAAAACACTATTGCTATTTGAAGTTTGCAACTTCAAATCAATATCATCATCATTTGGTTACTGGCAAATCATCGGAGGGCAGTTTGCAACTGCCAGGATAGATCACTCCAACATCCCACGTCTGGTATCTGGCGTCTTCAGCCTAATGCCTCTTCCCCCCTTTAGCCCCTTCGCCCATGCGGGCTCTCCCCTGTGTGCTACGCAACCCCGGGGTCAAAAGGGATATTTATTGGAATTTTCTCTTTAGCCCTTCCACCTCTTTAGCCTCTTCAGCCAAGACCAGAAAAATCTGTCTCCACTAGAAACAATATTTTATATCTTAGGTCACCAAAACACAAAAACCAAAATGAAATCCAACCTACCACTCCGCCTCTTCCTATCCCTATTATTCTTCGTGCCATTATTAATTAGCGGCCAAACACTTTCCATTCCCAAAACTGTATTTGCCCCTGGCGAAAAAATTCCAGTGAGCTTTTCAGGCTTCTCCGGCGCAGCGAATGACTGGATTAGTATAGCCACCAAAGACATGGCAGAGGACAAATACATCATCTGGGCGTATACCGGTGGAGGTTCAAGTGGTACAGTGACCCTCGATGGCCGTCCGTCCGGGGAGTATGAACTCCGCGGCTACTTCAACAATGAAAGCAAGGTTCGCACTCGTATTTCATTCAGGATTGGAAACGTGGATCAGACGTTGACTGTGAAGACAGATAAAGCCACTTACAAACCTTGGGAGCCGATTACGATTACCTTCTCTGGCCTTCCAGGCAATGCAAAGGATTGGATCAGCTATGGTGTAGTTGGCACTCCTGATGACAAATATTATCGTTGGGCCTATACTGACGGCAAGCAGTCAGGCAGCCTAAAACTTGATGGAGCGGAAGAAGGAAAATATGAGGTGCGCGTATTCATCAACAATGATTCGAAAACTCAAATCCGTTATCCATTTACAGTATGCACATCCTGTGGGGCCGGCAAGAAAGCATGTCGGACAGAGTTGAGTACCTTTTATCAGTCGATGAATTCATTGGGGCTGTGTTGGGGCAGGCTGGGGTCTGATGCCTTTACGGCTACAACGATTGCTGCGGTGCAGACGCAACTCGGAAATGTTCCGGTCGGGATCACTTCGATAGGATGCCTTGATTTTGATGTCAACAAGATCACTTCGTATTCAAGCAGGCTTCCTGGTATGACTCAAGCCTCTGCTGTCAGTGAGATCGATGCATTGATCAAAGAGATTCAGGCTTCGGTCATGCGTGCGCGTGTGACATGTGATCGTGGTGCGCTATTGGAGTCTTTGTTTTCTGCAGGCATACATCTTGGAGCTGCGCAGGGCATTGCCAATAGCTTTGTCTGCCAGACCATACCTCCTCCATGGCAGACCAATCTGAGGAACCATCTTGGGCTTGTGTCCTCAGGCATCAGTGGCTTCGGCCCCTGCCTGACGGGTGTCAATTCGGCCACTGCAAGCACAGTGCCTGTTGGTGCCCCTAATGCCTACGAGGCATTGAGTGTGATTATTGGTTTGCACATGCAAGTGTTGTGGGCGGTGAGTTTGACGGAGTGTTGTTGCACATGTCCGTGATCCTCTCTAGCTTCTTTGCCCCCTGCCCCCGTTACCCCCATTACCATCTAGCCCCTAGCCCCCTATGGTTCGACATGCTTTGGCGCATCCTTGTGCTACAGCTCACCAACCAGGGGGTAAAAATCATATTCCAATTCTGCAATTTGAAGTTCCTCCCCTGTTTTGCACCACCCCACATATGCTATGCATGGAAATCCCGGGGCGGGCTAAACGCATCCTATCCCGCATCAGCCCACAAAATGATCTTTTGAAAAAAAATCGTTCGTTCAAGTCTCCTGACTTGAATGCAATATTTGCTTGTCTCCTGACGAGCGGAGTGAATTCCCCGCTATTTGAAGTTTGCAACTTCAAATCAATATCATCAACATCTGGTTATTGGTGAATCATCGTAAGGCAGTTTGTCCCTACTAACCCCCTACCCCCTGACAGGGGGACTTGATCTAAAACACTATTGCTATTTGAAGTTTGCAACTTCAAATCAATATCATCATCATCTGGTTACTGGCAAATCTTCGGAGGGCAGTTTGCAACTGCCAGGATAGATCACTCCAACATCCCACGTCTGGCATCTACAAGTCTGGCATCTGGCGTCATCAGTATATTCCACTTTTACATTTTTACAACCCGAAAAACATAATTCCCCCCATTCGTAAATCTCATTTCTAAAAAATATAACCCCGGTCCACACCCACTCAAATCCATACTTGCTGATGAATTCACTTCACGCTGTGTATACACTTTTTCACCAATAGCATTTCGGAGGATGATCTCGCTGACCGGCAAATCATCATAACCATTGATAAATAAACGAGATGAAACAGGATTTGGAAATATGAGTATCTCCGGATCTGATTCGCCGATCTGAATGCCCGTAAGCGCTACCTGCACACATGCTGACGTATCAATACAGTCACCCGTGCCATTGACCAGGGCATAGGTTCCGGGAAACGTGACCATCAGGGTATCATTGCTTTCACCCGGTAGTGGTTCAAAATTATTTTCACAATCCAGCCATTGAAATACACCAATGGAAGAACCACTGGTCAACAGGTTACCGTCCACGATAAGCTCAGCAACCGGGTTGATCGCCAGGAGCTCACCGTAAACAACGCCGGCGCATTGATGCTCTTCCACCATGTAAGCGAACTGAATGGGCCCAATGTCCATGGCAGTGAGCACGTTTCCATTAAATGTGCCTGCACCGGATAGGATTGTAAATGTTCCGCCGGGAGGAATCGCGGTAAGCTGGATCGAAGTACCACTGCAAATGACCGGATCGGCCAGGGTAATTTCCGGTACAGGAATCGGGTGCGAGGATATGATGAGTGTATCCGTTCCAACACAACCGTTATTCTCAAATTGTCCTGTCATCGTTAGCAAACCTGTGTCGGTGGATGTCAATAGATGACCATTCAATATTCCAGGCCCGTAAAGCAAAGTCAATTGACTTAGGTTCGGGATGATCCCGATCAAATTTTCTTCCTGGATACAGATATTGAGACTATCTGTTTCGAATTCAACGTTTGGTTTCTTCCTGGAAGGAATTTGTTGGGTAATTTCCCCATAGCAACCTTCTTCATTAATCAAATACAGAATCTTAATCAATCCTTCACCTGTCGATGTCAACACTGAATTGCTGATCGTACCAGGTCCTCCAATCATCCAAAAGATACCGCCTCCAGGAGTGGCGGATAAAAGCCTTGAACTGCCACTGCAAATAACCGATGTGTCCATGGTAAGTGCGAGTTGAGAAATATCTATACTAGAAAACAGTTCCTGTGCAGATCCTGTGCAACCATCCTGAGTGATTGCATAACTGATCAGGATTTCTCCCCCGCTGGTTGCGGTCAGGATATTTGAATCCAATTCACCAGGCCCGGACAACAATTCAAAAATTCCACCCTGCGGATTGGCAAGCAACGCAATGGAATCCTGCATACAAAAATGATACTGGGAATTAGCAAAATTCACACCCGGACTTTGCTGAGCCGTAATGATCTGCGTTGCATTGGCCGAACATCCATTTTGATTCCAGGTGTATTGAATTTGAATCTCACCTGTACCATTGGCATGCAATGTATCCCCGGTGATCACTCCCGGCCCGGACAGGACGCTAAAACTACCACCCTGGGGAACGGCACTCAGTATTCGTTCATCGCCACTACACAGGAGCTCGGTACTGTTGGTCATGACCGGGGCAGGAAGCTCATGGACCATAATCGATTGTGTAGCACTTCCTGCACAATCATCTAAAACGACATTGTATCCTATCACCACAGTGCCAATGCCTTCCGTGATCATCGTGTCACCATGTATAGAGGCAGGCCCGGAGACAATATGGAAATCACCCCCATCAGGCAATCCGCTTAACATTCGCAATTCACCCTCGCACATAGCTTCATCACTGCTGGTGAATTCAGGTTCCGGCGTTAACTCAACCACGATTACCCCGGATGCATTTCCAGAACATCCATTAACGTCGATAGCATATGCAATCTCAATAATCCCGGTTGCTTCTGCACGTAATTCATTGCCTTGTAAACTTCCCGGTCCGGACAAGAGGAGTAAATCACCACCTGGTGGTTCACTGAAAATGATTTGCGTAGTATTACTGCACATGGTATCATTCGAAAGGGTGAGAATGGGTACAGGTGTTTGAAATGACTCGATACTTTGATTCACACTATAATTGCAGACATTGTATTGGATCATGATGGTGCCCTCACCGGAAGCTATGAGTTCATTGCCCTGGAGATAGCCTGGTCCGCTAATGACAGCAAAGTCGCCGCCTGGTGGTGTGGCCGCTAATACCTTGCTGTCTCCGGAACACATAGGATGATCATCACTGGTGATCGCCGGCAGATCCATTGGCGTGCAGGCGGTGGAATTGAGTAATGCATTCCTTGGATACACCATCAGGCATGCATGCATCCGGGCGCGTTGATCTGGTGTGAAACGACCTATACTGACAGGTATATCGCAATAGCTCATCCAATTATACCGGCTGTTGTCCCAAATGCCTTCGTTGCTGCAGGGATTGGTACTACCACAATCATCTCTTCGATGTGGAGGCGTATCGCAGATCGCATCGCCATCGCCCGAGCAATTATTATTCACGGGGCAATTGAACCCACCGTTATCTCCATTGAACGTGTGCCGGATGTTGAGTCCATGTCCTAATTCATGTGCCAGGGTTTTCGCATCCCCAGTCATGAATTCCTTTCCGATCACTGTTCCATCCAGGTCCCCACCATTGGGAAATTGTGCATAGCCTGCCCAATCACCACAGATATCATGGACGACCCAGACATTATAATAATCCAGTGGTGGCCATCGGCTAAGCTCCTTGATGGCTGCTTCATCTGCACCGCAAGGAGTGTTGTATTTAATTCCTTCGAGCGCATAGCCTGGTACACCGGATCCATTCACTCGATTAATTCCATTGGTAGGACATCCATCTGGTGTCTGTGTCGCCAGGCAAAAATCGATTTCACAATCCGCGCCCTGCCCATTGCTATTAGCAAACCGTTCATTCAATCCGTTGATCGCATCCAGTATCTGCGCATCGGAAATATTACTTCCGGTCCCAACAGGTTCTCCCAGATGAATGACATGCACCACAACCGGAATAGTGTATTGTGGTGGCAATGCGCTTCGGTCATGTGGTTTGCTGTTTAAAACGGAGTCCAGTTGGTGTGTATGGAATAGAAAATTCTTTCTGTACGTGGCATCCGTGGCCATCAGGTGTTCATGGCGGTCATCCGTGCCGCAGTTGCCTTGGGCATCCGGATATAGTTGATGCGAGGTTAACTCCCGGGCTGGCACATTGCCTTCAGGTATTGGTATTAGCTGCCCCTGGGCAATAGATTGTTGTAAGAAAAAAAAAGTACATATGGTGATCAGGAGGGTTGGGTTCATAGTTCGTTTGGTCTCCGGGTTTTTACACCATAAATGGTGCCAAAAATTCATCCGAAGGGGCTGAACCCCCTTTCTACAAATGCGCCCTTTCAGGGCTTTAATCCTCTTTGGTCGCCGAAGCGCTTTCCCGCGCGTAGGAGACTTTCCGCCTTTGGTCGCCGAAGGACCATTTTCTCGCGGAGGAGCCCGTTCTGCCTTTCCCCGCTATTTGAAGTGAGCGCTATCAGCGCCATCAAGCAAGAGGCATGATTTATAACTTCAAATCAATTTGATCATCATCTGGTTAATGGTGAATCATAGTAAAACTATTTGCCCCTGCTAACCCCCCACCCCCTGATGCTTCGACCTGCTCGCGCTCATCCTAGTTCTACAGCTCAGCAACCGGGGGACTTGATTTAAAATCATCTCGCTATTTGAAGTTTTAAACTTCAAATCTATATGATCATCATCTGGTTATTGGCGAAACATCGTAGGGCAGTTTGTAACTGCCAGGTAAGATCATTCCAACATCCTTTTGCCCCCTAGCCCCCTATAGGGGGTAAAAATTATTCCTACGCATGTCGAAGGAAAGTATGCGCCCTTCAGCCTCTTCAGCCGCTTTGGCCTCTCTCGCCTCTTTAGCCTCTTTGGCCTCTTTGGCCTCTTAAGCCATGACCATGAAAATCCTTATCCCACAGAAGAATTATTTCTATATTGTATCACACTAAACCAAACCCAAACCAACTATGAAGCCCCGTCTCCTCCTTTCCATGCTCATAGTCTTCATTACCCTCATTGGCTATAGCCAGGACAGAGGCTATTTTGCGGTCTCCGCAGGTCCGAGCTTTCCTAACGGAGATTTTGGAAGCAAGGATGTCAACAATTCCGCAGCGGGTTTTGCGACTACCGGTGCCATCTTTGATCTCACCTTTGCGCAGAAATTTGGCAAGACCATCGGCATGACCCTCATGCTTCGTGGCCAGGCCAATCCGATCGATGGCCAACCCCTGGTCGACGAGCTATATGCACAGTACCCGACCTTTGGTTGGAGATCTGAAGCCACCAACTGGGGTATCGGTGGATTCCTGGGTGGCCTCTATGGTTCGTTTCCAATGGGTGCTAGTGGCAAAGTAACTTTTGATACCCGTGCCATGGTAGGCTATATCAATGCCACTTCTCCTGATATCACCCTTACCGCCTCTTCGGTCAGTGGGTCTTTTTGGGTGCAGAGCCAGAGTACCTCTGCGGGAGCATTTGCATACCTCCTGGGTGCCGGCTTCAAATTTGGTGTAGGCAAGCACCTCAGCTTCCTCCTCAACCTTGACTACATGGGTGCCAATCCTGAGTTTGTCGATGTGACGACCATTACGAGTATCGGTGGGTATACTACAGATACCTATTCCCAGAAGTTTGGTACGGTGAATGTGGGGGTGGGGATTGGTGTGGAGGTGGGGATAGATTGTTGAAAATAATTAAATCAATATCTAACTTTACACCACCAAACATTGGCTTTTAAAATTTAATATTATAGAAATACCTTCGTGATTTAAATAATTACCAAATATTAAGCTTACAAATAACTAAATATGTTAAATAATCTTGCAAAGTTATGTTTCGCCTTTATTGTATTGTTGTTTATTCCAATTCTATGGTCAAATAAAATTGAGTTCAACTTTGCAATTTTTACAACCGAATATTATAAATTCCTTTTTAACACATTTATAGTTGCAAGTATAGCAATGTACTTCAAAAACCAAACCGATATTATATCAAAATTAAGGGAAATTAAAATAATAAGATCAAATATAAAAGACAAAAAATATATATTACTCCAATCTATTCAAACCAAAGATCTTGTCGTACTTAAAAATAGCTGGAAATTCATATATGCAAATCGAAAACACATTGATTCTAAAATAAATTTCAAAATGATAAATACAAATATAAAAAAGATAAATAACATTAATTTTGAAGAGAAAATTGAATCAAAAGAATTTACAAATATAATTAATACCATAAAAAATGAAATATAATACTCCTACAACCTTTGGCTACTACAATTATCACTCAGCTGCTTATCACAATAAGCAATTCAACTCCGAAATAGACACAATTCTTGAAGATTATTTTTCACCAGATAATCTAAAATCACTTGAGGAATATTGTCCTATTGGAGAATATAAAATAGAACTAGCAAAAGAATATACAATTGAGTCAGAAAATAAAAAAGATATTTATGATTCAGTTGAAAAAATTGACACCTCAAATTTTACTTTCTTTTCCAATTATGAAAAAATGCTTTTTACCCATTTTTTCTATGGCAACATGACTACCTATATATTGTCTGGTGCAATGGGGAGTGGCAAAACTACAACAATTAATTACTTATTTCACAAAGTCCTAGAATTAGACACATACAAGGAGACCTTTTTAATAATATTAGATTTCGCCAAGGGCTATGGCAATGCCGGCTCAACATATGACGAAATTCTAACAAATTTTAATAACGATTTTTATAAAAAAATTAAAGCCGAGTTAATTGAAAAAATAACCGATTATAATCTTTCAGAATCATTTTTATTGAAAATAAAACAAAAAAGACAGTTTTTTTCGGATTATTATAATCTTCAATTTGAAATAGTTGAAAAATCTTTTGATAAGTGGAATAAATTACCTGAAAAAGAAAAAATATATTCAATATTCACATTTATTGAAAAGGAAACAGATAGAGGTAGCATTTCAAGGCTTAATATGGTTATGTATTTTATTAACTATATTAATGAAGAATTATCTCGTAGAAATATTAAAGTCATCTTTGTTTATGATAATATTGACAAGCTTCCTCCTGCAGCTCAAAGAAGTATTTTTATTAACATTTTAGCATTAAATGCAATCGCAACCGTAAAGAAGATATTTACGATGCGAAGGTCAACCAAGGCCAAAATGGATAAAATTTTATCACGAGATGAGAATCCTCTATTTGAAAATAGGTCTCAATATATTTATGGTCATATATACCATCATGGCCCTTCAGTTACTAAACTTTATCTTACAAAGCTAAATCAGCTCATTGAAAATATTGATAATATTACTTTGTTCAATCATATTAGTCAAGATTATAAAAGCAAAATTATTTCTCGTGCCAATGAAGTAATTACTAAACTAGAAAATAAATCAAACTTCAGACAAGCTTTTTGTGGAATTTCAGGGCAGAGTAAGAGACTTGCATTAACAATAGCGAAAAGACCATTCTGCAATAATGTAATTAATTATGATGAAACTTCAAATAATCTTCAATCTCTTGTAAGGACTCTTTATACTGGTAGTGATGAAAACATGAGGATCTCTATACAAGATAATTACGTTTGTAATATATTTTCTGACAGAAACAACACCTTCACACTTGCAAATTATTTAATATTATTTATTTTAGACAAATACATAAGCGATGATAAATTGTATTATTTGAAAAATGTTAAACAATTATACACATTCTTAACAAGTTATTTTGAATATTCAAGTGATGAGATATTATTTTCATTAAATTACTTACTAAGTGACAAGAGAGCTTTAATTGGAGGCGAATATTATCCTAAGTATGAAGACTTAGATGACTTAATAAGAATTAAAGATAATTTAAGAATCACTGAACTTGGGGATAGGTATTATAAGAGTTTGTTATTAAATGGAAGTATATATAATCAAGTTTGCTTACTAAGCTTAAAGTGGAAGGACATATATAGCAATATCTATAAAAGCGATTCGATCGCAGATAGATTTCAGGATTTAAGACACTGTATAAAAGAGGTAATAATTGAAGAGGATAATAGGTTCCTAAATTTAAAAAGAAATTGCAAAATACATAAATTAAAAATTCAAATAGACCCTATCTCAAAAAACATTTTAAAACTATTAAGTAGAACTCTCTTGGGCATCTTACCTTCTCTTGAATTACGAGAAAGTCTTAAGGAGGAGTTAATAGAATGGTTAGATTTACTAATTCTTATGGATAATAAATACGGTGGCTTGAAGCATGAGTTAAATTCAATTGAAAAATTTCTTAAAATAAAAGGAATCAATAAAAGAATACATTAGAATATCACTACAACCTTTAATAGGCATTATTAAGTGAAATTAAATTATGAGAATATTTCAAAAGAGTATTTTTGAAGTCTTGTAACTTTAAAACTAACCCATTTGAAGTTAGAATTCAAATCTGCATTTAATTTTGAAACCTTTAGGAAGCAGGCTGCGGCGCAGCTGAAGGTAAAATCACTCCGAGCTACAACATATTTCTTAAATGTAATAACAAGTTAATAAATAACTCAATAAACATCAAATAGCCACGCTTTTCTCCAAATCTCTTACTCCTTGTAATTGACAATCTCCTTCCACTCATTCAACTACTGCCAGGTATCCTCCAAGTGATCTATCTCTACCACATTCCAACTGGTAGTGTAATTAAGCGGACTCAACAGCCGGCCCATTTCTATGCCACCAAGAAACAGAATCCCGCGCTTTTCAATTTACAAGTCATACACCTGTTCCATGGTGTATGTATCCGTTTCGGTCGTAGTAAACTCCTCCCGACATTTTTCGCACTGGTAGTAATACGCTTTTACTGGAAATGACTCCTTCTTGCAGGTGATCTCCCTGAACTCGGAATTAAGAACTGCAGTACCATCACAATATGGGCATTCAATTTTTGTTTTCATTGGCAGTATGCTTAAGTAGATTATTCAATTTGTTCAGGTCCAATTGGCTTGCTAACCGGCCGATAGGCACTGATATCATAAAGTTTCCAATGTTGCGACTCGATTAACTGTTGCTCATCTAACATATGCAATAGGTGAAATTTTTCAATTAAAGGTTTAAGTTGATTACTATCACCAGCATGAATGCCGTAGTAAAATAAAATGAATTTCTCAATTTGAGAAATTTGAGATGCATAAAGGTTTATGTAAACGTACTTGTTATCTACTTCAAGTAATTCGAAGATTTGTAGCGTCCTAAATACATTACTGCAATACGTATTTAAAACATGGTCATACGCTTTACAATATTCTATAAAATCATTTGTAATAACACTAATCTCTGGCTGAGAATGCCCTTTATCGTATCCCTTTCTAAATCCATTCCATAAATGTTCAAGCGCAAATCTTCCTACAAGTTGATTATTACTAGGATTAATCCTTAGTGATTCCAGGTTTTCCTTGTGTGTTTTCAATAGGAGGAAAAACGTATTTTCAAATCGCTGCTGTTGCATTGTTTTGCTTTGCTCTGCAGATATCATTCTTGCTTCTTTAAGCTCCTCCCTTTGAAGTTCAAACTCCCTGCGCTGAATCTCTAGTGACGATTGTTGAGACTTGAGGGCTGCATAAAACAAAAGCACGCCTCCTAAGGCCCATAATGATCCCGCGACTCCTCCATTGATATCACCGATATTGACAAAGTTTTGAATTTTACCTGGGTATAAAAAAGAGAAGAATGACCCTATAAAAAACAGGAATGCGATAACAATAATTATCCAGCTAACTTTTTCAATTGCTTTCACATGTTTCATGCTGAGTGTTTTTTTTTAATATTGACACCTATTTAAAATTCTCCAAAATCCTCTCCCGATCCTCCCCTTCCTTTTCCCCCTTGAAATACAACTCAATGAATACAATTCTTTGTTCCTCCTCAAACCAGGCATAGATCAATCTAAAACCAGAATTGACTCCCCGGCCTCTCAAAGCTTTACAGGCTATCTTCTTAACTTTGATGATACAGGTCTTAATCCCCAGTCCATCAATTCGATAACTAAATGGCGGTTGCTCCCCCGGCTCATCTGCCAGATCCTGTCTTACTATATCCAGATCACTTTCCAGCGTCCGATACTTTTTTATTAGGTGCTTCAGGTCCTTCCTGAATTCATCCAGCTCCTCAAACGTCATCCCGCTTATCCTCCTCATACACCCTTACCGAATACGGTGGTCTCCGGTAAAAGGCAAGTTCATAGTTTAGTGCTTCGCCATCGGCAGTGGCTTTCCAGGGTTTGTCACCATGCGAGTATTCACTGATCATGGAGGCGGACCAATCACTCATCTGATCAATCACCCTGTCGATCGTATCCTTCTCACTGGCGAGGAACTGTGTCAGATCCGCCTTGACCAGTGGTAGATATCGCGTCTGCACTTTATCAAAGTATTCTGTCTTAACCCGCTTCAGTTGTCCTGCATTGATCATTTCAATCACGATGGACTCCATTTTTTGTGGTACCGGCCCAAACTGGAGTTTACGATATGTGGCTCCGGTCAATTGCTCTTCGTACAATTCATAATAATTGAAGTCAGAAAAATAAAGCAGCTTGTAGAGCACTGTTTCTCCTACATTCGGCTTGCCGGCACATCGTTCGAGGATATAGAGGAGTACATTTTTAAATTTATCAACCTTGAGGTTTGGGACGGATACTCGCTCTTCCGGCATTTCACTGTCTTCTTCACTGGCATGATGTAAGGAATCATTGATGTCAAAGTGCTTTGCCATAAACTCATCCAGAGAAAAGCCAAGTGCCATGGAAATGCTTTGCAACTCCAGGATATCCACCGATCTGTTCCCGAGTTCGATCTGGGCCAGTGAGGAACGGGACAGATTTATGTTTTTAGCTAGGTCTTCCTGCGACAAGTCCTTTCGCTTGCGTAGGAGAGCTATTCGCTGGCCGATTTCTATTTGTGTAAGCATTGGTTTCAAGATTCTTGAAATGGAAAACAGAATGAAATTATGAAAAGTTCTATTATCAAACAATATTTTGTTCTGTTTCTTATAACCATTGCTTAACTTACTGATTTACTGTTATTTACATACACTGAAATTCATTTTCTGACTATCCGTAAGGGGCTGAACCCCCTTTCTACAAATGCGCCCCTTCAGGGCTTACTCTTTATCCCTCTTCTGCCATTCTGCCGTTCCGCCATTCTGCCCCTTTGCTCTTTTTCATCTTGATTATCCTCCTTATCTTACCTCTGGAATCTCACTATCCACCGAATGCCAAACCAAAACCCCAAACAACTGACCCGTGATCAAATCGATGCGGCTCTTGCCCAGTCCAGGTGGATCTTACACGATAAAAAGAAACTAAACCTGAGCTCCGGCCTGTGAGTCGCCGTCCAGGAATATCAAACCAAGACAAGACCCGCTGATTACATCCTTTTTATGATTAAAAACCAGTCGGAGGTATTGAGGCCAAGAGGACAGAAGAAGGTCACCTTCAGACAATGGTTGAAGATCAGACGGAGGCCTATACTTCAGCCCAACTCAAATACCTAAATAACGAGTAGCTGTATTTCGGCTACGAAAGCAAAGGAGAAATCAAAGGCTCTACGATCTTCGGGGATTTGAAGCACAGGTCAAGAGAAGTGTTCACTTTTCACAGACCCAAAACAAATAAGCAATTGATTGCTGATGGAAAGTCCGACTAAGACTACTTAACCACAGAATCGCCTGAGGGACAATTAATATCTATTCCGGACAAGGCACTTTCCTACTATTGACATTAATCCATCATCCCCAATTCTGATAATCCAGCATGAATTGTCTGGCGATTTCATTAAAATTCCACCTGCATTATTATCTAAATAAATGGATCCATCGGTAATATGAAGTTTTGCTGCCGGCGCGAGTACTCCGATACCGACATTATCTACAGATCCAAAATCGCAATCATCTCCAATGCCATCATTGTCCATATCATTTTGGGCTGGGTTTGATATGTACACACAATTATCTAATGAATCAATGACACCGTCAGTGTCTGAGTCGGTACAATATGTAATTATTTGACCTCGTGATTGGCAACCTTCTGCATTGTTTGCAACAATGGCAATATTCAAAGGATTCCCCAGATAGTCACAAATGTTCTGGATCGAACATATTTGTAGGTTGTCATTACCATTTATGTTGATATATGTGAACTGGGGGCTATATTTTCCAATCCGGCAAGACTTGGCAGAGCATTGTTATTGAATAGCGTTAGGTTAGTTTCTACGGAAGAAATATTAGATAGAGCAGAAAGATCTGTAAGGGCATTATTTAATGATAAATTTAAATGGCCATTTATGGTTGTCAAGCCTTCCAGTCCTTGCAAGCTATTTAGCGCATTAGAATGTTCAATATGTATTCCTCCTGAATAAGTTAGCGATTGCAAGGAGGATATACTTGTTAAAGACTCATTATTCCCTAATTGAAATTCTCCAACAATTTGAGTTAAATTTTCTAATCCTTCTAGGTTAAGGACCAATGGGCTCCATGCAAATCGGAACACTCCCCCAACATATTTCAGATTTTGTAAAGGTAATAAATCTATTAAAGCATAATTTTCCTGAATATAAAAGCTGCTAAGCACGGTATCCAGATTTTCAAAGCCAGAAAGCTCAACCAAAGAAATATTATGCGTTAAGTCAATAACCCCCTGAATTTTATGAAGCAGGTTTAGTTGCTCAATGCTAACCAAGGAGGGATTGAACTCTATTTGCAAATTGCTCCCAATAAAAGTAAGGTTGTCAAGACCATCCAGATTTACTAATAGTGGGTTATTGATGATGGATAGTTCACCTTCTATGCTATCCAGGGAGGTTAGCCCCAGAACATTCGTTATGTTACTTCCGGTAATAAAAACATTTCCATAAATCGAAGAACAGCCAGGATATTGGATCGAAAAACTATCAATTGATCCCTGTGTAGTGAAATTCATACCGAAAGGGCAAGTTTGTGTATTGCCAAGTAGAGTTCCAAAAAGTAAACACAAACTCAGGAGTAAAGCTTTCATCATAAAAAGGATTTAGTCATTTTTGATTGCGTGATGCTTCGCTTTGTCCTTTAAATTTAAAGAGATTTATCGAAAAAATTGAAAATATTTTATAGCTGTATGTTAATGAAAATGTTTATCAGAAATTCATTGCCAAACTCTTATCCCTCATGTATGAAAAACTATCCTTCGTGTATGAAAGCATAGGCGATATCACACGCCTTACCTATTAAAGAGATCCGAAGCCTTATTCCAGGTAATTCTTCACCGGGTGGTGAGCTTAGTCGAACGATCCAAAGGCCGGAAACGCTGCAATAATGGATAGCAGATGGTGCTTCACTCCTGCGGCGGCGGCTCCATATCTCTTTAACGCCGATTGAGGGTTTGCGCGACTGCCAGATCTCCACAATCTATTGCGAGCCGGACTGCCAGCTATTCAGACTGAGTAATGGGGTTCCCGGTCGATAGGGAGCCGGAATGACAATCATTTTAACATTTGTCTGATCAAGAAGCCGAAATGCCCTGGTCAACACACGCCGAAATCAGATGGTCATGTAGTCCGAAATCAGGTGGTCAATGGAGTCCAAAATCTCCACTTTTCCGCGCGAAGGAGACTCTTTTGCCTTTTTTCAACTTAATATTCATCCTTATCTTAACCTACAATCTCACTATCCACGGAATGCCAAACCAAAACCCCGAACAACTAGCCCGCGACCGCATCGATGCAGCCCTGCGCCTTTGCGGGTGGACCATCCAGGTTATGAAGAATAGTAACCTAAACGCTACCCAGAGAAAGCCTCTATAAGGGTATCTGATATACACTGGGCATGACGGATATATCCTCTTTGTGGAGAAAAACTGATTGGATTCAACGAGACGAAATGACCAGAAATTATAGCCAACCTCGTCTATTCGAAAGTACTATATACACCATGTTCACCACAACCTTCTGGAACGCCTCGCATGAAACAACCACATGTTTCAGGATATCTATACTTCGATGCTCGCAGGTGCATTGTTTAGTTTCTACTTCACCAAAAAAACTCAATTTCACATAACCAAAAATTGATATCCTTCTTGTGCAGGACTCATGGATATTAAATCTGTG
This sequence comes from Candidatus Opimibacter iunctus, assembly GCA_016716665.1. Taxonomy (GTDB): domain Bacteria; phylum Bacteroidota; class Bacteroidia; order Chitinophagales; family Saprospiraceae; genus Opimibacter; species Opimibacter iunctus. The sequence continues at coordinate 100,216 of JADJVH010000015.1, read as the reverse complement.
CACCAGTAATGCTTATTCATGGCGAGAATCACAGGAAAATTGCCATCAATTTGTAAACAAATATTTATATGCATAGTCGGCATCAAACATGCAATTATCATTTAATGTATGGTAGGTTCTTTTCCAAATATAAAATTTCTTCCAAATAATAGTTGGCCTTGGAATACCATGCCTAGTGACCATTTTAATCCAAGGATAATTAATGTGTTTTTCTCGTATAGTTTCAACCATCTGAGATATTATTGCAGGATCTATTAATGTTGGTGAAAATAAATTACTATAAAAAACAACTAACTCCTCCTCCGTATTTGAACTCTTACCAGGTAGGGTTACATCATATTCGCAATCCGTTAGATGATAATATACTTGAGGAAGCCAATGCTCGCTGCAGGATTGAATAAATGAAAAGTGATTATCATAGTGAATTTGTGGGTGATTAATTATTGAGGTAATTGGCTGCACCATGCCTGTTGGTGATAAATATGGAATACTGCCAGATGCGAACACACCAGTAATCCCAGCTCCCACCTTTTGATCTAAGAAATAGTGTACTGCTCGAATAGTAGGAATTCCCATATCGAAAGTCTTTCTTGGATCTGCATTGAAAGATGAAGGGGATGGCGATAATACATTACATGTGCCGTTGGCGCAGTCCAAATTTACAACTCCATCGTCAAAACCAGAAAGCGTCAAATATTTTAGAACGCTCAATATAGCAGATGGATGTCCACCAGCAACTGTAAATACTGGTACAGAAATATCATTAATATAGGAGCCCCATCTTAGTCGAGTTACAGATGGAACAAGATCCATAATAACACTATTGAAAATCATATTTTGTGTTACATTAATAGACCAATTTTTATCGCAAGGCGTCATACCAGGCCCGGTTAATGCTAAGGATGCAAGCGCTGACAACTGTGGATCTGCTTGAGCATATGCCAAGATGGTAGCCAGATTACTCCCTGATTGAGCTCCTCTTATACTTACCCTTCCTTTACATCGATCTGAAATTAATCCTAAATTACCATATTCATTAGAAAGATTTAGGTCTGTTTTTGTTTTATTTGCAATAGAAAGTGCCACATCTGCTATTATAGCTCCAGTTGAGTGAGAAATCATAACAAAATCTCGTCCAAAACAAAGGCTATCTCTAGGGTCGTTGGGGTCAGCAATCACCCCTCTTCCTGTTTCCATTGCATCAATTATTTGCGCGAGAATAGAGTGCACAGCTACCTTTGCAGGTTGTGAGCAGTTATAGCTCACTATAAGATATCTGTTTAAATTTCCTTTGTCAGTTTTAAAATATTTAATATGGTTATCCCAATTAGCATCCGCTACCGCTTTATAATATCCGTTATAGAATTCATTTGGATTTGCTGGCCAATCTTCTGTTGCACCTTTTATGCCATTAGCTCTATCACACAAATGTGAAAGCATTAAACCATGAACATAAATAATATCTCGTCCATGAAAAGCCATTTTGCTGAGATCAAATGATGGTGGAAATGTAGGTGTGTCACATGGAAAATTATTAATCTTAGCAAATGCTGGAAGCAATGGTAAAACAGGTGGTGCTGGATCATAACTTGTATTTAATAACGTTTCTAACTCTTCACAAGTCATGTTTATCCCCAAAGCTTTCAAGCTATCATCACAACTAATTTTAAGGACTTCGGGCGGTAGTGTTCCTCCAATATTGTTACATGGATCCATAGAATTATAAATACTGCTTGTGCCATCATAACCTGGATACAGGTCTACTAGACTTCCATTAAAGAATGCATCTTCATCTTCCTCGGGATCACATAAAATACCTGAGAGTAATGTGCTTGATCCAAATGGTGGTATTGGCTTTTGATTATTGTCCAATGCGATTTCATCACAAGGACTTTGCGAGGTTTCACACAACGTTATTTCATCTATATAGAGTGATGCCTTAGTATTGTCATTTGTAAATGCGTTAATACCAATAGAAGTGAAATTTTTATTGGCTATCCATACTGGAAATTCAATCACTGACCAATCGCCACAATCATGAATTTTACCACTTCTTCCAATAATTGCAATATTGTTAGTTGGAGATGGATGACTACTATTTAAAGATAGATTATTGCTAAACGCAACAGCTCGTATTTTAACATAATCCAATGAATTTTCTGAATTGAGAAATCTTACAGCAATGCTAAGTTTGTATTTTTTACCTCCGACAATCTGATTGGAATTACTGAAGGTCTGTATAATCGCATCACCATTATCTTGACTACCTGAAAGCTTCACACAACCAAATTCAATAAAGCCATTATTTACATTAACATCAATAAAGGCGATCCATAACCAATATTCCAATATTTCGATTTTCCTTGTTGAAGCATAGAACCTCCAATAGCTCCTTGCGTAAAGTTTCCATTTTGGATAATATTGTTTTTACACCCTGAACCACATTGTTCAATTAATAATGAATCAGTACAAATTAGCTGACCTTTTGCGTTTTGTAAATCATATTTCAGATAGAAAGGATAAGTTCTTACCTCATAAAAACAAATTGAGCCTACTGCAACGTCTTTGTTTAAAGGTATTATTCCACCGGCAAAATCTGCAAGAAATGCCGAGGTGACTGAGGTTGAAATGTTTGTAATTATCCATTTATTAGGAGTAATAGCGCTCAATTTTATAATGCCTTGATTTGTATAAAGCCTTATTTTTTTAGCTGCTAACAAACTGGACCCTTTAGATTTTTTTAGAATTCTGATGGCATAACAGCAGTCATTATTCTCTGGGGATTCTATCTGTTCTAGTGCGACATTGAAAAGGCCACACCCATCAACAGACTTTAAGTTTTGGTTTATTTTCTGTGAGTAAGCGATATTTGATAAAAAAATGAATAAACCAATAAAAGTTGCGTTAAGAGATTTCATATAAATGTAAATTAGAAAATGAGAGAAATTAAATTATTAAGGGTTATAGTAAAATAAAAAGTGATCCTGATTTTTTGAGGTAATTGATATTTCCAAACTAATTTGGAAGTCAAAATAAGATAATCAGAAATATTGAATTCACCATGTTCAAATAAGGTGAATATATTCTCCTTATCGTATATAATTTAAATAAGCAATTTCAAATTTGATTTTCTCAAATAATTATTTATATAGCGCCTGCTTAATTGGCTATGGTGAAGAATCAAATTATGATCGTTATTTAATTCATTGGCTAACTTCTATAACTCTTTCACTTCTTCAAATTCGTAGGTATCCAGTAGGCATTCCTTAAAAAGTCAGTTGAGCCTTTCAATATTTGCATTCTAGATAGTTTGTTCAGTTTGGATATACTTCTTTTTAATATTTCGCTTCTTATACCCGGATAAGAGATTCATGTTTCGGTATAGCATAAGAACCCATTTTTTGTTTCATTTATTTCCTTGAACTCTTACCCCGCCGTAACATGTATCAAACTAGATCGTTGGAAAATCGCTTGCTAATTAATCAAGGTCATCTGCGACCTCTGAATCTCCCCGCATAGCTTTATAATATCACTGTGCCCTCGTAAGACTAATTACCCCACTTACCCTCTTCGTGCTTACTTGCTTTTCTTCATCCAGAACCTCAGACCGAAACTGGCATACAGAGGGTGATAGAATATTCTTTCAATACTTCTTTAATTACCTGTTGATCCAAGGCCATATCACTAAGCAACCACTTTCAACGTTGATATTCGTCCTTCAATTCCTTTAAGAGACTAATCTGATGGTATTCCATGCCCACTAACTTCTTCTGCCTGGGATAAACGTAGCCCGACTTATTTTACACTCTCTACTATTAACTCCAGAATATATCACTGTGACTTACTGGTTAAGAACACATACAATCTAGGTCACTTTGAATCTTTATTTTTTCCTAATTGTACAGTTTAAAGTTATAAATTTTATCTACTTTCAACCTGCCCGATTTATTGAAAAAGCAATAAAAGGATAGTATTTAGCTTTTCAAATGAAGATAAATATATAGAATTCTCTGTAATTGTGCAAAAATATTTATAAAAAATCTCATTTGATTTCATATTATTTGATCAGGCCACATACTCCCGCTCCCAAAACTACTCTCCGGCTGCTCTATGAAACGTCCAGGACCTTGTCCAGGTCATAAAACTAAACCCCTCCCCTATTCTCCTACTTTACAGCTAACCGTAGCGCCACCTTGGCATCTTCCCTATTAGTCCGGTCCAATCGTAAATTCTTTCAGACCCATTGACCACAAGATGAAAAAGATACTGGATAGACTCAGTCACTGATTAATCGGCGACCTCTTAACAGCTAGGAGATAGTAAAAGGTCAGACCTTTACTCCTAATCAGTTATCCAAAATTCAATATCTTGCAACACCCCTGACTAAACCCATGGACAAACGCTCCCTCACCGAACGCGACATCTGCACCAAATACATCACCCCCGCCCTGGAGCGAGCAGGATGGGATGTCCATACCCAGATCCGGGAGGAGTTTCCGCTGACCAAGGGGAGGATCATCATCCGGGGAAAACTGCATACCCGGGGCCAAAATAAACGGGCAGATTATGTCCTCTTTTACAAACCCGGCATCCCCATCGCCATCATTGAGGCCAAGGATAATACCCACTCCATAGGCGCAGGCATGCAACAGGCATTGTCTTATGCCGAGATGCTCGGTGTCCCCTTCATATTCAGTACCAATGGAGACGGATTCCTGTTTCACAACAAGATTGCCACGGACGGGGTGATGGAGCGTGAACTCTCTATTGATGCATTTCCCAGCGTCGATATGCTCTGGGATTGGTGGTCGGCCAAACGTGGATTAAATAGTAAACAAAAAGCCCTCGTCACCCAGGATTATTACAGCGAAGGTGGAGATAAGGTCCCCCGGTATTATCAACTGCTGGCGATCAATAAGACGATCGAGGCTATCGCCTTAGGACAGCAACGCATCCTGCTGGTCATGGCCACCGGCACCGGTAAAACCTATACCGCCTTTCAGATCATCTGGCGGCTGTGGAAGTCCAAGACCAAAAAACGCATCCTCTTTCTTGCCGACCGCAATATCCTGGTCGATCAGACCAAGACGAACGATTTCAAGCCCTTTGGCTCGGCCATGACCAAGATCCAGAAAAGGCAGGCCAATAAGTCCTATGAAATCTATCTCTCCCTCTACCAGGCTGTGACCGGCACTGAAGAAGAACAGAATATCTATAAGCAATTCAGCCGCGACTTCTTTGACCTGATCATCATCGATGAGTGCCATCGTGGTAGTGCTGCAGAAGATTCCGCCTGGCGCGAGATCCTCGAATACTTTTCATCCGCCACCCAGATCGGGATGACGGCGACCCCTAAGGAGACAAAAGAAATATCCAACATTGATTACTTCGGCGAACCAATCTATACTTACTCATTACGCCAGGGAATCGAAGACGGCTTCCTTGCTCCGTATAAGGTAGTACGAATCGATATAGACAAGGACCTCACCGGCTGGCGCCCCGATAAAGACATGCTGGACAAATATGGTATGCCTATCGAAGACCGCATTTACAATCAAAAGGATTTTGACAAAACCCTTGTGCTTGAAAAACGCACACAACTGGTCGCTCGTAAAATCACTGAATTTCTGAAGCAGACCAATCGCTATGACAAGACCATTGTATTCTGCGAGGACATTGATCATGCTGAGCGTATGCGTCAGGCCCTGGTCAATGAAAATGCAGATCTCGTGGCCGTAAATGCCAAGTATGTCATGCGCATCACGGGGGATAGCAAAGAAGGTAAAGACGAGCTCGACAATTTTATTTTTCCGGAGAGTCGGTATCCTGTGATCGCCACTACATCCAAACTGATGTCAACCGGTGTCGATGCGCAAACCTGCAAACTGATCGTATTGGATCAGCGGATCCAGTCGATGACCGAATTCAAACAGATCATCGGGCGCGGAACACGGATCAATGAAGACTACAATAAATACTCCTTTACGATCATGGATTTCAAAAAGGCAACAGAACTTTTTGCGGATCCGGATTTTGATGGAGATCCAGTGCAGATCTATGTGCCGAAACCAGGAGAATCACCTGTGCCTCCGGATGTAGATGATGATCGGCCTCAACCATTACCACCGATGACGGAGGTATGGAGATTGATTTCCCGAGGAATGACAATCCTCCCCAGGATGGACCAAATTCCGGAAGACGTAAATATGTTGTGGATAATGTAGCTGTTACCGTGGCCGAGGAGCGGGTCCAGTATTTCGATGCCAATGGAAAACTGATCACTGAATCCCTCAAAGATTACACCCGCAAGGCTATCGCACAGGAATATGCATCACTGGATGAATTCCTCCGACGCTGGAGCAATGCAGAGAAAAAACAGGTGATCGTCGATGAGCTTTCTCAACAAGGGGTATTCTTTGAAGCCCTGGAGGAGGAAATCAGCCGGAAGTCCGGAAAGGAATTTGATCCCTTTGATCTTATATGTCACGTGGCCTGGGGCATGCCTCCACTCACCCGCAAGGAGCGTGCAGACAATGTGCGCAAGCGAAACTATTTCACCAAATATGGCGATCAGGCCCGAAGAGTGCTTGAATCCCTGCTCGATAAATATGCCGATGATGGCGTGCGATCCATTGAAGAAACGCAGATCCTGACGATCGAGCCCTTCACGGATATTGGTACCCCTATGGAAATCATTCGCACCTTTGGCGGGCTGGACCAATATCAACAGGCTGTACATGAATTGGAATCAATGCTGTATAGCGCGTAATTCAGGGGGTTACAAATAACCAAATACAATTATGAAACTCACTTTATGTCAATAGGTACCCTTGTCAAATCCATCCAGGACATCATGCGCAAGGATGTCGGCGTCGACGGCGATGCGCAGCGCATCAGCCAGATGGTATGGCTCTTATTCCTGAAGATCTTTGATGATAAGGAGGCAGAATGGATGCTGACCATCAAGGATTATAAATCACCCATGCAGAAACGCTTCCGGTGGGCCAACTGGGCAAAGGATGCTGAAGGGATCACGGGAGAGGAATTGATTGATTTTGTCAACAATGAGCTTTTCCCTGCCTTAAAGAAATTAGCAACCTCTGCAGGCGTATCGCCGGTGGGCAAGGTGGTCGGGTCGGTTTTCGAAGATTCGTTCAATTATATGAAGTCCGGCACCTTATTGCGCCAGGTTATCAATTCGATTGAGGCGGATGTAGACTTCAACTCTTCCCAGGATCGTCATCTCTTCAATGACATCTATGAAAAGATCCTGTCCGATCTTCAGTCTGCCGGCAATGCAGGAGAATATTATACCCCCCGGGCTGTCACGCAGTTTATGGTCGATGTGCTCGATCCGCAATTAGGAGAAAAGATCCTGGATCCGGCGTGTGGTACCGGAGGCTTCCTGTCTTGTACACTCGAACATCTCAAGAAACAAGTTAAAAGTGCAAGTGACCGTAAGTCATTTCAGAATAGCATATATGGCGTAGAGAAAAAACCGCTGCCTCACATGCTGGCGATCACCAACATGATGCTGCATGGCATCGATGTGCCGACCAATTTACTACATGACAATACCTTAAGCCGGCCATTAAAGGACTACGGACCAAAAGATAGAGTGGATCTGATCATCACCAATCCGCCCTTTGGTGGTATGGAGGAAGATGGGATCGAAAACAACTTTCCGAAAAAATATCAGACCCGAGAGACGGCTGATCTTTTTATGGCGCTTATCATGCACCTACTCAAATTTGATACAGGTCGTGCAGGCATTGTACTACCGGATGGATTTCTGTTTGGTGAAGGAATGAAAACGAATCTCAAGAAAGAATTGCTGGATGAATTCAACCTGCATACCATTGTGAGATTGCCTAAGAGTGTCTTTGCTCCCTACACCAGCATCGCTACCAACTTGTTGTTTTTTGAAAAAGGTGGTCCGACTAAGGATGTCTGGTACTTTGAGCATACACTTCCGGCTGGTTTTAAAGCCTACAACAAGACCAGGCCGATGACGGTCAGTGAGTTTGATTTGGAGAAAAAATGGTGGGGCGGCGAAAAACGCAGAGGTCGGAAGGAAACTGAATATGCCTGGAAAGTTTCTGCTAAAGACATTGCTGATCGAAACTATAATCTGGACATTAAAAATCCACATCGTGTTGATGTCATACATCGTGATCCGGAAGAGCTCATGAAAGAATATCAGGATATCGTCAGGCAGCTTGAAGCGGCACAACTGGCGCTGAAGAACGAATTGATGCAAGCATTAGGAGGGAAGTGATGAAGCAACTAGAGAAATATTTTGATACGGCTTTTGAGGCACCTTATAGTATAGAGACTTTGCGGAGCTAATTCTCTCTTTGGCTATGCAAGGTAAACTTGTGCATCAAAATCCAGATGAATCTCACTCTAAACTTTTTCTTAAAGCGAAAGAAAATAAGTTTGTTTTACAAATTAGTCAAGAAGAACTTCCATATGAAATCCCTAAATATTGGAATTGGGTTAGATTGGGTAGTATAACTGACTTCAAATATGGGAGAACTCCCGATTCAAAAAATCAAGAATTCTGGACTGACAGTGATGGATACCCATGGGCATCAATTGCTGATATGCCTAAAAGAGGATACCTTGAAGAGACAGCCAAGAAAATAACCCATACTGCAGCCAAAGCAGCCTTTAAGTTGACTCCCGCTCCTGAGGGATCATTGCTAATGAGTTTTAAACTATCAATCGGAAAAACAGCAATCACCAAATTCCCAACATATCATAACGAGGCCATAATATCATTTACAGATCTCGATGAAGATTTAAAACAATATTTATTCTGGACGTTAAGCTCTATCGCAAACAGCGGGAATAAAAAATCAGCCATTAAAGGAAATACCCTTAATTCTACATCTCTAAACAATCTTTTGGTTCCTCTCCCACCACAACTCGAACAAAAACGAATTGTATCTAGAATAGAAGAACTCATGTCCCGCTGCGACGAGCTCGAAAAGCTTCGTGCCGAGCGCGACCAAAAGCGACTGGCTGTGCATACTGCTGCGATCCGCAAGATGCTCGATGCACCTGATCAGGAGACTTTTGATGAAGCCTGTCAGTTTATTACCCGCCACTTTGGAGACCTTTACACCGTCCAGGAGAATGTGGCCGAGCTGAGGAAAGCTATACTTCAGTTGGCGGTGATGGGGAAATTGGTGAAGCAGGATGCGAGGGAGGGGACAGCGAGAGAGTTGTTGGAGGATATTGAGAGGGAGAAGAGAAAGATGGTGAAGAAGGGGAAGATGAAGGAACCAAAACTTCTACCTCTCATTACGCCAGAAGAAATTCCTTTTGAATTGCCAAATGGGTGGGAATGGACGAGGTTTCTTAAAATCAATACAATTAAATCTGAACTTGTTACTGCACTTGCTTATCCAAATGAATACCAAATAGCACCTGACTCTATTGAAAAGAACACAGGTAGACTTCTAGAGAATAGAACTGTTAAGCAGTCGGGAGCAATTGGTCCAAATAATAAATTCTACAAAGGACAAATCCTCTATTCAAAGATTCGTCCATCATTAAATAAAGTGGTGATTGCCTCCTACAATGGTTTATGCAGTGCAGACATGTATCCCCTTATATGCCATTGCGATACTGAATTCATGCTAAAAGTTATGTTGTCTGAAGCTTTCTTAAAGCAAGTAAGGCTAGCTGAAAATAGGATCAAAATGCCAAAGCTCAACATTGAAAGTCTCGGATCCTTTGTTATCCCTCTTCCACCTTTAGGGGAACAGAGGAGAATTAGTCAAAAAATTGATAACTTGATGTTACAATGTGATACTCTTGAACAAACAATTGACTCTATGAGGGAGAAGCTGAGAGAGGTGCTAGGCGGGGTGATGGGAGAGGTGGTTTAACTAAATGTTGCATGGCGAAAAATTACAATAGGTTTTTAGAGATTTCATAAGGTATTAAAAATTATAACATATGGAAGAAATTACGGTGTTTCTATCACAATCTTTTCATGATGTTGATAAAGAAGTCGTTCAGTACTTTGAAAATATTTGTGAAGGCTTGAAGATCCGTTATACTTGTTTTGATATTGCTGCCTCAGGTGTCTTGCCTGAAACTCTTCGAAATAAGATCACCGACACGCAAGCTTTAATTGCTATTTGTTCTCAAAGATCTTTGAGAATTGATGGCACTTTTGATATGTCACCTGCAATTCGCACAGAAATAGATATTGCATTTGCCCTCGAAAAACCAGTTCTGCTATTTTGTGAAGAAAATGTTTTTTGCGATATTATTATTGATAAATTAGGTACTTGGATTAGTTTTAGCAAATCAAATCTTTCTGATCCAGATTTTATGAGAAAAGTAATTTCATCAATTAACGAATTTAAATTGAAAGTTTCATCTGGAGATATTCCGGTTGCAAATTTTTTTACTGGTGAATATTACATTCAATCTTATAGGAGTTTAATTTCTCTAGAAAATAAGAATAACAAATTAATCTGGTCACATTACAATACAAAACGACTTATATTTCGGGATAAATTACAAAGACCAGTTACAACAGGTGTATGGCCATGCACCCCAACTCCTATAGCAGCAGACTCAGAACCAGGAAATTATAGTATTACGATTGACAAGTCTTCGAAGCATTTTGATTTTGATGAAAAAGTAAACATTAAAAATTTCGATACATTCGAAGCAAGTATTAGATTTATTCCCGATCCAGATAGAGGGGATTGGATAGAATGGTCAAGAGAATTTTCTTCGCAGTATATAAATCCACTATCCCTTGCAAAAACCTCTTTACCGAATCAATTAAAAATTAATGTTGATGGAAAGGATTATTATGCATTTGATGGAATCACACCTGATGAGCCAACTGCTAATTTATTGATAAAATTTAGCTTTGATAAATCTTACGGACTATCACCAGATGATATTAGACCAATTGCTATTCATTATGGTAGGGTTTTTAACTATCATGCAACTGAGGAATTAACACGAGTTAGGAAAAAAATCGAATACATTAGAGGAAATTTATCCGTTGAACTGGAAGTCACTTTTCCTAAGAATAATTTGATGTATGGCCTTGCTTGGAATCCACCCATTTTATAATTATAGTCTTACTAAATATATATAATGTCTTTTGATCATCTTTCGCGATCTTTATCCATATTCTCTTTCAAAACCACTGTGATTTAATTCTTATTTGTCATAATGTATCCAGATTTTAAGTCAGTAATGGTTATTCAATTTTCTCAGTAAATACCAGTCATAAATTACTGAGATGTTTGACTAAAGCTAATGAAAGAATGTTGTTTTTATACCTGTTCACCACTACTTCGATTCCAAGTTCATTTGCGGCTTCCCAGAGTAATTATTCAAAGTCGCTGTCAGATTTAAGTATTCTATTTTTGATTCTTTTTGAATTCATTATAGTAGTAATTCGCTTCTTGTTCAGATCCTAAAGCAATATCAATTAATAAGCGAATACTAAGTAGTGGGCCAGACACGATTGAATCCAAATCAGCGTCTTTAAGAGCGTCTTGCATTTCAGAATCTATTTCAGCTTCAATATTTATCATCCACCATTTTTCAATTTTGCCGAACAGAGAAACTAAGTTTTGAAAACACTCAATAACTCCATCAGGCAAGCCTTCCGAATGGATTTTATGAAATTTATGGACAAGTGAATTTCTTAAGTTTTTGGATGCTTCAAATATATTTATATCATTCTTGTCAATTGCATCCATTTCCTGAAGCCAATATAATGACCCATAAATGGGACTCTTATTTTTGCTTAATACTTTTAACTTGTAGTCATCACTCAGTATTAGCCCCATATCATCAAACCCATGTGAGTAAAATTCTCTTATACGATCCACAATAGTGTCTTTGAAAAGCTCAAAAGCTGAAATATAAATAGATGCAATTATTAAATTCTGTTTTACAATTTTAGGATTTAATAAATTATCCCATTCTAAGCTTTTATTATTCATTTTAGATTAGCATTTATAATTAATACATGACAGGCACACAAACCTAGTTTTCTTGAATTCGGGATTGAATAGTTATCAAATAAAAATCTTGAGTTACCGATATCTTTTAATTTATTATTTTATTACTAAATTATTAAACAACAATTTATTCCACTTGGGCTAGAGCACATATAATAGCTCGCTTAAATGGTAATGCGTTATTTGTACTCAATATATTGCGAAGTTTCAGCGCTTCCTCCTTTGTTATGTACAATGTCTTTTCTTCATCAGTAAAAATAAAACCTGCAATTGCCTCTTCTCTCAAATTATTTAATTTATTTATACCAAGATTTAAACAATTTATAGTTTGTGTCGCTCTTTCAGTCAAGCCAATTATTTCTCCTTTAATAGTAAATACTATTTCAGTTTCACAAGCAGGATTATGAGGAGTTAATTTGATAATTTTGGACTTCTTAGCAGAATCACAATGGAGTTCTATTGGTGCTGGATCTCTTTCACCTCCATTACAAGACAAGCCAAAATTATGGTAGTCAAAAATCCTTGCTGTTTGTGTATCACCCTCACGAGGTTCAATGTGATCAACTTTAGTCCTTAGTGGGTGGTTTTGAATTCTATTTTCACAATAACAACAAGTCCTACCCTGCTCTAGCAACAATTCTTCTCGTAATTCTTCTTTAGAATAATACTCCGCTCCATCTATTCTGTTTGCCATAGGAAAAGTAACGCCATCTAAATCATTCCAATTATTTGGCTGTCTATAAACCTTCCACCATTCAAATTGAAGAGGAGATTCACCCTTTGCAATATATTTCACTTTCAGTTAATACTTTTTCTTAACAATAAATTTTCTATCCGCAATAAAACAGGGTCATCGCTAGCAATTTGCAATTTCAATTTATCGAATTTTTCATTTAAACTAAAATTTATTTCATTCTTGCCAATTTGCTCAAATATTTCTGAGATTTGATCTTCAATTTCCTTCGGTCTTTCATAACCACCTAAAATTTCCTCCAAAATACTATTTGAATCACGACCTAAGGGGCTACTCGCAGTAGTATATACTTTTTTATTATCCAAAACCAGAACATCATTTTCGTTCAAATGATTTAAAATTTGTGGCGAGTGCGAAGACCCTAAAAATTGAATATTAGGAAATACTGCTTTCAAACTTACTATTAAGTTTCTTTGCCAATTAGGATGAAGGTGCAACTCCAACTCATCAATTAGAACGAAGCCAACTCCATGCATGCTAGATTCTTGGTTTGCATTTAGAATACATAATCTTCTAGAAATATCTGCCACAATAAAAAATATCATTTTTTCACCATAGGAAAGTTGATTAAGTCTGATAATTTCATCGCCCTTATTAATAACTAATTCGCCGTCAATTTGATCATTTTCATACTGTAAATTTGAATCTGAAGACCGATTAACTCTTAAATTTTTAAATACAAATGTTTGGCCAATTTTATTTAGAAACAATTCAATTGATTTTCTAATTAATTTTAGATTTTCTAGTTGAAATTCAAGGTCTTTTGTAGATATTTTTTGCTCGTTTTCTAAATTTTCTTGAGATATATACCAACTTGAAAATTCAAGAAATGGAGAATACTTTTTATTCAAAGGTATTCGATATCCCTCTAATTGTTTATTATGAAAATACTTTTTTTTGGGGCTAACATTTTCATCTAATGAAATAATCCTATTTGTTCTATAATATACTAAAATTGGCAATTCTACTGGTATATCATTTTTCAAACTCAATTTTACCTTATTGAAGGCTCTTTCTGGTTGGATATTATATGAAACCCCTCTTTTATCAATTTTCTTAGAGGTTGTAATAGTTAGAGGCTGCCCTTCAAAATTTAGATTAATTTCAATTTTACAATTACTATCTCCATTAGTAATGTCATTAACTTGGACTGAGTTTTCAATATAGTAGTTATCAACTGCAGAAACGAGAGATCCAGTTATATGAACTAATGCTAAAGATATCGCATCTAAAAGTGTAGATTTTCCGGATCCATTTGGTCCTACAAATACGATAAATTTGGATTCAGGTAGCTTTAAATCTAGGGATTTAAACTGTCTAAAGTTCTCCAGACTTATACTTTTTAATTTCATATTTAAAGAAGACTAAATTTAACTTAACCAGATGGTAAAGATAGGAATTCAAGTTTATAAAACAATCTCCGCAAGTACAACGTTTTGATTAAGGCATTCAAACCCTACCTCCGGCAACACCACCCTCACCTCAACCCCCTCCTCCACCTGCCAATACACCACAAAATTCACCTTGCCAGTTGGCTTAAGATCATATCCTGCCTTCTTCTGTCCGAGGATGGTCTGCTGAAACTTCTTTGAAAACCGGACCACAAAATTTCCGCTCATATCCTTGCACCCATCTTCATTAACCTGGAGAGGATCACCGGCGAGAAGGGCTTCAATCTGGGGTTGCTTCGATGCAAAGTAACCCAGGTTAACATCCTCATGTGTGAGTGCATAAGACAGTTCATCCGACCGCAAGTAGGGGGTGTTATCCACTAAGTAGGTAACATCCTGGGAGATAGGTTTTAAAAAGTCCCCACTTGCCAGAATGGTCAGTTTGCTCTTGGCGCGGGTCATCGCTACATACAGCGCCCGCTTTTCTTCATCCTTGACCGGCTGGCGGGTGATGGTGACAAAGACATTGTCAAATTCACGGCCTTTTGATTTGTGATACGTCGATACCAGCACCGCATCGGACTGCTCGTAGATAAAATCCTCGAGCCGGGATTCCTTGACAAAGGCCACCAGGTCGGATACATACATGGCCTTCTGGTTGGCATCCTCGAAATCCTTCCACAAACGCTGCATCATAGGCATCCACTGGCTCCGCTGGAATTGTTGCTTACATTTTCTCATGGCCTCTCCCCAGCTCTCTTTTGAAATCGTGACTACATTACCGCTCTGGATCATATCCACAAATGCACGTACCTCTACCACATTCATCAGGCTGAAACCTTCATTGGATTGGATGAGCCTGGCATTTACATTTTGATTCCGCAGGAGACTATGTATTTCTGCTGCTTCCTGGTTGGACTGACACAGCACGCCAGTAGTTCCGGACAATTCTGCTGTAGCTACATTACCAGCCACGGCCACAGATAGGGGTCCGTTTTTGCATTCTACGATGCTGACCTCACCTTCCTTGCCCGATACTGACACAATCGGCATGGTCTTGAGCCTGTGGCGGATCGTGCTCACAAATCGGTCGGTAAACCTGACGAGTGTGGCATCACTCCGATAATTGTCAAGCAGGTCATAGCGTTGAGCTTTATACTGACTGATAAAAGCCTCCAGGTGCTTCGCACTCGAATTCCGGAATTCGAAGATGTTCTGATCATCATCCCCGACGAGGATGATACGCATATCTTCATTTTCCCTGGCCAGTAATTCAATCAGTTCGTACTCATCAGGGTTGATGTCCTGGGCTTCATCGATGAGCAGGAGTAATTTGGCCATCCGGTTCTTCTCGACCCGGTTTTCCTGGATGCCTGTGATGACACTTCGAATGATATTGTCAGATTCCTTTAGATCACCCAGCCTGCCCAACAGATCAAAACAATAGGAATGGAAGGTCTTAATCTGGATAAATGCTGCGGCATTACCAATCAGCCCATACAAGCGCTTCTTGAATTCTGTCACCGCAGACCTGGAAAATGTCAACATGAGGATTTGTTCATGTTTCAGATTTTCAATCAGTACCGCAGAAGCAAGCTTGTGCACCAATACCTTGGTCTTACCACTGCCTGGACCAGCCAATACGGCAATGTGTTTTGAAACATCCTTGACAATGCTTAATTGCTGCGGAGATAGTACTTCAAATAGTTCCTTAAACTTTCGGGGTGTGATCGGCCTGCTGATAAAATCCTGCCGCCCCTGAAAATACTTCCGTATAAATGAACTGTAGTTGAGGTTGAAATAATCCTCTACAAATTGCTGTGCTTCTTTTTTGTCCTGGATCATCTTACGCGCATACTCTCCTACGATATGTACTTGCTGGATCTTGTTTTCATAAAACCGTTCAAGATTCTTGTAATCGTCGGCCTTGTATTGAATCTTGTTATTCTGTTCGATTCGTTCCACCCTTAGCCTTTGATAAATCACAAGGAATCCACCTTCGATCGTCAGCGCGTCTGTCTTGGTGAGGTAATAAATAGCATCCTCAACCGCCTCCCTTATCACATGTTGAAACTGAAGATCACCGGATTGAATGAGCGCATCTTGTATTTCAAGAACGGAAAAATCAACCAACACCTGTTCATCCACAGATTCATTCATCTGAGCTTTTTCAATCAACAACTTACCAATTACAGGAGCGACTGCCAGCAATTCTTCCACCTTCTGTCGAAGGATTGTGGTTGTCTCGATAGGGTCTATGCTTACAATGTTTTTCTCCAGGTCCCGATACAGGATTTTGATCCAGTGCTTGATCGCCAGGAAATGCACAGCCGTGCGGATCTGCTTTACAGTCACGTCTTTACCTGTAGCCTTCCTTATGTCTTCATGCATTTCTTTAAGCCGAAGAAGGTGACCCGGCCATTTTCAATGCGTTCAAGGCGCTGTGTCAGTATGGTATGATAATCCTTGATGGTATTGGTGAGCTTGCCTACGGGATTGCTTTTGTGGACAAATGCATTAAGATCGCGAGCGTCTGATAGCAGTTTTTCCTGACGCAGCAGTGAGATGATTCGAATGACTTCTGAAAGTGGTATCCCAAGCATGTCGGCTAAGTATTCCACACGTGCCTCACCATCATCATCCTTGAGTAGAGATGTTCGTTTACTCGAAATCAGGCTTTTCACTATTCGCCTGGCTTGAAACTTTTCATTTTCCGTGAGTGCTCCTGAAGAATCTATCTTATCGATAGCTGCCTGTGCAGTTTTGAATTGAAGACTGTCTGCATAGACACGCGATTGGTTGTTTTTTCGCTTGATATACCCAGCCTCTTCAAGTGCTGCAATGGCGGTCTTAACACGCGTTTCGATTTCCTTGACCGAATCATCCCAGCCTGCTTGCCTGGCTATTTCCAGAGCAGAGTGCGATATCGTTTGACGGAATCTGGTCAAATCCTTTATCGATTTCCAAATCTGATTGATTTCCTTCTGGGTAAGCCTTGTCTGGTTTTGTAAAATGAAGTGCTTGTTGAGATCTTCCTCATCAAAAAGGATGTAGCAGTTGGCCTCAAGCTTTTCATCCCGCCCTGCCCGACCGGCTTCCTGCACATAGTTTTTCGAGCGAATCACTGATATCGTAATGCACCACGGCCCCGATATCTTTTTTGTCTACCCCCATGCCGAAGGCAGTTGTAGCCACCATGATGCTGACTTCACCAGCCAGAAATGCATCCTGGTTTTGAGTCTTGATATTGGAATCCAACTGCCCATGATATGGGCGGGCAGGAAGGCCGTCTTCTGAATGCTTTCTCGCTAAATCTTCTGCTCTCTTTGTGCGTGATACATATATGATCGATGGGACTTGCTGTTGGGTTAAGATATCCCGTAAAGCGGAATATTTTTCCGGCGTCATCGTTCTGCTCATAAACCTCATAACGTAGGTTCGTTCGAGATGCTTTTGACTGAAACGGCGTTAAGTTTAAATTCAACTCATCCTGAAAGTATTGTCGGATATCATCGATGACCTGTGGCTTGGCAGTGGCCGTAAAGCAGGAAATTGGAATGACCTCCTCCTGTTGTCGCTTTTCCCGGATGTTATTGATAAACTCCCCTATATAGAGGTAATCCACCCTAAAGTCATGGCCCCAGGAAGAAAAGCAGTGTGCTTCATCGATGACAAACCGATTGATAGTGCGGCTCAGGATAAGTTTTTCAATAGATGGTGATCGCAGGGATTCGGAGAGATATAGAGCAGATGGGCCAATCCTTCACTGACCCGTTCAAAACTCTTACTACGCTCGATGGGATTCAGCTGGCCATTGATGGTGACAGAAGCGGTGATCCCTGCCCTCTCCAGATTATCCACCTGGTCTTTCATCAGCGACTGCAGCGGAGAGATGATGACGGTCAATCCTTTGTTTTGCAGCCCCTGCATCAGGGCCGGGAGTTGAAAAGTAATGGACTTACCTCCTCCAGTAGGGAATACAGCCAGAAGGGATTCGTAATTCAATGCTGCCTTTACTGCATTCTCCTGCAGGTCCTCACCACCGAATTTCCTGAAAGCGTCATACCCGAAAATGGTTTTCAAGCCTGCATGTGCATCATTAAATTGATTGCAATATGAACATCCTTCGATACACCTGGTGCTGCGTAGGAGGCGCATCACTTGCACAATGTCGGGTCTTGAATAATTGAGCCATCGGGGTGCAATAGAATATTGGTCATGAGCCTGGATGAGTGCCAGGCAATAGGCTACTTCAGCCGGATGCTGTTGGATGATTCTTTCCAGCTCAACATTTTCGCAAATTTTATTTTGAAAGGTTGCCTTGATAGCATCGATCAGTGAGTCAGGCAATACTTCAAAATCAATGTACGCGAAAAAGGCTTCAAATTCGCGCACCTCCCGCAGGAGCCCATAAAGGATGGATTGGAATTCCGGTTTCAAATCCCGGAAGGCGTTCACTTCATCATAGAAAAGATCCCTCGATTTGATCGCATCGTTGAGGGGGTTGGAGAGTTCGTCGGTGATGAGCTTATCGTCTTTGACCAGACTATGATACGGCCTTGACGGGAACAACAACGGGGCCAGGTCGAGGGTATCGATGATCCGGACATTTGATTTGGGAGTATAACCTGACTTGGCTAGATATGTCAAATCATGGCGGATCACATTATGTCCGGCAATGAATGGAGTATCTCCCAGGAAATCAATAAACTCCGATAGCTGGGTGCCATGAAAAGACTGGTCAGGATGCCTGAAGGCACCTATATCCTGCACTTTGCCGGACTTGGGATCGATCTCGGTGTCGAAGAAAGTAATGGGTTTCATTGGGTCTTTGAAGCCATTGGCCTTGATAAGATAGCAAGAAGGATGCCGAGATGTATCCTATTGAACTGAAGCTTTATCGCTATCGAGGAGATATCTATATTTATTTGAGGGTCAAACCAATATTCGAGGGGAGGAAGGGGGCTTTTTCTTATAATTGGAACACATTTTGGATATTTTTATTGCAAATCTAACGCTGACCTGCCCGACCCAGACAAAATGACTTTGGAGAATATTGACAATTTGGAGCGGGGCTGGAGAGTTTTAGAGATTTTGTGAGGGGTTGATTGAAAAATGAATTTATAGCTTATAACCTCTAATATTTACTGTAAACATTAGATTTTTATTCAATGAATAGCTTTCATGAACAACTTTTCCAGGCATTGGAAAATTACCGCCTAGAACACCCTGACTTCATATATATCCTTCGAACTAATAGGAATAAAGAAAAGCTTGATGCAGGTATGTGGTTCTTGGGGGATCAGCACTATGCGTGGATCTCATGGATCACCAGAAGTAACAATGCAAACCATAGCCCGGCCTTAAGGCTTCTACTTAAAGAGAATAAATCAGGAATTTCATGCACCATTGAAAACGGATACAAACATGAATTAGACTCCAAAATAATTTCTTTCTATGAAAAAGTAAGAGAATTAATAAGTAAAGACTATAGAGAATTCGATCAAAGAGATAAATCCTACTTTGTCCTTGATCTTGACAAGACAAACGGTATAGATTCATTGCTTGAATTCCTTGAAACAACAAAGCCAAAAATTGATTCCATAATTGAGTCTCAAGGCTTGCAAAATATCCTCTTGACCAGGGAATCATTCAACGAAAGATTGGCTGAAGTAAATAAAATCAGAAACTCTCCTAAAAGGCAATCTGAAATGACTCAAGATATCTAAAAGGTATTGGCTCCCCGCTCCCGGAAAGAACGCCGAGATGTGGGAGAATTTTTATACCAATGGTATCATAGCTATGAATTGGGACAATCTCGGGGATCTCAGTAACTACACCTCTAAGGAAGAAATTTCTAAAAAACTCCAAGAATTTGAACAGACTACTTCATCAAAAAAGAATGATGCCACTGCAAATTATGAGTTTAAACATCTGCTTAAAGAAGGAGATATTGTTATAGCTAAAAAGGGAAGAGATACCTATCTAGGATATGGAGTCGTTTCTTCTGACTATATGTTTGACGACACGAAAAAAAAATACAAGAGTTATCGAAATATAAATTGGATTAGTAAAAACGAATGGACGGATGAAAAAGGAGGTATTGTGGTTAAAACACTCACGGATATCACCAAATACCCAGAATATGTAAAGAGACTAACCAAATTAATAGGTATTTCTGAGTCTGGCTTAGAGAAAGCCCAAACAACCCTCAGTACTCTTCCATTAAACAGCATTCTTTATGGCCCCCCAGGAACAGGAAAGACATATACGACAGTGAGCAAAGCTCTCCAAATAGTAGATCCATCCTTTCTTAAAACTCATATTAGCGATCGAAAAAAACTTATAAACCGGTTCCAAGAATTAGCCTTTGATACTTTAACTGAGAAGGGACAGATAGCTTTCATCACCTTTCACCAAAGCATGTCTTATGAAGATTTCATTGAAGGCATAAAACCAATTGCACCAGAAGGTGATGCAATCCAAGTAACGTATGAAATCGTTCCTGGCATATTTAAACAGTTGGTGAAAGCAGCATCTTCGCATGGTGGAAACTTTAACGAAAAAATAGAATGGCTAAAAGGTGAATGCTCGGAAGCAGAAAACAAGTCACCAATAATTATCAATACAGGGAATACTGAATTTTCAATCACTTACCGAGGAGGCAAGACATTCAGGGTAAAACCTAAAAAGTCCATCAATCCGGATATAGACCATCCCGCATCCATTGAAAAATATTAAAAAAAATGTACGAAGGTGCTTACGAAGTAAAGTGTATAACCCGACGTATGTTAATGAATTTTGTCCTATCTATTTAAAAATGGCTTAGAAAAACATAGTGGTGGAAGTGACTTTGGTCAGAAACCTTTTGTGCTCATTATCGATGAAATCAACAGGGGAAATGTCTCACAAATTTTTGGCGAACTAATTACTCTAATAGAACAAGACAAACGCAAAGGTGCATCTGAATCAATCCAAATCATTCTACCATATAGCAAAGAAGCATTCAGTGTTCCAAAAAGCCTCTATATCATTGGCACCATGAACACAGCCGATCGAAGTGTGGAAGCCCTTGATACCGCTCTTCGCCGAAGGTTTACATTTGAAGAAATGCCACCAAGGTATGATCTTAAAGAACTAAACAGAATGGCTGGCAATCACCTCCTTAAGGATATCCTGCAACGCATCAATATCCGCCTTGAAAAACTATTGGACAAGGATCACATGATTGGGCATTCTTATTTTATGTTCCCGCAGGATAATGATACGATTTCTGCCCTTATGGAATCGTTCTATAAGAATATTATACCCTTGTTACAAGAGTACTTTTTTGGGGACTACGGCAAAATTGGCCTGGTGCTTGGAAATGGTTTTGTTAACATCAAGGATCAAAAGGAAAAGATATTCTGTGCCTTTGACTATGATGGCGCGGACATGCTCCTTGAAAAACCAGTGTACACGATCGTAGATTACCGAAAGCCTTCATCAAATCTAACTGATGGCATGACTTTCTCTTTGGCTATTGATACCCTTATGGATAATCGAATTTGAAAAAGACCAATAACCATATTATTGTTTTTGAATACGATCACTTACGGGTAGGTCACACCTATAATGGTGTTGATTTTACGAAACGCATTTCAATGCACTGGCTGCTTACCATCAATCAACAGAAGGCTTATACTACGACCTGGGTCATCGGCGGGTCATTTTCAAAGAATATGTGGGAGTTATCCAGGTTGGTCACATTACGATAGAGGTTCTTCCAAAAGCTGATCGTCAAACCTCTGGAGAAGAAGGTAAGGACGAATGGAAGAAATTGCTGATTTCCATGCTTCGTACAGTAGGCATCTTTGATATCCATGCTCCCAGCAGTACATCCCTGAAGATCAAAACCAATTCGATTCTTGACCTCTATTTTGAGCTTTATATCGTCGAGCTCGAATACCTTTTGCACTGTGGCCTCGCTAAAAAATATAGAAAAACAGAAGGGAACTGCACGTCTCTAAAAGGCTCCATTGTATTTGGCAAGCATATTCAGCAGAATCTGGTGCACCAGGAGCGGGCGTATGTCCGGTACACCGTGTATGACACTTTGCATCAGATTCATTTTATTTTATACAAAGCACTGAGGCTGCTTAAACAAATCAATTCTAAGCCTGAGTTACAAAGCCGAATAGAGCTCTACTCTTGCATTTTCCAGAGATGCCTGATACAAAGGTGACAGAAGCCACCTTTCAGAAACTGGTTTTAAACCGGAAAACCAATCATTACCAAAAGGTTATGGAAATGGCGCGTCTGCTGCTGCTCAATTACCACCCAGATATTTCAAAAGGCGGAAATCATGTTCTGGCCTTGATGTTTGATATGAATCTATTATGGGAACAATTTGTTCTGACCAGTCTTCGCAAAGAATTCCGTTTACAAAATATTCCTGCACAAGTGCGTGGACAAGTTTCCAAACATTTCTGGAAGCCCACAGAAGGTAACCGGGCAACTATCAGGCCTGATATAGTCATTGAAAGCGAAATCTATGGGTGTACCGTACTGGACACGAAGTGGAAAAACCTAGGTGGAATAAATCCATCAGTGGGGGATCTACGACAGATGTATGTATATCATCAATATTATGGTGCGGAAAAGGTCGCTATTGTTTACCCAGGAGCTAACTCGACTAGGAATGGGGTTTACATGGACTTCCATGGGGAGATCAGCAATCAGACCTGCAGTCTAGTGGGCATACATCCTGAAAAGGATATGAAAGAGTGGCAGAAGAAAATTGCAGATGATATTCTGAAATGGATAGGTAAACCCTGACTAGGTTCTATAGTTCTTTTAATGACTCCGCATCTTCACCTTGGTCTACGGATAGGTAACTTACAATTCTCACCACCACCCCAGGAAGTTGCGCAGGTCATTTCTTCTTTCCCTTCCAATTAGCTCCTCCCCCTCTTTCGTCCAAAATCCACCCCCATTGATCGGTTAATCCATCGATCCAATGGAGCCCATACGATATGTATGTAATCGAAATCCTCACACGATGCCCGGGAAATATACTCATGCACTGATAAGCCTGCTGACTGTCCTTGCCATTCCAATATTTGCACAGCGGCCTATGATCCCTGACCTGCATAAGGACGCACAACACCATAAGATAGAGGTGTACAACAGAGTGCTTTCCCTGATCAAGGAGGACAGCTATCAAGGCATCCGCCTGAACAAGGATTATGGCGAAGGTGTCGCATGGATGAAAGGCATTACCTTTTCCACGGGCACACTGGAATTTGATGTGCGGGGAGAAAATGTAAAGCAACACAGTTTTGTAGGCATTGCCTTCCATGGACAAAATGATTCAACCTATGATGCCATATACCTGCGTCCATTTCACTTCTATGCAGAGGATCAGGTCTCCCAGGACAGGATGATTCAGTTTATCTCCCCTGCCCATCTTCAGCTGGCGAAAGCTCCGTGCAGAGTCCCCGGGACAGTTCGAACATCGAATAGTACCTCCACCTGATCCCAATGCATGGGTGCACGTGCGCCTCGAAGTCACTGAAACAACGGTTACCACATATATCAACGGGACCACTACACCAAGCCTGGTAGTTCATCCTCCAATAGCACTCCCTTCGGGAAAAGTGGGATTCTATGTGGCGGATACATCAGGGGGTGATTTTGCAAATCTGACGATCATCGCAAAATAAAGACAGAAAAATGTTTTGTCGATAGGGACTATAGCGTGATATATAGATGATATTAACTGGTAAAATATTTTGATGAAAATATTTTGACTTTTTAAATTTTCCCCCTAATTTTCTCATCTAAACTTTACCGCAATGAAAACAAATGACTTCCTGTCCATCCTGGACAACCCTAACCTTATTTCAGGCATTTACAACTACTGCGACCGATGGTGCGAACGCTGCAGCATGACTGCCCGATGCTCCGTTTTCCAGACAACACCACAACTGAATCCGGACGATTTTGCCAATGAAGAAGATTTCTTCAAAGAGGTCTTCAAGGGTGTCAGTGAGTCCTTTCAACTCACGATGGAATTGCTGCAGGAATCGGCAGACGAAAGAGGCATCGACCTCACTCCTTCCGAAGAAGATGATGAATGGATTGAAAAAAGAAATAGGCAGAAAGAGGAAACTCAAAACACGAGCATATCCTTACTGGCTATGGAGTACCTCGATCTCGGCAAGAAATGGCTTGATAATTCCAATGATGCCCTTAAAACTCTTCAGGAAGATCTGCAATCTTCAGCCCTGATGGACTTACCGGAACGAAATCCCGAACAGGAAGCTCTGGCCCTGAAAGATGCGCTGGAAGTCATTCCATATTACCTCCATCAGATTTATGTCAAACTGCTCCGAGCCCAGGAAGGACGAGAAGAAGATGATGCCTGGTTTGAAGAAAATGATTTCCCCAAAGATTCAGATGGCTCCGCAAAAGTCGCACTCATCGGAATTGATAATTCGATCCGGGCATGGGAGGTCATGCTGCAATATCTTCCTATCCATGAAGGCGACATCCTTACAATCCTCTCCCTGCTTGAAAATCTACGCAGGCAGGTTGAGACAACCTTTCCGGATGCACGGGCATTTAAGCGGCCGGGGTTTGATGATTAAATCATATTCTTAATACTATGCCCATCCCAAAAATGGGATGGGCATTAATTTCAAATCTCTATATTTATCCATCGCAATGCAACACCATCATGTCCATCTCCGAAATTAGTTCCCTCTTTACGATATCCGCACTCGTCCTGGCAGGTGTCTGGACCCTCTACCGGTTTGGTATAGCCCGCGAGCAGTATCCCAAGTTACAGTTTGATCTCAAACTCAAAATCCTGGGGTCTTCCCGCGACAAGAAAATCGTCGAACTCATCGCCGTCATCACCAACAAAGGAATAGCAAGGCAATACATCCATGGCTTCCGCTTCAATATCCTCACCTTCGATGACAACACCCTTTCGATATGACGGATACTAAAATTGAAAAACGCTTGAAATTTAACAAACTCAACAAAAGCACTGAAAACTCCAAGGGCGAACTAAGCTGGATCGACTCTCACTATCCAGTATTTGTCGACGGAGGCATCACCCGCGAATTCAGATACGTCACTGCGCTGGACAATGATGTACGCTTCGTCATGATCTATTCAAAGTTTGACCACGAAGACAAACGTTGGCTTTCGAAAAACCAGGCCGAGCACTACCGGATCTCGAAGACGTTTGCGGTATAAAAGTGACCGACAGATTGCCCGGTTTGGGAGGCAGTCAGTGCGCGGGAGACAGAGGGACCGCTGATTATATGATTTCGCTGATTGCCGCTGATTTATGATCTTGCATTTCTATTAGAGACTCGTAGTGCAGAATGTGTCAGGCAAATCCACTCTACCAGAATATTAAATCCTCTCGGACAGCAAAACCAATACAATAAGTAAAAACAAAAATCAGCGGCCATCAGCGGCCATCATATAATCAGTGGTAAAACAGTCTCGGCAGGATCACCATCTATTCAAAGTACTCCTACCTCATGAAATCCGTCTCCAGGATAAAAGGAATTCATCTTCAATTACTCCGCTTCATCCCAAATTTTTCCTCCAGCATTTTCTCAATCTTAGCGATCACACTTTCCTGGCTTTCTTCTTGCCCAATCTCCATGCCTTCAAGCGCATCACCGACCATACTCAATACACGGTCATACTCGCCAAACCGGGCACGGCACACCGCTTCATCATCCGTCTCCCAATAGCGGCTTTCATCATGGAGTTCAAACCGTTCAAAATACTTGCCACTCAGGTATCGGAGGAACTTGATCATCGCGATATGAGCTTCCACACCCGCATATTGAGTTTTGGTAAAAAGCCACTGCTCCGCATCAGAAGGAATCGCCTTGCCCTCTACCTTCATTACATACTCAAAAAGCATAGGGTTGCACATGAACCCCTCACGGTGGAAGGTAAGCCACAACGGCTCACTACCCTCAGGCGCGACCAGGATGCCCGACACCGGGATATCAGGCGCGGCCTCAATTAGGTCATAAGACCAATGCAAACTCTTACTGATGTCAATGGCTTCGTCAATCAATGCAGGCAATGCATCGGGATTCCGGAGCTTGCCGGAATAATGGATCGTTAGTCCCATGTTTCAACTGGTTTAAAAAGTGATGCTCAGGATGCGATGAGCACCCCGAACGAATTTGTTTTCAGTTGAAAATTAGGGGATTCCTAAATGCGTGTCAAGAGGATGATTAAAATTTTTATAAAATTATAAAATAAGAAAATGATGGAGCTGGGCCCTAGAACTTGACAATGTCATGTACATACCCTAATTTTCTATTCTAATCTTCGCCAGATGAAACCAGTTGTAAACACAGATTACAAGCACTCTGCTATTACAGGAAAGATTATTGGGTGTGCGATAGAGGTGCACAAGTATCTGGGTAATGGCTTCCAGGAAATTATTTACCAACGATCACTTGCTATTGAGATGATCAGGCAAGGTCTCAGTTTTGTCCAGGAATTTGAAATGACCGTCTTCTATAAAGGGGAGTATGTGGGCAAGCGCAGAGTTGACTTCCTGGTGGAGGATGTAGTGTCCGTAGAACTCAAAGCCCGTAGCGAACTTGATGACTCCCATCTCAACCAAGCCCTCAATGATGTTGAAGTCTATCACATAGAAACCGGCCTACTCATCAACTTCGGCGCAAAAAGCCTACAGTTCAAGCGTCTCATCAACTCCAAGCCCCCACGTTCAAAATAACCAGGAATATCAGCGTCATCTTGGAAGGAGACAGTGATTACCCATAAAAAGATCCCACCCAATTTACCACTGATTAAATGATTACGCTGATTACATTGATTTATGATCATGAATTGCTATTAGAGACTTAAGGCGCCGCAGATGCTATCTCACTCTGTTTTGCCAGAATATTAAATCTTATCCGGCACCAAAATCAACATGATAGGTAAAAACAAAAATCAGCGGCAATCAGCGTAATCATTTAATCAGCGGTAAAATAGTCTCGGCAGCATCACCCTCTACTCGCAAATCTTCTACTCGTAAAAATCACCCTCATTGAAAATCAGCGGCAATCAGCGTAATCATTCTAAATCAGCGGTAAAATAGTCTCGGCAGCATCACCCTCTACTCGTAAATCTTCTACTCATAAAAATCACCCTCATTGAAAATCAGCGGCAATCAGCGTAATCACTTTAAATCAGCGGTAAAATAGTCTCGGCAGCATCACCCTCTACTCGCAAATCTTCTACTCGTAAAAATCACCCTCATTGAAAATCAGCGGCAATCAGCGTAATCATTCTAATCAGCGGCAAACTAGTCTCGGCAGGATCATCCTCTACTCGCAAACCTTCACCTCTGATAAATCACCCTCATTGAAAATCAGCGGCAATCAGCGTAATCATTCTAATCAGCGGCAAACTAGTCTCGGCAGCATCACCCTCTACTCGTAAATCTTCTTTTCATAAAAAATCACCCTCATTGAAAATCAGCGGCAATCAGCGTAATCATTCTAATCAGCGGTAAAATAGTCTCGGCAGCATCACCCTCTACTCGCAAATCTTCTACTCGTAAAAATCACCCTCATTGAAAATCAGCGGCAATCAGCGTAATCATTCTAATCAGCGGCAAACTAGTCTCGCGACCCCTCTACCCGCAAACCTTCACCTCCGATAAATCCCCCTCATTGAAAATCAGCGGCAATCAGCGTAACCAGCGGCATTCAGCGGCCATCAGCGTAATCAGTGGCATTCAGCGGCAATCAACCCATCAACCCATCAACCTTTTCAAAACTTCACCGCCACATCAACCCCAACCGTCCTTGGCTGTCCAGGCCATACCGTATCACCAGCAAGGCTGCCAGTCAACTGCCCATCTCCATACTCCTGATAATATTGGGTATCACCAAGATTGGCACCCCAAACGAAGATCTCATACTTGTCCATGATGGAAACACCGATGCGTGAATCAAGCAAGGAATAGGGATTGGAAACATCAGCATTGTTTTCATGCCAGTAGATCTTGCCCTTGAGACTGAAGTTAACAAAGCCGAGGAATTGCACCTTATCCGAAATCGGAAAGTTGGACTTGAAAGCAACATTAGCTGTTGATTGAGGTACATAAGGCGCATTGTTACCATCATACACAGTCCTGTCCGTAGACCCGGCAAATCCACCATCAATGATTTCTGATTTGCTCAAGCCAAAACCCGCCAGTACATCAAGGTATCTTGAAGTCCTGATCTGCGTCTCCGCCTCAAAGCCATAGACCTTGCTCTCCGGGAAATTGTAGTTACCCATCTTCAAACCATTGGCCCCAAGGGCGACGGCAAACTGCTGCTGCTCTTTGAAATCAACATAGAAACCTGCAACATTAAAGATGAACAACCTGTCCGCTGTAGATGTCTTGAGGCCCAATTCAAAATTATTGCTGGTCTCTCCGGCATATTCTGCATCAAAAAGCGAGGTGACCTGCGCATTGTAACCACCACTGCGATAGCCACGGCCATAATTGGCATAGAGCAACATATGCTGCGCCAGATCATAGGCGAGTGAAACTTTCGGCTGCACCTCTGTATCTGTCTTCTCATAGACAAACCCTTCATTTCTGTTGTCCTGCTTGATGTTGTCATTGTCTATACGCACACCTGCAGAGACATCCAGTTTGTCTGTAGCATGCCAGGTGGCAAAAGCAAATCCCGCAAACGTATTGTACGTATTGGTAAAATCAGATACCGGCTTAGGCTCAACAAAATTGCTCAGAAACAACGTATCAAAAGGCATAGGCGGATTCAGAAAATAGCCAAAGTCTGCATACGCATTAGTGATCAGGTCACGCTCGGATTGCTGGTATTGTACACCGAGGTCCCATTCGATCTTGCTGCTTCCTGTATGCGATCCCAGCCTGAACTCCTGGTTAAATGATTTTGAATTGCTCAACTGATCCTGCCTCAGGATATCAAGCGATATGAAATCCAGATCCCCGGCATGATTGCGATCAGCCTTGTTGTACGAAGTGATGGATTGAAACTTCATATTCCCGAGGTTCCATTCCAGCCGCGCACTGGCAAAGGAATTGGTCAATTCAGATTCGCCAAAGACGTTGGCATCGATCACATAATTGAAGTCATTCGGATCCAGCTCCACACCTGTCGGAGAGTGACCTGAATACGTAGCACCTCCCTGGGTATCCGAGTATTGTCCGGCGAGTGTCAGGGAAACACGTGTACTGAAATCAAATTTGAGCTGGCCACGAAGGGACAGGTCTTCATAGTAATCTACCTTCCTATCGAGAAAGGTATTGGTGAGCAGACCATCCATAGTCTTGTAGGTTCCGGCTACCCTGTAATAGATTTTATCCTTTACGATGGGCCCTGAAGAGACTGCCTGTCCGCCGAGGTATCCTCCATTGCCTACTCCAAACTTGAGCTTATGCCTGAAATTATTAGTAGGTGCCAGGGTCAGGATATTGACTGCCCCGCCTATAGCATTCTTTCCATAGAGTGTGCCTTGCGGCCCCTTGACTACTTCGATCATCGCCAGATCAAAGAGCTCCTGGTTGACGAGGTTTGGATCAGGGATCGTCACACCATCGACGAGAAAGGCCACAGGTGAGTCCCCGTTGCGTATCTGCCCGATACCGCGGATATTGATAAAATTGACACCAATATTTTGAGAGGTGGCATAGGATACATTGGGCACCTGGTTAGCGAAACTCTGGAAGTTGGTGATCCCCGTGGCTTCGATATGTTCTGTAGTATAAGTCACCACTGACTCCGGTATCTGCTGTACAGATTCAGCACGTCGTCTGGCCTGGCCCACTGCTCCTGCAAAACCTGCGACCTGGACGGCCTCAAGCATTTTGGATTCTTCCTCGAGGACGACCTGCATCTTGCCTGCAGTCATGGCCATCGTCAGTGGCTTATAGCCGAGATAATCGAATCTGACTGAGTCCCGACCTGAAGGAACAAGGAGCTCAAAATCCCCATTGGCATCAGAGGCGATACCTATCGTCGTACCGATAACAGAGACACTGACCCCTACTAAAAGGTCGTTGGTTATACTTTGTACGTTTCCTTTGAGGAGGGTTTGGCCTATAGCCATTTGAGTTACGGCCATAAACAGCCATAACAATAAAGTGGTGTGAATCCTTTTCATGTTAGTTGGTTTGTGGCAGGTGTTATGCCTGACACAACAAAATATAGAATTATCCTGATTCAGCAAGTGCGATTTTCAATTTAAGGCAGGCTATTTGCTATTTGCTTGTCGTACATTAGATTTTGATTGTCTTACACACCACTTTAGCAGACAAATGAGAGAGTTAGAGGCCTACCTGCCTATAGACAGAAGGTATGCAATGGCGCAGGGCGAGGCCATTCCCGAACACATGACTGGCACCCTCCTGTTTGCCGACCTCTCCGGCTTCACCCCACTCATGGAATCCTATGTGGAAGACCTGGGCCGCCAAAGGGGAACGGAAGAATTTTCGCACCTCCTCAATAGGTTTTTTGACGTCATGGTCGAACCCCTGCACTTATACAAAGGCAGTATCATCTGTTTTATCGGTGATGCGATCATCTGTTGGTTCAGGGATGATGGAGGCTTGCGTGCCATCTCTGCATGCCTTAAGATCAATGAGGCTATCAGTCCATTTTCCAACTTCATATCTCCCGGAGGCCGACCGGTTTCCCTGGCACTCAAGATGTCGGTGGTATCAGGACCTATCCGAAGATTTGTCCTCGGTGATCCGGATATCCATATCATGGACGTCATAGCGGGTCGTGCCGTAGACCTGATTGCTGAAACTCAGGAAATTGTCAAACGCGGTGAAATCATCATCCCCGGCGAAATGACCGAACGCTATCCTGAGATCATCACCGGTGAAACCAGGTATACCGAATCCGCTGATGAGTATATCGTATGTAAAGGCCTCACGAGCATGATCGCTCCGGATCCCTGGCCCGAAGTTCCTTCTTTAAAGCTTGAATTCCTCAAGCCCTGGGTACTACCCCCTGTATATGACCGCATCACGGCAGGTCAACAGGACTTTATCATTGAACTACGGGTGAGCGTGGTATGCTTCCTCAAATTTTCATTTCGTGACCATGACCAGGAAAACTATGATGTAAGCATCCTGGATGATTTTATCAGAAAGGTGCAGCACATCGTTCATGAATTTGAAGGCCAGGTTTTTCAAATCACCTTTGGCGACAAGGGCAACAATATCTTCTTTGGCTTTGGCGCTCCCATCTCACACGAAGACGACATCGAAAGGGCACTGAACACTTCATTATTCCTGATGGAATTGAAACGCACCCTTCCTTATCTGGATGACATGGAGATCGGCATGAGTGTGGGCCATTTCAGGACGGGACCGTATGGCGGACGATCTCGCAGCACCTATGCCTGTCTCGGTGCGCATGCCAATCTTGCTTCAAGGCTGATGTCCCATGCCTTGCCCGGCCAGATCCTCGTGAGCCAGCCAGTCATGGACAGTGCACGCAAATTTGAATTTTCTCCACTCGGAACTTTGCGTATCAAGGGCTTTACCAAACCGGTTTCTATCTTCTCCCTTGAACGCAGGAGAGCATCACAGGCTCATCAACTTACACAGGATACTTCAAAATCAGCAGGCCGAAACAAGGAGAAAGCAATCCTCAAAAAACTGGCTGAGAAAACCAAATCCGAACCTGTAGATCAATGGTGCATCGTCGAAGGACAAGCGGGTATCGGTAAGTCAAATCTTGTAGGCTGGATGATCACACTCGCCCGGCAATTGGGATATGCTCAATTAGTCACCAGGGCCGAAGCCATCGAAGAGCGCACCCCATATCACGGCCTCTTGCAGATCATCCAGCAAATCTTTGATCTTAACCTCAGTACATCCGATACCTCCGCATTGCAACAAAAGGTCTGCGATCAGCTGGCTGCCATGGAAGAAGGTCTAGATCAATGGGCATCCCTATTACAGATGATACTTCCATTCAACTGGAAGGAGTCTGAGGCAACATCCCTGCTCACAGCCAAGGAGAAGGAACCTAAACTGCGATGGCTGCTTGAACGAATCATCATTGGACAATTAGCGAAGAAGCCTTTGTTGCTGATCATTGAAAATGCGCAGTGGCTCGATTCGAGTACCGAAGAATTCTTACTTTCGCTAAGGGACAAAAAGCCGGAACATCTCCTTGTCCTGATTGTGACAAGACACTACAAAGACCACTATGACCTCCTGAATACCATGCCCGACTCCACGCCGATCTCCCACCTTACCCTTGAGGTGCTCAACAAGGAAGACCTCGATCACATGCTTTGCGCATACCTCTCCATAGGAGAGATCAACAGCAGTGTCATGGATATCCTCTACCAAAAAACAGGAGGGCATCCACTCTTCAGCAGGATCCTGATCGACACCCTGCTCGATGATGGGATCCTCCGCATCAACAACGGAATATGCGAGCTCGCCGACAAGGACACTGATCTGCATCACATGCAACTGCCTGACAGTATCCATAGCGTCATCATCAACCGGATCGATCGCCTTCCGGCCAAGGACCAGCTTGCCCTCAAGGTAGCCAGTATACTCGGAGAGTTGTTTTCACTTGAATTTCTCAAAGCAGTATATCCTGTAGAAAAAGAAAAGCATGAACTTGACGAAATACTACAGCGACTGAGCACCACACGCATCCTGGCGATCCATGAAGATGGGGATGAGACCCGGTACAAATTTGAACACCAGATCATTCACCAGGCGGTGTACAGCCTGGTACCATTTGAATTACGCAGACGCATACATCTCCAGCTCGTAGACTGGATCAAGCATACCTATGCCAACCAACTCAGCTCATATTACCACGTCCTGGGTCATCATGCAGAAGCTGCAGAGGACTTTGCCGGATCTGCACATTACTGGGGCAAGGTCGGTGAGCAGGCTATCGAACATGGTGTCTACAAAGGCGCTGAAGAAGTTATACTTCATGCACAACGATTGCTTGAGAAACTACCACCAACACAGGAAAATCTTCAACTGCGCCTGAACCTCATGCTGACCCTTGGATCCATTCGACTAGTGACCCATGGGCAAAGCGCAGACCTCACCGGTGAAGTGTATCTGCGTGCACAGGAAATCGCTGAAAAAATTGAACAAGATGTGCCGCACAAAGCCACCGTATTGTTTGGGCTGAGCGTACACTATTATATGCGTGGAGCTATTGAAAAATGCAATACGCTGGCGGGGGCTATGCTCGAAATAGGAAAGCGACTGGGCCTGGTCGAAGAACAAATACAAGCCCATCTTATGCTGGCCAATTGTGCCTTCTGGATTGGTGATTTCCAAACGCAGGATAAACATATTAAAAGCCTTTTGGCGCTATACCCGGATACAGCCTACCAGGGACAACTGGCCCACTATGCCCAGAATCCAAAAATCACAGTGTGGATATGCCACACATGGTCTCTTGCTTTCCGGGGCGAACCGGAGGCTGCATTTAGACAACTGGGACTGATGCATCAAACTGCCGATAAGATGGAGCACTCATTTTCCAAAGGTATGGCGATGCAGGCTGAGGCATTTCTCAATGCGTTCCTCCAACAGACTGAAGCGGCACATGCCTCTGCAATGCAATTGCTGCAGATATCCATCGACCAGGGATTCCCGGTATTCATGCGCATGGCTCAGGTCATCGAAGGCTGGGTCATGGTTAAGAATGGTCAACATGCAGAAGGCATCAGGCAGATACATGAGGTGATCGACAAATGGCAGGCCTCCAGGGCTACCCTGGGCCTTGGCATGTTTTATACAATACTCGCTGATGCATATCATCATGCCGCAATGTGGCAGGAAGGACTGGATATGCTGGAAAAAGCAGATACCCATCTGCAGCAGATGGAAGAACGTGTTTTCTATTCACCATTGTACGCCATGAGGGGACGGAGCTATAGTGCCCTTGGCCAAAATGAACTTGCAGAGGAATGGTTGCGCAAAGCATTTGACCTGGCCAGACAGCATGACAATTATCTCTTTGGAATGTATGCCGCCATGCACCTCGCCCATATCCTTCAACAGTCAGGACGAAAGGACGAAGCACTGCAGGTCATTGATATGATGTACGCCCCTGGCCGAACGGCGGTCAATCAAAAAGAAATTGAAGTATTGCGAGTGCAGTGCTTATCTTAATAGCCACAAAAACAAAACGAAATGACAACACTTTCACATGACGACCTTAAGCGCCTTCTTGATGGCGCAACCATTCTCGGCAGCGGAGGAGGAGGCCCCAAATCCATTGGCGAACAATTTCTAAAATACCTGCTCAAGCAACCCCCTGTCTCTGTCATTGACCCTAAGGAACTGACCAAGGACCAATGGGTAGCTGTAGGAGCAGGTGTAGGATCTCCATTGGCTGCTGCCAACAATTTTCCAACGGATGTGCCCAAGATGGCTTTCCAATCTCTCGAAAAAACGTTAAGCCAGCAAAACCCACCGATCAATCTGATGGGTGTACTGCCAGGTGAAATTGGCGCAGGAAATACTTTTGTGCCTTTAGCTATTGCCTCTCAACTCAAGCTGCCCATTGTAGATGCATCTGGTGCACGACGTGCCATTCCTTCGCTTACCCAGTGTACATATGCACACCTGCCTATTTCACCTATTGTACTGGCCAACAAAACTACTGATGTCAGTTTTTCAGCAGACAATGCTGCAGAGGCAGAACCCATCATGCGCGCCATCATCAGCAGTGGCACGTTTACCGAAGATGCCGGGATCGCATTTTGGAATATGAATGGAGTGACGGTTCAGCAAAACGCAGTGGTCAACACCCTTACCTATGCTTTGGAGTTAGGCAAGGTGCTATACAGCGCACTCCAGGCCAAACAGGATCCGGTAAAAGCAGTAGTGAAATACCTGAAGGGGTATATCCTGTTTAAAGGCGAAATCGTCGACACGACCGAAAGCACTGAAGGCGGATTTGATTTTGGTACTGTGGTGCTCCGGGACAAGAAGAAAAATATCATGACCATCTACAATCAGAATGAAAACCTGATCGGATGGGTCAGCAACAAGATGCACCCGGTCGCCATAGCGCCTGACCTCATCAGTTATCTCACCACCGATGGAATCACCTTTTCCAATGCAGATCTCGGTCTGGCACAAGGCAAGGAAGTCGTAGTGATAGGCTCCCCAAGTACAGCCCAGTTGCGCTCCCCTGCGATCATGCCCGCATGGACAGCAGCACTGACATCACTTGGCTATGCAGGCCAATATGTACCGATTGAAGAAATCTGGGCTAAACCAAAATAAGCAGGTGACGAATTATTTTCTTGGATAGAAGGGGATACTCAGTGTCCCTTTCATATATCCAAAAAATGTATCGACATCATATCCACCCATCCAGAAGGACAGTGGCCAGTTTTGTGAATACCCGATTTCACCTCCCAGTTTATTTCCCGGATCCTCAATTGAGGTGATCCCATTGATATCAAAGCCATAGATCGCCTGTAACCCCAGAAACTGTGTGGCTGCGAGCATAACACCGGTTTGGGTTTTGTCCGTACGGATATTCCTGATCCGCTTTTCTAATCCGGCACGCTTGACAGGATCCGTAGTCTCTTCAAGCAAAGCCTCCAATGCAGCTTTGCGGTTTAATCGGTATTGTCCATAGTTGAGTATCCCCAGTTGCTCCGCGACCTCAGGTGATTGTATCACTCCGGTATTAAGCCTGCGATTGGCAATGGCCGGGTCACTAAACACATCATTAAACGTAAGCTTTGGATTTGTAGGATCCCAGAAATCTGTACGCCGGATGATGACGTCCTCCTTGCTGATCTGAAAATGAAAAGGATCAATGGCGCTTTGCAATGCAGAAGGCACCGTAATCTGATTACGTTGATGGAATTGAGGTCTGTCAATGAGGTCGACTGACGCCCCTACAAGGAAATGTGTAGCCTGTGTCTCCTGCTGATAGGAAACGGATGTAACCGTTACCCCTTTAGCATCTTCAAATGGATAGCGTGCGAAAGAAAAATCATTGAGCCTGATGAGTCGGTCAAATTCAGGTTCACCTGGGACGACCTGTGTAGGGCCGCTCAATCCTCGTGGATCATTTGTAGGATCAGGATCTGTGGCAAAACGGCATTGAAACCAGCCTTCAAATTGAATATTGAGCATTGTTATTTGGCGATTAGGTTTTGAGTGAAATTTCGATTGACCAGGGCAATACTTTCTGAAATATAGGCTAAGCCCGGAGGCGCTTTTGGTAATTTAGCCACCCTGGCCATTTCGTTTGAGATGACCGTCATGCGCTCAGACATCAGTGTCCATGCGGCTTTCTTGTGTGGCAGGAAAGAATGTATGTAGTTCAGTTCAAACCCTGCACCAGCCCTCGGCCCATCAGGTTGCTTGTCAAATGCAGGCATCGTCGTCAACATCTCACCAAGTGGCCTGATCACCATGGTCATGAATGGGAAGAATGCGGCATACTTGAGAATATTGATTTCTTCAGTCGTCTCATCTGTATGTGCGTAAAAACGGATCATCATCATTAGCATGAGTTCGTAGCTGTGGTTGAAAAACAGCATGACTTCCCTGGTCATCGGATCTGTGATCAGCGTACTCCCCCTGACATTATCATGCTCCCATATCCTGGGATTGGGGACTATATTTCTTGCCGGGTTAAATGAAGGATCTTCGGCCATGAAATTTTTCATCTCTCCATACATCTCGAGAAACCTCGTGTAGTGTGAGGGCTCGTCAGGAATGGAATGAGGTGTTCCTTCTCCCTGTTCGGTGATAAGGTCTACAGCCTGCAATGCCGTCGGCCGGTCATAAACCGGAAAGAGGGTGACATCATATACGCCGCCTACCGCTCCGATACGTCCGAAGTCGAGATCAAGCTCGCCACCTCCCACTTGTGCAGATGGCGGGCCGATAAAAAGGTCTGCATCAGACATGGGTATTTCGGTGATGGCATCGCGGATCAAGGCATAAAGTTGTGCCACGCTGGTAAAGGTAGTAGGAGACCCCAATGACAACATCTGATTAGGTGGGGCTGGCTCTTTGCAAAGTGGATTTTGGACATCCATTGGTTTTTCAACACAGGCAAACCTTTGGACGGCTTCCAGATTGAGACGTTCGAGCACTAGCGGGAATGGATAGTATGACCCTGTATGAGGGAAAGCCGGACGCTCAAAATGGGGCATGGCACCAATAGCGGTAAGGATATTGCTCACCAGGCCAAGATGCTCCATCTCCTGGCGGGAAATGAGGAGCAGCGTTTGGCCCCATTCATCTACAGCATTCTGCTGCAAGGGCGTGAGGCCTTCATGCTCAAAGCGCTTGATGCTAAATGCTGCAAAAAGATATTGACAGACCAGGAGGTGCTCCAGTTCGGCCGCTTTGGTCAGCAGATAGATGAGTTCTTCACGGGTTTTTATCATACATGATCAGGTGTGGGACGACGAAAAAAAGATTTACCAAAAATTAACAAAAGGACCAGCACTCCGCAACCAGGCACCAGGATGCCACCGGCAAACAAAAGCCAGGGTGATGATTGCTGGTTGCCGTAATAACCAAATGCACTATAGAGAATAGCCAGGCTAAGGTTCGACATGATCAGCATAGGCACGGTCTTCCTGACTTCCAGTCTCGCTACTCCTGCTGCAATCACAGAGGCCTCTGCGAGCAAGGGAACTGAGCGACACAATGCCAGCGCCCAATAACTCAACCTGCTTTCCATTCGCGTATATACTTCCTGGCTTTGTTTTGAAATCATCCGATCCATCACCTTGCGGCCTACTGTCCACCCCATGGCATACCCTATAAGCGATCCGGCCATGAGCCCAAGAAAAACGGAAAGGGCCCCGGAAGCCAGGCCGAGCTTTGCGCCAAGAAATACAGCGATGAGACTTGAAGGTAAAGGCAGGAGAATATCACTGGCCAGCAATGCGGCTCCGTACATAAACATGACGATTCCACTGGTCCCCTCAATCCACTTCATGCCATCCACCTCACCAAACAATGCGAATGGGATAAGAGGGACGGCCAGCACCAATGCCAAAAGGAAGAGAAAAGCGTTTTTCATCTGTGCTAAATGGGTGATTATGCGTCCAAATATACAATTTATGCTCAGGGGGAAAAGGCCAAAACCCTTCTCTGATAGAGTATCCTTATATTTAAAAGATTTTCATTCTTGAAATTCTTCCGTCACATGTCCTATATCCCCTGGAATTGGAAAGCTTACCTTCTAATCTCTTTCATACTTCAGATGATTGCCTGCCAACCCGCAAAGCAAACTTTGCAAGCCGGGATGATGGCAAAGTCTGCCGCTATCAGGGAAGAGTATCTTTTTATCAATACAGATTCTTTATCAGGACAACCTTATATCGTCATCAATGAAGACAATGTTGAAATTGATTTTAACAACACCACAATCGATGGAAGACAGAAAGGCCGCTTACCTGATACCTATGAAGGAGTCGCGATCCATATCAAAGATTGCAGGAATGTCACGCTCAGGAATGTGAACATCCATGGTTTCAAGATGGCCATCTTGGCAGAAAATGTAGAAAACCTCAACATCGTCTCCTCAAACTTCAGTTACAACTATCGCCCAAAACTCCGCAGCCGTTGGGATCGTGAAGCACTCTCCGACTGGCTCTACTACCACCACAACGAAAACGATGAATGGAAAGCGTATGGGGCCGCTATCTATCTCAAACAGTGCAGAAACCCACTGATCAGAGATGTCACCTGTCATCAGGGATTCAATGGCCTGTTGATGACTCAATGCGAGGGCGCGCTCATATACAACAATGATATTTGTTTTAATTCAGGCCTGGGCATCGGGCTCTACCGCTCTTCGCATAACCGGATCATGCACAACAAGCTCGATTGGAATGCACGGGGCTATAGTCACGGAAAGTATGCCAGGGGCCAGGACTCATCAGCTATACTCCTCTACGAACAAAGTTCACACAACACCATTGCATACAACTCCGGTACACATTCAGGAGACGGACTGTTTCTCTGGGCAGGCCAGTCCACAATGGATACGGGTCTTGGAGGATGTGACAGCAATATGATCTATCGAAATGATTTCTCCCATAGTATCGCCAATGGCATTGAAGTCACCTTTAGTGCCAACTACATGATCGAAAACATCCTCAATGATTGCCGGTATGGGGTATGGGGAGGATATAGCCACCACTCGGTCATCACCGGCAATGAGATCAGCCGATGCGATGCCGGGATCGCCATCGAGCATGGACGCTACATTGCCATCGCTGAAAATCACATCACCGGAGGAAAAACAGGTATTCAGCTGTGGGACAGAAGCAGCCAGCCGGCGGACTGGATCTATGCGCAAAAAAACAATGTCAAGGGCCGGGATTATAACATCGTGCACAATGCGTTTGAAAATATAAGTACGGGCCTGGATATTTCCCTGAGCGATTCTGTCTGGCTGGTAGATAATCTATTTACCAACGTCGGACAGGAAGTTGCTTCGCCAAAGGGATTATCACAGTTTATCCCCGGGGCCAATACTGAAAGCTGGGCAAATCCTGCACATGAACTTCCCGCCCCGATTAGTGATGGAATGAATACGACCCTTGCACCTGATGTACATCAGGGAAGAAAATATATCATAGTCAATGAATGGGGACCTTATGATTTTCAATATCCATTGCTTGCGCTGAGAAACAAAACCTTCACGAATAAATCAACGATACTGCAATTTGATATGTATGGCCCCAATGGAAAATGGAAGATAGATTCCATTTCCGGATGCGACTTACCGGATCACACTTCAGGTGCCTTATCCGATAGCCTGGTCATCACATGTCATGCAGAAAGTCCTAATCATTTTCTACGTTGTTCATTTGTGGGAGATACGGTCATCACCCAGTTTGGAGATACTATTCCGGCTGGCATTCCATCCATATTCCAGTTTTCAGAAACGTCCTTTCCGATGGTCTGGAATATTTCCTTTTTCGCCTATGACTCGCTTTCGGACCCTTTAAAATATCCTGAAGCTTTTAAATCCCTTCTCCTGGGAAATCCAATTACAAGTCTTTCCAAGCCGCAACTGGCCTACCGGTGGTGGGATGCACCAGCTACAGTCATCCCAGCCGATCAGTTTGCGGTCAAGGCCACTACCTCATTTGAAGCTCCTCCTGGTGACTATGTACTGGAAGTTGAATCGGATGATGGTATCCGGATCTGGCTTGATGACCGCTTGATCCTGGATCGTTGGGACATCCATACCCCTACAGTTGACGAAGTCAATTTCACAGCATCGGCAGGCCTCCATACGCTGAATGTTGAGTATTTTGAAGGTGGCGGCCTGGGCGTATTAGATGTCTCTATTTTGCAGAAATAGAAGTTTCACTCCTTGCCCCGGTTGCTGAGCTGTAGCCCATGGATGCGGGTTAGCAGGTCGAAGCATGCCCCTTGCAAGATGCCCACTGAAAACTGCCCTGCATCAGCCTCACCCATGACCAACATCATCTATCCCCGATGCAAAAGAGGCGATCTTTATTGTTTACATGGGTAACCAGGAAAAGCGATGCAATATGATTTACGAAATAAAGGTCGAAAACATCAAGTGCAACGGTTGTGCGCATTCTATCAAAACCGCCTTGCTCAATTTGAAAGGCGTTGACAAAACAGAGGTCAATATTGACCTGGGATCCGTCCTGGTTGAAACGACAGGTGAAATCACAAGGGAGGACATTGTAAAAAAACTGCAAGGCCTGGGATATCCGGAGCCTGGCCATGGTTCTGGAATGACTACAGCCACTTCTTACATTAGCTGTATGATTGGCAGGGTCAAATCATAAATTTCAAAGGTGATGGATATAATCATTCATCTTCAGCACAAGGCAATGAAAGATTATATTTTGCCAGTGTATTAACTATATATTTATTTTATTTGTTTGAATTACTGCTATGCGTATACTTCTGACCGGGGCAAATGGATATATTGGCATGAGGCTCTTGCCTGTGCTGGTAGAGGCAGGACATGAAGTCACTTGCGTAGTCAGGGATGTCAACCGGTTTCAACCTTCAGAGGATCTGCTAAAAAAGGTAGAAGTCATCGAGTTTGATTTCCTGCAGCCTGAAAATGCGCTCCAGCACTTCAATAAGAAGGTATATGATGTAGCGTACTACCTGATCCACTCCCTCGGTGATACCAGTACAACACTCAAGGAATATGAATTGCGGTCAGCCGGCTGTTTCATCCTGGTCGCTTCCCTTTGCCAGGTGAGGCAAATCGTATACCTGGGGGGAATCAGCAATGAGGCAAAGCTATCCAGCCACCTGATGGCCCGCAAGGTAGTC
Source organism: Candidatus Opimibacter iunctus (assembly GCA_016716665.1). GTDB lineage: Bacteria > Bacteroidota > Bacteroidia > Chitinophagales > Saprospiraceae > Opimibacter > Opimibacter iunctus. Next base: position 58,699 of record JADJVH010000015.1, on the reverse strand, counting down.
AAGGATGTCATCGTCAATTCCGGCATTCCGTATACCATCTTTGAGGCAGGTATTATTGTTGGGTCAGGAAGTGTATCCTTTGAAATCATACGCGACCTCACTGAAAAACTACCGGTGATGGTCGTACCGCGCTGGCTCAATTCCAAATGCCAGCCCATTGCTATCCGCAATGTTATCAACTATCTGCATCTGTGCCTTCGCAATGAAAATACCTATTTCAAAACATTTGAAATCGGGGGTCCTGATGTGCTGTCCTACAAGCAGATGCTGCTTGATTTTGCCGAAGTGCGTGGATTCAAGAGGTACATCATCGCCATGCCTGTTGTCTTTCCCGGACTATCGGCCTACTGGCTATACCTCACAACATCAGCAAATTTTACTATTGCAAAACAATTGGTGGAAAGCATGAAAACTGATGTGATCTGCAAGGAACACAGCATCCATGAAATTATTCCGCAGGCATTGATACCATACAAGGAAGCGATCAGGATGGCCTTTATGCGAATCAAACAGAACATGGTAGTCTCCAGCTGGACGGATGCTGCTTCAAGCAGCCTGACCAATCTTGACGTCAATCAATACGTCGAAGTGCCAATCAATGGTTGCTATACAGACCGGCGATGGATAGAGATTCCGCAGGACAAGGTGGAGGAAGTGACTGATCGTTTTTTTGGCATTGGTGGTAAAAATGGATGGTTTTATGCCGACAAGCTCTGGCGCATCCGTGGCTTTATGGATAAAATGGTAGGAGGGGTTGGTATGGAAAGAGGCCGGAGAAATGAGGACGTCATCCAGACCGGTGAAGTGCTCGATTTCTGGCGGGTAATGCTTGCTGACCGTAAAAATCACCGCTTGCTTCTGTTTGCTGAAATGAAATTACCCGGTGAGGCCTGGCTTGAATTTTCCATCGTAAAAAGCAAAAACCGGTGCGTACTGAAACAAATCGCCACGTTTCGTCCCGATGGCATCCTGGGCCGTAATTACTGGTATGCCATGTTGCCATTTCATTTTTTCATTTTCAGGAATATGCTCAAACGGATAGCCGGGGTAGAGACTGGTGGGGAGAGGGAGAAGTGATTCGTATAGTCCGATGTGAAGATAACGTGGCATGTTATCCCTTAAAAAAGCACCAAAAAGCAATTGTATGGCCTTGGCTATTCCTGCGCCCGCATACGTCAAATCAGAAAAACATATTCTGCGCAGTATTATAACAATCGTTTTAAACGATAGGCATATTCATTAGTCCGCCTGATTTGCTCCTGGCTCTCACATTCTCACGATCTCACTTTTCTCACACCTTCATATTCTCACTGTCTCACTATCTCACAACTGCTTTAACTTTAAGCAAAATAAGCATGATGGAAAACAAGCGACCACCCCTTCCCCCGTTTACAGAAGAAACTGCCAAACAAAAGATACAAGCGGCAGAGGATGCCTGGAATAGTAAGGATCCTGAACGGGTAAGTCTCGCATATACGATTGACACCGAATGGAGAAACCGCTCCGAATTTCTACATGGAAGGGAAGAGATAAAAGCGTTTCTCCAACGGAAATGGGAAAAGGAACTTGATTACAAATTGAAAAAAGAGTACTGGGCCCATATTGACAACCGCATTGCTGTAAGGTTTGAGTATGAATACCACGATGCCCAGGGTCAATGGTTCAGGGCCTATGGAAATGAAAACTGGGAATTTGATGAGAATGGGCTGATGCGAAAAAGATATGCCAGTATCAATGATCTTGCGATCAATGAAGGGGATCGCAAATTCAAAGCCGTATGATCTGACATTATTGCCTACTCATAATATTCAAAGGCATCAATAATATCGAGGTATACACCATCAAATCCTGCGTCAACTATTTTTCGGAGGTAAGAGGTGTCATTACCGAAGATGATATCTTGCCATTCCGGATCCCAATAGTGTACTTTAAAATTACCCTCCCAATCCGGGTTTTCGGCATCCAGCCAGGATGGCTTGTGCGTGTACCATTCTGCACGCCAGTAATATCTGTACTCCTCCGCCTCACCGATGGACATATAACAAATGATCATCCGGCTCCCACCATTCGCCTTGTGTCCTAATTGATCTATCTCCTTAGCTGTAAATGCTATACCATCCTCAAAAAACAAATCCATAACCAGCAAATCATAGTTTGAAGCTATAACAGCCTGTATAAAATCAGCCTTTGTTGCGTATTGATCGGGATTGATGAGATATAGAAAATTTCTGGCCTGGGACAATGAAGTAATGACGTCGCTATTTTCGGAATGGATCTGATGAGGATACCCTGGGATATCATTCAAGGCCCGCCGGTCAGCAGCAAACGATATGTATTGATTTGCCGAATTACGCGCATAGGAATCATCCATCTTTGACGGTGTCGAACAATAGTCTGTCACCAGTATGGTATTTCCGGCGTTTTTAGAAATATTCAGAAAGGAAATCAGATATGCATTGTCATCCGGAGGAGTGGCTTTGTCATCTTGTGTATACCCATAAAATAAATCTTCCTGCCCATTCCCGTCGATAGCATCCAGGTAAGGGGTGTCAGGCAATCCGGTTTCTTCACCATTTGTACTGACCAGTTCAATACCGTTTTGAGCGATGACCTGGAAATAGGGATCCACTGACTTGGCGTAATCACTAATCCCAATGACAAATTCACGCATCTCCTTTCTATAATCGATATCAATGGGAGAAGAGCTATCCTTATCACTGTGACAGGAAACAAAATACAGGCATACGACAAGTGCAAATCCGATCTTTTTATAGCCCATATTCATTTTGAGGTTGAAAAAACCATCTGGCCTTTCCATTCTGTCCATACAGGACTGAACGCTACACCCCGGGTCTACAGTATAAGTAATTTCCGTTAACCCAATAGTTCTTTCCTCACAGCATCAAGTGTTGTCCTTGCTATAGCCCTGTCAGGAGCTTCACAATAGACGCGCAATACAGGTTCGGTGCCTGAAGGACGGATCATGATCCATGTATTATTGTTGAGATAATATTTAAATCCATCCAGCTTTTCGGTACGTGTGATCGTATAGGATCCGAATGCAGTATATTGATCCTTGTGGCATTTCTGGAGTACTTCATCCTTCTTATCCTCTGTGATGTGCAGGTCATCCCGATCAAATGCGAAAGTCCCGATCTCATCATACACCATTTGCACAAGCTCCTTTAGGGACTTGCCTGCCTTGGCCATAAACTCGAGGATCATCAGGCCAATCCATACGCCGTCTCGTTCAGGAATATGGCCCTTGACAGCGAGACCACCGGATTCCTCACCACCCACCAGGACATCCTCCTTGGTCATGATCTCTGCGATGTACTTAAACCCGATCTTGGTGACTTCATATTCCAATCCGAATTTCTTAGCCATCTGGACCATCTTATCGGTCACCGAGAAGGTGATGACGACTTTACCGGTCAGGCCTTTGTACTTGTGTAAATAATATAACAGCAGCAGCAGGATATGATGTGAGTCTACGAAATTGCCGTCCCCATCAAACATACCGATGCGGTCTGCGTCTCCATCATTGGCGATACCGATCTGCATATTCGGGTCTGCTTTGATCATATCCGCAAATGGCTTGAGATTGCGTTCGATCGGCTCAGGTGCCTGTCCGTAAAAGGAAGGATTATAATCGCAATGCAGGCATTTAGCTTGCGGTAAAATGCGCGGGAAGATGAGATATCCCGCTCCATACATGGCATCATAGCCTATCGTAAAAGAAGAGTTGCGGATAGCCGGGATATCAAAGGAGGCCATCACGTGGTCATAATACATGTCTTCCAGGTTGACATAGGAGAGCAGTCCCTTTTCCTTGATCTTATCCATGGAATCAAGATCCTTCATTGCCTTGTCCGGGATATGCTTTTCTACTGCTGCGATGTCATCTGGAATGGAGGGTCCGCCAAAGGAAGATTTTAGCTTGAAGCCATTATAGGAAGGCGGATTGTGACTTGCGGTGATGACGATCCCCAGGTCTGCACCAAGTTTCCTGACCCCCAGTGAAACCATTGGCGTCGAGGCAACATGATCGCCCATGATCACTTCGATCTGGTGGCTTCCCATCACGCGTGCTGCTGTTTCTGCAAAAAGTTTTCCGCCAAACCTGCAGTCGTAACCTATGACCACTTTCTGCATGGCGCGTTCTTCCATAAAGATGGCCGTAGCCTCTGCTACCCTGATCACATTTTTGACAGTATAATCATCCGCGATGATTGCCCGCCATCCATCTGTGCCGAATTTGATATCACTCATATATTATTATTTTTTATAATATAAAAAATGTAATTTTACGCTCGTATTGTGGAAAACGGAGGGCAGGCCACCTGACCACGCAACCGTATCCTTTCAAACCATAATAATAAACAATCTTGCGAAGAGATACATACAAGCACCAGGGACTTCGTATGCAGCTGATCGAAACTCTCAGGCTGGAAGGGGTCCGGGATGAAAAAGTCCTTGAGGCCATGTCAAAGGTGCCCAGACATCTTTTTCTGGAAAAAGCATTCGAAGAATGGGCTTATAAAAATGTGGCTTTTCCGATCGGATGCGATCAGACCATATCCCAGCCTTTGACTGTTGCCATACAGTCAGGATTGCTCGAGGTCAAGAAAGGTGATAAAATATTGGAGGTAGGCACTGGTTCTGGTTACCAGGCGTGCATCCTGTCGCTTCTGGGCGCCAAGGTGTATACCATCGAAAGGCAGAGTGCTCTTTTTGAAAAAACAGACAATCTCCTCAGGGAACTTGGCTTCGGCGCTATCCGCACATTCCTTGGGGATGGGTATGCGGGTCTGCCCATGTTTGCCCCTTTTGATAAAATCCTGGTAACTGCGGGTGCTACCATGCTTCCTGAAACCTTGCTCAGCCAGCTTGCAGTTGGAGGCTACCTGGTGATACCGATCGGTGGTGATGAAAGCCAGACGATGTGGAGATATACCAAATTGACTGAAGGTGATATCAAGAGCGAGGCTTTCGGAAAATTCAAATTTGTACCTTTCCTGAAAGGGACCCAATAAGCAAAGTTCTCATTCCTTTACAGTGCGGCCAGGGAGATTCCGGGTTTCATATTTACGCTCACCTTCTTTTCTCAGGTCAACCATCAGGCTTGCAAAAGCACTCTGCGCATCCACGGTGTAGATTTTATCCCTGTAATGGACCTGACCATAGTCATGATCCCATTCCTGGGCCAGCAAAGCGTACCGGTCGCCATACTTCGGATTTGGGCCAAACATCAGGTAAGCCTCATTATCTGCTTCATCAAAACTTATGGCAAATCGGTCTTCGCGGGGCATGAGTACGAGGACACCCGGGGTGCCGTATTTAATGACGACCTGTTCGATGCGCTCACCATTCTTGACCTTGATCGTTCCTCCGGCAATAGAAGTCTCTGCAGCCGTGATCGTCCTGGTGAGCACGATATCTTTTGAAACATAAAACTGGATACGCATGATATCATCCTTTGACCATTTTTCCTGTTCGTAGAGTCCCTGGGTAAAGTAGGTGTAAGAGGGCGAGCAGGAAGCCAACAGGCTTAATGCAAAAAGGAAGGAGAGTCGGTGCATTTTCATGAGACTTTGGGTTTGGTTAAATATCTGAGACTAAAGTAGGGGGAATCCAAGGCCAGATGTAATGACTGGGACAGGTTTAACCTCGATTTAAATGAGGCACTAAATATTTGTTAAGAAGATTTTGTTGGGAAATGGGGATTTATGATGAGGTTCGGGAGGGGTGGGTTCTGTGGAAGAAAGACTAAAAAAACAGGCTGGGAAGTAAAAAAAGTATGTTTTAAATATACGTCATTATTAAATATAACATTAATGTGTATTAGACTCACATACAATAAACTATAAAATAATATTAGATTTTTTATGCCCCCAGTTATCCGCCCATTCTTCCTTGCTGAATAGCAGTCAAAGTTCAGGCTTTCGGCGAGCCGCAAAGAAGGATTTCAGCAAATGCGCGCTTTCCTCCATCATGATCCCCATTTCCAGTTGTGTGCGCGGATGCAACAACTCCTTTCCATATCGCATAAATCCGGCTTTGTCATCGGGTGTGGCATATACTACCCTGCCAATCTGTGCCCACCGCAAGGCTCCTGCACACATTACACAAGGTTCGAGTGTAACATAAAGTGTGCATTCCATGAGGTATTTACTCCCGAGATATTGTGCAGCAGCCGTAATAGCCAGGATCTCTGCATGGGCAGTGACATCAAGCAACATCTCCGTGCTATTGTGGCATCTGGCCAACAACTGGTCGCCCGCAGCTATCACAGCTCCTACCGGTACCTCCCCGCTTTGAGCAGCTTTCTGAGCCTCCTGGATAGCTAGCTTCATGAAATATTCATCCCCATATATCTTCATCGAGGGCGAAGGTAATAAGTAATTATTTCGGCCTTTATGTCCGAACAGATTCATAAGTCCTTATTCACCGTTCGTGCTAAAAAATGCAGAATCTGGGTAATCTGTGAAATCTGTGGTTATCTTTGCGCATGGAATTCAATCTTAAAAGCAAGCATGAGCTATTTGCTGATGCGCTTACCTTCGATGATGTTTTACTCGTTCCCGGTTATTCCGATGTATTACCCAGGGAAGCCGACATCTCCTCTCAATTCAGCCGTAACATCCGTATCAATGTCCCCATGGTCTCTGCTGCCATGGACACTGTCACTGAAAAGGAAACGGCCATAGCTATCGCCCGGGAAGGGGGTATAGGGATTATCCACAAAAACATGACCATCAGCAGCCAGGCTGATCAGGTGAGGTCGGTCAAGCGCTCGGAAAGCGGAATGATCCAGGATCCCGTGACTTTATTGCCACAAGCAACTGTAGGTGAAGCTCAGGTCTTGATGCGTCAATACAAAATCGGAGGTATTCCAATCACAGATCCCAATGGTATACTGGTCGGTATTCTGACCAACCGTGATTTAAGATTTGAGGCTCGCAATGATCGTCCGGTGTCAGAACTGATGACCAAGGCCCCACTCATCACTGCCCCAATGGGCACTACATTGGAACAGGCAAAAAAGATACTCCAGAAACATAAGATTGAAAAGCTACCTGTAGTTGATGCCAACAACAAGCTGACTGGCCTCATCACCTATAAGGACTTGATGAAACTGGAAGCCTACCCTAATAGCAGCAAGGATGAGCGCGGAAGATTGCGTGTTGGTGCTGGAGTAGGCATTGCTGCTGACACTATGGATAGGGTCAGTGCGCTTATTGCTGTGGACGTGGATGTGCTGGTAGTAGATACTGCACATGGACATTCAGAAGGTGTATTGCGAATGATCCGTGAGATCAGGAAAAACTATCCTCACGCTGAAATCATTGGCGGCAATGTTGCTACCGGTGCCGGAGCAAAGGCGCTTGTCGATGCAGGTGTTGACGGCGTGAAAGTTGGTGTTGGTCCCGGTAGTATCTGTACCACCAGAATAGTCGCCGGCGTGGGCGTACCCCAACTCAGTGCCATCTATGGAGCAGCATACGCTTTGAAAGGAACAGGTGTGCCTATCATCGCTGACGGAGGTATCAGATACACAGGAGATATTGCGAAAGCACTCGCTGCAGGAGCACACACGGTCATGGCAGGATCACTGTTTGCCGGCTGTGAAGAATCCCCTGGGGAAACGATTATCCTTGATGGACGAAAATTTAAAGTGTATCGCGGTATGGGATCATTAGGCTCAATGGCCCTCGGATCCAAAGACAGGTATTTCCAGGATGTAGAAGATGATATCAAAAAACTAGTGCCCGAAGGAATTGAAGGAAGGGTACCATACAAAGGAACACTTCACGAGGTGATGCAGCAATATACCGGAGGCCTGAGGGCTGGGATGGGGTATTGCGGCGCCAAAAACATTGAAGCACTGCAGGAAGCCTCCTTTGTCAAGATCACTCCTGCAGGGATCAGCGAGAGTCATCCGCATGACATCACCATCACTAAGGAATCCCCGAATTATTCGAGGAAATAAACATGCCTGCAGGAAAGCGATTACCTCGATCGTACTATCAGTCGACAGAGGTCACCCAACTTGCAAAAGATCTGCTCGGAAAATTTCTGGTCACAGAAATAGATGGTCATTATTGCAGCGGTATCATCATTGAAACCGAAGCCTATCGTGGACCAGATGACAGGGCATGTCATGCCTACAACAACAGGCGCACTCCCAGAACAGAAGTGATGTATGAATCCGGTGGTGTCGCCTACATCTACATCTGTTATGGCATGCACCACCTGATGAATGTGGTGACAGGACCAAAAGACAATGCCCATGCTGTGCTGATTCGGGCCCTCGAGCCAGCAGATGGCATTGAAGTCATGGCGTTGAGAAGAGGAATGAGAAACAGCGATGCACGAATGACTAAAGGACCGGGAGCATTGAGCCTCGCGTTGGGGTTGACTAGTGTGTTGAGCGGAACCTCATTGAATTCAACCGTCTCCCCAGTCTGGATCGAAGATCGCGGCATTCACTTTCCTGATCACGATATCTGTTCTGGCCCAAGGATCGGAGTAGAAAGTGCCGGTGATGCTGCCCTCTGGCCCTGGCGCTTTTTTGTCAAGGGAAATAAATATGTGAGTGCAAGGAAAACATGTTCCTGATTCCCCTATTTTTGAAATGACCTTCGGGGTCACCTTGACATTCTGTAATCAATACTTCACCAGTATGAAACTCAAATCCGGAGAGATTTACCATGTCTATAACCGTGGTAACAATCGTCAGCGTCTCTTTTATGATAAAGAGAACTATTATTATTTCCTGGCCAAGGTCAAGCAATACCTGGCACCTAACTGTGATATCCTGGCATATTGCCTTATGCCAAATCATTTTCATTTTCTGATCCATGCTTCTAAAAAATCAGGTAGGCTCTATCGGCGTACACATGTACTAACCAACAAACCAGTAATTCCGAGACCGAAGATGACTATGTTCTCCAAAGGCCTTCAACTCTTGTTGAGCAGCTATGCCAAAGCAATCAATAGAAAGTATACACGGAGTGGCTCACTTTTTCGTCAAAATACCAAATGGAAGAAAACCTCAGATGAATTGTATTCATTTGATTATTCATTATCATGTTTTACCTATATCCACAACAATCCGGTTACTGCAGGCCTTGTTTCTTCCCCTGAAGATTGGGAGTTTTCTTCCTATCGTGAATATGCAGGCCTCAGCTCAGGCGAACCCATCTGCAATTTAAAACTCAGCAAACAACTGCTGTCCCTTGAAAGAAATGATATGTTCAATCTCAGTAAAATTGAAATACCAACAGAAATTCTAAAGAAAATCTTCAAATGATCAAATATTTAAATACCAGGTGATTACATATATAAAAAAATTGAATTTGAAATTTAGTTAAATGTGCTTATAACAAACAGACTATCAAATACTTAAGACAGTGTGGCACACCTAGGTGTGCCACACTGTCTTTTTTAGCCATTCATGGTCCTCTTTTAGCCTCCTTTCTTACCCGATAACGATTCTCCCATTTCTAACGTTATTACATCATCTTTCCTCAAAGAAAAATCATCCAACCTTGAAGTACAGGCTGTTGCTACTCTTCTTCCTCTTTATTATCTCCACCGTCCACGCCCAACCCCGCCTGGACTCCTATGAAGACGCCGTCTACCGCGACTATATCAAATCCGTACGACTACACGTCAACGGCCTCGCCCTCACCCAACCCGTCGCCGCCCTGGGACAGATGGATGCACTCGAACTATCCTTCGACGAACTGGACGGCAGAGGCACACGCTATTATTACACCGTCATCCATTGCGACAGACACTGGCAACCGACCCAGGAACTAAGCCAGTTTGATTATCTCAACGGATTCCGCGAAGGCGAGATACGCGATTACGAAATCTCATCCGGCACCTACCAGGACTATCTCTATTATTTCCTCACCATCCCCAATGACGAAGTCAAATGGTCTATATCCGGTAACTACCTCCTTGTCGTCTATGAATCCGGCTACGAAGACGACCCCGTCCTCACCCGCAGGTTTATGGTCACCGAGGACAAAGTCAAGATCAGCACCAATGTAGTCCGCCCCGCAGTCGTTGCACTGGATGACACCCACCAGGAAATTGACTTTGGTATAGATACCAAAGATCTCAACTGCAATAATCCACGCGCTGAATTCTTTCCAACATTGATCCAAAACGGCCGCTGGGCTACCGCCATTCAAGACATCCCTCCACGTATGGTGACAGGCACATATCTCGACTACAACTACCAGGGCAAAATCGTCTTCGAAGGCGGCAAGGAATTCCGCAATATGGACATCAGCAGCATGATATACCGATCAGAAGACGTCCTGGACATCGAAGAATACAAGGAGGGATTCAGTACTATCCTGAGACCTGCCGAACCTCGTGCCCGCCAATCCTACCTCTGGCGCAGGGATCTGAATGGTATGTTTGTCCCATACAACAGAGACTATACCCACAAAATAATCCCCCCTGACTCGCTGGCATCTACCCTAAACCTGGTGGCCCGGTTCAATTATCGCGAACAAATCCTCCACACCGATTACAGCGAAGTCATCGTCACACTCAAGATGCCGGATAACCTCGAAACCCCGGTATATGTAGTCGGCGGACTGACCGACTGGAAAATGCTCCCCGAAAACCGCCTTACCTACGATGACCGCGTAGGCGGATATGTGGGCAGACTATTTCTTAAACAAGGGTATTATAACTACGGCTTTGCCGTCTCCGACCCGCTCGGAAACCCGGATTTCGCCTTCCTGGAGGGCAACTGGTACGCCACCGAAAACCAATATACCCTCCTCACTTACTTCAGGCCCATCGGCGGCCAGTATGACCGGCTTGTCGGGGTCATCACCTTCGATACCTATTATTGAAATCCACTGGTTTAGGCATTTCCTACCCCACTCTTCTATAACTTTGTACCATGGAAGCTGTTCGTAGCCTATTGATCCGTTATTTAAGCGCCTTAATAGAAAAAAGCCTGCCGGATCGCTGCTCTTCCCTTAATATCGTCCCTTCAAACCCAGGTGTAATGAATAAATTTTTTGTTTCTGTTCTCTGCTTTACCCTCCTGAACCTCAGCGCACATGCCCAGGAGACATGGGACCTTGAACGATGCATCAGGGAGGCCCTGGATAAAAACCTCACCATCGATCAGATCGAACTCAACAAACAAGGCTATGATATCAGCGGCAAGCAACTCCGCCGTGAACGTATCCCCAGCCTCAATATGAGTTCAGACTTTGGTTTTACCGTCGGTCGCGTAGTCAATCCCGCCACCAATGATTTCGAAACCGAAAACTCACTCTACCAAAGTATCGGGATAGGGACTGGCCTCACACTTTACAATGGCGGTCGCATCAACAAATCAGTCAAACAAAATGATATCTATGTCGCCGCTGCAGAAAAGGATATCCAACAAGCCCGCGAGGATCTCTCCCTCAATGTGGCCCTTTCTTACCTGAATATTCTCTTTGCCTACAAAAATGCAGACATCGCCGAAAATCGTGTAAAACTCACCAAGGACCAGTTGCAAAATCTGGACAGGATGATCCAGGCCGGAACGAAACCTGAAAATGACCGGTATGATATTCTGTCCCAACTGGCCACAGATGAACAAGCATTGATCACTGCGCAAAATTCGATTGAAAACAACCTCCTGGTACTGAAACAGCTGATGTATATGGAGGCCAGCTATCCCCTTGTCATCGATAAGCCAACACTCAGTGTCGATACAGCCCAGGCCATAGAAGAGACCCCTTTCGAGACTGTATATGCCACAGCCCTAAGCAACCAGCCTCAAATCCATGCCGCCGAACTCCGTCAGCAGGCAAGTGAACTGAGTATTGGTATAGCACAAAGCCAGCGTATTCCGAGTCTCAATCTGGGAGGAAACCTGGGAACTAACTGGTCTAATTTGCAAAGGTGCCCAACGGATATACTGTAGACCGCGTTACACAACCAGGTATCTACATCAACGGCGACCCTGCCCTCTTTGAAGTGGACAGCTATACGCCAACCGGCTATGACCCTGTATCCTATGGCAACCAACTAGACCAGAATATTGGTTATGGATGGGGCGCAACTCTTTCTATTCCGATCCTCAACAACTACGCCTTTAAAGGAAATGTAGAAAAGGCAAAGATCAGTGTGATCAACGCTGACATCGAAACCGAAAAACTCAAGCAAACGCTAAAAACCAATATTCAGAATGCCCTGACCTCCGCACGCGCAGCACGCAAATCACTGGAAGGGGCAGAGGCCGCATCCCGCGCTGCCAGGATTGCCCTCGAAAACGCCGACCGGAAAGCTGCCCTCGGCGCGTTGAACAATTTTGAATACCTCAGCGCCCGCAGCCGCAGTGATACCGCCGAAAGCAATCTCCTGATCGCCAGGTATGATTATTACTTCCAGATTAAGGTGATTGAATATTATATGGGCCGGGGCATACGTCTCGACTAACCAGACCAAACAAGCGAATAAACTCATCAACAACAATCAATAGGTGTTATGACAAAACCCAAAAAAAAATCCAGTAAATGGATCATATGGACATTAGCAGGATTACTGGTGCTCCTCATGGTGGTTGCAACTATAAAAGCAAGAAAAAAACCAAAGGGCGAGTCCGTGGAAACGGAAAAGGTAGCCCTGAGAGAAATCCGGGAAATTGTCTCTGCTTCCGGTAAGATATTTCCCGAAAGAGAAGTCAAAATCAGCTCAGATGTCAGCGGCGAAATCGTCGAACTGTATGTCGAAGAAGGTGACTCCGTAAAGGCAGGACAGGTCCTGGCCAAAATAGATCCTGAAGCCTATGTCAGCGCTGTGGAACGCGCCAATGCAAGTGTAAGCGGATCAAAATCAGAAGTGGCCAGGTCAAAGTCAGCGATCGAAACTTCCACCGCCCAGATCGAGCAAATCAAAGCACAACTCGAAAACACAAGGCGCATCCACGAACGCAACAAGAAACTCAAGGCTGATGGCGTGATCTCCGCCCAGGATTTTGAAAACTCCGAATCCAACCTGCTGCAGCTAGAAGCCAATCTCCGTTCCGCAGAAGCAGGATACCGCGCATCACAACAATCCGCTAAATCAGCAGAATTTAACGTAGCCAGTGCAGAAGCCAGCCTCAAGGAAATCAAGACCAGCCTGAGTCGTACAACGATCACTGCGCCTACTGCAGGTATCATCAGCAAGCTTAATGTTGAACAAGGTGAGCGCGTAGTCGGAACGATCCAGATGACCGGTACAGAAATGATGCGCATCGCCAATTTCAACAGTATGGAAGTACAAGTGGAGGTCAGTGAAAATGATATCCTGCGCGTCTCCCTGGGTGATACGGCCACTATTGAAGTGGATGCCTACTTAAATGAAAAATTTAAAGGCATAGTGACCGAGATGGCGAGTTCTGCAGCCAACACAGGAGCAACGCAGGCATTGACCTCTGACCAGGTGACTAATTTTATTGTCAAGATCAGGATATTGCCTGAATCCTATCTGGGGCGTACAGACAAGAAAATGCCATTCCGTCCGGGTATGTCAGCTACCGTCGATATCAACACGAATACCGAAAGAGATATCATCGCTATCCCTATCCAGGCTGTCACCACCAGGGAAAAGGAAAAGGTAAAAGGAGACACCACCACAACGGTAGTGGAAGGTGAATCTTCTGTTTCTGCAGACGCCAATATCGACGAAGTCGTCTTTGTCTATGAAGCCGATACCGCCCGCATGATCAAAGTGGCTACAGGTATCCAGGACAATGAGTACATCCAGATCCTCAGCGGGCTGGAAGCCGGACAGGAAGTTATTACCGGACCTTATTCCACCGTATCCAGGAAGCTTAAAAACGGACTTGCCCTGGAAAAGAAAGAAAAGAACGACGACAAGGATAAAGACAAGAAGAAAGAAGAAACGGATTAATGCAGCATGGGCATGCTGACAGTGCGCTGATCATCTTTCTACGTCTGCCGGTATCAGGTAAAGTCAAAACCAGGATTGCTGCCACAGAAGGTGATGATCATGCTTTGGCGATTTATCTCCAACTCATGGACATCACCCTTGAGCTCGCCGCAAATGCTGAAAAGCCTGTTTACCTCTTTTTTGAAGGCGGACTACCGAGCTACCAGCCAGACAGCCTGCATACACTTATCTGCCACAATCATCGGGAGACCTCGGAAAGAAAATGGCAGATGCCTTTTCTCTGGTGCTGAGAAATCACCCTAAAGCAGTACTTATCGGTAGTGACTGCCCCACCCTATCCACATCAATACTGAATGAGGCGTTTTCTCTTTTGGACCAGAATGACATTGTTCTTGGCCCTGCCAGGGACGGTGGCTACTACCTGATCGGATGTAAAAATGTATACCCGGACTTTTTGAAGGGATCACTTGGAGCCACCTTCCGTCCTGGAATCTACCATCCAAAGAATCAGAAAGGAAAAATTGACCTTTAGCCTGCTTGAAGAATGGTGGATATCGATACCGCAGCCGACTGGCATCAATACAAGCAAAATAATACGCACCAACGCTCTTAGTGGCGACCGTATAACAATACTTTCCCCTTCCTTGAAGTCATCGGATTACTCTTGTAGTAGAATACTACTTTGCGGATGACTCTGTCACCACCGGCCAGATCGATAACACGGGTTCCCCTCCGGCTGGTATAAAATTCTTAATATCAATTTTGTCCACCCCGCCGTTGCCATAATGCACCGCTACGCGATCAAAATCAATGCCTTCGTTTTCTACAAACAACTTAATCGCCTTGAAATCCCCGCGGGAACCGGTGACTACGATCTCATCATAATCAGCGCGGCCATTGACTTTACATGTACCCAGGAGCGTCCAGGGACCACCGGTAAAAGAAGAAAGGAGGAAAGCGACCAATACAACAAAAGGTCATGGCTGGAAAGCTTGTTGATTTCATAAGGATTGATGTTTATTAATGATTGGTGTTTTGACATTCATTTTTTAAAAAGGTTTAAGCCTTTTTAAAAACCTTCCTTTTAAATATCCGTGACTAATCTACAAATCCAGGTTATCCCTCCAACTCATCTACCGATACACTCCTGCCCGATACATCCTAGGTCGGATTGCTCCTGATGACTCTCCATTAAACTTAGTAGTGACTCACTATCCCTTTTCAAGGCCTGCAGCAAACCAATTAAATGTATGTCTTCATCGGTTCGGCCAGTTTCCTCAAAGCCAAGCCTGATGATTTTGCATTCAACATGCTGTGATGTGGTTTCTTCGGGGGCTTTCGGGGTGGAATTCCTTTTTCTATTGCTCTTTGCCATATCAGGAAATCGATAAGTATCAATGGCACAAAAAAAAGGTGAAAATTCCCACATGCATTCACCTGAAAGGGTGAATATCAGCGAATCCAGAAAGGAATAATTCTTGGATGTCCTGTATCGCTATAAAGCAAAATGGATGGGCATAGACATCGTCCATTTGACAGGTCTTCCGTTTTTCTTTGCGGGAATCCATTCCGGCATTTCAGGCAGTGCCTGCAGGCAAGCCTGTTCGATATCACTGCTCAATGAGCGCGGAACCCTCAGGTGACTGACTGATCCATCCGGCATGACATCCCATTCCAATACCGCGACCCCTTCTATTTCCATTTCACGCGCCGCTTGAGGATATCTTAAATGCGCCATGACAAGTTGGCTAAGTTTTGCTTCCGTGCATCCCGGAATTTCACTACCTGAGGAAGATTGACAACTCTTGAGATAGGGCGCTCTTGCCTGCGACTGGGGATGGTCTACTGATATCAGTGTATCAGCTCTATACACGCCTTCATTAGACTGTCGCCCAAGGGTATCAAACTCATAATATTGTCCATTCCTGTGCCCATCCTGCCAGACATATACATACTCCACGAGCCCACTGGTGTCGACATGAGTCCACACCCCATCCTTATCATCGTTGACATAAGGCCCGGAAGAAGATTTACCTTTCCCTGGCTCACACTCAAGCCAAGAACCACATCTTTGTCCATTCGAATATGCTCCCTGCGTGCATATAGAGCCATCATCCCAATAACTCCTGTAAGGGCCTTGCATTACTGAGAGTGCTGTACTGCCATACGTTTTTTCTTCAATGAGTACTTTTGTTTCCGGATTAAAAACCCGCACTTTGTATCCTTCAGGTGTTTTGGAAACTACATAGTGATACCAGAACCGGACAGGTTTTTCGTGGCGAGCAAATGCTATATTGTATCTGTCGTTATACCTGGAATCATCCCTGGAATAATTTGCCTGATTATCAAGGCCTCGCCCAGGTGTGGTACATGAACTCACCAAAACTGTTAGCAGTATGGTACACGAAAAGATGACCGTGTTATGAGAACGCGTCATTATACTTAAACACTTCTTCATAACCTTTTTTCTAAAGATACAGGAAAATCAGGGCAAAAACAAGCGAAGCCAATGGATACCTGCTGAATCAGGTTGAAAACCTGGCGTCAGAAATCAAAATAAAAAGGCGCTTATTTCCTGACAGAAGCCATGCAAACAGGCTCAGAAGAATTGTTGACCATGTCAACATCAGTGATCTGCAGCGAAGAAAAATGGAGTGCTGAATCCAGCACATAGAGGCTGTCATACTTGATCGGGGGTTCTATCAGACCGATCATCCTGTCCGTACTATCTTCCTGTTCCATCCAGACCTCATAGTGATGGCCTGACGGAAGTTGGGGAAGATCAATGACCTGTAGCATCATTTTACCGGATAGCTTGCATTGGAACAGTATCACTTCGGCATCAGGTGTAGATTCACATCCCCGCACCTTGATCCTTTCGGTCGTTGATGAATTGACGAAACTGGATCAACCCAATAACATCCTGCGTTTGGTCAGAAAGGAACTCATCATGGCAGGCCTGGTGAGGTTGCGGTTAAATTTCCCGCACATCTTGTTTCTGGCCCCGTTGATCTGCTCCTGCACCTCAGGATAGAGCGAAGCCAGACGTTCGATCTCATTGCTTTCTTCCTCGGAAGTCAGCCCCAAGACATACTTGTCAATCCATCCACCTTCGATTAATTCCTTCTTTGTCAACTGCGTCAGTTACTTATTCAATCTATTAAATGTCTTTTGGCCAAAAAGGTTGTGAGCAAAGGCAAAAAACCCCCTTAAGCGCATGGCTTAGATAAAACCCACAAACGGAAATGATCCTGAAAAAACATAGCATAAACAACTCGCATGTGATTTGGTTGGCAAAATCCAGCCAAAGCACAAAAGGATTGCTTATGTTTTCCTTTGATTGAAATCCACTTAAGAAAAGGGCAAGGCAGCCCTACGGATGATTTCTCCCCGGATCAGACGTCAAATTCAATGGTGTCTCCGGTGTTAAGATATCCATTCCCTTTTGGTTTTCCCTTCACCGGTGCCTTAGGTTTTGTACTCCCCTGATTCTCTTTATCCTGCTTTTTAACATTGGATAAGTTTTTGGCAGGGGATCCAAACAGATCAGCCTGGATGCCTGACCCACCGGTGGGCGATGATGATTCTTCATCGTCTCCCTCTTCCTCCTTCTCTTCTGTCCTGGCTTGTTCCTTTATCGAAATGAGCTTCTTGTCCACCAGTTTATTTCCCAGTGCCTTCCATCCCTTGACTTCGATAAATTTGCCGGCTGCACTACCTCTGATATCTTCTGGCGCTGGCTCATATACCCGTATTCTACAGTTGGATCTTCGTCAAGGTGAGGCAAAGTATAATCTCGAATCTTTATGCTCAGTGATAAATTTGAATCGCTGGCCAGTTGTAGTGGTTTCGATAAGGAATCGCTTCACCATCGTCCACTGCTTTTCTCCTTCAAAATAGACTGCTGATATGGCCGCTTTGGGCTTGAACTTTCCTGCATAGAGCAGATCCTTCATTTCGACCTTACCGGACGGATCTATCTCAGATATTTCATATTCGCCGGTGCTGAATATCGTGAGCAACTGGTCACCGGTGTCAAAAGATCCTAAATAGATGCCACGTTCATCCTTGTTGATTCGACCGCTGACATCATCATACCAGTATTTCTGGGCACCCAGCGTACTCTTGCCCACTTCCATCTGTGTGACTTTACGGACAGGATATCGGGTGACGATGTTTCCACCTGCGTTTCTCCCCTTGATAGCGAGCTCTTCGAAGTAAAAATCAAAAACTTTATTCCTAGCACTGCTCCCCGGGGTCAACTGTATTTCAACACGTTCAGACTCACCGTTGGGATGTGCCGCGAAATAAAGGACCTTGGATTCCTTGTCTCCTTTGGTCAGGTCATATTCTTTATCCCTGGTGATTGATGTGACATTGAATCGCTTGGCATACGCCTTGCCTGATCCACCATCCACATAGATCAAATGGTAGGTGGTACGCTCATCCCCACGCTTCCATACGCCGACATGGATGATGTTCTTTCCGACAAATACTTTATCAGCTATGCGGGTAACCATAAACTTGCCATCCTTACGGAATGCGATGATATCATCGATCTCACTGCAATCGGTGACAAATTCATCTTTCTTCAAACCAAAGCCGATAAACCCTTCTTTCCGGTCAACATACAACTTGGCATTGCTTGCACGACCTTTGCGGCCTGGATCGTATCAACGCAGTTATCTCTGTCTTACGTTCGCGACCTTACCGTATTTATCAAGTAAGCGCTGGAAATAGCTGATCGTATATTCTGTAAGGTGAGCAAGGTCATGTCTTACCTGTGTCAGTTCATCCTCAATTCCTTTGATCTGCTCATCCGCCTGAAAGGAGTTGTATTTTGAAATACGCTTGATCCTGATTTCCGTGAGGCGCTGGATATCCTCCAGGGTGATATCCCGTGCAACATTAGCCGCTTATCACCCTTGGTTTTGGAAGATGGTGTGGCAATATATTTTGCCAGGCCAATCCCAATGGCATCGATGACATCTTCCCAGGTCTCACATTCTTCGATATCACGATAGATCCGCTTTTCAATAAATATTTTTTCGAGGCTCGCGAAATGCCATTTTTCCTGCAGTTCACCCAGCCTGATCTCAAGTTCGTGCTTCAGCAATTCCTGTGTATGCAGGGTGCTGTGCCGGAGGATGTCCTCCACGCTCATAAAATACGGCTTGTTGTCAATGATCACACATGAGTTGGGTGAAATAGAGGTCTCGCATTGGGTAAATGCATATAGCGCATCGATCGTCTGATCAGGTGATACGCCGGGCTGCAACTCAATCAGGATTTCAACTTCCGCGGCGGTGTTGTCGCTAAGTTTCTTGATTTTGATCTGCCCTTTCTCACTGGCCTTGACGATCGACTCCATCAAGGTGCCGGTAGTCACGCCAAATGGTATCTCTCGGATCACCAGGTTGCTTTTGTCGAGCTTGTCGATCTTGACCCTTACCCTGATCTTGCCACCGCGGAGGCCACTCTGGTAGTCACTGGCATCCATCATGCCTCCGGTCTGGAAGTCTGGATAAAGCTTAAATTTTTTGCCTTCCAGTACTTTGATGGAAGCCTGTAAGAGTTCAATAAAATTGTGGGGCAGGATCTTTTAGCCAGACCAACGGCAATACCTTCCACGCCCTGGGCGAGGACAAGCGGAAACTTGACAGGCAGGGCAATTGGCTCATTGCGGCGACCATCATAAGAGACCTGCCAATTGGTGGTCTGCGGGTTGATGGCCACTTCGAGTGCGAACTTAGTCAGGCGTGCTTCAATATAACGTGGAGCGGCGGCACTATCACCGGTGCGGATATCTCCCCAGTTGCCCTGGCAGTCGATCAGGAGGTCTTTTTGCCCAAGATTTACAAGCGCATCTCCAATAGCGGCATCCCCATGAGGATGGTACATCATCGTGTGGCCGATAATATTGGCTACCTTATGGTACCTCCCGTCATGGATATCATTCATGGAATGCAGGATGCGACGCTGCACAGGCTTGAGGCCATCCTTGATGTCCGGCACCGCCCTCTCCAGGATCACGTAGGAAGCATAATCGAGGAAGTAATCCTCGTACATGCCGCCCAGGTAGGTTATCCCAGGATGCTCGGGGGAATTGGAAAGATTCGTTTTCCTGGTTTCTCTTTTTACTCATACAATCATCCGTAATGGCCGCAAAGATAGTCAAGCGACGATGATATTAACTTTAAGATCTTATATGACGTGGAGATCAGCATACTCCTACAGTACCGGGTTTAATCAGGTGCCCCAACTTGATTTTCACAGCCGCCCTGAGCTCAACGCATTCTTTGCATTCCGGCTCCTTATACTTTGCCATAGCCTGGTCGAGGACCTGGATGGCTTCGGTTTTTCCTTTAGCCTTGTACACCAGTTTGGCATAGGTGATGACGTATTCAGTCGAAGCATCCTTTTCTGACGCAGCTTTCTCTGCGAGGGTCAATGCCAGCGCCTTGCAGGATTCATTGTCACCAGCATATTTGTCTAGATCCAGGGCCAGTTGATTGAGGCTTGCAGGATCATTTTTGATATATTTCTTGACATGCGTATTGACCAGTTCCTCAATATGAGCCATATCATGGAGGTGGAGTGCATATTTGATCTCACTGTCTGAACGGAAACGATCTGCTTCAGAGGGAATGTTGCGTTTCATGGCATCTGCCGCTACACCGATCAGTTCAGGGCTTTCAAATTCAATGGCTCGCTTTACGGTATTGTTGCAGGCCTGCCTGACCTTCTCATCAATGATCTCCTGATCCACCACTTTGCTGATGCTTGATTTATACTGTTCAAACAGGTCAAAGCACTGGCAATCTACCTGGGAAGCTGCTTCAAGGATAAACTTAAGGTTTTCAGGGGTAGTCAGATCCTTTTGGGTGGTGAGGTAATCATTGGCAATCTTGACTGAAGGCTTGCCTGACTTGTTGAGTGCAGCTACATAATCATAGACCAGCTGATAGCTCCTGTCTCCGCTGTTATAGGCAGCTTCATACTTGGTACTCTTGTCATACTTGCCGATGATGGATTGCCCCAGGGCGATGAGATCTGCAGGACTCTTAGCTCCAACTGATTGCTGGATCAACTCTTCGTCATAGTCTATAAAAAGAAGCGTAGGATAGGCATTGACCGGAAACTTCTTCCGGAATTCAAGGCCCATGCCTTGTTCCATGTCAATCTTAAGGCTTAGAAAATGTTGATTGAACAACTTCCCTACTTCGACATCGGGGAAGGTGGAAGCTGCCATACGTTTGCAAGGTCCGCACCAGGTGGCGAATGCATCTACAAAGATGATCTTATCTTCTGCTTTTGCCTTCATCAGCGCTTCTTCCCAGGTACCATGGAAAAACTCAATCCCTTGTCCGGAAACAGAAAGAACTGTCAAAACAGAAAAGGTCAAAATGGCCAGGATACGTCTCATGTGCGGAATATAAGGCTGTAAAAATAAGGAAAAAAGGAAGCCAGGGGCAACCCCGTTTGTTAAATGAAGCTTAACTAACCACTGCATAATCAAGGCCTTGAGGGTTTTGATATCGGGCTACCGAACTTAAAAAACAAAAGGTGAAGCGAATAGGTTCTATTCACTTCACCTTTATGCAATGACCACCTGTCAACGATGCCTTAAGGCACGAAA
Source organism: Candidatus Opimibacter iunctus (assembly GCA_016716665.1). Classification (GTDB taxonomy): domain Bacteria; phylum Bacteroidota; class Bacteroidia; order Chitinophagales; family Saprospiraceae; genus Opimibacter; species Opimibacter iunctus. Next base: position 37,128 of record JADJVH010000015.1, on the reverse strand, counting down.
CCGGCGGGTACTGACAGACCGTGATCTGTCATTGTAGACTATTTCCTGCGGCCAGCTACCTTTTTGGTCGCAGCTTTCTTGACGATCTTGCGGGCTACAGCTTTACGGACTGCTTTCTTCACAACAGCTTTACGGACTGCCTTCTTGACTGCCGCTTTCTTTACTGCCTTCTTGACCACAGCCTTCTTTACTGCCTTCTTAACAACAGCCTTCTTTACCGCTTTGCGGGCTACAGCCTTCTTTACTGCTTTTTTAGCTACTGCTTTCTTTACTACCTTCTTTGCAACAGCCTTCTTCACTGCTTTTTTAACTACAGCCTTCTTTACTGCTTTCTTAGCTACTGCTTTCTTTACCACTTTCTTGGCCACTGCTTTTTTAGCTACTTTCTTTGTGGCAGCCTTCTTGGCTACTTTCTTAGTAGCAGCTTTCTTAGCTACTTTCTTGGTTGCAGCTTTCTTGGTTGCAGTTTTCTTGGCTACCTTCTTGGTTGCAGCCTTCTTAGGTGCAGCTTTCTTAGTGGCTTTCTTGGTTGCCTTCTTAGCAGCCTTCTTAGGTGCGGCTTTCGGTGCAGCTTCTACCGGAGCAGCAACCGGGGCAGCCTTAGTAGCGGCTTTTTTTGTTGCTTTCTTACGCGCAGGCTTCTTAGCTGCGGCTGCAGGAGCTACAGCAGGTGCATTGGTTGCAGGATTGTTGCCCTCTCCGCCCGGATTAGTTTCGACAGGTGGGGTAGGGAAATCGAGTGCCGCTTGTTCCATTTTAACCTGATCTTTTTCTGATGGGTTGTCCATGTTTGATACGTTTTGTTGGTTTAAGATTATAATTTATGAAATGATGTAATTTCTGTTACAACATTCAAAGATAAACTTGCTTATTCAAATAATATTTTATTTCATGATGAAATATCTTACAAAACCGAAATTGTTTAAAAGGCAATTGCCGTGTGTTTGATCGTCAATTCCCCTTCTCCTTCTCCCTCCTGACGATCGCAAGTGCCAGATTGAGTCTGGTGTAATCGAGACTGTCACCTACCTGTTCCTTGACCTTACTCATCTGCTCACTGAATCCGCTGGCTCTCCAGCCCTGCCTGGCTAGCAGCACATCATCCGCATAAAGAAACTGTTGAAGGTCTATATCCTCGCCCTTTTCATAAAGCCTTGCAAGGTGCATAGCTATGGTCGACATCGCCATTTCCCGCTTCTGCGCGATCTCCTCAATCGACAATCCCTGCCTGTACAAATTGAGGGTTTCGACATAAGTCATCCCTTTGGGTTTCTTGATGATATCCTGATCAGTCATAAAAGCCCTGATCGTATCTACAAATGCCTGGCCATACTTACGTGACTTGAAATCCCCTATACCATTGAGTCTTGAGAGCTCTTCCACGGTAAATGGGCGCACTTCTGCCATCTCACGGAGTGTGCCCTTTGGAAATATTGCATAAGGTGGCAAGCCTTCTTCCTTGCCCAACTGATGGCAAAGTTTTTCAAGGCGATCGATCAATTCTTCACTAAACCGGACTTTCTTCGGCTTCCTTTTGACAACAGGCTCTTCAAGTTCTGTCGTCTGACGATGCAACTCAACTTGCTTGCCATCAAACAAAACAGTATCACTCAGCGGAGTGCATTTCAGCACGGAATGCCCGATATAGTCGATCTCCAGCAATCCCTGGTTGATCATCTGTGTGATGTAATGCATCCAGTCCTTCCAGGCAATATCCTTACCGGCACCATATGTCTTGACATGTTGGAGGCCCCTTTCATAGATTTCCTTCCTGCCAGAACCACGCAGCACATCTACAAGCAGGTTGATCCCTACCGATTGATTGGATCGCTTGCAGGCAGACAGCGCCATCTGGGCAAGCCTGGTGCCATCAAAGCCCTGCAGTGGATGAAGGCAATGGTCGCAGTGCCCGCAGCCTGCAGAACGGTACTCTCCAAAATAATTGAGGATGACATTGGTCCTGCAATTGGTCGCCTGGCTATACTCCCATATACGCTCCAGTTTTTCGGACTGCACGCGCTTGAAGGTCTCATTGGCCTCACTCTTTTCAATAAACTCCTTGTAGACCTCAATATCCCGGAAACTATAAAACATAAGGGCATCTGCAGGCTGACCATCACGCCCTGACCTGCCGATCTCCTGGTAATAGTTCTCAATATTCTTTGGCAGGTTGTAATGAATGATCCAGCGGATATTGGGTTTGTCGATCCCCATACCAAATGCAATCGTCGCGCATACGATCTGCAGGCGGTCAAACTGAAAGTCTTCCTGGACTTTCTTACGGGTCGTATTGTCTATCTCCGCATGATACGCAGCTGCCTTGTACCCATACTTCTGCAAGGTCTCCGCAATGGACTCGGTCGTCTTGCGAGCCAGGCAATAGATGATGCCAGGCTGGTCTTTGCGTTGTTTGATAAAGTCCCTGATCTGCTCTATACGCTGAATCCCGGCTTTTACAGCGAGGTGAATATTTGGCCTTTCAAAACTGGAGAGATAAGTCTTGGGCTCCTTCAAACGCAATTGCTGCCGGATATCCTCTTGTGTAGCTCTGTCAGCTGTAGCCGTCAGCGCAAGCACCGGTGTATTTGGAAAATACTGCATCAGCCCGGGCAACTGCGCATATTCGGGGCGGAAGTCATTGCCCCAGATCGAAACGCAATGCGCTTCATCAATCGCGATAAGGGACACATTGAGTGGCGCAATAAACTCCAGGAACTTTGGAGTGAGTGCACGCTCCGGGGATACGTAGAGAATCTTGAGGGTGCCCTTCTGGATATGCTGATGGATCTCCCGGCTCTCTTCGGCAGTAGTTCCGCTATGCAGCGCACCGGATATGATCCCATTGGCCCTTAGCGACCTCACCTGATCATTCATGAGTGAAATCAACGGAGAGATGACTAACGTAAAGCCATCCTTGAGCAGGGCGGGCAACTGGTAACAAATGGATTTGCCGCCTCCGGTAGGCATGATGACGAGGGCATGGCCACCTTCCATCACGTGATGGATGATCTCTTCCTGGTGGGGCCTAAAGAAATCAAAACCAAAATAGGTCTTGAGGGTCTGGTGTAATAAATCAACTGGCATTGTCAAAAGATTGTTTTCACTGGATTTTACTGGTCAATAAATATATGGGGATTCGGATCAAAAAAGCAAGTACCTAAATCCAGATTTTGAAATGCCGCAAATTTTCGATGATCATGCTCACACCCACACCTCTCCCTGTCCCTTGCCCCTTGCACCTTGCACCTTGCATCTTACTTTCTCACTTTCTTACTTTCTTACAAGTGCCGTTCGGCGTGATACGACGAACGCACGAGAGGGCCACTTTCCACGAACGCGAAGCCGCGCTTCATCCCTTCCTCCTTGTACATGGCAAACGTATCAGGATGCACAAACTCAGCAACAGCCAGGTGCATAGGTGTCGGTTGCAGATATTGGCCTATCGTGAGGACATCACAACCATGGGCTGCGAGATCATCCATCGCCTGGAACATCTCCTCATGCGTCTCACCGAGACCAACCATGATACCGGATTTGGTGCGCTTGCCAAATTCCTTGATACGCTTGATCTGCTCAAGGCTCCGTTCAAATTTTGCCTGCGGCCGGACGAGCCTGTAGAGGCGGGGTACGGTTTCCATATTATGCGAGACTACTTCCTGTCCACCCTCGATCATGCGGATGAGGGCATCCCAGTTGGATTTGACATCCGGGATCAGTGTCTCGATGGTTGTCGTTGGAGAGAGTTCCTTTACCTGGGTGACGGTCTGGTACCAGATTTCAGCGCCACGGTCTTTGAGTTCGTCACGATTGACAGAGGTGATGACGGCGTGCTTAACTTTCATCAGGGCGATAGCTTCAGCGACACGACGCGGCTCATCTACATCATATTCATTTGGCCGGCCGGTCTTGACCGCGCAGAAGGAACATGACCGGGTGCATACATTGCCCAGGATCATAAAGGTGGCTGTACCGGCACCCCAGCACTCACCCATATTGGGGCAATTGCCACTCTGGCAGATGGTATGCAGATTATACGTATCCACCAGCTGCCTTACCTTCTTGTATTCCTCTCCGATAGGCAGTTTGACCCGCAACCAGTCGGGCTTGCGTGAGCGGGGCTGTGGTTCTGTGACGTTCAGGTCAATCATAAGGGTGCAAAGTTAGGGTTTTCACCTGACAGCAGGCTGTCGTGAAAACGTGTAAGACGGTAAGACAGTGAGAAAGTAAGAAGCATGGGGGGGGTGAGAACGTGAGAACGTGAGAAGTATGGGCATGGGTGTGCGCATGGAAGAAGGTGATACAGGTTTCCCTGGCAGCCAGGAGGCTGCTGTCAATTTTATTCCAATGCCACAGCCAATACTGTTCCTGCAATTGGCAGCCGGAGGCTACCAATAACATTTGATTTATTAACAAAAGGAAATAAACCAATAAACTCATTAACTCATCAACCCATCAACCCATAACATATCAACCCATAAACATATCAACCCATAAACCCCTAACCTCCTAACCTCCTAACCAAATAAAAAACATATATATATTAATATTCCCTATATTCGCAGTGCTCCCCCCTTCGTTTCTCATCCCTTTTTCATTCGTAACCAATAAATCATTCGATAATGAGTACAATGAAAATTGTAGGTCTGGGCCTTTGGCTTGTCCTGATGATGGCCTGTAAAAAGGATGAAGATCCATCTGCATGCGCCAAACTGGAAGGGGTGTGGAATTGTGAATCCTGGAAGGAAGATGGCGAAGAGTTTTTTGGAGATACCATCTTCATCACCGGTGCCACGCTCGAGTTTAAGAAACTGGATGGGAGCCAGGGCGATTATACCTTTGACATCACCTACCTTATAGGTGGCAGCGAATCAGCGGTTTGAGCGTATACAGTCAATTCATCATGCGATGAAGTCACGATCACGCCCAAAGCTGGTGCGCCTGCTACGTATGGATTTTCGATAGACGGAGATGTCCTTACACTGGAAGGGAATATCAATGCGGTCCTGATACAATTACAATTCAGGAAAGAATGACCCTATCCGTTTAGAATGTACATGCCGGTGAATACATGCATATCACCTAATCCCCTGGCGTACCCTGGCAATCCACCCCTTACTTATTTCCATTTCACCCACTGCCTCATAGTATTTGGAGAGCTGCCTTGCTACAGCAGTGTCTGGCTGAAGCGTCCATGCCTCCCTGAGTGATTTGAATGCGATGGTAGTATCCCCTTTTGTCCATTGATCTTTTCCATAGGCCTGTAATGCATATACCAACCCTGTACTGGATTTAGAATCGCCAGGATATAATCGGGAAGCCCGGCGATAAGCATCTACCGACAGCGGATACTGCTCTGCATAATAGGCGCAGGCACCATAGGCCAGCATTGCATCGTAGTAAGTTGGATGCAACTCATTTGCCTTTTGCAGGTGAGGCAAGGCTTCATGAAGCAATGATTTACGGGTGGAGGGGTCACTTTCCTTTAATGCTTTGTCGAGAAGGATTGTACCCAGGTCATTTTGCAGCTTGGCACTATTGGGTGAATACCGGACATCTGTGCGCAGTAGCGTTTCATTGTCCTTCCAGGCCTGGTTGCGCATTACGGTCATCACTGAAAAGACAACAAGCACAAAGCCCACGGCCACAAATAATAATCTTGATTTGTCAGCTCCTGCCATTCTCCAACCTAGCAATACGATCGATAGGATCAATCCAAGTGAGGGAAGGAATAAAAACCTTTCAGCCATAAAGGTGCCTACCGGAAAAAGCACATTTGCTGTGAGGACCAGGGTGAGCAGGAAAGAGGATGCCATACCCTTCAATTGTCTTCTTCAATAAACTAAAGATTCCAATCAAAAGGAACGCAACGAATAGGGTAAGCCCTCCTATAGCACCGGGGCTGGAGAAAGACTGGAGCGCGATATGAAACGGATAATAATCGTGGGTCAGCGGAAATGGGATGATGATGAGCCAGACATATTTCCAGAAGGTATACAGGATAGTGGCTGCTTTGACTAACATCGAACACGGAATCCATACCTGACCATCCCACTGCAGAAAAGGATTATTCAACGGATCACTCATCATCGTCCCTGCAGCAAGCCCACCCAGAGCGGATTCCCTCAGCATTAAAAAAACTGCAGCACCCAGGACCAGCGGTATGGTATAAAATCCTGTCCACCGGAGACTGGCTTTGCGGAAAAACCACAGCACTAAAGGTATAGTGATGAGAAACGTAATGGCACTTTCCTTTGACAGGCACGCAAGGAGCATAAATACACCGGAAAGCCACAGTGGGAATCTCTTTCCGGTATCATACGCTGTCAGGAGGCAAAGCATGGCACTCAGGCCAAATAACAACGCAAGGATCTCATCAGCACTCTTGATATTGGCCACTACTTCAGTGTGCACCGGATGAGCAAGAAACAATGCCGTAATGAGCAAAGCCAGTGCATTGCCGGAACCCAGCTTGTGGAATATAGTGGAGATGATCCTGTACAGGATGAGCCCTGTGATCCCATATGCCAGTATATTGAACAAATGGAAAGGAAGCGGATTGGGGCCTGCCAATGCATATATCAAGGCAAAAAAGGCAAGTGACAATGGCCTGTACCGGCCGCCTTCGAGGATGCTTGCCCCCTGGCCAATACGCTCAAACCCCGCAAAACTATCATTGAAAAAATAGCCTTGATACCTCCGGCACCCTGCTGTACAAAGGTGTTCCGAACGATCACCGCATCATCGTCCAGCACAAAGGCATGGTGCAAGGTATTACCATAGAGCAGGATGGCTAATGAGAAAACCAATAGGTAATGCAGTCGTGTATGATCAACAAATCTCATTTGACCGTAATTTTACCAAAACCATTGTTTTTAACACTTATAAATAGTAAAGATTCAAAACTTTCTCTATCCCTAAGCTATTATCTTGTGGACTATGAAACCAATTCTGATCCTGTGCATCCCGCTCCTGATATTGGCAGGATGCAAGGAAACTGTTGAATCAACCTCCCCCCGAAAGGAAAATATCACCGAGTCCGTTTACGCCTCCGGCACCCTCAAGAGCAAAAACCAATACCAGGTGTTTTCAACCGTCAACGGCCTGCTGGCCCGCGTATGGGTCGATGAAGGCGACACAGTGAAGAGAGGAAGCCCGCTTTTTACAATTCTCAATGAAGCCTCCAAACTGACCAGGGAAAACGCACAATTGGCCGCTGACCTTGCTGATATCCGGACCAACCAGGGAAAACTCGATGAACTCAAGCTCAATATCAATCTCGCCAGGAGCAGGCTTCAGAATGATTCACTACTCATGGTCCGACAGCAGGACCTATGGGCCCAGAACCTTGGGTCAAAAGTGGAGGTAGAAAGGGCTCAACTTAACTTTCAAAATTCCAAAACAGCTTATGCTGCAGCCCAACTGAGATACACAGACGAAAAACGAAGGCTTGATATCATGTCTAAACAAGCCCAAAAGAACCTTCAGATCACCCAATCCAATGAAAGTGATTTTACCGTCACCAGTAATATCAATGGAAAAATTTATTCCATGCTGAAAGAACAAGGGGAAATGGTCAATACACAGACCGCCCTTGCGATCATAGGCGATGCTTCTGACTTTATCATCGAACTACAGGTCGATGAATATGATATCACAGTCATCAGGCCTGGGCAGCAGGTAAAGATCTCAATGGACAGCTATAAGGGCCAGGTCTTTGATGCCATGATCACCAAGATAAACCCTATCCTGAACGAACGGACCAAGACCGCCACAGTGGAGGCTGTTTTCGTCAACCCTCCTCCCGCATTATACCCCAACCTGAGCCTTGAGGCCAACATCATCCTCCAGGTCAAGGAAAATGTGCTCACCCTGCCAAGGCAATACATCCTCAATGACCAGTTTGTCATCAACAAGGCCGGCGATACATTGACGATAAAGACAGGTGTGAAGGATTATCTGAAAGCCGAAATCCTTGAAGGCGTCAGTGAGCAGGATCTCCTTATCCGTCCGGGATCATGAAATACAAATTGCTCGCCCGCATAGCGCTGGCCCTTTCGATGGCCAGGTGGAGACAAACTATGGTTGCCGCCGTTGGGGTGGCCTTTAGCATCACCATGTTCATCACCTTGCTGGGGTTTATGAATGGCCTCAATGATATGCTCGACGGGCTGATCCTCAACAGGACACCCCATATCAAACTCTACAACGAACTAAAACCTTCACCGGCTCAGCCTGTCCAACTGGCCGCAGGATACAAAGGGTATTATCATTTTATCCGTTCCGTAAAACCTTATGGCAGGAGACTTGAAATATACAACGTCGATCCGATCATGAACTCCATAGAAAAGGACGACAGGGTATTGGGACTGGCTCCAAAAATTTCAGCCCAGGTATTTTATAATGTTGGTGCCATTGATGTCACCGGGGTCATCAATGGTGTAGATGTCGAGGCGGAAAACAAACTTTTCTTTTTTAGTACCTACGTCACCGCCGGAAATTATATCGATCTCAAGAACATCCCTAACAGTATCATCCTGGGTAAGTCTGCAGCAGACAAAATGCTCGCCAAAATCGGGGATGTAGTCCAGGTGACCACGGCAAGGGGTGATCGCCAGCAATTGAAAGTAGTGGGGTATTTCCAGTCAGGGATAGCCGATGTAGACAAAATCAATAGTTATACGTCGATCAGCACTGCTCAAAAACTCCTTGGCGAACCAAGAACCTACATCACTGACATCCAGGTCAAACTCAAGGATATGAGCCTTGCCCCGGCGATGGCTAAGGAATATCGGGCCCGCTACGAAGTAGATGCCGAAGATATCCAGACCGCCAATGCGCAATTTGAGACAGGAAGTTCTGTACGTTCCATTATCTCTTATGCAGTCGGCATTACACTATTGATTGTAGCGGGATTCGGGATCTACAATATCCTCAACATGATGATCTATGAAAAAATGGACTCCATCGCCATCCTCAAAGCCACTGGCTTTTCTGGCAGGGATGTCAAGCGCATTTTCATCATGATTGCGATCAGTATCGGCGTGATCGGCGTATCCTTTGGATTGGTCTTTGGGTTTTTAGCTTCTTCCTTCATAGACCAGATTCCCTTTGAGACAGCCGCCCTGCCCAGCATCAACACCTATCCGGTCAATTATAATATCAAGTTTTATATCATCGGTGCGGCATTTGGCATCTTCACAACATATCTGGCAGGCTATCTTCCTTCGCGCAAAGCAAGCAAGGTAGATCCGGTGGTGATCATTAGAGGCAAATAGGATGGCAGACAAAGTAATACAAGCTATAAAAATCAACAAGCACTTTGACGGGGCACAACAACAGCATGTACTCAAGGATGTTAGTTTTTCAGTTGACAAAGGAGATTTTACCTCCATTGTAGGCAAATCAGGATGTGGCAAATCAACCTTACTGTATATCCTTTCCACCATGGATACAGACTACGAGGGTGACCTGCTGATAGACAACGATCCCATGCGGCTCAAGAATGAAGCTGAACTCGCACGGGTCAGGAATGAAAAAATCGGGTTTGTCTTCCAGTTCCACTATCTGTTAAATGAATTTTCCGTGCTGAGAAATGTCATGATCCCCGGGCTGAAACTTGGAAAGTATGCAGAAAAGGAACTGGAGCACAGGGCTATGGAAAAGCTAAAAATCTTTGGCATCGATGACCAGGCGCTGAAAATGCCCAACCAGCTTTCAGGTGGTCAGAAACAACGCGTGGCGATAGCCCGTGCACTCATCAATGACCCGATCATCATCATGGGCGATGAACCAACAGGAAATCTCGACAAGAAAAATGGCGAAATCGTCTTTGAACTCTTCCAGAAGTTAGCCCGCGAATTTCAACAGACGCTGCTGATCGTGACCCATGACATGGAATTTGCGAAAGCGACAGATCATGTGATTGAGATGGAAGACGGGAGGATATTAAACACTTAAGGGTACATCACCTTTCCCCTATTGGCTTCCCTGCATCGTAATCCAGGATCTCCCTGTTGAACTTGGTCGTATTGACTTTCCTTGTATTATAGGTTCTCAGATATGCCTGATGTATTGCATCGGTCGGAAATGATTCGTCCGCACCGTATGGATATCTTGTCATTGCATGGAAAGGCAATGGTTCCACAGTCTTACCGTGGGCAGTGTTGAAGTCTCCATCCTTGATCCAGCCCTCGCTATAGATCAGAAAGTCTCTCGTCCAGCCCGCCTTTATTGGTGGCAATGAACTGGCATCAAAGGTCACGGTCATTTCATCCCCTGAGTTCATGATGACCAATTGATCATCAACTGTGTGGAGCAATGGGGCTACATCTCCAAACTTCGTGTAATTGCCTATAAGGTCGCGCCACTTCTGACCGGTGCTGACAGTGCTGTAGTCAAACCAATGCGGGCCATACTGGCCACCCTTACGGTACAACCTTGAAAATCCACGATAATGTAAATCAGCGCTCACTGGTTTCAATGCAGTTGATGATACTTCCTCAGGAATGGCCTTAGGTGCAAAGAATATTTCATCCCAGTATATTTCCATATTGGTCCGTATCCTCACCCGATGATCTTTAGTCAGGAATTTTCCTGTCAGATCCACAATCATTGTTTTGGCTTTACCCATCGGGAAACCCAGGTTGGGGATCACTGTAACCCAATCTCCCCGCTTATCTAAGACTTGCAACTGGGGCGACACAACATCAATTCCTTCACCTTGCCCAAGTGAATAATTGATACTGGCATCGGACGGAAAGAGCCAGCCATTGAGATACAATAACAAATCTCCTGAAGGAAGTGAGGCGCCAGGATCAAGGATCAGATCATGCATGGCGGCAATGCCCTGGTAGGTGCCCAATTGAAAATTGCTGATATAGACATCATCCTTCTCCAGGATCTGTGGGAGCAGATTAGTCCCCACTCCATCTACTGCGGCTACCGGAAAGAATTTCCTTTGCACGGCATACAACTCGTAAGCATTGGTGTAAGGTGGAAGGGTAAATTTTTCATCAACAAATATTTGATCGGTTCGCGGATGATCGAGCACTACCAATTCAAGATTATCGAAATAAGCTGTCTCCCACAGTTCCTCTGTGATCTGCATGATGTATTTGCCATCCTGCATCTTCATCTCTTCTCCGGGAATCTTCAGATACTCCTTGGATGGATCTGCTGGAGCATACGCAGTGTTGGCACCCATGATCCCAAGTGGCATGCCCAGGGCACTTCGCCACATCATATCTTTTGAAAACACATATCGCTCACCGTCCCAGGTATAGAGGAATGCACATGAACCTTTCAGCGATTGCAATTCTAAGAGGTCCTGATCTGTGCCTGGAAAAAACCTGTTCTGCGCTACTCCATTGGTCCAGGTGACACGCATCACATCTGCTTTCAACCTTGAGCCTAATCCGAAATGGATCACTGGTTCGGTGACGACTTTCATTTGGTACAACTCCCCTGACCGTATTTCTACCTTGGCACCGATCCCAAAATGATTGTTCTTACTATTGCCATCCCTCAACCCTACCAGTTTGAGCGTGAGATAATGGTTGAGGTTGCCCCCTTCATTTTGCAGGAGATGGAGCTTGCCCTTTGCATCAGCCACAAAGATGTCGAGGTCTCCATCCTTATCAAAATCTGTGGTCTCCATTTGCCCCCCCGATGTTACACTCACCGGCAAAAGAGCTGAAGCATCCATGAAGCCACCTTTGCTGTCATTGTGAAAGAGCCGCATGGATCTTGCTTCACCAGATACTGGTGATCCCGCAATAAGGATATCCTGAAATCCATCGTTGTCAAAATCAAAAAATGCTGCATCCTTTGGCACCAGGTCAACAATTGCCTTCAACCATGGAGCTGGATCCTGCTTAAATGTGCCATCCCCTTTGTTGGTATACAATCCAGACTTCCCTGGTGCGGATGAGACAAATAATAAATCATTAAACCCATCATTGTTGTAATCCGCAACGGCAACAGCCTGTGATGCTCCACTTTCACCCAGGCCACTAATTGAACTCAGGTCCGTAAATCTGCCGTGCCGGTCATTTGAAAAAAGAAAATTGGAACCCTCCTCATGTGACATCACCATATCAAGATCACCATCCTCGTCAAAATCCGCAAATGCAGCATCAGTGCACCTGGATACAGGCAAGCCAAGCCCCATCACGGCAGCCATCTCTGTAAATGTTCCATCAGCGTTGTTCCGGTATAGCAGATTTGAAGCCGGCCGTATGATCAGCAGGTCAAGGTCTCCATCGTGGTCAGCATCGAGAAATAAGGGTTTCGTTCCATCTGAATCCGTATCAACCATGGCTTCTTTGGAAACATCAGAAAATACACCTTCACCACTATTTTTGAATAGCACATTCCCGCCATCCCTAAGAATGTATAAGTCCGGATATCCATCATTGTTGTAATCCGCAAAAATGGATGCTGACTCCCTCCCTGTGTGCCTGATACCGGCAATGCTTGATTGCTCCTGGAAAGTGGTCTCGCGATTCCAGAATAAGCTTTTGACTGAAGTCTTAGTCCGCTCCGAATAACTGCTGAAGTAGACATCCACAAATCCATCCCCATCATAATCTCCTAAGGAAAACTGACTGCTCCTATCCTCCGCTGATGTTCCTGACCGGGATTCGCCCGTGGAAGCAATAAGATTGACCTGATCCGAAATGTCGACAAACTTTATACGGTCAGTGATAGCTTCACCAGGTCCTGCATAGCTCCTTTCGAAATCACTGAGGGAGATGACATAATTACCTATGAGGTCACTGTCAGGGCCCTTTAGTTCACGCAGATCACTTTGGTACTGCGTAGTCACCTTTAGAAAATTTTGCATCATGACCACATTGGTCTTCGCTGTGGCTATATCAGAGGCATGAAGCGCATCAATAGTCTTGTTGTAGAACCCTTTGGCCTGTGCCGGAAACTCCGCGAAAATCTTAGGCAGATTTTCTAACTCAAAAGTAGCAGCCGCCTGATCCCCCTTCTGAATCAACAAGGAGATGAGCTCGAGTCTGGGCACGATATTCGCCTCAGTGGATTCCTGGGTTTTGCGGAGAAACTTCTCCCTTTCGGCAATGGCTTCTTTATCATCCGGATGATCATACAGCCTGGCAAGATTGTAAAGGGCTATTGCATAATCCGGATGCTGCTCAACAATTTTCAATACCTCATCGATCGCCTTATCCCGGTCTTGTACCAGTTCAAAATATCTGGCTGAAATCATCCGGATGTCGGGATTGTCCGGAGCCAGTTTCAATGCCTTGCTTATTTTCGATTTTGCTTCCTCATACTTACCCTGCCTCAGATAGATCAAGGCAAGATTAGCATAAGCTGAGGCATCGTCAGGAGCAAGGGCTATCAACTGCTTGTATGCCGTCTCCGCTTCCTCTAGTCGCCCATTTTCAAGATATGACCGGCCGTTGAAACGCAGCGACCTGATGCCTGCTTCCCTTTGTGCCTTGTCTTGCTCATTTTCCTGGCAACTATACACAAAGATCATTGAAGCGGCTAAAAGGCAGATGCTGATGATCGTTCTCATGAAATAAGAATTAGATGAAGGGTCAGGAACAGGGAATAAAATAAAGCATTTTATAGCTGATCACCGTGATTGCCCTGGTGGCATAGAGATCATCTACGTTGAAAGTCTCCTGTCGATCTGCAATCACAGGAGATTTGAGGCAATAGCTCCTGATGGAGGTTGATGCTCTCCAGGCGCTTTTTCCTGGCATCAAGACATTCCGGACAATCCGAGAAAATCTCAAGGTCCCACACATCTGCAAACACACGCCCCCTGCCAAGTGCTATTCCATAATCCAGCACTTCTTCCAACGAATCAAGTGAGGGTTTGGAAAAAAAACCACCGGTCTCCAGCACATCCATCGCTCCATTCCCTGCGCGGGTTGGAATCACTACACAACATCCCACCCCTGCATCAAACGCAAAATCAAGAGTACGTTTTGCCCAATGTACTCCTTCCTGCTCTGTCAGAAACGGAGGCTTCAACAGGATAAATGCGCGTGAACGGATGTTATGGTCATTTAAGTACCTGACGCTTTGGCTGAAATCATCAAGACTCATGCTTTTGTTTAGCTTTTCGAGTACTTCCGGATGAGCCGTTTCCAATCCAATCGCTACTTCAAGCTTCCCCTTGATCATATCCCGAAAAGTGAGGCTTCTGTCATTGATGAGCTTGGGATGGCATTCGACGATGACCGTCTCAAAAGGATCAAGCAGTGATGCTATAGCTTGATAATCTTCAGGAGGGATCGCCTTCGTATCAAAGAAATTTCCCGAGTTGTACAGTTTGATATGTTTTGATGGCGGCAATCTCGCCAGTGCATATGCAATCTGGGCAGGGATACTTCCCGGTTGTACCCTTTCGTCCGTGGTGTTTTTCCAGAGGTCGCACATCAGGCACCGGAACGGACACTCTTTGTTAGTGAGAAAGAGGGTCGCTACACTTTCAATAGCCCCTGATGCAGTGCACTCCTCTTCAACAAGAAAGGCATAGGGTAAAAGCTCATCTACTTGATTTTTTGGTGCCCGGTGTGAGCGAATCCAGCGGTCGTCAAGATCTATTTCAGGAAAGCTGCTCATACATGACTTGAAACGCCTTACGATAGGTACTATCCTTTACCGGAAAGATTTGGTGGAAAACCGGCTGCTCCACTGCGCCATGCTGGAAACGTCTCTTTGCGAATACCGGCATATCCATTCCTGTGATGGCTTTGATACCACTGGCCACAACACTGCCCTTCAGATCATACAACTTCTCATGGCTCCATTCCGTCAGTTCGATAAATGGTAATCCTTCGGCAATCTCAATCACGTTTGGCAACGTATACGGACTAAATCCTTCAAAGCCGAGCGCATCTGCAGGGGCAGATGTGCGCGTATGGCTCCTGCTGAGCCCTCCGGAGTAAGTAACAGAATGCTTCATTGAAAAAACGCCCCAACCTTCCTGGTACAACATCAGGTTGTTGAGTACACTCCGGATCGTGAGTTCAGGATTCTCTTCGATCGGATAGTCTTTCATGTTTTCATCACCGCCATCCCCATCGAGTACATACTTCCAGTTTGGATAGCGCTCTCTGATGCCCTGGAGTAGCGCGAGATTCATCGTGGCAGACTGGATGTCCAGTGCTTTATAATCTTCTGTAATCCTCACCGCATTCTTCCAATCCAGGGCTGCAGAGGATACTTCGATCTCTTCGAGAAACAAGCCGAGTCCAACCTTTTCCAAAAAGTCACGGGCTTGCAGCACATCCGCACCTCCCCCATCGACACTCAGTGTAAACGCCTTTAGGCGTGAAGGGCTCTCTCCTAATTCGAGTAATGCATGATAGGTAAGCAGGAAGACGGAGCCGCTATCCACACCGGCTGAAAAGCTAACACCTATCGGCCCTGTAGTAGCCCTGTTCTTTAGCCACTTCTTTATCTCGGCATACAAGGCTTCCATGTACACTGCACCGAGTTTGTCAAGGTCATCGACCGGATACTTGTTTCTCGCCGGTGTGAAAAAGCGATCATATACCGGATTGGGATCAGGGCACCCCAGCAGTTGTATAGTGGTGATATAGTGCGCAGGCACCATCCTGGTATAGGAGGGATGGTACTGGTCATCGAGCCCTTCAGCCTTGAGATATTCATAGATGACATCGATGCGCTCCGCAACAATGAGGCTCGGGCCTTCCATACGTTTGGCGATAAAATATCGTAATGGCCTGCCTATAGATCTGGCAAGCCTGATCGTCTTACCCTCCACACTGAGCAATGCAAACTGGCCATCAATCTTCCTGACCGCATCACTGTCTCCAGACTGTAACACCTGCCTGGCTTCCTCATTGGTCATGTTGTGGATGATATTCTTCTCCGGATGGGTCAGATCGATTACCCTGCTTATATATTCGTGATTCATAGCTTCATTTATTTATATGGTGATCTTTTTGATTATGCTGAGTTTCCCGGTTGCTGAGCGTAGTCGAAGCATCACTTCCATCTTAACGGCTGTTGAGCGCAGCCAAAGTTTTATTTTTCACTTTTCGTTTTTCGTTCTTCAGTTCTTCCAGAGCCCTGGGTGATTTTCAGGTATTGATCCGAGGGAATATTATCAAAAACATCCCTTGTCCCATCAGGCCAATCGATTTCAATGCGATCAGCCTGTGTATAAGTTCCGAGTCCTGCATGCACCCTTTGGTCGCTGAAACTAAGATAGGCATTGCCCGGCTGATGAATGAGAACCTGTTTCTTTTCACCGGTGGTGATGGTGACTTTAGCTCCTGGCCAGGCAGGTGAGCCATTGCTTCTCAACAAGGTGATGCCGAGCCAGTGATTCTCATTGCTGTCATCATTGCGCAACAGTGCAGGACTAGCTTGCAGATCGACATGCGAAACGATGATGTCCATATCACCATCATTGTCATAATCCAATACAGCAGCGCCCCGACCAGAACGTAATTGCCGGAAATAATCGCCTCCTTCGCTTCCAGCATCGGTAAATTGTCCTTTGCCATTATTATTGAGGAGGAGAGGCTGTTGCAGCGACAACACTTCAGCAGCACCATTGGCAGAAAATATATCGAGGTCACCGTCATTGTCATAATCAAAAAGGTTAGCCGCCCATGAACCTTTACCAGCAAATAACACAGCGAGGCCGCTTGCGGAGGTGATATCTTCAAATAAGCCATTTCCCAGGTTGCGATAGAGTGCCCCATGTTCAAGATCACTCACCAATACATCTATCAGCCCATCACCATCCACATCTCCGATTGAAGGGTGCATCGAGCCAGCCGGAGCACCCTGGTCATTGACTGCTACTCCGCAGGTAATACCTGCTTCTTCAAAACTCATGGGACCATTGCTGCGAAAAAGGAAATTAGCCTGATGGTCATTGGCCTGGAGGATATCTCCATCCCCATCTCCATCACTGTCAAATACAGTAAGTCCCATGCATTTCGAATCAGGGTAATACATACCTGATGTATCTGTGATATCGTCAAAGGTTTTGCTTCCGGATTGTCTGTACAACATCGAAGCCTGTCCGTGATATTCAGAAGGATGTGGCATCATTTCAGGATGACCGGGAGATATGTGTAAGGGATCAAAGGCCAGGAAATTTCCCACCATGATATCAAGTGCTCCATCAAGATCTGCATCCAGATAGGCGACACTGACACTCCATTTTGTAAATCCATTTAAGCTATCCGGGCCCTGAAGTCCCAGCTCGGCGGTCGCATCACGAAATGTGCCATCACCATTGTTGAGATAAAAAACATTTGGGCCATAGTTCAGGAGGTATAGATCAAGGTCACCATCCTTATCAATATCAACAGGCCCTGCAGCCATGCTCCAATGCATGTCATCCAGGCCGGAATGCTTAGCTACTTCCGTAAACGTACCATCGCCATTGTTACGATAAAGTGCATCGGGTGTATTTTCAAAAATTTTACCGGATGGTTCACTGATCCCATCGAGGTAGGTACCATTGAGAAGGTATATATCCTGGTCCCCATCGCCATCATAGTCAAACACCGTCACACCAGATCCACTACTCTCCAGAATATTCTGATACGTGGTATCCCCGAAATTGTATTTAAAATCTATCCCTGCCTCGCGGGCAACCTCTGAAAAGCCTTTTTGCAAATCCTTTTCCTTACTGCAAGAGAATGGGACGAAGAAAAGGATCAGCCATATCAGGCATACATGCGATCCCCCGTTTCCTGGGTTGGGTATTTCCGCTTTACAATTCATGATCCCGATTCGGTTTTGAGGCTGTAAGGTATGATGTGCGGCGGACAAACACTAACCTGTCTTCACGCAGTTGATGCTGTCCATTGGGAGATATCATCAAAATCTATAGTATCTTGATGCCGATCTGAAAAAAGAAACAGAATCTGACTCATGCCTATTGATCCTAACATATTAATGGCTTACGGTGCGGCTGTCAACAAGGTTAAAAAAAACACGATCCTTTTTCACCAGGATGAAACGGCACGCTTCTATTACCAGGTCCTCGAAGGACAAGTAAAAACTTATAACCTGAATCCAAATTCAAAAGAATTTGTTCAGGGGATTTTCAATGCAGGGGATAGTTTCGGCGAGCCGCCACTGTTTATCAGGGAGCCGTATGCCGCCAATGCCATCACGACGAGGGATTCCATCATCATCAAACTCTCAAAGGATACTTTTTTCCACATGCTTGAGGATCATCCGACGGTCCAACGATCCCTGCTGGCCATGTTTGCCCAGAAGATGTATGACAAATCAATATCCGCAAGGATGCTCAACAATCAAACACCGGAAGAACGAATCATGGATTTCCTGGCCTACTATAAAAAGAAAAAATCAGGGACCGCCGGTAAAATAATCATACCCTATACGCGCCAGGAACTTGCCAACCTGACCGGACTTCGGATCGAGACCGTAATCCGTACCTTGAGGAAATTGAATGAAAATCAAAAAGTAGATATTGTCAACCATAAGGTATATTTCTGATTGATGCCGGAGAAAACAAATAGCTGGGTTCGAATTGCATTGTTCAATCTGTTTTTGGTGGCCATACTAGGGGCTATCATGCGCTACAAGATCGGCTATGCACTTCCATGGTTTGACCAGAAATATCTCCAGGAAGCCCACTCCCATTTTGCTTTTGCTGGTTGGATCACCCATACGCTGTATGTTCTGCTGATCAGGGTATTCAGGTCCGGGCTGCCCCGGATCAATGAAGTGGTTTACCGCCGCCTGATCATGGCCAACCTCTTTTCAGCATATGGGATGCTGCTCTCTTTTCCCTTCCAGGGCTATGGTCCTGTATCCCTGGCATTTTCAACCTTATCTGTCCTGACAGGATATGCCTTTTCGTGGTATGCACTCAAAGATGCCGGTCGACTGGCCGCTGACCACCCGGGTAAAAACTGGATCAAAGTTGCTATCTGGTTTGGCCTGCTATCTACGGTAGGCACGATGGTGTTATCCTGGATGATGGCTTCGCATCATTACAACCAGAATATTTACCTGGGTTCAATTTATTTCTACCTGCACTTTCAGTACAACGGATGGTTTTTATTTGCCTGTATCGGCATTTTTATGGACTGGATCAGGACGTTTAATCCTGACCTCAGGAAGATCCGGCTTTCCTTTATGCTTTTTGCCCTGGCCGGCATCCCGGCCTATTTCTTATCAACCCTCTGGGCCAATCTCCCTGCCTGGCTTTATGCCTTGGTAGTGGCCGCAGCCAGTGCCCAGGTCATTGGTTGGTATATACTAGTCACGGTACTTCGTAAAAACATGGCCAATCTGAAAGCAGCCTTCAACCGTATGGTGCTATTACTCTTCCTAATCGTGGCACTCGCATTGACGCTTAAGCTATCCCTTCAACTTGGATCTACCATTCCCGGAATCAGTAAGCTGGCTTTCGGGTTCCGCCCCATTGTCATCGCTTATCTCCACCTGGTCCTGCTGCTCATCATTTCTGTTTTCCTCCTGGCTTTTATGACTGGCACCGGGTTGATCAGGACAAATAAACTGGCCAGGTATGCCCTCATAGCCTTCACTGGAGGGGCTATTCTCAATGAATCTGTCCTGGCGGTCCAGGGTATCTTCTCCTTTTCATACACCGTAGTTCCCCTGGCTAATGAGGCTCTCTTTGGTATCGCAGTCCTGTTGGTATCTGCTGCGGTATTGCTCTTTTACTCCCAATCCAGGGTGGCAGATAAATGATCAAAATCATTTTTTTGTGTGACTACAGTCATATTTTTTGAGGCATTATTGCTATTTCTTTGATGACAAATCAATTCAATATGCAAAAACTAGCCTACTTTTTGGGGATTTGCCTGCTTTACTTAACAGCAGGTTGCAATCCGTCCGCACAAACTCAGGAGCCAGCTGCCGCAGCAACCGGAGGCACAGAATCACTTACCGGACAATCAGGAGTCAAGGACGAAGTGTCCCAGCCTAATGTTGTCCAGATCGCAGTCGGCAGCAAGGATCACTCGACACTGGTCACCGCTGTAAAAGCCGCTGAATTGGTAGATGTACTAAGCAATGCAGGTCCGTTTACCGTATTTGCACCCACCAACGCCGCCTTCGAGAAATTACCAGCCGGCACGGTGGAAGGACTGCTCAAACCGGACCAGAAAGCTGCATTGTCCAACATCCTGGAGTACCATGTGTATGTCGGAGTCATCAAGACAGAATCAATGCGTGACGGACAGGTCCTCGGACAGGTCAATGGAAAAAATATCACTCTCAGTGTAAAGGATGGGAAGTATATGGTCAACGGCAAAGCTACTATTCTGGCCTCTGTCCCTGCCTCCAACGGCATCATACATGTGATAGATGAAGTACTGCTCCCTCCGGAATAGATAATTAAAAGATATTAAACGGCAGTAACAATGCCACCCTTCAGGTGGATTTTTCAATCTGCTGAGTTGTTGTTTCAGTAGAGTTTAACATGGTTGTTTGTAGCCGGGTAGCAATACCCGGCATTTTTATTATTGGGCCAGCTTGACCTGCATCACGGTGGCAATGTTTCGCGCCCGCTCCTTCATCAGTTCAGCTTTCTCTCCTGCATACCGGTCGTCAATCGCCGCTGCAAACAACTCCAGCCAATGGTTGTAATGTGCTTCTGAAAAAGAGCGCATCGCATTGAGCTCCATATGCCGCTGCATAGGATTGCCAAAATAACCTCCTGAATAGAACAATACATTCTCCCAGAAACTATACATCACCGGAAGGAAGGCCTCCCAGTCCTCTTTGGACTTGTCTGCAAAATATGGGGACAACAACGCATCCTTCCTGACCAGCTTGAAAAAGGCATTGATGATACGATGGATATCCTTGGGCCTGCTGATGTCTTTCCTGTCCGCTAAACTCTTCATCTGATTAAAAATGGATGCTGATTGATTAAGCTGCCAAATGTAGTGATTTGCAATTTCCACCATGCGCAGTCAATCCACTCTAATGCAATATGACCAGAAAAGTTTACGATTAAAGGTCTTTTCTGATAAACATCCTGCGGGAAAGCAGGTATGGTAGTATAACCCAAAGGCAGAGCAATGCAAAGCCAATTGCCGTGCCGACTCCCGTTCCGAAAAAATCCTTGAAGATGGCTCCCGTATATCCCAGCATGGCTGAGACATCCAGTTGCAGGATGATAAATATCCTGGCAAGATCAATTGGATTGAGGGCAGCAACACCAACCATCGCCTTTTCAATCGGATAGTCTGAAAACTGGAATAGCAGGAAGAGCACCAGGCCATCAAACAATAAGGCAAAAAACAGCCAAAGTAAAATGGATATCCCTATCCCACGTGCCTTGTCCCGAGACATGATGCCACACAAAAATCCAAGGGCTACAAACACAGCGGTGATCAATACGCCCATCACTAAAAGGATGAGCGCCACATGGCCGGGAACAAACAAAAGAATCGGAATACCTGCCCCAATGATAAAAGACAGCGCCAGGGAGAAAAAGAGACCAAGAAAAAGTCCAGTCCATATCTTACTACGTCGGATAGGCTGGCTGAGCAACAACTCAATAAACTCCGCACTGTTATACAAGTAGATAGTCGTGAAGATGATGCTCACCAGTGGGGTCGTCAGCAACACGATGTTGAGCAACGTCAGCACCCCCTTATTACTGTCATCTTCAAGGCTGAATACGCTCCAGGACAATACAGCAAGCAATAGGGTATATGCGAGCACGACCCGGTTTTTCAATATATCGAGGACTATAAAGCGCTGGATCTTATTGAACATGGTCTTGCTTTAATACGTGTGTGATAGCCCTGGCCAGGCTGTTCGTCCCGGTCTGCTCCTTGAGCAATGCTGTAGGCATGTTGAATCGGATCTCCCCTTCCTGCATCATCACGACATGGGTGACGAGATCATCCAGTTCGCTCAGAAGATGGGATGTGATAAAGATAAGCTTGCCCCTTTTATTTTCCGCGATGATCTTGTCTTTTAGGATCTCAGCGGCCAAAGGATCAAGGCCGGCAGTAGGTTCGTCAAGGATGAGCACCTGTGGATTAAATAAGAACGCCAGCGACGCACTTACTTTTTGCGTAGTGCCCCCGGATAGTGTCCGCATGCGCTTATCCAGGATTTCATCCAATCCGAAATCAGTGATCAATTGCTCATCAAGGGTGTCATCTGAGCTGCGAATATCCTTGATCATATCGATCACCTGCCCGATGGTCATGTTGTCCGGATATCGCCCCTTCTGCGGCATGTATCCGATATGATGCCGGTACATAAAGTCCCTCGCGATATCCTTACCCTGGAAATAAATGGAACCGGAACTGGGTAAGACCATGCCGAGAATACTTTTGATCAGTGTGGTCTTACCGCAACCATTTGGTCCGATCAGGGCAATACACTGTCCGGCCTCACAGGTCAGGCTTACCGATTTGAGCACCTCGAATCTCCCAAAGTGTTTGGATACTTGCCTGATCTCAATCATAGTGGTATGGCATGCATGAGTGGTCGGTCATCTATAAAGTTGTCGGGTGTCAGTGTGGGAATCATCTTTTCCGACCTGTCCAGCAAGGTTACAATAAAGCTCCTGTATAATAACATGGTGGGAGGGTTCTGCTCCACGAGTACTGAAAACAGGCTCAACGGCCGGTATGGAACATCTCCGACATTGTCTTTATCCAGGTCATACCCTTCGTACTTATCCCAGTAATTGTCATTGAAGGTATTGAGTACGAGTGAACCATTGGTGCTGATATCAAAAGTGTTGCGCATGAAGTTATTATCACGTATGGTATTGTCCATGCAGGAGGCCTGTATCTTCATCCCCCATCCGTTGTCCTTAAAGCTATTCTTCTCTACGATGATCCTGTTAGTCCCTTCCATGTAGATCCCGGAAGTGTTGCGGATAAAGCGATTGTTGAAAATATAACTATCCGAAATTTCCTTTAACAGGAGTCCGTGTGCAGCATCACCCCAGTTGTCCTCAAAAGTGTTATTGAACATCTTCACATTCTTGGTAAACATCACTGCTACACCTGCGCCATTGCCCCGAAAAAGGTTAGTGATGTAAGCATCATTGTCCGAAAACATAAAATGAAGTCCGTAGCGGATGTTGTCAAAAGAGATATTGCGCCAGATGATCGACCCATGCACAAACTCAAAATAGATACCATCCCGGTGCCCTGAAATTGAATTGGCGATGATTTGCAGGCTATCGCTTTTCCAGCAATGGATCCCATTTCCGATCTGCTGCTCTTCGGTGCCGGAAGCCCGGATGATATTATCCCGAACGATGCAATGCTGGCTGTATTGGAGATAGATGCCGAAAAAATTATTGATCAGCCTGTTGTTGATGATATGGACATACCTGCTGTCATATATCTTGATCCCTCCCGGATCATCAAGGGATGCATGACCGGAATCGCGAACGACAAATCCAGTCACCAGGACATGGTCCGCTTTGATAGAGAGTACCTCATATTTCAATTGGCCATCTAACACGGGCCAGTCAACTCCAACAAATGAAATGGACTTGTCAATGATGATATTGCCTTCCTTGTAGGTGCCACTATGCACCAGGATGGTGTCCCCGTCTATTGAGACCTCAAGTGCCTTCCTGACTGAAGCAAATGGAAAACCGCTGCCTACCTGGATAGTGCCAGATACAGCAGAAAGGCTGTGTAGGATCATGCAGAGCGCGCCCAGTACATACCTATAGTCTTTTGGAGATAACACCTGCATGAAAATGATTACCTGATATATTCTGCCCACTTGATTTCAGTAGCGCCGTATTTAGCCTTGTACACCATTGCACTATCCTGAAGCGCAAAACCGGCTACATTACCACCCATCGGGCTACGAAGGCTATCACTCTGCAACAAGATAGCATGATCCATATCGACAAAATCTGAAGGGCTGCAAAAGTCCGCAATATAATAATGGGCATGCTCCACTGATGCATTTTCTTTCTTAAACCCCATCATACAGGCTACGTCATCAAATATATACTGCCTTCCTTTGGCTGTCGTCAGTTGGGCTGCAAATGCCGGATCAGTAACGGTCATCTTACAATAAGCGCAAGCATCTTCATTGATCTTGACCGGCCTGGGACCGGAGGCAGCACAGGAGGCAAATGTACCTATTGCCATGACCAGCATAGCTGCGGGCACAACCGGCTTCTTACTGAGCCACCTGGCAAATACTTTTCGCTCAATCAGGACGACGATCAGCAATAATACACCACAGGCGATAAAGAGCATTCCGCCTGTATCCGGCATCGAATAGGCGCCAAAGTTGAGGAGTTGCTTATACCCGATCAATGGTGGCTGGTAGGACATTCCCGGTACCTTGATAGCTGCATTGGGATCGAGATGATGGCCGTAATTGTAATTCCAACGGTAAAAATCCACCATCGACAACACACTGAATAATGTGAAGGCAATAAATACAGCATAGACCAGCTTCTTGCGTCCGGCAAAGGCTGCAACCAATATACTGAGGGAGAAAAATCCCAGGATGTATTCCAGTATGGTAAACTCAATAAAATTTTCAGCATGCAGGGTCTGCATCCCGATGTAGTGATTGAGGCCATTGATGATCTCTACATTGCCCCCAAGCTTGTCGGCATAGATCAATAATACCAGTCCTTCCGGATACTGGGGGGCATACAGATCGATTTTCCAGATTGGCAAAACTAAATTGGTCGCCAGGCATATGGCTGCAAGTACCAGCAAGGCGATCGATAGCTTCGAAATCCTGTTTTCCGTATTCATAATTAGTGGTTTAAAAAAAGGAGGGTACAAACGCATTAGAAAACATTTGTACCCTTCCTGTATGCATAGGTTATTGAATACCTACATGATCAATTGCCTGCCGGTGCTGCAGCCTGTTCGCCTACACTGAATTTAAGCGGTATGTTACTGCCTGCAGGTGACACCCTGATGTAGCCCTGCATTTCCTGGTGCAGCGCGCTGCAGAAGTCAGTGCAATACATCGGGAATATGCCCACTTTGTCCGGGGTCCACTTTAATGTGGTGGTTTCTCCAGGCATGATCAGCAACTCTGCATTAGACGCGCCCTTCACTGCAAAGCCGTGAGGTACATCCCAGTCCTGTTCAAGATTGGTGACATGGAAATACACTTCATCTCCCATCTTTACGCCTTCGATATTGTCAGGTGCAAAATGCGAACGAATAGCCGTCATGTACACATGGACTTTGTTGCCTTCCCTGACCACCTTGGCCTCTCCTTCACCTTTAGCTACGTAAGGGTGATTGTTTTCTTCAATCTTGAAGATCTTCACCTGGTCTGGTGTCACCAGCCCTGCAGGGCAGGCCTGCGCATAGTGTGGCTCACCTATCGTTGGAAAATCAAGGATCAATTGCATTTTATCCCCACTGATGTCATAGAGCTGCGCGCTTTGTGACAACTCAGGTCCTGTAGGCAGGTAGCGGTCCTTGGTGATCTTGTTGTATGCGATCAGGTATTTGCCAAACGGCTTGCGGCTGTCGCCTCCAGGGACACACAGGTGACCCACTGAATAATAGGTAGGCACCCTGTCCAGCACTTTAAGGTCCTTGATATTCCATTTGACCACTTCAGAGGAAACAAAGAAGGAGGTGTATGCATTACCATTGGCATCAAACTCTGTATGCAATGGGCCAAGGCCTGGTTTTGCAACCTCACCATATAAAGCGGATTCGTATTTGATCACATTGATGCCATCATATACACCGTCAAATTCCTTATTGGCGATCGCAGCCTGGAGCTTGGTAAAGCTAAATACAGGAATAAGCGCAGCCAGTTTTCCACTTCCTACGATGTATTCACCTGTAGGATCCACATCACAACCATGCGGAGATTTTGGACATGGGATCATGTAGCACAGATCCGGAAACTCTTTGGAATCGAGGATCAGCACTTCCTTGATGATTTCAGATTTGCCTGAATGTGTTTTTTCATCCCATACATTGTGTGCATAGTTTGTAGTCGTCTTCTTACCCTTTCCAGCCTTGATATATTCTTCAGCTTTCTTCCAGTTGACCGCCATGATAAAGTCCTTGTCCTTTTGTGAAGCGTTTACTTCAAGCAGGGTATTGGCTTGCTCGGTGTTGTAGCAAGAGAAGAAAAACCATCCATGTGATGGGCCCTTTCCGGCATGGCTCAGGTCAAAGTTGACACCAGGGCATTGGATCTGGAAGCTGAGGCTCATTCCTCCTGTAGCTTGATCTACTGCGATAAAGCTGAGGTGACCTTTAAAATTCTCTTTATAGGTATTGATGGCTACATCTCCATTGGCATTGTCGGCAGGAACACTAAAGCGCGTACCGGCTACGACATACTCTGTATTTTCAGTGATAAATGGTGAGGAGTGGTTTCCTGCACTGTTTGGCAATTCAATGATTTCCGCAGTACGGAATGTCTTCAGGTCAATACGAGCTACGCGAGGTGTATTGTTTGCATTTCCAAACACCCAGCGGCCATCCACTTCGCCATTGGTCTGTGACAATTCTGTGTGATGCAGGTCATCCCATGGTACAAATCCATGTGATGTATTGAGCATAGGCTTGGTTTCTTCACTGTACCCCCAACCCTTTTCAGGATCGACGCTGAATACAGGAATAACACGGAGCAGCCTTCCGCTTGGAAGACCATAGGCAGACAACTTGTCCGCTGAAACCACCACTGACAAAATTGTAAAATTCGTCATACTGGCCAGGGGCAACATATGCCTTGGCAGAGGCGTCACCGGTTACAGCTGAACCGAGATTCTTAGGCTTGCAAGCCGTGAAGCCCAATGTAATTGCAGCTACTGCAATTAGAATATGGAAGAGATTCTTTTTCATAGAGATATAGTTGGTTATTTTAATCCATCATTTTGGCGCAGAAACTCCAGTACTTCGCGGGCTTCAGTATCGTTGAGATTCTGGTTGGGCATCCGCACCAGGCACAATTCAAGCTGAGCCTGGACAGCCGGATCCTTTTCGATCATCGGATCAGGATTGGTGATAAAATTCATGATCCATTCAGGTTTCCGGCGAGAGGTGACACCTTTCCATCCCGGGCCTACCAGTTTCTCATCAGTCAACTTGTGGCATGAGGAGCACTTCACTTCGCGGATTTTAGCTCCGTTGGCAGCCATGGCTGCGTCAAGGGTAGCGCTTAGATTGAGGCTTTCAGCAGTCCATTTACCGATCCCACGATTAGGATCATAGTTGGTCGCTGCTGCAGGTTCAGCCGTGGAGTAAGGGTTGGCACCCGATTCAGGAGCCTTGCCTCCTCCACAAGCCGATATGAGGGAAATAAAGGAAAGGAGCACAAACAGTTTTTTCATCTCTTTTAAGTTTTATACAAATTTATCTCGGACAAAACCATCTTTTTATGATCCAGATCATATAAGGTGGTGATTTTGATCCAAAATAACAAAAAGACCTCATTTTTATTCCACTTCGGATCTAATCACCAACTATTGAAACCGAGGTAAAGGGAACTTTTGAAAAAAAAGCACTCTTAAAACCCGGATTTATACTGGAGACAAGGAAATATCCAAGCATAAAGACCTGCAAATCTTGCATTTAATGAAAAAGAGCCATCCCAAATCAATGGAATAGCTCCTTAAAACTTAAATCGGCTGATCGGTCAGGACCAAACCCACATAATGTCTATATTTTGGAAAGCCCATAGGCCAGGCCTATGCTTACCTGGACATTGTTGTTGGCCACTTTATCGCCAATCACATCCTTTCTGATATCACTCAATCCAAGGAAACCGCGAAGGTCTGTATTCAACCAGATACGGCTGCCAACGCGATAATTGAATCCAAGCCCACCAGTAACGGCAATATTGAAGGTGTTATAGAAATCATCCACATCATTGTCATTGACCTTGGCATTCAGCAGGAAGCCCGGGGTTAAACCAGCATATACCTTTGGACGGAATTTTTCTCCCAGTTGTCCGAAGAAAAGATCAAACAATACCGGGATCTGCAGGTAATTGAGATGATGGTCATTGCCATCCAGCACATATCCTTCGCCCGAATACAGCAGATCTATTGTAAGACCGGTTGATTCACTGATACTATATGTGGAAGTAAGCCCAAGGACCAGTCCAGTTAGGGATTTGGAACCGGCTACGTTACTTACATTGGCAAAATTGACCCCTACACGCGGGCCGATTGAGGTTTGATCACCCATTTGTGCGTTCATTGTTCCAACTCCAATAAGGAGGAGGCCTGCAACGAACAATAGCATTTTACTTTTCATCATTTTGCGTTTTAAGTTGGATAATAAATCGGATTGATTACTATTTCAACAACCCGGCAAAGGGATTAGTTGTGAAAAATGATTATTATTGCCTGAATATCAATGTGTTATATAATTATTGTAATTTTTTATATCATTCACACATTTTACAACCATTCTCTCTATCCGTAGATTATGGTACCCCCCAGTTGCTGTCCCGCACACTACCTTTGTCCAATGGAGCACTTGAAAAGCATCGCCACAACCGCAAACTGGTCGTGGTCAATCTTATTTGGATATAGCCTGCTCGTGCTGATTGCAGGATGCAAGGCTGATCAGGATCAATCAACTTCTCCTGAATCCTGCGTCACTGCTACAGCCACCTCTCCTTCATCAGAAACCCTGGCCATGATCGATAGTGTCCAGAAAGCACAGGCCGCAGTAGATCCTATGAAAGTCACGGTCTTCATGTGTGCAGAGCGTGCACAACTCCTGAAGAAACGTGCTGAAAGCAGTGAAGGACTCAACAAAGTCAACTTTATGGTCATGTGGGGCTTTGAAGAACTCAAGGCAGGCAATTCAGAAGGATCCATCAAAATCTTCCAGGATGTATTGAAGTTGGTCCAGCCCATGCAGATTCCCGGCAAAGAACAGACCGTACTGGAGATGAAAAAACTCCTGGCACTCGCAGCCCTTCGGCTTGGCGAACAGCAAAACTGCGTCCTCAATCATACTACCGAATCCTGTATCATTCCCATTGCCCCCGGAGGTCAGCACACGAAGAGAGATGGCTCGACTATGGCTTTTGATCTCTACAAGGAAATATTGCAGCAAGTACCTGATGACCTGACATCAAAGTACCTCTTCAATGTCTCTGCGATGACCCTGGGCATGTTTCCTGAGGGTGTACCTGCCTCTCTCCGACTGCCTGAACAGTATTATAAATCCAAAGTCGAATTCCCACACTTTACGGATATCGCTGCTGAAATAGGTTTTGACAAACGAGGTCTCGCAGGTGGTGTCGTCATGGATGACTTCAACAACGATGGCTTTCTTGATATCATGGCCTCCAACTGGGGATTTCATGATCAGATCCATTTCTATAAAAACAGAGGCGATGGCAGCTTTGAAGACGTGACGATGCAGTCCGGATTGAAAGGCGTCACCGGCGGACTCAATATCCGGCAGACGGATTATAATAATGACGGATGGATCGATCTCTTCATCATGCGTGGAGCGTGGTTTAGGGATCAGGGACGTATCCCCAATTCACTGCTGAAAAATAATGGAGACGGAACCTTCACTGATGTTACAGTCAAGGCAGGCCTCTATACAAAACGTCCTACACAGAATTCGGTCTGGTTGGACTTTGACCTCGATGGATGGGTTGATCTCTTTGTAGGCAACGAAGCGATACCTGATGGTGGACCAGATTTTAATTTTCCTTCAGAGCTTTATCACAACCAGGGCGATGGTACATTCAAAGAAGTATCTGCAGAAGCCAATTTACAAATCCTTGCCTTTGTCAAAGGCAGCACCGGTGGGGATATCAACAATGATGGTTATCCTGACCTGTACCTCTCCATCCTCAATGGCAACAACAGGCTATTCCTCAATGCATCAGATGAGCATGGTATCAAATTCAAGGAAATCACTACCACTGCACATGTGGAGGAACCCTTTGTCTCCTTTCCGACCTGGATGTTTGATTACAACAATGATGGATGGCTAGACATCTTTGTCTCTGCATATTCGGATGGTGCAGAAGACCTGCCCGGCAAGGTACTTCGAGCTTATGGAAAAAAGGATGACCCATTCCGGCCCCGTATCTATCGCAACAATAGCGATGGTACTTTTACTGACATGAGCATCCCAATGGGACTGACTGAGCCTGTATTCTCTATGGGATCTAGCTATGGCGACCTTGACAATGATGGTTTCCCTGATTTCTATCTCGGCACCGGAGAGCCCAATCTCAAATCCATCGTGCCAAACAAAATGTATTGGAACCGCGAAGGAAAAAAATATGATGACATCACCTATGCAGGAGGATTTGGCAATATCCAGAAAGGACACGGGGTGGCGTTTGCAGACATGGATCGTGATGGTGATCAGGACCTCTTCGCCAAGATGGGAGGAAGCTTTGAGGGTGATGTATACCAAAGTATGTTTTTTGAAAACCCTATGCCGCATGACAAGCAATGGATTGTACTCAGACTCGAAGGCGTCAAGTCAAATCGCATGGCCCTCGGTGCGCGTGGAGAAATTGAAATCTCGGAAAACGGTAAAACCCGGAAGGTATATGAAATGGTTTCCCCAGGCTCAAGCTTTGGTGGCAACAGCCTACAGCTCGAGATGGGACTTGGTAAAGCAGAAAAAATCAATGCTGTAAAAATCTACTGGCCTGTCAAGGGCAATCAGCCACAAGTCCTGCCGGGCTTGCGATGAATAAGGCGTATTCGATCAAGGAAGGTGAAAATGCGACCTTTCCAAAATCGCGTCGCAGGTCGCAGATCTGGTGCCGTTGGATGGAGCGCCGCAGTGAGCGTAGTCGAATTGTTCTCTCCGCCAACCAAAGAAATTCCTACCACAATACCAATGGGAATAATAAATTGAAATTACAATTAGAATCCCTCAGCTGGCGGAGAGAACTCCATCCAGCGGCGTTTTCTGCCCAAAGAAAGAAAACCCATCCTCCATTGGCTAACTTTGCCAAATGAATCGCAAAGCATTTTTACTCGGAATTATTGCCCTGATCATATTGAGCTTTATAATGCTCACCATCCCCTCCTGCAAAAACGAACCATCCGTCGGATCCAAAGGCGCCACTAGCGCCACCATCCAAATGGAGTCGCTACCTGCCACAGACCCGGGATCAATTTCGTCAACCAGGTCAATGAAGAAGGGCGCGTCAATATCTTCACTGGCACTTTATCCACGACGGCGCAGGTGTAGCCGCCGGGGGATATCAACACTGACGGCCTCCTGATCTATATTTTGCAGGAAATATGGTGCCTGACAAGTTGTACCTCAACAAGGGAAATTTCAAGTTTGAAGATATCACCGCCAACGCAGGCATCAGCCCGCAGATCTGGTCAAGTGGTGTCACGATGGTGATGTTAATGCGGATGGACTACTCGATATCTATGTCTGCAAGAATTCACCGATGCAGTGCCGGACAAACAACCGGAATAAACTGTATATCAACCAGGCAAAAACGTATTTCGCGAACAAGCAGCCCAGTATGGTATAGATGATATTGGCTTTGGTATTCCAATCTACCTTCTTTGATGCAGATCAGGACGGTGATCTCGATATGTATCTCGTCAACCAGCCTTCGACGAATTCTCCCGCCTGGTCAACAAGCCGGAGGCTGTAGCACAATATCCAATGACTGATCGCTTTTTTTTTCGAAAACGGGAAGTATGTGGACAAGACTTCAGCACTTGGCATGCTTGATTCACGCTATGGCCTGAGCGTGGCCCTTGGTGATTTTGATCTCAATGGATGGACCGAGCCTGTATGTCTGCAATGATTACCATCATGCCGCCTTTATGTACATGAATGACCAGGGAAAATTTAAGGATGAAATAAAAAACCGCACGGGGCATCTCCTTTTACTCCATGGGATCCGATGCAGGAGATATCAACTCGGATGGCTGGACAGATCTGATCACACTGGATATGGCCTTTGAAGACAACTACAAGTCAAAGACCAATATGGGTGCTATGGATCCAGATCGCTTTCACGGGCTCGTGGCAGAAGGGCAATACTATCAGTACATCCAGAATGCCTTGCAGGTCAATATGGGCCATGGATATTTTTCAGAGATGGGTGAGCTGGCCGGTGTCTCCAGGTCAGACTGGAGCTATGCTTCCTTGTTTGCCGACCTCGACATCGACGGCGACCAGGATATCCTTGTGACCAATGGTGTGCTCCGCGATCTCCGGACAATGACTTCAATGCGCGGATCAGAAATGCTGCAGGGCATGGTAGGTCCATCAAACTATCTCGAAGTACTTGATATCTTGCCTTCAAATCCTGTACGAAACATCATCTATAGCAATGATGGCAATATGCAGTTTACAAAATTGCCACCTTCCAATGGCTTCAATGCACCTGGCTTCTCTCAAGGCATGGCCTACGTTGATCTGGATGGTGATGGCCTGCTCGATGTGGTCATCAACAATATGAATGCGCAAGCATCAATCTACAAAAACACCAGTACGACCAATGGTCATTATCTCAAAATAAAACTCAAAGGTGAGGGCCAGAATCTCAATGGGCTTGGAACATCTGTAGTCGCCTATTTCTCTGGAAAAAAGCAGATACAGACGATGCAGACTTCGCGCGGTTATTTCTCTTCCGTCAGACAGGAATTATATTACGGGCTTGGGAATATTGCAGAAATGGATTCAATCAAGGTGTACTGGAATCACAAGGCAATGTCGGTGTTAAAAATATCAAGGTTGATAAGACACTCACCATTGGTTTTGAGAAAGAAAAAAATACCCTTTGCCGTGACCTGAATGCTGGCATTGATTCCAAGGAAGAACATCTCTGCGACTTTAAGCTACCAAGGAAACTGACTTCAATGACTTTTCCGCCCAGATATTGCTGCCTATAAGTTGTCTCAAACTGAGGCCATATCAGTCGTAGTGATCTCAATGCAGACGGACGTGAAGACTTTTTGTCGGCGGAGCAACAGGTCAGGCTGGAAGCCTTATATACAAAGCGCATCGGGGCAATTTGAAAATCAAACATCAGCCTGCACTCGAAAGCGATAAGGGCGCGGAGGACCTGGAATCTTTAATCACGGATACAGATGGTGATGGTGACCTGGACCTCGTCGTCACCACAGTGGCAGTAGTGAATTTGCTGAAAGAGATCCATCGCTCAGAAATTGCGCCTCTACCTCAATGATGGCAAAGGCAATCTGACGCGCGCGGGAAACAAAGCAATGCCTGATGCGCTGGTCAATGGGCAATGCATTGAAGCTTTTGATGCAGATGGCGACAAGGATCTTGATTTATTTATCGGCGGCAGGCAAGTCAGTGGCCTGTATGCTGCACCTGCTGATTCGCGACTCCTCATCAATCAATCCGGTTCGTTTAGTGATCACACAAAAACACTTGCTCCCTTCCTCGATCAATTTGGCATGGTCACCGATGTCATCAGTGATAGTATCGACAAGGATGGCGACCTGGACCTCCTCGTCGTCGGTGAATGGATAAGCCTACCCTGCTCTCAATGATGGCAAAGGAAAATTTACTGAAAAGTAATTCCCTCTGCTGCATCTGGATTGTGGTTGACAATAGAAAAAGGAGATTTGATGGTGACGGAGATTCAGATTTCATTCTCGGCAACCTCGGGTGGAACAATAAATTTGGCGGCTCGAAGGGCACCAACCTTGAAGTTTATTCAGGAGACCTCGATCACAATGGGGACAATGATGTTATCCTCGCTATGACTAAAAGAGATCTCCTGGCACCTGTGCGTGGCAGGGATTGGTCTGCGCAAGAGATGCTTTTTATTAGATCGAAATATCCACCTACGAGAGTTTTTGCAAAAGCAAAATGGTGACTGACATCTATCCTGAAGAGATGTTGAAGCGCGGTGTACATCAACAAAGTGTCCTCGATGTCAAGTACCTATCTCCCGCAACAATGGGAATGGGACCTTCAGTTCAGGCGACCTGCCATCGGCATGCCAGGCAGGTCCTGTAAAGGCATTCTATGTTGGCGACATCAATGGTGATACCTTTCTTGATTTCATCTATGCTGGCAATCATCTGCCCACCGAGATTGAGACCGCAAGATATGATGGCCTGTATCCTGGTGTTTTGTCTTGGTGACGGCAAGGAAATTTCACTTGCCAATACAGCCCTGATGGATGGCAAACTTCGGATTGAAGATGCGACATCCAGCAAATCAAACTGGCGGATGGACGACAGGTGTATTTGTTTGGGAATAATAATGGTGTATGGGGGTGTGTTCACTTTCGAATTAGAATTATCACTAGCCTATATTTATAATTGAAATGAATGCTCAATCCCTATCGCCTCACCATCTCTGCCCATCATCCCTGACAAAGTTCAGCGCCTGACAGGAGCGGAATGGACCTCCACGACCCTCTCCTGAAAAATGGAACAGGAAAGAAATCCTCGAGTCACCTCATCGACAGTGCGACCAACAATCATCAACGAGTTTTGTGCGCGCTCAGTTTGAAGACAAGCCATTGATCACATACAATGCGGATGATTGGGTCGCGGCCAGTCGGTATCGGGATATGCCAGTACCTCATTTGGTGGCCTTCTGGCAGATTTATAATCTGCATATCGCAGGTTGATCCGCCGGATTCCGGCGAGATCGTGCGCAAGGGAATGCCATGCGGGGATGAGGTCCTGCATACGCTGGCGGCATGGATGTTCGTTGATTATGTGGTGCATCTGGAGCACCATCTGCGGGAGATGGCGGATTATGATTGATCAATAGAGACAGATCTGCCTGATCGCAGTTATTGCCCCTTCGACTACCTTTCGCTCACCTTGTCCGCCGCCCCGGCCGCCGGGCATGAATAATTTTCATTTACACATGCTACCGACCTGCGCCCTACGGGGCATTGATATTTCCTATCTCGTCATGAATCGATAATCACAACAGATCTGACATGTCGGTGATGTCTCGAAACGGGACGTGAATTGACTTTTTGTCATTTGCTACCGACCTGTAACCCCTACAGGGCATTGATATTTCTATCTCATCATGAATCGATAATCACAACAGATCTGACATGTCGGTGATGTCTCGACGGGACATGAATTGCACTTTTGTCATTTGCTACCGACCTGCTTACAGGGCATTGATATTTCTATCTCATCATGAATCGATAATCACAACAGTCTGACATGTCGGTGATGTCTCGACGGGACATGAATTGACTTTTTTTGTCATTGCTACCGACCTGTAGCCCCTGAAGCATTGATATCCCTGGTGCTATAGAATTGAAAAACGTGCCCCGTTTGGGACTACAGGTGGGTAGCAGTAGTATTAAGATGCCAATTACGATCATCAGATTGCGGAACATCGTGCCCCGTAGGAATTACGGGTTGTAGCAAAGGACAATAAACCAATAATTCATGCCCTGTAGGGAGCATAACATGATCAGGTAAACACCTGTGGTATATCAACACCTTAATTCTCCGGAAAAACCACTATTCCACTCTCTGCTATGCCCAAATCACCCTTCCAAAACCAGAAAAGCTGCAGGCGCCCCCAATGAAAAGTTAATTCCCCCAGCAGATAAAAATAAAAATATATAACCAACATTAACCATTAAACCCCAAACACATTACAAATCCCCTTCATTCCTCCCCTTCGCCTCCGCCTTAGCCTCCAGCCTACCCCCTAAATCATTGATTTACTGTATTTTCTCAAATATTCCCTTATCTTTGTGGTCTTGTATGTTAATTCTCTCTCAGAGTTTACAGAGTCCCCAAGACTCAAACGCCGTGTGAAGGCTTAACGTAAGGCAGGTAAAGTATCGAGTGAAGTTGATAGCCTTACCACATTTTTTAATCTAACTTTTTTATTAGTGTCATTTAACAACCTACAGCTCATTGAGCCACTGCTCAAAGCATTAAAACATGAAGGGTACACCACCTCCACCCACAAACAACAACATGCAATCCCAGCTATTCTCGAAAGAAAAGACTTATTGGGTTGCACAGACCGGAACCGGAAAAACAGCTGCTTTGCAGTCCCCCTGTTACAACTCATGCATCAGGATCAGGAAGAAGCACCAAAGTCCCAACGGACTATCCAGACCTTAATCCTCACACCGACAAGAGAACTCGCCATTCAGATTGAAGAAAGCTTCAAGGCCTATGGCAGAAACCTCAACCTACGCCACCTCGTCGTTTTCGGCGGAGTATCACAAGTAAGCCAGGTCAACAGCCTGCGCAGAGGAATCGATATCCTCGTTGCTACACCAGGTCGTTTACTCGACCTGATGAACCAGGGCCACGTATCCCTCAGAGACATCAAATACCTTGTATTGGATGAAGCAGACCGTATGCTGGACATGGGTTTTGTGCATGATGTAAAACGTATCATCTCTAAACTCCCTGCAAAGCGCCAGACCTTGTTTTTCTCAGCGACGATGCCACCGGGAAATCAATGCGCTCGCAAATTCCTTGCTGCACAATCCATTTAAAGTAACGGTTACACCAGTAGCTTCTACTGTGTATGCGATCCAACAGTTCATCTATTTTACGCAGAAGGAAAACAAATCCTTCTTGCTGAAACATGTATTGTCCGATCATTCCATCAAAACAGCACTGGTATTTATCAGAACGAAACATGGTGCGGACAAACTGGTGAAATTCCTGACCAAGAACGGCATCAATGCAGAGGCTATCCACGGAAATAAATCACAGAGTGCGAGACAAAGCGCTTTGCGTAATTTCAAGAACAGGTCAACTCGTGTCCTTGTAGCAACAGACATCGCTGCACGAGGAATCGATATCGATGATCTTACACACGTATTCAATTACGAATTACCGGAAGTGCCTGAAACCTATGTACACCGTATCGGCCGGACAGGTCGTGCAGGTGCCAGCGGACATGCGCTATCTTTCTGTGATTACGAAGAGAAACCATTGCTCAAGGATATCCAGAAGCTGATCTCCAAATCCATTCCTGTCGTCAACGAACATCCATACCCGATGAGTGCTCAACTAGCAGACATGACTGTAAGGACATCAGGCCTGGAGCTCCAAAGATGAGCCAGGGGTGCAGGACTGCAAGTATCTTCCGTCCTGCTCCGGCAAGATCGAGGTAACATTTGAAATTCGTTTTAACCTAACGATATAAAAGAGGCCCCTAAAGGCCTCTTTTTTTT
>JADJVH010000014.1:107500-139896 GCA_016716665.1 Candidatus Opimibacter iunctus | reverse complement strand
CCTGCGCACCAAAGATCCGCAGGAAACTTCCCGCAGGCAACTAGATGCATTTATATTCCAATTGGGTTATGCTGTAGATAAAAATGGAAAGGATGTCCTGCCATCCATCAAATCTCACCATGATGCCATCGACTTCCTGGGCAATATCGGCTTTAAAGTATCTCGTGGTGAAAAGAAATTATGCCAAGGCATCCAGGAGGTGATCGATCAATGTAATCACTGGGCCGAAATCCGTGATGACTATCCTTATGAGATTGATGGTATGGTCATCAAAGTCGATTCCTTTGATCTGCAGGATATGTGTGGCTATACCAGTCATCATCCACGCTGGGCCATTGCCTATAAGTTCCAGGCCAAACAAGCCACCACAAAGCTTCTTGATGTCGAATACCAGATCGGCAAGATCGGTTCGATTACACCTGTCGCTAAAGTGGAGCCAGTATCTCTTGCAGGGGTAACGATCTCATCGATTTCGTTGCACAACGAGGACTTTATCACTTCAAAGGACCTGCGCATCGGTGACCAGGTGCTCATCGAACGAGCAGGAGATGTCATCCCCTATATCGTCAAGTCTTTGCCAGAGCTACGTACAGGGCATGAAAAGAAAGTGCACTACCCTACGCATTGCCCTTCTTGTGACACGCCTCTCGTGCGAGAGGAAGATGAAGCCGCCTGGCGTTGCCCTAATCTGGATTGCAAAGCCCAGATATTGCAAGCGCTTGATTTTCCATGTCTCCAAAGATGCCATGGACATCGACGGATTTGGTGAAAATATATCCTGCGCTTTCTATGAACTCGGCTGGATCAAGAACATGGACGATATCTAGAATCTTGATTATGATAAGATAGCTGCGCTTGAAGGATTTTGGAAAAATCTGCAGACAACTAAAAGCCTGTTAGAAAAAAAGCCAAATCAAATCCAATCCACAGGTTGCTCCATAGCCTTAGCATCCATCACCTAGGCCAGCGCGCTGCCAAACTCATCGCTGAAAAAGTAAGACATGTACTTGATCTTGCAAACTGGACCACGGAAGATTACACATCAATCAAGGACATTGGCCCAGTAGTTTGCACAAAACAGCATGAAGTGGTTTGCCCACCAGAAGAATGTGACATGCTTCGCGAAATGGAATCGCTGGGCGTGAACCTCACGCAGACCGATCAGGACAAACCAAAAGAACTGATCAGTGATGGTGTCTTCTCCGGAAAAACAATTCTATTCACTGGCACGCTGACGCAAATGGGCCGGAAGGAAGCCCAGGAAATGGCCGAAGCTAACGGCGCTAAAAACATCAGCGCCGTCAGCGGCAATCTTGATATCCTGGTCGTAGGCGACAATGCCGGCTCCAAGCTTGACAAAGCAAGGAAGCTCGGCACAGTGCAGATCCTCACAGAGCAGGAATTCATGGATTTGATTCAATAAAATAAGGCGGGGGCTGAGGCGAAGGCACAATTTACCACCTTAAACAAAGGAGTTGAAGATTACAATTCATTCCTGGTTGCTGAGCGTAAGCCAAAGCATCACTCTTCACTTTTCACTTTTCATTTTTCACTGCACCACAGGTGCCTTGTCTCCTTATCCGCGACAAAATGCCTGCTGTGTAGCAGCGACATCTTCGTTGCCAGGATTCCACCTTCAGCTCTTGGAGATTCATCGATGATAAATTCAAAGACATCATCGAGATTGACATAATGTCTTTCCGGCAATTGTGAAAATGGAAGAAGATATCTTTCCATGTCTGCATATCGATATCGAGATATTTCCATAAAGCCGTATCCATCCTGACAGAGTAACAATAGCCTCTGGCCCTGCAACCATTGGCGCCCCAGTCTTCAATGCGCTGGTCAGGCACAGGAAGCAGGTTAGGAATGAGATAACCGGATAAGAACTGATCAGCTTCATGCAGCAGATCGCGGCTGATATACCGGAAGGCGACGATCTCTACACGGATACCCATATTCTGCAAGGCCTGTACGACGCGCTTGAAATCACCATCACCGGTAAGCAAATAAATCGTATCAAGATGCTGACTTTGCAGCAGCATGTCGACAGCCATATCGAGATCTGCATTTTGCTTTTCCGATACGTTGGCCATCCTCATCTTCAAACCACCGTATGGCTTTGGTGATGATCTTGAATCCATAACTGCGTACGATACTCAGGAAACCATTGGTGCGGTCCTTGTATTCATAATCCGTCCGCATCCGGCTTCATCAACCGACATGTAGGAATTGAGGCGTATGGCATCACCATATTGGGAGACATAGTCCCTGAGTACATCATAGCGGATACCATATCCACCGCTCCGCCTGATATTCTCGGCGTCAATAAAAACTCCAATCTTCATTTCTCCTTTATTTAAAAATCAACAATAATATTCAACACTGTACTAAAAAAATACCTCAAGCCCCTGTGTATCATAGGAATAGTCAAAAGGGGGATATCAATGCATTGGTTTCTGAGTTGCCATCGAAAAGCTAAATTCAGCAAGCAGTTGCCCCGCCTCATCTTTGGCTGTTACCGGCAATATAACGATGCTTCTCGTTGGGGTTTACGATTTGTTCGATACTTCGCAGCACTTCTGACCCGGTCTCGACAAAAATAGTAACTTTTGCCTTTCGCCTTCTTAAAAAATTGCCCTCCATCCCGACCAGGATAAATTGCACCTTCGGCCCCTGAACATGCGCATAAACCAGGGCGCCTGTGCTCAGCTCGGCCGCCATCCCCATCACTGCCCAAAACACTGAGCCAAAGGGGTTTGTGATCCACCACCGCTCTTTGAGGACGACCACACACCGATTTTCATCGAGTGATTGGATATACATGCCCGACAGCAATCCCATCGGCAGTTTTGAGCATCCAGAGACGGAGTTTCCAGGGGGTAGTTTTTGGACCAAATTCTGGAGCATTTTGATGAGTGCAGGAATAGTGTTTAGCTATCAGCCGTCAGCTATCAGCTACCAGTGCCTATTTTGCTCGAATTCATTCTCTCATAGTATACCTGATTTTTTAAATAGATAATGATCCACATAGGATACATAAAGAACAAGGAATGTCGCAAAAATTCTTTTACCTAATTTACCAATAATCCTGCCAGCATTCTTCTTAACTTCCTTGCATTGTACATCGAGTCTGAAATAATCCATCTTCGTGAGATAATCGTGACAAATCAAAGAAATAGCAGGAGATACTCCAATTCATTGGATGATCCAAAAGCAATACTCACATATCTTCTGAAATCCAGATCTGTTAAATTTTCCAGTCCCTTCAGATTGGTTAGTACGGAATGGAGAACATGCTCTTCTTGTCTGGGATGTCAACCCATAGTTTTCAAAGCCGGAAAAGATCTGGTTACAGTAAACTTCTAATGTTAATTGATGGGCTTTTTGCCACACTAATAAATTTCGAAAATCCTGCATAAGTAGTGTTTTAATGATTGAGCATTATTATCACTACAGTAGTGTCCTGAAAATCCAAAATGTTACCGTTTTCCCCTAACTTTTTTATTTGATTATACTTATTGATAGCTGATAGCTGATAGCTGATAGCTGATAGCTGATAGCTGATAGCTGATAGCTGATAGCTGATAGCTGATAGCTGATAGCTGATAGCTACTTCAACCTCTTCTTC
This sequence comes from Candidatus Opimibacter iunctus, assembly GCA_016716665.1. Classification (GTDB taxonomy): domain Bacteria; phylum Bacteroidota; class Bacteroidia; order Chitinophagales; family Saprospiraceae; genus Opimibacter; species Opimibacter iunctus. Next base: position 136,265 of record JADJVH010000014.1, on the reverse strand, counting down.
AACGCCAACATCTCATCCCGGTACTGTGCCGCAGTAATAAAATCCAGATCCTTCGCAGCATCTTTCATCTTGCGTTCGGTATCTTGATCATGCGCTCGATCTGGTCTCTTGACAAAAAGGCGATGACCGGATCTGCAGCCATAGTGGCTTCGAGAGGACTTTCGACGTATGCCTTCTTGTTTCCTTCGCGAATATCCAGGATGGAATTCTTGGCAGGATTTGCTCTCTTGTCCTGGTGATCGTCTGTGGCGTGATACCATTGGCTTCATTGTACGCGATCTGGATGACCCTGCGACGAGTGGTTTCATCGATCGTCTTCTGCATGGACTCCGTAATTTTATCCGCATAGAAGATGACCAACCCCATTGGCATTACGCGCAGCGCGGCCTGCTGTCTGCGTAAGTGAACGGTCATTGCGCAAGAAAACCTTCTTTATCTGCATCTAGTATCGCAACCAAGGAGACTTCAGGAAGATCAAGTCCTTCACGCAATAAGTTAACCCCAACCAATACATCAAAATCACCGAGGCGTAAATCTCTCAATATATCAACACGATCCATGGTCTCTACTTCGGAATGTATATACTTACACTTGATATTGAGTTTTGAAAAATATTTACTCAACTCCTCTGCCATACGCTTTGGTCAGCGTGGTGACCAATACCCGTTCCCCTGATTTGATCCGCTCATCCACTTCTTCCATCAGGTCATCAATCTGGTTGAGGCTCGGCCGGATTTCAATCGGAGGATCAAGCAGCCCTGTCGGCCTTACGATTTGCTCCACCACTACGCCACCTGTTTGCTCGAGTTCATAATCCGCAGGTGTTGCACTGACATAGATCACCTGGTTGATGAGCCCTTCAAATTCAGTAAAGTTCAATGGCCTGTTGTCAATCGCAGACGGAAGCCTGAAGCCATAGTTGACCAGATTGAGTTTCCGCGCACGGTCTCCGCCCCACATCCCCTTGACCTGTGGCAATGTGGCATGGCTTTCATCCACGATCATCAGGTAATCATCCGGAAAATAATCGAGCAGGCAGAATGGCCTTGTCCCCTGCGCCCTGCCATCAAAAAAACGGCTATAGTTTTCCACACCACTACAGTACCCCAACTCACGGATCATCTCCAGATCAAAGGTGGTACGTTCATGGATGCGTTTAGCTTCAAGATATTTCTTTTCTCGCGTGAAGTATTCTTCCTGCGCAAACAATTCATCCTCTATATCACGGATGACAAATTTCAAACGGTCCTTAGGAGCCACATACAGATTGGCTGGAAAGATCGCTGCATGTTCGAGTGGTTCATGACGCTGACCTGTATTGATATCGATGATATCGATCTCTTCAATCACATCGCCATAGAAGCTTACCCTGTATCCATAATCTACATAAGGAAGGCTGATATCTACAGTATCGCCTTTGACTCTGAAATTGCCACGACCCAATTGCCCTTCTGTACGGCTGTACAAGCTTTCTACCAGGCGATATAAAAACGAATTTCTGGCAATCGTCAATCCTTTCTGGATGCGGATGATCCCTGCCTTATAGTCTTCAGGATTACCCATACCATAGATACACGATACCGAAGCTACAACGATGATATCCCGGCGACCTGAAAGGAAGATTGGAAGTAGCACGTAACCGCAGTTTATCTACCTCCTGGTTGATCGCAAGATCTTTCTCGATATAGGTATCCGATACAGAGAGGTAAGCTTCAGGCTGATAGTAGTCGTAGTAAGAGACAAAGTATTCGACAGCATTATCCGGAAAGAACTCTTTAAACTCACCATAGAGCTGTGCGGTCAGTGTCTTGTTATGCGTCAGCACCAGCGTAGGACGCTGCACTTCCTGGATCACATTGGCTACTGTAAACGTTTTACCTGAACCGGTCACTCCAAGCAGCACTTGGGAATGCTCTCCTTGCTTAACACCACGGACAAGCTGGCGTATAGCTTCCGGCTGATCTCCCGTAGGTTGATATTCTGATGTAAGTTTAAAGGCCATGAACAGGTAAAAATAGAAGGAAAGCTGAAAACCAAACTCCTATAACAACAATTAGCCGAAGAAAGATCAATCTCTCAATCCACAAGATTGTAAAACAGGATGGACAAGCCAAACCGGGTCCATTTCTTTTCATCATGACCGGATTCCTGGTTGAGGTAATAGCTCAGCGGATCAAGATCATAGTTTTCGAAAGGAAAAAGAAAGTAAGGTTGCAAAGATGCATTGATGGGGCCGCTACCGGACAATGTGATCATCAGGTACCACTTCATCGCAAGCATATCCTGGATGTGCTTGAAAGGCGATGCGGCTTGCTCCAGGTCGATTTTGGTACTATACCACTGATACTGAAGCTCTGTACCAAATCCAAAAACCCCTCCATCATACTGGTATCCCAAGCCGAGACTTTGAACAGACAACAGGATAATATCTGTATAAGACGGGTATGTGGTCGTAGAATCCACTTTAGCTTTCAACTTCTGGAAAATGATCTGATAATTGAGTTCCACTGCCTGCTCCTCAGCCTTATAGCGCAAGCCGGTCTCAAAACCATGCATCCAGTTGAATTTGGGGAAAGGCTTTTTGTAGGGCTGGGTTTTGCTAAATAGCGATACCGCCTGGTTGAGGCCAGGATCAGTCACCAGGGAAATATTATACCCTGTCTTCAGGCTTAACTGCGCATTGACTGGTGAGGAGGGAAAACCAAAAAATGCAGCACATAAAAAAACTAGCGTTTTTACGTGACTCATCGGGGTGTTATGTGCCGGAAAGATAATTGACTCCTTCTTTAATTCAAAATCTGCTATTGCCCCTAAAACTAGTTACGCTTATCTTTAGCCGCCATGGCGAAAACGACTCCTAAGAAAAATCCGGCCAAACCCAAATCAAAAGCGACCGGCTATACCTCTCTTGACTTTACCCCCGGCTTCTGGGCCAGGCGATGGAAAGAAGCCCTGATCATCCCCATGCTGGCTTTTGGCCTTTATTGGCTATGCCTCCCCTACGGCTACGTCCTGGACGACCAGATCGTGATCACGGACAATAAATTTACCCAGAAAGGGGTCTCCGGCATCTGGGAAATCCTCAGCACGGAGAGCTTTACAGGCTATTTCGGAGGCCAGAAGGACCTTGTCGCCGGCTCCCGCTATCGTCCGTTGTCGATCGTCTCCTTTGCGGTAGAACAGACTGTATTCGGGGACAACCCATTTGTACGGCACTTTATCAATATCCTGCTATATGGACTCTGTGGACTGTTGATCTTCCGCATCTTCTCCATCCTGGTAACTGATAGGCAAAAGACACCCTGGATGCTGAGCATCCCTTTCCTCGCGGCCGGGCTCTATATCCTTCACCCTGTTCATTCTGAAGTTGTGGCCAACATCAAAGGCCGGGATGAAATCATGACCACACTGGGGGCCATGGGCGCCCTCTATTTTGCACTGCGATACCTCCCTTCCCAAAATAAGATATACCTCGTCCTGAGTGGCATCGCTATGTTCCTGGGCCTCATGTCCAAGGAAAATGCCATCACCTTCCTTGCCGTGATCCCACTCACCATGTATTTCTTTACCAAAGCCAGTACCAGGGATTACCTCATGGCACTCGCCCCCTCGCTCCTGGCCGCCTTCCTCTATATGGTCATCCGCACCAATGTCATCGGCTATGTCCTCAACAGCGGCAAGCCCATCACCGACCTAATGAATGACCCATTCCTGGAAATGAACGGCACCCAAAAACTGGCCACAATCATCTATACCCTTGGAGAGTACCTACGCCTGCTTGTATTCCCTCATCCATTGACCCATGATTATTACCCCTATCACATACCGATCATGAACTTCGCAAAGCCGGGCACACTTATTTCCCTGGCATTGTATATCGGCCTGGCATACGCCTTCTTCAAATTGTGGAAATCAAAGAGCATCTATGCCTGGAGTATTGGATTTTTTATAGCTACAATTTCTATTGTATCCAACCTGGTATTTCCGGTTGGTACGTTTATGAATGAGCGCTTCATCTTCATACCATCCATTGCATTTTCATTGATATGTGCCTGGGTCCTCATCAACCATGGCTGGAACTCAGGAAAGCCAATATTGAAATGGGGATCTCTTGCCGTGATCTTTGTCCTGGCCTCAGGATATACGTTCAAGACCTACACCCGCATCCCGGCATGGAAAGATGCACTAAGTCTTAATGGTTCAGCTGCTATAGTGTCCCCCGAAAGTGCAAGGAGCAATTGCTTTATGGCAACAGCCTTGTATGAGCTTGGAAGAGATAGTGCCAGTGTTGAAGAAAAGCAGAAAATCTATGAAGAGGCTGAGTTTTATGTGGATCGTTCCCTCAAGATATATCCCGCATATCTCAGTGCCAATCAAATGAAATCAGGATTTGTGGCGGAGCGGTATCTGGTGCATAAAAACCTCAGGCAACTGCTTGATGAGTTTACTGCCATTCTCAAAGTACGACCCGAAGTGGAGTATATCCAGCAGTTTATGGAATACCTCAATGGCCGGGAAAATGCGGAGATGCTCACAGATTTCTATTACAATATCGGATACGAATTACTCACCAAAGAAAAAGCGAGATATCCACTGGCCATCACCTATCTGAAGCTTGGTGAAAAAATATCGCCAAATGATCCGCGCATCCTATTTGGCCTCGGAAAGGCATTCTATAATGGTGGCGACCAGGTGCAGGGCACCCAATACCTTGATAGAGCTTATGCTATAAACCCAGGTCTACGCGACGCGAAATAATGGTTTTGCGCCGAAGCGCATTTTTCCCTATTTTCGAACCACCAGATGAAAACCAGGAAAACACAACTGGAGGAGATCGCTATCACGATGATTCCTCTCGTAGGGCCTGTGCTAGGCCGTCAACTAATCTCTTATTGCGGAAGCATCGAAGCTGTCTTTACCGAGAGTAAAAGGCATCTCAAGACCATTCCGGGCATTGGTGAAGAGATCGCTTCCCAGATCGCCAGGACAGGCCAGGCTTTTGACAACGCCGAAGCTGAGTTGACACGCATGGAGCGGGAAAGCATAGGGTATACATTCTACCTTGATGATACCTATCCAGCCAGGCTATTTCACCTACCCGATGCACCATTGATCCTCTACACAAAAGGGAATCTCAACCTGCATCCGGAGCGTAGTGTAGCTATCATCGGGACGCGTAAACCAACCCCATATGGCAAGAGTGTCACAGAAGAGATCATCGAAGCCCTCGCACCCTGTGATATCACGATGATTAGCGGACTGGCATATGGAATTGACATCACTGCGCACAAATCTTGTCTCAGGCATGACATCCCCACGATCGGCGTGATGGGGAGCGGAATGGGCAATATCTATCCGGATAGCCATCTGCCTGTAGCAGAGAAAATGATGGAAAAGGGAGGGATCCTCACTGAATTCACCTACGACACTGGTCCTGATGCCGTCAACTTTCCGATGCGCAACCGTATCGTCGCCGGCCTATGTGATGTCCTGGTCGTCATCGAGTCCGGAATCAAAGGAGGCTCAATGATCACGGCCTCCCTGGCCAATGACTACAACAAGGATGTAGCTGCAGTCCCGGGGCGGAAAATCGACAAGAGCTCTGCAGGCTGTAATCACCTGATCCGTAACCAGCAGGCCCATCTTGTGGAGTGCGGAGAGGATATCATCGAACTCATGTCCTGGAACAGCCGAACCCGCCAGCAGAACTTCCAGACAGACCTATTTACCGAAATGACCCCCGGAGAGCAGAAAATTTACGGACTGATCGTTGGGGATAGGGAAAAAGATATTGATACCTTAGCTTTTCAATCAAAAATGACCCCTGGTGAACTTGCTGCTATCCTACTCGCCCTCGAATTTAAAGGTGCTATCAAATCGCTCCCGGGCAAAAAATTTATGGGGATTGGGTAGCCGTGCATCATGGATGCTGTTGGTGGCCGTAATGTTCGTCCTGGGTTCCTGCACTGGCTCAAGGACAGCAGTCTCCAACACTGCAGTTGTTCCTCCGGTTTCAGACCTGGTCAAACCCAAAAATGTAATTCTGCTGATCGGCGATGGCATGGGCCTCCCCCAGATCACCGGATCGATGTATATGGAGGATAACAAGTCCGTCTTCGAACGATTTAATAATATCGGCTTCCACAAATCCAATTCGTCTGACAATCTCGTCACAGACAGCGCAGCAGGAGCAACAGCAATTGCCTCAGGTGTAAAAACCTACAACGGTGCTATCGGTGTCAACGCACGAAAAGAATCAGTCCCTACGCTCCTGGAGATGGCTGAGAAAAAAAATATGGCCACTGGTCTTGTGGCGAGTAGTTCAATCACACATGCTACACCGGGAGCTTTTATAGCTCATGTGCAATCACGGGACGATGTGGAATCAATAGCCCTCGACTTTCTCAAGACACCCATCGATATCTTTATCGGAGGCGGTATGGATTTCTTTGCCAGGCGAAAATCAGACGACAGGGATCTCATTGCAGAACTGACAACAAAGGGATACCGGATCACCGATTTCGTCAACCAGGACATCAGCAACCTCGATATCACTACAACAAAAAATATCGGATACTTTACGGCCAATGGCGAACCACTGCCTGTTTCTGCTGGCAGAGATTATTTGATTCCTGCTACTAACAAAGCAATTGACTTTTTGAATGAGCGATCTCCAAATGGTTTTTTCATCATGATCGAAGGTTCCCAGATTGACTGGGGAGGGCATGCCAATGATGCAAACTATGTAATCTCCGAAATGCATGAGTTTGAAAAGGTCATCGCAGCCGCCCTTGATTTTGCAGCCCGGGATAAGAATACCCTGGTTATCGTCACCGGTGACCATGAGACTGGTGGATTTGCTGTTCAGCCCGGCTCCAAGCTCAATGATATCAAGGTAGCGTTCACGACCAAGAGCCACACAGCGATTATGATCCCGGTCTTTGCTCAGGGCCCCGGTGCAGAAGCTTTTCGCGGGATCTATGAAAACACCGCCATCTTTGACAAGATCAAGGCTGCGCTGGAATTAAATTAAATACTATCACCCCTAAATCCCCTAAAGGGGACTTGAATCTAAAAGTCAAAATGCTGCATTCAACTTTGAGATCATCTTTCCTCCGGCATGTCGCACAGACCTCTCCGGAACCAGATGGATTTGAAGTGAGACAAGGTGAAGGTATTTATCTCTTTGATCAAGCCGGCCATCCATATATCGATTGCATCTCAGGCATCGCAGTCTCTTCGATGGGACATGGCCATCCACGCATCATCGCTGCGATCAAAAAACAACTCGATCTCCATCTGCATACGATGGTGTATGGGGAGCATGTACAAGTACCACAGGTGGCACTGGCCGAACGTCTCGCTCAATTGTTGCCTGAACCATTGGATTGTACCTACTTCACCAACTCAGGTGCAGAGGCCGTCGAAGGGGCATTGAAGCTTTCCAAAAAAATCACTTCGCGCTACGAGATTATCGCTTGCCGTAATGCATACCATGGTAGTACAGCCGGTGCAGAAAGCCTCAGGAGTGATCTTGATTACATAGCCGCATCAAGACCATTGGTACCTGGAGTAAAGCACATCCGCTTCAATACATTTGAAGATATCAGTATGATCTCGATGGATACAGCAGCAGTGATCATCGAACCGATCCAGGGAGAAGCCGGAGCAGTAGTGCCTGTACCAGGATATCTCCAGGCCATCCGTAAACGGTGTGATGAGACCTGTACCCTTTTGATCTTTGATGAAATTCAGACAGGCATGGGGCGCACAGGCACGATGTGGGCATTTCAACATGAAGGTGTAGTACCGGATATACTATTGCTGGCAAAAGCTTTTGGCGGTGGGATGCCTCTGGGGGCATTTATATCCAGTCGCAAGATGATGAGTGTATTGTCACATGATCCTATTCTTGGTCACCTTACTACATTTGGTGGACATCCATTGAGCTGCGCTGCAGGCCTTGAGGCAATCAATTTCCTTGCTGAAGAGAAATTACCTGAACGGGCTGCAGGGTTTGAAAAAATCATACGCACACACCTGGAGCATCATCCGGCCCTGCGTGAAATCAGGGGCCGTGGCCTGATGCTGGCACTTGACCTTAAGAATCCGGATCACCTTTTCCCTGCTGTCAAAGCCTGCCGTGAGCAAGGCTTGCTGGTGGATTGGTTTCTGTTCAACAACCGCTCATTGAGATTTGCTCCTCCACTGGTCATCAGTGAGACAGAATTGAATATGGTCTGTGAGAAATTGATCCATAGCTTAGATCAATTGAATTGAGGTGGTGGCTGAAGCCCTACCATTTAGAAATAAATTGGAATTGGCCTGTTTTAAAATTTCCGCAGGAAATGAAAACGCCGCTGGATGGAGCGCCGCAGTGAGCGTAGTCGAATTGTTCTCTCCGCCAGCAGGAAGATTCCTATTCAGGATTCTAGTTTAGGATTCTTTTGGGTATTCATTCTGAGTATTCAGTGGTTGGCGGAGAGAACTCCATCCAACGGCCGGTGGCCGATTCACCTATGTATCCTTAATTCTCTGCCTACAGCTCCTTCCTCAACCTTGCTACCGGAATATTGAGCTGCTCACGGTATTTGGCGACGGTGCGGCGCGCGATACTGTAGCCCTTCTTCTCCAGCATCTGGCGGAGCTTCTCATCAGAGAGTGGCTTACGCTTGCTCTCACCGGAGATGATTTCGCCAAGGATCGATTTGACTTCTTGCGTAGACACTTCATCCCCTTCGGTATTGATGATAGACTCTGAGAAAAAATCCTTCAATCGCTTGGTGCCGAATTCCGTCTGCACAAACTTGCTGCTCGCTACACGGGATACCGTAGAGATATCGAGTCCGGTGATTTCAGCGATATCGCGGAGGATCATTGGTTTCAACTTGGTAGAATCTCCCGTGAGGAAAAATTCTTTCTGAAACTGCATGATCGCATACATGGTCTGCTTGAGGGTATTCTGTCGTTGCTTGATCGCATCGATAAACCATTTGGCAGAATCTATCTTCTGCTTGATAAAGAGGATTGCCTCTTTGTTTTCCTTCTGTACGGTATTCTGTTCCTTTTTGGTTTGATATGCCTTGAGCATATCTACGTACTGATCGTTGATACGCAGATCAGGTGCATTGCGAACATCCATCGTCAGGTCCAGCACCCCGTCCCTGTTGGTAATCAGGAAATCAGGAATGATCGTCTGGGTCTGGGTATCAAACTGGCTTGTATATCCACTGGCCGGCTTGGGATTGAGCTTGAGGATTTCATCAAGGGCACCTTTGAGCATCACTTCATCGATCTCTAGATTGCGTTGCAGCCTGGAAAAATGCTTCTTGGAAAAAGATTCAAAATGCTTAGAGAGGATCAATACACCCAGCTTCAATACAGGAATCAGCTCTGTTTCTCCGACTTCTTCTGCGATGTGTAATCTTTGCTGCAGCTGGATGATCAAGGTCTCCCGGAGATCCCTTGCCCCCACACCAGGAGGATCAAATCGCTGGATCATCGAAAGGACTTCATTGACCTGCTTTGGCATGACTTCGATATTGTAGGCAAACAGGATGTCATCGATCAGTGAATCGATATCCCTTCTGAGATATCCGGTATCATCAATGCTGCCGATGATTTGATTGGCAATAATCCGGTGGACTTCTGAATCCAGGTTGAGCATTCCTAACTGCTGGTCCAGGTAATCATGGAATGTATTGGCTACAACGGCAGGCAGGCTCTTGTCACGTTGTTCATTGGCTGGCTCGGTCGAATGATAGCTGACCGGGTCATCCTCTATATAGTCATTGATATAATCATCAATGTCATAATCATCGTTGTCATCCTTTTCGGAATCGTTTTCCTTTTCGTCCTGGGTGTTTTCAGTGGAAGATTCGTTGTAGTTATCAGGCTCCTCCAGGGCCGGATTGGCCTCCAGTTCTTCTTTGATACGCTGTTCCAGGGAGACGGTGGGGATCTGCAGCAGTTTCATCAACTGGATCTGCTGAGGGGACAGCTTTTGTAAAAGCTTCTGTGATAGTTGTTGTCTAATCATAGTGAGACCTGTAGTACTATAGGCAAATATACCACGATTTTCATATTATAAAAATATTTAATTTGTTTTTATGCGATTTTGGGGTATTTATAAACCCAAGGGTGTTAAAACCTATATCCTGGCTGATCATAACTCCCCCTTTATAACACCATAAGCCCCCCTGTCGTTTAAAATCCCACCCTCATTTCGGGCCTCTTCCCTCTTCCCAGGAACCTCGCCTTCCTCCCTTCATCCCTTCACCCCTTCCTCCCTTCATCCCTTCATCCCTTCACCCCTTCACCCCTTCATCCCTTCATCCCTTCCTCCCTTCCTCCTCCTAATCTTCTAATCTCCTAACCTTCTAAGCTATTAATCTTAGAATGCTACCATTCCTTACCCTACTTTTGCGTCCGTATTTGAATCATACCCGTCATCGTGAACCCAAACCATCCGGAAACCCTTGAAGCACCTCCTTTCCTGGAGGTCTTCAGGTCCAGAAGTGAGCTGCAGAAGATACTGTGGATCACAGGGATATGGGTTTTCTTCTCCATCGCCCAGTCGCTCTATGACTATATGGTCCTGCTCGCGGCTGATGTCCCACCTGAAGGGTTATCTTTCTGGACAGACCTGCTCATCAATGCTATTGCGACAAGTCTTGCCGGCCTGATCGGTGGGGCGATCCTGGTGAGCTATGTACAGCGATGGGTCAGAAACAATCCCTATGGCCAGGCCCTTTTGTTTATCCTTCTCGCCTTTACCCTGATCATATGCTTTGTGACCATCTTCGCATTTGTCACCAGGGCTACGATCACAGGAGAAGAGGTGATCCAGAAAAAAGATCTGCTTTCTCTCATTGGCTCTCATGTGAGGAGCTTGAGGTTTCTCAAAGACTATTTCCTCTGGCTGTTTATAGTGCTCTGCACGATCGCCGGATTTATGATCAATGACAAATACGGACCAGGCAACTTTCGCAGTTTTTTTATGGGCCGATACTTCAGGCCAAAGCGGGAGGAGCACATTTTTATGTTCCTGGACCTGCGCGCTTCGACTTATATCGCACAGGTACTAGGCGAACAACAATATTTCAATTTCATCAAGGACGTCATACGCGATGCCACACCGGTGATCCTGCGGCACAAAGGAAATATATACCAGTACGTAGGCGATGAGATCACTGTGAGCTGGTGGATCAATCAGGGGGTCAACAGGCTCAATTGTATCCGGTGTCCTATGGAGATCCGCAAAGTATTCAACCACCGGTCATCGTATTACACAGCACAGTATGGTGTAGTTCCGGATTTTAAAGCCGGCCTGCATTGTGGCCCGGTGATGGTAGGTGAGATCGGGGTGGTCAAGAGGGATATCGCATTTTCAGGTGAAGTCGTCGGTACAGCAGCACGTATTCAAAACCGATGCAACCATCTTGAAGTGAATCTCCTGATCTCCCAGGACCTGAAAGATCTGCTGCCATGGCAAGGGTCAAAGCTGGTGCCGGAACACAAGGGAGACTTGCTGATCAAAGGGAAAATGGTCAACCTGCCGCTTTACACAGTCAATGCAGAAGTGGCTGTCCAGGTTTAATCAACGATCTTTTTTCGTTTCAGGTCATTGAGATTGACCCGCAGGCCCAGGTGTTTTGTAGACCCTGCCTGGTGATACACCTCAAATCCATAGTCGATGATAAAGCTCTTGACATTGACTCCGACCCCTGCCGAAAATCCGGCCAGGCTGCGAAGGTTGACAACTGAAAGCTCCTGATGATGCTGATAATTATATCCCAACCGCAACATCAATCCTTCCTTCTTACCGATAAGGAACTCGCCACCAAACGTCAGGTGCTTGAAGAAATTTTCAACGCCTTGCGAAAAATCACTTTGTTCCTTGGGCGCCTCACCCCCAAAATCAATGCTGCTCTGCTCATCAAGCGGGCTCTTATACCGGAGATCCCATCGGTTGAGATCATGGGCCAGAATCGAAAGCCTGAAAGGGACGTGTTGCAGCCGCTTTGAAAATCCAAACTGCAGGTCTACAGGCATCTTACCCTTCTCATCACCATCATAGTATCCTGAAAACTGGAATCCTGTACCACGAAGCACAAGTGCATAATGGTTAAACCCATCTTCACTCTTATAGGTCATCCCGGCATCGAACAGTAATCCACTGGACGTATATGTCTCCAGTGTAGACTGCACATATTGAATGGTGATTCCACCGGTCATCCGTTCATTGAGTACACGTGATATCCCTGCCTGTATAGAAATATCCTTTGCCTTAAACTCGCCCTGTACATTGCCCATATCATCGGCCGCAGTAAACGTCCCGTAGTTGAGATAATGTACACCGCCATGCACCATTGATTTTATACCAGGGATATACCTGGCATAGCCTGCATATCCGTTGTCAATGCCCGCAAAATGAAAGTTATGCTGAAAGATAAATGAATTGTCCATGTCAATATTGAGCATGGCAGGGTTGCCGCCGACAAGTCCATAGTCATTGGTTGGGGCGGCAATCTGACTCCCACCAAGTGCAGTTGCCCTGGCCGAAGTAGGCAAATTAACAAACTCGAATACACGTTCACCCCCTCGCTGTGTCCAGGCTACCTGGCTGAATCCCAGCAGCAACAGGAGCACATAACTATTCTTCCTTCTGCCAGACGGTGTAGCACCTTCCGGCATGGCAGTCCATCTCCTTTTGTAATTGTCCTGATTCATCATAGAGTTTTAACCGTCCATCTTCATTAGGGCCATGAAGATAAGTTCCTTCAGCCTGTATCTTCCCATTCGGGTGATATTCCTTAAATGGGCCCATCTCTTCATTGTTGATCATCGTCACCTCTTCGATCAAATGCCCATCAGAGGTGTATTTTTTCCATTGACCATACATCGCACCCCCGACATAATAGCCTTGAAGCTCGATCGTACCTTCAGGGTGAAAATATTCATACAGGTCATCCAATTTACCTGCCTTATAGCGTTCCCTGATCTTGACCTTACCATCCGGATAGTAGAGCTCCCGTATCCCTTCCTGCTGGCCCTGCTTTAATATCCCTTTCTCCATCAGGAGTCCGGCACTATCCGTTTTGGTATAAGGCCCATCATGAAGACCCGTCTCAGGGTCAACACTAAAAGTGGTAATGTACCCGAGGTCAGGGTCTTTCTCTACCACAGTCTTACCCTTGGCACATCCCAGAATGGCTAAGGGGACAAGGAGGAAAATGCTGAGGTTTGGAAGTTTCATCCAAAGAAAACGCATGTCTTAAAATGAAATTGCCCGGGTCCATCAGATGAACCTGGGCAATTCTTTCTTTTGTCCTTTTTGCCTAAAAGAACTTATACCTGTTGTCCTTGATCTTGGCAGAACTCTTGATCGCCTCCATCAAACGGCTGTCGATACTGCTACGGGAGGTCATCGATAGTTGCTGCGCAAAGGAAGCAATATCAGTGGAGAGACTAGCCTCCGTGCGGTTGATAACCTGTACTACATATACACCACTGACGCCGATGATAGGTCCTGCTGACTCGCCTTGCTGAAGTGCTGTCACCTTTCCGATGAGGGTGTTTTCATTGCCCAATCCCTGGAGATAGGACATGTTGAAATTGACATTGTTGAAGGTATCTACCTGCACGCCAAACTGGCTGGCCACTGCATCCAGGTCTTTGCTGGTAATCTTAGCTGCGAGTATCTCGCCCTTCTTTTTTGCAGTGACTTGTTGGGTATACATCTCTTTTACTTGAGCCAGTGTTGATTCCCCGGCTTTCATGATTGACTTCAGCGCAGGTACTACATAACGGGCATTATAGAACAAGGTTGGCTCATCGTATACATATACTTCAGGAGCAACCATGCCTACCTTGGTATCAGGCTGAAACGCCCAACGGATGATATCCCTTGAAGTACCACCGCTACCGAGTGTTGAAAACTGGTATGCATTGGCAGTAAGGCCCTGTGCAGTTTCAATGCTCAGTTCTGGTTTCTTTTCTATAGCCTCCTTTAGTTCTTTTACATCCCTGTTCTGTCCGCTAAACTCAAGTGCATCGTCATACACAGAGGCCTGGGTTTCTTCAGAAGGTACGATTGGTTCTACCAGGTAGGCCAATCTGACGCCTTGTGTATTTTCAATATACTTACGACCGGTCACCTTTACCAGGTGTACACCAAACTGGGTGGTGATGATATGCAGTTCACCAGGCTCTGCGGTATAAAACAAGAGATCGTTAAATGGCTTGACCATTCTGCCAGCCCATGACCATCCGAGGTCTCCTCCTTTCTGTGCACTGCCGTCCTGACTCACCTTCATGGCTAAAGAATCAAAACTCTGAACACCCGCTTCGATAAGTGTCTTAACGCTATCGAGTCTCTTTGTAGCGGCAGCTATTTCAGCGGCTGATTCTGCTCTCAGCAGGATATGCCTGGCTTCAACGGAATCGGGGATCATCTTCTTACCCAACACCTTTACTGCCTTAAACGCCACACCATCAATGTAAGGGCCATATACAGCACCGGTAGGCAGGTCAAATACAGTATCTGCTATGACCTCCGCCAGGTCCGCCTTTTTAAAATAGGTGGCCTCCATGATGCCATAGTTGTTTTCGACAAACTGGGAATCATTGTCCGTAGTACGGAAAGCGGCGATACGCTCATTGATAGCATCGCGAACGATGGTGGTATCATTTGATGTAGGTGTCACATTGAACACGACGAAATCAACCGTCCTCATTTCTTCCTTCAGCTTGATCTTAGTCTGGTTTTCCTTCATCCAGGCTTGATAATCATCGTCTGTAAGCTTGACCTCTTCGTCAGCTACCTTGTCCAATGGAACGAGCACATATTTGAAGTCGAGGGATGATCCTTGTTCAGCCTGTAGCTGAGTGGCCATCCACTTAGGCGTATAGATGGATTTCTTAACCAGGGCTGCCAGTTTGCTCTGGAGCCTGTCCTTGATGATCTCACCGGTCTGGAATTTCCAGAACTCTTCGAGTTGTGGCTGGAGCTTACCTGTACCCAGGTTGGCCTTGATCTGGTCCAGGGTAGCCCTGTCCATCTGGCCGGTATTCGGGTCACGGAAATTACGCTGGATGATCGGGCTCAGGCGCTGTCCAAACTGGAGTTCTTCCATTTCTTCGGTACCGACATTGAGGCCGAGGGCAGCTGCTTCTTCCTTGAGCAATTGATCCTCCACCATGTAGTTCCAGATATAGTTCCGCTGGCCATACACATCACCTGTGGAATTGGGATAAAGGATCCTTTCAGACCTTTGAAAATCATTCCAATCCAGCTTTTCACCATTGACCTGACCGATGGTATACTGATTGCCACTTGACTTGGAAGCGGCACTAACCATATCCATGACCACAAATCCTCCCATGCCAAGGGCAAGCATGATGATGACAACCCAGCTGTTTTTACGAATCTTACTGATTAAAGCCATAATAATAAAACTATATATGTATGTTGTTGTTAATCAAGTTGATAAATTAAATTTTGGAGATATTTTGGCCCGTTTAAACGGAACTTTTCCAAAAAAGCCCTGCAAAAGTACAATCTTAAGGATGGATTATCAAATATGGCGGGCAGAATCCCCCCCGAACCACTTCAGGGAAGCCAACTCTCTGCCTTAAAGGCCTGCCATAGTCGGCCAAAGCGTTAAATTTGGCACTTGTTTTTCAGCTTTCAGCTTTCAGCTATCAGCTATCAGCTATCAGCCGTCAGCCGTCAGCTACCAGAAGGCAGGGAGCAGGGAGCAGGCAGGGAGCTAGGAGCTAGGAGCTATTACGCACACACGACTCACACTTCTTACTATCTTACTTTCTCACTGTCTTACACCACTCACACTTCCTTCGGATGCCGAAGCCCTTTTTGCGAAGGCATCTTACTTTCTCACTGTCTCACTGTCTTACACCATATGAAGACGCGCAAAGCCGCCATAGGATTCATCTTCGTCACCTTGCTGATCGATGTCATCGGCTGGGGGATCATCATCCCTGTCATGCCGGGGTTGATCAGCCATATGGAGCACGTAGATACCGGAGATGCATCTAGTCTCAACGGGTGGATGCTATTTGCGTTTTCACTGACACAATTTCTCTTTGCTCCGCTGGTCGGCAATTTGAGTGATAAATATGGCCGGAGGCCAATCCTCCTGGTCTCTCTGTTTGGCTTTGGACTCGACTATATATTATTGAGTTGGGCACCTTCTATCGAATGGCTATTTCTTGGACGGGTTATAGCAGGGATCACAGGTGCAAGCTTTACGACTGCTGCTGCATACATCGCAGATATCAGTGATGAAAAGAACAGGGCGCAGAACTTTGGGATGATTGGAGCTGCTTTTGGTCTTGGGTTTATTATAGGACCAATCATTGGTGGATTACTCGGATCATTTGGGCCACGAGTACCTTTTATCGCTGCGGCGATATTGTGCTTTCTCAACTGGCTGTGGGGTTACTTTATACTGCCTGAGTCCCTATCACCGGATC
The DNA here is from genome assembly GCA_016716665.1 of Candidatus Opimibacter iunctus. Taxonomy (GTDB): domain Bacteria; phylum Bacteroidota; class Bacteroidia; order Chitinophagales; family Saprospiraceae; genus Opimibacter; species Opimibacter iunctus. Next base: position 119,768 of record JADJVH010000014.1, on the reverse strand, counting down.
ATCGCAGGCCATTGGACTGGAAACGTGCAAATCCGGTAGGCTCACTCCTGCATCTGCGAAAATATCCCGACGTTGAATATTTGCTCATCGCCATGGTCCTGGTCTATCTCGCAGCACATGCCGTGCAGAGCAATTGGTCCTTTTACACGATCGAGCGATTTGGATGGGGACAAGGGATGATCGGTGTATCGCTTGGCGTAGTAGGTCTTCTGGTGGGTATAGTTCAGGGAGGGCTTACGAGGGTGATCAATCCAAAACTTGGCAATGCACGAAGCATTTACATAGGCTTGATCCTTTATTCGATCGGCATGTTGCTCTTCGGTCTGGCTACCACAGGATGGATGATGCTGGTATTCCTGATTCCGTATTGCCTTGGAGGGATTGCGGGGCCTGCATTACAAGCGACCATTACAAGTGAGGTGGATGTTCGTGAGCAAGGCGAACTGCAAGGAGCCCTGACCAGCCTCATGAGTGCTACTTCTATTGTAGGCCCTCCGATGATGACCAATCTGTTTGCCTGGGCGATCAAGGATGGCAACCCGATCTATCTTCCCGGCGCCCCTTTTTTCCTGGCAAGTTTTCTGATGCTGATGAGTGCAGTCATGGCTTTTATCTCTTTCAAGAAGCATCACAAGAAACCAGTCAATACCTGACCATCTCTGATCAACACCTCTGAACCCTCCGCTAAAAAAACAGAATCAGGTTTTTGATTTTGAAGAAAAGCAAATGCACTCCCATAATTTTCCTTGAAATCAACTTCGATTGTTGATTCCAAAGTTTGATACACCTGCCACCGTGGATGCTCTACCCCATACTTGAACGTCTTGTTGTTCCTTCCCTTGCTGAGGCCCCAGTAATGTTCAAGTATAAATTCCTCTTTACTTCCCATACCCATATCCAACAGTTCTTTGCCAGCCTTTATACCTATAGTATTCCAGGATTTATTTTTCCAGCCATACTCAAGTAGCCGGGCCTGATCCTGCTCCACCACTGAATGCCGCATCGATCTGGTCTCATACTTCTCCCCATAGATGGTATTGGCCACAAAGGCAATGGCAGGCTTAGGCACAATTTCTTTGATAAACACGGTGCCTCGCTTCCATTCACCCTCATCTTTAAACCGGACATAAAACCGGAGATTGACTTCCTCAAAATCGGAATGAAACGGTATGCTGATGCCTTTGAGCTTTGTGTTTAAGAACATAAACCCGACGAGGCTGACATAGCAGGTGCCGTCGCGTAAATCAAGTTCGGTATGCAGCGGAAGAAAAGGTAGAAGGCTTGCAGGATCAATAGCATAATTGGCCATGATCAGTTTGCGCCACTCGGCAGTCAGGAATATGTTACTCACTTAAATGCATTTGCACAAGAACAAATAAACAAGCCGATTGGTTGCTCCTTAGGAAGAAAGCTGATAATTCCTGTTTTCCGCAAAATGAAAGTAAAGGGAAAGGAAGAGTGACAACAGCGCATAGCCAAAAACAGCGAAGGGCAGTACGTCTATTACTGCAGAAATCCCAAACCAATCCCATTGTTGACTATACAGTAAAAACATCATCAGTGTAAATCTTAACACCTCTGCTATTGGCGCATATCTCACCTTGTCCATCAATGCCGTGATACTGAATATCGAAACAAACAAATACAATCCATACCACAGAACACCCGGAAATCCAATATCCCCTATACGCAGAAACAAATCCATCGTGAAGGCAAGCAATAAGGCTAGTTGAATCCATGACCATGCCAGGAGTTTTGAAGATACATGCGTATCATATTTTTCAAAGTGATACACATCATCAAGCGTAGCTACAGGATATTTCTGCTTGACATCATCTGGTCTCCATCCTGTAGGCATAAACCAGATTTTGATTTTGTCCTTTAGTCCTTTGGTCCGTATTGAATCGAGCAGGATCAACCATATATGTTGCACACCGATGAGTAATGGATTCCATGTATGCACAGGACGTTTCACCCCATACACCGGAGGTACTTCCTTGATTTCAGACTGGAAAGTGCCAAAGAGTTTATCCCAGATGATAAAGATCTGCCCATAGTTCTTGTCGATATACTCCTCATTGATGGCATGATGGACACGGTGATGGGATGGAGTCACGATAATATATTCAAGAAAACCCATTTTATCAATCAGCCTGGTGTGGTACCAGAACTGTGCGAAGAGCTGGATCGGTGCGATGATGGCGATCACTTCCACCGGCACTCCGACAAGTGCTGCAGGTAGCAGGAAAAGGCCAACAAATGAAAATATCTCTGATACACTCTGCCTTAACGCACATGACAGATTATACTCCTCACTGCTGTGATGGATGATATGCCTGTTCCAGAACACATTGATCGTATGCTCCATGCGATGGATCCAATAGCCCGCAAAATCCTTGGCAACAAAGGCAATTACAAAAACATACCATTGAGTGCCTATATCAAATAACGCGATGTGATCCACCAGCCATGCATAGCTTACGATTGCAATAGACAGGCCCAGCACATCTTTGACGATATTAGATATCCCTGAGGTCAGGCTGGAGATCACGTCAGGACCTCGATTGATCTTCACTCCCATCCTCCATGAAAACAGCGCTTCAATGCCGATGAGGGCAAGGAAGAAAGGTATGGCGTAGGTGAGGGCCTGTGCGTAGGTTTCCATGAATGCGAAATATAGAGAAAATGTCCGTGTCAGGAGCAGTATGTTTCCAATAGTCCAGGGATTTTATTTGCCCCCTGGCCCTGTTTGCCCCCTAGCCCCCTGAAGGGGGTAAAAATTCCCTTTTGATTATATACTCTGTTAGCAGGGGTACTTATTCAGCATCCATTGAAAGATACTTTTTCCTGAGCATGGATAATGTTTCATGGATCCGCTTCATCACTGCATCGATATCACCCAGGACTTCCTCATCGGTGAATCGTTGCACGAAAATGCCTTTGTCCGCCAGATCAATATCCTTGTTTTCATCTTCCAATTGAGCCATCGTATGATCATGGATACTGCCATCCAGTTCGATGACATACTTCACTGCATGGCAATAGAAATCAACAACATAGCCTGACATCGGATGTTGCCTTCTGAATTTATATCCCGTCTGATTTCCTCTCAGACGCGACCACAATAATTCTTCGGCTTTAGTTGGATTATTTCTCATCCATTTGGCATAGCCAAATATGCGCGCGGGAGCACGCAAGTGCATGTTTGTTTTCATGATGAAGCAATAAATTAAAAACACTAATTTATTCCCTCACCCAATACAAGTCAAGAGGTTTTTAAAAAATAATATTTACCCCCTGGTTGCTGAGCGGAGTCGAAGTATTTGGGGGCAGGGGGCAAAAAGGATATGGATAAGTTGAATACCGAAATATTTACCCCCTTTAGGGGGCTAGGGGGCAAAAAGGAAAAGATGAATACCGAAATATTTACCCCCTTTAGGGGGCTAGGGGAAATGGGGACTAGGGAAATAGGGGCTAGGGTTCAAGACTTTCCGCACACGCCTCCAACTGCTTATAAAACTCCTCCCCTTTTGCCCTGATGATCGCATTCTTTAAAAACTTGTACACCGGCACTTTCAGTTTATTTCCATTCTTGCAGGCAGGCGCACAGATCTTCCAGCGGTCATAGTTCCATGCCTCTGTGCCATTGTTGAGACGGCGGACGCGGATCGGATAAAGATGACAGGAGATCGGTTTGGGCCAGTCGATCTTGCCTTCTTCATAGGCTCTTTCAAATGCACATTTGCCGATGCCTTTTCCATCCCAGATGAGATAAGCACATGCGCCGTTCTTGATCAATGGTGTCCCGAGTACTTCATTTTCGCCAAATAATGTCCCAAAGCCCTGTTCTTTCACAGCGTCTTTACTTTCCTCACTGAGGTAAGGGGCCACCTTCTTCCACACTTTCTTGATGATGGCAGGCTCCTCCTCCAGCAGGGGTGCGCCCCACTCCCCTTCCCAGCAGCAGGCGCCGAGGCAGGCGTCAAGGTCACAGACAAAGTTTTTGGTCACTATGTCATCATTGATGAGGACGTCGTCGATTTCGATCATGGGGTAAAGGTAATGGGGAGAGAGCATAGGGCATAGGGCAGAGAGCAGCATAGGGCAGGAAGCAAGTCGAAGCGCAGCGAAGATCCCGCCAAATGCAAAACATTTGCGGCGGGAGGGCTAGGAGGTTTTACATTAACAGGTAAGTTTCAGAAGTGGGCGTCGCCTTTTGCAGGGGTAGGGGGTCAATCGGAAGCACATTGCTTAATTTTGTCCCAATAGAAATTTACTCGATTGACCATTCATAAATCCACCCGAATATGAAATACTTCTTGATAGTCCTTACAATAACTATACTGTCCTGCAGTGGCCGCACAACAGATTCCAGTGCTCAGGCACCTGAAGCTCCAAATGCCCCTGCAGCATCAGAAGCTCCCGCTGCTCCCTCGGCACAGACCGCCCCGGTAGCTCCTAACGCAGACAATGCCCAAACCGCTCCTGCTGCTCCTTCAGCCCCTACCGCTAACCAACAAGCCCAGATCACCCAGGCAGCAGGTGCTCCCCAGGTACCTGTAGCCGGTATCCACTGGAAGCTGATCGAACTCAATGGAAAAAACGTGGAAGGCAAAACCGCCAGGGAGATGTACCTCTTCCTCGACCCATCGTCGCCCATCTTTAAAAGCCACAGCGGCTGCAACCTGGTCACCGGCGAAGCCAAGCGAGGCGGCACCAACCAAATGTGGTTTATCAACCTGATCCCCACCTCCGGCGACTGCAAGACCCCTGATATCGATCTCGAATTCCAGAAGGCACTGGCCGAAACCGCCTTCTATAAAGTCACCGGCAAGACGCTGGTGCTGAGCAAGAAGGGCCAGGTGCCTGTAATGACGTTTGTAGCGAAAGGCTGAGGGCAGAGAGCATAGAGCATAGGGCATAGGGTAGATAAGAGCAAGTCGAAGCGCAGCGTAGATCCCGCCAAATGCAAAGCATTTGCGGCGGGAGAGCAAGGAGGAATTATTCTGCCCCATCGGGGCTAAAGGTTGGTAGCTTTGGGTTCAGAAGAACATTCGTGCCCCATCGCGGGCACAACCGGACTCGGCATAGACTGTGTCTCAAAGGGCAGTCTCCAGTTGGCTGTCTTCAATTGGCAATTGGCAAGGGTGAATGGGTGGGGCTATGCCGATTGAAACTAAACTATCTAAACTATGCCGCCAGCGGCGGGATACCTAAAAGCTCTAAACACTGTGAAGAGGGAGATGGCTGTGGAATCAAGCTTAAGCAAGTATTTTCATATTACCCCCCTGGTTGCTGAGCTGTAGCAATAGGATTTGCGCTTGGAGGTCGAAGCATCAGGGGGTTGGGGGTCAGTGAGATGCAAACATTTGCCCTCCCCCATTCGTTATCTTAATGGCTTTGCTAATTAAACCTTAACTTAGCGACCACATATCGAACATTATTTTTTTCCATTCCCATGGACAGACTGAAATCCAAGTTTTACGAAAAAGCAATGGCCGCCATCGCTGAGATGAAGCCATTTATGAAAGAGCACGATGACACCATCATCGACCAGGTCACGATCGGTCAGGTGTTTGGAGGCATGCGGGGCATCAAGAGCATGCTCTGGGAAACCTCCCTCCTCGATGCCGAAGAAGGCATCCGCTTCCGCGGCTACTCTATCCCCGAACTCAAGACATTACTTCCCTCCAGAGGCGGCGAACCGCTTCCTGAAGGTCTGTTCTGGCTGATGCTCACCGACGAGATTCCTACCGAAGCTGATGTCAACTGGCTCAGCGATGAATGGGAACGCCGTCGCGACATCCCGGCCCATACCTGGAAAGTACTTGACAGTCTTGATCCCGACACCCATCCAATGACCCAACTGGGCATAGGCATCCTGTCCCTGCAAGGCAAGAGTGAATTTGCACGCAGGTATTCTGAGGGCATGAACAAGAAAGATTACTGGGACGCTACCTACGAAGACGCGATGAACCTCATCGCTTGCCTTCCACAAGTAGCTGCTTATATATACCGGAGGACGTACAAAGACAATGTGCATATCGCACCAGATGACAGCCTCGACTGGTCAGCCAACTATGCCCAGATGCTAGGTGTCACTGACGATCCTCACTTCCCCAGCCTGATGCGCCTGTATATGACCATTCATGCTGATCACGAAGGCGGCAATGCGAGCGCACATGCTGTTCACCTGGCAGGATCTACCTTGAGTGATGCATACTACTCCATGGTCTCCGGTGTTAACGCCCTCGCAGGACCACTGCACGGCCTGGCCAACCAGGAAGTGATCAAGTGGATCTTCGAAATGGTCGATGAGCTAGGTACGTCAAAGCCAACCTCCGAGCAAATTGAAAAGTATATCAAGGATACCATCGCTGCCGGCAAGGTAATCCCCGGATACGGCCATGCCGTCCTCAGGAAACCAGATCCACGGTTCCTCGCACAGCAAGCCTTTGCCCAGAAAAATATGGCTGATGATGATATCGTCAATATCGTCTGGAAAATATTTGAGATCGCGCCAAAGGTCCTCGGATCACTCGGCAAAGTCAGCAATCCATGGCCTAATGTGGATGCCCACTCTGGCGCTATCCTCGTACACTATGGACTGAAGGAACACAATTATTATACAGTGCTATTTGCTGTTTCCCGTGCCCTTGGTGTATTAGCGATGCTCTGCTGGAGCCGCATACTCAATCTCCCACTCGAGCGTCCTAAGTCACTCACTTATGAGTGGTTGAAGCATTGGGTGGAGGCCAGAAAACAATAAAAAAGAAATGTAGTAGCAGGGCATGCCCTGCTACTACATTTCTTTTTTATTGGTCGCGCAATTCGCGACGGAGGATCTTGCCTACATTCGTCTTAGGCAACGAATCACGGAATTCAATTTCCTTTGGTAGTTTATACGAAGTGAGATTTTCCCTGCAGTACTCCATCAGTTCGTTTTTCGTCAGGCTGATTTCCTTCTTGACGACAAAGAGCTTGACGCACTCCCCACTCTTCTCACTGGGTATACCGACTGCAGCGCATTCCTTAACCTTTGGATGACTACATACTACATCCTCAACTTCATTCGGAAATACCTTGAAGCCGGATACGATGATCATGTCCTTGATGCGATCTACAACACTGAGATATCCATCCTCGTCGATGATCCCCATATCACCAGTGCATAGCCATCCATTGCGGATGGTCTTTGCGGTTTCTTCCGGTTTGTTGAAATACCCAAGCATCACCTGCGGGCCTCTAACCTGTATCTCACCTGGCTGACCAAAGGGCAATGTATTATCATGATCATCTGCGATGCGCACTTCTGTTGACGGAACCGGCATTCCTACTGTACCGATTCTTGCAGACCCATCAAGCGGATTGACAGAGACAACAGGAGATGATTCAGTCATGCCATATCCTTCGACAAGATTTCTGCCGGTCACTTCCTTCCAACGGTCATTGACTGATCGTTGTATCGCCATAGCGCCACCGACCGCTACCTTAAGATTGCTGAAGTCAAGTGCAAGGAATGATTTCTCATGCAAGAGGACATTAAACAGTGAATTGACACCGGTCATTACTGTAATCTTATGCTTCTTAAATTCCTTGATGACAGATTTAGTATCGCGGGCATTGACCACCAATATATTCATTGACCCATAAGACATCATCGCCAGGCAATTGACTACAAACGCGAAGATGTGATACATCGGCAGTGGACAAAGTGTGATTTCTTCTCCCTCTTTCATTTGTGTATCAAGACAACCTTTGATCTGCAGCATATTGGAGAGCAGGTTTCGGTTGGTGAGCATCGCCCCTTTGGCTACGCCCGTGGTTCCACCGGTATATTGATGAGAGATGACCCGGTCAGGGTGGTCATCAAATGAATTGATGGTAAAGTTCTTACCCTGTTGTATCGCCTCCTTAAAACAAATGGTATTGGGCAATTCATACTTAGGCACCATCCGCTTGATGCTGCGCACTACAAAATTGACGATTGGGCCCTTGACAGATCCGAGCATTTCACCGATGCTTGTGAGGATGATCGTTTCGATCTGTGTCTTTGGAAGTATTTCCTGCAGATGGGACGCGAAGTTTTCGACGATGATGATTCCCTTGACCTGGCTGTCGTTAAACTGGTGCACCATTTCCCGCGGTGTATAGAGCGGATTGGTATTCACAACTATGAGCCCTGCCCTGATGCATGCAAAAAGCGCAATCGGATATTGCAGCAGGTTAGGCATCATGATCGCCACTTTATCACCGGGCTTCAGGCCTCTTGATTGGAGATACGCACCAAACTGCCTCGACATCTTATCAATCTCTCCATATGTCAGCGATTTACCCATGCAATAGAAAGCAGGGTTGGGGGCAAACTTGACTAATGCTTCTGATATGAAGGCATTGAGATTAGGATACTTGTCTACATCGATATTGGCAGGTAGTCCTTTGGGATAGTTTTGAAGCCAGGGCCGTGGTTCCATTATAGTATTCGTTTGGGTTGATTTGTATTGGTTTTACAATGTATGTTTTCTTTTCGAAATGCTGCTCTGGGCAGCTCATTTCGCTGGGGAAAGGGAGCAAGGGCGGAAGGGCAGAACGGTTGAAAAGGCTAAAGAGGCGAAAGAGGCGAAAAAGCCAAATGGCAAACCACTGGTAGCTGGTAGCTGATGGCTGATAGCTGGCAGCTGTTAGCAATTTTTCACTTTTCATTCTTCATTCTTCACTTATTTCTTACCTTTGCGTCCCATTTTAACTCAATTATTTAACCTCCGGTCCTGATTTTCAATAGATTAGGAACGTACAAACACAATCATTTTCTGAAATGTCAGAAGAAACAACATTGCCAGAAGAGTCCTTAGAGACTCCAATCACAGAAGCTACCGAAGCTGTAGCGACTGAAGAAACTCCAGTAATGGAGGAAACTCCTGCAAAGGAAGAAGCTCCTGTAAAGGAATCCCGCACTCCCGCCGAACCAGAAACTCCACATGATGCATTCGATTGGTCAATATCCAACCGTAATCAATACATCTATGCCAAGGACGAACGCGCTCGCCTGGAAGCCCTGTACGAGAAGACCCTCGGTGCAGTCAATGAAAATGAAGTCATCAAAGCCAAGGTTCACCAGATCACCGGTGGGGATGCTGTACTTGATATCAACTTCAAATCTGATGGTCTGGTCCCTATGTCTGAATTTAAGGACATCGATGGCCTCAAGATCGGTGACGAGGTAGATGTATATGTAGAGCGCCAGGAAGATGAGAAAGGCCAGCTGGTCCTCTCCCGCCGCAAAGCCAAACTGCTCAAAGCATGGGAGCGCCTTGTGGATTCTTTCAACAATGGTACGATTATCAACGGTACTGTTATCAGCAAGACTAAAGGCGGTCTGATCGTAGACGCAGGTGGTCTGGAGACGTTCCTTCCTGGTTCACAGATCGACATCAAGCAGATCGTCGACTATGACCAGTTTGTAGGAAAGACCATGGAGTTTAAAGTGGTCAAGATCAACGAGAATATCAAGAATGCCGTTGTCTCCCACAAAGCCCTTATCGAAAGTGACCTCGCTGAACAACGCGAAGCCATTATCTCCGGCCTTGAAAAAGGACAGGTACTCGAAGGTGTGGTCAAGAACATCACAGACTTCGGAGCCTTTATGGATCTTGGTGGCGTAGACGGTCTCCTCTATATCACAGATATCAGCTGGGGTCGTATCAATCACCCATCAGAAGTTCTCTCTATCAATCAGAAAGTACACGTCGTGGTGCTTGACTTTGATGAAAACAAAAAGAGGATTTCACTTGGCCTCAAGCAACTGCAGCCACATCCATGGGATGTCGTTGGTGACACCATCAAGGAAGGCAGCATCGTCAAAGGCAAGATTGTCAACGTGGAAGATTACGGCGCATTCCTGGAAATCACTCCGGGCGTAGAAGGCCTGATCCACGTATCAGAAGTAAGCTGGAGCAATCAGCCAATCCATGCAAGGGATTACTTTACTGTAGGAAATGAATATGAGTGCAAAGTCGTGACAATCGATCACGAAGAGCGCAAGATGTCCCTTTCCCTCAAGCAACTGACTCCTGACCCATGGGGCGAGATCGAGCAGAAATATCCTGTCGGCAGCAAGCACACCGGCCGCGTTCAGAACCTTACACCATATGGTGTATTCGTAGAGCTCGAGCAAGGCATCGGTGGTATGGTGCATATCTCTGACCTGTCATGGACCAAGCGTTTTGCACATCCATCTGAGTTTACCAAGGTAGGCGCAGATCTCCAGGTACAGATCCTTGATATCGATCGCGAAAACCGCAAATTGTCACTTGGACACAAGCATGTGGAAGAAAACCCATGGGATACATTCGAGAATGTGTTCCCAGTAGGTTCTTACCATGAAGCTACTGTCATCAAGCGTGATGATAAAGGTGCTATCGTTCAATTGCCATATGGTCTTGAAGCATTCGCACCATCACGCCACCTCCGCAAGGAAAATGGCAAGCTGGCTGAAGTAGATGAGACCTTAACATTCAAGGTGATTGAATTCAATCGCGATGATAAGAGGATCATGGTTTCCCACCTGCGTTACCTTGAGGATATCCAGCGTGAAGCTGAAGATGTCGTGAAGGATGAGCGCAAGAAAGAAGGCAAGGAGACCACCAAGGTGATCAAGGAGCAGCAGGCTAAGTATGAGCCTACTACCCTCGGTGACATGGCGATGTTCTCTCAACTGAAGGAGCAATTGGCTGATGCTAAAGAAGCCAAAGGCAAGGCAGACGCAGAAGCTAAAGAAGAAGCTGCTGCTGTAGCTGAAACACCTGCTGTTGAGGAAGCACCAGTTGCTGTGGTTGAAGAAACCGCTGCAGTAGCTGAGGAACCAAAAGCTAAGGCTGTAAAGGCCAAGAGCACCGGAGATGATCTGAAGATCATCGAAGGCATCGGTCCTAAGATCGAAGAGATCCTGCATGAAGCCGGAATCGACAGTTTCGCCGCATTGGCAGCTAAATCAGCTGATGAAGTCCGCGAGATCCTGTTGGCACAAGGTAGCCGTTACAAGATGCACGATCCTGAAACCTGGGCAGAGCAGGCACAACTTGCTGCTGACGGTAAGATGGACGAGCTGGAAGTATTGAAGAAAGCACTGAATGCCGGAAAGAAGGAGTAATCCTTTTCTACGGACAGATAGAAAAACGCTCTGCTTAGGCAGGGCGTTTTTTGTTTCTGCCGGGTTATCGTGATAGTGCGCATGAACATCCATGCCCCATCGGGGCTACAGGTCGGTAGCACGAAGCATTGCAGAATTATCCCCGGGCCGTAGGTCCGGAACAAAATCTGTCTCCACCATGATTATCTGTTGGCCACCATCTGATCCCTGTTGACCAGCACGAGCTGGATCCTTGATCCAAACTCCTTCTTCAATTTTTCCAATTCCCTGATCTTTTCCCTGATCATAATACAATGAAACTTTGAATACCCTGACATTTCAAACCCGTATAGCATCAGGTATTGGTCATACAAACTATAAATATCCACTGCTTCACCCTCAAGTGTCCTGAAAAAAGGAACATAAGTATCTAGGTGTGTACTATACCTGACCGTGTCAACATGCCAAATGGAAGTGTCTTTACGAAGCTTACTTAGTTCTTTCATATCCGTGGTCTTCAACAAATTGGTATCCTTCAAAACTCCCTTATACATGCTGGCTGAATCCTGAAGAAAATGTTCTTCCCCATGTTGAAGTAAATACCTCATCGCGGCATAGTCCTTCTTCCTATCAGGGCAACCGGATATCTGGTCATCAAGTGAAAGATATTTCCCCTCCTTGTTGTACATATTAAACTTGAGCCATATATCTGCTTCACCTGACATGATAGCGGTGTCAAAAGTCAGTATCGGATACCCGTCAAAGCCATGCTTTTGAGCATAGTGCCTAATGGATTCGGGGGATTGAATCCGGGGTTTATGATCCACTGCGGTGATGACCTGGAAGGCTTCGCAGCTGGTCAGGGAAAGGAATGAGAGCAGGAAGAATAGGTTTCGGGGCATATGGCCTTGGGTTTACCTTAAAAATAGTTGAAAATGACCTTCTGCGAAGGATATTTTTTCCAAAAACATTTGGGTTAGGTGGCGGAGAATAATATCTTTGCCTCCCCAATTCGGAATGGGTGTGCGGGTAAGATGGGAATTGGGGTGCCTGAAGATTGGCCAAATGAGGTCTTTTGGGCTAAAAAAGGAATAGAAATACGCTGAAAGCTGATAGCTGACGGCTGATAGCTAATAAAGA
>JADJVH010000014.1:0-105000 GCA_016716665.1 Candidatus Opimibacter iunctus | reverse complement strand
TTCAGATCCTCTCCCTTTCCCTGTCCATTCATCTTACTACATTAGTCCATTGAAAGTTCATGTTATGAAGTTCAACCTATTGCTCTCTGCATTCCTTTTGGGTATCCCATTCCAATCAAGGGCCCAACTCATCCTCTCCGAGGTGTCCCCCACCAATTACTTCCAACTCGCGGATGAAGATGACGACTATCCCGATTGGATTGAAGTCTATAATGCCGGCCTCACCGGGCAAAACCTCAATGGCTTCAGCCTGAGTGACTCGGGCTCTCCCAAGTGGAGTTTTCCTGATTTCAACCTGGCCGTAGGTGAACGTATCCTTGTCTATGCTTCAGGAAAAAACAGAGGCGGACTGAATCAATCCATAATCAACCACTGGGAGACAGCACTGAACGAAGGCGACCTGTGGAGATTGTTTATCGGAACAGAAAACCCTCCGGTCGATTGGGCAAGCCCTTCCTTTGATGACAATAGCTGGACAAACGCCCAGGGCGGTTTTGGCTATGGCGACGATGATGATGTGACCCCCATCCCGGCGGGCACCCTATCATTTTATTACCGCCAATCTTTTACGGTTTCTGATCCTGCTAAACTCGATAGCGCCATCCTCAGCATCGACTATGATGATGCATTCATAGCCTATCTCAATGGAACTGAAATCGCCCGGAGTCCCAATATGCCTGATGGTGTTCCTGACTTTATGACCCTAGCCACCGTAGATCATGAAGCACAGATGTATGGCGGTGGCAACCCGGATGTATTCGCTGTTTCAAAAGCAACATTATCTTCTTTGCTGACCGCAGGCCAAAATGTGCTGGCAGTGGAAATTCACAATATTGAGCCTGCCTCCAGTGATCTTACGGCAAGAACATGGCTTCATTTTGGAATACACACACCCGATGTATTCTATGGACCCAATCCACCCTTCTTCGGAAACATCAGCGCAGCAAGTTACCATACCAATTTTAAGATTGGTTTCGATGAGACGGTACGTCTCTTTGACGCTGCAGGAAATGCAATAGATAGTATCAATGTCCCATATCTTTTACCGGGAAATGCAATAATGCGCACTGGTGACAATGGTCCATGGTGCTTTACAGACAGTCCGACCCCGGCCGAACCCAATGCAAATAATTGTATGGCAGGTTATACAGACACACCTGTCATTTCCCCTTCAGCAGGATTTTATCCGGCTGATCAGACGGTAACTATTTCGGGGAGCTCTGTTCGCTATACCACCGATGGCAGTGAGCCCGTGGACACTTCGCTTGTATATAACGGTCCCTTTACGATCAGCAATACCACAGTCATAAGAGCAAGGAGTTTTGAACCCGGGAAATTACCAGGTTCGACAGCTGATGCGACTTATTTCATAGGAGAAAGTAGCACGCTTCCCATCCTTAGTATCTCTGCAAAGCCTGGTGATCTATTCTATACCGGAGATGGAGGTCTTGCTGTGTATGACAATTATAATTCAGGCCTCAAGGCACCTGTCCACCTGGAGTATTTTGATAAAGAAAGAAACCTGGTGTTTTCTGAAAATGCAAGCCTTCGCCCCGTCGGAGGATATTCTATTGCCTTTGAACAAAAGTCCATGCAGTTTTCTTTTGACGAGGATTTTGGAGCGAGGGAGGATGTGCAATATCCAATTTTTGCAAGAGACAAACCCGGGATAGACAAGTATCATGAATTCAGGGTCAGGTGCATGGATGATGACTGGAACAGTACACGTATCCGTGACGTGCTCGCCAACCAACTCACCCTGCCTACCCATTGCGCTTCGACAGGTTACCAGCACATGGCTGTATTTATCAATGGCGAATACTGGGGCCACTACGGCGGACGGGAAGTGACCAATGAATATTATGTACGTGACAATCATGGTGCGGATCCGGATATGGTTGATGAAATCCTGTCCTCCTATTTTGAAGATGAAGATTATCTGGTCGAGGAAGGCACAGGTGAAGATTTTTACAACATGAGTGATTTCATCATTCAGAATGACATGACTGACCCCGCCTTGTTTGCAGAGGCTCAAAGGCGGATCGATTGGGAAAACTGGGTCGATTATTTTGCTGCAGAAATGTATCTCGGCAATGGCGATTGGTTCTCAAGCATGTATTTCAACAACACAAGGATGTATAGTGCTCCGGATGTACGCTGGAGATATATCCTCTTCGATGTAACCTATGCACAGGGAAACGGAGTGTCGAGTACCATCAATATCCTGGATGAAGCTCTGGCCCATCCTGCCTTTCAAAACCGATACACTGACATGATGAATAGCCTGCTCGCAAATCCGGAATGCAAATCCTACTTTATCAACAGGTTTGCGGACCTGATGAATGAATACTGGACTCCAAGTAAAACCGCCGCCATCATTGACAATAATGCAGCCGAAATAGCAACTGAAATTAACAAGCAAAGTGCCCGTTGGGGCTCTCCTGATTCACTGGCATGGCGCAGTAATATTCACGACCTCAAAGAGTTTCACGTGGTGCGTCGCATCTATCAGCGTGATCAGATCGAAGAATATTTTGGATTGAATAACCAGGTCGACCTCTCCTTGCGTGTCCAACCTGCTGAAGCCGGCGTCATCCATATCAACTCCATCATCCCTAAGACATATCCATGGGCCGGTATTTATTTTGATGGCAATCCCGTGACTATCACAGCAGTTGCTAATCCGGGTTATACCTTTGATCATTGGGAAAACAACCAGGGACTCGACACCCTTGGAACTTCATTTACGCTCAACCTGACCTCCTATTCAAATTTCACGGCAGTGTTTACCGGTTCTGCACAACCAGTAGAACTGGAATTGTCAGAAATCAATTATCACTCCGATCCTACGCTTGATGCCAGTGACTGGGTGGAAATCCACAATGTAGCAGACTACCCTATCGATCTGACCGAATACAAGGTACAGGATCGCGATTGGTTTAATGCCTATCCGATTCCTGCAGGTACAATACTGATGCCTGACGAACGACTGGTCGTCGTAGAAGATGATGCAAAATTCGCTACAGTCTATCCTGCTGTACTCAACAAAGTCGGAAGTACTTTATTCAGTTATGACAACAGTGGAGACCAGGTGCGCTTACTGGACCGGAAGGGGGTCACCGTATTGCAATCCACCTACGATGATCAGGCTCCATGGCCCTGTACCCCTGATGGCTTTGGCCGTACGATGGAAAGGAAGAGTGGTACAAATGATCCTGAACAAGGGGATAGTTGGTTTGACGGGTGCATAGGGGGAAGTCCCGGTGCCGCATACAATCCCTGTGAAGATGACATCATCATCAGTGAAATCAACTATCATTCCGCTGATATCGCGGATGCAGGAGATTGGTTTGAAATCAAAAACCAACTCAGCACATCAGTTGATTTGTCGGGATGGTCTGTCCGTGATGATGATGATACACATATTTTTACTATCCCGGATGGAACTACCCTGGCTGCAGGAAAATTTATGGTCCTGTGCGAAAACGAAGCAGCCTTTAATGTTATTCATCCTGCTGTCCCAACGCTTGTTGGCGACCTGGGTTTTGGCTTGGGCAATGGCTCAGATGTAATCCGGATATATGATGCAGCCGGTCACTTGCAATTGAGCGTTTGCTATGGTGACAGTACTCCATGGATTACAGGTGCGGATGGAGAAGGCTATACGCTTGAGTTGTCCGACCTCAATGGTAATATCAATGACGGTGCAAATTGGTTTGCCGGATGTCTCGGCGGCTCACCAGGTGGTCCCTATGATCCGGACTGCATTCCAGTGGACGTAAAACCGGTTTATGGTTCCAACGAATGGGCTGTGTATCCAAACCCATTTGATCAGTCCTTTATTGTCAAGTGTCCTGAAGGTTCTTCTGCGCTGATCAGGATAGCAGATGTCTTTGGAAAAATAGTACATCAACAATTTGCTTCCGGAGAGACTACTTTAATAAAGTGTGAGAGATGGAGCCCCGGAATGTACTTTGTCATCATGGATATAAATGGTGTATCCCAGATTAAAAAAGTGATGAGGCAATAGCAGGGGGCGGTGACATTGAGATCAACGGAGCAAAGTCACATCACCCGTCAAAATAGCCTCTTCATGTACTCCATTGATGGCATATTGAAGATGTATGATGTACACATATACTGCCGATGGCGTATCATCACTACTTGCAAAACCATCCCATGCAAACGGAACGTCTGTGGAATAATATAGTAAGTTGCCCCAGCGATCGAAAACGGAAACCTCGTTGGAAAGGATGACGATGCCCTCACTTACTGCAAGCTGGAATACATCATTGACACCGTCTGTGTTGGGACTGAATACGTTAGGAAGATAAAATTTACTTTCTATGCATTCGGCAGACTGAAGGACTTCCACCTCATCCGAAATTGACGTGCAGGGCACAGCAACACTTGCAACATATAGACCTGGATGTGTCACTAAGATGACCGGTGTCTGCTCCCCTGTACTCCAGGTATAGGTGGCATCAAATGCCTGAGTTGCATCAAGAACTATGGTATCCCCCATGCACCATGGGATCTCAGGTTCCAAATCAAGAATTGGTTGAAGGGTATCAATTTCAACTGTGAGGCTATCCTCCTCCACTCCACATTCATTTTGAAGACGCAGTTGATAGGTCATTGCTTCATCAGCTAAAAAAACTGACTGGTTGCTACCATCCTGCCAGGTGATTTCAAATGCAGTCGAAGGCGCTTCAAGCAAGATAAATTCGCCCGGACAAATGGTGGTATCCGGCCCCAGGTCAAATGGCAATGGCGGTTCGAGGAAATTAATACTTATTGTATCCGACTCCAAACTGCAAGAGTTGGAAGCTTCTACATAATAGTCTCCTGGCGAGACGACGGTAAAAGAAGAAAGCGAGGAACCATCCTGCCAGGTGAAGTCTGCATCAGGGATATTTACTCCCAATACCAATGTGCTTCCCTGGCAAATCATAGTATCTGGTCCCAGATCAAAAGGGGGTACAAGGCCTCCTGCCGATACAACCATGGTGTCAGCAGAGTTGCCGCAAAGATTAGTCGCCTGTACAAAGTATGTGCCCGGAGATACCACCAGAAATGAATCCGCTGTACTCATATCCTGCCACAAGAAAGAAAACCCTGATATCATCGGTGATAATTGCAATGTATCGCCAGGGCATAATATATCGTCCGCACCAAGGTCAGGCAAAGGAGGCAAGGCAATCATCCCAACATGGATAGTATCCGCACCTGATCCGCATACATTTGTGACCGTCAGTGAATACGAACCTCCAGAGGTGACAACCAGGGATGTGTCAGTTGACATATCATTCCATGTATAGGCACCTGATGTGCCGGTATTGAAAAGCACCAAGGTGTCACCTTCGCATATCGTCACGTCAGCAGGCAAAACAACCTGTGGAAAGCCATTGTTGACCTGGACATGGATGGTATCTGCTGCCGAAAAACATGCATTTGAAACCGTCACACTATAATCTCCTGGTGACGCGACCACAAATACCGGAATGGTAGTTCCATCTTGCCACAAATAATCTGTTGCTTCAGGAGAACCTGTGACATCGAGTTGGTATGGAAGTTGGGCAAAACACAAATCCAGATCTGCCCCAAGATCAACCGTCGGCATCAGTATCTGATCGACAAGAAGTGTGTCACTGTCAGACCCGCATTGATTGGATACAGTTACTGAATAGAACCCTTCGGTGGAAACCAGATAAGATGAATCTGTTGATCCATCCTGCCAGATAAATGCCGCATCCAATGTATCAAGATCGATCAGCAATGTATTGCCTGCGCATAAATTGATCTGAGGCCCACCAAGTTCAACCGATGGCAATTGAATGGATGAGATCATGATGTCATCCGACGCACTGCCACATCCATTTGATACCGTCACTGCATATAATCCATCCATAGTCACATGATACATAGATGCTGTGCTGCCATCTTGCCAAACAAATGCACCCCAGGTACTGTCCAGTTCAATGGTGATCGATGATCCGACACATATAGCTGCATCCATACCAAGGGAGAAGGGAGCAGGTGGGTTTGCGACATTCATGACTATCGAATCTGTGGTCAGGTTGCATCCATCATCGCGGGTCACAAAATATGTACCTGACGAGGTCAATGATACGTCTGATGTCATATCCCCATTACTCCACTGATAGTCCCAGATAGGATCCAGCGATATATCAAAGTGATCACCATTGCAGATCGTCACGGAATCGATTCCAATAGAGACCGGTGCAGGACTACCCTGTATCGTGATGTCAATACTATCCAGGCCAACATTACATCCGTCAGATATAGTGACGGCATAATTGCCCGTCGTCATCACCAAAAGAGAATCTGCCACTGATCCATCTTCCCAATGATATCCAACATAGTCTACCCCAGGCTGGATAACAAATGAATCACACACAGACACAGGGCCCCCAAGATCCAACGGTATGACTCCAGGATCAGGGCCTTCCTCTACCACAACATCATCAATATAATAATAGGAATAAATAAATGCCGGAGAGCAATCAGGATCCAATACCGTTTCAGTAGCAAGGTGAAAGTTACCTATCGTGATATAGGCTTCGTCACCTTCAGCGGTAAAGCAGCCTGAGATCAACATCCAACCTGAATTATCTGAGAGAAAAGTATCAATGACATAGTCTATCTGGGGGACCACATCAAGTCGATCACTCCCTGTGAAAGGAGGTGGCTGAAATGAAAAATAAGCTCCGATATGTTTAGATCCGCAAAACTCATCCGCCAGGCTGATATAGAAACTAACGTGATAGGTTACGCCACCTTCGAGAGGCTGTATGAGGGGAGCTTGTATATATTCAAAATAATCTGTGGTTTGGCTTCGCACAAAAAAACCGGCATAACCGTCTCCTGAATGCGCCAACTGATTACCGAAATTATTGGATGGCACATCAACGAATCCAGTGATATCGCATGCATTGAAGTAATCTGAAGTGCCGTTGTTACCGTCTTCCCATGGAAGGCAATGCAGATACCCTGATCCGATATTCGAGGGGCAATTGTCATACATTTCAAAATCAGGGTTTGGCACCAGATTTTGAGCCGTACTTAGGGTCAAGAAAGTAAAAGTGTAGTACAAGATGGCATACACCTTATGATATGATCTCCTTTTACTCAAGATGTATGTATTGCTTGTTCTGGTTTTTTGAAATGACTCGTATAGTCTGAAAACACGAAGTTGGGGCCATGCCTTTAGACACCTTAGCAAAAGTAACACTTGCATTTTTACCTCACCGAAACCCTTTGTTTTACCTCTTCGCCTTCTCCTGTCTCATGCATTACTCCTCATGCGGAGGCATACCTGTCGGACAATCGTTACAATTCACAACTCTTTTGATACAGCAAATACGTTAAATGCTGCCCTTCAGGCATCTTTTTCGCCTTATCTGTATCTATCCTTATTAAATGTGGGTGGGTTCTAAAATTCCAATAGAATCTATCGTGATTTAAAAGTGATTTTGTATATTTCTGGCTGTGAAATGGGCTAATGACCACCCTTTAGGGGTATACTGCCTGCTTTTCAGCAAGTTATACATTCTCTTATTTCTTAACCAATTCTCTGGCTATTCAGGAATCTTTACCGCTTTGTGGCTATGATCAAAAGACTGGCATTTTATCTATCACTGGTTTTCATTTTAACCGTGAGTGTTGTTCGTGGACAGGATATCCACTTTTCACAATTTTATATGTCACCCCTGACGCTCAATCCTGCGCTCACCGGTGTCATGAATTGTAATACCCGTATTGTAGGTAATTACAGGAACCAATGGGCCTCTGTATTAGGCAAGAGCGCCTATAATACCTACAGCGTTTCCTATGACCAGAAAATGCCGGTAGGCCGCTATGACAACTTTGGCTTTGGAGCCAATGTATGGAGTGACGTGGCTGGTTCCCTGGATTTTCAGACCCTCACACTCAAACTCTCGGGATCTTATGCCCGCCGTGTAGGAGGTGACCGTAGAAAATCTCATTACATGGTATTGGGGGTTGAGGCAGGAGCATCTCAGCGCAGTATCGATTATACCAACCAACAATGGCCTGTGCAGGTCACTGATGGGGAGTTCAATGGCGGTATTGACCCAGGGGAAGGCGATCTTCCTGACAATTTCCTTTTCGGTGATGTTGGTGTAGGCCTCTTATGGTTCTCTGTCCTGGACAAGAAGACCAACTTCTATTTTGGTGGCGCTATCAACCACCTCAATCAGGCGAACCTTTCATTCTATCGTCTTAATGATCAAGTTGAAAAATATTATACTAAGGCTGTATTACATGCTGGAGGTCAATTCCCAATGGGCGGCGGAGATGTATCGCTCGTCCCAGGTGCTGTGTTTTTCACCCAGGGTCCATCGCTTGAAATCAACGCCGGAAATAGCTTCCGTTTTGCCCTTGATGGCCAGGATCAATCCTTCCAGGTGGGTGCATGGGTTCGCCTTGCCCGCCATTTTGAAAAACCATTGCTGATGGATGCCTTCATCCTGTCAACCAGGTTTGATTATGACAACTGGGGTATTGGTTTCAGTTATGATATCAACGTATCCAGCCTGAGCCAGCAGAGCCGTGGAAACGGAGGTTTTGAATTCTCTATGATCTACCTGGTATGCGGTCCGCAAAGCCGCGGCGTATACTGTCCTAAGTTTTAAGAGAAAAAAGAAAAATGAAGAGTGAAAAGTGAGGGAATATATTCTTCACTTTTCACTTTTCTTTTTTAACTTTATCACAGCCCCCTTTGTCAGGTTATAGTCTCCATGACATACCTATTTTTTAACGGCTTTAATACTACTAAGGGATGTTTGGCAATACAAAGAATGATCAAAAGAACAAGACGAATGGTATCATCACCACTGCGTCTTCTACCTCCAGTAACAGCCTCGTTCAGGGCACCAATGTCGAAGGCACCATACAAGCCGACAAAGACATTCGCATAGACGGTACGCTCAAAGGCACATTGACTTGTAAGGGAAAGGTCATCATCGGCCCTACCGGATATATCTCAGGCGATATCACCTGTGAGAATGCAGTCATCGAAGGCCGTTTTGAAGGCGTGCTCATCGTCGGGGATGTACTCCATGTCAAGGAAACCGCGAAGATCGAAGGCGATGTATCTACCCAGAAACTGGTGGTACAGCCGGGTTCGATATTCAATGTGAAATGCAAGATGGGCCCGCAGAACGCAACTACCCGCAAATTGAATATGGAAGAAGAGGAGGTGATTGAACTGAGTACACTTGGAAAATCAAAAGCGGCTATGTCTTGACGGCGAAACCATCGCAGTCCAATCAATATCTGAAGTACAGCGGTATGGCACTGCAGTTGTTTGCCTTGTTGGGAATAGCTGCATGGTTGGGCCAGAAAGTGGATAAATCGTTGAACACATCCGATCCCTATTTCACCATCCTGTTTATCCTTCTCTTTACCGGAGGCTTCTTCTACAAACTAGTCAAAGACCTCAATCAAAAGGATGAATCCTAAGCAATTTCTTCACGGGCTCGGGATGACTGTCTTGGTGCAGGCTGTCCTCAATCTTCTCCTGATGTGGTCAGTCCAGAAGGTCAGCAACCACCTCGGGTTTATAATTTTCTCTATGCTCGTGATGGTGGTCTTCTGCGGCATGATGTATGTGGCGGCAAGGATAGCTGCCGCAAGTAAACTGACCCGTCTGTATATCCAACTGATCATGATCGCAGTTTTCCTGAAAATGCTCGTTTGCCTGGCCCTGATCATCGGCTATAAAAAGTTATTCGTCCCGCCGGACAATACCTTTCTATGGCCGTTTCTGATTATCTATGTGTCGTCAACAGTATTTGAAGTGATCTTCCTTGATAAAGTCGGCAGACAAAAACAAACTACAGCACAATGACAGACACAGCCTCCCTTGTGGTCGAAATCGATGGCCATAGGTTTGAAATGACACCCGAAGCGTGGAAGGATCTTGATTGTATCCAGGTCAATGAAAATACCTTCCACCTCCTCGAAAATGGAGTAGCCCATACGATCGTTCTCATCGCAGCTGATCCTGCCTCAAGAAAATATACCCTTAAGATTGATGGAGAGATCAAAGAAACGGTACTCCTGACAGACCTGGATCTCCTGATCGAAAAGATGGGCCTCAACAGCACCCAATCCAAAAAGCTAAGCATCCTTCACGCTCCTATGCCGGGATTGGTCACAGGCATTAAAGTCACCACAGGCCAGGAAGTTGAAAAAGGTACCCCCCTGATCATTCTCGAAGCCATGAAGATGGAAAATGTGATCGTTGCACCGCAACATGCAGTGATCAAAAATGTCAAGGTAAATGTGGGACAGGCTGTCGAAAAGGGCGCTGCACTTGTAGAGTTTGATACTTAGAAGCTATCAGTCGTCAGCTATCAGCTATCAGCCATCAGCTACCAGCTACCAGCTACCAGCTGTGTGAGCAGGAGTGTGGGTGTGTTTGATCTATCAGCTATCAGGTCTGTGGGCAGGAGGGTGTGTTTGGATTCACATGAGGTATTTACACTTACAAAACGACTAACGCTTAGCATGCGTATTGACCACACGCACTCCCCTGCACCCCCAGCTGAAAGCTGATAGCTGGCAGCTGATAGCTCTTTTAATAATTCGCTTCGAAAAACGTCTTGTACTCTGCCAGTGACCTCGCCTTGATCACTTCCCTATAATTCTTCTGTGTGATCGGGTACACTTCGAATATCGCACTGGAAGGCAGGAAATCCTTCGGATTACGCAACGCGGTTTCGTAATAGGTCATTGCCTTCTCCTTGGTATTGAAGGATCTGACCAGCACAAGTGAATGGTTCTTGGCCGGATCAAAGACAAGGCTTGCCATTTTGAGGTTGTCCAGGGCAAAATACTTCTTATGAAATTCAGCCAATGCTATCTTGGTATCTGCCAGGCTCACCTGATCCTGGTTGCTGACATATACAACTACAAAGTGTAATGCATTTTCTTCCATCGTAAAGACTGCATCCTCCAGTCCTGACTCTCCATATGCCTTGCCTGAGCCACTATCACCCAGTAAGAGCAACATATCTTTTGCCTTCTTCTCTTCATCACTGTTAGGATACCTGGCAATGACATACTTGAGGCCATCGACATATGCTTCCTTGCCTACAGTGGCACCCATGCTCATCGCTTTCAGCAGGTCAAACTTGGCCATCAGGACATTATTGGCTCCAAATTTTTCATCCAGGTCACGTATTCTTGACAACACCTCGTCATGCTTGCCTTGCTCAAAAAGAAGGAACGTCTCATCATAATACCTGACCAACCGGTCATGCTCAGACAACTGGGTTGCGGCAAAATTTGGATCTGACAATACCTTGGCAAAACGTGAATTAGGATATTGGGCTATGATCATCGCCTTGTACTGTTCTGCCTTGGCATGATCACCTGCAGAGAGTGCAGAGAGGTACAATTGATAGAATGTCTCTAGCTCTTCAGGAGCATCAGGATACTTGGCCAATAGTGATTCCAGGATTTCTATAGAGCTGTTATAGTCCTCAAGCCTGTCCCTGTATAGTTGTCCAAGCAGCAACATTGATTTCCGGATCTTGGAATGGCATATTGCCCTGGCGGAATCATTCTTTGGCACATCCTTGAAAAAATCTTCGATTTCACTTTCATAGACGCCTACAGATCCTTCGTTACTGGAGGTCACCGCCTCAGCTGTGGAGGCAAACTGGCTGGCCTTGGCACTCACCCTCCAATAATCGGTCAAGGGAATATCTCCCCACGTCCTGTCAAACTCCCGCTTGGTCTTCTTAAGGTTTTTTTGGTCAAAGGCCCAGAATACACCTGCTGCTTCGTCTCCTGCACGGAGAGGAGGCACACTACCACCACCGGCAGTTACAGGCGGAGGTGGCGCTGACTTATTGCCTGCCGATGCCTGGTATTTGCTCTTGGCAGCTGCCTCTTCAGCTTCCTTCTGTTTTTTGAGCTTGATGTTTACAGCCACAATCTTCAATTGCTCCGGCGTCAGTGTCGAGAGGTAGAGCAAGCTGTCCTGCAGGGTGATCGTGTTTAGATTGAGCGCGATGTCGGTGAGGTTGTCTGCAAACTTCTTGACCTGCTTGTACCTTGGATCTGTATCTTTCATGACTGCTGCACAGGCCTTGTAGGCGGATTCAGCAGAGACGTAATCCTTTTGCTGCATATACAATGTAGCGAGCAGATACTGGCTCTCGATCTGTTGAAACTTATCGGTACCAACCGTCTCCACACTCTTTTCGAGGTGACCAATGGCCAGGGGAATATCATTTGCATCAACCGCCATCGTACCCATCAGGTAGTAGATGCGTCCGAGGTAATTGACGTTCTTGGAATCCTTGACCATTTTCTCGAGCCGATCCAAGGCCTCTGCACTGGTCATCCTGTTTTCCTTGACTGATGCCTTGATGATCGCGAGCTGGGTGTTGAACTCCATCTCATAATCATTGGTAAATTCAAGAGCCTTTTCATAATAGGTCCTCGCTTCATCGATCTTACCATCCCGATAATACAACTGTGCAATGATATAGCTGTATCGGGCTTTTAATGAAGTGTTATTGGCCCGCTCGATAGCCTGCTCCAGGAAAGGAATGACCTGTGGATAATTACCACGCTTCATATGATAGTAAGCACGGGCTACAGGAAGTTCCATATACACCCTTGGTGGTAGTACATCATCACCTTCCAACCTCCTGAACTGGTAATCCGCTCCAGTCCAGTTTTCCCGCTCTATATAGGTCTTGGCCAGCCAGAGGATAGCCTCATCATACGCTGCAGCGCGCAGGAAAAAGTTGGCCTGATCGCCTTCGGCTTTTGCTTTGGCTTTGAGTTCGGCCGCTGTGGGCTCATATTTCTTTACCTCTGAGGTTGGAATAGTCGTGGTGCCGTCTGCTGCCTTTGTGGTACCCGGACGTACCAGGTCATCGGTTGGGAGCCCTTTCTTCTTGCGTTTGCGGAGTTCCTTATTGTATTTCTTCCTCTCTTTTTCAGCTTTCTTACGTGCCTTTTGCAACTCCTTCTTCCGCTTATTGGCTTCCTTGACTTCTGAGGATGATTTTCCACCGCTTTGCGAAACGCCAGCCTTATGGGTTCGCTTATACTTCGAATTGGCCCGTTTTCCGGTAGGCAGGAACTCGTCCATGTAAAATTCGTAGGCATTTTCGGCAGCCTCATAGTCCTTCTTGAGATACAGGGACTTGCCGATCAGGAGGTAGCAATCATCAGCCCAGTCACTATACTTGTGGAGGGTCACCACGACAGAGACCTTCTTTATAGCCTCATCCAGATCAGCTTTTACCGCATCGGCACTTTCGACTGCGGCATATTCATAGATCGGGAGGATTTCGTTGTAATTGTCCTGGTATTGCTCCTCCAGGGTAGCCACACTTTTAATCACCAGTTCATTGGCATTAAACCAACCATTGAATCTGGAGGTAAGATTGTGATAGTATTGCCCTACTTTTGACTGGTCATTCCGGCTTTTCTTCGTCACGCACCCACTGAGCAATCCCACGGACAAAATGATCAAAAAGGTGTTTTTCACGTTAATATGGTATATAAGGCTGTCTGATTTCAAAACTGAACCGGGATTTCCTGAAAGGTTGAATGCTATTTAACTGAATTTGAGGCAAATTTATTTTAAAAAATCAGTATCCGTCCCATCATATGATAGAGCAGGTCAAAACCCGCAAACGTAACTGGCATACGATCTACAGGTTGGTACTCCGAAAGGATGAAACCCTGGAGGAAGTGGGCTCATACCGGCTCACCCTGTTCAATATTTACATCCTCCTTTCTTCCCTGATCCTTGTCGCTATGGGGCTTATGGCTGTTGTTATCTTTTTTACCCCCCTCAAACGATTAGTCCCGGGATATGCCGAACCATCCCAGCACCCGGAATATATCAAGCTGAGCAAGAAAATGGCCACCCTGGAGTCCGAACTGACCAGCTACAAGCTTTATTATGAGCGCTTTAACCAGTTGGTTCGCCAGCCAGACAGTATTTCTGCCCCCAGAAAAACCTATACCTCAAAGGTAGTGACTTCTCAGCCGGAAAAGGCTGCAACAGGCACGGTGGTGAGCAACGGGGTATCAAAATCAATCGACAATACGATAGTCAACAACTCCCCGCAGGGGGCTATACTCAACGAAGCAGATTACAGGTACCTCATGCCTCCCATCTCAGGGGTGATCAGTAGTGCCTTTGATGCCAAGACCGACCACTTGGGTGTGGACATCCTTGCACCCCATGATACGCCGGTCAAAGCCATCTGGGACGGTCATGTGATCACCGCTGACTGGACGCTTGAAACTGGCTATACCATTGGTATCCAGCATAGTAATGACATGGTTTCATTCTACAAGCACAATGCCACCCTCCTCAAGAAAACCGGGGCTTTTGTGCGCGCAGGCGAAGCGGTAGCCATCATCGGCAATACCGGGAAATTATCCTCCGGTCCACACCTTCATTTTGAACTATGGCTCCATGGCAAGCCTGTTGATCCCACCAACTATATAGATTTTTAATGCCTTGTCCTTTGTTTTCACAATTCCCTTTCGGTGGGTTACTAATCAGTTAACAATCCATATCACAAGGCCAACATATCTTTGGCACACCCTTTGCATTTGTTAATCAACTATTGATGAAAAAGCCAAAATTACTTACTGTATTGAATGAGAAGGGAGAGACCCTGAGTCCCCGCCTTCCTGCTGAGGTCAAGAATTTCCTGATCGACATTGACGGTACGGTATGCGATGACATACCCAATGAAGAACCTGAGCGGATGGTGGATGTGCCATGCTATCCCGATGCGCTTGAGATCATCAATACCTGGTATGATGAGGGCCATATCATCACTTTTTTCACCTCCCGTACCGAAGTACACCGCGAAATCACAGAAACCTGGCTGAAGAAATGTGGGTTTAAATACCACGGCTTGCTGGTTGGCAAACCTCGGGGCGGAAATTATCATTGGATTGATAATCATACTGTTAAAGCAACCAAGTTTAAAGGCAAGTTTACCAATTTTGTCCTGCTCAATAAGGAAATCGAAGTATTCGAGCCTTAATACGACTGGACCCCTTATTCTGCTGTTTTCCTCGAGATAAGGTGATCCATTGCTTTGGCAATATCATCATACCGGAATTTAAATCCTTCCTTTAACAGCCGCATTGGCCTCCCAGAACAACTCTGCAAAAGCATCTGTCGCATTTCACCCAATAAGATTGCAAGCATCATGGTGGGCACAGGAATCACCAACCGGTGCGGAGAATATGCTTTGGCAGCAGCAATCGTCATCGCTTTATTTGTGACCGGATTTGGAGAACCGGCAAAATATACACCCTGCATATGCTCATCACCTGCGGCCTGAAGGAAAATACAGACAAGGTCATCGATATGTATCCACGGCCAGACCTGACGCCCGTTGCCAAAATATCCCAATATCCCAAGAGAGGCGGTCCGGAGCATTTCAGGAAGTGCCCCACCTTTCCTACTGAGTACGATGCCGATTCTCAAAACAATTGTCTGGATCCCCAGTGCTTGTATCCTACTGTGCCCGGCTTCCCATTCCTGCACTGTATTACTCATCCAGTCCTTACCAGGGCCGACCGGTGTGCTTTCGTCTACAGGTTCATTTTTCCTATCTCCATATATTCCTATAGCGGAGGCTCCGATGTAAACTCCCGTTGTCAATAAGCCTGACTGCAGGTATTTTTGAAGTGTGTTGCATCCCTGGACCCTGCTGTCAACAATATCCTTTTTGCGTTTACCCGTCCACCTGCCTCCGGCGATAGAGGAACCTGCAAGATTGATGATGGCATCGAAAGATTTACTTTCTTCCAGCTGGATTGCACTCTCCTGCGGATTCCATACAATACGGCCAGGACCACCAGACCGGCTCAATAACGTCACCTCCCACCCTTCCTGAAGCGCTTTTTCACTTATGGCTGTCCCGATCAGGCCACTTCCACCGGCTATCAACAATTTCTTTTTCATCAGTCATACAACACCTGCGGGACCACATGGTTAACAATGGCGGTAAAATTCTTCCTACGCCTTCTTGTTCCGCCCCCAATGATATTCTCAAAACCCCTTTGCATGTTTATCTTTGATATATGTACAGGAAGGGAATGATCACACAAATAGCCATTGGCGTTGTATTGGCAGCAGGATTTGTCTCCTGCAAAAACACGCCCGAAATTTCTCCGTTTGAAAGTGACCATCAGGTTTCCCAACGAACCCGAAAGTCTCCATCCGATATTTTCCAAGAGCCTTTATGCGTCGCAAATCGAAAGCCTGATCTTGTTGCCTGTAGCGGAATATGATCCAGTGTCATTGACTTTATCCCCGCTTCTGATCACCAGTATGCCTGTAGGTGAAAAGGTAACAGAAGGCAAACACCAAAACGGAAAAGTCTTCAGAATGACATTCAGGCCCGAAGCAGTCTGGGCTGATGGCAAACCTGTCACTGGTGAGGATTACCTCTTCACCTTTAAGTCAGTTTATAATCCCCATGTCAATGCCCCGACATGGAAAGGGTTTATGGATTATATCAGTGAAATCGAGATTGATCCTGCTGACCCAAAGAACGTAGCCGTCTATATGGATAGCTCCTATATCCTTGATCTCGAAGCCACGACCAACTTTAATATCTATCCGGCCCATGTGTATGACAAGGAAAATATCATGACTGGGTTTACCCTCGCCGAACTCAGGGATCCCAACAAAGTATGGACTCCGGAACAAGACAGTCTGCTCAAGCGATTTGCCACCTTGTATGAATCACCTGAATATTTCAGGGAAACAGTGGTCGGATCCGGGCCCTATGCATTGGATCAGTGGATGACTGGAGAGTTTATACGCCTCAAGCGGAATGAAAACTGGTGGGGAGACAAACTTAAAGATCCACCTCTCTTGTTGCAGGCCTTCCCCTCTGTGATCACGTATCGGATACTACTTGATGCCGCCTCGGCAGAAGCTTCCCTCAAGGCAGGGGAAATTGATCTCATGGCTGAAGTACCTGCAGCTGATTTTAAGAAAATGCAGGCTGACCCGGCATGGAATGAAAAAGTGCAGTATGCCACACCAGCCCTGATGCAGGTCAACTATATTGAAGTCAATAATCGTGATTCGATACTTGCAGATCCGAGGATCCGAAAAGCACTCGCTTACTGTATCGATTATGATGGGATCCTTACCAATGTGATGCAAGGGTATGCCAGGCGAACTGTTGGCCCGGTACACCCCGATAAGCGTTATTTTAATACCTCACTCAAACCGATCACACAGGATATCTCCAAATCCCTGGCATTGATTAAAGAAGCGGGATGGACAGATTCCAACAACAACGGGACGCCTGATAAAATGATTGGTGGAAAACGCCAGGAATTGCACCTGGAAATTAAAATCACCAACAAGGAAGAAGGCATGGCGATTGCCAATATTGTCAAGGAGAATGCAGCAAAAGTTGGATTTGATATTGAAATCGCAGTCGTTGATCCAAGCCAGCTCCAGCAAGATGTAAGGCAAAATAATTACCAATTGCTTCCCATACGGATAAGGCCATTTCCAGGCAAAGAAGACCCATTCCCTTATTGGCATTCATCCTATGACAGATCAGGAGGAAGCAACAGGAGCGGATTCCACTCTCCTGAAATGGATCGTGTCCTCGAAGAACTGAGATCTACCGATGATATAGCAACGATGGATCAATGGTATAAGAAATTCCAGGAGATCATCTATGAACAACAGCCGGCTATTTACTTATATGTACCCCTGGAGCGAATCATCGCTTCTAAACGAATCCAACTGCAAACTTCTGCCCGCAGGCCAGGGTATTTTGAGAGCCTGCTGAAACCATCAGGCTCATAAAGCATCGCTATGATCAGATCCCTGCTTAAGCGCTTGGTCCGTGCACTTTTCCTGCTGGGAGTCATTTCCATCATTGCTTTTTGCCTGAGTAAACTTGTACCTGGCGATGAAATCCTGGATTACCTGAGCATTGATGAATCAAGGTATTCATCGTCAGCCAATCCACTGCAACATCGGCAAGCGTATGCACGTGTAGCAGAAAAAAGGGGACTTAACCTTCCGTTGTTTTACATTACCATAGCCCATGGGTATTTTCCTGACTCGTTGTACAGTATCATTCCACTTGATGACCGGCAGACAATAAAAAAATGGGCTCAAGCCACCAGGCGTAAAGATGCTGTGAAGCAATTGTACCATACCCTTCTTTCTGGTCTTGAGTTTGCATGCCCCAGGGCGGACACTTCGGTAGTGGCAGATCAGTTTTGTTTGGCTATGCACGAAACGCTACATACACACGATCTCTTTACTGCTCACCACAATATCCTACGCCTTCAAACGCTCGTTGCTGCTAATGAAAATAACGACCCGGCCTATGCCAATCTTGTAACCAGGTTGAATACCGATGTCGAACAACTCATTAATACAAAAAAAGATCTTGCGTCCAGTGAATGGCTTCCATCGATGTATTGGCATGGCACGAACAATCAGTACCATCAATGGATGTCAGGCTTTATCAGCTTTGCACCACTGACCTCATTGATTGATGGACGCGACGCATGGGGTAAAATATTTGACGCATTAAAATGGACTTTGTTGCTCAACGGTCTGGCCTTTGTGCTGGCCATCCTGCTAGGTGTCGCGATAGGTGTGTGGAGTGGCACACATGACGGATCGAAAATCGAACGGCTCATCAACCTCAAGCTTTTCGCACTATATGCCTTGCCTTCATTCTGGCTGGCGACACTCTTTATTTATTTTCTTTCTTCGGGAGAATGGCTCTCCATATTGCCAGCCGGCGGACTTGGATCTTATCAGGGAGGAGGCCATTTCCTTGAAAAATCCGGCATCCTCTTGAAGCATCTTATTTTACCTGTGCTCTGCCTTTCACTCGGTTCACTTGCATATGTGTCCAGACAGATGAAACAGTCGGTATTGCTCCAGTTACGTCAGCCGTATGTATTATCGCTTCGTACAATGGGTGTGTCAGAAAAAACCATCATCCACAAACATGTATTCAGGAACGCGTTGTTCCCGATGATCACACTTATCGGAGGGGCATTGCCTGCTTTACTTTCAGGATCGCTGATTATCGAAGTGATCTTTAGTATACCCGGGATGGGAAGGCTCATGTACACTAGCCTGATGGCTCGTGACTGGCCTGTCGTATTCCCCATTTTGATGTTTGGGGCGACGATCACTGTATTGTCCTATATCCTTACAGATGTCATCTACAAGTGGGCTGATCCAAGGGTCAAATCGATGGAGCGATGAAGAGAGTGATGTCAATGATGCGCTTGCTTCCGGGTTGGATGGCTGGATTGGGTGTCCGATGCGCATGGATTTTTCTGTTGTTGATTGCCTTTATCGCAGTATTCGGGCCATTGATCTCAAATGAGAAACCATACTATTGCAAGCTTGACGGCAGGACTTATTTTCCACTATTCTCGAGTGTCTCCGAATCGGGTTTGTCAGCAACACATCCGGCACATTCTCCGGTCAGTTGGAGGAATACTTCATTTGAATCAGTGTGGCGCGCTCCTGTACCATATAGTCATCATACGATTGACCTCAGCAGCGGCTCTTACTTAAGTCCATTTAGTGCTCAGGGGGACCAGTATCGTTTCAGGCATTGGCTTGGTACGGACATATTGGGGAGGGATGTCCTGGCTGGCCTGATCCGTGGATGCAGGGTGAGTCTGCTGATCGGATTTGGTTCGATGTTGATTGCACTGTTGATCGGAATACCGCTCGGGTCTGCGGCAGCATGGTGGGGCAATGCGGGCTGGCGCATCACTTGGGCTCAGCTGGCCATCATACTGATCAGTAGCATGATGATATTCCTGGTTTGGTTTACACCACTTTCGTTGCTAGTCAAGATGCTGACTACTATAGTGCTCTTAGTTGCTGTGATTTTTCTTTTTAAGAAATCAGGAAATGATTCGCGTGGCAGTATACCTGTGAGGGTAGATGGTATGGTCATGGGATGGGTGAGCATTATTGATGGGTTTCCCGGAATCTTTCTCATCCTGATACTGGTGGCCATCGTCCCGTTAAAAGGCTGGGTGGTGGTCATGCTGACCATAGCGTTATTGCGTTGGCCTTCGATGGCGAGATATATGCGGGCAGAGGTTTTTAAGATGAAAGAAACCAATTACATCAAAGCTGCACAAATCCTCAATGTACCTTCATGGCAAATCTTGCGCAGGCATATCATGCCTTATGCTTTCAGGCCCGTATTGATCTCTTTTATATTTGGTGTTTCCTCTGCGATCCTGGCGGAGACTTCATTATCCTTCCTGGGTATCGGCTTGCCGACTGAAGAAATCAATTGGGGCCGCCTGCTTGCCCAGTCAAGAAATCATTTTGATGCATGGTGGCTGGTGGTCTTTCCCGGACTTGCGATATTCTTCACATTGTTGTCGTTGTATACGATTGGCAATGCATGGCAGAAAGAAAAAGTGGATAACAGGTAGAGAGATGATGATATGTAGAGACGCGATTAATCGCGTCTCTACATATCATCATCTCTTTACTTAATTTTCTGCAAGATGCAAGCGGGCTTGCATCAATTGTGATGGACTTCCTTGTGTTTGGGTTTGTAAGCACCCTTTTGCTTCTTGTAATTTTTCTTTGGAGGGAGCAATCCTGAGGTGGTCTTGCTCGATTTGTATTCCCCATGCTTGTCCACCTTTGTTTGGGCAGATTCGGCTGGACAGCCTGATTTCTTACTACAGGAGGGCGCTGAGATGGCTATAATTACTAGAAAAAAGACGTACACGAGGTGCTTCATGCCGTGAAAATAGGGGTTCTGGGGCTACTGAAACAAGAAAAGGCAATAAAATCAGGCATTTCAGTCCATTTTTCATGTATAAAGTTTGTTTTTAATATATCCGCGACCTACATTTACGCCCGAATTCATATATTATTTAACATTAATAAGCTGAAAATGAACAAAGGCGATTTAATTGAAGCTATTGCAAAAGGCTCAGACCTGACTAAGGCTGATGCTGGCCGCGCACTTGATGCAACCATCGAAGCGATCACAAAGACCCTCAAAAAGGTGATAAAGTGACTCTTCCTGGATTTGGTACATTCTCCACTAGCAAGCGTGCTGCACGTACAGGTCGTAACCCGGCAACTGGCGAAACGATCAAGATCAAAGCAAAGAAGACCGCTAAATTCAAAGCCGGATCTGCTCTTGCTGACGCAGTGAAGTAGTCTTTCACTACGACATCGATCGTGCCGCGATAGTGGCACACAACACGAAGAAGGCACTCTGATCTTAGATTGCCTTCTTCTTTTTCCCCCCAACCCTTTAAGCGGGATCAGATTTAATACAATTCATATATAATGCCAACCAACGAGGAACTCAAGAAAATAGCAAGCCAGGTGCGGCGTGATATCATCCGCATGGTCCACCAATGCCAGAGTGGCCACCCGGGCGGTTCGCTGGGCTGTACGGATTATATGGTAGCCCTTTATTTTCATGTCCTTCATCACAACCTTCCGTTTTCAATGGAAGGCAAAGGAGAAGACATGTTTTTTCTTTCCAACGGACACATCTCTCCGGTATGGTATAGTGTGCTGTCACGCAGCGGATATTTTCCAACTGCTGAGTTGGGCACCTTCCGAAAACTAAATTCAAGACTGCAAGGACACCCTACCACACATGAAGGCCTGCCCGGTGTTCGTGTAGCCTCTGGTTCACTTGGACAAGGGATGTCTGTAGCTATTGGTGCCGCAATGGCAAAGAAAATGGATAATGATGCAGGTCTGATCTATGTGCTCACTGGTGACGGTGAACTTGACGAAGGACAAGTATGGGAAGCCATGATGTCAGCTGCACATCATAAGGTAGACAACATGATCGTCACCGTGGACTGGAATGGACAGCAGATCGATGGTGCTACTAAAGATGTCATGTCACTTGGTGACCTCGATGCCAAATGGAAATCCTTCGGGTGGATGGTCCTGCACATGAATGGCAATGTCATGCAGGAAGTCCTTGACACACTTGCCCAAGCCAAAGCCCTTACAGGCAAAGGCCAGCCTGTCGTCATCCTGATGAAAACAGAGATGGGCTCTGGTGTGGATTTCATGATGGGCAGCCACCACTGGCACGGTGTAGCTCCAAATGATGAGCAGAAAGATAAAGCGCTTGCGCAATTGGAAGAGACTCTTGGGGATTATTGAGCATAGGGCAAAGAGCAGAGGGCAGAGAGCAGAGAGCAGAGAGCAGAGAGCAGTTCGAAGCACAGCGGAGATCCCGCACGCTGCGAAGCCGTAAAGCGGGAGAGCAGTAAGCAATGGGCAGTGAGCATAATGAAACATCAATGCCCCATCGGGGCAACAGGTCGGTAGCCATAAACGAGTATAAAAACAATTCTCGCCCTGTAGGGGCGAAACAGATAAGCAGGATCATATTCAATTGATAAAACAATAACATACACATGTTAACAGATTTTCCGGTTACAGGTAAGAAGGCCACGCGTGATGGCTTTGGAGATGGTTTGCTGGCTGTAGGACAGCAACATCCAAATGTGGTTGCATTGTGCGCAGACCTGATAGGATCATTGAAGATGAATGCGTTTATCAAGGCCTTTCCGGAGCGGTTTATCCAGACCGGTATCGCTGAGGCAAATATGATGGGAATTGCTGCAGGCTTAGCCACTGCAGGTAAGATTCCATATACCGGAACCTTTGCAAACTTTTCAACAGGTCGCGTGTATGACCAGATCAGGCAGTCAATCGCATACTCCGATAAGAATGTAAAAATCTGCGCGTCACATGCAGGCCTCACACTTGGTGAAGATGGGGCAACTCACCAGATCCTTGAAGATATCGGATTGATGAAAATGCTCCCGGGCATGACAGTCATCAATCCATGTGATTATAACCAGACCAAAGCAGCAACCATCGCGATTGCTGAACACCATGGCCCGGTGTATTTGCGTTTTGGTCGTCCATCTTGGCCTATCGTCATCCCTGATACTATGCCCTTTGTCATTGGCAAGGGAATCATGATGCAGGAAGGAACAGATGTCACGATCATAGCAACAGGTCATCTTGTAGCTTATGCTATGGAAGCTGTGGAGAAATTAAAGGAGCAAGGCATCTCTGCCGAGCTGATCAATATCCATACGATCAAACCACTTGATGAGGAGATCGTACTCGATTCTGTTGCCAAAACAAGATGTGTGGTCACCGCAGAAGAGCATCAGCGCAACGGCGGCTTGGGTGACAGTATCGCTCAACTCCTCGCAAGAAAAAATCCAACACCTCAGGAATATGTTGCTGTCAATGATAGTTTTGGAGAAAGTGGGACACCAGATCAGTTGCTGCTGAAATACGGCTTAGGGCCAACCAATATTGTTGATGCCGCAAGGGATGTGCTGAAGAGGAAAAGGTAATCAGTAATCAGTGACCGGTAATCGGTACTCGGATAACTATCATTCTTTACTATCTTCCTTCAAGGGTGTAGATTCATCCCCACTATTAGGCAATGGCGCAAGTGGAGTGTTCTTTACCTCGTTAGGGTCATTAGGATTTGGCTTCTTCTGATTGTAATCCTCGTATGTCTTCGTGTTGATCAACTTGATCCCTTTCTCCAGTCGGGGTCTCTTTGGCTTGATATGCATATCGGGTCGGTTTAGCCGTGATAGATTATCACCATACAAAGGTGGCCCTCATTTTCTGCTCTTCACTTACACAAAAGTGGAAATGAATTATATGATTCACACTTTTGTAAGACAGTGAGACAGTAAGACAGTGAGAAGCGTGTGTTTTTGACATGAGTGTAAATACCACACTTTAACACCTACTCTTTATAACTTCATTGCTCCCTGCCCCTTGCTCCTTGCTCCCTGCTCCCTGCCTTCCTTGGATGCCGTAGCTTTTCTTCCAAATTGGTAAAAACAATGCGGTGAAACAAAGCGGAGGCATCTTCTTACCTTTGCAGGCTTATGAGCAATACAGAAAATCAAGGCTTCGGCACCCGCGCCGTGCATGCAGGCGTAACACCTGACCCAACCACCGGCGCCATCATGACCCCTATATTCCAGACCTCCACCTATGTGCAGGCCGCTCCCGGCCAGCATAAAGGGTATGAATATGCACGCACCCAGAATCCAACACGTGATGCCCTGCAAGCCAGTCTCGCGGCACTCGAAGGAGGAAAGTACGGTATTTGCTATAGCAGCGGCCTGGCCGCTATGGATGCTGTGATCAAGCTACTCCAGTCCGGTGATGAAGTATTGTGCTCACATGACCTTTATGGTGGCTCTTATCGCCTCCTGGTCCGCGTCTATGGACCTATGGGAATCCAAAGCCGATACATAGATATGACCGACCTGGATGTGGTCAGAAAATCTATCCGCCCGGAAACGAAAATGATCTGGCTGGAAACACCTACCAATCCGACACTCCAGATCACCGATATCAAAGCTATATGCGACATCGCCCGCGAGCATGGCATTCCCGTGTGTGTTGACAATACTTTTGCATCACCATATCTACAAAATCCATTAGCGCTCGGTGCAACTATCGTCCATCACTCCATCACCAAATACATTGCAGGTCATAGCGATGTGATCATGGGCGGACTTGTCACCAGCGATGATGCATTGGCGGAACGATTGAAGTTTTTACAAAATGCAAGCGGCGCTGTACCTGGCCCACAGGATTGTTTTCTCACCTTACGTGGTATCAAGACACTCCACATCCGCATGGACCGCGCCTGCGAAAACGCCATGAAGCTCGCACACTTCCTCGATCAACATCCGAAAGTTGGAAAAGTAATGTATCCGGGATTGAGCCATCATCCACAGCATGCCCTCGCCGGCAGACAGATGAGAAACTACGGCGCGATGATCTCCTTCGATCTTAACGCAGACAATATTGATGCTGCTATGACTGTGCTCAGCGGAACGCATTTATTTTCTCTTGCAGAATCACTAGGTGGTGTTGAATCACTCATTGGACATCCCGCTTCAATGACACATGCATCAATACCTCGTGAGCAGAGACTTGCTTCCGGACTTACAGATTCGCTCATCCGATTGAGTGTAGGCATCGAATCATACGAAGATCTGGAAGCGGACATTGCTTCTGCATTAGACAAGGTATAGGCGGAAAGGCAGAAGGGCGGAAAGGCGGAAAGGCGAATTCACTATTTGCCTGTTGATCTTGTTTTTATTTTACGCGCCTTAATAAAATTAGAAATCATAGCAGCAAGTTTCTTTGTTAAGTCCACGAGCTCTTTTCCTTTTTGATTTTCAATAAAACCTTGTCGAATAGCAATATATAATTGGGTACGCAATTCCCCTCCAGATCCTTTAGCTATATACAAATGCCGGATAAATGCCTTGTTTGTGCTTAATTCAAACCCTTCAGCAATGTTAGAAGGAATTGAAACTGCACTTCTTTGCATTTGATCACGCAAGCTACAATCCTTGCATTTTCTGAGCACAGTATAAATTTCATCGCACAATTTCATGCCTTCCTGCCAAATCAGCAGATCCTCGAATGAATGATAGTTATTTTCCATACCCTTAGTGTCTTGAACGAGTCAAAATGTTACCACGGAATTGAAAAATGTTTAAAAAATAAATATTTCCGTTCTGCCCTTCCGCCGTTCCGCCTTTCTGCCTTACTTTAGTATGCAAACTTCACCGTTTATGCACCAGTCGATCAAACAATGGTCTGCCGGAGACCAGCCCAGGGAGAAACTCATGCACATGGGTTCCAAGTCCCTGTCCGAAGCCGAGCTCATCGCCATCCTCATGCGCGCCGGCACGCGCAACAAATCGGCGCTCGATGTGGCCAAGGAATTACTCACCCAAAATGACAACAGCCTCGCGGCACTAGCCAAACTCTCCATCCACGAACTTATGAAGATCAAGGGTATCGGAGAGGCCAAGGCAGTATCTATTGCAGCCGCACTGGAACTGGGCCGACGAAGGGTGACAGAAAATGCCGTGCAAAAAGGCCAGATCACATCAAGCCTTGATGCCTATGACCTGCTCCATTCCCGGATGCGGGACCTGACCCAGGAAGCCTTCTGGATCATCCTCCTGGACCGCAGATCAAAGGTGATCTCAGTCGAAGAGATCCATGTCGGCGGAACCTCTGCTATGGTGGTAGACCCTAAAGTGATCTTCCAGCGGGCATTGGAAAGACGCGCTTCTTCGGTCATCCTGTCACACAACCATCCGTCAGGCGCCCCCTCTCCGTCCATTGAAGACATCCGTCTGACGGAAAAAATAAAATCAGGAGGCAGTTTTATGGATATTAAAGTCCTGGACCATATCATCATCGGCGAAGGCTCTTACTATAGCTTTGCTGATGAAGGGAAAATGTAATCCGGGCAACAAATACCTTGGTTTTGGTATTTACCTTAGGTTAGCGTCAGAATTCACACCATCATCTTGAGTCAGGAAGCCGTAAAAGAAAAAAAAAGCCTTGATTGGCATCTGTTGGTCAGGTTGTTTAAACTGGCCATGCCATATCGCAAGCTACTGGTGCTGAGCGCCTTACTTGCTATCATACTGGCGCCCCTAAACACGCTCCAGCCCTACCTCATCAATGTTATCGTAGACAAGTACATCATCATTCCCAGACCTGAAGGACTGGTCGGTATGTGCCTCTTATTTGCTGTGGTCCTGATCACGACCGGCATCCTGCAATACACCTTTATCTACCTGACCAATCTCCTCGGACATACCGTCATCAAGGACCTGCGGGTCAGTGTCTTCAATAAGATCACGAACCTTCGCCTGTCTTTTTTTGATAAAACCCCCATCGGCAACCTGACCACCAGGACGATCAATGATATAGAGACCATCAAGACCGTTTTCTCTGAAGGGGTCATCACGATCATCGCGGACCTGCTCAGCATCCTCGTGGTAGTGAGTGTGATGTTTTACACCAGCCCTCGCCTCACGCTGATATGCCTGTTGACTATTCCACTGATTGTTGCTGCCACGTGGGTCTTTAAGCAAAAAGTAAAAGTCTCCTACCAGAAAGTAAGGGCGCAGATCGCCAGACTCAATGCCTTCCTACAGGAAAGAATCAGCGGCATGTCTGTCGTACAGATCTTCAATGCAGAAGACCAGGAGCGTGAAAAATTCAGGACGATCAACAGGGAATATACCAAGGCCAATCTGGATGCTATTCTTTACTACGCTGTCTTCTTTCCCGTCGTAGAAATCATCGCTGCGATTGCGCTTGGCATGATGGTTTGGTGGGGCGCACAGAATGTAGTGGGTGGCTCAGTATCTATGGGCGCACTCATCGCTTTCCCCGTCTATGTCAATATGCTCTTCAGGCCGATGCGCTGGCTGGCAGACAAATTCAATACCCTGCAGATGGCTCTTGTCGCAGGAGAAAGGATCTTTAATATCCTCGACAGCGATGAGATGACAGAAGAATCCAAAAATCCAACACTGATGGATGTCCCGTTGAACGGTGAGGTAGAGTTTGATCACGTCTACTTTGCTTATGATGGGGAAAACGATGTACTGAAAGATGTCTCCTTTAAAATACCGGCCGGTCAGACACTGGCAATAGTTGGGAGCACCGGATCAGGGAAATCAACAATCATCAATCTGCTCAACCGCTTCTATGATATTCGTGCAGGTCATATCCGGATCGATGGCCTGGATATCCGCGATTACAAGCTCGAACAATTGCGGGATCGCCTTGCGATTGTATTGCAGGATGTTTTCCTTTTTTCGGGAAGCGTTTGGGACAATATTTCACTCCGCAATCCGGAGATCAGCCGTGAGCGCATGCTCGAAGCTTCTAAAGTCATCGGCGCACATCCATTTATCGAAGCCCTACCTGGTGCCTATGATTACCACATTGCCGAAAGAGGTGGCAACCTGTCCATGGGCCAGCGCCAATTGATCTCGTTTGTTCGTGCACTGGTGTATGATCCGGAAATTCTCATCCTTGACGAAGCCACCTCTTCCATCGATACAGAGACCGAAGGCATCATCCAATACGCTATCGAAAAACTGATTGAAAAACGCACCTCCATCATCATCGCCCACCGCCTTTCCACTATACGGCATGCAAATCGTATTTTAGTGCTCGATAAAGGCAAGGTCATGGAAACCGGTACGCATGACGAGCTGCTCAGGTACGAGCATGGGAAATACAAGAAGTTGTATGACATGCAGTTTAGAGTCTCTGCGACAGCTTAGTGCAGGGAGCATATAGAATCAATAGAATAACCAGTATCATCATCATAAAATGGCAGTCCAGGGTTTCAACATACGCTTTAACGGGATCATCGGCTTCGCCTTCATGGTCCTCATCTTCGTGGGTTTGTTTTTTGTGGCCAAAGGTGTTTTTACTGTGCTATCATGGATCGCTCCCGTCCTTATACTTTTAGCACTTCTCATCAATTACCGGACAGTCCTCAACTACCTGAAGTTTATGCTTTCGCTGCTCCAGCGCAATCCATTTGGTGGTATCATAGGCATCTTGTTGAGTTTCTTTGGCTTCCCAATCCTCGCAGGAGTATTGTTTGGCAAATCTATCCTGGACCGAAAAATTAAAAAACTCCATGAAGCCCATCAGGCGCAGCAAGAGTCCG
Organism: Candidatus Opimibacter iunctus; assembly: GCA_016716665.1. Taxonomy (GTDB): domain Bacteria; phylum Bacteroidota; class Bacteroidia; order Chitinophagales; family Saprospiraceae; genus Opimibacter; species Opimibacter iunctus. The sequence goes on along the minus strand of JADJVH010000014.1, from coordinate 76,348 downwards.
AATATGTGGAATACGAAGAAGTCGTCAAGCCGGAACGTGAGACAAAACTCGACCTGCCTCCTTTAGAAAAGAAAACGCCTGTCGTTGAGCAACAACCCCCTGCTCAAAAGGACAACCGTTACGAAGACCTGTTTTGATGCACATTAATTTACCCGGTTGATGATAACCTTGTGGATCGCGCTGGGATTCTCGCTACTGTATGTGCTGTTGCAGACTTACTATCTGATATACTGGAACAGAACGCCTTCCCTTTCCATTCCATCCAGTGCTCCCCCGCAAGAAGGTGTGACCATTGTGATCATAGCGCACAATGAAGCGCATTCTATTGGTAGATGCCTCGATGGCCTATTGCATCAGCGCTATCCGGATCATCTGTTTGAAATCATCTTAGTAGATGACCACTCTACTGACTCGACACTGGAGATCGTCTCAGGGATAGCCAATGACCATATTCGGATTTTTCACCTAAAGGATTATCCTGAATATATCAAAGCTCCTGCATTTAAAAAGTCAGGCATCACCCTGGCCGTCCACAAAGCGAGATTTGAAACGGTAGTGATCACCGATGCAGATTGTGTGCATGAAGAGCACTGGCTTGAAAATGTGATGCATTCTTTTGATGATAAGATGGTCTTCCAGGCAGCTCCGGTGATACTGACACCAGGCAGATCATTGCTTGAAAAAATGCAGGAGACAGAACAACTCACCCTGATGCTTATTACAGGCGCTGGGATCACATCAGGATTTCACTACATGGCAAATGGGGCCAACATGGCTTTCAGGAGGTCTGCATTTTTGCAGGTCAATGGTTATGAAGGCAATGAACAATTTGCTTCAGGGGATGATATGTTTCTCATTGAGAAAATGAGTTTAGCCTTCCCTGGCAAAATCTCTTTTGCAAAATCACTTCAGGCAACGGTCTATACAGAATGCAAAAAAAACTGGCCATCCTTATTGAAACAAAGACTCCGCTGGGCCGGTAAAAATAAAGGCCTGCAACACAAAGCCATCAGTCGCATCTGGACTTTTGTGGGGGCATATCACATCGTACTCCTTGTAGTCTTTTTCAGTGCATTTTTCCACCTTACCTCTTCATGGCCGTTTCTGCTTTTGTTCTGCGCGAAATGGACTGCAGACTATATGCTCATCGCCTCCGCCTCCATTTTTTTCAAAAGGGCTTCTGTCTTACGGTATTTTGTACCCCTTCAATTCATGTACACTTTCTACGTCCTCCGACTTGGTTTGATGATGGTACTTGGCAGGAAAGGAGACTGGCCGCGCAGCTAAAAACTTGTCAATTTGACGGCTAAATCATATCCTTTTGGTTGGTTATAATCTATAAACCACACACACTCTCGCACCACTCCTTGCCTTGGGCCTCTTTCGCCCTATTGTACCCTTCCTCCCTTCCTCCCTTCCTCCCTTCCTCCCTTCTTCCCTTCCTCCCTTCTGCCGTTCCTCCGTTATGCTTACCTTTGCCCCCTAATTAAAAAATCAAAAATGAGTTTACTGGTTATTGGTTCTGTGGCCTTCGATGATATAGAAACGCCCTTTGGCAGAGCAGAGAAAATCGTGGGAGGCGCCGGTACCTATATCGCATGGGCTGCATCCTATTTTGTGCGCAACATCAGTGTTGTATCGATTGTAGGAGAAGATTTCCCCCAGAGCGAACTGGATGCCCTCGAAAACCGCGGGGTAGATACTTCAGGTATCAAGATAATAGAAGGTGGCAAATCCTTTTTCTGGGCCGGACGCTACCATATGAACCTCAATGCCCGCGATACCCTGGTCACTGATCTCAATGTCCTCGCAGATTTTGACCCTGTCCTTACTGCAAAAGAGAAGGAAAGTGAATATGTCATGCTGGGCAATCTAACCCCTGCCATCCAAATGAGCGTCATCAACCAGATGACCAAGCATCCGAAAGTACTGGCCCTCGATACGATGAACTACTGGATGGACAGTGCCATGGACGAATTGCTGGAAGTATTGTCACACATCGACCTGCTCATCATCAATGACGAAGAGGCCAGGCAGTTGTCAGGTGAATATTCACTATTGAAAGCAAGTGAATTGATCCTGGATATGGGACCAAAGTTTCTGGTCATCAAGAAAGGGGAACATGGTGCCCTGTTATTCGGTGAGGGTCAGGTGTTTTTCGCCCCGGCGTTACCATTGACAGAAGTACAGGATCCAACTGGTGCCGGAGATACATTTGCTGGCGGCCTGATGGGCTATCTGGCTAGCAGGGATAAGATCAATTTTGAGGTATTGAAACAAGCCATCATCTGTGGATCAGCTATGGCATCCTTTTGCGTAGAGAAGTTTGGAACAGAAGCACTGCGTGACCTGGACATGGATCACCTGCAGGAACGGCTGGACAAATTCACCCAACTGGTAAATTTCGAAGCACCCGTTTTATAAACAGATCCTTAACCTCTTAGAAGGCTAGCTTGAAGTTTTTATAATACACCCATATCAGGAGTATGATAAAAAGAAGGAAGAATGCAATAAAAGTGAGGAAACATCCTCCTTTACGACCGTAGTTAGGGCTATCCATTTCGTATATTGAATAATTGCGGCTAAGATAGCCATTATTCAATATTTCTGCCATTTCAGGCCCAAGGATTAAAATAAAAGCCCGGAGCAAATCCGGGCTTTTTTCCTAGTCCTTCACTACTTTTGAAAAATCAGGCGTTACGCCCATGTTTTCCCATGTAAAGGCAAACATATCTGTCTGTAATTCAATCTGCTGTGTTGTAGATACCGATCCATGGCCAGCCTTGGTCTGAATCCTGATCAGTGTAGGAGCATCACCAGCCTGGCACTCCTGGAGGGTAGCAGCAAACTTGAAAGAATGCGCAGGAACCACCCGGTCATCATGATCTGCGGTCGTGATAAGAGTCGCTGGATAGTCCGTACCTGGTTTTAAAGCGTGCACAGGGCTATAGTTTTTGAGGTATTCAAACATTTCCTTCGAATCCTCTGCTGTGCCGTAATCTGCTGACCAACCTGCTCCAGCTGTAAACGTATGGTACCTCAACATATCCATGACCCCTACCGCCGGGATGGCGACCTTCATGAGTTCAGGGCGCTGGGTCATAGTAGCTCCAACCAATAATCCTCCGTTTGATCCACCGTAGATCGCGAGATAATCAGAAGAGGTGTATTGCTCCTTAATGAGATATTCAGCAGCTGCGATAAAATCATCAAAGACATTCTGCTTTTTCATCTTGGTGCCAGCCTCATGCCATTTCTCACCATACTCGCCACCACCGCGCAGGTTAGGTTGAGCCCATATCCCGCCCTGCTCCAGCCAGGCCACACGCATGGCGCTGAAATTTGGGGTCAGGCTCACATTAAACCCACCATAAGCATAGAGCATGGTCGGGTTTTTTCCATCCAGCTTCAGACCCTTCTTATGCACGATAAACATAGGCACTTTAGTCCCATCCTTGCTCTCATAGAATATCTGCTTAGTCTCATAATCCGCCGGATTAAAATCAACTTTAGGCTGGAGGTAAAAGGTCGACTTACCGGTGGCGATATCATAATGATAGATCGTAGATGGTTCGGTAAAGGATGTAAAAGAATAATAAAAATCCTTGTCCGTCTTCTTAGCCCCAAAACCAGATGCCGTGCCTATGCCGGGCAGTTGAACTTCCCAATCCAGTTTGCCATCGAAACCATACTGCTTGACAGCCGTCTTGGCATCGATAAGATAGGACGCAAAGATTTTACCACCGCCGGAGCCTGCGCTGAGCACATTGTCCGTCTCAGGAATGACATCAACCCAGTTTTCCTTTCCAGGCTTACTGAGATCAATTGCAAAGACCCTGTAATTTGGTGCATCAATATTAGTCGTGAATAGGAAACGTGTTCCTTCATTATCAACATAATTGATTTCTTTAAAATAATCAAGGCTGATGGTGACCAACGGAGCAGATGGCTTGTTGATGTCCTTGACATACAGTTGGTTTCCACCCGTATTTTCAGCAGCACTGATGATGAGGTAATTGTTGTCTTCAGTAACATATCCGCCGATGTAGCGGTTAGGTTGCTTTTCTCCACCAAAGACAAGCACATCAGTAGACTGAGGAGTACCCAGCTTGTGATAATACAGTTTATGGTATTGTGTCTTACCAGAGAGTTGACTCCCATCTTTAGGCTTGTCATAGCTGCTATAATAAAAGCCTTCGTTCTTATACCAGGAGGTGCCACTGAATTTAACATCATGCAGTGTGTCTTCAAGCACCACTTTCTTGATCGCATCCATGACGATGACCTTTCGCCAATCTGATCCACCCTCGGTAATCTGATGCACAGACAGTGAGCCATCTTCTGTAAAGGAGATACCAGACAACCCTATCGTACCATCCTTTGAAAAATTATTCGGGTCCAGATAGACCTCAGGTTCGGCATCTTTATTATCCTTTGGCTTGCGATATAGCACACTATGGTTTTGCAATCCTGTATTGCGATAATAATATTCAAACTGTCCTTCCTTGAAAGGTGCTGAAATCCGCTCGTAGTCAACAAGAGACTCAAGTCGCTTTTTAAGGTTAGCTCTCCAGGTGATCTGGTCGAGATACCCAAAAGTGAGTTTATTTTGAGCTTCGACCCATAGGCCGGTGGCAGCGGATGTATCGTTTTCAAGCCATCTGTAAGGATCAGCGACTTCAACACCGTGGTAGGTATCTACATGATCTGATTTTTCAGTTACCGGGTATTCCAATTTTATTGATTTATGATCAGGAGATGAACAGCCAAAGGCCATTGAAAGGGCCACAAGCCCTAAGGGAAGCATTACCTTCATAGAAAGGAAGATTTTTAAAAAAGAGTCTGATTGTCTAAAAAGTCGCACAAAATAAACAGATATTGATCCTTATCCTGCTTATTTTAGGGAAGTTCTCTACTAGGCACACCATGCAATCGACTAAACTATGAAGATCAACTGGGGCATACTCTCTACCGCCCACATCAACAGGCGCATCATACCTGCCATCCGCCATTCCGGGCGAGGGCAACTCCGCGCGGTGGCCAGCCGGGACCTCTTTAAAGCAGAGGCATATGCGTTGCATTGGGATATACCCATCTCCTACGGCAGTTATGAGGAACTACTTGCCGACAAGGATATCCACATCATCTACAATTCGCTTCCTAATCACCTGCATGCCCATTGGACCATTAAGGCTCTCGAAGCAGGCAAACAAGTCCTGTGTGAAAAACCAATGTGCCTCACCCTGGCAGAGATGGATGCGATCGAAGAGGCCAGCCTGAGAACAGGCAATTTTGTGATGGAAGGGTACATGCACCTGCATCATCCACAGACGCACCTATGGAAATCTATTGTTGATTCTGGTGTGTTGGGTGAAATACACTCGTTGAGAAGTTGTTTCACCTTCAATCTCGAACGACCCACAGATAATTACCGATGGAATGCTGATGCAGGTGGTGGTGCATTATGGGACGTTGGGGTATATCCAATCAGCTTGTTCCAATACCTGCTTGGTGAATCACCCATATCCGGCATGGCAACCTTTCACTTGCAGGATGGTGTGGATCATTCCACTTCCGCTCAACTCGATTACACCCAGGGCCGCACAGCTCAGTTTTTTGTGAGCTTCCGGTCTTCGTTTTCGACAGACATCATCATACATGGCAGTGCCGGGCAATTACAGATCAGCCACCCGCTTACCAATGCAGATGCTTGTCAGGCGTATATTCGTTCAGGCAATAAAATTGAACACCTTGATGTCCCAAGACAATATCTCTATAGTGGCGAAGTAGAGGCGATGCATGATTATTTAACTTCAGGGAAAAAACCTTTAGTCACAACAGCATTTTCGAGGAAAATACTGGAAACAATACTCATGCTTAAGAACAATCTGTGATCTGTGATCTGTGATCGGGTGATCAATATGCGGTGATCAGTGATCGGTGATCAGTGATCAGGTGACTTAAAGGCTTAGGAGATTAGGAGGTTAGAAGAATTGCTCCATGTACTCAGTGAACTCCGTGCTAAAAAAATAAATAGTAAAAAAATAGCGACTGCAGACTGAAGACTGCCTACTACTTCCCTCCTGGTCTGGTGACGAATCCAAATACACTACCACACAAGCCCCCGATGATGTGGGCAAACTGTGAGATCTGATCGGTCTTGAGGCTCTCGATGACTTCCTTGCCGATAAACAGGATGGCAATCAAGATAAAGGTCACCGGTATCTCACCACTCTTCGTATTGGTAAAACTGACCAGAAGGATCAGCATGAAAACGATACCACTCGCTCCCATCAATCCGGTATGAAAGAACAGCAGGTTCAGGATACCCGTAACGAAAGCAGTGATCAGCATCATAAAGAGAGTGCGCATATCCCCATACTTCTCCTCGACGATCGGACCTAGCAAGAGGATAAAGGTGAGGTTACCTAATAGATGTTCAATACTAGCATGCCCGATCACATGGGTGAATAGAGTTAGAATCGAAAGGCCGCTTGAAGCATTGACATTGCCAAGGGTAAAAAAAGGCATCAGGGTGCCTGCCATTATCTTGTCCAGTACAAATACAGCGACACAGACAAGCGAGAAACCAAGGATGACGGGGGAGTTGAATTTCAATTTCATGATTAGATGTTATTACCTGGATCGAATTTAGGATTATTCAATGATTCTCACATGTTTATTGCTTTAAACTCAACAGGGGACAGGAGGCAGGAGATAGGAATCAGGTTAAAGTAATACATTCAAAATATACAATACTGCTTCATGTTCCCTGCCTCCTATATTCTGCTTCCTGCCTCCTATTTCCTATCTCCTGCTTCCTAATGAGGAAGTTAAAATATCGTTAATGAATAATCGAAGCGTATGCAATTGCAAAATGCAGTGCATCTATCTCATAATTCCGGCCGGAAGACCTTCTATTGTAAACCGTTTAAAAATCTATTTGTCATGAACACAATGTCCCTGGCAATCCTTGCGATTGCGAGTAGCCTGGCTATACTATTTACGAGCCCGGCTCCAAAAAACATTCAATCCAATCCCCCGATCCCAAAAAATACAGACAATGTCGTCTGGGATCAACAAGCCGTCAATTGGCTCCTCGAAGCACAGTCACCCAATGGTGGATGGGGCGCCGGCTCACATTCATACCAGGAAGTGCGCGATCCACATGCTGTGCAGACAGACCCTGCGACTACATCCTTTGCTGCAATGGCACTTCTCAAGGCTGGTGGCCCGTGGAAGACAAATCCATATCAAAAACAAATCACCAGTGCACTCAACAGATTGCTGAAGGATATCGATGATCGTCCGGACAATGGACGTATCACCTCCCTGACCGGCACACAACCCCAGGTAAAACTAGGGATCCACATCGATGCATCAATGGCATTGCAATTTCTCACCGAGATGCGTGAGTTAATCAACGATCCTGCATATGAACAGAAAATAGATAAGGCTGCAGAGATCTGTATCACCCTGATACAAGGAAGCCAGAATGCGGATGGTGGATGGGCCGGAGGCGGCTGGGCTCCTGTGTTGCAATCTGCTATGGCCAATAATGCATTGGAGCAGGCACAAGGAAGATATAGTGTAGATGACAAGGCGATCGCCAATTCTAGGCAATACCAGGCCAACAATATCAGCGCAGAAGGTGTACGATCTGAAGATGCAGCAGGTGTGCCTCTCTATGCTGCTGCAAGTGCACAACGAGCTACATCTGCTGAAGCAAGGGAAGTAGAAGCCATCATCGAGCCTGGAAGATTGGCCAGCTATTCTACCGGCAAGATCAAGAAAGAAGATATCACCCGTGATCTCGAATCCAAGGGAATGGATCGCGACAAGGCTGAACGACTCGTGCAGTCATACGATGTCAACCAGGTATCCACCAAAACCTTACAGAGCGATGAGATATGGGACGGATTTGGCAACAATGGCGGTGAAGAGTATCTCTCCTACATGATGACCAGTGAAGCATTAGCCCAGCAAGGGCATGAAGCCTGGCTCAAGTGGAGACAATCCATCGAGTCAAAATTAAAGCAAGCACAAAATCCAAATGGAAGCTGGAGTGGGCAGCACTGTATAACGAGTCCGGTGTTTTGCACTGCAGCAATCATCCAGGCGTGGAACGCAGGATTAAGTGAAAAGTGAAGAGTGCTTTTGTAATTGCCCCGGCCTGAAGGCCGGGGCTTGATACCGCTGATTCAAGTCTCCAGACTTGAATCTAATATATTCTCGTCTCCCTTGGTTGTCGTAGCTTTTGTAGCGAAGACAACTGACGAGCGGAAGAATATACTGATCAGCAAAACGCAGTTTTTGCTGATCTATAAGCGACAAAACCAAATACGTCTGGCATCTGCGTGTCTGGTATCTGGCATCAAATGCATGAGCACCGAAATCCTCAACCATGACAAAGAGTTTTAAATTGTTAATACTTTCATATGTGCTATTGCTGGCAACCGGATGCCAATCCAGTGATGACAGACTCGAAGAGACCATACATAAATCTGTATTATGGCTCTGGCACCAGCAATCACCTGATGGAGGATGGCACAGCCAGACACATACCATACTCAAAGATGGCAAGGCACTCACCCCTTACATCCTGTTTTATCTACTCCAGGTTCCCGACGATATTTATGCACGACCCGATAGTGCCGTTGAAAAAGGCATAGCGTTTATTCGCCGCGAGATCAGGTCTTCGATGACCATGAGCAAGGATAGTCAGCCCGATCTCAACTATCCAAACTACAGTGCAGCATATGCATTGAGGGTGCTGTGTCTCACGCACCAGGACACAGCCCTTCAGCGCATTATCGCAGATCACTTAATAAATGAACAATTTGTCGAGCATCGTGGTATCACACCAGACAATCTTGCATATGGTGGTTGGGGCTACGGCGAGCCTGGTCTGGCATATGGAGCGCATGGGAATGTGGATATCTCGCATACAAGGAGGGTCATTGAATCGCTCATTCTATATGAATCTTCTTTGTTGACTGATTCTTCAGTGGAAACAGAAGGGCAGAAGGGCGGAAGGGCGGAAGGGCGGAAAGCAGAGACGTTAGCGCCACAAGCCCAAGCTTATGGCTCAAGCATCTCACGTTCTCACGCTCTCACGCTCTCACGGTATTTCCTCCAGGGTGTGCAACGCACACCAGAGGATCCGCGTCTCTACGAAGGCTGTCTCTCCCGAAAGGCTCTCCCCTACGATGGGGGATTTATTTCTTCTACTGTCACTTTGTCTATCAACAAATGCGAACCCATTTTAATTGAAGGGGCAGGCTATCATTATCCAAGTTATGCTACAGCAACCTGTGATGGGTTGCTCGCATTTCATGCACTTGGGATGACAGACACTCAAGCCTATGCAGATGCAAGGCAATGGCTTACATCACACCAGGACATGAGCACGATAGATGGCCTCTCGAAGGATGATCCGGAGCAATGGCACGAGGTGATGCATTATTATCACTGGGCAGTCAGGGCTGAGGCTATGACTGCAACAGGTATTGAAGGTCGATGGTCAAAGAAGCTTAAACGACTATTGATCGATGAACAACAATGGGGTGGTTACTATTTAAATCCACTCGGGGGAGTGAACAAAGAAAATGATCCGTTGATGGCGACGATTTTTGCGGTGCAAGCCGGAACAAAGCTTTTAGAAAAGCCAGGCAAAGGCTGAGGCTGTTGCCTAAGCAAAATAGCTTCGGCAACCGAAGAAGGTGAAGAAATGGAATGAATTTCCAAAATATTGAATGTTGAAAATCATTATGCAGGGGTTCAATATTTTGAACCCCTGCAGCAGGATCACATTGCATTAAATATTTTGAAATATAATCTGGCCCCAAAGCCAGGAATTGAATTGCCACGGCTTTCAAACCGTGGCGCTCATGGGCAGAGAGAGGAAGTTCACAGTCTGCAGTGGGTAGTCCGCAGGATATGATAAACCCTTCTCACTCCCCAACCCACACTTCTCACTGTCTTACTGTCTCACCGTCTCACAATACCGTAAACTATCCTACCCCTCCCCGACGTTATACATTCTTACTTATACATGTACTTTTGCAGCCAGAAACCGTTCTTATGAAGAGGAAGTATTTATTGGGCGCCATTCTAGGGTTAGTGCTCGTCGTGGGCATGGCAGCAACCTACCAGCAGAAGGGGCGTTATTTTGATATCATCAAAAACCTGGAGATCTTCAGCAATCTCTACAAGGAGGTCAATTCCAACTATGTGGATGAGATCGACCCCAACAAACTGATGAAGGTCGGGATCGATGCCATGCTGGCCACCCTGGACCCGTTTACCAATTACTTCTCCGAGTCACAGATCGAAGGGTGGCGGTTTAAGAACGAAGAGGGTGAAGCCTCCTCAGGGCTCAAGGTCAAGAAAATCGGTGCAGAACTGGTGATCAGCGCCATCATCGAAGACTCCCCCGCCCATGAAGCCGGCCTCAAGGTCGGAGACCAGATCAAGGCGGTCAATGGCGAAACCACCGATAAGCGGACAGCCGAAGATGTCATGGACATCATCAGCGGAATACCCGGAAGTGAAATGAACCTCGATATCGTCCGTCCGGGAGAAACCGAACCAAAGAATATCAAGATCACCCGTGGAGGCATGGATGGTAAAAACGTTCCTTACTCTGGGATGGTAGAACCTGGAGTAGGGTATATCTCCCTGACCACCTTCACCCGGGATGCTGGACGCAACGTGGCAGATGCACTTCGGGACCTCAAGACCTCCTCATCCGATCTCAAAGGGGTCATCCTGGATCTGCGAGGTAATGGTGGCGGACTGCTCAGGGAAGCGATCAATGTATGCAATGTCTTCATTCCAGCGGAAGAAACTGTGGTTACTACAAGAAGCAAAGTCGTGGAGTCAGACCAGGAATATAAAACCCGCAACGAGCCTGTAGATACCGGCATCGAACTGGTGATCCTGATAGATGAAAACTCTGCATCAGCCTCCGAGATTGTCTCCGGCGTCATGCAGGACCTGGACCGTGGCGTGATCATCGGCCAGCTCTCCTACGGAAAGGGCCTCGTCCAGAATACCTTTGATATCGGCTACAATGCCAAGGTCAAACTGACGACCTCCAAGTATTATATCCCCAGTGGCAGGTGCATCCAGTCTGTAGAATACAAGAATGGTGAACGCGTGCATATCCCCGATGACAAGCGGGCTAAGTTTAAAACACGTGCTGGTCGCACCGTTCTTGATGGAGGGGGTGTCCAACCTGATGTGCCGCTACCTGGTGAAAAGCAGCCGCTGATCGTCAAGAAGCTATTGGAACAGGATATCATCTTCAACTATGTCACCCAATATTGCATCGGGTTGGATAGCATAGGGCCCCTGGAAGACTTCCATTACAAAGATTTTACTTCCTTCAAGGCCTTCCTGGACAAGAGTGATTTCAAATTTGAAACCGAGACTGATGAAGCCATAAAGAAACTCAGGGAAGTAGCTACCACTGAGGCATACTCTGCGGATGTAACCAATCATGTCGATCAGCTCAAGAATGCCGTGGAAAAAGAAAAGGCTTCCCAGGTGAGTCAGCATGAAAAGGAAATCCTCCAGGCTATCGAACGGGAGATCCTGAGCCGGTACTATTTTGAAACCGGGCTCGTCAGGCATCAACTCAAGAACGACCCTGAACTGGCAGAAGCCATCAAGGTCCTGAACAATACACAGCAGTACACTGCTATCCTGCAGGGCATATAAACCTAGTCAAGATCAATGGTTTCGGCAGGACTAAACCATTTTGCTTAAAAATCATTTATTATACCATCAGCTACAGATAGTAGCATATAATAATATGTATATACTTCATATCGAGACATCGACCGGCATATGTTCGGTAGCCCTGAGCAGGGATGGCAAGCTCCTGGGGTATCATGATATGGAGGATGGGATGAATCATACCGCCCTGCTTGCACCGACCATTGATCAGCTGCTGCATTCAGCCTCCCTACTACCTGGTGATCTAGGTGCGATTGCTGTGTCCTCCGGGCCAGGCTCATATACCGGGCTTCGGGTAGGTAGTTCGACCGCCAAGGCGATGGCTTATAGCCTGGGCATACCGTTGATATCGGTTCCTACCTTAATGGCCCTGGCCAGCGCGGCGTTTGAACAGCATCCTGAGGCTAACTATGCCATGCCAATGATCGACGCCAGGCGAAAAGAGGTGTATAGTATATTATATGACCGATCTATGCGTGAAGTATGGCCGGTTTCTTCGGTGATCCTGAGCGAGGAGTTTTTTGAAACCGGTATCCCCATGGATGGGAAGGTGATCTGTTGTGGAGACGGAGCACTAAAAATCGGAGAATTAGGGGTCAAAGCAAAGAATCTCAAGATCGATACTACTATACAGTGCAGTGCCAGGCACCTGATAAACCCGGCTATTGAGGCTCAAGACGGAGAAAATTACCAGGATCCACTCCATTTTGTGCCTTATTATCACAAGCCACCCAACATTACCGAGCCAAAAAAGGCCGGTTTTACCCCTCAATAGCGTTTTCCAGGACAGGCGTTCAGGTTGTTAAATATGGAAATGCATTTGTATATAAATCAAATGCATAACATAATACGCTGATAATCATCATTTTAACCATTGTTAAAAATAATATGGTACGGTTTATGATAAATCATACATGAATCCGAATAATCTCGCTCATGATGAAAAAGAAGACTGAAATTGTAAGTTTACGTAAAGGGACCAGCGAAATAGAACTCAATTACGCTGATCTGAGAAAAGCTGTGCTGGTGCTTCGCGCTGTCAATCACAAACTAAGACAACGTGTGATAGATCTGCTCGAAGAACATGCCACGATGACTGTAACCGACATTTACATTAAACTGCGACTTGAACAGTCCGTTGCCTCCCAGCATCTGGCTATCCTACGTCGTGCCGGTGTCGTACTGACCGAACGCCAGGGTAAATTCATTTACTACTCGCTGGACAAGGACAGGCTAAACCAGATATCCAAGCTGGTCGAGGAGCTAGCCGGCTAAATCTTTGCTTTAGGTAGTCCCTTTAAGGGGCTGATAATGTGAGGTTTAAAAAAATATTTTGTCCCCCCATTTTTTTATATTTCATTAAAAATCAGGCATTTAGCATACATCCGGTGACAGCCATTGGTTTACAAATGTATTTTTTTTGTAATATCATTTGGTTGAGTCAAATCTTAATTGCAAATTTGTTGCTAAGGTTTAACTCAAAATAAGGAAATGTATGAAAAGGACTAAGGTCACCTTTCAGCAGGAGAAGCTCACGGTGTCTACGGAACTTATGCGAGCCTTGGCTCACCCACTCCGTTTAAAGATTCTGGAATTCCTGGATCAGAATAAGAACATCCAGGTCAATCAGATCTACAACACCCTCAAGATTGAGCAATCCATAGCTTCGCAGCACCTTCGGATACTGAAGAATGCGGGAGTGCTGGTCGCCGACAAAGACGGTAAGTATATGCACTATACTATCGACTATCAAAGGGTAAGCAATGCGGTGAAAGCCATCAACCGGTTTATGGGTAGATAAAACGGGGCCTTTCAGCCAAACGATTACCAACTTTTTCCCATCCCAAATTCATTTTCTCTTCAGGGCCTGCTCTGGACTAGACGTTAGTCCGAATCCTCAAGATGTATCATCGCAATATCTGATGTATCAAAGGCCCTCAACGCCTGTAAGGATATCAAGATCAATCAAGGGTAACATGGTTACCCTTGGCTAGCCTATTCCTGTGATGCAGTTCAGGAAGGCCGTTTCACACAACCGGCTGATCCGGATTGCCCTCAGGCATCACGTCAGTGGTGTGCTCGTGCTTTGACTTGAAAATGTGTCGGTGAAAAACCAGGAGTGTGATCACTCCAGTAGAGATGGCCGCATCAGAGATATTGAAGACAGGCCTGAAAAATTCAAAACGCTCCCCTCCCCAGATCGGGACCCATGCAGGCAGCGTGGTGTCTATCATCGGGAAATAGAGCATATCTACTACTTTTCCAAACAGAAAGTGCGCATACCCGCCCCCATCAGGGAAAAGAGTAGCTAACCCACCGTGGTAAGGCGTGGCAGAAAAGATAAGTCCATAAAAAGCACTGTCCAGGATATTGCCCAATGCTCCGGCCAGGATCAGTGAGAAGGAGAGGATCACACCAATTGTTTCCTTCGTTTTGATGAGCGTATGGATGATGTAGACCAGGAAACCAACGGCTATGAGACGGAATACGCTCAAGGCTAGTTTACCCCAATCCCCACCAAGTGAAAGGCCAAAAGCCATCCCTTCGTTTTCAACAAAATGTATCCGGGCCCAGCTCAATCCAAGTATCCCAAACTCCTCCCCATATTCCAGGTGAGTCTTGACCCATATCTTGAGTGCCTGGTCGATGAGCAATACCAGAAACACAACGATGATAACCGTACTTGTACGCTTGGACATAAGCATCCTTTAGGTGGAACAACAACAAACCTTCAATCCCTGACCATCCCTTCAACAGTGAAGGCATCAATAACGGGAATTGAGATCATCCGGAAATTGTCCCTAATTAAAATTAATTCTGGGCCTGTTTAGCTTCAATGGACAACGTAGCATGGGGAACGGCGCGTAAACGCTCTTTGGAAATGAGCTTGCCGGTCTCCCTGCAAATGCCATATACCTTATTCTTAATCCTGATCTTGGCATTTTCAAGATGCTGTATCAGTTTCTGCTGGCGTGAAGCCATCGAACTGACCCGCTCACTTTCCAGGCTACTCAACCCATCGTCCAACCCTTTGATCTTGTTGTCAGGATTCTCAGCCATATCCTCCAGTTGTTTGAGGTAGAACTCGAGTTGCTCCCTGGCCACGATCAGTTTCTGATCGATCAGCTGATCAAACTCCTCAAGCTCTTTATCGCTATAGCGGGTCTTCTGTGGTTCTTCAGTCGCTGTGGATACACCCACTGCTCTTACTTCTTTTTTCTCTGGCATCTTATCAGTTTGCTTTGCTGCCGGCGGGGCAGTTGGCTTTGAAATTTCTTTTTTAGCAATAGATTCCTTTACCGGTGAGTCAACATGGGCATGGGTGCTGACGGTAGGTTTTACAGGATGTGATGGAGCTTTTGTTTCAGTGGCTGTCGCTACAGGCCTGGCCTTTGCAGCTGGCACAGGGGCTACTTTCTTTGGCTCAGCCGCCTTTGGGGCTACCACTGGCTTAGCTGCTGGTTTTACAGGTGCTTTGGCCGCTGGTTGAGTCACAGGCAATGCTACCGGCTTCTTTGCAGGCAATACTGTTTTTGCCTGTGGTGCAGGCTTGACGGCAGTTGGTGTCTTTGATGCTGACCCGGCCTTTGATACCACGATACTATTGGGGGCCTTTCCTGCTTGTGGTGCTGGTTTTTGAGCAGACTTCACTGCAGGCTTAGCCTTGACCACTGGTTTGACCACCTTAGCTGCTGGTTTGGAGGTCGTTTTTGCTTTTGGAGCTACCTTCTTCGGACTGGCTGCAGCAGGCTTGACTACCTTTTTAGGGGCTGGCTTGGCTACTGCCTTTGGCTTTGGAGCTGGCTTTCCTTTGGCAGGTGCTGCTTTGCGGGCCGGAGCTGCAGGTTTAGCAGCCTTGGCTGCCGGCTTTGCTTTGGGCTTGGAAGATGCGGCAGGTTTGGCTACAGGCTTAGCTTTAGCCTTTACTACAGGCTTTGGAGCTGCTTTTGCTTTGGGAGCTGCTTTCTTGACTGCGGCACTTTTCGAAGGCTTTGCCTTGGCTGGTGCCGGTCTTGATGATTTCGAACTTTTCTGAGTGGCCATAACCTCTCCTGTTTAGAATATTAAAAAGTGGATTTTCAGAGTCTTCGCAAAAAGCCCGGATTGATGCCCCGAACCCTCCGCTTAAAAACGCCGCAAATTTACATGAATGCACCTAATAGTCACCATGCGATCAATAATAAGCCCGTTTTTGCCCTCTAAAAATGAATTTATTTGCCAAATAGTTCTGAAAACCAACTTTTATTAGCCTGATAGCTTAATATTCAAAATTAAATAATTGGGCGCTAGTCATTTACACATATTTGAAATATTATTTCATAAATTATTGCAAATCAACACATTGATGATTACATCCCTTCTATTGGATAGAATTTGCCTGAGTCGTCTTTCTAAAATCCAATTGCATAGCGATTCCCCTATTTGCATAAAGACTGATTTTTAATCAGTTACATATTAAATTTCTTATCCCTTCCTGATACCAGCCCAGTTCATCCCCTACCGTCCATCCCCCTTTTCCAATGCGTATCTTTGCAGCCTATATAGATGCCACAATGGGAAAGCTATTACATAATCGGGTCAACAGAGATGAACTCAGGCACCTCCTGCAGGAGGATAAGATCCAGCGTACTACCCTCTCCTTTTATGCCTATACCAGGCTAAACGACCCCCATGAGTTCAGGGACCGATTCTACGCTGCCCTCCAACAACTTGGCGTCCTGGGTCGGATCTATGTCGCCAGTGAAGGCGTCAATGCCCAGATCTCAGTCCCTGCAGACCAGTTTGAAAATCTCCGGGATTATCTCAACACGATCCCTTTCCTGACCAATATCCGTCTCAACATCGCGGTGGAAGATGACGGCAAGTCCTTCTTTACCCTTGCCATCAAAGTCAGGGACAAGATCGTTGCAGATGGATTGAATGATGCTGAGTTTGATGTCACCGACCGCGGTGTACATCTCTCTGCTGAGGCTTTCAATGCGCTCACAGCTGATCCCGAGACTATCATAGTCGACATGCGCAACTACTATGAAAGTGAAGTGGGCCATTTTGAAAATGCAATCCTGCCTCCAATGGAAACCTTCAGGGAAGGATTGCCTATGGTAGCAGACATGCTGAGCGAAGCTGTGGAAAAGCACATCGTCATGTATTGTACAGGTGGCATACGATGTGAAAAGGCTTCTGCCTATATGAAATACAAAGGGTACAAGAATGTATACCAGCTGGATGGGGGCATCATTGAGTATGCAAGGCAGGCAGAGGCTAAGGGCTTGCCAAATAAGTTTCTCGGCAAGAACTTCGTCTTTGACGAGCGCCTGGGCGAACGCATCTCTGAAGATGTGATCGCCACTTGCCACCAATGTGGTAAGCCTTCAGACCATCATACCAACTGCGCCAATGACGCCTGCCATATCCTGTTTATCCAATGTCCCGAATGCGCTGAAAAAAATGCAGGCTGCTGCTCTGCAGAATGCACGGACTTTGCAGCACTCTCTGCAGACGAACGGAAAAGAGAGCGCAGGCAACGTGTTTTTAATGGAAGCAAATATTCAAAGGCAAAACCCGGCATGCTTCTTAAATGAAAAACGAAAAATGAAGAACGAAAAATGAAGAGTGAAAAATGAAGAGTGAAAAATGGTTAGTATGGTTCACTCTTCACTTTTCACTCTTCGTTTTTCACTTATACTGTGGGCATGTCATTTGGCCAATGATTCATCGCATCGATCACGCCGGCCATCAGTGAAATGGTGATGACCCAATAGATGACATTGATGATCATGTTTTTTGCATTCTTCCTTTCAAACAGGCCATTGGTGACCATGACTGGCATAGCAACGGTCAGGGCTATCAGGAAGCCGTGAAATGCACCATGCTTGAAGGTATCGAACTGGCCGATGGGTCCTTCTTGGCCCGGTCCATCCACATTGATGAGCAGGAAAAAGGATAGCATAAAGGACATAAGCAGGGATACTGCGAAGATGATGGCCATATTTCCCTTCTTAAGGGATTCTTCTGTGATACCAAGGGATTGCATCCAGGCTTTGCCCATGACTTTGGGATGGTAATAGATAAAGCCGATGATCATTGGGATCAGCGTGGCGATCAGAATAGCGACAAAATTTGGCTGTGGCATAATAGGTGAGTGGTTAGAAGGTGAGAAGGTTAAAAGTTTAAGCTGATCAAATGGCAAGTCCCCTTCAGGGGATTTAGGGGTAGATGGTTGTTAGCTTTTTTCGGTGTAGAATTTGAGGCCCTTAAGTCCGTTGTCAAACTGCCTCTTGATCTCTCCACGCATCATAAACCCAAAGTACTTGTTCCACGGGAGCATCCCCACATGCTTGTTCATGCTCCAGGTGACTTCGATGTTATCGCCTTTGTGGGCAAACTGGAATTTGGAACTGGCCTGATCCTTTCCGTCAAAATCAATCGCGGTCTCGATCTCTTCATTTGTGGCTACGCGGATAAGCGTCATGGTACCCTTGCCTATGCGTTCATTCTGTGATTCCCATTTGTAAAAGGCATTCTGGCCGATAGGAGGGTTGCTGAAGGTCATGACCATCGTTGGGTCCATTCGCTTCCATGGATCCCATTTTTCCCAATTGCGTAAGTCGTTGACCTGGTCAAATACCCTGTCAACAGGTGCACTGATTTCAATGGAGCGTTTGACTTTTACATCTGCGGGAAGGAGGAGAGAGAAGAGCGCAAGACCCAAGAGGAAGAGTCCAAGCCAGAGGCCAATCTTCTTGACAAATTTGTTCATAGCCGGTTATTTCAACCCAAATATCGGTAAAAAGTACCTTGAAAGTAAGCTATGCACTGTCTATTTACAACTACAGGAAAATTAGCCTGTAGGACCGGAGTTTGAAGAAGGTTAAAGCAACCCTTCGATCACTTTCTCCTCATTGATTCCCTCAGCTTCAGCCTTATAGTTCCTTACAATACGGTGGCGAAGGACATATTTGGCAACTGCCTTGACATCAGAGATATCAGGAGAATATTTGCCGACGATCGCTGCATGGCATTTGGCACCAAGCACGAGGTACTGGGATGCACGTGGACCTGCTCCCCAGGAAATATACTGGTTGACCTGGTCTGTGGCCCTTGAAGTGCCCGGGCGGGTCTTGGAAGCCAGCGAAACCGCATATTCAAGCACATTGTCAGCCACCGGAATTTTACGGACCAGTTGCTGGAAATGGAGGATTTCTCCCGCACTGAGGATATGGGTGAGTTTGGTATCCTGGATATTGGTCGTCGTCTTGACTACCTGGATCTCTTCCTCATAGGATGGATAATCCAGTGGGATGTTGAACATAAACCTGTCCAACTGAGCCTCAGGAAGTGGATAGGTTCCTTCCTGCTCGATCGGATTTTGAGTAGCAAGAACAAAGAAAGGGGCCGGCAGGAGATGACGCTCACCATTGACGGTGACAGATCTCTCTTGCATGGCTTCCAACAGGGCAGCCTGTGTCTTTGGCGGGGTACGGTTGATCTCATCTGCCAGGATGATATTGGCAAAGATCGGCCCGCGGTTAAACTTAAAATGACGGTCTTCGTCGAGGATCTCTGTACCGGTAATGTCCGAAGGCATGAGGTCAGGGGTAAACTGGATGCGCTTAAACTCAAGGTCGAGTACTTCGGAGATCGTGCTCACCAGCAAGGTCTTGGCCAGTCCGGGAACCCCCACCAGGAGACTGTGCCCGTTGGAAAACAACGAGATCAGTACCGCCTTGACAACATCATCCTGTCCTACGATCACTTTGGCAATTTCTTTACGCAGGGCCTGGTACTTCGCGGCGAGGGCGTCAATGGCTTGAACGTCAGATGTATATTCTGGACTCATATGTGTTTTAAATTGAAACTTCCTGATTCCTGTAGGGAATAAGAATGCCAAAAATAGCATGAATATTGTCAAAGAGGGCAGGAAGAATCTTCCAATGGGATTACCGGGATTAAAAATGAACATGTAGGGGTTCAAGATTTTGAACCCCTACATGTTCATTTTTGATCGACACAGGGCCATTGCCAGTCATCCAACGGGTACGAACCTCTTGTAAAGGAAAAATGCCACCATTCTGTACGGATAGATTGAAACCCATGTGCTTCCATCGCCATCCGCAATGCACGTCGATGATCAAGGATCTGCTGAGGCAGATTTTGATAATCCCTGTGTGCCTCAGAACCAAAAAAATCATAGGTAGTCCCCATATCGATTTCCTGTCCCTTGAGATCAGCCAAGGTCAGATCTATCGCCACACCCCTGTTGTGCATGGATCCTTCCTTAGGAGGTGCTACATAATCAGGGTTAGGCACTTTATCCCAAAGCTTTTGCTGGGCAGTCCTGGGACGATATCCATCGAAGAGCTTGAGTTTATACCCCTGAGGTAAGAGCGTTTTACTCACTTCAGTTAAGGCCGAGGCTACTTCCGGCCTCAGGAAAAAACGCGCGCATGGATAGATGGCCTCTTTGACAAAATTGTCCACCGTAGCATATCGCATATCGATGACATATCCATCTTCAGCCTTGAGCTCAGTCCAAAGGGATGTATCGAAATCTACCTGGTCGTCCATCATCGGGGTAGCAGGAGACTGTACAGGTGCAGGTAAAGGTTTTTGATCCGCCTTGCAGGAGGATACAATAAGAGGCATCATCACGACTGAAACAATCATACAAAACCAACCGGAAATGCTAGTCATGGGAATGAAGATAATACAAGTAATCAAAGCACAGGTCTGCCAAAATCCTCTCATCGTCTAAATAAAGTCGCCATAGAATCAAGCGCTGCTTACTTTAGTATCCGTTCATCCAAACGCCTCATATCATGAAGTTGACCACTACTTTTTTCATTTGCCTGGGTATGCTTTGCATCTCCATTACTACTGCAGTAAGCCAATCGACCTCCAATCATGGAAATAAGTTTGAGCAACTGGGCGCGATGCTCCCCTCCCCCAACACCTACAGAAATGTGGATGGCAGTCCCGGTCCTGCATACTGGCAGCAAAGGGTTGATTATGAAATTGAATGCGTCCTGGATGAAAAGCTGCAGCAGCTCCGGGGGAAAGAGCAGATTACCTACCACAATCAGTCGCCTTCCACACTCACTTATCTATGGCTGCAGCTTGATGAAAATGAGCATAGCGCTTCATCAGACAAGCATAAAATGGAGTCTGCACGTATGAGCCAGGTGATGAGCGAAAACCAACTACGCATGCTGGAGCCCTGGCGTGAACTGGACAAATATGGCGACAAGATCATCGCTATCACAGATGAAAACGGCGATTCGTTAACCTATACGATCAACCAGACGATGATGCGTGTTGAGTTGCCTCACCCGCTCAAGCCGGGCGACCAATATGTCTTTAACATCAGTTGGTATTACAACCTGATCGACCGCATGAACACGACGAGCTGGGGGCGCGGCGGATATGAGTATTTTGAAAAAGACGGCAACAGCCTGTACACGATTGTGCAGTGGTATCCAAGATTGTGCGCATACACGGATGAAGCAGGGTGGCAAACAAAACAATTCGTTGGCCGTGGTGAATTTGCACTGACGTTTGGAAACTTCCTCGTCAAAATGACAGTACCTGAAGATCACATCGTGGGTGCTACAGGAGAATGTATGAACTATGCCCAGGTCCTCACCCCAGCGCAAAACCAACGTTGGAAAGAAGCGCAGGCAGCCACGGCACCGGTTGAAATCGTAACACTTGATGAAGCAAAGAAAGCGGAGAAAAATAAAAATGTAACCGGCACTAAAACGTGGATCTATAAAGCGGACAATGTGCGTGACTTTGCCTGGACATCCAGTCGCAAATTTATCTGGGATGCCATGCCGCATTACAATGAAGATGGAAAGCGCGCGATGTGTATGAGCTACTATGCCAAGGAAGCATACCCGATCTATAGCCGATTTTCCACCAAAGCCGTTGCGCACACTTTGAAAGTGTATTCCAAATATTCAATACCTTATCCTTATCCAAGTGCCATCTCGGTTGAAGCAGCCAATGGCATGGAGTATCCGATGATCTGCTTCAATCCGGGTCGTGCGGAGGAGGATGGCACCTATACAGAGCATTCCAAAAACGATGCGATATCGACGATCATCCATGAGGTCGGCCACACGTATTTCCCCATGATCATCAATAGTGACGAACGCCAGTGGGCCTGGTTTGATGAAGGCATCAATTCGTTTTTGCAGTTCCTCGCTGAGTGCGAGTGGGATCCTGACTATCCGCATTGGTTTGGCCCCACAGATGTGATCACAGGCTATATGGGACAACCCAAAAACAACCTGGAACCGATCATGACCAATAGTGAAAACCTCGTCAACTATTTTGCCAATGCGTATATGAAACCATCATGCGCACTAAATATCCTGCGTGAAACCGTGATGGGCAGGGAAAAATTTGACTATGCCTTCAAGACCTATTGTACGAGATGGGCATTCAAGCATCCTACCCCTGCGGACTTCTTCCGTACGATGGAAGATGCCAGTGGCATAGACCTGGATTGGTTCTGGCGTGGTTGGTTTTACAGCATCGATGCAGTCGATATATCCCTGGACAGTATCAAGTGGTACAAGGTTGACCTCGAACAGAACCCTGAACGGGAGGAATATATCAACACCCATCGGGCCGAACCTCCAGCCGATCATATCTCAAAGACGCGCAACCAGGAGTCCGGGATGAAATATGCCATTGACGAAGATCCGGGCCTGCGTGATTTCTATGTTGGTTACAAGCCCTGGGATGGCAAGGACAGTGTGACGACTACGAGGACATGGCTATATGATGAGACGTTTTCGGAAAAGGAGAAGAAAGAGAAGTTTGGCGATGAAAATTATTACGAACTCTTCTTTAGCAATAAAGGCGGACTCGTCATGCCGGTCATCATCGAATGGACCTATGCAGATGGCACAAAGGAAGTGGAAAAGGTGCCTGTAGAAATCTGGCGTAAGAATGAAAACAACTTCCGGAAAGTCTTTGTAAAAAATAAGGAAGTGACGGGTATCGTCATCGATCCATTCAAGGAAACGGCCGATATCGACATGGCCAATAACAACTGGCCTGTCAAGGAATTGCCATCACGCTTTGAGGTATACAAGCATCACAAGGTGGAAGAATCACCCAATGCCATGCAACGCAATGGAGCTATCCCCGGAAGGAGTTGAAAAGTGAAAAAAGAAGAGTGAAAAGTGAAAAATGGGTTTGGCCCTTGTATACTCTTCACTTTTCACTCTTCATATCTCATTTTTCACTCTTCACTTTTCATTTTTCATTTAACACAAGTCATGACTTTCGATTGCCTGAAAACGCCATTGTTAGTTTCTACGCGTAATTGATACACATAGTTAGATGTTGGCAAGCCTAGTGAAACGGTATTTATGTCAAATGTATACCGGCCAGGATTGAGCCCTTGCTTGCTCAACTCCGCGAGCTTGATTCCAGCAAGGCTCCATATCTCCAGGAATGCATCACCTGTGGTCAGCATATCAAATGGCACTGTAGTCGCTTCAGTGTATGGATTAGGTTGATTCTGATAGAGCTTAAACTGTCCTCCTGTCTCCGGCTCGGCTTTAGCGAGAGAGGTCAGCCCAGATCCCTGAATCGTTACTTCGAGATATGAATCATATCCACCCGTATCCGGATTGGCAGTCAAGGTGGCAAGTTGGTAGGCATACCCATCTGCGAAAACGCCGTCATTGTTGTAAGACAATGGATCCAGTCCTTTGGTATACAGCGCTGGATTGGCAGCATAAATGGCATTCTTCTCTGCAATAGGATAGGTCAGTTGTGAAATAGCGGCATAAACTGAACTGACATACGCCTGAAAATGGATATGGCAGATACGCCCGTTGTACCAGCCCGGGAGAATGGTGATAAAATTGACTTCACCGTTGGCATCTGTAATCTGGTAACCGCGCATGTATGTTTTACCTGTTTCAGCTCCGTATCCTGAATATAATCCATCCTTGTCGCAAGCCCATATATTGACTCTGACATTGGGCATCGGAAGACAGTTTTCTGAGCCGATGATTTTTATGCGCTGATTGAGCAGCACCCCGGTTCTGTCTTCCCGAACATCCTGTCTGAAGAAGACTTGGTTTTCCGTAAGGTCCAGTGGAAATGGCCCTGCCGTTTCTGAAGGGATGAGCACACAGTTTGGAGGCAATGGACCTGGAGTCAATACACGTCCGGACGAGCTCATTTTACCTGCCATCATTGAGCCTGCGCCTACGAGGCCGAGCCCTCTTAGAAAATCTTTACGCTTCATGTGATGTGTGATTTACTTATAATATACCTGAAAAGAGAATTTTAAATATGTATTTCGTTGGTTGGCGGAGAAAACTCCATCCAACGGCATTCTAGCCTGGTGTATTGATGGTTGACGGAGTATCAGCAACAAGACATATATTCTTGAAGAGAGAAAATCATCTTTTTTACTCAAGACAGAATTGCTTTTAAACTTTGCCAACTGCTAAATGCCCAGTGCTAACTACCCATTAGCTTTCAGCTAATGTACGATGCAGATCTGTCCTTGAACCCTGTAAAGCAGGCAGTACCGCGGCCAGCAGGCCTACCAAGAGTGCACCGAAGATGATCCACATTTCTTCAGGAACCCACTGTAAGCCGGTAAACTGGTATTTATATCCCTTTTCAAGTAACCCACCTGCAAGGTGCATGCCTGCATGACCTGCAACAAGGCCAAGGATCAGTCCAAGGATCGCAATCCAAAGGCCCTCACTGATGATCATCAGAAATAATTTCCCAGGACCCGCTCCACCAACACGCAATAGTGCCATTTCATACCGGCGCTCCTTGAGTGAGGTGTACAGCGAGATGAAAATGCTGATGGCAGCAACAATAGCAATCAATATAGCCATGTATTGCAGCGCTTCAGTGCCACTACCCATCATAGCATAGAGCCTGTTGATTTCCATAGCGGGTGAAGCAGCCATAAGACCGGTATTCGCATTGATATTGCGCAGCAGGTTGAGCGATTGGATATTGGTCCTGGTCTTGAACCTGACGAGTATGCTTGTGATTTCCTTTTCAGGCTGGGCTCTCAAGGCAGAGATAATGCTGTCTGTCAACACTTGTGCAACTGCAGAATCTATAGTGATGATAGGCTTTGAAGAATGTTCATGTCCTTGTGCACTATGTGCATGTTCATCATGGCTAGATTCAGTCGATGTGGATGAAGTGGTGTCGTGCTCGTGTACTTTCCACACGGTCTGCGGGGTGGTGAGGATGAGTTGATCCAAAACGGTGCCCGTAGGCTGGAGTATACCGGTGACTACAAACGGATTGCCATGATCATGTGTGAGATCAGGATTATCTTCCAGCCCATGGGTGGAATAAAATTCATCCCCGACATGCAAATGCAGCTTTTGTGCAGCAGCAGAACCTGCGACTACTTCAAAGTCATTTTTAAAAATATCCCCTTCGACTTGCCTAGCACCATACATACGAAAGATAGAAGGGGTGGTACCTGCGATACGAAATGCTCCATAACTGTCACCCAATGACAATGGAACAGCAGCTGAGAGTAATGGATGTTTTGGGTTCAGGAATGGGGCTGCCTCTCCGATGGGAATATTCCCGGTCGGCGCATCGATATGGTACATGCTGTTGAGGATGAGTTGGAGTGGGCTTCCTTTGGCTCCGATCACCAGGTCAATACCGGCCAGATTATTGTCCAGTCCTTTTTTAAACTGGTCATTGAACAAAGTCAGGAAAGTAATCAGGCCTACACTTAGGGCGAAGAGCATAACGCTCATCATGCTGTTGAGTGGTTTGGCAAGAATGTTTTTCCAACTTAGTTTTAGAATATTCATAATACGTTGAACTGATCTGTTGAGAAGGCGATCTGTGTTGAAGTGAGTTAGTCCAGATAGATCTTTTTATCAATACTGTCCTTTATCCTGCTGTCATGGGTGACGACGATCAGGTTTGCTTTGTTTTCTGTTGCCACCTCCAGCAACAAGTCAATCATCTGCCTGCAATTCTGGTCATCAAGGGCGGAGGATGGCTCGTCTGCCAGGATGATTGCAGGATTGTTGATCAATGCGCGGGCAATGGCGAGGCGTTGCTGTTCACCGATGCTCATGGCAGTGGTTTTCTTATATGCATTTCGACCGATAGCCAGACGCTCCATCAGGGAGAGCGCGCGTGATTTCTCCGATTTATTTCCGGAAAGGGATTGTGCCAGAAGAAGATTTTCGAGTGCTGTCAGGGATCTGATAAAATGAGGCTTTTGAAAGATAATGCCGATGTGTTGCCCCCTGAAGGAGTCCAGTTTTTGCCCCCGTAATGAATGCAATGGCGTATCCCCTATCATAATCTGACCTGATGCCGGCGATAAAATGCCTCCTAGCAAATGAAGTAAAGTGGTCTTACCGGTACCTGAGGGACCTAAAATGAGTGCGTGCTCATTCTTTTCACAACTGACATCGGGAAAACTGACCGGGGGTTGTCCCGGATATGCAAAGGTTAAACTGGAAGTCCTGATCATAATGCGGCTCCAAAATAAGCAACCGGAAGGACACCGCTGTCCTTTAATGCCTGCAGTGTCATATACCCTACTGAATCAACATCGCTGCGCCAAAAACGCCGGCACTATCTCCCAATGCAGGACGTACAATTGGCGTGGTCAGCTCCGGATTGAAAATATTCCTGGAAACGGCCTCCCTGCCTTCAGTATAGAGAAATCAATATTGCCAAGACCGCCACCAAGAATGATCACGTCAGGATCGAGGACATTGATGATCTGTCCCAGTGCCTTGCCAAAGAAAAAAATCAACCTTTGCCTGACCTGAGCAGAAACCGGATCAGTAGTATCTGTAAGTATGTCTTTGAGTTTCTTTCCGTGACCCGTCTCCTTCAGGTAATAGCGCTGCAATGCCGTACCGGATATGATAGTTTCCACGCAACCATGCCGGCCGCAATAGCAATCTTCACCTGACTCATCAAGAAACATATGGCCCCATTCTCCACCGATGCCGTGACGACCACCGATGATCCGGCCATCGATGACAACACCGCCTCCAACACCAGTGCCCATAATGACCCCAAAGACAACCCTCGCGTCCGGAAAATCACGCGCAATGACACCAAGGTGAAATTCTGCAAGTGCAAAACAATTGGCATCATTAGCCATAGCGATTCCTACACCAATTAATTGCTCCAGGTCCTTGTCCAGTGGATGATGATTAAGGCAAAGAGTATTACTATTCTTGAGCAATCCGGTCTGCGGATCAATAGTACCAGGGGTTCCGATACCGATTGCTTCGGGCTTATGTCCTGTCTGCCCGGCCAGGTAGTCCACAAGGGATTTTATCCTAAGGATCACATGTTCATATCCGCCCGCCCCTTCTGTATCAATGCGATGACGTGCGATCACGCTATCCGGATGTCGGCTGGTCATGACCACCCCTTCTATCTTGGTGCCGCCTAGATCAATTCCCCAGAACATGTGTAAGACAGTGAGACCGTGAGAAAGTAAGAGGTGTGAGTGTAGCTCGTGGGTGTCCCGGTGGGTGTGAGAAAGTGAGAAAGTGAGAAAGTAAGACGTGTGAGTGTAGTGTGTGGGTGTAAGTATCTAGGTTGTTGTAAGACAGTGAGACGGTAAGACCGTAAGAGGTGTGTGGAATGGGTGTTGATGTGCATATAGTGATGTTATGAGTGCTTCATTGATTTATCTTTTTTCTGCAACAATCTCGTCAAAAATTCACTCCCTCACTCATGCTCACACCTCTCACTGTCTTACTGTCTTACAATCTTACAATACTCTCTGGCCCACACCTCTTACTTTCTCACTGTCTTACCCTCTTACAATCCTAGCTCTTCAAGGGCTGCATTGAGGCTACGCTCTATCCCCTCTCCGGTCCAATGCGGTGCTCCTGGGATTTCCTTTGCCAATAGGATCTGGTCTTTGGATTTACCGCTCCTGATTTCGGATGATACGAATTCCAGCAAGGCTGTAAGATAATCAGCGAAAGCAGCGAGATCACTTTTATTTCCTGACGTCTCATACCCTTCACGAGCGTGACCGAAAATAAAAATAGCCTCATTGTCAAAATAGGATTGCAGTTGCTGCAGGATTTCGATCCAGTTTTCGATGGAGGCCCCTGTCGTCTTATCTATATACGGATACCGCCGGTTAAACACAAGGTCGCCGCAATGGACGATGTTGGCATTCTGAAAATGAATGATACTGTCCCCGTTGGTGTGTGCAGGCCCGAGATACTGGATATCAATTGTCTCATCACCGATAGATTGCTGCCAGCGATCTGTGTAGGTCATATCCGGGAAGAGTTGCTCAGCTGTATTATTATTCTTCTTCGCCACTGCCTCCTGGTTGGCTTTTGAATTAGCATGCGCAAGGATGTGCTTTGCAATGCCTTTGTAGGCAATATTTCCCGATGTGTGGTCACCGTGATGATGTGTATTGATCAGCAACTGGACCGGGCCATCGTCCTTCTTCCTGATTTCAGCCAGGAGGTGCTCTGATTGTTCCTTCCACTGCGTATCCACGACGACGATTCCATCGGGCTGGATGAGCCATCCGATAGTGCCTCCCTTTTCGTTAAAGATGCCAACATTGCGGCGGAGGAGTTTTATTTGATATTCAACGGGATTGATCATCTTTATCAAAGGGGCAAAGGCAGAAAAAGTAACCGCGAGACTTCCTGACTGGACGAAAGATCTTCTCTTCATGATATATTGTACCTTTAGTGCCTTGTCATTATTGGTTCAAAACTACAAAACTCAGGGCATTAGATGCGCTCACCCTGTGTCGTGGCATCCAGGCATCTGGCATTGGAGATTTAGTCAACTATTTTTGAAAAACCTCTAAAAATGAATAAAGGATATCTTTTATTTTCCTGCTGCTACTAATAGGTCCGGCAGAGGGATACGCTCAACTGAAAAAATTACCTCCAAAGCCCGAGGTAATGCCGGTTTTTCCGGGAGGGACACAATCCTTATACAAGTATATCTATTCCAATATCAAATATCCTGCAGAAGCAAGAAAAAACGGTGTTTCCGGAACTGTTTCCGTTGAGTTTATGGTAGATGAAAATGGGGTTCTTTCCGATTTTCTTGTTGTCAGCGGCATTGGTTCAGGTTGTGATGAAGAAGCAATACGGGTGATTAAAGAGATGAATATTGCTCACAGATGGACACCGGGCAAAACCAATGGAGAGCCTGTGAAAGCGATGTTTACTCTTCCTGTAAAATTTGTCCTGCAATAAATATCAACTGCTATAGTGACAGGGGCATATCAGGTTTGATCACTTCAAAACTGTGTGTAAGTTTTGCCACGCCATCAATCATCTTGCTGATAGTGCAATATTTTTCGATCGACATCGAAATCGCCTTCTCTGCCTTCTCCGGCTGCACATCTCCATATAATTTGTAGTGCAGGTGAATGTGTTTAAATATTTTTGGCACCTGGTCCTGAGCCCGGTGGCCTTCTGTCTCGATTTCCAGATGCTGGAGGGCTGCCTCATTTTTTTCAACAATTCGACCACATCTATAGCCGTGCAGCCGGCCTGGCTCATGAGGAGCAACTCGGTCGGTGAAGGTGCGGAATCCTGTCCCCCGATGTCACTGCTTCCTTCAATGCGGACGGTATGTCCCCGGCCATTGGTGGCCTCAAACAGGACACTGTTGTTTACCCTCTTCAGGAACACTTTCATACTTCTCCGTGTTTTAAATGCATAGTTAATACTTTGAAATCGGTCATTTTCAAATATCTTTGCCTCTCTTAATAACATTATCAGTTCAAAATCATCAGTTTATGTGGGTTTTAGCCGTTTTAGGTGCACATTGGTACCTTTCCCTTTTTACACAGTCTTTTTTTAACCACAGGTATGCTGCACATCGTATGTTTACGATGAGCAAAGGTGTGGAAAAGGTTTTCTATGTTATATCCTTTGTTTTCCAGGGTGCCTCCTATTTGAGCCCTCGTGCCTATGGCATCATGCACCGCATGCATCACGCGTATGCGGACACCGAGTTGGATCCACACTCCCCAAAATACGACGCTAATTTATTTGCCATGATGTGGCGTACACGCAATACGTATCTCCACATCTTTGAGAAATCTGTTGAGGTAGATCCTACATTTACGAAAGAAATTCCTGACTGGGCTCCTTTCGATCGCTTCGCCTCCAATGGATACATACGCCTTCTTTGGGTTGCTATCTATGTGCTCATTTATTTTGCCCTGGATGCGCCATGGTGGTTGTATCCGTTGATCATCATCCATGCGGTCATGGGTCCATTCCATGGTGTCATTATCAATTGGTTTGCTCACACTATGGGGTATATAAATTTTAAGTTAAAGGATACTTCCCGCAACCTTTTCCCTGTAGACCTGATCATGCTTGGGGAAGGTTTGCACAACAATCACCACATGAATGGCGGACGTGCAAATTTCGCAGTTAAGAAATATGAATTTGATCCAATCTATCCGGTGATCAAAATACTTGACTGGACAAAGGTGATCAAGCTGAGGAAGGTAGTAGTGGAATAGCAAGGGGCAAGGAGCAAGAGGCAAGGAGCAAGGCTTACTGATTTGATCGCTTTGGCTACGTCAAATGATTGTATAATTTAGCGTTTCCACCATTTTTTTTAAATAATGCAAACGATATTCGTAGCGTACGGCTGCGAATTGCAGGGGCATAGGGAAACTGTATCAAATTGAGAACCATCTTCAGGAGCCTCCTGGCTCCATGCAGAAGTCATGGAGACGTTCGTTCCGACTACGCACAACAAACGTGAAACTCACTTTTCACTCTTCACTTTTCATTCTTCACTCTTCACTTTTCACTTAACTCCCCTCTTGATGCACCGAAGCGCGCTTCTTATATCTTGTGATATAGGCCGGAATAAACGTGAGCAACGATGCCATCATCAGGATGATGATCAATAGCTTCAGGTTACCCAGGTCCTGGAAAGAGACTACAAAGAAGATAAAGGCCAGGTTGACAATGAGCAAAACCGTAGTGGCCTGCATATGCGACAATCCGGCATCCAGCAGTAAGTGATGGATATGGCTCCTGTCAGGATGGAGCGGTGACTTACCTTTGAAAATTCGGACCACAAAGACCCTGAGCGTATCAAAGAGGGGCAGGATGAGAATGCCCACGGCAACAGCCGGAACAGCCCTGAAGGCATAGGGTGATCCCTGGATTTCCGCATGGATTTCAATAAATTCGATCACCAGTATCGCTGAGATCAAGCCAATAAGCATCGATCCGGTGTCTCCCATAAAAATACGGGCCGGGGTGATATTATACCTTAAGAAGGCAATGGTCGCACCAGCAAGGGGAGAAAGCAATAATGGCCAGGTCGGTACGGTCTACCAGGAAAAACCAGGTACCCAGGGTAATAGAGATCAGCGTGGCCAGGCTCCCGGTCAGTCCATTTATACCGTCAATGAGATTAAAGGCGTTGATGATCACCAGGATGGTAAACATAGACAAAAGGATAGAGGCAATCTCCGGCATAGTGTACACACCAAAAATGCCATACAGACTGGTCAGCCTGACCTGTGCTTTAAAGACCAATATAAAGCAGGCAAATATCTGCCCCAGCAATTTACGGTATGGCGACATCGGTAGGATATCATCCTTGGCGCCGATCAGGAAGATGATGATAAAGGAGCACAGGATATACTGCAGATCCCCAAAAACATCAAATGGGGTCCAGAGGATAATACTAAAGATAACGCCGGCGAAAATGGCTACCCCGCCAAGCGGGACAACCTCATCATGTGACTTCGATGATCAGGCACATCATAGAGATGCTTAACCTTGGCGATATTGATGATACTGGGTATCGCAAGGAAGACGAGCAGAAAGGCGGTGATAAAACTCAGTATGATGTCATACATAAACTCCTCAAAGGTAATTCTAATCCGCTCCAACTTTCAACTAATTACCCTATTCTTTTACAACCCAAAAAGAAGCCCCTGCCATAGGGCAGGGGCTTCCAACTAAATACTATTTAAGCGTTTTTGGATTAATGGATTCTGACCATCTTCTTGGTCGCACTATACTGTCCGCAGTCCACCCTGTAGTAGAAGACACCATTTGTGTTGATCTCCTTGTTGTTGATCACAACACTGTGTGGCCCGGGTTTGTAGAATGCCTCCTTCAGGACAACTACCTTTCCGGACGCATCAAAGACCGTAAATTTCACTAATCCTTCTTCCGGAAGGTCAAACCTGACTAGGGTTGTACCATTCCATGGGTTTGGCTCATTCTGATACAATGCAAACTCAAGTGGTGATTCAGCTGTTCCGAAATGTAACTGAGGCTCAATGATCTCACCTGATCTGGTGTATCCTTCAGCTGCCGTCACATGACTGGTCATCCGTATCATCTCCCGGAGGTTTCCACCTTGTTTCCTATGGAAGACAAGATTAAAGGACTGACCCTGGTGCTCAGCAGATGAAACCTGGCTGCCAGATGCATCATTCCAACTCATGGTGATCACTCCTTCCTGCAACAATCCGATATTGGAGTCATCCAGGTTCATGGTAGTGCTTTCCATTCCGATATACTCCAGACCTTCAGTTTCAAATGTCCATTGGAATCCTTCCAGATCTTCCGGTATAGCAAAATTGAGTTTTACAATTTCATCTGCTTCCTGGTCACCGACTTCAGTTGCATAGACATACATCACACGCTGTCCATCCCTTGGCAGAACCTGTGCCGCATTAGCCTTGGCCGTATTGTTCACGTCACCCACCTTGACCGCGACAAAATCATTGTGCATCATGCTGTCTGTTGCCAGGTCAGCGATGTTGATGACTTCGGTGTGCTCCCATGGGTTGGCCAATGTTAGACCAGAACTGGTTTCGACAAACCTCCAGCTTTGGTTTTGCGGGAAGGCTGTATATATGCCGAGGATCAGTTTCCGGATCTCGATCAGGTCAATTGCGTTTACCTGCTGATTGTTGTTAGCATCTGCCGCAATGTACTGATAAGGGCTGCTGAATGTCTCTAAACCAAGCAGGTGCTTCTGGATCTTGACAAGGTCCAGCGTACTCACCCCGTTCTTGTGATTATCATTCCTCGCCGGAGTGATGGTATATGATTCATTCAATGGCACTGAAGCAAACTTGAACTTACCGTCATGTATCGTGACAAAGGATGGGAATACATAATCCGGATTGCTCAGGAATACGTTGACCAGCTCCACTGCCTGGGTATGCGGTGTCAGGATTTCACCAGCAAGTATGCTGCCACTGCCAGGACAAATTCCGATGTTATCTGTGATGACAATAGTCGTGGTGCAATGATCTTTATTGCGTTCACTCCACTCTATCTGTCCGTTACAGTTATGATCCACTCCGGCATCTGCCACCCATACATCGACAGATAGCTGAGCCCCAAAAGCAGGTACATTGTCACAAGTGTAGGTGTGGCTTGGCTGATAGGTATCTCCGCTGAAGCTGTAAAGCAGGTTTTCAGCAGGGGTGCAGTCATCAAAGCTGGATGCATTGAAATCCTTAGCCCAAACCGTCACTTGTCCACCGATTGGCATGACTACAGTGCTCAAGCCATTGATACATACAGGGCTTGGTTGTTTGCAATCTTCAAGTCGGATCAGGTATTCACATGTTGTCCAGTTACCGCAACCATCTTCTACACTCCACAGGATCCTGTGATAATCACCACAGAACTGACTGTTGTATGGAAGTCCATTGAGGCGTATAGATGGAATATTGCTTTGACGGGTATCAAAACTCAATACCGCATCATTGTTTTCATCCACCACAGCCGTACTGGTCGACTTGACCAATATATAATCTGTTCCGTTGAACGGATAGATCTTGACATCATAATTGACAATATCACTGCATGTCTCATGTACTGTCCTTGACAGGTTGAGGTGTACGCTACAACTTGATGACAACGGATTGTCTTCCCCAAGGAATGCCTGGTTGTTGTCCGGCAATGTTACACCTGGATCAGCTACACACAATACCTGGGTCTCGCATGGTGCTACAAACTGAGGACCATCCTGATCATGTACCTTAATCACCTGTGTATATGCCCACTGGCCTGCACCGGTCTGTGGATTGTATTGGCACCAGTCAATGACTTTCCATGTACGGAGAATCTTGAAGCAAGCGCCATCTACAAAGTCAAAGCGTTGATCGTCAAAAGTCACACCGATCAGGCTGCAACCATCATTGAGGATGGTAGGCTCACCTGTACCAGTCGGATCATCAGGACATGTTGTAATGAGTACATCACATGGCCAGATCACCCCATCCTGGGCATTGCTGTTGTTGCAGGTATTGTCTGTGATATAGAATGGATCGTAATTGACCACCCATATACGTTGTGTACAAGTACCTGGTGCAACACCTTCATTGCCATCAAGCGCACTAAATCTGCGTTCGATGAGCCTTACTGCTCCCGGAGGCGCATTGGATGGTAACTCATTTCCACTGCAATCATCGATGACCCTTACACGAACCTGGAGGTTCACTTCGCAGTTGTCATCAGCCCATCCCTCGATACCCCAGAAATGCGGTTGGTTATACTGCTCATTGCCCGGATCGTTGATGATGACATTGCCACGCACACTTTCATCATCATTGTAGGCAAATGCATCATACAGGTTTCCAAAGATCGGACTGAGCGGATCTTCATCGAGGTTACCATTATGGTTGCCATCAGCATCTACAAAGGTGCCTTCCTGGACATTAAACCAATAGTCACAGCTGATGATAATATCAGGAGGACACTCCACGAATGGAGACAGTTTGTCCTGGACCTCTACTTCAACCATGCAGGTATTGACATTGCCATGGATATCCGTGACTTCGAGTTCGACCATCACAGGACCGTTACCAACGTCACAACATGAGAATACAGCACATTCGCGGTGTACAGTTCCACGGTCACGACTATTGACCGGTGGTATACCGCCTGGATTATCATCCACGCATGCACCTTCGGTAGTCCAGTCGAAATCAATACAACTATCCATGCGACGTACTCTGAAGGTCACAGGTCCGCAATTATCCCAGCTACCATCATCAAAGACAGATGCTGGCACGAGCGTTACTCCGTTAGGACCGTCATTCGTAAGGGTTACTATAGTATGTTCATCACATATAGCCACCG
The DNA here is from genome assembly GCA_016716665.1 of Candidatus Opimibacter iunctus. Lineage (GTDB taxonomy): Bacteria > Bacteroidota > Bacteroidia > Chitinophagales > Saprospiraceae > Opimibacter > Opimibacter iunctus. The sequence continues at coordinate 41,450 of JADJVH010000014.1, read as the reverse complement.
GTATGACATCATCGATGACGGTGATATGGAACTCACAAGTCACTGTATTTTTACAATTATCTGCCACCTTATACCTTACGGTGTGTGTTCCGATAGGCAGATTGGCCAATACATAGTTATTTCCACCAAAATGTAACAGGGAACCTGCACTGGTCTGGATAGAGAAAGTGGCTATATCTGAGCACAGATCACCATAGTGAGGAACCGGCAAGCTGACATCTGCTTCACAATTACTCACAGCACTCACGATCATATCCTGTGGACATGCGATGACTGGATCTACATTGTCCTTGACCAGGATGTTCTGGATGTGGCGCAGCGGATTCATGCCTTCAACCAATGGCAGGCACTCATCCTGGATCAACCAATGACGGAGGATAGAATACGATCCACGGCAATTGGCATCATACAGCTTTTCATCCCAGTAACCGACAAATATTTCACAGTAGTGGTCACCATAGATGGATTGACCATTGATGGTAGGCTCTCCACTGAATGCTGGTGTAATGAGGTCGGGATTATTGACCACATCAACACAACTGTAGGCGATAATATCTGCCGGGAACTCAACCTGGTCAAACCTGAAACTTTCCACGGTGATATTTTGAACACAGGTAGAGAAATTGCCTGATTCATCCGTGACTTTCCATGTCCTTTGGATATAGATTCGTGGCTCACCACATTCACCATTGTCTGTGATGACATCAGTGTACGTTTTGGTGATGGTTTGTTCACATGAGAGTACTTCTGGTTCGCCGGTGATATCTACATCAGTGTTTTGGTTACAACCGACAGTGATATCAGCAGGACAGGAGATTTCAGGCTTAAGCTTGAGCTCCACACAGATCTTACCCCAGCAGGAGTTACCGCCACCCAGGCAATCCGTCACTTTGACATAGACACAGGTGCCTACGTGCTCTAGGGTCAGAATGCCATTTGGTATGACATTGCCATCTTCATCTTCGAGGGTGATACAGTAGTTTTCATAACACCTGTAATCATCACCTTCCAGAATCATATCGGCTCCAACCTGAACTGTACAGTCTTCAGGTAGTGATAACTGTATCTGGTTATTACATGCCAGATTATTATTGACTGGTATGTATTCTATTACATTGATTGTAAACGTACAGGTGTCTGCATTTCCTGCAGGGTCATACACGATAATGGTACCTTCGTGCATACCGATATCAAAGAAATCCCCTGAGTTGGAGTAGATGCTGTCTATCGAACAATTGTCTGAGATAAACGAAGGCACAAAACTTACAGGTGCATCGCATGCTCCAGGATCGAGGTTAATGATGATATTCTGAGGGCATGACACTACCGGAGATTCAGTATCTAAGACGGTGACATTAAACTGGCACTGGCTTACATTGCCATTTCCATCGGTCAGGGTATAAATGACCGTTGTGACACCAACTTCAAAGAACTCCGTCACTGTCTCACCGCCTTCAATCGGGCCTGCCTGTGGAACATCAATGCCGTCTTCTGTCTCGTAATCTACAGTGATCTCACCATCGCAACAGTTGTCGCCAACAATTGGATGTGTCCATGTAAATGGAGCGCCGCAGCTACCCAATACATTTTCAAGCGTAGTATCCTGCTGGCTGTATGGTACCTGGTCAAATATCTGTAATCCCCAGTTGGTGATTGAACCTACGGCCCCACTGCTGGAAGAAACTTCTAAAGTCCAGGCGCCCTGAGCCGGTTCTTCGCAGAACACACTCAATGCCTCCTGAGGTATGTAGAATCCACCCTGACCTAATGGTCCGCATGGAGCAAAGTTGACAGATACATCTGCCGTATCGCTGAGGGAGATATCCACATCCTGTAAGCCAGGGCATAATCCTTCAAACAATGTCACTTCAGTTCCGCTTGGGCTGGTGATGGTTACTGTCAAGGCACCAACATTCGGATATGTTATCTGTAGGTCAATCACATTGACATGGCCTACTTCAAATACATCAGTAACGTTGATCACAGAACTTGCACAACCGTCATTGAGTAAATCAATGGCTACTGGCAGGTCTGCAGCCTGGTATAAGTTCTCAAGATTTTCAGCGCAATATGGAAGCTCAATGTCAGTCACGGTTACAGTAAACTGGCAGGTCACTTCATTTGGCAACTGATTCTGCAATGACGAGATATGTCCATTTGAAGGGAAGAATATCAGGCCAGGGTTGAGTACACCAATCGTGCTTGGATGACATGCGTCAGCTACTACCCAGTCGCTTGCATTATCATGATCACAGATGTATTGTCTCCAAACATCCCCACCATTGAGGACGCCGGTGAAGCCGATACCAATATTATATCCATTGGTAGAGACATGATCGTATTGGGTGTCTTCAAGTACAAGGTAATACCCGGCAGGTGTGCCTGCACCGATATTGGTAATAAAATTATGTACATAGGTTCCTCCAGGAGGTATGATGATACCATCAGGGATCACATAGGTCTCAGGGCCTGCACCTACACGTTGTATAGTCACACAACTCAGGTCCATAGATGAAGGACCGAAGTTTGTTATCTCAATAGCATCAACCAGGCTCTGTACTACCTCTGAAATCAGGACGATAGGTTGATCATATACCTTGTATGTGACTGTATTGACACCTACAGGGAAATTTTCTCCACTCGCATCTGTAATTCCACAGGAAACCAGTTTGCCATCCTCATCTGTGATTTCATAGGTGATGGCCAGATTGTCAGGACAATTGTCCGTAGCCTCAATTGCCAGGTTGTTGACGACTGCACCACATTCACCGGCATCATTGACGACACTGATATCTTCCAGGCATGTGATGACCGGGATCTGTGCGTCATTGACCAGGATCTTGATACGACAGGTATCGCTTACATTTCCTGCTATGTCATAGGCAAGCCATTTCAGGATTGTAGTTCCGACAGGGAACATGTCTCCTGAGGTCAGGCCGGTCTGATCAATCTGTATAATCGTATCAAGCTCACAATTGTCAGTTGCAATCGGCAATGAGAAATTGACAAATGCTCCACACATACCAGGCATAGCCTTGGTTTGGATCGGAGGTCGTGGGCAATTGAGCCACTCCGGTATCTCCGTATCATCCAGGTGTACAAACAGTGAGCAAGTATCCATATTGCCATCGATATCGGTTGCGATCAGGAATACCTCGATACTATCCAGGTGTCTTGATCCAAATAATACCCCTGCATCAGGATACTGATCCAGAGTAATCACCGGTGGGCAATTATCATTGCTCATGATCGGAGGTATGATCACTGGGATCTTACCATAGCATACATTAGGTTCTGTCTCTACAGTGATGTCATCCTGGCATATTACCTCAGGCGCATCCACATCGATGACCGTTACCGTTGCTACACAATAGCTGATATTACCGCTGGTATCTGTAACCTGGAGGACGACCTGTACAAATGGGTTGATCAGGTCTGCAATGGTAAATGTAATCTCATCCACAAATGTCAGTCCTTCATCCCGGCTGATCAATAGGGTGTCAATCGCACAATTGTCCGTACTACCTCCATCCACATCATCTGGTGTAATGGTAAACTCACAATTATCATCGACTGCTACAAAAATATCCTTGCATACAGCAACAGGATACTCCTTGTCTAATACCACTATCCAGAACATACAGGTATCCGAGAATCCGACACCTGGCAAGCTAGGTATACTTGCGCGCATACTAACTTTCGTGGTCCCCACGATATATTCCAGGCCAGTTGGCTGACCATCAATCCAGATATCATTGAGTACACCTTCTGCACCTTGACCGGTGAGCATGTATTGAATCAAGCTATCAGGTGCACCGGCACAAGTTATGATTTCAGCTGGCGGAATATTAAATACTGCCCTGCACCATCCGATGTCATTTGGCGAATACAATGTATCCGGTACGTTTGGACAAATAATGCCTACAAAGCAAGCAAGGACAACAGGAGTGACCACATCATTATTGGTCGGATCACCATCCGCATCCGGATCAGGATCACTTCCGTTATTTGAGTTGTCAGTAACATCTGTTCCAAAAGGACTTTCGGCTAAACCTGTTGCTATATTGAAATACGGGCCATCAAAACCACCAGGGGCTACCCGGACAGTAACATAGATTGCACCTTCTTCGCCAACCAGTAAGGGGTCATTACCCAATAAGAGATTTGGGTCTGTACCTCCATTAAACATATTATTTACATTAAACTCTTCACTCTCTATGCTCACAAGAGTCCAGCTCTCTGCAGGTGCAAATGTGATGGCCAATGAGTCTACAACCTGGACACTGTCAAGGTCAACATCGCCATAATTTTGCACACGTATCTCATAAGTCAGCACATAATTATCATCCGCATCAAGAGCTGGTCCGGAGCTTACACGCTTGGACACTCCGATGATCGGATTTTCATTAAAGTCAACGATCGTTGGGCTTTGTTCGTCAGGGACACCATCACCATTTGGATCCGGGTCAGTGCCATCTACACTCTCATCCACAAGCGGCACTCCACCGGGTCCTTCTCCGGTGAGGGTTGCATTATTTTCAAATGGTCCAAGGATTCCGCAATTGGATACAAGGATGGACAGCAGGATAGCGCCCTTGTCATCGACTACGAGGTCATCCGAACCAAGCAATAAGTTGATATTGGATATACCATCATATGCAGGATTGACCAGGAAGTCATCTGAGGTGAGTTCTGTCACTGATACTGAACATGGCCCAGGGAAAGCTGCTCCCAGGTCATCAACTACCTGTATAGAGTCAATCACAACGGTAGAGAAATTCTCAATATTAAATTCATACGTGATAGAGAAAGTACCATCGTTATTGGCAACAGCACTTACCACATTCTTCGCAAGGCCGATATTGAGGACTTGTTCAAAATTAATAGGCGTTGGCGCTGCTTCGTCAGGGTTGCCATCACCATTCGGATCAGGATCTGCCCCATTCTGGCTTTCATCAACTATCGTCACACCCGAAGGCGCTACACCACTCGCAAAGGCTGAGTTGTCGAATGGTCCGGGATAAATTGGATTCTCTTCACAACTGGCAACATTGACCTGCAGGAGAATCGCTCCCTTCTCACCCACTTCAAGATTTTCCCAACCATTGAGCAGATTGAAATCTGTTATTCCATTGAAACTGGAATTAACAATAAAGTCATCACTGGTCAAGGTAAGGATCGAAACAGAGCAAGGTGCACCAAACGTAGTGATCAAGGTATCTACTACCTGCAGACTATCAAGTACTACGGTACCGAAGTTTTCCACATTGAATTCAAAGATCATGTCTGCAGAACCATCGGCAAGGTATTGAATGCTTACCAGGCGCTTGGCTATACCCACAGAACCCTCTGAGTCAAAGCTGACTACTGTACCTACGTTATTATTTGTTGGATCATCATCAGCATCCGGATCAGGATCACTGCCATCCTGGCTGACATCACTGATGGTGACATCAGATGGGCTGGCTCCCGTAACCGTAGCAGTATTTGTAAATGGTCCGTCATTGGTGCCACATTCTGCAACGTTGATCGTCAAAAGAATTGATCCGCTACCATCAACAGGGAGTAAATCGATACCTGTGAGGAGATTGAGATCAGTAACGCCATCATAAGATGCATTTTCAGTAAAGTCATCTGAGGTCAGGCTCAATATCGTCGGCACACATGTGGCGGGGAAAGTTGTGGCCAGATTGTCAGTAACCTGAAGGTCCGAAATCTGGACATTGCCATAATTCTGAATATTAAATTCATATGTTACGTTGGCACTTCCATCCGGAAGGTTAGTAACATTTACCGCCCTCTTAGCTATACCCACCACCGGGTTCTCTGTAAATTCAAATGGGGTAGGCACGTTATTGTTGGTCGGGTCACCATCACCATCAGGGTCAGGATTCGTTCCGCTCTGAGAAACATCAGTGATCACTACATCAGTAGGCGTTTCCCCACTTGCTGTGGCACTGTTGGTGAAAGGTCCGAGGTCGACACATGGGCCGGCAACAACGGTTATGCAGATTTCACCTTCATCCCAGGCTTTCAGTTCTTCGCCAGGGAGGACTAACTGGGTGTTTGCAACACCATCATAAGCCAGGTTCACCTGGAATTCTTCACTGGTAATGCCGGTCACTTCAAAACCACAAGCACCGCTGAATACAGTATTCAGATTGTCGGTGACGCTGAGGCTATCAAGGTTTACATTCCCATTATTTTCTAGGCGGATTCCAAAAGTCAAAGTATATGTACCATCGCCATTGTTGGTCGGACCACTCTTGACATATTTAGCTACGCCGAGATATGGATCTTCTGTCAATGTAAATGGTGTCGGGCTTTCTTCATCTGGATTTCCATCATTATTTGGATCCGGATCGCTGCCATTGACTGTGCTATCCTGTACGGTGGTGCCATCCGGGCTCTGTGCTGTGACTACAGCATCATTTAGGAATGGCCCGGTACCTGCACAACTATCTACTGTGATTTCCAGGAGGATGCTTGATATTTCACCTGGTTCAAGTGTGTTGTTGCCGATCAGGAGATTGGCATCACTTGCTCCGTTGTAGTTCGGATTGATCTCGATATCATTACTTCCCGTCAATACGATGTCCAGTACTGAACATGGTGCAGGGAATACAGTACTCAAGTCGTCAGTTACCTGTATACTATCCAGGGTCACATCTCCGAAGTTTTCAACATTGATTTCATACAGGACTACAAAGCTGCCGTCCGGATTGAGCGTCGCCTGGGCAACGCGCTTGGCGGCACCGATGAGTGGTGTATGATCAAAGGATACCGGAGTAGGTACTGTATTGTTGGTAGGATTGCCATCGGCATCAGGATCTGGATTACTTCCATCCTGGCTGTCATCTGTGATGGCAAGTCCGGTAGGACTTACTGCAGTGACTTGTGCGGTATTGTTGAATGGACCTTCATTGACACCACAGTTGTCCACATTGACCACGATCACGATTGACCCTGTTCCGGCAACTGGCAGGTTATCAATACCTGTGAGCAGGTTTATGTTGGACACACCATTGTAGTTGATATTTTCTGTAAAGTCATCTGAGGAAATGCTCAGAACACTCACCTGGCATGTTGCAGGGAAGGTCAGTTCAAGATCATCAGTTGCCTGCAGACCTGATACGCTTACATTTCCATAGTTGCGGATATTAAATTCATATGTCACGGTTGAACTTCCATCAGGAAGGTTGGCGACATTGAGTACGCGTTTTGCAATACCGATTACAGGGTTTTCTGCAAACTCAAATTCGGTAGGTTCATTGTTGTTGGTCGGATCACCATCACCGTCCGGATCAGGATTTGAACCCGACTGTGATACATCTGTGACCGGAACTCCTGTTGGTGTTTCACCCTTACCTGTAGCTGAATTGGTGCATGGACCGAGATCATCACATGGGCCAACATTGACTGTTATGCATATCTGACCTTCATCCCAGCTCTTTAGTTCTTCACCAGCTACAAGAAGCTCAGTATCAGTGTTACCATTGTAACCGGTATTGACTTCAAATTCATCACTTTGGATCCCGGTGACATCATAATTGCAGGTAGCACCAAATACAGCATCCAGGTCATCTGTTACGCTGAGGCTATCAATATTCACATTGCCAATATTCTCCACATTGATACAGAAATTAACTGTATATGTGCCATCACCATTATTGATTGGATCCTGGCTCAGATATTTGGCCAACCCAAGATTTGGTTCTTCTGTAAGTGAGAACGGTGTTGGGCTATCCTCATTCGGATTGTTGTCACCATTTGGATCTGGATCGCTACCATTGACTGTGCTATCCTGGACAGCAGTTCCATCCGGGCCGACACCATTGGCAACAGCCTGGTTAAAGAACGGACCTGTACCCGCACATTCATCTACAGTGACTTCAAGCAATACGCTAGAACTTTCGCCTGGCTGGAGGATATTATTACCAATCAGCAGATTAAGATCCGTAACTCCATCGTAAGCCGGATTGATTTGTATGTCATTGCTTCCAGTCAACACAATGTCCAGGATAGAACATGGTGCAGGGAAGGTATTCGTCAGGTCATCTGTTACCTGTACACTATCCAGGTTGACATCGCCAAAGTTTTCAATATTGATTTCATACAGGACGATAAAGCTTCCATCCGGATTGAGGGTTGCATCTGCTACGCGTTTTGCAGCACCAATGGAAGGATTTTGATCGAACTGGACTATAGTTGGTTCATCATTATTGGTCGGATCGCCATCTGCATCCGGATCGGGATTACTGCCATCCTGGCTATCATCACTGATGATGATATCAAATGGACTGGCACCGCTCAGTATAGCTGTATTGGAGAATGGGCCAAAATTAGTACCGCACTCATCTATATGGATGGTGATAGAGATAGATCCGCTGCCTCCGATCGGAAGGTTATCAGTACCTGCCAGGAGGTTGATGTCGGAAACTCCATTGTAGTTTACATTTTCAACAAAATCACTTGACGTGAGACTGAGAATCGTCGGCACACAAGTTGGCGGGAAGGTCGCAGCCAGATCATCTGTCACCTGGAGGTTCTGGATAAACATGTCACCGTAGTTCTGAATATTCAATTCATAAGTGACATTGGCACTTCCATCCGGCAGGTTGGTCACGTTGACCGCATATTTGGCAATACCTACGAGAGGTGTTGATCCCGGCACAAATCCGAAATCGATCGTCATATTGCCATTGCTATCCTCGGCATCATCCTGTATTCCACCGCTTCCACTTTCTGCAGCGCCAGTTGGCTCACTATTGACACTGAGTGTGATCACAGGAGAGTAGACAGCAGTTGCTGGTCCTCCGGCTTGTGCACCATTGTCATTTTCATCAAGATTATCATCCAGGCTGGTGCTGGCTATATCCGTGCTTGAATTAGGGAAGAATTCCAACCCTTCATCACCAAGGAAAGCTTGGGCGGGTATACCAACGATATAGTTGCCTTCAGGCAGACCGCCAAAGAAATAATCACCGTCACTGTTAGTGATCGTAGTATCTAATGGGTTCAGGTTTTCATCATAAAGAATTACAATGACTCCCGGAATTCCGTTTTCACCTAATCCTGGCTCATGGAATGCATCATTGTCAAGGTCAGAGAATACGGTGCTACCAATGCTGACACCCGGATACAATCCGAAGTCTACAGTCATATTTCCGTTTGTCTCATCCGCATTATCCTGGTTTCCTCCCTGTTCAGTTTCCACCATATTGTCAGGCTCGGTAAGTGGGAGCAATTCAACGCTTCCACTGAAGATCGGATCTCCACTGCTGACTTGCATACCATTATCGAATCCATCAAGATCCGAGTTTGGATCATTTTCATCTGCTGCTTCATTGCTTGACAATGGAAGACTTGCAGGTGGAATGATACCTACTACATAGTTGCCCGGATATAAATTACCAAAGTAATAGTCACCATTAGCATCTGTAGTGGTTGTGGCGAGGACCAGGTCAATACCCGGAGTATAACCGTCGGCAGCAAGGTCATTATACAGGATAACAGAAATCCCTGCGATACCTGGCTCAGTTGGGTCTTGTACTGTATTGTTATTGTCATCAACAAAGACAGTACTTCCCAGTGACATGGCCGGTACTAAGCCAAAATCAATGGTCATGTCTCCGTTGTTGTCATCAAGCGCGTCAAATCCGCCACCGCTTCCTGGTTCGTTTGTATCATTAGGTTCGGTGTTGGCCATCAGCATGATGGTATTGGAGAATATTTCATCGCCTGGTGCATCCTGTGCACCGTTGTCGTTATTGTCGACCTGGTTATCAGCTTGACCACCGGTAGGTGTGCTGCTGCCTGAAAGCGTAGCCGGAGGATCTATACCGATAATATATTTCCCTTCAACCAAACCATCAAAATAATAGTCACCATTGGCATCCGTCAGTTGGGTAGCAATAGCACGCCCATCAGGAATACCGTCAACATTAGTATCAAGATATAAGTGGACAGGGACACCAGCAACAGTGCTTTCAGTGCCCGGTTGTTGTCCGTCATTGTCAATATCAAACCACACATTTCCACCTACGGTCACTTCAATGACAAAACCAAAGTCAACGGTCAGGTTGGAATGCTCATCAGCTGCTGTGCTGGTATCATTATCAGGATCCTCATTCAATGGTTCATTCACAGAGAGTGTGATCAAGCCACTGACTACCGATCCGGGGAAGTTTGCATTTCCATTGCGGGTACCACTGTCATCGTCGTCGTTGTCGCCGTCAGGGTCTGGAGCTGTTTCATAAGGTCCGCTATTGAGCGTGACGCCATCACTACTGCTGGTATACCCTTGCAGGGCTCCGCCTGGTCCAAAATTGGACGCTGCGATTTCAACAAGATATTCTCCGGTAAACAATGTGTCAAAGAGGTATAAACCATTGGCATCTGTATACAGGGTTTCGACTGCTGTATAGTTTACGCCGTCATAGCGATGTAGGATCACCAATACGCTATCCGCAAATGGCTCGGCAGGATCGATGATACCATTATTGTTATTATCAAACCACACCTGGTTTCCTATGCTAAACAGTGGAGTAAATCCAAAATCAACAGTCATGTTGCCATTGCTGTCGAAAGCATCGTCCTGTGTGCCGCCGCTGCCGCTTTCTGCAGCATTAATCGGCTCTGAATTAACGGACAGCATGATGACAGGAGAATACACTGCGGTTCCCGGGCCTGAAGCCTGGGCACCATTATCGTTTTCATCCAGGTTGTCATCAAGTGAGGTGCTAGCAATATCTGTACTGGAGACAGGGAAATGCTCCAATCCTTCATCAGCCAGGAATGCCTGGGCAGGTATACCTACGATATACTTACCTTCCGGTAAGCCTCCGAAATAGTAATCACCGTCACTGTTGGTGATAGTGGAATCTAATGGATTCAGGTTTTCATCATAGAGGATGACAAGTACACCCGGAATTCCACTTTCACCTAAACCCGGCTCGTGGAAGGCATCATTGTCAAGATCAGAGAATACGGTGCTACCTATGCTGACACCAGGATACAATCCGAAGTCAACGGTCATATTGCCGTTTGTTTCATCTGTATTGTCCTGATTACCTCCTTGTGCTGTTTCGAGCGTATTGTCAGGCTCTGTGAGTGGCAGCAATGTTACGGTTCCGCTATAGATCGGATCTCCGCTGCTCACCTGCATACCATTATCAAATCCGTCAAGATCTGAGTCCGGATTATTTTCATCTACAAGTTCATTACTGGAGAGCGGGAGATTTCCCGGAGGAATGATCCCCACTACATATGTTCCTGGAGATAAATTTCCGAAGTAGTAATTCCCATTAGCATCTGTTGTGGTAGTAGCTTCGATCAGATCGATACCTGGAGTATATCCATCACCAGCAACATCATTGAACAGGACAACTGTAATTCCAGCGATGCCGGGTTCTGCAGGGTCCTGAGTTGCATTGTTGTTTCCATCAAAGAAGACTGTACTTCCTAACGACATGGCAGGAACTAAGCCAAAGTCGATGGTCATGTCCCCATTATTATCATCGAGGAGATCAAATCCGCCACCACTTCCTGGTTCATTTGCATCATTTGGCTCATTGTTGGCCATCAGCATAATGGTGTTGGAGAATATTTCATCACCTGGTGCATTTTGTGCTCCATTGTCATTGTTGTCAACCTGGTCATCACCTTCGCCACCTGTAGGCGTACTGCTGCCGGAGAGGTTGGAAGGAGGGTTAATCCCTATGATATATTTTCCTTCGACCAATCCATCAAAATAATAGTCGCCATTGCTATCCGTAAGCTGGGTAGCTATTGCGGGACCATCAGGAATGCCATCGACATTTGTATCAAGGTATAAGTTTACAGGAACACCAGCTACAATAGTTTCTCCGCCAGGTTGAAGGCCATCATTATTTACGTCAAACCAAACATTTCCACCTACGGTCACTTCAATAACAAAACCAAGGTCAATAGTGAGGTTTGAGTTTTCATCAGGTGAGCCGCTCAGGTCATTATCCGGAAGCTCATTCAATGGTTCAACATCGGATAAGGTGATCGTGTCGCTAAAGACCGAGCCAGGGAACATCAGGTTACCATTGAATGTGCCATTGTCATCACCATCTATATTTGTGTCAGGATCAGGAGCGGCTTCATATGGTCCATTGTGGAGCGTTACGCCCGCACTGCTACTGTTATATCCTTGTAATGCACCACCGGGACCGAAATTGGAAGCAGCCACTTCCACAAGGTATTGACCCATAAACAACGAGTCAAAGAGATATAATCCGTTGATATCCGTGTATTGGCTATCCAGTACAAAACAAGTCATGGAACCTGGATCATAATAATGGAGAATGACCAAGGCGCTGTCTACAAAACCTTCACCGGGATCAATGAGCCCATTGTTATCATCATCATACCACACCTGATTTCCTATAGCAAACAAAGGAATAAAGAAACCAAAGTCGATAGTGGTATCCTGAGTTGGTGGACCTGAATAGTGAGCTTCATAAATGAGTCCATCCAGGAACGCCGGAGTCATCGCTCCATCCTGGCCGGCTACAGAACCATCATTGTCTAATGTGTCACTGCCGATATTGTGCAGCGTGAGGGCATAGTTGGTATTATTGACGATCAGCCCGGCGCCTATATTGATACCCTGCATGGTGATTGGATCATATCCGCACACTACATAATAGTTGCTATCCGGAGAAACAACGCGTTGTATACCTCCCTGTATCCAGGTCTGGGTGGCAGAATCCTGAACAGAAGAGAAGAGATAATGCCCATTGACATCTGTATATGTATATGCCATTAACTGGCCACGAGGGTTAAATAAGGCCATAGGAACACCTTCGATTGGTTGCTCCCCTGCATCCTGGTGGCCATCCATATCTTCATCGATCCAGACAAAATTACCAATGGTATCCTGCTTGATGATGATGCAGACTTTATTTGGTTCTGCGGCAAGTGTGTTTCCATTGTCGGTACGTTCACCGGCCCAGGCAAATGAGTTATAGGCAATACCGACGCCACTCACAGGGGCTATCATCTTGACGAGAAACTGGAATGTATCGAGCGGATTGATAATCTGAGGACCAAAATCAATCCGGAATGAATTAACATTTTGAATTCCCCCCAATGCATTTGGATCCGAATTCCATGCTGGTGGATCGCAAGTACCATTGTCAGTTATGACAATTCCATCTGCCATGCGGCATGGGTCTTCAGAAAGACTATACTTAACAGCCTGGACAGGGTTCCCTTTTAACTGGATAACCTGATCAGTCAGGATAGGTTCCCAATGGGTATTCCTTGGTTGGGTATTTAACCTCACGCCCATATCCCCAACAAATGGAAGGATGTCAACGATGCGCAAATTCTGGAAAGGAATATTTCCAACGTTGACCAACTCAAGCAAGAATTCCAATGAGTCGTCAGGTGCAGTGCGCCCGATATCAGGAACCTTTGTAAATACGGAGTCACATGCGCCTTTGACCCATTTGATGGCACTGAACTTAGCAGCACTGGAAAGTGTGAAACTGGCGGTTTGTCCGGTGCATAGTGTATCAACGATTGAAGGACCATTTCCCATAAAATCCGTAGCATCAATATAGCTTGGGCCTTGACAATCGAGTTCGCGACCGGGAACAGCGACATATGATGTATTATTTACACCGCCACTTGCCCCTACATTGACCCGGACACAATAATCGATCTGAACCCGGCTTTGAATCGGAAACTCTCCGGTAAAATTCCATCGGAGAATCTTCCGGCCCATCTGGTCCGTATCAATTATAAAGGAAGGGTTGGTCCCTGTATTGTCAAGGATCAGCCCTGTGTTATTATTGACAATAGTATAGCCGTCCAGGAAGGTCACCTTGTCCGAAAGTGCATCAAGAAGAATAGGGTCTGGCAACGTACTATTGGCATGAACATCATTACCAACTGTCAGTCGATAGCATATTGTATCATATGGCTCATATGGCCCTGCAGTTAACACCACCTTTCTCAATTCAGGCACTGCAGTAGAATCATCTACTGTGATAATTACCTCCTTACAACACATATCAGGCTGTTCAAGGGAATCAGCCAGTGGGAGAAAGTTATTTGGATTCCAGGTGCCCGGATTACTAAAATTATTAGGTTTACCCAGATCATTTTCATCACAGAACAATCCGGCATTATTGCCATTGAGGCAAAAGCGATTGGTCAGGGTCTGATCAGCCGGGAAATTGTCCTGAATCCTACCATAAAAACATAAAACCACTGACTCTCCGACATCCAGAGAATCACTGAGCCTCCAGGTTAACCTGGTCTGGCCTGCAGTTGGGGTATTATTTTCAACCGTAAAATTTATTAGGGAAGGATTACTTAGATATCTGCCATTATTTGAGTTATCTGTCTGAATAATATATCCTGCCATCATTCCTGAATCAGGAAGGAAATCAATACCCGCAGGCAATATATCTACACCGAGCGGATCATAAAGGGGTTGGAATGCAGATGCATTGTTGTCGAAGGTTACACAATACTTGAGAATGGATCCCTGAAAGTATGGGTTCCCCTGTGTGGGTGCACCTGGAGGCAACATCGGGGTCGCAACAGCAATAGTCTTTTTAGGATCTAATCTCGCATCGCGCGAGGTATATACCATATTGTCTGTCCTGTTGACAGACAAAGTAATCGGCATCTGGCCTATAGGCAGGTCGATTGGTCGTTGGTCTCCCGTGACGTATACCTTATTATTATAAGATACACAGATATCTGTTTCATTACCTGCATTATCTGAATGCCCCGTTGAGCTCGTCACGTCAGTATAATGTGCATCGGTTACTGTAATGACCATGTCACAACCAACATAATTCCTTGGCACTGCTCCCGGACCATGTGTCAGCTTTATATTGCAGATCCATTCTGTAGTGGAGTCAAGTGATACTGGCGCAGCAAATACATTAATGTTATTCACCACTCCATCATTGAGATCTGGAATAGTGACCGTCCTTGAAACTACATTGCTCCCTCTAGGGCAAATCCTGATGACTACATCAATATCTGTCGAGTCAGTCGGTAGGCTACAACCACCAACGCTTAGACCAACTACATTAAACTGCGAAGGGATGGTATCATTGACCATCAGATTTGCCAGGGGCACTGTACTGGCATTGCCATATCCAATATTAAACATATTGACAGAGTCCAGGACCAGAATACCGAGGTCACCAGCGCTCTTACTCCCTGTGACTTCAAAATGCGGAGGCAAAAGCTGGACAGTAAGGTCATCTATCCTGGTATATGGATTTCCATCCTGATCATCACCTGTAAGCGTAACCGTATTTGTTTTATTTATCGGGCCTGATCCTGTATTGTTCGAAGGATCAGTAGCAGGGAATTTTACAGTGTAAGTAAGCACCAATGCAGGAGGTATTGCTGTAACGTCAAGGGTACCGAGGTTCCAGGTGATCACACCCATAGATTGTGTGCCACCATTGCTTGCTGAAATGAACATTGCCCCTGGAGGAAGTACATCAGATACTATCACATTGTCCAGGTTTTGGGTTCCTCCAATACCAGGGCCTGAAATGGTTAATGAATAATTTACCGGATCATTATGGTAGATCGGTCCTGAAGTCTTAGCCTTGTTAATCGTCCATTGGGGAGATGAAGTCACCGTCAC
Organism: Candidatus Opimibacter iunctus; assembly: GCA_016716665.1. Classification (GTDB taxonomy): domain Bacteria; phylum Bacteroidota; class Bacteroidia; order Chitinophagales; family Saprospiraceae; genus Opimibacter; species Opimibacter iunctus. The sequence continues at coordinate 25,795 of JADJVH010000014.1, read as the reverse complement.
ATCATCAGAACTCGATAGCATAAAACTTCCATCATAGGTAGCTATGGCAGTATTGGTGATTGTAGTTGAAGCACCATATACACCCGGATCAGCACACAAGGCCACTGAAATTTCTATAGATGTACCTGCAGGCACATCACCAAAGTCCCAGGTTATGGTTTCCCCGGCCAGACCTGTTCCTGTACCTGATATCATATCTGGTAAAGGTGTCGATTGATCAAAGGTAAACCCGGCTGGGATCACATCAGTAAGCGTTACACCCATGCAAAAGCCTTCAAGCAAACTGCACTCGAAAGTAAGCGTATAGGTGGCACATTCACCGGATTGAATCATGGTTTGATTAGCCGTTTTCGTAAAGACTGGCTGAGCCATGGCTAGAGGCACGAAGAGCACCTGAATGGCGAGGATCAGTCCTAAGGACTTTAACCGAAGTAATCTGGACATTGGTTGTTGGTGAGGATTCATAGTTGGGTAAGAATTTGAATTATTTGGTTGTGTTCGGAATGCACTTTCCATACTTAACAGTGCTAATGAAATATTTTTAGAGGCTATATTTTCTATGATGAAATATGCTTAAATGCCCTTTTATAAGGCATGTATTGTGATTCAGATATGGTGTTGTTCCAGATATTTTGATCTGAGGGCGTGTTGCCATATTTGCTTTATTATATATTATATATCAATATATTATAGATTATATTAAAGTTTAATGTGTGCAAACATATGATATTTTTATAATATATACATATCCTTATCAAAATGTTTGCCAAAAATTCAATTCCTTTCCGTTGGGATCCCCACACACCATATATGCCTGCGGTATCCGATTTATCGAAGTATAATAATTTATAAGATGTGTAATTGTGCGCAACAAGGACTGTCCGCCAATACATAAGCCTGACCGTTAGATAAAAATGAAATCCTAAGAAGAGGAAATAAAAAATATATACCCTATTGAATACTCAAGAAATATATATTCAATGTCCAGACATCAATGCATCGTTTGCGAAATCAATAATTCCACTTTTAGCATGTGCGTAACGCTGGTTTATAGATATATTTTTTTACCTAATACAAAACCAATCAACAGGTAAGGGACAATTTGGCTCAGTTAGACTTAAAGGCCTTGTCGTAATAATTCTACACCCTAACTGTTAACAGGTAGGCCTTTATGAATGAGGTGGACATTTTATTGACTAAAAAGAAAGAGCCCCGGCACTAACCGGAGCTCTTTTCATTATCAAGTTTTTACCAAATCCATTTATTCGAGTCGGATCATCTTCTTGGTGGCGCTGTAATTGCCACAATCCAGCCTGTAGTAGAGTATTCCTTGAGCAGGGACATCCTTTTTGAGTAACTGAATAGACTGAGGCCCGGCCTTGTACTGGCCCTCGATCACCTTGATCGTCTTACCAGTCATATCTACGAGGGTCAGTTTGACCTTGCCTTCTTCAGGCAGATCAAAATTGATCACTGTAGTACCTGTCCATGGGTTAGGCTCATTCTGGTACAAGGCAAACTCCAGGCCTGATCCATCTACTTCGGATTCAAGTCTGAGATTAACAATCTCGTCACCGTAGGTATATGCTTCTGAAGCCGCAACCTTATCGGATAGCGAAATCATATCAGCAATCTCCCCAGTCTGGGTAGCTACAAAATGCAGATGCACAGTCATTGGCTCTTTAACAGTCTCCTTTGACAGATCTGTTTCATTCCAACTCATGGTGACCAGGCCGTTTTCAAGCACCCCTACATGTTGATCATTGATATTGACATCATTACTGTTGATACTTTCAAACTTCAGGCCTGCTGTCTCCATCGTCCACTGGAATCCGATGACTCTTTCAGGGAATGTCAAGGTAACATCAACTGCCTGACCAGCTACAACATGCTCTGGAGCATTCACTGCTACTGTCATCATGCGCCTGCCATTTCGCGGAAGCACCTGGGTAGCATTTGCCTGGGCTGAATTATTCACGTCCCCTATCTTGATGCCTATAAAATCAAGGTCAGCAACAGAAGTTCCATTGTACTGGATATTGATCGCCCCATCAAACGGCCATGGATTTTGTGGATTAGCTATCTGGTAGTTCTTATCCATAAACCTCCAACTGTCATTGTTTGGGAATTCGCTATAGATCCCCAGGATCAGTTTCCTGATTTCAATGAGATCTATTGCGCTGACCTGTTCGCTATTATTGGCATCCGCTGCGATATACTGATATGGAGAATCAAAAAACTCCTTACCAAGCAAGTGTTTCTGAATCCGGACAAGGTCAAGCGTGCTTACCCCATTACGTGGCTGGTCAAGGCGTTTTGGCTCAATCGTATAGCGCTGGCCATCCTCCTGAGGTACGACAAGGATATACTTGCCATTGTCTGCCGTGTTCATGGCATAAATCGTCTCATTGTTATTGACCAATGATACATTCACTGCCTCTATAGGATCCTTGTGTTCGGTAAGGATTTCTCCTTCATACACGACACTTCCTGAATGGTCACAGTTACCACTGTTATCTGTAAAGAGAACTGTAGTAGTGCAGTAATCCTTGTTCCTTTCATTCCAGCTGATCACTCCATTACAGTTATCATCTGTACCTCCATCAGCTGCCCAGACCTGGATGCTGAGTTCCACGCCAAAGGCAGGAATGTTTGTAGCATTAAAGGTCTTGCTTGGCTCATAACTATCACCACTGAAACTGTAAAGCAGGTCTTCAGATGGTGTGCAATCATCGAAACTGGAAGCATTGAAATCCTTAGCCCAAAGTGTAACTTCACAGCCAACAGGCATCACGACTGTACTCAATCCATTAATACAAACCGGACTTGGTTGCTTGCAGTCCTCCAGCCTGAACAGGTACTCACAATGAGCCCAGTTACCGCAGCCATCTTCTACGCTCCACAGTACCCGGTGGTAATCACCACAGGATGGACTATTATATGGCAGGCCATTCCTGCGGATACTCTGGATCGGACTTTCTTCTGTATCAAATATAAGGTCAGCCTCATGGTTTTCATCAAGGTCAATAAATGTCCTTGGCTTCACTTGTATAAAATCTGTCCCGTTAAACGGATAGACCTTGACATCATACGATACCTGCTGGTTACATGACTCACGGATACGTTGTACCATGGTGACATGTACACTGCAACTGCTGGCATTAGGATCATTCTCACCGAGGAATGCCTGGTTTGTAGCCGGCAATCTGATACCCGGATCGGCGACACAAAGTACTACAGGGCTCTGAGGACACTGAAGGAACTCAGCAGCGTCTTCGTCATGGACTTTGATCACCTGAGTGTATGTCCACAATCCATAGCCTGTCGAAGAATTGTACTGGCACCAGTCGATGACTTTCCATTCCCTCAGGATCTTATAGCATGCACCATCAGAGATTTCAAAACGTGTATCCTCAAAGGTTACCCCAATCAGGTTGCAGGCATCAGAGAAAATCTGTGGCTCACCTGTATTGGTGAAGTCATCCGGACAATCTGTAATCAATACATCACATGGCCAACGGACACCATCATTTGGATCCGAATTGTTACATGAATTGTCAGATATATAGAATGGATCAAAATCCATCACCCAAATCCTTTGCGTGCATACAGATGGGTTGAACCCTTCCTGGTTGTCACGGGATGTAAATCTGCGTTCGACCAACTTGACCGCACCTGGAGGTGGGTTTCCAGGAAGGCTTTCACCTGAACAATCATCATAGATACGCACCCGCACTTCAAGATCTGACAAGCAATTGTCCTTGGACCATCCGTCTAATCCCCAGTTATGCGGTTGAGCATACTGGTCATTACCCGGATCGTTGATGATGATAGGCTGGCGTACAGATTGATCTCCGTGATAGAACAAATCATCATACATATTTCCAAATATGCTACTCAGCGGATCTTCATCCAGGTTGCCATTGTAATTGCCAGCGGCATCACGATACACTCCTTCCTCCAATGGGAACCAGAAATCACAGCTGACAAAGATATCCGGTGGGCAAATCACTTGTGGAGAAATCTTATCCTGAACGTCCACTTCAACCATACAATAATTTCTATTACCTGCCTGGTCTGTGACTTCAAGTTCTACCATCACAGTCTTCTCACCAACTCGTGAGCCAGTACGTGGCACATCGCAACAAGCGAATGGTACGCATGGCCTGTGCACTGTACCAAGGTCATTGGCATTTACTTGACCGTTTGGCTGATCATCGACGCATGCGCCACTGGTAGTCCAATCGAAGTCAATGCAACTATCCATACGCCGCGCGCGGAAGGTCACAGGACCACAGTTATCATAGCTGCCATCATCAAAGACGGATGCAGGCACAAGTGTTACTCCTGCAGGTCCATCATTGGTGAGGCCGACAATAGTATGAGCATCACAATTGGCTACCGGTACTACATTATCCTTCACAGTAATGGTAAATGTACAGGTAGAGCTATTGCCACAGAGATCAGTTACAATCCAGGTGACATAGTGTGTACCCAATTCAAGGCCGTTGATCACGAAATTGTTGCCAAACTGGACAACGATACCATCAGGTGATTCAAGGTTATAGCTAACGATGTCGCTGCATGCATCATGCGCCAGTGGTTTAGGCACACTTACATTGGCATAGCAATACCAGAAATCAGTACCTACACTCAGATTTTGAGGACAAGTGAGTACAGGCCCTTGAGTATCGCTGAGTTTAATGATTTGCTGACTTTCGATTAATTCTTGTGTGCACCAATCCAACACGGTCCATGTCCTCAGGATCTTCTCTCCTCCACCGCAATCCAGCAATGGTTTATCCCAGTATCCCAGGAATAAATTACACAATCCGGCATCATCTGTAAGATCATAGCCACCAATCTGTGGCCATCCGGTTACATCCGGATCGCTGCTGGTTCCACAATCACCTACATAATTAGGTGGGAAGACCAGGCTATCCGTTGATAGTGGTAATATTTCAAACTGCTGATCACATGAGGCTGTATACCCTGCATGGTCAGTAACTAACCAGCTGACTATCACAGTACCCTCACCGCAACCTTCGTCATTGACATCTATATTAAATACCTCCAGGTCATATCCGCAATTGTCTATAATCGTCGGATAAAGATTCGATGGAATATTTCCACTGGCCAGTATACTTACTTCGAGGCATGATATCTGACAAGTATCAGCTCCATCGCCTCCCGGAGGACAAGCACAGATGATCTGAGGTGGTATCTTATCCTCAAGGCATACTGTACCCCAGCATGAGTTGCCGGAATCCGGATCGGTAATCGTTACTGTATAACATCCTCCTATCAATTCCGATGCGTCAAAGACAATCCATCCGGTATCTGTACCAACACTATCTATCGAAATAATGAAATCATCATAGCAACCATACTGATCACCTTCGAGAATCATATCCGCAAAGATGTGTGCTTCGCAATTGTTATCAACACTGATATTTAAGGTGTCATTACATCCAAGGACTACCGGGCCATCCCATTCGACAACAGTGACCGTAAAGGAACACTCTGCAGTGTCAGATGCATTTGTTGCAATCCATGTCTGGGTTGTTACCCCAATCGGGAATGCATCACCAGAGGTCAGGCCTGAAGTATCCGTTTGGAATAGCTCTGGTGTGCCTCCGCAAATTGCCTCGGCTGTCACTACATAATTGACAAATGCGGAGCACTCACCTGCATCGAGGTATACGATGATGTCATTAGGACATTCGATTTCAAGCAGTCCTCCTGTGCCCATGACCTGTGCTATACAAGAGGAGGTGTTCCCACATGCGTCTGTTACAGTCAGGGTAACCGGGATTGAACTAGTGCCAATAAATTCTGAGCAGTTAAAAACTGTCTGAGAAAGACTTAGCGTAACGGCTCCGCAATCATCTGAGCTACCATTATTTATTTGATTCGGGGTGATCGTCACCTCAGTGCCCCCCTGGAAGTCAAGGGTGATATTCTGACATACGGCCACAGGAGGTACCTGATCATTTACAGTAATGATCTGAGCACAGGTGGAAGAGTTTCCGCATGCATCTGTTGCACGGTATGTCCTGGTCAGTGTAAAACTATTGACGCACCCCTGATTTGAAGTCACATCACCTACATGTGTGACCGTCACTCCGCCGCCGCAGTTGTCTGAAGTGGTCACTGCTGCTGTATTTACAGCTGGTACCTGGCCAGCGCAGGAGACAGTTACGTTGGAAGGGCAAGTGATGGATGGAGGCGCTGTATCATTAACTATAATCGTCTGTGCACAGGTTGCTGAGTTACCGCAAGCATCAGTGGCACGATAAGTTCTCGTCAGGGTAAAATTATTTGTACATATCTGGTTGGTGATCACATCGCTCACAAAGGTTACTGTCACAGTTCCACAATTGTCAGTGGTAGTGACACCGGCCGTATTCACCGGAGGTACTTGTGATGCACAGGTCACGGTCACACTTGCCGGACAAGTGATGCCTGGTGCTGCGTTATCGTCAAGCGAAATCACTTGCAGACATGTCGCAGAATTACCGCAATCATCAGTGGCTATCCAGGTACGATTGATGGTATATTCCTGAGCGCATGCGCCGGCAACTGTCACGTCACTGGATGTAATCGTTGGCGTTGCGTCACAGTTATCTGAAGCAGTAGCGGAACCTGTATTTGCAGGCAAGGTACTGGCAGTACAGAGGACAGTCACATTTGGAGGACAGGTGATCGTGGGGGCCACGCTGTCATCGACCACAATGGTCTGCGTACAGAAACTGGAATTACCACAATCATCTGAAGCAGTCCAGGTACGGGTGATGGTCAACTCCTGTGGACATCCTCCACCTACGGTTACATCGCTGAAACCAATTGTAGGAGATGCATCGCAGTCTACAGCTGTGGCTGAACCGGTATTGGCAGGCAGTGTACTTGCTGTACATTGTATGGTCACATTGGCAGGGCAAGTGATCACCGGTGCCGCGCTGTCATCTACAACAATTACCTGAACACAGGTACTGGAGTTACCACAATCATCAACCGCTAACCAGGTACGGGATATTGTTCTTTCCTGTGGGCAAGCTCCGCCAACAGTGACATCACTTGAAGTGATTGTAGGTGTGCCATCACAATTGTCAGTCGCTGTCGCTGTGCCTGTATTGGCAGGCAATGTACTGGCCGAACAATCTATGGTCACATTTGTAGGACAAACAAGGGCTGGTGCTACGCTGTCATCAACTACTATCGTTTGTACACAACTGCTTGAATTACCACAATCATCAGTAGCTACCCAGGTGCGGGTGATCGTCCTTTCCTGAGGACATCCTCCGGCAACACTTATATCTGTGGAAGTAATTGTTGGTGTCACATCGCAATTATCACTGGCAGTAGCTGTTCCCGTATTGGCAGGCAGTGTGCTTGCGGTACATTGGATAGTTACATTCGCAGGACAAACTATCGAAGGAGCTGCATTGTCATCCACTACGATCGTTTGCACACAACTGCTTGAATTACCACAATCATCTGTGGCCACCCATGTACGGGTGATCGTTCTTTCCTGCGGGCATCCACCAGCAACACTTACATCTGTTGAAGAAATGGTAGGCGTACCATCGCAATTGTCAGTTGCTGTAGCAGTTCCTGTATTTGCAGGCAAGGTACTTGCCGTACACAGTATCGTAATATTTGGAGGGCATACGATGGCAGGGGCTACACTGTCATCAACCACAATGGTTTGATTGCAAGTGCTTGAATTTCCGCAAGCATCTATCGCAATTGTCTGTAGCAGTGGCAGAACCAGTGACTACAGGCAATGTACTAACTGTACATTGCAGGGTTATATTTGAAGGACAGGTAAGCACAGGGGCTACGCTGTCATCTACGACGATTGTTTGTGCACAAGTACTTGAATTGCCACAGGCATCCGTAGCTCTCCATGTACGTGTGATGGTCCTTTCCTGGGGACATCCACCAGCAACTGTAGCATCAGTAAACGTAACCAGAGGTGCACCATCACAATTGTCAGTTGCTGTTGCAGTACCCGTATTGGCCGGCAAAGTGCTGGCGGTACATTGAATAGTAACATTGGCAGGGCAGACGATCGAAGGTGCAGCATTGTCATCGACTACAATAGTTTGTGCACATGTACTTGAATTGCCACAAGCATCAGTGGCTCTCCAGGTACGGGTGATAGTTCTTTCCTGAGGACATGCACCAGCAACAGTAGCATCCGTAAAGGAGACTACAGGTGCACCATCACAATTGTCTGTTGCAGTGGCTGTACCTGTATTGGCTGGCAAAGTACTCGCGGTACAAAGTATGGTAACATTCGCTGGACATACTATGGCCGGAGCCACACTATCATCTACAGTAATCGTCTGGACACAGGTATTTGTATTGCCACAATCATCGGTGGTCGTCCATGTACGTGTGATCGTTCTCTCTTGTGGACAAGCACCACCAACGGTAACATCATTAAATGTTACTGTGGGTGTTGCATCACAATTGTCTGTTGAAGTAGCAGATCCTGTATTGGCAGGCAATGTGCTGGCGGTAGATTGTACGGTGACCTTACCCGGGCAAACGATACCCGGAGCAACATTATCTACAACAGTTATAGTCTGTGTACAGGTTTGAACATTTCCTGCATTATCTGTGACAGTGAATACTCTGGTCAGGACAAGTGGGCTTCCGGAACAACCGGTACCTCCATTGTTCGTTTCCACAGAAGAAACGTTGAAACTTGTGCAAAACTGAGTCACCTGGACTATGTTGTTATTGATAGGAGGGACATTGCTTAAGCAGGCAAATGTTCCCCCATTAGCAGGAGGACAGACCACAACCAGTGTGCAACATCCTACCACGGTAACCGTATCAAAGGCCATACAACCAAAACCGTCGGTTACAATCACTGAGTATACTCCTGGTGGAACGTTAGTGAGATCCTGGGTCATGGCTCCATTGGACCATAGGTATGTATATGGCACCTGGCCTCCGCTGACAGTAAGGTCTACGTTTGCATTTGGTTGATTAGCACCGAGACAAGTAAATGTAATACTGGTAGAAGGTGGATTATTTACAATCAGGACAGCTGAATCAATAGCACTGCAATCCGTAATTGGATCTGTTATAGTCACATAGTATGTTCCTGCAAGGCTGATAGGGCCTGTAGTCTGAGTAGTTGCACTAAAGCCCCCCGGGCCTGACCATTGAAAATTATATGTAACGGTATCAGGTTGCACGTTAGCTGTGAAAATAGTGCTGCCCCCTGCACAAATTGCGCTGTCCCCGGTGATCAAGACCTGGGCAAAAGGAAGATTCACACCACTGATCGTGGTGACACTCGCAAACCACCATGTATTGAGAGTGGCATTCTCGCCATACCCAAAAGGAGTTCCAACGCATGTTCCTGTCGCAGGGTCTCCGATCTGGAAATTATCCCAGGTTCTGCAACCGCCAGTTCCACAGGTACATCCGTTAAGCTGAATCTTTGGTTGCCCGGTACCAGGATCACCTTCATCTATAGTTACTGTAACTACATCGTCTGTGATCTGACTATCATCCCAGTACAAGAGGTTAGTAGCCATCCCCGGACATATAGGTCGAATCGTTTGTACACAAAAACCATTTTTGAGAAACTCCACGTCAAACCCGGCATAATGCTGTACACCTTGTGAATACCTGACGATAGTAGGTACAGGTTCACCAAATGCAATCGGGGCACCATTCCCCTTCAACCCGTCCCATGGAATACAAACGGTATCTGCTGCAGTAAAGAAGTAAGCGAGAATGACATCCGTAGAATTTTCGTCATAAATACCATTGTTGTTAAAGTCTAGTATGACTTCGACCTGACCTGGTTGAGTCACCCCAATATTAATGCAGAAACTATCCGGGATTACACAACTGACACTGATCAATGCGACATCTCCGCACTGATTGATGGAAGAAGGAAATGCGATATTATCCGGATCATTGAGGAAGACCTGATGATCTGCGTTATTTGCTGTTGCATTGGCATCATTGACCGAACGCCTGTCTGCCATAACATCACCTGAATTGCCCGGGCCCCTGTCACCGAATGACACGGTAAAGGAGAGCCCCTGGAAATCAGAGTTTGCAAAATCTACCCTGGATACGAATCCATCCATGGTATAAGAATAGAACACACCATTAAATGGGCGATCAAACTGACACTCAGGAGGCGTATTGGCCATGATAGGCGGAGTACGCAACGCCCAGTTTCTTGACCATAGACGACCAGGCTTTACAACGCCTGCATTGCGGACTGTAAAGTCGTAGAAAAGAATATTGACAATATTAAATGGCGAGCCATCATCAAACTGGATGGTGTAATCACCGGTCATTAATGGTTTAAACCTGGAATAAGGAAATGTCCCGGTGTTGGTGCTATAACCACCCATGCCATTGACATCAGGTCCGTTGGACGCAAGTGCCCATGATGTAGCATTGTCGTTGGCCGAACCAACCACAAATGGTCCAAAAGCTACTGCCCCTGTCGGGTCAAGTATCCTGAATGAATAGTTTGCTGCTCCTGAAATAAGACCGAAATCATCTGCCTCACCAGAGAGCCCGATGTAGACGGAATCAGTCAAACTTGTAATCCTCAGATTCAATGCTGAGGTCGTGTTAAAACTAACGTAGGAGGCAAAATCTCCAAATCCTGATGCATTCGTATGAAGCATAGCAGAATCTGACGCCGTGGGGGCCAACTCCTTGGTTCCTTCCGCCCTGGTCTCAAGTATTGAAACCATAAGGAAAAAGAGAACACATGAGATGATGTTCAGTAGGTTCTTTAAGTTCATGATTGGTAAAAACTTTTGCAAAATGTTCATGGTGTATTGAATATCAATACGTTAAGTGTTCTATCATCATTCTCAGAGGGGGTTGACCTGGCAACAATGGCTAACACGTAAAGCGGTTAGCCCTATTACCATTGAATAAAGGGGCAAATACTATACCACAATAAGGAGTGAAAGGGAGACGGGCATGCAGCCCATCTAGAAGGGCTCTATAGGATACTCAAAATCAGAGAGATATATATACGATCCTGAATATGTTAAAATATTTTTTTATCTCACAATGGTGATGTCTCCCTTGCGGTCGATGGTATCTCCATTGATCAGTTCGACCCTGGCGCTATAAGCAAATACAGCAGGATTCATCTTCTTTCCTCTGAAAGATCCATCCCAGCCGAGGCTAGGATCGTTAGGATCAAAGTTCTCCTTGACGAAAACCTGGTTACCCCAACGGTCAAATATTTCGAGGAAAACAACCTTCCTGACCCGATGGTCCGTAAAGACGGTGACATAATCATTGATACCGTCATCATTCGGTGAAAAGACATTTGGAATATAGATATTGGCATCAACATCCACTCTCACCGTAAGCATATCCTGATCCACACAACCTCCGGTATACACTGTTGCAGTGACCACGTCATTCTGCAATCCATATAGGACAGGGTTTGTACAATATGTACAGGAGAGTATATCCAGCGGGGTCCAAACGATAGAGTCAATCTGTGACCAAGGCAGACTTACATCAGCCCACAACGTAACACTGTCGCCCAATACCAGGTTAATATCCGGTCCTATATCAATGGTCAGCTCAAGGCCTTCGGGAACGGTAAATGATTCCGCATAGACACAACCATTGGCATCTACCACAGCAATAGAATAATTACCGGCAAATAGATCTTCAAAGGTCGGAGACGTCTGTACCGGCCCACCATCAATAGAATACATATACACAGGTGTACCTCCGGTTACATTATTGATGGTAATCGTTCCGGATGCATCACCAGCGCATATCGGGATATTAATATTGGCGAGGAGGTCCTGAGGTTCCATAGGTAAGGTGAGGATCACGCTGTCCATTGATGCACATCCGGTAGCTTGATTTAAGACCTCCAGGAAGTATTGTCCGGGAGCAGTAGGTTGAATGCTATCAGCTATCACGCTATTTGTACCTGGTCCTGACCAGACATACATGAAGCCCGGTCCTCCAGATGAGTTACCTATGTCCAGCAAGGCCGTACTATCAATACACGTGATGATTTGTTCTACATCAATATCAGCTGTAGGAAGCGTCGTCATATCTGTGACAAAAACAGAATCCATATTCTGACAACCCGAGGCTGTGTCAAGGGCAGTCAGATAGTAATAGAACCCAGGCGTGCCCACAAGGACAGATAATAACGTATCAGCACCAATGATTCCACCTACAGGTCCTGTCCATTGGAAGACAACATCAGGGAAAGTACTGACTGCACCATCATTGAGAATAACTGTAGTGTTATTGCAATCGATAACTTGTGGATTACCGGCTTCAGCTGGCGGATACTCCGTCAGGTCTTCAACGAAGATGGAATCATTATCAAAACATCCACTGATCGTATCTTCTACGATAAGGGTAAACATACCACCGGAAGTGACCGGGAAGCCCGGAGAGCTGCTGACGAGATGGCCTTCGGCATCAAACCAGGTATATACAATATTAGGCCCGACAGAGGAGCCGGTAGCATCGAGATCTACCGATGTGATATAGCAATTGATCGGATTTTCCGGATCCTGGATGATCGCTATGATGACTACACTGATATCTGTGATATCCACTACATCCGGTGCGGATACACACTGCGTGACTGTATTGGTCACCACCAGGGTATACATCCCTGGCTCAGTGATGATTGGATTTGGCGAATGTTCGTTTGATGCATTGATACCCGGGCCTGTCCATTGGTAAGTATAATCAGGTCCCAATGGTCCTGCCTGAAGGATGACCGTATCAATATCACAGCTGAAGAATGCATCCGGCCCTGCATCTGCAATGACAGTAGCAGGATCAAGGCTGACTACTACCGAATCAACCGCAGTACAATTCTGAGGAGAAGTGACGGTGAGATAATAAGTGCCAGGCTGGGTCACATCAGGCGTAAACTGATTTTCATTTCCGGCATTGATTCCAGGCCCTGTCCATAACGGGCTTCCACCAGTGCCACTTCCGTCAAGGGTGACTGTCTGTGACTGACAATCCAGCAACTGATCCGCTCCTGCATCAGCCGTTGGTAAAGGATTGACCGTAAGATCTAATGACAGGATGGTATCGCAACTGTTTGGACCCGCCAGCGTATCCACCACATACAATCCGGTCATGGTATAGTCGATACCATTGATGGTAAAGGTATCTCCCTGGCATATAGATGCGGTCACAAGATTCTGATTGTAGTCCGCTACGGATAGGCGCAGGAACCTCACTGAATCACAACCAACAGCTGCAGAGATCGTATCGATCAGATATGTGCCCGCAGAAGTGTAATCTATTCCACCAATCGTAATCATGCCACCGGTACAGATAAATGTATCGATATATGTTGTTTCAAGAGGATTGACAATCAGGTTAAGGATTAATATCGAATCACAACCTACTGCTGCCGGCAGTGTATCCAGGACATATAAATTCTCAATAGTATAATCCACTCCATTGTAAGTGTATACACCTCCGGCACAAATCGATTCCGTGATTTCCTTCTCTATGAGTGGGTCTTCAGTCAGTGTCAGGGTAAGTACACTGTCACATCCGTTTGAAGCACCACCGGTAATGGATATGGTATAGACACCGGGTGATGTATAGGTATTGCCATCAATCGTATAACTTCCCCCTGCACAGAATGAATCATCAAGCGCGCCTGTCTGTGTACCTACTGAAATAATATCAACTGTCACGGTATCCGTACATCCATTGTTGCCGCGTACAATTACTGTATATGTGCCGGCTCCGAGGCCACTGAAAACATTGTTGTTTCCGAATGCCCCGTTATTTAATTTGTACTGATAGGGCGTTACGCCTCCTGTAGCTGTTGCAGTAATAATTCCAGTATTCATTCCGCATTGCGAACTGGTGGTATCAAGGCTGAGTATAGGTGTCGGAGTAGCTGTGATGACTGCCATGCCCGTATCGGTACAACCGAATGAATCTCTGACTGTAATCGTATAGGTACCAGGCAATACATTTACAAATTTGTTTGAATCCTGGTACACCGGCAATTGCTTGGAATACATAAGCCCTACACCGGTAGCATTGACTAAAATCATACCTGTAGTCTCCCCACAGAGCGGATTGGTGGAAATGATTCCGGTTATATTGGGTTCGGGAGCTTCATAAAGAAATACATCCTCTTCATGAATACATCCATTGGCATCTTTAATCGCAACAGTATAGAAATCTGAAACTTTATTGCAGAATTGGAACACCGGACTAAATGGAGGAAGACCGGTCATGGAATATGTGTATGGGCCTTGTCCGTCAAAACCATCCAACTCGATGCAGCCATCAGCTAGCCCACAATGTGCAGGCGTGATATACACATCAAAATCAGGGCCTGATGATGGCGCAATCGTCACAAAGTCTGTGGCTTCACAGTCATTATCATCCTTGACGACAATGTCATAATCTCCATCAGGCAAATCCGTGAAAATATTGAAGATCTCAAAGGTAGCCCCGCCATCAATAGAATACATCAGCGTACCTGATCCACCTGAAGCAATGATTTCTATTGATCCGTTAGGTTCTCCACAACTTGTATTTGTACTGTTGACATCTGTGATCTGTGGACCATTAGTCGTACCAACATTGGCTAACGAAGTAGCTAAGCAGCCATTGCCATCCCTAACTACAATCGGATAAGTACCGACCGGAAGGCCTGTAAAGACATTGCTGTTCTGGAATGAAGCACCGCCATTGATAGAATACTGCAAAGTCCCTGTACCTGTCGCTATGATAGTGATGGAGCCATCGGAGGCACCACAGGAAGTAGGCGTTATGTTAATAGGATCGATGACAGGTGCGCCTATATCCTGTAATGTGGCAGTACCATTGACCGGACAACCGGCATCGTCCTGCACCACAATTGGATAAACTCCGGCTGGCAGATTATCAAAGAAATTAGAGGACTGGAATGTAGCTCCACCATCAATGGAGTACATCAGCGTACCCTGACCCCCTGTTGCATTAATGGTGATCGAGCCATCCGAATTGCCACAGGAAGAGTCCTCGATATCTATACTGGTGATTACCGGTGCTCCTGAAGCGATAACGGTAGCTGGAATTGTATCTGTACAACCTGCATTATCAATCAGGTATATCTGGTAATTGCCGGCAAAAAGTCCCGGGAACAAATCAGAGAACCCATAGACTATACCGTCAATGGAATAATTGTATGGCGAGGATCCGCCTGTGACATTTACATCTATTGACCCATTATTGACGCCACACGATGCATCTACGATCTGATCAATCCCTAATACAGGGCTTGGACCCATATCCACAAAAACAATCTGGCTCACTGCACAATTTGCTGCATCCAGTACTGAGATCGTATGCGTTCCGGGAGCTACCATGGTAAATACATTGGTGCTGACATAAGGATCACCATCCAATGAATATTGAAGAGGTGGCATTGAGCTGCTCGCAGTCACAGTAATAACTCCGTCTTCGACCCCTGAGCAGGTAGCATTCTGAATGGAAATGTCATCAATCACCAGGTCACATGGCACACCACTGATGATGAAAAACTGGCATGTAGTCGTGCAGCCTGTTGCATCAACCACTTCAACTGTATAAGGGCCAGGGGCAAGTGATGAGATCACAAAATTGCCATCAGCAGCCAGCATAATTGACCCCGGAGTCGGTCCTGTCCAAGTAATATCATAAGGAGGCATTCCACCGGAGATGGTGATTTCAGCCCGTCCATCGTTCGCTCCCGGCGAAGTTTCATCCTGGAGTTTCTGACACGACAGTACCATCTCATAAACTACCACCTGAATCGTATCTGCTGTCTGGCATGGCCCCGCAGGTGATGTATAAATTACTTCATGGGTACCATTGCCTAAAGTGGCCGGATCAAACTGATCGCTGGAAACTGCTCCTGACCAGGTGCCACCTGGTGGTAAGGCAGCAAGTGTTTGCACGCCCGCCTCAGTACATAAAGGTCCAAGAGCCGTGATCATTGCCACATCAACTGGAGCAAAATTAAGATCAATACTGACTAAAGAATCACAACCTGCCCCAGTAATAGTCTCTGTACCTGTAGGATTGCTTTCATCATAGATGGTGCCGTTGACAATGACAGTATAGCCATCCCCTGAACAACCGCTATAGGTTTCATCTCCCATCAAAGTCGGACTGAAGGAAAGATCAATGTCCACAATAGAATCACAACCCAAGGATGATATCAGTGTCTCTGTGCCTGCAGGATTAAATTCATCATAGACAGTACCATTTACAACTATACTATAGCCATCACCTATACATCCTGAATAATTTTCCATACCAAACAGTACCGGAGAAAAGGTAAGGTCAATATTTACAATCGAATCACACCCATTAGGTCCAGGGAATGACTCAGTGCCTGACGGATTATTTTCATCATAGGTTGTACCATTAACGATCACACTGTATCCGTCACCTTCGCAACCATGTGAGTCTCAGTCCCCATTCCTGCCGAGCAAAAACCAGCGAAATGGTTACTACAGAATCGCATCCCGCAGCATTGACCAGGGTCTCAGTACCTGTTGGGTTACTCTCATCATAGATTGTTCCGTTGACTACCACTGAATAGCCATCATTCTGACAACCTGAATACGATTCAATTCCTGTACTATTTGGTGCAAAAGCAAGATTAATATCTACTATAGAATCACAGCCAAAAACATTGGTCAAGGTTTCTGTTCCGGTTGGATTAGCCTCATTGTATAATGTACCTCCAACCACAACACTGTATCCATCTCCCGCACATCCGGAATACGTTTCATCGCCCGAAGATGTTTGGTTGAAAGTCAAATTGATAGTCACTGTTGAATCACAACCACCTGAACCTGGGAATGTTTCAATCCCAATTGGATTGCTTTCGTCATAGGTGGTACCATTGACCACAATTGTGTATCCGTCTCCGGTACAACCGCTATAGCTCTCGTTACCAAAGCCTGCAGGGGCAAAAGTGAGCGTGATCGTAACCGTGGAATCACAACCCTGGTATCCGGTCAGGACTTCCACTCCATTCGGTGTAGTTTCGTCATACGTATTGCCATTAACAACAACAGAATACCCATCACCCTGGCAACCGGAATAAGTTTCAGTTCCAGTCGAGGTAGGGTTAAAGACAAGTAATACAGTTACTACAGAGTCACATCCGTTGATCCCTGTAAGTGTCTCTGTGCCGAAAGGAAGTCCTTCATTATAAGTTGTGCCCCCAACGACAACTGAATAACCATCGCCGCTGCAACCAATATAGTTTTCATTCCCTGAACCAGCTAACCCATACATCAGATCTATAGTGACAATGGAGTCGCAGCCAAAACTATTGGTCAGTACTTCTGTACCTGAAGGATTTCCTTCATTGTAGACGGTACCTCCGACAGTAACACTATATCCATCACCGGCACAACCGTTATATGTTTCACTACCTGTATTAGGCATATGGAATGTCAGATCTACATTGACTATTGAATCGCAACCATTGGATCCCGTAAATGTATAGGGACCGAAGAGTCCTCCTACAGTAGTCGTACTTCCATCTGGCAAGGTGTATGTATCTCCATCACACGCATCATCAACAATATTGTTCGTGGTAACCAGTTCAGTGATGGTTATCGTCTGGGTATATGTAACAGGATTGCCACATGCGTCAGTAAACGTCCAGGTCCTTGTTATGGTGAGTGGATTTCCACTTGGTCCGGTCTCAGTACCCATTACAGTACCCGACGGACTGCAATTGTCCGTATATGCGAGGTCAGCCATTGGTGGAACCTGGTTGATACAAGCATATGAAATATCCGCAGGTGGATTTGTAAACACTGGTGGTGTTGTATCCACTGTTCGTGTAATGAGCTGCGTTACGGTGATGCTATTATTGCATGCATCCGTTACCGTAAATGATCTTGTGGTAGTTTCCGTGCATCCAACCAGGTTAGTGACATCACCTGCAAATGCAACAACTGGCACACTGCAATTGTCAGCTGCATCGGTAATGAAGGAGATATCCGGGGCAGGTACTGGCATATTGCAACCTGAAACCACGATAGATGGAGGATTTGATGCTGTCGGAGGTATGTTGTCATTGACTGTAATCAATTGAGTCACTGTGGCTGCATTACCACATGCATCAGTCACTGTCCAGGTGCGCGTGATCGTTGCAGGACAAGAACCACTCAAAGGAGAATCTGTACCTACTACTGACCCACCACCGCTGCAATCATTGGTATAGGTCAAGCTGATCATTGCAGGGATATCTGCCACACAAGGAACAGATACATCTGCCGGAGGGGCAGAGAATACAGGGCCTGTATCACCCGTAATGGTATAGGTGTATATCCATAGCGCTGATCCTCCTGCACAATCTGTATAGGTAAATGTGTATGTCTTTGTACCTGAACAAGCAGGATCTGCGCTGACCACTGGACCTGACAAAGTCAATGGGGTACCACAACTATTATTGACTACAGGAGCTGTTGGGATCACCTGGGCATCACTGGCGCAAGCTACCGTAGAACCACCATTTGGAGGCAGCGTGAAGGTTGGTGCACTAATGGTATATGTATAAACCCATTGACCTGAAGTACCTGTGCAATCCGTAAAGGTCCAGGTATAAGTCTTAGTGCCTGAACAAACCGGATCAGCACCAATGACAGGGCCTGTCTGTGTCAATGGCGCACCACATGAATTGGTAACAGGTGGTGGCACAGGTAATGTCTGTGCATCGCCGATACAAGCCACTGTCGAACCACCGTTTGCAGGCAAAGTAAATGTGGGAGGTGATATCGTATAGGTGTATGTCCAGTCCTGAGATGCGCCTGTGCAATCTGTAAAAGTCCAGGTGTACACCTTTGTGCCAGAGCATGCCGGATCTGCACTCACCACAGGTCCTGTGACGGTAAGTGGATCTCCGCATGAATTGGTTGCACCAGGTGGCGTAGGTATCACTTGTGCATCACTGATACACGCCACTGTGGAACTACCATCTGGCGGTAATGAACTGGATGGAGGGGTAATAGTATACGTGTATGCCCACTCCAAGGTGGCACCGGTACAATCTTTATACTCCCAGATATACGACTTCGTGCCAGAACAAACCGGATCAGGATCAATCGTCGGGCCAGTGATTATGAGAGGTGTCCCACATGAATTATTTACAGCTGGTGGTGTCGGAATAGCCTGGGCATCACTCACGCATGATACAGTCGACCCATCATCAGGTGGCAAAGTAAATGCTGGCGGGCTTATCGTATAAGTGTAAACCCATTGCCCGAATGTACCAGTACAATCGGTATAAGTCCAGGTATACGTCTTCGGTCCGGAACATGCTGGATCAGGTCCTATAACCGGACCGGTGATGGTCATTGGATTACCACATGAATTGTCTACAGAAGGTGGTGTAGGTATTGCCTGGGCATCTGTAATACAGGATACGGTTGAACCACCATTGGCGGGAAGCACAAAGGTTGGTGCGCTGATCGTATAGGTATAGACCCAAAGGTTTGCATTCCCTGAACAATCTGTATACGTCCAGGTATAAGTCTTGGTGCCTGAACATACCGGATCAGCACCAACCACAGGGCCGGTTGGTGTAACGGGGTTTCCGCATGAATTATTGACCACAGGTGGCGTTGGTACTACCTGGGCATCGATGATACATGGAACTGTTGAACCGCTATTTGCAGGAACAGTGAATGTCGGAGGTGAAACAGTATAGGTATAAACCCACTGTCCTGAAGTACCTGTACAATCTGTGTACGTCCAGGTATATGTCTTGGTACCTGAACATACCGGATCAGTTCCGATCACAGGACCGGTCACTGCCACTGGAGAACCACAGGAATTATTGACCACAGGTGGTGTGGGTACCGTCTGTGCATCACTGATACATGGCACAGTTGATCCACCCCCGGCAGGTAATGTAAAGGTTGGAGGAGTAATCGTATAAGTATATACCCATTGCCCTGAAGAGCCTGTGCAGTCAGTATAAGTCCAGGTATAGGTCTTTGTGCCTGAGCATACCGGATCAGCACCTACCACAGGACCAGTGATGGCTAGTGGGTTGCCACATGAATTATTAACTACAGGTGGAGTTGGTACTGTCTGTGCAGCGCTGATACAAGCAACAGTGGAGCCTCCATTAGGTGGCAATGTGGCTGAAGGTGGGTTGATCGTATACGTATAGACCCATGGTTGAGTCGCTCCTGTGCAATCTGTATAACTCCAGGTATAGGTCTTCGTTCCGGAACATACCGGATCCGGACCTACCACAGGGCCGGTGACTGTCAATGGAGCACCACAGGAGTTAATCACCACCGGAGGAGTTGGCACTACCTGGGCATCAATAATACAAGCCACAGTCGATCCGCCATTAGCTGGCATAGTGACTGTAGGTGGGTTAATAGTATAGGTATACACCCATTGGCCGGATGTACCGGTGCAATCTGTGTATGTCCATGTGTAAGTCTTAGTGCCTGAGCACACCGGATCGGATCCAATCACCGGACCTGTAAGAGACAATGGATCGCCACATGAATTATTGACTGCAGGTGGAGTAGGTAGTAACTGTGCATCACTTATACATGCTACTGTAGAACCCCCGTCTGCAGGAAGTGTAAATGCGGGTGGGCTGACCGTATAGGTATATACCCAATCACCTGTTGTACCGGTACAATCGGTATAAGTCCAGGTGTAAGTCTTCGGTCCGGAACATACCGGATCAGGACCAATCACCGGACCAGTGACAGTCAAAGGAGCCCCGCATGAGTTGTCTACTGATGGTGGAATCGGAATTGCCTGGGCATCCCCAACACATGAAACCGTCAGACCATCATCAGCAGGCAAAACAAAAGTCGGTTGGCTGATGGTATAGGTATATATCCAAACACTGGCACTACCAGAGCAATCTGTATAGGTCCATGTATACGTTTTAGTACCTGAACATACCGGATCAGCACCTACCACAGGACCAGTAGGTGTAACCGGATTTCCACATGAATTTAATACTGTGGGAGGTGTAGGAACAATCTGGGCATCAATAATACATGGCACTGTAGAACCTCCGTTTGCAGGAACTGAAAATGTCGGAGGCGATACTGTATAGGTGTATACCCATTGGCCAGTTGTGCCCGTGCAATCTGTATACGTCCAGGTGTATGTCTTGGGGCCCGAACAAGCCGGATCAGGGCCAATGACCGGACCAGTAATTGCCAGAGGCGTTCCGCATGAGTTATTCACCACCGGTGGTGTTGGCAATACCTGGGCATCAGCAATACATGGCACAGTTGAACTTCCCCCGACAGGCAAAGTAAATGTTGGAGGGCTTATCGTATATGTGTATACCCACTGTCCACTGGTACCTGTACAATCTGTATATGTCCAGGTGTAGGTCTTGGTGCCTGAGCATGCAGGATCTGGACTGATGACTGGTCCTGTCAGTGTTAATGGAGCTCCACAAGAATTGTTGACAGTAGGTGGAGTCGGAACAGTTTGGGCATTACTGATACAGACTACTGTTGAACCGCCATTGGCCGGTAATGTAAATGTAGGAGGTGTGATGGTATAGGTATAAACCCACTGCGATGTTGCCCCTGTACAATCTGTATACGTCCAGGTATAGGTTTTTGTTCCCGAACACACAGGATCTGCCCCGATAACCGGGCCCGTAATACTCAGGGGATCGCCACATGAATTATTAACTATTGGAGGAGTAGGAACAACTTGTGCATTACTGATACAAGCTACAGTTGATCCACCGGCACCTGGGAGGGTTGCTGTAGGAGGAGTAATAGTGTATGTGTATACCCATTGGCCTGTTGTGCCCGTACAATCTGTGTATGTCCATGTATAGGTCTTTGTACCTGAACATACCGGATTAGCTCCCACGACAGGTCCGGTGATCGTCAGTGGGCTGCCGCATGAGTTATTGACTACAGGTGGCGTTGGAACCACTTGCGCATCACTGATACAGGCGACCGTTGATCCACCGTCTGCCGGCAATGTAAATGTCGGTGGACTGATCGTATAAGTATATACCCATTGTCCGGTAGTACCGGAACAATCTGTATACGTCCAGGTATAGGTCTTTGTACCTGAACATACCGGATTAGCTCCCACGACAGGTCCGGTGATGGTCAGTGCGCTGCCGCATGAGTTATTGACTACAGGTGGTGTTGGAACCACTTGTGCATCACTGATACAGGCTACCGTTGATCCGCCTGCTGCCGGCAATGTAAATGTCGGTGGTGTAATCGTATAGGTATACACCCATGGACTTGAATTACCTGAACAATCAGTATACGTCCAGGTATAGGTCTTTGTGCCGGAGCATACCGGATCAGCTCCAATGACCGGGCCGGTTGGGGAAACAGGATTTCCACATGAGTTATCAACCACAGGAGGTGTTGGTACTACTTGTGCATCACTGATACAGTTTACTGTCGAACCGCCGTTTGCGGGTACAGAAAATGTTGGAGGTGATACATTGTATGTATAGACCCATTGACCTGATGTACCAGTACAATCAGTGTATGTCCATGTATAAGTCTTAGCTCCTGAGCACACAGGATCAGCTCCTACTACAGGGCCTGTAACAGTCAAAGGATTACCGCATGAGTTATTGACCACCGGAGGCGTTGGCACAACCTGTGCATCAACGATACATGGTACTGTGGAGCTGCCTGCTGCAGGCAGTGTGAAGGTTGGTGGAGATATCGTATAGGTGTATACCCATTGGCCAGTTGTGCCGGTACAATCTGTATATGTCCATGTGTAAGTCTTGGTGCCCGAACAAGCTGGGTCAGCTCCTACTACTGGTCCAGTAATGGCCAACGGCGCTCCACAGGAATTATTAACCACCGGAGGTGATGGCACAGCTTGTGCTCCACTGATACAGGCGACCGTTGATGATCCCGGTGCCGGCATGGTAAAGGTAGGCGGCGTGATCGTGTATATGTAATTCCATTGAGCAGATGTACCAGTACAATCTGTATAGGTCCAGGTGTAAGTCTTAGTACCAGAACAAACTGGATCAGCACCAACTACAGGACCACTGATGCTCAGTGGATCGCCACAAGAATTATTGACTATTGGAGGAGTAGGAACAACTTGTGCATTACTGATACAGGCTACTGTTGATGCTCCATCAGCTGGCAAGGTTGCAGTAGGTGGTGTAACAGTATATGTATAAACCCATTGTCCGGATGTACCTGTACAATCGGTATATGTCCAGGTGTATGTTTTTGTACCGGAACACAGAGGATCAGTGCCAACCACAGGACCTGTGATTGTCAATGGCGCACCACAAGAATTATTGACCACAGGAGGCGTGGGTACTATCTGCGCATCACTGATACAGGCTACTGTTGATCCACCAGCTGCTGGTAAAGTAAAAGTTGGTGGGCTGATAGTATACGTATAAACCCATTGTGCAGATGTACCGGTGCAATCAGTATAGGTCCAGGTATAGGTCTTCGGGCCAGAGCAAGCTGGATTAGCACTAACTACTGGGCCAGTGACAGTAAGAGGTGTGCCGCAAGAATTATTGACTACAGGTGGGGTTGGTACTACCTGTGCATCACTGATACAAGCTACCGTTGATCCACCAGCTGCTGGTAATGTAAAGATTGGTGGTGTAATGGTATAAGTGTATACCCATGGACTTGAATTGCCGGAACAATCTGTATACGTCCATGTGTAAGTCTTAGTACCGGAACATACTGGATCAGCACCTATGACCGGGCCAGTAGGTGTCACTGGAACTCCACATGAATTGTTGACAACAGGTGGTGTTGGAATCACCTGGGCATCAGTGATACAAGCCACCGTTGATCCGCCATTTGCCGGCAATGTGAAAGTTGAAGGAGACACTGTGTATGTATAAACCCATTGTCCTGAAGTACCTGTACAATCTGTATAGGTCCAGGTATACGTCTTTGGACCGGAACAAGCAGGATCTGCACCAACCACTGGGCCTGTAACCGA
This sequence comes from Candidatus Opimibacter iunctus, assembly GCA_016716665.1. Lineage (GTDB taxonomy): Bacteria > Bacteroidota > Bacteroidia > Chitinophagales > Saprospiraceae > Opimibacter > Opimibacter iunctus. Next base: position 1,786 of record JADJVH010000014.1, on the reverse strand, counting down.
AAGAGGTGTTCCACAGGAATTATTGACGACAGGTGGTGTAGGTACAACTTGCGCATCAGCGATACAAGGAACCGTAGAACTTCCTGCAGCAGGTATTGTAAACGTTGGAGGTGAAATCGTATAGGTATATACCCATTGACCTGATGTGCCGGTACAATCGGTATACGTCCAGGTATATGTCTTTGGACCGGAACATGCAGGATCTGCGCTAACAACAGGGCCGGTTAAAGTAAGTGGATCACCACATGAATTATTGACTACTGGTGGTGTCGGCACTGTCTGTGCTCCACTGATACAGGCTACGGTCGAGCCACCTGCTGCAGGCAAGGTAAATGTTGGTGGTGTAATGGTATAAGTATAAACCCACTGTGCATTTGAGCCCGTGCAATCAGTATAGGTCCAGGTATACGTTTTTGTACCGGAGCACACAGGATCCGCACCAATGACCGGGCCGGTAATACTCAGTGGATCGCCACATGAGTTATTGACTGCAGGTGGTGTAGGCACTACCTGTGCATTGCTGATACATGCTACGGTCGAGCTACCATTTGCAGGCAAAGTTGCCGTAGGTGGGGTGATGGTATAAGTGTAAACCCATTGTCCGGATGTACCGGTACAATCGGTATATGTCCAGGTGTATGTTTTTGTACCAGAGCACACAGGATCTGCCTTCTACTACAGGGCTATAAGTGTCAGTGGGTTACCGCATGAATTGTTAACTACGGGTGGTGTTGGCACTACCTGTGCATTGCTGATACAAGCAACTGTCGAACCTCCGGCTGCAGGAAGCGTAAAGGTCGGTGGACTGATCGTGTAGGTATATACCCATTGTCCTGATGTGCCGGTACAATCGGTATAAGTCCAGGTATATGTCTTAGTTCCGGAACAAACAGGATTTGCCCCAACCACAGGGCCGGTAATCGAAAGCGGAGTACCGCAGGAATTATTGACTACAGGTGGTGTCGGCACTACCTGTGCGTCACTAATACAAGCCACAGTTGAATTTCCTGCTGCAGGTAGTGTAAAGGTTGGCGCAGTGATCGTATAGGTGTAGACCCATGGATTTGCATTCCCGGAGCAATCTGTATATGTCCAGGTATAGGTTTTTGTTCCTGAGCAAACAGGATCCGCACCCACCACAGGGCCTGTAGGTGTTACCGGATCACCGCATGAATTCGTGACTACCGGTGGAGTTGGTACTGTCTGTGCATCAATGATGCAGGCAACGGTTGAACTACCATTGGCAGGTAAGGTAAATGTAGATGGTTGTATCGTATAGGTATATACCCATTGACCAGAAGTTCCGGTGCAATCTGTATATGTCCATGTATAAGTTTTCGGACCAGAACACAGCGGATCCGCGCCTACCACAGGGCCGGTGATCGCCAATGGAGTACCACATGAATTGTTTACCACAGGTGGTGTCGGTATAACTTGTGCATCACTGATGCAGGCTACGGTTGAACTGCCTGCTGCAGGAAGGGTAAAGGTTGGCGGAGTTATAGTATAGGTGTACACCCATTGGGATGAAGTGCCGGTGCAATCTGTATATGTCCAGGTGTATGTCTTTGTACCTGAACAAGCAGGATCGGCGCTGACAACAGGTCCTGTGATTGTTAATGGATCACCGCATGAATTATTTACTGCAGGTGGTGTCGGCAGCACTTGAGCATCACTGATGCAGGCTACGGTTGAACTACCATTTGCAGGTAATGTAGCTGTAGGCGGGGTGACTGTGTACGTGTATATCCACTGAGCAGTTGCTCCGGTACAATCAGTATACGTC
>JADJVH010000013.1 GCA_016716665.1 Candidatus Opimibacter iunctus | reverse complement strand
AACTTAAGCTGGTATTGATCGATCCTAAGAAAGTCGAATTGTTTCCATACGCCAAACTTGAAAATCACTTCCTCGCTTTCCTTCCTGATCAGAAAGAACCGATCGTGACGGAAACCAAGAAGGTCATCTATACCCTCAATTCGCTCTGTATGGAGATGGATGACCGGTATGACCTGCTCAAGAAAGCTCACTCCCGTAACCTGAAGGAATACAACGAAAAATTTGTCAACCGCCAGCTCAATCCATTGAAAGGACACCGCTTTATGCCATTTATCGTCCTGGTGATTGATGAGTTTGCTGACCTGATCATGACAGCAGGCAAAGAAGTAGAGATGCCGATTGCCCGCCTTGCACAATTGGCCCGCGCAGTTGGTATCCACCTGATCATTGCCACACAACGTCCATCTGTAAATATCATCACTGGTGTAATCAAGGCTAATTTCCCGGCAAGGCTTGCTTATAAAGTGGCCTAAAGTAGATAGCCGGACCATCCTGACATGGGTGGCGCTGACAACTCAATAGGACAAGGTGATATGCTCTTTCCATAGGCAGTAACATGATTCGATTGCAATGTGCCTTTGTAGACACCCCTGAAGTAGAAGCCGTCATCAATCACATATCAGATCAAAGAGGATATCCTGAACCATATTATCTGCCTGAATATGTGGGTGATGATGAACAAATACAAGGTGGTGATGGCATGACTTATGCCGAACTGGATGATATGTTTGAAGATGCCGCCCGGTTAGTGATTCAAAACCAGCATGGTAGCACTTCAATGATCCAGCGAAGGTTGAAACTCGGGGTATAACAGGGCAGGACGTATCATGGACCAACTGCAGGCAGTGGGCATCGTGGGTCCGGCTGAAGGCAGTAAACCGCGTGATGTGCTGGTCTTTACCGAAACAGACCTGGACGGACTAATCCAGCGAATACGGACGAAAAACTAGCCAGGAGGTTCCATTAACCTTTCCTTAGCGGTCAGAGATGTTACTTTTGATCTAATTTTGCGTTGTCAGGTTAGATCCATCGTATATCTCTTATGAAGCCATTATTCATCCTTGTAGTAGTATTGCTTTCGGCATTTTCCCTGAGCACCGCCCAGTCCCAGTATCTTTCTGCCAAGGACTCTGATCCTGAAGCCATCAGTATGCTGACCAAGGCTGGTCAATCCTTCGGCTCAAAGAATGCACAGATCAACTTCAAGCTGAAGGTCACTATGCCCGGAAATGCACCTGTAACAAGTGAGGGGGTCTTATACCAGTCTGGAAAATCATATAACCTGCAACTCAAGGACTACGCGATCATCTCTGATGGCAAAACGCGATGGGTGCATCTCAAGGGCCCTAACGAAGTGAACATCTACAATGAGTCAAACGGACAGGATTGGATCAGCCCGCAGGATTTTCTGAGCCTTCATACCGCTGATGATCTCGTCTTTGTATTGGCGGGAACACGTGCAGATGGTGTTTCCATCATAGAAGGCAAACCATTGAAAGGCCGGTTTGAAGAATATTCCAAGTTTACCATTGGTATTAAAAACGGGGTATTGAGTTTTATCAATGCCTTGTCAAGTGATGGTATGCGGCAGGATATGAGTATCACCTCCATCACCTACCCTGCTACCATGGATGCGCAAAAACTTTTCACCTTTAACAAAGCCTCCTATCCCGGTGTCTATGTTGAAGACCTCAGACTCGATTGATCGATATGGGTATCAAGAGCCGGTTGATCAGTGTTGCCGCAACCTACACACAAAAGCGCATAGCACGTGATGCGACATTAGCTGTGGCACATCAGGCAGAGACCTTTGCCTCCCTCATAAAAAAAGGAAAGTCAACTGCCTTTGGCAGAAAGCACAACTTCGACCAGATCAATGATCATAAGGATTTTGCAAAGCTGGTTCCGATACGCGACTATGAAGCCTTACGCCCATACATTGACAGGATCATTGCCGGTGAAGAGAATGTTCTTTGGCCAGGCATGCCTGTCTATTTTGCAAAAACCTCCGGTACGACGAGCGGGGTAAAATATATTCCGATAACGAGGGACAGCATCCATAACCATATCAACAATGCACGTAATGCCCTCTTCAATATCGCTGCTAAGCTCAATCTGAAAAACCTGTTTGATGGCAAGGTCATCTTCCTGTCCGGATCGCCTGTGCTTGAAGAAAAAGGAGGCATTCCAACAGGCCGGTTATCGGGTATTGTCAATCACTGGATTCCTTCATGGCTGCGGTCAAACCAGATGCCATCCTATACGACTAACTGCATTGAAGATTGGGAGACAAAAGTGGATAAGATTGCTGAAGAGACCTTGCAAGAGGATATGCGGCTTATCAGTGGCATTCCGCCCTGGGTTCAGATGTACTATGAAAGGCTGCTTGAACTTTCCGGTAAACAAAACATAAAAGACCTGTTCCCCAACCTGCAGTTGTTTGTCTACGGTGGTGTCAACTTTGAACCCTACCGTGACCAGTTGGAGCGATTGACTGGTGGTCGAATACCAAGCCTGGAAACCTATCCGGCATCTGAAGGCTTTATTGCTTTCCAGGACCAGGAAGATTCAAGTGGCGGGTTATTGCTTCAGTGCCATTCAGGTATCTTTTTTGAATTCGTCCCCACAGCAGAAATCGATAATGCGCATCCTACCCGGCTGACACTGGAAAATGTGGAGACGGGAGTGGACTATGCCCTGGTCATGAGTACAAATGCAGGGCTTTGGGCCTACTCTATTGGTGATACAGTTGCCTTTGTTTCCAAGAACCCATACCGCTTAAAAGTAACAGGCAGGATCAAGCATTTTATTTCGGCTTTTGGAGAGCATGTCATCGCGAAAGAAGTAGAGGAAGCGTTGAAGCAGACTGTTGAAAAGCATCCATGCCTGGTGACAGAATTTACAGTAGCGCCTCAGGTTAATCCCGGGGACGGCCAGAAGCCATATCATGAATGGTGGATTGAATTTGGTGAACCCCCAAAGGATATAGAAGCATTTGCTTCTGCACTGGACGAAGCTATGACTTTGCAAAACCTGTATTACCAGGACCTGATCGAAGGAAAAATCCTTCAACCCCTGATTGTACGAAATCTGCCCCCTGGTTCGTTCAAGCGTTATATGCAATCTATTGGAAAACTAGGGGGACAAAACAAGGTGCCCAGGCTAAGCAATGACAGAGCCCTGGCGGCATCCCTGGAATCCCTCCCTGATCCTTCTTCAAAAATGAGCTAAAACCCTGATTGACAAGGGGAAGGAAAAGCAATGGATAACACAATATTCCCTATCTTTGCACACTATTTCAAAAAGCGTAAATGCGGTTTTCACTATACATCATATTGATTTTCAGTCTATTGACTTCCTGCAAGAGCGGTTTTGAGCAGGTTCGTCTCAGCAATGATCCACCGCGTATCCTCACAGAATCGATCAAATACTATGACAAGGGGGACTACCTGAGGGCCCAGACGCTCATGGAACTAATCCTCAACCAGTACCGGGGAACAAGAGAAGGTGAGGAGTTATTTTTCAAGTATGCCTACACCCATTATCAATTGGGAAGCTATGCACTGGCCGCTACCTATTTCACCAATTTCTCCAACACCTTTGCCTACAGCAATTTTGCTGAAGAGGCTGATTATATGATCGCCTATTCATATTACAAGCAATCTCCTTCCTTTCGTCTCGACCAGGAACCTTCCATCGAGGCGATCAATGCTTTCCAGGATTTTGCCAATAAATACCCTGACAGCGAAAGGGTCCCACAGTGTAATGAACTCATCGATGAACTGAGGTCCAAACTTGAAATGAAAGCATACAGCCAGGGTATCACAAGTAACAGTATCTACGAAAGGCGGGCTGAACGATTTGAAGAAGCCAAGACCAGATACAAAGATTACATCAATCGCTACCCTGAGGGGCCGCATGCCAGAGACGCCAAAGAACTATACAAACAAATAGAATCTGAATCAAAAAATCTGTCCAAATGAGTAGTATTAAAAACCTGGCTAACGCCATGGATCCTAATGTCAAGGCAAGAGATATCAAAGACATGGCTTCCAGATCCAGTAACATCTATGAGTCTATCACGGTCATCTCCAAGCGTGCCCGTCAACTGTCTGCGGAACTGAAGAAAGAACTTCATGACAAACTTGAAGAGTTCGTAGTCGTTACGGAGACCATTGAGGAAATCCACGAAAACAAGGAGCAGATAGAAATCTCCCGTTCTTATGAAAAGATGGCCAGCCCTACCATCCTGGCAACAGAAGAGTTTCTCAGCGGTGACCTGGAATGGCGCTATCCTGAACCGGTGGTAAAGGAAGATGACCTGACCGAAGAAATCGAGTAGCTGACTTCCTGATACTTCAACGGTAAGGCATGTCATCACTACACGGAAAGAAGATCGTATTAGGCGTTTCGGGCAGCATTGCCGCATACAAATCGGCCATTCTGCTTCGTCTCCTGATGAAGGAAGGTTGTGATGTCCGTGTCATCATGACAGCCTCTGCCAGTGCCTTTGTATCTCCATTGACTTTTTCGACCCTGAGCCGTAATCCGGTTGCCACTGATGTACATCGTGACGACGAATGGACCAACCATGTGGAATGGGGCTTATGGGCAGATGCCATGATTGTTGCTCCGGCCACAGCACATACGCTGGCACGTTGCGCACTCGGTCTGGCATCAGATATGCTTACCGCTACCTATCTCTCTGCCAGGTGTCCTGTGTTCTTTGCACCCGCTATGGACTTGGATATGTGGGATCATCCATCTACCGCTGAAAATATCAGCCGGCTACAGTCTTATGGTAATTTTATCATAGATGTGGGTATCGGTGAACTGTCGAGTGGACTTTCTGGCCCTGGCAGATTAGCCGAGCCTGAAGAAATTCTATCCCATCTCCATGATTATTTCCACTACCGCGAGGACATGAATGGACTAAAAGTCCTCGTCAACGCAGGCCCGACCTATGAGGCTATAGATCCTGTACGGTATATTGGCAATCATTCAACCGGCAAGATGGGCGTCGCTGTGGCGGAAGAATTTGCAAAACGCGGAGCTGAGGTCCACCTTGTATTAGGTCCTGAAAGTGTATTGCCTGACAATCCACATATCCAAATAGAACGAGTCACGACTGCTGATGAAATGCTTGCAGCGTGCATGCTTCAGTTTCTTCATGCGGATGTGGCAGTCCTTGCTGCTGCAGTAGCGGATTATAAACCTACACGTGTCGCTGACGAAAAGATAAAAAAAGGTACTGAGGCCCTTACCCTTGAGCTTGTGCCTACCCCGGATATTGCTGCTTCATTAGGTAAGCTCAAAAAGCCAGGTCAACGACTCATTGGCTTTGCGCTCGAAACAAAAGACGGAGAAAAACATGCGCGGGAAAAAATGACCAGGAAAAATATGGACATGATCGTCCTCAACAATCCCCGTGACAACGGTGCGGGTTTTGGGCATGACACCAATAAAGTTTCCTTTCTCTTTCCGGACAATAAAGAAGAGCACTTTGAGTTAAAGTCCAAGCGGGCAGTTGCCCATGATATTGCCCAGGCCGTCCACCAAATGATACATGCAAATGCCAAAAAATAGTTTGTTCCCCTTCCTTTGCTTAATCATGCTCATTTCAATGTACACGGATGTTCGTGCACAGGAGTTGAATGCAGCAGTTACGGTCAGCACCCCCAAGCTACAGGCTACTGATCCAGCTGTCTTCAAGACGCTGGAAAAAGATCTCAAAGAATTTCTCAACCAGGAGCGTTGGACCAATGATGAATACAAGCCTTATGAAAAAATAGACTGTAATTTCTCTGTCAATATCACCGCAGAGCTCGGTGGCAATGCCTTCACTGCAGATATCGCCATGAAAGCCATCCGTCCGGTCTATGGTACTGAATACAAGACTGTCCTGATCAATCACGTGGACCGTGATGTCGTGATCAACTACCAGGAGTTTCAACCCATAGAAAACGGCACAGAGTTTTTTAAAGACAATCTTTCCGCTGTTTTCTCATACTATGTGCAACTCATATTAGGCCTTGACGCGGAGAGCTTTACCCCAAACGGCGGGGATGAATACTTTCGCAGAGCGCAGAACATCATCAACCAGGTGCCTTCCGCCGTATCAGATGCAGATAAAGGATGGCAGTCGCTCAACCGTAAGACCACGAGATACTGGATCATGGAAAACATGCTCAGCCCCCGATTTACGTCATTCAGGGAAGCATGGTATAACTATCACCGCAAGAGCCTCGATGTCATGCACATGAATCTTGAAGCCTCCATGGTGACTATGGTGGATGCATTGAAAGAAGTAGAAAAAACAAATGCTGCCTATCCAAACAGTATTGGTGTGCTGATGTTCCTGAGTGCCAAGAGTGATGAGATCGTCGCTATCATGAAAAACGCATCCCGTACTCAAAAGACAGCAGTCTACGACACTATGCGTAAACTTGATCCGGCCAACAGCGCTAAGTACAATGCCATCAGGGGATAAAGCACAGCTGGCGATCTTCGCTTCAGGCGGAGGCAGCAATGCTGATAAAATCTGCACTTACTTTAAATCACATCCTTACATTGCCGTCAGCCTGATCCTCACCAATCGTGCTGATGCCGGCGTCCTGCAGGTTGCGGACAGGCATGGCATTGAATCCGTATATGTCAGCAAAAAATACTGGTCACACCCGGAGATCATTTTGCCGGTGCTTGAAACTTCAGGCATAACACATATCGTCCTTGCAGGGTTTCTATCCCTTATTCCGGATTGGTTGATTCATGAATACAGCGGACACATCATCAACATACATCCAGCCTTATTGCCCAAATACGGAGGCAAAGGCATGTATGGACATCATGTCCATGAGGCCGTTAAATCAGCAGGCGACACCGTGTCCGGGATCACTATCCATGAGGTCAACGAGCATTATGATGAAGGTAGAATTCTGTTTCAACATCAGGTGCAACTGAATGCAGAAGATACTGCAGAAGAAATAGCGCGAAAGGTTTTACAATCCGAACACACGTGGTTTCCAGTAGTGATTGAAAATTGGATCAACGGAGCTTCTACATTGCCTTAAGCAAGCCCGGCTGAAGATCATGGCTGATAGCTACCCCACTCCTCCGGAAAGCGGTACTTAAATCCTGCTAGCCCCTGCATGCCCCCAGTGTGTAGCGCTATGATGGAATCGCTGTCATTGAAAAAACCTGACCGCATTTTATCATCCATTGCATACATGACTTTGCCGGTGTATACAGGATCCAATGGAATTTGGGTGTCTTGTGTAAACTGAGACATGAATGAAATCAGCTGATCGTTGAATTTTCCGAATCCTCCAAAATGGTAATCAGGCCAAATGTCCCATGTGCATGCTGGATGGACGGAAAATCTTTCCAGGATTTCGGAGAAATACGAATGGGTGCACCCTTTCCATGCTCGTACAATGATCACTTTCACTGATGTTGGCGCAGCAGCAACTATACCACAAGCTGTACCCATCGTCCCACCGGCCACTACAATGTGTGAAGGATTACATTCAAGACAACCCTGCATTATCTCTGATGTTCCCCTGATTCCTGATTCGCTTAAGCCTCCTTCTGGAATAAAAAGTGCTCCGGGAAATAATCGTGCAGACTCCTCTGTATCAAATGACCTATAATCCGAAGGAGGCAAATAGATGATCTCATGTCCTTTGGCTTTAAGCCTTTGAATACTTGGATTCAGTTCGTCCGGGGCATAGCTTCGAACCACTGCTACCAGGTGAAGATTAAAGGACAGGCATGCCTCTGACAATGCAGCAAGGTGATTACTAAACATCCCGCCTTTGCTTACGATCGTCTGTATGCCTGAAGAAAGTGCTTCATGCATGACATACTTGAGCTTGAAGTATTTATTGCCTGAAGCCCATGACCTGATGAGATCAAGTCTCAACATCTTTAATGAAGTACTACGATCAGGTAATTGAAAATCCTGCAATGGTCCGGGTGAAAATTCACGCCAACATGAAGCTATCTCACCAGTGAAATTGAGCATGAAATATTGTTGAGATCAGGATTCGAGCAGGACTACACGCTTGGTCTTGATCGTCCTGCCGGATTTGTCCTGCAGGCGAAAAAGATAAGTTCCGCGTTGCATCTCGCTGAGATCAACTGAAATGGCTTTACGACGTTGATCTACTTCTGTTTCCACTTCACTGACAGCTACCCCGAGGATATTGAATATTTTCACTTTGTACTTCCCATATGGAAGATCCGAAAGCTGAAACCGCACTATATCATAAGTGGGGTTTGGGTAGGCAAAAATATCTGGCTTGTCAGGTTCTTCTGTAAAGACGCGCGTCACCATCGGATGGGTCTTAAACTCTACACGGACAGGCATTTGCTGATCATCGAGTTCGACCTCAATCAATTGCAGGCCGGATGTAGAGGATACGAACCTCAACAAGGATGTATTTGTGATCAGGCGTACTCCGGGAATAAGTGTAGTCACGTCCCTCCACAGGAAGCCTGTCCTGGTTTCGATTTTTATGGCCCGCTTGACATTCACCTTTTGACGATATACCTGACTGATCTCTGTCGGCAGATAGAGCGTTCCTTCAGCATCCACTGCTGTCTCCTCGGCTATGGTGATGGTGATCCGACAGGAATCCGGCAACTGAGGAGGGGTCCAGTTACAGGTCATGTTTCGCGGCCATGCAAAAGTGGTTACCATCTTGCCCCTATAAGTGTAATGTTCTCCGAGTACGCCGCTAAAAAAAGGTTTATACGCAGGCGTTAATGAATATGTCAGCCTGCCACCAGGGCAAACAGGATTGTCTTCAATCACCTGGATCATCTGGGTTGACTTGCCATCTATAGCCATGATCGCATCTGTCTGCTTTCCATTGACCAGGTTGGCATAGGTCTTGCCCTCCCTTACACCAGACATGATAATCCGCCTGCTGAGTGAGTACGGCGCTTTCAGCGAGCGAAAATCCCATGTCTGAGCCGGGCCGGGCGTAGTGGACAATCTTTGATCAGGCAGATAATCCATGCCATAGTACAATGTATCTTCTGTAAGCCTGCTCCAATTCATCTGCTGGGCATGTATAATACCCAGTGCAAACATGAAAAGGCAGGACAGGATTATTCTATTGATCATTGCATCCATTGGAGTCCGACAAATTTAGCATACTCTCCCTGACGTTGCATCAAGGTAGCATGATCCCCTGACTCAACGATCTGGCCATCCTTTAATACTATAATCTGATCAGCATATTGAATGGTAGACAATCTGTGTGCAATGACGATGGAGGTTCGTCCTTCCATGACCCGCGATAACGCTTCCTGTACTAACCTTTCAGATTTTGAATCCAGTGAAGCGGTCGCTTCGTCAAGAATCAAAATCGGAGGATTGGCCAATAGTGCCCTTGCAAGTGTAATCCGCTGCCTTTCTCCCCCGCTCAATGTACTTCCCCTGTCACCTACAATCGTATTGTATTGCTGAGGTGTATTCATAATGAAATCATGGATCTGGGCAATCTTTGCGACATTGACCACTTCATCAAGTGTAGCTGTGGGGTTACCGAAAGCGATATTGTTAAACAGGGTATCATGAAACAGGACGGGATCCTGGTTGACAATACCCATCAGGCCCCTCAGCTGCTTGATGTTCAACTGCCTGATGTCTGTACCATCAATAGATATACTTCCTTCAGTCACGTCATGAAATCGTGGCAACAAATCTGACAGGGTCGATTTCCCGGAACCACTAGTCCCTACAATGGCAATCACCTGACCCTTGGGTATGCGCAGGTTGATGTTGCGCAGTGCCCATTCTCCATTGGCATTATACCTGAAGCCTACATTTTCAAAGGTGATTTCCTTTTCAAAGGTGTGGATTGGCCTTGCATCCGGTGCCTGCCTGATCTCTTCTGTATTATCGAGGACCTCATTTACACGTTCTACTGCCGCAAGGCCTTTCTGAATATTATAATAAGCGGATGAAAAAGACTTGGACGGAGCGATCACATTGAAAAAAAGCATAGAGAAATGCAAAAAAAAGTCTCTGGCTTAATTTCCGACTTGAACACCAGCAATGAACCGTACCATAGCAGCACAGCTACAATCGTGATGCCCAACACTTCAGACAGCGGAGAGGAAAGATCCCTGCGATACATGATGCGTGTGAGCAGTTTGCGATATTCGTTATTGATCTTTCCAAAACGGCCTTGCTGATACTCCTGGGCATTGAAACCCTGGACGATACGCATGCCATTGAGGCTTTCCTCTACGTGAATCATCAGGTCGGACAATTGCTCCTGCACCACTTTGGATTTACGCTTGAGATTACGGCTGATGCGTCCGACAATGAAGCCTGTAAACAATATCAGGACAAAGACAAACAACGTTAGCTTGACACTGGTAAACAGCATAAAGGTGATACTCCCGATAATCACAATGGGTTCCTTGAAGAGGGCCTCCATCACATTGAGGATGGAATACTCGATCTCCTGCACATCCGTACTGATCCTGGACAAAAAATCACCCTTCTTACCACGGGTAAAAAAGGCCAGGGGCAGCTGCATGTATTTGCCATAGATCGCACCGCGAAGATCCCTGACGATTCCATTCCTCACCTGGGCCATAAAGACTACTGCCAGGTAACGGAAAATATTCTTGAGGAGAAAGATCAGGACAAACGTGATGCACACTATGATCAGCGCAGTTTCTTGAGAATACGTCCTGACCAATTGCCCGAAAACATATTCAAGCCATGATTGGATATGATTGATGCTGAATGCAACCGGCTCCAGTGAAGGTGTAACCCTTCCGAATAGTATCTGAAAAAAAGGAATAATGATCGGGATACTGATCACCATGCACAAGGCCATCAGGATATTACTCAGAATATTCATTATCAAAGGCCCCTTATAAGGCCTGAGATAATAAAACAACTGGCGTAAGGGGCTTTGCCCGGACATGGCCATTAGTCTTCCAACTTGAAGCTTTCGAGGAAGCCTGTATGAAAGTCACCGGACCTGAATTTAGGATCCTGCATTAGCTTCTTATGAAACGGAATAGTCGTATTGACCCCTTCCACGATAAATTCATCTAATGCACGCTGCATCTTCTTGATGCAATCTTCGCGTGTAGGTGCCTTGCAGATCAGCTTGGCAATCATACTGTCATAATATGGAGGAATGGTATACCCAGCATATACATGCGTATCGACGCGGACGCCATGCCCTTTAGGGCTGTGAAATGAAGTGATGGTTCCGGGACTTGGCCTGAAATTGTTGTATGGATCTTCGGCGTTGATCCTGCACTCAATGGCATGACCATTGGGGAAATAATTTTTGCCGGAAATAGGAATTCCGGCAGCCACCTTGATCTGTTCCTTGATCAGGTCATGATCGATCACTTCTTCCGTCACGGGATGCTCTACCTGTATACGGGTATTCATCTCCATGAAATAAAAATTCTTGTGCTTGTCGACGAGAAACTCAATTGTACCTACGCCTTCATAATTGATGGCCTTACCTGCCTTGATCGCAGCCTTACCCATTTTATTCCGGAGGGATTCATCGAGGAATGGGGATGGGGATTCTTCCAGCAACTTCTGATGGCGGCGTTGGATGGAGCATTCCCTTTCAGATAAGTGGACTACATGCCCATGCTGGTCTCCGACAATCTGGAATTCGATATGCCTGGGCTCTTCAATAAATTTCTCGATATAGATGCCGTCATTGCCAAAGGATGCCTTGGCTTCCTGACGTGCCTTATGCCAGAGATCTTCGAGGTCCTTTTCATTCCAGACCACACGCATACCTTTACCACCACCTCCTGCAGTAGCTTTCATGATCACAGGATATCCAATATCCTTGCTGATCTTACGAGCATGTGTAACATCCAGTACTAATCCGCCACTACCTGGTACTACGGGAACACCGGCTTTGATCATGGTTTCCTTGGCAGTAATCTTATCCCCCATCTGGTTGATCATCCACGGGGTGGGTCCTATAAACTTGACGCCATACTCTTTGCAGACTTCAGCGAAATCAGCATTCTCGGCAAGGAATCCGTAACCCGGATGAATGGCATCAGCATTGGTGATTTCCATTGCCGCCATGATACGTGGAATGCTCAGATAAGAGTCGCTTGATTTTGGCGGGCCGATACAAACCGCTTCGTCAGCGAAACGAACGTGAAGACTGTTTTTATCCGCTGTACTATAGACCGCGACAGTACTGATGCCCATCTCTTTACAAGTACGAATAACCCGCAGGGCAATCTCACCCCTATTTGCTATGAGTATCTTTTTAAACATCCGAAATGATCTGGTTAAAATAATCTAATGGGCTGGACAATACCGGCACTACCCCGATGATATCTGCTTATCCGTTCGGATCAATGAGGAAGAGTAATTGGTCGTATTCAACAGGAGAAGCGTCCTCTGCCACAATCTTGACCACCTTTCCGGCTACTTCTGATTCTATCTCGTTGAACAACTTCATAGCTTCCACGATACAGACGACTGTACCTACCTCGATCGTGTCTCCTGGCTTGACATAAACCGGTTTGTCAGGAGAAGCAGAACGGTAAAATGTACCAACAATAGGAGACCTGATTTCAATCAGGTTATCTTTTGCGGCAGCTGTAGGAGCTGAAGTACCGCCTTCGCCTTCATTTTCGGCAGCAGATTTGGTTGCTGGCGCCAACGGGGCAGCCGGTGCATGCACCACCGGAGCAGGAGCTGGCATCGAAACATAGGAAGGCATCATCTCCTGGCCTGAGCGGGAGCTCATGAAATATTTTGTCCTTACTGAAAACTGAAGGTCTCCCTCCTTGTATTTGAATTCAGCAAGTTCCAGGCGATTGATCAGCTTGAGTAACTCTTGTATTTCCTTTGAATCCATATCTAATGGTTATTTAGCCCGTTCAACATAATTACCGGTCGCGGTGTCGATCTTTACCTTTTCCCCTGCATCTATAAACAGTGGCACTCTTACTTCAGCGCCTGTTTCAACAGTTGCTGCCTTCAACGTGTTAGTTGCCGTATCTCCACGTAATCCAGGTTCGGTGTAAGTCACCTCCAAGATAACATATTGGGGTAATTCGACGGAGAGTGGTGTTTCTAATGCAGCATGGATAAGGATTTCCACTTCAAGCCCCTCTTTCATCAGGTTTGCATTTTCAATCATTGATTCCTGAACACTGACCTGTTCAAAGGTTTCATTGTTCATGAAATTGTAACCCATATCGTCACTGTAGAGGAATTGAAATTTGCGGCGTTCTACGCGTACATCATTGATGGTGTGGCCAGACTGGAAAGTGTTGTCTACTACTTTTCCAGTGGTGAGGCTTTTCAGTTTAGTCCTGACGAAGGCATTGCCTTTTCCTGGCTTAACATGCTGAAAATCAACTACATAAAATATATCATTATTAAATTCAAGGCAGAGTCCCTTTTTGATGTCTGCTGTAGTAGCCATATAAAACGGTGTTAAAGAAAAGTCATAAAATGAGGGGGCAAATATAGGGCTTTTTGGACGCTAAATTCCCTTTTGCCAATAAGCGATCTCAATATGGATCAATATGCCCAGTTCCAGAGACTAGCCCCCCAGGTATATCCTCCTCCAAACGAGGTAAGGATGATTTTGTCCCCTGGCTTGAGCTTGTCCTCCCATTCCCACAAACAAAGGGGGATGGTAGCAGAAGTGGTATTGCCGTATTTCTGGATATTGACCATAACCTTCTCCATTGGGAACTTGAGATAATCCGCTACTGCCTGGATAATCCGGAGATTAGCCTGGTGAGGTACCACATAGGCTATATCATCAGGTCCCAGGTTATTGCGCTTCATAATCTCACTGACCGCTTCAGCCATTCCCTTTACAGCGGCCTTGAATACTGGCTTGCCATCCTGGAAGAGATAATGCCATTTCTTATCTACGGTCTCATGTGTTGGAGGATTTTTGGACCCTCCACCTTTCATGTGCAGAAACTCTGCTCCTACCCCATCAACCCGCATCCAGGAATCCTGGAGGCCATACCCCTTGTCGCTTGGTTGCAATAAAATAGCCCCGGCTGCATCCCCAAATAAGATGCAGGTCGCCCGGTCTGTATAGTCTGTAATAGAGGACATCTTGTCTGCGCCGACCACAATCACATTCTTATAGGCGCCGGACTCAATAAACTTAGCCCCTGTAGTGGCTGAAAAAAGGAACCCAGAACAAGCAGCCTGGATATCATAGGCAAAGGCATTCTTTGCACCAATATTGTAGGCAATGAGCGTACCTGTATCCGGGAAGAAATAATCCGGTGTTACAGATGCACAGATCAGCAGATCGATATCAAGCGGTGATAAACCTGTTTTCTTTAGCAATCCAAGAACTGCTTCGGTCGCCATATAAGATGTGGCTTTTTCCGGGTCGCGGAGGATATGCCGCTCTTCAATACCGGTCCGGGCTTTTATCCACTCATCATTGGTATCGACCAGGGTCTCGAGAGCTTTGTTGGTCAGGACATCTTCAGGGATATAACCGTAAACGCCTTTGATGGCAGCACGAATTTGGGACATCGGATGAAATTTTAGGACGGCGAAGGTAGGCAATTCTATACATCTCCCATTGAATCTTAACGGTTTAGGCATTCGGACTCCCCGGGTCCCTTCCCATGGGAATTGGTATAGTTTTTGCTCATTAATAAGATAGTTTACAAGCATTTATAAATTACGCTTAACTTTAATATCATGAATCTATACCTTCTTTCCCTTGCGTTCTTTTTGAACATCGCTACCCCTAAGACGCCAAATTTCTACCCTTCCTACATCGCAGCCAAGGAGGCATCCAAGAACTACCAGAAGGACCTGCTGATCTTCTTTTCCAAGAAATCATGTGTCGAATGCGACGCGGCCTGGGCCAATTTTGAAAAAGATCAGGTAGGCACTAAAATCTTTATCTCCACCCTGGTGGACATGCAGGATTTTGATGGGGCAGTCATCATGGACAAATACGGATTAAACTCTGCTCCATCCTGGGCTATTCTTGATGCTGCTGGCAATCTGAAACAAAAATGGGCAGGGGAATGGAAGAATCCACACGTCAGGCCTGAAACGCCGACAGCGGCACAAGAAGCCAAACCTGAGGCCAAACCTATTCCGGTTTTCAAGGCCTCTCCGGCATCAACAACACCTTCAGAATCAAGCACATCTGCCCCAGTTGCTACACCAGTAAAAGAGCCTGTTAAAGTAGCTCCTCCTGCACCTGTAGAAAATAAACCGACCACTCCTTCCGTGACAGCAAATGCACCAGAATCACTTGCCTCAGGTTATGTCCTCCAGGCCGGATATTTCGGTTCCGAAGCTAATGCCTCCAAACTGGTGACGGACCTCAAGGGGAAGGGATTTGAGCCATACAGTATTAAAACCACCGTTCAGAACGGCACTACCTTTTACCGGGTGATTTCCAGTGCCTTCGTCTCTGAGGTCGAGGCTAACAAACAACTTCAAGCATTAACCGGAGCTGGCATTAAGGCTTCAGTAAAGAAAATGACAGACCTTTAAGAATACTTTCCCCCAATATTATAAATCTGAAAAAGCAGGAATCAACATTCCTGCTTTTTCATTTATTGGCCGGAGCAGGATACCTTTGCCTGCATATACCCAACTGCATTGTCAAAATCAATACTTCTAAGGCGTATTTCCAGCTTGGCAGGTATTTTACCTCAAGAGACTACCCGGCTTAAAGGCCTGGAAATGGGACATTTAAATACGCTCGAAAATGCATACCTGCTTGCAGAGGATGGCATCATCACCAGGTTTGGAAAAGATGCAGACTGCAGCATAGATCGTGCTGATGCAGTCATCGACTGTACCGGCAGAATTGTCTTGCCTGCCTTTGCAGACAGCCACACACACCTTGTGTTTGCAGCCTGGCGGGAAAGTGAATTTGTGGACCGCATAAAGGGGTTGACGTATGAACAGATTGCAGAGCGAGGTGGTGGGATACTAAACTCCGCTGCAAGGCTCAATGCTGCCTCCGAAGATTTCCTCTTTGAGCAGGCCTACGTCAGGTTGCTCGAAGTGATGCAGATGGGTACCGGGGCTATTGAAATCAAGAGTGGGTATGGATTGACTCCCGAGAGTGAAATAAAAATGCTCAGGGTGATCCGCAGGCTTAAGGAACTCAACCTGATTCCTATCAAAGCAAATTTCCTTGGAGCCCATGCTATGCCTGCAGCATACAAGATGAACCGCCCTGAATATCTGCGTTTGCTCACTGATGAAATGCTCCCTCGGATCGGTGAGGAGGGACTGGCGGATTACATTGATGTCTTTTGTGACAAAGGATTCTATACCGTAGAAGAAACTGACAGGATACTGACTGCAGGAGCCAGGTATGG
The DNA here is from genome assembly GCA_016716665.1 of Candidatus Opimibacter iunctus. Taxonomy (GTDB): domain Bacteria; phylum Bacteroidota; class Bacteroidia; order Chitinophagales; family Saprospiraceae; genus Opimibacter; species Opimibacter iunctus. The sequence goes on along the minus strand of JADJVH010000013.1, from coordinate 145,288 downwards.
GTTGAAACCAAAAATTCATGCCAATGAGCTGGATTATTCCGGTGGCATCCAGGTTGGTGTAAAGCATAAGGCGGTCTCTGTAGATCATCTTGAATACACTGGACCTGAGGAGATTGCAGTACTGGCCTCAAGTGACACCATAGCTACTATCCTCCCTTCAACCGCATTCTTTCTGGGCTTGCCTTACGCTCCGGCCCGTAAAATGATGGAAAACAACTTGTGTGTAGCTCTGGCCAGTGATTACAATCCTGGTTCATCCCCCAGTGGTAATATGTCCTTTATCCTTTCCCTGGCTTGCATCAAACTCAAGATGCTCCCGGCTGAAGGCATCAATGCATTGACGATCAATGGTGCTGCTGCCATAGAGCTCGGCCACCATACCGGAAGTATAACTCCTTCAAAATCAGCTAACCTACTCATTACTAAGCCTGTATCCAGCATCGATTACCTGCCGTATACTTTCGGGGCCAGTTGGATTGACAAAGTCATTCTGGGCGGAAAAATTATGTAATGGGGTATACTAATGCAAATCCTATAATCGTTAAGATATCGTTCTGCCCCTCAGGCAGCCATTCCTGATAAAAAGGAATCTTAACTAAACCCTCTCCTTTATAAAATTAAATGAAAACCCCGACCGTAAACCCGATTTGAAACGCTATTTTTGCGCGAACATATTATAGAAAAAACTAATACTATTACCCCTGAATGGAAAATCTGCATGTTAAAAACATAAGAAAATGGGTTTGCCTCCTGACCATTTTCATCGGATTTTCGATTCAGGCAGGTCTCTCCAATGATCTCGTCGCTATCAGAGATCTAATCTCGTCCCCTTCCAAAGGAATAGACCCTGTCATCTTTAGCTTTGGCTGTATCGATGGCGAGCCTGGGGATACCATTTGTGTCCCTGTGACGGTGACTAACTTTACAGATATCGTCATCTTTCAATTTGAGATATTCTGGAACAGCAGTGTGCTTGATTATATTGAGATTTCGAATATAGGTTCGCCAAGTATCAATGCAAATGCTGACTTCAACCTCTCCGGGCCAAATGCTTTGAAGGTGATCCCACTGGGCTTCCCTCTTGCAGGTGAGTCTCAACCTGACGGCACTGTTCTATTTGAAATTTGTTTTCGAATCATTGGAGCACCTACAACTACGAGTTGTGTAGGGATAAGCCCCTATTTTGATTTTCAGGTAGTTGATGTCGTGGGTGAGGTGCCTTCAGATTCAGTCAATTGTTGCATGACTGTAGACAATGCAGTAGATCTTGTTGGCTTTGTGACGAGTTGTGGACCTGCTGTTGCAGGAGGCAATGGTACTATTGATATCACTGCTTATGGTGGGAATGCTCCGTATAATATCACCTGGGTGGAAACGGTCTCCGGTACGACTGGCGGACCAGTCATCATTGCTACCGAAGGAGGAAACAATACCCTGAATGTTCCAACAGGAAATTATGATGTACTCCTTACGGATGCTTTAGGTAATAGCGTTACCTACAATACTGATGTCTCGGCCATTGAACTCAGTATAACGACACGCCTGAAAGACCCTACATGCTATAAATTCAAGAACGGTACGATGTGGATCAAACCGGTCGGGGGCAGCGCTCCATATAGTTATATCTGGCAAAGCCTTTCCGGTCCAAACCTTGCAGGCTCCGGATTTATACGCAACGTTGGTGATTCGTCACTGGTGACCAGTCTTCCTGACGGTATGTACAGCATCCTGGTCAAGGATGACAACGGGTGTGAAGTAAGCACCGTCATCACCCTAAATGATAATCCTTTTATCATCACCACAACCAACCTGATCAATGCAACATGTGTTGGCTCCAAGGACGGAGTGATCAGTCTACTCTTTTCAGGCGCTACGCCTGACATGGGAAACTATACTATCTCTGGCAATGTGACAGGGACGCCATTTACTATTTCAAGTGACCGGATCAGTATTGGGTTGCTCAATCCTGGAGACTACCAGATCACGATTTCAGATAATGTATCCCAGTGTGATACGGTTTATAGCTTTAACATAGGATACACAGATACGATCACTGCCAATATCACCGTAACTGATCCGCCTTGCGCCGGTGGAGTCAATGGTAGTATCTCCATCAGGGGCCGGACCAATGGTGTATTTGGCCCATCCTATACGTATACCATCTACGAAAATGGAATCCAGGTAACCACTCAATGTTGCATTGGTGGAACGTTCAACTATAGTCCTCTGGCACCTGGCAACTATATGGCCGTGGTCTCAGAAGGGAGTTGTCTGTCAGACTCCATTCCTTTTACGATCAATGACCCGGCACCGATGATTGTCTCTGTCGTCGGATCGACCCCTGACAATTGTGTTCCAACACCTGCCGGTGATATCTGGTTTCAGATATTGAATGGATCAGGCACATATACCCTCGATGCCGGTGCAGGATTTCAGGATGCTGATACTTTGTTTAACCTCAATTCAGGTAACTATACATTGACCGTGACGGATGATGTTTCCGGCTGCACCGCTACCCTGCCATTTGTGATCAATTCGTGGGATGACAATGAAGAAGCCGATATTTCATTTGTAATCAATGGGACTCCATGTGAAGGAGGAACAGTCACCGTATTATTCCAGGGTGGAGCACTTCCTCCGGGTGCCGGTGTATTGTGGAGTACCGGTGAGGTGACTCCTACTATTTCCATTACGGAGACTGATACATTGAGTGTGGATGTCATCCTGGGCGCTCCCATATTCTGTATCCTCAATGATACTGTACAAATAGAATGTACCAAGAAACTAGACCTTGATATCACGGTATTACAACCCTGTGTGGTGAAGGTGCGGTAGGTGGACCATATACCGGCACGGTCATCGTTGACACAGCCAATGCGACAGCACCGGTGACCTGGATATGGTCATTTCCTGATACCACCACATCCGGAATATATTCCGGATTACTACCTGGTAAATATTACGTCACGGTAACAGATGCTTTAGATTCGATAGCTGTAGATAGCTTTGAAGTGATTGCTCCGAATTCATTGCAACTGATGTTTAGCAATATTGACAGCACATCTTGTCCTGAGACTTGTGATGGAGCTGTGAGGATCATTCCGTCTTCAGGAGATCCTACCCTGGATTACCAGCTTTATTGGGATCCGATCAACCCCATGGCTGATACAGGGATATTTTTCAACATCAATAACCTATGCCCCGGACTCAACATTTTTACGGTATCCCAGGACGGAATTTGTTTTTATAAGGATACCGTTGAAATATTTGCTCCTGACTCTATCATCATAGACCTTGTCCAGTCTGTCGATGTCACTTGTTTTGGTGATGATGATGGGCTGCTTGAGGTGATTGCTTCGGGAGGCACTCCCGCCTATACCTACACCTGGATGAACGGCCCTTCCCTTCCACTCAATAGTGGACTGGGTGCCGGCACGCATGTGCTCACTGTCACTGACAGCAAAAACTGCATGGCCATTGACAGCTTCACTATAACCCAGCCTGATACATTGATTGCTGCAATTGATACCGCAGGTACATTGAACCTCTCCTGTGGCAATAGCTCAGATGGGATCATCACCCTCAACGTATCCGGTGGCAATGGTGGTGGCTATGACTTCAACTGGGACCCGAATGTATCTACTACTTACCAGGCTTCTAATCTTGCGCCAGGCACCTATATGATCACTGTGACTGATCCAAAAGGATGCTCAGATACAGCTTCTTATACACTTACTTCCCCTCCTCCAATCATGGTGGTATGGCCTGATGTTGCACCACCTGCATGTTTTGGGGATGAAACGGTCTTGTTGATTGAAGATGCTGATGTCACCGGAGGTAATGGTAATTACAGCTACACGATCAACAGTGGCGAGTTACTTGACCTGGGTGAACCAGTGATGCTTCCTTCAGGCATTTATATCGTAAGTGTGTTCGATGACAGGGGATGTTCGGCCGACAGTACCTATATCATCATGGAACCCAATCAGATCGAACTGTCTATCGGCCCTGAAAATCCGGTCATAGACCTGGGAGACAGTATCTATATTTCAGGGACGATCGAACAGAGTGACAATCCTATCGCCATGACCTTGTGGACATCCACAGAGCCCCTGAGCTGCGCGACCTGTGAAGGAACGTGGGTATTCAATTCAGTTCCTGCATTGTATACATGGACTGTGACTGATATCAATGGCTGCCAGGCTTCTGTGAGTATAAACGTTGATGTAGATTACCAGCGTGATGTATATATCCCCAATGTCTTCAGCCCTAACGGGGATGGCCGCAACGATGAGTTCAAAATATTTACGGGCCTTGGAGTTGTCTCCATCAACTATATCCGGATCTATGATCGCTGGGGCAACCTGGTTCACCAGGAAGGTCCGGTATTACCGAGCCCGACTGGAGCCGGTAGTTGGGATGGTTTCACCCACGGAAAATATGTGAATCCGGGTGTGTACGTGTATGTCGTGGAAATCACCTTTGTGGACAACAATACTACACTGACGTATAGCGGAGATGTAACACTTCTAAAGTGATATTTGACCATATCTGAATCGTGATATTTTTTGTAGAGACGCGATTAATCGCGTCTCTACAAAAAATATGCGATTCAGGTTATCGGATCATCACTACGCTCCCGGTTTTCTTGTATTCCTTCCCTTCGCAGGTATAGGAAAATAGATAGGTATACTGGCCTGGCTCAAGCTCTTCGCCATTCTTTGATCCATCCCACTCGTCTGACATATCTGTGGTATTGAAGACCGTTCCGCCCCAGCGGTCAAAGACTTCGAGGGATAAAAATTGGCCAAGGAAAACGACATTACTCATTCCCCATGAGTCGTTGATATTATCTCCGTTTGGCGTAAAGCCTGTGGGGAAAAACACATTCTGGCAACTCAGGTCTGCAGAATCCGCGACAGTCACGTGGATTGAATCAAATGCCTGGCAAAATCCATAGTTGAGTGATACATCATAAGTACTTGTCGCCGGAGGAGTCAACATAGGCTGGGCGATCATATTATTACTAAGGCCGGTTGAAGGTGACCATACAATGGATGGAGCACATGTGACAGGAAGCCTCAACTGCATAGATGTGCCTGTAAAGAGGACTGTATCAGGCGAGGTGATTTTATCTACAGGGATATAGAGCTCCTCGACCTCAAAAGAAGTCAAGGCCCTGTTATAAAATCGCAATTCATCAAGCGTACCGCGAAACTGTACCTCTCCATTGGCCAGGCAAGGTCCGGCCCCAAGGGTCAGAATCCCATTATTGATGATACGGACCAATGCTGAACTAGGATTCAAGGTCTGCTGGACGCCGTCATAATACATAAGGAGTTCCCGGTCTCGCCGCACATATGCGATATGATGGTAGCAGCGGTTATCGGGCACATTATAGGTGCTCTTAACGAAGAGATTAGCTTGCTGGGACAACGTCATGCTCATCGCCCGGGTCACCGGGTTGTATCTGACTTCAAATGTGCTGTCAATACCGCATTTTTCACTTTTAGACATGATATCCATGATAGCATTGCCTTGTGGATCAGGCAAAACGAAGAAACTTATCGTAAAGTCATTACTTAGCAGGAGATCGAGGTTACTCAGGATTTGCACGGATGTATTGCCATCAAACTTGAGACCGCTTCCGGAGACGCCACACCCACAGGTAGCGTTACCCATGATGATGCCATTGCCTCCGAGCCCGGTATTTTCTGTGGCATCACAGGCGTCAAATGAATAATAAGCAATCAAGCCATCTGTAGGCTGGGCAGCAATGGAAAAACTCCAGGTGATAAAACCTGCAATCCAGAATAGTACACGCATTACTCTAAAACTGTCCTGACGGGCCATATAGTATCTTTAAAACGAGAAGGTTATGTCAATCAGATCCTTCCGGCCGGCCATTTGCTGCCCGCTAAAAGATCTTAACCAGTGGCAAATATAGGTATAACAGGGCCTATCCCCTGTTACCAACACCTTAACTCAGGTTTCTGGCAAAGAATAGTGGATACTTCACGATATTCGCACCCTGACCGATTAACGCTTAAAGACGGATGGCAAAAGAAATACCTGCAAAGAACCCAAACGAAATGAGTTTCTTCGAGCACATCGAGGAACTCAGATGGCATCTCTTTCGGGCGGCCATCGCTGTACTCGTGGTCACCATCGTGGTCTTTTTGCTTAAAGATTTCGTTTTCCAGCAGGTGATCCTCGGGCCGACCACCCCGGATTTTATCACCTATCAACTGATCTGCGACTATATCCCAAATGTCTGTTTCTACCCGCAGCATCTCCAGATTATCACCCGGGATATCCAGGAACAATTTATCAGCCATCTGAAGGTTTCGCTCTGGCTTGGTTTTATCGTATCCTTCCCGTACATCTTATATGAGTTATGGCGGTTTATCAAGCCCGGCTTGTACAAGAAGGAAATCAAGGCCGCCAGAGGAATGGTGTTTATCTGCAGTTTTCTGTTTCTCTCCGGTGTGTCTTTTGGATACTTCGTCATTGCACCGATTGCAATCACCTTTCTATCGACCTACAGTGTCAGTCCGGATATTGCAAATACCACCACCCTTGATGCGCTGGTCAATTCCATCACCATGTTTACCTTGCCTGTGGGCCTTATCTTCGAGACCCCTGTAGTATTGTATTTTCTGGCAAAAATAGGCCTGATCTCCTCTGCCTTCCTGATCGAGTATCGCAAGCATGCTGCGGTAGTGATTGTCATCGTCGCAGCGGTCATCACGCCGGGCCCGGATGTTTTTTCCCAGATGCTGGTGGCCATCCCACTATTCCTTTTATATACCGTCAGCATCATTGTTGTAAAGCGTATTGATAAAGAGCGTGCAGCAAAAGAGGCCGCTGAGGCCGCCAGTGGTGCTGAACCAGACAACGATTGATATGCAAAGGGTTTCTTCTCAACTGACCATTGTCCTGCGCATCGCGCTTCCGACCATTTGGTTTACTGCCATTTTATCCATCGTCATCCTATTGAGCTGGGCGGTCAGAGGTAAGGCAGGCTTATTTGGTAATCCTTTTATATGGCTTGGTTTACTACTGATCCTTGGCAGTGGTTTTTTGCTGATCAAGTTACTACTATGGCGTTTTTACAGGGTGGATATGGATAGCCGTTTTATCTATGTCAGCAATTATTTCAAGACCTATAAATATCCTTTCACTGAAGTGGAATCTATCAGTGATTCTAAAACGCTCCCCGGAAGAGTATTCTGCATTAAACTCAAATCCAAAGGATCTTTTGGTCAGTATATTTATTTCCTTGCCGCCCAGGCGCTATGGCTGGATTTTCTCAAGGAAAACCCAGGACTAATAGAAGTGAAGAAAGAAAAGTGAAGAGTGAAAAACGATGCTTCGACTACGCTCAGCAACCGGTGACTCACCCGATCACCCGATCACTAGATCACTAGATCACTCGATCACTAGATCACCCGATCACTAGATCACCTGATATCTACAGTCTTACTCCGGTCTTTGGGACCAGTCGTATGATGGGACAGATCATTTCCTCTAGAGAGATACCTCCGTGCTGGAAGGTATTGCGGTAATAGGTGTTGTAATGATTGTAGTTATTAGGGTAAAGGAAGTATTTATCTTCCTTGGCGAAGATATACCCTGAACTCAGGTTAGGCCGCGGCAAACCTGCTTCTTCAGGTTTCTTTATCTCAAGCACATCCTTGGGTTCATACTGCAGATTCTTACCCATTTTATACCGCAGATTGGTGGTAGTGTTGCGGTCTCCGACGACCTTGGAAGGTTGCTTGACACGAATGGTCCCGTGATCTGTTCCGATGATCAGTTTTATACCCTGGGTGGCCATCTTCCGGAGTGCCGTCCAAACCTGTGAATTTACAAACCAACTGTAGGTGAGTGAGCGGTATGCCTTTTCATCGCCAGCCAGTTCCTTGAGGACCTCCATTTCAGTCCTGGCGTGGGAGAGCATATCTATAAAATTGTACACAATAACAACAAGATTGTTGTGCATCAGGTCCAGTGCCTTTTCGCCAAGATCCCTTGCCTGTTCAGCATTGGTGATCTTGAGGTATTGCCATTTGATTTCCTTACGCATCCTACGTTGCAGTTGCTTTCCGAGCAATTCTGCTTCATGAAGGTTCTTTCCGCCTTCTTCAAAATCTTCTACCCACATATCGGGATAGTTTTTGGCAATATCGGCTGGCATCATCCCGGCAAAAATCGAATTGCGGCTATATTGGGTAGAGGTTGGCAGTATGCTATAGAAAAAAGACTCCTCCTCCACTTCATAGAGCTCTGTGATGATGGGTTCGAGCATTTTCCACTGGTCCCAGCGGAGGTTGTCCAGCAGGAGAAATACCACCGGTGTCTTATCATTGAGATGGGGCAATATTTTGGCTGACATCAGGTCCGGTGACATCAGTGGGGCTGTCTCCTTATTGTTGATCCATGAGATATAGTTGCGGGTCACAAACTTTGAAAACTCTGAATTAGCTTCTGACTTTTGCATAGACAAAATATCAATCATCTCTTCACTTCTCGATGTATCTATCTTGAGTTCCCAGTTGACTATCTTCTTGTACGCCTGTGCCCATGAACTGACATCCAGGCCGCTATTGATTTCCAGCAGGATATTCCTGAATTCCGCCTGGTAATCTGACGAGGTCTTTTCCCTGACCAGCCTCTTGTTGTCTACTATTTTCTTTAGGGTCAGCAGGATCTGGTTTGGATTGACAGGCTTGATCAGGTAATCATCAATCTGGGAACCTAATGCTTCCTCCATGATATTCTCTGCTTCATTCTTGGTGATCATCACGATCGGTAAAGAAGGCTTGATGGCCTTGAGGCGCTGCATCGTCTCGAGCCCTGAGAGTCCTGGCATACTTTCGTCCAGGAAGACTATATCGACATCCCCTGCCCTCTCAAACTCATCTATAGCATCATGCCCGTTGGACACTGTGGTAACATTGTAGCCCTTTTTTTCAAGGAAAAACAATTGGGGCTTCAACAAATCGATTTCATCGTCTGCCCAGAGTATTTTTATTCTATCCATAACTTACAGTACAACGCATTAAGGTAATGAGTTCATTTGGCATGAAGGGCGCCACTAATAATCGTACGATACATAAATACCAAAAGGGATTGTCAGATCATGGTAAAAATGGCAATTGCCTACTTTATTGGTATTAGCCGCGCCCTGAATGTATCGAACGATACCCGACAGGCTGATATTTTCCCAATCTTTGCCATATGAACAAAATGAAGCTCATAAATGATCCGGTGTACGGGCTGATCCATATCCGGACACCACTCATCTTTGACCTGATCGAGCATCCTTTGTTTCAGCGCCTGAGGCGTATCAAACAGACTGGCCTGACCCACCTGGTCTACCCCGGGTCGCAGCACACACGGTTTCACCATGCGCTCGGGGCGATGCACCTGATGGGAATGGCTATTGATGAGCTGAGGTCCAAGCAAACCGAAATTACCGAACAAGAGGAGGAAGCGGCCCTGATCGCTGTACTGCTGCATGATATAGGGCATAGCCCATACTCTCATGCCCTTGAGGGACGGATCATCAATGCTGACCATGAAGCCATCGGAAAGACGATCATGGTGCACCTGGGGGAAACTATGGGTGGACAGCTTGGTCTTGCCTATGACATGTTTACCGGGCGGTATCCAAGGCATTTCTTCCATCAACTGATCAGTGGGCAGCTGGACCTTGACCGGCTTGATTACCTGTCAAGGGATAGTTTTTATACAGGAGTCGCAGAGGGTGTTGTGGGACATGACCGGATCCTGCGAATGCTCCAGGTGGTTGATGACAAACTTGTCGTTGAGGAAAAGGGGCTATACAGCATCGAAAAGTTCCTGGTGGCCAGGCGGATTATGTACTGGCAAGTCTACCTGCACAAGACTGCGGTGGCGGCTGAGTTGATGGCCAAGGCAATCATCCACATGCTCCGTGACCAGGATCCGCTGGAGAGAACAGGATACCTGGCTCCTGAACTTGAATTTTTCCTTTCGCATAAGATCGATTTGCAACAACTGAGAGAAAATACCGAAGAGCTTTTGGCTATCTTTTGCGACCTGGATGATATCTCGGTTGATTACAGCATCAAGCGGCTGCAGGATCATTTCTATACCCCGCTTCGTTTTCTGACCTCCAACCTCTTTCATCGCAAACTGCACAAAATGAAATGGTCAGAGACTCCACCTGAAGAGGACGTGATCAATGATATCAAGGCTAAATGCAGGAAAAATATGACTGGGCCCCCGAGGAAGCGGATTTGATGATCTGGACCGGCAGCGAAACGAAGGCAGACTATGTAAGGGAGGATGATGAAATACAAATCCTGATGAAGAGCGGAGAAATCAGGCCGTTTTCGTCCTTTTTGGAAACACCGGTGCGGATTGCCTTTAACAGGAAATATTACATCTGCCACCCTGTGGCATAGGGCATAGAGCATAGGGCAAGGGCAAGGACAAGGAGCAAGGAGCCAGTCGCGCCCAGCGGAGATCCGTAACTGCGAAGCCGTAAAGCGAGGGCAGTCGGTAGTTTGATGTATAATCAATCAAGTCCCCTTTAGGGTTTAAGGGCAGGCAGCCAGGGTATTGAGCAGTGCGCAAAATCAGCGGGAGGGATGATCACAGTTGGTCAGAAAGTATAAAACATTTTACATCTTTACGGGTTAGAAAACTGGATAATGATGGGCATGGATACCAAGACTATTTTTGAATTGATCAGTAAGGAGGAAAACCGTCAGCGCAAAGGGATTGAGCTGATTGCCTCGGAAAACTTTACGTCGATCGCTGTCCTTGAAGCGATGGGTTCGTGCCTGACAAATAAATATGCGGAGGGATATCCCGGCAAGCGATATTATGGGGGATGTGAAGTAGTAGATGAGATTGAAACAATAGCTATCGAAAGCCTCAAGTCCTTGTTTGGGGCTGAATATGCCAACGTGCAGCCGCATTCCGGGGCACAGGCCAATTCTGCCGTCTATCTGGCGGTCTTGAAACCCGGTGATACGATACTCGGCTTTAACCTCGCCCATGGCGGTCACCTGACCCATGGATCTCCTGTCAATTATAGCGGGCTGACATTTAATGCGACCCATTACAATGTCAACCAGGAGACCGGCCGGGTGGATATGGATGAGGTCTACAGCCAGGCAAAGCAACATAAACCTAAACTGATCATTTGCGGTGCTTCGGCCTACAGCCGTGAGTGGGATTACAAGCGCTTCAGGGAAATCGCGGATGAAGTGGGTGCGCTGCTCATGGCAGATATCGCCCACCCCGCCGGCCTGATTGCCACAGGGCTGCTCAATGATCCACTGCAACATTGCCACATCGTCACAAGTACTACACACAAAACACTCAGGGGCCCGCGAGGCGGAGTGATCATGATGGGCAGGGATTTCGACAACCCATGGGGCAGGACTACTAAGAAAGGGGAACCTATCCAGATGTCTGCGATCCTCAACAGCGGTGTATTTCCAGGTATGCAAGGCGGACCATTGGAACATGTCATTGCAGCAAAAGCTGTTTCCTTTATTGAAGCATCCACTCCGGAGTTCACCCCTTTATTCCAAACAAGTGATCGCCAATGCCCATGCCATGGCCAACGAACTGGTGGACAGAGGGTACCAGATTATTTCGGTGGAACAGATAATCACCTCATGTTGATCGATCTTTCCAATAAAGGACTGACAGGCAAAGAAGCTGAAGAAGCATTGATCCAGGCGGATATCACTGTCAATAAGAACATGGTGCCATTTGACAAGAATAGTCCCTTTGTGACATCAGGCATCAGAATTGGCTCAGCCGCTATCACTACACGAGGTATGATGCAGGATGATTGCATACAGATCGTAGATTGGATTGATCGCGCACTGATCAACAGGAATGATTTTTCTGCACTCTCCGCCATCCATCATGAAGTCAATGAATTTGCATCTTCATTCAGACTTTATCCTGATGAGTAAATAAGTGAAAAATGAAGAATGAAAAGTGAAGAATGAAAAGTGAAGAACGTTTTTACTGATTAATTCATTTTTGTACAGCACATTTTCAAGATACAATCCTTCTGCGGGACGCTCCAGGCATGGGGCATCGATAGCTGCTGATCAAGACTGTCCTTAAGTTCTTCCAATGTGATTTTTGCCTAGACCTGCATTGAGGCATGCGCCTACAGTGAGTCTAACCATACCTCGGAGGAATCTGTTGGCTCTGATAGAAAAGACAGCCCCATTTGCATCAAAAGTCCACTTTGATTCCGACAGCGTGCACCTGAAATGCTCTGCATCAGATCCGGTTTTACATAGTGGTTTAAAGTGATCATACGCCATCAACATAGCAGCCGCTTCGTGCATGATTTGCTGATCTAATGGTGAGTGCTGATGGAAATAACAGGAGAGGCCATTGAGGAAGGGATCTTTATTGAAATGGATATAATACCTGTAATGTCTTTCAACAGCGTCAAACCTGGCATGAAAGGCGTCGTGCGTTTCCAATGATGTGGCTGATAGCAATATCATTCGGAAGGACCGCATTGAGGTGATAGACCACCTTGTCACTTAATGTGAGATCCAAAATATCTGTGTGGGCCACGTAATGCCTGGCATGTACTCCTGTATCTGTCCTGCCACAACCTGTGATTTCAACAGGTTGTCGTAATATCATGGAAAAAGCTTCTTCAACGGTCTGCTGCACCGATGAATCTCCAGGTTGCCGCTGCCAACCGCAATAAGCAGTGCCCAAATAACTTAAGTGAATCCGCCAGCGCATGTGCAACAAAGATGATGATTCCTCCTCAACTATAAACAACGGCATCCGTAAAAAAAAGAGCCCTGATCTTCCCGTAAGAAGACCAGGGCAAATGATCAAAAATGTCGATATGTCTTTATGCCAATGGCACTACAATATACAACTTATGCCGCTTTTAATTTCTTAAGATGCACTTTATCCATTTTAGATTCCGCATAATGGAGATCTACTTCAAATGATTTGATGTCCTTCGTGGAAGGCATGTCAAACATGGCATCCATCATGATAGCCTCACAAATCGAACGGAGACCGCGTGCCCCGAGGCCAAAATCTATCGCCTTTTGTGCGATATAATCAATAGCATCCTTGGTCATGGTAAACTTTACCCCTTCAAGTTCGAACAACTTCTTATACTGCTTGATCAGGGCATTCTTTGGTTCTGTCATGATCCGGATCAGGGTCTCCTTATCCAGTGGTTCGAGGTAACCAAGTACAGGCAGGCGACCTACCAACTCAGGGATAAGTCCAAATGTCTTGAGGTCCTTTGGGGACACGTACTGGAAAATATTATCCTTGTCCAAGGACTTTTCATCCTGGTTGCCAAACCCTATGACATTGGTGTTGAGGCGACGTGAGATAATCTTTTCAAGCCCATCAAAAGCGCCACCGGCAATAAAGAGAATATTCTGGGTATTGACCTTGACCATTTTCTGTTCCGGATGCTTGCGGCCACCCTGTGGTGGAACCAATACATCCGTACCTTCTAAAATCTTGAGCATCGCCTGCTGAACACCTTCTCCGGAAACGTCTCTTGTAATGCTCGGGTTGTCGCTCTTACGTGCGATCTTATCGATCTCATCGATATAGACGATACCGCGCTGGGCTGCCTCAACATTATAATCGCAGACCTGAAGGAGACGGGAGAGCATACTCTCCACATCTTCACCCACATAACCCGCCTCTGTAAATACAGTAGCATCCACTATAGCGAAAGGAACATCAAGCATCCTGGCAATGGTCTTAGCAATCAACGTCTTGCCAGTACCTGTCTGGCCTACCAGCATGATATTTGACTTTTCGAGCTCGACGTCATCTGTGCCGGTGCTGCGAATGCGCTTATAGTGGTTGTAAACAGCAACACTGATAAAGCGCTTAGCTTCATCCTGGCCAATTACATATTGATCGAGATATTTCTTGATCTGGTGCGGAGTGATATGTTCAGGAACATCAAATGCATCTTCCTTCTTTTTTCCCTTCCCCTCCTGCTCGTATAGTTCCTGCTTGACAATATCATAAGCCTGCTCAACACACAACTCACAGATGTGCCCTTCAATCCCCGCAATGAGAATCAATGCTTCCTTTTTATCCCTTCCGCAGAAGGAACAGCCAAACTGATCATCACTCGTCTTCATTGCTCAGGCTTTAGAATAAACGTAATAAAAAAAAAACTTCTTACTTACTCCTGGTCAGGACTTCGTCAACGAGCCCGTATTCTTTGGCTTCATTGGCCGTCATCCAGTTGTCACGATCTGAATCTTTTTCGATTTCTTCAAAGGATTTTCCGGTATGCTTAGCCATGATGTCGTACAACTCATTGCGCATACTCTTGATCAGGTTGTAAGAAATCTCCATATCCGAAAACTGTCCCTGCATACCTCCGCTTGGCTGATGGATCATCACGCGGCTATGCGGAAGACAGGTACGCTTGCCTTTGGTACCAGCGCATAACAGCACGGCGCCCATTGATGCAGCCAGTCCGGTACAAATTGTACCAATTTCAGGAGCTACATATTGCATCGTATCATAAATACCGAGACCGGAAATCACAGATCCGCCAGGACTGTTGACAAACATCTGGATATCTCTTTTATTGTCAGTGGATTCAAGAAACAAGAGCTGGGCCTGGATGACATTGGCCACGTAATCATTGACCGGCACTCCAAGGAAAATAATCCTGTCCATCATCAGCCTGGAAAAAACATCCATACCGACTACATTCATCTGCCGCTCTTCGATGACCTGGGGTGTAAACCCATGAATATCAGGTACTGAAGTGCGCATATAGCGCTCCAGGTCAGCACTTGAAATCCCTGCATGCTTAGTAGCGTATTTATAAAACTCGTTTGAATTGCTCATGTCTGAAAATTAGTTTTTGGATTAGTACACTAAATTAATGGTATTAGGCATGCGAATGTTCACTGTGGTCATGAGAATGTTCATGATGATGGTGGTGATCATGGTCATGGTCTCCGTGGTCAAAAAGCACATGATGGAGATCATGGAATGCTTTTTCAAATTCGTCCATAGAGATCTCCTTCTCAACAAACTGGTACTTTGGAAGGATCTGCCTGAATACAACGTCCTCCAGGGCATTTTCTTTCATCGAACTCATGAAATACTCATTGGCATAGAGTTGGTCCATGAGCTTCTTGATGTCCGTCTGCATATAGTTGACATTCTGGACAATCCAGTTGGTCACCTGCTTCTGTACATCCTTTTCGGTTACTTCCAGGCCTTCGGATTCAGATATCCTGGTCAGCAGAAGCGACCATTTGGCATCCCTGAACAAGTGTTTTGCCTCAAGTGATCCTGGTTCGATTTGCTTTTCGCGCTGGCGGTTGACCCACTTGAAGAGAAAATCTTCAGGGATTTCAAATGGATTGGCCTTGAGCAATGCCTGCCTGACCACCATTTTCTTCATATCTGTAGCCTGGGTCTCCAGGTTTTCAGTTTCTCTTCTTTCGAGGAAAGCGCGGAATTCGGCTTCATCCTGCATTTGCTTGCCGGTAAACTTAGTCAGTTGCTCTCCGGTCAATTCAGTCTTCTGTGGCCTGTGGATAGACGTGATCGTCAATCTGTAGAGCAATGGGGAGCCAGGTGCTGGATCCTCTTCAAGGTGAAGCGTGTTCTTTACTATAACCTGCCTCTCCTGCCCGAGAAACTTTTCGAGATCAACATCCAATTTGGCACCAACCTTTTGTTCAAGCAGGGCACCGGTGGCTTCACCTTGAACACGTTCAAGATCTACAACTGCTTCCACCGCCTCATCTGCTACACTGCCGTCTTCATTTATCATTTGCAGGTTGACCCCTACACGGTCATGTGTGTCAACAGCGCCATCACTTACAGGAACCTCTTCACCAAAAACCCTTCTATAGCGGATGATTTCATCATCGATGGCCGCCTGATCAACCATTGGCACCACGGTATCCAATGCCTCATCATACTTGAACTGCAGATCGAAAACCGGTTTAAGGCCGAGATCAAAAACGAAAGTGTAACTATTTTGAGTTTTGGTATTGAAATCGATTGGTTCGGCGTCATCGGCCATCATCGGGGAACCAAAAAAACCTATCTTTTCTGCATCGAGATAGCCAAAAAGCTGTTCATTCAGGAGCGTGTTGACGGTTTCTTCCAGCATGCCTTTGCCATACATTTTTGTCAGGACACTTTTGGGTGTCTTGCCTGACCGGAAACCTTTGATAGCGAGCTTCTTGCTGTATTTTTTAATGTTTTCGTCCAGTTTTGGCCCGTAATCGGCATGTTCGATCACAAGGGTCATCCTGGCATTGAGGTCGTCGAACCTTTTAAAATCAATTTTCATCCTGCTATATCCTGTTAATTAATTGAATGGGTTTGTCGGTGAAGTAAAGATGAATAGAAGCCCTCAGTCAACCTATCTACCTGGTAATCAATGGAAAAATCCCAAGGTGATGATAGATGTGCCTGAGGGCAATCATCTGATAAGAAATATGTGCGGGTGGAGGGACTCGAACCCCCAAGCCTCGCAGCACTAGATCCTAAGTCTAGCGCGTCTACCAATTTCGCCACACCCGCTCAATTCAAAAATGGCTGCAAATGTAGGGAATTATTGAAAGAATCGGGTGGTAAAGTGGCAATTGGTGTTATCATGGCAGGCTTTAGCTTCCGTTAACTAACTTGGCATACTTTTGTTACTACCTTGTGTACTTATGCCTCATATAGCCTCTGGCCTGACGGAGAATGAACAATTGGCCCTGCAGCGCGAGTTTCGCCGACTGATGAAGGCCTTTCCTGCCCCACTTGATGAGACGGACAAGAAAAACCTGCGCCAAGCATTCGAAATGGGCCTGGATGCCCATTCCAAGCAACGCCGTAAAAGTGGTGAACCATACTTTTTCCATCCTATTGAAGTAGCGCGGATCTGTGTCAGTGAGATTGGCTTAGGTCCTACTGCTGCGGTCTGTGCCTTACTCCATGATGTGGTGGAGGATACGGATGTCACGATGGAAGACATCAAGCGTGAATTTGGTGATAAAATCGGACATATCGTTGACGGTCTCACCAAACTGGACGGTCTGTATAATGTACCATCCGAACAGGCTGAAAATTTCAAGAAAGTACTTTCCACCCTTGTCGAGGATGTCAGGGTCGTCCTTATCAAAATTGCCGACCGCCTGCACAATATGCGGACGATTGCTCCGATGCCAAAGCACAAGCAACTGAGTATAGCGGCAGAAACGGATTACATCTACGCTCCCCTAGCCCACAGGCTCGGCTTGTACAACATCAAGTCAGAGCTCCAGGATATCATCCTGCGCATACAGGAGCCTGAAACGTATGAGGAGATCGAGCAGAAATTAACGGAAGGCGATCAGCAACGCAAGCGCTATATACGCGAATTTATCAAGCCACTCAAGGAGAAACTGGATGAACTGGGATTTGAATACAGGATCGTAGGCCGGCCAAAATCCATAGCCTCCATCTTCAATAAAATCAAGAAGAAGCAAGTCCCCTTTGAAGAAATCTATGACCTGTTTGCCATACGGATCATCCTGAATGTACCGCAGGAAAAAGAGAAATCTGCATGTTGGCTGGTATATAGTATACTCACGGAAACGCACCAACCTATCCCGGAACGTCTCAAGGACTGGATAACCACTCCAAAGTCAAACGGGTATGAGTCATTGCACACCACCGTGATCGGCCCGAAAGGAAGATTTGTGGAAATACAAATCCGTACAGAGCGGATGGATGAAATAGCGGAGCGTGGATTTGCCGCTCATTGGAAATACAAGAACGTCAATACCCAGCAATACATCTATGAAAACTGGCTGGACAACATCCGCGACATGCTGGATGATTCCCATAAAGATGCGCTTGAATTCCTGAGTGACTTCAGGACCAATCTTTATGCTGAAGAACTCTATGTCTATACACCTAAAGGTGACCTGAAAGTCATGCCAAAAGGTGCGACTGCGCTTGATTTTGCATTTGCCATCCATACTGACGTAGGCTACCATGCGAGTGCCATCAAGATCAACAACAAGCTGGTACCGATGGGATATAAGCTCCAGAATGGTGACCAGGTAGAGATCATCACTAACCGCAATCAGAAACCTAATGAGGAATGGTTGCGAATGACGGTGACCGGTAAAGCCAGAGCTAAGATTCGTAACGCCCTCAAGGATTCCAAAAAATTGCAATCGGAGGATGGCATGGAAAAACTCGAGCGCAAACTTCGCGGCATGAAGGTGGATCTCGAGGAAAACATTGACTTGCTGGCCAGACATTATGGCTACAGTTCAAGAATGGATTTCTACTATGACATTGCTATAGAACATTTTGACCTCAGCCAGCTTAAAGAGCTTGAGGTGGATGGCAGCAAGATCATCTTCCCGACCAAACAGCCACAGCGCAGCAGCGTCACTGACACAGAGCCATTCACTTCGCCTGCGGTCGGCAAGGACATGGTGCAGCCACGAATCAGCATTGGTGGAGAAGATGCGGAACAGTATAAATATGCCCTGGCTACCTGTTGCAATCCTGTCATCGGAGATGATATTTTCGCCTACGTGACGTCTAATGCCGGAGTAAAAATCCATAGGATCAATTGTCCGAATGCGACCCACCTGATGGCCAGTTACGGATACCGTGTTCAAAAAGCTGAATGGGTCACTACCGGCAATGTCCAGTCGGTCGTCAATCTCAAGATTACCGGTGTAGACACAGGCCCGGGCGTCATAGAAAGGGTGACAAATAAAATCAGTTCGGGATTAGGCATCAATATCCGGTCCCTGAGCATTGAGGGCAAAGAAGGCTATTTTGAAGGCAAGGTATCTTTAGTGGTCAGCAACAAAAACCAGTTGAATATGGTGATCCGATCCCTGAAGAACCTCCAAGGCATTTCATCTGTATATCGTGAAAACTGAAACTATGGGTCCAACCTCCTCTATACTACCGCTTCATGGCCGGACTTCTTTTGAAGAAGTAAAATCAATTTTCTCACGTCACCTGGAGGAGCATAATCTCCGCAGAACGCCTGAGCGGTATGCCATCCTTGAAGAGATCTACACGCGCACAGATCACTTCGATGCGGAAGCCCTCTATATCCATATGAAAAACTCCAATTACAGGGTCAGCCGGGCTACGGTGTACAACACCCTTGAGCTCCTGGTGAGTTGTGATCTTATCACCAAGCACCAGTTTGGCAAAAACCTCACCCAATACGAAAAATCATACGGGTTTAAGCAGCATGACCATCTCATCTGTGTGGATTGTGGAAAAGTGATAGAATTTTGCGATCCCCGGATCCAGCAGATCAAGACCACCATGGGTGAACTCCTGGACTTTAAAGTCTTGTATCATGACCTCAACCTCTATGGGAGGTGCAAAGGAGGCTGTGTTAAGTGAAAAACGAAGAGTGATGAGTGAAAAATGAAGAGTGGTGCTTTGGCTACGCTCAGCAACCGGAAATAACGCATCGACAAGCAATTAGAAACCGAAAAGAAATTTTTCATTTTTCGTTTTTCGTTCTTCCCTCTTTACTGTTCATTATCTTTGGGCCACGGGGCCGTGAGCCCTTTATTTTATTCAGATCGCATCAAATGGCTGTAGACGTATTGTTGGGACTCCAGTGGGGAGACGAGGGAAAAGGTAAAATTGTAGATTACCTGGCCCATAAATATCAGATCGTAGGCAGGTTCCAGGGGGCCCTAATGCCGGCCATACCTTGTGGATTGATGGCAAAAAGACCGTACTGCATACCATCCCTTCAGGCATCTTCCACGCTCACCTGGTCAACGTGATAGGAAACGGGGTGGTCATCGATCCTACTACACTGATGAAAGAAATTGATGCCCTTGAAAGCGGAGGCACTAATGTCAGGGACAGGCTACGTATCGCCAAGAAAGCACATCTCATCCTGCCAACCCATAAGCTCCTGGATATGGCCTCTGAGGCCTCCAAGGGCGAACAGAAGATCGGATCCACCCTACGGGGTATAGGTCCATGCTACATGGATAAAACCGGAAGAAACGGTCTCCGTATCGGGGATATCCTGAGTCCTGATTTTGACCAAAAATATCAGTCGCTTAAAGAGAAACATCTCCACCTGCTAAAACTCTATCCGGATACCACCTTTGACCTTGGCCCTGAGGAAGAAAAGTGGTTTGCCTCCATCGCACAAATACGCACGCTCAACCTTATCGACGCAGAATACTATGTCAATGAACGGCTAAAAGCAGGTGATTCGATCCTCGCAGAAGGTGCACAGGGCATGATGCTGGATATCGATTTTGGCACCTACCCTTTCGTGACCTCATCCAATACCATTAGCTCAGGTGTATGCAGCGGGCTCGGTGTGCCGCCATCATCTGTCAGGGAAGTGATCGGTGTGACCAAGGCCTATTGCACTAGAGTCGGATCCGGACCATTTCCATCGGAGCTTACAGGTGAAGATGGTGAGCGGATCAGGGTGGCCGGCAATGAATTTGGCAGTACGACAGGACGCCCAAGGCGTTGCGGTTGGCTCGATATCCCACAGTTGAAATATGCTACGATGATTACCGGCACCACTCAACTTGCGATCACCAAACTCGATGTGCTCAATGCATTTGATTCGATAGCCGTAGCTGAAAAATATGAAATAGGTGATGCGGTGACGGATCAGCTTCCTTATGATATCACTGAAGGGATCAAAGGTGTGGTTCACACTCATCATGCCGGATGGTTACAGGATATAAACGCAGACAGCTATGACAACCTGCCTGCCGGTGTAAAAAATTACCTGCACTATCTTGAGGAGCAACTCTCCTTGCCGGTGATCTATATTTCTACAGGACCAGGAAGAGAGGAATTGATCGTACGCTAAACAGCGGAAAACATTAATTTCTTTGTGCCTTGATGATGTACTGGTAATCCAGTGAACTCTCATCCACATTGTTGATTGAGAATCCTGATTCCAGCAGTTCCTTCTCTACGTCCCTGACATCCACGCGCTCTTCGATCGGTGGGCCAAATGGGGTTTCTTTCTTCTTGAAGTCAATGATCAGAATATATCCACCGGGACGGATAGATTCTTTGAGCCTGGAAAAATATGCAACCCGGTTCCGGATATAGGAATAGGTATTGACCAGCAGGACGATATTGACTTCATTAGGATTGAGCTTGGGGTCGTCCGCTTCTGCAAGGCGTATCACCAGACGATCCTGGAGCTCGAGTGGAAATCTGGCCTTTTGCTCTTCCATCCATTGTATCGTCTTTGGATCTATGTCGATAGCGATAACCTTAGCTCCCTTGTATGCTATACGGCGACTGAAATAGCCTGTTCCGGCTCCAAGGTCAGCTACTACTTTCCCTTCGACATCTCCCAGCTGCTGGATGACCAGGTCGGGTTTCTGCCAGATCACACGGTCCGCGCTTTCATACTCTTCGGCCTCGTTTTCGAAACCAAAAGCTAGTTCGGCGGTATCTGGTTGATTTACGGGTTGTCCTGATGCAGGCTCGTCCCGGGTATTCCATTTACAACTGACTCCTGCCATTATCAGAAAGATCGGGAATAGGAGAATTGCGGTATACCTTTTCATGTTGTGCCGGCAAAGATACATGAGAAGGGCTATTGGACAACAATGAGGTTGATCAGGAAATCAGGCTGGAACCGGCCTGGCATTGGCTTCAACAAAACGGATGATCTGCCCGGCAATATCCACGCCGGTGGTTCCCTCAATTCCTTCGAGTCCCGGTGAGGCATTGACCTCCAATATTAAGGGGCCTGTATTTGATCTGAGGATATCTACTCCTGCCACTTGGAGTCCCATGAGTTGGGCAGCACGAAGTGAAATCGCTTCCTCCTCACTGGTGATTTTAACTTTATGAGAAGTAGCTCCCCTATGCAGGTTTGACCTGAACTCCCCATTCTGTGCACTTCTTTCCATGGTTGCAATGACCTGGCCACCAACAATAAATACCCTGACATCCTTGCCTTTTGATTCTTCGACAAAGCGCTGCAACATTATTTCTTCTTTAAGCCGGATGAAGGCTTCCGCTACAGATAATGAAGCGCTATGGCTTTCGCCGAGGATAACGCCTTGACCCTGGGTGCTGTTGAGCATCTTGATGACTAAAGGATACTGCTCACCAAGAATGCGCAGGCTGGAATCAACGTTTTCAGGCATAGCCGTAAAAACACTATCGGGTACCGGGAGTTGGTTGGCCGCAAGATATTGCAGGGCAGTTCTTTTGTCACGTGAACGGAGCAAGGCTTCGGTGGTGACTACGGTATACACACCCATCATTTCAAACTGCCGCACGACCGCTGCGCCATAGCTGGTGACTGATGACCCGATCCTGGGTATGACTGCATCAGGTGTGCCGATAAATTCGCCCTGAAAACGTACGCCAAGTCGTCCCCCGAGGATGGTCAGATCACACTGCAGGTGGTCGACCACACGTACAGCATGTCCCCGTCTGCGCGCAGCCATGACGAGACTGTGCGTAGAATAAAGAATGGGGCTCCGGCTTAAAATCAAGATCTTCATACGGTGGGAAGATAGTAAAAACATCATCAATGAAATGCTAAAAATAAGGATCGAAATCAATGCGTAAAATGTCAAAATATAAGGACTGACTATAAAATGATACCTTCACCAGATGCAGCTAAATGACAAGCGGATCATCAATGGTTGGGCTTATTTTGATTGGGCCAACTCGGCATATTACCTGGTGATTTCCACCGCCATTTTCCCGATTTACTTTTCGAGTGTCACCCTAGATCAGATTCCGCTTTTTGGTGGTACGATATCCAACACTGCCTTGTATTCCTTTTCTGTTTCGGCAGCATATATCCTGATTGCCTTCTTGTCTCCGCTCCTTTCCGGCATCGCAGATTATACCGGTCGCCGGATGTACTTCCTGAGAGGCTTTACGATGGTCGGGGCAGTCGGATGTATTGCACTCTTTTTCTTTCACTCTCCGGGCACGATGTGGATAGGGACTGCAGCATTTATCCTCGGTACTATCGGGGCTGCAGGTGGATTGGTCTTTTATGATTCTTACCTGCCCCTCATTGCCACAGAGGATCAGTATGACAGGGTGAGCGCGAGAGGATATGCATACGGATATGTTGGCAGCGTCTTATTGCTCATGTTTTGCCTCCTGATGATCCAGAAGCCTGAGTGGTTTCATATTACAAACCCAACACTCCCCTCCCGGATTTCATTTGTCCTTGTTGGACTATGGTGGATCGGATTTTCGCAGATCACATTCAACAGGTTACCTGCAGACCTTCCGATCGCCCATCCGGGCAAGCTGCTTGCCAAAGGGTGGAAAGAACTCATGCATGTGTGGCACCTGATCAAGGATGATACCCATATCAAGCGGTTTCTTGCCGCCTACTTCTTCTATATCGCGGGTGTCCACACGGTGATATACCTGGCTACGCTTTTCGCCGATCGTGAACTGGGTTTCAAAGATTCAGAACTGATACTCACTATCCTCTTGCTTCAGCTCGTGGCTATACCCGGAGCATTGTTTTTTGCAAGAGTCTCCAGGATCAAAGGAAACAAGTTTAGCCTGTTGGTACAACTTGTGATCTGGGTGATCATATGTGTCGGTGCATATGCCACTACCGCTAAATGGCAGTTCTTTACAATAGCAGGCCTTGTGGGTATTGTCCTTGGAGGAATCCAGTCTTTGTCGAGATCAACCTATGCCAAATTGTTGGAAGGAAGAAAGGAAGACCCGACGACCTTCTTTAGCTTTATGGATGTATTGTCCAAGGTTGCAATCGTATCAGGCACATTTATTTTTGGGTTGGTCAATTCGATTACCGGCAGTATGCGTTACAGTGTGCTTGTGCTGGCTGTATTTTTTGTGATTGGATTTATCTTGTTGACAACTGTTGCCCGGGCGCGGATCAATACTGTCGGGGAGCCAACGGCATAAAAAGGATGTCCTATTCCTGAAATTCGTAGCAGCCAAGATCTGGCAACAGCAAGTCCCTCGAATGGCCTTCAAGGTCATCCGTAAACCCTGGTATAGGCCTGCCTTTCATTTCTGCTACAGACATCGTATCCAGATGGTAATCGTCCTTGAACAGATCAACAAATAAAGTATCGCTGAATTTATACTCAAAGCAATCCATACAGATCGTTTCAAAAAAACCAGGGTAGTTGTCTTCGTCAAGCAAATCATCGACGACGACCATATTATGGTTCATCACCACATCAAGTAATCCCATCTCAGGTGTACCTGCATCAACCATCCACACTTCATCCGTTGATGATCCGATCAGGATGCTGTTGTCTATCCTTCCTGTAAACTGGAATAACTGAGCTCCCTCAGAACATAACGGATCACTGCAATAAAAATCAGTCATCAGCAATGCTTCTGCATCATTGCCAAAACTTGCCAGTGTGCAATAGGTCAATTCATAATCCCCTCCATATGTCAGGGCAACAGCCTGGCCTCCGTTTTCGAAAAACAATGAATTTGATATCGTGGCCTTCGCATGACGTGCATAGAAACCCGGCCCACCTGTATAGGATAACTTACTATGATCAATGATGACTGTTGTAGCACTATCCGCTGTGATGCCGGCAATGGCGCTGCTGAGTTCCATGTGACTGAAGGTGTGAGGCCCGCTTTCCGGTCCGAGGCGTATCCCTGCCCACTCACCCAGGTGATCAGGCTCAATCCTGTCATCACGGATGATTACAGGCTCATCGGCAGTGCCTTGAACCTCAATTTTCCCATTTGGGAAGGTGTAGATGAGTCCTTCATTATAGATACCCAACTGATTGTTGGCGATTCCACCATGAACATACAGTCTGGTACCGGCTGGCAAAACAAGAGTACAGGAATCAATCAGCAACGTTCCATACAACACATAAGGCCGCGGATCGTCCCAGGTTACTTCGCCAAGGTCACACGTGAGGAGAGAGATTCGGTTAGGCTGGTCCGGACCCGGAATGTAATTTGCATTTTGCCCCCATGCTATTAATTTGACCTCCTGATCATTCCCATTGGTAGTAAAGGTGGCTTCTGCCTCAAGGATAAACGGGCTGATAGAAACTGGTTGGTCTGGATCAATTAGTGCTTCGGCAAAGACATAGATGCTGTCCCCGGGCATGATTTCGACATCCCGTATGATGTCTCCGGTAAAGCCATCAACATTAAGCCTGAAAAAACCTGCGTTAAGACCTGTCAGCTTGATCTGATCAATACGAAGTGATAAATCATATCGGTTATAAACCTTAAAGTATCTGGTCACTGTGCTGATCTCTGTGAGTACCGTATCAAAGGAGAGTGTGTCAAGCGAAAAGGAAAGAGAGTCGCTGCTGTCTGTGGAAAATTTCTCCTTATAACATGATGTCATAAAGAAGGAGGGCCCAAGTAAGGCCGAAGAGATGACAAGGATGTAAAACGATGTCTTCAGATATGGAGGGACACAAAGCCCCTTAAAAAGAAAAAAGTCACAAGGTTGTTTTGGTTGCCCATAATAGCCATCAATCCGGTAATGCAGCAAGCAGATCCGGAGAGCGAAAATACTCCAATGCTTTTAAAACAGCCCCTTTCCCTGATTTAGTAGCTTTTAAAGACAAATCTGAATTGGCCTGTTTTTACCTTTCTGCAGGAAATAAAAACGCCACTGGATAGAGTGGTTGCTGAGCTGTAGCAAATGGATGAGGGTATGCAGGTCGAAGCATCTCCGCCAGCAGAATGATTCCCATTGAGAATACTAATAGGAGATTCATAATTGGTATCCTCTGGTTGGCGGAGATCGACTCCATCCAACGGCCACGGGCCGATTCATAACCAGTTCCATCCAATGGCCGCGGCCGAGTCATGGTTTCGACTGCTTGGCGGAGAGAACAATTCGACTACGCTCACTGCGACGCTCCATCCAACGGCCACGGGCCGATTTATAATTGGTATTCTCTGGTTGGCGGAGAGAACTAAGGTTAGTTTAAATAAATAAAGTACATATATGTTACTTTTACATCCATTCATCCTGCCCATGCACAGTCCACCTCTGATAGATGTGATCATTCCTGCTTACAACGAAAGCCTGGCTATCGGTAAAGTGATCCGGGATATTCCGGCCGGACTGGTGAGGGATATCATCGTATGTAACAATAATTCAACCGACGACACCGCAGCACAGGCGCGGAGGGCAGGTGCCATTGTGGTGGACCAGCCCAAAAGAGGCTATGGGAATGCCTGCAAGGCCGGTATGGATTATATTCTGACCAGAGAGGCTGCTTATCAACCTGATATCGTTGTATTCCTGGATGGGGACTTCTCCGATTTCCCACAGGAGATGCAATCCCTCATCACCCCTATTATCGAAGGGAAAGATATGGTCATTGGTTCGAGGGTATCGGGCAATCCTGATCCTGGCTCCCTGACTATTCCTCAGCGCTTCGGTAATTGGCTTGCAACCACGCTGATCCGGATGATGTATGGCTTCAGGTACACTGATCTGGGCCCATTCAGGGCGATCCTCTGGCAAAAGCTACTCAGCCTTGGCATGGAAGATAAAAACTACGGGTGGACGGTGGAGATGCAGGTGAAAGCCCTTCAGCATCAATTAAGGTGTGCTGAAGTACCTGTATCTTACCGCAAACGTATCGGGAAGTCAAAAGTAAGTGGCACGGTCAAAGGATCGGTATTGGCCGGGCATAAGATATTGTGGACGATTTTCAAATCCCTCTTAAGTACATGATCCTAATCATATTGGCCTACGTGGTCATCGGGCTCTACACGCTGGCATTGGCCTACATCACCTTTTATTGCCTGATGCAATTCCAATTGCTGATCAAATATGGCAAAGGGAGAAAACAGAAGAACCCTGATGAAGAAGGGATGAATTCGTGGGGAGCTGTATTCCCCATGGTCACTATCCAATTACCCATCTTCAATGAACGGTTTGTCGTGGAGCGGCTCATCGACAATATGGTGGGGATGAACTATCCTGCAGATCGGCTTCAAATCCAGGTCCTGGATGATTCAACTGATGATACTAAAGATGTGTGTAGCAGGAAGGTAGAAGAATACAGGCAAAAAGGTGTCAACATCGTCCACATACACCGTGAAAACAGGAATGGCTATAAGGCAGGCGCGCTAAGAGACGGATTGGCTACAGCAACCGGTGAGTTTATTGCCATTTTTGATGCGGATTTCCTGCCGCACCATGACTTCCTGTTAAAGACACTCCCATATCTGCAGGATAAGAAAGTGGGCGTCGTCCAGACCCGCTGGGAACATATCAACGGGGAATACTCCCTGATCACCAGGCTACAGGCTTTTCAACTCAATGTCCATTTTACGATAGAGCAAACCGGCAGGGAAGCCGGAAACTATTTCCTTCAGTTTAACGGCACAGCAGGTGTCTGGCGAAAGGAAACCATCCTGGATGCCGGCGGTTGGGAAGCCGACACGCTGACTGAAGACCTTGACCTTTCCTATCGCGCACAACTCAAGGGTTGGAAAATCAAGTATCGCCAGGACATTGCTTCCCCGGCTGAATTGCCTGTCGAAATGAATGGACTTAAATCCCAACAATTCAGATGGATGAAAGGGGGGGCGGAAAATGCAAGAAAACTGATCCCTGCGGTGCTAAAGTCTGGTATCCCATTTGATCAGAAACTTCATGCTGTCACGCATCTCTTATCCAGTTCAGTTTTCCTTGTTGTCTTTGCATTGGCTGTCCTGAGTGTACCTACGCTATTCCTGGTCGCCACGATCCACCTGGATATGCGGATATACTGGATATTTATGGCTGGCCTGTTGACGGTAGGCTGGGTATATTTTGTGGCCAACAGTGATACGATGTGGGTTGATGAACCTGTATTGAAGAGGCTGGTAAAATTTGTGTTGATGTTTCCTCTTTTCCTTTCGCTTTCGATGGGGCTCTCCCTGCACAACAGCATTGCTGTGCTGGAAGGCCTGAGCGGAAAGAAGAGTGCCTTTGTGAGGACGCCTAAATTTAACATCCAACAGGTACAGGACAGCTTTAAGAAGGGATTTTATACTGCAGGCAAAGTATCAGGGACCACCTTGATCGAAGGCCTGCTTGCATTGTATTTCCTATCGGCCGTGATCATGGGTGTAGCTCAAGGCAAGACATCGTTTCTGATCTACCATCTCATGCTGATGATCGGATTCGGGAGTATCTTTTTCTATACCCTCAGGCATCTGAGTCACCGGTGAAAATCAAAACATGGCTGATCTGCCTGGCCTGGCTCATGGCTATGACATGGCTTCAGGGTATCAGCAGATTAGATTTCACCTTGTTGTGGTGTGTCTATGCATTTGGATTTGGGTTGTATGCCTGGATGATTTCAGGCAAGATCAAAATCAGCCTGCAAACCGGCCTGGTATTGGCTCTGGCTGCAAGGTTGATCTCGCTTTTCTTTGAGCCTGGATTGTCTGATGACTACTATCGATTTGTCTGGGATGGCATGCTCATCCAACAAGGTGTTCATCCGATGGCATACACACCTGCATTTCTTATGCAACATGCAGAGATAGCGGTTGTCGATAAGCATCTATTCAGCCTGCTCAACAGTCAGCATTATTACAGTGTATATCCGCCGGTCGCACAGTGGATTTTCGGGCTATCCTACAAAATCAATGGTCTTTCCCTGGGTGGTCATGTAGTGTTTTACAAACTGCTGTTGATTTGCACTGATGCGTTGATAGTACTGTTACTACATCTCCTGTTAAGAAAGAAGCAAATCCCGTCAAACCGGATCCTGCTCTATGCCCTCAATCCATTGGTCATTATCGAATTTACCGGCAATCTCCATATGGATGGCATGATGATAGCTGCCTTGCTCGGTGCGGTCATTTTGTCTGAAAAAAGGAACATCCTCTGGAGTAGTTTGCTGATGGCCCTGTCCATCCTGTCAAAGATGCTCACCCTCGTACTGATTCCTTTCATGCCCAGGCAAATGTATTGGAACAGGATTACGCTGTTTGGCATAGTGAGTGTTACTGCAAGTGTTGCAGTATTCTGGCTATCCTTTGGCACACATACCGGTTGGCTGGAAAGTGTTCGTCTATGGTTTAATTCATTTGAATTTAATGCAAGCATTTATTACATCATCAGTGCCGTAGGCATGTCCGTAAAAGGATATAATATTATCGCTGTAGCAGGACCTGCACTTGCCTTGGTGACCATTGCCGGAATTGTGTGGATATGGTGGATCTATATTCGAAAACCAGGGATGGATTGGTCTACAGCTATGCTAGCCGTGCTGACCCTTTACTTCCTGATGAGCACTACGGTGCATCCTTGGTACATAGGCTCATTGCTGGCTTTGGCTGTGTTGAGTAAGCACATCTACCCTATCGTTTGGTCATGCCTGATTTTCCTGAGCTATAGCCACTATGCTGATGGCAACTCAGCTGAAAACTATTGTCTGATCGGGATTGAATACCTGTTTTTGTTCTGCTGGATGTATTGGGAATTTTCACGAAACAGAGGAAATGATAGGCAGCTCTTTCCATCCGAAACCTACTCACACTCTGAGAAATAAAAAGCCCCTGACAGTGACTGCCAGGGGCTTTGATTATATTATTCTGATGATCATCAATATGACCAGAGGTCATGCTCCCAGTTGAAGAGCTCCATCTTGATCCTCTCGGATTCCATAAGGCGCTCAACACCTTTTTCAGGGCCATTGTAGAAATCATCCAATCTAAGGTCAAGGACGTTAGATTGTTTGTAGATATAGCTTGAAAATCTTCTTTGCTCAAACAAATCATACCATGTGCCAGGAGCAGCATCATTTCCTTCCGTGAAAACCTGGTAACGTGACAAGGCTTCGCGGGCTTCAGGATAATACACCCAGAACATAGGGATAGCATATTTGAATTCACCTGTGCTCTCGTCGATATAGTCACGGATCGGGGCAATACCCAGAATGCGTACACCCATCCTTGAAGCTTCCTTATCAAAGAACCACATTTCCTTAACGCGGTACTTCTGGATATCTTCAGGGTTGATCGGTGAGTTGACGATCACTACTTCATCTTCGTAGGTATCAGGGTTGAATACCAAGCTGGTGTCAGTTTCTACCAGTTTGCCCATCACCTCTTCAGGAGTCATCATTTCCTTAAACGTTTCATCCTTGAACACCTTGATCTCTCCGGATTTTGCGCCTTCAGCTATGATAGAAAAGAAAGGTTGAGGCGGATAGGTGAATGGAAGATTGATTTTCTCCCGAACATCTATAATACGCCACAGCCTGCGTTCCCATGGAATATCAGCTTCACGAAGAGGCTCATAGGGAAGCACCCTGTTTTCATAGATCATGGTGTGTCTCACGACATCATCCACGTATACGTCTTCTACAGGATCGCTTGATTCGGTGATGATACTTTCAGCCTGTTGTGCCAGGATAACTCCGGGAACGAGGGCAGCAAGTAGACCTACCAGGAAAGCAAATAATGACTTCATGATGAATATCAGTTAATTTTAAATACAAGTTGGTTGATGTCACGACCTGAGGCATCACCCGGGCATTTCGCTTTTACATTTTCAAAGTAGAAGGTATCACCTGCTTTCGCCTGATCTACCAGTCCTTTCGGGCCTGCATTATATGATCCGCCTTTGTTTGGCTCCATCTGTGGATCCTGCCTTCTTGGTACACGTACCAGTTGGTATCCAAGGATTTCGCATTTGGCATCAAAGTCGAAATTGTCAAGTACTGCAAAAAGTCCTCTTTGAGCTTTGAACTCACCTGAACTCATTACACCACCCATAGAAGAACTCAATTTAGCTACCGGGTCAGGAATTCTTTTTACCCTGAACTCTCTTTTTTCAGACATCCCGGGAGCAGATACGTTTACGTAAGCAAACTCACCTAACTTAGTTTGGTTGGTCACTCTAACGTTGAATGTACCGTCGCTGTTGCGGCTGATGCTACCACCACCTGAACCGGTCATACTGACCTGTACCTGATTACTTGGTACACCGGCAGCAGATACGGCAACAGGATTGTCCACACCCATGTAGAATACGTTCATTTTTGTAGCTGATACAGAAACAGAACGCTCACCGACTTCATATTCGAATTCCTTCTTGAAGGTCTGTGTTTCGTTGGTGACCGGGTTAGTTACATTGATAGATGCATTATACTTCCTGAGACCTACGCCACTTGCAGATGCTGTATACTTAGCAACACCTTCAGCGTCAACAGGAAGGCTTCTTCCGTCAACAGAGATAGAGATGCCTGTCTTACTGTCTGCCCCTGCAAATGCGCTAAGGAAGATATCTGCCTCATAGGTTTCACCTTTGATCACATAAGATTTCTTAGCTGCAGATACAACTGTAAACTTATCCAAAACCACATCCGTTGTTGTACCTACTTTATTAGCGAGGTAGTTGAGGACAGTAGCTTCAGAATTCTTAACGTCATTCTGGAATTTACGAAGGATAGGAAGGGCAGCCTGCAGAGGCATGTGGTTGAAGTTCATTTCAGACCAGCTCTTCTTCTTCTTTGTTTTCCAGGTCTCATCATCAATCGCAAGTGCTATGTCTTTTGAATACACTGCTCTGTCAGCAGTATCAAGGAGAGATACAAACTTCTCCCTGTATTCAAGGATTTTAGCCTTGAGTTCTTCACCGACACCTTTATCCACAAGGATACGGGTAGTCACATCCTTATTCTTCTCGCCTTTCAGGTGATCAGTCATCTGACCTGTCTCCGGATCCGGCAGATAAGAGCCGGTGGAGATGATCATGGTATCAATAATATTCTGGATGTACTTATCCAGTTCTGTAGCATACTGCCTTGTCGGATCAACACGCTCTGCATAGACTGCTAAAGACTCTCTCTTCTTTGCGCCGTCCTTGATGGCCTGGGGCATTTTACCATTTGCTTCATCAAGCGCCTGGTTACTCTTCACCATACTCTTATCAACGACCTTGAACGCATTGAAAATCTCCGCAGAGACGTTGAGGGCAAGCAGCGCGGTCAATACCAAGTACATGATATTGATCATCAACTGCCGGGGCTCCTTTGGAATTGACATATCGGATTAATAGTTTTTCTTAGAAAATTAGATCAGTTCAGCATTCACAGCAGGGCTTACGCCTTGCCTCCGGTCATTGCGGTAAGGACATTACCATATACGCTGTTCAATGAGCGCAGGTTCTTGTTCAGTGTAGCCATCTGATCTGTATAACCCTTAGCATCTGCTTCAGAGCTGGCCAGTTGTGTCAATGCAGCATTCATGTGAGCCAGTTGCTCCTTGGATGCCAACACGCCCTGGTACATCTGGCTTACGCCCTGGATGTTCTGGTTTAATGCTGAGATATGTGAACGGTAAGCTTTGGTTTCTTCAACGCTGTGGCTGAGTTCAACCATAGCCTGGTTCATCCTGTCATAGAAGTTACCCATAGACTTGATCTGCTCAGAGGTCTGAGAGAAATCAACTTCCTGGAGTGCTTTCAGTGAGCTCATGCTCTTGGCCATGATCTGGAGTTCAGACAACATGCCACCGAGTTGGTTTTCAACCTTTGCTCCGTTCAACGGACGCTGATCCTTGTCAACCTCACCAGCGGTGAGTGGTGCAATCTTGCTATTGTATTTCTCCAATCCTGGATACAGTTTTTCCCAGTAGTAATCCTTTTCCGGTGGAATGATACCTAACATAAAGAAGAGGAAGGCTTCAGTAAGCAGACCTGCTGTGATAGCGGCGTCTCCCCAGGGAGCGCTTCTGATCTTACCGAGGGCCCCGATCATTACGATGGAAGCTCCGAAACCAATGATTGCGTTTTTCAGATACTTGAATGAGCTAGATTTAATAAACCTGTTCATGCTGGTTGAGATGTTTTTGTTGTTAAATGATAAATTATTCAGCTCTCAAGGCAAATCCGGAGGCAATGATCAAAGTCCGCGAAGATTCCCTGATTTAGTTTACGTTTTTAAATACTCTTGATTTTTGGGTACTTCTCCCTCTGCGGACATACAGTCCTTGCAGCGTGAGTCACTATTACATTATAAATCAATTTGCATCATCAATAGCCCGGCCGAGGAATGTCAAGGCACAACGGAATCCGATGTATGATTTAGTAGTATCCTGGTATTCCCAGTTACGGGTACCGGTCTGCAGGTAGTATGAAACGTCTTTCCATGAACCTCCCCTGATGACTTTACGCTTGTAGACTGCAGGATCATCATCCTTGGCGTCATACTTGATATCCGGGTTGTTGTCATGTACAATATAATGCGCATTTTCGAAGAAGGCACTTTCAGTCCACTCAGAAGCATTCCCGGACATATTATATAATCCATAATCATTAGGGAAGTAAGCATCTGCTTTTACTGTATAATGACCTCCGTCCTCAGGGTAGTTACCACGGCCTGGCTTGAAGTTAGCCAGCAAGCAACCTTTGGCGTTTCTGAGGCCGTATCCACCCCATGGATATGGAGCAAGA
The DNA here is from genome assembly GCA_016716665.1 of Candidatus Opimibacter iunctus. Taxonomy (GTDB): domain Bacteria; phylum Bacteroidota; class Bacteroidia; order Chitinophagales; family Saprospiraceae; genus Opimibacter; species Opimibacter iunctus. Next base: position 111,810 of record JADJVH010000013.1, on the reverse strand, counting down.
TCATGTCCGCCGCGTGCGGCATATTCCCATTCATGTTCTGTAGGGAGACGGAATTCTTCGGTATTTGGCTCATCCCCGCGGAACATGTTCCAAAGGCTTGTCCTCCATGAGCAGAAGGCCTTTGCCATTTTCCAGTTGACCCCTACGACAGGATAATCGTCGAATGCAGGATGCCAGAAATAGTTACGGGTAAATGGTTCATTGTATGAGTATGCGAAGTCACGGATCCAAACCAGGGTATCAGGATAGATGCTGACTTCCTCCCTGTTGATGATTTCTGTCCGCTTCCCCTTGAAAGATGGGCTGGCTGCTTTTTCCAGTCTTTCCACTCGTAGTTGTATACTAACTCCCTTGTATCAAGTTCTCTCTTTCCGGCAAAGACATCATCGCCCTGGAAATACATGTCCTCGAGCAACTCGTCATTCCAGTCAATCTCATATTCCCAGTCAATGGTCTGGTTGCCATTGTCGTCTTCCTTGAAATGATCCAGGGTGACGTGGGCTATAGAGTCCTTGACGTAGTTGACAAACTGGCGATATTCGTTATTGGTGATTTCGGTATCGTCAATAAAGAAACCTACAATAGACACGGCCAGCGGGCGCTGCATATAGTCACTGTAGATATCCTGGTCAGACTGGCCTATGTGGAAGGTTCCACTTCGGATGTATTCCATGCCGTAGGGGTTGATCCCGGAGTATTTCGGCCGGTCCATCACACCAACTAACTGTCCTGTTTCCCCTGTACCGCAGGCACTGAATAGAAAGGCCACTGATATAATGGCCAATGCTGAGATTGAAAAGTTCCTCATCCTTTTATACAAAGTTTCGCTGTTGTGGGTAGCTTAAAAAAGAGGCGTAAAGATAGTTTTTAGACTTAGATATCCAAACAAATATCTTTTATAATCCAACCCCCAGACAACATAATTTATGCCAACATCGGTTGTAACGATATAATATTTGACATTATTATATGAATGGAAGAATTTAAATTCGGTTTCTCCCGGTTCGCATATATACGAAAAATTCATATGTAAATGTCAAACAATAAAATAGTTACAATTTTATTACACGCATCTGAAGCGTGATTTTCATTGTTCCCTGCCACTTCTGCCGGAAAAGCGTAATAAACCTTTAGAGGTTTCTTGGGTTATAAATAATTCTTGGGGGAAGCCCTGCTCCTATCCTTTTACCAAGGTTGTAGGTGATCAGCAACTCATGCGTCCCTTCGTGGGCTGATTGGAGACTGCTCAGCCCGATATCGTAGGCGTAATGTAGAAAGAACTTTGGAGATAACCTGACACCTGCTGTAAGCATTAAGGCATCCTGGCTGTTTTTTCCAAATCCCCGGTAACCTATGCCTGCGGTCACCACATCCCGCCATTCTGCTCGTAAAGATAATTCAGCCTGCGTTTGTACCAAATCTGATTTGACATAAACCACAGGATAGATAGAAATATCTTCAAAGGATTCGACAAAATACTCTCCAAAAAAGTGAAAGGCTGGCTTTGGGGCATAGTCTATATTGTCACCCAGCTTGATTCCGGCAGGATAAAATCCTGTCATGGAAAGGCCTGCCTCAAAATAGTCCCCAGCATAATAGACACCTCCTTCCACCACGGGTGAGACGCCTGAGACCAGTCCATTTGGGAGATTGATATCATGATGATCGATGATAGAGCCTTCGTAGGTCCCGTCAGGAGCCCTAAGCTTAGTACCATCGAGTGATTTCTGGTATATCCCGAGTCTCAGCCCGGTCGAAAACAGCCCGGTCTCCGCTTCGTATATATAGTTATAGGACATCATAAAGCCGGTTTGCTTTTCTGCTCCTATGGATTCGTTGACCAATTGAAACCCGATTGCACCCTGCCACAGGTAGAAGGGCATATGGACATTGACCATGCGCAGTTCCGGATTACCATCCAGCCCGGCCCATTGAGAGCGGAAGAGCAGGCTGGCTGCGAGGCTCCGTTCCATTCCCCCGAATGCTGGATTGAACGCATAGCGTTCATGCATATAGAGACTGTTTTGGCTGCTATGCTGGGCCATGAGGGACTGTGTTCCCCCGAGGAAGAGTATTAAGAAAAGATATCTCCACATATGCACCATTGCGCAGCAATTATTTATCCGGGCACGCTCAAATGTAATCCTTATCCAATAACGGATAGATATTCTCTATTGTGATTAACGATAAAATGGTGTGCTAATATACTAAAGCATGGCAATTGGATCAGGAATACCGCCCTATCCAATTGTCAGGCAGGTGACATCAACTGATTTTGACTACGAGGCCATCATACGCCAGGCTGATATTTTCGGGAAGCATGGCATTGACATCATCGTGCAATCCCATTTCATGACTGATGTGCGTGAGATAGCAATGGCGGGGCTTCAATTCATTACATATCCTGATTGCCTCTTCCACATTAAGGTGAGTCTTGTGTGGTTCAAATCGCAGTGCATTCAGTATCAGGACATCAAGGTCCCGGAGTGCATCCATACTTTCCCCTGGGAGTGTTTTGGCATCAGTGATATAGGCCAGGCTTCCAATCCTGTATCCGAAAATGGGCATGTCGCCATGGTCGACCAAAACCGGTTGAATGTTCACTTCTCCAATGGTAAAGGGATTGGTATCAATCAGAACACTATGGACCAGAGGTTTTCCTGGATATTGATACGCAGGATCAAAAGCATAATAAAACCGGCGGTGCATTTCTGACAGGGTCCGTTCGCCACCGTAAATGGGAATATTCCTGTGATAAAGGAAATTGACCGGCCGGATATCGTCCAATCCGGAGATATGGTCATTATGTTCGTGGGTGAGCAGGACGGCATGTACGTCGGTGAGTTGATTATCGAGCATCTGGCGCCTGAAATCGGGGCCGATATCGATGGACAAACCTGTATCACCGGCCTGAATAAAGGCGGCTGTGCGCAGCCGCTGATCTTTCGGATTTTGTGACAGACACACTTTACAACGGCAACCGATCACAGGGATCCCCTGGGAGGTACCGGTACCAAGGATAGTGATCTGCAGCGGTGTGCTCACGCTGTGCGTAAAAGGGATTTGCGCATTTTCATATACCAGTCATGGTGTTCCTCTGACATCCCTTCTGTATTGATTTCTCCGAGTTCCATGATCTCCAGGAGGGTATTCATCCTGGCTTCCAGATCGAAGAACTTGTTGACAATGACAATATTTTTGCCAGACACTATACAATAACCCGAATGAAAATTGCCTTTTTCATAACGGATCGTAATCTTTAGCTCACGGAAAATATCTTCAAGCTTATTGAGATTATGCTTGGTATATTTGATCATAATTTGCTACTCTTTAACACGTATATCCTTCGGAAAACCAGGTGATTCCGACTTTCTGAGGATCAAATTGAGGCCATGAAATTAGAAAAAACTTTGATATATCTTCGATGGGGTGTTTTGGTGGTGCTGGGATTGACCTGCCAGGCCGAACTTACTGCCCAGCGGTTTTCGGCAGGACTTATTGCGGGTTTGAATGCCTGCCAGATAGACGGGGATGACCTTGCCGGCTTTGACAAGGTAGGATTGACAGGAGGAATAAAGACGGTCATCGAATTTGATTCGCCGTGGAAGGTCAATATGGAATTCCTGTATTCAGAGCGCGGAAGCCGTCCTGATATATTCAATCCTGAGTATGATCCTGACATTGAAATCAGCCTTAAGTACATTGAGCTTCCGGTGTATATCTCCCTGGGGGACTGGTGGCAGGAAGAAGGTAAATATCATAAGATGTCTGCATACGCGGGACTGAGTTATGGACGATTACTTGATGCAAAGACTACGGATTATTACAATCCGGCAGAAGAATCATATGACAAACTCGTGCAGTACTTTAGCGAAAATGATCTTTCGTGGTTGCTGGGTGCTACGTTCAGGATGAGCAAGCAATGGGGTGTCGGAGGGAGATATACGAGAGGTATTATCCCCTTGCTGGATCCTGAAAAGCACGATCTCGCTACCAACAAACTTGTATCCTATTTCCTGACCTTTCGCTTCGAATACTATTTCAAATGATAAAGAACCTCTATTTCGCCCTGTCGCTCTGCACGATCTTCAGCCTGATAGTGATTGAAGCCTGCCAGCCGAAGAAAAATACTGAGGTGGCAGAAGAAGCGGCGGCTCCGCCTGCCCCCGCCTACCCTGCCCTCAGCAATCGGGAGATCAGTCAACTCTATGCCAATGCGGATAAAATTGACATCATCTTCTATGACCTGCCGATCAGTGTGAACCAGGAGGATATTTCCAGCGTGAGGAATACTGTCTTGTATATATCCCCGGTATCTTCTGTGATCAATACGGGTTGCAAGGCGCTGGGTCGCATGAGTTGGATGTCCAAAGGTGTGATCATGCAGGAGGCTGATGTATATTGCGCTACGGGGTGTACCTACCTCATCTTTATGAAAGACAACAAACCCGTTGCGGCCAATGCACTTGAGTTGGCAGGTGTCGAATTTTTTAAAAATATCCTCAGCCAGGTAGAGAAAAACAAACAATGACCGGTGACCGCCTGGCCGTGATAGACCTTGGGTCTAATACCTTCCATTTACTGATTTGTGAAATCAATGCGGATGGCTTGCTTTCAACTATCTACAAGGACCGGATCTATGTCAAACTTGCCTCCGGGGGATTAGACCAGATAGATCCTGCGAGCATCGACAGGGGCCTTGAAGCTATGCAGTTGTTTGCCGAACAGATAAAGGCTTATGATGTAAAACATATCAGATGTATTGGTACTGCAGCACTGAGGGAAACAAAAAACGGTAAGGAAGTAGCGGACAAGTTTACTAAAGCTACAGGACTCACTATAGAGATCATTGACGGACATCGAGAAGCCGGGTATATCCTCCGCGGTATAAAGACAGCTCTGCCACCTCTTGACAAGTATGCATTGATCATGGATATCGGGGGAGGCAGTGTGGAGTTTATCCTTTTCAAGGGAGATACCATTGCCTTCAAAGGGAGTTATAAAATCGGAGTAGCTGTCCTCTACCAGAAATTTCATCATAGTGATCCGATGAGTCCGGCAGAAGTCGGTGCACTGGAGGATTTTCTTGAAATGGAACTAGCTGAATTGATGGCGGCTGTGAAGGAGTTGCCTGGATACTACCTGATCGGGGCCAGCGGATCCTTTGAGGTCATCAATGATGTCATGCCGAGGATAGCTACTTCAGCTCATTGGACTGAGATGGATATAGTTGGTATCTCCGGTTACCTGGATGAGATCATTTCAACCAATATTTCACGGCGCCGGCAAATTCCTGAAATACCTATTGAAAGGCTGGATTACATCGTCGTTGCTTATATCCTGATCAGGTATGTCTTCAGGCATATTCCGCCGGAGAAGCTTTTTTACTGTGAGTTTGCCCTCAAAGAGGGTGTGCTGGCTGAAATGGCCGGGGCTTAAGTTGTTTAGCTCTGTCTAAATTTTATTTTAGACTACCTAAATAATTGACAATGGAATTGGATTGGCTACTTGGTTGAGGGGTTTATAAGTTGATGGGTTGATGGGCTTAGAGGGTTAGAAGGTTAAAAGGTTAGAATACTTCTTACTTCGTTATTCCTTGTTCGGCATTCCTTGGTCGCAATTCCTTATTCGAAATTCCCTATTCCTCTTCGGAGCCCATCTGATTTTCGGCGCGGAGCTTGTTGAGGATCTGGTCCATCCTGAAAAATTCGTCTAAGGTTTCGTCCAGGAAGAATTTAAGTTCTGGTATTTTCCTGAGTTGCTTGCCGACTTTGCTGGCCAGGGCATGGCGGAGCTGGTGAATATTTTCATCCATGGCGGCCATGACTTCCATCTTATTTTCAGTATTGAATACCGAGAGATAGACTTTAGCGCTCTGGAGGTCAGGGGAGACTACACAGCGTGTGACCGTAACCATGGCACGGTCATAGATGTAGGTGCCTTCGTCGATAAGGACCATACTGAATTGTCTCCGTAAGAGTTCATTGATCTGCTTCTGCCGCTTTGTCTCCATGGTGCACGTGCTGGGTGATGATATGTACAAAAGTACGGTTTATTAAAGCTTCCCTTATCTTTCCTGCCTCAGAAATCAAGCAACTTGTTCCAGGGGGATTCTATATTAACTCAACCGATTGAATACATGAAGGGTGTGGGCCCTGTCAGGGGGGAGTTGCTGCGTAAGGAAATGGGCATACATCGCATTGGTGACCTCCTTTGGGACCTGCCATTCCGGTACATTGATAAATCTGAGATTTCAACGATCAAGCAGGCAAGAGCGTCCCTGGAAGCGGTCCAACTCAAAGGCGTCTTTACGGATAAGCGTATTGAAGGTGCAGGACCAAAAAAACGGCTGATCGCCACTTTTGAAGATTCTAGTGGTGAGCTTGAAGTCCTCTGGTTTCAGCGCGCAAAGGATATTGATCAGTGGATAGTATTGGGAAAACCTTACCTGATCTATGGGAAACTACAGGACTTCAGGGGAAAATATAATCTCGTCCATCCTGAAATCGAAGAACTATCCCAGGAAAAAACAGTCTCGACAGGACTCGAACCAGTTTACAGTAGTTCGGAAAAGTTGATCATCCGCGGGCTTGACAGCAAAGGCAGGCGCAAAATCATGCAACAACTGATTACGCAGCTCAGGCCGAATGACATACCCGAAAACCTTCCGGAACCTATCATTTCCAAACTGCGGTTTTACAACAGGATTGACTCCCTTAAAAAAATACATTTCCCCAATTCCCAGGAAGAACTGACCAAGGCAAGAAACCGGTTGAAATTTGAAGAACTCTTTTTCCTTCAACTTATGTTGCTACGTGCAAAAGTAAAGCGGGAAGAGACTGTCAAAGGATTTGTATTTGGTGAAGTCGGGCACGTCTTCAACACGTTTTACAACCACCACCTACCCTTCTCGCTCACTGAAGCGCAGAAAAGAGTGATGCGTGAAATACGCAAGGACATGGGGTCCGGCCACCAGATGAATAGATTGTTGCAGGGTGATGTAGGCAGCGGAAAAACTATTGTAGCGCTCATGTGCATGTTGCTTGCTGCTGACAATGGATTTCAATCCGTGCTCATGGCTCCTACAGAAGTATTGGCTATGCAGCATTATAAGTCTATCAGTGAATTGGTTGAAGGGCTTGACATAAAGATTGCGTTCCTTTCAGGTAGCATCACTGGAAGTCCGAGGACTGAAATACTTGAATCTCTAAAAGCCGGCAAGACAAATATTCTCATCGGAACACATGCGGTCATTGAGGAATGGGTTGAATTTGCCAGCCTGGGCCTTGCGATCACAGATGAGCAACATCGCTTTGGCGTAGCGCAACGCGCGCAGATGTGGACCAAGTCTCCGCTTCACCCGCCGCATGTGCTGGTGATGACAGCAACGCCCATTCCAAGGACGCTGGCACTGACGGTGTACGGTGATCTTGATGTGTCGATCCTTGATGAATTACCCCCTGGTCGAAAACCTGTGGTGACTACACAACGTACGGAAGCGCATCGATCGAAGGTGATGGAATTTGTCAGGAGTGAAATTAAAAAAGGAAGACAGGTCTATGTGATTTTTCCATTGATCGAAGAATCTGAAAAACTGGACCTTGAAAACCTGCAGGATGGGTACGAAAGATTACTGGGGACCTTTCCCAGACCGGATTATCAGATCACTGTCGTACATGGAAGGATGAAAGCGCAGGAAAAGGAGGAGGCCATGCAGGGATTTAAAGAATTGAAAACGCAGATCATGGTGTCCACCACCGTCATTGAGGTAGGCGTCAATGTCCCGAATGCAAGTGTGATGATCATCGAAAATGCTGAGCGATTCGGATTAGCGCAATTGCATCAGTTGCGTGGCCGTGTGGGTCGTGGTGCGGATCAGTCCTACTGCATACTCATGACCAGCTACAAACTATCCAAGACGGCCAAAGAGCGGCTTGATGTGATCTGCAAAACCAATGATGGATTTGTCATCGCTGAGGCGGACCTGAAGATGCGTGGGCCGGGAGATATCGCCGGGACGAAACAAAGCGGGGCGTTTGAATTTAAAGCCGCCAACCTGGTGGAAGACCAGGCGATCCTGAAGACCGCGAGAATGATGGCAGAGGATATCCTCACCAGGGATCCTATGCTCAGGGCACCGGAGCATGTCCAGATGGCCAGATTCCTGACCACTGAATATAAGTATAAGCAGGATTGGTCGAGGATATCTTAGGGGGATTCGTTGCGCACGAGGCGTGGGTATCGTGTTACTTTTTTCATCGCTAAAAAAGTAACCATGGTTCGACCTGCTATCGCGCATCCATATGCTACAGCTCACCAACCAAATCTAGTGACACGAAAAACTCGCTTAATCATTCGAGCATTAGGCTTGCGACCTGGTTTGCTGTCTCGCCTGGCACTGTTTCACTTGCACCTCTTTGCTGCTTTATGGCCGCAAAGAGGCCGTCCTGGCAGCTCAAACAGTTTCGTGTCACAGACTAGTGCCTATTCGAGATGATTTTAAAACAATGTGAGTCAGGACAATTTAGAAACAGATGTGGCGTCATCAATCGATAAGGGATAGCTTCCAATCGAATAAACCGGACTATAATCAATCCAGAGATTGTATATTGCTATCCACTAATAAATTATTTATGTATGGGACCAAAATATAAAGTCACCGGATGTGCGCGGTTTTTCGTTTTCCTGGTCATCTTCGTACCAGCTGTATTCTTTGGGGCTGCGTATGTGCGGGGAGAAAACGGAATGCAGATCATCAAGGATTTCTATCATAGTATCGTTGGAGGGAGTTCTGTGGATAAAGGGGCAAAAGAGGCTGAAGGGGTGAAAGAGGCTGAAAGGGTGAAAGAGGCTGAAGGGGCGAAGGATAAAGAGATTGAGCGACTGAAGAAGGAAATTGAGGCTAAGGATAAAGAGATTGAGAAATTGAAGTCCGGGGAAAAATAGAATTACGATCTTTGCACATGATATACCATTTGATATTCATACAATAAACTATACCATGAGCAAGATCAGGATACTGGCCAATGACGGCATAGATGATACAGGTAAAGCCATGCTTGAAGCGGCGGGCTTTGAAGTGGTGACGACGCACTATAAAGCTGAAGAGCTTGAAGCGGAATTGAAAAATTTTGATGCCATCACTGTACGCAGCGCCACGCAGGTGCGGAAGCCATTGATTGATGCGTGTCCTAATCTCAAAGTGATCGGGCGTGGAGGTGTAGGGATGGACAATATCGATGTGACCTATGCGAGAGAGAAAGGACTTGGCGTGTACAATACTCCTGCAGCTTCCTCAAGATCAGTCGCTGAACTGGTGACTGCACATGCCTTTACCCTGGCGCGGCAATTGCATCTTGCTAACAGGGCGATGCCGGTGACCGGCAATACTGAATTTGCCAAGCTCAAGAAGCAATGCAGTGAAGGCAATGAATTACTCGGAAAAACGATAGGGATTATTGGGTTTGGGCGTATCGGCCAGGAAGTGGCTCGTATTGCCTTAGGATTAGGGATGAATGTAATAGCCTCCGATCCGTTTGTGAAAGAAGCGAAGATCGTCATCACTATTCCAGGCGCACAACAAAGCCTGTCTGTTGATATTCATACTACCGATATAAATACCTTGCTGAGCCAATCGGATATCATCACTATCCATATTCCTAAGGCAGATAAACCTGTCATCGGAAAAGAGGAACTCGCTATCCTGAAAAAAGGGGTTATCCTGATCAATACAGCACGTGGCGGTGTGTTTGATGAAGATGCTTTGATTGAGGGATTGAATTCGGGACAGATTGGAGGGGCCGGTATTGATGTTTTTGTTGGCGAGCCAACTCCACGTGCTGATATCCTCACACATCCCAGGATATCGTTGACGCCACATGTTGGGGGCTCTACAGTGGAAGCGCAGGAAAATGTGGGGAGAGAGTTAGCTGGGTTGATAATCGGTCATTTTTCGAAGTAGCCCCTAAAAAGACTTCAGGTCTATATTCTGGATCTTAGAGGGAAATTAAGATACTGGCGCTTAGCTAGGAAATGATTTGTACATGCCGCCAGGAGGCGGCTGAGACTGACTTTCAGTAGGACGTGATTTCAAATGAATTTATATAGCGCAGCCAGAGGCTACGCTGAACGATCTCCTTTTTACAAAAGTGTCGTGGGTTTATGATTCATCATATGAAGTTGATTTTCGCGAAGGATATGCATGAAATCTTCTTCCTCCACAAGGTCTGCTCCGAGGGATCGCATATGCGGTGTATCCTGCTGGCAATCGATCCACAGGAATCCAAGTGAAGCGAGATGTTGTGCAAAAAATACAAATCCAACTTTTGAGGCATTGGGGCTCTCAGCAAACATACTTTCTCCAAAAAAAATACGGCCGAGGGCAATACCATACAACCCACCAACGAGTTGGTCGCCTTCCCACACTTCTACTGAATGCGCATAACCAAGCTGATGCAGTGAGGTATAGGCATCAATCATCTCCGGCATGATCCACGTGCCTTCCTGCCCTGCCCGGTTGACAGAGCCGCACCGCTTCATGACCGTTGTGAAATCACTGTCGAATGTCACCGCAAATTTTTTCTTATTGATCACATTTCGCACCGAATGGGATACGTGTACATCTTCAGGCCTGACCATGAGCCTGGGTGCAAGCCACCACCAAAGAATGGGTTGGCCTTCGTGATACCATGGAAAGATACCCCATCGGTAGGCCAGTAACAATCGTTGCGGAGATAAATCACCACCGACAGCCATGAGGCCATCAGGTTCACGAAGGGAAGGATGTGGAAAAATCAGTTCGTCATCAAGGGCAAATACAGGCATCTGCTGGAGATCACCTGTTCACTTTCTCGTGTTCGATGATCGCATTGAGTCCCCTGTCTGTCAAGGCATCCTTGTAGGGTTTCAATTCTTCGAGTGTGCCGAGCTTGACGCTGGCGCGGCCTTTGGTATGGACGATCCAGGCGAGTTGCTCGGATTGTTCACTGGTATGATTGAGCACCTCCATGAAGCATTCAATGACCCAGTCAAATGTGTTATAGTCATCATTGAGAACGATGAGCTGGGTTTGTTCACCATCTGTGGTCAACTCTTCAACGAGTATGTCCTCCTGTTCTTTGGAAAGGCTATCGTACAACATGGGAGATGGGTTTAAGTGGTGATAGATAATGATGCAAAGGTAATTATGTTGTCTGAAAGTTACGAAGTGCATTTTGAATAGCCTCAAAATCCGGCAGATTTCCTGCATTTTCCAGTACCTCTGCGTAACGGACTATACCCTGGCCATCTATGACAAAAGCGGCTCGCTTTCCTACGCCACGCATATTGTGGCCGAATTGCTCATATACTGCATCATAAGCCCGTATGGTCTCCTTGTTGAAATCTGAGAGTAATGTAAAATTGAGCCCGAGATCCTGCTTATACCTGGCAAGGCTTTGTGGTGTGTCGATCGATATCCCGAGTACTTCGGTATCGAGGGCATTATACATCTCGATATCATCGCGGGTAGAGCACATCTCCTTTGTACATGTGCTCGTAAAGGCGAGTGGAAAAAACAGCAGTACAACTTTCCTTCCTTTAAAGTCAGAAAGATTGACGAGTTGCTTTTCAGATGAATACAGAGAAAACGGAGGGGCTATATCGCCGATATGAATGGACATGTACAGAGGATTGGTTGAGTAAACGACAGGATCTTGCCTATTTGTGTATACTTGTGCGAAGATAACAACAATTCCTCCGGTGAGTTTAAAAAGGGCCTACATCGATCTCCATATTGCGGTGATGCTGCTTGCCGGTACGGCTATCCTGGGGGATCTCATCTCCCTGTCAGCCAGCGTGTTAGTATGGTGGCGGACGCTTATAGCCGGGCTGGGTATAGCCTTTTACCTCTTGCTCAGACGACGGTTTAACAAAGCATCTGTCCTTGATCGAAAAAAAATCTACCTGCTTGGAGCAATGGTGGGTATTCACTGGATTTGCTTCTTTGGTTCGATCAAACTCGCCAATGCCTCAACGGCGCTGATCTGCTTTGCCACCATTTCATTTTTCACGGCATGGATAGAGCCATGGATCACCGGTCGTCCGCTCGTCAGACATGAAGTGGTATTTGGCCTGATGGTCATTCCCGGTATCGTATTGATTGCCGGTCGGGCTGAAGGAGATATCCTGTCAGGTATCATCCTGGGCATAGCATCTTCGCTCATACTCGCCATCTTTTCCAGCCTTGAGAAGAAATGGATCATGGAAGTAGATGCAGAGCACATGACCATGATGCAGATGGCCGGAGCCTGGCTGACGATGTGCGTATGGCTTGGTGGTGAGCAATTAATTTTTGGCGTTGATCAATTCTGGCCGGATGCCACAGACCTGGTGTATCTCCTTATACTGGGACTACTCTGCACATGTGTAGCCTGGGTACTTTGCACACGTGCCGTGAGATCCGTAACCGCTTATGATTCCATCATGGTCATCAATCTCGAACCCGTGTATGGAATCTTCATGGCCCTGCTACTGCTCAACGACCGAAAAGAACTCAATACTTCATTCTATATCGGGGCAAGCATCATCCTTGCCTCTGTCATCATTCACCCTATCTGGCAAAACCGTTATGCTCGCCACTGAAATACAAAAATATACTGACGACTACAGCAATGTACATGACCCTGTGCTCCATGAAGTAGAGCGGTCTACGCACCTGCATACCATTGCGCCTCAGATGCTGAGTGGCCGGGTGCAAGGGGCCTTCCTGACATTGATGACTTCTTTGCTGCAGGCAAGGAATGTGCTGGAGATTGGGACGTTCACAGGCTATGGGACTATTTGCCTCGTGCGTGGTTTAAGCCCTTCAGCAGAAAGTAAGGTAGTCACGATCGAAGCGAATCCGGAATATGCATTCCTGATCAAGAAACATCTTGCTATGGCCGGGGTGACGGATCGTGTGGAAAGTCTCATGGGGAAAGCACAGGCACTCTTGTCACAAAGGACCGAGACCTGGGACCTGGTCTTTATCGATGCCAACAAGCAAGAGTATGCTGAGTACTACGAAGCCATCATTGATCATGTCCGTCCGGGTGGATTGATTCTCTCAGACAATGTCCTCTGGAGTGGCAAGGTGGTCTATGACCGGAGTGATGTGGATGCGCGGGTGATACATAAGTACAATGAGATGTTGTATAGGGATCCGAGGGTGGAGGTCCTCATGTTGCCAATCCGGGACGGATTGAGTGTAGCGAGGAGGGTTTGAGCTGTCAGCTATCAGCGTTTAGCTACCAGCTGCCAGCTGCCAGAGAATTTAATTTGTCACTCACGACTGACTCTCGCCACATACTCTGACAACTTACTCTCGCCACTTACTCTCACGTCTGACTCGTGACATACTCACAACTCACAGCTCACAACTCACAGTTCTCGAAAACACATGACCTCCTCTTTCGGACTTGATCTATCTGTCAAACCCCTCTCCCCATCCCACCAAAATCCCCTATTTTCCCCCTCGATACAACGATAGTGACCCGAGGCAATTATGACCAGATCGCGCCCTACTTCCCTTTACCTTCCAAGCCTCTTCAGCCTGTTGATACTGTGTGGACATGTGGCCGGTCAGCGGAATGCATCGACTTTTTCGTTTGATCACCTGACCGTGGATGATGGTCTGTCCTACACCACGGTACATGCCTTGCTCGAAGATCAATTGGGGATGATCTGGGCAGGTACCCGGTTTGGACTGAACCGGTTTGATGGATATGAGTTTAAGGTATTCCTGCCGGATCCTAAGAATCCATATGCAATCAAAAGTCAATCCATACTGACGCTATGGAATGATGAGGCGGGTAATATCTGGATAGGCCATCTCAATGGTGGTGTCAGCGTGTTGGAAAGAACTACGGGGAGGTTTCTTCGTTTCCCTTTTAAAGAAGACAACACTGTTGACTGGAATACCATAACGGTGAGATCCATATTCCAGGATAGCCGGGGGAATCTTTGGCTTGGTACCTACAACGCCGGTACGATTGTGTTTGACCGGGAGTATAAAAAGATCGCGCATTTCTGCACGACGTGTGCGCCAGACAACAGGAGGCTCAACAATGATTTTGTTTTTGATTTTCAGGAAGATCCCAGTGGTCGGATATGGATCGGAACAGCAGGCAAGGGGATCAGTTTGTTTGACTGGTCAACAGATTCTTTGCACACCATACATAGCGATGATGGGAATGACATGGATGGATTCGCTAAATCGCTTTGCCTGGGCACCAATGGCAATCTCTGGGTCGGCACGGAAGGCAGCGGCTTGTATGAGATTGATTTGCAACAGCTCAAGGTCATTGACCGGTTTCTACCCAATCCGCAGACCGGTGCAGGACTGAGCAATAGAAGGATCACAGACCTGGTACCCGATGCACATGGAAAATTATGGATCGCAACAGATGGAGGTGGCCTTAATTATTTTGATCCATCGACGGATGAATGGAAGCATTACGGATACCAACCAGCGTTTCTCAACTCGCTCAATTCAGACGCGCTGTACGACCTGATGTTTGATTCGTCCAATAATCTATGGATAGGCACCTTCAATGGTGGTATTAATCTGCATAAAACTATCTTCCCTCCATTCGTCATGGACCGGCAGTATGCGCTGGAAAGACTGGAGGGCCTACGCTCTGTCCTCTGCCTCGACCAGGACAAGGATGGGAATGTCTGGCTGGGCACCGATGGCGGTGGGTTGTTTCAATTGGATGTGCGAAAGAATCCTGTACGGCTGGTCTCCATTGAAAAATCGGCTAATCATCCACCAGGCCTGAATGTGATCACGAGCCTGGTTTCACTTCCCGATGGCAACCTTTGGCTTGGGACATTTGCCCGAGGATTGTATCTGTATAAACCAGGTGCAGGGATCGTGAAGCAATTTCAAAATATAGCGGGTGACCTGACAAGTCTGAGTCATAACAATGTCTGGGATCTTGAACTTGCACCAGATGGAGGCTTGTGGATAGGTACATTAGGTGCAGGGGTTAGTTATCTGAAACCGGGTCAAAACACATTTATGCGTTTTCAACCTGATCCGAATAATAAAAACAGCATCTCCGGGACTCAGGTCATTGACATCTTACTTGACAAAACCCGCCCATGGCTTTGGATTGCCACAGAAAATAATGGCCTGAGCCGAATCGATCATTCCACTACCCCATTCCATATCACTCAATATCACCATAATGCTCACGACACGCTCAGCCTCTCAAGTGAAAAAATCCGGTGCCTCTACCAGGATGATGAGGGCACGATATGGATCGGAACAGAAAACGCCGGACTCAATGCATACCAACCCGCCAATGAAACATTTCACGCTTATTCGGTTGAAGATGGCCTGCCTTCCAATATGATCAATAGTATTGTACAGGGTCCGCAAGGATACCTATGGATCACCACTCAGGCAGGGATCGTGCGATGGAACAAAAAGGAGGGTCGGTTTATCAAAGTAGGGTCGGAGCCGTTTCTCGAAAACAACCAGTACAATCCCGGTGCCGCACTGAGGCTGAATGACGGGCGCTTGATCCTGGGCAGTACTAATGGTTATTCTTTCATCCTGCCTGACCAGGTGCGCGAAAATACCAGTGCACCTAAAGTTGTCTTTACAGAATTCAGTCTCTCCAACCAATCCATCCCTATTGGCTTGTTTGAAGGCAGGACTATCCTTTCCGGTCCGCTCAATGATTCTACAACAATTGTTCGGTTCTCCTACCTGGACAAAGGGATACAGTTCAGCTTCACGACCACCGATTATTCTCAACCTGACAAAAACCAATTTGCTTACCGTCTTATGGGGTTTGATACTACCTGGCGGTTCGTGGGGCCCAAACAGCGTTTTGCAAACTATTCTTCATTGCCCGGCGGTGAGTATATCCTTGAAGTAAAGGCTTCCAATAGTGATGGAGCATGGAATACGGCTCCCCGCACTTTGAAGATCATTGTCTCGCCACCGTTCTGGACCACCTGGTGGTTCATTTTGGCGACGATAGGTGCTGGTGTTATAGTGGTACTGGGGATGATCCAATTCCTGCTGAACCGACAAAAGCTCAGGTTTCGGCAGCATGCCATGGCGGCAGAACAAGAAATCCTGCGCTTACAGAATGAAAACCTGGAGAAGGACATCCTGAATAAACAGGCCCAGCTCAGCGCCTCCGTCCTGCAGAGCGCGCATAAAAACCAGTTTCTCGAGGACCTCAAGGGAGAAATCCGGAAGATTGAAACGGATGAACATCAGCCCAAGTCCCGGGAGTTGCACCGCCTGACCAGATCCATCGAAAACGAACTGACCCAGAAAAACTACTGGGATGAGTTTCAGCTCACCTTTAATCAGGTCCACCAGGACTTTGTCCATAAGCTCCACCTCAGGCATCCGCATATCTCGGCTACCGAAAGCCGGTTATGTTGCTTTATAAGGATGGGATTTTCCAATACCGAGATCGCTGCTATCCTGAATATCACGGTCAATGGGGTGGAACAGAGTAAGTACAGGTTGAAGAAGAAACTGGAGCTGGAGAAGGATGGTTCGTTAAATGAGTATATCGGGGAGCTCTAAGACTCTCTTTTGCCCCGGATATGAGCTGCTCAAATGGGCCCCCTTTGGCTCGAAGGGATAAAATTTTCCCAAATTTTACCTTGTCGAGTATTTGTCAGGTGCAAAAATTAGCAAATTCCTACCCTTTTATCGTGATTTGTCGGCATAAGAAATTATGGTTTTGCCAAATTTAAAATCAGGCGATTTCCCCTTATTGGGCATTAATTCTGACTTTGGCTTGAATAGTCAATTTTAATTCTGAAACGCACCTTATTGACGCCATGCATCCGAATCCTCTGGAAAGAGGGGCTTGTCAGGTAGTCAAAATGAATAAAAGGCCTCGGGTAGGGCTCTTTTGCTACCTAAATGATAACTAAAATTTAAACTAACTTTTATGAGAAATGCATTACAAAGGACCTGGCTGATCCTTTTTTCAGCCACCTTATTATTAGCTTACTCCTGTAAAAATGACGACAATCCGACACCTGAAGTCATTGCAGGATTTTCGTTTGAAGTGTCTATGGACAATTACAAGAAGGTGACTTTCACCAATACGTCCCAAAATTATGACGCTGTTTCCTGGAATTTTGGGGACAATACAGCTGCCTCAACGGATGTAAACCCTGTGCATACCTATGCCCAGGACGGCAACTATACTGTCACCCTGACCGCCACCAAGGGCAGCAACTCGGATGTCGTAACCCAATCCGTATCCATTTCCAATACCGCAGCAGATCTGGCTATCCTGGCAGGTACGAGTTCTAAATCCTGGAAGTTACTGCGCTCCGTTAGTCTAGGTCGCTGGCCATTGGAAGTAGGCCCTTTTGACAGATCCGTTGTTTGGTGGGCGCTTGGAAGAGAGAATGATGATATCATCAAACGTCCATGCACCATGAATGATGAATTCATTTTCAACCGGGACGGAACCTTTACCTACAACTCAAACGGTGACTTTTGGGCTGAAGGTGGGGTATTTGAGCCCGCCAACGATTGCTTTGCCACAACGCCAGCTAACCTGGTAGGTCCGGGCGGAATTGATCAGTCTGCTTTTGGCGATGGTGTGCACACGTTTTCACTGGGGAGTGGTCAACTGACCGTATCCGGACTCGGTGCTTTCATTGCCCTGCCTAAAATCGGAACTGATGCAGAGGTCAGTGTACCTCAGACTTCTGTTCAGTATGACCTCGTCAAATTGTCTGAAGGCACAACCGACACGCTGATCCTGGAATCCAATTACAAGTTTGGAGGAAATACATCAGGAACTGATGATGCTTACTGGAGAATTACCCTGGTGCATTATGACAATCCTGCTGCTGAACCACCAGTAGTGGTTTCATGCGAACGTAGCAGAAAAGGTCGCAACGTTTACTAACCTTTCATATGACGCTACGAGCTACAACTGGAACTTTGGGGATGGAAATACCTCCGCGGAAGCCAATCCAGTCCATACATATGCAAATCCAGGCTTGTATACTGTAACGCTCACCGGAACAAAAGGCAGCGGTATTGCTGTAGCCACAAAGATGGTTACCATCTCCGGAGACATGACCGCAGGCAACCTGATCGGTGGAGCATGGCGCGTACGCAATGCAGCTACCTCAATTTTTGTTGGTCCCGGACTGGGCAAACCTGACTGGTGGCAGGTACCTGCTAATTTCCTTGATGGCACGTCATCCGGTGGAGACGACTGGTCATGCATCACCAATGATGAATTCATCTTCAGTGCCGGCGGTGTGTATGAATACAAGACAAATGGTGACGCCCGCAATGACGGATACATGGGCACTCCTAACGGATGCTGGTCTGATGCACAGGTAGCAGCCAGTGGTAATGGTGCGGCTTTTGGATCAGGAATACATACCTGGACTTTTACGGAAGCATCTGCATCACCTTCAGGAAGACCTATTATCCATCTGCAAAATGGCACATCAGGGGCAGCTTTCCTTGGATTCTACAAAGGCTATTATGGCGGTGAAAATACAGATGGTACTAAACTTCCAAATGGTGGACTGACCGCTACGCAGTACGAAGTCATGAGCTATGTCAATGATGGCACTACTGAAACCATGACCGTGTCTGTTGATTATACAGCAGCACATGATGGATCTCAAGGCTGGACTGTCGTCTTAGTACGCTAATCTATATCTGGTTTTATTCTGGGCACACGGAAATTTTAATTTTCCGTGTGCCTCTCTTTACTCTTTGTATTGAGCATAAAGGCGAAACAATAAAAGCTGTTGTTGTGCTGAGATGCTCTCATGAATCTGCATGTGGATGCTCATCCTGTTTAACTCAAGTCAAACCCATATGATCAAAGTCATATATACCCTCATCTGTCTATTCATTGCCATAAACCTTCAAGCGCAAATCAGTGGCACGGTCACTGATGCTCAAGGCGAACCACTCATAGGAGCGGTAGTCATGCTGAAAGGTACCACCATCGGCACGGTCACTCAGGCAGATGGTACTTATAGTCTTGAAGCAACACAAGGCACAATTGTGTTTTCATACACTGGTTATGAACCAGTCGAAATACCAATTGGCGATAACTTCACTATTGACGCTGTCCTGGAGGTTTCCAACATAAGCCTCAATGATGTGGTGGTCATCGGCTACGGCACACAACGTAAAGCTGATGTGACTACTGCTGTGGTGACGGTGGGAGAAGAAACCATTAAAAACCGGCCAATGGTATCTGCCGCTGAAGCCCTGCAAGGCACAGCTGCCGGTGTGCAGGTAGTACAACCTTCGGGCAAGCCGGGTGGAGATATTGCCGTCAGAGTGCGTGGGAGTACTTCTGTACTTGCCGGTAATGAGCCACTCTATGTAGTCGATGGTGTCCCTACCACAGACATACGCGGATTGAATCCTACGGACATTGAATCCATGACTGTATTGAAAGATGCATCCTCTGCTGCCATCTATGGAGCACGCGCTGCTAATGGCGTAGTGATCATCACTACCAAGCGAGGGGTATCAGGCAAAACGACCATTGCCTTCAATGCCTACTATGGCGTATCTGATATCCGAAAGACCATTGAAACCCTGACTACTAAACAATACCGGGATCTCATGAATCAGATTGCACCCGGGGCCATGGATCCATCGGAGACATCATATACAAACTGGCAAGACGAAACCTTTGGAACAGGTACCACTCAAAGTTATCAGCTTGCTTTCCAGGGGGGCACTGAAGTCACACGCTATCTGATCTCTGCAAATTATTTAAGTCAAACCGGTATAGCTGAACCAGCACGCTTTGATCGCTACTCACTGCGTCTCAATCTCGATAATCAGGCCACAAAGTGGCTGACGATCGGTGTGAACATGAATTTACTCCGCTCCAGCACAAAGGATACGCCAGACAATGCCAGCAGTGGTCGCGGTGGTGTCATCATGAGCGCATTGAATACGCCCCCATTCCTTAGTATCTATAAAGACGACGGCAGTGGTCAATATGATCCTAATCCACTCCAGCCCTCGTGGGAAAATCCGATTGCGTATATGTTTGGCGCAGAACAGGAAGCAACTGATACACGACTTTTTGGAAATGTCACACTTGAGGCTAAGCTATTTGAAGGCTTCTCCTTAAAAACCAATTTCGGAGCAGATATCAATTCCCACCAGTGGGATTACTATCTCGATCCGTTCAAGACCACTTATGGCCGCAACAATAATGGAATAGGCCAGGCTGACAAATCCAATAGCAACATCCTGCTTTGGGAAAACACAGCTAACTACACCAGGGATTTTGATGATCACCATATGTCATTCCTGATCGGAAGCAGTATTCAAAAATCAAAATGGAGTGATTCTTACTTATATGGCACAGATTATCCGGATGATATCAATGTACAGACTTTAAATGCCGCCAATGTGATCTCGGGTTCGACCGATGTGCAGGAATGGGCTCTGGCTTCTTTTTTCGGAAGGTATATGTACAATTACAAAAGCAAATACCTCCTTACAGCAACGCTGCGCAGAGATGGCTCCTCAAAGCTCGCAGACCCATGGGGCACGATGCCATCTGTCTCCCTTGGATGGCGTATTTCAGCAGAACCTTTTATGCAATCGTTTGATGCGATATACGATATGAAACTGCGCTTTGGCTGGGGTAAAAACGGCAACCAGGAAGGCATCCCTAACTATGCACAATATGGCCTGGTATCGTACTACCGCCAGCCGCAGACCAATCCACTGTCAGGTCCGGCCTCTTCCCAGGTGACCTATGGAAATCCAGACCTTCGTTGGGAAACTACTACTCAATCGAATATCGGTCTTGACCTGTCCCTATGGACAGGCAGAGTGAATTTTTCTGCAGATGCCTATTACAAGAAAACGGATGACCTGCTGATGAATGTGCAACTTTCCAATTCACTCCCGATCTCTACGATCCAAACGAATGCAGGGGTGATTGAAAACAAAGGACTTGAATTTGCACTTGGGACAATCAACACCACTGGTGACTTCAAATGGACAACTGATTTTAATATCTCTTTCAACAAAAACAAAGTGCTTGAATTGGATTATACAGAAGTGTACTACTTCGGACGAATCTACAGCAACAACCAGGATGTGTCTATCGTACGTGCCGGGTTACCACTCGGGGTATTCTATGGTTACATCTCGGAAGGGGTTGATGAAGAAACAGGTGATCTGAACTACAAAGACGACAATGAAAACGGAATGTTTGATCCGGGAGATCGTACGATCATCGGTGATGGCAATCCAGATTTCACCTATGGATTTACAAATACCTTGTCGTGGAAAAATTTCGATCTCAACATCTTCTTCCAGGGTAGCCAGGGTAATGATATATTCAATGCAACACGTATCGACCTGGAAGGTATGTTTGATAGTAAAAACCAATCTATTGCTGTGCTTGACAGATGGACGCCTACTAACCGTATCACGGACATCCCCAGAGCTATTGGTGGTGGCAACATCAACAACGTTCGAAATTCGACTCGCTTTGTGGAAGATGGATCCTACCTGCGCTTAAAATCCTTGACCCTTGCTTACAATATCAATCCAAAAAGCCTGGAGCGCATGAAAATCCAGAAGCTATCCCTGTATGTGACCGGGCAGAATTTATTGACCTTTACAAAATACAGCGGTTTTGATCCGGAGGTGAATGCCTTTGGCAGAAGCGCTACTGAGCACGGTATAGATTATGGTACCTATCCGCAATCCCGCACGATTACGTTTGGCGTCAATGTGGAATTCTAAAAAAATACAACGATGAAAAAATATACTCCTTTTCTTGCGCTCCTCTGCCTGACCTCCTTCTATGCCTGTGATAATTTTCTGGAACTGGAGCCTCATTCACAAGGTATTGCTATAGAAAATTCCGATGCAGATTCAATCTATTTCAAATCTGCTTCTGAGCTTGAGTCTGCGCTGGCAGGTGCCTACGGGGATTTCAAAAACGAATATTTCCAACTGGACTATTTTGTCAATGGTGATGCACAGTCAGATGATGCGTATGCCGGAGGTGACAACCCGGATAACTTTCAGATTGATGACTATCAGTTAGATGCCGTCAACAGAAATGTCAGCCGCGACTGGGCATACCTCTACTCCACCATTGGAAAAGTAAACAACATCATCAACAATGCCAGAGCGGTCAATGATCCGGAATTAACTCCTGCGCGGCTGGAGGAAATCATTGGAGAAGCCTCTTTCATTCGTGCGTTCATGTACTTCCAGTTAGTACAATTATGGGGTGATGTTCCGCTACAACTGAAAGAAGTCACCACCATCAGTGCTGAAAAACTGGATGAGATCTACGCGCAGATATTTCCTGCACGGTCCCCTAAAGAAGAAGTATACACTCAGATCATTGCAGATCTGGAGACTGCATTGCCCCGTGTACGCGCCACAGCCCCTCACAAGGGATTTGCGACTACCGGCGCTGTCAATGCTGTGCTGGCTAAAGTCTATGCAGCACAGGAACCTCACGACTGGGCTAAAGTGAATCAATACTGTGATGCAGTGATCTCAGGAGGCTATGCTTTATTGCCTGAGTTCGATCAACTTTGGGACAATGCGATGAAAAACTCAGCCGAATCCATCTTTGAAATCAACTATTCAGGTGGGTCGACGGATGGCAACTGGGGTGTGAATATCTTCAGAGGTGTGGACTGGAAGAAATTCAACCTGCCTTCCAATGACCTGATTGCTGCATTTGATGCAGAGAATGACTTGATCCGTAAAAATGCATCCATCATTTTTGAAGATGTATCCGGACTATGGTCAGACCCTCATTATCCACAAACACATTATCCTTTTATCAATAAATGGCGCAATTTCGGAGGCGATGGCGCACAGAACTATATCTTTATCCGTCTGGCTGACATCCTGCTCCTGAAGGCGGAAGCGCTCAATGAGTCAGGTGATGTAAATGGAGCTGCTGCGATCGTCAACCAAATCCGGGAGCGGGTAAATTTAAATCCTACGACAGCGAA
This sequence comes from Candidatus Opimibacter iunctus, assembly GCA_016716665.1. Taxonomy (GTDB): domain Bacteria; phylum Bacteroidota; class Bacteroidia; order Chitinophagales; family Saprospiraceae; genus Opimibacter; species Opimibacter iunctus. The sequence continues at coordinate 88,788 of JADJVH010000013.1, read as the reverse complement.
CTCACAAGCTGCCATGCGACTTGCGATCGAAAAGGAACGACGCCTGGAACTGGCGTATGAAGGCGTCAGGTGGTATGATCTGAAACGAACAGGCCGGGCGATTGAAGTGATGAGTGCTACAAAAGGCGCTGATGGCAATCCAATAGGTTATGCATTGACCACAGAACGTCTGCTATGGCCTATCCCACAAGCGGAACTGGATAAAAATGCTAACCTTACACAGAATGCGGGTTATTGAAAAACAGGACGTGATAGTACGATCGTAAGTTAAAAACCAGACGGATAAAAATGAAAATCGGAATACCTATTTACTTACTGGCCGTGCTCCTCTGGAGTGCGATAGCCTGTAATAAATCCAACGGGGATGTCGATCCGGATACACCACCTGAACTTCCGGTTAAAGTATGGACCACGTCCGGCAATGAGGTCAATCTCCTGTATCACAAGACCATTGATTATGCCGCCGGTTTTGATGAACGATTTCCAGAGATCACCATAACCCCTGCAGAGACGTTGCAGGTAGTAGATGGATTTGGCTATACGCTGACCGGTGGCAGTGCGATGCTCCTCCACCAGATGGAAGACAATGCACGGCAGGCCCTTTTGGAAGAGTTTTTTGGTAGTGGCAGCAACTCGATCAATGTCAGTTACCTGCGGATATCGATCGGGGCCTCTGATCTGGATCCTGTGGTCTTTAGTTATGATGATTTGCCGCCCGGCCAGACCGAAGATCTGCAGTTAGAACACTTTAGCCTGTCGAGAGATACGCTTCATTTAATCCCTATCTTAAAAGAAATACTCGCCATCAATCCTGATATCAAGATCATGGGGTCACCATGGAGCGCTCCAGTGTGGATGAAGAGTAATAAAAACAGCGTCGGAGGAAATCTGAATCCTCAGCACTATAGTGTCTATGCCCAATACTTTGTCAGGTATATCCAGGCGATGAAGGCCAATGGCATTACAATCGATGCCATCACCCCTCAGAACGAACCGCAACATGGCGGCAACAATCCGAGCCTGGTCATGTCAGCGGCACATCAGACTGATTTTATAAAAAACCATTTGGGGCCTGCTTTTCAGGCTGCTGGTATCACTACCAAGATTGTAGTCTGGGATCATAATTGCAACCGGCCTGACTACCCGATTGAAATACTGAATGATCCTGCTGCCAAAAGTTTTGTACATGGCTCTGCATTCCATCTCTATGAAGGCGATGTGAGCGCGCTTTCGCAAGTGCATGAGGCACACCCGGACAAGGCTTTATACTTCACTGAACAATGGACAGGATCCAATAGCAACTTTGATGGTGACCTGAAGTGGCACATGAAAAACGTCATCATCGGTACGATGCGTAACTGGAGCCAGGTGGCCCTGGAATGGAATCTGGCTAATGACCCTAGTTTTGGCCCGCATACTCCTGGAGGTTGTACCCAATGCAAAGGTGCGGTAACGATTGATGGTTCGAATGCTACCAAAAATGTGAGCTACTACATCATTGGACATGCCTCCAAATTTGTGCCTCCCGGTTCCATTCGCATAGGAAGTACTATACCAGGTGCATTGCGCAATGTAGCTTTCATGACCCCGGAGGGCAAATACGTGCTGATCGCACTCAATGAAAGTGCCACCCTTCAATCCTTCAACATTCATGTAGGAGACCAGTGGATCACTGCTTCGTTGCAGCCTTCGACAGTAGGTACCTTCGTTTGGTAACATCGTATCAAATAGTATAGCACTTCCACCTGGCACGCTGTTGAACACAGCAACAGGCCAAAATAAAAATTCATGAAACTACCAATAGTCATTACAGCGTTGTGGGTTTTCTTTTCCGGATGTACACAACCTTCAACATCTGAAATAGCGCCTGCGTCATATGATGTCAAAGGAAAGGAAGTAAAAATTTATACGACGGCCGATAGTTCTGCACTGCGCCTGACACCAACAGGGACGAAATCATTCCAGGCAGCAAAGCAACCATTGGAAACAGAAGTAGCCATCTTTGTCAATCCTGCCAAAACATTTCAATCCTTCATGGGCATCGGAGGCGCAGTCACAGACGCGACCGCAGAAGTTTTTGCTACCCTGCCGCCAGAAAACCAACAGGCCTTTTTAAAAGCCTATTTTGATCAGGCTGAAGGCATTGGATACTCGCTCATTCGAACCACGATCCATAGTTGTGATTTTAGTAGTGAGAGCTATACGTATGTTTCTGATGAAGACAAAGCATTGGGGACGTTCAATATCGAACACGACAAAAAACATCGTATCCCGCTGATCAAGAGAATCATTGAAACTGCAGGAGGCCGGATTCCGCTTTATGTGAGCCCATGGAGCCCACCAGCATTTATGAAAGACAACAAGAATATGTTGCGCGGTGGAAAACTATTGCCTGCATTTTATCCATCATGGGCACAGTACTATGCAAAGTTTATCAAGGCGTACGAAGCACTGGACATTCCTATCTGGGGATTGACTGTGCAGAACGAGCCGATGGCTACACAAACGTGGGAGTCATGCATTTATACTGCAGAAGAAGAGCGTGATTTTTTAAAAAACCATTTAGGGCCTACGCTGAAAAAGGAAGGATTGGGTGAGAAAAAAATCATTGTGTGGGACCACAACCGGGACCTCATCAATCATCGTGCTGAAGTCATCCTGAGTGACCCTGAAGCAGCGCAATATGTATGGGGGATCGGATTCCACTGGTATGAAACCTGGACCGGAGGAGAGCCGATGTTTAGCAACCTGGACCAGATCAATGAATCCTATCCGGACAAGAACCTGATATTTACAGAAGGATGCAACGAGAAATTTGATTCCCTCAAATACCAATACTGGCCGAATGCGGAGCGATATGGTAAATCGATGATCAATGATTTCAACCAGGGAACCGTAGCCTGGACAGACTGGAATCTACTACTGGATGAAACAGGTGGCCCAAATCATGTAAACAATCTATGCTTTGCGCCTATACATGCAGATACTCGTACAGGAGAATTAATCTTAACACCCTCCTATTATTACATCGGCCATTTTTCGAAGTTCATTCGCCCAAATGCGAAACGTGTTAGTACAGCATCCAGCAGAAGTGTATTGTTAAGTACCTCATTTTTAAATGAAGATGGAACGATGGCTACTGTGGTACTGAATATGACGAACAAGCCGGTCACTTACAAACTCTATGTGGGATCAAACGCTATAGAAGAGGTGATTGCGGCGCATTCGATAGAGACGCTGGTATATTGAGGTTGATGAGTTTATGGGTTGATAGGTTTATGGGCTTAGGAGGCAAAGGTCATGGGATAAAAAATAGCGTGCGATTATTGCCCTGTGTGGAACAATAATCGCACGCTGATTTTTATCTTAAGATGGAGATCCTTCTTACAGATACGCCTAGCTCACCAATGAATTGAAACTGATAGGTGCCTGAAGGGAGTGCTGTTGTATTTACGACATAACGTGCGCCAGCACTCTCCAGAGATCTGGAGATCACCAGGCTGCCGGTGGCATCAGTGATATTGAGCTGGATCTTGCCTGTATATGCCTGATCAAAATCAATGGTTACTTCGTCGGTGGCTGGGTTAGGATACAACTTCAACGCATAGGCCTGGTTGATATCTCTGGTACCAGTAGTATTAGAGATATAGACTGGCTGGATGTAAGTGCTCGAGCAGTTCCCATTGGAGACGGTGAGTTCAACCTGATAGGTGCCCTCCTGAAGATAAGCATGTGTCGGGTTTTGCTCATTGGAAACCGGAGAGCCATCTCCAAAATTCCATATCCATGAAGTTGGTGTCCCTGTGGAAAGGTCCGTAAAATCAGTAGTCAGGTCAAATGACTCTGCAAAGAAAGCTGCCAAAGGACCCGGCTCTACGTTGACGACTACATCAACCGGAGGGCTCAGGCAAGGTGTTTCCTTGACCACCCAGTCGTAGAAATAGTAATAATAGCGCTGCTCCTCGCCACTTGCATTAGAACCGGTGATGGATATCAGGTTGTCAATCTTGTATGGATAATTTGCTCCACCATCATTGCGATAGAGATTTTGGCTAGGGTTGGCCAGACTATATTCCCCTGGCACTGGAATTTCCATATTGAGTAGTACCCTGTTGTCCCCTGAAATCAGGTAGACCGAAACTGAATCAATTACATTGCCATTATCATCATACAAGCGAATGATCCGATCACTTGCGCCCTGGGCATAAACCAATACGGAAACAAGCCTTAACGGCACTTTTGTTTCGAAGAACAACTTGCCTTCAAAACCGGTATTATGGATGTCACCTGTCCAGAAGGCATTGCCTGTAGGACCTACATGGAGAGGTGATTTAGCTGTTGATTGAGCGACTGAATAGGTCTCAGATGTGGTAAGTGGGGGTGTCTTATACGTGGTACCAGTCCAGACGACAGAATCACCTATGCTCCACACCGCTGTGTTATATTGGATGACATCGGCATTCAATGTAGTATAGCCACCTTCGCATACTGCAGTGTTTCCGGATACGAGAGGCGTCTCAGGAGTTCCATAAACAACATTCTGCTGAATGGTATCGGCCCCTATGGAGTTACTCACGATTAAGGTTACAGTGTATTCGCCAGGAACAGCATAGCTATGCTTTGGCCTTTCTTGCTGACTCGTATTGCCATCCCCAAAATCCCAATGGAAATACTGTGGGACATCTAAAGACTTGTCTCTGAAAATAAAATGACCGTTACAGTCCACTGTGTTATCCACAGCAAAATAGGCCGTAGGTGCCAGTGTTGCGGTCTTACAAGTATTGGGTATTTCAAAATCTTCGGTCTGGTCAAATGTACTGGTTGACTCGCCTTGATCAGCATAAGCTCCCAATCCCCGCTTAGCAAATGCTTCCCAGATCATGCAACGATGAGCGCCTTGATAAAGCACAGTATCTGCGTGGAGAATGGCATTGCGCGCATCTTCATATCCGGGACTACAGGGTTGCCATTTCATTCCTTCGATGACCAGACGCAGTGCTGTATTATTTCCTCCTGTGCCATTGTACCAGTCCGGATCAAATCCTTCTGCATCAATCAACTTCCATGTCATCTCCCAAAGGGCCATGCACCAGATTTCACCGGTAGCATGTACTTCCTGATTACCGGCGACATCGCCATATGTCTGCGGATTGATCCCCATGTCGGTCGAATATGGATAACGACGCAAGCCTTCATCACTATCGTTGTTGGCCGCATAAGTGCCCATGCCACGCGCATCAGTACCCTTATCGCCTGGCTCTATCGTCAGGAGCAATGCAAGCGAATCGCTCCAGCCTTCCCCACCCTGCTCTGCATTGTACAGGCAGTTTGATCTCAATGGACCTCCTGTCAGGCGGTTGGAAAGACCATGTGCATACTCATGCACTATGATGCCGTTGTCGACTGATCCATCGCGGTCTGATGGGCCACGAAGAAGCGTCACTTCGACGTTCTCTCCTGCATTGAGCTGACTCTTTAGGCTCTCTCCATCCACCTGTGAAATCATCATAGCCGGAATACCGGAAGTGCCCCCGCCCATCACGACCGGAGCAGAGCTATTACTGACTACGATTACACCTATGGCTCCGGCAGCTTCAGCTGCGTTGACTTTTTTAATATAAGGGCAATTCCCACGATCGATAATAGCAATTTTGCCGACGAGTTCGGCTGCATTGACTATGGAATCACAGGCATTGCCAAAAGGGTCAACAGCATCTTTCAGTATAGCTGCAAATCCTGTAACTGGGATATCCAGTGATGGACCGAAGGTAGCCGGCAAAGCATCATAATGTCCAGCTATACTATCTGGTCCGTGCACCTCGAGGTATCCCTTGACATCAATACCCCACATATACATTTGCATCCTGCCATTGAGTCCATCGTCTGGTGTGGAAAAATTTGCATTATTGATTCCTCCGCCATCCTGTCCTTCAGCAACCACAAAATCTTCTCCGAAACCATCAGGGGAATAATTGGTCTGCTGGAAATTGCCGGAGGCTTCATCAAATCCATGAGCGTACAGGATATCATGCAACATGTTGTTTGTATAAAACAAATTGGTCAGGGCAGCATCCTGGTTTTGAATCGTGGGGCGATATAGGTCAAGCGGAAAATCAAAATTTAATTGTGGCCCTCCATCCGGGGAATAACCGGGAGAATCAAAACTCAGCAGATCCTCATATGCATAGACATTGTTGCCGCGAGTGATGGTAAATTCAGGACCTTCAAACCCATCGGTGTCATGCCATCCATAAGGAGAGGCTAAAATGTTCCTCGGATCGTTCAAAAACAACCTGTCTCCAAATGAAGGTGCTTCCACAGGAAGGGGAAAGACATTGTAGGTTCCATTACCTGATAGCACCTGGTTGGCTTCCACATTGGTTTTCACAGCCTGATCTACAATGTCACCTGAGTGATCATGTGCGTGGCCTATTCCAAAACTGCAATAGGTCGTCCAGTTGTTCTTTTCAATAAATTGTCCGTTGAGTGCATCGATGCGGATATTCCACCAATCGGCAGTGCCTGTTGGGGCAAGAATAACATTCCATGCCAGCCTTAACGCTTCAGGCGCTGATACCAAAACGAGTTGCACAATGATATCTTCTTTGGAAATACCAGCCTTGGTATAGGTAGTGCGTAAACGATTTGTTTCGGTTTCCAACAAAGTTGGTTGCTGCACTAACGAAAGGCCCAGATGAGCTGATGCGGCCTCAATGGCTTGTTCGGCTGTAATGGCAGGAGTGATTGCGTTTGCCTTCTTTGCAGCGTCCGGTTGGAAGCGATTGGCATAGTACACCACTTTACCATCGCGGATGATCATCGTACTCACCGCATTGAAGATCTCTATCCCTGACACCCGTTGGTTGAGATAGGTGTAGGTGATTCCTGTTGAAGGATTGTCATACTGATCGGAGACGGCATAGTCACTGATGTCCTGGTCAGAAAGATGCCAGTTACCTTTCTCCCTGAGGAGATAGTTTTTGATGCCTGCCTGGAACCGCTGGGCCTCTGCAGAGAAGGAGGTGGTGATCAGCAATACCAATGTGGCTGAACGCAGAATACTTAATGGGTTGAACATAAGTGAGTTAGATCAGTAATAAATCGAAATAGGTCTTGTGTTAAATGGAGACGCCGAAAATACTGACTTTTCGGGGACTGGGAAACAGTTTTATCAATAGAGACGGGTGTAAGACAGTAAGACAGTGAGACAGTGAGAGGCGGCGGGCAAGGAGCAAGGGGCATGGAGCAAGGGGCATATTGACCAGTAGGGGTTCAAAATATTGAACCCCTACGCCTGAACCCTCCGAGACATAAAGGGGGTTAATGCCTATGTTTGCAGGGATGGCGGGCATCTACATCCATATTCCATTTTGCAGGAAGGCATGTTACTACTGCAATTTTCATTTCTCCACTTCATTCAAGACAAAGGAGGGGATGATCCAGGCTATGGTGAGGGAGTTGGAAATGCAGACAGGGTATCTTGAAGGGCAGGAGATTGAAACCATATATTTTGGAGGAGGCACCCCCTCTGCCCTGCCGGTTGAAGACATACGCTTGTTACTCGACTCCATCAGGAGATTATACCCTGTATCCCATGCACCTGAAATCACTCTGGAGGCTAATCCGGATGACATCATTGCGGACAACCTGGCTTGGTGGAAAGCAGATGGAATCAACAGGTTGAGCATAGGGATACAAGCCTTCCAGGATACATTGCTGACAGCGTGGAACAGAAGTCATGATGCCGGGCAAGCATTGAAGGCCATTGGGTTGGCACAGGAGGCAGGATTTGATAACATCACGGCTGACCTGATCTATGGAGGACCCGGATTGAGTGATGAGGATTGGATCCTGAATATTCAAAGACTTATTGATTCGGGAATCCCGCACATCTCCAGCTATGCGCTGACTGTGGAGTCAGGTACTGCACTCTTTCACCAGATTGAAAAAGGGAAATCAACTTCTCCTGATGATGATCAAGCGAACAGGCAATACGCGATACTGCAGGAGATGCTTGCCGCAAATGGTTTCCTGCAATATGAAGTGAGCAATTTTGCGAAAGAAGGATTTGAATCGAGGCACAACAGGAGTTACTGGTCAGGAGCGCATTACCTGGGTATAGGTCCCTCTTCGCATAGCTTTAATGGCATATCAAGGCAATGGAATGTGGCAAACAATGTCAGGTATATCCAATCCATTGCTGACGGCGTGATCCCTTCTGAACGGGAGGAGCTTACCGAAGCACAACGCTATAATGAACTCGTGATGACAGGTCTGCGTACCTCGAGAGGCATTGATATGCAAAGGGTGCATGCATTAGGAGAAGAATATTTGGAGTATCTGGAAGCGAATGTCATCGAGCATGTAAACAACGGACAAGTGGTTAAAAATGAGCTTGGCAATTGGGTGCTGAAGCCGGAGTATTTGTTTTTTGCGGATGGGATTGCTGCGGATTTGTTTTATGAAGATGAAAGCGCTACATGAATTATGACAAAGTTTCGCACGTCGGAGCGTAGCGTTGATCCCGCCATTGCTCTAGCAAAGCGGCGGGAGAGGGCACGGAGACTTCACACGGAGAGCACGAAGCATACATGATATCTGTGCAAAAGAGTTACACTCGCAGTGACAAAGCTTCAATCAACTTGATGGCAGCATCAGCGATGATGGTACCGGGACCGAAGATGGCCATCACGCCCTGTTGATATAGCAATTCGTGATCGTGCTCAGGGATGATGCCGCCTACCACGACGCCGATGTCCTTGCGGCCGAGAGTCTGCAGGGCATTGATAGTATCGGGTACTAAAATTTTATGGCCTGCTGCGAGAGAGGAGATACCAAGGATATGTACATCATTTTCGGCGGCCTGCATAGCGGCTTCCTGCGGGGTCTGGAATAAGGGGCCGATGTCGACATCCCAACCAAGGTCTGCGAAACTGGTGGCGATCACCTTGGCACCGCGGTCATGGCCATCCTGGCCGAGCTTGGCAACCATGATCCTGGGCCTGCGGCCTGCCTTGCGGGCGAAGTCATCGGCCATTGCCCTTGCCTTTTGAAAGGATTCATTCATGCTGATTTCTTTAGCATACACGCCGGAGATCATCACCGGTGATGCCTTGTACCTGCCAAAGGCAACTTCCATGGCATCACTGATCTCCCCTAAGGTAGCCCTATATCTTGCTGCTTCGACTGCGGCAGCCAATAAATTTCCATCGCCTGAACTGGCGATGTCTGTTAGCTTTTGCAAAGCTTCCGCTACCAGTGTCGCATTCCTGCTTTGTTTTACTTCACGCAATCGGGTCAGTTGTGCATGGGTGACCGCGGTATTGTCAACCTCAAGCAAGTTTAACGGCGTCTCAACCTCAGGAATAAAAATATTGACCCCAACGATTTTGTCCTTTCCCGAATCGATCCTCGCCTGGCGTCGGGCAGCGGCTTCTTCAATGCGCATCTTAGGCAGGCTGGATTCCATAGCCTTTGCCATTCCGCCCATGTCTTCAACCTCCTGGATATGTTTCCAGGCCTTGTGTATGAGTTCGTCGGTCAGGGACTCTACAAATGCGGATCCACCATAAGCATCCACTATCTTGCACAGGCCTGCATCGGATTGGAGAAAGAGCTGTGTCTCACGTGCTATCGCTGCTGTCTGATCCGTTGGCAATGCCATAGCTTCATCCAGGGCATTGGTATGCAGGGATTGGGTACCTCCGATCACTGCAGATATAGCTTCGATTGTAGTGCGACCTACATTGTTATATGGTTCTTGTGCTGTGAGGCTCCATCCGCTCGTCTGGCAATGTGTCCGGAGGGCAAGTGACTTAGGATCCTTTGCTCCAAAGCCCTTCACAATTTCGGACCAGATGACCCTGGCTGCGCGCATTTTGGCGACTTCGGTCAGGTGATCCATACCGATACCCCAAAAGAATGAAAGGCGTGGGGCGAAGTCATCGATATCCAGGCCTGCAGCAATACCGGTGCGGAGATATTCCCCTCCGTCAGCAAGGGTGTAGGCGAGTTCGAGATCAGCGGTTGCGCCTGCTTCGTGCATGTGATAACCTGAGATGCTGATCGAGTTGAACTTTGGCATAAAAGCACCGAGGTAAGAAAAAATATCGCCTACGATGCGCATGGAAGGCTTGGGAGGATAGATGTATGTATTCCTCACCATAAATTCCTTGAGGATATCATTTTGAATCGTCCCGGTCAAGGCAGACGGCTCAACACCTTGTTCTTGAGCCGTGACAATAAAAAAAGCCATGATGGGAATCACTGCATCGTTCATCGTCATAGAGACGGACATCTGATCCAGGGGTATCTGGTCGAAGAGAATCTTCATATCCTCTACAGTATCGATAGCGACACCGGCTTTGCCGACATCCCCTTTGACACGAGGGTGATCCGAGTCGTAACCTCGATGCGTGGGGAGGTCAAAGGCCACAGAGAGCCCTTTCTGGCCCGCGGCAAGGTTTCGGCGATAAAAAGCGTTGCTTTCTTCTGCGGTAGAGAACCCTGCATACTGCCTGATCGTCCATGGCCTGACGAGGTACATCGTGGAATATGGGCCGCGGAGAAAAGGAGGTAAACCAGAGACGTAGCCAGCCAGGGCGGTGGGCCTGGATGGCTTTTCACCTGGAGCTGACCAGTCAAATCTCAGGCCGGGCTTGCTATTGCCATTGTGCATGGGGTAAAAGTAATAAGAAAGGCTGAAGAGGCTGAAAAGGCCAAAGAGGCTAAAGAGGCCGAAGGGCTGAAGAGGCGGTGAGCAGAGAGCATAGGGCAGAGAGCATAGGGCAGCAGAGGGGAGATTCCTGCTCTCGCGTCAGGAGACGCAAAACATATGGCATTCAAGTCAGGAGACTTGAACGATCAGGATGGGGACCCCTGGAGACTGCCAACTGGCGACTGGTGACTGGCCACTGCCGACTTTTTGCTGTAAATTTGTGATTCATTCAAGAACTGCAGATTTGGTCCATTTTGAAAAACATGTCCTGGAGAATGGTTTAATCGTTTTGATCCACCAGGATACCAATACCCCACTCGCCACCACCAATTTATTGTATAAGGTTGGATCAAGGGATGAGTCTCCGGACAAAACCGGCTTTGCCCATTTGTTTGAGCACCTGATGTTTGGCGGATCCAAACATGCGGAATCCTATGATGACGTGATCCAGCTGGCCGGTGGAGATTCCAATGCGTATACCAATGCGGATATTACTAATTTCTACTGCACGCTGCCGGCGATCAACCTGGATACAGCACTATGGCTGGAGGCTGACCGGATGCGGTATCTCAACGTGAATCAGAAATCACTGAGCACACAGCAGCAGGTAGTGACCGAAGAATACAAAGAGACCTGCATCAATCAACCATATGGAATGGTCTGGCATATGCTATCTGAGCTATGCTACAAAGTCCACTCCTATCGCTGGCCGACCATCGGTAAGAAAATAGAACATATCGCTGAGGCGCGCCTTGAAGACGTGCAGGAATTTTATAACTCTTTTTACGGGCCTAACAATGCCATCCTTTCGATCGCTGGCCCGATGCATCCAACTGAGGTGTTGGAGAAAGTCAAACTTCGTTTCGGCTCGATACCATCTCGAGCCATAGACAGAAGGGTGAGAAACGAAGAGCCAATCCAGACTGACGCGAGAACACTTATTGATGAAGGCAAATACCCTTCATCAGTCTTATACCTGGCATGGCTGATGGATGGGCGTAGTGGTCCGGATTATTATGCATTTGACCTCCTGAGCGATGTGATGAGTCTCGGGCGATCTTCAATATTCTACCAACGCATGGTCAAGGTGCTCAAGGTATGTGCACACATGGATGCCTACATCACAGGGGCTGAGGATAAGGGATTGTTTATCCTTGAATCCAGGCCGGCGAAGGGGATCACCATGGAAGAAATGGAAACACACCTCTGGAATGAGCTTGCGGTATTGCAGCGGGAAGAGATACAATCTTCGATACTCGAAAAATTGAAAATCAAGAATGAGAGTACGGTATGCTTCAGCAATGTGAGTGCTTCACACAAGGCCACTAACCTGGGCTATTATGAATCGCTCGGGGATGCCAATCTGATCAACACAGAAGCTGACCGCATTGGTGAGGTGACTACTGCAGACATATATCGTGTAGTCAATATGTTGAGGAAAGACAATGTCAATACGATGCGATTGATTGGAAAAGGCGGAGGTGAAGGCGAAGGCCAGCTGGTATTACAAAGCGATGATGAAGAAGATGAGGACGAATAGCATGCATCAATAGCCGAGCTGAATCCTGTCGATCACATTGAGCGGATTGGCCAGTTTGATGTTGGCCTGAAATGAAATGCGTTCATACCATATGTCCCTGTCCTCATAGGTCGTACTCTGCCTTATGTCTTTACTTTCAAGTACCGGGATATAAATTTCAAATACATCCTTCCAAAGGACAAGGGCAAGTCCGCCGCTATAGCTAAAAGCCACCTTCTGGGAAATTGTGGAAGGGTAAAGCGCTGCATCCAAATAGGCGTGAATATACCTGAAAGGCAATGCAACACTAGCGCCACTGCCTAACATCCACTCTTCCCCAAGTCCATTGATAGCCAGCGTCTTTAGGTTAGCGTCCCTCTCAAAAACCTGGTGGGCAAAGACACCATCTGATGCGTTACGTCCGCCAAGCCATTCATCAAACATATAATCCTTTGAATAATATCCTGTGGATGAAATACCGTTGAAGGAAAATCCGACTCTGGCATCAGGATTATTAAAAACGGGCAACCAACCTGCATAACCCCTTATCCAAACCCCACGGTGCTTATCCCTGCCCAAAAAATGTTGCTTGTAAAGTAGATTGAGCCTGACGAAACCCTCTCCTGCCTGCACATTGGCAGTGGCTTCAAATGGCCTCAATACAAAATCAGATCGGAGCTGATATAGCAGTTCATGCACACCATAGCTTCGATGCTCCTCTGTATAACGTTGTTCGACCGTAGAGTCACCTTCTGCATAGTATTGATCAATATGCACATATCGATACTTCCACCATTGAGTGATATGGCCATGTGCAGCATCAGGCGTAACCCGCGCAGCTAACGTAGGTGACCATCTGAAATAATGATCCCGATATCCGAAGAAGGCATCCAGGTTGTAACCAAAATCATCTAAATCAAATGAAAGGGAAAACTTATCAAAAGGTCCCATTTTCAAATCATCCATATATCTCAGCGTGGCATGGCCGCGAAACTTCTTGCTTTCAAGGCCGTACATCGGGGCAATAACAAACTTAAAATGTTGTTGTGGAATCAGCCCGGACGTGAATGCAAGACCGGGCATCAATCCGTCCGTTACGTTGGTGCCGATAAACGGAGTGATACTGATGGTGGGGGCATAATAACTTTCAAGGGATGGTAACAATCTGATGCGAGGCAGCAAGGAGCGCGGTCTGACATTGGTAGTCCAATGACTATTGATCCCTCCGAAGCCATCGTAGAGCCGCACTTCATCAGCCCTTTGATCAAAACGGATAATCTTCTCCCCATAGAAACCATCTATCCAGTGCTCCATGACAGGTTGACCTTCCTTATAGGTATTGATCTGGAGGGGAACTAAAGTGTTACCGTAATTGGTTAGCGTAACTTCATTTGCATTCTTGTCAAATTCCTTTATCCTGTAATCGACTTCATGTGCATGCTGTATCCAGCCCTGAAAAAACCATGTGAGATCGCAGTGGCATGCTGATTCAAAAGAGGCCTTCATGTCATCCGGAGAAACATGTGTAAACTGATGATCCGTATAGTACTGCCTGAACATTCCCTTCATCTTCTCCTCTCCCACCCTGGACATCATCATCTCCAGGCCCTGTGTAGGAAGTACATAAGCACTGAAGAGATACTGATCCTCATTTTGTTGCTGAGGGTCCGAAGCGGGAGGTTGCAGAGTATGGTTGAACTGAAGCGAATGTTGTAAAGCGTCATACTGGCTCATGCTGCCTCGTGATTCAAACAAGGGTGGCAGAAACCTTTCCACATAGGTCGGTTGATAACGCTTTGTATACTGCGACTCTAAAAAAGTGTTCAGGCCTTCATCCATCCAAGGGTCAGCGCGCTCGTTATTGGCCAGTATCCCGTAAAGCCAGGTATGGCCTATTTCATGGGCAATGACGATATCGAGGAATGCAGAATCGTATGTGAAACCAATCTGGGCCACCATGGGATACTCCATAAATCCTCCCTGGCTCAGCGGAGCATAGACTACGCTCATCTGGGGATAAGGATAAGGACCAAGCCAGTCGCTGTATAGCTTCAATGCCTGCTGGGCATATACCGCAGCACGGTTCCAAAGTTGATTCTCAAGCGAGTCAACATATACATTGAGTTCAATGGGATGGTCTGCGCCAACATCCACCAAATACTTTTCATGCCTGAAATATGGGCTGGTAAACCAGGCAAAGTCAATGACTTTTTCAGCTTTAAACTTCCATGAGGTTATGCTCCCCTTTTCAACCTTATTGATGAGTATACCGGTGGCCGCAACAGTATAGCCAACGGGCGTCGTAAGGCTTACATCATAATCTGCAAAATCATTGTAGAATTCACCCTGGTCCAGGTATGGCATCGTATGCCAGCCTATTGAATCGAACACACCGATGTGCGGATACCATTGTGTCAACTGATAAGCCTCGCCCGTGCGCCCAAGCCTGGAAAACGAAACCGGAACCTTGAGTGTAAATGGAGAAAAAGCGGATAGATGCCTCCAATGTAGCTTAAAAGGCATCATCCGATATCAACATTGACAGTGTCTGATCTAAACTCCACTTCCTGGTCTAAGGAGGTGAAGTTCATGCCTGAGATGCTGCCCATATCTTCAGGTCTGGCTCTGTACAAATCAACATTGCCGAGGTTGAGCATCTGTTGCACCAACGCAGAGCTCTTTGTGCTGTAAGCATTGGGCCAAAGATGGATGCCAATCCTATCCGTGGAGGTTGAGGTGGTATTAGTAAAGGTGATATCCAACTTTCCGGATACCTGGTGTGAAGCTGTATCCAGGTTGGCGATGATGTGATACTGCGGGCGCTGGGCATGTGCAGGCTGGCAAATGATGATTGGCCAAAGGACTAGCATGCAAAACTTACATGATGAAATGAAGGATGTATATGATGTAGAAGTCCTTGACATGGCGATGTGCATGTTTCAAAGATATGT
This sequence comes from Candidatus Opimibacter iunctus, assembly GCA_016716665.1. Classification (GTDB taxonomy): domain Bacteria; phylum Bacteroidota; class Bacteroidia; order Chitinophagales; family Saprospiraceae; genus Opimibacter; species Opimibacter iunctus. The sequence continues at coordinate 73,601 of JADJVH010000013.1, read as the reverse complement.
AGGTGAGAGCAGACTTTGATCCAAGTTCTCTGCCTGCTGTTAAAAACAGCCTTCATGACATTGCCTGGGGCATGATCTCTATGATCCTACGTACACCCGGAAAATGGTACAATAACATAACATTTCATTTTTTTTAAAAATTTGGCCAGAGGGCCATCGTAATTTGTAATTCGTAAATTGGCCTGAATAATAAGCGTGTGATGACTGATAAGATACTTCCGGTGCTGATAGAAGCGAGTAAGGCGATCCTTGACATCTATGCGGATGAGGGGCGGTTTAATACTGAAATCAAGGGGGACAATAGTCCTCTCACAGAAGCAGATAAGCGATCTAATGGTATCATATGTGAGGCACTGGCGGATTTGTTTCCGGGTATCCCTGTGATCTCTGAGGAATCGAAGCAGGCCGCTTATGAAGAGAGGGCTGGTTATGATCAGTTCTTTCTGGTTGATCCGCTCGATGGGACCAAGGAGTTTATCAAGCGGAACGGAGAGTTTACGATCAACATAGCCTATGTCGAAGGGCATCATCCGGTGGGCGGGTTTGTCTATGTACCCTGCACCGGAATGGCCTATATGGCTGAATATGGCAAGGGTGCTTATAGCATCACTCCTGAAGGCGTTCGAACGTTATTAAAATCGCAGCGCTTTTCATTGCTGGATAATGGATTGAAGGTGGTGGCATCCCGGAGCCACAGAGATCCGATGACAGAAAAAATCATATCCCTTCTTGATGCACCGGAGATCGTTGCCACGGGCAGTTCGCTCAAATTCCTGCTGATCGCTGAAGGGAAGGCAAACTTTTATCCCAGACTGGCTCCGACGATGGAATGGGATACTGCTGCTGCGCAATGTGTACTTGAGGAATCGGGTGGCAGTATCCTCCGCTTTGATGACCTCCTGCCATTGGTTTACAACAAGCCTGATTTACTCAATCCACATTTTATAGCGGCAGGCGCAATGTTGGATCCTGAGGAGCTGGTGAGCCTGCTAGAGCGGCTCTGATTTCATATTAATATTTTTTGGCATATGTTTTGCATCAGGATAGTAACGCTTACTATCTGACAAAAACATATGATCCTATCTTCCAAGTCCGTCTTTGCGGGGATAACCCTCTGCGCCTTCCTGTGCTGTTCGCCAAAGCCCTACACCAAGGTAGTTGTGCGGCCTGCCTCCTGTTCACAGGACCTGCAGTTTGCTGACTGTGCCAACCTGGGCTACTTGCTCGAATTTGCCGACCTGATGCAGCGGCCCGTATTCATGTATTTCTATGCACCATGGGTTGAGTCCTGCAAGCGAATGGATCAGTACGTATACACCCAGGATGAACTGGCCTCCTACTTCAACAACCATTTTGTCAACTACAAGATCAATGTCGGCGGCCCTGTCAAGGAAGCTGAACTCGCTGACCGCTATGGCGTAACCACCTTTCCCACCCTATTGTTTGTAGATGGAAAAGGAAAGATCATGAAGCGCCACGAAGGCCCGGCGACAGCGGCGCAGGTGCTTGAAATGGGGTATTACCTGCATGATGCAGTGGAGAAAGAAGTGGCGGCGCTTGGAGGCAACTAAACTGTGTAAGAAGGTAAGACAGTGAGACAGTGAGAGGTGTGGGTGTGGGTGTGGGATTGAATAAAGAAAATGAAAAGGGAGTTCTTAAATGGGATTCCCTTTTGTATTTAAGGATATTGAGGTCAGGAGACCTCAATGAATTTCGATTATGAATTTTAATCAAGGTATTTCAATAAGGTATTTTAGAATGTCGAGGGCAGGAGACCTCAACGAGCGCATCATTTTTGATATAAAACTTCATTTATTAAAATAAATCAGGTCCCCTTTAGGGGAATTAGGGGTAAATGTAAGATATCGAGGCAGGAGACCTCAACGCGCGATCCTTTGCTATTCGGAGACGGCCGTCTCCCTCCTTTCAGGCTTGATAAAGACAGGTGAGGCCAATAGCTTAGAGGCTACGGATGGACCTACCAGCTTGATGATGTCTTCCTCAGCAGCGTCCTTCAGTTTCTTGACCGAACCGAAATGCTTCAGGAGTTTTTCGGCGGTCTTTTCCCCTACCCCTTTTATGCCTTTGAGCTCCGTATTGACGAAAGCCTTGCTGCGCGTGTTGCGGTGAAAGGTGATCGCAAAGCGGTGGGCTTCGTTGCGAATCTGCTGGATGAGCCTGAGGGATTCGGATTTCTTATCGATGTACAAGGGAATAGAATCACCTGGAAAATAAATCTCTTCCAGCTTCTTTGCGATTCCAACAACGGTCATTCGGTCACGGATACCCAAGGCTTCAATAGATTCCATTGCAGCACTTAGTTGGCCCTTGCCTCCATCGATGACCACAAGATCAGGCAATGGCTGGTTTTCTTCCATCATGCGCTTGTACCTCCGCTCGACGATCTCACGCATCGAGGCAAAGTCATCGGGGCCTTCGACTGTCTTGACATGAAAGTGGCGGTAATCACGCTTGGCAGGTTTGGCATTCCTGAAGACCACACATGATGCTACAGGGTTAGTGCCTTGAATGTTGCTGTTGTCGAAGCATTCAATATGCATCGGAATACCAGTCATGCGTAGATCCTGCTGCAAAGTCTTCAGGATTCGTTCTGCAGGTGTCTGTTTTTGCGTATGGTTGATCTTCTCTTTTTGCTTTTGCAGCAGGAAATACTTTACATTCTTGAGGGAGAGGTCGAGCAATTCTTTCTTCTCTCCACGTTGGGGAACAGTCTGTGTCACGCCTTGCTCTACCAACTCCACTTTAAAGGGCACGACGATCTCTTCGGTGATGCTATTGAATTTTTCACGAAGGCGATCGATTGTAAAGGCCAATAGTTCATGCTCGTCTTCATTCAGGTTTTTGAGCAGCTCCTGGGTATAGCTATTGATAATGGCCCCCTGCACGACTTTGAGATAGTTGACATAGGCGTGTGTCTCATCTGTTGCTATACTGAAGACATCGAGGTCGCGGTCCATTTGGCTGACCACAGTTGACCTTGCCTGATAGTCTTCAAACAGGGTGAGCTTTTCCTTTATCTGATGTGCTTTTTCAAACTCCATGTCGAGAGCAAAGGCGTCCATTTGCTTCTTGAGATGCTGGATGACATCCCTGAAGTGCCCCTTGAGGATATTGCGCACCTGGTCTATTCGGGCATTGTAGGCTTCCTCTGTCTCCAGGCCTTCACATGGGCCCATGCAGTTCTTGATGTGGTACTCCAGGCAGACCTTGTACTTCTTAGCTGCAATCGGCTGGGGATTTAACAACAATGGGCAGGTCCTCAAAGGAAAAATCTTCTTGACGATTTCGAGTATCTCACTCACCTTGGCCTTTGATGTATATGGCCCAAAATAAGTTGAGCCATCCCTGATCACCCTACGTGTGAGGAAAACACGGGGAAAGCGTTCGGCCTTGATGCAAATGAATGTATAGGACTTGTCATCCTTGAGATTGACATTGTATCTAGGCTGTATCTGCTTGATGAGCGTGTTTTCGAGCAACAGCGCGTCCTGCTCACTTTCAACAATGGTAAACTCAAAATGATGCGCTTGCCTGACCATGGTCCGGGTCTTGAAGTACTGGTACTTCTTGTCCCCGAAATAGGAGGAGAGCCGGTTGCGCAGGTTCTTTGCCTTACCGACATAGATGACAGTCCCTTCCGGATTGAGAAACCGATATACGCCCGGTTCTTTGGGAACAGAATCAGCTATTGCCTTAAAATCCTCATCGGTCATATATCCGTATGCTCGTCGGCTATCATTCCTTTCAGGAGGTATTCGGCAGAGGCAGGATTAGTGGCCAATGGAATATTATGCACATCGCAAAGCCTCATCAGCATCTGCACATCAGGTTCATGAGGATGCTTGCCGAGCGGATCCCGGAAGAAGAAGACAAAATCTATTTCTCCATTTGCAAGCTTGGCACCTATCTGGGCATCCCCTCCTTTCGGGCCGGAGAGCACCTTTGTGACCTGAAAACCTGCTTTTTCAAGAAAAGATCCGGTTGTGGCTGTGGCTACAAGCTGAGCAGTCCTGAAGAGCTCCTTGTTGTGCAGGAGGAAAGAGACCAGGTCTGCTTTCTTTCCGTCATGGGCAATCATCGCGATTCGTAACATAGGAGCAATTCTTTTTTAATTTGTGGCGTAAAGTTCATTAAAAATCCATTCACTCTGAATATCTCCCTTTTACCATACAGCGCATGAAACACACCTTTTTCTTTTTCACTATTCTCCTCTGCTCCTCCGCCCTGATCGCTCAGGATCCAACACTCAAAGCACTGGATCACAGAGACTTCCTGATCTGGAAGAAAATCCAGGACCAGCAGCTTTCTGCAGACGGGAGCTTTGCGACCTACAGGTTAGTTCCCGGAGAGGGCGATCCGAACCTGAAGATTTACAATACGCTCACCGCCAGCACTGTCCAGATTCCAAGGGTCAGCAAATCAAACATTGATTACAATGGAAAGTTTATCTACGGGCTCATCACCCCATATAGGGATAGCCTGAGAAACCTTGAAAGGAAAAAAGTTGATAAAAAGGAATGGCCCGGAGATACCCTGTTTATCACTACAGGCGACGGCAGCATGAGGGTCAGGATACCTGATGTAAAGGAATACAAGGCGCCTGCAAAAAAGGGAGATTGGATCGCATATAGTATCAAGGCCCAGCCAATGCCCGGCGATACCACGAAAGAGAAAAAGAAATCAAAGAAAGATATCATCAACCTGATCGTCAGGCAACTTTCTACGGGTCTCGAGGATACCCTGCTCAATGTGAAAGAATATGCCTGGGCTGAAAAAGCATCCATGCTGCTTGCCGTCACTGCATCATCCGACTCTACTGAAACCGCAGGAGTGGTCTACTGGTCAAATCACGAATGGAAATACATCAAGAGGCAGAAAGGAGAATATGCAAAACTTTCGCTTGCTGCTGATGGCAACCAGCTTGCTTTCCTGGGTAACCTGGATACTACCAAGGCTCAGGTACAACCATGGCAATTATTTTATTACGATTTCCGCTCCGATAGTGCTCAGTTAATAGCTGCAAGAAATAAAAGTACACTACCATTGGTCAGTCAGCATGCCGAGCCACGCTGGAGTGAAGATGGAAAATACCTTTTCTATGGCCGTGCCGCAATGCCTTTGGTAAAAGATACTACGCTGTTGCCTGATGAAATCGTAGATGTGGAAATATGGTCTACTGAGGATCCTGAACTCTACACTGTGCAAAATACGAACAGGGAAAATGAAGAAAAACGTTCATACGCTTATATCTACGACACGCAGACTAAGCAGCATGTACCTGTATGTTCTCCTGCCTGGGAGTCGGCTGTCTATACCCCAGACCGGAATGGCAGATATGTATTGGTCTACACTGAAAAGCCGTATGAAAAAGAAGCAACCTGGAAAGGAGAAATACGTAAAGATCTGGCGAAAGTGGACTTACTGACCGGAGCAGTCATTCCCATAAAGAAAGGGATCATCACTACTCCTTATTTGTCTCCAGGCGGAAAATATGCCTATGGGTATAGTGATGCTGACAGTACGTGGTGGAGCTTTCCAATGGCTGGCGGCTCATTTGCTTTGATGAATAAGGGAGGGCTTACTCCATTCTATGATGAGGAAAACGATGTACCATCTTATCCTGGTGGATATGGCTCTGCAGGCTGGGTCAAAGATGACCAGTCACTGATCCTCTATGACCGCTTTGATATGTGGGCATGGACTGGCGAAGGCGGGAAAACTCCTGTAGCCTTGACGAAAGGCAGAGAACAAAAAAAAGTATTCCGTTATATCAAGACAGATCCTGAAGTAAGATTTCTTTCACCTGCTACACCATGGCTCATCGCTGTCAAGGATGACACAGATAAGTCAACAGGGTATAGTTGGTTTAACCCTGCAAGTTTCTCGATGGATACGGCTGTGCTTTCTCCTTTTGCCTTTAGCAGGCAGGTGACGAAGGCCAGGCTTGCCGAAAAATATTTATACACTAAGGAAAATTTTTCCACTTTCCCTGATCTCCAGCTGACTGCAGACCGATTTAAAACCAGTGAGAAGATATCTGATGCCAATCCCCAACAAAAGGATTACTTATGGGGGAGTATCAGATTATACAGATGGATGGATTGGGACAGCACGATGAGGACCGGGCTGTTGGTACTACCTGCAGGCTATGATACGCTGAGATCATATCCTACCATTGTCAATTTCTATGAGCGATCCTCTGATGAGTTGCATGTACATCCAACACCTGCACCGCACCGCTCGACAATCAACTATGCGTTCTATGCAAGTCGAGGATATGTCATCTTCAATCCGGATGTTGATTACAAGACCGGTATGCCGGGAGAGAGTGCCTACCAGGCCGTCATGTCGGGAGTGTCAAGCCTTGTCAAGGACAGGATTGCAGATTCAGAAAACCTCGCTTTGCAGGGACATTCCTGGGGAGGCTACCAGATCGCCTACATCCTCACCAGGACCAATATGTTTAAATGTGCTGAATCCGGTGCAGCGGTGGTCAATATGACCAGTGCATATGGGGGCATACGATTGGAATCAGGCAGGGCGCGGATGTTTCAGTATGAAAATGAGCAGAGCAGGTTGGGGAAAACATTATGGCAGGATCCTAACCTGTATATCACCAACTCGCCGCTCTTCAAAATCGATAAGATAGAAACACCGCTGCTCCTATTGCACAATGATCATGATGGGGCTGTGCCCTTTGAGCAAGGCATTGAATTTTACCTCGCTTTGAGGAGGCTGGACAAGAAGTATTAATCTGTGTAAGAGGGTAAGACAGTGAGACAGTAAGAGGTGTGAGATGAGTGCAGGTGTGTGGATTTAAGGGATAGTACCTTATGGAATAAGCTACTATTCATTCCAGGTCACGACTACTTTGCCGATGGCTTTGCGGTCTTCCATGTGCGCCTGGGCTTCAGCCAATTCATCCTGTGAGAATACTTTGCCGATGTGTGGATTGAGGATTCCATCTTTATAGAGTTGGGCAACGCCCTTGAAGGAAACATTGATCATATCAGGTCTGTAATCAGCGATCTTGAGCATATTGACACCGATGAGGCTTTGGGACTTACCGAGAAAAGAGATCGGGGAAAAGAAGCCGAAGCCTAATCCAAGTTTTATCAGATTTAGCTTGCCTTTCTTTCCGGAGAGTGCTGCTGCTCCAAGGGTGACGATCCTTCCTCCAGCAGATAAAACTGCTTTACCTTTCTTAATGGAAGAGCCACCTACATTGTCGAAGATCACATCTACCCTGCCTCCGAGATGTTGATTGACATAATCGACCCAGGAAATCGTATGATGATCTACAACGTGTTGGACGCCGAGCTTCCTGATGTAATCGGCTTTCTCCTTTCCACCTACAACACCAATGACTGTGCATCCTTTCCAGAGTGCAATTTGTATAAGGGCTGTGCCCAATCCTCCTGCTGCTGCCTGGATCAATACCTTCTCGCCGGGCAATAACGTCTGAGAAAGGATTGCTGCATGATATGCGGTCACACATTGGGTTGCCAGAGCGCATCCGATTCCGACAGGTGCCTCTGTAGGTAAGTGGCTTACTGCCTGAGCCTGTGTAATGGCGTACTGGGCGTAACCACCAAAACGGGTCAGTGCAAAAACCCTGTCCTCTGGCTTGAATCCCGTAACATCTGGTGCGACCTGGTCAATGAAGCCTTCCACATCGTACCCGATAATACACGGCAGTGGAGGGCATTCTCTATACAAGCCCTGGCGAGCCATGATATCGGCAAAATTGAGTCCAAAAGCAGTGACTTTGATTCGCACCTGGCCTGGTCCTACCTCTGGGATGGGGCATTCCTTCAATTCAAAGGAGTCGGATGGCGTGCTGTTACGAACTAAAACATGGGCTAGCATCTCTTTGCTGTTTGATCAACGGAGCATCCATGCCGGTGATCCGTATCAGGTGATTGGCAACTCCAATGTAATCATACTTTCTCCATAGGTGGCCGATGAAAAATTAGCTCTAAAACATATTAAATATTTTAATAATATATAGTGGATCATACTTTGCTGTCCATAAGCCCTAATAAAAAGTTTTTATTCGCGAATTGAATAGCCGTTCAAACCCCAGGAAATCCTTTCGACCTCCGTTTTTTCAATCCGGATATTAAAATTCACTTAGAAAAGCTGATGATCATCAGGCAGGAATTGTAAACCCTCCTTTTTCAATACCTTTGCGGCAATTAAACAATTCCTCTATGAAAATCAGGATTATCCTCCCCTTGATTCTAGTTTCCCTGCTATATATCCCTGCGTGTAAGCAATCGAAATACGATCCTACGGTATGTGCAAATACTTCGTTGATCCATCATTCCATTGACAAAACCACTGAAATCATCGTCCATGATATTTTCTCCCCGGTCGTTGCCGGACGTATCTATGCATACACCAATATAGCCCTCTATGAGACCTTACGGCAAGGCCATCCTGAATATAAAAGCCTGGCTGGACAAGTGCGTGATCTGACAGAGGTTCCTGCCCCACCTGCTGATCCCAAAGTGGATGTCAATCTTGCCGGATTGCACGCTTATGTGACCGTTGCCAAAGCGTTGATCTTTTCGGAGTCTGAGATGGAAGACTATACCAATGCCATGTATGCTGACCTAAAGGCAAAAGGATTACCTGATGATGTATTTGAAGCCTCTACTGCGTATGGAAAGCAAGTCGCTGATCATATCCTGGCCTGGTCTAAGAAAGACAATTATGCGCAGACGCGCAGCTTTCCCAAATACACGGTAAACAAGGATCCTAACAGGTGGCAGCCCACTCCTCCTGCATACATTGAAGCCGTAGAGCCTCACTGGCGTGAAATACGTTCTATGACCCTGGATAGTGCCAATCAATTTGCTCCTGAATTTCCTACTGCATTTAGCACAGATACTAATTCCCAATACTACAAGGAGGCAAAAGCAGTATATACGGTGATGGATTCCAATAAAGAGGAAAAACTCGCCATTGCCAATTTCTGGGATTGCAATCCTTATGTCATGCACCAACAGGGCCACCTGATGATGGCCACCAAGAAAATCACTCCAGGCGGGCATTGGATGGGGATTGTAGGCCTGGCTACGCGTAAAGCCGGACTGGATATGGTAGGCACTGCAGAGGCGTATGCGATGGTTGCTATCGGTCTGTTTGATGGCTTCATCAGTTGCTGGGATGAAAAATACCGTACCAATATGGTTCGCCCTGAAACGTACATCAACAGGTTTATTGACCCGAGGTGGGAACCATCCCTGCAGACACCACCATTTCCAGAGTATACCAGTGCACATAGTGTCATCACCGCAGCATCCGCTGTCATCATGACCAGTATGTTTGGTGAAAATTTTGCCTTTGCTGATAGCAGTGAGCTCCAGTATGAGCTTCCGGTGAGGTCGTTTAACTCCTTTAAAGAAGCCGCTGCTGAGGCGTCTATCAGCCGTTTTTATGGTGGTATACATACGATGCCCGCGATAGAAAATGGTGCAGTGCAAGGGACCAGGGTGGGCGAACATGTGCTATCCCGTGTCCATACCCGTGTGAAATAGTTACAGCCATTCTTGATGCCTCGGCGTTAGGGTTTCCTCATCCGGGCAGATCAATGATCTTGGGCAATTTGCGCATGATTTAAGTCATTGTGCATTGACTTCCATACCCGCATGGTTATCTTAGCCGTTCAATGCAAAGACTATGGAATACAGAATAGAAAAAGACAGTATGGGACCTGTACAGGTACCTGCTGATGTATATTGGGGCGCACAAACACAACGAAGCAAAGACAACTTTAAAATCGGTGGCCACCGTATGCCTATCGAAATCATCAGGGCATTTGCGGTCCTTAAAAAGGCTGCCGCACTGGTCAATATGGATCTCGGGGTATTGCCTCAACCCAAAGCCAAACTGATCGGCAAAGTGTGTGATGAAATCTCCAAAGGTCAACTCGATGATCATTTCCCGCTGGTCGTATGGCAAACGGGGTCAGGTACACAATCCAATATGAACCTCAATGAAGTGATCGCCAATCGTGGCCATGTCATCAAGGGAGGCAAACTGGATGATGCTAAGAAATATCTGCATCCCAATGATGATGTGAATAAGTCGCAATCCTCCAATGATACCTTTCCGACCGCGATGAGCATTGCTGCCTTCAGCTATCTCGTAGAGCATACCATTCCTGCGTTGACACTCCTGCATGCATCGCTTGATGCAAAGGCAAAGGAATTCAAGGCTATTGTCAAGATAGGCCGTACACACCTGATGGATGCAACGCCTTTGACACTAGGCCAGGAATTCAGTGGCTATGCGTCACAAGTTGAACATGGTATAAAAGCAATCAAGAATACCCTGCCCCATCTCACCGAACTTGCCCTTGGTGGCACCGCGGTAGGCACAGGCCTCAATGCACCAAAAGGGTACGATAAGAAAGTAGCTAAGAAAATCGGAGAACTGACCGGCTATCCGTTTGTCACTGCAAAAAATAAATTTGAATCCCTGGCCGCCCACGATGCCATCGTGGAGGCGCATGGTGCATTGAAAACAGTAGCGGTTTCGCTCAATAAAATAGCCAATGACATCCGCTTGCTTGCATCAGGACCTCGAAGTGGCATAGGAGAGATCAACATCCCTTCCAATGAACCCGGCTCATCGATCATGCCAGGCAAAGTCAATCCAACGCAATCTGAGGCTATGACTATGTGTATGGCCCAGGTAATCGGTAATGATGTGGCCATCAATGTAGGTGCTATGCAAGGACACTTTGAACTCAATGTATTCAAGCCGGTGATCATCTTTAACTTCCTGACATCTGCCAGGTTGATTGCTGATTCATGTCACAGCTTTGTAGAACATTGTGTTGACGGTATCGAGCCTAATCATGCACGGATCAAGATGCATCTTGACAATTCGCTGATGCTGGTGACTGCACTCAATACGCATATCGGTTATGACAAGTCTGCTGAAATCGCCAAGAAAGCGCATAAGGAGAATACGACGCTGAAGGAAGCGGCAATTGCACTTGGGTATCTGACTGCTGACCAGTTTGATAAGTGGGTCAGGGCGGAAGATATGGTTTGAGCTATCGGCCGTCAGCTATCAGCTATCAGCCATCAGCTGTCAGCTATCAGCCGCCAGCTACCAGCTACCAGTGGTGTGTGTTAGAGTGTGAGTGTGTTAGGGATTTGACTAAAAGCCGTCAGCTATCAGCCGTCAGCTACCAGCTACTAGCTACCAGCTACCAGCTACCAGTTGTGTGAGATCTGAGTATGTGGGGGATAGGGATTTGGTTTGAGCTGACAGCCGTCAGCTACCAGCTACCAGCTACCGGTAGTGTGGGAGTGAGAGTGGGCGTGATTAAGAATTTGCTATCAGCTATCAGCCACCAGCTACCAGTTGAGGGTGAGTGGGTTTTGAGGGGGATGTGGCATCAATCTGCTGATAAGATTTCATTTCGGATGGAGGAAAGGATTTCCTTGGTCATGGTTGCGTGATTGAGGTCTGTCCTCGTGAGGCACTGCTCGTAGGAGAGGAAGCCGAGGAATACGAGGCCGTTGTGGAAGTTTTGTCTGCCCCACTCTATGCCATAGTCCCGTGTGAGGACAAAATCGCTAAAATTTGAGTTTAGCCCAGATTGATCCGGCGATCAGGAGGAAAAATAATAAACCCATGCCCATGATATAAGCCGTACCAATGCCAGGGCCCTGCTCGGTGTATGCTGCCAAACTTTTGCTTAACACATAGTGTCCGCCGACCAGTCCGACTATCCATATCCTCAGCAACATCCAGTCCCTGATCACACCCGGAGCGTAATACAGCATAAACGTGAGAGGGATCAGCAGCAAAGGCACAAACCAAGCTGTAGACTCCCAGAATCCATCCATGGATTTGACAGGAGAGCCTGATGCCTTGATGATGACCAATACAAGGAGATAAAAACACAACCACAATAATTCGGGTCCAACCAGAAAATGAAAAAATCGATTCATAACCATGAGGATGGGTGGTTTCAATATTGGATCAGGATTTTGTCAGGACCTATGAAGTAGGTGCACTTTGAAGCCTGATCCCTGATGACGCGTTTTGCCACAAACTCGAGGATCACCTGTCGGTCAGCGAGTAAAGTCTTTGTTTCCCTTTCCCAGTTCTCTGGTGTGGGCACATCAATAATCGCCAGGGTCTCTCCTCCACCAAACTCAAAAGGAAAATGGATCGTCAGATCGTTTCGATAAAAGATGACCGTACCGGAACGCCCCTGGTTGATATAGCCAACATGTCCAATGTAATGATCATCAAGTTTTTCAAAACCGACATAAAACCACGCGTCTGCAAGAATCTTGGGAGGGAGTTCCAATGCGGATTTCAATTTATCTGATGGTACTTCTTCCAATATGAGTTTCCTGGTCACCTCCAGCAAGATTTCATCACGCATTTGAGCGAGATATTCCTTCCTGTGTTGCTCCATGTAGGCTTCTGATATCTGATGTGCCTCGTTTTGTATACGGTTGAATTCATCCTTGGCTGCAATCTGCATATCAATTGCTTTCTCTTGTTCCTTCTTGAGATTGGCATTGACCACATCAATGTTGGCCAGCGCCTCTTCCATAGTCTTGCGGAAGACTTCAGCGGCCTGGTTGTAATCCGGTGCTTCTGGCATAGGGGATAAGTTAATTTAGAAAAAGGGAATACAGCAATAAGAAATCAATTCCACTTTGGCTTACCGATAAGCACTACTATAAAATACAGTAGTACAAGTAAACCAGGAACTGCTGCCAAACCGAGGAGCCATTCCGCCATATTCAACCGATCGTGATCCCGGAGCCAGTTTGAACCGATCAGGACACCCGCGATGATAAGCAGGATGAGCAACCATAAGGCGAAATTGCGGGTAGTGATCGAACCGTCCTTCAATCCGATGAAGAAGAAATACACCGGTACCAGGGACATGATAGCTGTGAAATACCAGAGAATTGTGAAGAGGTTCATATGTATTGATTGAGGAGTAATAAAATCATTTCAGACTATGTATTGTGAGGTATATCCGGTCACTATGCGTTGGTTAAAGTTAACACGAAAACGAGTATGATAGATTCATGTATTAGTTCCACCTTGCATTTCCAAAGATAGCTATGGCAAAATAGAGGATCACAAGGATACATGGCACTGTGGTAATCCACAATAACACCTTAGCTGCCAATACCTGGTTTTTGGTTTTCAGCCAGTATGTCCCTCCAAGGATCAAGGTGACTACTGACAGTAATATCATCCATATCCCCATATTGTCACCATCAACAGATCCGTCAGCCAGGCCAATAAAAAAGAAATAGATTGGGATCAGTGCCATGACAGCATTGAAAATCCAAAGTATCCAGAAGGTGATCATGGTGGGTGAGATTTAAGTGGTGAATAAAGATAAGCACAACCGGAGAATATAGAAACTCAGCGGAAGAAGCTTAGAACTTAAACTTTCTAAACCCGAAAGTGAAAATCGTGACCAGGAATAAGCTGATGCACGCCAGCACTAAAAATTTAGCGATGAGATCACCCCACCTTGTATAAAAAGTGATCCTTGTCTCCGGAATGACTTCACCCATGACGGCTGTTGCCACGCCATACTTAGTGGGCTGAAGGATACGTCCCCTGATATCAATGAAGCAGGAAATGCCGGTATTCGCACTCCGTGCAATCGGCCGGCGGTGCTCAATAGCCCGCATCGCTCCGATCTTGAGATGTTGTATGTGACCTGGTGTCAGATCCCACCATCCATCATTGGTGACAATAAACAAAGCTGTAGCTCCTTTGCGCACATATCCGCCGACAAAGTCACCGTAGATTGATTCATAGCAAATGATTGGGGCCACCTGCAACGGCCCACCTGTAAATACACTGCGTTCGGCTTGCTTGGTATGCCCTTCGTAGGTACCCCCAAGCTTGTCTATGATGGGTTTGAGAAAAAAGAGAAAGTCCTTGAAGGGAAACATTTCAGGTCCAGGCACCAGTTTTGATTTAAAATACACCTGGTACTCATCCTCTCCTGAAGTCATTTGCACCGCGGAATTCTGGATATCCCACAAGGTCGTATCGCCTCTGTTGTCGATATGCGTGCGGTAATTGACATCCTTCAATTGATCCTTGTCCAGTACCCTGAAAGATGAAATCCCGGTGACCAATCGCAGGTCTGGAAAAGAATCCACCACGCCCTGGAACAACCTGATCTCAGGATTTTCCCTGAAGGTATTGAGTCGTATGCCTTCAAAACTGGTTTCCGGAAAGACCAGATATCGTGTTGTGCTGTCGATATGATCGAAAGACAACTTGAGAAACCGCATAGATTGATCGCGCTGTGGAAGATCGAACTTCTCATAGTGGGGTTCGAAATTGGGCTGCACGACAGTAACTCCAACAGGCTTTGCAGCAGAAGGTGTGATCGTAAACCATATCCATAAAGAAACCATGAGCGGAACCACTATCAGGCTTGTGACAAAACCAGTTGGTAGCAGCTTTTTATACGCTCCATCTCTATATAGCCGATAAGTAGCATAGTTGACTACCAATACCCATAAAGAACCGCCGAAAGCTCCGGTGTATTCATACCATTGAATGGCCCATGGGTACTCGGCAAGGGCATTGCCCATTGTCAGCCATGGCCATGAGATATCCCAAAAGTGATGGAGGTATTCGAATGAGATCCAGAATGAGATGAAGACCAGTATAGACCACCTTGGATGCAACTGATGGCGGATCACATGGATGATGACTATGACTGTCGCCATAATAGCAGCATTGAGAAAATTGGCTACTATGCCTGCTACAAGTGCAGTGTTCATCACCCAGAACGTAGCAATGACATTCCACAGGACAAATGCATGAAACGAATAGAGCCAGACTTTTCCCGGACGCACTTTTTGGTTGCGCTGATAGATTCCATTTTCCATGAGTAACAATGGTACCCATGCGAAGATCACTATCCATGTGAGTGGTGACGGAGGGAAACCCAAACCAAGCAGGATACCGGAGAGTGTAGACAACCCCAGCCATTTTCGTTCTATAGGATCAGCAGGAAAAAACAACAATACAGCCGCCAGCCAAAAGGAAAGTACGAGTAACAAAGGCCACCATGCCCAGAGAGGGAGATGGAGCATTTTCCATGCGGCATAGCTACCTGCGATCACCAGCAGGGCTATGGCAGCAATCCTGCCCCAGGGTTTGCCATTCTTTATTGTTTCCTCTGTATTCATCGATGGCTAAAGATATGGCCTTAGGGTAGAATTAGCTGATAGCCAGACCGCTTTCATCTGTAGCAGCCTGCACAAAATGAAGCTGGCCATCGCCTGATTCAGCCATCAGGATCATCCCCTGCGATTCTACTCCGCGTATTTTACGCGGTTCCAGGTTTGCGAGGATAACCACATGCTTGCCAGGCAAATCTTCAGGCTTATAGTGTTTAGCAATGCCGCTCACTACGGTGCGCTGCACTCCATTGACATCCAGTGTGAGTTTGAGTAGCTTATCTGCTTTAGGTACGCTTTCTGCGGCTAGTATTCTAGCCGTGCGGATGTCCAGTTTTGCAAAATCATCATACGATACAGCAGGCTTTTCTACTACAGGAGCAGCCTCGACAGCTTCTGCTGTTGCTATAACCGCTGCAGCAGACATTTCATGCAGCTTTGCAATCTGCAGTTGGATCCACTCATCTTCGATCCTGCTGAAGAGATGTTCCGGCTGATTGATCGTATGTCCTTCGGGAATCAATTTTTCGCCCATCGATAGTGCATCAAGGGTAGTCACCCATGAGCCTTGTTCGATGATCGGATTGAGTGCAAGTAATTTCCTCAAACGTGCTGATGCGCCAGGCATAAATGGATGCATAGCATAGCTCAATGCCCCAAGGTATTGAATGCATAGGTTGAGCACGACGACTACGCTTTCAGGATCCTCCTTATGTGCTTTCCATGGCTCATTGAACTGCAGGAGTTGATTACCTGCAGATGCAATGTCCAGCATTGCCTTGAGTCCAGCCCTGAAATCATATTTTGAAATGGCATCCTGTACATTCCACATGCGGTCAAACAGGTCCATCATTTCAACTTCATGCCATGAAGCTTCATCATCACCCCTGGTACCTACGATCGGTGTATCCTCATCAAACTCAGGCACCTTGCCATCGCAAAACTTATGGGTGAGTACGTCAGGACATATCGCAATGCATCTGTCTGATCCGGATTCTCATTGAGGAACTCATGTACCCAGATCGCCCAGTTGCGCGAAGTAGATATCTTTTGTTCTTCGAGATTCAGAAACTGATTGGCCGGAACATTTACAGGTAGATTATACTGCCCATGTGCTTTGAGTATCGCCGGGAAGATCAGGCAATGGAAGACGATGTTGTCTTTGCCGATAAAATGGATGAGCGAAGACTCAGGGTCTTGCCAATACGCTTTCCAGTCCTTTCCATTGTCGGCAGCCCATTGCTTTGTAGCAGAGACATAGCCGATGGGTGCATCCATCCACACATATAATTTCTTGCCGGCGGATCCTGGAATTTCCTGTGGCACATCAACTCCCCAATCGAGATCGCGGGTCATGGCGCGGGGTTGTAATCCGCCATCGAGCCATGATTTGCACTGGCCGATCACGTGTGTTTTCCAATCTGCAGGGTCGTGGTGTTCTACGCCGTCGAGGACGCCGGTTTCGACCCAGGTGCGCAACCAGGATTCGTATTTATCAAGAGGCAAATACCAGTGTTTGGTCTTTCGCAATTCTGGCTTAGTCCCTGTGATCGTGGATACGGGGTTGATCAGTTCGAGTGGGCTGAGGGATGAACCGCAGCGTTCGCATTGGTCTCCGTATGCATCGGGGTTGCTGCACTTTGGGCAGGTGCCCTTGATATAGCGATCGGCGAGGAATTTGCCGGCTTCCTGGTCATAATATTGTTCGGACTCTTCTTCTACAAACTGGCCCTGGGCATACAGTGATCTGAAAAATTCCTGGGCGGTCTCGTGGTGCAGTGGTGAGGAGGTACGGTGATAGATATCGAATGAGATGCCGGCTTTCAGAAACGTCTCCTGGAAGAGTGCATGGTACTTATCGATAATGGCCTGAGGGGTGCTGTTATCCTTCAGGGCCCGGATGGTGATTGCTGCGCCGTGTTCGTCAGAGCCGCATATAAAAGCCACATCATTATCGAGCATACGCAGCATCCTGACGAAAATATCAGCAGGGAGATAAGCACCGGTGAGATGTCCTATATGGAGTGGGCCATTGGCATATGGCAATGCCGATGTCACGATATATCGCTGGGGGGGATGGATCATAACTTGTGTAATCGAAGGGCGAAGGTAGGAAAAAAGCATAGAGCATAGTGCAAAGAGCATAGTGCATAGGGCAGAGTGCAGAGTGCATAGGGCAAAGGGCAGAGAGCCCCTTAGGGCATAGGGCCGTCTGCAACGGCTGGGGTGCCCGCCCTCGCAGACGGCTTACATGTTTTTACCTTGGAGTTTAATTTCTATGATCAAGCGTAGGTAGACGTAAGTTCAACTGACGCCTAACTTTGGTTTTCTTGAACCAAAAAATAATGCTCTCTGCCTTTTGCTCTATGCGCACTATGCTCTATGCCCTCTGCCCTTTGCATTTTTTACTTCATCGTGACGAAAGCAGGAGACAACATGGTCATTGTACATCCCGACAGCTTGCATAAAGGCATAAATGATGGTGGAGCCCACGAATTTGAAACCGCGTTTTTTCAGGTCTTTGCTCATAGCGTCGCTGATAGGTGATGTCGCTTGAAAATCGCTGATTCCTCTGAGCTTGTTGACGATGGGCTTGCCATCTACAAATGACCAGAGATGTTGGCTGAAGTCTAAGCCCTGATCCTGCAGATTAAGATAAGCTTGTGCATTGGAGCGTGCAGAGTATACCTTGAGGCGGTTGCGGATGATGCGGTCATCGAGGAGTATCCTTTCGAGTTTCTTATCTGTATAGCGGGCTACCTTGTCAGGATCCAGATTGTCGAAGACAGCCATATAGCCTTCCTGGCGTCGGAGGATCGTGATCCAGCTCAGGCCGGCCTGTGCCCCGTCGAGGATAAGTTTGGCGAACAATGCCTTACTGTCATATTCGGGGACACCCCATACATTGTCATGATAACTGACATAGAGGGGGTCAGTACCGCACCAGTGGCAGCGGGAAACTTCTTTAATTTTTGACATACTCTATAGAATTAGTAAATAATTTTAAACTTTACATAATGATTGGTAAATATATCATCTATATGAAGCCATTTCTTACGTTGTCATTAATCCTTGTAGCAGGCTTGTTGTGGGGCCAAAAGCAGGTTATTGACCAGCAACAGATCTGGTACAAATACTACCTGAAAATACCTATCGGTGACCGCTGGCAGATCAGGGAGGAAATTGATTTCCGCAATTTTGTCAACCCGGCCCGTCAATCTCAGTTTTTAACCAGAACACATCTCCAGCGTAACCTGGGCAATGGCTGGGATGTTGCCCTGGGATTTTCTTATTTCAGGCATTCGTTGCCCCAGGATCCTGAGATCGCAGACTATACGATCAGGGGTGAATTGAGGCCTTCCTTTGAGGTAGCCCACTTGCAAAAGCTCAGTGACCAATTCCATTTACATCACCGGTACTGGACGGAACTCCGGTATTTTCAGGAAGCGGATGACACCTATACCTTCGGGACTGTGCGCATACGGTATAAGCTTGAGCTGGAGTATGAACTGTCAGAAAAATTCAGCTTCCTTGCCTTTGATGAAATCCATATCAATGTCAGTAATAAAGTCACCTACAATGTCTTTGACCAGAACCGATATGGTATATCAGCTATGTATTCGCCAGTCAACAACATAGGATTTGAACTGATGTATATCAATTGGTTTCAGCAGACTACAGCAGGGGATGTGTTTTATAACCGGGATATTATCAGGGTGGCGTTGCATCATACGCTTGGGGTGTTTAAAAAAGATTGATAGGAGGTGCCACGACACTCGTATTTCGGCGAAATATATTTCGTAAAAATACGTCCGGAAAACGGTCTTACTTTCGGTATTTCGGCGATATATATTTCGTAAAAATACGAACACTCAATCTGGAATATAAGACCTGGCCCTACCCTAACTTCCTATTCCTAATCAACTATTAGAATATTCCCTCCCGTCCTGCAATCCAACATCCCCCTGTTGATCGCCTGATCTGACACACCAGGCGTGATCTGCAATTGCCCATATACAATCACTAATCCCTCATTGTTAAATGGCCCATTGACCTCCAAGGTAGCACCAGCCGGGATGGTCAGCACCGCCCCTTCTGACAGTTCAAGTCCACTGATCGAAGTGACCCCCGGGCCTAACTGAGCACATGATGCTGATGGACATGCACAAGAATTAATCCTCACACTATCTGCCATCAATGGGGCTGTGCCTGTCAACCAGTTAGATGTAGTATTCCAATTGTTATTGACTCTTCCCAACCAAACATGCGATGTAGAAGCATTAGGAGTGACGATAGATAAACCATAGCGAGACAGAATCTGTGCATCACTGACCTGTCCTGCGTTAGTCAAATCAAGTCCTTCCCACTCCACCGGCATCATGGTCGCCTGCAGTTGCAGAAAATCATACCGTGATATGATATCAGGTGCAAATGGCTGGCCGGGATTATTGCTAGGATCAGGATTGAGGTCCTCGTTGAGGACATGACTGTTATGAAAGGTATTGGCATACGTCGATGCTTTATCCCAATCCGTATAGGTGACCAGGCCCACTTGCACTGTATCCTGCAGGTCAGGACGATAATACCTCCGGTGCACGACCCAAGATTGTGCGGGAAACCTGTACAGCACCAATACAAAAGGATCTAATCTAACCATTCGGATATCAGCGGTAGTAGAGCTGATCGGAGATAGATTCAAAACAGAATTACTATTGTCTGTAGTCTTGACTTCAAAGTGTGGTGCAGGACATCCGGGACATGAAGGATGATTGGTCGCGCCTCTACCGATGGAGAGAAAGACATAATCTTCCTGGCCCGGCACCCAGCCTATCGGGCCATTGGTCAGTGCCTTAGGATTGCGAACCATAAAACCTCCGAGGCTATAGGATGAACCGGGGATATCGTTTCCAGCTCTATTGGTCACCGTGAGATTACCAGTCAGTACAAAATCACCATTTGCTGGTCTATAGAACAGTGGGCCTCTCCAGTCAGCATACCATGTGACTGTATAGGGCATTAATGTAAAGTAGCCGGATTGGTCAGGCTGATATCATGCAATTCAAGCGCCTGTATATTCCATCCTTCAGTGACCTGGATATCACTCCATTGCTGGAGGCTGCAGATATCTTCAAAATGATCCGTCCATTGGGCTGAAGTAATGCCTGTAATACACATGGCCAGAAAAGGCAAAAAGATCTTTTGCAGGTGGCATCTCATGATCACTAATATACTGAGACTAAAGGATATTATGATAACTAAGTGATAATCAACTTAGGAGGTATTTCAATCACCCTTCGTATTTCGTGGAAATATATTTCGTAAAAATACGTACACCATAACCGCATCTTGAAATGGCCACCTACCCACCTCTCCCCCTAAATCCTTACTTTTGAAGAAAAAAGAATCATGCCCATCTACCATAAACTCGGGACCATTCCCCAGAAAAGGCACACGGTTTTTGAGAAACCCGGTGGTGGCCTTCATTACGAGCAACTCTTTGGTACTGTGGGGTTTGACGGAATGTCGTCCCTCCTTTACCACCTGCATCGCCCCACCCAGGTCAGGAGCGTAGCCGAACCAAAAAATGTAATGCCTAAGATCGCCGTCGAGCACAATATGAAAGCCCGGCTGCTTCAAGGCTTTAATGTGCCGCCAGGCAATGATTGGCTCGAATCGAGGTATCCATTGTTGGTCAATAAGGATATCCATGTCGGACTGGCTGCACCAACCAAATCACTGACCACCTACTTCTATAAAAATGCAGATGCGGACGAATTGATCTTCGTACACAGAGGCTCAGGGACATTACGGACATTTCTTGGCAATATCCCTTTCGAATATGGTGATTACCTGGTCATCCCGCGAGGCATGATCTACCAGATTGATTTTGATACCGAAGAAAACAGACTCCTGTATGCAGAATCTTTTCATCCGATCTATACACCAAAACGGTATCGCAACTGGTTTGGCCAATTGCTGGAGCACTCTCCTTTTTGTGAAAGAGATTACAAGATGCCTTCCCATCTCGAAACCTTTGATGAGAAAGGTGACTTCCTGATCAAGATCAAGAAGCAAGGATACCTCCACGAAATGGTATATGCCACACACCCATTTGATATCGTAGGCTGGGATGGATACAATTTTCCTTACGCCTTTTCCATCCACAATTTCGAACCCATCACCGGACGCGTGCACCAACCACCTCCAGTGCACCAGACATTTGAGACGAAAGCATTTGTAGTATGTTCATTCTGCCCCCGTCTCTATGACTATCATCCTAAAGCCATCCCTGCGCCATACAACCACAGCAATATCGATTCAGATGAAGTGCTCTACTATGTCGATGGAGATTTTATGAGCCGCAACAATATCGAACAAGGCCATATCACACTACATCCTGCCGGTATTCCTCACGGTCCTGCACCAGGTGCTTATGAAAGAAGCATCGGGCAAAAGTATACTCAGGAACTGGCGGTGATGATTGATACGTTTGCCCCACTGATGGTGACGGAACAGGCGTTGGCGATTGATGATGGGAAGTATTTTCAATCGTGGCTTGAATAGCAAGGAGCAAGGAGCAAGGAGCAAGGGGCAAGGATAAAAATATTTCATGAGAGGAAGACCTGGCTCCTAAGTCAGGAAATTGAATTGCCACGGCTTTCAAACCGTGGCCTCTCATGAGCAGTTAGGAATAAGTTGTTTAATAAATTGAATTAGTTGACATGAAATCGTGGATAGAGATTCCGGACCAATCGGATTTTAGTATTTATAATATTCCCTTTGGGATCGGATCGGATAGTGGAGCACCTTATGTATGCACCAGGATCGGGGATCAGGTCATCAATCTGTATAAGCTTGCGCAGACAGGATTTTTCAAAGGGCTGGTGGATGATGTGGATGTTTTTAATCAGTCCGTATTGAATCCATTTATTGCGCTGGGTAAGCCGGTCACTAAAGAGGTCAGGTTGAGATTGCAGGAGACATTGACAAACATGAATTCTCCGCTGCACCATCTACCGGAGGTGTTTGCGCCCTTCCGTGCAGTACAGATGCATCTGCCGGTGGCTATCGGTGATTACACGGACTTCTATTCGAGTATTGAGCATGCTACTAATGTGGGTAAGATGTTTCGCGATCCGGCCAATGCATTGCTGCCAAACTGGCGC
This sequence comes from Candidatus Opimibacter iunctus, assembly GCA_016716665.1. Taxonomy (GTDB): domain Bacteria; phylum Bacteroidota; class Bacteroidia; order Chitinophagales; family Saprospiraceae; genus Opimibacter; species Opimibacter iunctus. The sequence continues at coordinate 51,196 of JADJVH010000013.1, read as the reverse complement.
CACCTGCCCATCGGATATCATGGACGTGCATCATCCATCGTGATCAGCGGAACACCAGTCAGGCGTCCAAATGGACAGACGAAACCTAATGATGCAAACCAACCGGTATTCGGGCCGACCAAGCGACTGGACTTTGAACTGGAGATGGGATTTATCATCGGAAAAGAAACGCAATTGGGAGAAACCATTTCTACTTCCAATGCGGAGGAATATATATTCGGGCTGGTGCTCTTCAATGACTGGTCTGCACGTGATATTCAGACCTGGGAGTATGTACCCCTCGGCCCATTCCTTGCCAAGAACTTTGCTTCAGGGATAGCGCCATGGATCGTCACCCTGGAGGCCCTTGAGCCATTTCGCGTACAAGGTCCTGAGCAAGTGCCGGCAGTGCTTCCCTACCTTGCTTATCAGGGCTTAAAAAATTATGACATTCATCTTGAAGTACAGATCACACCTGATGGTGGTGAGACGACTACAATCTCCAGGTCAAACTTTAAATACATGTACTGGAACATGTGCCAGCAGTTAGCACACCACACAAGCAATGGATGTAATGTGCGCATTGGCGATCTCATGGCGTCCGGCACGATCAGCGGCCCTGATCAGGGATCCCTGGGTTCAATGCTGGAGATGACCCTGGGCGGTAAAAACCCTGTCACACTCAATGGTGGCGGGCAGCGTTCCTTTATCGAAGACGGAGACACCGTGACCATGACCGGTTGGGCAGCCAATGGTGATCATCGCGTTGGCTTCGGATCGGTCTATAACCAGGTGGAAAGTGCCCTCAAGGCTTAATCCGCAGCCCTTTCTACCGTATATTTGCACCCTTAAACACACCATATGTCAGTCTTAACACAAAAAGAAGCTCCGGGCCTAAGCGTCGCGGAAGATTTCCTTCCACTCAAGGGAACGGATTATGTAGAGCTGTATGTCAGCAATTCAAAACAAGCCGCTCATTACTATAAAACAGCATTTGGCTTCCAGGACTTTGCCTACAAGGGACTTGAAACCGGAGAAAAGGATATAGAATCCTATGTAGTTGCCCAGGACAAGATCCGATTGGTCCTGACCTCTCCGCTCCATAGCGATTCAGCGATCGGACGCCACATCGACAAGCATGGTGACGGTGTCAAGGTCATCGCCCTGTGGGTGGATGATGCTACGGATGCATGGAAGCAAACTACTTCACGTGGCGCCAAATCATTCATGGAGCCTACCGTTGAAGAAGATGAGCATGGCCGTGTGGTCCGCTCAGGCATCCATATCTACGGCGAGGTCGTACACATCTTTGTAGAACGTAAAGATTATCACGGCTTGTTTTTGCCAGGCTATAATGCATGGAAGACGGACTACCATCCTACCACGGTCGGCTTAAAATATGTCGACCACATGGTAGGTAACGTAGCGCTTGGCCGGATGAATCATTGGGTCAACTTCTATGAAGAAGTCATGGGCTTCAGGAACATCCTCACCTTTGATGACAAAGATATCTCTACAGAGTACACGGCCCTGATGAGTAAAGTGATGAGCAGCGGCAATGGCTTCATCAAGTTTCCGATCAACGAACCAGCTGCTGGCAAGAAGAAATCACAGGTCGAAGAGTATCTCGATTTTTATGAAGATGAAGGTGTGCAGCACCTGGCTGTAGCAACAGACAATATCATCGATACCGTCACCAAGCTTAAGGCTAGAGGCGTTGAATTCCTGAGAGTACCTTCTACCTACTACGATACCATCCTGGACCGTGTCGGTACGATCGATGAAGACCTGGCTCCGCTGAAAGAACTGGGTATCCTGATCGACAGGGATGATGAAGGTTATCTCTTACAGTTATTCACCAAGCCTGTCCAGTCACGGCCTACTATGTTTTTTGAAATCATCCAGCGCAAGGGGGCGAAGTCATTTGGGAAGGGAAATTTCAAGGCACTGTTTGAGGCGATTGAAAGGGAACAAGAACTGCGAGGCACTCTTTAAGTGAAAAACGAAAAAAGAAAAGTGAAAAATGGGCCCCTAAATCCCCTAAAGGGGACCCTTCTCCAATCAATTGGACATAAAAATTATTACTTTCATTTTATCATGATACTATTGAAAAAGGTCCCCTTTCAGGGGATTTAGGGGTAAATAAAACTCACAACTCACAACCTTGAAAACTCCTCTTGTATCTCCCCTGCCAGAAACCGATCCCTCTATCACGGAACTGGTTAAGTTTTATAATGAAACGCTTGGGTTTTGTCCCAACAGTGTGAAGACGATGCAGCGTCGTCCGCATATCGCGCAGGCGTTTATCCGGATGAACCAGGCAGTGATGGAAAACCATGGTCGGGTGACCAGCGCATTGAAAAGACTGATCGCGTATATCTCGAGTTATACGACCGGATGTCAGTATTGCCAGGCGCATGGGATCAGGGCGGCTGAGCGATATGGGGCATCTGAAGATCAGTTGAAGCACATCTGGGAATACAAGACACACCCCGCCTTTAACTCCGCTGAAAGAGCTGCACTGGACTTTGCTGTAGCTGCATCTTCTGTCCCAAATGTTGTAGATGACTCGATCGCTGAAGCATTGCGTCAACACTGGGATGAGGGAGAGATTGTAGAAATAGCAGGAGTGGTCGCTTTATTTGGATACCTCAACCGTTGGAATGATTCAATGGGTACTACGATTGAGGCAGGGGCAATTGACTCCGGTGAGAAATTCCTTTCAGGCCATCAGTGGACCGGAGGAAAACACAGGCGATAAGACGGAAAGCCTATCTTACGGACCATATTACTTATTAACCTGTCAGGTCATCAATGAACGTAAAAAAGCGCTGGATATTCCTGGGCACCATTGTGATCCTGTTTGGAATACTTTCCATACCGGAGATGGTGCACACCAATGAAGGCGCCACCGTCTCTGAAGGTAGCGTCCGCTCAGGAAAATTGCGCAACGGATGGCTCATGCCGTTTAAGGGTGACAACTTCCATTACTTTGACCGCTTCAGTTATTACATCCTCAACAATGCGTATGTCAACTCACGTGTCTACAAGACGCTGACTGATGCATACAAAACCTGCGAAACCACCTGTCCCGGAAAAGAATTTATCCTGATGGAATGTACCCGAAGGAAAGGAGGGCGCATGCTTTTTCACTGGACGCATCAGAATGGTACAAGCGTAGATTTTATGGTCCCCACGATCAGGACAGATCACAAACAAACCTGGACCACACGGTGGGGATTGCTGCACTACCTGTTGCAATTCAACCAGGATGGGCAATTAGCGATCAACCATAAGACACAGATTGATTTTGAGACTATGGCCAGACACATCCTTGCCCTGGATGATGCTGCCCGTCAAAACGGCCTGAAGATTCATAAGATATTGTTCAATACCAATATGCAGGATGAACTCTACAGCACGTCATCCGGTAAAGAACTACAGCGAAGGGAAATTCGTATCATCTCTCATCTCAGTGATCTCGTCAATATGTTTCATGATGATCATTATCACGTAGACTTTGATATCGAGTGATCGGTGATCGAGTGATCGGTGATCGTGAGAACGTGAGAACGTGAGAACGTGAGAACGTGAGAACGTGAGAAGTGTGGGTGTGACTCAGCATCTTTGCTAATTGCGCACCTGCCTTTAGCCTCTTCAGCCCCTTTGGCCTCTTCAGCCTCTTCCGCCAACTAAATGCTACAGCATTTAGAATTACAGCGGTTCTGTATAATCAAGATCTGCCTTGAACGTCTCCTTCATCTTCCACAACGCCAGGAAGGCGATAGCGGCGAGGATCGTACCGACGACCATACCGGCCTGGAGGATGTCTCCATTGAAGGTCTTATCTCGGAAAAACTGGTAGAGCAGGATGATCGGAGGCAAAGAACCGCGAACAAAATTGGGGACGGTCGTGGTGACGGTTGCGCGGATATTGGTACCAAATTGCTCGGCGGCAATAGTGACGAAGATGACCCAATAGCCAACTGAAAATCCCATCGCCATGCATAAGAGATAGAACATAGCTGATGAGATGCCATCGGCATTGAGGTAGACCATGACCATAAACAGATTGAGTGTGAGAAAGATCGCCATAACCTTCTTCCGGCTTTGCAAATACTGGCTCAGGAGCCCGCTCATGATATCCCCGAAGACAAGCCCTCCATAACACCATGCGATTGCTTGTCCTGCTTTGATAGTCTCCGCACCCTCTACCCCAAGGGCTCTTGCAAACTCAGGCGAAAAGGTGATGAGTACCCCGACTAAAAACCATAAGGGGATACCAATGAGGATACATCGCAGGTATTTGCCAAAACGTGCGCGATCTGTAAAGAGCGAAAGAAAATTGCCCCGCTCATGGTCTCCGCTTTCCACCTGCTTGTACATAAAGGATTCTCTCACACTTACCCTGAGGAAGAGAAGTAATAAACCGAGGACTCCACCGGCATAGTAACACAACCTCCAGTCTTCGAAAATCTGGTAAACGAGATTAGCCACAATAGCTCCAGTCAGACCAACTACTGCAACGATCATGGTACCATAGCCTCTCTTATTCTTTGGAAGGGATTCCGCTACCAATGTGATACCGGCTCCCAGTTCGCCGGCCAATCCAATACCTGCAATAAAACGCCAGAAGGCATAGGCATCCACAGAATGCACCATGCCGTTGGCGATATTGGCTACTGAATAGGTGAATATGGATCCAAACAAAACAGATAGCTTTCCTTTCTTGTCTCCCAGGATACCCCACAGGATACCTCCCAGGAGCATGCCGTACATCTGCATACTGATCAGATACTCCCCGGCATCCCTGTTGGCCTGATCGACCAGTCCCAGGTCTGTGAGACTAGCCTTGCGCACTATCCCAAAGAGTAGAAGATCATAGATGTCTACAAAATAGCCAAGGGCTGCTACGATGACGGCCGGAGTAAGTATCCTGGCGGTGGTGGTCTTTTCGTTTGAAGTCATGTGATGCCGAAGATAAATAATCACCTTCTGATGGGCCTCATCGAAAAAAAAAGCCCGGCTAAACTAGCCAGGCCCTGATCTATATAGGGATTTCAAATTTGTTGTTTCAACGCATTGCATACAAAAGTAGGCCCCAGAAGAGAGAAAACGGTTCGAATGTAATTAGAATGTCCTTAGAATTCAGGCACTTACATCAGCCCTCAATCGCCTGCCATGAACGCAGAAATCTTCCAGGCCCCCTTTGCATCTTTAAACAGAAACATCCTGTAGCTCATCGGGCTGTATACATATCGCCAGTTGACCCATCCTCTCTGCTGGCGGTCATAGGTCTCTACCAGGTACCATTCTGGTTCGCCATAAGGATTGGTTCCGGATTTGGTCACTCCGTACTGCTCTCCGTCAAGAAACCAAATGACATCATACGTGAGTTTTGATTTGATCGGCCCGGCCGTATCGGGTTTGTCCCTCAGGTTGACATTCTTTCCTGTCACAACACCGATGGCATAATAGTCGTCTTCGATATCGAGCTGCAAGTCATACACATAGGGGAACACAAACTGATACCTGCCGGTCAGGTCATTGGTGTCATGCAGGAACACGCCACCCATTTGAATGGCACGCTTCATCAGTGGCCAGATCACGCTGGAGTCCTGGTCCACATTCCATTCGTGCTTGAAGTCTTCATCGGCTGAAGCAACTCCACGCTCGCCGGCAACATCGATCTCCAGCGCATCAAATAAAAAATGCTGGTCACGACTGTCTATAGCCGCCAGAAGATTATTCACAAATGTATTCAGACTTGCATCGAGATAGGTTTCGTCGCGCGGGGCGAACTGTGGATTCTGGGACTGCATGCTGGCGCAGAACAACAAGAATAAGGGTATGGTGAGGATGGCTTTCATAGTTAGCAAAGTTAAATTACTATTGAATACAACATCTCTGGTAAATCTGTCTACAGTCAAACCACTTTTCATTTTTCATTCTTCATTTCCTCGGTTGCTGGGCGTAGTCGAAGTATCATTTAAATGCTTCTGCCAGCAGCCTGTGAAAATGATGCGTCCCCTGCTCCCTTGTTACTGAATATCTGCCATGGGTATAAAACCTTGACCGAATGCCCCGCTGCACAGCCTGGACAACTTCTTCGTCTTCCATTTCTACCCGAAAGAGATTGGAGCCAGCGCCTTGTTCCAGCTTGGTTTCATCCCATACGTAAGTGAGAAAGGAAACAACAGTCCTCGAAATCGTGACCGGCCTGACGATATTGATGGACAAGCCCCATGGATAGAAGTTGAACATCATATTGGGGAATATCCAGAAATAATAGCCTCCTACCCTCTTTCCATAATCGGGACTTGAAGGAGGCAGATCAAAAGCTAACTCGTCATCCTTGGCAAGACCAAGTTGCAGGTTTGAATACCTGAACAACTCTGTAGTATAGGTACCATAGTCAATGACGGCATTGAGTCCCGCATGGACAAATGGGATATGGAATCCTTCAAGATAATTTTCACAATACAGTGCCCAGTTAGCCTCCACCGTATAATCCCTTGACAAGTCAGGCCTGAACTTAAATTCATCCAGTGGCAACCATGAAAGCCTGTCGATCATCTCCCGGAAATAAGGCTCCGGAGATGCATCGTGCTGAAGCGAGGTAAAAAGCCACTTGCCCCATTGGAAGAGCGGAAGCGAATGCAAATCATCACTCCCGGAGGGAAAGTTTTCTACCTCGTTAAATTCAGGCATGAATGTGAAAGCGCCATCGAGATTAAACCTGCGGCCATGATACCTGCATTGTAAATGATGCAGCTGGCATGGTTTATCCACCAGGATATTGCCGCGATGGGTACACACATTGGAGAGACAGTGCAGTTTGTCCTGCTTGTCACAGGTGATGACCAGCGGCTCCTGAAGGTAATTTTCAACAAAAGTGAATGGATATGCTGCACCTGCATTTAACACCTGATCCGTATCACAGGCAAACTGCCATGAGGGCGCAAATATTTTCTCCTTTGCCGCTGCAAAAACGTTTTCGCTGAGATAGACTTCAGTGGAAATCGTTTGCGCTTTGGCGATATCTGGATGGACAAAAAAATCAGGTTGCATTAAGGAATTTATTTTAATCAACTTTTCGCTCACCATGAAAGTACAAAATAGTACTGTTGATATGTCAATCTCCCACAGGGTTTATCTGCCTCTGGTAATGCCCCTTCCATTGCAACCATCCCCAAACGGAAATAATTGCATAGATTAAAAACAAGAGGGCAAATAAGTACCCTTCGCTACGCCAATAGAGGAAGAGGTACACAGCATCAATGACCATCCAGTACACCCAGTTGTGCAGCTCCTTTCTGATGAGCAGTACGGTAGCCCAAACCGAAAGCAGCGTCAATAATGTATCCGGATACCCATACCTGGCATCTGCATAGGTCACCAACAGGTATGAGAGTGGCCAACTGATCAGCATGCACCCAGTGATCGCCGTGATATGCTGCCAGGCAGGTGTCTTGATGATTGGCTTCTCCTGACTTCCTTTACGCCCACGAAGCCATTGCAGGATGCCTATGATCCCTATAACTATATAAAACACCTGCAAGATGACATCAGCCATCAACTTATAATCCGTGAAGCTCTTCCAGGCTATGCACGCTGAACTGATAATCCCAAATATCCAGCAGGAAGGCTTTTCGTAGGTAGCCAGGACGACGTAAATGATACCTGTGATCAGACCTGCCCATTCGAAAGCATCCTGCTGCGTGACTTGTTCGTATAGGAGGGAGAGATTCACGGATGGTACTTTATGAATTTGCGCTCAATTACTTTTATAAAAACGAAGGGGCACATAATCATGTGCCCCGTATCCGAATAAGTAGAGACGCGATTAATCGCGTCTCTACTTATTCGTTCGTATCCATATTTTTTCCGTTGATCACCTTACTTGACCAGGTCAAACTTATACTGCACTTTATAGACCTTAGGTGCACGCGTCTTGGGATCGCCCTGCTTGAGGATGATCTCGATGTCCGTGGTCTCCCGATCTCCTTGTCCTTGCTATCAAAGACGGCATTGATCACCCCTTTATCGCCGGGTTTAAAGATTTTAAACTGAGGCCAGTCCAGTGTAGTGCATTCACAGGAAGAAACAAGTTCGATTTCAATAGGCACATTGCCTGTATTGGTAAACGAAAAGCTCATCTCCCTTTTCTCACCCTTCTTTACTGTACCCAGATCTTCAATGAGTTTGTTAAATGTCAATTCGACCTTTGGATCGGTGACCGGTGTAGTCCCCTTTGTAGGGGTATTCAATATCTTAGAAGGTGACTCTTTTTTCTTCTGGTCTCCGAGATCGGATTTCTTCACTTCGATGGTGGTCGGACCGGATATGATCTTAAACTCTGTACGACGGTTGACCCTGTGCTGCTCATCGGTACATTCGATACCATTGATACAGTCATTGAGGATGTTACGTTCACCATATCCCACCGCTTCGATCCTGTTTTCCTTGATGCCATGTGCCACCATCCAATTCTTCGCAGATTGTGCCCTGCGCTGTGATAGCCTCTCATTATAAGCATCATTACCCTGTGCATCCGTGTGGGATGACAACTCGATCACCATATCCGGATATTTCTTCATCAAGTCCACAAGGAAGGAAAGGTCTTTCTCTGCATCCGGGAGGATCTTGTCATCATCAAAATCGTAATAGATGTTGTTGAGGCGGATTGGTTCGTTGATCGTAACCGTTTCCATGCCTGTATTATCAGGTTCCTTCTTGATGAGCTTGACTGAAATACGCTTTGTAAAGTTGTCGACCAGGCCTACTGTATTGAATTCAAACTCAGCAGGCTTGTACCCATCCTTTTCAACGAGTACTTTATAGGCCTTGTCCTGATCCAGCGGAAACTGGAAGTCATTTATCTTTTCGTTGATCTGTTGCTGTGACTTCCCTGTCTTGCCACGATCCACTTCAAATACAGTCACCTTTGCGCCCATGACTGGAGTCGTACCTTCGTATACTGTAGTGATCAGGTCGATGACAATATCCTTGATATGGAACTGATAGATATCATCGCAGCAGGTTTTTGATTTCAATGACTTAGCTTCATCGTCAGGGCGGTTAGACACCAGGAAGCCGAGCTTGCCATCCTCATTGACGGAGAAGAAAATATCATCATAGGAAGAGTTGTAGCCAGCTCCCAGGTTTTCTGCCTTGCCCCAATCCTGTCCATTCCATTCAGCTCGGAAGATATCAAACCCACCTAATCCGGGATGACCGGTAGATGAGAAATACAATTTGTTGTTGAGGTAGAATGGGGTCTCATCATCACCGGCTGAGTTCACTTCAGGCCCCAGGTTGACCGGCAGACTATAGGTCTCATCGTTGATGCGATCTGCATAGTAGAGGTCATAGCCACCTAATCCGCCATCCATATTGGAAGAGAAAAAGAGGACTTCCTTTCCAAACAATATGCCCGGTGCAGGTTGCTTAGCGATATAATTTCCGTTGATGCCTTTCAGTTCTACAGGAGCTCCCCAGTTTTGTGCCTTGTTGACACTCATGAATATCTTACTCTCGGTGAGGTCATTACCTGTGAGTTGTGATCTTGTAAAAAACATCCTGCTGCCATCAGGTGCAATACTAGGGCTGCCGGTGTGAAAACCTTCGCGGTTGATCTTTGAGTCAAGAGGCTTGGCACCATCCCACTCTCCGTCTGCTTCGGGTTTTGAGCTATATATCTTGAGATAATAATCCCCTTCCTTTCCATTGAGTGTGATGAGCTCGCGGGTGCGCATGGAGGCAAAATATAGATTGCCATCAGCCCCGAGCCATGGTGCTGCATCAGTGTAAGAGTAGTTGACATTCTTGCCAACATTTTCTACTACAAGGTCAATCGGAGGTTTGGACTTCACGGCGAGCTGGATACCAGCTACTTCATTATCTGCGAGTGCAAGCAGGCTATCCGCAACATTGAGGCCTGCAAAAAAATTGAAGGCATCGACTGACTCCTGGTACTTGCCATTGACCTTAAGGACCTGGGCATATTGGAAAACTGTAAAGGGATATTTCTCCCCCTGATCCTTTTCGACTATTTTTTCAAGCCAGCGCTCTGCGCGCACATAGTCCCTGATCTTGATCTGCAGTGTAGCGATCTTGGTGGCGATATCCGGGTCCCGGGTTTCCTTGTAGGCATTTTCATACCATTCGAGGGCGGTATAGTAATCCGGGATCTCAAGGCTCGCTTCTGCTGTCTCAATCATCATCTTGACGGGCACCTCATCCAGGGGCTGTGCGGACAACCAGGTAGCCACCATCACCAGCAGCGAAGAAAATAGTATTCTGCTCATCTTCATCTTTAAAATCTTGGGCAAAAGATAATTGGATCCGGGTTTGGACGCTTGTATATCCTACCAATGTATTGGGCGGCGAGTTCGAAGCCTCCCTGTGAACTACTCGCTCCGGCAAGTGGCGATATGTTGATATCATATCCCAGCATGACGCGGATCTCCTTGATATCGGCACCCAGCATCACCTGCACAGCATCACCGATGCCTGCACCACTGCGATATCCAAGTCCGCCTTTCAGGACGATTTGTTTTTGTTCATTGTACAGGTAATCGATCAATCCTTGCAGCACAAACGTAGAAGCGGGGCTATTCAATATTTTCTGGTAGGAGACATTCGGCAGGAACCTGACATTGTCTGAGAGCAAGGAGGACATACCGATCTGTGCATGCACTCTTGGATCAACACGGTAGTTGCCTCCTTGTGTGAGGAGGGACCAGTCAGGGCGTCCGAATTTGCCGGCAGCTACGCCGATATTGAATTCGTCTGTCTTGTTGATTTTCCTGGTAAATTTCAATCCGCCGACATGATCGAGGAATCCTTTCTTCATGTCATCAATTGCTTTTCAATCGTGATGCCACCACTCACGAGGGCGTCTTCAAATTGAAGTTTTGATACATCCTTGATCTCTCTTTGCAGCGAACCTGTCTGGTAAGCGATCGCCAGGATACTTGTTCCTTTCTTATTCATCGACCAGTGGTAGGCTGCGGAAATCTTAAAGGTGGATTGGGTCAGTCCCGCATCACCTGATTTGTCCGAATAAAAAAACATACCGACTCCTACCCAGTCTGTTTCCTTGAAGCCACGGATGACCGGGACATCAACAGAAAAAGTTGCGGTAGAAAAGGCTCCGTTGCCTGTCACGCTTCTGTATTGGTCGCGATAGAGGCCGGAGATCCGGTAAGAGCCATAGAACCCGCCGGTATTGGCCGGATTGAAGGCAAGTGGCGTCATTCCATGGAGTGTGAAATGGATGTCCTGGCCCCTGGATACCCCAAAGTGGAGGACCAGTAATAGGCCAAAAACAACGCGCAGGGGTAGTCGAAGTATATTCATATGTTTCTATAGACGTTCTTTCAACCGGTTTTATTGATCTAAATTGCCTGCAAAATATCAAATATTACTGTTTTTCTTAACGGATGTTGCCCAAAGCTTTAATAATGTGGACAAATGTCAGGTGGAAGCCTCCAATCCTTGCCTTTTTGGGGGTGATGTGGGGAGTGCTGGCATTTGGCCAAAAGGACACCCTTGGCTTCTGGGACACTCCTGATACCCTCCATAAAGGGCGGTTTTGGGCTGCGACTGGAACCGGCATTGTCGTATACACAGGCGCTGTGATCAGTCTCAATGAGCTCTGGTATACCGAATACCCGCGTACCTCCTTCCATTTCTTCAATGATATCAAGGAATGGCAGCAGATGGACAAGGCAGGGCACATGTTTACCAGCTACTTTGAGTCCGACTGGACTTACCATCTGGCGCGATGGACCGGGATGAACCGAAAGTCAAGTATATGGACCGGTGCCCTGGTGGCTGTCGGTTTGCAGACAACCCTTGAAGTATTGGACGGGTTTTCATCCGAATGGGGCTTTTCACCTTATGATTTTGCTTTCAATGTAGCCGGTGCCGGAATGTGGGCCGGACAGCAGGCCGGTTGGAACGAACAACGCATCCGGATGAAAATGTCTACCACGCACCTTACATATCCGCAGGAACCGATCATGGGTGTCCCCGGAGGCACGACCACCTTGATGGAGAGAACAGATGACTTGTTTGGTGAAAACTTACTCCAGACTTTTCTCAAGGACTACAATGCGCAGACTATCTGGATGTCTGTCAATATTCATTCTTTCCTGAAAGAAGAAAGCCGGTTTCCAAAATGGCTCAACATTGCTGCCGGCTATAGTGGAGAAAATATGTTTGGCGGCTTTGAAAACAAATGGGAAGAAGGCCCCAATACATTCCAGACTTCTGACCTGGAGTACCCTCGATACAGGCAATTTATATTGTCTCCTGATATCGATCTCACTAAAATCAATGTCAAAAGCAAACCGCTGAAGACCTTGTTGGGAATGCTCAATATTTTCAAATTTCCTGCTCCTGCATTGATCATCAATGGCAAAGGAGGAGTGGAATGGGATTGGTGGTATTACTGATGATTGTAAGACAGTGAGACAGTGAGAAAGTAAGAGGCAAGGGGCAAGGGGCAGGGAGCAAGGGGCAATAAACAGTATGCGTGAGAACGTGTGGGTTCTGAAACGTTTACCCTCAAGCTTCCAGAAAGCTACCTTCTATATTCAAACCGGAATTGGCCTGATTTTATATTTCCGCAGGAAATATAAGCGCCGCTGGATGGAGTTCTCTCCGCCAGCAGGATGATTCCAATTCAGGATTGCCTTGGAGATATATTCTGGGTATTCCATTGGAAGAAATAACAAATCAGCACGGCTCCTGCAAAAGATACAGGAAGAGTGACAACATGTGAACGTGTGCGTGTGGATTCTATCCAGACTAGGTGAAGGAGGTATTTTCCGGATCGTTGTAGGTCTCCTCCCCTTCCCATTTGGCGATGACAGTGGAGGCCAGGCAATTGCCGACCAGGTTGATGGTGGTGCGAGCCATGTCCATGAGTTCGTCAATACCGAGGATCAGAAAGATTGGTTCGACAGGGAGGCCGAAGGCAGCTGCAGTGCCCATCAGGATGACCAGCGATGCCCTGGGGACACCGGCTATGCCCTTGGTCGTGAGCATCAGGGTGATCAGGATCAATATCTGTTGGCCAATGGGCAGATGTATCCCTGCAGCCTGCGCGACGAAAATAGTGGCCAGAGAGAGGTAGAGGGTCGACCCATCGAGATTGAAGCTATATCCTGCCGGGAGCACAAACGCTGCGATTTTACGGGGCACGCCAAACTTTTCCATATTCTCCAGCGCCTTAGGCAGGGCGGCCTCTGAACTGGTGGTAGAAAAAGCTATCGTGGCAGGTTCCATGACTGCACGCAGGAAGCGCTTGATAGGCAATTTGATAATCAGGGCCACGGGCAGGAATACAAACAGTACAAAGGCTATCAGCGCTATGTACAGCGTGGCCAGCAACTTGAACAGATTGCCCAGGATACCAAAGCCCATGTGCCCTACCGTATACGCGATAGCCGCACCGACCGCAAAGGGGGCGAAATACATGACTACACTGGTAAACTTAAACATCACCTCGGTCAGGCTCTCACAGAAGTCCAGCATGTGCCTCTTGTGCGGCTCCTTGACAAGTGCAAGGCCTATAGCAAAGAGAATGCTGAACACTACAATCTGCAGGACCTGGCCATCTGCAATTGACTTGGCGATATTCTCCGGAAAAATATGAAGGATGATTTCATCCCAGGTCGAGGGAGGAGGTACGTCGAGTGTTGCCTTCTCTGTCGTGGGTGGCATCTGAATACCTACGCCTGCCTTACTGATATTGATGGCGATGAGGCCGATAAATAAGGCAATAGTCGTTGCTACTTCGAAATACAAAATGGATTTCCATCCCATGCGGCCCACTTGCTTGAGGTTGCCATGTCCGGCGATACCCACAACGAGAGTACCAAAGATCAGCGGAGCGATGATGGTCTTGATGAGCTTGAGGAATATCTTGCTGACCACTTTGAGTTCAGAGGCCATCACCGGGAAATCATGCCCGACCTCAGCACCGATAACCATACTGAAGAGTATCCATGTGGTCAGGTTCTTTCGCTTCCAGACCCAATAGGTCATCCCTCCTATGGCTATCCATCTGAATATGGCGGTAGCAATAGGGTGAAGGCTGGCAATGCCGAGGACCTGCAGTGAGGTGAGGGCAATGGCAATGATGACCAGGCCGATGATATATGAGCCAACTCTTTTGCTAACTGACATGGTAGTGGAATGTGTGATTCAGGAATTAAACTGGTTCTCAAGGTATTCAAAATTCAGAAATCACCCTTTTATGGGAAATATATATCTTGAACCAAAATCAACTACATGGCAGATCAACCCACCTCCTTTAAGCAATCACTGACCCTGATGGATGCTACGATGATCGTTGCCGGATCGATGATCGGATCCGGGATCTTTATCGTGAGCGCAGATATCACCCGCAATGTAGGGAGTGCCGGATGGCTGATCGCGGTGTGGCTGATCACCGGCTTTATGACCATCACTGCAGCAGTGAGCTATGGAGAGTTGAGTGGCATGTACCCGAAAGCCGGGGGGCAATATGTGTATCTGAAAGAAGCCTTTAATCCACTTGCCGCCTTTCTGTATGGCTGGAGCTTCTTTGCGGTCATCCAGACTGCGACCATAGCAGCCGTAGGTGTCGCCTTTGCAAAATTTCTGGCCTATCTCGTGCCCTCGGTCAGTGAAGACCTCGTAGCCCTTGATCTTGGATTTTTAAAAATATCACCTGCCCAACTCGTCGCGATTGTACTCATTCTCTTTCTTACGTATGTCAATACGAGAGGCATCAAGAGTGGCAAACTCATCCAGACCACTTTTACCGTGACCAAGCTCGCCAGTTTGTTTGGTCTCATCCTGTTTGGCTTCATCATGTTTAAAGGCGATGTGTGGAATGCAAACTGGACCGATGCCTGGAACCTGCACAACCTGGGCAGCACAGAAAGCCTGACCATGGCTGCTGCACTAGGTGCCATTGCTGCTTCGATGGTAGGCTCTATATTCAGCAGTGATGCATGGAACAATGTCACCTTCATCGCCGGAGAGATCAAAAACCCGCAGCGCAATATCGGCCTTGCACTTTTCCTGGGCACCCTCATCGTCACGATCATCTATGTGTCTACCAATGTGATGTATACCGCAGTACTGCCTCTTGATGAAATTGCCTCGGCTGATAAAGATCGTGTAGCCGTCGCTGCATCGCATGCAATATTTGGAAATGTAGGTACGATCATTATTGCGCTGATGATTATGGTGTCAACCTTTGGATGCAACAACGGATTGATCCTTGCCGGGGCGAGGGTTTATTACACCATGGCCAAAGACGGCTTATTTTTTAAACCTGCCGGTGAGCTCAATAAGTTCTTTGTACCACAGTGGTCGCTTTGGGTGCAGGGTATCATCGCATGTCTCTGGAGCATGAGTGGAAAGTACGGTCAACTGCTTGATATGATTTCGTTTGTGGTGGTTATCTTTTATGTGATGACCATCATGGGGATATTTATCCTGCGCCGCAAGCGACCTGACCTGCACCGTCCTTACAGAGCATTTGGCTATCCATTCCTCCCGGCCATATACATCGTGATGGGCATCAGTTTTTGTATCCTGCTGATCATCTACAAGCCTCAGTTTACCTGGCCAGGACTGATCATCACACTGACTGGTATTCCATTGTACTACATTGCGATGGCGCGTAAAAAAGGTGCTGCCTAATTCAATACTGAGGGCACTATCAATTGCACATATCTTCATAAACTCGGTATTTTCTCAGTCAACCCTGGAAGGAAACTGAATAATAAGTGGCCACCGGCCGTTGGATGGAGAGGCGCTTTTTTTATTTCCTACGGAAATTCTAAAATATGCCAATTTCAGTTTGTGTATAAACAGCAACTATGCATAGCTTGGGTCATTGCACTTTTGACCCCACCAATTGTACATCTGCATGAGCCCACGCTTCTTTAAACTTAGCTTCCGTCTGCGCGGCAAGATCTTTCTGTCCATCATCTAAATACGCCTGGGCCAATCCACTCAGAGCCCATCCGTTTTTAGGAAAGCGATCCAGATCTTCCAGATATACGTTTATAGCATCTTCAGGTTTACCTGCATTCAACAATACCGATCCGAGGTGATGCCTCACCGAAAAGAACCAATCCGGTGGTTCGTTGTAATTAAGTAGATCCTCGAGGGTCACCGCTTCCTTTAGCATCATTATACTTTCCTCTGTTTTGCCCATCGCGGCGAGTAGTTTTCCTTCAAGTACCTTTTGGGCGATGTCTGTCACTGTATATAATGAGTTGATCCCCCAGATCGTCAGTTTTTTCAATGTATCCATGGCTGCAATCTTCTGTAGGGCAATCAATTCAAGTTTGGCATGTTTGATATCCTTTAATCCAAGATAAGCCATCCCCCTTGCATAATGCCTGATCCCGGCAGGATAGATAAGGCTTGTATCTACAGGAGGAGAAGACAGGATATCCTGCCATTTACCAAATTTGACCCTGACAAAATATGGGATAGTATAATAGTGCTGCAGTGTAGCGAGATCCGGTATCAACATGCCTTTATGATTGACATGCTTTGCCATTTTGTTAGCTGCATCAATTGCCCATACGCTATTGCCTTCAAGGGTTGCTGTGGCCGCGAGGAAATGATAGTTGTGCGGATAATAAGCCAGAGGATAAGCGCCCTGTGCATGACACTGCGTCACATAAGTACTATCCTGCTTGAGTGCATTGATATTGGCCAGTGAACCCAGATGGTAGTCTCCGGTATTGATATAGATATGCGAAGGCATGTGAACCAGGTGCCCGGCCCTGGCCACCAATCCGTTGTCAAACATCTTAGCACTTGCCAGTGCTCTTTGTGGAAATGGCGAAGCCTCCATGATATGGATATAATAATGATGTCCTCCCGGATGATGGGAGTCCATCTCAATGGCCTGCTCGACGACTCTCATGATATCCGGCGTCCATGGCCTGGGCTTGCCATCCTTCTCCCATAGGTCCCATGGATGCATGTCCATCATCGACTCCGCATACATGCAAGTGATATCAATATCCTCAGGAAATTGCTGATGGACCATCTTCATGGCCTCCATATAGGCGCTATCGAGTGGCCGGCGATCTTCCGGTGCCTCCTTGACATAGCGAAGTGTCATCGCCTTGATCATGGCCTTTTCCTTTGGCGTGCATGGTCCTGCATATTTGTTAGCCTTTTGCATAGCCTCGTAGGCCCTTTCATAATGTCCTGCATCCATACCCGCATTATAATTGGGCCCAAGGACAAATGCATAGCCCCAGTAGCACATGGCGCAGGTAGAATCCAGTCGGATCGCCTGAAAAAATGACCGTGCTGCTTCCGCATGGTTGAACGCATAGGAGAGCAGGAGCCCCTGGTTGAAGTACTTCTGGGCCTCCGGACTTTTAGTAGTCACCGGATACCTGAGCATATCCATACCTTCGAAAAGTGGTGCCGGCGTGTCCTTGGTATACCAATCCTCATCAGACAATTGCGGTGCGCACATCATCGGAGAGGGAGTTCTGATATCCTGTACTTCTGCTATTTTCTCCTTACAGGAAAAGAGCAGCGGGATAAAAAGGGAGAAGAGTACTTTTTTCATGGTGTGACATTCAGATGAAGGATATAAAGTTCACTAACAATTCGGAATAAATCAATAGCCTAAAAAAGAAATCAGGATAAATGATTTAGCGCTTATAGGCACTACCCTATTTTATTAAAAAGTGCACAATTCAGATACACCGAAAACAAGGTGCAAAAAAAAAATCATCTTCCTGTTGACCAGGAAGATGATTTTCAATTAAAGCAATCATGCTGCTTTTAAAATTATTCTACAGGCTCATGCCTCAGCTTGCTGTGGTGACGGCTGTAAACAAAATATACGATCAGGCCAACGCCCATCCACAGGAAAAACCGGACCCATGTAGGCCATGGTAAGGATATCATGAGATACAGGCAGATGGCAACGCATCCGGCACACACCACAGGGTACCATGGCACCCTAAACTTCCTTGGAATATCTGGTTGTGTACGGCGAAGAATAAATACGCCGATAGCGACAAGGACGAAGGCAAATAAGGTACCGATGTTGGTCAGCTCAGCTGCTACATCAATATTGATGGTAGCGGCGCAGATAGCGACAAGACCGCCTACGGCGATAGTCCCATAAACCGGTGTTTTATACTTCGGATGCACCTTATGGAAGTTGCTTCCTACGAGGCCATCACGGCTCATCGAATACAATATACGGATCTGGCCCAGTTGCATGACAAGCAATACCGTAGGCATAGTCAGTGTAACGCCCATGGCTATGATAAACCCTATCGTATGCTCATTGACTGCCTCGAGCGCAGCGACAACTGGCTTCTCATTGCCCAGCACGCCCAATGGCACCATACCTGTCAGCACCGCAGCAACTGCAATGTAGAGTACTGTGCATATCAGGAGTGAGTAGATCATACCACGTGGCAGGTCACGCTGTGGATTCTTTGCTTCCTCTGCGGTGGTGCTCACAGCATCGAAACCTACATAGGCAAAGAAAACCAATGCTGCTCCTGTCATAATGCCGCTCCAGCCATGTGGTGCGAAATCCTGCCAATATACATCCGGATTAAAGTGAGGTAATCCAAAGATGAGGAAAAGAGCAATCAGGCACAGCTTGATGACCACCAGGGTTGCATTGACCCTCGCGGATTCCCTGATGCCAATCACCAGCAATATGGTGATGATGATCGTGATCAGGAAAGCAGGCAGATTGAAAAGTGCGGTCGCAGTTTGTACAATCTCTGCATTCATTGCTTTGGCAGAAGCCAGGTTGATCCATTGACCACTGGCGAGTTGAGCCATTTCAGTTCCGGTAGACGCCACGAGCGCCCCGGGCATATGGATTCCAAACCCCGCAAGGAAACTGGCAAAGTATCCTGACCAGCCTATAGCAACAGCAATATTCCCTACTGCATATTCAAGCACTAAATCCCAGCCGATGATCCAGGCCATGAGTTCGCCAAAAGAATAATAGGAATAGGTATATGCGCTTCCGGAGATAGGTACCATGGCAGCAAACTCTGCATAACACAGGGCTGCAAGCGCGCAGGCAAAACCGGTCACCATAAACGAAATGGTAAGCGCAGGGCCTGCACCTAATGCGTGCTCTGTGCCTGCAGCAGCCTTTCCTGTCAATACAAAGATACCTGTACCGATAATAGCTCCGATACCCATCATGGTGAGTTCGAATACACCAAGCGATCGCTTAAGCTGGGAGGCCTCTGCCTGGGCTATGAGTTCAGCATGGCTTTTCCTGGCAAATAATTGTCTTTTCATTTACTATAGATTGGTTAACGTGAGTATGATTTTCAAGAGAGCATTACAGGAAGGATAACCCTGCTTTGACCGTGTCAAAATAGAGATAATGATCAGTTCATTCCATTTTTTTTTGAAAAAACAGACTATCGGCCCATTTTTCTAGAAGAACAGCGCATTGGAAAAAAGGACCTTGCCACTATTCCAGAAGGATCTGAACATCGGATTGTCTACCAGGTAGACCACCGAGCCACTCCCCTTCCTTTCCTGGCCAGCGATGAGTGTCTCTTTGGTATTGTCAATGACCTTGTAGCCGACAAAACCATAATACCGGGGTGAATCGTCCAGATAGATCGCATTACCTCCACCTTCCAGCCAGGCATAGTTGGATGTTGAAGACTTGAGAGTCCAGTATGCTTTGCCCAGTCCAAATGTCAAAGGATTGGAATAGTCCATAGTCGTCTGAAAGATCGAGCCCGGGATATCTTCCGCCAGCGACCTTCGGTCTCCTCCAGCATACGCTTCCGGCTGATGGACGGCTGGTTCCTTAGCTGAGGTATCAGGTTCAGCAGGCCCCTTGTGTTCAATCCCAAAACCTGATTTTCCTGCCAGTTTATTTATGGCTGATCCAATGGCGATAAGCCTTCCTCCAGAGGATACCCAGTCACTCAATTTTTCAAGCATGTCGTCATCTATCGCATACGAACCCTCAGTCATGACGATCACATTGAATGATTCCAGCGGAGTGTAGCTAAACTCTTCTGCATCCACATGGCTGACCGGATAATTGAGCTCCTGCTCGAAAAAATGCCAGACCTCGCCTACATTGAGTGATCTCACCCCTTCACCTGCCAAAGCCAGTACCTGCGGGCGTCTGACTAATTCATAATCATCGGAACCAAGGTCTTTGCCCGAATCTACAAATCCGGTATTGATCAGGGAGAATGGAGCAATCGTTGACTCTGCGACCGAGCGTACTGTGGCATCAAACCCCGGATTTTTACGGTTGTCTGCACGCATCAGCAAAACCGTTCCTGCAGGATAGTCTATGCCTCCTACGCGAAACGTAGAAACAGCATATCTGGCTATTATGCCCCGGGATATCAGGTCAGTCAACGCCTTTGTCGCCGGGATGGATCCCCATTCTATTGCATAAGCGTATGGCTTTTCGTTCAATCCTATTTTCTGTAATGGAGGCATTTCGGCAGTGGCATAGTCCAACTGTACTTCAGTAGCATAGGCATCCAGGCCATAAGCCATAGGTATGCACCATGCGGTGATGTCGTACGTGCGTGAGTCTGAAAGAAATCCTTCGGGTTCAAACAACACATGCGTCAGGACTGCCCTTGGTTGGGATGCTGGGATGATCAGATCGCCTTTCTCAAGGCTGAATGAGGCTTGATCACCGGTGAGGTAACTTAACCCTTTAAGGCTTTTGTTATCCACCTTCGCTACCCCATACTTGATTCCTTGCCTGCTGAGCAGGAGTAAAAAGTCTTCAATTTTTCCAGGATTATCAGAGGCCTTGATCACATAGCTGTTGTAAGCGCCTGGTGGGTCTGCAATGCTGTTTTTGAAATACACTTTAAATTCCCTGACCAACTCTGCAGCATGCAGAGAGGTGATTTCTATTGTAGACAAGGATGCTTCACGATGGTGGGCTATCCGGTCATATAAGGTCAGCGTATCTCCATTCTGCAGCATCACGGCCCTGTTGGCATAGCCTCCGCCACCTTGCTCATAGGTCATCCCAATAGCTCCTGAAAAGGTCGGATAGGTATCGCCATATGATGGATAGAAAAGATCGAATCGCTCCCGGGTATAATAGCGCCATCCATTCCGGTCAAAGTGGGTGGCATGATTCTTTCCGATGGCCACCTGGAAGTCAGTCTGCCACCTGGTCACATTCTGATGATATGGCCTTGCGGCAGGAGCAAAATAATATGGTGACTCAGCACCCATCTCATGGATATCGGCATGTACCTGTGGCATCCATTGAAGGTAAAAGGCGATCCTGTCCCTGGACTCTTGCTGTGACTGCCAGGCCCAATCCCTGTTGAGATCGAAATAATAATGGTTGGACCTGCCTCCGGGCCAGGGTTCTGAATGCTCACGAGCGGCGGGATTTGGATTATTGGGTGAGGCGCTTACACTATTGCTCCATTGAGAATATCGGTTGTATCCATCAGGATTGAGTGTGGGATTGATGATCACTACTGTATTCTTCAACCAGGTATCATATGGTTCGCCTCCTTTGAGCAGGTCATAGAGGACGGCCATGGAGCTTTCAGCACCTGCAGCTTCATTGCCATGTACGGTATAGCTGAGATAGACAAATGCAATATTGTCATCCTCCGGAGTCCCGGGCAGCATACCTGTCCTGCGAAGGTTGTTTTGCCTGATGGCATCGATCCGTTTCATGTTATCAGGGCTGCTGATGATCGCAGCGATCAGTGGCCTCAGTTCATAGGTCTGGCCATACTCGATGAGTTGCATCTTATCACTGGCACCGTCTGCATATCTGAAGTAATCCACTAGCAGGTGGTGCGGGGTGAAGCGGCTCCCTAACCGGTGAGGCAGGAACTCATCCGGGGACTTCAGGGTGACAGGCTGGGCCTGCAACTGAAGATATGAAAGCTGAAAAAGGAGACAGCACAAGGTAAGTCTGTAGATCATAGGAGGCTAAGATAAACACTTGCCCCATGATCAGCCTTCTGTTGAAAGAAAACTATAAAATTCCCTTGAGGATCCTCGAGGTGGTCTTGACATCTCCCATCGTATAGAAGTGAATGCAAGGGACTCCTTCCTTGATCAGCTCTTTACACTGGGCTATGGCCCATTCGATGCCGATATCAACCATCGCGGCATCGCTGGTCGCCTTGTTAGCTTCTTTAACGAGTTCATCCGGCATGTTGACATAAAACTTGCGTGGAATAGCTGCGAGCTGATACTTCCTGGTGAGCGGCTTTATCCCGGGGACGATTGGAACGGTAATACCGGCTGCCCGGCATCTATTGACATATTCGAAAAACTTACTATTGTCAAAATACATCTGGGTAACGATATAGTTAGCCCCCGCCTTGATCTTTTCTGCAGTATAATGCAGGTCATAATCCATATTCGGCGCCTCAAAATGCTTCTCCGGATAGCCTGCGATACCAATACAAAAGTCCGTCTTGCTGCCCTTCTCAATATTGGGGTCAAGGTATTTTCCTGCATTCATATCTGCGATCTGGCGTACCAGGTCGAGTGCATAGGAATGGCCTCCGACAGTAGGATTAAATTTTTCTTCAAAGGTCATGGCATCACCCCTCAACGCAAGCACATTCTTGATGTCAAGGAAATTGAGGTCAATGAGTGCATTTTCAGTATCCTCCCTTGTAAAACCGCCACAGATCAGGTGAGGTACTGCCTCGACCCCATACTTGTGCATGATGGCAGCACAGATCCCTACGGTACCTGGCCGCTTGCGTATAGCCGTCTTTTCATAATACCCGCTTTCATGCTTGGTATAGACATATTCCTCCCGATGATAGGTCACATCGATAAAGGGCGGCTTGAATTCCATCAGCGCATCGAGGAGCCTGAATATGTCAGACATGCTTCCGCCTTTGAGCGGAGGTAGGATCTCGAAGGACATCAGGGTCTTGCCCGGGGACTGGGTAAAAAAGTCTGTTACTTTCATATGAAGGGCGGTAAAGGTAGTTCATCCTGCCTTAAACGACAAAACCCCGAACCATTGTCCGGGGTATTCATCTCCATTGATTCTCGTCAATGTTTATTCAGGATCAACATAGTCTTGGTCAGCTGGGTGTCTCCAAGTCGAATTGTATAGTAATACAATCCCTGGGGCCAGCTGCGGTTAGTTATTTTAAATTGCTGTTTTCCGGCAGCAAAATTTTGCGTTAGTACGGTGATTTCTTCGCCGAGTGAATTGGTAATACTGAGGGTCACCTCTCCTGGCGATGCGATATCAAACGGAATGATTGTCTCTGCATCCCATGGGTTTGGCATGTTCTGGTGCAATTGGATTTCTTCGCCTTGAGCCAGATCAGTCAGGGTCCTCCAGTTGAGGGTCATCGTATAGACCTCCTGATCCTGGTCATAGAGCTCAGACACCATAAACGTGTGGTCGACCCTGATCATCTCACTGATCTTGCCTGCCTTGATGGCTTTCATGACCAGTTTGACAATACCGGAAGTTTGCATAGCTTCCTGAGGTGTCCATGCAAAACGAATATCCGATGGACCGGCATTCCACATTTCTTCAGTAAGGCCTGAAGCAATTGGCTGAACCTGCTGGAGTACAGCACCATCGAATACCAGATCCCACTGTCCACCAAGTACCTTTGTATTAAAGTCAGCGAGGTTGAATTCCACTTCAAATGTCTCCCCTTCCTCTACCTGGCGGTCAACTGCCTCAAGTGCAACTGTAGCGGCACTACGTGGTACGATCATATTGAGGTGCGCATTGGCTGATGCATTGAGGTCACCAATCTTGACTCCCATAAAATCTTCAATCACACCACTATTGTCCACCATAAAGGATGTCTGCTCCTCAAAAGGCCATGGATTGTATGGATCAGCAAAGACATAGCTTTCCGGGATAAAGACCCATGAAGAATTGTTAGGGAATTCGGTGTACTTGCCAAGGACCAGCTTCCTGATCTCAATCAGGTCGATCGCAGAGACACTACCACTCTTGTTGGCATCCGCTGCGATCAGCAGGTAAGGGCTGTTGAGCGGAGCTATACCAAGCAGATGTTGTTGCAGCCTGACCAGATCAAGTGTGCTAACGCCATTTTTGGGATTGTCATTGCGATCAGCTTCAAGTGTATACATCTGGCCGGCAGGCACAACAGGGAACTGGAATGCACCATTGACAGTAGTAGTCCAGTTGCCAAATACTTGTCCTTCTGTATAGAGGGTTATTCCTACATTCGAAACGGTCTGTCCTTGTCTAGGCGTAGTCACTACCCCACTGATGCCACCGGATGGTAATCCGCAGACACCTGTTGGATCTGTAAATACAATAGTAGTCGAACAGTATTCTGTATTGTTCCAGTTGTCCCAGACATATACATCTATCGGCATCTGCACACCAAGTGCCAGGATATCTTCGCAAGTGAAGGTCCGGCTAGGCTGATAGCTTGTACCCGAGAAAGAATACCTGAGTTCATTCTGAGAAGTACAATTGTCATAGCTGCTGGCATTGAAATCCTTGGCCCAGATGGTGACACTGCCTGTAGACGGCATCGGCACTGTGCTAAGGCCATTGATACATACCGGTGTTGGCTTCTTACAGTCTTCGAGGCGTATTCTGTCCTCGCAGGTCGTCAGGTTGCCACATCCGTCCCATACAGACCATAGTACTTTGTAATGCTCACCGGGGATATGTGGGTTGTTATATTCCAGTCCGTATTCCTCAAAGTCAGGTTAGGACTGAGTGCTGTATTCATTGGCAGGTCAAAGGTGCCATCAGGATTCATCACGATATCTGTTGGGGCGACAGCGACTATTGGTGATGAGCTGTTTGGCGGATAGATCTTGACATCATACCTGATCGAACTGGAACAAATATCTTCTATATGCTTGCTGATATTGAGGTGTACAAAACATGTAGTAGAGAAGGCTGGATCTTTTACTTCCTTCACCTCCTTGTCGAGCGTACAGTACGTCCGTATATCATCGGTGCAATCTGTAAAGTGAGCACCGGCCAGGTTAGTGATCTTCACGACCTGGGTATATCTCCAGATACCGGCTCCTGATTGTGTATTGTACTGGCACCAGTCAATCACTGTCCAGTCCCTCAGTATTTTAACACATGCTCCTTCTGTCAGTTCAATTCTTCTTTCCTTGAGATTTACTCCTATCTGTGCGCAACCATCATTGAGGATGACAGGAGGAATCGTGTCTGGAATACCACAATGGTCCACCAGTTGGTCTGAAGGCCATATAATATCGTCATTCGGATCCTGAGGATTATCACTATTGATATAGAATGGATCATAGTTGATCACCCATATACGCTGTGTGCATGAGCCTACGCGGCCTGCAGGGTCAGTGGCTATAAACCGGCGTTGTATCAACTTGACAGCGCCTGCTGGAGCATCCCCCGGCAAATCATCGCCGCTGCAATCATCAATGACAGTCACGCGGATGTCCAGATCGAGATTACAATTGTCCGCTACATATCCATCACGACCCCAGTTGTGAGGCTGCGGATACGCAGGGTTGTCCGGATCATTGATGATGATATCCTGACGTGCGCTTTGATCATATTGGAATCCGTCTACTACAGTACCAAATGTCCTGTTGTTAGGATCCTCAAGAGATGCCGGATCGAACCAGAAGTGGCAACTGACCTGAATATCTGGTGGGCAAGTGATTGTAGGTGCCACTTTGTCCTGTACTGTCACTTGCACCATGCAATAGTTTACGTTGCCATGAGCATCCTTGACTTCAAGCTGGACAAGGATATAATCCTGGCCTGCATCGCAGCATGATACCGGTACAAACTCATTGTAGTTGAGTCCCCTGTCATAGTTGTCCACGTCGCCATCAGGCTCATGAATATATCCGTCAGAGGTCCAGTCGAAATCGATACAACTGTCCATACGGCGTGCCCTGAAGGTTACAGGTCCGCAGTTGTCAAAGCTTCCATCATCCAGTGTAGTGGCAGGCAATAGCGCCACACCCATAGGATCATGGTTGTTGATCGCGATCACAGTGTGCGCATCGCAATATGCAGTTGGTGGGGTGTTGTCATAGAGATCCATCCAGGATTCGCAGATGGTGAGGTTTTCGCAATCATCGCGGACTTCCCAGGCAATATTGTACTGGCCAATCGAAAGCTCAGGCAGGATATACTGTCCATTGACAGGAAGGATTACTTGGCCATTGAGCTTGAGTACATAGGTCAAAGGATCTGATCCACACTCGTCATAGGCGACGGGTGGTGTCAGGTGCACTTGTGCACCACAATCTCCGAAATCAGATGGTACTGCAAATAATTCAGAACATTCTACGACAGGTGGTTCATTGTCTTCAACATTGATGATCTGGGTATGGTCGATGACCTGCCCTGAACACCAGTCTACAAGGCTCCATTCGCGCTTGACGCTGTAGGACGAGCCGCAATAATGAATCACTTTGTCTATATATCCTATAAAGAAGGTACCGCAGAATGGACCTGTGATACCACCTATGCAGGCAGGATCAGGGGTACCGTCAGGGCGTATGCAGGTGTTGCCGCAATAGATCGTAGTATCAGCAGGAAATGCAAACTGGTCGATCGTACCGCGACGGAGGTATAAGGTCTCCTGGCATGTCGCTGAGTGTCCACTTGGATCTGTCGCAGTCCATGTCCTTGTGATGATATTAGCATAGATACCATCACACATATGGACATCCTGCTGATCTTTATAGCTGATTGTTGTAGGACCACAATTGTCGATGCCTGCAACAGCATATTTGTTTCCACCAATCGGTGTCACAACGGATGTTGGTGGCACAGGGAAATGTGGTATAGCCTGTGGGCTGATATCATCTGTGCAATCGAGTGTGATATCTGAACAGAATAATTCAGGTGGCAATTTATCTTCTATAAGCAGTTGGCTACAGCAGTAGTTACCTGTCTCCGGGTCTGTAATACATGCTTCAAGGTAATCACCGATATATTGACCGGCGATGAGCACGCCACCTTCGTATTGTACAGTAGGATCACTAAACTGGATGACATACTGATCATAGCAGCCGTAGTTGTCACCCTCCAGCAACATGTCAGCGGTGATGAGTGCTTCACAGTCCAGGGCTACAGATACATGGAGGGTATCCTGACATGCGAGTTCAAATGTACCAGGGAATTCAACTACTTCTACATTAAAGGAGCATTCTGCCGTGTACCCAAGTTCGTCAGAAACCATGAATACAAGCTGAGTGACCCCTACCGGAAAGTTATCGCCGGATACCAGTCCTGTACCATCAAGCTGGCTGATGATTGGCTCCTGACCGCATAATCCTTGTGGAGTCATTGTATAATTGACCACTGCGCTGCACTCACCAGGACCAACAAACACCTGGATATCATCCGGGCAATCCATGATGAATAGACCACCTTGTAGTGTAACCAATACTGTTTCAATAGTCTGATTGCCCTGATCATCGGTGGCAGTGACGGTAATCGTCACCTGATTGGTTGTCATAAAGTCTTCGCAAGTCAGTTGTACCTGACTAAGCGCCAGGCTGACATCCTGATCGCAGTTGTCGGCGACTTTGACCACTACCTGCTCAGGCGTGAGATTGATCACTTCACCTTGCTGGAAGGAGACGTTGAGATCCTGCACCTGCAGTACAGGGCGGATATAATCCTCAAGGAAGATCATCTGTGTATGTTCTTCGACATGACCGCAATAATCCTCACAAACCCACTTACGGGCGTATTGGTATGGAGCAACAAAACCCATTTCAACAGAATACATCGTATCCATCAGATAGGAGCATGCATTTTCCGGAACGATAAGGTTGCCTGTTACATTGAGATCCATGAAGTTACCATCGCATGGCATATGCACATCCGCTGGGAACGTAACCTGGTTCATGTTGTAGTTCATCACTGTGATATGCTGAACTGATGATCTTGCATTGCCGCATGGATCAGTCAGTGTCCATACCCGTGGGATGACAGGGTTGCCATCACAATTTTCAATCTGGGTCATATCATCGTGCCAGGTGACATCGACATCCTTGATATCAGCGCAATTGTCTGTATACACTTCCACTTCACCTGTATATCCGAGATCAAGCGGGTCGGAATCACACTGGATCACTACATCAAAAGGTGTATAGAATATTGGTGCCAGTGTGTCAATAAACTGGATGTATTGGCTGGCTGTTGAAAAATTACCACAAAGGTCAGTAGCCTTCCAGATACGTTGTCTCTGGCCGGTGTTGTTGCAATAGGACAACCCATCGTCGTTGTCACTATAGGTGATCACTACAGAAGATTCAGGTGTACAAGCATCTGTAGCTGTTGCCCTGCCTAATTCGTCAAGGTCGTCCTTGTATTCACAACTGATGGTCAGGTTAGCAGGCAGTTCGATGACAGGTGGTGTATTGTCTACAACCTGGATCGTCTGTACGCAACTGTTTGAATTGCCGCAATCATCATAGACCACCCAGGTCCTGTATAAAGTACCAGTTCCGTTGCATCCATTGAGACCTGAAGTATTGTCAAAATGAAGCAGGTCCATATCCGCCACTGAGGTGCAGTTGTCACTGATCTCCGGGCTACCCAGTGCACTTGGATCCATTGATTCACCACAATTGACTTGTAATGACGGGCCGCAAGTGATGGTTGGAATAGTTGTATCTACTATCCGGATGTTCTGTGTGACACTCTTTGAGTTTCCACAGAGGTCTGAGACCACCCATTTACGCTTGATCGTACCTGTATGATTGCATCCGACTACGCCGGTGACATCATCAGTCATATCCACGACCAGCAAAGCGCCGGGGGTACAATTATCTTCTGCGCTGATATTGCCGGTGACGGTAACGTCCAGTGAGGATTCGCATGATACTGTGATAGCCGGTGGTGGTGTGACTACTGGCGCTTTATTATCTACGATAGTCAGTACCTGCATGCATGTGGTCTTGTTGCCACAAAGATCCTGCGCAGTCCAGGTACGATAGAGGTTACCTGTATAGTTACAGCTGGTCAGGTTAGAAACGTCATCATCATAGGTGATGATGATTTGCAGGTCAGGTGTACAATTGTCTGTGGCTCTTGCCCAGCCTTGTACAGCGGGTGAGCGGTCTGCCTCGCATGAGATAGCGTATGATGCAGGGCATTGAATCTCCGGAGCTTCGCTGTCGACAATTTCGATCGTTTGCACACAAGTAGCTACGTTGCCACAGTCATCTGTTGCCATCCAGGTGCGATAGATATAGCCGGAACCATTGCATTGGCCTGATTGGCTTAGATCATCCTGGTATGTGATGTCGATAAATAAGCTGGCTGTGCAATAATCTGTAGCCTTAGCCTTTCCGAGTACCTGTGGAGAGGTGGAGTCCTGGCAGTTGATGACGGCATTGGCTGGACATGTAATGACAGGAGCTGTAGTGTCTGCCACCGTAATGGTCTGAACGCAGGTTCCTACATTACCACACGCATCGGTCATAAACCATGTCCTGAGGATCACACCTGTATTGGTGCAACCTGTCAGGCCAGAGAGATCATCATCATAGTCCAGGCCTAGTTCGTCAGAAAGTGTGCAATTGTCTGTACCTGTTGGATAGCCGAGGGCATCAGGATTGTTGTAGAAACCGCAGTCAATGATTGTATCCCTTGGGCATACAACGACCGGTGGTGTATGGTCTACGACTGTTATCAATTGCGTGCAGGTCTTTACGTTACCGCAAAGATCCTTAGCTGACCACATGCGGAGGATAAGTCCTGTGTGATTGCAACCCGTGAGTTGAACATTGTCTGTATAGGTGATATCAACCTGGGCTGTGCAGTTGTCTGTCGCTGTAGCGAAACCTGTGTGTGCAGGATCTGACGAATCCGAGCAACTGATCTCCAGATTCTTAGGGCAGGTGATTTCGGGATCGGTATCATCGATGATCCAGATCTGTTGAACACAGGAGCTGACGTTGCCGCAGAGGTCTGTGGCGGTCCAGGTCCTGTTGAGGATACCTGTGCCATTGCAACCAAACAACAGGGACTCATCGTCACTGTATTCGATTACAATAGAAGCTTGAGGGGTGCAATTGTCTGATGCAGTGGCTTCGCCTGTAAAGTCAGGCGAAACGGAAGATTCACAACTAATCGTTGCAGGCGGTGGACAGGTTAGTGTTGGTTTTAGCAAATCAGTAATGTGAATCAATTGCGTACAGCTTGCGCTGTTGCCACAGGCATCAGTGACAATCCATGTTCTTTCGAGTGTTCCTGTATTATTACATCCCAGGGGGACGATTTCAATATCTGAATGAGTGACGACCAGCGCGGCGAGTGAAGTACAATTGTCACTGACTGCAGGCGCACCAGTTACTGCCGGCTCAATCCCTGCTGCACAATCAACCGTGATCGTGGCGGGACAAGTGGTGATGACAGGCAAGGTCTGATCGATGATGGTAATGGTTTGTACACATTGTGTGATGTTGCCACAACCGTCAATAGCAGACCAGTGACGATCGATGGTCCCTGTACCATTACATACGGATTGATCACCTGGTCGGTGTATCCTGTAAACACAGATCCACAGAGGTCTGTGGCTGTAAATGCACCGGTCACTGCAGGCAATATGGATGACTCACAGGAGATGGTGATATTGGGTGGACAAGTCACCTGAGGTGGTGTGTTGTCCTGTATTGTAATAAACTGAGTACCGGTCTTGATATTATTGCATGCATCGCGGGCAGACCAGGTACGTACGATTGTGCCTGTGCCACTGCAGCCTGTGAGGCCAAAGACATTATCTGAAAAAGTAATCACGACATTATTGGCCGGTGTACAGTTGTCAGAGGCAGTTGCGTTTCCGGTGACCTGTACTGAAGTGCTTTGCTCACAGGATATCGTCAATGAAGGAGGTACCGTCAATGCAGGAGCTGTATTGTCCTGAACGACGATCGTTTGAATACAGGAAGCGATATTCCCACACATATCTATTGCCTGCCAGTTACGGGTAAAGGTTCCGGTTCCGTTGCACTGGCCAAGGCCTTGGGTATTATCAGTATAAGTGACAGAGATCAGGTTTGCAGGAGTACAGTTATCTGACGCGACAGCCATTCCCAGGGTTGCCGGGGACCGGTCTGATTCGCAGGAGATAACCTTAAAAGGAGGACAGGTCAGTGTAGGTGAAGTGGCATCTTCAATACCTATGGTCTGCAGGCATGTGGCTGAAGCACCACATTGATCCACAGCGGTCCATGTCCTGAGGAGTGTTCCTGTACCCATGCATCCGTTCATCTGTCCATTATTGTCCTGGTAGGTTACCGTGACATTGGAGGACAGACCACACAAGGTTGTAGCGGTTGCCGTGCCGGTATTGGCTGGCGTGGGCGCTACGCTGCATGAGATGGTGAGGGTTGTGGGGCAGGTGATGGTGACTTGCCCTTGTATAAATACAAAAGGGGCTATCGCCAGCCATCCTGCAAGAACCCACATTGCCACCCTTCTGGTGAAGGGGTGCCCATGGGGGCTGGAACCTTGGTAATAAATAGACTTCTTCATGTTCGATCCTGTTGTCACATAACAATTACTTGTCATGCATAAATTCCTGATAGCAAACATGAAGCAAAACGTATGCCAACTTTCTTTAATATGTTCCGCGGCACGCCCCGAAAAGGACATATTACAATGATTTGCAATATGTTATGAATTTCCGGAAAGGTGGAACGGCGGAACGGCAGAAAGGCGGAAGATGGGTCAAAACAGGGTTTTTGGTGAAAAAGGGTTTTTTAGGGGTCATTTCGCATACCTCCAAGGCCCCTGAAAGGGGGTAAAATTTTCCTACCTGACAGATCCAGAGATAGAGTTACAGATTTACCGCAAACCCAGATATATTTGTCAACCATAAATAAAACCAGCTGAAAACCTTCTACTATATAATCATATGCTTCCTGCTCTACCCTGTCCTCACCTGCGGTCAGTGTGGTGAGATTTATCAATATGGGTATCCCGAGCGGTACAATCAGATAGGACTATTATTTGGAAAGAACACCTATGATACCCTTTCAATAGGCCGGATCCTTCCGTGCCGTGACGAAGCACTGGTCCGAAAGGATCAAAAGACTGCCATCTACCTGGACCTTCGGCGTTCGATTGTATACCAACACACCGGATATCATCGTGAGGAGATACACTCCCTGGTAGAGGACATGCTGCGTAGGGCCATTCCTACAGATGATCCGTACCTGCTGGTCGGAATATATATCCATAGCGGCATGGTCAATATGGAGGATAAAAATTATAGTGCCGCCTTGCTCGATTACCTGCGGTCTTATGACCTTTTCAAGCGAATGAGCCAGCAGGAGTACCCTGAAAAAAATTATCCGCTTTATACTATAGCACTGTCCTTCTACCAGTTTAATGACTACCAAAAGGCACTTGAGGTATGTGGGGACCTTGAAAGGCCGATGGCTGATCCTTTTCACCATACCCTGAGTGCCAACCTGATGGGGATGTGCTACCTGAAGCTTGAAAAATATGACTCAGCGCGCTATTGGTTTAATGAAGCCATCAATATAGATATAGGGCGCCCTGATCTGCAATTAGGGTGGCAAGGCATTACCGATGGTAACATCGGCCATACCTGGTACCTGCAAGATGAATATGATAAAGCCATTCCTTTCCTCAAATCGGGGGTAGAAAAAACAACCACCACCAATATCCTGGACAACGCTGCAGGGTTCCAGTGTATCCTGGCCGACATCTATCTATCTAAAGGCCAATCTGATCTGGCCTATACCTACCTCAGGGATGCACGGCGCAACACTTACCTTGCCGGCAAGGATGACAACTACCTAAAGCTATATGCTGCACTGAGCAGGTATTATCGCCAGACAGGTGATATTGCCCATACGCTCCTCTATCAGGACTCTATGCTCTATTACCAAAACAGGCTCAATACCGAGTTGGATGATAACCTGAAGGTGCAGGCCGAGTACAAGTTTAAAAATGAGCAATGGCTTGATGAATCTGCCAGACTGAAGGCGGAGACGCAGCATCAGAAAGGGATACGTAACCTGATCCTGGGCATTCTCTTCCTACTGTTGATCGTAGCGCTCCTGTTTTACAACCGTCAGCGCATGAAGCATATCTTCAAGGAGCAGCAACTGAGCCTGGAACGAAAACAAGCAGAAGAAGAATTGGCCACCGCAAGGGTGCAACTGGATGACTTCACCAATAGTCTCCGGGAAAAAAATGCATTGCTGGAGCAGTTTACCCATGAAATGCAAAAACTACAGGGCCAACCTGATAAAGCTATGTCGGCCGAACAATCCCAGATTCTGGATCAACTCCGGCTTTCTGCCATCCTCACCGACGAACACTGGGAAGAGTTCCGCGGAAGATTTGAAAAAGTTCATGGGGGTTACCTGCTGCGCCTGCGATCCAAGCTGCCTGATCTCAGTCCCGCAGAAATCCGTTTTATGGCCCTGGCCAAACTGCAGCTGACTAACAAAGAGATGTCCGGGATACTCGGCGTAAGTCCTGATTCCATCCGCATGATGCGCCATAGACTGCGCAGGAAGCTCAACCTGGAAGAAGATGGCAGTCTCGAAGAGATGATCAACTCCATCTGATCCATCCCCTGTATTTCCCTTATCCATTGGTTTTCAAGCTTGTTACGTTTTTGTTACGCACCTGTTACGGTGTAGTGACGGTAAAAATTTGCATTCCGCTCCTGTGCAGGATTAGTATTGCACCATGCTTTCAGGCAGCTCTAAAAATCATACTACATCACGAAAAAGTCTGCGGGAGATCCTGCTGATCCTTCTCGTATTCCTTCTCCTGGCACTGCTGATCTGGAGGTGGTTTGACTACCGCATCGCCCGCCTCAATCAACCGGGGCCTATCCAGGTCTCCGGTATGCACATCGATAAAAATCCAATGTCCAACTTTTAAAATCCAACCCAGATGATGAAATCAAAACTACTCTTGCCTCTCCTTTTGTTGATTGCAACCCAAATACTCTATAGTCAAGGCAATGTAGGTATAGGCACCACCACACCACAGGCAAAACTCGATGTCAACGGGACCTTTAAACTCCAGAATGGCGTCATCGTCAATGGGATCAGTGCAGACAGCACGTTTACCCCGGGCAGTGATAGTTTGTTGCCGACACAGCTGGCAGTGAAGCGGTACCTGAAGAGTGGAGCGTTTGCGCCTCATGAGGAAGTGCCGGACTCCATTTTAGTGCTCAGAGATCAATTGAGCGCCCCTGATCCCTCAAGTTTATACGTAGATGGGAATTTCCTGTATGCGGTATATGCCAGTGAAAACAAGATGCAGATATTCAATATCAGTAACCCGGATTCCATTGCCTTAAGCGGGTCAACAACCATCAATCTGAATAGCCCAATCGATATCGCCGTAGCGAATAATAAGGCCTATGTTACCAATTACACCCTGCTAAGCAACAAACTGGTCATTTTTGATGTCAGCAACCCTGCGAATATTACTCTTCTCGGTTACACTGCAGGAAATATGCATAGGCCAACCTCGGTGGAAGTTCTAGGCAACATTGCCTACGTTACCAGTGAGGCTAACAATACAGGGAAAGTACTATTCACCTTTGACATCACTGACCCAAACCAAATCATTCCTCTCGGGGAATCTATGGGTCAAATCTTTGGTACACCCACTAACATCAGGGTCAAGAATGGAATGGCCTATGTGCCGTCCGCAGATCAAAGGTTTAGCATTTTTGATGTCAGCAATCCTGCCACCATTGCACCCAGGGGAACCATTACCGCAAACCTGGATAAACCTATAAGTGTGGATGTATACGGAAACTATGCCTATGTGGCTTCTAACTTCAATCATAAAGTAGTCATTTTTAATATCAGCGATCCGGACAATATTGGTTCGGCGGGACTCATCACCAGTGTCTATCCCTATCCGAATGGTGTCCGAATAATGGACAATAAGCTGGTCGTGTCTAATGGAGGCGCCAGTCTATATGTGTTTGATCTCGCTTCGAATCCAACCCAACCGATACTTAAATTCATGATCGAGGACTATGGAAGGTGTAACTCGATTGCGATTCAGGGAAACTATGTCTTTAACGCTTCCTACTCTACTTCAAAACTGGTGATGTTGGAATGGGTGGCGTCCAACGTGCAGCAAACGTTAATCCTTAAGCCCGACGGAACTACTGCATTTAGTCCAGGATGGCAAACGGACAGTCTGGATAACATATACCGAATGAGTGGTCATGTTGGAATAGGGACCTCCATGCCTGAAGCCGCCCTCCATATTGTGGGAGCTGTCAAAATAGACAGTGAAAATACCATTGAGTTTGGCGCACATATCGATGGCAAAAATCCTGATGCCGGGAAAATAGGCTACAACACCTTTTCCGGTAATGCCCTTGATATCGTTGGAGCGGGTCCGACCAACAATCGTAAAATCAAATTCTACTCAGAAGGGGGTGCTCTTTTGGAAGGCGACTTGCGAATCACAGATTCCTTGTATGTAAACGGACACTCCGATCTGGATGGTAATGTGCTGATTAACCATGGATGGTTAGGAATAGGCAATTATGCACCCCAGGTCCCTTTGCATTTGAGTGGTTTGATGAAGATAGACGGGACCAACACTATTGAGTTTGGTGCGGGAGTTCCTGGAAAACAAGTGGATGCGGGAAAGATTGGTTACCAGGTCTTCTCAACCGATGCGCTGGACTTCATTGGAGCAGGTACGAATCCGTCAAACAGAAAAATAAAATTTTATGCTGAGGGCGGATCTGCATTTACAGGTAAAGTAGATATCACAGGAAAGCTGACCGCAGGTGATTCTGTTAAAATAAATGCGCCAACAAAAATGAATGGCAATCTCCTGGTTAATAATGGTTGGGTAGGCATAGGTAATCTTTCTCCATTGGTTCCTTTACATCTGAGCGGACTCATGAAGATCGATGGAGTTAATACTATTGAGTTGGGCGCCGGAGTATCCGGCAAACAGCCGCATGCTGGTAAGATCGGCTACCAGTCATTTTCTACCAACGCCCTGGATATTATTGGTGCCGGTCCTTTTTCTCAACGACGTATTAAACTTTGGGCTGAACAAGGTGTGAGTGTCGAGGGAAAACTCTTCGTCAGCGATTCCATTAGCGGCACAAATGCAAAATTCAGCGGCGATGTCGGAATCGGAACTGCTAACCCAACAGCCAAACTCCATGTTGCCGGAAATCAAAAAATCGATGGTACTAACTCTCTTGAATTTGGTGCTGGTGTGCCGGGCAAACAAGTGGACGCCGGGAAAATCGGATACACTTTATACTCCAATGGGCTAGACATCATCGGTGCGGGCGCTACGAACCAGAGACGAATTAAACTCTGGGCCGAAGGTGGAACCACAGTGGATGGCAAAATGATCGGCACGGACTCTATTCGCATCGCAGGTGCAGGCCTATTCCAAAGCAACCTGGTCGTGAATGGAAATTTAGGTATCAACACCCCTAATCCTACCTACAAACTGGATGTCAATGGACGGATGCGCTTACGCCACAATGGAGAATCATCAGGCATTTATTTTAATAAGTCCAACAACACGGAAGAAGGATTCGTAGGCATGCAAAGCGATAATAAAATCGGCTTCTATGGCTCTGGTGGCGGAGATTGGAATTTTGTGATGAATACCACCAATGGAAATGTTGGTATCGGGACCACCAATCCTACGGCTACCCTACATGTAGGTGGAAACCAAAAAATGAACAATGCAAACACCCTTGAATTTGGCTCGAATGTCGCAGGTAAAAACCAGGATGCCGGAAAAATCGGTTATCAGACCTATACCACCGGTGCACTGGATATCGTTGGTGCCGGAACTACTGCTGGAAACAGAAAAGTTAAAATCTGGGATCAAGTCGTAGTCCCTACCGTGCAGACGGATAGCATTGTTTCAGGCGCCTGGCAAGCTATTGACTTATGGAATGGATGGACCAATTTTGGAAATGGTGCAGCTACTGCTGCATGGTACAAAGATCCAATGGGTGTAATACATTTTCGTGGTACCATCAAAGGGGGTGACATTACAGGGGGTACTGTACTTTTTGGTCTCCTTTCTGAATTCGCACCTTCATATGGAACAATGGTATTTATGGTGCCCAATGGTAATGGCTCCTTTGCCAGGATTGAGGTCCATTCCAACGGAGATTTTCTATTCTTTGGAAGTACTAACGCGTGGCTTAGCCTCGACCAGATTTCCTACAGGACATATTGACCTTTTGACAAACTGAATTTACATCCGTATAACCTCTAGGAATAGCTTTACACCTACCAACATTTTGTGTGCACATAATGCAGACAGTCTTCCTGATACACCAGGGAGACTGTCTTTATTTGGGTGTGAAAGAAAATCAATGGAGACTCAGTGCAGAAATTAAACAAAAGCTAAAAATTCCTGTTCTTTGCCCAAACACTTCCATCATGAGATTAACTTTCCTCTTTGCATCCTTCCTTTTTGTATTGACAAGCCTTTCGGCCCAAACAAAGACCTTTCATCAATTTTCAGCCAAAGACATTGATGGCAAGGAAATCAGCATGGATCAGTTTAAAGGCAAGAAAATCCTTGTCGTCAATGTAGCCTCGAAGTGCGGCAATACCCCGCAATACGAACCTCTTGAGAAACTCTATCAGAAATACGGACCAGACAAATTTGTGATCGTTGGCTTTCCGGCCAATAATTTCAGGGCGCAGGAGCCCGGAACAAACGAGGAGATCAAGGAGTTTTGCTCCGCTAAGTATCATGTAACCTTTCCGATGATGTCAAAGATTTCTGTCAAGGGGGATGACATGGATCCGATCTACAAATGGCTGACCTCAAAATCAGAAAACGGAGTGATGGATGCCCCGGTCACCTGGAATTTCCAGAAATTCATGATTGATGAGAATGGCAAACTTGTAGGCATGGTGGCGCCGGATGTGGACCCTGATACAGAGAAGATCATCAATTGGATTGAGCAGAAGTGATTTTCTGACGCCCAACCCCCTGAAAGGGGGCCTAAGTGAATCAACATTATATTTAGTCATTACTCTTTACCCCCTTTCACGGGGCTGGGGGCTTGGTAGATACCGATGGAAATTGGCCACCGGCCGTTGGAAGGAGTTCTCTCCGCCAACCAACAGATACCCATTCTGAATACCAGAAGGAATCCTAAATTGGAATTGTACTGCTGGCGGAGAGAACTCCATCCAGCGGCGTTTTTATTTCCTGTGGAAATGTAAAAACAGGCCAATTCCGAATTATGTATAATCGATATCAGTGAAAGGGGGCATTACGAAATCACTTCCTGAAAAACCTCACAGTATTTTCCATAGCCTCTTCATGGCTGTATTTCGGATAATACCCAAAATCTCTTTTCGCCTTGTCGGCCGTGAATGTGAAAGACGTAGTCGTATACATCACTGCAAATCTGCTAAGCTTAGGCACAAAATACCTGAAGGGGCGCACCAGCAATGACATATACTCAGCCATCGATCCTAAGAAATACATAAACCCTTTCGGAAGCCAAAGACTCCGGGGCCATATCTTATATCCGGCACGCTCCACGATCTCATCAAAGAAGGTGAAGAAGTTAACCCCGGGTCCATCCGTGATAAAATACGCCTGTTGTATTACCTCATTTTTTCCCTCTGACATTGCCTTTACAGCGAGTACATGTGCCCATGCCATGTTGCGCACATAAACATGTTGATTTCTTGCCGAACCATCACCTATTCTAACATAGAATCCATTCCTGGCCATATTGATCAATGGTGGAATATGGTAAGGATCTCCCTCTCCCCACACATCAGAGGGACGTAACACCATGGCCTTGATCTTCTCCCTGTTTTCTGCCAGGACCAGTTTCTCAGCCAGGCATTTACTCTCGCAATACATGTTGAGATGCGGCTCCGGATAAGGCTGGCTTTCATCTATATTGATGAGCGGACGGCCGGTGATCACTGTGTCAAGGGAGCTGGTAAATAATAACATCGGAACGTTATTGACCTTACAAGCCTCAAGCACATGTTGAGTTCCGATCAAATTGGTTTGATAGACCTCTGTTGGCTTCCGCGTACCCCAATCCACAATAGCAGCAGTATGTATGACGATGTCCACATCTTCACAAGCACTGGTGATTTCTTCCAGATTGCACACATCACCCTTGATATATTCTACCCTTTCGTCTGCGATGCCATCAAATTCCCTGATGTCAAAAACTTTCATCGAAGCCACACTGACCGGTGAATCAGCCAACAGAAATTCATCGACGACTGCCCTGCCCAGAAATCCTGCTCCGCCAGTGACTAATATGCGCAAAGGCCTCTTGGTAACATTTGTCATTGTCAGCAGATTACTCTATACTCGTGCCAAAATATACCTTTAGGCAGGATTAGTCAGCATGGAAAAAGAAATATATCTCATACAAGGCCTGTGGAACGAAGATTACCAGGGATTCCGATCAAGGATTGAGGGCCTGGTAGAGTATGTGACAGAATCCTATAAACCTGCGGGAATCAAATATACCATCACCACAAAATCTCCTCCTGCTATATCCATCATCCCTTTCAGCCGAAAAAAGATGGCGGCTATCTCTGTATATAAACACAACACTATACCAGTGCATAGCCTGATCGATGCAGATGGATATTATGGAGCATACCGTGTCACGCAAGCGCTCCCGGTAGCTTATACAAAAAACTGGCCTGATGGTGATGCTACACCTGGCTCTTGTCTCCTGACCCTTTTTTCCAGGAAGAAGAATATTGACCATCCAACCTTTATCAATCGTTGGCACAATAGTCATACGCCGCTTTCACTGCGCTACCATCCTCTATGGAATTATGTCCGTAACGTAGTGGATGGCCGGATCACTCCACAGTCAGCACTTTTTGATGGCATCGTTGAAGAACAGGTAAGGAAGACTTCGGACTTGCTCAATCCCTTCAAATTTTTTGGCAATCCACTGGTGATCATCCCCAGGATGATCAATGTCTACCGTGACACAAAGTCATTTATCGATTATCCGACGATGGAAACCTTTCTGACGGAGGAGTATATAATCAAAACTGCTTAGGCTTACAATATCACTTTTGTGAAAAGGGTTTCGGGAACTGCTTTTCAAACGTAATCCCCTGTTTCTGCAGCAATGCCTCTGAATGCGTCCAGATTTTTTCCCCATTGACTATGTCTGTAGCCTTTGAATCCATCTCCTTTCGACTCATCAGGAACAGATAGTCGATAGGGCAAGCATCGACTTCATGTGATGTGGCAAAATAGATGACAGGCTGAACAGCTTTGGCCGGCGATCTGAAAAATATACCAAAGACCAGCTTGAGCAATGGCTTGAAGATGGCAGGAGCCTCTCTTGCGATGTTGCTATTGACAGGGCCAGGGCACAATGCAAAAACAGAATACTTGAGATGACCTGTTGGATTAATCCGCCTGGATAATTCATTGGCAAACGTAGTCATCAGCAACTTATAATACCCATACAACTCCACTGTCTTGCCCATGGCATATTCATGATATTCACCAAAGGCACTCCAATCAAACCCCTTCGGATTGCGATGACTCTCTGAAGAGACAAAGATGATCCTGGGCACATTGCCTTTTGCTGTATTAAAGATATCCGCATCAAGCAGCCACCTGATATGGAGAAATTTTGAAAGATAATTGACCATAAACATCTCCTCAAGTCCTTGCTTAGTCTTCCTGCTTTTTGCTGGAACTACTGCAGCATTCTCAATCAATATATCCAGCTTAATACTGGATGACCTGAGTGTATCCACAAGTCGCCTGATCGAATCTATGTCTGACACATCTACAGGCAACATGTCTACTAGTCTGCTTCCAGAAAGCTTGCGGACGTACTCCCCTTTCTCGGGTATACCACTGCGGCATGCCATATAGACATGCGCCCCCTTTCGTGCAAGCTGAACAGCCGCTTCTAGTCCCAGCCCGGAACTCGCACCGGTGATCAGTACGGTCTTACCAATCAATGTATCGCCATCGCTCAGCGACACCACATTCTTTTGCTTGCGAAACAGATCTGCGATCCCTGAAAAAGTTGCCGTGAATGCGTTTGAATATCTTTCCTTCTGTTTTGTCATGCCTGCTTTAATGTATTGAGAAACCCATTATACATTTGCACAAGATCTTCTATGGTCTCAGTGCCCACTCCAAAATCATCAAGCTTGTAGTGATGCCTCCCATACCTGTACTGTTGGTTACTCTTTTCAGTCTTTATAAATCTCTCCCGCACCTCCGGTGATATAGGGTTGCCGAACCTGTATATATCATCTAACACCTTCATCGGTGATGTCACCAACTCTTGATACATGACATCGGTATACTTTTCCTCAGGATGTGCTCTCCTGAACTGTATACCTTTGGTCAACATATATTGTGTCTTACGCACCCAGTGCGCCGCTACCCTTTCCAATATGACCTTGTCACTGAAGATGGTCTGGCTATGAGCCACCATGCTGAGGAAGGACGGCAGGCTCTCCCGGATATCCCTGTGTGTCCAGATGTAGTGCACATCACCGAAATACTTCTTAGCCAGGTCCGAAAACTCCATGTGGTGCGGGCTCTTCAAAACCCATCTTTTGGCAGGGCGCTGAAACTGCAGATGCTTGAGGAGCTTCACTACATACGCGTAGGCTGGTGATTGATCAGTTTGCTCAAGCCATGCCGCATATGACGGGACGTGCATCGTGGCCTCAGGTGTCGTGCTCAGGAATGTCGTATCGAGCAGGAGTATATCTTCTTCAGGTTTCTCGAATTCCACAGGATGAATAGAAAAAAATCCTGGTGCCATCAACCGCAACGCCTTCTCACTGAGCCGTGCAGCCTTTTTCCTTTGTTCAACTTCACTTGGCTGATCACTCAATGGGAGCGGATTGATTGCTTCCCAACTCAGGAGCACCCTATTGTCCGGGTCTGCTGAGAACATCCGTTGCAATTTCGTAGTGCCTGTGCGTTGAAGCCCACAGATCAATTGTACAGGATACAACTCCTCTTCAAGGATGTGCGGGTTTTTTCTAAATGCCTCCGCGGCCCTCAGCCGGATAGCCAGGAGGCTCTTCATCCGCTCTTGCGTGATAAACCTGCCTACCGGATGCAATGCTGCTTCATGCTCAATGGCATAGAGCAACCGTTCAAGGGGTTCCTCCCAAAAGTCCTGCCCAAAATCCTGAAGCCCGGTTTGCTTCCTCGCCAGCCGAATGAGGTGATCCTTTTCCAACTTAACTTTTGATCCAAAAACATAAGTGCCTTTCCATGCACTGTTGATGAGATTAAACCAAAGAGGTTTGTCCCTGAACCCGGAGGCTGTCACTATCCGCTCACTACCCATGCGCCACAAGATCAGATAATAATACAACACTGCAATCAGGCACGACAGGCCGGGCACCATTGCGGAGGCGATACCAACGTAGACACATTGTCCCTTCATGGTGGGCGCAGGTATCGATCCAGTTGGGCAGGCCCGGATCCGATTTAGCAACGATGATCGTGATCTTTCCGTCACTACCCTTCACTGCTGAATGCTTATTGACTGAGATAGGAAAATACCTGTAATCAAGCGATTCCATCCAGTAATTGTTCAATTGAAAATTCCATGTATCACAATCCGGAGCCATAAAGGAGATCATCAATGCCTCTTCGTCTTTCAGTGTCCAATAACTATGATGATAGATGATACTGGCATCACCTCCTGCTGCATTGGATACCTCAGGATCAAAGATGGGTAACTGGTTGGCGTGCTCTTTAAATCCATTGGCCCATTTTGCAAAGAGTACCGGCGCTCCGGCTACAAAGAGTGCTGCTGTAGCCAATCCCTTATCTATTTTATCTGGTGTGACCGGATCGGGAAACTGACGTCCATCCAGGTTTTCTATTTTCATTTCTGCAGGCCTTTCATTTGCCCTGTCCAGATATGTTTGCCTTACCATCAACAGGCTGCTACTGTCCTCGATCTTCAGCCAGTTCCTCCCCTTCCTTTCTTTGCTCAGAATGATTTCAAAGGTGCCATCGCTTTCTAAGACAAGATCCGTTCCTTCAAGTACGCCACACGGAGCCATTCCACCGGGCTCGCCGTAGGTTCCATTTTGTGTAAAAAAGCCAAGATAATCGATGGTGTTACGCTTGCCTGTGATCCGATATTCATACGCGCCGCTGATCTGGGCGTTGAGGTAATGATTGTCCGGATTGTCAGCACCGAGCTTTACGGTCTCATGCACCATCC
The DNA here is from genome assembly GCA_016716665.1 of Candidatus Opimibacter iunctus. Taxonomy (GTDB): domain Bacteria; phylum Bacteroidota; class Bacteroidia; order Chitinophagales; family Saprospiraceae; genus Opimibacter; species Opimibacter iunctus. The sequence goes on along the minus strand of JADJVH010000013.1, from coordinate 7,940 downwards.
TTCTCAGTTCCGGAAAGCGCACATCCCCATACTCGACATACGCTTCAAGTGCGGCCCTGGTGAGGCGGGAGAGATACCTTACGCCCTCAGCTTGCTGGAAAGCATCCCTCGGAGTACCAGGGTACATTAATGCGGCACCTGCAGACTTGAGGTTGTCACAGAATTCATCCCATGCCTTTCCTGACGTGATGCGCTGAGCGTGAATGTCCGACTCGGTCTTGCCTGTCAGCCGGAGCCATGCCACCCTGATGCGCTTAAATATTTTTAAAATAAAAAAGAGGATCTTTCCCATGATGTATCATTGCGTATGGCCTGGCATTGAGAAGGCCTTGGTCGCATAAAAGTAAACATCCAATGCCCCTATTTGCCCCCTGGCCCCCTAAAGGGGGTAAATAATTAATTTCCTGATTGAGGATATACAATTGCCCCTCTTTGCCCCCTGGCCCCCTAATGGTTACCGTTTATACACAAACAGGAAATGGCCTGCTTTTAAATTTCCGCAGGAAATAAAAACGCCGCTGGATGGAGTTCTCTCCGCCAGCAAGATGATTCCAATTCAGGATTCCCTTGGGTATTCACACTTAGTATCCATTTGTTGGCGGAAAGAACTCCATCCAACGGCCGGTGGCCGATTTTACTTGGGTATCCTCCATTGGGAAGCAGAGGAAACTCCATCACTATTGAAATGTGTATAAACGGTAGCCCTAAAGGGGGTAATACTGTTATTTCCTGACTTAGTAATTTCAATTGCCCATCAATACCACACACTCCCAAACACAAACTTCTCACGGTCTCACTTTCTCACAGTCTTACAATTTTCTATTTTCACACCTGCCATCATCAATAGCCTGCTATGGAAGTCCATCATACCTTTTGCCGTATCTGTGAATCCCTATGTGGAATGAAAGTCACCACAGATGGAGGCAAAATAGTCCGGGTCGAGCCAGACGAAGATCATGTAGCTACTGCGGGCTTCAGTTGCGTCAAGGGACTACGACAACATGAAATCTACCAATCGCCGGACAGGCTGACAAAGCCACTGAAACGGCAGCCTGATGGCAGCTATCAACCGATATCGTGGAGCCAGGCTAATGCGGAGATCGGAGCAAAGGTGAGAAAAATCAGGAGCGAGGATAGTCCGGATGCGATCGCTATGTATGTGGGTACGGCAGCGGGTTTCGGTGTATTACATCCGGTCTTTGCGCAGGGGTTTATGACTGGTATAGGATCAAAAAGTATGTATGCCTCTGCTACGCAGGACTGTTCCAATAAGTTTGCCGTATCGAGGCATATGTATGGATTCCCCTTTACATTGCCGTTTCCAGACCTTACTAAAACCAATTGCCTGATTGTCGTAGGGGCCAATCCGGTAGTATCCAAATGGTCCTTCCTACAGGTGCCCAATCCTTCGGAAAAACTGAAAGAGATGGAGGCCCGCGGGGCAAGACTTTACTTTGTCGATCCACGCCGGACTGAATCCGCCACCATTGCAGGCCAGCATATCTTTATCCGTCCCGGTACGGATGTGTTTTTCTACTTGTCCTTCCTCCAGGAACTGATCCAGCAGGATGGCATAGATACTGATGTGATCGCGAGGCATACTACCGGGTTTGAGGAGATCAAGCGCATGTGCGCTCCATGGACGGCCGACATGACCGCACAAGTGACCGGTATTCCGGCAGACGTATTGCAGGAGATGGTCCAGACCTATATACAAGCGGATGGCGCAGCGTCGTATTGTTCGACCGGAGTCAATATGGGAGGCAATGGCACACTTGCATTCTGGATCCAGGAAGTTATCAATACGATCTCCGGCAACCTGGACCGTGAAGGGGGACTACTCGTTGGTAAGGGAATTATTGACTTTATAAAATTTGGTGTAAAAAATGGAGTGCTGATGCGTGATGACAAATCACGGATTGGTGATTTCGCTTCGGTCAATGATGCATTTCCCGGAGGCATCCTTGCTGATGAAATCCTGACGCCCGGGCCTAAGCAGGTGAAGGCACTCTTTGTCACCGGAGGCAATCCATTGATCACCATGGCAAACTCCGGTCGGTTACGTGAAGCCTTTCAACAACTTGAGCTCCTTGTCTGCCTGGATATCTTTCAAAACGAAACCTGCTCAGAAGCGCATTATGTCTTGCCTTGTACAGATCCGTTACAGCGCCCTGACCTACCCTTTATCTTTCCGCTCATGCTGGGCCTGCAGATGAAACCATACCTGCAAGCCACCAAAGCCATCTATGCACCGGTCGGTGAGCAACGGGATGAAGCGACGATTTACCTGGACCTTGCCAAAGCATCCGGCATATCTATATTCGATTCGGTCATCGCCCAGCGTTTCTTTGAAATGACGCGGCGCTATCATGCCTTACGTAAGAAAAAAAATTATCCCGGCCTTCCTCAGGAAGCTTATCTGAATGGGTTGTTACGCATGTCAGGACAACGTTCGTTCAAATCACTGCTCAGGACTCCGCATGGTGTACTTCGTGAAAAACATATCCCAGGGTCTTTCCTTGGAAAGCGTGTGATGACACCGACCAAAAAAATCGACCTGGCTCCGTCAGTGCTCATCGCCTTTGCGCAAAAACTGCAGGAAGATTTCGAGCGCGAGCTACAACACAAGGATAAATACAAACTCATCACCCGCAGGGCGGTCACCACGCACAATTCATGGACGCATAACAATGAACGGATGCTGGCGCATGGCAGGGACACCAATTATGCCTACCTGCATCCCGACGACCTCAAAGAACTCGGCGTAAATGAAAATGAACTCGTGGACATCACCTCAGCCACCGGAGATATCCGCATCCAGGTCAAGGCACTCGACACCCTGATCAGAAAGAGCATAGCTGTCCCGCATGGCTGGGGGCACCAACATGCCAAAGGGTTGTCAGTCGCCAACAAAACCAAAGGGGTCAATGTCAATCTGCTCGCAGCCGATGGCCCTGAAGGGATCGATAAGGTATCAGGGATGGCCCACCTGACGGGATTCGTCGTGGATGTAAGGCGCGCTGCGGGGCAAATGGAACATACGTGGTCGGGGAAGAGTTGAGAGGGTGAGGGTTGTTGGGTTTATGTGTTGATAAGTTGATGTGTTGATAAGTTGATGGGGTATGGGTTTATTGAAGTGGATGTCAGGGATAAGCATAGGGGGCATCGCATGGTAATTTTCTATCTTTAACCCACAACCAAACGTTATGGACCAACCATATATACACCAGGCCAGGATCAGGCAGATTTTCTTTATTGTTTGCGTAGTGCTACTTGGCGCTTTGCTAGCCAAAGAGTTTGCTGTATTTCTATCCGCATTCCTGGGGGCCCTCACCCTCTATATCGTCATGCGCAAGCCGATGATGTACCTGGTCTATACTAAGAAATGGTCCAAGGGGCTGACCGCTACCCTGCTGATGATTGCTTCCTTCCTGGTCATCATGATTCCGATCGGTGGACTGGTCGGCATGATGTCTTCCAAGGTGTCCTATGCGATCGGGCATTCCAATGAATTGATCGGGGCATTGCAGACCGTCCTCTCTCGGCTTGAACAACAATTAGGATTTGTTATCATCAGCCCTGAGAATATCAATAAAGTAGGTAATTATGTTGCACAGACCGTCCCAGGGTTAGTTGGTGCAACTGTTGGCACACTCGGCACGATCTTCTTCATGTATTTCATCCTCTACTTTATGCTGGTCAATGGCAAGAAAATGGAGAATGGCCTTTATGAATACATTCCCCTAAAGGACGAAAATGTCAATAAGATCGCTGCTGAAATAGAGATCATGGTCTTTAGCAATGCTATCGGCATACCTGTGATTGGTGTCCTGCAAGGCATCGTTGCCGTCATAGGCTATCTCCTCATCGGAGTCAATGAACCATGGTTTTGGTTTGTCATCACGTGCATCACCGCCATGCTCCCTGTAGTAGGTGCTGCACTTGCCTATGTACCCTTGGCGATTATTTTCTTTGCCAACGACCATTCATGGCAAGGCGTGTTTATGTTGATTTATGGTTTTGGTGTCATCGGCACCGTCGATAATATCTTTCGCTTTACATTGGCCAAAAAATTTGCTGATGTGCATCCATTGATCACTGTCTTCGGGGTCATCGTAGGCCTTCAGTTGTTTGGATTCCTCGGGCTCATCTTTGGACCCTTGCTGATCTCCCTGTTTCTCCTGCTGATCAAGATGTACTCCAGTGAGTTTTTTGTCAAGCAACGGGAAGCTCCGGAGGAAGAGGAGGAGATGAATGTGTGATGAGCTGTCAGCTATCAGCTATCAGCCTCCAGCTACCAGCTACCAGCTACCAGCTACCAGAGAGTGTGAGTGTGTGAGTGGACAATTATTTTTTTTGCACTCACGTACCCAAACCTCTTACTTTCTTACTTTCTTACTCTCTCACCTTCTTACAATCACCTCAATACTACAGTAAACACATCATTGACCCCATTGCCATCCGGAGAGAACACATTGGGGATATAAAGACGGGTTCATCAAAACAATCTCCATCCGGTTCAATATCTGACTGCCCTGAGGCTTGTGTACATGAAGTCTTGACATTTACTGCATACATACCAGGCGTATTGACAATGATGCTGGATGATGTGGCTCCGGTAGTCCATAGGTAGGTAGCCGCAAAGGGCTGGGTGGCATCAAGGGTAAACTGATCGCCCTGGCACCACAGGAGTTCAGGTGCAAGGGTGACGGTTGGAGTTCTGCTATCGACATTGATATCGATGGTATCAGCAGTGGCCCCACACTCGTTGCTGAGTCTCAGCCAATATCTGCCGGTATGATCGGCGATGAGATGGAGCATACCGCTACCATCCTGCCAGAGTACATCATAGAATGAAGAGGGCGCTGAAAGTAAGACAGTCTCTCCAGCACAGATTGTAGTATCCGGGCCAAGCGTAAATGGATCAGGCCCTTGAATAAACGATACGTCTACTGTGTCACGAGCCGTACCACATTGATTGGATGCAGTGATGCTGTAGGTCCCCGGAGCTGTCACTACATACGTCGTACCTGTAGACTGGTCCTGCCAGGTGATTTGGATTCCAATTGAGGCAAGGGCAGAAAGTAAAAAGCTCTTCACCTTCGCAAAGTGTGGTATCCGGACCGAGGTCTTGTGCAAGAGGAGCAGAGGTAAACTCAACTTCCATGGAGTCCACATCACTGCCACAGGAATTGGTGACGGTAAGCGAATAAACTCCCGATTGTGTGGTGACGTATGCATTGCCAGTGGATCCATCCTGCCATAAATACTGGACACCAGATATGCCTGATTGAATGGTGATGATCTCCCCTGCACAGGCAAACAGATCAGGACCCAGATCAAGTTGCGGACCATTGGTGCTTTCAGTTAATACTACAGTATCCGACGAGAACCCACACACATTAGAGATCGTGAGGTAAATCACTTCTTCATTTGTTGTCTGGTAGCCAGGATTTGTACTGCCATCATGCCACAGGTAAGTCACTCCTGAAATACCCGGTGAAAAGGTGACTAATTCGCCGGGACATATCGTCTGATCGGGCCCAAGGTCAAGTGGTGGTGTCTGCGGCAAAAGTGAAATCGTAACTGAATCCATCGCACTACCACACACATTTGAAATAGTCGCAAATACGGTGGCGCTGTCTGTGACGATGAGATTATTTCCAGTCGATCCGTCTGACCAGCGTATGTTGACTCCAGGAATGGCAATTGATAATGTCACCATCTCTCCAGGACATACCGCTGTATCTGATCCAAGATCCAATGGTGGTATCGCAGGCAGCAAGCCAACCATCATGGTATCAAAGGCACTGCCGCATGTATTGCTAACTGTGACATGTACGATGCCAGGTGCAGTCGCTACAAACTGATCTGCTGTCGATCCGTCCTGCCATAGCCATGTATTTACGTGGTCATAGACTGGTACCAGGAGCACAGTATCACCGGTACACAGCGAGGTATCCATGCCCAACTCAACACTGGGCGCTACATCACCTGCTCCAACCAAGACGGTATCTATACTGGATCCGCAAGCATTGGAGACCGTCAGTGCATACATACCCGGACCAGCAACAGTGAAGGTAGGCATCATCGAGCCATCACTCCAGAGATAGCTGACTCCACTCAGCCCTGGATCAAGTATTGAGGATTGACCTGTACATAAAGTAAAATCAGGCGGCAATTGAACGACAGGTGGATTGTTGGTCATAGAGACCACCACGGTGTCAGTATAGGAATCGCAAGGATTATAAACCTGTACATAATAAGTGCCTGCAGCATTTACGAGAAGAGTATCTGCTGTACTCATATCGCTCCACAGGTAGCTTGCTCCGGGTGATGATGCATGCAATGTAAACTGGCCTCCGGGACATAGACTGAAATCGGGACCGAGGTCAGGAGGAGATATCAGATTGTTGAACGTGATGATCACATTATCAGCATCGGTGCCACATCCATTGGTGACAGTGACCTGATAGTTACCGCTGGCCGTGACTTCATATTGGATTCCTGTATAGCCATCCTGCCATTCGATTGTACCGGTATTGAACCCGGCATCCAGTATGATGATGTCTCCCGGACAAGCCTGCTGATCAGGGCCGAGATCAACATAAGGGATTTCATCCTGCAATACATATATTTCATCTGAGGCTATGCCGCAGCTATTCGTTATTGTTACTCCAAAGTTGCCAGTTGTAGAGATCGTATAAGTAGGCTGCGTACTCCCATCATCCCACACATAATCTCCCTGGTCCGGATCAAAGTCATATTCGAGCACATCATTTCCGCACAGGTATGCTGTATCAGGCCCAAGCGTTACCATCGGAGGAATTATAACTTCCACATCAATATCGTCCGTTTCTTCACCACATATTGCTAATGGTCAGGAGTATGTACCCTCATTGGAAATCGTATAAAACGGATCATCACTTCCATCCTGCCATTCAAAATCACCCAATGAAGGATCGAGATTGATCGTAAATCCTTCCCCATCACAAAGCAAAGTATCATTGCCTAGTGAAAACGCTAATGGCAGGTAACTGAGGCTGACCTCAATCGTGTCACTGGATACTGAACATCCGTCATCCAGTGTCACCATGTAGATACCCGGAGTCGTTATCGAATAATCCGGATCCGTGGATCCGTCCTGCCATTCGTAGTTTCCGGCATCAGGATCCAGAGAAATGTCGTAAGAATCATTTTCACAAATCAATACAGCGGGTGGCCCAATGTTGACCTGGGTAGGATGCAGGATAGTGACCTCTATATCCTCAAATTCCTGGGTGCATCCATAACTGACTGTCACACTGTAGGTGCCGGAAGTATACCGTCAGCGTTGGACCTGTTGCCCCTGTACTCCAGTGATACACATAATCGGGATTGCCCGGATCGATGATGAAAGAGTCGCATACAGCCACAGGAGGGCCGAGGTCAATGGTGAATGACTCGAGAGGCACTGCTTCAACCGATACATCATCAATGTAATAGTAGGCATATTGAGGCCCTATGCAGCCGGGAGTCAGTTGTGTATTAGCATCATTATAACAATTGCCGATAGTGATATACTCCTCGCCCCCCGTAGCGGTATAATAATCGAAAACATAAATCCATTCAACAGTATCTGAATAAAAACTTCCTCCCCAATTAATATCAGGGGTCATTCCCATTGGTGAACCAACATTAAAATCTGTAAGTATAGCCCCCATCTGGTTACACCCACAGGATTCATTGGCATTGTTGGCCCAGAAACCCACTTTATAGCAGACTCCTGCTACCAATGGTTGGAGGAGTTGGGCCTGGATGTACTCCCGGAAGTTACAGCAATCTGTTTTGAAATAAATTCCGGCATAGCCTACACCCGAGTGGGCTGGTTGATACCCTTGAAAATTTGTTGGAACCCCTCTCCATATAGGATCGGCGCAGCCATTGAAATAATCGGCTGT
>JADJVH010000012.1 GCA_016716665.1 Candidatus Opimibacter iunctus | reverse complement strand
ACAGGAACTGTTTTTCAGTATGGAGCTATTTCTCAACTCCACTTGCCCATGGACACATCGGTTATTTGCGGTGGCAGTTCAGGCCTTTATCCGCCACACCTGGAGGCGGTATCTTTTGGATGATTGGCGGACCTGATGCGATCGGCAATTCAGTGTTGACATCGACAGGTGAAGGATTGATTAGGTTTCTGTATTTGATTAATGAAAGAAGGTTGCTATGGGAAATTACCCAAGCCAAATTCCTTCCAAGGAAGAAACCAAACGTTGAATTCGAAACAGATAGTCTCGAAAATATCTGTATCCGGGAAGAAAATTTGATCAGGACGTCATCCCGGACCTAAGTCAATTGACTTTGCTTTACGGAGCCCGGAATATTGAATGGTCTATCTGTTGACATCCACCGACATAGGGTTTGCTGACGTTGACGGGACAATTTGAGAATAATGAACGGTTGCCTGTTGGAGACGGATACACTCATCATATCCTCGCGATTCTAGTACCGGAAATTACCCTGGCCGATCCGGTCATTTGCAGTGGTACTTCGATCCAGCTTGCCGCGATTCCTCCCGGCGGAACATTTACAATCCTGGCCGGTGAAGGCAGCATTAATGGAAACGTGCTCACTGCACATGGACGTTGGACTTGTTCGGTTCGCTTACATGGTGAAGAGGCATCATGCTCCGGCGTTGTTGCGGTGAGCTCCTGGCGATCAACCCGGTTGCTTCGAGCTTATCGTGGACGGTGTTATGTTGATCAGTGGTTCTTCCGTTGTTGTATTTATTGGCTGGTTTGCAGAAAATAATTTTGAACCACTACCGGGTGAAAGCAATGATGCCTGATGGTCACGTTTTCCCGGAACCTATACCTGGTCAATGGCGCGGGAGACTGTATTGATGCATCAGCATGTGTGCGGATATTGCGCTTACGGGCATTCAGATCGACGAAACAAGTCAGGAGATACGCATATTTCCAAATCCGGTTTCGTCTCGTTTATTTATCAATGGTTATGATGATTTGCCGGTCAAACAAGATCGTCCTCGAAATGCTATTGGTGAAAAATGTATTCTACAAGTGTGATGTGAATTCATCCTTAGATGGATTTAGTGGGTGTGGACCGGGGGTTATATTTTTAGAGAAGCGTGAAGTTTGAGAATGGGGGGAATTATGTTTTTCGGGTTGTAAAGGAAATGTAAAAAGTGGAATATACTGATGACGCCAGATGCCAGACTTGTAGTGCCAGACGTTGGGATGTTGGAGTGATCTATCCTGGCAGTTGCAAACTGCCCTCCGAAGATTTTGCCCGTAGTAACCAGATGATGATGATATTGATTTGAGTTGCAAACTTCCAAATAGCAATAGTGTTTTAGATCAAGTCCCCCTGCCAGGGGGTAGGGGTTAGTAAGGGACAAACTGCCTTACGATGATTCACCAATAACCAGATGTTGATGATATTGATTTGAAGTTGCCCCAGGCTGATGCGCTGATAGCGCCCTTACCAAATAGGCGATATCGTTTTGGGTCAGGGGGTAAGTGTGAACAAAGAATATTACCCAATCCCGGTGCAAACCATTTTCCCTAATCTTTGTTCCTAAGCTAAAATCAAATTATCTCCTTTATGAAATGTCCAACTTGCAATGTAGACCTTGTAATGTCTGAACGTTCCGGGATCGAGATCGATTACTGCCCCCAGTGCCGGGGTGTATGGCTCGACCGCGGCGAACTCGATAAGATCATCGAACGTGTTGCCCAGGTCACCATGCCTCCCGTGGATACAGGCTTTGCAAAACGGATGATTTCCCGCATTCGGAAGGAAGAGAGACGCTATCAGGATAATGATGACGATGACTATCTACAAGCGCAAGAAAAGAGTTCTACTTGATGATTTGTTCGATTTCTAACCTTCTCTGTTAATAGCAACACTGAAAGTGTCGCATCTCCTCTAATCGCATCCGGAGTCACAGATGTGCTGTGTTCCCTATTCCCATAACTTCCTATTTCAAAATTCCTTGTTCAGTATTCCTTGCTTGAACCCTGAGTGAACTGCCTCCGGACAACCCCTTCTCCCTTCCTTGTTCAATTGTTCCTTGCTTGAACTCATGAATATTTGTCTCCTGACAGTCCCCCTTGCTCCCTGCTCCCTGCTCCTTGCCCTATCCCTTTCCTCTTTACCCCCAACCGATACCCACCTTCTCTCAAGCCATTCGCCCCAACCACCCCGATGACCTGGTACGGATTGGCAATAGCAAGAATGTCACTTGCATAACGTGTGGTCCTGTGTCTTCCGCTTGACTTTGTAGTCCCACTTGTAGTCTGCTTCGCAACGGATGCACTGTGGGAGGGTGGGCACGATATTGCCATCGGTGATGGTACCTACCTCGTATGCATACAAGCTGAAGTTGGCAGTCTTGTCAGCAGGGATGAGATCGATCTCAAGCTCCGTGTAAGCAGGAAGGTCGAGCGCATAAAGTACATGCTTGCCGGTAAATTTCGCAGCCTGGGTGCCTGGAAAACGCTACTGAACTATTCCATGCCCATGACAGATCAGTCATGTCAACACCTTAGGAGAGATTACCTTCTACGGAGGTGACACCATCAGGGTTCAAGGTAATCCACTGCAGATTGGACGTCTGGGCTAGGGCGATACCACTGCAGCACAAGCCAAAGAAAATGGTCAGGATAGTTGTTTTCATTTCGAAAAGATAAGGAATTTGTGTTTTTTAAACCAGGTTGGTTTAAATCGGATGTTACCTGGCAGTTGCAAACTGCCTTGCGATGATTCGTCAATAACCAGATGATGATGATATTGATTTGAAGTTGCAAACTTCAAATGATGAGTGTCATGTCATGGTCAAAATGCATAAGCTGCAAGAGCATTGGTCGCGCCGGCATGCTTGACGATGTTGTGCAGCAACTCCTGCAGGATACGATAGACTACCAATGCTGTTCCTGTGAAAGCAAGGTCACATCTGCTTCGAGTTCGAGCGTAGGTTCAATGCCGTTTTTGGTGAGAAGGTTAAAACACAGGTCGCGGATCGCCGGATCAAGCCCCATGCGTAGCAAGTTAGCCGGCATCAACTCATAGGAGGTCCTGCGCAACTCGGTGGCTGTCTCTTTGACCATCGATTTGATCGTAGTGTAATGCTGATTGTCCGGATCTTTGGAGAGTAGATTCTCTACCTGCGCAGAGATGCCACTCATCAGGCTGCCGATGCCATCGTGGAGGTCACGCGCAATCCGCGTACGTTCAAGTTCCTGTGTCTCTAACGATGCAGTGAGTTGAACCAGTTCCTTTTCATGCAGGAGTTTTTCCTTGTCACGCTGATGGATGATTTCTTCCTGTGCACGCAATCGACGGGCAGTGCGGATCCTGTTCCTGAAGTACAGGATGGTCAGACCGGCCATGATTCCGAGCAAGCCAATGATCAGCATGAGGAAATTTCTGTTTTTCCTCGCCTGCTCGAGACTCAGGTTTTGACGCTCGATTTCGTGATCTTTCTGTTCTACTTCAAACCTCACATTGAGCTCCTGGATCTGCGTCTGCATCTCTTCCACATGCAGGCTGTCATTGATCGCACTGAACCGCTCAATATAGGTGAGCGCCCTCATCGGATCATTGAGCGCTTTTGCATTTTCATACAAGGCACGGTAGACTTCAGCTTCCATCTTGCCATTGCCGGCCGTATGTGATATCGTGAGAAGTTCTGACAACAATTGCCTTGACTCATGTTTTTTTCTCTACCTGCGGTCGTTGAGTTTATGCCAAATTCAACCTGATTGTCGCGAACTGCTTTTTGCAAACGTGTAGACTTCCCTTAGCTTTTTCTCCTTTTCGGTGACAAAGCATCCCAGTAATGAGGAAGGTGTAGGATGGGCAGCAGCAGCCTTAGGGGCCGTGCGTGCAAAATCGAAGTGGAAAAGCGTGTCGAGGTATGCGATGTATTTAGGATTGTTCCTCGATGCATAAAAGGAAATTAACCTCGATAGCGTAAAGATCCGCGCAAAGTTATCCCCCGACTGATGTCATATCCCTTGGTAATACGCCTCAGCCTTTGGGTTCATCCCCATATTGCGAAAAAGGCCTGCGATATTGGTATATCCATTGGCCGCATAGAAGACATCATCTCCGGGACGGTACATGTCGATCGCCTGCTGGTAAAAGACCAGCGCTGAATCAGCATCATCATAGAAGCCAAAGATCGTCGCCTTCATAAATGCGGACCGCATCATCAGACTGGAATCCTGGATCGCTGATGACAAGGCAGTAGCCTGGTTGACATAATCAAGTGATTTGGTCTTGTGGGAAGCGATCTTCTCGCTATTGGCTGCGCGCAGATAGGCAAATACCTTCATCTCTTCATATCCTTTCTCCGGCAGCCAGTCCAGTGCTTGCAGCGCGAGGGAGAGTGAACGCGGCGGATCCTTGAGTTTGAGATATTCTGAAGAATCGAGGAGGGACTGCACATACCGTTGCTCCTGTTCGGTCATCTTCTGGGCGTGTAGCGGCATCATCACACAGCAGACAAAGCAAGCTATAAGCGCACGCAATTTTGAATTTCTCTCCTGTGTTGATTTGAAGGCAGCCATTGGTGTGAAATGAAGTGGGCCAGGGTTTTATTTTTATAAATGTATGGTAAAGAAGTTTAATCATTGTTGGCTTTTTCCCGCTCGGCTTTTGACGACCGTATTCAATAAATTTAGCCAAAGGCTAAATTTATCACCGATCACCGATCACCGATCACCGATCACCGATCACCGATCACCGAAATCGCAGCAGACAGTCCCTTCTCCCTTCGATGTTCCTTGTTCGTTATTCCTTGTTTGAACTATGTATGATCCGTCTCCTGACAGTCTCCTTGCCCCTTGCCACTTGCTCCCTGCTCCTTATCTTCGCCGCATGTTCTTCCTCATCGGCATCATCCTCTCCGCTTTCCTCTTTGTCCTGCTTGTCTTCAAGCGGAACAAATCCTACGCGGACCAGATCCTGACAATTTGGATGGGCGTGATGGCCCTTCACCAGTTCATATCCTACCTGACCTATTCAGGTGTTGCCTACGATTACCCTTTCTCCTCCGGTGTAGTCCCCTCCCTGGCCTTGCTGCACGGTCCATTCCTCTTTATATATGTCACAGCGATCACGAGGGAGAAGCCTTTGTCTTTAAAGCAAGTCCTGCCACACTTTATCCCCTTTCTCCTGCTGGTCCTGCTGGCCTTTCCTTTTTTTCTGCGTCCTGCAGCAGAAAAGATCGCCGTCTTTAAAAATAAGGGGCGGGGTATGAATGGTACAACATACTCCAAAGTGTGATGGTGGTGGTGCTGGGCCTGGGCTATAGTATATGGTCACTCTATCGGATACAGAAGCACCGTACTAAAATCATCCAATGGTTTTCCAACACCGATAAACTCATGCTCCGGTGGCTCGAATACCTGTCTATTGGCCTGGGATTGATCTGGATACTTGTCCTATTCTTTGACGATCAGGTCGTGTTTTCAGGCGTGGTCTTGTTGGTCATTTTTATCGGGATATTTGGGATTACCCGTCTCCCTATATTCTATGCGCACCCTGAAATCCTGAAGACAACCGCTCATCCGGAGCCGCCTTCCTTTGATGAGTTTGTTCCCCCTGCAGAAGATCAAGAAGGTGATTTGATTCGCTATGCTAAATCAGGACTCAAGGAACCCGACGCAACGGACCTACACCAACGGCTCACCAAACTCATGGCTGAGAAAGCACTCTACAAACAAAATGATATCACCCTTGCCGACCTAGCAGCCATTCTTGATACGCATCCCAACTACCTCTCCCAGGTCATCAATGAACGGGAGCAGAAAAATTTCTATAACTATATCAATACCCTTCGCGTGAAGGCCTTTATCGATGCCTCTGCCCATCCGGACAAGCAGCATTATTCATTCCTCGCCCTTGCGTTTGAATGTGGATTCAATTCCAAATCCACGTTTAATAAATATTTCAAGGCACATACAGGGAAGTCTCCTTCGGAGTTTGTTACGCACTAAGCGTGGAGATTATTTTACTTTTTGCATTGCCCAAAAAGTAACAAAAACGCTAGTCGCTCTAAAAACTCGCCTTGGGATTACTGCTTTCGCCTGGATTAACTATTAGCTGCCTCGCTTTACCGAGTTTCATATTTTGTTTCTAGACCGTGATCTCAAACCATGAGTCTTGTTTTTTCCCTGAAACAAATCTCCCACGCTGCTCGGACAATTTAGAGCGACAGAATGGTTACCTATTCGAAATGATTCATTTTATCGCGGTTCGGACAATTTTGAGCGACAGGTTTTTACCTATTCGAGATGTTTTTTTTCTTGCCTATTGCTTATTGCCCACTGCTTCCTATCTCCTGCTTCCTGCCTCCTGTTTATAGAGCGACAGGATGGTTACCTATTCGAGATGATTTTTTTCTTGCTTACTCTGCTTCCTATCTCTGCTTCCGGCCTCACTGCTTTGCAGGTGGTTACCTATTAGAGAGTTTTTTTGTTTGCTCCCTGCCCTATCTCCTGCTTCCTGCCTCCTGCTTTTGAGCGACAGGATGGTTACCTATTCGAGATGATTTGAAAGTACTTAATAACTCAAGGTGGATTTTTACCCCCTGTTGGTGAGCTGTAGCACAAGGTTGCGCGTGAGCAGGTCGAACCATTCAGGGGGCTAGGGGGTAAAATGAGGGCGCAGGCCTCATTAAGAAAAAGTTTTTCGCGAAGGCAACTAACGGCACTCAGAAGTCAGGAATCTGGAGTCACAAACTCCTACACCCTTGCCTCTTACTTTCGTACTTTCTTACAGTCTTACAATAACGTGAATACCTTTTCGAGATGATTTCTTTTTATCCTAAACTCCTCACAACCAACCCATAAGCCTCCCTCCTTGTAAGCCCGCACCTGTAAAAGAGGTCGCCTTGTAAGCACGGTCGCACACCTGAGGTATGTGGCCGAAGTTTGCAGAAAAATTAACGGCTTATGAAACCATATTCCTTTTTCACGCTCAAGTTAAGGTCACTATCGAATTATTTATTCCGGTTGCTGAGCGTAGTAGAAGCATTCGTTTTTCTTTTTTCACTTTCATCTTGTAGTGATCTTAGATCCACTGACCCCGGGAACTCTGGTCCCCCTGACCGTAGATCAGGATAGTTCCCTTCCTTCCCTGCAGATCAATGGCACATTGCTTCATGTTGAGACATATGGAAAGCCCACTGATCCGATCATCATCATGATCCACGGCGGTCCGGGAGGAGATTACCGCTCGCTGCTCGAAGCAAAGGCTTTTGCCAATGACAGTTTTTTTGTGGTCTTCTATGACCAGCGGGGTACCGGACTGTCTGAACGCGTCCCCGCCAGCGACTTTTCAACAGTGCAGATCATGATCGATGATCTCGATGCACTGATCAGTCACTTCCGGCAAAGTGATGATCAGAAGGTATTTCTGGTGGGTCACTCATGGGGTGCTATGCTGGCCACAGGATACATCAACGAGTATCCCGGGAAAATAGATGGCGCTGTCCTGGCAGAGCCCGGCGGATTTACCTGGGATCAGGTCATGGAATATCTGAGCCGTTCCAATCACATTGATTTCTTTTCCGAAGCCCTCAATGATGCATTGTTTCCCGAACAGATTTTTGCGGGCCGCGATGAGGATGAAATCCTGGATTACAAGTTCGCCTACTTCGCAACATTTGAAAACGCTCCGGGGAATACGATTGGTAATGCAGGCCCATATCCATTCTGGCGCAGTGGGGCAGTATCCAGCAATGCGATGATCGAAATAGGGGAGACCCAGGGTCTTGACTTTACCAGGCATCTGCAGGACTATGACAAGCGCGTACTTTTCACCTACAGCGAACTCAATACTGCGTATGGCGAAGACTGGGCACAAACTGTTGGAGCAGCTTATCCCCACGTCGAATATCATTTAATTCCCGGCACCGGCCATGAGTTGTTGTACTTCGGCTGGGATGCCTTTTATCCGATTGCATTAACCTATCTAAATCAAATGAAATAATGAAACCACTTATCTTTTCTCTTATCATGCTCACCATATCCGGTATGCTCATGTCACAGGACATCGGATGGTTTACCAATGATCAAAACAGTGGCCATGTAGTCTCCCTTCATATTGGTGCAGATTTCGTCACAGGCTTTGGATTTTCGTACGGCTATAAATTCAAAGGCAAGATCCCTTTCGTCATAGGCACCGAACTCACCACTCCATTTGGCGGACAGATCATGGATGATTTCAAGGCAAGCCTGACAGCACAGACGATCTTTCATCCCTTAAAAAACATAGGTATCAGCGTGAAGCCTTCAATGACTTGCAGAAGATATGGTTCAGAGGCTGCTGTATTGGTCAACATCAGCGCTGGACTTGGCACTTCGATAGGTTATTACCGCGACAAATGGAGCATTGCTGCCCAAGCTGGTTATGACCACTCAAGTGCCACACTCATCAAGCCACGAATATTGAAAGAGTATTATCCGGGCTCTCACGAAGACTGGTATGGAAGCACCGGAGGCAATTTCAATTTTGGCCTCCAGGCTACCTATTGGTTGCCTTCAACAGGTTTGTCTCTCAGGGCTGGTAAGACCTTCGGGCAGAATTTTGAGGATAATCCGACGATACCATATTATGCGGATTTTTCGGTGATACAGAGATGGTGATGCGTGTGCTTTTGATTCGTTGCCACGAAGGGGCTTGATGTTACTTTTTTCATTGCCAAAAAAGTAACCATGGTTCGACCTGCACCCGCGCATCCTTCTCCTACAGCTCACCAACCAAGTCTAGTGTCGAAAAAAACTCGCCTATGATATGCAACATTAGCTTGGGGTTCGGGTTTGCTTTCTCGCTTATTCGGGTTCCACTCGCACCTCTTTTCGGATTTATGACCGAAAAGAGGCCGTCCAGTCTGCTCGGACAATTTTTCGACACAGCTGGTTACCTATTCGAGGTGATTCTCGTTGGGGCGGGGGGGGGGGGGGGGGGGGGGGGGGGTTAGTTTTTTTTGGGGGGTTTTTTTTTGGTGGCCCGGGCGGGGGGAAATGGGGGGGGGGGTTGGGGCCTTTCCGAATTATCCCTTTTTTTTTTTTTGATAAAGGGGTCCCCTTTAGGGGATATAGGGGTAAAGTAGATGTTAGGCGTTAGTACATGCGCCCGCGTATGTTGGATCATAATGGAGTGTGCATAAGGTAACAATCATGTAAGTCATTTTCAACGGCAGATAAGTACATATTTTATTCCAGGCTATGTTTCAGCACATTATCACGCTCGTCAGGAGACGAGCATATATTGCATTCAAGTCTGGAGACTTGAACGAGCGTAAGCAATAAAATTTAGCCAAAGGCTAAAATTTTATTGCCATCAGAACTCTTGCCAAACCCTTCTCCCTTCGATGTTCCTTGTTCATTATTCCTTGTTCAGTATTCCTTGTTTGAACATTGTTGGATCTGTTCCCTGACAGTCTCCTTACTCCATGCTCCCTGCTCCTTGCTTTTTTCACGATCTTTGCCCCATGCTCCGCACTGTCAACGTCACCCGATACATCACCCCCCTAAGGGAAGGCGGCTCCCTGCCAGCCATCGCGGAGGCTGATGATGAGTTCCTCTATGTCCTTAAGTTCAGGGGCGCGGGACAAGGGACCAAGGCACTGATTGCAGAGCTTCTGGGTTGCGAAATTGCAAGGGCGCTGGGGCTTCGTGTGCCGGAGTTAGTGTTTGCCAACCTGGCAGAAGGCTTCGGCCGCATGGAGCGCGATGAAGAGATACAGGATCTGCTCAAGTTTAGCGTAGGGCTCAACCTGGGCATTCATTACCTGTCCGGAGCGATCAGCTATGATCCTACCGTCAATACAGTGGATGCAGCCACAGCATCCATGATCGTCTGGCTCGACTGCATGCTGATGAATGTAGACCGCACCGCAAAGAATACCAATATGCTCATGTGGAACCGCCAGCTATGGCTGATCGACCATGGGGCATCGCTGTACTTTCATCATGGCCACCTGGATTGGAACGAACAGGCCACCAAGCCATTCACATTGATCAAGGATCATGTGTTACTCAAACAAGCGAGTCAACTTGATGGGGCCAATGCCAAAGCCCAGGCGATCCTGACCCCGGAGATGATCAGGGACCTGGTTGCGCAGATTCCTGATACATGGCTTATAGAAGGAATTTCTTCTGACGAACAAAGAGCCCACTATGCTCAGTACTTTAGCACCCGGTTAGCCAATGCCGCTGTTTTTATCAACGAAGCCAACCATGCAAGAGAATCACTTATTTGAGTATGCCGTCATCCGGGTCGTCCCGCAAGTGGAGCGGGAAGAGTACATCAATGTAGGGGTCATCCTGTATTGCAAGCAACAGCAATTCCTGGATGCGCGGTGGGCACTCAATGAAAACCTCATGGCCCTCTTTGCACCAGGCCTCAACCTCACCGAACTCAAACAAAATCTCTGTGCCTTTGATGTCATCTGCAAAGGCGGCCCTGAAGGCGGCCCCATCGGCATGCTCGACATGGCCAGCCGCTTCCGCTGGCTGACCGCAACACGCAGTACCATCCTGCAGCCATCCAGTGTGCATCCAGGCTATACTGCTGATGCAGCAGCTACATTGGATAAGTTGTTTGCACAGATGGTGCTTCGCGGGGAGTGATTTGATCTCGTTGCACGAGGAGCTTATGTTACTTTTTTCATTGCTAAAAAAGTAACCAAAAAATCTAGTCGCTCAAAAAACTCGCTTTGTTTTGTGTTCATTCGCCTGGCTTCCCTGTTTGCTTTCTCGCTTATTTGTGTTCCAAATTTTGTTTCTTCTCACTGTTCCAACATAATGAGACTTGCTATTGCATGAAACAAAGCAGCCGTGCAGCTCAGACAATTTTGAGCGACAGGATGGTTACCTATTCGAGATGATTTTTTTCTTGCTTACTGCTTATTGCTTACTGCCCACTGCTTCCTATCTCCTGCTTCCTGCCTCCTGCTTTTGAGCGACAGGATGGTTACCTATTCGAGGTGATTTTTAAATATTCAATAACTAAAGGTGGATGTTTACCCCCATTCAGGGGGCTAGGGGGTAAAATGATTCGACAAGTTGGTTACCTATTCGAGATGAATTTTTTTACTAACTACTAACTACTAACTATCTCCTGCTAACTGTCTCCTGCTTCCTATCTCCTGCCTCCTATCTCCTGCCTCCTATCTCCTGCCTCCTATCTCCTGTTTCCTATCTCCTGCTTCCTATCTCCTGCCTCCTATCTCCTGCTTCCTCATTTTTTCTCCCTACCATATTGTATTTACCCCTAATTTTGAAGTATCACTAAAAAAGATGTGTTATGGTACAGAAAATGTATACACCAGCACATCACATCACTTTCGCACAGGCATTCCGTCTGTATGCATTTCTTTCTGTTTATCTCTTTTCCATACTGAGTTTCAAGCCACTTTCGGCTCAGGATATCACTGGCCTGGAGATCATCCGGACGCTTTACCACAATGGCAATTATAGCGTGGGCATGATTGACAGCTATTTCGATTCAACGCATCAGTTGATCGCCTACAGCATCAGTAATGGTTCGGGAGTAAAGGATACGCTTGCAATCTATGACTTCAGGCGGGATTCTATGCTCGCCAAAATACCTGGTTATGGTTTGTTATCTGGCATTAGTTTTATTGATGAAGCCGAGTTACTGTATGTAATGAAGGATACACTTTGGAGAGTTACAGGGATTGGGGAGAACATTTCCCGGGAGGCCCTGGAAAAAGGAATCAGATCCATGCGTCTATCAAATGATCTTTCCAAGGTTGCACTTGTTCTATATGACAATGGCAATACGTCTGTCGGAATGGCTGCCTATGATACTGCGACAGGAACTCTCCAGACCATAGATACAATCGGTAGCGGTACTTTTTCGATAGATGAGGCCACATGGTTGGCGTTCTCACCCGGAGGTGATTATTTCGCGCTCAATGGAGGGTACGAACAGCCCTATGTGTATGTGGTGAATGTTGGTTTAAAAACGCTATATGAGGTGAGTACCCCTGGTATCGAAAGCACATATTCACCGGAATTCTTCTTTCAACGAGGCAAATTGAAATTAGCTGTGGGAGGTGGGTATTCCAATGGGGCTATTGCCGTGATTGACATAGCCTCGCTCACGCAGGAAGGTGTTATGCCTGTTTATTTGCATTACAATTATGCTGTCGCGTTTGACCGGACCGGGCGGTATATGGTCTGCGGAGGGTATGATGGAGTGCTCACGATTTTTGAAGTAGCCGATACCCTGTTTACTGAGATTGAATCTTATGAAGTAGGGACACTGAGATCACTACATTTTACATCGGACAACCAGTATCTGCTTTCAGGATACCAGGCATCTGCCGGATCCAAATTGGATATCCAGCGCATCATACGTGAAACATCCGCTGTGCGATTGTTAGAAGTTTTGCCGCTTAACCTCTATCCAAATCCTACAAGTGGAAAAATTAATATTGAAGGTATTCAGGATGTCATGGTGAAGGTGTACAACACGCCCGGGCAATTGATATTGGCACATCAGGAAAAGGGGTATGGTATTGATGGGAGCTAATTGACGCCGGGTTATTACATTGTGATAGCTGAAAATATGTCAGCTACCTATATCGGAAGATTTGTGAAGGAGTAAAATATCCCTTCACAAATATCTGCAATGAAGTCATTGAGTGAGGAAGTTAGGGACGACGCACTAAAGGATGCAAAAAGTTGGTGAGATCAGGAATGCGAGTGGGTCAAGGAAATATTGGCGATTCTCGTGAGTTGTTTTTTACTGTGATCTTATCCCGCTTAAACTAGTGTGACCACCCGGCATTCAAGAGATATAGGGCTAAACTTTGTTACCTTCCGCCTTAACCTGAAAGGCCAGGACTGGTCCCACTGCCTCTTACTTTCTTACTGTCTTACCTTCTTACAAAAAAAAGGACCGTCCTCACCGACGGCCCCCTCAATAAACTAGAATTACATTTTTATTATGGTTTCACCACATTGTTCTGCTGGTGTGTGACACAGGGTGGGCGATCTTAAATTTTAACATGGTAAACCTGTTAAATGGCACCTGCATGAGCAAAGCACAAAGGTTGTAGCTATTTCCGGAGGATGTGTTGCACAATTATATAAAGGGCTTACATAATTCACAGGTTTAATTTGGCGTCCTGCATTCTCACCACTACATGATGTTTCTTTTCTCTCCATTTTGCAACATAGGACAGCAAAATCAGTTCTATACCCGAGTGATTGAATTTCAATCCAAACAAAAACTTATGAGATCATCAAGATATAGCAGCACGCAATGGATACTCGCTATCCTGTTTGCCATGAGCACCGTCTCCGGCTTTGCTCAGCGTACGATTACATGGAAAGGCGGCACGCCAGGCATGACGAGTGACTGGTTTTGTCCGCAAAACTGGAGCTCTGCTTCCCTGCCAGACGAATTTTCCGATGTGATTATCCCTGATGTCTCATCATCCACATTTGCCCAACCTTATTTAAAAGTGGGAGACATAGAGATCAACTCCCTGAGGTTACTTTCAAATGCATCACTTACGATTGTTGATAAAGCTTCGTTGACCGTCATCAGTTATATTGAAGGAAATACTTTGGACAACGTGAAAGGAAGCGGTCAATTGATTCTTAAAGAGCAACAATCCCCTGCGGTAGCCAGGATGATGGCTTTACGATTGTAATTTTCACTTTTTAGCTCCTTCCAATATCCGGATATAATTCGCCCGTTCATACGCCGTAGGATCTGAAATGTTCGTTTGGTTCATCGATCCTTTGAAATATTCCAGGGACTGAAAGTTCATGCTGTCCATCCACAGTAAGAGCGATTTCTCCATCGTGCTGATATAGGAAATGCCATTCTTGTATAATGCAGAAGCGGTCATCGTCACATCCGCACCAGCAAGGAGATACTTGATGACTTCGGTAGCACTCTGCACACCAGTGGTCGCAGCAAGCGATGCTTTGATCTGGCCTGACAGAATTGCAATCCACAACAGTGGCAATCGTATCTCTGCAGCTTCACTATAGGCCAGGTCATGTACCACTTTCAACTGAAGGACATCATAATCCGGCTGATAGAACCTGTTAAACAACACCAATCCATCTGCTCCCGCATCCTGCATCTGCTGGGCCATATGGCCCATCGCACTGAAGTATGGATTCATCTTCACCGCAATAGGAATTTTCACAGTTTTCTTCAACAACCGGATGATGTCGAGGTAGCGCTGCTCTACTTCCGCTCCACTGAGCCGTATATCGGCAGGGATATAGAAGATATTGATCTCCAGGGCATCTGCTCCGGCTTGCTCGAGTTGCTGGCCATAGTCTATCCAGCCCTGCGGTGTGATACCATTGAGGCTACCGATGATAGGGATATGCGTCCGCTCCTTAGCCATCCGCACAGTCTCAAGGTATTGAGCTGTGGCTACATGATACTCATCCATGTCCGGGAAGAAATCTGAAGCTTCCGCAAAGACATTGGTCGTCGATTGCATGATCGTGTTCATACGCTGCTCTTCCTTGCGAATCTGTTCTTCGAACATCGAAAACATCACTACGGCACCGGCACCGGCATCCTCCATGCGGAGGATATTGTCCACTTCCTCTGAGAGGGTGCATGCCGAGACCACGATCGGGGATCGCAGTTTCATACCGAGGTATGTTGTACTTAACTTTGTCATAGGTTATGATTTAACAATAATGTTATTTTTTTCTTTTCTCCCTTCACAAGGGAATACGTGTTCTTTTTTACCACAAAAAAGAACCAAAAAGCTCGTGATCCAAAAAACTCGCTTGTTCAGTCGGACACTTATTTCTTTTCCTGGTTTGCTTCGCTTCTTACTTTTTCACCTCTCTATTTCTTGTCCGTGATCGTTGCCAAATAGAGTCTTGAAGTTGCATGAAATAGGCTTCACATTGGCTCAAACAGTTTTGGATCACAGTCCTTACCTATTCGAGATGAATCAAGCAAACCAGATTTTCAAAGAACTTTCATTTTCCCTTTACCTTCTATTAATTTTTACCCCCTTTAGGGGGCCAGGGGGTAAATGGGAGGCCAACGGTCAGAACACAGGTTGAAACGTATCAGCCCCTGACATCGTCATCGTCTCATACGTCTTCCATCTCAGGTCCACGATTTCCTGCGCCATCGCGATCAACCGGTTTGCCTCTTCAGGATTGGTGATCGTGAGGACTTTGTAGCGTAACTCCTTGTATGCATAATCCTTTAAAGAAATCGTTGGTCTTGGCGAATCCAGGACAAATGGATTTCTTCCGGCCTTGCGCAGCATTGGATTGTAACGGAGCAAAGGCCAGTAACCGCTGGCTACCGCATTGGCCTGCTGTTCCATTCCTTTCGTCATGTCGATGCCATGCGCTATGCAGTGGCTATAGGCGAGGATCAAGGAAGGCCCGTCATAGGCCTCCGCTTCACGCATAGCCAGTAATGTCTGCTGCGGATTGGCACCCATGGCGATCTGTGCGACATATACATTGCCATAAGAGATCGCCTGTAGTGCCAGGTCTTTTTTGCCTACACGTTTTCCTGCTGCAGCAAACTTAGCAGTAGCGGCTGTAGGTGTAGCCTTGGACATCTGTCCACCGGTATTGGAATATACTTCTGTATCGAGTACCAGCACATTGATGTTTCGTCCTGTTGCTAATGCATGATCCAGTCCACCCGATCCGATATCATAAGCCCATCCGTCACCTCCAATCAACCACACTGCCCTGTGTACAAGGAAGTCTGCGATGGAGAGCAGGTTTGCTGCAAGCGGAGATTTTATTTCCTGCAATTTGTTCTTGAGGATATCCACCCTGATACGTTGTGCAGCAATTTCAGATTCGAGTTTCTGCGGTGATTCAAGAAGGGCATGGACAAAATCTGCACCCAATTGAGGCGCTAGTTGTCGCACAAGGTCAGCGGCGATAGCCAGATGCTTGTCCGCGGTAAGGCGCATGCCCAGACCAAATTCAGCATTATCTTCAAAGAGCGAGTTGGACCATGCAGGCCCTTGTCCCGCTGCATTTTTGGTCCATGGCGTCGTCGGCAGGTTTCCACCATAGATGGACGAACACCCTGTAGCATTGGCCACTAAGAGCCTGTCACCAAAAAGTTGTGTGAGCAGTTTTATATATGGGGTCTCTCCACATCCTGCACAAGCACCGGAAAATTCAAACAATGGCTCCAGGAATTGTGCACCATGCACCATCGAAAAATTGACTGACCCACGGTCATTGAATGGAATGGATTCGAAGTATTCGATATTCTTGCGTTCAGTCTCCAGGAAAGGTTCAATCGGCCGGAGGTTGATTGCTCTCTTCGAACGGTCTTGGGTATCGGTGGCAGGGCATGCATCAACACACAGGTTGCAACCAGTGCAATCCTCCCCATAGACCTGTAGCGTATATTTTATTTCAGGAAATCCACGTGCATTGATAGGTGAGGATTTGAATCCATCAGGAGCAGCTTCAAGTAGATCTGTATGATAGAATTTTGCGCGGATGACAGCATGAGGGCAGACAAAACTGCAATTGCCACACTGGATGCAGATATCAGGCTCCCAGGTAGCGATCATATCAGAGATATTGCGCTTCTCCCATTTGGTCGTACCTGAAGGATATGTGCCATCGACAGGCATCGCACTGACCGGCAGTTCGTCGCCACGGCCTTCCATCATCTTCGCTACTACTTCCTTGACAAAGTCGGGGGCACGGTGCGAAACCACGAGGTTCATACTTTCCCTGGCTGTAGCCTTTTTAGGAATAGTGACCTCAAAAAGGTTGGCCAGTGTCTGATCGACTGCCTTGAAATTCTGATCGATGACTGCTTTGCCTTTTTTGAAATATGTTTTTTCAATCGCTTTCTTGATGTGCGTGATAGCTTCATCCTTTGGCAGTACACCGGATATCGCAAAGAAGCAGGTTTGCATGATGGTGTTGATCCGTCCTGCCATGCCAGTGTCCTGCGCTACCTGGTTGGCATCAATGGTATAAACCTTAATATTTTTTTTAAGGATGGTTTCCTGTACAATGAGGGGAAGGTTGTCCCACACTTCCTCTTTTGTGAAAGGGCTGTTGAGTAGGAAAGTAGCACCCTGTCTTGCGAGGGTCAGCATATCTACTTTTTCCAGGAAATTAAATTGATGGCAGGCGATGAAATTGGCCTGGCCGATCAGGTAGGGAGCTTTGATCGGACTTGGCCCGAAGCGAAGGTGAGAAACTGTCCGTGCACCTGACTTCTTGGAGTCATATACAAAATAGCCCTGTGCAAACAAGTCGGTGTTTTCACCAATGATCTTGATACTGTTTTTATTGGCACCCACTGTTCCGTCTGCACCGAGTCCATAGAATAGTGACTGGTTCCAGCCTGATTCATCCAGGGTGAACGAGGCATCATAGTCAAGACTCATGTGTGTCACATCGTCATGGATACCAATGGTAAAATGGTTTTTCGTTTTGTCTTTTTTCAATTCATCAAACACGGCCTTGACCATCGCGGGAGTAAACTCCTTGGAAGAAAGCCCATATCGTCCGCCGATGACGCGGGGCAGGAAGGCAATTTTCTGTTGGTTAAATGCCTCAACAAGTCCGGTGAGTATATCCTGGTATAAAGGTTCGCCGGAAGCTCCTGATTCTTTCGTCCGGTCCAGGACAGCAATCGCCTTGGCAGTGGCAGGTAATGCCTTGATCAGGTAATCGACCGAGAATGGCCTGAAAAGCCTCACCTGCAATACACCGGTTTTCTCACCATTGGCATTCAGGAAGGCGGCAGTTTCCGCTACTGTTTCGCTACCTGAGCCCATGATGACAATCACTCTTTCGGCATTGGGATCACCATGATAATCAAATGGCTTGTAGGCACGACCAGTGAGCCTGGCAAATTTGTCCATCGCCCTGGCAACGGTATCAGGGCAAGCGTTGTAGAAACTGTTTGCAGATTCTCGGCCCTGGAAATATACATCCGGGTTTTGTGCAGTACCGCGGATAAATGGATTGTCCGGGTTTAATGCCCGCCTGCGATGTGCAAATACCAACTCATCATCGATCATGGCTTTGATCGTTTCATCCGGGATCAGGAATAATTTATTGACCTCATGCGAGGTGCGGAACCCATCAAAGAAATGAATGAAGGGAATGCGGGATTCCAGTGTTGCAGCTTGAGCGATCAATGCCATATCATGGGCCTCCTGTACACTGGCAGATCCGAGCATCGCAAATCCGGTGGTGCGTGCAGCCATGACATCCTGGTGGTCACCAAAGATCGAAAGTGCCTGCGCAGCCAATGACCTTGCGGCAACATGAAAGACAGCAGAGGTGAGCTCACCTGCGATCTTATACATATTGGGCAGCATCAGCATGAGTCCCTGGGATGCCGTGAAGGTTGTCGTCAAGGCGCCTGTCTGCAAGGCACCATGGACGGTACCTGCCGCCCCGGCCTCACTCTGCATCTCCATGATATCGGGTACGTTGCCCCAGATATTTTTTGTGCCTTTGGCGGCCCATTCATCCGCCAGCTCGGCCATGGTGGACGAGGGGGTGATCGGGTAGATAGCACAGACTTCGTTGACTCTATAGGCGATGTACGCTGTGGCTTCGTTGCCGTCCAGGGTAGCTGCTTTCAGTTGTTTGTTCATAAATGATTTTCGCTTTTAAAACTCTTCCACATTTTCACCCACCGGGATCTGATCCGATGCATTTGCGGTTAGCTCTGCCTGCATATCGATAGCATGGCAGGGACATTGCTCATAGCATACAGCACATCCGGTGCAAAGGGTATAATTGAAAATATATCGTTTGCCAGGACCGAGCTTGATGACTGCACCTTCAGGGCATGCCCCATAGCAGCCATCACATTCAAAGCAATTGCCGCAAGAATAACAGCGGGAGGCTTCATACCGGGCTTCTACTTCCGATAGTCCTTGGACGATTTCGGCAAAATCTTTTGAAGCCTCTTCCAGGGGAAGGTGGGGCTGTTCTTGCTTGGGTGCCTCTGTCCTGTACCAGACATTCAGTTTATCAAAACCGACGATCGGATGTTTCTTTTCCGGAGTATAAGGTGTAGACCTTAAGAAACCGTCGATATAGCGGGCAGCCTTCTTTCCATGGCCTACGGCGATAGTGACACTGCGTTCGCCGGGCACCATATCCCCACCGGCAAAAATCCCTTTTGCACCGGTCATCATATGCTGGCCCACGATCACAGTACCATCATCTTTAAAGGAGATGCCTTCCACATTTTTCAGGAAACCCGTATCGGTATCCTGTCCGAGTGCAAGGATGAGTGAATCGGCTTCCAGTGTTTCAAATTTTCCGGTAGGCACGGGCTTGCCATCCACGATATCCATCACTTCGACAGTGAATGCATTTTGATCTATACTCTTGATGGTCCGTAGCCAGTGGATCTTGATGCCTTCACCCATCGCTTCATCAGCTTCAAAATCATGGGCGGGCATGTGTTCGCGGTCACGGCGATAGATGATGAGGGCTTCATCTGCTCCGAGGCGCTTGGCCATCCGTGCGGCGTCCATGGCGGTATTGCCGCCACCGTATACGACTACACGTCTGCCTAGTTTAGGAGCATTGCCCAGTTCAACTTCGCGTATAAAACTTACCGCATCGAGGATCTGCCCGGCATCCCGTGCGGGGATTTCAGCTTTCCTGCCTATATGTGCACCTACAGCGATAAAGACTGCATCGTAGTTGCCGTTTGCTTTTTCAACAGCGATATCCTGGACTTTATAATTGAGGCGGATGTTGACCCCTGATTTTTCGATTCGCCTGATTTCATCCATCAGGATATTGCGTGGCAGCCTATAGGCCGGAATACCAAAGTGCATCATCCCTCCCGGCAATGGCCCGGCTTCGAAGATGTCTACCTTATGCCCCATGCGATTGAGATGATAAGCGGCGGAGAGTCCACTTGGGCCAGCGCCTACCACCAGTATCTTCTTGCCTGTAGATTTTGCATGGATATCTATTTCCCATCCTTCCTCAAGGGCTTTGTCTCCAAGAAATCGCTCTACGGCATGTATGCTCACGGCGTGATCCACAAATCCGCGGTTACAATTGCTCTCGCAGGGATGATAGCACACCCTTCCATGAATAGCAGGCATAGGGTTTTCCTCAATGAGTTTTTGCCATGCTTCCCGGTAATGGCCGGCCTGGGCCAGTCCCAGCCATGCCTGGATATTTTCGCCTGCAGGACAGGCATTATTGCAGGGAGGCAGGAAGTCAGTGTAGACTGGACGCTGGGTCCGCATAGGGCCGGTTCCATCGGCATGTGTGCCGAGGTCAGGCTTGGTGGTCAGATCTTTATGTTGATGGATCATATGCTGTTGGAATGTCTTGGTCCGGAATACCCGGTATCTGGTGGTATTTTTTTGTGTGGTGTCCGATGTGAGATGAAATGAATGCCATATTCAATAGGCAGGGGTATCAGTCATGACAATATCGCGTGCCCGTTGAGCGACACTGAGGCAGGCATCGACCTGGCCTGTTTCCAGGCAATAGTCCTTGTCATGGGTTTCAAACCTGCAATGGATAGCGGATAGGTCAAGGGTTTCAAAGCGGGCATCAATGGCTTTGCATTGCTCCAGCAGTCTGGCCAGGGTTACCGGATGGTGCACTGGAATCTGCCTGCGAATGAGGAAACCTGCAAGGAAATTGGATAGGGATAACCTGGAGTTGTTACAAATAAGGTGGGTCACTACATCTTCTGCTGATCGTACTTGCTCAGCCTCTGCTGCAGAGAGGAGTTCTGTGGCTGTGGCGTATAATATGTCCGATCTGTCCTTTCCCATGAAAAATTAAAACCCTAACACTTAATAGCTTATCCCTTCCGGAAGCCTTGATTTATTAATTAAAGTTCATGGCTCTCGCGGGAAGATTGAATGAGGAAGGTCACTGCCTTAGATGATTCGTGTCAAAAAGGAAGGGGCAAGGAGCAAGCTTCGACCTGCTTACCCGCATCCTTGTGCTACAGCTCAGCAACCGGAGCAAGGGGCAAAGGGCAATAGGCAGGAAGCAGTTGGAAGTTGGCAGTTAGCAAAAAGAATCACCTCGAATAGGCAACCATCCTGTCGCTCAAAAGTGTCTGAGCTGCACAGCTGCTTTGTTTCTTGCAATGGCAAGTCTCATTATGTTGGAACAGTGAGAAGAAACAAAATTTGGAACACAAATAAGCGAGAAAGCAAACAGGGAAGCCAGGCGAATGAACACAAAACAAAGCGAGTTTTTTGAGCGACTAGCATTTTTGTTACTTTTTGGGCGATGCAAAAAGTAAAATAATTCTCACGCCTCGTGCACAACGAAATCCCTCGCCATCCCCTGCATACAAATAAAAATAAGTTATATATTAAAAAAAGCATTAAATTGTAAGTTAAAACAAACAATTATGAACCAACGAAACTTTTTAATGGTGCTCCTCGCACCAGCCCTTTTTATGTTCAACGCTTGCGCCCCGGGCGAAACGCACGAACATGCAGCTGAGATCAACATGGACTCCGTCAAAGCCCAGATCATGGCTCTTGAGGCTGCCTATGGTGTGGCTGAAAATGCCAACAATGTAGATGGCGTAGCAGCATACTATGCGGCTGATGCCGAAAGCATGGCCGACAACGAACCTACCCGTGTAGGAATGGATGCAATCAAGGCCGGAATCAAGAAAGACATGGAAGCCGATACGACAACAGGCAACACCATTTCTTTTAACACCACCGGTGTTTGGGCTGCAGGTAATTATGCAACAGAGACCGGCACCTCTACTGTGACTGACAAGGAGGGCAAAGTCATCAGGACAGGGAAGTACATGACCTTGTTTGAACTGCGTGATGGTAAGTATATCGCTATCCGCGATATGTGGAACAGTGATGCGCCCAAACCTGCAGCTCCGGCTCAATAGGTAAATAAATGGCCGGGTGACTGATTGTACCATTACAGATCATGGCCACCCCCACAGGAAAAGAATGCCACGGCACTATGCTGTGGCATTTTTTTTTAAGGCCAGGGCGTTGCAATGACGGAATGTCATACAGCGATAGTGGATATTGATAAAATAATTGTAAAATTGCAAGAGATGATGGCATACAGGGTTACCTGGCGGAACAATATTCCGGTTGATCATCGAAATATCCATTTCCACTTATTTCAGGCAGGTATGAACAAACGAAACGACTTGAATATTTCTTTCCACGGTGGACCGCAATATTGGCAACATCAGTTCCTCAGCCTTTTGGCCATCCTGTTTTTTATCTCCTGCACACCTATGCTCCTACAGGCTCAGGACCAGCAGGAGATCACGATCACTGGCACCATCACGGATACAGAGGGGAATACATTGCCAGGAGCAGGGATCACGGCCACAGGTACTGCCATTGGTACGATTTCAAATGAAACGGGTGCATACAGTATCACCCTGCCTGCTACCACTGTCTCCCTGGAGTATTCATATCTCGGCTTTGTCCGGCAGGTAGTGGATATCAATGGTCAGCGGATCATCAATATCGTGTTGCAACCGGATGCCAATGCCCTCTCTGAAGTAGTCGTCGTGGGCTATGGTGTGGAGCAACGCAAATTGCTGACCGGATCAATCGGAATAGTAGATGGGGATGCACTCAAGGATCTGCCTGTCTCAACAATTGACGGGCTCATCCAGGGTCAGACAACAGGGGTACAGGTCTCTCAGAATTCAGGTACGCCCGGTGGCGAAATGTCTGTCCGTATCCGGGGGGTGAGTTCTATCGGAGGATCAAGTCAGCCACTTTATGTAATCGATGGCATACCAGTGACCACAGGTGATTTTGCCCAGGTAGGATATGAAGGGCAGGGCGTCAATGCATTGACTGACCTGAGTCCCGCGGATATTGAATCGATCAGCGTACTTAAGGATGCCTCGGCAGCTTCAATCTACGGGGCGAGGGCTTCTAACGGTGTTATCCTGATCACTACCAAGCGTGGATCAGGTTCAAAGGCCGTTTCTCGCTTCTCTGCCTCATACGGTGTACAGGAGACCTGGCGTCGCCTGGATATGCTCAATGCCCATGACTGGAAAGTATACCGGAATGACCTCGCGAATGCAGAGGTGTTTTCACCTGAAGAAATTGCCGACAATACAATTGATGTCAACTGGCAGGATGTGATTTTCAGGACGGCTCCAATGCAACAATATGAGCTCTCTACCCTCGGAGGTAATGATAAGACGACTTTCTTTATCAGTGGAAATTTTTTCACCCAGGAAGGCATCGTCATCGGGACGGATTATAACAGGCTCAATGGCCGTGTAAATGTAGACCACCACCTTTCAAAGAATCTCACTATCGGCACCAGTATCGGCTTGTCCTATGCCAAGACAAACCGTGTCGAAGGAGACCAGACACTGCATGGCCCTTTACCAAATGGGATCTCAACGCCGGCAATCTTTCCGGTCTACAACGAAGACGGGAGCTACAACCAGGATGGACCATACTCCAACGCAGTCTCTATCGCCAATGAAGCCATCAATGAAAATTATTCATACCGCGCGCTGGCCAATGTGTATGCTGATTATACCATCCTTCCCGGGTTGAGCTTCAACACCAAGTGGGGAATCGACTTCCTGGATTTCAGGGAGCACGCTTATGAATCTATCAAGACCGTACAAGGTGCCAAATACAATGGATTGGGATTTGAGACCTACTCTAATGTGTCTAACCTTGTATCTAACAACTTCCTGAAATATCACAGGGATTTCAATCAACAGATGGTTGAACTGCAGGCAGGGTACAGTTTTGAAAAGTATCAGTCCCGCAGTTCATTTATCAGGGCACAGGATTATGCCGATCCCGCCCTGGAGTATATTAATTCTGCTTCCACCATAGTATCTGCCAGTTCTGATGCATTTGACCAGGGACTGCGCTCATGGATCTTCAGAGGAAACTATACGATCAGCAATACCTATTTGTTTTCCATTTCAGGTCGTCTTGATGGTTCGTCCAATTTCAGTGAAAACAACCGCAATGGATTTTTCCCGGCTGCATCAGCAGGATGGCGCATTTCTGAAGAAGGATTCTTCAATGCTGGTTCAATCTCAGAGCTCAAGATCAGGGCCAGTTATGGACTCACAGGTAATGATGATATCCCTCCCTTCCTCTATGCGGAAGTGTATGGGAATACGTCCTATGCGGATCAACCGGGTATCTATCCAGCCAATATTCCCAATCCTGATCTGAAATGGGAGACTACCTCCCAGTTTGACGTAGGCCTTGATGTGGGATTGTTTGAAGACAGGGTATTGATCACTGCAGATTATTACAACAAGCAGACTAAAGATCTCCTGCTTGACAGGCCTTTGCCTACTTCATCCGGCTTTGCCACGATCACTGAAAATGTGGGACGTGTAGAAAACCAAGGCGTTGAACTTTCACTCACCACCGACAATCTCAAGAATTCAGCGTTTCGATGGCAGACGATGTTGAATGTATCGGTCAACCGCAATAAAGTACTCGAATTGTACAATGACCAGCCAATCGATGATATCGGACGAGGGAGCAATCGCATAGAAGTAGGTGAGCCTATTGGTATATTCTATAGTTATGAATGGCTGGGCGTAGATCCTTCGACCGGTGCTGTAGTCTTTGCGGATAAAAATTTTGATGGCAAGATCACCACGGCTGACCGCACCAAGGTGGGCAATCCGCATCCGGATTTTATCTATGGCTTTACCAACATCTTTACCTACAAGGGTTTTGACCTGAATATATTCTTCCAGGGCTCACAGGGTAATGATGTGTTCAATGGTTCCAGGCTTTTCCTTGAATCATTACAGGGAGGTGATAATCAACTCGCGGTCATCAATGATCGCTGGCAACAACCTGGTGACATCACCAATATTCCTGCAGCCACCAATGACCCGGAACTGGCGGCATCCAATGTAAGAGTATCCTCACGATTTATTGAAGACGGATCCTACCTCCGGTTGAAAAACCTTACCCTGGGATACACCTTCCACATGGGTGAGAAAATCAAACAATCGATATCAGGCTTCAGGGTCTATTTTACAGGACAAAACCTATTCACCCTGACCAAATATTCGGGGCTGGATCCTGAAGTCAATTACCTCGGAAATGACAACGCGGTGATCGGGACTGATTTTTTCACCTTTCCACAGGCGAGAATTTATTCCTTTGGCCTTAATCTGACATTCTAACATGAGAAAGTATATATACGCAATCATCCTGCTGGCTTCGATTATCTCTTGTGATGTCCTTGATGTCGAGCCATACAATACCATCCCCGCGAGTGAAGCATTTAAAAACGCGGCAGACCTCGAAAGGGGTATTCTAGGGGCCTATTCTTCCCTTCAAAGCCTGAGTTATTATGGCAGGACTTATAGCATCTTTGCTGATCTCGCTGCAGACAACCTTGTGCATCCTGACAATGCTACAGCAGTAGCCTATGCAGAAGTGGACAACAATGTCATCCTGCCTGAAAATTATTCAGTAGACGGAATATGGTCATCGATCTATGACGGAATCAATGTTGCCAACAATGTGATTTCAAAAGTGGATGGCATACCGGGGCTGACACAGACGCAAAAAGATCAGGCACGGGCAGAGCTGTATTTTATCCGTGCACTACATCATTTCAACTTGCTCAATTATTTTGGAGCTATACCCATCAAGACATCTCCCACAGCAGGCCTGGCGGATATCAACGTTGGACGCGACAATACCGATGCCGTATATCAGCAAATCATTGAAGACCTCCAGTATGCCTCCGCACACCTTCCATCTACAGGAAGCAAGATCAGGGCTTCAGGCCTGGCAGCTGATGCATTGCTCGCAAGGGTCTATCTCTACAAGAGAGATTATACACAGGCGGCAGCTTCAGCCTTTAAAGTGATCAGCAGTGGAAAGTACTCCCTGCTTCCGGATTATGATGCTGTATTTGCAAGTGAAGAAAACGGTGAATCTATTTTTGAAGTCGATTTTACCGCTCTCGACCGTAACCGCATAGCAGAATATAATTTTCCGCTTGCGGAAAACGGCAGGGGAGAAGTGGCACCTGCTCCGGACCTGGTATCCGGGTATGCACCCAATGATCAGCGTTTTGCCGCTACATATGCATATTCCGGTACGGCTCCCTATGTGATCAAGTATGATGATCTCTCTACAGGGGCGGACAATTTTATAGTCATTCGCTATGCAGAGATGTATCTCATCCGGGCTGAGGCCAATATTCACCTGGAGGGAAACATACTCACCATCAAGGATGATATCAATCAGGTGCGCAACAGGGCTGGACTTGGGGATGTCACCGCCTCTACGTATACAGACCTCCTGCTCGCCATCGAAAGCGAAAGGCGCTTTGAATTTGCATTTGAAGGGCACCGCTGGTTTGACCTGGTACGCACAGGCAGGGCAGTGGATGTGTTGCCCACAGTCACCTCCATCAACCAGACGTTGTTTCCGATTCCACTGAGTGAATTGCTGACCAATACAAATCCGGAGATGTACCAAAACCCCGGCTATTAAATCACGTATACACTTTTAATTATCCAATTATGAAAACAAAACATTTTTTCCTGTTTGCCATCCTTTCGGCATTTGTGATCGCGAGTTCCTGTAAGAAGGATGATGATCCTCAACCTACTCCGACCGCAGGCTTTACCGTGAGCAAGGATACCGCTGCCGTCGATGAAGTCATCCAGTTTACCAACACCTCCGCAAATGCTACTTCTTTTGTCTGGAGTTTTGGGGATGGTAATTCATCCACTGAGCCATCGCCGCAGAAAGCATATGCGACCTCTAATGTATTTGTGGTCACCTTGTCTGCTACAGGATCAGGAGGCACTGAACTGATCACCAGAAACATCAGGGTACTGCCATTCACCTCATACACAGTAGTCGATGAATCCAATATCGTCAGTGGTGTGCCTGTTCAGTTTGCCAATGATTCCAAAGGCGCCACCTCCTATGAGTGGTCATTTGGGGATCCGGGCAACACTACATCCACAGATCAAAACCCGACCTTCACCTATGCAGCAGGCGGTACATACAATGTGACGCTCAAAGCTAATGGCGGCGGAGGACAAGGCGTATATACCAAATCGATCACTGTAGCGCAAGGTGCAGATGTAAAGGAACTTTTCTACATCGAATACAATGCAACCCTGATCAGGAAGCTTGCACTCGATGGCAGTGGCACAGTGACAGATGTTTTGGATCTTACAGGCAAAGGCGGAGCAGGCATGGCGTATGATGCAGCAGCAGATAAAATCTATTTCAGCGATTTTGAAGTGATTCCTGAAGGGAAGATATGGCGAATGAACAGTGATGGCAGCGGACTCGAAGCCATCGTGACCGGACTGACTGATCCTTATGGCATAGCCTTAGATACGGATGCAGGAAAGGTATATTGGGTAGATGATATCGGCAATGTATCGAGGGCTAACCTTGATGGAACAAATCAGGAAATAGGTATCGTCAATATCACAGATGGGTTGATGCGGGCGATAGCGCTCGATCTGGACAATGACAAGATGTACTTCTATGAAGTCAATTTTGAAAACCTGTATATGGCCAACCTGGATGGTTCCAATCCTGTGGTCATTGTACCTGGTGTCTATGGGTATGGTATACTGGTAGATGCGGTCAATGACAAACTCTATTTTGAAGACCAGAATTCAGCAACCCTGATCAGAGCCAACCTGGACGGAACTGGCCAGATCGTGATTGATGCCAATGGGACCAGGATGTATGGAATGGCCATTGACTATACGGACAATAAACTTTATTGGTCAGGACGTGATTCAGGAGAGTTGACCAGGGCCAATCTGGATGGTAGCAGCCCTGAAGTTCTCAAGACCGGACTTGACAGCCCGAGAGGTATCATATTAAAACAATAAGCATGCGCAGGATTCACCACTTATGGTTGCTCGTGGTCGGCATTATATTGCTGCACGGATGCAAGGAAGATGATTATCCGGTACCACCGGCCAGTACAGTGCCTGGTTTCACTTATGTGATCGATCATGATGCTGTTGCACCGGCGACGGTCACCTTTACCAATACATCTATCGTGCCGGAGCGGGCAGGACAGGTTTCCTATTACTGGAGTTTTGGTGATGGGGAATCTTCGGAGGTGGTGAATCCTGTTCATACTTATCTGCAACCAGGTGCCTTTGTGGTCAACCTGGTGGCAGTGACTGATGCGTCCCTTGAGATCAAACAGACCTCGCAGACCATCGTCATCAAGAATCCGGATGCAAGTGGGACACCGATTTATTTTACAGACGGGAGTTTTGTGTTCAGGGCACTGGTCAATGAGGAGGCGCCCATCTTTGAGCAACTGCCTGTGAATGGGATCCAGAGTTCCTATGGCATGACCATTGATACAGTGCATGATCATCTTTACATCAGTGATTATGATGGCGGCCAGATCCTGCGGACCAACCTCGATGGTGAGGAACAGGTAGTCTTCAGGAGTGGATTGATTGGGCCTAATGGGTTGGCCATAGACTACCAGGCTAATCAATTGTATTGGGATACAGACAGCGGCATACAGCGTGGAGATCTGGGCAATTCAGATGTCAATCAGCTGGAGGATTTTGTGACCGGTCAGGCTAATGATCCTGATGGCATCGCTATTGATCCTGGCACGGGTACGCTGTTCTGGATCAACTATAATGGTGGTGTCTGGCGCAAGAAGCTCGATGGCTCCGGAGAAGCAGAGATTATTCCACTTGTCGAAGGCGGTAGCATCCTCGCAGCCGGTGACCGGATATACTATGATCAGTATGTTGCAACAGGAGACATACATCTAAAGTCTGCAAATCTTGATGGTTCTGGGGTTGCTGTATTGACCACGGGGATATCAAGGGTTGTCTATGCGCTGGGTTTTGAGCCTGGTAGCCAGCAGATATATTGGGGCGATCGAAATCTGGGAACCATCATGCGTGCCAATCCTGATGGAAGTGGTGCTGAGCCGTTTTATGTGAGTGCCGGCAGCAGCCCACGCGGGATCGTGTTTGGGAAAAAGTTTTAACCGACAGGCAATAATTTTCTCACCCCGGAAGTATATGTTAGTTGATACCTGAACTTTTCAGGCACTATACTTTAATACACGATAATTTTCCTGGTATATCTTTTATGATCCAGCGCCACACTCAGGATATAGACACCAGGTTGCATCAAAGCCGGAGTGAGTGTTGTTGTATTGACCCCGGAATTTGTTACTGCGTCTATCTTTCTTCCTTGCATATCCATCAGGTCAATTGATGCTGATCCATAGCCTGCATAATTGATTACTATAGGCCCGCTATGATAGGGGTTTGGAAATACAACGAAAGGAAAAGATTCATCCTTTATGTCTTCCAGTGCAGAGGGCTGGCAATGGAGTCGGTCACTCTCTGAGGAATTGAAAACCCCGTTGGTCACATACCAATTATACCAATCTCCTCCGGTCCCTGAACCAAATGTATTGAGGTCAAAGGTGTTAGCGCCCGTATTGGTGCCTTTGATATTGTAAGCCTTTAAGGCGGTCTGCTGCTGATCCCATATCAAGGGGCTTCCGTTGATGCATTTCTCGGGACCACGTGTTTCGAGCTCGCAGTTGGTTTGGATAAACCATGCATTGTCGTCATTGTCCGGGTAGTCCCCATAGGCATGCGCTATCCCATCCGTGCCGATACAGAGTGCCGTATACTCATCACAGGCGATGCCTCTTGCTTCCGCTCCCCAGTCAGTGTAGATTCTCGCGAGAAATGTGATCTGGCGACCTTTTCGATCCGGGTTGTCGTAGTGTGTGTCTGTAATCACATTGCTGAGATATGGCGTCCGAATAAAGGAATTGGAGTCTACAGTGACTTTGCTGGTGTATGGGTTGGCCAAGGCAGCACCCGAAGTGACGGTCCCGTTTTTTGCTGAAAAGTAAAATCCACCCAGGATGGCCATGCCTGCACTGGTACCACCGATGACTATCTGTCGTTCTGCAATACCCTGGTTGATCAGGCTGTCTACCGGTGTGTCTCTCCAGTAGGACACGTAATCCCATTGGTCACCACCTGCAAACCAGATCCCTTCTGCCTGGCTGATTTTTTGAAGCACATACGGGTCATACGAGGCCTGTGCTGAATTGCATACGATTGTTTCTACTGAGTTTACCTCTATGCCCAACTGACTGTAGAGGTAATTATTATACCCGTTTGATCCGCTGGCCCTCAACACGAGAACATCTCCTCCGTTGCACTGACGGAGAAACCATTTCATGGCTTCGTCATGTTCTGATGCACCGCCCATCATGCATACACCTCCGAGCCCGGGGACAAGAGTGTCATTCACATTCCCGGTATAATAAGAGGTATACACCTGGCCATGCATCGAACAGGAAAGTGCAATCAGTAAAAGGACTATGCAGGGTTTCATTATGTAAACATAACATCTATCAGCGAATCGGTAGGCGTCAACCGGCGGTCTTTCAATTGTAGGAGTCCGGCACAAAATCAAGGTGGAGCATAAAAAAAAAGACCTGACTGAATGCTCAGCCAGGTCTTTTTCAGAAGGATAAACTATATCCTTATGTCTTATTGCTTGACTTTGATCACCACTCTTCTGCTCAGCAGGTCGCCTTCAGCTTTATTAGCGCCCGTTACTGGCATCGTTTCTCCATATCCAGTTGCAGTCATACGAGTAGCTGCAACGCCTTTGGATTTGAAGTATTCCATGATGTTATCAGCACGCTTTTGTGACAGTTTCATGTTAGAAGCTGCATCACCTACTGTGCTTGCATGACCTTCAATTGAAAGGTTTGTAGAAGGATTGTCGTTGATCACTTCCAAAGCCTTGTCAAGACGTGCCTTGTCATCTGCTGTAAGTGTTGGCTCAGCATTGGCAAAATAAATCGTCATATCAGGGCAGCCACCATTAGCAGCATCACCTGGGTAGTGAGGACATTTGTCCACATCATCATTGATACCATCACCATCTGAATCAGGAACCGGGCAGCCATTGTATTGGGCTGAACCACGCTGTGTAGGACAACGGTCATTATCATCATTGATGCCGTCACCGTCTGTATCAGGTGTTGGGCAGCCATTGTATTTTAAGGTACCGGCTTGAGTAGGACATTTATCCTGCTCATCATTGAAACCATCACCATCTGTATCAGGGACCGGGCAACCCATGTACTTGGAGGTACCAAAGAGGGCAGGGCATTTATCGGTCTCATCGTTGATGCCGTCACCGTCTGAGTCTGGAACAGGGCAGCCATTATATTTGGCGCTACCGGCTACCAATGGACAGTTATCGTTAAGGTCAGGAGTACCGTCACCGTCAGTATCCAATGGTGGTGCCATTACCGCCTGGGCTTCAACCATTTCTTCCTTTGGTTTGCCTGGGAAGCCGATAGATAGTCCAAACTGGAGCGCATCATTGTAGAGGTCGCTACCTTCAGTAAACAGATCACCGATCTCACCACTGGTGATATCGGATAGTCCATAGATATAGCGTCCGTAGATACCTACAGCCTTAAATAACCTGATTTCAACACCTGCTGTTACTGAAAAGAAAGTCTGGCTTGAACCGGAGCTGCCATAAGACAGGCCCTGATCAGCTACATCACCATCATAATCAGCTTTACCACCAAGGTAGTAGTCCAATTGAGGACCGGCAAATAAACCAATCGGCTTAAATGGGCTAACCCTGATCAGGATAGGCAGGGACAGATAGTTCAGATTGACCTTACCTGCAGGGCTTTCGGCCCTCAAAGCATTGGCATCAAATTCGGAACCCATCTGAGAATAAAGAAGCTCAGGTTGAATAGACAACGCCTTAGTCAGTCCAAGATGGTAAAAAAGGCCGCCCGCCATGCCTATTTTTGAATTGAGGAGGTCCCCATCTGTAAAATGGTTCGCTGAACGGATGTTGGACATATTTACACCCGCCTTGATTCCAAAATAGCCACGTTCATCCTGCTGGGCCTGAAGTGCCGTAAGCACCAGGAGGCATGCTAGGGTAAGTAAAAGATTACGCATAAGTCTGGTTTTGTTTTAAAGTATAAAATGTTTACTATCAATTGGATAGTCTTTGTATTCAGTGTTTTGCCCCGTATTTCTCCCCTCGTTGATGGAAGCGCCGGGTGATTTGAGAAAACAATATAGCTAATTCCTTACTCAAAAATAATAAAACTCTATGTTGTCTGTAATCTAAAATAATTAAATCTCCGGATCCCCGCATCAAAATTGGTTGGGTTCCGCACCACAATCATCTGAGGCTAGAAAATGCTAAAATACTATGGCTCTGATCATTTGTTTTTTATACATCGGATGCACAGCGCATGTTGGGCTTTACCAATAATACTTCCATAGAGTCGTTTGTCGACGTTATTGACGCTCACATAACCACCGTTTGAATCATTACCTTCATCTGCAGTCCAGAGATCGGCTTCCCGTTTTAAGATATTTGTGTGCGTGGCAGTAGGCTCATGCCAGTATGCACCTGGCTTTAAAGCAAAATGATAGGTGTCTAAACCGTTGAGATTGTCTGCCCAACCTGTCGTTGTTGTTAAGTGATGGGCATAGGCTTCATATCCATAGATGGATGCCAGATTATTACGAAGGGTCTGGAATTCAATGCCGGATGGAAGGTGCCAGCCATATGGGCAGACATCTCGCACCCCGGGATAGACTTTTTTTCCAAGCAGGCTTGCATTGAGCGTGTGATCATAGATATTGTTTGCAGCATACCAGGAATAGAGCAGGCCATATTCGTTCACATACAGAAGTGAATCTGCCGCATCGAAATCGCCATCCTGATCAATATCCTGATCAAAATTTGGGCTATAGGTATGGCCTGAACCATACCAGTATGTGCGGTTGGTGCCATTGGATATTGCTATGGGAGATCCATCAGCATAGGAAGTAGTATGGAGGTTTTCTGCCATCCACCCTTGATTTGCAATCTGGATACCGACATATTGGTTGCCATCCGCATCTGTCAGGGTACCATCCCAGGTTGTGAAACGCATTGTCTCTGAATACACCAGTTTTTTACTGTTTCGCGCAAATGCGCGGAGGAAATAGGTTTGTGCAGGGGAGAAATGTCCAACCGTAGCATTGATCTCCCTGATGGCGGGATTTGGGAAGGCCACAATGCTATCAGCCACAGTCGGGCTGCCTGTTGTATTCCAGCAAAATCCATCTTCAAGTACATCTGCCAAATTATCCGTTTGCAAGACTGCAAATGCATCTATGGTATGAAGTAAAGGATTGTTCAGGCTATCCAACCGAATGGATAAATCATCTCCTCCGAAAAGTGTACAACTCCAGTTGCCTGAGAGCAACAACGAAATACATGTTAAGAGCAAGAGGCAAGTACTGGTCTTGATCATATTGATTCATTTGGGTGCATCACATACTCATTTTACGGACAATAAACTATTTTCCCTACAGCGACTTGCTGCCCATTATGCACGGTGACCAAATAAACGCCTCCTGGCCAGCCTTGCATATTGATTTCAAATGGATTTTCAATTGGAATGTTTTGCCTACGCATTTGTTGGCCACTGGCATTGGAGATTTGTATATCAACATTTCCGGAAATATTCATACCGGAAAGATCAATGGCCACCATCCCTGTGGTTGTCGGATTGGGATAGCTGGTCAATGATAGAATGGTATTTGCATGAGATGGATCATGCGTGCCGGAGATGATTTGTTTTTTAAAGACTGCGATATCATCAAAGTAGCATCTAAAATCACCGGCATCCGGGCCGTAATCAAATGCGATCAGGATACGGTCAATCGTTTTACCGGCCAGCCAGGAACCAATGTTGCATGATGTTTCTGACCATTCATTGAGGATGCCATGAGAGGCACCGGGATGCATGGATACACCATCTTCATCTTCTGCGCCACTATCGCGCAACGTACTTCCATCTGTCATGATGAGATCTATGGTGCAGTGCCTGGACAATTCATTTTCAGGGAATGTCCTGAAGCTAAGCCAGCTATCTGTGGACACCGGGATATTCACATCAAACACCTTCATGTATGCATAAGAGGCTACACTGGATTGATCAGTTCCTTCAAATTTGATGGCACGTGTACCGGTCTTTGCATTTGCTGTACTCAGGGCACAAAAGGGTTTGGCTCCTGATGCCGGTCCCGAAACGTTGGTAAGTTTGGAGGTTTGGTCAACTGTATTGAGCCAATCTGGCATTGCATCATAACCGGTCTCAACGCTTGTCCTGAAATACACAGGCCCTTCCGAATATTTGGTATGAAGCTGGGAGGATACCGGTATTTCTTTTTTGATCATCCTCGTGATTTCTCCGGCGAGGCGCATATAGAAGTCCGGTGCGATGTAGGTGCCATCAGCACTATAGGTAAGGAAGTACTGATCTGTCGGCACACTCAGGTAACTATCGGCAGCAGGAGCAATCGCAGTTCCTTCATCATACTCATCAAACATAGCGATGTAGGCAGAGGGTATATTCAAGGTGCGCACATTGTAAGCCTGGTGCCACAGGAATGTACCTTCCCGGCGTGGAAATGCATTGGGGGCACCGCCATTCCAGTTGGACCACCCAAACCCTGGGAATATCACCGGCTGATAGTCAATGCCGCGCGTATCGCACCATTCGAGATCCGGGATCAGCAAGCTGTCCATAAAAACATCCACCTCCACTGGCAGACTGTATCTGCCTACTGTCCATGGCGAGATCATATCATAAGCAGCGTAGGTCTCCTCAAAGCCAGGCTTTGAATCATTGATGCCCCTTCTCCAGTGGGTCGGAGTACCACCGATGACATAACAGCCCTGGGCTTTAAACCAATTGATGAGTTCGAGACATTGCGCCGCAGTACCATCTACATGGGTAAAGCCAAGTCCCCAAAGGCAGATAACAGGCTTTCCGTCCTGGTGTGCATAAGAAGAGGAGGAGGTTAGTTTTTGTGAACCGACCAGGTTGTCTTTCCAGTCCGCCTTGAGGGCCTCAAATTTTGCAACCGTCATGCCGGAAAAATCATACATCATATAGAATATGCGGCCATATTTTTCTGCGGCCTCCTTTATCCGGACATGAATCGTATCCCTGCTGTATTTGAAGACAAGGTCATCAAGGCCTGCATAAAAGCGCTGCACAGCTACTCCATCAATCCCATGCTGCTGCATCCATGCGAAATGCTGGTTGATCGTTTTTTCCGGATATGACGAAAACAATCTGGCCGGACGCCCATCCCCTAATGGACCCAGCCCGGTCTGATAGAGTTGATCACTTGTATACTCCTGTATGTCAGGATAGATCTCAAAGGTGACGTTACCAGGTTTTGGCTTGACATCGCTTGACATATATACGCCAGGGTTCCAGTGCCGCCAGCTCTGTACAGGTGACCCGTCGCCATAACAATTAAACCAGGCCTGGTAGCCACAGACGACTTTGCCTACGATCGAACCTGCATCGACGGTTTGTGCATGGAGCTTTGATGAAAAGAGTATGCATAGGATTAGCGATGCATACAAGGCGCGACAAAAAGGAGCTGTCATAGTATAGTAACGTGATTTGTGAATGGATTGAGGTTGAATCAAAGGTGGTGCATTGTAAAGATAGGAAATACGATTTGCTATCTCTATGGGCTTTTCTCAGGTTGGAGGGCT
This sequence comes from Candidatus Opimibacter iunctus, assembly GCA_016716665.1. Classification (GTDB taxonomy): domain Bacteria; phylum Bacteroidota; class Bacteroidia; order Chitinophagales; family Saprospiraceae; genus Opimibacter; species Opimibacter iunctus. The sequence goes on along the minus strand of JADJVH010000012.1, from coordinate 101,573 downwards.
ACCTTCCTTCTATGTTGAGGATAAAATCCTTTATTGCATCATTTGCACTGATGTCCCTGCAATACCTGCCCAAATGGAGTGAAGTAAAGAGTGCTGCATTGAAATTGGCCCCGGGCCAATGGTGCCCACCGTTGTGAATCCGGTAATAGATCATTTCTTCAGGGCAATGGTAAGTGATTTTTTCAACCGTACACTTATCTTTTCTCAAATCAGGCATCCATTGAGTGACCGGAGATTGATCCTGGCATGATGCCCTGTAGGTGGCAAAGGAATCTTCAGCATTCAGGCAGAAACCAGCTCTTCCGTTGTAAAGTATTTCGTCTTTGGTCCCATGTATCAATAGCAGTGGGGGAAGGATGGAGGCATTGTGCTCCACATCCTGTTTGGCCAGCAGGGTGATATTGCCTGAGACCACAGCGATCCCTTTGACCGACAATGGATACCGTGAAGCAAAGGTGTAGGTGAAGATGCCACCGGAAGACATGCCGGACATATAGACATGATCCAGATCAGCTTTGTGGTGAGCAGCAAGGTAGGCAATGAGGTCTAGCAGGTAGGTTGTTTCAGTCCAGATGGCAACCGTATCTTCATATGGCCATAGCTCACCAGTAGTGGTTGGATAAGCGATGATAGCCTTCATTTCGTTGCCTGTTTTGTTGAGGCCGGTATACATCTTCATCTCCCGTCCGTTTGATCCCTTGCCGTGCAGGCAGAGGATCAATGGATAGTCCATGGTGTCCTTTTTACTGTATCCTGCCGGGAGGTGCAGTATGAAACTTCGCTCCATGCCGCTGGAAATGAATTTTATTTTTTGTCCCGGACACATCGTATGGTAGCGATACATGAAAAGGAAAAGGCAGAGCTGCAGAATGGTATTGCCATAAGTATTATCCACGTCAACCATAAGGCAAGGATTTTTTCGAATCAAGATCAATAGTTATTTTTTCTTAAAAGGTCCCATTTTGGATCTCCCAGGGAATAGCTTCAATCTTGAATGTTTCATGAAACCCGATAAAGTGAGATAATATCGTGATCAAGCGGTAGTATAAAATTCGGGTGCTATATTTGAACGAAAGCGCCTGCCACCTATGAGTCATAAACCATTACGGACAGATAAACAATGCCTGAACTGCGGACACGAAGTGCAGGAAAGGTATTGTTCGCACTGTGGGCAGGAAAACCTGGAATTGAATGATTCGGTTACCCATCTGGTCATCCACTATGTCCACGACATGTTTAACTATGACAATAAACTCTGGCATACCCTCAAGAACCTGGTCACTAAGCCTGGCCTGGTTGCTGCAGAATATATGCAAGGGAAAAGGCAGAGTAATCTTCAGCCCATCCGGTTTTATGTATTTACCTCCTCAGTCTTTTTTCTGGCGTTCTTTTTTGCAGTAGGAGACGGTGTACTTAACTCTGAAGTTTCCCCGGCTGAAAATTACCCAAAGCGTCTCTACCACCTTGAAAGGGAGAAATCTTTTCTGGCAGGCACACCGGATACCATGTATGTGGTGCCACTCATCAATTCATTGCGAATCAAGACAGGAGATACTATTCATGCAATACCTGATACGATAAAGCAAGTTGAGGAACCCGAGGTGCCAGTATCGGTGGAGACTGAGCAGGAATCCGAAAGTTGGCTGGAAAAACTCATTGAGGAGAAGTCTGATGCGAGACAAAAGGAACTTGAGGAAGAATTTGAGGGGGATAAAAACCAGGCCGGTAATGCCTTGATAAAGGAAATTTTCCCATAAACTTCCGCAGCTTTCTCTTCCTAAGCTTACCGTTTTTTGCATTTTTTTAAAGATACTCTATTGGAGATCCCGTAGATCAAGCTATGTGGAACATTTTATTTTTTCCATTTACCATTACGCCTATTTATTCGTCATCATGTTGTTTTATTTCCTGATCTCAATACTTGCAGATAGCCTTGATGTACCGGCTCTCAGTGCAATCGAGGAATGGTTGGGGTATGGCCTCTTTCTCTACCCTTCGATATATCTGCTGCTTTCAATGAAGCGCTTCTATGCTGACCGGTGGGGAAAACTGATCCTCAGGTTTTGTGTATTGCTTTTTCTCTTGCTGATCGTCATGCTTGTGTTATTTGTTGCCCTGGCCCTTTTTACTTACTTTTTTTAAGATTACAGGTTGCATCAATACCCTCTGCGCAACATGTCCGCATAGGCATCCGGCAGTATACTTTCCTCGATGGCCTTTACTGCCCGCTCGATATCGTAATCAAAACGAATAAATTCTACCTTAAGCGATTCGCCAGAAAAGGGTGAGACATTTTCATCAATGGTGAGGAGCACATAGCACCCTTGTGGATTCCCATCCTTGGGTTTGCCAACGGATCCGATATTGATGGCATGCCGGTGATATGGCTGTGCGTTGACTTCAGATGCAATGATCCGATGATAGGGTTTGTGGGTATGGCCAAAGCACATGATATCTGCTTCTGCTTTCTCCATGATATTGAGCAGGCTTTTCTCTTCGCGGTCTTCAAAGAGGTATTCATTTATTTTCCGTGGGCTTCCATGAACCAGCAGTAACGAAAGAGGTTGTCCGCCGCATTGGAAATCAATACGGATATGCGCAGGAAGTGTGCGTAGATAATTTCGTTCCTCCTCACCGACAATTGCGTTTGTATAAGAAATAGAGACGGCACCCATCTCTTTTTCAAGATCAGTTTTATAGGCGCATCCACAATCATTGCTATTCAGGCCTATTCCCTGGTCGTAGTTGCCCATGATCGTTGGGATGGCTCTTTGCCTGATTTCATGGATGACTTCATTGGGCCAGATATTATAGCCCACCAGGTCTCCAAGGCAGTATACTGCATCAGGATTTTGAATGGCCATACTTTGCAGGCATGCTTCGAGGGCAGGTAGGTTGGCATGGATGTCAGAAAACAAGGCGATTTTCATCAGTTAGGAGGCTGTCTATGGTTACTGAAAAGGTTGCTCAATTCATTTTCTTTTCAATGCTTCGGCAATACCGGCTTCGACCAGGGGTTCCATAAACCTGTACCCTGTGAGATTAGGATGCACGCCATCCTCCCCATAAATTTTTTGTAGCCCCTTTCGTTCATCGGACATGGGCGTATGATAATCAACATACACGATGTCCTGCTGGCGACAATAGGCTTCCAGCATCTTGTTGAGCCTGTAGATTTTATCAGCAGGTTGCAGTCCGGGGCGCCAGGGATAATCGTATACCGGGAGGACTGCGCAAAGGACCATCCTGATGTTATGCACCTTTGCAAGTTCTGCCATGGAGACTATGTTTTCATAGATCGCCTCCAGGGTAGTCGGGCCTCTATTTTCAGCGATATCATTGGTGCCTGCGAGGAGTACGACTACTTTGGGTTGCAGATCAATGACATCCTGCCTGAACCGGATCAACATCTGTGGAGTTGTCTGCCCGCTGATCCCGCGATTGACATAGGGTTTGCCGGTAAAAAATGCGGGGTCAGCCTTTAGCCAGCCTTCTGTGATGGAATTGCCCATAAAGATTACCCTGTCCCCATGATTTGTGATTGGGGTCAATGCAGCATTGGCAGATTTATAATAGTTCAGGTTGGCCCAGTCGTTTGGATCATAATTATCCTGCCCTTCAACTTCTGGAACATTTATCATAGAGAGTATAGATAAGGCAGTAAATAAATATAAAAATTTCATATTGCTTTGTTTTAAGCATTCAACCTGACCCGATGATACAGGCTGATGTTGGTTGCAAAGTAGTAAAATAGCGGATGGGCTCAACCCCATCCGCTATTTTATAAAAAGTGTATTTCATCAACATTAGCAACATCCCGTACCTGGCTCGCAGCAGGACTTAGGTTTCTCGGCGTAGACCGTAATGCTGAAGATCCCTGTCGCCCCGTTTTTGAAATCATTCAGTGCATTTTCATCGAGGTAGTTGCACAGGATATCATCCGGGATGATGATTGGTTTCTCCTTCTGCATCGTCACATTGGTAAACCCATTGGCAAAGATCATATTGAGATATTCATGCTTATTGATCGCACCGGATACGCATCCTGCATACATCTCTGCGTCTTTACGCAGTGCTTCGGGGAGTTGTCCGACCAGGACGATATCCGATATACTGAAATGACCGCCAGGCTTGAGTACACGAAAGATCTCCTTGAATACACCATCCTTGTTTGGGACGAGATTGAGTACGCAATTGCTCACGATGACATCCGCGACGTTGGAAGTGATAGGCATCTTTTCAATGTCTCCCTGCCGGAATTCAACATTATGGAATCCCCTCGTTTCCGCATTGATCCTTGCTTTTTCGATCATGGCCGGAGTAAAGTCTATCCCGATCACTTTTCCGGTTTCGCCGGTTTCCGCGCGGGCGACAAAACAATCATTTCCTGCACCGCTCCCAAGGTCCACCACAACATCTCCTTTTTTGATGTGGGCATATTGTGTAGGGAGCCCGCAGCCGAGTCCGAGATCGGCATCAGGATGGTATCCTTCGAGGGTGGTATAGTCATCACTCATGATGTTATACACTTCTGTCGAACAGCCTCCTGCTCCACAGCATGAAGATTGGTTGGTTTCTTTATTCTGTAAAGCGATTTCACTGTATTTCTGCCTGACCAGTTCCTTGAGTTGGGCATCGGTGGTTTGTGTTTCCATGTTGATAAGGTTTTATAGTTATTTATCGTAATAACACGATGATTATATGCAAAAAAAATCAGCAGCACCTGGCTTTCTGGACTGCGTAGCTGTCAAAAAGACCCTGGAGGGCGGTTTTGGCGGCATTCATTTCAGTCTCATCTATGCAATAGCATACCCTGGCTCCTTCGATATCCCCTTTGATCAATCCGGCGGACTTCAGTTCCTTTAAATGTTGGGAGACTGTGCTCTGGGACAGGGGCAATTCATCCACAATATCCCCACAGACACAGGCCTGTCGTTGGATGAGCAGGCGCAGGATAGCTACCCTGGCAGGGTGGGCCAGCGCCTTGGCATAAGCAGCGATCCGGTTGTCCTTGACGGAGAATTCTTCTGATTTGGCTGAACCCATATTTATTATTTAATCGTAAAATTACGATAAATACAAATACCGCGCATTTTTTTTTTGAAGTATTGGAAATGAAGTAATGGAATAACCCTGCCAAAAAGTACGGATCAGTCTTCAATAAAGTTTTTTGCAATACCCAGAGGGCGCATGATGTACCTCTTTTTATTGACATGGCCTTGCTGACGGGTGAGAATGTCCACGAGGGTCTCAATGGTCTTGACGATATATTTTCCTTTGTTGAGCATCACGCATTCTGCCCTGCTACTCATGGCCGCGTCAGTGATTTCAGATCGTGTGGCATAGCCGGTTTTATTGAGCGTCTCCAGCACTTGCGTCGCCCATATGACAGGCACATGAGCTGCTTCACAAATCCAGAGGATCTCTTCTTGTATTTCACTCAGGCGTTCAAAGCCGATTTCAACGGCGAGGTCTCCTCTGGCAATCATCACGCCCATGGCCTCATCCTTCATCCCATTGATCAGTAATGAAGGAAGATTTTGCACTGCGGTGAGGCGCTCGATTTTGAGGATGATCGATGGCTTCCGGGCCCTGGCGTTTTTTTCGATTTCTTCACGGAGCAGCTCGATGTCAGCAGGGCTATTGACAAAGGAATATCCAACCATATCAGCATGTTCGCAGATGAATGGAATATTTTGTTTGTCCTCTTCTGTCAAGGTGGGAATGGTAATCTCTGAGTCCGGCAGGTTGATGCCCCGCTCTGGTTGAAGAAAATGGTTCTTTGCTGATATCCTGACGATTTTGACAGTGACATGACCAGGCAGTACTTTTGTGACCCTGGCTTCAAACTTGCCATCATCAAAAAAGATATGCTCTCCTTCCTTGACCATATCAAGCAGCTCTTTTGGCTCAATCAGCAGGATATCTTTCTTTTGTTTGCCCTTATGCTTTTTGGATTCCAGTGCGCCAGCATGGCTTATGATCAGCTCCTTCCCTTCCTTCACAGGCAATTCAAGAGATTCCACCTTTTTGACTGCCCGTATACTTTTAATCCTGATTTTCGGGCCAGCAAGATCCATGTATATTTTACAACTCTTTCCGGTTTTGGCAATCGCTTTTTTAAGCGCGTTTATCATTTTCGCCCAGTCTTCGAGGGTGTCATGCGCACAATTGATACGAGCGACAGTCATGCCTTCCCTGAGCATCTCTTCAATTAGCTTGCGATCCTGCATGAGTTCGGCCGAAAAAGTAACCATAATATGCGGCCGGTCCTGGCTGGGAAATGCACCAAGTAATTCCTCCGCATGTAGCAACTGAAGCCTGGACGCTTCCTGGAAATTACACGGTGTAGTTTTTTTTGCCGATGGTGATTTCGCGTTGAGCCATCCAAGGACGTGTTGCAGTTGGGAAAGGGTATGGCTCTCGGAATTGGTGAGGGAGGATAACCCGATATGGTGCAGGTACTCCTGGATTTCGCGGATCTCATTATTGCGCAACACCAGGTAATGGATCAGGTTAGTGCCGCTGTGCTTGAAATGGTCATGGAGTTCAGCCAGAAGAGGGGAAAATTTTCGCTCCGATTTTTTCATCTCCCTGGCGATTGCAGCTAAGCGGCGGGCCACTTTTGCATGGGTGAGGCCATGAAGGGTCGTTTTTCTGATTGTATTTGTTGTCATAGCGTTTCTTTCTTTTTTCCGAAAAACCGGATGACCATTGCTTTGCCTGTATGAAATTCACCTTCCTGCAGATCTATTTCTTCTTTATTAAGATAGGAGAATTCTATACCGCGAAAATCAATTTTTATTTGTGCGATATCAAATAGCATCTCCACATCCCTTGGACCGCCGGCTGTTGGATTGGTATGCTGGTAGGCAATGTGCTTTTTACTATACCCTTCAAAGATGATGACTCCTCCGGGTTTGAGATATTCCATCAATTGGCGGTGACAAGCTGACATCATATGGGCTGGTAGATGTGCATAGACCAGCCCGATGGCGTCAAATGTATCTTTTGCATATGACATCGTGCTGCATTCTCCGATGAGGTAGTTTATTTTTACATTTTGTTTACCTGCGAGCGCATCGGCTTTACGTTTGCCTTCCGTGCTGATGTCAAAGGCATCCACCAGCCATCCGAGTGTGGCGGCATAGACCCCATTGCGTCCTTCCCCATCTGCAGGCATGAGGATCTTGCCAGGTGTGAGGCTATCGATGGCTTGTTTAAAATATTCATTTGGAGTTTCACCATAAGCGTAGCCTTCCTGGCTATATCGCTGATCCCAAAACGCTTTCATCTTTTAAATGCTTTTAGTCCCCGTAACATGCAGGCACGAATAAAGCTCAAAAGTGGTGGTGGCTGAAAAAACACCTGGGATTTCAATTCAGTTGTTCTCTGGTGTAAAGGTAGGGAACTTCATGTTAAAATGAAGTCAGGGCCTGAGATGGAAGACTGGGACAGAAAGTTGTCCTGTATGTGTTGAAATCCGGACTATATATGCGCCTTCAGCAATGGATTCCGATAAGGCAATATATCGGGAAAAGGTTCCTTGCGTATGCTATAGGGTTTCAGTCCCGGGCAAAAAAATGGCGGGCATTTTCAGGATGCCCGCTGGTATAATTGATGATTGTATACTAGCCCTTTATGACTTAAAAAACTCCCTGACCTTTGCGACGGTCTGTGGGTCTGTCATTTTTTCAGCACAACCCAGGGTGATCTTCTTGCTCTTGAAATGGTTGTCTTCATGCAGGAAATTCAACAGTTCTTCCTGTGATTTACCCGGGCCGAAGATGAATATTTCATCAAAAGGCAACAGGTGGTGGCCGATGGTCTTGAAATACTTGCGGTTATCGGTCTTTTCGGCATTGTTGTAAGCGTGTTCTCCTTTATCGCCGTGGTATTCACCAGCAATAATTCTTTCTTCCTGAATGGCAAATTCTCCATCTGTGGCAGTGATAAACATGGCCTGATGGTGATCCATCCACACGCCTGCATATTGTTTTTGATGCTGGTCTTTCATGATGATTATTGTTTTGTCTGAAAAATAAATACTATCCTAATGTTTAAACAAAGGTAGAGTTTTAAAGTTGCAGTACATTGGGCTTTTTACTATTTTGACTCACAAAACAGATGAGATATGAGTAATCCGGGTGATGAAGTGAATGATAAGAATCAGGGCCAGCAAAATCCAGGTGATTTGGGGTCTTCTGCGCAGATGCCGCTCAAGTATAAGTTTCGTGAGATGAAGGTCCATTCTTCGGATGAATGGATGGCCGGGAGTACCAAGAAATACCGTAAAGTGTACGACCGATATGAGACCACCTATCTACGGGTTGAAATTTCTTTTTTCAACAAGCTTTTTGATGAAGCGGACTGGACGGCATCTATAAGGTCAAAATGTTTTTTTGCCACCGGCAGCCAGCGCAATGAACTCTCCAACTTTGAAGAAAAGCGGACTATCCTCAAGGATGAGAACATCGTCTTTGTGCGGCACTCCTGGGGCAATGCCATCCCTGGTGATTATTGGCGAAAGGGAAACTATGTGTGGGAGGCCTATATCGATGAGGTAAAGATCGGGGAGGCTAATTTTTATATCGAGGATATCGGTGTGCCTGGGGCGGATGGTGCCAACCTGTACTTTGACGTTGATTCCGTAAAATTGTATGAAGGCGATGGACAGGCGTCAACGCTTCCGGATAAGAAGTATATCAAGAAATTCAGCCAGAAGGATACGCGTTTTGCCTGGGCAGAGTTTAATTTCAGGAATAAGACAGAGAAGGATTACATGGCTGAAATATTTTTCCTCTATTCGGATGGCGATGGTCAGCCAAAGGGAAGCCAGAGTTATATCCTCTATGTGCCTGTCAATACGGTAGGGCAGATTTATACAGCGCATGCCGGATGGGGCAATCAAATGCCCGGATCATGGCACAACGACATGTACACCATGGAGATCGTTTTCATGGACACCCTTGTAGCTACCATACCGTTCCAGGTGGGAGATGCCTTTGAAGAAGGTGCCGTGCCTGTGATCGCAGGCAAGAGCCCTTTACTCAACCAGGCCTCCAATTTGGCAGGAACGGCAGACCTTGACGCTTTGCTGGCGCAGAGTCTTGAAGAGCTCAACAACCTCACAGGCCTCAACAAGATCAAGGCCGAAGTGCAGGAGATGGTACAACTGGTCAGATTTTACCAGGAGACTGGTAAGGATGTGCTGAATAAATTTTCATTGCATACTGTTTTTACCGGAAATCCCGGGACAGGTAAAACCACTGTAGCGCGCATCCTTTCTAACATATACAAGGGCCTTGGCATTCTTGAAAAGGGCCATCTGGTCGAAGTAGATCGTGAAGGCCTCGTAGCCGGATATATAGGACAGACGGCGATCAAGACGGGGGAGAAGATCAAGGAGGCTATGGGTGGTGTGCTCTTTATTGATGAGGCCTATTCACTTGCCCAGGAGAAGGGATCACCATACGATTTTGGGGGTGAGGCGATTCAGGTCATCTTAAAGCGCATGGAAGATATGCGTGGAAAATTTGGCGTCATCGTGGCAGGCTACACGCAGAATATGCATGGATTTATCAATTCTAATCCCGGCCTCAAGTCAAGGTTTGACAAGTATTTTCATTTCGAAGATTATACGCCGGATGAGATGTTTGTGATAGGCTTGACCATGTTTCGCGCAGAAGGGGTGATGCCTGATGTGGACGCGGCGACACATCTCAAGGCATACTTCTCCTTCCTGTTCAAGCACAGGGATGAGCACTTTGGAAATGCACGAACTGTGCGCCAGACTGTAGCTGAAGCAGTGAAAAATCAAAACCTTCGCCTGGCTGCGATAAGGAAAGAAGAGCGGACTCCGGATATGTTAAGCACTGTGATCTTCGATGATGTCAAGGAGTTTGAGATGAAGGAATCGGAGTTTGACGAACACCGGATAGGGTTCAAGATGAAGGGAGATGAATGATTCTTTGAATTGTTGAGCGTACTTCACATCTGATTTTACGAGTCCTGAAATACCTTAGCGATTAGTCCCATACATAGCGCTCATCATATTCTATATTATACTCCTTCAGGATTGATCTGTATTCATCCTGGAATGTTTTCTTGCGGTGATGTTCTTTTTGGTTTTTAATATAGTAGATGACCCTGTCTACCTCCGCCGGATTTACAGAGAATGCACCATAGCCATCCTGCCATTAGAAGTTGGTGTATTCAGGTGCTTTGGTTTTAACCCATTTGGAGGAACTTGACTTTACTTCTTCTATCAGTTTCATCAGGGCTATTTTCTTTGAAAGCATGCACAGGATATGGATATGATCAGTATAGCCTCCGACGATGAGCGGAGGACATTCTAACCTCTTACAGGTTCCGCCTAAGTATTGATGAAGTTCCGCTTCCACTGGCGGATGAATCAGGTTTTGGCGGTACTTCGTACTGAAGACGATGTGGAGATAGTTTTTAACTAGCGATTGTCCCATACTGGTGAATGGTTTTAAGTGACATGGCTAAGTTAGGGGTTCTCATAATGCGCTGCGCGCATTATGTTCGATGGGCTACACCCATCGTTAGCAGATGTCGCCCTTTCAGGGCTATGATTAAATGCTGCTAGCCCTGAAAGGGCGTAGTCTTTTATCACAGGGTGTAGCTCTGTGATAAAAGATGCACTGTCTTAGCCCTGAAAGGGCGTAGTCTGGTAACACAGGGTGTAGCCCTGTGAAAAGCCACGGGGTGCAACCCTGTGAAAAGCCACGGGGTGCAACCCTGTGAAGGGCCACGGGGTGCAACCCTGTGAAGGGCCACGGTGCCGGTGCAAAGCACTGTGTAAAAGTACCGGGTGCACCCCTGTGAAGAGGACACGGTATAAAACCCAGGTCTGACCGAAGTCCGGCAGATCCTTTAATACTGTATGGGTTTTTGTCAGTCTTGAGCGTAATCAAGCACTGATCCGGGATAGTCCGGGATCTAGTACTTCAGATACATCACATGATTAGGGTTGAAGTGCGTCGGTGAGACTTCGAAATCATAACTTCCGATAATCTTGAAGCCCTGCTTCTGGTAAAAGGCAAATGCACGGTAGTTTTCTTTCCAGACATGGAGCCATATCCCAAGCTGGTGATGATCCATCGATAGCCTTACGTTATAATCAAAAAGTTGTTGACCGGCACCTATACCATAATAGGATTTCAAAAGATAGATCCGTTCAAGCTTGGTGACTGGTTGCTCGGTGATCAGTGGATGGTTGAAGTTCAGGATGATTTTAGAATAGCCGGCGGCTACCTCGTCCACAAAAATGACGTGGTAAAGATGTGCTGGATCCGCAAGCTCATTCCTGAAGGCTTCAACAGAGAGCTTTTTAGTGATGTAGATTTCGTGATCTTCCGCTTTCGCGCTATGTCCATGAGATTCCATGTGGGTCACAGGAGCAATGGTGGACAAGAGTTCAGCATCCGTGATAGTAGTAGGTCTGATGAAAATCATGATATCCCGGTTAAATGATCAACAAGCGATCGGACAGTAATGTGTGTATCATTTTGTTTTGCGCTCCGCGATTTCCTTTACGGTATCAAGGGCCATGTCCCAGCCATCGAGTGCTTCTTCAAACTGGTCATCGCGCATATCAAAGGCCAGTTCTTCTTCGGCATGGAGGATGATATATTTCCCCATGTCTTCAAATCGGTAGGTGATCACCGAGGTGAGACGCTCTTTAGTCTTCATATCATAGAGACTGTGCTTTAACAGCAGGTCTGGCTCCAATTCAAGGATGATGCCATAGCTGTACAACTTGCCATCATCTCCCTTCCATTGCAAGGATTCCCCTTTTTTCCAGGTAGAAACGTAGTATCCGCCCATGAGCATGGTGACCTTGGGATCGGTAAACACACGCCACACATCGTGAGGGGTGGCGGTAATGGTGATTGATTTCTTTATCAGCGTATTTGGCAATAGCTATTTCTTTAAGTTATGATTTATTCTTTGATAAATTTCTTTATCGTAACAAAACCTTCACCGAATATATGCACCAGATATACGCCGGGTGTCAACTTGCCGGTATCAATCTTTACCTTTTCAGAAAAAGCTCCTTTGCTATTCACAATGCCGATGGCATTGTGAATTTCGTATTCAACCTGGATGGACTTTCCTGGTGTTTCAATATAGAGTTCATTGACTACGGGATTAGGATATATTTTTACTTCCAGTTGCTCTCCCGGCTCCTTGACACCGGATATGAAGACGGTGATGATGTTAGATGGCGCAGAACTACAACCGTTTTCCGTGACGATAACATAGAAGTTACCATCAGTGTCAGCAAAATAATCCTGCCCGGTTGCCCCGGGTATTGGTCCGTTCTGATCATACCATTGGTTGCCCGATACAGCATTAGAATGAAGATTTTGTTCGCCCTGATCATTTGTAATCACTGGTGTTGCCGGTTGAGGCACGACAGTCACTGTGAGTGATGAGGAAGTGCCCAGGCAACCACCGAAATGAAATCCTGCAACTGAAATTTCACCCGAAACTGCCGTTGGACCAAAAGTCAGGACAATGCTGTTGGTGGTGCTGGTTCCGCTAACGCCTTCAGGTAATGACCAGAGGTAATCAGTAGCATTTTGGATTGTATCAATAGTATATAGTACTGTCTCATCTCCCTGACACACGGCTTCATCTCCAGTTATTGGTCCTGCAGGGGCAGGTGTTTCCAGGATGGTTACTGATGCTGTATTGGAATAAACAGGTGCGAAGCTGGGTTGAGTCACCTCGGCGCGATAGTACGTAGTGGATGTCAGCGGAGGTGTTATATAAGTGGATGTATTTGCACCTGATCCCGCTGTAACGTTGACCCAGTTTGATATCCCATCTGGTGACTCCTGCCATTGAATAGCGCCACTGTATTCGCCTAATCCAATATTGACGGATCCACCCTGGCATTCGATGAGGTCGCAACAGACAAGTCCTCCTAACGGTGGAGTCGGAAGCAGCGTAGCGCCTATCATCAAACGATTAGGAAGGGCGAGTGGTGCTGCATTATTGCCGGCCAGATCCGAAACATAGAACACATCTGTTCGTAAAGGATCTTCTGACTGAAAACCTACCGGATAATAAACTACATCCGACGCTGTTGCGGCATAACCTGCATAGAAGAAGAAATCACTGGCAACAAATGAAGGAGGTGCAGGCATATCAAAGGTATGCCATTTGCCTATCGAAGTATCTGCAATGATATAAGGATCGGATTGTGCCACAATCAAGCCTTCATGATTCAGCACTACTCCATATACAGTCTGCCCAATATTGGAGAGATCATTTGGGATGAATGCTCTTATGCTTTTTACGGCAACACTCGTATTGATATAGTATTTGGCCTGAAAGATAAGTGCATCTCCCTGGGCAATTGCCATCGGGCTGGAAGGTATCGAAGCAGAGGCATAATTGACATCAAACTCAGTTACATTTTGTTGCCAGGTGATGGTATTATTGGAGAGATCGTCATCATCCGGGAGGGTAATCGTGATAGTGGTAGGCCCGTTAAATTCCGGAGTAAATGCAGATAACAGGAGAGTGAAATGATCTAGTTGAGCCAGTCCGGCAATAACATTTGTTTCTGTCACAGTATTAGCACCTGTGATGCTTAGGGTCACAGGAATATTCTCCCTGTCCGTCCAACCTTTGTTTTTGATATTCACGCTTAAGGTTTGTGGAGAAGAATAATATATGGAGGCATCACCCATTGAATATATTTCGCCTATCGCCAGATCATTATTGTAAATGGGTTCAAAATGTAATGTCCTCCCTGCATCAGGCTTAGGACTTACAGGTGGTTCTGAATAATAGATCGCAGAAGCGGCGTTGTAATTTGCATTTGCGAAATGGACATCTTCCCAGGCCTCTTCATCCCCTTTGCTGACGATCAGCAATTGTTCGCCGGCCCTGCTGGACCCCTTGAGGCCGCATGCCACTGCTCTGAAATCGTCTCCATTGAATGCGCGGGTCCAGTCACCGTAGACAAACTCGATGACATTGCTGGTCTCATAGAGCTTGATCTGGAATTGCATATTGGCATATTGAGGGATAGGGTCAGTATTGGCCTCCCGTACATCCTTGTATTGTATGGTGCAGATCCTGTTTGGCGCTTCACCTGAAGTATACACTCTGTATTCAGGGTTGCCTGTACCAGCTGTCAGGTCCAGGTTGAGTGGACTGATCAGGTTGACATCAGCAGGGTCATTGTTGTTGAATATGCCGCCGGTAGAAGCACGTGCATCTTCAAAAAATAAATTGGCGGCCGAAGGAGGTGTATCGCCAAGCTTGATAAACCCATTCGTGTTCAGGATGAATTGGGTAAACGGCTGGCATTTGTATTCAAAAGTAAAACCAATCTCCTGGGGATCAGAATTGGCATTGTCAAATTCTGAAGTAGTGATGACCGTACCGTCTGAACCCAGGGGTACATAATCTCCGGGAATGCTCTGTGCATTGGTGGCGAGATAATTCAGTACGGTACAGGCATCCCTGTTGGAGATCCGGACAGTATAATCCTCAACTTCTCCCCAGGTTGCATACCCACATGGCTTGTCCAATGGTCCATTGCCCGAATCATGAAGCCTGACCCTCATTCTGGTGTTGCCTTCCTTTGCAGTAGCCGGTGGTGTAATGGAACCTGTAAACACATCAGTCCCGGATGGATCTGAAACAAATGCTGTTTCGCCATCATCCTCAAAATCACCATCTATGTTCCAGTCCACCCATACCAATACCTGGTCAGAACCATAGGGCACGCCATTTCTTACAAAGATGTCCACCGGAAGTCCAAAGTATAATTCAATGACTTCGGACGAATAATCGGCATATCCGTTTTCGCTTTTACCGGAAGACTGATTGACAGCACCGATCGAAACATTTGATATGTATTCGTATGATTGTTGCGCTGCACCTGATGCGCAATACTCATATCCGATCGTCCTGCTTCCATCAGGAGCGGAGATGACAAGCGTATGTTCGGAATCTGCTATCAGCGAAGTGCACTGCGCATCCAGGATGTTCCCGAGTGAAGCAGTAGCAGGCAGATCATAGGTCAACCAGAAATTGTTTTTACCATCACTGAGTATTTGTGTGCCGGTGATCGTAAATGTTCCGTTTGGGGCGGCTACTGTGTTTCCAAACTGTGTGGTCGTTGCAAAAGATCCGGAAGAACCTGTATAAAACAACCGGGCATTGCTGATGTCATGTGCAGGATCAGTTGAGCCCTCAGTATTAAAGGTAAAGGAGGTCACATCGAAGGGCTGCAGGTTGCCTGTAGTCACCACTTCCACTTTCAGTATTTCCTGGTTGACCTGATCGGGTTCAACGTTAGATTTATTTTTTTGGACGGCCGTACTTGAGGCGTAAGACATGACTGTAGGGATATATTCAATCGGGGTCTCCCACAAGCCGCGCCCGTAGGTGGCAACTCTCAGTTTGCTTTCGCCAGGATTGCCTGCATAGTAGATCTCTATTTCTCCTGTACGCACATTGGGAAGTCCGGTGTTGTATGCTACCCAGTCTTCATTACCTCTTTTAAAATAAACACCCAGATCTGTTCCTGCATACAAATGCACAGCATCACTGTTTTGTTTATTCTCTACAACTGAGTAAACAGGTATTGGGGGCAAGCCGGCTGAAATGCTGGTCCAGGATGCACCCCCATCTACAGTTTGATAGACACCTGGATTTCCAAACCCACTTAACGCCACCCATACGGTATTGGGATCATCATGCTTGACACTGATGTATTCGATGTTAGCTCCTCCTGTTGGCAGGTCATTGGTGATGGCCGTCCATTCTGCCCCGCCATTGATCGTTTTCCAGATCTGGTTGTAGGTGGCAACGTAGAGATAGCGTGAATCTGAGGAAGCAATGCCCATTGACAAGAGTTGACCATTAGGATCAAAGGAAGATATCTGCTCCCAGTTGTCTCCACGATCGGTAGTCTTCCATACTTCGTTATACCCTCCATATAGTGTATTGGGATCATTCGGATCGATGATGTATGGAGTGACCCATGCACCTTCATCCGGTGGCGTGATGTTTTGTGAGCTCTGCCAATGATTGGTGGTGCGGTCGATTTGGCCAAAGTAAACAGTGCCATATTGAATATTGACATCAGTGTAATCGATCAGGCATTCCATGCCATCTCCGCCTCGTACATCACTCCATGTATCGCCTGTATGAAGTTTGGTGCCATTGTCCTGGAGACCTGTGATGATATCCCCGGATGCTGTCTGCGATACACCCAGTCTGTACATCTGGCTGATCTGTATACCGTTTGTCTTATCCATCCAGGAGCCACCATTGTTGGATGACATATAGACACCACCATCACTGCATTCAAAGAGGTCGCCATTGCTCCTGTAAGCCAGTTTATGTTTGTCCGCATGTACAGCTTGTACCATATCTCCCCACCAATGATTGGCGATAGACCAGTTGAGTCCGCCATCAAGTGATCTCCAGCAGTTGACACCGCCAAGGAGTATGATATCAGCATCAAATGGTGAAGCTGCCAGGCTCAAATCATACCAGCCCTGGCCGCCACTATCCGTGCCCAGCGACTCCCAGCCAAGCATATTCTTAGTGCTTCCACTGAATACCTCATTAAATGTCGTGCCGCTGTCAATTGATTTAAATATTCCATAGAGGCCGCTTTCGCCATTTGCTGCAAGCGCGTATACCCATTCAGGTTGCGCAGGGGATACAGCCAGTTCTATCCGGCTTGCATTACCATCACTATATACAGGGCCGCTAAACGTAGTGCCATCGTTTGAGATATAGATCTGTCCGTATTTGGTAGAAGCATAGATGATGCCTGGATTGCCGGGTTTAAACTCCATGTCTATAAATTCAGCACCGGTCATCTGGGTACCCCATGTAGTACCACCATCATTGGTTTTGAAGACGCCAATGGAGGTGGCAGCGATCAGGATGTCCTTGTTGGTTGGGTCCTGCAGCAATCTGTTGACCATTCGCCCTTCGAAGATGGTAAAGCTCAGGCCTGTTTGATTCCATGTCGTGCCACTATCGGTGGATTTCAATACCCCTATACTTCTGTTGTCCCATGCATCCCTGTCCCCTGTGGCGATATAGAGTGTGCCGGAGGCATCATAGTCATCAGGGATGATGATATCGCTTACAGCCAGTACGCCATTATTATCTGTCAGGCATTTCCAGGAGGAGCCATTGTCTGTGGTCTGCCACAATCCCCCTGCTGCAGCGCCTACCCAGTAGGTATTGATATCAGTTGGATGAAAGGCTACACAATTGATACGCCCGATGCCGGAGTATCCGCTAAAGGAAGTGGTTGGGCCCACAGGCTTCCAGTCTGCAGAGGTGACAGATCTGGGTTGTGGATTTGCTTGCAGGAATTCCTCACGGACCTGCAGAGATGTTTTTCGGGGGAATGCTCCGGTCCTCGGATCTACCTGACTGGACATCTGGTATTCCCACCGCTTGAATTGTTTCCATCCCGGGGCTTTTCGCTTGATACCATTGTCCAGATAGGATCCTTTGTCCACCCTGAAAGGAGCCCAATAGCTTTCAAAGGCTTTTTGATAATCAAAAAGAGTGAGTTCGCTGGTGGGTTTCCCGGCTGGCAAGTGTTTTAGCCATGGTTGGGCATACAAAGATGCGGTCAGCAGGAAAGCCAGAAGGGTGAGACAGGTGGTCCTCATTGCGTAAAGGGATGTTGTTGAAAAATTGAATATCTGGTATTGGCAGATTTGAAGATGGAAAGGTAAGGAAAGTGAAAGATAGTGAGCCTTTTGAAAAAGGCAGGGCAAGGGCTTAATTAGAGCCTTTTCCAGGATTTTGATGCCTGGTGCTTTTTAAAAATAGTTTCCATATTGGAAACTATTGCTTATTTTTATAGCCAGTCGAATTCAAGTGAGAATAATAACATATACAACTTTACGTGAATTTGGTGAGAAGCATCCTCAGACTTTTCCTGCTATCAGCACTTGGTATAAGATCGTGAAGTGTAAGGAAGTAGTATGGAAAAAACCACAAGACATTGTAATTATGTTTGGGGCGACAAGAGTAGATATCCTTCCAGGCGATAGAGTATGTATCAACCTGGGTGGTAAGAATGTTCGCATATTATTAAAAGTCGAATACGGATATGGAATTGCCTTCGTACGCTGGATTGGGTGGCACAAAGATTATGATAGACTCGGAGACAAGATGTATTCAATTTAAACGAATACCTTATGGCAAAATGGCGTCAATTAGTCACTAGGGCTGATTATAAGCGGGCTGTCGACAGGCTCAATATACTAATAGATACCGCGAGATCAGATGAGGTTCAAAATGAACTCACTTTGTTATCCTTTCTGGTGGAAGAATATGAAGAAAAGTATTATCCCATTCCGGAAGTTACTCCTCAGGAGGTTGTAAAATTTATGATGGAAATGAAGGGAATCATGCAAAAAGATCTGATACCAATATTGGGTAGCAAAAGCAATGTATCAAAGATCCTCAGTGGCACTGCTAAAATTCAATTGGAAATGCTTGATCCGTTAGCTCAATTCCTTGGTATACCTGTGGAGGCATTGATACCTAAAGTAAAGAGTAGGACTGTCACAGGAACATTTGAGCGTCAAGCTCAGAATGCGGTAGCGGAATCCCCAGTACGCTATAAGAAACTGAAAAATTGATTTCGTTCCAATCTGTCTCCGGGCCTGATCACTGCCCTTTCTCCAGCATCATCGATTTAAGTAGTTCCACATCTGCTTTGAGCAATTCAACCGAACTTGCTGCAGAGGAGAGTTTTTCATTTTGTTGCCTGAGCTCAGCCAGTTGGTCTTCCAAAGCTTTTATTTCAGCTTGTTGCTCCTGCATCGCTTTGACCAGGATAGGTACAAAGGCATCATAGGATAGACTGTAATTGTCCACATCACTTTCAGGTATATGCAATCCACTGAATGCATATTGTAAATCGGCACAAGCCTGTTCTACTTCCTGTGCCAGGAAACCTGTTTGAACCACTTCAGGGACTCGGTAAGGTTCTAATGCAGCCATTCTTTTTTGACGGGTACTATCTGGCATGTTTTTCATGAGGTGCTCATCGAATTTGCGGGTATCAAACTGATAGTTGACCGTATGAAGCCTGGTGATCAGGGAAAGGCCTGGCACCTGATCATCATGGATATTGTATTTAAATCTTGCATCTGATGGGAAGGAGTATGCAACCTGTCCTTCAATGATCGCTACTGAAGTATTACCAATGCGTACCTTATTGGATGCATTGCTAGTGGCTCCAAATCCCAAGGCTGTACAATTGGCCGCACTCAGGGTTGAGGATATGTTGCCGAGTGCAGTATTGTTGTCACCGGATACACTGGTTTGACCAGCGTCTTTACCGATAAATGTATTGCCTGTACCATCGGTGTTGTCTGAACCCGCATCCACGCCGAAAAAGCTGTTATTACTAGCGGTGTTTGCCACTCCTGCACGAAGTCCAACAAAGGTGTTGGTAGCTCCTGTGACATTAACACTCCCTGCATTGACGCCAATAAAATATTTCCGCTGGCGGTCGTATTGGCATCACCGGCAGCTTGTCCGATAATGACATTGTCAGCACCTGAGGTATTGGCAGCCCCTGCATCTTTTCCTAAAAAGGTATTATTGTTTGCAGTGGTATTCACTATCCCGGCGCCCTGGCCTACAAATGTATTTCCACGTCCGGCGGTATTTCCACCACCTGCATCTTTTCCAATAAACGTGTTGTTATGCGCATTGATATCTGAATTGGCATCTCCAGCCCCCTGTCCTACAAATGTATTTGACGCCCCGGAAGTATTGGCAGCGCCTGCATCTGCGCCGACAAAGGTGTTGTTGTTGGCCGTACTGCTGAGTCCTGCATGCTTTCCGATAAAAGTGTTTGATGCTCCACCGGCATTGGCTCCACCGGCATCACCACCGATAAAGGTATTGTTGCTTCCCGTAGTCAGGTCTCCTGCACGTGCTCCAAAAAACGAATTGAGCATACCTGTGATATTGGTACCGCCTGCGTTGGTTCCCATAAATGTGTTGTCACTGGCTGTAGTATTAGCATCGCCTGCTCCCTGGCCCACAAATGTATTGGCTGTTCCTGTCAGGTTGGCTCCACCAGCATTGTTTCCGATAAACGTATTGTTGTCTGCTGTATTGACATCTCCTGCACTATAGCCAATAAATGTGTTGCCAGCACCAGCGATGTTTGCTTTTCCGGATTCAAATCCGACAAATACATTTTGATTGGATGTCCCATCATCATTTAACCCTGCGTTTTCTCCGATAAAGACCCCTTGACCCGGGCTTTTTAACTGAAAGGATTTTCCGTCTATGAGGCCGATTTCATAACCTGCAGTGGTAAGCCTTATTTTATTTTCATTCGCATTCTTTTCAACCTCGACTTTCGTATCCTGATCTGCGTCAGAGATGATTTTAATATTCCCTGCTACAATGGCTATCCAGATTGTACCCGTCCAGTAATTGTAGGCACTGGTTGTATTGTTGTAAATCATAAGGCCTGTCGCAGGTGAACCGATCAGGTCACGTTCGGCAGTGGACATGCGCGGTATCAGCATCCCTTTTGTGGTGCTGCTCACATCGAGTACAGCACTGCCATGTGGGGCATTGCCTGTTGTATTGATAGATATCTGTCCGGATAGGTGTCCGCTATAGAATAATAGGGTGATGATAAGTGCGCTGTACAACCTCATGGTTAAAAGCTTTTATAATGGATTTAGATGTTGGGTTCTTACAACCTGAACCAGTAAGCCCAGGAATCCAAAAGCAATATTGCTTTTGGATTCCTGAGGGTAGAAAGAAACAATTCAATGTGTATATAGCACTAGCACAATGGCTATTCAAGATCAGGGATCAATTTTGGATTGTAATCTTCTTTACATCAGTGGAACCGTTGACGACCAGGCATACGAAATATATACCGGCAGGCAGTTTAGACACATCGACCGTCTGGTCCTGGCTTCCCTGCTAATATTTTGAAAACTTACCAACCTGCCATGTGCATCCAGCATGCGCAACTGACCGGCTTCTATTTTATCAGTGAGCTTTACTGTCAATTTGTCGATTGCCGGATTTGGATAAGCGTCCCAGTCGGTATGTGAAAGGAATTGGTCCACACTGGTAGTGATGTGCTGTACTTCATACGCGCCTATATCAACAATGCCTGCTTCGCCATTTGCATGGTTTATAAAGCGAGGCTTTTTGTCTAGGTCGGTCTGGATGGTAGATGGTACATCTTCATTTCGCCCTGCATCAATGGCCAATGAGTTTTCAAGCAGGTGAACGTCTCCTTCAACATTAGCACTGTCCACTGGTGGCTGACTCACAAATCCAGGATCAAGTCCTAGAATATTTTCGCCTGGGAATCCAAATGGGATCACACTGAAGGCCGCATCAACTGCAGCCCCATTGGTCGAAATGCCTGTGCCACCTGCATTTCCGTAGATGATAGAGTTGCGGATTTTGATGACAGACTTTTGTTCACCAAGGTCTACCACCCGGATAGCACCGCCAGAATTGCCTGACATGGTGCAATTGATCAATTCGGGACTGGCAGCACCGTTGCCTGTGGCTATGCCTTGGATAGCAGTGTTGAAGGGACTATGGTTTCCGGTCATTACGCAATTGATCATGATCGGGCCACTGATTGCACTATGTGCGATGACATTCATCACCCCTCCACCTGCGGTGCGGGCAGTATTTCCTTTAAAAATGCAATTGATAAACACGGGCTTTGCTTCTCCTTCGGTATCGGTATAGTTAGAGAATGCACCTCCGCCGCTTCCTTCATTTTGTATAAAGCTGCAATTGGTCAGTCTGGGATTCGCATGTCCGCCTTCTCCTGCATAGTTCAGCATTCCACCTGCGCTTTCAGAAGCTATGTTGTTGCGGATGATGCAATTGGCAATCAACGGATGAGAGCGACCTGCAGTAGCATTGTTGAAGATGCCTGTACCAGTGCTATTGAAACCTCCGCCATCAAGGCTATTGCCATTTGCGATGACAAAACCATCCAGGTGTGTGGAATCGGACACATGGTCAAAGTACACGACATGAAACGCATTGTCTGTGACTTCTCCATTGACTCCCAAGTCTCCGGAAAGTGTGGTCACGTACAGGCCAGGATTGCGATCTTCAAAGCTGCCTTCTGTGCCCGGATCACCGATAAATCCACCATAGAGTACAATAGATTTGTTGATGTAGAACGTCCGGTTTCGGAGGGTGTCGTCCCCCTGGATGTGTGTCGGCAGATAGGTCCCCTGAGCCACACAAATGACATCACCGGGAATAGCCTTGTCTATGGCTTCCTGTAGGCTGGTGTAGGCATCGGTCCAGGAAGAACCGTTGCCCAGGCCGGTAGCAGTGGATTTGACATAAGCATTGCCATAAAGGCCTCCGGTAGATAGGGCTGATGGGGTGAGGACGAGCATAAGCAGGCCAGTAGCCAGGATAGATAATAAGGTTTTCATGAAAGCGATGTTTTTGAGTTTGGCAGATGTGATTTGATGGGTTGATTTATCATGCCAAAGGTCAGGCTGGCAGGAAGTCTATCCCTCTGGACAAACCTGTAAATGGAAAAATCAAGGTTTTCCTATAGGCGAAAGAGGCTATGCTTCGACCTGCTTTCGCTCATCCATGTGCTACAGCTCAGCAACCAAGGCTGAAGAGGCTCAGGGCAAGGAGCAAGGGGCAGGGAGCAAGGAGCACACCTACCCAAATCTCACACCTCTCACGTTCTCACGTTCTCACGTTCCCACACCTCTTACTGTCTTACTTTCTTACTGTCTTACATTGAAATTGACCGTCACGGTCGTACCCTCCCCTGGGGTAGAGGCGATATCAAGGAAGCCCTTGAGGAGATTGACCCTGGATCCGAGACTGCCCAGGCCCAGGCCTCCGTCCAGTTTTTTAGTGGCGACATCAAAGCCCTGGCCGTCATCTTCTATGACGAGGGAAAGCTCACCATCAAAGCGGGTAAACTGGATGAGGACATGCCTGGCTTCCGCATGCCTGACGATATTGTTGAGGAGTTCCTGGATGATGCGGTACAGGGTGAGTTGCTCTTCAGGATGGAGCGAGATGAGATCTGCACTGATTTCGAGAGATGGCTCGATGCCATTCTTGACGAGGAGGTTTAGGCAGAGGTCACGTATCGCAGGTTCCAGGCCTTGCCTGAGGAGTTTGGCAGGCATGAGTTCATAGGAGGTGCGGCGCAATTCGGAAGTGGCATCCTTGACCATATCCTTCAATTGGGCAAGATAAGGCTGGCTGACTTGTTCGACGGCCGGCTGTGCTCTGAGGTATTCGATCTGGGAGGAAATCCCGCTCATCATGCTACCCAGTCCGTCATGAAGATCCCTGGCTATCCGGTTACGTTCTTTTTCCTGTGATTCAAGCGTAGCTGTCAGTTCAGCCACCTCTTTTTCTTTTTGCATCTGCTCGGTTTCCTGGCGGTGAATTACCTTTTGTTGCTCCGCGATGCGCTGGGTCGAGCGGGCACGGTTTCTGAAATAGATAAAGGTGATGATGGCCATGGCAAACAGCATCAGGGCCAGCAGGATAAAGAAATTCCGGTCCCGGCGTTCCTGTTCGAGCTTGATTTTTTGTTGCTCGATTTCATGGTCCTTTTGCGCGGTTTCAAATTTGATATTGAGTTCGGATATGCGATTTGTATTTTCATCGGACAGCAGGCTATCCCTGATTTCACTATGGCGTTCGAGGTATTGCAACGCTCCGGTGAGGTCACCTCGTGATTTACTGTTTTCATAGAGCGCTCTTGTGACTCCCGCGAGATGGACACCGTTTTGTGATTCTTTTGCTTTTTGAAGGAGTTCGAGGAGTAAGCGATATGCATCCTGGTAGAGATGCATCTGGTCAAGCTGGGCATAGAGTTTCATACCAAAACCGACCTGGTTGACCAGCGAGCTATTGGCCTTACTATGGGTATAGACCTCGCGGAGTGTTTTTAATTTTTCAGCATCCGTTGCTTCATCGAGCAGGAGGAAAGAATCGAAGTGAGCCATGAAGGATGCTGCAGATGCCTTCTTGTAAAAATCTGACATAGCCATGGTATCGAGATAGGGGAGATACCTGGGATTGTCACGGGCCACATAAAAGGAGATCACGGAGGCAAGCGCAAAGATTTTTGCATACTCATCCCCGGTGGTGATTTGATAGCCCTTGAGTAAATATTCTTCTGCCTTTGAATAATTGCCGATGCTGTTATAGACCAGGCCTATATTGGTGTAGGCGGAAGAGATAAAATAGTTATCCATACCATCCTGGTAGAGATCGATGACTTGCTGGTAAGCGACCATGGAAGAGTCCTTGTCATCGTCCTGCCCGAAGACGGAGGCTTTCATAAAGTAAGACCGCATCAGCAATTCCTGGTTTTGGATTTGCTGGCTCAGGGTGATGGCCTGGCGCGTGTAGGAAAGTGCTTCCTGTTTTCCAGAGCGCATCTTCTCGCTGTTGGCTGCATTGAGCATAGCCTCGATATGATATGTTTCATTTCCCTTACGCGGGTATTGAGCCAGAATTTGCGTGGCTAGTTCGAGCGCGCGTGCAGGATCTTTGAGGGCATAGAAGTCTGAGGAGTCAAGGAGGGCCTGCAGAGGTTTGTTCTGATCAGACACATCATCTTGTGCGACGATACTGATGGGTAACCAAAAAATCCAGCAGAAGTATAGTAGGGTAATTCGTGGCATAGCTTGGTATGATCATCAAATGTAATGTGCAGATATTGAAGTGTCCTCAAGGAAAACCTGTATTTGGGAATCTGTAGGAATTCCCTAAATGGCAGTGAGCATAGGGCATAGGGTTGTGTGAAGTGTGTGTGAAGTGTGTGCGTGTGAATAGTTTTTTTGTTTTGCCTTGGGCAACTGCACTCTGCTTTTAGCCCCTTCGAAATTGCTTTCGGCAATTTCTGTCCCCTGTGTGCTTCGCAACCCCGGGGTCAATAGGAGATGATTGATTAAGTTTTCTCCTTGCTCCTTGCTCCCTGCCCCCTGCCCCCTGCTCCTTGCTCAAAGTAAGCCATGGGTAATCGCCACCCTCACCAGCCCCGCAGTATTCCTTACGCCGAGCTTGTTCATCATATTGTGGCGATGGGTTTCTACGGTACCTACGGAGATAAATAGCTTTTCGGCGATCTCAGAGGTAGTGGCTTCGTCGACGATATGCTTGAGTATTTCTTTTTCGCGTCGTGAGAGGCTGGGGAGAAATTGTGAAGTACCTTCCTTCTTAACAAATTTTCCTTGCATGCCTGCCAGCAATGTTTCAGTAAGGTCATCGCTGAAGAAGGTGCCGCCGGCATATACTTTGCGGATGCATTGTTCGAGTTCCTGCTTACCACAATTCTTGAGCAGGTACCCTTTCGCCCCTGCCTTGATCATGGACTGCACATGCGGGTAGTCTGCGTAGATACTGATGGCGACAACCTTGATATCAGGGTATTGCTGGCTGATGAGTTCCGTGGCACGTATGCCATCCATGACCGGCATTTCGATATCCATGAGGATGACATCCACTTTGGTTTTGGCCAGCAGGTCAAGCGCTTCCTGTCCGTTACGCGCCTCCTCAGTGCATTGGATATCCGTCACATCCTCAAGCAGCAACTTGATGCCTTTGGTGACTACGGTATGGTCATCGGTGAGCAGGAGGTTGATCATGGATAGATATCTAAGGAGGGGTTACTGTCATTGCGTAAACCAAGACAAGAAAGGCCATAGAAAAGCTATGGCCTCTACGATATGTGTGCTGTTTCTATTCTTTTACTAGTTTATGCAATTCAATATTTGAATCAATTTGAAGCCTGATGATGTATACGCCAGGGGACATCCAATTGGTCTTGATTGGAGTCCTGTGAAAAGCGAAACCTTGACGAACGGATTGGCCTTGTGAATTGAATATCTCAAAGTGAGATGCCCCGGTCAGCCCCCCCAAATCTAAATACAATTCATCTCCCACCGGATTAGGATAGATTTTAAAATTTGAATCCTGATCCACATCATGTGTAGCGACAGTAATGATTTCTACTTCATTGGATGGTGCAGAAACGCATTCACCGGAAGTCACTTTTACGTAATACGTACCGGGAGTCAGGACAAGATAATCCTTGCCTGTAGCCCCGGGGATCAAGCCATCCTGGTTATACCATTGGTTGCCGAATTCGCTGCTCGACTGCAGGGCATCTCCTGAGGCTGAGATCGAAGGCGTTGGCGGTACGACTTCTACATAGACTGCATTGGAGTAGGCAACACCCGAACCGGGTTGAAATACAGCTGCTCGATAATAGGCAGATGCGGTCAATTCCGGTGTAGCATAATTAGCTGAGGTCAGCCCGCTTCCGTCCTGCACTGCATGCCAGTCCCCCAATCCATCAGGGGATGTCTGCCAGGTGATAAAGCCGCTGTATTCCTCAAGGGTGATGCTGGCAATTCCGTAGGCACATATTGTAGTATCTCCGGTAGCAGGTCCGGCAACAGGTTGTGTGCCATTGAGTGATGCACCGATCATAAACCGATATGCAAAAGTCGACAGGTCCATTTCTTTCAATCCATTGCCTGTGATCAGCGAGGTATAATACGTTCCTGGCCGGGCAGGAACTTCATCCTGCACGCCAAGTGGGGAGTACCGCAACGGACTTGACGTCATGCCAAAGCCCGCATAAAAGCTGCTGTTTTCTATCACTGGAGCCGTTGCAAACGCAAACGGAACCCAGGTCCCAAGATCCCCTTCGGCAATGACATAATTGTCTGAGCGGGCCACAAGTGCACCGGCATCATTTAATACTGCGCCAAAAACTGTCTTCCCGACAGCAACCGGGTCATCAGCAATATATACGTTTACAGCATTCACCGTGGCTGAACCATGCACCGGATATTTGTTGTAGTAGATGCCTTGTACCCCGGACAGGAATCCATATCCTCGTGATGCCTGATCTGTGGTAGCATAATTCAGATCCAGGTCATTCACCTCTTGTGTCATGTTGACACTGTTGTCATCGTGTCCATCATCATCACCAACATATATTTTAATATTAGATTGACCATTTCCTGTAGGCGCATATCCCGGAAAGCTGACCAGGGTTTGATCTGTAAAGGACAAAGCGGAAATGTATTGTGTATCGATATAGTTGTTTGCCCCTGTGACTTCAAGAATCACGGGGATATCATATTGCAGATCAAATCCTTTGTTTTGGATAGTCGCTGATATCGTCTGGGGTGAGGAGTAATAGGACGATGCATCTCCAAGTGCATAAACTTCACGGATAGAAAGATCGTGGTGATAGGTGGGTGTAAAGCGATACGTTACGCCGGGTTTAGGTTTTGGACGATCCGGTGGGTTTCCGAAATTGAAGGATTCGTTAGGGGCATAGTTGCCATTGTGAAAGGTGACGTTATCCCAGTGCGCAGCCGAACTCTTGACCACGACAAGCAATTGGTCGTCTGCATTGCTGGTCCCTTTGAGTCCGCAGGCTGCGGTTTTATAATTGGATGGATTGTTGGAAGCACCCCATTCGCCGTAGACAAACTCTATCACATTGGATGTTTCATAGAGCTTGAGTTGAAAATCCATGTCATGCGCATTGGAGAAAAACAGGCTTGTTTTAGGGGTGGTTTCAGCCCCAAGCTTGATAAAGCCATTTGTGTTGAGTATGAATTGGGTAAATGGCTGGCAGTGGTATACAAACTCAAATCCAATCTCCTGGGGATCAGCAATACCATCATCGAGATTGCTCACATCCAGAGCTGTGCCCAGATCACCCAGGTCGGTATAGGTACCCTGGAAGCTTTCTGCCTTGAAAGCGTGGTAGTTGAGTGATGCGCATGGATCCTGACTGCGGAGAAAACTTACCGGGAGCAGGAATAGAAGGAGAGTGTAGAGCTTGCCCATGATGTTCGGTTTAGTGCAGGCATGGCGGGGTCTCTCGGCCCGTCCTGTCTGGTCATTGTTAAAAGATTAAATCTGTAGAGGTGAAGAAAGGTAAGAAATTCCTGGCGACCAAAACCTGATTTTTTCGTTTTGGCTAAAGCCGCTTTCAGGACTTTACATGACCCCTGGCTAAAGCCAGGGGCAATAATTAATTTCTACCTTGATGTCTTGACTGAGATAAGCCGAATTTATGGATATCGAATGAATGCCTGTCGATAAGCAGACGGTTCCTTCTACATTCCTTGTTCATTATTCGCTATTCCGAATTCAATTCCCTTCAATCTCCGCCAACAACTGCTTTGCAAAATCAGCAACAGAAACAGCTCCCTTATCTCCTTCACCTTGCCTGCGCAATGCAACAACGCCATCTTCCATCTCCTTGTCACCGGCGATGAGCATATAAGGAACCTTCTTCAATTCTGTATCACGGATCTTTCGGCCGATTGTTTCATTTCTGTCATCGATATAGCCTGATAGTCCAGCTTCTTCGAGTTGGGCGAGCACTTTCTTGCAGTATTCAATATGCCCTTCACCGATTGGAAGTACGGCAAACTGATCAGGGGCCAGCCACAATGGAAGCTTACCGGTAGTGTTTTCAATCAGGATACTGATAAAGCGTTCCATACTGCCGAAAGGTGCACGGTGGATCATGACCGGGCGATGTGTCTGATTGTCGGCACCAATGTACTCCAACTGGAATCGTTCAGGAAGATTGTAATCGACTTGGATCGTTCCCAACTGCCAGGTGCGTCCGATCGCATCCTTGATCATAAAATCAAGCTTTGGGCCATAAAAGGCAGCTTCTCCAGGCACCTGCACGGCTTCGAGGCCAGCTTTAGCAACAGCATCGATGATATCCTGTTCTGCTCTTGCAAAAGTGGCAGGATCGCCCAGATATTTTTCTGGCTTACTCAGATCCCGCAGGGAGATTTGTGCTGTAAATTTTTCAAATCCGGCTTTGGACAGTACCAGTTTTGTCAATTCAAGTACATTCAAAAATTCCTCCTGCACTTGGTCCGGTGTGCAAAAGATATGCGCATCATCTTGTGTAAATCCCCGAACCCGCGAAAGTCCATGTAACTCACCACTTTGCTCATACCTGTACACGGTACCAAATTCTGCAATGCGGATAGGAAGTTCTTTATAGGAATGCGGCTTGTGTCCGTAGATTTCACAGTGGTGAGGACAATTCATAGGTTTCAATAGAAACTCCTCACCTTCTTTTGGCGTATGAATAGGCTGGAAGCTATCCGCGCCATACTTTTCATAGTGGCCTGAAGTCACATACAATTCTTTCTTTCCAATATGTGGCGTCATCACTTCCTGGTAGCCTCTCTTTGCTTGTTCTTTGCGCAGGAAATTTTGCAGACGGTTCCTTACTATGGTGCCTTTTGGCAACCATAATGGTAGGCCGGCACCCACTCGTTCTGAGAAAGTAAATAATTCGAGCTCCGCGCCCAGTTTCCTGTGATCACGTTTTTTCGCTTCCTCGAGCATCACCAGGTACTCGGTGAGTTCTTTTTGTTGAGGGAAGGTAATGCCATAGATACGGGTGAGCATCTTGCGTTTTTCATCACCACGCCAGTATGCACCTGCGATATTGGTCAGCTTGACCGCCTTGATTTTTTCTGTATTCGGAATGTGAGGGCCACGGCAGAGGTCTACGAAATTGCCTTGCTGGTAGAAGGTGATTTCACCGTCGGTCAGATCCTGCAGCAATTCGATTTTATATTCATCGCCTTTACCGGTAAAGTATTCGATGGCATCTGCCTTGGACACATTCTTGCGGACATATTCATTCTTGAGTCGCGCCAGTTCAAGCATCTTGGCTTCGATCGCCGGGAGTTCGTCAGGGGTCAATGCGCGATCACCCAGGTCTACATCATAATAGTACCCGTTTTCGATCGGAGGTCCGATCCCAAATTTCACTCCTGGATAGATCGCTTCCAGGGCTTCTGCCATCAGGTGGGCAGAACTGTGCCAGAAGGCATATTTCCCGCCCTCATCATTCCAGGTCAATAGCTGGAGGGTCGCATCGGTATTGATCGGGCGTGAAGCATCCCATATCTCTCCGTTGACTTTGGCTGCCAATACGTTGCGCGCCAGTCCTTCGCTGATGGATTTGGCGATGTCCATGGAAGAAGTCCCTTCCGCGTATTCCCTGATCGAACCATCAG
Organism: Candidatus Opimibacter iunctus; assembly: GCA_016716665.1. Classification (GTDB taxonomy): domain Bacteria; phylum Bacteroidota; class Bacteroidia; order Chitinophagales; family Saprospiraceae; genus Opimibacter; species Opimibacter iunctus. The sequence continues at coordinate 71,421 of JADJVH010000012.1, read as the reverse complement.
GTAGTGTAATGTGTATCATCCTGCAAAGTTAAGACTCTGCGGTGAAGTGCGGGGCACTTCTGACCGGGAACTCAGGAAATTGTGAGAGAGTTAGATTGTAAGAAAGTAAGAGGCCATGGGAGTGGGAGTGTGGGGTCCGTGAGATCGTGAGAACGTGAGACCACGGAGCGGAGAGATGGGAGTGGGGCCGGGCGCACGGAAACGTGAGAACGTGAGTCTCCTTCGCACTTTGAATGGAATATAATTCCATTTCAAAGGCTTCGGCGACCAAAGGAACGAGAGCAGAGTGAATACTCTGGAAGCTGGTAGCTGGAAGCTTTTTCTGATAGCTGATAGCTGAGACACTCTGGCGGCGTTGGAGGACCAGGGTATTGGTGCATTGTTGCTTGACGACAGGGTAGATGTCAAACTGCACTTCAGGGGTGTTGTATTCTACAGGGAAGTACTCCATCGAAAGGGAGGCCAGGGCATTAAGGGACTGGTCATTCCTTACTGGAAGGGCCGGCTGGATAGCCTCCACGATAGCTGGCATCATTTCCTTGATGGTATAGCGGATTTCCAGGCGCTGCCCGATGGATAGGCGGCTGTCACGTAAGCCATTCCATGCCATCAATTCGCGTACAGTGCAGTGATTCCTTTCAGCAATGGTCGAAAGGTTGTCTCCTGACCGAACGATATGTTCTTTGGATGTGGTTGTGATCTTGTAAGTAATGCCGCCTACAGTCACGCTGGAAGTTGCCACATCAGCTGTCTCTTCCATTTTAGGAAGTTCCATGGTGCGGTTTGAATTGAAAAGCTCGGCTGAAGCGAAAGGCAAAACAATACTATGCCCTCCGGCACAAGCTGGAATATAATTGCGCACAAAGGAAGGGTTCAATATCTTGACCATCTCAATCGTCATGCCTGAACGCTTGGCCAGTTCCGGGATCGACATCCCATCATAGATAGTCACGGTAGTCAGTTCACCCATATACTCTTCCGGATATACCGGGATGATATTGTGGGCATCATGGAAATTCATGAGGTAGCTGGCAGCGATAAAACCAGGCACATAACTGCGGGTCTCTTCAGGAAGGAAACGGGCTATTTTCCAGTAGTCAGATGATCCTGCTCTCTTAACAGCTGATTTGACACGCCCGGGGCCTGCATTATAAGCAGCCATGACGAGTTCCCAGTTGCCAAACATGCTATAGAGTTGCTTGAGATAGTGGGCTGCTGCCTTTGTTGATTTGGTCGGATCCATACGCTCATCGACATATGAGCTGATCTTCAAGCCGCATTCTTTGGCGGTTGGTTTCATAAACTGCCACAATCCTCCTGCGCCTGACCTGGAGATGGCGGCTGGATTGAGTGCTGATTCTACAATAGAGAGGTATTTGAGATCGGTAGGCAGTCCTTCTTCAGCCAATGCCTTTTCAAACATCGGAAAATAGACTGCCGCCCAGCCGAGCATACAAGCTGTCTGCTGAGGCCTGCGATAGATATAGGTATCAAGGTAAGACCGGACGGCAGGGTTGTATACCGGATTGACTATGGATACCGCGGTTGGAATCCGCTCCCTTATGATTTCTTCCTGGTCATCCAGATTGGATGTGACTAACATCTCCGGTACCGGATTGGTCCAGGCCACCAGGCAGAAGATGCCAATGGCAGAGACAAAGAGGCGACACAGAAATATCTTGTTCATAGGATAATTCAAAGAATAACTACTCCGTACTTACAGCAGCTAAAGATCGTAAAGGTCGTCAATAATTCCAAGGCCTGGAAGAGAAGACCCTTACGTTAACTAATTGCGTTAAGTATTAATGTATAAATTACTAATATTCAGACTTTTATATATTAGTTATTTAGGATTTAATGGTATGTTAACCCCAATACGGGAACTAATGGTTAACCATTAGTGGACATAAAACGCCAAAACGAGGTCGCGAAGTGTGCTTTTCCGGGATAAGGTGAGATTTCGAGCCCGAAATATCAATCTCCTATCAGAAGGGGAGAAACAAATCTTTTTTTCCGGACAGATAAGCTCCGGCAACATCACGGAGGGTCTCCTCCATGTCGCGGTATGAAAAGCCCTGGACAGTCAGGCTATGCGCCGCATCATAGGCGAAAGTGCCATATGCCTGGTTGATCATTTCCTGGCCAAGGCTACCGCCTTTCAACAGGCTGCTTCCGGCAAGAATTGTTCTGGCCAGCCACTTTGGGGCAAGGCTAAATTTCTTTTTTAGTCCAAGTTGCTCTGCCAGCTTTTGATAAAACTGTGCATAGGGCATATCCATGGCATTGAGCAACCACCTTTCGCCGGGTTGATTTTTTTCGAGTAAACTGGCAGTGAAACGGGCTACATCACGAACATCCACAAATCCTGTCTGTCCACCCGGATACCAACCGGCCTTATGGACTACCCGGTTGACAATCTGCAAGCTGGATCTATGCCAGTCACCGGCACCCAACATGACGGATGGGAGCACAACGGAGACATCTAATCCTTCGGCAGCTCCACGCCATGCTTCAAGTTCCCCGAGATATTTGGAGAGTCCGTACGCTGTGCTGAATTCATTGTCGAGCCATGGACTTTTTTCATTTAGGATGACATGATCAGTTTCCCTTCCCAGTGAAGCAATGGATCCAATATAAACCAGATGGGATACGCCATGGGCCATGCATGCATTGACGATGTGTTCGGTGCCAGTCTTGTTGATTTCAAGCAACCGGTACTTATCCCGCGTTGCATAGGATACCAGTCCCGCGCTATGAATCACCCAGTCATGGCCTGCAATGGTATTATGGGCAGCTTCCTTGTCAGGAAGAACAAGTTTGGACCAGTTGACCCCGGCACGGATATCAGCAGGTATGGTCTCTGCAGTACCTTGGTACGTCGCAGAAATATTTATATACCCGCGCTGCATAAACCACCTGATGAGGTAGGACCCGAGCAAACCTGAACCTCCTGTGATCAGTATTTTCTCGTTCATCGCTTCGCTTTAAAAAACGCTCCACCTATCGTATCTGATGATGCACCTGTCAAATGTGCTATACCATAGGACTTATTATGCATCGTGAGATAGCCGAGCCAGGCCATCAAGACACACTCTTTATAATTGATCACGGCTGGCGATGGGATGTGCATCTTTATCTGATCTGGTACATTCAATTCTTCAAGCCGCTCCAACAGGAAGGTATTGAATGCCCCGCCTCCGGTCACGAGTACTTTTGCTTCTTTGCCATAAAAGGCCTGCAGGTGGATGTGAATCATCCTGGCAATAGCGTCAGTGACACTAGCCAGCAAATCGGCGACTTCAACCCCGGATGCATCAAGAAACTGAATCCATGTAGATTGTACTTCTGCATTGGAAAGCCCTTTGGGTTGGCCATCCTTGAAAGGAAACATGGCAATCAGTTGATCTGCAATCGACATATTTACTGTTCCACTACGGGCCAGTTGGCCACCTTCGTCATACGGGTGTCCGGCCTTGCGCGCAAGATGATTGAGGGCTTGATTGCACGGACCTATATCCCATGCTTTCCATAGGCCGTTGGGCATGATCATGCTGACATTGGCTATGCCACCCAAATTGAGATATGCATCGTACCCCGGAAATAAGTCCTTGTCTGCAACAGGTGCAAACGGGGCGCCCTGTCCCCCTGCTGCGACATCAGCTGAACGAAAAGAAGTTATCGTATCAATACCTGTAGCGAAGGCAATATGTGCACCGCTTCCAATCTGCGTAGTAAAACCCAATGCTGGTTCATGAAAGACCGTATGTCCGTGAGAAGCAATCAAATCAACGGTCATGCCATGTTGAAGAATCCATTTGTGGATTTCGGTACCGATATACTTTCCAAACTCCGCATCCAGTTTCATTAGTTCAAAACCACTGCATGATGGGGCCGAATACAAATCCTGATAAAATGCAGGAGGGAAGGGTCGTGTCTGTGCTTCTAATAATGTCCATTCGGGAACACTATTCAATAGCTCGAACCTGCATAAGGCCATGTCCAGGCCATCCAATGAACTACCGGACATGATCCCTATGATGTGATCAGCCACTATTTCTTTATTAAGGTAATGGTGTATTCGGCCACAGCCTGTATTTCCGGAGGCGATAGAATTCCCTCAAACGGGGTCATTGTATTTTTTCCTTTCGTGACCTGGATGACCTTCTCCGCCAGTGACAATTGAGAGATACTGAGATCCTTCGCCCCATTGAGCTTTAGTTTGCCATCCACGCCATGGCAAGTGACACAGTACTTCTTAAAGATGGCTTCACCGTCAATTTTAGCTGCGTATTTATTAGGCTGTTTACCGCCACATGCAATGACAGCTAAAGCAAGGGAAATGGACACGATATACTTTAACATGTAATCAGCTCAGTGGTATATAAATCTGAGGGCGCAAAGCTAATGAAAAAGAGCTATCAACTATTAGCTATCAGCCGTCAGCTATAAGCTATCAGAAAAAGCTACCAGCTACCAGCTTCCAGAGTATACACTCACACTCCCATGCACACTATTCTCATGCTCTCATGCTCTCATGCTCTCACGTTCCTTTGGTCGCCGAAGCCTTTGAAATGGAATTATATTCCATTCAAAGTGCGAAGGACACTCACTGTCTTACAATTAAACCATTCCATACATCGATTGTTTCCAATCCATCATGCGTATAATACCTATTTCACAGCAAGGCACAGGGGCCTTTAACAATGGACAGATCATTGAAAACAAGCCCATTGGATTTCCGTCCGACGGAGGATTTGTGAGGCCTTATTCTTCCCTTTTTTACTGGGCACGTGCTGAAGGATTGATAGACTCCACTATAGGACTGCATCCGCACCAGGGATTTGAAATCATGTCTTTTGTATTGGAAGGGAATATCCGGCATTTCGATACGAAGATGAATGACTGGAAGCCTCTCGAAGCAGGTGATGTGCAGATCATCCGTGCGGGACGGGGTATATCCCATGCCGAGCATATCCATAAGGACGGCGTGATCTTTCAGATATGGGTGGATCCGGATTTGTCAAAGACCCTGCAGCAGGAGGCTTCGTATGATGATTATAAAGGGTCTGCCTTTCAGGTCACAGAGACTGATGGTACATCTGTTATCCACTATGCCGGTGAAAACGGGTTGATGCGCCTCGATACGCCGGGTGTGGATATACGTCGTATCAAATTGACTACGGATATATTTCAATGGGAAGGTAGCAAAGAGGTGATTAGGTCCCTGTACATCATCGGCGGATCTGGCATGATGGATGGCAAGACGATCGAGCAAGATGATTTTATCATCATCGATGACGGATCATCTATTTCGATCACACCGCACCGGGGAGGCCTTGATATATTTGCCTTTACAGTTCCTGCTACACCAGGCTATCCCACCTATGCACACAGGATGGTACGTTAATTTCCCTTTATCCCGATATATTTGAGGCATAACTCTTACCTATGAACCTCAAGCCGGAAGCATTGGAATCAAACGGATATGTCCTGCTTGAAAAGCTCGATCATATGGAGCTGATCCCATTTGTCAGGAAGTATAATAACAAATGGACTAGATTTTCTACGATCTATATATTGGCCAACATGATTGCTTTTGGCTCTGTCGGATACTATTTATTTCACTATTCGCAGCTAGGGTATTTTACTTTAGGTGACGGGGCTATGTATTGCGGTTATGGTTTTGTCATTGCATTTGTTGCTTTGCTGCCATTACATGAATACATACATGTATTAGCTTACAAGTCCCAGGGCGCGGAGCACACTTCTTATGATGCCAATCTCAGGAAATTCTATTTCCTCGCAGTGGCTGATCAGTTTGTAGCCAGCCGGAAGGAATTCCAGATCGTCGCCCTTGCTCCCTTCGTGGTGATTACGTCTATCCTGCTGATCCTGTTTTTCTTTACTCCGCCTACATGGACCATGACGGTCCTCAGTGTATTCCTGACACACACCGCATTGTGTTCCGGAGACTTTGGGCTGCTTAGTTTTTTTGATGTCAATAGGGCCAAAGAGGTGGTTACGTATGATGACAGGGCTAACAAGGTTTCCTATTTCTACGGGAAATAAAAAAGCCATCCGCAAGGATGGCTTTCTCTAAACCCAATGAAAAGTCTCACTACTTGATCTCAATCGTGGTGGCAGTTTGTTTTTTCCAGTTCTCTTCCTTTTTTGGAAGGGTGATATTCAGCACGCCATTTTCATAGGTAGCGGATATCCCCTCGCGGTTGATGTTATCATCAAGCTGGAAGGACCGTTTGAAAGAACTGTAATTAAACTCCCTGCGGGTGAACTTGCCTGCTGCACCTGTTTCTTCCTTTTCGGTTTTCTTTTTCGCGGAGATCACCAGGTAGTCATTTTCGATATTGATGCTGAAATCTGCCTTTGCCAGGCCGGGTGCGGCGAGGTGCATGGTATAGTCAGCATCGTGTTCTACGATATTGACTGAAGGGGAGGAGATCAGAAAGTCTGAGCCCATCGCATCAGCCAATGTAGTGTTGAAGAGCGTGTCAATCCATTTGTTGATGGATGCTGTAGCTGGTACCGGTTGAAATTTTGAGTAGGTCATGATCTGATAGGTTTATAGGTTATTGAATATTGATTTTCGTGGTCACTTGTGCTTTGTCTGGAATGACAACGGTCAGGATTCCCTGCTCACAAGTCGCAGACATTGCTGCGGTGTCTGCATTTTGGTGGAGCCTGAAGGTCCTCTTGAAACCTGCATAATCAAACTCCTCACGGATGTGCTTTGGTTTTGCTTCTGCAGAGGCAGCCGGACCGGTGATGATCAGTTGATCTTCATGGAGTTCAATCTTGATCTGGTCCTTTGAAAGACCTGGCACAGCCAGCTGGATCTTGAAGCCGTTTTCCTCACGGAGGATGTTGGCGGCAGGCTTACTGGCCACCGGATATCTTTTTACGGTTTCATTGGTAAACTGGGGGAAGAAAGGGTTGACAAACCCTCTGACGGGTGCCTGGAATCTGGTCCTGGCGTTTGGGTAACAAGCGTATGGATTCATTTGCTTTTTGATTTTAGTGATTTGAATATCCTCCTAAAGTCAAAAGCTGTTCCACCACATTTTTGCACGACAAAATGGCGCATTTTATCAAAAACACATGCCATAATGGCATTACTGCATTATTTTATCTGCAACAATGCCATGAAAAATGGAAAAGGGATACCAATATTAATTGGCCGAAGGCCGTTGGATGGAGTTCTCTCCGCCAACCACTTAAATACCATGGTGGAATCCCATTTATTAATTCCTAATGGGAATCATACAGCTGGCGGAGAGAACTCCATCCAGCGGCGTTTCATTTCCTAAGGAAATATTAAATAAGCCAATTCCGATTTGTGCAAAGTTGTTAGCCTCTCACTTCTCACCTCACACTCTACACGCCCTATGCTCTTTGCCCTGTGCCCTATGCTTATTCTTTGGGCAATTGAAATAAAATCGGAAGCTTCATCCGCACCTTAACTGGTTTACCATCCTGGGTGCCGGGAATCCATGCCGGCATCAGTGTCAGCACACGCAGGGCTTCTTCGTCACAGCCGGAACCTATACCTTTCTTGATGGAAGGATTGATGATGGCGCCATTGGTATCCACTACAAATTCGGCAAGGACCTGGCCCTGAACTTTATTTTTTAAGGCTTCCTCCGGGTATTTGAGGGTTGATTTGATATGGCTTACCACTTTCATAAACGTGCAGTCAAAAGAGTCTTTGACGGCTTGCTCGCAGCCTGCATAGCGTGGCATGACTTCCGCAGCATCAAATATCTGGCCGCTGACATCCTGTACAGCCGGAGCTGCTTTTGGCTTGTCGCTTTCAGGTGTATTGAGATTGAAGCTCACAGGTACGGTGTACCTGAAGGCTACCTTTTTACCTTCTTCTTCGGCCGGCGTCCACTTGATTTTCTTGGTTTTCATCAGGCTGATGACCCGGGTGGCTTCTGCGCCCAGGCCCAGGCCCGGATCATGGATCGGGTGTACTTCGCCGACAGTGCCGTTTTTCTCGATGACAAATTCGACCATCACTACTCCTCCGGCCCCCTGTGCTTTAGCATCCGTTGGCATCTGGAGGTTGGCAGCAATAAAATCAGCCATTCTTGACTTGGTACATTCTGTAAGTTTAGGCTCACATCCTGGCCATGCGGGAGAAATATCAGCCCTGCGGACGGCTTCATCCAACGGGGTCTGGGCTGATATGTGGTTGCCGGCGCTGCTCAGCAATAGGGCTAAAAACAAGGTATATACGGGTGAAAACTTCATTTTGGATAGTGTTATTTGGTTTGACAGATGTCCTTTAACGAAGCCGCAAAGGTAAAAATTCCGTGGGTGGAAAATTTTCCCCTAAGGTTTATAATACGTTAATTGCAGGTCGCTGCCGTTCCATACCGCATAGGAATTGTACTTGAGCCAGTCCCCGAGATTGATATACCTGGCCCCTTTGACGCCCAGGTCATAATCTATCGGCAGATGCCGGTGGCCAAAGACAAAGTAGTCGATTTCTTCTTTCTTGAGATAATCAAGGGCATACTGGATGAGCCATTCTTTCTCAGGGCCAAGAAAGGCCTCCACCTCAGTATGCTTGCGGCTGGTACCTGAAAAGAACTTCATCAGTTTCAAGCCCGTATTGGGATGTATCCTGGCAAAGAGCCATTGGCTGGCCGGATTGGCAAACAGCTTCTTGATCATCTTATAGCCATGGTCACCAGGGCCCAGGCCGTCTCCATGACCGATATGGAATTTCCTGCCATCAATCACATGTGTGACAGGCTCCCGGTATATAGGGATACCAAATTCGTCCGTCAGGTAACGGAACATCCACATATCATGATTGCCGGTGAAATAATGGATGGGAATACCAGCGTCTCTCAGCCTGGAGATGCACCCCAGTATCCTTGAATAGCCCTTGGGGATGACCTGTCCGTATTCAAACCAATAGTCCCATACATCCCCCACCAGGTAAAGGGCAGCCATGTCCGGAGCAGACTTGTCCAGCCATTCTACGATGAGGCGCTCACGCTCAGCACTGGGTAGCGTACCATCAATACCAAGATGGAAGTCGGAGGCGAAGTAGGTCTTTTTCATGATCAATCGGCCGCAAAATAACGCCAATTCACACAGGGGTTCAAAAAAAGGTAGGGGTTCAAAGTTTTGAACCCCTACCTTTTTTTGAACCCATACCTTTTATTGACCTATACTAACCGACAAACCTCGGATCGGCCTCCATTACATGGCCGCAATTGGGGCAGGTGCGTTTTTCGACTGAAGCATAATATTCCCTAAAACGGGGAATAAAATCCTTTTCGATATCCGTCAGGTGAAAGCGGGTGTCATAGAGCTTGGTATTGCAGTTGTCGCAAAACCACATCAGCCCGTCATTTTCATTGGCTGATCTCTTCAGTTCGATTACCAGGCCTACCGTTCCTTCAGGACGCATGGGGCTATGTGGTGTATTGCCGGGAAGCAGAAACATCTCTCCTTGCCGGATAGGTATATCGACTGCCTTGCCATCCTCCTGTATACGCACATTGATATCCCCTTCGATCTGGTAATACAACTCTTCAGTTTCATTGAAATGATAATCCTTTCGTGCATTTGGACCAGCCACGATCATCACGATATAGTCACCTGCATCATGATAGAGGTTGCGGTTGGCTACCGGTGGCTTGAGCTCATGACGGTGCTCATCTATCCAGGCTTGTAAGTTGAAGGGTCTGCGTATCATGGAATAAAATTAATAAAATTCAGTGGTTGCCTGAGATAGGCAATCTTAATAGCTCACACTCAAACCCACACATCTCACGATCTCACGATCTCACGATCTCACTTTCTCACTGTCTTACACCTCCTTCAATGCTTTATAAATCCGTTCAAGCTCCTCTTCCGAAAGATTGCTGGTATCGGTCTGATTGCAATACGCAAGCAGCCATTTGTCCTGCCGGTTTCCTTTTTCCTTGGCATATGAGTAGGGATGCTGCTCACAGAAAGTGACGAGATTGTATTTGGACGCGTAGTCCGGATATTTTTTCTCGAGCTTCATCTCAATGGCCCGCTTGGCGATGAAATCAGGATTGTCGACATGATCGCGCATCTCGTAGTAGTTTTCTACCGCGAGGTCGGCGATGGCATCCGCATCTTTTTTTCTTCCGGCATTATAGATTTCAAAAGCCTTTGGCCAGTTTTCACTGACCTCATCGAGGCATTGATCGAGTTTGAGTACATCTTCCATGGAGCAGTTCATGCCCTGGCCATAGAATGGGACTACAGCATGCGCGGCATCACCCATCAGGAGCGCGCGGTCGGTATGCCATGGCCCGCATTTGACGGTGCCCAATGCTCCTGTCGGATGATGCTTGAAGTCTGCGATAAGATCAGGCATCAGGGCGACCAGGTCAGGAAACTCGTCTTTGAAAAACTTCAGTATCTCCTGGTCTGTATTCAAGTGATTAAAACCGGGAGTGCCGTCATAGGCAAGAAATAGGGTCACAGTAAAACTGCCATCAAGATTTGGCAACGCGATGACCATGAAGCTCTGGCGTGGCCAGATGTGCAATGCATTCTTTTCGATCTGCCAGGTGCCCTCTGCTCCGGCAGGTATCTCAAGTTCTTTGTACCCATGATCAAGCCATTGAAGGCTGTAGTTAAATCTGATCGTCGATCCGATCTGCATAAATCCATTGCGCACTTCTGATCCTGCACCATCCGTACCTATCAGGATATCCCCTGTTAAATCAAAAGTTTCACTGGTACTCCCTTTTGTGCCAATGACCCTCGCGCCTTTGACATCCGCGTATTGTACGCCATGGTTAAACAGGATATCAATCGAAGGATGCTCATCAGCAGCATCCAGTAACAATGCATTGAGTCCCGGTCGGGAGATTGATTGGATGTGTTCACCAGCCCGTCCGCTGTAAGGTAGGAGCATGGTTGTTCCACCGCCTTTGATGTGAACCAACCGGCCCAGCATAGGGATAGAGATATCCAGTGCTTTTTGCCTGAGGCCGACCAGGTCCAGGGCTGCCAGTCCACGGTCCGAAAGTGCAAGGTTGATCGATCGCCCGGCCGACATTTCCTCTTTTCGCAAATCGCCGCGTTTTTCAAGCAAGGTGACTTTGTGCCCGCGATGGGCGAGCTGGAGGGCCAGTAGCGTGCCGCAGAGGCCGGCCCCGGTGATGATGACATGTGAAGACATGCGGGAAAGTTAGGCAAAACGACATAGCTACAGGTAATCACCTGATCAGAAAAGAATCAATCCAAAGACAATTCAGTCCTACATTAAACCTTAGATGAAAGGGATATATATGCCGGTGTTATGTGTATTTGAGAAGCCGGTATTGAAGAAAACCATAATTTTAATATCCATTATGGCTTTTTCCTCGACTTCAAACCCTATGAAAAACATTGTAATAGTATTTGTCCTGGGTATTTCGTGCACGATGCTGGAAGCCCAGTCCGTCACCATATCCTCCGAATCCGCACCTGTCGAATATTACCGGATGCCTGATTATCCGCTACCGGCAGATTACAGCACCTATAGCGCCAACATCGATGTGTCATTTACCGACCTGGCTAAAAGCGGGTTTACAGAGTCTTACCTGATCGATCAATATCTCAACCTGGAAGGGTATAAGGAAGTCAATAAAAATGCTGATGTGGAGATCACTGCGACCATCGGGGAGTTTATCATCTGGAGTGAACTGAGAAATACCAATAAGACGAAATCAAAGGACAAAGAAGGCGTGGAGCATGTCAAGTATACGTTCAGCATGACGGTCAAGTACAGCCTTCCTATGGGGATCCAGGTGTTTGACAGGCAAGGGAAGACGCTCATGGATAAGTATATTTTTTCTATGTCAGATACCCGCACCTGGACATCTTCAACCTACAACAGTACGTCAGAACTGGATTCCTACTGGCGGATCCAACGGACCACAAAACTCGCAGATCTGCAAAAGGACCTCACCAAGGAAGGCATGAATACGATCTCAGACCTGATCAATGACAATTTTGGATATAAGCTCATCAAGGATAAAGTCAAGTTTGCCACCATCGGAAAGAAAAGCCATCCGGATTATGACAGGTTCCAGCACAATGTGGAGATCATTCATGATGCTTTCGAACTGATGGATGCGGACAGGAGCCTCGATGCAGTCAGGGCTAAAGCACAGCCCGCTCTTGACTTCTATGCCAGCACTGCAGTAAAGTACAGCACAGGCAATAAGGACCAGAAAAAACTAAAGCACATCTGCCTGTACAACCAGGCCCTCGCTTATTTCTGGCTCGAGGATTTTGACCAGGCAGAAACGCTCGCCAAGTCGATACAAAAGTTTGATACTAAGAATAAAGATGTCAAGAGGCTACTACAAGACATCGAGTATACCCGTAACTCGCTTCAATATGCGGGACGTACGTCACGTCACCAGGTGGTGGTCGGCCAGAAAACATAAAATTGAAAAATGAAGAGGGAAAGGTGAAGAGTGAAATATTGGTCCCTGAGCTTGCCGAAGGGCAATCAAAAGTCAACTCTTCACATTCCGCTTTGAGCCCGTGGCTCAAAGGGAATGCAAAAATTACGCTCTTTGCGCCCCTTCGACAAGCTCAGGGACCAAGTCATCTAAACTGCATCTCTGCGCGAAATGTCAATCCAAAGTTTTCGCACGGGGAGTACGGAGATTTCGCACGGAGCACACGGAGGTGTCGCACGGAGTACACGGAGGCTATCGGCCCATGCGAATCAGGGCAGAGGAATATCCAGGGAGTACGAGGTTGTCATCCACTTGTACAGAGGTGTTGTCAGAGACGATCTCGGCTTTGTCTTTGAAGGGGAGTGAGACTTCCTGGTCACTCAGATTGTGGATCACCCAGAAGGTACTTTTCTTTCCGGCTATGGTATAAGCCAGCAGGGCATTGTTTTGCAGGTTCTTGAATTCAGGATGGCCATTGGCCAGGTCCGGGTATTGGCTTCTCAGGGCGATCCATTTCTTATAATGTTGATAGATTGATGCCGGATCATTCATTTGCTGATCCAATGGCACCACGTCAGGGATCACAGAGTACGTTGATTTTTCCCAGAAAGTATTTTCATTCGATTGTTCTGCCCACAGGAATGGTTCGCGGAGATGGATGTCAGGCTTGACGCCAAGCATACCGATCTCTTCACCATAATAGATATAGGGCGTCCCCGGCAAAGTCAATAATATTGCGGCTGCCAGTTTGGCTTTGACGATATCTCCACCAAGTGTAGACCGGATGCGGTTCATGTCATGATTGGAGAGCAGGATCGCATCTTCAAATGGAACATCTGCTGATAGATAGGCATTGATGATGTTGGTATACGCCGTCATCAGGAGATTTGCATCACCATTGTGTATGCATTCCGGGATGACCTTAGTCAATTCAAAATTGAATAGTGAAGGCAGGCCTTTAAACAGTGTTGAGAGTGTAATGGAATCTGACCAGACTTCACCGATGATCTTGACTTCAGGATTTAGGGCCCGCATCTTTTGGGTGAATTCCTCCCAGAATGCACGTGTGTCATCAAACCGGTCATCGGGATAGATATGCTTGGCGGCATCAAGACGGAATCCGTCAACTCCTTTCTCCATCCAGAATTTCCCGATTTTATAAATCTCTTCGCGCAATGGCGGATAATCGAAGTTGAGATCAGGCATCCCCTGCCAGAAGAAACCGTAGTATCGGTCATCCTGTCCAGGCCATTCATGCCATTGCGTCAGATTGTCAGAGTCAAAAGTGGTTTCCTTTTTATGGATCTCGTCCTTGACCGTTTCGAAATCACGCCATACATAATACTGCCTGTAGGGATTGTCCTTTGAGGCGCTTGAAGCCTGAAACCATGGATGTGCGGATGAGGTATGGTTGATGACCAGATCGAGGATGATTTTCATGTTTCGCTTTGTTGCCTCAGCGATCAGGTGTTCCATATCCGACATCGTCCCATAGGTGGGGTCGATCGCATAGTAATCGGTCACATCATACTTGTGATACGAAGGAGAGGGATGGATGGGCATCATCCAGATCGTATTGCATCCCAGGTCGGCGATATAATCGAGCTTTGAAATCAAGCCAGGCAAGTCACCGATACCATCTCCATTGCTATCACAAAATGACTGCACATAGACTTCGTAGACGATGTCATTGCTAATGGTTTTCGACTGCCCTTTTAATGGAGGGATAAGGCTGAATATCGACATGAGTGGTATTAATCCAAAGAGAAAGCTATCATGTAGAGAATGCATACAGGAGTAAATATAAACATTCCGTCATCGTGTGGTTGGCGCTAACCCTGCCATCTTGATTTTACCCATAGCTTCTGCTGCAAAGGCTTAAGGTATGTCCATGCCACCAGGCGGCTGGATTTATTACCCTGGCCCATTGGAATGGTCTTGACATCTATTGCTCCTGCATGGGAGAGTTCTGCATACACCATCTTGAGATTGGATTGCTTTGATACCAGTGTAGAGAATATAAAGCAAGATGTAGCATAAGCCTTACTCTGCAGGATCATATTTCCGATAAAGTGTTTCTCCCCGCCTTCGCACCACAATTCATTGCTGTTGCCTCCGAAATTGAGGACAGGACTGGTGACCTTGCCTTGGGTAAGGTTGCTCAACTTCCTGAGCGTGCCGGCTTCAGCGTCACCGGGGGAGGAATGGAATGGCGGATTGCAGATCGTCACATCAAAGTACTCATCACGTGCTATGATCCCCTCAAATATTGACGCAGGATTCGGTTGAAGCCTCAACTCAACATTTCCTTTCAACACTGGATTGAGGGCAACGATTTTTTCTGCAGCACCAATCGCGACAGGGTCAATATCTGTCCCGACAAATGACCATCCATATTCTTTGTGTCCAATGATCGGATATATACAGTTAGCCCTCACTCCGATATCCAGGCATTTTATTTTTGGGCCGGAAGGTGCCTTTCCAAAAGCGTATTGACTGAGCACGTCCGCGATGTGATGGATATAGTCTGCCCTGCCAGGGATCGGGGGACACAAGTAGCCTGGTGGTATGTCCCAGAAGTCAATATCATAATACGTTTTCAACAATGCGGTATTGAGCATCTTTACGGCATCGGGATTGAAAAAATCTACAGATTCGTCATCATAGATATTGCGGGTGACAAATGGAGCTAATTCCGGGCAGTTGGCGATGAGCGCCTTGAAATCATATCGTTCGCGATGCCTGTTGCGTGGATGCAGGCGGGTTTTTTCTTTTGGATGTTCTTTTTTTGGAGGAATGTTCAACGTGTTATCATTTGCAAAAGGAGAAATTGAAATTTGCCTAGGTATATGAATCAATCAGTTTGACAAACCTTTCTACATCCTCTCTGGTATTGTATAATGGTGCGGCAGCAATCCTGATCACGTCCGGTTCACGCCAGTCTGCGATCACGCCTTGTGACGTCAGGTAATCAAACATGGGTCGCCCATCTTTACCCACCATCAGGGATAATTGACAGCCTCGCTCATCAGGATTTTCTGGTGTGATGATTTGTATTTTTCCTGACGAAGCCAGTGCATCGTACATGTATTGCACATTTTCTCTCGAGGTTTCACGGAGTTGCCCTATTCCGGCTTCGTCAAACAATTCCATCGAAGCTCTCATGGCGGCCAGTGGCAGGATTGGTGGGTTACTCAATTGCCATCCTTCGGCACCAGGGAGTGGATCAAATTCATCCCGCATGCGAAAGCGGGTGGTCTTGTTGTGTCCCCACCAGCCGGATAACCTGGGTATGGATAGGTCCTGTCCAAGCCGGTCATGTATAAATATGCCTCCGAGGCTGCCCGGACCTGAATTGAGATATTTATAGCTGCACCATGCAGCGAAGTCTACATTCCATTCATGCAATTGCATATCCACATTGCCTGCTGCATGCGCCAGGTCAAAGCCCATAGTGATCCCGTAATCATGACCCATGCGGGTGATCTCAGGGATGTTGAGATATTGACCCGTGTAATAATTTACGCCCCCAATCATGATCAGGGCAATTTGTTCGCCTTCGACCCTTAATATATCTTCAAGGTCATCCAGTTCGAGCAGATGTTTTCCAGGTTTTGGTCTCCATAATACTATGGCATCGTCTACATCAAGCCCATGCCATTTAGCTTGCGATGCCACGGCATATCGATCTGATGGGAAGGCATCACTCTCGATAAGGATCTTATACCGGTCAGCCGTAGGCCTGTAAAAGGAAGCCATGAGCAGATGCAGATTGACGGTCAGTGAATTCATGACAACCACTTCACTGTCATGGGCACCGACCAGGCGCGCCATGGATTGAGTCAGGAATTCATGGTAGGGTAGCCAGGCATGACGGGCATGAAGATGTCCTTCCACGCCGAGTGATGCCCAGTCTTCGAGCGTTTCATTGACATATTCCCTCACTTTCTTAGGTTGCAGCCCTAGTGAGTTGCCGCAGAGGTATATGGAATCCTCGCCATTGACTTGCGGGATGTGGAATTGGTTTCGGTATTGGCCTGATGTCATATTGTATTTAGATTATCCCCGAGCTACGCCGGGGTTCTGATTATCCCAGGGCTGCACCCCGATCCCGGGGCTACACCCAGGGTTAATAGATTACGGCCTTTCAGGCCTTGTGTAGAGCTCCGCTCAACATTCCATTTTTCACTTTTCATTTTTCATTCTTCACTTAATGTTCATCCATTCTAATGCTGACTTATACAACAACCATTCCTTAGTATGATCACTGTATGGCATGTGTTCAATCAGTTTGCCTGGAGATTCCTCTCCCAGTGGGAAGGGATAGTCACTGCCCAATGCGATACGGTCTGCTCCGACGAGATCTATGAGATAATCAAGGATCCGCTCATCATGTACGAGAGAGTCGATCCAGAACTTACCGAGATAGGATCTGGGGGATTTGTCATTGTCAATCGCGCACAGGTCAGGGCGTACATTAAAGCCATGTTCGATGCGCGCTATCGTAGCAGGGAAAGAACCCCCACCATGTGCAAAAGCGACGCGCAGATTTGGAAACTTCTCAAACACACCACCAAAGATCATTGAACATATCGCCCGACTAGTCTCAGCCGGCATGCCGACCAGCCATGGTAACCAGTACCGTGCCATTTCGTCGGATCCCATCATTTCCCACGGATGTACAAATATGCACGCTCCTAGTCGCTCTGCCGCTTCATAAAAAGGCATCAAAGCAGGGTCGTTGAGGTTCCATTGATTGACATGCGAACCGATCTCCACACCGACCATGCCCAGCTCTTTCATGCATCGTTCCATCTCCTGTATAGCCAGGTCCGGATCTTGTAATGGGATTGTCCCCAGCCCGATAAACCGCTGCGGATGACGGCTCACTACTTCTGCAATAAAGTCATTGAAAAAGCGGCTCGTCTCCAACCCGTCACTGCCATTGGCCCAGTAATAGAAAAGTACAGGGATGATCGACAGTACTTGCTTGTGCACTCCATGCGTATCGCACTCATGCATGCGTACTACCGGGTCCCAGCAATTGGATTCCACTTCCCTGAAAAATTTATCACCGACCATCATCCTGGCCCTGCAGTCCCCGCAATCTTCGAGGTGTACAAATTTGCCATAGCCGAACTTCTCCACCCATCGGGGGATGTCGCGCGGCATGATGTGGGTATGGATGTCGATTTTCATTTGTGTAAGACAGTGAGAAAGTGAGACAGTAAGAGGTGTGTGTGCTGAGTGGATTTGTTGTTTTTGCCCCTAAATCCCCTAAAGGGGACTTGAATATCATATTAGGCCCCCTTTAGGGGGTTGGGGGCAAAACGGATTTAGTGTTCATATTTTATTGTCACATTCTTCGCCTCTGTGAAGAACCGTATCGCTTCCCATCCGCCTTCTCTTCCCACGCCTGATTGCTTGACGCCCCCAAATGGAGTGCGCAGGTCGCGGAGGAGCCAGCAGTTGATCCAGACGATGCCTGTCTGCAAAGCACCAGCCATGCGGTGTGCGCGGGCGAGGTGATTGGTCCAGACTACAGAAGCGAGACCGTAGGTAGTATGATTGGCCATGGTCAGGGCTTCCATTTCAGTTTCGAATGGCATGATAGTGACGACCGGGCCAAAGATTTCTTCCTGGTTGGTGCGGCAGTTTTGGACCAGGCCAGTGATCACTGTAGGCTCTACAAAATATCCACCATCCAATGGAGCATGGAGATGTAATTGCTTTCCACCACACTCAACCTTTCCACCTTCCATCTGAGCAAGGTCGATGTAGGACAGTACTTTTTGTAGATGCCCTTCAGAGATTAGTGCCCCAACTTCAGTCGTTTCCAACGATGGGTCACCGATCTTTAATTTTTTTACGCGCGCAGTAAAGTCGGACACAAATTTTTTATAAATACTTTTCTGTACCAGTATTCTTGAACCACAAAGACATATCTGTCCCTGGTTGCTAAACGAAGAGCGGAGCGTAGTCTCGAGCATCTCTTCGTAGTCACAATCTGAGAAGATGATCACTGGGTTTTTGCCCCCGAGTTCGAGGGATGATTTTTTCAATTGCTCAGCGCATATCCCTGCGATCCGCTTGCCGACCCCTGTACTGCCGGTAAAGGAAATAGCCTTTATGCCTTCATGCCTGACGATAGCTTCGCCTACTGCCCGGACCCGTACCGTGAACAATATTCAGTACTCCCTGCAGGTAAACCAGCTTCATTGCAGATTTCGCCAAGCATGGCAGCAGTCACTGGGGTGAGCTCAGAAGGTTTGGCGACAACCGTATTGCCTGCAGCAAGTGCTGGTGCTATTTTCCAGGTAAACAGGTAGAGGGGGAGGTTCCATGGTGAGATACAACCTACGACACCTATGGGTTGGCGCATCGTATAATTGATCGCCTGCCCGGGCATGTAATGAGATTCGGAAGCAAGCTGTGATGCTGCTGCTGCGAAGAAAGAAAAATTGGATGCAGCACGTGGAATATCAAGGCGGCGTGCGAGTGAAATCGGTTTACCGGTGTCCATCATTTCTGCGGCAACTAATTCGTCAGCAATATCCTCGATGATGTTTGCGATCTTCTGCAGGATAGCCTGCCTTTCAGCCAGCGGAGTGAGTGCCCAACCTTCAGCAGCATGGTGTGCGGCGTTGTAGGCAAGGTTGACATCAGCCTCATCACCGGCGGCAAGGGTTGCATATTTCTGTCCGGTAGCCGGATTGAGGATATCCATGGTCCTGCCGTGCAGCGAGGGCCTGTATTCCCCGTTTATAAAATGATTGTACTGCTTCATTTTGACGAGAAGTGAAAGCCAAGGTGTTCACGAAGTTCTTCAGGAAGTGCTGGAAGATCTGATCTTGGTATG
Organism: Candidatus Opimibacter iunctus; assembly: GCA_016716665.1. GTDB lineage: Bacteria > Bacteroidota > Bacteroidia > Chitinophagales > Saprospiraceae > Opimibacter > Opimibacter iunctus. The sequence continues at coordinate 52,089 of JADJVH010000012.1, read as the reverse complement.
AGCAAGGTGGCTACCTGGTATAAGTCTGTAAATATCTGGTGTTGTTGTGCAGTGGACTTAAGGTATTGGTGACCTGAGGAACCACCCGTACCCGTCTTGCGGCCGATCATACGCAGTACCATTTGTGCATGGCGATTGCGCCACAATGTGAGCAACTCCTCTATATCCATCAGTCGCGACAACAATCTATAGGGTTGTTGCAGGATAGGCTCATCCCGGTATAAGAAAATAAAGAGCGCTGCGATCATGGCGTTGTAGGAAAATTTTACTTCACCACGTGCGCGCATTTCTTCAAATTTGGCAGTATCAAAGACCGCCTGGAAATAGGTACCTGTATCACCGACCATGGTGAGTCTTTGTTTCTTTATTTCATCGGAGAGGATGTCCGTTGCATTGATGGCATCCCTTTCTTTCTGCAACATTTTTTCCACCGCCTTCTTGTAAGCTTCGAGGAAATTGAATTTGTCAAACTCCAGGAATGGGGTGCGATCCAGCCATTCGACCACATGGGTCAGGAGGGATTTACCTTCCATGACGGCTTTGAGTCTTTCCTTCTGCTCACCTGAAAACACGATGTCATAAGGCATATTGTTGTAGGTGAGCCGTTGTTCTTCTTTCAGCCCGAGCATATTCTCCACGATCCTGAACTGCAGGCTTTGAAAGCCACTTGCGGGAAAGAGGTATTGCCTGAAGTCAAGGAAATCCATTGCGGTCATTGTCTCCATCACATTGATCTGTTCGATCAGGAGTTTTTGTATTTCGATGATCCGCTCGAGACGAGCTACAGCGACAGAGATCTCGCGTTCGTCCATCTGTCCGCCTTCAAACATGAGGGAGATAGACTGGAGCTCATGGATGATCTGCTTAAACCAGAGTTCGTAAACCTGGTGCATGATGATAAAGAGCATCTCATCATGGGCGGGGACTAACTCTAGCGCGGCAGATCTCGGATGTTGTGCATCGAGGAGTTTGTCGAGTTCGAGGTAGGTGTGATAATGGACGGAGGTGAATTTTTCGGACATGGCTATTCGTTTGCGATAAAGGCTGTGCCTTTTATTTCAATTAATATCGGGGGCCTGGGCAGGTCGGAGACTTCCACTGTGGTTCTGCAAGGGCCAGTATTTGGGAAAAAGGAATTATAGACTTCGTTGTAGGCATCAAAATCGCCCATATTTTTCAGGAAGACGGTGACATCGACGAGGTGGCTCAGGTCTCCGCCGTTTAGTTGGAGATAATGGAGGATATTTTCGAGGACGGCTTTAGTCTGAACTTTAATATCAAGGTTCCACTGCCCATCCGGGGTTTGGTCAGCTCCGGCATAGGTGTTATCGGGCCTGCGGGAGCTGGTGCCGGACACAAATACCCATGGTCCGACCCTGCGGGTATGGGGGTATCGGCCCAGGGGTTGGGCTCGATCCGCGGCAATGATCATATCTTGCGACATAAGAGTCTCTATATTGGTTCCACGAAGGTAGTCATTCCACAAAAGCAGCCAAGGATGCCCCTTCAGGAGTAAAAATAACACATTGGATTATGGACATGAGTCTGAAAGGTAAAAACGCGTTGGTCTGCGGCAGTAGTAGTGGTATAGGCAAAGCATCGGCTATCGAATTGTCCCGTCTGGGAGCAAATGTCACCTTGCTGGCCCGGCATGCGGATGCATTGGGGGAGACCCTCATGCAGTTGCATCGGGAGGCAGGTCAGGAGCATGATTTTATTGTCGCCGATACTACGCAGCATGCCGATCTGCACCAAAAAATTGTAGGACTGGTCACCCTGAAGAAAATTCACATCCTGGTCAACAATACCGGTGGTCCTCCGGCTGGTCCGATCATTGATGCGGGTATTGATGCTTTTCGCCACGCCTTTGAGCAGCATCTTATGGCCAATCACCTGATTGCCCAACTGGTGGTGCCCGGGATGAAATCAGAAGGGTATGGCCGGATCATCAACATCATCTCCACCTCTGTCAAGCAGCCATTGCATGGCCTGGGCGTATCCAATACGATCAGGGCTGCTGTAGGCAATTAATCAAAGACAATGGCGACCGAACTGGCACCATTTCATATCACGGTCAATAATGTATTGCCTGGTGCTACAGAGACTGACCGGCTCAATGCCATCGTATCCAACAAAGCCGGAAAGCAGGGCAAGACTGAAGATGCGGTCAGGGATGAAATGCTGGCAGAAATTCCAATGAAGCGTTTTGGCAAACCTGAGGAGATTGCTGCAGCAGTTGCTTTTCTAGCTTCGCCCGCAGCGGCTTATATCACTGGGACACAGATTACAGTGGATGGGGGAAGAACAGGAGTTCTTTAAGAGAAAAACGAAAAATGAAGAGTGAAAAATGATAAATCCACGTGATTTCGAATGTAGAGACGCGATTAATCGCGTCTCTACATTCGAAATCACGTCTTATGGTTCGACCTCCTTTCGCGCAACCATGTGCAATAGTTCGACCTGCTACGCTCATCCTTGTGCTACAGCTCACCAACCGCAGCTCACCAACCGCGTCTCACCATTAAATTTTGCCGATGATATATCCAACTCTCACTCCGAAAGAAAGTTGGAATAACAGATACGCACCCTCATTTTTATAGGACTCTGGCCACCATTGTTCATTGGTGCCTTGTAGTTCAAAGGGGATTGGGTTGACGATATTGGTATATGATATTTTGCGATAGGCGAGTCCAATGCCTTCATAAAAATCCAATACTACTCTTTTCCAGATAATGACTTTAAATCCGACTTTGGCAATGGCACCTATCTTGATCTTTTTAAAAGAAGCCTGGTCATAAGCGATATCTGTCGGGCCGGCTTTTGGAGAGAAGTCATTGTTTGAAAGCTCGTCATGCATCTGTTGATAGAATAACTCAACGGCCACATATCTAGGCAACTGGGTTGGTCTGGATAAATACCATGGAAATTGTTTATTTGTTTTTCTGTACCATTTGATTTCGGGGCGGAATTCAAAAAGGAATATTCCTGGCCCCACACCACATCTTCCAGCCTGGCAGTATTTAGATGGTTGTTTCCATATCCTACCTCCAGGCTGTATCCCATATGATTGGCAGAAGTGTATTCCATGCCCAGGCGTAACCGTGGATTCTTGTCGATCCAGGGGAGTGGTACTACATAGAGATTGAGCATGCCTGCTAGTGTAGTGTCTGCCTGAGACAGACCTATTTCAGTCATGCTGATAAATAGCAGTAGGATTACAAAGGCTTTACTAATGTATTCGAAATGTACTTGATTTTTTTGATGAATTCATAAGCATCTCATGCCCCGTAGGGGCTACAGGTCGGTAGCAAAGGATTCAGCACAATCATTTCTTGCCCTGTAGGGGCAACACAAGGTTCAGTAATTGCAGGCAGCTTAAAGACAAATCGCATTCTATCTCTAATAACTGTTATTGCCTGGAAGGAGATTTTACAATTCAGTGTTGCCCCTACGGGGCAAGAATATATTTTCCTGTTTACAGGCTACCGACCTGTAGCCCCGATGGGGCAATAAATGCACACCCACCCCCACACTTCTCACGGTCTCACGGTCTCACTTTCTCACACCCACAGCGATACCTTTTTTATTTTCAGTAAATTTGTGCTCATATTCAATGGAATAACCCGTGAAAAAGAAAATATATGTCGTGACCGGCGCTAATCAAGGCATCGGGCTCGAAACCGCCAGGGCAATTGCTGCGCAAGGAGCAAAGGTGTTACTGATCACACGAACGAAAGAGAAAGGCGAAGCAGCAATGGCTGATATACGCCGCACACATCCTGATGCCGATCTTGAAAACTATGTCGCCGAACTGAGCCTGCTCAGGGATATGAAAAGTGTGGCGGCTGCGATCACAGAACGTCATCATATCATCGATGGATTGATCAACAACGTAGGCACCTGGATGTCTGATCATATCCTCACTGATGAAGGAATTGAAACCGTCTTTGCGACCAATCACCTGAGTTATTTCATGATGACGCATCTGTTGTATCCTGCATTGCGCAAGGCAGATTTTGCACGCGTCGTCAATGTGGCCAGCAATGCTCACTCGTATGGAAAAATAAACCTAGAGGATCCCGGGTATTCGAAAAATTATCACGGACTGAAATCAAATGGCCAGTCCAAACTCGCCAATATCTATTTCACCTTCGAACTCCATGCACAGAAGCCTGATGCTAATGTCAGTGTATATGCTGTGTCCCCTGGCTTGGTCAAGACAGACATCGGCCTCAAGCATACCAACTGGTTGCACACACTCGCCTGGAAATTCAGACGCCGCAAGGGACAGACCCCGGCTGAAGGTGCGCGCACTTCTGTTTTCTGCGCCACTGCCCCTGAGGTCCAGGCTATCAGTGGCAAGTATTGGGAATACTGTGAGGTTAAGGAAGTATTTAAATCCGCTAAGGATCCTGAGCTCGGAAGGAAGTTGTGGACGTTGAGTGAAAGGATGTGTGGGATCAAAGATTACTTCTATCGTGAATCGTGAATCGTCATTCGTAAATCGTCATTCGTGAGTGGGTCATACAGCCGAAGGCTGCTTCATACCTGCAAGTTTCGAGCCTGGCGTCTGCGAGTCTTAAGTCTGGCGTCTGGCGTCTTTTGCAAGTGCTGACCTCAGCCGAAGCATGAGTAGTGGATGGATTAAACCTGCTTCAAAAGTAGAGACGCGATTAATCCCCTAAATGCAGGTCTTTGATCATTTCTGTTTCAAAAGTAGAGACGCAATTAATCGCGTCTCTACTTTTGAAGCGACACGGATTTTCATTTCTACATTTGATGCATATGGGTCTCTACTTTTGAAACGAAGCAGACTTCTGCCGTTCCACCCTTCCGCCCCTTCGGCCTCTTTAGCCTCTTCCGCTCTTCCGCCTTTTCAGCCCTATGCGCTCTGCCAAACTTTTTTTCTACCTTTGTTGGCCAACCTTAATTCACCCCTGCGTTAGGGCTTGTTAATCAATAGCTTATGGTGTTTCTTGAATTTGAGCAGCCCCTTGAAAGCCTCTATGACCAGCTCGAGCAGATCAGGCAAATTGAAGCTCAGGGGGACGTAGATGTCAGCGCGGCTATACGGGATCTGGAAAACAAGATCATCCAAACCAAAAAGGAGATCTACGGCAGCCTGACCGGTTGGCAGCGGGTACAGCTATCCAGGCATCCTGAAAGGCCATATACCCTCTTCTACATCCAACAGATGTTTACCAATTTTGTGGAATTGCATGGCGATCGTCTCGTGCATGATGACAAAGCTATCATCGGCGGATTTGCCCAGTTAGATGGACGCACTGTCATGGTCATAGGCCATCAGAAAGGTGCCAATACCAAGATGCGGCAGTACCGCAATTTTGGAATGGCCAATCCTGAAGGTTATCGTAAGGCCCTGCGCCTGATGAAGCTGGCCGAAAAATTTGATATCCCCGTCATCACCTTAATAGATACCCCCGGAGCATATCCAGGTCTTGAAGCTGAAGAGAGAGGCCAGGCTGAAGCCATCGCGCGCAACCTGATGGAGATGACCCAACTCAAGGTACCGATCGTATGCTACATCATCGGTGAAGGGGCCTCCGGTGGAGCGCTTGGAATCGGACTTGGCGATAAGGTGTTCATGCTCGAAAACACATGGTACTCCGTTATTTCTCCTGAATCCTGCTCTTCCATCCTTTGGCGCAGTTGGGATTTTAAAGAAGTAGCTGCTGAAGCCTTAAAGCTTACTGCAGATCACATGGCCGATTTTGCCCTGATCGATGGCATCGTCAAAGAGCCACTTGGCGGAGCGCACAATGACCCTGAAGGCATGGCTGTTGCCCTCGCTAAGCATATCAAAGGTGAACTCAAAGCACTAAAAAAACTCACTCCTGACGAACGGATCAACACCCGGATTGAAAAATATTCGGCCATGGGACGCTTCCAGGTAAAATCTCAACCCGAGGAATCCCGTTAACCATGTGTGACGCTGTGATCAAGTAAGGGAATTATGCTGGAACGTATACGGACATATTTTTTTGAAAGAGAAAAGAAGAAGAGGTTAGACGAGTCAGGTAAGCGTTCCCCCCAGTTTAAGAAAGACCGTAAGAATCATTTTGGCATTCTAGTCGATGCCGGCAACCCCGGTGATCGCAATGAGGTCATTGCATTTGCAGAGACCCTCCGCAAAGACGGGCACCGGGTAAAGATCCTGGGTTTTCTCGAAGGCAAAGCCGAAACGGTCTCTGTACCTTTTGACCTGATCACGACTGCCGAACTCGCCAAAGTTTCTATGGTGCCCCGCGGCCCTGTCGTGGAGGACTTTATCGGGCAGCCCTTTGATGTGCTCATCAATATGTCTATCCACCACAATCACAAGGCACTGGAGTTTATCAGCACCCTTTCCAGGGCGACCTTTCGCATCGGTCCGTGGTACCAGCATGTGCGATACAACCCCTATGATCTCTGCCTGGATACCGGGTCGTCGGCTACCCTCAAGGAGTGGATCAGGGAACTAATGCATACCTTGCAGAAGATTTACTAGAACCGGTTTTATGGCACATTTTATCCCCTCAGGCACTGGTGTAGCACTGGTGACGCCTTTCCAAAATGGAGCAGTGGATTATGACGGACTCTCTGCCCTGATCGAGCATGTCATCAATGGTGGGGTAGAGTATGTCGTATCGCTCGGCACTACTGGTGAGGCTACCAGTCTCACGGATGCAGAACAGGCAAATGTTATCAAGCATACCATTGATGTGGTTGCCGGCAGAGTACCTATCGTGGCCGGACAGTTTGGCGGAAACAACACAGCACAGGTTTGTGAAAAGATGAGGGCATTTGATCATAAAGGAATATCAGCCATTCTCTCCAGCAGCCCTGCGTATGTGAAACCATCACAGGAGGGAATCTATCAGCACTATATGGCGCTCGCTGAAGCATCACCACTTCCGATCATCATCTACAATGTGCCTTCGCGCACATCATCCAATATCTCCGCAGCTACCATCATCAGGCTGGCTCGTGATTCAAATAAATTTATTGCTGTCAAGGATGCCTCTGCAGATCTCGTGCAGGGTTCTGTCATCGCGCGTGATGCACCTGATGGCTTTATCCTCTTATCCGGTGATGATCCTACAGCACTCGCAGCAGTGGGTATAGGTTGCAAAGGTGTGATCTCAGTCATCGCCAATGCATTCCCTGCTTCGTTTTCCAATATGATGCGCCACGCGCTAGCCGGAAGATCAGCAGAAGCGATGGAACTTCACTACAAACTACTTGACCTCCACCATTGGCTGTATGTCGAAGGCAATCCTGTCGGCATCAAAGAAGCAGTGGAGTATAAAGGCATCGCATCAGCAGAACTTCGTCTCCCGCTCGTCAAGATGGGCGCGGGGAATAAGATGAAGTTGCATGAAGAGATGCGGAAACTGGACGGGGTGAATTAGCATAGCGCATAGTGCATAGCGCATAGGGCTGATTGTTACCTGGCAGTTGCAAACTGCCTTTCAATGATTTTTCTAAAGGATGATGGTTGTCATATTGATTTGAAGTTTGAAAACTTCAAATAGCGTTTTGCTTCGCCTTATACTTCTATCCCCAGACTCTTCAACGCCTTGAACGAAGCATTCTGCTCAGCAGATTTCTTGTTGAAGTCCTCACCGCTGGCGATTTCCTTGCCATTGACATAGACGGCTATCTTGAAGCGGTCGCGGTTTTCCATCTTGAAGCGCTCGATGACGCGGTAGTCGATTTCATTGCCGTTTTTCTGGCAGTATTCGAGGAGCTGGCTCTTGTAGTTGTCATCATTGTCTTCGAGATCCTGGATATTGAGATGCTGGCGCAGGATTTTACGGATGACGATATCTTTTGTCTTGTCGAAACCCTTTTCGAGATAGATGGCGCCTACCAATGCTTCGAGGCAGTTGCCTTTCATCGAATCGCTGAGGCGGGTATCATTGTTTTCCTGCAGGACTACATCGATCCCCATGTCGTCGGCGATACGATTGAGCGTCTTGCGCTTGACGATTTTTGACCTCATCTTGGTGAGGAAGCCTTCGTTGCTGTTAGGATATTTCTGGAACAGGTATTCCGCGACGATGGTACTCAGGAGCGAATCCCCGAGATATTCCAGCCGCTCGTTGCTGGTCACGGTGTGCAGCTTTGGATCTACGGCAGACTTGTGACTGAACGCCTGCTTGAAGATCTGCAGGTTGCTTGGCGTAAATCCAACAATCTCCCCGACGCTGCGAGCAAACTGTTTGTCTGAAGAAAGAAAGTGATTATAGAATTTCCTGATCACAACATATCATCTAGTAAGGCCTCATACCCGTCCAAAGATAAGTGATGTATTGTGACCTCCAAATCCAAATCCATTACTCATCACCGCTTTAACATCTCTTTGCTGTGCTTCATTGAAGGTAAAGTTGAGTTTGGCGTCGATTTCCGGATCATCCTCGAAGTGATTGATCGTCGGAGGAATGAATCCATGGTTGAGGGCTAATATAGACGCTATGGCTTCGATAGCGCCGGCAGCACCTAGTAAATGGCCGGTCATGGACTTGGTCGAACTGATATTGAGCCCGTAGGCATCATCACCAAAAACAGACTGGATAGCATTCGTTTCGGCAACATCCCCGAGTGGGGTAGAGGTCCCGTGCACATTGATATATTGGATCTGGCCTGTATTGAGGCCTGCTTCCTTCATCGCAAACTGCATGCATTGGATGACACCCTTTCCTGTTGGCTCAGGAGCTGTGATGTGGTATGCATCTGCATTCATGCCTGTACCGAGGAGCTCAGCATATATTTTAGCTCCGCGTGCCTTGGCGGATTCATAGGATTCAAGGATCAGGGCACCTGCGCCTTCACCGAGGACGAAGCCATCCCTGTTTTTATCGAATGGCCTGGAAGCCGTCTGGGGATCATCATTGCGGGTCGAAAGGGCTTTCATGCTTGAAAAACCTCCGATACCTGCCCTGGTCACCGCTGCTTCGGAGCCGCCGCATACCACCATGTCTACTCTGCCGAGACGGATATTGTCTGCTGCCAGGATCACTGCGTGATTGGCTGAGGCACAAGCGGATACAGGTGCGAAATTGACACCGGAAAATCCATATTTGATACTGATATGGCCTGCTGCTATATTGACGATCAGCTTAGGGATCAGGAATGGGTTATATTTTGGTACACCCACCGCTCTACCTGCTGCTTCAATTTCTTCTTCGAACGTGGTAAAACCACCTATACCGCTTCCCCAGATGACCCCAACCCGTGATTTGTCTACCGTATCGAGATTTATGCCGCAGTCATGGATAGCCTGATCGGCCACGACCATGGCGTACTGAGCAAATGGGTCGATGCGCCTGACTTCCTTTCGGTCAAGGAAATCTTCAGCATTAAAGTTCTTGACCTCACAGGCAAAATCGGTTCTAAAGCCGGTGGCATCGAACCTCGTGATTCTTGCCGCGCCGCTGACACCTTGCTTGAGGCCTTCCATAAAGGACGATACGTCGTTTCCGATCGGCGTTAAGGCGCCTATTCCGGTGACTACTACTCTTTTGGACATACAGAGATAATTCTTGTTAAAATATGCGTATTCAATAACCTATATACAGTTGGGTATTGGCTTGCATGTAGTCCCAAACCCCCTGTGCAGGATGATCGTTCAGACTAAAGGTCCGGTAAAACTACTTTATCCGGTACCCATAGTCTCGAAATGACCATGCCGCACCTGCTAAAGTTACACCGTAAAGTTCAAAGTAAAAGACCTGTCGGGGCTCCGGACAGCCTAAAATAAAACATCCACAGAGAGGCGTAACCCCTCTGTGGATCTGTAAAAGTTCAATTCCATGGTACCCGGTTATGCAGAAACCTGGGACTCCAGATATTCTATGGCATGGCCAACGGTCTGGATGTTTTCGGCTTGCTCATCCGGAATAGAGATGTCAAATTCCTTCTCAAATTCCATGATAAGCTCAACGGTATCCAGTGAATCTGCTCCTAGATCATTGGTGAAGCTTGCCTCTGATGTTACTTCAGATTCGTCAACGCCTAACTTGTCAACGATGATTTTCTTCACTCTTTCAGCAATGTCTGACATAATAATTGTGTTTGATTAAGGTTGCAAAAGTAAATAAAGAATTGGCTTTTGTGCCAAAAGATATAGGCCATTATTAACCAGGTATTGGTTTAGCCCTGACCGGAGACAAAAGTAATCCCGACTTTCCGGATTACGGCATTTCTGAACAAAATTTTATCCTGCGACCGCTTAAGTTGCACGAACAAAAGCGAGGTTATAGCTTCGCACCTGAAATTTTTGAATATCAGACCCATAGACATGCATTCCAATTCACATCAGAATACCAAGATTGTAGCAACCGTAGGCCCAGCCTGCTCAGATTATGAAGTCCTCCTGGCCCTGGCCAAAGAGGGTGTCCATGTCTTCCGGCTCAACTTTTCCCATGGCACCCACGAGGAGCACAAGGAAGTCATCCAATCGATCGTCAGGATCAACGAAGAATATGGCCTCCATGTAGGCATACTGGCTGACCTTCAGGGTCCTAAGATCAGGATCGGGGATATAGCCAACAAGGAAATCTTCCTCGAAAACGGCAAGGAAATCGTCTTTACCAACCAGAAATGCCTTGGAACGGTAGACCGGGTGTTTATTAATTATGAGAATTTCCCGAAAGAAGTCAAGGCTGGAGAAAGGATCCTCCTCGACGACGGAAAGCTCGTAATGGAGGTTTTGGCGACTGACCGCCAGCGGGAGGTTAAACTTAAAATCATCCATGGAGGGGTCCTCAGTTCAAAAAAAGGCGTCAATCTGCCAGATACTGCCCTCAGTATCTCTGCCATAACTGAAAAAGACCATGCAGACCTTGAATTTATCCTTACCCAGCCGGTCAACTGGATCGCCCTGTCTTTTGTGCGCAGGGCAGAGGATATCATCGAACTTCAGGAATATATAGATGCGGCTAACCACCCGGCGAAAACCATAGCTAAAATCGAAAAGCCTGAGGCAGTGCGGAATATCCGGAAAATCATCAAGCAGGCCAATGGAATCATGATAGCACGCGGTGACCTTGCTGTAGAGGTGCCTATGGAAAAACTGCCAACGATCCAGAAAGATATCATCAGGCTTTGTATCGAGCGGTCCCGTCCAGTCATCGTAGCTACCCAGCTGATGGATTCGATGATCAATAATCCAAGCCCTACCAGGGCTGAAATTACAGACGTAGCTAATGCTGTGCTGGATGGAACGGATGCTGTCATGCTTAGTGCAGAAACTTCCGTCGGTAAGCACCCTGTGCTGGTCGTGACAGCTATGAATAAGATCATCGCTGAGGCTGAGAAGCATTATTCCCCGAGCGTTCAGTTTTCAGTACCATCTCCCAAATCGAGGACTTTCTGGTCAGACACCGTATGCTATCATGCAGCCCGCATGGCACAGGATGTCGATGCCAAGGCGATTATTGGGATGACGACGTCCGGATTTACCGCTTTTAAAATTTCCTCTTACAGGCCTATCCACAGTAAGATTTACGTTTTTTCAGAGGCCAATGATATCCTCAATACCCTCAACCTGGTTTGGGGTGTCCAGACGTTTTTCTATGATAAGTTTACGACAACAGATGAGACTATCTATGATGTGGTCAATATCCTTCTCGCTGCCGGCAAAGTCAAGCAGGGGGATATCGTGATCAATACCGGTAGTATGCCGATGCATAAAAAGTACAGAACCAATATGCTCAAACTCACGTTAGTAGACTGATGCCTGACGGTGGATACCGAAAGCCATTTATTTTCGTTCTCTAACCAGCAAGTTTACCAATACCATTGCGGATGAATTTTGTTTTGCGGTCACGTACGTTTACCTCTTTCCTGGTTGCCTGGGTAATGCTGTTTGGGTTTTTGCCTGAGAGCTCCGCTCAGACCCGGCCTACTTCCCAAGAGGTATCGATCGAGAAAAAGCTGATTGACGGCAAGAAGTATATCCTGCTGGGAGATTATGAAAAGGCAGAAGCGCTGTTTCGTGCCATCCTTGAAGAAGACGTCCAGAACGGTGCAGCATGCTATGAGCTCTCCCGGACCCTAGCTGCTACTGGCAGGTTTAGTGACGCGATTACTTATATACATAAAGCCATACGGATCGAACCGGAAAACGAATGGTATCTGCTGATGGAAGCGGATATCCGGGAAAAATCAGGAGACCTGGTCGCCACTATGGAAATGTATGACCGGCTGATGGCGCTAAGGCCTGAAAAGCCTCATTACTACGAAATGCAGATCAGCCTCTGCAAGAAGACCGGCGAACAGGAGCGGCTACTGAAGGTGCTGGATCAATATGAAAAATCCAGAGGACTGACCGAATCGATCACCCGCACCAGGTTTGAAACCCTCGATGCTATGGGCCGTCAGGAAGAAGCGTTGGCAGCGCTCCATAAACTTACCATAGTATTCCCTTACAACACAGATTACAAATTTCTGGCCGCAGCCTATGCCAGGAAATCAGGCCATGAGGAGAATGCCAGCCAATATTACCGGGATATCCTCGCGATAGATCCGGACAACTCAAGGGCAAAGCTTGCCATGGCGAGCAATGAAAAGCAGTCCGGTGATGAAATCGGCTACCTGCAGTCGATCACTCCTGTGATCACCAATGCAGGCGTTGAAATCGATGTTAAGCTCAAGGAACTGATTCCTTATGTATTGGAACTCTCCAAGACAAAAGATCCCGAACTTGGCAAAGCGCTGAAAGAACTGATCGCGCAATTGGTCAAGACCCATCCCAAGGATGCTAAATCCTATGCCATTCAAGGGGATGTATTGTCGATCATGGGAGAAGAACAATCTGCCATCAATGCTTACACACAGTCGACCCAGCTCAATGGTGGCGTCTACACGGTGTGGGAGCAATTACTGGCCATGCTCATCGCTGATCGATCATATGACGAACTCATCCGCCAGTCGCAGAATGCCATCACTAATTTTCCAAACCAGGCTTACCTCTACTATGCGGCAGGCTATGGATACTATAAAAAGGAAAAGTATGATGAGGCCCTCGAGGTACTGAATGATGCACTCATCATGACGGGACGAAACCTGGGGCAAAAGATCAGTGTTTATAATATTCTAGGACTGGTATATGATGAGTTAGGTGATCTGGACAAATCTTCAGTGGCATTTGAGTCTGCCCTGAGCATAGATCCTAAAAATCCTGAGACACTCGCTTACTACAGTCTCATGTTGAGTACGAGAATTGCGCAGAGTGAAAAGGCCATCACCATGACCGAAAAGGCCCTGGGCCAGCCTAATCTGCTGCCCTTGACCAGGGAGATCCTGGCGAGAGTGCTCTATAATCAGAAGAAATACGATGAGGCATATACTTCTATACAAATAGTCCTGGCAGATGATCCCAATGGTGATGCTTACAATCTGGCTGGCGACATCCTCATCAGGCAAGGTAAGGCTGAAGAAGCCAAGGCAATGTGGCAAAAAGCCCTGGATGATGGATGTGCAGATCCTGAGCTGAAGAGAAAAATAGCCGATCCAAAGGCACAATAATCCGTTTCGTCTTGTTACATAAGCGGACGTTTCACGTCGTATACGCAAAGAGGCTATGAAGAGATATTCCATATATGGTGTTTTGATCTTGCTGGTGTTGACTATCGGTGCCTGCGCCAACAAGAAGAAACTTACCGGCGGAGGCAAGGTGGACACCACTGAGACATTGTCTCCTGAAATGGAGCTCATGTACAAGAAAGTCTTCGAGACCCAATTGCCCTACACCTGGTTTGCCGCATCAGGACAGGGCAAGATAGATTGGGACGGGCAGCGGCTCAGTGCCCGGGTCAACGTGCGCATCCTGCATGACAAAATCATCTGGGTGCAGATCCAGAAACTCGGTTTTGAGGTAGGCAGGATGATGATCACTCCGGATTCTGCTTTTTTCATCAACAGGTTTGAACGTACCTATGCGGTCTATGCCACGGAGGATTTTCTCAGGGAATATAATGTGCCTGCAGATTTTGATATGTTCTCATTGGTCTTTACGGCCGGGGCATACCTCCCTCCTCATATTAAGACATCGCTGGTAGAGCCGGATGGGTCACTGTTTGTTCAGTCTACATCTGGTATGAATGCCAGGCATTGGTTTGATGCTTCTTCACTGCTCATAAGGTCACTCATCACAGATCCCCTGGCAAGGGAATGGACCTCCATATATTCCGATTACAAGAAGACTAATTCAGGCCAGCGCTTTCCCTACAAGCGGTCGAATACCCTGATCATCGATGGCAAACCCAACATATTTGACCTCGAATACACCGATTTGGTCATCGATGTACCCCAGGAATTTCCTTTTTCCATACCTTCACATTATGAAAAAATATAATGTGTCTGGAAGAGGGGTTCTAACACTGAGTTTCTTGTTTATTTCCCTGCTCTGTATGGGGCAGAAGGACAGGAGCGAACTAGAGTCCCAGCGCAAGGCATTAGAAAGCCAGATCAAGTCCACCACCGAGATCCTGGCTAAAACGCAGAAAAGCAAGACCAAAACAGTCAATCAGCTCAAGACCCTCAATGCCCAGATCCGCCAGCGCCAGGAATTGCTGGAATCGATCAACGAGGAGTTAAAGCAGGTCGACCAGGAGGCCGCCCAGCAGGAAAAGAGTAAGGAAGAAGCAGCCCTCGCCATACATCAGTTGGAATCAAGGCTTGATCATGCCCTCAGGGCGGCCTACATACGCAGCCAACTGGAGCCTAGCTGGATCTACCTGTTGAGTGCCCAGTCTATCGGCCAGGCACTATCGAGATGGGTTTACCTCAGACAGTACAAGAGTTATATCTCCAGCCAGATGAAGACCCTGGCCCAGAAGAAGCAAAAACACCAGGAGCTCATTGTCCAACTGGAAGAGAATAAGAAGGCAAAGAAGATGCTCTTCAATTCGGAAGAGGAGCATAAAAAAGAAATCCTGGCCGAACAGAAATCGCAGCAGGCATTGGTCAACAACCTGGGCAAGGAAGAGAAGAAATTGAAGACCCAGCTGGCAAGCACACAGGAGAAAAAGAAAAAGCTGGATGATGAAATCTCCCGCCTGATCAGTGCTGAAGCAAAGAAAATGACGAGCTCAGGCCTGAGTACAGCGCCAGAGACCAAAGCGCTTAATGACCAGTTTTCGGCCAACAAGGGAAGGCTCCCCTGGCCTGTGAGCAAAGGGCTGATCACTGACCGTTTTGGTACGCATCCGCACCCTGTCCTCAAGGGAATCGTGGTGCAAACCAATGGCATCGACATCCAGGCGGAAGAAAAAGCCTCCGTCAAGAGCCTGTTTGCCGGAACAGTGGCTTCTGTCACCAAAATACCTGGGTATGATTACATGGTCATGGTGAGGCATGGATTGTATTACACAGTCTATTCTAAAATAGCGTCTGCATCCGTCAAGAAAGGGGATACAGTTACCACCGGGCAAGTGCTTGGATATCTCGGTACTGAAGAGCCTGAGTTGCATCTGGAGATCTGGCAGGACAAGACGAAGCTCAATCCGGAGAGCTGGCTTGCAAAGAAATAGCTATCAGCTATCAGCTATCAGCTATCAGCTATCAGCTATCAGCTATCAGCTATCAGCTATCAGCTATCAGCTATCAGCTATCAGCTATCAGCTTAAAATGGGAGAGACAAGTTATAAAAAGTAATTGATTGCTGAGTGTCCTTACGGACGCTTAGTAAAATCACACTATCCCCTCAGCCCGCACCTCTCACGTTCTCACGTTCTCACGTTCTCACGTTCTTCTTGTTCTATATTTGATAACTTTACAACAGAATAATCTGTTACTACCTACATGGCTATAGCAAGAAACAAGTGGAACCTGGGAGAGAAGAAAAAACTCCAGGAGGGGCCGCATAAAGAAAGGGCAGTGCTGATCGGTGTTGTGCAGCCTCCGCAGTCGGAAGAGAAGGTAATCGAATACCTTGATGAACTTGAATTCCTTGCACAGACCGCCGGAGCGGATACTGCAAAGCGATTTATCCAGAAGATGGCCAAGCCGGATTCCAAGACCTTTATCGGTAGTGGAAAGGTGCAGGAGATCGGAAAGTATATCGAAGAGCATGAAATCGATCTCGCCATCTTTGATGATGACCTCACAGGCAAGCAGACCAATATCCTCGAAGAGGAATGGAAAATAAAGATCGTCGACCGGACGAGCCTCATCCTGGATATTTTTGCAGCCAGGGCACAGACTGCACAGGCGCGCACACAAGTAGAGCTTGCACAGCTTCAGTACTTGTTGCCTCGCCTCCGGGGATTGTGGTCCCACCTTGAAAGACAACGCGGGGGTATCGGGATGCGTGGACCGGGTGAGCAGGAGATCGAGACGGACCGTCGTATCGTACGCGATAAGATCGCATTGCTCAAAAAGAAACTGGAGAAGATAGATCAGCAAAGTATCACCCAGCGCAAGGGCAGGGGAGAACTCATCCGTGTATCACTCATCGGGTATACCAATGTTGGGAAATCGACACTCATGAATGTGTTGAGCAAGAGTGAAGTATTTGTAGAGAACAAATTATTTGCGACACTCGATACCACCGTACGAAAGATTGTATTCGGGACCATGCCTTTTTTACTGAGTGATACCGTTGGATTCATCCGCAAACTGCCGCACCACCTGGTGGAAAGCTTTAAATCCACGCTGGATGAAGTGCATGAGGCGGACATCTTATTGCATGTAGTAGACATCTCGCATCCACAGTATGAGGATCATATCACGGCGGTCAACCAGACCTTGCTCGAAATCAAGGTAGAGCAGAAGCCAACAATCATGGTGCTCAACAAGATAGACCAGTACCGTAAGCTCAATTATGATGCATTCCTTGAAGAGGAGATCAAAGGGCAGATCGAGGAAGAAATACAAGACCGGTTGCGTAACGAGTATAGTGTAGAGACTGTCATGATCTCTGCGATTTCGGGTGAAAATATCGACCGCCTGCGTGAGCTGATGACCACGTATATCAATGATGCCTATGCTGTGAGGTATCCCTATCGTCCAAAAGAGTGGTAAAGTAGTACAGCATGAAATATTCCTACACACCCGATGGGGTGTTGCTGCAGAAATATGCAGATCTCCTTTTACATTATTGTCTTCAGATCAAGGCCGGGCAGCGATTATTTGTATCGAGTACCTTCCTGGCAGAACCACTATTGCTGGAGATACATCGCGAGGCTACCAAGTCAGGCGTGGCAGTGGAGTATGACCTGAGTTTCCGTGACAAGGCATTTGTGTATTGGCTCGAAGCAAAGGGTGATGTGCTGGATATGGAGGCCGCTTTTCATCTGTATGCCATGGAGCATTTCGATGCATTCCTTGCGATCCGCGCGCCGTACGATCTGCATGAAGACCTGCCAGCAACACCGGAACAAAAGAAAAGGAGAGCTGCTGCCGGAGCAAAGGCAAACCAGTTTTATTTTTCGAGAACAGCAGATAAGTCACTCGTGCGCAGCCTGTGTCAATATCCTACAGAAGCCTCAGCGGCTGCTGCCGGGATGAGCATTGAAGAATATGCACAGTTTGTCTTCAGTGCCTGCAGGCTGGATGAAGATGATCCTGTGGCTGCATGGCTGGAGGTAAGAAAAACACAACAGCGGTATGTTGACTTACTGAATACCTGTGATCAGATCACCTACAAGAATGAGAAGACAGATATCCGCTTTTCAGTCAAGGACCGGATATGGATCAATAGTGATGGGCGAGCCAACATGCCATCAGGTGAAGTCTTCACCAGTCCGATTGAAGATAGTGTCGAAGGTGTGGTGCATTTTGATTTTCCGTCCGTCTACAGCGGACATGATGTGCGTGCCATCACCCTAACCGTAGAGAAGGGCCAGGTGGTGAAATGGGAAGCGGAAGAAGGGCAGCAGGTGTTGGATCAGGTTTTGCTATCGAAGGTTCACGCTATTTCGGGGAGGTCGCTATCGGGACTATCTACAGGATACAACGGGCTACCAGGAATATTCTCTTTGATGAAAAAATAGGCGGTAGTATACACATGGCCGTCGGACAATCTTACCTGCAGACCGGAGGCAAGAATCAATCATCTGTGCATTGGGATATGATTTCCAATATGAAGAATGGAGGGGAGATCATCGCAGATGGAAAGGTCATCTACAGGGATGGATATTTCCTGGATATCAAATCATAAATCTTCTTTCGCACGTTGGAGATCCAGCAATTGCCTTAGCAATACGGCGGGAGGGAGCACGTTGGGTTTCGCACGGAGAGCACGGAGGTTTCGCACGGAGAAGCACGTAGGTTTTCGCACGGAGTACACGGAGTTATTGTTACATTGTTTGCTCCCCTATGCTCTTTGCCCTCTGCTCCATGCATTTTCCACGTGGCAGGATTTTTGCAGATAGCCCTGACATCTTCGGTTTTTAACCAAAGGGCAGTTTGGGACTCATTTAGTCCGGATCAGGAGCTTTGAGGTTTGGGAACTGAGATAATTTTTTGAAATTGACCTCTGAAAAACTACCTTGTTGCCCGTAATTCAAAACAAACTGTTTAAACCGATTCCAAATGAGCAATGCACTCCCCGTCAAGGAAGTCAATATCGATCTTGAAATAGCGCAAAACGCGCCTATCCGGCATATCAAGGAAATAGCGGCCAAACTGGCCATTCCGGAAGATGACCTGGAGTATTATGGCAAGTATAAAGCCAAGCTCCCCCTCTCCCTGATCAATGAAGAGAAAGTCAACAAGAGTAACCTGGTCCTGGTCACAGCCATCAGTCCCACTCCTGCAGGGGAGGGGAAGACTACAGTCTCTATCGGATTGTGCGACGGGTTAAATAAGATAGGTAAGAAAGCAGGTGTGGCCCTGCGCGAACCTTCCCTCGGTCCGGTATTTGGGATCAAGGGCGGAGCTGCGGGAGGAGGATATTCCCAGGTCATACCGATGGTGGATATCAATCTGCACTTTACCGGAGATTTCTCTGCAATAGAAAAGGCCAACAACCTGTTGGCTGCGCTGATCGACAACAGGATACAGCTCAAAAACCAGGATCTGGATATTGATCCGCGCACTGTGGTCTGGAAACGGGTCATGGATATGAATGATCGTGCCCTCCGTCATATTATCATCGGGATAGGAGGTAGTGGTAATGGGATCATGCGTGAGGATGGATTTAATATCACAGCAGCTTCTGAGGTGATGGCCATCATCTGCCTGTCAAAGGATTTTGAAGACCTTAAAAACAGGTTGGGTAGTATTTTTATTGGCTACACCTTTGACAAGAAACCTGTCTATGCCAGGGATCTCAATGCGCAGGGAGCGATGGCCTTGTTGCTGAAGGATGCGATCAAGCCCAATCTGGTCCAAACACTCGAAGGAAATCCGGCCATCATTCATGGTGGTCCGTTTGCCAATATTGCACAGGGTACCAATTCTATCATTGCTACCAAAACCGCTATGTCACTGTGTGACTATGTAGTGACAGAGGCAGGCTTTGGGGCCGACCTGGGCGCAGAGAAATTCCTTGACCTGAAATGCCCTGTAGCTGGCCTGAAGCCAAAGGCAATAGTCCTGGTCGCAACTATCCGTGCGTTGCGCCATCATGGTGGGGCAAAGAAGGAAGAGTACAATACACCGGACCTGGGCAGGGTGCAAAAGGGTTTTGAGAACCTTGAGAAGCATATCGAGAACTGCAAGAAATTTGGCCTCACCCCTGTGGTGGCGATCAATAGCTTTATCTCAGACAGTGAAGCGGAGATTGCCTACATCAAGGAAAGGTGCCAGGCATTGGGTACTAAAGCAGTTTTGTCACAAGGGTGGGCTAAAGGTGGTGAAGGCACGAAGGAACTTGCGCAGGCAGTTGTCGATGTGATCGATGCCGGTGGCAATCAATATCATCAGCTCTATGACTGGAGCCTTTCGATTGAAGATAAGATCAAGACCGTCGCTACAGAAATCTATGGAGCTTCTCATATTGAATATTCTGCCAAGGCCAAATCGCAGTTGAGAGAATATGCTAAACTCGGTTTTGATAAGTTTCCGATCTGTGTCGCCAAGACACAGAAATCCTTTTCAGATGATGAAAAGAAGATAGGCAGGCCAACCAATTTTACCATCACGATTCGTGAGTTTGAAGTGGCAGCCGGAGCCGGCTTTGTCGTCCCTATCCTTGGAGAGATGATGCGTATGCCCGGATTGCCAGCTGTACCTGCTGCTGAAGGGATGGATATCGATAACGATGGTAATATCACTGGTCTTTCTTAAGGGGCTAAAGAGGCTGAAAAGGCTAAAGAGGCTGAAGTAGGCCCAGACGCACTCCCATCAGACGTCATCACGTCTCACGCAGTCTCAAGATCTCAAGTCTCACGTCTGCAGCGTCTCACGTCTCACGTCTCACGTCTCACGTCTCACGTCTCACGTCTCATGGTTCGACCTCCTTTCGCGCAGCCATGTGCTATACTTCGACTTCGCTCAGCACGGCGCAGCTCACCAACCGCGTCTCACGTCTCACGTTTTTTTCATTTTGGTTTAGATCATCCATTACGCTGACGCAGGTCATTTGCAAGGCTATGGATTACCCTCAAATTTGAACCGTCAAGCAAGTTTATTATTAACCTGTTAAATTTCTAAACCATGTCACTCATTAAATGGAATGAACCGACAAAACTGATGGGGAAGAGGAATTGGGTTGAGAACTTCTTTGCGGAAACAGACGATTTTCTCAAAAACTGGAACTGGGACATGAAAGTTGATGTCCCTGCCATCAATGTAAAAGAGGAGAAAGATGCCTTTTTGATTGATGTCGCAGCTCCGGGGATGAAGAGAGAAGATTTTAAAGTTGAAGTAGACAGAGGAGTTTTGATCATCAGTGCTACTACAGAAGAAAAGAAAGAAGAAAAGACAGATACGTTCAGGCGGCAGGAATTCAGCTATCGTGATTTCAGGAGGTCTTTCTGGCTACCCGAAAATATCATGGCAGATCAGATTGCTGCGCAATACGAAAACGGTATACTCAAACTGAAAATACCGAAGATGGAAAATGTGCCTGAAAAGGCTAAGACGATAAAAGTGGTGTGATTTCAAATGCCGGGGTTCGGTGACGGGCCCCGGTTTTTTAGTTTTACGACTGATCAGACCTATAAGATTTGTGACCATGGATACCAGCAGACCTGTTGCAGAAATCATGACCCGTAACCTGGTTGTTGTGAAGCCGGATGCAACCATAGACCGGATACATGATCTTTTTGAAGCCAACCATTTTCATCACATTCCTGTGGTAGATCGTAATGAGTTGGTGGGTATTATTTCCAAGACGGATTATCTCAAGATAAGGCATATGCTGGCGACCACCTGGTCGGGTGAGACTATCTGCCAGGATATGTATAAGGATATGTGTGCAGCCGACATCATGTCCCGGGAGCCACTAAGGATTGAATCGGCTGATACGATTGGGTTAGCTGCCGATATTTTCAAAGCCAATGCCCTGCATTCCCTTCCTGTCGTTGATGACGGGGAATTAGTGGGTATCGTGACAACACACGATTTACTGACCTACGCTTATCAGGTCACACTCTGATCATATTTTATTTGTTAATTTTAGTATCAAACCGATCTCAAATGGACAAGTGGATTGAAGTAAAGCACATCATGACAACTGATCTCATCACAGCCGATCCTGATGAAACCATTGATGCTGTAAGGCATAAATTACTGGCCAACCATATACAGCATATCCCTGTGGTCGATGGCAAGAAGATCCTAGGTATCATCAGTATGGGGGATATCCATCGCATGGAGCATCATTTCACCCTTTTCAAATCCGAAAAGGCACTGGAGAGCAACCGGCAGATTTTTTCCACCATCCTGGCGGCAGAAATCATGACCAAGACGCTTGTTAAGTTGAAAGAAACGGACTCGGCTGCGATCGCTGTAGATCTCTTCAAGGAAAACTTGTTTCATGCCTTGCCCGTCATCAATGGCAAAGACCAGCTAGTCGGGATGATCACTCCGTTGGACCTGTTGAGGTATGCGTTTGATGAGAAGAAAGTCATCCAGGACTGAAATCCAATCGAAATGAAAATCCTATTTCCCACAGATTTTTCAAGTGCAGCTGAAAATGCTTTTGTCTATGCATTGAAACTCGCAGACCGGCTTGAGGCTTCTATCACGGTAGTGCATGTCTATGAAGTGCTCCAGTTGCATACATGGGTCGAGGATTCGATGAATATGGATCAGGTCAATGATCAGATCACCATCGGGGAGTTTGAACAGTTCAGAGCTAAGATCGAGATGCTCAAGCGTATAGCAGCAGAGCACCGGTTGGATCATGTCGAAGTCAATTATTCCCTCAAAGAGTCGGATTATGTAATCGAAGCGATCCTCGACGAAGCCAAAGCATCTGGAGCGGACATCATCGTGATCGGTACGAGGGGAGCCTCCGGACTTAAGGAGATATTGTTTGGGAGTGTGGCTTCAAAAGTGATAGACGGAGCTACCTGTCCGGTATGCATGGTTCCTGATACGGCGCATTACAGGGGTATTGAGAAGATTGGCCTCACGCTTGAGTATAAGCCGGGTGAATTGGAGTTGATCGAGAAGTCACTGGCTATTGCGAGGAAGTTGGGAGGGCATCTTCATTGCCTTCATGTAGACGTGTATGATCCCGCCAAGGAAAAGGTAAAACTGATGGAGTACAGGCATGCCTTTGCGCATGAGCCTGACATCAGTTTTCATGTCCACCCTGATCTCGATGTAGAGAAAGGTATCCTGGAGTTTATGCGGTTCAACGAGATCGATATCGTGATCATGGGCGTGCAGCACAAGAGCAAGCTGAAGGAGTTATTCTCCTACAGTATTGCCAGGCGTATCGCCTATCATACTGATATCCCGCTGATCGGCCTCCATGTCGATCAGTAAAACACTGCTTTCACGAGATTAGTACCGCAGTTCGGCAAGTTTCTGGATCGAGGAGATGATAATATCTGATCCCTGGATGGTCACCAGTCCTTCTTCTTTAAACTCTGAAAGGCACCTGATGATCGTTTCCTTGGCGGTGCCAGCCATACTCGCGAGATCTTCTCTTGAGACAGGGATGACCGCCATATTGTTTTCTTCATAAAACGAATAGAGGTCTGCCAGGGTAGCAGCCAGTTTCATGCGCACGGATCCGAAGGCCTGCAACAATAATTTTTCATCTGCCTGGACCTGGTAGGATGCCATCTGCTGAAGGAAATAGCTTGCGGATGAAGGATCATGGAGCACATGGGAGATAAAATCATCCTTCCTGATCGGGATCACTTCGAGGTCTTCGAAAGCTTTGACGGTTTCCTGGTAACGGTTGCCTGCGAAAGCGGAGGCAACACCTATAATGACAGGATATTGATATAGTCTCGTTACGACCTCCTTGGCATAGTTGTCGATTTTGGTGGCGATGGCCCTTCCGGACTGGATCACAAAAACATACCTGCAGGTCTGGCCTTCAGCAAAGAGGAGGTCTTTCTTGCGGATCAGCCTGGCTTCGCCCTCCATCAGCGTTTCAGGCAGGGATCGAATGATCTGCTCACCGGTCGGAAGATTGATTATAGCGTGCGGGCTATTGTTATGCGCGCCCTGGGCTTTGTGCTTCTTAATCCGCATTTCGACGGTATCCAGTAGCTCGACATCATCAAAGGGTTTGGTGATGTAGTCATCAGCGCCGAGCGTCATGCCTCTTCGTACATCCGCCAGTTCTGTCTTGGCGGTCAGGAAGATAAACGGGACTGAGGACAGGGGCCATTTTTGGACAGGATACGCAATACGGCATATCCATCCATTTCCCGGCATCATGATGTCGCACAGGATGAGGTCCGGTGTCTGGGCCATAGCCGCTTCAACACCAAGTTTCCCATTTGCTGCTGTAAACGTCTCAAAGCCCGAGAGGGTTAATAATTCGCTCAGGTTTTCCCTGACATCATGATTATCTTCAATAATCAGGATTTTATTTTTCATAACTGAGTGGTAAAGTGATGGTAAAAGTAGTGCCTACGCCCTGCTGGCTTTCAAACTCAAGATTGCCTTTCAGGGCGTGAAGATAGGACAAGACAATGTTCAATCCCAATCCGGTGCCAGGAACATTGACCACATTGGAAGCCCTGAAGAACCTCGACCCGATGTGTTTTTGATCTTCAGGTGGAATGCCTACCCCTTCATCAGTAATCTGGATGAGGAAGATCTCCTCTTCGAGCCGGATCCTGCAGATGATTTTCTTTCCTTCGTCAGAGTACTTTACTGCGTTGGAAATCAGGTTGTAAAGGATATTGCGAAGGATATTCTTGTCAGATTTCATGTCAATGTCCCCGAAATCATGGTCACAGATCAATTGCTGTCCTTTTTTCAACAGGCCTTCTGCTTCGTTTTTAAGATCAGAAAGCATGCCTGACAGCGAAAACGGGTTATTACAGGCACAAACTGACCTTCCTCAAGGCGGGTAATGGACAGGAAATCCATCAGGATATTGTTGAGGTGGTTGACACTGGACTTGATCCGGTCTACATGCCTGTTGCGATCAGGAGCCTGTTCGGTGGTCGTATATTTCGAAATCAGGGCAGCTGAAGAGAGTATACTGGCCAGGGGGGTTTTGAATTCATGGGAGGCCATTGAGACAAATCTTGACTTCAGCGAACTGAGTTCCTTTTCCTTCTCCAGGGATATTCTTAGTTCGTCTCGGGTCGCCAGGAGGGCGATTTCATAGGATTTGTGCTTTTCGATGGATTTATTGAGTTGCTGATTGGTTTCAAGCAACAGATTGACTGCGTCCTGCAATTCCGTCGTCCGTTCTATGACGAGTTGTTCAAGTTCGTGATTGAGCTTGATGATCTCCTCCTGCACAGCTTTCATCGGAGTCAGATCCTGGATGATTCCGGTAAAATAATGCTCCTCCCCGATGATGATTTCACTGACCGCAAGACGAGCGGGGAAGAGCGTGCCATCCTTGCGTAAACCTCCAATTTCGCGGCCTATCCCAATGATCTTTTTTATGCCACTGTCCAGATAGTTGTGGATATAGCCATCATGATTTTCCCGGTGCGGGGCAGGCATCAGCATGGACACGTTCTGGCCAAGGACTTCTGCAGCGGTATATCCAAATAAATGAAGGCCTGCTGAATTGACTCTCAGCACTTTGCCACGATGGTCGATGAGGAATATCCCATCTATTGCCGTTTCGACGATTGATTCAAGGATGTTGAGCGGATTATCGAGGGCTGAATGGCTTTCCGGAGACATAGGACTAAGATATCACAAGAATCGGCTGCTACAAAAGGTGATCAGTATCAATTTATACAGTGACCCTTGTCATTTACCCAACTGATGGGGTTGGATACCTTTACATACAGTTCATGTTGACTTAAAAAAGAAGAGGCTGCTTTGGCCCCGGGTGTGGCCTGATACTGCCGGGATGTGTCAGGATAAGTCATATGAATGTTTTATATTTTATTTAAATACCTAATAATCATAGCAATAATCTCTTCTTTGCCTGTGCAGACAGGCAGAGTAGTCTTTCACCAACCACTTTAACACAATGAATTTCACAGCACCTGTTTCTCAATTTATGACTACCAAGCTTGTCACTGTAGTTCCCGGTGACCGCATGTCCGTGGTCAAAGAAATATTTGATACCCAGCGCATTCACCATATTCCGGTGGTGAAATACACTGCCCTTGTGGGGCTGATCAGCAAAACGGACTTTATGCATTTCCTCCGGGGCATGGAATCGACTCCTTATGATAAGCTTGTGGAAAACAGCAGGCTGCAGAATTATACTGCTGAGGATATCATGACTACCGGGATTGCTACCCTTGAGTCTTCAGAGCGTGTCAATGTAGCCCTCCAGGTTTTTTCAGAAAACCTGTTCCATGCCATACCGATTGTAGATAATGGCGAACTCGTTGGCATCCTCACCACATTTGATATCATCAGGAACCTGGTGGAAGAGGCCAACGCAAGGATAAAATCAACATAGCCCATTCAAGCTTATCACAACAGAAATACAGTGAAGAATATTGAATTGTATAGTGTAAGGGGGTTTGCTGGAAACGCTTTGAAAATAAAGCTGCAGGAGGCGTTGGCTGCGGAACATTTGATTTATACCATCTCAGAAATCAATCATGTCGATCAGTTTATCAAGGCAGGATTAGCTTCAGTTCCTGCCTTCAGGATAGGGGATAAAGTCATCCAGCACCCATCTGATGGAGATCTGGACGAGACTGTAAAAAAGGTAATGGATTATCTCCTGGCTGAAAATATCAATGCGATCCTTGTGCCTGTGGATTTTTCAGAGGAAAGTACGACCGCTATAACCTATGCAGCGATGATGGCTGCAGAACTCGGCTGTGGACTGACCCTGGCCCATGTACACCAGACCGTTTATGACCCGATCTCTGCAGGAGCACTGGATGTCCAGTTCCTCCAGGACAGCAATAAGCGACTCCTTGACCTTGTGGAATCCTATAACCGCGAACATGTGAAGAAAGGTATCAATGTGCATGTATCTGCGCACCTTGAAGTAGGAGAAGCATCAAGCAGCCTGATTGAGTTATTGGATCACGGACAGTTTGAGCTGATGGTCATGGCTACCAAGGCGACCGACAATGCCATGCGCCGCTTGTTCGGGACAGTGTCCTCTGAAGTGAGCCGCCGGAGCAATAAGCCGGTAGTGGTCGTACCACCAAATACAGAAATAAGATTCCCAGGCAAAATCGTTGTAGGGTTTAGTGAGGAACTGATGCTCGACGGTGTGCTCGAATATATCCTTGCTTTCGGCGCAAAACATAACGTCTTATTTGACTTTGTGCATGTCACCGATGACCTGCAAGAGTTTGAACTCCTCAAGTCCAGGCTTTATGAGAAGCTTATGGTCAACCGGTCACTCCTCAATGGGTTTAATATCAAATCTCTTTTCGAAGGGGAAATGAAAATCCATGAGGCGTTGTTTGACTATGCCACTGAGGTAAGGGCTGGAATGCTTATCCTGGTTTCACATCACCGTAATTTTATTGGCAATATCAGGCATACAAGTGTGACCAAAAGGGCGCTCCAGCATCCACACGTTCCGGTCATGATCATGCATCCTATCCCGCACAGTTAAGGCAAAGGACAAGGTTCCTTTGTCCAGGTGTACAGCATTGCATATTCCATGAATTCATATAGCATCATATCAATGGATGGAGTCCTCCGTCCATTGATCATGATGTGATGCGGGTCTGACGTCTCCGCCACCATTTTACGGCTTCAAACCACATCACTGAGAGCATAGCTACTCCGGTGCTCCGGAGGATATCCAATATCCCCGGATGATCCAGCCTGAAGAAATAGGTGACCGGATCAAAAAACAACATGGTCGCCAGTATGGCCAGAGTGATCAGGATGATGTAGCGGAGGAGGTCATTTTTATAGCGCAGGGTGGTCAGGACCGAGAATAAAAAGGAGCGGTTGACCAAGGTCAGGAATATATTGGCAATGATCAGCGTAGTGAATACCATCGTGCGCACTTGCTCCTCGCTGCCCCCCTGGTGGACTGTATACAAATACATAAACATGACCCCGGCTGTAATCACCAGCCCCTGTATGATACTCATGCCCAGCTCCCGCCAGTTGAGAAAAGTCTCTGTCATCGGCCTGGGCGGCTGGAGCATCGTATTTTTTTCCATAGGTTCATTTTCAAATACGATGGAGCAGGTTGGTCCCATCACCAGTTCGAGAAAGATCACATGGACCGGGGTGAAGATATCCGGATAGATCCATCCCAGTAACAATGGAAGGGATACCGTCAGGATGATGGGGATGTGGATGGAGATGATATACTGGATCGCCTTTTTGAGATTAGCATATATCCTGCGGCCGGTAGCAATGGCATCCACCATCTTGGCGAGGTCATCGTTCATCAGGACCAGGGCAGCGGCACTCTTTGCCATTTCAGTCCCCCGCTGGCCCATGGCGATACCGATGTGGGCGGCCTTGAGTGCAGGGCCATCATTGACTCCATCACCTACCATCGCCACGATCTGATTGTCCTTTTTAAAGGCATTGATCATTGCCAGCTTGGCTTCAGGAAACATCCTGGTAAATAGAGAGCTGTGATCGATCGCTTTGCTGAATTCTTTTTCGTTGAGCTTCATCAGGGCCTCACCATCAATTGTTTCTTTAGCATGCTTGATGCCGGCATTCTTTGCAATGGCCTTTGTCGTGATGGGATTGTCGCCTGTGATGATCTTTACCTGGATTCCTGCCTGGTAGAATTTCTTAAAGACATTTTCGATGCCCGGTTTTGGCGGATCATAGAAGACCACGAACCCTACAAAATGAAACGAAAAATGCTGTTGTTCTTTTGGAAATGGTCCTGCATGATCTGAGGCATTGGCTACGCCCAGTATCCGGAATCCCTGTTGAGCTAACTGGCTGATTACATTTTGTATTTCCTGCAAGTCGGTCGCAGACAAATCACACCATTTCAAAATTGCTTCGGGTGCTCCCTTGGCCGCAATGATTCGCGCTCCGGCCTTGTCTTCAAAGATATGGGTCATCATGGGGGGAACGCCTCCCAGCGGATATTCATGGACCATTGCATACACTTCGCGTTCATCTTTCACTACAGAACGCTCATAAACACGATGCAGTGTTTTTTCCATAGGATCGAAAGGGACAGGTTCGCTTGCCCACATGGCCGTTTCGATTACGGCCAAAGCATCAGCGTCGTATGTCTTGTCATTACTATACAAAGTATGATTGCTGAAGGCATACACGCTCTGCAGGCTCATGTTATTTTCGGTGATGGTACCCGTTTTGTCAGCGCAGATGACGGTAGCGCTGCCGAGCGTTTCTACTGTTCGCGTTTTCTTGACGATGATGCCTTCCTTCATCAGTCGCCATGAGCCCAGGGCCATAAAGGTGGTGAAAGCGACCGGTATTTCTTCAGGGAGTATGGACATCGCCAGAGTGAGTCCCTTGAGGAGGCTCGCGAGGAGGTTCCTGCTTTCCATGTATTGGACTGCCCAGACCAGGAGAAATACAAATACGCCTATGAGGGCCATTCGTTTTACAAATCTTTCGATTTGCACCTGCAATGGAGTAGGTTCTTCCTTGATGTCCGCTATCGAAGTGCCGAGCTGACCAATCTTTGTGGACAAGCCTGTTTGTTCCACCTTGTATACGGCCAATCCAGAAGACGTGAGTGTTCCCGAAAACACCCGGTTATCCTGTCCGTCTTTTGATTTGTATACCGACTGGGCTTCTCCAGTTAGTGTGGATTCGTTGACCGAAAAATCATTGCTGTGGACGATGATCCCATCCGCGTTGATGGTTGAGCCTTCCTCAGCGATGACGAGGTCGCCCGGGACGATATCTCTCGTGAGGATATGTTGTAATTCTCCGTTGCGGATGACTTTGCTCAGCGGTGTATTGAGGGTTTCCAGCGCCTCCAGTGCCTTGCGGCTGCGATTATCCTGGTAAAAGGAAATCCCGGAAACTATAAATATGGCTGACAACATAAAATAAGCCTCCCCGTATTTTTCCGTTATGAAGTAGATGACGGCGATGGCAATGAGCAAGAGAAGCATGGGTTCCTTTACAATGTCCAGGATCAGTCGCCACCAGTGGCTTTTGACTTTTTGCTGCTGCTGGTTGTATCCATGCTGGTTGCGTGATGCCAGGACTTCCGAATCAGTCAGACCGGTTAGTTCGGAAGGGATGTTTATTTTCTGAAGCATTCTTTAAGTGAAAAAAGAAAAATGAAAAGGGAAAAAAGCAAAATGAAAAATGAAAAATGAAAAGTGGTGAGTTGTGAATCGTGAATTGTGAATTGTGAATTGTGAATTGTGAGTCGTGAATTGTGAGTATATTATTATCTGGTAGCTGGTAGCTGGTAGCTGTTAGCTGATAGCTGACGGCTGATAGCTGCTCAGTGCAATTCGATGGTTTCGACATCAGGTATATTGATCATGCGGAGTTCGATGTGCTTGCGATGGGCTTTGGATTTGAAGTCATGGAATATTTCGAGGATATCGGTGTCGATGTATACGCTGTCGGCGCCATTGATTTCTACGATGGAATATTCCGGTAGTTTGTCCAGCATTTCCATGATGCGTTTCTTGTTGAGGAAGCTGACATTGAGTGCCAGGTCGACGGTATAGTGTTTGGTATGGCCTTCATATTTTTCCTTGAGGACATAGCCTGCTTCCAGGGTGTGCTTGATGAGGAAGTAGATGGCATAGATGACTCCGATCACAACACCGATCAGAAGGTCGGTGGCCAGGATAGCGATGACGGTCACAATAAAAGGTAGAAATTGTTCCCGCCCTTGCTTGTAGATGG
The DNA here is from genome assembly GCA_016716665.1 of Candidatus Opimibacter iunctus. Taxonomy (GTDB): domain Bacteria; phylum Bacteroidota; class Bacteroidia; order Chitinophagales; family Saprospiraceae; genus Opimibacter; species Opimibacter iunctus. Next base: position 21,768 of record JADJVH010000012.1, on the reverse strand, counting down.
CGAAAATCATTTTTGGTTTGGCCAGGTTGTATCCGGTTCTCATGAGAATCACCGCCAGGACGCAATAGGGAATGAGGTTGATGAGCGGGATGGCCAGCAATATGGCAAGCAAGAGCCATACTCCATGGGCAATGGAAGAAAGTTTTGTCCTGGCACCTGCTTCAGCATTGGCCGAACTGCGGACGATGACAGCTGTAATGGGAAGGCCTCCGAGTATGCCACTCAGCAGGTTGCCTGTCCCCTGGGCGATCAGTTCTCGGTTTTGTGGAGTGATCCGGTTTAACGGATCGAGTCTGTCGATGGTAGTGATGCTCAGCAGCGTTTCCAGTGTGGCGACAAAGCAGATGACCAGTGCATTGCGCCAGATGGCCGCGTCAGTAAACAGCTTGCTGAAATCAGGAAACTTCATTTGGCCAAAGAAGTTATCAGGTATATGTACAAACTGGGAAGGCTTGACCGGGATCGCAGGAAAAAAATAATTAAAAGCAATCGCCAATAAAATACCTGACAAAACGGTGATAAATGAAGTGGGCAGAAAACTGACTTTGCCGGATAGATAACGCTTCCAGGTGATCAGGATGATCAGGGTGGTTATGGATATAGAGACCGCTCCGGCTGAGGTATGATAATATAAGCTGCCTATATCTTTGAAACTGTTTTTGAATGTGAGTAGGTTGAAGAGTTCATTGGTCCAGAAGTCCGGCTGATTATATCCTACGAGCAGAGGAATTTGTTTTGACATGAGGATGATCCCTATTGCTGTCAACATGCCCTTGATCACAGCTGAAGGAATAAAATGTGTGAAGCCACCCAATCTGAGGATCCCGATCAGTGCCTGCAGTAGACCGGCAACAGCAACGGAAAGAAAGAATATTTCGATAGCCCCGAGCTCCGTGATCGCTGCCGCACATATCGCCGTGAGGCCTGCAGCTGGTCCGCTAACGCTCAGTTCAGATTTGCTGATCAATGAAACGATCATTCCACCAATGATCCCGGCAAGTATACCTGAATACACAGGGGCTCCGGATGCAAGGGATACACCAAGGCAAAGTGGAAGTGCGACAAAGAAGACGGTAATGCTTGCCTTGAAGTCGTGCTTGGTAAATGACAACCAGTAGTATTTTATTCTCCTGGTGTTGATGTTCAGGTCAAGGGACATTTCTTAAATGAAAAATGATGCTTCGGCTACGCTCAGCAACCGGAGGAAGTGAAAAATGAAGAGTGAAGAGTGAAGAGTGAAGAGCGAGTGGTGAGTTGTGATTCGTGAGAACGTGAGAACGTGAGAACGTGAGAAGTGTGTGTATGGGAGTGTGAGTGAATATTCTGGTAGCTGGTAGCTGGTAGCTGGTAGCTGATAGCTGATAGCTGACGGCTGATAGCTGATAGCTGATAGCTGATAGCTGATAGCTGATAAGTGCATCTTGTAAGTTAGTAATTATTATTAGCATAGCCTCTACTCACGATTCACGTCTCACGCTGTTCCCTGGTTTCTTTTCAGGATCCATGCTATGCAAATGAGGGACAGGCCGATGCCGCCAAGGACATAGTGCAGGTAATAAATATAACGGAGCATGATCATCTGTATGATGATCCAGCCGGTGAGCAGCGCGCCTTGGACCAGGATCATCCAGATATAGTGTTTCATTTGGAAAATCGTCATAAACATCGCTACCAGGCAGAATATACCGTTTACGGCCAGGAGGATGATGCCTGGAACAAAATAGTCCTTGAAAGGGGAGTGCTCAAGAAATGAAATGGGCATCTGAAGGTCTCCGCCAGTGGGATCCTGTATGAGGCTCCAGCCACCGAAAAGGGCTCCCATGGCATTGAAGAGCATGAGGAATATGGCAATGATCCTGATCGTTTTCATATTGTACGGTAAATTAGGGATATGGCTTCAAATGATCTGCTTACAAATTGTTCTTTTCTGCCTGGGCAGACGTAAAGCGTATAATTGCAATCATCATCACAATCATCAACAGATTCCATAGCAAGTACAATATGAAACCGACTGGAGTCATCACCCAGTTGACATCAAAGACTGACCAGAGCGGGCTTGCCAGGCTCACAATTCCATTGGCTATGAGCAACCAACGGATAAAACTACTTTTTCCTTTGTAATACGGTGCCAACAGCCAGGTCGCCAGGCCTAGTATGCCATAGCCCCACATCTCATTTGCCCAACAGAAGGAGGCTGGATTGGCCATCGAAAATCCGGCGATCAGGCTTTCATATTCCGGCCTGTAATGAAGTGCAAGGTTGTGCACAAAAGTCGTCTGGCATATATAGTTGAATGCGATGAGTGCAGTGAAGACACTAGTCAGTGCCAGGGATAAAAGTAAGTTAGTCCTAATCCCTGATGAAGCATCTGCAAAACTAAGGTAATGCCCCGCCGAAAACATAAGCATGCCAGCGAGCAGGAGAAAGCCAAGATAATAAGGTAGGTTTTGAACAGGATGGTATGCATCGACAAATAGTGCGGCATTGACCCAGGGAGGCTGCGGGTTGAGCCATGTGACGATTATAACCGCTACTGGTCCTGATAAGACAAAACCCATGAGTCCTGTTACAGCTCCCCTAATGATAAGCTTAAGATGCTGGTCATGTGTACCCATAGGCTTTGAAACGCTTCAAAAGCCGGAGCATGATCATTAATCACCCGTTTATCATTACTCCGGCTCAATTAGGGAGAGAGAATTCTTATGTTCAAATATTAGTCTGATTCACGTATTGAATCAGGTACAAGATTAATGGCTATTGCATTTTTATGTTGTGATCAGAGTCATCCCCGGCTATGATTTTGCTCAATGTGCAGTAGTCATTTGAGTGTTGCCAGGGATAGCAATGCGCAAAGTGTGCCTGGGGGGATGGCAAAGATGGCTTTACAGGTTGAAGGCTGCCGGAAAGGAGAAAATGTTAAAGGGCGGGAGCAGTAATATTCCTCCAATCAAGGATGACTATGGTCCATTGTACGCCGTCAGGTCCCTTGTATTCATGCACCGGGATAAAGCCCATCCGCTTGTGTGCATTCATTGACCGGAGGTTTTTGGAGGCAATTTCACTGATCGCAAAATCATACCGGACGCTGTATTCCCGGGCATAAGCAACGTATAGTTTCCTCAGCAGCCCTTTGCCGCGGTAATTTTTGTCAATGCAGGCCTGCCCGACCACAAGGTAGTGATATGATGAAACAGGCTTGTTTTCATAGATGATATGATCAAACAATTGAAACAAGGGTTCCAGGACTGGAAAGCCATTCCTGAACCCGGGGGTCATCGCGAGTACATAAGCCACCACCTGATCGTTTTCTTTGGCGATGATACCGGGTTCAGCATCATGCATTTTGCGCAGGTCATCCGGGCTATAGTATACGGTCAGGTATCCTTCCCTTGTCTTTTCTTCCGGGGTGAGATTGGATCCAAGATTGTTTTGCAACAGGGTATGGATGCCTGTGAGTTCTTCTGCTGTGGTGACGGTGGAGTATCGGATCATTCGGGTTCACTGATTAATTGGTCAACGGTTGAAAAATAGGGTTTTTCAACCGTTGATCTGACATTTAGTGAAGTGATGACCAATAAAGAAGAGTTATCCAATCATGAGTGAAGTCATAGCGATGGACCCCATGATCGTCTTGTCATTGAAGATCGTCAAGGCATCTTTGTCGTCTTTCAATCCAAGGGTATACAACATAGGCAGGTAATGCTCCGGCGTTGGGATGGAGAGTTGGAAAGCTTTGCCCATAGTGGTATAGTTGATGAGCGGAGCATAATCGCCTTTGGTGATGAGGCTTTTCATAGTGGTGTTGGCTTCGATCGCCCAGTCAAATCCCCGGTCCTGGTTTTGCCAGTCGATGATGCCCAGATTATGCACGATGTTGCCGCTACCGATGATCAGTACGCCTTTTTTACGCAGGGATGCCAGCTCTTTGGCCAGTTCAAAATGATATTGAGGTCCTTTGGTATAATCCAGGCTTAGTTGGATCACCGGTACATCGGCTTTGGGGTAGAGGTGTTTGACTACACTCCATGTGCCGTGATCGAGTCCCCATTGCTGGTCAAGCCCGACCTCAGTACTGGTGATCGTTTCCTTGGTTTGCTGAGCTATAGCGGGGCTGCCCGGTGCGGGGTACTGGACATCAAACAATTCCTGTGGAAATCCACCGAAGTCATGGATGGTTTTTGGTTTTTCCATCGCGGTGACGTACGTGCCTTTGGTTTCCCAGTGTGCCGAGATACAAATGATGGCATTAGGCCTGGGGAGGGATTGGCCGATGGTCCTCCAGCCTCTGGAAAATTCTGTATCCTGGATAGCATTCATAGGGCTGCCATGTCCCAGGAAAAGGACTGGCATCTTGTCTGTAGCCTCAAAGGGTTCAGTTACTTTATGCAAATGTCTCAGGTTCATAGCAGCACCGGCGAGCGGAATTAAGGCAAGGGATTGAAGGAATCTTAGTCTATCCATATCGATGGATCATTGATTTGTACATTCAAATGTAAAGCCCGGCAATGATCAGTGCCGGGCTTTAAGATAATCGTGATTGTCAAATATATTGATGTTGATAAGCGAGGTTGCGTCTGCTCATGCTCATCGAGGTGATCAGTATATCAGGATTGTCTGACAAGTTGGAACTCACAGGTGATCCTGATCTCTTCGCTCACCAGGACACCTCCTGCTTCGAGAGCGGCATTCCAGTTTAATCCGAAATCAGTCCGGTTGATTTTGCCATTGACAGTGATCCCGGCTTTGTGGTTGCCCCATGGGTCTTTCATCACGCCGCCAAATTCGATGCTCAGCTTGACTTGTTTCTTGATGCCTTTAATGGTCAGGTCACCCCACACTTCATAACTGCCATCGTTGTCCACCTTGTCAACAGCAAAATCTGAAGTAAAGTGAATTTGCTTGAAGTTTTCGACATCGAAAAAATCAGCACTGACCAGATGCGCATCGCGATTGGCATCACCTGTGTCGACAGATCCGGGATTCAACCAGAAATCCACTTCAGCGGTAGTAAAATCTTCGTCGGTCGTGTAAATGCTTGCATCGAATTCCTTAAATACACCCTTGACATTGGTGATCATCAGGTGTCTTACTTTAAAGCCGACTTCACTGTGCGTAGGATCGATGCTCCATTTTGTTTTTGTTAATTCAAGTGTCTCACTCATTGTTGTTAAATGTTAATTGTTAAATGTTTATTGGTTGATAGGTTGATAGGTTGATGGGTTGATGGGTTGATGGGTTGATGGGTTGATGGGTTGATGGGTTGATAGGTTTATTTATTTCGCCTCTTTGGCCTCTTTAGCCTTTTCAGCCCCTTTAACCTTTTCAGCCGTTCTACCTACATTATCATAGGTACATCCATCAGGAGCACTTCTGCTCCTTGGGAGTTTGCCGTAACTGATATCTTGTCTGTATCCCAGATGCCGAGGCCATCGCGTTCGTTCAGGGCCTGGCCTTCTATGGTCACATCACCTTTGATGACGAAAGCGTATACGCCATTGCCCTTCCTTTTGATTTTATAGTCAGTGTGGACATCATTGTCAAACTCACCGAGATGGAACCAGGCATCCTGGTGGATCCATACACCTGCATCATCGATGTTTGGAGAGAGGATCTGCTGGAATTTATTGTGGCGGTCCTTGTGGTCGAGTGTGATCTGGTCATAGCGCGGTGTCACGCTTTTCTTGTTGGGAAATAGCCAGATCTGGAGGAACTTGACTTCCTTGTCTGCATTCTTGTTGTATTCACTGTGGGTGATCCCGGTGCCGGCACTCATCACCTGGATGTCTCCTTTCCTGATGACAGAGGTATTGCCCATGCTGTCCTTGTGTTCGAGGTCACCTTCGAGGGGTATGGAAATGATTTCCATGTTGTCATGTGGGTGAGTTCCAAAGCCTCTGGCTGCGGCAACTTTATCATCATTGAGGACGCGGAGCACACCAAAGTGCATGCGTTCGGGGTTGTGATAGTTGGCAAAGCTAAACGTATGGCGGCTATGCAACCAGCCATGATTGGCATCACCACGGGACGAAGCCCGGTGTAATACTGTGTTGCTCATGATTTTTGATTCAGTGTTAGGGATGTGGTTAAATCCAAGAGTTTCCAGCGGTTGCAGTTCATCGATGTCATTCCTGATGACATTGCCCATTGCGGCCGAGGTGACCAGCATTCCGGTACCCATCAGTCCTTTGCGGAGGAAGTCTTTTCTGTCCATAGCGCTTAGCGGTTTTTTCTTTAAGGAAATGAAATTTCTGTGCTGGTTGTTTACACTTTTGAAAAAAAATCTATCCGGGCCACCCCATTTTCGCTTTGGTGATGTAAAAGTACTTACTTTTGGTATACAAAAGGAAGTACTATACAAATGTATAGTACTATACTAAAGTATAGTATGTGGGTTAGGGGGAGGAGAAGAGGAGGTTAGGGGTTTATAGGTATTTCTTGGCTCATTTAGCTTTCCGAAGGAAAAGGAAACGGCCGCTGGATGGAGCGTCGCAGTGAGCGGAGCCGAACTGTTTTCTCCGCCAGCTGTGAGATTCTAAATTAGGGTTCCAATGAGCGTTTATAGGTTGATAAGTTGATAGGTTTATTGGATAGGATTTATTATTTCATTTTCCATATTTCTTTTCTAATAAAATGAAAACAACATTGCAACATACAAACTACACAAAACTGCACATGAACTTCATTGACTATTCAATGGGGTATTTTTATAAAATGAATTGCATAAAAACAAAATAAATTAATCATGTCAACGACAAAAGCAATTGAACGGGCGAGAACATGCTCAACCGAATATGTATTGGCGCTCAACGACACACTTAATGTGATGAATGGTAAGTGGAAGCTGCCCATCATTGGTTCATTGATGTTTGGCAAGAAGCGTTTTCGCGAGCTGGAAAGGGATATGCCAAAGATCACACCACGTATGCTATCTAAGGAATTAAAGGATCTCGAGATGAATGGTATGGTCAGCAGGACTGTGTATGATACGATTCCAGTGACTGTAGAATATGAATTAACAAAATCAGGTTTGTCACTTAGTGAAGTGTTGGATAAAATGATGGAGAGGGGAGTTGCACACCGAAAAGAAATAATGAAGTGATAAATATGTGTTTTGTCTTTTAACGCGTACTTTTAATCGAAAGAAATATTTTTTCATCGAGCGTGACTTTAATCTTGTGTCATCATTTCACAACAAAATCAAAAAGCAAGATGAAAAAATCATTATTGACATTTATTCTCCTTGGAGGGCTTTATTCGGGTTCACTATTTGCTCAGGAAATCCGCGTGCAGGGCAATATGCTTATTGTCGGTTATATCGAAAGTCCATTTGTTGGTGCCGGCGCCGGAATTGAAGCCAATATGGGTGATCATTTTTCACTCAACGTGGATGCCAACTGGGGATCCCAGGAGGAGGGCTCTTCCCTTGAACTACGCCCGGCAGTCAATTATTATTTTGGTGCCGATCACAAAGGCCTCTTCCTGGGCGCGGCCTTTAAGTACATCAACCTCAATGAAAAGGAAGAGGGTGTGGACTTGTGGGAAGACAATCTCTATACCCTGGGCTTTAACCTTGGTTTCAAAGCCTTGCTCTCTGAGAAACTGACCCTTGGCTTTACTGCCAGTCCCCATGTCGCTGTCGGTGGGCAACAGGAAGGAGATGTAGCGGGGATCAGTGCGCAGTTGGGATTGGGGTATAGGTTTTGATCTCGTTTACCCCTAAATCCCCTAAAGGGGACCTGAATACACAATCTATTTTTACCGACCTATTTTCAACTGGTTATTTTCAGAGAAGTACTTAATATCCAGATCATATAGTATTCTTTATGTTTTGTTTTGTCTCGGTTTATAGGTAGTATTACCTGGTATTAACCTAAATCGAGCATGATGAAGCAACTGTTTATTATTGTCCTTTGCATTTGGGGCTATACCAGTTCATTATATGGACAGGAATTCAGAGTTCAGGGAAACATGCTTGTTCTTGGGGAAATCGAATCACCTTTTATTGGTATCGGTGCAGGGATCGAAGCAGGTTTAGGAGAGCATTTTTCCCTGAGTTTTGATTTTAATTGGAGTACACAGGCTGATGGCAGTGTAATTGAATACAGGCCTGCAGTAAATTACTATATCAAGAAAGGGCAAAGTGGTTTTTTTTCTGGCGTGGCACTCAAATTGTATAATCTCAATGAAAATGACGTGACCCCGAGTTGGGAGCATAAGTTTTATTTTATTGGCATCAATGTAGGTTACAAAGCATTGTTATCAGACAACTGGACATTAAGCTTTATGGCCTGTCCGCACTTTGGTCGTGGTGGGTATGGTCCTTCCACTTCTATGGGGATCAGTGCGCAGTTGGGGTTGGGGTATAGGTTTTGATCTCGTTTACCCCTAAATCCCCAAAGGGGACCTGATCACTAATTATAGTTGGTATATCTGCGATTCTGACAAGAAATAAATGGTTTCGTTTCATCAGATGTTTCTTTTTCGCACGGAGTAAAGGGAGGGAACACGGAGGGCACGGAGTTTAGCACGTCGGAGCGTAGCGTAGATCCCGCCGTTGCTTTAGCAATGAATGCGGGAGAGTACGCAGTGTACATGGAATTTCGCACGGAGTACACGGAGAAACCTTTTCACTCTTCACTTTTCATTCTTCGTTTTTCATTTCTTCCGGTTCGACATGCATGAGCACGTCAGCCAGCTCAGGGAGTTCGCTCATGAGCTTTGCCTTGAGGGCGTGGGCGATATCATGTCCATGTCGCACAGAGATGTCGCCATCTACTTCGATGTGGAGGTCGATAAAGTATCGCATGCCTACTTTGCGCACCTGGCATTTCTCTGTACCGGTGACCCCGTCGACATGGATGGCGATTTCGCGGATCTGGTCGATGAGGTCGTCATAGAGATGCTCGTCCATGATCTCTCCCAGGGCGGGACGGAAGATGAGATAGCAGTTGTATAAGATGAATGCGGAAGCGGCGAGTGCAGCCCAGTCATCAGCGGATTCCCAGCCTTTGCCCATGAGGAGGGCGATGGATATACCGATAAATGCGGTCACGGAAGTGATGGCATCGCTGCGATGATGCCATGCATCTGCCTTGAGCAACGTGCTTTTCGTTTCGCGGCTCTTGCGGATGACCAGTTGGTAGGATATTTCTTTCCAGAGGATGATGGCAGCCAGTATAAAGAGGGTCCATGCCTTAGGCCCTTCATGTGGTGTCCGGATGTTTTGGATGCTTTCATGCGCGATGATCAGCGCAGAGGTGATGAGGAATCCCACGACCATAAATGTGATGAGTGGTTCTGCCTTGCCGTGGCCGTAAGGGTGATTTTTGTCCGCAGGCCTGCTGGCATATTTGAGGCCCAGCAGGACGAGGAAAGATGAAAAGAAGTCTGTGGTCGACTCGATAGCATCTGCTATGAGGGCATACGAATGTCCGAAATAGCCTGCCACCCATTTAATAATGGCCAGCAGTGCATTGCTGCCCATGCTAAACCATGTGGTGTTGATCGCTTTTTGTTCGTTTGACATCGAGGCGTCAAAGCTAGTGAAACGTTGCGCACTATGCGTGGGGAAAATATGTTACTTTTTCATTGCTAAAAAAGTAACCAAAAAATCTAGTGGCCTAAAAAACTCGCTTAGTCACTTATTCTATTGCTCGGGTTCCTGGTTTGCTGTCTCGCCTGTTCGTTTTTCACTAACACCATATTGCGGCTTTATGGCCACAATATGGCCTTCCTCGCGGCTCGGACAGTTTTAGGCCACAGTTTGCTGCCTATTCGAGATGATTTTTTAATTAATCACAATGAGACTTGTCATTGCATGAAACAAAGCAGTTGTACAGCTCGGACAATTTTGAGCGACAGGTGGTTACCTATTCGAGATGATTTTTAAGTAACGCATAAATGAAGCCGAATGCCTCATAAAAAGCAACGTTGGGCTTTGGTTGCACCTATGCCCGCATATGATAAATCAAAGAAAGCACATTCCAGGCAAGGTCATGTATGCCGTTTGTAACGGCATGTAATTTTATTTGTCATATGGACTATGCCTTTCGCCTCTTCAGCCTCTTTCGCCTCTTTGGCCTTTTCATGGAATATATTTCCTTGCACAATTTTCAGGGATTGAACTCGCTGGCAACATTATCAATCATTTTCAGGGATTGAAATCTGTGCCAACATTATCAACCTTTTTCAGGGATTGAAATCCCTGGCAACAATATCGGCCGTGCCTACGGCACTCTGTTCGCCACAAGTGGCTCACCCTTGCTCTAAACCCACACTTCTTACTTTCTCACTGTCTTACCCTCTTACAATACCAGTGAATTCTAAATTGACAATGTCAGATACACGTCAATTATACTGACACTTCAGATCCAATAAATTTAAATGTATGTCCCGTGGCAGCGTTTTGCCTGCTTTCCTGCTCTGTATAGCTAAACAAGAGAAATATGATGATGTCAAGAATTGTAGTATTGATGATGATGGCCCTCGCATTGGTGAGGTGTAATGATTCCGAATCCTTCAAGCCGGAACCGGATCCGGTGTTCTTCAATGCATCCGCATTCGTTGAAGTGAAGGATGTGCAAGGCAATGCCATAGAGGGAGTTAAAATCACATTAGGTGATGTGGAAGGGTACACGAATGCAGATGGTGTGTTATATCTGAAGAAAGTAGAGATGAATCCATCTACGTATCTGGTCGCTGACAAGAGTGGTTATTTTCATGGGTCGAGGAGATTTTATCCTTCTGCTGGACAGACCAGTGTAGTGCGGATAGTACTGATGCCTCAACTATTGGCAGGGAGTATACAAGCTGATGCAGGTGGAGTGGTTGAAGTGTCTGATGACATTCACCTTGATTTTCCTGCCGGGGCAGTGGTCGATCTGGATGGACAGGAATATCATGGGACAGTAGCAGTGTACGCACAGCCTATCCGTGCTGATGATCCTGATCTCTCCTACAAGATGCCAGGTGACCTGGTGGGGGTCACAGCAGCGGGCAAGCAAAATGCGATGGCCAGCTTTGGGATGGTCGTGACAGAATTGAGAAGCAGCAATGGAGCACTGCTTCAGGTCAAGAGTGGATCTACAGTAGCAATGAGTATAGGTCTTCCTTCTTCTCTTGCCACAACAGCGCCATCTACAATACCCATGTGGTATTTTGACGAAGCGCTTGGGTTGTGGCAGGAGGAAGGAAAAGCCACATTGACAGGCAATACGTATGTTGCGCAAGTGGCGCATTTCAGTTACTGGAACTGTGATGCCAACTTCGAACTCGTCAAGTGGGGAGCCACCTTTGTCTATGAAGATGGATCGACTGCCAGCCAGGTTGAGGTATGCCTGACCATACTTGATCTCAATCTCACAAGGTGTGCATATACGAATGAGGAAGGATTTATCTGCGGCATGGTAGCCGCCGGTGAAGCGATGTTGATGGAAGTGAAGAGCCCATGTGGTGATGTGATTTATTCGCAGCAGATCGGCCCATATTCAGATACTACGATGATCGGTCCGATCAATATCCCAACCACCAATGTTTCCTTTACGGCCTTATCGGGTATAGCTGTCGATTGTGCAGGCAATCCGGTGACCAATGGATATGCACGAATCAAAGTTGGGGAACAGGTGTATTACGCTGCGCTCGACGAAAATACCGGTGGTTTTTCGATTTCATTGATGAATTGTGCGGAATCACCAAGCATCGTCAAGGTCGTAGACGAAGGAGCGTTTAAGGAGAGTCTTCAATTGACCTTCGCCTATGCACCAGTTGTTGATGCCGGCACAATCACGGTTTGTGAGACCATCACTGAGTTTGTTGACCTGGAAGTCGTTGGCTTTCCGGATCATTACACTTTCCTGTTTCCATACACCAATATAGATGGACCGAATACCATCTTGTATGCACAGGACAGTTCCAGCCAGGCCAAGTTCTTCTACATCAGGGTGCCGGGCCTGATAGCTGGCACGTATACTCCAGATGGTGCTGAGGTTGGTGTCCAGTTGCCTAATGGTGACCGAGCGTTTGCAAGTGCCAGTGACCTGAGTGTTACGATCACGTATTATGGCCCCGTTGGTGATTATATCCTTGGCACGATCACGGGGACCTGGCATACCGGGCCTAGCGGTCAAGGTGGATTGGACTATCCGTTATCAGGGACCTTCTCAGTGCTTCGTGAATAAGTTGGTTGATTTTGTTTAAACAGAGAGCCCCTTAAGCTAAGGCGGCCAGGACAGCCCCCCGGTAACGGGTGTGAGCATTTGCTGATCCTGGCCGCTTTTATTTTTTAGGAATGGAGAGGATGTAAGACAATATTATCAATCATCACTCTTAACCCATTTAACCCAATTATTGTGTTTGTCATCCCGCAATTGAATAAAATAGAGGCCTTGCGGGATATCATCAAATGATTGGAGTGAGATTTGGTTTAGGCCTTCATTAAGATGTACGTTTATATCACCCATGCGTAAACCGGATTGTGATAAGGTCAACTCACAATCCTTATCGGTAGTTGCGAAGACCCATAGGTATGCGTCACGACCGGAAGGATTAGGCACTATTTTCATATCACGGACAGGTGACTCATTTTGTGCGACTTCCTCAATAGCTGTTGATTCATATTCTACAGAGATATGTACTCTGCGGATTCCGCTTACATATACGCTGACATTTGGAATGGTGACTAATGAATCTGGCCCGGTGATGAGGGATCCACTTTGTAAAACCAATCCGGTATTATCATCAGTCACCTTCCAATCCAAATGGACACCTGGGCCTGGTTTGAATTGTTGTGGCCTGCGAATAGCAACATCGGAGGTCAGGAAATCATACGGACAGATGTCATTTTGAAACTCCGCATTGTAGGTAAGCCAGGCAGTTACTTCCCATTTTTCAGGTTCATCCATGATCGTCTGCAGGTCCCAGTTGTGATAGCCACCCCATGTTCCCCCAGTCGTCGCCATCTCCCATATTGATGCCCTGAACACCAGTTCCGGGATCATTGTTTTTTGGATCCAACCTATGATTGAAGAATGCCGGAAAAGACTGCTTATTGCTAAAGAGTTCCTGATATCCCAGGTCATCGCGATAGGTTTGCAACAGTGGAAGCTTACCAAATATCCAATGATAGAGTAAGGTATCATATGTATGAGGGCGTTCATCCCAACTGATCTGCATGCCCCATCCAAGGCTGTCAGCCACACGATATTGAGCTACAAGATCGGGGCCCCAATGCATCCTGCCATTCTGGTCGTTTTTGCCGGCCCAGGTCCTGAAGAGTGGCAAATCGCGTTGAGAAGACAGTGGGGTATTCATATCAAAGACCTGGTTGATGCCGATGTTTTTGTTGTTCCTGTCCCGAATGTTGGTTGGAAGGTTATCTTCTATGGTTCCATGAATGGAGATAACAGTTTCTTCGTCGACCCGGCGGAATCCATTGTTGAAAGCACAGACGGTGGAAAATAAATCCGGATATGCCTTCGCAAGTGCAGACACACCTCCTGATCCCATACTGTATCCTTGTAACGCAATGTGATCGCGATCCGCGTGATAATTCCTGATCAGCCAGTTGTTGATCCACAGTATCCTGCGTTGTGTGTAATTGATAATAGTGTCACCCGGGGCAGCGTGAAAATTGGGATCAAAGGGATTGTGTCGCTTAGTATATCCAAACCATACTGTCCTTGATGTTGTGCCTACAATGCTATTTTCATAGAAGATAAGTTGGAAGAAGTCATCATTGTGTGAGACACTGATGCCTTTAAGCGGAGCTATGTTGAATGCTTTAAATTGGCTTGCTACAGTACCATTGGCGGTACCCCCGGCACCATGGAGCCAATGTGTAACAGGGATCAACTTTCCTGCTGTAGTATCCATGTTGATAGCTTCGCTGACGATAAACATTGACGGCATCCCGTTTTTATAAGCATTGGCCATCACCGGGTAATCCGGCCTGCCATCATTCAGGTTTTGCTTGCCGAGTAGCCAGATGTTATACCAGTTTGCCTTATGACCAGTAGGCAGGATGTTGGTGTATTGCAGGTAGCAAGTGACAGGATCATTGATTGGATCATATATCGAATGTACAGCAGCAGTTGTCAGATTAATACCGGACGTAAAAGCAGTATTTCCCCATTCGACAACTCCATAATAAGTGCTTTCTGTTTGTTCAGTTGTCGCTACAAAAAGGGCTTCATTCTCACCAAGTTCGTAGATCGACCCATCGGGTTTGGGTACCTTATACCTGAAATCAGGATCGCCGGTTTGTACTGCAAATGTGCCGGGCAGGTATTCATAGGCGAATGGGCGTCCTATAATAGTGGCCTGGTCTGCTTGCGTAAAGGGTTGCTCGCTTTTGTATATCGCATAGGTTTCAGGATAGGGTGATTGTGTGTTCCATAGGATCCACACCTGGCCCTGGGCATACCAGGCCCGGATGTTGGTTTGTGTATGAGCCACCATCGGGAATAGTAGGAGAATAGAGTATAAGATGTTTTTCATTCTTGTGATTTATTTATTCTCGTGACCTGCAGGACAGCACAGGTTTAGATAACCAAAGATAATAATCCTGATTTTTTAAAAAACAGCCAAAAAGCAGAAAATGAGAATCAGTGTGTGCTGTAAGGAAGAGAGTTTTAGAAATCAGAGACAGGATTCAAGCTCCTTGTTGCCATGGAAAACGGCTACGATAATATTGCATAAAGCATGTTCCTTTTGATCTGAGGCACGCGGGCGCAGTTACAACCAACGCCATACATTGTCAGGGCCGCTTTTTTGTAAAAAAAAAGGAGAGCATGATGCCCTCCTTTTTCTTAAACCTCTACCCGTTCATGATATATCACGATCATGAGTTAATCTAACTTCACTTGATTGTATTATGCAAGAGTTATGCCGAGTTTTTTTAGGATTCCGGGTTTAGTTGATAAGTGGGTTATGTGGTAATGCTTAATTTGCAGTAGAAACCACCACTTATGCTCTTCGACCCTTTCCAGATCAAAGGCCTTCAATTCAAAAACAGGGTGATGCGGTCTTCCATAGGGGGGCGGACATCCTACTACGATGGGACGGTCACCTCAGCATTCAAGAACTTTGAAAAACGGTTTGCGGAACATGACTTAGCGGGGATCATATCTGCCACGATCAGTGTCAATAATGACCGTACATCGCCGATGGAATATCCTAAGATCAGTGATGACCGTTATGTCAAGCCTCTGGCATCGGCTATCCGCGCGGTACATCAGTATGATTGCCGGTATATCATCCAGATCGGGGATACCGGCGGCGCGACACATACCAGCCTGCTGTCGCAGAAAGGGGATGCAAAATCTTCTTCCACCTTGTTTGACTTGTTTTACGGATATCACAATCTGCATGAGGCAATGTCACTTGAAGAGATAGACATCACCATCAATGAATTTGCAGAAGCGGCAAGGCGTGTGCGTGAGACAGGCGCAGATGGTTTGGAGATCACAGCCAGCAAAGGATATATCATACACCAGTTCCTCAATCCGGGCATCAACCGCCGAAAGGATAAATATGGCGGTTCTGCGGACAACCGGTTCCGCCTCCTCGAAGAGATTATCATCGCCGCAAGGAAAAAAGTCGGAGATGATTTTCCTATCGGAATCAGGCTTTCAGCAGCTGGTTATAATTACCAGCCACTCAACCTGAGGTTACCGCCCAGATGGCCATTGAACCACTGGTATTTTGGGAATACCATAGAAGACAACCTTTACTTTGCCGGCAAATTGAAAGGCCTCGGCATTGATTACCTTCATATTGACAAGGGATATGGTTTTCCCAATCCCAAGGGTACGCCAGGTAGCTTTCCGGTGCATGAGATGAAGATGTTTTACAACAGCAACAGGCATCTTTCTACAAAGGCATGGATGAGGTCAATTGTATTTAATTCCATTCCTGAATTTTTATTGAGCCCGATAGCCAATATAGGCTGGGGGTATGTCCCGGCTATTTCTGCTGATGATGCCAGGCGCTTTAAAGAGGCAACAGGCCTGCCCATTATTTCCAATGGCGGATACCAGGATCGCAAAGAAATGGAAGAAACACTTGAGCAGGGCAAGGCTGATATGCTTGCCATGGCCCGACCACTTCTCGCCAATGTAGACCTGCTCCACCAGTTTAAAGCCGGCAAATCATCTCCTGACCGCCCTTGTAGTCATTGCAACAAATGCCTCGTTCGTACGGCCAATTATCCCCTGGGGTGTTATGATCAGACCCGGTTTATTTCTCAGGATGCGATGGAGCAGCAGATTATGGAATGGAGCGCGGATAGTGAGCAGTGAGCAGTGATCTGTGATCTGTGATCGGTGAGCAGTGAGCAATAGGCAGTTAGCAGTTAGCAGTTAGCAGTTAGCAGTTAGCAGTTAGCAGTTAGCAGTTAGCAGTTAGCAGTTAGCAGTTAGGAATGAAGATACAAAGCTTTGCCACCTGGGGCGAACAGAGTGCCGTAGGCACGGCCGATATTGTTGCCAGGGATTTCAATCCATGAGAAAGAATCATGGCCATTAAATCTACATATTTGCATTAAGCTATTGATCGGGATCAAATAAGTGATATATGAAAGTTGTACAATTTATTTTACTCTTTTTCTACTCTTGTACAGGTGTCTTAGCCCAAAGTGGGTTTCCACAATATTATCGATATATTGACTTGGCGCATCAGGCGGATACACTATACCAGGCTGGACAATATGGGCGAGCCGCCAGTACCTATATACTTGCAAGCCAGGTAGAGGTGGAAAGGGGTATTGAAGTAGCCAAGGCTGATATGGTATATAATGCAGCATGTTCGTACGCACTGGCAGGCCAGAAGAAGGAGGCATTTGAGTGCCTTAATGTACTGGGGCAGGAGTATGGGTATACAGAGGCAGAGCGAATGCAAACTGATGCTGATTTTGTAAGCCTTAATAGGGACCCTCAGTGGAACAAAGTCCTTGCACAGATCAGTTCCAATCAGGAAAGGGCCAGGAAAATGGAAGTCAGGTACGCGGAGAGAACCAGGGTGCCGGATATCAATGATGACGTGGTCTTTTATCCCTTGGATAATTTTGCAAAACAATATCTCCAGGTTGATACGATGCCATTCCTATCCGTCAATCATGAGATCTTCCGGATTTACTTTTCCGGTGATAGCTATGCAGCCAATCATCTGGAAGAAATCAAGCGTGAATTGTCGGCAGCACTGCAGCGGGCCTTGTCTATTTTGCATATTGAGCATTACAATCGGGGTATCAACATCCTGCTCTATAATTCGGTAGAAGATGATGAAACAGATGACCGGCATACGTGCACAGGGAGGGGTTGCATATCCGGCGCATGATATTGCCTTTTTTCCTTTTCCTCAGCCAGCGGCCTCCAGTTTAAAGCATGAGCTTTTTCATGTGATCGCCAATCAGCAATGGGGATATACCTATTCCCGACTGCTCAATGAGGGCAGCGCGGTGTATGCTGATGACCATTGCTATGTCGACAATCCAATCTATAGTATCAATGCCCTGTTGTTGCAAGATCACCTCACTTTTCCGATGCAGGATTTGGTCCGGAATTTTGATGCCCTTGCTGTGCAAAGCGATGTGATAGCTTATCTCCAGGCTGCAGGCGTGTTCAAATACCTCTATGAGAAATATGGTGTTGAAAAAATGAAATTGCTATGGAACGCAGGCTTCGATCAGTTTGAATCCATCTATGGGCTCTCCATTGAGCAATTTGAAAAGGAATGGGTCACTTTTATAGGGAGTGTTCCGCCTCCGCCTGTATTTGATCTAGAGAAGTTTTTGAAAGAGGGATGTGGATAGGAACAAGGAGCAAGGAGCTAGGAGCAAGGAGCAAGGAGCTAGGAGCAAGGAGCTAGGAGCTAGGAGGAGATAAAGTTCGCCAATACTGGCGAACAGAGTGCCATAGGCACAGCCGATATTGTTGCCAGGGATTTCAATCCCTGTAGATGAGTTATATATTTTCAAGGGAATTCATCCTATGTAAAGTTTGCGTTAAGAACAAATCCAATCCCCTTTCAATCAACTGAAGCCACCGCCTGATAGAATGTACATGTCGACTCAGGGGAAAATATTTATATTTAAACCCTATGTGGAGTCCAGCCACCACACCAAAAACGGGGCGTCACTGAAAAGCCAGATGAGTAGGACCAATTAAACAAAACTATTTTATGACACAAAAAGCCATTTTAACATGTTTGATCTGCTTTGGCCTCGGGCTCGTGGCCAATGCCCAGAAGCTGGATAAATTTGGAGCTGACCTGGGCAAGAAAAGTGTGATGGGTAAGGAAATCCGTGTCCCGTATTCTGATGTGGTAAGTTATTTTGGATTTATCAAGCCGGGTGCTACCCCTGATGAAACCAGGGATGGTAAGAAGTATTACTACCTCTATATGTGGGTACCTGTAGCTGCTCCGGAAATCGGAATACGCATGGTCTCACCTATACCTGAGGGCATGAAGCCTGTCGAGACAGATTTTACCGGTGCTGACTATGCTGCCAATGCCGGTGACACCAAGAGCTACTTTGATACCTGGATCACGCTCGAAAGAGCAGATGGGGTCACCAGTCCTGATGCCATCATGAAAGGCAAGACCTCTAAATGGTTTTCATTCGGCAGCAATGACGACTCCAGTGAATTGCCTGCGCAACCGTCAGGAAGCAAATACAACTCCGTGTTACGGATTACCAGTGAGACCAGCAATCCAGTAAAAGCATTGGTTGTAGGCTTGTACCGTATCGGATTTACAACGTATAAGACCGGAGAAGTGCAAGGTGGATTTGTTGCGCAAGTAGGCGCACCGGTGAAGATTCCAGGGGTAGTGATTTCCTCCAGCCTGGATGCGCTGATGAAGCAAGTGAATAAGTAGCATAGGGCAGAGAGCAAGATGCTATAAGCAATTTAAACGTTTAGCATCCTATGCTAAAGATATGGTCCTGTCACGCTTTGAAATAAGGGCGGACAGGACCTTTTTTATTGGGGGAAAGTAAGACAGTAAGTCTCCTTCGCACTTTGAATGGAATAGCATTCCATATCAAAGGCTTAGGCGACCATGGAAAATTCTTTTGAGAAAAGGCTTCGGCATATGATGGAATGGGGAGTGAATATTCTGGTGGCTGGTAGCTGGTGGCTTTGATCATTTATTTTTTCGCTCTAAATGTGCTTCGATATACGAAGCAATTGCTTGCATGATTGGATATTAATCATCCTCATGTCCTTCTCCCTCTCCGGAATTAGTACCATTTTCACCGCCTTCTTCATTAGCACTTTTGTGGCAGGATACACAGTCATTGATATTGTAGATCCCTTCTTCGTTATGTTCAGCAGCCATGCCGGTGGGAGTGTGTTCGTGGCAGCCATAGCAGGTGTATGCTGTGTAATTATTGTTGGTATGGCAGACAGTGCATTTGGCATTGTGGTCGCGATCGAGGACAAAGTAATCGTTGTGTGCAAACGTAGAAGGCACCCATTGGGTGGTGCTGTGGCATTTCGAGCAAGTTTCTACAGATTGTCGATGCAAATCATCATCAGGTGATTTGTGGCATGCAGTGCAATTATTTTTGATTTCTGCCTTCAGCTGATCATGATTGAATGGGCCGCTTTGTTTCCATGTATTGGTGTCATGGCAGCTTTTACAGTCGGTGGTCACTTGTGTATGGAGTGCATCGGCGGGTTGAGCGTGACAGCCTATGCATTTATTGATGATCGATTCGTCAAGCAGGTCATGCTTAAAACCTTTCATTGATGTTGCAGGATCGAGGCCGGCATGATCGGTGTGGCAGGAGATGCAGGACTGACTGATCAGCTTGTCATGAAATACAATCTTCCCTGTGTCCCGGAGGGAGTCTTTGCCGATCTCTCCCACCGTATGACATTTGATACAACGGTCATTTGCGATACCACCGAAAGGGGCATGACAGGACATGCAATTGTGATTGAGGTCCTGATGTCCCTGGCTCAAATATCCGGGACTGATCATTCTGTCAGGATACCTGAGTATGAGAAGGGTGATCACGCATGCGATGCCGATACCAGCTATCCATTTCATTTGCTATACATTAAGACGGTGATGATATGCAGGAGAGAGAGGAGGCCAAAGAGGTAGGCGATCGGGAGATGGATCACTCTCCAATGTTGCATGGCCGATACTGTGATCGAATCAAGGAATACTTTTTTGTCTGCTTCTTCCTCAGTGAGTCCTGACCTGATCCATTCACGCTTTCTCTCAGTTAGTGTGGAGCTGGCATTCCTGAGCAGGTATTTTCCTACAAATCCGCTGGCCACATTGAGAAGCAGCATGTAGACCGCCAGCCATGGCAGGATCGCATTGAAATGGATGCCGGCATGTACGAGCAACATGACGGAGCCGATCCAGGCGAGGTATTCATGCAGCAGGAGGAGTTGTTTAGGCGACCCATCCTTGATGATCCTGCGCTTGCGTAGGGAATAGATAAAAGAGAAGACAATAAAGAGTGTACCCACCAGCCCCAGTTGCCTGCCCACCCAGGCGATCTGCAAGAGATGCAATACGTAATCGATGATGATAACTGTAATGATCATCAGGACATAAAGCAGTGTTAGTGGTAGCACCTGCCTGAGCAGCAATGAAGATTTCATAACAGGATATTTCATATTCAATTCCCAGGGCGGTGTGGCCGGGCAGGTGTGGGGCAAAGAAATCTGTATTTTATGATCAGACCGGATAGGGTCCGGGTTGAACCGAGAGCTAAGATACTGAAATAAGGACACAAAAGTCCTTAAAATCTGTGGCGACCGTGAGACCGTGAGAAGCGTGAGAAGCGTGAGACCGTGAGATGGGTGGGCATGGGCCACCAGTTGTAGAGACGCGATTAATCGCGTCTCTACAACTGGTAGGGGCATGGATTAAGAAGAGGCTCTGTTTCAAGGCAGCAAATATTTTTATGGGGCGTTTTTAATGGGTTGCATTACGACATTCATGATCAAATCCATCAACTTGAAAAGTATCTATAAATCCTCTAGCAGTATAGGCATGACCGCAATGCTACTCCTGTTACTCCTGGCAGGGCATCTCTCCGGACAGAAAAATGTAATCGTCTACACATCAGATCATGTGCTGATATCCTACAGGATCTATGGCAGTGGCAAGCCCCTGCTGATCATCAATGGTGGGCCGGGGATGAACAGTGACGGCTTTGAAGGGCTGGCGGTGTCGCTTTCCAAGGATTTTCAAACCATCATCTATGACCAGCGTGGGACCGGCAAGTCGGTGATGAAGAAAGTGGATAGTACGACGATCACGATGGCGTTGATGATCAGTGATATCGAAAGTATCCGTGAACAGTTGGGATATGAGAAGTGGTCGATCCTGGGCCATTCCTTTGGTGGTATGCTGGCCAGTGCGTATGCGACGGTGCATCCGGATCGTATCGACAAAATCATCTTGTCTTCGTCCGGAGGAATAGACCTTGGATTATTGAGTTACTTCAGGGAGTCTTTCAATTCGAAACTGACTGCCACGCAACTTGATTCGATCGCATACTGGGATGGACAGATCGCAGCAGGGGATACCAGTCACTATGTGAGGCTGGCACGGGGCAGGAACATGGCTCCTGCGTATGTGCAGGATCCGAAGTTTATACCAGTCATTGCAGAACGACTGACGCAGGGCAATAGCACCCTCAATCAACTCATGTGGCAGGATATGCGCAGGATTAATTTTAATTGTGCAGAGAAACTAAAATCATATACTGGTCCTGTGCTGATCATCCAGGGTCGGCAGGAT
>JADJVH010000011.1 GCA_016716665.1 Candidatus Opimibacter iunctus | reverse complement strand
CTGTCCTGATGCTCACCGGACTGACCAGTTGCGGTGATATAGAGCAAAACCTGAAGCTGAACCCTGATGGATCCGGCACACTGGAAACCTCCTTTGATGTAGGGGAAATGATGAGCATGGTCAAGGGCATGGGGGAGATGAGTGCACTCGAAAATGATGATGTCACCATCTCACCAGATCAGCCCGTGGATAGCTCACTGATCAAGACCGAAGAACCGAAGGATCCGATGGAGCTCATCATTGAAAAGGTGACAGACCCGGCTTATGGTCGTGATTTTGATACCCTGATCTCTTTTGTAAGCATCATGCCGGATAGTGTCAGGCAGAAAGAGACCCGCATGGACCTGGTCCAAAAAATCAACCTGCGCATGAGGTCTCCGGCCAATAGCTCATCCCTGGTCATGGGTGTGGTCATGAACTTTGACAATAAGGCCCAGCTGGATGAGTTGATCAAGTATCTTGAAGATATGGATGATGCTTCATCCACTGCCATCATGCCAAGCATGGGCGGAGGTGGTATGCAAAAAGAAACCTTCCTGGTGTTTGATGCAGATATGAAAGCTGGTTGGATCAGGCTTGATACGGTGGACTACAGTGCCCTGGCTCCTGAGGTAGGGATGTCTGCAGACAGCCTTTCTACAGGTGATGATATGGCGATGATGGAGATGATGTTTGGCAACAGCAAGATCAAATCGATCATCCAGGTGCCTGGTGAGGTCACCTCCTGCACGAATAAAAATGCCATCATCACCAAGGACAACAAAGTCATCGTCGAACAAGATTTCCTGGATGTCATCAAGAAAGGAAAGGTACCAGGGTATACGATATACTTCACGCCTAAAAAGTAATCAGGAACAAAGCCCCTGTTGATCTCTTCAGGACTTCCTAGTCAAAAGGTAGTCCAGTGAATATTTGCCCGGACCGGTCAGTAACAGCATGAGAAAGGGGATCAGGAAAAGAAGACCTGACTCTTTGTCCCCAAATGGATCCGGACCGTGGATGACCAAAACGATCACCAGGGAAAGGATGATGAGTGGGACCAGAAACAGCCTGGTGCCAATCCCCATTACAAGGAAAAGGGAGCAGAAAAACTCTGCAAATACTGTCAGACCCAGTGAAAACGCAGGGCCTAAGCCCATAAAATCGTAGAATTCACCGGATTTCTCTCCAAAAGAGATGAGTTTGGGCCAGCCATGGCTCATCATCATGATCAGTCCGACCCCCGCCCTCAGGATGAGGAGTCCCAGGTCTGCTGTCGTCCCGTAAGAAACGGGAGCTATTAGTTGCTTTATTCGATTCATAATATTGGACTTAAAGTGGTTTTAATAAATCAATCAGTTGAGGCCTGTTCAGTTTAGTAACCCGGAAAATAAAATTAAGTTGTCTATTCAATCAGGGTTAGGGTAATACAGACACCATTTCCATTGAAGTCTGCGAGAGGAGGTTTTGCTTCTTTTTTAATCATAGTGATTTAGCCAATTTTAGATTTCCGCAGAAAAATAAAACGCCGCTGGATGGAGTTCTCTCCGCCAGCCATGGGGATTCCAATAGGAGTTTACAGTTGAAATCCCAGTTGGGATAGAGAATGTTGGCGGAGAGAACTCCATCCAACGGCATCTCTCTTACTATTTGGTACATTTTTTGACATATTAAATAAATATTTAATATGTTTGTCACCAATTATAATGTCCATGATACCATTAGTGTTTTTACTGCTGATACTGTTATGTATCGGAGGTGAGTACGTTTCCAAGCCTCAATCACATTGAGACCGGCCCGGCGGAGAGTATTTCCCTGAGTTCAGAAAGATGTAAGATCGTATAGTCCGGATCCTTAGGGAGATGGCAGTGCTCCTGCTGTGGATTATACCAGCAGGTGTGGTATCCAAAGGATGCTGCGCCTTCGATATCGGCTGTCAGGTTGTCTCCTACCACAAGTACTTCGGCATGGTCGGGGGTGCCGATCTGTTGATGGACGTGCTGAAAATAAGCTGCGTGAGGCTTGGATGCGCCGATCTCACCGGCGATGACGATCACGTCAAATCGTTTTTCCCAGCCGATCAATTCAAGCCTCGGGCGCTGGACTTCAGGCATCCCGTTGGTGACATAGCCAATTCCTATGCGGCCTTCAAGCCATGACATGAGGTCTGCTGCGCCTGGCATCAGGTATGGCTTTGCGCCCAATCGGACCAGATATTGCTTTTGGGAAGCAACGGGATCAAGGTCAAGTTGCCTCAATTGGAAATACCGCCTGAAACGCTCATAGACCAGGGTATCCCGGTTGATCACGCCTGTCTCATACTCTTTCCAGCATTGCGCATTGATCTGCCTGTAATCCTCAAACATACCCTTTTCCCAATGCTGTCCATTGAGCAGAAGCACCTCTGCGAGCGCTTCTTCGCTTGCCTTGTCAAAGTCAAACAAGGTGTGATCGGCATCAAAGAGTACCCAACGATATCTTTTCATTACCACCAAAGATACCCTGCTCCTATGCTTATCTTCGCGGCATGAAGGGATATATTTTCGGCCTTTTATTATTTATATGTTTCAATGCCGACGGACAGGATAGCCTCCGTATCCCGTTGAGCGGCACGATGATTACCCTCCTAGGCTTTGGTCCCGATACATCAGGGATCCTCTTGTACAATATGCATGACAATGAAAACTCGTCTGCACTCGCAGGACGGATCGTTGCCAGGCACTATGGTGTGCGTTACTACGAACTCATGCACAATGGCAAGAGAAATATCTCTTTCCTCCTTGGCGAAGATTCAATACATATCGATCCCAACAGGATTTATACTGATACCGGTGTATGGCAGCAACTCGCAAGGAATAAAAACACAGATACCCTTGCATTCCGCCTGATTGCCTCATGGCGGGATAGCTTGCAGAATGCGCTGCGCATCAACCAAAGAACCATGGTCTTCGCACTGCACAATAACACGGATCACAATTATGGATTCAAGAGTTACATGCCCGGTGGCGAATATGAGGCGGAAGCCCAGGCCGTCTGTAAAGGATGTGTGCGGGACAAGGATGATTTCTATTTCGTCACTGAATTTCCGATCCTGGACAAACTCTGTGTTGGGCAGTATCATGCCGTCATGCAGGCCAATACAACGTTGACTGATGATGGCAGCCTCTCCGTCTATTGTGCAGGATTCGGTATCCCTTATCTCAATGTGGAAGCCCAGCATGGACATCTGTTCAGACAGATGAGAATGCTGATCTTTGCTTATCAGCAACTGGTTAGAGATCAGTGATCAGTGATCGGTGATCGGTGATCGGATACGCGGCTAAAGCCGCGGGGATTCTTTTCCCCTATTTAAAAGTAGGGGCTATTCAATAGATTTACTTGTGGATTCTATTCCCGGTTACTAAGCGTTGTCGAAGTATCCTTTTCCTCCGGTTGCTGAGCGTAGCCGAAGCATCACTTTTCACTTTTCACTGCAGTGTACATCCTTTGGATGTCAGGCAATGAGAAAGTGCCTACCAGTCCTGCCTGGAAGATCAGTTCCTTGTCGCCAAGGATCCTGACATAGCGGAAATCATAATCCACTGCTGTGCTGTCGGCTTGCTTGCTGAAGATAAAGCCCTGGTCCTCTTCCTTTATGACTTCCATGAAATAGGGATCCTCCCTGACGGAGGTCAGTTGGCGGAGCTTTTCTCCGGCGGCATCCTGTCGGGGGGCGGCAAATTCAAAAATCTGGAGAAAGAAGCGATCGCCCTTCCGTACGGTGATATCCCGCATAAAATTGTAATCCTTCTCCTGGATCACCGCACTGTCCGGGGCCAGGATGGTGATCTCGAGACCATGAGGCCGCAGATCCAGCTCCTTCATGGGCATGTCATCCTGATGGCATGCTATCGGCAGGAGGACGAGGAGGCATAAAAAGACGGGGACCCTTTTCATACAGTCAAAGGTATTTAAATCCATAAACAGGTTATTGGTCATGTTTTCACATGATTTTGTCGTGTTTTTTCACCGGGGTATTGACAAAGGCGAATTCCCGTGATATATTTGTGATATCAATTTAATATCAAACTCGAAAAACATGGAAAAAAACTACCGCCCTTATTCAGGGTATCTCTTTTTGCTCCTCCTTTTGGCATTCCTTGTCATTGGCATAACAGGCCTCACCCAACAATGGAATCCTGGAATCCCTGGCATCGCCCTGATGTTGATGATCTTTCTACCTACGGGCTTTTTCTTTATCAACCCCAACAGCTCAAGGGTCATCACCCTTTTTGGGAAATACAAGGGAACGGTCAAGGACAACGGGTTCTTCTGGGCAAACCCCTTCTTCACCAAGAAAGGCATCTCCCTTCGTGCCCGCAATTTTGAAAGCGAGCGCATCAAGGTCAATGACAAGCGTGGAAATCCAATCCTGATCAGTGTGATCACGGTGTGGAGGGTAAGGGATGCCTACAAGGCCGCCTTTGAAGTCGATGATTATGCCAGCTTTGTCAAGTTGCAAAGCGATGCCGCTGTCAGGAGCCTGGTCGGACAGTATTCGTACGACAACTTTGATGACCACCAGACAGAAATCACCTTGCGGTCTGGCTTACAGGAAATCAACCATTCCCTCGAGCATGCCCTTTCTGAGCGCCTGGCCATTGCCGGCATCGAAGTCATGGAAGCAAGCATCGGATATCTGGCCTACGCCGAGGAAATCGCAAGTGCGATGCTCAAGCGCCAGCAAGCTGAAGCCATCGTAGCTGCCCGTCACAAGATCGTGGAAGGTGCGGTGAGTATGGTCGAAATGGCCCTTGCAGACCTTTCCGGAAAAAACATCGTCCATTTTGATGACGAAAAGAAGGCAACCATGGTCAGCAACCTGATGGTGGTGTTGTGCAGTGATAAGGAAGTGATCCCTGTGTGAATACAGGATCTTATACAAGGTCATTGTAAAATAAGTGCCGTTTTGCCCTAAATCCCCTAAAAGGGGACGCTGAAATAACATTAACTTAAAAAAATTTGTCCTCCCATTGAGACTGAAGATGACTACAAACGCACTCGAGAAGAATTGTGCGGCGGATGAAGATTTCCACAACGCACTGGAGAAGTGGGCTGTGGATGAATTCAGTAAGCTCAATGGGCAGGTATAATGGATCTTCAGCAACTAAAGGAGAAAAGGATGAAAAAAGGTACTAGTCGAAAAGTGAAGAATAAAAAACAGAAGAATAAAAAAGACGCTTGTATCGTGCCTTGTTTTTAACTTTTCTTTTTAGTTTAGCTTTTCACTTTAATCGTGCAGCCGATTGCTTTTGTTTTCAGCGGGGTCAGGATTGTTACCAGCCTTGAGGGCGGCAATCGCGTTTTCGACATACTTGATGGTGACACCGGCAGGATCCTGTGCATTGTCATCGATAGCGCCGATATAGCGGACGTATCTGTTGGCATCAAGGATAAATACATGTGGTGTACGGGTCGCACCAAATGCAGGGTATACTTTCTGGCCGTCATCAAACAAATACTTGAACGGGAACTTCTTTTCCTTGGCCCTGGCCTGCATCGATGCAAAATCATCACCTGGTTTTACAGAAGGATCATTTGGATTGATGGCCACTACAGGATATCCCTGTGAAGCATACTTATTATGCAGAGCGATAATCCGGTCTTCATACATTTCAGCGTATGGACACGTGTTGCATGTAAACACAACAATATATCCGTTCACTCCCTTGTAATCGGCGAGCGATACTATGGAGTCGTCAACATTCTTCAGTTTAAAATCAGCAGCCTGGCTACCAACTTTTAATTGGCCATACGCAGGGCTGACCGCACTGATCAATGTGATCGTTAAAACAGCGAGGAGCAGCTTACCGATTAGAATTTTCATAAAGTATTTAGTTTAAAAATGGTTTTATTATATCACTTAACTCATCGACGTGGTTAAAAGTTCTTTCAAAAAAAGTTCTTTGCTTGTACCACGGTAGACCAACGTTGCCGGAATAGCTCCGGACCATGATGGATCAATATCATCTATCCAGTAATTAGTCCGGTTATCTTCCAGGACCAAGACAAAAGCTTCAAGTTCCCGTTTTCTTCCACAAAGGGTTGCAATTTAGAAACATAGTCCTTTTTAAAATCCAGACTGACCAGGATCAGTTTAAAAGGCCCTTTCCCGTAGATTGAATCCAACGCAACAAAATAAGGTAATTCCTTTACACAAGGTGCACACCAGGTTGCCCAGAAATTGACCACATAGGTCGTATCATTATCATTGTGCAATAAAGGCTTCAATTGGTCATAATTCACAATTTGAATCGTCAATGAATCCGTTGTACCAAAATGTGTGTCGGCTAGCCCTTCCGCTTTCGGAAAAGATCCTGCTAATGATATGAAAATGAGCCAGTTTAACATTCCTTAATGATAACTCCCATCCGGCTGGTAAAGATGTTAACGGATGGTGTTATAACAATATTTTAACGTTTGGGGTTGCGCTGTCAGCTAACAGTGAGCAATCAGCAGTCAGGTGGAGGAGTGGACAAGCTCGCTTTAACCACCCCGGGGCCTTCGTCCAAAGTAGAACGCGATAAATCGCGTCTCTACGACCTTAATTCAATTTATATTTTATACCCAGAGCATCCAGGTCTTCGATCATGGCACTTGCCGCCTTGACTTTGTTGGACTTGGAGATCAGGCCGAGGATGAAGTCATCTTCGCGGTCATAGACCTGCAACTTGAGCTTGTGCCTCCCTTTATGCTGCTCGCATATCTTATCGAGACTGTCGAGGAGAAACTGATCAAGCTGGTCGATGGAAATCTTGACGGTGATTGATTTAGTCAATTCCTCACCGATGCTGGCGAGCATACGGGCGGATGTGATCCTGAATTCATGTTCCTGGCCATTCCAACTCAGCTGATAATGGCCTTCGACAAAGAGGGCTTCGCCGACAGTCATGATGTCCCGGTACTTCTTATAGTCTTCATTGAAGAGCCGTATATCAAGTGAGCCCCTGAAATCCTGTAAGGTAAATATCCCCCACCCTGTTCCTTTCTTGGTGACCCGGTGATCCGCATTGGTGACCATGCCTGCCAGTTTGAGGTGCTTGTCCTTGTGCACTGTCACCATGTCCAGCGGGCAATTGGTGAAATGCTCTATTTCAAGCCTGTAATCATCGAGTGGATGACCAGACATGTAGATCCCGGTGATCTCTTTCTCCCTGGTGAGTTTCTCGATCAGTGACCATTGTGGCACCTGTGGCATAGCAGGAGCCTGGAACATATTGGATGACGAATCACCGAACAATGTAAGTTGGGTCTGACTAGCCTGGGCCTGTACAGATTGGCCATACCTTATCGCATGCTCGATCAGGGATTCGTATTTGTCTGTTGGAGCAAAATACTGCGCGCGGTGTGTGCCTTCAAAACAATCGAGGCCACCACCCATCACCAGGGCTTCGAGTGCTTTCTTATTGACCGCCTTGAGATTGACTCTGGAGGTCAAATCGAAGATAGACTGGAAAGGTCCATTGGTTTTGCGTTCATTGATGATATCATCTCCGGAGCCTTCACCCATATTCTTGAGTGCTGACAATCCGAAGCGGATAGCCCCTTTGGCGTTGACGGTAAAATTGATATTACTCTCGTTGACATCCGGAGGCAAAACCGGGATATTCATCCGCTTGCACTCCCTAAGGAAAAAGTTGAGCTTGGTGATATCATTCTTATTGTGCGTCAGTACTGCAGCCATAAATTCGGCAGGAAAGTGTGTCTTGAGCCATGCCGTCTGAACAGACAACACAGTGTATGCAGCACTATGTGAACGGTTGAAACCATAGCTGGCAAACTTGGACATGATTTCAAATATCTCATCTGCCTTGACGGAGGGTACTCCCTTGGCGGTGGCTCCTTCGACAAAAATCTGCCGGTGCTTTTCCATTTCATCCGCCTTCTTCTTTCCCATGGCCCTGCGCAACATATCCGCAGCGCCGAGACTATAGCCTGCCATGATCTGTGCGGCCTGCATGATCTGTTCCTGATAGACCATGATCCCGTACGTGGGCTTGAGCAAGTCAGTCATCCATTCATGCGGGTATTCCACCTGCTCCCTTCCATGCTTACGGTTGACAAAGATGGGGATGTAATTCATGGGTCCCGGGCGATAGAGCGCGTTCATCGCGATGAGGTCCTCAATATTTGTTGGCACAAGTTCACGCAGGTACTTCTGCATGCCCGTGGATTCAAACTGGAATATCCCGATGGTCTCCCCTTTCTGAAACAACGTAAACGTAGCAGGGTCATCAAGTGGAATATTATCCGGATCGATGAGTTCGGTCGTGCCTTGCCGCTCTGCGATAATCTTGATGGCATCCTTGACGATAGACAGGGTCTTCAGGCCCAGGAAGTCCATCTTCAGCATCCCTGCGGATTCGACTACGCCACCTTCAAACTGGGTGACCAGCAATTCTGTTTCCGATGATGTACATACAGGAATATACTGCATGATATCGCCGGGGCAATAATCATCCCTGCGGCATGGATACCGGTGTTGCGCACTGTACCTTCTACCTGCTGTGCAAGCCGTAATATCTCTCCTTCAGCCGTATCTGTCTTCTCTATATCCCTCAGCTTGCGGATATTTTCCAGATCGCGGGATTGGGCATCATTCTCAGCTTCTTTTCCTTCCTTAAATATCTTGGCCAACGTTGTACCGGGAGTGATCGGCACCATCTTGGCCAGACGGTCTGTATCCGGTAGTGGCAATTCCAAGACCCTACCAACATCACGTATGGAAGACTTGGCGGCCATGGTACCAAACGTGACGATCTGAGCGACCTGGTTTTTTCCATACTTATTGACCACATAATCAATCACGCGTTGTCGACCTTCGTCATCAAAGTCAATATCAAAGTCGGGCATGGAGACACGTTCCGGATTGAGGAAGCGCTCAAACAGCAGGTTATACTTGAGTGGATCGATATTGGTGATGGTCAGGCAATAGGCGACTGCAGATCCAGCGCCTGATCCCCGACCCGGGCCTACGCTTACATCCATCTTCCTTGCTGCCCTGATAAAATCCTGGACGATGAGGAAGTATCCGTTGAAGTTCATTTTTTCAATGACACTTAGCTCCCAGTCAAGACGTTCTTTGATATCCGGCAGGATCGTACCGTACCGATGCAGTGCCCCTTCATAGACCAGGTGACGCAGGTAAGCGGCCTGATCTTTAAAGCCCTGCGGAACAGGAAAATTGGGGAGCAACACATCCCTTGTCAATACGGGAGAAGTGATCTTGTCAAAAATCTCATTGGTATTATCGATTGCCTCAGGGATATCATGGAAGATGAGGTTCATCTCCTCCTGGGTCTTGAAATAAAAATCAGTGCTTGGAAACTGAAACCTTCCAGGCTCTGACATTTTCTTTCCGGTATTGACACAGAGGATGATGTCATGGGCCTTGGCATCTTCTTCATTGATATAATGCGCATCGTTGGTCGCGATGACCTTGATGTTGTATTTTTTAGCAAAGCCGAGAAGTATCTGGTTGACCTTCTCCTGGCTGAAGCCGGTATCATCAATGGACTCGAGTCCGCGCTGACGTTGCAGCTCTATATAAAAATCTTCTCCAAAAATATCCAGCCACCACTGCACTGCTTTCTCTGCTTTCTCGAGATCACCGGTGAGGATGGTCTGTGGTATCTCTGCGCCGATACAACAACTGGTAGCGATGAGTCCTTTGTGGTATTGAAGGAGGAGTTCCTTATCGATCCTCGGATAACCGCTGTAGGTACCTTCAATAAATCCAAGTGAACACAGCTTAGAGAGATTTTGGTATCCTTCCTGATCCTTGGCGAGGAGTAGCTGGTGATATCGGTTGTCGCGCTCTCCCTTGGAGGTTTGAAACTGGCGTTTGTGCCTGTCCTGGACCAGGTAGAATTCGCATCCTACGAGGGCCTTGAGTTTGCGCTTCTTGGCTTCCGATACAAACTCGAAAGCACCGAACATATTGCCATGGTCAGTGATTGCTATTCCCTTCTGGCCGTCAGCGACAGCCTTGTCCATGAGTTCGGGGATATGGGAGGCTCCATCCAGCAGTGAATAGTGCGTGTGGCAGTGCAAGTGAACAAATTCCGGCATTCTACAAAGTAAATGAAAAATGAAAAATGAAAAGGGAAAAATGGGTCGTGATCGACAGCTACTGCTGGAAAAATGATTTGCATTTCACATGATAAAGCCCTAATTTTTCAATTCACCATTGAAAACTAAATAGTTATGAAAAATTCTATTCTATCTGAAAAAGCTTTTGCT
This sequence comes from Candidatus Opimibacter iunctus, assembly GCA_016716665.1. Lineage (GTDB taxonomy): Bacteria > Bacteroidota > Bacteroidia > Chitinophagales > Saprospiraceae > Opimibacter > Opimibacter iunctus. The sequence goes on along the minus strand of JADJVH010000011.1, from coordinate 244,397 downwards.
TTCGCTGTGAAAATTGTCCGCTTGGTTCAGCGATTACAATCCGAAAGGAAAGAATTTGTGCTAAGCAGACAAATACTGAAAAGTGGCACTTCACCAGGAGCCAACGACCGTGAGGCTGAATTTGCCCAGAGCAAGAAAGATTTTATCAGCAAGTTGAGCATTGGATTGAAAGAAGCTAACGAAACATTGTACTTCCTGGAACTTCTCAGGGCTACTGACTACATTACCAAAGATGAGTTTGAATCACTTTACAAAGATTGTGGGGAAATTAAAGGCATCTTCATATCCTCTATTCGTACTGCAAAAATAAATGCACTAAAGAAAAAATCTTTTGCTATTATTATTTTTCATTTTTCTCTTTTCTTTTTCATTTAGCTTTTCGAGCTTTTGCGAAAACGTCGAAAAGCCCGTATGCACATTTGCTCCGGGCTTTTTCGACTAAGGTCTCAAAATAAGAAAACTACATCTTTATGATTAGCAGGCGAATCCTGCGGATCGAAGGCTATTGAATATCAGCATAACGCTGGTGAGGTGGCAAAAGTTTACAACATATATAAAAAACTTTCATGCCTCTGCTGATGCACTTACCGGACTTAAAGGTAAACCAAACGCGGGGAAAATCCCTGAACAGGGGGAGAGTTTTTTGAAAAAAGGTAGTGGGTGGATGCATTAAAGGAAATAATAATTTGAATACATGAATATTACACATTACATATAATATTAATCCGTTAGTATTTCGCCGAAATACTTCTATTGGAATCCGGACTCCTTTCTCTCTTTTACCCCGCTCCGGTTCCTTCCTGTGGCCATATCAACTAAAGTCTCTGGGCTAAATGGCCAAAGCAACGCTTTTCATTTTTCGTTTTTCATTTTTAAATTATCTTCGCGTCCCGTTAAGTACCCGCCCGGGTGCTGAAATTGGTAGACAGGCATGTTTGAGGGGCATGTGTCCAATAGGACGTGAGGGTTCGAGTCCCTCCCCGGGCACTTCTTAAGTGAAAAACGAAAAGTGAAAAATGAAGAATCAAAAAGCCAGCAATAGCTGGCTTTTTTGTTTCTAGGTGTGGAGGTTTCGGACTTTCTGGAGGAAAGGAGAGGCGAAGACGAAGTCCTGGAGGACTTCATTCTTGGAGGTGAGCACCTCATCATTGCTTCCTTCCCAGGCCAGGTGGCCATTGTGCAGGAGGGCTATATTGTCCCCGATCTCCATCACGGAGTTCATATCATGGGTATTGATGATGGTCGTGATATTATTCTCGATCGTGATATCATGGATGAGTTCGTCGATCACCAGACTGGTCTTGGGGTCCAGGCCTGAATTGGGTTCGTCGCAAAACAGGTACTTGGGCTGCAGGACGATCGCCCTGGCAATCCCCACCCTTTTCTGCATACCTCCGCTCAACTGAGATGGATATTTCTTGAGTACATCCTTGAGGCTCACCCTTTCGAGGCAATAATTGACCCTGTCCAGTTTTTCCTTTGCGGTCTTATTGGTAAACATATCCATCGGGAAGCGGACGTTTTCCTCGATGGTCATGGAGTCAAACAAAGCTGTACCCTGGAAAAGCATACCCACCTGCATCCGGATATCCCGGACTTTCTTCTTGGCAAGGGCTGTAAAGTTGACATTGTCATACCATACGATGCCCGAAGTAGGCGGATAGAGGCCCACCAGTATCTTAAGCAATACAGTTTTCCCGGCACCACTTCGCCCGATGATCAGGTTGGTCTTGCCGGCCTCAAAAGTGAGATTGATATCCTCGAGGATATGCTGGTCTCCAAACGACTTGGCTATGTTTTCTGCGCGTATCATGAAGTGAGGAGTACTGCGATGAGATAATCGGCGATCAGGATGGCGATATTGCTCATCACCACTGCTGCCGTGCTGGCTTTACCGAGTTCGATGCTGCCACCCTTGACAAAATAACCCTGGTAGCAGGATATGGACGCCAGGATCAGGCCGAAGACGACCGCCTTGACATACATGATAAAGATGTTCCATGTCTCCAGATAGGAGCGTATACCTTGTATATATTCTGCGCCGCTAAACAAACCTGTTGGAACTGCTGCGATGTAGGCCCCCAGGATACTGACGATAGCAGCTACTGATACCAGGAGGGGTACAACGCATATCGCAGCTATAATCTTGGGCATCACCAGGAAGGCAGAGGTATTGACCCCCATGATCTCCATGGCGTCGATATGCTCCTTTTGGCGCATCCCGCCGATTTCGGCCGCCATATTAGATCCGACCTTGCCCGCCAGTACCAGGCAGGTGATGGTCGGCGCCAACTCAATAATCGTGATATCCCTGACGAGATACCCTACGTAATACCTCGGAATGAGCTGGCCACCAAGCTGGTAGCTGATTTGGACAGCCATGACGGCTCCCATAAAGGTCGAGATCAGGATGACAATGATCAACGAACCGATCCCGATATCATTCATCTGCCGCATAGTCTCGCGCCAATACATGCTCATTTTCTCCGGTCGGGAGAAGACGAGTCTCATCCAAATGATGAATTTGCCGAAATGCTCAAAAAATTTAATCATTGTTTGCCAGCTTAGCGGAGGTAAAAGTACTCCATCCGAGGGAAAGCCCGTCTATGTTCCTGAGTTTGGGATAACTTTGTATGTAAGACGGTAAGACAGTGAGACAGTAAGAGGTGTGGGCATGGGTGTAAGAGTGTAAGACAGTGAGACAGTAAGAAGTGTGGACATGGGTGTGGGTTTTAGGAGGCAGGAAATAGGAGGCAGGAGATAGGAGGCAATGAATTGAACTATTCTCCGTGAACTTCGTGCGAAAACGGAAAGGGTAAAACATAAATAATAACCTCTGGTAGCTGGTAGCTGGCGGCTAAAAACAATAAAAGCTGAAAGCTCAAAGCTGACGGCTGAAAGCTAAATAAATATGAACGCAGTTATAACAGGTTCGACAAAGGGAATAGGGCGCGCGGTCCTGCTGGCCCTGGCCAGGGAAGGATGGAATGTTGCTGCCACGAGCAGAAACCTCGAGGATCTTGAGGCTTTGCAGGATGAGGTCACCCAAGGTTATCCCGGGCAGGAATGCCTCATCCATTGGGTGGATTTTGCTGAAAAAGAAGAAACCATCAAATACGGAGAAGATATCCTGGCGATATGGCCGGAGATCGATCTCCTGATCAACAATGCAGGTGTCTTTCTTCCAGGCTCGGTGCATGGTGAGGATGATGGAGCACTGGAATCAACCATGGCGCTGAATCTTTATAGCCCATATTACTTGACCCGTACTCTCCTGCCCGGAATGATGAACCGCAAGCAAGGCCACATCATCAATATGTGTTCGATCGCCAGCTTTATGTCCTACCCCAATGGTGGTTCCTATACGATCAGCAAATTCGCAATGCTTGGTTTCAGCAAGGCATTGCGTGAAGAAATGAAACCACACGGGATCAAGGTGACTTCGATCATGCCAGGTGCCACCTGGTCTGCCTCCTGGGGTAATGCCCCTTATGCCCCTGACAGGCTAATGCCCGCTGAGGATGTAGCAGAAGCAGTGCTGGCATGCACGAGGATGGGACCTTCTTCGGTGGTGGAGGAAATAATCATCAGGCCACAGCTCGGAGACTTGTGATAAACGAAAAATGAAAAGCGAAAAGTGAAAAGTGGAGTATGAGTGTGAGAACGTGAGAAGTGTGGGTGCAGTGTGTGGGTTTTTTAAAAATATTCAGGTAGAATCTATTGAATAGCCCTGACTTTTAAGTCGTGGGAAAATATCGCATGGTGCCTGCACCACGTTTATCCATTTGTGAATTGAAAACGTGAGACTTGTGGGTGTGGGTGTGATTTATTGGCCGGAGTAGGAGATTCGATAGATCACATTTGCATAATCATCAGAGACCAGCATAGATCCATCGGGTAGAAACTCAATATCCACGGGTCTTCCCCAGGCAGCACCGCCCTGGAGCCAGCCTTCGGCAAAGACTTCATGAGAGGTGATCATATTATCTTCGATGGTAACCATGACGACACGATAACCTGATGGTTTGGTACGGTTCCATGAGCCATGCTCGGCGATGAAGAGTTGGTTTCTGTATTTTTCAGGGAACATCGTGCCGGTATAAAAATCAAGACCAAGTGGCGCAACATGTGCACCGAGTTTTTCGGCAGGGGGTGTGAATTCACTACATGCATGTTTCTTGCCAAGTTTGGGATCGGGGTAATCGCCCTGGTGACAATACGGATATCCGAAATTCATTCCTTCTTTGGGGGCATAGTTGAGTTCACAGGAAGGCATATCTTCTCGAGCCAGTCTCCTCCATTGTCCGTAAACCACATTTCCTTTGTCTCCGGATGCCATGTCAATCCTACTGTATTGCGTATACCTCGTTGTATGATATCGCGTGTCTTTGAAGCCATATTGATGCGCGTGATCGTCCCAAAAACCTCATCATCAGATTCACAGATATTGCATGGAGCACCGACAGGGACGTATAGGTTACCATCAGGACCGAAAGCTATATATTTCCAGCCATGATGTTCCTTGTCAGGATACTGGTCATAGAACACTTCCATTTCTGGCTTATCGAGCTTTGATTCGATGGCGGGATATTTCAATATCTTGCTGACTTCAGCGACATAGAGGTCTCCGTCCTTAAACGCCACGCCATTGGGCATCTTGAGTCCTGTGGCTATGGTCCATTTCTTCTCCGCGATCAAATCATTGTTTTCGTCCTTCAAGGCGTAAACATCGCCTTTGCTCATCGTGCCGACATACAGGATACCGGAAGGGCTGATCTCAAGTGATCTGGCATTGGTGATACCTTCAGCATACACTTCGATCTTGAAACCCGGAGGGAGTTTGATTTTGTCCAGGGCCAGTGTTCCTGCAGCTACCTGCGTGAGTGAATCTGTTTTTGATCCACCTGCATTGGCAGCGTCCGACGGAGCCTGGTTACAAGCACCCATCAGGCAGGCAAATAATACCATAAATAGGCTAACGCCTCCCTTTTCCATGTGGACAAAATACGAAACGATTTGGATTCACGTTTTCCTAAACATGGTCTGGAGGATTCGCACAGATGTTACGCACGTCGTAGTGCAGCGCAGATCCCGCCATTGCAATAGCAATATATGCTGGAGAGAACATGGAGATTTCGCACGGAGCACACGGAGATTTGGCACGGAGCACACGGAGGTTTTGCACGGAGTACACGGAGGTCTCCCACCTCCCGCACCCATTCGCACACCTCTCACGTTCTCACGCTTCTCACGGTCTCACTCTCTTACAATAACAGGAATACCTTAAATTGGGCTCCCGTAGTACATCATGGATAAAAACCTTAAGCTTATTGCCATCGTTCCGCCGGAGCCGGTATATTCAGAAATCCGGAAAGAGCAGGAGTACATCGCGGCCACATGGGGGCCTGTACATGCGCTGAGGACTCCTCCTCACCTCACCATCGTACCTCCCCTCTCGCTTTCTTCCGCCGAAATTGGCCTGCTCTTTGGCATGGCCGGCGCCTTTGCTGGGTCTGTGCCTCCCTTCAAGATGGAACTGCGGGATTACGGTTCGTTCCGGCCAAGGGTGATTTTTATCAATCCGATCTTAAACCATACCCTCCATGATCTCTATGATCTATGGAACCAGGCTATCCTGGCCAGGATGCCCCATGTCCTCGACAAATATCCCGAACGGCCTTTTCACCCTCACCTCACCCTGGCGCACAAGGATGTCACGCACCAGCAGTTTGACAAGATGTGGAGGTATTACAACAACAAGAAATATCACGCCACCTTTGAGGTCGATCACTTCTGCATTTTGAAATACACTGAAGAAGGATGGGTGGTGGAAGAGAAATTTTATTTGAAGTAAGCAGTGGGCAAATGGCAGTGGGCAGTGGGCTTTTAAAAGTTTCAGCCTGGTATACACATCAGTTGTAATGTTTATTCAAGACTAATCATGCCAGCTGCAAAGTGCTGACTGCTGAATGTAAACTGCCCGTGATTTATTACTTCCATCTTTATCCATTATTAAATAATTGTGGTGGCATCAAATCAGTATGCAAAGCAGGCATATGGTATCCTCATCTTTTTTAACTTTACAAGATGCCGACCTCAGTTTCTCCTAATGTCTCTGCTATGCCTAAGCCTGTTTCGTTGAGCCTTGCGCCATATGTTCCATCTGATGAAAAGCCGTGGAATAGTCAGCGGGTCATGCATGTCTATGACCGCCTTGGCTATGGAGCCAGTTGGGCTGAGGTGAAGCAGGGATTGACGATGAGCCCGGGAGAGCTAGTCGATATGCTCCTGGACAATGCAGCTGCTGCAGCACAACCAACTCCTCCCATTTGGGCCAACTGGACGGAAGATGACTATGCAGTAGATACCACGCTCAGGGGAACACACAAGAGTGAATTTATACGCCAGTGGTTTACTGAACTCATCCAGCAACCTGTCAGGGCGAAAATGGTGATGTTCTGGCGCAACCACTTCGTCACCGAAAACCGGATCGTGGATTGCAACAACTATTATTGGTCATACTTTGCGCTACTCAATGCCATGGCATTTGGCAATTTCCATGCTTTTACAAAGGCTGTTGGAAAAGATGCCGCCATGCTGGTATATCTGAATGGCAACCTCAACATAGCCGGACAGCCTAATCAGAACTATGCCCGTGAATTGATGGAACTCTTCACCATGGGCGAGAGCAACGGGTACACACAAACTGATATCGAAGAGATGTCACGTGCGCTGACGGGATGGAAAGCCAATTATGGAAAGTGCTACGCCCCCTATTTTAATCCGGCCCAGTGGGATAGTACACCAAAAACCATTTTCGGCCAGACCGCCAATTATGATTTTGATGGTGCACACGATGTCATCTTTCAATACCGTGCAGACAGGGTGGCCCATTTTATACCTGAAAAAATCTATAAGCATTTTGTCTACGCCACTGCCGATCCACAAATCGTGGAAAGCCTGGGGCAGACCTTTGCAGCCAGTAACTGGGAACTGATGCCCCTGCTAAAAGAGTTGTTTAAGAGTGATCATTTCTTTGAAGATGAAATCATGGCGGCGCATATCAAGAGCCCTGTGGAAACACTGATCCCTGTGCTACGAAAAGCAGGTGTGACGGATATCGGATATACCCTGACAGAAGCCATGCTCAATTCCGTCAATTACTGGGCATACCGATTAGGACAGGATATCCTCAATCCACCTGGTGTGGCTGGATGGCCTGGCCACCGATCCTGGATTAATGAGACTACACTGACCTCACGCTGGTCTTATGTATCCACATTGCTGTCACAGATCAAAGCCTTGCCCGAATTGAGGGAATACCTCAGGGCTACTCTACTCGAAATGGTGCCGGTTGACAATGACCCCTTGATGATCACCGATGCCATCATCCTTTATATCACCGGCCAGGAACTCGAGGAAGTGCACAGATTAGCTGCACTGGCTTACCTGAAAGAAGGCATTCCTGAAAACTATTTTACGGATGGGACATGGAACCTCTACTGGGATGAAGCACCTTACCAGATCATCAATTGCTGGAATTACCTGATCCGACTACCTGAAGCACAACTGATATAAACCTGCATCCGATCCACATGTGTAAAGAAACAGAGCCAAAACGCCCCATCGACCTCAGTGACCCCAAAGCGCACGACGCTGATCACCGTCACTGGTCCAGGCGAAATTTTCTTTCGGCCTCCGGCATGCTCACTGCAGGTAGCTTCTTATTTGACCGGTCCCTCATCAGGACGTTTATGCCTTCTCCGCTCCTTGCCTCACTGGCCAATAGCGATACAGATCGCGTCCTCGTACTGGTCCGCCTTGATGGTGGCAATGACAGTCTCAACATGATCATCGAGCGTGGCAATGACTTGTATTACAGTGCCCGCCCGACGATTGCCATACCTGACAATAATCTCTGGGCGATGTCGCCTGAATATGGTATGCCGCTGACTACATCGGCGTTTCAACCTATGTGGGATCAAGGCATGATGAAGGCTGTATTTAATGTCGGGTATCCGCAACCCAATTTCAGCCACTTCCGTAGTTATGATATTATCGCCACCGGATCAGCTTCGGATGAATACCTGACTACCGGCTGGCTGGGACGCTTTCTTGACAACCAATATCCTGCATACCTGGAGGCACCACCAACTGTACCTCCCGCATTGCAAATCGGTGTGCGAAGCAACCTGATCTTCCGGTCAGATGTAGCTAACATGGCCCTGGCGGTCAGCAGCCCGCAGGAATTTTATCAGATCGCTTCTTCCGGACAATTGTACAATACCTCCGGACTGGGCAACACAGCACACGAACTTGAGCTGGCCTTCATGCGACAGACAGCAAACTCGGCTTTCCGCTATGCTGCAACTGTAAAGGATGCTTATTTTAAAGGAGCCAACACCACAGACTACCAGGCAAACAATGACCTCGCAGAACAAATGTCGATCGTTGCACGACTCATCAAGGGTAACCTGGGCACCAAGATATACCTCGTACAACTTGGTGGCTTTGATACACACGCTGAACAGGCTGACAGTCATCCTGTGTTGATGAACAAACTGAGCAGTGCCATCAGTGCATTTTACACTGACCTTGCGGAGGCAGGCATGGGAGACAAGGTACTCACGATGACCTTCTCCGAATTCGGTCGTACGATTTATGAAAATGGCTCATTCGGTACAGATCATGGTCGCGGCACACACTCCTTGCTATTTGGTGGCGGACTAGGCAGTGGATTTGAAGGAACCTACCAGGACCTGAGTAATCCTAATTTCAGTGTTGACTTCAGAAATCTGTATGCGACGATCCTGCAGGATTGGCTGGGCAGTGAGCCGGACATGATCAGGTATGTCATGGGACAACCCTTTGATCCAATCAATGGACTAGTGCCCGCCACAACTCCACCTATCGGTACGAACGCAGAAGAAATTTTACTTGGACATCATCCACACCAGGGCTCAACGGATTATATCGATATCAAATACAGCCTCTCGCGCGCAGGAGATATCCGCCTTGACATCCTGAGCACATCAGGTGAGCCCTTAAGGCAACTGACTCAGGGCTATCGTGAACAGGGAAGCCATATCTACATCCTTGACAAGGCTGCGCTTTTTCTCACACCCGGTGAATACCGTTATCGCCTGACTACAGGTGGACGCACGTTCGAACGCAAACTATTGCTATGAGTTTTCTCAGGATTATGTCCTGACGACTAAGAGACGCTTTGTAAATATCTTGCCATCGATATCGGTGCGCACAAAATATGTCCCTGCAGGAATTGCGCGTACATCAAGGGATACTTGTCCAGATTGCACTTCGATATTGTTGAGCCTGAGCACTTCACGTCCGGATGGATCGGTGATACCGATATCACATGGCCCGCTGAGACTTTCATCTATAAGGATAAAGGCTTTTCCTCTAGCGGGATTCGGCACTATCTGCACAAGGTCTGCCTTTGCAAGGGGCTTATCCACACTCGTCAATTCCAACGAGACAGACTCTGCTGTGGAGCATCCGTTTTCATCCGTCACTACGAGGGTATATTGTCCCGTACCAAGTCCGGCAATGTTGCTTGAATCGGAAAGCAGGATTCCGTCCTTATCAAACCATGCGGCGGAGAGATTGCCAGTCCCACCGGAAATGGTGGCTTCAATACTACCATTGTCACCACTGCCCCATGGATTGCTGATCTGCAGGATGTTGATATGGATAGCAGGAGGCCCTTCGAGTGTATATGCTCCTTCTGCTGCGCAACCACTGGCATCATAGACGGTCACTGAATAAATACCTCCGTTGAGATTTTCGACCGTACTATTGATCTGTCCGGGAACACTCCACACATAGATATAAGGATCCTCACCATTGGTGGCTTCTACAGATACTGCCCCATTCTGACTATCCGCACACGTTGGGGCCACTCCTGAAAAGGTAAGTCCAGTGGTGCATTCGACAGCGGCATCACATTCCGGGGCAAGGCCAGTCACAGATACTTCGCAGCCCATGGCATCGCGCACCACTACGAGATATTCTTCGCCAGTGTAGAGAAGTTGTTGATGCTGGGTACCTGACCATGTGTAGGGGGCAACACCATTAAAGGCATCGACCAATAACAACGAAGAATCCATACCGATGCAAAGGGCATGCACCATGAGGTCTAGTGGAGCAAAAGGAGGAGCTGTCTGTCCATCCAGGATGCGCACACAGAAGTCTCCCTTCTCGTCACCCGTCGCGGATACCTGCAGGTAATACGTTTCCCCTTCGACAAGGCCGGCCAATGATTGATAACCATCACACCGCAGCGGATTGCGAAGACATTTCTCGGCCGTCAGGCTAGTACATGGACCGCTCCATATCGTTGTATTCTGTTTAAAATCTGCTTCAACAATCAATTTTATATTTCCACCAACAGGCGCAACAAATGAGTACCATGCATCGCGCTTTGTGGATACGACACACGGAGGATGTATGCCTGAAAATGTAGCACCAAACAAAGTGCCTTGCGTACACGCTGCACCTACAAAAATGGTTTCAGCCTGCAGGCAATCATCATTGGAAGGTGTATCAGCTTTGGGTACGACGCCAGCCCTGACACAAAATCCGCCTTCAATGGTGGCAAAATTGCCGGCGATCTTGAGATAGTACGTTTCTCCTGCATTGAGATGTTCTGCATCCAATCGCTGGCCGAGTTCCGTACCAACAACTTCTGCTGCTGAAATACACGAGCCCTCATACAAAGTGATTACATCTGAAAAACTGGCTGAGGTTTCAATACGTAAGACCTCTTCATCTGATAAGGCCGGAGCTACAAATGAATACCAGACATCTGCATCAGCACGAAGATTCCTTGAAGGATATGGGCTCTCCGCGCTGGCATAGCGATTTTGGCTTTGCAGGCAATCCTCCCCGATAGTCAAAGGCACTGCGCCTGCGCATGGATCATTAAGGCCTGGCTGTGGTGGAATACCGTCATCAATACTGATACAATAGTTACCGCGCAATGACCCGAAACCTTCATTGACACCTCCGCTGACGCGGACAAAATAGGTAGTACCCTCGCGGGCCTGGAAATAGGTCTTCTCTCCATCAAAGCCATATTTGTCCCTGTTGCCGCAAGTCACCCATTCGAGATTACCGCAGTCTCCGGAGAAGACACTCACGACGTCATTGAAGTCTGCACTCAACTCCACTTTTGCCCAATCCGTCTTATCGGCCACCCAGCGATACCAGATACCTGAAGAATTGATTTCACTGCAGGACGGCACCGGGCCTTCAAACATGGCTGTTCTATTTTCGCCTGACGTGCACAGCGGGCTTCGCTGCAGGTCGATGGCATTGGCACATGCATCATGCGCCTCGCCATTGCCTGATATCTTCACATTGTCCAATCCGACCCACCAGCCCCAGCTCCCGCCATCATCAAACTCGAAGACAACACGCATCTGTGGTTGACGATAAGCGGAGATATCAAAGCTCTGCCTGAGAAATGCTGCAAATGCGGGGCCACCCACTCCGTCAACAAACGAGCCAACAAGAGCGCGCTGGCCTGTACCGCTTTCGATATAGACAGAGAAGGACTCGGAGATATACCATCGGAAGATCAGATCGAAACTCAATTGAAACGAAGCATAAGAGCGGCCATCAAACCATGGTGATGTAAGTCGCAACAAGGAAGGCTTTGCGGTCTGGCCTATGTAATCATCATCAAAGAGAACGAAGCAAGATCCATTCATGCTTGAACCCGGGGAGTATCGTGTGCTGGGGGGAGGCGTATAAAACCAATCGAAATCCCCGGCTACCACTTCTGAAGTCCAGCCTGCAGGCAGCGCGCATGAATCGAATGTCTCAATGACAACGGGCGTGCCCTGGCCAATACCGGTGATGCGCACATTGTCAATCCCTGCCCACCAGGCATATCCGCCTGCATCTGCATAGCGGAAGATGACCTGCATAGAATCACTTTGACCAAATAGGCTCATATCACTGGTAAAGGTGACATACTTGCTAAACTGTGAGCCTGTCGGATTCTTGCTGTCATAACGGGCCAGCACTTTCTCTGTTGAGCCGTTGTAGAGCACGATTTCGAATGCATCATCCAGATTTCCAAGATCGCGATAATGGACGTCTGCTTCAAGCAACACTGTAGCATATCCACGGCCGTCGAAAAATGGGGTGCGAAAGTCAGCCACGAGAGCCGGGGTATTGTTGCCTGTCGCATCATCATCCATCACCAGCATGCAGGTGCCATCGATGGAGGTGCTGTCCGATTTAGGATTGACTGGCGTGCCGACGTACCAGACGAAATCCTGGTTGCCATCGATGCTCACGGTCCAGTCGGATGAAAGGGTGCAGCTATTGAAATCATCTTCGAAGAGGATGGTCTGTCCGGCGAGAGGAAATCCAATGATCATCAAGGATAGCAAGGATAGGAGACGAAACATGCCGGTAGCGTTTATCATTTGTTAATCGGACCAAATGCCGGTTTCAAATATACAAATCGCGTTGGATAAAACAAGGTATCTGGAGATGATCAATATCCGGTCCCACTGGGCTTGCTGGACACGGGGATATAAAAAGCGAAACTTTGTATCCCCGCAATGAGGATATTGAAAAACGCAACATCAAAATGTTGATTATCAATGGGAATGCCTTATATTTGGTTGCGTAGATATACGTGTTGTGAGCAATAATATGTGAAAATGACTCTTTTAGTTTCTTGGATAGGACTTGACAGTAAGAAAGATGGAAATAAACCATCTTCACTTTACATTGCAAGTGACAGCAGAATAAGCTGGGGAAACCTGGCACATTTTGACTTTGGAAGAAAAGTTTTTGGTTGCAAAAATTCTTCAGATATATTTGGCTATTGCGGAGATGTATTATTCCCTACAATCGTTTTAAATCAAATAATCGATGCAGCTGACCAAGGATTATTATTTAAACCTGATTGGGACTGCAAGCAAAAATTTCAAACAGTAATTGATAAGTTAATACAATCATTTAATAAATATCCGAAAGAAGTATCTGGAATAACAGCTGACACATTGGAGATAATTTATGCCTCGAGAGACGATGATAAAAAGTTCTTTTGCCAAAAGATGAAATGGACAAAAGCAATTAATAAATGGGCTTCTGAAGAGGTAGAATTTAGCGGCTACTCTGACAAGTTATTTGTTATCGGTTCTGGCAGGCAAGAATTTTTAGAAAAATTCGACCTGCATTGGCAAAGTGAAAATTCCCGGACAAGCAGAGCTGTATTTCATTCATTTTGTGACACGCTTACCGGTATAAAAGATAAACATTGTGGTGGTGCACCACAGCTAGTTGGACTTTATCGTAGTTTTAACGCACGGTTTTATGGTATTATTAAGGGCAAAAAAAGATATTTCAATGGAATGGAAATTAGTAACCTGACGAATTTCAATAACATTGAATGGAGAAACGAGTTATTTGAAGTTTGTGATGGGGACACAATGGAAATAAAGCAAAATGCTCAAAGACAACCAAACGCCTTGAGGCATTAAAGAAGCAACTCCCAAGACCCCCACCATATTTTTAAAGATATTTGGGGGCGTGTAGGTGCTGTCGGTGACTTGGCGGGCAACCGTCAAGTTCACCTACTTGGGTTGATAGGAATAACTCTGGACCGTGAATTATTATGAGTAAGTATCCTAAAAAGGAAATAGAAAGAAGAATATTCGATTTAGTTTATGGCACTACACATAACTTAGTCGTAGAACACAAAGACAAGCCCGACTTTTGGGTACACCTAAATGAAAATAATATAGTAGGAGTTGAAGTCACTGAATTCTTCGACACAGAAAGCTCGGCTAGACTTAAAAATATACCAGATTATTTAGATAGTTTGCTAGACAGAAATGAATTTAAACATGCTGAAGACAGGCAGCAGTTAAAAGTTGATAGGATAAAGATTGTTTCAGAAAATGATGAAGTTGAAACAGATGCTGTAATCCAAGTCCTTCCAAGCATATCTACCTATCTTAGTCTAATTGAGGAAAGAATTTCCCTGAAAAGTAAAAGTATCGAATACTACGACAAAAGATTAAATCATTCAAATTTGATAATTCATGATTTATCTGGAGTCTTGTCCTCAATTGAGAGGAGAGAATTTTACAATGTCTTTTATCAACCAGGAATTGTCAAGGTTCTGTTAGAAACAAAGTTTAGAGAGATTTACTTCATAACTAAATTCAATAAAGAGGAATTTTCACTACCATTGAAGGCAATATTGTATGTTTCAAGGATTTATTTTTTCCATGATATTTTAATAAAATCGAACAGACCAATTGAGGTTGTAAATACCTATTACAATTGGTTAGCTGAGTTTTTAGCATTTCAAGGCTTTAGAGATGTTAAAATTGTCACAATTGACAATCTGGAGCAAGTAGTATTCGGCAATATTGGTTTTCTTCTAATGGACTTCTCCAAAACAGTTTTACATGAGTTTGGAGACAATGAAATCCCGCTTGGCATTTCAGTAGATAAGAAGGAATTTATTGATCACGAATCAATTGGCTTAATAAATAAATGGATTGAGCTGTTTAGGTTTGAGATAGAAATGGGTAAACGAATACTGCTCACAACATAATCTACTCGTCAGCAGGTTTTTCTAAATAGAAAATAAAATTCTTATATTTGAAAATCAACGCAAAGACACAGATCGCCGACACTCATCCTGCCGACGAGTAGACCTGGACGTTATCATCAATTGGAAAAGGAAATCAAAAATGTAAAAAATGTAAACCATGAGACCTGAATCCTTTGTCATTATTTTCCTCTTATCATTTGCACCAAAAATGATTCAAGGACAATACATCCCGATGGTAGAAGAAGGAAAATATTGGATCTACCTGAACTATTATATATCAGGAGATCATTTACTTCCGGTTTCAGGTCATGCCATAACATTTGAGGGAGATACTATCATCAACTCCCTTAGCTATAAAAAAGTATATAAGCATCTGCTGAAAGGTGGGCATCCTTGTATGTACCCACCCTGCTGGGAATTTACTTATCCCTATCAAACTGAAAGCAAATCAGTTATTTCTTTTATCAGGGAAGACACCCTGGAGAAGCAGATTTACAATCTCCCTTTATTAAACTGGGAATTTTGCGATACGGCAGAACATTTGATTTTCGATTACTCCCTGGGAATTGGAGACACTGTCAATTCTTGTATTTATGATTTTATCCTGGCAGGCTTAATCACCGAGACGCCTGCGGGAATTGTGGACAGTATAGGTGCAAGAGACCTATTTGGAAAAAGCAGGAATACTATATTCACAACTGGTTATCTGCCTTATGGGCAAGATTATTTTATTCAACCAATTTCAATTGTAGAAGGTGTGGGACTAGAATTGGCTGGAATATTCTTTAATCCTTTATCCGTATTAATTGATTTCTGTGAGGGAGGAATTAATCCTTGTCAATTATTATCATCAAATTTTGGCATAGAAAACCCAAAGCCAATTAATATCTTTCCCAATCCGACAAAAGGCATTTTACATGTTTCATCGGAGGAGGTGGAAATAAAAAGTATAAGAATCTACTCAACAATGGGTTTATTTTTAGCTGAATTTCCAATCACCAATTCTATAGACATAAGTAATTTGGAGAAAGGTATTTACTTTTTAGAATTAATATCTAAAAGCAATGAGCGAATTGTTAAGAAAATAGCGAAACAAAACTGATGATAACATTAGCTTCACACCATGGCGGATATGACTAAGTATATAGTCTTCTACCTTGACTAAGCTTTTACTATCTTAAAGTTGAAAACCCGGAACGCCACATAGTGGAGACCGGATAGTAGTCGTGACGACACCACCAGCCAAAACACCCAAGACAAATGAACGAGAAACTCCTGAAATACTTTCAACGCATCATGCCCCTGACAGAGGAGGAGGCATTAGCTATCACTGAGACCATGACCATCAGGCAGTATAGCAAGGGCACTGTATTGCTGAAGGAGGGACAGGTATCAACTGAAGCTTACTTTGTGCTGGAGGGGTGCGTGCGGCAATATTACCTGGTGGGCGAAGATGAAAAGACCAATAATTTCTTCACCGAAGAACAATGGGTCGTTTCGGTCACCAGCATGAGTCAACAACTCCCATCCCAATACTTCCTGGATTGTTGCCTGGATAGCACACTGGTGGTTGGCAACAGGCAAAAAGAAGAAAACCTGTACAAACGCTTCCCAAAACTGGAGACTGTATCCCGAAAGGTCATGGAAAAGGTTTTTGCCGAGCAGCAACAAATCATGGCCTCTTATACTACGGATACACCTGAACAACGCTACCTGAAATTACTATCCTCTAGACCCGAATTGTTTCAACGCATCCCTCAATACCAGATCGCAAGCTATATCGGCGTCAAGCCGGAATCGCTGAGCAGGATACGAAAGAGGCTCCTCCAGAAGTGACTTCACACTTCAATGGCAATATTTCCCTTTTTATGCCCCTTTTCCACATAAGCATGGGCTACGGCCATTTGCGCTAATGGATAGGTCCTTTCAAGAACCGGCATATACTTACCTGCTTCCACAAGATCCTTCAGCAACCGAATGTCTGCGGCAGCGTGACTGATCACACCCGTCAGGACCTTCCTGCCGCTTGTCGCTGATATCCAGAAGCCCTGGAGCATTTCAGACATTCCTGCGGCACTTAAGATCATGACTCCCTTCTTGCTTAGGGACTTCAGGCTTCTTGACACAGATATAGTATTCACTGAATCAAAAATCACATCATACGTTTGGCCATTGCGTGTAAAATCCTCCTTTGTATAATCGATCACCTCGTCTGCCCCGATAGATTTGACCAGATCAATATTTGAAGTACTACAAACCCCGGTCACATGTGCGCCAAGCGACTTCGCGAGTTGAACCGCCGCACTTCCCACCGCACCTGATGCACCCACTACAAGCACCTTTTGCCCTGGTTTTATTGCTGCCTTCTTGATAAAGTGCCATGCAGTCACCCCACCAAAAGGAATGACAGCCGCTTCAGTATGCGAAATGCCAGCAGGCTTAAGTGCCAATGACCCGTCTTCCGGAACCGCTATGTACTCTGCATAAGCGCCAAAACGCATATCGGTATGACCAAAGACCTGGTCCCCAACCTTGATTTGCTTGACCTGGATGCCTACGCGCTCAACCTCACCAGAAAAAACACTTCCGAGGATATTGAGCCTGGGCTTAGTCAGCCCGAAGATAAACCTGACCGCAAATGGGTCAGCCTTTCGCAGGCGCACATCGCCTGAATTGACTGCTGTAGCCTTGATCTGCAGGAGGATTTCATTGTCCTTTGGGACGGGCATGGCTACTTCCTTGAGTTGGAGGACATCTGGTGAGCCGTACTGAGTGTAAACTGTCGCTTTCATTTCTTTTAGTTTGTTTTGATTGTTTGACGGCACAAAAGTAGAGGCCTCCTGTGCCGATGTCATTGACTTGGGTTAAGAAATGAAAATCAGC
Organism: Candidatus Opimibacter iunctus; assembly: GCA_016716665.1. Lineage (GTDB taxonomy): Bacteria > Bacteroidota > Bacteroidia > Chitinophagales > Saprospiraceae > Opimibacter > Opimibacter iunctus. Next base: position 226,906 of record JADJVH010000011.1, on the reverse strand, counting down.
CTAAAAACCATTTTAGAGGATATAACTATCCTCTAAGCCAACTGCACCTATTTGTAAAAAATATGGCGAAGCCTAAACCCTCCTGACAGACTGTTGTCACAGGCCGGGTCTACTTTTGGACCGACAACAATAACCATCACCAATCACAACTTTCTCTATGAACAATACTACCACCGCACAGTCTGTCAATGCTGTGATCACATCTGAGGAATTACTCCACCACTGGCAAGGGCACAGAAGCCTGACTCGCAGGTTAATCGTGGCATTTCCTGAAAAAGAGTTTACTGAATTTTCGATCGGTGGCATGCGGACAGCTTCGGCACTGATGGAAGAGCTACTCCATATCGCAGCACCAGGCATACGGGAGATCGCCACCAGGGAAACCATCAAAGCGGATTTTAGCCATGCTCAGCCCAAGTCAAAAACGGAAATCCTGAAACTATGGGATGAGGCCACCGAAGAAATCAACCACTATTGGGCTATGATCCCGATGGAGCGTTTTCACGAAGAGATCCTTGCCTTCGGCATGTATCCGGGCTCTGTATGGTCATCAATCTTTTATTTTATCGACAATGAAATCCACCACCGCGCCCAGGCCTATGTATACCTGCGTGCACTGGGCATCGAACCCCCTGCTTTTTATGAGCGGTAAGACAACCCCACAGGGACCTGCTAAACAGATATGGGTCCTGAAGACTTCGGTCACCACACCAATGGATATCCGCAGACTGAGACCTCTGCTGGATACCCTCATCATGGGTGATGGCCGGTGGAATTTTGACCTGGAGGATTGTGATCACATCCTCCGGGTTGAAACCTGCACTGTGCCGGTTGAGGATGTAATCCATGTTGTTGAAACCTGTGGATATTATTGCGCAGAACTTGAAGATATCTATGCGCCTGCATCATATACTGCGTCCATGCCATAGATCAGGTAAGATTGGCCCTGGTTTTTTCGATCATCTCCCTGACCATTTCCTTCAGGCTTTCGGGCTCGACGATTTCGGCGCAGTCTCCAAACATCATATACCATCTCGCCAGGCCACGTGGCAGATCGCGGGACATAAAGGTCATTTCGACCATGTCGCCTTTCTCTTCTTCGGAGACAAACCCATAGTACTTTCTCCCGCCCTTCATATACCGCACGACATCTTTCCTGACGCGGATCACAGCTTTTGTCTTGGCCGAGGTGTCTTCAATATTCCTGAATTCATCTACATCAATGGGTTCGCCGGTAAAGGGTAACGTAGTCCTGTAGATCTCTATCATCCGGTCGGTGCGGAACTGTCGGTAATCCTTGCGCAGGTGGCAATACCCGACCACGTACCAATAACTGTGCTCATGAAACAAGCCGGCTGGTTCGATGTGCCGCTCTATGGCCTCTTCGCCCTCGAACGCCTGGTAAACTAACCGGACCTGTTTCTTCTCTGCAATACTCTCTATCAGGATCTCAAGTGCATCCGGTGTATTTTCATTGAAGAGCTGTTGTGTCGTATTGATCCATATCTGCGACTCCAGTGCTGCGATTTGTTCCCTGGCATGTCCTCGCAGCACCGATTTGATCTTGTACATCGCGGATTCAAAGTGGGCGCCCATCTTCTTGTCGGTAAACTTTTGCATGAGTTTTTCTGCGGCGATAAAACCGGAGGCTTCTTCTCGGGTAAACATGACCGGAGGGAGGCGATAACCTTCCATCAGTGAGAAGCCAATCCCCGCCTCGCCTGCGATGGGCACGCCTGCAGTTTCCAGAGAGTCGATATCCCTGTAGATTGTCCGCAGGCTGACGCCAAACCGCTCTGCGAGGTCTTGTGCCTTGACGACCCGGCTGGATTGCAGGTGGATCAATATCGCGACGATGCGGTCAAAACGGTTTAAAGTCTCATCACTCATAAAACAGGGCTTTCTGCTGCAAATATGAAATCTTAAAACGGAATCTCAGCATGGTCTCCAGTAGCAATCAATAAGTTACAATTTGAGGTATTGTGTATATTTAGTCTTACAGGGCATTTCCTGTCACAGCCCTCCTGATTACATGCTTCAGAAAACTTGCAAAAATGAAAAAATCCCTTACGCTAAATGTGTTGCTATGTTTTCTTTTAAATTATACCTATTCGCAAGACCAGCTCCTTGTTGACTCTCTCCTCCTCCAACTCGAAAATCATTACGCACAAAAACCTGAATCAGGCAAGGAAATACCTTCCTTATCCGATACTACAGCAGTAAACATCCTGAAAGAACTTTCAGTAGCCTATTGGTTTAGCGACTATGACAAGGCCACCGATTATGCTAACCAATGCCTGAGCCTGTCCGAAAAAATAGGTTATAAAAAAGGCATAGGCATTGCCTATAATGTGTTGGGAATCATCCAGATTTATAAAGGGGATGGTGTCCCCGCTCTCGAATTTCTTACTAAAGCACTGCAGATAAGAAAGGAGATTGGCGACCACCGAGGTATAGTTATAACTACAAACAATATTGCATCCGCTTATTATAGCCTGAGCAACTATGCTGAGGCATTGAGGTATTATCTGGCTGCGTTGAAAGTCAACGATACTGACGGAGATAAAGAGCTGCAAGCTGATAATTACGGTGGCTTAGCCATCGTGTATACCGACCTGGAAAACTATCCGGAGGCCATAAAGTATCACCAGCAGTGTATTCAGCTGCGGGAAGAAATCGGCGACAGTGAATCCATCGCATGGGCCAGAATCAATTTTGCTGAGATGTATATATTGAAAGGTGATTTTGCCGAGGCCCTGCGTCAACTTTCGTTGGCGAAAGAGATATCAATGTCACTGGGAAAAGCTGGTATGGATGCAGACATACTGACGCTTGAAGGGAAAGCGTATTTCCAGCAAGGTAACTATCCTGAGGTTTTAAGAACCTTTACTTTAAGTTTAAAGATAGCTGAAGAAATCGGAGAAATGCCTGGAGTAGCAGACGCATATAACTACCTTGGAGCAGCCTATCTGAAACAAAAAAAATACAGCGATGCGGAAGTATACCTGAGAAAAGGGCTCTCTGTCTCCAGGGAAATCGGAAGCTTACAACGGGTCACTGAAAGCTATAGAGGCCTGGTGACCATTGATAGCGCAAAGGGTGATTTTACCAGTGCCCTTGTCCATTACAAGCTATTCATTGCAGCACGGGATAGCATGACGAATGCAGAAAACACTAAAAAAATATTGCAACAGCAGATGCAACATGAGTATGATAAAAAAGAGGCCTCCATCAAAGCAGAACAGGAGCTGAAGGATGCCATTGCCTTAAAGAAACTTCAAACCCAGAAATATGTCCGCAATGGCTTCATCGGTGGCTTTAGCGTTGTTTTACTTTTCGCCGGTATATTTTTAGCCCAACGCAATCGCATAAAAACGGCCAACAGCCTTATCCTAAAAGAAAAGGAACTGGCAGAGCAACAACGCATTCGTGCTGAACAAAGCGAAAAATTCAAACAGCAGTTCCTGGCCAACATGAGCCATGAGATTCGCACGCCCATGAATGCGGTATTGGGTATGACCAATTTACTGATTGACAAATCGCCGCGTCCGGATCAGCATGAATACCTGGACGGTATCCAGAAATCGTCAGACACCCTGCTGCACATCATCAACGACATCCTCGATCTCAGCAAGATTGAAGAAGGTAAAATGGAGCTGGAGAAAATCGATTTTTCCATTCATGGCCTGGTCGATCAGGTCAGGCAGACCTTGAATTACAAAGCAGAAGAAAAGGGCTTGCAGCTGAAGATTGAAATTGATAAAACCGTCCCCGAAATAGTGGTCGGTGACCCTAACCGGTTAAAGCAAGTGCTTATCAATCTTACCGGGAATGCAATTAAGTTTACCGAAAGAGGAAGTGTCACGATTGAAGTGGGCAGTACTCAGTCGGCAGTCGGCAATGGGCAGTCGGCAGTTCGAAGTATTACATTCAAGGTAATTGATACCGGGATAGGGATACCAAAGGATAAACTGGAAGCGGTGTTTGAAAGTTTTTCGCAGGCCCATATATCGGATGCAAGAAAATTCGGGGGCACGGGATTGGGGCTTTCGATTAGCAAACAGTTGGTCGAATTGATGGGAGGTGCCATCAGCATCGACAGTGAAGAAGGTGTTGGAACAATCTTTTCATTTACGATCTCATTGGCTGAAGGATCACGGGAAAGATTAAATGGGTTACGATCATCAGGACAAATCGATGGTGCCATCCTCCAGGGGCTGAAAATCCTGATCGTTGATGACAATGAATTCAACCGAATTGTAGCCCATGATTCGTTGATGGTAAAAGCAGATGTGGCTATAACACTGGCCACTAATGGCAAAGAGGCATTGGCCTTACTCCATGAACATGATTTTGATGTAGTGCTGATGGATGTGCAGATGCCGGAGATGGATGGGTATGAAGCCACGAGGCAGATTCGTGATCCACATTCATCCGTGCGCAATCATCAAATACCTGTTATTGCCCTGACGGCAAGTGTAATCCGCAGTGACCTGGACAAATGCCGGGAGGCTGGAATGGATGATTACGTGCCTAAACCTTTTAAAACAAGCCAGCTCATCACCACTATAGCCAACGTAACAGGAAGGGAATTAAAGTTTGTGGTAAAGTAATAGAGCTAAGCCTGTACCTTAGCCGCGAAATTGAAATCAGATTCAAGTAAACATATCACATGGCCAAATCCACCCTTACCGACGAACAACAAGTCACCGAACACATCAGCAAGCTGGATGTGGCTATCGTACCTGTGGTGGAAACCCTGCGCAAAATCATCCTGAGTACTGAAAAGACAATCGGTGAGCATATCAAGTGGAACAACCCATGCTACTACTATACCGGGGAGATGAAGCCTTTCAATCCCAAGGAATACAAACGGGAGATTGTCGTCTTCAACCTTTACAAAGGCCGTATCATGATGGTCTTCCCCAGCGGTGCCCGGGTCAATGATACCTCAGGATTCCTCACTGGAGAATACAAGGATGGAAGAAGGATCGCCATCATCGAGGACCTGAAGGATGCCAAGGCGAAAAAGAAAATACTGCAGCATGTCATCCGCGAATGGCTGAAAGGAGTGGAGAAATGAATTCAAGCTTGTGCAGGATCGATCGAGACGCCTGTGCATTATAGATTCGCGCAAGGAAGCAGCAAAATTATCTCGCGCAACGACGCAACGACGCAGCTAAATTAACCCCTTGCTCCCTTCATCCTTTGCTCCCTTCATCCCTTAAGGCCTTTTCAGCCCCTTGAGCCTCTTCACCTTCGGTTGCTGAGCGTAGCCGAAGCATCATTCTTCACTTAATTACATATTTCTTCGATACTGCCCCCCCACTTCATACAAGGCATGTGTCACCTGTCCGAGTGAACATTTCTTAGCTACCTCCATCAGGGCTTCAAATGTATTGGCGTTTTCGATGGCTACCTCTTGCAACTTCTTTAAGGCATCACCGGATGAATCCTGGTTGGCCGCATGAAGGTGATTGAGGCGCTTGATCTGATTGATCTTTTCTTCTTCATTGGATCGGATGACTTCCTTTGGAAGGACTGTAGGTGAACCGTCTTTTGAAAGGAAGGTATTCACGCCAATGATCGGAAACTCGCCTGAATGCTTGAGGGTTTCATAATAGAGACTTTCTTCCTGAATCTTGCTACGCTGGTACATCGTCTCCATGGCACCCAACACACCACCACGCTCTGTGATGCGGTCAAACTCGGCTAACACTGCTTCCTCTACGAGATCAGTCAGCTCTTCAATGATAAATGCACCTTGCAAAGGGTTTTCATTCTTAGCCAGGCCAAGCTCATGATTGATGATCAGTTGAATCGCCATCGCCCTGCGCACACTTTCTTCAGTTGGTGTGGTGATCGCTTCATCATACGCATTGGTATGAAGGCTATTGCAGTTGTCATAGATTGCATACAAAGCCTGCAGGGTCGTCCTGATGTCATTGAAGGAAATCTCCTGCGCGTGCAATGAACGACCACTCGTCTGGATATGGTATTTCAGTTTTTGTGAGCGATCATTGCCGCCGTATTTATACTTCATTGCTTTTGCCCAAATGCGTCGAGCCACTCTGCCGATAACCGCATACTCCGGATCTACTCCATTTGAGAAGAAGAAGGAAAGGTTTGGTGCAAAATCATCGATGGCTAATCCTCTCGACAAATAGTATTCAACAAACGTAAACCCATTGGATAGTGTAAAGGCCAACTGCGTGATCGGATTAGCCCCCGCTTCCGCAATGTGATATCCTGAGATGGACACGGAATAAAAATTGCGAATATTCTCATCAATAAAATACGCCTGCATATCCCCCATCAGCCGGAGTGAAAACTCCGTAGAGAAGATGCAGGTATTCTGCGCCTGGTCTTCCTTGAGGATATCAGCCTGCACTGTGCCGCGAACGGATTGGAGTGCTTTTGCTTTTAGCTTGCTATATATCTCTGGCTCCAATACTTCATCACCTGTCAAGCCGAGCAACATCAATCCAAGGCCATTGTTTCCTTCAGGAATTTCCTGGTCATAGGCTGGCCTTGGAAACCCTTGCTGATCATATTTTCGCTGGAATGCTTTTTCAACTTCCGCTTCGAGCTTGTTCTCCTTGATGTACAATTCGCATTGCTGATCAATGGCCGCATTCATAAAGAATGCGCAGATCGTAGCCGCAGGGCCATTGATCGTCATCGAGACCGAAGTCTTTGGATCACAGAGATCAAATCCTGAATACAAACGCTTGGCATCATCGAGTGAACAAATGCTCACGCCTGCGTTTCCGATCTTACCATAGATGTCAGGACGATAATCAGGATCCTCACCATAAAGCGTCACACTGTCAAATGCAGTAGATAACCTGATGGCAGGCATGCCTTTAGATACATAGTGGAATCGCTTGTTGGTGCGCTCCGGCCCACCCTCTCCGGCAAACATACGTGTCGGGTCTTCGCCCTTGCGTTTGAATGGATATATACCTGCTGTAAAAGGAAAGCGTCCTGGTAGATTTTCCTGAGTGACCCAATTGACGAGCGTACCCCAGTCTTTGTATGCTGGTAAAGCAACTACCGGAATACGCGTGCCTGAAAGCGAACGCACATGTGTATCCACCTTGATGACCTTGTCCCTGACCTTGTAGGAATAATCATCATCAATATACTGGTGACGTATCTCCGGCCATTCTTCAAGCCAGCGCCAGACATCGCCATGCACATCCTGCTTTAGCCGATCAAACTCCTTGTTGAGTTGATCCGTGACTTCTCTGCAATCCCCTTTTCTTCAAAATGAGCCTTTGATTCTTTCAATGCATACAACAGCGCTGCCTTCTCTGCTTCCTCTTTCGCCCAGGCATCATACTTACGATTGTTGTCTGCTATCTCTGAAAGGTACCTTACGCGATGTGGTGGAATGATGTAAATCTTTTCACTCTCACCTGTCTTGAACTGCACAGTACTATGGAACGTAATACTGGTTTTAGCTTCCAGTATCTGTATGATCTTCTTGTAGAGTGCGTTTGTACCAGGGTCATTAAACTGTGAAGCAATCGTTCCAAACACTGGAATATCTTCATCTTTCACGTCCCACAATTCATGATTGCGCTTGTATTGCTTGCGCACATCACGCAGCGCATCCTGTGCACCACGCTTGTCAAATTTATTGATCGCGATCACATCGGCGAAATCAAGCATGTCGATTTTTTCGAGCTGTGATGCGGCACCAAATTCAGGTGTCATGATGTACAGGGACATATCCGCATGATCCACGATCTCCGTATCAGACTGTCCGATACCTGAGGTCTCGAGGATGATCATGTCAAACTCAGCAGCCTTCAGGATATCTACAGCCTGCTTGATATGTTTGGATAGAGCGAGATTTGATTGACGTGTCGCGAGCGAACGCATATATACTCGTGGGGAGATCAATGCATTCATGCGGATACGGTCACCCAATAGCGCACCACCTGTTTTTCTCTTGCTTGGATCTACTGAAACCACAGCAAGATCCTTGTCCGGAAAATCAAGCAGGTATCTGCGGATGATCTCATCGATCATGCTTGACTTACCTGCACCACCAGTCCCGGTAATACCGAGCACCGGAACTTTTGAATCTTTTGCCTTTGATGTGATTTGGGCGATCCAGTGCTGATTTTCATCAGGATAGTTTTCCACCGCAGTGATCAGTCGCGAGATAGAGAGATGATCTTTCTTTGAGATCTTCTTTAGTTCGCCATTGACGTGCTCTCCAAGTGGAAAGTCACATTGTTGCAGGACATCATTGATCATGCCCTGGAGTCCCATGTGACGACCGTCATCAGGAGAGTAGATACGGGTGATGCCATAATCCTGCAATGCCTTGATTTCTTCAGGGAGAATAGTACCCCACCACCGCCAAATATCTTGACATGGCCCGCGCCTCTTTCCTTGAGCATATCAAAGATGTATTTGAAATACTCATTATGCCCGCCCTGATAGGAAGTCAGTGCTATGCCTTGTGCATCTTCCTGTATCGCGGTGTCTACGATTTCCTTTGCGCTGCGATTGTGCCCGAGGTGGATGATCTCTGCTCCTGAGCGCTGCATGATGCGTCGCATGATATTGATCGCGGCATCGTGGCCGTCAAAAAGGGAGGCTGCCGTAACGATCCTGATATGGTGCTTAGGCTGGTATGCGGTGATTGGTAGTATCGTTTCCATGTGAGGTCACAAAATACGGAAATGTGTGCTCCTCAGGTCATTAGGAGGGCATGATCTCAAGGAATTCATTGAGGATCATGGCCGTGGCGCCCCAAATCACCTGCCCACCGACCTGGAATGAGGGCACATGGTTGAGGATGATCCCACTGGTCAGGTTGATCCGTGTCTCTTTCCTGGAGGCAGGGTCAAAAAAATGGCTGAGCGGTATCTCCAGGATTTCCTCGACCTCTGCTTCCTGCCGGGTCAATAGTGGTGTCTTCCATGAATAGGCAAGGTATGGATGCACCAGGAATTTGCTGACCGTGATGTAAAGAGGTGACAGGGGGCCCAGGACATCAATCCCTGAAAGGTCCAGAGCAATCTCTTCTTCGCTTTCCCTCAGGGCGGTATACATGAGGTCCGGATCCGAGGCCTCCCTCTTACCTCCTGGAAAGCCTACCTGACCGGCATGCTTGTCCTGGGGATGGGATGAAGCTCTCCTGATAAAGATCAGCTGCCAGTCACCGGGTTCTTTTTCAAACAAGGTCATCAAGACAGCAGCCTCGCGCGTAGTTTCGCTTTCGGGTACGGGCTCCACTTTCCTGACCGCATGTGCCATCTTGAAATGGGCAGACTGGCCGGGCAATGGCTCACGCAGCAGTTTTTGCTGGAGATGTTCGATAAGCGGAGGTCTCGATGTTGATATCATCGTCTGCATCAACAACAGGTATTAGCCTTTAGTTGCCGGGTATCCCTGATATTACTTGTTAGACTCCTGGAGGTATTTGTCCAGGGCCATTGACATCGAAGGTATGCCGGGAGCGGGTGCAACAACATCGATATGAAGATGATGTTCCTCTGCGGCCTTGGCGGTGATATTGCCAAAGACAGCGATGCGTGTATTGTTCTGCTTGAAATCAGGAAAGTTTTCAAACAAGGACTCAATACCCTGCGGACTAAAGAAGATCAGCATGTCATAGAAGATGTCCCTGAGATCTGACAAGTCACTGGATACGGACTTGTACATCACAGCGGATTCGAAGTTGACTTCCTTCTGCTTGAGGTAATCGATCACATCTTCCTTACCCAGGTTTGAACATGGCACGAGGAATCGTGTGGTGGACTTATGTTTTTGCAGCGCGCTGGACAGATCCTGGATGGATCGCTCTCCCACAAATACCTTGCGCTTGCGGTATTGGATAAACTTCTGCAGGTAATGGGCTACGGTCTCGGAGGTACAGAAATACTTCATGTCCTGGGAGACCTTGACGCGCATCTCTTCACAGAGGCGGAAAAAGTGGTCAATACTGTTCTTGCTGGTCATCACCACGGCCTGGAATTCATCCGGACGGATACGGTACTTACGAAATTCCTTTTCCGTGACCGGCTCCACATGATTAAAGGGCCTCCAGTCTATCTGGATAGCATACTTCTTCTCAATGTCATAGTATGGGGATCGTTCTGGCTTAGGCTGTGAGACTAAAATCGTCTTCACGGTACGTTTTGGACTTGATGTTGAACTTGCTTTGATACTGTTTGTACCCATTCGACAGGTTTTAATGGATCAATCACTCACCAGAATAACTTAGAAATAGCCCACAAGGGGAGGATTTCGACGGCGCAAAGATAAACAAAAAAGAGAAATAGACTATTGACAATAAGTTGGCGGGCCGTGAGCACCCACCTGAGCTGCCTGAGGAGGTAAGCTGCCGCAATGGCTATAATGCCTATGATAATCAACGGCTTATGCATGGTTTCCGGTCCGAAAATGATCAGTATATTGATCGGCAGGAGGACTAGTCCGACCATGGTGTTGAAGATGCTGATATCGAATCCAAAGAGCGTCAACTCTTTCTCGTTATTGAAGAGCCACTTGAGATAGCGCAGCACTCCATGGCGGGTCAGATAGATGCCCAGCACCAATAATATGGATACCCAGATATTATCGAGCAAGGTCCCGGTATAGTGGAAAACCTGAAGCGCATGGAAAATAAACAGGCCTCCCTGAATGATAAATACTGTGTAACCCATCATGAGCAGGATCTGCCGCATGGTATTCCGCTGGTTGCGATGGTGCAGCGAACTATAATTCTCATTAGAGATGACTCTCCAGAGGTCCCGGACGAAACTGCGCTCCACATTGACAATAAAAATCAGGAAAAGGAGGCTCAGCAGCATGAAAAAGATCTGAAATCCCCGCGAGGCTTTTGTTTTTGGGACCGGGGGAAGAATTTTCCCAAGGGCTGGCTTTTTAGCAGGGGTATCTACAGGAGTCACCACTGCGGACTTGATTGAATCTGTTTCTTTGGCCCTTTCGAAAGGATTAGAATTTGCCCCGGGTAGATTGGTATCCGGCTGACTACCAGCAGCAGTCACAGGCACAGGGGTTGTGTCTGGCTTGACCGTAGTAGCTGGGGGCTTGACAACAGGCTGGGTCACGATAGCTTTAGTCTGTGTGTCTGCTGCTATCCCTGAGGGCTTAGGCGTAGGATCTACTTTGGGTTTGGCGGGCCGGTATTTCAGGTCAAATGGGTTCCCGGACGATTGCCCCCAGGCTACGGAGGCAAATGCAAGCAAGATGGCTATTCCCAGGAAGCGGTTCATGGGCGCAAAGGTAGCCACCTCTGTGGAATTCAACTACCTCCGCCAGGATTCGCTTTCAAGAATAGTCGTATCCCCTGCGACTTCAAGACCTGCAGAGGTACCGGTAGACTCCCAGATGGTTTGTCCGGAACGAGAAAGGGCAACCTCTACCCTTGCTTGAAGACTCTCATTGACCTTGCCGGTCATCTGCCCGGTCAACGGAGATCTCAGCACAGCGGTCGGCCCCCTGAATGCATGAATAGAAAGATGCAGATCACCTCGCCTAAATTCCAGCACTACCCGGTCTTCGAGAACCGAGCATTTCATCCGTGAACCATTATAGGTAGCAAAACGGTACTCAATTCCTCCAGCAAGCAGGACCACTATAAAGCCTGGAAAATATCTCCCCATCCAAGGTATGTGCGCAACTGATGCCATCAATGAAGCGGGAGATTGATCTTTAAAATTGTTGGAGTGTATCCATATCCAGCATTTTGGAAAAGAGGTGCCCCAGTCTTTTTCGATATACCCTACTCCCTTACTCCACTCAATCTCACCTGCTGTGCCGCTAGTCTTACCTTCAAGCACATGATGCAGGCTGACCACACCGTGATAGCATTGCATACTTGGCATAAAGGAGTACCATCCCATAATGCCGGGGCTCAGCAAGGAGGAGACTAATGGTATGCTGTCCTGCAAGGTGATATCACCCTTCAGTTCGGGCAGGTCTAGTGAAACACTAGTCTTTGAAAAATGATTCTTCCCGATATCGATCTTCAAGGTGTCCTCATCTGCTGAAAACTGTTCAAGCGGAAAGCGATGATATGAAGTGGTCTGCCGGACCCCATTGATCACCTGGATAAAGGCATGATGGTCAGTGTCATCATAAATGGCAATTCCCGGGATGACCGCTACTGCATGCTGCTCATCTGCAGAGACCAGCTTATAATACCATCCCTCGAAATATTTTTGCTTGGACAGGCTGCCCTGGAAGATTTCAGGGTGATATAATTTGTGGAACAATCCGGGCATACGCTAAAATATACTTCTCCGGCCAGACACAGCCGGAGAAGTAAAAGTAACCCGCTTTTAGGAATGCACAGGCTGCCCACACAGATCACCACCAACGCAATCCCTGTTTCCTAAAGCAATCAGGGCATTACATCGATGTAAATGCAAGTGGCACCAACACTTTAATACTGATATTCCTTCCCATATTATACACCCCTGACCTGCCGGTGACATTATTGACATCGGCATATTTCAACCGGCTCAGATGACTTTGATATGCGACATCTGTCAGGTTATTGGCGTTGATATAAACCGAAAAAAGTGTTTTGTCCTTTGATGTGATATCAGCACCTATACCGAGGTTGAGCAAGGCATATCCGGGCGTTGCGGTCTCTGTACCATACCCTGCATAGTACCTGTTTTGCTTCCAGTAGTTTTCCAGCTCGATCATCACATACGCGTTGGAAATGTGCTTGCCTAGCGTTTTGGCTGATGCCCTCAGTTCTGATCTCCATTTTGCAGGCGGTATGAGTGGAAGATATCTGGTGGAATCGGGCTGATCTTTTTGAGTGGCACTGACATAGGAAAAAGAATTTTCAAAATGAAGCCAGTCCAATGGGTGCGGGTGAATGTCAATCGTTATCTCGCCACCCACCAGATTGGCGGTGCCCTGAACAAACTTGAAAGTGGAATACCCTTCAGACAGTGAATCACCACCAAAGGCACTTTCAAGTTTACGCTGGAAAATGTAATTGTATATCGTACTCGCAAACACGCTTGCTTCCGCTGTGATATGCTGATCACTGACCCCAAGGGCATAGTCAAGCTGAAGGCTGGTCTCCGGTGCAAGTGAGGGGTCGCCAATGATATAATTGAATGTTCCTTCGTGGACTCCGTTGGATGCCAGCTCTGCGATATTGGGGGCACGATATCCACGCGATACATTGAGTTTTGTAAAGAGATCTTCAGAAAACTGATAGGTGGCCCCGATGCTGCCTGAAATGCCTGTAAATGTGGAATGGAAGGCGGTGAATTGATGGATGGCTTCAGGATCACTTCCGCTGACGATCATACCATCTGCATCGAGAAACAAATCTTCTCCGTTTTCATTTCGTGAATCATATCGTATACCTCCACTGATGTCAAGATTGCCCATTGCCTTTTGCGCGGTGATAAAAAAGCCAATATCAAAAAGGTCATAATCCGGTATCAGGAATTCAGATCCTTTGTTTTGTGACACCTGCTGCATTCCATTGATGCCAAATGAAAATGTATAATCATCTGCGGTAGATACATTATATCTCAGGTCATAGTTGAGGGTATTGAGCAGGAAGTACAGTCCATACTGGCCTTCATTCAATATGTCACCATATTCCAGACGCCGGTTGCTCTGCCAGCCAAGAGTCGCCTTGAGGCTTCCATCCCCGAGGATAAAGCTGTTGTTGAGCACGGCCTTGTAATGATGGATGTCCTGGTATGGTGTCAATGGTGTGTACGATTTGAAATCATCATCACCAGCGATCTCTGTCACTTCTGTTGTATCATTGAGAACAGCTGGTTTAATAAACTGGCCTGTTGCCGAATCCCGATCACCTTCGACAATACCAGGCGTCATGTGATATGCACTGACATGGAGATGGGTATACCCCCAGGATTTGTTCAGGCCGATGATCCCACTGAGTGTATTTTCTTTAAATCCAGAATTGAGCACATCACCGTCATAAGCATTTTGATAAGCGTGGGCTTTCTTATTGCTGTATCGAAGATCCCAGATGAAGCCTTCCTTGTTTCCGGCAAGATTAGCAGAGTATGCAAGCAGCCCATTGTTAGTCTGATAGTTGGCGAGGAAGTTGCCGGTGATCTGACCTTCGGGCAAGGTAGGTGCGCTCAACAGGTTGATAACTCCGGCCATAGCATCTGATCCATAGGTCAGGCTGGCCGGTCCCTTTAAAATCTCCACTTTATGGACAGCAAATTCATCTACTTCAATACCGTGTTCATCGCCCCATTGCTGGCCTTCCTGTCGGATACCATCCATGACTGTCACTACCCTGTTGTATCCCAATCCCCGAATTACAGGCTTTGAAATTCCAACACCGGTCGTCACCTGGGAAATACCTGGTTGACGGGCAATAGCATCGATAATATTGGATGAGGAATTTTGCAATAGCTCTGTCCTTGGTATAGTAGAGATAGGTGTGGGTGTCCTGTTTTTCTCCCCTGATCCGGCTGTGCCAGTGACAACGATTTCATGCAATTCATTGACTGATTCCTCCAGTGTAAAATCATAGGTGGAGGTTGTCCCGAGATCAATCGTCACGGAAACGAGATTGTAACCGGTAAAGGAGACCTGCACCAGCACCCTTGTCGAGGGCAGGTTTTCGATCAGGTATGTTCCATCCAGGTTACTGATGGTCCCTGTCTTCAGGTCAGGGATGTAAATATTTACGCCGGGCAATAATTCGCCGGTGAGTTTATCGGTGACCTTCCCGGACAGAGTTGCTTTATCAGCATCGGGATGGGCACCTGCAAATGACAGGTTGTAGATGCATGTCATCAACACAATGAGGTTGAATCCCACTATTCGCATGGCTTAACTTTTTTCTACGTTGAAAATAATGTTGACTGATCACCAGATCGAGACAGCCACTGCAGGTGGCGCACTGATCTGAAAAGAAATCCCCTCCGAATACAAAGGGTGATATCAGATGGCCGCAGAAACCGGTGGCCCGCGATCGGCATGGGCTATGGCAGGTTCATAGCTGTCCGCGGGCGGGCATAACGAAAAGGAAGGGAGTTGTGCAAAGGCAATATCCACAGGTATGACCAACTGTGGTGGCAGATACCTTGCTGCGATCGAATGGCAAAGCGGGCATTCATCCAGCGCCTTTGAAAAGTGGAACTTATGATGACAGCCATTATGATCCCCGGGATGGTAAATGGTGATATGGCAGGCATCTGTGCGGCACACATCCCCGGTATGGATATCACGGTCATTGTGCACGTGAGGGATATATCCCGGAGGAAACAGGAATACCGTGAGGTAGAGGCCTAAAAGAAGGCCAACACCAGCCCGGAAGGGCATGGTCCCGATATCCTTTGTTGATCTTCCTGAAGCCGGTTTACACAACATCCCAATAAAGGTACACCGGAACACTGCAATTAATCGCTAATGAGTCGTTAATTGAATGTCCGTTGGTCCGCAGATTGGGGCTTATCTTTGCCACTGCACCGGCTATCCGGCCGGAGAGCTCACTAAAATACGATCCTGTGAAAAACATAGAAGATCTCCGCAAAGCATACCATCTCGGCGCACTCGAACACGAGGACCTGACGTTGGATCCAATGGATATGTTCAGGCGCTGGTGGCATGAAGCCATCGGAGCCGAAATAGAAGAAGCCAATGCCATGACGCTTGCAACCGCCAATTCACAAGGGCAACCGTTTGCGAGAATTGTGTTGCTCAAAGGGCTGCATCAGGAAGGTTTTGAATTTTTCACCAATTATGACAGCGACAAGTCAAAGGAGATGGCAGAGAACCCACAGGTCGCCTTGCTATTCTTCTGGAAAGAAATGGAGCGGCAGGTGCGGATAGAAGGGAAGGTTGAAAAAGTTTCAAAAGAACGTTCGGAGCAATATTTTCAATCAAGGCCGCGCGGCAGCCAGATAGGTGCATGGACCTCACCACAAAGCCAGGTCATCCCTGACCGGAGTGTATTGGAAGCGAATGCAAAACAGGTCGAAGAAAAATATGCGGACATCGATCCGCTCCCTGTGCCAGAGCATTGGGGAGGATATATTGTTCGTCCGCATACCATTGAGTTCTGGCAGGGACGAGCGAATAGGTTGCATGACCGCTTCAGATACGGCCTGCAGCCTGATGGCCATTGGGCCATCAATCGGCTGGAGGGCTGGCGCCGTAGGGCAGCGAGACCGGCGAGCCGAGAGCAGGATTATTGAAAATGGAAATTGGCGATTCTGAACCACCATTTTGCCATTAAAAGGTAGGGGTTCAAATTTTTGCCTCTTATTGAACCCCTTCTTTTTGCTTATGGTTTCGCGCCTGCGCTATCTAGATAACGAGCTGTTTTTCGTCGACGAGCTTGCGGATATTGATGAGGGCGTAGCGCATGCGGCCGAGGGCGGTATTGATGCTCACATCGGTGAGGCATGCGATTTCCTTGAAGGACATATCAGCATAGTGGCGCAGGATGACAACTTCGCGCTGCTCTGACGGGAGCATGTCTACGAGTGTGCGCACACGGTCATAGGTCTGGTCACGCATCATGCTCATCTCGCGGTTTGGATCATCGCTCTCGAGGACATCGAAAATGTCGAAGGTCTCGGTGGCGGATACTTTCGTGCGGCGTTTGGACCTGCGAAACTGATCCACGCACATGTTGTATGAAATCCTTAACGCCCACTGAAGGAACTTGCCTTCGTGATTGTACTTGCCCTTGCGGAGGGTGTCGATGATCTTGATAAAGACATCCTGGAACAGGTCATCTGCCAACTCGCGATCCTTGGTAAACATATAGATCGAAGAGTAGATCTTTGCCTTGTGGCGATGAAGGAGTGTGGAAAAAGCGGCCTCGTCTCCGGCCAGATAGGTATCAATTAATTGGTGGTCATCAAGAGCTTGCACTTGCATACTACACATGTTTAGACAGTTAAGAAATAGGCGGATCTGAACATCAAATCCTCATCTTAAAAACAGTGTAGAGTGCTATCTATAGAAAAAATTTAATTGTGACCAATTCGATTTATGACGCTAAGCTAAGGGATTTCCGTTCTTTGTACCAAATTATTTTTGTGGATCTACCCTTTTAACAAGAACTTAACGCTGCTCCTGATGGTTATGCTGCCTGTCAGATTAACCATTTAAGCGTAAGTTTATCACAACAAAAACTGCGCCAAAACAACATATTTATGGCTGTCAAGCCCAAAACTGCCTCCACTCCTTCTCCCGTCAATACGCTCAAAGCCAGGCAAATAGAGATCATTGGCGCCCGTAGCAACAATCTCAAGAACGTCTCTGTATCCATCCCGAAGAATCAATTGGTGGTGGTCACCGGCCTTTCCGGATCTGGAAAATCTTCCCTGATCATGGATACTTTATATGCCGAAGGCCAGAGGAGATACGTAGAAAGCCTGAGTTCATACGCCCGCCAGTTCCTCAACCGGATGAAAAAACCGGATGTCGACCATATCAGGGGCATCTGCCCGGCGATTGCCATCGAGCAACGCGTCACGGGAGGTAATGCCCGGAGTACTGTAGGCTCGATGACCGAGATCTATGATTACATGCGGCTCCTTTATGCCCGCGTGGGTCAGACCATCAGCCCTATATCCGGCGAGAAAGTGCGAAAGCACAGTGTCACTGACGTAGTCAACTTTATTTTCGGCTTTGAAGAAGGAGCGAGGATCATGATCATTGCCCCTCTCCAGATCCGTGATGAAAAACGTACGATCCAAAAAGAATGTGAACTCCTGCTCCAGAAAGGATACAACCGTATCCAATGGAAAGGAGAGACACTCCGCATCGAAGATTTCCTGACCGGACACAAAGCTATCGTCAAGCAAAAAGCACATGATCTCACCAAAGGGGACCTGAGCCTCGTCGTGGACCGCTTTCCTGTATCGCAGGACCTTGATTTTCAAAAACGCGTAGCAGATAGTGCACAGACCGCATTCTATGAAGCAGAAGGTGAATGTATTGTTGAGGTAGAAGGAGGCACCACCACTACCTTCAACAACAGGTTTGAACTCGATGGCATGACCTTTATCGAACCTGAGCCAAAACTCTTTAACTACAACAACCCTGTGGGAGCATGCCCGCGATGCGAAGGCTTCGGCCGTATCATCGGGATCGATGAAGACAAAGTCATACCAGATCCATCACTCAGTGTCTATGAAGGTGCAGTAGCTCCCTGGTCCGGCGAGAAATCCATGGCCTGGCAGGTTGACTTTATCAAGAGAGCAACAAAGAAAGATTTCCCTACACATCGTGCCTATGTAGACCTGACAAAAGCAGAGCGGAAATTACTCTGGGATGGGGACAAGGATGTCAAGGGCATTCATGCCTTCTTCCATGAACTGGAGCAAGCCAGTTACAAAATACAGAATCGTGTAATGCTGGCGAGGTATCGTGGGCGTACTACGTGCACTGCATGTGGTGGTGGACGCTTAAGGCCTGAGGCTACTTATGTAAAGGTTGCAGGCAGATCACTTCCTGAACTCGCGGACATGTCGATCAGGGATCTTCGTGTATTCTTTGACCAACTAAGCCTGACTCCTGTTGAAGAAAAGACTGCCTCACGGATCCTTCTTGAAATCCGAAACCGGCTTCGCACGATGAGCAATGTGGGATTGGGCTACCTGCACCTCGAGCGCATCTCTTCTACCCTGAGTGGTGGAGAAACACAGCGTATACATCTGACGCGTAATCTCGGCAGCAACCTGACGAGTTCGCTATACATACTTGACGAACCAAGTATCGGACTACATCCGAAAGACACAGGACAATTGCTCAATGTCTTACATGAGTTGCGCGACCTTGGCAATACAGTCGTAGTCGTAGAGCACGAAGAAGAAATCATTCGCCAGGCAGATTACATCATTGACGTAGGGCCGGGTGCAGGAGTGCATGGCGGAGAGATCGTCTATGCAGGTACGTATGATGATTTTATCACAAAAAAGGTAACCGGTATACCCAGTCTCACGCAGCAATACCTGATGGGGCAAAAGACTGTGCCGACGCCACACAAGCGAAGGACTTCTTCAAATAAAATAAACCTCAAGGGTGCACGGTTGCATAACCTCACCAATGTAG
The DNA here is from genome assembly GCA_016716665.1 of Candidatus Opimibacter iunctus. Taxonomy (GTDB): domain Bacteria; phylum Bacteroidota; class Bacteroidia; order Chitinophagales; family Saprospiraceae; genus Opimibacter; species Opimibacter iunctus. Next base: position 207,820 of record JADJVH010000011.1, on the reverse strand, counting down.
ATATCCAGATCCCGCTCTTTTGTCTGACAGTAGTTACCGGCGTGAGTGGTTCGGGCAAAACAACCCTCGTACGACACATCCTGGAGCCTGCGCTGTCAAACGTACTTGGGATCACCAGTGGCTCCAATGCCAATGTATTGAAGTCGATCACCGGTGATTACCAACGTATAGAAGGGATTGAGGTCATCGGGCAGCAGGCGCTGGGCCGGAGTTCGCGATCAAATCCGATCACCTACATCAAGGCCTATGATTCCATTCGTAAACTCATGACTGATCAGCACCTGGCAAAGGTGAACGGATACAAGCCAAAGCATTTTTCCTTTAATGTAGAAGGCGGTCGATGTGAGACCTGCAAGGGTGATGGAGAGATCATTGTAGAGATGCAGTTCCTCGCCGATGTCAAGCTCGTCTGTGATGAGTGTGGTGGAAAGCGGTTTCAGAAACCAATCCTGGAGATCAAGTACCAGGGGAAAAATATATTTGACATCCTCGAGATGAGTGTCGATGAGGCGATCTCGTTTTTTGAAGAAGAGAAAGATATTGCCGAACGACTGCAGCCACTGCATGATGTAGGACTAGGATATATCAAACTTGGCCAGGCATCGAGCACCTTGTCCGGAGGAGAAGCACAGCGTGTCAAGCTGGCATCCTACCTGGGCAAAGAAAGAGATGACCGGCATCTGCTCTTCATCTTTGATGAGCCTACGACCGGGCTTCACTTTCATGACATCAACATCCTGCTCAAGGCTATCAATGCGCTTGTGGAACGCGGGCATAGTGTGGTGATCATCGAGCACAACCTTGAAGTCATCAAGACAGCGGATTGGGTGATCGATCTTGGGCCCGGTGGTGGTGATGAAGGAGGACGGCTCGTCGTGCAAGGCACACCTGAGCAGGTGGCGGCTTGCGCGGAGAGTGTCACCGGTCAATATCTAAGTGAAAACTAAAATGAAAAATAAAAAGTGAAGGGTGAAAAGTGAGTATAAGGGCAGATTGCGCAGATACATTTTGAAATGATTCACGCAAATTTTGATCCTGCTACCTGGAATCCTACCTGACAAATCCTGGAAAAATTAAAACTTGCAACATCTGCGATCTAACAGTTAGGGTCACACTTTTTTAGGTGTGACAGATCTGTAGGTGGACACTGGTGTAACTGAATACCCTTCCTTCTTCAACAAGCGGATGACGCCTTCCTGTCCGCCGAGGTGGCCGGCGCCTACGGCAAAGAAGACTGGGCCATTGGCCATCTTCTTGCCCATGATTGGGATCCAGTTGTGATTGCGATTGTTGAGCAGTACGTCTTCAAAATCTCCAATACTTTCCTCTGTGGAGACCATCGCCACCATCGCTTCGATATTCTGGACTTTATACAACTCTACTGTCTGGTCAAAACTATCGCTGTCGAGATTTGTCCCCCTCACTGCATCAAGCAGCATCTGTGCCTGGTCCTCATAAGGGATCTTGTCAAATAAAGACATCTGATATGCCATGGTCTCAAGACCTCCAACATCCTTGTGTTCTTCGTTGGCTTTATCATAGAGTTCCATTTCATAGGAAATGATCTCTTCAGACTGTGCTGCATCCGGATCCAGATTGATCTCTGCGAGCATCGAGAGGAACATTGGCTTGACATTGTCGAGGAGGAACATCGGCATACCCATGGCTTCAAAGTAATCAGCAACTTCCTGGTACTCTCCAGGTGTTAAGAGCTTCTTGAGGGACTTGCCTTCCTTCATCATCAGGCCAGACATCATGCCCATCATCGAGCCCATGTCGGACATATCATCCAGGTCGATTTCGAAGACTACTTTCCGTGTCTCATCAAAGGCCTTGTCCAGTCCCTCGGGAAGGAAGTAATCCTCCTGGGGGATCATGTGTATCGTGCCAAACAGGTAAGAAGGGGCGGGAAGGTCTTTGCGTTCTATTTTCCAGAGGAGTGCATTTGGAAGCGTATCGGAGTTTGACACAGCGGCCTTGGGGCCTTTGCAGGAGAAAAGAAAGAGGGAGGCAATGAGGGCGAAAGAGAAAAAGGAAAGAGATCTTCCTGCCCTGCTTTTAAACTGATGAATCATCATAGTGCTTTAAATAAGAATGGATGCAAAAGTAACGAGATTATCTGTGTAAAAGTTTTAGCAAGGGGCAGGGAGCAAGGAGCAAGGGGCAGGGAGCAAGGAGCAAGGGAGCAAGGGGCAAGGGAGCAAGGGAGCAAGGGGCAAGGGACTGAAAATATGAATCAATACTGCCCCGTAGGGGCTAAAGGTCGGTAGCAATGAATGGGTAAAAACACCTCATGCCCCGTCGGCGCTGCCCTGAGCGGGCGGACAAGGTAGCGCGAAAGGTAGTCGAAGGGGCATAACAGGTTACTTCGTAGACTGTGCTTAGAATGATCGATGCATTTACAATAGACAAAGATTTGGAGGCAATCGAGTTGTGCCCCTACAGGGCACGAATGATAAATATTACTCTTTGCTACCGACCTATTGCCCCGATGGGGCAAGAATTAAATACATTTCTCCATGCTACCCACCTTTAGCCCCGATGGGGCAAGTATGATAAACATCTCTCTTTGCTACCGACCCAAAGCCTCGATGAAGCATTGACATAAAGGAGTGCTGAATTGACAAAGGTTTCGCACGTCGCAGTGCAACAAAGGTTTCGCACGGAGTGCACGGAGAAACTGCACGGAGGACACGGAGAAATCAATTTTTCTCTTTGCTCCTTGCCCTATGCAGCCCTATGCCCTATGCCCTATGCTCTATGCTCTACGCTTCCCTTTGACGCTGGGTCTCATAGAGAATAATCCCTGCCGCAACAGAAACATTAAGCGAGTCAAGCTGGCCTGCCTGTGGGATAAAGATGATGTGATCAACCAGGCGGAGTAATTCAGGCGCGACGCCCTCCCCTTCTGAGCCCATGATGATAGCTACGGGCTGCCTGAGATCAACCTCGCCTAGTGGGGTCCTGCCCTTTTCATCAGCAGCGATGACTGTAAAGCCACTGTCCTTTAGGAAGCGAGCTGCAGTCACCAGATCCCTGACACGGCAGAGCGGAATACGCAGCAAAGCACCTGAAGAGCGCTTGACAGCATCTGCATTGATCTGCGCTGATTCCCTGACCGGGAAGATGAGGCCATCCGCACCGAGTACTTCTGCAGAGCGGCTGATGGATCCGAAATTGCCGACATCAGTGACGCGATCGAGGATCATGAGCACGGGCACAGCACCGGTTTCGAAGAGATGTGGAACGAGATCTTCCAGTGAGGTATATTCCACCTGTGACCTGAAAGCGGCGACCCCCTGGTGATTGGTGCCGTATTTATCGAGTTTTTCGCGGGGTACCTTCTGGATGGGCACCTCATGAATCTTGCATTTTTCGACGACATCAGGGAAACTAGCCAGCCTGTCAAGCATCACTTTATCAATGGTTTGTCCATCATCCAGTGCTTCGAGCACGGTATGCCTGCCGATGATGACCCAATTACCTTTTTTTGTCATATAGACTGCCAAGATAGAGAAGAAAACGGCCGGGAACCAAAAGAGTATGTGGGAATGTTTACTTTTAATCCTGCAATTTCTTATCATCTGACTATGAAAAAACTTCTGCTGTTGAAGACAGTACTCCTGCTGTCTGTGCTTTTTATTTCCTCATCCTATGGCCAGTCTGCTGATCTACTTCAAAAAGCCTACCAGCATATTGAAGCCAAATACGGGATCACCCGGACATCTATAGGAGACTTAAGGATCAAATCCCTATACCAGACCGAACACAACCAGGTAGCGCATGTATACTTTGTACAGACTTATCGGGATGTCGATATCCTGGGATCAGGAATCAATATTGCAATCCAGAAAAACGGAATAGTCTCCAGTGTCAGCCATAACCTGAAAATGCTGGACAAGTTTCCCGTAACACACAAACAGGCGAAAGTTCCGGCTGGTGAGGCGATCACCATTGCTGCCAGGTCACTCGGACAGGATACACGATCTATTCCTTCTTTAAAAGCCATAAAGGACAATGGCCTCCAGGTTTTTGACAAAGGCAATATCAGCCTCCAGGACATTCCTGTGTCATTGGGATACCTGCAAATGCCTGCCGGTGAATACAGGCTGGTATACACCATGAACATTGAATCGCCAAGTCATAATACACTCTATCAGTCGTATGTAGATGCGGTGAATGGAGAGGTCATAGCGAACGATGCACTGACGCTGAGATGCAATTTTGATCATGGGTATTTGTCCCATAGTGATGATCATGATTCTTGCGACAACGATATTCCTGCCCCCACCCCTGCAGTCACTTCAACAACCGGTGCATTTGGGCAATACCGTGTACTCCCAGTGACTGTGGAAAGTCCTAACCATGGAAATTTCCAGTTGCTGACCGGCATAGATGATCCTAATGCCTCACCACTGGGATGGCATGACAGTGATGGCGTCACAGGAGCTGATCATACGGATACACGTGGCAACAATGTGCATGCATTCCTGGACCGCAACTGGGATTATTTTCCTGACCTAAATGTGGACGGTGGTAATAATCTGATTTTTGATTTTCCTTATAATGATAATGCAGAACCGATCGTCAACCAGAATGTAGCGGTGACCAATCTCTTTTACTGGAACAATATCATGCATGATTTTTCATATCAGTATGGTTTTGATGAAGTGGCCGGAAATTTCCAGGAATACAATTACACAGGTACAGGAAAAAGTGGCGACTATGTAGAAGCCCAGGCACAGTTTGGCGACAACAATCATGTGCAATGCGGAAATGAAACAGGCGATACCACCGGTTGCGTCAATAATTCTTTTTTCAGTACACCACGTGATGGATTTACAGGCCGTATGGTCATGTATACCTGGGACCGCGACAACGGGAGTAAATTCCTGGATGTGATTGAACCGGCAGATCTCTCTGGAAAAATAGTGACCGGCCTCCCGCAATTCGGACCTGACATCACTACCGAACCTATAACCGGTCAGGTCGTGGAGATCAATGATGGTAGTTTCGATCCGACAAAAGGTTGTGCACCTGTGACCGATCAACCTGAACTTGCGGGAAAAATTGCCCTGATCGACAGGGGTATCTGTGACTTTAGCTTAAAGGTTTTCAATGCACAGGAAGCAGGTGCTATCGGTGCCATCATCTGCAACTTCGAAGATGCTACTATACCTATGGGGCCTGGTGAAAATGCTACTGAAGTCACCATCCCTTCTGTATTTATCAGTAGTGTTGAAGCTGCCCGGCTCAGGACGGCCATTGACAATGGGCTTGTCGTCTCGCTGGTATCACCTGGCACAGGCGGACCTGCTTTACGTGACGGGTGTCTTGACAATAGTGTCATAGCGCATGAATATGGCCATGGCATATCCACCCGCCTCACCGGTGGGCCAGACAACAGTGGTTGCCTCGGCCCGAATGGAATCATAGGATTAGCTGAAGAATCATATGGCCTCGGTGAAGGCTGGAGTGATTTCTTTGCCTTGGTCACTACGGTACAGCCAGGTGATAATGGAGCAAAGCGTAGAGGTATCGGCACTTATGCGAATAAGGAACCAACTAACGGAAGAGGGATACGCACCTATCCATATTCAACCGATATGACCATCAATCCACATACCTATGATAATATCCTGCTCGAAGCTGTGCCTCATGGTGTAGGGTCGGTATGGTGTGCTATGCTGTGGGATATGTATTGGGCATTGACTGATGCGCATGGTTGGGATCCTGATCTCTATCACGGCACCGGTGGAAATAATATCGCTATCCAACTGGTCATGGATGGACTGAAACTGCAGCCTTGCAATCCTGGCTTTATCGAGGCACGTGATGCCATCCTTGAAGCAGATATGATCAACAATGGGGGCGCCAATCAATGCGTGATCTGGAATGCATTTGCACGCAGAGGACTGGGGGTCAATGCCGAAGGTGGTGATCCTGATTCCAGGTCTGATGGCAAGGAAGGTTTTGAAGTGCCGACCGCATGTCTTGACGCAGTGACTTTTACCAAGGCCATGACTCCTGAAGTAGTGGCCGGAGATAATATCCAGGTGACCCTCAAGATCAATAACTACAAGGATTTCCAGCTCACCAATGTGTTGATTGAAGATCCTGTGCCAAATGGATGTACATACCTGCCGGGATCAGGCAACATCGAACCAATTAATGGAAACACCCTGGTGTGGTCTATCAATTCGCTGGACCCCGATCAGGAACTGATCATCACCTATCTGCTGAAAACGGACCAATCTAAAAATTCTGTGCGCCTGTATTATGATGATATCGAAGGTATCGCAGATGAGCGCTGGGATGTGACTTTTGATCCATCCGGAACATCTGTCAATCTCTGGACGCAGCAAGACACCCTGTTCCGCAGTGGCACAGCAGCCTGGCGTGTGGGCGATGTCCCAGTGGAATCGCAGCACTTCCTGGAAAACTTTCAACCATACAACGTAACGGGTAGCTATCCGGTATATAGGTTTTATACATATTACAATACCGAGACTGGTGTTGATGGGGCTTCCTTGAAATATCCACAGATGCAAACCCTGCATGGAAAATACTGAACAGTGAGATATTCCGTGGCAGCTACCCCAGGAAGCTACAATATGGAACCTTTGCGATTCCTAATCTGGGTGCATACTCCGGACGCAATTCACTGACCAATCAAATGGACGCTGTATACATTGACCTGCGTGATTATATCGGCCAAAAAGTCAAGATCCGTTACCGCTTTGGAACGGATGCCAATACAGCATCTGATGGATGGTATATCGATGATGTGGAATTGATGGATGCTGTATTGTACAATTCGGAGGCATGTGTTACGAGTGACCAGACCGGTCCGGTTTGTGCTGCTGCACCTTCTCGCGGCACAATCGTAGATTCAGAGATTACTATTGCGACAGATGATGATCCGTCTGCGGCTGCATTTGCCATCATGCCCAATCCTGCGGATGATCTCATCCAGGTAGTGATGTCGGCTGACAAGGCCGATCAGGCCGTGGTGCATATCTACAACCTCACCGGGCATTTGCTTGCCTCATCCGCATGGAGCCTTGCATCAGGTGTCAACCAGAAGACCCTGGATATCTCGCATTATCCTTCAGGCTTGTACGTACTGCAGGTGAAAACTGCTGCGGGGATGAGGAGTGAGAAGTTTGTTAAAGAGTAATAAAAAAAAGCAGGGGACACAAAAAAGTAGGGGCTCAAAATCTTGAGCCCCTACTTTTTTTGTGTCCCTTTATTTATGCTTCCTTTTCATCGTCCTTCTCCTCCTTGAAGGAGTCGGCGATGTCCTTAAACTTCTCCTTCAGGCCATGGGCCATATCGGCCACCTTGTCCTTGACATCGTCACTGAGGTGCTCTGCGGCCTCTTTCAGATCATCAAACTTTTCTTTAGCCTCTTCCTTGAGCTCCGCCAATTTTGCCTTGGCTTCGTCGCTTAGTTCTTCGGCTGAATCACCGACCTTCTCCGCTTTTTCCTTAGCGCCCTCGGCAAAGTGCTGGGCCTTCTCCTTAAGATCATCGATGATGTGTCCGGCGCCTTCCTTTGCATCAGCCACTTTCTCGCCGGTCTCCTTTTTTACATTATCAAAGAGGTCCTCAGCTTTATCCGCTTGCTCCTTTGCTTCCTCCTTGATGTCTTTAAAGGTCTCTTCGATCTTATCTCCCAGGACAGTGGCTACTGCTCCAATACTATCGCCGAGATCAGTCAGTGAGTCTCCGATGGTATCGGTGATCGCGCTGAATAAAGATTCTTTAGGCTTGCCTTTCCCCTTGCGCGCTTTCTCTTCGGCAATCGCTTCTGCTGCCTTACCGAGTGCCTCTGCATCAAGCTGGTCAGCCTGGGCATGAATCGTCTCTGCTATTTTCTGCTTGACATTTTCCTTGGCCTCCTTCAGCTCCTCCTTGAGGGCCTGTTGCTTCTTTTGCTCTTCGAGGAATTTCTTTTCGCGGTTGATGCGCTCATCGAGTTCGCTCTTGGTCTTGAGCATCTCTGCGAGCTTCTCATTCTTTGAATTGACACGCTCATCGATCATCTTGAGCTTGGCCATCCTGATCTGTGCTTCGAGCTGGCCCTCCGCATGCTCTATCCGGTCATCCTGGAAATGCTTGTCCTTGTCATCGCGGCGAATGGATTTCTCCATCTTGTCAATGGCAGACATCAAGCCTTCATAACGCCTGGTGAGCCGGTCGAGCGTAGATGTATCTCTCGTGCTCTTTTCTCCGAATTTCTTCTCCTTGACAGCCTTGAAGGCGTTGTCAATCCGCTTCCAGATCTTGGCTCTGTCTCCTCTTGACAAATCGGCATCCTTAAACTCCCCCTGCATACGCTTGAGGTCATTGAAGAGTGGTTGGAGTCCGAGCCCGCTCTTGATCTTCTCCTCGATCTCGTCGAGCCTGGTATTGAATTTATCTGCAAACTCACGGGATACTCGATCCACCTCCGTATCGAGGTTTTTGCGCATATCCTTGAGCTGGGTAAATATATCATTGGTCATCTCCCGTAACTGCTGGCCGTGCTCGCGCATGAGGGTCTTGTCGAAGATGTTCTTCTGGATTTTCTCCCAGGTCTCCTTCATTTCCTCCCAGAGCGGGTTCTTGTAGTTGTCAGCGCCCTTGAGTTTGTCGCGGATGTCATGGAGCTCGCTCAGGAAAGCCTGGTAAAGCTTGTTGGACAATACGACAAAATGCCATTCGGTCTGCGCCCGCTGCAGGATATCCGACCTATCTACTTTCAATTCAGGTGGAAGGATAGCATCAGCGGCCGTAAGTGGCCTGATGATGTGCTGGAACCCCTCCGGGAACGGCACTTCATGCGATTCTCTCCATTCGTTGAGCATCAGGTTATAAAACTCCTCTGTCGTGGTCTCAAAAGGAAAGGTGTAGATGTCCACCACATTGTCCGCAGCCCTCAGGCCGATAGCAATAAGGACTTTCTGGTCCTTCTCATTGCTTCCCCACACTACGATTCTCGTCTTCATTACGTTAGTTTTTGTTGGTACAGTATGTATCGTCTATTCATATTTGGACAGGTTCTTAAATGCTGTCCGGTACTTTATTGGTTTCGTGCACTATCTATTGTTCAATGGTGTAACGCTTAGGTTTATTGTGTTGCCAGGGCAATGTAATCCAGCTTTTCGCCCTTCACTATATTTTTTTCGATGAGATACTCTGCGATCTGGACCGCGTTGGTGGCAGCCCCTTTCCTTAAATTGTCTGCGACTATAAAAAGGTTCCAGCAACGGTCCCTTGATTCATCTTTTCTTATCCTGCCTACCCATACGGCATCCCTTCCTTCTGCAAGTACAGGCATAGGGTACTGGTTGTTTTTAGGATCATCATACAGCTTGACACCGGGAGCACCAGCCAGGATACGCCTGATCTCACCGATCTCTGCATCAGAGTCCAGTTCAATATTGACAGATTCGCTGTGCCCACCCAGGACAGGCACCCTCACGGCCGTTGCGGTCACCGGCATATCCGGGACGCCCATGATCTTGCGTGTCTCATGGACCAGTTTCATTTCTTCCTTGGTGTAATCATTGTCAAGGAACACATCACAATGCGGTAGGCAATTGGCAAAGATCGGATGGGGATAGACCATAGCTTCCGGGGTCTGGCCTTTGGCTTCCTCCTGGTATTGCTTTACGGCCTTCATCCCGGTCCCGGTGACTGCCTGGTATGTGGAGACGATGATACGGTTGATCCCATAGCGCTGATGTAATGGATTGAGTGCCACTACCATCTGGATGGTACTGCAATTGGGATTGGCGATGATCTTATCCTCCCGGGTGATGACATGTCCATTTACTTCGGGTACTACGAGGGGTATGCCCTCAGTCATCCGCCATGCGGAGGAATTGTCGATGACCGTGCAGCCTGTTTCGGCAAACTTAGGGGCCCATTCCCTGGAGACAGAGGCGCCAGCGGAAAACAAGGCAATATCGGGACAAGCTTCTACAGCCTGCTCCATAGAAACGACCGGATATTCCCGGCCATTGAACAAGATTTTCTTCCCAACGGATTGGGCAGATGCCACGGGCAGCAAGGTGGTGACCGGAAAGGCTCTTTCTTCGAGCACCTTGAGCATGATCTGACCAACGAGGCCTGTGGCGCCAATAACGGCTACTTTCATTTGTGTGGTGAATTGATTTGTCATGTAAAGGTAGTCAGTCTGTACATTATCAAGACAGGTCGTTTTGGGGCTTTAACAGGTTAATAGGATATCCGAAGCATGAGGAGCGGCGGGGCCGATTTTCCTTTCTAGATGCGAATAAACGGCAGAGCTTGAATGGGAGGATCAAACCAGAATGTCCTTCGGGGATATTGCAATCCACCAAATAAATAATGGGAAATATTCTCAAGTGAAAGCCGCTTTGGAGTATCTTCGGAAAATGAAATTTTGGTTTTTTGCTCTTTTTTGTTTGTTCTTGCTTTCTTCACCAGTTTCCGGCCAGTTTTCTGCTGATTTTGCGGATGGGAGCCTGGATGCATGGCAAGGAGATAAGGCCAATTTGTGGTCAATGCGAGCCAACAGCTCCAACTTTCCGCCCCTACAGGTTCAACCTCATCATGGCTCTACACCCCTGTCACCTTTACGGACAGTATGGTATGGGAGCTCTACTTCAAACTGGATTTCGCCCCCTCAACCAGCAACCAACTAAAGATTTACCTGGGCGCTACTTCCTCAGACCTGGCTACCGCCTCCGGATACTTCCTGGAAATCGGTGCCACCGGAGACCAGGATGCCCTCGAACTGAAATATCTTAACAATGGGACGAGTGAACTTGTGGCCGCATCTGCTCCCGCATTGGTCGGTACTGAACCTGTTGAACTAAGCCTGCGCATAATCCGCAAAGGTGACGGGTCATGGCAATGTTATAGCCTGGGCGGGTCCATCCCTGAATTGTTATTTTCCGCATCCCATAACCTCCTTCCTCTACCTGCCCTGTCCTTCTTTGGCTTCAGCTGCAAATACTCTGATACCCGAAGAGATAAATTTTACTTTGATGATATCGCTATACAACCACTGCAGCCGGATGTGACTGCTCCAACGTGGGTTTCGATCAGTGTGTTGGATGAACATTCCGTAGAGCTGGTCTTTGATGAGCCGCTTGATCAGGCAACAGTAGCGAATGCCAATAATTATACACTCACGCCTGGCAACACCCATCCTGATCTCATCGAACTCAATCAACCCAAAATAAAACTGACCTGGAACACTTCCTTTCAGAGCCAACTCCAATATACGCTGGCTATCCAGGCACTAAAGGATGTAGCAGGCAATGTGATGGGCAATGATCAAAAGACTTTTACCTACATCCGTATAGACAAAGCACTACCCTATGACCTCCTGATCACGGAAATCATGGCTGACCCGACTCCTGTCCTGGCAATGCCCGATGCAGAATACATTGAACTCTTTAATGCCTCATCAGCGGGTGTCTTCAATTTGTCAGAATATATCCTGCAGGTAGGGACGACACAAAAGGCGCTCCCTAATCAATTGATCCAGCCTGGTGAGTATATCATCCTGTGTGATGAAACCAAGGCCCCATTATTTAACGGAACAGGACGCATCGTTCCGATCACCAGTTTCCCATCCCTGACCAACTCCGGTGCTACCATAATGCTAAAAGATCTTGATGGGGTCATCTTGCATGATGTGAGCTATACAACGGCCTGGTATGGTAATCCCGGCAAAACTGATGGAGGATGGTCACTCGAAATGATCAATCCGCTCCACCAATGCAGTGATATGGCCAACTGGTCTGCACCAGTAAATCTCACCGGTGGCACACCCGGCAGTGTCAATACACAATGGACCACTACGCCAGATGTATCCGGACCAGAATTGGTGTCCCTGTTTACCTCCGCAGATGATCAGATCATCCTGAAGTTTGATGAAAGGCTGGATCCATTACTTATGGAAAATCCGGCCCTCTATACCATTCAACCTGCGCTGGCAATAACGGAGGTAGTATCGAATGATGCGAACAGTGTGCAGCTGACTTTGGCTGCGCCGTTAGAGGCAGGAGTGATCTATCACCTGCTTCCATTTGCTACATACGATTGCCTGGGCAATGAAGGGTTGGCAAAAGACACTATTACTTTTGGACTGACCGCTGCTGCTGAACCAGGTGATGTGCTCATCAATGAGATCATGTTCAATCCTGCGTCGGGAGGCGCCCGCTTTCTTGAAATATACAATACCAGCCAGAAATTTATTGATCTCAGCACGCTGACCATAGGACGCATCAGACCCGGCCAGCAGGATCTGTATCCTACCGGGATCAACGAAGTCCTCGCTCCCGGGCAACTCAGCGTATTCAGTCCTGAACCGGCCGACATCTTGTCAAGGTACCAGGTGCCTCAACCCTCACGGTTGTTTGATGCCGCATTGCCTTCATGGGATGATATGAGCGACAATGTATCCATCCTTTCAGGTGGGGTTGTCATAGATTCATTGACCTATTCCTCAGCCTGGCATCTTCCTGTCATTGCGGACCAGAATGGCGTGAGCCTGGAGCGGGTCTCTGCCAACTCACCTTCTACCATCCCGTCCAATTGGCATAGTGCTTCTTCAGTCAGTGGTTATGGGACGCCAACAGGGGTGAATTCGCAAAATATCAACCTGAGCGGAGAGGCCAAACCTCCCTTTTCAGTGATCAACACCCAGTTTTCTCCTAATGAAGATGGGTATAAAGATTATTTGGCATTAAATTTTCTATTAGAGTCCGGAGAGGAGATCGGATCTGTATGGATCTATGACCTGGAAGGCAGAGAAATCATCAGGCTGATCTCCAATGAATCCCTGGGGACGTCAGCCATAGTACAATGGGATGGCCGGAATGAAGACCAGGTGCTGGCGGATATGGGGATTTATGTCATTTTTGTTCAATTATGGGATGCGGCGGGCAATGTCAGAGAATACCAGGAGACATGTGCGCTCGTCAAGCGCTAGGCGATTGATTGTGGATGAAAAGGAATACACGTATGGGGACAACCACCGGCCATGACTACTAGAATTGTCGTGCAAAATGTGCTATCGCTGTTGATCATCGTATTGACCCTGATCTGCATTTTTACGCCTGATGTGTTATTTCTCAAGCAAATCACTTCCTATACCTTATACATTATGCTAGGCCTCCTGGGCGTGGGCTTGCTTTCCTTTGTATTCAATCACCAGCGACTGATGATGTTCAGTCTCTTGTGTTGTATGGCGCTCAACCTTTACCTCAAAGAGTCATCCAACAAGCAAATGAGGCTTGCTGCAGTGACAGCCAACCCATCCATACGTATTTCACATATCAGTCTGGGCAATGCGGAGAATGATTACGAAGCTGTGATCGATTACCTGCTGGGCATTGATGCTGACTTCCTCAGTTTCAGGAATTGACGCCTGACTGGAATTCGCACCTGACAGACCGGTTGTCACCTACTTTCCACTACGTACAGACCCTGACCCGTCTCGACCAGTATGGGATGGGATTCTTTTCCAAGCTTCCTTTTCAGTCCCTGGATACAATCTACTTCGGGAGATACCAAACCTCACGTGCAAGGTATTACTCGCGGGCAACAATAGCTGCCACATCATCAGTTGCCAGGTTGTGCCACCGGTCAACCAGGCTGCGTTTACGGAGATTGATGAGCATTTTACCTATCTCAGTGACTACATTAAGAAGCTTGATGGATCTACTGTGGTGCTTGGTGATTTCCACCTGCCACCATGGGCCACGGAAGTACAGAAATTTAAGCCAAACGGCCTGCTGCAGGACGGACGCAGAGATATACATCCCCGTAATATTGATGGTTCGCTGTCACTGCCCATGTCAGTGGAACACATCCTGTTTACTGATCAGTTTGAATGCACTTCTTTTTCAGAGATAGGCAATGCCACCGTGGGTCGGATCAGGGATCACCGGCCTTACCAACTACAACAGGAGCATGAGGAAATGGCTCAGTGGCACCAGGTATGCCATCGCCGGACTGGCCTTGTTCTTTCCCGAGCGCAATGCGCGAATCAGATTGGCCGCCGCCATATTGGTCCTGATTGCCGGGATATGGTTGCAACTTTCCATCGTTGAGATTTGCTTAGTGCTCTTGTTATAGGAGCTGTACTTGCTGCGAAGCGTTGAACAGTGCTATCAGGCGCATGGCGGACTTCAGCGTCCGGAGATTCATCGGAGATAAAACATATCAAGGACTTAGCGGCAGGTGCAGTGTTGATCACGTCCATCGTTTCATTAGTGGTTGGGTTATTGATTTTCGGTCCGATAATAATGCGGGGAAGATCGGCATATAAAAACGGGATATTCAGCCCTTACCTCGTTGAAGATGAAACAACTTTAAGTCAATCATTACGTGGTGTCCCGATGGGGCTGGAAAAATCAGAGTGAGGGTGGTGCAACTTCTCGCTTGACTATTGCGTAGTCTGAATCGTACCCATGGCTAGAAGCTACCCGTCAGGTTGAGGGGTCATCGCCTTGGGCACACCATTCTCAAAATTGTTCTGCAATGAGATGTTTTCAGAAAGCGTCAGGTTGCTTCCACATAAATCGCTCCCCCGTTGGTCACTGCGGTGGCATTCTTCAGAGCCAGGTTCTTGATGGTGAAATGTTTACCCTGGCATCGGGTGAATATGCGGGATGCATTGTTACCCGAAATCATAGAATTAACTACCCCCAATCCATTGAGTGTAAGATTCTTGTCGATGACGATCTCTCCACTCGTCAGCACGATATTCCTGGCCCATGAGTGTCGGAGAAGGTCACGGTAGATCCGGCAGGTGCGCATGATGATATCCCTCAATGAACCGGCCCCGCTATCATTGGTATTGGTGACGATATTGGAGTATACATTGATGGTCTGCACCTGGTTTGGAGCAACATTGCCACAGGCATCGACGAGGTGCCCATGTACGCGTGATGATGAGCTGCACTGGCAGGAGCCACTGACCACAACATCTGTAAAAAGGTCACATTGAGGCCACTGGAGCACTGATCACTTTCATTGGTCATCTCCGGTCACCTACTCCTGCATTGTACACACACGCTTCATTACTGTAGATGGTGATATCCGCCGGGCGTGTAAATGTTGGTGGCGTCTGGTCACTGCCCGAGGATCATCTGCTGTCCGCTGAGCGTATTGTACCATTCATCCTTGACACTAAGGTGTAGATGATGGCCCAGTTGCAATCTGTACCTATCACTTGTGTATTGGTCAGGGTAACAATGACAGGGCTGCCGCAATTGTCTGTATATCCTGCACCAGCTACTGCCGCGCTGAATGGATAGGTGGCCACAGCTGTTGCTTTGCATGCATTGTTGCCGAGTGAAGTCGGAGGAGGTGAGCCCGTCGGCGCAGTCAGGTCGCTTCCGGTATGCGTGATATTCTGGTTCATCAGCGCATTGCCGCATGGATCCACCACTTTATAGTAGTGGTAATACCCATTCACAATTGTCAGTGATCAACACCGTGTCTGTCGGAATAACCGTAACCTGTCCTCCGCAATTGTCAGTATAGTTAGCAGCTATCAGTGCGACATTGAGATGTATCGTATTGACTGCATTGGATGCACAGATTTGTTGGTGAAGGTTCCTGCAGGGAGCAGATCCTACCGGTGCTGTAGTATCATTGACGTTGATGACTGCTACTGTAGTACTTGAGTTGCCGCAGAGATCCGTGATGACATAGGTCCTTGTCACTACAATCGGGCAAGTGCCTGAGATCACCTGGCTGCTGGTGACGGTCAGCGAGGCATCGCTGGCACATCCATCTGTGATGGTAATGCCCCAGCGCTTCGAGTGCCGCTACAGTAGTCAATGCCGGTGGCGCGATACCTGCACTACATCCCTGCGGGTTGAGACCGGAATAGTACCTGTAATGACCGGAGGTGAATTGTCGATCACATGTATCACTTGTGATGCGGTCGTGCATTTGAACATCCATCCGTAGCCGTCCATGTGCAGGTCACTGTATAGTACCTGCACAACTGCCAGTGACCGTCTGGTCAGATGAGGTCAGCGTGAAGGCACTGCCACATGCATCCGTAGCGGTGGCTGCAAAGTTTGGTACCGCAGGGCAACTGATCGTGGATGGTGCAGGTAATGCAGCGATGACCGGAGCTGTGATATCCTGTACATGGATGATTTGGGCGGCAGTCGAAATGTTGCCGCAATCATCTGTGGCTGTCCATGTGCGGGTGACCGAATACGTCCTGCGCATGCACCTGGCGTGGTCACATCTGCTGACGTCAGCGTAAAGGCACTGCCACATACATCCGTGGCTGTAGCTACAGCAAAGGATGGTGTCGCAGGACAATTGATCGTGACCGGAGCAGGCAAGGCTGAAATCACCGGTGGTGTAACGTCGATCACATTGATCGTCTGTGTAGCGGTGGATACATTTCCGCATGCATCTGTTGCCGTCAAAGTCTTGTCACTATATTCTCCGGCACAATCCCCGGAGGTCGACATAAAGGCAGATTCCAATGTGAAGGCACTACCGCATCCATCAGTAGCAACTGCTGTAGCAAAAACAGGTGAGGCCGGGCAACTGATCGTTGAAGTAGCCGGCAATCCGGAGATCACAGGAGCATCGGTATCAACCACATTGATCGTCTGTGCTGCAGTAGCGATGTTGCCACATGCATCTGTTGCCGTCCATGTACGGGTCACACTATATGCTCCCGCGCAAAGGCCAGGTGTGGTCACATCTGCTGATACAAGTGTAAATGCGCTGCCGCATACATCTGATGCCGTAGCTACAGCGAAGACTGGCGTAGCAGGGCAATGAATTGTAGAAGGTGCCGGCAATGAAGAAATCACCGGTGCGGTATTGTCCTCCACGCTGATCGTTTGGGCACGTGTGGATATATTGCCGCAGGCATCTGTTGCCGTCCATGTCCTCGTCACTGAATACTCTCCTGCACATGGTCCGGGGAAAGTCTGATCACTAAAGACCAGGTTGACTGCACCTCCGCAACCATCGCTGGCTGTAGCTGTGGTAAAGGATGGTGTAGCCGGACACTGGATCACTGAAGGTGCAGGCAATGAAGAAATCACCGGTGCAGTATTGTCCTCCACGTTGATCGTCTGTGAAGCAGTGGATGAATTACCACATCCATCTGTTGATGTCCAGGTTCTCTTGACTGAATACTCCTGTGGGCATGACCCAAGCGTCGTTACATCCTGGAAGGAAAGTGTTGCCCCACTGCCGCAGCCATCTGTGCTTGTAGCTGTTGCAAAAGATGGCATCGCAGGACATTGTATAGTAGACGTTGCAGGCAGCGGATCAATCACCGGAGCGGTGACGTCTATCACATTGATCGTTTGTGAAGCGGTGGATACATTGCCACAAGCATCTGTCGCTGTCCAGGTTCTGGTCATCGAATATTGTCCGGCACAGAGCCCGGTGTAGTCACTGTATTTTGTGTCAGTGTAAACGGCGTACCGCATGCATCAATGGCTGTAGCTACTGCAAATGAAGGCGTGGCAGGACACTGTATCGTAGACGGTGCCGGCAATGCTGCAATCACAGGTGCTGTCACATCACGCACGGTGATGGCCTGTGAAGCAGTCGAACTATTGGCGCATCCATCCTGGGCGGTCCATGTGCGTGTCACCGTAAACGTTCCTACGCATGCACCAGGTGTGGTCACATCCTGGAAGGTGAGTGTAAATGCACTACCACAACCGTCAGTGGCTGTCGCTGTGGCAAATGATGGCGTCGCCGGGCAATCAATGATTTAGCCATGGGCCGGCAGATGCGATCACCGGTGCATCGATATCCTGTACGTTGATGACTTGTGCTGCGGTCGATACATTGCCGCATCCATCTGTAGCCGTCCATGTGCGGGTGACTGTATATGATCCTGCGCAACTACCTGGTGTGACCGTCACATCCGCGAATGTC
Source organism: Candidatus Opimibacter iunctus (assembly GCA_016716665.1). Lineage (GTDB taxonomy): Bacteria > Bacteroidota > Bacteroidia > Chitinophagales > Saprospiraceae > Opimibacter > Opimibacter iunctus. Next base: position 189,892 of record JADJVH010000011.1, on the reverse strand, counting down.
AGGGTAAACAGGCTGCCGCAGGCATCCGTAGCTGTGGCTGTAGCAAAGGCTGGTGTAGCGGGCAATTGATCGTCGATGGGGCAGGTAATGCAGCGATCACTGGTGCTATTGTCAACCACATTGATCGTTTGTGATCTGGTAGACACATTGCCACATCCATCTGTAGCCGTCCATGTCCGGGTGACGAATAAGAACCGGCGCAACTACCTGGTGTAGTCACATCTGCAAAGGTCAGCGTAAAAGCTACTGCCGCATCCATCCGTAGCAGTAGGTGTCGCGAAGATGGTGTTGCCGGACAGAAGATCGTCGATGGTGCCGGCAATCGATGAAATGACCGGAGCCACATTGTCCACTACATTGATGGTCTGCGACTTGGTTGATGCATTGCCGCAAACATCCAATGCGGTCCATGTCCTGGTGACGCTGTACGATCCGGCGCAACTACCTGGTGTAGTCACATCCGCGAAGGTCAGTGTGAAAGGACTGTTACATGCATCTGTTGCGCTCGCTGTCGCAAAGACTGGCGTAGCGGGGCAATTGATCGTAGAAGGTGCTGGCAGGGCTGCTATAACCGGAGGCGTATTGTCCTGGACCGATACGGTCTGCACCGCTGTCGCAGAATTGCCGCACACATCCGTAGCTGTCCAGATCCTGCTGACCATATATTCTGCAGGGCAATCTCCGAGGATGAAAATATCAGTGGATGACAACATGAATGCGTATCCACATGCATCATAAGCACTCACTGAAAATGATGGGAAGCCCGGGCAACTGATAGTTGTATTAGGAGGCATTGCTGTGATCACCGGTGGCGTCACATCCTGCACACTGATCGTCTGAGAAGATGTCGAGCTATTACCACACGCATCTGTAGCGGTCCATGTACGAGTGACACTATAGGTTCCGCTGCAACTGCCAGGTGTATTCTGGTCTGAATAAACTAACGTAAAGGCACTGCCGCACGCATCTGTAGCAGTCGCTGTGGCAAATACAGGGGTGGCAGGGCAATTGATGACTGAAGGTGCCGGCAAAGCGGATATGACCGGTGCGGTAATGTCCTGCACCTGGATCGTCTGTGAGGCCGTGGAGCTGTTGCCGCAACCATCTGTTGCAGTCCATATCCTGGTCACGGTATACGAGCCTGCGCATGAACTCGGTGATGTCTGGTCGGCATGCGTCAATACGATATTGCTGCCACATCCATCTGTCGCAGATGCTGTAGCAAATACCGGAGTCGCGGGACAGAATATAGTAGATGGTGCAGGGAGTGAGCCGATGACAGGAGCTGATATATCTTGTACTACAATCGTCTGTGCGGCTGTCGAACTGTTGCCGCAATCATCCACTGCAGTCCAGGTCCTGGTCACTGTGTATGCCCCTGCGCATGCTCCTTGTACCGTGACATCCTGGAAGGTGAGTTGTGGAGTTGCATCACAGGCATCCGTAGCTGTGGCGGATGCAAAAGATGGTATCGCCGGGCAACTGATCGTAGTGGTTGCCGGAAGCGCTGCAAATGCCGGTGCGATATTGTCCATCACCTGGATGGTATGCACTGCAGAGGCTGTATTTCCACAGGCATCTGACAAGGTATAGGTACGTGTGATGACGATCGGACAAGTGCCTGTAGAAACATCGCTGCTGGAGACAAGGAGATTGGCATCTGCCGTGCATTGATCCGTGATGTTCAGGCCTAAGGTTTCTAAGGCAGCAACAGTAGTGGCAGGTGCAGGTGCTGCAGCAGCGCTGCAACCCTGTATGTTGGTGGTGGCCATTGATCCTGTAATCGCAGGAGAGGTATTGTCATCTACCTGTATGACCTGCACTGTAGATGCTGTATTTCCACAGGCATCAGCAACTACATACGTCCTGGTCACCACAAGCGGACATGTACCGGAAGCGGTCTGGCTATGCGTCACGGTGATGTTGGCATCTGATGTGCAGCCATCTGTCACAAGGAGATTACCCGGGAGTGCTTCGAGTGCGGCCACTGTCGTCACTGCAGCAGGCGCATCAGCTATTGAGCACCCTTCTACATTGATCATGGATAATGTACCAGTAGTTATTGGTGGATTCGTATCATTGAGATTGATAGTATGGATGATTGGTGCGCTTGTGTTTCCACATGCGTCCGTGACCAGATATGTCCTGGTGATTACAATTGGACATGTACCGGTGGCTGTCTGGCTACTGGTCACGACCAGATTGTTGTCTGCTGTACATCCATCTGATACCTGCAGGTTACCGGTCAGGGCTTCAAGTGCTGCGACAGTAGTAGCGGTGAGCGGTGCTTCCTCTACAGAGCACCCTTCATACGTTGATGTCGTGATTGAACCAGTGACTTGAGGGGCAATCGTATCATCTATATTGATCGTGTGAATGATATTGATACTTGTATTGCCACAGGCATCGGTGACACGATATGTCCTGGTGATGATGATCGGACATGATCCGGATACTGTCTGTGAACTCGTGACACTAAGGCCCGCATCGGACGTACAGGCATCGGCTATCTGGAGATTGCCGGCGAGGGCTTCGAGCGCGGCCACTGTGGTCACGGCTGCAGGCGCGGCGCCAATGGAGCATCCTTCAATCACTGTCGGTGTGATCGAACCTGACACCGCAGGGGCTGTTGTATCATTGACATTGATCGTATGGACGATATTGACACTCGTATTGCCACATACATCTGTCACCTTGTATATCCTCGTGATCACCAACGGGCAGGTACCTGTAGCGGTCTGACTGCTCGTCACGACCAGGCTAGCATCCGGTACGCATGCATCCGTCACCTGAAGATTTCCTGTCAGGGCTTCTAGTGCTGCAACAGTGGTCACGGCGGCAGGGGCATCACTTGCAGAACAACCTTCTACGGTAGTGGATGATAAAGATCCCGTCACAGCAGGAGCTGTAGTATCGTTGATATTGATCGTGTGGGTGATATTGACACTGGTATTGCCACAGGCATCTGTGATCGCATAGGTTCGCGTGATCACCAGCGGGCATGAACCTGAAGTAGTCTGGCTGCTCGTCACGACCAATCCCGGATCAGTGGTGCAGGCATCATTGATCTGCAGATTACCTGCCAATGCTTCAAGCGCGGCCACTGTGGTCACGGCTGCCGGCGCATCGCCTGCAGCGCAGCCTTCTACTGAAGTAGCGGTAAGCGCACCTGTCACTGCAGGTGGCGTGGTATCATGTATGTTGATCGTATGAATGATATCAGCACTCGTATTACCACAAGCATCGGTGACTTTATATGTCCTGGTGATGATGATCGGGCATGTGCCTGTTGCTGTCTGACTGCTGGTCACAGTGAGATTAGCATCCGCTGTGCAGGCATCTGCGATCTGCAGATTTCCGGTGAGTGCTTCGAGTGCGGCAACAGTGGTCACGGCGGCAGGGGCATCGCCCACTGCGCATCCTTCTACAGATGTTGCTGTGATACTACCGGTGACTGCCGGTATTGTCGTATCGTTGACCTGGATCGTATGGGTGATATTAGCGCTGGTGTTACCACAGGCATCGGTGACTTTGTATATCCGGGTGATCACCAATGGGCAAGTACCAGCTGATGTCTGTGTACTGCTCACCACAAGGCTTGCATCGCTTGTGCATGCATCACTGATCTGCAGGTTGCCGGTCAGTGCTTCTAGTGCAGCAACAGTCGTTAAAGCAGACGGAGCATCTCCGATTGAACAACCTTCAACGATGGTATTGGTGATTGTGCCTGTCACTGCAGGAGCTGTAGTATCATTGACATTGATCGTGTGGATTATATCTGCCCTTGTATTCCCACATGCATCTGTTACCTTGTATGTTCTCGTGATCACGATCGGGCATGTGCCTGATGAGGTCTGTGTGCTGGTTACCACCAGATTGGCATCGGATGTACATGCATCGGAGATCTGAAGATTACCAGTCAGTGCTTCAAGCGCAGCAACAGTCGTCACGGCTGCAGGGGCATCACCAACTGCGCATCCTTCGACGGTGGTAGCCGTAATACTTCCTGTCACTGCAGGGACTATGGTATCATCTACATTGATCGTATGGAGGATATCCACACTGGTATTGCCACAGGCATCAGTGACATGGTATGTCCTGGTGATGACGACAGGACATGTGCCTGAAGTAGTCTGTGAGCTGGTCACGGTCAGTAAGGCATCCGCGATGCACGCATCAGCGATCTGCAGATTGCCGGTCAATGCTTCAAGAGCAGCAACTGTTGTCACTGCTGTAGGGGCATCCCCTACTCCACATCCTTCGACTGTAGTGCTGGTGATACTGCCACTGACGGCTGGAGCTGTAGTATCGTCCACCTGGATAGTATGTACAATATCCACGCTGGTATTGCCACAAGCATCAGTAACTTTATATGTCCTGGTGATGATCAACGGACATGTGCCTGAGGTAGTCTGGCTGCTGGTCACGACCAGGCCTGCATCTGAAGTACAAGCATCGGCGATCAGCAGATTACCTGTCAATGCTTCCAGTGCAGCAACTGTTGTCACTGCTACAGGAGCATCTCCTAATGAACAACCTTCTACTGTCGTCGGCGTAATGCTGCCGGTGACTGCAGGTGCTGTCGTATCATCTACACTTATTGTATGAATGATATCCGCACTGGTATTGCCACACGCATCGGTGACTTTATAGGTCCTTGTAATGATGATCGGGCATGTACCTGTTGCTGTCTGACTGCTGGTCACAGTGAGATTAGCATCCGCGGTGCAGGCATCTGCGATCTGCAGATTACCGGTGAGTGCTTCCAGTGCGGCAACTGTGGTCACTGCGGCAGGGGCATCGCCCACTGCGCATCCTTCTACAGATGTTGCTGTGATGCTACCTGTGACTACCGGTACTGTCGTATCGTTGACCTGGATCGTATGGGTGATATTCGCGCTGGTATTACCACAGGCATCGGTGACTTTGTATATCCTGGTGATCACCAATGGGCAAGTACCAGCTGATGTCTGTGTGCTGCTCACCACGAGGCTTGCATCGCTTGTGCATGCATCACTGACCTGCAGGTTGCCGGTTAAGGCTTCGAGTGCAGCAACAGTGGTCACAGCAGCAGGGGCATCTCCGATTGAACAACCTTCAACGATGGTATTGGTGATTGCACCTGTCACTGCAGGGGCAGTAGTATCATTGACATTGATCGTGTGGATTATATCTGCACTTGTATTCCCACATGCGTCGGTGACCTTATAGGTCCTGGTGATCACGATCGGGCAGGTGCCTGATGCGGACTGTGAACTGGTCACAACCAGATTGGCATCAGATGTACATGCATCGGAGATTTGAAGATTGCCTGTCAGTGCCTCAAGCGCTGCAACTGTCGTCACAGCTGCAGGGGCATCACTGACTGAACAGCCTTGAACGATCGAACTGGTGATCGAGCCTGTCACTGCGGGAGCTGTCGTATCGTTTACATTGATGATCTGTGTCTTTGTTGTACTGTTGCCGCAAGCATCAGTCACGACATACGTCCTGGTCACGACAATCGGACAGGTGCCGGTGGAGGCATCTGAACTCGTCACGGTCAGACTTGCATCGGAGGTACAGGCATCACTGATAGCTAAACCCAGTCCTTCAAGCGCTGCCACTGTCGATACAGGTGCTGTAGCATTTCCTGCTGTGCATCCTTCTACTGTAGTGGTAGCTATAGTGCCTGTGATCGCAGGGGCGGTTGTATCATTGACATTGATGATCTGTGTCTTTGTCGTACTGTTGCCACAAGCATCTGTCACTACATAGGTTCTGGTCACCACGATCGGACAGGTGCCTGTGGATGCATCTGAACTCGTCACCACCAGGTTGGCATCTAAGGTGCAGGCATCGCTGATCGATAATCCTAATCCTTCGAGTGCGGATACTGTCGTCACTGCTGAGGCTACTGCATTTGCAGCACAGCCTTCAATGGTAGTCGTGGCTATTGATCCGGTGATGGCAGGAGCTGTGGTATCATTTACATTGATGATCTGTGTCTTGGTCCTACTGTTGCCACATGCATCAGTCACGACATAGGTTCTGGTCACGATGATAGGGCAGGTGCCGGCGGAGGCATCTGAACTCGTCACAGTCAGACTTGCATCGGAGGTACAGGCATCACTGATACTCAATCCTAATCCTTCAAGCGCAGCAACAGTTGATACAGGTGCTGTTGCATTTCCTGCTGTGCATCCTTCTACCGTTGTGGTAGTTATAGTGCCGGTGATCGCAGGGGCTGTCGTATCATTGACATTGATGATCTGTGTCCTGGTCGTGCTGTTGCCACATACATCTGTGACTACATAAGTCCTGGTCACGACGATCGGACAGGTGCCTGAGGAAGCATCTGAGCTCGTCACGATCAGATTGGCATCTGAGGTGCAGGCATCACTGATGCCAAGGCCTAGTCCTTCAAGTGCAGCGACTGTTGATACAGGTGCAGTCGCATTTCCTGCAATGCACCCTTCTACTGTTGTGGTAGCGATAGTGCCGGTGATCGCAGGGGCTGTCGTATCATTGACATTGATGATCTGTGTCTTCGTCGAGCTGTTGCCGCAGGCATCTGTCACGACATAGGTCCTGGTCACTACGATGGGGCATGTGCCGGTGGAGGCATCGGAGCTTGTCACGATAAGATTTGCATCAATGGTACAAACATCTGCGATCGTCAGGCCCATTCCCTCAAGTGCCGATACTGTGGTGACGGCGGCTGGTGCGGCATTGGCCGCACAGCCTTCAACAGTCGTTGCGGCTATTGATCCTGTAATGGATGGTGCAGTGCTGTCATTGACATTGATGATCTGTGTCTTCGTCGTGCTGTTGCCGCATGCATCTGTCACGACATATGTGCGTGTGACTACAATTGGGCAGGTGCCGGTGGAGGCATCTGAACTCGTCACGACGAGGTTAATATCTGAGGTACAGGCATCGCTGATAGCTAAACCTAAGCCTTCAAGAGCAGATACAGTAGTCACTGCTGCAGCTACGGCATTGGCAGCACAGCCTTCGATAGTCGTTGTGGCTATTGATCCTGTAATGGATGGTGCAGTGCTGTCATTGACATTGATGATCTGGGTCCTCGTCGTGCTGTTGCCACACGCATCTGTCACGACATACGTTCTCGTCACTACGATCGGACAGGTGCCGGTGGAGGCATCTGAACTCGTCACGGTCAGACTGGCATCTGAGGTGCAGGCATCGCTGATAGCAAAGCCAAGTCCTTCAAGCGCTGCTACTGTTGATACCGGGGCTGTAGCATTTCCTGCTACACATCCTTCAACAGTGGTCGTGGCTATTGTGCCTGTCACTGCAGGTGCTGTGGTATCATTGACATTGATGATCTGGGTCTTTGTTGTGCTGTTGCCACACGCATCGGTTACCACATAGGTCCTGGTCACGACGATCGGACAGGTGCCGGTGGAGGCATCTGAACTCGTCACGGTCAGACTTGCATCGGAGGTACAGGCATCACTGATAGCTAAACCTAGTCCTTCAAGCGCTGCCACTGTCGATACAGGCGCTGTAGCATTTCCTGCTGTGCATCCTTCTACTGTAGTGGTAGCTATAGCGCCTGTGATCACAGGGGCGGTTGTATCATTGACATTGATGATCTGTGTCTTTGTCGTACTGTTGCCACAAGCATCTGTCACGACATAGGTCCTGGTCACCACGATCGGGCAGGTGCCGGTGGAGGCATCTGAACTCGTCACCACGAGGTTAACATCTGATGTACACGCATCACTGATCGATAATCCTAATCCTTCGAGCGCGGATACTGTCGTCACTGCTGAGGCTACTGCATTTGCAGCACAGCCTTCAATAGTGGTCGTGGCTATCGTGCCGGTGATGGCAGGAGCTGTGGTATCATTTACATTGATGATTTGTGTCTTGGTCCTACTGTTGCCACATGCATCGGTCACGACATAGGTTCTGGTCACTACGATCGGGCAGGTCCCTGCGGAGGCATCAGAACTGGTCACCGCCAGATTGGCGTCTGTGGTGCATGCATCACTTATACCTAATCCTAATGCTTCCAGTGCAGCTACTGTTGACACTGCGGCTGTAGCATCTCCTGCGGTGCATCCTTCTACTGTAGTGGTAGCTATAGCGCCTGTGATCACAGGGGCGGTTGTATCATTGACATTGATGATCTGTGTCTTTGTCGTACTGTTGCCACATGCATCAGTCACGACATACGTCCTGGTCACCACGATCGGGCAGGTGCCTGTGGAGGCATCTGAACTCGTCACCACCAGATTGGCATCTGAGGTGCACGCATCACTGATGCTCAGTCCTAATCCTTCAAGAGCTGTGACGGTTGATACAGGTGCTGTAGCATCTCCTGCGGTACATCCTTCTACGGTTGTTGTAGCGATAGATCCTGTGATCGCAGGTGAGGTCGTATCATTTACATTGATGATCTGTGTTCGGGTGGTGCTGTTACCGCATGCATCGGTCACGACATAGGTCCTGGTCACCACGATCGGGCAGGTACCTGTGGAGGCATCTGAACTCGTCACGGCCAGATTAGCATCTGATGTGCAAACGTCGATGATCGACAATCCCAATCCTTCAAGTGCGGATACTGTCGTCACAGCGGCTGCGACTGCATTAGCTGCACAGCCTTCTATTGTTGTAGTCGCAATGGACCCGGTGATAGCCGGCGCGGTGGTATCATTTACGTTAATGTTCTGTGTCCTGATAGTGCTGTTGCCGCATGCATCTGTCACAACATATATGCGTGTGACTACGATTGGGCAGGTGCCGGTGGAGGCATCTGAACTCGTCACGACCAGGCTGGCATCTGACGTGCAGGCATCGCTGATAGCTAAACCTAAGCCTTCAAGAGCAGATATTGTAGTGACAGCTGCAGCTACTGCATTTGCTGCGCAGCCTTCTATAGTGGTAGTCGCTATTGATCCTGTAATGGATGGTGCAGTGCTGTCATTGACATTGATGATCTGTGTCTTTGTCGTGCTATTGCCACACGCATCGGTCACAACATAGGTCCTGGTCACCACGATCGGACAGGTGCCTGCTGAAGCATCTGAACTCGTCACGACCAGACTGGCATCTGAGGTGCAGGCATCGCTGATCGTCAGGCCTAATCCCTCCAGCGCAGCCACTGTGGTGACTGCTGCTGTAGCATCTCCTGCCACACAACCTTCTACTGTAGTGGTTGATATCGTCCCTGTGATCGAAGGTGCGGTCGTATCATTTACGTTGATAATCTGTGTCTTTGTTGTACTGTTGCCGCAAGCATCGGTTACCACATATGTCCTGGTCACGACAATCGGGCAGGTGCCGGTTGATGCATCTGAACTGGTCACTACCAGATTGGCGTCAGAGGTACATGCATCACTGATAGCTAAACCTAGTCCTTCAAGCGCTGCCGCTGTCGATACAGGCGCTGTAGCATTTCCTGCTGTGCATCCTTCTACTGTAGTGGTAGCTATAGTGCCTGTGATCGCAGGGGCGGTTGTATCATTGACATTGATGATCTGTGTCTTTGTCGTACTGTTGCCACAAGCATCTGTCACGACATAGGTTCTGGTCACCACGATCGGACAGGTACCTGCTGAGGCATCTGAACTCGTCACGACCAGATTGGCATCCGTCGTGCAGGCATCGCTGATTGACAATCCTAATCCTTCAAGTGCGGATACAGTTGTCACTGCTGAGGCCACTGCATTAGCAGCACAACCTTCAATTGTTGTAGTCGCTATGGATCCGGTGATACCCGGTGCTGTACTATCATCGACATTGATGATCTGTGTCTTTGTTGTACTGTTGCCGCAAGCATCGGTCACGACATACGTCCTGGTCACTACGATCGGGCAGGTACCTGCTGAGGCATCTGAACTCGTCACGACCAGATTGGCATCCGTGGTGCAGGCATCACTGATACTCAATCCTAATCCTTCAAGCGCGGCCACTGTGGATACTGATGCTGTAGCATCTGCTGCCACACATCCTTCAACCGTACTGGTCGATATGGTGCCGGAAATCGATGGTGCTGTCGTATCGTTTACATTAATGATCTGTGTCTTTGTCGTGCTGTTGCCACAAGCATCGGTCACGACATACGTCCTGGTCACCACGATCGGGCAGGTGCCGGTGGAAGCATCTGAACTGGTCACTACCAGATTGGCGTCTGTGGTACATGCATCACTGATACTTAAGCCTAGTCCTTCAAGGGCTGTAACCGTTGTTACAGGTGCAGTAGCATCTCCTGCAATGCACCCCTCTACGGTTGACGTAGCGATAGACCCTGTGATCGCAGGTGAGGTTGTATCATTGACATTGATGACCTGTGTCCTGGTCGTGCTGTTGCCGCAGGCATCTGTCACGACATAGGTCCTGGTCACTACGATGGGGCAAGTGCCTGTGGATGCATCTGAGCTTGCCACGATCAGATTTGCATCAATGGTACAAACATCTGCGATCGTCAGGCCCATTCCCTCAAGCGCCGATACTGTGGTGACGGCGGCTGGTGCGGCATTGGCCGCGCAGCCTTCAACAGTCGTTGCGGCTATTGATCCTGTAATGGATGGTGCAGTGCTCTCATTGACGTTGATGATCTGTGTCTTCGTCGTGCTGTTGCCGCATGCATCTGTCACGACATACGTTCTCGTCACCACAATTGGGCAGGTGCCGGTGGAGGCATCTGAACTCGTCACGACCAGGCTGGCATCTGACGTACAGGCATCGCTGATAGCTAAACCTAAGCCTTCAAGAGCAGATACAGTAGTCACTGCTGCAGCTACGGCATTGGCAGCACAGCCTTCGATAGTCGTTGTGGCTATTGATCCTGTAATGGATGGTGCAGTGCTGTCATTGACATTGATGATCTGGGTCCTCGTCGTGCTGTTGCCACACGCATCTGTCACGACATACGTTCTCGTCACTACGATCGGACAGGTGCCGGTGGAGGCATCTGAACTCGTCACGGTCAGACTTGCATCTGAGGTGCAGGCATCGCTGATAGCAAAGCCAAGTCCTTCAAGCGCTGCTACTGTTGATACCGGGGCTGTAGCATTTCCTGCCACACATCCTTCAACAGTGGTCGTGGCTATTGTGCCTGTCACTGCAGGTGCTGTGGTATCATTGACATTGATGATCTGGGTCTTTGTTGTGCTGTTGCCACACGCATCGGTTACCACATAGGTCCTGGTCACGACGATCGGGCAGGTGCCGGTGGAGGCATCTGAACTCGTCACGGTCAGACTTGCATCGGAGGTACAGGCATCACTGATAGCTAAACCCAGTCCTTCAAGCGCTGCCACTGTCGATACAGGTGCTGTAGCATTTCCTGCTGTGCATCCTTCTACTGTAGTGGTAGCTATAGTGCCTGTGATCGCAGGGGCGATTGTATCATTGACATTGATGATCTGTGTCTTGGTCGTACTGTTGCCGCATGCATCTGTCACGACATAGGTCCTGGTCACGACAATCGGACAGGTGCCGGTGGAGGCATCTGAACTCGTCACCACGAGGTTAACATCTGATGTACACGCATCACTGATCGATAATCCTAATCCTTCGAGCGCGGATACTGTCGTCACTGCTGAGGCTACTGCATTTGCAGCACAGCCTTCAATAGTGGTCGTGGCTATCGTGCCGGTGATGGCAGGAGCTGTGGTATCATTGACATTGATGATTTGTGTCTTGGTCCTACTGTTGCCACATGCATCGGTCACGACATAGGTTCTGGTCACTACGATCGGGCAGGTGCCTGATGATGCATCTGAACTGGTCACGACCAGATTGGCATCAGAGGTGCAGGCATCACTTATACTCAATCCTAATCCTTCAAGCGCAGCAACTGTTGATACAGGTGCTGTTGCATTTCCTGCTGTGCATCCTTCTACCGTTGTGGTAGTTATAGTGCCGGTGATCGCAGGGGCTGTCGTATCATTGACATTGATGATCTGTGTCCTGGTCGTGCTGTTGCCACATACATCTGTGACTACATAAGTCCTGGTCACCACGATCGGACAGGTGCCGGTGGAAGCATCGGAGCTCGTCACGATCAGATTGGCATCTGAGGTGCAGGCATCACTGATGGCAAGGCCCAGTACTTCAAGTGCAGTGACAGTGGTGACCGGCGCGGTAGCATCGCCCGGAATGCATCCTTCTACGGTTGTGGTAGGGATGATACCAGCGATAGCAGGTGATGTCGTGTCATCTACATTGATGATCTGTGTCTTTGTGGAACTGTTGCCACATGCATCGGTCACGACATAGGTTCTGGTCACCACGATCGGGCAGGTGCCTGATGATACATCTGAACTCGTCACGACCAGGTTGGCATCTGTGGTGCAGGCATCACTGATCGTCAATCCCAATCCTTCGAGCGCTGCCACTGTTGATACCGGAGCAGTAGCATTGCCTGCGTTGCAACCTTCTACCGTGGTAGCAGATATAGTGCCGGTGATGGCTGGTGCTGTGGTATCATTGACATTGATGATCTGTGTCTTAGTCGTGCTGTTGCCACAAGCATCCGTGACCACATATGTCCTGGTCACGACAATCGGGCAGGTGCCGGTGGACGCATCGGAGCTGGTCACTACAAGATTGGCGTCTGCGGTGCATGCATCGCTGATCGTCAAGCCTAATCCTTCAAGGGCAGATACTGTAGTGACAGCTGCTGCTACTGCATTTGCTGCGCAGCCTTCTATAGTGGTAGTTGCTATTGATCCTGAAATACCAGGGGCGGTAGTGTCATTGACATTGATGATCTGTGTCTTTGTCGTGCTGTTGCCACAAGCATCGGTGACGACATACGTCCTGGTCACTATGATCGGGCAGGTGCCTGCTGAGGCATCTGAACTCGTCACGACGAGGTTGGCGTCTGAGGTACATGCATCGCTGATTGCCAGGCCTAAGCCTTCCAATGCAGCCACTGTACTGACTGCTGCTGTAGCATCTCCTGCCACACAGCCTTCAACTGTTGTAGTCGATATCGTCCCGGTGATCGCAGGTGATGTCGTATCATCTACATTGATGACCTGTGTTGCGGTCGTACTATTGCCACATGCATCGGTCACCACATACGTCCTGGTCACCACGATGGGGCAAGTGCCGGTGGAAGCAACGGAACTCGTCACGACCAGATTGGCATCTGAGGTACAGGCATCGCCGATCGTCAGGCCTAAGCCTTCAAGCGCAGCCACCGTAGTGACCGCTGCGGTTGCATCTCCTGCCACACATCCTTCTACCGTAGTAGAAGTGATCGTCCCTGAGATCGCAGGCGATGTCGTATCATCAACATTGATGATCTGTGTCGCAGTCGTACTGTTGCCACACGCATCAGTCACGACATAGGTCCTGGTCACAACGATCGGACAGGTGCCTGTTGATGCATCTGAACTACTGACCACCAGATTGGCATCTGAGGTACATACATCACTGATCGTCAGTCCTAGTCCTTCAAGTGCAGATACGGTAGTCACCGCTGCAGCGACTGCACCTGCCATACAACCTTCAATGGTTGTCGGAGCAATACTTCCACTGATTGAGGGCGATGAATTATCAATTACAGTTACTGTCTTTGCACATGTTGAGGTACAACCATTGCCATCTGTGACCGTGAGGTTGAGCGTAAAGGAACCATTGCAGACAAACCCTGCATCTACCGTAACGGACTGACTGGAAGTGCTTCCGGTAATCGAACCACTGTTGGAAATCGTCCATGCATAGGAAAGTCCGCCCGGTGCACTGAATGTATTGCCGGTGGATGACGGGCAAACCGGATCTGTCCCAGTGATACTGCAGACGGGAAGTTGGTTGACTGTAACTTTTACTGCATTAGAGGCAAGTGACTGTGTCATATTATCCTGGCCGCAGGAGTTGTTGGCAGCATATCCCACACTGAAATAGTAGCGGGAAGTACCTGCTTCAGGAGCTCCTGAGAGAGGCGTATACGTCTGGCTAGTAGCACCGGATATCAATGTAGCCCCGGCCACTGTATTGCTGTTGGTCGTATTATAATACCACTGGTATTGGATCGTTGGCATACCTGTGCCTGAACTCAGGGTAACCGTAGCAGTGAGTGGGTTGGTAGCCACATTCTGGCAAACCTCCTGGTCCGCGTCAGAGGTTACGGCTGTGGATACCGGGCATTTCTTAAATGAGGTGGCCATCACAAAATAACCAAGTGAGCTTACCGCATCTGAATTGTTGATTGAGCTACCTGATGCGGTACCATTGATGATGGTATAGTCTCCGCCCTGCGCAGCGCTTTGGCCGATGACATCCTTATCTCCTGTAGCCGTAATCCTGGTCACAGAGACATTGGCAGTCAGTGTACCTGAATTTAAAACGGCCTTCCAGTATTCAGTATGGCTGATGCCAGTGAGTGTCGCATCAAATGTAGCTCCTGCACCTGCATCACTGTCAAATGCTTCAACAGTCACCACCGGAGAAGAAGCCGCTGTCACATTGAGTGTAAATGGAAAATAGTTGCCTGAACTTTTCCCGACAGGAAAGAGATAGGTCCCTGTGCCTAATGCCCACTTGAGCGGGCCTTTGATAAACTTAGCTGTTGTACCTGCTGAAATAGCGGATACGGATGTACTGGTCAGCGACAAGATATTGACAGCATCTGTAGTAAGGATACCGCTGGTCAATGTCAGCACACCATCTACGGTGACAGGTGCAGAAAGACTTACTCCACCAGTCGTGTTGGCTATGTCGAGATTATAGAAAGTTGTAGGTGCGGAACCACCGATGATCTGTGCCACGCCACCATTGAATGTTACTTTCCTGGTATTGGGTGTAAAGGTTGCGCCATTGTTAGTCCAATGGCCTCCGATAAAGAGATTGCCTGAAGTTGCATTCAAGGTCAGACCGCCTGAGGTCAGTACGAGATTGCCCGCAATACCCCTGTCTGATGAAGGCATTGTGACCACATTCGTATTTTGAATCGTTACATTTTGCGGCACGCCTGTTCCGGCGGTAGTTGCATTCGCTGTCCATTCGGCTCCGGGAGTATATGTTCCTGATGTGGTGTTATAGATCAGCGATGAGGAGGAGCCATAGCTAAGGCTATTGGTGGTGATGCTTCCTGATGTATTGATCTGGCATGTCCCATTCACCTGGACGGCGCCATTATTGACGATTGTCGAAGCAGCTATCAATGTTCCGCTGACCAGAAGTTCAGTAGCGGATGATGTATTGCTTATGGTAAATGATGCGGATGGGTTGACTACAAACGTCTTTGCAGCCAGGATTTGTGCCTGACCGGCGCCGGTAGGTGCAATCGTAAATGCGATATCATTTGGATTGTCAAAACCAATGCTCTCAATCGTCTGGGTAGTGCTTCCATTGATCACCACTGCACTTGACGTACCGGATCCTGAATTAGTGATGACTCCTCCTGTGTGGGTAAAATTGCTTTTTACATTCAAGGTGCTGTTTCCCGATGCGCCTGAGGAAGAGAAATCAAGTGCACCATCAGAGACACTTACATTGCCATTGACGGTGATCGTTGGTGATCCAGTACCTCCTGCAAAAACAAAAGTGCTGGTGGATCCGGAAAGTGAAAAATTACCTGCGATGGTAATTGTTGGAGAGGTTGAATTTGCAAACTGCACTTCCCTACTTTGTGTATTGGTCACGGTCAGATTGCCATTGATCGTAGTCAGGTTTCCGTTAAAATTCAGATTGGCACCAGGATCGGCAGTCAGGTTGATGACCACATTTCCGTAAGAGGCATTAGTTGGAAGGGTCGTCGCTGTCGTATTGATTTCGAGTGTACTAGAATTGCCAAAAAATTCTGATCCCTGGAAAATAGTGGTTGCCCATGCGCCTGTATTCTGGTGCTTGTACGTTCCACCGTTGTCTACAAAGAATGATCCTGACGCGCCTATCGTGATGGCATAGGGGGATTCAAGTGTAGCACCGTTTTCCACCTGTATTTTTGAATAGGTTCCACTCACGGCCCATGCTGCTGTGGTCGTCATGGTATGAGGTGTCGTGCCCCCATTGCCTGAACCTTGTATGACAAAATAGGTTCCTCCGGTTGTAAAGTCACCGGTTACTGCTGAGGTACCGGTACCGTCCCTGCTTGTATTCCAGTTGCCTGCTGTAGCCGGATCCCCGCTTGTTGTTGAATAGAAAATCTTTGCATTTGGTACCAGTTCGCCGGATGCCGTGATCAATGCGCCTTGAGAGAAACCGGAAAACAAGACCTGGGCAAGCTGCGTTGATGTGAGTCCTCCTACACCTACTTGTATCTTACCGGCATCTCCACCACCTGATGCTCCGATGGCCCCTGTCCAGCCTGTGATGGTCAGTACTTTTCCTGATGTCCATCCAATCCCGGAACTGTTGGCAAAAGAAAGCGTATGACTGCCTGTCCCCAATTGGATCGTTGAATGGTCCGTCAGCGCGAGTGTAGAAACGGTCTCTGCATATCCTGTTGAGGCGCCTGTGCTAAACTTACCTCCGTTGAGCACCATGGCCGATGTGTTTGCAATCCTGTCTGCGGCATTCAATTCGATTGTCCCCAGGTCGATTGTAGTTGCTCCTGTGTAGGTATTCGCTGCGGAAAGTAACAGGGTACCTGCTCCTGCCTTGGTGATCCCAAAACCTCCGCTGATGATACCGGACAAGGTCAGGTCTGTTGCACTGGTCCCATCATCATTGACGGTAACAGTCCTTGTGGCGCCAAGACTAACCGGGGCTGTGATCTCTGCGCCATCTGTACCTGAGGTTGCATCATTGACTGTAATGTTGCCACCCAATGTCAGTGTTGCACTGCCTGTGATATTCGAACCTGAAGTTGCTCCACCGGCCATGACTATGCTGGTGGGGCTTCCAAGCGTAAAGGTGGACATGTCGAGTGTTGAACCGGCCGTCAGGGTTAATACACCGGTCATCGTGGTATTGGCTCCAAGTGTAACTGTATTGCCCGGATTATCGATCGTGATATTAGCTTTATTGGTTGAGGTAAGGCCATTTCCTACTGCCTGGTTTGCCGTACCGTTGTAGATGATGTTTGAACCTGCGGTATACGTCCTTGTACCGGTCACGCGGATATTTCCGTTTGTGCCTGATGTCGTGATCCCTGAGTTTGATCTTACGCCAAGGGTTCCGCCAGCTGCCAGTGTGAATGAACCACCACCATCTACTGTTGTGGCTTCTGCGGCCATCTGCAGGGTGGATCCGTTGTTGACTGTAAAGTTGATCGTATTAGAAATCGTACTGCCCGAAGTGTAGACCTGGGTGCCGGATTTATTAAATACGATTTCACCTCTACCGGTAGATGTCTCTGTGACGGTACCTCCGGTAAAATTTGCATCTCCACCGATGTTGATCGTACCGATACCGGAACCTGAGGACATCGTCAGTGTACCTCCGTTGAAGGTAAAGTCTCCGGGTACTGTTATGGTTTTACTGCTGGTCGAAAACGTAAAATCATCACTGATGAGACAACTGCCGCCTAAGGTGAGTGTGGTATGCAAAAAGGATAATGTAGCTGATCCTGTGTTGAGCACCTGCAGGCTACCTGCTATACCCATTCCGGCTGGGAGGTTGAGTGAGGTAGTCATGCCACTGCAATTAAAGATCAGGCTGCCAAAAGATTGACTGGTATTCCCTGGAAGGGCCGTTGTGACCGCGGTGAGTTTGAGTGTAGATCCGGCATCCCAGGTAGCAAGCGGAATAGTACCTGCTGCAAGGGCATGCTCATAGGTTCCCCCGGAGGCAAAGGAGAAGTTGGACGCCGAGGCTGTGATTGTACCTACAGTACCTCCACCGCTTCCATCATTCTTGAATGTTCCGGAGACTGAAGTAAGGCTATTGGTCGCATTGAATTTTCCACCACCACCAACAGCCGTAATGGTGAGTGAGCCCGCAACAGAGAAGCTCTGGTTTGATCCTGAAAAGGCCAATGTCATAGCGCCTACTCCCCCGTTGAGGGTCAGGGCACTTCCGGCATCAATGACACTTCCTGTATTGTCGATTGTCAATGATCTGGCGCCTACGGTTGAGGTGATAGACACTACGGCTGAATTATTGATTGTTAAGCTATTGATCGTAGCAGAGGTACTGAAGTCAATAGCTGCATTGATATCTATGACTACGTCATGCGCATTTGTCGGCACTGCACTCAATGACCAGTTACCTGCAGTAGTCCATGCATTGTCACCTGCCGTTCCTGTCCAGGTATTGGTCGTCTGCCCGAGTGCCCCGGGCGTGAAGGCCATACTCCCCATCATGATCAACCAGGCACATAACATAGTACGTCCGGCGGAGCCCCGGAAGAAACAAGTCATTAAAAAATTGTTGGTGTTCATTGGTGTAGACATTGAGTGATGGTTCTTCTTAAATCAATCCTTGAATGTGAGTGGTTGGATCATCGCAATACCTGACACATGAGTATCAGGCATGAGATCTATATGACCGGCCATATGGTGTAATTCTGCTATTCGGTTCATTTCCCTTTTACGGTTATATGGGCGATGATCTCCGGCTGAGGGAGAACATGCAACTTTTCCATACAAGCATCGTGCCGATATAGTCGGCATGAACTCAGTAATGGCCTGATACTGTGTGATTTTACACACACGACAGACCTTTACGGAAGGCTATGGAATGGAACGGTAAATGGACCAAAAGGAAAATCCGCTCAGCATTGCACACTGAGGCGGGAATAATGGCTTTTTCATAAATGGTTCAAAATTAAAGGGTTAAGACATTAGCTCCTCCTGGGTACATGCAATTTGGGAGAAACACCCTTAAACTTCAGGCAATCACTCTATTGTGACCATTATATCACGAAATGAATGCGAACCCTGTTGGAAATATACGACCAAAATCTGATTTTATTAATCACCATAAAACGTAATGTATAAAGCTTTAACCCGCATCTGTTTACCTCAAAAAACATGAGTATTTTTTATCATCTATACGCTCAAGGCCATAAATCCGTCTTTAGGCGTGGGCTCTGCTATGGCTCACAAAAAAGGGAGGATGACATACATCACCTCCCTTCTTTTATACTTCACATTCAGTCCTCAATTTCTCAACTCCAGGTTTCCATTGATCTCAAAGATTGATCCGGGTGATAGTGACAAAGCCCTGGGCAGTCCGCCTTCATAATTGTGCTTAAACATCACTTCCTGAAGCATCAGGTGCCCCTGAACATAAATCGCTCCACCATTGGTTATCGCATAACCATCCTGTAGGGTCATGTGCTGGATGACAAAATGATTACCCGGGAGAAGATTAAATATTCTCGATGCATTACTTCCGGAAATGCTCACATTACCCATGCCCAATCCTGTCAGTGTGAGATCCTTGCCGATGATAATCTCTCCTGAGGTAAGGAAAATCGTCTGCCCCGCAAGGTTTGGACTAAAGAACACTTCTGCACCTTCCTGTGCACAACCGATCACTGCACGCAGTGACCCGATACCGCTGTCGTTTGTATTGTTTACTTCACATCCGATCATGACAGGATATATCAACTGGCTCGTGTTACCGCATGCATCGGACACTGTCACGGTCACCAGGTACTCGCAATCCATAGGCTGCGTTGTAGTAGCCGTATAATTCAACATCCCATCACAGTTGTCCATGGCCGCAGTGGCCGCTATTGCAGCAGCTTCCGCAAGGGCAACCGACGAATAGCAATCCGCGATGGTCCCTGCTGTGATGACAGGTGCCTGCAGATCCTGTACCTGAATGTGCTGGACGCATGATGTACTATTACCACATGCATCTGTCGCCACAAAAGTCCTGGTGATCATATAGGAATAAAAACTGCATTCATCAGGATTGAGCCCCTTGGTGCTGACATCTGAATATGCGGTCGCAACATTCGGATCGCAATTGTCCATAGCCAGGATATTTCCGAGCGCAGCAGGTGTGGTGGACGAACTACAGGAAATCGTAACGTCTGCCGGGCAGAACGTGATGACTGGATGCGATGTATCGACCACACTAAAGGTCGCTACAGCCTGGCTGGAATTGCCACACTCATCGATGGCGGTAAAGGTCACCGTGGCGCTACCTGTTGACCCACATCCATCCGACAAACCTGTGAAATTGTTGGTCACACTTGCAGAGCCACATTGGTCACCGGCGGTGACTCCATTCAACCAGGCATTGAGCTGTGTAGTATAGGAGTTACCACTGCATTCGATGGTTAGGTTGGCCGGAGCATTGATCCAGTAAGGATCTTCGGTATCGACGATGGTAAAGGTGGCCAGTTTGGTGGTCATATTACCGCATTCGTCTGTAGCCTTGAAATTGACGGTAGACGCAAATGTCTCTCCACATCCGACGCTAAAGCCGGCAAAAGTGTACGTCACATTGGCGCTGCCACAGTTGTCACTAGCCGTGAATGACAAGAGCCAGGCGTTGAGCTGGGCTGCATTGCCGTTGCCATCGCATTCGACGGTGAGATTAGCGGGTGTATTCACCCATGTTGGAACTGTGGTATCAGCTATCGTAAACGTAGCAGCGCGCTGAATGCTGTTACCGCATTCATCAGTTGCTGTAAAGGTGACGACTGCACTACCTGTAGCTCCACACAGATTGCTCAGCCCTGTGTAATTATTAGTGATCACAACACTATTGCAATTGTCCCCTGCAGTAAAGCTGTTCAGCCATGCATTGAGCGCGGCAGTATTTCCGTTGCCATCACACTGGACGGTTTGATTGGCAGGCATATTGGTCCAGAATGGGGCCTGCGTATCGGTCACAGTAAATGTTGCCGTTTTGGTAATCAAATTGCCGCATGCATCGGTTGCGTTGAACCTGACTAAAATGCTACCGGTAGCTCCACATCCATCCACTGTTCCGATGATCTCATTGCTCACTGTAGCCGTCCCGCAATTGTCTCCAGCCGTAAAGCTATTGAGCCACGCATTCAGTCCTGCCGTATTACCTGCACCATCACACTCCTCGGTATGATTGACAGGCATATTGGTCCAGAACGGAGCTTGCGTATCAGCTATGGCAAACGTAGCGATAGTATTGATTTCATTTCCACACTCATCTTTAGCTGTAAACGTCACTGTCGCATGACCGGTGGCACCACAATCATTGGTCAGTCCGTTGAAATTATGGCTCCACGACACTCCACTGCATGGATCACTTGCCACTGCACCCCCATGTGTGGAGAGCCACAGCGAGAGCTGGTTTTCATTGCCATTGCCATCACACTCTACAGTTTGATTGACCGCCGGGCTGTTAAGCACCGGATTGATATTGTCAATAATGGTAAAGGAGGCAGTACCTAATGCCATGTTACCACTGGCATCCGTTGCGGTAAATATTACAGCGACTGTTCCTGTCATTCCGCAACCATCACTCATCGCGGTGAAATTATTGCTCCACGTCACACTGCTGCAGTTATCAACTGCTGTTGCCCCGCCATGCGTAGCAAGCCAGTTTGCCAAAGCTCCTGTATTTCCGTTTCCGTCACACTGCACTATCTGATCCATAGCCGGGGACGTGAACACCGGTGCTTCATCATCTATGACAGTAATCAACTGGGTGCATGAGGCAGTATGACCTTGCATATCTGTCACTGTCCATACGATGACCGTATTTCCGACAGGATAACTGCCACTTGCATCGGATGTACCAGTATAATTATTGACTACGGAAGCAATGGTACAATTATCATCGGCAACAGGACCGGCCACATTCACAAAAGCCTGGCACTGCCCCGCATCTGCTGGTGCACTCTGACCGGCGGCACAGGTGATCACAGGTGACTCATCATCTGTAACGGTGATGGTCTGGGTGCAAGCCGAGGTATTCCCGTGTGTGTCAGTTGCTATCCAGGTGATGATCGTTGTCCCGACAGGATAGGTTCCTGATGCATCTGCCGTGTTATTAAAACTATTCGTTACCGAGGCCATGCCGCAATTATCCTCAGCCACAGGACCGGTCACCGTTACAACCGCATGGCATTGTCCCGGATCCGTTCCCTGTACCTGTGCCGAAGCGCAGCTTATCACAGGTTGCTCATTGTCGATCACTGTGATGATTTGCATACAGCTCCTGATATTGCCATGTATATCGGTAGCCGTCCATACCAGTGTAGTGGATCCTACAGGATAGCTGCCTGAGGCCTCTTGCGTATTATTATAACTATTGACTACCGAAGCCAGCCCGCAATTGTCACTGGCCACCGGACTGGTCACCGTGATATACGCACTGCAGAGGCCCGAGTCATTGCCCTGTGTTATATCTCCACCGCATGTGATCATAGGCTCCTCCTCGTCAGTCACTGTGATCACCTGGGAGCAGGTGCTTGTATTTCCATGAATATCGGTCACGGTCCATATGACCGTCGTGGTACCGACAGGATAATTGTCTGATGCATCATCAGTGCCGTTATAGCTATTGAGGATAGTAGCGACACCACAATTGTCCCCAGCTACAGGCGCATCAATCAGGACATCAGCATTGCACTGGCCAAGGTCAGATAGATAGTTCAGTGCAGCAGGACAAGTAATCTGCGGATGTTCATCATCAATCACTACGATATCCTGGGCGCAGGTTTTTGTATTGCCATGGATATCCGTCACGGTCCAGATGACAATGGTTGTGCCAACCGGATAGGTTCCTGAAGCATTACCGGTGCCATTGTAGCTATTGACTACTGTTGCTACACCGCAATTGTCTTCAGCCATAGGGACTGTTACCGTGACAAAGGCATTGCATTGGCCAGGATCAGTTCCATGGACAGGTTGAACCGGACAGATGACAACAGGATCTTCATCATCCATGACAGTGATCACCTGGCTACAAGTCTGTGTATTGCCATGTGCATCAGTCACGGTCCATACGATCGTGGTACTGCCCACCGGATAATTACCGGAGGCAATAGATTCATTATTGTAACTATTGATGATAGATGCTACGCTGCAATTATCCTCTGCAACCGGGCCTGAAACATTGACGTATGCGCTGCATAGTCCCGGGTCAGCAGCCTGCACCTGGTCCATGGCACAGTTGATCACCGGATCCTGGTCATCAATGACAGTGATCGATTGTTCGCAGGCATTGGTATTGCCTTGCATATCAGTCACGGTCCATATCACAACAGTGGTGCCTACCGGATAAGTACCGGATGCATTAGAGGTTCCATTAAATGAGTTGAGTATGGTAGCTACTCCACAGTTATCACTGACTGCAGGTGATATGACTGTCACGGCAGCATTGCATTGTCCCGGATCAGCCAGATGAGTGAGCCCTGCTCCACAGGTGATCACCGGCAATTCATCATCAGTGATGGTGATATGCTGGGCACACGTACTTATGTTGCCATGGTTATCGGTTGCTGTCCATATCACCGTGGTGGTACCAAGGGGATAATTACCGGAAGCGTTGGCTGTGTTGTTGTAACTGTTCAATAGTGTTGCACCACCACAGTTGTCAGCAACAATCGGGGCGATGACCGTGACAGCGGCGCTGCATGTCCCATCATCAGTGCCCTGATACTGATCAGCGGCACAGGTGATCGTAGGGGCATCATCATCCATGATGGTAACCAGTTGCACACAGCTATTCGTATTGCCATGTATATCGGTCACAGTCCAGGTGATGGCCGTCGTACCGAGTTGATATATTCCGGAGGCATCAGGTGTATTGTTATTGCTATTGACTATCGAGGCTATATCACAGTTGTCATTACCTGCCGGAGGAGTGACAGTGACGAAGGCATGACATTGTCCCTGGTCTGTACCTTGCTCCTGGTCAGGCGCGCAGGTCAATGACGGGGCTTCATCATCTGTGACGATGATGAGCTGTGTACATGTACTTGTATTGCCATGCAGATCGGTAGCTGTCCACACAATGGTTGTCGTGCCGACCGGATAGCTTCCAGAGGCATCTGCTGCTCCATTATAATTATTGAGCAACGTGGATACTCCACAATTGTCTGTAGCCGACGGGCCGGTGACGTTTACCAATGCAGCGCAAAGTCCTGCATCAGCACTTTGCTCCTGTGCAGGGGCGCAAGTTATTGAAGGGCCTGGTCATCCATTACAGTGATGAGCTGCACACAGCTATTGGTGTTGCCATGTATATCAGTCACGGTCCATATCACTGTAGTTGTTCCTGTAGGATAATTATCAGACGCATTGCCTGTTCCATTATAACTATTGATCAATGAACCCACACCACAGTTGTCTCCGGCTGTTGGTGCCGGAATATCTACATCAGCATTGCACTGGCCCATATCTGTTACCTGGGTTTGGTCAGCCATACAGGTGATCACGGGGATTTCAACATCCTCCACTTGTACTGTAAATGAACATGTGGACACATTACCATAAATATCAGTCACAGTGACACCCACGATGGTTGACCCAACAGGAAAATCATACGGAAATGAAACCGGGCTGGAATTTACACTGTACACAGTGCCCGCTAATCCACAATTGTCTGAAGATGTTGCTTCAAAACTCAATGTCGCAGTGCACTGTCCTGCATCTGTCATATAGGCTCCCGATGGCACCGGGCAAGTGACCTCCGGAGATTGATCGTCCACGACTACCACTTCAAATGCGCAGGTATTGGTATTGCCATTGACATCTGTGACGAGGACATGGACTGTTGTCGATCCTACAGGGAAGTCATATGGAAAATCAACCGGGTTAGAATTTATGGAGTATACCATTTCCGCTACTCCGCAATTATCGGTAGCAGTCGCAGAGAAACTAAGGGAAGCATCACACTCCCCTGCATCAGCAGTATATGGATTGACCAGCACAGGACAAGTCAACGATGGTTGCTCTGTGTCTGCGATCACCACATCAAAAGTACATGTCGAAGTATTGCCATGAATGTCGGTCACCATGACACCCACTATCGTAAGGCCAACCGGGAAGTTGTATGGGAATGATATTGCATTAGCTCCTATAGTATAGACTATACCGTCCACCCCGCAGTTGTCTGAAGCGTCGGCTTCAAAACTTAATGACCTGCTGCATTCCAATGGTGATGTCATATATGGATTCAAAGGATCAGGACATGTGATGAGAGGAAGTTCGGTATCATGGACGACCACAGTATATGATCAGGTTGATGTATTCCCATGCATATCGGTTACGAGCACATTGACTGTAGTGGACCCCACCGGAAAATTATACGGAAAACTGATCGGATCTGATCCAATACTGTACGCTGTAGTGGCAACTCCGCAATTGTCCGCTGAAGTTGCCTGCAGGCTTAGTGAAGCTGAACATTGGCCGGCATCTGCCTGATATGGATTGCCAGGCACAGGACACATGACAACGGGTGGTTCAATATCTGTCACGACTACTGTAAAGGAGCATGCCGAGGTATTTCCATTAATATCTGTCACCACTGCATTGACGGTCGTATATCCAACCGGAAAATCATAAGGAAACGTGATTGGAAGACCACTGACTGTATACACCGTACCGGCTACTCCGCAATTGTCCGATGAGGAAGCAGGAAGGCTCAGGGTCCTGCTGCATTCCCCGGCATCTGTAGCGTATGGATTCATCGGTACATGGCAGGTCACTACCGGAGGCTCGCTATCATTGACGGTCACTGTGTAAGCGCATGTTGTCGTATTCCCTTGTATATCTGTGACCAGGACACTGACTGTCGTAGTACCGACAGGGAAGTCGTAAGGGAAAGAGATTGGATTACCACCGACTTTATGTACTGTACTTGCCACCCCGCAATTGTCTGTAGCGGTAGCTGCAAAACTCAAGGTCCTGTTACATTCCCCTGCATCTGCTGTATACGGATTGGATGGTGTCGGGCAAGTGACCACTGGTGCCTGATTGTCCACGACGGTAACGACAAAGGAACATATCGAAATATTTCCGTTAAGGTCTGTCACGAGGACATACACCGTGGTCGATCCAACCGGAAAATTATGGGGGAAAGTGATCGGACTACTGCCGATACTATACATGGTCGACAGTATTCCGCAGTTGTCACCGGCGCTGGCGCTGAAACTCAATGCTGCACTACACTTATCCTGGTCTGCAGGATATGAGCTCAGGGGCGTTGGGCAGGTGACTACAGGATATTGATTGTCAACCACCACGACAACAAAGGAGCAATTGGATATATTTCCATGGACATCAGTGACCTGCGCATTCACGGTCGTCGATCCTACAGGGAAGTCATAAGGGAAAGTAATAGGATTGTTACCGATGCGGTATACAATGGATGAAACCCCGCAATTGTCTGTTGCAGTAGCTGCAAAACTCAATGTCCTGTTACATTCATTAGCATCAGTTGAATATGAACTCAAAGGCACCGGGCACGATACCAATAAGCGCATGAAGCAACATTACCATGGATATCCGTCACCACCAGGTTGACTGTTGTCGATGCTACCGGAAAATTATAAGGAAAGGTGATTGCATCTCCATTGATCATATACTGCATACTTGCTACAGCACAATTGTCCATGGAGAGTGCGTTAAAACTCAAGGACCTGCTACACTGACCTGGATCTGTGTTATATGCATTAGCCGGTACAGGACAGGTTACCTGAGGACTCTCCAGGTCTTCTACTGAGACACTAAAGGAACAGCCCGCTGTATTTCCATGGATATCGGTTACGATCACATCGACTACTGTTGTGCCAACAGGAAAGACAAAAGGAAAAGTTATCGCATTTCCATTGACACTATACACTGAGCCGGCTATACCACAGTTGTCCGTCGAGGTAGCAGCAAAACTTAAAGTCCTGCTGCATGATCCTGCATCGGTAGGATAAGGGTTTGCAGGTACCGGACAGATCACCACAGGCGGCTCCATATCCTCAACCACAACGGTAAACGAGCTACTTGAGGTATTGCCATGGATATCGGTCACGAGGATTTCCACTGTAGTAGTGCCAACCGGAAAATCATATGGAAAACTAATCACTTCACCATCGACCATGTATGAAATATCTGCAACTCCGCAGTTGTCGAATGCCAGGGCTGCAAAACTCAATGTTGCATGGCACGCTCCGGCATCTGCACTATAAGAGGCTACAGGGACCGGGCGTTCTATGACAGGAATCTGTTGATCTTCGACGACTACGGTAAAGGAACAATCCGAGACATTGCCATTTATATCTGTCACCACTGCAACTACTGTTGTTGACCCTACTGGAAATGCATAGGGGAATGTGATTGCATCATCATTTACCCAATAGGTTGTACCGGCCACTCCACAATTGTCCGTCGAGGTAGCTGCAAAACTTAACACTGCCATACATTCCTCCGGATCAGTCGAATATGGATTTGAAAGTGAAGGGCAAGTGACCTGGGGAGGCTCCTGATCTGCAATAGTTACCACGAAGGAACAAGTTGAAGTATTGTCGTGGATATCTGTAACCAGTACATTGACTGTGGTTGATCCAACCGGAAAATCATAAGGAAAATCAATAGGGTTGCCACCAATAGTGTATACGATATCTGCCACGCCACAGTTGTCCTCGGCTATGGCTTCGAAACCTAATGAAGCGCTGCACTCACCGGGATCAGTTGTATACTGAGTGAGGGGTACAGGGCAGGTGACCAGTGGGTTTTCCTGATCATCTACAACAACCGTAAAGGAACAAGCCGAAGTATTGTCATGGACATCTGTCACCAGCACATCCACTACAGTAGTGCCAACAGGGAACGCATATGGAAAAGTGATTGGAGTTTCTCCTATACTATACACCGTAGCAGCCACTTCACAGTTGTCAGAAGATGTCGCTGAAAAACTTAATACGGCATTGCAGGCTCCTGCATCTGTAGCATAGCTGCTCATCGTAACAGGACAGGTCACTACAGGATTTTCTTCATCCACCACCACTACAGTGAATGAACATATGGAAGTGTTGCCATGAATGTCTGTGACCAGCACATTCACAACAGTAGATCCGACAGGGAACGCATAAGGAAAACTTATCCCTGGTACGATGACAGTCAGTTCAACAGGTGCCGACCCAGGTGAAACTCCAAGGGTATATACAATGCTTGCTATGCCACAGTTGTCTGTAGCCCCTGCTTCAAAACTCAGGCTGGCATGGCAAACACCAGGGTCCGTTGGGTAAGGGTTCATCGGGACAGGACATATCACTACAGGCGCTTCATCGTCTACCACCTCTACAGTGAATGCACAGGCTGACGTATTGCCATGGATATCAGTTACAATAGTGGTCACCACTGTTGCGCCAACAGGGAAGTCAAATGGAAAGGCAACTGGATTCCCGTCTACACTGTATACCGTACTGGCGATACCACAATTGTCTGCTGCAGCAGCTTCAAAACTCAGGCTTGCTGTGCATGTGCCCACATCAACAGGATAAGGGTATAGTATTGTAGGGCAGTCCACTTCAGGATACTCGAGGTCTTCCACCACTACGACAAAGGAACAGGTGGAAGCATTACCATTCACATCTGTCACCAGGACATCCACTGTAGTGGAACCGACAGGAAAATGATAAGGGAATGAGATGGGTTGTGCAGCAATGGTGTACAGGATATCTCCAACACCACAATTGTCTGTAGCCGTAGCTGTATAGCTCAGTGATGCATAGCATTGATCAGCATCTGTAGCGTGCGGATTGACCGGATCAGGATATATCAACAGAGGGAATTCATCATCTTCGACCACGACCATAAACGCACAGGATGATGTATTGCCGTGAATGTCTGTCGCCACGACCTGGACAGTGGTTGATCCCACAGGAAAATCATACGGAAAATCAACCGGCTCTGCACCTATGCTGTACACCACTCCTGCCATTCCGCAATTGTCTGATACCAAAGCTTCAAAACTAAGCGTGGCATTGCATTCGGCGGCATCGGTTGTGTAGGCAGGCTCAGGATCAGGACAAGTCAATACAGGGTACTCGTTGTCCTGGACAACCACTGTAAAGGAACAAGCGGCAGTGTTGCCATGTATGTCCGTCACTTCTGTAAGGACCGTGGTCGTGCCAATAGGGAATTCATAGGGAAAGGTTATTGCATTTTCATTGATGCTGTACACGGTGCTTGCAATTCCGCAATTATCATAAGAAAGGGCAGTAAAACTTAATACCGCAACACAGGATCCCGGATCCATTGAATACGGATTTGAGACCGGAGGGCAAGTGAGCCCGGGGCTCTGATTATCTTCTACTATGACCACGTAGCTGCATGCTGAGGTATTGCCATTGATATCTGTCACCAATACATCTATGGTGGTGGAACCTACAGGAAAATTAAAAGGAAAGGTGATTGGACTCTCCCCGATGCTGTAGGCTATAGAGGCGACGCCACAATTGTCAGAAGCAGTAGCCAACAAACTGAGTGTTGCATTACAATCTCCTTCATCAGTTGCGTATGGATTAGTAGTCAGCGGGCAAGACACCATTGGAACTTCATCATCTGTCACTTCGATGGTGAAGGAGCATGTGCTTGCATGACCATGAATATCTGTCACCAACACATCTACTGTGGTACTCCCCACACTAAAATCATACGGAAAAGTAATGGCATTGCCGGCTACACTATAGACCATGGAAGCGATACCACAGTTGTCCGATGATACGGCTTCAAAACTCAAGGTTGCATTGCACTCTCCTTGATCAGTAGGATATGGATTCATTACGATCGGGCATGCGACGACAGGATACTCCGTGTCTTCGACCACGACCGTAAAAGCACAGGTGGACGTATTGCTATTGATATCCGTCACCACCACATTTACTGTCGTAGCGCCTATAGGAAAACCATAAGAAATGTAATAGCATTTCCAGCCACATTATACACCATACCTGCAACGCCACAGTTGTCTGAAGACGTTGCCTCAAAACTCATCGCAGCCACACATGTTCCTGGATCGGTGGGATACGGACCGGTAATCGAAGGGCATGTGATCAGGGGATGCTCGTTGTCCACCACCACAACTGCAAAAGCACAAGTTGAGGCATTGCCATGAATATCTGTGGCTGTAGCTACTACAGTAGTAGTACCCACCGGAAAATTATAAGGGAACATAATTGCTCCCTCACCTGTGCTATAGGTTGTACCGGCCAATCCACAATTGTCAGTGGCCGTAGCAGCGAAATACAAGGAAGTATAACATTGGCCTGCATCAGTGGCATATTCGCCAGCCGGCACAGGACAAGAGATCACAGGCTGCTCATTGTCTTCAATGATGACCGGAAAGGTACATGTGGACACATTGCCATGGAAATCTGTCACCTGGACGGTAACTGTAGTGGAACCCACAGAAAAATAATAAGGGAACGTAACGGGATCACCACCAATACTGTATACTACTCCTGCGACACCGCAATTATCGCTGTAAGTCGCATTGAAACTTAATGGCTTACTGCATTCGTCTTTATCTGCACTATACGGATTGGCGGGGATCGGGCAAGCGAGGGCCGGAGCTTCACTATCGATCACGGTCACTATAAAGAAACACTCGGAAGCATTGCCATGAATATCCGTCACCAGCACTTGTACACCAGTAGAGCCAACAGTGAAATCATACGGAAAAGTTATTGGATTGCCATTGATGGTATACAAGGTAGAGGCTATTGCACAGTTGTCTGTAGAGGAGGCTGCAAAGCTCAAGGTAGCCGCACATTGTCCGATATCGGCAGGATAAGGATTGATGACCAGAGGGCAGGAGATTACAGGATCCTCTGTATCCTCAACCACAACCGTAAATGAACAGGCTGATGAATTGCCTTGAAAATCTGTAACAGCCACAGCTACTGTTGTTGTTCCGACTTCAAAGTCATAAGGAAAGGAAATCACATCACCACCAACACTGTATATGGTCTGTGCGATCTCGCAGTTGTCAGAAGAGTTGGCTGCGAAACTCATCGTCCTGTTACATTCTCCAGGGTCTGTAGTATATGGATTGGCAGGTACAGGACAGGTCACTGCAGGCAGCTGGGTGTCCAGCACCACGACATCAAAAGCGCATGTAGCCGTATTGCCATTGAGGTCGGTGGCCATGACGACGACGATCGTAGTCCCTGCCGGAAAATCGTATGGAAACGAAATGCTGTTGCCACCGACAAGAAATTCGGTAGTGGCTAATCCGCAGATATCTGATGAAGTCGCCGTAAAACTCAGGGATGTGCTGCACAGGCCTGGCTCAGCGATATAAGGATTTGCCGGTACCGGGCAACTGACCACAGGGGCTTCACCATCTTCAACCATTACTGTAAAAGCACATGTAGATACATTGTCATGAATATCTGTAACGACTACTTCGACTATGGTAGCACCTATTGCAAATACATACGGGAAGGCAATTTCTTCTCCTCCTATTTTGTACACTGTGCCAGCGACACCGCAGTTATCGGTGGATTCTGCCACAAAGCCCAGGCTCGATACGCATCCTCCGGGTTCAGCAAAGTATGGATTGGCAGGTATCGGGCAGGCAATGACCGGGCCCTCAAGGTCTGCAACTTCAACTATGAAAGAACAATTAGAAACATTGTTGTACAAATCGTAGACAAAAACATCGACTGTGGTGGATCCCAGGTTAAACGCATAAGGAAATGAGATAGGATCATCATTGATACTGAATGAGGTTCCTGCCAGGCCACAGTTATCAGAAGACATTTCAGTAAAACTCAAGGAGGCAAAGCAATCACCCATATCTGTCGGATACTGGCTGAGTACCGGAGGACATGTGACGACAGGATACTCAAGGTCTTCCACCACTACAGTAAACGAACACATACTTGTATTTCCGTTTATATCTGTGGACACGACGTCTACAGGGGTTGATCCTGCCTGGAAATCATATGGAAAAGTGATCGGGTTACCATACACGCTATATATTGTGGTCTCCATACCGCAATTGTCCGCCGAGGGTGCAACAAATGACAACACCCTGCTGCAGGTTCCTTCTCCGACATTATAAGGATTGGCAGGCACAGGGCAGGTCAGGATGGGGGCCTGATCATCTTCGATGACGATAGTAAATGCACATGTCGCGGAATGTCCGCAATAATCCACTACGGTCCAATTGACCAGTGTCGAACCAACAGGGAAGGCACTTCCGTCCAATGATGCGGTGTTATCATAATCATTGATCACCTGGGCGATACTACAATTGTCACTCATGGCGTATGGATCAAACTCGCTGCCGATCGTTGTATAACTGCAATCTTCAACACCTGAACCTCTGTAGAAAAATTCCCACGGACAGATGATTTCAGGTGGGGTCAAATCCACAACCTGCGTAGTCCTGGTACATACGGATGTGCATCCATTGGGATCTGTGACCGTCAGGGAAACAACCAGGGATGTATTGCACAATGCTCCGGCATTGACAGAAACGGTCTGCCCTGTCGTCGGCCCGGAAATACTTCCATTGCCGGTAACACTCCATGCATATCCAGCCATGCCGGCCGGTGCTGTATATGTCAATCCTGTGGCGACAGGGCAAGACGTCGTTGGACCTGAAACCGCGCAGGATGGAGTTGGATTGACCGTCACCATAGCACAGCCGGTGATGATCGGATTACATCCATTACCCGTCTGTGTGATGACGCATCGATAAAAATAAATACCTGTTGCAAGTGGTGCAGAAGTGAAGGTTGGGAAATTGGTGCCCACATCAATCGGGGAGGTGCAGTTGGGCGACATCTGCTGCCATTGATAGTTGAACGTACCTGTTCCACCTGAAGGGGACACACTTAAGATAGCTGATGTTCCACTACAGATGGTGATCCCTGTCGGATCTGCGGCAACCGGATCGGTTACGACTGTCCAGGAATATGAGTTCACCTGGGAAATGTCACAACCAGATCCATTGCAATTCTTACGGATCTCTATGGTGTTGACCCCTGCTGATGCGGTCAGGCTGACCGGGGATATACCCCATTCGCTGAAACCGGCTCCCTGATTATACCTGTACTCTATTTTACATGAGCCGGTACCACCGCCGTTGTCCGTGACATCCGTCAGGGTGAGGATCATCCCAACACATACATTGCTGACATTTGGAGATTTTATTGCGGTAGGGGCTGATGGATCATTCACTACATTCCAAGTATATACGTTGACATCAGAAAGATCACATCCTGAGCCTGAGCAATTCTTGCGAATTTCAATTTTATTGATTCCGGTGACCGCCGGGAAACTAGCAGGCGTAGTGCTCCATGCGCTGAAACTTGCACCAGTGGAAAACCTGTATTCAATATTGCAGGAACCTGCGCCGCCACCATTGTCTGTAACTCCGGTCAGGGTCAGTATCTGGCCTGCACATACATTGATGACATTAGGAGATTTGGTCGCGGTCGGAGTCAGCGGATCTGCTACATCCGTCAATATCATAATATCGCTTACGGCCTTGCACGCTCCCGGAGGATTGTTTGTAGTGAGTGTAAGCGTGATAGTGCCAGTAAAGGTTGCCGGCGGTGTATAGGTTGCATTGAGTGTTGTATTGTTTGGATCAAATGTACCACCAGCTCCGCCATCAGTCCACGTCGCGCTGCTGGCACTGCCACCTATGATCCCTGCCAGAAGGGCCGAACCGCCCTTGCAGATTGACTGGTCAGGCCCTGCATTGGCTGTGGCCGGATTGTGGCAGGGCCGGCCATGAGCAAATCTTGAAAATCCACTCAAGCCGGTGCGTTTTGCTGTCTCCCCTATTCCAAGGACGTGTGTTCCGTCGAGGACCCAGTTCCCGCCATTGTCAGGACGCTTGATGATGCGTACGCTTCCATCTTCATCTCCTGCACTGGTAAAACCTGTGCCGGTCAGTTCAAGGGCATAATCTGTACTGGTCAGGTCCGCAGCAACCAGGGACCATGATCCTTCGGTATACTGGCCTTCATCATAGATGGTCAATCCATTTTCACTCAGCGGGAACCCGCTGTTGCTGCCGGGATCCCCTGCATCGAATCGTGCTTTCAGTGATCCACCGGTGTTGTTGGCAAAGGTGATCCTGGCCTTGTATTGGTTATCATTTGTTCCTATCGGAAAATCAAGAGGTGATGTAGTGGCCGCTGCAACCCATCGCTTGAATCCACCAGAGGTGCCATTGATGATTGTACCGGATGTATAATTTAAATCCCCTGGTGTTGATACAGCGGTACCCAGTTCAAGGAGGCCTGACGTGCCAAGCACAATATTGCCTGAGGCCATAGCCAACGTACCACCAACCGTCACCTGTGCTATGCTGCCTCCGAAAATTAATTTCCGGGATGCTTTATTGATGGTCAGATGATTAAATACCTGTGTAGCAGCACTACCATTGATCAACTGATCAACCGTAGTATTGTTGAAAATCACTGTGCCTGAATCGGGATTGAATACGCCACCGTTGCGGGTCCAGTTTCCGCTGACACTGATACTCCCCGATGGACATGAAAAGGTGCCTCCTGCCATCAATACATTCTTAAACGATGATGCAGATTCAGGTGCAAAGGAGCCTTGTATCAGTTGAAAGTCATTTGTGACCGTCCATACTCTTGAACTTAGCGTACCTCCCGGTTTGTTGATGACTAAATCATAAAAGGATGGTACGAAGGCGGAGGCGGGTTGTGTCTGATTTCCTGTTCCGTTAAAAATGACCTTGCTTGTCATGGCATTGAATACCCCGCTCGATCCATGTGACCAGTTTTCCGCGATGCTGATCGCATGCGCATTGGCATTGATCGTCGACTGGCTGGTCGCCAGGGCATAGAACTGGCTGGAGCCTGATCCGGATATCTCGTGTGTAGTCCCGGTGCTAAAGGTAGTCGTACCTGCAGTTTGAGTGAATGTACCATTCATGGTCCATTGGCCAGCTGCTGTCCAGTTATTCATAGTATTGACCACTGCACCTGTATTGCAGGTAAAATTTCCGGCCAGTGTGATATTGCCTGTCGTAGATTTTGTGCCGGCACTGATGAGCAAATGGCCGTAGGCTTCGGCCCCAAGGGATTGTGCCCCACCAAAATACTCCACTGTACTGGTCGTACCATATAGCCTTGATGAATATCCTGAGGGAGCAGGATTGGTGCCCCCGATCTTCAACTTTGCGTCATTACTGATGCTGATCATACCCCCTGAGGAGCTCCTGTTGATCGTAAAAGTGGAAAGGTTAAAAATCCCGCTCGTGATCGTAAGGTCACCATCCGGTGTCCTGCTTTGATCGAGGGTGAGTGTTTGACCTGCTGCCAGGCTGACGGTAAGATTATTTAATCCCTGGACACTAGTACCGGAAACTCCGAGTTCCGGGCCTGTTGTCTTTGAACTTCCTGTATACAATACATTGTAGCGTTCCAATCCCTGTAGTGTACCCGTCATACTGCCTTCACTGCGGGTGATGAGTGAAGTGCTGCTCATGGACAGGAAGTTTCCGGCAGACAATGTCCCGCTGGTCAGAAGCAGTTTACCTCCGGGAAGGATAGTCTTGGCTGCATCTATAGTCGTCGTGCCCCCGTTGATGAGCAGATTATAGAAGGACGTATAGATCGTCCCTGGAATAGTATTGGTAGCTGTCAGTTCCACTGTACCTAATCCGGGTGCCCATGTGGCTGTGCCTGCTCCGATGATGAGACTGGCTGTTCGCATGGTTCCGCCAAACTGCATCGTGATGACTCCAGGCGCAGGAGATGCGCCTATTCCTCCAATCGTCACACTGCCGGCGGTGAGTGTAGAACCGCTCTGGAATGTGATGGTTCCCTTTCGTACGACATTGCCATCACCGCCTACCTGCACATTACCCGACACAGTAAGTGAAGGATTTCCCGAAGTGGTAAATCCAAGTGTTCCGGTGTTGTTGTTGGTAATGTCCCCGCCGATTTTTAGACTGCTGCAGGCTGCGTCGGGAGTGTTGACGGTAACTGTAAATCCTCCCCGGATCTGTGCAATGTCTCCCGCGACCGGCCAACCCGACCCACTCCAGGTAGCATCTGAATTCCAATCTCCATTGGCAACAGAGGTGTACGTCGTTTGGGCAAAGGATTGAGAAGGCAACATCATGCATGCGCCTGTCAGCAACAGTATGTATGTCAGGCGCCGTGCAAATGAGAAATCTTTCTTTAGTTCAGTGTGGTGTTCGTCAGTTGTGTGTCTCATACTCGAAAGTGATTTTTCATCATGTGTGTTGAAGCAAGCATCAATGCAGATAGGCCATCCCTGGTGTAGGATAGCAGATAGAATGAAAGCCGGTGTTGAAGGGACCTGACATGGGGAGACCATACGCCTGCGAAAGCGCTCAGGACAAAGTACTTATTGTGGTGTTTTTGCGGGCAATGTACTCCACGGTTGGAGCAAGGACAGGGGTGAATCTGTTGAGTCATACCAATTGTTTTTAAGCAAGTGTCTAAGTTCTTTAGAGGTGTTATGCTTAAAAAACAAAATGCAATGGTTTACTCCATGTCTTGTAAATGTAACAGATTAAGTCCCGAAAATGAAACATGATGCTCCTCCGGGCAGGCTGCATGGTGGAGGATAAAATTTACATTGTATAAATCACTTATCTGTATCTATATAATCATCAATGATTTAAGGAAAATAAAGGGAGCGATATGGCTTTAATTATTTGTGAAAAAAAAATTGGGCTGCGGT
This sequence comes from Candidatus Opimibacter iunctus, assembly GCA_016716665.1. Lineage (GTDB taxonomy): Bacteria > Bacteroidota > Bacteroidia > Chitinophagales > Saprospiraceae > Opimibacter > Opimibacter iunctus. Next base: position 153,383 of record JADJVH010000011.1, on the reverse strand, counting down.
GAGCCATAATGCAAAAAGAGAATCGCGGCTATTGCCGCGATTCTCTTTTTGCATTATGCTGCTCTATGCCCTATGCCCTATGCCTTGCGCCTATTGCTTGAAGTCAACATTGCCGATGATTTCAACCTGAGCTGTGGAAGTGACAGAAAGTGATTTAGGCACTCCACTTTCCATGTTGTTTTCCAGCAATACATTGTTGAGGTTGAGGTTGCCTTCGACATAGATGGCGCCCCCATTTGTAGCAGAGGTCGCATTTTTCAATGCCATATCCTGCAGTGTCAGTGTATATCCGGGCAGCACATGGAATACCCTTGTTGAATTATTACCGGTCAGTGTAAGGTTATTTGCACCCAGCCCGATGATGGTCAGGTTTTTACTGATCGTGATCTCACCGGTCAGGAGTACAATCGTCTGTCCTGTCATGCCTGGCGCAAAAGTAATCGTCGAACCACTCGGTGCGCAGTCAATGATCGCACGCAATGAAGCAGGACCAAGATCATTATTGTTGGCCACCACGATCGAATCAACCGTCAGCAAGATAGAATCTGCATCAGGGCTTCCGCATGCGTTACTTACAGTGTACTTGATATAGGTGGATCCACCGGCCAATGCAGTCACCAGGCCTGACATGGCATTGACTGTTGCCTTGGCAGGATTAGAGCTTGTCCATGTACCTCCGCTATCACCTGACGCCAGGTAGGTATCGGTTGCTCCCACACACAATGGGGTCATACCACTTACTGCACCTGCATTTGGCAATGGAAGGATAGTCACTGTGATAGCTGAACTGTTGCTCACACATCCCGATGTGCTGTTCCTCACGGTCAATGTAGCATTGTATGTTCCGGGAGCTGCACCACCAGGCACTGTAAGCACAATAGGACTTGATGGTAATGATAAATTGGTCACATCAGCAAAACCCTGTGCTTCTGCACCTGCATTGTAGTTGATACTGTATTGATCAGGACTTTCGGTAGTGCCGCTGTAGGTAAGGTTGGCCATTGTGATACCACTGCAGACCGTTGGATTTGCACCCAGGGTGATGGTTGGGGAAGGGTTGACGGTCACCATAACTGTCTGGGTATTCGTACATCCGCTTCCGTTTGTTGCCGTTACAGTATAATTGGCAGTTGACGTTGGCTTAGCATACACTGTAGGAGTTGCAGTACCTGTATACACAGTGGTAGCCCCAGCATCAGTAAACAATCCTGAACCCATCCCATTGGGTGTCCAGGTGTAGTTGGCCGGGCTTGTATAATTGATTTTGATAGTCCAACTTGTAAGCGGTTCCCACTCCGATCGACTCATCATCAACCACCCTGATTTTCCAGGTGCCGTTTGGTACCGAATAGAGACTACTGAAGGTACCGGTAGTAGGTGCAGGAGAAGGGGTCAGCTGGAAGCCACTGGTCGCCAGATCAGCCCTGTAGGTTGAAGTATATGGCGCGCCGGTAGTTGGAAATGCAGGTTTACTGTTATCAGAACTTGCCCTGGTATTGGTAAAATTAGCGCCTGAGGCAATTGTTCCCTTTACAAGATTTACGATCTGCCCATTAGGAGCTTCCAGATTGATGATAAGATCTTCAACGAAGTTGTGTGTGATATTGAACGACACAATTATACTGTCAATCGTAGATCCACCGGGAATACCTGCAACAGCAAGCGAATGATTAATCCCTGTAGCATTTACATCAGGGATTGCAATGGAGATTGCTCCTGAAGTGGTGGTTGTGGATCCAATATCTGCTGAACCACTAGCGGTCAACAGCACAGCAGGATCACTTCCGCACATAGTAGTACTCGACGGCGTAACCACAGGCTGAGCGGGCGTAACACCAAATGTGACCAGTGCGCTTGCTGAAGTATTGCTGCACATCGTAGTCCCATCAGTGATGAGTACTGTATATCCTCCGGTCGTGGTGGCTGTATACGTTGGGTTGGTTTCACCACCAATGACGACTCCATCCTTTTTCCACACATAGGTAGGAGAAGATGCATTTGTAGAGGAGGTCAGTAATTGTGATGATGTAGGAGGACAAACATTCACTGTGCCTGTTGGCGAAAGTGAGGCTGTCGGAGGAGGGATAATCGTGACTGTCAGCATATTGGAATTATCCGTTGTCATACCCGTAATGCAGGTCACCCTGAGCCAATAGTATGTTGTGGTTGAAACCACTCCAGTACTGAGTGTGGACGGATTGGTTTGTCCCATCACGACAGTACCTGAACCTGGATAATCACCAATTGAAGTGGAGTACATCCACTGATATCCACTACCTGTACCAACAGAATAGCCTGAAGCTGTAATGACCGGAGTACCGGAAGTACAGAAAGTGGACGGCCCGGTGATGGCTGCTGTTCCACCTGTAGCGGCGCTACATGCCGGTGGTATAAATTCATCAGCGCCAATATCTGTCATCCGTGTATCACAATCAATATCATCCGTTACTGAAACCGTTACTGCGCCATTGTCCAGCGGAAGGTTTGCGGGATCGGAAGTTACGAGATGCAAATTTGAAGAAGTTACAAAGACAGGCAGGATGTTGAGAGAAGCACCGTCTTTACTGGTTTCTGTTTGCCAGGCAGCCAGTGTTGTCCTGCTGGTTCCGGCCGCGACTCCACCTGTAATGCCTATTGTATATGTACCAGGACCTGCCCCTGCACTATACAAGTCATTGTTATTGGACGTCAACAGGGCATATGTACTATAGCCAAGTGCTATGGATGCAAAGCGAAGTGTGGCTCCTGAATTACCAATTTGAGTAGCAGTGAATATATTGTTCCGCATATCCAGGGTCGGCTCTGTTGAAGTGGTCACTGCAAGACATGCCGCAGTCTGGCTTGCAGAAGTTCCACCCGTAACGGTGCCCTGCATAGAGACCGTATTATAGTAGATCCTGGTGGTTGATCCTGTACCTCCACCAATGACGATACCTCCTGCGAAATCCCCGCTGGTACCATTTGCAGTTACACCATATATCATGTTATTGGCAATCAGGTTGGTGCCTGAAGTGGCGGCAGCCACTACAATACCTCCTGCAGAAAAAGTACCGGAATTGATCACATTGCCAATGACATTTTTAGTTACAGTGGCATTGGTCACTTCATTTGTACCCAGCGCTGTAGCACTCATGGTGGTGCCTGTACCCAGTGAAATACCGAAAATATCCGGAGAACCTGAAAGAGCTATCTCAGAAACTGTATTCCCTGAAATGGTCAGGTTGTTTTCAAATCCTGTCCATATGCCCCCTCTGGCTACGTTGTTGGGAGACACTGCATTGATCACATTTTGATTGATGGTAGTCCCGGTATTCTTATTCGCTGTACTTGCCCCCTGGGAATAAATCCCATATTGCGTCTTACTGATGGCGTTGTTGACAAAGGAGTTGTTGTTATTACCGGTTCCAAGGGAAGTAATACTGATCGATGAACTACCACTACCCACTCCAAACAATGTGGTGGTGTTTGAATTACCAGTCAGGATGCAATTCATTACTGTATTGTTAGTAGCAGCATCTGATCCATTCGTTTGCATCCATACGATCGCGGAAGAAGTTCCGGTATTACTATTGACAATGGTCAGGTCTCTGCTTGCAGCAACTGGTGGACAAACTGTATTGGTTGTGGACCCTATTGATCCATCAATGATGACATTGTCTGCACCATTCAGGCGGATGATGGCGGTAGTACTGCTTCCTGAGATGGTAGTAGTCATCGTTGGCTTGATCGTTAGCGTAAATGGTCCGCCCGTGCATCCGGTAGAGATCATGGCATTCAGCATATTGGTGCCGTTTTCTGTCAAGGTTGGATCTATAATCTGTGCCAACAAGTTGCCGGATAATCCTTTGGTGTTAATTTCTGCAAAGAGGCCGCCAGCTTCTGTCAGACTGGTGTAGGTTCCGGCTGCACCAATCGTAACTGTACCTGTCAGTCCGGGATTCAGGATGGTATAACTGTTCATTCCGGTAACCGGGAAGTTGGCTGCAATCAGTGCAACACTTGCTGGGTTGATACTAAAGGTTCCTGCATTGATGCCAACATTAGGAGTGCCAGCTAGGTCCTGGGCAACCACAAAATACTGGATGATGTCGCCGGCCACCACTGCCGCCTGCAACAAGGTAAAATCCATTGTGAGCGTGAATGGTGAAGAGCCATTAGACGCTTCTACATATTTCCACCCGTTGTCTGCACTTGTATTTCCAGCATATGTATTTAGATCAGTGGACTTCTTGTAATAAAGGCGGGGTTTGGTACCCGGTACCGAATTCACTCCTGCAAGATCTGTTATTGTAGCTGTAACCAATGGACCCAGGTTACAGGCTGTATTGCTCAAGGCCGAATACGTAATGGAAGGTGCTGCGAAGTCCCCGGTCTGCTCATATGCTCCAATCGTAGGAGGGGTGTTCCTGGTAAAAGATATATAGTCGGTTGTGATCCCCGTTCCGTTAGCACCCGCACCCACTGTAGGTGATCCTGTAAAAGGAATCAGATTCGTAGAGCTGTTAAATACAGGGTCTGATTCCAAAGAATTGGCATCCACACTACTGGCCGCCTGCCAGAGTGCAAGTGTAGCATAGTTAAGACTGTTGAGACGTCCTACATTATTAGTAGCCCCGGTCCCGGCGCAACGGAGCACGTTATTATTCTGGATGGTTCCTGACAAAGAGGCCGCCCTTGAATAATACGCCCAAACATTCCCTCCAAGCGAAGAACCTGTAAGGCTGAATATATTGTTCCTCACATCCAGATTAGTACCAAATGACGTGATATTATCATCGCCATTGGCAAACGCAGCACAGAATCCACTTGAGCTGTTGTTGAGCTGGCCCGTCAGGTGAATGGAATTAAAGTAATATTTGTCCCCATATCCCTGACCCGCATACATACCTGACATATTCCAGGTCGCACTTGTTCCGGTTGAAGTAAGATCATACACCAGGTTATTATAAATCAATGCCTGAGATGGATTTCCGACAGTGGTATAGGTTGAACTTTGAACCGCAATGCCATAAATCTTGGCTGTGCTTGTACCTGAATAATTCAGATTGTGCACATTGTTTTTATAGGCTTGTCCGTTTTTGAAATCAAGCAACCGAATCCCATACATGGCAGCTGAAGCTGTGCCAGAGCTTTTTACATTCTGAACCTCATTGCCTGATACGACCAGGGCATTCTGCCTGTCGGCATGAATCCCCTCGAGAAGGAATCCTTCACCGGCTACAGATGTCCCAAAGTTGTTATTGTTGATCACGTTATTATTGTCCGGCGATGCTCCCAGATAACCAAACAAAGCCAGACCATATTGGGATTTTCTGAAGAGGTTATTCTGAATGGTATTGTTGTTATTGTTTTCAAGGCCTGCCGCGGTAGTTGAAATGGTAGTGCTACCCCCAATATACATCCCTATTAAGGTTGTCGCAGCAGCATTTCCTTCAATGATGCAATTTTTAATGATGTTATTATTGGCACCATTTCCTGAAGCAGGAGCTGCCAGCCAGATTACTGCGTTGCCGGAGGTGGCTACGTTGGTATTGGCAAACGTGAGGTTTCGCGATGAAGAGCCATTGTTGGAACCGTCTATGGTCACATTATCGGCTCCATTCAATTTGATAACCGCACCAGTGGCAACACTTGCACTTAATGTAGTGGTGACGCCTGAGGCCGGTTTGATGGTCAACGTGTATGGACCTGCCACACATCCGTTATAATTTATAGCATTTAGGGCAACAGCACCTGTCTCAGCGACACTGGCATCCAAAATTTCCACGGTAAGACTGTTGGACAAGCCACTGGTATTGATTGCGTTAAACAATCCTGTGGAAGCTGCCGTCAGACTGGGATAGGTACCTGCAGCACCAATCGTCACCGTTCCACTTAGGCCTACAGCTACAATCTTATATCCCCTGACTGTACCTGTCAGCGGAAAATTACCTGATGCCAGGACAACACTTGCTGGTGCAGCTGTGAATGTGCCACTGTTAATGCCCACGTTGGGCGTAGCTGCAAGATCCTGGGCTACAACAAAGTATGAGATAGAATCTCCGAGAGCAATTGGAGATGTCAAAAGAGCGTAATTCGTTGTAAAAGAAAATGGGGATGAACTATTTGTAGCCTCGACATACTTCCAACCATTATCAGCACTCGTATTGCCGACATAGGTATTGGCTTCAGTGGATTTCTTATAATAGAGCCTTGGTTTTGTTCCGGCAGTAGTATTGATGCCACTTCCGTCTGTAATCGTTGATGACAACATTCTGTCTGTAAGACAGGATGTGTTGTTAAGCACGGCATAGGTGATGCCTGGCTGTGTCAAATCGACACCCATAAAATTACCAGCATCAGCACCTATATCAACTGGTGTGAGTCCTGAACGCGTCTGCCCGTCATAATCATCCAGGATGCCCAAATCCGCTCCGTTTCCTTCGGCGACCGTAGTCAATAGTGTGGACAGATGGAGATCAGGTGTTGCATTGGTTGGATCAACATACTTTGGGTCTCCGTTAAAACTGGCAAGATCCTGGCCAACCGCAGTTCTCCATGCAGTAAGATCTGCTACATCAAGTGAATTGAAAAAACCAAATACGGCGCCTGTACCACTGGCAAGGTAGACATTGTTGTTGATCGTCAATCCTGTTGGATTAGGTGTAGTCCCCCCTACCCGGACGGCATAATTTTTTCCGGTTGCACCACTGTTGCTCCTGGCATTGACAAAAAGATTGTCTCTGAAACTCCGCGTATTGACGGTCTGTGTACTGTTGAATGCATAGCTACTTGCTGCTCCTGCTGTAGGGGCTCCATCAATAAATACGCTATTGTGGAAAAAGTTATCTGTCCCGAGTGGCTCATTAATACCACTTATAATGACTGCATTCGTCACTCCTGCGCCGACGGCAATCATATTGTTGCGATAGGTTGTCGTACCGCCTGCTACCCGGATACCATTGATCTCAGCCGTCGCGCTGTTGGAAGCGGAAGTCAATCCATAAATAAAGTTACGCGCAACAAGGTTCGTACCTGAAGTAGCGGTATATTGAATCCCTGTCACGACAGTTGCTGCTGTCGTGTTCGAATTTGACAGGCTGTAAATAGTATTTTGAGAAACGGTGTGGTTAGCTGAGGAAGCTGTAACTGAAATACCGATCACCGAGGCTGCAGTAGTCGTGCCGGTTCCACCTGCGGCTGTCAGATTCCTGACCGTATTTCCGGTGATTGTCCCAATCGGATTATCGTTCTTGATCCCTTGCACTGTCGTACCTACTGCCGTACTAGTACTCTGGATGGAATTGGCTACGGTACCCCCGACAATATTATTCTGGCATGACCAGGTAACCGTTGAGCCTGTATTTACGCGGATACCATAAGCATTGGATGCCCCTGTACTTGAATTGGCAACCGTGATCCCCCCTACAGTATTATTATTTGTAGTCCAGTTGGATGAACCAAAATTAAAGATACCGATCACATCACTAGCTCCTGTTGAACTGGAGGTATAGGTAATACTCCCGGTTGCAGATTGGCTGCCAATGGTGTTTCCCGTTACATCACCGATTGTAGTCAATCCGCTGGAAACGTAAATGCCCCTGAAGGGTGCTGATGAACTGGTTCCAGATGCTGCTCCTGAAATGGCAATACCAGCGATAGTATTATTCTGGACACTGGTAGCAGTCGCAGTTCCTACGGTTAAGAAGATAGGGATAAAGGAGCCTCCGGAAGTTGATGGAAACACAAAAGTATAGGCCCCGGTGCCGGAACTATTGGCAAAACCAATAATATTCCCGGTGATCTGGTAACCATTGCCATTGGAATTGTTGATGCTAATCGGACGATGAGACAACGAGACCGTGGACTGTGTCCTGGTGGCGGTCTGGTAGAATCTGTTATTTGAAATGGTGGTACCTACAGTGCCACTATTTAAATCAATACCTGATGTAGATACAGTGGCACTGAAAAGTCAAAAAATATTATTGTTGGTGATGACGATACCGCTGTTGGCTGTTCCCGGATCTGTATTTGAAGTACCACTGAAATAAATACATTTTGAAGGCAGGTTTGAGCCTGCCGGACCGATGTTGCAGGTAGAGATTGTATTGTTGTCATTACCGGTTGTAACTGCAGCCGATCCAAACCAGATATTGCCTCCGTTTGTGGCATTGGCCATTGTAGCTGAACCTAATATAGAACAACGGATAATCGTATTGTTGGTGGCATCTGTCTGAAACCTGATCGTACTTGTTCCTGAGGTAGCAGAAGCAGTAGTATTCGAAATGGTGAGGGAGTTTCCTCCGGTATTCAATCCGTCAACAGTTACGTTGTCCGCTCCGTTGAAATCTACCATTGGACTTCCTGCTGTAATTGCTCCACTGATGGATCTGGCTGCGCCACCGCTTGGTTGAATCAGGATAGTGGTATAAGAAGATGACCCGGTGCCGCTGGCATTTAATACAGCAGTCGCGGTTTCCGTTGTATTATTGACGATATCGACTGTGATCGTCCCTGTATGTGTTCCGGCATTGATCGCATCAAACGCATCTTTCAGCGTAGGATAAGAGCCGGCTCCCGGGTTTACTATTACATTTTGTGCATGTACGGATGAGGCTGTAACCATTATAAAAAAGAAACCATTATGCCCAGCATTGAAATACGGGCAAACCGGTTGGAGGTGGTGCGTTCAGCACAGGAAGGATTGAACCCCTCAGCCATAGTGGCAGGTAGATGTTGTCTCATAGATATAAGGAATAAGGAAATAAAATAAAGCGGAAAAGGAATTCTGGAGTTTGGGTTTTGCATATTATACTTTTCCATCAGGTTGATTTAATTCGGGTGAGCAGACAAATTCATTAGTTCTTAAAATCAATTAAGCTAAAAGCTATAAGCATGATGTTGCAGTGGTGCCGGCCCAGGTTGGAGACATGAAGACCCTTTATAATCAAGTCCCGACATGCAGCCGTGCAACAACAATAGCTATTTCAAGGTATCCCCGATAGCGTCTGATGACAAAGGATCAGTTCCATCTGGTATATGCCTTTCCCAAAGCGCAGCATTATACGCTCGCTTTGCAACAAATGGCAAAGTGGGGTCTGAAATTTGTAGCCCTGATATTGTGAAACCGGCAAGAAAGGTAAAACAAATGCTTTAAATCCGCGCAGTTCATTCATTTGTTTCATGAGAATTTGATTAGAATGGGATTGTATTAACAAATCGACACATGCCGCACTTTTGTTGATTTGCCGCAGGTCAAAATCCAAACCCGGAGAAACTTCAGCACAAAAGGTGGTGGCAGGAAAATGATATTAGAAATACATGTTATGTATAGAGTATTATATTTCAATGAAGCACAATACTTTTAAGGAGATATCCCATTTCCCCCTGCCCCTTGCTCCCTGCCCTTTCAGCCCCTGCACCCGTGCGGGCTGTCCTACTTCGACTCCGCTCAGCACATCGCCTGTGTACTGCGAAGCCCCGGGGGAAAAAAATGATCCATACCCGTGCTACAGACATGACGCCCCGATGGGGCTGGGGGCTTTGTCCGGCACTTTTGTTTCAGGGATTGAAATCCCTGGCAACAAAATCGGCCGTGCCTATGGCACTTTTGTTTTGTCCCGAGTGACGAACTTTTTATTTTTACTTTTTCCCTATGCGCTATGCCTTTCGCCTCTTTGGCCTCTCTCGCCTCTTTCGCCTTTTCAGGGATTGAAATCCCTGGCAACAAAATCGGCCGTGCCTATGGCACTTTTGTTTGTCATCGATGACAAACTATTTTACTCTCCTTGCCCCTTGCCCCCTGCTCCCTGCCTTTTATTATCTTTCCGGCCATGGAGACTTCCGGCATATCCCCCCTTTTGATCCTGTCTATAGTCGCCGGCTATTTCTTGCTGCTCATCTTCCTGGCGTGGGTCACCTCACGCGGATCGACCACCGATGATTTCTTTATCAACAGGCACAAATCTCCATGGTATCTGGTCGCTATCGGAATGATCGGGAGCAGCCTCTCGGGGGTCACCTTTATATCGATTCCGGGCGTAGTGGGTGCGGGAGGGCACAATCAGGCTTTTTCTTATATGCAGGTGGTACTGGGCTACCTGCTGGGGTATATGACCATCTCCCTGGTGCTGATGCCATTATATTACAGGCTCAACCTGGTCTCCATCTATGCCTACCTCGGGATGAGATTTGGCCCTGTCTCTTACAAGACCGGATCTGCTTTTTTTATGCTGTCCAGGATGATAGGTTCTGCCTTCCGGATGTTCCTTGCAGTGATGGTCCTTCATACCTTACTGTGCGAACCCTTTGGCATCCCCTTTTCGGTGACGGTCATCGTGGCAATATCGCTGATATGGGTATATACGTTTAGAGGGGGTATACGAACGATTGTCTTTACTGATACACTCCAGACCTTCTGCATGCTCGCAGCGGTGATCCTGACGATCATCGCCATCCTGCACAAACTCGACCTGTCCCTTTTTTCCTTGCCCCAGGCCATGCGGGAAGCAGGGTATGCTAAAGTATTTTTCTTCGAAGGCGGATGGGCTGATGAAAACAATTTCTACAAGCAATTTCTGAGTGGTGCACTGATCACTATCGTCATGACCGGCCTCGACCAGGATATGATGCAAAAAAACCTCTCCTGCAAGAATATCGGCGAAGCGCAGAAAAACATGTACCTGTTTTCGATCATCCTCATTATCGCCAACCTGCTTGTCCTCACCCTGGGGGCTTTGCTATGGATGTATCTCGGCAAACTTGAGCTCGCTGCACCTGAACGATCCGACCAGCTCTATGCACTGCTGGCCATGGGGCACCTCCCCCTCTATATCGGTATCGCCTTTATCATCGGACTGGTCGCTTCAGCCTACAATAGTGCCGATGGCACACTGACCGCCATGACGACCACCGTCTGTATGGACTTTATCGGTTTTGAAAAAGAACCTAAATACAAGGACGAAGCCTATAAAACAAAAATCCGCAAGCGTGTGCATATCATCATCGCCATGTGCTTTGCAGTCGTGATCCTGCTCTTCCAGCTCATCAACAAAGGTTCGGTCATCAATGAATTGTTTCGCGCAGCCGGTTTTACCTACGGGCCGCTGCTAGGTTTGTTTTCCTTTGGCCTGTTGACCAAACGAAAGATAAGAGACCGCTATGCGATACTGGTGTGCATCGCCGCCCCGGTGATTTCGTATTTTCTCAATGCGTATTCCGTTCAGCTATTCAACGGACTGACGTTTGGATTCCTGATCCTGGCGGTGAATGGATTGCTGACGTTTGCAGGGCTCTATCTGATCAGCGAGAAGGAGCAGAGGGCATAGCGCAGAGAGCAGAGAGCAGAGGGTATGATATGTACCTGTCAGTTGCAAACTGACTTACTATGATCCTTCCATTAGACCAAGTTTGAGATATGGATTTGAAGTTGCAAACTTCAAATAGCGGGTGTTGAATAGCGGGTGTTGTATAGCGGGTGTTGAATAGCGAGCAATTGAGGACCGATCACTGATCACAGATCACAGATACTTGAAGTCCGATCACTGATCACTGATCACAGATCACTGATCACTGATTATTTCTGTATCCGGATCTCGGTGATCTTCTGCTGGGTATCAAAATAGATCGTGGTGCGGTAGGTACCTTTTGCAGTGTAGAGGTCGCCGATCGAATAATTGGCCCTCCCTTCCTGGGGAGCGTTGAGGTGAACACGCTTATACCCCTTCACACCTTGTTTGTTGAAAAAATCGGACAGTACAGTTATAGCATCCGCAGCACTGTATGTGTCATCATCTTCAGGAAGGATGCGGTCTACGGATTTAGCGCAATAGGTACCTAACTCGGTGGCATTCCCTTTCTGCAGGGCAGATTCAATGCTACTCTGCTGGGCTGTTGCAAAAGCGGGAGAAAGGATGGCCAGAAAAATGGCCAGAAATGGTGTGTATCTCATATTGAAAGAGTCTAACATCGTCGGGATAAAAATAGTTCTTTTCATATCAGCGTATCAAAAAACGTTGAATAGCTTGAGCACAGAGAGTATTACCGCCACTACCAGGATGCCATACGCCACTCTGGCTGCTCCAGGCACTTTACTCGCATAATGTGCTGCCAGCCAGCCTCCTAGAAACTGCGCTATGCCCATGACCAGGCCGACAGACCATATCACCTGTCCGGCAAAAGCGAAAATCATCAATGCTACCAGGGTAAATGAACCCACTGCCACTGCCTTGATCTTGTTTGATTCCAGCATTGGTAAGCGTGCGACGAGCACCAGTACCGCGAGATAAAATATCCCGACGCCCATCTGGATGAATCCTCCGTAGAATCCAATCAGGAGCATCACCGGCCAGACCAGCCAACGGGGCATCATACTCTTGCCTGCCTGTGCGATCAGCCAGCGTTCAGGCTTGACGAGAATGATGATCAGCATGACGACCATCATGATCTTAAACACGCCCATAAACTGGTCATGCGTAACCCGTGTGGCCAGGATGGTGCCAAACACCGCGCCGATGATCACCGGCAATATATACGGCCAGTACTTCTTATACTCCTGCTCCTTCTTGCCGCTGAAACCCGTCAGTGCCCCGATCGTATTCATGAAGACGCCTACACGGTTGGTGCCATTGGCAATATTGCCCGGCAGGCCCAGGAGTTCGGTCAGGATGGTCAGTGTGATGACAGACCCGTTACCGGCGAGGGCATTGATGATCCCGCAGACAAAGGCCCCGGAAAATGCAATGACCAGATGTTCAGTCGTCCACTGCATCCTCTTCCATTGATTCTCTTACCGGAATAGACTGGCATATTTCAACCAGGACACTATTTGCGGAGCGGGGATGTACAAAACAAACCCATTTATTGTCTGCACCTACCGATGGTTCATCCTGCAAAAGCTGAAACCCCTCTTCCTTCAGGCGCTTCATCTCCTCCCTGATATCGTCCACCTCAAAAGCGATGTGATGAATCCCTTCCCCTTTCTTGTCGATAAACTTTGCAATCGGGCTGTCGGCATGGGTTGCTTCCAGCAATTCTATCTTAGCCTCGCCCGCACTAAAAAAGGAGGTGATGACCCCTTGTGCGGCCACTTCTTCGTGCTTATATGGATCCACATTGAGGAGGCGTCTGAACAATGGGTCGCTTTCGGCGAGGGATTTTACGGCAATTCCGATGTGTTCGACTGTATACATATGGCAATAGGACTGGGTTATATTCGGCAAATTAATTATATTTTTGACCTGCGGGATGGCCTGTGGGTCATCTATTCTTTAACAACCTATACACCATGAACAAAACATTCACTAAAATTTTATTGCTTTTCGTTGCCCTCTTTTGTGGCAAAACCGTTTTTTCCCAGGATTACATTGTCGAATCTACTTTCCTGGGCAGCAAGAGCAAGTTTGAACTCCTGATCCTGTTTGGCCAGGCAGTAGATTACGATGTCGATCTGTACCGGATCAGGTATAAGACTCCGGGCTCTGACACCCAGCCGGATACGGCTTCAGGACTGTTAGTGATCCCACAGGTACCTGCAGGCACTCAGCTCCCGATGGTCGTATATGATCACGGGACGACCAATGGTCCTACAGATGTTCCTTCCCAACTCAGAGGAGGATTTGAAGTCGCCATGGCCTATGCTGCCTTTGGATTTATTACCGCGGCACCTGACTATCTTGGCCTGGGTGATTCACGAGGTTTCCATCCCTATGTGCATGCATCTACCGAAGCGTATGCTTCCCTGGATATGCTCAATGCCTCGCTCGAATACCTGGACGTCCACGAACCTGACTGGGATCCCAACTTTCTGTTTGTAGCCGGATACTCGCAAGGTGGACATGCGTCCATGGCAGTGCACAGGGAGATCGAAGACTTCTGGTCTTTTGTATATCCTGTGACAGCAGCAACACACATGTCAGGGCCATATAGTATATCGGGTGTGATGCGGGATAAAATCCTGAGTGATGAGTCGTATGGCTCACCAGCCTATATCGCGTACATCATGCTTGGTTACCAGGAAGTGTATGGTAACCTGTACAATGATATCAGTGAAATCTTCAAGGAGCCTTTTGCCACCAGCATCAACAACTTCCATACAGGCAGTATCACCCTGACCGTTTTGAACAATCAGTTGATTGCGGCACTTGCTGTAGAAGGAGATACGGTCAACAACCGGATGTTCCAGGACAGTATCATTGATGCGATCACCAACCAACCCGATCATCCGATCAATGTTGCGTTGAGGGATAATGATGTATACGATTGGGCGCCTTCAGCGCCTACCCGCCTGTATTATTGCGGTGGTGACGAACAGGTGCCTTTTGAGAATTCCCTGATTGCTGAAGCCAAAATGCAGGCCAATGGAGCGGCTGATGTACTGGCACTCAATCTCAATCCAACAGCAACACATGGGCAATGCGTTTTTCCGGCAGTGTTGTCGTCGATTGATTTCTTTCAATCCTTCCTGGGCCCATCAGGTATAGCAGATCTTGATCCTAAAGCTGAAGAGTTGACAGTCCTTCCCAATCCGGCTTCAGATCAAATCATCATCGACTGGGATAAAGCAAAGAGTGGGATGACCTATGAGATCGTCAATGCCACAGGACAGATCGTGTCCAGGGGGCATAGCTACCTCAATCGCATCGCTGTAGATCAGTTGACCACCGGCGTTTATGTAGTAGTGTGCACTGCAGATGGCGAATCCCGTATGGCAAGGTTTGTCAGGCAATGAGCATACACATAGACCGTTTTGAGGACGAGATTCATTTACTCCTTGCCGAGCGTGGCAAGGAGTATTTTGATGCGCACCAGGTGTTGATGCTGCAGGAGACGACAGAGGGCTGGACAGCTGTGATAGAAGGTAAGGAAACATACCAGGTCATCCTTCAAGGCCATGATGTGATCACCCAGTGGGATTGCACCTGTCCGTTTGAGCATGGCCCGGTGTGCAAGCATATCGCTGCGGTATTTTATGCAGTGCGTGAAGCGATCCAGATCAATATTGCTAATGCAAGTGGTGAAATCGATCGGTGGATTGATGATGTATCCCCGGATGTAGTGCGTCGTATCCTCAAGATTGAGGCGAGGAAGCATGATGATGTGCGGGCAGCCATTTATAAAGAAATGAAGAGTGAAAAGTGAAGAGTGAAAAGTGAAATACAGAGCGCATATGGCAGAGCACAGCTTGGGTGTGAAGGTAAATGCACTTGGTAAAAATATCTGACACTATGAACAATGCCCCGTAGGGGCTATAGGTCGGTAGAAAAGAGATAAAAGAGCCTTCTTGCCCTGTAGGGGCAAAACACGGTAGGATATTAAACAGGGATAAGCATGAAAACAAAAGCTGATATCGTCAACAACTGGCTACCGAGATATACCGGGATGTCGCTTGACATGTTTGAGAAGTATATCATCCTGGTCAATTTTTCACATTATGTGGATGTGTTTTCGGAGAAGTTTGGTGTCGATGTCTATGGCCGTGGATTGTCGATGCAATGTGCGACTGCCGAGAGCATCACGATCATCAATTTCGGGATGGGCAGTGCCAATGCCGCGACGATCATGGACCTGCTGATGGCCATCAAGCCTAAGGCCTGCCTCTTCCTCGGAAAGTGCGGAGGACTGAAGCAAAAGAAAAACAACGTGGGTGACCTCATCCTGCCTATCGCCGCGATACGGGGTGAAGGAACATCCAATGACTACTTTCCTTCGGAAGTGCCTGCACTCCCTTCATTTGCCTTACAGAAAGCGATCTCAACGACGATCCGGGATTATGCCAAGGATTACTGGACCGGCACGGTGTATACCACCAATCGCCGGGTGTGGGAATTTGATCTGAAATTTAAGAAATACCTTAATAAAATCCGTGCCAGTGCCATTGATATGGAGACTGCCACCCTGTTTAGTGTAGGTTTTCACAATGGTATTCCGACCGGTGCCTTGCTGCTGGTCTCTGATATGCCGATGGTTCCGGAAGGAGTCAAGACGACGCATAGCGATGTGACGGTGACGAGTACGTATGCGACGACGCACCTGGAAATCGGGATAGACTCCCTGCGTCAGCTTATTCACAATAAGCTGACGGTCAAACACCTGAAATTCTAGGCTGTGTAAGAGAGTGAGACAGTGAGAAAGTAAGAGGCAAGGGTGCGAGTCAGTCAAGAGACGAGATTTAAAATGTAGAGACGCGATTAATCGCGTCTCTACATTAAATCTCGTCTCTACATTTTATATCATTCTTCATTTTTCACTCTTCACTTTTAATTTGATCGGCTTCTTCCGGTTTTTGCTTTCCGAGATAAGTAGGCAGTTCCATGCCGGCCATATTGAAGAGCTCGCTGAGTGGGGGTACGGATTTGTACATGCTGGAGATAAACTTAGAGGTATTGTTGCCTGCGCCTTCCTGGTTGCCACCTTCCCACACAGTGACCTTATCGATCTTGATGCCCTTGATGGCATCCACCTGGGTCTTGACGAGTTCGGGTAGTTTGTCGGCGATGAGCATGAGGACTGCATCGCGGGGATTGCCTCCGACAGCCTTGACGATTTCATCGAAACCATCGGCTTGTTTTTGAAGTACCTCATATAAGCCTTTGGCTTCTGCTTCTTTCTGCATGAATACTGCATCAGCAAGTCCGCGGGCAACCAGCCTGGTGCGCTCTGCTTCGGCTTCGGCATCGATTTCAATGCGACGCTTGGCGATTTCAGCCTGAACAATGACATCCGCTTCGCGCGATGCTCTTTCCCTGTCTGCGCGTGCAAGCTCGGCATTTTTCTCTGCGAGGTAGGCTTCCTGGAGCGAGTTAGCTGCCTGGATTTTTTCTGCTGCTGTAGCTTTACGCAATGCCTCGGCTTCTTTCAACCGGCGTTCGGCATTTGATATTGCCATACGCACCTTGGCTTCGTTTTCACCATCGATGGCATTGGCTTCGGCTGTCGCTTCACCTACCTTGGCGATTGCGTCAGCAGCACTTACGGATACACGTTTTTCCTTATTGGCATTGGCTTCACCGATACTCCCGTCACGGTTTTTCTCAGCCACACTCTGCTTGGCATCATTGATTGCCTTTGCAGCAGCTTCCTTCCCAAGTGCTTCAATATATCCACTCTCATCCTGGATATCGGTCACGTTGACATTGATGAGTGTCAGGCCTATTTTCTTGAGCTCGCTGCCTACGTTTGAACTCACATTGGTGAGAAACTTGTCACGGTCAGAATTGATCTCCTCGATATCCATCGTAGCGACGACGAGCCTGAGTTGTCCGAATATGATATCCTTTGCAGTCTCCCTGATCTCATCAGTTGACTTGCCGAGTAGTCTCTCAGAGGCGACTTCCATGATCCCAGGTTCATTGCTTACTGCCACCGTAAAACGTGATGGTACACTGACCCTGATATTTTGCCTGGACAGTGCGCCACGGAGATCTACATCTATACTGATCGGTGTGAGGTCCAGAAACTGGTAATCCTGGATTACCGGCCATATAAAAGCTGCTCCACCGGCGAGACATTTTGAAGACTGCCCGGTGCCGGTCTTTCCGTAGATGACGAGGATCTTATCTGAAGGGCATCGCTTGTACCGTGATACAAACCATAAGAGCATGATAAAGGCGAGGCCGATAAGCCCAGCGACGATGACGACAAGTGAACTGGATAGATCCATGGTGTTGGTTGTTTTAGTTGAGGTTGATGATTATATATTGTCGATATGATATTGCTTGTTTTTATACTTCTTTAAAAAGAAGCAATCACAAATATTTTCCGGTATCAGCTTGATCTTCGGGCATTGCTTCTACCTTGAGTGCATTCTCATCGAGGATTTCTATCACCCTGACCTTTGTCCCGGTCTTGAGCGTATCACCATCAGTCATTGCATCCATCTCCCTCACCCTGCCATCGATCATCAGGGTCACCTTGCCGCGCCCGCTTTGACTTGGAGGGACTGTCAGATACACTTCACCTGTTTGATCAAGTGCATGGTATAAGTTGAGCGTGCCGGACTGTTCCAGTTGTGCGAACTTAAACATCAGGTAAGCCACGATAAACATAGCGGCCAGTCCAACGAGGGTTGACAGTAATACTGCTATCCATACGCTGAGTTGATTGCCCATCGTGAGGACGCCAGTCCAGCCGAAAAACGTAAAAAATGCAATGATGCTTCTACCTGACAATGCTGAGAATTCCTGTTCGAAACTTGCAGAATCGCCACCATGTTCAAATCCCACGTCCGTATCGGATTCGAGGCCGATCACGAGCAGGATAAACTGGATAAAAAATAATATACTGAAAATGATGGCTATAAACCAAAACACCTGGAGCGCAGGAGACAGGTCGCCCCACCATTGATTGACAGACATCAGGATGATCAGCATGAGGTATATATCAGGTATTCAGGCAAGATAACATCGTCAGCTATGGAAAGATTTTCCCTTTTAGACCAATAGCGTCCTTCTATCTATATGGTAAGGTAATAAAGGGTATAGAATCAGATGCAGAAAATTAACCTAATTTTGCGCCTTCAACATAACCAACCATCGTGGACGTAAAACTATTCAGTGGAAAGTACTCAAGTTATCTTGCAGAGAAGATATCGGATTATTATGGTTACTCCCTGGGCAAATGGGATTTGCTGCGGTTTAGCGATGGTGAGATGCAGCCCGTGATTGAAGAATCTGTGCGGGGATCCTATGTCTTTTTTATCCAATCGACAGCTGCGCCGGCTGATAACCTGCTGGAACTGTTGTTGTTGATCGACACTGCCCGTAGGGCCTCTGCGGACTATATCACTGCGGTGATCCCTTACTTTGGTTATGCCCGCCAGGACCGTAAAGACAAGCCAAGGGTTCCGATTTCCGCTAAACTGATAGCCAATCTGATTGAAGCTGCAGGAGCTGACCGTATCATGACCATGGACCTCCATGCTGACCAGATCCAGGGTTTCTTTGATATTCCGCTTGATCACCTCAAGAGCAATGCCATTTTCGTTCCTTACCTGGAGGGGTTGGACCGTGAATCCGTCATTTTTGCCTCGCCGGATGTTGGCGGGGTCAAGCGGGCGAGGAATTATGCCAATCATTTCCAGTGCGACCTCGTGATCTGTGACAAATATCGGCGCAGGGCCAATGAGGTGGCGGGGATGACCGTGATCGGGGATGTGCAGGGCAAAGACGTGATCCTGGTGGATGACCTGGCGGATACAGCGGGCACCTTGTGTAAGGCTGCTGACGCGCTGGTGCAGAAAGGAGCCAAGAGTGTGCGGGCGATCTGCACACATCCGGTATTGTCCGGCAAGGCTTATGAGAATATTGAGGCTTCACAATTGACAGAGTTGATCGTCACGGATACCATTCCTCTGCGGAGGACTTCGCCTAAGATCAAGGTATTGTCTTCGGCCAAGTTGTTTGCCCATGCGATACGCAATACGCATGAGCACCGGTCGATCTCGGCGTTGTTTTTGGGGGATTGATTGATTTTGAAAGATTGGGGATCGCCTGGTAGAATATCCAACTGATAAAGGGGGTTAGCTTCAATAGATTGATATTGGGCGGGGGTAGATTGTTGCATTATGCCAGAGGTTGTATTCGTATTTTTACGAAATATATTTTGCCGAAATACCCGCATATAGCTTCCCGGTAACAGCAATATCTTTTGGGTTTCAATGTCGGTCTTCGAAATATTTTTCCTCATCTTCCACATTCACAGAACATTGACCTACAAAATGCCTAGATCCTTAATTAAATAAGGAAAATCCGTTCGTATTTCTACGAAATATATTTTGCCGAAATACGAATGATACCGCCCAAATTCTGCCCCAAATCACTATACCGATTATTTTCCCCTCCGCATTTCCAAACCCCCTACTTTTATTGCCAACCAGTCTTGAAATCAAATTCTTTCACCCAATGGCTTTCAATAAATCCCATTTGTTCGACCCGGCCGACCAGATGACCAGTTCATTCGCCAAGGCCCTATCCCATCCTGTCCGCCTCGATATTATCAGAATCCTGGCCACTCATGGCACCTGTTCGGTACACAACCTCTTCCTGCGCTATCCACTATCCAAATCCACAATATCCCAGCATCTGGAGATGCTGCGCGTAACAGGCTTAATTAAATACAAAGAGGAATATCCACATGTATTCTACTCTCTTGAACCCTCCAATTTTAAAAAATACATTGCCATGCTTTTAGAATATTGCCAAAAAATCAAATAACCATCATAAGATGACCCAAATCCTAAGTCCTGCCTTTCTTTTAATACAACACCTATGAAATGGCAATAAAATGCAACATCTCATTGAATATATTGCGTTTATATATTGATATTATTGATATATTAATTTTTTCTCCACATTAAATCCATTTTCTACCATCACTTCTACCCATTTTCATCCCCTCGGTGAAGCCTTGAATCAATAATTTTCTCCTTTACCCCTGATTTTTTATCTGAAAATCATACCTTTGCGTGCCCTAATGGAAAGAGGGGGTCAAAATCAATAGGTTATGGAAGTAATGACACTGAACGCTTCTCCCAGAACAGATCTCGGGAAAGTAGCAACGAAAGCTAATCGCAAAGCCAATCGCATACCATGTGTACTGTATGGTGGCAAGGAAATACAACACTTCACCCTCGCTCCACTGGATCTGAGGACTTTGGTCTATTCTCCTGAATTTAAGGTTGTTGAAATCAATCTGGAGGGCCAGGTTCACAAGTGCATCCTGAAATCAGTTCAGTACCACCCGGTGACCGATAGCATCATGCATATTGATTTTCTCCGCCTGATCGAAAACCACCCGATCAAGATCGAGGTACCTATCAGTTTTGAAGGTGTCGCAGTAGGCCTGAAAGCAGGAGGAAAGCTGATCAAGAAGATGAGGAAGGTTAAAATCAAGACCATTCCGGAACACCTGATCGACAAGATCACCCTCGATACTACATCTATGGGCCTCGGTCAATCCTCAAGGATCAAGGACCTGATGCTGTCCGAAGGCATTGAGATCCTCAACAATGAAAATATCCCTGTAGCCACAATCGATATCCCAAGGGCTCTTCGTGGTGCAGCAGCTGAAGAAGCCGCAGCTCCTGGCAAGGCAGCTCCTGCAGCTAAAGCAGCAGCACCTGCAAAAGCAGCAGCTCCAGCCAAGGCAGCCGCTCCTGCAAAACCAGCAGCTAAGAAATAAGACAAAACCCATTGATCTTAACGCATGTCAGGATCACTGTAAACCAGATAAAAAGCATCCTTCGGGATGCTTTTTTATTTTTATCCTATGGCTACATCACCTTTACATATCGGCCTGGTTCAATTTGACATCGCCTGGGAGCAACCCGGTGAGAACATTCGACGTATCGAACACCTGTTGGGCCAGCATCAGGGGATGGACCTCGTGATCCTGCCCGAAATGTGGTCAACAGGATTTACGATGAAGCCTGAAAATATTGCAGAAGATGCTTCCGGTGAGGCGCTTACCTGGATGATCAGTCAAGCCAGAGAAAGAAATACGTGCATTGCCGGTAGCATATCGACCAGGGAAGGGAACTCCTACTTTAACCGCTGGTATTGCACCTATCCGGATGGGAGCATGGCCACCTATGATAAAAAACATCTCTTTTCCTATGGCAATGAACACCTGCATTATACTCCGGGGAGCCAAAAGGTTGTTTTAGAGATCAAAGGCTGGAAAATAATGCCAATCATCTGTTATGACCTGCGCTTTCCGGCATGGTGCAGGAACACTTCAGATTACGACCTGTTGATGGTGGTAGCCAATTGGCCCACCCCCAGGATTCATCATTGGGATGCACTGCTCAAGGCACGAGCCATTGAAAACCAATGCTTTGTGGCAGCAGTCAACAGGACCGGGACGGATGGCAACGGACTACAATATAATGGCCATAGCTGTGTCATCGATATGAATGGAAAGGTAGTCCTGGATCCGGGGGAAAAGGAGGAACTGGCAAGTATCGTGTTAGATAAGCAGGAACTCACATCATACAGGGAACTATACCGCTTTTTACAGGACAGGGATGACTTTCATATTTAAGGTGGTATTATATTTGTATTATAGTTTCTTTTAATGTATACAAATGCAGATAATCAAATACATATATATTTTTATAGCCTTGGTGATGGGGATGGGATGCTCCAATGTCAAACTCGCCCTCTATGACAATGAAAAGCGCCAGGAGTATGCCATTGAGACGAAGAAGGCGTTCTCCAATTCTGACGCAGGCAAGGAAATCGCCCTCAAGAATGCAATGGTCGAAACAGCCCAGAAATATGAAGGAACCACTTACAGGTATGGTAGCATAGACCCTAAAAAAGGGTTTGACTGTTCCGGCCTGGTGTATTATGTTGCCAGCAAACAGAAAATCGAATTGCCCCGGTCATCCTCATCCCTCGCGGCATCCGCTCCGCATATCCCCTGGAAAAAAGCAGTCCCCGGTGATCTTGTTTTCTTTGGTGATCATGGCAGTATACATCATGTGGCCATCGTAACCAAAAACAAGAATGATGAACTCTGGGTCATCCATAGTACGATCAACAAAGGTGTCTACAGCGAAAATGTGCTGAACAGTGAATACTGGAAAAAACGGATTCTCTTTGCTGTCGATTTCAACACCTTGGTCCAGGGGCTGAAGAAAGTCAAAAGCTGATCGCTACCCTCCTGCGGTAAATTATTTAATTTCAAACCAGACTTGTTCGTCGGGATTGCCTGCATGATAGTCCACCAGTATTTCGGTCCCTGCAGGAATGTCCTTTGCCGCCTTAAAGATGATATACTGGTTTTTATAATCCGCTTCAAAAAATGCATTGGGATCGGGCGTATGATTATACAAGGATCCATAGCCAAGGGCCAGGGCGATGCTTTCCTTTTTCCATTCAAAATAATACTCATAGAGGATGTATCCTCTCACAATCTCTTTAGCCTGCTCGCCGGGGATGACCAGGATCGGGCATATTTCAATCACACTGTCCGCCACAATATCTTCTGTACAAAACATGCCGTACCGATGTTTACCACTGGGAGCAAAGTATAAGCCTGGGTGCTGCTGCAACATAAGGGTAATCGTGATGATTAAGAAAATCAGTGCCTTCTCAAGGAATACACGGCTGCAATAATAAAACCAAATCCTGCAAGTTGAAACCAGGTGATGATTTCTCCATCAAGGCTACCCCATACCAGGGCCATGCAAGGTATGGCATAAGCGATAGCAGATCCAAAGACTGCAGTCGTGCGCTGAATGAGCCAATAAAATAAGATGTTGGCAAAAACTGTGCACACCAGGCCAGTGCAAACAACGGCGCAAGAGATTCAAGCCATACATCAGGATAGGTCATCTTCTGATATGCCCCTGATATACCAAGGATGATCAGTGAAATGAGGCCCAGGGAAAAAAATCCAATGGTGGTAATGGCGATAGGATGCACATCCTGGCAATATCTCTTGATCAGGTTGGCACTGAGTCCATAGCAAAGCGTACCGAGCACAACGAAAATGACATAGGAACTCACATGCCAGTCTTTTTCCCCGATCATCAGGACAGCGATCCCTATGCATCCAAGGGCTAGTCCGGTAAAATGATGGCGCCTTAGTTTCGTACCGAAAAAGAAAACGCCCATCAGCAGCGCGAATATTGGCGTCAGGCTGTTGAGGACACCGGTCACCGCGCTTCCCAGCCTCGTTTCGGCAAGGGCAAACATAAAGGCAGGTATCCCATTGCCGGTGAGTACAACCAGGGTGACCAGCAGGACTTTGGCTTTTGAAACTTCACCTTTGAAATCAGGAAGATAGGAACAAAAGCTATTGCACTGAGGGCTCTGCGTATGGCGCCTACTTCAATGGCGGTAAAATGAATGAGGCCTTTCTTGATGAGAATAAACGAACCACCCCAAACGAAGGCAAGCAGCACAAAAGTGGCCCATCCTTTAAAATCACTGACAGGTGCTCTTGGGGCAGTATCCATGCTCATTTGGATGAGGCTATTGCGTTCACAGCATGCCAGACCCTCCAGACATTCTTATAACATATCTTTTCGATGTCCTCCTCCGAATAGTCACGCTTGAGTAATTCATAGATCAGGTTGGGGTACATACTGACATCCTTGAGTCCTGTCGGAAGGCTATCCCCTACACCGTCAAAATCAGAACCAATCCCGACATGATCTATACCTGCCAGCTTGACGACATGATCTATATGGTCTGCTACACGCTGCACGTCGCTGTATAGATTAGGATGATCGATCCTAAACTGGTCGATAATTGGTTTAGCTAAAGTATCATCTGCTTTCAGGCCAGCCTGTGTGAGGAGACTATCAAGTTCCAGACGGTTTGCAGTCCTTGCCTTGGTAATTTCTGCATCCAGGAAATCTGTACCAAAATTGATCTGGATCACCCCGCCCTTGCGGCCCAACTCCACGATCATGTCATCACTCATATTGCGTTGCCATCCGGGAGTAAATGCCCTGCAGGAAGAATGTGTAGCCAGCACCGGAGCCTTAGCGAACTTCATCACTTGATAAAAGGTACTATCCGAAATATGGGAGACATCAACGATCATCCCTATCCTGTTCATTTCAGCCACGACTTCATACCCATAGGGGCTGAGGCCACCCCAGGTGCGGGTGGTATCATAGGAGCTGTCACAGATTTGATTGTCTTTGCCGTGGGTGAGGGTGATGTACCGGATCCCCTTGTCATAGAAATACTTTACATCCTGTAGCGTCAGGATTGGTGCGCCGTTTTCCATACCCATGGGGAGGGAGATCAGGCCTTTCTCAAAATTAGCTTCAATCATCTCCGGGGATTCGCCTCTGGCAAAATTATCCGGCAGGGCATCAATAATGCCATGCATCATGTCGATAAGGGAGTCCGCAAGTTCATGTGCGGACTGTGGGTCTTTCTGGTAGGAGGAGGGTATAAAAATAGACATAAAGGGTGCGTCGAGGCCTCCTTGCTTAGCCCGTTCGTAGTCAAAATCACCCTCCGATGTCTGGATCGGGATACCCATATACTCGCGCTCGAGCCTGAAATTTTTAACTTTCAACCTGTAGGGAAGGTCCACATGTCCATCTGTGATGATAAATCTGTGGGCCAGTTCGACAGCATACTGGTAGGTATTATGGTCAGATTGCTCTGCCATCTTCCTGGTGGATGTGCAGGCTAACGTACTGATAAATAGAATGATTAGACAATTCTTCATGGTGTGGAAATAATCCACAAGATAGGTACCCCTATCCCTAAAAGAAGGATAGAATAAGGTTGAGAAAAAAATGATTGACTTTTGAAATTTATTTTAGCTTTGCACTCTCTTTTTAGAGACTAGCCGGATCGGTAGTTCAGTTGGTTAGAATGCCGCCCTGTCACGGCGGAGGTCGCGGGTTCGAGTCCCGTCCGGTCCGCAAAAAAGGGTCACTCCTCTAGGTGACCCTTTTCTTGCCTGTCACGGTCCGCTCAGCCGGGACGTGTGCGAGTCCCACACGGTTCAAATAAAAAGGACACTCAACAAGGTGACCCTTTTTTATTGCTGTCACGGTCCCGGCTCAGCCGGGACGGGTGCGAGTCCCGTCCAAAACGAAAAAAGTCCCCTCATCATACCTTCAATCCCCCTAATTTTATTTCGACCTCAAGACTTAATGCTGAATGATTTAATTAAAGTTTATGATTTACTACGTATATATCTTAAAAAGCCAGGTTGATGGCACGTATTATAAAGGTATTACGATGGATTACGCGAAAAGACTTACGGAGCACAATTCAGGACAATCAGGATATACTTCACATAAAATTCCATGGGAGATGATCTATGCCGAAATACATCATGACAAAAAATCCGCCCTGATAAGAGAACGAAAACTGAAAAAATGTAAAAGTGAATATTATGAATGGTTATGCCTTCAGCCTACTAACATATTAATCCCTAAATAGCCCTGTCACGGTCCCGGCTGAGCCGGGACGGGTTCGAGTCCCGTCCGGTCCGCAAAAAAGGGTCACTCCTCTAGGTGACCCTTTTTTCATGCCGCTAAACCCCTTTATTTCACCCATTTGGGTGAAGGCAGGGCCCCGCATATCCCGGAGCTTTACATCCATTGTGATTGTATCATTATTGATCAAAAACCTGGATTATGAAATTACCCGCCTCTCTTCTTGGATGCCTCCTGCTTGTATCGCTCACTACTGCTCAATCCTGGATCCGGCAGAACCCCTTCCCACAACTGGCTGTCATGCAGGATATCGACTTTGATGGCCTGTCTGGCATAGCAGCCGGGGATGAAAGCACCCTTTTCACGACTACCAATGGAGGTACTACATGGATACCCAGGCAACTTCCGCAGGCTGGGTTATTGTACCAGGCAGTGCTGGTTGTACCGGGGACAGCAGGTCAAATCCTCCTGGCCGGAGGATATGATGTGGTGATTTCAAGAGATGGAGGCCAGACATGGCACCAGGCAAACATCAACGCAGCACTGGTCTATAAAATCCAGGCATTGCCAGATGGATCAATCATCGTATTGGACGCTGACTATGGATGGCGCAGCATTGATCATGGAACAACCTGGGAATCCGTCAATATGCCGGGAACCAACATCACTGCAGGACATTTTACAAGTGCATTGAACGGATGGGTACAATATGGTGGTTTCGAAAATAACCAGGTATGGGTGACTACTGATGGAGGTACCTCATGGAATCTCAGAGATCCGCTCAAGCACCCTGTCATCGCTGAAATCCAAATGCTCAACGACCAGGTTGGATTCCTGGGCTCGAGAGATTTTGTATACAAAACCACCAATGGAGGCACCTCATGGGTGAAGATGCATGACACCCCCGCATATTCCATTCTGGATCTGTATGCAGTCAACGAAAATGAAATATGGACATGCCAGAACAACGGATTTATCTTTTATACCCTGGATGGGGGTGGCCAATGGCATGAAACCGATCCCGCCATCATCAACAGCAATAGAACCAATGCGATCTATGCCAATGAACAGGGAAATGTGTGGGTGGCCGGCAAATATGTGTCCCTGCTCCACTCAGCTGATTACGGAATGAATTGGTCAGACCAGATACCCAATGCAAAAGGCACAATGTACATGCCCCATTTCTTCAATGAAGACATTGGGCTGGTAGGCGGCTCAGAAGGAGGCGTGCTGAAAACAAGCAGTGGAGGATCCTCATGGGATAAAATTCAGTTGGGCGGAACAGAAAATTTCTTCGCAGTACAAATGGTCAATGCGCAGGCTATGATCATTGGCTCTTCGTCCGGAAAAGTTTTTGGATCGCTCAACCAGGGAGACACCTGGACTATGATCGGTGAAAATCTGGGACAAGTGACAGACCTCCATGCTTTCAACCTTCAATCTGCTGTCCTTACCAATGAATCCGGTAGTATATATAAAACTGAAAATGGAGGTGCCCAGTGGGACAAAGTGTATGAAGAGCCTGCCGATATCCTGATGGGCCTGGATTTTGTCAATGCACAAAAAGGATGGGCATGCGGATGGTATGGACAGATCCTGTATACTGAAAATGGAGGTAACACCTGGGTTTCCCAGCACTACGATGGCCGGAGCCAATTATCCGATATACATTTTACTACCGAAAATGAAGGCTGGGCTGTCTCTTCATCATTTACAGATACGATATGGCATACGTCAAATGGCGGGGCTGATTGGCTGACTATGGTTCTACCTTTCCGTACTTTCTGGAGAGCAGTATCATTTACCAATCCGGATACCGGCTGGGTTGCTGGCGGAGGTGCGGGATCCGGTATCATACTGCGCACAAACGATGGTGGTCAGACATGGATACCGGATCATCAATCTCCGGAAGCCCTGTTAGGAATCTATGCGATACCTCAAAAGGAGACGGTATGGAGCACAGGATTCGGGGGAAATATTGTGAAATACTCTCCATGCAGTTTCAGTCCAACACTCTATGACATTTCTGGCGAGACATCTCCCTGTCAGCGGGATACAATAACCTATAGTGTAGCATCATCAGATGTGGATCTGTTTGATTGGTCATTCCCTGCTGATTGGCTGATCTATGGCAATTCAAATACATCTTCCATCCGCGTCATTGCCGGTGCCATACCGGGCGAAGTCACTGTCACGGGACAAGATGCCTGTGGAAAGACTACAGATACGCTGACCCTGAACACCTCTCCATATCAGGTTCCTGAAGCAGTCATTGTTGAAAATAATGGGGTGCTGACTTGTGAAACAGGTTCAGGTTCGTATCAATGGTTGTTGCATGGCATACCTGTTGAAGGAGCAACAGGGCAAAGCTTTAGTCCGGTAACCAGTGGAACCTATGAGGTAGTGGTGACTTCTTTAGCTTCAGGATGTGAGTCAAGGTCAAATGCAATCATCGTCATCATCAACGCGACCGGCAAGATGGAGAATGAAACATTAAACCTCTTCCCAAATCCTGTGACCGACATGTTATACATTTCACATTTTGGAGATGAAGCCACACTTGTCCCTGTTAACACTTCTATCTTCAATAGTGAGGGAAATATTGTTTTTAGAAATCGGCTATTTGGAAATAAGCTTGACGTTTCATCATTACCGGTTGGTTTATACACCTTAATATTGCAAGGTGAGCACAGGATTTACCACCAAAAATTCCTGATCTGCCGGTAAGCATTACCGGTAAAAAAGTAAAATTTGAAAAAGTGTTAAATGTGCCTGTAACGGACTGAATCTCAATATGTTAAGACAGTGTGGCACACCTAGGTGTGCCACACTGTCTTTTTCTGTTGATTATTGATGGTTTCGAACCTTGCAACAGCCCCCCTCTACTCCATTGATCAGGCCAGGTTGTGGAACACATGCTGGACGTCCTCATCCGCTTCTATCCGTGCTACAAGTTTCAATACTTCCTCTGCAGCAGCTTCGTCCAGCTCCACAGTGGTGGCGGGGATCCATTCAAACTGGGAGGTCAGCACCTTAATGTCCCGCTCTTCGAGGGCCTTTTGCATCTTGCCGAAATCGGCGAAGGCGCAACGGACCACCAGGACATCCTTACCATCTTCAGTGACTCCTTCTCCCATTTCCTGCAATCCGAAATCAATGAGTTCCAGTTCCAGGTTTTCAGGGTCGAGACCTTCAGGTTCGAGGTTGAAAACACCCATTTTGCTAAACTGGAAACTCACACTTCCGCTGGTACTGAGCGCACCATTTCCCTTGTTGAAGGCTGAACGTACATTGGCTACGGTACGAACGATATTATCTGTAGCGGCTTCGACGATGATGGCGACACCGTGCGGGCCATACCCTTCATACATCACCTCTTCATAATTGGCCATGTCTTTGCCCATGGCGCGCTTGATCGCCGCTTCCACCTTGTCCTTGGGCATGTTGACACTCTTGGCATTCTGCATGGCCCGGCGCAAGGAGGAATTATTGTCCGGATCAGGGCCGCTGGCCTTGACCGCTATGGCGATTTCCTTCCCGATGCGGGTAAATTGCTTGGCCATGCGGTCATACCGAGCAAACATGCTCGACTTACGTACTTCGAATATCCTTCCCATCTGTTTTCGCTTTTAGGCGCGCAAAGGTAATGACTATAGCCTTATTAACACAGTTTAACGTGATACCAGGCATACTTAACAAAATCTCAAGAATTAAAATCCGTCCGTGTACATAATTTTGCATTGAAAAACCTAACCACCCAGGATCATGAAAAACATAGCCTTTCTTCTCCTCGCCGCTATCACGATAGGCATTTCCTCCTGCGATGAGGATTATTCCGGAGACCCGTTGATCGTCACGTATGACACTGTACTCTTTGAACGTATAGAACTCGAGACCTCCTCGGACATCAGGATCATTCAAGCCAATTATTTCCAGGTCATCGTTGATGGCCGGGAAAATGACGTATATGATACCGAGGTGATTGTAACAGGTGATCTGCTAATCATCCGCGAACATGGAAATATCGACCCGCAGCAGGTGATCAGCATCTATCTTCCTGATTTCAATCAACTGGAAAACTATGGCAGCAGTGAGATCTATGGCGAAAGCCAGTTCCATCAAAACGGCAACATGGCTCTCCGGTCTTTCGGATCTGGCAATATTGATATGTATGTGGATGTCGACAACCTTGATATCCTCATCACAGGATCCGGAGATACCTATGTCGAAGGACAAGCTGATGACCTGGACATAGATATTACTGGCAGTGGCTGGGCGAGGGCATTCAATCTCCCGGCTGATTTTACCAATGTCCGTATTTCCGGCAGCGGAAGCGCCGAAGTGACGTGCGACAATGATCTCGATGTCAATATCTCAGGCAGTGGGGATGTACGCTATAAGGGCCACCCGCAGATCAACACTACGATTACCGGATCAGGAAAAGTAATTAATGCAAACTGATTAGCATAGTGCATATCGGAGCGCAGCGTAGATCCCGCACGCTGCGAAGCCTTAAAGCGGGAGGGCAAAGAGCAAAAGGCAACATGGAGCAAAAGGCAACATGGAGCAAAGGGCATAGGGTTAATTGTAAGACAGTAAGACAGTGAGAAAGTAAGAGGTGTGAGTTTGATGCGTGAGTTTGGTTTCGCATTGCCTCTTCAGCCTTTTTAGCCTCTTCAGCCTCTTCAGCCTTGGTTGCTGAGCTGCGGTTGGTGAGCTGTAGCACTAGGTTGAGGGATAGCAGGTCGAACCATAGCGCATGGATGAGCGAAAGCAGGTCGAAGCATAGCCTTTTCAGCCTTTTGGCTTTTATTTCTATTTTCGTTGCTACCTCTCAACTATGGCAAAGAAAAAGAAAGCAGCACCTATTGTACCGGTATGGGTTAAGCATACATGGTGGTTGATTCCACTCCTTGCGGTGTTGGTTTACATCCCGGCATTCAATGCGGACTTTACACTCGATGATATCCCGATCATTGAAGACAATGCGTATATCCATTCCCTGGACAAGATCCCGGCCATCTGGACCACGCATTACTGGGCCGGAAAGATAGATGCCAATGATACAGGCCTGTACAGGCCTTTGACGCTGACGACGTACAACCTGCAATATGCTCTCAGTGGAAAAAATGCTGCGGCCTATCACATCCTCAATATCCTGTTGCATGCCCTGGTATGCCTGGCGCTCATGAAACTGGTCCAGCTCCTGTTTAATGACTATAAGATAGTGGTGATCACAGGGGTCCTGTTTGCCTTGCACCCCATCCACACAGAAGCAGTGGCTGGTATTGTGGGCCGAGCTGAATTGCTGGCTTCGCTGTTTATCATCACATCGATGATCAGTTATCATCACTGGAGGAGCAAAGGTGATATCAAGTGGTTGTTGCTGCTCCTGGTCTCGACCTTTGCGGCGATCACCTCAAAAGAACATGGATTTCTGATCACAGCAATACTGGGGCTTCAGGAAGTGTATTACTTTTTTACCTCAAAAAGCTTTTCACTGGGTGACCGTAAAAAATGGATAGCCTTTGGGAGTGTGATCCTCCTGTCCATCAGCCTCTGGATGTACAGGAGCACCATCACAGGGCCTCCTGTCCCACATGAGCAGTGGCTTGGTGTCGATGCTTCTCATCGCATGGCCACAGCGCTCCGCACCACAGCCGAATACATAGGCATGCATATACTGCCCATACATCTGTCTGCAGATTACTGGACCGATGAGGTGCCGATCGTTGGGCTTGGGGATCCCAAGGTCTTGCTGTCCATTCTCAGCCTCGTCGTCATACTCACTTTTTCATTTGTATTGAGACGCAAGTTGCCTGGGGTGAGTTGGGGCCTCCTCTTTTTCTTCCTGACCTTACTTCCTGTGTCCAACCTCTTGTTTGCTGCAGGCTTTCTCAAGGCAGAGCGAATACTATACATCCCATCGATAGGCCTGATCACTGTAATAGCCTTGCTGAAAGCCAATCTGATCGAACGACAAAATGGAAAAATACCCGGACTGGTTATCCTGGGGGTATTCGTTGTGCTGTTTGCCGGCATGACCTGGACCAGGGCCGGTGACTGGAAAAATAATTATACCCTGGCATTGGCTACCCTTGAGACCTCTCCCAATAGTCCGCGGTTCAACAATATGATGGGACTCGAGCTGCGGGCCCAAAAGAAAAATAAGGAGGCACTGGTGTATTTTGAAAAGGCGGTTAAGGCCAATCCGAATCATGTACCAGCGTTGGTCAACCTGGGTATGGAGTATTCAAACGCCAACCGTTCTGCAGATGCGGTCTCCTACCTGCTCAAGGCTATTGAGCTGGATCCCAATACAGCTATGGCTTATGTCAACCTTATGGCCGTATACAGGAATCTTGGCGAGAACGATAAAAACCTCGAAGTGGCTGAAAAAGCCCTGGCAAGATTTCCGGAGTTTGCGCCCGTATTGTGGAATGTAGCCAATGCCTATCACCTCAAGGGAAATATGGAAAAAGCCAATGAAATCAGGGCCAAGGCGGTTGCTATTGACCCCAGTCTCGGGGCGACAAAATAAATTAGTTACATATTATTATTTTTCATTATATTTGTAGCGTAACGTTTTTGAAAATTTGTGTTGGTGATGTCAACATATACTGATCAGGAATCGTTATGCTTATAATATATCCCATGATGCGCTTATTTAATCGAATCCTGAACCTCTTCAAAGGTCGCAAGGCTCCGAAACCTGTTCCCGCAGGTCCGGTACAAAAAGAAGAGTACGAACGCTGGTTAGGAATCTGATTCCGGACCGTTTTCGTTCATGAACATATCTATCGGTATTCTTGTCTTCCACACAAGTCTCGACAAGCTTATAGCATTTTCCCTCACACTCTGAACCAGTTCAGACTAAATCTGGTGCCTGCTTCATCCGGTTTGAGTTTCCCTTCTAATGACAATTAGTGAAAATAAAATTCATAAATAATTGTTAATGAACATTTTATATTTTACAAATAAATATAATTTAATCAGAATAAATAATTAAGGAGAAAAAGACATAATGATCTTTTTATACTGAATTGTGGTATTATATTTGTCCCCGGTTCGGTTAATTGCTCATGCCCTCCTGATGAGCCGGATCACATAACCACCTTTAATGAAATTACATCATGTCAAACCTCTTCAGGAAAAGTAATGTCCGTCCGGGGAAATCCCTTATCACCTTAGTTTTAATGGGAACTATCGTGTTCTACTTCGGTTGCACACACGATTATATCGAAGACCTCGACCGTGACCTGACAGCTTCGCTTAACAGCAATTCAAAAACCGGTTCATACACGGGATACATCATGCCCTCCAGCACGGATTACTCCTCATTGCCTAACCAGGATCCAAAGAATCCGGTCACTGCAGAGAAAGTAGCCCTTGGAAAGATGCTATTCTTTGAGACAGGAATTGGGCTCCAGCCCAAATATCCGGTTTCCAAAGAAGCGTATTCCTGCAGCAGTTGCCATATCCCTGAGCGAGGCTTTACTGCCGGGCGCTTCCAGGGTATAGCAGATGGTGCGGTAGGTTTTGGTATCAGTGGTGAAGGCCGCAAGAAGAATCCTCAATACACAGGTGCTGATGTGGATGCACAGGGTGCCCGGCCATTACCGGTCATCAATACAACCTATGTCACCAATGCCCTCTGGGCTGGTACTTTTGGATCATTTAATGTCAACACAGGAACCGATGCTGTCTGGGACCAGGATACGCTGGTGCAGATCAACAAGAAAGGGTTGATGGGTCTGGAAGCCAATAACGAACGTGCGCTGATCGTACACCGCCAGGTCATCAACAAGAATGTAACTGACTCTCTTGGCTACACGGCCATGTTTGATGCTGCATTTCCTGATATTCCTGTCGAAGAAAGATACACCAGGCAAACAGCTGCTTTTGCAATTGCTGCCTACTTCAGAACCATCCTGACCAATGAAGCTCCTTTCCAGAAATGGTTGAAAGGTGATGCCACCGCCATGACTGATCAGCAAAAGAGAGGTGCTATGGTCTTCTTTGGAAAAGCAGGGTGCGTGAGCTGCCACAACAGTCCATCACTCAATAGCGACCCACACCTGTTCTTCTCCCTTGGCGTTTATAATCATTACCAGACCGGTTACAGTGTCTTCCGCACAGACCGACATGACAAGCGCAACCTTGGACGCGGCGGATTTACCGGCCGTGAAGAGGATATGAACAACTTTAAAGTACCCCAATTGTACAATCTGAAGGACTTCGGGTTTTACTTTCACGGAGCCAGCAAGACGAGCCTGAAAGATGTCGTTGAATACTTCAATAATGGAATACCCGAAAATCCAGATATCCCAAGGACTCAGATCACTCCATTGTTTCGTCCCCTGCACCTGACACAGGATGAAATGGATGACCTGGTAGAGTTCCTTTCCGAAGGGTTGTATGATGCTAACCTCCTTCGCTATAAACCTGAGGTCACGATGTCTGGCAATTGCTTTCCAAACAATGATCCTCAGTCAAAAGAGGATATGGGCTGCGAATAAAGTGAAAAGTGATGCTTCGGCTACGCTCAGCAACCAGCCATTAAGTGAAGAAAGAAAAACGAAGAACGAAAAATGAAGAGTGCGTGGTGCGGGTGAGAGTGGATACTCTTGCAGCTGGTAGCTGGTAGCTAAAAAAACGAAATGATCAACCAACTCATCAGGCATCGCGAACGGATGCTCGTCATCAGCATAGGCATTGTATATCTGTGGTTTGGTGCGCTTAAGTTTTTTCCAGGGGTGAGTCCTGCTGAAGCGCTGGCCAAGGAGACATTGTCCCTGCTGACCTTTCATCTTGTGCCGCCCCATATCTCCTATTTTCTATTGGCGTTATGGGAAGTGACGATCGGCATCTTCCTCATCCTTAACCTCAGGAAGAAGTTTATCATATACCTGGGCATGCTGCATATCCTGTTCACCTTTACTCCTCTCGTACTTCTGCCAGATGTTTCCTTTAATGTGGTCCCTGTCACGCTGACCATCGTCGGGCAATACATCATCAAGAACCTGATTATTTTCAGTGCCTTCCTCTATTTCCTTCCAGAGGCCTCCTCTCCGCCCAAAGGGTAATTTATGTTTTACCTGTAGGCTCCTGCGGATGAAGCAGGATTTAATATTTACTCCTTTCCTTGCCTGTCGGCTGAGACAATATTCCCAAAAGCTTTCTGATGACGGTGCAAAAATTGTGCTGCTGCCTATGTTGAACTATTCCAAATTATAATTAAAGATCATTTTGTCTTTAATTTGATGGGGTCTGGTACTACATTTGATCCCGGTGAACAAACTCAGTTTGCCAGGCAGGATTGGAATTGATATCGTGCAGTGCTATCCGAAACCATAAAACTCTTTATACAATGACACATGATGACCTAACTCAACATTTGAATCCCATTAAAAAATGGATGTCAGCGATTGCCCTGATGGTAGCCGTAGTGTTTTTTACTGGCTGCAATCAAGATAGTGCCACAGACAATGATGCCGCCATTACAGAGGCGCTCAACCTGCATTCACGTACCGGATCATCCGATTGGTACATCATGCCCCAAAGCAATGACTATGCAGCATTGCCAAACCAGGATCCAAAAAATCCAGTCACGCAAGCCAAAGTAAACCTTGGTAAAATGTTGTTTTTCGAAACGGGGATTGGTCTGCAACCGAAGTATCCTGTGTCGATGGCTGCATATTCATGCAGCACATGTCACATCCCTGAACGTGGCTTTACCGCAGGTCGATTCCAGGGGGTGGCTGACGGAGCTATAGGCTTTGGGGTAAGTGGGGAAGGTCGTACCAAGAATCCACAGTATAATGGATCTGAAGTTGACGCTCAGGGCGCAAGGCCGCTGACCATTGTCAATTCAGGCTATATCACCAACGCACTATGGGCCGGATCATTCGGTTCATTTGATGTCAATCTCGGCACAGAAGGCGTATGGCACAATGATTCCCTGACGGAGGTCAATTTTAATGGGCTCAAGGGCCTTGAAGCGGTCATCCCAAGAGCACTCATCGTTCACCGTCAGATCATCAACCGGGAAGTGACTGACTCCCTCGGATATACAGCTATGTTTGATGAAGCATTTCCTGAGATTCCTAAAAGTGAGCGCTATACAAAACAAACTGCGGCCTTTGCCATTGCTGCCTATTTCAGGACTGTGCTGGCCAACCAGGCTCCCTTCCAGAAATACCTGAGAGGAGAAACCAATGCCATAACAGACCAACAAAAAAGAGGTGCTCTGCTGTTCTTTGGAAAAGCAGGATGCGTCAATTGCCACAACAGCCCATCATTCAACAGCGTGCCTCACGCCTTTGTCTCCGTGGGTGTGAAGAATCAATACCAGAATGGGCACGAAGTATTCCGTACTGACCAGAACGACAGCCGGAATCTCGGACGTGGAGGCTTTACGCTTGTACCTTCTGATATGCACAAGTTTAAAGTGCCACAGTTATATAACCTCAAGGATTTTGGTTTCTATTTCCATGGTGCTACAAAGACATCCGTCAGAGAAGTCGTGGAGTACTTTAATGCAGGTATACCTGAAAATCCGGAAATCCCTGCCGGTCAGATTTCTCCATTGTTCAAGCCACTGCATATGACACCTGACGAAATCGATGACCTTACCGATTTCCTTGAAAATGCATTGTATGATCCAAACCTCCTCAGGTATAAACCAAGCAGCACCATGTCAGGCAACTGCTTCCCAAACAATGACCTGCAATCCAGGATTGATATGGGATGCCAATAAAAATGAAAAGTGAAGAGTGAAAAGTGAAGAGTGAAAGTGAAAAGCGGTGCACAGGGCGTAGCCGAAGTATGATGCTTCGGCTACGCTCAGCAACCGGAGAATATAAACGATGATTGAAGAGCTTTCTGGTAGCTGGTAGGTGATGGCTAGTAGCTTGTAGCTGATAGCTAAAAAGAACCCGGATTTCCACCTATTTTTGTCAGACATGACAAACATTACGGTAATCGCCTTTGATGCTGATGACACCCTTTGGGTCAATGAGCCTTATTTCCTGGAAGTAGAACAGAAATTCTGCACGCTGCTGGAAGATTACCTTCCGGCACATGCGGTATCGAAAGAGCTGTATGCGGTGGAGATGCAAAACCTGCCGTTGTATGGATACGGCATCAAAGCCTTTATGCTTTCGATGATTGAGACAGTCCTAAGGGTGACCAACAATACCGCCAATCCGGAGATCCTGCACAAGGCTATACAGTATGGACAGGAGATGCTCAACAAACCTATCGAATTGCTGGATGGTGTAGAAGATACCCTGCGCATGTTGAAAGGAAAATACCGGCTGGTTGTAGCCACCAAAGGGGATCTGCTCGACCAGGAGCGGAAACTGAAGAAATCGGAGCTCGAGCATTACTTCCACCATATCGAGATCATGAGTGACAAGAAGGAGTCGGATTACCTCAAACTGCTCCGTCACCTGGATTGCCGGCCGGATGAATTCCTTATGATCGGCAATTCGTTGAAGTCGGATGTACTACCCGTGCTATCGATCGGTGGGCATGGAGCACATGTCCCATACCACACCACCTGGGCGCATGAAAAAATCGAGCATACAATAGTGCACCCTAACTTCGTAGAGTTGGGCAACATCGCCGACATCACTTCTTACCTGGGGCTATGAGACATAAACTCGATCTTGAAAACTGGGCCCGGAAGGACCATTTCCAATTCTTCAGGCAGTTTGATGAGCCCTTCTTTGGCATCAGTGCGGAGATCGATTGTACCAGGGCCTATGATGTATGCAAATCAAGGGATTGCTCTTTTTTCCTCTATTACCTCTATAAATCCCTCTGTGCCGCCAATTTTGTAGAGTCCTTCCGCTACCGGATCATAGATGGAGAGGTATGGGTCTATGACCAGGTCAATGCCTCCCCCACCATCAACCGGCCGGATGGCACCTTTGGCTTCGCGTATATGAACTTCGAGCAGGATTTCCACACTTTTCTGGTCAATTCGCGGATCGAAATGGAGCGGGTACGGCATTCCAGGGGCCTCGAGCCCGCCATTGCAGGTGAAAACGTGATCCACTACTCTGCCCTGCCCTGGATCAGATTCACATCCATATCCCATGCCCGCAGCTTTGCCTTCAGGGACAGTATACCAAAGATCACCTTTGGCAAAGTCACGTTGGTGGATGGCAAGAGGCTGTTACCAGTGTCTATCCACGTGCATCATGGGTTGATGGATGGGTGGCATGTGGGGCAATTCCTTGATCATTATCAGGAGATAATGGATCAGGGCTAGTGTAAGACGGTAAGACAGTGAGAAAGTAAGAGGTGTTGGCTATGGGCAGGGAGCAAGGAGCAGGGAGCAAGGAGCAATTGGTATTGGTATTGGTAAGGGCGTCATGCACCACTGCCAGATCCTTAGCTTCTTCTGCCCTTTTCGCCTCTTCAGCCCCTTTCGCCTCTTCACCCCCTTTAGCCTCTTTATCCTCTTTAGCCTCTTTAGCCTCTTCAGCCTCTTCAGCCTTTTCGCCTTTTTAGCCTCTTTAGCCTCCTTTCCTTCTATTTTTCATAAAATCTAAATAAAAAGATAAAAAACTCTTTTTATATTAATAGACGTTTTTATATTTACCTCCGAATTCAATACACCACCTGTAAACCACACTGATTAATGTTCTCAAAGACATGTGAATATGGGATCAAGGCCATGATTTTTGTAGCCCAGAAATCAAAGGATGGTTCGCGTGTCGGGATCAAGGATATAGCCAAAGGAACAGATGCTCCTGAGCATTTTGTGGCTAAAATCATGCAGGAGCTCAGCCGTAAAAAGCTGGTGCATTCCGTCAAAGGTCCCCATGGCGGCTTCTATATGGACCAATTTGATCTCCAGACCTCCCTGGCCGATATCGTCAAAGCCCTTGATGGCAATTCTATCTACAATGATTGCGTGCTTGGCCTCAAGGTATGCAACGAAAAGAAACCCTGTCCTGTGCATGACCAGTACCGGGATATCAAGAAAAACCTGATCAAGATGATTGAGGACAATACAATCGGAGACTTCAACAACAAACTGGATTCCGGCAAATTTTTCTTAGTAAATTGATTTTTTAAACCCTGATTAAAAGACAAAAGGATATTTTATTCTTTAAAGCAGATGAACCCGGATAAAACAAATACACTCACCCTTTGCGACCACTGTGGGGATACCTGCTACAGGCATCCGGTCTTGCTGGGTGAAAAAGTATTTTGTTGCGAAGGCTGCCGTAGTGTATACCAGATCCTCAATGAAAATGATCTCTGCGCCTATTATGATCTAAACAACCATCCCGGGATAACCCAGAAGTCGACTATCCGCAAGGATAAATTTGCCTTCCTGGACAATCCGGATATCGCCGGCAAGCTCATACAGTATACCGATGGGACACAAACCCATGTGACGTTTTACCTTCCACAGATACACTGCAGCAGTTGCCTCTGGCTATTGGAAAACATAAGACGTATCAACCCTGCACTCCAGTCTTCCCGTGTCAACTTTACAAAAAAGGAAGTCTTCATTGTCTTTGACCCTGCCCTGATATCCCTCAGGCAGGTGGTAGAGACCCTCACTCACATCGGATATGAGCCCCATCTAAGCCTCGAGGAAGTTTCATCCGCGCAACTCAGACAAATCGACCGCACCAGGTGGTATAAAATAGGTCTCGCCGGATTCTGCTTTGCCAACATTATGATGATGAGCTTTCCGGAATACTTCTCAGGCGGTGAAATCCTGGAACCGATCATCAAGACCACCCTGACCTCCATCATCATCTTCCTTTCTCTTCCTGTGATCACGTATTGCGCCAGTGAGTTTTTCACCAACGCATGGAATGGACTTAAAAATAAACATCTCAACATCGATGCACCGATCGCCCTGGCGCTGGTGATCACCTTTGGTCGCAGTATGTATGAGCTGTACACAGGCACCGGGTCAGGATATCTGGACAGCATGAGTGGAATCGTTTTCTTTATGCTCGTGGGCCGTTGGTTGCAGGATAGGACCTATCAAACCATTTCCTTCGACAGGGATTTCAGGGCTTTCTTTCCTATTGCGGTCAATGTACTCAAGGACAATACCATCCAATCGGTTCCTGTAGACAAGATCAGGGCTAATGATATCATCCAAATCCATCACGAAGAACTCATTCCCGCAGATGGTATGCTCTCCAAGGGTTCTGCT
The DNA here is from genome assembly GCA_016716665.1 of Candidatus Opimibacter iunctus. GTDB lineage: Bacteria > Bacteroidota > Bacteroidia > Chitinophagales > Saprospiraceae > Opimibacter > Opimibacter iunctus. Next base: position 113,289 of record JADJVH010000011.1, on the reverse strand, counting down.
GAGATCGATTATAGTTTTGTCACCGGCGAAAGTCTTCCGGTCAGTGTCAACAAAGGAGAAATCATCTATGCCGGCGGCAAACAAACCGAAGGCGTGATTGAGCTGATCGTCGTCAAGGAAGTGTCCCAATCCTACCTCACCAATCTCTGGAATAAGGATAGCCTGCAGGATGCCTCCACCACGTCTTATTCCTTTATCGATGCATTGAGCAAGTATTTTACCTATATCGTCCTGGTGATCGGCATGATCGCCGGCGGCTACTGGCTGTGGCAGGGCCAACCCCAGCTCATGTGGAATGCCCTCACGACCATCATGATCGTGGCCTGTCCATGCGCACTGTTGTTGTCCGCCAATTTTACCAGGGGCAACATCCTTCGCATCCTTTCCCGCAATAAATTCTATCTGAAGAATGCGGGTGTCATCGAGTCCCTGTCCAAGATTGATACGATCGTATTTGACAAGACCGGGACCCTGACCCAAAGCAATAAAATGAAAGTGCGCTATGAAGGCCAGGTGCTCACACCAGAATTGAAGACTCAGATCGCCTCCATGGTCGTTCACTCCAACCATCCATTGAGCAAGGCCGTCCTGCAGTACCTCGATACTCCTGCCAGCCTTACCCCGGAGAGCTTTAAAATCATAGCCAACAAGGGTATCGAAGGCTGGATGGAAGAGCATCATTTTAAAATCGGTTCACCTTCCTTTACCGGCACAGACGAAGAAAGCAAGAAGGAGAGTAAAGTGGCGGTCACCATGGACAATCAACCTATCGGGGTGTTTCATGTAACTAATGCGTATCGTATTGGTATATTTGATTTGTTCAAATCCCTGGTGCCCGGCTATAAACTGGCGCTGATCTCCGGGGACAACCAGGCAGAACAAGCTATCCTCCGTGAAAAAATGGGTACTGAAAGTGAGTTATTGTTTGACCAATCTCCTCATGACAAGCTGGCCTACATCACCTACCTGAAAGAAAATAAGAAGGCCAATGTGCTGATGATCGGAGACGGGCTCAATGATGCCGGTGCCCTGAAAGAAAGTAATGTCGGCCTGGCGGTGTGTGATGATGACAATAATTTCACGCCTGCTGCTGATGGTATCATCCATGCATCAAAAGTATCCGTGCTGGACAAGATCCTTGGCTATGTGAGGTCAGGCCGGTCTATCATCATGTTCAGTTTCGGAATCTCTATCATCTATAATATTATTGGTTTGTATTTTGCCGTGCAGGGGACTTTATCACCTATCATCGCAGCTATACTGATGCCTTGCAGTTCGATTTCCATCATCCTGATCACGTATGGGCTGAGTCAGCTCTTCGCCAGGAAATACAAATTGGCTTAGGAAAAAGTAAAATTATGCTTCGACTACCCTCAGCAACCGAAAATGAATTAACAGATAAACATATCAACCTATAAACACATCAACCCATAAACACATCAACCTATAAACACATCAACCTATAAACACAACTCACACACCCACTCACACTCCTCTGAAAGCTGATAGCTGATAGCTGGCAGCTAACATCACAATTCACAATTCACTAAAATGAGCGCAATCATCCTTCTTCTCCTGGTCAGCATCGGCATTGCCGCTGGCTTTTTGCTCGCCTTCTTCTGGAGTGTACGGGACGGTCAGTTTGATGATGACTTTTCGCCGGCGAGACGGATACTTTTCGAAGACGACAATAAAGTGAAAAATGATGCTTCGGCTACGCTCAGCAACCGAAAATAAAATAAACACATCAACACATCAACACATCAACACATCACACACACATCAACACATCAACATATAAGCATATAAGGTGGTTAAATAAAATCAAAGACAAAACATAATCAACAATCATTACAAACTCGGAATTCAAACATGGAATTACAAAAATTTACCTACGACAACAAGCTCCCAAAGTTGTTTGCCATTGCGACCATCACATGGGGTGCGGTGGGGATGCTGCTAGGCGTTATAGCTGCCTTTCAGCTGGCATTCCCGGTATTAAATTTCAGTGAGTACCTGCCAAACCTCGCGTTTGGAAGGCTCAGGCCGGTGCATACCAATGCGGTCATCTTTGCCTTTGTGGGCAATGGTATTTTTACCGGGGTGTACTATTCTCTTCCCCGTCTTCTAAAGACGTCGATGTGGAGTAAGAAACTCGGTGCGATCCATTTCTGGGGCTGGCAGACGATCATTGTACTGGCTGCGGTGACCTTGCTGATGGGGATCACGACCGGAAAGGAATACGCGGAGCTCGAATGGCCCATTGATATCCTGATCACCCTGATATGGGTCGTTTTCGGGATCAATATGTTTGGGACCATCCTGACCCGGCGTGAGCGTCACATGTATGTGGCCATCTGGTTTTTTATTGCTTCCTGGGTCACGGTTGCCATGCTTCATATCGTCAATTCGATGGAGCTTCCGATCTCCCTGTTTAAAAGCTACTCATGGTATGCGGGGGTTCAGGATGCGTTGGTGCAGTGGTGGTATGGACACAATGCAGTAGCCTTCTTCCTCACCACGCCTTACCTGGGATTGATGTACTACTTCCTTCCCAAGGCTGTTGAACGTCCTGTGTATTCCTACAGGCTCAGTATCGTTCACTTCTGGAGTCTTATCTTCCTCTATATCTGGGCAGGCCCTCACCACCTGCTCTACACAGCGCTTCCTGAGTGGGCGCAATCCCTGGGTACAGCATTTTCAATCATGCTCATTCTCCCTAGCTGGGGTGGTATGCTCAATGGTTTGTTTACCCTGAGAGGCGCATGGGATAAAGTCAGGGAAGACCCCGTCCTGAAATTCTTTGTGGTCGCGGTGACCTGTTATGGTATGAGTACGTTTGAAGGCCCGATGATGTCCCTCAAGAGTGTCAACGCGATATCTCATTATAGCGACTGGACTGTTGCTCACGTGCACATCGGTGCATTGGGATGGAATGGCTTCATGACGTTCGGTATGCTCTACTGGCTGATCCCGAAATTATTTAATACCACACTGCATTCCAAAAAGATGGCCGGCACCCACTTCTGGATTGGTACATTGGGGATCATCCTCTATGCCATTCCTATGTACTGGAGTGCATTCCGCACGTACTTTATGATGAAGGCCTTTACGCCTGAAGGACAACTGCAGTACCAGTTTATCGATGTGGTACAGACCATTATTCCATTCTACGTGCTCAGGGCCATTGGTGGTACGATATTCCTCATCGGGGTGATCCTGATGATCATCAACTTGTGGAAGACTGCAAAAGCCGGCTCCTTCTTAGCGGAGGAACACGGGGAAGCACCTGCACTGGAGAAGAGATATGTATCTCCAAAGGGTAGTTTCTGGCACAGTGTTCTTGAGCGTAAACCACTCATGATGCTCGTATTGAGCCTGGTATTGGTCGCGCTTGGTGGTTTGTTTGAACTTATCCCGACGTTCCTGGTCAAATCAAATATCCCGGTCATCGCTTCCGTAAAACCGTATACTCCACTTGAGCTGCAAGGAAGGGATATCTACATCAGGGAAGGCTGCTACAATTGTCATTCCCAGATGATCCGCCCGTTCAGGTATGAAGTAGCCCGCTATGGAGAATACTCCAAGGCAGGTGAGTTTGTGTATGACCATCCTTTCCAATGGGGAAGTAAGCGGACCGGACCTGATCTCGCGAGAGTCGGAGGTAAATACCCTGACAGCTGGCATTTCAACCACATGTATGATCCAACTTCCATGGTACCCGGATCGATCATGCCATCTTATCCTTCGCTGTTTGACCGCGAACTCGATACCGGCACGACCAATTCGAAAATACATGCCATGCGTAAGATGGGTGTACCCTATCCGAATGGATATGAAGCCACAGCCAACGACGACCTGAAGAAACAGGCAGAGGCCATCACCGCCAACCTGAAGAACGACAAGATCGATATTCCGGCAACACGGGAGGTCATTGCATTGATCGCCTATCTCCAGCGACTGGGAACAGATATTAAAGTAAAGGCTGCGGCCACTAAATAAGCGAATATGAAATTTTCAACCTATCTCGAACAGATCATGGGAGTCAGCATATTTCCAGTCATCTCCCTGGTGCTTTTTGTGGTCTTTTTCACTGGTGTGCTGGTATGGATATACAGCATCGATAAGAAAACCATCGAGCATATGGAAAATCTTCCATTAAACGACTAATCATCAACTATGAATCATATAGCAAAACATATGAAAACAATATTCAGTGCAGCCATGCTGCTGGTCAGCGCAGCCTTATATGGACAAGCCGCTCCGGCGGCTCCTGCTCAAAAAGGGTTTACGATTGATACCAATACCCTGCTGATCATTTTCGCCCTTTTCCTGCTCATTCCGATCTGGGTACTGTCCAATGCATTTATCACTTCTGCAAAGCGACATTATGCTGAACGGATCAAATCAGGGTCAGCAAGGATCCTGGTCCCGCTTGGCCTGGTGCTCATGAGCACTTCGCTGATGGCCCAGGGCATTGCACCTGCACCGAATCCGGGATTATCTGCAACTGCCATGACGATCATGCTCATCTGTGTGATCAGCGCGGAATTGTTGCTGATCATCTTCTTTGCGGCCAAGACGAATGAGTTCGTTCAGAAAATGGAGCTGAAGTATTCTCCTGATGCGAAACCAGCAACAATCATGAACTGGCTCAAAGAAAAGTGGGCCGCCATGAACTTCAAACCTATCGAGGAAGAGTATAAAATCGATACAGGACACAGCTATGATGGAATTCGCGAACTGGACAATATCATTCCACCGTGGTTTACCACTGCGTTTTTACTCACCATCGTATTTGGGGCAGGCTACCTGTATCGGTATCATATCGCCAAATCTGCACCGATGCAGGTGGAGGAATACCAGATGGCTGTTGCCGCCGCCGAGTTGCAACATGATGAATACCTAAAGACCCAGGCCAACAGCATCGATGAAAACAATGTTGCCATCATGACGGGTGCTGACCTGGAAGCGGGTAAGAAGACCTTCACCACAATCTGTGCTGCATGTCACAAGGCAGATGGTGGTGGTATGGTCGGACCTAACCTGACGGATGATTACTGGATCCATGGCGGATCACTCAAGAACATATTTACCACCATCAAGTATGGTGTTCCGGATAAGGGGATGATTTCATGGAAAGAGCAACTCAGCCCATCCCAGATGGCGCAGGTGGCCAATTATATCCTTACCTTGAAAGGAACGAATCCTCCGGATGCGAAAGAAAAGCAAGGTACACTGTATGTACCTGAAGCCGCCGCCGCTGCCGCTGATACCACTGCCGTTGCTGCTGATACCACTGCCGCGAAGGCTGTAGTGCAGGATACATTGAAGAAATAATAAAATGACTGAAGAGGAATTATTACACGCAGAGACCTTTCGTGACCGGGTCACCACAGTGACCGAATCCGGTAAACGAAACTGGATCTATGCGCTCAAACCATCAGGTAGATATTACAAATACAGGAATATCGTATCTTATATCTACCTGATTGTTTTTTTTGCATTGCCTTTTATCAAGATCAACGATACCCCGTTGTTCCTGATCAATATCATCGACAGTAAATTTGTCCTGTTTGGCAAGATCTTCTGGCCACAGGACTTTTTCATTTTTGCGGTAGGGATGATATCCTTTATCGTGTTTATCGTCCTGTTTACCGTCATCTATGGCCGGCTCTTTTGCGGATGGGTATGTCCGCAGACGGTCTTCATGGAGTTTGTCTTCCGTCGGATCGAGTGGCTGATTGAAGGATCACCAGGCAGGCAGAAAGCCCTCAACGACGGACCATGGACCTTCCAGAAGGTCTGGAAAAAGACGCTGAAGCACTCCATTTTCCTTTTGTTTTCATTTCTGATCGCCCATACCTTCCTGGCCTACATCCTGGGGATTGACGAAGTCGTCAAGATTATGGGAGAGCCTTTGGCCATGCATGTCGGATTATTAGTCGGACTCATTGTCTTCACTGTCTTGTTTTATGGTGTTTTCGCTTTCGTCAGGGAGATTATATGCACTACAGTCTGCCCCTACGGAAGGTTACAAGGCGTGATGTTTGACAAAGACACTATGCAGATCTCCTATGATTACAAGCGGGGGGAGGCGCGTGGAAGATTGAACAAAAAGGAAACCCGCACGCTGGGGGATTGTGTGGATTGTCATAAATGCGTCATGGTTTGCCCCACCGGCATAGACATCCGGGATGGTGTGCAGTTGGATTGCGTAGGCTGTACTGCCTGTATTGATGCCTGTGATGAAGTCATGGAAAAAGTAGGCTTCCAGAAAGGGCTGATCCGGTATGCGTCCGAAAACCAGATTGCCAACGGAGCCAGGTTCACATTTACGCCAAAAATAAAGGCGTATTCGGTATTGTTGTTTGTCCTGATGGGATTGATGTCCGTCATGATCTTTACACGTAAGACCGTTGACACCCATATCCTGCGTGTCAAAGGACAGTTGTACCAGGAAGTAGAAGGTGGCAAACTGAGCAACCTGTTTGAAGCCAAGATCATCAATAAGACCAGCAAACCTATTCCTGTCGAATTGAAACCTGAAGGCATCGAAGGGGAGATCAGGCTCGTAGGAGCGCAGAGCCTCATGCTTAAAGAGGAGGCGGTCAATGAAATCACCTTTTTCCTGGAGATTCCAAAGACGGCGATTCATGAGCGCAGCAATAAGATTTCAATAGGGGTATACTCCAACGGGCAGAAGATACAAACGGTGAAGACTACGTTTCTTGGTCCTTTCAAATAATGTAAGACAGTGAGAAAGTGAGACAGTGAGAAAGTAAGACAGTGAGAAAGTAAGACAGTAAGAAGTGTGCGGGTGAGGGGTGAGCAGGAACATTGTAAATGAAGGCTGAAAGCTGATCGCTGACGGCTGATAGCTAAAAGAAATATGAACTGGGGACATAAAATTACAATCGTCATCGTACTCTTCCTGGTGGGGATGCTGGGCATGGTCTACTATGCTTCACAACAGACCAATGAGATGATCGATGACCAGTACTATCAGAAGGAAATGGTGTACCAGCAGGTGATCGATGCGCAGCAAAACCTGCAAAACATCTCCGATGACAACCTGGTGAGCCAGACGATGTATGAAGTGGCCATCACCCTACCTACAGGCACCTACGAGAAACTGGAGAAAGGAAATATAGAACTGCTCCGGAATGATGCGGAAAGCAAGGATGTACAAATGGCTATCGTACCCAATGGATCCAACAGGAGAGTCATTGCAAAGAGTACGCTATCTAAAGGGATGTATAAAGCCCGGATCAGGTGGACGAGTGATAAGAAGGAGTTTTATAAGGAAGAGAGTGTCTATGTAGAATGAAAAATGAAGAGTGAAGAGTGAAAAATGTGGGTGAGTGGTGAGTGTAAGAGTGAATACTCTGGAAGCTGGTAGCTGGTAGCTGACAGCTGACAGCTCAACAAAGTGAATCGCAGATGAACGAAATATATCTGAGCATATTGACAGGTCTTTCCATAGGATTTCTGGGAAGCTTCCATTGCATCGGGATGTGCGGGCCGATTGCCCTGGCACTGCCGGTGCGTCAATACTCAGGCTTGGAGAAATATGTGGGAATTGGATTGTACAACATGGGTAGGGCGCTGACCTATGCCTTGCTGGGGTTGTGTTTCGGATTTGTAGGAAATCAATTCAGACTATGGGGCCTGCAGCAAGTGATATCGATCACAGCTGGTGTATTGATCCTGCTCTTTATCGTGTCAAGGTTTTCGATAGCATCAAAGATTCCCGTGATGGGGAAAATGAACACATGGGTACAGCAAAGGCTGGGAAAACTGCTGGCAGGGTCAAAAAAGCCGACATCACTTTTTCCGATCGGCCTGCTCAATGGATTACTTCCCTGCGGACTGGTGTATGTGGCAATAGCCGCCTCCCTGGCCACGATGGATACATTGCAGGGCGTCCTGCTGATGTTTTTCTTTGGACTGGGTACCATCCCGGTCATGGCAGGCCTGATGGTCTTTGGGCATTTGATTTCTGCCCCGGTTCGTTATAAAATCAACAAGGCTGTTCCATACTTTGTAGGCGTGATGGCGGTCATGCTCATCCTCCGAGGTATGAACCTTGGAATACCTTACCTGAGTCCTTCGTTGGAAAAAGATTCGACGGAAGTGAGCTGTTGCCACAAGCCTCAGTAGCAGATTTGTTAACATACCACGTATTGTAATTCCGTTCCTGAACAACCCGGGAGCGGACATCCTGATCATTTGTCAATACAAAATGGTATGTCCGACGATAGAAAAATGAAACCTGAAAGCCTGATGATGTCCTATGGCTACAAGCCTGCGCTTTCAGAAGGGGCCATCAAGAGCCCGATCTTCCAGACCTCAACGTTTGTGTTTAAAAATGCGGAAGAAGGCAAAGCCTTCTTTGAAATGGCCTATGGCCTGCGCCAGAAGGAAGAAGGTGAAGTCATGGGCCTGATCTATAGCCGTATCAATAATCCGGACCTCGAAATCCTTGAAAACAGGTTGTGCCTCTGGGATGAAGCAGAAGAATGTGCAGTCTTTTCAAGTGGTATGGCTGCCATCACCACTGTACTCCTCGAATTTCTAAAACCAGGTGACCTCGTTTTAGCCAGTTCGCCACTCTATGGAGGGACAGATCATTTTATAGAAAAGATCCTACCAAAATTCGGGATCCACCCTGTCTTTTTCAAGGTGGGTCAAACCACAAAACAAATCATGGATATCGTAGAGGCTACTGGGATGGCAGACAAACTTGCGCTCGTCTATATCGAGACTCCTGCCAATCCAACAAATGACCTTATTGATATCGAAGGCAGTAAAAATATCGCCAGGCATTATTCAACTCCCGAAAAGGAAGTCTTGCTCGCAGTAGACAATACATATATGGGGCCTGTGTGGCAGCATCCGCTCAAGCATGGCGCTGACCTGGTGCTCTATTCAGCAACGAAATACATCGGGGGCCACAGTGACGTCATCGCAGGAGCATGCCTGGGATCCACAGACCTGATCAAACGCGTAAAAGGATTAAGAACTTTCATGGGCAACATGGCAGGGCCATGGTCAGGATGGTTGCTGATGCGCAGCCTGGAGACCCTCAAGGCCAGGATGGATATCCAGGCATTCAATGCAGAACGCGTAGCTGAATATCTCAATCACCATCCAAAAGTTGAAAAGGTGTATTACCTCGGTAACCTCACAGCTGCAGATGGTGAGGCATTTCTCATCCGCAACAGGCAATGCCTGACCAATGGCGGGATGATCTCCTTTGATGTCATAGGCGGAGAAAGAGAGGCCTTTGCTTTTCTAAATGCGCTCAAGCTCATCAAACTTGCAGTAAGTCTGGGAAGTACTGAAAGTCTGGCAGAACATCCCTGTACCATGACCCATGCTGATGTTGAACCGGCACACAAAGAAGCATTGTCCATCACCGGCAAAATGATCAGACTGTCCATCGGGGTAGAAAACTACCATGACATCGTCAATGATCTGGACCAGGCTTTCAACAAAATCCCGCTGTCAGTGGGGAGATCTACGACTGCACTCCATGTACATTAAACATGATCAAAAAAAAAATAGAACAAACTAAATCAAGTGTCCGGGAGGATCATCTCGGTGCCGGTGTGGTATTACCCCATCCACAGTCCACTTCCATTTGCCATCGGCTTGCTTTTTCCATGCTGTGAAATAGTTGCCATAGTACGTTGTATCCCCTGTGACAAAGGTCCAGTTGCCGAAACTGTATCCCAGATCCCCTGATGCAGAAGCCTCTATTGTTGTTGGTTGCCATGAAATATCCTTTGTCCCGGCATTGCCGCTCCATGCTTTTGCGAGGGCTTCCTTACCGATCACAGGCAATTGCCCATCCTCCGGCTTGATGAGGCTGTCTGCCGCATAAGAAAGCAATGCTGCATGAAAGCCGGATTGTGCAGCCATGTCGTTCATCGCCTTATCAGTCATCTGGATTTCCTGCCTGGCCTGTGCACGCTGATCAACAGGCTTACAACACATGCAGCCTGCGAGGATGGTTGTTAGGATGAGTAGTCTGTACATAATGGTAATTATTAAAACCCTGGGATTGCCTCCGCCAGATGATGAAGATAAGTGTAATGAGCTTGATTTTAACTGTCCAAATCCCTTCCTTTTACCACCCTGCTATTGTCATCTGGCAGACATTACCCTGTAGAAAAAGAAGGAACGCCAAGTCAAAATGGGTACAAAACCGTATCCTGTTCCTCTTTCAGGAGAAGCGACTAATCCCGTCAGGAGTATTCCTCCGCCTGTCTGGGAGGCCGGAATTAAGATTATCCTTTAAAAAAGGCAGTATTTTAGTCCATCGTCCATCACATCAAACGCAAGCAAAAAAACAAAATGATCAGATCAATGGGTAAAATGAAGAACATACTCAGCATGGCCTTGTTCGCGCTGGGATCTGCGGCTCTGGGACAAGGATTACCGGGAGAAATGTACAGCTCTGAGGACGGCCATATCTTGTATAGTGGAGGTAAGGCCCCTGAAGGAATGTATGACCATACCCTGGTCAGGGATGTCTACCTTGATTTTTCGCAGCCAGATTACTGGGCACAACTCACTAACAATTATCAGAGCGAAACTGAAATCCCGGCGACGATGACCATCGACGGTATCGGATATGATAGTGTGGGGGTCCGTTTCAGGGGAAATACCTCCTACTTCACGATTGGAAATTCACAGAAGAAATCCTTTGCGGTCAGCACGGATTTCGTCCATGCAGACCAGGTGTGTATGGGCTTTAAAAACTTTAAATTCAACAATGCCCATGAGGATGCCTCCTTCATGCGCGAAGTCCTCTATAACCAAATGGCGAGCAGGCATACCCCAAATGCGAAGGCAAACTACATCCATCTCCATCTAAACGGACAGGACTGGGGGATATATCCCAACATCCAGGCGCTAGACAAGACATTCCTGGAAGGTTACTTCATGAGCAATAATGGTGCACGGTTCAGGGCGACCACCGGGGAGACAGGCATGGGTGGTGGTGGAGGCGGAGGTGGCCCTGGCTGGGGTGATGGCACTGCCGGCCTGAACTACCTGGGGGCAGATACGATCACCTACCAGAAATACTATAGCCTCAAGTCCAGTGACATCGCTGATCCATGGCAAAAACTAATCGATGCCTGCCAGATCCTGAGCATAGCGACCGCCGGCAATATGAGCGCGGTAGCAGAAAAAATTGATATAGATAAAGCCCTGTGGTTACTGGCAGCCGAAAATGTATTTACAGATGATGACAGTTATATCATGAAAGGCAAGATGGATTATTACGTCTATTATGAGCCTGAAACCGGTCGGACCACTCCACTCGAATATGATGGTAACTCCTCCTTCCAAACCAACGCTGCCACCAGCAACAACTGGGGCCCATTTAAGAATGTCACTAATGTCAACTATCCGTTGTTGAACAAACTGCTCAATATCCCTGAATGGAGGCAGCGATATCTGGCCCATTACAGGACGATCCTGAATGAGACATTTACTACTGCCAATGCCAATGCAATCATTGATTCGACGGATGCCATGATCAAGGCATTGGTCAATAGCGATCCTAAAAAACTCTACACCTATGCGCAATATACCAGTGGTGTCACTGCATTGAAAACCTTTGTAGCCAACCGCAGAAACTTCCTGATCAATAATGCAGAGGTAGCCCAGGTGGCCCCGGTCATTGCATCCGCACCATATTTCAACAGTGCACAGGAGGTATATGCCCCTATTGTTGCCAATGAATCTGCGTTTGTGCAGGCAAGTGTCACGTCCACTACCGGGATCAGTAAAGTCAATCTATACTATGCTACAGGACTGGTTGGCAATTTTACAGTGACCAGCATGTTTGATGATGGTGCGCATGGCGATGCAGGTAGTGGTGATGGAATCTATGGTGCACAAATTCCAGGATATGATGCCGGTACATTGGTCAGGTATTATGTAGAAGCGGTAGCTGCCAATACAGCCTTGTCTGCTTCCTATCTGCCAGCCGGTGCTGAGCATGACATCTTTGTCTACACCGTCACTCAACTGCCGGTTTCCAATGGTGTGGTCATCAATGAACTCCTGGCCAGCAACAATGCAGGTGCAACCGATGAAGCCGGTGACTATGAGGACTGGATTGAACTGTACAATACCAATGATTTTGAAGTGGACCTGAGTGGCTTCTATCTGTCCGATGATATAGCCGCTCCTGACAAGTGGCAGCTTCCTGCCGGCACAATCCTTCCTGCAGATAGTTACCTGATCATATGGGCAGATGATGAAGCAGTAGAAGGTGCATTTCATGCCGGCTTTAAACTCTCGGGATCGGGAGAAACGCTTGTACTCTCGGACAATACGCTGACCCCTTTGGATGAAGTTGCATTTGGACAGCAGACCACAGACCTGGGCTATGCCCGCTATCCTAACGGAACAGGAGAATTCCGGATCCAGAAGGCGACATTCAATGCCTCTAATGACATCACGCAGATCACCAATGGTGTGGTAATCAATGAACTCCTCGCCAGCAATGTCACAGGCGCCACTGATGAAGCCGGAGACTATGAAGACTGGATTGAACTATACAACAACAATGACTTCGATGTCGATCTGAGTGGGTTCTACCTCTCAGATGCGGCTTCCCTACCTGACAAATGGGCCTTTCCGGCAGGCACTGTGATCAAGGCAAATGATTACCTGATTATATGGGCCGATGATGAAGCTGTAGAAGGAGCACTCCATGCTACCTTCAAACTATCGGTCAGTGGTGAATCTGTAGTGCTGTCTGATGCCTCGCTCAATGTGCTGGACAATGCAGGCTTTGGTGAGCAAACTCCGGACCTTGGATTTGCAAGGGTGCCAAACGGTACAGGGGGATTTGTCATCCAGGCACCGACGTTCAGTGCCAACAATGAAACTGCTACATCCACCTTTGATCCATTTGCCCGGACGGACTATGTCATCTACCCTAATCCGTTTTCAGAACGTATCACTGTGAAATATGATGATCGTGGAAAATCTCTTGATTATACCATTGCAGATCAATACGGGCGAATCATCACTCGTGGTGAACTGGCTGATCAGATTACCACGATACTACTAGAAGACTTGCCATCGGGCATATACTACCTGATGACCGGAACGGATCGGCCGATCTACACCAAACTTGTCAAAATGTAATCAGTAAAACTAAAAAGTGAGTTGCTTCTTCGCTTTTTCAGAGGATTGGCCAGCCCCTTTGCGGGGCTGGTTTTTTTTTGACAGCTAGTCATTCAGATTTATTTCAGGTTAATTTCTATATTCACGAGCAGGTCGACCCTTAAAAGCCCTGAACCCTGATATGAAGACAGCTTGTATACGTATCCTTTTCCTGTTTTTTATCCCTGCATGGGGATACAGCCAGTCCAGCCATCCCATCTGTGGCAATGACTTGTTTTCCGCTATGCTCCGCAAGCACTACCCTGCCCTGCAGGACAATGTGGATGCTACCTTCGAATCAGCGCTCCATGCAGGTACCCCGCGAAACAATGAACCGATGATCGTCCATGTGATCGTCCATGTCGTGTGGAAGGAAGCAGCTGAAAACCTGGATGAAAGTATCATCCTGGATCAGATCCGAGTATTGAATGAGGACTTTAACCGACGCAATGCTGATACGGTAAATCTCCGTCCAGTGTTCCAGCCTGAAGCAGGGTCACCGGGGATACAATTTGAACTGGCTGATATCATCAGGGTACAGACTGATGTTGATTTTGCAGTGGATATTCTTGGCACCAACCTTTTACCGGAAGTCAAACACGATGCGCTTGGTGGGAGTGATGCCCTGGATACAGAGCAATATCTCAACATCTGGGTTTGCAAAATACAGCCGATAGAAATATTCGGGATTGTCGTCGGGCAGATCCTTGGATTCGCTTTTCCCCCTAATAATCTACTCAACTGGCCGGAAAATTCGGGAGCACCAGCACCTGATGAGGATGGTGTGGTGATCGATTACAGGGTGTTCGGCAGCAACAATCCTAATCCGATTGAAAATCCCGATGGCAGTGGCAATATCATTGTCAAGGGCCGGACACCGGTGCATGAGGTTGGGCATTATTTTGGACTGAGGCATATCTGGGGCGATGGAGGATTACTTGGCCCAAATGACTGTGCACAGAGTGATGGTATAGACGATACGCCCTATGCCAATGCGGAATCTGCCTTTGATTGTGACACGACCAAGAATACCTGTGCACAGATCGAAGCACATTATGGGATGGATATGCCCGATCTGATAGAAAACTACATGGATTATGCCAGTGAAGATTGCATGAATATGTTTACGCGAAACCAGTCGACATTGATGCAGAATATCTTGCTTGGGCCAAGGAGCGGGTTACTGACTCCCTTTTCTGGTGTCAGCAACCTGAGGGACCAGATTGCTTTGCGCATCGTGCCTAATCCTTCTGAAGGGCATTTTACAGTAAAGTTGGAAACCATCAACAATACCCAGGGATTGGTGCGGATCCTCGATGCGCATGGCCGGGTCATCATGACAAGAGATAGGTTGACGCTTTTTCCCGGGACACATACTCTTTCGTTTGATGAGCGTCCACTGGCACCCGGAATGTATTTCGTAGAAATACGAACCACCCAGGGAGCTATGGCTGAAAAAATGATCGTCTATTGATCACCGCCTGCATCCACTATGTTTGTGATGCCAGCGGGTCAAACAAATATGTACTCATTCGTAAGCAGTGATTAAAGGACAGAAATAACCAATCCAGCTACCCGTTGATCGAACTACGCCGAACCGATTCTTCCAACCCGGACTTCAAGGAGTTAGTGACCATGCTCGATGATGAGCTCCGTATACGGGATGGTGCTGATCATCCCTTTTATGCGCAGTTTAACAAACTGGATGCTATCAGGCACGTGGTGGTGGCATATGCTGGCAACGTTGCTGTAGGCTGTGGTGCCTTCAGGGAGTATAGTGGTGAAACAGCGGAAATCAAACGGATGTTTGTCCGACCGGTATTCCGTGGACAGGGTATAGCTCCCCTGATCCTGTCAGACCTGGAGTCCTGGGCACACGACCAACGCTATACGGAATGCATCCTGGAGACCGGTTACAATCAGCCTGAGGCGATTGCCCTCTACAATAAGGCAGGATATCTGCAGATTCCCAATTATGGGCCATATATCGATGTCGCAAACAGTATATGCTTTGCGAAAAAAAATTCAGCGACGTAAGTCAACCTGAAGGAGTTACCAGGTTAGGTTGGGACGCTATTCCCGGGAACTTTTCTTTAAAAGATTGCCTGATTAACTTAAATAGATTAATTTTATAGTTGTCAGCACCCATTGACCCCTTGAAGGACTTTGCCGCCTATATTAAAACTATTCACCCCCCCTCTCACCTGAAGCCGTGAAAGCGTTGGTGGGTATCAGTACAGAGCAAAAATTTAAAAAGAACGCTGATGTTCAGGTCATAGGTCATACCTGCCGGACGATCTACTTTATCAAAAAGGGGGCACTACGGGTATATTATTTCAAAGGGGACACTGATATCACAGAAAGCCTCGAATTTGAAAATGCATTTGTCGCCCGAATAGAGAGCCTGGTCACCGGGCAGCCCTCACGTAAAGGCATACAGGCTATTGAGGATTCAACACTCATTGCGATCAATGTGGATCAGTTGATCGAGTTGTATGATACCTATATTGAAATAGAACGGTTGATCAAGAAGATATTCGTCAGTGTATTTATCGCCACGATCAACAGGCTGGAGAGTATCCAGTTTCATAGCGCTGAAGTCAGGTATGCCAACCTGTTAAATGAACATCCGGATATGTTCAAGCGCGTTCCACTCAAGTACATTGCTTCCTACCTGGGGATCACCCAGGTCAGCCTCAGCCGCATCAGGGCCAAGCACTGATTATTTATCTATTGTAAAATCCAAGGGGGACAGCTTGCTATACCTTTACTAAAGGCTCAATAGCATACTCAGTGATTCCTGATACTTGCTATTGAAAATTGAGGAGCGTAGGAATTCAACACAAATGGCAAATACTGAACGGCAATTATATTGGGAACATATCTACCAGACCAGGGCTCTCTCTGAAGTCGGGTGGTACCAGCAGATACCGGTCACTTCATTGCAATTGGTCAGTCAATTTCATATGCCGGCCAATGTGATCCAGCACTATATCTTCTGCAGTTTCAGAAAATCACCCGGATAAAAGATAAGTCTCCTCTCTCCCTCCTCCTCCGCTGAGCCATTGGCTCGGCGGAGGGGTCTTGAGGTTCCGAATGTCTGCCGTAGAATTAGCTGGAATATCCATTTCCCAAATTTGCCCTTCCTATCTTTGGCTCCACTAAACCATTAGCCCAAATGATCAGATCAATATGTGTTATAGTAACCATGCTCAGCCTGGTGGCGTGTGGTACGGATAATAAGCCAACCCAACAAAGTGCAACCCCGGCTCCTGACTTTAAGACCTATTCGGCTCCTATACCGTTTTCGGGGAGCTGGATCAGCGCCATTTACCTCAAGGACATCACTGATGCTCAATCTCCCCGTAAAGCGCAGGAAAGCATTGAAGAGTGTTACATCCAGCTGCCTTCCAACACCCTGACCCCGGCGACGATGATCATCAATTTTCATGAGGGCCTGTCTGACCTGGTGACGGTCATCAATAATGGATCTTACCAGCTATGGGAGAAACAAAACGATAGCCTGTCCAGGGCCGTGTATACCATTGAGGCCCCTCTCTGCGGACAGCCTGAAAATCGGCGACAAGATCTTTGTCAGGATTCATCCTGATGTCTCCGGCATCCAGCCACGGATCCTCGAAGAAATCCTCTTTAAAGGGACCTACCAGTCCAAGGAAGGCGATCATGTCGAATTTAAAAACAACGGTGAGGTGACGGGCCTGGGCAAATACAAATATTACGAACCGGTCATCGATTACTTTGACGCAGGCCTCCAGATCGACCAGGTAGCCCTTGGTGAAAACAGGGACCAGATGCAGCACTTTGGATTTAAGTTTAAGCGCGATCGTCTTGAACTCTACACCCTCAAGTGCAAGGAATATGATGAGATCGATAAAAGGTGTGTGGATGTTGACTTTGGCAATAAGTATATCGCCTTGCAGCGAACCTCGCAATAAGCCGCACCTTGTGCAACTTATCTCCCCAGCCACTCTTTAAAATCAGTCATGCGGTCACCGCTGACGAGCACTTCGAGTTTAGTCTTAGGCATGAGTTCGAGTTTGAGCTTGCCCTTGATATGTGCATGCACAGTCTGTATGGATTGAAAACTGACTAAAAACTGGCGGCTGATCCGGAAGAAATCGCGGGGGTTGAGCAATGAGGTCAGCTTGTCAAGGCTGAAATCAATAGGTAGGTTTTGCCCTTCTTTCGTGACCATAAAGGTTAGCTTTTCCTCTGAATAGAAATAGGCTATTTCAGTAGTCTCAATGCTCTTGATCCGGGTGCCTACTGTGATCATAAACCGGCTCTTGTACTCCGGCTTCTTTTGTCCCAGGGATTTGAGGAGGGTCTCCAGGTTGGGCTGGGCAAATTGGTTTTTGAGTGTCTTAAACTTATCGATCGCCTGCACCAGTTCATCATAGTTGATGGGCTTGAGCAGGTAGTCAATACTATTGACCTTAAAGGCCTGGATCATATACTCATCATACGCTGTAGTAAAAATCACCGGGGCCAGGATGCGCACGTGTTCGAATATCTTAAAGGCCAGGTCATCTTCCAGGTGGATGTCCATAAAAATAAGGTCCGGCTCTGCGTGATGATCAAACCAATGCACCGCTTCCTTGACAGATGGCAGGATGGCTTCGACGTGGATGACGGGGTCATATTTGTGCAACAAACTTTCGAGGCGCTTCGCAGTGAGGTTTTCATCTTCGATGATTATCGTCTTCATGGTTTGCAGTGGTGTTAGATGTTAAAATAAAAAGAATGGTTAATTGGTTTCAGTGATTAACGGAATCCTGACCACAAACTGGTCATCGGTTTCTCCCGCGCTTACGGGACGTTTCGTGAGCAAGGCATAACGGTTTGTAATGTTCTGCAGCCCTACGCCGGTAGACATAGAAGGGGTGGTACGCGGCTGCAGCTTGTTTTTGACAACAAGCATCTGGTCAGCTTCAACCGAAATCGTTACCACGAGTGGTTCGCTCACAGACATCCGGTTGTGCTTGACCGCATTTTCAATCAGCAACTGCAGGGTAAGCGGCGCTATTTTATACTTGTCAAGGATATAGTCAGGCAATTGAATATCGACAATGAATTTATTTTCAAAACGTATTTTGAGCAGGAAAGAATAGGACTCAATAAATCCGAGTTCGGTGCGCAATGTGACCAGCGACTGATCCTTTTGTTCAAGGATATACCGGTAAGAGCGTGACAACTGGTCTATAAAACGCTCGGAGAGATCCGGGTCGATCCTGACCAATGATGATAATATACTGAGGCTGTTGAAGAGGAAGTGGGGGTTGACCTGGGTCTTGAGCAAGGAAATTTCATTGACCAATTGTTGTTTTTCCAATTCCTGGGTTTTTCGTTTGAGCGAGG
The DNA here is from genome assembly GCA_016716665.1 of Candidatus Opimibacter iunctus. Lineage (GTDB taxonomy): Bacteria > Bacteroidota > Bacteroidia > Chitinophagales > Saprospiraceae > Opimibacter > Opimibacter iunctus. Next base: position 94,713 of record JADJVH010000011.1, on the reverse strand, counting down.
AGGAATTGCGCTGAAGAACTAACATCCTGCTCAGGAAAATCATCATTAACACCAGGAAGCCGATCGCGGCCACTAACATAATATTGGTGATCCGTCCGCGCTTCTGCATTTCCAATTCATGCAGATCATTGAGCTGATTCAATTCCCGGACGCGCGAAATACTATCCGCCAGATTTTCCTTTTCAAATTTCAACCGGCTCATTTCCAGCTTGAGCTCATCGTTTCGAAGACTATCATTGAGGTCGACAAATTCTTCTAAATAGGATAGTGCTTTAACAGGATCACCCAATTCCTTGTAAGTGCGATACAGGCAGGAGCAATCAGCAGCTTCAATGTTCATTTTATTCGTTGACCGCGCGATCTCCAATGATGCAGTACACCATTTCAATGCCTCCTGGAATTGTCGCTCCCTTCTCGCGATATCCCCAAGATTGTAATACCCATTGGCGAGGCTTGCCTTATCGTTTAGTCTCTTGAAATACTCAATGCTTTGCAAGGTGTATGTTTTCGCCTGGGCATAATCTTTCATGCTGATGTATAGCGTGCCCAGATTGATATAGGTGATGGCCATGCCCAGTATATCCTGTAATTCTTTTCGGATACAAAGGCTTTCCATCAGGTACCACCGGGCTTTCTCAAACATATGATAGCCTCTGTACATATTGCCGATATTATTGTAGAGTAGACCGATACTCTGCAGATCATCGCCGACACTATACATGTTCAAAGCTTTCTCATAGTATTCCAGGGCTTTGGTGCTATCCTCCTGGTTCTGATAAAGACCGGCCAGGTTGCTATAGTTGCTCGTCATGCCGGCCGTATCCCGGATCTGTTCGTTGATCTTAAGGGCTTTCAACTGGTACTCGAGATCCTTCAGGTTGTTTCCCTGGTCTCCGTAGATGAGCCCCAGGTTACCATAGATCGCGGCTTCGCCTTTGAGATCACCAGTTTTTTTACGGATCTCGAGATTTTTATTATAGAAGGAAGTGGATTGCGGATAGTCACTTTTGAGGTAATAATAGGATGCCATATTGTAGAAGGACTTACCGATCCACTTCTCATTATTTCGGGCTGTTGCAAAATCAAGTTGCAAATTCGCCAGAATATAGGCACTGTCCATGTTGGTGTTGAGCATCGGCCAGGTTAATCTTTGGATTGCCTTTAGCCGGTTAGTATCCGCTGCAGCAGGATCATTCCATACATTCCACAGGCTATCCGTTTTGGACTGGGACCATGTCGCAGTGGATAACAACCCTGCCAGCAAAAGGAATAGCAAACATCTTCTCTTGTTCATTCAGCTTTTGATTTTTCCCTGATGAGCACTTTTTTATAATCTGAAATCACGCCTTAAAAATAGAACAGCCTATTGATCACTGGCGAAAATTAATAAAAAGTGTTGCAGGACCGGGGCCCTGCAACACCCGTTGGAATTACTTACGTTTTTTTGCTTTCAACACTAATGGATATCCATCCATGGTGCTATCCCAGAGCATTTTGTCACCTGTGATGACGATGTCCGCCACGATAGGTTCTCCTTCGTAATACATGGTCACACGTCCTTCCGTTTCATCCAGCACATATCTTCCTGATATGGTTACCTTTTCATCATCTGCGAAAGTAACTTCCTGGCTGAAGATCCCGCTGTTTCCATTAGGCTGCTCAAAGGTGATGACAGCAGACTCAAGGATAAGGCCCATCCATTCGTCGTCATCGAGCACGTATGAGGTGATATCCCAGGTGCCGACCAGGGCTTCATTAAACGGGAGATCAACAACCTCATCATCACGGTCGCAACTGACAAAAGTCAATGCTGTCAAAGTCATCATCATTAATGTAAAAAGCGGGTTTTTGAACATAATCGATTTCATGGTATAATCAGTTTTAATTGGTTACATAATTGATTTAAAGGACCAGTAGCTTACCAGAGAAGTAATCTTCATCGCTCTTGGCCCTGATCTGGTACATGCCTGCGGGCAATCCACTCAGGTCTATTGTCTTTTCTCCATGCGGCAGTGAAAGCTTCCGGATGAGCTGGCCTGATACGGTATAGATCTGCAGGGTGACTTTACCTGCAAGCTTTACCTTGACCATTCCTGCTGTCGGATTGGGGTACAGAAACAATGCATCTGCTACTGCGGGGACATCCGGCTCAGTCGATACGACACTATTGTAGAAGAAGTACTTCTTGTCCGTGGTCGTCCATTCCTGTGTCTCTATATCCAGCGCATGATTGTACTCGGCAGCTATAAAATTGTCCCGGACATAGTCATAGGTGGTTTGCTTTGTCTCGCGTCCATCATCCTTGTGGATATGGGTGACTTCCAGGGAGGAGATCCTATTGTCTCCGTCAAACCCATAGTAATCATCCTGCACGAGTCTCCAGCTATTCTTGTCCATGTCCCAGGAGAAGTATTGGGCGGTCTTCTCCTTGCTAAACAAGGTGTAGGTATATTCTATCCTTTCCTGAGGGGTGTACACCTCCATGGCATCGGATACAAATGTGGTCTCTGTCATCAGGAAACCATTCTCATACCTGAACTCCTGCTTTCCGGCGGGGAACAACTTGTCGTCATCGACTGTATACGATTCTACCCAGATCACGTGGTCCTGTGCATCATAGGAATACCGGTCTCTAAAGACAAGCGGCAATTCGAAGATTTCAATGGAGCTGGTACTTTCGGTAAGGCGTTCCGCCGCATCATATGTGTTCCAGACCGCAAGTTGCCTTACATAGTCTCCCATCTCCACTGACCACGCGAGGACTTCAAACGAATCGACCAACTCAAGTGAACTTTCGCGAGGAGACAATACCACACGGTAATCAGGGATAAACAGGCCTGACTCGCTGTCATAGCGTTGTGATACTGCATCTACCAGGCGGCCAAGCTCATCGTATATCAATGACGTCAGGCTCAGGGGCACCCATGCATCCTGCTCATAAAAGTATTCGACGATGACCTGGACTCCGGGTTCAGGATAGGTGTAAACATTCCTGAACAATGGCATCGGGTCTGCGCCTGAAGAATCGAAGCCGAAATAACTTACAGTTGAATCCAGGCGGGCCCCTTCGGAACCAGCGCTTTTATTGGGGAGCAGGTCAAATGCTGCCTTAGGCCCGGGAACATGATATCCTGCGGCATCCAGCATTTGCTTTACGGCATAACTCCAGTTGACCGAATAGGGCTGGATGCTGGCAGGCAAGCTCTTCTGCGCTGCCAGCGGGGCAATAGCAAATGCCCCGCAAATCAAAAAAAGTAGTGTATAATTTTTCATGGTTTGATAATTTTTAAAGGTTTTCATGTGACTCGTTTCGTTGATGGCTCAAAAGTATCGGCGGTGCAGGCCTGCCTCCAAAAGAAAGGGTACTGAATGCCCGTTTCCGCCGGATGAATGACGAAGCGCAAAGGGCAGAGGGCATAGTGCATAGGGTGAAATATTCCAAAAGTGCGTCCGCAGGACGAACAAAGTGCCGTAGGCACGACCGATGTTGTTGCCAGGGATTTTAATCCCTGAATGGAAGTTGGTTGCCAGGGATTTCAATCCCTGAAGGAGGCAGTGGGTAATTGGCAGTGGGCAATCAGGATTACCTTTGCCGGATGGAAAAGAAAATGATCGTAGAAAACACAATAACTATCCATGCCCCGATAGCTCGGGTATGGGATGCCCTGGTCAATCCGGATATGACCGCCATCTATATGTTTGGCTGCAGGACCAGGTCCGATTGGAAACCGGGCAGTCAATTGCTCTGGGAGGGTCAATATGAGGGTAAGGACATGGTTTTTGTCAAAGGGTATATCAAGGAAATCGATGCTCCTACTCTACTGGTTTATACGGTCTTTGATCCTAACTCGACGATGGAAGATGTGCCTGAAAACTATCTTAATGTCTCTTACCGGCTGCAGGAGGATGGGGATCATACTATCCTCACCGTCACCCAGGATGGGTTTGAGACAGTTGCACGTGGAGAGGAACGCTACCTTGAGGTCAGCAATAAAGGCGAAGGTTGGAACCCGATCCTGAAAAGTATTGCAGACCTGCTCGAAAAGGCTTAGGACAGCTTCTTGAAAGACTGCTTTTGCACCATCACTCAGTAGTATCTGAAGGTGAGTCTGGCATGCAGATGTATCTCTTGAATAGACGCATTCTTTGTGGTTATAAGCCTATCTTTGGAGACTAAACAGTAGAATACCATGAGCAAGAAAATATCAAAGGCAGCTATCCTCTCTGTCTGCCTTCAGAAACAACAGGACCTGATCGACAATTTCACCGAACGAATAGATTCCGTCAAGGCAGAAGCCTATAGTCATACCGAAACGCCAAGCCAGACAGATGAGGGATCGGACTCATCAGAAGAAATGCTCGAACTCATGGGCCAGGAGCTCAGGTTTGTCCGAACCGAAATGGAGATCCTGAGATCTATCGATCCTACCAATGCCGCCGATCATGTAGAGCGTGGTGCTGTTGTCGTGACAGACCAGCGCATTTTCTTTATCGGGGTATCCAGCGAAGATATCGAAGTGGATGGCGCAAAGGTTTTTGGCATGTCTGACAAAGCCCCGCTGTACAGCCACATGAAAGGGCTTAAAAAAGGGGACTCCTTTGAATTTAATAAGACCAGGTACCAGATTGAGGACATTTATTAACCCGGGGCATATATGGTTTTAAAAACGCCACCATCAAAACTGTCCATGCTGTCTGAATAAGAGGCCGGCTTATTTCTTCTTGAGGTACATGGTCTTGATCACCAGGACACTGCCCTCTACCCTACCTTCGATTGCCCCTGGATCGTCTGTGAGACGTATATTCTTGATCAGTGTACCTCGCTTGAGGTCTTTGTTGAACCCTTTGACTTTCAGATCCTTCGTCAACAGTACTGCATCACCTTCCACGAGCACAGTGCCGTTACTGTCCTTTACTACGATTTTATCTTCCATGGTATTTTTTTATAAGGCCACAAAGCTACCATTATATTGCCGTGACCTGAAAAGAAAAGAATATCTTTCAGCGGTAGCAACTACTATCCTGCGCTATGAGGATCTCCTTCCGCAATCAAGTCTCCGCACTCAAAGACTGCATGAACAGTTTTGATCCCGCCAGTCATCGGACAAAGATCAATTGCCTTAAAAATCTTCGTGCCCTCCCCCTTGTGATCAACGAGGATCTGTTCCAGTACTTTGATACATTGCTTTTCCTTAGTGCTTATCCGGAAGATGCTGCCCTGCTAAACCTTACTGAAAAAGAATTTCTGCGCATTTCCGCGTTTCTGCACCGCACCAGGAAAGACATGCCTAAAAATCTGGTTAACACCGGCATGCCACACACAAAGACGATCACCCGATTTTCACACGACAAAGTCCGGTGGTTGCTCCATCATCCGGAATGTAATACCACGCTTGAGGATTTTGTAGATCCCGCACATACCCTCAATGATGTACTCACCCTGACCCTGCCTACGATCGAACGGGCAGAAACAACTGCTGGCCGTGAAAACCTGGACCTGATGGATGCGCTGAAGGTGCCGTCAGCAAAGCGACTCTGGTTTATCATCAATGAACTCTCCCGCCTTGATGACCAGCCCTATATCAAAGACCATCTGTATGAGCGCCTCGAACCTATCGTATGCATAACCCCCAGAGACAAGAGTTTTTCCAAAGCATACAACCGGTTGCCTGTCGATAGGACCTACTTCCACCAGGATCTGCTCAAACGCATTGATCCATCTACTATCCTGCAGGCACCACTTCCATCCCCTGTGCATCTGGATGCCGCGCAGAAAGAGAAAGCCATCAGGGTTGTTAAAAATGCAATGGTCCTGACGGCAAGGGAAACAGATCCGTGCACCTATATGGACGAAAACTCATTTCGCCTGTACCATCTGGAAAGAGGTATTTCCATAGCGATCTTTGGCATGGTGGCATCAAGGCAGATGCCTTTGGAATCTTATGTAGGCTATACAGCATTCAAAAATGGTTTTCCGGTATCCTATGGCGGGTCATGGATTTTCGGAGAGCGGGCCAACTTTGGCATTAATATATTCAAGCCATACAGGAGCGGGGAGTCGGCATTTATCATGGCGCAATTGCTGCGTGTATACCGCCATGTTTTCAACCTTCATTACTTTGAAGTGGAACCGTATCAGTATGGGCTTGACAATCCTGATGGCATAGCTTCAGGGGCTTTCTGGTTCTATTACCGCTTTGGATTCAGGCCACTGGACAAACACCTGAAGGATGTAGCGCAGCGGGAGGCAGAAAAAATAGCCTCCAGGAAAGGATACCGTACCAGCCACAGGGTACTTACATCATTTACCACGAGTAATATCGGGCTCAGGCTTGGAGACTATATGCCTCCTGCCGTCTCAGACATCGCTGTCAAGGTAACTGCCATGATCCATAGGACCTACAAGGGGGACAGGATCCTTGCTGAAAATGATTGCAGGCAAAAATTTATGGCTAAGACGCGACTCAGCCTTCCTGCTGATCCTGCCGAAAAGCATGTGCTGACCGAAGTGGCATTATGGGCTGAAGCAATGCACATAGAAAACGACAGGCAACTTGACCTCATGAAAAAAATGATCACCACCAAGCCAGTTGATGTGTATGCCTACCAGGATTTACTGCTCAGGTCCTTCAATCCTACTATCGGATAGCTATATGTTCTGGCTTATAGTATTCCGGTTCAGACTGTAATGTTCCCGATTCGGAACAGCTATAGTACTGCGACCCAAAGGGCATCGAACGAATTTCTATATTTACCTGTCCGGGTAAGACACCTAATCCAGCCGGAGAGAACACCATAAAAAGATGAGTAAAAAATCTCCATTGCTGAGTAAACGGCGGATGCAGGATGTGTCCTTCAGCAGTGTCGATGACTCCTACCTGGCCCTTGCCGCTGATATAGATAAAGAACTATCCAGGCAAAAGACGACTACCGATAACCGAACTTAACTCCCCGCCATTCATGTCGATGAAAATCACTAAATCAGCAATGCTCTCTCTCTTGCAAAAGGAGCAGATCTGTATGATCTGGAACAACGAGTATCCTCAAAAACTGGCCATCAATACCACTGCCTTTGATGACTTCCTGCAGGCTTCCACAGGACATACCCATTACCTCATTGTAGAAGATGACAGCGAGATCATCGGGTGGGCGGATACCTTTGACCGGGGCGGCGACCGCTGGTTTTCGATCATCATCGATGGTTCGTACCAACGCAAAGGGCTTGGGCATCTGCTCCTCAACCTGATCAAGGAAAAGGAGAACAGGCTCAATGGGTGGGTCATCGACCACCACAATGACATCAAGCAAAACGGAGACTACTATTTGTCCCCTTTACCTTTCTACATGCGTAATGGGTTCAAAGTCCTGCCTGAAACACGCTATGAGGACGAAAAAATCTCCGCACTGAAGATAGAGTGGCGCAAAGCCTGAAGCCATTGCCAGTTGGTCGACTGGCTTGAACCGACTCCGGCAAATCGGGGCCGTGCGTGATTACTTCACAGGAATGTTTTACTTTCATTTCTCCGTTCCCCACCAACGGATGATACAAACCTGAAGGGTAATGAAAGAAATTCTTGACTATGAGCTGGTCCACATTGGCAACTACACCTTGCATGTCCACAACCTGCTGGCCATCCTCATCCTTGCTTCCGTCTCGGGGATTATCCTCCGGATCCTCAACAGGGGGATCAGGAAAAACAAGAAAATAGATGAAGGGGCCAAATACTCCATCAAGCAACTCGCCCGCTATACCATTATTGTCATCACCATCCTGCTGGGGATCACCCTGCTTGGATTTGACCTCTCTGTCCTTTTCGTAGGATCGGCTGCTTTATTGGTTGGTATTGGTTTTGGCCTCCAACACCTCTTCAATGACTTCATATCCGGCATTATCATTCTATTTGACGGGACCATCAAGGTCAATGATGTCATCGAGGTGGATGGGATCGTATGTCGTGTCAAGGAGATCAAACTCAGGACGACAGCGGTCATGACCCGGGAGGACAAGTTTATCATCCTCCCCAATTCCGTGATCACCCAGGGCAAGGTGGTCAACTGGACCTATAGTCACCATACCTCAAGATTTGAAATCCATGTCAACCTGGCCTATACGGAGGACATCCCGGCTATCATGAAACTGTTTAAGGAAGTGACCCTGCAGCATAAAGCAGTGAGCAGGACCCCGGAGCCATCGATCCGGATCACAAAGTTTGGAGAATCTTCAGTGGAAATAACCATCATGTTCTGGTGCGATGAAGTATTCCGGGTGGAAAATATCAAGAGTGAAATCCGGGTGGATGTCTTCAGGGCACTGGTCAACCACAATATCAAGTTTCCCTATCCGCAATCGATCATCCATTACGCCAACCCTGAGGATGCTGGTCGGTCTGTGGATCCTTCTTAAATGGAAAAATAACATGTTTCTATTCTCCCTTTAGTCCTCCCGCTGGAAAAATGGCCTGGAAGTGTCAATGCCGGGTCAACCAGCACCGCAAGGCGAAGTAATAAAATGAAACTTGCGGGAACTCCTTAATTTTACAAAATGGCACATATCCGTAGCCTCCTGAAAGCGCACTTGTCTTTTCCGGGGAGTCCCTCAATATCACAATCCCGCTTCTGCATTTTGGTTGCAATGATGGCTATGCTATTCCTGAGCAGTCAGGCTACTGCACAATTTGTGACCGGCGAGTACAGGCTCGATCATCTGTATACGGCCGATCAGCTGCGGGAAGACCTTACCATCTACAAGACAAGGCTTGAACTGGATCATCCCAACCTATACCTCTATACGCCAAAGCGTGAAATAAACCTGCTCTTTGACAGCTTGTATGCCTTGATCACCGTACCTGACAATAATATCAATTTTTACAACATGATCACCAGGACACTGGCTGCGATCAAGGATGGACATACGCAGATCTTTCCTGACCCTGCCACCACGGCATATGAAAATCAAAACGCCCCTTTCCTCCCTTTGCAGGTTCATTGGGAAGGTAACAGGCTCTTTGTCGTCAAGGAATACAGTGCATCCCCTCAGACCGCTCCCGGGACAGAGATCCTGGTCATCAACGGAGTGAATGCATCCTTTCTGCATGACCTAATGATGCGCAGGCAGATCAGGGATGGGTTTAACACGACCTATCCTGCGTGGATCATTGACCGGTATTTTACATCATACTATTCGTTTCATTTTGGCAATCCTGCTTACTTCAATATCCAGACCCTCAATCCGGATAAAACCTTTGGCGAATTCAACCTTAAAGGACAATCGAGGGACAGTATAGCGTATTATCGTGAGTCCATCTTTGGTGAACCTTCAAAGGATGCCTTGATTGGTACCGGCCTGACCATCAGCCTGGACAGCAGCTCACAGACCGCAACCATTTTGATCAAGGATTTTCACAATGATATCCTTCGCAAGGACTTTGCCCAGCGGTTTGATGACTACATCCCTGCCTTCTTCCGGACTATCCGCGAAAAACAAAACAAGAATGTAATACTTGATCTGCGCAACAACCAGGGAGGAGATCTTGAAAACGCAGTGACTTTACTAGCGTTTCTCCTCGATACTCCATTTGATATCCTGCAATCCTATGAATCGGTTGATCCTACAACATGGAAAATTCCCGAGGCAAGACTTCAGCCTGAAAAAGGGCCGCAGACAGGGAAGCACCAGCCCCAGAAAAGCAATTTCACCGGTAAATTATATGTCCTGATCAATGGCGGGACCTTCTCGGCAAGCAGTATGGTATGTTCGGCTTTGCAGGCCAACAAGCGATGTGTCTTTATCGGGGAAGAAACCGGTGGCAACCCTGTCGTGATTGCAGGCAATGTAAAAAATATCACCTTGCCCAATACAAAAACAAGTGTAGCTATCCCTACTGTGCGCTACAATATCAGGAGCATACTCTATAATGTAGGAAGAGGGATTACGCCGGACTATCTTGTTGTGCCAACCACGAGTGACTTGATCAATAAGAAAGATGTGGTGATGGAGATGGCTTTTAAACTGATCAACGGAAAAGGCGAAAGAGGCTGAAAAGGCGAAAGAGGCTGAAGAGGGCAGGGAGCAAGGGAGCAAAGGAGGAGCAATGGAGCAATGGGCAGATGGAGTGAAAAGTGAGTAATGAATAGTTGGTCACTCGGGACCAACAGAAGTGCCGTAGGCACGGCCGATTTTGTTGCCAGGGATTTCAATCCTTGTGACAACATAAAAGAAGAACATGATGAAAGAAAAACTGATCTTACTACACGGGGCGCTGGGGAGCAAGGACCAACTGGTGGAACTTGGAGAACATCTCTCCGATCAATACGATATATTTAGTTTCAATTTTTCAGGTCATGGTGGTGACACCACTGTGATGCCATATTCCATTGACTTGTTTGTGCAGGATACGATTGACTTTATGCAGGGTGAAAGCCTGGAGAAAGCTCACTTTTTTGGCTATAGTATGGGAGGATATGTAGCCTTGAAGCTAGCGCATGGCTATCCGGCACGTGCAGGCAAAATCATCACCCTGGGCACCAAATATAAATGGGATCCTGAATCTGCTGCAAAGGAAGGCCGGATGATGAATCCCGAAATCATCGGGCAGAAAATCCCTGCATTTGCGGCAACACTTGATGCCAGGCATCAACCAGGTGACTGGAAGTCTATCATGAACCGTACCGGAGAGATGATGACAACACTGGGTGATGGGGCGGCCATGACTTCAACATATTTTTCATCTATAGAAAATGAAGTACTGATCTGTATCGGCACAGATGACCATATGGTCGGTATTGCAGAATCAGAGACAACTGCCAGTCTATTACCACATGGACACCTCAAGATGCTTGAAGGATTCAGGCATCCACTTGAATCTGTGGATATTATTACACTTTCCTCTGTCATTTCCGGATTTATCGGATAGTATGTGGAGACGTGAGCATGGTAATTAATGTAGAGACGCGATTAATCGCGTCTCTACATAAAATATAATATGCGATCCTCACGCCTTGCGACTCACAACTGAAAACTCACAACTCACAAAACAATCAATCTTCCTCCTCGAGGAAGAAGATGTCTTCGACAGGTTTACTAAAGACGCGGGCGATCTTCAAGGCCAGCACGGTGGATGGCACATACTTGTTTGCTTCCATTGCATTGATGGTCTGGCGGCTGACGGAGATGCGGTTGGCCAGCTCTTCCTGGGTCAGGTTGTGGATGGCGCGCTCTACTTTGATCTTATTTGTCATCGGCCATGGATTTGCTGCTTCTGTACAGGATGTAGTTGAAGCGGATGATAAAGATGATGAGGATGGTAAACATGTTGTAGACCATCACATTCAGGAAAGCGAGGTTCCATATAAAAAGGAAAGCAAATAATAACAGGGCATAGTTGACCCATACGGACCAGAGCAGAGAGGAAAGCCGGAGATTGGCAATGAATTCATCTTCTCTTTTCTCCTTCGAAAAACCTACCATGAGCCCTCCGATTATAAACAGAATTCCTACCAGCGTGTTGGTGATATCCGTCGTGATAAAAGTAAAATTCTGGCTTTTAGCAATTTGCTGGTTATTCATGAAGAAATCATCGTTGAATATGGCAAAGACAGTGGTGTTGAGCCATTCTCCTTCAAAGCCTGTAGAAATAAGGATGATTCCGGCAATCGTTGCGGGGATCAGGATAAACCAACCGATCGTTTTGAAGCGGCTGGGCAATAAGAGTGTTTGTTTCATATGGAAGGTTGATAGGTTGATAAGTTGATGGGTTGATGGGTTAGGAGGTTGTGTTTGATTACGATTTAATAACTGGTCAAATGTAATGTTTGTTTTACTTTTTGACGTATTTATTTTACTTTTTGTAAAATAAATACGTCATATGCTTGCTAACTCATTGACTATCAGTGACTAAAAAATAAGCCTCTGGAGAGGAAATTCAGGACTATTAAAGTTTTGATTATTGAGATACCAAACCGTTTGAAGGAGGGATTCCAATGAAAATATTGCTTTTGTCCATTCGCATTTGAAACTAAACACACCTAAATTCCTTTATATTTACAAAAAGAAAAATCGCATGCTTAGTGTTCATCCTCAATACATTACCGATAAGGAGGGAAATAAAATTTCTGTAGTTCTGCCAATCAAAGAATATGAGTCATTACTGGAAGAACTCGAAGAGATGGAGGATATCAAGCTCTATGATGAGGCCATAACTTTAAATGAACCTTCAATCCCCTAGATGAAGCTTTTCGCATCATTGAGTCAGAACATCAACAGAAATAGCAAATGGCATATCAGGTCTCGCTCAGGCCAGGAGTGATCAAAACCTTGAAACATATTAATGAACCTTATTACTCAAGTATCAAGGAGGCCATCTATAAGCTATCTGAAAATCCACGGCCCTATGGCTACAAAAAACTAAAAAACAGAAATGGATATCGTATCCGTGTAGCTGAATATCGAATCATTTATGATATTGTTGACTCCATGTTATGGGTCGAGGTAATTGCACTGGGTAATCGTAAGGAAATCTATGGTTAAGATCAGTCTTTTCAGAGTCGTATTGTTTTCAAATGCGAAATGTGACTTTTGAGACAAAGTTCTGATATCGAATCCTTCTACCTTTACCCTCGAAAGCAATCAACACCTGAATGGATCTTCAGCACTATCTTGAAATATTCATTAACGCCTATAGAGGGTATGCCAATTACCTCTTTCATGAGATCACGACTCCCTCGTGGCACAACTACTTCTATTGGCTGATCGGAGTGTCCCTCTTTTTCTTCTCGCTGGAATATTTCAGGCCATGGAAAAAGGAACAGGGAGCCTGGACGCGGGAGTTCTGGCTGGATGTATTCTATATGTTCTTCAACTTCTTCCTGTTTTCGCTGATTGGCTACAATGCCGTCTCTAGTGTCTTCGTCGAGGCGTTCAATAATTTCCTGGCGAGTGTATTCGGGATAAGGAACCTTGTTGCGATCCAGATTGCCGGCTGGGCGGTTTGGGCACAACTGCTGACCATGTTTGTCGTAAGGGACTTCATACAGTGGAATATCCATCGCCTGCTGCACCGCGTCCCCTGGTTGTGGAATTTCCACAAAGTGCATCACTCGGCCAAACAACTCGGCTTTGCCACGCACCTGAGATATCACTGGATGGAAAATGTGGTCTACCGCGCCATCGAATATATCCCACTAGGCATGATCGGCTTTGGCATCCAGGAGTTTTTCGTAGTGCATATCATCGCCCTGAGCATCGGGCATTTCAATCATTCCAATATCCGGATCCCTCTGGGTCCGCTCAAATACCTCTTCAACAATCCACAGATGCATAGCTGGCATCATGCCAAATATCTGCCATCGAATATCAAATACGGTATCAACTTTGGCATATCCCTGAGCCTGTGGGATTACCTGTTTGGCACAGTCCATTTTCCTGACAGTGGCGAGACGATCGAACTGGGTTATCCGGGGGATGAAGAGATGCCGCATACATTTTTACAACAAGCAAAGTTTGGGTTCCGCAAAAATGCGGGGTGATTTCGTTCCGCATGAGGCGTGGAAATATTTGTTCTTTTTTACCGCAAAAAAGAACCAAAAAGCTCGTGACCAAAAAAACTCGCCTATTCATCCTGCATCAGCATAGCTTCCTCGTTCGTTTTCAACCTATTCGTTTTTCAATATCCTATTTCTTGCCTTTGAATCTTACCAATAGAGTCTTGATTTTCACCAAAATAGGTTTCCATTTTGCTCAGACAATTTTTGGTCACAGGACTTAGCCTTTTTCGAAATGATTCATTAAAAATTAAGTGCCACGCAGCGGGCGAAGGTGGTGTATGCTCGTCCCATAATGCTCAGGCAATTTTGAGCGACAGGTTGGTTACCTATTCGAGATGATTTTTTAACGCCCCCCTTTCAGGGGGTAGGGGATCAGACGGATTCATGGGGCATGCCTTCCGCCACTTTGAAAATATGGAGGATGTAGGGAAACAACGCATCCATGCTTTCTTCGGCACCACGTGTCGAGCCAGGCAGTGCGATGATGAGGGTCTTCCCTTTCAATCCGGCAACACTCCTGGAGAGCATCGCATAAGGCATGTGCTGCTGGCCATAATGGCGAGCAGCCTCTGCGATGCCGGGGATCTCGCGATCGAGCATCGGGCGGATAGCCTCGGGAGTGACATCACGTGGTGAGAGGCCAGTGCCTCCGGTGATGATGATCAGATCATACTTGTCATCATACAAGGCCTGGACCTTAGCCTGAATGACTGAGACTTCATCAGGTATGATGGTGTAGTCTTCTGTTGGGACTTCAATCTTTTCAAGCTTTGTAATGATGGCCTTGCCGGCAAAGTCAACTTTCTTCCCTGCAGAAATGCTGTCTGAACAGACGACCACTGCTGTCTTCAATTTACGCTTTAAGATATCTGCATATTGCGATTTGCCTCCTTTCTTACTGACCAGTCTTATGTTTCTGATCTCGATGCCTTTATCAATCGGCTTGAGCATATCATAGATCGTAAGCGCAGTGACGGATGCACCATGCATGGCCTCAACCTCGACGCCAGTCTTGTACAATGTGTGCACTTCGGTTTCGATGATGATCTGCAATCCCTCGATGCGATGGCGCACGGCTGCAAACTCCACCGGCAACGGATGGCAATCAGGGATCATATCACTGGTCCGCTTTATACCAAACAATCCGGCTACTCTACTCGCCTCAAAGACATCGCCTTTGGGGCTGACGGCAACTATGGCCTCAGCGATGGCGGAGCGATGTGTGATTATTTTATGGGTAATGTCAACCATAGAAATCTGTCTGCCCCCTGGCCCCCTGAAGGGGGTAAAAATTTAGCTTCGTTAGTATTGATTTAATTTCCTTTAGCCACTTGAGTCTGTATTGTTTTCGCACGGAGTAAAAGGAGGTATCACGGAGTACACGGAGATGATTTTGAACAGATTTCAAACCCACCTTTCAGCCTCTTAAGCCACTTCGACCTCTTTCGCCTCTTCAGCAAAATGTTCTTTCAAAGCGACACTTAAACACTCACTCCATTTTGTGCCTTCACCTTGTACTGTCCCTTACTCTTGCGTATGTTGACAGCCACTACTTTGTATTCAGGGCACATCGCTTCACTATCACTTACGCTTGAAGTAAGGTCATTCATCTTGACTTCGGGGAAGTGAAACGTAGAAGAGAGTATTCCCGGCCTGACTTCATCGGTGAGATGGGCCATGACATCGATCTTGCCACGTGCACTGATGATACAGACATAGTCACCTTCATGGATGAGATGTTTAGCTGCATCATCCGGATGGATCAACAGGACATCATCTGTGAGAATCTCCACATTGCCGGTGCGGCGTGTCATGGTGCCGCAGTTGTAATGCTCAAGCTCACGATTGGTAGTGAGGATGTATGGGAACTCTGCTCCGTGATTGACGATCTCTTCGGATTCTTTCCAGGTGGCAACCTGGAATTTCCCTTTGCCTCTCTTGAAAGAATCAATGTGAAGTATTTCAGTATCTGTACCGTCTGGCTTGACAGGCCACTGCTTGCCATTTTCGCCCAACTCATCCCACACTACGCCTGCAAAGAATGGTACTATCTTGGAAATCTCTTCGAGCAGATGAGCCGGATCATAATCTGGCTCAGGATATCCCATTCTGTTCATGATCTCACTGATGATCTGACCATCAGGTTTGGTGCCTGCTATCGGAGGCACTACAGCTTGCACCCGTTGTATCCGGCGCTCTCCATTGGTGAAGGTGCCGCTCTTCTCAAGGAATGATGAAGCAGGCAATACGACATGAGCGAGTTTTGCAGTCTCGGTCATGAAGATTTCCTGTACGACCAGGAGATCCAGTTTGCTCAATGCACTGACTACATGTTGTGTGTTAGGATCCGTCTGTACATTGTCCTCTCCCATGAGCCACAATGCTTTTAGTTTTCCGTTGAGCGCTGCATCATACATCTGAGGGATCTTATAGCCCACATGTAATGGAAGCTTGGCATGGTAAAAATCTTCATACAAGCTGTGATTCTCCGGGATGGTGACATCGAGATATCCTGCGCCCTGATGCGGCTGGCAACCCATATCAGCTGCGCCCTGCACATTGTTCTGACCGCGCAGTGGATTTACGCCTACTCCGCGCCTACCGATATTGCCGGTGATCATGGCAAGGTCTGCGATGAGCATCACAGTATATGTGCCTTGCGAATGTTCGGTCACGCCAAGTCCATGGAAGGACATTGCATTAGGGGCAGTAGCATACGCGATGGCAGCTTTGCGTGCAAGCTCCTTATTGACTCCTGTTATTTTCTCCAGCTCATTGACATCGAAGCTTTGGATATGATTCTTGAAATCTTCATAGCCTTCCGTACGGTTTTCGATAAATGCCTTGTCATCGAGCCCTTCCTTGATGATGTAGTAGAGCAGCATATTGAGCATTGCTACATTGGTGCCCGGGCGCAACTGCAGATGATAGGTTGCATACCGCGCCAGCTCAGTGCGCCTTGGATCGATCACGATGGATTTGCCTTTCATGGCAAACTGCTTGAGCTTGGCACCCGTGACCGGATGTGCATCAGTTGGATTGGCACCGATGACCATGATGAGATCGGTGTACTTGATATCTTCAACTGAATTGGTCGCCGCGCCCGTACCAAACGTACGTTGCATTCCAAGTGCCGTTGGAGAGTGGCATACACGCGCACAGGAGTCGATATTGTTAGTCCCGATCACCGCACGGATAAATTTCTGCATCAGGTAGTTTTCTTCATTGGTGCAACGCGCTGAAGAAATACCGGCGATGTAATCAGGCCCAAAATCATCCTTGATAGACGTCAGCTTTGAGGCGATGTAGTCATATGCTTCATCCCATGTGGCTGGTACTAGCTCACCATCCTTCCTGATCAACGGCGTGCGAAGACGGTCGGGGTGGTTGTAGAACGAGAATGCAAAGCGTCCTTTCAGGCAAGTATGGCCTTGATTGACCTCTGCATCATAAGGTGCCTGGATAGATTTTACTTTATTATTGACTACTGCTACTTCGAGGTTGCAGCCTACACCGCAATAGGTGCATACGGTGCGTATCTTTTCATCGGCCGCGACAGACTTGGATTCGAATACATCTGAGATCGCTGATGTTGGGCAGGCCTGTGCGCATGCTCCGCAACTCACGCAGTCGGATTCAAAGAAGGACTGTTCGAATCCCTTGATGATATGACTATCAAATCCTCTACCGGCCATGCTGAGTACAAATTCACCCTGCACTTCGTCACAAGCCCTGACGCACCTGAAGCAATTGATACATTTTGAAAAATCAGAGGTCATGTACGGATGACTGAGATCCTTCTTGCGGTCGAGGTGATTCTTTCCTTCAGGATACCTTACGTCCCTGATCCCTACCCTTGCGGCTACGGTTTGGAGTTCGCAGTTGTTGTTGACTTCGCAAGTGAGGCAATCGAGTGGATGATCGGTGAGGACCAGCTCGATGATATTCTTACGCAGCCTGGTGATCCGGTCGCTATCGGTGTAGATATAGGAATTGGCCATGACAGGTGTATGGCATGAGGCCTGCACTTTGGCTGGTCCGTTTTTGACAAGGGCTACATCCACGCTGCAGACCCGGCAAGAACCGAATGGATCGAGATTGGGCGCATCGCATAAAGTGGGGACATGGTCCTGTCCGAGATGCCTGCGTACAAACTTGAGAATCGTATCCCCTTCTTGGATAGCGTATTCCCGGTCGTTGATATATGCTGTGAGTGACATGATGTCTTATGCTTTAAAGTAGGGTGCGAGTTCAGATTGAAAATAGTTCATGGCATTCTTGATCGGCAGTGGAAGTCCTCCGCCCAATGCGCATAGTGAGCCGGTCTCCAATGTCTCGAGAAGATCCTTCATCAAGGTCATGTCCATTTTGTAATCGCCTTGCTGTGCTTTGGCAACCATCTCGTATCCACGTGTGGAGCCAAGCCTGCAAGGGAAACATTTACCACAACTCTCGTGGGCGGTAAACTTAAAGAGATGTTCTATATATTGAATGATCGGGTAATCTTCAGGCAGGCATACTACGGATGCATGTCCCAGCAGGAAACCTTCACGTGCAAATGAATCAAAATCAACTGTCAATTTGTCAACCTCAGTCACCGGCACCAGTCCTCCGAGTGGTCCGCCAATGTGCATTGCCTTCACAGGCTTGCGGAATCCACCGCCAAGGCCATAGAGAACATCCTTTAGCGGAGTGCCCATGTCAACTTCATAAATCCCTGGTGTATTGAAAAATCCATCGAGCGAAATCAATTTCGTTCCGGTGGATTTTTGTGTGCCGATAGATGCAAATGCTTTGCCGCCATTCTTCATGATAAAGGGAAGATTGGCAAGCGTCTCTACATTATTGACCACCGTTGGCTTGTTAAACAAACCTTGTTGGGTCGGATAAGGAGGTCTTACACGAACTTCAGGGCGCTGGCCTTCTATAGAAGAGAGCAAAGCGGTTTCTTCGCCACAGATATAAGCGCCTTGTGCCTTGATGACTTTAAAGCGAAAATCAAAACCTGACCCATCGATATTATCGCCAAGCAAGTGATGATTTTCGAGATCTGCAATAGCTTCGTTGATGATATCTACGGGTTCGGGATATTCACCGCGGATGTAGACGACGTCATACTTCGCTCCGGATATATATCCTGCGATCATCATCCCCATCAGCAGGGCATGAGGGCGTTGCTCCATGATATAGCGATCAGAATATGCGCCAGGGTCGCCTTCGTCAGCATTGCAGACGATAAACTTGGTCTCGTCCGTTTGATTGCGGCAACTCTCCAGCTTGAAGGCCATTGAGAAACCAGCACCTCCGCGTCCCCGCAATCCGGAATCTTTAAGTTCGGCGAGCAGTTGTGAAGCGGGCTTCTGAATACACTCTTTGAAAATCTGATAGTACTCACTGACCGGACCATAAGGGCTGGTGAGAATAGGTGTGCCGATGTGGCCTACATTATATTTTTCTGCAGTGGTGATATGATTCGACTTGATGGATTGTATCTGATCGATATCGTGACCGCTGTAGTTTTTATTGTCGATGTGAAACGAGTTGTTTTCGTGGCATCTGCCGAGGCAGCACATCTCGCCGATTTCTTCTGCTTTGAAATGGTGGCCAAGTTTTTCACGAAGGGCATCTTGTGTGCCGGCGGTCATGCATGAGCTGCCATTGCAGACATATACTTTCTTGCCTTTGTTTTCCGGACGCAGGAAATCGTAGAAGGAGACAGAGCCATATACATTGGATTTGCCGACCAGAAAGGATGCACTGAGCTTTTCGAGTGTATCGAGATCGGGTGTGCCTTGAGCCTGTGCGGCGATGCCAAGTTCTTCAAACAGATTTTTATCAAGGCCTTTGCGGCCTGAGAGTTCACTTAGATTCTTAGACATACTATTTCCTGTTTACCGGCGCCATTGCTTCCGCAATATCTGTTGTCCGCACGCGCCCGGTGTTTGAATAGACTGTTAATTTATGATTTCTGCAAAAGGCCATCAGTGTGAGGCCTGCCTCTTCGGCCACATCCA
Source organism: Candidatus Opimibacter iunctus (assembly GCA_016716665.1). Classification (GTDB taxonomy): domain Bacteria; phylum Bacteroidota; class Bacteroidia; order Chitinophagales; family Saprospiraceae; genus Opimibacter; species Opimibacter iunctus. Next base: position 75,157 of record JADJVH010000011.1, on the reverse strand, counting down.
CCGCAAGGGAGGAGGGTGCAGAGACAGAGGCAAGATAAGGTATGCCTGCTGATATTGCCTTACTTACGATTTCGAACGAAATGCGGCCGCTGACGGTGAGGCATTTGGCTTCGTGGAGGAGATTGCTGTAGATGAGGTCGCCGATGACCTTGTCGACTGCATTATGCCTGCCGATATCCTCGCGGATACTGAGCATGGTGCCATCCATGGTGAATGCTCCGGCGGCATGTGTCCCTCCGGATTGCTGGAAAGAGCTTTGTTGTTCACTGACCTGGTCAAACATCTGGCCGACCAGGGCGGGGTCAAGGGTCCCGGTATTGATGATTTTGACTTGAGAGTCGTCGTCAAAGGAGGTCTTGCCGCAGAGACCGCAGGAGGACGCTGACATCACATTGCGTGTGCCGGCGAAGTCCTTGAGGACGAGGTGATCAGGGACCACCAAGTTGATGGCGGTGATATAGCCGTCTTCATTGATACCTGTGGCCTCCAGTTTGGGGTGTGCATTGAGCTCCCGATAGATGCTTTCAGAGAAAAGGAGGCCTCTGACCAGGTCTTTTTCCTGTCCGGGGGTCTGCATGGTGACAGTAAAAGGGGTGCCATTGACTGAGATACTCAGGCCGATCTCGACTGAGAGAATATCGCGGACCGGGGAAAACTTCCCGTCCTTATAAAACAGCCCGTTGTACTTTTTTACATTCATGCCTGATGCTCAGGGAAATATGGTGTCCGGATAACGGGGATTTCCCGTTATCAAATATACTCAAACCCTCGCTATGCTTCAAGAATTGGGCCGTGTTTTCTTCCTGGCCGGCATTGAAAATGCGCGGGGAAGGGGGTTTAGGAGATTAGAAGGTGAGGAGGTTAGAGGTTAGTCGCTTATAGGCTTATGAATCATGAAGGGGCTGAACCCCCTTTCTACAAGAGCGCCCTTTCAGGGCTTGAGGGGCTTAGGAAGTGTTGAAGGGGAAGGAAATTTTGTCCAGCTCGCCAGAGCATTGGCCGTGGCAGGAGTTTGCTCCTGCCACCACAGGAATACCCAAGTGAATTCCATTGACAATCCTATCGGGAATCTTCGCCTGCAGCCAGGAGGCTGCTTTCATTTGACTTGTACCTCGATCAGGTCTAAAATGCTCCTGCAGTCCGCAGCCAGTTGTCATTGCCTTTTTTGCGGGCTCCTGCAATTTTTAAAAATCTACTATCGAAAAGCTATAACACCCGAGGGAGGCTACGGACAACATTTGTTTTTTAAACAAATGTGATAAAAAACAGGGCTCGTATCATGAGTCTGGCGTCTGCGAGTCTGGCGTCTGGCGTCTTAAACAGTGTTTACTTTCCAGACAGCGCTTCCGTCCTCCAGGATCTCCTTACCCCAGACAGGGATCTCGTGCTTGATCCGCTCGACGATGAATTCACAGGCTTTGATGGCTTCGGCGCGGTGGATGGCGGAGGTGAACACGAACAAGCTGATCTCTCCTGCAAGGACGGTGCCGAGGCTGTGGTAGATGTGGAGGCAGGTCAGTGGGTAGGCTGCAAAGGCTGCTTCCCTGATTTCGTGAAATTTTAGGTCAGCCATTTCGGGATAGGCGGTGTACTCGATGGCGGCGACGGCCTTATCTCCGATCAGGTCATTGCGGACCTGGCCGAGGAAGATGCTGTGGGCGCCGATATCCTTTTTGGTGCTATGTGATGCAATAGATTTGGCTACGAACTCCGGGGTGATCGGACCGTCGATGAAGACTTTCTTTGGTTTCTTTTCTGACATAATTGTTGACATTTTTCACCCCCCCGAAAACGGCGGCAACAATGCAACTGCATCACCGGGTTTCAATGTTGCATTTCCTCGGATGACTTCCATATTGACCGCTACCAGGTATTTTGCTTGTGCCAGGGCAGGGTACTTTTCAATAAGGATAGCTTTAAGTTGATCAATATCAGAGATATCCTCCATCTCCCAGGTGCTCTGGCCTGTGATGTCGGTGAGCTGGCCGAAGGCGAGGAGGGTTATTTTTGATTTTTCTGTGTCCATGATGCTTGAATAATCGAAGGTACTAAAGTTTCACAGCCTTGCCATTTGGGCGGAAGAGGCGAAAGGGGCTAAAGAGGCTGAAGAGGCTGAATGGCAGGAATGCCAGGTACAATGGTCGCAAGTTTAAACTTGCGAACGCTCAAGCTTAAGTAAACTTAAGCTTAACAATTTTGCTTGTTGGATGGCTGCGCCATCCAACTTATATTGTCAGTTATTTTGTTTCGCCTCTTTCGCCTCTTTCGCCTCTTTCGCCTCTTTCGCCTCTTTCGCCTCTCACTGTCTCACTGTCTTACCCTCTTACACAGTCATCAACTTCACCGAAGCGATGAGGAGGACGACCGCGAGGATCCACTTCAACTTCTTGTTTTCAAAATGGCCGGCTCCGAAATAAGATCCTAAAGCTCCGCCAGCAAAGGCGATCAACAATAACCAGATCATCTGGGTCTCCAATTGAAATCCTTTAGTGAATAATCCTGCAAGTCCGGCGATAGAATTGACAAAAATAAAAAGTGCCGAAACGGCTGCAGTGCGTTTCATGTCTGCCCAATGTAATAGCAAGATGACCGGACTCAGGATGATGCCTCCTCCGATGCCTATCATCCCTGACAGCAAACCAATGGCGGCGCCGATGGCCAAGGATATCATCAGGTGTGGGTGAACACTTTTTCCAGCTTCACGGATACGGATATCTACCAGCAGGCGGAAGACAGAAAATAGCAGGAGGACCGCAAGGACTTTTTTATAGCTACCTGCATCTACGACCAGCATGCCTCCAATAAAAGCAGCGGGAATAGATGCGACTGCAAATGGCCAGAATAATTTCCAATCAAAATATCCCTGGCGATAATATTGTATGAAGGCAATCAATGATACTGCTACATTGAGGAGCAATGCTGTCGGCCGCATAAAGTCGGGTGCAAAGGAAAAGAAAGCCATCAAGGCGAGATACCCACTCGCTCCTCCATGCCCAACCGCTGCATAGAGGAAGGCTACGACTGGCAATAAGATGTAGAACAGGACTTCTGTATGCACGTGGTGTGTAATATTTCCGGGATTTAAAACAGGATCATCAGCACATTGACCAGATCACCTTTTTGTATGACTTCGCGTTCCTCTTCTAATTCCACAAGGGCATCGGCGTGCGCAAATGAATTCATCAGATAACTCTCCTGGTGATCCAATATAAATACAGTATTTCCCTTTGTCTTACCTTTCATAAATGTAGTCAGCCCCGGCTTCTTCTGAAAGTCATGCGCAAGGATCATCTTGAGCCGCTTCTGATATTGCCGACCGGTAAATCTTCCAATGGCCGGCGTGATATACTCATAAAAACAACTAAGCACAGCAGCCGGATTACCTGGCAAAGCAAAGACTAACACATCCCCATACGTACCGAAATAAAAAGGTTTGCCTGGCTTCTGCTTTACTTTATGAAATATTTCCTTCACACCACACTTGGCCAGCGACGATGGAACAAGATCGTACAAGCCAACAGATGCACCGCCTGTGAGAATGACGATATCAGAGTCCAGCGCCCTTGTAATAGCGTCCATGATCATTGCTTCATCATCTTCGACGACCTCAACAGACACAGGCGAAATACCCATGGCCTTCAACGCAGTCTTTAAAGCAAAGGAATTGGATTCAAAAATCTGCCCGCCACTGATGCTTCCTCCAGGTGGTACAAGTTCCTTGCCGGTGACGATGATCCGAATGTGCGGTTGTGCAAAGACGGGCACTTCCGTAATCCCTAGGCTCGCAAGGAAAGAAATGGAAGCCGGTGTCATCCGATGCCCTTTCTTCAAGACCGCATCACCAGTTTTCGTTTGCGATCCTTGCCGACGAACATTGGCGCCGCTCACGAGCAATTCATCCTTAATGAATATGGTGTTGTCCTTTACTTCCACTTTCTCCTGCATGACCACAGTATCCAGGCCTTGTGGAACGGGAGCACCCGTAAATATGCGGATAGCCTGCGATGCACTGATGGCCTGAGCATACATATTTCCAGCCTGCACTTCACCAATGACTTCAAGGGCAGCCTTTTTATTCCAGGATGCATAAGCAAAAGCATATCCATCCACTGCGGATTGATGAAACGGTGGTGTATCAATAGGCGAAAGCACATCAGCAGATAAGGCAGTATCAAGGGCATCAATCAGCCTCAATACTTCCCCGCGATTGCCCCTGCAGTTTTCGTCAATCAATTTACGTGCCTCCGATACGGGTATCATCATTTGCTATTTAAACACAATGTATCTCAGTATTCCTTTATGCCAGGACATTATTATCCACCGATCCGGATCATACTCCGGTTGGTGAGCGCATCAGCATCAATCTGTTCATAATCCTTTGTAAACTGTCCGCCAAGTGATTCCTCTTTTTCAATGACACATTGTTCGATGAGCGGCATGATATCCTGGCCACTTCGATAAGCGGTTAGCAAGTCGACCTCTCCTTTTGAAAAGAGACAGTTTTTCATCTTCCCATCTGCGGTCAGTCTCATGCGGTTGCATGTGCTGCAGAAGGGTGCACTCATCGTGCTGATGATGGCAAAGGTGCCTTCGTGGTTGTAGACTTTAAATTTCTTAGCCGTTGCATTGGCATCATCCCTGAGCTTGACAAAGTCATACTCAGCAGCAATGGTCTCGAGGATCTGCTTATAACTGACCACTTTTTCGTTTTCCCAATGATTGCCATTGAACGGCATAAACTCGATGAAGCGGATATGTACAGGCTGATCCTTAGTCCAGGCGACGAAGTCAAGGATCTCGTCATCATTCATGCCTTTCATCATCACTGCATTGACCTTGACATGGAAGCCTTCCCTGATGAGTAGTTGGATATTGTCCCAAACCTGCTGAAACTGTGGCCTACGTGTCACCTGCAGAAACTTGTCATGATTGAGTGTATCCAGGCTGACATTGACTGACCTGATTCCCGCGTCTTTAAATGAGGTTATAAATTCATGTACCCTCGACCCGTTAGTCGTGATGGTGAGTTCGGCCGGATATTTTGACAGGACCCTGATGATCTCAGCAGCTTCCTTTCTTACGAGGGGTTCGCCACCAGTGAGCCTGATCTTCCTGACACCCATTCGCACAAACATCCCGGCGATGGCATCGATCTCCTCGACCTGCATGAGGTGGGCGGAAGGCTTGAATTGCATTAGTTCATCAGGCATACAGTAGGTACACCTGAAATTGCAGGCATCCGTCAGGGAAATCCTGAGATAATCGTGTATGCGGCCGAATCCGTCTTTGATCATGAGAAGCAGCTGATGCTTTGACTTAGCGTCAAAGATAGGTTTCAATTCAAAACAAACCCTTTCCTTTGTTGTTAATCAGCTCAATCGTCATTTTCAATCCATATACCTATGAAAAACACAGTTTTATTTGTCCTCCTGACATTCGTCGGACTGATATCCTGCAAACCAAAGGATACTGCGGCTACTGACCCGGCTGCTCCGGCTGCCGACACTACCATGACTGACAATGCTCATAACGCCAGTAATTCACTTAGTTGGAACGGCATGTATAAAGGTGTGGTCCCCTGCGCAGATTGTGAAGGGATCGAAACGCTACTAGTGCTCAATACCGATAATACCTACCTCCTTAGGACAAATTACCTTGGCAAACCTGATGCCCAGGCTGTTGAGAAAACAGGCTCCTTCACCTGGAATGCTGAAGGTAACACGGTCATCCTGGGCGGTATAGAAAATGCCCCAAATCAATATTTTGTGGGTGAAAACAAGCTCATCCAACTCGATATGGCTGGCCAGCGGATAACCGGTCAACTGGCAGACAAGTATATCCTTACAAAACAATAATCAGGAAACGAATAAAAACAATCAACTATGAAAACCTTATTCTTGACTGCCATGGTAGGCCTGTTTGCACTCTTGAGTTGTAATACCCCTACAAAGACGGCAGACGATGCCAAAGCCCCGGAACCACAGATGGCAACTGAACTCCTTGAAACGCATTGGAAAGTAGTAGAGATCAACGGCCAGCCGGTCACCAACCCGGCCGCTAACCAGAAAGAAGCCTATATCATGCTGACTAAGGAAGGTAACCGACTCCAGGGCAACGGAGGATGCAACAACCTCATGGGTTCGTATCAGTTGATGGATGGCAACCGCATCAAATTTTCAGGGGTAGCTTCTACGATGATGGCTTGTCCGGACATGACGATTGAAAGCCAGCTTGGAAAGGCGATCGAAATGGCTGACAACTATGCCATCAATGGAAAATTCCTGATGCTGCATAAAGCTAAAATGGCGCCATTGGCCAAATTTGAAGCGCAGTAACAGGTCTTCCTTAATCTTTACTTTACACAGCGCCTGGTGTTAAATGGATGAATTCCTTTGCACCGGGCGCTCCTTCGTTTACAGGAGTACCACCTGGCCCGGATTTTACAAACTATTGTATATTTCACCGTTCAAAAACGGGACAAACCTTTTCCAATGAGGTATATGCCCCTTTTCAAATCAACAGATACACCTTCAACAAGACAATAATCGACCATGCATTTTACCGAGTATATCCTCCCCCTGATCACCCTGGTTTCACTCGAAATCATCCTGGGGATTGATAATGTGATTTTCATTTCAATCCTGGCGGACAAACTACCCAAGGAACAACGCAACAAATTACGCCAACTTGGAATCGGACTCGCCATGATCATGCGCCTGGTCCTGTTGACATTGATTTCATGGATCATGAAACTCGACCAATCGCTGTTTACAATCATGGATGTTGATATTTCCGGCAAAGACCTGATCCTGCTTGCCGGAGGGGTCTTCCTTCTCTACAAGAGTACCCGGGAGATCTATCTCAAATCTGAAGAGGAGCATCACGGATATGAAGATGCGGCAGAAAGAAAGAAAGTCACCTTTCGTGATATGCTGGTGCAAATCCTCCTGCTCGATATCGTCTTTTCGATTGACTCCATCATTACTGCGGTAGGTATGGTCAGTCATCTCTGGATCATGTATACTGCCGTAGTGATCTCCGTGGGGATCATGCTGTTTGCATCCAAGCCCATCAGTGAGTTTATATCAAAGCATCCTTCCTTCAAGGTATTGGCGCTTTGCTTCCTGCTCATCATAGGTATTTCCCTCATCGGTGAGGGACTTGACTTCCACATTCCAAAGGGGTATATCTATTTCTCTATGGCGTTTGCCTTCTTTGTTGATTTTATACAGATGAAGACGGTGAAGTCAAAGAAGTTGCCTGGCGCGTAGCGCAAACGGCAGAAAGGCAGAAAGGCAGAAAGGCGGAAAGGCGGAAAGGCTTAAGAGGCTTAAGAGGTCTAAGAGGCCTAAAGCGGGACTAGATAAAATGTTTGTTCCAACATTTTAACTGGTCTTCGTGTTTAGATGGCCATGTCGACAATACTTATCATAGGCGCATCTTCGGGAATAGGCCAGCAACTTGCTAAACAACTCAGTGCATCGGGCCAGATAGTCATCGGCACTTATAATGCATCAACAGACCACCTTGAAGCTCCGGGGCTGACTTTTCATCATTGCAATGTCCTGGATGAACAACCAGATTTCAATTTCATACCGGAGGTACTTGATGGGATCGTGTATTGCCCCGGGAGTATATCGCTCAAGCCGTTTCACCGGATCAAGCCGCAGGATTTTGTGACGGACTATCAACTGCAGGTGACAGGAGCTATCAAAGCAATCCAGGCTGCGCTGCCTGCATTGAAGAAAGGCATCAATCCCTCAATTGTACTCTTCTCTACTACTGCTGTGCAGACAGGGTTGAATTTTCATTCCATGGTCTCTGCATCCAAAGGGGCGATCGAAGGATTGACGCGAGCACTTGCGGCTGAGTTTGCGCCAACGATCAGGGTCAATTGTATAGCGCCATCCCTCACTGATACGCCACTGGCAGCGTCATTGCTCAACACCCCTGAAAAGAAGGAAGCCAATGCACAGCGTCATCCACTGCGCCGGATAGGGGCTGCATCAGATATAGCCAGTATGGCAGAATTTCTGTTGTCTGAAAAATCAGGCTGGATCACCGGGCAGGTATTACATGTCGATGGAGGGATCTCCAGATTAAAGGTTTAACTTGAGGAAAATCAATCCGGCATGTTAAAAGAAATCAATTGGCCATCCCTGATCATCTGCATTGCGATCCCCTGGTTGGAGGTACGCTCTCCGGTCTCGCCACTGTCAATAGTATAAGCACATGGTACAGTACGCTCAATAAGCCTTCCTTCAATCCGCCTAACTATTTATTTGGCCCGGTCTGGACCATCTTATATATCCTCATGGGGATCAGTCTTTACCTGATCGTATCAACGACCAAATCGGACCTGCGGACCACTGCAATGATCATCTTTGGTGGCCAGCTATTCCTCAACTTTTGCTGGAGTTTTATTTTCTTCTATTTCCAATCCCCGCTGGGTGCCCTGGTGGTGATCATCGCTTTGCTGATCGGCATCGTCTTGATGATTCTATATTTCTTCAAGCTCTCCCATACAGCTGCATACCTGCAGCTACCCTACCTGCTATGGGTGAGTTTTGCGACAGTGTTGAATGGCGCGGTGTGGTATTTGAACAGGTGATGTGCAAGGGGCAAGGGGCGAGGGGCGAGGAGCATACGGCAAAGGGCATAGAAAGTTACCTGCTGTTAGATGCCTTTGCGAATATGCTACGGCATCCAAAGAAAATTGCTTACATGACATTGCCTCTTTGCCCCCTGGCCCCCTAAAGGGGGTAAATATCATACCGAATAGTGTAACCGTCTCTTCAGCCAAAACTGTTGGAGGCCCCCTTCGAATAGGTAACCAACCTGTCGCTCAAAATTGTCTGAGCTGGAGGAATGATTTGTTTCGGGCAATGGCAAGACTCATAGTGTATGGACAATGTCAAGAAACAAAACTTGAAACGCAAATAAGCGAGACAGCAAATACGGAAGCCATGCTCATCAACGCTTGCCAAGGCGAGTTTTTTGAGCGACTAGCGTTTTTGTTACTTTTTGGGCAATGCAAAAAGTAAAATAATTTCACGCGTCTCGTACGCAACGAATCCTTTCCTACTTTTTATAAAGGGCATCCACGTCATGGCTGATTGCAGGGATCGTCTGCAGATAAGCCCATATCGCGGAAGCTTCTTCATCAGTCATTGCAGGGAAAGGCTCCATTGGATATCGAAGTGCCGGCTTACCATCTCGTTGGCCAAAGCGGACAGCCTTGATAAATTGATCTTCGGTCCAGCTTCCGATACCTGTTGTCTTGTCGGGTGTGAGGTTACGGGTATAGATGATCGTTCCTTCCTTGTCTGGCATACCATTGCCACCACTGAAGTACCCGGGCGTCTTCTCAGGTTCCATGACATTGGTGGTCTCGAAGCTGGGACTATGACAGCTAAAGCATTCCACCTTGCCGGTAGACATATATTTTCCAAAAGCCACTTTGTCTGTCACCGGTGGCGCTTCAATCGGACCGGATGGATAAGGCAATGGCTTGAACGCTACATGGGCCAGAAATTTGGCCAGGAAGGATGGTTGGCTCGGCGGTTGCGCTTTGGCTACAGGTGCAAGCTCTGGTGCATCTGATCGCAGGTACGCAATGACACTGTGCAGGTCATAGTCGGAGAGATGGGGAAACTTGGGCATCCATGGTGGAGCATAACTTCCGTCACGCTTGATTCCGGTACGCAGAAGGTATGCCAGCTCACCGTCGGTGTATCGGCCTGTTCCATACTTCGGATCGCGGGTGATATTGGCACTCCATGCCTTACCAAACTGTGCAGGCAGGTCTTTCATGTGCTGCCCTTCGAGCAAGCCATTAGAAGCCATATGGCATTTGCTGCAGACCATGGTCGCCAACCGCTTGCCCTCAGCGACCATCGTACTGTCGGCAGTCACTTTCAGGTCAGGGGCCTTGACTTCGTATGTGGGAATTCCATCAAAATGGATGTAAGCAGCACCAGCTGCAAGGAGGAGAACAGCCAGGGCAATGAGCATGCCCAGCACTTTAAGTACTTTTTTCATGATGTGGTGGATTCGTTTTGTAAAAAACTCCTGCCCTAGTTCTAAACCAGGCAAGTAACCCTACTAAATTAAAAAAGCCATGAATTTTATCCTAATAATTTAACTTTTCAAGTGTAAATTAATTTACAATTAATTTACATTAGGGCTTCTAATGGCCTATTTATAGCCAATATGCCTTAAAAATCTCTCCATCCGACTTGGATCGTAATGGGGTCCCGGCGCTATATATTCCTCAAAAACACAGGGCAAAATGGTACGCTCTTTAAACATTAGATACATCTTCAATATATAGCCTCCTGTCAGAAAAAGAGTTATCCAAAGCCATGATTCGCCACTTCTCCTGATCCAACCATTTGCACTAGGGTTGCGGGAGATTAACGCCCCCTTGTATGCTAGGAACTCTTTACCATTTGGAAAACAATCATATTTCCCATACCAGAGATGAACTTTGACAGAAAGCGCTATTTGTTTACGATCAATTAACCAATAGGCATTCAATTGGCGATAATTAAAGGGTAATTTTGCGCCATCAAATCAACGCCTGAGCTTTTACACCATTGACCACTATGAATCTCCTCTACTCCGTGATGCGGAGCATTCACCTGAACCGATTAAAATCAATGGTATAATGACAATTTCAGCTAAGCTTCAGCACAGACATCACAATAGTTTTCCTTTGGCCTATTCCACTCCAGGGATCGACATGGCTATAATTTCCTGACAATCATGTATAAACATACATCAACACATAACCAACATCGCCCGAACGGCGGAGAAAAATTAAAAATCAAAAAAATGAATCCAAAATCAATCCTTATTCTATTTGCCTTCATCGCCCTGGCTGCATGTGGTGGCAAACAAACCGGTGATGCTGCATCAGGTGCCCTGAGTGGCACTGTCAACATTGACGGATCGAGTACCGTCTATCCGATCACTGAAGCCGTTGCTGAAGAATTCCAAAAGATCCAGCCTGGTGTTAAAGTATCTGTAGCATTATCTGGAACCGGTGGTGGTTTCAAGAAATTCGGACGCGCAGAAACGGACATCAATGATGCTTCCCGCACGATCAAACCTGCAGAAGACAGCCTCGCCAAGGCCAACAATGTTGATTATGTGGAATTGATGGTTGCCTTCGATGGTATGGCCGTCGTAGTCAATCCAAAGAATGACTGGTGCAAGGATATGACTGTATCAGAGCTAAAAATGCTTTGGGCACCTGAAGCTCAGGGAAAAATCAAGAAGTGGAACCAGATACGCCCTGAGTGGCCTAATGAAGAGATTCATTTATTCGGTCCAGGTGTAGAAAGTGGCACGTATGATTATTTTACTGAAGCGATCGTAGGCAAAAGCCATTCCAGCCGTGGAGACTTTACGGCAAGTGAAGATGACAATGTGCTTGTACAGGGTGTAGCTTCTGACAAATTTTCCCTTGGCTTTTTCGGTATGGCTTACTTCGAAGAAAACAGGGACAAGCTCAAGGAAATCGGAATTGATGACCAGAAGGATGAGAATGGTGTAGGTCCGATTCTTCCAACGGTGGAAACGGTAAAAAACAAATCCTATTCTCCACTTGGCCGTCCGCTCTTTATCTATGTCAATAGTGCAGCCGGAAAACGCACAGAAGTACAGGAGTTTGTCCGCTACTACCTGACACAGGTCAATAAACTGTCGGCTGAAGTTGGCTTCATCCCAATGACGGACGAAGAAACTGCTGCTGTAAAAGCGAAATGGGAGACATTTATCACCTCCTTGCCAACGCAATAAAACTTCTTACCTTAACGGGTGCCTTACCGGCACCCTGTTAAGGAAGGCCTGATCGTATCCTGCATATAGCTACACGATGAAAACGAAAGAACGAATTATTGAATGGGTATTGCTACTATGTGCAGGTGTGAGTATCCTTACCACAGCAGGTATTCTGTGGGTGTTGATTTCGGAATCATCAGTTTTTTTCTCCCGGGTGCCTATCACCCAGTTTCTTTTTGACAAACAGTGGACGCCGCTCTTTGACGACAAGCATTTTGGCATCATGTCGCTGGTAGCAGGGACCATGCTTACTTCCTTTATTGCTGTTGGTGTTGCATTGCCTATAGGCCTGACGATCGCGGTTTACCTCAACGAATATGCGCCGAAGAGTTTCAGGAAAACGATTAAACCCGTCCTGGAAATCCTCGCTGCCATTCCAACTGTCGTCTATGGTTTTTTTGCATTGATGGTGGTGACCCCTTTTCTCCAGGGGATTTTCCCGCAGATGGGTGGATTCAATGCTTTGTCACCGGGTATTGTGATGGGCATCATGATCATCCCGATGATCTCTTCGCTGAGTGAGGACGCATTATATGCTGTCCCTACATCACTACGCGAAGCCTCGTACGGAATTGGCGCCAGCCGTTTTCAAACTTCATTCAGGGTCCTCGTGCCTGCCGCTTCATCCGGCATTATTGTATCCGTCATTCTAGCCATCTCCAGAGCGATCGGAGAAACCATGATTGTAGCGATCGCAGCCGGGCAGCAGCCAAGACTAACTTTTAATCCGTTTGTACCGGTTGAAACGATTACCACCTACATCGTACAGGTGAGCCTCGGTGACGTCGTACAGGGATCACTTGAATATCAAACTATATTTGCGGCAGGCATTGCCCTGTTTGTACTCACCTTTATCCTGAATAATATCAGTTTTTATATCAAGAAGAAATTCCAGGAAAAATATGAGTAGGCGATTTGACGGCAACAGGATCAAGGACAAGGTATTCCAGTGGTTTGGAATAGCCTGCACGCTCTTTGGCTTGCTGATGCTTGCTGTATTCCTCATCAGTGTGCTCAAGGAAGGCATACCCAGATTAAATGCACAATTTTTTACCTCCCTTCCCTCACGCAAACCTGAAGAAGCGGGAATCCTGATTCCCCTATTTGGTACCATCTGGATCATGGTCCTCACATCGCTGGTTGCGATTCCGCTTGGTGTGGCCTCAGGAATCTATCTCGAAGAGTATGGCAAGAAAAACAGGCTTGCGGCTTTGATTGAGATCAATATCACTAACCTGGCCGGTGTGCCTTCCATCATCTATGGATTGCTGGCGCTTGAAATCTTTGTACGCATCCTCGGCCTTGGCAAGAGTCTTCTTGCAGGAAGCCTTACGCTTGCCTTGCTCATCCTACCGATCATCATCGTGGCTACACGCGAAGCACTGAAAGCGGTACCTAAAACCATCCGTGAAGCATCTTATGCCCTGGGCGCCACCAAATGGCAGACTACATGGTTCCAGGTCCTTCCTGCCTCTTCCGGTGGTATAGTGACCGGTGTGATCCTGGCGATATCCAGAGCCATCGGGGAGACCGCTCCACTCATTGTGATTGGCGCCATGCTATACATCACCACAATCCCTTCCTCACCGATGGATGACTTTTCGGTACTGCCGATCCAGATTTTCAACTGGCTGTCCCGCCCCCAGAAAGGCTTTATCATCAATGCCACAGCGGCAATCATCGTCCTGCTGGCCATCACCTTTATATTGAACGGAATAGCCATATACCTGCGTAACCGGTGGCAGAAAAAAGTTAAATGGTAACAGACATGACGAAACAGAAATCAGATACCGACAATACTAAAACAGCAGGTGACGTGACCAGTGATAAATTAGTGGCCGAACTTGTCAATGTATATTATGACAAGGCACATGTCATCAAAGATGTGAGCCTGACGATCCAGCCCAATACCGTCACGGCCTTTATAGGCCCTTCGGGTTGCGGGAAATCCACATTCCTGAGGCTAATCAACCGCATGAATGACTATATCGATGGATTCAGCAAGACAGGGAGCATCCTCATAGACGGTGCAGATATCTATGACCGCAAAGTACGGGTCGAAGATCTACGCAAACAAGTGGGTATGGTGTTCCAGAAACCAAATCCATTTCCAAAATCCATCTATGAAAATGTCATCTACGGACTCCGGATCCAGGGAATCAACAATAAAGCTGTGCTGGATGAAACCGTAGAACGCTCACTCCGCAGGGCCGCCATCTGGGATGAAGTCAAGGACAACCTGAACAAGTCCGCACTATCCCTTTCCGGAGGACAACAGCAACGTATCTGCATTGCCCGTACGCTTGCCGTAGAGCCTTCGATCGTATTGATGGACGAACCTGCATCCGCGCTTGACCCCATCTCCACCGCCAAGATCGAAGAACTGATCTATGAACTCAAGACACAATACACAATCATCATCGTGACCCACAATATGCAGCAGGCTGGGCGGGTGAGTGACAAGGTCGCCTTCTTCTATATCGGCGAACTCATCGAGTTTTCGGAGACCAAAGAGATCTTTATCAATCCTAAAAAAGAACTCACCCAAAACTATATCACCGGAAGATTCGGATAACCTTTGTACCTTTCCGTGATCTTTCCAAAAGATCCTTTTGCAAAGCACAAATTTAAATCCGGCATCATGACGCATTTAGAGGAAGAAATAACCAAACTCAAATCTGAGATTACAGATATGTGGCAGTTGGTGATTTCGCAATTACACAAGACACGTGAAGCCCTTGTCCTGTTTGATAAAGACCTGGCCAGGGAAGTGGTGGCTACTGAAAAAAGAGTGAATTCGCGTGAGCTTAAGATAGACCGCGATTGTGAAAATATTTTTGCCCTCTTTAACCCGGTAGCAGTGGATCTGCGGACGGTACTTGCCGTACTCAAGATCAATAATAATCTTGAACGCACCGGTGACATTGCCGAAGGTATTGCCAAGTATACTATTAATGCTCACCTTCCATTTGATGCCGAACTGGTGGAAACCACTCAAATACTTCGAATGTATGATGAGACCAATGCCATCCTTGAAGATGTCTTAAAAGCTTTTGAAACAGATGATACCCGATTGGCCCGAAGCATTTTTAAACGTGATGAACTGATCGATGACATCAATAACAAAGCTAACATTGCTGTGAGCGATTATATACGAAATCATCCGGATCGCATAGACGATGGGCTCTATATCATCTCCATGATCCGCAAGCTGGAACGCGTAGGCGACCATTGCAAGAACATTGCTGAAGAGATCATCTTCAACATCGAAGCCAAGGTGCTCAAGCATAAGAGTAAAAAAAGAAAAGAAGAGTAATAAGTGAAAAATGAAAAGTGAAGAGTGAAAAGTGATAAGTTCGCCGCCCAGGCGAACAGAGTGCCGTAGGCACGGCCGATATTGTTGGCAGGGATTTCAATCCCTATAAGAATCTGGGCACCTACGGAACATGTATACCCGTCTGCCCTATCACAGTCAGCATCCCTCGATTGAGTACTGCATTACCAGGCAGGCCGGTATCGTGGATTTCAATATCCTCCAGTGTCAGATTACCTTTATTGAAGATAGCCCGCCCTTCTACCCCACTGCCTGTGAGCATGTCCAGGTTTTGGATCTTCGCATTGATGGTGGGTTGCACTTTGAAAAGGGAATGCGTTCCTGACCCGGAGATGATGATATTGTCCTGGTCTGTTGCGTAGATCGTGACATGCTTATCGAGGATGATGGTATCTGCTGTGATCAGCAACAATGAAAGACTGGAGTCAAACTTGACAGTATCTCCTGATGCGATACAATTGGCCAGCACATAGCGCAGGGATCCGACGACATTGTCATCAGCACTGGAGACTACATTGCCACAATTCAACCCAATCCCAAAATTAGAAAATGAAGCCAGCCCCGCAGCCTGCACATTGCCCATCGACAATGGACCGGAAGAGGTCGTGGACCCTGATAGCTGCCATGATCCATTGGAAGGACGCTTGATGAGCCTGACTGAGGATAGCGCTGTGATCGGTTCCACACCATCCTTTGTAAAACCGGTGGCATCAACGGCCATGGCATAGAGCCCTGTGGTCTGGGTGGACGACACGGCCCAATATCCATCAGGTGAAACAAATCCAATTGATGTATTTTGTTCGTTGGACAAAGGCAAGCCTGTCACACCGGGCTGTTGATCCCTAAACTCAGCCGTCACATATCCTCCTGCCGTATTGGAAAAAGATATACCACAGGGACGCATGACATCTCCTTTCCCTACAGGCATGATAGCCTCCTGAGAGGTACTCATCCCTTCAAACCATCTCCTGAAAGGCCCGGTCATAAAGCCGCCATCCCATGAGGTGATGTTCCCATCAAAAGGTGTCTCAGGCCACCACTGATCATTGGTCGGATCTGTGGACAAGATACCTGCAGACAAGCTATCTCCCAGGGTGAGCAATGATGAGGCAGTATTGTTGATCCGTCCGCTTCGGATACGCAATGTGTTCCTGATCCCAAGCGGCATTTCAAGTTGGAGGCCGCTGAAAGTATTGTCGACACGAAGCACAGTGATCTGATTGTCTGCCTGTGTAGCAGGAATCGGAGCCGTCACATCAGGCCTGAACAATCCGGTCCCTGAGAGTGTCTGGCTATTAGTCGTATTCGTAAAATGATAACCCAAGGTCATATCTCCGCAAAACGACAGATTCCTGTTGAGCGAGCTGGTAAACAATCCATCGTTGATCATATTGCCGCTGATGCCAAACCCACCCGACAGTTCCGCGCCTGGCTTGATCCACAAGTTGCGGCACGATACAAAATTGCCGCTCGACTTTGCATGGCGGCTTTGTGTATAGTATCCTCCCTCAACGATCAGTGAATCCAGGATCATCAACCCGGCACCTCCACCAGACGTATGCACACTAAATCCCGTCGAGCCTGCCTGGTCATCACCACCTCCCAGGGTAAGTGAGCCATTGAGGTTTAGATTTTCATTATTCAATACATTGTAGAGAAAAGACCCGGGATCTAGTATCCGGATGCGCAGATCGTCCGTATAAAGGTTGGAGGATAGCAACCTGAAATAATCCTTATCCGGCGGAGCTACGCCATCATTCCAGTCAGTGGTGATGGTACTGTTGACGGCTATAAATGTTCCCCCGGGATTAGGATTGGATGAGTCAAGTATGACGAGGCTATAACATCCATCAGGCAGGCAAAAGCTTTTCACATAGAGATGGTTACCTATGACATATGGCCCACCCTTATAGATCACAATCGCATTGGAATCACGAATTTCCCAGGTGGTCTCCATCGGCAGGTTATCTGTCTTGATGGTGAGGGTCACCTCATTGAGTGTACACATATTGTCCTGACAACTCTGCGTGCAGGCTGCCTGATCAACATTGTATCGCATGACATTGCCGGGCTGTATGCCGAAGCCTTGGGTAAAATTGATCCCGACCTCTGTCAGATGACAGTAGGACATCACTGTGCCGCCATTAGAGGGTAGCTCAGTAATATTCTCGCATCCACCTTCAGGCGTATAGCATCCATCAAGGGCAGTGTTATTACCATTCCATACACAGGCATGCGTGTGGCGTGAACCTAGAAGGTGCCCTAACTCATGTGCTATGACTTCAACAGACCATGAGTATGTAGGTAAATTTTCGAACGTGGGATAGATGCCGGCATAGGCCAGGCTATACTTCTGTTCGCTCCTGCACAAGCCGTCCAATTGTGCCAGGCCGCCACCAAACTGATAGGAGAGCAGGATACCAAGATCACCATTGAACACTGTCCTCGTGGATTTAAATCTCTCGAGGGTCTGTGCCATGGTTCCGTCTGTGTAGACACTTGGACTGGTCCAGATCAGTATCTCGGATACATTGATGCCAATATTTTCTGCCTGGTATAAAGCGATCACCTGATTGCAGAGTGCTTCGACATAATTTTGTGTGGGGACCAGACCGCCCTTATCCACATAGATATCGTTATCTACTTCGATATAGAGTTGGATACAATCTCCTGCAGACCTGTTGGTGCGCTTGTAATGGAGTTGCTCTGCGCTATAGGGCTCGCCATCATCCGGCGTTTCGCAAGAAAAATGAAAATACTCTTTGACCTGATGATCATTGTAGGCAATATAGGTATCCCCATTGCCCAACTTCCCTAGTACCAGATCTGGTTGACCGGGAATAGAAATCATACCGATGATCTCATCATCAAAAACACTCATGGTCACCAGACTCCCGGGATGCCCTTCAACTTTGCCCCTGTAGTGCAATCCGTTGCCGGATGCCTGAAGCTGCATATCAGGTGCTGTGCGTACGATCGAACCTGCTAAAGGCTGGCCAACACGTTGGAGTTCTAATACCGTAAGTGTGGCGCTTTCCAAAGGAAGACCTATTTCCATTGCATCTGAGGCCTTGATGCGCATCGCACTCAATACTGACGCATCAAGGTGAAGCAGCGAATACTCTTTAATGGTGGCAGGCAAACTGGCTTTGCCCCTGTCTATTTCCTTCGAAAACAATTGAAGTGGTTGAATGTGGCTATCTGTTACAGATGTGCCTCCATTGGGTCTGGTCATTGGCGCCTGACTGCCCTGATACATTCCCCCTTCAACACAAAATGGAAAATAGTCCACACTCGTATAGGTGCTATCTCGGGTGATGACCTGATCGTCTATGCTGAGGGAGTAATAGCCTGTCCCGTTACCGCAGCATATTCCGTTACCATAGCTTTCGCCTGAAGCACTGCCAAACGAAAAAGCCCCATTGATATCGATCGTCGCATCTTTTATAAAAAGTGAACCTTCATTACAATCCAACAACTTGTCCGAAAAACCTGCATTGCTTCCCGCTGAGGATGCGCCCATAGTCAGATGAGCACCATCGACTACAGATAGTGTCTTACCAAAATAAACACTGACCATACCTACCTGCGCTGTGTCATCGAGCCGCACATCATGATAGATGTGGACAGGCATGCAAGCCGGACTATAGGGAGGTGGTGAACCGCATACCCAGGTCGCTCCATCATTCCATCTGCCATCACTGCGTGTATCATAGCGATCCAGCGGCACGACAGGTAAAGGATAGGTATCTCCCGGCAACGGGATCAAGGTTTCCTCATCAACAGTAACAGCTTCACACGTTGCACTTATCACATCCCCAGGCTGCGCATCACATGCAACTTCAAGTACGAGATACAGGAAGCGTTGATAATTGTTGGGTCCCCCGAAAGAACCTCCATACTTTTCTCCCTTAATCTGGAACTCGCCGAGAAATACTATTGTGTCACCTGGATTATCTACCGGACTACCAAAAAGAAAAGGTGGTGGATTTTGCCCTTCTATCCCTTGTCCCGGCTGGCCAAAAGGCATGTACGGAAGCACAGCTTCATTATTAAATGACCAGACCTTGGTGTCTATATACAAGCTTGCGCGGCGAATAGCTGACAATGAAGTAGTGCCTGACAGATTAAACCTAAGCCCGCGGATCGTCTTGTTGAAATTGATGCCTGACATATTGAGGATCACCTTGGTCACCGGCTGGTTCCAGGTGCCTGCAGCAACCACCGTATCAAATGGATATGTCTCATAGGTAGCGGAGTGGATGACCATGATATCCGATGGGTCATACATGCAGATATCAAACGTACCTGTAGTATCGCTGTCTTCGTTGAGATACACTTCCACATAATAGGAGTTGCCTATGACCAGGTCAGCCATGGTGATGACCTCAGGTTGGTAATCATAGTGTACATCATCAAATGTGTTCTTGATCGTAAATACACAATCATCGAGCGTCGGACTGAGTTTTAGATTCCACAACTTGATCCCGGGGTCAAAGCCTGCACTGGTAGGTGTCACCTTTATGGTGGCGGTCGTGGATACCGCGGTAAAGTAATACCAGACATTGACACGTCCCAGGCTTGGGGTAGCATTGACCATCGTACCTGGCAGGGAGTTATTGCACTGAACGGTAGCAGATGGAATCAACACTGTTGCAAACAGGCACTGGTCATTGACCGGAGGAGAGGAGATGCATATCGAAAAATCACCGGTAGTGTAGGAAGGGTTGGCAACAGCAACACGGATGGAATAAACGCTATCCACTTCCAGTGCATCGAGGACCACAAAGGCATCCGGAGATCCGATCCCGTTTGAAAAACATGCCAGTGATTGTGTACTACATGCGCCTTTGAAAAGCTGGCCGTAGACATAGGTTATTCCAGTGCCGGATGAATCAGGATCTTATGGGATGCGGATGTTGCGGTAAAACGGTACCAGATATCATTTTGTCCTGGCTGACATGAGCCGCCGGTAATAGATGGCGTAGCACCAGTCGTACTGCCCTGCGTCATCGTGTCACAAAACAATTGTGTAGGGAGGTTCAGGGCACCACTGCATTCATCATGGGCAGGGGACGCCATGATGCATACTGTGACCGGCTGTTGAAAGTATTGGTAATTGGTTGAAGAAAATACGTTGATATAGAGCTTGAAGTAATAGGTATTCCCTACCATCAAATTCTTGTAGTGCATCCGGCCAAAAGCTTGCTCACCGGTCAAAAACAGCCCATCACATGCGTCATACAGTGCCATATCCATCCCGAGCGTATCATTGACTGTGATCACCATCGAAGGGTGAGTCGCTACAAATGAATACCAGGTTTCATTCTTTACGCCTGCTCCGATCATGGTCCCTGATGTAGTGAGTGTGCAGGATTGATTTTCATTGACCGGTACATTAGTCGCTGAACTGCAATAAATGTTTGGAGGTGGAATCGTAATCCCGAGCCTGAAATTGCCGCGACCGGCCAGGTAAGCAGCGCTATAGATCCTGAAATAATATACATTTCCAGACATCAATCCGGTGGCCAGTAATTCGCCACTGGCGGAACATGCAACAGAGCCCATGCTGCAATCGCCCGCAAAGAGTTCAATGACCGGCATAGTCATCGGTGAGGGATTGGTAGGAATGACGACAATGAGGTGTGTGTCGCTGGTGGCGGTAAACTTATACCACAGGTCATCGTCTGCAAAATATCCGTTACAGGAACCTGAACCTATGGTTGAAAATGAATTGCCATTGACCGGATTGGCCAATGTCTTTCCACTGACGACCGGGATATTGATTGCATTTGCACAATGGTCGTTTGCTATAGGCACTTTGATACATACCGAGACATTCATGTGACTGCCCATGCCTGCTGCATCAAAAACTCTTACATACAAGGTTTGTCCAATCGTCAGTCCTGTCAGGGTGATTTGCTCAGCTCCTGTCGAAGTACTGTCTGAGCAGGCCAGTAATGTAAGCGAGGCACAAGACCCACTGAACACATCTACTACCCCATCGCCACCATCGCTGAATGCTACTTCGATAATATGTGTAGTCGCCGTGGTCACAAACTTATACCACAGATCATAATAGGGCGCGGAGCCACAATTGCTCACCGGGGTATTGGAAGCATCTGCACCTGCAATGTCCCTATCCGGCGAACCAGCACAACTGGTGGTGGATACAGGGACCAATAGTGCGGTCGCACAAGCATTGTTTGTCTCCAGGGGATAAGTGGAGATACATAGCCCAAATTGCTGTCCGCGGACCAGGCTATCCTTGCCAAACACTCTGATGTAGTATGTGCTGTCAGCCTGAAGATCCGTCTCAACAATTTTGCCTGTATAGCCAGGTTGTATTTCTGCACAAGAGATGAGTGTGTCACCACAACCATGCTTGCGCAATTCCATGATCAACGGTTGGCAAATCGGATCTGTGGGGGGCAGCGGGGACAAAGTTCCTCCACCACCACCGCCATAACATTGATTCATTAAGTTGACCGCATGGCTCCGCCCCGTAGCGACAAATCTGAACCATACATCATCATCTGCCTGGCCAGGGCATACTGATGCCGGGATACCTGAATCCGTAGCACCACGGGTACTGAATTGTTCAACCTCACATTCTGCGATCGGGGATGGGATTAGGGTCATGGCATCAACACACTCATCAATGGCGGAGCGTGTGTCAAATGAAAATACCTGCCATGGAGAGTAACTGTTTCCTCCGCAACTGGTGCGCAGGTAAAAATAATATGGCGCTGAAGGAGACAAGTGTGTCAGTTGGACTGTATCCTCAATAGTCGTTTGGACATCCTGAGGCGGATAAGTTTGAAATGAGGTAATCGCATATTCAAAGGTTGTGCCTGGCGAAGTAGTTGGGGTCCAGGCCAGTACTACGTTGTTGAGCTCATTGACAGCAACATGTAGGCTATCAGGAGGAGTACAGGTATACTTTTCAATAGCAATATTGTCCACATGGATATCTGCATGAAGGCTTCGCAGGGCAAAATAATATACGCCATCAGCAGGAGGTGCATAGAAGGCAAAATGCTGGCTGAAATTATCAGATTCAACAGAAGAGGCAAATGTATCGACCAGTACCATACTCTGTATGCCTGGAAATGTTCCCGCATAGACCAGCATGTCGTACCCGCCATAGGAATAGAAATCGAGCGATAAGATGTAGTTCGTATCCTCCTCAAGTGCCATACCCGGCAAAAACACCCAGTCATCATTTTCAAGGAAAGGCTCATATGGAATCGACAGGGCATTCGTAAAATTGATCCCTGTCCATTCCTCCGTGAGCCAGGTCTGGGACTCAGGGTTGTTATTGATGACTGATAAGCATTCGGGTAATGCGGGAGCAATGACCGTATCAAAAGACTCAAAATAAACCGGGGCCATTGCATCACACAGGGTATTGAACGGATATGAAGTCCATGTGCTAAACAAGGCAGCACTGCACCTTGTCCTGATATGCAGATAATAGACAGTTGAAGGCTCCAGCATTGAAAGGCTTACTGTTGTATCAGAGATCACATTTCCAGTCAATGGAGGGGTTGCTGAAGTATTGAACACATACTCATATTCCGGATCCTGCGTACCTGCGGGTGTTGTCCACGACAGGACAATAGAATTGGTGGTCACACTACTTGCCTGCACTGATGTCACAGCAGTGCAAGGCGGTGGGCTCCAGTGAAAATTGAGTCCCATCTCCGGAGGCACTGAGGTGGACTGCATGACGCAGTCATCAGTATTGAATGTACCTGCGACAGTGGCATTCCAGTTTTTGCTGGCCGGTGTTTTGCGATTGTTGAAATCACTCATTGTAAAACCGCCCAGCCCAACATTGCTCAATGTGGTTCCGGTATAATTGAGCACCCCTATCTCACCATATCGGATATCGATAGATTGATCAAGGGCATTGAGCCTGATTTCAAAATTGACATTGGTACTATTGGTTCCAGAGGATTGGAATAGCTTGTAGTTTTTCCATTTGATCACCAGGACCAGGTCTGTTGAGTCTCCAGTCAATTCGTAGGTGAGTGAGGAGGATGTTCCATTCCCTACGAGATTGGCGTCAAGCCCTACGATACGTGCGCGCAAGGTGTCATTGGCAGGGCCTTGTCGCTCCAATGGTTGGTATTGCAATTGGCCTATATCTACAGCCTGTGCTCCATAGGCACTGCGGCCCAGGCAAATCCATCCGCTATTGATGACCCCAAACCGGTCATAGGCTACACCCCGGTAGATAAAATTAAAACCAATAGGAAATCCCGGACCCGTGGTTGCGGTAGTGCTTCCTGCCAGATTAGTTGAGTCGAGGAAAGTCCGCAGGCCTGCATTGGCGCTATTGCCCAGCTCGTTTCCATGGCTTACCTGTGCAAATGGTTGCAGGCTCTGTGAAAACGAATAGGTGCTGACCTGCGAGAATCCATGCGATATAAAGGCGCTAATGGATGACAGGGCTGCTATAAGCAAACAGCCAATTACCCGCTTTGTCAAGACCGGTGATATAGTAGTTAGATCAGACATAGCCTTAGGTTATTTCCGGCTGGCCATTTGTTGTTGCATCTGTCGTACCGAGGCTTCCAGGTCTTCCAACTGATCAAGACGTTGTTTCAATTCCGCCACTTCGCCCTGGAGTGCTTCAATGGTTTTGTCTTTTTCAGTCAACTGGACATCAAGCTCCTGGATAGCGCGTAATGCGATCCCTGCAGGGTCGATCGTGCTGATGCTGAGATCATCCGAGCCCAGGTTGAAGATGGCATAGAAATCCTGGGCCATCGGGCCGATATGGAATTCATCTGAACCTTTATACTTCCACCTGGTGATAGGCAAACTTCTAAGCTGGTCAAGCAACGCAGGCCCGCTGATCTCTGCAAATCCCTCCTTTTTATTCCTGTCACTGGTATTGGTCCATGTCCCGGTGAGTGACAAGGATGCTCCGTTACCATTTGTACTATTATTGCCGACCACGATGGCCTTCGTGTCTGATGTAGTGGTGCCGAAGGCCCATCGGTTGACACTGGTATTGCCAAACACCATGGAATTATTAGCCCCTACCTTGGCGAGATAGCCTATAGCTGTAGCATTGAAAACAGCAGGGTTGGTGACATCGGTCCACGCACCCACTAATGTATTGTTTGATCCGGTGAGCAAGGCAAATGATGAGCCGTGGCCTATGATCGTATTCTGTGACCCTGTTGTAGCTGCTGATAAGCTGAACGAACCGACACAACAATTTCTGCTACCTGAAGTGTTGGCATCTGCAGCTCCTGCGCCGAAAGCTACATTGTATATCCCTGTAGTATTTTCCTGCAAGGCCACTACACCGATAGCCGTATTGGCGTATCCGGATGTATTTGAATATAAGGCTTCATCGCCCACTGCTGTATTTTCAGAACCAGTGGTATTAAACCTTAATGCATCGACTGCCAGGGCGGTATTGCTTGATCCTGTGACATTATATTGAAGGGAGAGATGGCCTACTGCAGTATTGGCATTGCCTGATTTGTTAAACGTCAGGGCTTCATCACCCACTGATGTATTCCATCTGCCCGACGTATTGGACTTGAGTGCTTCGAAGCCAACGCCGGTGTTTTTAAAGCCGGTCTTATTACTGAGCAAGGCGGCGTGCCCTGCTGCCGTATTATTGTATCCGATGGTGTTTTCACGCAAAGCTCCTGCGCCAGTCGCTGTGTTATAGTTGCCAGTCGTATTTGATTTCAAAGCCACAATCCCAACCGCCGTATTCGAAAACCCTGTCGTATTGCTTAGCAGGGCTTCAAGGCCATTGGCGGTATTATAGTTCCCAAATGTATTACTCTCCAGTGCCCTGTTTCCTGTAGCTGTATTTTGAAAGCCTCCTACATTCTGTTCCAATGCATGATTTCCCAAAGCGGTATTCTGGTTGCCAATCGTATTAAAGGCGAGTGCCCTGTAACCAACCGCAGTATTGAAGTTTCCGGTCAGGTTTGACCCCAGGGCTGATACCCCCAAGGCATTGTTTTCTATACCACCTATATTGCTATAGAGACTGAATGATCCTACACTGGTATTGTTTTTACCAAATACATTGTCATGCATTGCATTGTGTCCTACCACGGTGTTGGTATCGCCTGTTATATTTGAAAACAGCGCGTTATTTCCGATAGCCACATTGATGCCTCCTGCCAAATTTGAATTGAGGGCATTTGCCCCAACGGCTACATTGCCTGCTCCGGATTCGTTGTGTGTGAGGGCCTGGTAGCCTACTGCGGTATTGACAAATCCTGTGGTATTGTCAAATAAAGCCTGTGCGCCTATGGCCGTATTCTTGTACCCCTCTGTATTGCCTGGCAACGTATAAAACCCCACAGCGGTATTGGAATACCCGGTCGTATTGTCTACCAACGCCTTGGCTCCAATGGCAGTATTGTATGCACCAGTATTATGCAATAAAGCTGAATCGCCTACGGCAACAGTCTCATTGACCTCTATGCCATTGGCCAGGGCATAACTTCCGATTGCTACATTTCCCACACCTGATTCATTAAAAAACATGGACGATACACCGACTGCCACATTATTGATTCCAGTTGTGTTATCACGCATCGATCCTGAGCCTATTGCCGTATTGGCGTGACCATCGATGTTGTTGGTCAGTGCACGAAGGCCGATGGCAGTGTTGGCAAAACCAATGGTATTGCTACTTAATGTTGATTTCCCTATGGCTGTATTGGATCTGCCGTGAAAAATCTCGGTGGCTCCAGTCCCATTCAAATACAGGGCGGAATCACCTATGGCAACGAGGTTGCTGCGGTCTACGGCATTGGCAAGCGCAAAGTTGCCAATACTGATATTGGACATCCCGGTTGTGTTGGCTAGTAGTGCGTTTCTCCCGATAGCGATGTTAGCCGATCCGGTGATATTATCAATAAGTGCATTTGGCCCCATCGCGACATTATAATCACCTGTGGTATTGGCGCTGAGGCTTTCATCCCCTATACCTACATTCCCACTACCAGTGGTGTTGTTGGTCAAAGGAGCAAAGCCTATAGCCACATTACCATCCCCAACTGTGTTGTCGAGGAGTGCATTGTAACCGATAGCGATATTTCCAACGCCTTCGAGGTTTTTCTTTAAAGCTTGGGAACCTAACGCTATATTAGAATTTCCGACAGTGTTAAGCGATAGGGCTTCATGGCCTATGGCCAGATTGTCGGACCCCTGGATATTAGACCACAAAGTTTGAAATCCAATAGCTATGTTCCCTTCTCCTTCCGTATTGGAATACAGCGCAGAATCACCGATTGCAATAAGATGACTCAAGGTCTGGTTTGAAGCCAGGCAGAGAGCACCTATGCCAATATTCGAATTGCCGGTTGTATTGGCCAATAATGAATAGCCCCCAAGGCCGACATTAGCTTCGCCGGTTGTATTATTAAACAACGTACTGCGGCCTAGAGCTGTGTTATCCCAGCCTGAAAGATTAAGCTGCAAAGCCTCTATCCCGATGGCCACATTACCACTACCTGATATGTTTGTTTCCCCTGCATTCTGTCCGATAAATACATTGTCCAATCCATTCAGATTGATGATATCCGGATTATTATTGAGCCCCGCATTCAACCCTATCATGATCGATGTAGCATCATTTTCCATCTCCAGCATTGGAGATCCATGACCGTTTTTCCGGAGTCGCATGATCTCATCCCCTGAAACTGAAAACCGAACCTGGTTGTCATTTGAATTAAACTCCGTCTCCACCTTTGTATCCCCATCTGCATCATTGATGGCAGACATCATCAATGGATTACGATCTCCGGCAGCAGCCGAGCCATTGATCTCCACCCATCCCAAATCCTCACTTTTAAAATACCAGAATGAAGAGGTGGTTTGGTTAAAGACCAATAAGCCCTGTGCCGGCTGTGGAATGGCCTTCATCTCTGCCTCCGACATCCGGGGGACCAATATCCCCTTGTCATGGCTCTCGATATCCAGGATTCCGCTTTGATGGGGTTTTTGGGTGCCGATGCCAACGTTTTGGGCGTATAAAGAGCTAGATGCAATAACGAGGAGAGGGAGCAGGATGCGAAAACAATGTTTCATAGTCGGGAAGCAAGTGACAGGTTCATTTACAAAGATCAACCTGTCAGCATACCCGTCATGTTAAAGTAAGTGAGCGGTGGCAACCATCCTGTGAGCGGCCTATCAGGAGCTACCAATGATCTCAGGATTCGATCTACTTTTGTAATGACTCCTCACAACCTCTTCTGGCCTGCTGCCGGAATGGTTGTGACTGCCCCTTTGAATGAAGATTGACCAGCTATTGCTTATATGAATTGTCCATGACCCTGCTCCTTTCTCCTCACCGGTCTTACTTGCCTAAAGCGTCATGGATATGATACTGGTGCGGTGGAATATATGGATATCAGCCTTGCTGTTTTTCCTTCCGGGTGGCCATCTGTCCGGTCAACTTCAGCGCAGTCAGTTTTCAAAATACAATACTGGGCAGGGGCTGAGCAATAACCGCATCACCGCGATCTGCCAGGACCAAAATGGATTCCTCTGGGTGAGTACCGAATATGGCCTCAACAGATATGATGGCACTTCATTTATCAACCTCACGACGCTCAATGACCAATTTGACAAAGCTGACCAGGCCATCGTATCTGTCCATGCCCTCGATGATCGCGAGCTGGGGATCGCCACACAATATGGCGCATATCTGCTCAATACGAATGATTATACGTTAAAGCCACTGTCTTTTGATGCCGAAGAAAACCTCAAAAACTGGGCGTACCACATTGCGGATATCGGTAAGGATGCAAAAGGAAACTATGGCCTCAGCACTAAGACAGGCTTTTATGTGTTCGACCCTTCAGTCCAATTAACAACTTCCCTTCCCTACTACACTGCTGCTGATATCGGTAAGGCATGGATGCTCTACGGACGAAAAATGTTCCTGCTCCCTGATGGCCGGATGTTTCAGAAAAACAGTGAAGGCTATAGTGTATTTGATCCTGCATCAAACCAAATCATACCTGAGGCAAACGTTTCACCACTGGACACCGGGCTGATCACCATTGATCCGGAAATCGATCTCAAGGCTATACCAGGCAATGGTTTAGCCTACCTCTCAGCGAGGTACCGGAAGATTATACTTCAGGATCTTTCAACACACCAATCCATCACCCTCCCGATCGATCCTGGCATAGCCTCCAATATGACATGGCGATCGGATATTCATGTGCTTGATGACTCCACGCTGTTCATTACCGGCACCAAGGGATGTTATGCGCTGCATTTTGATTTTAAAAAGGGTAATGCCCGGCTTGACCCACAGTTGATGTTGCCTGAAATCACCATCACTGCATTCCTGATAGATCATGATCACCGGATATGGATTGGCTCCACTGACGGATTGTACAAGCAGGAAAGTGATCCGATCATACAGGGGCACAGGATCACCGGAGACATAGAAGGTCTTCCACTGATCATCAAATACATGGAGAAGGGTGATGGTGTATGGTATGTCACCACTACCCATTCCGGTATGCTCGTGATCGATGACCAGACATATGCACTCAGGAACCAGGTCTTTTTTAAAAAAGATAACAAAATCCTGCCGATTGGCAAGTTGCTTCCTTTCTCTGATGAAATCCTTTGGATCTGCAGCTTCAGGGGCTTGTTTTCCTATAACAAGAAAACAGGCGAAGTAAAACCACTGCATTTTAAAAACTGTCCTGATTGTACAGGTGACATGTTTGTCCAGGATATCTATCGGAGCCGCACTGGAGAAATATGGGTCACCGGAAATGAAGAAAACAATGCTTACAAGATTGATCCTGATGGTAAACAGATGACGTTGATCAGCCATGATGCTGAAAATGAAAAGTTCAGGGTCAATATCCCGTTCCGCATCGCTGAGGATCCTGAAGGAAACATCTGGTTTTGTGGTGATGCGATGGCGCGATACAATATCAAGGAGCAGCGTATCGATTCCCTCATCGAAAAACTACCCATGCAGCGAAATGCCAAGAAACCCTACTTCATGCATCGCAATTCGCTGGATGACCTGTGGTTTACGACCAACAATGACAACTGGCATATCCTTCGTCCCGGCAAACCCTTCGAGATCTTCAGCGATCAGCGCCTGAGCCCGGCGATCAATCATTACCAGACGATGATCGGAGATGTCTTGCATTACCTCAGTGTGCAGGGTACGTTGGTCTCGCTTGATACACGGTCACACCAATACCGGGTGCTTGCCGCAGCAGATGGCTGGACCAATGAGATCATCTCCTCCCTCGGATTTTTCAAAAACGAGCTTACCAATGAAATCCTCTTTGCCGGCGATGATGTCATCTACACTTTTGAAGGCGGTCAGCCGCTGCAGCAGCGGCACAATGCCCCGCTCATATCCAATATCAATATCTTCGGTAAGCGGACGATTGATCTGCCCGGGGAAGAAATTGAGTTCTCTCCTGATGAGAATACGATGCAACTCAAATTTATCACGCTCAATTTTGACGACCCCGGCAACCAGGTCTTCTCCTATAAACTAGAAAGGAACAACACTGCCTCCTGGATCATGATCGACAAACCTGAGATCCTGCTCACCAGGATACCGCCCGGACGCTACACGCTGACCCTCAAGGTGGAATCTAAAAACAACTATTGGTCTCCTTCCTACAAGACCTACAGGATCACTGTTCTGGCCCCGTTTTACGCCCGGTGGATATTTATACTCCCGATGGCCATCCTCATTGGATTGATCTTGTGGAGGATCATCAGGTACCGCCTGAAACAAATGCGTACGATCTCCAATCTTGACCGCATGGTCGTCGAGTATGAGCTCAAGGCCCTGCATGCCCAGATGAACCCACACTTTGTCTTCAACTGTCTCAATAGCATCAAGGAGATGATCATGTCAGGGGACAATGTCAATGCCAATATCTACCTCAATAAATTTTCTTACCTGTTACGTTCGACCCTCGACCAGTCACAACTTCCATCTGTCTCACTATCCCTGACAATGGAATACATCCACAATTATCTGGAGATGGAAAAACTGCGTTTTGATCAATTCCATTACACCATGGAGACAGACCACGCACTCCAGGCAGACAGCATCATGATGGCGCCCCTGTTGTTGCAACCCATCGTTGAAAACGCACTCTGGCATGGACTGAGCGGACTGAAAGGAGACAAGCAACTCTTTGTACGGTTTTACAAGGATGGTGAGGATGTCGTATGCGAGGTGGAAGACTTTGGCGTAGGCATCCATGCCAGATCACGTGACAATCCTACGAAAGAGCATCATTCTGTCGCATTGGACAACATCCGGAAGCGTATGGAATTGCTCAATAAAAAATATGCGGCTGATTATCGCCTGGAGCTCATCGATAAATCAGAAATTACGCCGGGCAAAGGAACCATTGTCCGCTTACGCTTTAAACACAACACCTATGAACCTGATTAAGGCCATCCTGGTCGATGATGAGCCCAGGGGCCTCAAAATCCTGGAACTACTGATGCGTGGCTATACAGGCGAAGTCGCAGTGGTGGCGTCTTGCACCGATCCGGAAGATGCCATCATACAGATCAACCAGCTACAGCCTGATCTGCTCATCATGGATATCCAGATGCCCAATCTCAATGCCTTTGATGTCTTGTCCGCCATCCAGGCCAGGCACATCGAAGTCATCTTTGCCACCGCGTACAACAGCTATGCACTGCGCGCCTTCCAATACAGTGCGGTGGATTACCTGCTCAAGCCTATCGATGAGGATCACTTCAGCAGGGCCATCAATAAGGCTATCGAGCGCATACGTTCAAAGCACGTACATCAGAATTATGAAGCGCTGTTGTACAACATCCAGAAACTGAAGCATACAGATGACATGAAAATCTGTATCCCGGATTCCAAAGGCTTCAGGGTGATCCGTGTGGCTGATATCCTGTACTGTGAAGCTGAGAGTTGCTACACCATCTTCCACCTGGACAACAAGACCAGCTTTATGTCTTCCAGGACCCTTGCTGAATATGACGCATTGCTTGATCCCGATCATTTCGTGAGGATTCACCGCTCGTATATTGTCAACATCCGCCATATCCGGGAATACCAGAAAGGGGAAGGTGGGTTTGTCGTGATGAACAACCAGAAAATGCTGGAGGTGAGCCGCCGAAGGAAAGAAGAATTTATCGCGAAGATGAAGAGCCTGTATAAATTATAATTCTTCTAATTACCGGACGTACATAACATTTGTTACACTCTATCAGCGCTTTAACCTCTACCTTTCTGCTTCATTTAGATAAGTGTATCATGACACGGAAGCTGACCCTCATTATTGCCCTCTTCATTTCGGTATTTTCTACACAAGCTCAATCTGATCCATTCCAAATACATCTCGAACCGTTACGCATGGAAGGACTGCCAGGTATCCAGGCCTATGCATGGGGACAGCATGATGGCTTGTGGCTGATTGTCGGAGGCAGGATCGATGGCCTGCACCGGAGACAACCCTGGGCTACATTCAATCCGGAAGGGCGCAACATACAACTTACCGTGGTGGATCCCGCGCACCAAAAAATATGGACCTCGCCACTCACTTCACTGTCTATCCCTTTGCAGGATCAACTGAGTTCCACCAATATGGAATTCCACCAGGATGGGAATACCCTATACCTCGTCGGTGGGTATGGACACAGCCAGACTATAGATGCCAAAGTCACCTATGCGATGTTGACTGCGATTGATATGCCTTCTGTGATCATGGCGGTCATCAATGGGCAGGACCTCAGCCCATATGTGAAGACAATGACTGATCCCCGGTTTGCGGTCACCGGAGGGCATCTCCACAAGATCAATGAGACCTACTTCCTGGTCGGCGGACAAAAATTTGACGGTAACTATAATCCGATGAACCATCCCTCCTTCACCCAGGAATATATCAATGGGTTCCGCAGATTCCAACTTGAAAATGATGGTACAAGCATCAAGGTTACGCAATATACTTCGGTGACCGATACGGCAGCATTTCACCGCAGGGATTACAACGTAGCTCCGCTGATTCTACCTGACGGACAGGAAGGGTTGATGAGCTATTCAGGTCCGTTTCAACTCATCGCGGATCTGCCTTATCTCAATGTGGTGAGTATTGATCAAAACAAATACACTGCCGTGCCAGGCTTTGCACAATACTACTGCAACTATCACAGTGCGGTCATGCCCATGTACTCGTCTGCCGATCAGGCCATGCATACCATTTTCTTTGGCGGCATCGCCCAATATGCTGATGAGGATGGAAAACTCGTGGAGGATAGCGATGTCCCGTTTGTAAAAACAATATCGAGAGTTACCCAAGATGCTCAAGGCATGCTGACAGAATACAAACTTTCCATTGAAATGCCCGGTTACCTCGGAGCCAGTGCAGAGTTTATCCCTGCCTCCGGAATCCCCCGCTATGACAATGGGGTCATCAAGCTCGACCAACTGCGCGGAGACTCCATGCTGGTAGGCTACGTGTATGGTGGGATCGAAAGCACAGCCGCCAATATCTTCTGGATCAATGATAGTGATCAGAGTGTGGCGCATCCTGTAGCCTACAAAGTCTATGTGGTGAAGCGTAAAGGACCAATAAAAGATCAACTCAATGTGCAGAGCCATAATGGCCTGCAGTTACAGATATTCCCGACCTCAGGTGATGAAATGTTTAATATCCTTTTTACCCTCAGTCAAAAATCGCGGATATCGGTTACGATCTCGGATGAGAAAGGAAAAGTTGTCCTGAAAGAAGACTGGACAAACCAGGTGCAGTTGGGTGCCAATCATTTCATCCGCAAAGTGAAGCCATTCACGATCGGAGAGATGTATGCAGTGACGATGACTGTTGATGGCAAGTCGGCGACGCAGTATGTGAGGGTCAAAGCATAGAGCAGAGAGCATAGGGCATAGAGCAGCAAAGGGCAGTGAGCAGTTCGAAGCGCAGCGGATACTTCGGCTCCGCTCAGCACAAGGATCCCGCACCCTGCGAAGCCATAGAGCGGGAGGGCAGTTAGCGATAAGCATTAATAAGTTCGCCACCTCTGGCAAACTATTCGATTCTCAATGGTTCATGCCCAAACCCTCTCCCACACTTCTTACTATCTTACTGTCTCACTTTCTTACAATTAATTAAATCCCTGTAGAAAGTTTCAAAAAATGATCTTGATCATTCGCATCCCTCACCGGGATCAGTGGATCAAATAAATGACATTAGTACATTGCTGCGTGAAAGAACTCGAAGATTTCTTTATCCGCATAGGGCCTGTATATGCAGCACTGGTCGCGACGACCTTTACCTGGTCTGTCACTGCGCTGGGGGCTGCGTTTGTCTTCTTTTTCAAGTCGATGCGGCGCAGCATATACGATGCGATGCTGGGTTTTACAGGAGGGGTGATGATTGCTGCCAGCTTTTGGTCGCTGCTGGCACCAAGTATCACGTACTCAGAAAAACTGTATCCGGGATATGCATGGATGCCGGCCGCTGTGGGTTTCGTACTCGGGGCGTTGTTTCTCTATTCGCTCGACAAATTACTTCCGCACCTGCATATCAATTTCGGAGAGGAAGAAAGCGAAGGGATGAAGACCAAATGGCACAAGACTACCTTGTTGCTCCTCGCTATCACCTTGCATAACATTCCTGAAGGGCTTGCCGTCGGGGTGTTGTTTGGCGCGGCAGCGGGTGGCTATGCACAGGACATGATACCGGCCGCTATCGCGCTGGCACTGGGTATTGGGATTCAAAATTTTCCGGAAGGACTCGCTGTGGCTATGCCGCTGCGCAGATTGGGTGCGAGCAGATTTAAGAGCTTCTGGTATGGCCAGCTCTCTGCGGTCGTAGAACCAGTCGCCGGTGTCCTGGGGGCCATAGCAGTGATCTACATACAGCCCTTTCTGCCATTTGCACTTGCATTTGCTGCCGGTGCGATGATCTATGTCGTTGTTGAAGAAGTTATACCCGAAACACAACGTGACAAATACACGGATGTCGCAGTACTTGGATTTATAGGTGGCTTTACGGTGATGATGATTCTGGATGTGGCGCTAGGCTAAGTTTCAGGTTCCCGGAGAAATAAAAAAAACATTTCCCTTTCGTCGTTCATGCATCTCCGGCTCATCATCACCATATCCCAGTATCAGCGCGATCATTACTCGTTCTTCCGGAGGGATACGCAGTGAAGGATATGATTTGGTCTGGTCAACAAATTTTCCAAAACCCACCGGGCAACTATCAAGCCCAAGGGATTTGGCAGCCAGCATCATATTCCCGCAACACATCCCGATATCCAGCGAGGCCCATTCGTTGTCCTTTGGTGCCGTGATAAAAATGACCACAGGAGCACCGTAAAACACAAAATCCTTTTCACTTATGTGCCCGAATCCGATGGGCGCCCTGAGGACATCCAGAAATGTTTTTACAACCTTTTTAACACCACTGCGGATGATCTCCCTCACCCCGGCCCTGGCTATTTGTTTTGAAAACGCCTGGATATCGGTCTTTTCGGTGAGCACATAAAAACTCCATGGCTGCTTATTCATGGCCGAAGGTGCCATACGCCCGGCATCAATAACCTGCATGATTAATTCATGATTCACCGGCATCGGCTTGTACTTTCGTACAGCCCTGCGCTGATATATGGTTTGAAGTGTTTCACTCATGGCTTTCTATTTTGTTTTTTCCGCTTACGTTTTACAAATGCCTCAACCTCTTTCCAGCTTTTAGTATTCAACACATCACTTGCTTCACACCCGGCTCTTCGCGCGACTGTAGTACCGCATTTCATAAATGAAAAATTTTCTGCCGAATGGCTGTCGGTACTGATTGTCAGCATGACACCTGCCTCCCTTGCCTGGCGGGCCAGCGTATCACTCAGATCCATCCTGTCTGGTTGGGCATTGATTTCTATGGCTGTCCCGGTCCTGGCTGCTACTGAAAACAATTTCTTCCAGTCAACGCCGTAAGCCTCGCGTTTTCCGATCAACCGCCCCGAAGGATGTCCGATGCAATTGACCAAGGGATGCTGACAAGCCTTGACCAATCGCGAGGTGTTATCATGTGCAAATCCGGAATGGATTGACGCGCATACCCAATCCATCTCCACGAGGAGGTCATCCTTCAGATCAAGTGACCCATCAGGCAGAATATCCACTTCCACCCCCTTTCTGATCAGCTGCCTGCCAAGTTTTTGATTGACCCGGTCTATTTCAACAAATTGTTTCCTGAATGACTTTTCATCCTTCCCACCTGCGATCCTTGAAGAAACAGAGTGATCAGTGAGGACGATATATTCATACGGATAATGTTCCATCACATGCCTGGCCAATGCTTCAATATCCATAGCCCCATCACTCCATGTGCTGTGCATCTGCATATCTCCTTTCATTTCCCCCAGTTCGATCAAGGCTGGTATCTTTCCCTTTGCAGCCAACTCAAACTCCCCATTCATCTCGCGCAGTTCAGGGGGAATGTATTGGAATCCAAATACACGATAGATCTCCTCTTCCGAACTGCCGGCTACCTTGTGGCCATCCTTGATCCTGAAGACGCCGTATTCGTTGATCTTTAGCTCTTCTTGTTTCGCAAGGGTCCTCAGATAAACATTATGCTCCTTGGATCCGGTAAAATAAAGCAAGGCTGCACCCCACTCCTGTGCGTTGATGACTCTCAGGTCCACCTGCCTGTCAAAGTCATTGATAAGGATACTCGCCCTGGTCTCCCCTTTGGCTATCACCATCTTGCGGTTACTCAGCAGTGTAAAGGCCTGAATCACTTTCTTCCGATGAGCCGGAGCACAACTGACCAGGATATCGATATCTCCAACAGTTTCCTTGCCACGGCGTATGCTGCCGGCCACTTCAATCTTCCGGACTTCCTTCAACTGCCCAAGCTCTGCCTTGATCCTGTCACCGATCTCTTTTGCCTGCCACCACAGGATTCTCTCCTGAGATTGCTTTTGCAGTTTCAACCCCCGCATCATATTCTCCACCTTCTTTGCGCCAAATCGTTTAAGCTTGCTTATCCGTCCATCTTCAAGTGCCTTGATCAGTTGAGCCCTGGTGGTAATATTCAATTCACTATGGATCTGCCTCAGGGATTGTGGGCCAAAGCCGGACACACTCATGAGGTCAAGCAATTCGAGGGGGACTTTTTTCTTCAGCTCTTCATACTTCCTGATCTTCCCGGTGTGGACAAACTCGATAATCTTTTCTGCAATGCTCTCTCCTATGCCAGGGATATCTTCAAGTGTATTGTTCTTTATATAGATGGTGATATCATCCTTCAGGTTATCAATAGTGCGTGCAGCCTTTGTGTAAGCCAGTGCCCTGAAACGCTCTTCTATACCCATATACTGGTAGATGTCACCCAGATGACCAAGTATTTGCGACAATCTGTGATTGGTCGAAGTCATACCTTTTAAACGAAACAAAAGTCAGATAATATACTCCTTGATATCAGATCAAGCACATCAGTTACCACCCCTTACGATTTACAGATAACCCTTCCCCGAGCCAACATCGGCATCATTATATATAAAACAAGGGATGTAAGAAAATAGTGCCTATGACTGACCTCATATTCTGTGCTGATTCACATCATAGGTATGGCTATTATAATGAGAGTACTTTTCATACTAAATCATCGGCTATGATCACAATTGATTCCCGGGAAATCGACATTGATGTCGGGCAGGATATATGGCTGACAGGAAACCTGACCATTCCAGAAGGTTGCCAGGCGTTGGTCATCTTTTCCCATGGCAGCGGCAGCAGCAGGCATAGTGTGCGCAACAGGTTTGTGGCAGGGTATCTCAACAAACACCATATCGCCACCTTGCTCATTGATCTGCTGACCAGGGAGGAGGATCAGGAAAACCACAACAGATTTGATATTGACCTGCTGACAGAACGGTTGGTCAGTGTCACCATATATGCGCATGGCCTAACTGCACTTTCGGGTTGTAGCATTGGCCTGTTTGGTGCAAGCACGGGGGCTGCATCAGCATTGAATGCCGCTGCCCGCATGGGTGACATGATCAGTGCTGTCGTATCGCGTGGTGGGAGGCCTGACCTGGCAACTATGGACCTGGACAAAGTCAAGGCTCCGGTACTCCTCATTGTCGGCAGCCTGGATACTGAAGTCATCCAGTTAAACAAGAAAGTTTTGAAATCACTCCAGAGTGAAAAACAAATCATCATCGTAGAAGGAGCGTCACATCTCTTTGAAGAAACCGGAAAGCTCGATGAAGTAGCGAAGCTGGCCAATGATTGGTTTACGACACACCTGATTAAAAAAGTTGTAGTACACAAATCCTAAACCACCTCCTATGATCTTCAAGGACAGGCATGATGCCGCAATGAAAATGATACCCTTGCTTTCTCCTTATAAAGGCGATGATGGCGTCGTATTGGCAGTGCCCCGTGGTGGTGTGCCTATCGGGTTTGAAATCGCCATGGCATATCACTTTCCATTGGCCTTACTGCTGACAAAAAAAATTGGCTTTCCCGGCAATCCTGAACTGGCGATAGGAGCTGTGAGTCTCGAAGACGAAGTCATCGATGACCGGTTTGATATCTCCAGGGAATACCTGGAAGCAGAAATCAAGAAAATACGCGCGGCGCTTCTGGAAAGGCAGAAGAAATTTATGGGAGATCGCCAGCCGGTCGACCTGAAGGACAAAACAGTAATTATTGTCGATGACGGTATCGCCACAGGCAATACCATGATGGTCTCCATCCAGATGATCCGCGCAAAAGCATCCCCGTAAGGTTGTTGTAGCTGTCCTCGTAGCTCCAGATCGGACTGCAGCGAAAATCAGTGGACTGGTGGATGATTTTATTTGTGTGCACCTCCCTGATGAATTCTATGGTGTCGGCCAATTCTATGATGACTTCACCCAGGTGAGTGACGAAGAGGTGTTGAAGCTGATGAAAGAAGCAGAGCGAAATGAGCATAGAGCATAGGGCATATAAGTAAAAAACGAAAAGAGAAAAACGAAAAGTGATGTGCCAAACATTGCTTTTTATGAGGCCTGCGGCCTCATCTAGAAATTGCTTAATAAATCATTTCGAATAGGCACCCAGCTGTCGCTCAAAATTGTCCCAAAATCATCTCGAATAGGTACAATCTTGTGACCAAAAACTGTTTGAGCAAAACAAAAGCCTATTTCATGCAAATACAAGTCTCTGTCAGGTAATAATCAATGATAAGAAATAGGAAATTGTAAAACGAATAGGTTGAAAACTAACGAGGAGGCCAAGCGAATGCAGGATGATTAAGCGAGTTTTTTTGGTCACGAGCTTTTTGGTTCTTTTTTGCGGTAAAAAAGAACATACATATTCCCACGTTTCGTGCGCAACGAAATCCATCTCCTGATGCCGAATAAACTGTATTTTGCTGATCAAACATAAATACGTTGAAGCTGATGTATACTAAAATCATAATGATCGCAGCCATTGTGCTGATATACTGCGGTGCGCAGTCGCAATCTGCAGTGCTGGCGTATGGCAACAACAGCAAGGTGGGAAAATACCTTGACATCCGCGGGCTCAGGATGTATTACGAGACCTATGGCTCAGGTGAACCCCTGCTGATCATCCATGGCAATGGTGGATCGATCAAGGATTTCAATTTTCAGATCCCGTTTTTTGATGACAACTACAAGGTGATCCTCGCCGACAGTCGTGCCCAAGGCAAATCAATAGATCCTGGAGACTCGCTGACTTATGAAATGATGGCGGATGACCTGGCTGCATTGCTGGATGCATTGCACCTGGACTCCTGCTATGTGATTGGTTGGAGCGATGGAGGGATCAATGGCCTGCTGCTGGCAATGCGTCATCCGGAGAAAGTAAAGAAACTGGCTATCACAGGTGCAAATCTTTGGCCTGACAGTACAGCCATAGATGGATATTATGTCAGGAATGCAATAAACGATTACAATGCCGCGGCCAAACTCGCAAAGACACCGCAAAATATACGCAACCTCAAGTTGCTTGACCTGCTGGTCCATCAACCACATATCACTGCGGCACAGTTGGGCAACATCAAATGCCCTACCCTGGTGATCGGAGGCGATCATGAGATCATCCTGCCGGAACATACGATGCTCATCGCACAGTCGATCCCTAAATCCTATTTGTGGATACTCCCCTATTCCGGACACGCCACGGTGATCTATCGCAGTGATATATTCAACAGGACGGTGCAGGATTTCTTTGAGAATCCTTATCGTAAGATTGAAGGGGCGGATCGCGGGCAGTGATATTTAAACTTTATTCCTAAACCCCTAAAGGATATTGTTTAGGGCGCTTCTAATAACTGTCTATTCATATAGTATATTTCTCATAAAGTGTTGACAATCAAAAGTGATATTTAATCTTCAAGAGGTTATTAGAGGCGCCCTTTATACATAAATCAGGATTGGCCTGTTATTATATTTCCGCTGGAAATAAAAAACGCCGCTGGATGGAGTTCTCTCCGCCAGCATAATGATTCCCAAATAGAATTCCTTGTAGGATTCATATATGGACTTCCGTTGGTCGGTGGAGAGAACTCCATCCAACGGCCGATGGCCGATTCCTTTAGAGAATCCCTTTTATTGATTCCCATCTGGTATTTTGGAGGGCATTCCTATAAAGTAGTTTATGAATACTAGTCCAAAAGAGATTAAGTAATGTAAATCTGATGTTAACATGCATGCATGCACAGCAGGGCTTAATCATCGACTATCCAATGGGGTATTTCTAATTTTCCTATTTTTAGTCTTGTAAATTCTACCCGATGATAAAAAACCGATTACTTGCTGTTGTGATGGCCGTCCTTTTTGCCTCCTCACTTTTAACAGCACAGACCTCCCTGCTCAATGAGCAGCAAGTCAACACAGCTGCACGATTGTCAGCTCAACAGCATGGGATACAAAGATCCATTTCAGGCAGCACCCTTCCCGAATTGCTTGATCATGTATTTGATAGCCTGACATCTCTATCATCTATCAAGGGATTCAATGCAGCGATGTTGATGCCTGACAGTTCTATTTGGAAGCGTGCGAGTGGTCTTGCTGCCCAGATTCCAACACAGCAACAGCTCACTACTGATCACCTCATGGGCATGGGCAGTATTTCAAAGTCATTTGTATCAGCTACACTCCTGTTACTGTCTGAAGATGGACTTCTTTCTTTGGACGATAGCATCGGTACATATCTTGAGTCTTATCCAAATGTACCGGGCTACACCACGATCAGGCAACTGCTCAGTCACCGGTCGGGGATCAGTGATTACCTCAATGAAAACCCTGCCATGTCTGAAGCCTGGCTCAGCAACCTGGATAGCATCTGGGTGGCAGATACGATACTCCGTAATTATGTCCTTGCCCCGAATTTTCCAGTAGGAACGAGTTGGTCGTATTCCAATACTAACTATCTGCTGGCAGGCAGAATCATTGAGAATATCACCGGCCAACCCTGGTATGATGTGGTGAGAGCACGAATCCTGGATCCATATCAATTATCTCATACCTCTGCTTATCCATGGGAGTCACATGGCACCCAACCATTCGCTCATGCGTACGGTGATTTTGATGGCAACGGGACAGTTGAAGATTTACAGGGCCTCGGGCTACCTGATGAAGGATTGTTCAGCATGGCGAGTAGTGCTGGCAGCCTGCTCTCCACACCTGAAGACCTCGTTCAATTCAGCAGACTAGTATACGGTGGCCATTTGCTGCAGGACACCACACTGGATGAAATGCTAACAGATTATGTGCAGGATGGTTCGGGCTTTGAATATGGGCTCGGTGTATCGATGTATCCCCTGGGTGGGTCACTTGAAAATCATGGCCACGATGGTAGCCTGATCTACAAGTCCTTTGCCTTATATTTTCCTTCAGAAGATATGGCACTTGCCGTGCAGCAAAATGATGACCGCCTCTCAGTCCCATTACCGGACGATGGTCCCTTTGATCTCTTTGTGCTGAGCCTTGCCCTACTTGATACCTACCTCAATTATACGATACCTTCTGCAACACATGATCTTAAACAAGATATTCAAGAACTGACACTCTCTCCCAATCCTGCTAAAGAGATTACGCATATTGATTTTAATCTGCCTACCTACAGCCATATCCGTGTGACCATAAATCGTATCGATGGATCTGCCATACAGTCAATTGATTTCGGAATGATGGAAGTCGGGAGGCATGCACTGGAAATAAATCTGAATGACATTCCATCAGGAGTGTATTTTGTGACGTTGCAAAATAATGATCAACGTATATTACGCAGTCTGGTAAAGCAATAAGCACAGCTAAAAATTCCGCAATTACTTTTATACCTCAGCGCTTAAGATGACCATTATACCTAAATCCTTCAGGACGATGTCCATGCTGTTGTGTCTACTCATGCAGCTTATGCATGGTCATGGAGATGCCCAATCGCGATATTATCCGGGCATTACATGGGAGGTGAGGTCACCCCAGGAAGCTGGTATAAATGCAACCCATATCGACAGTGCTGTTGCTCTCGCTTTACGTTCTGAAAATAAAGTGGAGCGCGACCTGCGCATCGCCAATCTCAAGGCATACGCCCGCGAACCAAACTACACGATCCTGGGCCCGATGAAAGTACGCGGAGGCCCTGCAGGTGTCATCATCAAGAATGGATACATCGTGGCGCAATGGGGTGATGTAGAAAGAGTGGACATGACCTTCAGCGCTACTAAGAGCTACCTCTCTACAGTAGCCGGCCTCGCAGTGGACCAGGGATTGATCAACGATGTGGATGATGTTGTGAAAAAATATGTTTGGGATGGCACCTATGATGGTGAACATAACGGAAAGGTCACCTGGAAACATCTGTTGCAACAAACCTCAGACTGGTCCGGATGCCAGTTTGGCACCTGTGACTGGGCAGATCGTCCACCTAAAGAAGGTGGGATAGATGACTGGAAAAACAGGCCACTCGTTGAGCCCGGTGCACAATTTGAATACAACGATACCCGTGTCAACCTGCTCGCCTTCTCATTGCTGCAAGTGTGGCGCAAACCATTGCCTGTGGTGCTGAAGGAAAAGATCATGGATCCGATCGGTGCGTCTACGACATGGAGATGGTATGGATATGATGATGCCTTTGTCAATGTCGATGGTGTAATGATGCAGACGGTCAGTGGTGGGGGACACTTTGGAGGTGGACTATTTATCAACACACTCGATCATGCACGCTTTGGATTGTTATTTGCCCGAAATGGCTTGTGGAAAGATCAGCAACTCATTTCAGCAGCATGGATCAAAGAAGCAAGCCAGCCATCTGACCCAAATCCCGGCTATGGCTATCTCTGGTGGACCAACGCTGATGGGCGCTTCCCGGGGGCACCGGCAGATGTATTCTGTGCGCTGGGTTTTGGAGGTAACTACATCGTCGTCGACCGGCAGCATGATCTAGTGATCGTAGCAAGATGGATCGATGATGACAAGATTGATGATGTGGTAGCTCTTGTTATTTCCGCTATCGAGAAATAAAATGGCTGGCAAAAAATTAAAAAACAATTTTTGTATTTTCCCTTTCGAAACCATAAAATCAATTGCGAATGACCAAATCCCACTGCCTTTCAATTGGCTTGCTTTGTCTGGTGAC
This sequence comes from Candidatus Opimibacter iunctus, assembly GCA_016716665.1. Lineage (GTDB taxonomy): Bacteria > Bacteroidota > Bacteroidia > Chitinophagales > Saprospiraceae > Opimibacter > Opimibacter iunctus. The sequence continues at coordinate 32,327 of JADJVH010000011.1, read as the reverse complement.
TATTGCCCTCAATGGTCAATCCGGCACTCTGGATACAACCTTTGATGGTGATGGCATCGTCACCAGGGACATTGCCTCCTTTGATTATGGAGTTGGTGCCGTCCTCCAGCCTGATGGAAAAATACTCACCGCCGTCAATACCAATGGCGGCACAAATGGGGATTTTTCAGTCGTACGCTGTTTGCAGTATGGTACACTTGATGAAAGCTTTGGCATTGGCGGGGTGGTGCTGGCAGATCGCGATATCAGTGCCGAACGTGCACATGCTCTCGTGCTTCAGCCTGATGGACGGATCGTTGTAGCAGGTGAGGCCCAGGCCAATGGACAATATGACTTTGCTGTGTTGCGATTGCTACCCGATGGGACTCCGGACAGTACGTTTGGAACCAACGGCTGGACAGTGACTGATCTCGGCTCGACATTTGAATTTCCCAATTGCGTGGCCTTGCAATCTGATGGCAAGATCGTGATGGCAGGTAGGGTTGCGGATGGCTTTAATTCGAATTTTGCTATGGTACGCTACACGCCTGATGGTGTGCTGGATACTTTCTTTGGGGTGGATGGCATCGTCAATACCAATATCCGTGATGAGGATGAAGCCACCTCCATCATCATTGAACCTGATGACCAGATTATCCTCGGAGGATATTCATCTGTGGCGGCGAGTGGGGATTTTACGCTGGCGAGATACAATACGGATGGAACCCTCGATAAATTCTTTGGCAATGGGGGCAAGGTTCTCACAGATCTGGAAAATGTCAACGGCAGTGACTTTATCAAAGCTATGGTCCTTCAGCCCGATGGAAAGATCATAGCCGCCGGGAATGCCAACAATGTAAACATTGAACTGACATCCGATGCCGGAATGGTTCGATATGAAGAAGACGGTGACCTTGATATGACCTTTGGCATCGGGGGCATCTATATCGTTAGCCTCGGATCTAAAACCGATATCTATGGGATCGCCTTGCAGCCCAATGGAAAAATCCTGCTGACCGGTAACTCCGATGTGATGGGTTTCGAAAAGCGGATCCTGCTCGCGCGCTTTCGGCCAGAAGGTGGTCTTGATACAACTTTTGGCAACCAGGGGATCATTACCACAGGATTTCCAGGCGACAGGGAGTCTGCATCATCTGTGTTGGTTCAACCGGACAGCAAAATCGTCATAGCGGGTACTCAGGGTACGCAGAATAATTATGATCTGACACTGCTCAGGTACATCGCTGACTTTGTGTTGACTGCCAACATTACTCCATTGAATTGCTATGGTATAGCGGATGCTGCCATCACCATCGATGCAAGCGGCGGTGTGGCACCTTATACCTACAGCCTCAATGGTGTAGATTTCCAGGCCAGCAATGTATTTAGCGACCTTGGACCCGGCACATATTCGATCACCATAAAAGACTCCAACGGCGATGGGGTCACTGGCACTTATGGCCCCATCACCATCGATGACGTTCCTGCTCCACCTGCAGTGATTGTGTATGCTGAGGCTGACTCAGATCAGATCATAATAGAAATTGAAGGTAGTCCTGATGGATACCTCTACTCTATCGATGGAGGCATAACCTTTCAATCCGAAAACCTATTTACTGATCTGGCTGATGGCACCTATACCGTGGTCGTGTTGGATCCTAACGGATGTACGATTCATACAGAGCAGGTACACATCAGTACGCTGGGGATTGCAACACTTCGCTACAATTTGCCTTTTACCATTTCGCCAAATCCTACATCAGGCCTGATCCAGCTTGATCTCAGGGATGTGGAAGCGAATGAACTACAATGCTACATCACCGATATTGCCGGTCGTGAAGTATATAGCGCTTCGCTGAACAAAGGCGGTCAGTTTATCGTCAATCTCGATTTGAACAACCTTGGTAATGGGTCATATCTTTTGAGAATATATGATGGTCGCAGATGGGGTGTGAAGAAACTGGTGGTGGCGAGGTAGTGGTGGGATATATTGCTTTCAATACAAACTACCATAATTCCACAGTTTGTGCCCTCTGGCTTAAAACGCTAACAAAAAAATATCATCGAAGGACTACAAGTCTTTTGACTGATACCAAGATGCTATCCCGCTGAATATAAAGGAGGTAAACGCCATTTTGTACTAGATTAAGATCCAGGAGGATCCCAGTATCACTTAGTACTGACTCTACTTGATGGATGACGCCTAGCTGGTCAAATACTTCAACGGAGTAGGCGCATGGTTCATTGAAAACAAGATTGACCTGGTTTGTTGCCGGATTTGGATAAACCAATTGGACAAAATCATGACCTGTCCTTTTGCTGTCAGCTCCTTTGTCAACAGCAGAAACAATAGGAGGCAACTCAAAAAATCCACAACTATCGTATCGGTGGTAGTAGACTGTGTCATTTCTCGAGTAGCATACCAAATTTACCCTTTGGGCTTGATCAGTAGAATTATAGAATGGAAAACTATTCGTGCCAATGCCTTCGATGATGGTATCAATAGGGTCTTCAATTCGGCCAAGAATATACTGTTTAAATATCTTCCCATTCAGGACAATTTCTTCAATCGAAGTTATCGTCACATACTGAGCGTGGTATGCCGGAATCGTATCACCAACTTGCTGATCAAAGTCGTACGCCAGATATTCTGAATCAAAAGACCATGGCCAAAAATAAACCTTTCGACCTTCCTCTCTGATCAAGCCGGCAAACCATGGGATTGTAGGCTGGGGCAAGGTGCTTCCTAGTGGTGGTTCAATGCAATCAAGATAAACCAGTTGATGGCCAAGCTGATACATCTTCCTATAGGTGTGAGCTCCAACGATTGATTCCTGACTCGAAAGCATATACTGCCAATCATAATGAAAGCAAGGACTATCATGCACAATACCTCTAAATCGCCAAACTGCTGTATCCGGCTCCAGAAAACTAACCTGAGTGTGTGCACTGAAATGCAAATTCAATAAGATCAGGCCAGTTATGAAACGAAAAGGGATTTGAATATTCATTGCGTTCACTTTAAATTGCAATTCTTGGGACATCCAGAAGAGGCCTCAAGATGCTTAACATTTGTCCATCAGAACATGGAATCGAATCCGGGGTTCCAATATTCAAATATACGGTATTCAAGAGGCAGACCTACCAGAGCTTAGCATGTGTGATGGTAGTCCAGGCGACAGTTTAGTAATTGCGCCAGACAAATACCGTTCGTTTCGGCTCCGCTCAACGACCGGGGTATCTCCTACGGGTATCCTTTCTGTAAGAATTGTCGTTTCGACTCCGCTCAACGACAATTCTCACAAATAAAATCTTAAGTGGATTAATAATATCTGGCAAGATATTATACAGCATCAGGGTTGTTGTTGAGCGGAGTCGAAACAACAACCTTGATGCATAGGATGCCACATTCCGGTCGTTGAGCGGAGTCGAAACGACCATAGCAGGAGCTGTCGGTCACTATGTCAGACCGATTGACCTTTTCTAAATATCGGATTTTGGAAATGTAGTTACAACTCAAAAAACCAATTGCTAAATGCTTTCCAAAATTCAAACCGATAAAAATTAAGCACTGCAAAATGGTAGAGTAAATGGATCACCAAAACGATTGGGAAAACATTTATACGCCGATGAGAACGCCAGTCCCAGATACATAACAGAACCAGCAGAATGTCCGCCAAAGTCAATCCAACAACCTGAATTACAGGTCCATCCACATCGGGGAAATAGGGCAATAAGAAGGGGAAATATGAATCAATGATCCGGTCAATCACCGCAGTGAACATTGGGAATATCGTACAAATCATGTATCGTGCGTGGATAGCCGGCTTGTCCTTATAAAAAATGGCCAACCCATAAAAAATCAAAAAAGTAAGTAACGCAATCAATACTGAAGCTGTAAACAGATAATCTCCTGCACTTAAACTTGAAAGTTCATTTAAACGATACTTGTAGAGGTCAACTGTAGTGAAAGCAATTAGCGGCACAAGTATATAGGAAAGCTTTCCAACCTGCCTATGCACCCTGTAGCTCTTAATTCTTATGAAATACGCTTGACCTACTATTAGCATACACCATAAGATTAAGGTGATACCATGCACATGCATACGATAGTTATCCTGGTCCAGTATCCTTGTGAAATAAGTCAGCCAAAAGCCAGCCAGCATCAATAGAAAGAATGCCAGGAAATAGAAAAACCCCTTTTGATAGACAACGCTTTCTAATTTCATCATCTTATGGAATAATCAAGTCCTATGTTTAAAGAGGGGCATCTATTCAACGAGTCCGAGGACGAGGCCGGCAATGGCAAAACCTTTTCCCTTTTCCCCTTTCCTATCAATCTGCCCTAACGCCACGGCACTAAAAACAATAGCCAGTATACCTAAAGGAATTCCGGCAACAAATAAACTTACCAGGCCTATTACGAATCCAGCCACGCCGAATCCATTGATTCCGCCTGTTGATGCAGATTCAGCAGCCGGATGATGCTTCCGATCCCTGGCGATACCCGACTTGACCAGGGAGAACCCAATCCGCTCCTTCAATGTAAGCTTTCTTCCCAGCTGGGCTTCCAGTTGTGTCCGGTCAAGTGGAACCGCTGCCTTCATTACAGGATGATCTTCAAGATTGACAGGTGCCTGAGGATTCGCCCCGTAAACAGTTAATTGAAAAAATATAAATACTGTGCACAACAGGAAATAAAAGTTCTTTTTCATGCTAGTTGGTTTTTATGTAAAGAGATAATTTCCAAATATAATAAATGTTCACAAATGCCTTACTGGCCAGCATACATTCCTCTATCGCTTCCAGGCACGATGTGCCCAACACAAATATTCACTGTTTATAGAATTACAATTTGCGGAATGAATGGAATTTCCCCTGCCCTTACTTCTTCTTCTCCATTTCTTCAGCCATCTTCCGGATATTCCCACCACTCTTGTTTGTTCATGCCACTCATCGATAGCATCTTGTCAAAATCAGCCTCGGTGGAAGGATGGAAGTCATCCCGGTAGAGGACAGAGAGCATTCCATCGATCCGGAATACAAGAAGGGCTGAAATGGTGACGGCGGGTATTTTGGGTAAAGCCATTTGGATCAGGGTTTATTAGTAAAATTAAATATTTACATTAAATATTCATGTGGTGCATGGTGTAGCACCGGTTGAACGGCTGACGCTATGGCAAGTGCGGGAATAAATTGTTGCTCAACTGTCTGCCAGCACAAATGTATATAAAGATTTCAAATGTTTCAACGAACACGCAAACCCGCATTTGCTATAGCGTTTGTTGCTGGTGATATTTTTTACGATTCAATATTCAAGGTAAGAATAATTTCTCCATTTTCTGTTTCGTAAATTGAAATTCCCGATATGTCTAAATCGGCAATATCATGTCCCCAAATTCCATACTTGCCATTTGTTTCATTTCTATTATACATTGCTGTCCTTTTGTCCACAGGAATTGTCTTTATAGTTGCACTATTCTCTTCTTCTTCATAAAGCCAATAGTAATGTTTACTGATTTCGATTAATAATTGTCCCCTTGTAAAACCTTTGCTTGATTTGAGAATAAACGCATACTGATTTGTCAAAGGGTAATCTATTATTATTTTCACTGATGAACTATTTACAACAATTTCGTCTTTTTTGTCAAGGTTTGGTAAATCTATTTCAGGTTTTTCCAAATCAGCCCAAGGAATGAATCCATCTTCAAAATCTTTTACGTTATTTGTTTTTACCTTAAACTCAAATGTTGATATTAATACCCCTATATCGGAATATTTTTTCTGCTCAGCTTGTTGTTCCTTTTCTTTAATTAATTCAATTGGGCTTTTAGTATTAAGATTTGAATTTAATGCTTTCCTGGTTTGTCCATTACATCCTAACAGTAAAATGGAGAGAAAAAGAACTAAATATTTTTTCATAGTTAATGTTATTTTAATTTATTTTTCAGCTTGCTTATCGTGGCAAAGCATGTGCCTTGTCCTATAATAGCAGCTAACACCGAAATACCCGCAACTAATGCCACCCCAACACCCTTGATAACCTACACTTTAATAGTGCGTTTTAACAAATCCTCATTGCAGGGATACAAACGGTTGCTGAGCTGTCGCACATGGAAGCGGAAAGCAGGTCGAAGCATGATCGGTAATCAGCTATCAGCTATCAGCGGTGTGGGAGTGAACATCTGTGATCTGTGATCTGTGATCTGTGATCAACTCCCCAGCCTCTTTCGCCTCTTCAGCCTCTTCAGCCTCTTCAGCCTCTTTAGCCTCTTTAGCCCTTTCGGCCCCTTTAGCCTCCCTCGGATGCCGTAGCTATTTCGCGAAGGCATCTTCAGCCTCTTCAACCTCAGTGGTCCTCTGCTTCTTGTTCGCCAGGAGGCCTGGCCCACCGTAATTTACTTTATTTAAGCTCTGAAAGAATTATCTTTTTCTGGTTCAGTGTATTCGTCATGGCCTTATCCCTGACCTTAGGGTCATCACTGTTGATTAAGTCAAAATACTCCACAGGAACAACCTGCCACGATAAACCATATTTGTCCTTACACCAGCCACAAGAACTTTCTTGCCCGCCATTTGCAGTCAACGCTCCCCAGTAATAATCAACTTCTGCCTGGTCCTTGCAATTGATGACAAAAGAAACAGACTCATTGAACTTGAAGAATGGACCTGCCGCCAGAATACTGAATTCTACCCCATTGATTTCAATAACTGCCGTTTCAAAGTCCCCTCCTCCAGCTTCCGGTGGATTCTTGTACTGGTGATGCTCTTTCAACTTACCGTCCTTGAAAATAGAGAGGTAATAATCAGCTACTGCTTTTGCATCCTTGGTCTCCACCCAGAGACACGGTGTTATTCTCTGCGAAATCATATCGCTATTGCTTGCTGGCTTCTCGTTGGAAGTCGTATCCACTTCAGCCTGAGCATGCTGATCAGCATTTCCACAACCTAACAGGCCTGCTAGCACCAGTAGGGTTAAAAAGTCAGGTATGAATTTTCTCATTGTCTTAGTTATTAAGTGGTGGTCATAAATTTTCTAATCCAAATATATTGTAAATGCATTCAACACGAAGACACTGACAACAAAAATATTTCATCATTCATCGCGATGCAAGGTGATCATGATCCTGTGGCCATCCAGTTTCTCTGCCTCAATGCCGAGTCCGCCACAACTTATCTGGTCTACGTAATATCCGTCCTTTCTGAGATTAATCCCACGCCGGTAGATATTCTCCTGTTGCCAGAAAAAGTGATTGCCGCACTGGTCTTTAAGCTTATCCAGAAAGTACTCACTTAAGTTGAGGACATCATTCATGTTGATCGTGGTGGACTCAATGATCAGGTCCCGGCATTCGTAGCCGAATACCTCATTGATTCTGGTCTCATCATTGAATACTTCCCACTTTGATACCCTGGAGTCTTTCCCATCCTGATCAAATCCATGGTATCTTCTGGTGCCGCTGCAGATGAGCGTGTCTGTGTTCATTCTGACAAAGGCCTCAAAGCGCCCGGTGTCATAGCAGTTTATAGATGCAAAATCTATACTGGGCAATTTGAGCCTGGTCACAAATCCGGAAAACAGATAGCCTTCCTTTCCCTTGTACTCCACTTTTATCCAGGATCCATATCGGTTGTCAAACGTATCTGAAATGAAATACAGGCAACAGTCTGTTGTCCGGGCTATGACTTTTCCCCCAAATGGAATGCCTGCTATTTTGGGTGAAGAAATCGAATTACTGTCCCTTAGGTTTGCCCCGCTTTTACATATCACCGTCAAGGTGTCCCCGTCCTCAAAATAAAAGCTTTGGCATGGTGCGAGAGACCATTGGAAAAGGATGAGGGTCAGGAGGTATAGGGATTTCATTTAGAATGGTTTGGTGAAACGATTTGCAGCTACAAGAAGTTGGCGATTTCGGAGACGAAAACTGTCTGCCAGCAGCGCGCCTGATACGAAGCACAAAGCTTCATTAAACCACTTAACCGCCAATTTCTTGTAGGTGCTGTTATATGCCGTTTTTCTTGTTCCGCATTAATGTTTGTCTATTAATTGTTAGTTTCTCGTTTCTATTTCTCTTATATATAATTGTAAAAAGTATTGCGGTTAAAATAGTCAAACCCCTAAAAATGTTTGCTTTTATATCACCTAATGCGGAATTGTCAATCTCAAATAAATTCCACGAAAGGTTCATTAAAGTGTGTGTCAGTATTGGAACCCATAGATTGTAATTCCATTCGGCATACAACCAAGCAAAAAAAACAGCTCCTGAAAACGTAATCATAAAAATTCCGACCAACTCACTTATATTTTGACTTTGATATAAGTGTCCGAAAGCAAAAATTAACGCACCGAAAAGTATAGAAGGGATAAAACCAAGATTTGTATTTCGAAATAATTGCCCAAATAGAAAACCTCTAAAATAGAGTTCTTCCATAAAGCCTGCAACGATAGTACCTGCAATTAAATTTTGAAGGTCAATTTTTTGGTTGAATTTGAAAAAGAACACACCACCAATAAACATAGGCAAAGTGAATAATACGCTTGTCAATATTGCAGTCAAAATATTCGATGAGAGTCCAAGGCTTTTAAATATACTAATTGTCTTGTCGATTAATAATGTTCCGATAAAGATTGGGATACCAATTATTAAATAAGTCAAAATATAACTAACCAACCCTTGTTCAGTTAGTTTGTCAAGTCCCACTTTTATAAGTTTAAAATTTGAAAAAGAAAATAATAAGTCGCAAAACTTAATAAAACTACAAGTAATACTTTTTTAGTGTGATTTGATTTCATCTAATTTTTTCTGTTGGTTGGAATGTTGCTTAAAATGGCATATAACACGTATATCAACGCAACCAAATATAGGGCATTCCTATTGAAAATCAACATTTTGATGTTGCGTTTTTCGATATCTCCATTGCGGGGATACAAACGGTTGCTGAGCTGCGGTTGGTGAGCTGTAGCACATGGATGAGAACAGCAGGTCGAACCATAGCACATGGAAGCGGAAAGCAGGTCGAAGCATTCGTTTTTTAAATATTCACTTCCTCTTTCGTTTACTTACGTTTATATACGATTACTAAACACGCACTTTCCCCTCTCCCTGCTGATCAGTTGATCGGTGATCGGTGATCGGTGATCGGTGATCGTTGATCAGTAATCAGCTATCAGCTATCTGCGGTGTGGGAGTGAACATCGGTGATCAGTGATCGGTGATCAGTGATCTCCTCTTCAGCCTCCCTCGGATGCCGTAGCTATTTCGCGAAGGCATCTTCAGCCCCTTCAGCCCTGATTGCTGATTGACAGACAATGATGAACGAAACCAGGTCGAAGCATAAGCTTCTAACCTTCCTTCATATACCCCCACCCGATCCCCTTGGGTATACCTAAGCACTATATACCCTATCGCAATCGTCACCGCCCCAACTACACATAACACGATCGGGAAATCAAATAAAAAGTAATGCGGCAACCCAAACAACGGCAGCCCGATCAGCATAAACATATTCCTGAAGGTAGTCTGACCCTCACCAGCCCTCTTGGGTGATACAGAAAAAGGAAGCCTGTCCATCAACAACCACGAATACAGCATGCACAGGAGGAATACATTGCCAAGGCCACACACCAGGTTAGGTAGTATGCGGAAGCCAAATAGCGCGATGCCTGCAATGGTGAGGATGATCACGACAGGCAGGTAAAACTTGATAACCATCGCCTTGATGGATCCGCTGATGACCTTCCCAGGTCCGATGAGTGGAGGAGAATAATAAAGCCATGCAGCCTTGGACTGCTCGTAGAAGGGCAACTGGTAAATCGCTCCCATGAATAGGATACTGCTCAGGTAGATCACAGTGAGGATCATCAATCGGGCACGCGTGTTGTCCATCAACAGGAGATCTGATTCAATGTCACTATGGTTGCGAACAAACATCATGACCATGATGACCACCAGGTACCCGATCTGCGGATAGACCTTGAGCTTGAAATCTCGGCTCCTGCCTGTCATCCGCCATACAAACCTGAAAGACTCCCGCTCGATACCCACAGTTGTAAAAAGTCCTGCGAGCCGCATGGACATTCCACTATCCTTATGATGCACAGCTTTGCTATCACTTTTTTTCTCTTCACCACTGGTGCCCGCAGAGATCATGGACAACTTGCGAAAGAAGGCAGGCGCCAGGTACCTGATCATCAGCCACAGGCTGAGCAATGGCACCACGACACTCAGGATGGTACCAATGATATATACCGACCCGGAAGCAAATGAATAAAGGTATGTCCAGGCAGCCGCCAACCAGAAGGAAGGAAACAACCATATCCATACATACTGCGTGAGGTCAATCCCCTGCAGGAATGAATCTCCCATGACCCTTGACAAAAGCTGGAAACTGCCATAGAGCACAATCGAAAACACGATCTGCATTGTCGTGATGATCGAATTGATCCTGGCCGGCGAAAACACCTGCATGATCAGGAGATAGAGCGCATTGACCACCGCAAAGGTCAGGATGGTCAATAGCATCATCACAGGTATAAACACTACAGCACCCCAAAGCCCACGTGAGATCCAGATCCCTATCCACCCCGGCAAGGCCATCGGCACGATGATCTTAGATACGTGGATGATGATATGCAGCAGCCTCCCGATCAGGAAGGTCTGCGATGAGACCGGCTTGGGCAGGATGATGTAATTGTCCTTGACATCGATGAGGATGTGACTGAAGTCAGTGATCAGGAACATCGCCAGCATAAATGACAGTATCCCAAAGTACAAGGTCAACCTGTTGATATCATCATCCATGGCAAATACAAACAGGTACATGATCCCAAACACCAGGGATATGAGCATAGTGGTAGCCGTAGCCATGTTGGTCTCCCCGCCCGTGTTGCGATTGCGCGCCTTGGACAAACCAGTGGCTGTGCGATCATCAATCGTCAGTTTCGTGACCAGGATTGCCTTGAGTTGTGGCAAGTCTGCACCCAGCTTGCGGTACAGTCCTCCGGGCAAGAGAAAGCACCACAGCAGAAATTTGTTGACCTGATTATTCATGCGAAGGACCGGATTGGGTATGCATCGCATCCATGATATCATCTGCAGCACCGGTCAGGGTGTGGCCCGCGGTGAGGTTGGCAAACATCTGCTCGAGGCTGCTTTCACCAAGTTGAACCTTGAGTTCAGCAAAGGATCCATTGGCTACAATGGCCCCATTGTCGATGAGGACAATTTTCTCGCTGACCTTTTCGACGATGTCCATCATGTGGCTGCAGTAGAAGATCGTCTTGCCTTCTTTGGCCAATCGCTGTATAAGGTCCTTGATGATGATGACACTATTGGCGTCCAACCCACTGAGTGGTTCGTCGAGGATGATGATTTCAGGATTGTGCATCAGGCCGGAGGCGATCAGCACTTTTTGCTTCATGCCCTTGCTGAAGGTATCCATCCGCTGATGGATGTTGGACTTGAGCCCGAATGCTGTGAGGAACTTTTCTATCCTGTCATTGGTCACATCAGGAGTCATATTGTACAGCGCCCCTATAAAATGCAGGAATTCGGATGGCGTCAGTACATCATAGAGTTCTGCGAGTTCGGGCACATAACCGATGATGCTCTTGATCCTAAGCGTGTCTTGCTTGAGGTCCATGCCCTTGATCGTCACTGTGCCCTCATAGTCAGAGATCAGCCCGCAGAGGATCTTGACCGTGGTGCTCTTGCCTGCACCATTGGGGCCGATATAGCCGATCACCTGGCCGGGATAGATATCGAGGTCGATGCCCTTGAGGACTTCTTTCGGTCCGTAGGATTTACGGAGATTGCGGATAGAGATGATTGGGGTCATGGGTCAATATTTTACGTTATCCTTATTCAATCTACTTGGGCATATCCACCTTCAGTCCTGCCTTATCAATAGTCATCCAATGTTCGCTGACCCAGATGGTATGCTCACCATCCGCCTGGGTGGTACATTCGTTGCTGACCTTGGCCAAGCCGTTTTCAAAAGGGTATGCACAAGTATATTGCGGTTCGATCACCACGCTGCCGGTCAGGGCATCTGCGTATCCGATTTTACCTTCCCGCTGGATTCTAAACAGACCATCTGCCACCGGATCAGGTCCGTTGTCATAAGGGTACACTTCGTACAAGACAGCTTCCTGCTTGTCAATGGCCACAAACCCCACGGAGGGCTTTAATACAATAGCATAGGTTCTGAAAGTGTCTGTAAAACACATGCCATACCTGCCTGCGGGAATGACTACATTCCCTTTCGAATTCTTATACCCGCATTCATTCTTCTGCGGATCGGAAAAAGAAAGCAGGTAGTTGTCAATATCGTTTTCCACTGCAGGCTTACAAGACACGAGGGCGGTGATCAATACTACCAGCCAGAGGGAGGTGCTTACTTTTTGCATTATCATATAAAGGGGTATAGCTTAATCCTGCACAGGCAGGGATTAAATATAGGCATTAGTATCCCTACTGAGATGCATCCATGATGCAGGGATTGTAATTCGTGGCAACCATATCCTCCTTCAGGGATTGAAATCCCTGGCAACAATATCGGCCGTGCCTATGGCACTTGGGCCGTGGCAGGAGTTTGCTCCTGCCACCATTTGGATACTAATCAGGAATCCAGGACGGAATTCGCCGTTGGATGGAGTTCTCTCCGCCAACCTATGAATTCCCATTAAAAATCTAAAACCGAAATCCACATTGGATATCCTATGGCTGGCGGAGAAAACTCCATCCAGCGGCGCACGCACTCTGACGAGCGCATTTAGCATTCAGTATTCAGGAATGCCTTTATGAATTCCTATTAAGAAATCTTCATTGGGAATCCTATGGCTGGCGGAGAGAACTCCATCCAGCGGCGCATGCTCTCTGGTGAGAGCATTTTGCAAATCAACTATGTGATCCCAAACCCCTTCTGCTTGCTCTTCAACTGCCCGCTCACCTCTTCCCAATCCATCTCCTTGACAAATTCCACCATCAGGTTGCCTCCGATCAGGATCCTGGGATTGATAGAAAAACGGAAGATCTCCCCATACACCTTCTTCCTGGTCTCATAGTCAAAGTCTGACTTCTTGCGCATGTGCTTGCGGTATGCAAGCCAACTGGTGAGGAGAATGAACGGATAGAAAAATGGAAATAAAAACAACGAGGTGGACTTCACTCTTGTAAAATGATATTGCTTCACACTGAAGCCGGAGAGCCTGGCCAGGGCCCTGAGTTTCTGTATCCCGATCAGGAAGATATGCCCGAAATATATTTCATCAGTGATCTTCTGAGAAGACATCCAGATACTGTCGAGTTCGTTGGGTGGCAGGATGGAATTAAACCGTTCGCTTTCATTGAGGAGATAGCTGACCCGCGCATGCAGGTTGGAATAGTTGGGCGTCATGATGAGCAACAACCCGTTTAGCTTGAGCACGCGGTTGAATTCCTTCAATGCGCCAAACTGATCACTGAAATGCTCGATCCCTTCCTGGCAGATGAGGCCATCTACAGATTTGTGCACCATCGGCAATCCTTCGTGGATATTGGCCCGTACGCATTCCATACCGGGAATTTCAAAATATTCCGGAAACAAATCCATGGGGATCGGATTGGCCCCGATCTCCCTGAGGATCTTTGAGGTGATCCCATTGCCCGCAGGAAAATCAATGACGTCCTTGCCTTTAAACAAGTCTGCATGAGATTGCAGGTAACGCTTGACATAGTATTTTATACTCTTTGGATTGTCCTCGTAAGGTATCGATTCCTTCATATTCACCCGACCTCTTGCTGAGGTGCGACGAAATTACGGAAAACTTGCGTGGGGAATTGGTGCGCACGAAACGCGGAGAATTCTCTTACTCTTTCATTGCCGCAAAAAGAAACAAAAGCTCGTGACCAAAAAACTCGCCTAATGATGCAGCCGTATTAGCTGGCCTCCTCGTCTGTTTTCAACTTTTGTGTATTTCATTCTGAACTATTTCTTGAGTCCTATACTTATTGCACAGATAGTGTGCATTGACGATTACCTGAAGATGGGCCTATCGTAAGGATGCTCAAACAGTTTTGGTCACAGGTTTGTGCCTATTCGAGGTGAGGATCGTACAGTTTTGAGCGATAGATTGGTTACCTAGTCGAGGATGAAATTTTCACTGTAGGACTATGCGATGATATTTACCCCCTTCAGGGGGCCAGGGGGCAAAGAGGCAATGTCATGTATTTCGTTTTCCTCGGATGCCGTAGCTATTTCGCGAAGGCATCTAAAGGCAGGCAATAATCTCCCTCTCCTCATTCCATATCAATCCCCATCCTCAATGTCATAGGTCTGATTGTCCTCTTCGAGGTCTTCGTGATTATCACCGCCTATACTGTAATAATTATTTTCTTCATCCTCACTGCCGATGTCTTCGAGATCATCATCCAGGTCTGAACCGGGCACATCCAATTCATCGCCGAGGAGATCACCTTCGATCTCGAGCTCTTCATCGGGATCGAGTTCAAACTGATTACCCTTTGGCTTGATACGTGTGAGTTCATCAGGATCAATATCCTTTATTTCTTTGGCGCGGGTATAGATATCATCCTTTTCAGGGTAGAGTGGATATCCCTTGATGGCATCATCAGACGGATTGGTATTCTTGTCGTCGGCTGGCTTTGGGCTTTTTCATAACAGTAGGTTTTAGCTAAGATAACCGCAATTTGTGAAGAATGTTGCATGAATACAAAGCCATTTGCGTAAACCAAGGTTTATAAGTAGAAACCACACATTCATACCTCAGCTATTCCGCACAAAAGTAGAGACGCGATTAATCGCGTCTCTACTTTTGTGCATACACAGATTTCGTTATATGCTATTCTATTGAAATAATCGCGTCTCTACTTATGAACTTGCACGGATCACTGTCTCCCCTGTGTGCTGCGCAACCCTGGGGTTAATGAAATTGGTATAGATTGCTTAACCCCGGGATTTTCGGAATGATGTTTCTCAAAGAGAAACAAGATGGAGGAAAACAGGTCAGACAGAGGAAGATCCCGATTGATGCAATACATCAGCGTCGGGAGGACAGAAATTTCGCGAAGCAAGAAATTTTGAAGGGGCAGAACTGCCGTCCACTCCTAGTTAAACCAAACCGCATACCCTTTCCTCCTCAGGTCCAGCGCGAGATTTTCTTCCATCTTGAGGGCCTGAGCTCTCGTCATGGGATTGACATTGTGCGCATCATAGAGGCTAGGCCGCAAGTAAGTGCCATACTTGCGGACAAGGGCAGAGGAGATGTTGTGGCCCTTCTTGCTTCGATATCCTGTCTTGTGTTGTTTCAACCGCACTGCGGGATCCCTGCTCGTCATGCCTACATAGAGGCATTCGAGCACGCCATTAAACTGAGGATTGGCTGCCCTGAATCTGGCATGTTCAGAGAATACAGTCCTTGACAATTCAACAACATAGACCTTGTATGTAGGCATCGGCTGGCATCACAGGCATAAGCCCGGAATACAAAGTTGTGACTTATTTGATCAGTAAAGCAAGGGATCGGCAGATCAGTGCTCCTCAGCCGGCTCCCAGAGTTCGATTTTATTGCCTTCCGGATCGAGGATGTGAACAAACTTTCCGTAATCGTAGGTCACGATGCTGTCAAGGATCGTCGTACCACTTTCCCTGAGCTGATCGACCAGCTTTTCGATATGCTGCACCCGATAGTTGATCATAAATTCCTTCTTAGAAGGTTCGAAATACGAACTCCCTTTCTTAAAAGGGCTCCACTGGAGTGTATTGACCTGGTCAGGCTTGTTGATATCCCTGGACTCGAAGCTCGAACCATAGGCATTGGTCTCCAGCCCAAGATTCTTGTTGTACCACTCCCTGGTGGCCTCAGGATTGTCAGAAAAAAAGAAAATTCCTCCGATGCCTGTTACTTTAGGTGTAGCATCATCAGCTGTAGCGCTTGTTGTTTCCTTGGTTTGATCTTCCATGTTCTTTGTCATTTTATTTGCCGGGCTGCAACTCGCCACTGCAGCAGCTATTGAAATGGTGATGATAAGTCGAATCATTTTGTTATTTGAGTTTTAGCAAAAATAATTCCCGCCCCTAATTTACACTAATGTTCCTATAGCCCCTTATGCCTCTCTGCTCTATTCAGGGATTGAAACCCCTGGCAACAATATCCACCTTCAGGGATTGAAATCCCTGGCAACAAAATCGGCCGTGCCTACGGCACTCTGTTCGCCAAAGGTGGCGAACTTTTCAAATCTTATATCTAACCGCCCATTGCGATTCAGCCTCTTTCGCCCTTTCAGCCTCTTCAGCCTCTTTCGCCTCTTCAGCCCTTCCTCCTTTCCTCCTTTCCTCCCTTCTGCCCTTCTGCCCTTCTGCCCTTTTCGCCCTTTCCTTAAAATCCTCTAATAACCCCTTCTGGCAGCCAAACATTGACCTATGTCAAACTTCATCCTCCTGAAACTCCAAACCTTTACAGGCGAATCAAACAGTACAGTGTCCCATGAAGAGATCCGGAACATTACAGCCCTTACTATGCCTCCTGCTTCCTGCGCTGCTGATCCTCACAGCATGTGGCCACAAAGCTGCATGGCAAGCTGAAAGTGAAGTACTCCTCCATCGTGGTGACAGCCTGGAGGCACAGCACCAACTCATCAATACACGTATCGACAGTCTGTGGGATGCAGTCACTGCTACCCTTGCAGCAGGTATTCCCGAAGACTTTCCTCCGACAGACCGTGAGATATTCCTCAAGGCCAGAAATGCAGACCACATCCGCATGTTTATGTCGTTCAAATCCCTAAGTCCTGAGGTCCAGTCGATCGTCGATAGCGCTGGCAGATATGATGCAATGCTGGCCATGCAAATTCGTGACCTGCAGATCAGGCAGCAGGACTTCGAACTGGAGAAAAACCAATTTCTCGCACGGGTAGAAAAATCCGATCTGAAGGCAGGTCAAATGTATGCAGAGGCATTTCGCAAAATCACGCTTGATACGCTTCAATAAATTCTAATCACCAAATACATATACACATGATCAACAAACTACACGCTTTTGGAAAATGGTCTTTCTGTGCCATCTTCCTGATTTCCCTTATCACCGCATGCCAGGAAGAAGATGCGGTCACCCCAGTAGACCATTCCGCAGCATCGTATGACAATGAAGTGGTCATCAAATGGAATGAACTGGTCCTCGAAGTCGAACGCTACACCCCGGGATATCTGCCTCCGGTAGCTGCACGATCCCTTGCCTATATAGGCCTCACTGCATACGAAACAGCTATCCCTGGTATGCCGCAAAATAAATCTCTTGGTCACTACTATGCCGGCCTTGAGCTTCCTGTAGCGGACAAGAGTATCACCTACCACTACCCTATCGCGCTCAATGCTGCCTATGCATCGATGATCACCAGGCTGTACCCCACGATTCCGGCTGCACAGTTTTCAGCACTGGTCACCCTCCAGAATTCACTGAATGCCAAATACGAATCTGATGTGACCCCTGCCGTCTACGCAGCTTCTGTTGCCTGGGGCCAGGCAGTAGCTGATGCTGTCTATTCATGGTCTACCACTGACCCTGCAGGTCACGAAGGTTATCTCCACAATACTGATCCTTCCTATGTACCACCATCAGGCCCTGGTCGCTGGCAACCAACCTATCCCAACTATGGCAAGCCATTGCTTCCACACTGGGGAGACGTTCGCATGTTTGCCGCAAGCACGGATGACAGATGTGATGATCCGTTGCCGTTCAGCACAGAGGAGAGCAGTGAGTTTTATGTACAGGCCAAAGAGACCGAAAACAAAATCAATCTGATCCGCCAGGGACTCAACTATGAGGACAAGTGGATAGCACAGTTTTGGAGCGACGATTGCGCTGCACTTACGTTCTCACCGGCAGGCCGTTGGATCGCGATAGCAGACCAGGCGCTGATCAATACGCACGCTAACCTCGAAAAGGCTGTCATCGTACAAGCCAAGGTTGGGATGGCTGTATGTGATGCAGGTATCCGCTGCTGGGGCGAAAAATACAGGTTCAACCTCCTGCGTCCTGTGGATTACATCCGCAATGTGATGGGGCATGATGACTGGAACTCGATCATGTGCCCTGATGGCGCAGGACAATTCTTTACACCACAATTCCCCACTTACCCTTCCGGCCACGGCACCTTTGGTGCCGCGGCATCGGAAGTACTGACTGCTGAGTTTGGCCAGCACTTCGTGATGACAGACAACTGTCACAAGGACCGCGCTGAATTTAATGGTACCCCACGTACATTCAGCAGCTTCTATGAGATGGCTCAGGAAAATGCATATTCACGCATTCCACTGGGCGTGCATTTCCGCATGGATGCAGATGCTGCAGTCGACCTTGGCTATAAGGTAGGCCGTCGGGTCAACAGCCTGCCATGGCAGTAAGATGCGGTGCATAGCACGGCGTTATTCTTAGTCGTTTGTATACAACGGGTCACCTTTGCAATGGGGTGGCCTGTTTTGTTTTACCCACTAAACGTGGGGGATTATTGTTCTTTTTTCCCGCAAAAAAGAACCAAAAAGCTCGTGACCAAAAAAACTCGCTTAATATTCCAGCCATTACCTGACCTCCCCGTTCGTTTTCAACTTATGTGTATTTCAAGTTCCTATTTCTCTTCGATAACTTTTACCAGATAGAGTCTTGTTATTACCTGAAATAGGTTTCCCGTTTGCTCAAACAGTTTTTGGTCACAGGATTGTGCCTATTCGAGATGATTTTGGGACAATTTTGAGCGACAGGTGATTGCCTATTCGAAATGATTTCAAGGATATGATATTTACCCCTTTAGGGGCCAGGGGGCAAACAGTTTTTGGTCACAGGATGGTGCCTATTCGAAATGATCACTCTGCCTAATAATTCCTTATCTTCCCTCCAATGCCTGATCTGTCATCCAAAATAGCTAAGACCACAAGGCCATACCTGTTTAGAAACAGCGCCGTGCTCATTGATCTGCCGGACAAGGATCTTGAAATCATCAGGGAATGCGCAAAGCCAAAGAAACTCAAGCGCGGCGAAGTCCTCTTCAGGCAAGGGACCACACCAAGGAGTGTCGTGTGGTTGATCTCAGGGAAAGCAAAATCTTCCAGGAAACCCCTGGCGGTCAGCGACAGACTTTTTATGTGTACTCAGATGGTGACCTGATCGGTTACAGGCAACTCATCGCCGGCGAAGTGCATCCGGTCTCTTCTGTGCTCCTGGAAGACTCAACGATCATGCTTATCCCGGGTACCATATTCAAACGACTGGTGGAACAGTCTCCTTCCTTTGCACGCAACCTGATCGCTGCACTGGCGAGAGATTTTACGGTGTGGATGAACCGCACCACAGTGTTTACCAAATTTCCGGTAAAGCAAAGGCTCATCCTTGCGCTCCTGATCCTGCAGGAGCAATATCGAATATCAGGTGCACCTCAGGGAGAGATCACCATGACGCGCACAGAACTCTCCGAGTATGTGGGTGCATCACTGGAGACCGTCGTGCGCGTGCTCAACAGCCTGAAAAAAAATAACCTGGTGGAAATCCAGGGTAGACGTATCAACCTCACCGATCTTAAAAGCCTGGTGGATATCTTCGGAAGTGAGGAAGTGTGACATCCACTAGTGAAACAACATAGCCTTGCTTTCGTATTTCAGGCATTACTTATAGTACCCTGACAGGACATTTAAGAGACGATACTACTGCCTGATCACTTTCAGTGCATACATCAGATTGCTTCCTGAGTATATCCGCAATACATACAATCCAGGCGAGAGTTCCCGCAGATCGATACGGCCATTTAATGGAGCTGCAATCTTTTTGAGAATATCACCCCTGGCCGAAATCAACTCCGCGGTGCAATTATCACATGATGTAGCAAAGTCCTGGTCGAGGTATAGGTAGTCTGTGACGGGATTGGGATAGTAATGCAATGATGACTGCAAGGTTGTTCCTGTGGAGGTCACCAGTCCATCGAGTAGTGCATCCAGATCTTCTATGAGCAGCAACGGATAATTAGCCAGATATAGCCTGCCATCAGCAGTAAGGCATGCAGGCAATGCATCATCATTGGCAATCTGGTCGGAAGGTATCACAGGCTTGACCCATTGATCATGGGCATAGATGTATAAGCCCAGATTAGAACAAAGTAATACAGTGCTATCATTGTAGATGATAAATTCCTCTGCATTGAGTGGACCAGGATTGTATTCAGTGATTGCCCCGTTCTCATAACGCACCACAGCATTGTTCGCATGGCTAAACCACAAGAGTGAGTCAGCCACCACACCAAAAATTGAATAGTTGGCCAAGAGATCAGTATCTATGTCTATCTGTGTTGCTACATCTCCTTCGATCTTCATCATCTTGGGTGGATCTGTAAACGTCTTTGTGGAAAAGCCCCTGATACGGATCCACAGCGATTGATCCGCATAGCTAAAGGTGATATCACCAAAGCCAACCGGTGCATGTGGCAATTCAACACCCTGGAAAAAGGATTTCCATTGCCCCTGGAGGCTATAGCGCAACAGTCCATCATAACCCAGCAGCCATATATTGCCGAGTTTGTCTCCTGTCACCTGCACGATTTCATTATGATAGGTACTATCCCGTACCAGTGGATTGATATTGATAAAGAAGTGTATATCCCCCTGGTAAAATCCGAGTTTGCCTGGCGAACTCACCCACAGCCCTTTTCGGAATTCATCATAGAAGAGGTCAGTGATGCCCTCTTGCGGAATAGTGAGCTTTTCGAATGAATCATGAACACGCTTCGTGATCCCTGCATCAGTCAATAGCCATGCAGTATCTCCACTTGCTGCAATCTCAGGATGAGGTCCCGGTACGAGGAGGTTAGTCAGCGGCACAAAGTCCCATTGATCAGCTATTGTATCTGGGGCAGTGAATAGTCCGATGGTCTTTCCCATCCAGAGTGCGCCTTGCCCATCAAAGCCCAGGCCTGTGATATACTCATCTTCGCCAGTACGAAAATTAGCTGCCGTAGTCAACACCTTGCGCGGCGCCGTATCATCTGCATCTAAGGTATACACATTGCCGGCACGGTCATTGACCCAGAGCGTATTGTGCTCATCGTAGACAGGATAGGCATAGTTTTGATCATCTACAGTCTTCCATGTGCCATTGCTGTAATAAGTCAGTCGTCCGGTATTGAATGCACCTGCAGTAGCAACATGCCCATCCTGCGAGATGGCTAACCGCGTACCGCAGATGACAGGAGATCCATTGTTCTTGACTACCTCATAGGAAGTACCATTAAACCGGTACATCTTGTATCCAGCACACAGCCAGGGCTTGTTGTCCGGATCAAAGGCGATATCAAGTACATTGAGTGCTTCGACACCTACATCGATATAATCCCAATCGGTGCCATTGAATCGTGCGATGGCTTCGCCAGTGCTGGGCGGAATATATGGTGTATAAAAACCAACCCACAGGTTGTCTTCCCTATCCATCCGCATTGCAGTGACCAGGTACTTTGGCTCCGGAGCAGCAACATGCAAGGTCATATCGGGATCAAGATGTACGAGTTGATGTTCGAGGAAAAACCATAATCTCCCCTCTGCATCTATAACAGAATATTTAAGGTTGATCACTGCAGGAAGGCCCGGGTTACCGGATTCAGCGAGATAGGTGTATTCATATGTGACAGGGTTGACGCGTGCGGTACCCCTGAATGTCGTAACATAGAGCACTGAGTCGCGAACGATCATGTTGGACACACTGATGCCGTCGAGATAGCCGGTCCACCCGCCCGCATGGACTACCTGCGCCTGGAGAAGGGATTGAGTCATCAACAGCATACCTATCAGTACACTGATCCTGAAGTCGCGCATATTTATCCTGGTTTGTTGGATGCAGGTAATATTGGCTGCTCTCCAAAGTTAGTTTAAAATTAATGACGAAGAATGTAAAATCTGGTCAAAAACCAGCCTGAAGAAAAATAACCTGGTGGAGGTTCATGGCCGCCGCATCCTACTCACTGATGTCAAGAGCCTGATGGAGATATTTGAGCAAGAAGAGGTGTGACTCAGTCCAAAAAATCTTCAAACGATTTCCCATCATATCGAACAATACCCCCAGGTGTACCAAACCATATATTGCCCTTGCGGTCTTCCAGGATACCAAAGACCTGGCCATGTGTCGCGATATGGTGAGATACTTTTCCATCATAGCGTTTCAGGGACATACCTTCCGGGCTCGCCTGGCTCAGCCATAGGTTACCTGCCTTGTCTTCGTAGATATAGCCAATGAAGTCCTTGGTGATATTGGTCATGAGATGATCGATGCTTTTGGCTGTTGTCGATGGATCATAACGATACAATCCATCCTGTCCACCAATCCAGATGATGCCTTTCCTGTCTTCAATGATCATACGAGCATTTGTGAAGGGCATACCCAGCGCATTGTTTACCCTCGTAAAGGACTTGCCATCATAGTAGCATACATCTCCTTTCACACCATACCGGGTGCCAAACCAAATCCGGCCTGCAGCATCTTCCATGATGGAATTGACTGACTGGCCGCTGAGTCCTTCAACGGTAGTGTAGTTTGTAAATACTGAGCCACTATTTGGGTTGCTTTTACCATCCTCATGCAATGACGGATTATAAACGCTCACTCCATCATCTGTTCCAAACCATATCAGGCCAGCACGATCCTGCATCATGCACAAGACCATGTCATTGGCCAGGCCTTCATTGGTGGTAAATAAGGTGAAAGGCTTACGGCCTGGATTCTTCGGATCATATTGAGGCGAAGTCGGATCTGCAGCAGGATCATACCGGTACAGTCCGCCCCTGATGGTGCCAAACCAGATATTGCCATCACGATCCTCGAGGACACTAAACACATGAAACTTCCTCAGACTTTCCTTTAAGGTATAATTGACAAACTGCTTTCCATCGAACCGGATGATGCCCTCCCATGTAGCAAGCCACATATTGCCATCCCTATCTTCCAGCACATTGCGCGTGATGTTATGTGGCCCGGTGGTGGTCATAGTGTCCTTGGTCACAACAAAGTATGGGTCCTCCTGAACAACTGCGATATCCGTGATACCGACATTCCCCTGATCACCCTGTTTGGCTTTATCCTTAGGTGGTGCGGTATTGACCTGGCCATTGCATGAACATAGGATACAGACCAAAGAGAGTGCGATGAGATATTTTTCCATGCAACGAAAGTAAACAGGAGTAGCGACTGGGGGTTGTTATAGAGGTGTTATCCTGAGTGTTCTAAATAAAAGACGCCGGTAGTGAATCCGGTTACGTTTGACTAGCAACATGGAAAATAAAAAGAATATCGAAATGACATCATCTGCTTTCCGGAAGACCCGGATTGATCACTGACCCTTGCTCAGCATCGAATGGGTGATCTCCCATAAACTGGGAGAAGGTGATGCCGACAGGGAAGTTGTTAAAATCAGTATCGGTGTGTTTCCTTGGTTTAAACTGAACTGGCTTCTTGATTTTTAGTATGACCATCTTGCTACAACATGGGTTATTCAACAATCTGGTTCTGCCGCCTGGCATAATATCTGATTGCAATGATCGCTATCACGATAAATGGTACCGTAGATGCTATGATCTTCCAATCAAGGATCATCACCCCAATGGCAAACATCAGGACCAGCAATATCCCTAAACAGCCGATGCAGACATAGGTCAGGATCTTGTTAGGCTGCCTTTGAAACAATGTAATGAGCAGCCCGATCTGCCCAAGCATGGGCAAAATCGTCAATGGATGGAGTATAGACATGGGATCGGACAGAAGCTTGGATATAATTTCTCCTTCCAGTTGAAAGAGAAATGCATGCATATCCGGAGCCCATTCCAGGTAACCAAAGAGTGAGGTAATGATCAGGAGAAAATTCAACAGTTTACCTTTCATTAGCTTAGATTTTAGAATGCGCTTGCGTCTTTCGGATTCACAGGGATACGCAACGAGCCCTGTGCACAAAATTAAGACATAATTATCCTAATATAAAAAGCCCTGGTCGAAACAAGCCCGCTTCCTGTCGCAAATTCACGACAATTTGCCCAGATTATTAATCTCTACCCGGTCCCTGAGCTTGTCGAAGGGCAGTAAAAGCACACAATAATTTCACGCCGCCCTCTTCGCTCGCGAAGAGGCGGCGTGAGGAGAATACTTCGCTCTGTACCCTTCGGCAGGCTCAGGGACCAACGAATCTGCGCTAATATTTTTCAAAATACATCTGCGAAATCTGCGTTCCAAAAAAGGTAGTGCCTCCCTATTGCTGGATCAACTCCGCATATCCGAAGTTGACATCAAAGTCAACGCACCAGACGATCACATATTTGTAATGCAGATAGTCCTTGCCTGCAGGCAGGTCATAGGTATAACTCCCGTTGCGCCCCTTGATATCCCCGAGATCAACGAAATCAGCAGTCACATTGCTGAGGCTTGCAGCAAGATAGATATTGAGGTCAGGCCCGGAATCAGTCTTGAAGTTGGTGAGTATCAGGGACGTTGCATTCGAATCAATACTGGCGATCCCGCTTGTCGAGTGGGCACCGGATACGAAGTCACCCTTAAAAGATGGATTGACAGGAGGTGTGCCATTGTCGTCCTTGCCGCATGCAGCTATAGCCAGGACGGTGAGGAGCAATGGAAGGATGAAATGACCAGTAATATTGCGCATTTTAATTATCGATCAGGTTAAACTAATGTGACATCAGAATCAACTGCTAACATACTACTGTTTGACTAATTTCCCTATGATCTATCGAGGATCAGGAGTGAAACCCTGAAGCAGGTCGAACCACATCACACCACTCTTCACTTTTCATTTTCCCCGGTTGCTGAGCGTAGTCGAAGCATCATTTTATCAACCTCAATCCCACCGACAGATTGATCCTTGCCAATCCCTCATACTCATCCTCATCAAGTTCAATAGTCGTCGTATTGAATCCATCGTCTATCATATACTGTGTCAGGGTGCCGCCGATAAAAGACAACTGGAATCCCAATGCAAAGCTTTTGGAAAGCCCGATGTCATAGCCGAGATCTACCAACAGGCCTGCTGTGCCTCCTGTGAGTTCGTAATCTGATCCAAAGAATGCTTTGTCATTGTATCCCACGTACCCTAGCCCGACATTCATCAGGAAACTATTCTTTTTGTTGGCAGTCAGAAACCGCGAACTGTAATATGGCCCGATAAAGCTGATCGCGACGTCATCACTGAGGACTACAACCTGCCCTGAAACATCCTCCAGCTCGTTCCTGGATCTGAAGACATCATACTTGGCTCCGATACCAGCCTTTTTAGACCAATAATAGGCTAGCTCTGCACCGTAGGAATATCCGGACTTTAGCCCCTTGATATAATCCTGTTGGGTGGAAGAAAGGTTGCCTGCAACCTTGGCCAGCCTGTAACTCCATCCCCCATTGATGGCAAGCCGCAATCTTGGAAAATCCTTCGGGCCATCGACTTTGGCATCAACCGGCAAAGCCGGGGTCGAATAAAAATTGTATTTATAATAGCTGACTTGTGCCATCGGCAGCAAGGTGTTGAGCACGCCTCCATCCTTATTGATACTGAAGTAGAGATATTCCGGCTCCACCTTGGTGATCTTGCTATTGAGTGAATCACCTTGTGCAGTCACGATCAGGTCCTGGGCCTGTACAGAGGTGAACAATCCTGTCAGCATGAAAAAGGCAATGACTATAAGTTTCTTGATTTGCATAAGTTATGGTTGATGGTTGGTTTAGTCAAGAATGGTATGAAGATATCACACATCAGATAAATGCTCAAAACATGTGTCAGGATACCCTCAATATGAGTGCTGTGATCCGGTGACATGTACTTCCCATGTTGGGTGGAGTGTGCTTGATGATCTTGATGGCATTGCCTCCCTTTTTGCGGGCTTCATTGACAGCTTTTTCGAGTGCGATATCCCAACCACAATCCGTAGAAAATCCACTGTCCCCGATTTTTACCGAACCAATCTCCTCAGCATTGGCAGGCATAGGTTCCTTGAGGCCGATCACCTTGACCTCCTCACGGTAATCGAGTGACGGATAGTGCTTACTGATGGAGGTGGATATACTGGGAGCGCATGCGGATAGGATCAGGATGCATCCGGTACAGATCAGGGCAAGTTGTTTCATAGGCTCTTTATGGGTTTTATAGCTACAATTTTAATACATTTTTGAATGCCGCTATATACCCCTCCTTATATTCCTGCTCAAACCTCAACAGTAATTTGGTGCTGAGTACTCCCGGCAAAAGCTAATGGGTTGCTTTTGGAAATACGTGGCAATGGAACGTTAATTACGAAGATGCATTTTAAAAAGTATTAGCGCAGATTTGAAATTACGCACATAGCACTCCAGCCGCTCTGCGCAAATTACCTTTTCAATATATCTGACTAATGCTTGTGGTGAGCGGAGTCGAACACGACAGCAGCCCAATGGTTATCACAACCGCTATACGAAACGGATACCGTGGAACGGGAAAAGTAAACGGAGTTGACCAAACTTTACTATCGAAAAGCCTACCTGAAAGATATAAGATTGTTGAGGCAGCTTTCCAGATTACCTACCACGAACACATAATTTTGGCTGATCGTAGTACCCTTACAAAATTCTGCAGGCTCCCATGATGGCATTTGACGGACAGCTTCCAGGAGGATGCCATTCACCTTGTCATGAGGATGGAGATGAAATCCTGATTCAAATACATGTGCATCGACGACTTTTCCTGATTCATTGATCGTAAATTGAACCGCGGCAAAATCAGCAGGCAGGAAACTTCCCTCAGGGATTTTATCGATAGCATTGCTTGCCAGGTAGTCCTTCAGTTTTTGATCTCCACCTGCATATCTTGCATCCCGTAATGGCTTGACATTCACTTCAAAATCAAGGGTCTTGACATCATTGTGGCTCAATGTATTCTCTGGAAGATATTGGATGTGCACTGCAATGGGAGTGCCAGCGTCAGCATTCTGTATGATCTCTTTTTGTTCCCGTGTGAGAATATCATTTTTACCCACTTCCTTTCGTTGCTTACCCTGGTGTGTGGCGACTATTTCTACGGATACATAAGATCGTATCCAGGAGGGCTTAAAATAGAGATCCAGCTCATTGGCTTCATTGTTGAGATCAGCAAGGCGCTGAGCCTCTTCAATCTGCTGCTGGGTGAGGGCAAGAGGTGGATCAACTTTACGTACTTCAAAGCGTAATTCCCCGCTCAATATATCCTGAGCAAAGGTATGTTGAGGAATAACCAAGGTTGTCAGGATCAGTATACTCCATTTGGTCAAAAAGGTTTTGATCATATCGTTAAACTTTCAAATAAACTAAGATGCAATCGCGTAAAAATAGGACAACTATCATCTGTTCAACCATCTCATATGACATTTAACAGGTGTATAACACCGATATATACGCCACTTAAACCATTCCAGCCGATTGCTGCGCTGCATCATACTGAGCGAAGTCGAAGTAAGGCAAATGGTTGGTCTGCAGTCACTAACCTCCTCAACCCTTAAACCAATCATCCCTTGCTTTGGCTGAGCAAAGCATATGCCGTTCGTTTCGGCTCCGCTCAACGACCGGAAATTGGCATTATATAAATCAGGCTTGTTGTTTCGACTCCGCTCAACAACAAGCCTGATTCTCACTAATATCTTGACAGATATTATTTATCCACTTTGAACCCTCTTGGAAAAAATTGTCGTTGAGCGGAGTCGAAACGACAATTTTTTCTGTGGGAATACCATAAGGAAATACCCCGGTCGTTGAGCGGAGTCGAAACGACCCCAGCAGGATCCGTCGCCCACTCCGCTCGCCAAGATCTCCCGATCACCTTCATGACCATATTCCATTCATTTCAGTCAGGACGATTGGCTTGCCATCCGTGACTACGATGGTATGCTCGTGTTGCGCAACAAATCCGCCTTTGTCACCGACCATGGTCCACCCATCATTGAGTGTTTCAGCATAGGTTGAGGCTGTGGATATAAATGTTTCGATGGCCACCACGGCGTTCCTCTTAAATCTGGTCTGATTATACCGGTCTTTGTAATTGGCGATATCGCTTGGTTCCTCATGGAGGCTTCTTCCTATGCCGTGCCCTGCGAGATTCTTGATGACCTTATACCCCCGTTTCTTTGCTTCGGTTTCTATCAGGTGACCGATGTCCGAAATACGCACACCACCCTTGATATTGAATATCGCCTTGTGCAGGATCTCCTTTGAGGCGTCAATAAGTTTCTGGTGATGGTGGATATCTTCGCCGAGGACAAAAGAGCCTCCGTTGTCAGACCAAAAGCCATTGAGTTCGGCGGAGACGTCTATATTGACCAGATCGCCTTCCTTGAGTACGATATGGTCAGTAGGAATTCCATGGCACACCTCATTGTTGACACTGATGCAGGTGCATCCCGGAAAGCGATAGGTCAGCAAAGGCGCTGACTTGGCTCCAAAATCTGCAAGTATGGCAGCACCGTAGTCATCAATCTGCTTTGTCGTCATCCCTGGCTGTGCATAGTTTCGCATCTCCTTCAATGTGCAGGCCACAGCTTCACTGACCTTTTGCATGCCGGCTAATTCCTCTTCACTTGATATTGACATAAGGTATATATTATAAGGCACCTCTCGGAACCCTGTATGAATGGGTAAACTTAGCT
The DNA here is from genome assembly GCA_016716665.1 of Candidatus Opimibacter iunctus. Classification (GTDB taxonomy): domain Bacteria; phylum Bacteroidota; class Bacteroidia; order Chitinophagales; family Saprospiraceae; genus Opimibacter; species Opimibacter iunctus. The sequence goes on along the minus strand of JADJVH010000011.1, from coordinate 3,683 downwards.
AAACCTGAACAATTCCTGATCAAGTCGGCATATCATTGAGATCATTCCTTCAACCTGCCTTAGAAAAAAAGTGAGGCTTCAGCTTCTCATAGTCCTTGGCATTGCAAAATTCGATATAAAGATTCGTTTCCGCATAGTGGTCCGCAACCTCTTTGAATACAATCTCCACTAATTCTCCGTCTCCAGGTTGAATGGAAATCGGAGCATATACATTATTGATCTTAGTACGGGCCTTTACCTCAACAGGAGTCCTGGTAAAAACGATGGGTAAGTGAAACCTGAAGAAACCAGAATACCAGTCTCCACGGCGGGGACCGATATAGATAAACTCATCCCGGATATAGAGTGTGGCTTTATGCGTGAAATAATATTTTTCGTTTATCCTGAAATGCTTTTCCGCAAATACCTTGACATGAATTCCCTGCTCATCCAGCAACCCCAGCTCAACGATCTGGATCCTATTCAATTTCCGTTGATCCCAGGATACCAGGAGCGTTATTGACAGGTAAAAGACCAACAAAAACAGGAGGCCGGGAATCATTTCTGTAAAATGAAACTCGCGTATATGTATAATGGAACTTAAAAGTAATTCTTGCATTCAATCTACCTTCTGTGATCGTAAGGAATGGGCTGAATCATGTTCAATTTATAATTTCAATATTGGTCTCGCACTTCAAATACGCTTTGTCTTATTTTATACTTCCCAATTGATTCTCTATAGAGCCTTCAGATAATGATGCGTCCTTGAAGGCATCACCGTAGACAAGGTCTATACAGTTCAATAAATATTCAACCGCCCAATTTTCTCCACAAGCAAGGCAAAGGTCTCATCCTGAGATAACTCATCAAAACCAACCCACCGGTAGCTTCTCGATTCCGACTTGTTGATAGCTATATCCCTATTTCCCTTATACCTGAATAAGAACCGGACATCATGGTGATAGTGCTGGTCTTCGGATTTGGCGGGATTGGCAGGGATGTAATGTGAATCCAAATCTATTGGTATATGTTCTGAAAATCCCGGAGAGATCAATTCCAGTTCTGCATGTCCGATATTGGTTTCCTCATGCGCCTCCCTCAAGGCAGCAGACAAGACCGAATCATCGGTATAGTCCACATGTCCTCCAGGTTGCAGCCACCGGTCCAAAGATTTGTGATGCAACAATAACATCTGCGGCTCCTCATGGGCTATGATGATCGCACTGGCGGTTATGTGGCCTTCAAAATTCTTCCTGTTGTAGAGATCATCAAATGCGGTGTGCGCTACAAAATTTTTGAACATAGATTGCCGCTCCACTTCACCCTGGTGCAGGGAAATGTATTGCTGGTACATGTTGATTAATGCTATCGGATCTTCTAACATTGGCTTTAAAATCAGGTTTCAAAAATTGCATCCTTAATCTACTGGGTACGATGAAGGTACAATTCACTTACCTACTGAACTTAAAGGTACCCTCCTGAACCAAACCCTAAACCCAAGCCAGCCCGCGGAACCAACATACGTTTGTCTATTGCCAGGTTCAGCTTCAGCTGCAAAATGGATGCAACTTCCTCCCGCGGCTATTCCTTTGACGGATGTCATTTCCGCAACATTGCCTTTAAGATTTTTCAATCCGCGCTTATCAGGAAAGTAGTTCCATACAGAAGTTGGCTCCATTCCGGTCCTACTGTTTACAGGATGTTTCATCATCTCTTTGCCATACGGGCAATCCACGCAAAGTGCGCCCTTATAGTTAAACATACTGCATACCAGCCTATTTACACTGTCAAGGTGAGTCTGTACAGCATCGAATTGCTCTGGACCAGGCAGAAAACACTCGTACCGGAAAGTGTCCTTAGGAGAAAACCCACATGAATTCGATATACTCTGCTTATACTGGACATACCTCATAGCCTGCTCATAGGTAATCCCGGCGATAGGCAAATCCAGCAAATAAAACTTCCGGATAGAATCCCATGCGGTCTTCGCTACGGTTAGCTTTACCACATAAGCCTTGCATTCATTGTAAAAGTCCACCGAAACGTTGTCCTGGCTCTTCCGGAGAAAGGCATTCATCGTATAGTTGTCCCACCTCCCGGGCCCCAATGCCGGTAACTTTGTGAGGATCTTATCGTAATGGTCTCCAAGACTGACCACTTTATCTTCCTCTGCAAAACTCGTTGTCGCGACATAGGTAAGCCAATCCCCCACTGACACTTCACGCACTGATACATAGTCTGCGTCAGGTCCTTTTACCACCACGCTCTTTGTTTCATACCTGGTGCTGGCACATGATGCCAGGATGAGGAATGAGCAACACAAGAGAAGGGGGGCGAGGAGGATTTTGGTCATAAGCATGATAAAAATAATTCAAAATGTCTAATCGCGTGTGATTACATATCCTGTGAAGTTATACAGCCACCCGAAGTTGGAAGCTTAGAAGAACTTCAAAAGTGCCTTATTGCACGAACACGATTTATATTTCCTTTACCTGCCATCACCATAACATTCCCAAAATAGAATCCTTGTGATGTTGCGTTATTAGCGTCCGTTTCTGTAGAACTCCAAAAACTATCAGATAAATGGACATCCATAATTATACCCACCACATTTCGCTGTTTGTAAAGGAGGTTCAATTCACACGCAGAAGGTAAGTACCAGTCGTCAAATACCCTGCCATCAACAGTGACAAAATAGTCTGCGCAAATCTGGGCTGCAATGTTTCCAGAAATGGAATCATGTGCCTGGGCAGCTACAATAAGCTTCGTGTTTTTAGCTCCAGCTCTGATTCCATCTTTATCCGCGCCAGTGGATCTAAATTCTCCAATATACCATGGAAGTATGGTCCCTTGATCCACTGTTGAGGAAATGAGTCCATGTCGGCCATTCTTACAAGTGTAGAATACGATCCCCCCTTCAAAATGCTCTCCAATGAAATGTTTCTTCGGGGAAGTTGCCTTTTGTGAGGATGCATCAGTCAAAGCAAGTAAGCAAAATATAAGTGTTAGTAATTTTCTCATTGGAATATGTTTACCGGTTTCGGGATTTGTGGCTAGTTCTTCCCAACTATTTGTTGTCATTGAGCTAAATTATTTATTGGAGTTTCTCACCTTTTGCCAACTTTTCAATAATTTCTTTCATACGTTTCTCTCGTGTCTCTTGCTTTTTGGCTGTTTGAAGTCGAAATCCAATTGAGAAAAGATTCGCTTTATTGAGACCCTTAAAAAACTCTTCTGCCCTATTGTTATTACTAAGTTCTTTTAGAAAGTCTTCAGGTATAGTCATTGTACTTGAAGAATCGTATGCCCTTTCCCATCTACCGTCCGCTTTCGCCATTTCGACTGCTTTTAATCCAGCAGGTCTCATTTTGGAATTATTGATTAATCTTTCAACGTGTCCAATATTCACTTTAGACCAAATACTCTTTGTCGTTCTCGGACAAAACTTTTGCAACCAGGCATGTTCGTCATAAGCTTGTTTCTGCCCATCAATCCACCCGTAGCATAGAGCCACATCAAGTGCTTCCGCATAGCTTATGGTCTTTTTCCCGGAATCTTTCTTGAATATTTTTAACCAAAGTCCGCTTGCATTGTCGTGATGCTTTTCAAGCCATGTTTCAAATGTTTCGGCAGTCTTAAATTCTATAGTCGGTAAAGTATTTAATTTAGTCATATTAGCGTTGCTTCATCTGGTCTATGTACTT
>JADJVH010000010.1 GCA_016716665.1 Candidatus Opimibacter iunctus | reverse complement strand
AAGTGAAGAGAGAAAAGGGAAGAGTGAAAAATGAAAAATGAAAAGTGAAGAAAGAAGAGTGAAATAGGAAAGAGTGAAAATCATGTAATAAAGCAAAGTCTGTAAGGCAATATGTAATACACGTTTTCTAAAAAGGGGCGATTGATATATATAAAATATTTTGATGTTACCAGATTAGAGGGCATGGGGAGAAAGCAAAAGGACCATCTTTATGACAAATAGCTTACTTTTTCTATTTTGTACTGGTTACTTGTTGAGCTTATAGATGCTACTACCAACTTCAATTTATAACTTTAGAGATGCGTTGACGAAACTTTCCGTGTCTATTATCCACTAGCTGACCATTATGGCCAACCCCAAATTTTTTTCTTACAGATTTCTGATGTTGCTTGGTAGCACAGTCTGGCACCTGTCACTTTATGCAACAAGCGTTAACCCTCCACCGGCCAATGACAATTGTGCCAATGCCATACAAATCCCCATCAGTGGATCGGGGTTTGATTATGGAACGTTCACATCAACGGCATCAGATCTCTCGATGGCCACTGCACAGGCAGGCGAGTATTTTGCCGAGTCCGGCCACACACGATCCGTATGGTATGAATTTGCTGTACCGACACACCGAAGCCTGAGCGTAAATATGGGTGGCAGCAACCTGGGAAATGTAGCCGTGACCGTCTATGAACCAACCAGCTGCCTGCCACAGTCCAATTTCCTTACCGGAACTCTATTGGCAAATGGAGGTGGAGATATAACCAACTCATGTTCCAAGGTTGGATTATATCGTGTCCAGGTTACAGGACCAGCCAACAGCATAGCCTCTGTATTTATTATTCTGACACTGGCATGTCCCAGCTCAAGTACTTCACTATATGATTGTCCTGCGGATGCATTTGTATTCAACGCCGGAATTCCACTCACGCAAGCGCAGGTTTCTTCTGGCAACCATGATATAGAGTGCCAGAGCCTGGATGATCCGGGTGAGAACGACTGTCTTCCAATTGCCAACAGAGCCGACTTCCTGCAAAGCTCCTGGTATGTATTTACTACAGGCAGTTCAGTAGATCTGCTGATATTTTATTTTGGTATAGGTTCCAATACCGAACAAGCAGGTTACCGGATTTTGGAAGGGAATGTGCGCAACACATCACCGGGATCGCTGCCCCAGATTGATTGTGGAATGACGATCCCTGACAATCATACCCGTCATATTGAACTCCCCTGTTTGCTCAAGCCGAATACAACATACAGCCTCTCCCTTTTATTTGATAAGGATTTTAACCGTGAGATAAACCTTAGTGCCCAACAACGGGGTGAGTCTGCTACCGGATGGCCCATGCCTGTGCTACCGCCGGCATTGGCATCAAATCAACTCGGGACACTGGCGGAAAGTGTTGCCGGCACTACCACGGTCTGGACGGACCGGTACGATTGCTCTTCATTTATCATTGACAATGTGTGCCCTCCGGCAAACCCGAATTCTGGTACCGTAGTCATAGGTACAGGTATTAATCAAAGGCGATTTGATCTGGCCACCTGGGCTACTTTTACCTTAGCCGAAGATGCTGATGTAGAATTCGAAATCAATTCCAGTGTCCTATGGGGTGATTTTCAAACAAGGATTTTTGGTTCAACCCTTGGAAACACATGTCCCTCACCAAGTCCGGCATCCGATATGCTTTTTGAATTTTCAGGACGAAAATTTGAATATAAATGTATGCCGCCAGGCGATTACGCTATTCAGGTATTGTCCAGTTCAAGTGACCCGAATACACAGATGGGTGGTTTTGATGAATCATGGACTTACGGTTGTCTCGGTACACAGTTCACTATGGATTTTACTGTTTTTGCGCTCCCATCCATTGGTTTGTTCAGGCTGGATGCGCCAGGCAATTTCAGTGCCATCAATAACATGAATGCCCTGCAGGAAAATATCCCCTACCCAACACAACCCGCAGTCTTCATTTGCCAGAACACGGTCATTCCTGACAATGTATCGTGTCCCGATGTAGTGAAGGCCATTTATCGGGAGACAGTCATAGGCGATGCCAATGCAGATGGTACAGATGATTCAGGCTTACTCACCATTTCCGGGTTGCGAACAGATACCAGCACCCAGGGCAAGATTGTCTATTCTTTCATGGAGGGGGATGCCAACCAACTCGCTACAGCGGCGGGCACGCATGCAGCCGGTGAGGAAATACCCGGATTGGTTGATTATCCCGGGTTTTGCATTGATCAGGATGATAATACGATCATACCTGATGGGATAGATAGATTTTGTGTTTGCGTTACTCCGGGAACCTACACATTGGCCAGCCTTGGGAATGAAGATCATGTAGGCATGGGCGATAACCCGGGCTTCGTATTCAATGTGCATAAAACCATTCACGACAGCCGACCCAATGCCGAGCTGATCACCGTCGGCACTAATCTACCGGCATCCTATATAAGCGGACCTGACGTATTTTCCTGTGAAGATAATATCGGCAATATGCCCCCGTGTGGAAGGCGAAAAAAACTTGTCTTCCGTGAATTCTTCCTTCCAGTACCGGCCTTGGTGACGATTGGAGAAACAGGCAACAACACAACTGTCATAAGCCTGTTTAGCGGGCAGGCATCAGACCCGGCAGCTACCCTCACATTGATAGGGGAATGTGCTTTTTCCTATGTCCAATTGTATGATCCATGCAATCCGCTGCCAGCCGGTTGGTATACCATCGTCTCTTATGGTGAGGGGCCAAACTACACAGACAACAGAGTATGGAATCCGGTGGTCAGCAACATAGCAGAATACCAGGGTGATCCGCGGGATGTGGGTAAAACAACGAGAATCGTCCTTACACTCGAACCTCCGATCATACCAAACTATAACCGCCCCGAAATAGCTTATCAGGCGGGAATAACAGACTGGACTACGCCACCTATGGCCAATCCAAATATTACCACATGGAATATTTATCAATTTCCCCGGGACACCTTTTGCCTGCCCGACACACCATTTATTGCTGACAGTCTTTTACCGTGTGCCCCCGGATACAACCGTATATCTTTTTATGTTTTCGAAATCACCAAGCCATCGTTTGTACAGATACGGAACATAGATCCATCCTTTTATACTGAAGTATTTCCGTTTGATGTCAATGCGCAGCCGGAACTCCTGTTAACGGTCCCTCCTGTATATCAGTGCCTGAGTGCCGGAGTATATTATAGACAGATTTGTGATCTTCCCCCAGGGAAATATACGATCGCCATTATGGCAAACGATACCCACGAAGGAGCATCCATTGGACCGGCTATCTATGTAGACGAGGCAGAAGAATCCAGATTTGATCATGTATGGAATGCGTATGATTTTGATCAGATACCACGCACCAATGTGTTTGTGAATGGAAAATTTGGTGATGTAAGCCCGATTCCCGGCCAGGCCCCCAGTAGGGACAAATTCTATTGTACCACTGGTGCCACAGCAAAGGATCCACAAGAGACGCGTTGCGCGCTGCAATTAAATCCACTGATCTATGCTCAGCCAGCGGGTGTGCCCAAACCACAATTTTTAAACGGACAGCCTCCTGCTCCTGTTTTACAACCATGGCGTAATCTATGGTATACGTTTGAGCTTTCAGGATCAGGCATATGCACCCTGCAAACGCAGGTATTAAGCGGCGTCATCAGGCAGCCCCTCCTGGCTGTGTATGAGAGCGAAGCAGATGCAAGCATTCCCTGGGCAAGTCTGCAAGCCCATCTTATAACTCCCCAGGATACCATTTTGCCTGGGTTGAAACTGATCAGAGAGAATGTTAATATGTTTTGTGATGCTGATCCGGCCCAAGTGATTTTTACCAAGAGCGGATGTCTTCGTGATAGTGTCCGCTATTATATTGTGGCCAGCTTTGATGCAGACGATTCGCCCAATCCGCCTGCCTATCCCAATCAGGCGATTTCTGTTTCTATCAAATACGATCCAAGACCAACATTCATTGCCGACTATGATGAGCGCAACACGGCTAATGTTATCAATGGATTTGTAGAAACCGTGCCTCCCTATACGGACCAACCACTGGCAACCGGCAATACTTTTTTTAGCACAGATTTTTCCCTTCTCTGCTACACACCAAATGTCACTGATCCTTTGCCTGCCTTACCTTGTCTTGAAACCGGTAAATCAGCATGGTTTAAATTTGAAGTAGCCGATGAAGGCCAATTTTACACAGCTTTGGAAAAAACCGGAGGTTCCAGTGGCTGGCATACAGACCCGAGAGACATTTCTGTATGGCGGGAAAACACACCAGGGTCGCCACTCACAGAGGAATTAGCACTCGCTGCGCAGTTTGTAGCAGCAGATAACCATTCATGGTTGAGAAGTTGTATAGAGCCTGGTATCTATTATATGGTAGTCCGGCATTGTGGACTTACGATAGATACGATTCAATCTTACCGGGTGGTTATGAAGCTCACGGAAACACCGGGTGATTTTTGTAAAAATGCTATCCCCTTGACCGTACCAAGCTTTACTCCTGTATCAGCAACAGTGATACCGGATTGCCATACGATAGGTACTGATTATGGAGAGTCATCAGTCCTGGGAATGGGATGCTTGTATGAACCTGTACCACAGAAGACCTCGTGGTTTCGCGTATCCGTAAATGCTGCCCCTGAGATGGACATCACGTTTGAGCTAACTGAAAATCTTGCCCTTGCCGACATGGGTCAGTTGTCATATCGTGTTTTCTCCGGGTCTTGTGGCGCGCTCACACCGATTGCCTGTAGCTCCATAGGCAGTAATATCATCACCCAACGATGCCTCTCCCCCGGAGATTATTATGTCCAGATAGCCCTGCCTGAAAGGGTCAGTAATGAATCTGTAACCGGTACGATTGTGTTAACGATCACGGCAGCAGACAATACAGATCCGGATTGCATTCCAGTAGACGTCAATCAGCCATTAGCTGATTTTACGTATGCTACCGATTGTGAAATCTTCACCTTCAATAACCTCTCCACAGCAGGAGACGACATCACCTACCTATGGGAGTTTCCGGACAGCACAAGTACAGATCCTAATCCTGTCTGGACACCATCGACGGGAGTGGGAACTTTTCCTGTCACCCTCACCGTGACCAACACTGCGCTCAATACATCCACATCGGTAACTATCAATGTGACGATCAATGATGCCTTTGGCAATTATGTGCCTTTACAGGATGCTTCTATTTGTAATGATGAAGGTCCGGTCACCATCAATGCTTCAGTGCCGGGACCTGGAGTAGCTACTTATCGATGGGATAACAACTCCACAAATCCTGTCAGAACGATCAGCACGCCAGGCTCGTATTGGGTCAGTATCACAAAGGATGGATGCGAAATCACTGATACCATCATGATCAGCGCCATCAGTGCCAAAAGAGATATTACCACCACAATTTGTGCCGGAGAAAGTATCGTCGTCTCCGGAGAGTTGTTTGATATAGACCATCCTTCGGGCAGTGTGATCATACCCAATGCACATCCGAGTGGGTGTGATAGTATACTGTCTGTTAACCTTAGTTTTTATCCACGGTCAGGCAGCCAGTTTGCAGAAACCATTTGTAATGGCGACACGTATCTTTTTGATGGCCTGCAATTGACAACGACAGGTAGTTACAATGATACCCTGATCAATGTGACAGGTTGTGATAGCATTGTGACCCTTACCCTTACGGTCACTCCACGAGAAATACACGATCATGATATCAGGGGATGTATTGGTGAATCAATAACGTTACATCCTGCAGTATCAGGTATAGGATATACCTGGAATACAGGGTCCCCGGATGACTCCCTGGTGGTGAGCAATGCCGGAAGCTATTTGGTTAGCGTCAGTGATGCCACAGGATGTATCATCAGCACAGAGACGTTTATAGTATCCTTTGGGTTACTCGCAACTCCCATTGTCGCAGCACCAGACCCTGTTTGTGTTGGCGAACAAGTGATCCTGACTGCAAGCGGTTCACCATACGAATACAGATGGTTTGACGCAGCAACCGGAGGTCATCAGCTCGGTGTGGGAGCAACCTTACTGATAAGTAATATTCTCAACGATTCCATTGTCTATGTGGAGGCCTTTCATACAACCATTGATGGATGTGTCAGTGAGCGGGAACCTGTACTCATCGAGGTCATTGAAGAGATGATACAGACATCGTCGCTGGATACACTTATTTGTTTTGGAAATGCAATTGAATTGCCGTGGGGCGAAATCGTAATGCCTGTGGTTAATTCAAGTTATTCCTACACATGGTACTCTGCCCAGACCGGATGTGATAGCCTGATCCTGACCGTTAATGTTGATCTTGAAGACAAGCCATCGTTGTCCCTTCCTGCTGAATATACTTTGTACCTCGGAGATAGTATCCTCCTGATACCTCAACTTGACTTTCAGCCCGACTCCATTGAATGGATCCCGGCAGAAGGATTGAATTGTACAGATTGTTTGCAACCCTGGGCCCAACCTGTACGAAATACAGATTATGTGCTCATGCTATGGACACGCGAAGGATGCATTGTGACAGCTACTGTGCACATACAAGTGAATAATGATGTAAGGATTTACTTTCCCAATGTATTCTCTCCAAATGGGGATAATATCAATGACAAATTTACTATCAGCGGCAGGCGCGACCTGATCATGGTGAGAAGCCTGGTGATCTATGATCGCTGGGGCGGAGCACTATGGGAAGGAAAGGATTTCATTGCTGATGGAACCAATGGTTGGGATGGGTATTCCAGGGGCGAGGCGGCACCTTCCGGAGTTTATGTCTGGAAGTGTGAAATTGAGTTGATTGATGGGCACCGGGAAATATTTTCAGGCGATGTCACTTTGCTGAGGTAGCATGAATGAGATATGATGTGATTATAAACCAGTCTCACGCATTTTGACAAACATTTGCTCAGCGATCAGGTTTCCAGAATTATCAACGGCCCTGATCGTGTAATTTCCGCCAGGAAGATCTGCAATGCCCAATGACAATGCATTGCTGCCTTTCTTAAATATTCCAGCATATAATGGCTTGCCATTGTTTGCGGACTGACCGCAGACCTGGATTTCGTAGTAATGTGTTTTATCCAGCAATAACAAGGCTTCCAGGCTATCCCCACTGACTACAGATGGGACGATCCAATGCACTCCCCCGACGTCTTCATGAGCAGGCTGTATCTCCAGATGGACCATAAACAATTCATTAAAGAGATGGGCGCCCCACCTGAAATCAACAGGTTTTTCTGAAGGATTGCAGGGGTTTTCCAGTGTATTGTCATACCGGGCCAATGCATGTATCTCTGTTCCTTTTGGCAATGACAAGGGATGTTCCAGATGATACGTTTGCTTCCAGTTGAAATTCCAATCGCTGATTTTAAGCAACTTCACAGGCGCAGAGGTACCTGGGATTTTCGCATAGATCTCCCACGAACGACACAGCAAGTTGGCCTGTGGAGTGAGGCTCATCAATTCGATATCATATGGAAGGATATAGCTGGCATGAAAGGTCTTTACACTATTGGCTGGTATAAAGAGCGAATCGGAGCTCAGTGTATATGGGTTGATCAGGGGTATAGTCTGTATCCGTTTCGCCTTCTTGCCTCTAGCCAGGTAGAGCCGGATACTGGATGAATCTTTTTCCGGCCTTCCCGTAGGTCCATAATGCATATGCACGACTAACTTGCCACCAGCCGGTATAAATTTTGCAGTGCCCTCTTCAAAAAAAGTAGCCTCTTGTTGTGGTGACCATGTGTACCAATAGGGTTCAAACGTTGTTTTTCCCGTCCCGCCAAAACTGTAAAACCCATAGCGTGGATCCCATCGGTCGAGTGAATCAAACTTGTCCGTGGGCTCAATCGCAATAGCTGCAAATCGAACAATCTTTTTATTCCCTGGCACAAACTCAACGCCTTCTATCCATGTATCCTCACTAAGGTGTGTAGGCAAAACAAATACCTGGTATTGGTCCAGGTAGATACCATACTGTTCAAATGATTCAGCCATGGAGATGACCAGGTCAGGTTGTCGTTGCGGAGTGGTCTTCTGGCTGGCATCTGGTGAAGGATTTTCTTCCACGATATTTCCTGGAGGCATACCGGCTGATACCCAGTCACCAATAGTTTTGATCTCCATATCGGCCAGCACACGTTCGTTGCTGAAATGACTGTATGCCGCATCTGCATACCACGGAGGCATTAGTTTCGATGAAGTGACATACTGGATCATCCGGCCATAAGCAGAGACTTGATCGTAAGACGTCAAAGGCATGGCCCCTACTTCTCCGGCACGGTGACAACTCACGCAGTTTCGTTCAATGATTGGTTTGATATCCCCATAATAGGTGACGCCTTGCCCATAGATATCCAGGCACAATGCAGAAAAAAGCAGCAGTATAAGCGGGTTAGCGTGAGGCATCCATGGTGATATAGCAGCCAACAGGGGTAGGCCATGGTTTGGGAACCTCACCGCCGGCTAATAATATGGTAAGAGCTTCATCAAGATCATCTTTGGTAGTCCCATGTTTCATCTTGCCCGGAGCATAATATGCGCTGTTGATACGCCCGCGGTAATACACCTCTCCGTGTTCGTCAGTGATAACCACCTCTGGAGTAACTGATGCCCCCAGTTTCCTGGTGAGGGTATGGTCTTTATCTAGCAAGGTTTCATAAGTGACCATATCATATTGCTCTTTGAAAACCTGGGAAGAGGTATAACTGCTCGTCTTAAACGGAAAAACAGCATGGAAATCGACCCGGTCGGCATATTTATGGGCAGTAGCGCTCAGGGGTTTTCCCATATAATTACATACAGGGCAATCCTCTGCAAGAAACACATAGACATGCCATGTAGCCTGCGCCATCCCCGCAAAGGATAGCATCATAGAAACCAGAAAGGCAATAATGGGCTTGTTCATGAAACGCAGATTAAGTAAATACATACAAAACTAGGAAAGTAGCCAGTGCTTCTATCACCGACGGTGGCTGAGCGGGGCAAAATCATGGATCATCCAGATTAATCAGCCAACAAAACCCTGTAAACCCGCATCAAATGGCTGCTTTCCTGTAAGCGTTTTCGAGTTGCACCTCATTTTCGCCCGTTCGTCGCAACTTTTGGCGGGTTCAGCCGGGGTCGTTTTGTTGCGCTGGTCAATGGTTGTTGTTTTGTTACCAATTCTAACTGGTACATGAAAGTAATCTGGATTTTCTTTGGACTTATCCTCCTTACCGCAAAAGCGGACTCGCAGACATGTTCGGCGCTGTTCACTTTTGATCATACCAACCTGACCATACACTTTACCGACCAGTCAACCCATGCCAGCGGAGATCCGATCGTTTCGTGGAGCTGGGATTTTGATGATGGCGGCATGTCAAGCCAGCAAAACCCCACACACACGTTTGCAGTACCTGACCGGTATGATATCAATCTGACCATTGTCACCCAAAGCGGATGTACCTCTACCCTGCAGATCAGGATCGAAATATGTGATTTTGGTATAACCTACACCCAGGGACCCTGCAATTCACAGGGACAGGTTCCGGTTACACTCAATGTGACAGACCTTTTTGACAATGCTCAGGATATAGACGTGTTCTTAGACGGCCAGATTGTACCGGGTAGTCCATTTCCGATTAGTGCCCAGGCACCAGTCAATATCATAGTGACGGTTCCGGGCAATGGCCAACAGCATACGATAGTTGTTCAATCAGGGGATATTGAGACCTGCAACCGATCTGTTTCTTTTACGACAGAGGATTGTACTTCGGATTGCTTCTTGTCCGCACTCAATGTAAACTATGCGCCCGGAGTGACCCATACAGTAACGGTCAATGATAACTTCTTTTCACCACAGACCACAGCCATCGTGCTGGGAGATATTGTCCATTTCAGTTGGGCAGGTGGAGGACATAGCAGTACTTCGGATGCCACCACTGGTGCGGATAGCTGGAATTCCGGGGTCATAGGGGCGGGTTCGTCTTTTAATGTGAGTATACACAATCCAGGTACCCATAACTTCTATTGTATTCCGCATGGCGGACCCAATGGCGCGGGCATGAGCGGGCAGATCCTATCTAATTGCCCTACAGGTACTACTACGGATATTCAAATCACCTTTAATACTACTATAGCTAATGGCCAGGGATATGCTGTCCTTTGGGATGGCGCACCTGTAAGTGGTAGCCCGTTTAATTATAGCGGGATAGGACAACAAAGTGTAACGATCAGTATATCTGGCGATGGAATGCCACACTCACTGATCGTCAGGGATGTAGCCATTCCGTCCTGTGATCTGACAATGACCTATAATGCTCCTGACTGCGGGCAGGGCGGAGGAAATCCGGTGTGCAGCCTTTCAGGTACTATCGGAAATTTTGGTGTGTGTGCGAATATGAATGTTTCAGCCAACCTGGCGGTAACTGTGGCCAATGGAGGAACCGGTTTCAATATCAGCACAGATGGCGGGCCTAACGCCTACCACAATTACACCGGTAACACAACAAACATCAACATTTCACTTCCCGGCGATGGAGCAAGCCACAGCGTGGAGATCACAGATGATACAGATCCGACATGTATTGCGGTGATCAATACCATCACCCCTGATTGTAACCTTCCGTGTACCATCAGCAACCTTACAGCGGCAGCCTCCAGCGGAAACGGTGGGCCAAGCGGCATTGTGCACAATATCAATGTCGAAGATTTCCAGTTTAATCCTAACACGATTAATATAACAGTGGGCGACGTGGTGCAATGGAATTGGGTCGGTGCCGTCGCCCACACATCTACATCAGATATCACAAGCGGAGTCAATAGCTGGAACAGCGGGCTTCTCAATAATGGAGCTACCTATACCAGTCCTTTGCTGGATGAAGGTGTGCATCCATATTATTGCGTTCCTCATGGCGCCCCGGGAGGCGTCGGGATGTCAGGGCAGATCCAGGTGCTGCCGGCATGCAATACGTTTGGTCAGACGACAGTCCTGATCCAGTTTAATCAAACTAACGGTGGTGCCTCCGGATATCAGGTCCTGGTAGATGGCAACAATGCCGGTTCGTTTTCTTATGTGCCCGGAACGGCACAATCTGCCTCCATACTCGTCGCCGGGGATGGGGCAAATCATTCTATAACCGTGCAGGACATACTCGATATGACCTGTACCGCAAATGTGGGTGTGGTAACTCCGGATTGCAGTGGTGGCGGGAATCCTTGTTTGGTTTCCTTAAGCCCTGCAGTTACCGGAGGATGCATAAATAATATGGTGCCGGTGATGTTGAATGTGACCGGCATGAACAGTGACACCATCTATTCTGTGACGATAGATGGACAGAGTGCAGGTACATTCCTGTATTCCAATTCAAATGCGCAGGTCTCTGTCGCCGGAGATGGCCAGAACCATACAATCATTGTTACGGATGGTGTAGATTCGGCTTGCAGGGACACAGCGATCATTGCCACTCCGGATTGCACATTGCCATGCAGTATCGTGATCAATCAGCTTAGTTTTGGTAACCATGTGTCACATACGGTAGAAGTGCAGGATTTTCAATTTTCTCCTTCAGCCATTTCAATCAACCTTGGTGACACACTTGTATTTCATTGGGCCGGGGCAATACCGCATACCGTCACATCGGATGTAGCATCAGGTCCAAATTCGTTTAACTCAGGCTTGTTGAGTCAGGGTTCAACATGGCAACTGATCCCCAATGCAACAGGCAACTTTCCCTATTACTGTATTCCACATGGTGCACCCGGAGGAGTCGGTATGTCAGGGACGATTGAGGTCATCTCTTCCTGTACTCAGGGGATGGCCAACGGGTCAGTGGCTATTGAGTATGTAAACACTACTTCACAGGGATTCCAGGTGACTCAGGATGGGACGCCTATAGCTGGTTCACCTTTTGCCTATTCGCCAACAGGGCAATTGACGATTCCACTGGTCGTCGCTGGAGATGGTGGCACACATACCTATGCAGTCACAGATGCCGGCAATTCAGGATGCAGTGCGCAGCAGATGGGCAGCGTACCTGATTGTGGGGTGTCATGTACGCTCAGTATTACACAGACATCGGTTTCTGCGTGCTCAGGTAATACGGTAACCCTTACTTTAAATTTTACATCCAATCAGCCATCAGCCATGTATAATGTCTACAAGGATGGCCTGAAACTTAATGCAAGTCCACTTTCTACAGACACCAATGGAGGCGGTTCATATAGCACTGTGGTCGCCGGAAACAATACAACATCAGTTATCCTGGTACAGTTTATAGAAAACTCAACATGTACCGATACTGCCACCGTGGTCATCCCTTCTTGCGGCGGGCCTTGCCTGATCTCTGATTTTATGATAGGCAGGCGGGGCATAAGCCATATCGTTGAGGTACGGGACTTTGTATTTGCACCATCTCAGATTGATGTGCTCATCGGTGATACGGTGAGGTTTGTGTGGACAGGGGTCATCCCTCATACCACCACGTCAGATGCCTTTACTGGAGAGAATACATGGAATAGCGGACTGCAGGGACAGGGGGCAACATATGATGTGGTGTTACACGCTACAGGAACTTTTCCATACTACTGTCAGCCACACGGTGGCCCGGGAGGAATAGGCATGTCAGGTGTGATTCATGTCATCGATACATGTAGCCAGGACAAGTGGCGGACCAACATGTCGTTTAATGTATCGGCAGGCAGTCCGCTTGGGTATAATGTATTTGTAGATGGGGTTCGGATTACAGCGGTACCGACCCTATACCAGAATCCTGTGGGATTCAATAGTGAGATCATTGAGTTGCCGGGGGACGGATCAACCCATCTGGTGACACTCCAGGATATGGAAACAGGGTTTTGTGCCTTTACCATGCCGGTCGAAACCAGTATCTGTGGTGCAGGTTGTACAGTGGTCAATCTGACCGCCAATACAGGTACCGATATCATTCATACCATTGAAGTAAGGGACTTTGATTATTTCCCTTCACAGATTACAGTAGGTGCTGGTGAAAAAATACGTTTTGTGTGGACTGGGGTCATTCCGCACACAGTGACTTCTGATGCCCTGACTGGACCTGAGGTATGGAATAGCGGGCTACTCGGCAACGGGACAGTGTATGACCTGGTGATAGATACTCCAGGCATTCATCCGTATTTCTGCATTCCACATGGTGGACCAGGTGGAGTCGGAATGTCAGGCAGTATAACCGTCTTGCCTGCGTGCACGGATAACAGGCAGAATGTGCAACTCACATTTGATGTGACCAATGGAAGCCAGCAGGGATATAATCTCTTTGTAGATGGCATGCTCTACGGGCAAAATCCACGCAACTATGATGATCGTATGGGAGCGAATGAGATAGTAGTCGACTACCCTGCAGACAATACACAGCATATCATCACCGTGCAGGATGTACAAAATGGAATATGTGCGGCAAGTGATTTTTTTACAACCGGCACTTGCATGGCAACATGTCAAATAAATGGGTTGGACTATTACCTGGGGAACGGCAGGCGCCATGAAGTCCTGGTGAGAGACTTTAATTTTGAGCCTGCCACCCTCCAGGTAGACCAGGGAGATACTATCCACTTCAATTGGACAGGCGCCATTCCACACACGGTAACATCAGATGCGGCAACAGGAGGCAGTGTATTCAATTCAGGTTTGCTGGGACAGGGTTCTGGTTATGATCTTGTGTTGGATGAAATCGGAACGCATCCATATTACTGCATTCCTCATGGCGCGCCGGGGGGAATAGGAATGTCAGGCACTATCCTTGTAGCGGATCCATGTGCGGATGGAAGTGTATTTGTTGATTTTGAATTCTTTTCTTCGGGTCCCGGCCAGTCATATGATGTACTCAATCATGAAGATATCGTCATCGATGACAAGTCCTATGTACCTGGAGGCATTCAATCCTTTACGCTTGAACTTCCTGCCCAGGGACAGTCTCATGCTATCCATGTCACCGACAACGGCCCAGATCAATGTGTAGCAACGCTTGCCCTTGATTCTTTTGATTGCAGCGATCCATGTTTCCTGGTCCGTGCAGATTACAACTATGATATCAATTATAGCACACTGGAAGTTGTATTCGATGACCAGAGCCGCGGTGATGTTATTTCATGGAATTGGAATTTCGGAGATGGCGGCACATCAACGCTTCAACACCCTCATCACACTTTCCAGGAGGCAGTGCTCTATGAAGTATGCCTGACCATCACCGTGAGTAACGGATGCACAGAGCAGTTTTGTGATAAGCTCAGGCTTGGTGCCGATGTGTGCAATGCAGGCTTTACCTATTCGCAGAATGGATTGGATTTAGTTTTTTACAATACATCTGATGTTTCTGATCCGCAGGTCACAGGCACCTGGTCTTTTGGAGATGGTGGGACCTCTGTGCAATATGATTCAGCTACGCACACATTTGCATTGGGCATATATGAAGTTTGTGTGACTGTAACTTCCTCAGGATGTGTCAATACATCTTGCCAGACCATTGATCTCACTGATCCTTGTCTTGCTTTGCGAGCAATGTATACAGCGGAACCCCAGGGTGGGAATCCGCTATTGTACCAGTTTACTGATAACAGTTCGGGTCCTGTTGGTTCACGATTGTGGGGATTTGGGGATGGACAGATCAGTACAGAGGCCAATCCTGTTCATCTGTATGCCAGCACCGGAGTATATACTGTATGCCTTCTCACCATTGATACAGAAGGGAATTGCACCAACTCTGATTGCAGGTCAGTTTATGTGGGGATGACAAGTACCGGTGGTCCTGGGGATATCCTGATGAGAAAGCTCTCGGTTGCACCCAATCCTGTAGGTTCGACGCAAAGGCAGATGCGGCTTACGGGCTTTGACCTCAATGACCTTGGATCACCAGCTTTGCTGAGAACCATAGATATTCAGGGTGCCCTGGTCAGCGAAGAAAAGATCACTTTACAGCAAACCACAAATTATTCAGCACCACAAATGCCCGGCTTGTACTATTTAAGCGTCGTTTCGGTGAGAAACTGTTATACAACAATGGTGATAGTTCAATAACTTGACGGTTCTTACCGTTTTAGACGAAATATAAATATGCCCATGAGCGATTGCAGAGTGAACAAGAATACCCCTAAATCCTACAGTCAGTATATTTTTGTACTGTTTCTGTTGACAGGCCTGACTTCAATGCTTATGCCCGCATGTGTTCATGATCCCTTTTCTCCGATAGATCCTGGTCCGATTGATACGACAGGAAATCCTGTGGATACTATGCAGATAGACACCACACCGGCAGATACCATGGACGAGGATACTGTTTTGGGGATTCCATGTGATTCCAATGTGGTTTACTTTACCCGTGATGTATTACCGATCCTCGTGTCCAACTGTGCAAAAAGCGGATGTCATGATGCGGCCAGCCACGAAGAAGGTGTCATCATGAACAACTTCACCAACGTTTATAACACCGGAAGGGTGAAGCCGTACGATCTCAACAAGTCTAAATTATACAAAGCGATAACCACCACATCCGGTGAAGAACGCATGCCCCCGTTGCCTGATCCAAGACTCTCGGCAGAGGAGATCGCACTGGTTTCGAAATGGATCCTGCAAGGTGCGCAAGACCTGACCTGTGACGAAGTGACTACGACATGCGATACTACCAATGTGTCCTATGCCAGTTTTATTGTACCTGTGCTTAAGACCTATTGCACTGGCTGCCATTCAGGCACAACACCGGAAGGGGGTTTGTCTTTTACCGCCTATAACACCGTAAAGGCAGTAGCACTAAATGGAAAACTGGTTGGATCGATTACCTGGGCTTACGGATATAACGCCATGCCTAAGGGATCCAATAAATTATCAGATTGTAAAATCAGCAAAATAAAAGCCTGGGTAAACAATGGAGCGCCGAATAATTAAAGGATTACTGTTGGTATTGGTGGTCACCACGTCATGTTATTATGATGTGGAAGAGACCCTTTATCCACCTACCACATGTATCACCGACAATATGAGCTATCAAACAAATATAGTCCCTATCCTGGAGCGCAATTGCTACTCTTGTCATAGTGTAGCGGATGGTCCGAACAATGGGAATGTCGTTGTGGAAGGATATACCGAACTGCTCAAGTATGTTGATAGTGGCCAGTTATCCGCCTCGATCAATCATCAATCCGGGTATTCTGCCATGCCTCAGGATGCCCCAAAGCTTGGCAATTGTGATATCGCCAAAATTGATCATTGGATTCTTGATGGGTCGCCAAACAATTAGACCGCAGAGAGACAAGAGACCGTCGCGCGACTTTTTAATCGCCACCACTTAAACCCAAATACAGAAGACATGAAGAAGGTCCTGATTATATTATTGGTACTGGGTGCTATAGGGGCAGGTGTGGGATACTACATGTACAACAAGCCGGTAGCCAGCCTTGAAAGGAAGAAGGCAGATGTTGAAGTTGTCGCTTCAAAATTGATTGAGGATTATGAGGCAGATGAAAAAGCCGCTAATGACAAGTATCTGGGCAAAGTAGTCCAGGTCAGCGGCAAAGTATCCGGTATCACCGAGGAAGAGGGAAGAAAAAAAGTACAGATTGAAACAGCCAATCCAATGTCCCTCGTGATATGCGAACTGGAAGCGGGAGGAGAGACTGGGGCCCTTAAGGCTGGTGATGAAGTTGTCCTCAAAGGATTGTGTTCCGGGTATCTCAGCGATGTCATCCTGGTGCAATCAACGATCGTGAAATAATATAAAGGCTGCTATGAGAAGGCCTGCTTTATAAACACCTTATACACTTGAACATGAAAAACTTAATGCTCGTTACCTTGCTTCTTATCGCCCAGCTGGCGACAGGACAAAAGTATTTTTCCAAGACCGGTAAAATATCTTTTTTCTCCCAGGCGGCCATGGAGAAGATTGAAGCACAGAATACATCTGCCAGTACAGTGATTGATGCTTCGACCGGAGCAGTGGAATGGGGAGTACTGATCCAGGGTTTTAAATTTGAAAAGTCCCTGATGCAGGACCATTTTAATGAAAACTATATGGAAAGCTCCATATATCCTAAGGCAAAGTTTAAAGGTAAGATTGACAATCTCACGACTGTCAATTTTACCAAAGACGGACTCTATGCTACGACAGTTACCGGCCAGCTTGACATGCATGGGGTGACCAAGCAGGTAACGATGCCGGTGAGTATAACCGTGAAGGGTGGTGCCGTATCTGCCAAAAGCAAATTTGTTGTACTGCTCGCAGACTATAAAATTGAAGTCCCCAAGCTCGTAGCGGATAATATCTCAGAAAAGGTGACCATCGAAGTGATCGCTGATTACCAACTTATGAATGCAGTTCCATAGTATGGAGCAAGCAATGCTGCTGCACAATCCCGTTTTGTCTAGCTTTGTCCACAGGTCTTGAATATTGATTCCCAGATACCGTTTACCGCACAATTGAAATAAAACGAAATGAATACGTACAAAACGCTAGCCCTGATTCTCCTCCTTGTCATTGGATTCAAAGGGTATAGCCAGGAAGAAGATCTGTTATCCCTGCTGGGAGAAGAATCAACCATCAACTATACAACAGCCAGTTTCAAGTCTACCCGCGTCATCAACCTGCATTCTACTGAAAATATGGCCGCCGGTGAACTTGATATTCGTATTTCGCACCGCTTTGGATTTATCAGCGGAGGGATCTATGAATTGTATGGACTGGATGAATCAACCATCCGGCTCGGAGCGGACTATGGTATCAGCGACCGGTTGATGATTGGAGCCGGCAGAAGCAGCTATGAAAAAACATATGACGGATTTTTCAAGTACAAAATACTACGACAGAGCAGCGGAGCCAGGAATACTCCACTCACGATGGCGTTTATGAGTTCGATGGCAGTAAAGACATTAAAGCCATCTGATCCTACCCGTGAGAATTATTTCAGCAGCAACCTCTACTATACCTTCCAACTCATCCTGGGCCGGAAGTTTTCAGATAATTTCAGCCTCGAAATCGTCCCTTCTCTCGTGCACCGAAACCTGGTCGCCACCGTTGAAGAAGAAAATGATGTATTTGCCATAGGCGCCGGAGGGCGAATCAAGCTGAGTAAGCGCGTGTCCCTCAACGCAGAATATATTTATGTACTTCCCAATCAGCTTGCCCCGCAATACTACAACTCCCTGAGTATAGGGTTTGATATTGAGACCGGAGGGCATGTATTCCAATTGCACTTCAGCAACAGCACATCGATGATTGAAAGAGGCTTTATAGCTGAAACACTTGGGCACTGGGGCAAAGGCAAGGATCCGGAAGGAGAACCTTTTACCATCCATTTTGGGTTTAATCTTTCCCGCGTATTCAACGTGAAGTAAAATCCCTGCTTCGTTTTTATTCAGGCTAAAGGACTTTCGTCTGCCATTGTAAACGGATCTGTAACCTCATTGTACCCTTAGCGGTCAAATGTGGTGCGAATGACTATTTTTACAAAAAAAAAGTCATGACGCTAAAACAATTGATCAAGCTGGAGAACAGGGCCACAGAGGTATGGGTCATCAGCCCGACACTGCACTATGATATAGAAAACAAGGATTTTTCAGAGCTGGTGAGTGTCAATATGGGTGAAAGTACAAAGTACAAGTATATCGTGCCGGCTACACCCCAGGTGGAAAAGAACCTGCAGTTGTATAAGAAGCGGTACAATGTGACAGAGCGTGAGATCGCCAACAATTTCCTGATCCTGCCCGTATCTGATTTTAATCCCTTCCTGACGGAAATGGCGATCTATAATGCGTCAACCGAATGCATCGCCTGTGCTGCGCCTGCAACAGATGACAGCAATGAAGTCATAGTCTTCAAGGCATCAACCGCCAAAGCCATGGCCAAGAGCTTTGTTGATCTGTGGAAGAAATATATGAGAGAGCACCCATAAGGATACACGGAGAGGCTCAGTAAAATATCCTTAGCGTAAAATACCAACTGATTTATGGCCAAACAGCCGAATGCCGGAAAGGGAAACAAACACCAGGCGCCAGCAAGACCGGCTAAGCAGACAGCCCGGCCCTCAGCACAAAGCCCTTCCTCTCTTTTTACCCGGTGGGGAACGATCGGCTTTCTGGCCATCAGTGGGTTGATATTTCTCCTGGCCCGAATCAATCTCCTGGCCATCCCACTGGAAAGGGACGAAGGAAGTTTTGCCTACATAGGCCATTGGCTCTTCAAGGGACGAGAGTTGTATACTGACATGCTGGACAGTAAGCTTCCCGGATTGTATACCATCTATGGGTTATCTACAGCACTATTCGGGTATCATTCGACCGGTGTGCACATGGGATTGTTCCTGGCAAATATTGCCTCAGCCGTATGTCTCTTTTTGCTTTCACGGCAATTATTCAATACGCTTGTTGCTGCCCTGGCCACTTCGTTTTACTTATTCCTGGCGGTCAGCCCCAACATGGTAGGATTTGCCTCACATGCTACCCAATTACTGACTCCTTTTTTACTCGGAGGCTTACTCTTATTCTGGAAAGGAATTCAATCCGGACGCAATATTACTTTTCTATTCGCCGGGCTACTCATTGGTATTGCTTTCACGATCAAGCAGCAGGCTGCGATTTATGGTGTGCTATTGGCTGTGCTATGGTGGCCAGTAAGGCTTTCCTGGATGAAGCGGGAAGGCTCAAGGATACCAGTCATGGAATGGGTGTCCCTGGGTGTTGGAGGCTTCATTCCATTAGCCATGATCGTAGGTTATTTTGGAGTGGTAGGCCGATTAAGTGATTTTTACAATTGGACAGTGATACAACCATTCAGCCTTGCGGGATCTTACCGGCAACCCTGGTATGAGTTGTTTTTAAATATTATCCCTCCCGTGATATCCGGATTTGAAGGCATCTGGATACTGGCCGGAACCGGAGTGGTGTTGATCTTTATATCAGGTTTTAACAAAGCGGCCTCCTGGTTTGGCTCCCTGATGGGAATACTAGGGATCATCAGTGTCGCCATCGGAGCAGCGTACTATGCCCACTATTTTGTCCTCGCGATACCCGGGGTTGCGATTCTTGCTGCTTGCTCGCTCAACTGGATTGCAAGTAAAGCAGGTAAAGCCGGGACAGCTATTGGCTTGTTGATTGGAGGTATCCTGCTGATCATCTCCATGAAAGGCCGTACAGATTATTTTTTCTATCCGGATTATGCCAGGATTCATTTCGATATGTATTCATATAATATGTTTCCTGAACATGAAAAGATAGGCAAGGAATTGGCCCACAGGGTCAAGGAAGGAGATCGTATTGGTATCCTGGGATCAGAACCAGAAGTATTGGTGGCAGCAGGTCGCGAGAGCTGTTCGAGATACCTGATGGTGTATGCCATGCTGATCGATCCTGTGCTTTCCCCGCCGATGCAGGAAGAATGGATGAAGACGATGAAGGAATGTGCACCGGAATATATCGTTTACAGCACTTATTCCGGCTCCTGGGCGCCAAATTATAACAAGCTAAAATTCTTCCTGGAATTTATGCCATGGGTCCATGAAAACTACAAAGGCATTGGTCTGGCCGAATCAAGAGGTCCGCGACCAGGTCTCGTACTCTGGGACGAAGAAGCAACGGCACATCAGTCAGAATCGGATTATAAAATCCTCGTGTTGAAAAGAAAGGATGTCCAGGTAACTCCTCTTCAATAAGAAGACTCCTGCTTATTCCTCAAAGACTTAATGAGGAATTCAAAGGAACGTTCCTTATATTTTTAGCTGGAATCTCTACAAAGGAAACCAAACTTAAATCGGCATGGCGTTGGTGGGTGACGTAATTCTCTCCGCCGACCAAGAAATACCAATCCCACAACGAAATTTTAAATGGGAATCACTTTGCTGGCGGAGAGAACTCCATCCAGCGGCGTTTTTATTTCCATTTGGGAAAATAAAAACAGACCAATTTCGAGTTGTGTAAAAACGGGAACATCAAAAGGAGCCTTCGCCCATCACCATCGAAGTGTTTAAACGGATTCATCTATAGCAAAGGCTATTAAAATAAAGGGCTTGCAATATATTTATTCAGGGCAAGCTATAACGGTGGTTTTTATTGATCCGTCATTGTTGATCGTCATGCGCCAGCAATTTCCATTTGGGGATTTCATGATGACACCATTATTTATATCTTCAATATAGACATCACCATCAGCCACCTGCAACCTTGAGACAGGATCTTCTGTGCCTATACCAAGATTGCCAATACTTGTAAGTCTCATTCGTTCAAATGACCAGCCCATGTCGTTTCTTCCCGTCAGGAATTTGATCATCCCATCTTCTCCCCCGGCTGTCAAATGGATGCCGGCACCACTGGAAAAAATGCCTCCGAAATCGGCAGTCACATTATCATCTATATCATACGTTTCAGAATTGTGTCCAAACGTCGTCATTGAAGATCCTGCTCCGGCTGTAAACTTTATGGCAGAAAATGAACGGTTGGAAAGCGAATTGTTATTGACGGCAATAAAAAATCTTCTATCACCGGTGTCCACATCCCCATCAATGGTTACTAAGTTGGTCGGAGCTTCGGTACCAATACCTATATAGCCGTTATTTGAAATGCGCATTCTTTCAGCAGGGGATAAAGGATCACCACCGGCGAGAAACTTGATGATCCCGTCCTGGGCATCAGCACGCAAAATCAATCCCTTGCCGGTAGAGGAAAGTTGTCCGAAGTCAGTGAATTTATCTCCTTCATAATCATACGAACGGGCATGGTGGTTGAGATAGGTATATGAGCCTCCATCGCCTGCGGCTAGTCTCATCGCTGCCCACGAACGATCAGAGGTTGATTTATTTTCCAGTGAAAATAATACGCGGCCATCTCCATTTGGATCTTCCTCCAGGATGGAGAGTTTGTTTTCTGGGGTTTCTGTGCCAATGCCTACGTTTCCATTACCAGTAATCCGCATTCGTTCTGTATTTGAATTTGAAGGGCCACCTGTAAGGAATTTAATAACCCCATTGGCAGCCTCAGCCCTTAATATCAGGCCTTGACCCGAAGAAGAAAGTTGTCCATAGTCGGTGAATTTGTCTCCACCCACATCATACGTCTCAGCAACGTGAGTTAATGTCGTATTGGAGTTTGGTTGCCCAGCAGTCAATTCCATAGCCACCAGCGAACGGTTAGACAAGGATCTGTTATTGAGCCTGAGATAGTTTCGCTCATCACCGTCATCAACTGTTCCTTCAACGGATAATTTCTGATCAGGATTATTGGTGCCAATTCCCACATTTCCTGCGTTATAATGAATCCCCGAGGAATTATCTTCCCATTTGCTATCGCCCGATCCATTTGCGGCATAAAGGGCATAAGGGACAGATAACAATTGTGATTCGCCAAGGAGCGTAAAGTTCGTACCGCCTTCAGGATCCATTTCAATCTCGATATAGTGATCGCCGGCCCCCCATTCGATCGCATCAAAAAGCCCGATCTGGGAGTGGCCATGACCAACTTCGATAGTGAAGAGCCCCATCTTGTTGGTCTGCACATTATGGGTTTCTTTATAAACCTGCGTTCCCGGCAGCGCCCCTTTCTTGATGGCGATGCGCAACGCGATATCAGTCGTCAGTAATGGCGTGCCGCTGGCGTCACGTGCGATACCCTGATAATTAAATGCCTGTGGAGCCTGGGCTATACCAGGGAGAGATAGCATAAGGAATGCAAACCATAAGAATACATTTTTCATGTTACTGGGTTTTGATCAGTTGGTAAGAATAGATATTAGCGCCTTCTGCAGGCGTCACCGTTAGTAAATATTGTCCGGAGGATAACGAAGTAGCCGCAAATTTTTGATGCCACACCTTTCCCTCAAAGGCACTATTCCAAATCTGCTTTCCGGTCATATCAAATAACCCGATCATCCCACCTTGGGGTGTTTCGAGGGAAAGGGATATTTCAAATTCATCATCAAAGGGATTGGGCCATACCAGGAGCTCATCTGTTTTATCAGGAACAGGATTTACGGATACCAAAGTATAATAAGGTTGGTGAAATCCCTGTGTGATCATAACCGATGAATTTTCCAGTGTATGGATGACTGTTTCGCCAAGTGTCCAGTCAAGTTGCATACCAGAAACCTGATACACATCACCAGCAGTTGCAACGATATGTAAATCCTTATCCTGGCTATAGGAATGGCAGACGATGCAAAGACTCAGCAGGAAAAAGGAGATTGGGCTTTTCAGATTCATACCATTGGTTTTTGGAAAAAGGATAAAACGGTCAACGGGACTGATGATGTTTAAAATTATGAATAATAGCTGATAAAACGGCTTCCATTTGAATATTTGCATGGTGCACTACATTTCTGATCAGCAGCTATTTCCTTATCTTTCACGCTATGAAACTCTTTGATGCATCCATCTATAGCGCCCGCCGTCAAGCTCTTTCCAGAGCCATGGGCAGTGGGATATTATTCTTTCCCGGGTCAGCCGAGCAGGCATACAATTACAAAGCCAACACCTACCCTTTCCGGCAGGACAGCAGCTTCCTCTATTATTTCGGATTTGCTCAGCCGGGATTGTCCGGGATCATAGATGCAGATAGCGGAAAGTCCATATTGGTTGGAGACGATGCAGATATCGAAGATGTAGTGTGGATGGGCCCACAGCCAGCCATGAGTGAGCGCATTCAACAGATCGGGGCAGATGCATCCATCACTACTCAAGCTTTACAGGGGTGGCTCAAGGGAAAGACCATCCACTACCTTCCACAGCATCATGCGGATCGTATATTTTACCTGGCCGAGCTCCTCGGCAAATCAACTGATGAAGTGAAAAGCGGCCACTCGATGTCCCTCGTCCACGCAGTCATCAAGCAACGGGCACACAAAGCACCGGAGGAGATAGACCAGATGGAAGAGGCCCTCTACATCACGGCAGCAATCCATACCCAGATCAGGAAATCTGTAGCTCCCGGCAAGTATGAAGCGCAGATCAGGGGCATCGCAGAAGGCGTCGCCTTTGCCAATCAGGCAAGACTGAGCTACCAGGCGATATGCACCATCCAGGGACAGACGCTGCACAACAATGATTATCACCGCCTGCTCAAGGAAGGAGATATGTTGCTCTGCGATATCGGTGCCGAAAACAGCATGTACTATGCGGGAGACATCACGAGGAGCTATCCGGTGAGCCCCAAGTTCACCCCTATGCAGGCTGAGATCTATGACCTCGTACTCAAGGCTGAAACAGAATCAATAGAAGCCGCAAAAGCAGGGGTGCGATATCTGGACGTTCACCTGGGGGCAGCTCGTATCATTACGGAAGGGCTTAAGCAAATAGGCCTGATGAAAGGCGATACGGATGCAGCAGTAGCCGAAGGGGCGCATGCTTTATTTTTTCCCCACGGGCTGGGACACATGATCGGGCTTGATGTCCACGATATGGAAGGCCTGGGCGAAAACAATGTCGGCTATGATGATACCGTAGCGCGAAGCAAGCAATTTGGTACTGCATACCTGCGTATGGCCCGTGCATTAGAACCAGGTTTTGTCATCACCGTCGAACCCGGTATTTATTTCATCCCGGAACTGATTGATATGTGGGAAGGGGAAGGCAAGTTCAGGGACTTTATATGCTATGACAAACTCGCCCCATACCGAAACTTTACGGGTATTCGGATAGAAGACAATGTCCTGGTGACACAGCATGGACCGGTTATCCTTGGGCCACCAATCCCCAAAACCAGGCAGGACGTAGAACGGTAAAGGAAGTGAAGTGAGATGCTGTTGTATCTCCCATTGCGCGACCAGATCTATGGCAGCAAACTACGCTATCTCCCGGATGGCAAAACTTGGATGATCATCCAGTTCGTGCGTGAGATAGATCATCTCCCAGTTGTATTTGAGGCAAAACTCACGCACTGCTTCTACGACACCATAGCGATGACCTGCATTCCAGTTGCCGTTGATATAGTCATGTCCCGCGATGATGCCTCCCTTCTTCATTTTAGGTCGCAGCAATTCTAGCTCTCTCCGGGTGGTATTGTAGGTATGATCCGTATCCAGGTAGACCCAGTCAAAATACCCATCTGCACAGGAGGCGATAGCGCCAAAAGACAAATCCCTGATGATAGACATACTGCCATTGCCAAGCTGGGTGGCAAACCGGGCTTTCACTTTGTCAAATAATCCGCCATGATAGCGCTTTGAAGCCCACACATCGATCAATACCAGTTTCTGAGGCGCGCAGAGGGTAAGGATCTGTTCTGAAAAATCGCCTTCATTGACACCGATTTCAGCGACTATGCCATGTGCGGGCATCCGCTTCAATAGTTCGGCACGATCCTTAAGGGACTCAAGATGTTGCAGGTGCTTATCCTCAAAGTTGAGGGTGGGATAATGGTTGAACAATTTTTTCCTGAACGATCCGGTCAACCGGTTGGATAAAGTGACTATTTTCTGTGTTAGGGACATAATCGTTTGAAAGGGATGAGTGATAATAATCAGCCAAGATATTTAATAAGCATATCTTCTATATACTTTGGACCACCGACAAAGATTGTTTTACCTGCATCAGGCGGTATGTCATAGCAGGCCCCGGAATTCTCCCAGGTGAATATGCCTTTCTTGTGCATTACGTTTTCGATTTTCTCAGCAAGCCGGGGTACGGATATTTTATCAGAGCCTGGAATATTGATCGTCTCACGTACCCGGGTCATCCCGGCAAAGGGAGTCAGTACAGGCACCAGGTCATCGATATCCAACAGATGCCTGCAGGCATTGGCATGAAGGGTGATGGGCCTTTCTTCCCGTACTGCGTTGGCCAGGAAATTGATCAGGGTATAAGGATTTGATGTACGGCCTACCAGGATAGGAAGTCGTATAAGGAGATAGGATTCCGCATGGTCCCTGATCCGTTTTTCAATGGCTAACTTATGCCGGATATAAGCCGTGTGCACTTTGGTCGGATCAAAGATGCTCGTCGTACTAAAGTAGATTAATGTCGTATTTTTGGTGAGGTATGGATCCAATAACGCCAGTTCCCGTGCATACGCTTCCGGATCACTTTCCGTTGAATTGGATACCCCGGAAGCAAATACCACAAACGGAGGACAATCAAATAAGGAATTTCTAAATGCTGTAGCAATGAGGCCGCGACCAACAATCATGAAAAAGGCGCATCTATCAAATGAAAAACAAAAGTACGAATATATTATACATCTATACCGCGAGAAGGTCCTTTGTCAATACCGATATACGCCTGCTCGAAAAGCATTTTAAAGTCACGCCATATCATTTTAAGACGGACAACAAAAAACGTACACCACTGAGTTTTCTCCGCCAGTTCATTTTCCTGCTCACAGCAGGCTGGAAATATGACAGCTTCGTGTGTTTTTTTGCAGGGTATCACAGCGTCCTTCCTTCATGGTTCGCTAAATGGACCGGTAAGCAATGTATCCTCTTCCTCGGTGGAACAGATTGTTTTAATTATCCTTCCTTCCGGTATGGCAATTTTACAAAACGCTGGTATGCATGGGCCACCTGCTTTTCTGCGCATCGCGCATCGATGCTCGTACCTGTATCGCGCAATCTTATTGAAAGCAATTCCGGATATTATACAGTAGATTCGACAATGCAGGGTATCTATCACTGGTGCCGTCCCCTTGAAGTCCCTCACAAGGTGATCGCACTGGAGTATAATCCAACAAAGTTTTATCCCGTCGCCCGGCATCGCAGTACCAACAGTTTTATTTCTGTAGCCTTTGGCATTGAGGGATCCTCATTTGTACGCAAGGGGATTGATAAGATGATCATGATCGCAACGCATTTCCCACAGTACACCTTTACAATCATTGGATGCGAAGCAAAGGATTTTCCTGTGCAGATTCCTTCCAATGTAAGTGTCCTTCCCCCGGTACCCTATGATGAGCTGCCGGAATATTACAGTAGCCATGAGTTTTACCTGCAGCTATCCATAGCGGAAGGATTTCCGAGCGCCATCTGCGAAGCGATGTTGTGCGGATGTATTCCGATCGGATCAGATGTTGCAGCCATTCCGGAGATCATTGGAAATGCAGGATTTATCGTCAGGCACCGGGACGATGCGCTGATCCTGGAAACTATACAGCAGGCTGTAGCGTATGAGCACAAAGAAAGCATGGCGGTTGCCGCACGGCAACATATCATAGATTCATTTGGCGAAGGAAAGCGTGAAGGGGAATTATTTACTTTGTTCCGGCAGACGGCGACGTCGTCGTGAAATTCGTTTTGATATCGATTTATCAGTAATCATGAAAGTTTGACTGTATATGAGATTCGCAGTAAGTTTTATTCTGGCTTTATGTTTCACCAGCCTGGCTTATGCCCAGTCTTTCACCCACCAGGACACCCTCAGGGGCAGTATCACACCGCAGCGTGCATGGTGGGACCTGACCTACTATGACCTGTCCATTGATGTAGATATCACCAATAAGCGCATTAAGGGAACTAACACTATATATTTTATGGTGATCATCCCGCAGGAGGTCATGCAGATCGATCTTCAGGAGCCACTGCGCATCACGCACATAGATTATAAAGGGCTGAGCCTCACCTATACACGTGAAGGCAGTGTCTATTGGGTCCGCTTCCCTTATCCGCTGGTGTCAGGTGACAGGGATAAAATCACCATCCAGTATGAAGGGGTGCCGGTAGAAGCAGTACGTCCCCCATGGGATGGAGGATTCACCTGGTCTAAAGACAAGAATGGAAATCCTTTTGTCGCCACGTCGTGCCAGGGACTAGGTGCCAGCGTATGGTGGCCATGCAAGGATCACATGTATGACGAACCAGACAGCATGCTCATCAGTATCACGGTGCCTGCACCTTTGGCCGATGTGTCCAATGGCAGGCTGAGGCACATTGACTCTCTCGCTGACGGACGTAAGACCTACCAATGGTTTGTGTCCAATCCCATCAACAACTATGGGGTCAATGTCAACATCGGAAAATACGCACACTGGGCGGACACCCTTCATGGAGAAAAGGGTATTCTGGACCTCAACTTCTATGTCTTACAGGACAATTACGAAAAGGCCAGGGAGCATTTTCAGGATGCCTATCGTACGATCCGGGCATTCGAATACTGGTTTGGGCCATATCCTTTCTATGAAGACGGCTATAAGCTCGTAGAGGTGCCCTATCTCGGGATGGAGCACCAGAGCAGTGTGACCTATGGAAACAAATACAGAATGGGCTACCTCGGACGTGACTTGTCCTCGACCGGGTGGGGACTGAAATGGGATTATATCATCATCCATGAATCTGCACATGAATGGTGGGCCAACAACGTGACGTATACAGATATAGCAGACATGTGGATCCATGAAGCGTTTGCCAGCTATGCAGAAGGCTTGTTTGTAGATTATTATTACGGCAAGCAGGCTGCCAGCGAATATGTCATAGGTACCCGAAGCGATATCGGTAATGCCAAGCCAATCATCGGCAAGTATAATGTAAACAAAGAAGGATCTCCAGACATGTATTCCAAAGGGGCGAATATGTTGCACTCCCTCCGTACATGGCTTGACGATGATGCCAGATGGAGAGAAACACTGCGCGGCCTGCAACGTGATTTCTATCATCAGACAGTGAACACTGCCCAGATCGAAACCTACATAGCCCAGGCTACAGGTCTTGACCTCAAGGCTTTTTTCAACCAGTATCTTCGCGATACCCGGATCCCTGTACTGGAATATAATATCAAGGGAAAGACCTTTAGCTTCCGGTACACCAATATCGTAGAAGGATTCAATATGCCGGTTTATATCACGATTGACAACGGACAAAAAATACGGATTACCCCGACGGGCAACTGGCAGAAACTAAAGCAACCTGCTCCGATCAAGACAATATCAGTCGACCAGAATTTTTACATCGGGAAGAATATGGTGGATAAACTCAACTAAATCGGGGCCACGATCCTTTGACCGGTGACCCCGGACGCGACAAAACGTCAAATACCCAAAGACTGTTTTTGATACGTATCGTTGCATAGGTGTAGGTTGAACCCCAAAAATGAATCATGAAATATTTTTTGCCTGACATATCCCCTGAACAATACCGGCAGATCCTGGTGGAGACCTTTGTCAATGCCGGTGATCCGTTTCGTGCCGAGCAACAAAGGGCATACATGAAGGATCAGTTTGAATATTGCGGACTGGGCGCACCACAATGGATGGCCTTGGCCAGAGAGCTGTTTGCTTCGTATGGTTTATTCACAGGCAAGCCACTTGAGCGATTTGTGATGTTGTGCTTTGACCAGGAATACCGTGAAGTTCAGTATGTCGCGATAGAGATGATGCAGCGGAGGATCGGTGAACAAAACAAGACCTGGATCAGGGTGTTGGAGAAATGTATCACCACCAATTCGTGGTGGGACACTGTTGATTGGCTGGCTAAGCTCGTGGGTATGCATTTTAAGCGATTCCCTGAATTACAACATACCTATGCGCACAAATGGATGGACTCAGGGCATATGTGGCTGCAAAGGGTAGCGATCATCCATCAGCTCTTTTACAGGGAGACCACCGATGAGAAACTTTTATTTGAGATGATCACCCGTGTAGCAGACAGCAAGGAATTCTTTCTGCGCAAAGCGTGTGGGTGGGCGCTGCGGCAACATGCAAAAGTAAATCCGCAAAAGGTCCTTGCCTTTGTACAAAAGCACCAATTATCAGGACTCACTGTGCGTGAAGCGATGAAGCAGGTCAATAAAATGATTTGATGACGTAATTTAACAGGCAAACACCGGCCGAAAGATGAAGGCAAGTAAATTATTCAGTGAATTTTTTGAAAGCGAAAAAGCTGCCGGATTGGTGCTTATTGCCTGCACGGCTGTTTCCCTGAGCATAGCCAATTCAGGGCTTGGCCAGGCCTATCAGCATATATGGCATACAGACCTTTTTTCCAGGCCAATAGAGTTTTGGATCAATGATGGATTGATGACGTTGTTCTTTCTCCTGGTTGGACTGGAGATCGAGCGTGAAATCTATGTAGGAGAGTTTTCGGATCTTAAAAAAGCAATGCTGCCGATCATGGCGGCTGTTGGCGGCATGTTGGTTCCTGCGGCAATACACTTTGGATTAAATCACGGCACTCCCTTTGAAAATGGGTTTGGCATCCCGATGGCTACAGACATAGCTTTTTCTCTGGGTATACTCTCCCTGCTGGGAAGTCGTGTGCCGCTGATGCTGAAATTATTTCTCACCGCACTGGCGATCATCGATGATCTGGGGGCGATCATGATCATTGCACTTTTTTATACGGATAGCCTGTCATTGATTTACCTGGTGATGTCAGTGGCACTCTTTGGCCTGATGATACTCCTTAACCGACTTAAGGTGGACCAAATATGGGTGTACCTGGCATTGGGTGCATGGCTGTGGTTTGGTTTATATCGTGCCGGTATTCACCCAACCATCACAGGCGTCCTTGTTGCTTTTGCCCTTCCCTTCAGAGATGGAGGAGAGA
The DNA here is from genome assembly GCA_016716665.1 of Candidatus Opimibacter iunctus. Taxonomy (GTDB): domain Bacteria; phylum Bacteroidota; class Bacteroidia; order Chitinophagales; family Saprospiraceae; genus Opimibacter; species Opimibacter iunctus. The sequence continues at coordinate 186,879 of JADJVH010000010.1, read as the reverse complement.
AGTCACCATCCTTCAGATTGCAACATATGCTCCACAAGCCTGTGGCTTTTTTGGTGCTTCCCTTGTTTGCCCTGGCTAATACAGCTATCGCAGTTTCGGCTGATGTCATTCACTCCATGGGTGACGCCAATAATCTCGGTATCATTGGCGGATTGGTTTTAGGAAAGCCAATTGGCATTGTGTTGTTTTCCTTGTTGGGTATTGGATTGGGGTGGTCTGCCTTGCCACAAGGCATTAATAAAACACATCTTACCGGAGCCGGCATGCTGGCGGGCATAGGGTTTACGATGTCCATTTTTATTACCCTGCTTGCGTTTTCAGATATGGGGACTATTGTCAACGCAAAGGTTGCTGTGCTTTTGGCTTCACTTATAGCGGGCGTAGCTGGTTATATTTGGTTACGGATGACACTACCCGGGCACGGCATTGAAGAAAATGCCGTTAAAGAAGAAACAACATGAACACCGTATGGCACATTGAACATGTAGACCCATTGGTGCATTCAAAACCTAACTCCCCGGATGGAAAATAATACGATACGTGTATGCCTTTTTTGTGTCATTGGCTTTTTCTACGGTCATTTAGAAGCACAGCAACTCTTCATCCACCCCTTTATCTATACGGCCGGTATTGAAGTGGCTCTGCCACCAGGGTATGATGCCGATCACAACAGCCACTGTTTTGTGGAGTATAAGGAGGTAACAGATGCCGGTTGGAAATCCGGAATTGAGGCGGACAGAATCTCTAATAAAGGAGTGGATCAGTTTAAGGAAAGTTTGTTTGGCTTGCAGCCTGCAACAACTTATGAAATCAGTGTCCGCTTAGTTGATTCTTTTCCAAAACTGAATGTTATCAACCTTTCAATTCAAACCATAACTACACGCGAGGTTTTTGAGGTTCAACCAACAAACAATATTAAATGGGTTTCACCAGGAGGCATCGGAACAGAGTATACGCAACAATCACCGGGAAAGCTAAGTGTGCTGCTGGGATCACCACTTTCCTGTGGCACCACTATTATGTTAAAAGATGGACTTTACCCGGACAAGGAATTGGCGATCTCTATTACAGGAGATTGTTCCTCTGGAGAGCCTATACTATTTATGGCAGCACCGGGAGCAAATCCTGTTTTTGACGGAGGATATTACCAGCCGTTGCAATGGACGCAAAGCCAAAGCAATCCTAACCTATATAGTGCAGCACTTCCTGAAGCCGCCTCCTATACCAATCTGTGTCTCTTGAATGGAAAGATGTTATATCCCTATCCTTCTGTGATGCCTAACATCCTCGTGGATACCTTCAGCCTGACCGGACTAGGCTTTCAATATGATGGATTTGTACGTGATGATAAGACGATCTACATACACACCCGCGAGGGTACAGATCCAAACGAAAGTGAAGTGATCTTGTCGCAGGCTTTTCGTTTTATGACGATCTATGGCAATGGCAGCAAGGCACACCTGGTCTTTGATGGCATTACCGTTAAGAATTTTGCAAAACCCACCGTACCCTTATTTTCATTAGGGAATGCGGCTATGGCCTTTGATCTCCGGAATGTTCACCAGGTGGTTTTTTCCAATTGCCGGTTTGCGTACAATAACTTTCATCTGTCGTTTGGTGGTACCTGTGATGATATACTGATCCAGTCATGTTCATTTAAAGATGAAACCGGTCTCTGGTCACATGGCATGTTGAAAAAATCAGTATCAAATCAGTCTGTATTTGTTCCCACATCAGTGTGCCGTCAATTTGAAAACGGAGCCGTTTTTCTGGAGGACGGACATCGTATTGCCATCAGGGGAAGCCTGTTTGAAGGAACGTGTTCTGGAATAGTCAAGCAATTTGAAACCGGGATCATAGATGAGGCGGATATCTATGACAATACATTTGTGGACAATTTTGATGCTATCGAGTGTGATGGGCAGTGGAGCAACCTCAGGGTGTGGAACAATGAGATCAGGAGCGCTATGGCAGGCTTCTCGTTAGCACCGCCGCTGACAGGGCCTAGATACTTTTACAGAAATGTGATACACCATATTGCAAGCAGGCAAAACATACCGAACGATCCCTACTATACAGGTTGTAACCCTCCGATGGCCTTTACCTCAGCAGGGGTAGGCATCAAATCAAATTCAGGCTTAGTTCCCGATGATCAGGCCGGTTCTGTTTATTTCATCAACAACACTTTTCACAGTGAAGACACACTTGGGTTTACCTATACCTTGTGGGATGGCGAATGGAAAAAAGCCACATTTGTCAATAACATATATTATGCGCTACAAAATGAAATCGGGTATTTCCAGGGCTTCAAAGACAAAACGCATTTCCAACTCACCTCGGTTTATGATAATTACTACACTGCAAGCCAGAAGCCTATAGCCACCATCAAGGAAGTTCATGGCCAATATACCTGTCACGAAGTCTATGATGTACTTGATCTGCAAAATGAACTGACCGCTATCACAGGAAGCGATAAGATAGTGATTGAGTATTCATTTCAGGAAGATCCTCAGTTTGCAGATGCCGCTAGCGGGAATTTTACACTGATGCCTGGGAGCCCAATGATTGATAGGGGAATTCAGGTGAAGGGATTTTATGATTATAACGGTATCGGTCCCGATCTTGGGGCGAGAGAATCAACCTTTGTTTCTTCTGATGGAGCGCTTCAAAATCAAACACATTTTTTAGTTTACCCGAATCCTACACAAGAAGAAGTAGACATCATCCCCGGAAGAACTTTTCCCCAGGTTAATGTTAAACTTTTTAAGTGTTTTAGGCCAGCTTATTTCAGCAGCTTCATATTTTGATACGAATCACATTCAAATGTCCATTGGGGCACCATCAGGAACCTACATCATGACTCTCGATGATGCAGTGCACGAAAAGGCTGTTTATAAAATAATCAAATGGTGATCGATCTATCAGGATACCACCGCCGGACACTAAAGCATACTAAAGGAAATCTACTCGTAACGCAGCGACTCGATAGGATCTAGCCGTGCAGCTTTGAGCGCAGGATATAATCCGGATACGAGACCAACAATCATACAGGTGATAAAGCCAAGTATGATCCAGGCCCAGGGGATGATAAATTTACCGCCCAGCAAGAGCGCAACACCATTTCCGATCAAGATGCCCAGGATGATTCCTACCACTCCACCCAGTTGGGTGATCAATACCGCTTCGGTAAGGAATTGTGTCATGATGTTGGCTCGCGTGGCGCCTAGTGCCTTGCTGATGCCAATTTCACGTGTACGCTCAGTCACAGAGACCAGCATGATGTTCATCAGTCCAATCGCGGCGCCGATGAGCGTGATCAACCCGATCCCAATGGCGGCAAGGCGGATGGTCACTGTGTTGTCTTTGAGCATATTCATCAGGCTGTCACTCTGCCGTGTCTCAAAATCGTTTTCTTCTGAAGCTTTAAGTTTCCGTATGACACGCATGACACCGGTAGCATGTGATATAGCATCATCTAGTTCCGTTGCTGATGCAATGGAGATATCGATATCATAATTTTTATTGGCATATCCATACCATTGCCTTTCTGTATACAGCGGGATCAATACCCTCCGGTCTGCACTCTGGTTCATCGAAGCTCCTTTAGACTTAAGGATGCCTATGATGGTAAATCGCCGGTTATCAATCGTAATATCCTTGCCCATCGCCGCTACAGCATTCTTTTTAAAGAGATCGTTGACGATATCCATTCCGATGATCACCACCTGTGTACCGGTCTCCTGCTCAACACTCGTAAAGTTTCGTCCATAATCCAGATCGAAAGCCTGAACAGCCAGATAGTTTTCGTCTACCCCAAAAACCAGTACGGTTGGATTCGTTTTTTCATTACCATATTTCAGGGTTGCATTGGAGGTACACCATCCGGACACAGACACCTTTGCACCTGGGAAGTCAAACCGATCCTTAAAATCCAACACTTGCCTGAAATCAAGTGGATCCCCTTGTTTTTCTTTTACCCCATTTCGTCGCGAATGCACCTGGAATCCTTTAGGCCTGATCTCAAAGGAATTTGCTCCCATCCGCGAAAAATTGTCATTCATGGTGAATAGCAGCGCATCAATAGAGGTCAGGATACCTACCAGGGCCATGATCCCAAAGGCGATGATCATCAGGGTGAGCACGGCCCTGAGGGAGTTGGCCCTGACGGATCGGATGGCCTGGGATAGATTTTCGCTGAATTGCATAAGTTGAGGTTAGCCCTGTAAGGGATAAAGATAGGGCCTGCCGGACAAAAGCGGTCAACCAACCCTGGTCAAATAGACATGGTTGGGGTCACTATCGACTAAGCCCCGAATATGGTGCGGATATGAGCCGCTGCAGCAGCATGTATCTTCTGGGGACCAGCGATGACCTGCCCGTTGTCCATCATATCACCCTGCCCCGAAAAATCAGTGACGATTCCACCAGCTTCCTCCAAGATGATGATGCCACCCGCAATATCCCACGGATTGAGCGTGGTTTCATAGTATACATCAAATCGACCGCACGCAACATAAGCCAGATCTATGGCTGCAGAGCCAAGCCGCCGTATTCCTCTCGCGTTTTTCAGGAAATACTCAAATACAGCAGTGAGCTGAGGTAATACATCCCTCGAAGCATAAGGAAACCCGGTGGCTACCACAGCATCCTGGACGTCAGTTCGTCCTGAAACGGAAATCCGCTCCCCATTACACCATGCCCCACCTCCCTTCCAGGCATAGAACGTTTCTCTGCGCTCCACATCACTGACGATACCCAGCACGATCCGGCCATCATGCACCAGGCCTACGGATACCGAGTACACAGGTATCTGCTGGAGAAAATTGGTCGTTCCATCCAGTGGATCGAGGATCCAGGTGTATTCAGACTTCTGCTGAGTCACCGTCTCTTCTTCGGTGATAAAACCCGCGCCGGGGATGATATTCCCCAGGCCTTTGACGAGGATTTCTTCAGCGGTCTTGTCGACATAACTCACCAGGGAGTTTCTGGACTTGGTGATGACGTCATCTGCCGTAACTTTTCCAGCCTGCGAGCGAATGAAATCAGCAGCTTCCAGGGTGACGACCATTGCCTGGTCAAGGATTGATTTAAGGTCCATGGGGTAAAGATAGGAAGAGCAGGGGGCATGGAGCAAGGAGCAAGGAGTAATCAGTTGGCAATCTTCGGTCAGCAGTTTGCAACTACACGGAGAGGAGTTATACGTTGCGTCGTTGCGTCATTGCGCGAAACCAAAGTATGGAGTTCACGGAGAGGATTTATGTGCTGCGTCTCTGCGTCTCTGCGCGAAAATTCTTCTTAGATTTAAACCATGATGATGCAAACCATAAAAAACACCATCAGTGTTTTTGAGTACTACAAATCCCTTGGCGAAAAGGCCATGGCACAGGTCAGGGACGAAGCCCTCTTTCACATGCCGGATGCGAAAAGCAACAGCATCAGTGTGATCGTCAAGCACCTGCATGGCAATATGCTATCCCGCTGGACAGATTTTCTGACGACAGATGGCGAAAAAGAATGGCGCAAGCGCGATGAAGAATTTGAAGAAGCGGCATCGACACACACAGAGGTCATGCATCAATGGAATGAAGGCTGGGCCTGCCTGTTTGCCGCCCTCAATGGATTGACCCCGGACGACCTCGGTAAGACAGTATACATCCGCAATATGGGGCAGACCGTAGAAGATGCGATCATGAGACAACTGGCACACTATGCCTACCACATAGGGCAGATCGTTTACCTGGCGCGACTGTTCAATGAAGGCGACTGGACATCACTTTCTATTCCGAAAGGCGGATCAGCTACATACAACAAGGGAAAATCTGAAGGAGGTCAGCGGATGGAACATTTTACCGAAGGAAGCAAGTAGGTGAAGTCCTGAAAACGACATGTCAATCTCTTTTGCCTGATGGACATGCAAGTACCGATAATATCCAGCCAAGGGATCACAGTATGCGGCACAAAAAAAACCACTTATTTATTTTAGCGGATACTAGCCGCGCAAGTAAATAAAGTGGCCTTTGCATAACACCCAAAAAAGAACTAATAATCTTTATAATTGCACCTTTCTTCTGGTATAAAGGTAATGTCATCGATGTCATCAACCGTTACACAATTACGAGTACAGATTGTATAATTCACACACCGGAGGTAACACTTGCGTGACAGGAGGAAGAGCTAAACCTGGTTAAAAGCGAATCCATTTTGTTTCATCCTGCCTTCCGGACCGCACTACTGCTTCGATAAATGCCATTCCCCTGACGCCATCTTCGATAGATGGAAAGTCATTGTAAAGCGGATCAACCGGTTCGTTTGAAATTATTGCCTGGATACAATAGGCCACATTCCTGTAGATGTTGGCAAATGCTTCGATGTATCCTTCAGGATGTCCTGCGGGAATGCGTGTGTGCGCTTGAGCTTCCGGATAGAGGGCACCTACACCGGTGCGCATGACTTGCATAGGTTGATCAGGCCATCGTACCGTCAGGGAGTTGGGTTCCATCTGTGACCAGTCGAGACTGCCTTTCTCGCCATAGACACGAATACGCAGATTATTTTCTTCACCTGCCGAGATCTGGCTGGCATATAAAACACCGCGGGCCCCGTTGTTCATCCGCAGCAAGACACTGCCGTCATCATCCAGTCTGCGTCCGGCTACATGCGTGTGCAGGTCCGCGCATAGGCTTGCAATTTTCAAGCCAGTCACATATTCAGCAAGGTTTTCTGCATGCGTGCCGATATCGCCCATTGCTCCTGCAGCACCCGAACGATTCGGATCTGTGCGCCATGCAGCTTGTTTTTGATCGGTAGCCTCCAAGGCAGTGCTCAACCAACCTTGTGGATACTCTACTATCACTCTTCGTATTTCACCAAGCTCACCATGTGCAATCATTTGCCTGGCCTGCTTGACCATTGGGTATCCGGTGTAGTTGTGGGTAAGGGCAAACAGGAGACATGTTGATTTGACCTTATCGCGCAGTTGGCGGGCTTCGTGAAGGCTTAGGCAAACCGGTTTATCACACACGACATGGAAGCCATGGTCCAGGGCCATCATGGCAGGATCAAAATGCATGTAGTTTGGCGTCACAATAGACACCAGATCCATGCGAATATTTTCAGGAAGCGAGGCTTCAGTGCGGATCATTTCTTCATATGAACCGTAGCATCTTTCCGGGGACAGAAACAGATCAGCACCACTGAGCCTGGATCGTTCCGGATCTGAGCTGAATGCCCCGCACACCAGTTCGATCTGCCCATCAAGGGCTGCGGCCATCCGGTGTACTCCACCAATAAAAGCTCCACGGCCCCCGCCGATCATACCCATCCTGATTTTTCGTTTCATGGTGTAATTTATGCTGAAATATGGCGCGCATCCAATTTGGACTTGCTTTTTGACCTCATTCCACCCTAAATTAAGGTTCTGAAAGGATCAGAAAAGTATCCCAAAAGGGAAACTTCATTATCTTTATAACCTTAGTTTGACTTCACCAGATGAAAACTAGATTTGACATCCTCTTCATGGATGAAGCCTGGCAATTTATATAAAGTCTTGATGAGAAAATCAAAGACAAGGTCACGTTTAATATGGAGAAATCAAGAGAGATTCATGACCCGGAATTGTTTAAGAAATTGAATAAAAATATTTGGGAATTCAGAACGAAATATGCCAATCGACAGGTGAGATTGTTTGCGTTCTGGAGCCCAGACGAAAAGGCATTGGTTGTCTGCACTCATGGGATATATAAGCGAACACAAAAAACACCATTAAAAGAAATTGTAAAAGCACAACGATTGAGGGTTTCGTATTTAAATATTCGCTGAAATGAACAAGACTAAGATGAAACTAAAATCTATTGATGATCTCACTGAAGAACTTTTTGGAAAACGGGGCACACCATCCAGAGAAAAATTTGAATATGAACTTCGTATGGATATCCTTGGCTCCATGATCAAGGAAGCCCGCAAACGCAAAAAACTAAGCCAGGAGCAACTTGGCGCACTGGTGGGTGTTCAAAAGGCACAGATCTCGAAGATCGAAAACAATACTAAAAACTTCCGCCTGGTGACGATCCTTCCCATCATGGATGCTCTGGGGATGAAAGTGAAGCTCTCCGTAGAATATGATAATCAGGAGAATATGATTTTGTCCTGACACCGCAAGCGACATTAAAATATCCCACCATTAATTGCAGTTATCTTTGTGTCTGAATGGATAGATATCCGTTTATTAATCACAATATGTATAGTATGTCGATGATCAAGAATGTATTGAGGATATTGCCTTTTCTCTTTTTCATGGTTTCCGTCTCTGCCCAGTCCCTCAAGAAGGTACAGCAGATTGAAGGCATTCCCCCAAAGGTGGCCTACAGGGCCATCGCCCATGACTCTACGGGCAATATGTATGTTGCCACCAGTGTGGATGTATTTATGATCCCCTCCAACAGCTATCGGGCGCAGCCAATGTCTGTCGGTGATGCTATCATGGACGTAGACTGGTCAGATGAGTATGGCCTGATCATGCTCTCCAGGGATGGGTCTATCCAATTTACATCCACCGGTAAAGTGATCAAGGTGGACGCCGGATCGGGAGCCACCTGCATGGATGTCTCCAAATCCATGATCTGGGTTGGGACACTCAACGGAGTCTCTACGGTCTCTATACCCCAGGAGAAAATAGTCCAGCAATACACGACAGATGATGGGGTCCTGAAAAGCAATGAGATCACCTTCATCTACAGAGACCCCTATGGGATCCGCTGGATTGGTTCAAAGGCCGGTGTAGTAAGGATCACCAATAACAAGTGGAAACTCTACGAAGAGAAGCAGGCGGTCACTGCCATAACGTATACAGACGAAGGGTCCTGGATCGCAGCTGATAGTAGCATGTGGCTGGTCGACTACAACAACCGGTGGTATCCTATAAAGGCCTGGCGCGACCTGGTCGAGGGACCTGTAAAAGCATTGTCTTCGGACTCAAAGGGCCTCATCTATATCGCTTCAAACATGCTGGTCAAATACGACCCTTACCAGGAAAAAATCATCAGTATGAATGAAGGCGGAGAATCAGACCAGATGATCCTCCTATCCCAGGGACCTGGTAAGAATGTATGGATGGCCGGACACAACGGACTTTCGAAAGTGATCGAGGATACAACCAAGGTGGTAGAACCTGTAGTGAAAGGGAATAACCTGGCGGCCGTCGTAGAAGTCAAATCAACGCCCGTTTGCACAGGTATGGCCACCGGGCAACTCCTGGTCAAAGCCGCCGGCGGTGTGCCTCCGTATAGCTATGCCTGGTCCAATAATTTCGGCACAGGCGAAGAAGCAACAGGCCTTCCCGCAGGCCTGTACCAGGTGACGGTTACTGATCAGATGGGTAAGTCAATCCTGGCCAGTGGCATCATTCCGGCATCCCCTCCCATGACTGTGTCGACCCTGGTCAATGCAAAATCATCTGACATCCTGGCCACAGACGGAAAAGCAAGTGGTAAGGTGACCGGCGGAGTAGAGCCCTATGAATTCCGATGGAGCAATGGCGAGACAGCAGCACAAGCCATGAAGCTTCCTGAGGGATCCCATACATTGACGGTCATCGATGCCAATGGATGTATCGCTTCGGCATCAGTCACTATGGAAGGAGAGAAAGTGCTCAAGACCCTTGACATCACCACGATTGCTGTCGGACAGACCATACGCGTAGACAAGCTCTATTTTGAAGCGGATAGCTCGACGATCAAGCCGGAATCTTATGCAGTACTGGAGGAGATCTATACATTCCTCAAGGACAACGACAAGGTCAATATCGAAATCGGCGGGCACACCAACAGCCTTCCGGAAGATGCATACTGCGACAAGCTGTCCACTGCCCGTGCAAAGGATATCGCCGAGTATCTATACGATAAAGGGATACCGGAATCACGGATCTCTTATAAAGGATATGGCAAACGCCAACCCGTAGCTTCAAACCAGACGGTCGAAGGACGGAAAAAGAATCAGCGGGTAGAGATCAAGATTGTATCTCTTTAAACGAAGAATGAAAAGTGAAAAGAGAAAAATGAAATAAGGATTCAAAAAAAGGTAGGGGTTCAATATTTTGAACCCCTACCTTTTTTTATCCCTTAACTTTTTTGAAAGGTCATTCTGTTTTGGAATTTTCCGAAGAGAATTTTAAAAGGGTTTTTGAATAATATTTCGCTCCTGCCTCCAACACTACTGATGGAAAGTCGGGTTGATTAGGTGAATCTGGAAAATGTTGTGTTTCCAGGCACAGGCCTGATCGTGGTGTTAGCGCAAAATTGTTTTTACCAGGCATGGCACTGTGCAGAAAATTGGCGGTGTATAGTTGCACTCCGGGTTCAGTAGTAAAGACATCTATCCTGCGTCCGCTTTGAACATCGTCCAGCGTGGCCGTATGACGCATGACATCGGCACCATCCCTGATGATAAAGCAATGATCATATCCATGTCCAATGATCAATTGATTGTCATCCGAATCAATATCACGTCCAACGGGTTTGGGGTTTCTGAAATCAAAAGGAGTTCCATCAACCTTTCGTTTTTCGCCTGTTGGTATCATCGTTTCATCTGCCGGCAAAAAGTGATCGGCATCAATCATCAGTGTATGACCAAGGATATTTGCTTCTGTGCTGTTGAGGTTGAAGTACGTATGCTGTGTCAGGTTGATGATGGTAGTCTTGTCTGTTGTGGCGTGATATTCAAATGACAAGGTGTTATCATCCCCTAAAAGGTATTTTACTTCCAGTTGCAGGTTGCCAGGATATCCTTCATCTCCATCCGGACTCAAATGAGTAAAGAGGATGCCAACACCGTCTTCGCAAATCAATTCCTCCGCGGACCAGATTGTTTTGCTGAAATTGTTGACACCGCCATGCAGGTGGTGCGGAGGCAGATTAGTGGCGAGTGTATATTCTTTTCCCTCCAACAAGAATTTACCATGTGCGATCCTGTTTGCAAAGCGCCCTACGACACAGCCCAGGTAAGCATCAGATTGCAGATAGCCTTCCAGCGTATCATACCCAAGCACAATATCGCCTATCACCCCATTGCGATCCGGCACCTGCAGTGAAGTGATCGTACATCCGTAATCGATGACTTTCATCTCCAGGCCATGGAGGTTGGTCAGGGTATATTCTGTGACGACCTCACCGGAGGGTGTGGTGCCGAAGATTCGTTTACCCCTAAATCCCCTAAAGGGGACCTTTTTACCAGCCATATATTTCTTTGATCTGACGTACGCGGGCTTAGTTGCAAACTAAGCCCAGCACTGATTTTTGAGGCCTGTGGCCTCTAACGATATTTCTTACTGTCTCACAGTCTTACTTTCTTACACAGTCCCAGGCTTGACCTACGGTCAAGCGAGGACTACGCGGACGGTTTCGACGATATCCTTCAATGCACTCTCCACTACTTTAGAGTCCGGATGACGTAGGATGATATACCCTTCGCCTTCATAGCTGGCAGATTTTTCCTGTCCGGGCTTGGGGATGCGGATATCTGTGATGATGTCGGCATATCTCGAACGAACGATATCAAGACCTTCGACACGGGAGACACAACCATGCCCCTGGCCACGCAGATAGGCTGCACCGCTGCTGTATTTGATTTCAGTCGTGACAGGCTCATCATAGATCATGAGTCTGGCCCAGGCACGTATGGCATCAAAATCGCAGGCGCGGGAGATCAGTGTGGTAAACTGTGCACCAGGTGGGCGTGCAGCAATTTCAGAGATCGCGATGCTGCCATCTTTTCTTCTGAACCATTCCATATGGGCCAGGCCGGTTTTCATACCGAGTACATCAAGCGCTTTCTTGCCGGCTTTCCGGATATCATCAAAGGCCCTTCCGTTATGTTCCTTGCGCAGCATCACCCTCCACTGTATCCACGGATTGGTCATTGCTTCAAGTGGTGTAGGATAATAATGGTTGATCGTCTGTCCCAGGATCTTGCCATTGAGCATAAAGGTATCCAGTGAAAATTCTTCCCCCTGGATAAACTCTTCGATGATCACGCCATCGGCTACGGCATGACCAAGGGAAGAAAAGGCAGCAAGCATCTCCTCATCATTGCTCACCCTGTACGTGGACTGTGAGCCGGCCCCAGCCACTGGTTTGGCGACAACCGGATATGGGCATTTGCGGGCAAACTCAAGGGCGCTTTCCAGGTCATGGGTGAGGGCGTGACGGGCACAGGGGATCTTGTTTTCATTAAAGAGCATCTTCATCCTCGCCTTGTCCCTGAAATTGAGGGCGGTCTCCGTATTCATACCCGGTATGCCTACCGCCAGGCGCGCTTCTGCCATAGGGACCTGGAGCTGCTCCGTTGCACCTAATATCCTGTGAAACGGCCCTGTGATTTTCTGGAGATCAGTCAGGGTCTTGATCAGGGTCCACTTGTCAAAGACATCAGGGACCTCCCTGGATATAAATATCCGGCTCTGCTGCCATGATGGAAGCAGTTCTACCGGTTCCTGGCTGATGACCACCAGGCGCACATCGTAGAGGGAGGTGAGGGACTCGATAAACCGCACGGCATTGGCGGTGAAGTTGGGGGTGATATAGGCAATCGTTGTCATGGGAACGTGAAGTTAAGTGAATGCTTCGACTTGCCAAACGCATCCAAGTGCTACAGCTCAGCAACCAATGAAAAGTGAAGAGTGAAAAATGGGCTCAAGAAGCTCAAGAAGCCTAAGAGGCCTGGACGCAAATAACAATAATCGGTTTAAAATCATTGCCCCGTCGGGGCAAAAGGTTGGTAGCAAAGGGACAAGAAAAATAATCTTGCCCCGTAGGCGGCAAAACAATCTGTGGCTTATTCCGAAATCAATATCTTATTTTTTATGCACGCTGAAAAACTTTTCGACAGTATCATCCGTTAGTAACTATAGACATCGCAGAGATCGTGTCTTCTGTAAAGGCATCTGCATTCCAGTCGCACCACTTCTATAGCATTTATTTAAACAGGATCACCTGTCTGAAGGGACAGGGGTAGATTTCTGTGTATTTGATCACCGCGTGCCACAAGACGAAATGACCGACTAAGTTGACGCACGTGTATTATCTAATCTTTAAATAAATCGAATCATGAAAACATCACGCGTATTATTGGGTGTAGTCGCCGGCGCAGCTGTCGGTGCAATATTGGGTATCCTGTTTGCCCCTGACAAGGGATCAAACACCCGCAGGAAAATAGCCAGGAAGGGCGAAGACCTTGTAGATGATATCAAGGAAAAAGCCAATCACCTGGCAGAGGTGGTCAGGCAACCATTCCATAAGGAAGAAATGCACGAGGCCAATGGAAAGGCTTCCAAAATGAAATACACGGACGTGAAATAATCCACGGCGTACGGTTGTGCGCAAGCCTGTAATGGTTTTGCACAGTCTCCGTTGATTTTGATTCACTGAGGGGTTCATTTCATGTATCTTAGCTGGACATTAGCATAGCCCAAAGGCTCGCCCCTCCTTTTTATGCCTTGCGATACATGGAGATGATCCATGTAGTCGGCATACCCGGGGGTATAGTCATGCGGGTGTGCACATAAGGTAATCAGCTATGAAAGAAAAGAACGAAGATTCCATTCCCCTGGTGGATGATGTGGAGCAATTTGTCAAGATCAATGTTGAGCTCTACACGCTCAAGGCCACTGGTGTTGTTGCCAGAGTGGTGTCTTCTATACTCTCCAACCTGGTCATCGGGGCACTGGTCTTTATAGTGCTGTTTATGCTGGCGATGGGCCTTGCCTTCTGGGTAGGGGATATGATGGGCAATATGTATTCCGGCTTCCTGATCATCGGTGGCGTATTTGCCGTCATCACGCTTGTGGTGTATAGCTTACGATTCCGCCTGATCCGCAAGCCGGTGATGAATGGCATGATCACCCAGATCCTAAAAGACAAGCACCATGCATGACGTACACGATATAGACCAGCTCCAGGCACGGGTGCAGGAACTGGAGGGCCAGCAAGATGCAATGTGGTCTGGCCTGAAAAACAATGTGCATGAGCATGTCGAGAAACTCAAGCCGGCCAACCTGATCAAGAATGCCTTTTCAGGTATTACGGATTCGATAGATTCCGAGACAGACATTTTAAAAGAAGGTGCGGCACTGGTCTCAGGCCTTGTGGCCAACGCACTCCTGTCGGGCTCCAAGAACAAACCACTCAAGCGATGGATCACGCTGGCCTTGTTTTCTGCAGCCACCTACCTCGTCACCAGGTACCAGGATGAGATCCTCGAGGCAGGCAATAAGGCGATGCAGTATGTCACCGAAAAGGTCAACCAGTTTAAGGCAAACCGGGATCGCAAGCGTGCAGAGCGGGAAGCGGAGGCTTTTGCGGATGAAGAGGATATGGAAGATGTACATGAGGGGATATAATTGAAGCCGTGGCAGGAGTTTGCTCCTGCCACCACCAGGATTGCATCCGGCAAACAGGCAGCTCAGCCAAAAGCAACCTCATTAATACATAGTATGTAGCAAGCCAAAAGCGTCCTCCGCCTCTAGAGCGGATTTTTTAGTTTTATTGATGATCTCATTTAATTTCATCCGGGCATTGATATAACTCATCTCCCTGCTGTTGATCATAAACAAAGAACCTTCTCCGGAATCAAATAGCCTTTGTTCTGATTGCCATAATCGCTCATAGTTAACTACATTTTTGCTATAAATCTCAATCTGATCGGTGTAGCCATTAAACTCATTTATCGTGGCTTTCGTTTTGTTAAGCAGTTCGATCCGTTTGTTTTTGTTTTCATAGCTGGTATTTTCTATTTTAATCCTGGTCATTTGTAATTGACCTCTTTCTTTCCTTAATAATATCGGAAACGCAACCGACACGCCCCATTTGTAATTGTTTTGAAACCCTGCATTGAATTGCTCGGGATTATACAAAGGGCTATAGAGGAGATTTAAACTTGGTTTTAATTTATCTTTTATATATCGCTCCTCGATACTTAATTGCTGCAGTTTATAATCATAGATTTTTAAATCCGGATGTACGTTGATTAAGCTGTCCATACGGGATACATTGATACTCAGGAGGGCTTCATTTTCATCATTTTCCAACGTTACTTCAGGAATGGTTTGATCCGTCAATTCGATGGGCGTCTCGTTTTCCAGCCACAAATAATTGGACAGCAATAATGATTTTGTCCGGTAATCCATTAAGGCCTGTTGCACATTGATGATCCTGTCCTGTAACTGGATATTGGCTTCTACCGTATCTATGGCCGGCCTGTCGCCGAGCGTGAAAGATGTTCTTATCGCTTCAAACCGCTCCTGGCTGAGGGCGACAGCATCCTGATGCACTTGTAAATTGGTGTAAGACAAATACCAGTCCCAGTATGTTTTACCTGCGTTATAAAGGAGGTCATTTATGGCATTTATTTTGTCAAATTCAGAGAGTTCTCTGAATAGCTTTGCCTTTTTAAGCGTGGCTCTGCGTTCGTCAATAATCAGGCCCTGCAAAAGGGGAAACGAAATCTGAGCATATAGCAGTCCCTGATCAGGGACTGTATTTTCAGGGTTTACGTATGGTCCTTCATTTTGCTCATATCCTCCTTTCAATTCAACGCCATACCACGTAGGAATATTGAAACCACCATTGGCCAGGGTATAATAGCTTTTGCTGTCATAAAATTTGTTCCGGAAATCATAAAACAGCTTGGGATCAAAAGCCCCCCGGGCAATTAAGGTGTTGGCATCAGCTGACTTGGTAATAAGGTCAGCCTGCTTGGCTATTGGATTATTTTGTTTTACCAGTTGTAAAAATTGATTGAGGTTTAATGTAGTAAGCGTATCATTTTGTCCAAACGCACAGAAGGATACAGATACGAGTAGTAAAACAAAACTATATTTATTTCTTAGCGCCATCTTCCTTATTGATTTTTGCATTACTTGTATCATGCTTATAATAGTCAGGAGGAAACCCATTGATTTGCCGCCAGAGCTCATACCAGACCGGAACCTCTTTGAGCAGGGTCAGGGATTTTGCTCCTGCGCCTAGCCGGATTTCTTTCGGCCAGGCAGGGTAACCTTCATCATGCGCAACAAGCACACGGTATTTTCCATTTTCACTGATAAAATTGTCGATAGCTACAATTTCGCCATCATACGTCCCGTATGTTATTCCCGGCCAGCCGGAGAATATGACAGCAGGCCAGCCATCAAATAATATCTGTACATGCTGCCCTTTTTCCAGTAAAGGAATATCCATTGGATTTACAAACATTTCAATGGCCAGTTCATAGTCAGCAGGCATAATGCTGATGATTTGAGCTCCTTCTTTGATCGTTTCACCAATACCTGACTGAATGGCCTGCGTGATATATCCATCCTGCGGGGCGAGGATATAATACATTCCTGAGCGAATGCTATAATTGATATACTGGTTTTGTAATTTAGAGACGGTAGCTTCTGCATCGTACATACTGGATAGCGTGGCGAACTTTTCTGCTTCTGATTTGGCAATTTTATCCCTGTAATCTGCAGCAATGCTCTGCAACTCTAGTTTGGCATTGATGATTTCATTTTTGCTGCTGATATATTTATTCTCCTGGGATATAACTTTTGACTGCGTTTCCTGTACTTTCAGCCTTCTGGTTTCCAGCTCGGTCAAGGATTTCAATCCTTCCTTATATAATTCCTCCATACGGAGTAATTGTTCCCTTGCAATTTTATAATTGAGTTGGGCGGCTGACAGGTCGACGCTGTCACTTTGCACCTTTAAATTGGCCTGGATAAGTTTATTTTCTGCTTGTTCCAGTTTCAATTTAAGGGAGTTGAGCATAGCATCAATCTGATTGTCATTTGCCTTAACCTTTTCCATGTAGGACTGAACGGCAAATTCTTTCGATTTTATTTGCTGCGCTGTATTACCAACCAAATCAGGGTCCAGGTATTCTTCCTTCGTTTCACTGATAAAGAGGATAGTATCCCCCTGCTTTACGAATTGTCCTTCCTGCACGTACCATTTTTCAATCCTACCTGCAATAATGGAGTGGATCGTTTGCGGCCGTTGGTTGGGCTTAAGCGCTGTCACCCTGGCATTGGATCTGATATTTTGAGTCCACGGCAAAAAGAGGATGATTAGCATTATGGCGCCAATGACATAGAGTATAGTAATAAGCTTTCTGTCATTCACACGCGCAGCCAATACCCGGAACGAACTTAGTTGTTCCATGTACGCCTTATCTTTTATTGTGTTGTGGGATATATTGAGCATGTTGTTTCAGATGTTATTGCACGAAGTTGCCTGCATTCATGAAAATGACGGTATCAGATTTTTGCTGCAAATAGGGGTTATTGGAGATGCTGATTAGTGTCCAGCCATTTGATTTATCAGTGAGAAAGTCAATAATCTTATCGCGCTCAGACTCTTCAATAGAGTCAATCTGGTTTTCGAGCAGTATTAACCTAGGTTTATTTACAATGCTCCTGGCGATAATGATTCGTTGAATTATACTTTTAGATAGCTTATCCCCAGAAATCCCTATGGAGGTATCCAGTCCTTTTGGCAGTTCTTTTACATACTCAGAAAGATATACCTTCTCAATAGCCCACAGCACGTCTTCTGTTTTTACAAACTCCCGGCCCATGGTGATATTTTCCAGAAAGGTTCCTTCGAAAATAATTTCTTCGGCAAGGCCGTTTCCAATGACTTTATACAGCTGTGTTATATTGTAATTGGGAAGGGGCAAACCATTGATACAAACAGTTCCGGTTTGAGGGTGATATAGTCCGCTGATCAAATGGATAAGTGTTGATTTGCCGGAGCCGTTATTTCCCGTAATGCAATAGCTATGATTTGCCTTGAATGTGTAACTCAGATTGAGCAGGACGGCTTTTGTCCTTCCCGGATACGTAAAGTGGATGTCTTTTATTTCGACCTCGATGGGGGCAGTGATATGATTATCTAATGAAGAGTTGTCAGAAGGGGTGTCTAGTTCCAGGTCCGTCACCTGCCCAAGTTTTTCCAGTGAGGTAAGGATGTCAAATATATTCCCAAGGTTTAAGATTATTTTTTCAGCCGAATCAATCACCAGTAAGATGATGATTTCAGCCGCGACAAACTGACCTATATTCATTTGCTGGTTTAACACCAATAAGCCTCCTACGACTAATAGCCCCAGAGCTACAACGATCTTAAAGAGTAAAAGCAGGATATATTGTTTTTCGAGCACCCGGAAATGGTTTTCCCTTGATTCGAGGTATCGCACGACACGTTCATTTGTCTTTATTTCAGGCAGGTGTGTGTTGCCGGCCAGTTTAAATGATTCTTTTGCCCTGGCCAGTTCCTCCAGCCAGGACACTACTTTATATTTGTATTTGGATTCGTCGAGGCTGGTTTCCAGTCCCTTTTTACTGGTCAGTTTAATGATGCTGTATACCAGGAGAATCAATATGATGCTGAACAGGATGAAGAATGGATGGTAAAGCGACAGCAGGATCAAACCAAAAACAATCTGGAGCACGGCTGTAGAAAAATCTATAATAATTTTGGACAGGCCTTTCTGCAAGGTTAATACATCAAAAAACCTGTTCATCAGTTCAGGAGCATAATGCCTGTATATTTCTTCAAATTTTATCCGCGGGATACGGTACGTAAAGTCAAAAGCCGCTCGCGTAAATATTTTCAGCTGAATATTTTCTGTAATCCTCATCTGCATGAGTTGCATGTAGCCCCCCATCGCAATCCCCAGCGTAACGATCAATACCAGGACCATCCATGATACGGAGACGCTGCCGCCCTGGATGAAGTTAATGATGGACTGGATGCCAATGGGCAGTGAAAGTGCGATGACGCCTTTAAAGAAGGCATATGTATATACCTGGTAGATTTCCTTGCTGTCAGGTTTGAGCAATAGCCAGAAACGTTGAAGTGGAGTTATCATCAGTTATTTTTTATGACGTTTACAGCGAGATGGGTATAAAAACGCGTGATATAATCCGGCGATACTTGTTTGTTGGTTAAGCGGGGCAGATGCTCTGCAAAAAATACCTGGAGATGTGCCCCTTCGATAATGGTAGTGAGCAGCATCTGCGGATATTTATATTCCGGGTTTATCTCCTTGATGATATTGGATATCCTGGCAACGAACTGCTTGTAATTTGAATAGGCCCCTTCCTTATTGGCTTTATCAACGTCTTTGGTCAGATAGGACTTAATCGATTCTGAAATAATGATTTGGTAAAGCTTTTTTATGTCGATACCCTCAATCATTAAAGGTTCAGCGGGATGGCATGTTATTAATGTAATGGACTTTTCAAGCCTGGTTTCCGGCGAGGGGATATTGGCTGTTTCGAACACGAGACGATACTCCATCCATCCCCAATACCACGAAATCAGGTAGGATAATAGCTGGTTTTTGCTTTTAAAATATCTGTAAATCGAGGCTTCGGGCGAGCCTATTTCTGTGCCTAGTTTCTTGAACGTAAATTTTTCAAAACCAATTTCAGCGATCATGCTCACCGAATGGAAGATGATTTTTTCCCCCAGGGGGCTCGTAGACGGGTCAATCTGAAACGAACCTTCCAGCGCTTTAATCTTTATGTTTGGTAACAAGCCGTGCATAATGATGGATTTAAATGCAAAAATAATAGAAACACTATCAAAATAGATAGTAATACTATTATTATTTCTTGACATTTTATAAAGGATTGATAATCAATACTTATTGTTAATTTTCCTGGCCGTTAAACGCTTCGTATACGATTATTGCTTTCTCCTTTTCTACAACCAGGGCTGCCAGGGCTTGAATTTTTACGCGTAATCGCCTAAGCCCTGAAGGGGCGCGCTATTGGGAAAGGTTTTAGCCCTTTAGCCCCAAGGGCCCCTATCGGCTTTGGTTTATACACATTTCAATAGGGATGGAGTTTCCTCTGCCACCCAATAGTGGATACCCAGGTATAATCGGCCACCGGCCGTTGGATGGAACTGGTTGCTGAGCGGGCGAGCATGGATGTGTGAAAGGCAGTCGAAGCATCTCCGCCAACAAATGGATACTAAGAGTGAATACCCAAAGGAATCCTGAATTGGAATCATACTGCTGGCGGAGAGAACAATTCGACTACGCTCATCGCACCGCTCCATCCAGCGGCGTTTTTATTTCCTACGGAAATTTAAAAACAGGCCAATTCCAATTTGTGCATAAACGGTAATCCATTTGGGTAAAACTCATAATGTTAAGCTGACCTATTCTGCGCTATTTTTTCAAAATGGATCTGCGGCATCAGCATTCCCAAAAACACCCTTTCCCTTCAAATACATCTACCCAACAGATTCCATTTTTACGACATTTTATCCCTTGTTTTATACAATTCGTCCGAACAGTTTTTGGCAATTTCCGTGTACAAATTATGTTTGCACCGAAATCAAAAAACCACACCATATGTCCTTTAAATCACTCTTTACCACTCTGGTGTTACTGCCCCTATTTTTCACAGCACGTGCGCAGCAGGACACCACCAATCAACTCACCTTGTCGCTTGGTCCGGCGCATCTATCCCGACAGGATCTGATTTTTTCTCCGTTCATCCACCAGGACATAGCACCCCTGGTATTTGGGTTGAAGCACGAATGGAACAAGAAATCCCATCAGTATGTGCGCCTCAATTATGCTGGCTTTTCGGCCGGACTGGAGACACCCTATGATTACATCTTCAATGGTGAAGTCATGACTGCTTATCCCCATTCATTCACCTTTGTTTCTCTCGGATATGGAATGGGCAAGTACGTTGGGCACAGTGAGAAGCATCCATCCATGGTCGGTGGAGCACTCACCCTCGATGTACAAGCCCTGGACTATCAGTACGGACGTTCCAGCTACTTCGGTTATTTTTCGACAGTGGGCCTGAGTGCGTGGTATAAGTACACTTTTTTCCAAGGAAAAAAATCAAGACTAACCGGTCGCATCGAAGTGCCCCTGGTCTCCTGGCTGGCCCGTTCACCTTATCTCATCAATGATGATGAGTTTATTCAAAACGCTTATTCACACAACGGCTTCAAGACCTTCTTTGCCTTTATGGGCGATGGCCACCTCGCGACCTGGGGTGAACTGAATCGTGCAAACATTGACATCGAGTATCAGTACAGACTCTCCGATAAATTTTCACTTGGCGCGGCCTGGCGATTGGGCTTTATCCATGCTGGCAAGCCGGTGGATTTGTTTTCGTATCAGCAAGGGCTGGAGGTAATGGTGGGGATGAAGTTGTGATCTGTCTGACCCCCTACCCCCTGAAAGGGGGAGCAGATTTAAATTTAATTCGAATAGGCAGAAGACTGTGGCCAATAACCCCCTAGCCCCCTATGGGGGGTAAAATCAACTCGAATAGGTAATAGTCTGTCGCTCTAAATTGAAAGTAGGAAATAGGAGACAGGAAATAGGATGCAGGATTTTTTAAAAATCATCTCGAATAGGTAAAGGACTGTGACCCTTCTTCCCCTAGCCCCCTATGGTTCGACCTGCTTGCGCTTATCCATGTGCTACAGCTCACCAACCGGGGGTAAAAAGTGGAATGACAATTTGGTTTAAGATGATTATTTAAAACGGGACATTTCGAATAGGTAATAGTCTGTCGCTCTAAATTGAATGTAGGAAATAGGAGACAGGAAATAGGAAGCAGGATTTTTTTAAAATCATCTCGAATAGGTAAAGGACTGTGACCCAAAACTGTTCGAGCTGCGCGACAGGCCACTTTTTGGCCATAAAGCCAAAAAGTGGTATGCGTGAAATAGGAAAAGGCGAGACAGCATAACAGGAAATAAAACAAATGCCCGAATGATCAAGCGAGTTTTTTGGGTCACGAGGTTTTTTGTTACTTTTTTTCCGGTAAAAAAAGTAAATGAACTCCCTCTGTGGAACAGAGCAATCATTAAACAACAAAGCAAAATCATGAAAACACATAAAACCACTTTTATGAAAATCTATTTTCAAATCGCACTTGCTGGTGCATTGCTTTTCACCCTGCAGGGATGCACGACATTCTTTGAAGCCGAACCGGCATCAGATCCGGAAGCTTTGTTTGAAGACCTGTGGACAACCTTTGACCAGGACTACGCGGTATTTGAAGAGCGTGGTGTCGATTGGTATCAGCAATACACCACGTACCGCTCACAGGTCAATGCGAGCACAAGTGACGATGAACTCTTCAACCTCTTCGCGCAGATGCTCGCGCCTCTTGAAGATGGACACGTCACCCTGGTCGCGCCAGGTAAGGAGATCTGGATCTCCAATACCATACGCCGGGAGAAGATCGATGACGGTCTGTACAGTCCCGACCTTATCCAGGCGCAATACCTTGATGCCGGTTTCGAAGCAGATGAAGAAGAAAATTTCGTCTATGGAAAAATCAGGAATGAAAACATTGCGTACATCAGCTTTGCCAATGTGGCATCAAACTTTTTCAAGCTGGATGAATTCCTGGATACCTATCCGGATGTGTCAGGATATATCATCGATCTGCGACACAACGATGGTGGGGACTTTACCTATTGCTACAGCGAGATAGGAAGACTTGTGGACCAGGAACGATTTGTATTCCGCAGCAAGACCAAGAATGGTCCGGGGTATGATGACTTTACGGACTGGTATGACTGGAGCATCAAGCCGGAATCACCCTATGTCAACAAACCTATCGTCGTGCTCATCGATCGTTATACCATCAGTGCAGGAGAGCGGGCCGTGATGGCCTTTGATGTACTGCCCAATGTACTCATGGTCGGAGAGACTACCAATGGAGCTCAGGGTACCCAGATCGGCCGCGAACTCGCCAATGGTTGGTTTTATACCCTCGTGACACAGAAGGTAGAGTTGGCCGATGGCAAGTCCTATGAGGGTATAGGCATCGCACCTGATGTAAAGGTGAAGAACACCATTGATGAAATCAATGCGGGAATGGATGGGGTGTTGCAGTATGCGATCGATGAATTGAAATGATGAGCATAGGGCATAGGGCATAGAGCATAGAGCATAGCTTAGCAAAGGGCAGGCTGAACCCCACTGCTACAAAACGCCCTTTCAGGGCTTCAATGTAAACGTGTAATCCTCGAAGCCCTGAAAGGGCGCACTATTAGGAAAGGGGTTTAGCCCTTTATTGCGGATCAAATCTGCGCTCATCTTTTTCAAATTCCATTTGCATCATCTGCGTTCTAGATCTACAATGCCCCGTAGGGGCTAAAGGTCGGTAGCATCAGGATCCAATAGTCTCCTCTTGCCCCGTAGGGGCAAAACTGAATTCAGATGCATTTTCCCCTTTCCTAAAACAACTATTGGGCTGTTTTATCGGTTATAACTATGAGGTAGTTGATGATGAGGCAGAGATTAAGGAACCATTAAATCAATCGAATCATGAAAAAATCAAACATAGTGCTCGGCGTACTGGCCGGAGCGGCCGTAGGTGCCCTGCTAGGTGTCCTTTTTGCCCCGGACAAGGGATCAAAGACCCGTAAGAAGATCTACCGCAAGGGTGAGGATATCGTCGATGACTTGAAGGGTAAAGCCAGCGATCTTGCCGAGAAGGCTAACGACCTGTCCCGCAAGGCTGCCAAGCTGGTAGAGAAGGTCAATGCTTCGATGGAACAAGCAAAGCGCGAAGCCACCGATATGGCTGAAGATGCAAAATCGAAATTTGCCGACCTCAAGCACAGGCAGAGCTAGTTTATCCGGTATCTGACTTCAGATTGCTGACGTCAAACGTCAGATTGACCAAGTTTCCAGACGGGATTATGTTTATGGGCTTATAGGTTTATGCGTTGATAAGTTTATTCTTATTATCCCCTAAACCGATAAGTGTAAATCAACCTATCAACCAATAAACACATAAACTTATCAACGCATGCTTCGGCTCCGCTCAGCACAAGTCAACTTATCAACCCATCAACCTATAAACTCCTAACCAATGAAAAAATCAAACATCATCTTAGGCATCATCGCCGGCGCAGCCGCTGGTGCATTACTTGGCATCCTGATTGCCCCGGACGAGGGAGTCAAGACGCGCAAGAAACTCTACAGGAAGGGTTCGCGCGCGATAGATGACCTGAAGGACAAAGCCTATATCCTGGCTGCCTATGCCAATGAGGTCAACAATGAAATCGATCGTCTGTCAGACAAGGTCGAGGCCACTGTGGGCCAGGCTGCATTTGATGCTGCCGACAAGGTATCCTCGAAGATTGCTGACCTGAAGAACAAGAAAGGCTAGGTTGTTGTCTGTGAAATGGGCACAGCGTTTAGCGATGCGCCCTGCGGGCCATCTGTTTAGCGTTTGGCCCGTTCGGGCCACTGTTTAGAAAGTTTAGAAGATTAAAAGGTTCGTCCGCGGAAGCAGGCGAACCTTTTTATTTTGGCGAATTTTTTTCTAAACGTAATACTTTCTCAATCTCGAAATCTTTCTCACCTCATGGAGCGAGAAGCTAAAAACTGAGGAACATTGTCAGCCTACAGGTCAGTGGCTGTGAATGACTTTTTTCAATGGAATCAATAGGGTATATTTGGAATGATGAAATATGAACTACCAGATAGTCAAAAGGAAGTTTTACCTAACCTATTGGGAATAGTGTCTGTTGCGGCGTTAGGAATAGCTGAATTTGAAGGATTTTTGAAAGCAGAAATTGTCTACACGGAAAAGCTGACAAAGCACACAAAAGTTTCAGTTGAGTATATTCTTCGTTTGCATAAGTTAGCGTTGGGGCATTTGTATTCTTTTGCCGGAGACCTCAGAAGTGTAAATATGTCAAAGGCAGGGTTTGTATTTGCAGCCGCCATGTATTTGCCTGAGACAATGAGTCAATTTGAACAAGACATTTTATCAAAATTGCCAGATAGATACAACAACACAGAAGATTTGGTTAGGGATATCGCTATTGTCCATGGAGAATTACTTTTTATACATCCTTTTCGTGAGGGTAATGGACGTACAGCAAGGATCATAGCCAATTTGATGGCCAGGAAACAAGGGTTTGATGCCTTGCGATTTGATTTGATTGATGAAAGGAGGTTTCCGGAATATGTAACTGCTGTTCAAAAGTCAGCTTTGAAAGATTACAAACCAATGATTGAATTGATTCAAACTATTTTTCCAGAATAAGTTCAACTTTTTGCAATGTTGCTAAGGCAACGTCGTCAGGGATATTGATTCCCTCAATCTTGAAAGAAGCCTGCATCGACGCCAAAATCTGCTGCCTTAATGACTTGTTTTTTACTGCCTTTTTTGACTTGCTTTTCATAGGGTAAAGATACAGATTAAAACACTCCATTTTAATTAAATCTCAATACCATCAACCCATCAACCCATGCAACCGTTCGTTTCGACTGCTTCGACCTTCTAACGCTCACATCAACTGCTATGGTTCGACCTACTAGCCCTCAACCTTCTGCTACAGCTCACCAACCGCAGCTCAGCAACCGTCCGCTCAACGACCGGGGTATTTCGTCCTGGTATTCCCTCTGAAAAACTTGTTTTTTCTGCTGCTTCGACCTGCTCACACACAACCATGTTCTACAGCTCAGCAACCGTCCGCTCAACAAATACTTTTTCACATAAAATATCCCCTAACCTCAATAAACACATCAACCTATCAACACATCAACCTATCAACACATCAACCTCAATAAGCTTCGCTTATAGCCCCTTAACCACCTCCCTACTCACCACCCCCTCATTAGTATGCATTGACAGATAAAGCACCTGTGGCGAGATATCGCGCAGCGAAACGATGAATGAATTTTTCCCGCTGACTCCCGGCTGATCGAGGATCGTGCGGAGCAATTGGCCATCTGACGAATAGAGGTGGATGATGCAGTGTGTCTTGGTGCGGAGGTCTATGTCAATGGTGAGCAGATCGCTTATTGGATTGGGATGCACGTTGAGGACATGCACTTCGTCTATGGGTGAGGGTAGGATAGGTATCGAGGTGAGTCCACCGGAGTATTTGTAGATCTGTCCGCCGGTGAGGTAGGCAGTAGTATCGTTGACCCGAAAGAAGCGGTTGTATCCGAGTCCTACGATCACCTTGGTCCATGACTCACCGCCATCGATCGTTTCATATAGAGTGCCATTGCCTCCGGTCCATCCGTGCAGGCTGTCCAGGAAGCCGACGGTCTGGATGTATTGGTAGTCCTCGTCCACCACGACGGTGTTCCAGGTGAGGCCCTCGTCAGTGGACCTGGCCATGAGGGTGCTGCCGCCTGCGTCGTTTTCGATGGAGGCATAGTAGTGGATATCGTCGGGGCTCTGCAGCTTCCACACATATTCCTGTATGCGCTCCGTGTGGAACTTTTCGGTCCAGGTCATGCCGCCATCGGTAGTGTAGAGGATGTTGCCTACGTTGCCCCGCGCAGCAGTTGCCTTGCCGGAGACAAAGCCGGTGTCTGCGCTGACAAAGTGGATATCCACCAGTGCGCTCGCCTTGGATGACATATCCATATAGGTCCAGGTGTCGCCACCATCAGAGGACTTGATGATATACGCGGGTGACGACCATATCCCGCAGCCGTAGATGACCTCCGGCGTAGGTGCGGACAGTCCGCATATCCCCGGGAGGACGGGATCTATGTCGCCCATGATATTGTCCCAGTGCTCACCTCCATCTGTGGTCTTATAAAACCCAAAGTCCAGTGAGCCACAAAAGCCGAGCATAGGCGTGGTAAAGGTGATGCTCCGCAGATACCGGTCTGCATCAAACTGCTCTGTCCACGACATGCCTCCATCGCGGGTATGCAGGATACTGCCATTGGAGCTGGCTGCCCATCCCACGGAGTCGCTGATAAAGAACACGTCATCATAGCGGTTGGCCGGAGGGACGGGAAGGGTGGACCACTGGGCGGGGAGGATGGTTGGGATCGAGAGGAGGAGGGCAAAGAGGAGTTTCATAGGATGCTGGTAGGATGGGTTTGGGAAATGAATATACGAAGGGATTTGGGGATGGTATAGTGGACCAAGACGAGAGAAATGAAGCGTAGGTTGAGTTAGGTGATTACTCGTTGGCCAGAAATTTACATATAGACTATATAGCTTTAAAAGTGGAATGGTATATGTATGATCAATAGTTAGAGATTTGGACATAATCGCGTTTCTTTAATCTAAGTTGATTTCAATTCCAAAACATGCAGTACAAATCAAACCTATAAGTAATTGATAATCATCTTAATGAATATAATTTTAAAGCTTAATTAAAACGCCAAAAAAGAAAAAACACATGGCTAGGTTTATTAACACCCGAAAGGCGGTTTCAGAAATTGAAGATCTTATAAGGAATGCAGGAGAAAAACTTTTCCTTGTTTCTCCATATCTAAAGTTATCTAAGGATTTTAAGGAATTGTTGACGTATAGAAATAGCAAGGATAAAATTACTACTGTTATTTTCGGAAAGCAAGAGCTGAATCCGGATGAAATGAAGTTTTTGCAAGGCCTTAGGTTCGTCATCTTAAAATACAACGAGGACTTACATGCTAAATGCTACGTCAACGATGAGAAGATGGTAATAACTTCATTGAATCTTTATGAGTTTT
The DNA here is from genome assembly GCA_016716665.1 of Candidatus Opimibacter iunctus. Classification (GTDB taxonomy): domain Bacteria; phylum Bacteroidota; class Bacteroidia; order Chitinophagales; family Saprospiraceae; genus Opimibacter; species Opimibacter iunctus. Next base: position 159,363 of record JADJVH010000010.1, on the reverse strand, counting down.
CAATGGCAAATAATAAGGAAATGGGCGTCTTGATTGACAAGAATGACCCTGCAGATATTCAATTATATGAGGATGCGTTCAAAGAAGTAGATTACATTAATCAAACGAGTCAGGGCTTTGAATTGAGTGCTCCAAAAGTCATAGCATCAAATTATACTGACAGCAAGCCCACCAGGGATAAATCTACATCGGGTCAAAGCGGTAAAAATTTGGGCTATTGCATTCGAACAGGAATTTCAATACCATTCAGCGTTGAAAAGCCACTTTGTTATGAAGCTTTTAAAAAATGGAATGAATATGGCGATCCAGAATATCCTGAAAAATTTTGCCACTTTTCAGGAGAGCCCTCTAATGGAGAGACAAGCGTCAGTAGACCTATTTTGAAGAAGAATTGGAAAAAGGCTAAGGAGACATTTAACCTTTAACGAATGAAAACTAGATTGTATCGAGCCCCAGATTAACTAGGTAATTATATGTTGGATTGTAATATTCTGGATTTCTTGTAAGGTCTTCTTTATTACCTTCAGGAACAACTATTATCATACCCTGCCTTGCTCTTGTTAATAAAACACGATATGCATTTATCAAGTATCTCTTTTTATCAGGGCTATGAATATTTTGCCATTTAGATCCAACAAATGAATAGGTTTTCCAACCTTCATGAGAGAACCTTAAGTCGCCATCCCAAGTGATACAAGCCCAATCTAATTCTAACCCTTGAACATGAAATTCAGTTGCAACATGTTCTAGAAAGTAAGAAGACCGAACATCGTCTTTGCCGTCTAGAAACCAATTTACTGGATTCATTGGCGATTTGACGTCGATTGCTAACGGCTTTAGTCTTTGAGCTTCAGATGATACGATTAAGCCATAACGTTCAGTTCCTCGAGCTTTTTCTTTCAGCCAAATTTTAGCTTTTGCTAGATCTCTTGTTAGAACGATTGGGTAATTGCTAGATATTTCCATCAAGCACCCCCTGCTTTCTTCAAGATTGAGATCTAAAAGTGATTTAATAAAAGATGAGACTTTTTCTGCCCTAAATGACCTCATTGAAACTGAAAGATGTAAATTTTCATTAAAGGTGATAGCTCCTTTTACTTTAAGTTTTTGGATAGATTCAAAAGCAGAATATTCTTTATCTATTAAGTTCGGAGAAATTGACACCTTCCAATCTTTAAATTGGGTGTCAATAGCATTCAACCACTCCGAAATGCCAGCCTCTCCGGTATTTATTTCTTGTCCGCCACCTACCAAACACACTACAACAGCCCAATCTTTGTGTCTGTCAAGACATGAAATTAGGAACTCAGGTTCTGAATGAGTAAAATGAGGTTGATTCTTTTTTTGGCGCATAAACTTAACAGTTTGTTCCTTGTTCCAAGCTCTTTGCGCTTCATCAAATATCGCTACATGATCATAAGGGGGTTTCTTATCAATAAGATATGCATCTCTATAATGATGAATAATTTGAATAAATGCTTTTACACCCTCTTTGGCATGACCTTTAGTGATCTTGTTTCCTTTTAGCTTTTCTTTTTGCACTTTATCCCTAGTTAGGGCTTCTTGAAGGATTGCCACTAATGGAGCATTACCTGAGAGATAAACACTTGAATTGCCTTTCTCTTTGTCTAAATGGGATGTTGCTACATTTAAACCAACCAGTGTTTTACCAGCACCCGGAACTCCTGTTACAAAGCATATGATTTTTAAAGAGTGCTTTTTAGCATATTCTATCGTATCTGATATCGCAGTGCTGGTTTTTGTCAAATTTATAGCCTTAGCATCGCTCCTTGTAATTTCTTCAACTGAATGATTGTTATAAAGTGATACAGCAGCTTCAATAATCGTAGGAGTTGGTGAATAACTGCCCGTTTCGTATTCAAAAGTATCTATAGGTGGGCTCTCCTTAATAAACGATAGTATGTTATTTATAGCGGGTCCTAGATCCTTTTGGTTTGATTTTATAGGATGAATTAAATTGTCATTATGTGATGTAATGAGTACATTTAAATGTGAATGTTTAGCTTCAGTAGCGACAAGAATGGGTGCAATAGCCACATGATGGCTTGGGAGATGAAAGTTTTTTAAATCAAGGGCGTAATCCCAAACTTGATCAACATCATTGTTATGATATTTACTTTCTCCAACTTTGAATTCAATTGCAAATACTACATTTCTTATTATTACTAGGCAGTCAACACGTTTACCTAATCGGGGTATTGAAAATTCAAAATAAATATTTCCATCATAGTCCTTTAAAGCTTGCTTTAAAATGGGTATTTGCTGTTCCCAAGATCTACTTTGGGTATAGGCTTGATCAAATTTGTTTTCAAGAGAAATAATGCCAATGATTTCTTCTGTACTGTTTTCTAAAAAACTTTTAATGGATTTTCCGTAATAGTAATTTAACATTGGGGTTTGTTTTATAAATGAATGGTTTAAAATAAGAAAAATTACTCCCCCATCTCAACCTCATACACATCCTGATGTAAGATAGTGAGACAGTGAGAAAGTAAGATGTGTGAGTTCTCTGTGTGGGTGAGAGATTCCGACAAGCCTGAACATTTTGGAATTGCTCTATGCTGAGGAAACTACTCCCCCATTTCCACCTCATACACATCCATCTCATTCCGCTCAATATCCGCCACAAAGAAGCCACCCTCCTGGGGGATGATCTCCGCCAGGTCAAAGCGCTGGCAGTCCTTGGGGAGGCCGCTGAAGATCAGGGTAAACTGACTCTTGGCTCCGGGAGGCACAGCCATCCAATCGGGGGCCAGGGGGATGTTTTCTGCATGGACCAGCTCGCTGCGATGGGCAACATCCCGGGCAATCAGGTAGGTAGATGGCCAGATCCGGATGTACATGCCATAGGGATTGGTGCAGGTGTAGTGACAATGTACGATCACCTGCTTTTCCTCCTGGGTCTGCTCCCTCAGTTTCTTCCGGGTGGAAGAGCGGATGCGCGTACCGGGAGTCGTGTGGATGGACAGGGTCATGGGTGTAAGATACGGCCTGTGTAAGACAGTGAGACAGTAAGACAGTAAGAGGTGTGGGTAGTGGGTGTGGGAGAAAGGGTAATCTGTGATCGGTAATCGGGTGATCTGTGATCAGAAAAGCCCTGAAGGGGCGCGTTAGTAGGAAGGGGGTTCAGCCCCTGACTGACGGAAAAGTTATGTAGGCCTTGCATTTAATATTCAAACCCCCTAATTTTGACAAATATTGTCAAAAATATATTATGGATAGCCTAGGTACGATGATTCGAAAACTGCGAAAGGAAAAAAAGCTACCGCTCAGGGAGGTTGCCGGATTTCTGGACATAGATCAAGCGATCCTAAGCAAGATAGAGCGGGGTCAAAGGAATATCCCGAGAGTACAGATAATACAACTGGCAGAATATTTCAAGGTAAGCCAGGAGGATCTCCTGGTGGCCTGGCTATCAGATAAGATCATGTACACTATTGGAGAAGAAGAGTCCGGTCTTAAAGCGTTACAAATGGCAGAGGAGCAGGTAGCTTACCGGACTTTTCAGAAAACAGATCGCAAGGCTATTACATCGCAAATCAAAAAAGTGATCAAGGCCTTCTCCGCGATACGAAAGGCATGGATATATGGCTCCTTTTCCAGGGGCGATGACAGACCAGGCAGTGATATCGACATTGCTATCGAAGCGGATGATTCATTCAGCTATTTTGACCTTGCAGAGATACAGCACCAAATCGAACTGGCCATCCACCGGAAAGTGGATATAGGATTTATAGATGCTTTCAAGCCACACGTCCGTAAAAATGTGGAGCCGGATTTAAAACTAGTGTATGAAAAATCCGAATCTTGAAAGCCAAAAGAGACTTCAGCATATTCTGCAGGCTATCCAAACAATAGAGGAATATGTAAAGGAATCTGATTCGATTCACTTCACGGATACTCCGCTTTTACACGATGCCGTTTTATTTCAATTTACAGTCATCGGCGAAGCCATCAATCATGTCGAAAGCGAAAAGCTAGAGCGCTATGCCTATCCTTGGCATAAGGTCAGATCCTTTCGTAACCTGATCGCCCACGAATATTTCAATATTAAACTGTCTGCAGTTTGGAATATCATTGAAGGGGAACTGCCCCGGCTTAAAGCCACTATCGAGGTGATCCTGGAAAATGAATTTAATCTTTAACCATGTAATTCTAACATTTGATGTTAGAATTACATGGTTAATTTGGGATAGGAATATCCTCTTTAAAAGACTTTGGCGATCAAAGTAGGTTTTCGAAAAAGCCCTGAAGGGGCGCGCTGGTAGGTCACCTTCGCCCTTTGGAATGGCTTACCATTCAAAGGCTTCGGTGACCAAAGGATCACCTTCGCTCATGGAATGGAATGCCATTCCATGGCTTCGGCGACCAAAGAAAGGGGGTTTAGCCCCTGACTACTCCCCGGAAATTCGCAGGATCGCCTGCCCGTGCTCTTCAAATGCATTGGCATCTTCCAGTTGCTTTTGCATGATGCCGATGTCATCTCCTGTCAGCGTATCGCTGAAAGTATGCGCGCGCTCAAGCATACGGATATAGGCTGCGGGATCTTCTTGCCGCGATAGTCTTCTCAAGGCACCCAGATAATCATCTCTGTATACAGTGGGGATGATGATTTTCGCCTGACCCTGGCAGACCAGCTCAGCATTCATCATGATCCTGGCAATACGGCCATTTCCATCCAGGAACGGATGAACTTCGCTGATCAGAAACATGATATAGGCGGCACGTGCAAAAGGATGTGACAGTGCATTGTAATACTCAAAACCCTTTATCAAGGTACCCCGGACAAGTGTATAGTCGACAAAGTGTGTATTGCCTGCACGATTGTTCCTGTCTTTAAACTGGCCAGGATGTTTTGCTGTTCTCGCAGACAAGAGTACCTGGTGACGATAGAGCAGCATATCCAGCAATTGATCCGCAACCGATGGCACTTGCTTCATTTCGTCTCGCTTGCTGACGATTTTATAAGTGCCTAGTATGTCATGTGAATCTTCATCACGAGATGGCATAGGAGTGCCGGTTTCGATGATGTGCAATGCATCTGTGAGTTCAAATTCAGTGCCTTCGATATAATTGGAAAAGTAGGCTTCAAAGAATGCAAAGTTGCGGAAGGATGCAGCACTTGTGTTTTTCTCCGGCAGATACCTGAATTCCTGTTGCTTCAGGGCGATAAATAGTTTTTCAAACAAGGTGATTCTGGCGGGGTCGTAAGGATGCCCAAAAGCCCTCGCCATGGCCAGCGGGGAGGTTAATATTTTTGACGGTTGTGTACGAAGGATTGCACTAATACATTTGTCCAGTTTTTTAAACTCCGTCTGCAGACCCAACTTTTCTGCAATGACTCTTGCTTTGTCTCTAAGGGTATTTAGACCCGCTTCCCCTTGCACACGGACAACCATCTCCAATCGCTCTTCCACTTTAACCAAAGGAATGGCTTTTGATTCCGGGCCTTGCTTTCGGCTTACCTCAAGATTTTCGAGTAATGCGCGTTCCAGTTGAGAGACATATAGTTCACCTGATAGGATATTATCTCCTTCAATAGGTCCATGCCCCTCCATGATCCGCAAGGTTATTCCCGGCAAGCTGATTTTTCGGGTATAGCTGTAGGTCAGGAAAACATAACCTGCCGGAGTGGGTTGAAACTCCAGCGCCGATCGGTGGCTGAGTATCGCACCAGGGTATAAGTGGCCAAGGATTGTAAAAAGGTTTCTTTTAATGATGACCTCTGGCTGATCTGTAAGATTTGGGGTGAAGACCCTGGGAGCTATCTTTTTAAGTTTCCCAGCTTTTTCCAGCCTCGAGATTTGCCTGCTGTACTTAGGGTCACTTGAGGAAAAAACGACCTCTTGCAGCTGGTTTGGTAGAATATTTTCCATTATATGCCCTTGTTTAAGTAAACATAACAAATAAATACTACTATAAACATATTATGTGCAAATAAAATATATTAAAAACACCTGAATAATCACTAAAGCGGATATTTTCCATTATAACCTGATAAAGTGGTGGAAATTGCAAATATATAAGATTATAAAACAAATAATGACAAATAAACACTATTATAAAGGGATGATTCAGGAATTTGAATTCCCATTAGTGATCCGTATTGTTTGAAAAAGCTCTGAAGGGGCGCGCTGGTAGGAAGGGGGTTCAGCCCCTGACGGGTATAGCATGGTAGAAGGAGTCCCTGCCTGCAGCCAGGAGGCTGCTGAATATGACTGTGCAATAGCCACAGCAGTTGTATGCTCCTGCCATTGGCAGCCAAATGCCTCCGCAAAAAAGCTACGGCATTCAAAGGGAGGCTACCAATATCAATTGTTTTTTTTAAAAATCAATTGAAATGCATTCTGGTCCCCCTTTCAGGGGGTGGGGGGTCAGAGGAGCTTTACAACAATGGACTTAGCCACCGTTCCATCTGTGGAATACTCATCCCCTTCCTCTTCGCATAATCTTCCAACTGGTCCTGGTCTATCCCACTCACCGCAAAATACTTACTCTCCGGATGAGAGAAGTACCAACCACTCACACTAGCGGCAGGATACATGGCCATACTCTCTGTCAATGTGATACCCGCCTGCGCAGGGACGTCGAGCAATTCAAATAACAATGCCTTCTCTGTGTGATCAGGGCAGGCTGAATAGCCTGGTGCAGGACGTATCCCGCGATACCCTTCTGCAATCAAGGTGGTATTGTCAAGATTCTCATCACTGGCATAGCCCCACCACTCCTTACGCATCCGCTCATGCATCCGCTCCGCAAAGGCCTCCGCAAAACGATCCGCCAATGCCTTCAACAGGATCGCATGGTAGTCATCATGCACGGCCTCAAATTCCTTGACTTTATCTTCTATCTCTAATCCTGCTGTCACCGCAAAGCCTCCAATGTAATCCTGCTTTCCACTCTCCACCGGTGCAATGAAATCCGACAGACAATAATTAGGTTGACCAGGTGTCTTAGCGACTTGTTGACGAAGATGATGGAGCTCCATGATAACCTCTTTGTCAATTGCATCAGGGGATGAATTGGCAGAAAGGCGGAAGGGCGGAACGGCAGAAGGGGCATATATTTTTATGTCATCCACAAAACTATTTGCAGGGAATATACCCACCACAGCATTCGCTTTGATCCACTTGCCGGCAATGATCTTATCCAGCATGGCCTGTGCATCATCAAAGAGTTTCTTCGCTTCATGTCCCACCACCGCATCGTTGAAGATCTCAGGATATTTTCCGGCCAACTGCCAGCTCTGGAAGAATGGCGTCCAGTCAATGTATTTCCTGAGCTCTGCAAGATCATAATCTTTCAATGCCCACACACCCGTCTTCTTTGGAACCGGAGGATCGTATGATGCCCAGTCAGGCTGATAACGATTGGCCCGCGCAGCTTCGAGCGTGATATACCGTTTTGTATTCTTGCCCTCTCTCGCCACACGCATCTGCTCATAGTTGGCCTTGATCTCTTCGAGGAATGCAGCACGCTTCACTTTGTCATCAGACAACAATTGCGAAGCCACACCTACTGCCTTTGAAGCATCGAGCACATGCACGACAGGTCCCTTATGATATTTCGGTTCGATCTTGAGCGCTGTATGCAAGCGCGAAGTCGTAGCGCCACCAATCATCAGTGGCAATACAAATCCTTCACGCTCCATCTCCGCAGCCACATGCACCATTTCATCAAGCGAAGGCGTGATCAACCCACTGAGCCCGATGATATCCACATTCTCCTCGCGCGCGATGCGAAGTATTTTGTCTGCAGGCACCATCACACCTAGGTCAACGATGTCATAGTTGTTGCACGCCAGCACGACGCCCACGATATTCTTTCCGATATCATGTACATCACCCTTGACAGTAGCCATCAGGATTTTTCCTTTGGCTGTAGCATCACCAACTTGCTTGTCAGCCTCGAGGAAAGGCGTGAGATAAGCCACCGCAGTCTTCATAACCCGCGCACTCTTGACAACCTGTGGCAAGAACATTTTTCCCTGGCCAAATAATTCACCCACGACATTCATGCCGTCCATCAACGGCCCTTCGATCACTTCGAGCGGACGCTTGTATTGCAATCTCGCCTCTTCGGTATCGACCTCGATGTATTCAGTGATGCCGCGTACCAGGGAGTGCTTCAATCTTTCCTGAACATTCTCTTCACGCCAGGCCTGCTCACGTTGTATCACTTTGCCGGAAGACTTCACATCTTCTGCATATGTAGTCAATGCTTCTGTAGCATCCGGATGGCGATTGAAGATGACATCCTCTACTTTCTTCAACAACTCTGGATCCACCTCTTCATACACCTCGATCATCCCCGCATTGACGATCCCCATGTCCATACCTGCCTTGATCGCATGATAGAGGAAGGCCGCATGCATTGCTTCACGCACCGCATTGTTGCCGCGATACGAAAAGGAGATATTACTCACTCCTCCGCTGATCTTTGCTCCGGGGCAAAGCGATTTGATCATGCGGGTCGCTTCGATAAAGTTGATCGCATAATCATTGTGCTCAGCTATCCCTGTCCCGATGGCAAAGATGTTGGGATCAAAGATGATATCCTGCGGAGGGAATCCTACGATCTCTGTTAGGATCTTGTAGGCTCTCACACAGATAGACACTTTACGATCTGTCGTATCCGCCTGCCCATCTTCATCAAAGGCCATGACGACTACAGCCGCGCCATATTTGCGCACGAGCTTAGCATGATGGATAAAGGCAGCTTCTCCTTCTTTCATGGAGATGCTGTTGACGATACACTTGCCCTGCACGCATTGCAATCCCGCTTCGATGATGTCCCACTTGGAGCTATCAATCATGAAAGGCAACTTAGCGATATCCGGCTCAGAACCCATGAGATTGAGAAACTCCACCATCACCTGCTTCGAATCCAACAACCCTTCATCCATGTTGATATCAAGGACCTGCGCACCGCTTTCGACTTGTTGCAGTGCGACGCTCAGTGCTTCCTGGTATTTTTCTTCGCGGATGAGTTTGGCAAATTTTGCCGAACCCGTGACATTGGTCCGCTCGCCGATATTGACAAAGTTGCTTTCGGGGCGGATGGTCAGCGGTTCCATGCCACTGAGCTGTGTGTATGGATTGGCTTCGGGGATGATACGTGGAGGCAGGTCGCTTACAGCATCTGCGATCGCACGTATGTGTTCCGGGGTTGTACCGCAACATCCGCCTGCGATATTGAAGAAACCGCTTTGGCCAAATCCGCGCATGAGTCCTTTCATCACTTCGGCAGTCTGATCATAGCCACCGAGTTCATTTGGTAAACCTGCATTTGGGAAAACGATCAGCGGCACATTGGCGATCTGCGAGAGGCTTTCGATATAAGGTCTCATCTCTGCAGCACCCAGGGCGCAATCGATCCCCACACAAAAGAGCGGAGCATGTGATATAGAAATCCAGAAAGCCTCAATGGTCTGACCCGAGAGTGTACGCCCACTCGCATCTGTGATTGTGCCAGACACACCGATGAGTACATCTGCATTGGTCTCTTCAATCAAGGTAGTGATTCCAAAAAGTGCTGCCTTGCAGTTGAGCGTATCAAACACAGTCTCGATCAGCAACAAGTCTACACCACCATCGATAAGTCCGCGGGCCTGTTCGGCATACGCATCCGCTAATTCCTTAAACGTAGTAGCACGAAACCCGGGCCTGTTGACATCAGGTGACATGGACGCGGTACGATTGGTTGGTCCCATCGAGCCAGCGACAAATCTTGGCTTGGATGGGTTTTGTACAGTAAACTCATCCGCTACTTTGCGAGCCAGCCGTGCAGCAGCGAGGTTGATTTCATAAACATGGGCTTGCGTGCCGTAATCAGCCTGGCTGATGGCATTGGCATTGAACGTATTGGTCTCGACGATATCGGCGCCTGCCAGGTAATAATCGCGGTGCACCTGGCCCACCACATCAGGCCGGGTGATATTCAGGAGATCGTGATTGCCTTTGAGATCAGATGGCCAGGTGGCAAACGGCTCTCCGCGGTAGTCTGCTTCGGTGAGCTTATAACGCTGGAGCATGGTGCCCATAGCGCCATCCAATACAAGTATGCGGTCTTTGACTGCTTGTCTCAGCAGGTTAGTTCGTGTAGTCATGTCGTGGTCAGATCAAACATCAAATGGCCTATGCCGGTTTAGCTCCAGGCATCAATTTGAATGACGTCATACGTGCTTGCAGGTATACAGTGGGTACTGTGAACACAATTTTGACCTGAAGGCCCGCATCTGCCGGGCACCGTGCCGTTCACCGGGGTCGGTTGCCGCCCTGCGCCATTGCAGGATCTCTTGATGCATGAATATGGGGCAAAACTAAGGTTTTGCCTTTAGAATTTATTTACTTTTTGCATCGCCCAAAAAGTAACAAAAACGCTAGTCGCTCAAAAAACTCACCTGAGCAGTCGTTCATTTGTCTGGCTTTCGGTTATGCTTACACGCTTAGGGGTATTTCAAGCCCTGTTTTTTACGATGATGATTACCTATAGAGTCTTGTCTATGCTAAAAACAGGACACCGCGTTGTTCGGACAGTTTTGAGCGACGGACTGCTGCCTATTCGAGATGAATTTTTACCCCCTTTCAGGGGGCTAGGGGGTAAAAGAAGTTTTATCTTCGGATAGCTAAAGCCATGAATACCATCTCCATCCTCCGTGCCACATCTGAAGACCTCGAGACCCTGGTCTACCTCAGCCGCAAGATCTTCCATGATTCCTTTGATCATCTCAACACTCCGGAAAACATGAGGGAGTATATGGACCGTGCCTTTCATCCGGACCGGTTGCTGTCAGAACTGATCAACCCACTGAGTGAGTTTTATTTTATCAACGTCGATGAGTATGTCGCAGGTTATCTCAAGATCAACCAGGGTCCGGCCCAGAGTGATGTGCAAGATGAATCAAGCCTTGAGATCGAGCGTATCTATGTGGCTGATCAGTTCCAGAGTCAGGGGCTTGGCGCTAAGCTGATCGAAAAGGCAAGAGTCAGGGCAGAGACACTAGGGCTCAATTATATCTGGCTTGGGGTATGGGAAAAGAATCCTGCAGCCATCCGTTTTTATGAGCGGCATGGATTTGAAATCTTCGGCAGTCATCCTTTCCGCATGGGGAATGAGGAGCAGACGGACATACTCATGAAGAGTAAGACAGTAAGACAGTAAGAGGTGTGAGTCAGCTCCCCCTTTCAGGGGGCCGGGGGGTTATAGAGAGCGGGGGTCAGACAATTCTCTTTAGCGCATCAAAACACGCCTCAAGCCTCACCGGGCTGGTGCCCAGCCACTCACCATCGGCTTCGATGGGAATAGGGGTGCCGGTGTGTGTGATGTCGATGACTTCAAAGTGACGGGCCAGTGCTTCTTTGTGGGACAAAATATTACCGTTGTAGATCGTATGCAACTGGAACAGGAGCTTGCTTAGTTTCTTTGGCTTCATCAGCAGTAGTCCCGGCGAATCTTCGCGGGCATGCGGCAGCACATACATGCCACCACCGCAATACTTGGCAAAGCCAGCCTGGATGGTGAGGATATCACTGGTATAAGTATCGTGATCCACTTTCAATGTACCACTCCAGAGGTGCGGCTTCATCAAAGTCTTGAGGAGACCATATGGATAGAGTATCCAAGAGGGAATATGATAGGAGGCTCTCTTGATATTATTCACGACTGCAGCATCCAGTGCACCACCGACCATATTGGCTGCATAGTGTGTACGCCCATCGGGCCAGGTGAGCTTGACAAGATTGTATGGTGCAGTATATTCTTCCTTTATGTTTTTCCCAAGCTTTTCTTTCGTGGTGCCGTAGGTCCTGTGCCAGTCATTGCCCGTGCCGCAGGGCAGCACCCCAATGGTGATCTGCGATGACTGCGCACCTGCCAGTTGCATGAGGATATTGACTCCATGGTGTATGGTCCCGTCCCCACCTACAAAAAGAAAATGCAGGTTTCCGTTTTTGTACGCATCGGAGAGTACATGACGGGCTTCATCCACGCTATAGGTGTGGTGCAAGGTGTAGGAGATTTCATTTCGCTGCAGGAAATGCTCCCATGCCTTCCATCCGGAAGTACAGGTCTGGCGGTTGACGATTACGCTCCAGGAAGTCTGCGTCATGTGTAAGAGGGTAAGACAGTGAGACAGTAAGAAGTGTGAGCACGTGAGAAACGTGAGACCGTGAGACCGTGAGAGGTGTGTGTATTGTGTGAGCGCATAGTATATAGGTAGATATACTTCAAATTTTTTTTAGCCTCTTTAGCCCCGGTTGCTGAGCTGCGCCGCACTGAGCGGGAGGACGATGCAGAGAGAAAGGTAGTCGAAGTGTAGCACATGGTTGAGCGTGAGCAGGTCGAAGCATAGCCTCTTCAGCCTGATTGATCAATGTAGTGCAATTCGGCAATCGTAACTCACAATTTTGACGGCAGGATGAGATCAAGCGCTGTATACTTATGTCCAAACCGTCTCGATAGATATTCATTAGTCAGATGGCCTTTATACGTATAGACCCCATGCCTGAATCCCGCATGATCCTGGAGCAGTGCATCGATGCCTCCATAATTACCGGCTTTGATCAGCAATGGGGTGATGATATTGCTGATAGCGGCAGAGGCTGTCCTGCTGACCTTGGAGGCTATATTGGGGACACAGTAATGGATCACACCGTGCTTGATAAATGTCGGATGATCCAGCGAGGTCACTTCTGATGTCTCGAAGATACCGCCCTGGTCGATGCTCACATCGAGAATGACACTGCCCTCTTTCATCTTCATGATCATCTCTTCGGGAACGAGGATTGTAGATCTGCCTGTAGGGGAATGTACAGCACCGATGACTACATCTGCACTGAGCAGTTGGTATTGGAGTTGTACCGGATTGATGGTAGAAGTATAAAGTCGTCTGCCGATGATCTGCTGTATACGCATCAGCTTGTAGACATTGTCATCAAAGACTCTGACAGTTGCCCCGAGGGCCAATGCTGTGCGGATGGCAAATTCACCTACAACGCCGGCTCCGAGGATTACTACCTTGGCAGGAGGCACACCGGAGACACCACCTAATAACACGCCTCGGCCAAATTCTGATCTACATAGTAGTTCTGCGGCTGTCTGTATCGCTGTGATACCTGCGATCTCGCTCATCGTACGCACCAGAGGATAGGATCCATCAGCAGCTTGCAGGTATTCCATTGCAACAGCCATCACGCGGTGGCGGAGCAGGCGGTCGACATAGGACTCAGAGAGCGTGGGCAGTTGAAGCGGGGAGATCAGACATTGGTCCGGATGTAGCAATTCGATTTCGTCGATGGTAGGAGGTGCGACTTTGAGCAGGATATCGCTCTTGAAGACCTCCTGGCGGCTCATGACAATCTCTGCTCCCGCTTTGCTGTATTCGTGGTCGTCGTAGTTGGATCGTAGTCCTGCGCCGGCCTGTACGATGACCCGATGACCTTGCATCACCAGCGGCTTGACAGAGTGGGGTACGATGGCTACCCTGTTTTCAGTAGTAGAAATCTCAAGCGGAATACCGATCGTAAACTGGCTGGCTCCCTGTGTTACGGCTACCCTTTCTGGCTGTGTCTCCAGGCTGAATCCAAACTTATGCGTCCACTGCGTCATGCGTCGTAATATTGAAAATACGATTATTGTCAGTCTCTACCCTGATCTGTACCCGTACATAGGGCATATCAAAATACTGCTCACCGAGGTCAGGCCATTCGATGAGACAGAGCTGACCGGAATCAAGATACTCTTCAAATCCGATCTGGGCAAGGTCTGAGGCCTTTTCGAGGCGGTAGAGGTCCATGTGGTAGATGGTGCCTACGGTTGGGGATGTATATTCATTGACCAGCGAGAAGGTGGGGCTGCTTACAGGCTCCGTCACACCCAGTTGGTTGCACAAGGCTTTTGCGAGCGTAGTCTTGCCGGCTCCGAGGTCACCATGGAGTAAGAAAACACGAAAATCCAGATCAATACATTTGATCAGGGCATCTGTCACGTTGGAGAGATCTTCCAGATTTTTCACGGTGATTTCCATGCTGCAAAATATGTAAGAGTTGGGGATTCTTGTTCTTTAATCGGTCCCTGAGCCTATCGAAAGGGGAAAACGGGAATCCCCTAAAACACGAATCCCCTTTGAGTCAAAGACTCAAAGGGGATTCGTATTTATAGAAGTTTGATTTTTCCTCCCTTCGACAAACGTAGGAACCAACTATGATTTACTTCTTACTTCTTACTTCTTACTCCTACTTCGTTATTCGTTATTCGTTATTCCCCTAGGTTCGGTTCATCTTGATGATGCTCCGCTGTATCGACTTCCCTCCATACTCAAGGTACAGGCTGTATGCGCCAGCTGGTAGATCGCGGCCAATTTGTAAAGATTTTTGCTGGCCATTGACCAGGTTGGCTTTTTCGCTGGAGATCATTTGTCCCATGCCATCATACACGATGATGCGCAAGTCACCACTACAACCTGATGATAGATCAAGGGTCATCTCTGAGGCAAATGGATTAGGGAATATCTTGACATCAACACATTCCAGTGAGGTGACATTCTCCACATCAGATATGATGACTTCTTCGCCAGTCACCCTCATCTCACTGAGGCCATAGCACTCGCCACCATAATTGGTCAGCGCGGTGATGAGCAGATACCTGCCTTCGACGTCTCCGAGATTTGGGCCTTCCGCTCCTTCATAGGTACTCAACCCACTAGCTTGAGGGAAGGTGAAATCACCTGCAGTATACCAGTTTTCGCCATCAGGGCTGTAGTCAATGGCAACATCCTGCATACCCCAACTCAGGCGTGAAGGATCATTGGTGTTCCATATCGTCATCTGGCCGAGTTTGTACACCTTGCCAAAATCGTACATGATGAAATGGCTCACAGGCCTTGCCGGATTTGGACTAGCAGCAGCTTCACAGGAGATCCAACCATCAAAGTAGTTTGTACTGTGACGATCCGGAAAGCACTGTGCTATGGCAAACTGTTGTAACAGGGCCATGGTAAATATCAGTAGTATTGTTTTTTTCATGATCGTTGAGGCTTAGATGTTGAGGAATCCTATCGGTGGATTGCCACCAGGTTGATAGAAGTTAGTTAACGTAGGGAATATCAGGGACAATTCAGATGGGCTGACACCAAACCACAGTGCCAGTTCAGCGAAATACTGATCAGCACTCAGTTGTGGGATCAATACCCCACTGCCGAGTTCTATAGAAGATTGCAGCGCCAGTGTAGGATACTCGCCATAGATCCTCTTACCGATAACATCATCACCCATCACCATGACGTTTCCACCCCATGCGTGGTCAGTACCATTTCCATTGGAAGTGAGTGTACGACCAAACTCAGACATCGTAAAGGTGGTCACTTGCTTGCCCAGGCCAAGTTCAGCCAGTGCATCTGCAAATTCACCAAGCGCGTTGTCCAGGTCATAGAACATATCATTCTGGTTGTTGAGCACCTCATCGTGGTGATCCCATCCTCCATAGTCGATAAAGAAGATCTGGCGTTTCATCCCCAGGGCTTCATGAGCCGCGATGGAATAGGCTGCCATCTGGAAACTCCTTGAGAGATAATTGTCTGTAAACTGTGTCTGGAATTCCGGCACAGCACCAATCGCTTCCTGGAATTGTATATGTCCATCACGTGAACGCTTGACAACATCGATGTAGGTTTTCTCAAACATATTGCTGTACTCCGCATCCACCATAGAGTTGATGGCTTGTGTGCGCATACGATCGAAAACATTCCAGTCTTCAGTAGCACCGTATCCGTATATGCCTGAACTACCATTGTATGGATCAAGGGCAAATTCAATCGTATCCACGCCTGTCTGGAAGATATTGGTACCGCCCAGGGATAGGTTCATGGAGATGTTCGGATTGTTGTTCATGTCATTGATGAGGTCGGCGACTTTACCTCCCCATCCGGTACCGCTGCGTTCGTTTGGCAGACCGGTCATCCATTGCTGGCCCTGATCAGAGTGTGAATAGAGACCTAGTGGCAGATTGACCAGGCCATCATAGTATTGCTCCTTGGTAGTGGGTTCGACCAGGGTACCTACATTGGACAGGAAGGCCATTTTGCCGTCATTGAACATCTGCTGTACACGGGGCAGGTTTGGGTGGATACCAAATAAGCGGCCACCTGCTGCATCAGGAAATATCGGCAGCATACTATCGGCAGCGATAGCCAGGTTGGAACGCGTAGTGGCATACTCTGCATACTCTGACGGACTCCGTGGCATGAGCATGTTGAATGAATCATTACCACCGGACTTGAAGAGGCATACCAGGGCCTTGTATTCAGGATCACCACCAAGTGCGCTGTTGGCCAGTGCAGCAGCAGAAAAAGCCTTGAGGCTGACCAGAGAAGAATATAAAGTGGATACACCGATAGCTGCACAACCGGCCTGTCCAAAAAATTTCCTTCTGCTGATGGGTTTATCGTTAAATCTTAAGTTCATATTTCGTCGGAATAGAAATGAATGGAATAGTTGATTAGGGTTATTTCATGATGGCATAATCAGGAGAAATCATCATCAGGTACAGTGCCAGTCGCACCCTGTCTTCCCGGTAGCCGCCGTCGATCATCGGGCTTACCGCGTCCTTGATGATCTGCCTTGTGCGCTCCGATAGCATGCCATTGGTGAAGAGCATATCCAGCCTGTTGACCAACACCTCCGGATCTCTGGCCAGGCCAAGTAATTCATCGATATTGTAGGTTACGTAGGGATTGTCATCTTCCCAGTCATCCATGATATATCCCCATACCGCCCAGTCGTTGACCTGGTTGATATACTCAACACTCGTGCGTGAATTGTGTAATTGAAATTCCGGACCCACCAGTTGGTTGTCTGAAATAGGGCCGATAGGCTGATAGTCGGGGAGAAAGAAATTGAATACAGTGCGCGAAGCTAAAGGGATCTGATTGGTTGCTTCATAGAAGCCATAAGCTACATTCCAGTAACGGCCATAATATTGCTCCATCGGAAGCGCCTTTGTAAAATGGGTGTAGCGCGCGAATGGTTCGCGCAACTTACCGAATGACTCCTCTTCTAGCGCTGCGCATGTGCGAGCTTCAGGATCAAGCAGGATCGCCTTGACGACTGCGCCCATATCACCACGCTGGCCCTGTCCGTTGTCTGCAAACACTGCTGCAACCCTGGAGATATAATCAGGACTTGGATTGGAAGTCACCAGGCGCTGAATGAGTTGTTTTCCGATAAAAGGACCCACGTTGGGATGTAAAAACAATTGATGCACAGCATCCCTGATGTCCTGCATTCCAGTCTGGCCCTCTGGTATGACATAGCCATCGAGCATAGTCTTGGTTCCGGGTTGGTGCCACTCTTCATACATGATCATCGGCTTGGTCATATCGGCGATGTAGATATCCAGTCCGAAGTATGGCTGATCTGTCTACGGATTTTCGATGACATCACCCACTCCGAGACCAGTGAAGACCTTGGCCAATTCTTTGATGTCTGCCTGATCGTAGGTGGGAATCCACTTGCCCTGGTCATCTTTCTTCCGGCTGCCGTCCTGATTGAGTTCATACAGACCGACACTGAAGAGCTGCATGATCTCTCGTGCATAGTTTTCGTCGGAGTGAATATTTTCTTCAGGGATCTCTCTTGGATTGTTGAGATGGCTCAGGTAATAGCCCATGCAAGGATGAAGGGACACTTCATTCAGGATGTCTTCGTAATTGCCAAAGGAATTTCTAAGCATCACATCGTAGTAATCTGCAAGGCCATACCCGGCATCGGACAGGCTTGAATTAAACGAAATCACTAAGATTTCGCTGAGGGCGAGCGCTACTTTTTGACGAAGGAGGTCTTCTCCCTTCATGTGATTTTCCCACCAGGTGTAGTTGAAGATGGTCCAGGAAGGCCGGCCTGACAGTTCTTCAGGGTCACCGCCATTGGCCAGGTACCATTCGATCACCTCGGCATAGACATCCTTGAGGCTCTCGAGCATCTGTGTAGGCGGCAATGCCTGCTGTTCTTCAATCCATGCCTGGATCCCCTGGTCTGCTACTTTCTGTATAGTAGCCATATCAGCTCCGAGTGTCGCCTGGGATAAGAACCTGGAAGCTTCCATCAACGGACCTTCGAGGCCTACCTTGTTGATGGTCTTGTCTCCCGACGCGGTATAAGACCAGTACTGCGGCGTATAGTTGCTGCTGGTCGTTACCTTGATATCCTGTGCAGGGTCACTACCCAGGATCACCTGCGCCTGCATCGTCCCCGAAAGGGATAGTGTGGCGGCAAGGAAATACAGTAATTTTCTTTTCATGTGCTTAATGATTTTTGCGGTCCTGACATTAAAATAGTGAGAACAAAGAGGCTTGTTCAGGAATAATTAAAATGCAGAGGTGGGAGTTACTGGAAGGAAAGATACAAGTTTAGTTCAAATTGTGGCTTTACGAAAGAAAATTAATGGAAAACCGACCACAATTTACCCAGGCCCCTGAATTTTCTCAGGCGCCAGTAGGAAGCGGGCAGCCCTCCGAATGACTGAAAAAAGTTGGCGATACCAGGATGCATGCTGCCTTCAAAATCGAAAGCGGTGCCATGCTCAAGGGCAGCCCGGACAGCATGGTCCAGGAGCAGGGCATGAGCTGAGGCGCCTTGTTCATCTCCCGTCCTGCCACCTGCCAGATAATAGCTGGTATGCTGGTCCCGGGCAGTGAGAATACCCGCAATGGCCTTGCCTTCAGCGTAAGCCATCATCAGGTGGCCGCACTGATGGGTAGACAACCCCTTATAAACCTCAGGAATGACCGCGGCTAGCCAGTTTGGCGGGCTTATTTTCTGTTGCGCATAGGATTGCCTGCAAAGTGCCATGAAGCCATTGATATCAGTGGACTCTGCAACGGAATACAATTTTTCAGCTTTATTCAGATTGCGCCTGAGCCCCTCACTATATCCGGCACGAAGCTGATCTGCGCCTGAGGCCCCGGGGATGATATAGCTATATTTTAAGGTGGCCGGTATGACACTCTCTACCAGATCAAGACTGGTGTCCGGCATCAGGCAGAGATCCAGGATCGGGACCTGGGGCAAGGCAGAAAGCAAAGATGGTATATAGTTACCCGCGCTATCGGAGGAGGAGACGGGAGTGACCCACTGTGTAAAAGGTGGGGTAATCACTGCCTGTAGACCGCGTATCCGTGTCAGGTGATAAGGAAGTCCTGCCACTGGATTGCCATGTGCGTCTTTCAGGATTGCAGCATCCCATCCATCCGGTCCACAGGTAGCATCCAGCCACCATGGTGCAACGTAAAGAGGAGGTTGTTGCATTTCGGCAAACAACTCATGATAGCTATGCACAGATACAGATTGCACCTCTGCAATATAATGGGAGTTGGCCTTTCCCGAAAGATTAATTCTGTGTTAACCTCCCGGTTGCTGCCCATGGTTAGGATGGAACTTGCCATCTTTGCCTTACAAACACAGATGTATGATGCGTAGAATCGTGATGTCGTTATTGCTCCTTGGCGCTGCACTCCAGGTTACTTCCCTTGCTGCGCAGACCGGTACTACGGACAACCTGTGGAAGACCCTGGCCAAGATCTCCTATAAGAAGGAGTACGACGAATTCCTTGGATTTAAGATTGACAAGCCGGTATTCAGTGAAGAGATCAAAGCGCTCAATGGAAAGGAGGTGACTGTAAAGGGTTTTATTATCCCGGTGGAAGGCTATAAAAGCCATAAGGAATTTATATTCTCTGCTTTCCCCTACAGTATGTGCTTCTTTTGCGGCGGAGCGGGACCTGAGTCTGTGATGGAGGTGACTGCTCTAGAACCTGTCGTCTACTCTGCAGAGTCTATCGTCCTGAAGGGCAAGCTAAAGCTCAACAACGACGATGTCAACAAACTAATGTTTGCCTTGACGGATGCTAAGATTGTAAAGTAAAAAAGCAATCTACGGCTACCACACCACACGATCGGACCACGTACCCATTTTTCCACGGAGCTTTACAAAATAACAGCCGGGAGTGATCGGTGGTGTGAGGTCAACCTGGCGATCAGCAGCAATCTTCCTGACATACACTTCCTTGCCTTGCAGATCATAGAGGGTCACCTCTCCATACGACCATGGATCCGGAATATTGATGCGCCAGATATTGGTATTCTGGTCCAGGACAAGCGTTGGCCTTGATACCGGATCAGCTACGGTCCGCACGACAGGCGATGTAGCCTGAGTGGCATCTTCCCGGTTTGCTACAATCCTGTAATACACGGAGACCGGTTGGATATATGGATCAGTGTATTGATAGGTGTTTTCAATTTGATCCGGCGTCAATCGATGAGCGATGACATAGTCTTCAAATCCGGCGGTGAGGGACCGTTGGATTTCGAAATCCACTATTCCGGTGGTTTGTTGCACTGTCCAGTCGATCTGATTTCCTCCGGTGACTATCGCGGCGTGAATGTCTTCCCATTGGGTGGGAGGCGGGCCTGCAGTCCCCACAGCATATAATTTTCCGTTAAGGTTACAGGCATACATTTCACCACGATCATCTTCACCGAAACTGACGAGTTCACTGATCAGGCCACTTCCATTAAATGGAAAGGCTTCAAACTCCAGAGGGTCTGATCCGGTCTGGCGAATCATCCAGTAATAGTTACTCACATAATCCGCGCAGATGTAATATCCCTGGAGTGCAGGAAAATCAGATCCACGATAGACAAACCCTCCTGTCAGTGAAGCACCACGTCCCGAAGGACAAGGATTACAACTATGGGGATATTCGAAGATGGGCTCTACAAAGACAGCATTGCCAGGGCAGTTTTGAGGTTCATAGGCATGCTTGCCTTCCCTGCAATCCCATCCGAAGTTCATTCCACCCGGAGTCCCAGCTGGGATCATATCAACTTCTTCGTAGAGATTCTGGCCTACATCTGCAATCCAGAAATCACCTGTCAGCCGGTCAAAACTTATCCTCCATGGATTACGTATGCCATTGGCCCAGATTTCATCAAGGCCATTCGTGTCAACAAATGGATTATCAGCAGGAATACCATAAGGGGTTGACGGACCAGTGGAATTCACATCGATCCGCATGATTTTACCCAGGTAGGTTTCATTGTTTTGTCCCGCAGTAGTGGGGTCACCACCACCGCCACCATCACCCATTCCAAAATAGAGATATCCATCAGGACCAAATGCCAGATCTCCCGCCTTATGGTTGGTTTCTACACCCTGTTGTGACAGATATTTTACTTCTGTACTCTCATCGATATCATTTGGGTTTTCCGGATTGAGCGTAAACCGACTGATTTGATTGATGATAGAACCCTTGATCACATAATTGACATAGATATAAGGACTATCCGGAAACTGGGGGTGAAAGGCCATGCCGAGCAAGCCGCGTTCTCCACTATTGATCACCTGGGTTTGGATATTGAGGAAGAAATCCGGTAGGACCTCTCCGTCTTTTATGATGCGGATGCTACCTCGCTTTTCGGTGATAAACAATCTCCCTGAGCCATCTCCACAGCCGGTGATATCCAGCGGTTGTACAAGAGCCGGGCCGGTGAGGGTGACAGGGGTAAACTTGAGTTCAGGCTGTGCCGATGCTGCAAGGGCAAAGAATGAAATGATCAACAATTGGAGTGTCCTCTTCATAATATAAATTCTTAAGGTGTTCTTCAGATAATGGAATAAGCGGCAGGGGATTATTGGAGGAGATGCAATAGTGTAAAAATAATCAACCTTGGGCAAATGGGCGGTTTTTAACCGGCGAGGCGCTTCAATCCCATGCGGACAAGCAGAAAGCCGATCACCAGGATCAGCACCACCACATAGAAAGGCATGAACGTGATGGAATAAATGTGGGTCTTGTCTATTATCCACATGAGGATGATCAGGACAGAGAGGATAGTCACCAGGCCGGACAGTCTGTCAAAACCCGGGACGAGATCCAGATCCACTTGCTTACGGATCAATATAAACGTAGCCATCATGGATACGATGGGGAGGATCTGGGTAAAGACATTGGTGTCCATGATAGACCTCCGTTCAAAGAGAAAAAGATAGACACTAAGGGTCACAGCGAATATGCCTGGAATGGCTACCAGATAGATCAGGATGGAATACAGGTATTTCCATGGGGATAGATGGCCCTGGCCATTGGAGAAAAAGAGCGCCAGGAGGGCGACTATAGGGATCAGCAGGAAAAACCCCAGCAAAAGGGCGGGATTTTCTCCGCACATGTTGAAAAATTCACCTAGTGTCATAGCTAAAGAATTCAGTGCAAGTTAAATAAATATGCAAGAGATCCTCATGGGACATGGGCAGGCCAGCCTTTCCGGAGGTAAAAACTTAGGGGCTAAAGCCCTTTCCGTATAGGCTTCTTTGTTTATCTTTGCGCCCCTTTAAGGGTTAAAAAACAGAACGAAATATAGATTATGGAAAACTTGATTTACCTGGTTCCGGTGATGGGCGTGATAGGACTGATCTACACGTGGATCAAATTTATATGGGTAGGGAAGCAGGATCCCGGCAATGACCGGATGCAGGAAATAAGCAGGTATATCGCCGAAGGTGCGATGGCTTTCCTGCGTGCTGAATGGAAGATCCTGGGCTATTTTGTTGTCCTGGTAGGCATGTTGCTCGCCGTCATGGCCTCCACTAACCCACATGTCACTGGAGCATAGCTATAGCCTTTGTTGTAGGAGCTGTATTCAGCGCCACAGCGGGATATATCGGTATGAAAGTGGCGACTAAAGCCAACGTTCGTACTGCCCAGGCTGCGAGAACAAGCTTGAGCAAAGCACTCAATGTATCCTTTACCGGAGGTTCGGTGATGGGTATGGGTGTTGCCGGTCTGGCCGTTCTAGGGCTTGGCGGCTTATTTATTATCCTCAGGCAAATCTTTGCGCCTGGCGCCGGAGTCAATAGTACCGAGATGCTCCAGGCTATTGAAGTCCTTACAGGATTTTCGCTTGGTGCAGAAAGTATAGCGCTCTTTGCCCGTGTAGGTGGTGGTATATATACCAAAGCCGCTGACGTAGGCGCTGACCTTGTAGGTAAGGTAGAAGCAGGAATTCCTGAAGATGATCCGCGCAATCCTGCGACCATTGCAGATAACGTTGGAGACAATGTCGGTGATGTGGCCGGTATGGGTGCAGACTTATTTGGCTCCTATGTAGCTACGGTACTTGCGACCATTGTATTGGGTCAGCAAACGATTGTCATGGGCGATGATGGCATTGGCGGTATATCCCCGATCCTGTTGCCGATGCTGATCGCCGGTGTAGGTATTTTGTTTTCTATAGTGGCTACGCTCTTTGTGAAAATCACAGATAGCGCTGGCATGACGACACATCATGTTCAGAAAGCGCTCAACATGGGTAACTGGGGCTCGATCATCCTTACGGGTATCGCATCAGCTGCTCTTGTGTATTATATACTTCCGGAGACGATGCAGTTACGCGGACATGACTTTACCAAGTGGGGAGTATTGGGCGCTATCATTGTTGGATTGGTGGTAGGGACACTCATCAGTATCATCACTGAGTATTATACAGCGATGGGTAGAAGGCCTGTCAACTCGATCATTCAGCAATCTTCAACAGGCCATGCTACCAATATCATCGGCGGACTCGCCGTAGGTATGGAAAGTACATTCCTGCCGATCCTTGTTTTGGCTGCAGGTATATATGGCAGTTATTATTTCGCAGGCTTGTATGGTGTGGCTATCGCTGCCGCAGGTATGATGGCGACTACTGCTATGCAGTTGGCTATCGATGCGTTTGGTCCTATTGCTGACAATGCAGGGGGTATCGCAGAGATGAGTGAACTTCCTGCTGATGTACGTGAAAAAACAGATATCCTGGATGCGGTAGGTAACACTACTGCTGCTGCCGGTAAAGGTTTTGCGATTGCTTCTGCGGCCCTTACTGCCCTTGCGCTTTTTGCAGCATTTGTAGGTGTGGCCGGAATCGATGGCATAGATATATACAAGGCCGACGTTCTTGCTTGTCTTTTTGTCGGAGGTATGATTCCTTATTTGTTTTCTTCCCTCGCCATTCGCGCAGTAGGTGAAGCAGCAATGGCTATGGTAGAGGAAGTAAGACGCCAATTCCGTACGATCCCTGGCATCATGGAAGGTACAGGCAAACCAGAATACGATAAGTGTGTAGCGATTTCCACCGAAGCGTCTATCAAGAAGATGATGCTTCCGGGTGCTATCACTATTATTTCACCGGTATTGATTGGCTTCCTTGTAGGCCCTGAAGCATTAGGTGGATTTCTGGCAGGGGCTACCGTGAGTGGTGTACTCATGGGGATCTTCCAGAACAACGCAGGAGGTGCATGGGACAACGCTAAGAAGAGCTTTGAGAAAGGTGTGAATATCAATGGTGAAATGTTCTACAAGAAGAGTGAGCCACACAAAGCCTCTGTGACCGGAGACACTGTTGGTGATCCATTTAAGGATACTTCAGGTCCATCGATGAACATCCTCATCAAGCTGATGTCTATTGTTTCCTTGGTGATCGCACCATCACTCGCGCAGATCTATAGCCACGATGGCACCGGCCACGAGACGGGCACTACGATCCAGACGGAAACGAACATACCAACAGCAGGAGCTGGTGAAAGCAGTGAATACAGCGCATTCATCGCAGCACTCCAGGCTGATGGATTATTTACAGATGCGACAGCCAAGATCTCTATCGTCAATGACAGGATTGTGATCGATGGCAAGACTATGGATTCAACAGCCGCAGTCAAGTATCTTCCGCTCCTGGGAGGTGCGACCAATATTGAAATGGAATTTAAATAGCAGATACAATCTGTTCGAATAAAAAATGGAGGGGCCCAAGTTCTTGGGCCCCTCCATTTTTTATTAAGGCTTTACGGTTTCAAGTATGTTTTCAATCGCTGATTGGGTGGACACATACTGGTCTATTTTACCATAGTTACTGTTGACAGCGTAAACGATTGTCGTGCTGTCATCGGGAAAATAAATCATGTTGGCATAGTATCCGATGGCGTCTCCGCTGTGCATGTAGGCTATGCCTTGCGGCGTGTCAATTTTAAAAATGCCCAGGCCATAATCAATGGGATAGAATTCAGGATCGGGATCCTTAGGCGTTTGCCAGGTCAGCATTTCATCCAGGGAGCTGGCATTCAGGATCTGCCCTTGCATCAAGGCCTGGAAAAAGCGGCTCATATCATAAGGGTTGGAGATCAGTCCTCCGTCTGCAGTGTAATAATCCCAGCCACTGAAGTACGTACTCTCGAGGACTTGCAGATTGCTGTAGATATCAATGTATCCCCTGACGATACCATCAGGCACCGGGTCTTTCGCGGCAAAAGAAGTGAGTGTCAGGCCTAGAGGCAAAAACAATTTTTCCTCAAACACATCATAGAATGGTTTCCCCTCAATGGCTTCAATAAGCATCCCGAGCAGGATATAGTTTGTGTTGGAGTAGCGTACATCTTCGCCCGGGGCAAAATACGCGCTCTTGTGATAGGCATACCTGAGCAGGTCCTCAGGTTTCCACTCCCTGATGAGGTCATTGGTAGAGGCCGTCTGGAATACGAGATTCTGGATATAATTGTAGATACCGCTGGTGTGTTGCAGGAGTTGCCGGATGGTTGCTTTGTCTGCATTTTCAAGCTTATCAATAACATCCCCATGGAGATAGGCTGATATTTTATCATCGAGGTTTAGCTTTCCTTCTTCCTGCAGTTTCATGACGGTCACAGCTGTATACATCTTGACCGTTGAGCCCATCCTGCTGATGTTACAAGGCTTCATCGCTACACCATTGTGCAGGTCAGCCATTCCTCCGGCGCCAATCCACATGCCTGTTTGTGGTTTCGATACAGACATCGTGATCCCCACTACACCATTGGATATGATTTCATTGAGCAGGTCCTGATATTGCTGATTGTCTGGATTGGACATGCTGCTGTCCGGAAAATTAAAGGCACAGGTATAAAACGAAGGCTCGATCGTTTCTCCATCCCTGCAGGCTGAAACAGCAACCAGTGCAACCAGTAGTATGATGAATTTATTCATGGTTGCCGGATGACTTGTGGATGAAAAATTTTACACCGGCATGCAGGTTGATATGTGTCAGCACCGGTATAAAGTCTGGTGAATATGGGTACTCTGCCCAGGCCTGGTAACGCAAGAAGATTTTTGGACTATAGGGTTCTGCCCCTTGCAGGTAATAACCGATATCAAATGAGAGCGAAGGAAATAACCTGGCATTTCCCTTGTCTGTTTTCTTCTCATACTGGCCTCCTGAAAATGTAAATTCTTCAGTAGTGGCAAAGGTGTGCATATAGCCTAATCCAAAAAGACCAGCCACAGCAAAGCCCCCAGTCATGCGGTACTCATATCCCAACTCAGTATTGATGCCAATCCCCTGGGTGAGATAGCTGTGATAGAAATAAGACAGGTTCGCGGTCTGGAACCACCTTGAATGTGGCTTTACGCTGTAGTCAAACTCGGTCCCGATCTGCATGCCCGGGTGAACCGGGGTAGTAAAAAACCGGGTGAAGGGGATAGCCGTAGATTCGTTAAACAACGAAAGGCAGACGGGGATTGGCCGATCCTGGCTAAATCCCTGCGCCTGGGCCATGAAGGCAAGGAGGAGGAAAAGAAGGGTTTTTCGGGTCACTTTACGATTATTTGGAGCTGCAAGATCGGGTAACATTTGATTCCGGTCAACTATTTACCAATTTCCGGGCTCCATAAGCTCCTTTCGAAAATAGGATTCAAAGGCCTGATTCCAAGGAGTATATACATTTCAGGAATAGCCCGTCGGGAGGAAATTAACAACATATTAAGAAAACACCAATCATAAACATCAATAATAGAACCTTTTATGCGTTCTTTGTGTTTAATATATCCAATGAGTAAATCCCTGATCATATTAATAATGGGCTTTCTATGCCTGTTTGTGACTGTATCTGCATACAGCCAGGAAAAGGGAATAGCCAGTTTCTACACTGACGCCCTCAAGGGTAAGAAAATGGCCAATGGTGACCGGTATGATCCGGATGATCTCACTTGCGCACATCTCACTGCACCTCTTGGCAGCATCATCAAGGTAGCCCGAAAAGACAATCCTGATCACTCCGTGATGGTCATCGTCACCGACAGGGGGCCTTATGTAGATGGAAGGATTATTGATCTGTCAAAGAGAGCTGCCGAAGAACTGGGTATTCTTGAAAATGGAGTCACTGAAGTCGTCGTGGCCCTCATCAAAAAGCCGAGAGTTTAGCGCGGCTGCGCTCCCCCGGAATTAAATTCCCAAAATCAATTTTGTAGGATCTTCAAGCAATTCCTTGACACGCACCAGGAAGGTAACGCTCGTGCTGCCATCGATTACCCTGTGATCATAGGACAGTGCGATGTACATCATCGGGCGGATGACGATCTGGCCATTGACGACCATCGGTCGCTCCTGGATATTATGCATACCGAGTATAGCGGACTGAGGTTCGTTGATGATCGGCGTACTAAGCAGTGATCCAAAAATGCCGCCATTGGTGATGGTAAATGTTCCACCCGACATTTCTTCAAGTGTTAGTTTTCCAATCCGTGCCTTGTCAGCGAGGTCTTTGATCTTGGTCTCTATTTCATCAAAGCGCAGCGACTCCACATTGTGTATCGGAGGCACTACCAGGCCTGTAGGGGTAGAGATAGCAATGGAGATATCCACATAGTCATGATAGATCAGGTCTTCGCCATCGATGTGTGCATTGACATCCGGTTTTTCCAGCAGCGCCTGGGCGCAGGCTTTTGCAAAGATGGACATGAAGCCAAGCTTGATGCCATATTTGGCGACAAACTGGTCCTGATATTTCTTGCGCAGTTCGAGGATGCCGGTCATGTCCACCTCATTGAAAGTGGTGAGCATAGCCGTATTGTTTTTGGCAGACACCAGCCTGCGCGCGATGGTCCTGCGCATCCTGGTCATCTTTTCCCTGTGCTCGACACGACTGAATAATGCTGTTGCAACAGATGGTGTGGAAACAGGTATAGACGGCGTAACAGGCGATACGGGAGTGACTGCCGGAGTTGTTGTTTTTTCAGTGACGGCTTGCAGTGCATCTGATTTTGTGATGCGACCTTCTTTGCCGGAACCTTCCACTACAGATGGATCAACATTTCCTTCCCTCAGTATTTTGCCAGCGGCTGGAGAGGGTATCGGTTTGCTTGCTTCTGTTTTCTTTGGTGTCGGAGGAGGTGTTGTTGTTGCAGTGGTTTCAACCGGCTTGGAGGGAGTGACCTGTTCTGCGGGTCCTTTGACACTGGTATCTATTCTTGCTACGAGCGCGCCGATCGCCAGGTCATCTCCTTCTTTGGCGACATGTATCAATTTACCTTCTGCTTCTGCGGGAAACTCAAGGGTTGCCTTATCAGATTCGAATTCGCATATCGGCTCATCCAGCTTGACAAAGCTGCCATCGGCCTTGAGCCATTGGGACAATGTCACTTCATTGATGGACTCACCAATGACCGGAACTTTCATTTCAACAACGCTCATGCTATTTCTTTTAATTTATTTACGCCCTTCCACTTTGAGTGCCAGCTCCTTCAACTGCGCATCATCAATGGATGATGGCGCATCTATCATGACATCCCTGCACTGGTTGTTTTTGGGGAAAGCGATAAAGTCGCGAATGGATGTTTCCCCTTTCATCATGGCACACAGGCGGTCAAAGCCAAAGGCGATGCCGCCATGAGGTGGTGCTCCATATTCAAACGCGCCCATGAGGAAACCAAATTGATTCTCTGCTTGTTCAGGCGTGAAGCCAAGAAGTTTAAAATTCTTTTCCTGGAGTGCACGATCATGGATACGGATGGATCCACCGCCGATCTCTACACCATTGATCACGAGGTCGTAAGCATCAGCACGCAGGCTCTTCATCGTCTCATGATCACCATCGAGCATGCGGTCTATGTCGCTAGCCTTTGGTGAAGTAAATGGATGGTGCATGGCATGGAAGCGATTGGCTTCTTCATCCCATTCGAGCAATGCAAAGTCAACTACCCATAGTGGCTTGAACGTGCCTGGCGCGCGCATACCAAGTCGAGTACCCATCTCAAGGCGCAGTTCGTTGAGTTGCTTGCGCACTTTGTCTGTTTCTCCGGAGAGGATGAGGATCATGTCATTGGCACCGGCACCTGCTTTTTCTGCCCAGGCCTTCAGTTGCTCGTCAGTATAGTATTTTGAAATAGAGCTCTTGATCGAACCATCAGCCTGGAGCTTGATATTGACCAGTCCCTTGGCACCGATCTGTGGACGCTTGACCCATTCGGTCAGGTCATTGAGCATCTTGTTAGAATAGGTTTCTGCCTGACCGGGCACGCATATACCCACGATAAGCTCGGCATCATCAAACACCTGGAAGCCATGGCCCTTGGCCAGGTCATTGAATTCGACAAACTCCATTCCGAAGCGCACATCGGGTTTGTCAGAACCATATCGTGTCATGGCTTCATCGTAAGACATTCGTGGGAATTCGCCAAGGTCGACATTGAGCACGGTTTGAAACAAGTGACGTGTCAGGCCTTCAAAAGTCTGGAGGATGTCTTCGCGGGTGACGAAGGCCATCTCGCAGTCGATCTGTGTAAACTCAGGTTGGCGGTCTGCGCGCAGGTCTTCATCCCTGAAGCATTTTACAATCTGGAAGTAGCGGTCCATGCCGGCTACCATCAGGATTTGCTTAAAGGTCTGGGGGGACTGGGGCAGGGCATAAAACTGGCCCTGGTTGACACGGCTTGGGACTACAAAATCACGTGCACCCTCAGGGGTACTCTTTATAAGATTTGGGGTCTCCACTTCTATGAAGCCGGCTCCGGAGAGATACTTCCTGGTCTCGAGGGCTACCCGGGCGCGGAAGATGAGTTTTTCCTGCACCGGATTGCGGCGGATATCGAGATACCTGTATTTCATACGCAACTCGTCGCCACCATCGGTTTCGTCTTCGATAGTGAAGGGAGGGACCTTAGATGCATTGAGGGTCTTGAGTGCTGTCACCACTATTTCTATATCCCCGGTAGGCCTGTTAGGATTCTTGCTGGTGCGTTCTCTGACGGTGCCTGTGGCCTGGATGACAAATTCACGTCCCAGTTTGCGTGCCTGCTGGCACAGAGCCGCATCATCTTCCATATTGAAAACCAGCTGGGTGATACCATACCGGTCCCGTAAGTCAATAAAAGTCATGCCTCCGAGATCTCTTGAGGCCTGCACCCATCCGCTCAGGGTCACTTCCATACCTGCATTGCCTAGTCTCAGTTCTCCGCACGTGTTCGTTCTGTACATGTTTATTCCATTTGTTTGGGCTGCAAATGTAAGGTGAAAAGGCCAAAGAGGCGGAACGGCAGAAAGGCTGAAGGGGCGAAAGAGGCTGAAGAGGCTAAAGGGGCTGAAGAGGTGAAAGAGACGCTGCGGCGTTGCGGCGTTGCGCGAGAAATAAATTATTAAGTTTCAAAGCCTAATAATACGGCACAGCTCAGCAATCAGGGCTGAAGAGGCGAAAGAGGCTGAAGGGGCTGAAGAGGTTTAACACACATGCGCCTGACTCACACCTCTTACTATCTCACTGTCTTACCTTCTTACACCTTTCACACCGCTCACACCTCTTACTGTCTTACTGTCTTACCTTCATACACTGCTCACAGTCTCACAACTATCCTACATTTGACAGGCGATGCTCATCCTTGAGATAATATGGTACGTTTCACTTGTGGTCCTCATAGGGTATCATATGCTGATATTCCGTGCCAGGGATAAAAGGACTGCGCCGTATCAACCAGATGAGCTACCGGGCGTCAGTATCGTCATAGCAGTTAAAAACGGTAGTGACCACCTGATCCGGAACCTCGGAGCTTTTCTTTCACAGGATTATCCAACATTTGAAGTCATCATTGTCGATGACCATAGTGATCTGGGAGAAAAGGACAAACTGGAAGAAGTGGTATCAAATCACCCTCGGGTTTCATTGTTTCACTCCGATCAATCTCCAGGTAAAAAATATGCGCTTACCCAGGGTATACAGATGGCAAACAATGATTTGATCCTATGCACTGATGCTGATTGTATACCTGCTGGCCATGGATGGATAACAAGTATGGTGTCACAAAGTAGTGGTCAGAATCTTGTTTTGGGGTATTCCCCCTATAAACATGCAGGTGGCTTGCTGAATCTCCTCATTCGATTTGAAACCGTGATGACGGGTATCCAGTATCTCTCATGGGCCATAAAAGGAAAGCCTTATATGGGTGTTGGCCGCAATATCTTATACCCTCGGAGTTTGTTTTTGGAGGCCAATCCATATCAAGGCCATGAGGGCATTCCCTATGGGGATGATGACTTGTGGGTGCAGCAGGCAGCAGGCTTTACATTGATAAATGTCAATTTTAAAAAAGCTGCGCATGTGTATTCTGATCCGCCGATATCGTGGGGCCAGTGGATAAAACAAAAACACAGGCACTTGTCCGCAGGGCATCATTACAGCAATGTATCCTGGTGGCAGCCGGGCATCTATGGCATGGCACTCATCATGCATTGGTTTCTCCTGCCGTTGTTCCTGCCCATTGCGTTTGACTCACTGATGTTTACTTTGCTGGTCGTTGGTCTTGCGGTGAGATGGGATACGTATAGGCGATGGACCAGGCAGCTTGGGGACATGGACACCGCATGGTGGTATCCTTTGCTTGACATCGGGTATGCAGTATATCTTGCCGGGATGGGTATCTTCACCGCCGCAGTCAAAAAGAAAACATGGAATTGATTCTTTCTTATTTTCCGGATCTCACCGAAAAACAGCAATCACAATTAAAGGCACTGGGCCCGTTGTATCGTGACTGGAATGAGAAGATCAATGTGATCAGCCGCAAGGACATCGATCACCTTTATGAGCACCATGTGTTGCATTCCCTCGCGCTGGCAAAGTATAATGCTATTGAGGCGGATATGCATATTCTCGATGTAGGCACAGGAGGTGGGTTTCCAGGTATTCCTTTGGCCATCTTGTTTCCTGAGGTACAGTTTACCTTGCTGGACGCAACGGCTAAAAAGTTACACGTCGTCAATGATGTGGCAACCACTATAGGGCTGGAAAATGTGAAGGCTATACATTCACGCGTTGAGGATCACGAAGGTGAGTATTCGATGGCTATCAGCAGAGCGGTGAGTTCCTTGTCCCAGTTGGTAGCATGGACCCGGCACCTCATCCCGTCGCAACACTGGATTGTGTATAAAGGAGGGGAGCCCGGGGAAATCAGAAAGGAATTGCCGCCGAGATACCAGGTGACCTCTATTCCGGTCAACAAGTATTTCAAGGAGGAATACTTTACCGGCAAGTATCTGGTGGATGTAAAAAGAATTGGTTAAACCGATTTTTGTAAACCCTCTTCAACCTTTCTTGTTAGACCTTTTCAACCTTCAATCAAATCAATCATGGAAAAGAAAATAGGGATCATCGGATCCGGCAATGTAGGCATAGCGCTGGCCAATGGATTGCAGCGTCACGGATATCAGATCATGGTAGGCACCAATGATGCCGCCAAGCATGATACCATCAGGGAAAAAACCAAAGGAAATGCAGCCATCGGGTCGTTTGAAGAAACTGCAAGGTTTTCAGATCTGTTGATACTCGCTGTCAAGGGTACCGTCGCAGAGGAGGCGTTGACCAGGGCAGGGATCAGTAACCTGGCCGGAAAGACAGTGCTTGATGCCACAAATCCTATCGCAGAGGGACCACCCACCAATGGAGTCCTTCCTTTTTTCACCTCCCTGGATGAGAGCCTGATGGAACGCCTGCAGGGATTAGTGCCACAGGCCCATTTTGTCAAGTGCTTTTCCTGTGTGGGTAATGCCTTGATGGTAGATCCGGATTTCGGGGGCCAGAAGCCAAGCATGTTTATCTGCGGCAATAATGAAGAGGCTAAGAAACAGACTACTGCATTACTCGAAGAGATAGGCTGGGAAGCAGAGGATATGGGAAAAGTTGAAGCCGCCAGGGCGATTGAGCCCCTGTGTATGCTTTGGTGCATACCGGGTATTAACAGCGGGAAATGGAGACATGCATTTAAGTTGCTTAAATGAAATGGCAAGGGGCAGGGAGCAACGGAGCAACGGAGCAACGGAGCAACGGAGCAACGGAGCAACGGAGCAGTGTTAGGGCAACGGAGCAACGGAGCAACGGAGCAACGGAGCAACGGAGCAACGGAGCAACGGAGCAACGGAGCAACGGAGCAACGGGCAGTTTAAAAGGGGAGTAAATTAGCGAAAATTTGCGTGAATTAGCGGCGGAAAGGCAAGAGGCAAGGCGAGAATTCAATACTGCGACTCTGCGTCTCTGCGCGCGATCCTTTCTTTTTCTTATCTAAAAGGTTATATTTAGTGATTATTAACCGTGACGGAGTCAAATCCGGCACCTAAATAATCCGCCCATGAACCACCATTACGTAAAGGTAATTGGATGCCTGATCATTTCCTTTTCAGGCTATATCCTATCCTTTTCCCAAACCAACGGTCCGGAATTTCTTCAAGGTTTTTATAACCTGAATGGTCTATATACCCAGGAAGAGAGTAAATTAATTCCTGCCAATAATCTAAACACATTAGATGAAACGGATTTGGATACAACCCTTACCGGAAGGATAACAACAGTGCATGGCAATGAAGGAATAAACAAGGTCATAGTTTCATTGTACAGGAACGGAAGTATCCTGCAGACAGATACTACCGGATCGGATGGCAGGTATTTATTTAATATAGTCCTGACAGGTGAAGAGACCATAATTGTGCCTGAAAAAAATGACAAGCACAGGAATGGGGTATCTACATTAGATCTACTTGGTATTCAAAAACATCTTCTGGGTAAAGAGGTATTCACAGCCGCTGATCAGTACATTGCTGCTGATGCCAATAATTCGGTAAATGTCAGCGCAATCGATCTTATCGAAATACGCAAGCTCATCCTCGGTACTTATTCAGAATTTCCCTCCAACAAGAGCTGGAGGTTTGTGGTTAAACAGGACACCTTAAAACCATGGAATAATAACCAGGACATTTCTTTTACCGACAGCCTTCCACCCAATAGTGATTTTTATGGAATCAAAATCGGTGATATCAACAACTCTGTTGATCCAGGTCTGGCACAACTCCATTCAAGAGAATCATTAGCGCCTATGAACCTCCTCGCCGACCCGCAATCCTATAAAGTGGATGATATCATCAAAGTACCTATTCGCATTTCATCGGACCAAGCACTCACTGGTTTCCAATTTACACTGGCTGCGAATGGCATGGAGATCATAGGCCTTTTACCAGGAGCCATTTCAATTGGAGATGATGACTATGCGCTCTTCAATGACCAGATGACCGTGAGTTGGTTTGATGAAGACAATGTAGCCCTCTCTGCTGGTGATGTCCTCTTTACTATCCAGTTGCGAGCGCATGAGGCAGGGGATTTGAGCAACTCGCTTTCGATCAACTCCTCAATCACTGAAGCAGAGCTTTATGTGGATGGTGAGCAGACTTTTGTTCCTGAACTCAGGATGGATAGTCCGGATAGCAGGGGTGAACTCGCTATTCTTTCCTGTTCACCCAATCCATGGAAGGATGAGACAAGGGTTTCCTTTTATCTGCCCCAGTCAGATCAGGTCACCTATACCCTCACCCATGTAAATGGGAAGAGAATAAAATCCTTTTCTGAAAATGTAAGTGCCGGATATCAGTCCTTGATTTTGAAATCATCTGACTTTGCGGCTCGTGGAATGATTTTCCTGGAGATAAGGGCTGGAAAGTGTGTTGCTGTGAAGAAGATGATTGTGCTGGAGTAAATACCGATCACCGATCACTGATCACCGATCACTGATATTCCGGTATGTCTTCCCACTCATTGGGCTCAATCCAATAGACATCATAGCCAAATTTTTCCACGAGGTAGTTGCGTAAACCTTCCTTTAAGGCGGTGGAGGATTCGAAGCCTGAGATGACGTAGGATCGTTCCTGCTGGTATTTGACATTGGAGGTGGTGCCATTGAGGACAAAGTACATATTGATCCAACCGCTCTTGCTGGCCTTTTTAAAATCCCTCTTCACATCATTTTTCTTGAGCTTGGTAGCAGCTACCTGGCCCGCGTTGAGTTTGATATAGTAGAGTATCTTCTGATCAAAAGTATGCTCACCACTGATGCTCATGTTGAGTGCGCTGGATTGGATGAACATCACGGGCAGATAGACGGTCCCGTTTTCGATCTTCATGTAGTTGCGCAGTTGATTGAAACGGATATCACGCAGATCATCGAGGTGGACGTAGGTGCCAAAGTCTTCAAGCGTCTTCATATCCTTGAGCTGGCCATCGCGGATATCAAGGGCACTCTTGACCATCACTTTTTCAGTGATCATGTTCCAGTGGTCATCAAACGGAATGGTGGACTCAGCCCAGATATTTGCTTTCCCCTTCAGGTTATCGGAAGTGATAAAGGTCTGATCGAAATTGGAGAAAGACTCCAGCAATTGTTTCATCTCTATTCCGGTCACTTTCCACGTAGCATTGCTGACCGGACGTTGGTTCAGGCCGGAGACTGTTCCTTTCGTTTCCACCTGTCCTTCACACAGCTTCCCATCGAGCGTGAAGTCGAGTTGATTGTCATGAGATACTATACTTCCCTTGAGATCATCGACTGTTGCTTTGTTCCAGGTAAACTGATCCAGATCGACATTGAGCTTGCCATCAGACAAGTCAAGTGTTCCATCGGGGAGAGCCATTTTATTTTCCTGATAAGAGAAAATGAGATCGCTGGCCTTGAAGGTGATCGTGCCATGTTGGAGAAACGAACTCATAGAGGAAGATTCAGGTCGAAAATCTTTTAATTCGAAATGGTTGATATCAAAGGACCCTTTTTCAAAATGCAGACCGGACACTGATGCGAGATTTATGAGGCTTGCAGGGAGTGACCCGTTGAGAGACACATCATACATCGGGTTGTCCAGGTTTTGTATATCCACTTGCCCTTCGAGCGACGAGCCGAAGATTGCACTTTTCTTAAGGGCGATAGCCAGTGATGACTTTTGCTTTGTTTTTGCATTGCCGCTATCATATTTAAGATCGATGGTCAGGCCCTTGATCTCCTCGTTGTTTTTGGCAAACACTACGCCACCATTTTTGAGCGTTGCGGTTGCCGCAATGTGTGGGGATTCATCGGAAGAGGATCTTCCATCAATTTTGGCTTCACCTTCACTTTCTCCTGAGAGTGCATATTCATTCCATGTTTTCTGTAATTTTTCGGGCAGCCATTTCTTGAGCAATTCGGGATTTGCTTTTTCCCATGTGAGATCCATATCGATCGCTTCATGATCAGAAGCCCTGAGGATGGTGCCTTGTGCAGATAGCGCTATGGCATCCGTTTCAATCCGCCAGTCTTTGTATTCCTGCAAGCCTGACTTCAAGTCAAAAGTATATTGCCCTGTAAGGAGTGAAGGGAAAGCTTCAGGCTGGGTGTATCCGTCCATGGCCAGGTCACTTAAGGAACTGTTCATATCGATATCCATTTCCAGTTTTTCATCCTCCATTCCGCCTTTAAATACACCTTCGCTGATCGCCAGGTTAAATTTGAAAGCATCGCCATCATCATACGCGATCGTACAGTTTTCGAAAACGAGGCGCTGTACCTCGGTCTTGAAACTGCCTTCGTCATCAGCATCTGATTTTTTCATGACATCATAGGACCAGTGTCCATTCTTTTGGGCGATATGGATGGTTGAATTCTCAATCTTGAGGGTATTGATAATGATATTACCCTTCAGCAGCGGAAAAAGGCTGATCACGACATCGACACTCCCGTTTGCGATCAAGGGTGTTGCCCCGCTGCCCAGTTTAAGATCACTGATATGTATTGATGTCGATGGGAAATAGGAAAACCAGTCCATGCCGGCCTCAGTGTATTGTAGGGAGTCAATCAGTTGGTCCTGCATCGCAGCCATAACCTTGTCCATGATCACATCGCTTTTCCACTTCATCATAACCAGCAGGGAGATCATCAACACCAGGAAAGTGATGATGATGATTTTGACCGCCTTGATTAGTTTTTCCTTATTCATTGTAGCTGGACCCAAAGATATTTTACAAAAGATGGTCACCGGTCTTTGCGCCGGAGAAAGTGATGATCAAAACCATTCAACAGGAATGAGGATAGTTCCGTAAAGGGTTGGAGTGAAACGGACATTGAGCAAACGTAAAACAGGGTGTTCATATTTTACTCAAAGGCTGCCTTCGGGTGGGGTTGAAAACAATTGCCGAACTTGGGCGCCCTATGCTGGAAATCATTGCGGAGGCTGGTATTTCTTGGGATGCGTGGATCGTGGCCATCGCGGGCTCCTTTCTATTGGGCGTGGCCAAAGGTGGAATCAAGGGATTTGGGGCGATCATCACGACCATGATAGCGCTGGTATTTGGCAGTAAAGCCTCAACGGGTATCATCATGCCGCTTCTTATCGTGGGGGATATCTTTGCAGTGATCTACTACAACCGTCATGCGCAGTGGGCTTATCTATGGAAACTGATGCCCTGGATGGTCATCGGGGTGTTGGTCGGGGTCTGGTATGGAAAGGATCTGCCTGAAGCTGAGTTTAAACACGGGATGGCCATCCTGATCTTGTCGAGTGTCATCCTTATGTGGTTTCTGGACCGGGCCAAAAACTTCAGGGTGCCGGACAACAGGCTGTTTGCGGCCATCATGGGAGGAATATCGGGCTTTGCTACGATGGTGGGCAACCTGGCAGGTCCGTTTTCAGAACTCTATTTCCTGGCGAT
The DNA here is from genome assembly GCA_016716665.1 of Candidatus Opimibacter iunctus. GTDB lineage: Bacteria > Bacteroidota > Bacteroidia > Chitinophagales > Saprospiraceae > Opimibacter > Opimibacter iunctus. The sequence continues at coordinate 121,533 of JADJVH010000010.1, read as the reverse complement.
CCGTATGCCCAAGGAGATGTTTATCGGTACCGCTGCCTGGCTGTTTTTTATCACCAACCTGATCAAGCTTCCTTTTCATATCTGGACCTGGAAAACGGTCAATCTGCATTCAGTGACAATAGACCTGGTACTATTGCCAGCGTTGCTTCTAGGGCTGTGGGCGGGCATTGAATTGGTCAAGGTGGTCAAGCAAAATCAATTCCGGTTGATGATCATGATTCTTACTGCATTAGGGGCTGTCTTTATTTTATTTCGGAATTAAAAGTCTTTTTTAATCATTTAGTCGAAATCGAAAACCAATTAGTGATAGTTAAAACCGGGGGCAGTATCATTCTATAATGCTGTTTATGTATATATTAAATATAATAAATATTTGTAATACAAATTACTAATTTAAAAACTGGCACAGGAATTGTCTTTTTAACCTTGTAAAATGACCACTTGGGGGGTATTTTATGCCATTTCAGGTGTTATTTTTGAGTGTTATTGACAAGGCTGTAATTATATAACCAAGCATATAACTATAGTCTCAACCTGATGAATGACCTCTAGAGGTGCCTGTATTTCTCCTGATACGGACGGACGAAACGGCATCAGTATGTTTGTTTAATAAGGCTGGGATTATAGCTTCACAACAAGGAAGAATTTAATCTCATTATAAACAAACATGAATCTCATGAAAAGCTCAATTACCAATTTCCTCAATGTCAAACCGATAATCATCTGTTTGATCATGGTTGGGTTGTATGTGGTATCTGCTCCTACCCTGCATGCGCAATCCACACAATCCAGTTTCAACTCTGGCACTGTGCCTAACGGGCCTTATGTTACCCCTGCTGTTGCGATTTCCAAGGTTGAAGCAAAAATTCTGCTATTAAAGGAACAATATGAAATATTGAATCCGAATTCGCAGGAATACACGTTCAACGAAATCAAGTATTCGTTGTATACAGCCATACTGAAAAACTTAAATTCAGGTAAAACGGTAAAGGAGTCGCTCGAATCAGCTATTCCGATTTTGTCTATTGATGCCTCCAGTGCTTTGCCTAAGAACAAAAGGGAAGAGTACAAGCAGGAAGCTATAAACCTATTAAGAGCATAGGCCCGAATCAGACTGCTTTCCGATTTCTCCAAATTATCCTCAAAATCGATAAATCCAACCTCATGAATACATTTAGTCATACACACCAAAGGATGTCCTTCATTTTGAAGGCCGTTTGGTCCATAGCCCTGGTGCTAATAAGTTTTACCTGGATCAATGCCCAGACGTTCAACGGTAGCATTGTCAACACAGCAGGCAATAGCTTTATCCCTTCCACCGGAACAGGTGGTTGTGCTGTTGCTCCACAGACTACAGGAGGCACCACGTTTAATAACACAGTTGCCGGCCTGGCAGGTGGTGCAAAGGTGAATAACGTGCTAGTAAACTTTACCCATACATTCGACAATGATATCGATATGTTTCTGGTAGCACCTAATGGCCAGATCATAGAGCTGTCTACAGATAATGGTGGTTCTAATGACAACTACACAAACACAAACTTTATTGACGGCTCTCCAAACATTACCACTGGTGCGGCTCCCTATACTGGTAATTTTGCACCTGAAGGGACACTGACCAGTGATGCTTGTGGTGTTACGATTACACCCACCATCACCACGCTTGGTGCATTTACTGCCGGCCAAAATGGAACATGGCAATTATTGATTCTCGACGATTTGGGAGGTGATGCCGGTACTATGCTCAACTGGTCTATCACTTTTGCTGTTTCAGCGCCTCCCTGCACCCTCACTGCACCCGCAAACCTTCAGGTATCTGCAAGTGTGGGGCAATGCAGTGCAAGCCCTGTAGTTACACTCCCTACAACAAATCCTGTAGGTTGTGCAGATGGTATTACCAATGGATTAAGATATAGTGTTGATGGTGGCACTTTTGTAAACGTAGCGCTACCAGCTGCGAATGTAACTATACCAAACTTACCTAGTGGAGTGCATACAATCACCTGGCAAACCTATGTGGTAGCCTCAGGTATCACTGCAAGTTCAGCGACCAGTACCATTACAGTTGTGGATACCGAACCGCCAACAGTTCATTGCCCGGGGGATATCAACATTACATTGGATCCAGGAGCTTGCTCTGCGGTTGTAGGTTATACAGTCACAGCTACTGATAATTGTCCTTTCCAGGGCCCAACAATTACCTCGCAGGTTCATGGTGGAAGTGCAACAAACAACAACAACTTTGCAACAATTACTTTTGGTATTCGCAATGATGGTACCATGCCGATTGTTATTACCGGTGTAAATGCAAATCTTGGTGATTTCCCTGGCCCTGGTTTTGTGGGTGTTGTAAACACCAGATTACTTTTCGGCCCGATCAACGGCCCGGGCGGGCTTGTTGGGACTTCAGATATTAGTACCTGGACTGCAACGCCAAGCGCTCCAATTAATGTAAACGTTGCATCATATTTCCAGTCAACACTGGTGCCTATTGCACCTGCTAATCAGTTTATTCTTCAACCTGGTCAGGCAAGAGGTATTGCTGTACAGGCTACCAATGGTAATTTTATGCGTTATGCCAATGGTAACGAGACAACAACCAACGGCACGCTAACGATCATCAGTAACGGCCACTGGGCCGGAGGTGCTGTTGCCATTCTCGGAAACACTCCCCGGTTGTTTAAAGGATCTGTGCAGTATGCAGTATTTGTGCCAGAACTTCCTGTAACCCAGACAAGCGGGCTGCCATCAGGTAGTGTATTCCCTATTGGTACAACAACCAACTGTTTTCAAACTGCGGATGCTGCAGGAAATGTCGGTACTTGTTGCTTTGACGTTGTGGTCAATGAGTATCCTACACCTACTACTACACTTGCCTGCAATGACAACGTACAGGTTTCTGTCAATGAAAACTGCGAAGCATATGTAAGCACAGATATGATCCTCGAAGGAGGTCCATACGGTTGCTATGATGATTATATCGTTGCAATCGAAGGCTACAGCTCAGGTTTCGGTGGTGTAACTATCGGTAGCGAAGCAATCGGAGAAACACTTCAGGTCACTGTCACTGATCCTACAACCGGCAACAGCTGCTGGGGTACTATATCTGTTGAAGATAAGATACCACCAACCATCCTTTGCAGGGACGTAACCATCATGTGCGGTGCGCAGTTACCAACTGAACCAGCTCCAGCCGTAAATGGCTATCAGGAGATTGTTTATGAAGGCCTGAATGATCCTTTGGATTTACCTGGTGGTCAGAATCTGGAGTACAACTACTCGTTTGATTATTCTTTCCTTCCGGTTGGAACTCCCGTACAGGATGTAGATCTTCGTTTTACATGCCTTGACCATACCTTTACCGGTGATGTCAATGTTCAGTTGATTTCGCCTGCTGGTACTATTGTAAATGTATTTGAAGTAGGGGGTTGCGGTGGTAACTTCCCGATCGACACATGGTTTGATGATGAAGGCGTAAATGCAGTAGACTGTAATGGTCTTGACTTGCCACGTATTCTTCCGATTTTCAATGGCGGTAACACCCTTGGTCCAAACCTCTTCAATGTAGATGGTGAAGATGCAAGTGGTATCTGGACAGTTAGAGTTTATGACGACTTCCCTGTTCTTGATGGTGGACACATCTTAGCCGTTGGTTTATCTATCCTTGTTGATGTTCCAGCTGTTGAGCCAGCAGACAACTGCGGTGAAGTAGATGTAACCTACACAGATACAGAATCTGGTGATCCTTGTGAAGGTTTAATCGTAACCCGTCACTGGGTAGTTACTGATGGCAGTGGTAACACTGCTGCATGCGATCAGAACGTCACTGTTCAGCCTTTAGTGCTTGACAGCGTTGCTTGTCCTCCTGCCTATATCGGTCATTGCGGTGATTCATCAGATCCTGCTTACACAGGCTGGCCAACTGTCAATGGCAACCCGATCACAGATGAAGAAAATGTATGTAACATCTTTGTTGGATACTGGGACAAACCACTGAACGATTGCGGTAACGGCGAGAAAATCGTTCGTACCTGGACCGTTCTTGACTGGTGCACACAGACCACTGTAGAGTGCGTACAAGTCATCAAACTGACAGACGACGAAGCTCCTGAGCTTACTTGCCCGGCTGACTTCGAAGTTGGTACAGATTTCTGGTATTGCTATGCTAACGTAAGCGTACCTAAGCCAACCGTTTATGATGCTTGCGGATCAGCTTATACCTTAAGCCTGACATCATCTGCCGGTATCGTTGTAAACTTCGGTAACAACTATGTAATCAACCAATTGCCACTGGGTACACACACTGTAACCTGGCATGTAGCTGACGAGTGCGGCAATCATTCTTCTTGCAGCTTCGAAATCACTGTTGTAGATGATGTTGTTCCTGTTGCAAATTGCGACGAACACACTATCGTATCACTGACAAATGATGGTCCTTATGGTATCACTTTAGTACCAGCTCATGTATTTGATGATGGTTCTTATGACAATTGCGGTCCTGTTACTTTCCGCGTACGTCGTATGGACAGCTGCATCGACTTTGACTGGACTACAGAAGGTGCTTGCATCGATGACATCCCAGGTGGTATCCCACCAGTGAATAGCCGTGACCGTGGTACTGTACACCGTCCATGTGTTCCTTTCGCATGCTGCGACGTAGGTGCTGGTCCGATCATGGTTGAGTTAGAAGTAACTGACCTTGCAGGCAACCGTAACTACTGTATGGTAGAAGCTACAGTACAGGATAAGATCTCTCCATTCGTAGAGTGTCCTCCTGATATCATCGTAAGTTGCGACTTCTGGTTCAATGTACAGGAAGGTACATTTGTAGATGCTGATGGCAATGCTAACGGAAACCTCGATGAGGATCCATTAAGCCATGTATTCGGTAACATGTACGATGCATTCAAATACAATGATGACGAAAGTGTTCGTGGTGATATCATCATCAACGATCCAGGAAACGAAGACTACAGCCAGCCTCATTTCTGGGGTATCGAAGGATGGGCAGATGACAATTGTGAAGTTAACCTGCAGGTTCGTGTACGCATCATCAATGATTGCAGTGGAGACGATCTGCCAGGCAATGCACCACAAGGTGCGGTGAAACTGATCGAGCGTCGTTTCAGCGCCAGCGATGGCAACGAAGGTGTAGCTCCTGGTACCTGTACACAGCGTATCTGGGTTGTTGACTACGATCCTTTCTATATAACAGACAACACATGTAACAACTCTAACTCACAAGACGGTGTAATCTGGCCATGTGATGTATTGTTGACCACATGTCCAGAAGACCTGGGCAATACTGGTGAACCAACCATCTTCGATGATGCCTGCAGCCTTATCGGTGTAACCTATAAGGACACAAGGTTCGACTTTGTTGATGGTGCCTGCTTCAAGATCTTACGCGAGTGGTCAGTCATTGACTGGTGCCAGTATCGCTATGATGGCGAAGGTGGTTACTATGGCTTATGGCACTATACACAGGTGATCAAGGTTCACGACCAGGATGGTCCTGAATTCGTAGCACCATGTGAAACAGTGACATTGTGTGTAGCTGATGAGGGCGTTTCCTTACCAGACAACAACCAGGCATTCCTTGGTGAAGACAATCCATTGGCTTCCAGCTGCAGCGTACACCTGAACCTGTCCCGTACAGTTCATGAAACATGCAGTGATATCGTCAACTACGATGTTAAGATCTATCCGTTCAACGGAACAGACTTCATCTACCTGAAGACGACGTCTACAGCAACTGTTGATGAAAACAATGATGCAGTGTTGACTTTCAACACACGTCAGAACAGCATCAAGGCAATCCGTGACAATGGTCTCCCATACAACAGCATTTTCTGCGGTGATTACCACAGGATCCTCTGGAGTGTAGAAGATGGTTGCGGTAACTGGAATACCTGCGAATACCTGATCCGTCTGGAAGACTGCAAACAGCCTTCTCCAGTATGTATCAACGGTCTGAGCACAGTAGTCATGCCAATCGGCGGACAAGTAACTGTATGGGCTAAGGACTTCAATGCGTCTAGCTTTGATGATTGTACACCAGAAGCTGACCTGTTATACAGCTTTGACGGTGCTACATACACCCCAAGCTTTACATATACTTGCGATAACGTACCTGCATTTGGTGTTGAACTCAGCACACAGATCTGGGTAGCTGATGGCGGTACAGATGACAACTGCAACGGTAAGATCGAGTGGAGTGAGCGCAACAAGGACTATTGCACAACAACAATCGTTATCACAGATAACAATGGTGTTTGCGACGGTTCAGGCAGCATCCTCGCTGGTCAGATCCTGACAGAAGATGTACAGTCTGTTGAGAAGGTAGGTGTTAGTATCAATGCACCGGGCCATGTATTCCCAACTTATGTTACTACAACGAACGGCCAGTATAACTTCAGCAACGTGATTATCCCTGAGAACTTCTCAGTAAATGCTGATCGTAACGATGCTCACAGAAATGGTGTATCTACACTTGACCTTGTGAAGATCCAGAAGCACCTGTTAGGTATTGAAACGATGAACAATCCTTATGACCTGATTGCAGCTGATGCTAACAACAGTCAGAATGTAAGTGCCATTGACCTCGTTGAATTACGTAAACTGATCCTCGGCATCTACACCGAACTTCCTGCTAACAAGAGCTGGAGATTCGTAGACAAGAGCTTCCAGTTTGCTGATGCTACTAACCCATGGCCATTCAGCGAGTCAATCAACATGACTGGCATGAGCGGAAATGCAATGGATAAGGACTTTGTCGCTATCAAGGTTGGTGACGTTAACAATACAGTTCAGGCAAATGCAAATCAAGTATTGCCACGCAGTGGAAACGGCGTAGTAAACTTTGTAGCTGACAACCGTACAGTAAATGCAGGTGAAATGGTAGACGTAGCAATCCGTTCTACTGACTTCGCAGGCATCGAAGGTTACCAGTTCACAATGGATGCTAGCGGTCTTGAATTCCGTGGAGTAGAAGCTGGTTTGGTAAGCATGAGTGATGAGAACATCGGTGTATTCGGCAACAGGCTCACAGCCAGCTGGAACAACGTAGGTGGCGTTAGCGCTACTGCTTCTGATGTATTGTTCACACTGCACTTCCAGGCTACTGCAGCTGGTCAACTGAGCGAGATGATCAACATCAACTCTAAGGTGACTGAAGCAGAAGCTTACAATACTTCATCTGATATCAAGGATCTGAAACTGACCTTCCGTGGATCTGAGAATGGAGCTGAGTTCGCACTGTACCAGAACGAACCAAACCCATACAAGGGAACCACAGTAATCGGTTATGATCTTCCAGTAGCAGGTAATGTGATCCTGACCATCTTTGATGTGACTGGTAAGGTTGTTTTCGTGAAGGATCAGGAATCTGTGAAGGGATACAATACGATCAGCGTCAGCAGCAAGGATATGCCTGCGGTAGGTGTGTTATACTACAGACTTGATGCAAACGAGTACTCAGCGACTAAGAAGATGATTATTATCGAATAGTTATTGAGCATTATACACGGTTTATAGCGATATAGACCCAATCATGAGATGGCCTCTCTTCAGTTCGCTGGAGAGGGGCTTTTTTTTGCCCGGGAGGCAGGGCCGGACAGGTTTGGGGTAAAAGTTGCAGTTATAAATAGGTAAAAAACATATAAATCCAATGCTAATATAAATTTAAATACCTGATAATCAGCCAATTAAATTTATACCAATAATTAGCACCCTTGATGTTTGCATTGAATATTTAGTACTTTTATGCCTACCAAAATGGCATTGAGTATCATGACATTAGGGTAATTTCGTCTCAACCTGATGAATGACTGGGGTAAGTCCATATACTTGCCTGGTGTATACCAGTGCAAGGACTGATCACATGTTCTTTTGAGGGAAGCGAAATCAAAAGCTTTTTTAACCCTCATCCCTCTGAGCATGCATATTAGGATTAGCATACCTTCTGGAGGCAAACCGTCTGGTTTGTTGTTTACATCCACCTATTTTCCCGTATTCGATTTAATTCTTTCTGTAAAGCGCTGCAGTGCCTGGATTAAGGGTAATACAGAAGCCAGTATCGCTATGGGCTCAATTGTGGTCCAGGCGCACATTGATCATTCCATACAAAGCATCATCTAGAAAAAAGAAGCCCTTCCTGGGAAGGGGTAAGACATCAATATTGAAATAATCTTTTCGCACTCCTGCAATCTGTCAGAATATGAAAAAAATATCTTCCATTTTTTACAAGGCTACGAGCATAGTACCTGGGAAAACCAAATCCTTCATTGCCCTTGCGAGCTTTTTCTTTATGCCGGCATTATTTGAGAGCTTGTCCGCCCAGGTAAATGCTGCAGTAGCTCCTGGAGAAGAGATTATGACCACAGACCTTTCTATCCCGGGGTGGAAATCTCCTGTCGAATTCTCGACAGTATTGTTGACAGAAAAGGCAAACATCACCCAGTTACTGGCTGATCCCAACCTGAAACCACATCAAACCGGATTGTACACCGGCTATGACAGGATGGTGGCCTATATGCAGGAAGACCTTGCGGCTCATGTGCCGATCAATGAAATCCCTGAGCGAAATTACAAGAGGATTCTTTCTGAAGTTCCGACAGATCCAGTGATGAAGTATATGTATCCGCAGGACTTTGCGGTGATGTATGAGCAGTTAAAAGCCAGATTAATCCAACCTTAAGCATACCCTCACACCGTTTTCAAAAAAATTGCCGATCAACCTGCATTGCGCACAATAATATCAAGATATGAAAAACCAAGTATTACCATCCCAATTAAAAACAAATACAAGACACTATACAGATCATGTATTGACAACTTTGGTCCGCCCTGAAACGGTCTCTTCAAGCGCTTACCACAGGATGATAATGTTGCTGTTTGCTGCTGCACTACTCTGGTTTATACCCACTGAATCCCTCCAGGCCCAGGTAGCCAATTATAGTTTTACTGCCTCTTCCGGAACCTATACCCCATTGGTCGCGCCGACCAATGTGTTTCCAAGTGGTTGGGATGATAATGGGGCTGTTTCAGTACCTCTTGGGTTCACATTTACATTTAACAGTGTGCCCTATACCACAGCTTTCGTTCATCCTAACGGATATATTACTTTTGGAAGTTCCACCAGCGGATATGTTCCAATATCAGGTGGGAGCGCAGTATCGGGGGTCATTTCTGCATGGGGAAGGGATCTTCAGGCGCAGAACACCGCACCACTTGGTAGTGTGGACTATGTTTCGTCAGGCGGGGTGTTTACGGTCCAATGGAGCAATACCAGGCGATATAATAGCACAACAATTAATGCTGAGCGATTTGAAATGCAGATACAGTTGATTCAGGCCACAGGAGTCATCCAGTTAGTTTATGGGGCATGGTCGGATGCGGTAAGCGCCATAACCACAAATGTCGGCGAAGTGGGATTGCGTGGTACCTCCGGCACAGATTTTAAAAACCTCAGTGTATTGAGTGGAGGCAGTTGGGCAGCTCCTGTTGCCGGAGCAGTGAATACCGCGACCTGTTTCTATAATGAATCAAATGTGGCTACCAAGCCTGCAAATGGCCAAACATATACATTTACGCCTCCACCACCGTGTGTTGCGCCTGCTAATCAGCCCACAGCGCTCATGCTCACGCCTGCTGTTGGCTCTATTGCCGGATCTTTTACAGCAGCTGCGGGTTTGCCATCTGGTTACCTTGTAGTCAGAACGGCAACAAACGTTCCACCATCTGCACCAGTCAATGGTACGACCTATGTGGCGGGTACAAGTGCCCTTGGAGGAGTCATCGTTTCGTCTTCTGCACTGACCACCTTTACCGCTACCGGATTAAATCCTTCTACTCAATATTATTTCTGGATTTATTCATTTAACAACACGATATGCTCTGGTGGACCTGTATATCTAACGGCTTCACCCCTGACAGGAAACACCACCACGAATCCATGCGCTATTTCAGGAACAAGGACTGTCGGGCCAACAGGATTTTATAATACCCTCACAGCAGCCTTTACAGATCTGAATGCTAATGGCGTTAACGGCCCGGTAATCCTGGAGTTGCAAAGTGCATATGTTAGTTCTGTCGAACCTGCATTTCCAGTAGTCGTGCCCGTCATACCATGTATAAGTGCCATCAACAATGTGGTGGTGCGCCCTGAACCCGGGGCTACAGCACTTGCACTGACCAGTGCAAGTACTACAGGTACCATCAATTTTGATGCGGGTGACTTTGTGACTTTCGATGGCCGCCCAGGTGGTGTCGGTGTTTCTCAGTTGACCATCAGCAATACGGCTACCGCCGGATATGCGATACAGTTTATCAACAGTGCCACATTCAACACCATTAAGTACTGCACAGTAGCCGGTGTGAATACCGGTACGACCAGTGGTGTTATCTTTTTCAGTACGGCGGTAGGCTTTGCTACCGGTAACAGCAACAATACGATTGACAACTGTGATCTCCGCGATGGAGCTACCACGCCGAATAACCTGATTTATGCTTCAGGTACTACTACAAGCTATGCTGTTCAGAATAATAATATCACCATTTCGAATAACACCATCCATGACTGGTTTAATGCTACATCAACTACAGCCAGTGCAGCGATCAACGTCGTAGGAGGTGCTTCAGATTGGACCATCACCGGGAATAGTTTTTACCAGACGACAACCCGGACATTTACAATGACTACTGCAACAGATCAAGGTGCAATCTTTATCAACTCGGCCGTATTTGGAACCAACTTTACCATCTCCAATAATTTCATAGGTGGTACGGCTCCTTCCTGTGGAGGAACCCCCTGGACGTGGACAGGCGGAACTACAGGCACCCCTACTCCAAGATTGATTCGATTTGCTGCTGCCCTGGGTGCGTTTTCAAATATCAGTAATAACACGATTGCTAACCTGGCATTGACCACTTCGACCACTAACAATGGAAGCAGCCTGATCGCCCATATTTCAGGTAACATCAATATCAACGGGAATACCCTGGGATCTCAGTCCACCACCGGTAATATCACCTTTACCCTGGCCAATGCAACAGCAGGTGTTTTCTTCCTTCCGATTGGTTTCGGCACAGGCGCAGTGCCTTGCACCATCAATATCACCAACAATAACCTCGGCAGTATAACCGCTGCGACTTCGAGCACCGGCTCTATTAGCTTCAGGGTCATTTATGGACAACCAGCTGTGGGCAGCCAGGTGACGATCAATAACAACCTGATTGGTGGCACAGTGGCCAATAGTATCCAGCAATTGACCAATAATATTTTTACTGGTGTGTTAATACTTAATCCAACAATCGGGGGAGTGTATACCAATAACACCGTAAGAAACCTGACCCTTAACAATACCGGGGTGACCGGTTCCATCAGGGGGATTGATGTGCAGGCCAGTGGAGGTGGGCATACCATTACCGGCAACACGGTTTTCAACCTGACGACCAATGCCACAAATGTGGCTGTCAATAATGCCGCATCAATTGTGGGTATTACGATGACCGGTTCGGTAGTTGGCGGCTCCAATATTTCCAACAATACGATTTACAACCTGGTCAATACCAATGCAACCCTTGCGGGATGGATCAACGGGATGTATTTCGGAACAGGACTTGCACCTCAGCCAAATACGATTATTTCCAAAAACCTTGTGCACAGCATTAACCTCAGCTCACCACTGGCAGGTATGGCAGGTATATTCCTGCCCAATACCGGAAATGCAAGGGTATATAACAATATGGTTCGACTTGGGATAGATGCAAATGGTCTGGATATTACTAACTCTCTACAGATCAATGGTATCTATAAAGCGGCATCTGGCAGTATGAGTATCTACCACAATACCGTTTATATCGGAGGTACTGGTGTAGCGAGTGGAGCAGTGAATACCTATGCCTTCAGACGGAGCGTATCTCCACTAGTAGGTGTAGACACCGTGATGAATAATATCTTTTACAACACACGTTCCAATGTAAGTGGTACCGGCAAGCACTATGCGGCTAACCTCAATGCCAATACATCATTGCAAGAGAACTATAATGTGCTCTTAGCCAATGGAACCGGTGGGGTATTAGGATTATTAATAGCTGCAGACTTTACCACATTGGCGACCTGGCAAGCCGGTACAAACCAGGATTGGAACTCGGTATCATCTGATCCAAAACTGGTCAATCCGAATGGTGATGCAACAACGGTAGATCTGCATATCCAGGCAGCATCTGCGACCCCGGTCGAACAAGGTGGCTATAATCTGCCACTGGTGACGATCGATTTTGATCTACAGACAAGGTCCTCATTGACGCCTGTGGATATTGGGGCTGATGCCGGTAATTTTCTCTTGCTTGATCTTTCGGCACCTGCCATCTATTATTCACCTATAGCAGGGACGTCTTGCAACTCTAGTGACCAGACCTTGTCAGGGGTAAATATTACAGATGCCTCAGGCATCCCAACAGCTGGCGCATTAAGACCAAGAATATATTACAGGAAAAACGCAGGGGCATATTTCTCCCAGCCCGGGACATTTGTTTCAGGGTCAGCTACTAATTCATTCTGGAACTTTACCATTTTAGCAGCGGATATGGGGGGACTGGCTCCGGCAGATGTTGTTTCCTATTATGTCATCGCCCAGGATATTGCAGGCACGCCTAATATTGGGTCTAACCCGGCAGGCGTCATCGCCACAGATGTCAATACTGTAACCACACCACCTGTCACTCCAAATACATACACTGTAAATGCTTTATCCCTCAGTGGTACTTATACGGTAGGAGCTGCCGGGAACTATACCACTCTTACCGCAGCGGTTACGGCATATAACACTGCTTGCATCGGAGGCCCTGTGGTATTTTCATTGATTGATGCTACCTATCCGGGTGAAACATTCCCGATTACCATCAATGCAAATGCATTTGCCAGTGCTGTAAATACCCTTACGATCAAACCTGCACCGGGTGTCTCTCCATCGATTTCCGGCACTTCTGCTTCAGCATTGATTGTCCTCAATGGCGCAGACTGGGTGACCATCGATGGCAGCAATGGGTTTACACCTAATAACGTATGCCCACCATCTGCAGCAACACGTGATCTGACACTGACCAATACAAGTACAAGTACAACCAGCGCTGTGATCTGGTTGCAAACCGCAACAACGGGCTTGAATGCTGCAGCAAATAATAGGATAATGAATATCAATCTGGTAGGAAGCGGAAATACGCAAACCTTGTTTGGTGTCGGAGCCGGATCAACTACTATCGCTACAACCAGTTTAGGATCACTGAATAATAACAATGCCTATATCAACAATAACATCAGTAATGTCCAATACGGTATTTATTCCCAGGGAAGCAGTATAGGCGGAAAAAATACGGGGACGATCATCAATCAAAACCGGATCAATACAGCGGCTCCGAACAATGTAAGAAGGGCTGGTGTATTTGTAGGATTTGAAAATAACATCATCATTTCCGGAAATAACATTTCAGAAATAGCTTCAGCAACAACCGTTGAAGACGTATTTGGAATCACCTTAGGTACGAATTCTATTTCTACTTCCACCTTTACCGGAAATGAAGTGACGAATGCTATAGTATCCAATAACATCATCGGATCGGTTCGCCAGACCGCAACTTATTCAGCCTGCGGTATATTGGCTGTCACAGCGGTTTCAGGCACAAACCAGTTTTATAACAACATGATCAGCGGGGTCTCCTCGAACGGAACCTCTGGAGACTTTAGTGTGGGTATGTTGATAGGCGGCGGCAATGGTTCGACGACAAAGATCAATTACAATACTATCACGATGACCAGTGTGCCTGCAAATACAGGTGCGACTGACAAGAGTTTTGCCCTGGCCATTGGCGGTGTCAATCCGGTAGTAGATATTCGGAATAATATCCTGGTCAATAACCAGAACAATGGAACAGCTAATGACTATGCGATAGTCTATGGCTATACACCATTTTCTAATCTGACATCAGATCACAACGATTACTCTGTACCATCTGGCAGTCCATTCTTCGTCGGAGCAACTGCAAGTATAGCCGCGCCAACAAATCAACTTACGCTGGCAAACCTACAGGCCGCAACTGGTAAGGACGGGGCAGGTCAAACCGTAACCCCTGTTTTTGTATCTCCAACAGATCTGCATCTGACAGCTGCTGCTAATCAATGTCTTGATGGCGAGGGTACACCAATCATGGGTATCAGCACAGATATTGATTGCCAGGTCCGAAATGCTACAACACCAGACATTGGTGCAGATGAATTTGCAGGGGATATCAGTACCATAGCAGTAACCGAAACCTCCGGGTTGTTTAACAATGATGGTATCATTTGTGCAGGTGCTTCGGCCACGATCACCGCCACCGGTGGTGGTACTTATCTCTGGAGTACCGGTGAGACTACACCTGCCATCAACGTGAGCCCTTCAGGCACAACATTATACTCCGTTTCGATTACCAATGGAACTTGTGTTGAAATATTATCAACGAATATTACGGTCAATCCAGTGCCAGCAGCAGCCATTGTTGTCTCTGAAACTTCCGGGCTGGCCAACAATGATGGATCGATATGCGCAGGTGCATCAGCCACACTTACAGCAAGTGGAGGTGGCACATATCTCTGGAGCACAGGTGCAACTACTGTGGCTATAACAGTTACCCCTGCCGGTACCACTACCTATACTGTCACCGTGACCAATGCAAATGGTTGTACAGCTACTGCTAGTACCACGATAACAGTCAATCCAATACCTACGGCAGGAATTACAGTAGCCGAGACATCAGGGACTACCAACAACGATGGAACGATTTGCGCAGGAGCATCAGCCACGCTTACTGCAAGTGGAGGTGGCACATATCTTTGGAGCACAGGTGCAACTACTATGGCCATAACGGTTACCCCTGTCGGCACCACTCCGTATACGGTCACCGTGACCAATGCAAGCGGCTGTACGGCCACTGCGTCTACCACGATTACAGTCAATCCACTCCCTGTGGCAGGTATTACGGTATCAGAGACTTCCGGCAGCACACCTAATGATGGAGCAATATGCGCAGGATCTTCTGTAACACTGACTGGCACCGGAGGAGGTACATACCTGTGGAGCACAGGTGCAACCACCACGAGCATTACAGTCAACCCAACGATGACTACCCTATATACGGTAACAGTCACCAGCAATGGCTGCACGGCTGCCGCTTCTGTCAATATCACGGTCAATGCAGGCCCACTCTACACTTTTTCAGTCACCAATCCATCCAATTGTAATACAGCGGATGGCGCAATCTCGATTACAATGACGGCTGGTCAGGCACCATTTACTTTTGCCTGGACTACACCAAATGGTTGCGGAGTGAGTGCAACTGCACAAAATCAAACAGGTCTCTGTGCAGGAGCTTATTTTATGACAGTCACAGATAACAATGGCTGTTCAAATACAGGCGTGTTCTCACTTGATGGCCCTGCTCCGGGTTGCTTTAGCTGTCCGACTATTGGTTCCCTGAGTGCTGTGCCCGCTACAGTTTGTGAAAATGATCAGGTGACATTAACAGCCAATGGATTGAGTGGAATGGGTGTTACGTATGGAATAACCTTTGTGTATTTCACTTCGATCCCGGCTAATCCATATATCGGAGGCACAGTGATCGCCACAGTCCCCAACGCAGCACTTGGAGGCGGTGGGACAATGGCACAGACCTCTACTACATTTGCCACAGGCAATACTTACTATATCTATGCCAACCTATCCCCTGTGCCTACTGATCCGGTCTGTCGCCCAACGGCTACAGACACATTGGTGGTCAATCCTATCCCACAAGTAAATGGTGTAACCAATCAAACCTATTGTGCAGGTGCAACTGTTCCATCGGTGGTATTTACTAGCAGCGTTCCCGGCGCAGTTTTCTCCTGGAGCCGAACGAACGAAGCGATAGGTCTGGGTGTTAGTTCAGGAACCGGCAATGTGCCTTCCTTTACTGCAACAAACGCAGGTACTGCCCCACTAACGTCAACGTTTAGTGTTGTGGCAAGTTTCACTAACAATGGCGTGACCTGCACCGGAACACCAATTCAATTTACAATCACAGTCAATCCAAACCCACAGATCAATGCAGTAGCCAATCAGACATATTGTGTAGGTTCTACTGTACCATCAATCGTATTTTCAGGAAACGTGCCCGGAGCAGTGTATTCATGGAGCCGCACAAATGAAGCGATTGGTCTTGGTACAAATTCAGGCACCGGAAACATACCTTCCTTTACTGCAGCGAATGCAGGTACAACTCCGTTGACCTCGACCTTCAGTGTGGTAGCCAGTTTCACCAACAATGGAGTGACTTGCAGCGCTGCACCAATACAATTTACCATCACGGTCAATCCTACCCCTCAGGTCAATGCCGTACCTAATCAGACTTATTGTTCCGGATCATCAGTTCCATCGATAGTATTTTCAAGTAACGTCGCGGGTGCCACCTTTTCATGGAGCCGCACCAATGAAGCTATCGGGCTTGGTACTACTGCAGGCACAGGAAGTGTTCCGACATTCACTGCAACAAATGCAGGAGGTGCTCCGCTGACATCCACTTTCAGTGTGGTAGCCAGCTTTACTAACAATGGAGTGACTTGCACAGGTACGCCTAGAACCTTTACAATTACTAGCAATCCTACTCCGCAGGTTAATGCAGTAACCAGCCAGACCTATTGTGCAGGTGCTATGGTGCCTTCAATTATATTTACAGGTAACGTGCCGGGAGCTACATACACCTGGAGCCGGACGACAGAAGCCATTGGACTTGGAGTAAACTCAGGAACCGCAAGTGTTCCCGCCTTTACAGCCGCCAATACGGGTGTAACCCCACTGACCTCAACATTTACGGTGACCCCTTCTTATACTAATAATGGATTGACCTGTACAGGTACACCAATCACATTTACAATAACAATCAATCCTGTACCAACGATCAATGCTGTTGCTAACCAGACGTATTGTGCAGGCTCAACGGTGCCTGCTGTAGTCTTTACAAGCAATGTACCCGGGGTAGTATTTAACTGGTCCCGCACTGCAGCTGCGATCGGACTCGCACCGACCTCTGGAACAGGTAGTGTACCAACCTATACTGCAACAAATCCAGGCAGCACTCCGATCAGTTCCACATTTACTGCCTCAGCATCATATACTAACAATGGTGTGACCTGTACCAGTGCACCGATCACCTTTACAGTGACTATCAATCCAACTCCGGTCATCAACCCGGTACCGAATCAAACCTATTGTGCAAGTGGAAACATTCCACCTACTTTCTTTACAAGTAATGTACCAGCTGCTGTGTATACCTGGAGCAGGAGTGGTGACGACATCGGTCTTGGACCTGTATCTGGCACTGGCCCTATACCTTCCTTTACAGGGGTTAACAACACTACTGGTCCATTGACTGCGACCTTTACAGTTGTAGCCACGTATTCCAATAATGGCGTGACATGTACCAGTTCACCTATCCAGTTTACCATCACGATATGCTATGCACTGCATGTCAATATACAGGGCGATGCATATGTTTGCCCGGGAGAAATTGAAACATATTTTATTGATAACTACAACCCTAACAGCACCTACACATGGACCTTGCAGAACGGCGGTGGTGTCATCACAGCAGACAACGGATCCAGTATCACTGTTGACTGGCAGGATACTCCGGGTGGTCCATTTATCATCCAGGTAGATGAAGCCGGTTGCGGTGATGCTTGTCATGCATATGATTTCTTCCCGGTATATGTGCAGGGTGTAGAGGCCATTTCGTGCAATGACCATGTACAGATCTCCCTCAATGAAAATTGTGTAGCCGAAGTACTGAGTGGTATGATCCTCGAAGGCGAGACAGAAGGAAATGACAATTACTTTGTCCAGCTGACAGATGCTTTTGGAAATATCATACCTGACGCTACATTGACTGTGGATCAAATCGGACAGACCGTTACTGCCATGGTATTGAATGAATGCAATGGCCAGAGCTGCCTGGGTACCATTTCTGTTGAAGACAAAATCAAGCCAGTCATTGAATGTACGGATGTAACCATCAGTTGCGGTACTTCACTTGAACCTGTATACGAACCACCGGTAACCGGATTTATTCAGCAAGCCATTAACTCCGGTCTTTCCATTGGCCCTAATGCAGGAACAGTGACTACACAAGACCTTACTCTTGACTTACCGACAAATGCTGTTTTGACTGATCTCAATGTACTTGTTGATCTTAACCATACATGGGTAGGCGACCTGAGTGTCGAACTGATCAGCCCTGCAGGTACCACTGTGTTGTTAGTAAATCAATTGTGCGGATCAGTGGACAACTGGGCTAATGTAATCTTTGATGACCAGGCAAGTGTATCGGTGACAGCATCCTGCAATCCGCAACCACCTGCCTTGACCGGCTCAGTGATTCCTCAAGGTTCACTGGCGGCTGTCAATGGCGAGTCAGCTGTAGGTACATGGACTCTGCGGGTTACCGACAACGTCGGTGGTGATGGCGGAACACTCAATACTTTTGGATTGAATGTGAGCTACTTCCTCGCAGTCACCAGCGCACCTTATGCATATGATGCGTGCGGTGAAGTTGAGTTGACCTACACGGACAGTGAGTCAGGCGATGACTGCGAAGAACAGATCCTGACCCGGACCTGGACAGCGACGGATGGAAGTGGAAACACCTCTACTTGTATCCAGACGATTACGATACTTCCGCTAACGCTGGACAATATAGTATTCCCTCCTGCTTATGTAGGCGTATGTGGAGAAAGCGCATTGCCGGATCACACGGGCTGGCCGACAGTAGATGGCAACCCGATCACAGAAGACAACAGTCTGTGCAATATTTTTGTAGGCTACTGGGATAAAGAACTGAATGAATGTGGCGGAGGTCGTAAGATCGCACGTACATGGACAGTACTCAACTGGTGTACAGTAGAGGTAGTTGAAGCCGTACAGGTGATCAAACTGTCCGACAACGTAGGACCTGAATTAACCTGTCCTGCAGATTATGAAGTAGGTACAGACTTCTGGTATTGCTATGCCAATGTCAGCGTACCTAAACCGATAGCGGTAGATGAGTGCAGCGAGATCGCGAGCTACAGCCTGACCTCGTCAGACGGTGTGGTGGTGTCCTTTGGCAATAACTTTGTGATCAATGGCCTGCCGGTAGGAACCCATACGGTGACCTGGACAGTTTATGATGAGTGTGGCAACAGTAGCACATGCAGTTTCCACATCACTGTAGTAGATGATGTAGTGCCGGTAGCGAACTGCGACCTGCATACGATCGTGAGCCTGACCAATGACGGGCCAAGTGGTATCACCCTTGTTCCTGCCAGTGTATTTGATGATGGCAGCTATGACAACTGCGGACCGGTGACGTTCCGTGCGAGAAGGATGGATAGCTGCATCGACTTCGACTGGACGACAGATGGAGCATGTATCGATGATCATCCGGGGAGGAGTACCACCGGTCAATAGCCGCGACCGTGGCACAGTACATCGTCCATGCGTACCTTTTGCATGCTGCGACGTAGGCGCCGGACCGATCATGGTTGAACTGGAAGTAACAGATGCCGCAGGCAATGTGAACTATTGCATGGTTGAAGCGCAAGTGCAGGATAAGATCAGTCCGTTTGTACAATGTCCATCAGATATCATCGTAAGCTGCGACTTCTGGTTTAATGTCCAGGAAGGCACATTTGTCGATGGCGAAGGAAACAACAACGGAGCACTGGACGAAGATCCGTTGAGTGCGGTGTTTGGTAACATGTATGATGCCTTCAGGTATGATGAGAGCATCAGGAAGAATATCATCATCAATGATCCATCGAACGAAGAGTACAGCCAGCCACACAACTGGGGTCTCGAAGGATGGGCAGATGACAACTGTGAAGTCAACCTGCAGGTGAGAGTGAGAATCATCGATGACTGCAGTGGAGACGACCTGCCAGGCAATGCGCCTGACGGAGCGGTGAAACTGATCGAGCGCAGATTCAGTGCCAGCGATGGCAATGAAGGTGTCGCACCGGGCACATGCACACAACGTATCTGGGTGGTGGACTACGATCCATTCTTCATCACGGACAATACATGTAATAATTCAAATCCACAGGACGGAGTGATCTGGCCATGTGATGTATTGCTGACGACCTGCCCTGAAGACCTGGGTAACACAGGGGAGCCAACAGTATTTGATGATGCGTGCAGCCTGATCGGAGTGACATATGAAGACCAAAGGTTTGACTTTGTAGATGGCGCATGCTTCAAGATATTGAGGACATGGGCGGTCATCGACTGGTGCCAGTATGATTCACAGACAGGTGAAGGCTTGTGGCACTATACACAGGTGATCAAGGTACATGACCAGGATGGTCCTGAATTCGTGGCACCATGTGAGACGGTGACCTTATGTGTGGCGGATGAGGGCGTATCCTTGCCGGCCAATAACCAGGCATTCCTTGGAGAGGACAATCCACTGGCATCAAGCTGCAGTGTACATCTGAACCTGTCAAGGACGGTGCATGAGACCTGCAGTGACATCGTCAATTATGATGTGAAGTTGTATCCATACAACGGTACTGACTTCATCTACCTGAAGACCACGACTCCGGCGACCGTAGATGAAAACAATGATGCAGTACTCACATTTGATACCCGCCAGAACAGTATCAAGGCGATCAGGGATAATGGATTACCATACAACAGCCAGTTCTGCGGCGATTACCACAGGATCCTGTGGAGTGTAGAGGATGGTTGTGGTAACTGGAACACGTGCGAATATCTCATCCGCCTGGAAGACTGCAAGCAGCCAAGTCCTGTATGCATCAATGGATTGAGCACGGTCGTGATGCCGGTTGGAGGACAAGTGACGGTATGGGCCAAGGACTTCAATGCATCGAGCTTTGATGATTGCACACCGGAGGCTGATCTGCTGTATAGCTTCAGCGGCGATGTGTATACACCAAGCTATACGTATACATGCCAGAACGTACCTGCCTTCAATACAGAGCTGTCCACAGAGATCTGGGTAGCAGATGCGGGAACGGATGATAACTGCAACAGCAAGATCGAATGGAGTGAGCGTAACAAGGATTATTGTACGACCACTATTGTGATCGCTGACAATGCAGGGGTGTGTGATACGTCAGGGCCTATCGTCGGCAGTATCCTTGCGGGCGAGGTGTTTACAGAAGACCTGCAGCCTGTTGAAAAGGTGAGTGTAAACATCAATGCACCGGGTCATGTCTTCCCGACCTATCTGACGACACAGGATGGACAGTATTCGTTTAACGACCTGGTGATCCCAGAGCACTTTACGGTACAGGCAGAGCGCAATGACAACCATCGCAATGGCGTGTCAACGCTTGACCTGGTGAAGATCCAGAAGCACCTGCTGGGAATAGAGACGATGGATAACCCATACGATCTGATCGCGGCGGATGCGAACAACAGCCAGAGCGTAAGTGCGATCGACCTGATCGAATTGCGCAAGCTGATCCTGGGTATATACGTAGAACTGCCGACTAACAAGAGCTGGAGGTTTGTAGACAAGCACTACCAGTTTGCGGACGCGGACAATCCATGGCCATTCCATGAATACATCGATATGCCTGGGATGAGTGCGGATGAGATGGATGAGGATTTTGTGGCGATCAAGGTGGGGGATGTGAACAACAGTGTACAGGCCAATGCCAACCAGGTGTTGCCACGCAATGGAAACGGCGTAGTCAACTTTGTAGCGGACAATCGTGAGATAAGTGCAGGCGAGATGGTGAGTGTAGCCATCAGCAGTGCTGACTTTGCAGGCATAGAGGGTTACCAGTTTACGATGGATGCGAATGGGCTTGAGTTCCGTGGCATAGAAGCGGGAAGCGTAAACATGAGTGATGAGAACATCGGAGTCTTCGGCAGCAGATTGACGGCGAGCTGGAACAATGTGGGTGGCGTAAGCGCTACTGCATCAGATGTACTGTTCACCCTGCACTTCCAGGCGACTGCATCGGGTACGTTGAGTGAGATGATCAGTATCAACTCTAAGGTGACACAGGCAGAGGCATACAATACCTCATCGGACATCAAGGATCTGAAACTGACATTCCGTGGAGCTGAAGATGCGGCTGAGTTTGCATTGTACCAGAACGAACCAAATCCATACAAGGGTACCACAGTGATCGGCTATGATCTGCCTGCAGCTGGTGATGTGACACTGACATTGTTTGATGTGACAGGCAAGGTTGTATTCGTGAAAGATCAGCAATCGGTGAAGGGGTACAATACGATCCTGTTGAGCAGCAAGGATGTTCCATCTAAGGGCGTATTGTACTACAGGTTGGATGCCAATGGGTACTCAGCGACCAAGAAGATGATCATCATCGAGTAAGTAAAATGGAAAGCAAGGGGCTATAGCAATACAGTCCCGATCATGAGATGGCCTTCCTCCTGTAAAACGGAGGGAGGCCTTTTTCTTTGGTGATGACAGAATACATGTATTATTAATTATCATTGCAATACAATTAGAAACCGAATCCGGGAACTTCAGAATGGAATCCACAGAGCAACCTATATCATTGACAGATGATCATATCAGCCAATTACAGTCGTGGTGGACTACATTGTCTGACCCATGGAAACACTCGTTTAATGAGGTCATGCTTAGGCGATCCACTATCGATATGCCGGGGCCCGAAGAGTTATATAGTATTCAGCAATGCCAGACGTTGCGCCTGGCCGGACCGACTGCCCCTTATCCCAACATGACCCAGGAATTGGAAGATCTTTCCGGCATAAGGGATCTTCCAAATCTCAGTATCCTGATCGTTATATTTCACAAACTGAGTGGCATCACCGAACTTTCAAGTCCAAACCAGATTACTTCCTTGTTTTTGCACAATAACCAGATCACCTCATTGGATGGATTGGAGGCGATGGTCAACCTGCAGGAGATTTATTTCAATGTCAATCAGGTTCACTCACTTCAACCATTGGCCAACCTGACAAACCTCCATACGGTATATTGTAATTATAACCTGATCAGTTCCCTGGCAGGTATTGGCATACAACACCGCCCCCAACTAAAGAACTTTATTTGCCTGCCAAATGATCTCCTGCCTGAATCGGAAGTGATCATGATGGAGCGTGAGACAGGTATAAGATGTAAAAAAGGTTAGATCATGACACAACCCAGTACATACCTGGTCATACCCAGATTGCTCAAGGCTGAGGAATTGATTGCGATTGAAAGACTGTTGCAGTCGGCGCCTTTTGTAAGTGGCGCATCTACAGCGACAGATGCAGCTAAGTCGGTTAAGAACAACCTCCAGATGCCTATGGAGGGTTCTGCACAAAAGCAGCAACTCGATGCTATACTATTCCACGCGCTCAACCAGAGTCCATTGTTACAAACGGCATTAACGCCGGTCCGTCTGTTGCCCCCGATCATCAGTAAGTATGAACCCGGAATGCACTATGGCTATCATGTGGATAGCCCCCTGATGGCTAATCCACAGACAGGAGCTATACGGGCTGATGTGGCTATGACGCTTTTCTTGTCTGACCCGGATAGTTATGTCGGAGGGGAGCTGTCGCTAATCACTCCGTCCGGTGAACAGAAATATAAGCTCGCCAAGGGAGATGCGATCATCTATCCCTGTACGCAAGTGCATGCCGTCCTGCCTGTCACTTCAGGAATCAGGTTAGCTGCAGTAACCTGGATGCAATGTGCTGTCCGGGATCCGATGAAGCGAGAGATTCTATTCCAGATCAAAAGCGCACAGACAATGGTCGAAAGGAAGGATAGCCAATCGCCTGAGAATCTCATTATGCTGCAGGCCTATAGTAATCTCATGCGCATGTGGGCTGAAATCTAGATTCAATACCGATGAACATTACGCCTGAAACTGAAAAGATCATCACCTTCCTGGAGCAGATAGGAATTGAGACCGAGTTTAGTGAAATCGTTGAAGATACTTTCTTGCCTGGCATTAAAATTGAATCAGGTCGCATGATTATCGACCCGTTGCGATTGAAGTATCCCGGAGATCTATTGCATGAGGCTGGCCATATTGCAATGGTGCCTGAATCAGAGCGACACACTTTGAATGGTAATATCGAACCTGACAAGCCTGCTGAATCCCTTGAATTGGGAGCCGTGCTGTGGTCATATGCAGCTCTTCGTTTCCTGAGCCTGGATCCGGTAGTTGTTTTTCATGAAGCGGGGTATAAAGGCCAGTCAGATTGGCTTATTGAGCAATTTGAATCAGGGACGTATATCGGACTTCCATTGTTACAATGGATGGGCATGGCCTATGATCCACCAAATGCAGAAAAGTTGAATGTCAAACCTTTTCCGTTTATGGTGAAATGGATGAGAGACTAAGCACGGAAGTCCAGGCAGTGGTTTATTTTCGAAGTTGATCTAAACGGGTATACAAATCCATCAACTTTTTCATTCTTTCAGTATTGATTTCCACGGGGGGTTCTTCTTCAAATAATTCGTAAGGTCTTTTTGAATGAAAGCGGCTGCGGGATTCCATAGTGGCGCGGATATCATCCCCAAACCTGATACCGGCGGCTTTTTCCACTATGTCCAGCAGCGCTGCTGTTCCTTCATCGTAATTGATCAGGAAGGTATTGAGATCATGAGATTGAATGTTGATAAACGCATTGAAAATCTGTTCGAGTAATTTGATGAGATACCCATCAAGGTCAGCAAGGCCTGATGGATCATGGGGTATCCCGGTAACCCCGGCTTCAAGAGTTGTAGGGATGGATTGCAGTCCACGTTGTTTTTGGTGTGAACGGATAACTTGATCAGGACGACGGTACAGGAATATGAAGGGAGTTTGCGGAAAAAGAGACCGCAGCTTTTCATAGAAGAATACGTGCCAGCAATCTGTTTTAATAAAGAGTGATTTTTCTTTCGGGTTCCTTTTGCGCGCGAGAATATGGATGATGGCCATCAATGCCGGGTCAAGGTCATCACTTGTAACGGATTCCTCCTGAAAGGGAAGGCGCAGCAATGCATCCAACAGTGGTACTTCCGATAAAACGATATTTTCCTCCCCGGCAGCTAATGCCTGAGACATCAGGGTGGACCCGCACCTGGATACATGAAAAATGAAAGCGGTTGGGGCTACATGGTTAGTTCTTTCAGCAAAGTCGAGTAACTGCCCAAGTGTAGTGACTCTACTGGGATATGTTTTATTTTCATGGAAATGCCTGGCCACTGAAAGCGTATCATGGAAAAAGGGTTCGACGTATCGGTTTTCACCAATGAATATCCATGTAAAGGAGAGGCCATCCGGAGTGTTTTGCACAGATACGGGGATCCATCCTTCTTCCGGGAGAGCACCTGCTTGTTTGTCGCTCTCTGAAGTGCCTGGTACATCCAGCCCTCCTTCAGCTTCAAGGGATGCAATAATCGCCCGCGCTGTATCCGTATCCATCATTCGCAGGTGTTTGATCATGCCTATTTTTGTAGCGCGATCATATTCCCTGCCCTTCTTTTCAACTTCGAAATCGTAACCCGCCGACGAAAAAAGGTGATCGGTCCATGCATTGCGCAATCCATCGATGACAAGGTGGATGCGGCGGGTGTTTCCATCGTGCTGTACACTGTGTGGAAGACTGAAATTGGCATACCAGCATTGGCCGGCCTCCATCTGAAGGCGTGACCGATCTACGATAAAGCTGACTGCCGGATCAGTGATGATAGGAATATGCAACCTGAATAGTCCGTGTTCATATCCTAGCCCCGGGTCGCGATGTTCCTTGATGGTGCTGCCGGGTGAAAGCGCAAGAAGCCTGACGGTTTCTATCGGGAAATGAAACCCAGAGAGTATTTCACGAAAGTAGGTACACTGATCAAGTAAAGCAGTGTCTGAAAAAGCATCAGGGCTGGTGGTCACAATGTCTGCAGCCATTCCGCTTGCTGACCGGAGTGCAATGCCATTCCAGTCTCCTGAATAATCGTTTGTGTTGAAATGGGCTGTCCATTGTTCTGCTTCACAGATGGCAAGGTCTATGCGTAGTTTGGCTACATCAAAAGAAAAAGGCAGCAGAAAAAACCGGTTGTCCATTGCTTGAAGTATAATGGATTTCATTCCAGTACACGGAAATGAAAGCCTGGCGTATCACCTGAAAGATATTGAAAGGAAAATCCCAGATGTGTTTGGTTTTGAAAATGCAAGTCGGTTATTTTTTTAGGTAGGGTCAATCCGCTTTGCCATGGTGTCAGTACTTCTTTGCCAAACACCCGGATATGTGTAAACAAATGTAATTGAGGATGTTTCTCAGCCTGTGCTGCACTTACCACAAGGTCAGTAGTTGGAAATTCACCAGAAAAGGAGCGTGATGTATATTGGTTTAATTCAAAGATAGTCTGGAGATATTCAATATAGTGTTCAGGAGGATTGATGAAATCCTGCATGCGTGTGATTTCGTTTGCCGGATTCAGTAGTCCGGCCTGAATCTCTATTGATTCCGGGACTAAGAATCCTTCAGGATGCAGGTAAGGAATCAAGTGGTGAGTGATGGCCACCTGGGGCTCTTTATCCAGAGCGCGTTGCATGGTTTCAGAAAGTAGAATATGTACATCTCCGATTGGTATATAGCGTGTCGCGTCTGTTAAGACGACTTCTCTGATAAAAGCCTGTATACCGAAATCGGATATAGTTTGCTGAACCATTTGATGGGCAAAGGGGTTGACTTCCAGGAACGTGAATTGCACTTGATCCGCTGTAAAAACGGTGGTCATCGGAAGCGCCAGTGTAGCGAAGGGACCTGTACCTGCGTAGAGCACATGTACAGGGATTCCCGGAAATCGTTGTTGTGCGGCCTGAATAGCACAAAACAATCCGCGCACAAATTTTTTAGTGCGCATCATGTCGTTTATACACATCGCAGCCCAATACGGTCCGATACCTTTACCGTCAGGAAGTAAAACAGGAGTTCGGAGTATCTCTTCTTCCGGATTCAGTTGGGTTATTTCCATCAGGAGATGGAACAGATCATTGGTTGCCTTTGCTATAGTTGGGATATAATCCTTTTCTTCCAGTAAGGCAGAGGTGATCAGGGCCAATTTAGGATTGAGCAACTGTTGCCGGCCCATGCCTGGAAATTTTTAGCAGGCCAGGGTATGGTGGCTTGGAAACGTTTCATGAAAAACCTTTCCATCACGACTCGTTACGCTGCAGGTGGTGGTGGCCCTCCCGTCCTTTAACCTGGTGACAATGGAAACGGTTCCTTCCCGAGTAGCATAAGCAGCAGCGCCATGACCTATGCTTGCTTTACCTATGGGAAAAAGTAAGGATTGAATCATTGCCGGGGATTTTTCCCTGAGGGCATGGGAGGCCTTAATCAAAGCTTCTACCTGAAATCCTGAAAGCGTCTGAACCGGCTGCCATTGATGCTGACTATTCCTCCGATAAACGGGTAATAGCAAATCACTTGTTCCGGATGCCGTATGGCGAGCAACTAAGGGATAGAAGCAGTATTGTTCATCATCGCCAAAGAAATAACAGGTCTCACTCACTGGATGATACCCATGATTGGCGAAATATTCATTTTTCCCACTTGTTATTTGCTTGAAAGATTCAGGTGCAGACATAGCTAATGTCCTTCTCTGGACAGTGAGGGTCCAACTCATTTGGCGTAGCCATGTGGCGACACTACCGTGTTCAAAATTGGCAGGGAAAGCTAAAAGGTCAGGAGAAATGATCCCCAGTCCGATTGTCCCTATAGTTGTCCCCTGAATAAAAAATCTTCTTTTCATGCAAAACGTATCTGGTGATCAAAAAATAGGGTTTAGTTTCTTGAAGGGAAAATCCCATTGAGACATATAACATAATTCATCCCTAGATAGGGTTGCATAATATTTACCGGTTGATTCCCGCCATTTAAACCAACCGTAGTGGTAACGCCTCCCAGTGAACCATTGGCAGTTCCTACGGGTGCATAGAAATTTTGTGCCTGGTTTGCCAGAATATTGCCAGCGGCTTCTTCACTGGTTGTATTTGCGGAACTTACCCTAACA
Source organism: Candidatus Opimibacter iunctus (assembly GCA_016716665.1). Lineage (GTDB taxonomy): Bacteria > Bacteroidota > Bacteroidia > Chitinophagales > Saprospiraceae > Opimibacter > Opimibacter iunctus. The sequence goes on along the minus strand of JADJVH010000010.1, from coordinate 93,462 downwards.
TTTGTTATAGCCGTGTGATTATGCGCCGGCATTTGGTTTACGGTCAGGGTAGTAGCAGGTATTCCGGATAATTCGCCAAGGGTAACATTGGGTAGCCCAGGACCTTGTCCGGTGCCAACAGGGACACGCCCTCTTAAATCCGGGAGGCCGAAAGTAGTCTGGCCATTTCCACCATACGTGGTCCCCAACAAGGAGAAAAGGGCGGTGTTTTGGGAAATGGATAAAATTTGCCCGGCGCAAAAAGCCCAGAATTTAGGGGCAAAATTTCCGGCAAACATGATGATTTGAGCAATATAACCTTCCATTCAGTGTAGTGTTTAAATAGGTTCTGTTCTGTATTAGCTTTTAGTTTCTTGAAGGAAAAATCCCATAGAGACATATAACATAATTCATCCCTAGATAGGGTTGCATAATATTTACCGGTTGATTCCCGCCATTTACATTAACCGTAGTGGTTACGCCTCCCAGTAAACCATTGGCTGTTGCTGGCTCGGCATAGAAGTTTTGTGCCTGGTTTGCCAGAATATTGCCAGCGGCTTCTTCGCTGGTTGTATTAGCGGAACTTACCCCAACATTTGTTATAGCCGTGTGATTATGCGCCGGCATTTGGTTTACGGTCAGGGTAGTAGTTGGTGATCCGGATAATTCGCCAAGGTTAACAGGGGGTAAACCTGGACCATTTCCGGTGCCAACAGGGACACGTCCTCTTAAATCAGGAAGGGCGAAGGTCGTCTGGCCATCTCCGCCATAGTAGGTTCCTAACAAAGCAAACAAGGCACTGTTTTGGGCAATGGATTGAAGTTGTCCGTAGCAAAAAGCCCAGTTTTGAGGGGGCGAAATTGCCGGCAAACATGATGATTTGTGCTAAATAACCTTCCATGATGGCATTCGTTTGCGTGTGTTAAAGAAAATTTCTGGTGTCCGGATGAATTGACCCCAAGATATCAGTATTTTCTTATTCTTATAAGAGTCACCAACCAGGAGGCTCATTTGACATGTTAAATGTTTGTAAACCAAGGCTTTTCAGGAAAAACTTTACATAAGAAAGCGGTATGTTTTTAGCTCTGGTTTTGGGAATCATATTATCTTGTGCCTCAGTATAGTAGACCTCAAATCCCAATCTATCAAAACCAACCTGAACCACATGAACATTCGCCAAACGCTCGTTTGCCTTTTCTTCCTGGCATCCCTTTCCGCAAAAGCACAATATTTAGAAGCCTTTTCAACACCCAATAAAGGGTATAAACTGAGCTGTGCAAACGATTTTGCTGGCGTGGACTGGACTATAACACCATGGGATGCTTCAGGCACATGCCTAGTTGCGGATCTCCGGGACCCTACAGATTATTTTAATACTACAGCAGGAGGTGTCATGGAATCTATTGACCTTGACCAGGAAGTATGTTGGGAGAGTCCTTTGTTGCAGATCGGAGCTGCAGGCGTGGTTTCGGTTAATGTTGATTTGACCTGGGCTGGATTTGATACAGATGTCATGGCCAATACATGTTTGACGGACTGGATCCGCGTAATGTACAGTGTCAATGGTGGGCCTTATACGATGGTGCCTAACCAATTTGGAGGCAATGCATGTGCTACAGTAGGGTATCCCTTTCAAAATCCAGGCACGTCCTTCAATGGTTCCGGGACTGTAATGCAGGGAGGTATCTCTGGTTCTACACTTCGCATCAGGGTTTGTGTTTTCACCAATGCAAATGCTGAGGTGGTCACCATCGATAATGTAAGTGTACCACAGGTAGGTGTTTCTTTAAATTGCGCTCAACCCGTGTTGACCACCACACAAAAGAATATAGTTTGCAATGGCCCGAATTCAGGCTCAATTGACCTGAGCGTTTCTGGTGGTTCAGGTAGCGGATATACGTATGACTGGAGCAATGACGGACCGGAGACTCCGGACAATGATCCCCAGGATCTGACCGGACTGGCCGCAGGAAGCTATACGGTTACCGTGACGGATGGAGCATCTTGTACACAGACAACAAGTGTTACGATCATCAGTTCTCCTATTGCCCAAAGTGCTGTGACCTTTCCTGCATCTTGCGGAGGGCCTAATGGTGCTATAGATCTGACAGTGAGTGGAGGCAATCCAGGGTATACCTATGCATGGACTGGAGGAGCAACGACACAGGATATCAGCGGACTGACCGCGGGATCATATACGGTGACGGTTACAGATAGTTCTGTTCCGCCTTGTACCTCTACAGCATCCTATGTTGTCGGATCAATAGCCACGGGACCATATTCTGAAACATTCAGTGTTCCCAATAAGGGATACCTGATCAACCAGGTCAACAACCTTTTTGGATTGAACTGGACACTTTCTCCATGGACATTTGATGAACCACCAACGGGTATCGGTCGTGACAACGGAGATTATTTTGCGACGGTGGCAGGTAAACTTGAAGGCTTGGATTCAGACCAGGATTTATGTTGGATCAGCCCTGAAATCAATATTTCAACTTCAGGGACAGTACAGTTTTCTGTTGAGCTCACCTGGACCGGATTTGATAATGAAGATTATATTAATGTACAATACAGTATCAATGGAGGTGCATTTACAACCATCGCCAATGTTGTAGGTGGAGGAGTTGGTACGATTCAATATGCCTTTCCTTCTGTGGATCAAAACGGGTCAGGGACGATCACCAAGACAGGATTGTCCGGCAATAAGATTCAGATTAAGGTTTGCTTTCTCACTAACTCACAGGGAGATCTGGCCACTATAGATAATGTTAGTATCCCACAGCCGGTAACATTGTGTTTCGCACCCATACTATCAACCACATCGACCAACGTGACCTGCAATGGAGGGAGCAATGGATCAATAGACTTGACGGTCACAAGTGGTTCGTCTCCTTATACCTACGATTGGAGCAACGACGGTCCCGAGACTCCGGACAATGATACTCAAGATCTTACCGGACTCACCGCAGGAACCTATACGGTCACCGTCACAGATATGGTTGGTGCTACTTCGACTGCCAGTGTGACCATCACGCAGCCTCCTGCCCTTGTCCTGACCACCACACAAGTCAACGTTCTTTGCAATGGTGCCTCCACAGGTTCTATTGATTTGACAGTAACTGGAGGCACATCGCCTTATACGTATGACTGGAGCAATGACGGTCCCGAGACTCCGGATAATGATCCCCAGGATTTGTCCGGACTCGCTGCAGGTGCGTACACAGTAACTGTAACTGATATGAATGGCTGTACCTCAACAGCATCCGCTACAATCACGCAGCCCGCAGCCTTATCCCTGACTACCACACCCACCAATGTGACGTGTGCAGGAGGCAGTAATGGAGCTATCGATCTTACAGTCACAGGAGGAACTTCAGGCTATACCTATGACTGGAGTAATGACGGACCAGAGACACCAGACAATGATCCACAGGACCTGAGCGGCCTTTCCGTCGGAACATACACCGTTACGGTGACCGATGCTAATGGTTGTACTTCAACTGCATCTCAAGCCATCACATCAAATCCATTACCCACTCCATTTGCTGTAACAGGTGGAGGAACCTATTGCGATGGGAATGGTGTAGTGGTTGGCTTGTCAGGATCTGAAGTCGGCGTAAACTATCAATTGTTAATCAATGCTGTTCCTACGGGTTCTCCTTTTGCAGGTACTGGAGCAGCTTTCAATTTTCCTGGCCTGCAAACAGCGGCCGGAACATACACAGTGCAGGCTACAAACCCGATGACCACTTGCACGAACACGATGACAGGGTCTGTCCAGGTAGCAGTTAGTGTAGCTCCGGTAATCAATTCGGTTACGGTCATCCAACCTACGCCAGCCTATCCGAGTGGCAGCATCACTATAAATGCAACAGGTGGTCCAACACTTGAATACAGATTGAATTCCGGTCCCTACCAATTGAGTAACATCTTCAATGGACTTAAGCAGGATTCCAGCTATACCGTATTTGTCCGATTGCAAAATTCCGGAGGATGTGAAGTGGCCTATAGTGGAAATCCTGTTGTATTAAATGCGGTTGCTGCCAGGTTCAGCTGCCTTCCGGATGTACTCATCGGAACTTCACCATTCCAGGATTCAATGTGGCATATCGACCTTGGTACCGGTACTGTGATCAAAAGGTTAGGTCCTACCCTTCCCGGATTTACAATTACCGGAATGAATGGGTTAGCAACTCATCCGCTGACAGGGGAGCACTATATCCTGATGAAAGTGAACGGAATATCAGGGCGCCTATTAGGAAAGGTCGATATTCAAACTGGTGTATGTACATCAGTCGGAAATACGGGAGATAATTTTGCATCCATCACCTTCCATAGTGACGGCACCTTGTATGGTGCTACCGGCAATGGAGCTACCGTTCCGGAAACCCTGTATGAGTTAAACCCAACGAATGGCTCAAAAACACTTTTGTATGCTATGGGTAACGGAGCTGATGGAGAAGTCATCTGCTATAACCCCGATGATGATTATATCTACCATTGGTCTGGCAACAGTACGGTTGTCTTTGAGAAATTGCCTTCTACCGCTGTAACCTATGTGCCGGTCAACATACCCATCACCGGAGTCACAGGAGGAGAGATCTTTGGAGCCATTTACAGGGGAGACAATAAATTTATCATTTCCAATATTTCCAGCAATTTTAAGGAGGTGACTCTCACTGCGGGTGGAGCAACCTTTGGCCCGAACCTGACTAATAATCCTGATGATCTTCGTGGCCTTATAAAAGAGACTTGCATCAGTTCCATCACCGTTACCGGTCAGCCTATAGTGTGCGAGCAGGGTAGTGTCACGCTCACTGTCAATGGGGGAGAGAGCAATTACCAGTGGTATAAAAATGGGTTACTAATCCCCACGGCGACAAACCCTTCCTATACTGCAACGACCTCTGGTTTGTATAATTGTATCTACACTGATCCCTGTGGTGTCACAGATAGTGTGCCCCAGGGCATCCTCTTGACCTCAGCCACCAATCCGGTATTGACTACTGTAGTCACTCCTACCTGCTTTGGACAAATGATCGGTGCAATTGACTTGTCTGTGTCCGGAGGCACACCTGCCTATACGTATGATTGGAGCACAGATGGCCCTGAGACGCCGGACAATGATCCACAGGATTTAACCGGACTCAATGCAGGAATATATACCGTAACCGTATCAGATGCCAATGGCTGTATGACCTCAGCTTCAGCCACTATCGAACAACCAACTCAGATTTCCATTTCCTTAATGCCTGTAAGTACGTGTGTTGGATTGTCGAATGGAAAGATCACCGTGGGAATAAGCGGAGGAATACCACTCTATGATATAGCATGGAATGGACCGGGAGCCAATGACGGCGTTGCAAATGACCAAAGTTCAGGGTATATGATTACTAACCTGCCTGGTGGTTCGTATGCGATCACAGTTACAGATAATAATAACTGTAGTCAGTCTACAAGTGTGATCGTAGTGGAAAACCCATTGCCTGTATGCAATATTGCAGGGCCCGACAGCCTTTGTGCGCTTTCTATGGGATACATCTATTCAGGTACACCAGGGATGAGCGCATATAGCTGGAGCATAACCGGAAATGCAACTATAGCCGGATCAACTACAGGGTCTTCCGTGACCGTAAATGCCGGAATGCAGGGCGCTGCAACAATTTCAGTGACGATTACGGATGCCAATGGTTGTACTTCTTCCTGCACCAAGGCAGTGGAAGTCAATTCATCTGCACCTTCGATTACCTGCCCTGCCAATATTACTATTGAGTGTGACGAATCAACAGCACCTGTCAATACAGGCAATCCGGTCGTGCTGGACTGTGACTTTGATGCTACGGTTTCATCAAGTGATGCCATAACATCCGGTAACTGCCCACAGGAATATACGATCACCAGGACATGGACTGCGATAGACGGATCAGGACAATCAGCTTCCTGTGTGCAGACCATATCCGTAGAGGATAGTACAGCACCTTCACTGTTTTGTCCATCTAATATCACGGTGGAGTGTTTTACGGACACCATTGTTACCAATACAGGTATAGCAACAGCCACAGATAATTGTGATGGGGTGCCAGTAATAGATTATAGTGATACATCCGTGAGCGGAGGTTGTGGCGGATCTTTCTTCAGGCTATGGACCGTCACCGATGCGTGTGGCAACAATACGTCATGCGCACAACTGATCACGATCGATGATAATACACCACCGGTGATCACGTCCTGTCCGGTTGATGTGACCATCGAATGCGATCAGTCGACCTTGCCTGCAAGTAATGGCACAGCCACTTCTTCCGACAATTGTGATACTGCACCAGCAGTAACTTATGATGATGTTACTTTTTCACCACAGGAAGGTTGCTCACAGGAGTATGTAATCCTGCGGACATGGATATCAACCGATGATTGTGGCAACTCTTCCACTTGTATCCAGGAGATCCTGGTTGAAGACACCACACCTCCTGTCATCACCTGTCCGGATAACCTTACGTTGGAGTGCATAGATGATACCTCGACAGAAACAACAGGCTTTGCCAGTGCTACGGACAATTGCAGTGCCTTTCCGGAAATATTCAGCGATGATGTGACGATATCCGGAGATTGCGGACCTGAATATACGATTACCAGAACCTGGACAGCATATGATGATTGTGGTAACAGCGCTACCTGCGTGCAGGTCATCAGCATAGAAGATACTACACCACCGGTAATTACCTGTCCGGCCAATGTGACCGTGCAGTGTACTGTTTCCACCGTACCGGCCAACACTGGAGGTAATGCAACAGCGACGGATATATGTGATCAAACCCCGCTCATTACGTTTTCAGATGTAACGGTGGCGGGAGGTTGTCCGCAGGAACGAACCATCACAAGAGTGTGGACAGCTACAGATGATTGTGGTAATTCGAGCACATGTGCACAAACGATTGTGGTGGATGACAGCACACCTCCATCAATAGTATGTCCTGCAAACCTAACTGTATCATGCGCCTCAGAGGTGCCTCCGGTTTCTACACAGAGTGTTACATCAAGTGATAATTGTGGCTCGGTAACAGTGACCCATGGCGGGGATGTCATATCAGATTCTACTTGCATCAATCGCTTTAAGATCACTCGCCTTTATGTTTCGACAGATGCATGCGGTAATGCATCAAGTTGCACTCAACTCATCACTGTGTTTGACAATACAGCACCATCCATCACCTGTCCATCCAATGTGACTATCGAATGTTCATCAAGCACACTTCCTGCAAATACCGGCATGGCGAGCGCTAGTGATAATTGCCAGAGTGGTGTAATGCCTCTGCCTGTCGTCTGGATTAATGAGTTCCACTATGACAATACCGGCACCGATGCAGGAGAATTTGTAGAAGTAGCCGGGACGGCAGGAGTTGACCTTAGCACCTACTCGATTGTTTTGTACAACGGCTCTGGTGGAGCGGTTTATGACACCGATATTCTTGCCGGAACTATTGATAATGAAAGCAATGGGTTTGGCGCTGTATCCTTGTCCTACCCTGCGAATGGAATACAAAACGGACCTCCTGACGGTATTGCACTTGTTCACAACAGTACTGTAGTTCAATTCTTGAGTTATGAAGGATCCTTCACAGCTGTAGGAGGTCCTGCCAACGGAATGGTCAGCACTGATATTGGTGTCGTTGAACTTGGCACAGAGCCCCTTGGCATGAGCCTTCGCCTTACAGGTATGGGTACAACCTATGCTAACTTTAGCTGGGTAGGTCCGGGAGTACAATCCCCGGGCACATTGAATGCCGGGCAGACCATAACAGCGATGCCTCCGGCTCCACCGCTTCCTGTCACCTACAATGATGTGATTACCTCCTCTATGATATGTCCTCAGCAATATACCATTGCACGTACATGGAGTGCTGTTGATGCATGTGGCAACAGCTCATCATGCACACAAATCATCAACATCGTAGATACAACCCCTCCGTCAATATCATGTCCGCCAAACCTGACACTGGAATGCACTGCTGTTACCACACCTGCCAACACAGGTACTGCAGCAGCATCAGACAATTGCCAGGGAAGCGGCGTGCCTCTGCCAGTGATCTGGATTAATGAGTTTCACTATGATAATACCGGAACTGATGCAGGTGAGTTTATCGAAGTGGCTGGAACGGCCGGATTAAATCTCAGTGGCTACTCCATCGTCTTATACAATGGTACGGGAGGAGCTTCTTATGATACAGATATACTATCCGGTGTCATCGATAATGAAAGCAATGGGTATGGCGCTATATCCCTGGCCTATCCATCTAATGGAATCCAAAACGGATCACCTGATGGTATAGCTCTTGTACAAGGAACCACAGTCATCCAGTTCCTGAGTTACGAAGGAACCTTTACTGCTGTTGGAGGACCAGCTAATGGCATGCTGAGTACTGATATAGGCGTATCCGAAGCCGGTACAGAAGCCCTCGGATTGAGTCTTCGACTGACAGGAAGCGGGAACGCCTACAGCGCTTTCTCCTGGAATGCTCCTGCTGCCCAATCTCCCGGATCACTCAACCCCGGACAAACCATTACGGTTACTGCTGACCCAGGGGTTTCGGTTGTGTTTAACGACAATATAATCCCATCCCAACAATGTCCTCAGGCATATACGATCAACCGTACCTGGACCGCAGAGGATGAGTGTGGTAACACCTCCAGCTGCACACAAGTCATCACGATACGAGATACAACACCACCATTGATCACTTGTCCTCCAAACGTGACCATTGATTTTGGTGTGGATGAAAGCACAGAAACAAATGGTGTTGCTACTGCTACAGACAATTGCAGCACCCAGATAGCACTTGATTTTGATGACGTCATCATTCCTGGAGAATGTGATGAGGAGTACATGATTGAGCGGACCTTTACCGCAATTGATCAATGTGGCAATTCTTCCACATGCCTCCAGATTGTCAACGTCGATGGAATGTGTATTGTCGATCTTTCCCTGGTCAAGAGCTTAAATCCGAACCAGGGCCCACTTGACGGTGGCGATAATGTACAGTTTACCATCACGGTGACCAATGAAGGAGAGGTAACTGTGGGTAGTGTAACCATAACTGATTACATACCGATCGGGTTTATGCTCAATGACCCAGACTGGACACCTGGTATGGCAGGTAGCACCGGACAGAGTGCATCCATTATATTGTCTATTGCTAATGGTGGCCTTGATGGAAACGGATTGAATCCATTTGAAAGCGTATCTGTACAGATAACCTTAAAGATCAACGAAGATATCCAGCCGGGTTCCTATGCCAATATTGCTGAGATCAGCCAGGTATTGAGACCAAATGGAGTAGACATTACGGACAGAGATATCGACAGTGATCCTGATCAGAATGATACCAATGATCCACCATCTGAGGATGACCAGGATCCTGCATACATATGTATCCTTCCTATTCCTGTGATTTCAGGTGATGCCTATGTGTGTCCCGGAGAAACCACTACTTATTTCGTGGCGGACTATAATCCGGATTTTGTTTACACATGGAGTTTGAGTAGCGGTGGAGTCATTGTCTCTACCACAGCGCAAAGCGTTACCATAGCATGGGGCAATACACCCGGAGGTCCATTCCAACTTACCCTGAATACCCTTGTTGGCCCTGAAGGATGCCAGACCACTACATTCCTGTTTGTGTATATCCAGGGAGTAGAGAGCTTGTCGTGCAATGATCATGTACAGATATCCCTTGGCCCTGATTGCGAAGCCGTGGTGCTGAGTGGCATGATCCTCGAAGGCGAGGCGGAAGGAAACAATAACTACTTTGTCATCATCACCGATGAGCAAGGTAATGTCATACCAAATGCCACACTTACCTCCGAGCATATCGGAAGATGCTTTACTGTGACAGTGGCCAATGAGTGCAATGACCAGAGTTGCTGGGGGACCATCTGCGTGGAAGATAAAATTCCACCAGTAGTCGAATGTACAGATGTTACAATAAGCTGTGGTTCTATCCTTGATCCTGTCACCACTGCACCATATAACTATGATGCCTGCGGCGATGTCGAGTTGACCTACACGGACAGTGAGTCAGGCGATGACTGTGAAGAACAGATCCTGACCCGTACATGGACTGCTACTGACGGAAGTGGAAACACAGCTACTTGTATCCAGACGATTACGATACTTCCGCTGACGCTGGACAATATAGTATTCCCTCCTGCTTATGTAGGCGTATGTGGAGAAAGCGCATTGCCAGATCATACGGGCTGGCCGACAGTAGATGGCAACCCGATCACAGAAGACAACAGTCTGTGCAATATTTTTGTAGGCTACTGGGATAAGGAACTCAATGATTGTGGCGGAGGCCGTAAGATCGCACGTACCTGGACAGTACTCAACTGGTGTACAGTAGAGGTAGCTGAAGCCGTACAGGTGATCAAGCTATCCGACAATGTAGGCCCTGAATTGACCTGTCCTGCAGATTATGAAGTAGGTACAGACTTCTGGTATTGCTATGCGAATGTCAGCGTACCTAAACCAATAGCTGTAGATGAGTGCAGTGAGATCGCGAGCTACAGCCTGACCTCGTCAGACGGTGTGGTGGTGTCCTTTGGCAATAACTTTGTGATCAATGGCCTGCCGGTAGGAACCCATACGGTGACCTGGACAGTTTATGATGAGTGTGGCAACAGTAGCACATGCAGTTTCCACATCACTGTAGTAGATGATGTAGTGCCGGTAGCGAACTGCGACCTGCATACGATCGTGAGCCTGACCAATGACGGTCCAAGTGGTATCACCCTTGTTCCTGCCAGTGTATTTGATGATGGCAGCTATGACAACTGCGGACCGGTGACGTTCCGTGCGAGAAGGATGGATAGCTGCATCGACTTCGACTGGACGACAGATGGAGCATGTATCGATGATCATCCGGGAGGAGTACCACCGGTCAATAGCCGCGACCGTGGCACAGTACATCGTCCATGCGTACCTTTTGCATGCTGCGACGTAGGCGCAGGACCGATCATGGTTGAACTGGAAGTAACAGATGCCGCAGGCAATGTGAACTATTGCATGGTCGAAGCGCAAGTACAGGATAAGATCAGTCCGTTTGTACAATGTCCATCGGATATCATCGTAAGCTGCGACTTCTGGTTTAATGTCCAGGAAGGCACGTTTGTCGATGGAGAAGGAAACAACAACGGAGCACTGGACGAAGATCCGTTGAGTGCAGTGTTTGGTAATATGTATGATGCCTTCAGGTATGATGAGAGCTTCAGGAAGAATATCATCATCAATGATCCATCGAACGAAGAGTACAGCCAGCCACACAACTGGGGTCTCGAAGGATGGGCAGATGACAACTGTGAAGTCAACCTGCAGGTGAGAGTGAGAATCATCGATGACTGCAGTGGAGACGACCTGCCAGGCAATGCGCCTGACGGAGCGGTGAAACTGATCGAGCGCAGATTCAGTGCCAGCGATGGCAATGAAGGTGTCGCACCGGGCACATGCACACAACGTATCTGGGTGGTGGACTACGATCCATTCTTCATCACGGACAATACATGTAATAATTCAAATCCACAGGACGGAGTGATCTGGCCATGTGATGTATTGCTGACGACCTGCCCTGAAGACCTGGGTAACACAGGGGAGCCAACAGTATTTGATGATGCGTGCAGCCTGATCGGAGTGACATATGAAGACCAAAGGTTTGACTTTGTAGATGGCGCATGCTTCAAGATATTGAGGACATGGGCGGTCATCGACTGGTGCCAGTATGATTCACAGACAGGTGAAGGCTTGTGGCACTATACACAGGTGATCAAGGTACATGACCAGGATGGTCCTGAATTCGTGGCACCATGTGAGACGGTGACCTTATGTGTGGCGGATGAGGGCGTATCCTTGCCGGCCAATAACCAGGCATTCCTTGGAGAGGACAATCCACTGGCATCAAGCTGCAGTGTACATCTGAACCTGTCAAGGACGGTGCATGAGACCTGCAGTGACATCGTCAATTATGATGTGAAGTTGTATCCATACAACGGTACTGACTTCATCTACCTGAAGACCACGACTCCGGCGACCGTAGATGAAAACAATGATGCAGTACTCACATTTGATACCCGCCAGAACAGTATCAAGGCGATCAGGGATAATGGATTACCATACAACAGCCAGTTCTGCGGCGATTACCACAGGATCCTGTGGAGTGTAGAGGATGGTTGTGGTAACTGGAACACGTGCGAATATCTCATCCGCCTGGAAGACTGCAAGCAGCCAAGTCCTGTATGCATCAATGGATTGAGCACGGTCGTGATGCCGGTTGGAGGACAAGTGACGGTATGGGCCAAGGACTTCAATGCATCGAGCTTTGATGATTGCACACCGGAGGCTGATCTGCTGTATAGCTTCAGCGGCGAAGTGTATACACCAAGCTATACGTATACATGCCAGAACGTACCTGCCTTCAATACAGAGCTGTCCACAGAGATCTGGGTAGCAGATGCGGGAACGGATGACAACTGCAATAGCAAGATCGAATGGAGTGAGCGCAACAAGGATTATTGTACGACCACTATTGTGATCGCTGACAATGCAGGGGTGTGTGATACGTCAGGGCCTATCGTCGGCAGTATCCTTGCGGGCGAGGTGTTTACAGAAGACCTGCAGCCTGTTGAAAAGGTGAGTGTAAACATCAATGCACCGGGTCATGTCTTCCCGACCTATCTGACGACACAGGATGGACAGTATTCGTTTAACGACCTGGTGATCCCAGAGCACTTTACGGTACAGGCAGAGCGCAATGACAACCATCGCAATGGCGTGTCAACGCTTGACCTGGTGAAGATCCAGAAGCACTTGCTGGGAATAGAGACGATGGATAACCCATACGATCTGATCGCGGCGGATGCGAACAACAGCCAGAGCGTAAGTGCGATCGACCTGATCGAATTGCGCAAGCTGATCCTGGGTATATACGTAGAACTGCCGACTAACAAGAGCTGGAGGTTTGTAGACAAGCACTACCAGTTTGCAGACACGGACAATCCATGGCCATTCCATGAATACATCGATATGCCTGGGATGAGTGCGGATGAGATGGATGAGGATTTTGTGGCGATCAAGATGGGGGATGTGAACAACAGTGTACAGGCCAATGCCAACCAGGTGTTGCCACGCAATGGAAACGGCGTAGTCAACTTTGTAACGGACAATCGTGAGATAAGTGCAGGCGAGATGGTGAGTGTGGCCATCAGCAGTGCTGACTTTGCAGGCATAGAGGGTTACCAGTTTACGATGGATGCGAATGGGCTTGAGTTCCGTGGCATAGAAGCGGGAAGCGTAAACATGAGTGATGAGAACATCGGAGTGTTCGGCAGCAGATTGACGGCGAGCTGGAACAATGTGGGTGGCGTAAGCGCTACTGCATCAGATGTACTGTTCACCCTGTACTTCCAGGCGACTACATCGGGTACGTTGAGTGAGATGATCAGTATCAACTCTAAGGTGACACAGGCAGAGGCATACAATACCTCATCGGACATCAAGGATCTGAAACTGACCTTCCGTGGAGCTGAAGATGCGGCTGAGTTTGCATTGTACCAGAACGAACCAAATCCATACAAGGGTACCACAGTGATCGGCTATGATCTGCCTGCAGCTGGTGATGTGACACTGACATTGTTTGATGTGACAGGCAAGGTTGTATTCGTGAAAGATCAGCAATCGGTGAAGGGGTACAATACGATCCTGTTGAGTAGCAAGGATGTTCCATCTAAGGGCGTGTTGTACTACAGACTGGATGCGAATGGATATAGTGCGACTAAGAAGATGATCATCATCGAGTAAGCGAAATCAAAAACAAGGGGACTATAGCAATATAATCCTGATCAAAAAATAGCCTCTCTTCGGTTTGCCGAAGGGGGGCTTTTTTATGCCTGAGAGAAATAGGGTTCCAGGACTGGAAGATGTGGTATATATGGTTGGGTTTTTAATTATTTGAAGTTATTGAGTCGTCATAAATAGGCAAGGCTCGATTGGAAGCGATGTGATGCGTATTCTGAGCGGACCAGCACTAAGGGGAGATTCTTTTGTTATTTTATATTAAAAATTATTATATATAATATTTATTTTTATTTTTGTAATATTCTTAATAACTCTTCCCGGGAGTTCTATCACAGGTCATACTTCATTTCAGTCCTGGTCACACCACCATTAACCTCATTATTTATGCGAAGCTATTTACGCCATTACACAACCGCTGTTTTCCTTTTAATTTCCTTCCAATCCATGCTCTTTTCCCAGAAAGTAGGGTTAGGATTATGGAGCGATATCCGTGAAAACGAAATCCGAAATAGCCAAAACCGTCAGATTATTCCGGACAGATATCGTACAATCAAATTGGATCTTATCGCCATGCAAAAGTCCTTATCGAGGTCCCCTATGGAATTTGAAGAAGGGTCGCTTGATAAGGCCATACTGATTGATCTGCCTATGCCAGATGGAAATGTTGAGCAATTCCTTATGGTGGAGTCCCCTGTCATGGAGGCTGGGTTGGCCAGTCAGTTTCCCGAGATAAAAACATATGCCGGACAAGGTGTAGATCATCCCGAGGCAACTGTCAGACTAGATATCACCCCAAAGGGATTTCATGCGATGGTTTATTCACCATATGGTACGTATTTCATTGATCCCTATGCAGATGGAAATACAGGCGACTATATTAGTTATTACAAGAGGGATTTTACGTCCAGGACCAAATCATTTTCCTGTTATTTTGACGAGATTAACCAGTTGCCTGTTGATGAAATACAGCATGACAAAGGGCAGCCTATACCAGATCCAGACCAAAAACCAGAAAGGATTGGATCACGGGCTTTTGGTGATTGCCATTTCAGGACCTATCGATTAGCCTTAGCCTGCTCTGGTGAATATGCTGCTTTTCATGGTGGCACAGTAGCCCTGGCCCTTGCAGCGGAAGTTACAACGATGAATCGGGTGAATGGGGTATTTGAAATGGACTTTAATGTCCGCATGATCATCATTGCCAATAACAACCTGATTATCTACACAAATGCTGCCACAGATCCCTACTCGAATGGAAACCCGAGCTCAATGATTTCGCAGAATCAAACCAATACAGATGCAGTAATTGGTTCGGCGAATTATGATATAGGACATGTATTTGGGACCAATTCTGGCGGTCTTGCCGGATTAGGCGTTGTTTGTCTTGCATCAAATAAAGCCAGGGGCGTTACAGGAAGTGGTGCGCCTGTAGGAGATGCCTTTGATATCGATTATGTGGCACATGAAATAGGGCACCAGTTTGGAGGCAATCATACCCAAAACAATGCCTGTAACAGGAATGGACCAACTGCATGGGAACCTGGCAGCGGATTGACCATTATGGGCTATGCAGGTATTTGCCCTCCTGATATCCAACCCAATAGTGATGCCTTTTTTCACGGGGGTAGTATCGGGGAGATGTATGGGTTTATACTAGCTGGAGGAAACACTTGTGCAGTGCAACCCGCTTATACAAACAATGCACCCACAATTACATCGTGGACCGGTAATGAAACCATTCCAAAAGGGACACCATTTCAATTGTCAGCTTCGGCGACCGATGCTGATGGCAATGCGTTGACCTATTGCTGGGAGCAAAGGGATAACCAGGTTAGTACCCAGCCCCCGGTCGGAACATCTACTGGTGGACCTAATTTCAGAAGTTTTTACCCCACCATAAGTGGGACCCGTTACTTTCCGAGACTAACGGATCTTGTCAATAATGTTTCACCTGTATGGGAGGTATTGCCCACAGTGGGTCGCGTAATGAACTTCCGTGTAGTCGTCCGTGATAATAAACCTGGTGGGGGATGCAATGATCATAAGGACATGGTCCTTACGATTGATGGAACCTCTGGCCCCTTTAGTGTCACATACCCCAGCGCCGCGGCCATTAGCTGGGCAGGAAATAGTATGCAAACTGTAACCTGGAATGTCCTCAATACAGATATAGCTCCTGTAAGTTGTGCGAATGTTGATATTCTATTATCAACCGACGGTGGATTTACATATCCGACTACCCTTGCAACAGCAGTTCCCAATGATGGGTCTGAGGCTATAGTCGTACCGAATATATCAACAACCACTGCACGTATTATGGTTCGTGGTAGTGGGAGATCCTTTTTTGATATATCCAATAATAATTTCGCCATCGTAGGCGTATGCGATATCACCAATGTAACACTAATAAATATTGGCTCGTGCAACTCCAATGGTACGAATGATCCAAGTGATGATTATTATACAGCTGATGTGGTCATCAATTTCGTCAACCCGCCTCCAACAGGAAACCTCCAAATTGAACCAGGAGGTGATGCAATAGGCACGTATTCAGTGCCTGTGGCTGGTTTGATGGGAAATAGCCACACGTTTACTAATGTTCAATTCAAGGCTGATGGTATGCAGACTATCGTCGAAACCGAGTTTACGATTCCTGCCAATCAGTGTGTTCAAACGACTGTTGGTCCAACAGTTGGACCTTGTTCGCCTGTCTGCGATATCACCAGTGTAGCATTTACAAATATTCAGCCATGCAATAACATTGAAACCATGGATCCAACCGATGATTATTATTCGGCGGATGTAGTCATCAATTTTGTCAATCCCCCTCAGACCGGGAACCTGCAAATCGAGCCAGGAGGTGATGCGATAGGCACGTATTCAGTGCCTGTGGCTGGTTTGATGGGAAATAGCCACACGTTTACAAATGTTCAATTCAAAGCAGATGGTATGCCAACTATCGTGGAGGCAGAGTTTACGATTCCTGCCAATCTTTGTGTGCAAACACAGGTAGGCCCAACAGTTCAACCTTGTTCCTCTACTCCGCCTGTTCTTACCTGTCCTTCTTCAACAACGGTTTCCTGCGCCAGCAATGTGCCTGCTGCCAATCCTGCAAGTGTTGGTGAAACGCACGATTGCCCCGGAGCAGTGACCATCACGCATGTTGGTGACGTGATTTCCAACCAGACTTGTGCAAACCGTTATACCATCACACGCACCTATCTTGCAACAGACCTTTGTGGCAACACAGCCAGCTGTTCGCAGGTCATCACTGTATTAGATAATACTCCGCCTACACTTACCTGTCCTTCTAACCTGACAGTGTCCTGTGCAAGCCAGGTGCCCGTTGCCGTTACGACATCAGTAACCGGAGTTTCGGATGCTTGTGGAGGAACAGTTGCGATAACTTTTTTACCTGATGTCATTACCAATCAAACCTGCGCCAACCGCTATACCATCACACGCACCTATCTTGCCACAGACCTATGTGGCAACACGGCCAGTTGTTCACAGACCATTACTGTATTGGATAATACGCCTCCCACACTTACTTGTCCTGCCAACCTGACCGTCTCCTGTGCCAGCCAGGTGCCTGCTGCGAATACAAGTTTAGTAACTGGAGTTTCGGATGCTTGTGGAGGAGCAGTTACAGTAAGTGTATTACCTGACGTGATAAGCAATCAAACCTGTGCAAACCGCTATATCATCACCCGAACCTATCGTGCCACAGACATCTGTGGTAACACCGGTAGCTGTTCACAGACTATCACCGTCTTCGATAATACCCCTCCCACACTTATCTGTTTTGCCAACCTGACCGTCTCCTGTGCAAGCCAGGTACCTATTGCGAATACAGGTTTGGTAACGGGTGTATCAGATGCTTGTGGAGGAACAGTTACCGTATCTGTTCTGCCTGACGCAATTAGTAATCAAACCTGCGCCAATCGCTATACGATCACGCGAACTTATGTCGCAACGGATGTTTGTGGTAACACAGGGACTTGTGCACAAACCATCACCGTCTTTGATAACATCCCTCCTTCCATTGCCTGTCCTGCAAACCTAACTGTTCAATGCGCAAATCTGGTACCGGTTGTGAACGTCAATACGATTATGGCGTCCGATAATTGTACAGGTACAGTAACGGTTACCCATGTTGGAGACGTCATTACCAATCAAACTTGTTTAAACAGGTTTACCCTAACGCGGACTTATCGGGCTACAGATGTTTGTGGTAATTCGGCAACATGCACCCAGGTAATTACAGTTTTTGACAACACACCGCCGGTGATCACTTTTACAGACCCTCTTCTCGCAGGGCTTCCATCTGGAGGTACCCTTCAGGTCCAGTGCTTTGGGCAAGACCCGGAATGGGATCTTCCTGCTTTTAGTACAAGCAGCGTGAGTGCCATGGATAATTGTACAGACAATGTAACGGTCTCTTTTAACGAGACGTTGCAGGATGAAGGTAATTGCCTTGTTGATGGTTATATTAATCAATATCGCCTCACATGGGTTGCCACAGATGCATGTGGTAATAGTACCACTTCATTTGTCTGGCTGGAGCTCATTGATACAATCCCTCCCGTAATCCTTGGGGTGCCGGAAGATATAGTTGTCAATTGTGATGAAGTCCCGGACCCACCTGTTGATGTAACTGCGGCAGATGAGTGCCGGTGCGCCTGTGTCATTCTTTATCACCAGACAGGGCCGGCTCCAGGTTGTCAGGATGGACAGGTGATCACCAGATCATGGACTGCCAGGGATGACTGTGGAAATGAAACAGTGGAGACTCAATACATCCGCCTGATCGACCACAAGGGACCTGAACTTACAATCACGCAGCCCGAAATTGCAGGTACTGCTGATGGAACAATAATTAACTATACCTGCAATCAGGGAGGAATACCACAATTCTATGACCAGTTAAATGAAGGTTCGGTATGGAGTCCGGTTTCATGTGGAGGATCTCCTGAAATCTCATTTCATAGTGATGCTGATGTAGTGCGTAATTGTGAGTTCTTTGGATATATTGAGCAGCGCCTATATACCTGGATCGGGGTTGACCAATGTGGCAATGAAACCTCTCTTACGATAATAGTCCGGTTGATTGATAATGAGCCTCCTGTGTTAATTGGTGTGCCTGAAATGGTCTGCGCGGATGATCCGGCACTTACCAAGGTGGAAGCGGTGGATAATTGTGGCAATGGGAATGTAAGATTCTGGGATGTTCAAATACCAAGCCCATGTGGAAATGGAAAGGCACTGCGAAGAACATACGAAGCCTTTGATCCTTGTGGAAATACCACACGGGATACCACGATCATTATCACTGATGATAATGAACCTCCTGTAATGACCTTCACTGATCCTGACCTGGCTGGACTGGGAAGCGGGGAATTTCTTACGGTGCAATGCAGCCGCATGGATGGACTATATACTACTTTCGGAACCGATGACGTAAGTGTAGTAGATGATTGCCCAGCGGGTGTAGCGATAAGTTTTAAGGAAAACCTGGTTCAATCGGCAGATTGCTCGTCGGACGGGATTCTGGCCAAGTTGCAATTGCAATGGACCGCCACCGATATGTGTGGTAATAGTTCTCAACTTTCGGCTATGGTGCATATCGTGGACCATACCCCTCCTGTCTTCCTGGATTTTGATACTGAGCTGACTATCAGTTGCACTGATTCACTTCCTGAAATCCAGGTCATCGATAATTGCGGAGAAGTACATCTGGAAACAGCAATCAATACCCAGCAGAGCGATTGCCCATATGAATATGAACTGTTACGTGTGTATACCGCAACAGATCCTTGTGGTAACGTAACCGTATTAAACCAAACTATACATGTTGGCGATAAAAGCGGCCCTGTCATTTCAGGTGTGGTCGAAGAGATATGTGATGACCTCTCGTTGCCGAAAGTGACCGCCTATGACCGATGTGCTGATCAGTATGTACAAGTCACAATGACAGAGACGGAAGTGCATGGTACATGCAGGGAGGGCCGTGTCATAGAGCGGATATGGAGTGCAAAAGATGCATGTGGAAATATTGCGACCAAGCACCAACGGATTATCCTGGGTGATCAAACACCTCCGGAGATATTGGTGGCAACAAATTCTGTAATCCAGAAATTCATAGACACCGGACTCCGCCTTGTCAATTTGTCACAATCGGGGATGATGCGTGAATTGAATGACCTCAATGAATACAGCATATATATTGAAGACGAATGTGATGAAGCAATTATTCCGGTATTTACCCTTGATGTAAGTTATGCTGACAACTGTGCCACCGATGGCTATTATGAACGAAGGGTATACACATGGGTTGCGACTGATATCTGTGGCAATTCAAGTGTATTGTCCATCACAGTGGATATCATGGATGATGTGCCGCCAGTGATCAGTGCTATTCCTGAGGAGGCCACGATCATCTGTGCACCTTTGCCTGCAGCGGGAACAGTGAATACGGCAGATTATGCAAATCCAGTGAATGTGGCTTATACGCAAAGTACTGATCCGGGCGCAGGTCCTGGAGAGTATAGTGTGACCAGGACATGGATTGCCACTGATGTATGTGGAAACACCTCATCAGCGACGCAGCATATCACGTGGATCCCGGATACACAGTTGGCATGTGATATATATTTGCCAGAATCCGTTGACTGTAATTCACATGATGTGCCCATTACGAGCGGTGCCTCCGGCGGATTAGGAGGGATCACCTATGCGTGGGAGGTTTTTGGCGAAAAGTGTTTTATCCAGTCAGGACAGGGTACACCGGCAATGGGCATGTATATAGGCTGGAATCCGGTTGAAATTACCCTTACCCTTACTGATGCCTATGGTTGCTCAACGACTTGTCAGGCAACACTTGATTGTGAAGATATCGCGCCGAGCCCATTAGTAGAAAATGCAGGAGATCAGGATGCAGGAATTCATAACGTTGTGGTGCCGGCAATACCATCATCTCCGGAAAGCAGGATAGAGGAGGCAAACCTATCGCAATTCAATCTGTGGCCTAATCCGGCTAAGGACGCCATTACTATCAGTTTTGAGTCCTTACTGGATCAGCACGTACAGGTATCACTCATCAACTTTGTGGGACAAACCTTGCTTCGTGACGATCTCAAGGTGGCTAAAGGCACAACGACACATCAACTGGATGTTTCGAAGGTTCCGGAAGGAGGGTATA
Source organism: Candidatus Opimibacter iunctus (assembly GCA_016716665.1). Taxonomy (GTDB): domain Bacteria; phylum Bacteroidota; class Bacteroidia; order Chitinophagales; family Saprospiraceae; genus Opimibacter; species Opimibacter iunctus. The sequence continues at coordinate 72,439 of JADJVH010000010.1, read as the reverse complement.
TGATTCAACTGCGCACGGATAGTGATCGCTATACCAAAGTCCTCATGATCATGAGAAAGGGGTAGAAAAAATGCGGTTATCAATCAGGATATCCGGTCATAAGGATATAAATGCATAATTGTGTTGGAAAGCCTCTCTTCGGTCTGTCGGAGGGAGGCCTTTTTCTTTTATATTCCTCAGGTGCCGGAAGAAGTGACATTTATAAAAAAAATATTTTAAATTTCCATATTCATTTAAAAGAAAAGAAGTAATATTATCAATTGTAATCTTCTTGGACATCATTTTTAGGTTAACAATTGCTTAGATCGTGGATATTTCATTCGCCGCGACATGACTTAATTTTTTATTCTTAGCGCAGACAACCCTTTTGTTTTTGAACAAACCAAACATAGATCAGCTCCCTTTCTCAATGCAATCAAATTGCAATTGCTTTGCTGTTTTGATCAGACAGAATGATGCTTTCCTCATGCCACCCAATCCCTCTTTATATGGAATCCTATTCAATTTTAATTACTCCTGATGCTGCGGCTATAGCCCGGCAATTCCCCCAAAAGAAACAGGCAGAAAGTGCCGTTCCTGCCTTTGATTTTAAAAGGACTATTCCTTTATTTCTTTTTGCCTTTATTCTTATCAGCCATGCAGGATGGAGTCAGTGTACAAACGCCTCAGCGTTTGGTACGATCACTGCGCCTACAACCAATGCGCCGGTGACGATTACTACCTGCGCTTTTGGCGGTGAGTATAGCACGATCAATAGCTGTGCAAGTGGTTCGACATATCTGTTTAATGCTACGGGCGGAACAGGCAATTTCATTACCATCCACCAAGGCACGCCCGGTGGCCTTGTCCTTGGTTTTGGCTTTGCACCGATCAGTGTAGTTTGTACAGCCTCAGGACCTCTTTATTTGCATTATAATACTAATGCGTCTTGCGGCACAGATGGTTCATGCCATACAGGGACTGTGCAGTGTACAAGTTGTCCAGGAGCACCAGATCCTTGCACTAATCCTGGGACTATTGTATGCACAACGCCTGTCACGGCGAGTGTTTCCGGAGCCGGCTTATGGAGCCCGGGGTCTTGTGGATTTAGTACTCCTGGCCAGGAGAAAGTTTATTCGTTTACGGCTGTGACTACAGGAATTCACAGCTTGCAGGTTACCTCCACCAATTCCGGCGGTTTTATCGATTATTTTTTCAAAGCGGCCTCAGGAGGATGTAACGCTACAGGTTGGACTTGTATAGATGATATCTTTTCCCCGGCCACCGCATCCATGGGAACACTGACAGCAGGAACAACCTACTACATACTGCTTGATGCCGAGACGTCGTCCCCTGTTACGCAAACCTTTCAGATCAATTGCCCTGTCGCATTTGACCCATGTGCCATGATCACTTCGATAGCTTGTGCGACGCCAGCAACGGCCACACTTTCGGGTTCTGGAGTGTGGAGCCCGGGCAGTTGTGGTTTCAGCACCCCTGGCCTGGAAAAGGTGTATTCATTTACGCCAGTGACCACAGGGATACATAGCTTACAGGTTACCTCTACCAATTCCGGCGGGTATATCGATTATTTTTTCAAAGCGGCCTCAGGAGGATGTAGCTCCACAGGATGGACATGTATAGATGATGTCTTTTCACCAGCCACTACATCCATGGGAACGCTGACCGCAGGAACAACCTACTATATACTACTTGATGCAGAGACTACAACGTCAACTACACATACCTTTCAAATCAATTGCCCTGCCCCTTTCGACCCTTGTGCCACTATTCCAACCATGGTGTGCACCACACCTGTTACCGCATCCTCCACGGGTACCGGGTTATGGAGCCCTAACTCATGTGGATTTACGACTCCGGGCCAGGAAAAACTATATTCCTTTACACCAACCGTAACGGGGACACATACCCTTGCGATCACTGCAACCAATTCACTCTATGTCGATTACTTTTACAAAGCAGCCTCAGGAGGCTGTAATGCAACCGGATGGACATGCATTGGAGATGCATCATTGCCAGAATCGAATGCTTTTGGGCCATTGACAGCCGGGACCACCTATTACATCCTTTTTGATCCGGAATCGATTTCTGCAGTCAATCAGACATTCCGCATCGACTGTCCGGTGTTGAATGTTCCTTGTGCTACAAATCCCTCTCCGGCAGTTGGAAATGTTACGTGCCCTAATACAAATACAACCCTTAGCTGGTCACCTGAACCCAGCGCAACCGGATATGATGTTTATTTCGGGACCTCTCCCACGCCTCCTTTTGTTGCCACTACGGCCAGCACCAGCTACAATGTTGGGTCACTCGCAGCAGGGACGTATTATTGGCAGATAAGGCCATTTAATACAGGAGGTACAGCCACGGGATGTACCATCTGGAGTTTTACTAAAGGTGACAATACCAGCCCAAGCATTACCTGCCCTGCAAGCGTAACCACGAATGCATCACCAGGTCTTTGTTCGGCTGTAGTTACCTATGGTTCTATCAGTGCAAGTGACAATTGCACGGCCCCCAGTATTACCTTAATAAGTGGACTTCCATCGGGCAGTTCATTTCCAGTAGGCGTTAGTTCAATTGTTTATCGCGCTACTGATGGTGTCGGAAATACTTCTTCCTGTTCGTTTACCGTAACCGTTGTCGATAATCAGGCACCCGTCATCACTTGTCCGGCAAACGTTACCGCCAATACGGCACCAGGTTTATGTACGGCTGTGGTTACTTATGGCTCTATAAGTGCAACTGACAATTGCACAGCGCCCACCATTACTCTAGTAAGTGGTCTTTCGTCGGGAAGTACATTTCCTTTGGGAATAAATACTGTTGTGTATCGTGCTACAGATGGTGTCGGAAATTCATCTACCTGTTCGTTTACGGTCACTGTGGTAGATCTACAACCACCTACTATCAGTTGTCCGGCCAATGTCTCTGTTCAATGTGCATCACTGGTACCCCCGGTCAATATAGCCACCGTCAGCGCCGCGGATAATTGCGGACCGCCTACAGTAGCCTGGGTCAATGATGTTATTTCCAGCCAGACCTGTGTCAATAGATATACCTTGACCAGAACCTACCGGGCAACTGATGCGAGTGGCAACACAGCGACCTGCGCCCAAACTATCACAGTCAACGACAATACCCCACCGGTGATCACCTTCACAGATCCATTGTTGCAAGGAGTACCAAATGGCGGAACCATCTATGTTCAATGTGAAGGCCAGGATCCGGATTGGGAACTTCCATCCTTCAGCACCGGTAGTGTGAGTACAAGTGACAATTGTAATGGAACCGTCACAGTGACCTTCCTTGAGACTTTGCAGGATGATGGTAATTGTGCTGTAGATGGCTATATCAATTTGTTTCGCCAAAGATGGATTGCCACTGATGCTTGTGGCAACAGTGCTACTGCTATTGTCTATGTTGCATTAGTTGATGAAGTTCCACCGGTGATACATGGTGTACCTTCCGACATTCAGGTCAATTGTGATGAAATGCCTGCCCCACCTGATGATATCTATGCAACTGACGAATGTCTTTGCGCATGCGTGATCCTGTATAGTGAATCCAATCCGGCGCCTGGCTGCAGGGATGGGCAAGTGATCACCAGATCCTGGACAGCCACTGATGATTGTGGCAATGTAACGGTCGCAAAACAGCTTATCACGTTGATTGATGAAAAGGGACCTGAACTCAGGATCACGCAACCAGAAATAGCCGGTATGCCTGATGGAACCATCCTGGAGTATACATGCAATGAAGGAGGCATTCCCGCATTCTATGATCACCTGGGTACAGCATCCGTCTATAGTGAGCCTTCTTGTGGCACTGCGGGCTCGGTCACGTTTGAAAAGGAAATTATTGAGTCAAACAACTGTGATTACTTTGGGTATATTGAACAACGCACATTCCGATGGGATGCAATAGATCAATGTGGAAACAAGACATCCCTGACACTGACAGCTCACCTGATCGATGATGAAGCTCCGGTATTGGTAGGGGTTCCTCCTTTGACCTGTGATGGTGATCCGGCACTCAATGAAGTGGAGGCAATAGATAATTGTGGAAATGGAAATGTCAGATACTGGGATGTGCCAGTAGCCAGCCCATGTGGTACGGGAACGGCAGTGCGCAGGACCTATGAGGGATTTGATCCTTGTGGAAACTCTGTCCGTGATACAGCCATTATCTTGACTGACAATAACAACGGGCCATCCATTGTATTTGCAAATCCTCTACTGGCGGCACTTGCACCAGGAGAAATACTCACCGTGGAATGCCAGGCAAATGGAAATCAGTATACCTCCTTTGGGACGAATGATGTAGTGGTCAATGATGATTGCCCCGTAGGCTTGAATATAGATTTTCACGAAACATTGATGCAGGCAAATGATTGTGCTGCCGGCAATGGCGTATTAGCGGTCTTACAGCTGAAATGGACTGCTACAGATATGTGTGGTCATAGTTCGCAACTCACAGTTACGGTGCATATTGTGGATCATACATCTCCTGTCTTCCTGGATTTTGACAGTGAGCTGACTATCAGCTGCACGGATTCACTTCCCAGCATCCAGGTCATTGACAATTGTGGAGATGTACACATTGAGACGGCGATCAATACCCAGCAGAGCGATTGCCCATATGAATATGATCTGTTACGTGTTTATACAGCAACAGATGCTTGTGGCAATGTGACTGTATTAAACCAAACTATACATGTTGGAGATAAAAGCGGTCCGATAATTTATGGTGTAGTCGAAGAAATTTGTGATGATCTCTCGCTCCCCAAAGTGACAGCCTATGACCGGTGTGCTGATCAGTATGTGCAAGTCACGATGACAGAGACCGAAGTCCAAGGGACTTGCAGAGAGGGCCGGGTCATAGAGCGGATATGGAGTGCTAAAGACGCATGTGGAAATATTGCGACAAAGCACCAACGGATTATCCTGGGTGATCAAACACCTCCGGAGATATTGGTGGCAACAAATTCTGTAATCCAGAAATTCATAGACACCGGACTCCGCCTTGTTCATTTGTCTCAAACGGAGCTGATGCGTGAGTTGAATGACCTCAATGAATACAGCATATATATTGAAGACGAATGTGATGAAGCGATTATTCCGGTATTTACCCTTGAAGTGAGCTATGCTGACAACTGCACATCGGATGGCTACTACGAACGAAGATTATATACATGGGTTGCGACTGATATCTGTGGTAATTCAAGTGTATTGTCTATCACAGTGGATATCATGGATGACATGTCGCCGGAGATCAGTGCCATTCCTGAGGAGGCCACGATTATCTGTGCACCTTTACCTCCAGCAGGAACTGTGAATACTTCAGACTATTCAAATTCAGTAACTGTGGCGTATACGCAAACTACTGATCCGGGCGCAGGTCCTGGAGAGTATAGTGTGACCAGGACATGGATTGCCACTGATGTATGCGGAAACACCTCACAAGCGACTCAGCATATCACCTGGATACCGGATACACAGTTGTCCTGCGATATTTTTGTGCCTGAATCCGTTGACTGTAATTCACACGATGTGCCCATTACGAGCGGCGCCTCCGGTGGATTAGGCGGTATCACCTATGCTTGGGAGGTTTTTGGTGAAAAGTGTTTTATCCAGTCAGGACAAGGCACACCGGATATGGGGATGTATATTGGCTGGGATGAAGTTGAAATTTCCCTTACGCTCACAGATGCGTATGGTTGCTCAACGACTTGTCAGGCAACACTTGATTGTGAGGATATTTCACCGAATCCATTAGTAGAAAATTCCGGTGAACAGGATATTGAAATTCACAATGTAGTGGTGCCGGCAATACCATCGTTTCCGGAAAGCAGCATTGAGGAAGCAAACCTATCTCAATTCAGTATGTGGCCTAATCCGGCAAAGGACGGCCTTACTATAAGTTTTGAGTCATTGCTGGATCAGCGCGTCCAGGTGTCACTCATGAACTTTGTGGGACAAACCTTGCTGCTGGAGAATCTCAAGGTGTCTAGAGGCACTACAACGCACCAAGTGGATATTTCTAATATTCCGGAAGGCGGGTATATGATTCAACTGCGCACCGATGATGATCGTTATACTAAAGTCCTCATGATCATGAGAAAGGAGTAAAACGTAAATATGTATGTTATACATGGCCTCTATCCGGCAAACCGGATAGAGGCCTTTATTTTGCCCCTAAATCCCCAAAAGAGCCAGGCAAAAAATACATCTAAATCTTTTATACATTACAAGGGATATAAAACATCACCATGTCGACAACCTACATACTTTCACTTGACCAAGGAACAACAAGCAGCCGGAGTATACTATTCAATCATAAGGGGGATATCATCAGTGTGGCGCAAAAGGAATTTGCACAGATCTATCCCTTTCCAGGATGGGTGGAGCATGATCCTGAGGAGATATGGAGCAGCCAGATCAGTACATTGGGAGAGGCGCTGGCCAAGGCAGCCATCACTATCAACCAGATTGCTGCTATCGGGATCACCAACCAGCGTGAGACCACTGTGGTGTGGGACAGGACGAGCGGTAAGCCAATCTACAATGCCATCGTGTGGCAGGACAGGAGGACTGCGGATGATTGCGATGCATTGGTCAAGGCGGGATATGCCAAAATCATCCAGGAGAAAACTGGTCTGATCATTGACGCATATTTTTCAGCAACGAAGCTCAAGTGGATACTCGACCAGGTGCCGGATGCCAGGGAGAAAGCTGAGCGTGGTGAACTGGCCTTTGGCACTATAGATTCCTGGCTGGTGTGGAACCTCACTGGTGGCACTGTCCATGTCACGGATGTCTCCAATGCCTCACGTACCATGCTCTTCGATATTCATAGCGGGGAGTGGGATGAGGAGTTGCTGACCCTTTTTTCTATACCACGCAGTGTATTACCTGAGGTGAGATCCAGTAGTGAAGTGTACGGACTGACCGGAAATATAGTACCCGGTTCATCTATACCTATCGCAGGCATAGCAGGAGATCAGCAGGCGGCTTTGTTTGGACAGATGTGTATCCAGCCGGGCATGGTAAAGAACACGTATGGCACCGGATGTTTTATGCTTATGCACACCGGAGAGAAGGGCTTTAAATCCAAAAACAATTTGTTGACCACGATAGCATGGCGTATTGGTAACAAAACAGAGTATGCATTAGAAGGAAGTGTCTTTATAGCGGGTGCTGCGGTACAATGGTTGCGTGATGGGTTGAATATCATCCATACCTCCGGAGAAATAGAAACGATAGTTGGTGACATGGAGGACAGTGATGGGGTGTATGTCGTACCAGCATTTGCCGGCCTTGGCGCACCTTATTGGAACCCGCATGCGCGGGGTAGTATCTTTGGTTTGACGAGGGGAAGTAACCGGGGGCATATAGCCAAAGCGGTACTTGATAGTATTGCTTACCAGACGTATGATGTATTAAAATCCATGGAAGCAGATACAGGTATTAATATTGCTGAATTGCGTGTCGATGGTGGTGCGACGGTCAATAACCGGCTTATGCAGTTTCAGAGTGACATCCTCAATACAAAGGTTGTACGTCCAAGGATTACAGAAACCACAGCACTCGGGGCCGCATACCTTGCCGGACTCGCCGTAGGATTCTGGCCTAATGTGGAAACGATTCAAAGACAATGGCAGGTCGAGAGAACCTTTTCACCTGCAATGGATCCGGATCATCGGAATAAAAATATTGCAGGTTGGAAGCGGGCAGTCAATGCATCCATAGCCTGGGCAGAGAACAAGTAAACCCTGAACTTTATCCTGAAGAAAACCAAGACTCCCCGATGCAAAGACAACAGATGATCAGCCGACTGGCAGAGGGAGGTGAGTGGGATATCTGTGTGATTGGTGGTGGAGCTACCGGACTGGGTATAGCTGTTGATGCTGCTTCAAGAGAACTTCGTACCGTATTGTTTGAACGATTTGACTTTGCCAAAGGCACTTCATCGCGCAGCACTAAGCTAGTGCATGGAGGTGTGCGATACTTGCAGCAGGGAAATATAAGACTGGTGATGGATGCGCTAAGCGAGCGTGGCCTTATGATGAAGAATGCGCCACACCTGGTCAGGAATCTATCCTTTGTCATCCCCAACTATGAATGGTGGGAATCTCCCTTCTATGGGGTGGGATTGAAGGCATATGATTGGATGGCTGGAAACCTCGGATTAGGTTCAACTGAGTTTTTATCATTGGAAGAAACTCTCATTGCTGCTCCGACACTTGATCCGGAAGGACTGCGAGGAGGAATACGTTATCACGATGGTCAGTTTGATGATGCCCGCATGGCCATTCACCTCGCCATGACTGCAGCAGATCATGGAGCAGTCGTATTAAATTATTTTTCCGTTGAAGGACTGTTGAAGGCAGGTGGAAACATTTGCGGGGTCAATGTAAAAGATGCTTTTGCAAGTGAGACTTATGAGATCAAGGCAAAAGCAGTGATCAATGCCACAGGTGTATTCTCTGATGCCATCCTGAATATGGATGATGCTGATGCTGAAACTCTCGTTAGCCCCAGCCAGGGCATTCACCTTGTATTAGATAAGGAATTTCTTCCTGCTGAAACAGCAATCATGATTCCTAGGACGAATGATGGCAGGGTATTATTTGCTGTACCATGGCATCAGAAGATTATCGTAGGGACAACGGATACGCCGGTTGGGGTTGCATCTGTAGAGCCCAGAGCGCAGAGCGATGAAATAGATTTTGTCCTGCAGACCATGCGCCATTACCTGATGAAAGATCCGTCATATGCAGATATCAAAAGTGTATTCTGCGGGTTGAGACCCTTGGTGAAGGGTGGTGGTAAGACGGCATCATTGTCCAGGATCATCACATCACGGTTTCAGACTCAGGATTGATTACCATCGCCGGTGGTAAGTGGACCACCTATCGAAAGATGGCTGAAGATGCGGTCAATGTGGCAGTGCAAAGAGCTGATCTCTCTGCTGCTTTATCGGGAACTAGTGAATTGCCCATTCATGGATATCAGGAGCAAACAGATTTTGAATCCCCTTTGTATTATTATGGTTCGGATAAAGCACACATACTCGATATGATACAAAAGGATCCGGAGCTTGGCGAAAAAATCCATCCGGCTTTTGATAATGTAAAAGCAGAAATTGTGTGGGCAGTAAAGGAAGAGATGTGTGAAGCGATCGAAGACTTCCTTGCCCGCAGGAGTCGCATGTTATTTCTCGACGTGAAGGCCTCTGTGGAAGCGGCACCAATCGTGGCGGAGCTGATGGCGGCTTGTCTGGTAAAAGATACCGGTTGGGTCCAAAAGCAAATAAATGAGTATACTCTTCTGGCAAAGATTTATCTTCCTTCCATCAATAGTTAACGAGTGAAATTCGATTCCATGGCAGAACATTTTATTGGAGAATTTTTTGGGACCATGTTGTTGCTCATCCTTGGATGCGGTGTGGTGGCTAATGTCTTATTGACCCAATCAAAAGGACAACAAGGCGGGTGGATCGTGATCACCTTTGGTTGGGCCATGGGTGTATTTGTAGGTGTCTACACCTCTGTACATCTTGGTGGTAGCGGACATCTCAATCCTGCGGTGACCATTGCGCTAGCCCTTTTTAAGGGTTTTGACAAGACCCTTATCGCACCTTATATATTTGCTCAATTGACCGGAGCAATTTGTGGAAGTGTGGTAGCCTGGCTAGCCTATAAAAAGCATTTTGATGTCACTGCTGACAAAGAACTGATTCGTGCAGTATTCTGTACATCTCCGGCTATACGCAGTCCGAAGCACAATCTGCTGACAGAAATGATTGGCACATTTGTCCTGCTTTTCGGGGCCCTATGTTTGTCACCTTCAACGGATATGCTAGGTACATTAAATGCGTTGCCTGTGGCCTTATTGGTTTTGGGAATTGGATTATCACTGGGTGGCCCGACCGGATATGCGATCAATCCAGCCAGGGATCTGGGACCGAGAATCGCACATTTTTTATTGCCCATCAAGACGAAGGGGCATAGTGACTGGAGCTATGCCTGGATCCCGGTAGCCGGGCCTGTCGTGGGGGCCTCTCTTGCAGTACTCATTTACAACCTAATCTGATATGAAACATCTGTTGATCTTCATTGCTTTTATAATCCCTGTATTCGGAAAGGCTCAATCGCCTGAAGAGAAATTAATGCAAATGGGTATCACCCTTCCTGCCGCGCCTAATCCTGCAGCCAACTATGTCAATGTAGTGCGCACAGGCAATTTACTATACCTCGCAGGCAAAGGTCCAAATGGGCCTGATGGAAAATATATCACCGGGAAACTTGGCCAGGACCTTACCATCGAACAAGGCTATGAAGCCGCGAAGAGTGTAGCCGTCAATCAGATTGCTGTCCTTAAAACAGAACTTGGTGACTTGAGTAAAGTCAAGCGTATCATCAAGGTGAATGGTATGATCAATACCACTCCCGATTTTACCGATCACTCAAAAGTCATGAATGGATTTTCGGATATGATGGTGGCTGTCTTTGGTGAAAAGGGAAAGCATGCGCGTTCATCTGTTGGCATGTGTTCGTTGCCTTTTAATATTGCAGTGGAGGTGGAGTTGATCGTGGAGGTAGAGGATTGATTTCTTTTGCTGAGGCAAAAGTTGGGCGGAAAGGCAGAAGGGCGGAAAAGACTAAAGATGCCTTCGCGAAATAGCTACGGCATCCGGGGGAGGCTAAAGAGCCCCATCGGGGCGCTACGATTGTAGCATTAAACCGGGCAAAATCTTGTGAGCCCCATCGGGGCGATATGTCTGTAGCATTGAGTCAAGCAAAATCTCCATAGCCCCATCGGGGCGACATGTCTGTAGCATCGAGTCAAGCAAAATCTCCTTAGCCCCATCGGGGCGACATGTATTGAAAAGTTGATACTGTGTCAAGGATTCAAACCGATTACAAATGTCGAAATTTGACACATCGCTATTTTATTTATCCTCGCTATAGTTTGTCATTAGGGATTTCTAGGCAAAAGGCTTATTTTTAGTGAATCCTTAAAACCACTAAACCCAAGACCATGAAGCGAAAAATCACCATAATAACCGGGTTGATGTCCTTCCTGCTATTTTTATCCTCCTCCCTTTTGGCATTTAACACCTTTAAGCAAGACACCTGCGCTGTCAATGATTTTTGTGAAACAGCCATACCGATTGACAATGTGATTGCGGATGAGGGGTTTATTTGTGTTGAAGGATGTACGGTTGGCGCCACTCCTGAATTCTTTAACAACAATTGCCAAATAGGTGTATTTCCAACGGTTTGGTATAGCGTAATTACCTATGGCGGAACGTTGATGAATATACAGGTCAGCAGCAATGATATTGCGTCACCAACGATTACCGTTTTTCAAATGATATCGGACTGTTCTGACCTGATACAGATTCCCATGTCTCAGGGTAATCTTCCATGCATAATTGGGTCGAATGGTGTTGCAGAAGCGATAGGAACGGATATAGCATCTAATACCAGGTATTTGATAGCTGTGAATTCGTATGATAAAATTGGAGGTGACTTTACCCTTTGTATCAATACAATCTCTGTAGCATCCGTATGTGTTATCGACCGGGCAGTATCTATTGAAGCACGTTCAGCAGGTGGGGATTTGTCGGGGCCGTTTAAACCCGGTGAAAAAGTGAGTATTTGTATGAACGTAAATTCCTACTCAGCAGCCGGCAATGGATGCCAATGGTTTCAGGGCCTTGTACCTGTATTTGGAAACGGATGGGACCCGTCCTCCTTTGATCCAAACGGACAACCATTAAATGCTACTATAAATGGAGCAGCTATGGGTATTCCAAGCAATGGCCTTTATGGAGCCGCTACATGGGACTGGTTTAGTGATGTAGACTATCATTATCGTGATACCTATCGTCAGATTGGTGATTTTGATGGAAACGGTACATTAGACATGTGTAGTACATTATATGATCCTGATTGTCCAAACATAGGTGGTATCCAAGGGGGTTGTTGCGGTCCATGCTGGGGAACGCCTTTAGGTGATTTTCTTCCAAACGGCTGGTTTGCATATGGGATAAATGGATCCTGCGCATCTCCAGGTCCTCCGGTCAGGGTTGATTGGGGAGATGGAAATACCTGTGGAGGTGGAATGGGACCTTGGAATTTTTGTTTTGATCTTGTAGTGCGTGATTATCCTGATTGCCTTGTTGATGCGACAACCAGTGACCTTACTCTTGGATTTTTCACCTTTGCTGATGGGGAGGTTGGGTCCTGGACGGGTTCTTCTTCAATTTGTGCTTTAGATCAACCAGTCATGGTTTCCTTCCCAATGACGTGTGCTCAGGAGACTGATCTCGGCATTCAATTTAGAGAAGACAAATGTGCGGATGATGTTTTTGACTATGTCATTGATGAGCCAGGTATTGATCATTGGACCTGGTCCATATTTCCTGCCTCGTCAATAAAGCCATCACCGAAAGCAGGGGAGAATGGATATGTGATTTATGACACGCTTATAAATCAAACTCAAAATCCTGTTGAAGTCACTTATTATTTCACTGGTTACGAACAGGGTTCGTCTAATACTTTCATCAAGCAAGTACGGTTCCGAATTATACCGGGGATCAGGAGCGCACTGCCTGACGTTATCCTTGCATGTGAAAAGGATAAAGATTCATTGATCATCTCAGCCCTGCCCTTGTCAGGTGGCTTAGCGCCATTCTCCTATTTGTGGAATCCAGGTGGAGAAACTACATCCTCTATTACTTTATCACCACCGTTTCAGCCTTCCGCTTTTACCCTGCACATTGTAGATAGTATCGGATGCACATACCAAAAGGAAATCCTTATTAAAGTCTTACCGTGTCATCTCGATACGATTGTGTCGGATGATGAATCAAACGATACGCAAACAGATGAAGATCCTCCGCACGGCGGAGGAAACCTGATCAAACCCGGTGCGCCGATCATGGCACATGCCGTTCCCTCAGGAAATATGCTCAAGATATTTCCGCAACCCACCACAGATGATATTCACATCGAATGGCCAAAGCAACCTGATGATGCAACATCATTGACAGTGCTTGATCCCCGGGGCTATGTTATGTTTCAAACAGCTATTTCGAAATCAGAAATGAATGAACATCGTATGCAAGTCGATGTGAGGGACTATGCGGATGGCGTTTATCTCATCATCCTTCAAACCAGGCAATCCTTTCTTGTTGGTAAATTCGTGAAGATGTAGGTTTTTTTTACTGCTGTTAAAATTGACCCTGACCTCGTTATAATTTTAGAGGATTCCTTAAAAATGCCTTAATTTTATATGATACCAATTACCTCAAAACCATATCCAATGAAACTGACACAAGTATTCCGCAACATTCTATTCGGGTGCATCTTTACTTTTCCTTTATTGCTGTTGGGCAATAACATCTCGGGACCAGATCCATGCACTGCCAATGATGATTGCAGCACTGCGACAGTCATCCCCAATGTGGTTTTAGATCAGTCGTTTGTTTGTATCAATGGCTGTAATGAATTTGCTTCCCCTGATACTATAATAGAATCCTGCCAGATGGGGGATTTCCCTACCGTATGGTACCGGCTGACACCGGACAGCGCAGCAGTCGCTATGAATATTGAAGTGTATAGTTCCGATATTGAATCACCCGTGATTTCGGTATTTAAGACATCTACCGATTGTGGTGACCTTGAACAGGTATATCTGACAGGAAGTGGCCTGGCCTGCATTATTGGTTCAGATGGTATGGCCAAAGCAATAGGTACGCCTCTTGATTCTAATGTCACTTATTATATCGCCATCAGTTCGCTGGTGAGTATAGGGGGCAATTTTCAATTGTGCATCAGTACGCAGTCAAGGGGTTTTGTATGTGTAGTGGATCGCTCTATTGAGATTACCGCGAGATCTGCAGGTGGCCCACTGGAAGGGCCTTTTGAGCCGAATGAAAAAGTAAGTTTTTGCATGAGTGTAAATGAGTTTACAGCTGCCGAAAATGGGTGCCAATGGTTCCAGGGTATTGTGCCGGTATTCGGCAATGGATGGGATCCATCTTCCTTTGGTATACAAGGTCAGCCAGTCAACGCATCAATCAATGGGAATACGATTGGTACAGCCAGTAACGGCTTGTATGGTGCCTCTACTTGGGATTGGTTTAATAATGTAGATTATCATTATGATAATCCAAGCTTTAATGTAGGAGATCACGATGGCAATGGTACACTGGATATGTGTAATAGTGTTTTTGAGTCTGATTGTCCACAGAGCGGGGTCCACGGAGCATGTTGTGGTCCATGCTGGGAAGATAACCAGGGTGACCTGCTTCCAGCAGGTTGGTTTGCCTATGGTATCAATGGAACCTGTGCTACACCTGGTCCGCCTGTCGGGGTGGATTGGGGAGATGGAAATTCATGTGGAAGAGGAATGGGCCCGTGGCATTTTTGTTTTGATCTTATTACACGCGGCACACCTGATTGCCTTGGAGATTCTACAAGACAAGACCTTTCCCTGGGGTTTTTCACTTTCTCGGATGGGGAGACAGGGGCATGGACCGGGGACCAATCCGTGTGTGCCTATGATCTACCATTGAAGTTAAGCCTCAAAGCCAAATGTGGTAGAGTGACTACGCATGACCTTGAACAATTACCGCCGCTGTGTTCAGGAGACACCCTGATCTACCAGATCGAAGAGCCAGGAGTGACCAGCTGGGAATGGAATATCAGTCCATTTTGGGCAGTGCCTTATTTTACTAACAATGGTGAGAACGGAACTACCATTGCGGCTCCGCTCATTAATGACAATCATGAACCCGTTGACATCACTGGCATTCTAATAGGCCATACAACCGGCACTGAAGATATCGAACTTAGAAAATTCAAGTTCAAACTGCTCGATGCAGAGACCTGTGGCACTGTTTCTGTAGCACCATCTAATGGGTCAGGAGCACCTGGAAAGATCAGATTGTATCCTATGCCTGCTGATCAGCTCGTTATGCTGGAGTGGGATTTTGAATTACAACATTCAGCATCCATTACTATTTACAATTCACATGGTTTACTGCAGGAAGAAATTCCTGTGTCGATAGATGATGGTCATCGAAAGCAAGTAGTTACATCTTCATGGCCTCCGGGGATCTACCTTGTGAGGTTGAGCAATTCAGATTTTAGTTACGTCACAAAACTGGTCAAGTTGTAACCAACGTTATTCTAATTTAAAATTTTGGTTTAAGAGGCGAAAGAGGCTGAAGTGCATTTATTATCCATGCCCGCATTCAAGTCCCAAACTTCTCACGTTCTCACGCTCTCACGTTGTCACTCTCCCAGAGCCTCCCACCTCTCACGGTCTCACTTTCTCACGGTCTCACACTTGTGGTATCATTTTTGATCTTACAGGTCGACAGACTGTTAAATAGTCCTATGAATGTATTGATCTACGGCCAGGTCTACAAGCCAAACCACCGGGAATGTCTCGTGGAAGCGCTCACAGCCCTGGAAAAGGAGGGTATTGCCATATTTGCTGACCAGGCCTACTGGAGGCAGACTGATCCTGTGATCCGTGATCATAAGGGGGTGACCCTGTTTAAGAACTTCGAAACCAATCCCATAGATGTAGTCATGGCCTTTGGGGGTGACGGTACCGTGCTGGGTGCCATCTCCCTGGTCAACGAATACCAGGTCCCGGTCATGGGGATCAACCTGGGTCGACTTGGCTTCCTGTCCAGCATCGAAGGAAAAGTGGTGGGCTTTGCGGTGAGCGAACTGGCTAAAGGCAGATACCACTATGACGAACGGTCTATGGTGCGGCTCGAAACCACTGCGGATATCTTCAAGGATTCTAAGGTGGCGCTAAATGATTTTACACTCCACAAGCGTGATACATCGAGTATGATTATCATTCATACTTATATCGATGGTGAACTCCTCAATTCCTTCTGGGCGGATGGACTCATCATTGCTACACCTACAGGCTCTACAGGCTACTCGCTGAGTTGCGGAGATCCGATTGTCTTTCCAAATTCAGGTAGCCTCGTGATTACGCCTGTAGCCCCACACAATCTTTCGGTGCGGCCTATAGTGGTACCGGATACCAGTGTGATCTCCTTCGAAATCGAGGGACGTGCGGAGAGTTTCCTTTGTACACTCGACTCAAGATTTGAAGCTGTTACTGCAGAGGATAAGTTGACAGTCAGAAAGGCTGACGTAGTGACACGGTTTATACAATTGTACAATTACTCATTCCTGCGCACACTCCATGATAAACTCACATGGGGTAAAGACTCCCGCAACTGATGGCAAAGCTTCATGTGCCTGTCGAATGGAATGGGAGGACCTATCATGCTGATCTCCAAAACGGACATTGCCTGGCCATCCCGCTCGATCATACACATCCACAGCCTAATGCCTATCATGCTCCGCTGTATGAAGCTACTCCGGTCAAAGCGGGGGACTGGATCGGGGACACAAGGGAAGGCGCTGCGGTCAATTTCTTCAATGTCCGCATCAACCCTCATGGCAATGGAACGCATACAGAATGTGCCGGACATATTTCCAAAGAACGATATTCAGTGCATGAGAGCCTGGGGGATGGATTTTGGATAGCTCAGTTGATATCGGTTTACCCGACTACCCAGGACGATGGAGACAAAGTAATTGACAAGCTCGAATGGGATGAAGGAGTTGAAGCATTAATCATCAGGACCCTTCCAAATTATCCGGATAAAATGTTCAGGCATTATGGCGGCACCAACCCGGCATATCTTGATGCTTCAGTGACAGGAAAGATGGCCGAAGCTAAAATTTTACACCTGCTTCTGGATTTGCCGTCTGTAGACCGGGAAGAAGATGGTGGCAGACTTTCTGCACATAAAGCCTTCTGGCAATATCCGGAGGCACCCCGTCTTGATGCGACCATTACGGAGATGATCTATATTGACAATATGGTATCGGATGGCTTATATTTACTACAGATTCAAATGCCTGCCATGGAGTTGGATGCCAGCCCAAGCAGGCCCTATATCTACCCACTGAGATGAGACCCATGTATCCCAACCGATCTGAGACCTACGAGGCCTTCCTGGCTATCGAGGAGGGGGCGTACAAGGAAAGAATACAGTATATCGAGGAAAACTTTTTCATGCTGCGTCAACTCGAGGCGGAGGAATATTTTGATATGATGGTCCTCTATGGTGAAGCATTGTTTGAAGCCGGAGAATATGCGAGGCAGGCGAAACTTGCTGACCACATCGTTGAGATGAGTATCGAGCGCAATATCCTCAAGCACAGGGATCAGGATGTCTATTTTGAAACCCTCTTCAAGAAGGCGGCCTCCCTGCACAATCTGGACAAGATAGATCAGGCTGTACATATCCTCAAGGAGCTCGTCAAGATCAATCCCGATCACGAAAGCACTAAACTATTCCTGATCAATTGCATCATCCGCCAGAAGAAACCTACAGTGCGGCCTTACCGCAATATCAGTTTGCTCCTGCTTCTTTCCAGCGCTTTTGTCATTGCAGCAGAGCTCATCTTTGTGCGACGATTCTGGCCATCATGGACCGCAATTGTCGAAATCGTACGTAACGGATTATTCATCAGCGGAGTGATCTTGTTGATTGCCGGGGAGGTGATGGTGAGGTATCGCGCGGTGGAGGATGTGTATAGCTTTTCGAGAGAGACCAAGCGGAAGAAAGAGGGGCAGGAAGCGTGATAGATATAGTGGAACCCCTAAATCATTAAGCTGGATTTTATTTGTGCTTTCTAAGCTCACCCGGCCGGGTCCCTTTTTTCTTCAAAAAAACCCTGTTAAAATAGGTAAGGGATTCATACCCTGAAGCTATGGCAATTTCACCAATTGGTTTATCTGTTTCGAGTAACAGTTGGCAAGCATGCCCTATGCGGATTTCATTGACATAGTCAGAAAATGTTTTGCCGCTCGTTCGTTTAAAGAATTTGCAGAAGGCACTTTCTGAAAGGTGAAGAAAGGATGCTGCTTTCTGAATTGAAACCTGTCCCCTGAATTCCTTTTGAACATAAAGGAAAACCTTGTTGATTCGCGCCTGGTTTTCATTCCCCTTGATCGAGTGAAAACGACCTGTGGCAAGGGGCGATGATTTTAACGAGGAGAGCTTCTGTAAGACGAGGAGTAGGGAAGTAAGCGAGCCAACACTATCTTTTCCTTGTATTCCTATCAATAGTTCCTTTAGTTCTCTTTGATGCTCAATGGAAAAGGCTAAACCAAATTGTGACCTGGCTAACAACCTGACAATATCTTTCATTTCAGGGTATTGCAATAGGGGCTCTACAAAGGAAGCAGGAAATTGAATGACCAGCGCCTTACAGCTTTCCTTTTTGTGTTTATCACTCACCCAAGTATGCGGCAGGAGTGGGCCTATCAACACAAGATCTCCTTCGGCAAAGGATTCATAGCTATCCCCGACCATGCGCTTACCTTTTCCCTTGAGAATCCATGTCAGTTCATATTCCGGATGGTAATGCCAGAGAAACTCAAAGGCAGGCACATTTACCTCATAACACAAATAGGATCGCTGGTGAGGCTTGTGGGCAACATACTCCAACCTGGGTTTCATACTCTATTGCTGCATTTATTCCAAAATGTACGAAAAATGGTCAATATAGTGTTAAAAATGGGCAAACCTGTGCCATTTTAGCCTTGTGTTGTAGCATACATTTGAGACAAATAGTATATCATGCCACTACCAACAGCCATTCGATCATTTCTTAGCGAGCCTTATGCATTAACGCAGGAACAAATTGACTACTACCAGCAAAACCGCTACATTAAACTAAAGCAGGTACTGAATGAGGAATCGCTCCTATACTTTAATCAGGTGATCACCGACCGTGTCAACCAAATGAATAAGGTGAGCACCTCACTCCATGAACGGACTACCTACGGGAAAGCTTTTCTTCAACTATTTAATCTCTGGCGAGAAGATGAGTTGGTCAGGGAGCTTGTCTTCAGTAAGCGACTGGCTAAAGTGGCTGCCGACCTGATGGAGACAGACGGCGTGCGTATCTATCATGACCAGGCGCTTTTTAAAGAAGGTGGCGGGGGCATCACTCCATGGCATGCAGATCAATACTATTGGCCGCTTGAGTCCGATAAGACCGTTACCATTTGGATTCCATTACAATCCACACCACTGGAACTGGGGCCATTGGAATTTAGTGCCGGAAGCCATCAATTGTTGGAAGGAAGGGATCTTGAAATCAGTGACGAAAGTGAAGTGACTATTGAACAAAAGCTTAGAGTGACTGATTTCAGGCATGTGATTGAACCCTTTGATGCAGGTGAGGTTAGTTTTCATTCGGGCTGGGTGTTTCATAGAGCCGGAGCCAATGTTACAGACCAGATGAGGAAAGTCATGACCATCATTTATATGGACCAAAACATGAAACTCAAAAACCCGGAAAACGAGAACCAGATCAATGATTGGAACACATGGTGCCCGGGAGCAAAAGTTGGTGAAATCATAGACACACCAATCAATCCTATTTTGTACACAAGCGTATAACTGCAGAAGATTCCATTCTGATCAGTCACGGAAATCATAAGACAATGAAATTGATAGCACTACAGTGTGTAATGGTCTTGAGTGTATTATTTGTGTATGATGCACGGGCACAGCATAAGAGTCCGTTTGAAAAAACCAACCGGATTCCTGAAGCCTTGTCCCCAATAAATCTATCGCAGGTCATGCCAAAGGGCTGGCTCAAAACACAGCTTGAGGAAAACCTCAGGGGGTTTACAGGCCATCTGGATAGCCTGGTTCCAGAGCTAATCATCCAGGATGACATCTATGGGCGCGATCGGTTGACCAGGCAAGTCAAGAGCAAGGATCTCGGTGCAGTATCAGAAGCAGGAGACTGGCAGGTTCAGTTTCTGTGGTGGAACTGTGAGACGCAGAGCAACTGGTGGGATGGGTATATCAGGTCTGCTATCCTTGCAAGAGATACAATGCACCTTATAAGAATAAAGGGATATATTCAGTCTATACTGGCTACCCAGGACACGGATGGTTACCTCGGCATCTATGACAAAGATCTTCGGTACAAGTTTGATACAGAAAACGGAGAACTGTGGGCTAAAGCCACACTCCTTAGAGGACTACTTGCATGGTATGAGTATACGGGAGACGCTATAGTATGGAATGCTGTAAAAAGGGCAGTAGACAATGTAATCGTCAATTATCCACCCGGCCAATCCCATCCGTTTCATGTAAACAAGCCTGATGCCGGAGGGCTGACGCATGGCCTTGTATTTACAGATGTACTTGAATCTATGTACCGGCTTACAGGCAATCACGCATATCTTGATTATTGCCTGTTCCTCTATGGTGATTTCTCACAACAAGCGTTAAATGAAGATGGACAATATGATAAACTGATCAACCCTGGTGTCCCTTTAATTGGCCACGGAGTCCATACGTATGAACAATTGCGTCCTTTGGCAGCAGCTTATTATGCGTCCGGCAATGTTCAACTGAAAACAGCCATGGATAAATTTCTTCAGAAAATAGAAAGTACCACCAATCCTTCAGGGGCACCAGCCGGGGATGAATTTATTGGCGGCAGGAAGGCTGATGCTACAACTACCGGATATGAATATTGCTCGGTCCACGAATTAATGGATAGCTATATCAGCTTGTTGGTCAAGACAGGCAATGTATCCTATGGAGATAAGGTTGAACGGCTTTTCTTCAACGCTGCCCAGGGAGCAAGGCATCCATCAGAAAGCGCTATTTGCTATCTCAAGACAGATAATTCCTATTACCTGACAGGTGGAAAGAATGGTGATACGAGTGACAGAAATCAAACGCGTTACCGCTACTCTCCTGTCCACAAAGAAGCTGCTGTATGTTGCGTGCCCAATGCCGGCAGAATAGGGCCATACTACATTCAACATATGTGGATGCAGGAAGACAGCGCATTGGTTGCTGAATTGCTTGGACCATGTGAACTGAACACCAAGTGGCGAGGCAATACCATCTCAATCAAGGAGATTACAGAATATCCATTTGAGCATAAAATCCGGTTTGAGGTGTCGACCGAAGAACGGATGAAATTTCCATTAAAAATCAGGAAACCAGCCTGGGCCATGGACGTTAAGTCTTCTCTACCATATATTCTTAAAGATGGATATATTGTTGTAGACAGGACATGGAACAAAACAACTAAGCTTACCATCGAGTTTATGACAGAACCTATCATGCGGCAAGCAGGACAGGAGGAAATCTATTTTACCTACGGCCCATTAGTCCTTGCACATCCTATCGATGCAGTTGAAACCATCACCAGGCAGTATGCTGTAAATACCTGCAAGGAAATGCAGTACACTCCTGTTTCGAAAACTATTTACCAGTACATCCCCCAGCCTGATCAGCATATAAAAAAACTAAGAGATAATCCAATGACATTTTTTACCACAATGTTTAATCCCGACAGCTGGACTTCAGAATCCATCGAGCTTGTACCCATGGGGCAAACCATATTAAGACAGGTCACATTTCAGAAACACTCCAGGGAATAAACTGCATCATCTTGAAAAAAGTATTCACTTGTACGTACTGGGGATGTGAGGATATGCAGGCAGAAGCCTTCGTGGATAAAGTGATCCTTGCAGGTTATGATGGCATTGAAATATCGCTTCCACCTTCAGGTCATTTTACAGACCACTTTCTCAAAAAACTGGACAAGGCCAGGGAGCAGCGGCCGGATTTTGTTTTTATCGCCCAGCAATTGACGACTCCTGAGAATGAAAATGTAGATGCGTATATCCTGAAAATGGAACGAAGGCTGGCTGAATTGATTTTGTACCAACCGCATTTTATAAATTCACATACCGGGAAAGATTATTTTTCTTTTGATCAAAATTGCAAGGTGATTGAGGCGGCCATGCAGATGAGTATAAAATCAGGAAAACCAATCTATCATGAAACCCATCGTGGTAGATTTTCTTTTCATGCATCCACATTGTTATCGTATCTCCAAAAATTCCCTGAGTTGGAGTTGGTAGGTGATTTTTCTCATTTTTGTGTTGTTTCTGAAAGCATGCTCCAGGGGCAGGAAGATATCCTTCAAGAGATTATCCCACATGTAGCCCACCTTCATGCCAGGATAGGCAGTGAGCAAGCTCCCCAGGTCAATGATCCGGTTGCTCCTGAGTGGCAGCATCACCTGGAAATCTATGTGTCCTGGTGGAGAAAAATACTGGAAATAAAAAAGGAGAAGGGGTGGGAAGCATTTACCATTACTCCTGAGTTTGGCCCGTATCCTTATATGCCACAGGCCCCCTTTACACAGGAAGCCTTGAGCAATCAGTGGATAAGTAATATATTTATCGCTGATAAACTGAAGCAAATTCTTCCATGAGCACGATCAAATACATTTATATAGCAATCCTGGTGATGGTGATTCAAGCCGGATTGTCAGCGCAGATATACCACGTAGAGCCACCCAATTGGTGGACCGGCATGAAAAACCAAAACCTTCAATTGCTGGTGCATGGTAACGCTGTCAATGAGACTACCCCTGTGCTCAATTACCCGGGAGTCGTCATCCAGAATGTGCATGAGGCTGAGAGTAAGAACTACCTTTTCCTTGACCTGTACATTTCCTCTACGGCAAAGCCAGGTGCGTTTTCCATATTTTTTGTCAAGGAAGGGGATACAGTATATACGCATAACTATACCTTGCTGGGCAGAGACCAGAGTGCTCCGATAAAGGGATTCAATTCATCCGACGTCATCTATCTCCTCAATCCTGACCGCTTTGCCAACGGCGACTATACGAATGATATCGTGCCCGGTACCAAGGAACAAAAACTTGATCGCAAGGAGCCGATGGCCCGGCATGGCGGAGACCTCAGGGGGATGATCAACAACCTGGACTACATTTCCAAAATGGGCTTTACGGCTATCTGGCCAACTCCCTTGTTGGAAAATGATATGGCCACCTATTCCTACCATGGGTATGCCATCACCAATCATTATAAGGTAGACCCAAGATATGGGACATTGCAGGACTATAAAGAGCTGGCCACAAAAGCAAGGGAAAAGGGACTCAAACTGATATTTGATGCAGTACTCAATCACACCGGAACCGGGTATTGGTGGATGAATGACCTTCCATTCAAGGATTGGATCAATAGGGTGGATTCTTTTGAACAAACCAACCACAGGAGAACAGTCAACCAGGATATGTATGCATCTGCTTATGATAAGTCCTTGTGGGCTGAAGGCTGGTTTAGTCCTTCGATGCCGGATATGAACGGGCGTAATCCATACATGGCCAATTATCTCATCCAGAATACCCTATGGTGGATAGAAACATTGCACCTGGGCGGTATCAGGCAGGATACGTATGGTTATTCGGATAAGGGGTTTTTAAAAAACTGGAGTTGCCGGGTGATGGAGGAGTATCCTGATTTCAGTATGGTAGGTGAGGAATGGAGTTATAACCCATTGATAGCTTCATACTGGCAAAAAGGGAAAGTCAATTATGACGGGAATACAAGTTGCCTGACGACGGTCATGGATTTTGCCATGCAATCCGCATTGGTAGAAGGCTTGAAGAAAAAGGAAGGCACCAACCTGACCGATGGCCTGAACAACTTATATGAATCACTGGCAAATGATTTTGTGTATGCTGATCCAAATAACATTTTGGTCTTTGGGGACAATCATGATATGGACAGGTTGTATACCCAACTGGGCAAGGACCTGGAGCTAACAAAGATGGCTTTAACCTATCTGCTGACCATACGTGGTATCCCGCAGATCTATTATGGCACTGAGATATTGTTGGATAATACAGGATTTCACAAAAATGATGGATTGATCCGTGCTGATTTTCCGGGCGGATGGAAAGAAGATGCAGTCAATGCGTTTAAAGGAATAGGATTGACTGCGGATCAGAAAAGTATGCAGGCCTATCTGAAGCAGTTACTCAACTGGAGGAAAAGTAACCCTGTCATTGCTACCGGACAGACCATGCATTTTGCACCGTTTGACGGCGTGTACGTTTATTTCAGGTACAACGCAGACAAAACCATCATGGTCGTCATGAATAGGAATGAAACGGATACCAAGATTGATATGAAGCGGTTTGCTGAAATCATCGGACAGAAGACAAAAGCAGAGAATGCACTGACCGGTGAATCCATAACCGGCCTTTCCACTTTGACCGTGAAAGGGAAAACGGTAAGCATATTTAATGTGAACTAGCAGCACCAATCACACCACCTATGAAAAATGTCTTGAAGCTTGAAGAGCTGGGATTACTCCTGCTCTTCACCATGGTTTATTTTCGTTTTTTCCCCGGACACCTGGGATTATACGCGGGACTCTTCTTTGTACCGGATGTATCGTTTGCTTTGTATCTGGTCTCTCCTGCAGCCGGAGCTGCGGCCTACAATGTCCTGCATCATAAAGGAGTGATCGCATCCCTTATCCTTGCCGGCCTGGTGCTGCAAAATGATATGATGATCATGGTGGGATTGATCTTTATGTCCCACAGCAGTTTTGACCGTGTGCTGGGATATGGGCTGAAGTATACAGACAGTTTTCACCATACGCATCTCGGGTGGATCGGGAAGAGTGCGCATAAAAATAAAGATTGATTGTACTGAACTCCCCCCGGTAGTGTCTTCTGGTTTTTGTAGAACTCACCCCCGCCCCCTCTCTTCAGTGATGTCCAGTCATACGAAGTTGACTTTTCAAAAAAGAGGGGTGATATGATTTTACAGAACTCACCCCCGTCCCCTCTCTTAATTATTGACTATTATACGAATATGACTTTGCAAAAGAGAGGGGTGATATGATCTTGGGATGGACACATTGCTCCTGCTATTTTGCCCCCTGCCCCTGCATTTCTCCGCTGGTGCCTTATCTCACTTCGTTTCGATATGGAACATCGCTGCGAAAAACGCCGGGGAGGCATGATTTTTACTTTGAAATGATTTTCAAATACCCTAAGTTTAGTTCTTTGAATTAAACCAGTTTGAAAATGATGAAAAGGAAAACATGCACCTGGGTGCAAAGCCTTCTATTCATGAATGCTGATACACTCCGTAGAAATTTGACTGAAGCTGAAGAGATTTTATGGAACCATCTGCGGAATCGTCAAATGGAAGGAGTTCGATTCAGAAGACAGCATCCAATGAAAAATACCGAAGTAAATCGGCCACAGGCCGTTGGATGGAGTTCTCTCCGCCAACCAATAGATACCCAGAATGAATACCAAATAGAATTCTAAATTGGAATCATCCTGCTGGCGGAGAGAACTCCATCCAGCGGCGTTTTTTTTATTTCCTGCGGAAATGTAAAAACAGGCCAATTACGATTTGTGTACAAAACATCAAATCAACCTGCAGATCACCTCACCAGCGTCACATCCCCCTTCACGACCACTTCCCTTCCATCTCCAAGCGTAAGCCTGGCGGTGTAGGCAAATACTCCAGGGTTCATAGGCTTTCCTTTTAAGGTGCCGTCCCATCCGGTAGAAGTATTGAGTACGAATGCTTCTTTAGCATATACCAATGAGCCCCAGCGATCAAAGATGACCATCTGATGTACATAGGTATCATCCAGCTTGCTGAAGATCGTCCAATAGTCGTTGATGCCATCCCCGTTTGGTGAAAAGACATTGGGGGCATAGATCTGATCCAGGGATACAGTATCATTGATGACAATGATGGATGTCTCAAGAAAATAAACACAACTATCTGCATCGGTGATCTCAATAGTGACAATGGTATCCTGGATAGGATAAGCCTGTGAAGATGGACAAGTGGGGCAAGACAAGATGCCTGCCGGGGTCCATGCATAAGTCAGTCCCGGGGTCTGTATGTCTCCGGTGATACTGATCAGCACGCTATCGCCTAGCTGAACAGTATAGGATGAAGGCACATCAAACATCAAGACTGGTGAGGACACAACAGTGAATGTATCAGTGGCTGAGCAACCATTACCATCCGTGATCAATACCGAATAATCACCCGGATCTAATCCTGTAATCGATGTGTCACCGGTGACCCCATTGCTCCATGAAATCATGAATGGGCTGACACCGGACAGATCCAGGCTTACAGATCCTAAGGTGATGCAATTCCAGTCCACCATGGATTGGATCACGATTTCTTCTGTCACAGTAACCGTCACATCGATCACGGTATCACACAAGGTGACCGGATCACTGTGTGTAAATGTATATTGCCCTGCAGTGCTGATCCACTGCCCTTCGATGAAGACTGAATCTCCGGGGCATATCGTATTCTGTTGAATAACAAATACAGTCGGGCATGCAGACTTGATAAGAAGATTGATAGTTACTGCTCCACACAAGGTATCCTCGATAGTCGCTTCATAAATGACCGGAAGGAATGATGCAGCCAATAGGGAGGTATCAATCTCCAGGGTGTAGTTGGTTAGCGTGGTATTCCATAACACTGACCCAAGATTGTCAGTAACCCCAACATCCGTTGTTCCGGTACTTGTTCTGGTGAGGACCAGGGTGATACCAGGTGCGAGTGTATCCGCAGGAGTGACCGTGCCACTATGATCGACATCTACCCAGACCACGCCTGTGATATCAATACTGTCCGGTGCAATGATAGAGACCTGGAATACAGAATCACATCCGGCCACACTGTTCATATGCATCACATAGGTTCCGGTGTCTGACCATGTACTATCCCCCAGGGTCAGCAATTCACCAGGGCATAGTTCAAAGAGTTGATCCGGCCCGATAGCTGTGCAGTTTTGCATCAGCAACAGGGATACGACTACTGAATCATCACACGTGGCAATCTGGGTGGTGACACTATCGATGACCACCTTCCATTGAGAGGACAGTAGTGTACGATCGATCAGGGCGAGGTAGTTGGCAGCAGGATAATCCTGAAATACAAACTGACCACCTGGCACGGTTTCAGTACTTCCCATCTGGAGTCCATCATCAGAAACGATTTGAACCGGAATGCCAGGTAGTAATGCATCACCTCCACTGATCATGCCATCACCATCCTGGTCAAGCCAGGTCTCTACAGTGATACTGCCCACACCAGTGTACAGCACTACATCAAGAGGATCAGAAACAGCTATGCAGCCATTGAAATTAGTGACCTCAATGGTATAGCTTCCATCTGCTGTGATCACAAAATTTGCGGGCCAGTTATTTCCACCACTCAGGAAAACATTTCCATCATGGTAAATGGTATAAGATGCCACCCCCGAAAATGGAGGCAGACAGACGGTCAGTGGATCGCAAGCTATAAAGCAACCGCCAGGGAGCTGGTCTACAGGCAGGGATGCATTGATGATGATCGTATTGCTTTCAGATGAACAACCATTTGAATTGACTGCAGTGACCATGTAAGGACCAGCCTGATCAGCAGTGATGGAGGTTCCCTCCTGGCCGTCAGACCATACATAGGTGATGCCGGCCTGTGGGTTGATGACCTGGAGGATATTCGGATTGAAACTGCATCCCGAGCCACTTGTGATATTGATGACAGGTACATTGGGCAGTGCGAATATTTCAAGCGTGATCGCCGAAGTGTCAGAGAGGCAACTGCTGATGAGATCAGTGGTGGTCACTGTATATTCATAAAGTCCCGGAAGCGGAATATTTGCTCCTTCGTTGGTAAACTGAATCACCTGTGTCACTGATCCATCTGACCAATGGTATGAAACATTGCCTGTGGAGAATGCGGATAATTCGAATTCAGTCCCATAGCAAATGTGTAATGAAGATGACCATGGACCAAAATCATTGGGCCCATAGATCTCACGAGCCTTGATGATTACTTCTGGCTTTGGAAATACTTCCACAAATACAGTAGGAGGTGCGTAGGTGCAGTTATATTGATCACGAATCAGCACATTGTATTGATTGCTTTCATCCACTACAATCTGAGGAGTTGATTCAGCTGTGCTCCACGACCATGATAGACCACCCGCAGGCGCGGTCAGGGTAGCACTATCACCTGAGCATAGCGGCGTGACAGGGTTTATGTCAATGAGCCCACTCAAAGTGTTGGCTACAATATCTACCATAAAGGTGGACAGGCTGACACAGGCATTGATATCAGCTCCGCTCACTGTAATAGGGTAGAAGCCGGGCAGATTGAAAGTATGAAATACCGAATCAGTCAAGGCACTGTTTTCTGTACCACTGGCTGGATCACCAAAGCCCCACAGGATATCATATACATCGCCCGGTAACTGAAAGGACATCGCTTCTGCCTCACAATACTGAGGGTCATATACAGGATTGAGTACCGGACCACCGGATATCGTGACCATCCGTTTTTTGGTAGTACTGCAACCACTGGTTAAGGTTGTAACCAGGGTGACCTCATAGGTGCCGGCAGTATTGAAGATATGCGTTGGATTCTGCAGGGAAGATGTATTGTCTCCGCCACTTGCTGGATCGTCAAAGTTCCAGCTCCATGCAGCAATCGTTTCGCCTGGAATAAAGGTGGTGAGATCTTCAAAGACGATCGATGATGCAGCACAAATGCCATCATGTTTGAAATCCGCTACTGCACGAACCGTATCTGTCAGTTGCTCAAAATGTCCGCAGGTAGATGCGTCATAAGGAAATCCATTGAGCAGCGCAGTCATCGTGACATGATAATATCCTGGCTTCTGGTACGTGTAGTTCAGGTTGTCCATATTGACCACTGCGATATATCCTTCACTGTTACTGCGAATAAACCAATTGATCGAGCCGGGTGTGAGACCAACAATGTTCGGTGTGAACTCATGGATATTGCATTCCGTTTCAGATAGCACAATGCTGAAATCATTGAATAGCACTGCACAGCCTCCTGGTAGGCCAGGAATAGGTGCTCCGCAGGGTGATACACAACAATCTGCGAAAGAAATTTTCTGTGAAACGGCCTTGCAACCGTATTGATTGGTGACTTCTACGTGATAAGCGCCAAAGGTATTAACTGCGTACACAGGACCGCCTGGTCCAATCGACACATCATCAAGGAACCATTCATACGTGTAATCAGCCCCATCTGTATTGGCTACTACTTCTACACCGCCGGGGATGTTGGTGCAATAGGTTTCTTCGTATGCACTTGACAAATGGACAACTGGTGCAGGATATGAAGTGACCTGAAAAGACTTTTCGTTTGTACAACCAAAGGCATCTGTAATCTGTACGCCGAATGATCCGGGAGGTAACTGTATGTTGTTTTGGATACCGATGATGGCTTGGTTTTCATCTACCCAGATGTGTGGGAGGAGAGGTTGATCTGTGGCCAGCGCGACCAATTCATTTGCGCACGCAGCAAGCGGTCCGACCACATTGAAGGCAGGCAATACATGCACCAGGATAGCTTTGTCAATACTGACGCCACATGCATGCAGCCTCAGCGTGGCATTGCCAGCTTGCGTCCAGAACACTTCGACCTTGTTGAGGTCACTCCTTCTGATTTCACCATGATCAGCAGGGATCACCTCCCAGGTATAATCTGCGCCACTGATAAAACCGGTGGTGAAGGAATCTATTTCATTGAAGCACACTTCATCCGGACCGATGATGCTGAGATCAGCTGCAGTGCCGAGGACGAGTGAAATAGAAGCAGAAACACATCCCTGGAATTGAATATCTGCATGATTGGCTGTGACTATATAGGGTGGGACCGGCCCAAAAGTGTGTTGGCATGTTCCCCCTGTGTAGTTATAAGTCGAACCCCCATCAGTGATCACCCATTGCGTAGCGAAGTTGCCAGCACTTTCAATGGTATAACCATAAGGTTGCCCCGGACATATTTTTTGTTCGCCGAGTATGCCCAACGGTACATCCGGAATGGCGGTGACCAGAATGGACTGTTCAATAGATGATGTACAATATCCAAAAGCACTATTCGTGGCCACTATGCTATAGAGTCCCGGAGTGGTGTTAAAGGTATACGTGAATAAAGAGCTAAGTCCTGGGGCAGTGTAAATGGTATTTCCCGCGGCATCTTCAACGTGCCATCTGACATTGACAGGTGAAAAGACATTGAATCCAGCCTCTGCCATGACAGTCGCGGTCTCATTTTGACAGACCTGAATATCTCCTGTCAGCCTGATTTCGGGTGTGATGGCAACATTTATAAAATCCTGTCCATCACATTCCAGGAAACAATTGTTGTAATACACTTCTACACTGGTTGAAACTGGATTGTTCACATTATCCCAGCGCACCGTTACTCCATTTGTATTCTGGCCTCCGAGAATCGTTCCTGAGGGCCCGACCTGCCAATTGTATTGTGTGCCCGGAAAGTATGGGGCAGTATATGTCGTGATTTCACCTGAGCATACACTCGCATCACCTTCGATCGGTCCTTCGGGAGAGATGATAGGTACGCGAAAGGTATTGGTAAAGGAACAATAGGCCGTCGCACATCCGCTGACAGACAATTGGATAAATCCATCCGGGCCTTCATGCCAAATGACTTCAATAAAATCATCGGTCAGTTCACCTCCATTGACAATCGTGCCATTGGAAGATACCGACCACGCATATTGCGCACAGCCTGCCGGAGTCACGGTATAGCGTTGCCTGGTCTCAGGGCACACGCTGTTGACACAGTCCAGCGTAGGAGCTGGTGCAGGTAACACTTCAATGACCAGTTGTTTTTCGGCAGTACAATTGCATACACTATTGGCCGTCAGCGTGACGGTATAGAAGCCTTCTGCAGTATAGGTGTGTGAGGCATCATATCCATTACTTTGATTGCCATCTCCAAATTGCCACAGGTAGCTAAGGCCATTGACAGAAAGATTTTCAAAATAGACTTCCTGGTTTTTACAGACGGTCAGGGTCTCTGCGACAGCCACTGGAGAGGTGATAAAATCTGCAACCGGTTGTGGGAGGATTTCAAAACATAAATAGCTATCGCATCCCTGGTTGTAAATAGATACAGACCCCGGCCCGCCTGCACCCCATGTGATTTCAATTGAAGAAGGGCCGTTTTGGGTATAGGATTGCGCTCCGGTCACCTGCCATTGCGCATTGCTGCCGGCTGGAAAGACGATGGTGGTCTGCGAAAACGCGCATACCCTGCGACAGTTGGTGGAGTCACTTGCTTCAAAGCATCCGAGGACTTCAGGAGGGGTAGTGATCCCATTGACATAGATCATCAGGCTATCTGTCAGCGAATCCTGGTTGACCGTCAGTGAACTTGCAATAAGGATATACGTCCCGGGAGCATAAAACTGGACGGTGGCAGTTGTCAAATCCGAAAAACAATAGCAGCACTGGCGTTCGGTACAATCGTCCAGGTCGTCCTGACTAATTGTGCACTGGTCTCGATAGCATAGAAATTGGTCTCCTGGGTGCAGAGTGTGATATCCTGGGGGCCAAATATTTCATAAAACTGGCTATAAGCAGGTGTTGAATACCAGGCAAGGAAAGCGATCAATAATATGTGATGGAATCGTGTACGCATAGCAGGGGTAAATTGTCATAAAGATACTCAAGAGGAGATACAGGAGGGTATGGGGATGCTGCCTCAGGGGAACCGTATGGCGTTAATTTAGACCACATCTTTATGGTATCTCATATCAGGAAGCAAGATGGCAGGCCTGGTTTACTGCAGGCTTGGGACAAATTAGTATTTTGCGAATACAATACAGCATTATGAACCCATTAAAGAAAATTTGCATAGCTGCCCTCCTTCTTACATCTCTTATATCATGTAAAAAGGGTGACGCACCACCAAAAGCAACACCTGTCAATGTATTGATCTACAGCAAGACCAAGGCTTACCGCCATGAGTGCATAGAGCCGGGAAGTAAGGCGCTTCAGTCCTATTTCAGCAAGTACGGTATCGTCACTACGATTACAGAAGACTCTTCAGTCTTCACTGCTTCAAAGCTGAAAGACTATGATGCGGTGATGTTTTTTCAGACCACAGGCAATGTGCTGGATAGTACGCAGCAAGTGGTTTTTGAAAATTATATCAAATCGGGCAAAGGTTTTGTAGGTGTGCATGCGGCATCAGATACCGAGTATGACTGGCCATGGTATGGCAGGTTAGTCGGTGCGTATTTTTCGAGTCACCCGGATATCCAGCCTGCGGCATTGATCAAGGTGGATACATCGCATCTCTCCTGCAAGCACCTCCCTGAGCGTTGGACGCGTACTGATGAATGGTATAATTTTAAGCAAGCTCCAACCGGTGTCAATGTATTGCTCACGATTGATGAGGCAACATATAAAGGTGGTGAAAAGGGGTCTAACCATCCAATGTCATGGTATCAAACCCTTGATGGGGGCAGGTCATTTTATACTGCGCTGGGACATACGGTGGAGAGTTACAGGGATACTTTATTTCTTGAGCATGTGCGGCAGGGTGTTGTCTGGGCTTCCGGGAAATGATGAGCATAAGGCAAGGCATAGGGCATAGAGCAAGGAGCAAAGGGGCAAGGGAGCAAAGGAGCAAAGGGGACTAGGCTTGGCATGATTATACATAGCGGTCGCAGGCCGCTATAGATAAACAAAGTTGAGTCAGTTTTGCCCCCTAGCCCCCTAAAGGGGGTAAAAAAAGTTCGTCTGATTAACTGCCATACATAGCGGCCGCAGGCCGGTATAAAAAAGAGGGCCGTGGCAGGAGTTTGCTCCTGCCACCACATGAATTCCTATCAGAATTCCAATTAAGATTCTTTATTGGTTCTCCTATGGTGGCAGGAGCAAACTCCTGCCACGGCCTCTTCTATAGACTGTTTATAAATGCCAGCCTTAAAGGAGGTAAAAAGAGCATCTTTGGTTTTATCTTTCACATTGATATGAAATTGAAACGGATCCTCCTCTACACCCTATTCATCCTGCTCGTCGCAGTGGCCGGATTCCTCTGGCGCATCGCGCCGGAGGCTAATGGGTACACGGCTAAATATCTCTGTTCGCTGACGTATACATCGGGGCTCGATCCTGAGAAAGGAATGGAGCTTTATGTCGAACCCACGCATGTGCTGTTCAGGATGGTTGTACCTGAGATCATCAGGGATAAAAAGGAAGTGACAGCTCGCTTCCTGGGCTTCCTGCGGCCGCGGACGGCGGTGTGGCGTGAGGGATGCGGATGCACATTGCTGGTCAACAAGACTGCTGAAGAATTGCATAGCGCGCATGACATGCCGCATGTACTCACAGCTTCAATGGATACCCTGAATGCGTTATGGCCTGATGGAAATATGGTCAGCAGGGATAGCATACAGGAAGCGATCAACTGGTCTGCAATCGACAGCATTCTTGATGAAGCGATGCAGGAGCACACAGACGATCCTGCTAAGCGCAGTAATACACTTGCACTTGTAGTAGCCTGGAAGGGGCGCATCATTGGAGAGCGTTATGCAGAAGGAGTCGATGAAAACACTTCGCTACTGGGATGGTCTGCCGCCAAGAGTGTTACGGGATCTCTTACTGGAGTGATGGTGAAAAAACATGGCCTGGATATCACAGTGCCTATTGGCTTGCCGCAATGGGCAGGTGACTGGCGAAAGGGAATCACCATCAATCATCTCCTGCGCATGGAGAGTGGCCTTGATTTTGAAGAAGACTATGCCCCGCTCGCCGATGCGACTAAGATGCTGTATGAATCTGCTGACATGGGGGCCTTTGCAGCAGCACATCCGCCGGCGACACGACCTGGTGAGCGATGGGCATATTCCAGTGGCACTACCAACCTGCTCGCTGACATCCTTTACGAACGTATTGGTGGGACTCCTGCAGCAATACATTTCCTGGCCTATGAAGAGTTTTTCAACAAACTTGGCATCACAACTGCGGTGTTTGAGCATGATGAGTCTGATGCGTTTGTGGGCTCGAGCTATCTCTACATGAGTGCACGGGACTGGCTTCGGGTTTGTAAGCTTTACATGGACAATGGAATATGGAAAGGTGAGCAGATCCTGCCTGTGGGTTGGGTCAAGTATGCCCTTACTCCTGCGCCGCAAGCCACTAATGCATGCTATGGTGCCCAGATATGGCTCAATGCTGCTACCGTGCCTGCTGATCGCAAGCTACCGGGACTGCCATCAGATACGTATATGTTCAGGGGCTTCCAGGGGCAGTGGGTTGTAGGTATTCCATCAATGGACCTGATGCTCGTAAGACTTGGGGTGACGCATGATGATGAGGCGTGGAGTCCGGAGGAGGTAATGGTCAGGGTGCTGGGAACATTAGGTGTAAAGGCCGGGCAGGAAGAGTAGCAGGTTGAAGATGGGTACGTTTCATTATTTTCGTAAGTAAACATAAGTAAACGTAAATAAGCGTACATAGGTGTTTGTAAACGTTTGTGGGGTGGGGAGTTGCAGGTATAAACAAGTTGTAGGCAAATAAGAAATGTATGGAGTCAAGTAATCTAACCGAACTACTACAATGTCATTTGGCAATTGAATTATTTGACTACGACATAGCGATAGACTGGTCTCACAATTTGATGGCAATTGGAATAGAATCAGAAAATATATTGATACTTGCCTCCTTCTCAAAGCCAGTTGATCCGTTTGAAATCAGACCTTACGTCACCGCTGCACTTGCTGACCTCCATTTGTCGGAATTCACAGGAACAAGGGCTAAACTTCGAAAAGCAAGATATCACCTTAAGGAAATAATTAATGAGCACTCAGTACGCAATCAGTTAAAACAATTGGCTGATTTATGTGTGAAAACTGAATATAAATACGGATTAATTACATTTTACCTTCTCTATCATGGGTGGAATGAGTTGGATGACATTGGTGTAAATTTGTATTATAAAGGAGCTACCATTTCAAATATTGATCAAATTGTGAAGAAAGAGGCTAATGACTGGGTAAAGCAATTTGATGAACTGCAAGAAAATATGCCTACAACATCGGATGCTCATAAGCAGGGCTATCAACATTGAGAATGAAGAGATAAATTTGGACAAAGGATACCCAGAGACAGCCTCAACTCAGACGGCCTGCCTACGAGCATCCTTGAGCGTTAATATAAATTTTATAACGACACATTGCAATTAACGAAAACAAAAAACATATGGGATTTTTTGACTTCTTCAAAAAAAATAAGGATAATAAAGCAGAAAAGAGTTTTGGCAATAAAAAATTAGAAAA
Source organism: Candidatus Opimibacter iunctus (assembly GCA_016716665.1). Lineage (GTDB taxonomy): Bacteria > Bacteroidota > Bacteroidia > Chitinophagales > Saprospiraceae > Opimibacter > Opimibacter iunctus. The sequence goes on along the minus strand of JADJVH010000010.1, from coordinate 37,318 downwards.
TACATTGCCTGAATACATAGTCTTGCCTTATTTTGGACAGTTAGACGTTAATTCACTTGAAGATTATTATGAGAGTTCAACTACAATAAATGGACAAGAAATTAGTATTGATTTAAACTTTGACAATTCAAGTGCCGACAAATTAAAAATGGCAAGTTTAAAGAATGTTTTAGATAATATTGAAAAATTAGACAACCAGAATAAAATTTATATTAATAATGATTATAATGACGTTGATGGAGATACTGTAAAGCCTTATTTAAAGAATCATTTAGAACAGTTTGACGACGAAGAACTGAATCTTTTAATTGACAAAACCGACACTTCAATTAATCCAGAAAGACAACTTTTGAAAAAATTAACTTTAGTCAGACTCGGTTTATATCCTGACAATGAAGAATATCTGACAACATTTGATTATTCTATCGGTAAAGACATAACGCAATATTTAGTAGTAGTCACAACAGACAAAGATGGTAAGTTGAACTATATTACGATGGAAAGCTAATACTAAAATAACTTCTGCTAACATGAGTTTGCGAAAAGTAAAGCTTTTGTACTAAATTTGAACATTGTACTTCTAATGAGTTTTGGTGCTTAATTGAACATTTGTTTTTCGATTGCCCCACCTTCGCCAAGCTCAAAAACGTTAGCATTAAGCATATAGACGAACATGTATTATCTATCCGACATAAGAAATGACAGATAATACTTTTTTAAAACATAGAACCAGTGAAACAAACAACAACATTGGGACATAGTACGCTCCTAGTCAATAGAATAGGACTTGGTTGTATGGGTATGTCAGAATTTTATGGATCCTTTGATGAAAAAGAATCCATAAACACACTGCATAAAGCCATGGATCTAGGAGTCAATTTTTTCGACACTGCTGATATGTATGGTTGGGGAGCGAATGAACAATTACTTGGAAAAGCATTTAAAGGGCGGTGGAATGAGATCTATGTAGCTACCAAATTTGCTGTAATGAGGGGACCCAATGGTGAATATCTGGGACTTAACGGAAAGCCGGAATACATTAGACAAGCTTGCGACCAGAGTCTTCTAAATCTAGGTGTTGAAGCAATTGATTTGTATTACATGCATCGAAAGGATCCTAAAGTGGAAATTGAAGAAATTGTGGGGGCAATGGGGGATTTGGTCCAAAAGGGAAAGGTAAAATATATAGGTCTTTCTGAAGTTAATGCAGAGACGCTTCGCAGGGCGCATGCCGTTCACCCAATTTCAGCTCTTCAGTCAGAGTATTCCTTATGGAGCCGTGAACCTGAAGAAGAGATTTTTGATGTTTGTAAGGAACTCGGTATCACCTTTGTGGCATACAGTCCATTGGGAAGGGGATTCTTAACAGGTGCGATCAGAAGCCGGGCTGATTTGGAAACAAATGATTGGCGTCTTACACTCCCGCGCTTTACAGACGAAGCTATAAGTGAAAATTTAAAGTTTGTTCAGGTTCTTGATCAAATCGCCCAGGATAAAGAAGCCTCCAAGGCGCAAGTGGCCCTTGCATGGGTATTGAGTCAAAACGATGAAATCATAGCTATTCCAGGTACTAGAAATATTAACCGACTGGAAGAGAACATGGGTGCATTTGAGGTTGAACTGACTAAAACTGATCTGGCGGTTATTCAAAGCGCTATGCCATCGGAAACAATGGGAACCAGGTATTAGTACTCTTCACGGTATTATAAGCAACTTGAACCGGGTGGCATGACACTCGTCGGTTGACATACTATTTTGTTCTTTTATTGTAAATCGTCAGGGGAACAGACACATAGAAACTTTGTCCCCCACTGTAAATGAATCAATAAATAAAATAGTAAAGTAGGTAGCCCTGGTTTCTACCAATGACTTGCCGTCCCGACGAAAAAAAGCCCCTGCCAATCAAACGACTGGCAAGGGCCATAACTGCTGTCTATGATATCTTGTGTTAGTTGACCGCCACCTGTTTTACAAATACCTGACTTTCACCCCGGGCTTGCAGTACATAAAGCCCTTTAGGCAAGTCACCCAGATTAAGTTCAAGTGTAGATGTGGCATCGTTAAGTTTAATAGACTGCACACATTTGCCTGACATATCCATCACACGAACAGATTCCATGGTCTTTCCTTCCGGAAGATTGACCTGCAACAAACCTGTGGTCGGATTAGGGAATACACTGAGCAGGTTGTTGTCTGCCAGATCCTTTACACCCGTAGCATCTCCGAAATAAACGGAAGCAAATACACTGGATTGTATTCCTTCTTCACAAGGAGAGTATAAATACAATTCAAGGTTTGGATAGGACAAAGGACTGCCTGTGGATAGTTGTTTAACCTCGATAATTAAATCTTCCAGACAACTATTGGCAGGTATATCAAACTTCTGACCCAGGTCATTGCCATTCAGTGGAACGCCAGCCGCAGAAACAACGGCACCGTTTAGGTTAGAGTTGGCCTTCAATGCAAGATTGTAGGTACGGTCTTCCTTCGACTCATTGCAGAGGTCTACTTTGAATATAACTGAAGATCCTATGGCATTACCATCTGAGTAGATAGTGTCATTCAGGCTTCCACTATGCCGGAGTTCAGGCTGATCCAATTGATATCCACCTTCATATGGGCAACTGGTCTGTGATCCGGCATTTAATCTGAATACAGGCGTACCATACATCGGATCACGAAGAACATCTACAATAAATTTGTCTTCCTGATTAGCATCCGTCAGGGTGTACGATAATGTATTGCTGATGGCATTGGTTGCAGCAGTGGTAGCACCAAAGTGCTTTGATGATGAATATTCATAGCCCGCTGAAAAGCCAGAACCTCCAATATTCACCACCCCTTGTAATCCGGCAGTGGCATCAATGTAATTTTCAACCGTAAGCGTTGATGATTCTGTTACTTCCATTGATTTTGATCTGTTGATTTCGGCCCCACCACCAAAAGTTATATTCGGATCAATCGAAACGGTAGCGTTAAGCTTATTTTCTTCATTCAGATCAATGACCTGTTGCCACACTTTAATTTGATTTTCAGCGTCTGCCCTGGTTTTAACAATCAGCAGCGTATCATCCACGACTTTTTGAAGACGGGCTATTTCTGATCTGATGCCGGCTTCATCCAATGCAAATTCTCTGATGGATTCCGCCGTTTTGATAGGGCGATACACCAGATTTTTTTCAATCCGACCTGTACAGCTTTGTGAATCGATGACCACTTGTCTAAACACCCCGTACGCCATATCGATACCATATCCTACAAATAAATCTCCTCCATCCTTAAAGCCATTACTACTGGAAGTGGCAAACGCCTTATTGAGGGTGAGGCATGACTCATTGGATGTTGTTTTCATATTAAAATTACCAAGGCCCACGCTGCCCGAAAACTCCACATAGATTTCAATGTCCACCACCACAATCACGCCCACAGAACCGGCATACCCAAGTTTGAGTGATGCATTGGTCGTGTTACTTTCATCTTGTGAAAAGCTGGTTTCAAGGCTTCTGCAGGCCGTTTTGCCCTCCTCGAAGGCGGTAAAACTTCCGTCTCCCGGAGGATCGTGTAAGACCATGTAAGGAATCTGGGGCTCTGTAATTATTCCCAGTGAATCTACCTGTTGATCGATAATGCCTTCTACGATAAAGGGCAACATGACACTGATCGCGCGCTGGATCTGCAGATTTGTATTTGGATCAACAAAAACCTGTGTGTAACTAAAAACCATGAAGGCTGCTTCTGCTGCAGAGTAAAATTTATTCTTTCCAGACTGAGCGAATAATGAGCCAGTCACACCCCACCCAAATCCCCCACCACCTAATCCGAATGCAAAATTAACGATAGGGTCTGTTTCCTGTAGTACAAATCCATTCGGGCTAAGATATCACAAATGAACTCTAACATTGCTGATACCCTGAGCTTTGTATGTTGTAATGCCTACTATGGTATCAGCAACAATTACGTCCATAGTAAGATCTAAGGTCTCCCTTGCTTTGGCTCTAAAATATTTTTCTTTGGGAATAGCTGCAAAGGCATTCGTCAGGAATGTGGAAGTATTCACATTGTTAATGCTGAAGGCATCAGGATTGGACCCAAAGCTGCTCGAAAGGTTGCTGCCATAAGCCTGCGGTACGTTGTCGCACAATCCACCTCTTGCATTGGTAATTTCAGCGCTAAAGTTTTGAATTCTGAAATTTGAGGTCTGGGCATCAACCAAAGGGTGGAGTAAAAACAGGATCACGGCTATCAAAGCCATTCGTCCTTTAGGTTTTGTTAGTTGTAATGGTAATAAGGTAATCATCTTTAGACAGTTTAGAAGTTATTGAAATGGATGCTTTGTACGTGAATGCTCACGACCCCACAAAAGACCGTGGAAAGGCTGGAAAGGACATCCGGTCAGCGTTCAAACATTACCTGAGAGGGTGCAGAAGGGAGAAATAAGATTACCTGTGAGGTTGCATCATGGGTGAGCGCCGGGCGATATGTTGTTGAATTACAGCAATATATGTGTTGCAAGACACCAATGGCTATGGACTAAAGAAATTTCTCCCTTCGGTCGAAATGACGGCTGCTCTCCGTATTAAATAAAGTAATGCATGTCATTCCGAACGTAGCTTGCAGAGTGAGGGATCTCATACAGCAGATTTCTCCCTTCGGTCGAAATGACCGCAACGTCTTACCTGGTAGAAAAAGGAAAGGGAGGAAAGCGGCGGCAAAGCCGCTGCTTTCCTCCCTTTCCTTTTTTTTTACCAAGCGAAAGGAGCCGTCATTCCGAACGGAGCCTGCGGAGAGAGGAATTTCTTTTAGGAATAAATTTTATCATCTGGAGAAACCTTATTTTTAAATAAGTATCCATTGACGAAGTGACAATGCATTCTATCTTAATCGTATGAGCACAACAGGATTTGTTTATATAATGACTAATAAGGGTCGCACGACATTATACATTGGTGTTACAAACGATCTGTGCCGAAGAGTCTATGAGCATAAAAACCATGTAAATCAGGGTTCTTTTACAGCCCGATATAATCTTGAGTTTTGTATTTATTACGAGGAACATTCTCCATTCAATCAGGCGATTTGTCGGGAGAAAGAAATCAAAAAATGGAGCCGCCAAAAAAAGGAGAACCTCATCAACAAAGTAAATCCTGAATGGAAGGTTTTGGTGACTGAACATGGCTTTATACGTAATACCGTATCCTTTTCACAACAAGTAGACAATCTAATCAGGGAGCTTCAGCAAGACCAGGAAATTCTAAAGCCCGTACAAAAGGAAAATGAAGCCGTCAATGGAGATTCCTCCCTTCGGTCGGAATGACATATTGCCATTTATTATTGTAGAGGGGAAGGCGGCGGCACAGCCGCCTTCCCCTCTACAATTCATCATGAGAATAGGCATGGTCATTTCGACCGAAGGGAGAAATCTTCTTCATCATGAGAATAGGCATGGTCATTTCGACCGAAGGGAGAAATCTTCTTCATTGTGAGAATAGGCATGTCATGCCAAACGAACCCTGCGGAGTGAGGAATCTCATACTTCACCGCGATTTCGACGGTCTTTCGCCAAACTCATCCAGATAAGCATCGGAGAAGTTGTTGACTGCATTATAGCCCACGGAGTAAGCTATCTCCGATACACTGAGTTGGGTGGTCAACAGTAGATGGCGGCCATGGTGTAGCCTTATACTTCGTATCAGGAGGCTGGGGGACTTGTCTGTGAGTGCCTTGATCTTTCGGTAGATCTGGCTTCGACTCATAGATAGGGCTCGTTCTAAGCGGGGCATTTCAAGATCAGCGTCGGACATGTTGGCTTCCACCACTTTCCTGAATTTTTGAAGAAAGGCATCTTCCATGTCTTCAGATGCCTGTTCAGCAGGGGCAGGAGTGATCCATTGATTTTGTTGATACTTTAATTGGAGTCGTGTCCGGGTTTCCAAAAGATTTTCTGTGACGACGATGAGTTCTTCCTGGTGAAAAGGTTTGGCGAGATATCCATCAGCGCCTTTTCTCAGGCCTGTAAGCCGGCTTTGAATATCTGCTTTGGCCGTCAGCAAAATAATGGGAATATGGCTTGTTCTTTCATCGTGCTTAAGCGCATCTAATACCTCAAAACCATCTTTTATCGGCATCATGACATCACTAATAATGAGGTCAGGCACGATCGATAAAGCTTTCTCAATTCCTGCCTTACCATTGAATGCAAACTCAAGTTGAAAATTTTGTTTAAGGCAGTAGGTCAGGTATTCCACCACATCGGGATTGTCTTCAATGAGGAGGATTTGTGGACCTTGCAAGCCACTTTGGTAAGGATCTATAGGCGCCATCAGATTTGGATCATCCAATGCAGAAGAACCTGGCAGTTTATCCTCAAAACGTGCATTTGTACTTTCTATTGGAGCCTGATGGGTGATGGGAAGTCTTACTAAAAATTTCGTACCCGTATTCGTTTTACTTTCTGCCTTTATGGTGCCACCCATTGCTTTGATCAGTTCACTGGTCAACGCCAGGCCGATACCTGTTCCGCCTGCTTTCGCATGGTCCTGATTCCTGGCTTGAAAAAACCGGTCAAACAAATAAGGCAGTTCGTGCTCTGAAATGCCAACTCCGGTATCAGCTACTGAAATATGTAACCATTGATCTTTTTGATTGGCCTGGACGATGATCTTTCCACCTGATGGCGTAAATTTTATGGCATTCGATAGCAGGTTGTACATGATTTGCAGTAAGCGATCCGGATCATAATCCATTTCGATTTTGGCCTGATCACTTTCTACCCTCAACATGAGATTTTGGGCATTGGCCAATGAATGCAAACTCTCCGCTATATACTTCAGATAGGCTAAAACATCGGCGTGTTGATATTGCAATTGTAAAGCGTTGGATTCGAGTTTGGACAAATCCAAAATCTGATTGACCAGTCGCAATAAGTTCTCGCCATTGCGCTTGATGAGTCCTATTTTCTTTTGAGAATCATTATCTTTTTCGTTTTGCGCTAACTGGTCACTCATTCCTAAAATCAGTGTGAGTGGAGTCCTGAATTCATGGGTGATATTGGTGAAAAACTTACTTTTAAATTCATCCATTTCCCTGAGCCTGGCGGTCTCTTCCAGCTTTAATTTCTGACGCAATTGGTATTTATACAAATAGCTTAATCCCAAGGAAATCATGCCTGCATAAAACATATAGGCCCACCAGGTCGCGTACCATGGGCTGTTGATCCTAAACCTCAACTCAGCGAAATCTTTACTCCATTGACCATCGTTATTGCTCCCTCGTACCCGGAAGGTATACTCTCCGGGGGCCAGATTGGCAAACTGGACATTGTTTTTATTTCCCAGATCTACCCAACCTTTACCTACACCCAACAATTGATACCGATACTGATTTTTGGTTGGATTGGTAAATTCCAAAGCTGCAAATTCAAAGTTCAGCAGATTTTGATCATGGGAAAATTCGAGTGGTACATGACCAGAGAATGGAGTTTCTGTATTATTTACCTTCAATCCGACGATTTGTACCAGGGGCAGATGTTCGTTGAAATTCAAACTGTCGGGGTGAAACATATTGATGCCATTCACTCCGGCAAATATGAAATGACCATCTCTTGTTTTTAAATACCCCGGGGCATTAAATTCATTGGCTTGCAAGCCATCGGCAACTGTGAAATTTTTTACAGTTTCCTGTCTTACATCAAATCGACAGAGACCATGGTTGGTACTTAGCCAAATGTATCCACTCTCTGTATTGTCCTTTGGCTTGTCTTCTGCCAGGATGCCATAAATCACGTTGTCTGGCAATCCTTGTTGTCTGCTGTATTTTTTGAATCTACCCGTTGACTTTTCCAGGCGATTGAGTCCACCACCTTTGGTGCCAACCCAAAGAAACCTATTGGGTTCGATAGGATCATCCTGAACACTCAACACCGTATTCGTCGATAGGGAGTTGATATCTTCCGGATGATTGACATAGTAGTGATATTGATATCCTGATACAATGGGTGTAGCGCTGATTAATCCTTCAAGGCTATAGATCCAAATCACTTCATTTACATCTTTATATAAAAAATAGGAGTAATCGGTCATTTTCTTTCGGGCATGGTCAAATAGAAAATCTTGCTTCGTTTGTGTGACTGGATCAAATCGGTGCAAACCATTTTCACTGACACCTATTGGTCGCCCGTTACCATCAAAAATCAGGGATAGAACATCCATGAAAGGAAATGAAGTAATGATTCCTGATTTTGCATCTCTGCGGTTCAATTTATCCGTTATCCACCAAAGATTGCCTTCCTGATCATATGCCATTACCCTGTCTGTAGTAATTGTTAATTCGGTATTAGGCAAATTTTTATTAAAATTCTTAACGTATATATGATGATAAGCATCGATCGTATAAATGGCTCCTGACATATCTTCACGAAGCGCTCGATGAGACGTGCCGGGAAGTATTGTTTTAAATTTTTGCCCGTTTTCATTGATTTTAACAATGCCAAAACCGGAAGTACCGAGCCAGATAATACCACTTTGATCAATCATCAGGCATGTATAGCCAAACCCATTATTTCCTTCAAGTCCTATCTGACCAGGGAAAACTGTTATTTCAGGTTTTCCGCCATTCATAAATTCAGAAAGCTTCCATTTTTCTACATTATTATTGACAATCAACCATGCATACCCGTTGTCATCTAACCCGTGAAAACCGACATTGGGTATTTTGCTTTTGTTATACGTAATTGCTCCGTTTGAAATGCGCACCCATTTTGATTCTGTTCCATTTTCTACTTGCATCAAACGATCACCCGATTTGTTTTCAACCATCCAATCCATTGTAAAACCAAACATTGGAAATTCAGGCGTAATGATATTCGTGGAAGGATCAATTTTGAACAAACCATGATTGGTAGCTACCAATAGAGATTTCGAATGGCTATAATACAATCGGTTAGCGAACAATTCTCCCTGAGACCAATCTTTCACGTCTTGTAAAGAAATGGTTGAAAAATGAAGATCAAGATTTGATTTCTTACTTTTTAGTGCCTGATCCAATACGTCCTTATTCAGGTTTATGCTGAGAATCTCAGTATGTAAACCCAACCAGATATTTCCGTTATCTGTCTCTGCAATGGAATTGACATCAGCTAATTTTTTTCCAATATCCAGATGAAAAAAGAGACCACGCACAGGGTCCAGAATATCTACACCTTCTGTATGTGCTACCCATATCCAACCATGACTATCCTCAAATAGGCAGTGTACATCCCCGGCGCTAATGGCAAAGGGATCAAAAGGGTCCACTGAAAAAACCTTAAATTTTGTTCCATCATATCTGTTCAGCCCGTCCTTGGTAGCGATCCATATAAATCCATCTCTGCTTTGGATCATATCCAATATCAATCCCTGAGAGAGACCGTCATTGACCGTCAATCGGGATATAGTAGCACCTGTCTGGCTCCCGAGATAGCTGTATAAAAAAATTAAAAGAACACTTGTATACTTCAGTTTCATATGGAATTGAAAAGGCATTGCAATGATGGTTCTTTTTTGCATTGTATCAAAAATCCATTACGTATAAATCCACACCTATTTCCAACATCCGGGACCTCTAAATGGAAGCAGGACACTTAAGGGCGACTCCAATAGCCGCTTGAAGATTAAACATCCTGTTTGATTGCCGGCACATGATAAGAAATATACTTTAGGGCGGTTCCTATAACTATCAAATCGGTAGCGAAAATATCATAATGCGCTGTTAATCAATATGTGTTTGCAATCATCAGGTGGTTAGTATTAGCGCCCTAAGGAGATAAATTGTACTTTGGACTACTCCTTTATGAAGAAACTTTTACCATATAGTTTTCTACTTCTCGCTGTGTGCGCCATCGCGCAGCAGCAATACACCTTTACCAATTACACGCAGGAGCAGGGGCTGCCATCAGGTACCATTAGTGGGATTTATAAAGACACAACAGGGTATGTATGGCTTACGGGTGAAGAAGGCGTTGCCCGGTTTGATGGGTATACCTTTAAAGTATTCCGTCACCATCCTGAAGACAGCACCAGCCTGCCCTCTGACATAGCATGGTATGGAGCATTCCCACGTTACGGAGATATCTATTTTGAAACCCAGGGAAGGTTTTGCAAGTACGACCCGGCATCTGAATCATTTGCATTTAAGATGCCTTTTGGTGATACCATTGACCTGTTTCGCATCAACGAAGTAAAAAACACCAGCGACTATTACTGGGCAATAAGCAAGTTTTCTGTTTTCAAAATAAGCCAATCCGGCACACAACGCTTTGCGCTTCCCTATCCTATAGCGCCAAAAGACTGGAGGGCTATAGCATCAGCCAATAATGGTGTGCTGCTTTCTACCAATTCTATTGGCAAGCCTCAGTTGCTGTTTTTGGATGAAGCACATAAAACAATTAAGGAAGTAAAAGTCCTGGACAAGAAAGGTGTAGAGGACAATTCAACCTATGCAGATGTATTCCTAATTGGTAGTGATTTTTATCTCTTTAATAAGCAAAGCGCATTTCGCTTTAACCCCGTTACAGGCGCTTTTGAATGGCACTTTGATTTAAAGTTTATTGGGCGTTTTGATTATGCTTTTCAATTCTATCTTCCGCTTAACGATTCGATAGTCATCATCCGCTCTCAAACGGGTTTCCTGAACATCATCAATATCCATACAGGCAAGGAGCAACTGGTTTATGTGAATAAGAAAATTCCCGAACGAACATTGACTGACAGGATGATATTGAACTGCATAGCAGATAATAAGGGCGGCGTGTGGATGGGAACAGCACAAATGGGCATCATACATTATCAACTATCCACGGGGGAGCTTACACAATACATCCATGAACCAGGAAATTCAAACAGCCTGCCTGGAAATATGATTGACAGGATATTGCCTGATGAAAACGGGCTGATATGGGCTTCGTGCTTTGGGAATGGCATGGTAAAGATGGAACCGGAAAATTCCCTTTTTAAAACCGGTGTTCCTGCCACGGCTAAAGATCCGTATACTAAAGGGCAAGGCTGGAGTGCAAACATACGCGGCTTTCTGGAAACAGATGAAGGGTATTGGATTGGTACCATGAATGGGCTGTTCAGCTATTCAGATGAGACACAACTGTTCACCAATATTCAACACCTGTGCCCGGGGAATATTGAAACACGCAGTGGAAATTATGACAGACTACTTAGCCAGGGTTTTCCTGTTGGCTCGTTGGCCAGAGACCATGAGGGTAATGTATGGATCGGCACCTGGTATGGTGAATTGGTGATTTATAATATGCGGCTTAAGCGATCTTATTCAATCAGACCGCCTCCGCTTAAAGACAATAACGAAAGTATATTCAGGAATATCTTCTGTGACAGTAAAAACAGGCTGTGGATTTCAACCTGGAGTTCAGGAATCTGTATAGTTGACGGCCATGCAGTGGATTTTGAAAAAATAAATGAATTAGAGTTTGAGTATCATTTTCCTGATGCAAAGGATTCTGCTGCTCTTCCTCCCGGTATTGCTTTTGTAGTGATTGAAGATGCGGAGGGCAATATCTGGGCAGGGACAGAAAATGGATTATGTAAATATAACGAGCAAACAAAAAAGTGGAAGCGGTATGCCAACATCCCTGGAAATGTAAACAGCCTACACAACAACAGTGTCAGGAGCTTTTGCCTTGATCAGAAAGGAGTGCTTTGGATAGGAACTAATGGAGGCGGGCTGAACAGATACAATAAAGAACAGGATAACTTCACCCATTTCACAAAAGCAAATGGATTGACTGATGACCGAATCTACTCTTTGGTTTGTGACAACAATGGGATGTTGTGGATGGGTACCAACTATGGCTTATGCAGGTTCAATCCGATTGATTATTCCTGTAAGAATTTTGGTGAGAAAGACGGTATACAGAATTTTGAGTTTAACACAGGCGCTGCGATAAAGTTGATAGATGGCACGCTGCTGATTGGTGGTATTACCGGTTACAACATCATTGAACCCGACAAGATTGAAAGCAAAAAGGCCGCTCCACCAGTGGTCGTCATATCTTCATTCAAGGTGTTTGATAAGGAAACTCCGATCGGAAATCATACCATCACCTTAAAGTACAAAGAAAATAATCTTGCTTTTGAGTTTGCCGCCTTGAGTTATTTCAAAAACCAGGATAACCATTACGCCTATATGCTGGAAGGCGTTGACCACGATTGGATTTTCAGCGACACCCGTCGGAATGTAACGTATTCAAAACTTGCACCGGGTGAGTATACGTTCAGGGTAAAAGCAAGTAACAGCGATGGTGTGTGGAATGAATCAGGCACGCAGCTTGAGATTACCATTACACCCCCCTGGTGGCAGCAGACATGGTTTATACTATTGTGTCTCCTGGTGGCTATAGCCATCATATACTTCATTGACAGCTATGAGCGGAATCGGAAAAAGCAGATGGAAGCGGTAAGGGCACGCATCAGCCGCGATTTGCATGATGATATGGGCAGCACACTGCAGAGTATTTCCGTCATGAGCGAGATCGCACGGATGAAAACACTGTCGGATGACCAGCAGGAGTCCATTCCGTTTATTGAAAAAATCGGAAGTGCTTCGCGTGAGATGGTAGAAAAAATGAATGATATCGTATGGGCGGTGAATCCGCAGAATGATCATTTCGAAAACATCATACTCCACATGCGAGCATTTGGTGGTGAGCTGCTGGCAGGAAAAGATATCGCCCTGCATTTCAAAGCGGATAATGGTCTAAACAATATCAGGCTTTCGATGGAAAAGCGGAAATCATTTTTCCTTGTGTATAAAGAAGCTTTGAACAATGCCTACAAATATTCCGGTGCAAAAAATGTAAACGTGGAAATCTCCAAATCCAATCAAACGCTGACATTAGTGGTTGAAGATGATGGTGTAGGGTTTAATATGAATGAAGACCGTTTAAAAACAGGCGGCAATGGATTGAAAAACATGAACACCAGGGCCGCTGAAATGAATGGCATCGTTTCGATTACATCAGCACCAGGGCAAGGAACAAAGGTTAGCCTCGAGGTGAACCTCAAATAACAAACACTCGGAAAAATGCTGAAAGGAATTGACATGTATAGGATGACCACAAACAAATAAAAAAGAAGAGTAAATTAATAGAATATGAAAAATATATTTTCCCTGGTTTCCATATTGTTGGCATTACAGAACTTTTCCTTTTCGCAAAACCAAATCTCCATTGATACGCTCAAAACCCAACTCAAATACTTTAACGCAAAAAAAGCAGAGTTGGACGTAAAAACTCCATCGCTGTACGACACTACAGCCGCAAACATTTTAAGTGAACTCTCATCTGCATATTGGAACAGTAATCCCGATACAGCCATGTATTACTCCAATCAGTGTCTTACTTTATCGGAGCAAATAGGTTATAAAAAAGGAATAGGCAAAGCTTATAACAGTATGGGGGTGATTCATTTTAATAAATCAGATTATGTATCTGCATTAGATTTTTATAAAGAATCATTGAAGAATGGGGAAGAATCCGGGGATAAATATGGTATTGCAAGGTCTCTTAATAGCATGGGAGTTGTTTATCAATACATGGGCAACTACACCGAGGCGCTGAAAAATTATTTTACCGCTTTAAAAATATTTGAAGAAACCGGGAATAAAAGGGGCATTGGAACTGCTTATACGAATATCGGACTCATTTATACTAAACAACGCAATTACCCTGCAGCGCTGGAAAATCATTTTGCCGCTTTAAAAATATTTCAAGAAACAGAGAATAAAAATGGCCTTATAGCTGCTTATAACAACATTGGAATGGCTTATTTTGATGAAGGCACTTACTTTGACAAAGCGCTGGATAATTTTTTTGCCTCTATAAAATTAAGCGAAGAAATTGGGGATAAAAGGAACATTGCAAATACGTATGGCAACATAGGCCTTGTTTATACTCAGCAAGGCAATTATCCCGAAGCACTGAAAAATCATTTCGCTTCTCTAAAAATAAGGGAAGAAATTGGAAATAAAGAAGGCATTGCTACTTGCTGTAGAAATATTGGAATGGTCAAATTAAAAATGCATGCGGCAAAGGAAGCGAAGGACTGGCTGCTCAAAGGATTGGCGATTGCCAAAGAGATTGAAGCGGTACCGCATATGAAAGATCTTTATTCATTTTTGTCAAAAGCCGACAGCGCTCTTGGAAATTTCAAAGGCGCTTATGAGAATCATAAATTATATATCGCGTGCCGCGACAGTCTTGGGAATATTGAAAATACTAAGAAAACAGTTGCGCTGCAAATGAATTTCGATTTCAGCAAGAAGCAGGATTCGCTCAGTTTGGTGCAGGCCAAAAAGGATATTGCTGCGCAAATGGAATTTAATAAACAAATACTCGTTCGCAACAGATTTGTAGGCGGTACTATTTTATTTCTGTTGCTGGCAGGTGCTGGCATCCTATTCTACATTGACAAGATGCGGCGCAACAGGAAGAAGCAAATGGAAGCCGTAAGGGCACGCATCAGCCGCGATTTGCATGACGATATGGGTTCCACCCTGCAGAGCATTTCAGTCATGAGCGAGATTGCGCGCATGAAATCACAATCGGACAACAAGCAAGAATCCATTCCGATTATCGAAAAAATCGGGATCGCTTCGCGCGATATGATTGATAAAATGAGTGATATCGTATGGGCAGTAAGTCCGCAGAATGATAATTTCGAAAACATCATACTTCACATGCGTGCATTTGGTGGAGAGCTATTGGCCGGAAAAGATATAGCCCTGCATTTCACGGCGGATACTGGTTTAAACAACATCATGCTTTCAATGGAAAAGCGGAAATCATTTTTCCTTGTGTACAAAGAGGCATTGAACAATGCCTACAAATATTCCGGTGCAAAGAATGTGGATGTGGAAATCTCCAGGACCAATCATACCTTAACATTGGACATTAAAGATGATGGTGTAGGATTCAATATGAATGAAGACCGATTAATAACAGGTGGGAATGGATTGAAAAACATGAACACCAGGGCTGCTGAAATGAATGGCAGTGTTTCAATTACATCAGCACCAGGGCAGGGAACAAGGGTTAGCCTCACGGTTAATCTGAGCAAATATAAGTTGAAAGTTAGAAGTTAGTAGTTTGAAGTTAAAAACTACTCACTACTCACTTCTAACTTAATTACTACCCAAAACAGGTAGTCATTTCTCCCTAACATAGTCTACTTTTACATCCGTAATAAATGATATGAGCATCAAAGTCGCCATTTTTGAAGATAATCCACTGCTGCGTGACAGCCTGGTGCAGCTTATAAACGGCACGGATGGCCTTACATGTACCGGCGCATTTCCGGATTGTTCTAACCTGATGCGTAAAGTTGAATCGGCCAAACCCGATGTCATCCTCATGGACATTGACATGCCGGGCATGAATGGTATTGAGGCCGTAGGACATATCAACCAGGCTTATCCCGAAATGGTGATCATCATGCAAACGGTTTTTAATGACAATGAGCGCATATTTCAGTCTATCACTGCAGGTGCATCAGGTTATCTTTTAAAGAACACTTCGCCTGCGCGTATCCTTGAAGCCATCCGGGAAGCAGCAACCGGGGGAGCACCTATGACACCTAGCATTGCACATAAAATCCTCGGAGTTTTCCGGAGTAAAAGGCCTGCCTTACCGGCTAAAGAGCAATCCCAGCTCAACGAAAGGCAGCAGGAAATACTGGAGTGTATATTCAACGGCATGAGCTATAAACTCATCGCTGACAAGCTATTCGTATCGGTGGACACCGTCCGCTACCATGTCAAAAATATCTATGAAATCCTGCATGTTCACTCCCGTGATGAGCTGATTTCAAAGGTTAAAGGTAAATCGCTTTTGAGCTTTTAAGCGGCTTTTACATTTCTCAGCAATGGCATTCAGTTAAAGATTTGGCTCCACAGGCATCATGTGGTGATGCCATAAACATCCCTTCGGGATCATCACAGAACAAGCAATCCTCCATAAGAACTACCCATTTCAGGTAGTGCACCCGGCTGGGGTAGCATATACCTTTGGGAGGGTATGTAAAAAGCAATGATTCCCAGCCCCAGCATGCTATTATAACCAATGCTATCCAATCTGGTATTTTTTTTAAGATATCATTAAAACAAATGAAACGACAACTACAAAAGAAAATTTATATTTTCATCGGTACAGCAATGCTGTATTCCCTGAGTGCAAATGCACAGATTGTTTATACCGATATTAATCCGGATGTTTCCTCCAATCCTGCGATTGATGTTTTGTACTGTGACCATAATAATTTAACGACGTTGGATTTTTCCACCAATCTTACCTTTTTGGATTGTGAATACAATCAATTAACGAGCTTGGGTGTTGAAACGAAATAAACTAATGTAAGCATGACACAGTCTCCTTCATCTGTTACTCCTTTCAGTTGTACCTTTTCACCACAACTTCCCGAGTTGTTGTTGAGACTGAACTGCAGCATTGCCATTACCACATATCAGGCAGGCAAGTTGATTTTTATAAGCCCCGCTGATGAGAACAACCTCACTATGCTGCCCCGCACGTTCAGCAAACCAATGGGATGTTATGTGGAGGGCGACAAAATGGTGCTCGCGGTAAAAGATGAAGTCCTCTTTTTCGAAAACTCAAAAGAGTTAGCCGCGCATTACCCGAATAAGAAAGATACGTATGACAGTTTGTTTGTACCGCGCGCCACTTTTTATTCCGGCAATGTTGATATGCATGATGTCGCTTTGGGCAAGGATGGCATCTGGGCCATCAACACTTCCTTCTCCTGTTTGTGCCAGGTAACAGGCAATTATAATTTCATTCCGCGATGGAAGCCGCCGTTCATAACGGAACTCGCTTCGGAAGACCGCTGCCATTTGAATGGCATGGTGATGGTGAATGGCAAACCGAAGTATGTGACTGCTTTGGGAACCACTAACACACCGCAGGGCTGGAGAGAACATATTGTTAACGGCGGAATACTACTGGACGTGGAAACCAATGAGGTGATTCTCGACAAGCTTCCCATGCCCCACTCACCCATGCTATACAAAGGTGAATTGTACCTCTTGCTTTCCGCCACTGGTGAAATCATCCGGGTGAACATCAAACAAAAAAAGTATGAAGTGATAAAAAAGCTCAATGGTTATTGCCGCGGCATGGACATTTATGGTGATTATATGTTTGTTGCCATGAGTAAACTCAGAAAAAACTCTTCCACATTTGCCAAACTTTCCTTTGCTGAAAATGCGGATAGTGCAGGAATAAAAATTATTCACCTGCCTACCAAGGCATTAACTATGGAAATGAAATATGAAACCAGCGTGGATGAAATTTATTCCTTAAAGGTTTTAGCCAACACTATACGCCCCAACATATTAAACACCACAAACCCGATTCATAAATATTCACTTAGCATTCCCGGGCAAACATTTTGGGCCAATCCGGATGCTGGTGCTGCTGAATAATTCAGTCTTATCTTTTATTAGCCAAAACCAACAGATATGAATAACGCTTACATCTATAACGACCTCGTCCGGTTATATAACCGCTCGAGGAAAAAACTTCAACGCCTGTTGGCGGAAGGAAAGAACCACCGCAGGCAGGACATCCTGCAACGGCGGATTGCATGGCTGTTTAAGAAATTGACCGGCCTGCAGCGTGCCCTTAAGTTGGGTATGGCATCGGCAGCATTAACCACTGGCATACTGCTCTTTCAACCCGATGCGGCACAGGCACAGGAGATCACTTTCCGTAGTGCCACTTTAGGATTGACGAACATAGGTTATGGATCTTCTCCTGCATTTGCCGACCTGGATGGCGACGGGGATCTGGATATGATTACTGGTGATTTCTATGGCAACTTCCATTATTTCGAGAATACCGGTACCGCTCCTGAAGCGGCTTATAGAACTCCTCAAACCAATCCATTTGGATTGACGGGTGTTGCCTATTATTCTGCTCCCGCCTTTGCTGACCTGGATGGCGACGGGGATATGGATATGATGGTCGGTAATTCTTACGGCAGTTTCTTCTATTATGAGAACACCGGCACCGTTTCCGCTCCGGCTTATGCTGCGCCGATAACCAACCCGTTTGGATTGACGGCGCTTTATCGTTCCATTCCGACCTTTGCTGACCTGGATACCGACGGTG
Source organism: Candidatus Opimibacter iunctus (assembly GCA_016716665.1). Classification (GTDB taxonomy): domain Bacteria; phylum Bacteroidota; class Bacteroidia; order Chitinophagales; family Saprospiraceae; genus Opimibacter; species Opimibacter iunctus. The sequence goes on along the minus strand of JADJVH010000010.1, from coordinate 19,134 downwards.
ATCTGGATATGATGGCTGGCGATCGTTATGGCAATTTCTACTATTTCCAGAACACTGGTACCGCTTCCGCTCCGGCTTATGCTGCGCCGCTAAACAACCCGTTTGGATTATCGGATATTGGTATTAATGCTGCTCCGGTCTTTGCTGATTTGGATAACGACGGGGATATGGATCTGATGGCTGGTTCTTCAGTCAGCAGTTTCTATTATTTCGAAAATACCGGCAATGCTGCCGCCCCTGTATTTGCCCCAGTACAAACCAACCCGTTTGGATTGTCGGATGTTGGTACGTATTCTGCACCGGTCTTTGTTGATTTGGATAACGACGGTGATCTGGATCTGATGGCTGGTGAGGTCTTTGGCAATTTCTATTATTTCCAGAACACCGGAACGGCTGCCGCCCCTGCCTATGTTAATGAGTTCAATCAGTTTGGATTATCGAATATTGGCAGATGGTCTGCTCCCGCCTTTGCTGATTTGGATAACGACGGGGATCAGGATCTGATGGCCGGTGATTACTATGGCGATTTCTATTATTTCGAGAACACCGGTACTAATGCCGCTCCGGCTTATGCCGCTGTACAAACCAACCCGTTTGGATTATCAAATATTGGTGCTGATTCTTCTCCCACCTTTGCGGATCTGGATAACGACGGTGACCTGGATATGCTGTCCGGTGAGTATTATAGCGGTTTCTTCTTTTATTTCGAGAACACAGGTACCGCTACCGCCCCGGTTTATGCTGCACCGCAAACCAATCCGTTTGGTTTATCGTTCATTGGTAATGGTTCTACTTCCGCCTTTTCTGACCTGGATGGCGATGGGGATATGGATCTGATGGCCGGTTCGATAAGCGGCAGTTTCTCCTATTTTGAGAACACCGGGACGAATGCCGCCCCATTTTATGGTGCTCCGCAAACCAACCCGTTTGGATTATCAGATATCGGATTATATTCCATATCTACCTTTGATGATCTGGATAACGACGGGGATCAGGATATGATGGTAGGTGAGGAAGGAGGGAGTTTTTTCTATTTTCAGAATACAGGAACCGCTTCCGCTCCGGCTTATGCTGCTCCGCAAACCAACCCGTTTGGATTATCAATTATTGGTAATAATTCTGCTCCCGCCTTTGCTGATTTGGATAACGACGGGGATCTGGATCTGATGACCGGTGGGTCTAACGGCAATTTCTTCTATTTTGAAAACATTACCACCTTCGTCTCAGGCGTTGCTGTTGCAAACAGCATAGGTGTATTCAATTTATTTCCCAATCCTGCCACCGATCAGGTGACGGTTCAGTTTGCATTAAGTGAACCCATGCAGGTGGCAGTTAAAATTGTTGATTTGAGCGGAAGAGAAATCAGTACGCTGCTCAAAGATCAACTGCAGGAGGGCGCACATTCCATTCAGCTTAACACAGCAACACTTGTACAGGGTGTTTACATGGTAAACATCTGTTGCGGTAATGGTGCGGTTAAGAATATGAAATTGATTGTACAATAATCCCAACCCTCTCCACTTGCTATAGATAGAGTTAAGTCACGATAATTTGTCAGCTTGATTTGAATCCAGTAAAAAAACAAAATAAATGAAAAAGCAAATTCTACTATTTCTTCTTTTAGCGTTCACCACCGTTGCGCATGCGCAATCGGTTGTTGAAACGCATACTTTTTATTCCGCTGCCTTAGGCGTGGAAAAATCTTACCTAATCTATTTACCCGATGGATATAGCTCAGATACGGCTCATTATCCAAGTGTGTATTTTCTTCGGTTGGTTGAAACGGAGTGGTTTGATCCCCAATTGAGATCAAATGGCAAAACACTAAAAGATGTGGCAGATAGTTTAATAGCCAGTGGAACGATTGGCAAAATGATTTTGGTGGGGCCCAGTACCGGAGTAAATACAGGAATAGGCTTTGGAATTGTGAACATGCTGCGACCAGACCTGGCAACCGATTCCTTAATAGGGACAGGTGAATTTGAAGATTATTTTTTTCAGGATTTAATTCCACACATTGATTCTGCTTATCGCACAATCCCCAATTGGTGTGCGAGAGGAGTGGATGGGTTTTCGTTAGGCGGCTTTGCCTCTACACTTTATTCGCTTAAGCACCCGGGAGTTTTCTCTTCTGTAGGTGGTTACGATGGCACTTTAATGTGGTATAACCTTGATTATCCGGTAACCCCCGGCCCCTGGGATGATAAAAATTGGTTCAGTTCTGGCATAGCAACTGCTGCAGTTCCCATGTTCGGTTCGCCTACCGATACGGCATACATGTTAGCCCATAGTGTAACTAATATTTTAACACAAGCCGACCCGGTTACACTGGATAGTATCCGGCAAATGTCTTTTCACATTTCTTGTGGTTCTTTTAATTTTACCAACAGAGAAGTCAATAAAAAGTTTGTTGACTCATTGGCCGCTAAAGGAATCGTCAACTCTTTCCCTAATGTAGTGCTTCAGCCTGGTGCAATACACTCTTATGATATGGCAGATGAACATGCAAGAAGAACCCTGCCAATGCATTGGGCAACCTTTGCTTCATTTTCCTGTGCAGAAGAAATTATTTTGGGAATAAACAATGTAACAACTGCTTCCCAATCGATTATGTTGTTTCAAAATTATCCAAACCCTGTTTGCTCAATGACCACCATTGCATTCGAAGTATCTGAAAAGAGTTCAATAAAAATTGATATTTATGACTCCTTTGGTAAAAAAATAAGGGAATTGGTAAATGGTAATTTCCCTTCGGGCAAACATCAAATTCAACTTAACATGGCAGGATTCCCTGATGGTGTATATTATTACCGATTAGAAAGTGCTACCCAAATACTCACGAAGAAGTTATTGGTTATTAGTGGTGATTAGAGAAATGGTAAATGAAATATATAACACAGTACGCAGAAGAATGGGTGGACGCCTTTTTAAAATTCTCAGCATTGGCCTTCAATTAAGGGGAACGCAGATGTCGCAGATGGAATTATAAAAATGATTACGCAAATTAGGTCATTCAATGATGTTTGAAATAGCAAACCTGCGAAAATATACCTCTACATAATTTTTTATCACCTTTAGGGCTAACGTTTATACACATTTCAATAGGGAGGCGGTTTCTTCTGCAAACCAATGAAGGATACCCAATTATAATCGGCCATCGGCCGTTGGATGGAGTTCTCTCCGCCAACCAATGAATACTCAGAATGAATACCCAAAGGAATCCTCAATTGGAATCATACAGCTGGCGGAGAGAACTCCATCCAGCGGCGTTTTCATTTCCTCCGGAAATTTAAAAACAGGCCATATCAGACTTGTGTTTAAACGGTAGCCTTTAGGGGGCCAGGGGGCAAAAAAGGAAAATCTCTCCTTTTAATAATTCTGCGTAATCAGCACTCCACTTTACGCTGCACTATATAAAACGCGGTTATCACAATTGTCCTCCTGTGGGGTCGTATAATGATGCCGAAGGCATCTCTTTTGGATCCTCCCAGGTCAAACACTCCTCCCAAAGAACTACCCATTTCAGGTAGTGCACCCTGCTTTGGTTGCCTATACCTTTGATAACGTAATTAATGAGTGATTCGCAAACTTTCTTTCCCGAAGAAAGCCACATGAAAGACTCTTCTCTCCCTTTTTTGAATCAATTAACCATTAAATCAAAACACAATGAAAAAACAATTACTCATGTCCGGTATAAGCCGGAAACACCTAATGCTGCTATTCGGGTTTTTCCTGATCGGCACCCTGAGCGTATCCGCCCAGAAGTATTTTGAATTACATGACGCCTATCACAACCGAAGTGCGATAGCTGGGGACAACTATGACCAACAAACCTACCATCAATATGCTAATGGCAGATTAAATGCACAGTGGAAGTTTGATCTCGTAGTGGATAGTTTTTACACCATCACGGATAAGAAACATGGTAAGTTACTTGGAAGTGGATCAGGCAGTAATAATAATCAGATTTATCATTATGATGTCACCAATGCGGATCACGTACTATGGTCCCTGGTCGATGTGGATGGAAGGGGTGTTTTGTTTCACCTTAGGAATAAAAAGTATAATCTGTTTTTAGTAGCCCAGGTCGATGGTGGCGGAGATTTATATTTATGGACTATTACGAGTGCAGATACTAAACAAGCTGGCTCCTGGCGGCTGATCGAAAAGCAAGGCACAGGGAATATGCCTAAAGACGTTAAAGGAAAAGAAGTCAAGGCTACCTCCGAATTAGTGTATAACACCAATAACAATACCACGGTGTCTATGTATAACCTACCACGCACATTATGTGGTGATGTTTTGGGCAATCAACTTATACAGGGCTTGCCAGGTTCTCCTCCCAATGACATGACATTTATGAACAGTATTCCCCGGGAAAAATACGGTGCGATGGATCAAACGAGGGAGAATGCACAAAGTGGAAAGGATTACCTTATTTCTATTTACGTGAATTCACCAAACAGGATTGACCATACATACAATTACGTCGATTTGATTGACCCTACCAATAATAATTGGGCCGGTGAGAAAACGAGAGATTCACTCAAGCTGGTACGCAGGGGAGACGCCTATATTGTTAATTACGGTTGGAAAGGATTTTATCTCGGCGAATACAAGCTGAATACAGTGAGTAAGGATTATCATATTCCATTTGGAACAGCTTCTTTGTTAAGTCGTTTTTTTATCCAGGAACAGAATATTAGTAATGGAATCCCTCTCAACAACACATACCTTCAGATTCCTTTTCAAGTCTCCGGTATAGTGGATCACGAAGTTCCCATTCTTGGTTTCACTACCGAACCCCAGGTGCCTTACATGGTGCTTCATGATCCTCCAGGCGACGCCAGTATCGCTTCTTTCAGCGAAAGTAAAACCATCTGCAGGGATTTTGAAAATACATACTCAACAGATGACTCCTTTGAGGCTCATGCTAAAGTAAAGATTGGTGTTGCAGGGTCTGCAGGGTTGATAGTGACTACAGATTTTGAATTTTCTGTAGAGTTTGGTATTGGGGCCACAGCAGGTGATCTTGTCGTTTCTACAGATGCCAACGGAACATGTATTGTGACCAATGAGGGATTTTCTACCTCCAGCCTTGATCCGGATATTAATGATGGATCTGATGTTTTCATAGGGTATGGGTATGACCTTAACTATGGAAAATACCGGGTGATTGATTTTGAGCAAGGTGCTTGTGCAGCAGTGGAGAATGAAAGACTTGTGTATTCCCTCAGAGGATCAGGTCAGGATGCCTATCGAAGATTTGTCCTGACCGAAGGTGGAATCCGGAATGATATTGCCAACCTTGAGACAAAGCTGAATGATCCCGATCAAAGAACAAGAGCTAATACAAAGTACCAGATCGATGCATGGAAAAAAGTGCTTGCAGCCAATGATAGCGTTAAACTCAATGCTACAGAACTCATTGGAAACCCCCTGATTTTTAATGGTGGTGGCCAGGTAGCCGATTGGTCAGAGTCGATCACGGTGACAAATTCCAGTTCGTTGACGACTGAACATTATCTCGCCGTAACGGCAGGCATGGAAACTGTGCTCGAGATTGGAGGATCGGGCGGATCATTTGGTTGGAATTATAATACCGAAAAACGTTACGGGGCTACAGCAGCGCAATCCGGTGAGGAATCAAAAGTGGTTGCATACTCCCTAAGCGATAACGAGACAGGAGACTTCTTTAGGGTGAATGTATTGCGGGATGGACGATTTGGTACGCCATTATTCCAGTTAGATGCTGCATCAAAAAGCAGTTGTCCATACGAGGGTGGTTACCAAAGAGACCAGCCTGTCTTAAAGATTGATGGACAAAGTGGAGATCACATTACGGTGGGAAATGTACAAGGAGAAATTGCCACAATCAAATTAGATCTATGTAATGAATCTAATGAGTCTCGCACTTACCTGGTGGCACTCGGCGGACAGAATCCAGGAGGCGCAACGGTTAAAATGGGCGGAAATACCATCAGCGCTAACCCATATCCGATTACAGTGGATCCAAATGCCTGTGCTGAAAATTATGTGCTGACTGTACAAAGAAACCCTGGGGTCGATGCATATCCCAACCTGCAGATTGATATGTATCCAGAATGCGATGGAAATGTTAGCTCCAGTATTTTTGCTTCTGTTTATTTTGGTACCTCTGCGGTGTTGGAGCAAAGTCCTGTAACTTTGTTGAGCGTGTTTCCTAATCCGACAAGTGGTGAGTTGACTGCTGACTTTAGCCTGGAAGAGTCAGCTGATGTGCAGTTCGAATTGTACGACATGGTAGGTAGCCGCATCGTCATTGCTTCTAAAGAAAATTATGCTGCAGGCCAGAACCGTAAGCAAATGAATGTAGAGCAGGTGCCATCAGGCATCTATCAACTCGCCATTAAAACGAACAAATCCGTGATCAGCCGTAAAGTGATCGTGCAGCATTGATCTGCGGTTCTATATTGAGTGTGTAAGAGCAACGCAGGAATAATTGATTCAGAATTCGTAAAGAGAGCACCTTTTCGGGGAGACCTGGGAAGGTGCTTTTTTAAGTGAAAAATGATGCTTCGACCTGCCAACGCACAACCATGTGCTATGGTTCGACCTGCTACACTCCTCCACGTGCGACAGCTCACCAACCGCAGCTCAGCAAACGAACGAAAAATGAAGAATGAAAGGAGATGTGTTGAGCGGATCCGAAGCATGCGATCTTTGCATCTACTCTGCGTTCCACACATGGTTAATAAAACCAGGTATTCGCTTCCGTTTTCTTTCGCCGGGAAATGGGGATTTCTATTCCGCTTTTCAGGACAAAATTATCACCCTTCAGAGCCTCGATGTGGGTCTTATTGACCAGGTACGATCGATGGCTCCTGAAGAAGCCCTTGTCTATGAGGATGTCTTCGAAATATGCCAGATTCTTGGAGGACAACTCGCGGGATCCATTTGACAGATAGATATAACTATAGTTGCGCACACCTTCGATATGTGTGATTTGCTTTAGGGCAAACCGCAGGGTGCCTGTCTGCGTAGGCAAAACCAGTTTTTGTTCTTCAACTGACTTGGTCCCGAGGTTCTGAAGCGCTATGGATACATCAGCATTTTGTGTTGTAGTACCGATACGCTGGATGGCCTCTCTTAGTTCAGTCTCTTGAATGGGCTTGACGAGATAATCCAGTGCGTTGAATCGAAACGCTTTAATGGCATAGTGGCTGTGTGAGGTAGTAAAGACAGTCTTAAAACTTATCTCATCTACCTGCTGCAGCAGTTCAAAGCCTGTCATATCCGGCAATTCGATATCCAGGAATACGACGTTGGGTTTGCTGGCAGCAATAAACTCAAGAGCCTCAGCGCCTGTGTGCACTACATCTACAACAGCAATGTCCGCAGCATGCTGGAGGAGCATATCGTGCAATACCGTTGCCATAAAAGGATTGTCTTCAACGATCAGGGCCCTAGCCGGCTTCATACACCTAGTATCTTCAGGGAAAGATACATTTTTATTTCCCCCTGCCTGGGCATGCCACTGAATGGCTTCCTATCCCTGCCATAGGGCTTTTTGCCCCGGCAGGAGAGGCCCAAGCACGGACTGAATGCAGATCCGGGACCGTTTGATAAGTCCGGCTACCTTAGGATCAGCCAAACATAGTATAAACGGACAGCCCACCCTAGATTTGGTCAACAATACTTTCAGCCATGGATTCAGTCAGACGTTTATTTTCTTTTTCTATGCCTCCTGGCAGGAACATGTGTATGCTTTTCCCAGCAAGGTATGCATGACATGGCAAGACTGGATTCCACCACCATTACACCCATGGTGCCCCGGGGCTTTGAAGAACGCCAGAAAGCCCTTTTAGGTCTTCTCACCATTATCAAAGAGAAGAAGTATGACGAGGCTATAGCCCAGGCAGATAAAGTGGTCCTGGAAGCCACTTCAAACAATGACACAATTAATCTTCGCGATGCCTACAGAATACTCTCCAAGGCATATCATGGTAAGGAAGACTTTAAGCAACGCGACGTATACGAACAACGTATTCAAGCATTGGCTGTAGCTTATGGTTATCACTTGGACGAGGGGCTGGACTTTTTAGCCAGGAAAGATCCTCACGCTGACAATTTGCCATGGGTCTATGATGAGCTTCAACTCCTGGAGGATAAGACGGGTACATTACGTATTGAGGAAATCACCTCTCCAACTTTTCAAGGTAAGTTCACCAACAACTTTACCGTTACGCCAGGTAATGCATTGTATGGAATAAGAGAATCTTCCACTGAAGAGGCAGAGAGAAAAGTTTTATTTAATCAGGATGCGGTTTATTGGGTGAAGGTGAAATTGACTGGCAGTAAAACGAAACAGGATAATTATCTGATTCACATAGGGAGAAATTGGGGTGGAAGTTGGGATAAGGTAGATATGTATCTACAATCAGCAGCCAGTGGAATGGAACATTTCAAGTTTGGTCTGGCGCTTTCGCTCGGTGAAAAGGATTTTAAATACAATCAGAATTATTTTGAAGTACCTCTCGATAAGAACGAAGTAAAAACGCTTTACCTAAGGTTAGAAGGAGCCAGAAAGAACAATGGGCCCGGATGGTACCCCGATCATGTTTGCCTGGCCATTGCAGATACCCGGCTCTTTTATGAATTTGACGGGTATTACCATATCCCGGATACCATCAACCATATACACAATTGGGGTCAGCCACGCAGATTGAATCACGTCCTTCATTCGCTGAATTTTATTGAAGACCCTGATCAGAAGTATAGCCTGAATGATGTCATACAAAACTTTGATCAGTTGGATCCTCAGTTTCCATACCAGATGATGCCCAAACCGCCTTCCGCCTATTATTGGGCCAGGTTCAAAGTGGTCAATACGGCGAAAAACATCATCACCCATTCGTTTATGTTGCCGGAGCAATGGGATGATGTGGAAGTGTATGTTCCCGATACCAGTGGGAACTACCATAAACTCCTCACCGGCAGCAATATCCCTGAAGATAAGAAAACGGTTCCTGGATTATACAACATATTTCGGATCAACCTACACTACAATGACACCGTAGCCCTTTTTATAAAGTTCAAGTCCAACAAGGTGTTTCCATATTCATCGACCGGCTTTACCAAATTTGAAATTGCCCATTTTGATGAATCCCAATTATGGTACTCGCATTACAAGCAATACCTGCCCGAATATATTATGATTGGCTTTTTGCTGATGCAACTGTTGTACTATCTGATTATATTCCTGATCAACAAAGAGCGCACACACCTTTTTCTTATGTTTTTCTTTTTGGGATTTTTCCTCACCATGCTTAATAGTTCAAACATTATCCATCAATTTCAATCGAATCGGGCTATTTTATTTTTAGGGGGATCCATCAGCATTTTGGGCTTATTTAAATATTCCGAATCGTTTTTAAATATCGAGAGAATCCTTCCATGGGTTCGAATACTCAACCGTTATTCCTTTTTAGCGTTGCTTATATCCCTTTCGATCTTCGTTGGAGCCCTCTTCTACAATTATTTTTTTAAACCGGTGGTTGCATCAGATCCTGAACCTGCATTCATTAATATCAATATGTACATCACCTTGTATGTCATGTTTATATTGCTGGTCCAGGCTATCTATGGGGCTATAAAAGGGGTAAAAAATGCAAAATCCTTCTTGCTGTTTTATGGAATGATTCTCCTTTCTTTTTCTATATCATTTGTTCCAGCCAATTGGGGCATAAGTCCGGATCAATCAAAAGCATTATTCTCTATCTGCTTTGCTTTATCTACACTGGGTCTGATGCTGATCACTGCGTATTATCTTAAACAATTACGGAAGGATCAGGCCGAGAAGGAAAAAGCGCAGGCAAGTGAGCGAGCCAAGCATCAGTTCCTGGCGAACATGAGCCATGAGATCCGCACCCCGATGAATGCCATCAAAGGCATGACGGATATCCTGATCAGGCGGAATCCCAAAGAAGATCAAAAGGAGTATCTGGACAGTATCAAGCAATCTTCAGATTCCCTCCTGGTCATCATCAACGATATCCTCGATATCTCTAAAATTGAAGCGGGTAAGATAGAATTGGAATACGAACCATTTTCGATCATAGAGCTGGTCGATAATGTGCATACCATCATGCAGTTCAAAGCGGAGGAAAAAGGACTAGGGCTTAAGAAGGATATACCCAATGCGGATCTTTATGTAAAGGGGGATGCCACACGGTTGCGCCAGGTGCTGATCAATCTCCTTGGCAATGCCATTAAATTTACGGAAAAAGGACTTGTCACTACCACACTGAAAGCTGAAAAGAGAGATGGCAAGCTCAATCTTCATTTTACCATATCGGATACGGGAATTGGTATAGATAATGATCGTATGGATAAAATCTTCAAGTCCTTTGAACAAGCGTATAGTGACACCTCCAGGAAATTTGGAGGCACAGGTTTAGGGCTCAGCATTTCCAAGATGCTCGTGGAGTTGCAGCATGGCAAGATCTGGGTGGATAGCGAAAAAGGAAAGGGCAGTCAGTTTCATTTCACGATAGCCTATGATATTGCCGAACCTATTCATGCTGTGAATAAAATAGAGGACCCGGATATCAATATTGCAGCGGAACTCAAAGGCATCCGAATCCTGCTGGTAGAGGACAATCCTTTCAATGTGGTAGTGGCGCAGGAAGAACTGGAAGACGCGATTGAAAATGTCCATGTGGAGGTCGCTGAGAATGGGCTGATTGCGTTAGAGAAATTGAGATCATCCGCATTTGATATCATCCTGATGGATGTGCAGATGCCAACGATGAATGGGTATGAAGCGACTATCGCTATCCGGGCTTTTGGCAACGAGAAAGCCAGCACCCCCATCATCGCTATGACGGCAAACGTACTAAAGGACGAAGTGGATTTATGTTATCAGGCAGGCATGAATGATTTTATCGGGAAGCCTTTTGATACCCAGGAATTGCTGAATAAAATAAACCTGCTAATTAAGAAATGATGAAATCCCATTTTCAAATAAATATCAGGTTCATTTGGGTTCTTGTAGGGATATTTTCTACAACTATGCTGCACAGCCAATCCAAAGATGACGCAGCATTGTATGCCATTTGGTCAGATACGACAAAACCGGAAGTAGACAGAATCGATGCCTACTTTGACAGGCTCAATGATATTAAGTTGTTTCTAAATGAGCAGAGTTTGAATAACAAGTGGTTTGAGGCATCAGATGAAGCCATTGCCTTGGCCATCAGATTCGATAAGAAGGAATATTTGCCTCTATTTTATCTCACCTCGTCATTCAATTTCGGGCTAAATAAACATGACTTTCAAAAAGGCTGTTTAGAAGCGGAAAAGGTATTAGAAAGTGCAAAACTTGCCAATGCATCAAAATTTCCGGTATTTACGGCCTATATGATTTTATTGAGTTCGTGCACGCAAGTGATAAAGGATGAAGCATTTCTTAATGAATTCCATAAAATAGAAAGTACGTTGTCCGATACTCCGGAGGACCTTAAAATACGCCAGGAATTAAATTCTGCTATCGGCAATTATTATATAAATAAAGACCAATATCCAAAGGCATTATCGCATCTACAGGAAAGTTTGCGTTTAGCGGAAGATTTGAATTTAATCGATGCCAGCTATGCACGAAACAATGAAATGCTTGCCATTATTCATACCAATATTGGAAATTACACAGAAGCGGAAAAGTATATTGATAAAAGCTTACAGCTGTCTCACAGGCTAAAAGATACGTTTAACCTTGGGAGTGAATATGTAGCCAAGTCCAGTTTAATGATCGAACGAAAAGATGAGATAAAGGCGCAGATCTATATTGATTCGGCGCTTTACATCATGAAGAATGTAAAGCATTGCGAGCCTTGCTATAATTATGCAAAGATCGTAAATGCAGGTATTAGGAATTTAGCCGGAGACTATTCAGCGGCTTTAACTGAACTAAGCGAAGTTGAAGCGTTTTTTGACGAGGAAGGCGGAGTTATAAATGCACAGCCAGAGTTTTTCATTGAAAAGGCCAAAGCCTACATGGGTCTGAAAAAGTATGACGATGCCATTAAAATGCTCAACACAACGAAAGCACTAGGCCAAAGTTATTTTAAGACAGCTTCAGACAGATTTGATATGCTTGTCAAAGCGTATGAAGCAAAGGGGGACTATAAAGCGGCATTGAAAAATTACAAAAATTATGTTCAGGTTGAAGATTCAATGAACGTGTTAAGGAATAGCAGTGAAGTAACCCGCCTGGAGCTGGAGAATCAGTTTACCAGTCAACAGCTTAAAGCAGAGCTTGAATTTCAAACACAACTCAATAGGCAAAAGACTACTAAAAATCTTCTCATTATCCTGGGTATCGGAGCTTTGCTGGCGGCCATTGGGTTGCTGTATCGCTTGAAATTTATAAGAAAGACTCAAGAGGTACTGGAACAAAAAAACAAAATCATCGAAGCCGAAAAAGAAAAGGCCCAGGCCAGTGAAAGGGCGAAGCACCAATTTCTCGCCAATATGAGCCACGAGATCCGTACGCCTATGAATGCGATAAAGGGCATGACCGACATATTGATCCGACGCGATCCTAAAGACGATCAAAAAGATTACCTGGATAGTATCAAGCAATCGTCAGAATCGTTATTGATTGTCATCAACGATATCCTGGACATCTCCAAAATCGAAGCCGGTAAGATCGAATTCGAAATTGAACCTTTCCAGGTGAATGATTTAATAGATAATGTCTTCACGATCATGCAATTTAAAGCCGAGGAAAAAGGACTGGAGCTCAAGAAAGACATTCCGGCGGAACCCTTATATGTCAAAGGCGATGTCACCAGATTACGCCAGATCCTGATTAACCTAATCGGCAATGCTATTAAGTTTACTGACAAAGGCATCGTGACAACCACATTACATACTAAACAAGTGGATGATGCCATTCATCTCCATTTTACCGTGTCCGATACAGGCATAGGCATAGACAAAGATCGGTTAGAGAAAATATTCAATTCCTTTGAGCAGGCCTACAGCGACACGTCAAGAAAATTTGGAGGTACAGGATTGGGGTTGAGCATTTCCAAGATGCTGGTCGAATTGCAAAATGGCAAAATCTGGGTAACGAGTGAAAAAGGTATAGGCAGTCAGTTTCACTTTACCATCCCCTATGAAATGACTACCGCCCCTGCTCAGGAGGCCAATGATGTTGCTGAAAATAGTAACATTGCAGGAACACTCAAAGGCATTCATATCCTGCTCGTGGAAGACAATCCATTCAATGTGGTAGTGGCCCAGGAGGAATTAGAAGATGCCATTGAAGGCGTTCAGGTAGACGTAGCTGAGAATGGAGCGATTGCTGTTGAAAAAATGCGATCGTCCGGCTATGATGTCATCCTGATGGATGTCCAGATGCCCAAGATGAATGGGTACGAGGCTACTATAGCTATCAGAGGTTTTGACAACGAAAAAGCCAATACACCGATCATCGCGATGACCGCAAATGTGCTTAAAGAAGAAGTCGATTTGTGTTATCAGGCAGGCATGAATGATTTTATTGGGAAGCCTTTTGATACGAATGAATTACTACAAAAGATCTATAACTTAAAAACAAAAACGAATGACTAAGACCAATCCAAACATTTTCATCGTCGATGATGAGCCCTTATTGTCCGAAATGCTAACGGATTATTTGAAAGACCAGTATCCTGGTTTTAGTATCAAATCCTTTTCGACAGGAGAAGCATGTCTACAGAGTCTGGATGAACAACCAGATGCGGTAGTCCTGGATTATTACCTGAATTCGAAGGAGAAGGATGCAGCAAATGGTATTGATATCCTGAAGGAAATCAAGAGACGGGACAAAGCCATACCTGTCATCATGCTGTCCAGCCAGAAAAGCTATGCTACAGCTTCTCAGACGATCATGTATGGCGCTATGCATTATGTGATAAAGGGGCAAGATGCTTTTGAGGAGATTTTCCAACTGATTAAAGCCAATGTGTAAATGGTCGATTTAACCTTTTTAAGAAAGTTCGCAAAGGACGATCCCCAGAAGATGAAGCGTTACATCTCCTTATACCTGGATGTAGCACCAAAGACATTTGAGGAAATGCGACGCAACCTTGATAGCAAAGATTGGGAACAGCTCCGTATAAATGCCCATTCGTTAAAGCCCCAGGCTGAATTTATGGGTATCATCAGCTTGAAAGAGCAGCTCATCAAGATAGAAGAAGCTGTGAAGGCAGAATCGGTAGATGAATTAGAGAGCCTGTATCAAACCGCACTCTCCTTGTCATCAGCATCGGCAAATGAACTTACAGAAATGTTAAAGCAATTCTAACATACTTCATGGTGTAAAATGAACTTACTCCCACTTACACATGCGGATGTAAACCTGATCACTGAACTGCTTCCTCCAGGTTGGGATACAGCTTTGCCTTCCATCAGTTTTTATACTACATCGGATTTCTGCTTTCCGATGAAGCTCACAGTTGGAAATATAATCGTTGGCACCGGAACAGCCATCATCCACAACGATGTCGCCTGGCTGGCACATATCATAGTGCATCCTGATCACAGGAACCAGGGTATCGGCCAGGCGATCACAAAGGCATTAATAGAAATCGCAAATACGAAATGCTGTACGACCATTTACTTATTGGCTACAGAGCTCGGGGAACCGGTGTATAAAAAAGTGGGGTTTGAAACTGAAGCGGAGTATTTGTTTTTTAAAAGTGAACGTCCAGTACAATCTGCGGACCAGGATGAACATATACTGCCATATTCAAATGACTACCTTGACCAGATTGCTATATTGGATCAACAAGTGTCAGGTGAGGATAGGATGTTCCATCTCAAAGAACATTTGACTGACGGTTTTGTATTTGTCATCGATGATCATCTGGAAGGATATTATCTGCCTACCCTGGGAGATGGCTTGATCATAGCAGCAACAACTGCAGCTGGACTATCGCTCATGAAGTTTCGATTGGCTACTAAGGATTTTGCCGTATTTCCAGCTGACAATAAAAGCGCGGAAGCACTTCTTCGGCAATATCCATTCACCGAGGTCAGGAGGCAGAAGCGAATGCGATTGGGGATAAACAGGCATTGGGAACCGTCTATGATTTATAATAGAATCGGGGGAAATCTGGGATAGCGATTGCAATACAAATGTGTGCGTTATTGCCTACCCTTGCCAGGCACACGCTTTGTCAGATGCCACCCATTGGTGTGCGGACATTTATAAGGATACAATTGTATTTTCCGCTGCTTGCGGAGATGATCAGCAGTGCTCTGGGCCTCAGCCCTTGAAGGATAGAGATCTTTGAGAAACAAGCCACTGTCTGTACACTGCATACATTGCAGTTTTGTTTTGACAACACCCAGATGCCAGTAACCGCAGGCCCGGCATTCGTAGGGCGTGAGTTTATGGCCATAATTCATTTCAGTCTCTCCGGCAGCCAAAGATGCAGCAGCCTGGCTGTGGTACTCAGCCAGGTATTGTCCGTTACTTCCTTTGCAGGTCGTGCTTCTCATGGTATTTGCTTTAGGCGAAGAAAATATGCCGTACAGCAAAGATATAACATCATGGATGGTGCAGGCCTTAAGCCATTTGCCAGACGGAAGATGGATTTTATCATTGAGTCCCTGTTATAACACCTTCATAACATCTCGCAACCTATGTCATCATTTTCTTTGACCTTTAGCGGGTATTGATGCAAGCATCCTCAAACTCAAGCCTTGAAAAGCATCGCAAAACATTAATATGTACAACCTAAAACAAAAGGTCAGATCAATTTTGAGATTTCCCTTTCTGCTGATCGTCATATCTTATGCCTCATGCAACGGACAAAACAAGCCCGTGTATATCGGCAGCCATGGCATGGAGACAACTGAAGTACCGGAAATTGAATTCAACAGCAGTTTTTTAATCACCAACAAGGCTGCAGGAATGGATCAGAACATACGGAGCATTTTCCAGGATAGTCATCGCAATTATTGGTTTGGCACGAATGGAGTGGGTGTATATCGATGGGATGGAAAAAATCTGAGCCAGTTTACGGAGAGAGATGGATTGTCAAACAACCAGGTGCAAAGTATACAGGAAGATCAATCCGGCAACCTTTGGTTCGGTACCGGTTTGTTTGGTGTGAGCCGTTTCGATGGAAAAGCATTTACCACATTTTCCAGCAAAGAAAGATTACAAGCAAGCGACCATTCAGGTAAAGAATGGGCATTGGCACCGGATGACCTGTGGTTCTACGCAGGAGGAGGTGTATATCGGTACAACAAAGATTCTTTTGTATACCTGACATTGGGTAAGGAGCCCGTTGCTGCAGATGGCATGCAAGGTTCGCCATATACACTCAGCCGATATGCAGTGTATTGCATCCTCAAGGATAGGGAAGGCAATCTTTGGATGGGTACACAAGCTGATGGGGTATGCCGTTATGATGGGAAAACCTTTACTTGGTTTACTGATCAGGGGCTAGCTGGTCCGGCTGTGCTGGGTTTGTTTGAGGATAGCAAAGGAAATCTTTGGTTTGGAAATAATGGATCTGGATTGTTCAGGTATGATGGTACAGCATTGATCAATTTTACGGAAGAAAAGGGACTTAGTAATCCAGAATTTAGATTGTCCGGTAAGGATGGACCAAATACATTGGCCCGTGTCTATTCGATCAATGAAGACCGTAATGGAGATCTTTGGATAGGCACTGTAGATGCAGGAGTCTGGCGATATGACGGAACCAACCTGACCCAGTATAGGACCAGGGACGGTCTGACAAGCAATGCAGTCAATACGATATATAAAGATCATCTTGGCGACCTTTGGTTTGGCACAGACGCAGACGGGGTATACAGGTTTAATGGAAAGAAGTTTGAAATGTTTATTCATTAGCAAGTAATAAACTTTATAACCATAAATCCCCCTAACCTCCTAATCTCCTAATCTCCTAACCTGATAAGCCCTAAATCTTTACACATATTTATTATTCTCCACCTTGTCCTGTGTTTTTCCAAAATAGCGAGCTTATCTACCCACGAAAACCTCTTCCGGGCTGTTAACTATCCCCTAAGCCCTTAATGCTTAACTTATTATGACTACCTTTGCGCCCAATATGGCCGATCGTTGGCCATTGTTATGCAGATTTTATGATGACGTTTCAAGACATGGGCCTCAGGAAGGAAGTCCTCAGCGCGCTTAGCGAAATGGGATTTGAACAGCCCACCTCCATCCAGGCCAAGACCATTCCCCAGATTATCTCATCTACGCAGGATTTAATTGGAAGAGCCCAGACCGGCACAGGTAAGACCGGAGCCTTTGGTATACCGATCCTCAACAACCTGGATCTTAAATCAGATCACGTCCAGGCCCTGATCCTTTGTCCTACCCGCGAACTCTGCCTCCAGATCACCAAGGAAGTGCAAAACTTTGCAAAGAACCTACCCGGTGTCAAAGTGGTCCCTGTCTACGGAGGATCAAGCATGGACACCCAGGTGTTTGCACTGAAAAATAAAGCACAGATCGTCGTCGCCACTCCCGGTAGAGCGCTCGACCTGGTCAATCGCAAAAAATTAAAACTCGATCAACTCCAATGGTTGGTACTGGACGAAGCAGATGAAATGTTGTCCATGGGATTCAAGGACGATATGGATGCCATCCTCGCTACCACTCCTGCTGAAAAACAAACCCTTCTCTTTTCGGCCACGTTGCCTCACGAAATCATGCGGATCGTCAAGACCTACATGAATAATCCGATCGAAATCGCGGCGGAGAAAGTGCAGACCGGTGCCGATAATGTAACACACCACTACTACGAAGTACAAGCCAAGGATCGCTATGTAGCCATCAAGCGCATACTGGATGTGCATCCTGATATCTATGCCATCGTCTTCTGTCGCACACGTGCTGAGACGAAGGAGATCGCAGAGAAACTATCGGCCGATGGGTATAACTCAGATGCATTGCATGGCGACCTCAGTCAGCAGCAACGCGAATATACGATGAGCCGCTTCAGGAGCAAGACACTACAGTTGCTTATCGCCACAGATGTAGCAGCGCGTGGACTTGATGTCAATGACCTGACCCATGTCATCAATTACAATCTTCCGGATGATCCGGATGTCTATATCCACCGTAGCGGACGTACAGGTCGTGCGCATCGCAAGGGCGTTTCCATTACGATCATCCACTCCCGCGAACACAATCGCCTGAGAGATCTCGAGCGTCGTATCGGTAAGCCATTTGAAAAGAAACTAGTTCCAACAGGAAAGGAGATCTGCGAAAAGCAACTCTATCACCTGGTGGATAAAGTGGAGAATGTAGAGGTGGATGAAAGCCAGATCAAGGATTACCTGCCGGTGATCTTCAGCAAGCTCAGCTGGCTCGATCGCGATGAACTCATCAAGCGCTTTATGTCGATTGAGTTTAATCAGTTTCTTTCCTACTACAAAGATTCAAGAGATATCAATCTCGATAGTAAAAACAGGAGTGATGATCGCGGAAGAGGCGAAAGAGGCCAAAGAAGCGAAAGAAGCTCAAGGGATGACAGGGGCTCAAGAAGCGGAGGTGAAAGAGAGCCATGGAAGAAGAAAGAATACGGTTCGCGTGATGATAAAGGCCCAAGAGGCGAAAGAAGCGAAAGAGGCGCAAGGGAGCCATGGGTGAAGAAAGAATATGGATCACGGGATGACAAAGCTCCAAGAGCAGAAAGAAGCCCTAGAGGTGACAGGGATGATAGGCCAAAGCGTGATGACAGGGGCTATGGTGACAAACCGGCTCCGGCTAAGCGAGGAGAGGACAGGCCAAAAGGCAAATTTACTTCCCTGGTGATCAATGCCGGGACGGTCAATAAATTCAATCCAAAGACACTGCTGTCATTGATCAACCAATATCTTCCTGACCAGGAAGCACAGATCGGAAAGATCGATATCCAGTTTTCACACACCGTGTTTGATGTCGATGAAAACTACCAGGACCAGGTGATCAATGCTTTTAAGAAAGCTAAGTATAAAGGCACGACACTGGTGGTTGAGCCAATGCGGAAGAAGAAGAAAAGCGAGTAATTAGCTACCAGCTACCAGCCGCCAGCTATCAGTCTGCAATTTCCAGCCGTGAAACGTGAGTCGTGAGTC
>JADJVH010000009.1 GCA_016716665.1 Candidatus Opimibacter iunctus | reverse complement strand
AATTCATCCGCCCAGGTCAGATTATATCCGGGATAGGACTCAGGTGAAACATACCCGCCGGAAGGTATCACCAGGCCCGCTGCATTGTCATCATCATCCTCGATTGTCCCGGTGGCCACATCTTTCTCCACATAGGAGTTGATCGGGTTATAGATTTTGATCTGGAAATTTTCCTTCGTCTCCTTGACTTCATCCCCGATCACATTGATGGATATGATCTTCTGTGTATCTCCGGGAGCAAAGATGAGTCGCCCGGAAGACAGTACTTCGTAATCATAGCTATCCTCTGCTGTTCCGGAAACTGCAGAGAATGTAACGATCGCATTGGTAGTATTTTCTCCCTTGAGGCTGACCACAAATTGCACGACCTGATCTACATCACCTTCCTGAACAGTCAGGTCAGCAATAGAAATGACAGGCCATGGCTGCGGGGCCGGCACCCCATCCTCTTCTTCAATACAACCAGCATACATCACCGCAGACAACACAATGCAGGGCAACATGAAATGCTTCCATCCCCTGCCGGGTATCATATTTCTCATCTTCATTACTTTTTATTCAATCTCCTTTAATAGAATGCTCACTTGGATCAAATGGTTCACACATCAGGACCCACACTCATTTTTCGTGAAGGGACACAAGGCTTTGTGTCCCTTCACGATTCAATAAGGATCAATTCCAATCCCGATTAACCTTGCGGCAAAAACCAGTATATTTATTACCTGACGGTACTTTCTCCGTTGGTTTCACACAGACAGACCAGTTTATCTCTGGTATACCCGTACATAATCTACTATCATCTGTTGTGGCCATGCGGCTTCATCTACGCCCATCTTACCGCCCCAATCACCTCCGACGGCTACATTGAGTAAAAGATGGAAGTCAAGATCGAATGGCCATGCATCTGAGCCTTCATACCTGTTGCGGAATGTATGGTAGACCTTGCCATCAAACAGGAAGTCTATTTTCTCTTCATCCCATTCAATGCCATACTCATGAAAATCTGTATCAATCGTTTTGGATGCTATTCCCTTCGATTGTTGTGTGCCCAGCATACCATTGAAACGATCTGTATGCACCGTCCCAAAAATACTGTCAGGCATATAACCAACATGCTCCATGATATCTATTTCGCCACTGGCAGGCCATCCACCATACATCCAGTCTGTAGGCAACATCCAGATGGCAGCCCATACCCCTTTGGCCGATGGCAACTTTGCCCTAGCTTCGATTCGGCCATAGGTCCAGTCTCCCTTGTGTTTACTTCGCGAGGCGGGCAGATGAGTATTCCTTGTTGACGGTCTGCTCGCGATGTGATTCAATGATGAGATACCCATCCTTCACACGTGCGTTTTCAGATCTGCCTGTGGTATAATATTGTAATTCGTGATTGCCCCAACCACAAAGTGATGGGCATCCATCGCCAAGATCATAGCTCCACTTGGTTGCATCAGGCAATCCGTCATTATCAAACTCATCAGCCCATACCAGATGCATTTTCTTTTCCGGCTGCCTGAACGAAGACATAGTAATCCCCGCAACTCCGAGGATCACAATACCCGCCGCAGCAATAACCAGTGCCTTAATGCTCTTCATGATATCTCTTCTTGTTTCATTTATCATTGAGGCAAAAAGACCAGTTCAAACCAACCCTGGGCAAGCGGGACGCCAGCCGGATCACGCTGCCTTGCACGCACAATCAATTCCGTCTCTGTCAATGAAACGATATCGAGCAGATTGTCTGAATCCCAAACCCCCATAAACTGATCATCAGGAATGAGCAGTTGATCCCTTCCACTGATACCAGACCCTTCGAGAAAAATAAAATCTGCAACACCCGGATCATACGGCTTTACTTTATAGCCATCCCACGGATCAACTGATGATCCATTGTTCTTGTTTTGAAAGACCAGGTTTTCAAAAGTAAAACAGAACCCATCATCATACTGGGCGCTTTGAAGTCCTTCTGCAGGTGCAGTATACCATGAATAGTCATCGTAGGTCGGGCCTACCTTGACCGCTCCGGCAGCGTGGGAAAATGTCCAGCATTTTCCACCTGGACCGCAATCTCCTGTGAGCATGGCCAGCTTAGGATTACATGACTGAGGTGCATCCCTCAATATAGTGACCTTCTTATTAGAAGAAGGGGTACCGCTGCCATCCGATTTAGATACATGCAAGGTGATGACAAACTCACCGGCCTTGGCATAGAGAACTGTATCCAGTGCCTTTGTGGATGTCTTGGGAGTGCCCCCCGGAAGATCCCATAAACGCTGGAAGCTTCCATCGGTCAAATCATGGATAACAAAACGATTGGAATCCCCGGCAACCATTTCCACCGAAAATTGCGGAGCATCCGGAGTTGGTGGCAAGCCAAATTCATCATCACGTTCCGGCGCACAACTGACTACAGCTATCGCAACCACGGCGAGAAAGAAAAGGTATTTTTTCATTTTCATTTCTTTTTATCATTTCAATACACTACAAACCGTTCAATTCCGGTTTTGCCCCTACAGGGCAAGAAAGATCTTTCATTTGTTTTGCTACCAACCTATAGCCCCTACGGGGCTTTCTCCACTTACTATTTACCTTTCACAACTCTCTCTTCATACTTCGGCTACGCTCAGCAAACCGCTTTTCACTTTTCACTTTTCACTCTTCACTCTTCACTTTTCACTTTTCATTCTTCAATTTTAATAGCCCGGGTTTTGTGCGAGTGCTCCATTGGTCGCCTGTATCTGTGATTGTGGTATAGGAAACAACTCATGTGTACCGGCAACGAATCCAAGTCCTCCCAACACCTCAGGAGCCTGTCCTGTACGCACCAGATCAAAAAAGCGATGTGCCTCGAGCCCGAGTTCAACACGCCTTTCATGATAGATGGCCTTGAGCAGATCCGCACCGGAGAAGGAGATAGCAGGAATACCTACCCTTGATCTCACCTCATTGACAGAAGTCCTCGCTGCTGCTTCATCACCCATATGATAGGCTGCCTCAGCATGCATCAGTAAAACATCAGAATACCTGATCACACGATCATTGGACCCTCCATTAGGATTAGGATCGCCAAAAGGAGCATCCTCACTCTTGTCGTTGAAGTATTTTTTAGGATAATAGATATAGGGTATACCACCTGTAGCGTCGATAGTAAATGTCCCCCGATCTCCCATCTCCTCACCAACCCTGAATACCGTTGAGGCCAAACGTGGATCTTCGAATCCTTCAGCAAAAAACTCATCTACGAAGTCCTGTGTCGGGATATTGAATCCATAACCGGCAAACTGGCCGCGCGCGCGGGTGAATACATTGGTAAAGCTTCCTTCATTCGCATTATTCTTACCCCAGTTGCCACCTGATGCATTCATATACTGGATTTCAAACACTGATTCAGAATTGTTCTCCCCATACTGGGTAAAGATATCAGCATAGTTTGCGACTAATTGATATTCACTTGAATTGATGATCGCTTCAGCAGTTGCTTTTGCTTCAGCCCATTTTTCACGCCATAGATAGGTCTTTACAAGGAGTGCCTGGGCTGAGCCTTGTGTGATGCGTCCGAGGTCAGCAGCAGGATATTCGCTGCGCTTCCACAGCGTAGCAGAAGCTGCGACCAGGTCACTTTCTACAAGGTCCCATATCTGCTGAGCAGTAGCGCGTGGCATATTATATTCTGAAGGCGCGAGTACATGATCTGCCAGCGGCACTCCGCCAAACATGGTCACGAGGTTGTAATAGTTCCATGCCCTGATAAACCTTGCCTCACCTAGTATGCGGGCTTTGAGGTCAGCATCCATTTCTATTGCAGGTACTTTTTCAAGAACTACATTAGCGCGGTAGATCCCTTCATAGTCAGCACTCCATTCACCTTCGAGCAGGTCTGTATTGGCTGGGCCTTTAAATGTTTCTAACTGCAACAAGGCATTAACATCATTATCACCGGAGCCTCCTTTTTCGGAGTCGTCTGACATGATGTCTCCCCAGAACCACCTGAAGTGGCCGCCTGGTGACAGCTGGAACTGAAGGGTAGCATATGCCGCATTGACAGCAGCGATCGCATCTGCTTCCGTGCGGTAAAAATTCTCTTCCGTTGTTCCAACGATCGGGGACTTTTCGAGAAAGTCCTTTTCACATGACATGAAGACCATGCCCAGGGAAAGAATAAGGATATATATATTTTTCATGATACCTGATTGATCGTTAAAAAGTTAGGCTTACACCACCCATGACCGTCCTCGCCTGCGGATAAAATCCACGGTCTATACCTATCTCCAGGCTACCCCCCACATTGCCGATCTCAGGATCAAGTCCTTTATAGGAAGTAAACGTGAGCAGGTTTTGTGCGGTCATGTATATTTTAAATCTCGTAAACTTCATCTTATCCAACCAGGCTTTAGGCAGGTTGTACCCGATCTGGAAAGTCTTGAGCCTCATGTATGAACCATCCTTGACAAAACGGTCGGAGACACGTGCATTCTGGTTAGGGTCACTCAGATTGACGCGAGGCTCATAATTTGAAGTCCCCGGACCTGTCCAGCGCTCCAGTGCTGAAGACGGGCGATTGACATACGTGAAATCATACCGTACGGTATTGTCAAAGATATCATTGCCTTGAGTGCCTGTAAAGAAAAGGCTGAGCTCAAATCCCTTCCAACCGAGGTCTGCATTAAATCCATAGGTAAAGGAAGGAGTAGGATTGCCTATGTAGGTCTGGTCATTGACATCGATCACTCCATCACCATTGAGGTCCTTAAACCGGATATCACCGGGAGCTGTGCCTGCATTCTGAAATGCAGCGGCTTCCACTTCTTCCGGAGTCTGGAAAATGCCATCTGTCACATACCCATAAAAAGAAGCAAGTGGATGGCCTACATCGGTTTTGGCGGCATTGGCATTGGCAGATTGCACATACCCTGACAATACAGGCTCACCTCCTCTGCCAAGGCCGGTCACTTCGCTGTGGATAAATGAAATATTAGCGCCAATTGCATAGGTAAATACATGATCATTGTTACGGTAGAGCAGGGACAATTCAAGCCCACGGTTTTCTGCAGTTGCTACATTCTGGATTGGTGCTGCTGTGCCAGCGACCAAAGGAATGGGCGCGGCATAAAGCATATCTGATGTCTTCTTGATATAATAGTCGGTAGTAAAATTGATACGGCCTTCATACATCTCCATATCAATACCGATATCTGTCTGTGTGCTGGTCTCCCATTTAAGATCAGGATTGGCAGAGGTGAGTGCTACACTTCCATTGGTGATAATTTCGTCAGGGCCAAAAGTGTAATTCTGGCCGTTGTTGACCACCGTGGTGAAACTGTAATCACCTATACGGTCATTACCATTCTGTCCCCAGCTGGCCCTGAGCTTGAAAAAGTTGATGTCTTCAATTTTCCAGAAATCCGCATGGCTCATGATCCAGCCGGCAGAGAAGGATGGAAAGTAACCATATCTGTTGTTTGCCCCAAAACGGGATGATCCATCTGCCCGGAAGGTGGCTGAAAACAAATAGGTGTTGTCGTACGCATAATTAGCCTTACCAAACCATGAAAACAAAGAGGACTCGCTCGCATACTGGTAAGCGCTTTGTGACGCGATAGGATCTATCGTATTGGAGATATAGGCATCCTTTGGATCATTGGAAGGAAGGTTGGTGTTGGCACCACCGCTGGCGTCAAACCTGTTTTCCAAAGCAGTAGTACCAGCTATCAGTGTGAGGTCATGTATATCATTGAATTGTGTCTGGTAGGTCAGTACATTTTCCCATTGATTGTTGCGCCATGTATTATTACCTATGCTTACACTATTGACAAGGCTTTTCTCCGCAGCAGGTGCTTCACTGATCGATGGGATGTTGCTCAGGTCATACTTAGGATAGAAAATATTCTGGACAGCAAAGGTGATATCGAGGCTATACGCAGAACGGAATGTCAGGCCTTTGGTAATCTTGAAATCTCCATAGACACTACCGACAAAGCGACGGCTGGTCCAGGTATTATACGTCTGGTCAATGGCGTTGACAGGATTGGCTATATCTGTATCGGCATAATTGGAATACGCATATGTACCATCAGCCTTTTTGACCGGGGTGACGGGATCCATATTGAGTGCACGAATGATGGGTGAATTGAACTGGCTGTTTTCAGTCAATCCATCTCTCTTGCAACCAGGTAAAGCCCAGGTTATTACCAAGTGTCAACCAACTCTTGAGGTCATGTGATCCGTTGAAACGGACAGTGGCCCGTGAGAAATTGGCTTTGTCACCGCCCACAATTCCATCTTGCGAAAAATAATTCCCTGAAAGCGTGTACGCTGATTTTTCACCTCCCCCGGCGAAAGTCAGTTGATGGCTGGCAATAGGGGCATTTTGAAAAATAGCTTCCTGCCAGTCAGTGCCTTCGCCCATGGCTTCAGGATTTGCAAATTCGGGCAGTGGGGTCTTTCCTGCGGCAACATATGCTCCGTTTTGCAACACGGCATATTCACTCGCAGTCAATAAATCAAGGAGCCGGGCCGGTCGCTGTATGCCATAATACATCTCATAACTGATCGAACCGGCCTGGTTCCTTTTACCTCCCTTGGTGCTGATGAGGACTACCCCATTAGCCCCGCGGGATCCATATATTGCTGACGAAGCAGCATCTTTCAACACATTGATAGACTCGATGTCATTAGGGTTGAGAAAGTCCAGTCCATCCACAGGTATACCATCTACGATATACAGTGGATCACTGTTGTTGATTGTTCCAACCCCGCGTACCCTCACGGTCAATGCACTACCAGGAGATCCTGAGACCTGTGCAACCTGGACTCCTGCTGTGCGGCCCTGCAGGGCTTGCTCAACACGGAGTATAGGCTTTTCAGCTATTTCCTCTGCATTGACGGTTGACACACTTCCACTGATATTGGAGCGTTTCTGTGACCCATAACCTGTCACCACCACTTCATTGAGTTGTGATACGGATTCAGTCATCACGACATCAACCACCTGGACATCACCGACAGTGATTTCCTGAGATGCATATCCGGTGTATGAAAATATAAGGACAGCATTCTTATCAGGAACCGAAATGGAATAGTAGCCATCGTAATTGGTTACAGTACCTGTCGTGGTCCCTTGGACCATGACGGTCACCCCGATCGCAGCATCATTGCCCGGTGATAAAGTCACACGGCCACTGACAGGAATCTGAGCTTCAACCGCAAGTGCGATGACTGATATTAACAATACAAAGAGGGTACGCATATGATTTTACATTAAATGCAATGAGCCATTTATCAAATCGTGCAACCTGTCAAAATTAATTGACCAGTTTGCGGGTAAAGAACCGGTCTCCAACTTTCACAGTGACCAGATAGATTCCGGATTGAAGGTCTTTGGTATCCACCTTAAATGTTGAACTACCATCGGCCACAACCCACTGCCTGATCACTTGTCCAAGGCTGTTGGTAAGGGTGATGTATTTTTCTGAAGCTAATTGTCCTCCAAAATCAAGGATAGAATAACCAAGTCCTGATGGATTGCCTAGCAGGCTGAATACCCTTTCATCTTTTTCAGGTGTAATGGTGCCTGTAGTACATTCAGCGTTGGTAAAGCATGCGCCAAAACAGGTAGCTACTTCAACATCTGAGGTCACTGCCGGCAGGAACCTGTCATTGAAATTATTTGGATCTCCACAAGGTTGGCCGGTCAGATCTTCCTTGCAGCTATAGTCAGGACAAGGGCCATTGGCAAAGGCATAGAAAGAACTGAAGTTACGTAAGCGAGGAACCTGAAGCTCATAGATGCCATCTCCGTCATCATCGTTCATCTTGTACTTGCCTCCAGGTACATCAAAATTACCTCCACCTGCAAGCCATACGCCATCAGGATTAGGTGTCACTGCACCCATTCCTAATCTAAAGTTGATCATGACTTGTTCACCGCATGCATAGCAACTGTTAAAACAAAACTGTGGCAAATCCCTGTCTGCACTGACCGCAAGAAGACGATTGACAAACTGTCCGCTTGGATCAGCTTTCGTACATTCTTCTGTGCCGATAAATGATTCCTGGCCAAGCCAGTTGTCAAGCGTCACTTTATACTCATACAAACCATTAGGAACTGTAATGCTACCTTCCCAGATGCCATCAAATTCCGGATCAGCAAGTGGGTTAGCATCACCTGACCAGTTATTGAAAGTTCCACTGAGGTATACGTTATCGAAGTTTTCACTGTATTGGTTCATATCGACCTTGAAGGTGATGGTCCTGCTCGCTGGAGCAGCACTGCCTTTGGCCACGATATCATCAAAGTATGAAGTGACATCTGTGCCCGTACCGGCTGTACCGAAATCAAAAAACAAGACCACTCTGGTATAGCCACCTGAGGCTGGTTCGAAAGGAGCTTCGATGGAAGGTACAGTCGGGTCAAAGCAGATTTCTTCCCATTCCCCCACCTTGGTATTGGATACCTGGGTGATCCAGTTTGCACCACCTGAAGTAGACCCTTCAAGTTTGAGTGCGAGATTACCTATGTGATCCATGTGCACTTTAATGCAAATCTGACTACCATTGTCCAGGACAATAGGAGCTGTCGGGTTAGGATTGCTGAATGCTCCTGCCCATACTTCAGCAACGGCTGGCTTGACATAATTACTAACCATGCTGCTGGTGTTGATACCAGATGGATTGGGGTTGGCTATGACCTGGTTGAAGGTCCCATCCTGTGCACTTCCGAAATACTGGAAGCCCGTGCTGGTCTCAGGTGTTTCAAAATCAAGCACAGTTGTGATCACAGGTCCCGCTGGTAAGGCTACTATATCATCGAAGTAGGAGGTTACATCTACTCCGGCGCCGGCAGTACCAAAGTCAAAAAACAGTACAACCCTTGCATAGGTATGTCCTGCAGAAGCAGTAAAAGGTGCTTCAATAGAAGGTAGTGTTGGATCGAAAACTATAGTTTCCCATTCGTTGACTTTCGTATTGGCGACAGTAACAATCCAGTTGTCACCTCCGTCTGTGGAGCCTTCAAGCTTGAGGCTGACAGAACCGATATGGTCCATGTGTACATTGATGGCCACTTTACTGTTGCTGACCAGGTCTACGGGAGTCTCCGGATTGGGATTGGAGAAGCAACCTGCCCAAACTTCGGAGACAGCTGGTTTGACATACTGTGTCACCTGGCTGCTGGTATTGATACCGGTAGGGTTAGGGTTGGCTATCACTGAAGTAAAGGTGCCATCAAGCGGGCTTCCAAAATACTGGAAAACGGTACTTGTGGCCGGTGCTTCAAAATCGAGGATAACGACCGGAGCTGGTGCGTTTGGCAGTGCCTTGATGTCATCAAAGTAGGTCACCACATCTGTGCCAGTGCCTGCTGTCCCAAAATCGAAAAACAAGGTCACGCGGGCATAAGTATGGCCAAGGGCAGAAGTATTAGGCGGATCAAGGGAAAGCTGGGAAGCATCAAAAACGAGCGTTTCCCACTCATTGACCTTGGTGTTTGCCTGGGTCAGGAACCAGTTGTCCCCGCCATCGGTGGAGCCTTCCAGTTTGAGTCCAACATTACCGATATGGTCCATGTGTACCTTGATGGACACCTTGCCATTGGAAATCAGTTCAACCGGTGTGCCTGGATTAGGATTGGAAAAGCATCCTGCCCATACCTCGGCAACTGCCGGCTTGATGTATTGGGCGACAGTTGCACTGGTGTTCTCACCGGTTGGGTTTGGATTGCCTACTACCTGGTTGAGCGAACCATCGATAGAGCTGCCAAAATACTGGAATGTGGTACTGGTTTCCGGTGTCTCGAAATCCAGAATGGTGGTCTGTGCGGTAGCTAATGAGACTACACACAGCAGTAAGGAAAGGGTTGCAAGTAGATTTTTCATCATGTTAGTTGAAATTTAAGGAATTCAGAATTTTATTTCCTTCAAAAAAGAAAAGCCAACAAATATGATTGAATTTCTGGTGATTTGTATAATATTGTATTACGACACCGCTACATCTTTTCCAATTTATGACTACGACACGACTACGACACGACTACGACAAGCCAGGGGTTAAGTTGATGCGGCAATATGCGTATATTGCAGAATATTAGCCATTTCTGGAACTTTATTCATGTCCTTCAGACCAAAATTCCACTACTTCCTCCTTCTGGTGATTCTTCAAGGCGTAAACCTGGAGGTCATCTCCCAGGGGGTCAATCTCGGAATCCCTCCGATGCGAGGATTTTCCAAAAAAGTGTATCAGGGGGGTACACAAAACTGGGATGCCGCCCAGGATAGTCGCGGGGTGATGTATTGGGCCAACAATGATGGCCTGCTCCAGTTTGACGGAACCAATTGGGCATGCTTTCCGGTAGCCAATCACACCATAGTGCGGTCTGTAGCGATCGATCAAAAGGACCGGATCTATGTCGGGGCCCAGAGCGAAATAGGCTATTTCAGCCCATCACCCAACGGTTGCTTGACCTACCATTCCCTGGTGGAGCTGCTTCCTCCTGATCAACGATCCTTTGAGGATGTATGGGATATCGTCATACATGGTGCCGATATTTTCTTTAGAACCAATCATATCGTTTTCCAGTATACAGGAGGTGTAGTAAAAATTCATCCTCAGGGAGGTGAGCTACTGGCTATGTTTTCCTCACCAGTGGGATTGCTTCTCCAGGCAGGTGCCAATCTGCTGATCTTCAAGGACGGCGCGTTCAAAGCCTACAAATCCTTGCCCGGTCTCCAAAGCCAGATCACCGGGGCTATGGCATGGCAGGGCGATACCCTTTTGCTGAGCTCCTTGAAAAATGGCCTCTTCTTTCTCAAGGCTGATGAGATTGGTCGTTGGCCGACACCTTATGACCACCTCCTGGTTGACAACAGGATATATTCATCATCTGGTACGACCAATGGGCAGATAGCCCTTGGCACATCACTTAATGGCCTTATCGTAATGGACAGTCAGCGTAGGGTCACCAGGCATCTGACCAAAAAGAGCGGGCTGCAAAACAACAACATACTCCACACCTTTTGCGACAGGGCAGGCAATATCTGGCTGGGATTAGACAATGGAATTGATTGCATCATTCTGGACTCTCCTTTCAGCAGCATATTTCCTGATGGCGAAATGCAGGCCACAGGATATTGTGGCGCTGTGTTTGGTAACCAGTTGTACCTCGGTGTATCCAATGGAGCGTATGTCGCTCCCTGGCAGGCCTATTATGATCCGGAGAAAGGACCTTTGTTTGAAAAGGTCAGCGGCTCCGATGGGCAGGTGTGGAGCCTGAATGTAGTCGATCATGAATTGATGATGGGCCACCACGAAGGTCCTTTCAGCCTTAGTAACCGGACATTCCAAAAATTGTCAGCCGAGCAGGGTGCATGGACCTTTGTTCCACTATCTGACACCTATATGCTTGGGGGCACATACACCGGTCTGGCACTTTACAGGAAACAAAGTAATCAATGGATATATGACCGGAAAATAAAGGGGCTCAACGAATCCTGCAGGATTATGGTCAAGGATGAAGACGGATCGGTGTGGGTCTCTCACCCCTATCGCGGAGTCTACCACATTACGTGGTCGCCTGATGCGGAATATGAATTCCATATCCGATCCTATAGTGACACCAACGGGCTGCCGACCAACCTGAACAACTATGTGTTCCAGGTGGCCGGCAAAGCGCTATTCACTACCGAAAGAGGAATTTTTCATTACGATCGCCGGACTGACAGTTTTCAGCCTTCTGAGGATTTCAACAAGTTGCTGGGCACCCGGGCCAGGGTCAGGTATCTACGTGAAGATGCAAAAGGGAATGTCTGGTACGTTACTGACCAGGAAGTTGGCTTGTTGATGATCGATGACTTTGGGCTCAAGAAAGAAGTCAGAAAGAAAGTTATACCTGAACTAAATGGAAAGTTGGTAGGCGGTTTTGAATTCATCTTTCCTGTTGATGACGACAATGTAATCATTGGCACCGAGCAAGGATTTATCCACTACAACATGGCTGGTAGCACCACTGCAGATACTACACTTGAGGTTGTCCTGGGCAATATACGGGCGGGAGGAGCCCGTGATTCTCTCCTTTGTGGTGGCTTTTATATTGGTCCTGCGATTCAGCTTGGTTTACAGGAGCCTGTGCTCCAGGCATCGATGAACAATCTCAGCTTTTCATACTCAGCGACAGAATATAAAAACCCAAATCTGCTGGAGTACCGTGTTCAACTGGAAGGCATGGAAAAAGAATGGTCTGCATGGACTGCCGAATCTAGGAAAAACTACACCAATCTCGGCCCGGGACAATACACTTTTCACGTTCAGGCCCGCCTCAAAGATGGCAAAGAGAGCAAAGTGACCTCCTATACATTCCGGATCAGGCCGCCATGGTACAAGAGCCTTGCCGCATTCATCTTATACGGCATGGTGGTCATTGGTCTTCTTGCTGGCTTCCAGATCAGGCAGCGATACAAATTTGAATCTGAAAAAGCGCAGATGACAGAGACGCACCAGCAAAAAGAAGCGGCTCATATCCTTGAAGTCGAGCAATCCAAAGCTGCCCTTTCGGAAATTCAAAATGAGAAACTCGAAGCTGAAATCACCTACAAAAACCAGGAACTTGCCCTGACCACTATGCACCTTGTACAAAAAGCAGAGATATTGCTAACGGTGCAGGAAAACCTAAATCAAATCCTGGAGAAATCACCAAACCCAACGGTTAAAAAGGAGATACAACAATTGCTCAACCTTCTCAACTTTGATGTCAAGCTGGATGAAGACTGGGAACATTTTGCATTTCATTTTGACCAGGTGCATGTCAACTTTCTGAAAAACCTGCGGGAGCAGTTTCCACAACTCAGTGCCAATGATTACAAGCTCTGTGCTTATCTGCGCATGAACCTGAGTACGAAAGAAATTGCACCCCTGATGAATATTTCGGTGAGAGGTGTCGAAGGTAGTCGATACCGGCTGCGCCGGAAACTCAATCTGCCCAATGATGCAAACCTGACAGAGTTTATACTGGGACTCGCCTCTGCTACAACACCGCCATCCGTGAAGGACGCAAACTGATCACCCATTACTACTCCTCTATTCGTACCCACTCTTGATGACCGTCATGATCATTTTAAACCTGCCGTTTGGCTTGATCAGATTAGGGGCGTGCGCAGGGATGACAATTGACTCGCCTGTCTTGAGCAGATGTGCAACACCGTTGATGACGATAGTCGCCTGGCCATCGATGATCTGGGCAAACGTATCAAATGGGGTAGTCTTTTCCGTAAGTCCTTCACCGGTATCAAAAGACATCACATTGATATTTCCTGTTGATTTCTTGAGTATGGTCTTGATCACCACGGATTGGGGGATATACTCAATGATTTCAACGGTGATGTGCGTCTTTGATTTTTCAAGTTCAGTCTTTTCCATGTCGCATTGTTTGGTTTAGTATGTCATCTATTTCCACTCCACTATAAATGGAAAAAGGCAGGCCTATAGCCCGCCCGATTCCTTTGAAGACCCTCTCCTCAATTTTTGTTGTTGACCGTCAGGTCACGAAGGGCTTGCCCGAGCTCATCCATGTCGTGATTAAATTCCCGCTTGAATGAATCCCAGTCACTTTGGTTAGCCTCATAGGCTCCAATCCTGGCTTTCAGATCTTTATTTTTTTGTTCGAGGTTTTCGATGTTCTTGGCATACATCGCATCGAATGTCTTACCCGGTTTTGACATCTTCACCTTCAGTTCATCGATACGGATTTGATTGTCCTTTATCTTTACTTCGGATTCAGTCTTAAATGCAGCCCACTCCTCGGCATTGGCAACCTTTACGGCTACTGCATTGGCATCCTTTTGTGCCTCCTGCAGATCCTGCTTTTCCTTTTCCACATTCTGATTTGCAGCTTCCAGCTTATCGGCTGAGGACTGACACCCGGTGAATACGGCATGGGCCAGGATAACCATGGCTATAAGAAAGTTT
The DNA here is from genome assembly GCA_016716665.1 of Candidatus Opimibacter iunctus. GTDB lineage: Bacteria > Bacteroidota > Bacteroidia > Chitinophagales > Saprospiraceae > Opimibacter > Opimibacter iunctus. Next base: position 220,696 of record JADJVH010000009.1, on the reverse strand, counting down.
ATAACTAATGTTCTCATATATTACGATTTAAATCGGTGAATTATTGATTCGTGAAAAGATCCGTTTACCGGAAACCCGGCAAACGGTATGCTTACGAAATGAAGATGATCAAAGCCCAGCTATAATCTCTTGCAATTGTTCCTTTGTTTTGCCTAGTCGCTTCTGGAGCATGCCAAGCATTACATCCTTCTTTCCTTGCTCATAGGTCAGATCTTTGTCTGTCAAAAAGACATATCGCTGCTTGATTTTACGCTTCTCCTGAATCCAGGCGAGTTTTTCTTCTTTCGGTGTCATAGTTGATTATTGATACTCCTCATTTAATGATAGGGTAAAACTAATGGTGGGAGTGTATGAAACTGTTATACAATTCTGATACTGAATTATATAGTTCCCACTTAGCGAAACCTCAAATGCCCTCAGCCTTTGATCCTGCCGGTAGTCAATACAACCATACTTCCTGGATACGCGACTGTCGCATCTTCTTCAGCAGTGATAAAAATGCGTGTTGGCGGATAAGAGGAAGAGGTCTCGAAATCAGCTTTGAGTTTGTTTGAACTGCTGGTCGTGTTGATCTGTCCGAGATTTCTAGTGCTATTGTGTTCACTTTCCATCCAGATAACGTATGTCTGCTTTGGCGGATTGAGCCGGCTGGCTTCCGCCAGGTATTCAATTGAAACCTGAATATTATAATTCTTGTTATCGTCCAATTTGACCTGGACATCTCCACGGGCAGCAGGTATGATTTCGGAAGTCAGGAATTCCGATTTACTGGCACAGCCTGACAACAGGACCAATGCAGTAAATGCAAGGCCAAGAACTGCCTTGTGGCTATGTGTGATAGAAGTAAAATATTTCATGTCATTCGTTATTTAATGCAGATGGGGAAAATTCCCTGGGTGGCTTATCAAGGTGCACCTGTTGTATTCGAGTCAAGGCAAACCCTGATTCATCTCATGACGTAAAGATCACCTTATGGCCACCGGCAGGGTTATATAACTTTATGATAATGTTATATGATTCCCACATTTCGAGCCATCTCCATGGGTGATAAGCAGCACAATCACAATTTGATTCTTACATCATTCACACATGAAGGAATCCAATGCCACGATAGCAAATGACAGGGGCATAGGACAGCCCGGAAGGCTATGACTTTGCTTTACGTTTTGGCATCGTCGTCTCTCCAAGCAGGAAACCCCAGGGTTTAAGCGAATCGATGCGATCGCACAACAACTTGATGATGGCCATCATTGGTATCGACAGGAACATGCCCGGAATACCCCATAGTGCGGCACCAGCGATGACGGCCAACAGGGAGATGAGGGCATTGAGTTTTACTTTAGAACCGACGATGTGGGGTACGATATAATTATTGTCAATCAGTTGTATAAGGCTATACAAGCCGATCACATAAAGTATATATACCGGGGATTTGGTCACCAGGGCTATGACCATAAACAGCATGACCCCAATCAGTCCACCCAGGTATGGAATGACATTGAGCAGTGCGCCGATGATGCCCAACAGGATGGCATAATCGATGTCCAGAATCAGCAGGCCTGCAGAATTTAAAACAGCGATAATGGCAAACTCCGCAAAGAGCCCGACCAGGTAACTTTGTATGATGGCCTTGGTTTCTGAAAAGATCTCATCTACCTGGAGACCATTGCGTGATCCGAATACCTTGTGGGCAAATGCGACGAGATGGGGTTGATAAAATAAAAGCATAAACACATACACCGGCGTCAGGAACACTGTAGCCATTACTCCTCCTATCGTGGTGAGCGTGGTGCCAATTGCTGCTCCGCTGTTGCTGAACATATCTGCCTTGGTCTCTATTATCCAGGCATTAATTTTCCTTACACTGATATTAAAATATCCTGATGTCCATTGAACGGCCTTTGCGATGAGTTCATCAAACTTGAGGGTCAACTGTGGCAATGCATCGCTGAGCAGGCTGAATTGTGAAAACAGGAGCAGTATAACCATGCCGATGAGTATGATCGCAACAGCAAGTACCCCTCCAATCGCCAGTGCCCTGTTAATCCTTCGTTTTTCGAGAAAATGCACCGCCGGGCTAATCAATATAGCCAACAATGCTGCATAGCAAAACGGAAGAATGATATTCTTTGCGAGATAGAGCACCCCAACGAAAAGGAACAACCCGAGTAACAGGATCGTACCTTTTATATACAAGGGCAATCTGGGTCCTGTGCTCATGCAAATATAGAAATGAGACTAAACAGAGTCTCCTGATGAAAGATGCTTTCCTGCCGTATTTCTTCTCCTGGTGATACCGGATAAAAATTTCCTCACCATTCCTCCTGTGTTAGCTCCATTCCTGGTAACCAGGTTGGTGACACCAAACATGAGTATGCTTCCAGCTAACCTGCGAAGTGGATTGGCGGACAAGCCAACAAACAGGACTTTAGAGAGCATCCCTGCTGCGAGGCCAACAGTGGTTCCAAGCACATTGTCTTTCATTTCGCTGGATGAGGTGACTTCCCTGAATGTGCTCTTGATCAGGTTGATTGGTTTCACGCTTTCATAGGCTACCTTAAACTGGGCTTTCAAGAGTATTGCCTCTTCATCGCGCTTAGTCTCGAGTTGACTGATGGCATGCCGCAGGTCTGATTGTGTGATGATCGGTTGGTTGCTATCCATCTACTGTAGTGCTTGTTTTATAATCGTTTGCCCAAGGGATTTACTGATCAGGGGTTGAAAGAACAAATGAAGCAGGACCGCCAGTAACAGGTCAATCATGGCAACCAGGAAGTATCCATAATAGGGCTTACCTAGCAGTTCACCAAGGTAAATGGATAGTCCTATGTTGAAAACAATCAGGAAGAGTGCTGCTGCCACCGCTACCATCAGTTTTGACAATAAAGAGGTGACTATCATGGTAGTCACCTCTAGCGATTTCAATTTAGCAAGTTCAAAGGTTGTCTTACTGTAGGTCTCAAGCCTTTCAAACAATTCTTCAACTTCTGTTACAGGGCTATCCGGAGATTCCATTTCATGTGGCGTAAACTCAGGATTGTCAGTGTACTGATATGACGTCAGGGGCATCCCCGGCTGATTTTGGTTGGCACGATGAACGGCCATCTCAGCCCTTTTTGTGGTCCGTCAAATGATCCACACTTCGACTCATCTTTGCCGCACCGTTCTCAGCCATGACATTTGCATCATGTGTCAAAGCTTCAAACTTCTCGTTAACACTTTCCACAAAGCCTTTAAATTGTGATCCAAGCTTATCCACGTATGCATCACGCTTGTCGGCTATGTTTTTCCTTGTCTTAGATCCTTTCTCGGGAGCCAACAAGATACCAGTGATGGCGCCAATGGCAATCCCAGCCAGGACACCAAGTACTACTTTACCTGATTTCATAATTTAATTTTTTAAATGTTATTTAGAATGCAATACCTGAACTGATAAGCCGGGTGTTCTCATTGCCCTTACCCATCTGTTTACCAGGTACAATTTGTTTTTGTGGATTGGTTGGCTGTCCTGGAATGACAGCGTTCAATCTGTCAAAAGGCGAGCTCAGCCTAAATTAAATGCGAACATTTGAGATGGAGTCTAAAACACCGAAAGCACGGAGTAGCCAGAGCACAACGAGGATGACCACTACAAAATTGAGGATGTTTTTAATCTTCCGATCCATCGGAATGTAGGTATTGATGAGCCACAGGATAAACCCTATGACGATCAACACGAGTAATAGTGTAATTAATGACATGATAGTTTTAGTTTAGTTGATGATCACAAAGATACCGGAGGACTATAGCGGACCTCTTATACTATTCTGCTTATTCGTTACAGGATTCACACATAGCTTAAACAGAGAAAGCCGGGCCTCACAAATAGGATAAATCAATGGAACCACATGTGCTATACAAAAAAAAATAGCCCGCTTAAACTTAAACGGGCTACTCATTCAGGGAGGTTAGAATTTGAAATACGTTATCTGCGACGGATCAGAATAAAAAGGATACGCCAAGGTAAGCTGAATACGTTTTTACATGTGCTTTGTCAAGCACGTAGTATGAACCTGATTCAAGGTTATTGCTGTTATCACTGATATCCACAAGCCCATAGACACCACGGAATCCGATCCCAAGCCGAAACGTCTTAGCGGTGTTCAGGCCAAAATCAAAACCAGCACCATAGGCAAATCCAAGGTCACCCTTCTTGACAGAAAGTACGGCATTTTCATCGGTGCTACCTCCAAGTTCGCTGCCGACACTGATCCCGATTTGGGGACCTAGGACAACATTGAAGTTGACAGGATTTAGCTTTCCTGTATTGTAAGAAAAAAGCAGTGGAACATTGATATACTCCAATTTGATCTCCTTTTCCACATCGTCTTCTTTGTACTTTTGATTCAACGTACTATATATCGCCTCACCCTGTACCCCAACGTGATCCGTAAAATTGAATCCCAAAAAGATTCCGGCGCCAAAGCCTAAGGTCCCATCAGTTGAAATCTGGCCTCCCGAAGAAGTCTGGACTTCCAGGTTGGAAACAGTCGGCATAAAGCGTACGCCAAATTCTCCTTTTTGGGCATGGATTCCTGTCAAGCTGAGAAAGGAGAAAATCACAACAAGCGTTAACAGGGTAATTTTTGAATATGCATTTTGCATCAGATAAGTAATTTAAAATATGAATTAAGTGGCATTCCTATAGTGCGTAGCCATGTCAGGTTCAAGACATGCACCTATCGGTGCACTGTGCTGATCTGAAACCATGATGTCGCCAGGCAGGAAATTCTTTATTAAAGCTGTACCTGTGATCAGAGGATCAGGATCAGCAGAAGGATGATAATAATGATGGCTCCGACGGACAGGTAAACGCCTTCCGATGCAGCTCTCATATCACTCTTGATAGCCCGGACTTCCTTGCGTAGTTGTCTCTTTTCAGTGCTGCTCATAGCAGACAGATCCATCGCCTTGATTTCATACAGGCGTTCCATCATGACAGTCGTTTCCGCTGTTGCTGCAGTATTGACTGGTGTTGAAGGTACTGATGGTGATGCTGAGGCAGCCGAGAGTTGAGCCGGAATGGCACTAAACAGGATGAAGGCTGTGATCACTCCAGATATTAATTTTTTCATAATCCCTAGTTTGGTTAACGGTGAATACATTTTCACATGGTCACAAAGGTGGGTATCGCAGCAGGTGAAAGCCTTACATAACTTTAGGTATAAATTATATAATTCACACCTGCAGATGGAGATGCGTTCGACAAACTCCTTACCGGTCCGCTGAACTCCGGGATTTATTTACCTGCATAGAATCAATAATTATTTTTACCTTGTTTTCATTAAAGGCGTACTCCCGCAGCGCCTTAGGTCCGTCCCGGAATCGTTTCCTGTATTCTCTCATTTTATAAATCAAAACCTAATGAAACAACTTACCCTTTTCTTTATTGCCGGTGTCATGGTATGCCTTATTGCCCTCACCCCGGGCTGCAAAACCGAGCCAAAAGCGGTGGAAACGCCTATCCCATCCGTTGATACCAAGGTCATGATGATCAAGCATCCGGTCAAAGACTATAATGCCTGGAAACCAGTATACATGGCCCACGATTCTGTCCGCCAGTCTTTTGGTATCTCCCAGTTGAGCCTGGGCAGAGGAGCTGAGGATGCCAACATGGTCATCATCATAGAGCGCGTCAATGATATGGCTAAGGCGAAAGAATTCATGGCTCTTCCCGACCTGAAAACCACCATGGACAGCGCAGGCGTTAGCGGGCCGCCATCTGTTGCTTTTGCCAATGTCATGCGCAATGATACCACCGGTATCCCCCAGAATGATCGTGTCATGATCACGCACAAGGTCAAGGACTTTGATGCATGGCTCAAGGTATACGACAATGAGGGCCGGTCGGTCAGGGCAGAAAATGGTATGCTGGACCGTGCGCTGGCCAGAGATGCTGATGATCCAAACACTGTCTATATCGTGTTTGCCATCACGGACAAGGATAAAGCCATGGCCAGGATGCAATCTGATGATTTGAAGAAAACGATGATGGATGCAGGCGTTGAAGGCGTGCCTTCCTTCTTTTATTATACCCTGGATAAATAATCACTTTAAGCCTTTATAACAGCGGCAAAAGCCGCTCCACAGGAAATATCATCACTATTGAAATCCACTGCCCCCTCCATTGCGGCAGTGGATTCTTTTTTTGGGTCAGGGATCAGTACCTTTGATCATGTAACACCCTAAACCGAAGATGAAATACTATTCATTTCTTTCCATACTCCTGATCAGTAGCCTTGCGAACAGCCAGACAAATGACATAGTGAAAAAACTGGAGTTGTTCCGACTACGTACATCCGACTTTGTCCAAAATCTGCAATCCCCGGACACCACCCTATTCTTCAATTACAGTCGCACGATCACTACAGGTGACAGCACCTTTGCCGAGACTGGTGTATATGATCCCTCCAGACCTTTAGATGAACGATGGGAACTACTGACTACAAATGGGAAACCTCCAGGCAAGACCGATAAAGAAACATTTGCCAAAACCAATTTAAGCCATCTGCATCAATCACCGGTAATGGTCAATGACACCACGCTGGATACCGATGTAGAAGGCAATTACATGATCGTGCTCTTCCGTCTTCGACCTGAGACCGTGCCGGCATACTTATCCTTTCTCAACGAATGCAATGGTAAGGCATACATCAGCATTGCAAAAGGCAAGTTGGAAAAAGTAGTGTATTCCAGTACGCGGGAGGTTGACTATTATGGCACCAAAGCAAGCAAACTCATCATGGAAGTGTCGATTGAATATATCAGCGCAGCTAAATCCTTCATGGCATTTATGGAGCAAGTTGATATGACCGTCAATCAGGCTGAGAGTACCGCCAAAATCCAGGATAACAGGGAATATAGTGGCTACAAGAAAATACAATAACCAAAACAGTTAGCGAAACGCAAGTCAAGATAGTCACTACCAAAAACAATGCTTTAACCCTCAACATCTGTGTTTGCTGTAGTATAAAATCATTAAATAGAATGAACCATGTTAAAACTAACAATACTTGCGACCCTATTCAGCGCCACGCTTCTCTCATCATGTTCTTCTCCTGAAAAAGCCACAGCTATGCTATCGCCTGACATCCTGAATGGAACATGGACCCTTGTTGAATATCCGGAACTGCAGTCCAGCCTGGATGCCCTGTATCCCATGAAAAAACCGAATATTACATTTGATGTGGCTGGTCTTAAAATAAATGGAAGTACCGGGTGCAATTCCTTTAACGGCCCGTTTAAAGTCAGCCAGGCCACCATTGATTTTTCAGCTCCGCTAGGCATAACCAGGATGATGTGTCCAGGTGAAGGAGAATCCACTTTTATCAGGAACCTGCAAAAGGCCAATGGATGGACAGTAAGGGACAACACCTTGCGCTTAATGGCCGGTGACCTGGTGATCATGAAACTGGACAAGTCTACTCCCTAAATACCTTTTTACAAATATTGCTCATCCCCTGTATTTATCTACAATCTGGTGAGCTTAAAATTCCCTGCTTCCACTTGGAATATTGAATGATATGTAGAATGAATCCTACAATTTCATTTTTCATATTTCTGCTAATATTACAAGTTGAATTCTGGAATAATCTCACCGATTATACTCCTATCTGAGGTTATTTTAATTCCTTTCAAACCTTTCGTTTGGGATTTAGTTTTACTGTAGTTAACTCCACCATATTACGTCGATTAAAACTTTCAAAACAATACATGATGAACATTCAAATCAGGACATTCTTAAGCATCCTGGCCGCAGTATTCGCTTTTACAGCCAATGCGCAGGTCACCTGGCCTAAAATTATCCCATTCAAGAACGGGGGTAGTGCTACGATCTATCAGCCTCAGCCAGAGAGTTTCGAAGGCAACAAACTGATGGGCCGATCAGCTATCGCGGTAAAAGAAACGGCTAAAAGTGACCCGGTCTATGGTGTTATTTTCTACACAGCCTATATGGCTACTGACAAGGTGAATCGTACAGCTGCACTTGACTCCATCACGGTCACCAATGCCAAATTTAGCGGAGTTGATAACCAGGCCAAAATAGATCTGTTAGTAGATTTTCTCGAAGCCGAAGTACCGAAATGGAATCTTGAGATTTCGCTGGATGCTTTGGTCGCAACTATACAAAGGGAATATCCCAACGCCGAAATCTACAACAATGACCCTCCTAAAATCCTGTACAAGACCAAACCAACCTCACTGGTAGTATTGAATGGTGAACCCATCATACAAAAGGATAAGGATCTGGATGCAGACCGGGTAGTCAATTCACCTAACCTGATCTTCAAGGAAGGTAGTCAGTGGAATATGTACAACGGAGGCGTGTGGTATAAATCTTCCGCTGTCACAAGCGGGTGGACTCCACTCACCACGATGTCTGAAAAAGTAAAATCAATAAATGAGCAGATTAAGAAACAGGAAAAGGAAAATAACGATGGCAATGAAACAACGGAGAAACCTGAAGTGACCGATATCGTCATCGCTACCGAACCTACAGAGGTCATCCAATCCAAGGGAGCGGCTGTCTATACCAACATCGAAGGCACCAATTTGTCCTACGTATCAAACTCAAGTGACAATATCCTAAAGGACAACTCCACGCAATCCATTTACATCCTGCTGGCAGGTCGTTGGTACAAATCTTCATCATTGCAAGGGCCCTGGACGTTTAATGAGCCCGACAAGCTTCCTGCGGATTTTTCAAACATACCAGAAGGTTCTGAGAAAGACGGTGTGCTCGCCAGTGTGGCAGGCACGGATGCTGCCAATGAAGCGATGATTGATGCAGAGATACCACAGACCGCCAAAGTAGATCGTAAAACGGCAACTGTCAAAGTAGAATATGACGGCGCCGCTAAGTTTTCACCTATTGAGGGTACTTCATTACAACTCGCTGAAAACTCTAATCTTACTGTTTTTAAAGAATCTACCGGAAAGTACTTTGCGCTTGACAATGGGGTATGGTTTACCGCATCCTCAGACAAAGGCCCATGGAGTGTAGCCACTGAGAGGCCGAAGGATGTAGAGAAGATTCCAATGCAGAGCTCGGCTTATAACGCCAAGTTTGTGTACATCTATGAAGTAACCCCTACCTATACCGTCCAGGGGTATACAGCGGGTTACCTGGGAAGTTATATCCAGGGTGATCCTGTCATCGTGTATGGTACCGGCTTTTATTATCGTCCGTGGTATGGGGCAGTGTATTATCCACGTCCTGTAACCTGGGGGTTTGGATTTACATATAATCCATGGACAGGATGGAGCATGAGCTATAGCTATAATGTCGGCTTCATGCATATTGGATTCTACTTTGGCCCAAGCTATGGCTATGGGTATGGTGGCGGTTGGTTTGGTCCCCCAATGTATCGCCCACCCTATTACCGCCCACCATACGGCGGTGGAGGTTACTATGGCCATGGAGGCGGATATCACAATAACAATAACCACTATGGCAATAACAATATCAACATCAACAATAACATCACCATCAACAATAACCGGAACAACCTGTACAACAATAAACCGGGAGTGACCACCCGTAACAGGCCGATGGATTCCAGTGTGAGCAGCAAGACTAAAAACTATAACAAACCAGGGGCGACCAACACTACGAGCCCAAGGCCGGGCACTTCGGGTACCAGCAGACCGACTGCGCAGCCTGGAAAAGGTGACAATAATGTTTTTGCTGACAAACAAGGCAATGTGTACCAGCGGGACAAACAAGGGAATATAAACCAGCGGGACAATACCTCCGGAGCATGGAAACCAACGGGCAACAAAGAAGTACCTCCTACTACCAGACCTTCTTCAAAACCCGCTACTCCAACAACTACCAAACCATCGACGCCTACCTCCAGGCCTTCAACACCTCCAACAACGAGGCCGTCGACACCTACCTCCAGGCCAGCCCAGGCACCTCCTGGCAGCCTCAATAGGGATATGCAGATGCGGGATAATGGAGCGGCCCGAACCAATAATTACCAGTCTCAAAGCAGGCCTGCACCTTCCAGACCGTCCGGAGGGGCTGCTAAGCCTTCCGGTGGGGGAATGCGAAGAGGATAATTGTTAATGACAACTCAGAATAATGGAAAAACCGGCATGCAGAATAAACATTCGACATGCCGGTTTTTTTTTATGTATTAAATGCTTGCTGTGACGGCGATCCGGCTTCAGGCAAACGGTCTAAAAAGCATTACCTTTGATCACGTAAAAAACAATAAAAAAAATGAAATTCAAACTGTTACTCCTTTTTATCACCCTCATGGTTACCGGAAGTATTTCTGCACAATGGTCTGTAGGGGCACGCTTTGGCGGGGCATCGGGACTCAGCCTTAAGAATTATTCAAAAACCGGAAGTGTACATTTTGAAGCCATCACGGCTTTTAATTTCGATGAAAACCTGGATGGCTTTTCTGTCACCCTGTTGGGTGAAAAATTCGGAGCATTTTCTGAAGACGGTAAACTTGGCGCTATCTTGGGTGCGGGAGAAACAATGGTATTCGGAGATGAATTCTTATTGGGGCTAAGTGGCATTTTAGGATTTGACTGGAGAATCGGCAGGATAGGCCTGCAGGTGGACTGGATGCCTACATGGATTTTTGTCAATGAAAGTTACTTTAGCCCGGTCAATGGAGCCTTGACTGCAAGGTGGATGTTTGGAGGCAGGGCAAGGCCACAGTACTAGTATCACTTTTGCCTTTCTGGGCCAGCAGTACATACCTTGGTTGGTCGGGAGGGACAAATTCCGGAACAATTTCTTCGGTCGCTAGTCCGTATTTGAATTTCAATGTTGGTATCTTTGCCAATATTGACCATTCCTATTGATATGGTCGGTCTATTTTAAATCCACAACTTTTGCAATCAAATAAAAAAAATCATATGAAGAATCTTTTATCAATGACGGTCATTTTGTCGATGTTGTTCATGACCGCATGTAGTCCGTCCATGAAAATCACAGGTAGCTGGATGAACAAGGACATGATGGGCAAGGGCAACTATAAGAAAGTATTTCTATTTGTCATTGCTTCTGACAAAGGTGCTCAACAAACTGTGGAAAATGCCCAGGCTAAAGCTGCTGCTGCTGAAGGAGTGACCACGGTAAAAAGTTACGAGTTCTTTGGCCCTAACTTCATTGCTCAGAAACCATCCGTAGAGCAAATCATGGCTAAAATCCGCGAATCAGGATGTGATGCCGTATTTACTTCTGCACTTGTCGATGTCAAATCCCAAACACGCTATGTTCCCGGTACTACAAGCTACTCCTATGGATACGGAGGCGGATATGGATATGGAGGTTATGGATACGGAAGCTTTGGTGGTTACTATGGAAGTGCCGCTTATATCTATGAGCCGGGGTATTATACAGAAGACCAAACCTACTTTATCGAAAGCAACCTTTATGATGTAAAGACTGAAGAGATTGTCTGGTCTGTACAATCAGAGGCCTACAACCCAACTAATGTTGAAACAGTTGCCAGGACATACTCAGCATTATTATTTGAAAAACTTAAATCTGAAGGAATTACCGCTCCTAAGAAGTAAACACGATATAAATCAAGATGACCTGTTGCCAGATGGCTAAGGACATCATCGTCACAAGGCGCTCTGGTTTAAGACCAAAGCGCCTTTTTTATCTTAATAACCTAGCTGATATCGCTGCACATATCGATTAGACAGGGCGCCGTGCCCCTTTCTTAAAAAGATATTATGGTTAACTTTGTAAAACCCGGTCAAGAATTGCTGCGGCTCTTAAAAATTCCTAATGGTGCGTTTCATCCCAGCTTCCACAATACCAAAGCGCCTCAGACGATACATACTGAAAGTACGTGAAAATTGGGTTTCTTTCCTCTGGCATCATCTCCCCTGTACAAAGGCAGTCCTGATTTTGTCCATGGTTCTTTTATTACTTCCAGCGTTACAGGCACAATCGTCCATGCCCGCTGATACTGCAGTAAACGTCACTGATATACTTGATGTCTTACAGGGCTTATTCCATACGCCGGAGGATACTTCCCAAGTGAAAATAGGCGAACCCAGTATTTCACTCTTGCCGGTCATTGGTTATAACCCCAGCTTCGGAGGTGTCATCGGGGTTAATATGGTCATGGGCAGGCAACAAGGGGACCCGGCGAATACCGGCTATTCGGTTTATACCTTTGGTGTAACCTATGGCACAAAGGGGATATTAACCTTCCAGGCCAGGCACAATGTGTTCATGCCCCAAAACAAATGGAATTTCCAGGGCAACTGGCAGTTTTCAAAATACGGACTGATCGATCATGGCCTTGGGACAGGTGATATCCCCTATTGCTCCTCTTCTTTTATCATCGGAGATTATCCCATCTCAGTGCCGGACAGTGCGTTTCCCATCAAATACAATTACATCCGGCTGCTCGAAAAAGGATACCGAAGGTTGGGCGAACATACCTATGCTGGCCTCGGATTGAGTCTGGATATATACAGAGACATTAAAGATCCCAGATACACCGATACCACTACCACCCCCCATCAGCTTTACAGCCTGAAACATGATTTTGATCCGAAAAAATACTCTGCCAATGGCCTGATCCTGGCTTTCCAGTTTAACAACAGGGAGCATCCGATACGCTCTTATGGCGGTATCTATTTTGATGTTAACATCCGTCTCGATCAGAAATGGATGGGAAGTACAAGGAATTCGATACAGTTCATGTATGATTTCCGAAAATACTGGTCCCTGAGTAAGCGCAACCCGGAACACGTGCTGGCCTTCTGGCACTGGGCTTCCTATCTGATCAATGGGGAACTGCCTTATCTTGAATTACCCTACACGGGTTCAGATACCTATAACAGGAGCGGCAGGGCCTATACCATAGGCTATTTCAGAGGTCCTTCGTATGCATATTTTGAAACAGAATACCGCTATCCCATCACCCGCAATAAACTCATCAGCGGCGTGGTTTTTTAAATATGCAGACGGCCTCCAATGACGGAACCCAAAACATTTACGAAGGCTTTAACTTTGGCGGAGGGGCTGGACTGCGGTTTCTCTTTCAAAAAGACAGCCGGTCAGCCGTATGCGTAGATATTTCAAGAGGCCAATGCGGTTCAAATGGGGTCTTCTTCGGATTAAATGAAGTGTTCTAAAGATAGTTCCTGATCCACTGGTGAGACATCAAGTGTTTATCCAAAACAGCTACCCCGATGAGTGCACAAAATATTTTGCTTCTCAGCATATTCACTTTAATCCTGGCATGTAGACCAACTGTGGAAAGAACGCAAACCAATATCAACGGAACGGTAACAACCATAGACTCGTTTCCTTCAGCCTTTGTTGATCCCAGGCCGGTTTCTATATGGCTTCCGGCATCCTATGACAGCAGCAAGAGATATGCTGTGCTCTACATGCAGGATGGACAGATGCTTTTTGACAGCACGACGACCTGGACACAACAGGAATGGAAGGTAGATGAAACGATGTCCCGCTTGCTGGCAGAGCACCAGATCAGGGATGCGATTGTCGTGGGGATTCACAATAGCGGCCCAAACAGATGGGCAGAATATATCCCTCAGGCCATCCTGGATAGTATCCCACAAGCCAGTAAAGAACCTTTGATCAGGAAATGGCTCAACAACAAACCGCTCGGGGACCTGTACCTGAGATTTATCATTGAAGAAGTAAAACCTTATATCGATCACCATTATGCTACCCATCAGGAGGCGGCAAGTACATTCATCATGGGCTCCAGCATGGGGGGCATCATCTCATTGTATGCCATTTGTGAGTATCCTGCTGTCTTCGGGGGTGCCGGATGCCTCTCGACACACTGGCCACTCGGGCTGCCAGGAATCACTGATGAGGATATCACGTATGATGTTCCGGGAGCCTATATCAAATACCTTGAGCATCACCTTCCAGATCCATCAAACCATCGTATTTATTTTGACTATGGCTCGGCTACCCTTGACAGCCTATACAAACCCTATCAGCTAGTCGTAGATTCCTTGATGATCAGCAGGGGTTACACAGATGCAAACTGGATGACGAAGGAATTTCCAGGTGAAGATCATACCGAAAGATCATGGGCCAGGAGATTGCCTATTCCGCTTGAGTTCTTGCTAGGAAAACATTGAACTAGGAAAGTTTTGATCTAGTGATCCCCCCCCGTGTTTCGGTGATCAATCAGCTTCACCAGTTCATCCACAATCTGCTTCTTGTGCGTCCACAGGATAAAGTGGCTTTCGACTTCAAAGACTTTGATAAAAACGGTATCGGCTTCTGTTAATTTCTCAGTGGCATAAGCAAGGTTTTCATATGGGACCAATACATCCTTTGTGCCATGTATAACAGAAACAGGCATCGTGAGGCGGTCCCAATCATCTTCGAGTAGGGTGAGGTCCTGGCGCAACGACATGAGTTCCTCATTACTGACCCGCATCGAAACCGGCAACAGGTCACGCAGGAGAGGCAGGTCGATCCATTTGCGCCATCCGGTTGATTTGGGTTCAAGTTCAGGGCTAATGGAGCCTGCGATAAGACAAAGACCGGATACCTTGCCTGGACGGCGTATAGCTGCTTCCAGCAAGACAGGTGCGCCATAACTATGCCCTGCCAGGAAGTAATGGCGATAACCTAATGAATCCATCAGGTCATCCAGTATTTCACCCTGGTGTAACAAGAGGGGTTCAGATATACCAAACCCTGAATTGCCAAATCCCGGGCGATCGAAGGTCACCACATCTACCCTGTTGAGCAGGGATGTATCAACCATATAGTCAAGAAACACATCCAGTGATCCTGGAGAGCCATGCACGAGAATAAGTGCCTTTTCCTTTTTCTCCCCTAATGATGTCCTGAGACAGACGATATCCCTGCCGCGAAGTTTTACCGTATCGATCAGTGAGGTGACATGGTGTGGACCAAGAAAAGCGTTGATCTCTCTATCCGTCTTCCTCATCCTCATCCAGCCGGCATATCGCACTATGGCCAGCGTTACCAATGGCAGCAGGATGATCAGGAGGAGAATCCTGTATGACCAGCGGCGAAATTTACGTTTGCGATGCGGACTCATCTGTTGCTGATATTAAGACTGTTTTCATTTGTTGTTCATCAATCCACTGCCTGGCCTGCGTGCAGGTATCCTCTCCATAGAGCAGCGGACCAAACACTACGGTGCCATAGATATGCTTCATCCTGAACAACCTGAAAAAATGGGGTATAAAGGTATCGTCTCCAATATACGCCACATCAGGGCTTTGATACCATATCGCAATTGGCTGAACAGGGACTCCGGCGATAAAGGCAGCGTCAAAGGACCTTGGCCTGAATGGGATGGTCTTCGGACCGGCACTTGTAGTACCTTCCGGAAAAACCAGTATGGACTTTCCATTGTGGAGCGCATCACTGATAGCCCTGGCCGCCTCTTCGCGACTACTTTTTTCATCGCGCTGAACAAATATCGTCCCGACAATATGGGCGCCCAAGCCGACAAGAGGCCAACGGGAGACTTCCGCTTTAGCTACCACACTGGCATCAACATAGGTGAGGACCACTGCCGGGTCGATGTAGGCAATATGATTTCCAACATAGAGACACGGGCCCTGGAATGGAATTCCTTCAAGTTGCATCCGCAATCCAAGTCGGGCAGGAACACGGCTCAACCACTTCTTTCGCAGATTACGACCAGCTTCTTCCTTGTCCGCTCCCCATACTATCGCCCAAAGGAATCCAGCTATCCCCAAGGTAGTCGCGAACGCAAAATAAAAGAACCTCCAAACGGACCTTATCCAACCCTGCATGAAGCAAAGTAAACAGATGTATCCGAAAGAAAAAATCAAAATAAGCTCACCATACAGGCCAAAAAAATGAGACCAATTCAAGCCCGTATTTGAAGTCTGAAAATCTTCACCTTGTTTACCCTTAGCCATGCCTAAAATCAGTCAGGGAAAACACTTAAAACCAGGACGGAAAACATGGATTTTTATCTTCGGAAAACACTGATTTTTAAGTTTTATGTAATTGATTGTCAATATTTTATATCTTGCAGCTTATTGCGGTGTAATCATTTTTATACTTCTTCCGTTTAGTAGATATGACAACAACATCCGCACTATGAGACACCAATTATTAAATGCGGTAAATCATCTGCTCACTAAATAAAAGGACTATAGAACACCTCGACAATTTCATTCAATCAAATTCTTAAATCAATTTTTACCATGACAGAAATGACTAATCAAACCGGAAACGCAGGCGATCAGCGCTGGAAAACCATCGCAGCCGTCCTGGGCGTATTGCTCCTTGGAGCTGTTATTTTCGGAGGTATGTTCTACAGCAAGTACAAATCCACCGAGACAAAAGCAACAGACCTGGGCACACAACTGGACAGCACACGCACGCTGCTGCAGGGCCAACTGGCTGAGCTCAATATCAATTACACTGACCAGATCGCACTCAACGACACCTTGTCTGTAGAACTACAGACCAAGATCAATGAAGTAAATGATCTGCAGGTACGTATCGACAAAGCAAGAAAGGCGCTCAAATCCAGTGAAGCCAACAATGCTGAAATCAAGGCAAGGCTCGCACAGATGGAGGAACTCAAAGTTGCCCTCGAGCGTGACATCCTCGGCCTGAAGGAAGAAAATCAATCACTGGCGACAAGCAACCAGGAGTTAAATTCTGAATTGAGTTCAACTAAAGATGAAGTCAATACACTCAACTCAAAGGTAATGTCCTTGACATCTGCCAATGAAAAGCTGACCGGAAGGCTCAAGACAGTTGCTCCCGCTGGTTTCAGGGCGGATAACTTTACAGTAACCTCTGCTACCAAGAAAGATAAGCTGACCACTAAAGGAAAGAAAATCGATGAGATCACTGTCAAGTTTGACCTCAACAATATTCCTGAAGAATTCCAGGGCAGCCGTGAGATATACCTTGTCCTGACAGAATTCAATGGCAACCCTGTTGCTTCTGTTCCAGGCCAGGAAGTAAACCTCAAGTTTGGAAACGAGCCGGTTCATGTACGTGCCGCGGATATTGAAAAAGCTAATCTCAAGGCGCGCCAGTCTATGTCGATGTCTTTTGAGCCTACAGACAACCTCAATCCAGGCACTTATAATGTAATGGTGTATGCGGACAACGGATATCTTGGCAGCACAGGATTCCTGGTAAGCAAGTAAAGACCAGAAGGATTTAATAAATAAAAAGAGGAAGGGGTTCAACATATTGAACCCCTTCCTCTTTTTATTTATATGGAAAATTCGTCTTGCTCCTTGCCTTAGGCTTCGCGCTGGAGCATCTCTATCGTATTTTCAGGCACATCAGCGATGTCGAGGATCATGAGGCCGTCGAGGGCGTCATTGAAGTTAGGATCCAGGTTGAAGCCCAGGAAGCGCGCATTCTGGCGAATGTATTGCTTCATGAGGACAGGAAACTGGATGTGTTCGGGCTGCAGCTGATCCAATACTTGCTCAAGGTCAAGAGAGGCACCCTGCATGTCATCAATTTCCATTTTCTCAAAAGCGGTGATTGCCGGGTTGAATGGGGTTTTCGGGGCAAACCATCTGGCAAACGTATTGTGGAAGAAATGGCGCTTTGCATATTCCATGAGCACCTTTCTTGAAAAATCGGAATAATAGCGGCTGATGCTCACCGGACCAATCAGGTACTTGTATTGTTGGTGCTTGACCATGTATGCCAGTATACCTTTCCATAGCAGATATAGTGGAAGGTTCTTCTTCTGGTATTCCTCCACAATAAAAGACCTGCCGAGTTCGAGACACTGAGGGAGATAGGCATCAAATGCCGGATCAATATCAAAGAAACTATTGATGTAAAAGCCTTTGCGCCCATAGGTGGAGAATATCTTGTCCCCACATCCAAACCTATAGCCGCCAACCAGTTTCTTCGCCTGATCATCCCAGATGATGAGTTGTTCGTAATACTCATCAAACTCATCAATATCATAGGGCTTGCCTGTGCTCTCCCCAACTTTTCGGAAAGTGATCTCGCGCTGCCGCCCTAGTTCCTGCCGGAGTGCCGGCCTGCCCTGAAGGTTGGAGGATATCAGCAAATAGGGTGAAGCCCTGAGAATGCAACGGGTATCCTTGAGTGCATCGATTTCAGCACGAAGGAGTATGGGATCCGGAGCAGGGCCAATATTTTCCATATCTACATCCGGCAGCATTATCTCCGGAGCAATAAAAATAGAATAATTCATGACGCAAAAATGAGGTGACTACCTCATAGCGTACGCATTTTCATAGATAAGAAATTGTAATATGATTGCAAAGGAAGGATAAGGCTAAGGCTCATTTCAAAGGTAGAGACGCGATTAATCGCGTCTCTACCTTTGAAATGAGGTTAGGATAATCATACTGTAAGGAGGAATCGGTCGATAAACTCGCGCACACATCCTTCTCCACCATTGCGTTGAAGGACTACGTCTACGACTTTGACCAGGGAGAAGTGGGCATCATGAGGGCATGCTGACATGCCGACCTTTTCGAGGACTTCGAGATCATTGACATCATCACCGATGTAAGCCACCTGATCGAATGTCAGATTGAGTTCTTCAATCCAGCCAGCCAGCACTGATAACTTTGGCTCCTTGCCAGAGTATACTCTTTCGATGCCAAGCATCCGTGCACGTTCGTCGAGGATAGTTTTGGCGCGACTGTGGCTGATGATGCCGACAGGGATTCCCTTTTCATGAAGCAAAGTGATGCCCATGCCATCTCGGATGTGAAACTTCTTGGATTGCACTCCATTGGAATCAATATATACTCCACCATCTGTCAAGGTGCCATCGACATCGAGCACAAGGAGCCTGATATGGGAGGCCTTCTTTTTTAAACCGGCATCACTCATGACTGCAGGGCTTTACGTACACGCATTACTTTATCAAGGATACCATAGAGCAAGTCAAGCTGAAGCATAGTCGATGCATCACTTAACGCCTTCGCAGGTTCGGGGTGTGTCTCAATAAAAAGCCCATCAGCTCCGGTAGCAGCGGCGACGAGGGCAATGGTTTCGATAAACTCCGGATTGCCTTCGCTGACGCCAGTCATTTGATTGGGGACCTGGGTGGAGTGTGTGCAATTCATCACGACCGGTACACCATGCTTCCTCAATCTTGGTATCACTGTAGCATCCACGATGAGATCTTCGTATCCGAATGTAAAGCCGCGTTCACATACCCAGACATTTTTATTACCCGTGGCCTGCACTTTTTCGATCGGATATTTCATGGCCTCCGGGCTGACAAACTGGCCTTTCTTGATATTGACGATCTTGCCTGTTTCACCAGCGGCCATCAGTAACGCGGTCTGCCTGCAGAGGAATGCAGGGATTTGAAGGACATCAACGTATTCAGCGACCATGGCTACCTCGTGGCTTTCATGGATATCGGTGAGTGTCTTTACGCCAAATTCCTTTCCAATCCCTCTGATGATGTCAAGGGCAGCCTCATCACCTATTCCTGTAAAACTATCGACGCGCGGACGGTTTGCTTTGCGATAGCTTGCCTGGAAGATATACTCTATACCCAACTCATCACAGATCGGCTTGACCGTCTTTGCGATGAGGTAAGGTGTGGATTCATTTTCCACGATACAAGGGCCTGAAATCAAGAAAAACTTACTCATCACTTCTGCTCTTTATCCCCAGATATCCGCTATGATGTCTCAAGGCATAATCTGATTTGGTAAAACCTATCTTCTTCATCATCGCGACTACAATGACATCACCCAGAACGGTCATCACCGTCGTGCTGGTGGTTGGCGTCAGTCCGAGCGGACAAACTTCCTTTGGATATCCTGTACTCAGGCATACATCCACCTCGGTTCCCAGTTCATTTTCCGGATGACCAGTCAGGGCTATTGACTTTATCCCAGGATAGAGCTTCCTGGCCAGTGGCAACAATTCGAGGATTTCCTTGGTCTTTCCTGAATTAGAGATCAGGAAGAGAATATCATTCTTCTGGATCATGCCCAGGTCACCATGCTGAGCTTCCGTCGGGTGAAGGAATATGGAGGGGGTGCCTGTTGAGCTGAGCGTAGTGGCAATATTATGGCCTATCTGGCCTGCCTTACCTAGTCCGGAGACGACGACCTTACCTCCATTGAGGTGCACTGCATTGAATATCAGCTCAATAGCCTTTGGTATCGTCTCATCAACAGGAATATTGCGTATACCCTCTATCTCGTGGTTGATGATGTCTTTGATATAAGTGGCCAGTTGATCCATCAGGGTGCAAAAATAGGATTAAAAGGCTTAGGAGGTTAGGGGGTGTTTGGGGTTGATGAGTTGATGAGTTTATGGGTTGATTGGGCTATGCGTTTATAAGGTTATGAGGATTTATCATTGGTTTTTTATATGGACTGTTTCAGAGATTTCTATTGTTCCTGTATTGAGTACCGGGATTTCGCCGGGGATCGTATTGATGATATCCACATTCCAGAGGACGGTATTTCCAGCGTTGAGCAGGGCCTTTGAGGAAGCCACACCTCCGCTATGAATTTCTACATTGGAAAGGGTGATCTGCACACCTGGATTGGTCTTGAAGACAGGGCTGGATGATGTGGTTTGAATGACCACCTTTTCGCTACCTGAATGAAAAATGGAGAGATTCTTATCCAGTATAATGGTATCTGAAACAAGAAAAATAGAATCTACGTAGTCAGCAATGTATATATAGTCTTCCGGATTGGAACATTGCTCGATGGCAAACCGAAGTGAACCTGTGCCATCATCATTGCCATTGGTGACCACCTTGCAATATTGTGCTCCGAGGGCAAAATCAGAGAAACCGGACAGACCTTCTGCTTTCACAAAACTCAACGATGCAGGTGGCGCCGTGGTGGTGGATCCCGAATTAACCCATGTACCTGAAGTGGGTCGCTTGATTAGCCTGACTCCACCGATATCAGAGATAGGGACAAATCCGTCGTATGTTGTTCCGGTAGCATTGACAGATGCCGTATAGGAACCAGATACATTCGTGGCATTGACACGCCAAAATCCAAAACTTGCACTGGTGAGGGTGGTATCCTGCTCATCAACCAAAGGCATACCTTCATTGCCTGGAAATGCATTGATATATTCAGCATCAAGATATCCATTGGGGGTGTTGGCAAACTGAAATGAGATTGGCCTGAGGCTATATCCATGCCCAACTGGCAAGATACTCTTCTCTGAAGTGGGTATTCCATTGTACCACCTTCGCATAGGTCCATTGACAAATCCACCAAACCAGGTGGAAACATTACCTGAAAACAGTTGATAGTTTATAATATTGGGTTCGAAAGGATCAGTGGCCAATGTACCCGTGCTCACTTCATTGCCCAGGGTCAACAACGTAGAATCAGAGGTATTAATCCTGCCTTGTCGGATGCGCAGAACATTAGTGATACTAAGTGGAAGTTCCAATGTGAGTCCACCTGCAGTATTAGCCACAAATAGGCTATTGATTTCATTGTCCATTTGAGAAGCAGGAATGGGATCTGACAAGCTCGACCTGAAGAATCCGGTTCCGGAAATAGATTGAACATTTGAGGTATTCGTATATTGACGTACGATGTCCACATTTCCCCCAAAGGATAAGAAAAAATTTGACGGGATCGTCATTAAGCCATTATTGATGAGATCACCTTGAATGGCTGCACGGCCAACGAACTCAGCTCCATCTGACACCATGAGATGTTTGCAAGAAAGGAAATTGCCAGAAGAATGAACAGCTCTGTGATTTGCTCTCAAGCCTCCCGCGACAATGATGGAGTCAATCATCAGAAATCCTCCAAAATTAGAGTAGGATTTAATAAAAAAACCTTGGGTCTGAACAGGCCCTGTGTCATCTCCGCCTCCTAATCGCAATGTTCCGGACATCGTGCGAGGTGATGAAATATCAGGGTTATAGATAAAATCCAAAAATGAGCCTTGATACGAAGGATCTAAAAGATTAATCTTAAAATTATTTGTAATAAAATTGGATGTTGCTATCACCATCGGCAGATAGGTTGCCGATCCAGCCAGGGTACCATCATTTCCATCAACATTGAGAACACTATTGATAGCACTAAATGTCCCAATGTTGCTGAAATCATTATTTCCAATGTACACGCGGCCATTCACATTTAGTTTAGCATCGTCCAGATATAACGATCCATTTTCACAATCCAATATTTTATTGGAGTACCCTGTCTGTGATCCCAGTGAACTTCTACCCAATGTCAACATGCTGCCCGTGTCAAGACTTAGGGATTTTAAGTAATTAATTTTCAGATCCCCACTCACTGCAGTATCTGAAAGAATAACATGATGATTGATATTGGTTTGATCGTTATCATATCCATCGGGAGGAGGTTCTCCACACATCCACGTACTTCCATTCTCCCATGCACCATCCTGCTTTGTTTCATAACTGATTCGCGGAATGACAGGAAGTCCCGGATTGGATTTCTCAAATGGAATAAATTCCTTGTTGCCATCAAAGATCAAAGAAGTGCAATGTCCCTTCATGATATGTCCGGTATCAGCATCACAATCGATATCATAGACCAGATAGAGGTACTCCTTATAATTTCGCTTTATGGGCGTATTGGAGGTTTGCGTAAAACTGATCAATGGGATATCCCTGTAAACGTAATCTGTCCTAAAGGATTATTGGATGATTGACCTAGTTGTATAGGAGGTGGATATCCACCAATCAGCGGTACAGGTCCGCCAAAAGGATCAAATCCTGCTGAACCTGATAGGAAACTTGTAATGGGTGGATAATGAAAAGAGACCGACTGTATGTCATTCGGATCAGTTGATCCCATGGTATTGACGGTAGCGTTTGTGAGATGGGGCATATTGACACTACCCGACACATGTAAGATTACTTTACATACAGCCTGGTGCCATCCACCTGCGGATACAGCGTTGGCCATGGTATATGTTTCATATTCAGCTGAATATATTTGAAATCCATTGCCCGGGTTCGAAAGGCAAAATTCAAAATTGCCTGACTGTTGCGAGCTATCGCTATCGTATACTTCTATCAAATACTCCTTGAAGGGTGTCAGGCTGCTTATGACAAGCACTTCCGGCTGGCCATTGGCATGCGTATCATCACTATTGATCGGTTGATATTGATATCCGGTAAGGACACAATACTGATCATCAGCACCTCCATTAATGGAGCGATGCCAAAAGCGAATACCCGGATCAAATCCATTGCTTTGCGGCGTCACTTTAATGGCAATGGATGAGTTGATCGAGGTAAAACTATACCAAACATTGTTTTGATCACCAGATGGATTGGTTGAATTGATCGTTGTTCCCTGAACAGGGTTATTACATTTTGAGGTTAGTGGTGTGATCATCTCTACCGGATTAGAACACTCATCATTGATGGGTGGCGTCCAAAGGCAAAACGCAAAGGTTCCTCTGTTGGTGGCTCCCCCACTGACCATCAGCCTTATATAATACGTATGCCCGATAGTTAAACCCGTAAAATTTGAGGTGGCATAATGGGAATCATAGCCATATTGAAAACAAACAAGTGATTGACCACCACAGGAATCAGCAAATAATTCACCGCGCGGCAAATAAAACCCATCATCGGTATATACCTCAATTTTGTGAAAGGTAGCTGTTGCAACAAATGAATACCAAACATCATTGAATTGTGGATGACATGGCCCGCTGAGGATGGATGGAGTAGCATATAAGGTAGAGCCGACTATCAGGCTATCACACTCTCCCGTTGGCAGAATAGTGATGGCCCCTGAACATTCGTCATTGGGAGCAGGTGCTAAAATGCAAAGAGAAAATGTGCTCTGGACAAAGTAAAGGCTTGACAAGGAGAATCCTCCTTGAACCCTAAGGATATAATGGTGGCCGGGCACTAAATCATGAGCGACCAAATATTCATTGGAGCTATATGCCAAAGAATACAATGAATCACAACTATATAAAAGGGTCATGTAGCCAAAGAAAACACCTTGATCGTCCAGGTGTATTATTTGGGTGGACTGCTGAGCCACAAACGTAAACCAAACGGAATTATCCAATCCTGCTCCTACATTGGTGCATTCATTGACCAAAAGACATTCGCTTGAATCATTGACTTGAAGGGTATCCGGACTGAAGCAGAAAATATTGTTTGGGGGAGCTACAACCGAAAGGGCAAATCCTCCCTTTCCGGTAAGACTATCAGCACTATACACCCTGAAATAATACTCCTCTCCTATCGACAGACTATCCAGGAATAACTGCCCCTCATCACTGCAGATCACACCGGCTGAATCACAGTCTGTGCCGAAAAACTCAATCACAGGTTGTACAATGGGAGGATAGTCTCTTGGCACTACTACAATCAGATGAGTAACTGAATCAGCCACAAATCTGTACCACAAATCATCGTCGGCGTAGAAAGGTGTACATCCGCCTGATCCGAAAGCTGACAATGTATTGGCATCAACCTGGTCCGCCATCAAGGGGCCGGACACTGTGAGCAATTCCTGCGCGCCTGAGCAAAATTCATTAGCATTTGGCGTGCGAACACAAACTTCAAAATTGGAATAAACCCCTGCGCCAGTTGCATCAAATATCCTTATCCATAGACTATCCCCAATGGTCAGGCTATCCAGCACCAGGACTTCAGGGCCCATCGTTGTTACATCACTGCAGGCAATTGCATTCATCGTACCACATGAAGTGCCCGAGAACACTTCCACTACCCCATCCGCATCATTTCCAAATGAAACCTCAATAATCTGTATCGTATCAATGACTGCAAACTTGTACCATAGATCATAATAGGGAGCACCCTGACATTGGCTAGCAGGGGAAACAGAAGGAGTCGCACCTGCAAGATTACCATATGCCAGTGAATTGCAGTACGTCTCATTAGATATGATGATTTCAGCACCGCCGCAACTATCATTGGCAGGCGATGGAAAAGAACTAATGCAAATATAAAAGTCACTACCCCCTTCAAACAATTCTGTACCAAAAACCCTGATAAGGTAAGTGGTTCCACTATCTAAATCCGTCTGGACAAACTCACCTCCATAAGCACCTTCAGGAAACTGCATACAGCCTATAAATACCCCATCACAACTATCTCTATATAATTCTAAGGTATACGCCTCACATTCAAGAGGAGTGCGCTCCGAAGGCACTGAAGTCTGTATTTTATTATTTGAGCAATAGGGCGTCAACACGACACTATGACTCCGACCTGTTGCAACAAACTTAAACCAAACATCATCATCAGGCTCTCCCCCACAAGTACCAACAGTCTGTCCTGATGCAGTAGCGCCTACTGTGGAGCCATCAAAGCTCTCCTCACAATAACCCATCGCAGAAGGAATCAATTCTATGGCCAATTCACATTCATCATTTGCAGCCATGGTCACAAATTCAAAAACGGTCCATGGTGAGTAGTTACCATCTCCACAGGATGACCGAATGATCAAGTAATAAGCTTTTGATGGTTCCAGGTTCGTTATAGAAATGATTGTGTCTACAGTCAATACTGTTCCTTGATAGGGATAACTGAAATATTGAGCTACCATGTATTCGTAAGACAATGCACCTGATACAGGTGCATTCCATTGCAGTGTAACCATACCTGGCTGATTGGTCACTATCTGAATGCTATCTGGTGTTCTGCATGTGTATGCCCGAACATCAATATTATCCAAAAACGATATTGCACTACGTAAGCTTTTGTATCCAATGTAAAAGGTACCTGTGGAATCAGGTGTTATTAGAGTATAATTATGCACATATGGACTCCCTGCAGCCAGCGTATCAACAGGCGTCATATGGTCAGCAGAAGGGAAGTCCCCAGGCAGATGACCAGGCTGTCTCCCTGGTATGAATTCATATCCATCTTGTTGATGTATGTCGTATCACTGCTGAGCTCCAGTGCAGGCAGGAAAAGCCAATCCCTGGTAAATGCATATGGGTCATCTAAAGTGGCAGCATTTGGTGGACTGATGACAGTATATGGAGAGGTAATTGTTTCCCAGTTCACTGAATATGGACTTTCATTCTCAGTACGTATACAACCTGGCATCTCCGGAGCTATGACATTGTCGAAGGATTCGACATAAGGAGGCACAGAAGGTGCACAGAGCGTTCGTGCAGGGATAGTGAGCCAGGCAGATTGGTCCTCCATATCACACAAGGTCCGGATATGAAAAAAATAAAGTGTCCCTTCACTCAAATTCTGGAAAGAAACCCCAGACAAGAATGTAGTAGTTCCTGCCATCGGTGGTGCTATGGTAGTTGTTAAAGCGTACTCATACCCTTCCATAGGGTTCGTATAAGGCTCATCCCAGCTAAACCCGAGTGAATCATACCCGAGGCCACTGACTGTCAGGTTGGAAGGTGGAACACAAGAGGGTGGGTCCCAATGAAAATTAGTGCCGGATGAAGGTGGCGGATAGACTACATATGCCGGACAATTACTGGATGGCGTGGTGCCCGCTGAGGTTGCATTCCAATTAGATGGGGTAGTTCTATTTGAAAATTCATTTACTGTCAAACCTCCTAATCCAACCTGGATTGTATATAATCCCTCAACATTGACAAAAGAGCAAGCCCCATATCTTATATCAATAGAATTGTCGACCTCATTGATTCGAATTTGCGCATTTATAGATGATGCTCCTGATTGAAAAATCGGACCAACCTTATAATTTTTCCATTGAATGACCAGTGTGCGTTCCGGAGCAGAGCCCAAGAGCTCAAAGCGTAAGTCTGTACTCGATCCATTGCCTGTAATGTACCCTGCAAAAGCGGCAATACATGAACGCAGTGTATCAAATGACGCCGGGAAGTTCAAGGGAGTAGTTGTGATAGCATGCATTCGAACAGCATAACCAAATTCATCCTGATACTGACTTCTGCCCAGGCAAATCCAGCCATTGTTCGATACACCAAAACGATCATAAACAATACCCCTGTATGTAAATGGGAAACCAATTTCAAATCCGGGGCCGATGGGATTCTGAGCACCTTCGGGTACTTCAGGATCTACAAAAGCCAGATTAAAATTATTGCTGGCCGAACCTAAAACAGTGCCACCGGTGATCTCCGCATAGGTTGATGCATTTTGCGTAAACGTATAATAATTGACCTGAGCGCTTCCTGTGGCGAGCATCATTGTAAGGCAGAGGGGTAAACTGCAGCGAATAAACCTCTGAACGAATCGAATGCGCATGAGTTGCAAGGACATTAACTGCATCATTGATTAGCTGAAGCAGTCTTTTCCTTCCTGGTTTCATATTCAGGCACTGATGGCAATTCTGCTAAGGGTCTCACCGGCGGCAATGGATATGTCTTGATTTCGGCTTTGGCGCCAATCTTCGCCTCATCTGCTCGGGCCTCCAAGGGGTTTGGCTGTGTTCCAGGGTCACCTGGCATACTCAATATAGCCTCAATCCTGACCAATCGATCCTGGAAAGATATAAGTTGCTGTTGAAGCAATTGGATCTGCTTATCCTTTTCTTCAATCATGACTTGCTGCTCCTGGACTGCTTGCACCAGCGGTACGACCAACGCTGTATAGGAAAGGGAATAATTATCGAATTCATTCTCAGGTGCGTGTACCAGATTGGCATAATCCATCCCCAGGGAAAGGCATACCTCTTCTACTTGCTGGGCTACAAACCCAGCTTCAACTTTAGCCTTTCTTACTTCAAGACCAACCCTATCTACATTCCTTTCTCCTATAAAATTTGAAAACGCTGGATAATCAAAATGATATGTGACTGGTTGAAGACGTGTGATGAAATCAAGGCCTGGGACATTTTGTTGAAGGTCTGCCTTGAACCGCCCATCGGACACCGTATATGATGCATTTCCTTCAACAACGGTCACTGAAGTATTACCAAGTCGTATCTTATTGGAACTATTTACTATCGTCCCATTGCCAATAGCAGTAGCATTCGACAACGTACCTAAGGATACATCTGCATTGTGGCCTATAGCTGTATTGTAACTCCCTGTAGTATTTGTGCGTAACGCTAAAGGACCCACTGCCGTATTGAACGAACCTGATGTATTCACAATCATGGTGGCATCCCCTATGGATGTGTTAAAATTACCAGAGATATTTTCACTGAGTGCTCCACCACCAAGGGCTGCATTGTGATGTCCTAAAGTATTCTGTTGCAGCGCCACAATACCAACTGCGGTATTTCGATAGCCGCTAATATTCTGCCATAATGATTCGTCGCCCAGGCCAACATTCTCATAACCTGTAGTGTTATGCTTGAGGGCTTCGTCACCAAATGCGTTATTGGAAAATCCATTCAGATTCTCTCTAAGTGCGTCGGCCCCAACACTAATATTAAAATTTCCGGTATTCTGTTTTAGACTTTGATAACCAATGGCAACATTATAATCACCGGTTAGACTAGAATACAAACTGTATGAACCTATGGCTGTGTTATAATTCCCTTCTGTATTATTCTTAGAAGCCAGATACCCAATAGCTGTGTTTTCAACACCCACTAAATTCTCAAACAGTGTATTTCGACCAACAGCTGTATTCTTATTCCCCGTGGTTGTTTTAAATAAAGCCGAAGTACCTATTGCTGTATTTTCACTTCCAGTAGCATAGCCAAGTGCATTCTCTCCCACCCCTACATTCTGTGTGCCTGTCAGATTGGAATACAATACACCATTCCCGATGGCCACATTTCCGCTTCCTTGTGTGTTGGTATATAGGGCTTTGCGTCCGATAGCCACATTATCATTACCCATAGAGTTGTGGTAAAGTGTTTCAAACCCTGCAGCTGTATTCCCATGACCGCTAACATTCTCTCTAATAGCATGTGAGCCTAGAGAGGTGTTCTCATATCCCGATATATTAGCAAGCAGGGCTTCTACACCCACCGCTGTATTATTTGATCCAACACTATTCCATTTCAAAGCCTTGTTGCCAATAGCAGTGTTATAGCTACCCGTATCGTTGTCTTGCATTGAATTGGAACCTACAGCGGTATTGGCTATACCTTGATCTGCATTGAACGCATTGGTTCCATTTTGATATAAGGCTGAATCTCCAACTGCCACCAGAGAATTTTTCTCAAATGACCATTGTAATGCCGATGAACCAATGGCCACATTTCCACTGCCCGAATAATTAAAGAAAAGGCTCTTTTGCCCCATTGCGACGTTTCGGTTTCCTAATTCATTTGTTATAAGAGTTGAATCGCCAACGGCTGTATTCATATTTCCTGTGACATTAGCCTTAAGAGATTGGAATCCAAGGCCTGTATTACTACGCCCTGTTGTATTTGCTGTCAATACCTTTGAGCCAATAGCCGTATTTGCAATAGCTTGATCCATACCTGCACCAATTCCATTTTGATAAAGGGTGGAGTCACCAATTGCTACTAAATAGGAATTCACCGTATTATTCTGAAGAGCATTTATTCCAATGGCGACATTGCCATTCCCTGATGTATTAGCAAGCATAGCAGAATATCCCAGTGCACAATTTTTTGATCCAGCTGTGATAGATATCATTGATGAGGCGCCTATACCAGTGTTGTTACTTCCTGAAACATTTGCAAATAATGAAGATGAGCCAATAGCAACATTGGAATTTCCAGAAATATTTCGCTTCAGAGCATTAGGTCCAACGGCTAGATTGCCCAATCCGTTTGTATTATCCTTTAAGCTATTATATCCTATAGCCAAGTTCAAGTATCCTCCGGTGTTTGCCTTAAGTGAATTGGTACCTATTGCAAGATTATTTGAAGACGAGAAAAATGGATATTGCGGATGTTGTGCGCTGCCATTGTTATACAATGCTGAATCACCCATCGCTATAATATCATTCCCGACCGTCATTCGTTTCAGCGATGCATTCCCTATTGCAATATTTCTATCCCCTGAAATTTTCTGTTTAAGTGCTTCAACTCCTATTGCAATATTGCTACTACCTGTTTCATTATCGTCTAATGCTGTAAATCCAAATGCCGAATTGTAATTCCCGGAAATGTTTCCTTTTAAGGATGATCTTCCAATAGCGGTATTCCCATATCCAGTTGTATTTTGGAGAAGACTTAATGAACCAATTGCTGTATTTGCTGATGCCTCCGGGAATGTTGCTTCAAAACCATTATGATAAAGCGCTGAATCACCTACCGCAGTAAGACCTGATCGTTCCGTATTAATACTCAAGGCAGTATTTCCAATAGCTACATTCCTGCTACCCGAGGTATTTGAATTTAGTGCCCCAAAACCTAATGCCACGTTTAGATTTCCTTCAATATTATTTGCTAATGATAACGCGCCAATCGCTGTGTTCAACCCTCCTGTAGTATTATCCTGGCCTGCCTGATTACCTACAAATGTATTTGCTCCACCTCCCCCTTCAAAAAAGCTTATGGGTTGATTATTCTCCCCTGCATGGCTGCCAAGCGCTATAGTTCCAAAAGCGTTAGGTAAGTTTATCAATGGCTGCTCATTTTCATTCATAGAGATATTCATAACCTCAGTACCAAACACATTAAATCTGATGACATCTTCATTAGTAGTCGTCTCCACGTCTACCGTTGTATTCTCATCCTCATCCGAGATATACGACTCGATCCCCTCAGGGGCAAATCCTGCCGGAGGTGATAGTTGCATTTCTTGCCAGCCATCAATGATACTCTTGTAATACCAGAAAGATTTCGTGTCTTTGTCAAAGACCAGCAGCCCGGCAGCAGGAGCGGATATAACATTGCGCTCTATCGTACTCATACGAGGCACCAATAATCCCTGTTGGGTGCTGCTTAGGTCGAGCACCGCACTGCTGTCAGGCGTGTCAGTCCCGATACCTATAGACTGACCGGAGGCGACACCAACCCAAAGGAGGCAAAACAGGATCGATAGTTGGCTTCTCAAAAAAATATGCAGGCATTTGATTTTCATAGTCCAGATTCGTTGAAACTTGATTTGGGTGCATCCCTACTGACTTCCGACAATTATTTGAACATCAATTAGAGATTGTACGAATATATACTTACCCTACCCGGTATTGACGGTGTATTAGGGAGTGGTTAGTCTCCCAAAAGGATCGGTACATCTAAAACAGGCATCGGGATGGTCGGCAAAAGAAGTGGTTGCACCTGGAGAATCTCCCCCTAGAAGCCACCTCCAGGCAGAGGTACATTCTTCAAAAATATAATCCATCTTTACCTACACATTGCAGTTACAGATGAAATGATTTGGCAAACGGATCATCGGAATTCAACTTTTCCTCAGACAAGATTGACCGCCTGGGATTGGACCTCCAATGCCATGCTGATCTGCCTGCTGTTGTATTCCATGATGGGATATGCCCAGCCCCAGGAAGATCAATTCATCCAACTGACTACACTGGATGGCCTCAGTGATCACCGGATCACCTCCATCATCCAGGATGAGTTTGGATATATCTGGATAGGCACCTATGAAGGACTGAACCGATACGATGGCCTTGAATTTAAACAATACTTCCGCTCAGAAGATCCTGCATCAATACCAAACAATCTCATTGACAAACTAGAAAACCTGGGCCAACATCGCCTGGCCATTCTCACCAGGGGAGGCATGCAGGTTTTGAATACACAAACAAATAGGGCGATCAATTGTATCATTCCTGACAGCACTGCCCTTGGGATCTACATGAACAGGTTTTGGGATGTGATTGAAGTTGAGCACAAAGGATACTTTACGAGCACCAACACAGGATTCTACCTTTTCGACTATACGGGTCATCTCCTATGGCGCTACGACCACTATACCATAGCGGACATCAGCAAGACCATGCGATATGGCAGGGAACTTTATAAAATGGCTGATGGTAATATCCTGTGCTATTATGGTGATGGAGGAAAAGCCAAAATCTTTGACCCGGAAACCTTGCGCATCGCTGACGTAAATCCTGACCACCCGGCGCATGCTTCGCTCAACCCGCTCGTCCAACATCGTAAAGGCAGCGTCATCCCATTAAATCAGCATCAACTGATGCTCACCAGCCCGGATGATGATGACATCACCATCTATGATCTCCACAAGCAGCAAGTGGTTAAGTCAGGTGTTCCGATTGATGAAAAGCTAGAATCCACCTGGCGGGGCTTTCTTGCACGAGCCAACGATAGCCTTATCCTTCAGGCAGGTGCTACCGGTGGGCTCTTCATGCTACATCTTGACTTGTCAACCGACTCAATCACCAGTGATGGCATCCGTCATTTTGCCGAGCACAGGTGCACAGCAATCCTGGTCGACAAAAACAACCGATGGTGGATAGGTACTGAATATGGCCTCTACAAACAATCATTCAATCAAAAAATAATCCATACACAAAATGTCAGGTCATATATTGATCAGTATGCCAAGGTCATACCTGTCAATGTAGTGCACTATGTGGATGGCTTGATTTACTTCGCGGCAGGTGACAAGGATGGAGTAACCGTGATGGAAGCAGCTTCCGGTAAATTTCTGCATAGCATCCGCTTGAATGTGACTCCACCCGAATGGAATGATGTATTCTGTATCGAAAGCCTCAATACAGATACACTATGGTTTGGCTCAAGGGAAGGGCTTATCTATTATGCAATCTCAACCAAAACAGCAGGAAAAATAACCAGGCCCCCATTTAATGAAGGTTCAACCTCAGTGACTGGTTTGTTCAGGGACAGCAGGTCCAACATCTGGATCTCATGCTCCGGGCACTTTAATGGCATCCTCCTGTATGATCATCAGACCAAACAATTTACTCCGTATAGTACATCAGATTCATTACATCTCTTCCCTCTACCCTTCGGAAACGAGTTTACAGAAGACTATGAAGGAAACGTCTGGGTTGGTAAAAAAGGCATTGCGCGATTCAACTATGCCAATATGCAATTTGACACGGCCATCCATGTCTTTGCCGGATACGAAAAATTCCAGGACAACATCAATGCTTTTAGTGCTGATGACCGTGGTCATCTTTGGATTACAACCCAGGCCACCGGGTTGCAATCTTACTCGATTGCCGATAAAACATTCTCAAGTTACGCCCCTTCTATTTTGTCAAGGGAGTTCATCCTGGCTATTTCACAGGTTGTCGATCATATTATTTTTGTAGGTAACAGATCATTCATTGATATTTTTGATCTGGAGACCCATGAAGCCCGTGTCCTGGGACCAAAAGACGGATTGCCCCTGGCCCCGATTTCTTCATCTTTTTCATATGACTCCACCAACCATGTCTTTTGGGCAGCCTATGATGACGATATCGTTCGGATTCCGATAACAATAGAACAATTCAATTACCCACTTCCTAACCTGCTCATCGAATCCATAGGTATATCTGATGATTCAATAATTCCATTCCCTGATCAACGTATCATCCTACCTTATGACCGGAACTCACTCCGCATCAACTTCACCTGGCTTGATTTTGATGGCTCAGATCACGTACGTACCTATTACAGGCTTCATCCGGAAGACGCCTGGATAGACCTTAACATTTCCAATACGATCATCCTTGATCATCTGGCCAGTGACCTGTACCACCTGGAAATCAAAATTAAATCCTTGACCAAACGATGGCCCGACCAGGTAAGGCTGCTGACCATCGACATCAAACCACCATTCTGGAAGTCAATCTGGTTTATTATACTTTTAGCCACCATTTTCATTGCCGTAACTTACCTGATCTACCGCAGCTACCTTGCGCGTGTGACCGCCAGGAACACGATAGACCGATTGTTGTCAGATTATGAAATGAAAGCGTTGCATTCCCAGATGAATCCTCACTTTATCTTCAATTGCCTCAATAGTATCAAGGAGATGATCCTGCTCGGTGATAAGGACAAAGCCGGATTTTATCTCAGCAGGTTTGCACAACTGATCAGGGATACACTTGATCACTCGAGGAGAAGTTTTATAACCCTGGAACAACTGATAGATTATATCCGGAGGTATATTGAAATGGAAAAAATCAGGTTTACAGATTTTCATTACACGATCGAAATAGATGATGCCGTAAAGCCCAGAGAAATAAAAATGCCTCCTATCCTGATTCAACCTCTGATCGAGAACGCGATCTGGCATGGCCTGAGCCTGATCCAAACAGAAAAAAAACTTGATATTCATTTCTTCTATCGGAATGACAAACTGGTCTGCCGCATTACCGACAATGGCATAGGCATCATCGAGTCGATGAAGCACAAAGATGAAACGCATACGTCTACCGGAATCGAGAATATTCAAAAACGAATTGCCCTCATGAACCAGAAATATCACATGTCCAGTTCACTCACCATCACTGACCGGTCAACGGTGGATGCTACAACCCAAGGCACTATAGCCGAACTTGTCCTATTAATAGAATTTGAATAACCCATATAATGATACGAACACTCCTCGTCGATGATGAAATCACCGGGCTCAATACACTCCGGTATCTCCTCGAAAACAATTGTCCGCAAATCGAAATCCTTGAAACCAGCCAGGATCCTCACCAGGTCAAGGCTGTTATCTCACGGCTCAAACCAGATCTTGTCTTTATGGATATTGCCATGCCCGGAAAGAGCGGGCTGGAGGTCATCCGAGAACTACCCTCCATTGATTTTGAAATCATATTTGTGACAGCCCATATCGAATATACCATTCAGGCCTTCAAATTCAGTGCTGTGGATTATCTCCTGAAGCCTGTCGATGAATTATCCCTGATCGATGCAGTCTCGAGAGCTGAAGCTAAAATCAAGGCCGGACAGTTGAATAAAAACCTTGAGACACTGATCTACAACCTGCACCAGCAAAAGAAGACCAATGACCTCAAGATTTGCATTCCCTCCATAAAGGGCTTTCAGATCATTCAGGTAGGAGATATTATTTGCTGCGAAGCGGAAAACAGTTATACCACCTTTCACCTTGCCAACCAGCAAAAAATTGTAGCCTCGAAGACATTGCTCGAATATGAAATGCTCCTGGAGGAACAACAATTTATCCGCGTCCATAAATCATTTCTCGTCAATCTGCAGCATGTCAAAGAATACAAACATGGCGATGGTGGAAAAATACTCCTGTCCAATGGCCTGGAAATAGAAGTATCGCGAAGAAAGAAAGAACTCTTTTTGAATATGATGAAAGGGATATACAAACTATAGACTCTGTGATCTGGTGATCGGTGATCAAGTGATTTTTAGTCTGATGATGCGCCGAGTAAGTCATATCATTATCTTGGCATCTCATTTAATTTAATAGCACTAAACCACGCTTCAAATGGGAGCATCAAGACGAAAATTCATACGCAATACTGCCCTGGCCGGAGCAGGTATAAGCCTGGCCCCAAACATCATGGCGAGGCCATATCAGAAAAGGGTTGATGCTAGTGGCAAATTGAAAGTGGGCATCATCGGGAGCGGCCTGAGGGGGCAGGACCATATTGACCTGCTGCTCAGACGCAAGGATTGTGAAGTCATCTGTATAGCTGAGCCTGACCAGGTGATGCTGGCCTCCACTAAAAAAGTATTCGAAGGCCTTGATGCAAAATGGCCTGAGATCTATGACCAGGGTCCGCACGATTATGTACGGATGCTTGACAAAGAAAAAATAGATGCTGTCATTATCGCCACCCCATGGGAATGGCATTCGCAGATGGCGATCGCTGCGATGAAGGCAGGCGTCTTTACAGGTGTGGAAGTAAGTGGAGCTTTCTCCCTGGACGAATGCTGGGAACTGGTCAATACACATGAATCGACAGGCACCCCTTTGTTCTTTCTGGAAAATGTTTGTTTCCGTAGAGACGTCATGGCAGTATTGAATATGGTGAAGAAAGGGCTCTTTGGGGAACTCATCCACCTTGAATGCGGCTATCAACATGATCTGCGTGGTGTGAAGTTTAATGATGGGATCACGCCATACAATTCCGGAGTTGAGTTTGGTGACAAAGGATTCAGTGAAGCAAAATGGAGAACCTGGCATAGTCTGTATCGCAACGGTGACCTCTACCCTACGCATGGCATTGGCCCTGTGGCGCAGTGGATCAATATCAATCGTGGCAACCGGATGGAAACACTGGTATCCATGGCCTCTAAATCACGGGGACTTCATGAATACATCATCAACCATCCTAAAGGAGGCCCAGATCATCCAAATGCCAAACTGGAATTCAGACTGGGCGACAAGGTGACTACAATGGTAAAGTGTACGAATGGGGAAACCATCGTACTGCACCATGATACCAGCCTGGCAAGGCCCTATTCATTGGGCTTCAGGGTACAGGGTACTAAAGGGCTCTGGATGGATGTGAATAAAAAACTCCACCTCGAAGGCACCAGTCCGGAGCATCAATGGGAAGATGCAGCAACCTATCTCACGCAATATGATCATGATGCCTGGAAGGCACATGAGAAAGATGCGGAAGGTGCAGGGCATGGTGGGATGGACTGGTTTGTAACCGAGGCATTTGTCAGATGTGCTTCCGAAGGCACGGAACCTCCGTTTGATGTCTATGATGCTGCATCGTGGATGGCGATCACGCCATTGTCAGAAGCTTCTATTGCCAGCGGTGGAATGCCACAGGCAATACCGGATTTTACACGAGGGAGATGGATGAGTAAAAAATGAGCTATCAGCAGTCAGCTACCAGCTACCAGAAAAAATTCACATCTCACGATTCACGCCTCAAGTCTCACGAAGTTTCACCCACAACTCACAACTCACTAAATTTTGACGGTCTTCCATTTGCCGCGCCTAAACACTGCGATGGCGATGAGTGCCAGCAGCGACTCACTGATCGCGATACCCCAGTATACACCCACAGGTCCCCATGCAAAGAGCTTGGCGAAGGTGTAGCTCAGTGGTATCTGCAACATCCAGAAGGCTACGAAATTGATGAGCGTAGGTGTCACCGTATCTCCTGCACCATTGAAAGCCTGTCCAATCACCATCCCATAAGCGTAAAAGATATATCCAAGGCAGATGATGCGAAGGCACAAGACACCTTGATGGATGACTTCCGGTTCTTTAGTAAAAAAAGGAATCAGCCATGGAGCCGTGATGACAAAGAGCACTGAAATGGTCGTCAGGAAAATCATATTGAAGTAGGCTGTCCGCCATACAGATTTCTCTGCGCGGTCCGGTTGTCCCGCCCCAAGGTTCTGGCCTACTAAGGTAGAGGCGGCTGAGGCCATGCCCCATGCGGGCAGGATCGTAAAGATCACAATACGGATGCCGATTGAATACCCGGCTACGGCTGCATCTCCAAACAACGCAATAATGCGGATAATAAACAACCAGCTTGCGGTGGCAATGAAAAACTGAAGGACGCCTGTCGAAGAAACTTTAAGCAGCTTCCAGATGATGTCCCATACAAACTGCAGGTGACGCAACTTCAGATGTACGAGACTCTTGCCATTAACGAGATGATATACCTGGTAACCCACCCCCACACCTCTGCCTATTGTTGTGGCCACGGCCGCACCGGCAACCCCCATTTCCGGAAAAGGACCTATCCCGAAGATCAGAAAAGGGTCCAGGATAATATTGATTCCATTGGCGATCCAGAGTGTCCTCATCGCAATAGCCGCATTGCCCGCTCCTCTGAATATCGCGTTGAGCAAATACAAGAAGAACATGGTGCTACTGCCCGTCAGTAAAATCCGGGTATAACCTGTGCCTATCCTGATCAGGTCAGGAGACCCTCCCATAAACTCCAGTATATCTCCAGCCTTGAAATAAAAGACAACAGCTATGATGAGGCAGATCAGGATACCAATGAGGATCGATTGCATAGCGGCCACTGCAGCTCCTTCATTATCCTTTTCCCCTATGCGCCTTGCGACCATGGCCGTTGTGGCCATTGAAAGTCCCAGGGCAATCGCTACGATCTGGGACATCACCACTTCCGTCAGCCCGATCGTCGCAGTGGCTTCCTTGCCAAGTTTAGCTACGAAAAAGATGTCTACCAGGGCAAACAACCCT
Source organism: Candidatus Opimibacter iunctus (assembly GCA_016716665.1). Classification (GTDB taxonomy): domain Bacteria; phylum Bacteroidota; class Bacteroidia; order Chitinophagales; family Saprospiraceae; genus Opimibacter; species Opimibacter iunctus. Next base: position 182,715 of record JADJVH010000009.1, on the reverse strand, counting down.
TCCATCAGCATCTCAAGTACCATGGGCACAGACAACAGGAATATCGCCCTGTCAATACTGCCAGTGGTATATTCCGTTTCAGCACCTGATATAGCCTGACGGAAGAGTTTTATGAATCGGGAGATGCGGCTCATGGGAACGCAAAAATAGGCTGATTAAGGCTATTCTCAGGAATTTAACAAATATTTGATATTCAACCCATTAGCCTCATCACAACCAATTACACAATCCGGATGAACTATGGAAGTCTTACCTTTGTTCGGTTAACTCAAGAACACTTGCCTTATGGCTATTTATATAACAGACGATTGTATCAATTGCGGAGCATGTGAACCCGAATGCCCCAACAATGCCATCTATGAGGGCGGGATCCAATGGGCGATGAAGGATGGGACTACGCTCAAAGGTCAATACACGCTTGAAGACGGAACAGTAGTGGATGTCAATAATAAACTGGAGCCAGTCTCCATGGACTATTATTATATCGTTCCTGATAAATGTACCGAGTGCAAGGGCTTCCATGACGAACCTCAATGCGCGGCTGTATGCCCGGTTGATTGCTGCCTCCCTGATCCGGACAGGCCCGAGTCAGAGGACATCTTACTCGGCCGCAAGGCCAGACTTCATCTGTGAGATTGTAAGACTGTAAGACAGTAAGACAGTAAGATGTGTGAGACGTGAGAACGTGAGAACGTGAGGGTTATGTAAGATGGTAAGACAGTAAGACAGCAAGAAGTGTGGGTTTAGGGTGTAAGCGTGACCCTATTTCCTCTTTAGCCCCTTGAGCCTCTTTGGCCTTTTCAGCCTCCCTCGGATGCCGTAGCCCTTTTTGGCGAAGGTATCTCATCCTTTCATCCCTTCATCCTTTCATCCCTTCAGCCTTTTCGGCCTTTACAACGTATATCGCAATCCCAGACTCAACCCGCGAATATAATCCGTCCTGTCACTCGAAAATTGAGCAGTCGTTGGCGTTGGGGCGTCGTTGAGAATATAATTGTCCAACCCATGGGTCCAGTTGGCGAATACGTCGATATGCTGTCCTACACGAAATCCCAGTCCTGCATAGAGGGAGGTTGTAGTCGTCCGGATGACATTAAAGTCATTCAGTGAATTATCAAAACGAACACCAGGGCCAGCCAGAGGATCCGGCTCACTGATGGGATATGAACTATAGGCCTTTGTATTCCATCCGATCTGTGCACCAACTTCGGTAAAAAACCTTCTGTTGATTTTCCATTTCAAACCCGCATTGATTTGCCACTGGGTGACCTTATCTACGAGCGCATTGATATCATTATATCCTGCGGTCCTGTTGATCGCGTTTGATTCTACATAGACTTCATTGCCGGTATAGGCGGGATCATAATTGAGTATGGCATTAGATCCTGCACTGACATCCAGTTGTTTGCTGCCACCAAACAACGATGCATCAGGATTGAAACTGAGGTATCCAAGTGACGTGGATAGGCTGAGCCGCCTTCCCAGATTGACACCGGCACCTGCCGCACCACTCCATCCCACACCTCCATGAGCTCCCGCGAATCCACTGATGGCAACGTTTGGCTCAATGAGTGGAACCTGGCGCTTAGCCTTAGTCACTGTGCCTGATGGTATAGACTGGCTTGCCATATCAGGAGACTCAAAGGCAAGTTCGCTCAACGATTGAAGCGGATCAATGATACGTTCGTTGCGCAAATCCGTATGCGTAATCACCTTTTGACGGGCTGCAGGATTGTCAACAACGGCAACATCTGTATTTCCAGTTGCACTAATCACCTCACCAGATTGATTGACCAAAGCATCACTTGATTGCATGGCAGGATCCACCATTGCCATTGGAATTACGGCAGATTGCTTCTTAGCTTTAGAGGTTGCAGACTTCGAATGAATTGCAGATGGTTTGTTGGTGGTTTTAGCTGGTACCACAATGGCAGGATTAGTCTTGATATCCGATTGCGTTTCGCTTGACTCGCTACCAATTGATGATGCACCGGAAGGTTCCGGTGTACTATTTTCCTTTTGTGCAGGTACTACAGATGTGGAAGTCGATGTAGTCGAAATGATAGTTGATGATTTGTCGGCCGATGAGGTGGTGCCGCTCAAGAAAAGCAAGCTGCTGACCGCGACGACAATCACGGTAGTGGTAGTCCACCATACAAACGGAGATCGGCCTGAAGGGCGGCTCGTGGGCATCGCCTCTTCCAGGATAGGCTTCATCTTTGCCCAGCCCTGTTCGGGGGTGATTTTATATTGAGGTTGTTCGTGCATGTTGCTCATTGGTTAGTATTGATCTTAATCGTTCACGGGCATGGGACAGATGCCATTTTGAAGTCCCTTCACTGATATTCATTTTCTCTCCGATCTCTTCATGCGAGTATCCTTCGATAGCAAACAACCGGAATACTTCTGCACTCCGGTCAGGGATATGATCGAGCAATCGGATTAAGTCTTCAAATTCGAGTGCATCACTTTGTGTCGCCGGAGCCTGCCTTTCGTCCGCTGGTTCAAATTGGATAAACTTGATATAGCTCTTTTCTTTTTTATAGAAATCAGCCAATGTGTGATATACCAATCGCCTGATCCATCCTTCAAATGAACCTTCACTCCTGAAGGAACTGACTTTCTGAAAAACTTTCAGGAAGCCATCATTGAGGATCTGGAGAGCCTTGTCCTCATCCCTGGTATATTTCATACACATGGACATCATGGTATGGAAGTATTGCTTATACAACTGCTCCTGACACTTGCGGTCATTACGTATGCACCCTTGTATGAGTTCGGCTTCTGACAAAATCTGCAGATCAGTATTCTATTGGTTAATGATGGATATCTTCTCCCATATCTTATTCATAAACTCACTATACACCTGTGGCATATCAAAATCCCCATTCTCGAATACCCAGTAACGGTGTTCAGCACCCTTCTTTATTTCAAAATAGAGTGAACCTACATCACTCACATCTGCCTGGCCTATATGTGTATCAAACTCCAGCCACAATTGCCGTGGCATGTAATCTCCCAGGTCCTTCACGAGGTTGAATTTATCGGCTGACAGTGCATAGAAATCATTAAAAGGATAAAAGCCATTTTCAGTGTAATCATCAATGTTGGATTCCAACAGATCGTCAGCAGTCACCTTATAGAAATCAACACATGCTTCACCTGCACAATAGCCATCAAAATGACCAAAGACAATGAAGTCAGCCTGAGTATCGACAAGCTGCGTATCCTGGCATGAAGCCAAAATGACGACTATCAAAACAACCAATATAGTACGATACTGCTTCATGTGTATGTTTATGATTCCAAAATTATTGGTTGATCAGCGCAATCTTTGCATTGATCTTATCGACAAACTCATTGTAGACCTGAGGCATATTACTTTCCATCTGGTCAAGCAACCAAAAGCCAGTCAAAGAAGGATCATCCTTCAATTTGATCTCCACATAAATACCCCCCCAGTCTCCTGCATCAGGCATCCCGATCACCCTTTTGGATTCAGCATATAATTCTTCCGGAAATTCCTGGAGGAGGTCCTTGACTTGTTGGTATTTAGCATCCGATAGCCGGACATATTGTCCTGCATAAGTTTCAAGGCCGTTTGGATACACGTCTGTAGTATCTTCATACAAGGCTCCATCCTCCAACTTGAAAATCTCAATACATCCTTCGCCCCCGCATTCGCCATAGAAACTCCCAAAAATCATGTATTCAAATTGTCCTGTTCCGGCGCAATTACAATCTTCCTCACAAGACAATCCTGAGGTGAGTATAAAACTCAATACGATGAAATAGGTTATACTTTTCATGTTTGATCGCTTATTAAAACACGAGGCCCAATCTCAATTCGGTCCTCCGGTAACTGATGACGTCAGTAAACTCACCTTGTGATCCCCACCAATCGGTGTTGGTAAAGGTGGCATTCTGGATTTTGTATTCAAGGCCCATATAATAACTAACACTACGTCCTCCAAATCTCACCCCCAACTCTGGGCAAAAATGAATTCCGCCTTTAGCATCAATGGTGCCATTGAGTGGATCAGTCAAGGCAAACCCATAGCCGATCTTCAGGGCATAGTATGGTGTGATTCGTTGCGGGAGAAAAAAACCGCGCGCTTCAGCATACAATGGAACGATATTACGTGTGTAGAAAAAATCATTTGACTCAAATCCTGAACCTATACCTACACCAAGTAACCTGCTGAACCGATGCCCGATTGAATAGTGCACCCCTGCTCCACCGTTGGACGAAAAATTGAGAAATCCGGAAAAGGTCTGGTATATCCCTTCTTCCCTGAACGAATAAACCTTTGGTTCTCGTTGATGATAGAAATCCGGAATCCCCTGTACAGGTGAAGATGAAAATGGTAAGTCCTGGCTGACTTTCAGTATTTCTTCCCTTGGGATCATCATCGAGGCACCAGTGATCAGTTTAAACTCCATCCCGCGCGCGAGATCCCACTTGAGTATCGTACCACTCAGCTTACTTCCATCCTTCAACCATACGATGTCGACAATAGGCTTTACAGCTACTGAATCCTGGGCATTGAGTATACCCACTGCGCACAGTATAAAAACAAGAACGGCACTTTTATAAGAGAAAGCCATTTGCTTATGGTTTATTCGATGATGGGAGCACCTCCTTTCTTACACCCAAAGCCCGACTATGTCATCATAGTATTACCGGGACTAAGTATGTACAGCATCGCTCAGGCTTATGTATATGCTGGCTTTGCCAAAAGGTTAACTGGCAGCAAAACTGCCAGTTAACTAAAAAAATTACTCAACCATTATAGTCCTATAGAAATGACACTCAGTTGTTTGAGGTCACTTCTGTCTGTTGCGTCAAACTGATACAATCCGTTTTTACCTACGACCATCACATGATCACCCGGAGGTAATACAATGACATCAAAGGCTTCGAATCCACTGAGGTGATCCAGGAGGTTATTACTTACTTCCTTAGGATCGGCAACATCAAATGTCTTGAGACCAAATGTGCCTTCGCAGAGATATAAGGTCTGATCCACTACGGAAAGGCCGTGAGGATTGCTCATTGGATAGGAGCGGATCAGGTTTGGATTGTCAAGATTAGAGACGTCGATCACATCAAGCTGGTTGACAAATCCCTGGCAGTTATTTCCATCTCTAAGAGTAACATATGCTGTGTTACCGGAAACCACCACAGGATCACAAGCAGTAGCATGTGCAAATGTTGATCTGTATTCAGGTTGTTCAGGATTGGAGATGTCATAGATCAGTACGCCGGAGTTAGATCCTACAAACAAACTGCCTGCCATCGGGAAAAGGGTTTCGATTCCCCACTGCATGGCCACTTCACTTTTCAGTACCGGAAGCGTTTGCTTGATATCAAATACTTTGACCTCTGCGCCATCGATGGTGTAGAGGTAATTATCCGATGCGGTAAAACGAGCCATTGATCCGCCGGTCACCACACTGCTGCTGATGTTTGAGCCAGAAAATTCTCTGACACCGCCAAAAGTTGCATCCGATGACATGAGGATTCCGCCACCATCAATCCATGTTGGACTCCCCCAGTTGGCATCACTGCAATCTATCGTGCGCTTGACATCTGTCTGCTTGTATTCTACGAGGTAACCCAATTGATCATTGAAGGAATAGAAGTTCTGGAACACGTCATTGACGCGTTCTACTTCTACCGGTGCAGTTGGATTAGTGATATTGATGGCGACCAGGTCGAGATAGCTGTCAGCATACAACACATCATTGTGAACTGCCATATCCAGATTGCCCGGGATTTCAATAAACCCAAGGTTTTGCGGGCTTTCAGGTTGCCTGTTGTCGATCACATGTATCCCCTGGTTCATCTCGTTGATGAGCAGGTATCCTTTGTAGTAAAAAATCTTTCCGGGAGCGGTCAGTGATTTTGGCGCAACATATGTTGAAGGCATGCGCATTTCATCGATACGCTTGAAGACCGGCTCAAATGCGATGAATTCTTCTGTACGGGTGCATTTGTCCTGCTCGCAGCCTGTCAGGAATGCGGAGGCAAACAACAGGGCAAAAAATGAATACTGGAAAAAGGATTTCATATGGGTTGTTTTATTTCCCCTATAGACCCATATTCAGGTCTGTTGGGTTGGGTTAAAAACATTTATTTTTTCATTCATCACCTCCGGGCCAGAAACCCGCGGCAAATTCCCTACTAATATACGCCTATCTCATCTATAAACGTCCAGCCGACATGACCTGCTCCCGGTTTTCCTTCAGGAATTGATTTTAATGGATAAATAGTGATTCTCAGTGACTTAACATTGGTTTTCGGCGTATTGATGGTGATCTGATTCCTGCCTGCAGGTAGATTACTGGGCACCCAGCCAGAAATTCTTTCGTACGTTTTCAGGTCCTTAGACCCTTCAATTTCAATCGATTGCGGAAGATGTATCCAGGATCCAGTGCTGGATAGCAAGCCAAGAGTGATGGAATCGATTGCTGTGGGGCTATCAAAGCTTATCCCGATCGTAAAAGGTGCCCCATTCCAGGCACACCAGTCTTCGCCATTAAATTCAGCCTTGCCGGTCAACCCGTCTCCCAGCGTCATTACCCCTTGCCTGCCGGGATAACTTCCGGATGGTGGAATGGAGGAGGATATGGTGGCATTTCTGGTTTTAGTTGGTTTGTAGTTTATCTCCTTGATTCCTGAGTTATCGGTCTTGTAATAGATATGGCCGGGATTAGAAAACAGGGTTGATTCACCTGACGTGGCCGTATCCCAGCTGTGCCCGGTTGTATCCCTCGAATAATAGATACTTTGCCCTGGAAGGTCCGTTTTCCAGGTCAGTTCGAGGCCTTTTGGCCCGGATTGAATTATGGCAGCAGGCACTTTAAGGCGTTTTGCATAATTGACTTTCCAGCCATCCAGGCGTTCAAGATGCCCATTGAGCCTTTGCACAAACCCATTCCAATCCTTTCTGTCCGCCGGAGTCCAAAGCACTTCAGCCAGGGCTATGGCGCGAGGATAAGCCATATACTCTGCCTTGCCAGGAGAGTCAATATATTCAGTCCAGAGGTTTCCCTGGGCTCCGAGGATATGCCTGGCTTGTTCAGCAGTGAGTTTCGATGGTATGGGATTGAAGGAATATACTTTTTCAAGTGTTGTCAATCCTCCGATAGCCAATGGTTCGAATGCAGGATCCGCCTGGTAATGGTCAAAGTAACAATGGGTGCCAGGTGTCATGACCACATCATGCCCGGATTGCGCGGCTTCAATACCGCCAGACATTCCACGCCAGGACATCACTGTTGCATTCGGGGCCAGTCCTCCTTCGAGTATTTCATCCCAGCCAATGATATTCCTTCCCTTGCTGTTGACATATTGCTCAATTCGCCTGATAAAATAACTTTGGAGTTCGTGCTCATCTTTTAGCCCTTCCCTTTTCATCAGGTCCTGGCAAAACGCACTCTCTTTCCAACGTGTCTTGGGACACTCATCTCCACCGATGTGGATGTATGGTGAAGGAAACAATGTCATCACTTCATCGAGTACATGCTGTAAAAAAGTAAAGGTCTCTTCATTGGGACAAAAGACATCATCGAATACGCCCCAGGTCTGGGCAACTTTAAAGGGCCCGGGAGTGCAGGCGAGTTCCGGATAGGCAGCCAATGCCGCCTGCGCATGGCCCGGCATCTCAATCTCAGGTATAATCGTCACGCCCCGCTGCGCTGCATACTTCACAACGTCCTTGATTTCTTCCTGCGTATAATATCCTCCATGCCGCACCCCATCATACACGTCAGGTGTCTCGCTGTAATGCCCCACCAGGGTCTCTTCGCGCCACGCAGCGATTTCCTGAAGTTTAGGATAGCCCTTGATTTCAATACGCCAACCCTGGTCATCGGTCAGGTGCCAGTGAAACCTGTTCATCTTGTAGTATGCCAGCAAGTCAATATATCTCTTGACAAAGTCAACCGGCATGAAGTGACGACATACATCAAGATGAAGTCCTCTGTATTGAAACTGAGGGTAATCTTTGATTTCCACTGCAGGTAACTGCCAGGTCCTCGCCTCTCCCTTGGCATCGGGCAATGCATCCATACGCATGATCTGCCTGAGAGTCTGGAATGCATAGAAAATGCCCTGTTCATTGGCCGCACTGATATATATCCCTGACGGGCTGACCTGGAGAGAATACCCTTCCTTGTTGACAGGCGTGGTAGCCTTTGCGATAACGATCATTGCCTTGGTCCCTGGCTTCGGGCTTACATTGCCTGGCTCGTTGATGGCATATCCGCTCTTGCGCCTGAATACATCTCTGAAAACGCTGATCGGATCAAACGCAAAAGGTGCAAAGGATTCCATCAAAATAAACGTTTTGTCGTCGATCACAAACGAACCTTGCTTTGCTTCCCATCATTACAGGCAATGGGGCAATGTTCAGATCACCCGTTACCGGTTTGGGTAAGGATGGTAAAGATTGTCCAACGCATTCACCGAGCAACATGCATGGCAACAGCAGGGTAAGAAATCCTATTCTAAATAACACCTTCATCATAAGCTACGGTGATGAGCAGATTATAAGTTGACTACACTGATGGGATTTAAGTAAAGACTATTGACCTGGCCTGCAATGAATCAATCAGCCTATGATATGTCAGGCAGGTTGCTGATCAGCTAATATAGACCACAATTTATCTTTCAACTTATCGAGTCCGTATCCACTCACTGCGGAGATAAAGACACAGTCTACGCCTTCGGGTAAAGTTGGCCTGAGCATGTCTTGCACGGACTCATCTATAAGGTCGCACTTGGTGACTGCACACAGTCGTGGTTTGTCCAGTAGCTCCGGATTATACATTTCCAATTCGTGGAGCAGGATATTGTAGTCTTTGCTGATGTCATCAGATTCGCAAGGAATCATAAACAGCAATACGGCATTGCGTTCGATATGTCTCAGGAAGCGATAGCCAAGGCCTTTGCCGAGGTGGGCATCTTCGATAATCCCGGGGATATCGGCAATGACAAAAGACTTGTTGTCCCTGTATCTGACAAAACCAAGGTTGGGCACAAGGGTTGTAAAGGGATAATCAGCGATTTTGGGCTTTGCGGCAGAGAGCGAAGCAAGCAGGGTTGACTTGCCTGCATTTGGGAATCCAACCAGTCCAACATCCGCAAGGATTTTCAATTCCAATATGCGCCATCCTTCCTGGTGAGGTTCACCCGGCTGGGCATATCGTGGAGTCTGATTGGTCGGTGATTTAAAATGATTATTGCCTTGTCCGCCGCGGCCGCCCGGCATAAGCTTGTACTCTTCGCCGTCTTTGGTGATTTCAAATAGGATTTCACCGGTTTCCGGATCCTTGGCTACTGTACCCAGTGGCACTTCCAGAATGACGTCTTCGCCATCTGCTCCGGTACATAGATTACCTGAGCCTGGTTGTCCGGATTCAGCGATCACGTGCTTACGAAACTTAAGGTGCAGGAGGGTCCACATCTGTCCACTACCCCTGCAGATCACATCTCCTCCATGGCCACCGTCACCTCCATCAGGTCCGCCCCTGGCACTCACCTTATCGCGGTGCAAATGGGCTGACCCTGCACCTCCGGCACCGGACTTACAATGGATCTTTACGTAATCAACAAAATTCTGGTCTGAGGACATTATACATGTAGACTGTCAATAGTATCACAGAGGTTTTGAAAGATCTCATCTATCGAACCTATACCATTTATTTTAAAAGCAATTCCCTTCTCATTGTAGTAATCGTAGATCGGCGCTGTCTTGGATTGATATACCTGGAAACGCTTGCGCACGATTTCCGGATCACTGTCATCAGGGCGATTTGAATCTTTACCCCTGAGTACGATGCGCTTTACGATTTCATCTTCCGGCACATCGAGCATGATGAGGGCGTCAATCTGCTGGCCCATATCCTCCAGGAGCTGATCCAGGGCTTCTGCCTGCGGAGCAGTACGTGGAAAACCATCAAAAATAAAGCCTTCTGCATCGGCATGGGAGAGCATCTTGTTTTTCAACATACCGATCGTCACCTCATCGGGGACGAGCTCACCGCGCGACATATATTCATTGGCCCTGATGCCGAGTTCGGTGCCTTCGTCCATTTCTGACCTGAAAAGCACTCCTGTAGAGATATGCACGAGATTGTAGGCTTCCTCCAGTCTTTCAGCCTGCGTGCCTTTGCCGCTTCCTGGCGGTCCAAAGAGGATGAGATTGAGCATGATAGTGTCCATGGGTTACTTACTGAACCACAAAGATACTAAACTGCTGACAGCTAAGGGGTATCGGTGATCGGTGATCGGCGATCAGTGATCATTATTGTGTGATCGGAACCTGGTCAGGTGTATTCAGAGATCAGTTTACTAATTATTAATGCCCCGTAGGGGCTATAGGTCGGTAGCAAAGGGTAATAAGGGCAATACTCGCTCCGTAGGTGCGAAACCGGGCACAGTGGGCTGTCGATCTGAATTTCATTATTTACATAATGGTGACCGGTATTTTGTTATCAGTGATAGGTGATCAATTATACGTGATCACCTGTCACTGATATTTATCCCCCGTTGGTAAACAGTTTATAGGCTTTCAGGTCTCCATCTCCTACCTGTACAGTCAGGACATAGACACCTGTCGGAAGATTTAACCGATCGAGCGTATAGGATACCGCATTGGGCACTGCAAACTCTTCAACCACCAGCCTGCCTGATGAATCATACAACCTGACCTTGATTTGTTGATTGATGACACTGCTAAAGCTGATGCCGATCTGGTCCTTAAATGGATTGGGCAGTACTTTATTGACGATATCAGCCTCAACATCTCTCCTGACGACTATCGTGTCGGAGTAGAATGTGTAGGCATAATTGATATCCGGATTTTCATTGATGACTTTTAGCCTGTAATAGATGACATTACGAAGGCTCTGGTCAGTCCTGGTATATTCATTGGCAAACGTGCTGACGACGCCCTTTGCAGGTGTATTGGATACTTCCTCAAAACCAAAACCGGTGTAGGATCTTTCAAGTAAGAACTTGCGGCATTGATACTCAATACCTGTGGTCCAGTTGATCGTAACCTCCTGGTCCCCGGTATAACCCGCATTGAAGACTGTCACATTCGTTTTTAACTCGCCGGCATATTGGGTGACCTGCACATCATCGATGGCAAGGCCCTGCGCCTGCTCTTCATTGTCTGACCGGAAGACAAACCTGAAACTCACATGAGCCTGACCAGCGAGGAAACTGACGTCCTTTATATACTGGGTCCAGTTAAGCTTGGCATTGGTAAAATAAGATTTGCCAATGGGAAATGCGCCGTTTGTAATCTGTTCGTTCTTATAATTATACCAGTTCTGATCATCGTTTGTGCCCAATTGCGTCCAGGATGCTCCACCGTCCGTAGAATACTCAACCTGGAATCCATCGTTGCGGTTTTGAATGGCATACTTTCCAAAGAACCTGAATTCATACAAGCCAGGTAAAGTCATATCATACATTGGTGTGTACAATTCAGCACGGGTATTATTCTTGTATAGATTTTCATTGATTCCAAGGACCCATGCAGCAGCACCACTGTTGGTGCCGTCCTTACCAGGCTTTATAGAAGCGCCTCTCGCAAAACCGGTACCTCCTGGATTATATGAAGCAAAATGCTCAGGGAGTGTTTCGAAATCACCAGCATAATCTGCCGATCCAACCTGGTATGGTGCCGGCAGGTATGGGAGGATTGAAATCGTTTTTGTCTGTGTGATGGCGCCATTGACGGTCAGTGTAATCGTATACGTTCCCGGACTACTATACGCATGAGTGACTACCGGATCACTGGAGGTTGAATTGTCTCCAAGGCTCCACTGATAGTTTTGAGCATTGACTGATTGTGAACCGTCTATTGTTACAGCCTGTCCTTCATAGGCAATGGCCTGGGACAATATTACTGCAGCAGGTGCGGAGAATACATCTGTGGTCATCAATCCACGGCCATATGTAGCTGCCAGTACTACCTTATCGCTGTCGCGCATCTGCAGCATATCTACCCTGACAAATGGCATCCCGCCATCCGGATTGGTGGGCTCCCAATGTGTCTGGTCACCGTTGATATCATCTGTTGTCCATATACCTGCATCTGTGGCAATCATGGCCCGATCATGATCTGATGGATCAAAGATGGCCCAGCGTACAGGTAGATCGGGAAGGTCACCTTCGATCGAAGCCCATTCGACACCAGCGTTGTATGTCACCCAAAGGTTTTCGAGTGCAGATCCGAAATTGAAGAGGCTGATCAAGGCATGATCTGATGTCTGCTTGTCCATGTAGATACAAGAGACGCTGGCCGTACCAGGCAGATTTGCAAAAACAGATACATCACCTGTCGAAAGATCTCCGTCATTTGCATTGTCAATGCGAAGTACCAATCCACTCTGGCCCCCAAAATAAATACGGTTAGGGACCGCAGGATCTGCCTTGACGGCGGTCACATTGATATTGTATCCGGGGATATCCACTTTATCCAACTGGCTGGTGTTGACAAACCAGCGGAAAAAATCTATATCATTGATGCCCGCCTGGTCGACCTGGCCGTAGAGAATATTTGCATTGTCATCATAGCCCGCCCGGTTGACAAAATCACCACCTACATCGGCTCCGAATCCGAAGCTAAATCCTCCGTTGAGGGACAACCCATAGTTACCATACTGCGAGGAGACCATCTGGATATTAGGTTCATTCTGATCAATAAATCCAAACATACCGTCACCGCCCCATGCTGTTCTTGAAGGAGACAGTCCGGCCTCTTCAATGATCAGTGAATTATTGTCCTGCGTACCACCCATCACATATGGAGAACCTGCAGCAGGGTGAATGGCCCCTGCGTAGAATTGTGTGGTCACATACCCTATACTCTTATCGACTGTGCTCGCTCCACCGTTTTCGCTGAGCCATATTCCCCCGTCATTTCCAAAAATAACACGCCCTTGTTTTTTCGGATCGAAGGCGATGATATGGTGATCTGTGTGCATCTCCTGGGCGATCACTTTCCATGTTAGGCCTTGGAATCCTGATTCGGCCATATTCACGCCTCCTGACAACAGTTTAAAGCAATTGAAAGGATCACACGCGATGTCAAGATCATACCATGCCTGGCCATAGCCTTGGAAGATGGCGGGTTCTGTCCTTGAAATCCAGCTTTCGCCACCATCATTGGAAACAAATGTGTTGGATGAAAATGATCCAATCGCACCGATGGCATAGAGGATGTTGGGGTCACCAGGACATACTGCAAATTCAATTCGATTGACGTTATTCGGGAAGCCAGGCTTGCCCAATCCGATACTTACCCAGTCAGCCCTGTTGCCTGTTGTGGATTTGTAGATAGAATTATCATTAGAGGTATAAAACGTCTGATTGGTCTCATTAAAGAAGAAGTCATGAAAATTATCACTGCTTCCTCCGGCCAATCCGGTGCCCATGACCTTTTCCCAGGTTTGTCCATCATTCTGGCTTCTCAGCAAGCCTCCATAGGCTGTTGCCGCATAGACATCTCCATTGGTATGTACATAGACTTCATTGACAGTGCTCAGGACACTATTTTCGGTTGATGGCAATATTGTCCATGTGGCCCCATCGTCTGTTGACTTGAATATACCTGCACCTTGCACATCCCCGGTGTAGCTTTCACCAGTAGATACATAGAGGGTCTTGTAATCATTTGGATCCTGCGCGATGTCAGAAATCGCCAGGCTTTCAAAATAGACGCCAAGCTTTTCCCATTTTGGATCATCGAGGGTGATGTCATCTGTTCGCCATAATCCTCCGGAAACACCTCCGACCCAGATACGATTTCGGTTAGGATCGGACTCATCGATCAGGATGGCCCTGGTACGACCTCCCCTGTTGCTCGGGCCGCGTTCGCGCCATACGAGATTGGTCAGGCTGCCTTGTGCAGCCCTGCTCCTTGACGGAGCTTCAAGCCGGCGCTGCCCTTCGTCAATGGCCTTGAACAATTTATCATAGGGGATTGTCCCGAGGTCTACATCAGATGAGGTAAACTTATAATCCAGTATAGCATCTTCAATCCGCTGCTGCTTGCTCGCCTTTGTCACTGGTGCATTACCCGTGGAGGATGGCATGAACAGTAAAGCAAGCGTTCCGGCTACCAGTGAGCCAAAGACAAATAAAACTGATCTCAACTTCATATATACAATTCAATACTGCTGATAAAAGATTGCACCTCCATGATTGCACATGCACATGTACTGCACTTTTATTTACTTATGACGATAGGCAATATGCATGATGCCTATTGCCTATCGCTTATTGCTTGTTGCCAATTGTTCTCTGTCCCTGCCTACTGCCCTCCGCGGGTAAATAACTTATATGCCTTATTCTCTCCATCACCTATCTTAACGGTGAGCAAGTAAACCCCGGTTGGCAACAGGAGCTGATCCAGTTGCATGGCTACTGCATTTGGCACAGTGGTTTGTTCCAGCACCATCTTTCCTGAGACGTCAAACAATCGCAAGGTGACCGGCTTTGTTACAATACTGGAGAAACTGACCCCGATAAAATTTGTGAAGGGATTGGGCAATACACTTTGGACTATATCCGGCTCTACATCTTTCCTCACTACAATAGTGTCCGTATAGAATTCAAAGAAGTAGTCTATATCCGGATTTTCATTGATGACCTTGAGCCTGTAGTATATGACATCACGAAGACTCTGGTCTATCTTGGTGTATGTATTGGCAAATGTGCTGACGACTCCTTTCGCAGGAAGATTGGCAACCTCTGTAAATCCAAATCCGGTGTAGGATCTTTCCAGGATAAAGCGCTGGCATTGATATTCAATACCTGTTGTCCAGTTAACCGTTACTTCCTGTTCAGCAGTATAAGCAGCATTGAAGACCGTTACGTTTGTTTTCAATTCCCCTTCGTAGCGGGTCACCTCAAAATTATCGATCGCCAATCCTTGTGCAGGCTCTTCAGCATCGGAGCGGAAGACATATCTGAAACTCACTGCAGGATTTCCAGCGAGGAAACTGATATCCTTGATATACTGGGTCCAGGTGAGTTGTGCATTCGTGAAATACGATTTCCCTTGTGCAAACGCACCATCTGCGATATTGGCGTTGTAGTAGTTGTACCAGTTTGGATTGTCCCTGGTGCCCAACTGATCCCAGGAAGCGCCTCCGTCGGTTGAATATTCCACCTGGAATCCGTCATTCCTGTTTTGGATGGCAAACTTGGCCCAGAATTTCAATTCATACAAGCCAGGTGCACTGAGATTGAACATCGGTGTATAAAATTCTGCCCTTGTATTGTTCTTGTAGAGTGCATCATTGATTCCGAGGACCCATGCGTTTGCTCCGCTGAACGTCCCGTCTTTCCCGGCCTTGTCTGAAACTCCCCGCTGCATCCCGGTACCTTGTATAGTGTATGGTGCAAAGTGTTCGGGTTTCGATTCAAAATCACCTGCGTAGTCCGTGACCCCTACCTGGTAAGGTGCAGGCAGATATGGCAAGATGGCAATGGTTTGTGTCTTTGACACTGCTCCATTGATCGTGAGTGTGATCGTGTATACGCCAGGCTCCTGATAGGTATGACTGACCACTGGTTCCTGGGAAGTGGTATTATCCCCGAGATTCCATTCATAGTTTTGTGCATTGACGGATTGTGAGCCATCAATGACCACTGGTTGTCCTTCGTATGCAATAGGCTGCGCAATGATGACAGATGCAGCAGCTGAAAAGACATCTGTCGTAAATAAGCCACGTCCATGTGTAACACCGAGGACAACCTTATCACTTTCGCGCATCAGCAACATTTCCACTTTGACAAATGGCATCCCGTTGGCGGGATTGATTGGTTCCCAATGCGTGGCATCTCCATCCACGTCGTCTGTGACCCAGACTCCTGCTTCTGTAGCGATCATCACCCTGTCGTGATCGGCTGGGTCAAATATGGCCCAGCGTACAGGCATATCCGGAAGGTCGCCTTCAATAGCTGTCCACTCTGTGCCACCGTCATAGGTTACATAGATATTCTTTAGGTTAGACCCGAAGTTGAAGAGGCTGACCAGTATATGCTGATCGCTTTGCTTGTCGAGATACACACAGGAGACACTCGCACCACCACCCAGGCTTGCTACAGTCGTTCCTTGCACAGTGGTGCCCTGATTGGCATTGTCCACCCGGATGACCCTTCCATTCTGCCCTCCGAAATACACCCTGTTTGGCGTATTAGGATCAGCTTTGACGGCACTGACATTGAGTGTGGTCCCCTGGATGTCGATATCTTCTGTAAAACCTGTATTGATGTTCCAGCGGAAAAAATCTGCACCATTGACCTGGCCATAGAGGATATTGGCATCATCATCATATCCCGAACGGTTGATGAAATCACCATTGACCGTAGCACCGAAACCAAAATCCCCGCCACCATCAGTAGACAATCCATAATTTCCACCCTGGGATGAAACGATCTGAATATCCGGCTCGTTCTGGTCGATGAAGCAAAAAATGCCATCACCACCCCATACTGAATTTGACGGTGACAGCCCGGCCTCTGTGATCTGCAGTGAGTTATTATCCTGTGTACCACCCAGGAGATATGGCGAACCCACCTCCGGATGAATTGCACCGCAGTAAAACTGGGTGGTTATATATCCTTCGTTCTTATCGATGATCGTCTGTCCTCCGTTGGTACTCATCCATATACCTCCGTCATTGCCAAAATAGACGCGTCCCTGCATTTTAGGATCGAAGGTGATGTTGTGCTGATCCACGTGCATGTTGCCCGGAAGGAATGTCCAGCTCAAACCCTGGAAACTACTTTCAAAACAAGGAACTCCACCGGCGATAATCCTGCCGCAATTGAAAGGATCTGCAGCGATATCAAGATCATACCAGGCCTGGCCATTTGTAAAATCCTGTCCGGGCATAATTCCAGGAGCAGGCCTTGACGTCCAGTTTTCTCCGCCATTGTTTGATACATACGTATTTGATGCTGATCCATTGACAGATCCAATCACATACATGATATCGGGATTTGAAGCGCATACGGCAAGTTCGGTCCTGACTAAGTCGGTAGGAAAACCAGGTTTGGACGTTCCGATATTGACCCATTCTCCCCTGTTGCCTGTAGTAGATTTGAAGACAGAGTTTGCATTGGATGCATAAAATGTCTGGTTGACCTGATTGTAGAAGAAATCATAAAAGGTATTGCTGCTGGCGCCGGAGAGCGAAGTGCCCAGGACTTTCTCCCATGTACCTCCTGCGTCTTTACTTCTCAACAAACCTCCCACTGAGGTGCCTGCGTATACATCGCCATTGGTGTGGACGTATATCTCATGCACATTTTCGAAGGTGGTGTTTTTTGTGGAAGCAAGCCATGTCCAGGTTTCACCATCATCCGTGGATTTAAAGATACCCGCTCCTGTGACGGCATCGACATTTGGAAATCCTTCACCTGTTCCGACATAGATAGTCTTGAGGTTGTTAGGATCCTGGGCTATGCAACCGATGGCCAGGTTATCAACCTGGAGGGTTAGTTTCTTCCATTGCGGATCAACTTGTGTGATGTCTTCTGTTCGCCACACCCCACCGGATACACTGCCGATCCAAATCCTATTGCGGTTTGGATCAGATTCATCAATCATAATCGCCCTGGTGCGTCCGCCTACATTGTTTGGTCCTCGGGTGCGCCATATTGCATTGGTAAGGCTTTCACCACCTCTTGTGCTGCGTGAAGGTTGCTCTACACGCTTTTGGCCTTCAGCTATGGCGCTGAACAGTTTATCATAAGGGACATAGCCGAGATCAATGTCGCGGGAGGTAAAAATCATGTCCTCAATGGCCCCTTTGATTTCTTCGAGTTCAGCTTCCGGTCCTTCCTTCTCACCTTCAATTCGTTCGGACTTGTTGATGCCCGTATCCTGAAGGGAAAGGGATTCCCGCAGGAAAGGAATCGTGATAAATAATGCTATGGCAATAACGGGAATGAGGTAGTAGAGTTTACGCATTCTCAGGTTCTTAATATTAGATGTGTAATAATAAACGTAAGAGTTGGTTCAAGGTTTTGCAATCAGCGTGTGATAATACAAGCCATGAATAACTCCTTTTCACTGGTGCAGCAATTCAACTGGTATGTCCGGATATTGATCCCGGTTTAACTTATGATCAGTGCTACACGCAAAACAAACCAAGGAAGGGATTAAGTTCCTTGAGCCATAAGGCGAAGATAGAAAAATCAGGACAGAAGATGTTGCTGGTATTCAGCTAAATGTCACCTAAACGGCAAGGGATCAATGAGATAAATAAGAACCTTCCGGGGCATGGGATATCTTCAGGAAAAGGCAGAAAGATTGTTAACAAACATCCAGTTTCCTCCAACATCGAGAAATCCGCCTTCGGGGAAGACCTTCAGGAAGACTTCGTCCCTGAATTTCAGGTTCTTAGCTATATCCGGTTTATACCTGCTGAGCCTGTTGTACAGCAATATTCCACCCGGATTCAAGAGATCCCGCATAGCGGTCAGGGCTTCTTCTGTCTCGAGTTGTTCGGGTATCTGGTCACCGACAAAAACATCAGAGCAGATCATGTCATAATTCCCTTCGTGCCATTCCAGGAAAGACCCTGCGTCGGCGGTAAACACCTGGACTTTGATCTTTTTTGGGGATAGGACGTACCTGTAGGCGAGGCTGGTGACTGCTTCATCAATTTCGACTGCGGTAAAATCTATATTTCTTTTAAACCTGCTGACGAGCATATCCGGGATACTGGCCATCCCCAGACCGAGGATCAGGCATGACTTTACTGGGTGGGACTTCCAATCCAGGCGTTCGAAACTCTCCCGGTAATTGGAGTAGAGGTCACCGAAACTATAGATGGCGCCATCTGTGATCAGTTTATATCTCCCCCTGTGGAGTACGACCTTGAGATGCTCATTGTGTTCGCTACTGAGTTCTTCGACCGGCCATTCGATGAGATGGCTCAACCACATTCTGAGTGAACCTGGCGGGCGACTCATTTAGCGGTACATCACTGAGAGTTCAAAAACCTTGCGAAAGATATTTTCATCTTCGATTGAAAATTCAATATCCCTTCTGGCCATTACCTTGCGGGCTGTGGTCATCGCCTCATCCAGTCTGTGGGTCATGAGTCCGGAGGATCCGCCCCAGGAAAAAGAAGGGACAAATTTGGGCGGGAATCCTTCGCCGAAAACATTAGAGGCTACCCCGACAATGGTGCCGGTGTTGAACATACTCTGTATGGCTGCTTTACTGTGGTCACCCATGACGAGGCCGAGAAACTGGAGGCCAGTGTCACGCATGCTGCGAGTGCTATAATCCCACATGCGAACAGTGGAATAGTTGTTTTTGAGGTTGGAGACGGTGGTGCCTGCGCCAAGATTACACCATTCGCCGATGATTGAATTGCCCAGGTATCCATCATGGGCCTTATTAGAATACCCGAGGATTACAGATTCGTTGACTTCTCCCCCGATTTTGCAGTGAGGTCCGATTGCTGTAGGCCCGTAGATCTTTGCTCCCATCTTGATTGTAGTGCCTTCGCCGATGGTCACAGGGCCGCGGATGATGGCGCCTTCCATAACATGGGCGTTGCGACCGATGTAGATGGGGCCTGACTGGGCGTTGAGGATAGCACAACTGACTTGTGCACCTTCTTCTAGGAAAATATTATCCCCTGCGATGACGGTGTTATTGGCCGGGAGGGTTTGGCTGGTTCGGCCATTGGTGATCAGGTGAAAATCGTATTCAATCGTTGCCCGGAGGTACAGGAACAGGTCCCATGGGTAGGATAGGTGGATAAATGGGGTATCTGCCAGTTCTAGCCCGGAAATTTCTTCGATGGCTTCGTCCCTGAGGAGATTTTCAAACTGATGTCGGTTGAGGCGGGCGGCCAGGAGGTTGCCTTCATCCATCAGGGCCTCATTAGGTTCGAGTTGTTCGATCAGCCTGACCAGTCTATCATTGGGCATGACGGCCCCGTTGATGACGATATTGTCATCCTCCAGGTGCATGGCGTAGCGTTGGCTGAGGTATTCGGATGTGATATAGGAGGCGGAGCCTTTGAGAAGTTTTTCCCATCGTTCCCTGATGGTAAAGATCCCTGTGCGCAATTCAGCTACCGGCCTGGTATAACTGAGCGGGAGCATTTGTTCCCGGGATTCGTCATCAAAGAGAATGATGTTTCTCATGGTTTAGGGCGCTTCTAATAACAACTATGTTTTGATGTTCTTTGCTTAAAAGGTGCTGCCTATCAAAGAGACTCATTAAAAGCCATGATGTTATTAGCGGCGTCCTTTAAATGAGGCAATTAAAAAAGCCCCGAAGTGTGATCGGGGCTTTTTGATTATTCTTCAGATTCTTTCTTAGCAAATTTGGTATTGGCAAATTTCTTGTTGAACTTGTCGATCCTCCCCGCAGTATCGATAAACTTCATCTTACCGGTAAAGAAAGGGTGTGACTGGCTCGAAATCTCCAGTTTGACCAATGGATATTCATTGCCATCTTCCCACTTGATGGAATCCTTGGTAGCTACGCAGGACTTAGTCAGAAAAGCGAAATCGCAGGAAAAGTCCTTAAATACGACGTGGCGGTAATTGGATGGATGAATATCTTTTTTCATGGCGCTTTTTGATAATGGACGGCAAAGGTAAGGGTTTTAGGTTTCTCTGCAAAATTAATATGGAAAATTATTAGTGTAAGGGTGGAAGGGGCTAAAGAAGCTAAAGAGGCGGAAGAGGATAAAGAGGCGGAAGGCAGGTCAGAGCGCAGCGTAGATCCCGCTTTGCCGCGCTGCCGTATAGTGGGAGGGCTAGGGGCAAGGGAGCAAGGGGGAAAGGAGCAAGGGATCAAGGGAGCAAGGGATCAAGGGAGCAAGGGATCAAGGGAGCAAGGGGGGAAAGGGGGAAAGGGGGCAATTGATATCTTGGGCTTGGATCATAAGTTATTGAAAATGTGCGGAATAGCAATTTGTATTTCGGCGAAATATATTTCGTAAAAATACGAACACAGTCTGCTGATAAAACTCATCCGGCACCTGACCTACCCTATTATGAGTACCCCAATCCCGGAAAGAAAGCGTCCCTGTATAGCTTGATATCATAAGCCTTCCCTGGTTCTCCGGTAATAGCGACGATATCAAACCTGATCTCCCATTCGTAGCCGACTGACCTCATATATGCCATGGCAGCATCGATCAATAACCTTCTCTTGCGTTGGTCAACCATCTCTTCAGGTCTGCCAAAGGACGTCCCGGACCTGGTCTTTACCTCAATAAACACCAGGATTCCCTTTTCCTTTGCGATGATATCTATCTCAGCCCGCTTGAACCTCCAGTTTCTGCCAATCACCTCAAAACCCTCCCTTTCAAGAAAGGAGACGGCCAGTTGCTCCCCCCATTTTCCATGTTCCTGCTGTATTGTCATTCCTGTACTAAATTACGGGTGTGTGTAATGAAGGATCAAGGATTTTGAGATTTTCATCCTTCCTACCCCACGAATGCGCCATTTTTGTGAAAAATTACCTTGTTTTACAGGCTTAAAGACATTTTATCTAATACCGTCGAATACGTAAACTCTATGATGAATCAACTGATAGAGCGGTTTATGGACCAGCTCGAAGAAGGCTTACAGATCGGCAGCAAGGCCAACAATCACACCCGCTGCTTCCAATATCAACCATATCTATGTCGCAGGACTCGGCGGCTCCGGTATCGGTGCTGACTTTGTGTCTTCCTTTATCCAGGACGAACTCAAGGTCCCCTTCCTGGTAAGAAAAGGTTACCACGTCCCTGCCTTTGTCGGAAAGGACTCACTGGCTATCGCAAGTTCCTATAGTGGGAATACTGAAGAAACACTGATATCCTATGACCAGATCAAGGCGCAAGGTGCCCGCATCATTTGTGTGGCTTCAGGTGGTAAAATCATAGAAAAGGCCAAATCGGATGGCTATGACTATATCCAGGTGCCAGCCAACTGGCCATCCCCACGGGCATGCCTCGGATACAGTGTGACCGCACAACTCTGGGCCCTTCATCACCTCGGCTTTATCTCCGACCGGGCTATAAAGAATGTGGCATCGGCTATCACCTTGCTGAGAACTGAGGAAAGCGATATCAAGGCACAGGCACAAAAGATCGCTCAGCAACTGCATCATAAAATCCCTGTGATCTATATCGAAGACCGCATGGAACCAGTAGCTGTACGCCTTCGCCAACAGATCAATGAAAACAGTAAAGCCCTCTGCTGGCATCATGTCGTGCCGGAAATGAACCACAACGAACTCGTGGGCTGGACAGAGAAAAATGACAACCTGGTAGTCCTATACCTACGCAACGATGATGATTACTCCAGGAATGTGGTACGCATGGATATCAACAAGAAGATCATTGGCAAGTATGCCAGCGAGATCATTGAGGTATATTCCAAAGGTGCTAACATGGTGGAAAAATCGCTCTACCTCGTTCACCTCGGTGACTGGATCTCCTGGTACCTCGCAGAGCTCCGTGGTGTTGATGCACTGGAAGTGAATGTTATTGACTTTTTGAAAGGAGAATTAGCGAAAGTGTAAAAATGATGCTTCGGCTTCGCTCAGCAACCGGAAATAATGAGATGAATGAGGGGGCTGAAGAGGCTAAAGAGGCTGAAGAGGCCTAAGAGGCCTAAGAGGCTGAGATGCCTTCGCCAAAAAGAGCTACGGCATCCGAAGGAGGCTAAAGGCGAGAGAAGTAAGCGTTGCATGGGTGCGGCTGAAAGCTGATAGCTGGCGGCTGATAGCTGATAGCTTTTTTGTTCGTACTTTTGAGGCGATTTCTATCAAACCATTGAACATATGTCATTACTAGAAGGAAAAGTTGCGATTGTCACCGGGGGATCACGGGGCATCGGCAAAGCAATCGTTGATGCATTTGCATCCCAGGGAGCCTCCGTCGCGTTCACATACCTGTCTTCCAGGGAAAGGGCTGAAGGGATTGCTGAAGAATGGAGGTCCAAAGGCAGGAATGTGATCGCATGCTATTCAGATGCCAGTTCATATGTTCATGCAGAATCCCTGGTGCCTTCTATCCAGGAACAATTTGGCCGGATCGACATCCTGGTCAACAATGCTGGGATCACAAATGACACGTTGTTGCTACGCATGGATGAAGACCAATGGGACAGTGTCATCGACACCAATCTCAAGTCCGTCTTTAACATGACCAAGCAATGTATCAAGGTCATGTTGAGGCAAAAGTCCGGTTCACTCATTCACCTCAGCTCTGTCGTAGGCATCTTTGGAAATGCAGGACAAGCCAATTATGCCGCATCCAAAGCAGGGATTATTGGTTTCAGCAAATCAATCGCCAAGGAAGTTGGATCACGCAATATCCGGAGCAACGTCATTGCCCCTGGTTTTATCGAATCTGATATGACCGGCGAACTTGATGAAAATACCAGAAAGGCATTCCTGTCCAATGTGCCTCTTGGCCGTCTTGGTAAGACAGAGGAAGTGGCCCAGCTGGCTGCTTTCCTCGCTTCAGATCAATCAGCCTATATCACTGGACAGGTGATCAGTATTTGCGGAGGGTTAAACACCTGATAATGGACCGGCATTACCCGGCATTACTGATTATCTTCCTGCTGACCGCATGCAGTCCCAGAATCCTGGTCAGACCTGCAACTTTGGATGACATCGTCCCATTGGCCCGCGATGAAAATGCTGAACCTAAAATCAGCACGTGCTATTCCCCACTCACCTATGTGGCACACCCTGAACTGATGCGGATGAAATACATCAGGGTGAATATCCATTTTATGAATTCTAAAGACGGACTTTATAATATTCCTGAAGAGGAAACTACCGCCTACGCCCGGGATTGGATCATGGCGATCAACAGTAACCTGGATAACAACATGAAGATGTTTCTTCCGCATGGCAATGAAACCCCTGTCCTGCCTATCCCATACAGATATGTGATCACCCCGGATCCCACCATCCCTGGTGATGATGGGATATACTATCATGTAGACGACACGCTTTGCTACGCAGTCAAAACCGGGCGCGAAAGAAATATCAGTGACAAGCGCGTCATTGAAAAATACGCCGTTCGCGATGATTCAGTATTAAACATCTTCCTGCAGACCCATCAACTCGACAGCATCAAGTCCCCGACGTACAAGCCTGATGGATCAGGCATATCGCTAGGAAGCAGTGTCAAGGTGTTTGCCAAGTGGAATGAGCGGCCAAATGTCTGGGATATGAGGGGTATCACCAATCATGAAATAGCCCACTCCCTCGGCCTGTCCCACACCTGGGGCGGTCATGACGGTTGTGATGACACGCCGGCCAACCCAAATTGCTGGAACAAGACAGATACCCCGCCATGTGATAGTCTTTACTCCAACAACATGATGGATTACAATGCCCACATGGCAGCCCTTACCCCTTGCCAGATCGGTAAGATCCTGATGAACATGAACCGGCTAGGTGCGATGCAGCGAAATATCCTGGAGCCACATTGGTGTGTGCTGGATACGAGTGCCACGATCACCATCAGGGACAGTGTGCGCTGGGAATGCAGTGCCGACCTGGAGGGAAATGTCATCATCAATGCCGGAGCTACACTGGAAATCGGCTGCAGGGTGTCGATGCCCAAGAGCGCCACTATCACAATCTATCCGGGAGGGAAACTTGTAGTTCTTTCTTCTGGTAAAATACACAATTCATGTAGCGCAATGTGGGGTGGCATAAGACTGGTTGAGGAAAGAAAACACAATGGGAGCCTTATGGTGATGGAGGGCGGATTGATACAAGACACCTTTTACCCGCTGGTCATCCAAAAATGAAATCAAACTGGTTCCTATTCCCCTTCTTCCTGCTGATCACCCTGATCTCCTTTTATCCGACTATAGGAGCTGGCTTGGTCTTTGACTTTCTCGGTTGGCAACGGGTGTATGACGCAGGTTCATTCGCAGATATCTTCAATAGTTTTGGGTACAAGGGAAATCACCAGGTCCTCCATTTTTTCTTTTATACTATTTATTCCATTTTCCATATCAAAGGGCTGCCATGGTATATCATCTTTTGCACACTACATGCACTCAATGGATGGCTTTTCTATCTGTGGCTCGTGCAGATCAACGCACGTTGGAAAGTCAATGCATCCGGCTTATTGCTCACCCTTGCATGTATACTCTTCCTTCTCAATCCTTATAATGTCGAACCGGTAGTCTGGAAAGTGTGCATACACTACCTGCTTTCGCTTTCTGCTGTTCTGGCTTTATTTATACTCGCACCGAGATTTACCACAGAAGGGGATAAAAAATATCTATGGATTAGTCTTCTGATCTATGGACTTTCCTTTCTCCTGCTCGAACTATCGTACATCACTCCGCTGGCGATATCAGTGTACCTGATCATTGATAGATATGCAGGGGATAAAACAAAAGGAAGTTTAAATCGCGCGCTTTTGATCAGTGGAGGCCTGTGGGGTTTGCTGACCGCAGGACTATTGCTCAACAGGTGGACTCTTGGGTCTTGGGTAGGACACTATGGCGCGTCCACCCATCTCAGGTTGGATGTGATCGGCATGATGTCAAACGAGGTAAAATACCTGGTCAAGCATCTGTTTGATGCCCGATATCTGTCTTTCAAGGCTCAGACACTGATCTTTGACCAGATACTGTCCAACCCAGAACTGATCTTCTTTATACTCACCCTCAGCATCGCAGTCATCCTGGCTTATATCATCCGGATCAGAAAAATACCGGGCTATATCCATCTCGCCTTTTGCGGCCTGGCGATATCCATGATCTATATTTTGCCGGTCTCTAATCTGTTCTTTTATCACATCGGCATTGGAACTAATGACCGGTTCAGCTATATCGCCCTGGTTTTCTTTCTCACTTCCCTGATGGCTCTATTGTCCAGGGGACCGAGGTGGTTTTGGATTACGATGATGAGTATCTTATTGCTGATACAAGTGTACCTCCAGGAGAAAACAATCACCTGCTGGAAAGAATCCAATGCTGTACTACAACACCTCAGAGATACATTCCGCTGGTATGATCGCAGCCACGTCTTCATCCTTAATAGTCCTGATAACTATAATGGCATCGTCATGGCTTCCATGCGGGAAATACCTTCAGGCATAGATGAACTAATCGACTTTCAGACAGACAAGCCTTATGATGGGATCATGTATGATGTTTTCCAGTACAACATGATTACGACCAACGACGGTGTCACTGTGGAACAAACCGGGCCGATGCAGCTAAAAGTTACGTTTAAACAATGGGGCAACTGGTGGCACCGAAACGGGATGGGTGCGAGTGCCTACGAAAATGAATACTATAAAGCGGAGACGCTGGATTATCCATACCAGATCACGTTTAAGCAGCTGCCGGAAGGTAGTGTGATTATTTACCAGGATGGAATGGAGTGGAAAGAGTTTTTCTTAAGTGAAAAATGAAAAGTGAAGAATGAAAAATGAGTGTGCGTGTGAGAGTGAGAGTGGATACTCTGGTAGCTGGTAGCTGGAGGCTGATAGCTGACGGCTGGTAGCTGATAGCTTTTTACATTTACATCAATGCAGGGACAGTATACAAAAGGGATTGTAGCGACCATGTTGGCGGCACTGGTATGGAGTACTGCAGGTGTGCTCGTCAAGCTGCTTCACCAGGATGCTTTTACCATATTATTTTACAGGAGCTTATATGCGGGACTGCTTTTCCTGGCGGTGTTTAGAAAAGAGGCCATGCACTTTGACCGGAGGGCATTCCTGATCAGTATCTTCTATGCCCCGCTGCTGATATGCTTTGTGTCATCTACCAAACTGACTACTGCAGCCAATGCTATATTTCTTCAATACATAGCTCCTGCGATTGTGTTGATCCTTGAACCCAAACTCCTGGGCACAAAGATGAAGCGTTACAACCTGGTCACGGTAGTTGTGTGCCTTCTTGGGCTTTCCTTTTTTCTCTTTGAACAAAAGAGTACCGGTCACCACTGGCTTGGGGATGGGTTGGCGTTGATGTCTGGGTTCTTCCTTGCGGGGTTGATCCTGTCATTGAGGTTTAGCAATAGGTCAGAACAGATGAGTGGAATATTGCTTGGTAACCTTTGGGTAGTGCTTGTGACCCTGCCTGCGTTTTTAAAATCGGGACCCGCCACTCCCAATGAACATCTCATGCTTGCCTTCCTGGGCTTTGTGCAGATTGGTTTAGGCTACCTGCTATTTACCTATGGCCAAAGGAGGATACCTGCGCTCGAAGGTTCGTTGATATCGATGCTAGAACCCATCCTCAATCCGATATGGGTATTAATATGGTATGGTGAAAAGCCGGCGTTGTGGTCCCTCATTGGAGGTGCTGTCATCCTCACCGCACTCATGGCCAGGACGATCTACCTGAGAAGGCTTACACGATCTATGTCTGCAGGATAAAAAAGAGTCGTGATAGCCTATCTGTCCTGTTTTGAAAAGACGCTTTTCAGCAGGTCCGTAGTTCGCTGAGACTGATCCGTCCTGATCTTTTCTTCCTTGACTTCGATGAGGCTGAAAAGTCCATCAAGCGCTTTTTGATTGACGTAGTCATCGAGTTCAGGATTAGCTTTCTTGACAAAGGGTATATTGTTATAGGCGGTGATGACAGATTTCCAGTATTCACGCGCATTGACTTCGTCGAGGGCAGCCTGGATCTCAGGCATAAACGAAGTATACAGTTGAGTGCGTGTTTGTGTTTCGAGGTATCGGGTTGCTGCATCTTTTTCGCCCATTAGAATATTCATGGCATCACTGATGGTCAGGGAAGTGATCGCATTGACAAAGATGGGGGTTGCCTTTTTTGCAGCGATCTCAGCTGCTTTATTCATCTTTTCGATAAGTTGCTTTTCCACATCCTGAAAGCCTGGAACCATTTTGACTTTTGAGACGATCACCTGGGCTTCCTCAGGCACGATAATTTTATAGGGACTATCCAGGTATCCCCTGTCAGCTGAAAGCTTGTCTACAGCTTCCTTGACTCCGAATTCCAGTGCCTGCTTTAGTCCCATGTCAATATCGCCACCAGTGGCAGGGGCGATTGTCTTCTTGGCCTTATTGAGGAGGTCATTAAACTGGGCATAGCTTTGACCAGGCATCATACTGATTGTGAGGATGACAGCCATTACAGCCAGGCGGGATATGAATATTCTTATCATGATGACAATAACGCTAGAAAAGTGTTTTCGGCACAGCAAGGGATGGGGTTTAACGAGATCTTAACCATAAAGGGGCAGGGAGCATGCTTCGACCTGCTTACCCGCATCCTTGTGCTACAGCTCAGCAACCGGGGCAGGGAGCAAGGGAATATAGAACATCCAAGGGTGAAGAAAACAATGACCCCTTGAACTCTCTCGCATACTGTGCGAAATACAAAAGGCTAAAAATCGATCAGGTTGATCTCAAAGGCTAGAACAGAATTTGCAGGGATCCCGACACGCGCCTGTTCACCATAGGCCAGGCGTGAAGGAATGATCAACAGGCCTTTCCCTCCTCTGCCAAAGAGAGGAATACCTTCCTGCCAGCCCGCGATCACCTGGTTGAGTGGAAACGTAATATTGGGGGCTGAATCAAAAATATCCCCATTGAGCAGGAAGCCAACGTAGGAAACGGTCACCTCATCCGATAGCGTAGGGTGATCAGCGGATCCGGGAACATCAATAACGTAGTAGAGTCCGGAAGAGGTCGAATCAGCATCGAGGTTGTGCTCAGCGATGAAATCTTCGATCAATTGCTGGTCTATCTCAGGCTGGTCTTCCTTGTTGCATGAGATTATAGAAAAAGTACCAGCTAAAAGGCATAAAATGAATGTCAGTGAGTTCGATTTCATAGGTATACAAACGCTTTGGGGGCCAAATATGCGGCCAAAATAGGATTTAATGCATGTTTTGCAAGGAATTTGACGAATCAAATCTTATGGGTGAAGGCTATATTCAGGTAAACCGAGCGAGGTTTCCCGGGATAGTAATACCTGGGCTGTGTACCCGGCGCATTGATCTGAAACATAGGTGAATATTCAACATCAAAAATATTGTGGACATTGGCTGAAACAGATCCAGTCCACTTTTCACTATCCATCAATAAATAACTGAGTCCTGTATTGAAAAGCTGGTAACCTGCTCCTGAAACCGTGTTGGCATCATTGAGAAATACATCGGAGACCAGGTGATAGTCCAGATACAATTTCCATTTTCGCCAAGGCATTATAGTCAGTCTGTCATACAAATGATGCAATGGGGTACCCGGCAACCTGTTGCCACTATAATCACTACCTCCCTCGACAAACTCATCAAACCTGTAATGACCATATGTATACGCCCCTTCAAGTGAAAATTTTTCTGTCGGGCTTACCCACCTGTATTCGAGTTCAACACCCTGATGTATGGAACTGCCCCCGTTTAATTTTTCAAAGAGGTCATCCTTGATTCGCCTTGTGAGTATTGTATTCTTAATATTCATGTTAAATACAGTCAACTTCACGTAGGAACCCCTGGGCAAGGCATACCTGATACCCAGCTCTTCACTCCATCCGGTCTCCGGCACAATATCCGGATTGATCAATCCACCCGCATCAAGCATATCCTCCAATGATAATGCGGAATATCCGCGGCTTACAGATGTGGATACTGTGCAATTCTTCCTGATAGCATATGTGATACCTCCGGTAGGAAAAAAGTCAACAGGCGTGCTTGCCTCCAGGTCATCATTGAACAAGTGACTCACCGCTGCATTAATGCCTCCAAATAAAAACCACCGCATACCAAAGGCCCATTCTGTCTGGGCAAAGGCATTGAGATAGGTTCGCCTTTCTTCTTCATCTGTGAGTTGCTGTCCAGTCAAGCCGCCCTCAAGTGTTTCAAACGTGCTGAAACCATAATGCTCGTTGAAATATTCCATACCCAGGGTTACATGGCCTGTATCCTTTACCTTCAGGGTGAAACGATGACGCATGCCGGCTGATGTATTGTTTTCATCGAGTACATTAAAGGGACGGACTTCATCCGAATTGAAAAAAGTACCAAAGACAGAGCCTCTGTACACCCAACCTCCTGAGGGCGCATAAATAATGTTCAATCCTGTGATCCATTTTGTATAATCTTCATTTCCCATGACTCCGGCCCAGGCAGGTGCTGCAGCAGACGGATTGTTTTCGTAATCGTACAGATTGAGTGAACTTGGGATAAATGCCTTGAGGCCAATACCATGTACAAAAGCATTGAGGGTGACTCCCTTTTCTCCTCTCCACTGCTGGAGCCATGTCAATGAATTCTTCCGGTATTGATTGTTGTCCCGGTAGCCACCATCATACAGGTACTGATAATACAATGCAGTACCCCAGGCGTCATCCTTTCCATAGCGCAGTGAAATACCCTGGTCGAGGCTGAACCGATTGTATGCTCCGACCTGTATTTTGGTCAGCCATTGATCTGATTCAGGAATCTGTGTCTTGAGATGAATCATACCACCCAATCCAGATCCCCATAGGGCGGACGTGGGGCCACGCCAGATATCAATACCTGATAAGATGCCAGGATGTATATCTTCAATACTTGATTCCCCTACTCCATTGGTAAGTGGTATCTCATCGAGGTACATTTTTATACCTGTAGTTGCGAACGGCTCGCGATATCCAACTCCCCTGATGCTGATCCGGTTGGTATTGAGTGTGCCGGATTGCATCCACAATCCCGGCGTGGCATTGAGCAATGGTTCGATAGTAGGCTCCGTGAGTTGTGCTATCTGAGCTTGCGTGACAGAAGAAACCGATAAGGGATTGTCTAGTGCAGAGGCAAAGACAGTAACCGGAGAAACAGTGATGTGTTGTGTAAACGTATCTGCCAAGGATTCAACCTGCTCAAGAGCTTCCTGTCCGAACAACCCCTCAGCTGCTGGTATGCAGAAAACAAGAAAAAATAGCAAAAGTGGTTTCCTGGGATTCATGGCTATGAGAACCTGTATGGGTCAAGTTTGTTGTTTGGTTTCCGTTGTTTGTTTTGCACTATGTCACATACTATCCTGCCGGTCACCGGAGCAAGGCTCAGGCCCATCATGGCATGTCCTGCAGCGATGATCACTGCGGAACCCTTCTTCATCGGACCTATACAGGGCAGTCCATCGGGTGTACATGGCCTGTATCCATACCAAACAGGTCCAGGGTTGCCTGTTTGTATCTCAGGATAATATTCCGGTATCGCTTTTAAAATGGAATTGACTCTATGCGGATTGATCTCACCATCCATCCCACTGATCTCCAGCGTGCCTGAGATGCGGAGGTCGTCCCCCATAGGTGTGATGGCTACCCGTGCTTCATGCAGGATGGAAGGTATGGTAGGTTTCAACTCTGGATGTTTAAGGGTCATGGAATATCCTTTACCGTCCTGGATTGGCAGATAATACCTGCTCTCCTTCATGAGCTTTCCTGCCCAGGTACCGGCAGCAACGATTACATTCCTTGCTTCAATGCGTTGCCCTCCATACAAGTGCACATCAACTCCTGAAGAAGCTGAATCATCAATATGCACGACTTCACTATTTTGTAAAAATTCAACACCACGTAGCTTGAGTTTATGTATCATCTGGGCCATAAACTCATGAGGCACTATATGAGCATCACCTGGGTAATGTACAGCTCCTTTAACGGTTATCTGCACCGCAGGCTCTACCCTTCTCAACTCTTCAGCACTTAGGTGGACCGCTTCAATCCCCAATCGATGTGCCTGCTCTGCCATCTCCAGTTCATCGCGCTCTGCTGAGATGGATTTGTAAAGCATCAATATTCCCTTCTGTTGAAACCCAAAATCAAAACCATGATTTTTATCAAGGTTTTTATAGGACTCCCTGCTCTCGGTATGCAGATCGCGGAGCAATTCGATCGACTGTGCAACATGAGTTTTATTGCTTGACCTGTAAAACGACCATAGCCATCTGACCAATTCGGTATTGAGCCTTGGGCGAATGTAAAACGGGCTGTCCTTTCTGAACATCCATTGAATCCCTTTCGAAATCACTCCCGGGGAAGCCATTGGAATAAAATGACTGGGGACAATCATCCCTGCATTGCCATAGGAGCAGCCGTCGGTAAAATCGCCTTTATCAATAATGGTCACTTGCCTGCCAGCCTGGATGAGATGCCATGCACTCCACAGGCCTACTGCTCCGCCACCAATGATCACGACATCCTTCATATCACCTGGAATCCATGCGCATACGGATCGTCCTCATCATCGATAATGATGGTATTGTACCCTGTGATCCTTGCCCAACCTTCAATGGAAGGCACGATAGCATCGTAGTCACCAACTTTTGTAGTGGTCAATACCATACCCTCAAATTTGCTTCCAATGATACTCTCATGGATAAATGGTTGTCCGGTATCCAATAAACCTTTGGCATGCCACTGGGCCATGCGGGCTGATGTACCTGTGCCACATGGAGAGCGGTCAATCGCCTTCTCACCATAGATCACGGCCCCCCTGGC
Organism: Candidatus Opimibacter iunctus; assembly: GCA_016716665.1. Taxonomy (GTDB): domain Bacteria; phylum Bacteroidota; class Bacteroidia; order Chitinophagales; family Saprospiraceae; genus Opimibacter; species Opimibacter iunctus. Next base: position 150,206 of record JADJVH010000009.1, on the reverse strand, counting down.
TGTTGAAGATTCTTCTATTGGCTTTCCCGTCCATAAGATGTGTGAACAGCCCTGGATCGATGCGTCTTCAGGATGAATGAAGGTATAATGCTTGTTGATATCTTCTCTCAATGCCCTGCCCCAGGATATCAGTTGATCAGCTGTATAATGTTCAAGGCCGGCAAAGTTTTCCTGCACGTCTACAATGGCGTAGAAGTTACCACCGTAAGCTACATCCACCTTCAGTTGCCCAAGCACCGGACTGGTAGCGGTCAGGTCTGAAGCTGCCAGGTAGGAAGGAACATTTGTGATCTTCGCAGACCTGACTTTTCCATGCTCCAGGGTATAGCTGACATGTATGACACCTGCAGGCACTTCGAGTATAAGTTGGCCCGGAACTTTTGGAATGATGAGCTTCTCTTCGATCGCGATGGTCACTGTTCCGATAGTACCATGCCCACACATCGGGAGGCATCCACTCGTTTCGATAAAAAGTACTGCAGCATCATGTGCCGGATCATGGGGTGGATAGATCAGACTACCGCTCATCATGTCATGACCACGTGGCTCAAACATCAATCCTTTTCGGATCCAGTCATATTCACGGATAAAATGAAGTCTTTTGTCACTCATGGTAGACCCATGAAGTTCAGGCTTCGAATTTTTGACTACCCGGACAGGATTACCACAGGTATGGCCATCAATACACTCGAATACAGTTCTCATCAGAAGGTAAAAGTATCGAACCTGATTGGCAAAAACAAATGCCTTCGTTCGTTTCGACTCCGCTCAACGACCGAGAAAATTTTCAAATTGAATTACAAATCTTTGTTTCGGCTCCGCTCAACAAAGATTTGTAATAGTGCCATCATTAAATATAACAAAACTAAAACTTCACACCGAGGGATACGACGATGCTGCGGCCATCAGAGCTCCATACGCCCGGGCCAGGATAAAAGAGCGGGCGCTTGGTAAAATACTGATGATTGAGAAGATTATTGATACCGGCGCGGGCGACAAAATGACCGGCAAAACGGCAGGAGAAATTAAGATCAAGAAGGCCATAGGATGGAACGATACCTTTGGCGCCATTGGGTGTTGGATCAATCACATTGGAAGGGTCGGAAAAACTTTTAGCTACATAGCTATACTGGAGCGTAGCTCGCAATTCTTTATAACCAATATTCAATCCATTACGACTGATCCATCTCGGCACACTTTCCACTTCATTACCACTGATATCGGTATTCTCTCCATTGACTGCTATGGCAGCATCAGTATACACAGCCTTCATCAGTGAAGTTGCTGTATACAATGAAACATATATACTCTTTTCCTGGACAGGAATGGCTTCAGCAAACAGTTCAATCCCATTGGTCTCACTGTCTCCGATGTTGGTCTTGTAGATATAATCAACACCATCTTCCGTCTGTACCGTATTGCCCAGCTTATTCCTGTAGACCATATGGAAGAGGGTCACTTCATACTTTAACCAATCTGAGGTATGCCCTGATATTCCTGCTTCAGCATTGTAACCGAAGGCATCTTCGAGATCCTTATCCGCGCGTTCGAGGGACGAAGTGGGAATGATGTCTTTGAACAATACCGGTCGATATGCCTGTGAAATACCTGCATAGACTTGCGTGCCTTCGTTGATGACGTATTTGGTATTGATCCCAAAGGCTGGAATATTATGGTCAATATGGTTTGGCACCTCGCCTTCATCGAGATAGGCTATATACCCGGTCATATCTGTGCCTCCAACTTCATATCTGAATCCGGGTGAAACACTCCACCGTGAATTGATGTAGAGCATATTTTCCACACTAACGGAAATGCTATTACTCTTATAGTACAGATCCCTGCCCCAGTCTCCAGTGATCGTGAGGTCATAATCGGTACCGGTAGTCCCCTTGCCTTGCTGGCGACGATGCATGTCGTTGTTGAAATACCGTAACGCTGCGGATACCACGCTCTTCATTTTTCCCAAACCATATTGATGGAGAATCCTGAGTTCGGAGGTTTTTGAATTGAAGTTGTCAATATTGACTGCACGAGGCTTGTATTGAAGTGTCACAGGATCGATGACATCCTGTTTGTCAGCAAATCCTTCAAACTCCACACTGTTTCTGGCGCCAAACAATCCGGATACAATCCACTGCACTGAAGTCGCAGGACTGACCTGCCAGTTGAGCGTCATAGACGGAACATAGATATCCGGGTTGAAGTAATTGCGGCTCCTGGTAGCTTGTCTCGGGTCTGCATAGAACATGCTGTCAGTCAAAGGTCCAGGTATCTGGTAGACGTATTCGCTCCTTCCGATTTCAAACTGCAGATTGAGCGAGGACGAAAAATCATATTTCAGATTGGCAAACTGAGCCTGCGCATCGGATCTGGCATTCGTCCTGTACCCGTCTGAAACTCTCCGCTGATAGTATGTATAGTAGGAGAACTTACCCAACTTGCCGCCGAGTGCATTGTATGAACTGAAAAGGCCATATGATCCCACTGTATTGATACTCTCAAAAGAAACAGGCTTGGTGGTATCTGCACTCTTGGTGACATAATTGATCATACCACCGAATTCAGCGCCATATTGGAGGGCTGCCGTACCCTGGACAATCTCAATATTCTTTACGGCCTCCATCGGCATGCTGTAATGGCTGGCCGGGTAACCATAGATATCTGAATTTAAGAGCACTCCGTTCTGGCGGACATTGTACTCCCAACTCCGGTGTGCATCAAGACCTCGTGTTGAAAAATTAACCTGGTTGCCAGAACCATCCATGTCATAGATGAAAGCGCCCGGGATCTTTGCAAAAATCTGCCTGCCGGTCTTTTCGGCCAGATTAGCGGGTAAATCCTGTACCGGAAGGACGGTGCTTTTACGGCCACCTATGATGTAGGTACCATGCACATCAGACAATTTTGCAGTCACTTCGTTGAACCTATAGCCTTTCACTACGATATGTTCGAGGTCAACTGCCTTAAGGGTATCATCCTGGGCAGAGAGTGCAGCTACCTGCCACAAGACCGCCAATATCCCCAAAGTAAATTTACTCATCCCAATTCGTTGAATGGGCAAAGTTAAGCCCTAGTATTAGAGACTTTCTAGTCCTGATATTAGAATGTCATTAGAATGCAAGGTGGCTTTTATGCTTTATTAACATCAGCAGCCTGATCTTTCGGGATTCCAAGCAAGAAGGTGAGATTGTCTAGCGGAGCCATCAGGTAATGGCGTTAGAAGCCATTAAGCAAACCTCATACGTCAGGGGTGTTCATACTTCTGTGTGGAAGGATGGAAAGTTCGCCAGCTATGCCAATACTCCTGGAAAACAGGAATTAAGTTTAATGATGCAGCAGTAGTATCCATGGCTTGTCCTGAAAAATAATAATCAACCGACCCATCTGATAGTGTATCATTACGGAAGGTAAGTTGCTGGTCTTGTGATAGCCTGCGGAATGCAAACAGGCTTCGATGATCAGAGGTGACCACGATACAAACTGCGTGGGTATCCACTATGTCATTGATCACTCCCCTACTGACCAGGAGGTTCCAATCATAGGCTTTGCTGAGGGCCCCGATTTCAATGCCTGCAATCCAGGATTTCTCCTTCCATGACAGCGTGTCATGTCCTGTAAGTTTGCCTTTACGCAGGCCAGACTCATAGTCGCTGAGGTCACTGTAGGCCTCTGTAAAATTTGAATCCGGCTGCATGACAAGGCTACCCGGATGCAATTTGAGCCAGGCTTCAAGGGAGGACTGTATTGCAGGCATTTCAGGCAATAGCTGACCTTTTAACGGCCCCGCCACTGCCTCACCTGTCACCTGTCTCCACCATGATCTGGTCGTCACATCTTCAAACATAGCGTTATAATGATCCATGCCCACCAACCTGAATTTTTCAGGTTTGCCATTGACCAAGGGCTCATAGACACGTCCTGTCCTGCACACTGTGCAATACGTGACAATGACAGGCTTGCCTCCGATCGTATCATGCACTTGATGATGGTATCCCAGGTATTGAATCGGATAGGCTTTGGCCTGTCCATTAAATTCGATACCCAGGACTATGCGTTGAAGATCCACTTTGCTTAGGTCAGCCGGCAACATCTGCAGATACTTTGGCTGATAGAACATTGTATCTGCCGCCATTTGTGAATGGATCACATAACTGACTAAACTATAGAATGCAATCATCAGTATAGTCATCACTTTTGATCCCTTCCATGCCCTGGTGATGCCTGACAAGGCTATGATGACGAGAAACACCCTGATGAACCAACGGTATGCATAGAGAAAATAGGCTACACCAAGACTCTCTATCTCCTGACTACCGGGAACAGGCATGATAAAATACACATTGGCTGCTTCGAAAAGGATCAGTAAGAATATGCCTGTATAGAAGAACCTTTTCAACGCCTATAGATATAGATTAAGTAAAAATACCTGATGCCCTTTCAGCACAGGATACTCCCCTTACAGCTTAAAGCGGTAGGAGAAACCTGCAGAAACATAGCTGTAGTCGGCATTGTCCGTAATGCCTTCGCTGGCGGAAACATCAAGTAGAAAATTATTACCAATCAGGTAGGTGATACCTGCATCCACATTGAGCGGGAGGGACTCACTATCCCGTTGTGGTGTGGCACCGTAGACTTCGCCAAAGATGCCGAGCCGCTTCGTAATGCTAAATCCTGTGGTCAGGGTATACAAAACCAAAGGCTCCGGATCTGCACCATCCCAAAACAAGCCTACATTATATCCTACATTGAAAAAGTCAGATACCTCATGATCAAATGCAAGCCTTAGTTCGGGGGCCAGGTAAGTGATTTCAAATTCTTCAGATACTACTCCTGGCAAACGCAAATGCCCAAGGAAGGACATTTTAGGAAGAATACCTTTCTGATTGCTCAATTTTGATTTAAACCCGACTGCCAGGGGAAGAAAACCATTCTGATCCGGATTAGGCGATTTCTGGATAGTAATGTATTGTGTAATCAACCGTAGTTCGAAATTGTCTGTGAGTCCATACTTCCACAAAGCAGATGGATAAGCATAAATAAATCCTGGATCAGTATCGGTAATCGAAAACCCAAGTTCCATCTGGGCATATCCTTTAGGCACTAGATATGATGACTCGGTTTGATCCGGACGATCAGCCCTTATCGGATCCATGGCATGCATACTATCTGTCATCATTGCAGTCATAGTGCTATCGGACTGGCTCATCAAGGGAAGACTGAATCCACCACACAGGAAAATAAAAAAAGAAAATACCTTATTTCGGGTAGAGAATTGATTCATGACGGTTTGTTTTGGTCCTTAAAGATATGCATAGATAAAACCTTACGCGGGTATTTCAAAAATAATTAGAATGCTCTAATAAAATGGGGTAAATCCCGCTACACAGAAAGACCGGCCGGTGGAAAATTCTGAAACGTAACAGGCCTCAACCAACGATAGACCGCGTGATGGCCTACCGCGGTAAAGCGATAGTCTGTGCTGGCAGGATAAGGCCCGCCATGGGTCATGGCTTCGCATACTTCGACTCCTGTGGGTACGCCGTTGAAGACAATTCGCCCGGCTTTTTCAATCAGGATTTCAACAAGGGATCTTAATGTATCCATCTCCTCATTGGTAGCCTGGATCGAGGCTGTCAATTGCCCCTCCAGGGTCGTAGCAACTGCAATTATCTGAGCAATATCCCTGCAGAGGACGATGATGGAGAAAGGGCCAAATACTTCGTGATGAAGCCGTGGATTTGAGAGGAAGCTATCTGCAGGGACAGTAGCCAGTACTGGTGATGTCCGCAGGTTACCTGATGAATAAAAGTCTCGCATAACCATAACCTCATTTTCTGCCTTCATCTCAGAAACACCACTAATGAAGCTCTTGAAGATGCCTTCATTGAGCAAGGATGCCTCTGGAACTTTTTCAAGTGCTGCCTTTAGCTCACTGATCAATTGTTCAGTATGAGGATCCTGCAATGCAATCAGGATGCCTGGTTTAGTGCAAAACTGTCCTGCAGTCATCGTCATCGAAGACACGAGCTGTGTTGCAAGCGCCTGGACATTCTCTTTTATTTTACCAGGAAAAATAAAAATGGGGTTGACACTTCCCATCTCCGCGAAGACAGGAATAGGGATAGGCCTTTGTTGTCCCAGGTCAAATAGTGCCCGTCCACCCTTTAGTGAACCAGTGAACCCAACCGCTGCGATCAGCGGATGCTGCACAAGCTGCTTACCTGTATGCATGCTGTCTCCATTTAACGAAGAGAATACGCCATCGGGCATACCAGTCTTCCTGGCGGCCCCCAAAATCACCTCTGCCACAAGTGCATTTGTCCCCAGATGTGAATCATGCGCCTTGACGATCACCGGACAACCTACTGCCAGCGCAGAAGCTACATCTCCCCCTGCCGTGGAATAAGCCAAGGGAAAATTACTTGACCCAAACACAACAACGGGGCCGACAGCTATCATCCGCTTTCTAAGCTCAGGCCTTGGTGACGGTGATCGGTCGGGTATTGCAGCATCAATGGTCTGCTCATTCCACTTTCCACGTTCGGCTTCATGGGCAAACATTCTCAACTGGGCGCATGTCCTTGTTCGTTCAACGATCACCCTTGCTTCCGGATAAGCCGTTTCCTGCATGATCCTGGTGACCAATTCACTGCTCAATGCTTCAATACCATTGGCGATTTCATTTAAAAAGGCAGCACGCTGTGCGCCTGAAATATTCCGGTATAAACGCCACGCCTTGAATGCTTTCTCTGCGACCATATCAGTCTCCTCAGCAGTAGCTACAGCAAATGCTTCAGGCAAGGTGGTCATGGTCGCCGGATCAGTAGCGTCAATGTATCTACGTGACAATGATGACGATTGATATCCAATAATATTTTCTGTGATCATATATCAGTTCGTCTACAGATTCAAATAATCAGGCAACACAGGGCGGGTAGCAATACCTTCTTCGAGAATGCGTATCACACGGTTTCGTTCCGGCCCCTGCAAAGGCTTTCGAGGTAGCCTTACAAATTCATTTCCAAGTTCGGTCATGTGTTCAGCAAGCTTGATATTCTGCACCAGTTGTGCATTGATATCCAACTCGAGTATGGGAAGAAACCATCGGTGTATTTCTCTAGCTTCTTCAATGCGGCCCGCCTTGATGAGTCTGTATATGGCCACTGTTTCTGCGGGAAAAGCATTGACTAATCCGGCAACCCATCCATGTGCACCCATAACCAGGGCTTCCATGGCAATCGTATCTACCCCTGTGAGGATTTTGAGTCGGTCTCCAAAAGCATTGAGCAGTCTCGTCACATTGGACAAATCCCTGGTGCTTTCCTTGACAGCCTGTATAGTCTCATTTTTCAACAAAACTTCAAACATGTGCGGAGTGACTTCGATCTTGTAATCCACGGGGTTGTTGTATACCAATATCGGCAGGCCACTCCCCCTGGCGATGTCTGTAAAAAAATCAATGACTTCCTGTTCGGTTGGCTTGTACATCATCGGTGGCAGGACCATGAGTCCATGGGCACCGCACGCTTCAGCTCTTTGTGCCAATGCAATCGCTTGCTTCGTTGAGCCTTCTGCAATATTGACGAGGACCGGGATCTCTTTACCTATCTGTTCTAATGTAGCTGAGAGCATGGCGATCCGTTCGTCATGGGTGATGGTACTACTCTCCCCTAGTGAACCTCCGATGATGATACCGTCTGCACCTGCTTTGAGCTGGGCATGGATGCCAAATAAAAAGGCATCGAGGTCAAGGAAACCTTTGTCTGTAAACTTGGTGGTCACGGCGGGATAGACGCCGGTCCATGGTATTGCTTTCATCTTCAATATGCTATTGAAGCGGAAAGATATCTAGTAATTGTGAGAAGGTAAGACAGTGAGACAGTAAGAGGCGTGAGTGTGGGTGTGAGACCGTGAGACATGAGACGTGAGACGTGAGACGTGAGAGACGTGAGACGTGAGACGTGAGACGTGAGACGTGAGACGTGAGACGTGAGACGTGAGACGTGAGACGTGAGACGTGAGACGTGAGACGTGAGACGTGAGACGTGAGTGGGTGTGGGTGTGGGTGAATACATGGCAGTTGCAAACCGCCTTACTTTGATTATACAATAACCTGATGATTGGCCAAATGGATTTGAAGTTGCAAACTTCAAATAGCGGGGCGTGAACGAATCCAGGGCCGAGGCGAAGTTGTAAACTTCAAATAGCGGAGGTGGTGAGAATTCTTCCTCCCTTTCAGGCTACCGATAATTCAATCATCGGGATTGGCCTGTTACTATATTTCCGAAGGAAATAAAAACGCCGCTGGATGGAGTTCTCTCCGCCAGCAGTGTGATTCCCATTTTAAATGATCTTTCAATAACCGGAAGACTAGTTATATGGAATTGAAGTTGCAAACTTCAAATAGCGGGGTGTGAAAATGAGGCTAGGGGGTGACGGGTCTTGAAACATCAAATTCCTTACTTAGATTTGAGGGCCAAAGAACAAAACAGTGTCATGGAATTTACCGCAAGGGTTGAAAATTTTAATACGAAGTTGTGGTCATACCATGTGAAAGTACCGGGCCCGATCGCTAAACATTTCCTGGATCAGGGGGACAAGAGAGTGGTATGTAAGCTCAATGATAGCCTTGAAGTACAATGTGCCATCATGCCGGCTGGTGAAGGCGTGTATTTTATCAACCTGAATAAGAAAATAAGGGATCAGCTCCATCTAAAGGAGGGCTCCAAGGTCAGTGTGCATCTGGAGAAAGATAACAGCGAATTCGGGTTGCCTTTTCCGGTTGAACTGGATGAAGTGCTGGCACAGGACAAAGTGGGCAAGGATTACTTCTTTAAACTGACTCCAGGCAAGCAGCGGAATATAATTTATGGGGTAAGCCAGGTAAAAAACACGGACCTGCGCATTCAGAGGGCGATGATCATGATCGAACATCTCAAGAATAATAAAGGAAAGATTGATTTCAGGCAATTGAATGCTGAATTGAAATCAACTCAATAGCGCTTTATTTTTTCTTCTTCTTATCCTTCTTCTTGCTATCCTTCTTTTTATCCTTTGCAGCAGGTGTCTTCTTGTCCACCATCAAAGAGAGGGATTCGCTTTTCTTTTTGGCTTTATCCTTCTTCTTTTCTTTCTTTTCCTTCTTAATGGGCTTTACAATCTTTTCAACCTTGTCAGCTTTTTTGACCTTTTTGGTTTTATTAGCTTTTTTAACCTTTTCGGCAGTGGGCTTGTCTTTTCGTACTTTCTTAGGGTCGGGTTGCTTTTTCTTTTCAGCCTTCTTCAGTTCCGCGAGCTTCTTCTTTTCAGCCTTCTTCAGTTCCGGCAGAAGCATGCATATTCCTTCTTGACTTTATCGGTTATTTTACCCGGCACCTGAAGGTGATAATCATAGACCAGCTCTTCGCCCTTCTTGATCGCCCTGATCGACTTGATAAAGATTCTATCTCCATCCTGTTCAGTTTCACAATTGGGATCACAGCCATGGTTGAGATAGCGTGCGTCACCTCCCTCATTGCCATTGATGCAGCGCTTCTTGTCAATCTGAAAGAGCATGGTATGGCTATGTCCGTTTTCGGTGGTCACGCCTATTTTGTCGGCCTCCTTTTCATTAATGATCGGACCAGTGTATTCAATGATCCTGATGCCTTTGCGAATGGGCCTTCTGGCAAATACGCCACGTCCGTGAATCTTGGATGTACGGACACTATGGTATGGCTGTGTTTTCATATGTGGATTGAATTAGGGGGTTAAAGATGCGGATAACCATCTAAATAACATTGTAATTACTCAGTCTTTACATTGTAATTGAAAAAATTTACATTGCACCTTCAAACACCTGTGCCCATATACCCCGCTAGCATAGCCGTTTCATCCACCCTGCAATACTCATCCGCTCCCTTGCAGCAGGAAGAACCTCATGTTCATTATGATCGCTTTGAAAGAAGACTATTGTGCCTCCCTGGGGTGAGATGGATACCTGGTCATCTTTGCGGTAGATCACTAATTGTCCTCCGTCTCCCTCCAACCAGAGGTCGTTGAGATAAAGGACCAGTGAATACTTTCTACCTGAATCGGTCTTAAACTGGTCAAGATGTCTTCTGTAAAAACTGCCTTGTCCATAATGTGCATAATGACTTTCAAATGCATTTAGTCCGGTGTAGCATGTATCATTGAGATATCCTAAAAAATCCCAGAGCAAACGGAAATACTCTTCTTCACCGCTGTCGCTTTGGTCATCATCGATCCAGCTGATCTGGTCCCTCCTGACTTCATGATTTTCATGGAACGAGGCATGCTGCCCTACCCCTGCCTTGGACATCTTTCCAATTGCCAGTCTGGCCAGAAGATTACTACGTAATCTTGCCACAAGTGGAGGGGACACAAAGTCTTCGACAATGCCGTATTCGTCTTTCAGTAGGCCTTGAACCAGGAATTCAAACTTATCGGTCATTTCGGTCATCTGCTTTAAAGCTACGCTATAAGCGCGAGACAGTAAGACAGTAAGAGGCTGGGAGCATGCTTCGACCTGCTTACCCGCATCCTTTTGCTATGGTTCGACCTGCTGTCCCTCAACCTAATGCTACAGCTCACCAACCGCAGCTCAGCAACCGGAGCAAGGAGCAAGGAGCAAGGAGCAAGGAGCAAGGAGCAAGGAGCAAGGAGCAAGGAGCAAGGGTGTGTGTGTGCGTGCTTATAAAAAGGGTCAAAATAGCCGTTGTAGATGGCTTTGAAAGGACGGCATTTTGAGTAGATTTGTCGGTATAACTGAACTCTAAACCTTAACACATCATGAGAAAAAGAATATTAAACCTGGCCATTGCCTGCTTTTCTATTGGTGCCCTGGGGGCTCAAACGACTGAAGAAATGATCGCCTTGAAGGAAGCAAAGGCTGCTGAGCTCACAGGACTCGAAGCCCAACTCACTGACCTGACCGGAAAGGTAGAGGCCCTGAAGACTGAAGTGGCTGACCTGACCGACAAGATCACTCCCTATCCACGCTGGGATATCGGGGCACGCGGTAATATTGGCTTCAACATCTCCCAGTATAGTGATTGGTTGTCTAAAGAGTCACCTAATACCAATGCGATCAGTATCGGTTTTACAGGAAATGCATTTGCTAACCTGGATCAGAAGAAATATTTCTGGCGAAACAACCTCAATGTCGCCCTTGGATGGCAAAAGTTTGATGACGAAGATGATCCGACAGACAGCAAAGACTTCAAGGTAACCTCGGACGCGTTTAATGTGACCAGTCTGTATGGCTATAAACTGAGCAAGACCTGGGCGCTATCGACCCTTGCAGAATATCGCTCTTCCCTGTTGCACAATATCAACAACCCGGGCTTCCTGGATATCGGGGTGGGTGCGACATGGACTCCAATCAAAGACCTGGTCGTTGTCATCCATCCCCTGAATTACAATTTTGTGTTCTCCGATGGTGGCTTTGATTACCAAAGCTCTGTAGGTGCCAAAGTCGTAGCGGACTATAAAAGGGAGATCGTGAAAGGACTCAACTGGTCATCCAATCTTTCCGCATTTGTAAGTTATCAAGGCTCTAATCTGTCCAACTGGACATGGATCAATGGACTGACCACTTCTGTCAAAGGATTTGGCATCGGGCTTGATTTCGGCCTCAGGGGCAACAAGCAGGAAGCATTGGCCGCAGGGCGCACAGACAATCCGCTGCAAACCTATTGGGTACTTGGATTGACCTATGCGCTAGGCAAAAAGTAAATAAACAACCTTGTCATATAAACGCTTCCTCGCCCAGGTGATCCTGGTCCTTTCCACGCAGTTGACCTATGGTCAGGATTTCTATTTTGGTGCAGATCTCTCCTACGTCAATGAGATGGAAGCATGTGGAGCTGTCTATACGGTCGATGGTGTAGCCCGGGATCCTTATGCTGTCATGCATGACCATGGTTGCAACCTTGTCAGGTTAAGACTATGGCATACTCCGGCATGGTATGATCAGTTGAACCAAGGCCACAGATACAGTGATCTCGATGATGTGATGATCTCGATATCGCGCGCCAAAACCAATGGGATGAAGGTCCAGCTTGATTTTCACCTTTCTGATACCTGGGCTGATCCCGGACATCAAGTGGTCCCTGCTGCCTGGGCATCTGTAGTCAGCAATCAGGCTGCCCTGGAAGATTCACTCCATCAGTATATCCTGCATACCCTTTCTATCCTTGGGGACAACGGGCTACTCCCTGATATCATCCAGATAGGCAATGAAACCAACAGGGGTATCCTGTTGTCACAAGCTACCAATGACCAGGGATGGTCACTTGACTGGACACGCAATGTGGTCCTGTTTCAGGCAGCACTTGATGCTATCGAAGAAACTAAAGTCAATTATTCGGCGTCTATCAAGACTGCTATCCATATCGCTGATCCTGGTGATGTAGAATGGTATGTTGAGCAATTTGCGATCAATGGTTTTACAGGCTATGATATCATCGGCATCTCGTATTACTGGCAGTGGCATCAGCCCGTAACGATTCCACAGGTTGGGCAAGTCATCTCCAGGCTCCGGCAAAACTATCCCGGCAAAGACGTGATGATCTTTGAGACGGCGTATGGCTGGACTACGCAAAATGCAGATGCGGCAAACAATATTCTATTCAATATAGCTACAGGATATGCACCCCTTAGTCCTGCAAATCAAAAGAAGTGGATGACCGATCTCACACAGACGGTCATTGACAATGGGGGCAAGGGCGTGATCTACTGGGAGCCAGCGTGGGTCAGTACGGGCTGTTCCACACAGTGGGTGACCGGATCCTCCTGGGACAATGCGACCTTCTTTGATTTTGACAATGAGGTGATAGGTGATGGGGGGATTGGCTGGATGACATATCCCTATATCTTCACGTCATCCAAGGATGCACCTGGTGAACAAGGTCGGGCGATTAAATTGTATTACAGTGATGGTGAGATCATCATTGACCACCGGGGAAGTGATTCCTTCAACTATCCATTTACGCTGAAATTGTATTCGATCGATGGAAGGTTGATAACATTGAATACTACTGAATCCGGGGATGAAACGGGTATCGTCAGGCTGCCTGCTACCGGATTAGCAACTGGATGTTATATAGCTTCGCTTCAGGATGGTCTGTCAAGAATATTTGCGGACAAGATTTGTGTTTTTCGGCCTTGATTCATATGCCCCATCGGGGCTAAAGGTCGGTAGCAACAGATAAGGAAAGGCAATCGTGCCCCATCGGGGCACTACTGAACTCGGACAAGACTATGTCTGCCGGGCAAAAGACATCCACGTAATCGAAGCGGATTTGGAGGCAATCGTGTTGTGCCCCGATGGGGCACGAATGATATTGCTGACTCAATGCTACCGACCTATTGCCCCGATGGGGCATTGATGACAATATAAAACTGGCAAACGTTTGACCCCGGGCGCCCTGAAAGGGCTACCGTTTATACACATTTAAATAGGGAGGTGGTTTCTTCTGCAAACCAATGAAGGATAACCAATTATAATCGGCCATCGGCCGTTGGATGGATTCTCGCCAACCAATGAATACTCAGAATGAATACCAATAGGAATCCTCAATTGGAATCAAGCAGCTTGCGGAGAGAACTCCATCCAGCGGCGTTTGTTATTTCCTACGGAAATGAACAAGCTTGCCAAATCCCAATTGTGTAAAAACGGTAGCCTGAAAGGGGGACCTGATGATCAAATTTCATTGTTCTTCCCTGCAGTTGGAAACTGCCATCGGTGATGATTACATAACTAAGTCTTCTTATGATCCGTAGCACGCGAGCTTAGATGCAATCTAAGCTCAACGCAAAAAAAAGGCAGTGATTTTCATCACTGCCTTATCAATCAAAAATCTTAATGATTAATTTTTCTTGATCGTGTATTTGTACTTGGGTACGCCGACGATCACGAGCTCGATGGTGTAATTGCCGGCTTCAGTAATGGCGATATTGGCACCATTGTATTCCACTGACTTATTATTGCCATCGTCTCCGAAGTTAACTCCCCAGTCATCATTTGCTCTGAACTTGATTTCACCAACGGTCAGATCCAGTGTAGCAGTAAACTTCTTAGTAGCAGGATCAAAGGTCATGTTCTGATCTGAATCCCAGCCATTGGCAGTAGCAGAACCAATCACTCCCCAATCAGTACGCAAGCCAGTATGCGTCAAGCCATTGAAGTCTACATTAAGTTTGTAAACACCGGCTGCGCCTGCAGGAATATCAGCACCGTTTTGATTCAAAGACCCATCATTGCCATCGTCGCCATAGTTAGTATCCCAGCTTGGCCCAACAGTATATTTATACTTGGCATCGTCTATATTAAAATAGATAAATGCTTCGTACAAACCATTACTCTTAGGTGAATACACAGCTGTCGTGCTATCTGATGGAGCCCATCCCTGATAACTACCAGGTACCTGGAGTTGCGGAATGACTACACTGGACGAATATGGTATGACCGTAAATGTTACAACTGCAGATGTATCCGGAGCTACATCAGGATTGACAGAAGAAATGACACGGATGTCAACCTGCACAGGAGTCTCTCCTTCAGCTTCTTTAGCCAGGAGGATATTATTCAGATCCCCTTGCTTGATATCAGCAGATTCAGCATTGACGTTGGCCAGTACTGCTGGTTCTGCAAAGTTATTTCCAGCCAGATCCATTTGCAACTTGTAGGTTGTACCTGCTGCAAAGCCATAATCTGCAGGGCTCCAGGTAATGGTATTGCTGGCATCCGCATTTATTTCCTTGAGTTCCCAGGTTTGATCTGCGGTAGGCGAAGTGATGGCCAGGCCACCATTCTTATGCAGCACCGGGCCCAGATTGTCGTCCTGGCAAGACCACAGGGCAATGCCTGCCAATCCAGATAGGGCGATATATTTTATATATTTCATGTTGCTGTTTTTTTATTGATTCAGAAATGAGTCAGATTAATAGCCTGCGTTTTGCTGTAGGTTTGGATTAGCGCCCAGGTCAGCAGATGGAATAGGGAATACATCAAAATTACTGCTTACTGATGCTCCTTCTTTCACACCACCCTTCCATTGCCATGTATAGCTGGTATTTGAAAATTTACCAAAACGAACAAGGTCTGTCCGGCGGTGACCTTCCCAATACAACTCTCTGGCACGCTCATCGAGGATGAAATCAAGATCCAGTGTATTCTGATCTATATCACCAGAGGCGCCACCATAAGCCCTTTCTCTGACCAGGTTGACATAGTTGAGCGCATTTGCTAAACTTCCTCCACCTCCGCGCAGCACAGCCTCAGCATACATCAGGTACACGTCAGCCAACCTGAACATCGGGAAGTCAGTATCCGCAAAGTCCAGATCAGATCCAGGCTGTCCTGTCCTTGTTACATTACGCCATTTTGACATGGCATATCCATTTGAAAATTGTGAGATGTCATCAATATCCAATGTCTGGCCATCTGTCACAAACAATGCCCTGCGATCAAAACTGGTCAATTCAATAGAATAGGTATGATCAGGCTTGTCGAGGAATAAAGTGATTTTATAGTTTCCTGCATTGGCAATCTGGATGTTTGCACCATCTTTTTCCAAAAGTGCATCAGCTCCGTTATCACCATAATTTAAACCCCAGTCATCATTTGCCCTGAACTTCACTTCACCCGGTGTGAGATCCAACTGGATGCTCCATGAATTGGAGGTAGGATCATAGGTCATGTTCTGGTCAGAGTTCCATCCATCTGGTGTAGCAGATCCAATCAGGCCCCATGTGGTCTTCAACAAGGTGTAGGTCAGGGTATTGAGATCTACATCAATCTTGTAAAAGCCAGCAGTTGCTGCCTTGATATTGTCACCACCTGCATCCAGTACACCATCCGCACCGGTATCGCCATAATTGACATCCCAGCTAGGTCCATCAGTAAACTTGAATTCAGTGTTGTCTTCAAGGAAATTAAGATAACCTTCATATTTACCATCCACATTAGCTGATGCAAGAACAGTTGATGTCTTGGTTGGATCCCAGCCCTGGTATCCGCCTGGCACATATAATACAGGGTAAGTTGTATTGCCCGGATTAGGAGCTACAACAACACTGCCAGAGCCAACAGCAGGGAACTTTGCTACAAACGTACTAGTCGTACGTACGCCACCCCAGCCACCGGCAACGCCGAAATCAGCAGGGAGCATGGAACCACCAACCGGCGCGTGCACGAGGAATGTAGTTCCACCATAAGTTTGTGTCTTTTTGCCGTCATACGCCACACCGAAAATGGTCTCGGTAGTGTTGTCATTGTCAGCGAGGAACAAATGGCGGTAATCAGCCTCCAGCGAGTATCCTGCATCAATAACTTTAGAACAATAATTAGCACAATCTGTATAGCGAGCAGTACCTGTGTACACTTCAGCATTGAGATATAGTTTAGCCAGCAATGTCCAGACTGCAGCCTGGTCAGCACGAGGGTATTCATTTGCCTTCGGAGCAACCATTAGGTTCTCGATAGCTAGTAATTCGCTTTCGATGTATGCAAACAGATCATCTTTGCTGATTTGCTGAGGGAAGAAAGCGCCCACGATGTCGTTTTCGGTAACGAAAGGAACATTGCGGAACAAATCAAGTGCATGCCAATAGCTCAAAGCCCTCAGGTACCTTGCTTCAGCACGGTAATTACCGATCTGTGTGCGCAGGTCTCCTGTGACTCCTCTACCATCTAACTTGGCGTCAGTTGTCTCCCTGAGGTACTCATTACAAAGGGAAACCTGGTAAAAAATACGGCTATAGAATGCATTGATAAATACATCATTGGCATCCCATGACTGGTAATGAAAATCCTTGATAGTCTTGTCATTCCAACCAATCACTGCCTCATCTGTAGTGAGCTCCTGGTGGTACCACATTCCCCTGATGTATTGACCGAAACCTTCGTCAATACCGGAGATATCTGCCTGCCCAGCAGGACCTTGCTGGCCACTGACCGCGAGACCTGCATAGAGTTTGGCAAGCACCTGACGATACGCTTCAGGGTTGTCATATACTGCAGCAGAGGTCACAGAATCATCATCCAAAGGGACAGTATCCAGGTCGTTGAAACAGGCCGGAAGTACGGCCATCAGTAAGAGGAGAAAGAACAAATTATAAATCGATACTTTTTTCATATCACGTTGTGTTTAGGGCAATTAAAATTTAATGTTCAGACCAAGAAGGAATGTCCGTGACCTTGGATAGATATTGTTGTCAATACCGAATGTTGTCGCATTTGTAGTAATATCACGGGAACCAATCTCAGGATCAATGCCATCATAACCGGTAATCAGCAGTGGATTTTGGACCGTTGCGGAAAGCCTGAAAGAACTAATCGCTGATCCAATACTTCCAAAATCATAACCGGCTGTGATATTGTCAATTCTGAAGAAAGATGCATCCTGTACATAATGATCAGAAAAGTACTGGGGTGAATTGATGTCAAGTGTCTGAGTCTGTCCATCAACATTGTTAAGATAACCACCACCTGCTCCACCTGAGCTATTGTAGATGAAATCATAAACTGCCTGGCCAGCGAGGTTGTTATTGTAGACATAATTGCCCACCATAGCACGAGCGCCGAGAGAGAAATCAAAATGACCTGCATTCAATCCTGTATAGAAACCAAACGTTGCATCCGGTCCCGCTTTCTTGAAGCGATACATATCTGCAGGAGTGACTGTTCCATCCCCATTGCGGTCTACATAGAGACCTTCGATCGGAATACCTGCTGCATCATACACTTGCTCGAATACGAAGAATGAGCTAGCAGGATAACCCACAGAATGGATTTGGATCGTATTTCCAACTCCACCGCCGATACCGCCTGTCAGGACACCCTGGTAATTCGGGTCATCAGTAGCTGTAAGCTTTGTAATCTCGTTTTGATTCAAAGCCACGTTAAATCCGAGGGTCCACTCATTATTACCACTGCGCCAAGGCACGGTATTGACAGCAACCTCAACACCCTTATTGGTAAGGTCACCAACGTTGGTATTTAGGAAGTTAGTAAGGTTTGTTCCTGCTGGTACAGGCACAAAATTTAACAGGTCTTGTGTCTTCCGATAGTAGAAATCAACAGAGCCAAAAAGGCGATTATCCAATACAGAATAATCTAAACCAGCGTTGTAGGTGGTAGTTTCCTCCCATTTGATTTTCGCATCATAGCCATTTGGTCTAAGTGTTGTAATATACTCTCCACCAAAAGGATATTGGGCAGTAGATGTGCCAGATTGATAGCTGGCCAAATATGGATAGTAATTCTGATCATTGTCGATACCTTGCTGACCGGTGATACCCCAACTGAGCCTGACTTTGAGTCCTAAGGGATCACCTGCACTGTTGTCCGTGATCTTCCAAGCCAAAGCAGCACCAGGGAATGTACCCCAGCGGTTGTCAGCGGCAAATCTTGAGGTGCCATCACGACGTATACTAAAGGTCACCAGGAAGTCTTCAAACAAGGTGAAATTAGCCCGACCAAATAGAGAGAGCAGATAATATTCTCTCGTATTGTAATCATAATCTGTAAGGGTATCTTGCTCTGAAGCAGCGCTGGTCACCCCATAGTAATTCTGGAACCAGAAATGCTGCCAGGAATACCCAGCCATCAGGTCCATTGCAAAATCACTGCTGAGTTCCTTGTTATAATCAAGATATGTCTCCAGCAATTCATTTTTGTTTTCCTGGCTATAATCCTCATCACGGCCACCTGTACTGTAGTTAGACGCAGCTTCTGTTGGGATAAACTTCCTTCCTTCGCCATTAGAATGGTCATAACCTAGGTTAAGATTTATTCTCAGATCCTCAAGGAACCATAAACGATAATCGATTTCAGCACCAAGTATGTATCTGTTGACGGTAGAATTATTGTTTGTCTGCTCTAATAACGCTAATGGATTATCAGGGCTAAGTGTACTTGGTGAACCATCTGCATTCAACCAGGTAAAATAACCGCCGTAATTAGTGTTTCCACTATATACTGGTTGAGTAGGATCAAAAGCAACGGCAGCACCAATAGCGCCTTGATCAGCAAACCGGTTTTTGTCCTGCATGTATTTACCACTCAGGTTGAGTTGTAGCTTGTTATCCAGTAACCTTGGATTCAGATTGAGTGCCCCGGTAATCCTGTTAAAATTGTCTGTCTTGAGCAAGCCATTCTTGTCAGTGTAACCAAATGATACACGGTAAGGTATCTCACCAAGTGCTCCTCTTAAAGCAAGATTATGATCCTGGTAGAAAGCATCCTGGAAAATTTGGTCTTGCCAGTCTGTATTAGCATCCCCCATTAAACCTTTGGGTAGATGCACCATCAAAACGGATTGTAGATACGAGATCCTGAATTCATCCGCTGCTCAATGACTCAGCACTCCTGTGATGATCTGACTGATGCCTACGCTACCATTATATTCAACACCAAACTTAGAGCCAACAGCCCCTTTTTTAGTGGTGATAATGATGACCCCATTAGAAGCCCTGGAGCCGTATATCGCTGTCGCAGAGGCATCCTTTAAAACCGTAAAGGTTTCAATGTCATTCGGATTGACAATGTTGAGGTTGTTTCTGGAGCCACTGATGAGGTTGTTAGCTACAGGAATTCCATCAATAATTATAAGTGGATCATTGATCGCTGTCAATGAGGACCCACCGCGAATCTTGATGATTGGAGAGCCTCCTGGTTCGCCACTGGTGACAACAGTCACACCTGGCACTTTTCCGGCAATCAATTCCTGAGGAGATGTAATAGCTCCTTTGTTGAAATCATCGTTCTTGACCGTAGCAATTGATCCGGTCACATTCTCTCTCTTGACCGTACCATAACCTGTCACGACGACATCTTCGAGGACCGCGCCTTCAGCCAAAACGACATCTAGTCGAGTGGCAGAACCGATATCCTTGACGACGGCATCATAGCCCGTGTATGAAAACTGCAATTGAGTCGCCCCTGCAGGAACCTGCAAGGTATAGCCTCCGTCAAAATCTGAGACGGTACCAATGGTCGTTCCTAAGACCAGGATGTTGACCCCGATCATCGGTTCTCCCGAATCATCTGTGACTGTTCCTGTGATGGTCTTCTGAGCTCCTGCGAAGCCCATACATGAGACCCAAAAAACAGCCAGCATTACAAAACGCTGTAGTAGTTTATTCATAAGTCTGTTTGTTGAAATATAATTGATAAAGATTGTCCTTGATGATTGTGGGTGTTCGTCATTACCTTAGTTGTTCAGGGACATTGGATATGCAGCGGCTAATTTACACATCATTGGCAATTATCCAACATTAAAATATTTCATTTTCGGGGCAAAATCGACCACTTATGGGAAGTGCTTTGAGGCGAACGCCAACAATTTACAATGCTATTTGGACAAATTCCAAATTTTTGATGGCCGTCCTTGTAGCGATATCGCTACATTTCGTACCTCAACACGCCGTGGCTCAGGAAGTTAGTGATCAGATCAATATTGGCGCTGATGGCATCATGCGCTGGAATGCGGATGGAAGAGAAGTCACTGGCTTTGGTGTCAACTATACGGCCCCCTTCGCCCATGCTTTCCGGGCTGGAAAAAAGATGGGTGTGGACCTTAAAATGGCCATCGATCAGGATGTCTACCAGTTTTCCCGCCTGGGCTTTGATCTGTTTCGTGTCCACGTCTGGGACTGTGAAATCAGTGATACCCTCGGCAATCTCCTTGACAACGAACATCTTGAACTCTTTGACTACCTGCTCTACAAACTTAAAGAGCGCAACATCAACGCCATCATCACCCCGATAGCCTACTGGGGTAATGGCTGGCCTGAGCCTGATGAACCAACTCCCGGGTTTTCTTCAAAATATGGAAAGGATAAGTGCCTGGTCGATCCGGAAGCGATCAAGGCGCAGGAAAACTATCTGGCACAGTTTGTCAATCATGTCAACAGACATACGGGAGTCGCCTACAAGGACGAACCAGGGATCCTGGCATTTGAGATCTGCAATGAGCCTCACCACCGAGGCTCACCGGAACAAGTGACTGCCTTTGTCCGCGGCATGAAAGAGGCTATACGATCTACCGGGACGACCAAGCCGATATTCTACAATGTAACCCATGGGATCAACTATGCTGCAGACTACTATGCAGCAGGCATTGACGGGGGAACCTTTCAGTGGTATCCTACCGGGCTGGGCTTCCAGAAAGAACTGGGTGGGAATATGCTCCCCAATGTAGACTACTACCCTATCCCGTTTGATGACGTGCTCAAGAAAAACGGGTCTGCACGGATTGTGTATGAATTTGATGCCGCAGACATGGCTTCCACCTATATGTATCCGGCCATGGCGCGGAGTTTCAGGTCTGCGGGTATGCAATTGGCTACCCATTTTTCTTATGAGGCGAGTTATCTGGCGCCCTATAATACAGAATACAACACGCACTACATGAACCTGCTCTTTGCCCCGCGCAAAGCCTTGAGCCTGATGATCAGTGCTGAGGTCTTCAGGACTATTCCGCTTTATACAACTTATAGTGCATATCCGGACAACACTTCCTTTGGTCCATTCCGGATCAGCTATGAAAATGATCTGGCAGAAATGGTGACCGGGAGTAAATATTATTACACCAACAATACTACGACCATGCCTCCCGATCCGGACAAACTGGAGCACATTGCCGGATGGGGCAATTCGCCGATGGTAGCGTATGATGGCACAGGGGCATATTTCCTGGACAAAATCGTCGACGGCATCTGGAGCCTGGAGGTATTTCCGGATGCTACACAGGTAGATAATCTATTTGGCCGCAACAGTCCGGACAAAAGGCTCGTAGAGATCAGTAATGAAGTGCATACCCTGACGATCAACCTGCCCAACCTCAGCAGGAATTACCTGATCAGCAGCCTGGATTTTACGAAGCAACTGGAGTATTCAAAAAAATCTTTTCAGGTAAGCCCGGGTGCGTACCTGCTCATCTTTTCCGGCGTTGATGCAAAGGGCGAACAAAAAGTAAGGGAGTATGTAGCGAATAAAAAATATAGTGACTATGCTGATACTGCAGTAAAAACTTCCGTTACTAAAACCACCTTAGTACACGTTTCCCGTGAAGAATGTGTGCAATACAGAGATTTACCGGTCACGGCATCTGTAGTATCACCAGTATTGATTGATTCCGTCAACCTCTGGTACTACAAGGATAGCAAGCTGGTGTCAATCAAAATGAAAACGAGTAACAGCCATACTTATTCAGCGTCGATTCCCGGCAATGATTTAAGGAAACTTGAATATGTCATGTATTACATCACCGTCTCCGGAGATCATCAGATGTACAGTTATCCATCAGGGAGGGAGATCATTCCGGGGCAATGGAATTTTGATACAGTCGAATCTTATCGGGTGCGATGCATAAGAGATTCGAGCCCTATCTATCTATTTAATGCAGGAAGGGATTATGACCGGCTCAACCGGGAATGGCTTCCGGAGTCAAGATTGATCCCTGCGAAGCCTAATGGTGCAGATTGGCTGCATCTCAGCATAAAGGAGCTGGCCAAAACCGATCCTGAAAATCCACAAGGACCTAAAACAGCAGATTACAGTATCCGTCACTATTTCGGTGACTTTATAGAAGGTCGCAGGTATGACCTGCGGATCATGCATAACCTGGTCCTCCGTGGTGACCCGGCCCCGGATACCAAATACCCTATCCAGGTATCGCTGGTCATGAAAGACGGTAGTGCATTTGGAGCCATCATCAAGCTCAAGCCGAAGAAATATAAATACATCGTACCACTGGATAAACTTGAGCGCGTAAAAGCGGTTATCCTGCCGAGGCCGTATCCATCTTTTCTGCCTTATTATTCAAGCACAGGGAAAGCGGATAAACTGGACATCAGTCAGATTGAAAGCCTGCAGATTTCGATTGGTCCCGGTATCAAAGAGAAGGACGTTGATAAAAAGCGGGAGTTGGTGATTTCGAGTGTGTATCTGGAGAGGTGAAAGGGGGATGCTTCGACCTCCTCTCGCTCAACCATGTGCTACAGCTCAGCAACCGGGAGGAAGGGAGGAAGGGAGGAAGGGAGGAAGGGAGGAAAGGAGGAAGGGAGGAAGGGCTGAAAAGGCGAAAGGGGCTAAAGAGGCAACACATCATGACCATAAATGTAGAGACGCGATTAATCGCGTCTCTACATTTATGGTCATGATGGCCCATGGCTTGAAAGCCATGGCAATTCAATTTAATGAGCCGTAGGAATTGAATGATCATTCAATTGAAATTATTACGAATCTGTCTGATGTCTTTGAAAAAACCATTCAATCAATCCTGCTCAAACACCATCCTCGCACCTCTTACTGTCTTACTTTCTCACTGTCTTACAACACTTGGTCTATCGAAAGATTGTTTCGACAGCATGGTCTACGTCAATGTCAGCGCATCTGAAGTGTCCCTTTGGGCAGGCTTTGTAGCCATGGAGTCCGCAGGGACGGCAATCCAACTTTTCGGTGGTTTCGAAGATGAAAGAGACATCGGACAAGGGACCGAAACCGAAGGCAGGTACTGTGGAGCAGAACATAGCGGATACAGGTGCATTCATGGCAGAGGCAAAGTGCAAGGGTGCAGAGTCATTGACAAAATTCATCCGCGCATGCTTCATCAGCGCTGCGGATTCGAGGAAGGAAAGTTGGCCGGCGAGATTTACGATTGACGATTTACGATTGACCTCTTGGCCCTCTGAAACTGGTTTGACCCCCTGGCCCCCTGAAAGGGGGGATAAGATTTCATTAACCCCCTGACCCCCTGAAAGGGGGAAATCCTGTTTGCCCCCCTGAATGGGGGGAATCGAATGAGGACTTAATGGTTTCGCAAAGGGCGAAATCTGATTTGGCGCCCATGAGATAGATGGTCAGATGGTCTGGTAATTTGCTGATTAGTTCTATCCATTTGTCAGCGGGCCATTGCTTCGTAAACCATACAGATGCCGAGGCGATGCACACATATTCGCCAGATGGAATGACCTTTTTGGAATCAGCATCTGATGGATATAGCTTAGGTCTGACAAAAGATGGATCAGTAATACCTTCGATGAGGGCGAGGTTTCTTTTTACTTCGTGATTGCCGGTATCGGTGGTTGATATCTGGTGCTTGATTGCTTCTGTAAAAGGAAAGAGAGTGGATTCTTATCAAAGCCTATTGTATGGTTCCCTCCTGAGAAGGCGGTCAGCAGCCCTGATGCAAAAAACCGCTGGAGGTTGATGACATAATCATACTTTTCCTTGCGAATGGTGGAGATCAGCGAGAGCAGGTTTTTGTACTTCCCTTGCTTCTTATCCAAGATGATGACTTGACGCAGATGTGGATGGCCGGTCAGCAGGCCTTCATTGCCCTTTCTCAGCAGAAAATCAATCTCACTATCGGGATAGAATTTTCTGAGTTTTTCAATGAGCGGCGTAGCGAGTACCACGTCTCCGATAAAAGCGGTCTGGATGAGAAGGAATTTCATATTTTCTTACTGTAACCTGGTAATGAAAAAATATGTAGAGACGCGATTAATCGCGTCTCTACATATTTTTTCATTATGGTATCCCACTATTCTCCGCCTTCGGCTTTTTCGGCGGCGACAGTGGCCTGGTTGATGGCTTCGATTTCCTTATCGATAAAATAGAGGCTTTGGGCGCCATCACCGATGAGGTTGATCTTGTCGAGGATGGTGCGCATCAGGCTTTCTTCTTCACGTTGCTCTGTAACATACCATTGGAGGAATGCATAGGTAGCGTGGTCGCTTTCCTGATCGCCAGTGCCACCAGGTCATTGATCGACGCAGTGACTCTTTTCTCATGGGCGAGGGTCTCTGAAAAGATCGTCCGGACATCCTTAAACTCTGCAGGAGGCTGCTTGATGGCAGGACTGATTGCCACTGCATCCATCTCAAGCAGGTACCGGAATATTTTCATCATGTGCACATGTTCCTCTGCCGACTGGCGGTACATGAAGGAGGCGCAACCCTGCATGGATTTGTTTTCAAACCACCCGGCCTGGGCGAGGTAGAGGAAGGAAGCATATCCTTCAAAGGCTATCTGCTCATTGAGGGCATTGATCATTTTATCGCTTAGCATGATGTATCATTGTATTTCGGGTCGAAAGATACGCACATACTTCGACTCCTCTCAGCAACCAGGGCGGGGCCGAAGAGCCAAAAAGGCTAAAGGGGCGGAAGAGGCGGAAGAGGCGGAAGAAAACGAAATACATGTAGAGACGCGATTAATCGCGTCTCTACATGTATTTCGTTTTCATATGGAGTATGTCAAAGAAAGATCATTTACGGAAATGACGTCAGTCATCCCGGTAAAATCCCTGATCAGTTACCTTTACGGCCGTCCTGTAGGGGTATACCATGAAAATACAGTTCAGGATCAAGTACTTAGCAACAATAGGGAAATAGGATCGTTTTTATAAAATTCAAATACGGATAGTGGACAAAAGTGCGGTAAGTATGGACAATGTGCAGGAGAAGGCGATAATAATAAGGGATCTGGCCACTGTAAAGGCCTTTCAGCATAAGGATGCAGGGACGGCAGACATGGAATGTCAGCCTATGGATATCTACCTGTTTTGTGTCAAACAGGGGCATGTCCGGATACAAACCTCCTTTATCCCCCATCCACTTGAACTCAATGGTGGTGAGGCGATCTTCCTTGCATTTCCTAAAGCGCCATGGCAGGCAAAAGTGATCCATCAGGCTGGAACCGAGTTGTTTACCGTTGAAATGGAAGCCTCCAAGCTCCATACGCTGATCAATCCGGTCTTTGACCAGTCACAACTTGATGCCGCCAAAAAACTCAACATGAGAGACCTGATGAAACTCATCCCGGTCAATCCTTCCTTGTTGGTTTGCTTTGACCAGTTAGTCCATCACAAACTTCAGCTTCCTTTCCAGGCGATCTTCGAACAGGCCAAGTTCCTTGAGATCTTCAGCCTGATCATGGAGTCCGCCTTTGGCCAGCATCTTGATGCCTGTCCGGTGATGATGACTCCGGCGATCGAAAGCAAGATCCACCAGGTACGCCGTCATATCATCAACAATCTTGAGACCGTCCCCGACCCTGATCAACTTGCGGTCGTCTATGAACTTCCGCGCAATACGTTGAAGGAAGGATACCGCTATATTTTCGGTAAGACCATCCACCAGTACCATGCAGATCACAAGCTTGAGTCTGCGATGCAGATGCTCGAGGCAGGTGAGTTGCTCGTCAAGGAGATTGCCTTCAAGATCGGGTACCAGAATCCAAGTCATTTTATCTCTGCCTTTAAGAAGAAGTTTGGGTACACACCGAAGCAATACCTCAAACGCGAAGCGTTTGCAGGGTAATTGTTATCGGTGATCGGTGATCAGTGATCGGTGAAACGGTATCAGCTGTCAGCTGTCAGCCTTCAGAGATCGGTGATCAGTGATCGGTGATGAGCTATCAGCAGTCAGCTATCAGCCGTCAGCTACCAGAGGAACTACTATTTGCTACTCCGCAGGCGTAGCCTTCATGTTGGTGTTAACACCAACGACTACACTCACACTTACTCCCGCCCCTCCTTCGTATGCCGAAGCACCTTTCGTGAAGGTAGCATACTGTCTGACAATCACCCGAAATAATGGGGATAAAAACAATAAAGTCTGTGCCATACATATTAAATAATAATTTAATATTAAAAATTTTACGAATCGTACCATAGCTTAGCAATGAAATAACAAGGCCTTTTAGGGTCACCTATAAACAGGTTTAAAATTGAGTAGATAGTAGGGGCATATCCCCTATAAGGGTGATTTTTCAGGCTTTTAGTATTGGGAAGAAGGTAAACGTTGAGGGCGAATTGCAGGGAATTGCATGATCAACCAAGGCTTTCTCAACATCAAACCATAAATCCATAGGTTCATCTTATATGAACTTTGTAAATTGGACCTAATAATCTCAGTCAAAGGCCAATAGGATTACTTTACATTCTCGCAACAACATTTTTAATAGCGGAATCACTGTACAGCGTAACAAATTTTAATGCTTACATAATACACTCACATTGAAAGTAGTACTTCTTTGTATCGCCATTCAATTGGCCATAAATTTAGATTCCCTTTGCCAGGGATATTCCTTTGAATTTATTGACTTTAGAAACGGACTTTCACAAAGCTGCGGAAACGCAATTGTAAAGCAAAATGGGTATTTATGGTTTGGCACACAAGATGGTCTTAACAGGTACGATGGCACCAGAATACATGTCTATGGCAGCTCCACTTACCCTGTAATACAAAGCAACTACATAAATGCTCTCGTGCCGCAGGATGCGCAGATGCTATGGGTTGGAACCACACAGGGTTTATATAAGCTCAATACTGAATTGGACACTTTAACCCAAATATTGCCTGATCAAATCCACCATGTCAAGCGGCTCTATGTGGATTCACACAAAAATATCTGGACAACATCTCAGAATGATACCTTAAAAGTAATCAATCCTAAAATCGATCGTTGTCGGACAATACCGGAATTCAATGAGGAAAGAGTTATTGGATTTTCCGAATATGATGGCCTTTTATTTATTGCCACGGATACCAAACTATTCTCCTATGACAGCCAAGATGAATTCCTCACTGAAATACCCATTCCATCCGAAAACAACCACAAATTTGAGTATTCCACCTCCTTCACTATTGACGCCAAAGGGATTTTTTGGATCGGGACATTTGGTAATGGCATAATTCGTTTTACCTACCAATCAGGCACACTCAGTACCCTGGACCATTTTACCTCAGCAAATACCTCCCTTGAGATTGATGAAATCAGTGCCATTTCACAAGACGCTCAAAAGAACATGTGGATTGGAACAAGATCAGCATCTATGTTTATTTTCAAAGACGGACAATGGATAGTTGTCAATGACAATCTGCAGAATAAATCAAAATATATCAAGGGGTATATATTTTGCTTCTATCACGACGACCAGGGAATTACCTGGATTGGCACAGATGGTGATGGAATAGGAAAATATGATCCTCAGACGATAAAGTTCAATACCATCCTTCCGCAATACTACCCAGATTACGACATTGAAAAAGGGGAATGCATATTTCATATTGCCGGAAACAACAACAAAGTATATTTCGCCATAAAGGACGTTTGCCTGACCGGATATGATGAAAGGACAAAAAGTATCACCACCTACACTGACCTGCATCCATACTATCTGAACAACCATCCCCGTCAAATCCTCATTGACTCATCAGGCATCTACATAGGCTCAGACAAAGGGGTGAGAATATTTGATCCTAAATCCAATGCCTATGCAAAGGCATCTTCATTCGATAAATATATCTATACTATATGCCTGGTCAATGACCAATTATGGACAGGCGGCACAGAAGGACTTCAGCTTTTAAACAAATCAGACCTCACGCCTATTCCCCTGGATCCAATAGATCCGCTCCGTGCCATATCAAAATACCTGATTCGCATTCTCTATCGGGATCGGAAAGGTAATGTCTGGATTGGCACAACAGGCCAGGGTTTGTTTCATTATACTCCTTCCACGCAAGTGGTTAGGGAAATCAATAAAAACAAAGACTTTGACTGTAAGAGTATCCGATGTTTTCATGAATCAGAGAAATGTATGTATATCGGGACAGATTGCGGCTATTACAAGATCAATGATTCCTTTGACATAGACCTCAAAGTAAGCACAGCAAATGGTTTGCCAAATAATGTCGTCTATTCTATTGAGCAAAGTATCAGATCCGGTCTCTGGATCGGGTCAAATGCCGGCCTTACCTATATTTCGGAAGACCTGCAAAAGATCAAAACCTATACTATTTCCGATGGAATACCAGGTAATGAATTTAATACTAATGCTTCCTACCGGAGTGATAGTGGAATCCTGTATTTCGGGGGGATGAAAGGTATCACCTCGTTTGATGAAACGCTACTAAAGCCCAATACCTACAGATCCTACCTCAAAATTGCTGAGCTCCGGGTAGAGGACGTCCCATTACATCCTTCAGATTGGCTAAAGGATAGCAGCGTAACACTCTCCTATACGCAAAAACGCCTGAACATTAAACTTTCGGTAAGCAACTATGCCAATTGCCAGAACAACTATTGCCTTTACAAACTGGACGGCATCAATGACTGGACCAGAGTACCTACTTCCAATGAACTAACCTTTACTGGCCTCGCGTACGGCAAATACACGCTCACCATCAGGGGGTTTAATAATGACGACTACGAATGTATTAACAAAGCAAGCCTGCAGATCCTCATACCCCCTCCATTTTGGAAATCAAAGTGGTTTTATGGCCTCCTGATTGTGCTACCCCTTGCCCTGATTTATGCCTGGAAGAGCAAGGAATTAAAAGCAAGAGAAAAGGAGCTGCGCTATAAAAATGAAATACAAAATATCAGAAACCTAGCCCTTCGCAGCCAGATGAATCCTCACTTTATTTTTAACTGCATGAGTGCTATCGAATACCTGATGATATCGGGATCAAAGGAAAAGGCCCATCAATATTTAAACAAATTTTCAAGACTCATGCGGAATACGCTTCATTTCACATCTTATGAAGTTGTCACCCTCAACGAAGAACTGAACCACCTAAACTTATATGTATCCCTGGAAAACCTAAGGTACAATAACGAGATCAAAATGACCACGATCATTGAAGAACCTGTAGATCCCGATACGCTTTTCGTTCCGCCTTTACTTTTGCAGCCGATCGTGGAAAACTGTTTCAAACACAGCTTTTCGGCAACAAGCACCCATCCTGAAATTAACATCAACATTTCTATGGCCGAAAGGTATTGTGTTATTTCAATCACTGATAATGGGAGAGGCTACAATCCCTCCACGAATTCGGTTTCTGACGCCAAGGAAAAAAGCTATGGCCTGGCGATCACCCGCCAACGGCTTCAACTATACGGAGATAAGGCAAATGTAAAAACACATTTTGAGATCAGCAATATTGAAGGCCCGAATAGGCATGGTGCCCAAATCGTAATTTCTATTGAACAATGAAAGAAGAAAAATATACCTGTATAATCATAGATGATGAGTTTGGCAGCCGCCAATTACTGGAATATAAGATAGATAAATTTATTCCACAGCTAACGATTCTGGGAAAATACTCAGATATCCAAAGTGCGTTATCCTTCTTATCCAAAAATAAACACCCGGACATTATATTTCTTGATCTGGAGCTACCTGAAGTGAATGGATTTGCTTTGCTTGAATATTCACTTGAACTCACCTCTAAAATCATCATCGTTTCTGCCTATGAGAAATATGCCCTTCAAACGATAAAATTTCATGTCTCTGATTTCCTGCTGAAACCTGTCAATGAAGACGAACTGACGGAATCTGTAAAATTTGTAACCGGTCAAATTCAGAAGAGTCCGCTCTTGAATGGATTAAGCTTGTCTCCCAGAGAAACTAAAGTCTTAGAACTAGTATGCAAGGGAATGCTTAACAAGGAAATAGCTGAGCTGCTCATGATCAGTCAAAGCACTGTAAAGAATCATCTTCAGAACATCTATCAAAAAATGAATGTACAAAACCGGAGCGAAGCAATTCTCGTCTACCTTAAACACACCGCATAGGGAATAACCCAGAGCTAACTGCTCTCCTTTAGTGCCACTTCGAGGCACTTTCCTCACCATGGTTGTTGTCACTACTGATTCACTACCCCTTTCACCCGGGAGTAGGAAGAAAGTACTATTGTACCCAGGGCTGTCTCCATATACTTTTGAGTCATCAAAATGAAACATTTTATGGCCTAACTGATTTCCATCCAAACAACAGTAAAAATGAATGTTTAAAGCATTGGGTTGCATCAGCAACCCTAAATATTATTAGTCGTATAATATCAATAGTAATCTGACGTGCAAACCAGAGGTGGCAAATGAAACTGCTGTTTCGAAATAGGTGTATGTCAGTTTAATCATACATGGGGTGTAAACGACTACCATGGGTAACCCATGGGGTTGATGTACAGGAGATTTCCTGGATTAGCAAAACCATTTCTAATGCAACAAGTTTGAAACCTATTTCTCTCCTTCATTTAAAAAAAAACTTAGCCTTTAAAATCTTATACTCATGAAAAACAGACTTTTACCTTTGATTTTTATACTGACAGGTTTAACTTCAGTATTTGCTCAAGCCCCTCAAAAACTGAGCTATCAAGCTGTCCTTCGGGATGCATCTGACCAACTAGTCAAGAGCAGACCCATTGGTATACGGACAACTATCTTGCAGGGCTCTGGCAATGGCAGTGTCGTCTATCAGGAAATCTATAATCCCAATCCCGTATCCAATAGTAATGGGCTGGTGACACTACAGATTGGATCCGGCATCCCCACAAAT
Organism: Candidatus Opimibacter iunctus; assembly: GCA_016716665.1. Taxonomy (GTDB): domain Bacteria; phylum Bacteroidota; class Bacteroidia; order Chitinophagales; family Saprospiraceae; genus Opimibacter; species Opimibacter iunctus. Next base: position 118,842 of record JADJVH010000009.1, on the reverse strand, counting down.
GCAAACTATGCATTTGGAAATATACACTGGGAAGCTGGTCCATTTTACATTAGAACAGAAACAGATCCTACAGGTGGTACAAATTATAGCATCATCGGTGCTTCAGAACTCTTGAGTGTTCCTTATGCATTGTTTGCTGCATCAGGCGTCAAGGGCGAGAAAGGTGATAAAGGAGATAAGGGCGATGCAGGTACTGGAGTAAAGATTGTTGGTTCTCTACCTTCTGAAGTAGAACTTCCTGCCAACTATAATGGTGCCGTTGGTGATGTCTATATCACACAAAACACTGGTCATGGTTGGATGTGGAATGGGGGTGGATTCATTGATATCGGTGAGATCAAAGGTCCGAAGGGAGATAAAGGGGACAAAGGAGATCAGGGAATACAAGGCACTTCAGGTCCTATTGGAATGAAAGGAGATAAAGGGGATCAGGGGGAGCAAGGCGAACCAGGTTCTGATGGTGAAGATGGAATTGATGGTGAAGATGGAGAAACTGGGCCTCAAGGCGAAACTGGTCCGCAGGGACTTCAGGGTATGACAGGTCCTCAAGGAATACAAGGAATGCAAGGAATGACCGGACCTCAAGGCCAGCAGGGCGATGCAGGACCTGAAGGACCACAAGGGGATATTGGACCTGAAGGACCACAAGGCCCTCCGGGAGATGCGAATATCAATGGTACAACAGGGTATTTGGTAAAATTTAACACTGCAACAAGTGGAAATAACTCAGGCATATACCAGGATGCAAGCGGCGACATAAAAATAGGATCGACAACTCCCGGGCTTGCTAAATTTGAAGTAATTGCATATTCTAGTCCTGCTTTAAGAGCATATACGGGCAATACTTCTACTGCAATTATCGCTCATTCTGATTCCGGAGAAGGATTATACGCTGCTTCTTCATCAAACTATGCAATCAATGCTGCGTCCTCATCAAATGATGCAGTAAATGCAGTTTCAGTTGCGGGTGCAGGATTACGTGCTTCATCTTCAACAGGCGATGGAGTATACGCAACTGCAAATACTTCGGGTCGTGGGATGTATGCACAATCTACGACAGGAGATGGCATATATGGAAAATCTCTTGGGTCAGGTCGTGGAGTATATGCAGAATCAACTTCGGGAGTCGGTGTATATGCTATTTCCACATCAGGTGATGGCCTATATGCCAGATCCACCTCCAGTGATGGTGCTGATGTCGGCTCGACAAGTGGCGCAGGTCTAAGAGCCTCTTCAACATCAGGGGCTGGTGTTGTGGTTACTGTAAGTAATAGCCAAACTGCCTTATTAGCAGCGGCAGGTGATCTCATCGCACTTATTGGTGACGTAGGCATCGGAATTGCAGACCCAGGCTACAGACTACATCTTGGCTCAAACTCCGCTGCTAAACCCACATCATCTGCATGGACGGTATCATCTGATGCCCGTCTCAAAAAAGATGTGACAAACTACACTGAAGGGCTTGATGAATTATTAAAAATACATCCTGTTCGATTTACATACACAGGCGAGGCAGGTATGCCACAGGAAACAGGGATTGGTGTCCTGGCGCAAGAGCTGCAAAAAGTTGCTCCATATATGGTGAGCAACTGGACCTACAAAAAAGATAAAGAAGATACAGGTCAGGAATATCTCGCTGTGGACAACGGCCCGATGACTTATATGCTCATCAATGCCGTTAAAGAACAGCAAGAAATGATTGAAACCCTCCGCCAACAGGTAGACGCAAACAATAAACATTTTGACGCCCTGCAGGCACAAGTGGATCAGCTTACTGCACAGCTGAAAATAAAGGATGAAAACTAGAGTAATCGTGAACTAACAAATTCCATCAACAGGAAAATGTAATCAGGCAGTCAACGACACCATAACAGGTGATGATCCCCAATTACTGTAATCCTCAAAACTTAAATATATGCAAAACCATATAACACCTTTTATGACCCTTCTTGGGGTCTTTCTTTTCACTCCAGTCATCTACTCCCAAAGTGGCACAGTCACTGCTGGAGGTGATGCGGCCGGTAGCGGCGGCAGTGTTAATTTTTCTGTTGGTCAAATGGATTATATCTCCATTTCCTCCACGGATGGCACTGTATATCAGGGTCTTCAGCACCCGTATGAAATATCCGAAGTGACTTCAGTATCCCATCAGCTGCTTGATATAGCAGCAAGTCTTCATCCAAATCCGGTTAAGGATTACCTCTATCTCAATGTGCCGGATGAGCTATGGCAAGGACTTAAAATCACACTGATTGATATTCAAGGGAGATCAATTCATGAAGAACAACTAGTGGATCAAACCACGATCATAGCTATGCAGGAAATGATGCCCGGGACTTATTTCCTGATTATTCAAAACGAAAAAAACCAAATCAAATCCTTTAAAATCATCAAGCCATGAAAAACAAACTTCTAATTTTCCTTTTAATGCTGTCAGGTTTGACCACGGCATTCGCCCAGACGCCTCAAAAACTTAGCTATCAGGCAGTGATCAGGGATGCTTCTGATCAACTTGTCAAGAACAGATCAATTGGTATCCGCACCTCTATACTGCAGGGGTCTGAGAATGGCAGCATAGTCTACCAGGAAATCTATAATCCCAATCCGACCTCCAATACCAATGGCCTGCTGACGCTGAAGGTCGGATCAGGTATTCCAACAAATGCAAGCTACGATCTTGAAAATATCAACTGGGAAGTGGGACCTATTATATCCGCACAGAAGTTGATCCTTCTGGGGGACCAGTTACAGCATCATGGGTTCATCAGAACTTCTCAGTGTACCTTATGCGCTTTATGCTGCTTCAGGTGTAAAAGGAGATAAGGGCGACAAAGGAGATAAGGGCGATGCCGGAACAGGTGTTAAGATCGTTGGTTCTCTATCCACTGAAGCACAACTTCCTGCCAACTATAATGGCGCAGTTGGTGATGTCTACATCACTCAGAACTCTGGTCATGGCTGGATGTGGAACGGTACTTCATTTATAGATATCGGAGAAATAAAAGGTCCCAAGGGAGATAAAGGTGACAAAGGTGATATCGGCATTACTGGGGCTATTGGTCCTAAAGGCGATAAGGGAGACAAAGGGGATCAAGGAATAAAAGGCGAACCCGGGCAGGATGGAGCAGATGGAATAAATGGCGAAGATGGGATGGATGGTGAAGATGGGGAGACAGGACCTCAAGGTGATCCTGGGCAAGAAGGTCCGCAAGGAGATATTGGACCGGCAGGGCCGCAGGGAGCTCCCGGCGCCCAAGGGCCTCCGGGCAATGCCAATATAAATGGTACGTCAGGCTTTCTTGTGAAATTTAATACGCCCACTTCGGGTGACAACTCGATCATCAAACAAGAGAACAACTTACTTAAGATAAATGGTCCTGCAGGGAGTGGAGGAAAACTCAATGTAAAGGGTGATTCCGGAGGTTATGCTATACATGGCGAATCAGATTTCGTCGGAATCAATGGACAAGGCAACGGCATAGGGTTAAGGGGCAGTGGCGGTGAATATGGCGTTGTAGCCAGCTCAGGGAGTGTCCGATCGCTTCGAGTGGATGGATGCTCACAATTCCGAAAAGTAACCAGCAATGGAGCACAAGATGGAATCATCATTGATCCTGATGGCAATTTTGCGGACATCGCCACATACAATGAGGACCTCTATATTCAATCCTACAACAGTAATAATATACTGCTGAATAGTTCAAATAGTGATGATCGGGTTGGCATCGGTACGAATGCTCCTGATGCAAAACTCCATATTAAAAATACCTCCTCAAGCACTGGCCTTGCAGTGCTACGAATTGAATCCAATAGTGGCGGATGGCCACTTATATCCGCATATAATGGGGCCAACAATAATGAAGTTGCTGCCTATTTCTACAATGAATCTGTTCAGGGCTATGGATTGCAAGTGTATGGTAGAACCAAGCTAAATGGTCCAACGGCACTTGATGGGGATGGTCCTTACTTGTTGGAGCTAACAAGAAACTCTGCGGCCAAGCCCACGTCCTCCGCTTGGACCGTTACTTCCGATGCAAGGTTGAAAAAAGATATCACTCAATACAGCGCAGGACTCACCGAATTGGTGAAAATAAATCCTGTGTGGTTTACCTATACTGGAGAAGCCGGCATGCCGCAAGAAACAGGTGTTGGTGTCCTTGCTCAAGAATTACAACAAGTAGCTCCTTATATGGTGAGCAACTGGACGTACAAAAAAGATAAAGAAGATATAGGTCAGGAATATCTGGCTGTGGACAATGGCCCGATGACCTATATGCTAATTAATGCCACTAAAGAATTAAATGAAGAGATAGAAAAACTGAAAGCTGAAGTGAAATCCTTGAGATCTGAAATGGACGATTTAAAAAACAAATAAACCATGAAAAATTATACTATATTATTATTTGTAATGGTCGTTGTGGGTTGTTACAGATCTCCCGACTCTTACAATTTTGACCCCCCTTGCGATTGTCGAAATGATTGCTGGTCAACAGTAGGTGCTACCGGGTCCGTGGATGAAGCCGCCTTGGGAACCATTCGATTAGGCAGCATACCCAAACTTCCAGATGAAGCGGGAGATGGCTCAGGCCAGGCAATGGATGCTACTTCCTATGAAGGGATGAGCGCATTCTTGCAGCCATCAGCCAAGCCAGGAAAATATGTGATACGTTATCAGGTCTCTCCACTTGGAGGTTTTATTACAAAACTAAAGAACGCCAAATTCAAAATGGATATAGGCTATAAATTGCCTGACACTTCTCTGTATAGTCTACGAATCTACCTGAAGGAATACAAAACAGATACACTTATAATGAGCCAATCCGCGCGTACCATTGCAGTTTGGACTGCATCACTTACTGTCGGAGAATCATATAGATCTGAAACAGTAACTACATTTAAAAATTCGTCCATCTTCTTAAAGTATGGATACTGTTATTATATAGAAGCTGTTTTTGAAAGAAAGGACAAATCAATTCCTCCTGAAATAAATCCAACATTTCGCATCCTCGGTCCGTCCATTTCCGCCATCAGTATTTGTGAGGACATAAACCCATATTAGAATATCCGGCAATGACAATATCCAAAAGTTGTCAATTTGAAGAGGTTTTCATCGTCCTTGACATCTCCTTTCAAACTTGAAAAATCAACTCATGAAAATATTAATTCTGTTGGCCACTTTGTTTCCAGTGATCCTTAACGGCCAATCCATTAGTGCTGCCTATAGCAGCGGTGATATTCCTACCAGCTTTAGCGTGTTTGATCCCAGCTGTAATGGCCCTGTTACAACAATTCAAATCACGCTGCCACCGGGTGGACCTTGGCAGGTAAGCGGTATCGACATAGCCTACAACATGACAGCTACCTTAAAGCGATGGAATCAATGGAGGAAAAACAAGATCAAATGGCCGCCCAACTTGAAAAATTGATCAAACAAACAGAAAACAAATAACTAGTAAAGGCCTGTAAGGATATCGAGTCAAATAGAAAAAGATTGTGAGCGTGGACCAAATTAATACTGACTTAAATCTGCTATCTAAGCGCTTTCAAGTGCTTAGCTTTACATCCGCATTCATGGACCAGGACTTACAGATACGATTGTTGCTGTCTCCACAGGGCAGGGCGTGGCGGCGATCAGTGTGATACGGTTGTCGGGCCCGAGAGCTATTGAGTTGACAGATAACATCTTCAAAGGGGCTGTCCTCAACAAGGCACAGACGCATACCCTGCATTATGGACGGATCATTGATGAGGAGAGTAATCATCTCGATGATGTGGTAGTTGGTATCTATCGTGGGCCTGGATCATATACATCGGAGGATGTAATAGAGATCAGTTGTCATGGATCGCCATATATCGTCAAAGAGATCATGGCACTGCTCATACGCCAGGGTGCGCGGCCTGCTGATGCAGGTGAATTTACGATGCGTGCTTTCCTGAATGGGCGGATGGACTTATCACAGGCGGAGGCGGTGGCAGACCTGATTGCTTCGCAGACCCGGGCATCGCATCGATTGGCGGTTCAGCAGATGAGGGGTGGAGTGAGTTCGGAGATACAATTGCTTCGACAGAAGTTGCTGGACTTTGTGAGCCTCATCGAGCTTGAACTTGATTTTGGAGAAGAAGATGTGGAGTTTGCCAACCGGGAGGCGTTGGAGAAACTGGTGAATGAAGTGATCGTGCTTACCTCGAGATTGAAAGAGACCTTTCATATCGGCAATGCGATCAAGGAAGGAATCCCTACTGTCATCGCAGGAAGGCCAAATGCCGGTAAGTCAACTTTGCTCAACAAACTATTGCAGGAAGAGCGTGCGATTGTCTCTGACATTCCAGGCACTACGCGTGATACGATTGAAGAGATCCTGGTGATTGATGGCATACAATTCAGAATGGTTGATACGGCTGGTATCCGTGAGGCGCATGATGAGATCGAAGTGTTGGGTATCGGGCGTACGATGGAGAAGATCGCGCAGGCTTCCATACTGGTGTATGTCTTTGACATCACTACCCTATCTCCTCAGGAAGTGGCTGACGACATAGCTGCGATCCAACCGCAAAATGCTAAAGTGATTCTTGCGGCCAACAAGATGGATCTTAACCCATATGCCAATGCCTCGGAATGGAAGATCAATGACTACCCTATCGTGCCGCTCTCTGCGGCCAACAATATGAACATCCATTACCTGATGGAGGTGATCGGTGAATCCGTCAAAAAGGATATCCCTTCGGATCTTCCGATGATTAGTTCGGCGCGACACTACCATGCGCTTGAGCGCACACAGGCCAGGCTCAATGATGTATTGAGCAGGGCTGGCGTCAGGGATCACGCATGATTTCCTTGCGCAGGATATCAGGCAGGCGTTGTATCACCTGAGTGAGATTACTGGGGAGATCAGTACGGAGGATATTTTGGGAAATATCTTTGGGACGTTTTGTATTGGAAAGTAACCTACTCCCCCAACCTTATCTCATAACTCGCTCCCTTCTTCGATTCCCCAACTTTAACCAACACATTTTTATTGATCAAATCCTGTATATCACGTAAAGCAGTATCAGCGGAGGTTTTGGTGATCTTAGCCCACTTGGTGGTGGTCAGCTTTCCATCAAAACCATCTAACATAATATTGATCATTTGGGACTGGCGCTCATTCATGAGCACTAACTGAAACGCTCCCAAAACTTTGCCTTTGCCAATACTTTATCCAAAAGTCCTCTTGAACTATCTAATGCCCTATCCAGGCAAGACAAAAACCACATCACCCAATTGGTAATGTCCATTTCTCCTTTTTGTGTTTCTTCCAGGATTTCATAGTAGGCACTTCGTTCTAACCTTATCTGTGCGGACATACTGTAAAACCGATATAGACTCTGATCAGAACGAGTAAGCTGCATGTCTGCGATCGTTCGGGCTATTCTGCCATTACCATCTTCAAAAGGGTGGATAGTTACAAACCATAAATGCGCAATTGCAGCTTTCAATAAAGCGTCTAACTTCAATTCTTCATTAAACCAACTGATAAAAGCACTTATCTCCGTCGGAATATAAACAGAATCCGGTGCTTGAAAATGAACTCGTTCACGACCAATAGCTCCGGATATCACTTGCATGGGGTCCTCCTTTGCGTTATTTCGCCAATGTCCAACCACGATTTTTCTGGCTCCACTTCTTCCCGATGGGAACAACAATGCATGCCAACCAAACAAACGTTCATCTGTCAATGCCTGCTCAAAACTTTGCGTGGCATCGATCATCATTTCCACTACCCCATCCACTTGATTGTCCGATGGAACAATACCAGCCACATCTATTCCCATACTTCTCGCTATGGATGACCTGACCTGGGCAACATCTAGTATCTCTCCTTCAATTTCGCTTGATTTGATGACTTCCTCTGTCATAGCCATCAGCGTAGCTTCCTTTCGGAGCTGGAATCCAAGATTCTACATTTGCCCGATAAGCCGCCCTTGCTTAAATCTGACAGAAGCTAATAAAGCTGAAATTACATTAGCATCCCATTGAAAATCAGGCCATTGCTTATGCTGATAAATATATTTTGGCATTTTATTCCGCATATTGTGCGGTAAATATATGTGAGTTAAGCCGCAAATGCAAAATTAATCCGCATATTTTGCGGTTTAAATTAAGATTTATACCGCATATGTTAATTTATGAGCCGATTATGCGATTTATTCGGCTTATAAAATGACAACAATGTAAAAGTATGCTTATACAATTTTATATTTTTGTATTAGTATATTAATACAATTAGGTTGTATTTGTATCATAATAGCCATACAAATGAAAAATTTACAAATTGATCAGTTGAGTCAGAAAATGCAGGCATTTGATAAAGTGCGCAGGGTAAAGGTTTCGGAAAAGGGATGGGTGCATACAGTTCGTAAGACGCTAGGCATGTCCCTTGAACAACTGGGCAAGAAATTATCATTGACCAGGGCAAGCGTCGGAGCTATTGAAAAACGTGAAGCTGAAGGGAGTATCACGCTCAATTCCCTGAGAGAGGCTGCAAAAGCATTGGATATGGAATTGGTGTATGGGTTTGTGCCTATCGATGGCACACTGGAAAAGCATATCGAAAGGAAGGCTGAACGCTTGGCTTCAAAAATAGTACATAGAACATCCCAATCGATGAAGCTTGAAGACCAGGAAAATAGTGTTCAAAGACTAGTCAAAGCAATTCAGGATAGGAAAGAAGAGATCATTCGGGAAATGCCTAAGGCGCTATGGGATTAGCCTACGATTCAAGCATCATCTGGTTAGTATCCATTGCTTTCCAAATGGCAATGGCAGGCACAGTCGGTTGATGGCTGAAATCATTATTGAGAAAATATTCAAGCAGCCTGCATTCAGTTGCGGTGCTGCCAGCCTCAAAAAGCCAGGTGATGCGCGAAGGGAATATCTTAAAGCTGTTAAAGTTGCAGACCAGGGCGATTACAGTTTATTGGTGGATTTTGCAAGGTTATAGTTTAAAGGTGGAAACTTATTTCAGATAAGAAGATGGCTAAGGTTTCAGATTAAAGCCCATCTCTGGTTGGAAATTTTTGATTTCATTCACCAACCCATCATTTATTTAGTCTGAATCAATAGGAGGTATTAATTGCAACCATGATGTGCATTCACTCATATCCCGGGAACTTTGGAGATTAACATCAAGTTAATATATCAAGCATAAGCATTAAATTGCTTAAGGATAGGGGCGGAAATCAATTTTAGGACCCCTACTTTGAAAATGTTGTTCTATAAAAAACCCTCAAACACCTATGGAAAAGACAGGTCTATTCGATTTTTTAGCTTTTATGGTACCGGGAGGAGCACTTGCTTCGCTTCTTTATCTCTACATCACTCCACTCTTTCCATTTCTAGATACTCATGACATTAATGCCTTTGTGCTGCTTCCTGCCCTTATTATGTTATTCTATTTTCTTGGCCATCTGATCAGTAAAACCGGCGCATACCTTGAAAAATTGCTGCCCGATCTGCCTGGCTACTTTGTACATCATTTGAACAAGCAAGATCAGGCAGTCCTGAAAAAGATTGAAGACTACTTCGCCACATCATATGGCCTGAAGGCTACAAAAATTATTGATGGTACTGCCACACCACCATCCCTTGAAATTAATCCTGAAAGTGATATGCGGTTGTATACCTACTCCTTCCACCTCCTTGAATATAGTGGCAAGATGGAGAAAATCAAGATCCTACAGGCGCAGCAGCGATTCTTTCGCAATTCCCTTGTATTATTTATCCTTTTGGTTCTACTTCAAATTTTTACAACAGGTCATTACCTCTTCCAATATAATTGTGAGGATTGGATTTGGCCTCCGAGCATTCTAGTCTTGTGCTTCTCGGTCGCAGGAATATTTGCCTGCAACTTCTTTCGAAAAGAGAGAGAAAAACACATGATGGTGAGCATAGGAAATCTACTTGTCATACATGTCTGTGAACCGAAGGTGTCAAAGTAGAATTCTTCAATTTTTATTTCCTCAACTTCTAAATCAACCTCTATGATCTCCAAACTCAATATTGCCCAAAGCAAGCCTAAACCAGAAGAACTGAGTGCCTTCTCCAATATAGCTTTTAAAAAGTTTTTAAACCTTTTAGGCATGTGGTATGAGCCCACAGGGGAAACGCTGCCTAAGTACTTGCCTAATCTCCACACTGTGCCTGATATAGTATGCCTTAAAATAAGGGACTTCGTTTACAAAGATTATCTTCAGGAAAAAAATTCCTTTGGAAATACCCTGACCGAAGATGATAAAAAGATTGCGCCAGAGATAGTGAAGTTACTGTACCATACTAGAAACTATTATTCGCATTTTCTCCATGTTCCCAACGACCTTAAACTTGACGGCAAGCTAAGAGCAAAACTAAAGGCTCTGACTTTCACATGTTTTGAAAAAGCGAGTGGCCCGGAGAAAGAAAGAGATGCTGATGTAGCAGAGTGGCAACTTCAAAACCCCCTATTTGAATCCGATCAGATTACGGAGCAAGATGCCATATTCTTTGTATCCCTATTCCTGATGAAAAGTGAGGGCACAAAATTAACCCGTTACTGGCTACGCAAGAAAACGACCGTACCCAGTCTGACCGATAAATTGGTTAAAATTCTGACATACTATTGTCACCGGGATGGCGCTACTCGCAAGTTCTACAACCAAGGGGAAGCAAGTCTATTTGATCAAGGGATAGAACAGATTGAGGAAGTTCTTGCTGCGCGCACATTTTATAAAATCAACGATTACCTGTCTGGTGTACCGTCTCATGTTTACGCCCCTCAGTTATATCCATTTTTTATGACGGGCGAGGCTCCAAAACGAGTGGTAACTAAAGAGGAATATCAAACATTTTTTCAGATCCTTCAAAAGCAAATAGACTCGAAAGATGCGACTGTAGAAGCTTTTAGTGGCCATATTTCATTGCTAAACCAGCTAAAATTGGCATCATCTCCGCGAGGGGAAAAAGCAGACACCATTGCCTTTTCCTTAAAGAAAGCCTCTAAATATATTTAAGCTTCGGATCAACCAATTTCATAAATTAATTCTTGAACTTTTCCTGGATGGCCAGAAAGCCCTGGATGCTTTATATGAAATTGGCAACCACCGAGAAAATGCCCTTAAAATACTTACACCCGGGATGGAATGGAAACAACGCCTAGTAAAGGTGGAAAACAGCCCTGATAAAAAACCAGATGATTACCGCGGTAGACTCTACACTGAAAAAAAAGTTGTCGCTGATTATGCAGACTGGGCAGCTGAAGGCAAAAAAAAAGGAGGCAACCCTGACAGCTCCAGTTTGTATGATCAACTTCTAAAATCACCTTTATTGATTCGGCTGAATGACCTGCTGAGCCTCATGGACCGCAACAAAGTCCGGTCCAAAGACCGGTTTATGTGGTTTGCGGTACAATATCTCATAGAGTTTAACAAGCTTCCCGACTGGCAGTGGGCTTTTGAACCGACAAATAGAGGAGCAATAGGTGTAACCATAAATGGAGAGGTCAGAAAAAAACTATACAATCTGGAGTATTACAGCAAATGGCCTCACTACGGTCAGATGCAACTGGATGCGAAAGATGAGCAATGGAAGGCCAATCAAATGCTATACAAACTTCACCTTTCAAAGGATCAGCATGTATTGATAAAACATCAAATGTACCCGGATCACGTTTTTTCCATTGGACCTAATGTCATGCGCATATTGCTTATTAAGATCAAGGAGGGAAACTTGCAAGCAAACCAATTTCTTCACACTCTGGCCGAAGAAATGGAGCGATATCTGACTAATCCGAATGAACTTTCAGCTATGAATCTTCTGGAACCAAAGTATATCCCGGAGACACTCACGACCAATCATCCACTTGGGTTTAAAGTGGAAAAAGGCCCATTACTGAAGAGGATAACCCTGATTGAATCGAAAATAAAGGATGCTTTGATCGTTTTACCTCAAATGTCCAGAGCTCAGGTCAACCGGGGGATCATGCGGATGTACACCTTGTATACCTGGCAACCTAAATTCTTACGTAAAAATGAATATAACAATTTCAGTATATACCATTACTCGCTGGAGAAAATTAGGCAAACTGAGGAGTTACTAACTTTTGAAGCAGATTGGCAATACAGGCAGTTATTGCAAAAGGATCTTGACTATTTTAATAACCTAATTAAGGAATCTGAGATTGGTTATGTGGGAAGGATTCCAGTAACTCTCAGTGATCACCTGACCCATGCAACTTCATTAGATGATTTGTTCACCAGGGTTGCAGGCTCAACCATCAAGATGCTTGAAGGGTGGAAGGATCTTATTAAAAACGGCGACCTATCCAAGTTCAAGTCTATGATTGTACAACTCGGATTCAGGCCTGACAGGGTATCTTCCGGGCCCAAGAAAAGCCCGCTACCCTTTATTATCCATCCTGGGATGGTGCTTAAGTACTTCTATCCTGGCCAGCCCCTGGAGGACATCAATATCAGTAAAAACATATATGGTGTAAAACTAGAAACAGATCCTCTGAAGGAAATCCCGTATAGTATTGAGGCTTACATGGATTATATCAGTAGCGTGAACTTAATTCCGAAATCCGTAAATACTAAGATCATCGGAATGCGAAACCGGATCATGGTGCATGATGCCCTTTTATGGTGGATCGCCACGCAATATTATACCACAAAGTGTAGTGCATTAGAAGGCCTTCATTTTCTGCCCAAAGATGCCATCCCCGGCTCAATACCTGGTATCGGATCTCTAAGAGAGGCAAGCATTGATATCAGCGTAGTGAATCAAGATGTCGATAAAAGCAATACTTCAAAGCTTAAAGCTGAATCTGATAAAGCCACACCAAAAGTAAGAATAAGAATGCATCAGCTCGATGATGCCATCTTCGTTGAAACTGCAAGCCGGCTCAATTCCCTTGTAAATTATTTCACCCTTAGCCTAAATCACGAGCATGTCCACCTTGAAAGCGTAGGTTTCGATGACCTGATGAAAACCTGGTCTTCGATTCAGAATGATTCTCTAAAGATCTGCGAAAAAATCAATGAAACGGAGTGTGAAATCTGCAAAGCACAAGCGAGTATAGTAATTGAACAATACGGTCACTTAAGATTCCTTGGATTCAGAGAGGTGATGGGATTAGTTTCCAGAAATCAGCAACACTGGGATGACTTGAACACACTTCGCAAACACGTCTTTCACATGGATGTACCACAAGGAACCAATTATAAAAGCTGGGTCAAAGAAGGTGGTATAGTTTACTACCTTGGAGAGTTAGATTTAAATCCTAAAAGGAAACAAGGGAATCCTGGGAGTGGTCGCGGAAACAGCAAAAAACAACAAAGCACTAATTCCAGATCCGGTCGGAATAAATACCAAAGAAAACCTTAACATAAAATTAAGAATGAAACATGCCCAAAAAGCCCAAAATCAGAATGGCACCTATTTGATAATGAGTCCATTATCAAAAGTTTCGGGTGCTAAGGCTGCCGTTTTGGGCAGTGGCACAGACATCTTTGTCAGGATAAGGGTCCACATAATTGGTGCTAAGGCTGTCGTTTTGGGCAGTGGCAACAGACATGTTGCAAGTCAATCACATCCGAACTGGTAGGTGCTAAGGCTGTCGTTTTGGGCAGTGGCAACAGACATAAAAGTATTTCCAAAATTCGCTGAGGTGGTGCTAAGGCTGCCGTTTTGGGCAGTGGCAACAGACATATTAGAACACCAAGCGCAATCTTTCCATGGGTGCTAAGGCTGCCGTTTTGGGCAGTGGCAACAGACTTTTCCACAAAAACTGGAACGTAGTTACCGACAGGTGCTAAGGCTGCCGTTTTGGGCAGTGGCAACAGACTCTCACAGGACTCGAGTCTTCCCAATACCGGGTGCTAAGGCTGCCGTTTTGGGCAGTGGCAACAGACATGTATTTAAACCATCAGGATCACCGACAAGGTGCTAAGGCTGCCGTTTTGGGCAGTGGCAACAGACATTAATGGTTCGCGTGTTTTTCTAAGCTTGGGTGCTAAGGCTGCCGTTTTGGGCAGTGGCATCACACTTTTGCATTCCGTCACTCTTTGTAGTCTTGTGGTGCTAAGGCTGCCGTTTTGGGCAGTGGCAACAGACTTGTGTGACACATTTCGTTAATTGAATGGGGTGCTAAGGCTGCCGTTTTGGGCAGTGGCAACAGACTCTTTGTCCAAGGAATAATAAATGAACTTTCGGTGCTAAGGCTGCCGTTTTGGGCAGTGGCAACAGACGAATAGTACGAAGGTGCAAGCCTTCCTTGATGGTGCTAAGGCTGTCGTTTTGGGCAGTGGCAACAGACTTAGGTAAGACAATGATGATTCCAGTCTTTTGGTGCTAAGGCTGCCGTTTTGGGCAGTGGCAACAGACTGAAGCAACACTTTGTTCCAAACGTAATGGAGGTGCTAAGGCTGCCGTTTTGGGCAGTGGCAACAGACAATTAGAACTTCCATTTCAAGAATGGATGTGGTGCTAAGGCTGCCGTTTTGGGCAGTGGCAACAGACGTGGTACGATTGTGTGGAGCGTGTACATGTGGTGCTAAGGCTGCCGTTTTGGGCAGTGGCAACAGACATACAGACGAATATGTAGGCAAGGACGTACGGTGCTGAGGCTGCCGTTTTGGGCAGTGACAACAGACTTGATTTAAGCCAAACTCTGGCAAGACAGGGTGCTAAGGCTGCCGTTTTGGGCAGTGACAACAGACATATGGAGCTTTGAAGATTACTCAACAATGGTGCTAAGGCTGCCGTTTTGGGCAGTGGCAACAGACTTTTGTTTACCAGCACTGATGTTTCTCTGTGGTGCTAAGGCTGCCGTTTTGGGCGAGTGGCAACGACGTTCGTGCGAGTCATTATTTGCATATTGACGGTGCTGGAGGCTGCCGTTTTGGGCAGTGGCAACAGACTTTCTTAGGAGATTTTTCAGTAAACTCACCAGGTGCTAAGGCTGCCGTTTTGGGCAGTGGCAACAGACGAAGAAACACCATTTAAACTGAAATCAACAGGGTGCTAAGGCTGCCGTTTTGGGCAGTGGCAACAGACATATGATTTTTTGGCAAGAAACAACATGCAAGGTGCTAAGGCTGCCGTTTTGGGCAGTGGCAACAGGCTTGGATTTGTAGTGATGCAATCAGTCCATGAGGTGCTAAGGCTGCCGTTTTGGGCAGTGGCAACAGACTAATACTCAGGGTGGCTTGCCGGCCGACAAAGGTGCTAAAGCTGCCATTTTGACTAATAGTAGTGAACATGTGCGGAAAGCAAAAACTTTCATAGTCAGTTACTAAGGCTGACTTTTGGATTGCGGGACTTTCCCAAAATGAAGGGGTCATTTCAAACACAGATGTTAAAAAAAGACGATTACTCAACATTTGCTGGCGGAACCTTGTTAATCAATTGAAAATCAGATTGATTTAATCAAATTCTAGTTTATAGTGTATATTAGCCGCCGATATGTATTTGATTTTATGACTCAATTTGTTTTTGGAGTAGTCAGTTTAGTTAAATCTTTAATATGTCAGCTTTGTATGTCTGTACTCTCAGTCAAATCTGAACAGAACTGGAAATCATCACTTCTAAGCAGGGAACACAAGCTTTTTGCCCCAGCTATTCACGCAGCATATTATTCATGCCTTCAACAAGTTCTTTCTGTTCTTGACACTAAGTGCAATAAAAATTACGAATGGATCGTAGAATGGTGTAAGGAAAAAGGAACATCAACACATGTAGCATCCATAAATTTATTTTGTGAGGAACTTCGCAAAATCAACAAAACCGATGCTGCTAGTTTCAAGAGCAAAATGTCAGAGCTTAAAGCTTTTAGACCATACTCTGACTATAGATCAAACGAGATGCATGATGATCAAGTAGTGAAGGCACAAAGATTTACTACTGAATTACTCAATTTAATTAAAAAACACTTCTAATGGATCTTATTTCATTAATAAAGGAGGAAGTTGTTCAAAAGATATCTGCTATTATCCCAAGATGTAAAATTCTGCATCAGTACAGCAATACAGCTGATACTCATTTCTTTCAAGTAGTTGGCCCATCAATTTTCGATGATCCATCAATTATGGCTTTGGTTGATGATATCTATGTTCATATTGAATCCCAATATCCGTTTGCTAATATTGCAATTGTAGATAGCACATCATTAACTGATTTTAAACATTCGGAAACACTTTATTCTGGTACATCATCTGAAACAAGGCTGGTTACTTCGCAAAACATTCTTTCTGAAATACCATCAAATTTACATTTTGGAAACAGCTTTTGGGGAATTTCTTCACCAATATTCAGATATAATGAAGCTATAAAACCAATAAAACCAATTATAACTTCCTCATTCTTTTCTTGTCCATCAATTATTTCAAAAACTCTTTTTAATGGATTTGAAAACGTGAATACAAATTTTAACAGCATATTAGATATTTATAGTTGTCAGATATCAAATGATTTGTGGGAAAAGGCTTTCTATGGGTTTAATGATGAGTTGGAAAATTCTTTGGATTTTGAATATACTAATGAAGAATTACTAAAGGCTGCTTAACCATGACAGAGGACGCATTAGCAACATTTCAACTCAAGTCACTTAGCTTGATTAAGTCTAATTTTTCCGTTGGAGATACTACTGAATTGGAGATTCCCAAGGAAACATTTATCTTAACTGCGAATCATTCAAAAATTGACCAAGATATTGTGGTTGTACTTGAAATAAATATTGAACTTCCGGAACCAAAACTTAAGGTGAATGCAGCCTATCAAGGCGTTTTTACAACTTCAAGTGAATCTGCCGAAGAGACCTCTGATTTTGCAAAGATAAATGCCCCTGCAATCATTTTTCCTTCTATACGATATCATGTAAGGCATTTAACACTTGAAGCTGGGTTGCCACCTTTGCTGCTGCCTTTAATCAATTTTACTAAATTAAAGCAAGAAAATTAAATTGTGGCACTTAGAATATCCATTAAGCAGTGTGTAGAATAATTAATGTCCTTTAGAAATAGATTATATCATATCTCCTTAGGTTTGAAGAAAATAATCCTCCATTTTTTAAATTATGGCTCGCCATCCCAGGCTCTATGGGTAAGTCTTCAGCACTATCCGAGCGAGGTACCTGCCAATAACCATAATCAAAACGCCTACAATGTGTAATGATAAAAAATCCATTCACATACAATATTCAGTATAATAATATCATATTCATTGAATCGCTGTACCCTACCGAATCTAAGACGGGAAAGTGGTTATATGACGATCTAATCTCGTATACATATAAGGCAGAGTCTATTGCCATGAACTATCAGACTGTCACTGACAAAAAGGAACTTATCGAATTATTTTTAGGCATTACCCAAGCAATCTTAGAACATGATATCCGACCGATACTTCACCTTGATCTTCATGGAGATGAAAATGGCTTTGAGCTAAATCCATCAAAGGAATTTGTCTCATGGAAAGACTTTTGTGATGCACTCATTCCAATCAATGTGGCTTGCAAGAATAGCCTGATAATCTTCATGAATGTGTGTAAAGGATTTTACAATGCGTTATACTCAATGGAATCGGTTCTTGCAGAAAAACCAAGTCCCTTTTTTATGTGCATAGGCCCCCATCACCAGGTCATGAATATTGAAACTAGAGATGCCTATCAACAATTTTACAAACATCTCTTTGAAACAAAAAACTTCAGCGAATCCTATTTACTACTGAATAGCAAGACCAAGACACATGATATTTTTTTAGCAGATAATATGACTTTAAGAATTGCAGCACATATCAAATCAACCATATTCTCTCCTGGATACAAAATCAAAGCAGCCTCAGAGTTAGAAGCTTTATTCAATAAAGGCAATAAAACCTTTCGGGCCTCAAATTTCAATCAATCACTAAAATTATATCTTCATGCCAAGCGTCAAGAAAGCATTAGAATATTAATTAAGATGGCTGAGTCTTTTCTTATGATTGACCGTTTTCCAGAGCTAAAAGAGAAGTTCCAAATAGAGGGTAGAATTTTGGAGCACTTCAGTAAAAACCCCTAATTGTGGGCTGGATCGTTACCTAAAAAATCAATTCCAAAAGTCATGAACGGACAAATCACATATAACCTTTTTTACAAAATTGGGCAAAAACAGCATATGGAAGATCTGTTTACCCATGGCAAAATGTACTTGAATACTCTCATATTTTATCGAACGTGTGAAAACCAATTCATGCGTGATCCCCACGAAGGGCTGGATTTTATTATGCAAATGCCTGAAGTAACGCTTCATGATGAAAGCGGGCAGCAAAGCAAAGGCCCTGCAACACTTTTCGGACTCAGCAATGCACCAAAAGGCAATGTTTACTGTCTGCACGGCATTAGAAGAGACAGTCTTGAAAATAAGATGCATGAAAAATTCAAAATGTCGTTCAATAGTCATGTATTTACCGGGGGCGATACAGCAGTACTAATTTGGGATATTCAAACCTTTTTAGACCGAGTAAAATCTGCAATGGAAAGTGAAAATCGGATTTATGAATATGGCCCTGTTCTGTATTATGATCCCAAAGTCACTCACGATAAGTTAGACCATTTTGATAAAGATATTTTCTTCAAAGATCAAGAAGAGGTTAGGTTTTTCATTCCTTCTGATGAAAGTGGCCATATTGAGATTTTTATTGGCCATATGGGTGACATAGCAACACTCCTGCCAACTGATCAATTAAAAAATGTCGCCTATGAATGGACCACAGGTTCCCAAATAGTTTCGGAATGACTAATCGTTAGACTCAGGAAAATACGTCCGAAGTTGATGAACTTGCGGTTTCACTTGTGCTCATCCGGGACTATTGTTATAAATTGATAATACTTTAAATCTCATAATAAGATGATGAGACTTAGTAAAACCATAGCAATAATGACACTAAAACACCCCGATCTTGATTGATTACTCTTTGAGGAAGGAATAGTTTTAGTAGCATCCCAATACCATTTTGGGTATTCAAGTCCTATGTGTGCATATATCCTTTGCCAATAATCTTGAGAGTCAGTCGATATAACCTTTGAGCAAAATTCCACAATGGATGAAGGCATTTTCAACTTTCCGAATAACTTTTGTTCTTCTAGGCTCAAGGGATTTGAGCCCTCATAACCTGGCATTGGGATTAAACTCCACTTCCCTGCTAATTCAATTAAATCTGATAATTCGTAATTATTACCTAAGGCAGCAAATTCTCTATCTGGAATCCCACGCATTGCAATATGCATGAGAGAGGTGTCTGCCCCTTCAGTAAATTTGGCAAATAAGGACTTGAACTGTGGATGTTTTCTGCCCTCTTTGTATGTATGCGCAATACTAATCATCAAGGCATGTGCCACATCAATCCGATTATATCCTTGTAATTCAGAGAATCTGTATACGTAGGAAAGTTTGGGAGAAATAAGAATATTTTCTACTATTGAAGCAATTTTCTCAGCTTCGTCAAGAGTTAGAGTAGATTTGAACACTTTTACTGATATATTATTTGATTCAGCTTCTTCTAAATTAAGTAATTTCAATATTTCATTACTGTAAATTAGCTGAGTGGCTGCAATAAGAATAAAATCTTCGAAGGAAAGGCTTTGGAATTGTACTTCACTTATATTTAATTTTAATAGTTTTCCTGACTTTTTCCAGAAGTTCTTGACCCAATTGATCTCTTTGTTATTCTTTTTAATATTAGTCGCTTTATGCGCTATAGCAACTGACAATGCTTTATGAAGATCATTCGGTGATAATATTCCAAATGGGGTCCTTTTTACAAGGTCAAGACCGAAGTTGTAAAAAGCTAAATTATCTTTTTTTATCAGGTCAAGCCATACACTAGCAAATAATGTAAGATTTTCTTCTTGAGTAGCATGTGGGTTAGTAAGCTTAATAATTATTGGTTTTGTTGAATTTTCATCAAGACCGGAGTTGTCATCATTCATATTCATGAGAAGAAAATGGGTTTTTAAAACAGAATAATGATTGATTTTCACACAATGAAAATATTCAAAATCGCAAGCAAACAAAAGTACTATATTTTGCTTCTGAGCTCTTCAGCCTTTTGTTTAGAGGGATCAAAGATATCTTTCTGGAAGTTGCTTAGTAAAGCATCACTCGATTCATAATGAAGTAAGGGCATAACCCAAGGATATACTTTTAAGTCTTTAAACATTGCATAAGGTTCAACACCTTGAAGAATTATACATTGAACAGGTACAGTCCTAAGATCCGGAACTATAGAATATAATTCATGCGGTATGCATTTTGGGTCCGTAAGATCTGCAATTACAAAAAGCGAAATCCTCGCTAACAATTGGACTGTTGAAGTAAAGTCTTGGGAAGTAGGACCTTCAAAATCAAAAATAACCGGTATTAATCCCATTCCCCGCAAAGAGGACTTCATTTGATCCAGGACTTGCTTCCTATCCGGTGTAAACCTTCCAAGAATTAAAACAACTCTCGATGTTAAGGTATCAACGGCATCTTTTATTTCTTCATTTGTAATCAGAAGGTACAGAAACTGAGCCATTTTTATATTATCAACGGTAATAACCGCAGCTTCGTCGTTAGTAACTATCAGATCCCTTTGAGATTTAATAGTGCCTTTAGTGTCCCATACGCTGCTACCATAAACTTTACTTCCATCAAAAATGGTCCCATCAAGAATACTACCTATAAAGGATGATCCTCCAATGTTTGAATTAGTCATATCACAATTAGTAAAAATTTGTCTTTCTCAGGAAACATGAAAAAAATTGCAGCACCTTTTAGATTGGCCCTTCCAAATTTGCTCCATTCAGGTTCACTCCCACAATCTCCATGTTTTCCAAATTTGCACCTATTAATTCAGCATGATGAAGGTCTCCTGAGAACATGTGAGCATTTCGCATATCAGCATTTGTCAAATCACACCAGCCCAGATTTGCTCTATCTAATATTGTATGTCGTAAAATCGCACCTTTAAAATTTACTCCTGAAAGATGAAATTCGGAAAGATCCATTCCTTCGAGGTTGGCATCTGATAAATCATATTCTGACCAATCTCGGAGATGTCTATCATTCCAGGTTTCTTTTCCCGTTCTAAGCAGATCTAAAATTTCTTGGCTTGCCATAAAGGCAAAAATAATTCTTTATTCATACAAAAAAAACGAATGATTTTGTACCCGATTTGTACCTTATTGAATACAACAAGTTGATAATCAAAATGTATTACTTTTTGTATTGGAAAGTAACTAAACTAACCTGTTACCCTATTCCCCCAACCTTACCTCATAGCTTGATCCCTTCCTTGATTCCCCAACTTTAACCAACACATTTTTATTGATCAAATCCTGGATATCACGTAAAGCCGTATCAGCGGAGGTTTGGGTGATCTTAGCCCACTTGGTGGTGGTCAGCTTTCCATCAAAACCATCTAGCATCATATTGATCATTTGGGACTGGCGCTCATTCATGGACACCAACTTGAATCGCTCCCACAATTTTGCTTTTACCAACACTTTATCCAAAAGTCCTCTTGAACTATCCAATGCCCTATCCAGGCAAGATAAAAACCACATCACCCAATTGGTAATGTCCATTTCTCCCTTTTGTGTTTCTTCAAGGATCGCATAATAGGCATTTCGTTCTAACCTTATCTGTGAGGACATACTGTAAAATCGATATGGACTCTGATCGGAACGAGTAAGCTGCATGTCTGCGATCGTTCGGGCTATTCTGCCATTACCATCTTCAAAAGGGTGGATAGTTACAAACCATAAATGCGCAATTGCAGCTTTCAATAAAGCGTCTAACTTCAATTCTTCATTAAACCAGCTGATAAAAGCATTTATCTCCGACGGAATATAAAAGGAATCCGGCGCTTGAAAATGAACTCGTTCACGACCAATAGCTCCGGATATTACTTGCATAGGATCCTCCTTCGCGTTACTTCGCCAATGTCCAACCACGATTTTTCTGGCCCCACTTCTTCCCGATGGGAACAACAATGCATGCCAACCAAACAAACGTTCATCTGTCAATGCCTGCTCAAAACTTTGCGTGGCATCGATCATCATTTCCACTACCCCATCCACTTGCCTGTCAGATGCAACAATACCAGCCACATCTATTCCCATTCTTCTCGCTATGGATGACCTGACCTGGGCAACATCTAATATCTCTCCCTCAATTTCGCTTGATTTGATGATCTCCTCTGTCATAGCCATCAGCGTAGCTTCCTTTTGGAGCTGGAATCCAAGGTTCTCCATTTGCCCGATAAGCCGCCCCTGCTTAAATCTGACGGAAGCCAATAAAGCTGAAATTATATTAGCATCCCATTGGAAATCAGGCCATTGCTTATGCTGATAGATATATTTTGGCAATTTATTCCGCATATTATGCGGTAAATATACGTGATTTTAGCCGCAAATGCAAAGTTAATACGCATTTTTTGCGGTTTAAATTAAGATTTATACCGCATTTGGTATTTTTTGAGCCGTTAATGCGATTTATTCGGCTTATAATATGAGAAAAATGTAAAGGTATACTTATACAATTTGATATTTTTGTATTAGTATATTGATACTATTATGCTATATTTGTATTACAATAGTAATACAAATGAAAAGGTTACAGGTTGATCAGTTAAGCCAGAAAATGCTGGAATTTAATAAAGTTCGTAGTGTTAAGGTTTCGGATAAAGGATGGGTGCATACGGTGCGCAAGACATTAGGAATGTCCCTTGAACAACTGGGCAAAAAACTATCCTTGACCAAAGGAAGCGTTGGAGCTATTGAAAAACGTGAAGCTGACGGGAGCATCACCCTCAATTCCCTTAGAGAGGCTGCTAAAGCATTGGATATGGAATTGGTATATGGTTTTGTGCCTATCGATGGCACACTGGAAAATCATATCGAACGGAAGGCTGAACGATTGGCTTCAAAAATTGTACATAGAACATCCCAGTCAATGAAGCTAGAAGACCAGGAAAATACTGTTCATAGATTAGTCAAGTCCATTCACGAAAGGAAAGAAGAGATCATTCGGGAAATGCCTAAGGCACTATGGGATTAGCACTTGAATACCAGAATGGCGAAACTCCGTTAGACGAAGAGGAGAAAGTTGGTTTGCGCATTGGTTTCATCACCACTCGCGGTGAGCTGGACGAGTATGAGCAACAAAATAATGAAATCGCATATCAATGGGTATTGGACCGAAATTTCAAACCTGAAGTTATATTTACTGAGGACTTCGTATGCAATATTCACAAACGCATGTTTGGTGAGGTTTGGGCTTGGGCGGGCGCTTTCCGGAAAACCAATAAGAATATTGGCATTGAGTTTTGGCAAATTCCGATGCAACTCAAACTGCTACTTGATGATGCACGCTTCTGGCATGAAAACAAAACCTTCCCCCCGGATGAAATGGCCTTACGATTCAAGCATCTTCTGGTGAGTATCCATTGCTTTCCAAATGGCAATGGAAGGCATAGCCGGTTGATGGCAGATATCATGATCGAGAAAATATACAAGCAGCCTCCATTCAGTTGGGGTGCTGCAAACCTCAAAAAGCCAGGTGATGCGCGAAGGGAATATCTCAAAGCTGTTAAAGCTGCAGACAAGGGCGATTACAATTTACTACTTTCATTTGCGAGATCATAAGGGCAGAGTCGATGCCCTCTCACTATGGCAGAACATGACATGAAAGCTACAACTTCGCTCAGGGATGAGAATATTTTTACTTCCCAGACACTCCCTACAACTCGAGAATCCTCTTCGTCTCACTATAAATCCTCCCAAAATGCTCCTGATGCTTTCCGGACAATAGTTCATTATCAAACGCCCGGGCTAATTTCTCCACCATGGTTTTATATTCAGGGCTATCGTTTTCGTAAAGGTTACGGCTAAAACTAATCTGTTGTTCATCTTCTTTGAACACAATATCCAATTTTGTAGTAGCCGTTCCGAGTTCAAGAGTACGTCCTGTGTATTCAGTGGTTGTGTCACTCAGGATATTGGTAGCATCCCATTTCATCTGTTGCAATACAAAATCCTTAAATACCGGCAACATATCAGCCTTGACGGGGTATAGATAATAATAATTGTCAGCTGCCTTGTAGCTACCTGTCCAATAAGGAAGTTTATCCCATTTTTTTAAGGATAGGGTATCCTGATTTGCATTCCATTCAAAATACGTATTGAACCAATCGAGGTTGATGTCTTCAATATTTTTCATGCGTGTATCTGTGTCATCATAGAGCACCTTGTAGCCTTTATCACTTTCAAAATCGTAGACGACAAGTGCATGCTCTGAATCAGGCAAATTGGCTTGTTCAGTATTCCATGATTGAAAGGCGGCATTGAATACGATCTTTTTACGATCGGGAGAAAAAGCAAGCGCACCATGAGGTTGCGGATAAGAATAATTATCTACAGCATTATTATCCTTGTTGAAAAGCATTTGCTTGCCTGTCTGTATATCGAGCACTGTATGCTCACTCACCAGGAGATATCGTCCTCCTTGCAGCGTATCCAATTGATCCATCCCAATTGTATCACTTCTGGAGAATACTTCCATGAAAGTCCCTGGTTGTCCTCCCTCACTATCCAGGAATTGAACGGAAGCAAAATCACTTCTTTGTTCGATGACAGGTTCTACAACAGGTTGCCCATCCTTTATGTAAATCAAATAAAGACTTTGGCTTCCGGCCAGGAGGGTTGGTTTAGGTGCATCAGGAAGCGCATAGACCATCCATAGATATGGCAGCCCCGTGTTTGTTTGTAAAGCGGCAGGGAATTCCACAGGCTTGCCTTCAAACCAGATTGAATAACTGACATTGGTTTGTGAAACCATGCCATAGTTAATGTTATAGGTCTTACCGGAGATAGCTTCTACCCGTATGACAAACGGGCCATATGTAATCTCCTTCTGAATAGAGGTCGGGGCTGCACCGATTGCTTTCCGAAACACGTAGAAAAGAATGGCCCCTATCACGACAATAGCACCAACCCATATTAGCATCTTCATTTGCTTAAATCTTTAAAAGTTGCTAAAATACAAATTGAATAACGAATACTGAACAACGAATATCGAAGTGAGAAGTAAAAGTGAGAAGGAGAAGGCAGAAATGAATAACGAATAACGAATACCGAATAACGAAGTGCGAAGAAGAAGGAAGAAGGAGAAGTTGTACTTTGCACTTCTCACCGCGCCCTCGTACTTCTACCTTCTAACTTCCTACTTCATTATTCGTTATTCGTTATTCGTTATTCGTTCTATTCGTTATTCGCCAGCAGGCCTTGATGCTCTGGATGCATCCGGATATATTTGGCTATATAAGGACAGAACACTTTAATCTTTATCTTTTTCTCTGATACATAATTCAATACATGCTCGAGAAGAATACTTGAAATACCTTTTCCGCGAAATGAAACCGGAACGAATATGTATAAAAGCAATAGTATCTCACCAGACCACCTGTAGTCAACATAGGCGATACCATCTTTTGTCGACACTTCATAACGAAAGCCAGTTTCATTGTGTGTCACGGTGTATTGATTTGACGGAATCAAAGTCATGATTTGAAATAGTGTATCGAATTGGCACATGGTGGATAGTGTCAAGCAATCTGTTTCAGTTAAGGTTAGTGCTTCGCCTTTCGAATTTAAGTACTAAGTATAGCTTTTACTTCACTACCACAACATTCTTAGACCCGATCACTCTCCCTACTGAACTCACCGAAACCACATATACCCCTGTGGCAAGATCACCTGCAGGAAATGAAACCGTATGCAAACCCACTGATGGCTTGTCCTCATACAATGTCCGGACTAATTGACCCGAAGCATCATGAAGCACAATGGTTATAGGAATGGCTTCTGTCATTGTAAAACTGACCACCATGTTATCAACAACAGGATTTGGTGTAACGCTGAAATCTATTGACTGACCGATCTCTTTGGTCCCAACATTTTGCCCGTTCGTCACTTCGCCTATCCATGTCTTGTACGTGTGATCGAGCTGCCCCGCAATATTTGCACCCACCGAACCAGCAGACCAGGTGCGCGGATCTGTACTGTTGTGACGCCGGGCGATTCCGGTGTAATCTCCCCACCGCTCTAATCCTGGCAAGCGATCTACATAGGTCTCGCCTCCTTTGACCAGTGTGGAAGACGACCATGACATACCACCATCTACATTGACCACCCGAAACTCAGGAAAGAGATCAGCACCACTGCGCAGGAAGGATATCATCACCGAACGATCAGAACCACCGGTCGCAAACGAAGCTACACCTGCATGCGCGAGATCAGCATTCCCTGGTTCACCTAAATGGGTGGTCATCAGGTTTTGTCCTTGCACCCCCATACGATTGTAACTGATCCCGCTAAAGCCTCCTCCTACATCAATGTTAAGCACAAAATGAAGGATACCATCCAGGTAAAATGCATTCGTTGTGCGCGAATCACCCGTTTCCAACCAATCATTGCTGCCTGACTGCTTAGCATCCGCCGGCGGGCTATAGCTTGCGGTTGGTACGGTATATCCAATAAATTGAGGATTACCCCAATATCATTATCCAGATCCCAGAACCAATAGGCATCATCTCCTGCCGCAGCACTGCTGACCATGTAGATGCCGGGGCCGTAATCCCCATGCTGTCCATACGACGCTGGGGTGATTGACACTGGCCCATTGAAGAAGTCGGTCCAAAACTGCCAATCCAAAAATCCTGCTACATAACCATCTGTCTTGCTAATCTGGTAGACAACGGCCTTATTGAAGGTCGTGCCGATGATAAGATTCCCTGAGACATACACCTCATTGGTGGAGATGCCTATCGATGCAAAGTCAAACCAACTGCCGTCACCTAACGGATTGCCGGGCAGTTTATAAACATTCCATCCGTCCACCGGATCTTTTGACTTGGAAAAGGAAATAATCACACGCGAAGTTGCTGAGGTCTTCCCATGTAGCGTGACCAGGATAAACCGCTCTTCAACCGGGTCATACAACACGCGTGGACTGAAGAAAGACGCAGTCAATTGACTGTCATCAAAGAAGTCTCCCCACTTTGCTTCATACAACTTCGTGCCTGCCTCTGTAAAATAAATGACCCCGTCATTATTAGCTGAAATGATAATGCCGTCATCAGACACGGCAATCGTGTTGCTGGAAGGCGTTTCATCCACTGATGCATTGGCCTCAAAGCTTTCATCAATGACAGGGGTTACACGTGAAGAAGGCGTTGTGGCTTGATGGTCTCCGTTATATCTTTTGTGAAATAGCTTTTCCGCTTTTATAGCCATCGCTTCAGGTGTAGTGATAAATGGCATTGGCTCGCGAACAACCGTTGAATTCGCCTGTGGAGGATTACCTCCGGCAGGAATCTCAAGACTTAACGGTGTTTGCTGCAATGATGATTTAGTAGCTGCATGCTCTACACGATTGGCGGCGGTAGCCGGTATCTGGATTTTGGGATGCTGGGCGCTGAGGCTAGCTTGAAGTATCAGCAACAGGATAAAGATGGAAGATTGTGTGGTTCGCATGTGGTCAGGGTTTAGGTGTTCGTGAAGATACGCAATAAAACGAATAAAGAATAACGAATAGCGAACATCGAACATCGAAGTGAGAAGTAAAGGTTTGAAGTAGAAGTGTATTCGTACTTACTTCTATTTCTACTTCAAACCTTTACTTCTAACTTCTCCACTTAGGGTGAAGTGGATTTATTGGTCATCTTGTCCTAATGTAAAAAAGTCGATTCAGCCAACTCTTTCCCAATATTCTGAATGCCCCCAATGATCCTCTGGATCTGTGCCTGTGAAGGCTTCTTCTTACCGGAAACGTATTGGGATAAGAGCGTTGGATTCATGCCTATTTTTTCTGCCAGATGACGGGCATTGAGTACTCTATAGTATTGAAAGAACTGCTGGAGATCTATCTCAATAGCGATGTTCTCTTTTCTGATGATGTAGCCTTTCTCTTCAAAATAAAAATTCAGCACTTCAAGAATATTATCCTGAAGCTCTGAAATTGTTCTACCGGTGGTACCAGCTGGTATTTGTTCATCAAAGGGATAAGCAGAAAAACCGGTGTTTGTTTTTTCCACGATTACCCTAATTCTTTTCTTTAGTATTTTCATATTTGACCTCATTGGCTTAATTCTTATTGATGCCTGCTTTCTTGAGAAGCTTTTTTTCTAAACCCTTTCCAACTTCTTGACTCCTATGAAAAGGGACCATAAGGAAACCATCTTTTGTGGGATGAATCATTTTCAGGTGTGAACCTACTTGTGAAATTATAAACCACCCATCTCTCTGAAGAATGCGGAGCAACTGTGAAGATTTCATCTTCTTCCTTATTTGATTTCTTTTCCTGCCCCATAGGAATTGAAGGTTTTAGAATCCCACAAAAGTAAATAAATATATACCTTGTCGCAAGTAGTCAGGTAACTTTTTACTGACGTTTCGCCCTATCTCCCTGGAAGAAGGTCAGATATATCAGGTGCCATAATAACACGCTGTGGGCAACTGGTAGAAAATCAATAGCTTATTTCCCCGCCATTTAAATATAGCTACCTACAGAATAGCAGGAGCTCCGCAGAGCAAGAACAGTCGCCCAAAACCTTCCTTATTCTCCTTTTGTTCCTTTTATTCACGCACTGAATCAATCCAATGCTATGCGCCCCATCCATTCCATCCTCCTGACAACAACCCTCGCAATCATCACCGCGTGCGGGACCAAGATCAGCCAGCCAGCACCTACTGCTGACACACCAAACCATACCACAGCACCAGTGGAAACAGAAGCCGCCAATACCACATACCCGCCAGCGTTTGCGGGCCAGACTCGCATCGCAGGGGTGCACACACAGACGCCTTACAAGGTCGAGGTGCTGAATAAAAACCTCAACAGGCCGTGGGGTATAGCCGCCCTACCCGATGGCCGATTCCTCATCACCGAGAAAACGGGCAACATGCGCATCGCCTCAGCTGCCGGCACAATCGATGAGCCCATCACTGGCATACCTGAAGTCAACAGCGCGGGACAAGGCGGCCTATTAGGCCTCTGTATCGATCCTGCTTTTAATCAGAACCGGATGGTCTACTGGGTATTCTCTGAGTCGCAGACGGATGGCAATCTCACTGCAGTAGCCAAAGGCCGTCTGGCAGCGGATGAAAAAACAATAGAAAACGCCACGGTCATCTATCGCGCCACACCGGCACACGCAAGCAACCTGCACTATGGTGGTCGCATCCTCTATTCTAAAGAAGGGTATCTCTATATCTCGACCGGCGAACGATCAGATCGGGAAACAAGACCGCTTGCACAGGACCTCAACACAGGACTAGGCAAGATCATTCGCATCACGACTGATGGCAAACCTGTAGATGGAAATCCTTTCATTAGCAACGCAAACGCAAGGCCTGAAATCTATAGCTATGGTCATCGCAATGTACAGGGCATTGCCTTTCATCCGGAGACAGGCGACCTATGGGAAGCTGAATTTGGTCCGCGCGGAGGAGACGAAGTAAACCGAATCATGGCAGGTAAGAATTATGGTTGGCCAACAATCACCTACGGCATCGAATACTCAGGCGGAAAAATCGGTGATTCCATCCAGCAAAAACCGGGCATGGAACAACCCGTATACTATTGGGATCCGGTCATCTCTCCAAGTGGCATGACATTCTACCACTCCAATGCCATTCCTGAGTGGAACAACAATCTGTTTATCGCCAGCCTCAGCGGCACACACATCTGTCGCCTGGTCATTGAAAATAATAAGGTGACCGGCGAAGAACGGCTATTGAGAGAAGAAGGTGAACGCTTTCGTGATATCACGCAAGGCAAGGATGGCGCATTGTATGCCATCACGGATGGAGGGAAGTTGTATAAGATAAGCAAAGGCTGAGGCTAGGGCTAAGGCTGCTAATCACCGGCTCTTCCCGTGCTTATATCCGTTGCCATTGGACCCTAGATCAATCACCACGGCGAGTACCATGACGGATATAGTCAAGGCATTCCATTGCCCACCGTAGTGCTTGATGACGACACTATACCAAAGCGTCGTCAGTGGCATGAGGAAAAATCCAATAACAGGCCATAGCATAGAGCTGAATACGCCGGAGAACCATTCTGTAAAAATCCACAAGACCAATATGAGGATACGTGGAAAGGATATGGCAATAAAGGTCAGCAGGCAAGGCATAGACTAGTGTATTTGAAAATGTCTCTGCTAATTTACTTCCTTCTCACCGAAAATGAACCGGCAAAATCAGAATCTCCGGATCCTCCGGATCCATTGCCACCGACATTGATTTTTCCGCTGAAACTTCCACTGATGTAGCCACCGTTCGGGCCATATTCGGTCACGTCGAGATCCATCTTCAGGACATACCCCACCTGGCCATTCGGGAGATTGATCTGATTACCAGACATTGTATACCCCCTGTATTGTCCCGTTGTAACCCCATCAAATGTCCATCCTAATCTACCTCGGTATCCAATGCTGTCTAAGGATTCAATACTGGTGTAACCTGAACTGGATGTAAGGATATTGTAATACGAATACGCTCTCGAAAATCCTGTGATCTTATACCGGATAAACTCATCTGCCTCCTCACATGCCTTGATACTGCCTGCATCCAAATTCCGGTCAAACGAAATAAAATGGGAAAGACTGAGTAATCCATTTGCTGTATCATAAACCCGCAGGGTCAGCACATCCCCTTCACAAAACACATAACTACCCTCATAATGGCCCGCTGCATCAGTGATTGGAAAAACATAGAAACCTTTCGGCGTACTCACCTTTACAAAACCTGATTTTAAAGGAGAGCCATCACATTGCAGTGCCGTACCGGAAATGGTAGCCATATTAAGCTCTTCTACCACGATATCATCCATTTTTACGTCATCACTGAAAGGACCCACCTGATCTGCATATCCTTCCATTCCGCATAAGCCCTCAAGGCTTATTTCTAATACTTCAT
Organism: Candidatus Opimibacter iunctus; assembly: GCA_016716665.1. Taxonomy (GTDB): domain Bacteria; phylum Bacteroidota; class Bacteroidia; order Chitinophagales; family Saprospiraceae; genus Opimibacter; species Opimibacter iunctus. The sequence goes on along the minus strand of JADJVH010000009.1, from coordinate 87,832 downwards.
CAGCCGGGATACCGCCTGAAATCACGCCATTAGCATCTGTTTGTGCACATCGCTGGTCATTCAGCCTCGGGTTTGTGAGACATATTGTGACATTCTGTGCAGGCATTCCATTTGAATAGATAAACCTGGCCTGCCAATTGACAAGCGTAAACATTTCATCACAATTCCAAAAGGAAAAATGAGGCAGATGAGCCACATAGGCCTTGCCATCCAGAACAGCCTGTCCTTCCTCCACCCAATACCCTTTAGCATCATCAAAATACCATAGTGGAATGGTTGAGGGTGCTGTGTTAATTTGTTTTGTAGGAATCGCTAATCGCAATTCAACCGTTTTCCCGGATGCTATTTGCAACAATCCGCCATCGTCTGCCTGAAGTTCCAATGCTATCATACCGAGACTACCTAATGCTACCTTGGTGCCTGACTGATCAAGTCCTGTCAATGTACCAGGCATCTTTTGCGACAACAGTGGATCATCTCCATAAATCGGATTTGCGAGCACATGGACATTGCCTTGATAGGTTGAGCCATCTGCGCGCGTCACTGCATGATCCGGAAAGGTCAACGATGATTTCGCGTCAATGGAAATGATGCTTGCTTGTGTACTGCTAAAACTTCCTATCTCCTGCTGCGGCAGTAAGGTAATGTTGAGAAACTGAGTAGGTGATCCACTGGTCACAAATCGTCTTGAGCCTTTGAAATAGCCGGTCTTGGCCACTTGCAGATAATCATCCCCGGTCAAGGTGATCTGTGTGAAAAAATAAGTTCCATCCTCATCGGTGGTAACCGTCTGATCACCGATGTCAATTGTAGCGCCTTGAACAGGCTTACCTGCAGGATCTTTGACCATAACGAAAAGGGAGCCCTTAATTTCCTTAGTTGGAACGATTGAATCATCGGTCGAACAACCAAAATAAAACAGTACTGAGAGTACCAGAAGGATAGATTTAGTTTTCATAGGGTAGGATTTTAAAAGAAATGTACGGAATTCCTTTAAACATTCACAACCTCCGGCTATAATTGTCAGGTCCGAGACGGATCCTACAGAACTCACCCCCTCCCCTCTCTCTCGAGTGATTTCGTTTATGCGCATGATCTTACAGGAAAGAGGGGGGTTTGATTTTCAGTGCAACACATGATTATGAAATGCGAATAATTTCCTTCTAGGTATTACTTCTCAATTCCTTGTTCCTTGTTGGGTATTCAATATTCACATAGATCTTCCCTTTTAATTATCCTGCTGAACTCACCCCCCTCCCCTCTCTCTGGAGTGATTTCGTTTATGCGCATGATCTTACAGGAAAGAGGGGTGTTTGATTTTCAGTGCAACGTTAGATGCTGCACAGCGAGAAGATGGTGGCGTTTTGGGCACTAAAATTGGATAGGATTTGGTTATTTCCGCGGCACGAAATTCTGCAGCGCCCCTATAAGTTTTTCAGGTGACGGCTGATAACCTGTATATCCAAGTGGCTTAACCTTGAACCTACCATTTTCAACTTCATGCGTTACGTTGAGCATCCATATCGTCGGATAGGTGGTAGCCTTCAGTGACTGGGCCATCGCGGTATTCTGTTCCTGGTTGCCTTTGGGAAGCTGGTCGAGGGTGGCGAAATCAACTTTAAACAGCACGACCTTTTTCTCAGCCCAGGTGGTAAATGTGGGTGAAGCAAATACGTTGGCATCAAGCTGCTTGCATAGCCCGCAGGTGTCGCTGGATGTAAAATAGGCCAGGACAGGTTTTTGCTCCTTGACCGATTGTGCATAGGCTTCATTGATATTGACCATCCACTGCTGCGAAGCTTCATTGGTGGAGGATGAATCCGCAGATAGCTTGCTGCAAGCCTGTAATCCAAAAATGCCGATGACGCTAAAGCAGAAGGGCCAGAAAAAGGATATCACTTTCATGTGCTGATAATTAGAGGCATCGACCAGGTGGCGAATAAAAAAGCTTTGGTCTTGCGAGTGCAAGATACGGAGGAAATATTTTTTAAACGTAAGAGACCAGCAAGTAGCAGGTCCTCATACTTTTAAAACGGAAACTTAGGTATTGAATACTCAACTAACCACCGATCAAAACTGCCATGCAATCTTGATCAAAGGGGAAAAGTCGTAATCATTAACAATGCAACTTCATTTGATCCCAAACAGGATCACATCAGCTTTGCCATGCAACCATCCCTTAGTGTCATACCAAAACTCAACGGATTTGAGTTTCCTTCTTCCTCCATGCAAATCGATAATCCGACTTTCACCGCCTTGCGGAATCTCGAATCGCGTTTCAATATTTTCCGGCCGCCCTCCATCATCATAGCGGACCAACATGCGCATCATTTGTAAAGGTGCATCGGTAACCTTGAATTTGAGTTTCCTGAAGTGATCATAAGGTCCCGGGACAACAATAATATCATGATCAGCTGTGCGACCTGCCTGTGTACGGCCAAGTATTTTCCATTCAGCGTGTTGACCATGTCCCGAATGGTGGAAGATTTGTGCATGCGCGGAAAGTGTGCTGAAAGAGAGTAACATCAAAAAAAAGAACTTTGTAAGTGTCCTGACTACCATAGTGTGTTTTATTACTTGGTTATTAAATGAAAATGATCGTGAATTACCTGATTGTATTCTTACAGACCTTTCCGTCCTTGATGATCAGTACAAAGTTCTTGTCGTAGTCTACCATGACATTGATGTCGCTTAATGGATTACCATCTACCAATAACAAGTCAGCATATGCACCCACTTCAATCACACCTAATGCTCCTTCCCGGTATGGGCTTCTATTTCCCGAAAGGGCAAGCAATCTTGCGTTGTCAGACGTAATCAGTTTAAGCACTTCATATGGGGTAAACCAATTCCCCATTTTGGCGATGTAGGTATTCTGGTTCTTATTAATAGCCGGATTGAAAAACACATCTGTCCCCCAGGCCATTTTGACACCATATTTTTTCGCCAACTTTATTACGGCATCTGCGCCATTGGCAACGTCAGCCTTCTTTTGCTTCTGTTCTGCTGTAAAGTCTTCCCGTCCCTCACTGTCCAAAGCCTGTATACTTAACCAGACTCCCTTTTCGCCCATGAGCTTCATGGTAGCCTCATCGAGTAACTGTCCATGCTCGATACACTGAACTCCTGCCGCAATTGCCTTATTGACAGCTCTAGGGGTAAAGGCGTGTACAGTCACATACGTTCCCCAATCGGCAGCCGCTTCCACTGCAGCACGTATTTCATCTTCAGAATATTGGCTCACATCAATCGGGTCGAATACAGAAGACACGCCACCTCCCGCACACAGTTTAATTTGTGAAGCACCTCTCTTCAATGTCTCCCTGGCAGCCACAAGCACAGCATCCCGGCCATCCGCAATCAAAGCGGCATCAATCTGCTCAGAATGATCCAGGCATCCGCCCAGTGAAACCGGTCGCTGATTTATGTTTCTAAAGTCACCATGTCCGGATGTCTGCGAAATCATAGGGCCGCTGGGCCAGATTCTCGGTCCGGGAATCACTCCTGCGTCAATAGTTTGTTTCAGCCCAAAGCTAGGGCCTCCCAAATCTCTGACTGAGGTAAAACCACGTTGTAACACATTTCCGGCTTCCTCACCGGCCCGGATAAATGCTGCTCCAACTTCACCATTTTGCATTTGTGATAATGTGGAACCGGCTAAAACCATATGCATATGAGCATCAATCAAGCCTGGCATCAGGAATTTACCCTTACCATCAATCACAATAGTTTCACCGCTGCGATTGACCGGAATAGGGGCCGTCGAGATTTTACTGATCAGGTTATTGACGACAAGGACATTGCCTGTGATCGTCTTTTCATCCTTTCCGTTAAAAATCTGGACATTATTGATCAAAAGGGACTTTACAGGGGCAATATCCGAACCAGCCTGGCTAAAAGCCCAAAGCGGAAACAACGAAAGAACAAGACAAAGGAAATTTTTCATATTAAACCATTATTATATTTCAAGGAAGATCAGGTGGCTAAATAAACGAGGGACCGTTTTCAGTAAAAACCCTCTATGGAACCGTAAGGTCTAGCCTGCCGTTGGAAATTTCATTTATACCGGGAAGGACATTGTATTAGAATGTCGTTTGGATGTTGCAAAATGTCGGAGGCACGTAAAATGGGGCAAATCAGCCTGTAGCTCAGGGAATGGAGTCTAGGTTTTTTCAGAAAATCGGAAGGATTGTAGCCTGTATATTGCCTAAAGCTCCTGATGAATGTAGAGCGGCTCCCAAAACCGCAGTGGGAAGCTATAGCTTCAAGGGTGAGGAGTTTCCACTCTTCCTTATCCTTGTTTTCTATAAAATATTCTATCCTGTGCCTGTTGATAAACTCACGAAATCCTAAACCATACTGGCGGTTAATGAAGGCGGATAAGATATACCTGGGGATCCGGATATCCTCTACGGCCTTCTCAAGCGAAAAATCCATATTTAAATATGGCTTTCTCTCCTGGAAGTACAACTCAATGATCTGTTTATACTGCTTGCTTTCGAGGTCGGTCGGCGAGAATTGTATGGGAATCGCGGCAGACTCGACATCTTCAAGAGGAACCAGTTGTGGCACAGCCGATTCAGTAATTTCGGCCAATTGGCCTTGATCAGGCAAAGTCAGTGGAAGAGACAATGGGCTATGGACACCATATAAAATATGTGGTCGCAGAAAAAGTTGAAGACAAATGAATACAACGGTGACGGCAATCAGCACATCGGAAACCGTAACCGGCGAATTCTTCACTGGGACAATAAAGAGCTTAGCAAGCACCGCCAGCAAAATGGCGGTCAAGAGTCCATTGAATGTAAAAAGCCACCGGATCAGTATTTTATTGCCTTCCAGCAATGCTGCTGAACTGTCTTTTCTAAATCTGAAAAGTTGGGAGTATCCCAGCCAGATACAAAACCCTGACCAAAGCGCACGGAAGCTATAATAAATCGGGCTTGGCAGCAGTCCCCGTCCGGAATCCGGTTGCCGGGGATTGTTATAAAAACTCCGATAGAGTAATTCGATTTTCTCCTGGTTGGACAGCAAATAGTAGGGCACAAAATTAACAAGTGCCAAAAAGGCCGGCACCAGAAATAACCAGTCATATTTCCTGTACTGCATTTCATCATGCAATACAGACCTGATATACAAACAGGCAGCCGGGCCAATAAGAAATGTGCTAGGGCCTGCGACCCTCAACAACCAGGGTGCATGGAGTATCCACTTTGAAAAGAGGAGGAACAGCACCAAATGCTGCAGCGCGAAGGCAAGTAAAACAAAAGCAAGCAATGTATTGCTGTGCCTGCGCTCCTGGTTGACAAACAATAATAGAGAGGCTGCCAGGATGGCAAAGACAAGCGAAATGATATGCAATACGATGTTAACACTTTCCATATATGAATAGCCTCCAAACGCAAAAGGACAGCTTCAGGGCTGACCACTTGTCGCCTAAATCCATTCCATAAAGAAACGAATTTATAACACCAGGTTACAGTGTATTGAAATGTAATGCACAGGTACCAATGACTTAGGTAAGCCCGAAAAATTGCAAGGTCTTATTTAAAACTCCATCTAAAAAACCAATATCATACCCTTTCTCCAGCTGAAAGTGCTCTGCCTTGACAGATTTCACCCCATTCGCTCCTCTCATATATAGATTGCTAATGGAGCCGGATGTTCAAAGAAAAGAGGAGTACTATGATTTTCCATTTCATACCTGATTGGATATCCGAAAAGCTCCCACAAACTGTCCTTCAAGGGCAAACGGCTTATTGAAAAGCGCGGAAAATTTGTAATATTGTGCTTTCGCTCACTCCACTTTTGTCTTTAACATGTTGCTCAATTGCCCCCTTTCCCATGCAACAATCCATCGTTGCACATTTCAGGCTATATTTTCCAAAATCACTTGCCGTGTCCTACTGGTATTGACAGCCGGATTGCTGCAGTACGAGAGCTCTTCCCAGTGTATAATGATCCCGATTGCGCTTGACGACCAGGCCTCCAATAGCGATCTGGTCATCGAGGGTGTGGTCACGGAAAAGGATGCCTTTGTCACTACCGCCGGAGATTTTATCTACACCTCTTATACAATAGAGATCACCAAGGTGTTTAAAGGAACCTATCGAAAAGCCACCGTGGACGTCATCGAGTCTGGAGGTGTGGTGGGCAACAGGGCGATCCAGGTGACACCCTGCATCGAACTCCATACCGGCCAGGTGGGTACATTCTTCCTTAAGCAATTTACGTTCAGAAATCCTGAGGACGGATTGCGCTTTCGTGATCCTGTGTACCGGGCCTATGCCAGCAGCCAGTCCGTCTTTGACTATGACCTGAACACTAAAACCGTCGCTGGTCACTTCAATCAATTTGCGTGGGAAGGCTGGTATGATGTCATGACCCACTCCACAGGTGAAAACTTCAGGCAAATAAAACCACTGCCTCAGCCAACCTTTGCAAGTCAACGTGTGGTCCCTTCCATCTCTTCTATGACACCGCTCACCATCACTGCAGGAACGTTTTCAATCCTCACCATCAATGGAAGCGGATTCGGTGCTACCATGGGAACCAGCACCGTAGAATTTAAGAATCCAAATGATGGCGGTGCTACGTGGGTGGCGGCATCTTCCCCTCATGTACAGTTGTGGAGCAACACACAAATACAAATCAAAGTGCCCTATTTCGCAGGTAGCGGACAAGTAAGGGTAACTGTTGGTGGAATGGCGGTAACGTCAACACAGTCCCTGACAATTCCATACGCACAATTCAATGTCCAGTTTGATATCAATGGCACTCCTACCCTGTTTAAAAGGCATCTGTATAATAACAACGGCACCGGAGGATATACCTACAGATACCATACGGAATTTAACGCCAACTCTCCTGCCCGGAAGTCCTTTGAGCGTGCATTGAACTCCTGGCGATGTGCCACAGAAGTCAACTTTATCATCGGTGATGTCACTTCCATAGATGCTATTTTACAGGATGGGGTCAATGTCATCCGCTTTGACAATGGCGAAGAAATCCCTGCAGGCGTAGGCGCGCAAACTGCAAGCTACTATGATGACTGTGCCAATGTCTCAGACTATGCCACACACATTGTTGAAATAGACATGGTATTCAATGATGCCTTTGCCGGATTGACATGGGAGTATGGCCCGCCATTGCCTTCGGGTACAGAGCTGGACTTTGAGACGATCGCACTGCATGAGCTCGGACATGCGTGTGCACTCGGGCATGTGATCAGTGCTCCTGAAGTGATGCACTACAGTGTCTCCCCTGGTGAATCTAAACGTGTACTCTCCGTAAATGACCTGGCCGGCGGCACCTATATCCAGGCCCAGAATACAGGTAATCCTGCATACTGTGGCAACTCACCAATGACAGATTACCGTCAGGTCAAGTATGTCAATATCAATACGACCGGCATTGAATCCGGAGATACATGGGCCCAGGCTTATAAGCGATTACAGGATGCACTCGCTGCGGTCACCTCATGCGTCGACACGATCTATGTTGCTGCCGGCACCTATTATCCGGATGAAGGAACAGGCCTGATTGACAATGACCAGACCTTGCGGTTTGTATTGAATAGCCCGGTAGTACTCATGGGCGGATATTCTGCTACTACAGGGGTGAGGAATCTTGTCACTACACCCAGCATCTTATCCGGCGATATTGACAAGAACAATACTTCAGACCCACTCAACAGTCAAAATGTAGTGCGCATAATAGCTGCGGCACACCTTGATGGATTCTATATTGAAAACGGGTATGCCGATGCATCTGCGGGTGAAGGCAAGGACGGTGCCGGTATATATTCTATCGCATCCGGTGTGGTTCGCAATTGTGTGTTGCGATGGAATGTCGCCAGTGGGAATCCGCCAAACTCCCTTGGACGCGGTGGAGCTGTTTACCAGTCAAGTGGCACTTCATCCTTTGTGAATGTCTTGTTTTACTCAAATGCCGCAACAGGTTCAGGAAGCGCATTTCATATCGATGGAGGGCAGGTTCAGTGCACGAATTGTACGCTTGCCAGCAACTCCCCGAATATCGTTTTAGTGCGAATTGAAAACGGGGCCCATGTCTTTAAGAACAGTATATTCTGGAACAATCTGGGTGACCTGCAGATAGGAAGTGGAAGTGCAGACGTGAGTTACTCTATGTTGCAAAGCGCATCATTACCGGCTGGAGTTACCGGAAGCAATGTATTGTTCAATACCAATCCGCTGTTTGTCTCCCAGGCAGGTTTCAATTTTCAGACAACACCTTGTTCCCCAGCTTACAATACAGGCAATAATGCATACAACAGCACCTCCACCGATTTGCTGGGCAATCCAAGATTAGTTTTTGGAACTATTGACCGAGGTGCATATGAAACTACTTCCGGCATACCAACTACGGTCGTCACCTCTACAGGCAATACTGGCGAAGGAACCTTGCGCACTGTCCTGGCTAACTGCTGTTCCGACAATACGATTACCTTTTCGCCTTCCCTCAATGGACAGACCATTCAGCTGAGCAGTCCGATCACCATTGATAAAACCCTCAACATTCATGGCCCGGGGATCAATCAACTCACAATCGCTGGAAACGGAACACACCGGATATTTGCGATCAATACAGGGATCATCAATACTATCAAGGATCTGTCGATCATCAACGGGGATGCGGGTGCATCCATGGGTAATGTAATACAGAATGGAGGAAACCTTACGCTGCAAAACCTGCTATTGGCGAGCGAACCCAACACGATGACGAGGGTTACCCTGTCCAACATAGCAGGGACTGTGCAGTTTGGAGGGCAAGTGACATTGCAATAATCAAGACTACGAAATTACCAGGCCTTAAATATCTCACGATGGCCTGAGACATACATGTCGTTGATACCCTTCATCTGCTCATTCATCTTCCTGTTCTCTTCTGTATCTTCCATGTACTTTTCCCAGCTCTTCTCATAGGCTGTGAGATTTTCATATTGGCTGACCATGATCACCCTGTGCCATTGTCCGGTCATGTCCGTCATGATGTGCATAAAGCCTGGCTGGCCGTCCATCACTTCCTTGAACAGTTTGGCCATCTTTGAGGCATTACCGGGCTTGCAGATAAATGTGTCGTGTACGATAATCATGTTTTTCTTGTTTTTGTTTTTCAGGCATGTAATTTAAACAGGGAAAATCTCTTGAGTTGTACTCCTGTGTTCTATCCCCACAACCAACCAAAAGTCCCTCCCGTCACCAGTCCATACAGTAGCGCGTCAAACAACATCTTCCAGGTTGCACTCCAACTCTTTCCATACCAGATGGCATCCTGAAACAAGGCTAGTCCATAACCCATAAAGGCGACACATCCGGCTACACGATGCACCGTGAGATAATCAGCGCCAGGGCTGATGGTATGGCTGGTCACATACGCGACAAATACATTGACGAGCAGCAGGAAGGCAAGCCACTTGATCATCGTGGGGCCCATATTCATGCCTGGAGCGCGAACGCTCATGATCACGGCAGGGCCTTTGTTCATCTTGGCCTGAAACTCAGGTGAATTGAACTCTTTCCTGTTGGAAGGCTTGGGTACCGCATAATGCCCGGGTGGTATATTCATAGGCCGGAGTGCGTCCATGAACTGATCCTCGTTGGATAGCTTTTTATAATCCGAGGCATGATATCCCAGAAACATGTGGATGACAGAACTGAGGATAAAGACAAAAACAGCCGAAAGCAGGATCGGCAGCCAGAGTGTGGTGAGAAATTCCATAGCGGATGTGGTTTTGATCAGAATAAATATAACGAATCGCTTTGAAATGTAGCCAAATATTGTATGTTTGACTCCTCTTGAATGAAGAAGGCATCCCGGGCCATAAAGCTTCATACATTTCCTTATGGTAAATCTGTAAACTAAATACCAATGATGAAATTCATTTGTCTATTCGCTTTTGTACTGAGCAACCTGATAGCCCAGGCCCAGGTGGGCATAGGAACTACTACACCTAGTACAAATTCTGCCCTGGATGTCACTAGCGCCAATAAAGGCATCATGCTCCCTCGGCTGACCGATACCTCTAGTGTCACGAACCCAAGTGCCGGGCTGATGATCTATGACATAGAAACTGCCTCACCGGCATTTCATGATGGTGTCAAATGGAACAGCGTAGCCTCCAGCAGTTTCATGCCATCTAATACAGATTCCATCACCTATACAATCTCCAGTCCTGCCAGGATGCTTGGATTTGTAGCTGGCACCTATCCGGTCCGGTCGTTCAGCAATGGGGCCTCAAATTCGGGCACGCAGTCAAGCCTGCAGGACCTGGCGTTTAGTAAAACGATGGACCAAAATTCCATCCCATTTCACAAAGCAGTAATTGGATCCTCGGATTTGAGTGTTATGACCATTGAATTCAAGGTATATGATCCGAATGGTAACACACCCTATTATTCAATCAAAGTGACAGGGGGGGAAGTCTCAAGTTACCAGATGGGTATAAGTAATATTGACATGCTTCTCAATGAGCAGATCACCCTCAGTCCCACTATTATCGGATATAAAAACTGGACTAACAATCAAAGTTTTGCATACAACATCTTAACAGGCCAGTTTGTAGCTTACTAACCAAACAGAAAACAGCCCGGAAAAAGAATGTTCACAGTACTCACTTGATCCCTCGTATCCTTACTGTATTTGAAGCAAAATGAACTTCCCGCAGAAAATACCCAAGCCCTACGACAAGCCCGAGTGTAGCCAGGATAAAAAGCACACCGATCAGCCATTTCAAACGTAGAAAAAACATAGCCTCGAGGAACAGCGCAACGATGACGAGGCACACCAGAAGGGCTGAAATCGTAAACATGTTGATGGCAATACTGGTGATATGCCTTCTCCGCTCCAGCATGAGCAATTCGGTCCGGATCTCTGCAGGCTCATAGGTTGATATGACATCCGGCTTTTCGGTAAGTGCCCGGCCCCGATCGATGATGCGTGACAGCCTGCCGGACATGACATTGAGCATACCGGCAATGCCGGTCAGGAGGAAGACAGGACCCAGGGCAAGTTGAATGGCGCTGGAGATTTCTTTGATGACATCCATTTGATCCATGTGGCAACAATTGATATTTAAAGTGAAGATCGGAAAAGAGGTCATATCCCTGACCAATAAGTGCACACCTCCTTAAACAAAGGTTATGAACTGCTGACTACTTCAAGTGCCTATCTCCAAAACAATATGGAACCCATTCTCACTAGATATACTCAGTTTTCCGCCAATCTTAGCAGCCCGCATCTTCATATTACTGATACCCTGGCCATCGGGACTGCCTGATAGCTGGATCGTTCCGTTGTCATGTATAGACAGGACTACACGATCACTTTCCTGTGAGAAGTTAATCACGACATGCTGAGCATTCGCATGCCGGATGATATTGGTGATTGCTTCCTTGAAGATAAGATAGATATTCTGCCGCACTTCGGGACTGATAAACTTCTTTCCATCGAGTCCGCTCATAATAAAATCATGGGTGATGTTTTTCCGCTCTAGTGTCTTCTCTGCAAAATCGCGCATGCGGTCGATCAGGTTTTCATACTTATCCTTTCGGGCATCGATTGCCCATACCGTATCCCGCATGCGCTCCATCGCTTCACGGCTCATATCACTTAGCTCGAGCATGGGCTTGCGCTTGTCTTCCGGCATCTCATAGGACATGACCTGTGATTGCATAGCCAGTCCCGACAAGATCGAACCGACGTCATCATGCAGGTCAGAAGAAATCTTTATGCGCAGTGCTTCGAGTGCCTTTTGTCGCCTCCATCGCAGCTGATACCAGTACCTGATCAACATCGCTAGTGCTGCTGAAAAGCCCAAAGAAATTAATATCCATATCCATGCCTTCTGATACCAGTATGACGACATGATAACTGGCAACTGAAACCGGGAAATGACACTATCGCTTGCATTCGCTGAAGCCTTCACTTCCAGCATATACCTGCCGGGAGGGAGCGCATATACCAGAATCTGGGGATTGGCGGCGTATTCACTCCATTGATCATGGATCCCCTTGATGCGGTAACTGTAATAGATATCGTGATTAAAGCAAGGGACTGAGAGGTTAAATTCAATATTTGTTTCAGATGGCAGCAGGACCAACTCCTCCAGATCACTCAGCGCAGAGGTGATATACCTGTATCGCTTTTCCTCTCCATTGAAGACCGCGATGCCATAGAGCTTGACAGGATAAAGGGAATCACCAGCAGACTGAAATTCGAGCTGTTCGGGCAGGAACGAATACAATCCATTGGTACTCCCAAAATAGTATCTGCCCTGGCTATCTTTAAATGCTGAAGTGCGGTTAAATTCAGGTTGCGCTAATGGATGCTCTGGATTAAGATGTGCATAAAGCAAAGCGGAAGTATCAAAATACACCAGACCCTGCTGGGACCCTAAATAAAAACCCTTCTGTGTATCAGGAAGAATCGTAAAGACAGTCCTCGACCGCTGGTGCATGGCAGGTGTGATCATAGGGTCTTTATACAATATGTACTCCCTGGTCTGCGTATTGAGTTTCCCAAGGCCGTCATAACACCCATACCATATGTATGGTCCATCCAGCAGGATATCATTGATGCCCTCTTGCCGGCTCGTGCCCAATTCTTCAACCGAAAAGGACTGTAACACTTTTCCTTCCCTGGAGACCAGCTTGATGCCATTGTTGCTGGTGGCCATCCATATCGCCGCTTGATCCGCATTATTGATCATTTTATTGATGATATATGGGAAATCATCATCCTGGTCCGTGGGAGATTTGATACGCACTGAATCCAACTGTCCGCGAGGGATATCATAGGAATAGAGATGATGCCCATACCAGGTGTACAACCACAATGTGTCTCCGGCCAGGAGGTGTACGATATGGCCATTGACTGCATTGGGAACTGTCTGCTTTATGCTTCCGTCCACTGTGTTGATCTCCAGGCAATGCCAAAACAAGTATGGGTCCTTATAGGTAAGCGAATATGCACTGTAGCGATTTGCTTCTATTGCGGAGAGGACAGGCCACAACCTGAAATCCTGCTCACCTTTGGGTTTTACCACTACTCCACTGTAAAAGGAAGCATAAACATTCTGACGCTCATCTTCTGCAAGTCCTCGCATGGAGACATCGGGCCTGTCAAGCGGTATGGCTGCATGGAATCTTTCTGTTGACGGAGGCCTGGCTTTCAGTGCATAGAGAAATTTACTTCCCAGTAAAAATACATTACCATCAATCAGATGAAATCCCAGTATATCCTCTGAAATAGCTGCCGGATAAAACTGCTTTTTCATTTCGTATGTCGCTGTACTCAGGTCCTGTATGGTATGATGAAGGGTATCCAGGACAAAGAAATAATATCCATTGGCCATATAGAGCATCTCATGGTGTACCATGAATTGTCCGGAATTCATATTTACCCCGGAAGGCACTGAAGTGTATTTCACTGGTGCTGACATGGCCGAATCCCAATACATCACTGCCCGTAACGAAGGATCATAAAAGTAATAGTGCTCACCTTTTATCGGAGGGTAATAATCTGTCTGGATCGAATTGATACAATGATGGAACGTAAAGTGCCCGCCATCATTGGTGATCCTCAGGATGCCATCAGAGGTCTGTATCCAATGCATGGATTGAAAACACTGATAGTTGACAAATGTCCCAAATGAAGCCTTTGTGCCTTCAAAGAGAAGCTGGTTGTGCCCTGATGGATTCATCTTCCATATTGTAAAACGATCAGCGCTCTTTTCGAGCAACAAGGCAAATACATCACCCGAGGGAGAGACATCATAAGACAAGGACACCGGATGGGATAGATCTTCAAAACCCCATTGTTCCTCAAGCGCTCGTGTATCAGGATTCAGGCGGATGATCTTTGCGCCGGAAGATACAGCGGCATAGACACGGCCCAGACTGTCCATGCAAAGGTTGCCAAGGAAAGCATCGGGGTCCTCTAATCCTAAAGGGTAGCGGGGATTGTCCCTGCTATAGATGACACTTTGATGTCCGTCTGAAATAATCAGGCCCTTGGTAGACGCTATCCACAGGTAGCCATCCGGGGTCTGGACTGCACTGTTCATGCGCGCCATGTCATTTGAGAGACTGAGATTGTAGGGCTGTACCTCACTGAGGGGGGTTATGTCAACATAAGATTGGGCAGAAAGGCTGGAAATAGAGCTAAGAGAGAAGCTAAGACGAACAAGCAATTGCGCAAGGCAAGAGGACACAGCTGATTTGGCCATAAATTGTTCCATCCGTGCGGGAAGATACATCAGAAATCAGCGCAAAGCCTCAGTAAAATATCTCCTTCTCCCCAACCTTAGCTTTATTACCACCCTGTAGGGTGATTGCCTGGCCACCCGATTAGTCGGACATTTCCGTGGTCAACGAATCTCAATCCACCATGAATTACTTGTTCATTATCCGTTCAGCCTTTCTGCCTTTCCGCCCTTCTGCCTTATTGCCCTTTCTCCTTTGCTCCTTTGCCCCTTTGCTCCTTTCTGCCCAAAACGTCACTATCAAGAAAAACGCCAACAGCGACAACCTGATCTGGCCGTTGAATTCATCAGGCAGCATTTTTGTTGGTGAAGGTACCGGCAATGTAAGCACAGGTTTGTTCAATACGGGTGTTGGTGCTTATGCGCTAAATCTCAATTCAACAGGAGCCTCTAATTCCGCATTTGGAAATGGTGCCCTGGGAAAAGTGAATACGGGTGGGTTTAATACGGCTATGGGTTCCGGCGCCATGACAGAAAATCTCACGGGTTCAGAAAACACCGCTTTTGGTACCTTTTCCCTGTATAACAACAAAGGCCTGAGCCGTTCAACAGCTATAGGATTCAAGGCGATGTACTATGCCGACAACAGCACATCGGCGGGTACAACATTCAACACAGCAATTGGATATGAAGCCTTGAGGGGAAGTCTTACTGCCAGCAATAATACAGGCACCAATAATACCGCCGTCGGAGACCAGTCCATGTATGCCAATACCTCCGGAAGCAATAATGCAGCTCTGGGTGCGAAAGCATTATCTGCTAATACTACGGGGGCACATAATACTGCGACCGGAGCTTTATCCCTCCAAAGCAATACGACAGGTAGCGATAATTTGGCTACCGGGTTCAGGGCATTGACCAGCAATAGCACAGGGAGCAACAATACCGCAGTTGGTAGCCAGTCCATGTATCAAAATGTATCCGGATCGGACAATACGGCGATAGGTTATTATGCGTTATTCACCAACAACGGCTCAAGCAATATCGCTGTGGGCTCTTCTGCAATGGAACGTAACACGACCGGCATTGAGAATATCAGTATTGGAAATGGCTCGTTGTATTATAATTCGGTCGGGAGCAATAACGTCATGTTGGGAAATTTGGCCGGCTATAATGCTGCGGGGAGTGGCAATGTAATGATTGGCAATGCGGCGGGTGCCTTCGAAACCGGATCAAATAAATTATACATTCACAATACTAATGGCGATGCCAATGAGGCACTGATCTATGGCGATTTTAATGCCGGCCTTTTGAGGAACAATGGCCATATGGAAATCCTGTCTAACTCCACCACCTATGAGGGATTGAAAGTGATGAACACCTTTGCTCCGGGTTCGCATTCGAATAAAGCTGCCATCTATGGGGTCAATACAGTGGATAATGGATGGGGATATGGTGTTTCAGGTAAAGGTGGCTATGTGGGTGTTTTTGGTGAATCCACCGGAAACGGTAATGGACTATATACAGGCGTCTATGGCACGTCTAATGGAACCAATACCGGAGAGAATGTAGGCGTAATAGGCGAAGCTTCTTCCAGTGATTATGATTACGCAGGAAGATTTTTAACCACAGGAAATGGGGGTATAGCAAATGTAGGAGTAGACGCACTCGCCTGGGGTGCCGGAAGTAATTATGGAGGCTATTTACTAGCTACAGGTCCCGGAGGAACGAATACAGGAATAAATGTGTCTGCATCAGGTGCTTCGAGTTCAAATACGGGCATAGTGGCTGATGCATCCGGGAACACAGGTATTAAATATGGTGTCAATGCCTCTGCCAGCGGTACAGGTACTAATTATGCGGTGAAAGCTATTGCCTCCGGAGGGAGTACAAACTATGCAGGATATTTTGATGGTAAAACTTATGTCAGTAACTTCTTTGGCGTTGGTGTGAACCCTACGTTTGAAATCCATGTAAAACAAGCTGGATTGTCTTCAGCAAATGGCATCCGCTCTGAAAGGAATGATAACGCTAATAACTGGGTAACGAATATCGATGGATCTGATGATTACAATTTCTATTTTAATGGCTCGCTCAAAGGATATATAAGAGACACTGATGGGGTATATGTAACTAATTCAGATCGGAGACTGAAAGAAGATATTGAACCCATATCCTCCGTCCTGGGGAACCTGCTCAGACTGAAACCTTCGAAATATCACTACATCGATGCCGGTAGTGCAACGCTATCCAAAACTAATGGATTTATTGCGCAAGAAGTGCAATCCCTGTTTCCTGAAGTTGTGTCTGAGAAAAACGGCTATCTCGGCATAAGCTATGAAAGTATGATCCCGATAGCCATCAAAGCTATCCAGGAACAACAAGTGATCATTGATACGCAGGAAGAGAGGATAGCGAAACTCGAGGCGCTGGTACAGGAACTTATCGCAAAAGAAAATTAAGTACATTACCACAAACAATGCAGACGACATTGACACCGGAAAACAAAAAGTCTCCTTCTGGGGATACAGGGGCAGAAAAGACAAGGATTACCATCATCGAAGACAACCAGGTCATCCGTGACAATGTGTCGCGCTTCATCCGTTTCCATGAGGAGTTTGAGGTGGTGGAAACAGTCGGCTCGATCGAATCCTTCCTGCACCTCCTGCAGAAGGATCATCGGTTTACCACAGATATCATCCTCCTGGATATCGGCTTGCCTGGCCTCAGCGGATTGGATGGTATACCGATCATCCTGGAAAAAATGCCTGAGGTAGATATCATCATGCTGACATCGTATGAAGAGGAAGATGTCATCCTGCGGGCCCTTTGCTCAGGGGCATGCTCCTACCTCTCCAAAAAAGCAAGCCTTGAAGAAATCGTCGAAGCCATCCGTATTGTCGTCAAAGGCGGATCCTATATGTCCCCATCTATCGCCCGAAATCGTAACCCACCTGATGGGCGGGCGTGTCAGCAAAGCCACCATCCTGACGGACAGGCAAAAAGAAATACTTGAAAAACTGGTGGATGGAAAAAGTTATAGCGCTATCGCCCAGTCCCTTTTCATTTCGGTAGAGACGGTTCGCACGCATGTCAAATCGATGTACAAGGTCCTTCATGTCAACAACAAGGCAGAGGCGATAGCTAAATATCTGAAAGGAGAGATCAAATAAGATAGCAGGCCTCCTCCTTCTTCCCGTTTTGCTACGTATTTTACATCCTCGTAAACCTGTTCACACCATCGATGATGAAGCCGTGGCTCTTCTGCATTTTCCTTTTCATCTCCGGAATTGCCGTGGCACAACCATACCCTTTCAACGGTTATACGCTTTATGACCACCTGGTGACAGCTACTCACCCAAACGGATGTCCTTCCAATTATGTAACAGGATTGCCGGATGATTCGACCTGGGTCAATATGCTGGATTGGTCGGTGATGACGGGATACTTTGAATACTCCTGGAGCGATCTGCCAGGCGATGATCTTTTACTTGAATCCAGTTTCCATCATGACAACTACAGCGTGCGGCTTATCCTGGAAGGAGGAAATTTTTCGTCAAGTTTTGTGGTGACACAATCCATGTGGACAGATCTTCCATTTATCAACTGGACACATATGTTTCCGGGATGCATACCGGGCAATGCAGCTTCACCAAGACTGCTCCTGTCATTGGATTTCAGCTTGTTTGGAATAGGGCCTGAAGCAGTAGTCACCGGCATAGAGATCACCTTTCTACCCACTTCCGGGCAAGCTGATTTTTCCGGAGCTTATATCATCGTGCCTCCTTGTGGATTACTTGACCTGGGGCAGGATACAACTATCTGTCCAGGCGAAACGGTCACCATAGATGCTACAATGCCCAATGCAACCTACCTCTGGCAGGACGGCTCTACTGATCCTATCTATACTGCATCGGGGGCTGGACGGTACTATGTTGAAGTGACCATCTATGATTGCAGTATCGTCGATACACTCAATGTGACCGAACGTGCCGGACCACCAGATCTGGGCAATGATACTCTCCTGTGTACAGGACAATCTCTGGAACTTGATGTGACCACAGCTGATGCGATGTACGAATGGCAGGACAATGCATCATCGCCTACCTATATCGTCAATCAGCCCGGAACATACTCCGTGACAGTGACCATAGCCGATTGCATGTACACCGATGAAATTGAAGTAGCTTTTACTGATCCGCCGTCGGTTGATCTCGGCCCTGATGTGGTGTTGTGTGAAGGTGAAACGCTGCTCCTTGATGCCACCACTCCAGGTGCGTCATACGAATGGCAGGATCAATCCTCAGCGCCTGATTACCTGGTCACGGAACCAGG
This sequence comes from Candidatus Opimibacter iunctus, assembly GCA_016716665.1. Classification (GTDB taxonomy): domain Bacteria; phylum Bacteroidota; class Bacteroidia; order Chitinophagales; family Saprospiraceae; genus Opimibacter; species Opimibacter iunctus. The sequence goes on along the minus strand of JADJVH010000009.1, from coordinate 69,273 downwards.
GACATACAGCGTCGTGGTAGAAGTAGCGGGCTGTACAAATGAAGATGAAATACTGATCAGTTACATCTATCCCGAACCAGTGGATCTGGGACCCGATGTCACCCTTTGTGCTGGTGAAATAATATTCCTTGACGTGTTTACCCCTGGTGCCACCTATGTATGGCAGGACAACACTACCGCTTCAGGATACAATGTAGTCGATTCAGGAATCTATGCAGTCACCGTGACCACCGGGGATTGTTCGGCCAGTGGTGAAATCGAGGTGGCCTATGTCCCGGCATTCAATATTGACCTGGGCAATGATACTTCCTTGTGCAATGGTGCATTCCTGGTACTCAACGCGGCAACCTCAAATGCCTCCTACTCGTGGCAGGACCAGTCTACATCATCCACTTATAATGTCACTGCACCTAGCATCTACTTTGTGGAAGTTCAGGTAGATGCCTGCACCGCTCATGATACAATAGTCGTGAGCTTTACATCATTGCCAGCAATTGATCTGGGACGTGATACAATATTATGTGAGAATGAATTCATAACTCTTCATGCCAATGCCTCCGGTGCAAGTTATCAGTGGCAGGATCAATCCACAGCCGATACATTGCTTGTATCCGCATCAGGCAAATATTGGGTCGACGCATATATAAATGGTTGCTCAGTATCCGACACCATTGTGATCATGTATAACAACCTGCCTCATGTTGACCTGGGTGAGGATACTACACTGTGCACTGCAACACCAATCCTCCTTGATGCATTTTCTGCAGGAGCAAGCTATATCTGGCAGGACAATTCGACAGCCTCAACGTATGCTGTCACCCAGCCTGGCCAATATCGAGTCACAGTGACGCTGGGTAATTGTACTGCCAATGATACTATCACGATAAATTTCAATCCCATAGCGCCTATCTATCTCGGTGCGGATACAACCTTGTGTTCGGGATCAACCCTGACATTGGATGCAGGCAACAATCATACTTCGCTTGAATGGCAGGATCATTCTACGACATCAACGTACACGGTTTCCAAGCCCGGGGACTATTGGGTTATTGCCCATGAAGGCAATTGCACTACAGCGGATACGATCGAGGTGGATTATCTGTCCCTTCTTTCACTTGACCTTGGGATGGATACACTATTGTGCAGTGGGCAATCTTTAACATTGGATGCAACCCTACCGGGAGCTTCATATCTATGGCAGGACAATACCACCTCGTCATCCAATACGATCACACTGGAAGGTACGTATTGGGTTAATGTCAGCATAGGCAATTGCCAGGTATCGGATACTATTGATGTTGACTTCGCGCTACTCACCATCCCATACCTGGGAGCGGACACCGTGCTATGCGCTGGAGCGACCTTGCTTCTTGATCCCGGGACACAATGGGGCTCCTATCAGTGGCAGGATAATACAAACGGGCCAAACTATGTTGTTGCATTGCCGGGAACATACGCCGTAACTGTTAGTGCAGGTGCTTGTGAAGCTGCTGATACTATACAAGTAGCCTTTCATGATCTACCTGTTATCGACCTGGGGAGGGATACGACACTTTGTGAAGGACAGACCTTGTTGCTCAATGCGTTTTCGCCTGGCCTGTCGTATACATGGCATGATCTAAGTTCACAACCTGATTACCTGGTGACCAGTCCGGGATTGTATTTCGTTGACATTGATGATGGCATGTGTCAAAACAGAGACACGATCCAGATAGCCTATCTGAGCATCACCTCCATCAATCTTGGCCAAGACACTATACTGTGTGCTGATCAATTGCTGGTGCTCGATCCACACGCACCTGGGGCACAATATCTCTGGCAGGATAACAGCACTGATCCAACTATTTCGGTGAATCATCCAGGACTCTATTGGGTGCAGGTAAATGTAGGTGCATGTGTCGCCATTGATTCGATACTGATAGAATTTGCTGCTCCGGTGGTGATTGATCTGGGCCCGGACACAACACTTTGCCCAGGCGTGACCTTAACCCTTGAGGTGACCATTCCGGGTGCCACACTTGTCTGGAATGACCTCACCATGCATTCTGCCTATGTGATCTCCCAGCCTGGCACGTATTGGGTGGACGTTGATGTAATGGGTTGCAAAGCTGCAGACACCCTGGTGGCAACGTATATAACACTGCCAGAAGACCTGCTTGGTGAGGATACTACAATATGTGCAGGAGAATCATTGTTCCTGGATGCTACTTTCAAGATGCTACGTATGTATGGCAGGACCAATCCACTGATCCTATCCTCCAGGTAAGTGAGGCTGGCACTTATGCTGTCGTAGTCAATCTGCAAGGTTGTATAATGAACGATACAGTGACCATAGACTATTCTCTTCCGGTTACTTTTGACCTTGGGCCAGATCGAACGATCTGTGATGGTGATCTGTTGGTGCTGGATCCTGGGCTGAATAGTCCCCTGGAGTACTTGTGGCAGGATCAATCTACTGAGGGCACATATGTAGTGCAAAGTGCTGGTGATTACTGGCTGCAAGTAAAAGACGCCTGCAGTACAGCAGCCGATACCATTACAGTGGCGGTTGACCAGTGCCAGTGCCGATTGTACTTTCCAAATGTATTTTCTCCAAATGGAGATTTGGTCAATGATGAAGCTTTGCCTGTAGCCACGTGTGAAATGACCTATTGCCGCTTGAAAATCTTTGACCGCTTTGGAGATCAGGTATTCGAAAGCCAGGATGCTATTGCAGGATGGGATGGAACTTCGAGATCCAGGCCAGCGCAATCAGGTGTATATGCCTATGTGCTGATATATGCTTACAAGGATGGAATCCCGCGGATGATGACCGGAGATATCACCTTGTTGAGGTAAGCAATATTGGAAAAATCAGTGGGCCCCCCTTAGCTTAAGGATGTATAAACTTGTCTACGGTTGCGATAAATTCTGCCGAAGTTGGAGTATAGCCTGTCTTACCTAATGGGTTGAGATTATACTTCCCTGTACTCGCCTCTTTGGTGATATTCAAGAGCCAGATGGTTGGGTATCCCGTGATTCCAAGGGCTTGCTGGAGGGCACCATTTTGTTGTTGGTTTTTCTGTGGTATCTGGAACCTCCTTGGAAAATCCACTTCGAGCAGCACTACATTCTTCTTTGCCCATTCCTGGAATTCGGGTTTTGAAAAAACATCTGCATCCAGTTTCTTGCACCAGCCACACCAATCGCTTCCGGTAAAGTTGGCCAGGATAGGCTTTCCTTCCTTCTGGGAGACGGTATAGGCTTCATCCAGATCCACGAGCCACCCTTCCTTGGTGGAGGCGTAGGCCGGAGGCTTAGGTGCTTCGGCTACAGCAGCAGGCTTGGCAGGGGTGGTCGAAGGCGACTGCGAGCAGGCCTGAAGTGCTGTAAATGAGATCAGTAGGAAGAAATATACTTTTGTCATGCTGCTTAATTGCATTAGAATTGAATAGCGTCAGGGTGCAAAACTAATCCTTTCTTTATTTAGATATGCGATGTTAACAGGACTTTAAATATCTCATATCCACTCGTTGTCATAGACTATGACATCCTTTTCCCTCGTATAATGCCCTTAAATGAGGCATATTCCGGATATTTTTTCCGTAATGGTTATGAACCTACCTCACCACTTCAAAGGAACCACTATACATCTGCCCACCTGTAGCAAGCCTGATGAAATAATGTCCGGAAGACATATCCTCTGTACTAACCTTCACATGAGGTCCTTCAATGGTATTGACCGAGCGCACCAATCCACCTTGCTGGTTGTATATCTGGATAAGCGCAGTATTCACTCCGCCCGGGATACTCAGGTTCACTTCTGTGCTTGCCGGGTTTGGAAACAGCGGTATGGGTAAAGCAGAAAGAACGGGTGAAACAGAAGAGGTAAAATCAGGATCGAAGCGTGTACCGCTATTGTAGATTTCCTTTGTAGCCGGATCAGCAAGCCAGGCAATGATATAGGTTTCGGCAGCATTCCAGGAGCCATCGACATCATATTGATATGTGCGTGTAGCGCTGCCGCCGGACAAATCAACTTCTTCGCCTGTAGCAGCGGACAAAAACCTGCGGAATACATTGTGATGTATGGTCTCTCCATTAGGGGCATTGTATTGAATCTCCTTTTCGACAATGACGGCAAAGAGTCGGCCTGTAGCCAGTGAGCCTCCTGCTACATCCTCAAGATTGATGGTTACCGTACGGCTTGTACCAGTGGTTTCCTCTACCCCTACATGCAACCAGGATGTGCCACCTGTCAGGTTATCAAGGACTGCATTGGTCACCCCTGAAGATGATTTGAAGTCAATGCCATTGAGGGCGACTGTGGGGGAGCCAAAAATTTCGCCTGCATAGTATTGGTAGTGGGTAGTATTTTCCCCTACGTTGGCCTGGTAATAGATACAACTGCTGTATGGCTTCCCTGGGTAGAAGCTGATCAGGTGGTACTGTCCTCCATAATTGTTCAGCCTGTTGAACAGTCCTGGATTCTGCGAACCGCAAATCGGACATGGGGTGTTGGTGAAAAGCTCCAGTGTTGCGTAGCGGGTAGGCAGTTCCTGGGCGGAGGCTACTGAAACATTCAGTAATAAGATCAGGCCAAATCCAAGGGTTTTGAAAAGACGGTTTAATTGGTTCATATGCAAATGTGTGTTCGTTGAAATGGACTTCAAGTATAAGGAATATGAGGGTAAAAGGTTCTGAAAAACCGACAAAACTCAATTACCTATCAAAAAATCCCCTACGAGGGAGACGACCATCGAATCAACCGGAGTATCCGGTTTCACAATCGCGTATCGCTTGACCTGGCTGATCATCATTTCATCCAGCACATCTACCATATGTTTATAATTAGCGCCCGGGAGTGGCTTGATGAGAACCAGCAGCATGTCCTTGTCACCCCATCTTGCCTTGACTTCGTCCTGTCTGCGCTGGATGTATCTCCTAAGCCCGTGGGACGTGTAATCCACACTATCGATTTTAAAATCTGCCATGGATGTCATGACATCAGGCATGGAATAAGTATAAACCTTATCTCGTGTCCCAATGAGCAGCGTGGCGGTCTTGGATTCAGGGTAGAGCGATGGATCGCCATCAGGAGCAGGTTTCATAATCTGCATCGTAAACGGCCTGGCCAGCGTCGATGCCAGCATGAAAAATGTGATCAGCAGAAAACCCAGATCCACCATCGCTGTGAGGTCAACTGTAGTAGAAGCTCTTTTTCCATTACGTGTTATGATTTCCATATCGCTGCGTCTTTGGTATATCTGGAAGATGCAGGGCAGGGAGGAATTGCATAACCAAATGCAAATGCTGTAAAAAAGAAAAGACGCGATAAATCGCGTCTCTTCTTTTTTTTTATATCAGCCAGGATTGTTAATCCACCACCGATACTTTCTCTGAAATAATACCTGAAGCGGTCACCACTTGTATCATGTAGATACCAGGAGCCAGAGCAGATACATCCACCTGGTCATGGAAAACAGGATTGTCATTTGATGTATAATCCTTCCTGAATACCATCTTGCCGGACATATCCATCAGCACCATACGTGACACCATCGTTGTAGCAGTCTGGTCGTAAGTCACCTGTAACAGATCATTAGCCGGATTGGGGGCTATATGAAGCGTTGAGGAAACGATTCGGTCTTTACTGAAGGTATTTCCTTTAACAGATGGATCCAGAATTTCGCCATCTATCACTGTTGGTGAAGCATCATCAGGCACTGCAAGGTTAGTGGATTGATAATCAAAGACACATATGCTGAATGTACCTGTCGTACCAGCATAGCCCCAGACGCGAACCCATATGGTTTCGTTTGGAACACCTGAAATCGAGATGACAGGCATATGCGAACCATTGCCCTGGTCATTATCATCCTCGCAGAAAATATACGCCAGTGAATTGCAATCATCACCCCGGTATACCTCCATTACAGCATCCGTCAATGTACCTGCTGTCGTACGAATAGTCACGACCGGATTAGTTACATCAGGCATCGTGAATGTAAACCAGACATCTCTGTGATTAGCTACAGGGCACCAGCCAAGCAATGGTGTGGTACTTTCGGTCGCACCGATATTTGATGAAGCCGAATTAACGCAATTGCTGTTGACTGTCAGTAATGTTGCTGCGTCGCATTCTTCACTTCCGCTGGAAGGTGAACCAGAAGTGGTGAAGTTCAACATGTTCGTCCAGCCGCTATATGATCCGAAATCACAATTGGCCCTCACGCGCCATTGATAGGTTGTCCCGGGGATCAAGCCATCGACGGTAGCCATTGTTCCTGAATAAGGACTTCCAGGCACTTCAGACCATGTTCCGTTTGGCACTCGTATTTGAACAGTGTAGTTGACAGCGCCAGCTACATCTGACCAGATGAATGTAGCTCCGGTATCTGTAATTTCTGTCGTCACCGTACCACCAGGTGTGCCACATGACATACCCACAGTAGTAAAGCTCGCGCTGTTTGACCAGCCGCTGTATGCTCCATAATTACAGTTACTCCTCACCCGCCATTCATAAGAGGTACCAGGCGTCAGGCCGGTAAGGGTGTGCCAGGTTGATGTCCATGGACCGCCTGCCAGATCTGTCCAGTCCCCATTGGCCGTACGCCATTGAATATCATAACTGTTCGCGCCAAAGACCTCTGACCAATCAAGGTCAGCCGACGTCTGTGTGATCGCTAATGTATATAACCATGAAGGTGCATCACAGGATGAAATTCCCATGGTCGTAAACGTAAGTGGATTAGACCAGTAACTCTGTCCTCCATCATCGCAAGTGGTGCGTATGCGCCACTGGTATGTAGTACCCGGGGTCAGCCCTGTGACATTAGCTGAAGTTCCGGTAAACGGACTTCCTGGCACATCGGCCCATGTACCGTTTGATGTCTTGATCTGTACAGCATAGCTCCATGCACCCCAGACTGCTGACCAGTTGAGGGTCGCAGAAGATTGGGAAATATTGGACGTAGACAGCCAATATGGGATACTGCAATTACTTCCTCCAATGGTTGTGAAACTTAAGCTGTAAGACCAGGCACTGTATGACCAGTTAGAACAGTTGCTGCGAACCCGCCACTCATACGTAGTATTGGGTTGGAACCCTTGAACATTGACCCACGTATTGTAGAACGGGCCACCGGCCAGGTCATACCATGTCCCACTACTTGCAAGCCGCCATTGGACAGAATAACTTACAGCTCCACTGACAGGTTCCCATCCAAAAGTTGCGGAAGACAAAGTAATATTTGATGTATATAACCAATTTGGTGCATTGCAGTAATAAGATCCGGTCGTGGTAAACACTACAGGATAGGTCCAATTACTATATGATCCACCCCAGCAATTGGCACGTACGCGCCATTCGTATGTTGTATTTGGATTAAAGCCATTGACCGTAACCCATGTACCCAGGGTTGGACTATTTGGAATGGTATACCATGTTCCGTTTGGCAACCTTGTCTGCACGGTATAGCTTTCAGCACCCCATACTTCATCCCAGCTAAAGGTGGCTGATGTATTGGTGATGTTGCTCGTGACAGGCCAGGTAGGTGTATTGCATGATGCACCTAATGTGGTAAAGGTCACACTATAAGACCATGCACTATAGTTCCAATTGTAGCAATTGCTTCGGACACGCCATTCGTATGTCGTACCAGGCGTCAGGCCGTTGATAGTATACCATGTGCTGGTAAATGGTCCGCCTGGAACTTCCCACCAGGTGCCATTGGCAAGACGGTATTGGAGCGAGTAGCTATTTGCTCCACTGACCTCGTCCCAATCAAATGTGGCAGAGGTTGATGTAATATTGGTAGTATACAACCAATCAGGTGCAGTACAATAGTATGTACCTGTAGTGGTAAACGTCACCGGGTATGTCCAGTCACTATATTGTCCACCCCAGCAGTTAGCGCGAACACGCCATTCATAGGTTGTGTTTGGACTCAGTCCGTATGCAATGATCCAGGTATTGTTGGTTGGGCTTCCAGCCACAGTATACCATGTGCCATTTGGAAGACGGTATTGTACTGTATACCCATCAGCACCCCAGGATTCTTCCCAGCTAAATGTTGCGGAAGTGTTGGTGATATTACTGGTTACTGGCCACGTCGGTACGCTGCAAGACATACCAAGGGTTGTAAAGGCTACACTATATGACCATGCACTATAGTTCCAGTTGTAGCAATTGCTTCGGACACGCCACTCATAGGTGGTTCCTGGTGTCAGACCAGTGATGGTATACCATGTACTGGTAAACGGACCTCCGGGAACATCCCACCAGGAGCCATTGATCTGCCGGTACTGGAGGGAGTAACTATTAGCTCCACTGACGGGATCCCAATCAAAGGTGGCAGTAGTCGAGGTGATATTTGTGGTATATAACCAATCAGGCGCATAACAATAAGATGATCCTGTGGTGGTAAATGTAACAGGGTATGTCCAGTTACTATATTGGCCGCCCCAGCAGTTGGCGCGAACACGCCATTCATAGGTTGTATTTGGTGTCAGGCCATTGGCAGTGATCCAGAGATTGTTGGTCGGGCTGCCAGCTACAGTATACCATGTGCCATTTGGAAGACGGTATTGTACTGTATACCCGTCAGCACCCCAGGATTCTTCCCAGCTAAATGTTGCGGAAGTGTTGGTGATATTACTGGTTACTGGCCACGTCGGTACGCTGCAAGACATACCAAGGGTTGTAAAGGCTACACTATATGACCATGCACTATAGTTCCAGTTGTAGCAATTGCTTCGGACACGCCACTCATAGGTGGTTCCTGGTGTCAGACCAGTGATGGTATACCATGTGCTGGTAAACGGACCTCCGGGAACATCCCACCAGCTACCATTGATCTGCCGGTACTGGAGGGAGTAACTATTAGCTCCACTCACCGGATCCCAATCAAAGGTGGCAGTAGTCGAGGTGATATTTGTGGTATATAACCAATCAGGCGCGTAACAATAAGATGATCCTGTAGTAGTAAATGTAACAGGGTATGTCCAGTTACTATATTGGCCGCCCCAGCAGTTGGCGCGAACACGCCATTCATAGGTTGTATTTGGTGTCAGGCCATTGGCAGTGATCCAGAGATTGTTGGTCGGGCTGCCAGCTACATTGTACCAAGTGCCATTTGGCAGACGGTATTGTACTGTATACCCGTCAGCACCCCAGGATTCTTCCCAGCTAAATGTTGCGGAAGTATTGGTGATATTACTGGTGACAGGCCATGTTGGCATGCTGCATGGCATGCCGCCTAAGGTGGTGAAGGCTGCGCTGTATGACCAGCCACTTGACATTCCATTGGGGCAATTTGATTTTACATGCCATTCATAGGCTGTACCTGGTTGCAGACCGGTGATGGTGTACCATGTCTGTGTCCATGGACCTCCGGAAATGGTAATCCAGCTCCCATTATTGGCTAGTCGGTACTGAAGCGAATAACTGGTGGCTCCGCTGATCGGCTCCCAATCAAATGTAGCAGTCGTCTGGGAAATACCCGTAGTCGAAAGCCAGTCTGGTGCATTGCAGGCAGACCATCCTGTTGTAGTAAATGTGACCGGATAAGTCCAGGCACTGGTTTCTCCACCGGAGCAGTTGGTCCTGACCCGCCATTCATAAGTGGTATTTGGAAGGAACCAGCTTACTGTAGCGTATGCGGTTGTAAAAGGGCTTCCAGGTACGGTATACCAGGTGCCATTTGGTGTGCGGGTCTGCACCGCATAACTCTGGGCACCATAGACAGGGTCCCAACTAAAGGTGGCAGAATTATTTGTGATATTGGAGGTGGTGGGCCAGGTCGGTGTATTGCATACAGGAGGTGCAGCAACAATGACATCAGTCGATCTGGAGATTGAAACATCCGTACCTGGGGACAAGGCACCTGAAGCGTGCAAACCGGTATGGAGAAGAAGAGAAAATAGGAAAAAGAAAAGTGAGTTGAAACGTGGGAGGTTTTTCATAAAATCAAGGTTGGGAGGTTTAATAAACGGGATTCAGGGAGTAAAGCTCCAGCCCAATGAATCAACTTACAGGCGAACCAGGAACTTCTTCCTGCGATGGCCAAAAAGCTACCCACTGGGGCGTACAAATTAAGCATTTTAATTCACTGGTAAATAGATGTTTTGAAATCGCCTGAAACCAGCCTAAACAGAACCTTTCCGGGCTTTATGGGGTAAAGACAATCCCAAAAATCCACTTTTCGCTCAATGTACTGTGCCAGCGTCTATTGCGTAATAAATGTGATCGTGGCAATAGTCTTATTTCCTGTGGTCAGGATACCGGTAGCGGTATAATTTCCTGGCACAGGTGCTGTAAAGGAAGAAAGGTAGATGTGGCCATATTCCTGAAGGACTGGATAATCGATGTTATCTATGTCACTACCTGCTGCCTTGATATTGATCCTCACCGGGGATCCTGCCATATCCTCCTTGCTTTCGAGCCTGAAATAGATCAGGCTGCCGGCTGGAAATGAAGTTCCCTCGCCCGTGAGCTCAAATAGATTGGAAGGATTTAAACCCGTTCCAAGGGTCAGGGAATTGGAAAATGTATCGGATGGTGAATCGTCCTTTTCGCAACCTATGGCCAATAGCAATATTGCGAAAATGATTCCTGCATAATTTTTCATATCGGACTACTTTAAGGTGAAACTGATTCCTTCAAAATTAAGGGGTATTCTTATTAAAGACAACTTTATCTTTTAATTAAGAAGTGGCGAAAGAAATCTCCTTACTACCCTATTGCATTCGGAAACACCCTATATTTCAATTCTATTGCTTCACCGGAAATGTTTCACCATGGAATTGAAAACCATCCAGTCCAGCATCTATGAGATCAGGGGACAAAAGGTTATGCTGGACTTTGACCTGGCCGAAATGTACCAGGTTGAAACGAGGGTTTTGAAACAAGCCGTTAAAAGGAATCTTGATCAGTTTCCTGAAGATTTTATGTTTCAACTTTCAAAGCAAGAATGGCAAGAGGTTATCACAAATTGTGATAACCTCTTGCCTGCAACTGCCAAGTTCTCGCCTGCCACGCCACTGGCTTTTACCGAACAGGGAGTTGCCATGCTTTCGGGTGTACTGAAAAGTAAAAAAGCAAAGCAGGTTAACATAGCCATCATGAGGGCCTTCGTGTTCCTGCGGCAATATGCCTTGTCCCATAAAGATCTTACAGATAAACTGAAGCAACTGGAATCCAAATATGACCAGCAGTTTAAGGATGTCTATGACGCCATAAACTTCCTACTGAACAAAGATCAACAGATGACACAGCAACAGTCAAGGAAGCAGATTGGATTTAAAAAGAATCCCTAATCCAATACCACTATGCGTGTAAAATACTTCCTGTCCACAAGCAGGCTATATATACCTGGGACGGAGGGCAAGTTTGTCAACTGCATTTTTTCATCATCGCCGGCAAGATGAGGACAACCGGATACTATTCTACCTGCGGCATCCATCATGTGGACTTCATGAATTTCGTATCCTGGACTGACAATTGTCAATGTACCTGTTGACTGTATTGGATTGGGATAAGCCTTTCCTATTAAATCAGTGATTGGCCCGGGCTGGTTGGAAGAGGTAAAATCTATAGCTACATCATCAACCACCAGGACATTTGCTCCTATGGCATCTGGGCCATTGCTGGAGAAGACTATCAGTATTGAATCGGTTTCTATATCAATACCACTCTCTCCTATCGGAATAGTCATCCGTGTATATGCTCCGGCAGGTTGAAGGTCAGTCCTGGCATAAAAAACCAAATCCTCAAATGCCATACCCGGAGGCCGTTTGATCATCACTTCAACGGAGGCGACATCGGCTGAATCAAGATTAGACAGTTTGTAATAAAAGGAAACCTCCTTCGGAATCGAAGTCAATGCCTCTCCTCCTGTAAATGGTTCTATCCTGTACTCCGGATAATTGAGCTTACAAAGACCCAATGCCAGTTGTGAGCGCCTGTTGGTACCGAATACATTGAGTGTCTTTATCTCCGCCGCATACGTCCCGCTATGCACATCCGTGACACGCCTGACACCGGCGGTGATAAATTCTGTAGTAGCATTTGTAGTAGTCCAGCCAGTTGGAAACTTCCAGTCGAAAGGTGGCGGGCTCCCGGAAGGGGACCAGTTTTCAAATCCCCCGTTTTGCTGCGCACTCAAAGGCATGAGTATAGAAAAAAGAAGGAACTGGACAGCAGCCAATACTTTACAGGTGTAGATGTGCTTCATACAGATTGGGTTTAGACGTGAAAGAGATACTCTCTTTTGGCTAAGACGGCAGCCGGATGACATCGCGTTGGGTAGGGATGAAAGACAAAGGAATTAAAATAAAAAAGCAGAGAGGCGATCAATTGGCACAGAATGCATCACAATGATCCACCTTGTTACAAAAGTAGAGACGCGATGAATACGCACAGGATGCATGACACAAATCCACCTTGTTACAAAAGTAGAGACGCGATTAATCGCGTCTCTACTTTTGTAACGACACGGATTATCGTGTCTCTATATCCAATTATATTCTACCCACTACCAGAACCTGGCGTAGATAACAGCTACCAGCAGGAGGATCACAACGATCATGGCCAGATGAGTATTGGAGACCTTGTTCATCGCCTTGTCTACCTCGAGTGCTTTTACATTAGCCCGGCCTTTGACATCAAGCAGGCTCACTACAATAATCAGGAGGGTCGTAAAGAAAAATACCCAGCCCATCTGGATGAGGAAAGGAATTTCGTATGCACCATCCCCATTGAGGTAGGCCGTGTACAACCATGTTTCATTGCCTGCAATACCGGGGAGGAATTTGTCAAACAATATAGCCAGTACTACGCCGCCGATGATACCTGCAATGGCCGCATTGGATGTTGTCTTCTTCCAGAAAAACCCGAAGAGGAACACAGGGAAGATTGCGGGTGATATATAGCCGGTGTACTTTTGAATAAATTCAAATCCGCCTTTGCCTCCGATACCGAGTGTATCGTTCCAGTTGACTGCAATAGCAATGACCAGGGAAGCTACCACCATGAGACGTCCTGTCCAGACCATCCTGGTATCAGATGATTCCCTGTTGATATACTTCTTATAGATATCCAGTGTAAATATGGTCGAGATGCTATTTGCTTTTCCGGCAAGGGAAGCCACAATAGCAGCAGTCAATGCGGCCATTGATAATCCCCTGAGCCCGGTGGGCAGGAAGCCAAGTACAGCAGAGTATGCATTGTCTTCCCTGAATTCACCATTGGTCATCATCTGTGCCTGGAGTTCACCATTCTTGTACAGAACATAAGCTGCGATACCCGGGAGCACGACTAACAAAGGCATCAGGAGTTTGAGGAAAGAGGCAAATAAAATACCGGTACGCGCCGTCTTGAGATCAGCCCCAAGTGCACGCTGCGTGATATATTGATTGCAACCCCAGTAATTGAGATTAGCGACCCACATACCAGCGACCAGCATAGCCAGACCCGGCAGACTGGAGTAATGATTGATTTGCTCCGGTGTTGAGTTGGCGTCAGGCTTGTCAAAGATCATATCAAAATGCTCTGGGGCTACCTTCAGCAACTGATTGAAACCTGCAAGCGCATCAGAACCCAATCCAAACTTCTGACTGACAACAGTCAAGGCGATGTAGGATGTAATCAATCCTCCTATCAGCAATACCAACACCTGGATAACATCCGTATACCCGATCACCTTCATCCCACCGAGGGTGATGATGAGCGCAAAGACCGCAAGGCCGATCATGATCAGGTGAAAGCCTTCACCCCCGGTCAGGTTGTTGATCGCCAGCGTACCGAGATACAAAATGGAGGTAAGGTTGACAAAGATGTACAGGAACAACCAGAAGATTGCCATGATCATGGCCACGGTTTCATTGTAGCGTGTCTTTAGAAACTGTGGCATCGTGAAGATGCGGTTTTTGAGATACACCGGCATAAAGAACACCGCAACGATAACCAATGACACTGCTGCTAACCACTCATAACTGGCAATGGCAAGCCCAAGGCGGAAGCCATTGCCGCTCATGCCTATAAACTGCTCGGCAGAGATATTTGAAGCAATGAGTGAGGCCCCGATAGCCCACCAGGTCAGTTGACCTTCGGCGAGGAAAAATTCTGTAGAGGTAGTCTTTGCTTTCTTCTTGTTGTAATAGACCCACCAGCCATAGCTGGCCACGGCTACAAAATAGATCAGGAACACGATATAGTCCTGGGTCTGAAGTGCTTTATTCATGTAGTACTGGTTGTAATGATGATTAATCTTTCGTCTTGCGCTGCCTACCTGCAGAAAAACACATTAAATATTTATCGTATATGATAAATGCAGATTTTGTTCTCCCTTAAGCCGGCACAATGGATCAGCCTTTGCTTTCCTCCATTCCTGCGAATATTAGGACTTTTAATTGGCTCAAACAAATGCATCGCATACTTAAGTCGATTTTATGGTCTTCTCACATCTTGAAAAGGACCTGAAATTTTCAGCTCAAAGCAAAACTTGCCACTATCCTGTTAGATTTACGGGCTAAAAAATAAGCGGATCAGGCATCGTAAAATATTCTTCTGGTCCATCACTGTCGCCCTTGCTGGATTCCTGTTTGGATTTGATACCGTGGTCATTTCCGGTGCTGATCTTTCGTTGCATCAACTCCGGCCGAATGGTGAAGTATTCCAGGGTTTTGTGATCATGTCTTCCGCAATTTGGGGTACCGTGATCGGTGCCATCTTTGGAAGTTTGTATGCGGATACCCTGGCATGCAGGTTTAGTTGTGCAATAAAATCCTGAAGAAAAAGTAAAACAATCAGGCCAAATTTTGTTTTAGTAATCAAAACACATAGAAATCATGGGATTGGTGATTATAATAGGTGCAGGGCCTGGTATCAGTAGTGGTGTTGCTAAGAAATTTGGTAAAGAAGGGTACAGGATAGCCCTCATCGCGCGCAACGAAGATAAACTCAGGCAACTGATCAGTGAATTGAAAGCTGAAGGCATTGATGGCACCTATGCTGTAGGCGATGTTGCCAACGAGAAATCACTAAAACAGGCCTTGGGCAAGATCAGCGGAGAACCCGGTGAAGCGGATATGATCCTGTACAATCCATCGGGGGCATCCAATAAGGATATCCTTGAGCAGGACTGGGATACCATCAAGGCGATGATGGATATTTCTGTAGGAGGCTATTTCAACCTGATGAAGATGGTCCTACCCTATTCCCTTGATCAAAACAGAGGAAAATTGTTTGTGACCGGTGGTGGCCTCTCCCTCCATGGCGATCCACGTATGACCGCCTTGAGCGTGGGAAAAGCTGCACAGCGCAATATGGTCCAGGCGTTTCAGAAAAAAGTAGATGGCACACATGTACACATCGCACAAGTGATCGTGCGCGGGTATGTCCAACCATCAGATGACAAATACAATCCGGCTGCTATTGCAGAGATTTTCTGGAAGCTGTTTCTTCAAAAACCCGGGGAATTTGAACATGAGATCATCTATTAATAGCAGGAGACAGGAGTTAGGGAACAGGAATTAGGAGATGGGTGCAGGTTTCCTGTTCGGTCTGCTTTCAGGAAGCTTTGAGGAGAATATCCTGATGTCTATTGGGCAACGGGCCAGGTTCTAAGATAAGTTTATCAATCTTATAGAGTGAGATTTTGCCCTTATTAATATACGTCGGGACTTTCAGCAACTGGCGCATACCACCTTCCATCAGCAGGAGGATCAATACAAACATCAACCCCTCCGATGCTGAGATCGTCCCTTTAAGGAAAACCAGGCTCCATAACACAATACCTGTAATCGCAAATATGAGCACAGGGACAAGCGCAAGGATTATACTCTCTGTCCTGTTATATTTCATGTTGGCATCGTACAACGAAGTGGATTTCTCCACAAACCCTGCTATCGACACTCTTTCTAACTGCCTTTCCTTCAATTTCCTGAACCGGCTAAACTGGCGGGACACATAGGCCAGCAGCCTGCTTCTCGCAGAGCGGCTAGTCATGATAAAAGCTGTCTGGTGACCTGCAAATAGATAAATGCACAGCATAACTCCAGCCAGGAGGGCAAGGATAGTCAATGTCAGCCCCCAGTGAATCCTGAACAACACCACCAGGCCTATGACTAAAAACAAGGTACTCCTGATACCCTCAATGACCCCCTTGGTGAGAAATAATTGAATACTCTTCATGTCATTGCTATAGCGCAGGAGGTATTTACCGGCTGAGTGTCCAGGCATGGCTGACATGCTCCAGGCCATCTGTGCTGTAAATACCTTTTCCCTGGTATCCCTGGCAAAGAGCTCGCCTTGTCTGAACGTCCCATAGTTTTCAGCAAAAGTCAAAATGCCTTTGGCAATTAACAGGATCATAAAGAATAGCCAGAACTGACTGAGCGCACTCAATTGTATCCCGATCAAGTGAAGGAATTCCCCCTTTGTGCTTCCTGTATGATAAAAGAGCGTAAAGAACTCACCGACAGAAACCGGCAATAAAAAAGTGACCAGACTATTGAACAGGCCAATGATCAGGACGCCATAAAACACCAGGCTGTACCGACGAAGGTGATCTGCAATGTAACGGTTGTGGATAAGTATACCTTTTTTCATCCTGATTATATTTTAATTAAATACTCAACTAAAGCATCCTGTTGACCTCAGGCTCCTGACCTGACCAGTTCAAGCTTGCGTTGAAAAATACCGGTGGCAATATTGCCGTGGGCCAACTCATGAATGGTATAAACGGGCACAAATGTATTGTCGCGTACCTCCTGGATCAATAACGGGCTGGTCGTAAATAAGCCACCAATACAATCCGGATAAATCCCCCATTTGTTGAGCACCTCTATGCCTTGTATAGCTGCCAGACTGTCCCCTGCAGAAAACATGACACCATCAATGGTGCTGATAAACCCTGGATTGGTGAGCAACATCTTTGTTTCTCTTTCATACAGGCCATCAGCAATCTCCATGATGATATAGTCAGGGTCTTCGGGCATGACGATGGATATCAGGGAGGCATAGAGATCCAATAGTTCCTTCTCATTGCACAGATAGGTGGACGGAAAACCAAACTCGCCGAAATCAGTTGAGATATCAGCGCCCAGGTCATACGCCAGATCAGCATCCTTGGTATAGATGGTTCCGGTCAGCTTGATATACGCCACTCGCTTGCCTGCTTTCTTCAATCCATGGACGAGGTAGGCTGCTGATGTGGTCTTGCCACTATCCATAGATGAGCCGAGCGAGAGGATGACTTTGGCAGAAGATCCGCCTGTAGTGCTAAACCTGGTCATCCGCCGCTGCTCCATCTTCTTTGTATTGATCACGTGTCCATCCATATCTGTTACCAATCCAACCAGCCTTAGCGTTGTAGGTCCCACCCGCTCATAGTTGGTATGCATACTCCTGACCACGCCTACTGTACCGCCTGCGCCAAGGATGTGCAGTTCCTGGTCCACATGGTCAGGCATATATCCTTCGATCTGCGCAGTAGCATACCGGGTGCCAAATGCAGCCATGATCCTGTCCCCTTCAATGATTGTCGCATTGAGTTTAGAAGCCGCTTGCACACGAGAATGCTTCCCGATCTCCAGTACTTCAAATACCCCGACATCACCTACCTGCAGCACATAATGATGAGGTACTGCGGTGAGCAGATTGTAGTCCGAAATATTCCGGCACACATACGTTTTTTTAATTCTGGTTTCCATGTGTTGATGATTTTTAGATGTGAATTAGATTTTATAAATCAAGATTGAGTTTTAAGGTGATGCCGGCTACATTGTAATTGCTGTATGGTCGGGCAATCTTTCCGGTGACCGGATTGGTCACATTGATCCGGGTCTCCTGTCCTACGAGATTGAATTCAAATTGCCGGAGATAATACACAGAGACGGATACTGCATCTGAAATTTTACTGTTGAGATTGACCCACAACCTGGCCCTGTGCATTCCTTCCGGTGCGACTTTTACGGTTGGATGGCCTTCAAGATCATAATACTGAATAGCCGATCCGCCGATATTGTAGAAAACCCAATAGGAAACGGAAGGGGACAAGCTGAGGAATTCTAATCGTTTCCGTAGTTCCAACCTGGTAATAAAAATCAACCGGTAATCAAACCTGCGTTCATTTACGGAGTGCTTTTCGGCCTGCACCCCATTGGTCCATTTAAACTTATCATTGAGATTGATCTTGAACATAGTGCGCAGGAAATAACGGGAAGTATTCTTATCTGAGGTTGCTGATTGGGTACGTATATATCCAGCCTTGGTCTCAAGATGCTTTGAGATATCATAACTCAATGAAAGACTGGCCTGGTTAAATTCCACCTGCATTTGATTATCCAATGCATAGGATCTCAGATACGCGAGGGACATTTCAGCCTTTTTGGAGAATCCAATATCCATAGCCGCTGTGCTCCACATCTTCCATTCAGCACTTCCGGAATCTTCATCACCATTGACCTGGGCAGACAGATGACCAGTCATCACTGTCACCAGCAAAAGCAGCCAAAACCTATATGCCACAAGGGATCTGTAATCAATACCTTTCAAGCGAGCGAGGTTTACTACATAACTTTCACACAACCTTTGACCCTTCCGCATGGTCACTTTTATAGCACACCGACTTGAAACAAAAGCTTCCAGAAAAAAATCCAGCATCTCCTCTCCGAGTATCCCTCGCTTTGTCGTGTCTTTCATTTGTTACGTGTTTGTTGGACGTGATTGTCTTGATCTTGCTTTATCCTTCAAATCCGGATGTGCATTCAATTCAATTCCAAAACACGGATTAATTATAAAGAGGTGTATAATGAAACTTACCGAACATGACAATTCATGCTACGAACGGGGAAATTCATGAATCGGTAGTATGCAGTGGGCAGCAGCCAGTATGCAGTGGGCAGTAGGCGGTGGGCAGTAGGCAGTGGGCAGTGGGCAATCGACAGTATGCAGAAGCCGGTGGGCAGTATTCAGGAAATGGTAAATGGTGACTTGAAAATTTGAAAAACTGTCAGCGAATGAGAAGGCAAGGATGAATAAGTCTAAACTTAATTCAAATCAGGAATTCGATATCTGCCAATTCTCTTCCAAGGGCCTGCACGCCTTCCATGTTCTAAAAAAAAAATACCCGGAACAGTTGATGTTCCGGGTATCTTACGTCCAGGATTGCTTACTTCCCTGGTTTCTCCAGGGCTGCCTGAGCGGCGGCCAATCTGGCGATTGGCACCCTGAAAGGTGAACAGCTGACATAATTCATGCCTATGCGATGACAGAATTTGACACTCTCGGCATCGCCGCCGTGTTCACCGCAGATTCCTACTTTTAATTTTGGCTTAGTCGCACGACCTCGCTCTGTTCCTATTTTGATCAGTTCGCCTACGCCATCCTGGTCAATGGTCACAAACGGATCATCCTTCAACAGTTTCTGGTCCAGATAGATGGGCAGGAAGCCGCCGATATCATCCCGGCTGAATCCAAAGCTCATCTGTGTTAGGTCATTGGTACCGAAGCTGAAGAAATCCGCTACCAGTGCCATGTGATTGGCCTTGAGGGCAGCCCTCGGGATCTCAATCATCGTACCATAGAGATAAGGTATCTTCTTCAGTTTTGACTTGACCAGCACTTCCTTATAGACCCTGTCTACAATTTCTTTCTGATGACTCAGTTCATTGACCGTGCAGGTTACCGGAATCATGATCTCGGGATATGCTTTTTTACCCGCTTTGAGCAATTCTGCAGTAGCTTCAAGGATAGCCCTCACCTGCATCTCTGTGATCTCCGGATAGCTGACTCCCAGACGCACCCCGCGATGGCCCAGCATAGGATTGTTTTCATGCAACGCGAGTACACGCCTTCTCAGGATGCTCATGCTGATCCCCAATTCCTTGGCGAGCTGGTGCAATTTTTCTGAATCATGCGGCACAAACTCATGCAATGGAGGATCGAGCAGGCGGAACGTCACAGGTCGTCCATTCATCACTTCAAGGGTGTCCTTGAAATCCTTTTTAACAAAGGTGTACAACTCATTGAGCGCAGTACGCCTCTCCAGCTCTGTCTTGCTCATGATCATCTTACGCAACAGGAACAATGGGCGCTCACTACCCTCTCCATAAAACATGTGCTCGGTGCGGAACAACCCAATTCCTTCTGCACCAAACTTCAAAGCCTGAGCTGCATCCTTTGGTGTATCAGCATTTGTCCTTACCCCTAATACCTTTGTCTTGTCGACCAGCTTCATCAGGTCTTTGTACGACTGATTCTGATCCAGATCTATATCCGTCAGCGCCATGCTGCCTTCGTACACTAACCCTCTCGTTCCATTCAGGCTCACCCAGTCTCCTTCCTTGATCACGGTGCCATCCTTTGCATGGAATGTCTTTGAATCCATACGGATTTCAATATCTCCGCATCCTACGATACAACATTTACCCCATCCCCTTGCCACCAATGCAGCATGCGAGGTCATACCTCCCTTGGTCGTCAGGATAGCCTGGGACTTGTGCATGCCATCTACATCTTCAGGGGATGTCTCTTCACGCACCAGGATTACTTTCTCTCCTCTGTGGGCCCACTCTACCGCATCATCGGATGTAAATACCACCCGGCCCTTGGCTCCCCCTGGTCCGGCAGGTAATCCCTTTGCAATGGGTTTTAGCAACAGCTCAGCCTTTGGATCCAGCATCGGAAGCAAGAGCTCCACAAGTTGGTTTGGTCCGACACGCTGCACGGCAGTCTTGATATCAATCAGTTTCTCCTTATACATTTCAGTAGCCATGCGGACCGCCGCGATCCCGTTGCGTTTTCCTACACGACACTGCAGCATATACAGCTTACCCCTTTCGATGGTAAATTCAATATCCTGCATATCCTTGTAATGCTGCTCCAATCGCTTCTGATAGCTGTACAGTTCTTTGTACAACTCAGGCATGAGTTTTTCAAGAGAGGTGAATTGCCTGCTCTGGTCATTCATGGAATATTCGTTGACCGGGGCCGGTGTCCTTATTCCTGCGACGACGTCTTCACCCTGCGCATTGACAAGATATTCTCCATAAAATTTATTTTCCCCTGATCCGGGATTACGGGTGAAGGCGACACCTGTGCAACTGTCATTGCCCATGTTGCCAAACACCATCGCCTGGACATTCACAGCAGTACCCCATTCATCCGGGATCTTTTCAATGCGGCGATATTCTACTGCACGCTTGCCATTCCAACTGCCAAACACTGCACCGATGCCGCCCCACAGCTGCTTCCATGGGTCTTCGGGAAAATCAGTGCCCAATACTTTCTTAATCGTCTTCTTATAATCTTTTACCAGGGCTTTGAGCTCAGGTACGGTGAGTTCTGTATCGCTTGAATATCCCTGTTTATGCTTGATGTGTTCCAGCTTTTCATCGAGTTGCTTACGAATGCCTTTTCCGTTTTTCACTTCGATACCTCCACCTTTCTCCATGACCACATCGGCATACATCATGATGAGGCGTCTGTATGCATCATAGGCAAAACGCTCATCACCACTATGGGCAATGATCCCTTTGATCGTCTCTTCATTTAATCCCACATTGAGTACCGTCTCCATCATTCCGGGCATACTGCGGCGTGCGCCTGAACGGATCGACACCAGCAATGGATTTTTAGCATCACCAAAGGTCTTGCGGGTGAGCTTTTCCATTTTAGCAAGGGCTTCTTCAACCTGAGCCTTTACGGTCTTGGGATATGTCTTCTTGTGGTCGTAGTAATACGTGCATACCTCTGTCGTCACCGTAAATCCTGGTGGAACAGGCAGGCGGAGACTTGGATGTCCGGCCATTTCTGCAAGGTTGGCACCTTTACCGCCTAATAAATTCTTCATGGATTCATTGCCATCGGCTTTGCCGCCGCCGAAGAAGTAGACATACTTTCCGGCTTTAATTCTTGTTGCCATAATCAGATTTTTCTTCCCTGCAGAGGTAAGGCAAAGCATGTAAAAAACGGACAACACAGGTCAGGGGTGGGGGTGATTTTGGTCATTCTTTTGCTGCAGCAAAAGCGAATAGTGTAAGAAGGTAAGACAGTGAGAAAGTAAGAGGCATGGGTGTGAGTGAGCGCGAGGGAGCAAGGGATCAAGGGATCAAGGGAACAAGGGAGCAAGGGAGCAAGGGATCAAAGGAGCAAGGGAGCAAGGGATCAAAGGAGCAAGGGATCAAAGGAGCAAGGGATCAAGGGAGCAAGGGATCAAGGGAGCAAGGGAACAAGGGAGCAAGGGAGCAAGGGATCAAGGGAGCAAGGGAACAAGGGATCAAGGGAGCAAGGGAGCAAGGGATCAAGGGAGCAAGGGAACAAGGGATCAAGGGAGCAAGGGAGCAAGGGATCAAGGGAGCAAGGGAGCAGTTAGCATTGAGCAATATCATGAGGAAGAAATTAGCTATAATACTCTCTGTGTACTCCGCGCGAAAACTCCGTGCACTCTGTGCGAAAACTCCGTGTACTCCGTGCGAAAATGTGATTCTGAGAAAGAGAGAAGTGTAAGAAAGTGGGACGGTGAGACAGTGAGAGGCATGGGTGTGGGTGAGCGCGAGGGAGCAAGGGAGCGAGGGAGCAAGGGAGCAGGGAGCAGGAGATAGGAGGCACCAACAATACCTGCTATGATAGTTTATCTGAAGAAAAAGTAGAGGTATAATTTCTAAACAATGAATAGACAACCATGCAGAGGCCCGTCATCAGCACAATGCCTGACAGGGTGAAGACAATAAAGACAGGGCGTAACTGGAGCATCATGAGGCTGAACGCAGTCCTGGTCTCCATCACCTGCCACCTTGCCTTGAGTATGCCTGCTACAATGAGGCTGATCCAGAAAATAAGAAGTGAACCATTGGCCAGGAGCAAGCCGCGGCGAAACAATCTTTCTGATACAAAAGGCACCTGCCCTCCCCTGGTGAGGATATCCGCAACAAATGCGAGCAGTAAGAATGAGTTAATGCCGATAGTAGCACCCATCGTATGTGCAACTGTCACATGCGTGCCATGGGTATAGACATTGATCGCCGGGACAGACATGACAATGGCCAGCGCAAGGGTCAGCAAGACCCAGAGGTCAGCGGCAACAACCAGGCGGTAAGGGGTGAAGTGCAAATGCTTACGGGCCTCCCGGAGAGAAGATCTCCACAGCCAAAGGATCCTGCCGAGGATCGCGAGTTCGGTCATGCTCACGATATAACTGACATGCTTGATAAAATCATGCGTCGGTAACGTATAGATATGATGCCCCCAGTTGAACATCAGGTTGAACAACCCGGTGAAGTAAAGTGCAAAAGCCATCCTCGAATGCGCAATAGACTGGTCACCACTGATCTTAGTCAAGAGGAACATACTGCAACCGTAGATGAGCATATTCCATGCGCCTACCATAGACCCGTACGCCTTCCATTGCACTGTCATATCATTGATGACATTGTCCCTGAAATAAGGAATGATCCACAGGTAGGATTCGAGAAATGTAAAGAGGAAAAAGACCACTCCGGTCAACCATTGCCAGACATACACCGGTTGGTTCCTCAGGGAGCCAATGGAGGCTATAAAATTGATGACAAACATGATCCAGCCAATCGTAATGGGCAGTGCAAACCATGGATTAAACTCCCAGTACTCGCGGCCTCCAAACATGCCAAAGACATAAGAGAAGAGGATCGCAAAAATGGATACGACAAATACAACGAACTGAGCATATGCCAGCACCGGCCATCGCAATCCCTTACCGGTGTGTTCCTGCATATACGTCAGTGCACTTCCTGATGCACCAAGGATGATCCAGAAGACTACTGATGAAACATGCAGTGGCCTGACCTTGTCAAAAGATAACCATGACTTGAGGAATCCCTGGATCAGATATTGGAAACCACCGAGTACACCATAAAACATTCCAATGACCAGGAGGAATAACCCTGTAAGCAGGAAGTACTTCGGGATGCTACTACTGTTGCTGTTCGATGGTGCCATCGTAATTCGTTTTAAATGATCTTGGATCTGAGATTCCCGATTGGTCAATATGTTTTAGATAGGCAAGCATCGCCTGAATATCCTGATCGTTCATGTGGTAAGCCGGCATGGTCAGGTTTCCATTCCTGAGAAAGGCGGTGATATACTCCGGGCCTCGCTGAGTGTATACATTGGTCAGATCCGGCCCAAGAAACCCTCCCAGCCCATAAACCTGGTGACATGCAGTACAATTGTGTTCCTGCCATAAGTCCTTTCCCCTATCCATGGTGGTAGTAAACGCAGTTTCATGTACCGGAAGGGAGGAATAGAGGTAAAAAGAATAACAGAGGAAGGCCGTGGTCAGCGATGTTGCGATGAGTACTTTATTGAACTCTGTCATCATCAGGTAAGTTTACCAAATTAGTAGATAAAGACAAATTTATCTTTATTTATGGAAATACCAAAACAATCAAGACAATCCGATTAAATTAATTTTAGCTGATCTCCATGAGCCGAGCCGTAAAATGCCTTAGCGTCGGTGCCTCATAGGTGATAGCCAGGCCTTTGATCTGTTCACGATCGTTGAATACCTTGATGATCACCTCGGACACATAGTCGATATGGCTTTGGGTGTAGACTCGACGTGGAATGGCCAGGCGGACCAGTTCCATCATCGCCGGGACCAGGTGCCCTCCTTCATCATACTTCCCAAACATGAGGGATCCGATTTCCACACTCCTGATTCCGCCTTCGAGATATAGAGCGGCGACCAGTGCCTGCCCCGGATATTGCTGTGAGGGAATGTGGGGAAGGAACGCCTTTGCATCAATATAGACTGCATGACCACCTGCAGGCTGCATCACAGGCACCCCTGCTGCAATCAATTTCTCCGTGAGGTATTCGATGCTCCGTATACGGTACTGCAGATAGTGCTCGTCCATGACTTCCCTGAGTCCAATAGCAATCGCTTCCAGATCACGTCCGGCAAGGCCTCCATACGTAGGAAATCCTTCCGTAATGATCAAGAGGTTCCTGCACTTGAGGGCAAGGGCCTCATCACGCAATGCTATGAATCCGCCGATATTGGCAAATGCATCCTTCTTGGCACTCATCGTGCATCCATCCGCGTAGGAAAACATTTCAGCAGCGATTTCAGGAACAGATTTGTCAGCAAACTCCTTCTCCCGGATCTTGATGAAGTAGCTGTTTTCCGCAAAGCGACAGGCATCGATAAACAATGGAATGCCATGCGCACTACAAACCCTCTTTACGTCCCTGATATTTTGCATACTGACCGGCTGCCCTCCTCCTGAATTGTTGGTCACCGTGATCATGCACAACGGGATATTAGCAGCTCCTTTCTCCTTGATAAACAATTCAAGAGCGGTAACATCCATATTGCCTTTGAAAGGTGCAGGTACCTGGGGAACTTTCCCCACAGGACACAAGAGGTCTACACCTTCTGCGCCACTGACTTCTATATTTGCCCTTGTCGTATCAAACAAAGTATTGCTCACAATAAACTTCCCTTTACCCCCGATGATCGAAAAGAGGATTTTCTCAGCTGCGCGCCCCTGGTGAGTCGGAATGACGATTGGCATTCCTGTTATATCCTGGATCGTTTTCTCAAAATTGAAAAAGCTATTACTTCCTGCATACGACTCATCTCCTATCATGATGCCTGCCCATTGCGCACTGCTCATGGCACTGGTCCCACTATCGGTCAGCAAATCGATGATGACATCATCTGCCTTGATCAGGAAAGGATTGTAAGCGGCCTTATTTAATATAGCCGTACGTTGCTCCCTGGTGGTAAATGTAATAGGCTCGACGGATTTGATGCGGAAGGGTTCGATGATAGTCATAACTGTGATTTGTCAATTGTGAGTTGTGAGTTGTCAAATGTGAGACGTGAGCAAGTCGTGAGTCGTGAGTAAACAGATCATTAATGCTTATGAGGTATCAAAGGTACAAGGTGCCACAAGCAGTGGGTTTGACCTATCTCACCCTGTACAATGACCCTTATCATCTGTGTGATGCCAATATTTGCTGACCATTGCATCCTGAATGTCCATTTGGCCGTGTGTCAATGGTCCTCAAGTTGTTGGAAATCATGGAAAAGCAAAAAATCAAGCACTCCTGGGCCGAACCGTATAAAATCAAGATGGTGGAGTTGTTGAAAATGACCACCCCGGCCCAGCGAAAGAAGGCCATCGCCGCAGCCGGATACAATACCTTCCTGCTCAAGTCAGAAGATGTCTATATTGACCTGTTGACGGATAGCGGCACCAGTGCGATGAGTGACCGGCAATGGGCCGGCATGATGCTGGGCGATGAAGCGTATGCAGGTAGTGCCAACTTCTATCACCTCGAGGAAACAGTGCGTGATATCTATGGCTACAAATATGTAATTCCAACACACCAGGGCCGTGGTGCTGAAAATATCCTCTCCAAAACCATGATTAAAAAAGGGGACATCATTCCCGGCAATATGTACTTCACCACCACCCGGTTGCACCAGGAACTGGCGGGAGGGCTGTTCCAGGACATCATCATTGATGAAGCGCATGATGCGGCAAACCAACATCCCTTTAAAGGAAATGTAGACCTCAACAAGCTGGACGTCCTGGTCAGAAAATATGGTGCAGAAAAAATCCCCTATGTCTGCGTGGCCGTCACAGTCAATATGGCTGGCGGACAGCCTATCGCCATGAAGAACCTCAAAGAGTTGAGGGCCTACACCAAAAAACATGGCATCAAGATCATCCTTGACATGACCCGCATTGCTGAGAATGCTTACTTCATCCAGCAAAAGGAAGAAGGCTACGCCAAAAAAACAATCAAGGCTATCGTCAAGGAAATCTGCAGTTATACAGATGGCGCTACGATGAGTGCCAAGAAAGACGCACTGGTCAATATCGGTGGTTTCCTCGCCCTCAATGACAAGGATGCCTACGAAGAAGCAAGTAATCTCGTGGTCGTCTATGAAGGTCTCCATACCTATGGCGGCCTCGCCGGCCGTGATATGGAAGCCATGGCCATCGGTATCCATGAATCAGTCTCCGATGCGCATATGAAAGCCAGAATCGGCCAGGTCATCTACCTGGGCGAACAATTAAAAAACTTTGGTATTCCGATCACAGAACCTATCGGAGGTCATGGGATATTCCTCGATGCCCGCAGGTTTTTACCACATCTCGATCAGGACAAATTTCCCGCACAGGCGCTTGCAGCAGAGCTCTATATTGACAGTGGTGTGCGTTCCATGGAAAGAGGCGTGGTATCAGCAGGCCGTAATCCGAAGACCGGAAAGAATTACTATCCCAAACTCGAACTCGTCAGGCTCACCATTCCGCGCCGCGTGTATACGCAGGCTCACATGGATGTAATCGCAGAGTCAGTAGAGAATGTATATGTCAACCGCAACAAGATCAAGGGGCTCAAGATGATCTATGAGCCGAAGTACCTGCGGTTCTTCCAGGCGAGATTCACGAAGTTGTAAGAGAGTGAGACAGTCAGACAGTAAGAGGCAGGAGATAGGAAGCAGGAAATAGGAAGCAGGAGATAGGACGAAGAGATTGGCTAACCTGTTCTCCGTGCTCTCCGTGCGAATCCTCCGTGCTCTCCGTGCGAAACCTTTGTGTTCTCCGTGCGAAAATGTGTGATGTTGGGGACGAGAGTATGATTGAAAACATTACTAAATTTGCCGGATGAGACAATCATGGATATTGATCGTGCTGGTATCAGGCATTTTGCTGACGGTTAGTACATCCTGTGCTGACAAACCGAAAAGCCTAAATCCTAACGGGGACAGTGAGCTGGCACTATTGATGCGGGCTATGCATGAAGAAGGAATGCGGACCAAGGCACAATTACTCAAAGGGGAGACACCCGAACTCACGGTTGACTACCACAAACTATTCTCAGCAAAGCCTACTGAACCAGCCAAGGTGGCTAATCCACTCTATGCAGGCTTTGCGACTTCCTTTGAGGATGCCGCCAAAGCATTAGGTAATGAATATAACGGGGACAAGGTCAATTCATACAAGCAGTATGTTGATGCCTGTATCAACTGTCACAGAGAGATCTGCCCAGGGCCAATCGTAAAGATCAAGAAGATGTACCTTTCGGAAAGGAGATTGCTTCCATCTCTGTCAATCAGGAATAAATCCCTGAATTTAATTTTCTGGTCCCTCAGCTTATATCTTCACTATCCTGCTTACATATTCCTTACCAGCTTCATCAACGCCCCTCACCACATAGACACCAGCAGGGAACTTAGCGATATTAAGCTGTTCACTTGTCCCGGTATCCTGCCTTAAAACAAGATTGCCCTGCAAATCATAGATCGAAATGTGAAGTGCTTCATCAGTATTGATATTGATCACATCTATTGCAGGATTGGGCGATAGAGATAGTTCTTCCGCCTTAGGCAGATCTCCTGTACCGGTCGTGCCATCTTCTGTCAGCTTGACAAGCCACATGTCCTGGCTTCCGTTATTTTCGGCTACATCAAAATCATTGGACTCGGAATTGGCAAAAAAGTAAACGCCACCATCCTTTCCAACGGCCAGCCCTTGTGGAAACTCCCAGCTACTGCCACCAAAATATTGCATCCACAAGCGGGTGCCATCGCTCGTATACTTCGACACCAGGATATCGGAGAGTCCCTTGACGTTGGGGTCATTGGCATCAAACACATTCCTGATCGAATAATAATTGTTCTGATCATCTACCCGGACATCAGGGTAGAGCAGGTCGAGGTCAAATTTCTTTTCGAGTACTAACTCCTTTGCATTGACCTTATATACAGATGTGAGCACCTTGGTGCCTGCTGCATTGATATCATTGATCTGGATGACCAGGTTGTTGCTATCGATCTCAATGAAATTCATACCACTGACCACTGCCTTGGCGGTCTTGAGGTTCACATGCCTGACGAGTTGACCTTGCGGATCAAACTTGAAGACTTCACACCAGGCGTCAACAAATGCGTCTGCGCAATCGGTGCAGAACTGAAAATCCCATCGCTCAATTTGTACGAGGAGATACGCATACCCATCCTGGTCAAACCGGATATCCTGTACATCAAAATCGTAATGCCCTTGAATCGGTGCCGTCCTGAAAGACTGCTTCATCTCAAATATCCACCGGACCGTATTGAATGTCGAATCAGGTATTGGATTGATGGCCTGCACTACGAGGGAGTCAGGACCATAGCAGGCTTGCTGGATAGAGCAGAGCACATTGGCATATACCTTATCATTCGTATTGAGGTTGACATCAACGATTTCTGAAGCTATTTCTTCTGCGAAGAAGAATTGTCCGGTCTGGTCATTTACCCTGTATTGGAGCGTGCGGCCTGCGATATTGATGACCAGGTTGAGCAGGGTATCCCCCCACTCTTCCGAATAGAAATGCTTACCAACATAATAATCGATTGGAAGGCTGAAGGTTTCGAATTGGACATCATGATATGTCTTCCAGAGGACATTGCCTGAGGGATCATACTTGGTAAGCAACATATAATCGCGGAGGTTGCCCGTAAAATCGAGATGAGGCTCCTGGCCGATCGCAATGATATTGCCATGGCGGTCCGGGAAAATCGTGATGGCCTTATCTGCATACACATCCCCTATACTTTTCTGCCATGCGATACTGGTCTGCGAAACGACCGGAATAACCAGCGCAGTAAATAACATCAGAAAACCTGAACTGACAACCATGCGAATGTTAGCGGATGCCTGAAGAATATTAGGTGTAGCAAAATTGATCATAAGGTGGTGGTATTTCATTTACTGTACATAGTACGTCATAAGACACCGCAAGGTTGGGTCTGCCCTGTGCGTGAAGCCTGAAAGAGGCCCGGAATTCGTACTCAAAGATTGCATTTTTCGCTTCTATCCGCAACTCAAATGGAATTTAAGGGTATGGAAGCGGAAATATCAAGTACTCAAATGAATTTGAAAATATTTTCACTCTCTGTGGGTCCCTGAGCTTGCCGAAGGGAATAAAAATGAATATTCTTCCTAGCCGCCTCTTCGTAGCCGAAGAGGGCGGCGAGGAGAAAAAGCCTTCGCCTTGTACCCCTCGACAAGCTCAGGGACCAGATCATTTTACGTCTGTGAGTACATTGATTGAGAGGAAGGTCTCGATGATTGAACGGATCGCGCATACAAGGAGGTCGAAATGATGATACCGATCACTCATTTTCCATTCCCATTCAGTAGTAAATAATGATCATCGCTTGCCGACGGCAATACTTTCGTGGTACAAAAATTAATACCACATGAAAAAGATCCTTATTATTTGCATCACCTGGATACTCGGTATGTCCGGATATGCCCAGGGTGTATCCATCAATGAAAACGGAGCTCCTGCTGACCCTTCCGCCATACTGGATGTCTCCAGTCACACTAAGGCAGTACTGATCACCAGGCTGAGAACATCTGAACGTGAGAATATACAAGGGCCACAGGAAGGCCTGTTTACGTATGACATGGATACACGCAGCTTCTGGTACTTCTCCGCAGGTTCATGGCATGAGTTTATGAAGGTAGGTGATCCGGTGGTGCCTTTGGGCCCGGCGTCAGGTGACCTCAGTGGAAGTTACCCCTCCCCTACTGTTTCAAAAATCCAAAACCTGGATGTTGCATTCGGTGTACCGTTTGACAAGCAGGTATTGAAATGGGATGCAGTCAATAACAATTGGAAAGGACGCAATGATTCATTGTTCCTCCCATACAATTCGGTCTTCTCCAGCCCAACTTCATTGTTTGGCATCACCAACAACAGCAGTGTGGGAGGTGCCAGTGCTATTTATGGAAAGCGCGGCGGCACAGGTGCAGGCATCACTCCTGCCGGTACCATGGGCGTATGGGGCGACAATTCCAATGGCGTAGGAATCATGGGAACCAGTAATACCGGCATTGGTACATACGGCTTTTCCTTTGTCAACCACGGTGTCTATGGCTATAGCACTACTGCAGGCTTCGCAGGGGTCAAAGGGTCGCATGCGAATGCAGGTGGCTATGGGGTGATGGGTGAAATACAAAACAGTGGCAGTGCCATTTTTGGCCTTTCTACTGGTACAACAGGACGTGCGGCCACATTTCAAAATTCAAATGCTGCGAGCAGTGATTCGACACTGACCGTATCTAATACAGGCCTTGGCTTGCTGAGCCAGTTTAATATTCCTAATGCATCAAACAACAAGGCAGCAGTTGACATTACTCACGCAGGAATTGGTCCCGGCCTTAAAGTGCGATTGAGTAAAGTCACCTCCAACGCAAATGGTGTAGATGTCGTCACGCAGGGAACCGGTTATGCAGTGTATGGAAGGAGTGACAATGGTACGAGTGCAAAATTTGAAAACACCAATGCTGCCAATACATTTCCTGTCACTTCTATAGGCAACAACGGGATGGGAGGTTCACTATACATCAACTCGACCAATACCGGACAGACTGGTAATGTCGTGCAGATCCTCAATGCAGGATCAGGCTATGGATTCAGTGTATCCTCTGCAGTCGGTACAGCCGGATTGTTTACGCTGAGTGATCTCAATAGTACAAACTCAGGGATCATCCTCCAGCAACAAGGCTTAGGAAAAGGTCTTGAAATCAACCTTTCAAAATCGACTAATACACAGGCAGGTTTGTTTGTGAATACCCTGGGAACACAAGGTGTAGTATCGACTGCCAATGCCGCCAATGCTGTAGCCGTGAGCGGGACCACTGGCACCACTACAACCAATGCTATTGGCGTGAAAGGAACAACAGGCACCAATGCAAGCAATGGAATCGGTGTACTGGGACAAGCAGGAGTAAATGACGCCACTGGGATTGGGGTGAAGGGAATCGCCGGAGGAGCTATTTCGGGAGGTGTCGGAGTATTGGGCATTGCCAATGAAGTCAATCCCAATGCCATCGCAGTAAAAGGAATCGGGTATACCCACAATGAAGATGTAGGCTCTGTCACAGGGATCAACATGACTGATGGTGTCGGTGTGTATGGCGAATCTATGGGCTTTGATGGTATCGCAGTAGCCGGTACCGTAGGTAATACAAGTAATCATTCCGTAGCCGCGGTGTTTAAGAACACGTATACTGAAAACAACCGCGCTGTAGTGGAACTAATCTCCAATGGCAAAGGCAACAGCATCTATAGTGAGAATACCAACCTCAGCAATTCAAGTCCAATCTTTCGTGCACGTAATGCAGGCACGGGCAAGTTCCTGAGCTTTGAAACCAACCTCGGGGATATCGTCACGACTGTCGCCAAGAACGGAAACATCGTGACCGATGGGACTATGACGGTAAAAGGTGATAAAGGTATAGTCCGTAACTCAAGCAGCACTCAACTGCGCATGGAAATTGTCACAGCAAATATCCCTGCAGGAAGTGTATCCCATTATGACCAGTTCAATGCACCGGACTACATTGCGGTCAGCTTTGGGACCTCCTTCGCTTCACCACCTGCTGTCAGTATCGGAAATGTAGTCTCGGGTAGTATCAATGCCCTGACCATGACCATTGAAGATGTCACTACTACAGGATGTAACATCGTCCTTTGGAACTACACCAGCTCCGATTGGACCTATCCTGCCACTACCTATAAACTGATCGTTGTAGGTGCTGAGTAACATGTTGACCGTTTACTCGGCAGGAAATACCGTGGAATAATTCCTTACTTTGCAATACATTCAATCACAGTAGTTTACAGGCAAACGAATAATCCGTTGACTGTACACTATTGACTATACGAAGAAGGCGGAAGAGGTATTGCCGCCGGCTAGCCATGATGAAGAAGCTGATCCTATATCTCTCCATGATGACCTGCAGCCTGACGGCACAGGGCCAGAGCAATATCACGTTCAGGCACCTCAACACAAGCCATGGCCTCTCCTATCTTGGTGTAGTAGATATGTGTACTGACCTCGAAGGCAACCTTTGGATCGGTACGGGCAACGGACTGAATATGTTCAATGGCAAAACTGTGGAACGTTACTTCGCCACCGAGTATCCTCAGCTTCAAAACAGTTACATCACGCACGTCGCCTGTGACTATAAAAACCGCATCTGGGTGTTGACCTCCAATGGCAATATGACAATCATTGATGAGAAGAGGAAGTTTCACCGCCTTGGTTTATATGACGAAGGCAAATTTGTAAAGACCAGATGGATCATAGGTCCGGAGAATGGCAATCTCCTCCTCTTTACCTCAAAAGGGCATTATGTGTTACCAGACGCAGCTTCGCTTACTGAAATGGATTCCCTCACCCTGGATCAGTTTACCCCTTTCGAAATAAATCACTTTGACACCCTGCAGACGAAATTCTACAAGCAGGTCTTTCGCTATGATGATCAGCACTACCTGTTTGTCCAGGAGGACGTGTTCTACAAAGTCAATTACAAGACCCTTGCCGTCGAACAAAAATATGCGATCCCACATTGCACAGCCCTGATCAGCATTGATGATCATGGGTTGATGTATTACGACCGTGAAAGCAAGGAAGTCAAAATCATTGACCTTACCAATGGAACGACCACGTTGCCTTTCAAGGGCATGAACGATCAGTTTGGCCGGCCTGTAAAAGGAACATTTGTATTTGCTGAAAAGATCAACCCGGCACGCATTATCCTGACCACTTCTGAATCGGGTATCTATGTGTACGAGCCACAACAACAAAAAATCTATAGCCATACACACTACTTCGCTGACAATACTTCCATCAGTGCCAATATGACCTCGACGATTGAAGTCAGCCCTTCAGGATGGGTTTTTGTGGATTGCAATCCCACAGGGATCAGTTACTATAACAGCAATGAAATTGTCAATAACCAATATGTATTTACAGATCAGGCTGGAAACGGGTATGATGGCTTTATCGCAGGCATAGCCACTAAAGACAACAATACCTACTACATAGGAACTGCGGAAGGCATTTTGGTATGGACGCGTAATACGAACACGACACGCTTCCTTCATTTTACAGATTCGAAAAACAATCCCTTACCTGCTCCGCAAGAAATCGTCTCCATTGTGATCGACTCTTTTGACAGGGTGTGGGCAACGACCATCACACAAGGAATCATCGTGATCGATAAAAACAATAAACTCGTCAGGCATATCACGCATGAAGGCCCAGAGAAATACAGGCTCAAGCAGGAACGGGCCAACCGCCTGGTCATAGGCCCTGATGGTTTTATCTGGGTCACCGGCAGGAATGGCATCTGCAGGATCAACCCTTCTAATTTTGAAGTAGATCATTTCAGTGGTTCATTTCTTTCCACATTTGATACCCTCAACTGTCCGCTTATCCTGTTTACGGACAAGGATAATCTATGGCTTTCGATCTCTTCAGGCGGGGTCGCGCATTGCAACTTACCCACGCAGACTATCACCCGATACACTACCGATAATGGACTCATCCATAATGGAATCTTTGATCTCGGTGTAGATCGAAATAAAAATATCTATGTCGCTACACGCCAGGGATTATCTATCCTCCTGGCCAATGGAAGGATCAAGAATTTCACCCAGAAAGAAGGACTATTGATCAACCGGGCAGAAGGATTGCTGCTGGAC
Organism: Candidatus Opimibacter iunctus; assembly: GCA_016716665.1. GTDB lineage: Bacteria > Bacteroidota > Bacteroidia > Chitinophagales > Saprospiraceae > Opimibacter > Opimibacter iunctus. Next base: position 34,745 of record JADJVH010000009.1, on the reverse strand, counting down.
AAACATAACCGGATGTGGATCGGCAATGACATCGGACTTGCATGCTACACCCCACAAGATTCGAGCCTCACCACCTTTGATACCAGGCATGGATTGAGCATATACGGGTTCAGGGTAGGTAGCTATTTCCAGATGCCCAACGGGGAGTTCTTCTTTGGTACACCACATGGACTGCAGTACTTTTATCCGGATTCACTCTTTGACAAGAAGATCACCCTGCATGCCTCGATCAACCGGATCGAAACCAAAGATGTCTATGCGTATCTCAACGAAGATGCCACGTTTCATTTGTCCTCATCTGACAAGCATGTCACGTTCTATTTCAATACCGTTGAATTCTCACCTCAGATCCGCACGTATTATGAATACAGGTTGTCAGGGCTATCCAATGACTGGGTCACCCTGGTCGATCAAAACTGGGTAAGGTATAATTCACTTCCCCCCGGCAAATATGTTTTCAGCCTTCGCATCAGCAGTGACAACAAGAACTGGCAGGATGCCGAAAATCAGGTGACCATCTTTATTGCCGCCCCCTTCTACATGACCTGGTGGTTTTACCTGTCGGTCCTCTTTCTCCTTGGCTTGATAGGCTGGCTAATGATCAGGCGCTACCGATTCAGGCAGCAAGATCAGCGTGAGCAACTGGAGACCGAAATCGTGATCCATTACTTTGCTTCCCAAATCAATCGTCATAAAAATGAAGAAGAGATGTTGTGGGATGTTGCTAAAAACTGCATAAGCAAGCTCAACCTGGAAGAATGTGTCATCTATATGTTAGATCCAAAGCGTGATGTCCTCGTGCAAAAAGCCGTGTATGGCCCCAAGAATCCCATGGACCAGACCATCCTCCGGCCAATCGATATTCCGGTTGGCCGGGGGATCACGGGCACAGTAGCGCAAACCCAGGTCGCCGAAATCATTGGTAATACGGAGCGTGATCCGCGGTATATCGTTGATGATGTCAGGCGTTACTCAGAGATCACAGTGCCTATCATCATGGATGGACAGACCATAGGCGTGATCGACAGTGAGCACTCCCAGAAACATTTCTTCACCCAAAAGCATCTGAACCTCCTGAATACCATAGCCGTGTTGTCAGCCAATCAGATCCAGCGAATCCGTGCGGAAGATGAAAAACAAAAAGCCCAAATCGAGGTCTTGCAGAATAAGCAAAAAGCTACCGAATCCAGGTTGCAGAGTCTGCGTCTGCAGATGAATCCACACTTTCTCTTCAATGCGCTCAACTCGATACAGCAGATGATCCTCGCCAATGAAGAGATGGTGGCGACCCGATACTTGTCGAGGTTTTCAAAACTGCTCAGGTCCATTCTCATCCATAGTGACAAAGAAAGCATTTCCCTCAAAGAGGAACTGGAAATCCTGAAACTCTATGTAGAACTGGAATCAGTGCGTTTTAAAGATTCCTTTACATACACGATTGATTGCGATGAGGAGATCGATGTCGATGAATTGAAAATCCCTACCCTGCTCATCCAGCCTTTTGTAGAGAATGCGATCTGGCATGGCTTGATGCACAAGGAAGGCCAGCGGCATCTGTCGATCACCTTTACCGATAAGGAAGATCATGTACAATGTGTCATCGAAGACAACGGCATCGGGAGGCAGAAGGCACGTGAAATGAAGATCACTTCAGGGCAGGACAAGAAACATACCAGTAAAGGCATCGAAGTCTCTATGGAACGACTACATGCAATGAACAAAAATGGTGGAGCTATGGGCTCCCTCGAAATTATAGACATGGTAGATGCCCATGGCACTGCGCTGGGCACCAGAGTTGAAATCAATCTCCCCATTCAAAACTAACCACGAGATGAAAGTACTACTGATCGATGATGAACAGCGGGCTACGGATGCCTTGCGCCTGATGATCGTCAAGACCATCCCTGAGATACAGGAAGTCATCGTATGCAATGACTCCAGGCTGGCCGCTGAAAAAATACACCAGCATCAGCCCGGCCTGGTCTTCCTGGACATCCAGATGCCACACATGAATGGCTTTGAGGTGCTGGAGAAAATTCCCAACAAGAACTTCAAGATCATCTTTACCACCGCCTACAACGAATATGCGATACAGGCGATTCGCTACAGTGCTTTTGATTACCTGCTTAAACCAGTTGACATGGAAGAACTGCAGGCAGCAGTACATCGGTTTGTCGAAGGCCAGGAAGATTACAGGCAGCAATATGACCTGTTGAAGAACATCATGCACAATATGTCCGCCTCCTCTTCTGAGGATTTCAGATTGGCCTTACCGACCAAGGAAGGAGTGCACTTCCTGCAACCACATGAGATCCTCAGGTGTGAGGCGGTGGGCAACTATACTAAGTTCTTTGTGACCGGTGGTAAGACTTACCTCATCTCCAGGACCCTTGGGGAGTATGATACCTTGTTGACGCCGCAACATTTTATCCGCACGCACAAGAGTCATCTGGTGAATAAAAAGTATATTTCTTTTATTGATCACGATGGATTTGCCGTACTAAAAGATAATACGAAAGTAGAGGTAAGCCGGAGGAGGAAAGAAGAGGTGATGGCTTCGCTGAAATGACGTGGCAGGGAGCAAGGGAGCAAGGGAGGAAAGGAGCAAAGGAGCAAGGGAGAAAGGGAGCAAGGCTAAACAGGCCAAAGGGCAAGTTGCATTGCTGAATCAAGAAAGCCCCATCGGGGCTTTAGGTCGGTAGTAAAAGTTAGGGAAAAACATTCGTGCCCTGCAGGGGCACAACACGAGTGCTTCGGGGTCTGTCTCCCTACAATACACATAGCTATGAAATTCCAAAAAAAGCTATTTTGGCGACTGGTATTTATAGAACGATACGCAATAAAACGAAAACAATAGCAATGAAAACTATTCTCCTATTTGCCATCACTATCCTGACTTCTATGTCGGTCTCTGCACAGCAGGAAATCAGAACTGACAAATATAACCTCGTCTTTACTGCTCCAGAGACACTCGAATTCTTTAAAGGAGATAGAGAATCATTTTTCGGGTATGAAAGTGACAACTATGGGGTCTCCATCGATGTGGTACCTGTCTCCATGGAATCAAAGAAATTTATGGAAGACCTGAGCTTTGGCGCAAAAGAACTCGCAAAAGATATGGGCTTTAGTAAAAGCATTGGCATCGGAGGTATACCAGACGTTTCGGACTCCTATTATGTCACGGCCATCTTAAAAGATCAGTTTGGCGGAGTCCCAGTGTATGTCCTTGTCATGCTGGATTCTTCAAGGCAAACGGCCTATGAGATCTGTGTGTATTGCTACAATCTCAATATGAATGCCGGGGAGGAGATGGTCAATAGTTTTAAGTTTGTGGATTGACAGAGCAAGGAACAGGGAACAGGGAACAAGGAAGTTGGAAGTGGAAGTGAAATGGCAAAAGAGGCTATGCTTCGACCTGCTCACTCTCATCCATGTGCGACAGCTCAGCAACCGAGGCCAAAGGAGCTGAAGAGGGCAAAGGGCAAATTGCATAGCTGAATCAAGAAAGTCCCATCGGGGCTATAGATCGGTAGCAATGATTAAGGAAAGAGCATTCGTACGCTGTAGGTGCACAACACGAGTGCTTTGGGGTTCGTCCATTACCCTCGCACCGCTGAGAGCAGGAATTCATCATCCGGGGAGGCACCTTTTCTGACCCCCTACCCCCTGAAAGGGGGAGTTGAAATAACTAGAGAGGGTACGTGTTTATCTGGATCATGGTTTATGCGGATTGGAGGATCACCTGGATTAAAGTTACATCCGGCATCCCCTTCAAAACACACAGCGCCAAGACCGCATGAAAGCGAATATATAAAAAACGAATACTTCGACCTGCTTACCGCATCCTTATGCTATAGCTCAGCAACCGTTTGGATACCCGAAACAAATATTTTGCAAAACGAACCATTAATCCTTTGATTTTCAGAGGGAATGCCTTAAATTCACGCTGGTATATAACCACGTTATGTGCCATCAAAAAATCAACAGAGATCGATAATCTAAAAAATAGGTTGTTGGATTTTCTTAAGTCGATCCTTTATAATTGGTATATAATTTTCTTCAATTTCTATTCCTATATAATTAAATCCCAATTCTTTAGCCGCCACCAATGTACTTCCACTACCTGCAAAAAGGATCTAAAATAATATTCTCGCTAGACTTAGGAACTAAAGTATCAATTAGTTTTTTTAATAAGTTAAGAGGCTTTACTGTGCAATGATCAAATTTTTCATTTTTACCTTTACTATTCAAATCTTCTAAAATATTAGACTGAAAACTACCATCAATATTTAAAGTTTTAAAAACTCCAACACCTGTTTCCTGCAGAGTCTCCCAATAATTATTTTTAAGTGGTTTTTGAACTAAAAGAACTGCCTCCCATTCATTTCTGAATGCACTGTGCCATCCATCCCATTTTTCTGCATCAATATGGTTCAATTTTTCTAATTTTCCTTTTAAGTTTAACCCTTTGGGTATACCTGAATTTCTTCTATATACAAGAATATCCCTTGTATAGAATCCACAGTTCTCCATTGCAATTTGCACATGTGCAACAGATCTATTACTATTAAATATGGCAACTGGACTTCCCGCCTTACATACATCATAAAGACCTTTTCCCCATTTCTCGCACCAAGCAATATAATCAAGAGTATTTGTTCTATTCCTTTCGTACCACCTAGGATTTCTTACCCCACCAGCAAGGCCACTCCCATAGGGAATATTTTTAACCATGGTTTTGCTGTTTTTTACTCGATCAGTTCGTCTTTTAACTTCATCATCATCCCATTTATGGCCAATAAACTCATAATTGTATGGCGGATCAGTAATGCAGCAGGCAATTGAATTACTTGGCATTTTGCGCAATACTTCAATACAATCCCCTTTATATACAGAATTAATTTTCAATTGAGTCATATCATCGTTTAATAAAATACTTGCCAACATCTTTGTGTGCCACTAACCAACTCTTTAAGTCAAATCCTGTTCTGTCTAAAATGAATTTAAACGAATCATCTCCAAAGTAAAGAGCCCAACCACCAGCTCTACAAGCAGTGATTGCTGCCGGTAAATTATCATTTCTTACAAATAGGAAGACAGGTTCATTTCCTTCTTCGACAAGAAGTCTTCCATACTGACGGAATTTTTTTAATGTGCCAGAATCACCGGATCCAACACGATATTTAGTATCTACAGCCTCTTTTCCTACAAAAAAATCAGCAGGCTCGTCATCTCCATATTTCTTTGGAGGATTAAAGTCTTCCCTTAACTCTCTAAAAACCTCAGTTACTAAAAGCTGCCAACACATCCCTAGCTCTCTACCCCAATATTGCCTATTCTCACGTTTTAGATCAGGTGTTATGCCAAAAACATCCATCAAAACATCTGTTTCATTGGATTCTTCCTTGTAAATTTTCCCACTAAAGCTTTGAGAATAGTCAAAGATTATTTCTACCAGTGTCTCCTCTAATTTCGGCATGAGAGTTTAGAATGAATTTTAGAATCACAAATCTAACAAATCTAATTGAGTTAATAAACTATACATAGTTAACTGATAATCTGTGTTTTAAGCTTACCATTTGACAGGCTTGGGCTTCAAATGATAGCCAATAGAATATATATTAGCTATAGAAGTGTGGGACATCCTACTATATCTAAAATTGGACGGCACATAACATTGACTACCTTCCAGATGGTTGTAACATTGAAAATGTGTACGTAAATTTGAATGAGAGTTACTCAATACTTGATCATTACTAAAGAATCCATCCGGCAGGTAGTCTGGATCGTTGAATACACCTCCTGGAAAGAGACAAAATTGTTCGATATCAAATGGGTAAAATAACCTGAAACCCGCAGTGACTTATCATACCTGCCCATGTGTAAAGGGCGCCTCTAATAACCTTAATTGTTAAAACGAGCCCTTTTGATTGTCAACCTTTTATCTAAATTTTAACCTCAATAAAGTTAGTTATTAGAAGCGCCCTAAAACGAAATCTTTCTGACTGTGCAAGATGAGTTTTGTTCCTATCCACTTACCTTGCGTTACAAAAACACCTCCGGCCGCATGAAAAACATCCCGGTACGACAGATCAGCAAACTATCTAAATCCCTGAAGCTCTCCGATAACTTCAGTATACGAGATGTGCAGCGCATGCTTGCCGGGAAAGACCTTGAGCAGGAACTGCATCGCCATGATCACTACTACATCCTGGCACTTCAAAAAGGGAAAGGCGAACACGTGATCGATTTTGCATCCTACAAGATCTCGGATCATTCGTTTTTCTTTATGCGGCCAGGGCAGGTACATCAGCTCAGGCTCATGGCCGGAAGTACAGGATACCTGATCCAGTTTAAGGCTGACTTCTACTACCCTACCGACAAAGCCTCACGGCATCTGCTGCGCAGGGCAAGCCACAAAACTATCTGCAAGCTCGATGCCCAAAAAGGCAGGAAGTTATTTCCTATCCTGGCAAATATGCTGCAGGAGTATACCACTCAACAGGAAGGATACCAGGATGTCATCAAAGCCCATCTTGGCATCTTCTTTATTGAACTGGTCAGGCAAAGACAGGACAGAAAAAATCCAACCAATAGTGATTCACTGTATCATCAGGATCGTATTGAGGAACTGATGTCCTTGCTTGAAACCCACCTGGTACAATACAAAAAGGTCTCTGACTATGCAGGTATGCTCAACCTCTCCACCTACCAACTGAATGCAATCACCAAGGATGCGCTGGGGAAAACGTGCTCGGCATTGATTGACGAACAAATCATCCTGGAATCAAAGCGATACCTGCTGTCCACTGCCAACCAGGTCTCCCAGATCGCCTATCACCTCGGATACGGCGATGCCTCCTACTTCATCCGCTTCTTTAAAAAGCACACCGGCTATACCCCGGAGGCCTTCCGGCAGCAATTCAGATAAGTCCTGCTGAACTTCAGTTTTGTCCTATCCTGTAGCTTTTGACCCGGCATACCTTTGCTGCATCAAATCACTAACCACTTTACAAAAAAACAATCTGTATGAAAACCAAAATGAAATTGTTTGCCGCCCTGAAGATCTGGATCGTCATCTATCCATCAATCACTGCCTTCCTCTACCTTTTTGGAGAACCTCTAGCCGTATTGCCAATCTATCTCAGGACCCTATTGCTGACACTTACCCTGGTGCCTTGGATGGTGTTTATTGGCGTGCCCTTTGTCGAGTCCCTCTTCAGACGTGTAGCCCCTGCAACTGCAAAAAAATAAAACCTGATGAACACCAATCGGGACGCGCTGATCCATGCATCAAGGCGTAAATTTATCAGGCAAAGCGGGGTTGCGCTGGCAGCCCTTGCTTTTCCACTACCTATCCACACCCTTTTCAAAAAACATGAAATGAAAGATTCCAGCCATTTTGATGTCATCATCGTCGGCGGCAGCTATTCAGGCCTGGCCGCCGGTATGGCCCTGGGCAGGGCATTGAGGACTGTATTGATCATCGACGATCATAAACCCTGTAACCGCCAGACGCCACATTCGCACAACTTTATCACCCATGACGGAAAGACTCCCCGGGAGATATCCAGCCTTGCCCGCCACCAGGTGGAAGCATATCCTACAGTGTCATTCTATGATGGCCTTGCTACAGGAGGGACTAAAACCAATGCGGGATTTGAAATCCAAATTGCCACAGGAGATACCTTTAGTGCAGGGAAGCTAATCTTTGCCACCGGCATCAGGGATATCATGCCTGCTATTGAAGGCTTTGCGGAATGCTGGGGCATCTCTGTACTGCATTGTCCATACTGCCATGGCTATGAAGTCAGAAATGAAAAAACCGGCATCCTGGGCAATGGCAACGCCGCCTATGAATTTTCTATCCTTATCTCCAACTGGACCAAGGACCTTACCCTTTTCACCAATGGCCCCTCATCCCTGAATCCTGAACAAACCAGGAAACTTGAAAGCCATAAAATCCAGATTGTAGAGACCGCCATTGAAAAACTAAATCACACCAATGGGCAGCTTGAATCTATCCTGTTTAAAGATGGCCACTCCTCTCCGCTCAAGGCACTCTATGCTCCAAGGCCTTTTGAGCAGCATTGTTCCATTCCAGAGGCCATGGGCTGTGAACTGAATGAAGATGGATATATCAAGACAGATGCCTTGCAAAAAACTACCGTTGATGGGATCTATGCTTGCGGCGACAATGCCTCAAGGATGCGTACAGTAGCCAATGCTGTCAGTACAGGGACGACAGCGGGTATGTTGCTCAATAAGGAAATCGTCATTGAGGGCTTTTAGATATAATCTGCTCCTGGATCCTGACGGATGAGCAAACTTGCCTTACCTGCACAAGATGCCGCCTCAAATCCGCCATTTCTAAGTTGCATTTTCAAAGCATCTGCTGGAACGATTGGAGGAAGTAAGATGTTGATAACAACATACATCATTGTGTGCTATTCCTTACTGCGGATTAACAATGATAAGGAATACAGGAATTTCTCCTGACCACCTATTTGTCTTTACACCACCCGGACGAATATTAAACCAAGGGTTATGATAAAGACAATCTCTTATTCCCTGGTGTGGTACCTGACTATATTGACTTTCCTTTTAGTGTTCCAATCATGCATGGTCACTAAGCCCCAGATTGCCAGTGAAATCCGGACCTTTCCCACTTATCCTATCCAACCTGCGCCCGAACTGGTGTTGCTGATCAATACATTTGATGTCCCCGGAGAACATCTCAGAGATAGCAAGCAGGAGTTGTTTGTCCTGTTGATAGACAGCACGCTAGTTGAGCTATCAAGACGCATTGGTGACAGGACGGCCATTCCGACCCGAATAATATCAGGCTTGACGAAAACAAATATACCTGGCCAAATGAGCGCACTATTGAGTGAACACCTGGCGAGCCATGCCATTGCCATCACTGGTTTTGATGTTTTACTCCGGCAGACTGATGTGGTCACTACTGAGGACGAATACGGCAAAAGCAAGGAAGCATTCTATGATATTATATCTGTAATCAACTACACCCTCTATGACACCACTGAACCGGTAAAGGATATGGAGATCATGGCCAGCCGGTATCACTCATCACGCTCCGTGATCAGTGGCCTCCTGGCCGCCGGTCCCAATATCGTCAACAACAAGGAAGCAGCATTGAACGTCATGCGCGATAATGTGGAATTATACCTGAACTACTTTATCCCCGGCCAGGCGCAACGATACCGCAGTATATATGTCGACAAGGAACTAAGCAAGGTAAATGATGCCCTACAGCATGGCGATTATGAAGCCGCGATGAAAGAAAGCCTGCTGTACATCAACGATACGGACAAGACACTTGCCGCTAAAGCCAATTACAATTGTGCTGTATTCCTTGAGCACGAACTTAAGCAAGCTGTGGCCAAATCCTACCTCCAGAAGTCCCTGCAGCTATACATCCTGCCTGAAGCATGGGAGATGAAGGAAGATTATGGACTTTAAAGGTGAAGAGTGAAAAGTGAAAAGCAGGCTATCGGGTTGATGCCTGAAAAAATCGAAAAAAGGTTAGCGTAGCTATATTCCCCCGGATTGTATGGATAAAATGGAAAAAAAGTATATTGCGACCTCAACGGACAAACACATATTCACTACTAACCCAAAAAACGATGAAGCAACTACTTTCATTCCTGGTGGCCATGCTTTTTGCAGGCCAGTCTCTCGTCGGACAGAGTTTCAATTACGAAGAAGTCAGCTTTAAGTACAGCCTTCCGGCTAAAACGCCTTTTACGACTGCCTTTAAAACGATTACTGTTCGCTTTCACGGGGATGAACATCTCAAGCGATATGGCATACTCCCATCTGAGTTGATCACCACGGACTTTAAGTTCAAGCGATTTGCCAACGCCGCCGAACATGGTGATTTGCATCTGGATGTATTTGTTGGTGCGCCTCAATACCTGGGGGTGCAGAAAGACAATACCACCCGAAAAGAAAACAATGTGGATGTCACTTATTATTATTATCGCGGCACAGTGATTACCCCTATGTCCTATGAACTGCGGGATGGTGGGCGCAACCTGATCGAGGAAAAAATCGTCTTTAGTGCCAGCGACCATCTGACCTTCACCTCCGACTGGTACAATTCGCCATCAGCCCTGGAGCAGGCCTGGGAACAGGGTAAAGACATCGCCATCACCAAGAACACAACTGAAATACTACGTTCGAGCCTGGCCAAAACAGCTGGCACCGTCAAAGACCGTTATGATGACCAGGTCATCTCAGACAAGATCACCATGTTTGATATCAAGAAGCCAGAGAAAATCCAGGCTGAATTTATAAACACTGCCTTTAGTAAAATAAAGAGCGGTCTGACGCAAAACCCCGTCTTGTCGGATTGGGATGAAGCAAAAAAATCAGAAATCAAATTGCTGCTCAACAAAGGCACCACCTTCAGTCCCGAAGATAATGACCAGCGTATAGCTTATGCCATATCGCACTACGATCTTGCTATATTAAATCTATACTGGAATGATGTATCTGCTGCTAAAACGCATATCAGCAAAGGGAAAATTGCCGACCGCAAAGTGTATGAATTCGAGCAACTGGAAAAACGGATCCCAACGATGGAAGGCCGTGGTGTACCGGATGCTGTCTCTTCAAAGGCATATACAGCCACATACCAGGATGGTGCTGACAGCAAGCTTCCTCCATTAAACGGCAAAGGTGCTACCTCCGGCGGAAATTCATATGCAGGAGATAAATCAAGGACTGTCGATACTGTGTATGCCCGCAATGGTGATATCATCATAGGCTATGTCACCTGTGTCCATGAGATGCGCAAGATGGGTGAGGACCAGATGCATGATTTTACAAAAGTGATTATCAACCCGCTCAATATGCCGCAGGAAGAAGTCAGTGTAACCTACGACCAGATCATCTATATGCGCCACAAGGAGGATATATGATTCCGCTCCCTACTAAAATACCAACGGCAGTCATCCCACCGATACACCTGTACGAACCGGTGCGTGTCTCCAAAGATCAAAAGCTGGCCCTGATGCGTACAGCCTATCATGAAAGCATGCCTTATGAACTCAGTGCTTCGGATATGAGGGCCTACCTCTACACCTACAAGGACAAGAAGGCAGGTGATGACTTTGAAATCCTGGCTGTTTCTGCCGGAACAAAGTATGTCCTTGGCTTAAATGGTGCATTGGCCAAAGACTTTGAGTTCTGCGCAGCCATCGGAGAAAAAGCCAAGAACAAAGCCTACAAACTCACTGAAGAATCACTCGCCAGCCTGGTCGGAGATTATGAAAGTTGCGTGGATTAAAGCGAAAAATGATGTTTCGACTACGCTCAGCAACCGGTGAAAGTGAAAAATGAAGAGTGATGGTTCGACTACGCTCACCAACCGAAAAAAGTGGTGTGCTGAGCGTAACAGAAGCATGAAAAGTGAGTAATCGGTAATGGATGTTTAGTATTGGGCACCATGTCATGTGTATGGGGTAATTACCTTTGCCCGGCAAGAAAACTCAATGTAAAATGACCCGATTCCTCTTTACCCTGGCGTTGTTTTCATCGACGCTGCTCATCCATTGCCAAAACAATACTAAACAAACCACTAAAACAAAATCTATGTCAACACTCGACGGTGTATACTCCCTCCAGGGCATCCACGATATGGCTGCCGGTTTCAAATTCACGCCGGATGGCCGATTTGAATTTTTCTACATGTATGGTGCGTCAGACCGCAATGCCACCGGGTCCTATACGATCGAAGGGGATACCGTCAAACTGAAAAGCGATAAGGAGCCGGGCAAGGATTTCAAACTCGTGAGTCAAAGTAAAAAAGGCCAGGGCTATACCATCGAAGTGCAGGATGCCAACAAGAACTATCTCTCCTATGTATCCTGCTTCTACTTTGTCGGAGAGCAGCGCGAACTGGTAGCGGCGGACAATGAAGGATTCATCCGCATTAATCTGCCACACGTAGACAGCCTGCATGTCCGGCACGAGATGGCCGTCGACATCCCTACCCTCATCAAGGACAAGGACAATGACAATAATTATTTTGTTGTCTCCCTGCTGCCTTCCCTGGGCCAGGTGAGTTTTAAAGGGATCGACCTTTTTATCAAGGAGGATACGCTGACCTGTCACCCCAATTATTTTATGCCTTTTGAGAATATCCGGTTTGTGAAGGAGTGAGGGGTTGTCAGCTATCAGCTGCATCAGGTATCTGATTACCCTCAGCCGCCAGCTATACCAGCTTCCAGCAGCTTACATTTCAGAGGGGTGACAAAGCCGCTGGAGGAGTTCCGCGCTGTATGCCATTGGGATTCCTGCTATCAGCTATTCAATATCTTTTACAGATTTTCCTTTCTGAAGACAGACTTCTGAATCCACAGTAATTTACATGGCAGTCACAGACTGCCTTTACTTGATTATACACTGGATGTTGATGGAGATATTGATTTGAAGTTGGTAAACTTCAAATAGCGGTATCGAATTCTGCATCATGTATTTGATTTACCCTCTTATGGCTACCGTTTATACACAATTGGGATTTGGCAAGCTTTTACATTTCCGTAAGAAATAACAAACGCCGCTGGATGGAGTTCTCTCCGCCAGCTGTATGATTCCAATTGAGGATTCCTTTGGGTATTCATTCTGGGTATTCAATATTCTTTTACAGATTTTCCTTTCTGGAAGACAGATCTTCTGAATCCACAGTAATTTACATGGCAGTCACAGACTGCCTTTACTTGATTATACACTGGATGTTGATGGAGATATTGATTTGAAGTTGGTAAACTTCAAATAGCGGTATCGAATTCTGCACCATGTATTTGATTTACCCCCTTTAGGGGGCCAGGGGGATAACTGCCTTTTGCATGTTACATTTACACCAGTGAAGAGAAAGGCCAAACCGATAAAGTTTATCCCTGACTGGCTGCGGCATTATGAGCGTGGTGACTTCCGCTTTGACCTGGTGGCGGGGCTGACGGTAGGGGTGATGCTTATCCCGCAAGGAATGGCCTATGCCATGATCGCGGGGCTCCCGCCTGTATATGGCTTGTATGCTTCGACCCTGCCCGCTGTCATCTATGCGTGGTTTGGGACCTCTCGACATTTAAGTGTTGGACCGGGCGCATTGACTGCATTGCTGACTGCCGCAGGGGTCGGACTGATCGCACAGGCTGGGACTACAGAATATATGGCCATGGTAACCATCCTGGTGCTCACGGTAGGCCTGATCCAATTTACACTGGGTTTTGCAAGGCTTGGTTTCCTTGTCAATTTTCTTTCACATCCTGTCATCCTTGGATTCACCTCAGCAGCAGCGATCCTGATCGGATTGAGCCAACTCAAGCATCTGCTTGGCATCAGCCTGACCAAGACCCAACATATCCAGGAGATCTTCATGGAATTGATTCCGCAATTGACCAATATCCATCTGCTGACTCTGCTCCTTGGATCAGCGGGACTTGTCATCCTGATATTGTTCCAAAAATATCTGCGGACGTTTCCCGGAGCACTTGTCACTGTATTTGCTTCCATCCTCGTCACCTGGCTCTTCAGACTAGACCTGCAGGGGATCAAGATCGTGGGCCAAATCCCCGGAGGCTTGTCTTTACCAAAGTTTACTTCTTTCAGCCTTCCCAATTTTATGACCCTTTTCCCAACTGCCTTCGCTATTGCTCTGGTGAGTTTTATGGAGAGTACAGCTATTGCAAGGGCGATCCAGGCCAGACACAGAAATTATCAACTCGATACTAACCGCGAACTGATCAGCATCGGGCTGGCCAATATCAGCAGTGGATTGATCCAATCTACACCTGTGACCGGCGGGATGTCCCGCTCTTCAGTCAATGATCTTGCAGGTGCACGCACGGGGATGTCCATGATCATCAGTTCCGTTTTGATTGTCATGACCTTGCTATTCCTCACTCCACTTTTCTATTTCCTGCCCAATGCGATCCTGGCGGCGGTCATCATGGTCGCTGTCTCCAGCCTGCTCAAGATCAGTGAGGCCAGGAAGCTATGGAAATTGGACCGTAAGGATTTCTGGATGATGATGGCCACCTTTACAGGTACGTTATTCCTCGGTATCGGGCCAGGCATAGGCATAGGCGTACTCCTGTCACTCGGGTGGATTATTTTTGAAACCTCCTATCCCCATCATGCAGAACTTGGCAAAGTACCAGGATCGCATTCCTTCAGGAATGTGAGACGGTTCAAGAACCTTGAGGTCGCTGAAGGGGTGTTGATCTTCCGCTTTGATGCGCCGCTGTTTTTTGCCAATATCAACCGGTTTCGTGAAGTATTGTCTGACTACAAAAAACAACGCAAAGACCTGATCCATACCATCATCATTGATATGGAAGGTATCCATAGTATTGATAGTTCTGCCCTCGAGGTATTTACTGACCTGGTAGAAGAAACCAAGAAGGAAAACATCCAGATCCTGCTCGCTGAAGTGAAGGGGCCAGTCAGGGATAAGTTTTACAGGTCGGGACTGACCGCCAAACTGGGTCAATCCCATTTCTTTGTCACTGTGGAGGATGCATTTGATGCCATCAAGGGTCAAAAGAAGGATAGCCCATCCGGTATAGCCATGCAAACCAATGCTGCGCCCGACCTTTAGCACAAGGTATTTCATTGCCATCCCTGCTTTTCAAATGATAAAAAACCGGATTCACCCTTTCAGGGGAATGGATATCCGGTGTTTTCACCTATTTTTAGCAGTCACATGTTCACCCAACTTAAATTAACAAATGAAGACTCTTTGCTTTTCTCTCCTCGTTTCCTTTTATTTCCTTTTTTCATTTCAAAGCGTTTCTGCGCAATGGATCAGACAATATCCGCTGGCCAAACTGGAACATGTCGTTGACATCGCTGCCCACCAGGATGGACACGGGTATGCCGTAGGTGCTGATGATATGATCCTTCGGCTTGACCCGGGTACCAAAACATGGGAACTCCTCCAAACATGGAACAGCGGCTGGACACTGGAAGCTGTAGATTATCTGGAAGGCACTTCAGGTGCAATAGTTGCCGCCGGAGGCCAGGGCGTGATCGTATCCACCGACAACGGGGACCACTGGACCTCTATCGCCAATGCACCGGGAGGTATCCATGCGATACAAGTGACCAGTGCTACAGACCTCCTTGTCGTAAGTGATGAAGGTGTATTTCGCTGGACAAACAATGCCTGGACTGATCTCAATCTGCCGGTGACTTCCGGAGTGGATGGAGGATTCATCCTCGATCCACAGCACATCTACTGCATCATCGGTGGGGCCACACCCAAGATATATTATACCTCCAATGGCGGTAACAGCTGGTTTATGAATACAGAGGTACCCAGACCTGATGTAGTCAAGTTTTACAATGCACTCTATGGCGTTGCCTTTGATGGCAGGGAAGTTTTCCAGACGGTCAATGGAGGACAACACTGGACCTCCGTCAGCAATAGCGCCATCCACAATTCGATCAATGACTTCACCTTTGGCAGCAGTCCTAATGTCATGATGGCGGCTACCTTCAATGGCGTACCAACGATCTCTGTCGATAGCGGGGCAACCTGGACACAGAAAGACTGGTCCTTGATAGATGAGCGCAATTTTTCGGTAGCATCTGTATCTGATGACGAATTCTGGATGGGTAATGACCTGAGCAGTATTGCGTATACTTCTGATGCAGGAACCACCTGGCTGGAGACATCAGGCCCCGACCGCAAAATCATGAATGATATTTGTTTCCTCAACCGCAATGTTGGATTTGCTGTAGGATCAACCGGTACACTCCTGCGTACCAACAATGGGGGTGCTACATGGGAGGATAAGTCCTTTGGAGAAACCAGGCAATTCCTTTCGGTGCATGGATTGACGACTAGTGATGTGTGGCTGGGCGCTAACCAACGTATCTATCACTCTGCAGATATGGGAGATAGCTGGCAGGAAAAAGCAGTGATCCCAAGTGCCAATATCATTGATATCCTATCGGTCAATGCCAACCTGATCCTTGCGTGCTCAACCTCCGGGATTATATACAGATCTGATGATGCCGGTACAACATGGGATACGGTATATCAAACCAATAACCAAATCAGGTCAATTGCTAAGATCGAAGGCAATCGATTTATGGCTACAGGATTCAACGGGTTTATCCTGCGCAGTGAAAACCAAGGATTGACCTGGAATGTGATCGCTGCACCTGAGGCAGCGTTGCAATATGAACAAACGCATTTTATCGGGCAGGAAGGTTGGCTGGTGACCTCAAGTTTCAAAAAAACCATGTGGCATACCACTAATGCGGGTGACACATGGAACCCTATCACACTGCCGATTGACCGCTTCTGGGATGGCGTATATTTTATCACCCCTGATACAGGGATCATCGTAGGTCGATCCAGTGCTGAAGGGCGCGCATATATCACCTTCAATGGTGGTACAAACTGGCAGGCTGGTTATATCACTGACTTCCCGCTATATGGGGTAACAGGACTGCCAAATCCAAATGGATCTGCATGGATCAATGGATTTGGATCAGATATTGAAATCCTACCCTATTGCACAGAGCTTCCATTGATCAATGACCTGACCGGAAATGCATCACCCTGCGAAACGGATACGATCACATACAGCATAACCTCGCAGGGTGTTGATCAATATTATTGGTTGTTTCCGAGTGGCTGGGTGATCCTGGGAGATGCCAACAATGATACAGTGCGGGTCAAGGTAGGACGCAACAACGGGACTATTTCTGTGACGGGTTTGAATACCTGTGGATTTTCAAGCCCCCTGAGTATGAATACGAATCCGGTCCTCGTGGCGAAGCTCGCAAGCTTTGAAGGTGATGATAGTCCATGCGAAGCGGCGTTGATCACGTATACAGTAGTAGGCACTGCGATAACAGATTATACTTGGACTTTCCCGGGAATTGACTGGGAGGTGCTCGGCAATACAGATACAGATGAAGTCATGGTCTTTGCCGGAGAAAGTGCAGGGACGATCACGGTAACCGGAACTAATGTCTGCGGGTCTGCGCAAGTCTCCAAAGCTGTGACTCCTGACCTGAGACCAAGAATGCATAGTATATCAGGAGAAGGATCTCCATGTGAAGGGTTGATCGCGGTCTTTACAGCTGATGGGGAATACTACGATGAAGTAGTATGGACCTATCCTGCAGACTGGCAGGTGATCGGCAGTGCCAACCAGGGCACAATCCAACTCAAGATAGGTGAAGCCGCAGGGACGGTCAGTGCGCAAGGAATAAATGCCTGTGGTAGTTCAGCCATTGCCGAAGTGCTCGTCACACCGCTCATCATCCCTGAAGTGACTGTGATCGTCAATGAAAATGTGCTGACGCTCTCTGCAACCGGTGTTACATATCAATGGCTGTTGAATGGAGCTCCTATTGATGGCGCAACAGGTGCTGAATATATTGCTACCACTTCCGGCGACTACTCGGCCACTATCATTCTTGAGACTGGCTGTACGACCACTACTGCGCCTGTCAGTGTGATCTTATCTTCTGTGGACAATGGGGCTTCTATACTTCCCTTGCCAGTGTATCCAGTGCCTGTCAACAGTACATTGTATCTGAAAGGCATAACCCCTGGCTTTGACTATACAATCACTGATGTGGCTGGTGCACTGATTACAAGAAACCGTTCTGCCGAAACTTCTATCAATGTTTCCACACTTCCGGAAGGGGTTTACTTCCTGCGGCTTCAGCAGGATCAGAAAAGCTATATGGCAAGATTTGTAGTGAAGAGTGAAAAATGAAGAGGGAAAAATGAAGAGTGAAAAATGAAGAGGGGGAGTGGGTGTGGGGAGTGAGTAAATAGTATAATTAAATTATAAAAAACTGGGGGCTATCGGCGTCATGTTGGTGGCTCCTTGTTTTATACAGGGAGCAAGGGAGGAATGGAGCAAGGGAGGAAGGGAGCAAGGGAGGAAGGGAGCAAGGGTGCAAGGGTGCAAGGGAGCAAAGGGCGAGGGAGCAAGGAGCAAGGAGCAAGGGGGCAGTTTAACTGCTGACTTGTGACTGAAGACTGCCGACTATAGACTGATGGATGCTAACACAAGTCAGCTTCTACATTTGCTACTGTATCAATGCTTTCAATCTGTCTGCCTCCTCAGGAGTATTGGCATTGAGGAGGATATCCGGATGATGGGCCCGAATGACCGTGCTGTTATAATCAACAAGAACACCGCGCAGGCTGCTTCTGCCGCGCTCGTGATAATCATGGAGGATCGGAAGGATAGCCGGCTCGAGGATGGTGATCCAGGGCTCTGGCATCAGGGTGTGTATATCAAGAAACTAGTAGCGATCGATGAGGTATCGCGCTCGCTGACCAACTGTTGAATCGCATCATGGTCAAGTAATGGAAAATCACAAGCGACCACTAGCCATGCAGTATGTGGGTCATACTGAAAAGCTGACAATATCCCCTCCAAAAGGCCCCAGTCCTGTATAACGATCTTCAATCACAGGTATGAGGGCATCTGTTATCTGCCCAGGCTTGCAGGAGATATATGCTTCTGTTGTGAACGATTTCAAAAGCTTAAGCAAATACTCGCGTTGTGGCATTCCGTGATAATCCATGAGTCCCTTGTCAAAACCCATTCGGGAGCTTTCGCCACCTGCTAAAACCAGACCCTTGAGGGGTGATGCTGTGCCGGACTTATCTTGTTCCATGTATAGCACCAAGATACGGATTTTAGCAGAGAGCATAGGGCAGAGAGCATAGGGCAGTGTGTGTGGTGGGTAATGAGAATTGGTTAATGTGCATTGTAGTTTGGTAAGCAAGAGTCTAAGAGAGTTGGGTTGGTCTGACTGTGGTATCCGTTATTAAATTTCTCTATGCGCTCTGCGCTATGCCCTCTGCATTTCATTATCTTCGTGCCATCCATTCACGATCAAAAAAAACCTCATGAAAAACTATGCCTTCTTCCTGCTGCTCATAGCTTCTGCTGCCAGCCTGACTTCATTTACGATGCCAAAGCCTACCCTGATTGGAAAATGGAAAGGGGAAGACGGAGGAGAAGTGGGAGTCATCACCTTTGACAAGCAAGGGTTTGTTTCCTTTACTGTCAAGGGCGAGGTCATCGGTGGAAAGGAATATAAGGCAGAAGGCCTGGTGTTTGACATGTATTATGAAACCGATGAGTCGGTCACCCCGCATACCATGGATTTCGTCATCAAGATCCATGATGGACAGGTGGAAGTCGCCCGGATGCTGGGCATCTACCAGCTGGTTGATGACAAGACCCTGGTCATCCATATGAAGTTTGACGGCACCGAAAGGCCTGAGGCCATGGATGATGAAAGCCAGGATCAGATCACGCTGAAGAAGATGAAGAAATAAGCTGTCAGCTATCAGCTACCAGCTATCAGCTATCAGCTATCAGTAGGGAGTGAGTGTGGGTGTGGGTGTGCTTTCAGCTACCAGCTACCAGCTACCAGAAGCATGGGTGTGGGTGCGGGTGTGCAATGAGCTATCAGCCATCAGCTATCAGCTATCAGCTATCAGCTACCAGCTACCAGCTATCAGCTATCAGTAGGGAGTGAGTGTGGGTGTGGTATCAGCCGTCAGCTATCAGCTATCAGCTGATTACTTAATACTGCAAACTGCTCACTGCCCATTGATCACCGATCACCGATCACCGATCACAAGATAGCTGTGAGCTGAGCGCTCACGGCTATCCTAATATTTCTGCCACTGCATCTTCTCCGGAATTGATAGCGCCTTCCATAAAGCCCTGCCAGTCGGCCAGGTGCTCGCCGGCAAAATGGACATGCATGTGTGATTCCCTGAGGGTGGGCATGACACCAAACCACTGGCCTTTGCCATAGAAGGCATAAGCGCCTTTAGAATACGGATCTGTTCCCCAGTAATACATCAGATTGTCTATCATGTATTTCCTGACATCGCCGAAAGCGGGCTTCAATGCTTCGAGAATAACTGCCTGGCGCTGCTCCTTGGTCATCGAAGCCATAGCATCAACCTTGTCTCCTGTGATATACGAAATCAATACTCCGGTATTGCCGGGTTGATTTTTGGTGGCGTGATAAAAATAATGGGCAGGTGTATCTGTGATCATGTCAAAGTTCTCTTCCTTCCAGAAACGCTCCTTGAAGACAAACGGAAATTTGGCGATGCGGGCGTATTGCAGTGAATTCATCGCATCGATCTGGTCTTGCGGCAGTGCAGGATTCCAGTTGATCTTCATCAACGAATAGGTGGGCACTGTGCAGATCAATTTGTCCGCAGTAAAAGCTTTTGCCTTTTCACAAGTCACAGTGACACCTGTCTTCTTGCTTTGAGCCACTTCAAGCACCTTGGTATTGAGAAAGATATTCTCCCTGCCGATGGCATCAGCCAGTTTTTCGGCCAGCATGGCATTGCCCCCGCGGATTTTCAAATCCATCTCGTTTTTCTCACTGCTCTCCGCATACTCGGCAAATGCCGCATAGCCTGAGGTATGGCGGATACTCTCTCCGAAGTCGGTACTATCCATGAGCTCACGCAGCAGGAGGTCACGCTCCGAAAATCCCTGATTGGACAGCCATCGCCACCAATCGATTTTATCAAGTTTTTGCTTGGCACTATCTGAGTAGGTGCTCCACACGGCAGCTTTCTTCATCCAGAAATCCTCAAGTTCCTTGCTCAGCTCCCACTTCCCGGCAGGGGTATAGGCTCCTTCAAAAGTCAGGTGGGTTTCAAACTGGTTGTTGAACAACTCAAGTCCAAACTCCTTGCACATCGCTATTAAAGAAGTATGGGAATTGCCTACCCATTCAGCACCAAGTTCAATGGTCTGCCCGCCAGCTCCTTCGGGTTTCATAGAGAAGACACGCCCTCCGATGCGACCCCTGGCCTCGATCACTTTGACATCGATTCCTTGCTTCTTGAGGAGATAGGCTGCGGTAAGACCCGAAAACCCTGCTCCGATGACCAGCACGGAGGCTGGCCTGCCTTTGGGAATGATTGCATTGGCAAATGCGGTCTGATTGTTCAGCACTCTCGTCCCTGCAATGGTGGTACCGATGATAAATTTTCTTCTGTTCATTTTGTCTGAAGGTGAGTTCTGAGGAAATAATATAATACAAAAGAGGTCAGATGCCCAATAATAGCGGGCATTTGACGAAAAGTACAGGAAAGAATGCTTTTAGGCAAATAATCATTGGAAAATCATGATTTCTAAGGGGGATAAGGCGTAAATTTGCAGAAAATTAGGAGAAGCGAGCCTTTGAGCCTTACGCTCTAATTGTCAAGTAACTATATATAATTTAATAACCTAAATACATCCAAATGAATCGTACGTATCTAAGCATAATCGCCATGACCCTGATTGTGCTGACCTCCTGCGTAAGCAAGAAAAAATTTACCGCACTTGAAGGTGACCTGAAAACCGCCAATGAACAATTGGGTAAATGTGGTGAGAGCCTCAATGATTATATGGCCCGTCTTACCGCCTGCAACAGTGACCTGAATGCACTCCGCTCTGAAAAGAACATCCGTGAAGAGCAGGTTGCCGACCTCAGAGCCCAATTGGATGATTGCAAGATCCAGCGTGACAAGCAACTATCCCAGGTAGGTGACCTGACCGTCATGTCACAAGGTGCAAATGAAAACATGAAACTGACCCTTTCCCAACTCGCTGAAAAGGACAAATATATCCACCTGCTCCAGGCCGCCAAGACCAAGGCAGACAGTATCAACCTTGCATTGTCAGCCAACCTGAAAACATCCCTGAAAGATGGTATCGAAGACCAGGATGTTGAAATCAAGGTAGACAAGACTGTAGTCATGATCAACCTGTCAGATAAGATGCTCTACCAATCAGGCAGTTCCACCCTGACCGCCAGAGCTACAGAAGTACTGGGCAAGATCGCAGGTATCCTGCAGGAAAGACCTGACCTGGAAGTAATGGTTGAAGGCTATACTGACAATGTGCCCATCAGTACTGATTGCGTAAAGGACAACTGGGACCTCAGCGTAAAACGCGCTACTGCTGTAGTCCGGGTATTACAGACTACCTACAAGATCGATCCTAACCGCCTGATCGCAGCAGGCCGCGGCGAATACAATACGCTGGCCAGCAACGATACCAAGGAAGGCCGCTCAACCAACCGCCGTACAAGGATCATCATCATGCCAAAACTGGATCAGTTCTATGACCTGTTGGATCCAACGAAAGCACCTAAAGGAGGTCAATAATCTATACGCCTGACTGATCAGGTAAATAAGATCAACTACAGAAGCCCATCCCGGTTATACCGGGACGGGCTTCTTCTTTTATGTCACATAGCACGATGCCTTACAAGCATCCTTTCATCGCGCCACCAGGTAGGTCTTCCTGTAGCACCTGATTTTATTTGTCACCTGACAAATAAATTAACGAATGATAATTTATTTGTACATTTCTTAAACTAATCCCATTAGTTGTTATTGCTGCACTAAATCTCCTTAACCAGAAAACCTCAGGTTATGCACACCACTATTTTGACCTTCCTTATCCTTTTGACGGTCACCATTACACAAGGCCAGGTTAGTATCAACACCTCCGCCAATCCTCCTGACCCATCCTCGATGCTTGACATATCAGGTGCGGGAAAGGGGCTACTGATCCCAAGGATGACACTGGCACAACGCAATGCTATAAGCCTCCCGGCCAATGCCCTGCTGATCTACCAGACTGACAACACCAGCGGATTCTATTACAACCGAGGCACACCTGTTGCTCCTGAATGGATCTACCTGAGCAGCATGCCCGGGGATACCCATCTCGAAGACAGAATCCCCATAGACTCCCTACCCTACACCATCTCCTCCACAGGATCGTATTATGTCACTGCAAACCTTTCCGGACCAGTGGGCATAACAATCGCTACTTCCAATGTCTCCCTTGATCTGAATGGATATGCCCTCACAGGCACTGCAGGGAATGCATCAGAAGGGATCAAAGTAAGCGCCGCCTATTCCAACATTGTCATCCGAAATGGCAGTGTGACCGGTTGGGGAAAGGAAGGCATCAAAGCCACTCTGGCGACCAATTCGAGCTTTACAGCACTCCAGATCGTGGGCAACAGTTTGGATGGTATAGCAGCAGGCAACAACAACCTGGCTTCCTTTATCGTCGCCAGCAATAATACATTTGATGGCATCGATTTCGGTGAAAGCGCTGTCATCTATCATTGTACTGCGGCTAACAATCTCAATGATGGCATTGAAGTAGATGCGGGGTCAAGCCTGCTACAATGCACAGCAAGGGACAACACCCAAAATGGTATACGTGCTACAGGTGCTGCCACCATCAGCAATAGCTCCTGTTCGGAAAACAACAATCATGGATTTTCATGCGGGGCCGGATCTACAGTCAATCAAAATACAGCGACCAACAACAGCCTTGACGGCTTCTATCTCTTCGGTGCATCCCTGGCCAAGGATAATGTGGCGAGAAACAATGGAAACCATGGATTTGAATTTCTAAATGAATGCGTACTTGAATCCAATACCTCCTCACTCAATGGGTACTCTGGTTTCAGCACCACCTATAGCGGTGGCAAAATCGACAACAACACAAGCAGTGACAATGCCCACCACGGATTTAATATCCAGAATGCAGGTGGTTGCCAGATCACCAGAAATACCACTTCCGGCAATGGCATAAGTGCCTTCAATGTACTCGCCGGAAATACCTTTGCGACAGTCGTTACTTCTGCGACGATCAATACCAATACCAACCCATTTGCCAACTTCCAATTATAAACCCCGGCCCGATCATGAAAAAAACACTACTCCTCGCGCTTCTAAGCATCACCTGGTTTCAAATCAGTTACAGCCAGACGGATATCACTAATGATACCGTATGCATCATGCCCGGCACCCCCTTTACCTACAACGTGACTACCAATGATCTCATTTGCCAGAATCCTCCACAGTGCAATGTCCAATTGACTGAGCCCTCTGAATGTTTTCAACTGACACAACACGGAGATCTTCTTTTTACAGGGTCTATTCCGGACTGTTGTGGTGATTTTGTCTTGCGGTACCGGTATCCTCAGTTTCCAGGCCTATTTGCTTTCATCTACATCACCGTCAAATGCCCAAAGCCTGATTGTGGCCTTGTAGAGTTAGAACCCACGAGTTCAAACACCGGTGGACCTGTTCCAAAAGTCACCTTCAATGCATGTGAAAACAGCACTGCGACTTACTTCTATAATCACACCCTTGGGAATATGTATAGCTGGATTGTGAATGGCGGAACCTATACTGTAGTAGATTCCGGCATCATCGATGTCACCTGGGGTAATGCAGGGAGTGGCATGATCACACTCACGGTGACCAATGGCACTAACGTGCAGACTTATATGTATTGTGTCAATATCCTCAACGGGCCCACAGCCGCCTTTACGCCTTTCTCACTAAACGTGTGTCTCAAGTCACCACTGAGTTTTATGAACAACAGCATAGGCGGCACAAGTTTCTATTGGGATTTTGGGGATGGCAACAATTCATCTGCATTTTCGCCAACACATATCTATATGACTCCGGGTGTCTTTACGGTCACGCTTTATGTCATGCAGACCAATTATGACCCAAATGGCAATCCGCTGTGTTGTTGCACAGATTCAGTATCGGTAGATATTACAGTTGATGATCTGGAAGGGCCTGACATCTTATGGATCTCCACACTCTGTGAAGGAGATTCATCGTGCTACTGGACTACAGCTACAGGTTGTAATTATACGTGGACTGTCGTGGATGCTAATAATGTACCGGTGCCCTTTACCGGTCAGGGCAATGATACTATATGCCTTGCCTGGGGCCAGGGACCATATGGTGTAGTGACACTACAATTGAGTAACTGCACTGGGAATTATTGCCTTCAACCTGTATCTGCCGTAGTCCCGATCATTGATTCCAATGCTGTCATGTCCGGGCCGACAGTGGTTTGTGCGCATGCATCAGCTACCTATACCTTGCCCAAATGGATGAGCGTGCAATACAATTGGACGGTGATGGGTGGCACCATCGTTTCAACAGATAGTATATCCAATACAGTCACCATACAATGGGGTTCAGGGCCAATGGGGATGATCATGGTAGATTACTATAGTAAGTTTCTCGGCAACCTGCCTGAGCATGGAGGGGGAGATTGCCATGGCATGTCATCGCTCAAAGTCAATATCAAGCCTGACTATGCATTACTACCTACTCCACCTACAGTTTGTGTAGGCAGCACATCTTTTTTTCAAACGGATACAACAGCCGCCAATGGATTTACGTGGAATATCAGTCCGCTGATCAGTCCATTCCCTATTGTAGGACCAAACATTATCAGTGTGACCTGGCCCAACCCTGGCTTCTATACAGTGTCAGTCTATCCAAATGCGCCTAATCCTTTCTGCAACGATACCTTGTATGCCACGGTGCATGTGATCCAGGTGCCCCCTCCGGATAGTATCGTTGGTGAAATCAGTATTTGTCCGGGAGATACCTATTCCTATACAGGCTATAGTTCGACTCCGGGCACAGGATTCATGTGGAATGTAACAGGAGGAACACCATCTTCATTCACAGGCAATCCGATTTCAGTAACCTGGAATGCTATCGGACCGTATTCACTTTCACTGAGCCAGTTTCAAGTCAATCCTCCCGGTTGTAGTTCACTACCCATCACATTGACTGTTAATCCAAAGACATTGACTGGCCCTCTCCTGATCACGGGGCCTAATGGATGTATCAATGATGTCGATACCTATACATTGTCTCCTGCCCAACCATCCGGGCCAACCTATCTATGGAGCATCAATCCTCCGGCTGCGGGAAGTGTGGTCCTCAATCAAGGGACCAATAGTGTTGATATCCAATGGAACAATACACCATCGACAGTCACCATTACCTGTGATGTGACCTTGTGTGGCATTACCACCCCTGTCACCAAAGTCATCACTCTCACTGCACCTGTGCAACCTGTCATCACCCAATCCGGCATACTATGTCCAAGTGTAAGTGCTACACTCAATGCAGGAGCAGGATTTACCTCTTATCTCTGGTCCAATGCGATGACCACGCAGACGATTTCCATTTCGGGAGCGGGAGTGTATACGGTGACGACCACTGATGCAAATGGATGCAGTGCAATAGACAGTTATGAGGCCTTTAATGCACCTGGCCCTGTTGCCTCCATTTCCACACCTGATCCATTAACATTGTGCATCACGCCACCGACACCTGCGACGGTAACCCTGTATGCATTGACCAATCCAAATTATACTTATCAATGGTATTGCAACTTCTCACCTGTGGCTACCGGCAATCCATTTGTGCACAACAACACCAATGTTGCAGGTACCTTTTCATATTTCGTTGTCGTGACAGACATCACTACCGGTTGCACACAGCAGAGCAACACCATCACGGTGACCCAGCAAGTTTGCATCGCCGGTGGTGGTGGTGGATGTAATCCTGCGCCGTACACATTGACCATTGCTGACATGAACAATACACCTATATGCAACAATGTCACCTTCACGGTCAATAATATAAATGCCACGCCTGCATTCTGGAATTTTGGTGACCCCGGTGGCAATTCTTATACTGGTCCTATCTCCAATCCGACGCATACCTATTCAACCGCAGGATACTATCTCGCGACCTTGTCAGCGACTGTGCCTAATACTACGCCTCCTCCAACTGAATGCACGGTGTTTGCCACCACACAAGTGGTCGTGCCTGTAGTCGCCAAATTTACCTGCACCAACATGTGCCGAACCTTCACCTTCACCGACATCAGTACGTTTGTGCCGGGAGAAGTGATTACTAACTATGCGTGGACCTTTGGAGACTTCAATACTACCTCAGGCCCAAGCCCGGTTGTCACGCATACCTATGCAGCCGGAAATACATATACAGTGACATTGACTGTGACCACAGCCAATGGATGCCAGTCAACATTTACTAAAAATGTCATTGCTCCTGCAGATCCAAATCCGGGTTTCTCGATGGCACCTAATCCTGCCTGCGTAAATGATCCCATATTATATACACCGATCACTACCTCCGGGATTGTGTCCTATCTATGGACGTTTGGGGATTTGAGTACGAATGGATCACAAAGTCCATCGCACGCATACCTTGCCGGAGCCACCTATCCTGTATCGCTGACTCTTGTGGACAACAATGGTTGCACGGCTACAGGTAATTCAAGCATCCTGATCCATTCCCTTCCAACCGTTGGACCTATTACAATAGCCCCTTCGGCAACCATATGCCAGGGGGATACAGCAACACTTACAGCAGATCCTGGTTTTGCTTCCTACTTGTGGAATACAGGTGCTACAACACAAATTATACAGGTCACTACATCAGGGACATATGGTGTGACTGTGACCGACATCAACGGATGCACTGCAGTGCCTGACTCAGTAGTGATTACGGTAATTGCGGCACCTCCAGCCATCATCAGCGGAAGTCATTTTATATGCGACTCGATGTGCATTACCCTGCAGGCCAATACCGGATTCAACTACATGTATCAATGGCTTGATGCTGCAATGAATATACTGCCAGGCGAAGTACAATCTACGCTCATGGTATGTGGTAACAACTTTCAGGATACTGTATTTGTACAGATCACAGATGCCAATGGATGCACGACCGTGTCAGCACCGTGGGTCATCAGCCTTGCCAGTTCACCTCCTGTAGCCATAATCATCATGTCAGGGGATTCCTGCGCTGGCACACCAAAAGTATTGAGTGTGTCTCCTATCCTGCCCTACTGCGAATACCATTGGAGTACAGGGGCGACAGGCACTGGCATTGTGGTCTCCAATGCAGGCACCTACACGGTACTTGCCGTAGATACGACTACGGGATGTTCATCGACAGCCAGCATTGTCATTCATCCATTGCCCAACCTATGCATGGTACCGGTAGGATGCTATACAATGTGTAAAAATGATACCATCTGTGGCCCGCCGGGGCTTGCCATGTATCAATGGAACAAGAATGGTGTTCCGATTCCGGGTGCTACCCTGCCATACCTGATTGTGATGATGAACGGAAGTTATTCGCTGACCGGTACGACCAGTTTTGGTTGCAGTGCTACATCGGATTCCCTGATCATCATGGTGATTGATTGCTGCACCGATACGAGTACGATCGTCACTGCCGAACCAGTCCCATCGACTGATGATAGTTGTTGCTGGAGATTGTCCTACATCAATACCCTCAGTGCAGCGTCTGCGATACGCATCATGACAGCAGATGCTGATCTCACTGTAAACATCGCTTCAGTCGATCCACTCCTATCCGTTTTTTCAACAACATCTAATTCGGTGACCCTGGTCAATACTATGCCGGGAGACTCGATACCTATGGATACACTGTCGGATTTTATTGATATCTGTTTTAAAAATATCAACACCAGTCCTATAGAACTCATCGTGCAGTGGTTTGACAGCAGTTACAATGTCCTGTGCAAAGACACCTTGTATCTCGAATGTGATCCTGAGCCGCCATGCCTTTACCTTGCCAATGACTCCATCTGGTGTGATCTCGATGTCGTGGTCTATCAGATGGAATTGTGTAACCCGGCCTACAACCCTTATCCGATTTCGTTTATCAATGTCTCGACCTTTTCTCCTTCAGGGATCATCTTGACTCCGGGCAACATCAATCTATCCACGCCTTTGCTACCCGGACAATGCAGCACCTTTGTCTTCACCTTGTCAGGAGGAAACTTTGCCAATCAATTTTTCTGCTATAACCTCACCGGGCATGAAACCAATCCGGCGATTGATTCTGCGGCATTGTGTTGCACACTCGACACCATGTATTGCATACAGATACCTGGATGTAATCCTTGTGACAGCGTCTATGTGGCTGAAGTGATCAGGGTTGAGACACAAACGGATTCATGCTGTTACGATATCACTGTAGTCAACTACCTTGATTCACTTCTGATCGATGGCATAGATGTGTGCATCCTCACACCTGGTAGTACAATGACTGCCGACAATGAACTGGGCAGCTATTGGTGGACCGATGGCCTGACAGAAACTACAGCATCATTTAATTATACTGATCCTGAAAATCCTGATGATCCATTTATCCCGATTGGTCCTGTCACCCTTCCGACGATATGTGTGCAAGGGGGAGATATCCCTGTCACAGAATTAGAAATCAAATGGATGCATGGCACAGTGGTGGTATGCAGGGATACGATTGAAGTGACGTGCAGTGATTGCGGGACCTTTGATCCGGTCATCTATTGTGATACCAGTGGACAGTGGATCATTGATGGCAGCATCACCAACAATACGCCTTACACTGTCGGTTCAGCTTACATCTCCTTTGAGGACCCTGCGTATGCAGCCTACAACCAGTCCATCAGTACCGGACTACTGCTGCCGGGAGGATCATATGGGCCTATCACCATGACTATCGGTGATCCGGGAAATGCCGGAGATACCGTGTGCGTATTTATTACACTGCATACTGAGGGCCATACGGAGGCACATACAAATTGTTGTGCCTTCAAAGTCTGCTTTGTACTTCCTGATTGTGGTAATAATGAAAAACCATGCGAGTGTGATCCTGAGTTCTACAAGGAAGTCGACAAAGGCATCACCTGTAACTTCAGTCCGGGAGGCAACACTGTGATCTTCTCCCCGGCGGGTCATCTCAATGAAGACTGTGACCGTGTCGTCTGGATCTTCCAGCCAGATAATACTGCTGTGACAACATATGGGAATCAAAGTGTCACCCATACCTTTCCTGGTCCTGGTGAATATGAGGTATGTATGATTGTCTACCGCAGCACCCCGACGGAAGAGTGTAAGCTTAAAATACAAAAGCAGGTCACCATCTTCCCTCCTGGTGCGCCACCGATCATATATCCGAATCCAACTGGCAGTGATCTGCATCTGCAATTGAGGCAAGATCATCCGACCTTACGGGTTGAGGTCTATGATATGAGTGGTAGAGAATTGATGGATATCACCACGCATGGGGAAAAGGGAGAAATCCTGAATCTGCCAGTGGGATCATTTACAGAAGGGATTTATACGATGCGTATCACTTCTGCGGATAATCAGTGGATCAGGAGGTTTATGAAGATAAGGTGATTTTAAAAAAGTGTGATGATCTCGCACGTTACAAAAATAGAGACGCGTATGCACGAAAATCAGATCAATGATCACGCATGTTATAAAAAAGTAGAGACGCGATTAATCGCGTCTCTACTTTTATAACCATGAGGATTGTCGATTACTCAATTGATGTTCGCTGGTCTCTACTTTTTTAACCACATAGATTATCAGAAGGTAATCGAATCCACCACCTTTTGCATCAGTGTTTTCATCTCTGCATTATTGGCGCGGGCCATCACGATCACCTGCCATAGCTTGGAGCCTTCGGTGATGACGATATCTGTGAAGTCGTGTTCCTGGCCGCCCATGATGAGTTTACCGCGCTGCTGCATGGAGTACTTGCCGGACACTTTATTACTGGTCGTAGTGAGTACCGCAACTTTGGAGCCCGTGGTCTCCCACTGCCCATTGGTGCCGTCGAGGGCACCTTTGGCATCCGCGGGTACATCGTTGCTGTACTCGACATGCATCAGGGTGATGACATAGTCATTGGATTCCTGACGGAGATAGGCGGAAATGTAGGTCTTGATATGGGGGATCACATGCGGAGGCAGATTGACTTCCTGAGGCAACGGCGCGCCAGGCAACCTGACAGATAGTGCTGGTGACCCAAAGGTATATCCTTGCCAGGTTGATGAAGTGCCTTGACCAACGACCAATGCAGGGATAAAACAAATAATGATCAATAAAACTCTCATATCCAGGATGTATACGAATTAAACAAAAAAGAGCGGAAAATGATTGCAACCTGCCATTTCCGCGGCTTACGGGCTGCAAAATATTCAATTTCACGGTCAAATTGAAGACAAGGAAGGTTGTGGTAACTAACCTTACATTTGCACCTCATGGATTCACTGACGCAGATTGTACTGGGAGCGGCCGTAGGCGAAATCGCCCTTGGCCGTAAAATCGGTAACCGGGCCCTGATCTGGGGGGCTATCGGGGGGACCATTCCAGACCTGGATGTCTTTGCCAACCCGTTTATGGATGATATCCAGGCACTGGCCTTCCATCGGAGCATCAGCCATTCCATCTTCTTTTCAGTAGTAGCACCACTGGTCTTTGGCGGATTGATCTTCAAGTTGTATGACAGCAGGTTTCACAAGACCAAATTTTACAAAGGACTCATCACCGTCCTCAATGTGGCCATCCTTGCCGGAATCACCTTTGGGATCAATTATCTCGTGAGTCATGATGGCTATCCGCTCTGGTGGTTTCTCATCATTACCATTCTTGGAGCAGTATTCCTCCTGATGAGGCTATATCACCACTACATGGTCAAAGAACTGGATGAACCCAAGGCCACTTTTGGCCAGTGGTACTGGCTGTTTTTCCTGGCTTTCTTTACCCATTGGCTCCTGGATTGCTTTACAGCTTTTGGGACACAGATCTTCCAGCCCTTTTCCAATTACCGTGTGGCCTTCAACAATATCTCTGTTGTCGATCCATTGTATACTGTGCCTTTCCTGGTCTGCATGATCATTGTATCTACGATCAGCCGAAACAGCAGGAGGAGGGCTATCGTCAACTGGATAGGCATCGGTATCAGCAGCTTGTATATGCTCCTGACGATCGTCAATAAATGTTATGTCGACCAAGTGTTTGACAAAGCCCTGGAGCATCGCCATATCGATGCGATACGAAGTCGGTCTACACCGACCATCTTCAACAATCTGCTGTGGGCATGTGTCGCGGAGGACAAGGGAAATTATTATGTCGGGCAATACTCCATCTTTGACAGCGATCCAAACCTGCACTATCTCAATGTCTTTCCAAAAAATGATTCGATCAGGCTGCTTCTAGGGACCAACCCTGAGTATCAGACGCTGGAGTGGTTTTCGGATGGATATCTTGCTTCCTTCCCGACGGATTCTGTTATATATCTGGTCGACCTGCGTTATGGCGGCATGACGGATACCTTAAGAGATCAGCGTGACCTGGTCTTTAATTTTAAGGCAAAAAAAGAAAACGGGGTATACACGTTTACTGAAAACCGTGAGCCACCACAGGCACAGATTGGAGAACTTTTCCGGAGGCTTTGGGTCCGGATGAAAGGCTACTAAGTGAAAAACGAAAAAAGAAAAATGAAAAGTGGTGTGAGGAGTGAAGAGCATGAAAAGTGAAGAGTGAAAAATGGTGTGTTGAGAGCAGAGCATGAAAAGTGATGCTTCGACTACGCTCAGCAACCAGAAACAACGCGTGAGACGTGAATCGTGAGACGTGAGATGTGATGTTTGAATTATTACCAACACTCAAATGAAAACTTTCGGCTCATGGCTTTGCTCAGACTCACATACCCACACCTCTTACTTTCTCACTGTCTTACCGTCTTACAATCATGCAAAATTCACCACCTTTGCCCCGCATAACCAATGGGAACAGAACGTAAAGCATATTTCGCACTAGTTGTAGTTTGCCTGGTCTGGGGAGTATCCTGGGTTGGGACTAAGGAGGCAGTGAAGTATATGCCAACGTTTCAGATGGTAGGCATCCGGCAGACCCTTGCTGGATTCGCGTATGTCTTGTTTTTTATGGTGAGGGGATACAAGTTGCCGAGGAAGAAAGAGTGGTATCCGATCCTCCTGTTGTCCTTGCTCAATTTTATGATCAGCAATGGGCTGGCATCGTGGGGCGTGAAACTGACTACTGCCGGGCTTAGTGCTATTATGGGTGCGATATTTCCCTTATGGCTCGTAATTATTTTAGCTGCCCGGGGTGGAAACCGGATGCCCAGATTGGCCTGGATCGGAATATTGATCGGCTTCTCCGGTGTTTGTATCGTTTTCTATGAACATCTGCATGAACTATTTAACCTTTCTTTTCTGGGTGGTATTCTCCTTGGACTGATCGCTTCGCTTTCGTGGGCATTTGGGACCATCTATACCAAGGAATTTGCCATCGATTTCAATCCATATCACAGCATAGGCTGGCAGATGCTGATCTCCGGATTGGTGGTTACACTCCTCGCACAATTGAGTGGACAGGTCATTCCGATGGCTGAAATAAAACTCTACACCTGGACTGCGATATTATTCCTGGTGGTGGTGAGTTCGATCATTGCGTTTGTTAGCTTATCTATATGCATTGCAAAAGCTGCCTACCAGCCTTGTGTCTGTGTATGCCTATATCAATCCATTAGTGGCTGTGTTGGCCGGGAGTCTTTTTACCGGTGAACCATTGACCGTATTGATCATCAGTGGATCGCTTGTTACACTGGCAGGTGTGTACAT
The DNA here is from genome assembly GCA_016716665.1 of Candidatus Opimibacter iunctus. Lineage (GTDB taxonomy): Bacteria > Bacteroidota > Bacteroidia > Chitinophagales > Saprospiraceae > Opimibacter > Opimibacter iunctus. The sequence continues at coordinate 1,359 of JADJVH010000009.1, read as the reverse complement.
TGTCAACAGGGCATTGAGTAAAGCTCAGGTGCATGCGGTTCCTGCTGTTGAAGAGTGAGCCATTCTAAAATTAAACGTAAGTAAACGGATACCAACGGGCTATTTGTGGACAGTGCCCTATTTTTGTACAAAACCTTATCCATATGTCCGTCATCAAACTTCCACTTCTTTTTGCCGGCTCCCTTGGGAGAGGCAAGACTATATTCCCTCTTTGATAGTGGGGCTAATCTATCCTGTATCAATCCGGATTTCCTGGACAAGCTTGAATTGCCGGTGAAGCTGGGTCGAAAACGAAATGTGTATACAGCCTCAGAAGGACATTTTATTGAAATCAGTGAGCGGGTATCTCTTGACTTTTACCTTGAGGATGTCTTGCTATCTGACGAATTCCTGGTTGTGCCCGGACTAAGTGAGGAAGCGGTCATAGGTGCAGCGACGATGCAGAAATGGCGCATCAAACTGGATTTTGAGCATGACACAGTGCATGTTGACCCAAAGGTGGCAAAGCTTCAGTTGAAAAAACAAAAATCTATTCCCCAGGTAGCGATATAATCGTAATCCAAAATTTATCATAGAAAGGAGCCGGATAAGCCTACTGACGGAGTATTAACTGTTAGTTGCCAGGCCATAGTCATAAAATTTCCTTAAATCCCATTTAGGGCTTATCTGCCATCCTGAATAAAATTTACCTTTAAGAGATCATTTTCCTCAGATCCATTAAGCTAAGGGTAGTCCTTAGGCATTGATGCATACGACGGAATGTGTGATCATCCCGGCTGCAATGCTGTTGCAGTTCAATCTGATGAAAGCAAATCCGATATTATGGTATTGCTTTGATTTGAAAACAATTTTAAAAAACCAAAAACTGTTTTATGAGAAAAAGTTATTTACTCCTGTTGCTCAGCAGCCTCATGGCTTTCCATGTATCCGGGCAGGCGCCAGCTAAAGAAAACAAGGGGTTGCTTGGGCCTGTGCACGGATCAGCCAGATCATCAAGTGTCTTTTTGTATTCGCTTACTACCTTGTCGGAGCCGTATGAAGATCTGACCGGTGGTGTTTCGATCAACAATGGTGAGCTATGGGACGATCCTACCTATTCCATTCCGATTGGCTTTGCGTTTGAACTCAACGGAAATACAATCACGTCTCTTGAATTTGGAGGCGTTGGTGCATTGCTTGCTTCACCAACTGCGGAGCCTGATGTGGCCACAGCCGTATTTCCATTTGAAATGGATATGATCGATCGTGGTGACCTTGCGGGTGAGTCACAATCTCCACTGAGTTATAAACTGGAGGGACCAGCAGGTAGCCGGATCCTTAAAGTGGAATGGAACAATGCAGGCTCTTTCAGTGAATGGC
>JADJVH010000008.1 GCA_016716665.1 Candidatus Opimibacter iunctus | reverse complement strand
TCAGATACCATCTCCGAAGCAACAGGTATAGGTGCAGCCCGCAAGTGGGTACTGAGCCAGTTTGATCGCAATGATGCAGCACAGAGTGGAAGACTCATCACAGGATACCTACAGTTTGACCAGGATGTATGCGGCATGATGAGCCATAAAAATGTGGTAGCCGTTCTTCCGGGCCGTGATACATCAGATCCATCATGCATCATTATCGAAGCACATCTCGATAGCCGATGCGCAGACAACTGCGATATCAACTGCCTTGCCGAAGGCATGGAAGACAACGCCAGCGGAACAGCCCTTGTACTCGAACTCGCGAGAGTTATGAGCCGTTATGTATATGATCACACCATAGTCTTCATGACCGTCACCGGAGAGGAGCAAGGTCTCGTGGGTTCGAACGCATTTGCGGTGTATGCCAAACAGGAAGGTCTGCCAATCAAGGCTGTCCTTAATAATGATATCGTCGGCGGCATTATCTGCGGGGAGACCTCTTCTCCACCATCATGTCCCGGGCTCAACAACATCGACAGTACCCAGGTGAGGTTATTTTCCTTTGGCGGGTTCAACTCTCCGCACAAGGCGCTTTCACGTTTTATCAAACTCGAATACCAGGAGATGATCCGGCCTTTGGCACAAGTGCCGATGTTAGTCTCGGTGATGTCCGCCGAAGACCGCACCGGAAGAGGCAGCGACCACATTCCCTTCAGGGAGAATGGTTATACGGCGATGCGCTTCACCTCTGCCAACGAACATGGCAATGCAGATGTGACTGATCCAGATTACCATGACCGCCAACACACCTCGGATGATATATTGGGTGTAGATACAGATGGCGATGAAGTGATCGATAGTTTCTTCGTTGACTTCAACTATCTCTCCCGCAATGCGACGATCAACGGCAATGCTGCCGCCATGGCCGCACTCGGTCCTGATAGCCCGGTGATCAAGGATGTTGGCCAGGATGGTGACTACCTTTATATCGAAATCGAAGACCCGAATGATCTCAACCAATATGTTGTAGGGCTCAGGGTCAATACAAATGATTTTGATACCCTCTATTATATCACAGGTGGCAAATCAGGCGTCTTCGAATTACCCAGCCGCCAGGTCAATATTTTTATTTCTGCCGCCGCAATCGATAGCAGGGAATCGAAAGCCTCTTTTCTGAAGAAGTATTGGTCCGCCTCACAGGCACCCATGAAGATATTGCCCCCACAGAGAAAATTGAATTGCTCCAAAACAAGCCAAATCCTTTTGATGAGTCAACGATTATAAGTTTCCTAGTCAATGGCCCTGCATCAGATTATAATGCTCGCATTATCATCACCGATCTGCAAGGCAAAATGGTAAAGGAAATTCCGGTAGCTGTCAAGGAAGGTATGAATGAAGTGCTCTATGAGCATGGGTATAATGTAGCCGGTACCTACCTTTACTCCTTATACATCAATGACCACGTCATCGCTACAAAGAAGATGGTGTTTGCAAACTAAAAACGAAAAAGGATAAAAAGGAGACACGAATAAAAAAGTAGAGACGCAATTAATCGCGTCTCTACTTTTTTAATCACGTCTCTTATCAAGCGACCGCTTGATCAACTCCCCTTTGCTATTGATCTCCAGCACCTGATAGATATGCTTGATATGGGTGCGCACGGTATCCAGCGAAATACCCAGCTTGTCAGCAGTCATTTTATAGCTAAGTCCATTGACAATGCAATCCACGATCTCCTGCTGACGTGAAGTCAGTGGGCCGTCTTCTTTCTTGGGGATAGGGGCAAAGTGTTCCACAACTTTGCGGGCGATACTTGGTGACATATAGGATCCACCTCTGTGTACCGTAAGCACGGCATCGCGGATCGTGACCAGTGATACTCTTTTAGACAGATACGAGCAGGCACCTGCACAGAGAGCTGCAAAGATCTTATCACTTTCTTCAAATGTAGTCAGCATGATGATATCTACTTCAGGCCGAAGCTTCTTGATCAGGGGAATGCCTTGTATGCCGGACTGCCCCGGCAGTTGTATATCCAGTAACATCACCGCAGGTGTGATACGGGGATTGTCTTGCAGGGTCTGGATGAAGTCCTCCATGGAGACAGCAGTATAGACGAGCTCAAACTGCGGATCGTCTCCGAGGAAAGTCCTCAGGCTCTCTCTGATGATGGGGTCGTCCTCTACAATGGCCAGGGGTATGGGTTTCATGGTTCAAAGGTACACCTCCAGGGCAAGAGCCTGATCACATCTTGATGTTATAGGGACAATGAACCCAAAATCAGATATTTTACAGCCGTAATGACGTCTCCTCGATTTGCAATGTGTAGTATCCGACAATTAAAAATGGCTGTCTTCTCGTTACCACCCCGTGGGTTGGTGGCCATCCTGATCTGTCACCTCTGCCTTTGCCTTGATGCCCAGCGTCTGCCCAAGGGGGAAGCCCTCACCATCGAGGATGGTCTTGGCTTTCGTAGCGTGACGGCGATAGAGCAGGACCATCAGGGATTGATGTGGATCGGTACCCGACAGGGGCTCAACCGATATGACAGTTACCAGTTTACCCGTTTCGGCAATGACCGCCGGGCCGACCAGTTTTTTCCCGGCGGTGACATCCTGATGGATGGCATCCATGCGATCAATGACAGCCTGTTGTGGATGGTAGCGGATAACCGGCTCTATTCCTTTAACCGGAATAATTTTCAATACCGTGATATCACTGAAGATTTAGCAATTAACGGGAAGGTACTACAACTGCAGCCAGCCACTGATGGAAGCGTGTGGGCTGTCTGGGAGAGGGAAGGACAGATGTATCTGGGCCACAGCGATGGCAGATCATCCTTTAAAGAATTGGCTTCTACCATCAGGAGCAGGCGTGAACTTTCCAGTCTCGCTATTGATCCTTCTGGAAATGCCTGGTGGAGTAACGCAACCACAGGTCTTCGACATTACACCCCGCAAGGTCAACTCCTCCATCAAGCAAAAATAGATAGCTCTATATGGTATGGTACGATCAGGTATTTTTCACCGGTATTTGTGGACCATCAAAACCGTGTATTTATTTTTCCAAAAAGTAAAAACCAGATTTGGCTTTATCATCCCGATGAAAGGCGAATAGAAATCATCGTAGATAGCTTGTCGACCATAGCCAATCATGCGGTTGAGGATAGACAAGGCCATGTGTGGTTTGCCACCAAGACACAACTCCTTCGGTGGAACCCCGATCGGTCCTGGGTGGATTATACTGTTGTATTGAAGGATGCCCTGCAGTCCGGTAATATTCAAGGGCTGTTTGAAGACCAGACTAACCTGTTATGGGTAGCTACAGACAACGGCCTGATCAAGATTCCCAACCATAAACAGTTTTTTCAAACTTGTTTTACCAGACCAGGGGTAGACTGGGGTAATGAAATGCGCGGCATTTTTGAAGACAAGGGTGGAAACGTATTCGCCTATTGCGAATTTGGAGATATCGGGATACATCGTGTTTCCTTTCCGGAAGGGAAGACTGACATAGCTTATTTGCCCGGAGTTCAACATCCTAATCCATTACTCCTCGAAGAGGCAAAACATTTTATTGCTGATCAACAGGAGAATGTCGTGTGGACGTTGACAGACCAGTTGATTAAGATTGATCTCACCACCATGACTCCGTTATCCATTATCGAGTTTGGAGGAATGGCGGATAAATTTTCATCCAATCCACTCGGACGATTAAAGGATGGATCTTTTATACTGGGCAGCACCCTTGACCGACTGACCATCTACAATCCAAAAACGAATCAAAAAGTAAAACTGCTTAAGGAAAGTCGTAGTGAGTTTACGTCTGTACTCACCAGGTACTTTCTTGAAAACGAAGATGGATCCATCTGGGTGGCTACAGACAAGAATGGCCTCTTTCGAATCCATCGGGATGGCACGATCATTAGAAACCTGACGACGGAAACATCACCAGCCTTGAGCAACAATCATCTCCTCTCGCTTCATTATGATCCGGACGGCATATTATGGATTGGTACTTTCGGCGGTGGCCTCAACCGGTTTGATGAAACCACCAATACCATCCGCATTTATGACCAAAAGGAAGGACTGGCCAATGACAATGTTACCGGGATCCTCAGCGATGACCAGGGAAATATCTGGGCCAGCACCTATAATGGACTTTCCTGTTTACGTATGAAGGAAGGATCCATTCAGAATTTTTATGAGGAGGATGGGTTGTCCAATAATGAGTTCAACTACACGTCATTCTACAAGGACCACAAAGGAAGGCTTTGGTTTGGCGGCATGAACGGGGTACAATATTTCAATCCTTTGGACATCCTTGAACAAAGGCCAAATCCACCAATGTCGTTTACAGGCTTTTCCAAATACAACCGCCTTCTGGATAGCCTACAGACCACTGTTTTGGGAGACATGGCGATCGCACCTATCCAGATATCTCCCTATGACAGTTATTTTCAATTGACCTGGACATTACCTAACTATTTCAAGCCTGAACAAAGTAAATATTATGTCTGGCTCGAAGGACTGGAAGACGATTGGACCTATATTGGTAATCAGCCGGTCATACGCTATCACAAGCTTCCAGCCGGACAATATACGCTGCATATCAAAGGCTCGGATAGCAAAGGAAACTGGAGTTCCGGAGAGTTGTCTATTCCGATACATGTGAACCAGATTTTTTTCAAGACCTGGTGGTTTCGCCTGGGCTGCCTGCTGTTGTTAGGCGCGATGGTATATGCATTAGTGCGTTACCGGTTGGGACGACTACTGGAGATGGAGCGAATGCGTACACGGATTGCTGGTGACTTACATGATGAAGTTGGTTCTATGCTTTCCGGGTTGGCGATGCAGGCTGAAATCATGGAGCTCAATCAGGAAAAATCAGATCCGGCCAGGCTCCATCGCATTAGTGAAATCAGCCGGCTCACCCTATCCAAGATGCGTGATGTGGTCTGGTCCATTGACAGTCGTCGTGACAAAGTCAAGGATCTCCTTGACAGGATGCGCGAAAATGCGGAAGAGATGCTGACCCCAAGGGACATCATCTTCCGGTTTGAACTGGGTGACTTGCCCATGGAGAAAAAATTGCCTGTCGATGAACGCCAGCATTTATTCCTTTTTTACAAGGAAGGTATTACCAATATCGCAAAGCACTCCAATGCCACTGACGTCATTATACGCTTTGGTCAGTTTGGGGATCAATTTGAATTGTCCATTCATGACAACGGAAAACCTGCGGGCACAGTGCTTCAGTCCTCAGGCTTCGGGATGCAGAATCTCGAGATGCGCGCTAATAAACTTGGAGCGACCTTCCAGGTGAGCCGTGAAGACGGGTTTAAGGTCTCCCTTCAAATGAAATCATTGTAAGAAGGAGCTTCTACACAATTTCGTTAAGCGTAAGTTGACTTACGCTTGTGCGTCCTCAAGTTTAAACTTGCGGTTTTTAGCAACATGGCTCCGAAAACCCCGGAGTAAAGGGAACGGTTCGATTGACCCCGGGGTTGCGCAGCACACAGGGGTGAAAATTTTTCGCAGAAAAATTAGATGGGGCATATTGAGCCATCACATCAAGATGTGATACCCCACCCCACATCGCACATCTACATTTGTTGATGCCAGTGCACGGTAAATCCACTGTATCACAATCAAAACGAAACGAAAACCATGATAAGTAGCTTTAAACAACCAGTTGCACTGGCGTTTTTCCTTGTCCTGGTCATGGCTATGGGAGCTTGCAACGCTCCGGAATCCAACGAACCGGCGGCAACCACTCCTGCAGTGGCTCAGGAAACAGAAACTGTGGAGTATTACAGCCTTCGTCCGGAAGCGGAAAAAGCCTTCGGATATACCCATGCCGTCAGACTCGGAAATGATATTAAAGTATCAGGAGCTGTCAGCATGGATGATGCCGGAAATCCAACGGCCAAGGGTGATCTCCTGCAACAGATGAAAAACTGCTATGCCGACCTGGATAAAATACTGAAGCACTACGGATGCACCTTTGACGATGTGGTCGTAGAAAATGTATTTACTACCAACATGCCCGAGTTCCTGAAGCAATCAGGATACCGCAATTCTATTTATACCAAGCAGTTTCCAACTGGTTCCTGGCTCGGCGTAAAAGAACTCGCCCTCCCCGATTTTCTGATCGAGATCGAACTGGAAGTACATAAATCGAAGTAACAATCTACAATTGATGAGATAAAACCGATACCATAGCATCTTTCCACGTACGATTACATTTTTATCTACAGAAAAACATTGCTTATGAAAATTTTTATAATGCACCTCTATCCCAGCACCGATTGGTTGAAAACAAATCTGTCCAATGGACAATCCCTGTGTTGGGTACTCCTCTGCATCATGTTTGGGGCTAGTTCAGTAAAGGCACAAGATGGATTTATCTATACAACGTTGCCCTACACCTTTTCATCTATCAGCATAGGCGGCCTCCCAAATCCCTCCTGTGTCAATAATACAGTAGCTTTTACAACTTGTAGCTGGAATAACGCCGGGACTCCATGTACTGGCGTGGAGCTTCAAAACGCAGTTACTGCTTTTGTGAATGCCACAGATTCAACAAGGTTTCTTAAGGCAACTGCTGGTCAAAGCTATAACGTCACCTTCGGCATCAGTGATAATATTGGCTGGTCTGTGAATCCTCCTCAAGGAGGAGTATCTCCGGTCTATAATACAACGGACGGCGGAGCAAGTTTTGACCCTAATCAATCCTGGGCGATCAATACGTCTAATAATTTTAATGATCACTTCTATGCAGTGACCATTCACTTCGCGAGAGGCTCGTTGAAAGGCGCAATTGTCATTCAAGTCAGAGAAGAAATAGATGGAAATCCTGATCAGTACGTAGTGCACAATATAATGATTCCCGTATATGTCGTGGGCCCGGTCAATCCTAACGAAGAGACCCCTATCCTCGGTACGACTACCGATCCCCAGATCCCATACCTGATCGTCCATGATCCTCCGGGAGATGTAAGCAGCGCGTCATTTCAGGATAACAAGACGACCTGCCGTACCCGTGAGACACAATATTCCCGCGATGAATCCAATAGTTTTCATGGCTCTGCCAAACTTGGCGTAAAAGGTTCGATCGGTCTGATCTCCAGTATTGACTATGAATTCTACGTGGAGTTTAAAGGGAGTGGAAATGTGGGTGACGTGGGCATAAAGACCACTACCGACCAGGTATGTGTGAGCACAGGGGTTGGCTTTTCAACCTCTGATCTTCCGGGTGCAGAAGGCAGTGGAGATGTATTTATTGGCTTTGGAAGGGAATTATATTATGGTGTGTATGAAATCATCGATGTCCGGGATTGTGGCGGAGCCTATATGGACAGGCGGCTGATCTATGCACCAGTGCCTGGATCAGACCGAAAGTTTGTGTACACCAGGGATGCCATATTATCTGAAATTGAAACATTGAAATTATTCAGGGACGATACTACACAAACGGACAAGACCAGGAACCAATCTCAAAACCAAATCGATGTGTGGGAGCAGATATTACAACTCAACGCAGATAATATCAACAATCCGGGTAATGACACCCTTGACCTGGTAACCTATAGTGCCGGGAATACACAGACACATTCTTCCTCGATTGATATTGTCAATACATCTTCTATTACTACAGAGCACTACGTTGAAGGTACAGTTGGGTTGGATGTAGTACTCAACTTTGCAGGCTCAGGTTTTGGGCTTGGGTATGAGTACAAGACCAATGAGCGTTTTGGCGCTACCGAAGGCCAGATGGGAGAATCCACACAGTTGATTGATTATACCTTGACCGACGATGATGCCGGTGACATATTTAGTGTCAACATCGTGCGTGACCCGATGTATGGTACACCAGTATTCAGGCTCAACCCGGGTTCAAAGACCAGCTGCCCGTACGAAGGAGGATACCGCAGGGATCAGCCGATACTGACCATTGCCAATACAACAGATACGGACATCTATTCTGCAGGCACTCCGGATGGCGGTGTAGCCACATTTAAACTGGACTTGTGTAATGAATCCAATGAAGAACGCCAGTATTTCCTAAAGCTCAATGCACAAACCAACCTCAATGGAGCTATAGTAAAGGCAGCAGGCTTTGAACTCAATGGCAACGACCTTGGCCAGGAATTTAATATCGCGGCGCATGATTGTGTAGAGGATCTCATTATCTATGTTACCCAGCAGGAGGGCTCTCCTGAACTTTCGTATCCGGACATGGAGATCTTTCTCTATTCCCTTTGTGATCCTGATGTTAAGTCAAGCATCCAGGCCTCAGTCTACTTCGGTGATGCGACCAGCGTAAAGGATGTGCAAGGTGATGCATCATTGATGATGGTATATCCAAATCCAACCGCCGGCAACCTCAAAATTCAATTGGCAGAAAATCATCTGATGGAAGCTTTTACGCTTAGGGATATGACGGGCAAGGTGATGCATAGTGTAAAGATGAGTGACCCCGTGCCGCAGGCGGAGGTTGATCTCAATGGCACTCCATCCGGGGTATACCTGTTGCAGGTGCGTTCAGGCCAGCAATTGATTTCAAGGAAAGTAATCATTCAATAGTATAAGAATAACATAACACCGTATTGCTTTGGGGGCAAAGGCTTCCAGACTTTTCCTCGGGAGAAAAGTTCAGTGCTTTCGGAAAAACGGGATGGCTGTCTTCGGGCAGCCATCTTTATTTGTATAGCATCTCCAATACTTCCTTCCATCCTGTCCATCCATCCATCTCACTCAAATTGGAGTTATGCCACAGGATCATTAATTCTCCATTGTGTTTCCTGACCTGGGCTTTTATTTTTTCACACAAGGCGATGCTTTCCTCAATGGATAGGTTCTTGTACATCCGGAAGGATACATCCATGATCAGCAATGGCCTTTCGATCAGCTGCATTTGCTCACGCTGATAGATATCAAAGACTGGAAATGGTTTGCACGTACCGCAACGGAAGCCGGGCTCTGCGGCATAACCTAGCGTACTATCTTCTGTAATGCCTGCTGCTGCCAGATGACGCCATGTCTTCGGCAATGCAAAACGCAGATAATGCTGGCGTGATTTGTTGATCGAAACACCTGCGCTTATTTCCAATGCCTGTTTTTCTTCTTTCATCAGGGATGCATCATTGTAGGCATCGTAACTTGGATGCAAGCCAATGCCATGTCCCCGTGATTTCATTTCCGCCATGAGGGCTTTGATCTGCGGATCATCGATTTTATAATATCCCTCAAATTTTGTCTTCCCGCCACCAATGAAATTGAACTGAAATCTCTTACCGTTTTTTTCTGCGAGGGTCATCAGGTAATCGAAGGTATCATACGGATCTTTTTCTTTTCCTGATTGGACAGCCTTATATGCCGAGAGGTCCTTTGCAGACTCGATCAGATTCCAATGCTTGAGTAGCCGGCCTCCAAGTGCTTTCCATACTGGTTTGCTGCGCCAGTAAAAAGGTATGTCTACATCGCATGTAGGAATGATCGAATAGGTCGATGTGATTTCCGATACCGGGCACCCAAAGGCTATTAACCAATTCCGAAGAAGAAAGGAATATTCATCCACGATGGGCCGCAGGATAAATCCATTTTTGACAACCAATGCTGTTGAAGCAGGAAAGCGATTGTGTAAATCCAATTTAGTTTCCAATGCTTCTTCCCATCGTGTCAGCATAAAGAATGCTCCGGCAAAGAGATCCACATCACACCGGATGCTATCTCGTGAGATTTCAAGATGCTCTGTTCCATATAGCATCAGTATGCCCTCAAAACCAATCGCTGTAGTTTCTACAATTTTCTTTGGGAGATGAGCCTGATCGATATATGACTTGCCTTCAGGAATACTCCCAAAGAAATGATCTTCAATGATGATCGATTTGTTTTCCCATCTCAGCTCATACGCCGTGGCTCCCTCCTTTACGATAATCTCCAGCGGCACACCGCAATAATGCGTCAGGAGCGTCCTGACCGCGTATGTGCGTTCCGGTATGAAGTTATTGGGTATGTAGACGGTTATCATTACAGAGTAAAGATAAACACTAACCTGGTGTCCTGATTTTTATCGCTTTTTCAGTAGTTAATGAGGCCGCAGGCCTCATTAAAAATATGCTGTACCGTTTATAAACAAATGGGTTTTGGCATGCTTTTACATTTCCGAAGGAAATAACAAACGCCGCTGGATGGAGTGGTTGCTGAGCTGTAGCACAAGGAGGAGTTTAGCAGGTCGAAGCACCTCCGCCAGCTGTATGATTCCAATTGAGGATTCCTTTGGGTATTCATTGGTTGGCGGAGAGAACTCCATCCAACGGCCGATGGCCGATTATAATTGGGTATCCTTCATTGGTTTGCAGAGGAAACCACCTCCCTATTTAGATGTGTATAAACGGTAGCCTTTAGGGGCCTAGGGGTTAAAAGGCGCTAGGCTGTAAAAAACTTCCCTACATGCTCACAGATATAACTGATCTGATCCTCTGTCAGGTCCGGATGCATCGGAAGGGAAAGCACTTCCTTACTGATCTTCTCGGTCTGGACCAATGGAACACGACGGCGCACCAGCTTGCTGAAAGCAGCTTGCTCGTGCATCGGGACCGGATAGTATATCATCGATGGGATTTTCTGCTCAGCGAGATACTTTTGCAATTCATCTCTTCGGCCGTCCGTGACGCGGATTGTATACTGATGAAAGACGTGTTCTGACCAGGGTACGCGTGCAGGCACAAGGACATTTGCAATCTTAGCTAATTGCTGATCATACTGATCAGCAGCATTGCGGCGCTTCTGGTTCCACTGGTCGAGGTGGGGCAGCTTGACATTGAGGATAGCAGCCTGAACAGAATCAAGTCGGCTGTTGACACCGATTTCATCATGGTAGTATCTTCTCTCCATACCATGATTGGCCAGCATTTTGATTTTATTGGCGAGATGCTCATCTCTTGAAAACATGGCACCCCCATCGCCGTAGCAACCGAGATTTTTTGAAGGATAGAACGAGGTACACCCGATATGCCCTATGGTCCCAGACATTTGTTTTGTGTCATCTGTGATATTGCATCGTGCCCCGATGGATTGTGCATTGTCTTCGATCACGTACAGGTCCCGGCTTTTAGCAATCCCCATGAGTACCTTCATGTTGACACACTGGCCAAACAGATGGACAGGAATGATCGCCTTCGTACGTGGGGAGAGGGAAGCTTCGATATCTTCCGTTTTCATCAGGAAGGTCCGCGGATCTACATCCACAACGATAGGTTTCAAGCCCAGCAGTGCAATCACTTCCACGCTGGCGACAAACGTAAAGGAAGGAACGATCACTTCATCCCCGTGTTCGAGGTTGAGGGCCATCAATGCGATCTGCAGTGCGTCCGTGCCATTGGCACAAGCGATCACATGGGCTCCGTCGAGGTAGGTGCTGAGGTCCGCTTCGAATGACTTGACTTCCGGTCCCTGGATGAATGCACCGCTTTCAATGCACCGGATCACACGCGCATCAAGCTCAGTCTTCAATTGCTTGTACTGGCTCTGGAGGTCGACCATCTGGATGGGTTTCATAGGGTATTATTTTGGATAGATGATTTCCCTTCCGATACTGGAATAGAAAAATTCGGCCGGGATGTCCTCCAGGTCGTAGATATTACGTCCGTCAAAGATGACCGGAGTCTTCATTTTGGATTTGATCTGATGGAAGTCAGGGGTCCTGAATTCATTCCACTCGGTGACGATCGCCAGGGCATCCGCGCCGTTGAGCACATCATACATGTCTTCATTGTAGGACACATCAGCCCTGAAGTTTTGCCTGAAGTTAGGAATGGCTTCCGGATCAGTAGCACACACTTCAGCACCTTCATTGAGGAGGTCAGTGATGATATCGATCGCAGGTGCTTCACGCACATCATCGGTATTGGGCTTGAAGGCCAATCCCCATATAGCGATACGCCTTCCTTTCAGGTCACCATGGAAATGAGCCAGGATCTTTTCAGCAAGGATGTGTTTCTGCCTCTTGTTGACATCCATGACAGCATCCAGGATTTTAAATTCATAGTGATGCTGCCGCGAGGTCAGGTGCAGGGCTTGCACATCTTTTGGAAAACAACTGCCTCCATATCCAACGCCGGGAAATAAAAACCGCTTGCCTATGCGTGTATCACTTCCGATGCCTTTACGTACATGATCTACATTGGCTCCGGTGCGCTCGCAGAGATTAGCGATCTCATTCATAAACGATATCCTTGTGGCGAGGTAGGCATTGGCTGCATACTTGGTCATTTCTGCAGAGCGCTCATCCATAAAGAGGATAGGATTGCCCTGGCGTACAAATGGCTTGTACAGGCGTTCCATCACCTGTTGCGCGCGTGGCGAGGATACGCCGATCACCACCCTATCCGGTTTCATAAAATCTTCGACTGCTACGCCCTCGCGAAGAAACTCAGGATTGGATACCACATCAAAGAGTTCGGGTGCAAGGTTTTGCAACATGATCTCGCGTACTTTTTCGGCTGTACCGACCGGCACGGTGCTCTTATCTACGATGACTTTATACGACTTGATGATTTTGGACAAATCTTCTGCTACACCGAGGATATAGGAGAGGTCTGCTGATCCATCAGATCCGGGAGGGGTAGGCAAAGCCAGGAAGATGATCTGCGCATCCCTGATGCCTTCTTCCAGAGAGGTCGTAAAATGAAGCCTGTCCTGCTCACGGCTGCGGTCAAAAAGCACTTCAAGACCGGGTTCGAATATGGTGATCTTCCCCGCCTGGAGGCTGGCTACTTTATCAGCATTGTTATCAATACAGGTGACATCATTGCCTGTTTCTGCAAAACAGGTGCCTGTCACTAATCCAACGTACCCGGTTCCGACGACTGCTATTTTCATAGGGGGACAAAGATAGGCATTTCACCGAAGCAGAAAGGAGGCAGTTGGCAGTCTTCAGTTGGCAGTCCCCAGTAAGCAAGGGGCAATGGGCGCTAAGCAAACTCTATCAACCCATCAACTCATCAACCTATCAACCCATCTTAACCTCCCGACAGTTATTTCTGCTGCACAATCAGTGATTGCCTGCCCACGGTCCCCTTCTCCCGATCACGCATCACCACCTCATAATATCCTGAAGGCAGACCTTCAAGTGATACTCGGCGGTCCATTACTTCACGCGAGATCCGTAGACCAGAAGCATGTATAAATTCGATTTCATCTATCGGCCCACTTCCGGATAGTTCGATATAATCAGATGCAGGATTGGGATAGATATATACTGAGTCTGTAGCCACGGTTGGAACTGCGGTAGTCAATTTGATGACTTTGTTACCCTTGGAGAGTATCCATTTTTCCTGGTCAAAGAGAAGTTGGCTGATCTGGTTCGTGCCAACATACATCGCAAACCGCTGATGATCGTAGCTATGTTGAAATACAGTATCGGCTACGATTCCAAAACGATATGCCACGATGGGCACCGGCATCTCAAAGTAATCGACCGATGGATCAGACTGCATTTGATCGATCCATAGGATCACAGAATCCTGTTGCTGTGTCCAGGTCACGGTATAGGAAGGATATCCTTGTCCGTAGAACCAATCCGCTAAGAACCCATCCAGTGATATTCCGGATACAGCTTCAAGATGTTCCTGAAAATCACTCGTGCGGGCAAATGTGGCATCATGATCCTGAAGGTAATTGCGGCATGCCTCAAAAAAAGCGCTGTCCCCTACCATCCATCGCAACATATGCGCGAGATAAAAGCCTTTATTATACGTCAGCCTTCCATCGAAAATCACCGAAAGGTCAGTAGTATCTGTGACATAGACTGACCCTCCCGGCTCGCTTGTGATCGAATTGATCTTTGAGGTTTTTACACCATTCCATTCCGTCGGTCTTAATGCCTCGATGGCCAGCCCCGACAGGTATTCCGCCATGCCTTCACTCAGCCAGATATCTGACCACGATCCAAAGGTGACATTGTTGCCCACCCACTGGTGCGCCATTTCATGTGCGATCACATCAAAGTTGAAAAATCCCATAAAGGGTATCGTCTGCACTTCAAGTGCACCACCCGCGGTATACTGCGCATGGCCATATTTTTCATCCGCAAATGGATACGCGCCAAAGTGGTTTTCAAAAAACTGCAGGATATCAGGGGTCGCGGCAAGCTCAGTGGATAGTGCGGCAACACTCTCGGGATATAAGTAATGGTATATCGGCAGCATGGTCCCATCACGGAGTAACACCGAGTCTTCTACGATGGTATAATTGGTAATCGCCAATTCCAACAGATAGGTAGTTGCAATCGGATGGCGATGTTGCCAGTGGTGAATCCATTTTCCACCCGCTTCTTCAATGCCTTGCAACGTTCCATTTCCGGCGACGTACTGATCTGGGGGCGTGGTGACATACACATCCACAGAGTCAATTTTATCGGTCAGGTCCCTCTTGCCGGGATACCAGAGCTTATCGAGTTCCAGGTCGGTGCTGATCACAGGGACTCCACTGTGCAGTTCTTGTCGAAGTGTTCCTTCAGATTCATACGAAATCTTGATGGTGTCTTGTTCACCAATCATCAGGCTTTTACCAAGGTCAATGGTGATGAGATTATCGCTTCGTGAAAATGAAAGATCGGAGCTGCCTCTGCGTACAAAAAGAATAGGCAGATCATCCTGGTAATCCACCACAAACCGGTTGAGCTGATCTACTCGGCTGGTATAGTAATAGGTAATCACGCCTGCTACCTTGTTGATGGCAGGATCGATTTCAACACGCATGTCCTGGTAATGGACATCCGTCTCTGCAGCTGCAAAATTTCGCATGACCTGAGAGACCTGGCTGAGCCCGTCTATCGAGAAGGACAAGTAGGAGATGACCAATAAACCAGGAAGATATTTGCAGAGGTTCATGCGTACTTGGGCTGTAAGGCGTGAAAAATTGTGGTGCCTAAAAATAGCATAATCCAGGGAGTCAGATTGTAGTAGTGGAAACAGTGTTTAGAAAGTTGAGTTAAAGCCCGTACGGGCTTAAGTTTAGAAAGCTTAGTAAAGGCAACAACTAAACTTTCTAAACAGCACCAACGGAGATGGTAAGCGCTAAACTTTCTAAACCCTGTTTCTAATGGATGAGCCGTATAAGCAGAATATCCCTTAATCTCCTAACCTTATCACCCTCTAAGCAACAGAACATTCAAGCGTTTAGACGCTTAGGTTCGTACGAAACATCTGTATCGCGATGGCGAGCAAGAGGATCCCGAAGATCTTCCTCAGCGCTTCTGTTGCGGGCTTCGGCAGCTTTTTGGCCAGCCAGGGGGTGCTTTTGAGGACCACGAAAATGATCAGCAGGTTGGCGACAATACCAAACATAATTTCCATGGTATCGAAACTCGATCTCAACGAAAGTATTGTGGTAAGCGTACCTGCACCAGCCAGCAAAGGGAATGCGATCGGTACGATACTGCCTGAACTGGTTTCCGTACTATCTGACTTGAAGAAATGAATGCCAAGGACCATCTCCAGTCCGATGAAGAAGATAATCAGCGACCCGGCAAGGGCAAATGAACTCACCTCTATCCCGAATACTTTCAGGATAGCTACGCCAAAAAAGAGGAAGGCTACCATGAGGATCCCGGCCGTAATCGTTGCCGTGGACGCATGGATGTTGACCCCGCGTTTTTTGAGGTCGAGAATGATCGGTAAGGATCCGATGATGTCAATCACCGAAAACAAGATCATAGTGACGGATAAAATACCTGCGAAAGCCATAGTGTGGTTGATTAAATTACACCAATATTAATGGTATTTGCGTCTAATTTGTTTCAATGAACTATATTTAGTGTCAAATTGAATGTATTTTAGCTTTATAGAGAAAATTTATAAAAAACCATTCATGAATCACACGCTTGAAAATCAAATTGACAGCACCGATATCCGCATCCTGGAGGCCCTGATGGATGATGGGAGGATCGCATATTCCACGCTAGCCGATGAAATAGGCTCCTCCAATACACTGGTTCACCAACGGGTCAAAAAGCTGAGAGACCAGGGTATCCTCAAAAAACCCGTCTTTCTTGTTTCCCCCGAGCATGCCGGTTATGATACCTCTGCATTCGTCCTGATGATTGTCCGCGAAGCCAATGAAATCCTCGAGGTCATCGAAGCCCTCAAGGGAATCCCCGAAGTCGTCAGCTGCATCAGTATCATGGGCCGCTATGATCTCATGGTCCGGGTCTATGCCATCAACAACCGCCACCTTCAAGACATCGTGCATGATAAACTGCAAGCTATTCCGGGTGTAGAAGGTACCAATACCATGGTAGCTTTTGAAGTCAGCTTCGAGCGGCAGATCACCATTCCTGATTCGGAGACGGTAGCTAAGTACAGGACCTATAGATGAGCACTGGTAAAAGTGATCTGCACAAACAACAAAAATTTGGATTGCCGGAATCGAGTCCCCAGGGATTTGGCTTGAATTTATGATATTCGTCCATGGACTTTGTAAGTGACTAACCCCGGATACTATGATTAAATCACTACTTCTTTCCGCGCTTATCTGCATATCGGCGGCACTCCCGGCGCAGTCATTCGAGCAACAATACCTTTCACAATACAGTCACGGGACCGGATGGTCTTTGATTTATACGGATATCCTGATCGGAGATATCAACCTGGATACCGTCCCCGATGTCATCTTTACAATGGCCGAAGGATACCAGTTGGGTTATGGCCGTATGGAAAACGGTAAGATCAGTTTTGATTTGCAGCCAGTTGACTATTACCGTTATGGCTGGTGGTATTTCAATGGCCAGTTGGTAGATTATGACCACGATGGAGATCTCGACTTTTTTACCGCGTCATCTAACAATTTTGATTTTACCAGGACCTTTATCATGCAAAATGAGGGAGGCCAACTCGTGGATACCTTCAGGCAGGCTGCTCCGGAGTTTGTTGATAAGGCACTACTGAAGTTTGCAAGATTCAACGATGATAATGTGGACGACCTCTTATACCAGGTGACCCAGCCGCTGAGTATCCATCTTCAGGATGGGGCAACAGGGGAGTTGCAATCATTACCTTTCTCAGCATATAGTATCAGCAGCAGGGACTACAATCACGATGGATTGATGGACTTCCATCAGTTTGAGGCCAATTCGGCTACATATCAAACACAGACAGACCATCTCTATCTCAACAATGGGGATTATACCTATAATCACTATGAAACCTCTGGATACCTGTCACATCCTCCAGGATTGGAGAGTCCTCCATGGGGAGATTTCGATGGTGATGGTATGGATGATCAGTTTGCCAAGCCACTTGGCTTTGCCGGACTCGGATACGTATTCAAGTCTAATATGAAAAGCCAGAATGAAGCACGATTTGACACCCTGATCATTTCAACATCACAATATGACAATGCTCGTATGGTGATGGATGTCACCGGTGACGGCACTGAAGATCTCATCGTTTTTAGCGAGGATAGTTTATACTTCATTGAGACGGATGAGGACATGCAGTTTAATGTCTATGCACAACCTGGTATATTCCATCCTGCATTGATCAGGCATCATCCGGATTTGCCGCAAGGTACATTTCTGGCTATTACAGGAAGCGGCCTGCCACTCGTGCTTAAGGTTTCATACGATGCTTCGGGATTGCATCTGGAGCAAGACTACAATGCTTTCTCGCCATTTGTCCTGACCGAATCAGTCTATGCCTCATCGATGACCCGGCTGGATGTGGATGCTGATGGTCTGCCGGAGATATGTATAAATGCTGAGTTTACCGTGGCGAGTGTCGAGGTACAACCTGATTCAACCTTGGGAGAACGCAGAGTTTATACGGGCTTTGACAATTATTCTGGTAGCACCATCAGTGCAGGGGACTGGAATGGTGACGGGCATGATGACCTGTTTCTTTCTGTCTATGATCAGATCCATGTAGCTATGCGCCAATCCGACAGCACCTTGTCCGACCGGGTATTGCTGACTGAAGGGCTGTTGTTTGATGCACACGATTTTGATCAGAATGGATTTTCAGACCTGCTGATCTCAAGCCATGATTCGGTCTATATCCTGTTCAATCAGGATGGCACCATTGTCCGACAGGAAATAGTGACGACGGGTATGCCCTTCCCTTCCTTTACAGTGTTTGATCCCAATGCAGATGGCTATCCTGATGTGGCATTGAGCCGCGATACGACGTATGTGTTCATGAATGACGGAGTTGGAAATTTTTCAGCCACCGATGCCAGGATTCCTGGAAAGCTCGCGCATAGTACATTGCCATCCTCACCATACCTGTTTACAGTATTGTTTCAGAACTTTGGAGGCGCAAGCTTTTACAGGCCCAACCTATCCCGGATTTCTCATGACGGACAGGAAGCAGAGTGGATTGCAGGATATGTATGGGTGGATACGGTCATCAATTTCCGGGAAGCATGGCTGATCAACTTTGATGGCGATTCGGTGCCCGATATGTTATTTAATGTTGGTGCCTTGAGTGAAATCGCATGGAAGGCCCTCTTGATCAATGAGCAGGGTGCGGTATATGACATTATTACAGTGCCAGATGCATTTGTCCTGGGCGCAGAAGACGCTACATTGCACACTGCTTCAGATATTATATATGCAAAAGGAGCTAAGGCATACCTCCTCCATGGCCTTCCTCCGGGAACAACTTCAACCGAAATCCCGTCAGCAGATTCCTTTGACTTGACAGTATATCCCAATCCACTTCCAACTGGCAGCCCCTGGACAGTGCGTTATGACAGTGATTATACCGGCCCCATTTGGATAGAACTCTATCTGTCGGATGGAAGACTATTCAGACGCTATCTTCAGTTCAAAACAGCCCAGCAGTTTGAGAGCTCTCTGGATGCCATTCCAGGCATCACATCCACCATGTTGGTCCGTATAATAGACGGCAATGGGACCGTCACAAAGAAGTTGATCCTTATTGGCGGTTGAGCAATGGAGTATCTGGAACGTAGGCACTGTATACAAACACACTCGCACCCATGCCCTCACGTCTCACGTCTCACGTCTCACGTCTCACGTCTCACGTCTCACGTCTCACGTCTCACGTCTCACGGTTCGACCTGCTACCCTTCATCCATGCGCTACAGCTCACCAACCGCGTCTCACACTCCTACCCACACCTCTTACTTTCTCACTGTCTCACTTTCTTACACATTACATATCTTTGGTTCCGGTCCATGGCCAGGCTCTCTTCCATATCACTCCTTTTCCTTTTCCTCTTCAATTTGATAGGAGGGATATCCCTCCTATTGATCCAGAGACACAAGAGGCATGAAGCCGTCGAAGCTATGATAGCTTCTGAGGCTTATGTCCACCGGCTGACCCAATTGCATATCACTGCTGACCAAAATCACGAAATCCATTGGGTGGAAGCGGACAAAGAATTCAGGTACCGGGGAGAGATGTATGATGTGGTTCGTACGGAGACGCTATCCGATGGCAGCATTATTTTTCATTGCATCCCCGACCATGTGGAAACACATCTCTATGGTGAAATTGAAAGCAACCTCGCCGGCACACCCATCGGCCATCATAGTGACCGCCAGATAGTCCTGCAGTTTTTCAAATTCTTAACGAGCTTCCTGGATGAGGCATCAGAGGTCCTGGCTGGCGGACAGTATTCCGTTCGAAAAGCAAATGTGTGCTATCTCGATTACTTTCCTGAGACTTCCCTGTCTCTCCCTTTCCAGCCACCCGAGCAGGCCTGACCTGATCAAGTTTGCTTAGTTGATTTCCGGGCCTGGTAGCTGATGCTTCAGGCTATCCCGGATATAATTTCCATTCGTATAATTCATTCCACATGAAACAAATCATATTGCTCTTCGGGGCATTATTACTCTTTAATATCCTATCTGGTCAGATGATCACTGTCCAGGATAAGGCAACCCTAAAACCGATTCCGAATGCACTCATCAACAGTGTGAATCCGGAAGCTCATATATTGACAGATGTACATGGCGTAGCGGATATCACCGAAATGCAAGGTGCTGATTCTATCGATATCTATATCACAGGCTATCAAACCTTCCAGACTTCCTATGATGCGCTGCTGCAAAACAATGGAATGGTTTTCCTCACTGAAACCTATCATTTGTTTGATGAAGTGGTCGTATCCGCAGGCCGGTTTGAAGAACCTGTCCGGCAGGTGGCTCAACCTGTAGAAGTCATCCGTGCTACCAATCTTGCATTTGACAATCTGCAGACCTCGGCGGATGTCATGCAGAATACGGGGAATGTCTTTGTCCAGAAAAGCCAACAGGGTGGTGGTAGCCCGGTCATCAGGGGTTTCGAAACCAACAAGGTCTTGCTTGTGGTGGATGGCATCCGCATGAACAATGCGATCTACCGAGGTGGTCACCTGCAGAATATTGTCACGCTTGACAATGCGGCAATGGAAAAGATTGAGATTCTTTTCGGCCCTGGTTCTGTCATGTATGGCAGTGATGCTCTTGGCGGGGTGATGCACTTTTTTACAAAATCACCAACCTTGTCCAGTGATGACAAACTCCTCACCCATGTCAATGCTTTCGCGAGATATTCTACAGCCAACAAGGAAAAAACAGGACATGTAGATTTTAGTCTTGGTGGAAGCAAGTTGGGCTCGTTGACCAGTTTTACCTATTCAAATTTTGGGAATCTACTTCAGGGAAGCAACAGAAGGGATGAATACCCGGATTTTGGGAAGCGCCCTTTTTATCAGGAATACCGTGGTGTGGATGTTCAGCTGCCTAATGATGATCCAAATCTGCAGCTTGGCTCAGCATATACCCAATATGATTTTTTACAAAAATTTACTTTTCAACAAAACGCTCATGTTAACCACCAGATCAACCTTCAGTACTCCACTTCATCCGATGTGCCGCGGTATGATCGTTTGACCGAGACCACCAATGGAGCGATTGATGGCCCTTTGAAATACGGAGACTGGCATTATGGCCCGCAGACCCGTTTTCTGGGCGCCTATAGCCTGCAACTGACCAATGAGTATGGCATCTATGACCAGGCGAATATCACGGCGGGATACCAGTACATCGAGGAAAGCCGCCATGACCGCCGTTTTGGCAATCCATCGATCAATCACCGCACGGAGCAGCTGGACATTTTTACGGTCAATGCCGATTTTAATAAGCAAAGCGGTAAGTCGATATGGCGGTATGGCCTGGAAGGAACTACCAATCATGTCAACTCCACTGCCTTTAAGGAGAACATAGATACCGGCGATACTGCGCCACAGAATACAAGGTATCCTGACGGGGGATCTGATGTGACGACAGGCGCACTCTACCTTTCTGATCAGTATCACCCATCAGATCGCATTACCTTAAATGGAGGTGTCAGGCTGAGTTACCATTCTCTCAAGGCATCATTCATAGACACGACGTTTTACCCCTTTCCGTTTGAGGATATCACGCAGCAATTTACCAACCTGAGCGGTAGCCTTGGCGCAGTATGGAATGGCAATGCGGGATGGAGGGTGAGCCTTTTGGGAGCTACAGGATTCCGTGCACCCAACGTTGATGACCTGGCCAAGGTATTTGAATCTGTTCCGGGTAGTGTTGTAGTTCCTAATCCCGATCTGGGTCCTGAAAAAACGTACAATGTGGACCTGGGCCTGTCAAAGACCATCAATGACAAATACAGTATAGGGATTGATGGATACTATACATGGTACCGGGATGCGATCACCACACAGCCGGGCACATTCAATGGGGAGAGCCAGATCTTATATGATGGTGAGCTGAGTGATGTGACGATGAATGTCAATGCATTAAGCGCTTATATCTATGGATTCAATGCATATGCATCTGTACAATTGACCGAGGGCCTGACCCTGTATAGTACCATTAATTATACCTATGGCCGGATCAATACAGATACCACGGATTATCCGCTGGACCACATTCCCCCGGTATTTGGCAAGACAAGCCTTGACTATAAGATCAAGAAGTTCAGGGCAGAAGTATATGCCATGTATAATGGATGGAAGCATCTCGAGGATTACAATCTCAACGGAGAGGACAATTATCCGTTTGCCACTGTCGATGGTATGCCTGCATGGGCAACCTTTAACCTGAAGGCATCCTATCAGTTGACGCAGAATTTTACGGTGCAACTCGGGGTAGAGAATATCCTGGATACCAATTACAGGGTCTTTGCCTCCAATATCAGTGCGTCGGGAAGGAATGTGTCCGTGACGGTCAGGGGAGCATTGTAAAAGGCGGAAAGGCGGAAGGGAGGAAAGGCGGAAAGGCGGAAAGGCGGAAGGGAGGAAGGGATGAAGGGAGGAAGGGAGGAAGGGAGGAAGGGAGGAAGGGTGGAAGGGAAGAAAGGAGGAAGGGCAAACCACACCCACACCCACACCTCTTACGGTCTTATGGTCTTAGCGTCTTACAAAAATCTTTGCCCGGCGGGTGATTTTTTGCCCGCGAGGCACAATATTCGGTATTTGGGGTGTGTTAATATGAGGTATAAAATACTGAGTATGAAGCAAGAATTTACACAACTACAATTGACAAGACTGGTGTATGGAGAGACTACAAAGGCAGAGAGTGATATGCTGCTGGAGTTGGCTCTGACTGTTCCTCAGATCGCAGAAACCTTAGAGACCCTGAAGAAGGGTAAAGAGGCCCTGGGCAGAGACCGTTTTTCACCATCTGATATGGTGATCAATAGTATCCTGGGGTACAGCGCCTCATCCGCGCCGGTTTCCGCCAGCTGACCCATTCTTTGTTCAAGAAACAAAAAGGCCCTGACTAAGTCGGGGCCTTTTTTATTTACATACTCAATCATTATTCGGCACAAAAATATTAAAAAAATCTTTCATGACGAGAAAATAGTCAAAAAATGTCTGTATATTTGTCCCAGACATATAAGCCGAAACGACTATATTTACTAACTCAAAATTCTTTAAAAATGTCATCAGAAAAGGAACGCGACGCCCGGTTGAAGGCCCTCCAACTCACAGTAGATCGCTTAGAAAAAACCTATGGTAAGGGCACCATTATGAAACTTGGCGACAAACAAGTCGTCGAAGTAGAAGTAATCCCCTCAGGATCTGTATCCCTAGACCTGGCCATCGGTATCGGTGGTTTCCCAAGAGGTCGTGTAGTTGAAATCTACGGCCCTGAATCCTCCGGAAAGACCACCCTGGCCATACACGCCATTGCAGAATGCCAAAAACAAGGCGGTCTGGCGGCCTTTATTGATGCCGAGCATGCCTTTGACCGTTTTTATGCCGAGTCCCTGGGTGTAGATTGTGAAAATCTCCTCATTTCCCAGCCGGACAATGGCGAGCAAGCCCTTGAGATCGCCGAAAACCTGATCCGCTCAGGTGCTATAGATATAATCGTCATCGACTCTGTCGCCGCCCTTGTGCCAAAAGCCGAAATCGAAGGTGAAATGGGTGACTCGAAGATGGGCCTCCAGGCACGCCTGATGTCCCAGGCGATGCGTAAACTTACCGCCACCATCGGCCGCACAGGCTGCTGCTGTATATTTATCAACCAACTCCGCGAAAAGATCGGCGTGATGTTTGGCAATCCCGAAACCACCACAGGCGGTAATGCCCTAAAGTTCTATGCGTCCTTACGCCTGGATATCCGTCGCAATGGCTCTGCCCTCAAGGATCGCGACGGCAATATGGTCGGTAACCACGTCAAGGTGAAAGTGGTCAAGAACAAACTGGCACCTCCTTTCCGTGTCGCAGAATTCGACATCATGTTCGGCGAAGGAATCTCCAAAGTCGGCGAAATCGTCGACCTCGGTTCAGATGCCGACATCATCCAGAAGAGTGGTGCATGGTACAGCTACGAAGGCACCAAGATTGCCCAGGGCCGCGATGCCGCCAAGCAATTCTTCCTTGACAATCCCGAACTGGCCTGGGAGATCGAACAGAAGATCAAGACCAAGTTTGCCACCAGCCGTATAGTGCATACGGAAGAGGAAGTGGAAGTAGGGGAAGACTAGGTCGTTTCGACTCCGCTCAACGACCGTGATAATTCCGACTACGCTGGTTTCGACTACGCGCAACCACCGGAGGAATAAAGATTTTTTGAGTTGAGACCTTAAGAAATGGGGTACAAGCAATTGTGCCCCTTTCTTTTTTAAATACGACAGAGAGCACCAAGCACACTCATCAAAACACTTTCCGCGTTTTACCTATCACACCCACACTCACATCTCTTACTGTCTTACTGTCTTACTGTCTTACTGTCTTACTGTCTTACTGTCTTACTGTCTTACTGTCTTACTGTCTCACACTTCTCACACCTTGGCTTATCTTTACCATCCGGTATTTGACCGGGCAAGTAGAAATCATATGATGATCCATTTTAAGATAGTTTCACTGGCCGTGATCGCGGCCTTTTTTGTTTCATGCTCCTCTTCAAAGACGGCAACATCCTCTGGTGACTCCCATGACGGAATGGAGCATGTCACGTTGGATACGATGATGGTGCATGCCGGTGATGGCGATGCGTCCTCACAGGACATTCCTGCTTACAAGCCAGCGGAGGAAAGGAGCTGGGATCTGCTCCATACAGTGCTTGACCTCTCCTTTGACTGGACCACTGAAACGGTCAGGGGTATAGCTACACTGACCCTGACCCCGGTATTTTTTGACCAAACCTCCCTCCGTCTCGACGCGATTCATTTTGATGTGCACAACATCACCATTGATGGTAAGCTGGTCAACGACTATCTAAATACCGGGGATGAGATTGTCATTCCACTGAAAGGGTCTTATAAAAAGGGACAGCAGGTTAAAGTAGAAATAAACTATTCAGCACACCCTAGTGCTTCCTCTGATAAGCCAGGTGCAGCGATCACGAGTGATAAGGGATTGTTTTTTATTGATCCCCAGGACACTATTCCTGGTAAACCAAGACAGATATGGTCCCAAGGTGAGACCACTAACAATAGTCGCTGGTTTCCTACACTGGATCAGCCTAATGAACGCGGTACTCAGGAGATCCTCCTTACAGTAGCTGACACCATGATGACCTTGTCCAATGGACTGCTCATTTCATCTACTCCTTTGGCCGGAGGTATGAGACGTGATGTCTGGAAGCTTGATCTGCCCATTGCACCATATCTCACTATGGTGGCGGTCGGACAATGGGACAAAGTCACAGACTACTGGCGCGGCAGACCTGTAGACTATTATGTAGATCCTGGTTACGGCCCATCAGCCAAAGCCATTTTTGCAAATACACCTGAGATGATTGAGTTTTTCTCAACGAAACTGGGTTATGAGTTTATCTGGCCTAAATATACCCAGGTCATTGTCAAGGATTTCGTTTCCGGAGCTATGGAAAATGCAACAGCCGTGGTGTTTGGGGACTTTATTGAATTCCACAAGGATGATATCATAGAGGATGGCACCAATGATTATATCGTAGCACATGAATTGTTCCATCACTGGTTTGGTGACCTGGTCACCTGCGAGTCATGGGCCAACCTAACCCTCAATGAAGGTTTTGCCAATTATGCAGAATACCTCTGGCAGGAATATAAGTATGACCGGGAGCGTGCAGACATCTCCCGGATGAATGAACTCAGTGGCTACTTTGACCAGGCGGCTTATGATGCTCATCCACTGATACATTATCACTATGCCTCAGAAGACGATATGTTTGATGCGCATAGTTATAACAAGGGAGGCCTTGTGCTCCATATGCTGAGGGATGTCGTTGGAGACGAAGCTTTTTTCGCCTCCCTTCAATATTACCTTAAACAAAACGCATTTAAATCTGCTGAGGTGGATGACCTGCGCCAGGCTTTTGAGGAAGTTACAGGACGTGACCTGCATTGGTTTTTTGATCAATGGTACTTTGACAAGGGTCACCCGGTCCTCGATGTCAAGAACAGCTTTGATGCAGAGGAGAAGAAACTAACCATAGAGTTTAATCAGACACAGTCGGATCTGGGATTCAGAGAAGTGTTTATTCTTCCTTTAGATATAGCTGTTATCCACCAGGACTCCTCTATTGAAATCAGGCGTGTTCTCCTGGACCAGAAGACACAGGCCTTTACATTTGATGAAGCCTCAGCGCCCCTCACAGTTGTTGTGGATCCCAGGGATATCCTTCTCGCCGTGGTCAACCATGACATCCCGGAATCTGAGTATGCGATCAGGGCGGTTTCAAACCTCTCGATCAATCATCGGTTGTCTGCTTTCAGGCTGATGTCCGGTTTTGAACCTGCTGTCATGCAGAAGCTGATGAGTGATTCCTCGTATACGATAAGGGTTATGCTGGTCAGTTATCTTGCCGAAAAGGAAGAGGTGGATCAACTATATCAATTGTCTCTAGAGGAAACAAATCCTGCCATCCAGTATTACATCCTCGAGTCTTTATCCGGGCTGGATGAAAACAAGGCAAGTGATGTGGCTCTCCGGTTGTTGAAGACTACAGACAAAGTACCCATTATATCTGCATCACTCAAAGCGGTTGCTGCGGTTGATATTGACGAAGCTGTTCATCAGTTAGCCCATTTCCAGCAGATCGAATCACCGGCGATGTATGCTGTGCAGGCCACGATATATGCAAGGAAAGGAAATGCAGTTTCCCTTGACTACTTCATGACTCCTCAGGCAGCCGAGGTGGGTGACGATTATCTTGAAGATTTTATCGGTGCGATGGCCTTGTATATGTCCGGCCAGTCGTCGGCGATACAGGACCAGGGACTCAACGTGATAGATTCGGATTTCTTTCTCCGTACAGCTGACCCTGAATACCGCCGCTTTTACCTGATTACAGGTCTGCTCAGCCAATATGTGCAGGAACAGGACAAAGCGTATAAAGACCATATCCTGCGGACCATCAATAGCCTCTATTCGAAAGAGACCAATGAGTATCTCCGGGGTGTATTAAAGGAAGGCCTGGGCAATTTGCTCGATTAGTACCTGAAGGTAATTTAATAACTTATTTGACCAGGGCTATTTGTATCCAGGCAAGTTCAATCCTGTTCAGGAAAAAAAAAAGTGACTGTATTTCATCACGTATTCCTTTAATTCCGGCAATAGCGCATTGCATTCATTGAGTTTCCCTGTGCCGAGGAAATCGATCTTCTCTTTCAACGGCATGAGATAGTTGTGCAACTGGGTGTGTGCTTCTCCGGTCATTGTGCAACGCTGCAGGATATGCTGGAACTCCACGGCAAGCTTCTTGTGCAATGCACGGTAATCTTCTACAGTAGGGTCAGCCTTAAAATCGATAAGCAATCCGCGCATCATGTCGATCCCGCGGGTGGTTTCCACGTTTGCTTCCCATTTTGCGCCTTTGTTGAGTTCAACGTTCATCCCGATCGTGTGGCCATCCTTGGCCGTATAGATAGAGGGTCGTTGATCCGCAGTGCCGGCCGCTTCTTCATTCTTTTCTGCAGAGGGCTTGCAAGCCGAATTGGAAAATAAGACTGTTCCCAGTAAGAGGAAAGCAAGAAATTTAGGAATGCTCATATTTGGATATGGTATTACGTACGCCACAAAAATAGAATATTTGCCTCCTGAAAGTTCCGAATATTATTTAGCACCCATACTCACTGCTTACTGCTTACTGCTCACTTTTAACTTCTCACTTCTCCCTGCTTAATTCATCAACTCCCTTTCCATTTGCACAGCCTTTGGGAAAAGAATATTGTTTTCCAGGTGGATATGGAGGTGCAGGTCATTTTCAAATTCCTGTAGTAATGCATAGGTTGCCTTATACGTATTGCATGCGTCTGCAGGAGGTTGGTAATGATTGGTGAGTGTGTCGATCATCCTGAATCGATCACCTTCATGATCGTGCTCTTCCATCATGACAGCAATCGGCGTCTGGATCATACCCGTAGTCAAGTGGTGTTCAGATATTTCATTTGATGCGCTCACCTTCATTTTCCGGATCAGGGGAAAGAGGATGGTTTCTTCTTTCTTCATGTGCATCGCCAGTTCAGCAGCAGAATCGGAAAACAGTCGATTGATTTCAATGAGTTCAGGGTGCCGGTGACCATGGGTACTGCTTAGTTTGTCGAGGAAGCGCAGGATCACAGGCGTTTTTTCGGTTACGTAGCTATGGTGTTTTTGCTCAATGTAGTCTGCGAGATATGCAGGGGACCAGGAAGCAAAGTCATCACCTGGGTTATCGCTACCAGTCAGCAGAAGCTTCAGTTCCCGCATTACATCTTCAGTAAAAACGTGTTTGCGTTCACAAGCTTCATCGACGGGAATATTGCCTTTGCAGCAAAAGTCGATTCCATATTTTTCGAAAATGGCTGCAGCCCGGTAATCAAGTGCAACGATTTCGCCTACTGTTTTTTCAAAATGTATATCCATGTGCTCAGTATTGAAAGGAGAGTTGAGAAATGTTATGAAGTAATCATTATTGTTTTAAAAATGTCAGCCCTGTTTCGACGCCTTGAGAAAGGTCATAGATAGAGGTCCGCTCCAGCATCGCCTTGAGCTGGTCGCGTATCTCATTGAATTTAGTATGTACAGGGCAGGGATGCGATTCAGAGCATACGGACAATCCCATGACGCACCCATGGAAGATATGCTCTCCATCCATCGCCTTGACAATCTGTATCAGGGTCAACGAATTCATTTTTTCCTTTTGCATTTCGAAACCACCGGTAGCCCCTTTGACAGAGTATATGATGTTATGATGAACCAGTTGTTGCAGGATTTTGGCAGTGAAGGCTTCCGGAGAGGCAATCTTGCAGGCAATGTCTCTGAGGCTGACCCGTCTGTCCTCTACCGAATTTTTAGCGATATAGATCGTTGCCCTTATGCCGTATTCACATGCTTTGGAGAACATGATTTCATGATTCGTACAGCAAAGGTAAGGAAACTTTTTCTATTACGGACAAAAATGTCCGAATATATTTATTTAGCTCAGTAATACTTTTTCAGGAAGTCATAACCATTGGTATATAGGATTCCATCGATCAACGGTTGGAGAGGGTAAGGCAGGGTGATACCTGCCTCCAGGGCCAGCTGGGGCATTTTGTCCATCATGTAGCTACCGATGTTGCTGTAGGCCTCCCCATTGACACAAAAATCAACGGCATCAATCAAGCCATCAAAATCACTGGCGATGACGATTTGTTTCCACACATCCACACCAGGACCAAAAGTCCTGCTGCCTACCTTCAGGATATGAAACAGGTTATTGCAGAAATGACGGAAATGGAGCTCCGCATCTTCGATAGCTGCCTCCTCATCAGGATCTTTGGCCACCACGGGATGATCAAGGGTAATGCCTGGAAAGGTTTCGGATTTACTCATTTTTTCCCTGGCCACTTTCCCGGTCCCAAGTATCCTTTGATCAAGGGATATGCCGATAATGCCACCACTGAGAAGGATTTCAGCGATATCTTCATCATAGAGATTAATACTCCATGGATTGAATTCTGTGAAGGGTAGAAGTCCGTTTGGCTTGACATGGCACACCAGGTTGCAGTTTCGCTTATTGACTTTCGCGGCATAGATGTGCTCGATGTAATCATTGACATGCTCATAGGAAATCCCCGTCACCCCTGCGTGGGAAGCCACTATCGGGATATCCGGATAGGATTGCCGCCTGATCTGATAATATGATTTCCGGCTTTCAAGGCTCATATGCTTGATATCTATGATCATCGGGTGATGTTCAGCATCCTGGCTCAAGGCAGTATGGATGATCCGAAGACCCGCCTGTGTGATCCCCTGTCCCTGCGGTATAAAATCCTCATGGCTGATGATCTTGATGCCAAAGGAATGATTGGTAAAAGGGGCCATCGTGAGATGTGTAACATTCAGGATAAAGATCCGGGGATGCGTATTCCCTGGTGCAGGGTTTTTCTTCTTGTAGGCTTTGATCCGGTCTTCAATATCCTGAAGGCCCTGAGGCGTATTCACCTCATCAAAACTATTGAGAAATGCGTGAGCTCCCTCAAGCGAAAAGACAATATTCATTTTAGCCGGATCGATATCAGCGAATGTGCGGGTAAAATTGATGCTTTGACTCCCGGGTACATTGTCTGTGACAGCCCTTTCCAGGTGTTTAAAACAATCATCCAATTGCTGGTAATACGTGACCTTGTTTTCCCGAATTGCTTTAAACAAGCGGTGATCGATTTTCTTGGAGAAAAAATCCAATGCTTTCAGGAGAAATGAATCGGGAAATCCGCGTTCGGTGCTGTAGAGTGGCATTACCCCCAGTCCAAGTTGTCCCTTGTGTAATTGTGAAAAGCTTGATTGGGAACTGAATATGCGGTTGGATTTGCGAAAGAGGAAGTTATCAACGGTGAAATTGATTTTTTTCCAGGGACTTTCCTTTGCCTGGACATCGTAGCCGGTAAAGTAGGTTTTAAAATTACCGTGTACATGAAAATCAGCGTATGGCATATCGTTGTATTGAATGTGAAGTAAATAAGGAGTGTGGCAATAGAATCGGATTGCGATGGGTTAATTCAACCATGGCATACGAATACGATCAGGTCTTTGGCGTGATGCCGGTATTTCTCATGTTAACAAGTTTTTTGAGTACATCAAACCAGAATGGTGCGCCAAGGGTCAGGCCGAGCGTAAACAGCAGCCACCCCATTACATTTTTTATACTGATTTCCTTGGTGATATAGTGCCGGACATAGCATTTCGCTTTTTCAAAGGAAAAATTGCCTGTCATTTTATCACATGGGATAGGTTCCTTCCACCCGATAGGCAAGGAGGTGCCGAGCAACGCATCGATATCGATATCATTCAGATTGGAAGGTTCACTAGTCAACTTTGCCTTAAGGGAGTCAATGGCATTATCCTGACCAGCCAATTGAATCGCTTTCTGGGTCAGCACTTCCCTCAGCTTTGAATCAGCATATATCGTTTTGCTGACGGTGATGAAATTGAGGTTGAGCACGAGGGTGACGATAAGGCTGGCGACAAAAAGATTGGTTCTGACTTCCCGCTTGTACCACCCCGTCACCCGGTCCATATAGCCATCATACCACTTTTGAATCTCCACCTGCAAATCCGTCAGATATGCCGCAGGAGCATTCCGGTAAGGAGTATTGGCATCGAAGGAGAGCAATAGTTTTTTCAGTTCGCTGTTATGCAGCATTTCAATACCCAGCTTAAACCGGTCTTCAAGCGGAATGGCATGTGGAGGGGTATCCATATTGATTTTGACCGGCCTGTCAAATTTTTCCAGTTGATCCTTTACCGCTGGTTTCAACCGTTCCTCTTTGATCATGGACTTATGGTCCGGTGCATCCCTGTACACAGTCTCAATACTCTCCTGGGCGATCAGGTCAATAAGCGTTTTAGAGAAGGTTTCGCTGCTTATATAGGACGGGAGATCACCCTGCTTCTTTCGGAGGAGATCGATCTGTGGGTGTTGGTACAGGAGATGGGCAAAATTTTTATTGAACTTGTCATTGAGCACTTCCTTGATGGCATACTCCAGCATTTTGCCTCTTGATTTTCGGATGCTCACGTATCCTTCCTGCACACAGGTGACCAGGACAGAAAAGACCAGCATCAGGAGGATAAGGCTGAGCACGGTTTCAAAAATGGGGGAGTCAAACATGATCGGACGAATTGAATGAGGTTAAAGAACAAATCATACCATGAATAAATCAGGTCATGAAGCCACCTTTCTTTTCTCAATTGAATACCGGGATACCAACAGGAAGGGAGCCGGTAAAATTTGGCGCGAAACGCTGGCAAATATTCAATCTATACCTTTCATCGACCGCTCAATGGCCTGATATAAAAAAACTTAAAAATCCTGAGGGTAATATGGCAACAATCTAATGATACACGATGTAATAATATACTATCAGGCCGCGGGACAACCGGGAACTGACAGGCCCAATACCCTAAAACACCAATGGGTGTTGCTATGAAAAAGACTCAATAAATATAAACTAAAATATGAAATAATCTATACGCATAGATTACCTCACCACTACCATCTTCTGTGCCTGTGTGAAATTGGTTCCGAGCATCTGCACAAAATAAGACCCTACCGGCCATTGGCTCAATTCCAGTTGTTCAGTATGCGCCCCTGCAAGCATCCATTCATCTACAGCTACATTGCGCACCACATTGCCCTGCATGTCAAGGACGCGCAAGGTGATATGGTCAGGTTGCTCCAGTACGAAGTTGACATACGCCAGATCATTTGCCGGATTGGGCATGACAGGTGCAAGGAAGTGGTTGACAAAACTCACCTCAGGATCTTCGACCGCTGTGGTGTTTTCTTCAAAGACAACATTTTCATCGCCGGGGGCATAAAGGACAAAGGATAAGGGCAGGAATAACATTTCATCCGTTGTCTTTTCACCCCAGGTGACAAATGCAGGCGGACTGTTTGGATTACTTGGATTGTTAATGGTATTGTCATAGGTGGCATTGACATGGATCGTCGTGCCGGGTTCGAGGATGATATACTTTTTAAAATTGTATGATCCCTGCCAGTTGAAATCCCAATCAGGTATTCTGATCAGATTAGTCGTATCACCAGCTGTATTGATCGCATACACTTCAAAGTCCTGGTTTAGCAGATGGGCATGAGGCCATATCGCAAATACACTGACCTTAAGCGGAGTCGTATACTGGCAATGAAAGGACCTGACCGTATTAGGGAACATGACAAATGGTCCATTGGTGATCAGGGGATCAAAGGGCAGGAAGATAAAGTTCTGTACCTGGCGTTCTACAGGTTCTTTCTTAAAGAAGATATTCACTGTAGAGCTATCCTCTGCCGGAAAAGGCGAAGGACCGTAATGCACCTGCATGAGTATATCAGACCCGGCTGGCAGGATTTGGCCAAGGCCTTCCGGATATGGAATAGGCTTTTGCCCGGGCACATAGCCTGGAAACATATTTTGTAAGGAGGCATTCACACCAAAGCCACCAAATCCGTCATACCCATATTTAGGATCCGCCAAGTCAAGCGCTCTTGCTTCGCCGGTATTGTCATAACTAAACAAGGCGTGATGCAATATCTTGCTATTGCCCGGACGGAGTTCTACTGTGGATATCTGCTTGTCTTGTACCAGGTTGGTAGGAAGTACAAAGACCCTGTACTCATCCTCATTACCTCCTTGATGCTCATAAGCTTGAGCCATATGCAACACAAGATCAGGTGTACCGATCTGGGATCCTGTAGGAAATGTAGGTAACTCAGGTTCTTCAGAGGCATTACCGTATGGAGCTCCGGCATCCGCCCATTGCGCCAACAGGTCTATTTGTTCCTGAGACAGAAACCGCTCTCCCTGGAATCTTGAATATTCAGGATCAGCTTTCCACGGCGGCATATAGCGTATAGCTGTCACATACTTGATTGAATAGGCCCATTCCTTGGTCTCTTCATAATTGGTCATCGAAAACGGCCCGATCTCATCCGGCCGGTGACACTTCGTACAGTTGTTGTATATGATTGGTGCAATGTCCTTCGTAAACGTGACATCCTGACCAAACAACATCGAAGCTGCGGCCATAAAAATTGAAACAGACAAAATTGACCTCATGTGGTGTTTATTTATTTTGAATACAAAATCAAATTATTGCTCCTCGCTCCTCGCCCCTTACAATCTGGTAGCTGGTAGCTGGTAGCTGATCACTGATCATGCTTCGACCTGCAAACGCTCAGCCTTGTGCTCCAGCTCAGCAACCGCCGATCACCGATCACCGATCACCGATCACCGATCACCGATCACAGATCCCTCAGTCTGTAAAGCTAATAAAACATCCAATCGCCTGTGTCTGTTCCAGTTCGGCAGATCCTTGCCCCGCCAGCCAGGAATCAATGATTTCCTGCAGATCGTAGTGCTGAGGATGCAATTTGCGCTTTCCGACCCGCACATAGCTGTCATCGATCCGGCCTCGATAGATGAGTCTGTCACTTCGATGGTCCCATACCGCTACCTCTGGTGTCACCGTGACGCCAAGTCTCCTGGCCTGGTCCTTGTGATAATCTCCTTCCAGAGGAAAGGCCAGACGATAAGCTTCTCCGAACTTTTGAATCCGATCTGGTGTGGAAGAAGGGCTGGGGAAATACCCGGTAAAGCCTACTTTTTGGGAATGATAAGTATCAAAAAGCCGTGTTAACTCCGGCGTATAGAACTGGCTGATGACGCACTCGTCATTGAGGAATATATAGACCGTCAGGCTATCTCCTGTCCATGAAGAAGACTCCGAATGATATGGTTTGACCTCCTGTTGTGGGGCCATAAAAAGCGACAAAAGAATGAGTTGGATCAACATCTGGTCAAATGTACGGGGTTGGTGACTATGCATTTGAGTTTTAACTAATGATTAATCTCCTTTCCAGGGACTGCAATTCCCCTTAATAGGGTCTTGACCAAGGGTGGCTGTTAACCATATATCAATCTGCATGTTATATCAATCTGTATCTAAAAACCCCCTACCTTTGCCACTGATATGTTTAGGCCGGTAATGTCATATGCCCTTACGTTCCTGATCCTGCTCTCGCAGGTAGGGCTACCTCTGCATTTCCATTATTGCAAAGGGATGCTGGAATCGGTCTCCCTGTTCTTCAAAAAAGCCTGCGATGATCATCAGGAGCAAATCGCTGATTTACCAGCCTGCTGCCAGAAGATTCAGGCCAAACACTGCTCTGAGGAAGACAACAATTGCTGCGATGACCAGGTCAAAGTCCTGACGCAGGATATCACCTCCATCGCACCTCAATTCTTACAATGGGAATCCATAGCTTTCGTATTTACACCCACTGTTGCTCCTAAGGTAACAGTCCCTTTAAAAGCTAATTTACATTTTGCGCAGGTCACACCGGAATCAGATTCCGGGCCTCCCATATATATCCTCCACCAGGCCCTCATGTTCTACGCCTAGCTGGTTTCATGATAGTTGACTATTGACCTTTGCGCGAATCACTTTCGTTGCAACAGGCAATTACATAGTCGATACATTCAATGATGCAGTATGCTCATATTGCCTTGTAAAATCAAAGAATGCATTTTTCGTTTTTCGTTTTTCACTTTTCATTTAACAAATCATGAAATCATTTAATCATAGTATGAAATCATTCAATCAAATCACATATACAATCATCCTCACCACTTTCCTGGTCCTTGGATTATCGTTTTCTTCCTCAGCGCAAACCGCCAAACCTGCAAAGGGAATGGAGCAAACTGTTTCCTTTAAAGTTGAAGGCAATTGTGGTGAGTGCAAAGAGCGCATTGAATCCACCGCCCTGGATGTAAAGGGCGTCAAGAAAGCAGAGTGGGACAGGCAGACAGATATGCTGGTCCTGGTAGGTTCTGCCAAGATGGACAAGCAAAAGGTAGCCAATGCACTTGCCAAAGCAGGTCACAGGTCTGAATTGGCCAAGGAGGACCCAAAAGGATACGCCAACCTACCGGCATGCTGCCAGTATGATAGCGGAGCAGAAAAACACTAACCGGACATGAAGAATATCATCATGGTGTTGTTTGCCTTTTTCTTCATGATCAAGGCAGGCAACGCTCAGGATATCTCTGTGCGTGGAGTAGTCATGGAAGAGAAGCTCGACGGTGGTCTTGTGCCCCTGGAATTTGCTACCATCTACTGGCTCAAGACAACAAAGAATACGACAACAGATTCTACAGGATATTTCTTTATTGCGCACTCACCTGAAGATGGAGATAAGCTTGTATTCCAGTTTCTCGGATTTGAACCCGATACGGTAACTGTTACGCCGGGTCAGTATGTCTCTGTGCTCTTTAAGGAGGAAGCCAGTGTGCTGGGTGAAGTCGTAGTCGTGCATCGTAAGCGCACGACTGAAGTGTCTTTCCTTGATCCGATGCAGGTGCAGAATATTTCGAAAGAGGAGCTCTTCAAAGCTGCTTGTTGTAACCTCTCTGAAAGCTTTGAAACCAATGCAACAGTAGATGTAAGTTTTACGGATGCTGTGACGGGTGCAAAGGAAATCCAGATGTTGGGCCTGTCAGGGAAGTACACGTTTATCAGCCAGGAGCAGATGCCTGGTGCCAGGGGATTGCCATACCTTATGGATTGCTCTACACTCCCGGAGCATGGGTGGAGTCGATCCAGATCAGCAAAGGCGCAGGATCTGTAGTGCAGGGATACGAAAGTATGACGGGTCAAATCAATGTAGAGTTGAAGAAGACGGTTGATGAGGATAAGTTATTTATCAATGGCTACTTTAATGAAGCATACCGCTCTGAACTCAATTTCTATACGCACAAGGATGTAAGTCCCATGTTTAAAACAGCGTTGATGGGTCATTACAGCCTATATCCTACTGAGCATGACCGAAATGGAGATGGCTTTATGGATATGCCTAAAGGTAGCCTGCTCACGCTGCTCAACCGATGGGATTATCACAATAGCAAATCCGGATTAGAAGGACAGCTTATCGCGCAATGGGTGCAGGATCGAAAGGAGGGTGGTCAGGTGAGTCATGATGGAGATACGCATGATTTGTACCGTACCCCAATCGATGGAGACCGTATCCAGGTTTATGCCAAGGCAGGCTATATCTTTCCTAAGAAGCGATACAACTCAATAGGTACGCAATGGGGCTATACACGCCACATCCAGGACGCCACAATAGGGCATACGTTGTATGACGCAGCACAGACTTCACTGTATGGCAACTGGCTGTATCAGTCGATCATCGGGGATTCGAGGCACAAGTACATCACAGGGATCAGTTTCAGGTACGAAGACTATAAGGAGCAACTGATCACTGATCACTATGACTTCAGGGAAATCGTGCCGGGTGCTTTTTTTGAATACACCTATATACCCCATGATAAGCTGACCGTAGTAGGCGGTGTAAGGCTGGATCATCACAACCTATATGGTTGGTTACTTAATCCAAGACTGCACTTGCGATATGCACCTGATGAAACCACTGTATTCCGTTTGTCTGCGGGAAGCGGCATGCGCACACCTCTCCCTATTGCAGAAAATCTGGGATGGCTTGCAAGTTCGAGAGATTGGACGATTGGCCAGCCGGGGCAGACAGCAAACAACTATCCATACAATGGCCTTGAAATGGAGAAGGCGTGGAACTTTGGAGCCAGTGTGACTAAGGAGTTCACAATCGACTACCGAAGTGGATTAGTATCTGTAGATTTTTTTCATACCCGGTTTACCAACAGGGCCATTGCAGATCTTGATATCAGCCCGCAGCAACTGTGGATCTATAATCTCGACGGGCAATCATTTGCCAACACCTTTCAGGCTGAAGCCCAGTATGAAATCTTAAAGCGGGTAGATCTCAAGGTCGCCTACAAATTGCAGGACGCAAAAATTGATTACAAGGATAGGGGGTTAAGGGAGCAAATCTTTACACCAGATTCCAGGTTTTTTGTCAACGTATCTTATGTATCGAGTGTGGCCACCTATAAGGGCTATTGGAGGTTTAGTATCACCGCACACAATACCGGCACACAGCGCATCCCGGACACTTATTCCAATCCTGAGGCTTTCCAGATCGCAAGCCAGTCTCCTGATTATTGGTTGTTCAATGGACAGATCACCAGGGTATTCAACAAGAAGTTTGAAGTCTATGCCGGTGCTGAAAATATCGGCAACTACAAGCAGTCACCTGTGATCATCGATGCTGAAGAACCGCATGGCGATTATTTTGATGCAGGCCTGATCTGGGGGCCGATTTTCGGGAGAGAGTGGTATGTCGGCTTCAGATATTCGCTGAAATAAATTTGGCTAGCAACCCCCCGCCCCCCTTCAAAGGGGGAGTCTTGAATGTGAAGGTTCAAAGATTATTTCCTCCGGTCACAACGGTTAAAAAGGTAGCAAATGTTGAAGTATAATAAACATGGCTCCCCCTTCGAAGGGGGTCGGGGGGTTGTGACACGGTAAGATCTGTGCCTCTGGAGGCAGGAGCATTACTGTGTAAAAAGGCAATAATTAATAAATCAGAAAAAGCATGGCTCCCCCTTCGAAGGGGGTCGGGGGGTTGTGATTCAGGAAGATCTGTGGCTATGATATCCAGCAGAATTTTTTTGTTTAGGGCTTGATTTTGTATTTGAAGTCACCCTAATTTTATTGATATGAAAACAACAAAAGCCAGTCCTGAAAACTATCACCATTACAATCCGAATTTGAAACTCCGTGCACGAGAATTGAGAAGCCACATGACTAAGGCTGAGAAAATACTCTGGCAAATCCTCCGGAAGCGAAATATTCATGGATTCCTTTTTACAAGACAAAGACCCGTATTGGAATATGTTGCTGACTTTATGTGTAAGGAATTACTATTAATTGTTGAGGCAGACGGAGATATACATGAGACTGAGGAGCAGAAAGAAAAGGACAGGCGTCGAGATTCCAATTTGGAAATGGCGGGTTATACCCTACTTCGATACAAAAATTATGAGATTATCGCTAGTCCTGATGAAGTCTATGCAGAGATAAAAGTCTGGGTAGAGGAAAAGATGAAACGAGAGGGAATTACACCTTGATCGACGCCAATCAACCTTCGAAAGTGGAGTCATGATTTGCCTGGTCGACAGGAGAACAACCCCCCGACCCCCTTCGAAGGGCATCAACCCCCCGACCCCCTTCGAAGGGGGAGTATAGAATGTGCAGGGTCAAAGATTATCACCTGTGGCCACAAGAGTCTTAGTGTGTAAATAAGTAATAATTAATAAATCAGAAAAAGCATGGCTCCCCCTTCGAAGGGGGTCGGGGGGTTGATAATCTGGATATCCTTTTAATAAAAAAAGGCCTGTGCACATCCGTGCACAGGCCTTTCCAATAATACTAAATGCTTTCTTTACTGTTTCACAAAAGGCATTGATCCCAGTGTCTTACCACCAAGAACAAAGTTGATACTGTAGATGCCACTGCCAAGACCGGCAACATCTAAGTTGATGATACCATTGTCCATATCCTGAGCATTGATCCGCTTGGATCCAACCTGGCGACCGGATTGGTCAAACAAGCGTACCAGCAATTCTTTGCTTGTTCCAAAGGCATGTTTGATAGTCAGCTTATCCGTTGTTGGGTTTGGATACAGGATCTGAACGTACTTGTACAGTTCATTCTGCAGTTCTGCGATACCGGTGGTGCCGGTCTCATACAGTTGTTCGATTTCATCACCAGTAAGTGCTTTGTTGTAAAGCTTCACTTCATCCAGCGCACCGTGGAAGAATTGTCCGCCATCAATTGGGTTGTTACCCATACCAAATGGTAATGCTGTACTGTTGAGTTTAGTAGCCACAGGTTTGCGGTTGACTTCGACACCATCGACATAGATGATATCATCAGTGCCATCGTGTACCATCGTCACATACCACCAGAAACCAAGTACCAGCTCATTGCCATCCTTGGAATCCATATCCGAAATAAAATGGTCAAACTGCAGGTTGTTACCATT
Source organism: Candidatus Opimibacter iunctus (assembly GCA_016716665.1). Classification (GTDB taxonomy): domain Bacteria; phylum Bacteroidota; class Bacteroidia; order Chitinophagales; family Saprospiraceae; genus Opimibacter; species Opimibacter iunctus. The sequence goes on along the minus strand of JADJVH010000008.1, from coordinate 209,228 downwards.
TGTCGTCCATACAATCTTCAGGTGTTGTGGAAGTGAAATTTTCCAACGCTCACTCCAATGTCCGAAATCAAGGACATAGGCCTCAGCATCAGCCAGGTTTTGGGCATCAACCCGGATCCAGAAACTAACTGTAGCGTAGTCAGAGATCAACTGTACGGCATTAGGAACGATGATAGAATCTCCATCACCATCAAATACAATCGCCATACCAGCCGCATTTGGGCGGTTGGTCACCGGTTGGAAAGTTGGGTTGCCACCGATCGCACCGTGATTGTTGTAAGGAGTTGCATCATTTGCATCGCCTTCAAACTTGTAATGTGCGACAAGGCCTGGTTCAGCAGTTTCGATAGGCTCTGTGGTAGAAGCTACGACAAAGGCTGTCTCCGATACATTGCCTGCAAAGTCATAAGCATATACTTCAAACGTATAGAGTGTAGATGGATCAAGCCCTCCGATAAAGATGGAAAGCGTGGCTGCATCTAACGAATCAACATATTCGCCATCGACAAAGGTTACATAGCCCTTCACGGCTGTATCATCTGTGGAAGCATCCCATGAAAAGACTGCAGAATTAGCTCCGGCAGAAACTGCAAGATTGGCAGGCGTAGAAGGTGCGGTAACATCCGGTGTTTCATCCATACCTGTCACCAGGGTCAGGAATGAAGGAAGGGATTCATTACCGGCAACATCAATAGCTGATACACCAAAAGCATAAGAAGTCAATGGTGTCAAACCTGAGATAGTAGTGGTAGTAGCTTCAGTAGTCTGGATCAATCCTCCATCCTGGTATACATTGTAACCAGCGATACCTGATTCACCATCAGTTGATGGCTGCCAGGTCAAGGTCACATTGGTAAAGCTCACGGTGCCTTCTAGACCAACAGGTGCATCTGGTGCAGTGATATCTGTTTCGCCTGGATTAGCGGACTGTGCAGCATAGAGATCAGCTACTTCCTGTGCGGAAAGTGCTGTCTCATATATTTGCACATCATCGAGTGAGCCATCAAAGTAGTTGGCCACATCAATCGGATCAAATCCAATCCCTAAAGGATGTACTGTAGTAGCCAGGTCACCAGGAGAGTCTTTCGAATTGGCAAGGTTACCATTGACATAGATATAATCCTTTGTACCATCGTGTACCATGACCATGTGTGTCCAGGTGCCAGGTACGAGTTCATTGCCTCCACCTGCATCAAGGTCAGAGCAGCATGCTGTAGCATGTGTTGTCCACACAGCCTTACCATGACTTGGGAGGGATATTTTCCAACGCTCCTGCCATCCGCCATAAGAAAGCAGATAAGCTTCACCACTTGCAGGAAGAGAATTCGGATTGACCCAGAAACTTACACTGGTCACCGGTGAATTTAATTGTGGGGAATTGTCGGCTGTGACACCTGCAGCTCCGTTGAAATACATACCATGGTTGGCGCGGCCAAAACGGTCTGCTGCTGCAGTAGCACCGGCCACCTTTCCATTGTTATGGTATGGAGAGTCATCCTTTGCATTTGCATTCAGGCTGTAGTCAGCTACGATATCGCCTGCGAAAACAGGAGGTGTACTTTGTGCGGCATACAGATCAGCGACTTCCTGGTCCGTATACGGATGTGTGGATATTTCAATTTCGTCAATGTCTCCATTGATAAAGCTTCCTTTATCGATCGGATCCCATCCGATGCCCAGCGGATGTGTCGTGTGATGCAGTGCACCACCGACATCCTTGGAATTGGCGAGTACACCATTGATGTAGATCTTATCCTGTACGGTACCATGGACAGCCACAACATGCGTCCATGCGCCAGGCACTAATGCATTGCCATCACCGGCATCCATATCTGAGCAGCAAGCAGTAGCATATGTCGTAAAGACCACCTTGCCATGTGAAGGCAGGGATAGTTTGTAGCGCTCCTGCCAGCCACCAAAGGATAACAGATATACTTCGCCATTAGCAGGCAGTTCATTCATCTTGACCCAGAAACTTACTGAAGCCCAATCTGAATTGTATTGTGTTGAATTGTCTACGGTAATGCCGGTCACGTCATCAGGACTCACCGCAATAGCACTTTGTGGGTAACCAAAGCGATCGTAAGTCAGGTCTGCATCCGCAGGTTGGCCATCATTCTTAAACTGGCTGACATCTTCCAGGTCACCACTGACAGGCAGGTTGAGGACTACCGGGTTAGGGCCAATAGAAGCTGTGTTCTGTGTATTGTACAGGTCAGTGATTTCAGTACCTGTCATCGCATAGTTATAAACCTGTACTTCGTCAAGGGAGCCATTAAAATAATTGGCCACATCGATCGGGTCATACCCGATACCGAGAGGATGTACGGTATTCGCGAGATCACCCGGAGCATCTTTTTCTGCTACAAGCACTCCGTTGACGTAGATTTTGTCCTTAGTGCCATCATGCACGAATGCAGCATGTGTCCACTTGCCTGGCACGAGCTCATTGCCACCACCTGCATCCAGATCTGAGCAACATGCAGTAGCATGCGTAGTCCATACCATCTTACCATGGCTAGGCAGTGATATTTTGTAACGCTCCTGCCATCCACCAAAAGATACCAGGTAAGCTTCACCTGTTGCTGGTAAGGACTTAACATTGACCCAGAAGGATACAGTTGTCGTCGGTGAATTGAGGTCAGAAGAATTAGGCGCAGTCACGCCGGCATCAACCCCATTGAAAGTGACACTTTTCTTACCAAATCCAAAACGGTCAGTCGAATGGATATGTTACCTCCACTGGCATGATTAGCATAGCTTGATTCATCGCGTGTGTTTCCGCTGAATGAATAAGCTGCGACTAATTCATTGAAGGCTACAGGAGCGGTCGATTGATCTGCATATAAACTGGCTACAGCTGCATCACTCAATACACCATCAAAGATCGTTACTTCATCCATGCGCCTTTAAAAAGTAGGCATTGTCGATAGGGGCGTATCCCATTCCAAGTGGTTGTGAGGTCACATCAAGGTCACCTGCGTAATCTCTTTCATTGGCCAGGACCCCATTGAGGTAGATCTTCTCCTTGGCACCGTCATGCACCATGACGAGGTGTGTCCATGTTCCAACTACAAGTGGGGTACCGGAATCCAGGTCAGAACAGCATGAACCACCCGCATGCGTTGTCCAGATGGGTTTGCCATGCGAAGGAAGGGAAATTTTCCAACGCTCCTGCCAACCTCCGTGAGAGAGAATGTAAACTTCACCTTGTGCAGGAATCTCATCTACTCTTACCCAGAAACTGACAGATGTCGTCGGGGATTGAAGCAGTCCGGAATTGTTGGCCAAAAGGTGGCTTTGCACTCCGTCAAATAGAAATGCCTGATTGGCCCTTCCAAAACGGTCCTGTGTTAATGCTGCACCATGTATGGATGCATTGTTGTTGTAACCGGAAACATCCTTGGCGTTTCCGTTGAAATCGTAGTAGGCTACGATTGGCTGTGCATGCAAGGCAGAAGCCGCAAAAAACAGCAGCCATGCAGGCAACAACATTAGGTAAACTCTTTTCATTATTGGATTGATTTTATTGTTAGTGATATTGTTAAAGCTAATTTTCAATGACAAAAGTGCTGGTCCACACCTTTCGGATGCCGGTGACCTGCAATACATATAATCCACTATGTAATCCGGAAATATCTACCTTCTGATGATAGTTATCCCTGATGATCTCTCTGCTCACGACACGTCCCTGACTATCTAAAATCGAAATGTGATATCCGGATGTTTGTGGTGCACTATACTGATCCTTAAATTCAAAGCTGATATAGTCCCCGGCAGGATTTGGATACAATTTCAGATCTGAATGGGATGCTGAAGCGATCAAACATGCCGGTGATGACATGTCCACTTTCGGCAGCGACGGAATCGGGCAATAATGCGTAATTATAAATTTGGATTTCATCCAGCACGCCTTTGAAGCTATAATTAGCATCGTCCGGACGGATCTGGCCTATTTCCATATCAACCGGGCTGCTGTGTATATCTCCTGAGAATGAAGTGAAATTTTCAAGTTGGCCATTGATGTAGATCATCATATACCGGCCATCGTAGGATGCACCTATGTGATATGTTTTGGTGTTTTCCTCCAGCACCGTTTCAGCATCAAGATCTTTCACCTGGCCACTTGCATTCTTGAGTGTCCACCGGACTTTGCGGTCTGGTGTGATGGACAGCTTCCAACGATCCTGCCAGCTGCCATGGGAAATGACAAATCGTTCTTGTCCCCAATCAATTGAGGATTTGCAAAGAAGGATACGGTAATTCCTTTGGTAAAATTGAGGATCGGTTGGTTGGTCACTTCTATGTGGTCATTGACACCATCAAAGAAATATGCAGACGATGGATTGCCAAGGGAATCATTGGTGAGCTTGGCGCCAGATACCAATCCATGCAGTGCATTTCCACTGATATCCTGCGCATTGCCCTGGAAGGGATACCAGGCGATCAGATCACCATCTATATGCAAAGCCGGATCCAGCACGATTAGCTTGATACTTGCTGCAGATCCTCCACGCTCCATCTGTCACCATGAGTTGAATGGTAGAAATCCCTTCTTCTGCAGGGGCGAGCCAATCTGCCAGGTCATCTGAACCAATGATTTGCCCTTGTGTAGCGGTCCAGCTGTAGGTGATTTCATCATTGTTCTGGTCTGTTACTATGGCGTGCAATGATATGGTACCATCGGGTGAGGTATATCTTGATGTTGCGGTGAGCTGGAGGATCTCAGGTGCGATATTGATTTCACTGACCACTTCGATGGTGATCATGGCAGTGTCTTTTTGTTGAGCTTCATCTTCAATGATTAGTTTTATATCAGCTGCCTTCTTGATCAGGCGCAGTCCACTGTGCTGTTTTCAAGCCCTGATATGGTACCATTAGGTAAAAAAAAAGTATAGACCAGGTCTTTCGTTTCCTGGTCGATCCCTTTTCCATAGAAAGTGATGGTATTATTTTTTTTCGACAGGTATTGCTTTGCGTAGCGAAAGACTGTATACGCGGCGGGGAGTTGTATGCAATAGCACTCTGCCTGTAATCGACTATGACTCCATTGATCATCATCTTGTTATTGTCATATGTGATCGTACCCCCCGCCGGCGCCAGTACGATGGATACAGCCTGGTTACCCGGGATATCGATAGCAGTAGGTCCGGTGACATTTTGCGCCAGGAAGGTTTCTGTCAGGACATCATAGATATCTGATGGTCCGTCACCTGCATCGATCACTATAGATTTGGTAACCAGGAAAGGATTAAAAAGAGATAAGAAGGATAGGCATCATCATTAAAAAAAATCCGTTTTGAGCAAATCGAGTTTCGAGGATTTTTTCTTCATTTGTTTTTCGATCAGCGATCCGAGGTATCCAATGGAAGATGTGCTGTAGAGGGATAGGTTGGTACCAGCCCATCCCCTTCTTTGCATCGCCGGTTGAAAAGGGCCCGGGCCCTGCCATATTTCACGTAATGCTTCATAGCCCATCACGCCTTTAGGATCATTGGCATCAGACCATGCATCGGCGTCCTGAAGATGACTTGGTAAAAGCCGGGATACATAAGTCTTGTTGCATTTGCCAGATTGAGCATCCATTTACCGACCGCTCTTGCAAATCGTTTGTCATAACGGACCAGTGGAACAAGGCTCCTGCTTGTTGTACTCCATTCAATTGAAATGCATAATCATTACCTCCATCATTGGCTTCACCGACAAGTCCTGAAACATCAATGCCATTCCAGGTCCCCACAATTGTACCCCAACCGCGAAGAGGACCGCGATTGAATATCCAATACAACAGTTTTTCTCCATTATATTCGGTTCCGGTTTCCGCATTCATTTTTGCGGCAACATATGCACCGTAAGGAAGCTGTAATTCGTAAGATGGATTGCTGTTCAGGTTGACAAGGAATTCCATACTCCATTCAGCCGCTCGCAGATAGGATCCTCATTACCTGTTTCTTTATACGCATGATAGAGCAGCCAGGCATATGCACCTGCAGCTTCAGGCTCATGCACACCATCAGGATTGGGTTGCATATGAAGGAAATCCCATGCACGGTAATCCATAAAAGCCCTGGTCCATGGTGTGGCGCTACCGCCCATTGCACTGACTGCACCAGCCATTCGATCAGCTACCTGGTGAAACTGATTTCTGCATCCCCGATTCTGCCATACAGATCATAGAGTTGATAGAAATAAATATTGGGCATCATATCATACCACCAGTCACTTCCACTGTGGCCACCAATATTGTTGAGATACAGAAACTCTCCGTTGCCTTTGTTGAAATAATCCTGACTCATCAGTATCCAGTTACGGCCATATTGGTTTGTCTTGTCGATACCGGCCAGAGAGGCACCTACCAGTGAAGGCAATACATTGATGCCCTCTCCATTGTTGTTGCTGTACGTACCTACATAGGTGTCAAGCCCGAAAGTTGCTCGCTGGGGATAGTTGGTCCCGGATGCTTTGACAAAGACCAGCGGCAGATGCTCACCTGACTTTTGCTCATCATACACAAAGGAGTCATAAGCGGTAGCCACACTCTTCCAGTCACGCATGAAGTAGGTGAAGGCTCATTGGGCATCGATTCTACACGCGCTATTCCTATTTGACCGGCTTGTGCCTGTAAATGTCCAGATAGGCTAATCAGCAGACATAAGTAAATATCGTAAAGCGCATATACTTCATTAGAGATAGATTAATAACTTGGGTTTTGTGAAGATTTGGATTGAGATCAAGTTCAGTTTGTGGGATAGGGTATACTTCGTTTTTATTGGCGACAAATCCCGGGATTACATCAGCAGCAATGCCCCATCTGACGAGATCAAAAAACCGGTGCATTTCAAAGCCTAGTTCAACCAATCGCTCATGGCGTATCAGGTTGATGAGTTCTGTTTTGTCAGTGGTCGTGATGGCAGGAAGTGTATTCGCCGGATCAGTAGCTTGTGCACGTGCGCGCGCTCTGACCGTTTCTAAAGGAACCAGTGCTTCGGATGTTCTTCCAAGCTCTGCGAGTGATTCAGCCTCCCAAAGCAATACATCAGCGTATCGTATGGCTGTATAATTGATGCTTCCATCTTTTGTAGGTAACACCAAAATAGGGTTCATTGTGACGGGCAACTGTAAACTTGAGTCTTGGGTCATTGGGCTCGAATGCATTGACAAATTCCATACTGACTTCACAGAAGCCATAACCATCCATAACTTTCTTGGAGAGCCACCATTGGTTGAGAAAATTTCCTACACCCAGCTCCAGGTTTTCATGTTGTATTTCCCACACAGACTCGCTGTTGTTTTGCGTAGAATCGTAAAAGTTGTTTCTGTAATCTGCCTGCAGCGCATAGATGCCGAGTGCCTTGATATCAGCGATCCTGTTGAGGACTGAATTATAATCTTTCAGATAGAGATAAGCCTTTGCAGCCAGGGCTAGCGCCGCTCCTTTTGTAGCTCGTCCGAGGTCATTTCCTGCATAGCTCAGAGGCAGCAATGTCGCAGCGAGTTCGCAATCGGATGCAATCTGTGCCAACACCTCTGCTTTAGGGGTGCGGAATACATTGACTTCATCAGGCGCTTGTATTTCAAGGATCAGGGGTACATCGCCAAAGACCTGTGTGAGGATAAAATGATAATAAGACCTCAGGAAAAGGGCCTCCCCAATGACTCTGTCCTTGAGCGCCTGGTCAGCATCGACCTGTGGGGTCTTTGAGATGACAGTATTGGCCTGTACGATACCGGCATAGTTGAGCTTCCAGAAATCATTGATTTCCTGCGTAGCGGCAGTATGCTTCATGATATCAATCTCGATGATACCCGGACGTGAGCCATCACCACCTGCCAACGCTTCCTCTGAAGCAAGTGTACCAAATACCCAGTAGAAATTATTGTTCTCATTGTTCATGAGAAGGGGCTGATATGCAGCATTGACTCCTTGTATGGCATCTTCTGCGGTCTTGAAATAATTGTTCGCATCGAGGACGCCCAGGGGTTCTTTGTCCAGCACATCTGTGCAGGATGCAAACCATACGCTGAAGAGAACGAGAAGGATCGGAGTATATATGTTGTTTCTCATGATTTAAAATTTGAGGTTCATACCAACTAATACAGTGCGGGGAGCGGGTACAGTACCCCAGTCAATACCTACCGCGAGATCTGATGACACATTGTATCCCTGCGTGTCGTTGGTGTTAGCCTGTATTTCAGGATCGAGTCCTGAATATTTGGTATACGTGAAAAGATTTTGTGCTGACACATAGATCCGCAGATCTTTGATTTTATCTGTTTTCAACATATCGTTGAAGGTATAGCCAAGGGTCAGGTTGCGGACACGCACATACGATCCGTCTTCCAGAAACCGCGTAGAGATTCTACGGTTGTTGTTGCGGTCATCTACACTGACCTTTGGAATATCCGTATTTGTATTGGTTGGTGTCCAGCGATCCAATATTTTAGCATAGCTGTTAAAGCCGCGCAGTTGGGTTTCGTAAGCAAAGTTTCCATAGAGGAAATACACATCATTTCCAAAGACACCTTGCACTAATGTTGACAAGTCAAAGTTCTTGTAACGCACGCTCAGGCTCAGGCCCAGGGTGAAATCAGGAAATGGATTGCCGATATGCGCACGGTCATCATCATTGATCACGTTGTCGCCATTGAGGTCGGCAAACTTAACATCACCCGGACGGGTATCATCAGCCTGAAATGCACTGGCATCGATCTCTTCCTGGCTCTGGAAGATACCTTCCATCTTATACAGGTAGAAGGAGCCTAACGGATAGCCTGGCTCAGTACGCGTGATTGGTCCATCTGACAATCCGAAACCACCAAGCAATGGCTCAGTGCCGGCAAGCGAGATGACCTTGTTATCAATAGTAGCGATGTTAGCGCCGATTTCATAATGCCAGTCATTGGTCGTCTGGCGATAGCTGACAGCAAACTCCAGGCCTTTATTTTCAACTTCACCGGCGTTGACGTAGGGCGGATTGAATGCACCTGCTGATTGAGGCAGTGGCACCCGCACCAGGATATCATCTGTCCGCTTGATATAATAATCAGCGATGATAGACAGGCGATCTTCCCACAGGCTCATGTCAATGCCAAAGTCAGTCTGTGTGGTTGTCTCCCATTTGATATTTTCATTTCCGGTCTCCACGATTTCAGTTCCTGTGGAGATGACACCGCCAAATGGATATTCAAGGATACCGGTTTCTACAAGCGAGCTATATGGATAGTTTCCTATTTCCTGGTTTCCTTGCTGACCCCAGCTGGCTCTCAGCTTGAGACTGGAGATCAGGTCTAGATTTTCAAAGAAAGGTTCATTGGATATATTCCATGCAACAGATACAGCAGGGAACATGGCGTAACGGTTGGCTTTACCAAATCTGGAAGATCCATCACGACGTACTGAACCATTGACGACATACTTACTCTTGTAATTGTAGCCGGCCTGTGCAAAATAGGAGAGTAGCCCCCACTCAGTGGCAATACCTGAACCATTGATGTCGCCAAGTTCCTGTGTGACACTGACATCGATAAACTGAAAATTGGGATCGGTCAGGAAAAGTTTCTGGCAGATGCGCCGAGATAATCTGTGCGGTTGTCAATCGCTTCCATACCCAGCAGTAAACTGACATTGTGATCATTTGATGCGCCAATAGAGGTGGAATAATCAAGGGTATTGTTCCAGATCATCGTACGATCGGTGACATTGCCCCTGTTGAGGGATGTAGGATCATAGATGGCGGCGGAAAGCCTTTCTTTAAAGATGGTCTCATCCTGGAAGAGGATGTCCGCACCCAGGTTGGTCCTGAAGGTCAGGTTGTCAAGGATTTTATACTCTGCAAATACATTCCCAAAAAAACGATAGCGTTGCACCGTCCAGTCCGTGGCATCGATAAACGCCAGTGGATTGGCATTGCCATCACCATACAACGTAGGATCTCCCAATGATGCCGAGGTGTTGATATAGTTACCGTTTTGATCATAGATCGGGAATACCGGTGCGGCAATCAAGGCATAGCGTATACCACTCAATTCATTACCAGGTCCTCCACCATCACCAGAGCTGTTGATGACATCACGATCAGTATAGGAAAAAGAAATATTATTGCCAACCTTGAATCGTTTAGTGCCTATATCGCCATTGAAGCGCAGCAGGTATTTGTCATACTTCTGTTTCTTAAAGACACCTTCCTGGCTTGAATATTCTCCCAGGAGATAAAAGTTGCCATGATCTCCTCCCCCTGAAGCAGACAATGAATAGCGTTGTGTAGGTGCGGGGTTAAAGACCTGGTCCAGCCAATTGACATTCCCAAGGGTGTCGAGGATGGCCAGATCGTAAGTGTCCAGTTGACGGATCGGATCTCGGAGACTGTTTGCATTGTTGATGGCTTCGTTACGTATCAATAGATAATCTTCAGTATTGAGCAACTCAGGGAGCCGGTTGGCTTCCTGGATACCGTAGTAAGAATCAAAATTGAACGTTGGAGCCCCTTTCTTCCCCTTCTTAGTGGTGATGACGATGACTCCATTAGCGCTTCGTGAACCATAGATCGAAGCGGAGGCGGCATCTTTCAGGATCTCAATGGACTCGATGTCGGAGATCGAAAACATATTGATGTTTCCGGTGGTAGGTACTCCATCTATGATATACAAGGGGTTGTTGCTTCCCAGAGTCCCTGCACCCCGGATACGGACCGCGATATCATCTCCCGGAGCTCCAGTAGTCTGGGTGACCTGGACACCCGCAGCCTGTCCCTGCAGGGCCTGATCGAGGCCACTCAAGGGCAACTGATTGATATTTTCCGCTTTTACGGTCGATATGGCGCTGGAGATATTGCTTTTGATTTCCTTTTTATACCCTACGACAACAACGTCCTCCAGCAATTGATTGTCAGCAGCAAGGGTAATGTCTATGATTGTCCGCCCGTTGACATTTATGTCCTGTGCTATAAAGCCGGTGTAAGAAAACTGAAGGGTGGCATCTGCGGCTGCAGAAAGGGTATAATGGCCATTGACATCAGTGACCGTGCCATCAGGCGTTCCCAGGACAACGATATTGGCACCGATCAGCGGTTGTTGGTCCTCGCCGGAGGTACAGTGCCGGTAATGGTTAGATTTTGCCCGGCCACAAGCATCGAGAAGAGCAGAAGGCTCCCTGTCAGTTGAATTTTAGCAGCATTGAGTATACGTCTTGTCATGCAATTAGTTTTTTTAAAACAACCTGGCTACTGACTATTGTCAGGCATCAAGCAATGCCAGGAGATTATGTATAGGATGGGTAGGTGAAACTACAAAGAAGGATTTCAGCAAATCTGTACTTTAAGTGAAAAGAATGGTATTTTTATGAAAATCTTATCCTACGTATTTCAACACGTATTAATATTATGAAAGTATATCAGGAAATCACACCGGTCACGGGATCGGATCTTTTTGTGATTCTGGACTCCGTAAACAAAGGTTTCGAGTACCCGATTCACAACCATGCAGAATTCGAATTGACCCTGGTGTCAGGGAGTGCCGGAAACCGAATCGTGGGGGATTCCACAGAGCGATACAAGGAGGAAGACCTCGTGCTGATCGGTCCGTATCTGTTCCACAAATGGGACGATGAGGACAAGCAGGGTACCGCTAAGGATCCTTGCCGTGTGATCACCATACAGTTTGACATGCATTTGTTTGACAAAGCACTGCTGGCCAAGAAGCCATTTTCGCTCATCCAGGCTTTCCTCGTCAGTGCAGGCCGCGGGATCAGGTTTTATGGAAAAACCCTGACGGAAGCAAAGAAAAGAATACAAAGGTTGACCAGGCTGACAGGAGTGGAAAGCGCCACAGAGTTCCTCTTGCTTTTCGACCTATTGTCTAAGTCAAGACAGTTTGAGTTTTTGGCCAGTGAGGGATTTAATGTCAACCCCGTGCAAGTCAATAGCAAGAGGCTGCATGCAGCATACCAGTACCTGATGAGGCATTTTCAGGATAGTGGGTTGAAGATGTCTGATGTGGCAGCGGAGGTCAACCTGGGCGACTCGGCGTTTAGTCATTTTTTTAAAAAGGCGACCAACCGAAGTTTTTCAGATTATCTGATCGCGATGCGCCTCGAACATGCCTGTAAGCTGCTGATCGAATCTGATGAACAGATCAGCCGCATTGCTTTTTTATCCGGGTTTAACAACATGGCCAATTTCAATCGCATGTTTAAGAGTACCCACAAGTGCAGTCCGATGCAGTTTCGGAAGATCTACCAGGAGAAAAGCAAATTTGACTGGAACAAACAAATCACCCCCGGACAGTTTATTCCTCCGGGTAACCAGGCAGGGGCTTCCGGCAAACCACCACAATACAGTACACGTATCGTGCGGTCCTGAAAGCAAATACCCTGCCCAAGCATACAGATTAGATAAAGCCACTTATGTCATTGCAAAACCAGCTATATATATGTTGCGTAGTCCTCTGTGGCCTGGCGTCCTGCCATAGCCGCCAGCAGGATGCCAACAGCTTTGTATTCTGGTCATCCAGCAATCCTGAAGAAATAAAGTTTACGAGCCAGTATGTTGACCGCTGGAACAAGGCTCATCCTGATCTCCCTTTTTCCTTTCAACCCGTGCCCGAGGGCCAATCCAGTGAAGAAGTCATCCTCGCTGCGGTAGTAGGAAAGACTACTCCGGACATCTATGCCAATATGTGGCAAGGGGATGTGGAAGATTTTGCACGTAGTGGAGTATTGATACCACTTGATACACTCGATGGTTTCCTGGAATTCTTATACCAACGATGCGATTCAGTAGTGATCCGTGAGATCACCTCAGCGGATGGTCATATCTACCAGGTACCCTGGAAGGTTAACCCCATCATGATGATGTACAATCCGCGCATGTTACACGATGCAGCTATTGATTCAATACCTGCAGACTACTCATCCTATCTTGATGCCGGAGCTAAAATCAAAGCCCATGCAAAAGCCGCCAACCTCGGCAACCAATGGCTGGGAATCAGTGAGGTCAATCCTATCTGGTGGCAACGGTTTTTTAATTTTTTACCATTGTATTATGCCTCTTCACAGGGTGCCCCGATTGTAAAGGACGGGAAGGCTGCGTTTAACAACGAGCATGGCATAGGGGTCTTTACCTTTTTGCAGGCGTTGTATGCAAACGATTATTTTCCCCGCGAGCAACAGAAAGGACAAAGCGATCCATTTCTGGCAGCGCGCATAGCGTCAACTTTTATTGGCCCATGGACTGTAGAGCAAAATGAACGATTCAAGACAAAGGGCTTTGAATACGACTTCATCCACATGCCGGTTCCTGATAGTATGACCGGACCGATCTATACATACGGTGACCCAAAGAATATGGTCATCTTCAATACCTGCAAAAATCCCGAAGCTGCATGGCAATTTCTGAAGACATTGATATCCCCTGAGGCAGACAGGGATTTCCTCGGCATGTCCGGACAGTTTCCAAGGCGAAAAGATCTTGACTCCAATGCCCTGTTTGCGGATTACCTGCAAGCCCATCCACGGTTGATCCCCTTTGCACGCCAGGCTAAATATGTAAAAGGAATGGACAGTGCCCGCTACATGAAAGAGGTGCTCGATATCATTTCACAGGAATACGAAGCTTGCGTAGTCTATGGACGCAAGAAACCTGCAGATGCGATCAACGATGCAGCAAAAGCAGTGGACTTACTATATCTCAATAACTGAGCGGAGGAATGAAAAACAGTAAATCTATATCCTCCTATCTGCTGGTATCTCCATACCTGCTGCACATCTTTGTATTTGTGCTCTTTCCGGTTGGCTTTTCACTGTTCCTCAGCTTTCATGAGTGGAATATCATCAGTCCGATGAAATATGTCGGCGTATCCAATTATCAAAAGCTGTTGCAGGATCAGTATTTTCTAAAATCACTCCGCAATACACTTGTCTTCCTGGGCATACACATTCCTTTACAAATCAGCATTGCGCTTGGCCTGGCTGTCATCCTCAATCAGAAATTATGGTTCAGGGCTTTTTTCAGGGGCGCCTTTTTTATGCCAGTAGTGGTTTCGGGTGTAGTGGTCACGATCTTATGGCAACAACTCTACGGCTACGAAATGGGTTCCATCAATCTGCTGCTGATGAAGATGGGTTTTGAAAAAGTAGGATGGCTGACAGATCCACAATGGGCGATGCCTTCCATTGCGATTATGGCCACCTGGAAAAATGTTGGACTCTATGTTATCCTGTTTCTTGTAGGATTACAATCTGTTCCAAAGTCCTTGTACGAAGCTTCCGAACTCGAGGGAGCTACTCGTGGCAACAGTTCTGGCACATCACGCTGCCGGTGATCAATCCCACGATGATCATGGTAATGATCCTTTCTACCATCGGCGGCTTTTCGTTGTTTATCGAGCCGTATGTGATGACCGGTGGAGGTCCGCTCAACAGCACACTATCTGCAGTGCTCTATATCTACAAGCAAGGCTTCTTCTATTACCACATGGGCTATGCAGCGACCCTTGGCCTCATCCTGGCGCTCATCATCCTGCTGGTTGTTTTTATTCAGCGTACCGTCATCGAAAACAAGCAGCCATGAAGAAAATCCTGTTCTACCTCCTCCTCAGCCTGTTTGCCTTCGCCTTTCTCTATCCGTTTATCTGGATGGTGAGTGCCTCCCTGTCTGAGGAACGCAGTATCACCAATGTCACCTTATGGCCGGTATCACTGACACTTGATCACTATATCAAGTTATTTAAGAGCATCCCGATCGGTGGCGCTTTTGTCAACAGCATATTTGTAGCCACGCTTGTCACCTTTGGCGTATTGGTCTTTAGCTCTATGGCGGGGTATGCGCTTGCACGACATCGTTTTAAAGGAAGGAACCTCCTCTTCTATTTCCTACTCTTTACCATGACGCTCCCGTTTCAGCTCACGCTGATCCCCAATTATATATTGATGGTGCAGTTTGGATGGACCAATTCATTCGCCGCATTGATTGTCCCCGGACTTCTCAATGCTTTTGCCATCCTGCTCTTTCGCCAGCATTTTCTTTCAATACCCCAGGATCTTATTGATGCCGCGAGGATCGATGGTTGTAACGAACTACGCATTCTCTTCCAGGTCCTGTGGCCTGTATCGGTACCTACCCTCATCACGGTGGGCATCATCACATTTATGACAACATGGAATGATGTGCTTTGGCCGATCATTGTCATCCGTGAAGAGAAATTGATGACCATGCCCCAACTCGTCACCCTTTTTGCCGTGGGCGGACGTTCGATGGGACAGATTGGAATGAAACTCGCCAGCGCGACATTACTCGCGATGCCGATCATCATCGCATACCTGATTTTTCAAAAACACTTTATTCAGAGTATGGCCGCATCCGGCCAGAAAGAATAGCAGACAACACTGACTTATGCTTATACAAAGACTCCCTCAGCACTTTGATGCCGATCCGAAAAAGGTCATCCTCCTCTATCTCGATCCGGGTGAATCAGACCGCCTGACAAGATTTGCAGGTTTTACGGAAAAACTCTCCGACGAACAAGCCGACAAGATCTATGGTGAAACCTCCGCCCTGTTTGAACATCGCCACAGGCGTTATAAAGAATTGCTCCTGGCTCATGCCGCAAGAGGAAAGAAGGCCTTATCCCCCACCGCAGTTGACTGCAAAGCAGGAATTGGTCTTTGGTTCCTACCTCACCAAGGAATACTCTGTAGAAGCTGCTGCACTCTTCAATCCCTCTATCGTACCGCATCCAGATCAATCAGGCCTGGCGGTTGGAGAAACGCGGTTTGTGCTTACCCTACGTTCTGTAGGTGAAGGCCACATCTCTTCGATTGGTTTTATGGAAGGCGTCATCGACGGGCAAAACAAAATCACGTTTACACCACAAGGTCCATGGCGTACTGCTGGCACTAAAGTGGAAATACCAGGTGGAGATGATGACTATTATGATATCGTATTTGATGATTCGATCCCGCTTTCGGAGCGTGTGATTTTTCCACAGGCCAGCAGTGAATCTATGGGCATGGAAGACCTGCGCATGGTCAGATATACAGACGGCGGCGTGACCAGGTACCTTGGTACATATACCGCCTACAATGGAAAAGTCATCCAGTCCAAAATGCTGGAGACTGCAGACTTCAAACATTTTCATATCCGCAATCTGCGCGGCAGCCAGGTTGACAATAAAGGCATGGCCTTTTTCCCACGTAAGGTTGGAGGCAAGTATACCATGCTATCGAGACAAGGTGGCGAAGCCTGCGGCATCATGCGATCCGATGATTATATGACGTGGGATCAGAAGCAACCACATCAGCAACCCTTCAGGGACTTCGAACTCGTACAGATCGGCAACTGCGGATCACCTATTGAAACCCCAGATGGCTGGCTCATGCTGACTCATCATGTTGGTCCGATGCGCCGTTACACCCTTGGTGTTTCGTTGCTTGACCTGGAGCAACCACAAAAAGTTATTTCCATCCTTGACAAACCTTTGATGGAGCCACTCGAATCCGAGCGCGAGGGCTATGTGCCAAACGTACTCTACACCTGCGGGTGGATGCAACATGGAGACAACATCCTGATCCCTTATGCGATGTCAGATGTGGCCTGCGGATTTGCGATCATGAATACAAAGGCCATCGTAGATCGCTTAATCGCAAGTAAAAAATAACAGGCAAGCCGATGACTAATTCAATATTAAATTTTTCAAGAACGGGTTTGTTTGGCATGTTCATATGCCTGGGGTTATGCCAATGTGCTAAGAAGGCGGATGAACATCCAGCGTCAAATCACAGATCAATACAGCTCATCTTGATGCCTTGTATGATCAGTTGAAAGTGGGTGGTGATACTGTTGGATTCATTCACATCTACTCCGAAGCCCTGACTATCATCTGGTAGGGATGGAGATGAAGGCATAGCATGCGTGGATGATGCTTCACGTGCATCCATTTTTTATCTACGGCAGCATGCAGCATCCGGTGATCCTGAGCAACTCAGGAAAGGAAAGATGTTGATCAAATTCCTGCTTGCGATGCAGGCACCCAACGGATACTATTATAATTTTATCTGGCCTGATGGCCGCATCCATACTGATGGCAACACCACCAAGGCGGAACCAAACTTCTGGTCATGGCGTGCGTTGTGGGCATTTGGTGAAGCGATATATCTGTTGGATAAAAATGATCCTTTGGTGACCGCTATCAAGACTCAGCGGGAGACATTGGTCAGAAGCATACTGGCAGAAGAGGTATTTCGCAAATCAGAGACAGACACTACCATGGGATGTACATTTCCAACATGGTTGCCAAAGTATTCCGGGACAGACCAGGCCTCCATTGTCCTGATCGGACTTGCCTGGATGATCCAGCAACAACCAAAGGAATCGCCTGTGCGTAGTGATTCTATTGTACACTTCATGCGGCACTTTGCAGAAGGTGTCCGTATGATGCAGGTCAGGAAACCAGGTACGCTTCAGGATGGCGCATTCCTCAGTTGGGAAAATGTGTGGCATGCGTATGCCAATATCCAGGCGTTTGGATTGCTGACCGCCGGGCAGTCCCTGAAAGACACTGCGATGGTCAATAGTGCCTTGTACGAAATCAAGAATTTTTATCCTGCGCTGATGGCCAAAGGGGGGCTCAATCATTTTATGTTACGCATGGATGGTGACAGCTCACTGATGTATGATGCCCAGCCATTCTCTCAGATCGCTTATGGTGTGCGGCCGATGGTGTGGGCCTGTCTCAAGGCGTATGTCATGACAGGACAATTCGCCTACCTCGAAGAGGCCAGAGCGCTTGCATCCTGGTTTTCGGGAAACAATCCTGCAAAGACACCGATGTATGATCCAGCGACCGGCAGGGGTTATGATGGGATCAGCAGTCCTGACCAGATCAACAAAAATGCCGGGGCGGAATCTACCATCGAGGCATTACTTACCTTACAGGCACTGGAGGAATTCAGTACACACCAAAAATAGGATATGGCAGAGGTCATCGTCAAGAACATAGTCAAGCGTTATGGCACCACAGAAGCGGTGTCGGATGTTTCTCTGCACATCAGGGACAAGGAGTTTGTCGTCCTCGTCGGCCCCTCAGGTTGTGGCAAGTCAACGACCCTGCGGATGATCGCTGGACTCGAAGACATCACGGCCGGAGATTTATACATCGGTGACAAGCGTGTCAATGATGTTGCGCCCAAGGACAGGGATATCGCAATGGTCTTTCAAAACTATGCTTTATATCCGCACATGACTGTATTTCAGAACATGGGCTTCGGGCTCAGGTTGAAGAAGGTTCCTAAAAAAGAAATCATCGAACGTGTTGAAGCTGCTGCTGAGGTAGTGGGATTGACACCTTATCTAAAGCGCAAGCCAGGTACCTTGTCTGGTGGACAGCGGCAGCGTGTTGCGCTGGGCAGAGCGATTGTAAGAAACCCAAAAGTATTTTTATTTGACGAGCCGCTGAGCAACCTCGATGCTAAACTCCGTGTGCAGATGCGGATGGAGATATCTAAGTTGCAACGCAAGCTTGGTGTGACTACGATCTATGTGACCCATGACCAGATCGAAGCGATGAGCATGGCTGATCGTATCGCGGTGATGAAGGATGGCGTACTCCAGCAATTTGATACCCCCATGAATACCTATGAGCATCCGGCCAATCTCTTTGTCGCCGGCTTTATTGGCAGTCCTGCCATGAACATGATCACCGGCACCATCGATCAATCAAAGAATTTCAAAGATGCTACCGGTGACTTCAGCATTGATCTCAATGGCTTTATCCCTGATTCAATACCTCGCGGAGAATATGTCCTGGGCATACGTCCCGAAAATATCCATGGCGACAATAGCCTCAACATCCCTTCTTATCACCCTGTCCGGATCATGGCAGACATCCTTGAGCCCATGGGCAGTGACAGCTATCTCTACTTTAAGATCGGCGGTCATGCCATGATCGCCCGCCTCCGCCCCGAAACCACTCCTGCGGAACAGCAACCTGCTACCCTGTATATCGACCGCAGCAAACTACATTTCTTCCATGCAGAGACAGGGTTAAAGGCTTGACAAACTGCGTCTCTTTGCGAAACCTTTGCCCCCTGGCCCCCTATAGGGGGTAAAATAAATTATTTCAATGTCCTCTCCCGCTACCCGTATGGGGCGGGATCTGCGACGTGCAAAATATTTTAAAAAACGCTTAGTAACCGCACTCACCGAACCCACACGCTCAGGTCTCAGGTCTCAGGTCTCACGTCCTCACCCCCTCACGTTCTCACACCTCTTACTGTCTCACTGTCTCACTGTCTTACTATCTTACACCCCATGTCCCGCATCATAGCCATAGGCGACATCCACGGTTGTGCCAAAACCTTACACAAACTCGTCATCGATGAGATCCGTATCCGCAAGTCCGATACGATCTACTGCATCGGTGACTACATCGACCGTGGTCCTGATAGCAAGGGCGTTATTGATTTCATCCTCGATCTGAGGAAGCAAGGATACCAGATACGCACACTTCGGGGTAATCACGAGGAGTTGATGATGGAATCAGGAGAAGATGACCAGGCCTACAAGGACTGGGTCCGCAATGGCGGCGATGCTACGCTAAAGAGTTTTGGGGTTTCTTCCTATGCAGACTTCCTGCCGGAATACAAGGACTTCTTCAACCGCACCCGCATCTACTTACTTAATGGCCCTTACATCTTTGTCCATGCCGGATTGAACTTTGGCCCCGAAGATATTTTCAAGGACAGGGAAGCCATGATGTGGATCCGCGACTTTACTGTCGACAAGCAAAAACTCGGCAACCGCAAGATCATCCATGGCCACACCCCCAGGCCGCTTGAAGCGATCGTCAATCCGGAGCGGGATGATGTATACTGCCTTGATGCAGGATGTGTCTATAAGGATCGCCCCGGACACGGATATCTCGCGGCACTTAATCTGACGGATGGGGAGTGGATAGTGGTGGGGAACTGTGAGTGACAATTGGCTGCCGTCTAAGCCTTTCATCCTTCCATCCAAAATCCCCTCCCATCTATCCCAATTCATGTATTTTGTTTGATCAATCGAAATCACCGCTTTATGAGGATCAGCATCCTGAAATCACTGTGCCTTAGCCTGGCAGCTTTTGTAATCATCCCCCTGGCCTCCGCCCAGGAGACCAATAAGTTCGAACAACTCGGCACTTTACTGCCCACCCCAAACAGCACCCGCTCTGCCAGCGGAGCTCCTGGCGGAGCGTACTGGCAACAAAAAGCAGACTATGTCATGGACATCCACCTCGATGACAACAAGCAAAAGATCTCGGGCAAGGAAACCATCACCTATCATAATCAGTCGCCGGATGCGCTGAATTATCTTTGGCTTCAACTCGACCAGAACCAACAGGCAGAAGGCTCAGACAGCTATACGACCCAGACCGGGAATATTGATACCAGGGTCACCGCCGGCCAACTCGCCCGCATGG
The DNA here is from genome assembly GCA_016716665.1 of Candidatus Opimibacter iunctus. Taxonomy (GTDB): domain Bacteria; phylum Bacteroidota; class Bacteroidia; order Chitinophagales; family Saprospiraceae; genus Opimibacter; species Opimibacter iunctus. The sequence goes on along the minus strand of JADJVH010000008.1, from coordinate 188,777 downwards.
AACGTTCTGGATCATTAGACCGCGGAGACCATATAGAAAAGGTAACCGATGCCAAAGGCACACCACTTTCCTATACCATCAATAAGACAATGATGCGCGTGGATCTTCCCCAGCCCCTGGCTTCAGGTGCATCCTATGTGTTTAAAATCGAATGGTGGTATAACATCAACGACCGCAGCAAGGAAGGCGGCCGCTCAGGCTATGAGTATTTCCCCAAGGACAGCAACTACCTCTATACCATCGCACAGTTTTTTCCAAGGATGTGCGTATACGATGATATCAATGGTTGGCAAAACAAGCAATTCCTCGGCTCCGGTGAATTCACCCTGGTCTTCGGGGATTATGATGTCAACATCACTGTACCGGCAGATCACGCAATCGCCGCTACCGGTGTGCTGCAAAATCCAAAAGACGTATTGACCAAAGCACAACAAGACCGCTATGCCCAGGCACAGAGGAGCTACACCGAACCCGTCAAGGTCATCACTAACGAAGAGGCGCTGAAGAATGAATCCAATCGCGCTACCACGGAGAAAACATGGCATTTCAAGGCAACGAATGTCCGCGATTTTGCTTTTGCCTCTTCACGCAAGTTTATCTGGGATGCAATGGCTGTCAAGCAATCCGCCAGCCCGGACGTCCTCGCGATGTCCATGTATCCCAAGGAAGGCAACCCACTCTGGGAGATGTATTCTACTAAAGTAGTTGCGCACACCCTCAAATGGTATTCACACTACACCGTCGACTACCCTTATCCGGTAGCCTGGTCTGTACACACCAACAATATCGGAATGGAATACCCAATGATCGCGTTCAACGGAGGCCGCCCAAATGAAGACGGCACCTACAGCGAGCGTGGTAAGTACGGCATGATCGGCGTCATCATCCATGAGGTAGGCCACAATTATTTTCCGATGATCATCAACTCCGATGAACGCCAATGGACATGGATGGATGAAGGGCTCAATACATTCGTTCAGTTTCTCACAGAGCAGCAATGGGAGCGGGACTACCCATCGGGTAGAGGCCCCGCATTTAAAATTGTCGATTACATGAAGGCCGATCAGGATCAGTTGGAACCCATCATGTCCAATTCAGAAAACATAAAGCAGCTTGGTAGCAATGCCTACGCCAAGACAGCTACCGGACTCAATATCCTGAGAGAGACAATCATGGGTCGCGATCTCTTTGACAAGGCCTTTAAGGAATATGCGCAGCGCTGGAAATTCAAGCATCCATCTCCTGCAGATTTTTTCCGCACGATGGAAGACGCATCAGCCGTTGACCTGGATTGGTTCTGGCGCGGATGGTTCTTCACCACCGAGCCTTGCGATGTAGAACTGGGAGAAGTCAAATGGCAACGCGCTGACAGACCTGAAGATCCTTCGATGAAGTCATACGAAGAAAATTATACCACCCAAAATCCAATGGGTATCTCATCCGAACGCAACCGGGAGTCAATCGCTCAAACCCAGGATGAAATAGACCGCAGCCTGAGAGATCAATACACCGATGCCGACCAACAGAAAGCGGACCAGGAAGCCTATGATGCATACGTCGCTAAACTTCCTCCGGAAGAACAGAAAGTAGTCCAGGCCGGCAAGAACTATTACACCATCACCTTCAAAAACAAAGGAGGTCTCCCGATGCCCATCATCCTGAAATTTATCTACGCCGACAGCACAGAAGAAGTACAACGCATCCCTGCCGAGATCTGGCGCAGGAATAATGAGGAAGTCACCAAGGTCTTTATCACCGACAAAGTCATCAAGCAAATCAACCTCGACCCTTACCTCGAGACCGCAGACATCGACCGCAGCAACAATTACTATCCATCCCAACAAGAGATGTCACGGTTTGAACTATATCGCCAGCAGCGGGGTATGCCGCCAGGGCGCTCATGATAAGTGAAAAGTGAAGAGCGAAAAACCAAAAGTGATGCTTTGATAATTTCAACATCGCTATTTGAAGTTTGCAACTTCAAATCCATATCTATGGCAAGAGTAATAGGCACAATCATCTAAAGGCAGTTTATAACTGCCAGCAAGTCCTGACAGCTAATGAATCACACCCTGTTCCCGCACTCCCTCCACTGGTAGCTGGTAGCTGAAAGCTGGTAGCTAAACTCTGATAGCTGATAGCTGACGGCTGATAGCTTAGATTTTCTTCTTCTGCACCTTCTTATGCCAGTCATTGACCAACATCATTGCTGCTGAACCATACCATGGATGTAGCTCCATCACCAGGCGACCTGCTTTAATAGCTGGATCGGTTTCTGTCAGCGCCTGTGCTTCTTCAATGGTGGATACATTGAATACATATACGCCTCTCAATTCACCCCTATCCATGAAAGGGCCGGCAACAGCGAGTTTACCTTCATCTGCCAGCCGGAAGATATTGTCAAGATGTGCACGCTGCAATTGAGCAGCAGTTGCACTGTCCATGTCTGTATTAGGTCCGGCCTTGAGAAAGGCCATGACATACTTTCGCATGCCATAATCATCGGCACCCACTTTGGCTGCAAGGATAGAATCATAGGCAAATTCCTCTGAAACGCTTTCTGTTGTGCTGGTTTCCACTTTAGCTTCAGGCTTGCATGCCAGGATGAAAAGCCCTGCGATGGTAATTAAGGATAATAATGATCTTGATTGCATAGATGTAGTGTTGAGGTAACAAGTTTAATCAAAAGATAGAGAACAGGCTAAGGCTGAGGCTAAGGCTAAGGAGGGATTTGGACGAAAGCTATTTATTATCTGACAAGAGTCAGCGGTACTCACCCCGGGGTCGGCTACTGTTAATGCACATCTTTAGAATTAAGAAATTAGCCTGCCCCGAATGGGGCGATGGCCGTGGCAGGAGTTTGCTCCTGCCACCATGGAACTCCCATGGGAATTCTTGTGGTGGCAGGAGCAAACTCCTGCCACGGCCTCCCTTTTTAAAATAGTATTTAAACGGTAGCCGGGCTGGGGGTGAGTTCAGCAAAATCACTTCCCGATCGCATATCCTTATTACATTTATACAATGCAATCCAATTGGCTTAGTATGCACATCACATGAAATCAAAAAGTAGCTTTTCATTAATATTACTTGCCTGCACGTTGGCGCTCTCCATAGCCAGCAAATGCCTTGCGCAACCAATAGCACCCCTGCCTGTCGTCCCATCTTTTGAACAGCAAGCTTATCAACAAATGGAGACTGTAGGCTTTATCCATTTTTCGATCAACACATTTACCGGAAAGGAGTGGGGATATGGAGACGAATCCCCGTCACTCTTCAATCCGACAGCATTAAACGCCGAGCAATGGGTCATCGCAGCAAAGGAAGGAGGCTTGAAAGAGCTCATCCTTACTACCAAGCATCATGATGGATTCTGCCTGTGGCCCAGCGCATATACGGAGCACAGTGTTAAAAACAGCCCCTACAAGAATGGCAAGGGTGATGTGGTGCGTGAATTTGTCGACGCCTGCCACAAGCATGGAGTAAAGGTTGGTTTTTATCTATCCCCCTGGGACAGGAACCATGCCGGGTATGGCAAGCCAGCTTATATTGAATATTATAAAAATCAACTCACCGAACTCCTGACCCTATACGGGAAGGTAGATGAGATGTGGTTTGATGGAGCCAACGGTGGCGACGGATATTATGGCGGAGCGAGAGAGTCAAGGACGATTGATCGCGAGACATATTATCCCTGGACTTCCATCTTTACGCTGGCCAAGAAGCTTCAACCAGGCATCCTGATCTTTTCTGATGCAGGGCCGGATATACGTTGGGTCGGCAACGAACATGGCTATGCAGGAGAAACCTTCTGGTCAACGATTGATAAAAGCAAACTGGTCATTGGCGCCTCTGACAGTGACTACCTCAATGTCGGAGACCCCCATGGTAATGCATGGCTCATCGGGCAATGTGATGTTTCGATCAGACCCGGATGGTTTTATCACCCCGAGCAGGATACCATGGTCAAATCGCCACGTCAACTTGTAGACCTCTATTATAAATCTGTCGGACGAAACGGTGTGCTGCTCCTCAATCTCCCTCCGGATAAACGCGGCTTACTGCACGAAGCGGATGTTGCCTCATTGAAGGCATTCAGAAGTATTATTGATTCCACCTTTCATACTAACCTTGCCCTGGGAAAGGTCGCAAGTATCACAACTGACAAAACAAACTACCGTTACGCAGCAAGGGAAGTAACTGATGGGAAGAGTACTACCAGTTGGTATCCGCCTACCGATAAGCAGACAGAAGAACTAGTCCTTGATCTTGGCGCAGAGTATGCATTTGACAGGATCATGCTGCAGGAACCCATTTTCCTTGGGCAGCGTATTAATCAATTTGCACTGTATATAAAGGACGGGGATACCCTATGGAAAGAAATAGCTTCAGGGACCACAATAGGGTATAAGCGATTACTTCGCATTGAACAAGTGAAAGCACAGTATATCAAAATTGTCTTCGGTGCTGAAGACGTGAAACCTGCACTGAGTGAGGTTGGGGTATACCTTTCTGATGATGCCGAAAAATAAAATGTGGTATGCAAGTTATTAAGGGCCGTGGCAGACAAATCTTATTCCTTAACCTTCTAACCGCCTAATCCATGGCCATGAAACTCACCTACCTCCGCCCCATGATATGGACAAACGAAATGAAAGAGTCCATAGATTTCTACACCCGGATCCTTGGCTTCACCCTCGGCGAATACAATGAAGAATGGGGCTGGGCATCCCTGCACCTTGATGAAGTAGGCATCATGATCGCGAAGCCTAATGAACATACCCCCTTTGACAAACCAACATTCTCCGGATCGTTCTATATCAATACCGATGATGTCGATTATTGGTGGGACCGCCTCAAGGACCAGGTCAAGTTGTGTTATGACATCGATAATTTCGAGTATGAGATGAGGGAGTTCGCCTTCTACGACAACAACGGCTATCTGCTCCAATACGGATCCCCAATCGAGACCACCTCTGAAACATAAAAATCAATTCACGTGACAATCAATTTTACGATTGAGCCTCCCTTGGATGCCGAAGCTATTTTGCGAAGGCATCTTTAGCCTTTTCCGCCCTTCCGCCTTTCTGCCCTTCTGCCGTTCCGCCAGTCCATCCGTTTCTTTTCCCTTATTTTCGTCGCGGAAAATTCATACCCCATGCAGAGTAAAGCCACCACTCCCGAAGAATACATCGATAGCCTGCCCGAAGACAGGAAAAAAATCATAACCCAACTCCGCAAGACCATCATCAAGAACCTCCCAAAGGGATATAAAGAGGGGATGAGCTATGGCATGCTTGGGTATGCTATTCCGCACTCCCTATATCCAAAGGGATATCACACCGATCCGACGCAGCCGCTACCATTTATTTCCATTGCATCACAGAAAAACCATATTGCGCTTTATCACATGGGCCTTTACGGCGGAGAATATCTCGATTGGTTCCAAAAGGAATGGAAAAAACATACGGACAAGAAACTGGACATGGGCAAAAGCTGCATCCGTTTTAAAAAGCCTGAAGATGTTCCGCTGGACCTCATCGGTGAGCTGTGCACCAAGATTACGCCCCAGGATTGGATCACGGTCTATGAGAAAAATCTAAAACGATAATTCCCCCTTGCCCCCTAAAGGCTATCGTTTATACACATCTAAATAAGGAGGAGGTTTCCTCTGCAAACCAATGAAGGATACCCAATTATAATCGGCCATCGGCCGTTGGATGGAGCGGTGCGATGAGCGTAGTCGAATTGTTTTCTCCGCCAACCAATGAATACTCAGAATGAATACCCAAAGGAATCCTCAACTGGAATCATACAGCTGGCGGAGAGAACTACATCCAGCGGCGTTTGCTATTTCCTACGGAAATGTAAAAGCTTGCCAAATCCCAATTGTGTATAAACGGTAGCCCTAAGGGGGGAAAACAATCCTCAATCCTTTCCACTTGCCCTCCCGCTTTACGGCTTCGCTACTTACGGGATCCTTGTACTGAGCGGAGCCGAAGTATTCCCTGCGCTTCGACTTGCTCTATACCAATTGCTCCCTTGCTCTATACCCCTTGCTCCCTTGCTCCCTGCCCTCTGCTCTATGCATATTGGTATAAAATAGGGAACAAGATTTGCTTACCCTCTGCAGATGCATTTTCACAGACCTATACGATTGTGGCTATCAGCCTTGCTGCTGGTATGCACCGCTGCTGCCAGCGCCCAGATCGTCAATATCGAAAAGAAGAGAATCCCTACTGCCACACCTGGTTGGTTTGGCTCAGTCGAGTTCAACTTTGCCGGTTCCAAGACCACCAAGTCTACCCTTTCGATTTATGCCGGCGGTACACTTGAATACAAGGCTCCAAACGAAAAAGACTTCTGGCTCTTCGATACACGCTATAATGTGATCAGTGGGGACAATGAAAAGTTTTCCAACACAGGGTACGGCTACCTGCTGTATAACAGGAAGCTTGGCCCCGATAGCCCCTTCAAGTGGGAAATATTCTCCATGCTACAGTACAACGACCTCACCAAAGTCGCCGCACGCGCCAATGCAGGCACTGGTATCCGGATCAAGCTCACCCCCGAATCCTACAAGAATGCCAAGTTCTACTTCGGCACTGCTTACTTGTTTGAATACGAAGAGCTGACCGAGCCCCATGATTATACCAACGAACAACGGCTCAGCAGCTATTTTACCTTTACCCTGACCCCTGAAGAAAATGTCAGCTTTATCAGTACCACCTATGTACAGCCCCTCCTGACCAAGCCAAGCGATTACCGCTTTAGCAATGAAACCACGCTTTCCCTGGGTATCACCAAAAAGCTGGTCCTCAATACCACCTTCAGCTACAATTTTGACAAGGTTCCTCCAGCAGGTGTCCCGAACAGCACATATTATTTCCTCAATGGACTGGAGATCAATTTTTGATTATTTCAATAAGCCGGGAAGTTAATAGGTTGATAGGTTGATAAGTTGATGCGTTTATTTTAATTGTATTCCTTCCCTAACTAACCCATACAGATATAGGTTTTATGAACCCATTAACCTATCATCTTAACCTGCCTCTAAAAAGGCAGCAATAGCCTCCAAATGTTAAATTTTTCTTAAAATACGAAACCATTCGTACTAAAATCCCGATTATCCCTATTATTGTATACGAAACGATTCGTATATACTATGACAAACGAAATCAGACCTACAGAAGGCGAACTGGAAATCCTCCAGATCATATGGAAGAAAGGCCCATCCACCGTCCGCGAAGTCAATGACCTGCTCAATGCGGACCAGGAAAAATCCATTGGCTACACCACCACCCTCAAGATCATGCAGATCATGTTTGAAAAAGGGCTCCTCCGCAGGGATGACTCCCAGCGCACCCATGTCTATACTGCAGAAGTCAGGGAAGGCAAGATCCAATCAGCACTGCTCGACCGGTTCCTCAACGCAGCCTACAAAGGTTCGGCCTCTAAGCTGGCCCTCCAGCTACTAGGTAACCACAAGACCACTCCCGACGAACTCGCCGAAATCAAAGCCCTTATCGATCAACTTGAAAAAAATAAACCATCATGAACCTGACCACTTCCTGGATGCAGTCCGAATGGACCATGGCCTTAGGCTGGACCTTTGTCCACTCCCTCTGGCAGATCGCCCTGATCGGACTATTACTCTTTATCACGCTGAGACTCATCCCGGGACGGAGTGCTCACATGCGCTATACCATATCCACCTTTGCCCTATGGATGATCGTGGTGTCAGCACTAGCCACCTTTATGGTCATGCTACCTGATACCAGGGCTATGAAAGAAATCACCGGCAAACTGGTGTTGGTATCCACCTATGAACCGCTCAGCCTGACCGCCAGGATTTCAGCCTGGCTCGAAGTGCGTATACCTATGATGCTCACCATCTGGTCTGCAGGGGTGACGATCCTGATGATTCGCCTGGCATTCAGTCTGGGGTGGGTCAGGCACATGCGCAATACCGCCAGCCCTGAGGATGAAATGCAACTGGTATTAAACCAAATTGTACAAAGACTCAAGCTAAAAATCAATCCGGGTGCTGCGGGCTCTGCTTTGGTTTCTTCACCACTCACCATCGGTCATCTCAAGCCATTGATTCTATTTCCGGTAGGGATCATCAATCAACTTTCTCCAAAAGATGTAGAGGCTATTCTCACACACGAGCTGGCCCATATCGTGCGCAGGGATTATCTGTCCAATCTGGTCCAGTCTTTTATCGAAACACTCTTTTACTATCATCCTATCACCTGGTGGATCTCTGGTGTAGTCCGGACCGAGCGTGAAAACCGCGCAGACGATCTCGCTGTCTCCTGGTGTGGTGATCACCTGGCCTATGCTAAAGCCCTCATGACCGTACAGGAAATGCAAGTGACCCAGGGCCCATCACTGGCTATTGGCTTTGCTTCTCGGAAAGGGCCATGCTGGCCCGAATCCAACGTATCCTAAATCTTCCGTATAAAAACCACAACCAAATGGAAAAGAAAGTGCTCTTTAGTTTATCTACCCTATGTTTCCTGGCCTTTACATTAAGTGGCCACACAGCTACTGATCAGCCAAAAAAATCCGATGTACCTGCTGAACAAAAGACAATAACAGTTACTGTCGAACGAACTGATTCTATTCCTTCCAAAGGAACGTACCTGATCCATAAGAAGACAGAAGATCAGGATGTCAGCATCCAGGTAGAGGATGGAGATATCAAGGAACTCACCGTTGACGGCAAGAAAATCGAGCCATCTGAATTTGATAGTTATGATGCCATCATCGAAGGTTTATTTGGAGAAATGGAAGCACCACCGGCCATGCAAGGTTTTAGTTATACCATGCCACCCATGCCCGCGATGCCTGCAATGCCTATGATGCCCGCGATGCCTGCAATGCCACCGATGATGATCGAAGGCTTTGAATTTGAAATGCCAGAGATGCCGGAGATGCCAGAAATGCCGGAGATGCCCGAATTGCAATGGGAACAGATCCTTGGTGGAGAAGGCTTAAGCAATATGAGAATCATGATTGATTCCACTTCAGATGGCCTTACAAGGATCATAATGTTCGATGGTGGAGACTCTACGGTGATTTGCGCACAACGCTTTTCATACGATGGTGAACTACCAGGTATGAATTTGGAAAATGAAGACTTTATAGGCCAGACTGAACTGTGGCAAAAGTATGCAGAGCAGTGGAGGAGTCAGGCAGATGAATGGCGCAAGCATCAGGATGAATGGAGGCAACAGTCACGAGAGCAGGCAGAAAAATACCGCGCCGAGCAGGACAGGATGCGTGATGAAATAAGGTATCAGCAATCCGGCAAAGAAGCCCGCCAAAAAGAAATTGAAATTGAACTCGGCCCATTGGACCAGATGCAACCCCTCTACTATGAATATCGTACTCCCCGCCTCAGCCTCAGCGACCAGATGGTTCGCGATGGACTGGTACAGCAAGGTGCCGAAGTTGAGGTGCAACTCACTCCGGATAAACTGAAGATCAATGGCGAGAAAATGCCTGATTCCATTCATCAGAAGTACCTGAAGCTGTATGAGCAGCAGCAAGGCATCGAACTTACCGGAAATTCGAAGGTAGAGTTTACGACAAAGAGCAAACAACGTATGTAATTAGTCCCCCGGATGCATCTGTCTATCGAATAAACCAGGCGACACCTTGACTCCGGTATCAATTAGCACTATCTTTTCATTTCATACTAATAAACCATATTAACCAATTCATTATGAAACAGGCAAGTTTACTTTTTGCTTTATGCGTACTGTTCGGCTTATCGGCAGTAGCGCAAACCACCACCACTGTGGTAAACACCACAAAACGTATCACGATCACCACGAAGACAGTAGATGAGAACGGCAAGGCTGTGACAGAGACCTACATTGCAGAAGGGGATGATCCTGCCAAAATACTTAAAGGAATGGCGATCAATCCGGAAAGCATCCAGCAGGTCAAGGTGGAAGGCCAGACCGTGAAGGCAGACCAGGAGAGACTGTTTCTGATCAGGTCAGCCGGTGACAATATGACCATTGAGGGTACACTGGATGAAAATGCGGTGAATGATGAAAACCAAAAAATGGTCATCATCACCAGGACAATAGATGAAAAAGGCCAGGAGAGCATTGAGAAGAAAAGCACATGGAATGGTGACGGCGGAGATAATCATCGCGCATATGCCTATGTCACTGTTGGCGAAAAGAAATCCAATTGCGCCGCACTTGGGGTATTCGCAGACGCTCACTCTGGTGAATATGGAGCGCATATCAACAAACTCATCGACCAGGGTGCTGCCCAGGAAGCCGGCCTCAAGGAAGGTGATATCATCACCAGCATCGATCAGTATGTAGTAAATGATTTCGCTTCATTATATGCTGCACTCTCCAATTACAGGCCAGGCGACAGAGTCTCTGTGAGATATGTACGTGATGGCAAATCACTCAAGACCAAGGCAACACTGAAAGACTGGGCTGAGATGCCTGGCTTTGAATACAAGGCAAGGACAGATTGCGGCCAACCAGCAACTCCGGAATCAACCGGAAAGGATCTAACCGACGTTGATGAAGAACTCTCCGGTACACTCCACACATTGGAACTGAGAGACGCACGTATCTATCCTAATCCATCAGATGGCGTCTTCTCCTTTTCCTTCAACTCCGATCCAGGCCCGTTGAGCGTATCCATCACCGATGTCAATGGCAAGGTAGTCTACCGCGACCTGAATGATAATGCATCCGGATCATACCAGAACGATATCAATATCAAAGACCTGCCACAAGGCAACTATATCATCACCGTCACACAAGGTGAAAAGGTATACACCCAGCAAATCGCTAAACAATAGCGCATACTTTCATACCAATACATTTATACAAAGCCGGAAGCATTCGCTTCCGGCTTTTTTTTTGCTATCTGTGTCTATCTTTGAAACCAAACCACACCCACTCTCTAACACCCACCTCTTACTGTCTTACCTTCTCACTGTCTTACACATGTCTCGCGGATTAATGACCATCGGACTCCTAGTCCTGTCCAACATCTTCATGACCATGGCCTGGTATGGCCACCTCAAGTTTGGAGAGATGAAAGGCTTTCAGAAACTGGGCCTCATCTCCATCATCCTTATCAGCTGGGGTATAGCCCTATTTGAGTATTGTGCCCAGGTGCCGGCCAACCGCCTTGGATACAATCAATACGGCGGGCCTTTTTCACTTTTACAATTGAAAGTCATCCAGGAAGTCATCACATTGGTCGTATTCACCCTCTTTGCACTTCTCGTCTTTAAAAACGAAACCTTCAGGCTCAACCATTTTATCGGTTTCATCTTCCTGATCCTGGCAGTCTATTTCATTTTTAAGAAGGGATAAAAAAAGTAGAGACGCGATTAATCGCGTCTCTACTTTTTTTATCCCTTCTCATTGCATGTGCCCACACCTCTCACTGTCTCACTGTCTCACTTTCTTACACAGCTGGTTCCTGCTGGCTGAGACAATGGAAGCTCCCTAGTCCCCATATAATATCGGTCGAGTCAATACCGACCACCTCTCTTTCAGGAAAACAGTCCTTGAGGATATCCAGCGCTTCCTGGTCTCTTTTACTTCTGAAGGTAGGGACGATGACGTGCAGATTTGAAATATAAAAGTTGGCATAGGAGGCAGGCAGTCGCTGATCATTATAATAAATCGGCTCAGGCATGGGCAACTCAACAATAGTCAGCTGGCGATCATCCAATAATCGCATTTCCTTAAGTTGCTTAAGGTTATGTTTGAGCAATGGATAATTTTCATCCTGCTTGTTATGCTCAATGACCGTGATGACTGAATCCTCCTTGAAAAATCTGACGGTATCATCAATGTGACCGTCTGTATCATCTCCGATGATTCCTTCGTCCACCCATAGGATCTGTTCGACCCCATAGTAATCGACCAGGTATCGTTCGATGTCCAGTTTGCTCAGATGAGGATTGCGGTTTGGATTGAGGAGACAGGAAGTTGAAGTGATCAGCGTACCGGCACCATTAAAATCCACACTTCCTCCTTCCATGATAATCCCCGGATGATATACGGGTATGTTATATTCCTTTCCAATGAGTGTGGGGATGACATCATCAAGATCATAAGGAGGATATTTTCCACCCCATGCATTGTGTCCCCAATCTACAATCACTTTGGGCTGACGGCTGTCCGGATTGATCAGGAAGGCAGGTCCATGGTCGCGGCACCAGGCATCATTCGTAGGATGATGAAAAAATCTCACTCTCTCCATGGATACATCATGCCTCAGTAATATATCTCTCGCACTTTGTTCCATGGCTTGACCGGCCACATTGATATGCACAAATTCACCTGCTGTCAGGACCTTGATAAACTGCGCATAGGAAGGATAGATCGTTTCTATTTTTCCAGGCCAGGTGTCAGGATTGTGCGGCCAGCTGAGCCACGTAGCAGTGTGCATTGCAAATTCAGCCGGGAAGTAATAACCTGCAGCGGCAGGGGTCATCTCACTCATCGATATATCTTCTGGTGATGGGTTGGTAGGAATCAATCCGCCGGTCTCTGAGAAACGGCCAGTGGGTGCGGTACTGATCTGTTTTGTCTGTATCGATTTCCACGACGGTTGTTTCTTCTTTGTCGTGTGATGCCTTGTGCAGGACTGTTCCAAATGGATTGGACACAAATGATCCTCCCCAGAATTTCATCCGCCCATCCTGTTCAAACCCGACACGGTTGACGCTCACGACATGCACACCATTTGCCACAGCATGACTTCGCTGGATAGTCTGCCATGCATTGTATTGCTCGGTGTTGGTGGCCTCATCCTGCGCTGTCGCCCAGCCAATGGCTGTTGGATAAAATAAAATCTCAGCACCCATCAATGAAGTGATCCTCGCAGCTTCAGGATACCATTGGTCCCAGCAGATCAAGACACCGATGTTGGCATATTTTGTCTTGAAGGTCTTATATCCCAGATCCCCCGGGGTGAAATAAAATTTTTCATAGTAATTGGGATCATCCGGGATATGCATCTTCCTGTACTTGCCCAGATATGTGCCATCTGCATCCAGCACAGCAGTAGTATTGTGGTAAAGGCCCTGCGCTCGTTTTTCGAATAGCGAAGCGATGATGACTACCCCGAGTTCGCCGGCAATTTTGGATAATGTATCAGTTGATGGACCGGGAATAGCCTCCGCAAGGGCAAAGTGATCGTAGTTTTCTTCGTCGCAGAAATACAGGGAGGTAAACAACTCCTGCAGGCAAATGATCTGTGCACCTTCACGGTGAGCTTCCCGGATGCCTTCGATAGCCCGCACCATGTTGCCCGCTTTGTCGGCGACACAACTCATCTGGACCAATCCTATTTTGATTTTACTCATGTTGCTGTTGTTGGCGCAAAAGTAGTGGTTTGTTGGGGAATGGGCTTATAAGCTTATCAAGCTTATAAGTTGATGGGTTGATGGGTTGATAGGTTGATGAGGTGAGGAGATTAGTGGATTAGTAGGTTAGTGGAATGTTGGGTAAGCGTTAAATGTTTAATGTTTAATGAATTGTAAGGTAAATAACCCGATCACCGATCACTTATCACTGATCACGGATTGAGGTTAGCTGATAGCTGATAGCTGACAGCTGACGGCTGATAGCTATTCTGTCAACTTTCCTATCTTTCCCACGTTAATCACCACCACTATGAAATTAATCAGCTGGAACGTCAATGGCGTGCGTGCAGTAGCCAAGAAGGGGTTTGCGGAACAGGTCAAGGCGTGGAATGCGGATTTCATCTGTCTCCAGGAAACCAAAGCCCAGGACGATGAGGTCAGGCAAGCGCTTTCTAACCTCAATGGGTATGAAATTTTCTCCACCTCTGCGGTCCGGAAGGGATACTCAGGCACCGGCATTCTCACACGTCACCGGCCTTTAAATGTCAGCTATGGCATTGGGATCGATGAGCATGACCAGGAGGGTAGGGTCGTCACGGCTGAGTATGATCAATTTTATGTACTCACTACGTACGTACCAAATTCCGGAAGCGAACTGGCCCGTCTTGATTACAGGCAGCAATGGGATAGGGATTTCACAGGATACCTGGCTAAGTTGCAAAAGAAAAAGCCGGTGATAGCCTGCGGGGATTTCAATGTGGCTCATCAGCCCATTGACCTGGCTCGACCAAAGGAAAATTATAACAAGACCTCAGGGTACACCCAAAAGGAAATTGACGGAATGACGGCCTTGTTGAGCGCTGGCTTTACTGATACCTATCGTCATCTGAGGCCCGAAGAACCCGGATACAGTTGGTGGAGTGCCCGGTTCGGTGCCCGCCAGAAGAATATCGGATGGCGTATTGATTATTTCCTTGTATCCAATCCACTGGTGTCTTCTGTTGCTGATAGTTTTATCATGCCTGACGAAATGGGCAGCGATCATTGTCCTGTAGGTTTAATCATCAAATAACCCCCTAATCTCCTCACCTCATCAACCTATCAACCTATCAACCACAGAAAATGCTTAAAAAAGAATATAAAAAAGGTGACCTGACCATTGTATGGCAACCTGATCTCTGCATCCATTCCGGTGTTTGCTTTCATAACCTGCCCGCAGTATTTAAACCCAGGGACCGACCATGGGTAAGGCCAGAAGCCGCCGATGACACAGCCTTGATAGAAGCCGTCAATGCATGTCCATCCGGTGCTTTATCTATCAAAGCCGCACCAATACCCACTGTCTCTGCCGATACTCAGGTCCAGGAAAAGAGCAAAGTGAAACTATTTGAAAACGGCCCTATCCGGGTGCTTGGGCCTGTCGAAATCACCATGCCCGATGGCACTATAGTGGAAAAGCCAAATGGTATTTCCTTTTGCAGATGCGGCGGTTCAGCCAGCTGGCCGTTTTGTGATTCCAGCCACAAGACCAACGGGTTTAAAGGGTAAAATGAAAAGTGAAGAGTGAAAAGTGAAGAGTGGTGGATCATGGCTCCCCCTTTGAAGGTTGCTGTTTTACATAAAGTAGATATGGCCTGTTTTTATATTTCCAATGGAAATATAAACGCCGTTGGATGGAGTTCTCTCCGCCAACCACAAGAATATCAAGAGGGAATCCCAAATTTGAATTCCCAATAGGAATCCTGTTGTTGGCGGAGAGAACTCCATCCAACGGCCAGGGGCCGATTATGCTTTGTCTTCCCTCATATGTTTCAAAGGCGGACCTGGGGGTTGATCAGGAGGCGCAATGGAAATTTTAAGTAAAATTTTCAAAAAACACATTATAATTATTTATAAAGTGTTTATATTTCGCTAACCATACGTTCCGGACACATGACAGCACTGGCATTTTTCATGAATCTATGCGCCCGAATGGAAAGCATCCATCCCCATCTCCGCAAATCCACGCTACTATCTGCGCCCTCCATGGAGTACAAAGGCCGGGCCTTTGCCATGATATACGATGACCGCATCGTTCTCAAGCTGGACGGACAGACCCTGCCAGATTCAGGTATCCTGGGATGGCAGTATTACAAGCCCTATGGCCAGCCGGTGTACCTCCAGAAATGGGTAGAGGTTCCATTCTATTACCACACAGACTGGCATGAGCTCGTCGAAAAGGCACTCGATGGCATCAAAGACTCCCTTGGAGAGGAATAGACCATGATCTCCAAATCATACCTGGCTTGACGCTATTTCGCACGGAGATCACTGAGTCTAACACGGAGATCACTGAGAATTTCCATCACTTTGCCTACTGTTGACTGCCTATTGTTGACTGCCTACTGTTGACTGAACCGCTATCTTTGTAAAAACAAAGTGCAATGCTCCAGCCAAAGCGCATAGGCTTATTCTTCGGTTCGTTCAATCCTGTCCACGTCGGGCATCTCATCATCGCAGAATACATGGCTACACGTACTGACCTGGAGCAGGTATGGTTTGTCGTCTCTCCGCACAATCCACTTAAGAACCGGGCTACGCTAGCCAATGACTTTGACCGCCTGCACATGGTTCAGCTGGCGATCGATGACAATCCCAGGCTCAGGGCCTCCAATATTGAGTTTTCCCTACCCAAACCGTCCTATACCATTGACACGATGGTATATCTACACGAAAAGTATCCGCAACATCAGTTTTCCCTCATCATGGGATCGGATAACCTGTCGGGTATCAAGAAGTGGAAGAACTATGAGGTACTCCTCCAGCGATATACGATCCATATCTACAAACGGGAAGAAACAAGCGTAGGTCCGACATTGGACGTTCCCGCTGATATACGCCTGTATGATGTACCGATGATGGATATTTCCTCTACCTATATCCGCCAGAGTATTGCTTCTGGTCTTTCCATCAGATACATGGTGCCCGAGCCCGTTTTTCAGTTTCTGGAGGGTTCTCGCCTCTACAGACAATAATTTCAGGCTCTTTACCATTTAAAGGGGGGCAGATATCCACAGTCAGCAAGCACCACACAAGCATCTTTCTCCGATTATCTTTGACCGATATATGGCATACACTACTATACACTATTCCATTCCACTTGTTAGTAAGAGCAGGCGTCATGGAATTAACATTTTTGAAGGGCATCTACACCTGATCCAAAAGGTCATCCTCTTTTCACTTTTCACTTTTCATTTTTCATTCTTCACTTTCTGCCAGAGTGATCTCCGCATAGGACAATGGTCCGAGCATCTTCCTTACAACATCGGATCCACTGTAACACAAAGCCCTACCAGGGTGTATTATGGGACGGAATTTGCACTCATAGCGATTTCAAAAGAAGATAGCTCCCAGGTGGAGTTTTTCTCAAAGGTCGATGGCCTCAGTGACGTTGCCCCTTCCTGGATTCGCTACCATCAACCATCGAGCACCCTGATCATCGGATATATCAATGGGAATATCGACCTCCTGGATGCCGACGGGGTGACCAATGTCAATGACATCCTTCGCAACACATCCATACAAGGGGACAAACGGATTACCAACATATACATTGACGGTAGTTCCCTGGTCTATTTTTCGACGCCATTTGGCCTTGTGATCATGGATCTGGTCACCCGGCAATTTAGATCCACTGTTTTTACCAATAGTCCGGTCAGGGGATTCACGGTGTTTGAAGGCCGTTATTATCTCGCTGTTGAAAACGGACTATACAGCTATGATCCCCTATCCGGAAATATCATAGAAGACTTCAGCAGCTGGACAAAGATCGTAGTCCCTTCACTGCCCGGACAGTATTCCTGCCAGGCTGTAGACGTGTACCAGGGTGCCTTGTATGCAGGCCTGGATGGTGATCTTTACAGGCTTGATCAGGGGGAGTTTTTACTTTGGTATACCCAGTCAGGATTTACACTGGATTTTATTTCTACCGAAAGCCAGAACATGATCGTAGGATTTGCATGTGACATGGATTGTATCGGTAAAGTGTTTTACTTCCGGGATTCAGGACTCTGGCACGAAAGCGGTATATACTGTGCTGCCCGTCCGACATATGCTATTGAAGATGAAAAGGGCAGGATCTGGTATGCAGACAGATATCCGGAATTCAGGGTCGCACAAAACCATTTTACCCCTTGTGATCGCTTGAAGTATGACACGCCGTATTCAGGCAATGTGAGTGAGCTGGCCATCAAGGACGGTGTCCTGTATGTAGCGACCGGAGGTGTATCTGAAAGTTATGGCTACCAGGGCAATAAAGACGGGTTTTTCACTTTTGACAGGGTCCACTGGACTACGTACAATCAATTCAATACGCCGGAAATCGCGGCGACAGGGCTTGAAAATTTCTTCCGCATTTTGCCCCATCCCGTAGACAATAAGATTTATATCGGTTCCTATTGGGGTGGCTTGCTGGAGTATGATGGAGAGCACTATAAAGTATATGATGATACCAATAGCTCTTTGCAGGGCGCAGTCGGAGATGGTGCCAGGGAACGGATTGCCGGTCTTGCCTATGACAAGAACAACAATCTCTGGATCACCAATTACCTGGCAGAGAAACCGCTCAGTGTATTCAAGGCTGACGGCACATGGAAATCATTTGCCCTCCCTTGCACCAACATCACCAATACCTCCCAGATCGTCATTGACCAACGGGGTTACAAGTGGATCATGCTCTATAGCAAATCAGCAGGGGTAATCGTCTATGATGATGGCGGCACCATCGATGACATATCGGATGACAGGTGTGCTCTCCTGAGTGCTTCTAATACAGCTATTCCTTCCAACAGTGTCAATTGCCTGGCAGTTGATGTGGAGGGTGATATCTGGGTTGGGACTGCTGAAGGGCCGGTTGTATTTGATGGAGGCGGGGATATCTTCAATGGCCACCAGGGCAGCCGGATCAAGGTGGAACAAGATGGTGTACTCAACTATCTGTTTGGCGAAGAAACAATTTATTCGATTGCTGTAGATGGTGCCAACCGTAAGTGGTTTGGTACCGGCAGCGGGGTGTTTGTACAGTCACCTGCAGGTAATGCAGAGGTAGCTTCTTACACTACAGATAACAGCCCCTTGCTTGACAACAGGATCATCGACATCGCTATCGATGGAAACAATGGATTGGTATATATCGCTACAAATGGCGGGATCATGAGTGTGCGCACGGATGCTATTGATGGTGGCAAATTGCATAGTGATGAAGTCTATGCATATCCCAACCCGGTAAGGCCGGACTATGATGGTCCTATTGCCATCCGGGGACTTGCCAGGGATGCAGTGGTCAAAATCACAGATGTGACCGGACAAATCCTGTTTGAAACACAGGCGCTTGGAGGCCAGGCCATTTGGGATGGCAAGGATCTCAAGGGTCAGCAAGCGGAAACAGGGGTCTACCTGGTATTTTCAACCGCAGCAAGCGATGGCTTTAATAAGCCTGATGCCCTGGTGACCAAGATACTGGTTGTTAAGTAATATCCTAAGACAGCATAAAGCTGCCGTTTATACACAAATCGGAATTGGCTTGTTTTGGCATTTTCGAAGGAAATAAAAAACGCCGCTGGGTGGAGTTCTCTCCGCCAGCAGTTGGATTCCTGTTAAGAATTCATATTCGGGATTCCTACTTGGTATTCAGCAGTTGGCGGAGAGAACTCCATCCAACGGCCAATGGCCGATTAAAAATGGATAATCTTATAAGGAGATTCTCTTTTGAGTCTCTTCGGCCCCTTGAGCCCTTATAGCCCCTTTTCAGAGAGGAAAAATTTTGAAATTTTAGCTAAAAAACTATCTTTGCCCCACTTATTGACCCATGGTGTAATGGTAACACTCCGGTTTTTGGTACCGTCATTCAAGGTTCGAGTCCTTGTGGGTCAACTAAGTTTTTCTGAAAAGGTTGATTTTTAGGCATTAACAGATGCAATAAAGGAATCAACTCATAAAATTGCTCCACCCCCTTGTTTTATGGACTTTTTGTGCTATATTGGCACTCTGGATTTGCATATCCCCCACGGAAAAGGGCAAGGTTTTTGCTTTATTTAAACCTCTCCCTCCACCCCCATATTGAATTAATGAACTGATTTGAGTGTTTGGCCACATAGTTGTTTCAGACCGTAAGATTCTTCCCATTGTCCGGGAGAGTTGATTTTCCAGCGGTTTACTCAATCAAAATGACCAATAACTAATTATCAGGCTCATTTTGTTAAAAAAAGTATGCAGGAATAGCTGAAAGTGCTATTTTTGAACAGGTTATACAGGAATACCAATTTTTAAAACTAAGATTAACAGCGGATGACTATGAAAAGACTACTATTATCTGCCCTTTGTGCGGTACCCGCATTTTGCATAGGACAGACCCTATTGTACAATGACGGGGCTATCGTCAAGGTGCAGGCCGGCGCAACACTCTATGTGGAGGGAGGTATCCAGAATACGGCCACCGGTACCATTGACAACGATGGGACCATCGAAGTAAAAGGCAATTTCCTCAATGCCGGTACCTGGGAGCCTAGCCAGCCGAATACGCTGAAGTTCAGCGGTAATGTCAATTCAGATGTTACTCCGGGATCCGCAGTATTCCAGTCAGTCATTGTCCAAAAGGATGCCACATTCAATGTGAATCTGCTCGGAAGTATGACTGTAAATACCAACCTGGACTTTAACTCGACAGGAAGCAGCAAGATCATCACCAACAACTTTGACCTCAAGATGGGCTCTGCAGCAACCGTTACCGGTTACGATGCAGATGAATATGTAGCCACCACAGGTACAGGGATGATGGAAAAAGCAGTTGCCGCAAACGGTACGTTTACCTTCCCAATAGGTGATGTTACTAACTATAGTCCACTGGCCAGCACTTATACTGGCTCAGGCTATACAGCCGCAAAAATCCGCACCAAGGCAAATGACCTGACACATCCTAACAAACCAGCAGATGCTACTGAATTTATCAGCAGGTATTGGGATGTGGATGCTTCAGGTATCACCGGGTATTCCAATACACTTACCGGAACCTATATCCCTGCAGACCTCACCCTCGGTGGTGGCACAGCAGACCAGGTCAAGGGAGCTGTATATGATTTGACTCCTGAGTGGTCCTACGCTGCGGCTGCTTCAGGTGCAAATATTGTCACCGGTTCAACAAATGACGCTGTTGCTGATTTTACAGGAACGAACTTCTTTGGAAAGGTCAACTTAATGGCCTTCCTTCAAGGCCCATTCAGTGCAGGAGCTATGAGTACTACATTGAATACAGGTGGAAATTTACCATCTACATCTCCTTATTCAGATGCTCCTTCTGGAACTACACCGATTCCGGCTAATGTAACCGATTGGGTTAAACTTGAACTCAGAGATGCGACAAACTCGGCAACTATCCTTGGTAGAGCTCCTGCTTTCATCAAAAGTAACGGAGCTATAGTTGGTCTTGACGGAACATCACTTCCAGTCATTAAAAACGGAAATCCTAGTTCTATAGTCGCTGTGGTACACAGGAATCATCTTCCTTTCAGGACGAATGTCGGGCTTGATTGTGTAAGTCCTGTCTTAGAAGATTTCACTATTGCTAATGCAAAACTATATGACAATGGCGCAGATAATGCCCCTCTGAATACGGTAAGTGGCAAGTTTGTCATGTGGCCATGTGATGCTTCCGGTACGACCTATATCGTCAACAGTACGGACCTTAACTTTGTCAAATCGGCAACCGCTACAACACCTACCGGTTATCTGCGTGCAGATGTTAACCTGAGCGGTGCAGCTAACAGTACTGACCTTAACCTGACTAAATCTATATCCGCAGTTCCTAAAACAGCAGACCTTTAATCACACTGCAGACCTTTTAATCATACTATGATCATGAGAAAAATATACTTTCTACTTATCGCCATGTCAATCGGGACTTTTGCCATCGGGCAGAATCTCAG
The DNA here is from genome assembly GCA_016716665.1 of Candidatus Opimibacter iunctus. GTDB lineage: Bacteria > Bacteroidota > Bacteroidia > Chitinophagales > Saprospiraceae > Opimibacter > Opimibacter iunctus. The sequence goes on along the minus strand of JADJVH010000008.1, from coordinate 167,447 downwards.
GTTTTCATATTCAGTCTCTAATCCTGACCCAGCCAACAACCAATCTAAACTGACGGTTTTTGTGCAAAAAGTGGGTGCAGGAACTGAAAACTTTTCTGGCTTCAACTATGGCTTTTATTACAAGTCTAGCGAAGCAACACTTCTGGGACAAGTTCCAGGGTTTACCTCAAATAACATGACCCCTGCTCAGCTCAATGCATGTGTAGTTAATACTCCTGCTGTGAACCTGGGATGGTCTCCGGATATGACAGGTTCTGTTGTCGTTGTAAATGTGCCTCCTCCAGGTGTGCCTTCAGGATACGATCGCTTATTTACAGGTGCAATGGTTGATGGTAACGGGGTTGGTACAGATGTAACCAGTGCTAAGATTCCAATTATCGCCTTGATACTGGACAATACAGTGGGTGGAGCTCCAATAGCTAGTGACTCAGCTTATCTTGGTGCATCAGACACTAATCCTGCATGGGCTTATTCAGATATCAATTTCAATGAGTTTCCGATCGTTGCCGCTGGCACACGCCTCCAGACGCTTCCTATTGAATTGATTGTCTTCAAAGCAGAAAAGGCAAATGATCGTAGCGCTCACCTTACCTGGTCTACAGCAAGTGAGATCAATAGCAGCCATTTCCTCGTACAACGCTCATTTGACAAGAAGGTATGGAATACTGCCGGAAAGATTAATGCAGCAGGCAACAGCCAGATCATTGCAAACTATGATTTGACAGATGTAAATGTGTACAATGGTGTTGACTCACGCCTCAAGGTTTATTATCGCCTCCAGATGTTTGATCTTGATGGCAGATCCAAGTTCTCTCCGATCGAGACAGTTACCTTTGGAAACGATGCAGCCAAGACATCTGCTATGACTATCGCAGTATATCCAAATCCTGCAACTGATGGTATTCATGTCACCTGGGATGCACAAAACGAATTGCAACCCACCTCACTTGAACTCTATGATGTCACTGGTAAGCTCGTACTGATCCAAAAGGTATCAGACAATACCAACCAGGAGTACATTGATTTTGGCCCTGCCAAGATGGATGCTGGTGTTTACCTGGTACGTGCCCTTAATGGTACAGATCCAATCGATCATCAGCAAATCGTAGTAGGTCACGGCAAATAAGTAAGCCTATAAAGTAATACCGTTCTAAAAGCGGTAAATAAAAAGCGCCTTTAAAGTGTACACTTTAAAGGCGCTTTTTTTCACCCCTTGCTCCTTGCCCCTTGCTAAAGAGTTAAAGCTTCTCTCACAATCCTTTCCTGGTTTTCATCATGTAATTTCTTAAACCCGGTAGCGGGCGAAGCACTGATGCGACGGGCTATAACTTTAAATCCATAGTCTGGTAGCTTGGTGTTGATATATACCCAGGCCCCCATGTTTCCAGGCTCTTCCTGTACCCAGTATTTTTCAGCACCGGGATAGCTGGCGATGATCTCGTCCAGCTGAGGCTTGTGCAGCGGATACAGTTGTTCGAGGCGGATGATAGAAATACCTTCAACCTTATTTTTTGATCTGTATTCTACAAGGTCATAATAGATCTTGCCACTGCAAAAGACAAGTCGTTTGATTTTTTTTGCCTGCGCAGCCGTATGCTCTTCACGGATGACAGGTTTGAACTGTGTTCCGGTTTCTAGCTCAGTCAATGGAGAGATACAGGCCGGATGACGGAGCAAGGATTTCGGTGACATCACGATCAATGGCTTTCGGAAATTCCAGGCCATCTGGCGACGCAACAAATGGAAAAAGTTGGATGGCGAAGTCACATTACATACGACCATATTTCCATCTCCACAGGCTTGCAGAAAGCGTTCAAGACGTGCACTCGAATGCTCAGGCCCCTGGCCTTCATACCCATGAGGTAAGAGCATCACCAAGCCGCTCATACGGTGCCACTTGCTTTCAGCAGCACTGATGTATTGATCGACGATGGTCTGGGCACCATTGAAAAAATCTCCAAACTGTGCCTCCCACAGGATCAGGTGATCCGGGCTGGAAAGAGAATAGCCATATTCAAAGCCCAGCACTGCAAATTCGGACAACAGGGAATTGTAAATCATAAATTTCCCTTGGCTTGGAGCCAGGTTGCTCAGACGGTTGTAGGCAGTATAGTTTTCCGTATCATAGATCACTGCATGGCGATGTGAAAAGGTCCCACGTTTAACATCCTGGCCGCTCATACGCACGTTTCTTCCTTCAGTCAGCAAACTGCCATAGGCCAGCAACTCACCAAGGGCCCAGTCAATATTCCCCTCTTCAATTAATTTTTGCTTGGCTTTGTTGATCCTGGTGATCTTGCTAAGTGGCGTAAAACCATCAGGAAGCTTGTGCAAACCTTCCAGTAAATCTTTTATACGACTGGCTTCAATTCCCGTCTTTGGAATGGTGAGCATGTCTTCCAGGCTGGCATGTTTCTTAAGTTGCCTCCACGCTACTTCAGGCTCCTGGTATTGATAAGGCAGCATGTTTTCCTTGACCAATTCAAGCCTTTGCTGCAGTTTGTCCCAATATGTTTTTTCCAGTTCTTCAGCCAGCTTCACTTCTACATCCTGGCGACCAGTCAGTTTAGTGATGTACAATTCGCGCGGATTGGGATGCACGCTGATCTTTTCATACATCTCAGGTTGGGTAAACTGGGGATCATCCCCTTCGTTGTGCCCATGCCTGCGATAACATACCATATCAATGAAGACATCATTGTTGAACTTCTGCCGGTATTCAGTAGCAAGTCGGGTAGCGAAGATGACCGCTTCCGGATTATCTCCATTGACATGGAATACAGGGGCCTGCACCAGGCTTGCGGATGCCGTGGAATAAGTGGATGAACGTGCATCATCAAAATCAGTCGTAAAGCCTATCTGGTTGTTGATGACAAAGTGTAATGTTCCACCTGTGTAATAGCCTTCAAGCTGGGACATCTGTATAGTCTCATAGACCACCCCCTGGCCCGCAGCTGCAGCATCGCCATGGATAAGGATGGGCATGATTCGGTCGTAATCCGAGCCGTAGAGCAGGTCAGCTTTTGCCCTGGAAAATCCCTCTACTACAGGATCCACCGACTCAAGATGTGAAGGATTGGGCACGAGTTTCAAATGAAGTTTCCTTCCATCAGGGCCATCTATCTGGGAAGAAAATCCAAGGTGGTATTTCACATCTCCATCTCCAAAGGTTTGCTCAGGATTCATATTGCCTTCAAACTCATTGAAGATCTGCTCGTAGGTCTTGCCCAGGATGTTGGCCAACACATTGAGTCGGCCTCTGTGTGCCATTCCAAAAATAAATTCTTCTACACCCATGGTGGCTGCCAATTGGATGGCTGCATCAAGTGCGGGTATAGTCGTCTCGCCTCCTTCAAGTGAAAATCTTTTCTGGCCTACATATTTGGTGTGCAGGAAACGCTCAAAAACGACTGCGCCATTAAGTTTTTCCAGGATCCGCTTTTTGGTCTGCAGATCCAGGCCATAATCATCAGTGACCCCAAGTCCGGGACGGTGTTCGATCCGCTCTTTCAGCCATCTGCGCTTTTCCATGTTTTCAATGTGCGCGTATTCAAAGCCGATGTCTCCGCAATATATGAGTTTGAGTCGCTGCAGGATTTCATCAAGGGTGGATTCCTGCATTCCGATTTCCATCCCGGCCTGGAATGTTTTTCCAAGGTCCGCTGTCGAAAGGTGATAATCTGCCAGGTCGAGGTGAGGACGACGGTCCCTGCGGGGGCGGATAGGGTTGGTGGTGGACAACAAATGGCCTCTGTTGCGGAAACCATGGATGAGTGACATCACCCCAAACTCCTTTATCGCATCAGAAAGCGGGGCGGAAGTTTGACCTGACTCAGCTGTTGATCCGTTTGCTGGCTGACCAAATTCGAATCCTTCAAAAAAGAGGCGCCAACCCTGGTCTACACTGTCCGGATCCTGCTGATAGGACTTATACAGTGAATCAATGTATTGAGGATGAGCATTCGATATGTGACTATAGTCTTTCATGGTGGTTGTGTAAATACGGGAGGGCAAAACTACTCAGAATTAAGGTAGCCCTTATCAACAACAGTACTGGTCATAGAGTTGACTTTCGGCACATAAAAAAGGCTCCAACAGGAGCCTTTTTCTAGAGTTTCTTTTCCATCTGCGAAAGCTTTCGCTGCATATCGAGGACCGTCTCCTGGAGCCAGTCTGCTTTTTGCTGACGGGCATCAGAAAATACGATATGCGCGTGATATCGCCAGATCTCCCGGATATCCCCATAGGATATGGTATAAGGTGAATACACCTCATTGTCTGAAATCGCAGTGATATGATGATCAGCAGGGTGGTTTTTTATCCGCTTATAGACGATACCATCCTTTTCGGTCACGATGATATAGGTCTTATCATCCTTGAGTTCTCTTAAGGTCTCCACATACTTGGAAATCACCAGGGAACCCGAAGGCATTGGTAACATCGAATCTCCGTGGATCTCGAATGCGCGGTAACTTCCGGTCGGGAGGTTAGGGATATACATCTTGGGAAGCTCACTGATAAATTCCGGATCCTGGAACCCATCGAGATAACCTGCTTCAGCTTTGGAATATACCAATTCGATATTCTGCCGCTGTTGCTGATCCATGGTGATGGCCAATACACGCAGAGTGTCGGCTCGGGCGATCTCCAGTTCATCAAAATCTATCCGCTGGCTGAGTAGCCTGTCAATGGGTTGCTTAAAGAAAAAGGATATTTTCTGAAGCATGCTGATATTGGGCTCCACTTTGCCGAGTTCGTACCCGCTCCAGGTGGTACGAGGGATTTCAAGGAGGTCAGCGAGTTCCTGCTGGCTATGACCTGTTTTGCGCCGTAAAAACTGAAGATTGGAAGCAAGCATAGGCTAAAATGAATGGGTACAAGGCAAAAGTACAAAAATTCGTCATAATTATGACGAATTTTAAGCCTGTTATTTAGAGGGTATTTATCCTAAGCTTGTCAAGGGGTTAATCCCCGGGTCGGTAATAGCCATGATTTTGTAGAATTCATTCTACAGAATCATGGCTGGTACATTATTTTTGCACAAACAAAATGCATATCTATATGAAACATCTATTCACCTTATTGGCATGTATTGCCGTACTCCAGCTTCATGCACAGACGGTAAATCCAACAGCGCAGAAGCTGGTTAACAATTTCGCACATTTCTGGTCAGACCCATCCAACTGGGAGCGGTTAAACCAAGGCAGATCAGGCCTTAATCTGACACACAAGCTTGACAGTGTAGTCACCAAAAACAATGTATTTGCCACTACGCTTAAGAATGAAATGGAATATAATTCCCTTGGCTATACCACCAAAATCAATCAGTATGGCCTTGATTCAGCAACCTTCCTGCTCCGGCTGGAGGGGGTCACCACCTTTGATTATGCAACACCTGGATACCCTTCACACATAAATTCAGAGGGGATAAATGCGGAGACCAACCAATTGGAAACACAACTGGAAATGGATCTTGAATATGATGGCTCCAACCGGCTCGATAGTGTGGTTATTTCTATTGAGGATCCCCTCTTCGGAGGAGGCTTCGGTCCATTTCTCAGCATCAAGCAAGTCTATAGTGGTGATGTCCTGGTACAGACCAGGCAATGGCTCTTTATTGCCCTTTTAGGAGGATGGATTCCTGCATCGATAACGGATCTGCAATATGATGGAGAGGGACGTCTCACGGATCAATTGAGTTCCAGCCTTGATTTTGAAACAGGCGAAATCGTACCAAGTGACAGGACGATCATTTCATATAATGAGCAGGGATTGAAAGAAACGGAAACCGATTATAACTGGTCAGACCCGGTTTGGGAACCTACACAGCGGTTTATTTATACTTATCATTCAAATGGCACTATCTCGGACGAGTTGAGACAGATCTATAACACCATATCCCAGACCTGGGATGATAATGTCTGGACCAAATACCCGATTGAAGATGTCACTACGGAATATCCTTCATCTGCTTATTTCTGGGACGCTGCAGCAGCAACATGGTATGTCACAGACTCTACTGTCAACTTATTGAACCCTGCCCTGAAATGGGGACAGGTTGCAGTGCCTTCGCAGTTGAGTGTATTATCCTTGCTGGGCGGTGAGACTACGGTTGATTTCTTTGGTGAACCGGATGCTTCAGTGATCAATGAAAGCCGGTATTTCCTGTCTGATTCTTTATCCCTTGACCTGCATTTTGAAAGCGAGGACTTCTATTATTACTCCCTTTTCGAAGGCTCCGGGGTGAATCCTGTTTTACCAGATTTTATTTCCATTTCCCCCAATCCTGCTCAGGACCAATTTATAATCAACCTTGACACTGATGCAAATGCCAACTATGCGATCTATAGTAATACCGGAGTTGCGGAAGTGAAAGGAAATATACACAGTGGCAGCAATAGCATACAGACTACCAGGCTGGCTCCGGGCATACATTATGTCTTGATTACCATGCCTGATGGAAAGGTGTATGTCCACAAGCAAATGGTACAACAATAATGTGAATTGATCTAATCAGACTGCCGGCTCATCATGGCCGGCAGCCTGATGGGTCAAAGTATATTTTCTGCGGGATGCCAGAATATCTTTTTAAAATCCACTACAGCATCCTCCTTTACTTTCACACCTTCCCGTTCCAGTGCACGCTGCATATATTTTGGATCCTCAAAATGCAACCTGCCGCTCAGATACCCTTCCTGTTGACTACCCGATGAGCGGGAATAGGGCCATCCATCACACTTGAATGCCGCAATGCCCATCCTACCATCCGTGCAGAACCTAAAGACAGGAAATCAGCAATGGCACCATAGGTCGAAACGCGTCCCTTTGGTATAGAACGAACCACTTCATAGACATCTTCGAAATAATGGTTTTTAGCCATGCAGTGTGCATTAGTAGAGATAAGATTTTTTTAGTAGGGGTTCAAAATCTTGAACCCTTACTAAAAAAATGAATATTTAAATATGAAATTACAATTTCATATTTAAACCTTTGTTTTCATCACGGTTTCAACAACCTCCTAATCTCCTAACCTCCTAAGCCCTACTTCCATTTACCTTCTGCCTCAAAAGAATTATCTTGTTCCTTGCAAAATCAAATGATACTACCATGAAAGGTCCCGCTATTTTTTTGGCACAGTTTATCGGAGATGAAGCTCCCTTTAACACCCTGGATGGATTATGTACATGGGCATCAGGGCATGGATATGTTGGCATCCAGATTCCTACGCTGGATCCCAGGCTGATTGACCTGCCCCTTGCGGCTGAAAGCAAAACCTATTGTGATGAATTGAAGGGCAAGATCGGGGATCATGGACTTGCGATATCAGAGCTTTCCACACACATCCAAGGACAACTTGTGGCAGTGCATCCTGCATACGATGTGGTGTATGATTTATTTGCACCTTCCACAGTCAGAGGCAATTCGAGGGCCCGGACACAATGGGCGACAGACCAAATGAAAATGGCTGCCAAAGCCAGTGCTCATCTCGGGCTTGATGCCCAGGTTACTTTTTCAGGGTCCCTGGCCTGGCCCTATATATATCCCTGGCCGCAGCGCCCACCCGGATTGATAGAAGAAGCTTTTGCTGAACTCACGAGGCGATGGATGCCAATCCTTGATTATTTTGATGAACAGGGGGTTGATCTTTGTTTTGAGTTGCACCCCGGAGAAGATCTGCACGACGGGGCAAGCTTTGACCGCTTTCTGGATTTGTGCGACGAACACCCCAGGCTTTGTATCAACTATGATCCAAGCCACTTTGTATTGCAACAGATGGATTACCTGCAATTTATTGACCTATATGAAGACCGGATCAGGGCATTCCATGTAAAGGATGCAGAGTTCAATCCGGATGGGACCAATGGAGTCTATGGGGGATATCAGGATTGGGTGGATCGGGCCGGGAGATTCCGCAGCCCAGGTGATGGAGAGATAGATTTCACCGCCATCTTCAGCAAGTTTGCTCAATATGGGTTTGATGGCTGGGCGGTATTGGAATGGGAGTGTTGCATCAAGGACAGTGAGCAGGGCGCAGCAGAAGGGGCACCTTTTATCCGCAGCCACATGATACAAGTGACACAGCGTGCCTTTGATGATTTCGCAGGAGGAGTCTATGGATTAAAAACCAATCGAAAAATTCTCGGACTGGATTAAATAAAGAACGAAGAATGAAAAGTGAAGAATGAAATCAGGTCCCCTTTAGGGGATTTAGGGGTAAAAAAGCAGTGAGCAGTAGGCAGTGTGAAAATGCGGAGACAAAATTAAAGGTTAGTCAACCTATAAACCTATAAACCATAAACCAATAAACCCCTCATTTGAAAATCGATTTCTAAGTAAAAAAGCAAATGAATAGAAACATTAAATATCTGGTTGGCATCATCTTGTTTTTTGCGCAGTTCGGTTTTGTGAATGCGCAGGAAACCGATTGGAAATCTCTGATTGAATCCTGGCGTACCGCATATAATACGCCAGGAATGTCGGTGGGTATAGTCCGCAATGGAGAAGTGATCTTTGTCGATGGCTTTGGGGTCCTGGAAGAAGGCAAGCCGCAAAAAGCCGACAAGAATACCCTCTATTCCATCGCCTCCAATACCAAAGCCTTTATTTCCGCATCCATGGCCACACTGGTCAAGAAAGGAAAGATCAACTGGGATGATAAAGTGCAGAAATACCTCCCTTACTTTGAACTCTACGATCCTTGCGTCTCTGAAATGATGACCATTCGTGATCTACTGTGCCATCGTTCCGGCCTGGGTACGTTTAGCGGGGATGTGGTCTGGTACCGAAGCAATTACACAGCGGAAGAAGTAGTCAAACGTGTAGCAGAACTTCCTCAAGAATTTGAGTTTCGGAGCGGCTTTGGATATAGCAATGTGATGTTTCTTGCGGCCGGCGAAGTGATACGTGCCGTGACCGGAAAATCATGGGCGGAATATGTGAAGGAAGAATTCCTTTTACCACTCGATATGAAGAGGACCATTACTTCTACGAATGACATCCCATCTACAACTAACGTTGCCACTCCGCATAAACCTGAAGGAGATATCAATAATCCGATAGCGTGGGTCAACTGGGACAATATGGGTGCTGCCGGAGGCATCATCTCCTCCGCGGATGATATGGTCAAGTGGATGCGTTTTCAACTCAACAATGGGATCATTGGAAAGGACACCTTATTTACAAAGGCACAGCAGATGACGATGTGGACTCCCCATGTAAACTTTCAGGTGAGTGATCGTGCCAGGGATTTATTTGGCGGCCGGAATTTCAATGGATATGGTTTGGGATGGGGCACATCAGAGTACAATGGAAAACAAATGGTCTCCCATACCGGTGGATATGATGGCATGTATTCGGCAGTGACCATGTTGCCAACAGAAAAAATAGGTGTAGTCGTTTTGACAAATTCAATGGATGGTATCGGCTCTATGCTGAGTTATGAAATCATTGACAGGTTGCTCAATCTTCCACAGAATGATTGGAAGTCAAGGGGGGTGGGCCAGGATAAAGCACATTGGGCTGACCGGTCTGCCAGGATCAAAGAACGTACGGATGCCCATGTCATGGGAACTCAACCTACTATGGATCATGCTACTATATCAGGTTTGTACCGATGCCCTTTATTCGGTGATATCCGGATCCTGGAAGACAATGGCATATTGACCATAGACTTTGTCAATTCCCCCAAGCTCAAGGCAAGGCTTACACACTGGCATTATGATACCTACAGACTTGACTGGACGGAGGAACAGGCATGGTTTGAATTCGGGACAGTGCAGATTCAGCAAGACAATAATGGCGAGCCAATAGGTTTATTATTTGATGTCCCTAATGATGATATTTTCTTTGAGGAAATCAAAGCAGTCCGGGTAAAGCCATGACCACACATTCTTCTGGTTACATTGAGGCATTAAAGAAGGACATCAGGGGAGATGTATATCATGATCCGCTGGTGCTCGGCATGTATGCAACAGATGCCAGTATCTACCAGATCATGCCTGTGGCTGTAGTATGCCCGCTTGATGAAGCTGATGTAGTGCAATGTATGAAGATAGCTTCTGCTTACGCGGTGCCTATCCTGGCGAGAGGTGGTGGCACCAGTCTTGCAGGCCAGACCGTTGCTGAAGCCATTGTTATAGATTTTTCAAAATACATGAACTCAATCCTGTTGCTGGATGACAAAACGGTTGTCGTGCAACCGGGAGTCATCAGGCATCAGTTAAATCATTTTTTAAAACCGAAAGGGCTCGAATTTGCGCCTGACCCTGCTACCAGCAGCAGGGCGACGGTCGGTGGAATGGTGGCTAATAATTCATCAGGCACCAAGAGTATCCTCTATGGAAAGACGAGCGACCATGTCATTGAACTAAAAGTGCTGTTGGCGGATGGCAGGATCATCCATACCAGAGCATTGTCTCCGGGGGAACTCCAGGCAAAGTTGAATAGTCAGGATGATGATGTGAACCTGTACAAGGGAATGATGGATATCACGCTTCCGTTGCAACCAGACGTAGAGGAGTATTATCCAAAAACAATGCGACGGGTCGGAAGCTATGCATTTGATGACTATCTCACTTCAGGTTGTGGAGATCTCAACAGGATCATCATAGGTAGTGAGGGAACACTTGGCATCATCCTCGAGGCCACACTCAAGCTCGTCGATCTCCCAAAATGCAAGGGACTCAGTGTGGTGCAATTTGACCAGGCGCGAGATGCGATACGTGCTACAACCACGATGGTAAAGTACAATCCCTCTGCGGTCGAAATCCTCAGCAGGCTCCTGATAGGCTATAGCCGCAAAAATATTGAGACAGCAGGGATGTGTGGTTTTCTTAAGGGAGAACCAGACTCCATCCAGATCATTGAGTTCTATGGTAATAATCCTGTCGAATTGCAAAACCGCGCCGAGGCGATGCATGCTGACCTGAAGCAGCAAGGCTATGGGTATGCACATGATTATTATCCTGAAGGCCCTACCTACCATGATGTGTGGGGTATACGTGAACGCGGACTAGGGCTGCTGCTGGGTGAACCCACTGACAAGAAGGGGGTACCGGTCATCGAAGATGCAGCTATACCACTGCCGCATCTTGATGCCTTTATCGCAGATGTAGTGGAGATTTGTGAGCGAAGAGGAGTAGGTGTTGACTATTATGCGCATGCCAGTGTCGGGGTGATCCATATCAAGCCGATTCTTGATCTCAGGCTGCAGGGTGATATAGATCACTTTAAGATCATTGCAGACGAGGTATTTCAACGGGTCAAATATTATGGTGGGTCATGGAGCAGTGAGCATGGTGATGGTATTGTACGGAGCGGTTATCTCAGCGCATTTTATGGCGAGAAGATATATGAAGGATTTGTAAAGACCAAAGAACTCTTTGATCCGGGCTTTCTTCTCAATCCCGGTAAAATCGTAGACCCTCCGCCAATAGATAGTCACTTGCGCTATGGCCCGGCCTATACTGATCTTCCATTTGATGCAGCTTATCACTACAGGGAGCAACGGGATTTTTATACGGCTATACATCAGTGCTCCGGACTAGGGGCATGCAGGAAAATTGCCGGGGGAACAATGTGTCCGAGTTTTATGGTCACCCATGACGAAGTGGATTCTACACGGGGACGGGCAAATGCCTTGAGGCTTGCGATGTCGGGACAATTGGAGGATGGCCTCGCAAATAAACATCTACCTGAAGTACTTGACCTGTGTGTCTCCTGTAAGGCATGCAAGGCAGAATGCCCCAGCAGCGTCGATATGGCGCGCCTCAAGGGAGAAGTGATGCAACATCAGTATGACCGGTATGGGGCTTCATGGAAAGACAAGATGATCGGTCGGAGCCCTGACCTGGCCAGGCGAATCGCAGGTCAAAAAGCGGCATTGGTCAATATGATACAGTCTTTTCCTGTGGTCAAGCAAGCCATGATGAAAATGATGGGTATGGATATGCGAAGAGATCTCCCGTCCTATGCAACGAAGACCTGGACAAAATCCTTTAAGAGATTGAATGTGAGAAGCGGTGATCCTGATATCATACTCCTTGTCGATACCTATACACAGTGCCATCATCCCCAATCAGGAATTGCTGCTGTTGAAGTGTTGGAGAAACTCGGGCAAAAAGTGATGCTTCTGGATGCTGGGTGTTGTCAGCGCCCACGAATCTCTCATGGATTTCTAAGGGAAGCGGCGACGAAAGTAAAACCCGGTATTCAGAAGATACTGCCCTGGCTGGAAAAGGGCGTGCCCATGGCTGTTCTCGAACCGGGCTGCGCATCTGCGTGGACAGATGATATCCCAGATCTGATAGCTGATGACAGTGTAGCTGTTTTGCTGAAAAAGATCAGGCCCTTTGAACAAATATTATGGGATGTATTACGAAAAAATAAAACAGGTACATCTGCTATTCGTCCCAAGGCTAAAGAAATTCTTGTACATGGGCATTGTCATCAGAAGTCTCTATACGGCATGGATGCAGTGAAATCCATTTTCGCTTTATGGCCTGATGTCAAGTATACGGAGATTGACAGTGGTTGTTGTGGCATGGCGGGTTCATTTGGATATGAGTCCAAACACTACGACGTATCCAGGAAAATGGCGGAGCGGGTATTGGTGCCTGCCATAGAAGATCATCCGGATGCGCTATTGGTTGCCAATGGATTCAGTTGTCGTCATCAGATTGCTGACTTTGCCGGGCGGGAAGCCATTCACATTGCCCAGGCCTTTGACTTGAGATGAAATTGCAAAGCTTGAAATAAGCAATATGCCGAAGTATATTTTTCCGCCATTAGCCAGCCGTCTCAAATCGCTGATTCATGCAGGACAGTTTATAAAAAACCCATTTCCAATCCTTGATGCGGCATTGGCCCGGTTTGGTTCAACGTATACATTTTACATGGGTGGGATGCAAAAGGCGGTGATCACCATTGATCCTAAAGCAGTAAGGCATATACTCCAGAAGCAGCATAGGGTATACGAAAAGTCAGTGATTGTAACAGACCTGTTGGGAAAATACACAGGCAAGGGCTTGTTGACCTCCACAGGCGATTACTGGCTACGTCAGCGCAGACTGATCCAGCCTGGATTTCATAAGCGGCGTATTGATTCCCTGCAATCCCTCATGAAAGTGGAAGTCGATGCCTGCATGGACAGATGGGCTCCAATGGCTGCATCAGGCACCCCTTTTGATGCCTATGAAGAAATGAATCACCTCACCTTCAGGATTGTTGCGCGAACCTTGTTTAGCACGTCCCTTGAAGAGCATGGTTTAGTCCAACTCAGTCAGCAGATCAGTACCCTGCAGTCATTTATCATCAGGGAGGTGCGACAACCCTATAAGCGCTGGTGGTTTAAGATCAGTGGAAAAATCAAGGAACACCTCTTGCTGGCAAAGGAGTCAAGAGAGATCATCCGCGATGTCATCCGGGCCAGGAAAAATTCAGGTGAAGCACCGGATGATTTGCTGACCATGCTGCTTGAATCCAGGTATGAGGATAGTGGAATGGGGATGGAAGAAGAGCAGCTCATTGATGAGTGCCTCATCCTGTTTGTAGCCGGACATGAAACATCTGCCAACGCACTTTCCTGGATGATTTATTTACTTGGCAAGCATGAGGAAGAATTAAACAGGCTCCAGGCCGCTGATTCGGCATTGCAAGCCAAGATGATACAGAATGTTGTGCAGGAAGGGCTCAGGCTTTATCCTCCGGCATGGGTATCAGACCGCATCTCGTTGCAGGATGACCATGTGGAGGGTTTCTTTTTGCCAAAGGATACGATGTGGATCCTTTATATCCGGGGTATGCACCGCCATCCGCATTTTTGGAAAGAGCCAGACCTCTTTATTCCTGACCGATGGAATGATCCGGATCTCAACAAAGAGGCCTACATGCCTTTTGGGTCCGGTCCGAGGATGTGTATTGGAGAGCATTTTGCGATCATGGAAATGCAACTCATCCTTACGGAGATCATCCGGCATTGGGACATCAAACTCATCTCTAAGGAAATCAATGAAAAACCTTTGGTGACGTTGAGGCCGCTGGAGCCTGTGATGATTACTATTCATAGCGTACAGGCACATTAGCATGCAGATATCACTTTCATTTTAGGCTAAGAATGAATGATGGTGAATTTTGAAAATCAAATTGATAAAACACGTAAATGATGAAAACAGCTGGGCTATTCGCATATCCTTTTTTATTAATCCTTTTCGCAGAGGCACTCATGGGTGGATCATTTAAGAATAAGACTATTGATTTTGTCTATCCCGATGGAAATCATAAGGCCCTTATTATGAGCTACGATGATGGCCTGATGGAAGATGTCAGACTCATCCGATTGTTTGATGAAAATAATATTATAGGCACGTTCAATCTCAATTCTGGATTGTTAAGCACAACGAAAACCTGGCCCCAAAGTAATGGGCCTGATATTGTGGCAAAATATGTATCCAAAGATTCGTTACTGTTGATTTATAATAAGCATGAAATCGCTGCTCATAGTGCAACCCATAAGGATTTTAAAAACCTTGGCGACAGTGAAATTTTAGAGGAAGTAACCACGGATATCAACAACCTGAATAAACTCACAAAAAGGAAAATTGTAAGCATGGCTTATCCTTTTGGCAATTCAAATCAACATATTGCAAATTTGATTGGTCATACAGGGCTTACAAATGCGAGGAGTGTAACAGACACCTATACTTTTGATTTGCCGGATACTTTTTTACTATGGCATCCAACCTGCCATGACAGCAAGGCATTGGAATTAGTAAATGATTATCTCTCTTTAGACAACCATGGCCTATCCGTATTCTATGTCTGGGGCCATTCCTGGGAATTCAATGATGCCAAAAGATGGGATGATATAAGTGAATTTTGTAAAAAAATCGGCAACCGAAAGGACATTTGGTATGTAGGGTGTGGAGCGTTTACAGATTACCAACTCGCCCTGAAAAGGTTAACGATCACAAAGGAATCTATTAGCAATCCAATAGACAACAAGGAAGTTTGGTTCAGGCAAAATGGTGTTTTAAAAGTCCTTAAGCCCGGGAAAAGCATAAAAGCCGGGATGCAATAAATCGCAGTATAAAGCGCATTATTTGTTTATACCAAAGTCTACCTATCAGTTCCTAACGTGTAGATTATGTCTGCGCTTGCGCGTCTGCAAAGTTTCGTTTTGTGAAAACGTTTCGTATGATTTTATCCGCATGATCCCGTGCGTTTTCAATAAAGAATTTATTGGTGCACATACCACCACATACGACACCGGCAACAAATAACCCAGGCACATTCGTCTCATGCGTATCAGGGTTATATACTATTTCAGTATCAGGTTGGTTGGTGAGTTGAATACCGATTTTCTCTAACCATTTAAAATCAGGCTGGTAGCCGGTCATGGCCATGACAAAATCATTTGGCAAGGAAATTGGACCATCGGGTGTAGTGATTTCGATGGTACCTGGCGTGATAGCGGAAACACTTGAATTGAACCAGGCCTTGATCGAACCTTCCCTGATCCGGTTTTCGATATTGGGTTTGATCCAGTATTTGACACGATCACTGATCACACTTTCGCGGATGATCATGGTGACCGCAGCACCTTTATGCCAAAGTTCGAGTGCCACATCGCACGCAGAATTGGCTGCACCGATCACAGCGACCCGCTGATCCACATAGGGATGAGGCTCATCATAGTAATGAAGGACTTTGGGTAAATCTTCGCCAGGAACATTCATCAGGACAGGGAGGTCGTAGAAACCGGTAGCGACAACAACCGACTTTGAGGTATACGATGATTTGTCAGTGAGGACCTCAAAGTGGCCCGGATGTTTTTGTACATCCACTACGGTTTCATAGAAATGGGCATTGAGATTCCAGCTTTCATAGACTCTCCTGTAATATTCCAGGGATTCGCGCCGGGTGGGTTTTTCGTCATGGCTGACAAAAGGGACATCGCCTATCTCCAGCAACAGTGATGTCGAGAAGAAGGTCATGTTGGTCGGGAAGTGAAACAGCGTATTGACCAGCATACCTTTGTCGATGATAAGGGCATCGAGGCCGGTTCGCTTTGCTTCGATAGCGCAGGTGAGTCCAATCGGGCCGGCGCCGATGATGATGAGGTCGTGCATAAGATGCAAAGCTAATGCCTTCGCTGAAAATGCTATGGCATTCAAAGAAGCAGAAAGGCGGGGGCGAAGGCTGAGGCGAAGGTTAGTTTTTTATACGCATACTTATTCTTAGCCCGTATTTCGCAGAAATACAAACGCATTAAGGGAATAAGCTATTTTTGATCCTCAGCATCGGTTACTGGTCATGATGAGATTCCTTGCACTTTAAGGAGTTTGTTTCTGGCTTTATAAAGTGGCAACAAGTAGCTTTGCGGAGAATAATGTGAATTGAGGAAAATGACTTATGACCTTTAATCATCCCGACTATCAGGCCATTTCCGAAATGGAATGGTTGGTCACCAATGGCATAGGTGGCTATGCATCTTCATCCATCTGTGGCGCCAATACCCGGAGATATCACGGGTTGCTGGTCGCCTCGTTTAATCCGCCGACCGACAGGAGAGTGCTGGTATCGAAACTCGAGGAAAAAGTCATTTCCGCAAGAGAGGAGTTCTATGCCTGCTCTAATGCATATCCCGGAAAAATACATCCCGAAGGGCATCAATACCTTACTTCTTTCGCCAGGATGCCTCTTCCTACAGCTGTTTTTTCGAATGGAAATCACACAATTACCAAGGCCGTATACATGCGGTATAGTAAGAACACTACGGTGGTCGAATATACCAATGAAGGGGAGGAGGCTTTGCTCCTGGAATTGACTCCTATGTTCGTCTACAGGGATTATCATCATTTGTTTCACGAGGATAAGCAATGGACCTACGAAACCAGGCACCTGGAAGAGAGGCTACTTGAAATCACTCCCGGTAAAAATTGTCCACCTGTCTTTTTCAGGTTTACCGCGGGTATCTTTTATCCTGAGTCCCATTGGTACAACAACTTTCAATATGCCCATGAAAAGGAGCGGGGGCTGGATTATACCGAGGATGCGCGTAGTGTAGGGAAGATCAGTTGTATGCTGGCCCCCGGTGAAAGCGCATCCATGATATTCAGCACTTCAGCAGAAGATACTGCAGGAGATCCTTCCGAGTGGAGAGAAGAGGAAGAGAAGCGGCTCAAAGCACTTGCCCCAAAGAAGAAGGACAAGTTTATCGGGGACCTTGCTATCAGTGGCGATCAGTTCCTTGTCAGGCGACATACTTCGGACAACTATACGCTCATCGCAGGGTATCACTGGTTTACAGACTGGGGCAGGGATACGATGATTGCGATGCGGGGCCTGATCATTTCATTACGGAAGAAGGAGGCTGCCAAATCCATTCTCAGTACGTTTCTGCACCATCTTGATGGTGGTATGATTCCAAACCGGTTTCCGGATCAGGGGGAAAAGCCGGAATACAATACACTCGATGCTACCCTCTGGTTGTTTGTGGCCCTCTATGAATATTATGAGCAGTTCAATGACCTTCATTTTATCCGACAGGTTTTTGATAAGCTGACACAGATCATTGAGGCACATTACACCGGCACCCGATACCACATTCATGTCACTCCGGAAGGGCTCCTGTATGGAGGCCAGGCAGGTACGCAGTTGACCTGGATGGATGCTAAAGTCAATGACTATGTAGTCACACCGCGTATTGGATGCCCGGTAGAAATCAATGCCCTTTGGTTTAATGCCCTTTCGGTCTACGTTGCGTTTGGCAACTTGCTTGGCTATCCGGTATCCGGCTATGCCCGCAAAGTCAAAGACCTCAAAGGTGAATTCCGCAGGCAGTTTATCAATGACAAAGGGTATCTCAATGATGTAGTGGTCCCCGGAGGCACTTCTGATGATACCATACGACCCAACCAGATCTATGCGATCAGTCTTCCTTTTTCCCCACTCACCCTGACAGAAGCTAAGCTTGTCCTGGAGGTGGTGCAGGAGCATTTGTATACAGACCTTGGCCTTCGTTCATTGTCCCCTGGCATCCGGATTTTAAACCCATCTATACCGGTGACCAGTGGCACAGGGATAATGCCTATCACCAGGGTACCGTCTGGGGATTTCTCTGGGGCGAATTTGCCATGGCTTATCTCTATGTCCATCGGTATTCAGTGGCGTCACGGCAATACTGTATCCAGCAGGCGTGGTCTGTGGGCATGACCATCAAGGCATTGCTGGCCGCGGACAAATAGAAAAAAATCTTATATGAAGTTTTCATGGATTTTTGTATTTTCGGGAGTCCGATTACCTCACCCCGGGCACAGAACTAATGAAACAAGTCAGTACCCTGCTGTGCTTCCTATTATTGATTTCCTTCTTGAATGCGCAAGACATTGAAGTAGCCTCTGTGCCGACTGCAGTCATGGATGAGTTTATGTTGCGCTATCCCGATGCGAAAAGCACCTCATGGCAAATGGTCCCGGGACAGGAGAAATACCGTGCAGACTTTAAGAACAACAAGATGGCCACTACGGCCATACTATCTGCAGATGGTCACCTCGTCGAAACGGAGACCCAGATCAGGACTTGCGCATTACCTGAGCCTGCGCTGCACTTCCTCGCAGAAAAATACACGGACAAGAAAATTGAAATGGCCTCTATCATGGAGGATGAGTCCGGTACCATTACATTTGAAGCCGTAATTGAACAGGTGGATTTTACTTTTGATTCCACCGGTCAGGTAATGTCCACCAATGAAGTGGTCTTTGCCGGTGGACGGAACAGGTAGTACCATCACCTGGAAGGTTTAGATATGCACAAGGCTTGAATTTGGAAAAGACCCTCCAATTATTCCTTCCGGTTTCTACCTCCAGATTTTCTCCAGATTTCACTTCTTATCTTTAAAAGATGAAAATCCTGTTGATAGAGGATGAAGTTCAGTTGGCCCAAACCATAATATCCTGTTTGCAGCAAGAGGGGTATGTGTGTGAATGGGCAAAGACATTGGACGAAGCGGAGGAGAAAATTTACATATATGCCTACGATTGTGCCCTGATTGACCTCACCTTGCCGGGAGGTAGCGGACTTCAACTGTTAGAACTGCTGAAACAAGGGCACCCTGAAACAGGGATCATCATCATTTCTGCAAAAAACTCCCTTGATGACAAAATCAAAGGCCTGGATCTTGGAGCAGATGATTACATGACAAAGCCATTTCACCTGGCAGAATTGAATTCAAGGATTAAGTCCTTGATCAGACGAAGAAAGTTTGGTGGAAACCAGGAAATAGTATTCAGTGAGATTTGTATCCTTCCCGATGAACAGGTGGTCACTGTGCATGACAACAGAGTCGTGTTGACAAAGAAAGAATATGATCTCCTCTTGTTTTTTATCTCCAACAAAAACCGGGTGTTGACCAAGGAGGCAATCGCAGAGCACCTTTGGGGGGATCATTCCGATATGCTGGATTCTTTCGATTTTATCTATTCACATATCAAGAACCTCAGGAAGAAACTCGAAGAAAAGGGAGCTATGGATTACATCCAAACTGTTTACGGAGCAGGATATAAATTCAGTCTCAGATGAATTTACTGACCAAAACGGGATATTATTACCTGGCCATCTCTTTTTTTCTTTTTTTAACAGGAGGCATCGTCTTCTACCTTTACATTTCGAGTTTGCTTGATGAGGAAATCAATGAACAACTCGACATCGCCAAAAAAAGGACATTGTCCTATGTGCGGGAATACCACGCATTGCCTGCCACATCGACGCTGGATAGCTATACACTGACATTTATTCCTGTTACGTATAGTGTTCAGGAAAGTGTAATAGATACATTGTTGTTAAGCCCGCTATTGGACGAACAGCTGCCCTATCGGCGGATTATTTTTCCTGTGGATATTTCCGGATCACATTATGCAGCCATCATGCACCAGCCCTTGATCGAAAAGGATGACTTGCTGCAAGCCATACTCAAGTCACTGGCCTGGTCAACTCTTATCCTGGTGGTAATCATGTTTTTTGTAAGCAGATGGTTATCCTATACACTTTGGAAGCCTTTTAATAAAACACTGCATCAATTGAAGGGAGCGGGTATCCAGGATACACCGCATTTTCCACCAATACCTATAACCGAATTCAATGCGCTGCACGAAGAACTCAACCGCTTGTTCCAGCGAATCCAGACACAGTATAAAAGCCTGAAGGAATTTTCAGAAAATGCCTCGCATGAACTTCAAACGCCATTGGCCATCATCCGAAACAACCTTGAATCCTTTCTACAATACGAATCACTCACAACAGTCGAAAGGACCAAAGTCAGAGAAACCTATGAATCCACCAACAGGTTGTCCAGGATACTCCAATCGCTCCTGTTGCTTTCAAAGATTGAAAACCTTCAATTTGTCAATGTACATGCCTTGCCCATGAGGGATTTGCTTGATGCAGGCATGAGGCCATTCAAGGAAATCCTGGCGTTTAAAAACTTAACTGTTGAACTTCATGCAAAGCCTGATACAATGATTCACATGGATCCTTATCTCGCCGAAGTGATGTTATCCAATTTGCTCGGTAACGCCTTCAGGCATTGCCCCAATGATGGTACAGTCAGGGTGGAGTGCAGCGACCATACACTGACCATTTCAAATTCAGGACCTCCTTTGGATATTCCAGCCGAGAGATTGTTTGACAGGTTTGCCAAAGGGAACGTGTCAATAGAATCCACCGGACTTGGGTTGGCTTTGGTCAAACAGATTAGTGACCTCAATAACTTTCAACTTACGTATTCCTACCAATCCGGATACCATAAATTTGTTGTTCTTTTTTAAGGTTACAGAATTACTACAGAATCGCCTCTTAGTATTGTGGTATCATTAAAAAAATTCAATTATGAAACAGATCACTATTTTATCTATGCTTGGTTTTTTTCTTTTCCTTTCTTGCAAGAAGGATGAAATGCGGGAGCCCGATACGAACTATCAACCTGATGTGAGTGCAGCGAGGTTTCCAAACAGTACATTGATGACCAATGTATATTTTCCTGCAGCAGGGGTAAAAAATATACGTACGAGGGAGAAACTGCTGATGGACATGAATTGGTTGAGGAACAAAGGTTGCCGGAGACCAGGATTGTCCAGGGTATAGAATGTATAGTTGTCAATTTCAAGGCATACCTCAATGGGGTTCTTATCGAAGAAGCTTATGATTGGTATGCACAGGATGTTGATGGTACAGTCTGGTATTTTGGAGAGGAAGTGGACAACTACAATACGGATGGTACGTTGCGAGATCATGCAGGATCATGGGAAGCAGGGATCGATGGAGCCAAAGCAGGGATGATCATGCCTGCAAATCCAACATTAGGAATGGGTTACCGGGAAGAGTATTATTTCAATGAGGCAGAAGATGAGGCAGAAATTACTGGGACAAACTTGCACATACCTATCCCTTTCGGAGATTTCAGCAATTGTATTGAGACCAGAAACTGGACAGAATTGGAACCTGATTTGGTTGAAAACAAATATTATGCACCGGGAATTGGTCTGGTGAAAGAAATTAATCCGGCCGATAATGAGGAAATTATTCTAATTTCAATCCAATAAACCAGATCTTAGCGGTTTCAATTCCTTCGCTATTAATTTCAGAATCATATGATTAGACTTTTACTTATTGTTTTCGCGTTTTGCCTTACAGAGCATATCGGTGCTCAAACGATTAAAGAACGTGATGTTCCCGGTGCAGTGACTTCAAAAGTCAAGGCGCTCTACCCTGATGTGACTAAAATCAAATGGGAGATGGAAGATGGCATGTATGAAGCCAGTTTTATGACCGGTGACAAGGAAACTTCAGTGATGGTCTCCAGCCAGGGTATGCTGGTGCAGACAGAAACCGAGATTGAGGTTGCTGCATTGCCCAAAGAAGCGGCTATCTATATCATGCAGAACAATCCAGGCAATGCCATCCAGGAAGCAACAAAGCGGACAGATGTATATGGCGTGGTCAGCTATGAAGCGGAGTTGAAAAACATGGAATATGTATTCGATGCCACTGGCAAATTGCTTACTGAAGAAAAGGTAGATGGCAACAAGGAAAAAAGGAACGATTAATATCGCCTTACTATTCATGGTCGCCGTATCGACCATATTCATTTACCCGGGGTGTTCTTCCGCTCAGCCAAAGTCAGATATACCTGACCTGATCTCCAGACGGTTTAAAGCTATCTATCCTAATGCACAGGAGGCGTCCTGGGAGACATTGGAAGGTGGATATGAAGTCTCGTTTCTCCAAAACAAGACGAATGTGATCGTTCTTTTTCTGGAGGATGGTGGAGTCGAACGTACAAAGGTGAAAACGGATACGCTGTCATTGCCTAAAACAACAACAGATTACATTGCACAAAAACTGGCGGGCATGGAGATCAGTTCAGTGTACCGGATTATCGATGGATATGGTAGCGTGACCTGGGAAGTCAATACGAATGATGCCGGGTATCTTTTTGCTACCAATGGTGAATTGATGGGGCAGCTTCCGCCAAAGGCAAAGCCAAAACAATAATCTCATATTTCCCGAGGGATCATCACTGTTCCTCCTCCGCAAACTGGATCCTGACCAGGCTTAGTTTATTGTTTCGCTCGCTGGGCACGATGCATTCATTGTTGGAAACCTGCAGGCCATCCTTAAACCTCAGCTTTAACCGTTGATAGTCTGTGTTGAAAACCGTCTTTCGCTCAACATACCCTTTGCCCGTCACTTCATATCCGCCTACGGTATTTTCCTGCTTGATTTCGTCATTGAATAGGAAGCGAAGGCGTTCAGGCGTCTTAAACAACAAAAAGGAAGAATACATGGCCCCGTCATCCTGTGAGTACTGACGCTTGCGAAGCACTTCCTTCCAGTGTTCTTTACCATCCGGGTTGACGGCAAACAAGATGAGGTCTTCAAAGTAATAATCTACCCAGCCATCCCTTGCATACATCCCATTGTCGCGCTGCATCGGCAGGCTCGACCGTCTTGAAAATTCTTTGATCAGTTCTGCAATAATCACAGCACCACCATCCTGTCTCAGGGCTACACGTTGTACCGTAAAATCACTCAACCCCCTTGAAACGGACACCCCGCGACCATTGACTTCGGTCAGCAGCGAATCATCAAAGGGCAAATAACTAAGCTCATGATGTCCATCCTCAAAGTAGCGGATAAAGTAAAAACCCTTGGCCCTGCTTGTATTGCGGTCGCCGCACAGACCGGAGATCACGAAGCAATGCTGTATGTGGTCATAGACCGGGTATACATCAAAAATCTGGACATCCCCCAGCCTGATTGTATCATGGATGATCTTGTCACCATTATGCAAGGAACAAAAGATATGGAGGTATTGAATTTTTTGCTGGGGCCTGTCTGCTTTGAGCGGGAGAAAAAAGTCGCCGTAATTGTTGACCAGCAATGGCCTGAAATCTTCTTCCAATTGGTTGCCTTCCAGGTTGATAAACTTGGCATAGTTTAATTGGAGGGTGTTGAGGTCATAACTGTAGAGTTGCACGCCATCACTTTCCTCTTTATAGAGCAGGACTTTTGATGCATCCTCAGATTCTCTCATCGATACCCTGGGGACTACAAATACACTTTCAAAGGTTGCGATCGTGGAGGTATCTACAAGGTTGACATCATGGTCAAAGGATTTGTGATAGAGGTAATAATTGCCTTTGTCGCGCATGCCATAGAGGATGTGAAACAAGTCTTCGTGGGCCACGACTCCAATGATGTCTGCCCGGCTTTCCCCAAGGAAAATTTCTCTTTCCCACTTGAGGTGAAGGTCCTTGTCAAATGCCTGGATGTAGAAGGCATGTCCTTTGTCCCTGAACAGGAGCAGGTCATTTTCTACCCAGCCCAGGATGGTGTAGGAATAGTCATTGCGAAGGGGCAGTTCTTCAGATATGGCGATCTCCTGGGCCCACAGGCCCGATATGGACCGGCAAGTGACCAAGGCAATAATCAAAAAAAACCGGATCCCCCGTGTGGCCCTCATGATCGATAGATCGTATTTGGATATACTATAATACTGGAAAGGTAGGGTCATTTTGAGTAAAAGCAAAGCGGGAAAGGGTCAAGAGCCTGTCTTTTTGACCCTATTCATACCAGATGAAGGCGATCCTGTATTTTTACCGTTCAATAAACAGCAGATCTATATGACCCATACCCCTATTATCGAGTGTGTACCCAATTTCAGTGAAGGCCGGCGGCCGGAAGTTATAGAGGCCATTGCCCAGGCCATACGCCAGGTAGAAGGCGTAAAGCTCCTGGACGTTGATCCGGGCAAAGCCACAAACCGAACAGTCATGACCATGGCCGGTGCCCCTGAGCGGGTCATTGAAGCGGCTTTTCAGGCTATTTCGATGGCGGCTTCGCTCATTGATATGCGCACGCATACCGGTGAGCATCCCAGGATGGGAGCTACGGATGTGTGTCCGCTGATACCAGTCAGTGGGATTACCATGGAAGAGACAGCAGCCTATGCTCATCAGCTTGCTAAGCGGGTGGGGGCAGAGCTGAGCATTCCGGTCTATATGTATGAATCTGCTGCAACCCGTCCGGAGCGAAAAAATCTGGCTACTGTCAGGGCAGGAGAATATGAAGGATTTGCGAAAAAGATGGAGCAGGATGACTGGAAACCTGATTATGGACCTTCAGTATTTAATGAAAAGTCAGGGGCCACTGTGATTGGAGCCAGGGATTTCCTGATCGCATACAATGTCAATCTCAATACACGGTCAGAACGAAGGGCCAATTCTGTCGCCTTTGACATCCGCGAAAAAGGAAGGGTCAGGCGTAAGGGAAATCCGGTCACCGGAGAAATCATTCGTGATGAACATGGCGAACCCGTTCGTGAAGAAGGTATGTGCAAGGGGGTAAAGGCCATCGGATGGTACATTGCTGAGTACGGGGTTGCCCAGGTTTCCATGAATATCACAGATGTTAGCCAAACCTCATTGCATGCTGCCTTTGATGCGTGTATGCAGAGCGCCTTGTTGCGTGGCATGCGGGTGACGGGCTCAGAGTTGGTAGGATTAGTGCCATTGCAGGTGATGCTCGATGCCGGATTGCATTATATGAAAAAGCAAGGTTTATCCCAGGGGGTTTCTGATGCAGAACTCATCCATATCGCTGTCAAGAGTATGGGGCTTGATGAACTGGGTGTATTCAATCCAAAGAAAAAAATCATTGAATACCTGCTTCAGGATGAGGCATCAGGCAGGCTTACGGCAATGTCTATGACCGGTTTCTCTGAAGAGCTCGCTTCGGATTCTCCGGCACCTGGTGGTGGTTCGGCAGCTGCATATGCTGGTGCTTTGGCTGCATCTCTTGGGACGATGGTTGCCAACCTGAGTGCCAATAAAAGAGGATGGGAAGATCGTCACGACTATTTTTCCGAATGGGCGGTCAGAGGGCAGGAAAGCAGGAAAAAATTATTGCATATGGTGGATGAAGACACCCTGGCTTTCAATTCCCTGATGGATGCATTCCGTCTTCCAAAGGAAACACCTGACGAAAAGAAAGTAAGGCAGGCAGCGATTGAAGCGGCCACGTTGAGAGCCACTTATTCACCGCTCAACATGATGCGGCTGGCTCATGATCAATTTCCAATGCTCGAAGTGATGACGGCTGAAGGCAATCCAAATTCAGTATCGGATGCAGGTGTAGGAGCAATATGCGCCCTCGCTGCAGTTGAAGGTGGATGGCTCAATGTAATGATCAATCTCAGTGGCCTGAAGAACAAGGAGAAAGCAGCAGAAATACAGCATATCGCCGAAAGTATCCTGAGGGATTCAAGGATGCATAAGGAGAGAATTTTTAATATGGTCACGGAGAAATTGTAGGGCAGTCTTCTGTAATCAGTGATCAGTAATCAGTGATCAGTGATCATAATGGGGAAGGCTGCATAAAGGGGGCCTCTAATAACCTCAACAGGAAAAATGAGTCACTTTGATAGTCAACCTTTTTTATAAAGGGCGCCTCTAATAACCCAATAATAATTAATTGTCAATGTTCATTGTCAGCTCATTATATTAGTTATTCTTCCCCTTTTGATAGTTATTAGAAGCGCCCTAAATTTTAACCTCAGTAATGTTAGGTATTAGAAGCGCCCTAAAGTATAAAAAATGAAAAAAATAATTACCTGTATAATCTTGGTGGTGTATGTCTGCAATACGTATGGACAATATATAACCAAAGTAAAATCACCCGATAAGGATATTATTCTTGAATTTAATGTAAATCAGGAAGGACAGCCTGTGTACGCTGTTTTGAAAAACAAGGAACCAATCATTACGGCATCAAGACTGGGCTTCAAGACAGAAGAAGCCGATTTTTCTCAGAACCTCAATATTCAAAGTACATCAGTAAATGCATTTCAGGAAAAATGGAAGCCGGTATGGGGGCAGTCTTCAGAAATTGAGAATAGTTATAATAGTCTTACGGTACATTTAGCAAACAGTACAGGCGACTTGATATTTATCGAATTCAGGGTTTTTGATGATGGCATTGGGTTCCGGTATGCGTTTCCTGAACTATCCAATCACCATACGCTTACCATCCGGGATGAACTCACTGAGTTTGGAATGTCCGGAAACCATACTGCCTGGTGGGTGCCGGGATGCTGGGACAATGATGAATATGTCTACACCCAATCAAAGATAAGTGAGGTGGATGCGTCTTATTTCCAAAAGGGTTATCCGTATTCTCATGCAACTACAATCACAAATAAAAACGCTGTCAATACACCCGTGACAATGAAAACATCGACGGGAAAATATATTTCAATTCATGAAGCAGCATTGATCGATTTCCCCGGGATGTCTTTACTGGTGGATACAATGAACTATACGTTTAAAAGCCATTTGGCTGAAGATGAAATCCACCCAAATGTAAAAGCGACTATCCAGGTTCCATTTAAAACCCCATGGAGAACTGTGCAAATCGCAGAGTCTGCGGGCGCATTGATTACCTCTAACCTCATTCTTAATCTCAATGAGCCCAATAAGCTTGAAGATGTAAGCTGGATCAAGCCAACAAAGTACATGGGTATCTGGTGGGAAATGCACATAGGCAAATCAGCATGGGATTTAAAAAGCGGAAAACATGGAGCAACTACCGGGAATGCAAAATCGTATATTGATTTTTGTTCTGCGAATTCTATTCCGGCACTTTTAATAGAAGGCTGGAACACCGGTTGGGAGGGTTGTGGAAACGCAAACAGGGAAGGCATATTTGATTTTCAAACGCCATATGCTGATTTCGACTTGAATGAAGTGGTCCGCTATGGAAAAGAAAAAGGTGTTGAAATAATTGGCCATCATGAGACTTCCGCTGCGGTGAGTACGTATGAAAAATGCATGGATCAGGCATATCAATTGTATCACGCTCTTGGGATCAATGCAGTCAAAACCGGCTATGTCGGCAGGATCCCTGGCCACCGGCATTATGACCAGTACATGGTCAACCACTACAATAAAGTAATGGTTGAGACTGCCGGATTCAAGATCATGTTAGACGTTCATGAGCCGATAAAACCAACGGGACTGTGCAGAACGTATCCCAATTTAATGTCCGGAGAAGGAATGCGGGGACAAGAGTTTAATGCATGGAGCGATGGAAACAAGCCATCTCATAATGTTACCTTACCCTTTACCCGCAACTTAGCGGGCCCAATGGATTTCACGCCAGGTATTTTTGATTTAAAATTGGTAAAATATAAAAATCATGATACCGACTTTTCTGCTTACGATGCGCAGGATGCCGCAGCAAAAAATGTAAGCAGAGTGTATAGTACATTGGCTCACCAATTGGGACTCTATGTGGTGTTTTACAGTCCCTTGCAAATGGTAGCTGATCTGCCTGAAAATTACAAGGGCAATCCGGCATTCCAGTTTATTAAAGACGTTGGAGTAGATTGGGACTGGACTAAAGTATTGGATGCTGAGGTGGCGAGTCATGTGGTGATCGCCAGAAAGGAAAAGGGAAAGAACAGGTGGTTTGTCGGGGGCATTACAGGGGAGAATGAACATGAAACAACCGTGGACTTTGGCTTTCTGCCCACAGGGAAAAAATTCAAGGCCATCATCTATCAGGATGACCCATTGACGGATTACATCCAAACACCTGAAAAATACCTGATCAAAAGTGCAGTCGTCACGTCAAAGACAAAGCTTGGTATATTGATGAAAAAGGCAGGGGGCTTTGCTGTCAGTATTATGGAATAATCATCATCGAAAAACCATTAATAGCTCCATTGGCGCCCTACTTCACCAAAATAATCTGGCTCGTTAGTACTGCATTTGCAGAATGAAAGGTGATGAAATAAGATCCCGGAGGCATTTCGCTCATGGAAAGCGGCAAGTCATTTACACCTTTCAGTAAAGAAACTTGAGGTAATATCCTGAGCAATACTCCTTGACTGTTAAAAACGTGTAGTGTACCTTCTTTGCTAGTTGTACTGGTGATGCGAATTGTACAGATATCCGTGAATGGATTAGGGTAGACAAATAAATTCTCAGTGAATACCGGATCAGGCATTTCCTCCACAGCAGAAGTTGACAACTCATATTCCCTGGAGGCACAAGACACTTCGCCTTCAACGCCATAGGCATAGATGACAAGCTTTTGTCCTGTGTAGGCATCCAGCTGATATGTAAAGGTG
Organism: Candidatus Opimibacter iunctus; assembly: GCA_016716665.1. Taxonomy (GTDB): domain Bacteria; phylum Bacteroidota; class Bacteroidia; order Chitinophagales; family Saprospiraceae; genus Opimibacter; species Opimibacter iunctus. The sequence continues at coordinate 138,760 of JADJVH010000008.1, read as the reverse complement.
TTCTGATCGCTGTAGGGCATGCCGATCACACGCGAAACACCGTTTTCTACTAACTCAATGACATATCCGGCAATATTGGGATGTGGGGATGGTGTCCAGGATGCTTCGATGAGCAAAGATTGAGTATTAAAATGTACCACTATATCCTCAGGCAGACCAAAAGAAGAAAGTGAATTCGTAAAGGACGCCGCAGCATAGTCGGTCAGCAGGGATTGATCCTGATAGGCTAAAGCCTGCAGGTTAAATGCGCATTGGTTTTCAAACATTGCATTGGGGATGGTCGCTGCACCAGTTGTCGCAGCAGTGGTCATCATGTAGACACCATCGAAATTTTCCTGATCATCATCCGCGAAGAAATCAATGGAATCAGTCGGGGCAAACAATGATGGATCCCAGGAGACATGGAGGCCATCAGGTTCCTGTGTGGCGTTAATGCTGAATAAGGAAGGTTTACCAAAATAGTATACATTGATATCAGCATCGGGCTCGACCGCAGCTGTCCAAAGACCAGGTTGAGGTGTGTACAAGGTCCAGAAGGTCTTGTGAGCTACTATATCTTTGTCGAGTTCTGCATTATCTGATGGTATGGCTTCACTGATCTCAGTTCCGTCGGGTTGCCTTAGTGCAACTAAAGGGAGGTCGGTGGTATGTGTCGCTTTGACAACGGCCATGGTTGTCTGATCGGGGACAGTAAACGTGTAGTCAAATGTGGCAGCATGTACCGGTGTGACTTGTCCATCAACGACCGTTAGAGTGAGGTAGTCAGGATCGGTAAATGGTTTTGCCAATTCGATGCGGTATTGCAAATCACCGATACGGCTACTAAAGTTGATAGTGCCGATGATAAACTTCGTTTCAGTCTTGTACACAAGGACACCATTTGCGGTAGCTGTGTAAGGGAGGTTTAGTTTGCTGTCCAGCCAGTCAAATGGCCATGAATTCGACAGTTTAGGAACTGTAAATGATCCATTGAATTTCCCGGCGAGAGCGTTTGCCTCATTTCTGTAGCTCATGTCGATTGATCCGTTGCCAATAAATTTCTTAGTGTCGCCACTCTTATAAGGTGCGATTTTGATCTGTCCTCCGGCCTTCATGCTTTCTGTCTTGAAGTTGACACTTCCATAGATACCCCCTTCGATAAGCCACCAATCGTCATCAAAATGGGTATTAAAGAACTTGCCATCCCCGGCTTCGATCTTTAATTCAGCAGGTGGTATATATTCCACACTGGTGGTCAAACGGAATAGGTCATCATTGACTACGGCACTAAAAATGCCACCAAAGCGCATATTCCATGGCGGACTCTTAATGCTGCTTACCCATCCTTCACAGCCGATAACACCAATGCCTGTCGTCCCGATAGGGATGATGATGTTTTGTAATTCAGCTTTCATGGCTATGCTGTCGACCGTTCCACCAGCTAATCCAAGGCCAGCACCCACCTCGATAAATGGCGTGAGTATGGTTAGCCCAAACGTCAGCTTATCCTTTGGCCTGTCATAATTGGCCAGAAATTTCTTAAGGCAGAACTTCGGTGCAAAGCCCAGGTCTTCAACCTTTACTCCACCTACATCGAAACCATCTACAGTGATCTTGAGTCCTTCTATGCTGATCGCAGTGGTTTGGGTACTTGTAGAGCCGCAACTAGGTACGATATTGTCCCAGGATACTTTGAATGAAAGGGATACACCGGTGGCATGAAATCCTCCGACGAGTTTAAGTTTTTCCAGTTTGATTTTTAGTCCGCCTATTTGAGGAACATACGTACTAAGGGCATCGTTGATAAATCCTGTGATTGATCCATCTGACCCGGCAAGAGCGAGGGTATACTTTCCCTGGGCGAGGGTAAAATTGCCTACGTTTCCGTCTGGAAGAAGTATGTTTTCAAGATAAAACTTGCCATTGATTTTCATTTCAAGATCTACTGTATCCAATATGATTGATCCTTCAAATAAAATGAAATCATTGATGGAAAGAGGGAGGGTCGTCTGAATTTCGTTTGCTTCATCACCCTTTTCCCATCCTTCATCCGGAGTAGTAATACAGATTGAAAAGATGCCGTTATCCCAGCAAGGAGGAATCACAGGTTGTGCAAGTTTTGAATGGAGGGTCAAATAAGGAAGTAACGGATTTGTGATCTGACACTCATAGTCTTCTGGTTTTTCGGTTTTGTAGATCATGAAGACATCCGCGCCGACTTTAACAATATTGTCGTGCCCCTTATACCAGGTATATTCATTTCCGGCACCGCGGACATTGACTGAAAGCCGAATAGAATCGCCTACCGGGCTAGCAGACATATCTACAGGCTGCATCTCATAATAAAAGAATCGGCCAAGGTCTTTATAGGGCAGTAGATCATCAAAATGAAACTTGTTGTACCAACAGGACACTTCGTATAAGTCTGGAGAACCGCCGGTATAATCGGGAAGACGTGTAAAGTTGTTTCCATCGATGACCAGGTATTTTAACTTTGGCATCGCAGCATAGGGAAATTCCCCACTGAAATCGTTATTCTGAACTCTGAAATACTGAACTTCGGGTAGATAGAGACTTGTGATGGGTCCCCTGAGTTTATTTTCGTTTAGTTCGAAACGAATCAGTGCAGGTAGATTGATCGGTGATTGGATGACACCATTCAGTTGATTGTCATTGAGCCACAGGTACTTCAATGCAGGGAAATTGAGATTTTTAAGGTCGCCTGTCAATTGGTTATAGAATAGACTGTAAGTTTCTAATCCAGGGGAATTTAAAAGTGGTAGATCTCCTGTTAGTTGATTGTCACCTGCATCAAATACTTTAAGATTTGGCCAGTTAAAGTCCGGGATCTCTCCACTGAGATTATTGGATTCGACCCTAAAAATTTCCATCAACGGGTAAGCAAAAGATGGAATATTTCCTGTAAAATTATTTAAGGACAAATAGAGCTCCTTCAGATTTGGAAAATTCCAATTCGGGAGGTCACCACTAATATTGTTAAAGGTAAGGTCGAAGAAATAGAGATAGGGATACACGAGATCACTGGAAACCCCTGATAATTTGTTTGCTCCCAAATTGAGATATTCAAGCTTAGGGGTATTCCATTGTGTAAGCTGCCCTTGTATTGCATTTTCACTAAGGTTGAGATATTTGAGTTCGCTGTACGTGAGATCAGCAGCCACAGATGTAATATTATTTTTCCACAAATAGACAAACTGCAATTTGGGCGTATTCCATTGTACCAGCGCGCTCCCTATTCCGCATCGTCCGGCGCTAAACGACCGAAGGGAAGGCAGATTGAAGACCGGCAAGGTGCTAAATGAATTATCGCTTACGTCTACTACCTGCAGGCTATCAAGGCTAAAGGCCGGCAAGGTGCCAGAGATATTATTGGCTGGCAGATTGAGTTCCTTTATCAGCAGCTCTACAATTCCTGTATCTAAAGCCGGCGGCGGATATGACAAGATAGTGGTATCTCCAAAGGCGAAACTGACTCCAGATGGTATTTTGTAACCAAAGGTCACACCAGTTGCAATCGGCCAGTTTTTATGATTTGTCCATGCCGACCCACCGGTTGCGTTATAGATTTTATTGGCTTCGGCCGCATCGATGATATGGTATTTATAGTAAACCTGGCTAAAACCGGAAATTGTACTGCAGAGGATGCAGAGGGAGAGTAGTAGATTTTTCATGATTGAGGCATTTAGGAGTAAACCAAACAATCACAGATAAATGTAGGAAGCACCAGGGTTACTATCAATGATGAGAATCAAGACAAATAGTGACCGAGGTCATTGGCACACTCCTTTTACATGAGCCTGTTATGTTTTGATACTGGCCAAAATCGCACTCTTGTATTCCCTTACTTGTTTACTTTTTTGAATATTCAGACTCTTCTTGTAATATTGTTGAATCATCATCTTCACTTTTCATTCTTCACTCTTCATTTTTCACTATTCATTTATTTATGTCCATCATCAGACCTGTCCACAACATTTACCCTGCCTTTGGCAGAAACTGCTTCCTGGCCGACAATGCCGTCGTCATCGGCGATGTCATCATGGGCGATGATTGCTCCGTATGGTGGAGCGCTGTGGTACGCGGAGACGTCAATGCCATACGTATCGGTGACCGGGTCAATATCCAGGATGGTGCCGTGATCCACTGTACGTTTGAAAAATCACAAACGATCATCGGCAACGATGTATCGATCGGGCACAATGCTATCGTGCATGGATGTACGATCGAAGATGAAGTGTTGATCGGCATGGGTGCTATTGTGATGGACCTCGCTGTGGTGCAAAAGCATGTCATTGTGGCCGCAGGTGCAGTGGTGTTGGAAAATTCAATCTTAGAATCCGGATGGATTTACGGAGGCACGCCCGCGAAAAAGATTAAAGAACTTGATCCTGAAAACAGGCAGTTTTTTATCACCAGGACCGCAGCGAATTATGTGAAGTATGGGAATTGGTTTATGGGAAGTGAAAAGTGAAAACTTTTTTACCGGCCACATATCGCAATGCTTAAGGATCTGGTTGTCCAGCTTCTTTGGATTTTCGATGATCTCAAAAAAGCCGGAGAGATAGGCGCGAGCCTGGCTGGCTGATTTTTCGTTGAGGCCCTGGATCTGGTATGGCATCCTGAGGATGTTTTCTTTTTGCTGGATAAACACTTCGAGCGCTTTCTCTACATCTGCTTCCGGAAAGCACCAGCCCTGGTAATAGCGTGAGGCGACTGACGTCAGTTTAAGACTCTCATGATGAGCCGCATAGCTGGCAGCGACTAATCCTGAATAATCAAAATCGTAAGGTATCGTCACCAGGAACGAATGTCCGGGAATGACGACAAATTCTAAGTTGTGTCGGTTTTGAATAAACCAGTCCGTATTGCCGATCATAAATTCAAACAGGGCTACCATAAGCATGGGTTCCTTGTCTACAGCATTGCTGCTGATGACCGGGGTCTTGTTTCTACGGCCTCCGAGTCTTTCAACCAATTCTTCTGTGTTTTCCACAAAGAAGGCATAGGATGGATCATGTGCCTCTGTGCCATCAGGATTAGTGTAATGTATCTGCAGGAGCTGTGTCCTGAAATAATATGGCGATACCAGTTCCCAGAGCTTATAGGCCATGTATTCTTTCAGCAGGCACTGGTCATAAGTATCGTCATCATGGCATGGCTCTACGATATCCATCTCGTTGAGCGGAGAGAGGCCATGTTTCTGAAGGTCTGCCTTTTCAAATTTCAATTTGAGCGGAGGCAGGGAACAAATCTCCAGGCGCATATTGCCGCGCGTCCTCACTTTGGCAGGTATAGCTATAGTGTCTGATGTCGCGGTGACCAGGTGTACATCGGCTGATTGATAGACCTTGTCCTTCTTGTGCTTTTCAATATTCTTCCAGTCCTGCCTGAGGTATAGGTGCAGCGCGGAGTCCTGTTTGATCTCCTGTAAAAAAGAAGCCTGCTGACCGGTCAGGATGAATCGGCTGCACAGGAGGAGGAGAATGAAGAATAGTTGTTTCACGCGTGAGTGGATGTTGGTGCTAAGGTCAGTAAAATTATTGAAGATGGTTTTGCTATGCAATCTTATTTCTACCCACTCACCCAAACCCACACCTCTCACTGTCTTACTGTCTTACTATCTTACAATTACGTTACTTTGTACCATTACTCCATGGTATCTATCATCATCCCCTATATCGACGAGCACGACTACCTGGCAGATGCCATCGCTTCTGCAGCCGGTCAATTGGATGTGGAGACAGAAATCATCCTGGTATGCAATGCGCCTGTTATTCCTGACGGATATCATCCAATCCCTGAAGGCTATACGGATATTCGATTTATCCACGAGCCACAAGCGGGTTCAGCACATGCGAGAAATGCAGGGCTGAGAGCGGCAAATGGAGAATGGATACAGTTTCTGGACGTGGATGATATACTCCATCCGGATAAAATCTACCACCAACTGCATCATGAAAGTGCAGATGTCATCGTTTCACCGCACACGTATCTTTTCCTGAATGGTAAAAAGGAAAATTCGAAGTGGCTGCCTGCAGATCTATGGGTCGGGCTGCTCAACAGCGGTCTGGGTTCCACTTCTTCTATGTTATGGAAACGGGAAGTCTTGATTGAAGCAGGTGGGTGGAATACTTCGTATCAGAGTCACCAGGAGTATGAGCTTCTCTTTAGGTTGATGTCAACAGGTAAGAAAATTGTGCCCAATGATCATTGTGAGACAATAGTCAGGCAGAGAAAGAGCGGATCAATTACCTCCACCACAAAGTCAGTCAGAGTCAGGGAAGGAATCCAATTGCGGGAACTGATGTGGAATTATCTTGTATCAAAAGGACAAGACACCCCCGGGCGGTTTGATGCTTTCCGGCAGTATATGTTCAGGCAATTGCGTGGGTTATTCCGCCAGGATGCGGGGGAGGCAATGGCTCTTTATAAGAAGTACTTTTCCAAGACTCCTTTTGTGCCAAGGGATATTCATGTGCCGGGATATGCCATCCTGTATAGGATATTTGGATTTAAGCTGACGGAGGGAATGATTCAAAGAGTTGTTTCGGCGAGGCCTTAGAATGTATCATCATGACACAGCCTTCTGTTTCGCACCTACGGCGCGAGTAAGACTCTTCCTGCTACCGTGCTACCGACCTATAGCCCCTACGGGGCAGAGTTTATCCTTGAAGCTCAAAGTTTTTATCAATTAACTGCCATAGCTTCATCAACCGCTAATGGCCGCATATTTTTACTAATGGCATTTATACTCTTAAGCCTCTTAAGCCTCTTAAGCCTCTTCGGCCTCTTGAGCCCTTGTTCCCGTTCCGCCTTTTCCACCCTTCTGCCGTTCCGCCTTTCTGCCCTGTTTCCCAAACATTTCCCATTTTTACCCTTTAATATACTGATCCGCTGATGCACATACTGGTCCTGCCATCTTGGTATTTCCCTCCGGGTACGCAGGAGATCGCGGGACGCATGTTTCATCACCTGGCAAAGGGACTGAGAGAAGAGGGCCTTGATGCTCGGATATTATACAGTGATTATACTACCAAAGGACCGCTTTTCAGAAAGACAACATTCAATACGGAAGAAGATGTCCCTACCTGGCGAACCGCTCAACTGTTTCCACCCAAAGGCAATGCATATATCCTACGGAAGTGGATCAACCGATGTGTATCTGATATTCTCAGGTATATTGAGAAGGAAGGGAAGCCTGACCTGATCCATGCACAGAGCTATCTGGCGGCCTCTGTATGCGCAGTCCTGCAGGAAAAGATGCCAGTTCCTTTTATCTATACCGAACGGCTTTCCGGTTTTGTATTGGGTACTATTCCTAAGCACCACTATCCGTTTTTGCCGGGGTGCTTTGAGCGGGCAACAGCCATCACCTGTGTGAGTCCAGGGCTGTTGTCACTGATGGAACAACATGCCAGGAAACCTATCAAGGTCATCCCAAACTTCTATGATGAGCAGATCTTTTACCCGGATCCCGCTATCCAGAAAAACAGTGTATTCACCTGGGTATCTGTTGGCGAACCGGCCAATGTCAAAGGGCTTGATATCCTTTTTCACGCCTTAGCAGCATTGAAGGAAAGGATGGCGGATGTGCCGATGCAATTGATATTGATCGATCGTATACCTGAACAGGAGGAATTAATAAAGCTCGCGCAGACCCTTCATATCGATCAGTATCTCCAATGGACCGGTCTGATCTCACAGCATGAAATCGCGGATATCCTGAGAAAATGCCACGTACTGGTTTCTGCCAGCAGGGTAGAGACTTTCGGAAAGGCAATCATCGAAGCACAGGCTTGTGGCATTCCTGTCGTGGCAACAAAGACCGACGGTGCAAACTACATCGTGACTTCACCACAGCAGGGCGAACTCGCTGCCATTGGAAGCCCTGAATCGCTAATGAGAGCGATGGGCAAGGTCTATGCAGGTTATGCAGCTTATGACCCGCAGGCAATTCATAACATCGTCGAAAGGAGATTTTGTAAAAAAACAGTGATCTTGCAATGGATCAAACTGTACAAATCCCTGCTGTCATGATCACCGAGCAGAAGCCCAGGATGACGTATACCTATTTCAACCGGAGTCCCGGTATGGACATGAAGACTACGCATCTTTTCTCACCTGTGAAAGAAAATATTTCCATGATGGTCAGGGTGCCCTTTCCGACCATGACCATCAACCTGAATGAACCACAGTTTGTAAGGTCATGGTCCTCGTCTGCACGCAATAAGATCAATAAAGCTATCCGTGAAGTGCTGACTGTCGACCGCGGCCCTTATCTGATCCCTGATATCCTTAAGCTGTTTGCAGCTACTGCAAACCTTAAAGGCCTGAGAGGATATCAGCAGGAAGATTTTGATCAGTTTCCCCACATCGAGTGCTCTGCTATCTTCTATGAAGGGGTGATGCTTTGTAGCCATATCTGGGTGATCGATGACCAGGAGAAGCGCGCACTCCTCTATGTCAATGCCAGCAACCATCACAACGAAAATGATGACAAGTCCCTGACCGGTCGGGCGCATTATTTTCTGTTGTGGCAGGATGGTCTACATCTTCGTACCCTCGGTGTAGAGACGATGGACCTCATGGGATATATGCCGGATACGAAGAACACGATGATGAAAGGAGTGTATCAATGGAAAGCCGCTACCCATGGCAGGCAGGAGACGCTTTATCATTATTACCCTACCTGGTTTTATGTCCTTCGAAAGTTTCGTAATATGGTGTCCGGATGAGCCGCGAAGAACGAAAGAAGAAGTACATCACACTATGTGAGCAAGGAAAGATCACAGGATTGTTTATGCAACCATGGTGGCTTGATGCAACAGGCGCATGGGACGTTGCACTCGCAGTGCGCAATGACCAGGTAGTAGGTGCTATGCCTTATGCACCAGGACGCAGATGGGGCATTGCTACCGTGGGCATGCCAGCCTTGACACATCACCTACGGATATGGATGGACAAGCCGCCGGATATCTCTGATCACAAGTGGCTGACCCGCGAAAAGCAGATCATCTGGTTGCTGATTGACGATCTGCCTTCCTATGGTTATTTCTCCATGGTATTTGAGGAGCGCAGTTTCAACAATTGGCTACCTTTCCACTGGAAGGGATTCAGGCAGGAGATGCGTTATACGTTTGTGATCGATCATATGGATCAGAACGATCTCGATCAGCATATCAATCGTAACCTGAAGCGGAATATCAAAGAAGCATCTGCTGATCTGACAATCAAGAGAGAAGTGGATGCAAAGGTGTTTTTTGATATGTGCAAAAACACATACAAGCGGCAGAACATGGAGATGCCTTATTCCTTTGATTTCTTTTCAAAAATAGATGCAGCCATAACCTCTCATCAAGCTGGTGTGAAATTGGGTGCTTATGACCAGCAAGGCAGACTAACTGCAGTTTCGTATCTGTTGTGGGACAATGAACGTGCCTATTACCTGCTCGCAGGAGATGATGATGCCGGCCGTCAGCATGGTGCCAGCATCTTGCTGTGCAGGGAAGCGTTGCGCATAGCCTTTGAAGAGAAGCATGTGAAGGCGTTTGATTTTTGCGGGAGTATGCTTGAATCGATCACGGAGATACGCAGGCAGTTTGGAGCACGTCCCGAGCCGCTCATGAAAATTTTCAAAGCGAGGTATAAGTGGCTGGATGTGTTGTATAGCCTGACGAGGTGAGAGGCTGAAAGGCAAAAAGGCGGAAAGGTGGAAGAGGCCAGAGAGGAATTTTCCTAAGGCAATGAAAATTGCTTCAGCCAATCCCAATGCAAGGGAGCTGCCTCCATCCAGTGATTGGTACCATTGGGATAGGCGTGTCCTAGCCCCTTGACGAAAACAAAGCGGTAATCAGGTTACCTTTTTGGGTGAAATTTCAAGCCCACACCTTGCAACCTTCTGTACAATTGGTGCAGATTTCAATCTTATCCCTGCCTTGCAGAAGTTGTGATCTGAATTGAGTGTATGCAGGACCTTTCCAGATGGAAGTGAAAGATTTTTCACGTAGGTCTCCCAGGCGATGGATGGCATCTTTGTCAAAACAACATGGTACTACAATGCCATCCCATGTGATCACACAGGCATGCCACAACTTCCAGCATTGGTTGAGCATCTTGTTTTTGACATGCCAGGTGCCTGATTTGTCCTGGTAATATCTGCTGTACTTTGATTGTGTCGGTATCAGGTCATTGCCCTCGCTGTAGTCATATACCTGGGCTGTTTTCAATTTGACTTCGTCTACACCGATGTCTTTAGCAAGCTTTCTGACTTCTTCGATCTGGTGTTCGTTGGGCTTGACCACCAGCATCTGGAAAACGATATGTGGTGTGGCTGACTTCGCCTCTTCTTTAGCTCTCACAAGGTTGCGCGCTCCTTCAAGTACTGTATCGAGAGTTCCTTCTTTGCGATATTGCTCATACACTTCCTGCGTGGATCCGTCCACGGAGATGATGATCCTGTCTAGTCCTGACGCAACAGTTTTTCTTGCGTTTTCAGGATGAAGGAAATGGCCGTTGGTAGAGGTGATCGTATAAATCCCTTTACGATGGGCGTATTGCACCATGTCCAGGAATTTGGGATTGATATATGGTTCTCCCTGGAAATAAAAGATCAGGTAGATAAGCCGGCTGTGAAGCTCGTCGATCACCTTGCGGAAAAAATCTTCCTTCATATTGCCGGTCTCCCTGGTAAAGGATCGCAGGCCGCTCGGACATTCGGGACAACGCAGATTGCAGGCTGTCGTGGGTTCGATGGAGATCGTCATCGGTGTGCCCCATTGTGTGGGCTTGCCGGTGAGCCTGGTCAGTTGATAGGAGATCCAGATCAAACTTACATTCTGCAGTTTGGGAAATGTCAGTTTTGACAGAAACCTTGTGGTGTCAGCAAGGTGGAATGTGCTCATCCTATGATGCGGTGAGATAACGCTCCCGGGCTACATTGTAGTGGTGAATCACATGGCCCGCCATCATATATGGAAAGGCAAGCACTTTGACGGGCACTTCATTGGCTATACCTACACGGGAGGCCATAGCGGCATCTATTGTCCTTGACAGATATAATGTTGCGGAACGAACTGCTCTCCACTCATTGGCTAGATCACCGGGATAGATGCTGTTGTAGATACTATTGGCCACATAGGTGTCTTGGTCAAAGCCCGGTATTTTATTCTCGTCCCCTCTGCTGAAGGCCAGCATACGGAATGCGAAGACGCGCTCGGTATCGAGTACATGGCCGATCATTTCAGCCAGTGTCCATTTGCCGGGGGCGTAGCTATACGCAGCCTGTTCCGGTGTGAGGCTTTCGATCCAGTCACCAAACCAGTCACGCTGGGTGTGGAGATAGGTGAGGATATCTACTTCAGGGACGAGGTTGATGTACCTGAAATAATATTCGGCGCAGTCGCCTTCGGAGGGGCGGGGAAAGATGGGGGTTGATTTCATAGGGTAAAGATAATTTTTTAAAAGCGAAGCTTTTCAAATGGCTGAAGAGGCTAAAGAGGCGGAAGAGGCTAAAGAGGCAGAAGAGGCTGAAGGGGCAAATTGGGCTGAAGAGGCAGAATGATTGAAGGGCCTTGCTAGTGGTTGTAAAATGTTGGAATAGAATAGATAAGCTCAGGTCCCTTTCGGGGGTATATTTACGAAATACGAATAGTGAAAACGGGCATATAAAAAGTTCACTTTTAGTGAACAAAAACCTATTTTTGCAATTCACCAGATGAAAATTCATCTCATCAAGAGGCAATCCGTCCTTCTTTTTGCACAATCCCAGGCAAAAAGCAGAGTTTCATTTGATGAGTGGCTGGAGAAGATCAGGTATGCTGATTGGAGGACTCCAACTGATATAAAACAAACTTTTGCGTCAGCAGACTTTTTAGGAAGGAGCAGCCGAAGAATTGTATTTGATATAGGAGGGAATAAGTACAGGATAATATGCAAATATGTATTTGGGGAAACCAGTATTCATTTATTTGTTTGCTGGATAGGAACGCATAAGGAATACACAAAGCTATGCCTCAAAGAAATGCAGTCCAGCATTCATACATATTAATAGTTTGAGTTGATGGAAACACTAAAATACAAAGTCATCAAATCCCTGGCACAGTATAAAGCCTATTGTGTGTTGTTGGAGCAACTTGTCGACCAGCATTCCAGGACTGCTGCAGTCAGGGATGAAATTGAACTACTCACCTTGTTGATACATGACTACGATGAAAAGGTGGCTGATCAGCAGGCATTGGATCCCATTCAATTACTCAGATCATTTATGGATGAGCATAAATGGCGTGCGAAGGATATGGCCGAATTTCTCGGGGTAAGTAAGGGATATGTTTCTGACATCCTCAATTATAAGAAGGGACTTTCAAAGGAAGTTATCCGAAAGCTTGCTTCCAGGTTTAAAGTCAAACAGGAAGCTTTCAACAGGGCTTATCCAATACATCAAAGTGAAAACAAACCAACCCGGGCAATGGCCCGTTAATTTTCTTGCATGAAATATCTGATCGCCGGACTAGGGAATATTGGGGCTGAGTATGCGGATACACGGCATAACATCGGCTTTAATGTCGTTGATGAATTGGCTGCATCGCTGGAGGGTACGTGGAAAAGTTCCACACTCGGGAGTATTGCGGAAGTAAAGCACAAAGGCCGGATCCTGATCCTTCTCAAGCCAAATACATATATGAATCTCAGCGGCAAGGCGGTCAACTATTGGATGCAGAAGGAAAAGATTCCTGTTGAAAATCTCTTAGTGATTGTTGACGAGCTTCAGCTGGACCTGGGTACCATACGGCTCAGAGGTAAAGGATCAGATGGAGGACACAATGGGTTGAAGGACATTCAGGCCCAACTGGGCACTATAGATTATGCAAGATTGCGCATAGGCATTGGAAAAAACTTCCATCCGGGTGGACAAGTCAACTATGTGCTTGGTAAATGGTCTAAGGAAGAGGCAGCCTTAATTCCTGATGTGCTGAAAGCCGGGGCAGAAGCTATAAAGACATTCGTTTCTATTGGACTCAAGAGGTCGATGGATCAGGTCAATGCCATCAATGCACAGGTAAAACCGGATAAGAAATAAGGGCTCAAATGGCTACTTTATACGCCTGCTCCTTTTCCTGATGCCCCGTGAGGGAATACAACCTTTCTATAAACAAATCTTTTTCAAGCTCTGAAACATAACCGATAGTCTTCACTTTTTCAACCTCTTGCATGGCATTGCGCAGGTTGAGATTTTCCTGACGGGTATACACACATTGTCCGAGATTGGCTAGCCTGTCTGCCAGGTAGATCTGTTCATATTGGCCGGGAGTTGGGCACAGAATAGCTTTATGACCTGTTTTTGCCAGGTCCATCAGGGTGGTGTATCCGCTCCTGGCGATGACGATCTGCGTCTGAGAGAGAATCAACGATAAGGCAGCCCTGGTGAGATATGGAAAGATCGTAAGGTTACCTGCTCTGTCGATATCCTCTGCAGCATCAGGTTTCCCACGGACTATAGCAAATTGACCTTCCAGTGAGGAGAGTTGTGAGGTCACCAGTTGTTCGAAATTGCTGCGTTGTGGTTCAGGCCCTGAAATAACAGCAACTGCCTTGTATTTACCAACCGAAGGAAGACTGGTGAGTTCTGAAATGACACCCAGGTAATATTTTGGAACAGGAGCGGTGTCAATGCCAGTCAGATCGCCGGTGATGTTACCATGTGCGCCATGGTCAGGGATCCATATCTCATTGAATTTTTTATACCATGACCTGATCTGCCTGCGGATATACATATCCATCAATCGCTGGCCGGTGAATACCTGAAGCTGATGAGTGATCAAGGCAGAAGGGATACCGCTATGGTAACACCCATATCTGTTGTCGGATATGATGCAATCAATATGATGGTGGGCTACGATGGCCTTAGTCAGTTCGTGCTCTGTCTTGATCGTCTTGAGCATACCAGGGGCATGCTTGAGCATATTGACAGGCATGAAGCGGCTTTCGTAGAGGATGTCATATCCGGGCAACTGGAGTACCATCTGGTCGGGCAATTCTTTCCTCAGCATGGTGAGCGCTTCGCCGTCTGATGCGCACACGACTTCATGGCCGTGGGCGAGATAGGTTCGGATGAGGGGGAGTGAGCGGCTGGCATGGCCCAGGCCCCAGTTAAGTACAGGAAAAAATATCTTCACACCTATTGCATTGGACGTTAAGTAAGGAAATGCAATTCTACCCTCAATATTGTATACCTAAGGTAAAAAGAAAAACAATAAATGATGAACAAACTGAAAACAAGGTTGAATGGGAAATGACCCATTACACAAACTTGGGCTTCCAGGTCAGTACGATGAGGCTTGACCTGGTCTTTGCATCCTGGGCTACCAGTCCTTCAAAATGCTCATCCACCGCTTCGTGAAATAGCTGTAACCAACGGGCAAAGTGTGCTTCGGTCAATGGCACGATCTGATGTAGTTTCTGGTGGACCTCCATGGGATTTCCCTGGTAGGTATCCTTGCCCAGCAGCAGGAATTCCCAGAAGGCATATACCCGGGGAAGATGCTTAGGCCAGTCCACCCGGGCTACATCATTGAAGATATATCCGATGACTTCATCAGCCTTTACTTTTTCATAAAAAGCATCGATGAGGGTCTTGATGTCTGCTGATGTGGATATATCTGTTTTCATATTTATTGAGCTATCAGCCGTCAGCTATCAGCTATCAGCCGCCAGCTACCAGAGTTTTTATTTACGATTCACGACTCACGACTGACGAATGGTATTTTGAAACACGACTTAACAGTCGAGGCTATTCAATACATACTCACAACTCATGCTTCGGCTCCGCTCAGCACAAGCAATTTTCACAACTCACTAATAGAGCTTTATTTCATCATTGTTCTTGTCATAGAACTTGTACTCATGCAGGCTGAAATCGCCATTGGCGGTGATCCTGATCCATCGCTGGTTCTTGAGCCACCACTTTTGTTGAAAATTAGGGAATCCTTGCTTGAGAAAGGCATTGACATATGGATGTACCTCGATGCGCAGGCTGGTCTTGGGACGGCTCTGATGGATATATTCGATATCCCTCACGATATCATCGGTGATGAGTACAGTTGGATTAACTTTTCCAGTACCGTTGCAGGTATAACATACTTCTGCGGTATCAATCTTGACTTCGGGGCGGACACGCTGACGGGTGATTTGCATCAAGCCGAATTTGCTGAGTGGAAGGATGGTGTGCTGGGCGGTATCCCGTTTCATCCACTCTTTCATCTGCTTCATCAGCTCGGCTTTGTTTTCCACGCTGCGCATGTCGATAAAGTCGATGACGATGAGGCCACCGATATCCCGCAACCTTAGCTGACGGGCGATTTCTTCGGCAGCTTCCAGATTGACTGCTACAGCAGTGCTTTCCTGATCTTTGCGCTGCATCTTGGGTCCGGAATTGACATCGATGACGTGCATGGCTTCAGTCGACTCGATGACAAGGTACGCGCCACTGGGGAGGGTGGCTGTCTTTCCAAACGAAGATTTGATTTGCCGGTTGACCCCATAGGTATCAAACACCGGCTTCTTGCCTTTGTATAGTGATATGATGTCTTTTTTGGCAGGCGCTATGTTTTCGAGATAGTCCTGGATGTTGTCAAATATTTCCTTGTCGTTGACGATGATATTGGTAAAATCATCGTTGAGCATATCCCGGAGGATCGAACTGGTCTTATCCAACTCGCTGAGGAGCTTGGCGGGTTGTTGTCTCTTGTAGAGTTGCTTGTGGATCTGGCTCCATTTGTCGAGGAGCTCTTTGAGTTCTTCGTGGAGATCAGCTACTTTCTTGCCTTCGGCGGCTGTGCGCACGATAATGCCGAAATTTTTGGGGCGGATGGATTCCACCAGGACCTGGAGCCGCTTACGTTCTTCCTGGCTGCTGACCTTCTTGGAGACGGCAATGGTATTGCTGAAGGGGGTGAGTACGATAAACCTTCCGGGGATGGTGATCTCGCAGCTTAGTCTCGGTCCTTTGGTGGAGATAGGTTCTTTGAGGATCTGGATCAGGATGTTCTCATTTTTCTTGAGGACCTGGTCTACCTTGCCCGTCTTGATGATTTCGGGTTCGAAGTCAAAGCTGTCGAGAAGAGCGGTCTGTTGCTTCCCCTGGATGCTGTCTTCCGTAAATTTCATGACTGTCCTCAGCTTGGGGCCCATGTCTGTGTAGTGGAGAAAGGCGTCCTTACGGTGCCCGATATCTACAAAGACAGCATTGAGACTGGGCATGATCTTCTTGATCTTACCCAGGAAAATGTCACCTACTGAAAAATTCGTCTTGGTCTTCTGCTGATGCAGTTCTACCAGTTTCTGGTCTTCTACCAGGGCGATTTCTACCCTGGTCGGAGTCCCCTGGACGATAAGTTCTTTGTCCATAAACTACCCTATATGCTCAATGGCACATCAGCAGTCTGAAGCCCTGAAAGGCAATAATCAAAACAATTTACTTATCTCACCTGCACACTACAGGGGATCAGGCATTGATTGACGGCAATAGGGTATATCGTTAATAATGCAGCGATGATACACCGGAAGCACAGGACAAATAATCATCCATTAGCACACAAGGAAAGTTAGAGGGCATTCATTGGCTCTGCTCCACCGGCGGCCCCCCTGCATCAGGAGGGCTAATATCTTGGACATCGGACTGCGTTGATGCCGGTTAAATGAATGCTATCTGTTCTTCTTCTTGTGTCTGTTTTTTCTCAGACGCTTCTTACGCTTGTGTGTAGCGATTTTATGTCTTTTTCTTTTCTTACCGCAAGGCATACTTAAAAAATTATGTTTTTATAAAATATATGTCTACTTCTTTCCAGCGCAAACGTCCCTGAGCTTTTCAGCATCTGCGGGCCTGTTGAGCGCTGTATAAATGTCAATGGCCAGGCATGCTATCCTTGGATCTGACGGATCAAGCTTTAGGGCCTGTTCGATCCTGGTCAGCGCCCGCTCATACTGTCCTGTCCTGACGGCTAGTCTGGCCAGGTGGTATGGTGGTGCCGGCGAATCCGGATAAGTGGTCGCCAGTCCTGCCAGGAGTTGAATCCCTTTCATCGGCTGATCGGCCAAAGGCATGTCAATATAGCAAAGGGCCTGGTTGACCCGATGGTCCACGACTTCAGGTTCGAGCGAAATGGCATTTTCAAAAGCCTGTATGGCCTGATCCCTGCAGAACACCTTTTGTTTTTGCTCAAGGTCCTGTTGAAGGCCCGGAGGCATAGGTGGTGCCGGTGATCGACCAGCTCATGGCGGAATTTTCCTTTTCTGCGATTTCATGCGCATAGAGGCCGGCCATGACAGGGTTTTTGAGTGAAAACCAATATCCTGACAGTTGTTTCAGGATATCGAGGCGGACAGAATCCTGGCCTGCATGCTCAACCTGTGCTTCCAATGTTTCAAGGTAAGCGATCTCGTCTGCTTTCAGCGTTTTCTTAGCTTCCGGCTGATAGGAGGCGATATCGTATTCCTGTGTGTTTAAAGCTCTTGACTTTTCAAGGGCTTTGTGGGTCGAAGGATGTGTGTCAAAACCAAAATATAAAACGGCTAGTAATATGATGGCGCCGATGATATACCAGGCTTGCTCCTTTATCTTCACCCGAATGACTATTCCTCAGGTGATACGCCGTCTTTCACCTCATCCACAAATACCTTAGCGGGTTTGAAAGATGGGATATAATGGGCCGGAATCTCAATGGATACGTTGTTTTTGATGTGTCTGCCGACCTTCTTAGCCCTTTTCTTGGTAATAAAGGAGCCAAAGCCGCGGATGTACACATTTTCGTTTTTAGACAGAGAAGCTTTAATCTCTGAAAAAAACGTTTCCATGGTGACCAGGACGTCCACTTTAGGGTACGCCTGTTTTCTCGGCAATGATGTTGACTAAATCTGCTTTTCTCATTACTCTGATTTATAGTAAGTTATGCCAATGTTCCGGCAATTCGGGAGGGCAAAGTTCTAAAAATACTTTTGATAATGAATCATAGGGTTACACATTTTTATTTTGCTCATGTATTTATAACCCGTTGTTTCCCAACAGGAAAAGGCAGAAAAGGCGAAAGAGGCTGAAGAGGCTGAAGGGCTGAAGAGGCCAAAATCTGCCTTCCAATGACCCCACAGCCTCCTGAAAGGGGGAGCAGTTTATTGGAAATCATGACAATCAAGGTCCCCTGACAGGGGGTAACGGGTTGATCCCATAAGTAGGGGTTCAAAATCTTGAACCCCTACTTGTGGGATCATGGCTTACTTTTATGCCCTTAAGCCCCTTTGGCCCCTTAAGCCTCTTGAGCCAAGTTTAGAGGCATCGCCTCTAAACCACTATCTTAGGCCCATGATTCAATCCATGACCGGGTATGGGCGGGGCAGTGCCGCATACAACGATATGACCGTATTGTCAGAGATACGTTCGCTAAATTCTAAAATCACCGACCTGCGCATCAAGCTGCCGGTCAATCTCGGGGAAAAAGAGATAGACCTCCGCAACCTGGTTCTCCAACGCACCCAAAGGGGGAAGATTGAAATGACGATCAGTTTTGAAGGAGACCTGGGTATCGATGATATCGATTATGATAAAGCCCTGATCAAAAAGCACTTCAAACAGCTCAGTTCGATTGCGATCGAACTCGGGGTCAATCCAGACCAGATTCTCCATGAAGTACTTAAACTCCCCAATATCCTGAAATCAGGGGGCACCTCCACGATGGATGACAAGCTCTGGAATGCGATCCTGGAGGCAGTCAACAAATCCATCGACCAACTGATCGTCTTCAGGGAGCATGAGGGTCGTAGCTTATATAATGACCTTCACCAGTCTGCAACAGCCATACATGATATGTGCAACCAGATCGAGGCACATGACAAAGAGCGGTTTGCCTACGTCCGCAACCGCATGAAGCAGAAGCTCGATGAGTACATGACAGGCGATCAGGTGGATGCCAACCGCTTCGAACAGGAAGTCATCTATTATCTCGACCGTCTCGATATCAACGAAGAGAAAGTCAGGCTCCAGCAGCATTGCACCTTCTTTATGGAGACCCTCAAGGGGGATATGGAGATGAAGTCCAAGCAACTCAACTTTATCTCCCAGGAGCTGGGCCGTGAGATCAATACGCTCGGGGCCAAGGCGCAGTGGAGCCCGCTGCAACATCTCGTCGTCGGAATGAAGAATGAGTTGGAGAAGATCAAAGAGCAACTGGCCAATATTGTATGAGCGCTTCGGGCAAACTCATTGTCTTTACCGCACCCAGTGGCTCTGGCAAAACGACGATTGTCAGGCATATCCTTGCCAATTTTCCAAACACTTCCTTTTCGGTCTCCGCTACCACACGACAGCGCAGGCCTCATGAAGTAGAGGGTAAGGATTATTATTTTGTCTCTGTGGAGACCTTTACCCACTGGATCTATATCGAATCATTTGCTGAATGGGAAGAAGTCTATCCCAACCAGTTTTATGGCACCCTCAAATCTGAAATCAATCGCGTGCACCAGGAAGGCAAGCATGTCATCTTTGACGTCGATGTCAAAGGGGCCTTGCACATCAAGCAGATCTATCCAGAGGAGACCCTGACCGTATTTGTCAAAGTGCCTTCGATGCAGGAGTTGGAACGCAGACTGCGTGCGCGTGGCACGGATACTGAGGAGAACTTGCAGAAGCGGCTGGCCAAAGCAACATTGGAACTTACGTTTGAATCTAAGTTTGATATCGTGCTCATCAATGATGATCTCGAAGAGACTTTGTGCCAGGCTGAGGACATTGTCCGGAATTTTTTACTTTAGCCCTATGCAGGCATTGACGACACATGGAGTACGGATAGGGGTGGAAAGTGATTTCCGGCCCGGGCATTCGTTTCCACACAGGTCGCAATACCTGCACGTCTATACCATCCACATCAAGAACTATAACGAATATCCTATCCAGCTCATCTCCCGTCACTGGGATATCACAGAAGCTGACGGGGAGAAGAAAGTAGTGGATGGTCCCGGTGTCGTCGGCGAGCAACCACTCATCGAACCGGAAGGATTCCATTCGTACAGCAGTTTTTGTGTCCTGGCCTATCCTATTGGGAGGATGTGCGGATATTATACGATGATCAGGCTGGATACGGGGGAGGCGTTTAATGTAGATATACCAGCGTTCAATCTCATCATGCCAGATCTCCTTAACTGATAAGGCGTCTTCTGCCAGCTATATTGTCACTTGTCCTGAGTGGAGTCGAAGGATGCCGGATCTGTTGAATTGATGTAAGATGGTAAGACAGTGGGAAATGAAGTGGTGAATTATATTTGTCACGCCTGCAAAAATCTATTTTAATGACCCATAACAGATCGTTGCCTAATGGCCTTTTTGGTATTGAATGCCCTTATTAACGCTCTACAAAGTATTATACAACTAAACCCAATTACTACTATGCTTACGACCAAATTATCGACCCGCATCTCGTTGGGTATCGGCATGCTCATGCTCATGTTGCCAATGTATATGAGTGGTCAGATGACGATGACCTTTGATACAGGGCCAAATCATCCAGGATTTTCATTTTCCGGATGGAGC
The DNA here is from genome assembly GCA_016716665.1 of Candidatus Opimibacter iunctus. GTDB lineage: Bacteria > Bacteroidota > Bacteroidia > Chitinophagales > Saprospiraceae > Opimibacter > Opimibacter iunctus. The sequence goes on along the minus strand of JADJVH010000008.1, from coordinate 118,191 downwards.
GGAGCGGGAGGAGTGCTTTTTCCGACAAATGCCGGAGTAGGAGACGTAGCCCAAATCACAAAAAATGCCCTCACATGGGATGTAGTCAGTTTTACTACAGCACCATTTGGCAATGGGAATGGTACCTGGAAAGCATATTCCGACAAGGGGGACGAATATCTGTTTACCCCAAATGTCGGCGGAGCACAAACACATACCCTTAACTGGACTGGGATCAGTTGGCTTAGGGTATCCTTGATTAATACAAACAGCGGAGGCAATCAGAGCTTTGATTTTGACAATGTTGTCTACTTTGAAAACCAATTCACCGGTGTGCAATATCAGTCTTGACGGAGTCTCCAAACTCAATGCCACATGCTGCATGAACAATGGTATTATTATCGTAACACCAGTGACCTGCACGTGTACAGGTGTTATCGAATATTCGGTCAATAATGGAGTCTCCTGGCAGACCAGTAATTTTTTTGGCAATCTAGCCCCGGGAAATTATAATGTAAAAATCAGGGACTCCGCAAACCAGGGGTGCATTGATGCCTACATCGGCAATCCTGTCGTCGTTACGGCAGTTCCGGATCTCATCAACCCGGTAGCAGTATGCCAGCCGGCTACGATCCAATTATCAGCTGCAGGAACAGCAACGATTACCGCCTCTCAGATCAACAATGGTTCCAGTGACAATTGCGGAATTGCCAGTATGTCAGTCAATCCGAGTTCATTTACCTGTGCTAATGTGGGCACAAATACTGTGACGCTCACGGTCATGGATCATTGTGGCCGATTGGGAACCTGTCAAACTACAGTTACTGTCCAAGATAATAATGTTCCCGTAGCAGGATGTAAGAATGCTATAGTTCAGCTCAACTCCAGCGGAAATGGGACATTGACGGCAGCTCAGGTGAATAATGGCTCAACCGCTACATGCGGCATCCAAAGTATGACTGTATCTCCATCTGCCTTTACCTGTGCCAATATCGGAACTCAAATGGTTACACTTACGGTTACCGGCAATAATGGACTATCCAGTACATGCACTGCTAATGTGACCGTAGCTGATAATGTGCCTCCTTTAGCAGTGTGTCAGAACGTCACTGTACAGCTTGATGCAAGCGGGATGGTCACGATCACACCAGCCCAGGTGAATAATGGATCCTCTGATGCCTGCGGCATCCTGGGCTATGCGTTATCACAAACAAATTTTACCTGCGCCAATATTGGTAACAATACAGTCACACTCACCGTAACGGATAACAATAACAATACTTCCACCTGCAATGCTGTCGTCACCGTTAACGCCCTCTCCCTGGGCAACCTGGTCTATATTGACCAAAACCGAAATGGTGTTTTTGATGCCGGAGATAGCGGTAAGGATAATGTGACCGCCAAACTCTACCTTGATGATGGAGATGGTGTTTTGGATGCAGGTGACGGACCTTCATTGACATCCACCTTGACAGCGGGAGGAGGATTGTATTCTTTCAATCCGATTTGCCCCGATGATTATATTGTTGAAATTGCGCCCTCTAATTTCCTGCCCGGGGGATCACTTTACGATAATACATTGATGCAACCTTTGGTAACCAGTCCCACCACTAGTGCTCCAGATCCGGATAATAATGTGAATAATGATGATAATGGGGATGCAATCAATGGATTCGGTTTCGCTTCAAGAGCTATTACCTTGTCATTCGCCTCTGAGCCAACAGATGATGGAGATGGGGATAACAATACCAATCTAACTGTTGACTTTGGCTTTAAGGCACCCACGGTGGTTTCCATCAATGATGTCACGTTGAATGAAGGTACCGGCGGTTCTGCCACATCATTTAACTTCACGGTTACGCGTTCTAATAATTCGGATGCCTTTAGCCTGGATGTAAATACGATGACGGGCACTGCGTCAAGCCCATCAGATTTTGCAGCTATTAGCAGCGGTATTGTCACATTTACAGCAGGTGGATCGTTTACTGCCACAGTGACTGTATTGGTCAATCAGGATAATGTGGTGGAAGCAAATGAGACATTTACGGTTGTGCTTTCCGCCGCACCTCCCGGAGTAATCCTTGCCGATGCTTCAGGCCTGGGTACGATCACAAATGATGATGCTGCAGTAGTGACACTGTCTGGCGGTGTCTCACAAAATGAAGGAACCTCTTTTGTATTTACAGCCACATTGAACAATCCTGTCCAGGGAGGTTTCAATCTGGCGTATACGTCCAATAATGGAACGGCAACCACGGCAGACAATGACTACACCGACAATGATGGTTCCCTTGTTTTTGCAGGTACGACAGGTGAAAGTCAAATCATCACGGTGAATACTACCTCCGATGTCAAAGTGGAATTGAATGAAACATTTACGGTTGCGCTCGGAGCTATCTCCGGAGGACCCGGTGGAGTCACCACGGCAGGCTCACCGCAAACAGGGACGATCACCAATGATGATGCCGCCGTCGTAGAATTTACCGGAAATTCATCTACCATTGAAGGCCTCGTCATTCTATTTTCCGTTACCCTTAGCAATCCTGTAGATGTGCCGGTCACGGTACAAGTGAATACAGCTAATGGGACCGCTGTAGCCCCTGGCGATTATCCTGCTGTAGTCAATCAAACCCTCATCTTTCCTGCTAATACCACTACCCCTCAAAATGTGACGGTGACGACTGTGAATGATGCGATCGTTGAGAGTAGTGAAACATTTTCGGCATCACTTGGAACACTTGCTGCCAGTGGTCGCAATGTGAGTCTTGGAACGGCAAGCGCAACGGGCAACATCATTGACAATGACAATGCAACGGTGACGCTCAGTGGTGGGGTATCCGTCAATGAGGGTAACTCTGGTACAACACTAGTCAACTTCAGTGCTACACTCAACAATGCTGTACAGGGCGGGTTGACAGCAAATTACACCACCAATGATGGCACTGCAACCACATCCGATCTTGATTATGCAGACAATGATGGCTCCTTATTATTCACCGGTAATGCCGGAGAGGTAAAAATGTTCACCGTGGCCATCAATGGAGATCTCAATATTGAAACGGATGAGACCTTTCAGGCGGCGATCAATAGCCTGTCCGGATTGCCAGCACCTGGTACCGTAACTATTGTGGGTTCACCTCAGACGGTCACAATCCTTAATGACGAATCAGATTGGGGAGATGCACCTACTGCAGCTCAAAGCGGTTTTGCAGGAACGTATCCAACCACGCTGGCAAATAATGGTGCGAGGCATAGCCTGGTTACAGGAGGGCTTCGCCTGGGTGCTACTGTGGATGCTGATGCAGATGGACAGCCTAATGCAACTTCTACAGGTGATGGAGCAGATGAAGATGGTGTCACGCTGCCATTTTCTTTTATCACCGGATTGAGTTCAAGTGTCACAGTCAATGCATCCGGAGCTGGTGTATTAAATGCATGGCTTGATTATAATCGCGATGGCGACTGGAGTGATGCTGGTGAACAAATATTTTCAAACACAGCCGTTGTTGCCGGCAATAATGCACTGAGTGTAGCTGTCCCGGCAGGTGCATCTGTAGGAACTTCTTTTGCGCGATTCCGTATATCTACAGCAAGTGGATTGAGTTTTACCGGGACAGCAGCAGATGGCGAAGTGGAAGATTATCAGGTCCAGATCCTCAACAGGGCGATATCCATCAATGATGTCACTCTCGCAGAAGGAAATGCAGGAACGACAACGTTTGCCTTTACAGTCAGCCTCAACACACCTGCAGGGCCAGGGGGCGTATCCTTTGATATTGCCACACAGGACAATACAGCCACAACAGCCAACAATGATTATGTCCCAAGTTCACTTACAGGACAGGTCATAGCTGAAGGCCTTTCCACTTAAACCTTCAACGTCACAGTCAATGGTGATCTCACCATAGAAGACAATGAAACTTTTTTTGTAAATCTCACCAATGTAGTTAATGCAGGTGTGGCCGATGCGCAGGGCATTGGTACAATCAACAATGACGATGCTGCAACGTTAACTTTAACGGGTGGTATTACACAAAACGAAGGTAATGCAGGTTCAGTGGCATACACGTTTACAACTACTTTGAGCTCTGTAGTTCAGGGTGGATTCCAGGTTGCATTTACAACGGATAATGTCACGGCAACAGCAGCCGACGGCGATTATGCCGACAATGATGGTACACTTGTTTTTGCCGGCACAGCCGGAGAAGCAAAAACAATAACTGTATTGGTCAACGGAGATAATAAGGTGGAGTTAAATGAAACCTTTAGTGTCGCGCTGGGTGCAATCAGTGGAACTTCTTCTACTCAAGCTGCAGCAATCACTAAAGTTGGTTCGCCACAGACAGGAACAATCACTAATGATGATGCAGCCATGGTCGCCCTCGCCGCAAATGTCACACAGGCTGAAAACCTCACTCCACAAGTATTCTCTGTCACCTTGAGTAATCCGGTAGATGTCCCAGTGACCGTTCAGTTTTCTACATCAGATGGGACTGCAACCACTGCAGACAATGATTATAATGGGATCACCAATCAGGGAGTCACCTTCGTACCAGGTACGACAACAGCCCAATCCGTAAATGTGACCATCAACAATGATAACAAGGTGGAAAATGCAGAGGTATATAATGTTGCCATAAACAACCTGAGTGCCTCAGGTAGAAATGTTACATTAGGTACTTCCAGTAGAACAGGCACCATCACCAATGATGATGCAGCCACTGTCACCCTGACTCCGGCTGGTGGGGTTTCGCTACAAGAAGGAAATACGGGGTTGAGCCCATTCATCTTTACCGCCACGCTCAATAATCCTGTGCAGGGTGGTTTTACCCTCCCGTATACTACCTCTGACGGGACGGCCACGATAGCCAACAGCGACTATGTGGACAATGATGGTACGCTGACCTTTACGGGGACCATGAATGAAGCAAGCCAGATCACCGTCAATGTCAATGGTGATTTCATTGTTGAAAATGATGAGACATTTTCAGTGGCATTAGGCACTATCACTGGAGCTCCTGCCGGCGTGACTACTGCGGGTTCGCCTCAGACCGGAACAATACAGAACGACGAACTCGATTATGGCGATGCTCCTGATCCGACCTATCCGACACTTGCTGCATCCAATGGTGCCGTGCATAAGGCACAATTTGGCATATACCTGGGAGCTGGCATTGATGGAGATGCCAACGGACAGCCAACCGGAACCGCAAATGGAGATGATATTGATGTAGAAGGGGATGATGACGATGGTGTCATATTGCCTGGCGTAATCGTGATCAATACCACTGCCGATCTGAGCGTCATCGCTTCTACTCCGGGACTACTCAATGCATGGGTTGATTTCAATCTCAATGGTTCATGGGAAAGTCCCGCAGAACAAATATTTACCAATACAGCACTCACCGCCGGTAGTAATATGCTTACATTTTCAGTGCCTGCAGGGGCATCACCTGGAAATTCTTTTACCCGTTTCCGCTTTGGACATGGCAATCTATCACCTACAGGTTTGGACAATACAGGCGAAGTGGAGGATTATCCAATTCAAATCGTCAACACCCAGTTTTCGATCGATGACCCTACAATAGCAGAGGGAAATGCGGGCACCTCCAATCTTATCTTTACCGTCACACGCACGGTCAATGCAAACGCCTGCTCTATTGATTATGCTATCACCGGTGGCACTGCAACAACTGCTGATCTAGACTATCAACCGCTGGCCGCGGGCACACTCAATTTTACAGCAGGAGGCGCATTCACACAGACAGTTAGCGTTGTGGTCAATGGGGATAATAAAGTTGAACTGAATGAAACAGTACTGATGACATTATCAAATCCGGTCAATGCTTCTATCCTGGATGGTAGTGGCACCGGTACGATCACCAATGATGACAATGCAGTCATCACGATATCGAATCCATCACTGGCAGAAGGATGTACCGCCAGCAATCTGGTCATGGTATACACTGTGAATATGAGCAATCCATCTGATGCCAATGTTTCCTTTACCCATGCAACACTCGATGGCACTGCGACAGTGGCCAACAATGATTATCTGGCTGCTTCGGGTATGAATAGTATTGCAGCAGGTGTGCAACAAGCTACCATACAAGTCTCCCTGGTCGGTGATTGCTTTATCGAAGCAAATGAAACGTTCCTGGATAGGTTGAGTAACCTCAATACCAATGGACGTGCCATCACCTTTAGTGGTAGCGGCGCGACTCTTGATGGTACAGGCACAATCCTCAACGATGATGCTGTGCCACAAATCGGTTGTCCTGCTAATATCACAGTACAGTGTGCAAGTCTCGTGCCTGCTGCTAATCCTGGTGCAGTATCTTCTACTGACAATTGTGGCAATGCAGCAACAATAACCTTTGTCGGTGATGTCATCTCCAACCAGACCTGTGCTAACCGATACACCATCACCCGCACCTACCGAGCTACTGATGGATGTGGTAATTCTTCGACGTGTGCAGACCATAACGGTATTTGATAATACGGCTCCGTCTTTGACTTGCCCCACGGGTATCACAGTGCAATGCGCAGCCCTCGTACCAGCGCCGAATATTGCACTAGTGACTGCAACAGACAATTGCTCAGGAACAGCTACGATCACCCATGTAGGTGATGTGATCTCCAATCAGACCTGTCCAAACAGGTACACGGTCACACGCACTTACAGAGCCACGGACCTGTGCGGCAACTCTGCGACATGCAATCAGATCATCACGGTATTTGATGACACCCCGCCATCTATATCTTGTCCAGTCAACATCACTGTACAATGTGCTAACCTCGTGCCTGTACCAAATATCGCACTGGTAACAGCAACAGACAACTGCTCTGGAACAGCGACGATCACCCATGTCAGCGATGTGATCTCCAACCAGACTTGTCCTAATCGCTATACATTGACACGCACGTATCGTGCTACAGACCTCTGCGGTAACTCAGCGACCTGTGCACAGATCATTACGGTCTTTGATAATACACCACCGACCATCACTTGCCCTGTCAATATCACTGTTCAGTGTGCAAGCCTGGTACCAACGCCAAATGTTGCAAGTGTCATTACTTCTGACAATTGCGGCGGAACAGCCACGGTTACATTTGTCAATGATGTGATCAGCAACCAGACCTGCGTAAACCGTTTTGTAGTCACCAGGACCTATCGTGCTACAGATGCCTGCGGTAATTCATCTACATGCCAACAAGTCATCACTGTATTTGACAATACCGCACCTGTCATCACCTTTACAGATCCTTTGATACAAGGTGTACCCAATGGTGGTACTGTCAAAGTGCAATGCCTTGGACAAGATCCTTCGTGGGAAATTCCAGAGTTGGGTACAGGAAGTATTTCAACTACAGACAACTGCGGAGGCGCAGTCACTGTGATCTTCGCAGATCTCCTCCTCGACCAGGGAGATTGTGCTACAGATGGCTATATCAATCGTTACCGCCTGACATGGACAGCGACCGATGCATGTGGCAACAGCAGCAGTGCCTTTGTATTCCTCGAACTCGTTGACGAAATCGCACCGGTCTTCCAGGGCATACCGGCTGATACTACAGTGCGATGTGATGCCATACCGGAACCTCCATTGGTCACCGCTACTGATGAGTGCCTTTGTGCCTGTGATATCAGCATGGTAGAATCGCAACCACTGCCTGGATGCCAGAATGGGCAGATCATCACACGGACCTGGACGACCAAAGACCTTTGTGGTAATGTATCTACAGCCGTGCAGTATATCACACTGACTGATGATACAGGGCCAGTATTGATCCTCACGCCACCACAACTGTCCGGTATCAGTGAGAGTACATCCTTTGAATATACGTGCAATGAAGGTGGTATACCTGCATTCTACGATCAACTCAATGTAGGATCTGTCATGAGTCCTCCATCATGTGGAAGCAGTCCGACGATCACCTTCAAGCAAGCAACCATCATCTCCCGCAATTGTGAGTACTCAGGCTATGCCGAAGAGCGCACCTATCAATGGACAGGAACCGATGCCTGTGGCAACAAATCCGTCCTGACCTTGAAAGTGCAATTGGTAGATGACGAAGAGCCGGTCATCGTTGGTGTGCCAGAAGTCACCTGTATCGGTGATCCTGCACTCAATGAGATAGAGGTCATCGACAATTGTGGCAATGGTAACCTGCGATACTGGGATGTGGAGATCCTCAATCCATGTGGCACCGGAAAAGCAATCAGGAGGACCTATGAGGGTTTTGATCCTTGTGGGAATACAGTGAGGGATACTGCGATCCTGATCCCTGATGATCATATCCCACCGGTCATGACATTTGTCAATCCTGTGCTGGCTGCACTCCAGCCAGGTGATGTGTTGACGGTAGAGTGTGGTACCAATGAAGAGCAATACACCTCCTTTGGCGTAGAAGATGTACATGCGGAAGACAATTGCAGCAAGGGACTTGACATCAGGTATACTGAAAAACTGGTCTCTACAGGCAATTGCGCGACAACAGGGATCGTCGCATCATTGATCCTCGAGTGGACTGCAACGGATATCTGTGGCAACAACAGTCAGTTGACTGCCCAGGTCAATATCGTTGATAATACTGCTCCTGAATTACCCGGTTTTAAGGATGAGATCACTATTGGGTGCAATGACACAATACCTGGGATCGTTGCTACTGACAATTGTCAACAGATCATCGTTTCGACCCGTGACAGCATCATCGCCGGAGACTGCGCGTTTGAATATGACATCTACCGACGTGTCAATGCTATTGATGCCTGCGGAAATAGCACGACCCGGACACAACTCATCCACGTCGGAGACGGATCGGGACCTGTGATCGAGGGAGTAGTACCTGAATTGTGCGATGATCTCAGTCTCCCCGAAGTGTCTGCTTATGATGAGTGTGCCGGTTCATTTGTACAGGTAGCGATGGTACAGGATACCCTCGATACCGAATGCAGGGACGGCCTGGTCATTGTACGGACATGGTCTGCCAAGGACCTGTGTGGCAATTTGTCACAGGTCAAACAGACGATTGTGATGAATGATACAGATGCTCCTGAGATCCTGATTCCTTCCTGGTCGATCATCCGCAAGTTTATAGATCAGGATAATAATACAGTGAAGTTGTCTGATAAGAGCATCATGAATCAACTCAATGCCCTCGATGAGAGCAGTGTGTATGTAGAAGATGAATGTGATTTGCAAATTGATCCGGTCTTTTCCCTTCAATCTATATTGACCGATGATTGTCAACTCGCCGGATACTATGAGCAGCGTGTGTATACCTGGACCGCGACGGATGTATGTGGAAATGCCACTGTGGTCACCTTTAGTGTGAATGTGATCGATGACCTGCCCCCGCTGATTTCGGGAGTGCCTGCAGATACGAAGGTCACATGTGCTCCGTTGCCTGCAGTGCCTGCGATCATGGCAGAGGATAATGCACAGCCTATAGCTATTTCGTACACAGAGTCTATACTGCCAGGTGCTCAGGCAGGAACATTTGATGTAACCCGTACGTGGGTTGCTACAGATGCATGTGGTAATGCATCTACAGCCTCTCAACATATCCTGTGGATTCCGAATACATTTCTCGAATGTTCGATCCTGCTGCCGCCTGCAGTGGAGTGCAGTACGCATGGTGTGGTCATTTCAGCGATTGTCACGGATGGTGTGGCGCCATACACATATGCATGGGGTCTTGATGGTGATGATTACCTGTTGCAGTCCGGACAAGGGACATCACAGATTACGATTTATATAGGATTCTCATCCGTAGATGTCAGCCTGACGGTGACGGATGCCTATGGATGTGAGACTGTCTGTACCGCTGTCCTGGAATGTGATGATCCATTGCAAGGATTTGCCTCAGGAAATCATGGAACTGTTGACCCTGCGGCTGACCCTGCATTGGGTGTAACTATAGGCTCGAAGCCAGTCGTCCATGATGAGTCACTGGAAGATGTTCTGTTCAAGCCTAATCCGGTAAGTGACAAACTGCAAGTCTCATTCAGATCTCCGAGAGAGCAGCAAGTAAACGTGCGGATGTTGAATACAATGGGTCAGGTGGTCAATACGTCAGTCCAGAACGCAATATCCGGCTGGAATGAATACACGATAGATGTATCTGGCCTGGCTGAAGGCAGCTACCTTGTAGACCTGCAGACAGGCAGGGAAATATATACACAAGTGGTCCTTGTCATCAGGGATAAGTAAACGTCTCTGCAATAAAGAAAAGGGCCTTTCCTATATCTGGAGAGGCCCTTTTTTATTTGGAATCCAGGATAATACCGGATCAGGCGTGGTGCAGGATATCCACCAGGTCGGACTGCTTCATGTACGTACCCGGTGACTCATGACTCAGCAGCCACCTCTTCATCTCAAGGCCGTAGGCATAGCCGGTGAGGCTGCCGTCCTTGCCGATGACGCGGTGACAAGGGACGACGATAGGAATCGGATTCAGGCCGTTAGCGTGGCCTACGGCGCGGGTGGCATTGTGATGGTCGATCACATCAGCGATGTCGGTGTAGGTCCTTGTACGGCCGTATGGGATGAGCCTGACCATCTTCCAGACTTCCTTGTGGAAGTCGGGGGCATCGCCAAAATCAAGCTTGAGGTCAAATTCCTTGAGGGTGCCGGCAAAGTAGGCGGTGAGTTGAGTGGCGCAATCCTTCAGGCATTCAGGTATTTCGCCTTGTTCGCCGTGGGTATCTTCCGGGCGAAAACTGATGCGGCTGACGCCTTTTTCAGATCCTTCGAGGTAGATAGGACCTATTGGGGACGGGATGATCGTGTGATAGGCCATTTGAGAGACTGACTTGGGTGAAATGAAAGCGAAATATAGGGAAAATTCTAATATTAATTTTTTGTAATTTGACTGCAAAGTATGTGGCGATGGAATCAACCACCTAAACCCCTGCCAGCTATATCATTGCATCATGTGGATTAAAATTGAGTGTGTCATTTTAGTATTGATTTCGGGTGCCTTGCCTGTCCTCGCGCAAGATGCAGCGACGCAACCAGGACTGGAATATCCACAATCCATCTTTGACAGCGATACGTGCTGCTGGCGCGAATTGTCCGCTGCGGGATCCTATGTACAGGCTGCAGATTTGATAAAGGCATATCTCCGTTATCATGACCAAGTGGAAAACCGTCACTCACTTCAGTGGCATCTGGGACAAATGCTCGCGATGGGGGATCAATACAAGGAAGCGACAAAGCAGTTTAAAAAGACCTATAGTGTTTTATATAGTTGGTTTGGCGGAGCAGATGGCAAAGCGTGGTATCTCTACGCAAAGGGCACGGTTGCTTTTTTAGAGAGGGATAAGAAGAAGTTTATCCGGTTGATGGAGAAATGGCCACCACAAAGCATTCCTGATAGGAACTTTGATATGTTAAGACCTTATTGGAGCATTGGGAACTTTCATATCATGAAGCTTCCGCATACAGATAGGTTTAAGAAACAATACTTTTTGGATTGTATGGCAGCTATACCTGTCGTTTGAACTTTTTTTTCCCTGTTTCGTTAATGCTACTTCTATTTAAGTTTCCAAATGTCTTTAAAAGTATTATTGATCCTTAGTTTTGCAATTGCTGGTTTTGATGTGAACGCACAAATAAAACGGATCAATACTGAACCACCGGGTTCATACACCCACTTAGATACAACGCAACAAAAAATGAAAATTGAAATCTGGAGCGACATCATGTGCCCCTTTTGCTATATCGGCAAGCGCAAATTTGAAGCAGCACTATCACAGTTTGAAGGCAGGGATGATGTCGAGATCGAATGGAAGAGTTATCAGCTATCACCTGACATGGTCACCGATCCTGCTAAGAATATCAATCAATATCTCTCCGAACATAAAGGCATCTCCCTGCAGGAAGCAGCGCGCATGAATGCCTATGTGACAGATATGGCTGCAAAGGAAGGGCTTGCCTACAATTTTGATAAAACCATTGTGGCCAATTCGTTCAATGCTCATCGTTTTGCTCACTTTGCCAAGCTGCATGGCAGGCAAGACGAAGCTGAAGAGAAACTCTTCTCCGCCTATTTCACGGAAGGCTTAAATCTCGATGATGATGCAGTATTGCTTCAGCTCGGTGAGGATATCGGACTCGATACGACTGCACTGAAAGAAGCATTGGATAGTGGAATGTATTCAGATATAGTAGAAGCGGACATCAATGAAGCACACCAGCTTGGTGTAAGAGGCGTGCCTTTCTTTGTCTTTGACCGGAAGTATGCGGTGTCAGGAGCACAGGACAGTCGAGGTCTTTCTCCAGACCCTGGAGAAAGCCTACCACGAACGTGAGAGCGTGAGTCTCCTTCGCCCAACGAAAGAATGAAATTCTTTTCGTTGGCTTCGGCGACCAAAGGACCGTGAGACCGTGAGTCTCCTTCGCACCTTGAATGGAATTGCATTCCCATTCAAGGGCTTCGGCGACCGAAGGATGTGTAAGACGGTAAGACAGTGAGACAGTAAGAAGTGTGGGATTAGTAAGTGTGTGTGGATTATAGGCCGAGCTATCTCCTGACAGATCCTTCTTAGTTCAACTTGGCTATTGTCTATTGGGTATTGAATCGAAGTGTCCTTCCTCACCTCACAGCTCCTTTCCACTTTTCCTTGGATATTCGATATTGGGTATTGAATAGAAGCTGGATCAACCTTCAGACAATTTATGCCCCTTCGCCCTCGCGGGCTCTCCCCTGTGTGCTTCGCAACCCCGGGGTCAATCGGAGAAAGCTTTTGCGCTCTGCCCTATGCTGCTCTATGCTCTCTGCCCTATGCTCTCCCGCTTCGCAGCGTGCGGGATCCTTGTGCTGAGCGGAGTCGAAGTATACGCTGCGCTTCGACTTGCCGGTCAAAGTCGTATCTTTACGCAGTCATCAACATGGCAAACACATGAAATTTATCATCCTTCTCCTGGCGATCTACCTCTTCTACCGGTTTTTCCTGACGCCACAAAAGCCGCTGCCTCCCCCACAGGAACCGGACCTGTTTATTGATCACGAGGAGGTAAAAAAAGAAAATGAAAAGAATAAGTGAACTGGTCCTCTATAAGGATCACCACCTCATCGCGCTCAACAAGCCTGCCGGATTGCCGGTGCAGGAAGATAAGACAGGCGACCCTTCTGCACATCGTATGGCGATGGCTTATGCCCACAGGGATCTCTACCTCGTGCATCGCCTTGACCGCAGGGTCAGTGGTGTAGTGGTCTTTGCCAAGACAAAGGAAGCTGCTGCATTGATGTCCAAACAATGGGAAGAAAACAAAGTCAAGAAGATCTATCTCGGTATCGTCCCGACAGCAGATATTCCAGCTGCCGGCCAATTGAAGCATTATCTGACCTACGACAACAAGCTCAATATCACCTATACCAGTGACGAACCAAAAGCAGGAGCTGATGAAGCACTCTTGCATTACCAGGTGCTGCAACAGTTCGACAATTTTATGTTGCTCCCGCATCGACCTGATCACCGGCAGGAAGCATCAGATACGTGCTCAGCTTTCTGCATTGGGTGTGCCGATTCGCGGCGACATCAAGTATGGTTCGAAGCGCACCAATCCGGATGGCACAATTGATCTGCATGCATACAAGTTGCAGTTCCAGCATCCGTCTAAGCAGGAGTATATGAAGGTCATAGCGCCGCTCCCGGAAGAGGGATTATGGCAGCATGTTGATAAGGGATTGGTAAAGGTATTTAAGCTAAGTAAGACAGTCAGACGCTCAGCCAGGGAGATCGAATAACGAACAGGGAACAAATCGAATAAAGAACAAGGAACAGGGAATGACGAAGTCAGAAGGACATCAAGTTGCAAACCTTCATAAGCCTATTACCTTCATAAGCCTATGACCTCCATCAACCCATCAACATCAACCAATAAACCCATCAACTTATAAACTGTAATTGTTAAAACAATTATCCTAAGCGCATAATCAAATGAGTGATCAACAGACCCCACATACAGACATCAGCCAGCTCGGCGAATTCGGCTTAATAGATCACTTAGCTGCACAGTTTACAACTATCCGGAAAGAAACCATCAAGGGTATTGGTGATGATGCTGCGGTACTTGACTACGGAGGTGAGCCGGTGATTGTCACGACAGACTTGCTGGTCGAAGGAATACATTTTGATCTGATGTATCATCCATTGAAACATCTCGGCTACAAGGCGGTCATCGTCAACCTGTCGGATATCTGTGCCATGAATGCGATACCAAAGCATATCACTGTGTCCATTGCGATAAGTAACCGGTTTTCGGTGGAGGCGGTGGATGAATTGTATGAAGGTATACGCATAGCTTGTGAAGCATACGATGTGGACCTCGTTGGAGGTGATACGACTTCTTCTCCGCGAGGATTGACTATTTCCATCACGGCGATTGGGAGTATTGCTGCTGATCGTATCACCTATCGTAGTGGAGCAAAGGCTGGTGATATCCTATGTGTCACAGGTGATCTCGGTGCTGCTTATCTCGGTCTTCAGATCCTGGAGCGGGAGAAGCAGGTATTCCTTGCTGCGCCTGATATGCAGCCGCAACTGAGTGAGAAAAAATATCTCGTTGGCCGCCAATTGAAGCCTGAAGCAAGACTCGAAGCAGTGCGGTATTTTGAAAAGAGTGGATTGTTACCTACTGCGATGATTGATATCTCAGATGGACTTGCATCCGATTTGATGCACATCTGCAAGGCATCCGGTGTTGGTGCATTTATAGAAGAAGCCCAGGTGCCCATCCATGATGAGGCACGTATGCAGGCCATGGAATTTAAACTTGATCCGATTACCTGTGCCTTGAGCGGAGGTGAGGATTATGAATTACTCTTCACCGTAGATCCAAAAGATCTTGACAAGATCCGGTTTATGGACAGTGTCTATATCATCGGCGAGATGGTGCCTAAGGAAGATGGAATCACGCTACATACGTCCGGCGGGCAGATTCACCCGGTGACGGCGCAGGGGTGGAAACATTTTTAAATGAAAAATGAAGAGTGAAAAGTGAAGAGTGTTTTCTTCCATTCGCGGCTGACTTGGTGCACCGCGGTGAGCCTAACTGCCTGTCCTCATCACCAACCAGGCTAATATGCCAAGAGCGAAAAACCTGGCTCCAAAGCCAGGAATTGAAATGCCACGGCTTTCAAACCGTGGGGCTCTTGGAAAAAAGTTGGCAGTCTTACAATCAGCAGTCCGGATGATATGATTTTTACTTGCAGCCAAATGCCTTCGCAAAATGGCTTCGGCATTCAAAGGGAGGCTGGCATCAACATCTGTTCTTTTACAAAAAAAACAAATGCAAGATTTACAGGCAGAGCCTGTGTTTTAAAACGAGCACAACAAGTCTGGCATCTGCGAGTCTGGGATCTGGCATCTCCTTCACGCACACCCTAACCCACACCTCTCACTGTCTTACTGTCTCACTGTCTCACAGTCTTACACTATGGTAAACTGAATGTACTTGATCGTCCTCCCGATGCCCAGGTGCTTGATCTCGTAGTATGTCTTGTGTTCCAGCTCCGGGAAATCGAGAGGGGAACTGTAGATATCAGGATTGGCATACAATACATGGCATCGGGGATCACTGTGGATGACTTCGAGGCAGAACTCATAGAGCAACGGAGAGTCAGTCTTGAGGTGGACGACACCTCCGGGTTTGAGGATTCGGCGATAGCGCTCGAGAAACGGGGCGGCCATCAGGCGGCGGGTGATCTTACCTTCAAAGGGATCGGGAAAGGTGATCCAGATCGCTGATACCTCACCGGGTGCAAAAAAGCGGTCAATAAATTCTATCCGGGTACGGAGAAAGGCAACATTGTTCATTCCGGTATCCAGAGCTGACCGGGCTCCTTTCCAGATGCGTGCACCTTTGATGTCGACCCCGATATAGTTGTTTTCCGGATGGTCTTTGGCCAGGGCGACGGTATAGTCCCCTTTGCCGCAGGCCAGCTCAAGGATCACGGGATGATCATTTTGGAAGTGCGCAGGAGCCCATTGTCCCCGCAGATCCCTGCTGACCCCTTCCTGATTGGACAGAAAGGATTCCTGGGCCGGATCGACCTCATAGACATTCGGAAATGAGGCCACATCTGCAAAGCGCTTGAGCTTATTCTTTCTTCCCATACGGGGCCAAAACTACATATTAACCCCGTTTTGGTTCAAATGAAGGGGTTCAAAATATTGAACCCCTTCATTTGATCCCCTACATTTGATCCTAAACCTTATACCCCTTTTTTGGTTTTTTCATACTTTCACCGTTGATAAATACCTCCAGGGCCCAGATGCCGAATAAACCCGCCAAATCACAATACGACCCGATCTTTGAAAAGGAGCTCCTGCCTCATGTAGGAGCTTTGCAGACCTTTGCCTATCACCTGACCTACAACCAGGAAGATGCGGATGATCTGGTCCAGGAGACCTACCTCAAGGCATATCGTTTTATAGATAAGTACGAGAAAGGAACTAATGCTAAAGCATGGTTGTTTAAAATCCTCAAGAACGCCTATATAAACGAGTATAGGAAAAAGGTCAAGCAGCCCACCAAGGTAGATTTTGAGGACATTGTAGCCTTCCACGATACAGACGATGACCGCGTATCCGGCTATAGTGACCTGAGGGAGGAGATCTTTCTCCACATGATGGGTGATGAGGTGACCACAGCGATCAACAGCCTCCCGATCGACTTCAGGACGGTCATCCTGCTGTGCGATATTGAGGGTTTTACGTACGAAGAAATCGCTGCGATCATAGATGTACCAATCGGCACTGTGAGATCAAGGCTCTTCAGGGCCAGAAACCTGTTGAAAGAAAAGCTGACCGAATATGCCCGCCAACATGGCTATACCGATGTGAGAGGGCAGAAAAAAAGTAAACGGACCACCCCCGCCAAAACCAAGGACCAGTCGGAAGAAGAATAACACCGGAAGAAAACGAACGGATTGTAATACTATTTAATTAAAATTTTATCCCTGGGTTGCTCAGGAATGTTAAAAGCGGAATGTATGCACAACGTTGACGATCTCAATGAATTGACCAAGCAGGTTGGGATGTTTTTTGACCAGGCCCTGGACCCGCAATCCAGAGATGCATTTCTGCAAAGGGTCAGTTCTGACCCCTTATATCAACAGGCTTATCAGCATGAGCAGCTCATCAGGGAAAATTTGAAGAAGCTCATCTATCGCCCGGGTGACGCATCCCAGTTGATCCAGGCGATTAAGAATCAGATCGGGGGAAAAGAAAAATGAAAAATGAAGAGTGAAAAATGAAGAGTGATGCTTCACCAACGCTCAGGAAAGAAGAGACCAGAGAAGGCCGCACACGTGCGGCCTTCTCTCATTATAGTCCCCTTTGAGTCATGATAGTGTTCCCAATATGCCCAATGGCAGGGAAAGTGCGCTAATGGGCAGAGATTGCCTATTTTGGGCGCAAATTCGAGCAGCATGAAAAAGATCATTATCACCCTGATTTTTGCATTGCCACTTGTAGGCAATCTGGATGCCCAGGTGTATACCAACAAACCCGTTGGTGAGAAAAGTGAACCCCTGGTGGACAGCCTGAAGACAACACCTTATCCGTATGCACTTCCTATCTGGGGAGAAAAAGCGACAGCGCTTGGATTTGATCTCCCATATTCCGCTGGACTGAGCGTCAACTACCTCACTCAGGAATCAGAACTCGTTATAGATAATATTATGGTTGGCTTCAATGGAGGACCTCAGTTCGATATCGATGAGATCATCCGGATAGATGAAGCAATAGCCAGTGCAAGTGCCATTAATGTGCGACCTGACATATGGGTTTTCCCATTTCTCAATGTGTATGGCATACTCGGAAAGGTAAAATCCTCTACAAAAATAGGGGGCCGGAATATTCCTGCCGGATACATCCAATGTCTGGAATGAAGTAGCCTCGTTCGGTACTACAGCCAAGTTTGACGGAACCGTCATGGGTATCGGTATCACCCCAACAATGGGTGTAGGTGGTGGATGGATTGCCCTGGACATGAATTTTGCCTGGACAGATATCGAAGCGTTGGACAAACCAGTGAAGACTTTTGTATTTGGTCCAAGGTTTGGTAAGTCTTTTAAATTTAAGAAGCCTCAAAGTCAGATCGCAGTATGGGCAGGTGGATTCAGGGTGCAGTTTTCTTCCGAGACCAGTGGCTCACTCCCCTTGATTGATTTGTTTCCTGGTGCAGATATACAAGGTAAAGTGGACGGGGCAATCTCCAATGTGGAAGAAAAGCAAATGAATGTGGATGAATGGTGGAATGGACTTTCGAATATCGAACAAGCCAACCCGGTCAATAAGGCCAAATATGAAACTGCCAACAGGGTATTGAATACAGCTGGTGAAGTCTTAAACGGAATAGATGGGGCCTTGAATGATGAACAGACCGCAACGGTCCAGTACTCCCTTGATAAAGCGCTGAAAGATAAATGGAACTTTATCATCGGTGGCCAGTACCAATTGAATAAGCACTGGATGATCCGCGCGGAATACGGCTTCCTCGGAAGCCGGGAACAATTTCTAACTTCGCTGCAATATCGTTTTGGACTATAAACCTTTTCGCAATGAAATTTTTGTACACCCTTTTACTTATGCTATTTACTTACCTGGGCCAATCTCAGGTATTGATCTCCATTTTACTTGGTGACAAACTCAATTCAGGTAAAATTGAATTTGGATTGGATGGAGGATGGAGCTTGTCAAGACTTGATGGCATAGACCCTTCCAAAGCTCATTCTAATTATAACCTTGGCTTTTATTTTGATTTTGCCACAAAAAATCCCTCCTGGCTTGTCAGTACCGGTGTTCGTGTCAAATCCACCATGGGGGCTGAAGGCATTGCGGTATATTCCTTAAATGACCCGGGTCTTGACCAGGTATTTGCTACCGGTAGTATCACCCGAAAACTCAACTACTTCAATGTGCCGTTCATGATGAAATACAGGTTTAAAAACCACCTGTATGCACAGGCAGGTATCCAACTGGGATTGAAATATAAAGCCAAAGATGAATTTCTCAATGCAGTCATCGATGACGATGATCTGACCTATACACTGGATATCAAAAAACAGTATCACCCACTCGATGGTGGCTTGTGTGCAGGCCTGGGATACCGATTGGTCAAAGGCAACGGAATGAACCTTGGTGTTCAATACTATTACGGACTTGTGGATGTGCGGGTGTCAGACAACTCTCCCGATGAGTTCAACAGGGTGCTTTATGTCAATGTCGGTATTCCTATCGGTAAAGGCAAGGCAGCAGCGAAAGCTGCAAGTGAGTGATGAACAGCGAACCGTTTGCCTTATTGAGAAGAGTTGCAATTTGTCTGGTGCTGCTTTCGGTAACTGACGCTATAGTCGCCCAATCAACATCTGATACAATGACCAGTCTGCCGGTGCCGCGTGTCATCTCAGCAGATGATCCTTCGCAGTTTCTGACCCGGGTTGAGATCTTCAACGAATTTCAGCATTATGATAAGGCCGGGGGGTTCAATCTCAATCAAACAGTGCTAAGGACAATTGTTAAGCTTGGCAAACGGTTTACTACCCGTGTAGATATCCCTTATGTCACGAATACCTTTCCCTACCCACAGGGTTTTGACAAAGGTGGCCTTGGAGATATTTCATTCCGATTGCTCGGCTACAATATCTATCAGGCGCGAAGGTCTGCCGTGACCGCTTCTTTAGAGATCAGCCTTAATACAGCCTCTACCCCAGCACAAGGAACAGGAAAGAATATGATCATCCCGGTGATCAGCTACAGCGGATTCCTCAAAGACAACAGGACGCTCCTCGCCCTCGTGCTGCAGCAAACCAATTCGTTTTCAGGGGATGAATCAAGACCAGATTTCAATTTTACCAAACTGCAAGGCATCATCCTCCACTATTGGAATAAGAAGACCTGGACAGTAGTGGCACCTGAATTGTTTGTTGATTATATCAACGGGGGTACGTCTATGCTACTAAAAGGACGTATGGCTTTTGCTCCAAGGCCTCGCCTCAATCTGTGGGCCCAGGTCAATGCAGGTCTGTATGGTGATTTTATCGCGAGGTACAACTGGGGTGCAGAAGCCGGTTGCCGCTATTTTATGTTCAGGAAGAACATAGCTAAATGAAATCAGGATTGAAACGGAGTAACCTCCTTCAAATTTATTTCTTCCTCTATGTGTCCATACACATGTTGGGCGGATGCAATAAAGCCGGCAAAGGAGAGTCCCCAATCCACGGAAAGAGCACCTATGTTGGCTCCATCAATTGCAAATCCTGTCATGCTGAAGCCTATACTGCATGGACTTCTTCTGACCATTTCAAGGCGATGTTGCCTGCTAATGACTCAACTGTGCTTGGTGATTTTAACGGCACCACATTTACAGCAGATGGGGTCGTTTCCACGTTTTTTAAGAAGGATGGAAAGTTTTACATCAATACGCAAGGAGATGATGGACAGAACCATGACTATGAAGTGCTCTACACCTTTGGGTACTTTCCATTACAACAGTACCTGATCGCTTTTCCAGACGGAAGATTACAGGCCACCCGTGTGAGCTGGGATTCCAGGGATAAGAAGTGGTTTCACCAATATGCAGGACAGAAGGTATATCATAAGGACTGGTTGCACTGGACCGGCAACAGCCAGAACTGGAATACAATGTGCGCGTCTTGTCATTCCACTGACCTGCAAAAGAATTATGATGAGCAGACGGATAGCTACAATACGACCTGGAAGGAAATCAATGTGACTTGCGAGAGTTGCCACGGCCCCGGAAGTAATCATATTGAATACATCAATTCAAAAGAATATAAGCATGGTGACCGCATTGAAAATGCAGGGCTTCTGTATGGTCGTGATACATTGAGTCAGCTGCAACTCAATACCTGTGCGGCATGCCATGCGTAAATCGGATGTTGCAGAAACATTGATCCGGTCGCATGATATCATGGATGACCTCATCCCCAGGTGATCAGCAATGAAATGTATTTTGCGGATGGACAGATCAAGGAAGAAGATTATGAGTATGGATCATTCACCCAGAGTAAAATGTTCCATAATAATGTACGTTGCAGTAGTTGTCATAATCCGCATTCCGGGAAACTCCGGCTATCAGGCAACAATCTTTGCCTGAGTTGCCATAAGCCAGTTTACAATTTACCGGAGCATCATTTTCATAAATCTGATACTGACGCTGCACAGTGTATCAATTGTCACATGGTAGTCCATACCTATATGGGCGTTGATCACAGGCGAGACCATAGCTTCCGCGTGCCACGACCCGATCAATCCGTGAAATATGGAACACCGAATGCTTGCACCGGCTGTCATGCTAACCAATCATCTGTATGGGCTGCTGAAAAGATAGAGGAATGGTATGGTCCGGTGCGCAAGTATCATTTTTCGGATGACCTGATTCCCGGCAGTTTGCTCAATGGGGACAGTGAATTTCATCTTGTCAAACTCCTTGGCGATACCACTCAGCCTGAAATCGCCCGGGCCACAGCTGCAAATTACTTATCAAGTATTCAGACCATGAATAGTGCAGGTGCTTTGTTGAAAGCCATCAAGGACCAAAAGCCACTCGTGCGCTATCATTCGATCAGGGCGCTTGAAAATTATCCGCCTGATCTATGGGTGCAAAAGGTGTATCCGTTGTTGACAGATAAAGTGCGGGCTGTGCGCGTTGCTGCTGCTGATTTGTACCATCGTTTGCCACCTGATCAAATACCTGCTTCGTGGAAAGCGGCATATACGGCAGCGGATGCAGAAAACCAGGCTTTTCTCCAATACCAGACTGATTTTTCGGTTGGCAATGTCATGATGGCTGATTATAAGATGCAGGCCGGAGCTTATGATGAAGCCATACGATACTATACACGCGGACTTGATAAAGATAGCCTGATGAACTATGCCAGGCTAAACCTATCGGCGGCATACAATACGCTGGGCAAAAACCCTGAAGCTTTAAAAACCTTAGAGGATGCTGCATTGATTGACCCTTTTAATGATCAGGTTTTTTATAACCTTGGGTTGCTACAGTATGAGATGGGTGGCATCACGCCGGCACTTGAAAGTTTCCAAAAGGCAGCCAATATGGGTTCTACCAATCCGGGCTTGTATTATAATTATGGGTTATTGCTGCAGCAGCAAGGGAAAATAAAGGAAGCAGAAAAAATATTGCTTAGAGGATTTGGCTTGAACCCGCAGGCCCCCAATATCAACTATGCACTGGCCTTTTTCTATATGCAGCAAAAGCTTCCTCAAAAAGCAATGGAACATGCCAGGGCACTCAAGGCGGTTGACCCGCAAAATCCTGAATACCAGGAGTTATTCCACAGTATGGGATTATAGAAATGTATTCACAATGCTTCTATTTACCAATACCTGACGGGCCTCATCAGCTTTATCATTGGCCAAATACTCAGATATTAATTATATTTTTGAAGCAATTAAATAGTACGACCATGAATAGGCATATCACCTTATTATTGATGCTTTGCTTGAGCCTGAACGGAGCAATTTCTCTGCAGGCACAAAGCGATACCGGGAAGCAGGATATAATGAAGGCGGATAGAATCCGGAAAAATACTATCCGTATTAACGTGACCAATCCCCTGATCTTTGGCGACAGATCACTCATTCTCGGCTATGAAAGGACTATAGGGGAGCACCAGAGTTTTTCGATCAATGGAGGACTGGCAAAGTTGCCCAAGTTTAACCTGATCAGCATTGTTGATGACTCCATCGTGCAACTATATAAAGATTCAAAAGACAAGGGTTTTCTTTTCACAGGCGATTACCGGTTTTACCTTGCTTCTGAAAACAAATACAGGGCACCGCGTGGTTTGTACATAGGGCCATTTGTCTCATATGCCTATATGGGCAGGGAAAACACATGGAACCTCAATACGGAGACTTTCCATGGGGAGGTGAATACAGATTTCTCCTTTCAAACGACTGCCATCGGCGCCCAACTAGGTTACCAGTTTGTCTTATGGAAAAGAGTCGCCCTTGATTTTGTTTTGATCGGACCCAGTGTAGCCTGGTATTCATTAAATGCAAAACTGGACACGAACCTTGAAGCGGATGATGAATCGGCCCTTTATGCTAAAATAGATGAGATCCTCAGTGAGCGGTTTCCTGGATATACGTTTGTCCTTGATGATGTTGATTTCAAAAAAACCGGATCCACCAATACACGAAGTTTTGGTTTCCGGTATACCATTCACCTTGGGTATCGGTTCTAACTTATGTTGATTACATCAATTCATTTGTACTGTTATCAGATTCAGCTACAAAACATTCTTTAAGCATGGCGAAACGAATTGCATATTACGCGGGCAAGCCGAACAGCTTGTTTTCGGGAGTATCGGTGGTGTTGGTCATCATGGTGTTGAGCTTCAGTTGTGCGCATAAAGTTGAAAACACAACTACAACCACTCCAGCAGTTACTGAACAGAATAGCAGTAAGCCTGACCTCAACAAACTCGTTGGCCGATGGTTGCGGCCGGATGGTGGGTATATCCTGGAGATCCGCAGTGCAGCTCCTGATGGTAAACTCGATGTCGGATATTACAATCCTAAGTCAATACATGTGGCGCGGGCAGAATGGGTGGAAAAGGATGGAAAGCTATATGTCATGGCGGAATTGCAGGATGTCAATTATCCTGGGTCTACCTATGGGTTGGAGTATATTGTTGGCCAGGACAAGCTGGCGGGGTCTTATTACCAGGCGGTAGAAAAGAGTACGTATGATGTCGAGTTTGTAAGGGAGAAGTAATTGGGTTGATAGGTTAATGGGTTTATAAGTTTATTGAACTATTAACAACATCCCGGGATTTCGAAAGAGCAACGTTTTACAGAAACGGGCAACTGTAGAAAACAGGGATCGTCCCAGGTGAGCCAGGACGAGGGAAAATGGGTCGATAGGTTTAAAAAGAAAACAAGTAAGGGATTCAATCATGAGTAACTGACATAAATCAATAAAAATGAAAAACATAATTACACTATTCGCTTTAAGTTTACTGATAACCACTTCAGTGATAGGTCAATCTTCCAAGGTGTATTATTCTGTCGGAGGGGAGATGATCTTTTCCTGGGCTGACATGTCTGATCAAGGCCAGGAGGCAAACTCACTGATGCGCTGGGCGCCTGTATTCAATTTGCAGGCCTTTGTCAATTCAGACCTTAACCAGCATGTGGGCATTTTTTCTGGTTTAGCCATTCGCAATGTGGGATATATATATGATGATTACCGTGACCCGGTAAGCCAGATTGTCAACAAGAAGAAATTCCGTACCTATAACCTTGCTATTCCGGTAGGCTTCAAATTTGGTAACCTGTCGAAGATGTTTTTCTACGGGGGATATGAAATCGAATTTCCATTCCATTACAAGGAGAAAACCTTTGATGACGGAGATAAGATCGACAAGATCACCGGTTGGTTCAGCAACAGGACTGAGAATTTCCAACATGGTTTACTCGCGGGCATCCAGTTTCCGGAAGGGATCAACCTCAAGTTCAAATATTATTTCAGCGAGTTTCATAACCAGGACTTTACAGACAGCGCAGGGGTTGCATCCCTATAGAGTATTGAACTATAGGTTGAGACTTGTAGCATTAATTCTACACGGACGCCTTTGCATTTTCAAGGGCGTCAACCTAGAGATTTCTATCACTTAACCAATTTCCAGTTATGAAAAGATTGTTGTATTTCATTTTAGTGCTTTGTATCACCGTTGGTAATGGCACCATATCAGCGCAGCAAAAGAAAACCACGACTGCTGCAAAGGCCACAACAAGCACTGCTGCTGCCCCTGCCAATGCAGGAAAGCCTAACATCGTCATCATATGGGGTGATGATATCGGGCAATCTAACATCAGTGCTTATTCCATGGGCCTCATGGGATACAAGACACCTAACATCGACCGCGTGGCGAAAGAAGGTGTAATATTTACGGACTACTATGCTGAGCAGAGTTGTACTGCTGGCCGTGCTTCCTTTATCACCGGACAATCAGGCTTGCGTACCGGGCTTACCAAAGTTGGTATGCCGGGGGCTGAGTTAGGCCTACAGAAAGAAGACCCTACCATAGCGGAGCTGTTGAAAGGTCAGGGTTATGCCACAGGACAGTTTGGTAAAAACCACCTGGGTGACAGGGATGAGCATCTGCCTACGATGCATGGGTTTGATGAGTTTTTTGGCAACCTCTATCACCTCAATGCGGAGGAAGAACCAGAGCTGAGAGATTATCCATCTGAAGCAGATTTTCCAGGATTCAGGGCCAAGTATGGACCAAGAGGTGTATTGCATACCTATGCCAATGCAGATGGAACACAGAAAATAGAGAATACTGGCCCACTGACCAAGGAGCGAATGGAGACTATAGATGATGATGTAGCGGCTATGGGTGCAGCCTTCCTTGAGAAACAGGTGGCTGCAGGCAAGCCTGTGTTTTTGTGGGTCAATTTTACCCACATGCACTTCCGTACTTATGCCAAGCCAGAGAGCCAGGGTCAATCAGGACGCTGGCAAAGCGAGTATCATGATGCCATGATCGATCACGATAAGAATGTAGGTACTATCCTGGCCATGATCGACAAGCTGGGGATCGGGGACAATACGATAGTGATGTATAGCACAGATAATGGCCCTCACCGCAATAGCTGGCCTGATGCCGGTACGACGCCTTTCCGTAGTGAGAAAAATACAAACTGGGAGGGAGCGTACCGCGTGCCTGCAATGGTAAGGTGGCCAGGACATATCCCAGCCGGTTCAGTATCTAATGATATCATATCCCATCTGGATTGGATGCCTACCTTATTGGCCGCTGCAGGAGTGCCTGATGTGAAGGAGAAATTATTGACAGGCTATACCGCTGCCGGTAAGACCTTTAAGGTGCATCTCGACGGCTATAATATGCTGCCTTTACTCACGGGGCAGACTACGACAGACCCGAGAAAGGAATTTTTCTACTTTAATGATGATGCCCAATTGGTTTCATTGCGATACGACAACTGGAAGCTCGTATTTATGGAGCAACGGACTCATGGCACCATGGCGGTATGGATGGATCCCTTTACGCCTCTGCGGATACCTAAAATCTTTAATCTACGTACAGACCCATATGAGTTTGCTGATGTGACTTCCAATACATATTACGATTGGTTACTGGAACATGCATTTCTGCTTGTACCCTCACAAACCTATGTAGGTAACTTCATATACTCATTCAAGGATTATCCTCCGCGACAAAAGGCAGGAACGTTTAACCTTGATGAAGTCCTGAGAAAAATGCAGGAGGGATCCGGAGGTAAATAATTAAATCTAAACATGAAAATGGCTACCCAAACGGTAGCCGTTTTCTTTTTAACTAAGCATAATTAGCTAAATTGGCATATGAAACTTAGAAACCATTTTGCATTCATACTGATTTTTGTTAGTGGCTTCATTACATTTAGTTGTAATACACCTCACCAGGCAACAGATACTCCGGTAAAGCAGGAGATTTCCACTGCAGCCAAGGACCCACTTCCTTCCTGGAAGGAAGGTTCCACCAAAAAGGCCATTATTGATTTTATCACTAAAACCACGAAAATGGGTGCAGCAGATTTTATCCCGGTTGCGGATCGCATCGCGTGTTTTGACAATGATGGTACGTTATGGAGTGAGCAGCCGATGTATTTTCAGTTTGCATTCGTTATGGATCGCATCAAGACGCTGGCTCCGCAGCATCCGGAGTGGAAGGATACACAACCCTTCAAGGCAGTACTTGAGGGAGATGTAAAGACAGCATTGTCAGGAGGTGAAAAATCGATGGTTGATTTATTGATTGCCACACATGCCGGCACAACCACAGAAGAATTTAATATCCTCGTAAAGGAATGGTTAGCTACTGCACGCCATCCTCGTTTCAATCGTCCATACACAGAGATGGTCTTTCAGCCGATGCTGGAACTCCTCAATTACCTGCGGGCTAACGGGTATAAAACCTACATTGTTTCAGGAGGAGGAATAGATTTCATGCGTCCATGGACGGAAGCAGTATATGGCATTCCACCAGAGCAGGTCATCGGAAGCTCTTTGAAGCTGAAATATGAGATGCGTGATGATGGCCCTGTGATCTACAGATTACCGGAGATCAATTTTATAGATGACAAGGCAGCCAAGCCTGTCGGCATAGAACAGCACATCGGACGTAGACCTGTATTTACAGCCGGCAATTCAGATGGAGACTATGAAATGTTACAATGGACATCTACCGGCACAGGATATCCCCGCTTTGGGATGATCGTACATCATACAGATGAAGTCCGGGAATGGGCGTATGACCGTGATTCACATATCGGCAAACTCAATCGGGGGCTGGATGATGCCGGCACTTACCATTGGGTCATCATGGATATGAAATCAGA
The DNA here is from genome assembly GCA_016716665.1 of Candidatus Opimibacter iunctus. Taxonomy (GTDB): domain Bacteria; phylum Bacteroidota; class Bacteroidia; order Chitinophagales; family Saprospiraceae; genus Opimibacter; species Opimibacter iunctus. The sequence continues at coordinate 90,791 of JADJVH010000008.1, read as the reverse complement.
CTGGAAAAAGGTTTATACTTTTGATCAATAAGCCGTTCCGGGATCAGGATGGCTACTCACCGGAAATGCATTACCTATGAATTCAATTCCACCATCTGCTGAAAATTTTTCCCTTATTGAAGGCGGTTTATTCCGAAAGGCGCAGGTGAAGCTTGGTGTCAATAATCACCAGGGCGCACTGGCCCTGGCAGGCATTTGTTTTGCATGGCTGCCATTGGTCATCTTCAATGCGCTCGATGGTACATTGTATTCAGGTGTTTCTTCACCATTTGTTGAAGATATCGCCATGCATGCCCGTATTCTGATTGCCTTGCCGGTATTGATCCTCATTCGGAAAGTGATTGATATTAAATCAACTGGGACTATCAAGTATGTTTCGGACTATCTACTTGAACCTGCAGACCGGCAAAGATTGCTGGAAGTTAAATTGCCGAGGTACAGGAAGCTGGCATGTTCATCACTGACGGAAGTGGTGCTCCTCCTGATCATCCTGGCTTCTATCCTCAGCCTGGTGGAGAGTGGAGTATATGGTGGATTGCAGGGAGGCGCTACTACATGGAAGTTTGCCGGATTGCCGGAGAATAATGTGATGAGCCTCGCCGGGAAATGGGCTGTCTTTATTTCTATCCCGTTTTTCCAGTTTCTGCTGCTTCAATGGCTATGGCGATATATAGTTTGGATTATGCTCCTGTTTCACATTTCAGGTTTGCCATTGAAATTACTCCCTACACATGCAGACCGTTCAGGTGGATTGGGTATACTGATTCTGGCCCAGCGGAGTTTTAGCTTCATTTTTGTGGCCGGCAGTCTGGTCCTCTCCGGACAGTTGATGGTATTCATCATGAACACCCCGGATGATATCCTTATGGTGCAAAGGGTGGGTATAGGATATATTATCCTGTGTGTGATCATGCTGCTACTTCCCTTAGTATTTTTCATGGGTAAATTGGTAAGAACAAAACAATTGGGCTTGCTGCACCTAAGTGAGCTCGGAATCGAAATGAGTCAGACCTTTGAAAAGGAATGGCTGAATAATGAATCATTTGAAGACCGGATCGAAAAAAGACAGGTTGACCCTTCCATGGCTTATGATTATTCGAGCATGTATGATGTGCTCCAACAACTGCGCGTGGTACCCGTGACCCTGCGGGATGTGATTGGCATTGCTGTGAGTCTTGCCGTGCCTTTCGTTCCGATATTGTTTGTGTATTATTCAGCAGCGGAGGTCTTACAAAAGATTATAGGCCTGCTGATGTAACAAGCGAGGGATCCCTTTCACTGGCTGTGTAATTGTAGTTCCGATGGAGACCTGGCAAAGATACACCTAAGGATTTTCGAATTGTTTTAGCGTGTGTTGTTCTTTTTTCAAAATGGATCATAACGGACTATATGGGACGCCATCACCTGGAGTTAGTTATGATGTGTTGCTTGTCATCCCCTTCTTCCTCCGCCTGCCGGCATCTGCCGTGCCCCCCCTCCGCTAAAACCTGAAGTACGCCCGCTAAACTGTTGTGTTTGCGTGGCTGATCGTTGTCTGTTTTGAAAGTCCCTGTCCATCTCCTGCGTATTTACAGGCTGACTACTGGCAGGCCTTGTGGCGTTCGTAGCTGGCTGCTGCGCTGGTGCCTGTTTGTTTGACATCGCATTATTTTGTGCAGGCTGAGTTTGAGGTGGGCGGGAAGCATCCTCCCAGCCATTCCCGGTGTTTTTGTACACATTGCCATTGGCAGTTGCATACTTGTCACCGCTTGCAGTTTTAACTCCGGCGGCAGTACCTTGATTGGTGGTTACGTGTGCTGCAGAAGCCTGCTGCCCGTTTCTCGATACAGTACTTGTGCCCCATTGTGCATATGGACTGGATCCCTGGTGAGTTGAAGCGGCTGTACCTGTGTATGGATTATATGCCTGAGCCGATGATCTGCTTCCATACGGGGTTGATACAGACGCACCTCTTGCATACGTGCCCGTATATGGATTATAACCCTGAGCTACGGTTGCTGTACCATAAGGGCTGTAAGCTGTAGCACTGCGCGCATACATGCCTGTATTCGGATTATAGGACGCATGATAAGCTACTCCTCCGTAAGGGTATGGGTGGTACGCATACACCCCATATGTGACAGGGTAGGGATAATATACCGGATATCCATACGGCGGATAATAGTAATATGGGGGGTGATAGTACCCGGTGCCGGATATTATGATGACTCCTGTTGGTGCAGCAACGACGTAGAGGCCCATATAACCTGATGTGTAGGTGGCTTGAACCGTGTTATTGACGGTCACGTTTTGGGTGACATACGTCACATTGTACACCGGCGAACTTGCAGGCATTGTATAAATAGCCTCAGGTACTGAAGTTGCTGTTTGCCATGGGCCTGTGGGTGTGCTGGAAAGAAACCAGATGCCTTGCACGCAGGCATAATATTGATTGCTGCTGACCTTGATCACCTTATCTGAGGTATTGACTGCATAAAACAAAGTTGTGCTGTCGATAGGCTCAAATTTGGGTTCTCCGGAATACACAATGTTTACCATTTTCGCAGCTTCAGTTGCATTGACTTCGATCGTGGTTGGAATCTGGGCGATCATCACTGCATCTTTGGCTTGTTCTGAACCGGGAACGAAAGGTAAAATCGAGGAGGCTGGACTATCATCCGGAATTTTTAAAAAATCAGCAGGAAGATCAGGTGTTGCAAATGTCCATGGTCCATTTAAGCTTGAGGATTTAAACCAACGGCCTGCTGTCACATAATAATACTTCTTGTCTGTCGAGCAGTAGAAGAAGTCGCTGTATGAATTCGTGGCATAGGTTAGGTTTGTTCCTTTAATGGTACTATAGATTGGCTCGCCATCAAATAAGATGAGTTCTGCAAGTTTTTCCGAGTAATAAACCTGTGGCATGTTTGCCGATGGCTTAGAGGCCGCGGGGATACATTCTTTGAGATAGGCCCAGCTGGTGTCTTTTGCAAGGCTGATGAGTGATTTTGGAAGTGTACTTGTAAAAGTCCATGGCCCGCTCAGGCGCTCCCCTTTCTGCCATTCCAATCCATCATACAGGAAGTAGGCGGTATTGGGGGCGTCAAAGAATATCGGATAGTTGACATTGACCACATATTCCAGATTTTCCTTGTTGGTAGCTGATTTTACAGGCGGGCCATCTGATTGAATCAAAATGGTTGGTTTAGTGGTGACAAATATTACTGGAGGCGTATTATTGACTGCTATAGTATTGACAGGCTCGTTTTTGGGCGTACAAGCTACGATCTGTTCAAGGGACATTAATATTGACCTGTCGGGGGTAAGAAATGCCCTGACCAGTGCATCCATTTTGCCTGCGGTCGTTGCATCCAGCGTGGGAAAGTGTGTTTTTTGAATGGTCATGTTATACACCAAAACCTGATGGTTATCTGTATTGACATCAGTAGCTGATTCCATATAGATTACTCCGAGAATTTCTTCACCCTGGTAAGGGGTGAGAGCAATGGCAGCACGGTAAACTAATTTTTTAAAGTCCACCCAACTATCTACCTGAGGTTGGTAAAACGACAATGTTGACCCACTATTCGTCAGTTCCCTGGGAAAGGTCACGTCCTGAGCCCTTCCTTGCAGCGCAATAAATAAAATGGAAACAATACAGAAAACTGATTTCATAATCAAAGGATTGAGACTCTGGTTTACAAAACAAAACTACAAAAACGCACCATCTTAAAAGGGGATTGCCTGACCATATTTGAAGTGGCATGTCTTGATTCAAATACTTTCAAATATTTGTATTTTTGGGCTAAACCACTGTCCTAAAATGAAAAGAATATACCTGCTTTTAGCTATTGCGTTCTTGTGCAAGAGTTGTCAGCCTGCCCAGGAAGGGAATGAAACCAATACATCGGCTACCTCAACGGTGGAAGGTCTTGATCGCACCGTTTTGCCTATTAAAGAACCGACCTACCCGACTTCAACAGAACTCGATGCGCGCAATGCAAAAGCACCTCCGCGTTTTGAAGTCAAGGCTCCGGAGAAAGCCCCTAATGTGGTGATCGTGTTGATTGATGACATTGGCTTTGGTCATTCCAGTGCCTTCGGAGGACCGATCAATATGCCAACCCTCGAAAAGCTAGCCGCCAATGGATTAAAATATAACAGGTTTCATACAACTGCGCTGTGTTCGCCTACACGTGTTGCATTGCTGACAGGTAGAAACCACCATGTCAATAATGCCGGTGCGATCATGGAGCTCGCTACAGGGTTTCCCGGCAATACAGGTATCCGACCAAACAGTGTAACGCCTTTGGCCCAGATTCTGAGAATGAATGGATATAGTACTGCCGCATTTGGTAAATACCATGAGACCCCACCATGGGAGGTTTCTGTTTCCGGCCCGTTTGATCGTTGGCCTACCGGATCAGGATTCGATAAGTTTTATGGATTTATCGGAGGGGAAACCAATCAATGGTCACCTGCCATCTATGATGGGGTGACCCGAGTCGAGCACAAAAAAGATCCCAATTATCATTTTACAGTCGACATGACAGATCATGCGGTCAACTGGATGCAGGCGCAGCACTCCCTTACTCCTGATAAACCATTCTATGTTTATTTTGCTACGGGAGCTACACATGCTCCTCACCATGCACCCAAGGAATGGGCGGACAAGTACAAAGGAAAGTTTGACCAGGGTTGGGATAAATTGCGTGAAGAAACCTATGCACGTCAGCAGCAGATGGGGATCATTCCCGCCAATGCGAAACTTACCCCACGACCTGAAGAAATTCCTTCATGGGATTCACAGTCCGCTGATGCTAAAAAGCTATTCAGCCGGCAGATGGAAGTTTTTGCCGGATTCGCTGAACATACGGATCATGAAGTCGGACGCCTCGTCGAAGCCCTTGAGAAGATGGGGGAACTCGACAACACTATTTTCTTCTATATCGTAGGGGACAATGGGTCCAGTGCTGAAGGAGGCCCTGAAGGAACTTACAATGAAATGATGGCCTTAAATGGAATACCTGGAAATGCCTCACAAATGGTAAACCATATTGATGACTGGGGTAGCCCGAATACATTTCCACATTTTGCGATTGGATGGGCACATGCCGGTAATACGCCTTTCCAATGGACCAAGCAGATTGCGTCCCATTTTGGGGGTACCCGGAACGGAATGGTATTGCATTGGCCAGACAGGATCAAGGCCAAAGGTGAAATCCGGTCGCAGTTTCACCACGTGATCGATGTCGCCCCCACCGTCCTTGAAGCAGCGGGACTGCCGGAGCCTAAAAGTGTCAATGGGGTGACCCAATATCCAATGGATGGTGTCTCTATGTTGTACACGATAGATGATGCCAAAGCCAAGGATCGAAGGACTACCCAGTATTTTGAGATGTTTGGTAATCGTGGGATCTACCATGAAGGATGGGTAGCCTGCACACGGCATTCAATACCCTGGCTCCTGGTCGAAAACCCTCCCCTGGACAAGGATGTATGGGAGTTGTACAACATCGATGAAGATTTTTCGGAAGCTAATAACCTTGCCTCGACCAACCCTGAAAAGTTGAAGGAACTACAGGAGATATTCAGGACGGAGGCGATAAAAAATCACGTCTTTCCTATTGATGATCGCAGATCGGAACGGTTTAATCCAGCCATTGCCGGCAGGCCGGACTTGCTGGGTCCACGCAAATCGCTTACGGTCTATGAAGGCATGGTGGGAATTTCTGAAAATGCTTTCATCAACATTAAAAACACAAACTATACCATCACTGCAGATGTGGAGATTCCAAAATCCGGGGCCAACGGTGTGATCATCGCTCAAGCCGGTAGGTTTGGAGGTTGGACATTGTATATGAAAAACAATAAACTGCAGCACGAGTACAATTTCTTTGGCATCGAAAAAACAAGGGTATCCAGCGCGGCTGCGGTAAGCCCTGGGCCACATACGTTCAAGTATGAGTTCCTGTTTGATGGCGGTAAGCCTGGCGCCGGAGGAACTTCCATACTGTATGTCGATGGTAAAAAGGTAGGAGAAGGCAAAGTACCGAAGACCGAACCTTTTGCATTTTCAGCGGATGAAGGGATTGATGTAGGCATGGATGGAGAGACCAATGTGTCTGACGATTATAGGGAAGGAGACAATACCTTCACTGGTAAAATTCAACACGTGACGGTGGAAGTTCCTCCCGGAAAATAAGTGAATAAAGATCAAGAATTGGAGAGTGGACAGGACGGATGTTATATTTCCTGTTCACTCTTTCTTATTTAGATGTTATGCTGACCTTTTACCGAATTAATGACAATCCAATATGATGAAACAGCTATTAACCGTATCCGCTATTTTTGAATTTGTTGTTGGCATAGGCCTGATGGTTATGCCTGCTGCAGTCACTCCTTTATTGCTGGGGTATACGATTCAGGAACCGGCCGTGATAATTATATGTGGTGTCACCGGGGCAGCCTTAATGACTCTTGCGCTGGCCTGTTGGCTACTTCGAAATGGCGGGACACAAGCAAAGTTGATGGTGTGGGCTATGCTATGCTATAACTTGCTGGCCGGCCTGGTATTGGTATATGGTGCGCTGGGGTTGAAGCTTTCAGGTATGGGAATGTGGCCTGCCATCATTGCACATATAGGGTTGGCGGCTTGGTGTATGCTTGCAGCGCTTAAAAAATAGAAAAGAGCCTTCGGGCAGTTTGGGAAATGCGCGGAAGCTGGCTAAAATGATTTTTATCCTATGGGATCTATATTAGCACCTATCACTTGTAAATTGTAAAATCAAATATCATGAATGTAAAGACTGTAATGCTCATTTTTTTAACTTTTGTGTTGTCTGCTGACCTGATGGCGCAGGCAGATATGCAGGAAACGGTAAACCTCATCAAATCCAACCTTGCGGCGAGTGCGGCAAATATCAAAAAGTATGAATGGATTGAAACCATCACTGCTTTCTATAAAGGCGAACAAAAATCAAAGAAACAGAACCAATGTTATTACGCGGTAGATGGAAAGCTTACTAAGGTGGAGACTGGCGGCTCGACCGAACCTTCCAAAACCCCGGGAGGAATACGTGGGCGAATAGTCGAAAATAAAGTTGATGATATTTCAACGTACATCACAAAGGCTGTAGATAAGATTCATGCCTATCTCCCGCCGGATGGAAATAAAATTCAACAGATATACACATCAGGTGGCGTGTCAATAGGAGTGCTTGAGCCTGGCAAAAAGTTCAGGCTTGATTTTCCAAACTACCTGGAAGAAGGAGACTTGCTTAGTGTTTCGATCGATACTGAGCATAAGCTGATTCTGGCCCTTGCCGTAAAGACATCTGTAGACACGCCCTCAGATAAAGTAAATTTTGACATAGGCTATAATGCTTTACCTGATGGAACTCAATATGCCGGGATAACAACACTTGACGCAAAAGCCAAAGAAGTAAAAATCACTATAGAAAATTCAGGGTTTAAGAAAGGAGCAGGGCAATGAAAGTGAAGAGTGATGCTTCGGCTACGCTCAGCAACCGGCAAAAAAGTGAAAAATGAAGAGTGAAAAGTGGTGTACTGAGCAAAGCCTTTGCAGAGATTTTCTGCCATTGGAAGGAAATCTCAACAATTGTTTGCTCAGGTAGAGATACATAGATCTATTAAATCAACGAATTGTGGTACCACAACTCTTTTCGCCTCCCTGTATGCAGTCCTAAATTTGGGATAAAGTCGATTTTCTGGAAGTTTATATCTTGTCCTGTACATATGCAACGAATTCTGTACTTCGCGATTATCCTGGTGGTGTTATTCACCTTTATCAATGCCCTTGTCTTCTTTGGGCTGGGTATTTATTTTAGTGTTGAGGCGTATTATGAAATCGCCACAGGGCATATGCAGAATATGCCTGGCATTAAGATTATAGAGTCTCTTGACCGGTTCCTGATCGGCTTTGTGTTTATCATCTTTTCCATAGGGTTTTCAAAGCTGTTTCTTTCTGAAACCCCTTTTCTTAAGCACTATGATCTTCCCTGGTTAAAGCTGACAGATTTCCATCAACTGAAAATCCTGTTGGTCTCTGCGATCCTTGTAGCCCTGTTTGTAGCCTGGGCTCCTTATCTCCTCACCTTGCTTCAGAAGGAAGTTCCGTTAGATTGGACTAGCCTGTTGTTTCCCGCTTCCCTCCTGATTATGGCCGGGGCGGCCAAATTGATCAAGGACTTACATTAAAAGTAAAAGCCCCGGTCAGCGTTTCGCACGACCGGGGCTTTTCTTATCATCAGGATTCCGTAAGGGTTACGGAATTGATTTTAGCTTTAGTTTTATTTAATACGGTAATTCACACTGCCACCAAATTGAAACTGCCAGATGGTAGATCCGGTAGATACACCCGCTCCGCTGCCACCTGTGCCAAAATAAACTCCGCCACCAATCCATTGAACCGGAGACAAAATCTGAGCATGAACCCTGAGGCTAATCTTGTCATTTGGTGCTATACGTAAGCCAAGTCGTCCTCCGATGGCAAATTTTGTTACATTACTTGAACTCAAGGATTCATCTATGTTAGAGGTAAAACCGACACCCATATCAAAGGTACCAAAACCGCTTACAACATCATTGATAGGTGCGTATCTGGTGGCTCCTAGAAGTATGTAATTGAGGCCAACTTTACCCTCGATACGCTTGTCATAGTATGAATCATAATAAGCGTCGGCATCAGAGCGCAGATAAATCAATTCCATGGCAGCACCTGGCTGGATGCCAAATTCCAGACCTGCACCCCATTGAAAGGCATTTTGGATTTTACCGTAACCATAGTAAGTCTCGAACTTGTCGGCAAATGTATAACCCGCAAAGGTTAACAATGTAACAGACGAGGTCTGCGCGGTTGCGGTCAAAGTGACCGCAAGAAAGGCACTACAAAGTAAAAATGATTTCATATGGATTTTTGTTTAGTTGGATAAAGGTAGGTGTTATTTGGATCAGTTCAGCACAGCATAGTTGAATTATTGGACAAGGGAAGTTCCAGGAGAGTGTCCTTCCAAATCTGCGGATATGCTATCATAGAATACGTAGAAATAATTCTACAATACCAGGCCTACACAGCTATGTAACTGACTAAGGCCAGATGAAATCACGGCTTGAAATCATCCGGTCAGACCTCCTTCACTGGTGAACTAAAAAAGAATGGCCAATTATTAGTGTATCCTAAATAATACCGATAAATTGCGCTAGATTTTGAAAAGAAAAGCCCTTATGGGCATTACCAACTAGATACCAATAAAAAAATTCAATTTGTATGAAAAAAATTATGCTTCATCTTCTCATGATGGCGTTTGCGGTTACTTCATATGCCCAAAAATCAGCCCATGACCGGTATACGGTTTCCGGGGGTTTACTTGGTGCTATGAATTTCAGTAAATTCATCATTGACGGTCAGAATCCTGCTGATATCAGCTATGATTCCAAGATCGGCTGGTCTGCCGGTGGCTGGGTCAACCTTCCCCTTGGCAGAGTTTTATCTCTTGAGCCGGAAGTGATGTATTCGTCTTATCTCTACAGGGCTGAAAATTCCGCAGCATTGATACAGGATGGCAATGTCAACTATGTATCCATACCTGTCTTGTTGAAATTGAATCTTGGCAAGGCTTTGGCAATCACCGCAGGTCCCCAGCTTGATTTAGTCATTGATGCCCAGGATGACCGGAATGCAAATTTCACCAAGGATGACCTTAAGAGCACTAGTCTTGGCCTCAATGGCGGTCTGGAGATATTCCCTCATGGTCGTGCTGTGGTATTTGGTCGTTACATCTATGGCCTGGACAATCTGGATAATACTGCAAACGCTGGAAACAATGGTGAATTTAAAAATTCAAATTTCCAGGTAGGTGTCAAGCTGAGGTTGTTTGGCAAGTTTATCCCTGCCGATACAGATGAAGATGGTATTCCTGATAAGAGTGACAGCTGCCCGAGTGAGGCAGGTTTTGAGCGCTATGCAGGTTGCCCGATCCCTGATACAGATGGTGATGGATTCAATGATGAAGTGGACAAGTGTGTGACCATTGCCGGTATAGCTAAATACGAAGGCTGCCCTATTCCGGATACAGACAAGGACGGCATCAATGACGAAGTGGACAAATGCCCTGCTGTAGCCGGTTTGGCTAAGTATAATGGCTGCCCGATCCCGGATACGGATAAGGACGGCATCAATGATGAGCAGGATAAATGTCCTAACCAGGCTGGTCTGGCTAAGTACAATGGCTGTGCAGACACAGATGGTGATGGTATCATCGACGACAGTGACAAGTGTCCTACAGTAGCAGGTGTTGCGGCTTACAATGGCTGCCCTGTTCCTGACAGAGATAAGGATGGTGTCAATGACGAGGCAGATAAATGTCCGGACATCCCCGGTCTTGCAGAAAATGCAGGTTGTCCGAAAATCGAAAATGCAAAATTCAATACACAGCGCATCCAGTTTGTTACGGGTAGCTCTACCTTGACGAATGCATCTAAGACGATGATCAAGGAAGGAGCTAAACTGCTCAATAGCGATGACTTCAAGTCTTTGAAGGTTGAAGTCAGGGGGCATACCGACAACGTTGGTAAGCCAGCTTCTAACCAACTGCTCAGTGAGAAACGTGCAAAAGCGGTGATGACTGAATTGGTGAAGAATGGTGTTGCTGCTGACCGTATTACGGCCAAAGGGTTTGGAGATACCATGCCATTGGCAGATAACAAAACTGCCGAAGGCAGGGCACAAAACCGTAGGGTTGCTTTTGATGTAAGGCAGTAAAACTTTATCTTTTCCCTTACTGGAAAAGAGTGTAGAAATTCAAAGTATAAAAAGGCTCCAGGCTAATTTAGCCTGGGGCCTTTTCTTTTTGTATTTTCGAAAGCAACATTTGCAGTAAAGTAGTTTTTATCATACCCTTGGTTTTTTCCATAAGTTGGCATGCTGTTTCTATGAATAGAATTAATTATTTCAAAAGATGCACAATACTGATGACCTTTCTCTTGTCGGGTATCATCGGCATGGCACAGACCGATTCACTCATCATGACCAATAAGGATGTGATGGTTGGTGAAATCAAATCCCTGGATAAGGGTGTACTCTTTGTCAAGACCGGGTATTCCGAAAATGATTTTAAAATCAAGTGGTCAGAAATCAAAGAAGTGTATTCATCTACTCGTTTTCTGATTACCCTGAGGGATGGCCAGAGGATCAATGGCAACCTGATGACAAATACTGAAGGAAATATTTTCCTTTTGGACGAAGACGGGGTACCAGTAGCTACCACCATGGATGACATAGTCCATCTGATAGGGCTTAAGTCCGAATTATGGAGCAGGGTCAATGCCAACATGGACCTGGGATTTAGTTTTACAAAGGCGAATCACCTGAAACAGGGAACCATGTCCCTGGGTGCAGGGTATCTCGGGGATAGCTGGTCTACAGATATCTTTTTTAACTTATTCCGATCTGTTCAGGATAGTATCGCCGCCACCCGTCGCAATGAAGCTGGCATCAATTATAAATACTATCTCCAGCATGACTGGTACCTGATGCTTGACGGAAATTACTTGTCCAATACCGAGCAGGCATTGAACGCCCGATACACCGGAAAGGCGGGCGCAGGTAAATTTCTCACTCACTCCAATCAATCTTATTTGGGCGTGGGTGGCGGTATTTCTCTTAACATTGAAAACTTCTCCAATGAAGCGCCTGATCGAAGCAGCGCAGAAGCTTATTTTGGGGCAGAACTCAACATGTTTGATACAGGGGATCTCAGCCTTTTGTCCAATATTTATTTGTATCCAAGTCTCACCGAATCAGGTCGTATCCGCTCAGATTTTAAGGTAGATACCAAGTATGAATTTGCAAATGACTTTTATGTCAAGTTTAACCTGACCCTCAACTATGACAACAGACCTGCCGTGGCAGGAAATGAATCTGATTATGTGTATGGCATTTCTTTAGGCTGGGAATTGTAATCCATAAACATTTACTCTTCAGCAGTCTTGCCAAACGTAAAGGTGTAACTCAGCATCAGTTGCAGGCCGGTTGATCTAATGGTACCTGTGGAAGTCTCTCCTCGAAAGAAATTGTCTTCAGATGGATCTGTAAAACTGATCGGTTGAGGATAATCTTTGTTTTTAGCATAGTTATATCTCAGACCGACGACCCATTCACTCCACCCAAAGTTTCGTTGCGCACCAATCGTGAGGTGATAATTATCCCATTGCTTGATTGAGGTATTGAACCCTTGCCTTTGCTTGTCAAACTCACTATAATGAGCATCAGTCCTGAAAGAAAATAAAAGGTGGTAATCATCCCTGATGGCCCAGTCTGCAGCGATCGAACCATTGATGACCGTATGGTTTATTGACCAGAGGCTCAACAGTTTGTTGGTATACAAAACATTGTCTTCACTGGGCGGTTGCAGGAATGCTGCATCTCCGGGGTCTAGAATATTGTACGCATTGATGTTGCCAAACCAGGAAACACTTCCATACAGCCTGACTTTTCCAAATGAGCGGTTGATACCAAGCGCTGCATTGACAGGAGTCTTATAGGTTACCTTGAGTTTGTCAAATTCGCCATTCGCCAGGAAATTCCTTCTAGGCTGACTCAGGTCCTCACTCAACCGTACATTGGACAAACTCATATCGGCAAGGATATAGCCCTGTCCCATAATGCCAAGAGCCGGAGTAGACAAGGTAAGTCCCAGGTTCCATTCTTTCAATGATGCGACTATTCCGATTTTAGTGAAGGTGGCCAGTTTGAAATATTTGGTATAATAGTCATAATTGGTTCCGGTAAGATCCACACTAGCCCCGGATCCCTGGTCTGCCAGGGCATAAGCAGAAAACTTTTGAGCGTACTCCTGTGCCCGGTAAATAAAGTTCTGGGAGATCCCTAAGGACAACACAGGGCTAAGTTTCCATCCAATGCCGCCGACAATGGATAGTTCATCGAGATTGGTGTTGACATTATACTGAGCCAGGTAGTTTTCATTACCCGGACTTTCAGTTTCATTGATGAGATCTATTTTTGATTCTACCCTGTCCGAAAAATTTAACAAGTCTGTATTGCTGGTATACAGTGCATACCCGATCACCATATCTTTTTCACTTTTCTTGGGTTTGATGACTCCAGCAGCCAGGGAAGGCAGGATTGTCAGACTACTGTTTTTGATGGTAAATCCTTCACCAAGACCATTCTTAAAATTGATCGTATTAAACCCTACAGCATTTGTACTGAAATTGAAGCTGGACTGTGTTGCTTCAGAAAGGGTGGCCGGATTGATGATGACCGCTGATTGATCTTCAAACCTGCTCAGGTTGGCATTGTTGAGTATTGAGTTGCGTGACCCAAACTGCATCCAGGCATAATGGTTGTCCTGTGCAAGACCGCTAAGACTGATAACCAGTAATGTTAATGTAAATAATGAGGGTGTCGATAGTAATTTCATCCGTGCAGGTTGTCACACAAGATAGCTACATACATTTTCAAATTTGTTAATGTAGTAATTTAACTACAATGGTTAAGCAGCTTTTCGAGGCAATTGCAGATGTAAAATACAAGCATAAAAAAAGCCGCCCAGAGTGAGCGGCTTTTTTTATGTCTGATGAAGAGGGCACTAATCCAGTTCGCCGATAAATGGAATTTCTTCCAGGATGGCTGCACGGATTGAACTCAACAAATAGGATTCAATCTGAACAAACTGCGCTGCTGCTTTCACACCGGCTGGTTTTTTCATTTTGCCATAGTAGGTTGAAATCAGCTTGTCGTTTTTCAGTGCAATGGTATTCATTTCCTTGATCAGGATGTCGGTAGCATCATCATTCAGGGAACTATAGAATTCAGCATAGGTAGCAAGCAGGTTGATCCTTCTTTGGCCGAGGCCTTCGCTCCAATTCGTATGCATCATAAAGTTTCCAGAAGGCATCTTTCTGTGCGCCTTCCAGCTTGATGAAATCAGCCACGATTTCCTTCTTCTGCATTCCATAGAGGGACTGGATCAGATCTACTTCTTCCTGTGCACTTTGTGCGAACCCAAAAGTGGAAATAAACAAGGCGGCGATAATTAATAAATGTTTCATGTTATTGGTTTAGTGTTAGATGTTAAATGGTTACCCCTAAATCCCCTAAAGGGGACCCTTTCTTTTTTTGCTGACTGCCCACTGCTTACGGTTGCCTGAATACAAAGCCTACATTCAATGCTAAGTATGACTGCGCTGCATCAAAGTCACCTGCTTTCAATCCATAGTAGTATTTGAGCATGATGGTGGTGGCAGAGGAAATGTTGTTGTTGAACTGCAACCCGATTTCAGGCACCAGGGAAAAATTCCAGGCCTCTTGTTCCAGGGTATATAAGTTCATGTCCGTATTCCTGCGGGTATAGGCAACGCCGGTCCCTAAGCCAAAAAATGTACTCATCTTTTCCCCTGGATTGAGATAATAATCCACATTGATCAACATAGGGATATTGTTGCTGTACCGGTATTGCTTACCACTGAGGGATTGGTTTTTGTATTCGTAGGTATCATAGCTTTTTTCTTCGTAAAAGACATTCCAGCCCAGGTTAAATCCCACGCCAACATTTGGTTGTACCATTTTACGATAATCAAGCGCAGCGCCTCTGAAACTTGGCTTGCTGATGAAGTCACCGAGGTCGCCCATGCCAAAACCTACAGAGTAGGTCAGGTAAGTGTTGCTTTGTGCATTCCCTATTGTCGCTGAACAGATGAGGGCCGCAAAGAATATATAATATAGCTTATTCATGTTCGGTAGTGGATTAATTCGTTTTTAAATATGGGGATTGTGCAAAAGCCTGATCAATGCCTGTCAATGCGCGGTTAACATTTCCTGACCCGGACAAAAGCCCGTTGAGGACACCAACCCATGCTGTGGGTGAGCTATTGATAGGACTGTCTAGATTAGGATCAGCAATCGTCATGATCAATGAACCCGTGGTGTAACTGCTTACGGTGTAGGAAGGCGGATAATACCAGCCCCAGCCTCCATAATATCCACCATACCACCAGTCATACCAGTAGGAATAATAGTAGGTAGTGGAAGACGTAACCGCAGGAGATAGCAATACGTCGGGTTTTGGAGTGGCACTGATATCTACCCTGGTCCAACCAAGTGCAGCCATATTGGATGCAATTTTTCCAAGGATCTGATCAGCGTACACGGGCTTCATGTATTCATAAATGGTATCGCCACTATTAGTGATCTGCACATCAGTGACGATCTGGTCGGGCATAGCATAGGTATTCCTGCCGGCAAAATCAAATTCTGTATCATATGTGGTATATACCACATCCAGATCTTCAGTATACTCAGGACCACCGGGATAACATCCGGCCAATCCCAGTCCTGCCAGGGCTGCAAAAAGGGAATATGTCAATAATCGTTTCATATAGTAAGATATGCATACCGAGCTCAACTGGAACAGTGTCCCGTCAGCCGACAGATATGAGATCTGGCGAAGAGCTGAATCTGACACTGCATTCACCTTGTTGACCAGCACCAGGCAACTTCGCTGGATCGATTGGACAGGAAGGGATAGTGGCCTGGATCACATATACCAATACCACGTAGAGGCTCTCAATGTTCCGGGTGCCCTTCTGGCTGCTTCTGACACGATTGATGCTATAGTAAGTCCTTTCGAAGATGATCAGTTTCTCGACATGGTACAGGCATACACGTTCAGGTATTTCTATGATTACGGCCATCCTACCAGCGGCATGGCCAGGGAAAGGTTAGGCAGCGGAGACATTGTCACTACCGGAGGGACTGGATTTGGTATCATGGCACTGATCGTCGGAATACACAGGATATATTACCAGGGAACAAGGGGTGGATCGTCTGTTAAAAATAGTCAGCTTCCTGCAGTTTGCGGATCGCTTCCATGGAGCCTTTCCACACTGGATGAATGGAAAGACAGGGGATGTAATTCCATTCAGCACGTTTGACAACGGAGGAGACCTCGTAGAGACTGCATTCCTTATGGAAGGCCTGTTGTGTGCCCGCCGGTATTTCGATGCAGATAGCCCTGAAGAGAGCACCCTCCGCGATGTCATCACTTCATTGTGGGAAGATGTAGAGTGGGACCATTACAGCCGTAATGATTCGGGCGTATTGTACTGGCATTGGTCCCCCAATTTTGGATGGCAGATGAATTTTCCACTCAGGGGATACAACGAAGGACTGATTGTCTACTTGCTGGCTATCGCATCACCAACACACCCGGTAGAAGCATCATACTGGAAATCCGGCTGGGCTGGCGCCGGATATAAAAACGGCAACACCTGGTATGGATATAAACTATATGTTGGTCCTAATCTTGGCGGTCCGCTTTTCTTCGCCCATTATTCCTTTATGGGATTTGATCCGAGAGATATCAAGGATGAATTTGCCAATTATTATGATCAGAATCATAACCATACCATGATCAACAGGTCATGGTGCGTTACAAATCCATTTCACTACGAAGGCTATGGAGAAAATTGCTGGGGATTGACAGCAAGTGATGATCCCTGGGGATATCTGGCTCATGCTCCCGGAGCGGGCACTGACAATGGTACAATCACTCCGGCTGCAGCTATTCCATCAATGCCCTATACGCCAACAGAAAGCCTTTCTGCATTGAAACACTTTTACCAACAATATGGTGCTGACCTGTGGGGTGAGTACGGATTCTATGATGCATTCAATCCAAAGGAAGACTGGTATGCAGACTCCTATCTCGCGATCGATCAGGGCCCTATCATTGATATGATCGAAAACTACAGGTCTGGTCTATTATGGTCCTCCTTTATGGCCAATCCGGAAATCGCTCCGGCCCTTGCAGCAATTGGGTTTGAGCCTGATATCACCTCGACGGATGGCATTCTTTCCGCTGAGTTTTCATGGAGTGTTTACCCTACGATCAATCATGGGGAGCTATACATCACCACAGGAGAGGATTGGAGCCAAAAGGATGTAGAGGTGATATTTACAGACGCTTATGGAAGGAAACTGCCTTTTCAAACTGATGTAATCAATCAAGGCCTGGTAAAGGCTCATCCAACCAGTCAAGGAGCTTTTACGGGATGGATGTGGGTCACATTGATCATGCAAAACAAGCCGGTTGGTTCAAGGGCGGTTTGGGTCCAAAACTATTGAGCTGGCCAATCCTGAATGCTTTTCAAAATTTTTAGTTTTTTGCCACAATCCCCTTTTAATTTAGCTTTGGTGCTAATCTATAGTAGTCTCACTAAGTGATACTTAGTGATAGAAAGTTTTTATTTCGCCGCGATCAGGATTTTTTAGCTACCTTAATACTCCCTCTTCCCTCCCATGCATTCAACCGCTTTTCCTATTTTAGTGCTGAAAATTTTCACATTCAAAAATTCAATTCCAATATGAAAAATGTACTTCTACTTTTTTTACTTTTTCTCTCCTTACAAAGCCTTCGTGCCCAGGTGGTATATGAAGATTTTGAAGGCGGGACAGCTGATGTGGCCTGGATAGGCCTCAATGGCTTTTACAACGGTGCAGTGGCCAATCCTGGTCCGGATGCAGTCAACTCAAGTGCTTTCGTGGGGTCCTATACCAACGAAGCCACTTTTGATTTTTGCTTCGCATTAGGTACGCTGACTACTCCAGCTGATCTTTCCAAGTTTAACCTCATCAAAATGAAAGTGTGGTCGCCAATCGCTCCGACCAAGGTGCTTTTCAAGTTTGAAGGTGGAGGTAATGCAGTTGAAATGTTTCGTGACATCACTGTAGCCAACCAATGGGTGGAGTACAGCTTTGACATGAGCAACGGTGCTCCGTTTACCGGCATGGACAAAGTGCTGGTTTCGTTCAACCCATTTGTGTTGGGTAGTACGGAGACTTTCTACTTTGATGATATCGTAGGCTACGAAGCAGTTGAAGCTTATGAGACTTTTGAAAATGGCAACGCACTTCCCTGGACCGCCTTTGATGGCGAATTCCTCGGACCAGTCGACAATCCAGATTCCAACTCCGTCAACGGCTCTGACTTTGTCGGTCGCTATGTCAAGTCAGGCACAGCATCTTATAGCTTGTTACTAGCTGACAGAGGCACTCCATTTGACCTGAGTATCCTCAACCAGTTTCACCTCAATGTATGGGCTCAGTCTCCTACCCAGGTGCTGTTGAAACTTGAAGGCCCGGGTGGTCCGCCAGTTGAAGTAACCAAGAATATCGGTGTCAGTCAAGACTGGCAGGATTATACATTTGACTTTTCCGGAGCCAAGGACCAGACTAACCTGACCAAGGTTATCCTCTTTTTTGACCCGGGAGTAGAAACAAGTGTTGATACCTACTATTTTGACAACCTGCTGGCACTGCCACAGGGTGCTTGTAAGGGTGTAACGCTTGATCCAACTATGATCGATGATTTTGAGTGCAACCGCAATGCAACGTATGTCAATGGTTGGGATAGCCTCACTGTTGTCAATAATCCTGCACCAAGTGCAAACAATTCATCTGCAAAAGTAGGCCGCTATGGCGATCCTGTTACAGAGCAGTGGGCAGCGTTATTACTTGACAATCAAAATCCGATTGACCTGAGCACACGCAATCAACTCAACATCAAGATCTGGTCACCAAGAGTAGTGCCTATCCTGTTTAAACTGGAAGGTGGCTCATCACCAGCCAAGGAAATCTGGGTAGATGCTAAATCTGCCGGCAACTGGGAACAATACACTGTTGATTTCAGCGGCGAGGCATTATCTTCTCACCGTAAATTGGTGATCTTCTTCAATGCAGGACAGGACCCTCAGGCAGGAGATGTATATTTTATTGACGACATCAGCTTCAGGGAGCAAGCCACTTTTGTACTTGAAGATTTTGAAGGCGGCGCCATCCTTCCATGGGCACCATTGGATGATCAGACCCTGCTGCACGGTACATTTGCTGTGATCGCTAATCCTGATCCATCCGGTATCAATACGTCTGCAGAAGTTGGTGAATATACCAAAGGAACTTCTGCATTCAGTACAGTAGCAGCAGTTGCTCCTGGTGTGATTGATATCACCGTACGTCCTCAATACAATCTTGATGTATGGGCTACCGCTCCAGGTACGATGACATTCCAACTGGAAAGCGTATCTCAAGGTAATAAGGAAGTAACAAGAGATATCGAAACCGGTGGTGCATGGCAAACCGTTTCCTTCGACTTTTCTGAGTATCAGGCAGTGACAGACTGGGCATCAATGCGCCTTATCTTCAACCCTGGTGTCGCAGAAGAAGGAGCTGTATTCTATTTTGACAACCTTAACCAAACAGCGAGTACAGTTGATCCTTGCGAAGGAACTGTTGCTATTGCCAACATCATCGATGACTACGAATGCCAGCGCAACAAAGAAAACGGCGCAGGTGCTGAACTGATCACAGCGGTAGGCAATCCATCGATCACTACAGTCAACAGTTCATCCTATGTTGGGTTGTACAAAGATCAACCAGCTCAGCCATGGTCAGCCCTTTGCTGGGAATTCCCTGATGGTATAGATCTGTCTGCATTCAATCAACTGTCATTCCAGGTCATCGGCCAGTCTGCTGTGCCTATCCTGATGAAACTGGAAGGCGGATCAAGCCCTGCAGCAGAAATCTGGACAGCAATCACTACCCCTGGCGAATGGGAAACTCTGAGTGTTGACTTCTCTAACCAGGCAGGACAGGATCACCGTCGTGTTTGCATTTTCTTCAATGGTGGTGTAGAAACTTCTACAGTGGATGATTACTACATCGACAATGTACAGTTTGCACATGCTCCATATACCGGCTGTATCGTCAACTACGAAGAGCCTGCATTTATCTCTGACAGCTGGAAGTATTTCCCTGCTGATGATTCAGGTGCATTTGAAGAAATCGACAATCCTGATCCAAGTGGCATCAATACCAGCCCAAGAGTTGGAAAAGCTACAGAAAAGGCTACCAGTGGTCAACCATGGCAAGGGATGTACACAGATCTCGCTGCACCTATTCACTTTGGTGCTGACAAGATCATCAAGATGAAGATCTGGTCACCACAAGTGGCTACAGTGACGATGAAGCTTGAGCGTCCATTGACACCAGGTGCACCTACCTCAGGTGACCTTACGGTACCAAATACAAAGGCAAACGAGTGGGAAGAACTGTCATGGGATTTCTCTCAGACACCGATCACAGATGATGGCGAGTATGCCCGTATCACGTTGATCTGGGATATCAACAACATCCCTGCACAGGATGTCATCTATTACTTTGATGATATCCAGTTGAGCACAGGTGGTTGCGGTACGACCAGCATTTTTGGCGGACCTGAGAAGCCACGTGACCTCACAGTGTCTCCGAACCCTGTCATCGATGAATTGCGTATCGACGGACTCGGCGAGGTGTCAAGGCTTGTCATCCACAATATGTATGGCCAGCGTGTGGCCAGTGTATGGACCGGCACAGCTACCAGTACAGCTATCGAGGTGAGCAATCTCACCCAGGGCACTTACGTGCTGACCGGCTACAGTGCTAAAGGTGAACTCATAGCATTGTCACGCTTTGTTAAACTTTAAATCTTACAACGATTCAAATCGGGGAGGTCTTTGCCTCCCCGATTTGTTTTTTGCCAGGTTCGTTCGGACCTCATTGCTGCTTTGCCTCCTGCTCATAGGATGTAAATCGGTTTCCAATAAGACAGCAAAGACGACACCTATTCCTTATAGTGTCGAAGAACTCGAGCATCGCACCTTCAATTATTTCTGGGAGCTTGCGGACAAGACCAACTACCAGATTCCTGACCGATATCCAACACTTACATTTTCCTCTATTGCTGCGACCGGATTTGGCCTGAGTGCCTATATCGTCGGCGCAGAAAAAAAATATGTGACCAGAGAAGCTGCGGCTGACCGCACATTAAAGACATTGCAGGCGCTATGGAACTTGCAGCAAGGGCCTGAAGTATCCGGTGTATCCGGCTTCAAAGGCTTCTTCTATCACTTTCTCACACTTGACAAGGCGACCCGCTTTAAAGATGTTGAGTTGTCATCGATCGATACCGGACTGCTCATGGCCGGGATACTGTCATCGATGTCTTATTTCGATAAAGAAAACGAAACGGAGAAGGCTATACGACAGACAGCCGATGCATTATATCGTAGAGTAGAGTGGGACTGGATGATGAATGGCCAGGAGACCATGTCCATGGGCTATCATCCCCAGGGTACACCCGGTGAAAGCCCGAGACATGGGTTTATTCCAGCACAGTGGAAAGGATACAATGAGGCTATGGTCCTGGTCATCATGGCCATGGGATCCCCTACACATCCTATTGATTCGACAGCATGGTCCGCATGGTGTAAGACCTATCCCTGGAGTACATTTCAAGGCGAAGAAAATGTACAGTTTGACCCTTTGTTTGGTCACCAGTATAGCCATGTATGGATAGATTTCAGAGGCATACAGGATCCTTACATGAAAGCCAAAGGCATTGATTATTTTGAAAACAGCCGGAGAGCTACATTATCAAACCGCAAGTACTGCATTTCTAATCCGCTTGACGCTAAAGGCTATGGTGAATGGTGCTGGGGACTCACGGCATGTGATGGCCCTGCCAGTACGCGGATGCAGGTAGATGGAAAGCAATGGGAATTTTTTGATTACCGGGCCAGGGGCGCGGCCAGCATCCAAGTTGTGGATGATGGCACTATAGCGCCAACTGCAGCAGGCGGTTCTTATCCTTTTGCACCATAAGTGTGCGACAGCACGCTGAGCTATATGTGGAATACCTATTACCAGGACCTGGTGGGTGAGTATGGATTCAAGGATGCATTCAATCTGACCTATGTGACCGATAAAACACCACAGGGGTGGTTTGATGTAGATTACCTCGGTATAGACCAGGGACCGATCTTATTGATGATAGCCAATCACCAGAGCGGGATCATCTGGAATGTGATGAAGAAGAATCCGTATATCGTTGCGGGGTTGAAGAAGGCGGGGTTTGCGGGAGGTTGGCTTGGGAAAGTGAAAAATGAAAAATGAAAAATGAAAAATGAAAAATAAGACGTGAGACGTGAGGAAATTGGAAAAGTAAATTTAGGGCATCAAATAAAAACCATAAACATATCAACCCATCAACAATTAAACTAGAAAACGAAACCAGATAAAGATGAGATTGAGCATTTGGCCAGTGTTGGCATTGTTACTATTGATTAATAGTTGTAAGACGACTGCACCTGCTGCGGGTAAGCAAACTGCTGATCCATACCTTTCGCAAGTTGACAGCGTCCTCGCCTTGATGACCCTCGACGAGAAGATCGGGCAGATGACCATATTCACGACAGATTGGGAATCTACAGGACCAACAATTCGTGAAGGATATCAAAACGACATCCGTAATGGAAGTTGCGGTGCTTTGTTCAACAGCCATACGGTGGCATTCACACGGAAGCTGCAGGAGATTGCAGTCAAAGAAAGCAGGCTCGGTATTCCACTCCTGTTTGGATATGATGTGATCCACGGCTACAAGACTATATTTCCGATTCCCCTTGGTGAATCATGCAGCTGGGACCTGGCTGCGATAGAACAGTCAGCTGCCATTGCTGCGGCAGAATCTGCCGCGGCAGGACTGCATTGGACATTTGCCCCAATGGTCGATATCTCCCGCGAGCCAAGATGGGGGCGTGTGATGGAAGGCGCAGGAGAGGATCCATACCTGGGTTCACTGATAGCCCGTGCACGAGTGCACGGATTCCAGGGCGACAATTTCAATGGCACAGACAGGATACTGGCCTGCATCAAGCACTTTGCAGGGTACGGAGCTCCGATCGCCGGGCGCGACTACAATACAGTCGACATGAGCATGCGCATGTTCAGGGACATCTACCTGCCTCCCTACGAAGCAGGCATCGCAGCAGGCGCGCGGACCATCATGACTTCCTTTAACGAACTCGATGGTGTCCCTTCTACAGGCAATAAGTGGCTGCTCAATGATGTACTGCGTAAAGAAAATGGCTTTACCGGCTTTGTCGTGACAGACTATACCAGCATCAATGAAATGGTCAACCATGGATTTGCTGCGGATGATAAGCATGCCGGCGAGTTAGCTGCCAATGCAGGCGTAGATATGGATATGCAGGGTGCAGTTTTTCAGCGTTACCTCAAGGAATCAATCGCTGCAGGCATAGTCAGTGAAAAGACTGTTGATGAAGCAGTACGCAGAATCCTGCGTATCAAGTTTGAGCTGGGCCTCTTCAAGGATCCATTTAAATATTGCAACGAAGCACGCGAAAAAGCCCAGGTCTTTTCACCAGCGCATCTCGAAGCTGCAAGAGATATCGCACGTAAGTCTATCGTGCTCCTGAAGAATGATAACAAAACCTTGCCTCTGACTAAAGGAAAATCGATTGCACTTGTCGGCCCACTTGCCGCAGACAGAGAGAACCTCATCGGCGCATGGAGTGGTGCAGGGGAAGGAGATAAATGCGTCAGTGTATATGATGCACTCAAGGAAAGAGCCGCTAAGGATGGCTTCAAACTCACACACGCCAAAGGCTGTGCAATACAAGGTGAGGATACATCAGGTTTTAGTGAAGCTGTCAATATCGCCCGGGATGCAGATATCATCGTCGCAGTGGTCGGCGAAAGCAAAGAGATGAGCGGTGAGGCTTCCTCAAGGGCTTTCATCACACTGCCTGGTGTGCAAGAGCAATTGATCAAAGAACTTGTAGCCACCGGCAAGCCCGTGGTGGTCGTGTTGATGAATGGCAGACCGCTGACCTTCCCTTGGATCGCAGAGCATGCTGCAGCTATCGTTGAAACCTGGTGGACAGGATCACGTGGCGGGCCTGCGATCGGCGATGTCCTCTATGGTGATTATAATCCATCTGCCAAGCTCACGATGACCTTTCCAAGAGATGTCGGACAGGTGCCGATATTCTATAGCTATAAGAATACCGGCCGTCCGTATGACCCTAATACAAAATGGAATTCCAGATACCAGGATATCGTCAACTCTCCTCAGTATCCTTTTGGATTTGGATTGAGCTACACCACATTCACTTACGATTCATTGAAAGTCTCCGGAAAGCAATACTCCTTTAAGGACACCATAGTAGCCTCAGTGAAAATCACCAATACAGGATCTGTCAAAGGCGAAGAAATCGTACAGCTCTATGTACGTGACCTTGTCGGCAGCGTCACCAGGCCAGTCAAGGAACTGAAGGGATTTGAGAAAGTGATGCTGGCTCCGGGAGAAAGTAAGAATGTTATATTTAAGCTGACCAGCAAAGACCTGGCCTTCCACACCGCAGATATGACATTCAAAGCCGAACCAGGCGCCTTCTGGATTATGGCAGGTCCTGATTCGGAGCGACTTCAGAAAAGAGAAATACGACTCGTCGAATAATCACCATGGCCGAATAGCCATCAATGAATTAGTCCTAACGCGCAAAAAGATTCCATATGGAAATGAAACGTTTACAAATACTCCTGTTTTGCTTCTTATCACTTCCATTAGCCTCCATCGCACAGATGAAGGTGACAGGCACCGTGGTTGATGCCAATAGCAATGAGCCCTTGATCGGGGTAACCATCCTGGAAGCACAGACAGACCAGGGAACACTCACCGACCTGGACGGAAAGTTTTCCATATCACTGACTACAGGTGATCCTACATTGATCTTCAGATATACCGGGTATAAGACGATGGAGATCAAGGTGGAAGGCCGTGAGATACTGGAAGTGCGTATGGCTGAAGAAGCCACACTGTTTGACCAGATCGTGGTCGTCGGATATGGCACGCAAAAGAAAAGCGACCTGACCGGGGCCGTGTCATCTGTGAAAGGTGAAGATATTGCCAGGGTGGGAACAGCTAATGTGGAGAATGCCCTGCAGGGAAAAGTATCTGGTGTGTATGTAGCACCTACTTCAGGTGCACCAGGTGCCGGTGCGGTAGTGCGTATCCGTGGTACAGGGACACTCAACAATGCTAATCCACTCTATGTGATTGATGGCATGATCACCTATGATGCCTCCAATGTCAATCCTGAAGATGTCGAGAGCATCGAAGTGCTCAAGGATGCATCTGCAGCTGCGATCTATGGCAGCCGGGGTGCCAATGGGGTCATCCTGATCACCACCAAAGGAGGTAAGACCAGAGATAAGGCATCCATCACAGCCTCTGCCTATTATGGAACCCAAATGGTCACAAAGCAAATCGAACTACTCAATGCAGCTGAATTTGCTTCTGCGTACAATGACCTGAGGGCACAATCCTATTTTCCAAATCCAGATTCACTCGGCGCAGGCACCAACTGGCAGGATGAAATCTACCGAAATGCCCCGATCTCTAATTATTCCCTTTCTGCCAACGGAGGCTCTGAGCAATACCAGTATAATTTCAGCGCCAATTATTTTTCGCAGGATGGTATTATTAAAAATTCACATTACGATCGTCTCACCTTTCGGATCAATGGAGAGTATAAATTGAACTCATACATGTCCATCGGGCATAACATCTCCAACTCAAGCATCAGGGAAGATGTAGCTCCGGGAGTGGTCAATAGCGCATACCGCATGCCTCCGGTGTATGCTCCCAGGGATTCAACAGGTGACTTTACAGATCCTACATTTTTTGGACTTGCCATCGCCAATCCTGCAGCAGATCTGTATTACAAGAGCGACAACCATAACAAAGGTTCAAGATTATTTGGTAACCTGTATGCCGATGTCAAATTCATGAAGAATTTCAAATTCAGGACCAATTTTGGATTTGACAAAGGCAATCGCAATTCAAAATATTTTGAACCTAAGTTTGAAGTCAGTGCATCGCAGCTCAACAAGAATGATCGCCTAAGTGTTGGCACCAGTTCGACCAACGACTGGATCTGGGAGCAGACGCTGACCTATGATCATAACTGGAACGAGCATCATATCACTGCCCTTGGCGGATATACGGCAGAGGAACGCAATAGTGAAAACCTCGGCGGCAGTCGAGAGAACTTTCCAGGTACAGCAGAAGAACTATTGTATCTCTCTGCCGGTAATGATACCACACAGATGAATTATCAGGGCGCTTATGATGAAGCGCTCACTTCGTTTCTATTCAGGGTCAATTATACCTTCAGAAACCGGTACTTGCTTACTGTAAGCTGGCGTACGGACCGCTCAAGCCGGTTTACGAAAGCTAACAGGACTGGTAATTTCCCATCTGCGAGTATTGGATGGAATATGACGGATGAGTCTTTTATCCAGGGGCTTGACTTTATCGACCGATTGAAAGTAAGGGCCAGCTATGGCTTGCTTGGCAACCAGGCATCTGCATCAGGCTATCCTTCCACAGGGGCTGTCACCAGTGGTTTGTATGGCGTCTTTGGACCGGATGAGAGTCTCAACCAGGGGGCCACATTACTTTCGCTCTCCAATGCCAACCTGCAATGGGAGACATCGCGTCAGGCGGACATTGGTGTGGAGATGGGCTTCTTTGATGGAAAACTCAATATGGAGGTGGATTGGTATAGCCGGGAGACTTATGATATCATTGCTGCAGTGCCTATCCCGGATTATGTTGGATCGCAGGCTGACCCGGTAGTCAATACAGCACAGGTCAACAACCAAGGATGGGATATCAGTGCCAACTGGAGGGAAGGAGGAAAAGTTGCTTACAATCTTGGATTTATCTTATCTCCGGTGACCAACAATGTTGAAAAACTGGCTAATGGCCGTAACGAAATATTTGCAGCCTTTATCGATGGCCAGCCTGCTTCACATACAGTGGTGGGGCTACCTATCGGTGCATTCTATGGATATAGAGTTGCAGGTATATTCCAAACCCAGGACGAGTTGGACAACAGTCCGAAACTAGGAGGTGAAAAACTCGGAGATATCCGATATGAAGACACAAATGCTGATGGTATACTCAATGGCGATGACCGCGTGTACCTTGGAAGTCCTATCCCAAAACTCACCTATAGTTTCAACGCGGGAGTGGAATGGAACGGTTTTGACCTCAATGCAGATATCCTTGGTTCGAGCGGCAACTATGTGTTCAATGCAAAGGAAACCTTCCGCTTTAGCGTTTATAATTGGGAAAAACATGTCACTGACCGGTGGACAGTAGAAAACCCTTCGGCCACTGAGCCACGTATAACTAATGGTGGACACAATTACAGGGTCAGTGACCGGTTTGTCGAGAAAGGGGATTATGTCCGTCTGAGAAGTATCAGCCTGGGATATACCATTCCTACGGGGGTCACTTCCAAGGCTAAAATAGACCGGCTGAGAGTGTATGTGACGGGCACCAATGTATGGACGAGCCAGCAATACAGTGGATATTCTCCAGAGTTTCCTAATGGAGGAAATGCGTACGAAGTAGGATTCGATTATGGAAGTTATCCGATCGCCAAATCATGGCAGGCCGGTGTTGAAATCCAGTTTTAACCTCATCTCCCAAATGACAAAATCACAGATCATGAAAAATATAACACGATCAATGAATATAAAAGCAAACGCCAGCTGGAGGATCCTGATCGTTGTGCTGATGGCTACTGCATTTAGTTGCAGTGAGGACTTCCTCGAGCGTAAGCCAAAAGGACAGCTCACCTATGATACTTATTTTGAAAACGCTGACCATGCGGTATGGGCTACCAATGCCATCTATCAGCAATACAGGTCATGGGAGATGTGTGCATTTCCATGGATCGGCATCACCGATATCATCAGTGATGATGCGGACAAGGGCAGTACACCTAACGATGCGTTGTATGTGCTGGAGTTGGATGAGTTCACATTTGATGCTAACAATGCGACCATTACTGGTGCATGGACAGGGCACTATCAGGCGATCTTCAGGGCCAATCTCGCAATCGAGAATATCCCTGGCATAGCCATGGATACAGTTTTGCGCAACAGGCTTGTGGGAGAAGCAAAAGTCCTTAGAGCCTACGCCTATTTCAGGCTGGTGCAATGGTTTGGGGATGTGCCCCTGATCACCCGGATACTCAATGCAGATGAATATTACAACCAGGTCAGGACACCAGCGGATGATGTCTATGACTTTATCGAAAATGATCTGTTGACTGCGATCGAAGGACTACCTGAAAAATCTGAGTATCCATCTGCAGACCTGGGTCGCGTGACCAAAGGGGCTGCGCGAGGCATCCTGGCCAAGGTGTATATGGCAAGACATCAATATGCCAATGCAGCCGCTCAATGTGAAGCAATCATCACTTCGGGAGAGTATTCGTTACTCACGAGATATGCGGATAATTTCTTACCGGTCGGTGAAAATGGAGATGAAAGTATATTTGAAATCGGAACTGTTGCCGCACAGGCGGCTGTCGTAGGACCTGGAGCGAGTCCGTTCAATATGATCCAGGGTGTGCGGGGAGTACCAAATCTCGGATGGGGTTTCAACAGACCCAGTGATGACCTGATCACTGCATACGAACCAGGAGACCCACGTCGCCAGGCCACCATCATCTATGTAGGTGAAGTACTGCCTGATGGATCTACCATCGTGCAGGACAATCCTGAAGTGCTCAATGAGCGGTACAACCAAAAAGCATGGGTGCCAGCTCACGCCGGCCTCCAGGACAATGGTCCAGGCAATATCCGCCTGCTCAGGTATTCCGATATCCTCTTGCTTGCTGCTGAGGCATATAATGAAGAAAACAATGCAGTCAAAGCACTCGAATACCTCAATATGGTCAGGAAGCGTGCACGCGGTTCAAATAACTTTATCCTTGCAGATGTCACTGATACTGACAAATCGATATTGCGCGAAAAGATTTATCGTGAGCGCAGGGTAGAGCTGGCGATGGAACAAAACCGTTGGTTTGACCTGGCGCGTTGGGGACGACTTGCTGATGTCATGCCGCTGGTGCAGCCTGCATTTGTACCTACCAAGCACATCCTGCTTCCATTGCCACAATCTGAGATAGATCTGACAGGTGGGACACTCGATCAAAATAATGAATACTAAAGTGAGACGTGAGACGTGAGACGTGAATAGAGGCCTTCAGCCTCTATTCAAAATAAAAGTTGGGCGTAGGTTGTACCTGCGCCCGCGTACGACAAATCAAAAAAGACATTGTCCAGGTAAAAGTCAAGTAAGCCGTTTCCATTGGATGCCATAGCTTTTTCAGCGAAGGCATCTAACGGAAGGTAATCCAACACATTCATTATATTTCACCAAATGATTCCAGTAGACGTAACCTCTGTCATCAGCATCATCAGCCGCACACCGGCTGCGATCCGTGAACTGGTGTCGAGCCTGGATGACCAGTGGCTTCATGCGAGGGAGGCTCCAGATACGTGGTCGCCTCATGAGATCATTGCACACCTGATCTATGGCGAGCTGACGGACTGGATACCGCGGATGCGGGTGATCCTAAGCGATGCAGCAGATAAAACTTTTGTC
This sequence comes from Candidatus Opimibacter iunctus, assembly GCA_016716665.1. Lineage (GTDB taxonomy): Bacteria > Bacteroidota > Bacteroidia > Chitinophagales > Saprospiraceae > Opimibacter > Opimibacter iunctus. Next base: position 61,404 of record JADJVH010000008.1, on the reverse strand, counting down.
CCTTTTGATCGCGCGGGCCACTTTAGCATTGCCCAGGGCCGGACCATTGAATCCTTACTGGATCAGTTTGAGCAACTCAGGATTGAAAACATACTGATCCTTTCGGCGGAAGGACTCACAGAAGCTGATCTGTTGAAAGAAGGCATTCATCCGGCCTTTGGTACTGTGACCTCGGACAGTTGCTGGCCTCATGGGTAGTGCATGACATGACACACATTTATCAGATCTCCCGGATCATTGCCAAGCAGTATGAGACAGAAGGGGGGCCGTGGAAAGAATACCTGGGGATTTTGAATAGATAAGGATCTAATCCCAATTCCCAACATTAATAAACTCCATTGTGTATTCTCCGCAAGAAGGACATAGATTATTTACAGGATTAAGACGGATATCGAAATTTTCAATGCCGTATCCTTCAATGCTGCCCTTGTACATTTCTTTTTGATGATAAAAAAGCAGATTTGGATCATCTGTTTTCTCAACGACTACCAATTCGCCAGTATCCTTCTTTAGCGCTGGAATCCCTGGTATACGTTTGACAAATCCACTTCCAAACATCATGCCTTCCTGCCTGAAGCCACACTTTCCACAATGTGCATTTATAAATGTACCCATGATAGCAAATTTAATTGTTCAAGTAGTTTTTTCCAAACTCATACTCCAGCAGGGCTACTGCTTGACAACAAAGATCAAATTGTGATAGAAAGCGATTGAAGCAATCCCCTGATCAGGAAGATCAGGATGCGTTTCGTCCTTGAGCCATTCAGTACAGTTAATTGCATGAACACGTTCGATAAAATAATTCATCGCCGAAGGGATACTATTCATCTCCGCAGTGCTTCCTTCATATTTAGGCCAATAGGAGGTCTGCGTATCTTCGATCACATAGATTCCACCGGAAGGCATCCATGGAAAGAGGATTTCAAAGCTGGTGATGATGTGTGAATTGACATGACTGCCGTCATCGATGATGATATCAAAGGGCCCTTCTGTATCAATAACCCTTTTCAGGAATGCAGGATCTGTCTGATCACCCTGGTAGATTTTCAGACGACTTTCCTGCAGGGCTGATTTGTCATAGAGGTCGATACCGGTGATCCTCCCATTGTAAAAATACCGTTTCCACATCCGGAGCGAATCACCACCATGCAGGGGTTTGGCATAACCTCCGACTCCGATTTCGAGCAGCCTGATGGGCTTATGTCTCAGATCCCTAAACCAATGTTGGTAGACCGGTGTGTGGAAAAGTGATAGCCCCACTTGTCTGTCTTATAGATTTTGGCCAGTTCGGTCAGATTGCCGTGGGTAGGTATGGTTTTAATTTCCTCCCGCAGTCGCTTGAGTTTCCAATACAATGGCCATGGAAGAAATGAGCGGACCCTGTCTTTCCAGGTATTGGCTGTGGTCATCGCTTTTCAGGATCATCTTTGATCACCGATGAGAACCTGAAGTTTTCTCGGTCATATTTTCCAAAGAAGAGATGGCGTTTTTTCATCAGGTCTTTGTCCATCAGGAGAGCTACCGGCTTGAGTACATCTATCCCTTCAGCCACGAGCTTGATGATGGCCAGGATGGGTAGTGCCAGCACGATACCTCCTATACCCATCAGAGTGCCCATCACGATCGTACCGATCAATGCAAAGAAAGGATTGATCTGCACATGTGAACCTACTATCTTGGGCGTAAAGAAATTGGCTTCTACCTGGATGATGATAAAATACATGATGAGGACCAGATATGGTTGCATAGGATACTCTGCTGTAGTCAGTGTGTACAGGAATGGTAGCAGAGCACCTATGGTCGTGCCGATATAAGGGATGATGACCAGGCATGCTGCGAGTACGCCCCAGAGTATCGCGCGCTCAACACCGATCAGGAGCAAGCCAGTGCAATTGAGTACGGCCAGGATGAGGATGACTGTCACCATGCCGACGAGATAACGCTGGATCAGGTGCGCAGATTGAGAAAGGACAGATTCGATTTCTTCACGCCTGTCCTTGGGAAACTGGATCATGATGAAATCCTTAAAGGCTTCTTTATAGATCAACAGGAAGATGGTGTAGATCAGGGTAGTCGCCGCATTGAACAGAAAGCCAGCTCCATTGCTGATGCCTGCGCCTACAAACTCGACCGGAGCCGCGATGATCTTGCTGATCATCTCATTCATCGAGTCCTGGTCTTCGGGCATCTGCATGTAAGGCACATTCTCATCGATAAAGGTGAAAATGGCTTCAATCCCGGCTTCGAGTTGCTCCTGTATCGAGGTCATCTCTGATACGATCTGGATGATCTGGTACCCGAAAGCAAAGGCGAGGCCCCCGACAAAACTCAATACCAGGAGTACACTTCCGGTGATAGACACCATTTTGAAAGGAATCTTGCGGTAGATCCAGGATTCCAGCGGCATGAGCAGAAAGCTGAAGAAAATAGCAAAGAATATGGGAAACAGCAGGCCCCGGCCCTGTAAAAGGAGGAAGCCTCCCCCCAGGATCACAATCAGGATATAGGCTGTATTTCGAAGCCACTGCATAGTTTTACCTTTACGTACTACAATGAGTGGGAAATTTACGCATTATCTGATCACCCGTTTTAATGTCCCGGTAAAAAACTGGGACCGGGACAAAGCAGGCAAGCCGGTGCTCGACGCTGCCTGGATGCAGGAACGGCTTGTTTTGTTTAAGAAATATTGCGCTCCCACGATCCGGCATCAGCTATGCAGCGATTTTGTCTGGCTCGTCTATTGCGACCAATTGACAGCGGCTGAAGACCTTGAAACCATCAGGCAGGAGGTGAGCCGGGTCAGGAATGCTCAGGTCCGCCTGGTCGCGGAATTCCACGATCTCCTCAGTGATCTCAAGGGAATACTGGCTGATGCCCCGACACCCTTTGTGATTACCTCCCGTGTAGACAATGATGACGGCCTAGGCCCAATGTTTATCCAGGAAGTACAGGGCCATTTCGAGCCCCACGACAGGCAGATCATCAACTTCACCAAAGGCGTGCTGTATGATGCACATCGCCTCGTCCTGACAGAGATCAGAAACAGTCGGTTCAACCATTACGGCAGCCTGATAGAAGAAAGAGTCGCGGATCAGCCCCTGATCACCGTAGTAGGCTATCCTCATGGCAGGCCTCCGGAAGGGAGTAATGTGACGGATGTGGATTCAAGGTTTGCATGGCTCAAGATCATCCATGAGCGAAATATGTCCAGCAGAACCAATGGTGTCCCCCTGATGGAATTTGACATCACCAGGCATTTTGGTTTGCAACCGGGAGATCTACCCCAATCCCTGACGTCCACCGCAATATTTGTCGTACATCGGCTCCTCTCCAGGCTCAAAAGAAAATTCTTTAAATCCTGATGTCAACAGTGGACGAACATACCGGCATCGAACTATGTATCTGCACCTTCAATCGTGTTGACTATCTCCGCTTGTGCATGGACGCGGTATTGCCACAATTGGTTTCGGGCAAGACATTGCTGACTGTTATAGACAATCACTCTACCGATGGTACAAAGGATTATGTAGAAGCACTTGCAGTTAAGTATGATATGGTGCGGTATGTATTCGAGCCTCAGCAAGGCCTGAGCCATGCGCGAAACAAAGGATGGGCCGGTACTCAGTATCCATGGGTATTTTATCTCGATGATGATTGCCTGCCACCAGATGGCATTATCAATGCAGCCCTTGATCTTATAGCACGTGAGCCAACTTATGATGCCTTTGGAGGACCTATTGACTCGAAATTCCATGGGGATATACCGGATTGGTTGCCGAAAGGTTATGGTGATTTCTCTATGCCTTATAGTCAATTGACACAGATCAGCAAAGGATATATCAGAGGAGGTTGCATGCTGATCAGGAAAGATGTACTACAAAAACTTGGAGGATTCGATACCAACCTTGGGGTGAAAGGAAATGCGCTGCGCTATGGCGAGGAACTTGAACTGCAAGCCAGGATGCGGAAAGCAGGATATAAAATAGCGTATGCACCTTCTCTTCGCACCGGACATTTCGTAAGGACTGATAAACTGGGTTTGTCATGGGTTCTCAGATCTCAATACGCGAGGCAAAGGGACAGGATGGTATTTGATCCTGTGCCATTTTCTATCGCCTCACTTCATCTCATCAAAACCATGGCTGGTAGGATTCTCTGGACGCCAATACACCTCGCTTCAAGTTTATTTGCCAAAACCTATTCGTTCAAACACGCGATGTATGACATACTCCAGCCACTTGCCTTTACTGCAGGGCAATGGGTCGGTGCTATACGCCATCCAAAGAAGAAATGATGGCAGCTAACGGATCAGGATTTTCAATTGGAAAAATTCTCTCAGGAACATCAAGGTTGATACGTGCATGGGTACGTTCACTCTATCAACCAGTTCAGTTTGAAATAAAGCGTGGATACACACATCGGACTACTGTTGTGCCCCATGATGACAGGGGATATGAAGATAGTTTTCAGAAAGAAGTGTACCAAAGAGCTGCTTCCCTGATGCATGAGCATCAATGGCAAACTGTCCTGGACATAGGATGCGGATCAGGATATAAACTCGCGCATTATCTCGGTCACTTCAGCGCGACGGGTGTTGATTTTTCACCAGCTATTGACCAGGCAAGGCTTGATCATCCGCAACTGACCTGGATCAATGCTGAAGATTTTATTGCATCACAACATCAGGCAGAAATGATCATCTGTGCTGATGTACTGGAGCATGTCGAGGACCCTGATGCATTTATGAAATCCCTGATGTCCGTCCGTAACTGGAAATGCATCCTGATCAGTACGCCTGAAAGAAACAAGCGAAGAGGGTTGTACCATTACGGGCCACCACCCAATCCTGCACATTATCGGGAGTGGTCAATGCGGGAATTGAAACGCTTTGTCGCGCACTACTGCTCTGTGCATAGTATTGAAATGATCAACAGGCAACAGGCGACACAGTTGGTGACTTGTATGAAGGAGTAAATTATTTCCAGGAGTATTCTGCCAGGAAACCTTTATGAGCAGGCGGCAACAAACCGGTGTTATAGAACGTACCGGGATCCACTTCGACTTCCATGAGATTCAATATTTCATCAGACAGTTGATTGCTGGCATAGATGGATGCATTGATAAAATACAATCCTGTGTTTAAAGGAAATTTCTGGACATGGCATGAGATGGTCCCCTGTCCTTCCAGTTTTGGAATCGCGTGATCACTGATGCTGTTGTTGGCGACAAAACAGAGCTGGCCATACATGTCATAAAACTCAATTTGAATGACCACATTGAAGACATTTGCAGCACTGGTGGCAAGTTGCATGCGAAAGGTAACTGCTTCCCCTGCTGCCACGTTGTGTACGGGATATTCATTTTTGTCCAGGGCTTCAAAGCTGGTCATTCGCACGATACCTGAACCACGACGATCCTCCCGGTCACGCACAGCTATTCGTTTTGTAGTGCTGTAATGATTGACATAGTGGTTGATGGTATCATCCATAGTCCCTTGATACATCACTGACCCTGCATGCAGGTAAACTCCGGTGTGGCATAGGTCTTTGAGGTAAGACATCTGGTGACTCACCATGATGATTGTGCGACCCTGTCCTGATACGTCAAGCAGTCTGGCCATACATTTTTTTCGAAACTCCTGGTCACCTACTGCCAGCACTTCATCGATCAGTAAGATATCGGGTTCGAGATGTGAGGCAACAGAAAAGGCAAGTCTGACATACATGCCGGATGAATAATGTTTGACAGGCGTATCCAGGAATGCCTCGAGGCCTGAAAAGGAAACGATGCTGTCGAGTTTGCGGCTGACTTCATCCCGACGCATTCCGATGATGGCACCGTTGAGATAGATGTTTTCCCTCCCGGTGAGCTCGGGATGAAAGCCTGTCCCTACTTCAAGCATTGAAGAGAGCGTGCCATGAATGGTCATGCGCCCCTTCGTTGGGAAGGTGATGCGGGATAGCAGTTTGAGCAGTGTGGATTTTCCTGCGCCATTAGGTCCTATGATCCCCACCACATCGCCTTGCGCAATGGTCAGGTTGATATCATTGAGGGCATAAAATTCTTCTTTCTCTTTGCCAAGCCCTGACCACCAGGATGAGAGGCTGGTGCGGAGGTCGCCACGCCTTACCTTTCCCCGCTGGTAGGTTTTTGATAGTCCTTCGATCACAATGGCTGCATCACTCATCTCTGCGGGCTATATGATGTCAGCGATATATTGGTCCATACGGAGAAAATACCAGATGCCTCCGACCAGGATGATCATGATAACAGCTATGGAAGTCCACACAGCATTGATATCCATCGGTGTATTGAATAGTGCCCACCGAAATCCTTCGATGACACCGGTCAAGGGATTGAGATTGAAGGCCCATTTATATGGTTGGGGGACAAGTGTTGCACCGTATGCAATTGGGCTGAGAAACATGCCGATACGCAATACCAGCGGAAGAATATGGGTAAAGTCCCTGAAGCGAATGGTCAATGCGGCCACCCATACACCAAAGGCAATACCTGCAAGGATCGTCAAGGCTGTAAACGGAATGATCATCAGTGCATTCCATGTGACAGGGATATGATAGATCAGCATCATCCCTGCGAGGATCATCAGTACGATCACCAGATCGATCAACGCGCTAAAAGATTTGGATAGTGGGATGATGAGCCTTGGAAAGTATATTTTCTTGACCAGCGACTGCGCACCTATGACTGAGCTGCCTGCTTCACCGACGACTCTTGAAAAATAATTCCATGAACAAAGGCCGGCCATTGAAAACAACAATGGAGGCACGCCCTGGGTATCCACCTTGATCACTACGCCAAAAACGAAATAGAGCAGTAGTACAGAAATCAGTGGATTGATAATCGCCCATGCCATCCCAAGGAAAGTCTGCGCATAGCGCACGCGGACATCGCGGTAACTCAGCATGCGGAGCAGGTCCCGGTATTGCCAGCACTCCTTGATTTTGCGCCAATACTGGATCGGCGAACCAGCCTCGATGATCGTTGTTGTAGCCATACCTGCTGGCCCTAAGGTACAAGTATTTAGCCCATAGAGCTCACTCCGGACTTATCAAATCTGCTGACCTGACTAGATGATAAAGGGAAATGCTCATTGTGTGAAAAATCCAAACCAAAATTCCAATTTTAATTGGCCCCCGGCCGTTGGATGGAACTGGTTGCTGAGCGGGCGAACATGGATTTGTGAAAGGCAGTCGAAGCATCTCCGCCAACTATAGGGATTACAACCCTAAATCCCATATAGGAAACTGAATAAGGAATTATGCAGCTGGCGGAGAGAACAGTTCGACTACGCTCTCTGCGGCGCTCCATCCAGCGGCGGTTATTTTCCTTATGGAAAATTAAACATGCCGGATTCGGGTTTGTATTTTACTGCAAGACAATAAATGGTTATCTCACTAAGACTAACTTACCCCATCCCTTGCTATTATAGTCACCGTCACCATACGGTGAATAATGCGGATAGTCTTTCATCTGCTCATCCTTGACCACTAGCCGGTATAGATACATGCCGGCAGCGAGTTCGTTGCCATTGTCATCCTTCCCATCCCACGCATATTCTGTCATGTGGCCACCGACGGCCATTGGACCCATTTCATCCTGGGTGATCTCGCGAACCAGTATGCCGGTGACCGAGAGGATTTCGATTTTATAGAATGCAGGAGAGCCGGTTCCGGTCAGCGTATAGATAAATCGCGTCGATGAACTGAATGGATTCGGATAATTGTAGATATTCGACACAGAGGCATCATTGATCACCTCAAAAGAGACCATGTAGTCATTGTCTCCGGCAGGATTTCCTGAAGCATCGCTTGCATTCACCTGCAGGGTGTAAATGCCATCTTCTAATAGTTCCGGCCTAAACTCTACAGTGGCCACGTTTTTACCGGAGGCAGGTGAAGGGATGAAGTGTATCCTCGGATCCGTGAAATAGACAGGCTGTGGATCGAAGTCAGAAGGGTATTCGAGATACAACTCAAAAGATGAAGTGTCGTCCAGCCTGAGATTTTCATTTTCGTCATGGAGTTGTGCTGCGATCAGCGGTTTCGAAGCGACCAAATCACCATCCTTGATATGGTATCCGTCAAACGTAACGTTTAGAACAGGATTGGCATCATCTACACGGACATAGGTCGACAATACCCCTATGTTATTAGCATAATTGACTTCATTGACTGTGCGGCCAGGATTGACTTCCATATACACCTGGTAGTCTCCGCTCATCCCGGATGTGTTTTTGATAAATTCTACTGGTACTGCAGATTTGCCTTTAAAGTTTGTGATTTGCGTAGTGATTTCTTCAATGGAATTGTCAGCACTGATGATGCGCAATGCGACAGGTAGTGTATCCACATCGTATGCACTTACATTTTCCACATAGGTAGATAGTTTCAAACTCTCACCACGGTTGAGCGTGTCGGCTATAAATTCAAATCCCAGGTCCGGCTGAATGACAAATTCCGGATTCCCTTCATAAAGGACGCGCCACATCTGCAGGTCTGAAGGATGAAAGGTGATGCTGTCCTCGGTACTATATGTCAGGCGTATATAGGGATATGCAGTTGCATCAATATCAGCAATGACCGTATCCTGCGATAAGAGTTGAGTTGAGATCACCAGTGTATCTGAGAAATCTGAAGAAAGGGCAATGGCGGAGAGAATATTTTTGCCGGCCGTATCCACTGCGACAGGCTTAGTATCGTTCAGTATGGAATACCATTGTGTCGCAGGCCCAACGAGCCTGGAGATATGAGATCCCCTGGTGAGCGAACTCATGATGTCCGTGCTCATAGAAATTACATCAGCCGAATCCTGTGCGATCAGTTCCTGTATACCTCCCCTGTCTTTTTGGAAATACACTATATACGGGACGCTTCCTGTTGTAGCTAAAGTTCGTATCGCCGAAGTTGGATACTGATGTTCGATCATTGAGAAAACACTCTTTCCGTATACTGCTTCATCCTCAGCCCACAGCTCAGGAAAGTAGTCAGGGTATGATGGACGAGAGTAAGTGTAGAAGAAAACATAGTACCCTGAAGGGACGATATTTTCAACGAAGTTGATCAGTGCCTGGCGGCTTTCTGGTATGTCTGTACGATAGGCAAAGCACTTGGCATCAAAGGCAAGATGGTTAAAGGAACCGTACAAACCTGGATTGGGGTTGTAGATATAGTTTCCGGTCAGTGAATCGATAGCGACTACAAATGCCTGTACATTGCGATCACGGAAGCCGGTGAAAAATTCGGCCAGCAGGATACCATCTTCCACGACTTTTGGAATCAACCCCTGCACTACATCCTGGAATCGGTTGAGGATGATAAAATTGCGTGACTTGCTGCCAAAGATGAAGGATTGCCTGGTGCTGTCGATGAGCAGGCGATCGAGATCGTTGTCTGTAAATTGATGAAAGTGCGATTGGTTCCATCCCGGGGAGCTGCCCGGTTTATATAGAAATGATTTACGACTCCAGTGATAGCCCTGATCAGGAGAGATACTATCCGTACTCACTCTCCAATAGTATACCTGGTCCTGCACCCAGTTGATAGGGGGGTGACCACTTGAGTGTAGAGGAGTGATTTACAAATCTATCTCTCACTAGTGAAGGGCTATTGAAAAGGGCGCTAGTGTCAATTTCAAGAATGATATCCAGTGATTTGGTGAAAGCATTGCTGCCGGTGGCTATCAGTTCAGGGATAGTTTCAGTGACGATGCTGAAATCAGGTGGGTACACCGCAGACATCAGATTGTCGATGACGAAAAATTCAATTCCTTCCAGGCCGAGATTGTCAATGAGTTGGTTGTTATCTTCTGCATCAGGTGCAGGCAATTCCTCGATAGTGTTTTGAGGATCGATACTGATCAACAACCGGAAGGCTCCTGATTTTCCACCAATGGCCAGTGGTATACGACGGGTCAGTATAGTGTTATACAGATTGGCTGTAAGGGTATCATGTGCTACTTCGATATCCTGTCCGTCAGGCAAGCGGATTTTTATAGTATAGCTGACATCCTGCCTGAGATTCCTTCCGATATTGGTTACCGAAAAATGGACGTCGATGCTATCCAGTTTTGTATTTAATACATCGGGAGAGATGGATACTGTAGCGGGATCAATGATGTAGTCAGGCCCTGGCAGCGGATGTATCTGCAGTGCGGGATCTCCTTGCAGGGTTTGTTGCTCCAGCAGATAGCGGTATGAGTTTGATCCTTCGATATCGAGGTTGATAAAATTCTTTAATGGCTTAAGGCCAAACAATACAGATTCTCCAAGTGTGGCACCGTAATCCAGGTTTCCAAAATAATTGTACCAGGGGTGCGCCCATACTTCCAATGCATTGGGAAATTGTGAACCTGAACCGGAGATAAAGGCAATTGCCCCTTCATCAGGAATCTGCACATAATTATCACTCAGGCCTAATATCGGTCCATGTATTTGCCCGGCACTGCAACCCATCGCGCTGAATATCGGGTAATGCCCCTTGTTGTTCCACTCAGAAGGGTCATTGATGCTAAATTCAAAAGTGCTGGTTGCAGAGTGCCCCAGGTAATTGATGACGCCACATCCATCATGCAATAGTTTAAAAATTTGCGCTGATTCGGATTCGCCGACTTCCTCAGTGGATGTTTTCTGGAAGAAGCTGATATTGGCCCCATAATCAGAAGCGGCAAGCTCATCACCTAATTCTGTAAGGACGGATTTAAAATCCTCCTGGTCTTGCACTGTTTTTCCGCCACCCAGGTGCATCACATTCTTGATCCATTTCTTATCTGCCAAGGTCTGTCCTTCGTAGCGCGCCAGATCGTGTTCTTTTACTTTGCTCAGATAGATCGCTATTCCTTCCGGATCAGTGATGGCAAGCCTTCCAATCGGATATCTTGGCAACAGATCCCATAATGTAGCCGCAAGTAAATTGTCAGCACCGGGACGCCCAAAGGTCGGTACAAAGAAGATCGGCTCCCATGTACCACTCGCATAGCGTGACCGGTGATACTCAATGCCACGGCCAATGATAAAAATCATTTTTGCAGAGGGCCAGTTGCGTTGCATAAACGCTACGAAATTGCGGATCGCCTGAGGGTGTTTGTCAATGCCATATCCAAACTGCTCATACAGGTCGAGGATCGAATACGCTTTGGCACGATATGCGCCCCCTGCTGCGGAGCTTCGGTATTGGATGTAAGCGCTTTCGGTACCGATCTCCATCAGGTCCGGATGGGTGATGACGATATACTCTGTGTCATCTCCACGCAGGTCTGCAAATGTTTTTTGTTCGAGCGACTGGATCGAGTGTGTAGCGGTTGCCGGATCAACTATGCGAAGCGCTGTCAATGCATCCACTTGCGGCCATACAAAATGAACCTGGTTGTTACCATTGATATCTGCGATCATCCTGGACTTGCCATCCGTAGTATAAAGGATGGGCTGTGATCCATTGTGTGTAAAAGCATTGAGGACGATGTATTGGGAGGCAGGTTTTGCTTCCAGTTCTAGAACCGCTTGAGCCACCGAACCCGTATCAACAATATGCGGATAGGTCAATTCAATTCTTAGATCGATTGCCTGCTCTGTGCATTGATGCAGGTCAGGGTGAGTTGATTGACATCCTGCAGCCAGGCTAATGGAACCTGGAAGGTAGTATCCTTGATCTGGATACTTTCCGCAAAAATGGTATCAAGTAGTTGATCATTGATCCTGATGATAAAGCGGTGGGTTCCGTAATTGGTTCCTGCAAGGCGAATGCGAAGGGTCGCATCAGGTCCTGCAGCGCGGCCGGGAGAGGGGATCTGAATATTGCTGTTGGATTCACTACTTCTGCCAAAGCCTTCTGCATGCAAATAGCTTGAGTAGGAAATGGCGCTGGTGTTGGTCTGATAATATGGGTCATTTGCAGCCACGTTGTATTCCAATACTTCCTTGTGGAGAATATAGGATTCAGCAGCAGGTGGATTGGAGATGTCATTGTTGAGCCTGGTCACTCGCTCAGGCGTATCGGTTCCTGAGGTGGTGAGGTAATAAGGTCTTTGGTCAGTATACAGGCTGTGGTCGGGATTGAGCATGTCTTTGTCCGGATACCGGTACAGCGTTCTATCCATTTCGCCGCGGTTTTTGTACCCATAGAACTCGATGAAATCATCTGGTCCAAAGGCACCATCTGTGCTGACAAAGAGAGGTACTTGCCTGCCCATCGAGTAGATCCTTACCTGGCTACCGACAGCTTCGGCTGATATGCCTGCAGCATCGAGGGCAGCTTTTGGAATACGGTATATCCCGTCTGCATCGATAGTAAATTTGAAATACTGCTGGCCATACGTGATCCATTCATTCCCGATGAGGGTATCTGTCCCGATGAGCATCTGTGCCGGGAGGAAAGTCGAAGTAAAAATAAAAAGGAGGAGAATCAGGTAATGTCTAACTGCCATATCTCATAGGGTTTCAATAAAAATACTTCAAAAAGCACTCAAAGTTAAGGATTTATGAGGGTAAAGCGCAAGGGGAGGACAGGCCAGGATACAATTTTAACAACAGATAATCAGGCATTTAAAAAACTGAGGACGGCCTTGGTAAAGTGCTCAGGAGCATCTGCGTGTATCCAATGGCCGGCACCAGGGATGGTGACCAGGGAGGAGTAAGGGAAAAGCTCCTTGATGCGGGGGATGTCTTCATCCAGGATATACCTTGATTTTTCTCCCCTTACGAAGAGGGCAGGACCTGTAAAAGGTGAGGAGGGCATGACATCTTCCATCAGATGGTAATAGGCATCAATGATCACCGGCATGTTGGGCTTCCATTCAAAACCGCCATCGGGTAGCCGGGAGAGATTTTTCATCAAAAACTGGATGGTAGACTGGTCATTTCCCAGAAACCGGGCAAAGGCATCTTCTGCCTGGGACCGTTCAGTGAGCTTTTCAGGTGCGATGGATTCGATCGCTTCGATGACCTTGTCGTGGTGTGGTGGATAATATTTTGGAGCGATGTCGACGACGATGAGTTTATCCACCTTGTCAGGATAGCGCAGGGCAAACTGCATCGCCACCTTGCCACCCATGGAGTGGCCAAGGAGTGACACCTTTTCAAGATCGAGGTCCGTCATCAATTCCAGGACGTCATCTGTCATCACATTGAAATTCATCTCCGGATCGTGAGGTGACCGGCCATGATTCCGCATATCCACCACAATGGATTCATACTGCGGTTCCATCATCCTGGCGATAGTGCGCCAGTTGTCCCCGCTGCCGAAGAGGCCGTGCATGATGATGACCGGGTCTCCGGTGCCGTATGTCTTATAGACCAATTTCATTGGATGCAATGTATGCTTTAAACAGTTTTCAAGATAGCGAACAATTGGAAGGGGATTTCGTTGCGCACGAAGCGTGGGAATTAGTTTACTTTTTGCATTGCCCAAAAAGTAACAAAAACGCTAGTCGCGCTAAAAACTCGCTTAAACTTCATTGCAATAACATGGTTTCCTTGTCCGCTTTCTCGCTTATTCGTTTTCAAGTTCTGTTTCTTTCATTTGTTGTGCCCTCCAGAGTCTTGATATTACATGAAACCGATCGTTTGGTCAGCTCGGACAATTTAGCGCGACGGAATTGTGCCTATTCGAGATGATCTTTTGGTTAACTTCTCCATGAGGCCGCAGGCCTCATAAAAAGTATCGTTGGGCGCTGGTTATACCTGCGCCCGCGTATGTAAAATCAAAAAAATCATATTCCAGGCAATGGCACGTAAGCCGTTTTTAACGGCAGGTAAAAGCATTTATATGTCTCACGTCTCACACCTCGCACCCGCACCTCTTACTTTCTCACTGTCTTACAGTCTTACAATTAAGTGAATACCATTTGGGATATCATTCCTGGTATATTGAACCAGGCTGTCTCTAAGGTCACAAATTGTGACCTTAGCTGAATTCATCTTCTTGCCCCTCAGAAGTACTCGAGTCAAAATGGAGCCCCACCTTCTCCAGCCACTGCCAGATCAACTCCTCTTCAAAGCCTCTGCCCGCTCCAAAGGATAAGAGCTTTTTCATTTGAGTGATGACAGGTTCTTTACGGATCGTTGCTCTTTTTTTCTCGAGCAGATTTTCCATGACGGAGATATAGGCGTCTTGATCGATCGTATCGAGGGCGCTTTGGATCAACTGCTCGCTGATCCCTTTTTGAAAAAGGCCATTCCTGATCTTCACCCGGCCCCATTGGTCGAGCCTCCATTTGTCTGCCACAAAGCTATTGGCATAGCGTGTATCGTCGAGGAACTTTTCAGTACGAAGCTTTTCCAGAATCTCCTCGATCTCCTCTTCCGGTACTTCCCAACTCACTAGTTTCTTCATGACATCCTGAGTGCAGCGCTCGGCTTGAGCGCACCAGGGCATGAGGCGTTTGAGAAATTGAGCAGAATCGTTGAGGGCCATTGTAATCCGGATGAAAGGAAAGAAGATTAAAAAATCCTGGTCATGTTTTTGGTTAAATCCGAAGGTTCCTCATCAGTTGAAATCACCTGAAAATACCCACCACCACCAGCTCCACAAAACTTCACATACACTCCTGGTATCTCTGTGAGTTCATCCCAGCGATCCTTGATCAGGTCAGGGATCAACATCGAGAAATGCTCGCGCTGAAACTGACTGATGATGCTGAGGCAATCTGCCAGCATCTGCCCTGAGCCGGTGAGATAGAAATGAATGGCATGCTCCACTACAGGCACTAGCTCGCGTTCAATTTTCAACTTGAAGTCCGGATCTCTGAGGAGTTCTTTGTAGATCTGCACCAATGGGCCTGTCGATCTTTCCACTCCGCTATCAAGCAAGTAAACCTGATATCCTTCAGGCCATCCATGGTCCTTTACAGATTGAAATACACCACTTTCATTTTTATAAACAGCTTCACCCGAAAAGGAGACCATTGGATCCATGCCTGAACTCGATCCATGAAAATATCCCTCCATCCGGGAGAGCATCAGGAGGTCAGACAGCGGCGAGGCTGAATTTTCCTTGGTGATATATCTGTCATACAGTGCAGCTACGAATGCGCCTGAACTACCGAGGCCATATCCGATCGGGATGTCTGCTTCATAGGTCCAGCCTTCTTCAGCATCATTGATGATGTGAGCAGCAGAAGCCGCAGAGATGATATCGTTTTTTTTCAACCAGTCCACATACGAAAGCAATGGCGCACCCTCTTCGATGGTTTTACTTTCTCCTTCGATCCATTCACCCTTCCAGTGGGTTATAGGCACAGCCAGGGCCTGTGATCCATTGAGGACCGTGTACTCACCAAAGAGCAGGAGTTTGGATGGATAGATGCGTGCCAAGGCCGAAATTTAATTGGTGGTGCGAATATCCAGAAATGGTTTCCAATTCACATCATTTGCTACACTGAGGTGGAGCACATTTTCGCAGTATGCGGTCAAAGGTGTCCACAAGGTCTGAAGGTTTGGATTGAAGATATCTGACCCGATGATATGGGTGCCTGCATCCGGTAGCGCAACTTCTTTTTTTAGCGAAGCAGGCGTACCTATCTGAGCATACATTTCCTGCATCCTTTTCACAGACACTACTTCGTCCTGGTGCGTATCATCTTTGTAATAATACGTGAGATACAGCGGATCATCGATCTTACTAAATGTTTCTTTGGTCATGATTTCATCAATCATGGATTTGAGGATGATGAGCCCTTCGATCCGGTAGCGGGTATACCAGTACTGATCTGCAGCAGCAGGGACAGGAGGTTTCCAGCTATAGAAATCCGATCCAAGGATCAGTCTGGTGATCTGAAGTCCCCATGGTGCGGACATCATAAATGACCGAGGGTCAAAGTAATCTACGTTTGGCGACATCATGATCTGCGCTTCTACCAGATCAGGATACTTTGAGGCCAGGTATAAGGCAAGTGTGCTACCGGTCGAGCAGGATACGACGATCACTTTATCACCGATAGCCTTTCCGACTGCAATCGCATCAAGCGCAGATTGCATCCACAACACTGGATCGATGTTCATCAGTGGATTTTCTTCCGTGAGTCCGTGCGCTTCAAGCCGAGCGAGATAGAGATTGCATCCATATCGGTTGGCCAGCGCTTCATGTATCGGATCGCCTTCTTCCTGCGTAGCGCCATTGCCTGGCAGGTACACGATGCTATACGGTGTCTTTTGATAAGCAGTATCCCAGACAATCCGCGCTTCGTTGTCCGGCTTCAATCGGATCGACGATTCTTTAGCGTTGATGCTGTCTTCGAGCATCTTCAGGTCAGGCTGGAGTGTCCGTACAGTCAGGGATGAAAAATCCGGCTTTGCAGGTTTAGGCCCCAGGACATAGATGATCACCAGTAAGCCCACGATGCCGGCAGTGATCAGCGGCCATCTCCTCTTTTGCTTCGTTGTCATGGGTTGTAAGGTAAGAAAATGTGAATTGTAAAATCTGCCTGGTCCGCAAGGGCCATTGGCCGTGGCAGGAGTTTGCTCCTGCCACCATGAGGGTTTCAGTAGGGAATCCCTATTTGAATTTTGGTTGCGACTCTTGTGGTGGCAGGAGCAAACAGTTCGACTCCGCTCACCGCGAAGCTCCTGCCACGGCCGGCGGCCGATTCCCTATGAGTATTATTGTTATAAACTCCCATCTGGTATTTTAGAAGACATGCCTTTAGCCCCTTTCAGCCTCTTTAGCTTTTCGGCCTTTTCACGCGCTATAGGTTTTTATGTCTCTCCCAATAATTCTGATCCTCGATCTCTTCAAGGATCTGGGTATAATGCTCGTAACGCATGACAGATATGTTCCCTTCCTCAACTGCTTTTTTTACAGCGCACCCGGGTTCATTCCGATGCAGGCAGTTTGGAAACCGGCACTCTTTAGATTTTTCAAAAAACTCCCTGAAATTGTGTGCCACATCCATAGGCTCCAGGTTGTTGAACGAAAGCATCTTGATACCGGGCGTGTCAATGATATAGCCACCCATGTCGAGGGCAAACATCTCCGCAAATGTAGTCGTATGCTGTCCCTTGCCTGAGTAGTCTGAAATTTCTTCAGTCTTCAGGCCCAGGCCAGGTTGAATTGCATTGACGAGCGTTGACTTGCCGACACCCGACTGACCGGCGACGAGAGTCATTTTATCTTTCAGGGCTGCTTTTAATTCCTCAATACCCTCTCCGGTGATCGCCGAGCAACTCATCACCATGTGCCCGATTTCTTCATACATGATCTTGAGGCCACCGAAGATTTCATGTTCTTCTTCGCCAAACAAATCATTCTTGTTGATCACGATGATGACCGGGATGTTGTGCGGCTCGGTCATCAACAGAAAGCGATCGATAAACCCAAGCTTGAGCATTGGGCTGACGATCGTGGTAACCAATACAGCCTGATCTACATTGGATGCAAGGAGATGAAGGTCATGCTTTCTTCGTGGGGATTGGCGTACGATATAATTGCGACGGGGGAGCACTTCGGTGATCACCCCTTTGAAATCATCACCGCTTTCATATTGCACTTCGACCTCATCACCTACGCCGACAGGATTGGTGGTCTTGATGTCATCCATGCGCAGTTTGCCGATGATACGGGAAGGCAGGATGGTTCCATCTTCAAGCCGGATATCATGCCAGCTTCCGGTGACGCGTGATACGATACCTTTCATCTAGAATCGGAATGGAGGGATGAAAAACTCAAAACGGAATGGATCTCCTTCATACCCCGAAAGTAATCTGGCAAACCGAAATCCAAGCGTAAGATTTGCAAATTCGAAATCCACCAGCACCTCTGCCCCGGTACTTTTCAGTATGCTGCTCAATACTTCAGGATCACTGGTATAGGCGATATCGTAAAACGGCTGCACCCTTATCCTTCGCACGTAGAGGATATTGCCCATACCGATATCCGGATAAACAAGTGGAAATCCATAGGTGATCCCAACCCTGTAGTTTTCTTCTGCATCCGGTACGCTGAAGCCCCTCGCTCCGGCATACCTGCTGCTCAATTGGATGGATTGTGTCAGATCCTGGCTAAGGTATTCACCGGTAAGGACAATGTAATGTGATGCCTTGAACGATGGCAGTGCGAGCTCGAGATTAGTGTATAGTTGCGATACATTGTTGCCAGTAACATTACCCGCATAGCTGATATCAAACCGCTGTCCCCATGAGGGCAGTGGCTGACGATGCGCCCTCCTCCGGCTGTTGATCATCAATAGCCGGTATTGCATATAATTGTATGGCACATTGTCGGTTCCTTCCTGCGTTGGACTCAACCTGAAGCTACCAACATTTGCGGTTGCAGACACATTTACAATCTGCCTGTATACTCCGGGAGTAAATGCAAAGGGCAATGTCAGGCCACCATATACTTCTTCATTGATCGACCTGTATTGGCGCCCATCAATGGTGGTCACCTCTTTGTTGAGCTTGCTGTACCCAAAGTCGATTTCAGGAAACCACATCCCCAGTCTGGCATCGACATAGGGTCCAAAGACTTCTGTGTTACGATTGTATTCATATCCTGCAGCAATAGTGACATTGGACATGATATCATCCGATCGAAGTTCTATCCCCCATACCGGATCATCTGCAGTCACAAGCCAGCTATGGATGTTGAGTGCATTGCTCCATGGAGAGTATTTTTTGACAACAAAGGAAGTATCAGTGACCGTCTCCGATAGCAGGTTTCGCTCTTCTGCACCTGGCACCTCTTTGATGCCATTGTCCAGGTTAGTCAATCGCCAGTCACGTGATTGACCGGATACCCGAACCAGTTTTTTTCCGGTGTTTGTATACTCCGTAGTGATGATTTCTTCCTGGACTGGATCCCATGCCGGATCGTAGTGGGCTTTGTTACCATCACTGACTCGATAGAACACACCTTCTGCTTTGTCTATCGCATAGACCTGGTCCAGATCACCGATACCACAGGTCAGGAAAATCCAATGCCCTGCCTCTACAGGCCTGCCAAGAACAGAATAGCTGTAATGGGTGATCGGCTTGATCTCCCCGCTGCTGATGTCTTGCCAAACGAGACACATCCTTCCTTCCGCGTCACGAGCCGTTGCGAGCAGTTGCCGGCCATCTTCACTAAACCTTGGATATCCCAGATACAGGTTTTTTTCATTTGGCAATACCTTGATGATTTCACCAGTGACCGCATCGATGATATGCAGATTATATTTTCCGGCTGCATCGGTGTGCAGGGCAACAATTTTTTTCCCTGCCTCATCCAGTGACGGCATGTAGTATCCTTTAGACGGGCGGATATCCATCTTATGATGGTTCTCATCATCATACACAACGATGACATTTTCATCTTTCCGTATCCACCGCGGGTCAGTTCGTGCTTCTGTCCAGACCAGCATACCATTGCTGTAGTCAAAGCATGCATCCAATTGGGTTCCCACTGTAACAATTCTTTCACGGTGCCCATTCGGCTCGATCTTATAGATAGCCGTAGTTGAATCAAAAGTGGTGATCGAACTATAGATACTGCCATCTCCCGCCACATCGGGATAGCTCATATCAAAAAAAGCATCCTTCAGATTTTTTTCGGACAAGGGAATAGCCGGGTATACAATGTCGGGAAGATGGCGGGCTCTCCATTGATCACCATAGTATTTTACAGCATCGAGATAGAGATGGCGGTTGCTCTTTCCATAGTATCTTTTCACTACGCCTGAAAAAGGATCATAGATGGGTTTCATTCTGGGAGCCTTCCTGAAGATGGTATCCCATGTGGCTTCCCCAAAAGCATGATTGCCATATTGCACCATCATATATCCCAGGGGATAATGATCGGGATAATAATGCTTGTAAGAACCATTGCGGAGCTTATAGTATCCCCAGGGCTCAGCATCTTTTGTCTTTTCACGAAAGGGCAGCATAAACCTGCTCAGCCTGCCTCTACCCTGTGATGTCCATTTAGTCTCAGCATATACCGCATCTCCCTCGCGCAACCAATTGGCCGTGGCCAATCCATACATCCCTGAAAATGCAAGTTCACCAAAGATCACCTTCACGATATGACTGATCCCTGTATTGACTGCATTGACTTGTTGCACATGCCTGTATTCATGGATGGCCAGCAGGTCTGCCCATGGCAATGACCCGAGTTCAAATGGATTTTCATTTGGTTGAATATAGAATTCAGATACATATGGAGCCAACCCGACATATCCGTTTGAAACATTTGTTTGAGGCTGTAGCACAACATTGATGGGCGTGTACCGGCTTTCCTTGGCAATCGGATCAGCGGCCGCAAACTTGAGCATCAGGGAGGCTACGCGTCTTGCTGTGGCTTCGCTGCCTTCTGGATAGATGATGCGCAGGCTGTCGTGGCGGAGTTGTTGCCAATTGGTTTTAGAGGGCAGGAAGCCAAGGCGCTGTGCCTGTATACTCTCAACAAAGAAAATAATACTGATAAGGGAAATGAACCTGATGGTCTTAGACATTCAAGGTCACATTGTGGGCGTGAACGGTGGCGGCTATATCAATCATCAGGGAAGGGTCGTGTTCGAAGGCATTGCCCATCACGATGACATCGGCGCCTGCTTTCAGGTTTTCTGCAACTTTTTCAGCCGAGCGTATGCCACCTCCTACGATCAAAGGTATATCCACTGCACCACGGACTGCTTCTATCATCTCAGCGGATACTGGTCTTGAAGCACCGCTGCCGGCATCCATAAAAATCATCTTGAGGCCGAGCATTTCTGCAGCCATAGCAGTGCATACGGCGATATCAGCTTTATTGGATGGTATAGGTGAGGTATTACTCATGTAGAGGACGGTGGTACCCACACCGCCATCGATCAACATATATCCTGTGGAAAGTACTTCCAGCGAACTCAATTTGAGGTAAGGCGCAGCGATGACATGCTGGCCGATCAGGAGGTCAGGATTGCGGCCGGAGACCAGCGACAGGAAGAGAATGGCATCTGCTTTATTGCTGACCTGGTAGGTGCTGCCGGGAAACAGGATCAAGGGTATCTGGCAACGCTGGCGGATCATCTGCAGGCATTGGTCCAGTTGACTATTGACGAGGAGACTCCCGCCGATAAAGAAGTAATCCACCTGGCACCGGACCGAGAGATCGATGATCTGGTCCAGCTTGCCGAGCCGCATTTTGTCGGGGTCGATCAGTACGGCCAGTTTTTTCTTGCCTTGTTGCCTGGCTTTGGTGAGCTCCGTATATATCTGTGTTCGGCTGGTATCCATTGTTCAAAGATAAAGGTTAACGGGAAAACCGGAGAAGGCTCATTTGCCCCGTTTTACCCCCCCTACCCAGAGGGGTTAACGTTTCTGCTCAAATTGGTAGTGGCCTGTTTTTTAATTTCCGCAGGAAATATAAACGCCGCTGGATGGAGTTCTCTCCGCCAGCAAGAAGATTCCAAGTCAGAATTCCATTGGGTATTCATTCAGAGTATTCAAGGTTGGCAAGTTTGATTACCTGCCGTTACAAACGGCTGCACAGTTTATTACCTTGAATACAATCTCTTTGATCTTTCATACGCGAGCTTAGGTGCAACCTAAGCTCAACATATTTTTTGTTACGTGAAATGCTTCAGCATCCGCACCTCTTCCTTGGTCAGCGGCCTCCACATGCCGCGGGGGAGGGCCTTTTTGGTGAGGCCGGCGTAGTAGGTTCGGTCGAGCTTGACGACTTCGTAGCCGAAGTGCTCGAAGATGCGGCGTACCAGTCGGTTTTTGCCGGAGTGAACTTCGATTTCCACTTCGCGCTTGGAGAGACCTTCGATAAAGTGGAGGCTGTCGGCTTTTATGGGGCCATCCTCGAGGGTGATGCCTTCGCGGATTTCTTCCATATCCTTGAGGGCAAGATTTTTGTCGAGGGTGACGAGGTATACCTTCGGTACTTTATAGCTCGGGTGTGAGAGTTTTTTAGTGAGTTCGCCATCATTGGTCAGGATGATCAGGCCTGAAGTATTGCGGTCGAGTCGGCCTACAGGGTAGATGCGCTCGGGGATCTTTTCAGCCATGATGTCGATGACGGTGCGACGGCCTCGCTCATCACTGGAGGTGGTCAACACATTGCGTGGTTTGTTGAGCAGGAAGTAGACAAGCTTATCAACTGTCTTGATGGGCTTGCCTTTGAAAGTCACCACATCCTTTTCCTGGACCTTATAGCCCATCTCCTTGACGATCTCACCATTGACCGTGACATGTCCCTGCATGATGAGCGTATCTGCGGCGCGACGACTGGCTATACCGCTATGGGCGAGGAATTTGTTGAGGCGCATCTCGCCTTTCACTTCTCTGTCTCCCTTGTATGAGGGTGGGGCTACTTTCTCTGGTTTCTCCGCCTTAGCCTCTGCCTTTACGTTTTCGGTGTATTCATCATCCTTAGGCTTGTGCACGAATTTAAATTCCTGGTGTTCGCCAAACTTTGCGGTTGATATGCGCGGGCTTTTGCCAGTAGGTTTTGGTTTTCCTACCATCCCTTTTTCACGAGCCAGCCTTGCTTCTTTCTGGGCGCGATTACGTGTAGCTATAGGATCCTTAGGCTGGGACTTCCTTGCGGGCCTGCCTTTAGGTTTATCTGCTTGTTGTGGTCTTTCTCTTTTCACTGTTTGGTGGATCTGCTTGTACCCCTAAATCCCCTAAAGGGGACCTTTTTAAATTCAATTACTTTTCACTTTTCATTCTTCATTTTTCATTTAAAAAGGAATTGGTTCGTCGTCTTCGTTGATCCTCGAGGGGCGTGTGATGATCGCATTATAATTATCAGGTGCTGGTCCCTTGCCGGAGATGTCGTTGAAGAAGTCGTCGCCCGGGTCGGTAAACTTGGCGTACTGGGCGATGAATTTTAAGCCGACTGTACCGAGGGCACCATTTCTATGCTTGGAGATGAGGATCTCAGCCGCGTCTTTTGAAATAGTAGGATCGGATTCCATCTCGTAGTAATCCGGACGGTAGATAAAGGTTACGATATCCGCATCCTGCTCGATAGCTCCAGAGTCCCGAAGGTCGGAGAGTTGTGGGCGCTTGTTACCACCGCGGGTTTCTACGGCGCGACTCAACTGAGACAGTGCGATGACCGGAATTTCAAGCTCCTTGGCCATGGTCTTGAGGGCGCGGGAGATGGTACTGATTTCCTGCTCGCGGGTGCCTCCTCGTTTTTGATCAGGTCCTGCGGCCATCAACTGTAGGTAGTCGACGATGACCAACTGAATGTCATGGTGCATCTTGAGGCGACGGCACTTGGCGCGAAGTTCGAAGATGTTGATGGCAGGAGTATCATCAATAAAAATGGGCACTTCACTAAAGCGCTCTACGGCACTGTTGAGTTGTTGCCACTCGTAGTCTTCCATCTGTGCGTTTCTCAGCTTGGAGCCCGGGATTTCAGCGACCATCGACATGAGACGATGGGTGAGCTGGAGGGCGGACATTTCAAGCGAGAAGAAAGCTACAGGGCGGTTATAATCGACGGCTGCATTTTTTGCAAGTGCAAGACAGAATGCCGTCTTACCCATACCAGGGCGAGCAGCGACGATGACCAGGTCGGACTTTTGCCAGCCATTGGTGATCTTATCTAATTCAGTAAAACCGGAAGGCACACCTGTCATCCCTATTTCTTTTTTGGAGAGGGACTCGAGTTCTTTTTGTGCCTTGACAGCGAGGTCACCGAGTTTGGAATAACTGCGGTTGAGGTTCTTCTGCGTGATGTCAAAGAGGTTGGACTCCGCTTCATCGAGCATCTGGAAGACGTCCTTGGTGTCTTCAAAAGCGTCGCTGATGGTCGAGGTACTCACGCGGATGAGTTCGCGTTGGATATGCTTCTGGGCGATGATTCTCGAGTGAAATTCCAGGTTGGCCGCACTGGCTACCTTGTTGGTAAGTTCTACGAGAAAACCTACTCCTCCGATCATATCGAGGCTGCCGGTCTTCTTGAGGGCTTCGTGGACGGTGAGGATATCGACCGGTTGGGAGCGCTCAAAGAGGTGCATCATGGCTTCGAAGATGACCCCATGAGGTTTCTTGTAGAAGCTGTCCGGAGTCAGGATATCGAGGACCACGGCCATGGCATCCTTGTCAAGCATCAGGGCACCGAGGACAACTTCCTCTATCTGGGTGGCTTGAGGCTGTAGTTTGCCATAGACTAGGTTCGTGAGGTCATTGTCCGTGCGTATAGGTTTCAGCCTGCTGCCGGAGGATTGGGGATTATATTGATTGGGCTCAGCCATTTTTTAAATGAAAAATGAAAAAAGAAAAATGAAAAGTGGTGTCGTGAGAGGTGAGAAGTGAGTGTGAATTGTCAGTTGTGAGTGTTGAATTATGAGTAAGTTAAATCATGCCTCCCCATTTGAAGGGGGTCGGGGGGTTGATTTTGTGAGTTGTGAGTTGTGAGTTGTGAGTTGTGAGTTGTGAGTTGTGAGTTGTGAGTTGTGAGTTGTGAGTTGTGAGTTGTGAGTTGTGAGTTGTGAGATGTGAGTTGTGAGATGTGAGTTGTGAGTTGTGAGTTGTGCATTGTGAGTGTTTCCGTTATTCGTCAATCGTAATTCTGTCTTCTACATGCCCACTCTCACACTCTTCTGGTAGCTGGTAGCTGGTACCTGGTAGCTGGTAGCTGATCACCGATCACCGATCACCGATCACCGATCACCGATCACCGATCACCGATCACCGATCACCGATCACCGATCACCGATCACGTAGAAGGGGTACAAAACTAAAACCACAGGCACGGATAACCTAATTGCATTTCCTTTCCCTTTCAGACCAATGTGGACAACTGCCACTGTAAATGTGGAAAAGAATGTTAGAAAATAATCCGTTACGTGGGTTGAGGCTAAAGTACACATTATAACAATCTAAAATCTGAAATGGTGCCCGTATGGATCTGTGATCTGTGCTCTGCGATCTGTGATTGGGCTTGTGGGGCTATGAGGGAATGGTAAGATTTTCAGGAGTTTATAGGTTTATGGGTTGATAGGTTGATTGGTTTGGATTAATCTTGTGTTCAGATGATGATTTATTTAATATGTAGAATTTATCAATTGGACGAGCAGGGGGATCTTGAATTCAGGGGTTTGAAGGGTAGGTATGTGAGAAAATAGAATATAAAATCTTTTCATGTGAGAGGTTGGTAAGAAAAGGCTTAAGAGCTTAAGAGGCTCAAGAGGCGGAAGGGGCGGAAGAGGCAGAAGAGGCTGAAAGGGCAGAAGGGCAGAAGGGCAGAACGGAGGAAGCTGCCGAGATAGCTCGAGCTCAACATCTTTCTCCGTGCACGCTGTGTAATCTCCCGCCGCGTTGCTAAAGCAATGGCGGGATCTGCGCTACGCTTCGAAGTGCGAAACATTTACCCCCTGGCCCCCTAATACTTCGACTCCGCTCAGCAACCGGGGGTAAAAAAATGCACCACTGTGCTCTCCCGTCGCATTGCTTTAGCAAAGGCGGGATCCTAGTGCAGTGGATCATCCGGATAGGGTTGGGGCAGACGGTGGTGCCTGAGTGAAACCTATGCTCACCTTTTCGCAAACCTCCCCAGTATTTCATATACCTGTGTAGCGGCCTTGTCCCAGGAGAAATACTGGCTGCGCTCATTTCCCAAAGCGGCCAACTGATGGCGAATCGAATCATCCTTTGCCATGCTCGACATATGCTGTGCCAGCTGACCAACATCATGTGGTTCAAAGAGAAGGGCGGCATTGCCTGCCACTTCAGGGAGAGATGATACGTTGCTGCAGATCACAGGGACACCGCAAGCCATCGCCTCTACAAGTGGCAAGCCAAATCCTTCGTAAAGACTCGGATAGATCATTGCCTCAGCACTTGCCACCAGCGCAGTGGCATCTGCAGTAGCTATATAGCCAGGCAGATGAATGGCGTCTTTCCACTTGCTATCAGCGATCGACTTAAATACTTCCTCCGTATGCCATGATGCACGGCCTGCGAGGACGAGCTGGTGATCTGAAGGGTGCGATGATTTGAATTGTTCAAATGCCCTGACTAGTGTCAGGATATTCTTGCGGGGATGGATGGCACCGAGATAAACAAAGTATGGACGGCCACTGGTATACCGCTCTCTAGTAGTGCTCTTTTGTTCTTCACTCACCGGCTTGTATGCATCGGTGATCCCATTGTACACCACCGATATTTTATCAGCAGGGATATTATATCCTGCGATGATCTCACTTTTCGAAAATTCGGATACGGTGATGATATGATCCGTATATGCCAGATACCGTGGCATCCATTTTTTATAAAAAGCCCTGATACGTGGTTGCAAATGTTCCGGATAACGGAGATAAGCGACATCATGTACCATCGATACTTTGGGGATGCTCATGCCGAGGGGGATAAATCCATCTGGGCTGAAGAAGACATTTGCTTTTTGTTTAACAACATCCTTGCGCACCGGGTGATCGAGCCAGTAGCGGATCAGGATCGGGAGTCTGGTGACAGGATGAACCGTATGCGGATGCACATTTGGACCATGCACAAATCGCTGATCATATTTCCGGTCGAAATAGTAATCCAACTGATCCTCAGGATGTGATCTGGCGATGCGGCCCATGACTTCGTCCGTGACGATGCCTACGCCTTCGAGGCGGTCGGTGAGCATGTGCCTTGCATTTAATGCGATTCGCATAAATTCATGTTACTTTTTTCATTGCTAAAAAAGTAACCAAAAAGTCTAGTGACCCAAAAAACTCGCTTTAAGCTTTGTTCAATAGTCTGGCCTCCTGGTTTGCTTTCTCGCCTGGCACGTTTTCACTCGTACCTATTTTTGGCTTCATGGCCAAAAATAGGCCTTTCGTGCGGCTCAGACAGTTTTGGGTCACAGTTCGTGCCTATTCGAGATGATTTTTTTATTTTCATAGCAACGAAGTGTTTAGCTGACTTCCTTTTGCCTTCGTTGTCCCCTATTCCCTATTCCCTATTCCCTGCTCCCTGCCCATTCCCTTTGGGCCTCTTTAGCCTCTTTAGCCCCTTAGGCCTCTTCAGCCTTTCTGCCTTATCTTTGAACCATGGGTGAAGCAAAAAAAACAGACGTCCTGATCCTGGGTTCAGGGATAGCAGGACTGACATGCGCGATCAAGATAGCTGAGGCCAGGCCTGATCTCAAGATCACCGTGCTGACCAAAGCAGTGGCTGATGAGAGCAACACCCGATATGCCCAGGGCGGCGTGGCCGCTGTGTGGAATGAGAAAATTGATACCGAAGAGAAGCACATAGCTGACACCCTGGATGCCGGCGATGGGCTGTGCAACGAAGAGGTCGTCAAGATGGTGGTTGAGGAAGGCCCGATACGTGTGCGTGAGCTGATTGAGTGGGGCACCCGCTTTGATAAGGAGAAGGGAGGCGAGTATGATCTGGGGCGTGAAGGAGGCCATAGCGAAAACCGCATCCTGCATTACAAGGATATCACCGGCTGGGAGATCCAGCGCACCATCACTGAGAAGGCAAAGCAACTGCCCAATATTGTAATCAGGGAAAATTGCTTTTCTATCGATTTGTTGACTCAGCACCATCTGGGCTATAATATCACCAGGGTGCATCCTGATATCGAATGCTATGGCGTCTACGCGCTTGACAAGAACAATCTTGATGTAGAGACTCATCTGGCCCGGATTACAGTCGTAGCGACAGGAGGCGCAGGCCAGATCTACCGCGCGACAACCAATCCTATCATTGCTACAGGTGATGGAATGGCCATGATGTATCGTGCCAAGGGGCGCATCAGCAATATGGAGTTTGTGCAGTTTCATCCGACGTCGCTTTACAATCCTGCAGTAGAAAGCCAGGCGTTTCTTATTTCCGAAGCCGTACGTGGATTTGGAGGTGTATTGCGAACCAGGGATGGGCAGGAGTTTATGCACAAATATGATGAGCGTAAGAGCCTTGCCCCGAGAGATATTGTCGCACGTGCGATTGACAACGAGATGAAAATACGCGGGGATGAATATGTCTACCTGGACTGCCGTCACCTGGAGATGGAAGGATTTAAGAAACACTTTCCAAACATCTATGATAAGTGCAAGGAAGAAGGGATTGATGTAGCCACACAGATGATCCCTGTTGTACCGGCTTGCCATTATTTCTGCGGAGGTATCCTTGTTGACAAGATCGGCAAGACCTCTATCAACAGGCTCTATGCCGCAGGGGAGTGCACCGCATCAGGATTGCATGGCGCCAATCGTCTTGCTTCAAATTCGCTGCTCGAAGGATTGGTCTATGGGCACAACATAGCAATGGATGTTGTCGAATGTATTGATCAGTATGATTACAAAGAAGGTATTCCAGACTGGGATGCGATGGGCACTACTGATCCAAAGGAGATGGTCCTCATCACACAGAGCTGGAAGGAACTCAAGGATATCATGAGCAGCTATGTAGGTATCGTCCGTTCCAATGTGCGTCTGCAGAGAGCGCTGGACAGATTATGGTTGCTATACAGTGAGACTGAAAATCTATATAACACGACTACGCTATCTCCACAACTATGTGAGCTCCGCAACCTCATTACGATAGCCTATCTCGTGACAAGAAGTGCATCTATGCGGCATGAGAGCAGGGGGCTGCACTATACGACGGATTATCCGGGATTGTTGGATCACAGAGAGGAGACGCTGATGTGATCAGTGATCTGCGATCGAGTGATCGGTGATCTATAGATGTGTTACTTGCAGCCAGAGGCTGACAGAGGATGTATTATACCTAGCAACAGATTTTGATGATTTTACATGACGCAGGCACAACCTACGTCGAACTTCTATTTATATAATAAAAGTAAATTACTTTTTGCCTTCAGCCTCTTTAGCCCCTTCGGCCTTTTAAGCCTTTTAATTTCTGCCAACTACATCCACCTTAATCCTATCCTTTCGATTAGCCAACTCCCATGCAGTGTGAAAAGCAAGCCGCGCGATCGTCTCTGCTTTTTCAAACATGATTTTATCCGGTGTATCTGTAGGACGATGGTAATCGGGATGTACACCTGAGAAATAGAAAATAGCCGGGATTCCATTCTTTGCAAAATTGTAGTGATCGGAGCGGTAGTAAAACCGGTTGGGATCGCTGTCCATGTTGTAGGTATAGTCGAGTTGTAACTTTGTATAGGTCTTATTGGCTGTTTCGTTAATCTCATGAAGCTCCGTACTCAATCTATCGGAGCCGATGACGTAGATGTAATTGCTATCGGCATGATGCTCATCCTTGCGACCGATCATATCGATGTTGACATCGGCTACTGTGTTAGCTAATGGGAAAATGGGGTGCTCTGTGTAATACTGCGAGCCAAGCAATCCCTTCTCTTCACCTGTGACAAGCATACACAGGACACTGCGTTTTGGGCCCTGGCCTGCTGCCTTGGCTTGAGCAAATGCCTGGGCAATTTCGAGTACTGCACTCGTGCCAGATGCATTGTCATCAGCACCATAGTAGATGTCACTGCCTCGCATACCGAGGTGATCAAAGTGGGCGGTGACCAGGACCACTTCATTTTTCATGACAGGATCTGTGCCTTCGATGTATGCAAGCACATTTACACTGGGTGTTGAGGTGATATCATGCACGGCATTCAGATGTACATCTACAGGAACTGTAGTGTGGCCAGGCTTTCCTGTTTTAGTAATGCGATCGCGTAGCTTGATGATTTTATTGATCTTACTGCCGGCCAGTTGCTGGCCTAGTGTCGACGAAACATAGACCTGAGGTAAATATTCATTGAGTGCATCAGGACTGATCATCAGCATGGCTCCGCTCAATAGATTCCTCCGGGCATACATCGCCATTTCCCTAAACTCATTTTCAATGATCCAGATGGATGCAGCCCCAGCCTTTTTAGCGGCTTCTATTTTCAACATCGGATCATAAGACCATGCAGACATTGTATCAGTGCCTGTCAAGCGGAAATGCTCATCCTTATCCATTGGTTCACCACCGTACACCAGGAGGTGTTTTCCACGCACATCAACCCCTTTGTAATCTGAGTATCCTGGATCATCAATGCCATAGCCAAGGAAAGTCATTGACGTAATGTCTATCGGGCCCGACTGTACAGGAAAATATTGCGGGATGGCGAGATAGCCTTTGAGATGTTCGACAGCTTCACCCGAAACGGTCAGTTGGATGTCTTCCCACTTGAAGGTTGTGAATCCAACTTCCTGAAAGTAGTTGTCATCTCCGGGGATAGTCGGAATCCCATCCTCGGCAAATTGTCCTGCGATATAGGCTGCGGCTTTAAGGTTTCCTTCCTTGCCTGTTTCTCTGCCTTCAAGTTCTTTAGAGGCTAAGGTATAGACATGCGCTTTCATTGTTTTGCTCTCGATGGTCCGCGCCAATTGGTCGCTGACATCATTGGTTTGAGCAACTAAGCTGCCTGAAGCGAGTAGAAACAGGCCTATTATTTTTTTCATAAGATTTCGTGAGAACGTGAGAACGTGAAAACGTGAGAGGCGTGAAAACGTGAGAGGTGTGGGTGTGAGACGTGAGGCGCGAGTATTGTTCAAAGTAGAGGCAATAATCTGAAGGCTACAGATCATTTAGATAAACACGGTGGTAGATTATGTTAAACGTCTAAATCCACCGACTATATGCCCACTGCCAATTGCCTTATTAGCTCTATGCTATGCCCTATGCTCTATGCTCTATGCTCTATGCACAGCGAATCTTATCCACCCTCTTCTGATGCCTTCCCCCTTCAAAGGGAGTTTCCAGAAAAGTTTGTACCATAGCCATAGCTACTGCTTCTGGTACAAACCTTGCCGGTATCGAGAGGATATTGGCATCATTGTGTTGCCTGGCCAGGGAAGCCAACTCGGTATTCCAGCACAACGCTGCCCTGATGCCCTGGTGTTTGTTGGCCGTCATCGCAGCGCCATTGCCAGACCCACAGATGATGATCCCAAGATAGGCTTCTCCACGCTCCACCGCATTGGCTACCGGATGCACATGATCAGGGTAGTCTGTAGACGCTTCGCTATCTGGCCCGGCATCTATGACATCATACCCATTGCGGGCCAGCCAATGTATGATAGAGGACTTGTAGGCATACCCAGCATGGTCGGAACCAATCGCTATTGTTTTTCTTTGATCTGATTTTTCCATGAGTGATTTATTCGAGAGCCGGTGCAGTATTATATGGGCCGAGCAAGGATTCCATTTCCTTGGCAAAGGCTTCGTCATTGACTGTCTTGGAGACTTTCAATATCTCTGAAATGGCATTCGTGGTCAGGCGGTAGTCAAGACTGAATCCGGACTTCAGGTCATCCTCATCAAGGGAGTCGAAGAAGGCCATATACTCAGCAGATTCTTTCGCCAGTATGCGGATGTGTTCTTTCGCTTTATCGAAGGCTCCTGCACGCACGTAGATGTTGATGTGCGGCATGGTCCTCGCATCGTAAGGGAAATTCATATTTGGAAAGCCCTTGAAATACGCATCGGTGATATCGACAGCTTCCTGGTTTTTGCCTTCCGCAATCATTTGCTCCGCAGCGCGCCAGATGATCATCTTCTGAGCCTGCACACTCGCTCCATAACTATTGTCTACATAGAGGCGTTGTTTGTCAAAATTGCCCCACTTCCATTTGTTGACAACACGGTCATGTAATTTCTCCGCATTGACACGTCCACTGCCGTAGATGTAGAATTCCTTTTGACTTGGTGTCTT
The DNA here is from genome assembly GCA_016716665.1 of Candidatus Opimibacter iunctus. Taxonomy (GTDB): domain Bacteria; phylum Bacteroidota; class Bacteroidia; order Chitinophagales; family Saprospiraceae; genus Opimibacter; species Opimibacter iunctus. The sequence goes on along the minus strand of JADJVH010000008.1, from coordinate 29,791 downwards.
GACAGGAATAATTCTGAGGCCGAGACCTTCCATCTGGGTGTAGTCGCCGAGGTTCATGAGCTTGGATTCCTGGCAGGTTACTGAGAAGTACACTGCGCGATCATAGATATTACTCATGATGACATCCAATACGGCCAACTGATCCTTGGTGATGTATTGCTTGTCAATGGAGATCGGAATCTTAGTTACAATTTTTCCTGTATCTGCCATCGTGGCCAGGCCTGTGCTCAACGCACGTGCAGGATCGATAGGAATGTAGAGATTGTTAGATGGAAGATAAGTTTCCAGCGTTGTCCCCTGTATGGTCTGCGGATTGTCTTTGGCAATAAATGTCAGTGCCTGATCGAGTGGCATTTCATTTTCAGAGCTCTTGCCGGGCAGGAAGAATAGCTGATTCCGCTTGTTGCCTCTATAGCTTTCTGTAGGAATGCTCAGTTTGATCGGAGCGGAGTCGTTTATTTTTCTTCTCAATCCTTCGATATACCAATCCACAGCGATCAAACTCAGATTGACAATGCGCACATCACGACGGACACCTTCAACCTCCTGTGCATACCATAACGGATATGTATCATTGTCACCGTAGGTGAACATGATCGCATTGGGGTCAAGGGACTCCAGGAAATTACTTGCATAATCCCTGGCGGCAGTAATATGCATCCGGCTATGATCATCAAAATTCTGGAACGCCATAATCGCAGGAGCAGAGAGAACCAGTGCAGACACCAGGTAAGGAGTGGCAGAGCCAAGGGTAGGCAATTTTGATTTCAGCATTTCATACAACGCAGGTACACCAAGTCCTATCCAGATACAGAAAGTGAGGAATGAACCTACGAGTACGTAATCCCGTTCACGCGGTTCGTTTGGCGGCTGGTTGGAATAGAAAATAATCCCAAGGCCGGTAAACAGGAACAACATAAGCAATGCGGTAAAATCCCGTTTACGTTTTCCAAACTGATAGACCAGGCCAAAGATTCCAAAAATCAATGGGAGGAAATAGTAACTATTTCGCGCCTGATTGTCACGCATAGATGCTGGCATCTTGTCCATATTAAACAGGCGGGCGCTGTCCATAAACTTGACGCCGGAAGCCCAATGCCCACTCTTTGGGTTCCAGGGCTCGGTGCCTTGTTCGCCGTTTTCGCGGCCTACAAAATTCCACATAAAATATCTCCAGTACATCCAGTTGATCTGGTAACGGAAGAGGAACTCCATATTGAACGCCATCGTAGGCTCTCCGTTTTCATCACCCATCCATCGCTTGTACAGGGCAGGCCTGCTGCCATCGCTGTGACTGATGCGGGGAAATAGGATTTTGTCTTCATCGCGGTAGATATAGGATAATTTATAATCCACTACTTCATAATGATCACCGACGAGGCCATAGCGGTCTTCCTTTTCAGTATCGATAGGGTTGGCAGCAAAGTGTGGGCCTCTCAGCAATGGCCTTTCACCATATTGTTCGCGGTTGAGATATGGAATGAGACGCATCGCATCACTTGGAGCGTTCATGTTGATTGGTGGGTTGGCATTTGCCCTGATGACTACTACACCAATCGTTGAGAAACTGATCACGAGCAGGACAAGCGAAACAATCACCCTTTCAGCAAGGCCATTATTATTTTTCCTTGCCCACCGTATACCAAAGAAGGATGCGGCACCTAAAATCAGGAGTGTTGGATAAATGCCTGATTGCACAGGCATGCCTAGGCCGTTGACCATCAGCAGTTCCATCTTAGACCATAGTGAAGGAACGCCTACGATGATCAGGTTTTGGACGACAGGGATGATCATGGCACCCAGGAGCATGGCGAGCAACAGACCTCCGATATTGAAGGTTTTGTATTTCTTAAAATAGTAGAGGAGACCCATAGCCGGGAACACCAGCAAACTCAATAGGTGCACGCCGATAGAAAGTCCGGCGACATAGATCGCGAGCACGATCCATTTGTCTGCATCAGGGGTGTCTTCCATGCCATACCATTTGGCAGCTGCCCAAAGGGTGAGTGTCGTAAACATGGTGGACATGGCATATACTTCACCTTCGACAGCACTAAACCATATGGAGGTGCAAAAGGCAGTGGCGAGGCCTGCAGCCAGGCCAGCTCCGCAAGAGACGAGGACCTGTTCGTAGTTCATCTTCTCCTCTCTGCCTACCATAGAAAGTTTGGCAAAGATCATAGTAGTCCAGGCGACCATAGCTGCAGCGATGGCTGTGCAGGCGCCGGACATGAGGTTTACGGCGAAGGCGATATTGGCCGGGTCATTGCTGACCAGGTCGGCCATCCATGCAAATAATCTGCCGATGATCAGGAATAAGGGGGCGCCTGGTGGGTGCACGACCTGGAGTTTATAGGCTCCCAGTACGAATTCGCCACAATCCCAAAGGCTTCCGGTTCTTTCTGCGCTGAAAAAGTAGACCACCATAGCGATGGCAAAAACAATCCAGCCTGTGATAAGCGACAATCTTTTTTCCTGATTCATAGTAGTTATTACATCATACACCCTTAGGGGTGTAAAAGCGAGTGAGTATTATTTGATAAGCAATTGATGGGTATGTGCGTTGAAAAACCGGCACGAAGCATTTTTCGGGCGCGCATTGGGCAAAAGTAAGAAAATAGATGCCAGTGGGGACGGCGATTCAGGGTGTTTAGGCATTTTTAACCTTGCATTGCGTTTATGGTGGGGTCTTGAGTGTTATCGCCTGAAAATGAGTGGTTAAGCGCCTCCAGCCTGCGGGCCAGGTCCTTGCATGCCTTGTGGTTGAGTTGGTAATAGGTGTGGGGATATTTGTCAAACGACTCAATCAGTCCGGATTGCCTCAGGAATCTGAGGTGTTGGGAGACGGTTGACCGGGCCAGGGGGATTTTTTTGGCGAGGATATAAAACGGGGTGATGCCGTGTTGGAGCAGATGATCGAGGATGGTGATTCTGGCGGGGTGTGCGAGGGCTTTGGACCAAAAGGATTGCTGATAGGAGATGGGGTCGAAAAGGGGAGCTTTCGAGTAGGCCATGGCTGGCGGGATTTAACTGGTGAATAAAAGAGAAAATTAGGGGGTAAAACAATACAAAAGTTAAATTTTGAATATACGTCAATATTAAATATTTATATAATTTGTATCTTGCTATCCATCATGTTATTAATTAATTTTACACACCTCCAAAATCCTATAATTTCAACCCGGCAATCCTCGTTATGATCTTTTAATGAAACCTCTCCTCAGATTCCTCCTTTTACTCCTCCTATACCCCTGCCCAAATCCATCCTTTGGCCAGAAATCCCCACCCGAAAACCTGGTCCCCAATCCTGGATTTGAAGAATACTCGGACCAACCCTCCGGCTGGTATTATTCAGGCCACGACTTCTCCAGGGTCGCTATGTATTGGACCTCACCCACAGCCGCCTCCCCCGATATCTATGGCCCCAAAGTCCAGATCCCCAAAAGCTGGTCTGCCGTAGGTTTTGGAAAAGTAAAATCCTACCAGGGCTCCTCCCATGCAGGCATCACCGTATATGGCTGCGACAAAGGCAAACCCCACTGCCGCGAATACGTCCAGGTCCAACTCACCGAACCCCTCGTCCCCGGCCAACGCTACGGCTTCTCCTGCATGCTGGCCCATCTTGAAAAGTCCGTGCTCGTCAGGAATATCGGACTATGTTTTAGCGAACACGAAATCGACGAGGGAGCACACGAACCCATACTAAAAGAACCTACGCTCTCCCTGGACCGCTTCCTGCCCTCAGATGGAAAATGGTACAGATGGTCAGGTCAGTTTGTTGCAGGCAAGACAGCATCTTATCTCCTCATAGGCAACTTCAAAACCGATGAAGACAGCCAGGTCAAGATGCCTTATAGAAGCGATATCCGATACGGATATTACTATCTCGATGACGTCCGTTTGTTTAAGATTCCTCCGATCGTCATACCGCCACCCCTGGATTCGACATTAGCCAATTTCGTCCCCAGGCCGGGCGAAATGGTGACCCTCAGCCGCATTTATTTTGAATACGACAGGACTGACTTTATGCCAAGGGCATTGGTCCAGCTTGACCAGTTGCTGGCCTTTTTACACAAGTATCCCACCATGCATATCGAAATCATAGGGCATACGGACAATATGGGTACGGATGAATACAACCATGACTTATCAATGCGCAGATCCGCCGCTGTGGTCAGCTGGCTGGTCAAAAAAGGCATCAGCCGATCCAGGCTCACCTCTTCGGGATTTGGGAGCAAACAGCCGGTCACCACCAATGCTACATCGCTGGGGAGGAGTCAAAACCGCCGCGTAGAAATCAAGGTGATCAGCATGTAGTGCATCCACTTACGGGCGAAAATCGTTAATCTTGCTCAGTGGCAAATCTGAAACCATATCTGGAAAAAGGGAGGCTGGAAGCCGGTTGCGATGAAGCTGGCCGCGGCTGCCTGGCCGGACCTGTTTTTGCCGCTGCTGTGATACTGCCTGCCAACTTCAGATGCCCGGGCCTCAACGACTCCAAGCAAGTATCCCATGCAGACCGTGAAAGGATGCGTGAGATCATTGAAAAGAAAGCCATCGCCTGGGCAGTCGCGCATATCGAAGCCAAGGTGATCGACCGGATCAATATCCTCAGGGCATCTATACAGGCCATGCACAATGCACTACGCATGCTTTCAGAAAAGCCGGAATATATCCTTGTAGATGGCAACAGGTTTTATCCCTATGAAACTATCCATCACAAGTGCATTATTTCCGGGGATGCAAAGTTCAGGTCAATAGCTGCTGCATCCATTCTTGCAAAAACACACCGGGATGAATACATGCAATACCTTCATGGATATTATCCAGACTATGGGTGGAATCAAAACAAAGGATATCCTACTGAAATACACAGGGCAGCGATTGGGCAATTTGGGTTGTCCCCCGAACATCGCAGAAGTTTTAAATATGATGCCAGCAAGGCAGTGCAACTGGATTGGTCCGACATGCCCCCAAAGGACCAAATAGAAGAATAGGCCTCAACAGTTTAAGATAGAAAGTGATTACAGATCCTTCACATCTTTTCCAAAATGATGTGCAGTGATATCAAGCCCATGATTGAGATACAACCGATGTGCATCCTTACGCTGATGCCCGGAGTCCAGGGAGAAATGTTCATATCCGTTTTCCTTTGCATACTGGATCATCCACTTCATCAGCATCCCCGCATACCCTTTTTTCCTGTGGTTAGAGTGTGTCACCAGGTCATCCACATACAGGGTTTTTCCACTAAAGAGCATATCCAGTGTCCTGAATCCAGCCACCGCAAATGCCTCTGTATCATTACCGGCAAAGACAATCTTAAATCCATCATTGATCTGGCTGATCATCATTTCCCGCAATTGCTCAGGAGTACGATGCGGCCTTAATTCGATCAGCACCGGAATGAGCTTATCAACATCCTGGACAATTGCAATTTTAATTTCCATCAAACAAGATTTGCCTATTAGCTTTCAGATTTACCACACTACCCTCCCTTGCTCCTCCCGCTACAAATGCCTCGCATTTGGCGGGATCTCCGCTGCGCTTCGACTTGCTCCTTCGCTCCCTTACTCCTTTGCTCCTTTGCTCCTTTGCTCCCTGCCCCTTGCTCTAAATACCGGCAACACTTACAGTACCGATCAGATTCTCCAGCGTAGGCGTTTCTCTTCCGCCTTTTGGCTCAATCGTGATGGCATACGTATCTGTGCCGGCTTCAAAAGCAACTTCGATCAATCCGTTGGAAGGAATGTCAAAAACAGTGAGCGGCGCAGGAGCCTGGTTTGGTTTCAATGACCACAATTGGAAAGACTGATTGGCAGCCAATGCAGGTAAGTTACGAACCTGTATAAAGCTGCGTTTTGTGACAACATTATAGTGTAAGTAAAGGTCAGTGGATGCATAGCCAGGAGTAGCCTGGAAAGGCAGGATTTTATTTTCCGGATAGGTCAATTGCCTTAGCAGATCCAGTTGGTAATTCAATGCTTGTGTAGATTGGTCGCATGAATCCCTTTGGGTATTCAGCACCTGCTGAAGTTGATAGACGGTATTATTCTTTTGCACCAGGAAAAACGAGACAACAAGCAATCCTGCGCCTAGGACTGCGGCAAGGAGTCCTCGTCCCAAAAGATGCGGAGCCGTTAACCCCAGATCCGGTACCTCCTGCGGAAGGCGTATTTTTTATTTCGTCGAGGATCTTTGTCTTTAATCCGGGAGGTGCAGGTCGGGCAGCACTCATAGCCACAAACTCAAGGCTTCTTTCGATCTCTTTTAGATCTTCCCGGAGTTCCGGATAGGATGTGAGATAGCTTTCCACTTCGGCCTTCTCGGCCGGGGAGAGCTGATCGATTACATACAGCTCCAGTAAACCCGATGACCTGATTTCCGCTATATCCACTTTATCATCAATAATATGCTTCTGAGCCCCGGTCCACCCAGGAAATATTGTTTTTCTTCTTTCAGTACGTCCCGGAGCATTCCTATCGCTGCCCGCAGCCTGGTCTTGACCGTCCCAAGTGGCATTTCAAGCGTTTCGGCTATCTCCTGTTGGGTGTAGCCTTTCAAGTAGGCATATTCCAGCACCAATCGGTAGTTGGAATCCAGCTTTGACAACAAGGCGGCTGCATCTATGCTTGTGCCCTCGGGTGTACTGATCATCGGCCTATATACGATCTCATCGACCGAAATAGTTTTTTGCCTGTCCTGAAATGTCTTCAGCCGCTTCTGGTCCAGGGCGGTATTTCGGGCGATCACACTCATCCAGGTAAAAAAGGAGGCCTTTAGAAGGATCAAACCCGTCGATGCCGTTCCAGATTTTCAACATGGTCTTCTGCAGGATATCTTCCGCGATCTGATCATCCCCGAGAATACGGCTCACCACGCCAAACAGGCTGTCTGCATAGCGGTCATAGAGCAAGGACATCCCTTTCTCTTTACGATCCTTTAGTAGTGATATGATTTGCTCGGTGCTGATATCTGGTCTTTGAGTATACGAACATAAGGATTTTTTCCGACTGGGGTCGGAGGGGTTATGGAGCTTATAAAGCTTATGGGCTTATAGGTTTATAGGTTGCTAAGTGTATAAATATGCCCGTGAGGAGGGGACAGTTGTTGAAAAGCCTCACATTGAGTTTAGTCCTTCTTTCTTTGAACTTGTCCCGCAGCTCAGCAACCACGGGAGGACGAAGCATAGTAAAAGGTAGTCACAGGGTAGCCCTGAGTTGGGGAAAAGCAGGTATTGCCTTAGTCGAGATTTTTAGGACAAATAGGCTTACATTTAAACAACGATTTTGCTATCGACAAGTCAAAATGAAATGTGAAAAACTAAAAAAGATAGTCAGAAACACTGGCGGTACCACGCTATACACCCAGCACTACATCGATGGCATAGAATACAAAGATGCTGGCATAGAAGCCATCTATCATGATGAGGGACGGTTTTATAATGTATCAGGTGAGGACTTTCAAAGGTTGCAAAGTTCTTACCCTGGCAAGATAGGATTTACAATTGGATTAGGTAATAATTCAATATATAGGTATGATAAAAGCGGGGTCTGGAATACTAATCTCACTATTGGTAAATTTACAAAGCTCCCTGATTATGATTAATACAAGTTGCTCAAAATTATTCCTGTTCATTTTAGTCCTAAGCATTGTTGCGTACTCTTGTAATAGAAAAGATGGTGACCAAGATAGGCAATACTTGAATGACCAGTGTTATGCTCAGCCAAATGAAAGGCTTCGCACTGAGATAGAAAAATATATCGTCAGAAATACCCCTGGCCATGATTGCGCTTTGTCTGTTGAGTTTATTAATTTAAGGCCAGATTATAGCATCTTTACAATTCAGTGTTGGCCTGAATCTCAACTTGAAGGGATTGGATACAAATCTACTATAAAGGGGGTTAATGTATTTCTTATATCTGGAATCGAAAAATACATTGAAAGAAGGAAAACCAATGCCTTTGCATCTGAGGAAATTCAACAAAAGTGTCAGAATACAGATTTTCAAACAATTATTGATTCTGCTGGACTATTTACATCATATATTGATATCGGAATATTTCCAAATTGTGAATTGCCGGATATCAATGAACTGATCAAAAAGAGGGATCAAAAGTGACCTTTTTTTAATCAAGCGGAGGCGTTCCATTTTTCATTATTTGAACAACAATGGGGTCAATGTCACAACCGAGAATGATGTTAATATGATCAATAAAAAAGGAAAATAGAAAGGACAAATGAATAATTTTATCGGATACGGTTTTCTTATTAGGGATTCTTCTTTTTGGTTAGCAAATCTGGACAGAAAGAATACTGAGGGAGAGTTTAAATATCACCTATTCGTGAAGGGCGTCATAGTTGGAATAATTTGTGTCTTAATTGGAATATGCTGCCTTTTTGAAATAATCGATGTTAATTCCATATTTTAATGGCATGAAGGAGCGATAATGTTGGTATAAGTATTTGATATTATCGTTCGCGTCATACATTTTAGTATTTAATCTTCTTCCACTTTCTGAAGGGATAAGATTGATATTTCTGGTCCATTCACTTATGGCTATTATTGTAATAATATCAGTTATAGCTGATGTACAATTTGTTAAAGTCCTCATTAGAATTTGGGTCATTTTCATAAGCTTGGGTTCGATTTTAAGGCTACTTAGTATAAGCATGCTGCTTGTAGCTAAAGAACCCCAAAACATTGACTAGATGCAAGCCATTTACTCGTCAACAAACCTCTTAGTGGCTTTAGTACTTTTTATAAATGTATCCCAAATTCATTGCGAGAGTGAATAAATTAGAATGATTTTAAAGGCGGTTAGCTGGAATGTAAAAAAGGTATGTCTAGCGAAGAGTCGAATTAGAGGTTGGAAAGTTTACTGGCTGATATGTTTATAGGTTTTTGATCTTCGCCTTCGCCTCCGCCTTATCCTTCGCCCTTTTTTTTCCCGCCACATGACTATACGCTGCAGTAAGCACTTCAACAAACAGCTCTTTTTTGATGAGCTTCAGATTGACAAATGTCCACCCCTGCTTTCCCCATTTGTTGGGTACAGGATAGATTACATTGGCATCAATGGTGCAGAAGATATCCTGCTCAATCTCCGGAAGTTTGATGCAGGCGATATTTTTGGGCTCATTCAGGGTCATGAATATTTTCTTCTTGACCCTGAAGGATGGTTTTTCAAAATGAGGTTGTTCTACCGCACCTTCAAAGGTCAGGGCAAGGTCACGTGCGGTTTTTAGGGATACCATTGATCTGTATGGACGCTGCTATGCCTTTACTCTCCTGAATTCGAGCCTGGCCACATCCCTGCGCGAAGTGAAGACTTTATCGAGTTGTCTTGTAATAGGGAGTGTAAGATTCTGAAGGAATACAGAAATAGCATTTAAAGGCTCACCCTCCACACGTGTCTTAGGATTCAACCCCTTCCGTATAGCACCACTCACATAGTAGCTGCTACGGATGTTGATCCACTTGGAGGAGACCAGTTCAAAGCCATGCTGCTTGCAGATCGATGCATAGAATGAAACCGGCCGGCCATAACATAGCTCGTCACCCACGATTTCATCTTCGATGCGCTCAAACAGGAATACTTTCTCACCAGCGACTCTGCACATCTCGGCCATCAAAGCGCGAAGCATAGTTTCATCTGTATTGTGTTGTAATACTGTAGCACTAAAGACATAGTCAAAGTGCTTATCCTCAAAAGGCAGGCTGGTACCATTGACCTTGATGATGTTGACGTCAGCGAGGAGGTTAGATTTTGCCAGGTCCACCATGTCCGGGAATATATCCACACCGGTCAGTGACTTTGGAGACTTAGCCAGCAATGCCTTGAGGTTACCGCCAGGTCCACTGCCAATCTCAAGGACTGTCTTGCCTTTGAAATCCACTTCGTTGAGCAGATCCAGGAAGCGCTCCCGCTTATACCTGTAGTAAGGCTCATCATCACCCGCGATGACATTCTTCCCTTTTCTCGCCTTGATACGCTTGGCGACGTCTGACCAATAGGGCTCCGGATGATACTCACTCATGTTTTACGATTGAGGCGCAAATGTATGGAGGTTTGACGTAACATCGGTGATCAACGCTTTGTGATCTGTGATCTGTGATCAGGTGTAATACATCAACTCCACATCCTGCACTTTGGAAATGATATGAATTATAAAAGAAGCCGTTTGCAGGTCAATTCTTAGGGGAAATAGGGGTAAAATCAAGCCAAAACACGGATTTTTCACTAATTTTCGCCCCCTATTTGTCTTGTAACCATGACTCAACTTTTGAAAAATTGAAACCTACAGATCTTACCGATCCCGAATATTTCCATAAAGTCGTTGATTGTCAATATGCTTGCCCGGCCCATACCCCCGTACCGGAGTATATCCGGATGATCGCCCAGGGCAGATATGACGACGCCTATATGATCAATTGGGAATCTAATGTGTTCCCCGGCGTACTGGGCCGTACCTGTGACAGGCCTTGCGAACCAGCCTGCCGACGCGGCCGGGTAGAGGAGAAACCAGTAGCCATCTGCCGCCTCAAGCGGGTAGCGGCTGACAATAAAGGAGACGTTTCATCCCGTATACCACAAGGCCCTTTTGCCCCAAATGGCAAGAAAATAGCCCTTATCGGTGGCGGACCATCTTCACTCACCGTAGCCCGGGACCTTGCCCCGATCGGGTATGAAATCCACCTGTATGATGAGCAGAAGTCAGGCGGCGGATTTATGCGTAGCCAGATTCCTTCCTTCAGGTTGCCTGAAGAGGTCCTCAACCAGGAAGTCAATTTTATCCTGGACATGGGGATTCACAAGCACTTCAATACCTATGTCTCTAGCCTGAAGGAGGTCCTCGCTAAGGACTACGATGCCGTATTTGTTGGCACCGGGGCTCCAAGAGGTAAGGATCTCCCCAAATTACCTGGCCGTTGGGATGCCAAGGAGAGCGTACATATCGGTATCGACTGGCTGGCCAGCGTAGCTTTTGGACATATCGATAAGATCGGCAAGAAGGTGATCGTTGTCGGAGGAGGTAACACCGCCATGGACTGCTGCCGCACTGCCCGCCGTCTGGGAGGTGTGGATGTGAAAGTAGTCGTCCGCAGCCCGTTTGAAGATATGAAAGCCTCAGCCTGGGAAATCGAAGATGCACAGCATGAGGATATACCGATCATGAACTGCCACAATCCAAAGTCTTTTGTGGTGGAAAATGGCGTCCTCAAAGGCATGATGTTCTCTAAAGTCCAGGCCGTCTATGATGAGCAGGGCAAGAGAAGCCTGGTGCCGGTCAATGAACCCGATATTTTCATCGAAGCAGACGACGTGCTCATGGCTATCGGCCAGGACAATGCCTTCCCATGGATAGAAAGAGACCTCGGTATTGAATTCGGAGAGTGGGAAATGCCTGTAGTCAACAAGACCACACTGCAATCATCAATGCCAAAAGTTTTCTTTGGTGGTGATGCAGCCTTCGGTCCTCAGAATGTAATCACTGCTGTAGCACATGGCCATCAGGCCGCCGTATCCATAGAGTTGTATTGCCAGAGCCTGGACATCAATGACAGGCCTGATCCGATGACCAATCTGTATAGCCAGAAGATGGGTATACACGAGTGGAGCTATGACAACTATGTCGTCGATGATCTCCGATATAAAGTACCACATGCCAATAAGGAAGTAACCCTTCAAAACCGAATGATTGAAGTCGAACTTGGCTTTGATGGGCTCACCGGGTTTAAGGAAGCACAGCGTTGTCTCAACTGCGATGTGCAGACCGTTTTTGAAAAGAGCAGGTGTATAGAATGTGATGCATGCGTAGACATCTGTCCTACGAGCTGCATTACGTTTACCACCAACGGAGAGGAAGAGGAATTGAGAGGCAGGCTGACGATGCCGGCACTCAACAAATCCCAGGATCTCTATGTCTCTGATATATTACCTACAGGCCGCGTCATGGTCAAGGATGAAGACGTATGCCTCCATTGCGGACTCTGCGCTGAGCGTTGTCCGACCTCTGCATGGGATATGCAGAAATTCCTATATAATGTCACGAAAGCTTCTCATGTATGTCCGTCAGCGGTGGTGTAAATGATTTTGTGGTACGGTTTGCCAATGTCAATGGAACCGGTTCAGCCAGCGCGAATACTATGTTTGCCAAAGCCATCTTCAGGATGGGAGTGCCGGTATCCGCCAAGAATATATTTCCTTCCAATATCCAGGGATTACCTACATGGTATGAGGTGAGAGTCAACGGTGATGGCTATATCGGCCGCCGCGAAGGGATCAACCTCATGGTGAGTGTCAATCCTCAGAGTATTGACCAGGATATGAAGAATACCCTGTCCGGTGGATATTTCATGTACGACAGTACATGGCCTCTGCCAAAAGACAAGCGAAGGGATGATCTGCACTATCTCGAGATACCGCTCATGGAATTGAGCAACGAGCACTTTGCGGATCCGAGGTTCAGGCAGTTGTTTAAGAATATTATCTATGTCGGCGCATGCTCGGCATTGTTGAATATTGATAAAGAAGTCTTTGTCGGCTTGCTCAACGATCAGTTTCCCGGCAAGGAAAAAGTAGTAGCCAATAACGTAAAAGCCCTTGATCTCGGCATCAATTATGCAAAGGAGCACTGGCCATGTCCGCTGCCATTCCATGCGAGTCCGATGGAAGCGACCAAAGGCAAGATCATGATGGATGGCAATACCGCTTGCGGCCTCGGCGCTGTCTATGGTGGTGCCACAGTCATGGCATGGTATCCGATCACTCCATCTACTTCTGTAGCAGATGCTTTTGAACAATACTGCAGCGAACTGCGCATTGAAGAGGAAACAGGCAAACATAAATATGCCGTCATCCAGGCTGAAGATGAACTTGCAGCGATTGGTGTGGTGATCGGGGCAAACTGGAATGGGGCGAGAGCCTTTACGGCTACGAGTGGTCCTGGAGTATCACTCATGAATGAGTTCCTGGGCCTTGCATACTTTGCAGAGATCCCTACTGTATTGATTGATGTGCAGCGTACAGGTCCTTCGACAGGTATGCCTACTCGCACACAGCAATCAGATATCATGTTGGCCTTTTATGCTTCACACGGTGATACCAAGCATGTGTTGTTGTTCCCATCCACCCCTACGGAGTGTTTTGAAATGACAGCTACAGCGCTTGATCTTGCGGAGCGTCTGCAGACCCCCATCATGGTGATGACAGACCTTGACCTGGGGATGAATGACCACTTGTGTGATCCATTGACATGGGATCCTGCAAGGCAATATGACAGAGGTAAAGTACTTGATGCGGATGATCTCGACAGGCTCGAAAAATTTGGCCGTTATCTCGACGTAGATAAAGACGGTATCACCTATCGCACATTGCCTGGCACGCACCCTTCCAAGGGTTCGTTTTTTACCCGTGGTACATCCAGGGACGAATATGCACGTTATACTGAAGAAGGTGCAGCCTATGTACGTAACATGGAACGCTTGCTGAGAAAATGGAATACAGCCAAGACGCTTGTTCCCGCACCTCAGTTTTATAATGATCCTAATGGGGCAGAAGTGGGTATGTTATTCTTTGGTACGACGACTGATTCAGCACTTGAGGCTATAGATAAACTGAGAGAACAAGGGATCCACATGGATGGCATGCGGTTGAAAGCTGCACCATTTCCACAATCCGTGATTGATTATATCCTCGATCATGAGACGATCTACGTCGTGGAGCAAAATCGTGATGGACAGATGCGGAGTATCCTCATCAATGAACTCGAAATCGATCCAAGGCGTTTAGTAGCTGTACTCAATTTTGATGGCTTCCCGATCACGGCAGATAATATCATCCGCCAGGTCCACAGCCATATTCCACAGCCGCAAAACGCTGTTTGATTGTTGATAGGTTGATAGGTTTAATAGTTTAATGAATAAAATATATACTTAATGGCAACACATCAACGAATCAACGGATCAACACATCAACTTATCAACACATCAACCATCAACCAATTCACTTAACAACCACACACTCATTCACCCTTCACTCAAACACAGATAAAAAATGAGTTACAAGAGACCCACATTCCGACATCCGGGCGCAGGAACCAACGCAATTGGTTTTCATAAAAAGGAATATGAAGGTGCATTGTCCACCCTGTGTGCAGGATGCGGACACGATTCGATCAGTGCAGCTATTATACAGGCATGTTTTGAACTGTCTATACCACCTCATCGTATTGCCAAGATATCCGGTATCGGATGCTCGTCAAAGACGCCGACTTATTTCCTGGCCAATAGCCATGGGTTTAATTCAGTGCATGGCCGTATGCCATCAGTGGCTACCGGTGCGGTGATGGCCAATAAGGACCTGACCTATATCGGTGTGAGTGGTGATGGTGATTCTGCTTCTATCGGGATGGGACAGTTTGCGCATGTCATCCGGCGCAATCTCAACATGATCTACATCGTGATGAACAATGGATGCTATGGATTGACCAAGGGACAGGATTCGGCTACGGCAGATATTGGTTCCATAGGCAAGGCCGGTCACCCGACACTATTCAGTTCTATCGACCTTGCTGGACTTGCGCTGAATTGGGTGCAGGATTTGTGGCCCGGAGTTTTTCGGGTGATAAGGATCAGCTCATTCCATTGATCAAGGCAGGCATCAGCCATGAAGGATTTGCATTGATCGATGTGTTGTCACCTTGTGTGACGTTCAACAATACAGCTACGTCTACCAAGTCATACAGTTATGTCAGGGATCACATGGGCTCAACGTCCATTGCTGATTTTGTGCCGGAGAAATCTGAAATCACCGCATCTGTGGCGCCGGGAGAAAATAAATACATCGAGATGCATGATGGTTCCATGATCCATCTGACTTCACTCGCGGCGGGTTGGGATCCAAAGGATAGATTGTCTGCGATCAATGCCATCCACAATGCCAACAAGAAGGGTGAAGTCCTCACCGGCTTGCTCTATGTTGATGCAGCGCAGCCTGAGGTGCACAAGTTGCTCAATACCTCCGATACGCCACTCAATGCATTGAAGCAGGATGTGCTGATGCCAGGGGCTGAGGCGCTTGAGGCGATCAATGCGTCGTTTAGGTAGCAGTTTTCAGCCTGAAGTCTTCAGGAGGGAAATTAAATCAATAGTCCTGAGGGTAGATTTTACAGGGATGGGTTAATGTATTATTACTTTCTCCGTTGCCAACAACTGCTGTCCTTTTGAAAGCGTTACGAAATACATTCCAGGTAACGCTGGAGATTCAATTGGTATGGCCTGTGTTGTGGTAAGAATAGTCTCTTCTAGAATGGTACTTCCCTGCATGTCTGTAAGGGTTACAGTCAGTGGTGTGGTAGTGGACGAGGGCACTGTAATGGTAAAGAAACCTGTTGAAGGGTTTGGCGAAATATCAAGTCTGTTAATTTGTTTTGGTTGATATACATTGCCTGTCACGATAGGTGTAAAGACAAGGCGTGTGTTTAGGGAAATTTGTTTGGAAGGACCGATGGAGGAGTGGAATTCCAGTCCAAGTGATACATCAATCTTGTGTAGCAGCATGGCATAATCAGCCCTGATAGGTATTCGTAATGTATCTCCATCAAGGATCTCATCTACAGGGAGGGATACCTTTCGATAATTTTCTTCCGCGATGGTGTGGATCTGGTAATTGTTGGGTATGAATGTTGGCGTATGTCCGGCATACCCTTCCAGGGCAATAAAGCGGTATCCACCATCCCAGCCCCAATGCATCGTTGGAACGTGCAGGGCCAGCGGATGATTGGCCGGATACATTGCAGGATCGAGATGGTTGTGCGCGGAATCTACTCCGATCCAGAACTCGATTTCCTCCAGGTCAGTCACCGGAAAATTCCCTAAAATGAAAACGGAATCCTTTGACGGATCGATCAATAAATGATAATCCACTACCGGGGTCCGCTGCCCACCGTCATGAATAAGGGTTATCTCGGAGACGTAGTACTGAAGACGGGTGACATTAAAATAGTAACCCATTTCGGCTTGCGTGGTCTGTGCGAAGGTAAATGGCCGGCCAGCCAGGAGTTGTTCCATTTGCAATACTACATTGGTCTGGGCCAGGAGACTGGTAGCAAACAAGCACTGAAGAAGTAAGAGGGTCAACCTTGATATTATCCCGGAAATTTTAAATGATGGATCCATTAGGCTTTGACAACTTGATTGAGGAGAATCAATAAAGATAAGCTTTCATGGATTTTCCTGAATGGTTATTTCAGCAAGTTAAAATAATGGCTCACCTTGATCGCTTGTGCCTTAGAGGTCACGTGTAGTTTCTCATAGATATTGGCGACGTGTTTTTTAACGGTGTTATAGCTGATAAAGAGCTTGTCCCCGATGTCTTTGTAATTATATCCGTCTACCAATAGCTGCAGCACTTCGATTTCTCTGGCAGAGACATCCAAAGGTGCCTGGATTCCATTCTCTTCTTTTCTGTCTTCCTGGACATTGGATCTATGGATGAGAGAGAGCGCTTTCTGCGCAATACTGGGGCTCATCGGTGCATCTATTCCCTTGTACAGGTTGAAGATGTGCTGCTCGATCACATTTATTTTTTCATCCTTTAACAGAAAACCTGAGGCGCCTGCCTTGATAGCCCTGAACAGGAGATCCTCATCATCATAGACGGTCAGCATCAGAAATCGGATCGAAGGATATACGGTCTTGGCGATCGCTACGGTATCAATGCCATCTAATTCAGGCATATCGATATCCATCAACACTACATCCGGTAAGGCTCCGTCAGGATTATCCTTCAGGTAGGTCAGGAAAGATTTTCCACTGTCACTGAGCAGGCATATTTCGAGGCCTTTGCTGTATCCTAGCAATTCCTTAATGGATTGCCGTGTATGAAAATTGTCATCCACCAGTGCAATTTTAATCTTTTCCATCTTTTCCTTTTTTATCTGTAATCTGGGTGAAAGGTTTATTGATCATGATCTCAATTGAACTACCTACGTCTGCCAGTCGGTTAAAGTATACCTCGGCTCCGATTTGCTCAGCCCGTTTTCGGATATTGCCGAGACCATATCCTTCTGTGATTTGTTCAGGATCAAACCCCTTGCCATTGTCGGAAATTTTGATTTTAAGGAAGGAATCCCTGCTGTCAATAACGATCCTGATCCCGGTAGCCTCCGCATGCTTGAGGATATTGTTAAAGACTTCCTGGCAGATACGGTGGAGATTGAGCCCGACAAATGGGCCCAGGAGCCGATGCATATCCCCATGCTCTTCATAGTATACCCTGCATGGATTATCAGGGCCAAGCAATTGGAAGATGTAATTTTTTAACCTGGTGATAAAGCCTGCCACATCTATTTGATCTTGTTGCACGGCCCAAATAGTATCCCGTAGTTCCTGATTGATCTGGGTGGATATCATCTCCAGGTCCCTCATCTTATTTTTTGTCTGATCGTCCGTCAACCGATCGCCTTGGTCTAGGATAAAGTTTATACCACGCTTGACTGTCGCCATTTGCGCACCGATATTGTCATGCAGGTCTCTCGAAATGCGCATCCGGTCTTCATGCAGTTTATGCTCGAGTTCAAGCGCATAGGCCAGCTTCAGCGCCTGTCGCTTCCTCCTGATCTTCAGGAGATAATAAACGAATGACAATGGGATCAGGGCGAGGACAGTCACAAACCACCAACGTTTATAGAGTGGAGGTTTGATGCGAAGTTGCAGTGAATATCGGGCTTCAGCCTGGGGTTCAAAGCTATCCGCGATATGATAGTAAATGGTGTATCGCCCGGGATTGAGTTGCAATTGAATGTCCATGTTTGGTCCCAGGTTGATCCATTCTTCATGCAGTCCGGCAACCTTGTATTGAAAGTTGTAGCTTCTGGGTGAGCGTAGTCCTCTGGCCAAAA
Source organism: Candidatus Opimibacter iunctus (assembly GCA_016716665.1). GTDB lineage: Bacteria > Bacteroidota > Bacteroidia > Chitinophagales > Saprospiraceae > Opimibacter > Opimibacter iunctus. The sequence goes on along the minus strand of JADJVH010000008.1, from coordinate 11,884 downwards.
GACGAAGCTGGATCACGTTCTCATCATAAGCCAAAGTATATGTTGGGGCCGTTCCTGATGCGATGTATCGTTCCTTGACATTTCCGTTTATGCTCAACACACTGATATATGGCAATGGTTTGTCTTCCTCCTTTTCTATTTGCGAAGGATAAAAGGCTGTAATGCCGTTGATCCCTCCAAAGTAAAGTTTACCTGATTCGCTTTTATAGCATGAGTTGGTATTGAATTCACTTTCCTGGAGTCCGGATTCAATCGAATACTGTTTATAGTTAAAATCTGCATCGAGCCTGTACAGTCCATAGTCTGTGCTGAACCAGAATTCTCCTTCTTGTTCACCGGGCAATATCGCGTAGACCATACGGTGATAGATTGGAGTTTGGGGTGCCGTTGGGTTAAGGGTATCCAGCCGAAAGATACCAAGATCAGTGGCTACAAGGTATTGTCCGGGTTTATAGGGTACAAGGCATCTTGAATAGCCAAAACTCGGACATTGAACTTAATGCTATGACTGCTCAAATCCTGGTGATAAAAGAAAGCTCGTCATGGGCTGAGACCACGTAGTTATCTCCGCTTTTAGTTGCAGAAATGCTGGAAGCAAAAAAATTTGGGAGCTTGATCGTATGAACTGGATGTGGGCTGTCAGGTATGACTTCAGTCAATTCACGATGATTGAAAATAAAGTAGCGATGATGCGCATCGTCTTCAATCGCATTATCGTAATAGGTCAACCGGTTTCTTTCGGTATCTTCCAATTCCGTCAGCGTGTATTGATCGCCGCTAAAGTTCAATTCCAGGGTCTTGTTGGCCATTAGAATATACCTGGAATCAGATATCTTGAGTATCGACGAAATGAGTTTCAGGGATTGAGTATCCTTGAAGTGTTCTATGTGATGTTTTAATATTCCATTGGTATCAAACACGAGTAGTCCATCCTGCAATGTTCCGGCCAGCACCAGGTTGTTTTTTTCAGATACGCGTATACATTTAATAAAATAATTCTTTTTGCCCTGGACACCGAGATATTGAAATCCATTATTGGGAGGATACATCTTGACCATTCCGGAATTAAATGTGGTGTAATACAGGTGTCCGGTTTTATCCAAAACCATACTGCGCACCCAGCCAAGATTGTAGAAAGTTGAGCCTCCGGTTTGCTGAAGCTTTGAAACCCATTTCAAGGTGCGGAGATTGAACAGGTATATTCCATCCTTTAAGGAAACATATACACTATCCCTTCCGGCAAGTAAAAAATTCTGGCCATTGAATTGACGGCCGGGTGCCGGAAGTGAAATTGTGTATTTGCCTTTCCTGGAATATATATCAAGTGAATTTGTTTGGAGTACTAGCATGCTGTCCCCCGAAGCAATAGCCCCTCTCAATGCTCCCGGACACGACTCATCAACACTTGTTATTCCCGTTGTCAGATCGAAAGTACATCTGAGCATACTGGTATCGAAATACGGAATAGCGGATACTGGATTTGGAGAAATGTAAATGGAGCTCCACCGGTATGAAAAATTGGGCATATGTGGAAAGCTATAAACATGCGTGGAGGTCATTGATTTCTTTTCAATCTGATACAAGCTGTCATTAGGATGACTGATATAAAGAAAGAAGCGATCTTCATAGATGATCTTTGCAATAGGTTCTCTTCGGTTGTATGCAGGCAAGGGATAACTTGGGGCATCATTGGAGATATATTGCGCAGGAGTGAACTTATATAGGATATTGTCCTTAAGGAAAAAGACCTCTTTTCCATGTTCATACCCAAAGTGACCGGCTACATTGGAAGTGTGTACCAGGTGGGTCATGTCGACAAACTGATCTCCATCGAACAATTGGAGTGCACCACTGACTGATATCCAGAGCAAGTCATTTTGATCAGTTCTTATATCTCCCACTACACTGTGTGCCAGGCCTTCTTCATGTTAAAGGCTTCACTGTAGACATAGCGTGCTTTGATCTGCGCCGGTGCTGTATGCACCAGGCAGATAATAGACAGTAGGCACAGGTACCATTTTATCTTCAAATCTGTATAGGATCCAAGCGAAGTGCTGTTCGATTGGTATGCCTGTTGACAAAAGTAAATGAAAAAGGCAATGGGCCTCCCAGGGCTTTTGGAGATTGGGGAGTTTGACCTAAAAATCACCCGAAAGTATTATTGGCTGCCCGGGCAGACTCAGATAGTTTTGAAAGCAAAAGAAGGCCTCGTTATGCCTCAATGCACCCAAGCTATCCTACAGATTGGAATTCAATCCGGCAAGGCAGTCATGCTGAGCTGGAAAGGGATGTTGACTTTCTGTTTTGTTCATATCCTCAGCATCCTCTCTGCGCAGTATACGATCCAGACTAACGGGGTATTTGCACCACAATATCAAAATCCGGTCACCCTGCCCATCAACCCTGACGAAATCAGCGATCCGCTGGCTATAGGATTTGATTTCGATTTTTTTGGTAATACCTATTCCCAGTTTTCCATCTCCTCCAATGGCTTTATTTCCTTTCAGGTGGCCGGAGAGAGCGGAACACAACCTCAAACCATTCCTGACCCCGACGACCCCAATAATCTGATCGCCCTGGGTTGGGGTGCTTTACTTCCGGATTATATTGAGATCAGCTATGAAACCATGGGCACAGCTCCTTACCGAAGCCTGCATGTGAATTTTTTTATGGAGGATTATGTGGAACCATCACCATGTACTTCCGGCTATCTACTCATCGGTCAGATCGTCCTCTACGAAACGACCAATATCATCGAACTCCATACAGATTACTGGGATGGAGGAGATTGCAGTAAGCCTTCTGCCCAGGGAATAGAAAACGAGAATGGGACAACCGCATTTTTCACTCCTGGCCGTAACAATGTGCTTTGGACTGCATCTGAATCACTGGTCAGTTTCCTGCCTGACGATTATACCGACCTGGCCATTATTAGCATGGAGCCTGTTTTATGTGAAGGGTTAAGGGACATTCGTATCGAGGTGCAGAATCTCGGCATTACTACGGTAGATACCTTCTATGCTGACTGGACCTGGGATGGTGTGCCACAGGATAGTGTCAATGTGTATACCTCATTGCCTCCAAACAGTATCACAGAAGTCGTCCTTGGACAAAAGGCCCTGGTATCAGGTACAAATTATTTGCTCCAGGCCTGGACTTATGACCCGGAAAATCAGCCGGACCATTTCACCCCAAATGATACTATTACTGGACCTGTCAGGGGAGGACTTGCAGGAACATATACTATCGGTGGGGCAAGTCCGGATTATGCAACTATTGCGTCGGCCATTTCCGATCTTGTCAGCCACGGCGCCTGCGATACGGTAGTCTTCAACATCAGGAATGGCACTTATACGGAAGAACTCGACATTCCATATTTGAGCTTAATTACAGGAGCTGTTGTCATCTTCAAGTCTGAAACGAATAATCCTGCCAATGTGATTATCACGAGCAATTATACCAGTGGCAGTACCAACCGAATGATCGAAATTAATAATGCCAGTCATCTTCGGTTTATTGACCTTACACTCAAAGTGACAGGCACCGTTTGTGCAAGTGTGGTGTATATGAATTCATATTGCGCCGATATACAGTTTACGGGTTGTAATATCCTTGGCCCCACATGCAATTCGACATCCACTTCAGGAGCCGTCATTGCCCTCTTCAATGGCCAGAAGGATGATATCCGGTTTGAAAATAATGTGATCAGGAAAGGAAGCTATGGGGTGTATGTGTCACCCGGATCATCCTCTTTCGTCAATGATCTGGTCCTCGAGGAAAATTCGATAGACAGTGCATACAGGTATGGAGCTTTTCTAAACCGTATCCAGGGGATGAATGTCATTGGGAATACTATTTTTTCTCCTTCGACCAGTTCCAGTGGAATTGAAACGAATACTACCTATGGCCCGACCCGACTGGAACGGAATAACATTTACTTGCCCCAGGGAACCTATGGAATGAGGGTATACAGGTACAATTATCTTACTCCATCTTCTCCGGACACCAATTTCGTGCTGAACAATATGATCAATCTCGCCGGGGCTGTATCCGGATCGAGATCTTTTTCAATCGAGCAGAGTAACAAAGTCAGGTGGTGCAAGCTTCAGGGCAGGATCAAAACAGTCTGCAGATTGATCCGGAGTATGTTTCTTCAACAGATCTGCATGTTGGTCATGGCGCCCTTAACAATGCGGGAGATGCCCTCACTCCACCGGTCATGGCTGACTTTGACGGGGAAAACCGAAACATATCTACACCGGACATAGGTGCTGATGAATTTGGATTTCTCAATGATGACATGATCACCTCCGACATCTTGTTTTCAAACCAATTGGTGACTGGTGATAATGAACTAAAGGCAGTTGTCTATAATATCGGCCTCAATCCGGTCAATACATACACCCTTGCATGGAAGATCAATAACACCATCTATTCGCCGGTCATGGTCAGCACACCTATTCCAGTAGGTGGAGGCGATACTATTGTCCTGGGTACAGTAGATTTTGATCCAAACGTTGCATATACAATCAAGGTCAATACCCAACTCCCCAATGGAAATCCAGATAGTGAACCTTCGAATGATACCTTAACGATCGGTCCCATCTATGCTCAGCTCAGTGGCACGTATACAGTAGGTGGATCCAGCCCTGATTTTCCAACACTGTCAGGTGCTTTTGCGGCTGTGACAGCAGGGGGCATTCTGGACAGTGTGGCTTTTGCGGTGCGGGATGGCATTTATAGTGATCCCCTTGATCTAACCACCAATGCCAATTACGCATGTACTAAACCCATCAGCGTGTATAGTGAGTCCCTGGATGCCAATGATGTTATTTTCAATAATAACAATCTGGTCAAGCCAGTCATCCGGTTGAATGGTGTGCATGGAATTCATTTCAGCCACATGAGTTTTGAATTGACCGCTGCTGCATTCCATAATGTGGTGATTATTGAAAATGGAGCTTCGTGCAACCGTTTTTCCTCTTGTAAATTTACAGGAAGGATTTCCACCCAAACCTCCACTGCGTACGCAACCGTTTTGTGCAATTCCAACCAGGGTGTGGATAACGATTTCTATGGTAACACATTCCAGTTGGGATCCTATGGATTAGTGACAAATGGTCCAAATCTTACTTCAGGATCACTGGTAGATGTCGTTGGTAATACCTTCCTGAACAATTATCTGCAAGGGGCTTCATTTACCAACCTCCGCAAATCAATATCATTGGTAATTATGCAACCATTACCTCTGCCCAACATAGCTCCTACTCCGGAATGATTGCCAACAACTGTAAGCGGATGGAACTCAGCTACAATAAGGTCTACAATCCATTTGTATCAAGTGGGGCACATTGATTTTTACGGGAATGCGATGGTACCTCATTGGATACCACAAAGGTGTATAATAATGTTGTATATGCCGGAACCAGCAACAATCTATCCAGTCTATTTGGTGGTTCTTATTCGGATTACACCCACGTTTCCAACAATACCTCCAGAAGTTTTCAGGGCAGGGCATCCGGTTATTCGTGGTGCGCTAATTTCAAGGCAGACAACAACTTGTTTGAGTGTACAGGTTCCGGACTGGCGCTGGAACTCCTCAATATGCAAGGTTCCAATATCGTCTCCAATCATAATTGCCTCTATGCACCCCTGGGGAGTATTGGGGAATATAATAATACTGTTTATACGACCATGGCACAATGGCAGGCCTTAGGATTTGATGTGAATTCTTACAATGAAAATCCGCTATGCGTCGATACTTCCTTCCATGTCCATTCCGCTAAGCTGGATGGACATGGGGTTCATTATGCCCATATCAGCGATGATTATGAAGGTGATCCCCGCCATCTCACTACACCGGATATCGGTGCAGATGAATATGATCCGCTCACGGCAGATGCAGGTATACTTGCCTTGCTCAACCCCAAAATGCCGTTTCCGGCGGGGACAAATCCATTGTACGTCCGGTTTTACAATAATAGCGGAGATACGTTGAATTCCGTTCTATTGTCATGGGAGGTCAATGGGATCCCTCAGACACCATTCCTATGGACTGGGATTTTAGCCAAAGGGGCCATCTATGATTCACTGGAGATAGGCAATTTCAATTTCTTAGCAGAGCTTCCTTATGATATCAAGATATGGGTGAGCCTACCGAATGGCCTTCCTGACCAATTGAGTATTAACGACACCCTTGAGATACAGAATCAGTATGCAGGCCTTTCGGGCACGTATACTATCGGTGGAGATACACCTGACTTTGAGACGATAGGAGCTGCTGTGCTCGCACTCAACAACGGAGGCGCATCTGCACCGGTAACATTTAATATTCGAAGCGGTACTTACCTGGAGACGGTCATCATCAATGACTTTGCAGGCTCCGATTGCGACAGGCCAGTCATTTTTCAATCCGAAAGCGGAGATTCCTCCCTTGTGACGATCACCAATCTCGGCATCAATGCACATACCATTGTGCTAAACGGAGCAGATGGGGTGCATTTTAAAAACATGACTATCAAGTCTGTCAATACTTCCTTCAGGCATGTGGTGTTATTCAGCGGGGGTGCACATTGCAATCATTTTGAAGGCAATACCATCAAAGGATTCCAAAGCACTGCAACGGCCAATACCTCAGCAGTCATTCGTTCAACGGTCGGACTTGACACAGCAAATGTATTTTCTGATAACCGGATTTTAGAAGGCTCGTTTAGTTTTCATCTCACCGGAAATACATCAGCCATCACCAATACGGTTATTTCGGGTAATCATCTCGAACCATTTTATAGGGGCATTTTTGCGACGGACCTACAGGGGATTAAAATCACCGCCAATACCATTATCGCCGATGGCAGCAGCACCGGAAGAGGTATGGAAATCATAGACTGCCCGATGATGGAAGAAATCTCCTTCAATAAGATCCAGGTCCCACTGGGGCAATATGGCATCGTACTCGAAAATTGTGACAATATCACTTCAGACCACGGCCGGACGTATAACAATTTTATCAGCGTCGGCGGTACTGGTATAGCCAGGGGTATTTACCTTAACGGATCTGCCTACCAGGACATTTACCACAATAGCATCCTCGTCTATTCAACAAATGCAACACTGGCCAATACTACACCTATCTACCTCAACAGCAGCCCGAATGTCAGTCTAATCAATAATGCCACAAGAAATGCAGGACCCGGGTACGCCATTTATGCAAACGGAAATACCACCTTCCTGGCCAACCGCAATTCATATCATACGGCCGGTGCTACATTCGGATTCTGGAATGGAGGGACGGCTGAAACGACGTTTTCCAATTGGCAAGCAGCCAGTGGTCAGGATGCGAATTCACTGAATGTCAATCCTGCCTTCATGTCCAATACCGATCTCCATACTTTCCTGGTATTGCTCAATGAAGCCGGTGACCCTACGACAGGCATACCTGATGATATTGATGGCCAGGTGCGCGATTCAATGCCTGACATCGGAGCGGATGAATTTGACCCCTTGCCATCGAATGATGCAGGCATCTTTATGTTTGCCGGTCCGCATATCCCATTTGCAGCAGGTAATAAACCTGTCGATCTTGTCATCAAAAATTTTGGAGGAAATCCACTTACCTCCGCTGTTGTAAAATGGACGGTCAATGGTATTGAACAAACGCCATTTAACTGGACGGGAAATCTGCCATCATCGATCTACGATACCTTCCAGGTGGGTAATTATGTATTTGATGAGTTGATTTCTTATACGATTGATGCCTGGACCGAATTGCCAAACGGTGTTCCGGATGCTACTCCGGATAATGACCTGTTCTCCACCGGGGTATTTTATGCGTCTCTTGCCGGTACATACACAGTAGGGGGTTTCGCTCCCGATTTTAATCTTGTCAGTGACCTGGAGACGATCTTAAATGCAGCCGGGATCGTGAATAATGTCACCTTCCAGTTCAGGCCGGGAGAGTATGTCGAAGCGATCTCTCAATAAGATTTTCCAAGAATCGCCTATGCCTATAAAGTCACCTTTACCCAGAGAGTGGTGATTCCACAGATGTCATATTGACCAAAATGCAAACAATACGGTCCTGGTGGACTCGATGATGCGCATAGGATTACTTTCAGTCACCTAAGCCTCACCAATACAAAGAGCAACATCTTCCAGATCCGGAATGGATCTTCGCAAATATCAATTGCAAATAATTCTCTGGAAGGTCCGGCGTCTTTGTCCTCTTCCCGCTCCCTTATTTATTCTTCCACCACTACTGAGGATAGCCTTTCCATTCTCAACAACCGCCTGCATAACGGGTATTATGGAATATACCTTTATGGGGGTGATTATGAGAAACGCCATATCATCACAGGGAATACGTTTACAGGTAATTATCAATACTGTGTCTATCTCCGAAAATTTGATGGCCTCAATTTTTCCAACAACACCCTCAATGCAGCATCTACCGGTAATGTGGATATCTATATGTATACCGGATCGGGCGCCTGCACTTTCCAGCGCAACCGGATTTTCAGTGACAACTCTAATTATGCCTGGTACCTGGGCACCATCACCACGACCACATCCCGAATTCGTCTTTGTTTGAGCTCTTATCTATAAAGTCGGGCACCGGATCTTCGGCCGTCGTCGTGATTGAAAATGTGGCTAAAATCAATATTGATTTTAACCGTACACACTACTCCATAACCATTGGATTCTGTAGCCCTCTATACCAACAATCTGTCTACCCACAACATCCGGAATAATATCATGTATAGCATTGCCGGCCCTGCCTTCCAAAACGTTGGCACACTGCCTGCCGTACATAATTACAATGCTATCTATTCCCTGGGCCCTGTAGAAGCAATACAAAACACCACTACCTATGCCACACTTGCAGCTTATGCAGCTGGCACGGGCACCAATGCCAATAGCAAAGCCTTCGATCCGCTGTTTATCAATACGACCGGTCCGGAAATATCCCAATTTCAATTGAATGGAACAGGACTCACTGTTGCAGGCATTACAACCGATATCAATGGGGCCGCCCGTACGTCTCCTCCTGATATTGGTGCTGATGAATTCACGCCAGTGTCCTTTGATATTAAGATGGCACAGGTGCTATCCCCTCAGGCAGGTTGTGGACTAGGGTGCAGAATCGTGGAAGTAGCTTGGTCAACATGGGGTGGTTCGGTGTCAACTGGTTTTGATCTTTCTTACCTTTGGAGGTGAGACGGGTCGAAGAGAATCTTGGATCACTTCAGGTTCCGCCTGGAGACACTTTTTGTTTTACAGTTTTACAGAGACCATTGATCCTTCCACGTTCGGTACACATATACTGACCACCTGGATTGATTTCCCTTCCGATGTCAATCCTTCAAATGACAGCACTTCCTATACGTTTACAAATTATCCGCCGCTCAATACGCCCCCCGGAAACCTCATTCCAGCCAGTGGTACGACCGGTCTTGAAAACCAGGTGTCCCTCTCCTGGTCACCGGTCACCAATGCCGCCTCTTATAAACTATTTATCGGCCAGTACGGGAAGCGTAACCCCTGTCACACCTAGTTTTGCTTTGACTAGGATGGAATAAGCTTGCCACTGGACTGAGCTATGGGACCACCTAATCTCTGGCAGGTACATGCCGTTAAATTTGTGTTGAAGAATGTAGCATCGGTACTTCCACATTTTCCATGGTTCTTCCGGACCTTGTCATTCAGTCAATGACGATTCGTCTACCGGTTTTCGAGCAAACGATTGGTGTCGAATGGGTCACCAAAAATCAAGGGGCAGGGCTGACGATACCTGGAACATGGTATGAGAATATCTACCTTTCCGCGGATCCGACCTACAATAGTTTTGATCCGTTACTGGCATCCGTCCCGAACCTCAATTCGTTAAACCCGGATCAGTCCTATACTCACAGCGCAAATGTGGTCCTTCCGCAGGGAACAAATGGATTGTATTACATTATCATCAAGACCGATCATTACAACGGGATCAAGGAAACGGTTGATAACAATAACACCACATACAGTGCAACGCAAATCAATGTGACATTGAGTCCTCCACCGGATCTGATCACGATTAACATCAACACACCGACCGTCACCTTTTCTGGTCAATCAATCACTATCTCGTATGAAGTCAAGAACATCGGTTCTGGAATCACTACAGATAACATCTGGAAGGATGACATCTGTTGGTACCAGCGCCCACCAGGAAATTCCATTGGGCGACCACATTCTTAATGAAGCCGAACGCATACTGCCTAGTATTGCCGATTCTTCTTATCAGGTTCTACGCACCATCATATACCTGAAATATATTTGGGGATCATCAGATTCGCATCTATACGGATTCAAAAAATGATGTTTTTGAATTCCGCCTCAGAGGGCAATAATCAATCCATAAGTGATGTATTTGAAATAATCCTCACTCCCCTGTTGACCTTGTTCCTGATAGCCTCGAAACGCTTGACACCCTAGTTTGTAGGAGGACCTATCCGATCACTTACCAGGTTCGCAATGAAGGGCGGGTCAGCACCTTCGGAAGGATGGACAGACAGGTACTATTTGTCCCAGTCTCCGGTTTACAATACCAACTTCCTGACCTTGTTTGGGAAATGCTTATCACAATGCTGGATTACTACCAGACGAAGCCAATTACAAAACTGTAAATGTCAAAATGACACAAAATATTTCAGGCGTTTATTATATCTATTTATTCACTGACTATTCCAATAAAATCAATGAGTACACTTTAGAGGGCAATAATATTATCCGGTCAGAACCTTTCACGGTTATCAAGCCGGATATAAAACCCGATTCCCTCATCCATGTCATGAATATCATGTCGGGAACAACATTAAGTGTTCGGGCGGAATTGATCAATCCGGGACAGGGTGTATATAAAGGCAATCACCAGAGCCGCTTTTACCTTTCAAATGATGCAATCCTTTCAACGAAAGTGATATGCTCCTGACCACAAAGACATCTAATAATATTGTTCTCTCGGATTCAGATACCGTCAGTGTTTCAGCCAATATATTGATCCCAGTCAATCCTTTGGCTCAAAATATATTTTATGTCATGCCGACGCCCCAGGATCCATTTTTGAATCAACGAAACCAATAATGTGCTGGCTTCACCGATCACTATTTTGAATCTCCACATCCTGACCTTGAACCCTCTGGCATTTCAGTTCTGACACGATTCGGGCCGGAGTTCCATTCGAGATAGTCTATACACTCTCCAATATAGGAAATGTACCTATGCAAGTCAACGTAGTCGACAGTATTTTTCTTTCTTTCTCGCCTACATGGAATAGGGCACTGGCGACTCCGATTGGATACCGCGGGACTTCATTTCTGGATACTTCTGCCTTCGTGTTGCAAGAAGTTCCACTTGAAACTGCTTTTAGTCAGAATCCAAATGAATACTATATTTATATCCTGAGCGATGCAACGGCAAGGTATACGAGGGCTCAGGGGAGGCTAACAATATTCTCCGGAGTGATCAGTTGGTTTTGTTATCCTACCCGGAAATTGATTTAGCACTTCATTCTATCACCGGCGTCCCGGATACACTGACATCCGGTCAATCCTTGCCTGTCTCTTATCTGGTTCAAAACCTGAGTGATGATCCTACGTATTTCAGTACATGGAACGAAAAACTTTACTTTTCAAACGACAGCGTGTTTAATCCTATGGTGGATAATGCCGGTTCACGTTTTCGCATATACCGGGGGGTTGTTGATGCCAATTCAGATGTTGAAGCATTGGCGATATTGGAAGTTCCTGATGGCATTACAGGGGATTATTATTTCTTTATCGAAACCGACTACGAAGATTCAAAATGATGATGCAAAACCGCTCCGAATAACATCAATACAGTAAGGATA
>JADJVH010000007.1 GCA_016716665.1 Candidatus Opimibacter iunctus | reverse complement strand
TTATTGCTGAGCCTCCGCAGATGCTTGCCAATGCAGGATCGACTGACGAAACAGGTCCTGATACTAATGACGGGACTGCATGGGCTGCACCTACGGGTGGTACTCCGCCATATACTTATCTATGGAGCAATAATAGTACGGATTCACTGATCACCAACCTGGTACCAGGATTTTACAGCGTTACTGTCAGGGATGCACACATGTGTGCGGTCATCGCTTCAGTGGAAATAGATTCCTTTGGCTGTTCACTATCAGGCCTGGTGACGAATAGTTCATGCTTCCAGAGTTGCGATGGGTCTATTGAAGTTACCCCTGTCAATGCGACTGAACCTTTCACGTATCTGTGGAGTAATGGATCAACGACACCTGCACTCAATGGTCTTTGCGCCGGGGGCATATGATGATGTCACCGTAGTGGATGCTACCGTTGTTGTGCGGCAATAGTTAGTTATGCTGTCAAGTGAGCAGCAGAATTGTTGGCCAATGCCGGTAGTACTGATGAGTCGGCACCCGGAGCAAATGATGGCAGCGCATGGGCAGCTCCGTCTGGAGGAACAGCTCCCTATACTTATGAATGGAGCAATGGAAGCACAGATTCACTGATCACGAATCTTTTTCCATGGGTATATACTGTCATCATCACAGATGCTCATGCCTGTACAGATACACAAAGCGTGATCATCAACACCTTTCCTTGCCTGGGTGTTTTGGTGTGGAATACCTTCGACCTCACATGCTATGAGAGTTGTGATGGCGAAGTTGGTGTTGGGATCATCGGCGGTGTGGGTCCGATCACCTTTCAGTGGAACACCGGGGATACCACCAGCAGTATCATCAATTTATGTGCGGGCACCTATGATGTTACGATCACGGATGTGGGGCAGAGTTGTGTGCGCACACAGTCCTTTGAGATTGTGCAGCCTGATAGCATTGCCATCGTAGTAGACCAGGTGATAAATTACAATAACCTGACTGCCGGAATAATAACGATTACGGTCACTGGTGGAACTCCGGCATATCAATTTAACTGGACTGGTCCGAATGGATACACGAGTACAGAAGAAGACTTGTCCGGGCTCTCACCTGGACTCTACACGCTCGTGGTTACGGATGGCAATGGATGTATCAATTCAAATTCGCCCGTAGAGATCCTTGATGAGACAGTCGGTACAAAGACCCTAACAACGCTTAATGTCATGGTATTTCCAAATCCGGCTAAAGATGAAGTGTACATAGCCATAGAGGATATTACAGGTTTTAATATCCGCATGCGGAGCTTTGATGGCCGCGTCGTGAAGACATGGGACGAGGAGAAATCCCTTGATGTGTCTTCCACTTTCTGAGAATCTCTACCTGCTTGAGGGGATTTCACAGTTCGAAGATTTATTCAGGTCGCGGGTGGTGATTGCCAGGTAGGGCAAAACCTGTACAACTAATTAAAAATCAGCACGTAAAAAAGCGTGTCGCACCTTGGTGTGGCACGCTTTTTTTAATAATTTGAAAAAGTGTTAAAATAGCCTCGGGGGCGTTGACAATCAATAAGTTAGGACGGTGTGTCTCACTGGGTGTGCCACTGTCTTAAGGACTAGAGGAGGACTATGAATGATGTCCAGGCCCAATTTCTAAACCTTTGTAAACGTCTAACAAACAATAAGTTACATACAGTGTGGCACACCTAGGTGTGGCACACTTTTTTTTAAGGGGTCTATAAGGGCTAAAAAAGGTATCCAAACCCAATTTCTAAACCTTTGTAAACGTCTAACAAACAATACGTTACATACAGTGTGGCACACCTAAGTGTGGCACACTTTTTTTTGCCTGTTGTTTATAAGGGATTCTGGCTTGTTACAAGGTTTCTGACCTAGTATCTAAATGCATGCAGACTGGCCTCCTCCGCTATCCGCACCGACTCCACAGCATTGGTTTCATCGATCACGCGGATATGAGAAGTATCCTTTATCCAGGCCCACTGATCCGTGAGCATCGAGGTGACCAATTGATCATAACGCTCCATCTTGTCCGCAATGTCACCAGAGGTGATGGTCATCAAAGCATCATAATGGATGTCCCTGAATTTGCCCTTCACATGTCGCTCCTCGCCCGTTCCGTGCACCTCGATATGAGCTGCAGGGAAGAGACTACTGATTTGTGCAAACTGCTCTTTGGTAAATAACCCATGCATACGGATCTTGACGGGCACCCACTCGTATAAGGTGATATCACCGCGATCAAACTGCAGGCGCAATTCCTGCCGGTCAAGGACTTTCGGCTGGTTGAAGCCATGATAGAAATTGACAGGACTATTATTGTAGAGGACTATGGCCTGCACCCTGTCTACCACCTCGATATCAGTACCCTCCCGCGCGATCTCCATCGAATGCACAAGCCTGCCGGGCCCAAACCATCCGGAAAACATATCAAAGAAATGAACGCCATGCTCAATGAAGATGCCCCCACTCTTCTCCCTGTCCCAAAACCAATGTGAAGGCACGAGTTTTTCGTCACTTGCATAATTGTCAAAGAACCCATGCACGAAATCCCCCAGCCATCGCTCATCAATGATGGTCCTGACGGCAGCATACAATGGATTGTACCGCTGCATCAGGTTGACCGTATAGAGCAGCCGATTCGCACGGGCAAATGCCGCGAGCTCTTCTGCTTCGTTGGTCTTCAAGGCTGCGGGCTTCTCACAGATGACATGCTTACCAGCCAGCAAAGCCTGCTTTGACTGTGCATAATGCAGGTAAGGAGGGGTCGCAATGTAAATGAGGTCAATGGCTGTATCCTCAAGCATTTGACTATACTCAGGATAGACATGCGCATTGACCTCATCTGCCATTCGCAAGGCACTGGATGAGTCTACATCCGTTACTGCCTTTATCCGGACGCCATCGATCCTGAGGAAGGCCTTTGCAGCAAAAGCAGCAAAGCCACCTGCCCCTATAATCCCAATGGTGAGTCCGTCACTCATTTTTTAATTGCGCTTTGGATATGGTGGCGCAGCAGGAATCTCTTTCCTGGTCTTCAATTCTTCAAGGATCACTTCCAATGCTTTATCCAACTGAGCATCCATTCCCTTGTACTCATCTGCAGGGCTATTGTAGATTTCGATATCCGGATCTACCCCATGCCCCTCGATCGGCCATGACTGTCCATCAATAGCATAATTGGCAAATTCAGGCCTGTTGAGAATACCTCCATCGACAAATGGCAGTGACCCGCGAATACCTACGATCCCTCCCCATGACCTGCGACCGATAATTTTGCCGAGACCCATAGACCTGAAACGATATGGAAAGATATCCCCATCAGAAGCAGAGTACTGGTCGATCAACAATACCTTAGGTCCATACGCTGATTCAGGATCTGTATTTGGAATGGTGACGTTTCTAGGCATGTCCACAAATACAGGCACCCTGTTGAGACGCTCAGCGATCATCGGAGAAACATTTCCTCCGCCATTACCACGGTCATCAATGATCAATGCTTTCTTTTGGACCTGAGGATAGTAGTACTTGACAAACTCATTCAAACCCCCTGAACCCATGTCAGGTATATGGATATATCCAACCTGGCCATCTGTCTTCGCACTGACATAGTCAATGTTCTTCCTCACCCAATCGAGGTAATACAGATCAGACTCATCACCTGTAGGTATCACTAATGTCTTACGGCTTCCTGATTTGTCAGGCTTACTGTTGACTGTGAGTTCCACAGTCTTGCCGGCAGTATTGACAAGGAGTTGGTAAATATCACTGACAGATTGCGTACTCACCCCATTCACTTCAATGATGTAGTCGCCAGTGCTGACATTGACCCCAACTTCAGTCAAGGGTGATCGCGTAGATGCGGTCCAGTTTTCACCCTTAAATATCTTGTCAATCTTGAAATATCCGGAAGCATCACGACTGATTCTTGCACCCAGCAACCCTAATGGTATTCGCTCCGTCTTTGGCACATCCCCACCACCTACATACGCATGGCCAACACTCAACTCCCCAATCATCTCTCCGATCAGATAGGTAAGATCCTGGCGGTGATTGACATAAGGCAACAGCACTTCATATTTTTTCTTCATCGCAGCCCAGTCGATACCATGCATGGACGGATCATAAAAGAAATCGCGCATCTGTCTCCAGGACTCATTGTATATCTGCGCCCATTCCTGCTTGCGATCGACCGTCAATTTCATATTTGACAGGTCAACCTTCTTATCCATATTTGCCTTATCCTTCGGGAGGTCGATGATCGCAAATGCACCGTCCTTAGACAATAACATCTTCTTGAGATTGGCTGAAATCACATAGCTGCTAAACTCACCGATATCTGTTTCCTTCTTGTCTTTCAGGTTATACACCTTCAATACTGAGCGTGGAGATTTTGTAGAACTCGCCAGGTAGTACACCGCATCTTCTACGACGGTGATACCATAATAGTTGCCAGCAGTAACCGGAAGTGCCACTACCCTATCCTGGATACCGTCAAGATCTATCATTGTCATTGCGGTCCTGGCAGGAGGCGTCGGCATATCCTTGCCTGCTTTCTCTGCTTCTTTCTTCTTGTCATTCTTCTCTTTTGCAGATGCAGGTGTCGTAGATGCGATAGCTGATGTATCCACCTTAATCATCACTTCGTCATTTTTTGGAGCTAATGGTGAAGGAGTGGCCTTGGCAAGTGTGACAAAATAAACCTTGGACATATCTGCATAGCTGTGGTTCCACTCCGTACGGCTATAGGTAGGATTGAAATCACGGTCTGAGACAAAAAACAAGTACTTACCATCAGGGCTGAATACTGCTCCGGAGGCTTCATACCAATTGTCTGTAATACGTGTTGACTGCTTACTTTCCAGGCTGTATAGGAAAACTTTACCCCGGAAATCATCATCTGATCTCGTAAATGCAATCCATTTGCTATCCGGCGACCAATTAGCACCTCCATGCTCCCAGGTCTTTGCCTGGTCTACAAGCGTAACTTGCTTAGTCGCGATGTCCACATACTGCAATCTTAGTTTCTTGTCAGACCAAACGATTTTCTTGCTGTCCGGTGACCAGGTCACATAATACTTATAGGTATCTGCATTCTGCGTGAGTTGGACAGGAGCTTCCTGGCCATCCTGTGTCCTGATATAGATTTCATCTTCACCCGTTGCATCACTGATATAGGCAAGGTATTTTCCATCAGGGGACCAGGCTACTGCACGCTCGTGCACACCTGGTGTCTTGGATAAGTTTCTCGTGATTCCATCCTTTGCAGGCAGTGTCCAGATATCTCCACGTGCAGTCACTGTCATCCTGTTGCCATCAGGTCCGAGGTCATAGTCCCCGCCTTCGATATAGGCAGAGGCATCCACCATTTCATTCCTGCCGATCGCACCAT
Source organism: Candidatus Opimibacter iunctus (assembly GCA_016716665.1). Taxonomy (GTDB): domain Bacteria; phylum Bacteroidota; class Bacteroidia; order Chitinophagales; family Saprospiraceae; genus Opimibacter; species Opimibacter iunctus. The sequence goes on along the minus strand of JADJVH010000007.1, from coordinate 254,573 downwards.
CATCCGAAATGGATATGGTGACCTTATTGGATTTGTTGGTCTTGAGATCCAACAGATAGATATAACCTGCATTTTCATATGCGATTGCATCAGCTCCCAAAGAAGGGAACTTCACATCATACTCTGTATAGTTAGTGACTTTGCTGATAGTCTTTGTAGGGATATCATACACAAAAATGTTCATCGTCCTGTCGCGGTCGCTGCAGAAATAGATCTTATCCCCATACCACATCGGGAATACATCCTGTGCAGGATTGTTGGTGATGTTATCCATCTTGCCGGAAGCAAAATCGTAGATATACACATCATCCGCCATACCACCCTTGTAGTATTTCCAGGTCCTGAACTCCCTGAAGATCATATTCATCGCGAGCTTTGAATTGTCAGGTGAATAGGAGCACCAACCTCCTACTGAGAAAGGCAATTCAGCAGACATGCCGCCATTGACTCCTGCCACATAGAGCTGGCCTTTGAAGTCATTGAAGGAGGTCTTGCGGCTGCGGTAAACGATGCCTGAATTGTCATTCTTCCAGGTCATCACGATATTATTTGGGCCCATGCGGTCACCCAGATCATCACGTCCAAGTGTAGCTGACCAGGTCAACCTGACTGGAACACCACCTGCTGCAGGCATCTTATACACCTCTGTATTCCCATCATACTGGCCTGTAAATGCCAACGTCTGGCCATCCGGAGAAAACCTCGGGAATAATTCATTGCCGATATCTGTGGTGATCTTTCGTGCGAGGCCACCGGAACGTGGCACAGAATATAAATCCCCGGCGTAGCTGAAGACAATAGCGTCCCTTGAAACGGTTGGAAAACGGAGTAACCTGGCCTCTATCTGGCTATCTGCATGCTGGCCAACGATGAGGAGGGCAAAAAAGCATAAAATCCTGAACATAAGAATGTGGGTTAAATACATGAAATGACTGGAAAAACGGTTTTTCCAGATGAGGCCACAAGATAAAATGAATAAGGACGTGCCGGAGCTTAATTTTTACCTGCTTCGGATGCAGGGATCTCTTCAAAATCATCGATTTTATCCAGTTCAAAGATGGTCGTACCATCCTCCCTGATATAATGAGGGATTTTGAACTTGGCATTCCAAACGAGCTCTTTAGTTGTATAAGAGCTTCTGACATGAATATGCTGGGTCGCAGAGAGGTTATATCCCTTGATCATCACCAGCCATTCCATTTGGGAAGAAATAAAGTCAGCTTCATTCAATCCAAACAACGGGCTGTCCTTATCAATATAATGAACGAGGGTCCAGTTGAGGGAAATAGATCACCTTATTGTTTTCGATCTCGAGGCCTTGATATTTCCGGTTTTCAATGCCATTATCATTGACGACAACGCTCATGACGACGCGGGCTTCGAGTTCTGTCAGGTCATAATCCCGTTCATTGGCGATACGGAACATAATGGCATTTCCTTCCTTGTAAGGTCGGTAGAGCATATTTTTTGAAAACCGGATAGGACTGGTTGGCTTAGAAAAGCGGCCATACATGAGGCCGGTGAAAATAGCGAAGCTCATCAGCCCTATCAGGGCCTCAATTGCAGCAACTGTGCTGACTAATGCAGAAAGTGGATATAACGATCCGTACCCTACGGTAGTCAATGTCTGCGCACTGAAGTAGAATGCGACAAAGAACCGGTTACGCACTTCATAATCACTGGTCATGCCAATCCCGTCAAAATCAATGAGTAGGTAAATGGCGGCAAAAAGTATATTAAGCACTACATAAAAGGAAAAGATGACCATGGCAAAATGGGTCCATTTCATGGTGACCAGGTTGTGGAAAAGTGATTTCCTCTCCCCTATCCTGACCACATTAAATGAACCATCCTGGTTGATGATGCGCTTGCTATTGGCCTTGTAGGTATTGGTAAAGCCGAATTCATCCCCCCTTATTTTCAGGTTTGTTGAAACGCTTCTGGATCAGGTCACTGATTTTCATGTTTGTCAGATCTTTTCCCCTGTCATTTTATCAAAAAGATACATTACCAAGACCACCAGCAAGGGAATGGAGACTACAACAAGGCTGATCGCTTTTTGTTTGACAGCAAACCGCAGGACCAGGCTTGACACGAGAACTATCAGGAGTCCCAGGATCATGACTACATTGAAATCGATTCCGGCCCCGAATGAGGACCTATAGCCTTTTCCAACGATGGCGAGGGCAAGTAACAAGAGATTGACCACCCACAATGTCCAGAATAAGAAAGGCATATTCATCTCAAATCTTTTTGTATCAACCACGACGGGTTTCGACCAGCCTTGCTATCAAACTTTATCCCAGGGGATGAAATGCATTTTTAACGGAGCGCAGCGTTGATCTCAGTTCAGGGAAATGGCGGATCAGGATATCCTTCATCGTCGTATTCTGCACCCAATCCATCCCGGGCTTAGTATAAATCTCCGGTTTAAAATCGGAAGAAAGGAACCGGTCACTCTTCAATCGCCGTGACGCCATGAGGATAAATATCCTGAATGCTGTATCACTAAAGCCAAATCCTTTTGGCAGAGGCTCGCTCAACATACCGATCTGCAAATCGACTTTTTCTATATCTCCTTCGTAGATATCACTGATCTCCTTTGCGAGTTCTTTATTTCCGCCTGTCAGTTCTTCAAACGTATCGGCAGGTTTCATGTGAATCAACCTCCTGAATGTATTATAGCGTGGCACTCCTCTCTCACGATCTTTCAGGATATCTACCGTAGCCATGTCAAGATGCTTGCCATCTGGGGTCGTGATATCCCGAAGGAAATTGGGGAAATTGTGAATCGTGATCGCCCCCGGATATGCTATACCAAAAGAATAAAACAAGTCTGAATAACTCAGGCCGCTTTCCATAGGCTTCCTCGCCCTTTCGAAAACGAGGTCTTTCATTCCAATGTTCACTTTTTCCTTTCCGGTCTGGATGTCATAAAAGGAAATCGTGTCTGGTAACAAGGTATGGAGGCGGTAAACGGAAACAAATTCTTCCGTGAGTGCAAATGGAGCACCATGATGATCCACTTCGGATCCGGGGATACCACTCATGACTTCCCCTTTGCCAATCCGGCCCCAAACCTTATGCAGCTTTTCGCCCATCAATCCCCACCAGTTGGCGTTCATCGCGATCTGCAATGCAGGATGTGGGAGAATCGCGGGCGTCCACTCCACTGTATGGATCTTAGCCATGAGTGCGCAATTGACCAATCGTGCAGTGTCAAATATCTGGTCACTTGTCCAGTCCGGAAAATGATCCCGCAATTCGTCGCAAATGGCATTGTGCTCAAGAGCAAATATGGTGTGCAACAGCTCAAGGCCAGTCCACCAATTGTCCACAAACCCGGAGATCGGAATCCCCCTGTGGTCTCTTGGCAGGTAATGGTCTGCACTACCCTCTTCGACATAAAGCTTCCCATCGGTGGCCTTGCCCCGCAGCACTTCTGTCAGTGCTTCACTGGAACCATAGATCTGGGAGCCATCCCACCAGTGGGTATTCTTGTTTTTGTAAGCAGGAAACTTGCGGTCTATTTCATTCAATGGGGTATCCGCAAGTGTCTTGTGTATGATCATCTTTGGTTCGGACCAGTCATCGCCTTCGGGCAATGGAACCTCCATATTTTCGGTGCTGTCAAAGTGTCCAAACCAATCGTGGACCATAAACTGTATCCATGGCGCTGCGAGTAGGTTGACGATCGTAGCCGGCTTAAACTCAGTACGCTTCATCAGCTTTTCACTGATCAACCTTGGATTGGGGGTCATCAGGTCAGCCGGATCTGGCGGGGCAGTATAATCTCTTGGCAAATTCCTGGCCAGGCGCATACCTGAACAACCCATCAAGGGCTGAGCGATGTCATTGAACTTGCCGTCCGAATTGCGGATGGCATAGAACTTAGTGTCATGAAACGGGCAGGTCTTCTGATCTCCCTGGTGTTCCGGTGATGGATAGGTATCATGCAGGTTTTTTGCACGCAATTCATAACGGAAGGAAAGGAGGTTGATGATCCCGATCCATTTGGGGAGGCGGTGCCAGGCAACAACGCGGTTGACCCCTTTAAACGTGCTGACAAGCGCACGCTGGGTGAACGAAAGCTTCATGTGGTGTGGTTGATTTTCGTTAAGATCGCTAAGTTAGCATAAACCACAATTGGCTGTAATCAATCCTCCTCGTCCTTGTGGACAAAATTCAGATCTGTCCCAAACTGGAGCAACTCTTCCCCTTCCACCATGATGGCTTTTTCAAAGCGGAAACCGATCTTGATCAGGAGGTGGATGGATCTGATATTGTCAGGTAAGGTAATGGCTACGAGTCTTTCGAGTTTCAATACTTCTTCGGCATAAGCCATAGTAGCTACGGCCGTTTCGATCGCATATCCCTGTCCGGTGTACTCCGGTAAAAAGGCGAAGCCAAAATCCGGATGGTCGAGGAAGTCCCGCCTGGTAAAACCACAGGTGCCTATAGGTGCGCCTGACTCCCGGTGGCAGACCATATAAAAGCCAAATCCATGATCCTTATAATTCTTCAGTGAGCCGTCCAGCAGATATTTTTCTGCCTCTTCAACATTACGCACATTGCGATCACCTATATACCTGATCCAGGTAGGATCGTTTAAAAGCTGCAGCATAAACGGGGCATCATCGGTCGTAAATTTTCGGACGAGAAGCCGGGAGGTCTGGAGGATACTATTCATCTAAATGAAAAACGAAAAGTGAAAAATGATGCTTCGGCTACGCTCAGCAACCGGGTTAAAAAAGTATGAGACGTGAGACGTGAGTGTGGGCATGAAAATAACAAAAGAAAATCGAGTCCGGTATGGAATAAAACCGCCACTTGTCAGGTCTTAAACTTAGCTGTCTTGATAAACATATATCCGCTCATGACTGCGCCCCAGACCTGCTTGTCATAGATATCCCAGCCGCGGTCCCAACTCACGATGTTGTCAGGATGGATCACCACTTGTGATGTGGCATATTTTGCGCCGCGCAGTGAACTCAGGCATTGCTTTCCTGGTGTGGAGCCGCTGTATATTTCCTTATCCACCTTATGCAGATAGATACCACATCCCTGACGGGTGATCAGCGAGTCCTGTGATAGGTTATCAAGCAATTCCTGATTCTTCCATGCACCGACATATTGGGTGGGATTCTTGATTTCATAGACCTGGCTGACGATCGTGGTGTCATCTTCCAAAGTGAGGTGGTATACTCTCTGGCGATAAGGCTTGTCCGGTGCAGTAGCTACGGATTGCTCCACGTAGAGCCAATACCCGTCTTTGCTCTTTGGCCATATCGGTACCATCCTGAGGTTGACATGATAGAATGTGGAATCCCTGGTGGCCTGCGCTTCACTACTGAATTCGCCGGCCATATATCCATAGAGGGTCTTTAGATCCTTTGCATTTACAGGCAGCGACTGTGCCATAGAGACCTGGCCAATCAGAAGAAATAAAACGAAGAGTAGTGATTTCATGGGATCAATATTGTGAATTGTGAATGGTGAGTTGTGAGTCTTCATTTTGCCCCTAAATCCCCTAAAGGGGACTTCAATTTTATGTAAGCCCCCTTTAGGGGGTTGGGGGTAAAAAATGTTCAGTACCTCGGATCATACATATACTCCTGTATCGCCTGCTTCAAGTCAGCGGGACGCTCTGCCCGTGCTATTCCTTCATCAAACACGCGCTGTGCAACTGCAGTGGCTATCTCCCAGGAGATTTTGCGGATATCCCTCAGCGGCGGATAAAGTGAGCCGCGGTCGATATCCTCCTGGCTGACAATATGTGCTAGGGTCCTCGCTGCTGTGAGGAAGATATCATCCTTGATAAACTTCGCTTTAGAGATAATTGCACCAAGGCCTACACCCGGAAAAATATATGCATTGTTTCCCTGGCCTGGCTTGAATACCTTTCCATTAAGTGCGACGGCCTTGAAAGGGCTTCCGCTGGCATAGACTGCTTTTCCTTTGCTCCATTGATAGGCCTGCTCTGCTGTGCATTCAGCCTTATCGGTCGGATTGGACAGGGCAAAGATGACCGGGCGCTCGTTGAAGGCACTCATGAGTTCGATCGACTCTTTTGTAAACGAACCTCCCTTGGCTGTAGCGCCGATAAGGACGTGTGGTTGTATCATCTCGATCGCATCATGGAAATCGAGGAATGGCACATCATGGGCATATGCTACTTTATGTTCGGCTAGATCCTTGCGGCTTTTCACTACCAGTCCTGTCCCATCCACAAACCAAAGGCGTTCATAGGCTTCTTTCGTGCTGAGGCCTTCGGCTTCAAAAGCCCTGACCAGCAATTCAGCAATCCCAGTGCCTGCAGAGCCTGCCCCCAGGAACATAATCTTCATGTCCTTATATGGCCTGCCGGTGATCCGTGTAGATGCATAAAGCCCTGCTAATACTACAGAAGCGGTCCCTTGAATATCATCATTGAAACACAATACTTTGTCCTGATACTCATGCAGGAGTCCATACGCATTGTGGGTAATAAAATCTTCAAACTGGATCAGGGCATTCGGAAACTTTTGTTGCACCGCCATGACAAACTCATCGACGAGCTCCGAATACTCCTTTTCACCAAGCCGGTGATGCGGGTAGCCTATGTACAAGGGATCTCTGAGTAATTCCTCATTGTTGGTCCCCACATCAAGCATGACAGGCAGGCATTGGTCAGGGTGAATTCCGGCGCATGCACAATACAAAGCCAGCTTGCCAATCGGAATCCCCATACCGTTGGCACCCAGATCACCCAGGCCAAGGATACGCTGACCATCGGTCACCACGATGACGCGGACGTCCTTACGTGGCCAGTTTTCAAGAATATCCGCAATCATGCCTTTATCCTCAGGAGTCACATAGAATCCCTGGGTATGGCGAAAGATGTGAGAGAACTCCTTGCAAGCCTGTCCTACAGTGGGTGTATAGATGATGGGCATGATCTGTTCGATATGCTCTACCACTAACCTGAAAAAGAGGCGTTCGTTACGGTCCTGAAGGCCTGAAAGCAGGATATACTTTTCGATATCTGATTCCTTCCTGCTCATGTTCTCCATGATCCGCTGGATCTGGATATCCTGGTTGGAGACGGCATAGGGCAATAATCCCCTGAGTCCCAGACTATCCCGCTCTTCGCGGGTAAATGCTGTCGATTTATTTAAGGCCTGATTGTGCAAGAGCTCGATATTTCTTTTTTGTGAAGACATGACCAATAGAGATTAGTTCACTAGACCGGCAAAATTAACCTGAAATTCCACAAGGGAAGGCTGACGATCGTTGCGTACCGGGTGATTGATGTCATCAAATACCTTGATATCCATCATTTTAATAGAAATATGACAGGCCTTGTTGGTATCCATCCATAAGCGTTTTGGTATCATGCAGATTATTTTACACCTTTACGAGAGGTTCAAAGACCTGCGGCCAATGATAGATTTAGCCTCCTCCATGAATCATGTAATGGTCAAGTGATCAACTGTTCAAAACTTTAAACGCTACTTTTGATGAGCACCCCCTTATTAATACTTCTGGCGATCGTACCCGCCCTGGCCATTGCTTCGTATATCTATATCCGCGATATTCGCGAACCAGAGCCTTCAGGGCTCCTTGTCCTGACCCTGCTTTATGGCGCGACAGCCTTCTTTATCTCCAGGGGGATTGGATTCCTACTCCATAATTTTATATATACAGACGACTCCGGTGCGATGCAACAATTGATTTCAGCATTCGTCTTTGTCGGATTGCTTGGTGAAGGATTTAAATTTCTCTTCTTACGTGGGATCACTTTCTATTACAAGAGCTTTAATCAACCATTTGATGGAATCGTGTATTCAATCATGATGGGGATGGGATATGCCGCTGCTGAAAATATCTTGTATGTGATCAATGGCGATTTGGATACGACCATACTGAGAATCACGACAGCTGCGCCTGCCAATGCAGTATTTGCTGTGATCATGGGTTATTTCCTGGGTGAGGCTAAACTGACTAAGTCTAAAATGTTCCTTTATAGCCTGCTGGCTTTGCTCCTGGCTGCCTTTGCACATGGATACTACGACTACTTTATGCAGATGATGAATGTAAAGGGATTGTGGATGCAGGCAGGTATCTCGCTGGTGATCGTAGTCGTGCTGACGCAGATGGCCTTTAAGCGGAGAAAGGATTCGGTGATTAAGACGTAAGAGCTGGAAGCTATCAGCTGACAGCCATCAGCTATCAGCTATCAGCTATCAGCTATCAGAGAGTGTGCTTGAGTGTACTCTAAGGCATCAGCTACCATACTAGATTTATTTGACTTACGCTTATGGCAATGCAAAAGGCAGAGGTCAAACAATGTCATGGGTATCATCAAAGCCCCATAGGGGCTAAAGGTCGGTAGCATTGAGGAAGGAGAAATCTATCATGCCCTGTAGGCGCTGCCCTGAGCGGGCGGACAAGGTAGTGTGAAAGGTAGTCGAAGGGGTAAAACTTCTGTGGGACCTGATAACCTTGAGCCGTCAGCTATCAGCTCTCAGCTCTCAGAGAGAGTGAGTGTGGGTGTGGCATAAGCTATCAAGGAAAGGGTGTGACGAGTGTGCGTTAATGATTCAGGACTTTTGGCTACGTAGGACCATGTAGACAATGATGGACATAGCGATCCCGAAGAAGCACCAGACGGAGATCAGGCTGGGCTGGAAGAAAATCCTCGCCACAAGATAGCCGGACAGTAGGATCACCCCCATAAACTTCATTCTCACATCTGTGGATATTACCGGCGGGCCGATGGTGGCTGCGAGATAAAATCCGGCAGCATATGGAATCAATCTGCGGGGGAAATCAATATCATAGAATACATGATGTCCGGTGATCCTGGTCTCCATAGGGAAAGAAATAAGACAATAGAGAAAATACGCAGCGATAATGATGCCCGGGACCTGCAATAGCCTGATAAACTTTCTCCGGCCCGGATCCTTTTCCATGAGTCCAAAAGCTATCGGGAACAATAATGGCCATATCATTTGAGCCACCGCCAGAAACCCATAAGAGGCCGGATAAAGCCAATCAGTCCATCCCGGATGGGTTGAAGAGATCCAGACTACCCCTTCCATGCATTGCTGCAGGCCAAAGATCAAAGGAATACTTGCAAAAGGGTATTGAGCAGGCTCTTTAACCTGCTTCAGAGAAGCAATCCCTATTCCCGTAAGAGCAATACTTGCGCCGAAACTGGCAGCCGCTGAAAAACACATATGTGGTGGATCAATGATTAACTCAAAAGTATCAATTGTTACGACCCCGAACCTGATAAATATCAGATTACTTTAAAATGAAGATGATGGCCAAAAATGCCATCATCTTCTATAATCAAAATACTGGTCGAATGTCCTCTAGCGGAACGAAAATGCTGCTAGATGGTCAGGATCACTTTCAGTGCCTTTTCCTTTTCAGCATTTCCAAAGGTATCATAGGCTTCCATGATCTGGTCCAGTCTGAACCTATGTGTGATCAGTTTCTGTGGATCCAGTTTTTTGGATTGTACAGTCTTAAACAGCATTGGTGTAGTCACCGTATCCACAAGGCGTGTCCTGATGGTGATGTTATGTGCCCACAGGGTTTCGAGGTGCAGCGATACGCTCTTTCCATGAACTCCTATATTAGCTATATGTCCTCCTGCGCCAACAATGAGTTGACACAACTCAAAAGTCGCAGGAATACCTACCGCTTCTATGGCAACATCCACACCTTTATTGTGTGTCATCTTCATGATGGCTTCTACAGCCTTACCATCCTTGCTATTGATGACCTGTGTAGCCCCAAATGTTTTGGATACGGCGAGGCGATTGTCATCGAGATCAATCATGATGATCTCAGCAGGAGAATAAAACTGTGCAGTCAGCAATGCAGCAAGGCCTATCGGGCCGGATCCAACAATCGCAACTGTATCCCCTGGCTTGACCTCTCCGTTGAGTACTCCACATTCAAATCCTGTAGGTAATATATCACTCAGCATGACGAGTGCTTCTTCATCTGAACCGGCAGGTATCGGATACATGCTGTTGTCAGCATAAGGTATCCGCACATATTCGGCCTGTGTGCCATCAATGAGATTGCCCAATATCCATCCTCCCTTTTCACAATGTGAATACATAGCCTTCCTGCAATATTCGCATTTGCCGCAGGAGGTAATACAGGAGATCAAGACGTGATCACCTTTCTTGAAGGTACTCACTGCACTGCCCACTTCATCAATGATACCAACTCCTTCATGGCCTATGATCCTGCCATCGGTTACCGTTGGTACGTCTCCTTTCATAATATGCAGATCCGTACCGCATATGGTAGTCTTTAGTATTTTCACTATTGCATCCGTTGGCTCCTTGATGAGCGGCATAGGCTTATCCTCCCATGCCTTCTTGCCAGGACCATGATAGACTAAAGCTTTCATTGTCTTGCCTTTAGCACCGTTTCCGGCCACAGGCGTATTCTTTTCGGCTATTTTAACCGGAGCTATTGTCGTTGTCATTTTCTTCCAGGTTTAAGGTGAATAAATTATCACATGCTAAAATTACGGCCGCGGTAAGGATGGACTCTTACATAATTCACAGATAGTGATATTGATCACCTTAATTGAATATGTCTAAATAAGTGACTGAGTATGTTGTAAGACAGTGAGAACGTGAGACAGTGAGAACGTGAGACAGTGAGAACGTGAGACAGTGAGAACGTGAGAACGTGAGAACGTGAGAACGTGAGAGGTGTGTGAGTGGGAGTGGGAGTGGCGGTGAAAGAATTCAAATTTTTCAAACCAATTGGCTTACGTCCAATTGTTCGGAAAAACTACCCATACGCATACCATAGCCATGCAACATCCCGGTGTACGGATCCAATGTAGCAAGTGCGGGCCACATGTAGAGTGGATCGCCACCTGTCTCATTGAAACTGTCAAAGGGAATCATGGTGACGGATTGGCCATGAAGGTAAATGATGACGTATTTCTCATAATAGTCTTCCCTGGTGACCAGGTCAGGCTTTCGGATAAAAGTTACAAAATGCTCATAGGTCATCTTGTTTGAATGAGGCTGAATACCCGGGACTAAGGGGCCGATCTCGACAAAATCAGTAATCATAGTACCCTGTATATCCGCTTGATCCAATTGATATTGCCTGATCTCCAGGCCATCAGCATATCGATTCCAGACATACAGTCTCTGCCCGGAGACCATCAGGAAGGTGCCGAAATCGATACGGATTGCATCCGGGTTGTGATTATCATCCTGTGCTGCAAGGAGACGCTCGACGACTAAGTATTCACCATCCTCAGTATTAACGGAGTCAACTAACCTGGCTGACCAATGCAATGGAGAAAGCTCAGCGTTGAACTTGTCGATATCGATAAAATACGAGTAGTGGAATTGGATGGGAGTCATTTTTTAAGTGAAAAAAGAAAAATGAAAAATGAAAAGCGGTTTGCTGAGCGGAGTCGAAGTATGAAAAGTGAAAGGTAAATTAATAGATTTTCCTGTTATTAGATTAGATGCAGAATAAGATTTAAATTAGAGTCATAAAATCCTTTACCCCAATGAGAACACTCAATTTAGTGATGCTGGCCATTTTTCATCTATCCGTTGCCAGGGGACAGACCGCAGAAGAAATCTTATGGAAAACACAAGCTGCATATCGTGGATTGACCAATTATGTTGACGAAGGGACGTATATCAAATCGGCCAGAAATTATCCCGGACAAAATACACCCACCTTTTACATAGCCATCGACAGAAATGAAAATGTCAACCAATGGCTCCACGACGAGATTTCAGGAAAGCTGAGCGGGGCACAATATGTAAAATCTGAAAAAGAAGCACTGGGTAGCTATACAAGAATCGGCACACAGGACCCAAGTTTCTTATGCAGTATTTCGGAAGCCGGGGCTCGCCTGATGGGCACTGGTGGAGACATTTTCTTTATCATTAATTCCCTCTTCTATCCTGGATACAGGTTAGGGATGACGAATGATTCATCATATATCCTGCATTTTGATAACGCTCAAAAGTTAGCAGACACAACGATCAATGGAGCCAGTTGCTATGTCATCAAAACCCATATTACTACAGAAATTACAGAGGAATTTGCAGCAAGGTCAAATTTTGCCCATGACTCAATGTTTCACTTGCTTGACCTACCTGTTGAACAAAGGGGAGGCCCGAGAACTGAGCCTGGCCCAAGATCCAGAGCATATAAATACTTTATCCGGAAAAGTGATTTCATGATTGTCCGTTATGAACGCTTTTCACTTGAGGGTGACACAGATATCGTCAACTATCATCTCGTTCTTACCTTAAGCCCGAGGTATAATGTGAAGCATTTTTTTAAGTACCTGGAGCAATAGCTGGTAAGCTTAAGAAAAGAAATGCGGAGAAAGCAATAAACTACCTCTCCGCATCTTACACGATTCCGATCAATTACGATCAGTTATTTATTTGATTTCTCACCTCACCTGCACACTACTTCAGCGCCGGTACCGCCCAGCCAATCCAGATAATGATTGTGGTCATGCTGCTGGCCAGCTTGTTCAAACCATCTTGCGAGTGGATCGGTGTAGGTCATCTTATATTCTTGTCCTGCCGTATTGAGTGGTATAGCTCCTCTCTGGCTATTGACCGGGAAATAAGCTGAATCATAATAAATTTCGCTGGCTGTGATTACGGCCTGGATGAGGTCGAAGGCTTCAGCAAGGGTAATTCTTGTCCCTTTGTACGTTGTATATATGCTTTGTGCTGCCGGAGCAGGAGGTGGATAGAGGTTTCCAAGGCCGATAATATCACAGGCGGAAAACGGCACGATATCGAGCATTCCATAATACCTCCATGTATTGGTGAGCGAGGAATCAAACTCGTTGGCAAAAGCCAGATTCCATGAAGTAGGTGCAGCAAAAGTGAGTACTGAGAAGATGGTCGGGAGTTGGAATCCGGCTTGCAGAATCTGGTACCTCAGATACATCGAATATACTGTTGCCAGGTTACCCCCCAGGCTATGGCCCACGGTGCCAATAAATTTATTGTGCGGTACAGCATTAGTCATAAGATACCCTAAGATGGTATCCCCGTTGGCATCTGTCAGTTGGATCAGGTCATTTAATCCATCTGAAGCACCCCGTGAAATCATCGGATTGGCTCCCGGGTCATCAGTATAGTTCCAGGAGGTCTGTTCGAGGAGATTGAAATCCTGCTCAAACCAGTTATCAAATGCCGCCCATGAAAACTGGAGGATAGAACCGCGTATGGCTATCACATACTGAACGCCATTGTAGGCTATAAAAGCCCAGTTGCCGTTGATGGCTTGTGTCGGGCTCCACACCACCTGCCAGTCCGGCAGATAATACTTAAGTGTACTCGCGACATTGTTGGTCAGCGAGCAATAGGCGATCCCTGCGAGCTGCATCGCGATCACATCGCCGATAGCACGTTCGACAGGATTGACAGGCGTGGTCAGGTTGGACCCGATAATAGTTTGGTTTTGCATATAAAGGATTTAATGGATGACGTGATGTGAATACGACTGTTCACATTAATCCTTTTCCAGCGGTGTGTGCAATGGGGCAATGAGAAATGAAGATAATAAAATCGCTAAAAACTCAACTAGGGCATCTGCTCCAATTTCTTCTTCACCTGCTTCAACCTTAGCTCATCTATATCTGCCTCCATCTTGGTCTCTTTCATCCCGACCCGGATAAACCCAAAGAGGCTCATGTACACATTAGCCACCCAGACCAGGGCGAAGCCGCTGAGCAGGTACCCGCGCCAGTCATCGAGTAGTAGTTTGTATCCGGTCAGGATCAGTGCACCGATGGTCACATAGTGGCTGAAGCAGTACTCGCAGGTAAAAAGGTAAAAGAATTTGCGGACGAGAATCTTGCCGGAAGTCTTGGATTTACCAACACAATAGTCCCGTGGTTCACGGAATATTTCTTCGTGGGTGACGGTCCAGGCGACACTTGCAATAGGCACCGCAAGCAAAAAAAGCCAGGCAACTTGTTCGGAGATAGGCGGCATGGGAAGTGTGGATTTCAAATGATATTCCTAAAATTAGGAATTTCACCCGATTCCGGACAAATATGGTTTAAGGGTAAGTTTAAACTTACCCTTCATTTTAGTACTGAATGACCACCCGTTTCATACTCCTCACCCCATCCCTCACAATATGCATCACATAGATTCCAGCAGGTAAAGCTGACAAGTCAATAGCACTGCCATTGACCACTCCGTCTTTTCCAAATACAGCTTTGCCTGTCAGTGCATATACTTCCAGGTTGACTGCATCGGCCATCCCCTTGTCCCATTGGATGATGAATTTTCCGTTAGACGGATTAGGCGATACGATGATCGAAGGATCATCCTGGATGTCACTAACCGCAGTGAAGATCAAGACATCAAAGTATAGGGTGTCTGTTTTGCATCCATTAGAGGAGATCAAAACCCCATGGTAGAACCCATCGTCATAAGCATGATTTGGACTGGCTTCACTACTAACTATACCGTCGCCGAATCCCCAGATATATGAAGTTGCATTTACAGACAGATTTGTAAAGAATACCTGGCTATCTGTGATCACCCATGTAGCATCGGCATGCACTTCAGGGATGCCATGATTGGTGATCGTATCCGTAATTCCCTGGCTTAGATTATAATAGGTTCCGCTTGGTGATTGTTGCAATGCCACTGCCCTGACCATGTACGTCATCAGGCCTTCATCGTCTACACAATCGTTTGAATACGTGATCGCCTGAAGGGGTTCTGCATTGAGCAGGACATATCCGGGAGAGGACAACGTCCTGACATAAATATTATATCCCAACACCGGATCAGGAGAAGGTGTCCAGGTCAGCAGATGATTCAATCCATCCTGTATCACAGCTACATCACTTACCGGCGCTACAACATCATTGCGCAATGTAGGATCTCCCATCAGGGCGATGTGAATAAAGCGGGCGCCATAGCTGAAGAAATAAAGGCTGTTATTGTTCTGCGTAAGGCGTGTGCTATAGCCAATCGTTTCTCCAAGCCCCATATGATGTAACAACCAATGTGGCCTGCCACTCCATGCGTTGGTTAGTGTAGTTCCCTGCGCTAATGGAGCACGAAGGAAGTTATCCGCAGAATCCCAGTCTCCAAAGTAACTGCCAAATAACATCGAAAACACACCATGCAGATTGCTGTTGGCAAAATCTCCCGTGCTCCCTACTCCACCCGCACCCTGATACCAGCCTCCGCCGCATCCATACGACCAGAGATAACTGCTATCCCGCATGGCTGTGAAATAATCATCCGCTATCACTTTGTCAGGCCCAACCAGTGGCCCAATATTCTTCCAACCACTGGAGGCAAAAGCCTCTCTGCTGAAATAACCAAAATTGTCATCTACAACACCACGATGTACAGGTGTGAAGAGTTTATGCCGGTATGCATGGTCCTTGTCCAGGTAGTTTCTGAGCAACTGCAGTTCTGAAGCAGCGAAGGAGGGCATATTGGCAAAATCAACACGACCGATTTGCAATTCGACATCTGTCGGGATCTGGGTCTGATCAAACTTTCCATCTTCAGGTATATTCCTGTGACGCTCATCTGTTGCCACGGTCACATTGACTGCATTGTCTGTCCAGGTACCGTTCATATCCGCATAGTAGACATCAGCAGGCCATGCGCCTTCATGGTCAGGGTGTCCGTCAGGATTGAGGTCACCACTATACGGCACCTTAATCCGGCCAAGGAGAAATACAGCTTTTGTATTGACTTTATCCTGGTTGTATGTTCCAACGATCAAGGCCTTGACTGCAGTCACTGAGGCATTGCGTGCTACAGTATGTTGTACCACTCTCCATCCGTCACCTTCCAGGTCTTGCTTTAGCCGGTCAATCTCAAAGGCGAGCGAATCAACAAAGGTGGCATCAACGACGAGAATGATAATACCCCGTGATTGGACAGCAGGCACTTCAATCCCTGCATTGATATATCCAAAGCCTGTGTAGTTAGCTGCCTGACGATTGACCCGATACTCATAAGACACTCCGGTATTGACTGTTGAATCAATAAACTGTGTAGCAGTGCCTGGCAATGTAGCCAGCAAAGCACCCCAGGATGAACCTGTCTTGAGCTTGCGATAGACATAATGGTTTGTCGCTCCTGCATTGGCCACCCAGTTGAGTGTGATCCGGGCAGGATTGGACTGGACTACAGCGCTGAGTTCGACACTCGCATCCTGGCAGGTTTGGGCATTCAAGCTGAAAAGGCTGAAGAGGCTGAAGAGGCAAAAGAGGCCGAAGAGGCGAAAGAGGCTGATGGGCAGACGGGTGAATGGGTTAGCGGAGGCAGGTAGATGTTGGTTCATAGCTATACTGATTAGTTGTGTTCAATGATTCCGATAATCGATGATTATTCAACTTTGATAGTAGTCGTATCGTCACTTAGTCCCTTGGATGATGCCGTCACCCTGATCTCACCTTTGGATAGTGATGAATGTAAAATTAACATTGCTTTTCCATAAAACAACCTGACCTGGTTAGCCTGGAAAGGTTCCATGGATTGAGGATTACCATTGCCTACACCTGCGATGACACCTTCCCCCATTACGTTGAGTTTGATCAGTTGATCTGCATTAGGACACAGGACACCGTTCTTGTCGAGGGCTTCGATCAAGACATACGATAGATCCATACCATCTGGAGCTATCTCTGTGCGGTCCGGAGTGAGACGTATCTGATAGGGCATATCTGCCGTCTTCATGCTACTCTCCCCTATCTGTTGTCCTTCCTGGTATGCGACAGCCTTTAACTCACCTGGCTGATAGGGCACATCGTTCCACATCAACCTGAACCGCTCTGTTGAATTAGTGCTGCCAGGTTTCTTGTATTGCTTGCCGAGTGACTTCCCGTTGAGAAAGAGCTCTGCACAGTCTCCATTGGTGTAGACAAACACAGGAATCCTGGCACCCTCAAGGCCTGGCCAGTTCCAATGCGGCAGGATGTGAACTGTCGTACTATCCGGCAGCCAATAACTCCTGTATAGATAATACCTGTCTTTGGGAATTCCTACGAGATCAAAAATTCCGAAATAAGAACTGACCGATGCATCCTTATCCGTAAAGCCCATCTTTCTTACTGCAGTATTGTCATATGGGGTTGGCTCACCGAGGTAATCAAAACCAGTCCACACAAATTCACCGGCCACATAAGGCTCATCCTGTTGCCACATAAAATCATCATCTGCAATTTCAGCCCAGTCAGGAGCATTGAGATCGTAAGAGCTGACTTGTAATGCCTTGGTAAAGTCTGTTTTCTTCACTGGCAAAGGCCATTCGTAAAAACCGCGAGTACTCACTGTCGATGCAGATTCTGAAATGATCACTGATTTGTTCGGTTCAAGTTGTCTGGCCAGATCATAACGCCTGCCATAGTTCCAGCTATGCACATCATAGAAATCGAAATGGCGCAGGTTAGCACTATTGCGACTGTCACAAACCAATGTGGTCGGTCGTGAACGATCATAACGGAGGACCTCATTAGTCATGATGCGCAGTTTATCAAATCCACCATTGACATTCCACTGCACATCCCCGATTTCATTGCCTACGCTCCAGATGAATACAGATGGATGGTTACGGTCACGCCTGACAAAGTTGCTGACATTGCGATGCGCGAAGTCTTCAAAATCTGTGGTGTCTGTGATATCCGCCTTGCGGTCATACTTATCAAATATTTCGTCAAAGACCAGGATGCCCATCTTGTCGCATAGTTCGAGCAATTCAGGGGCTGCCACATTATGACTATTACGGATCGCATTGCAACCCATTTCCTTGAGCAGTTGCAACTGGCGCTCCATAGCCCTGGGATAAAATGCTGCGCCTAACGGACCATGATCATGATGCAGGTTGACCCCTTTGAGCTGCACACGCTTATCGTTGAGATAAAAGCCATGATCTGCATCAAAGCGCATGGTGCGCACACCAAAGGAAGTAATATCTGTATCGATGATTACATCACCACGCCGGATGATCGTGAGCATTTTATATAAAGTACCTTGGCCAATATCCCACAGTCGGGGATTCGGCATCCTCAGGGTAGCTTCAAAATCCATAGTGGTTTTTCCTGCCAACTTTCCACTCGTTGTTGAACTGGCCACTTCAAATCCCTCTTCGTTGACAATTCTAAATTCTACGGATATTTCATTAAAGAGTGTCGGGGTATGGTTGACTACACTTGCGATTACATTAACATCCGCATAATTTGGCTTAATGACGGGTGTGGTGATCTGTACGCCCCAGATATCTACGTGGACAGGGTTGACGGTGATCAGACGCACCTTGCGATAAATCCCTGCTCCCGGGTACCACCGGCTATCATGTTGCCTTGTATCTGCATGCACGGCGATGACATTTTGCTTACCCGGCTTCAGCAATGCGGTGATATCGAGATAAAAGGAGTTGTACCCATAGTCCCATCTGCCGGCAAGGACTCCATTGACATAAACCTCAGGGAAAGCCATCACGCCATCAAACAGGAGGTACACCATTTTATCATTGAAAGATGCGGACCATTGAAGCGGATAGCGGTACCATCCTTCGCCCTTCCATGGCAACTTGGCTGTATTGCCATCGCCATCAGGGTCAAAAGGACCAGCTATCGCCCAGTCATGCGGGATGGACACTGTCTCCCACTTGCTGTCATTGAAATCCGGCTGGAATGCATGCTGTTGGGGCCCCGGGGCAAATTTCCAATTAGTCTGCAAGGGGAATATCTCGCGCAATTGGGAATAACCCTGAAAGACCACGATAAAAAATAACCCTGTCAAAAGGAATCGACGCTGGAAAGCTAAACTGAGAAATGGTAATGACCCAGGCATAAACGTGTGAATTATGCGTAAAAGATACCATTCTCCCGACAATACAAAGGATGGATCAGGTATAGATCATAATTAAAGGAGGAGTCATTGGTCGTCAGACCAAACAGGATATATCCTCCATCTGTTGCCTGCTGAACGGACTGCCCAAAATCAAGACGGGTATCCCCAAAGGTTTTTCTGAATGTGATTGTTTCCTGCGCAACATTTGAACCTGTCCATGCAAGAAGAGAAAGGATGACCAGAATAAATGGCTTCAAGTGCATACGAAATAAGTTTCCCGGGACAGTATGATAGCAAAAGAATGGAAGTCTGGTTGAAATCCTAAAGCCTGGTGACATCTTCGGATGCTGTAGCATTATTTCTACATATACTCTATTTATTAAGGACAACTATTATATTTCAACTTGTTGAGCACAGCGGTAAGGGACCAGGCAGTCTTTTGCGCGTTTGAAATTGGCTGTTGGCCTCTTGCAAAACTTTCAAATTTCGGAATCAAAAAAAAATCACAACCTAAAATCAATGACAATGAAAAAGAACCTGGCAGAATTTATCGGAACCTTTTGGCTCGTATTGGGCGGAGTCGGCAGTGCCTTGCTTGCTTCTGCTTTTCCTGAAACAGGAATAGGATTACTTGGGGTTTCATTGGCTTTCGGTCTGACCGTAGTCACCATCGCTTATTCCCTCGGGCACATATCCGGCGCGCATCTCAATCCGGCAGTGACCATTGGCTTGTGGATGGGCGGCAGGATCAGTGCCTCACAGATATTGCCTTACGTCATATCACAGGTTCTTGGGGCGATTGCCGCAGCAGGTGTCTTGTATATCATTATGACAGGGAATGGGACAGCTATTGGTGATTTTGGTGCCAATGGATATGGCGAGCACTCGATTGGCCATTACAATATGACTGCAGCCATTGTCACCGAATTTGTGATGACGTTTATGTTTCTGCTGATCATCCTTGGCGCCACCGATGCAAAGGCCCCTGCAGGTTTTGCCGGCCTGACTATAGGCCTTGCACTTACACTCATCCATTTGATCAGTATTCCAGTCACGCAGACATCTGTCAATCCGGCCAGAAGTATCAGTCAGGCTATATTCGTTGGTGACTGGGCCCTGGCACAGCTATGGCTTTTTATCCTTGTGCCTATAGCCGGGGCTTCAATGGCGGGGATAGTGTACAAATATCTGAAGTCGGAATAGTGAACTTTCTTTTTTTTGTGAGGCCAGTGAAGCAAGTGATCTTACTTTGTTTCACTGCCTTCTCTCATCCATTACCGCAGATTGAACCAGATTACGCCGATGGAGCAGATTATGATTCAGACCAGATTGACCACAGATTACGCAGATGGAGCAGATTATGCTTTTTCCTGCAGATATAAGTCACCTTATTTACCCTGCTCAGGATGGCTTGAATTTTGAATTAATGAGCCTTTTAAATTGGAGGCTTTTACATCCGAAGTTAATGAGCAGGCCAATTTCGAGATTCCATGCTTCAAGGTAATTAATAGCTTGTGCGAGGTGACCGTCATCTAACAAATGAACCGCCTTTAGCTCAGTAGAGATGTGCTTTTCAACCAAAAAATCAACTCGCCTGGTGCTGATATGCCTGCCTTTGTAATATACGGGCATTACAAATTCCCTATTGAAAGGTATTCCTTGCAACTGCATTTCAATAGCCATGGCTCTCTGATAAACTGACTCCTGAAACCCATTACCGAGTATTTTATGGACTTCCATGGCGCAACCAATAATCCGACCAGTCAGCTCTTTGTACTTAAAGTCTTCATACATCTTATATTTGATTTTGTTTTCAACTGACAATACGCCCTCCCTATTTCTCTGCAAAAGAAAGAAATACGCGACAACAAACCCGGTGAAGGTTTATATGCAAGCTAAATTGCGGGTATTGAAACGAGAAATGCAAATTATTTTTCTAAAAAAAATAATTTACTGACAAAATCTGCTCCATCTGGTCAATCTGATCAAATCTGTGGTCCTTGTGTGGTATGATCTGGCAGCTACTCGATTAACCCGGACTAGACGGTCTCACCTCTATCTTACTCGGTAGTGTCCGTGGATTCATCTTGAGCAGATCGATGACCAGCTGGCCGATGTCTTCAGGTTGAATCTTCCATCCGTCCTTCTCATCTGGTACATGGCCATTGAAATGTGTGGCTACCGAGCCTGGCATGATGGTGCTGACCTTGATGCCATAGGGCCTGAGATCGAGCATGGCAGCCTGACTAAAACCAACCAGGCCAAATTTGCTTGCATTATATGCCGCGCCATTGGCAAAGAAGTTGGTGCCTGCAAGGCTGGCGATCGTGATGAGATATCCTTTGCTTGCCTTCAATGCATCCACTGATGCCTGAAGGGTATAGAAGACGCCGGTGAGGTTGATATCAATGATCTCATGCCATTGCTCCTGGGCCATCTTGTCTATCGGGGCAAAATAACCTACCCCTGCATTGGCAATCACGATATCGAGATGACCCCAGTCTGCAATCACTTCCTTGACTGCGTTTTGCTGGGACTCCCATTCCCTGACATCGCATTCGATGGCCAGTACAGCCTCTGCGCCGAGACTGATCAGGTGCTTGGCAGCTACCTGTGCTTCATCAAAATGGCGGCTCGTGATGGCCACTTTCATATGTTGCCTGGCCATAGCCTCTGCGATGCCCAGGCCTATTCCTTTGGATCCACCTGTGATGAGGGCGGTTTTGCCCTGGAGGTTAGTATGTGTATTCATGTCTATTCGCTTTTATGGTTGAAAGATAGTCAACAAGTGGAGATGTCTGAAAGTTGTAAGAAAGACAGTAAGACAGTAAGAGGCATGAGGGGGAGTGTGGGTGTGGAAGCGTGAGAACGTGAGAACGTATGGGTGTGAGTATTGATTGAGAGGCATTTCCCTTAATAAAAAAAATCAGGTCGGTTTATATTACCTTAGCAGGGGACTCCATGTTTATGGCTTTCCTCCGATTAAGGTTACAAAACCGCTTAAACTGCCGTAGATGCATTTTGTTCTCCGGATAAAGGTGAATGATATGTTTTTAAAACGGCTAAAATACCTTATCACCCGCGAGTCTTTCAAGAAGTACCTTGCCTATTCCTTTGGAGAAATCATCCTGATCACGCTAGGGATCATGTTGGCACTGCAGGTGAACAACTGGAATGAAAACAGAAAACAGAAACAACTGGAGTATAAATTGCTGAGTGAGCTAAAGGAAAACCTAAAACTCGACCTGGTGGATATTGGTATCAATATAAGCGCCAATAGCCGGATGGTGACCGCCCACCGGGTAATATTAAAACAACTGGATGAAGGCCTGCCCTACCAGGATTCACTTGACAAATACTATGCAAATCTGCTCTGGCACACCAATTTCCTTTCCCATATTTCAGCTTATGAAAATTTGAAATCGCTTGGCTTTACGCTGATTTCGAATGACTCCCTGAGGATCATGGTATCCTCTCTTTATTCTGCTAAGTATAAGTACATTACCGACTTCGAGCAGAACTACGCTGACAAGTTCCAGTTGGAGCAATTTTATCCTGCGGTCAACCAACGCATACGGGTCGTGGCTTTCCGGCGACAGGCATATCCCTTTGATCCGGAAGCGTTGATCAGAGATAACGTTTTCATAGAAATGTTGCGAACAAATCTGACGTTCAGAAATTATATATTAGGCTATTATAACGACCTGAGCCAGGAGGTATCTGATTTCATTGTACACATAGATGCCTATCTCAATGAGCATTAGCAGATGTAAACAAATATTAAGACAGTGAGACAGTGAGACAGTAAGACAGTAAGACAGTAAGAGGCATGAGGGGGAGTGTGGGTGTGAGAACGTGAGAACGTGAGAACGTGAGAACGTGAGAAGTGTGGGTGTGAGTCTGTAAACTGCCGACTGTAAACTACCCACTAATTCTTCCTGGGTGGTGCAGATTGCTTTGGCGGAGCAGTCTGTCTGGGTGGTGGTGCCTGCTTTTGTGGAGGCTGCCTTGCAGGAGCTGTGCGTTGAGGCACTTTCTGTGGCTGCTGCTGTGGTGCCGGCCTCAGGCGGTCCCAGGTATTTTCATGGCTTTCTTTCGCACGTTCCACTGCTTCCGGGTGGGAAGTCTTCTCCCTATCAATCACTTTTTCTTTCGGAATATATTTTTCAGGCAGGCCATCTGGCAGAGGGTCATATTCGCGTAGTTTCTTTGGCTGGTATTCCTTCTGATCGGGTTGCTTCAATATCGGCTTCAATGTAGGATACTTATCCGCATTGGTTTTGAGAAACTCCCTTTCCGTTGGTGGCGTCTGATTGGCGGGCACCCTGACAGCTTCATCATAGTCCATCTTAAACTTGCCATACTCCCTGATACGCTCTACCCTGTTTTCAGGATCCTTGAACCAATCCGCAGGCACGGCAGATTTCCTGCCTTCTTCAAAACTGCGCAATACCGGTTGCACCGCAGCACCTGAATGCCTCGGGCCATAGTAGTGACTGATCACCTGGTCCGTAAAGTGAGGATAATGATAGAAATGATGATCGTCATAAAACGTCCATCCGATAAAGAAGCTGGAAGGAAATCCCACGAAGAAAACGACATCACCAGGGCCATAGTAATACCCCCAATGATACCAATATGGATAAGGATACCAACAAGGATAGCTGTACCAGTAAGGCCAACCAAACCAATAAGGATAGGGTTGCCAGACATAATCAACATAGACCTGTGGCGGGTTTACTGCCGGTGCCTCCCCACTATACACTTCATCATCATACCCCTGATCTGCGGCAAATTCCTTAGCGGCCTGTTCATACTCACTCATCGCTTCCGGATTATCCTCCAGATGCTGCTTCCACTCCTGCAAGTCCCTGGCCTGTTGCTCAGCCACAACCACATTGAGTGAATCAAGCTCCCTCGTCAATTGATCCGGATGCTTGCTGTAGATGTCACCCAGCAAAACGGTGAGGCTCATATTGTCTGTGAGAATGGAGACCACTGCCGGCAGTTTCAACAACGCATAGAAAGCATCCTGTACATGTTGAGGATATGAAGACAACATGGCTTGAAATACATCATCGGCTTGCGTATATAACTCCTGAATCGATTTGATCTCGTCAAAATAGCCTTGATTGATATCTATGGCATCCTCATGGATTTCTTCAGGATAAGCTTGTAACAATTCCTGCATCTCCTTTTTAGATCTGCGGCCATCAGCCTGGCACAATACCTCCATCAGTTGAGGGTATCGTGAAAGATTATAGATTTTCCGCTGTGCATCTTCAGGCAACGTTTTTACCTTCTCCTTAAACTGTTCCTCGGTATTCTTCCGGATATTTTCCATACGCACTAGTATCTCCGGATGAAGGGAGGCCTCGAGCAAAGCAGCTCGCTCCTGTTGAGGATAGAGGGCTATGGCTTCAATGGTGCTCTGCTCGTCCTCCGGCAAATTTGAAAGGACGCTGGTGTTTTGGGCAAAACCCAGCATGCCGAAAAAACCAAGGAATACACCAATGGAAATAATTTGCTTTTTCATAGCTATTGGTTTGAAAAAGATTCCCGGATACACCGCGAATGGACTGCTGAATAATTTTCAAATACGATTAATGCCGCCGCACTATTTATAAGGATACGGATTAGTCGGCATTACAAGTTGGTACTTTGACTGCAGGAAGGCAACAATGTCTACGAGTTGTTGCACCGTCATGACATCATTATAACATTTGGTCTCCATCAGGGATGATCCCTCAGGGGCTGTCAGTTGTTGATCAGTAAGCTGGTTCCGTTGTGAAATCTTATGGGAAGGATTGATAACAGAAGTTACAAGTTCACCGTACGTCTTCAGAGACGTCACTTCTCCACCCAGTTTCACCTGCGGCGCCCCCGTATTTTCATTTCCGGCCCACTTGATATCTCCGATACTATGACAATCTGTACAATATAGCGTTGTAAACAACTGCTTTCCTGTCTCAATATCTCCGGCAGGCAGTACAAATCCACGAGATTCATTCTTACAGGCCATCAAAAGTAAAAACCCTGAAAAGCACAGCAGCAGTAAATGGTGATTATGGATTGGACATATTGGATTCGCTCTCATAATAAATGAACTTTTTAAATACCCGATTAAGCTAGACCTTTTGGAGGAAGAATCATATGACCAGAATCATGTCTTTGGGTCATGAAGATCATTGCTTTGTAATAGCTTGAAAATCGTTTTTTAAATTATGATCATGTCATTAGATGACAATGGTCATAAACCTTCATCCAAAGAAGTAATAGCTTTACCTGCTATCATAAAAACTTAAACATGAAATCGATATCAACCAACCTTTCAAAATGGATTTTAGCCATAGCGGCTATGTTTGTTTTTGGCCATATTTCAGGACAGGAGTTGGATCGCACCTCTCTCCCTATCAAAGAGCCAGTGCGCAAGACCTATACAGAACTTGATGTTCGCAACGCTACCGCACCGCCGAGGTTTGATGTCAAAGCCCCTGCGGGTGCACCTAATGTCGTGGTGATTCTCATTGATGACATGGGGTTTGGTGTGTCTGAAGCATTTGGAGGACCTGTGACCACTCCGACGATGGACAAACTTGCGGGCAATGGGGTAAAGTACAACCGGTTTCATACCACTTCCCTTTGCTCACCAACACATGTGGCTTTGCTGACCGGATATAATCATCACAGTAACAATATGGGATGTATTACAGAAGCGGCAACAACCTTTCCGGGAAATACAGGCGTAAGGCCTCAATCCATCACGCCTATGGCAGAAGTATTGCGGCAAAACGGATACAATACCGCAGCATTCGGAAAATACCATGAAACACCACCATGGGAAATCTCTAATTCAGGTCCACAGGACCGCTGGCCTACGCGATCCGGTTTTGAAAAGTTCTATGGGTTCATAGGGGGTGAAACCAATCAATGGGCTCCGCTCATTTACGATGGAGTAACCCTGGTAGAAACACCGGAGGATCCTAACTACCATTTCACTACTGATATGACCAACCAGGCCATTTCCTGGGTTCGCTTCCAGCGGGCATTGTCTCCTGACAAACCCTTCTTTATGTACTTTGCTCCGGGAGCAACCCATGCACCGCATCATGTACCAAAAGAATGGATTGAAAAGTATAAAGGCAAATTTGACCAGGGTTGGGATAAGATCAGGGAACAGACACTGGAACGCCAGAAAAAACTAGGCATTGTACCCGCTGATACGAAGCTTGCCCCTAAGCCTGCCGACATCAAAGACTGGGACAAGCTCACTGCGGATGAAAAGAAATTGTTTGCCCGCCAGATGGAGGTATATGCCGGCTTTGCCGAACAAACGGATTATGAAGCCGGAAGGCTTATCTCCGCGATTCAGCAATTAGGCGAATTAGATAATACGATTATCATCTTTATTGCCGGCGATAATGGAGCAAGTGCTGAAGGCCAGATGAATGGGATGTATAGTGAAATGACGTACTTCAACAGCGTGCCTGAAACGGTTCCTGATATGCTGAAACATTATGACGAATGGGGTTCCGCAAGCACCTATCCACATTTTTCTGCAGGATGGGCGGTGGCCATGGATGCGCCTTTCTCCTATACCAAGCAAGTGGCGTCAGATTTTGGCGGTACCCGCAATGGCATGATCATTCAATGGCCTGCCGGGATCAAAGCCAAAGGAGAAGTGCGCTCACAAT
The DNA here is from genome assembly GCA_016716665.1 of Candidatus Opimibacter iunctus. GTDB lineage: Bacteria > Bacteroidota > Bacteroidia > Chitinophagales > Saprospiraceae > Opimibacter > Opimibacter iunctus. The sequence goes on along the minus strand of JADJVH010000007.1, from coordinate 228,016 downwards.
TTGGCCATGTTATCGATATCGCTCCTACTGTTTATGAAGTAACCAAAATCCCTGCACCAAAGACCGTCCATGGCATAAAGCAAGATCCTATCGAGGGCACCAGCCTGGCCTATTCCTTTAATAATGCCGGAGCCAATGAGCAACACAAGGTTCAATACTTTGAAATGTTTGGCAACCGGGCTATTTATCAGGATGGCTGGTATGCCCGTACAATACACCGGCCAGCCTGGAGGCAAAAGCCACTCAATACCCTCCAGACGGATAAATGGGAGTTATATAATTCCAATGTTGATTTCAGTCTCGCAAACGACGTAGCTGCACAAAACGAAAAGAAATTGAAGGATATGCAGAAGCTCTTTATGAAAGAGGCAGAAAAATATCATGTACTGCCGCTCGATGATCGCCTCCTGGAAAGAACCAATGCAGCTTTGATGGGCAGACCAACCGTGATGGGTGACAGAACCTCTGTAACCTATGGAGAGGGCATGCGGGGCATGGGTGTGGATATCTTTATTGACCTGAGGAATACGTCTTACACGATTACGGCAGAAGTAGCTGTGGATGCCAATGGAAACGGCGTACTGGTATGCCAGGGTGGACGATTTGGTGGTCTGTCCTTCTACCTGAAAAATGGAAAACCGGCCTTTAGCTATAACTACCTGGGGCTCAGCTCATCAGATATCATAGTTGATCAGCCCCTGAAGCCGGGAAATTATATATTGACCTATGACTTCAAATACGATGGCGATGGCCAGGGGAAAGGAGGCGTCGGGACCATTTCTGTAAATGGTAAAAAGGCAGCAGAAGGCAGGATTGAAAAAACACAACCTGGCATATTCTCCGTGGATGACCTCGCCGATGTAGGCACAGATGATGGCACCCATGTTGCTGACTATGGCGCTTCCGCAAAATTCAATGGAAAAATCACCAGGGTGACCATCGAACAGAAAAAATAAGATGCATGATGCAATATCGTGTACAGGAATATTTAACAATGATTAAAACAACATAGCATGAAACCATATTCTGTATTGAACAAAATGACCAGGCTAGCCTTCCTGGCTGCTTTCCTGGCTATTACCCAGGTCACTTTTGCGCAAACCGCTCCACCCACTGTTCCGGATACGTCAAAAATGACTTACAACCAGATCTCACAAGCGATGAAGTTGTATGTATATCCATCCAAAGGACAAAGCCAGTCACAACAGAAAAAAGATGAATTTGAATGCTACAATTGGGCAGTAGCCCAATCCGGTATCGATCCGCTAAACCTTCCAAAGGTGGAAGCGGCTCCCGTACAGTCAGGCCCTACAGGCGGAGCAGTGCGTGGTGCAGCTAAAGGTGCAGCAGCAGGAGCAGCCATTGGTGCCATCACGGGTGATGCAGGTGAAGGGGCGGCTGTTGGCGCAGTCGTCGGAGGCGTTTCCGGCAGGCGCCAGGGCCAGCAAGCCCAGGCACAGGCAAACCAGCAATCACAGGCGAGTGCTACCGCTAAAGAGCAGGAAATGAAAGACAGCTTCACGAAAGCATTTAGTGTATGTATTGAAGGCAAAGGATACACGATCAAGTGATACGCTAATCGCCTTTTCATTCGTACCGTAAAAAAACATGTTGAATCGCTTTCAAAATAAATTCAAAAAATAATAATCATGAAACATCTGATGCTGTTTGCGGCAATAAGTATTGGCCTATGGGGCTGCACAAATACAGCCGACAAAGTGAATAAAGAAAATATTGACCTGGTCAATAAATATATCCAGTCTGTGGAAAACATGGATTTTGAAGGTATGGGCAATTACCTTGCTGATGATTACATGGGCATGGGCCCCTCTTATGGTGATACCATCTATAAAAAAGAGGCCGTTGAAAACTGGAAAGCCAATGTCGCCAACTTATATAAGAAAATTCATTACAACCGCTCTAAAAGTGCGGCCGTCTATATTGCAGATGGAGATAACAAAGGAAACTGGGTTGGCAATTGGGCGGAGTTAGCCATTGAATATCAGAACGGCGGCAATGTGACCCTCTGGGCCAACACCAATTACCTGATAGAAAACGGCAAGATCATCAGAAGTATAACTTTTTATAATGAAGCCGATGCACTGCGGCAACTGGGCTATAAGATCGTGGCACCCGCTGCTACTGAGTAAAGATGACCGGTTTTATGATTCAAAATAAGGCTACCGTTTTTGGTGGCCTTATTTTCATTTGCCCGCAGGAAATCAACAATTTTACTTGTACAAAATGGTTTGTAGTAGAGAAACTACAAGCCATTTTGCCTTTAACTGCAATAGGCTGCCTAAATTTGACAACCTGAAAACAATTAGAAGCAATTTTTCATTACATTGCTGCTGAAGGTTTTTATCTAAAATCCTCTTCTCCCTTGTAATGTAAAGGCTCAACAGACTTTCTCAGGCAATCCTCACCAACTGAATTACCCGAAATAAAATTCTATTAATCTAAATCCCGATCCACATGCTCTCGCACAACTTTCAACGCTTTCCACTCTTACTTGCTTTCATGACTTTGTTTGTGATCAGTTGTAATCAACCGAAACAAACGGATCCAACTACAGAACAAACAAAATCCGGCTTCAACGGCGAAATCAAACTTGATGTCCGCGATTCGAAGCCCGACTGGGCACCTTACATCCGCAAAAAAGCGCCTGAAGGCTCCCCGAATATCCTGTTTATCCTCTATGACGATACAGGCCTTGCTGCCTGGTCACCATATGGAGGAAGGATCAACATGCCAACATTAGATAAGCTGGCAGCAGATGGTTTAACGTATACCCAATGGCATACCGTGGCACTTTGTTCGCCGACAAGGTCATGTATCAATACAGGTCGCAATCACAACCTCAACGGCATGGGCGCTATTACAGAAGGTGCCAATGGATTTCCGGGTTATAGTTGCCAACTGCCTCCACAAGCCGTCACGATGGCGCAGATACTCAACGATAATGGCTGGAGTACTTTCTGGCTAGGAAAGGACCACAATGTACCTGAGACTGATCTTTCGGCCGGAGCCAACAAGAGCCAATGGCCTTTGCAACAAGGCTATGACCGGTTCTATGGATTTATAGGTGGAGAAACAAATCAATTCTATCCTGACCTGACAGAAGATAACCATGCTATCGAACAGCCTTATGGTCCTGAAAAAGGCTATCACCTCTCCAAAGATCTTGCTGACCAGGCGATCAAGATGATAGGCGATCAAAAATCTGCCAATCCATCTAAACCCTGGTACATGTGGTATTGCCCTGGAGCGAATCATGCACCACACCAGGCCCCCAAGGATTACATAGCTAAGTACAAAGGCAAATTTGATGACGGATATGATGCTTATCGCAAATGGGTACTGCCTCGTATGATCGAGAGAGGTATCTTACCAAAAGACACGAAGCTCACTGATTTCAATCCGATGCCTGAAGATCAGGCAGCGCCTGGTGACTTTGTGCGCCCCTGGGAGAGCCTCACTCCAGACGAAAAGAAACTGTTCTCCCGCCTTTGCGAAGTGTACGCCGCATTTTCAGAATATACCGATGCACAGATCGGTCGTATCATCGATTACCTGAAACAAACCGGCCAATATGAGAATACCATTATCATGTATGCTTCAGATAACGGAGCTTCAGGAGAAGGCAGTCCTAATGGTTCTGTCAATGAAAACAAATTCTTCAATGGCTTCCCGGATGATCTCGCGGAGAATATGAAGTTAATTGATGATTTGGGAGGTCCGGATACCTATGAGCACTATCCTACAGGATGGGCTGCTGCCTTATCTACCCCATTTAAGATGTTCAAACGCTATTCAAATTACGCCGGTGGTACAGAGTGTCCTTTAGTCATTTCATGGCCCAAAGGCATCAAGGCACGTGGTGAAGTGCGTAACCAATATCACCATGCTGTAGACATCGTGCCAACCATCCTCGAAATATGCGGATTGGAAATGCCGAAAGTATACAATGGTGTAGAGCAATATCCGCTTTCGGGTGTTTCGATGAAATATAGCTTTGATGCCAAGCCGGATGATCCGACCCAAAAGCATGTACAGTATTATACAATGCTGGGTACCCGTGCCATTTGGCAGGATGGCTGGAAAGCAGTTGCTGTGCATTCTCCGCTTACCAGTAAAGGCCACTTTGACCAGGACAAATGGGAGTTGTATCATGTAGATGTGGACCGTTCAGAGTCTCATGACCTTGCGAGTGAAAATCCTGAAAAACTGGAAGCTTTGAAGAAACTCTATGATGAGGAAGCTAAGAAAAACAATGCTTATCCATTGGATGACCGCTCCGCTACTGAAATCCTTAACATTGAGCGGCCGACTGAAGAGGCACCGAAAGATATCTATGCCTATTATCCGCATACAAGTGCCGTACCTGAAGCCGTTGCTGTAAATATCAGAGGTAAATCTTTCAAGATTGTTTCCAATGTAGACATCACTGATGCCAATGCTTCCGGAGTCATTTTTGCACACGGCTCCAGATTTGGCGGACATAGCTTATTTATCAAGGATCATAAACTTTACTATGTATATAATTTCCTTGGTATTACGGAGCAGCAATTAGTCTCCACGGCTATCAAACCGGGCAAATACACCTTTGGAATGGAGTTTACTAAAGAGAAAGCCGGTGCACATGGGGAGTCGATGGGAACTGCCAAATTGTATATCAATGACAAGGAAGTGGCCAAAGGCCCGATGACTGCACAGGTAGGTAAGTTCACCCTTGTCGGGGATGGCTTGTGTGTCGGCTTTGATAGCGGGGACCCGGTGAGCAAGCTTTACTCATCACCCGGTGAGTTTAAGGGAGGTAACATCTCTTTTGTAAAGGTTAGTACAGGAAAGGAACAATACCTGGACCTTGAAAAAGAGGCTGCAAGAGCCTTCAGCATTGAGTAAATTAAATTTCCTTTAAAATATAAAAGAGGCTGCTCGTGATCGGGTGGCCTTTTTTTTTTGTGATTTATACCCTTACCTTGTAGTAGCCATTCTACAACCCAAATGACCTATGAAGAAAAAGGGATACCTACATTTGTCTAGTACAGTGCCTAATCCATCCAGTCAGCAAATGCCTTCTCCTTGCATCCTCATAGCCGACGACCACGCCGTGATCCGCACCGGTATGAAATACCTGCTGGCCAGGCATTTCACTGATGTCGAAACGGACGAAGCGGATGCCTGCTCTACCCTGCTGACCAAGCTTTCCTCTAACCAGTACACTCACCTGATCCTGGATATGCAGCTGGGTGATTGCAACAGTATGGATCAGATCCCCAGGATCCTTGAACAAAACCCCGATCTGCTGATCCTGGTATACACCATGAGTCCTGAGTCGATCTATGGGAAGCGGATACTTCAGATGGGGGCGTTGGGATTTATCAGCAAGCAAGAGGAAGAAGAGACCCTGATCCGGGCGCTCAACCTCTTCCTCCATGGACAGCCCTACGTAAGTGAAGAACTGAGGCAATCACTGGAACAAGAACAAGGCCGTAATGTGCCTTCGGCCAACCCTTTCGAGGCACTTTCTGAGCGTGAATTGATGGTCCTCCGCTATTTATTGCAAGGTTTGCGGGTCAAGGAAATATCCAATCGCCTGGATTTAAAAATGAGCACTGTAGCTACCTACAAGGTGCGTATTTTCGAAAAACTGAAGGTAAATAACCTGGCAGATATGCAACGTTTGGCAGATGTTTACCATCTTGCCTGATCATGGCCCCTTCGTCGCCCCATAATACGCTCCGGATACTCCTGGTATTCGCCTTTGCCTGTTTCACTACGGTCATCCTGCCGGGGCAGGAGTCTTATCATATCAACAATTACACGAATAAGCAAGGCATGCCCCAAAACTCAGTGCGGGGACTTGTTTTTGACAAACATGGCTTCCTTTGGATGGCCACAGAGGGCGGTATCGCCAGATTTGACGGGGAAAACTTCAGGGTCATGAATACTGAAGACCATGCCCCGTTAAAAAATCAACGATTCTCCCATGCTATGGCCATCAGCGACACGAGCATATTGTTTATTGACCTGCTCAATGGAATGTACCTCCTGTCTAATGATCACTTTACCACTATACAGCAACCTGACATAAAAAATCCGGATATCACCCGGATCAACGGTAGCCCGCCTGATGCCCGGTTTCTCATCCAAGATAGTTTCTACCAAGCTGAAAATAAACGGGCAAGACTGACAGGCCAGATGTCATTCAATATCCTGCCTGCGACTAACCACAAGGTATTTATGGTGAGCGACAGAATCGTGCTGGCCGACAATCAACTAAAAACATTACAGATCATCCAACAAAAAAGATTACCAAGAGACCTGGTCGTGTTACTCCATGATGACCTCCTCAAACTGGATTCCACCAACCAACTTTATATCCTGCAATCATCCAATGGAGCATTTGAAAAATGTACGCTTCAGGATGAAAATGGCCAGCCCTGGCAAGCACCTTCAAATAACACGCGAGTCTTTAGTCAATATCCATTTGAAGATGTCTTTATGACCGATGGGAAAAAGTTATATAAGCTCCTGCCTACAGGCGATCGCCGGAAATATATCTTCCGGACTATACTGGACAGGCTTCCTGAGCATTGTACGATCCGCGCAATCGCCTATCGGAAAGCAGATGATTTACTGGTCCTTGGGACAAACTCACGAGGCATATTTGTCTATCACAAAAAAAACTTCAACACTTTCCTGCAGGAAGATCAAAAAACAGAGGAGGGCAACAGCTACTATGCACAATGCATGCTCGACTCCTTTTCCCTGCTATGTAGTAACGGAATGATCTTTGATATAGCCAACACTAAATCATCAGGATACTTCCCTTTCAATTTTAGCCCTTTCGCACTATGCAGGGATACAAAAAATAATATCTACTATACCTCAGGAAAATATAATATAAGGTATGACCTTCTGACCAGGCAAACTCATTTGATCAAAGCTGATGATGCCTTTTCAACTCAATCATACGCCTTGATTGACAGCACCGTATGGTTTGGGACCACCAGGGGACTCGGGTACTTACGTAACGACTCTCTCCAATGGGTATATAAGATTCCCTTCAATAAAGATAAATACAGTATAAAATGCATCACACAGGACACTGCCGGCAACCTGTGGTTTGGCACATACCTACAGCTATATCGAATGGATGCAAGGACGCAAACTATAGATTCATTTCCACTCTTCGACAATGCTGACTCCAGGGCATTAGCTTCAATAAGGGGAAACGTCTTTATTGGAACCTATGGGAGTGGCTTCTTCGTCTATCATCAAGGGCACTTTTTCCGGATGCCAACAGGACGCAACAATGAGTTGGCCACCACGCATGCTTTTGTATCAGATACCAATGGATACCTCTGGATCTCGACTAACAGTGGCCTGTACAGAACACATCTTGATGCTATCGATATGTACCTGCAAGACACTACCCTACTCCTGGACTACTATGCATACCGCGAAGAGGATGGTATCCGCAATACCGAGTTCAATGGCGGATGTTCGCCTTCCTACCTTTGGCTTCCGGACGGGCGCCTCTCTCTTCCGACCATTGAGGGATTGGTGATGTTCAACCCGGAAAAAACCCCACATTATTTTTCTGCGGACTCGATGATTTTCGAATCGATCGTTGTAGACGGAGCAAAATTTACACCTGGCCAAACGCTATCTATTCCCTCAAGTCATACCAACATTAAAATATATTTTGCCGGTGCATGGTGGAACAGTCCGGCCAATGAATACGTCTATTACATGCTGGAAGGGTTCCATACCCAATTCCGGCTCTGTGACATCAACCAATCCGCTTACACCATTGGCCATCTCAAACCCGGCGAATATACCTTTGTGCTCAAGCGCCGCGTTGGTTTCGGACCTCAGGACTTTATCTATTCACGGCTGAACTTTACTGTCCTCAAGCCCTGGTATATGGAGACGTGGGCATACCTGCTCTACATCCTCGGATTCCTGATGGTGATTTGGTTGACGTCGGTCCTATATGCCCGATCTATTCGAATGCGCAATATTGAACTGCAGAAAAAGGTAGATGAGCAAACCGCCAAATTATTGAGCTCCAATATTCAGCTTGAAGATAACCTTGAAAAACTTGCAGCTTCAGAACTCAATCTCCGGAGAAATATCCGGATAAGAGACCGCTTGATTTCGATCATCACGCATGACATTCTCACTCCACTCAGGTTTATTGGCCAGATTGCAAGACTGGGAGCCGAAGAGAAACCGGAGGATCCGGGTATGGCCAAAAGAGCATTGACGGATGTCCAAAATGCTGTGCACAAACTTTTTCACAGCACCCAAAACCTGTTACATTGGGTTTCTTACCAACAGGAAAAATTCAAGACTGTCTCGATCAACTGCTCTCCCTTTGCCATAGTGGAGCAACTCATGGAGGACTTTAAGGAGATGAGCAGGTTTCAGGACAATGAACTGATCAATGAAGTACCTGAGGATGATGTGATCCAGGCAGACCCTAATGTCTTGTCTATCGTACTCCACAACCTTCTCTCCAATGCGATCAAATACACACAGCATGGCCGCATCACGGTGCGCTCAGGCTCCGAACAAAAATGGTATATCCTTGAAGTAAGTGATACCGGTCGGGGCATGACCCATGCACAACTCGAGGCCATCCGTAAGGGAACTGCTACGCAAGGAGATACTACATTGGAGGATGTCACTGCCGGCAATGGTATCGGGCTCACCTTAGTAGCTGACCTGATGCGGATACTGCGCGGACGCTGGGAGATTGATAGCCCTGAAGGTGGTGGCACACGGGTGAGGATATTCCTATCTATTGATTTGCCCCTTTCTGTGTAGCTCTAATTCTACACGGACGGGTTTTCTTTTCCCCTGATATTTAGATCGGTATTAAATTTCAATGCCTGGATGCCATAGAAGTTGCGTATCTTTTTATTACATGATACGACATCAACAACTTTTTTCTTCAGGAGCAGTTATAATCCTTTACTACCAGCGCTTAGCATTAATTAGCCACTGTAATTTCTCCACACCGTAAAACCAAAATATGAAAATCACCACCTTTTTTCCAGCACTGCTGATCGTTTCCTTTTGGGGCAGCCTTCACAACTTGTCAGCCCAGGAAGCAACATCTCCACCAACTGCCACCGCCGAAGAGCTGGCCAAGAAACTCGCCAACCCCATTGCCAACCTCATCAGTGTACCTGTCCAAAGCAATTGGGATGTAGGGATAGGAGCATTCAATGGTTCTAAACTAGTGGTCAACGTCCAGCCGGTCATCCCTATCACATTAACTCCCAAAATCAATCTGATCACCCGATGGATATTGCCTATTGTATCACAATTTGATATCACAGGAGAAAACACAAGTCAAGGAGGACTAGGGGATGCCGTGATTACCGGTTTTGTAGGTCCTTCACAGAGTAGCGTGACCTGGGGGATAGGTCCTGTATTCCTCGTTCCTACGGCTACAGATGATTTATTAGGTGGAGGAAAATTTGGTATCGGACCATCAGTCGTGGCCTTAAAACAATCGGGGCCATGGACCTTTGGTGCCCTGGCAAACCACATTATTTCAATCGCTGGCAATGTGACGAGAAAAGATATCAGCGCAACATTCATCAATCCATTTGCAGCTTACAATTGGAAAAGCGGAGCTGGCCTCACGTTGAATGCTGAATACACCAAAGACTGGGAGAATGATCTAAGTGTTTTCATCGTGCAACCCATCTTCAGTGGAGTGACTAAGTTTGGAAGCCAAACAGTAAGCTTAGCTATTGGGCCACGCTTTCATTTCGCACCAGACAATCATGCGGCATATGGAATACGTGCTGCCATCACCATGGTATTTCCTAAATAACAAACAGCAATCACAAACCCACTATAATCATGAAGAACGTTTTTACACTACCACTTGTACTGATTTCCTTCTACGCATTCCTTTCATGTAATGCCCCATCTACGCAGGCCACCCGTGACAACACGGCCGATGCGATCTACTATGGTGGTGACATCATCACCATGGAAGGCAATAGCCCAACCTATGCAGAAGCCATTGCTATCAGTGATGGCAAGATCGTATTTGTAGGTACCAAAGCTGATGCTGAAAAGTTGAAAGGCGACAGCACGGTCATGAATGACCTGCAGGGTAAGACACTTTTACCCGGCTTTGTCGATAGCCATGGACACCTGGCTGATGCCATCAACGCCGCAGGTCAGGGGAATATCTCTTCCCCTCCAGTGGGCAATTGCTCCAGCATCAATGACATCATCACTGAGCTGCAAAAATGCAAGGCTGAAAATAATATAAAGGATGGTGAATGGATCTTTGGCTGGGGATATGATGACACGCAACTCAACGAAAAAACTCCGCCTACCAAGGTCGAGTTGGATAAAGCATTTCCAAACAACCCTGTTTTCATCAGGCATGTATCAGGTCACCTGGGCGTGGCCAATTCACTGGCATTGAAAGACGGCCACATCGATAAGAACACCAAAGACCCTGATGGTGGATTGATCCTGCGTATGCCGGGATCAACTGAACCCAATGGTGTGTTGCAGGAAATGGCCATCCATCATTTTGTGGATATCATCAACAAAACATTTTCAACCCAGCAGGCTGCCTTGTTGAATAAAGCACTGATGAACTATGCTTCCGTTGGTGTTACGACTGCACAAGAGGGATTTTCTGATGCGCAGACCGTTTCCTTCCTGAAAACATCCGCTGCGGATAACAAGCTATTTATTGATGTGGTCTCCCTGAGTAGCTTCCTCGATCTTGAAAAGAACCTGGCGGACACCACAATGCGCTATGGCAAATATTCGAATCACCTGAAATTTGCCGGCACCAAAATAGTGGCAGATGGATCCCCACAGGGAAAGACAGCATTCTTCACCCAGGCCTTTTTGACTCCGGTTCCGGGTTGCAGCCATGACTGTAAAGGCTTCCCTAATGTTACACAGGAACAATTAAATACACTATTTGATGTGGCATATAAAAACAAGCAACAACTCTTTGTACACTGTAACGGAGATGCCACTATGGACATGCTATTGGCTGCGCATGAGCATGCTTGTAAGACAAATGACCAACCACTCGATGCAGATAGGCGAACGGTTGTGATCCATTCCAATTTTGTAAGAAAAGATCAATTGGTCAAATACAAGGCATACAATATCACGCCATCCTTCTTTACCAATCATGCATATTTCTGGGGGGATGTGCATGTGGAAAATCTGGGCCAGGAGAGAGCTTTTTTCCTCAGCCCTGTTCATACCGCCGATAGCCTGGGTATCGTCTACTCCAATCATACTGACAACATCATCACACCTATCAACCAGATCTTTACTGTCTGGACAGCCGTCAACCGTCAATCCCGTTCAGGCAATATCATCGGACCTAACGAAAGGGCCACACCTTACCAGGCATTGAAGGCGTTGACCATAAATGCTGCATACCAGGTTTTTGATGATAAAATAAAGGGTACGCTCACTGTCGACAAGCTAGCCGATCTAGTCATCCTGGACCAAAATCCATTGAAAGTCGAACCCATGAAGATCAAAGACATCATGGTGACCGAAACGATCAAGGAGGGAAAGACGGTATATAAGAAATGATCCGGATAGTCCGATATGCATTAAAAAAGCCCCATAGGATCATGGGGCTTTTTTATTTATTTACCCATTCTTTACCCACCATTCAGGGGCGGTGTAGAACCAATTCTACACCTATAGATAGTTGATTCTGTTGACCTTTATATTGTGTACTCAACCCCAAAGAACATGAGTAAGAAGCAATCCAATCACCCTGTACGTTTATGCCTCTCCTGTTGCTACCGCTCATAAAAACCCATGTTATATGATGTCTCAGATTGGCAAATAATAATCTATAAAATTCGAACCCACTTTTATCTCTGCTGAAAGAAAAAGCAGATGGAGATAAAAGGAAAATAAACAAAGGCCTGCTAATGAAAAAATATTTTCTGATTCTGTTTACAACCCTCATGATCGTGAGTTCAAAGGCACAAAATGCCCTTGTCACACTCAATGATACCACCATGATCAGCAGGGATGAATCGCCCAAAGCGGCTCCTCCCATCATGGAAGAAGGCTGGAACCAGATCCCGACTAAATTCTTCACCATGAACTTTGGTTTCGCCCTGCTGCTTGACCAGACTTTCCTGGTGCAGGATGACAACAGCCTGGCGCAGGTCGGCAAGGTTGATCCCGCGACCGAATTCCGCGGAGATCGATTTATCCTCTCCGGCAAAATCCTGGGCTTCCGTGAAAATCCATGGAGGTATATGATCAGTGCCAACTTCAATGGCCTCGATGCACCGGAAGGAAAGAAGAGCTTTGAATTTATCGACTGGAATATTGAAATCCCCTTCGGCAAGAAAGCGGGTTGGTTGACTATCGGGAAACAAAAAGAAGGTGTCGGGCACGAGTATGTCGCACCAGGTACGCAACTACCATGGACAGAGCGCGGAACAGGTGTGCCTGCATTCGTACGGCAAAGGAATATCGGGATCCGCTATTCCAACAGTATCATGAAGCAACGCATGACATACACCATCGGCGCGTTTAATAACTACTGGGATACCGGCAACACGTTTAAAGACAACGGAACTCAATTTACTTCACGTGTCACCGCGCTGCCGGTATATACCTCAGACCGCAATCTTGTCCACGTAGGTGTTGGTTACCGGTACACAAGCGACACCAAAGGCACCTTGAGCTACAAGGCCAAGCCGGAAGCGAATTCAGCTCCCTTCTATCTCAATACAGGAGCTATTGCGGCTACGGGAGCCAATACCTTGATGCTGGAAGCGATCGGTGTAAGAGGCCCCTTTACACTCATGGCTGAATATATGAATGCACTTGTCAGTAGCAGCCTTGCAGATAATCCTTCACTCACCTATTGGCAGATAGGAGGTAGTTGGTTTATCACGGGCGAAAACAGGAAATACAACAAGAACAATGGGAATCTCGGCAAACTCCTGCCAAAGAAGAATTTTGACTTTAGCAAGGACAGTGGGCCGGGGGCCATTGAACTTGGTATCAGATATACCCAGACCGACATGACAGATGGGTTCATCCAGGGAGGTAAGTTTGACCGCTTCACTACAAACCTCAGTTGGTATCCCAATGCGCATTTCAGGTTGGAAGCTACTTATGGAAAGGGAAGCCTTGACTATAACCAGATTATAGGCAAAACGGACTTCTGGCAGTTCAGGCTACAATTCGAAATTTAAGGCATAGAGCAGAGGGCAAGCAGCAGTATGCAGTCGGCAGTGGGCAATGAGCAAGGGGCAGGGAGCAAGGGAGCAAAGGAGCAAGGGAGCAAGGGAGCAAGGGGCAAGGGGCAAGGGGCATGGAGCATGGAGCAATGGAGCAATGGAGCAATGGAGCAATGGTCAATGGTCAATGGTCAATGGGTCACTAGTGTATGAAGCTAAAAAGTAAATTATAAACAAACTACTAAAATGAAAAATAATGTATCACTAATTCTATTGGCAGGAATAAGTCTGTCTGCTATGTCTTGTGTCTCCAGTAAAAAATTTGAGCAAGTGAATACGGAGCTCAACCAATTAAGAACACTAACCAGTGAGCAGGAAGAAATCATCAGCTTTCATGAAAAAGAACTAGCGGCCAGTGAGGCGAAGAACAAAACACTGGCAGAAGAAAACAGTAAAATGAAAAAGGACATGGCCGGCTGCACAGAAGCAAAGGCAGTCGTGCAGCAAAAGCTGGAGGCCATCAATGGAGCCATCAAGGAGCAATATGGATCACTGCAACAGTTGAGCGATAAGGTCAAAGTAAGTCTGGAGAAATTTGACGCAGCAGGCATTGATGTCGAATTTGTAAGTGGCCTAGTCCATCTGTCCATGGACAATTACCTGATGTTTACCAGTGGCGGCACAACAGTTGGGTGGGAAGGAAAACAGGCCCTCGCTGCGGTTGCAGAGGTGGTCAATGGGTATCCAGGCACCAGCATATATGTCATCGGAAACACAGACAATACTCCTGCAGCTTCTGCCGCGAAGGACAACTGGGACTTCAGCACCACAAGGGCAAATGCAGTAGTGAGGGTCCTGACCCGGGAGTACAAGGTGGATCCTACACGGATCATCAGCGGAGGACGTGCTGAATTCCATCCTGTTGCAGACAATACCACAGAAGAAGGAAAAGGCAGGAACAGGAGAGTTGACATCTATATCAATCCTAATCTGGATAGACTGTGGAAAGCAGCAGAGACCATCAAATAATCGGGAGAGGAAGTATTATTGATGTATTGCAATGAAAACAAATTAATTTAATAGCCTAGATAAAATATATAAAATGAGATCATATTTAAACATCGTATTGACTGCATGTATTCTCTTTATTGGCTTGATGACTGCCAGTGCACAAGCCACGGTTTCACAACCACGAGCTGGTGCTGTGGGTACATGGAGATTGTTGGGACATACGCAAGCTAAATTTGTCGCAGACCATGATGCGATATATGTCGCAGGTCCCTATGACTATTTCAGGAGATTGAAATTTAAAGTCACTGATGCACCGATCAATATGGTCAGGATGATCGTACGCTATGATGATGGCGGAGCGCCTGAAAATATTGACATCAGATTCAACATCCCGCAGGGAGGAGAGAGCCGCATCATTGACCTGAAAGGAGGAAGACGGAAACTCAAATCTGTGGAGTTTTGGTATGACACCCAGGGGGTATTAAACGGCAGGGCCGATGTCACTTTGTTTGGGTTGAAGTAATCCACCAGACAAGCACACCAGCTACTCAATAAAAATTGGTACAGGACAAAAGGCCCCTCTCAAAACAGGGGCCTTTTGCATTGTGTCCCAAGGCTGGAATGCCTTTCAGGAATAGCTGCCTAACTTGCTGAGGCAACAAATACCCGGTATCTTGTATCTCATAAGAAAACCTGCTACTCCTTGAAAGCTCGCTCTCTCCTCTTTACGCTCCTCCTGTCAGGCCTCATAGCCGGCGCACAGCCATGGATGGATGCTCCGTACCTGAAGTCAAAACGCTCCTCAGATCCTACTGCACCTGCCAATTTCTATGACATCCAGGATGCTTTTAACCGCTACGAGAAAAAACAACTGCGGGAAAACCGCCGTACAGAGCGGGCTACAGAAGGTGAAGAAGGAGGAGAATTTCCAGGCTATAACCAATACAAACGTTGGGAAAACCACATGGAACCGCGAGTATATCCATCAGGGGATATCACCCTGCCTTCGACCAACTATAAAGAGTTTGCAGCGTATCAGGCTTCTTTACAAAACAATACCCGCTCCACTACACTACCTCCGGCTACCTGGACAGCCCTTGGCCCGACAGGTACGGTCACCAATGGAGATTTTTACGGTGCAGCGAGGGTCAATTTCCTGAGGTTTGATCCGACCAACAGTAACAAGATGTGGGTTGTGTCTCCACTAGGCGGCCTTTGGAAAAGCCTGGATGCCGGGCTCAACTGGACCAACTCCAATACTGATCAATTGCCTGTCATAGGTTGCTCAGACATTGCTATCGACCCATCCAATACGCAGGTCATGTATTTGGCTACAGGTGATGCCAATGGGGTCGGCTCACAACTCACCATAGCATCTACTGGTATCTATAAATCTACCGATGGAGGGGCTACATGGCCCTCGTCCAGTAATACTATGAACTGGGAAGTAAGCTGGGGCAGAAATATCTATAAACTCCTCATCCACCCTACCCGACCGGATACG
The DNA here is from genome assembly GCA_016716665.1 of Candidatus Opimibacter iunctus. Classification (GTDB taxonomy): domain Bacteria; phylum Bacteroidota; class Bacteroidia; order Chitinophagales; family Saprospiraceae; genus Opimibacter; species Opimibacter iunctus. Next base: position 212,260 of record JADJVH010000007.1, on the reverse strand, counting down.
GTCTATGCAGCTACCACAAATGGAATCTACAGAACGATCAATGCGGGAACCAATTGGGTGAAGATGAATGACGGACAGTTTACCGATATTGAATTTAAACCTGAGCATCCAAACACACTATACGCTTCTGCAGGTGTTCAATCAGGGGGGTCAATCTACCGATCCACTGATGCCGGGGTGACCTGGAGCCAGCTGACTGACGGGCTACCTGCGAGCAATACGGTGGCCAGATTTGAAATAGGTGTAACTCCTGATGACACCAACTATGTCTACGTGTTGATCGTCAAGCAAGGGACATCTGATTTTCACGGGTTTTACCGCTCTGTGGATGGTGGTGATCATTTCACGCTGAGGGCTAATACACCAAACATCCTATTTGGCGCTGCAGGTAACCAGGCATGGTATAACCTATGCATGGCCGTATCGCCATTTCACAAGGATACGATCATCGTGGGGGCGACCAACATGTGGAGGAGCATGGATGGAGGTTTGACCTGGACTCAGCACTCGAGTGAAAATGGCGGATTCATTCCTTATGTGCATCCTGATCACCATTCCATTACGTTTATTCCTGGGACGGATGCCGCCTATTTCTCCGGCAATGATGGAGGCTTGACAAAAACTACCGACTATGGAGCCACCTGGGCGCCGATGAATGAAGGGATGCAGATCGCGCAGATGTACAAGTTTGGCGTATCACCATTGGATCCATATACCATCCTGACCGGACACCAGGATATGTATACCCAGGAGTATGATGGCACAGACTGGATCATTTTCTGTCGTAACACAGGAGATGGCACGGAATGCATCTATGAATCTGACAATGACTCCATACGCTACCTTGGCACAGTTAAAGGCCGCATCATCGTATCCTACAACAACTATCCCTTATACAATGTCGTATGCACCTATGGGGGCTCTGGTGTCAATGCAAATGGCACATGGCTTACGCCATTCATCATGCATCCTGATCATGACTCTACTTTGCTCGTAGGCAAGGCCCAGGTTTGGCGCACCACCAATGGTGGGTTGAGTTTTACACAAGTGGGCAATGTCACCGGAGGCAATACGTTTGTGATGGCACTTGCCTATGCCAACTCCAATCCCAACTATATCTATGCCGCTAAAACCAACCGTGTGTTTATCAGCACGGATGGTACAAACTTTACGGACAAGACCAGCAATCTGCCTGTTGGTTCTGCCAGCATAACAGCAATCGCTGTCAGCAATACTAATCCATTACAAGCCTGGGTCACGTTTTCAGGTTATTCTGCAGCCAATAAAGTCTGGACTACTGTAGATGGTGGAACTACCTGGACCAACTATTCCACCGGCCTGCCCAATCTGCCGGTCAATTGCATCGTATATCAAAAGACCTCCAGTGATGGTCTCTATGTAGGCACGGATGTAGGCGTGTATTACAGGGACAGAACGTATTCATCATGGCAACCGTTTTTCACGGGCTTGCCTAATGTAGATGTGCAGGAACTTGATATCGCCTATGGGATCAGCAAGATCAGGGCCGCCACCAATGGCCGGGGCCTTTGGGAGTCGGGACTTGCGGTGCCTGTACCTACTGTTTTTACGTGGGTAGGAAATATCTCTTCTGATTGGAACAACCCGGAAAACTGGAATCCGCATGGCGTGCCAACATCATTGCAGGATGTAATCATCCCACAGGTCGTATCTCCAAATCATGATCCGGTCATCAACGTCACCGGCCTCTCGTGCAAAGACCTCACCCTGGCTCCCGGGGCTAACCTGACGGTTCCGGACGGGCATTTCTTTAAAACCAAGGGAAACTAAAACAGACCATTAGGGTTGGCCTGTTTTTGTTTCCGCAGGAAAGAAAAACGCCGCTGGATGGAGTTCTCTCCGCCAGCAGCATGATTCCCATATAGGATTCTCTATAGGAATTCATTATTGGTATCCATAGGTTGGCGGAGAGAACTCCATCCAACGGCGATCGCCGATTAAAACCGGGATCATCCGGCCAGGCCCATGTGGGCCCGGCCGTGGCAGGAGTTTGCTCCTGCCACCATGCGGATTCCAAACAGGATTCACTTCAGAAATTCTATCAGATATTCCTGTGGTGGCAGGAGCAAACTCCTGCCACGGCCGGGGGCCGATTTATACTTTGTATATATTGAGTTCTACTCCTCTTTTAGATGTATCTGAGCGGAAGTCTCACAAGGCAATTACAATGGATATTTGATATATTTGACATGTCTGAAAAGTTCATCCTTTTTGAATTTTACTTTCCTTTATCCTGATCAAAGTTGATTAAAATATCAGTTATACCACATTCTCATGCTTAGAGTATTCTTTCTTCTGTCCCTTGCACTATACATGCAGAGTGCCACCGCACAAAACTCCTTACCCACCGATTATCTCACCCCTGCCTTCCATGCAAATCGACGTGAGGCCCTGCGCAAGATCATGCCACCAAATTCAGTCGTGGTCATCTTTGCCTATCCGGAGCGGGTCTTCTCCAATGATGTCAATTATATCTATCACCCCAATCCGGATCTCTATTACTTCTCCGGCTACAAAGAGCCTGATGCAGTCTTATTGATTTTCAAAGAGCCTCAGCAAAACGATATTGGCACATACAATGAATTGTTTTATGTCCGTAAGAGAAACCCATTCCAGGAGCAATGGTCGGGGCGCCGGCTGGGTATAGAGGGTGTCAGGAAACAATTAGGGTTTGACCAGGTGTATAATTCAGAAGACTTTAAGAATTGTCCTGTTGATTTTTCTTTATTCAGCAAGGTGATCTATGATGTGCTGCCCGATGATGTCAGTGCAGGCACCCTCTCTTCGCTGATCCAGACCTTCAGGGAAAAGGCAAGCATCAAGGCTGTTGATAATAGGAACATCCTGGATGCCTACAAGCGGCTGGCATTTTCAACCAATGCTTCCAACCTGCAGTCACGCATAGGCCGCATCAATAATGCAATGAAGGAAACGGCTGATCCTGAATTCAGAAATGACTCCTTGCTGCTTGACCTGATACAAAGACCGGATTCGGCAATGCTTTCCGGTGTAGTGCATTGCATCCTGGGCAACCCTATGCCTCCTTTGCAATTTTATCAATTGACCTCGCTCCTGCGCGAGATCAAGCAACCTGAGGAAATCGCCATGTTGCGCAAATCAGCCTTTATCTCCGCAGTGGCGCATGCCGAAGTGATGAAGGCCATTCATCCGGATATGTCTGAATCAGAACTGGATGGTATATTCCGATACGTACATAAAAAATATGGAGCAGAAGAAGAGGGCTATCCTCCGATTGTCGGGACGGGAGCCAATGGTTGTATCCTCCACTATATCGACAACAATGTCACGCAAGTGGACAACCAATTGGTGCTAATGGATGTGGCCTCTGAATATCATGGCTACACTGCCGATGTCACACGGACTACACCGGCCAATGGTAAATTTACCACAGAACAAAAAGCAATCTACCAGTTGGTGCTTGATGCACAAAACGAAGTGATGGCAAAACTGGGGATCACGAAAAAGCGCGAGGACGTGTCGCTATACTACATTCATGGATGTTCCCATCACATCGGCCTTGACGTCCATGACAAGAGTGTCACGACCACCCTCAAGGAAAACATGGTCATCACGGTAGAGCCTGGCATCTATATCCCCGAAGGCAGTCCCTGTGACAAGAAATGGTGGAACCTGGCTGTGCGCATCGAAGATGATATCCTGATCGGAAAGAACCAGGGAGAGAACATCTCTTCCTATGCCCCGAGGGAAATTCATGAGGTGGAGAAACTTGCTGCCAGCAAGAGTGTATTGAACAAGTTCACCCTGCCTCCGGTCAAGGAATAAAAGACATACTCTTTAGCCACCTTGGTGGGTGAACCCGTTGGTTACGTTTTCTCGCTTACCTTTGCGGGCTGATGATCATGGACTCCATTGAACTCTTTATCAGTGTGCTGGCGATCAGTATCCTGCATGCCATCCTGCCCAATCACTGGCTACCGGTGGTGGCTATCTCCAGGCAACTGGGATGGGATGGACGCAAGACAGCAGGAATCACTATGCTGGCTGCGCTGGCGCACTCCCTGAGCACAGTGATCATCGGGATACTCCTTGCCCTGGGCGGAATGACCCTGGATGGTATCCTCCCTTATTTTAAATACATCGCTGCAGGTATCCTCATCACCCTGGGTATCCTCTTTGTCTGGCGCCACCAGCACCATAAACACTTCCATCTGCGTGAAGTTAAAATGACGACCAACACCAACATGGGTGTGATCATCGGCTCCTTGTTACTGGCCATGTTCCTTTCGCCTTGTCTTGAAGTCGGTGCGCTATTCCTCGTCGCAGGGACCAAGGGCATGGCCCTCACGATGATCATTGCAGTGATCTATACCGTGACCTCTGCATTGGGTATGACCTTGTTTGCCTGGCTCGCCCTGCATGGACTCAAGAAAATGGATTGGCACAAACTCGAGCACAACTCCGGGCTCATCTCCGGGATCATCCTTATCCTCACAGGGCTGATGTTTCTTTTTTTCCACTGAGGATAAGAATCTGATCTCAAAATCCGTTGATCAGGAAAGAAAAATAAACCTACCTTTCTTTGTCAAATTTTCATCCCATATGCTATTCAGACCTTACCTCGTGATCCTAGTCATATTGATCAGTCTATCTGCCTCACAATGCTCGCGCAAGATGGATGCCACCAATCAATCTAAGATTCAATTTGATTATTCTGCAATCGATGACCGGGGCCTTCGCAATGGCGAGGTAGCTGTGGACTATGAGTTTTGCATCCCCGCCAATGAGGCCATCCTCAAGGAAGTCATGAAAATAGATCCGGCGGTCCGGGTCATGAAGTCCTCCCATGGAAGAATAGGATGCTCAGCCCAGCAATGGCTCTGTATCAATACTACATACACTCCAGGCTGGAAAAATAAACTCTATGCTATAGCTTCACTCAGCTATGTCGAAAAGATTAAGGAGACGTTCTATGAGTGATCAGGTGATCTGTGATCGGTGATCGGTGATCGGTGAACAGTGATCGGTGATCGGTGATCGGTGATCGGTGATCGTAAAATATAAATTCCACACACCTCCCACACATCTCTTTTTCACACACGCACACACACCTCTTACTGTCTTACTTTCTCACTGTCTTACAATTGCGTATTTTTCCCTCATGAAATCACTATTTACCTTCACATTCTTCCTCAAAGTCATCGTCGCGGCGATCCTCCTCCAGACCCTTTACTTTAAGTTTACCGGGGCAGCCGAGAGCGTGTATATCTTTCAAACCGTGGGTATGGAGCCATGGGGTCGTATTGGATCCGGCGTCGTAGAACTGATCGCTTCCATCCTCATACTCATCCCGGCAACCACCTGGCTGGGGGCATTGCTGGCCATTGGCACCATATCCGGGGCATTGTTTTTTCATCTCACCATCCTGGGCATAGAGGTACAGGGTGATGGCGGGTTTTTATTTATACTCGCTTGCGTAGTCTTTGTAGCAAGTGCTATCTTGCTTTGGAAAGAGAGGAGAAATATTCCGGTGATCGGGAAGAACCTATAGCTTTCTTAGCTAAAGATTTAATTACAAAAAATGAATTCATCCCAGGATTGCCAAATGATAATCGGCCTCAGGCCGTTGGATGGAGTTCTCTCCGCCAACTATTGGAATACCAGGAGTGAATCCCTAAAAGGAATCTTCTTTGGGAATCATTTTGCTGGCGGAGAGAACTCCATCCAGCGGCCTTTTTATTTCCTTCGGAAATTTAAAATTGTGCCATTTTGGAAATGTTTAAATGCTTTATCCTTTGCCGGAATGAGGGCACTCACAACTGACAACTCACCAAAGATGATCTCGTACGAAAAGATATTTGAAAACAACGCCGAATGGATCGCAAAGAAGAAAGCAACGGACGCTGAATTTTTTGAGAAGCTGGCCATAGATCAGAACCCTGACTATCTCTATATCGGATGCAGTGACAGCAGGGTCACGGCAGAAGAGATGATGGGTGCCAAGCCAGGAGAAGTCTTTGTGCACCGCAACATCGGCAACCTGGTCGTCAGTATAGATGTCAATGTGATGAGTGTCATCAACTATGCCGTCAATTACCTCCAGGTGAAACATATCATCGTCTGCGGGCACTACAACTGCGGAGGGGTCAAGGCGGCAATGACGCAGGAAGATATGGGTATCCTCAATCCATGGCTCAGGAATATCCGCGATGTCTTCAGGATCCACAAGGAAGAATTACATGCCATCACTGATTCCAAAAAGCAATTTGACCGCCTCGTCGAGCTCAACGTACGCGAGCAGTGCATCAATGTCATCAAGACCGCCGCTGTACAAAAGCAGTTTATCCATACCGGCTATCCGATCGTCCACGGCTGGGTGATGGATATCAAGTCGGGCAGGCTGATTGATCTGCAGATTGATTTTGAGAAGGAACTCAAGGGGATACAGGAAATTTACAGACTCATTTAGTGAAAAACGAAAAGAGTAGAGTGAAAAATATAGTGTGAAGTGTGATGTGTGCGGAATGAAGTGAGCTATTGCTCAGGGTCCTCCGTGCGAAACCTCCGCGCCCTCTCCCGCCACATTATTGAAATCAATGGCGGGATCTGCGCTGCGACGTGTGAAAAGAAAAACGATTTACAACCTTCCCTTAGCCCGTTCGTGATACTCGATCAACGGAAAGAGATCGATGTCCGCAGCTCTCACTTTACCATTGACCGGGTATTCAAACGGATGGTCGATATCCTTGATGAGGCGCACCATGTAGACAAAGATCTGCGTGATAAAACTGACCAGGATGATGCTGATTGGAAAGTTTTCAAACCTGGATACAAGCAGGAGTCCAATGATCACGATGGTGAGTACCTCCAGGAACGCATATCCGGTAGAGATAAAATGCGTCCGCTTGATCACGGTCGTCCGGGCAAACAGCTTACGCAGGTTAGTTTGTTCACGTTTCACCCAGGAGGTGGTAGAGCCCATTTTGGTTTGCTCGATGTGGATTGCGATAGCTGTGATATCTTCTATCTTCTGATATACTTCTGTTTCAGAAGCCCTGTGGGCAAAGTATTGAATGATGGCATCCGTGACCCCCGATAGTTGTTTCAATTGTGCTTGAAGGTCAAAATCCCCTTTAAACCGATGGGCCAGCACGATCGTATCTTCGATACTCTCTATTGAAGTAGCGATATCCGCTGGAATTTTCTCACTCTCTTTATAATCAGACAGCGTACCAGCCAGCATAAATCCGATCAGGAAGATGCCACCCGTGATCACCAATCCGATCTCCGAAAAGTTGACCAGCCCATGATACAGCAGCACCTTATCTAATAGGATCTTGAGCAGGACCACCAATATCATGATCGGCATAGTGGTCAGCATCAGGCGCCATTTGATCAGGTTAAGTTTCATTGGGAGGTTAGGAGGTGAGGGGGTGAGGGGTTATAGGTTTATGAGTTTATAGGTTTATGCATTTAGGAGGGGGTTGTGGAATTATTGTCAATAGGTAATAGTTTCTCCGAGGCCGGCATAAAGATAGTTGTCTCCATACAATTCTCTCAGGATTTTAAAAGCAAGATGGCCGGTGCAATGCGCCGGGGCAACGCGCCGGACACTTAATTCATTTTTTAGCTGTGTAGCAAGTGCAACTGTTTGCGCCCTGTCATATGGCAGGAGATGGTATCCCCCATAGACAAGATCGATAGCATTGCCTGTTTCCGTCAGAGCTGCCTTTATGATATTTTCTACCCCTGTATGGGAGCAACCTACAATAAGTACTTCGCCTTTGTCTGTATTCATCGCCAGAGACAATTCAGGCAGCTCACTGTTCTTGCACTGGCTATGCTTATCATCAAACTGTCCAGGCACAAATGACTTGCCGGGATAACAGGAAAAATATCCGAGGTAGGGTGAACTCGTGGCTATCAGTTTGAGCCCGGGCAAAATTTCTTTTGAGGTTTTCACAAACTCAATATTGGCATTCCAGAAACGCCCGGTTTGGGGAATTGTAAACTTTGTTGAACCTCCGTCGAAGTATTGCATCTCCGCCGGGAGAGAATCCTTGACAAGAGGCTCTTGACCTGTAGCGTCAAAAGGCACAGGCGCTCCCCAAAAAATATCATAGGGAAAATAAATTTTCACTTTGGGGTTGACTTGCAGGAGATAATCCAGCCCATTGAGGTGATCAAAATGGCTGTGGGAAACCACCACGATATCAATGTCTTTCAAATCGATTCCCAGTTGTTGTGTATTCGCTTTGAAAATATCTGCACTACTACCGGAATCAAACAGAATAACACTTCCCTGATACCGCGTGATACAGGAAAACCCCCAGTCCTTGGTCAATGTTGGATTCTTACCAAAGGCATCGTAAAGGTTTAGGATTGTGCCTTCCTGAACAGGAACCTTAGGTTGTCCTTTTACTATCGTAAACGGCAAAACCGCCATGAGGATAAGCATGAGTGCTTTTATACCTGATTTTGCATTCATTGTACATCCATTATAAGTGCAGTAAAATGTACCCTGAAGGATATGATGACCTAAAGATCTTCTTTCCTTTCAGAATGCCATTTAAAGATGAGGAAAAATCCCTGATACCTGGTTGAATTCTTATGCCTCCTGTATCCGCTTTTACCGCTCACTGTTTCAGGCCGTCATTTGGCTAATCAGATTTCATTTCACGATACACTGTGCATTTTCTTTGCTCCATATCCAATAAATACAGTCATCTATGAAAAACATAATCCTTTTATTGCTCATTCTTACCGCTCTTTGCCACAGGGCAGTTGCACAGGTAAAAATTGGAGGTTCTGGCGCTCCTGATGCAAACGCGGTCCTTGAGTTGGATGGTGGCACTGGTAAAGGACTGCTGCTTCCCCGACTTACACAAAGCCAAATGGAAGGCATGTCAGGGGTTCCAGATGGAATGATCATTTTTAATTCAACCGAACAATCCATTTATTGCAGGAGAAGCGGAACCTGGGAAAAATTTGAAAATGGCAGTGGTGGAAATGGATTCTCCCTTCCTCATGAATCCGTGCACAATCTTACCAATGGTTATGTCTTAAACCTGACAAACAGTGGAACGGGTGGTGCGGCAATTCTTGGGGTGGCTACCAATACATCCGGAGGGGTTTTCGGATTTTCAGAAAACGGAATAGGAACATTGGGAAATAGCATCAACGGCACTGGAGGCTATTTTTCATCCATCAATGGCGCTGCTTTATACCTGGATGGGGAAGTGGGTATCGGCAATATCACCCCTCACTCCCCTATCAGTCTGCCGGATTCGATGGGCCGAAAAATATCCTTATTTGGTCCTTCCTCTGCCTATTTCGGCTTTGGCGTGCAGCCCGGGCTCATGCAGATCCACGCCGATCAACCTTCATCTGCAATCGCGTTTGGGACAGGCACCAGTAATGCATTTACTGAACAGGTGCGGATCCAAGGTAATGGAAATGTCGGGATAGGTATATCTTCCCCATCAACTCCACTTAGTTTTTCCAATGCAGACGGCAACAAGATTTGCCTCACAGGGAATGCTATCAATCAATTCGGCATCGGTGTCAAAAACAATACACTGCAATTTTATGCGGATCAATCAACCTCGGATATCGCCTTTGGATATGGAAACAGTAATGGTTTCTCGGAACGCATGCGCATCAAGGGCTCTGGAAATATTGGAATCGGCACGTCTTCGCCGCTGGCGAAAGTGCATAGCAAAGCATTTGATGACAAATTACTTTTACTAGAAAACGCCAATGCGCTTGCTTCAAATGTATCGGCGCGCCTTTTATTCCGCAGCGGAACCTATTTTACAGGTTCGGTGGGGACCGTCGGAACAGGCGCAACATCTTCCCGACTGGCTTTTTACACCCAGGCGACCAATGACCCTAATGCACTCCTTGAAAGAATGGCCATTGTCAACAATGGCAACGTTGGTATCAACCTAAGCAATCCTTCTTCAAAACTGGAGGTTGCCGGAAAAACCAAACTTACCAAACAAGCAGGGGACACCGAGGCTCTTGAAGTCAGCGGAAAAACCAAACTGGTTCAGCAAGCAGGAGAAGAAGTGGCATTGGAGATCAGTGGAAATATCAGGTTCAGTGGATCAAACCCTTCTGCCTTTGTTGTCACCGCAGTCAATTCAGCATATATCGTACTTGACCATCCTGCGGCCAATGGAAATCCTGATGCAATTATCCTGGTGACGGCAAGGTCCAATTACGGCGGATCAGTCACCATGGATTATAATGAGAATATCCAGAAATGGATGATACTGCCTCAAGGATATAGTTCATATACCACTACACACTATGAGGTGCTCAGGTGCAATCCACTGAATGAATGTGTAGACATCCCTGTACCGTCCAATGTCCCCTTTGAATTTATTCCCGGAATAAAATTCAATGTCCTGGTCATTGTCAATTAATATGTAAATGTATTGTTCATCTCCAATTGTGTAAAATGAAGTTTTCATCGCTACACCTTTTCAATGCATTACGAAACAGGGTTATGAAGACATCCGGGCCGGAATCCCGCGAAACAGAGGCCATCATCCTTTCCTTCTTTCCAACGGGCCGTCAACGTGATAATAAGCAGGAATTCTATCTTCAAATCAATGTCAAACCCGGGAATGCCAGAAACTTTGTAACTGAAATCCATGATTTTCTGGAGGAAGACCAGATCAAGAGGATGCTGGTGGGAAAATCAGTCTTCGTAACTACTTCCAGGAAGCAAAAATTAACCTTAAAATGGCCAATTGTAAATTATGATTAACCGATTAGCTTTATAGGTGAAACTTATTTAAAACCATGAAACGATTGCGGCATGTCCTGATAATATTCATCCTAACAGGAACATGTCATGTTATTCTTCATGGGCAATACCTGTTTACGCGGCTGCAACCCACGCCAAATTTCTCATCTCTGGAAGCTACATGCCTGGCTGAAGACCAGGAAGGTTTTATTTGGGTTGGCGCGCACAACGGGTTAAACCGGTTTGACGGATCTGAAGTAAAAATATTCAGCCGGGCTGCAAAAAATTATCCCGAGGATCTGAGTGAGGATATTTCCGGGATTCTCCCATTGAACGGCGACTTCTTGGTGATCAGCACCCGTCAGGGCTTGTGCCTCTTTAACCGACACCTGTTTACGTTTACGATTATTCCCCTTGTGCTTCCCGATGGAAGGACAATACATCCGGATATCACCTCCATGACCAGGGATGACATGGGATCAGTCTGGATAGTTGCCCGGGAAGGATTACTGCTGTTCCATCAGGGAAAACTTATCAAGGCAGAAGATAAATTCCATGAACTCAAAGGCTTGCCCGCCGACCTTGTTATTACCACCCCTATAGTTAGTGACTTGGCCCGGCAAGGGATATGGCTTGGGACTAATCACGGTTTATTGATGATTGACTTCAATACCGGGGAAATTCACAACGAATCCAACAATCCTGAAGGATGGCCGGTCTTCCGGAATGAAATCGTCCATGCCTTTGCCATCCATCCTGCCACCGGGGATATTTGGTGGAGCAATGCCTATAACACCTTGCACCAATGTCAGAATGGCCTGCAGCAGCTCATCCTTCACCACAACCTTTCGGCTGATCGCTTTGGTCCCATTTCACTTAAACTGATTTACCCGGACCTCGCAGGCAACATCTGGCTTGGTACATGGCAGGGCCGCGTGCTCGTGATTGAGCCAACCGGACGCATCATATCCTTGCCTGAATCATCTCCACAACCATATGCCCTACCATCTGGCTTCCTCAATGATATACATCAGTTAGGTAACGGCGAATTGTGGTTATGCACCAACAGTGGGGTGGCAAAAATTTCAGCTCATGATCCTGTCCGCGATATTATTGATTTACCGGATCCGGCACCCATTGTCAACAGTATCATCAGGTATTCTGCAGACCAACTGATCCTTGCTACTGAATATGGCTTCTATGTTTACCATGAAAAAAACAGGACGGTCACTCATACGACTATTCCGGGGGAGGATGCAAAAGGGAACCGTATCTTCAGGATCATCCCATTCCGCGGTGAATGGTGGTGTGGAACCGGACATGGGATTAAAATTTACAACCCTGCTACCGGTACATTCCGAACACCCGATCTCAAGGCATTTACAGCCGAAGTGAATTCAGTTTCGATCATGTCCATGATCAAGGACCATGAAGATCATTTCTGGTTTGCCGGTTGGGAAACGTACATCTATCAATATAACCTTGATACCAGGCAGTGCATCCGGTATGACGGGCTTGATGCAATCCAAGGTGATATTGGAAAAACCAATTGCCTTGACCTCTTGGAAGACAAAGAAGGAAACATCTGGGCAGGATTCGGTGAACGTGGATTGCGAAAATATATAACTCAGCAGAGACGATTTGTAAATCCGGTTCGTGATGAGAAATTAGATAATACAGTTATCACCAGACTCGTGCAACACCCGGATGGACATATCTGGATGAGTTCATGGGGAAATGGTGTTTTCCGCTCAGACATAGAAGGCCGGGTCATTGATCATTTCACGACCTCGGATGGCCTTGTAACCAACCTCACCAGCGGGCTGGCCATTTTTAACAATGATCTCGTGTGGTTTTCCACCCCGGAGTCAATTCAGTACATCGATACAAAATCAAAGAGTATAGGAAAAATCCCTTTCGTATTTGAAAAAGGAATGACTGACAATTTTCCATGCATGTTCCAGTCACCACATGGGTTATATGTATCCCTGCTCAACCGTATAGCGCTGATTGATACCAGCCTGATCCGGCAACCTGCAGCGAAAGCGCTTCCGTTGATCACGGGTATCAGCGTCTTTGGAAAAGAAAAACCTTTCAGTTCATCTCCGGGTGGGCTATTGCTCCGTCATCATGAAAATTTCTTTTCCATATCCTATTCCAACCGGTATCACCTTGACTTCCCGTCCATGCAATACGCATATATCCTTGAAGGGTTTAATCCTGACTGGGTCTATTGTGGCAGAAAACTGGATGCCGGGTTTACCAACGTACCCCCAGGAAGGTATACGTTTAAGGTAAAATCTTCTGATCCATCCGGTGCATGGAATGATCAGTATTATGCCATGGTGGTTGTGGTGGAGCACCCGTTCTGGCAGGAAAACTGGTTTTACCTTCTCTGCCTTGCCATCCTGTCTGCACTGGTTTTCATTGGTATCCGACGATGGCACAGAGTGAAAGAAAAAAAAGAAAGCGGATCACATTATCGACTACTTTGCCAATTCAGTCTATGGGGAGAATTCGGTAAATGAAATATGCTGGGACATTGCAAGGGAATTGTATCTCACAGCTCGGATTTGAAGATTGTGTGTGGTCTACCTGGTGGACGAAGGAAAAAATGTGCTCGAGCAAAAGGCAGCTTTTGGTCCCAAAAATCAAAGGGAACGTGAAATCATCAACCCATTAGTCATTCCGGTTGGCCAGGGCATAGTCGGGCATGTGGCTGCCAACGCCTACCCTTTGCTTATAAATGATACAACAAAGGATGCCCGTTATATGGCTGATGATGAACTGCGCTGCTCAGAACTGGCTGTTCCTATCATTCATGACCAGAAGGTCATCGGGGTAATTGACAGTGAAAATCGAAAAAAAGATTTCTTTACGCAGGAACACCTCAAAACACTTACGACCATTGCTTCCATCAGTTCATTTAAGATTGCAGAAGCGAAAACCGAAATCCTCGCCCGTGAACATGAATTAAAACTCCTGGAGGTCAATTCCCTTTTTGCAGAAAGTCAGTTGAAAGCACTGCGCGCCCAGATGAATCCACACTTCGTCTTTAATTGCCTCAACAGCATCCAGGAATGTATCGTAACCAAAAAATATAATGAAGCCAGCGCTTATCTCAATAAGTTTGCTAAACTACTCCGCCAGGTGCTGAACCGCTCCGGCAAGCTATTGATCGCAATCGAAGATGAAGCGGAAATCCTTACCCTCTACCTCGAACTTGAACAGATGCGATTTGATCATGGCTTCCAATATGAAATGCACATTGATCCGGATCTCGAAGCAGATGATATCCTCATGCCGTCCATGTTTCTGCAGCCCTTCGTAGAAAATGCCCTTTGGCACGGATTAATGCATAAACAGGGCGACCGAAAACTGTGTATTGGTTTCTTTAAAACAAGCGAAGACATCTTCACCTGTATCATTGAAGATAACGGTATCGGCCGGAAAAAATCGGCTGAACTAAAGGAGCACAAAGTCCTGGCCCACGGGTACGCGTCAAAATGTATGAAGATGAATGCAGAACGACTTGAAATACTCAGGCATCAGCAATATCATGCATCCATGGAGATTATTGACCTGTATGATAACACCGGCGAACCTTCAGGCACTAAAGTGATCGTAGAATTATCCACCAATATCTTAGCCAAATAAACTTCCGGTTATGATCCGAATTCTCATTATCGACGACGAACACAAAGCAAGGAATATCCTGCACCACTATCTGGTTGATCATATTCCGGAGGCCATGGACATCCGGCAAGCCGATGGTGTGGATGCAGCGATTGCTATGCTTGGCGAATTTTCACCTGACATTGTATTTCTTGATGTGGAGATGCCAGTCAAATCAGGCTTTGATTTCCTGGTAGAAGTTAAATCTCCTTCCTTTGACATCATATTTACCACAGCATATAATCAATATGCGATACAGGCTATTCGATTTAGCGCTTTGGATTACCTGTTGAAACCCATTGATGCTGACGAACTCAAAGGTGCTGTCCAACGCCACCTTGACCAAAAAGCGTCGACAAGGGAAAAAGAAGAACTCTACCAAAACCTGGTCCGAAACCTTGGTAAGAAAGACACCCGTGATTTTAAAATTGCAGTATCCTCAGCTGAGGGTGCTCACTTTTTTGTGATTGATGATATCATACGAATAGAGGCTGACAGCAGTTATGCTCACATCTTTCTGACTGAAGGCAAGCGATTTACCGCCAGCAAGACCTTAAAGCACTTTGAAGAAATGCTGGAAGAATATTCTTTTGTACGTATCCATAAATCCCACCTTATCAATCCAGCTCATCTTCTCCAGGTCAACGGAGATCATTCCATAGCGGTGATGCGCGATGGCAGCCAGGTAGAAATTTCGCGGCGTAAAAAAGAAGATGTAAAAAAACTGATCAAAACAAAGTAAGCTGTCGGGATCTCCTAGTAAATCTTCTTCCCAAACCGCTGCCGGATGATTTCTTCAAGACCTTCGCGGTGATCAGGATGAGCGATATTCATCAGGGCATAAGCGCGTTGCTGGAGATTTTTACCATAGAGATAAGCAACTCCATACTCCGTCACGACATAGTGGACGTGAGCCCTGGTGGTCACCACCCCTGCACCTTGCTTGAGGAACGGTACAATCTTGGACTCTCCCCTATTGGTCATAGAGGCCATCGCGATGATAGGCTTTCCGCCTTCCGACATGGCGGCACCCTTGATAAAGTCCATCTGGCCTCCGACGCCGGAAAACTGGTAGGTACCGATCGAATCCGCGCAGACCTGGCCTGTGATATCTATTTCGATAGCACTATTGATGGCAGCCACTTTAGGGTTCTTGCCGATCACATAGGCATCGTTGACATAATCGGACTCGAGGAAGGCAAACTCAGGATTGTCGTCAATAAAATCATAAAGCTCCCTCGTACCGGTGGTGAAGGAGGTGATGACCTTACGCTTGTGTTTTTTCTTGAATTTATTGGTGATATTTCCGTTTTTCAACAAATCGATCACTCCATCTGAAAACATCTCTGTGTGCACACCCAAATCCTTGTGTGAGGTGAGCTGCTGCAAAACCGCATCTGGAATCGTCCCAATCCCAAGCTGCAGCGTAGCCCCATCTTCGACTAGCGAGGCACAATGTTTTCCTATCTCTTCTTCTACATGCGTGATATGCTTGCGATAATCCACTTCAGGCAAATCATCAGCGACTTCGACCAGCGCATGGATATCATTGACATGCAGCAATCCATCCCCGTGGGTCCTGGGCATCCGGGAGTTGACCTGGGCGATGACATATTTTGCATTCTTTACACCGGCTACAGCGACATCGACAGATACGCCGAGCGAGCAGAAACCGTGCTTGTCCGGTGGGCTTATATTGATCAAAGCCACATCGATCGGGAGGATCTTCTTGTTGAACAGGCTGGGGATTTCACTCAGAAACACCGGGATATAATTGCCCATTCCATCATTGACCGCCTGGCGGATATTCTGGGAGACAAAGACTGAATTAAAGTGAAAGGCCTCTCTGCATTCCGGGTCTGCGAGGCACATTTCCCCAAGCGTAGAAATGGAGACAATTTCTACATTTTCAAGCTCTTGCGCCCTTTGACCAAGGGCACGAATGAGGGTATGCGGGGTAGCGGCACTTCCGTGAAGGAATATCCTGTTACCAGATTTGACCACTTTGACTGCTTCTTCAGCGGTTTTATATTTTGATATTAGACTCATAACTGTTCGTTTAATAGGTGGCAACCCAAATGTGATTACCGCGGCAAAATTACCGCATTAGGGGAATACGATCATCAGGGGGCAAAATGATCTGTATCAGCAAAAATTTTGGGGACAAACCCATTGTAAGCGATTCCCTTTACCTTCACCACATCAAAACAGCAACATGGCGGCATCTGTGGATCAACCTTTTAAGGATCATTATACCATTCAGGACCTTGAAAACCTTTCAGGTATCCATGCCCATACGATCCGTATCTGGGAAAAGCGGTATGACCTGCTCCACCCGCTGCGGGCCGGCAATAATGTCCGCTTTTATTCCCAGGAAGACCTGCTGAAACTCCTCAATATCTCGACGCTCTACAAGCAGCGGTATAAAATATCCCGTCTGGCATCCATGGATGATACAGAGCTGCTCGAAACCATCCGGAAGGAATCCATGCACGGACTGAGTGAGGATTTTGCGAGCCATTCTTTCAAACTGGCCATGCTCAATTATGATCAGCCCCTTTTTGACCAGGCCTTTAATGAAATAAGTAAACTCAAATCCTTCAGGGAAATCTTCAGCAGCATCTTTATACCCCTGCTCAATGAAATCGGGATGATGTGGCAGACGGATACCATCACTATTGCTCATGAACACTTCCTGTCCAACCTGATCCGACAAAAGATCCTGCTCCAGGTAGAACATCTCCAGTCAGCGCAACGCGCCCGGGAGGCAAAGACTTTTGTCCTCTTCCTGCCAGCCAATGAAGTGCATGAACTTGGTCTCCTATACTCCCACTATGAAATCTGCGCTCATGGGCACCGATCTATCTACCTGGGTCAAAGCGTACCTGAGGAAGCCCTGGGCAACCTGCAGTCGGTATATCCCGGGATCACCTTTGTCACGTCAATGACCACACACCCCATAGCTGAAAACCTGGAATCCTACCTTGACTATTTCTCCAGGTCACTGCTCCGCAAGGGAAAAGATGAACTCTGGGTCTCCGGACGGAAAATCCAGGGCCTGGCCTCCAAGACAGCTCTTAGCGGGATAAAATTGATCCTCAGCCAGGAGGATTTTTTGAAAGCCCTCTAACAATAGCCTGATAAACAGGTGCTTTAACTCTGTCTTTGGGGGCAAATTTCCTTTAAATACCTCTCCTTCCTGCAAATGGGCCTCCTAAATGGCTGGTCATCCTGGTGAACATTATTGCACATCTTTTGACGGCCACCTGACAAAAAACACAAATGTTTAACCATTTTCGTAAACAGTTAAACAGTTTTTGGGTTAATGATATTCGATTCTCCACATTCATTAAACCTAAAATGTAATTGTATGCGCTACTTCAACAAGCTTTCACCTATCCTTTTTTTAGTGTTGGCATTTAATGCAAATGCCCAAACAGCAAGGGTCCAGGTCATTCATAATTGCCCTGACGCCCTGGCCACGACAGTTGACGTTTACCTCGATGACGCCCTGCTGATTGACGATTTTGAATTCAGGACCGCAACGCAGTTTATTGATGCACCAGCAGGTATTGATTTCACTGTGGGCATTGCCCCATCTAACAGTTCATCATCTGCTGATGCTATTGCCACATTTGATTACAATCTGGCAGAAAACGAAACGTATATCATTATCGCTTCGGGTATCGTCAATCCGTCAGGCTACAACCCATCCCCTGCCTTCAATCTCGAAGTATTTGCCGGTGGACGTGAATCTGCATCGACAAACGGCAACACGGATGTACTCGTATTTCACGGGTCAACGGATGCACCAACTGTTGACATTGTAGAGACAGAGGTGACCGGTGGAGCCACAATCGTTGACAATGCATTCTATGGAGACTTTGCAGGATACCTCGAACTCGCAACCCTTGACTACAGATTAGCGGTAAAAGATGCCACAGGGACCGTAACGGTTAAATCATACGAAGCTCCTTTAAGCTCCCTTGGATTGCAAAATACTGCCCTCACTGTCCTTGCCTCCGGCTTCCTTGATCCATCCCAAAACAGCAATGGCCCTGGCTTTGGATTGTATGTTGCACTCCCTTCAGGTGGTGCATTAATTCCATTGCCCGAGTCCACAGCACGTGTGCAGGTGATACACAACTCACCCGATGCTGCTGCAGCATCAGTTGACGTGTACCTGAATGATGGATTGTTGATTGACAATTTTGCGTTCCGTAGTGCATCACCGTTTATTGATGCTCCTGCAGGCGTGCCATTCACAGTGGGTATCGCTCCTGCTACCAGCACATCATCAGCAGATGCCATTGTCACTTATGATTATACCCTGGCACCTGGCGAGACCTATATCATTGTGGCCAGCGGAATCGTAAGTGGCGCAGGATACAATCCATTACAACCTTTCAACCTTGAAGTATTTGCCGGTGCGCGTGAAACTGCGGCAACAAGCGGAAACACAGATGTACTAGTGTATCACGGGTCAACGGATGCACCGACTGTTGATGTAGTAGAAACCGCCGTGACCGGTGGAGCCACGATTGTAGACAATGCTTCTTATAGTGATTTCGCAGGTTATCTTGATTTGCTGACACTGGATTACCGTATCGAAGTCAGGGATGAAACAGGCTCAGTGACTGTAAAATCATATGAAGCACCCTTAGCTTCACTTGGATTACAAAATGCAGCATTAACAGTACTTGCCTCCGGCTTCCTTGATCCATCCCAAAACAGCAACGGCGCGCCTTTCGGCCTTTTCGTGGCGTTGCCTTCAGGAGGAGATTTGATTCCTTTGCCTGAGTCCACTGCCCGTGTGCAGGTCATTCACAATTCACCTGATGCTCTAGCTTCAGCTGTAGATGTTTATCTCAATGGCGCACTTTTGATTGATGATTTTGGTTTCAGGACAGCCACTCCTTTTATTGATGCTCCTGCCGCCGTCGGTATTTCAGTCGGTATTGCTCCGGCTAGCAGCACCTCATCAGCAGATATCATTGCTTCCTTTGACTATACCCTCGCACCTGGCGAGACATATATCATTGTGGCCAGCGGAATCGTAAGTGGCGCAGGATACAATCCATTACAACCTTTCAACCTTGAAGTTTTTGCCGGTGCGCGTGAAACTGCGGCAACAAGCGGAAACACAGATGTACTAGTGTATCACGGGTCAACGGATGCACCGACTGTTGATGTAGTAGAAACCGCCGTGACCGGTGGAGCCACGATCGTAGATAATGCTTCTTATAGTGATTTCGCAGGTTATCTTGATTTACTGACACTGGATTACCGTATCGAAGTAAGAGATGAAACAGGCTCAGTGACTGTAAAATCATATGAAGCACCCTTAGCTTCACTTGGATTACAAAATGCAGCATTAACAGTACTTGCTTCCGGCTTCCTTGATCCTTCCCAAAACAGCAAAGGCGCACCCTTCGGCCTTTTCGTGGCGTTGCCTTCAGGTGGAGATTTGATTCCTTTGCCTGAGTCCACTGCCCGTGTGCAGGTGATCCACAATTCGCCCGATGCTGCTGCAGCATCAGTTGACGTGTACCTGAATGATGGACTGTTGATCGACAATTTTGCGTTCCGCACTGCATCACCTTTTATTGATGCTCCTGCAGGCGTGCCATTCACAGTGGGTATCGCATCAGCTACCAGCACATCATCAGCAGATGCGATCGTCACCTATGATTATACCCTGGCGCCTGGCGAAACCTATATCATAGTGGCCAGTGGCATTGTGAGTCCCGGTGGTTACAATCCAATACAGCCTTTCAATCTTGAGGTCTTCGCTGGCGCCCGTGAAGCAGCCTCACAAAATGGAAATACCGATGTACTGGTATATCACGGGTCTACTGATGCACCAACTGTTGATGTAGTGGAAACACTGGTCACAGGTGGTTTGACCATTGTGGACAATGCCGCATATGGTGACTTTGCTGGTTACCTTCAATTAGGCACAGCAGACTACAGACTGGCGATCACAGATGAGACCGGCACGGTCACTGTAAAATCGTATGAAGCACCCCTCGCTACACTAGGACTTCAAAATGCAGCATTGACGGTATTAGCATCCGGATTTCTTGATCCTTCACAAAACAGTAATGGAGCACCATTCGGACTTTTTGTGGCATTGCCATCTGGTGGAAATTTGATTCCATTGCCTGAGTCCACAGCACGTGTGCAGGTGATTCACAATTCCCCAGATCCGGCAGCAGCCGTTGTAGATGTGTACCTGAACGATGCATTGTTGCTTGACAATTTTGCATTCCGCACAGCAACTCCATTTGTAGATGTTCCGGCCGGTGTTGATTTTACTATCGGGGTGGCCCCACCCTCCAGCACCTCTGTCAATGATGTGATTGCTTCCTTCACTTACAACCTGACTGGAGGCGGTACGTATATCATCATTGCAGACGGCCTTGTGGTTCCTATTGGCTTTGATCCATTTGTGGGTTTCAGTCTGGAAGTGTATCCGTCTGCCAGGGAAGCAGCAACAGCTCCAGGCAATACAGATGTACTGGTGCACCACGGTTCAACCGACGCTCCGACTGTTGATGTGGTGGAGACACTATTGACCGGTGGTGCAACCATCGTTGATGACCTGGCTTACAGTGATTTTGCGGGCTATCTTGAATTGGCCACTGCGGACTACAGGATAGATGTCAGGGACCAGACAGGAACGGTGACTGTGGTAAGTTATGATGCGCCCTTGGCTACCCTTGCGTTACAAGATGCAGCACTTACAGTGATCGCTTCCGGGTTTCTCAATCCGGCTGCCAATTCAAACGGACCTGCCTTTGGACTCTATGTAGCGCTTCCTTCAGGTGGGGCTTTGATCCCATTGCCATTGTCTATCCCTTCAGCTACCAATGACCTGGAGAGAGTGGATGCTGTAGTTTATCCAAATCCGGCATCAGACGAAGTCACGCTGTCCCTTGGTGATCAAACTATAGAAACCGCACGGATCATGGATATCACCGGCAAGACAATTGCTGTATCTACTTTCCTAAATCAAGGGAAGGCCACGTTTGACATTAGCAACCTGTCATCTGGACTGTACATGCTTGAAGTGACGGGAAGTGATTTTATTTCCACAGCCAGGGTAAGCGTGAAGCGGTAATCGTTTTTCGTTTTTTTTGGATATGCATTTTGAGGGAACCGGTGGGAACCGGTTCCCTTTTGCTTTTGTAAGAAAGGGATGTTAAACTTCCTTCTTATGATTCAGATCCTTGAGAATAAACTCTCCTTTGACGAGCCATGAAACGCCGAAAGCAACAAGTGCAAGGGACTCCAGAAAAAATACAGGATGCGCATCATCTAACCAATCATACTTGTTTTCCAATACGAAAAAATACAAAGCCATGCAGACGATGCTTGCAATCATGATATACCCACAGAAATGATAGATGGTATTTCTCGTTTTCTTTCGCTCCGTCATTTGATGGGTATTGCCTGTGCGGGTAAACAAAAACAGGGAAAAGAAAACCAGGGTGGCAAAAAACAAAACTGCAAAAACAAAGTGAAGGGTGCCTGTGATATCAGGGTCTTGCAACGCCGGTGTAGTTGGAAAGAAGGCCACTCCCAATGCAAAAACACAACCAAGGTTGCCGGCAATCCGATCGATGGGGTCATAACCGAGGTAGGCAAATAAAAACAGGGCCACCGCACACATGACGCCTACAAAGCCGTTGCGCATATTGGTGTAATAATAATCACTGATGGACGGCTCGACGCCAAGGTGACCAGTATCGATCCAACCTCCGATAAAGAGGATAACGGGCAAAAGCAGTCCAAGAAATCCGATAGCCTTTCGCAATGTTAGGTAGGAGATCACCAGGGACTGATTGTCCTGGCCAGGGGTAGAGGTGTTCATGATATGATGAGGGTTTTGTTGACTTCCTTCCGAAATTTAAGCGAAATCAACAAATGATACTCGATCGCGGGAAAAGAATGTTCCTAAGAAAAATAGGTCTCCCTGTGCCTTGCGTATTTAATACCTTCCAGAATGACCAGAATCCCAAACGCTCCAATCAAGGAGGTAAGAAAATGAGCATAGCCTGGAAATTCAAAACTAAAAACCAGGCGTAGCGGGGGCAATAGAAGAATCAGGAACAGGAGGGCGACGGCGCCTGTCAGGATGATCATGGCTGCAATATTTCTCTCGCGAAAGACGGAGATAAAACTCCTGGTCTTGGAAAGATTGGTCAGGATCAAAAATATATTTCCGATGATGAGTGATGAAAAAGCGATAGCCCTGACCTCTCCGTCCGTATGTCCTTCGCGAATGGAAAGCAGATATACGGCAATGACCATGGCCAGCAACAATCCGCCCTGAAAAAGACTGTACCCAATTCTCCTCCATCCAAAAAACCGCCTGTTGGAATTCCTCGGGGGTCGGTTCATGATCCCTTTTTCTTCCTGCTCTGACTCGAAAGCGACTGAACATACCGGATCGATGATCAACTCCATGAAGACAATGTGCAAGGGCATCAGCAGTAAGGGAATGGCCGGAAAGAAGGCCGGCATGAGGGTAAGCCCTATGATGGGGATGTGGATAGCAAGGATATAAGACATCGCCTTCTGGAGATTATCAAAAATGCGCCTGCCTGACCGGATGGCAGAGACGATAGAGGCAAAATTGTCATCCAGCAACACGAGTGATGAAGCTTCACGAGCTACATCTGTGCCTTTGCCGCCCATAGCTATGCCGATATGCGCAGCTTTCAATGCAGGGGCATCATTGACGCCATCGCCTGTCATAGCGACAATTTCACCATTTGCTTTCAACGCTTCTACAATGCGGAGTTTCTGCTCAGGTACTACCCTGGCAAAAACGGTTGTTCCCTGGATCTTCTTTTTCAACTGCTGATCACTCAGTGCAGTCAACTCTTCTCCTGTGATCATTTTGCCTTTGGGCGAAAGTCCGGTCTGGAGCGCAATGTTACTGGCAGTCGCCGGATAGTCGCCTGTGATCATGATCACCTTGATACCAGCACTGCGACACTCATGCACCGCCTGGTTGACCTCCGGACGGATCGGATCTTCAAATCCGATGAGGCCTTTAAATGAAAAATGAAAGTCCGTTTGATGCTCCGGGAGGGGCTGCCTTGTATGATCCGCAGAAGCCAGGCCAATCACTCTAAAGCCTTTTTCAGCCATGGTCTGCAACGCTTCGTTGTATTGCAATGACTGATGGCTATCAAGCCCGCACAATTTAAAAATAGCTTCCGGGGCGCCCTTGGCTGATACGGACAAGGCCTTTGTCGCCTTGTCTTCGACTACCCTTGTCATGATGAGCAACTCATGACTGAAAGGATACTCCCTGATGAGTTGTTGCATACCCCCTGCGGCAGGAAGTATTAGTGTATGGAAATGATGTATCGCCCTTTCCATTGGGTCTGCACTGCTTTCCTGCGAGGCCATTTCAGCGATATGCGCGATGGCAGGGAGCTCCTGGTTCCTGGCATCGAAATCCTGGCGGTAATAGATTCTCTCCCCTGCATATATCGCTGCCACTTCCATCTTATTGAGTGTTATCGTCCCTGTCTTGTCCGTGCACAATACTGTAGCCGCACCAAGTGTCTCAATCGCTGAAGGATTCCTGGTCAGCACATTCTTCTTTGACAAATGCCATGCCCCGAGAGCCATAAAAATGGTGAGGACTACCGGGAACTCCTCCGGCAAAACAGCCATGGCGGCAGCAAGTCCGTTGAGCAGGGATTGAACAAAATTTCCCCTGGTCAGATAAAAGAGCGTCACGATCCCTATACAAACGACTGCACCGAAAAGGAAAAGGTACCGGATCAACACTTTCAGTTCCTTTTGGAGTCTTGTCTCCTCAGGAGTGATCTTCTCCAGTGATGAACCTATCTTTCCAAACTGGGTGTTGACCCCGGTGGAATCCACCGATGCCAGGCCTCTCCCTTTGACGACAAGGGTGCCGCTAAAGATGACATTGCTGTTCTCCCCTGATTCTTTCTGCAAAGATTTGGTCACAGGAACAGATTCGCCTGTGAGTAGGGATTCATCCACGGTAAGTTGCAGGGCTTCAAGTATAGTGGCATCCGCAGCCACCCGGTCTCCCTCGTTGAGCACCATAATGTCTCCTGGTACTACTTCCCTGCCAGGTATGCGGGTTTCCTGACCATCACGCAATACGAGTACACGTGGAGAGGCCAGTTTCTTGAGAGCCTCCAATGCCCGCTCTGTCTTGCGGTGCTGGTAGAAGGTGATAAAAATGATGATAAAGATGGTAGACAGCATGATGATACCTTCCCTGTAGTCGCCCAGCACCATATACAGCGCACCGCAGGTGATCAAAAGGAGGAACATTGGCTCCCTGATCACTTCCATAGCTATCCGCAGGATATTCTTTGGCCTGGAGGATTGAAGCTCATTATAGCCCGCCTCTGATAATTTTTGCTTCGCTTCCGCCGCACTGAGTCCGCTCACCATATCCCGTAAGATAAGCCTAAACAGCCGCAAAAGCAATGATGCAAGTCAATAAAATAGTAGAGACGCGATAAATCGCGTCTCTACTATTTTGTACGAAATGGCCTTATTAATTTGGCGATACCACACTCAAACCCACACTTCTTACTGTCTTACCCCTCTCACTGTCTTACAACAACCATTTTTTGCGTAGCCACAAATCCATCCGCCTGCAACTGGCAAACTACAATGCCATGACTCAGTCCAATCTGATCAGCCGTCACCTCAATGACATTCATGCCCTTCCTGAACAATCCCGAATGACTGAATATTACCTTGCCGGAAAGATCATAAAGCCTGATGCTTGCCTGTCCGTCCTGCTCCAGGCTAAACCGGATCGATGTCTTCTGTGCAAATGGATTTGGCTGGTTGATAAACAACTCGTTTGTAGCAGGTGATATCTCTGTACTTCTTGGTTCGAGTTCGATAGCACGCTTATCCAATGACTCACCAATGTATGCTTCAGGAGAAAGCTTATCCGTATTGATGCTTAACATATCCCCTGCCCTGCCATTGGCTAAAGGCATGACGACGATACTGAAGAGCACCTGGCCTGCAGGTACAGTCAGCATATCCATGCTGTTCCAACTCATCAATAAGCGGCCATCCGGGGTGATGCAAAAGTAATCCGGGGTGATAGGCAATGCACTACCGATTACATCCACGATGCGGCCATGCGACATACCAAGGCTGAGTTGAAGTCCTGCCACATCATCAAAGCTGGCGGCAGTGATTTCTATTGTTTCAGGAACCCCGGAGATCAATGGCTGATCAGAGACGCTTAGCGTCATCTGCTCACTGCTTCTGCTGTCCAATGCACCTGATCCAAATCCCAGGTCCACATCACCATTGATATCCCCGATCTTGACACCAACAAAATCAGCATTGGTGATATCATCACCGAGGTATTCCACTTCATATGTCTCATCAAAGATCCATGGGAAATCAGCCTGGAGACTTTGGTCTGCTATACCAAACCTCCAGCTCGTATTATGCGGGAGTTCGGTGTATAAGCCCAGGATCAGTTTCCTCAGTTCGAGCAGGTCGATAGCACTGACCGTATTGCTGTGATTGGCATCAGCAGCGATCATCTGGTACGGTGTTGTGAATGGCTTGATGCCAAGCAGGTGTTTCTGAATGTGAATCAGGTCAAGCGTGCTGACGCCATTGCGTGGATCCCTATTGTCATATCCCTTGATGTAGTAATCACCTTTGGAAGGCAGATTGTTAAAAATAAACCGGCCATTGGCATCAGTCGTAGTGACTTGCTCATGGAGATAGGCAGGATCATCATAGAGATGCAACTCAGCTCCATGGATTGCTCCTCCCTGGGGAGTGGTCACCTTACCGGCGATGCTCTTGTTTAACAGGGATGGAGATGCACATGCAGCTACGATATTGACTTCGTCAAGATCCCATACAGATTCAGTAGCGCCATTACCAATCGGGCAATAGGACAAGAGCTCAAAGCGGAAGGTGGTTGGCTCCGTGACCAGGAAATCATCATTGTCAATGAAATCATACATTCTTTCGAGCCATGTCTGTGATGTATTGGTCGCAGGCGAGAGGAATATTTCGGTACCATTCTTCAGGATACGCACCCTGAAAAACTTTGGATAGTTGTTGAGGCCCGAAGGTCCGCTGATCCAGTTAAAGCTGACAGGCGCTTTTTCGAAAAATGAAAATCCGGTCAGGTATACTGCAGTATCAGGATCTGGAGTGATATTGACTTCGATGATGACGGATGCTTCATGACCTGGCTCATAGGTGCAACTCGCAAGCGTACCGACGCACATACCTGGTGTGTTATTGACACCCGGCGTACAGCTATGCTTGTTGACTTGTGGATTGTCACGATGCAAAGTGTCAGCTACGATCGTTGCGCAAGGCAGTGGATTTGGATAGGTAGGGACAAACTCCGAGTAATCCATGTGTGAGCCATTGGCCATAAAGGATTCGCAGTCATCCATATTATAGTTGATGATTGTACTCAGCAGGACGACATTGATGGTCAGGATACTATCGCATCCGGCTTCGGTTGAGAGCACCTGGATGTATTGTCCGCCTTCGCTGTATTCTTCACCATTGATCTCTACTGTCTCACCTTCAAGGATCAGTGTATCGATAGAGGATTCGAGTGGAGGATCGACACTGACCTCGTATTCACAGGCGGTCGAACAGGTGTCGCCAAGACTGGTCACCCATTGCACATAGAGGAGATAGGTGCCTCCGTCGTTGATCGTGCAGGATGATTCATTGCTTGCGCCTACGATGCCAGGGCCTGACCATTGTGTGTTGATGATCTCAGGACCCTCTGCGCCGGCAGGAGACAACACGGGTTTAAAGGTGAGTTGTGAAGTTCCTCCTGAGCAAAAGCGGTTTGGTCCTTCGATCTCGCAGGTATAATATGCCGGTAGGAAGAATACATCCTGACGGATGATGAGTTGTGAAAACCACCATGAGTTGATCGTATGCAGGTTACCGAAACCTGGTGTATTGGGTTGTGTATAATTGGTCCATCTGTGGCAGGGAGGCATGCAGCCTGACAATTGTGTTACTGGCTCACCGCTACCTGATGGTGCGGTGATATTGGAATCATCATAGAAAAGCAAGGATACTGCTGCTGCAGGACGTACGGCTGAAATCATAAAGCCATTGGTCATAAGCTCTGCATCATAGATCGGGAAGTGATAGATCCCCTGGGCATAGGCTATAGTGACAGGTATCTGGGTTGATATGGCTTCAGGCAATGGATTGCCGAGACCATCTAAGCCATCCCATTGTATGCATGTAGGTATTCCTACTTCGTCGGCGGTCACTGTGCGCGACAGCAGGATGTCCCGGGTGCCGGGAGTATACATATTGTCAGGGCCATCAAAATCGAGCAAGAGATCAATCTGGCCGGCTTTGGTGGTCGTAAACTTGATACAATAATCCTCCCCTGCGCAGCGGCTCACGCCGATGATCGCAATATCTCCGATACTGGCGGTCGCGCAGATATCGATCGGGTCGTTGAGAAAGATGGCATATTCGGGAGTGGTCGCATTGGTATTTTCGACACTCCTGCGGTCAACGCTGACATCGCCTGTATTTTGAGCGCCAAAACTATTGAAGGCCACATTGAAGGCTGCTGGCCTGAAGCCACTTCCGTTAAAATCGATCTTGGTGACAAAAGATGCATTCTCGTTGTCCGGATCAGGGGCACATACATAGAAGGCGCCGTTGAAAGGGCGGTTGGGGAAACCAAAATCATTGACGGCGAAGATGGACCAGTTGTATGACCAAAGCCTGCCAAGACGCTCAACAGGCGTTGGTGTGGAGCAATCAGCAACCGTGATATCCCAGAAGTCGATGAGGAGGTCATTGTTTTCTTCGTCTCTGAATTCGATGTAGTAATCGCCCTTGCCTGACCAGCCTTGTGAGCTCAGGAGCGCAGAAGATACCTGCGTGGCATCATAGCCTCCTACGCCATGGATCTGCATCGGGCCGGTGTAGCCTTCTGCCCAGGTCTGGATATTGGCTTCGAGCGGGGTCACGGTGACCGGGCCGAACACTACATTGCCATTGGGATCCTTGATCCTGTATTCGAAGTTGATCCTGGGAGGATTAGGGGAGGTCACATTGTTGTGTGCCCAGTTGAATCCGAGGTAGAGGCATTCCTTGGTAGGGTCCTGTATATGGATGTACAATCTGCTCTGTGGATTGGGATTGTCATAGGACGCAAAGCTGTTGTAGCTGGGATTGTTGATATGCAGGGCCGCAAGGTCTGTGGTGGCGTTGCCGTTGATATCGATGTTTGCGTTGGGGGCTACCTGGTGTGTGCCTTCGGCAGATAGCTGGTTGATGGCCATCAGGGCCACGCAGAGAAGGGGGGTAAAAAATCTCATGGTTGGACAGATTCGTGTTTAAGCCTTAGTTTCAAATAGGACACAGCGCCTGAGGGGGCCTGTATCAAAAAAATGCGTGTGTTAACCTAATAGAAGAGACGGAAACAAAAGGATTTGCTGCCTTTTATAGCGCGCGCTCTCAGACTGCTAAGTAAAGAAAACTTATTAGAATATGCAATAATATGAAAAAGGGGCAGGAGTCAGGGGCCAGGAGATAGGAAGGGCTAGAGGCAGACTGGCAGAAAAGGCTCAAAAAGGCTGAAGAGGCTGAAGAGGCTCAAGGGGCTAACAAATACAATAATTGCCCCTGACTTTAGTCAGGGGTAAATGCCCAAAGGAAATCCGGCTTTAGCCAGAAGGAGGATTCACCTTGTTTCAAAGTAGAGGCAACCCATACAAGGTCGGAGCTCGCGTTTAAAAAGTAAGACCAATCAAATCAAAGTCAGGTCGAAGATCTCGCCCGTTTAAAAAGTTGAGACGCAATCAAATCAAAGTCAGGCTGAAGATCTCACCCGTTTCAAAAGTAGAGACGCGATTAAATCAAAGTCAGGCTGAAGATCTCGCCCGTTTCAAAAGTAGAGACGCGATCAAATCAAAGTCAGGCTGAAGATCTCGCCCGTTTCAAAAGTAGAGACGCGATTAATCGCGTCTCTACTTTTGAAACATTGAAAATTGTCGATCACGATTACAGCGTAGGCTCAGCACCAATCTCTGCCATTCAATAAATTCATATGGTGTATCTAAAATCAAAACCCACACCCATACTTACAGTCTTACAGATTCCTGGCGATGATCTCTTCCAACTTGGCCTCCACCCCTTCTCCATACCCAACCTGTACGTATAGGATCCTGCCGTCCTTGCTGATCAGGAATATGGTCGGATAGCCCGATACGCGATAGGTCTTTGCGATGTCCTTTGAAGCATAGAGAATGGTATAGTCCACATCGCGCTTGGCCAGGAAGGAGGCAAGGTTATCTTCTTTGTCATCATAGGGATCGAGGCCGACGACGACCAGGCCTTTATCTTTGTACTTTTCATGCAGGGATTGAAGGGCGGGGAGTGCCTGCATACATGGAAAGCAGGATTTATAGAAGAAGTCAAGCAAGACTAACTTTCCCTTCAGGGATTCGAGGCTCAAGACTTCATCGGTCAGTGAAGGAAACGACCAAGCCGGGGCGATGGTGTCTAAAGGCAATGGCTCAGGAGTCTTGTATGGGGTATACTCCTTAAGCCTGATATACGGAGGGATGGCCTCCATGGATATTTTCTTCTCTTCAAAAGGTGTATTTAGTTCATATTTATCAAGGGTCAGCAGATCATACTGTACCATAGTATCCTTACCCATCACGATCGAAATGGTGGACGAAATCTGGACAGGAACCATATCCTCCTTGTTGATCCAAAAATGATATTCAGAATCCAGGACCTTCAATGGGGAGTCCTCGCTATTGGGAAGTTCATGTGATTCGATGTGATAGCAGTTCCAGTTCCCTACCTTCTCCACTCCATGCAAGATGGCACGGTAGGTTGTATCGAGATAAGTGGAGTCATCCGGTAATGGGTAGCTGGATGTAGTGGTAAATAGATCATAAAAATCATAGTTGTGGCTGATGTTTTCAATATACTCCTTCCATGGATCAAGACTTGTAATGGTTCCGGTGCTGTCTTTGGTTGAAAAGCTCACCAGTTCCTTATCGGTAAAAAGTGCATCATACCCATATTCTCCCTTATAGGAATAACGAGCGTGAAAGTATACAGGAAAGGGCAGGTCTTCCTGATGCTTTTTGAAATAACAATTTGAAGCATAAAGTGTGGTATCCGGACCACTCATGTATTTCTTGTGCGTGGTCATCTCATAATATCCATGGGTGATGGATTGGCATTTGGCCCT
This sequence comes from Candidatus Opimibacter iunctus, assembly GCA_016716665.1. Taxonomy (GTDB): domain Bacteria; phylum Bacteroidota; class Bacteroidia; order Chitinophagales; family Saprospiraceae; genus Opimibacter; species Opimibacter iunctus. The sequence goes on along the minus strand of JADJVH010000007.1, from coordinate 181,538 downwards.
GGATTTTTCAAAGATTTGATTGACATCCTGGCTGAAAGAAGGAATGGCCATTGCAAGGAGAATGACCAGAAAGAGGTTTTTTTTCATTGGTTTTGGTTTAGTGGTTACAGTTGGGAATAGGGTTGAATATCCACGTCTGGAATTATGGAATTAAATATAAGGAATGGTAGGAAATAAAATGCTGAAGGGCAGAAAAGGCTTAAGAGGCCGCTGATGGATACTTAGGACTAATTGGCCGAAGGCCGTTGGATGGAGTTCTCTCCGCCAACCTATGATTACCCAGAATGAATACCCAAAGGAATCCTAAACTGGAATTCTGAATTGGATTCCTACTGCTGGCGGAGAGAACTCCATCCAGCGGCGTTTTTATTTCCTTCGGAAATTTAGAAACTGGCCATTTCCGATCCCTGTATAAATATTAGAACTTTAGTCAGGGGTAAAGGCAAATGGGATGCCCGGCTTTAGCCACAATAGGGAGTCACCTCGTTTCAAAAGTTGAGACGCAATCAAATCAAAGTCAGGCTGAAGATCTCGCCCGTTTCAAAAGTAGAGACGCGATTAATCGCGTCTCTACTTTTGAAACCATGATGATTATGGAATACCAATTTGATGACTTCGCGTCTCTACTTTTGAAACCATGATGATTGTTGTGGAAACTATTACCCACACCCTTTACACTCCCTTCTTACTGTCTTACTGTCTTACTGTCTTACTGTCTCACAGTCTTACACCTTGCCGGTATTTTCTGCTCCAGAAAATAATCATTGGCGTAAGGACGGCCGTAGGCAACAACCAAAAAAGTATGCCCGGAATGAAGGAAGGCAATCGATCCATATTGACTACCAGGAATGCCGTGAGTGATGCGATGTACGCACCGGTCATACGTTGTAAGTGCGCGAGCAACCAATAGTTGCGCTCCGCGGCCTGGCCCTTATAGTTATTCAGATCACTGCGGACCATGAGGATACCGATCGCGCCAAAGACCAACAGGACTGTGCCGAAGTTGCTCTTCATATATAATTGCCACCCACCAAAAAGGATGAAACATATTCCGGCAATACCCATGCTTCCGGTCAGCACCCAATCAAGGGTCTTCGGACCATTATCAATCCCTTCCAGCCTCAGGCGGATATACCTGTAGCCTGTGCTGACCATATAAAGGGTGAAGACGCCGACGATAAATAAGAAATAGTTGGGATGCATCATTGAAAGCACAATGGCTGAGGCGCCTGCACTGATCATAGCATAAGTAAATACCAATCCAATCTGGTTGTGCAGCTTATCTCCCTTCCTGCGAATCAAATTGATCGTACCTGTGATCAGGCCGGTGCCGCCACTGACGATATGCAAGATCAGGATGGCTGTAAATAATTGATCCATACGCCAGACTACTTGGAGGGTTCCAGGATATCCTGTATCCTGACCTGGCCACTGAGGAGCACTTCAAATACCTTCCAGCGCGTTTCAGGATTTGTCCCTCCATTGCGCTCGATATAACTCTTCATGACATCCATACAATGATTGTAATTGATGACATAGCTCCGGTAGTTGCGGATAAAGCTGATGGACTTCATGGCCGTTTCCTTGTTGTTCATACCATAATCCTGCAACCATCGCAATGCTTCTTCCTCTGTCATAGAGCCACTGAGCAATCTCCTGCCTACATCATTGCGCACGTAGTTCAACTTTCCTTTGATCGCCAGCGCATTGAAATATAATGTTATCCCCGTAGTATCCAATCCGGCGAGGGGCAACAGGACTTCACGCGCAAACGTAATTTTATCTGTACCAGGGAATACAACCTCTATCCCATAGTTTGCCGTACCCTCTGCTATGAGGGATTGAGGGCTGAACAATGGATACACAGATAGCTCCACCAATCCGTTGTCCCTGTACAGGTTTTTTTCGAGCAACATGTTGTACACATGGTGTCCCGGATAACTTTCGTGACTGCCAACATCGATAGCACGGTCTATGAAAATATTGAGGTCTGTGTTGATCTGAATCACGCTCTGGTAATTGCCCTTGTACCAATTATACCCGCTCCATGATTTGTCTGTGACAAATTCGAGTTTGAAGTCTTCATTGGGAGGCAACGTATAATGCTGCAGGGTGCGCTTGCGACATTCGGCGATGGCGGCCCTGAATACAGTATCCAGTTTATCTTTTGGAATGATGAAGTGGTTGGCCAATGCCTGGAATCGGTCTGCTACTGTGCCCTTACCGGGAAGTAAGCTGTCTAATTGTCCTACCACCAATTGGTAGTAGTTTTCATTGAACACAGGTGCGGCTGTTCCGAATAAATCCTTTGACTCATCATCAAACAATCCATACTCCCCGGAGAAAATTCGGATCCGCCTGTCGTAGGCAATCAACTGGTCAGCGATCCATGCGGCGCGATGCCCTTAGCTCCCAGGCTGTCTGTAAGTGCGATCTGGTCAAATTGAGCCTTAAGCGAGCGGACTGCATTGAGCAAGCTATCTTTTGGAAAAACTGCAGCAGCGAGTGCAGTCGGCTTGAGTGAATCAGGACCATAATAGGCATCGACAAAAGCTTCATCGTATTGACCAATGACCAGGGAAAGGCGAACATACTGCTGCGCCAGTTGATTGATATCTGCAGAGGCAACCGATTCGTTTTTTCCTTTGCAACTGACGAAAAAAAAGAAAGGAAGGAGGATAAAGAACCAATTTTTCATGTTGGAAGATTTATTTGGATTACAGTGGGTTAAGATAAATTAATATTTGTTTTCATGTCCTCAAGAATCGACCAATGCGGTACAACCGATCTACTAACAGCACCAGGTCAATGCTTCTGTATAGAGGTCCCGAATGGAAAGCTTCAGGCTGTGGGCCAGGACTTCTATACCTGTGGACCAGTTGGGGCGAATGGATTTACTATGCGCTGAAGGGCTGGCATCTCGATCCCATCTTTTTCAAATGCTACCTTGATCCGCTTGCGCAACTCCCCTGTGATGTCCCATTGCTTGAGTGGAACAGTCTCTCCAAGTATTTTCAACACAATACCTGAATCCAGGAAATCATCCACCCGCAGGAATTGTGGTGCCTTGAGAATAAAATCCTTCCATTGCGGATCTGCAGCTAATTCATTCCCCGTCCTGTTGATCACTTCAATAGCTTTTTCCAGTTGGGTTGCATACGTCACCCGGACATTGAGATTGATTCGTGCAAAGTCCATCGAGAGATTGGCGACCCGCTTGATGTCGCCATGAGGAACATAATGCACTGTGCCATCCAGGTCTCTCAGTGTGGTCATGCGCAGGCTGATATTTTCCACCAATCCACTGGTCTGATCGAGGTTGACGACATCACCTATGCGATATTGGTTTTCGATGATCATAAAGAAGCCTGTAAAAAAATCCCGGATGAGATACTGTCCACCAAAGCCTATCGCGAGGCCGAGTATCCCTGCTCCGGCAATCATTGGGCCAATGGAAAGCCCCATTTCATTCAGGGTCAGCATGATGACGATGAGCACCAACATGACCCTCATGCTCCATGAAAAAATCTGGATCAGCGTCTCTTCCCGCTTCTGCTCGGCATGCTCAGACTGATGCCTGTCAGCAGTAACCGAAACCCTGACCAACTTTTCGATGACCCTCCTTGCCAGGTAATTGATCACATAGGCTATGATAATGATCAGGATGATCCTGAAGCCATGCGTCAGTATCCATGGCAACAGCTTCATTATCCAATCGTTCCAGTACCCTTCAATAGTATATTTGGTATTCATCGCGTTAGTTTATGGATTTGCACATACCATTACTTTCAGTGATGTAAAGGTATCTAAACCCTGACGGAGCAGGATGCTAGCCAAGCACTAAATGGAAAAATACCGTGAGGCAATAGGGCCTGTGATATCAACTATGATACACATCAACAGGATGCTCACCCAAATCACTCTACCCTCTTGAAGACCAAGGTGACACCATAATAGTTAGAGAGGGTCAGCTGGTCACCATCAACAGCATAATTGGTCGAAAACTCGAGACCCTTGATGAATTCATCCTCCTTTGCTTTTGTCGGACAGAGGCGCTTTGTATACACCATGTTGGTAAACCGAAGCAAGGTACGCTCTGAAAACAGATGGCCATTGACAATATTGCAACCGCAATACCCGGTAAACGAATTGCCATTGGCATGCAGACTGAGGTTGGGCAGTGTATCATTAAACTGGGACGCTGTCACAGGTTCTGATTTGATATGGCTCAACACCCATCGCGCTTCCAGGCGTGAATCAGTGACATACTGGCCACAGCCTGTAAAGTAGGTGTAGGTCGTATCACTGCCCTGCCTGATCATAATCGTGACTGCATACGGAAAGCGTTCTTTGGAGCCTTCATTCTGGCAAAGCATTTTTGCAATCTCCACTTCCATCTGCCCTGTTTCGGTCTTTACCTTATACGTCTTGATGTTGCTGTCCATTCCCTTGACGGGTTCTACATGAGGTGCGCTGATGGATTCAAATCCACTGGCTTGCGTTTTAAAATCAATCTGATAGGCAGAGATCGTCAGTGACCAGACCGGATCAACTCCATTGGCTTTAAAATAAATCACCGATTGGCCCTGGTCTCCGTCATCATTACTTACGATCGAATCAGATGGTTGCCTCTCCTGGCCGCCGGTAGCGTGGGCTTCGATGCCGCTGCACAGAGAGAGTATAGAAATCAACAAAACAGACACTTGCTTCATAACCTTCGCATTTATAGTTCCTTGCTGATCTGTGTACGGGCAGGTAGTGAAGATCATTGGCGGAGATCAAAAGTATTACCCTGCCGGAGTTTCTTTTCCTAATGAGAAGTAAACAGGGATAATTTTCTGTTCAAGCCGATATGCGCTAATGCCCTGAGGGCTAGGCGTTATAAAGAACATATTACATTTCACTCTAAGATTTAAAACCCTGAATTAAAGACTTTTATTAGGGTAATATCCCATGATCGCTCGGCCACCGGGTTTAGCAGGTGTTTATAGGGTCCGGGCCGGTTTTTGGTTAGTTTGGCCAAAAAAGATATCCACTTTTTATCCACGTACTCCACCCTGATCTACACTTTGGATAGGCGATTGACAATAAGAAGGTTACAGGAAGTTTACGAGAAAAACTCCTCCAGGAGGGTGACTCCCGGAGGGCTTCAGCAGGCCAGAAATGACCCCCTCGAATGATGATGATTATTTCTAATATGTATTTTTGCTAAAACCTGAGACCGGGTTAAATTTCATTCAGATTATGTCTCCATCAGCTCTACCAATGGATAAGGGAAAAGAATTCCTGTCCCAACTCAAACTCTACAGCGACTACCTCAAATGGGACCCGATCATGGGCCGCTATGAAACGTGGGAAGAAGCTTGCGATAAAGTATTGAACACCCACCGCATGCGTTATGGCAACGGCATAGATCCGATCCTGGAAGAAATCGCCGAGTCATATTATAACAAGGAGTTCCTTGCCTCGCAGCGCAATCTTCAATTCAGGGAAGAACAGATCATCCGCAACAATGCCAAGATCTATAATTGCTGCACGACGTATGCGTATGCACCGGATGTCTTCAACAAAGGATTCTTTGTACTCCTTTCAGGTACCGGTCTTGGCGTATCGCTCAAGAACAAATTTGTCAGCCAGCTTCCCCCACTCTATAAGCGCAGCCAGAAAGTCAAATCATATGTGATCCCTGATTCCATCGAAGGATGGTCAGAAGCGATCAAGGTGCTGATCAGTTCATACTGCCATCACCCTTCGCTGTACAATGAATATTTCAGGAACCAGATCAAGTTTGACTATTCTGAAATCAGGCCTAAAGGCTCGCCGATCTCGGGTGGCTTTAAAGCGCCTGGCCCGGATGGCTTCAAACAATCTATCGAGCGCATCGAGGCTCTCCTCGATCAATATATCGACGGTGCAGAATCCGCTCCGTTTAAGTCCATCATCGCCTATGATGTCTTCATGCACATCTCCGACGCAGTCCTCTCCGGAGGTGTGCGCCGCAGTGCAATGAATATCATCATGGATCCGGACGACACCGAATTGCTTCGCGCAAAGACAGGCCACTGGCGCCAGACACATCCGTGGAGAGCAAGGAGTAACAACTCTGTCGGATTGTTGCGCCATACCTTCAGCTATGAGGAGTTTAACGAACTGGTTTCCTTCAACCAGGGAGACAATGACCTGGGCTTTGTGTTTATGTCCCATGAAGATGAGATGTTCAATCCTTGCTTTGAGATCGGCTTTAATTTTTACTCGCAGATCAAGAACAAACAAGAGGCGGTTTTCCAGTTTTGCAACCTCAATGAACTGAATGCATCTGCGTGTGTCAACAAGCATGGAAAATTCAGTGAAGAAAAATTCTACGAGCTCTGCCGCAAGTCATCCATACTGGGCACGCTGCAGGCAGGCTATACCAGCTTTCCATACCTCGGTAAGCAGACTGAAGAAATCGTAGCGGGAGAAGCATTGATCGGTATATCGATCACCGGTTGGATGACCCGTCCTGAATTGTTTGACGAGCGCATCCTCCGCAAAGGAGCTGAGATCGTCAAGCAGACCAACAAAGAAATCGCAAGGCTGCTCGGCATCAATCCGGCGGCTCGTACCACTACGGTCAAGCCATCAGGTAATGCTTCTGTAATCTTAAAGACTGCATCAGGTATACACCCTGAGCATAGCAAGCGCTACTTCAGGATCATGCAACTCAACAAAGAAAGCGAGACTGCCAAGTACCTGCAGGAACACTATCCTGAAATGCTGGAAGAATCATTGTGGTCCAATACCCAATCTGACTGGGTCGTCTATGTGCCTTGTGAAAACCATGACAATGTCATCATCAAGGATGAAATGCATGGCGTCAAGCACCTCAAACTGATCGAACTCGTGCAGGATGCATGGGTGAAGACCGGAAAAAACGAAGAACTCTGCTACAACAAGCTGACCAATCACAACGTCAGCAATACGGTCATCATCGATGACATGAAAGAAGTTGTAGACTATATCTATAGCCACCAGGACCATTTTACAGCGGTATCCTTCATCTCCCAGTTTGGCGATAAGGATTATGCCCAGGCCCCATTTACATCTGTGCTCAACACGGAAGAGATCGTGCACAAATATGGCGATGCGTCCATCTTCATGTCCGGACTGATCGTCGACGGATTACATTATTTCAACAACGATCTCTGGAGTGCTGTCAAGCTGGTACAGGATCACAAGCTTCCTGTGACCGGTACGCGTTCAGAAGTACTCTTGAAAAAGGACTGGCTCCGTCGTGTCAAGCAGTTCAGTCACAATTACTTCCATGGTGACCTGACCAATACGATCTATTGCATGAAGGATGTACATCTCTGGCACAAATGGGTCAAGATCAAGCGTGACTTCAGGCTGGTGGACTTTGTGACCTTGCTCAAGGCACCTGAATATCAGGATGTCACTACTACCGGCGCGATTGCTTGCGCGGGTGGGGTGTGTGAGATTTAGGTTTGGATTTCGTTGCGCACGAGGCGTGGGAATTGGTTTACTTTTTGCATTGCCCAAAAAGTAACAAAAACGCTAGTCGCGCTAAAAACTCGCTTTAATATCCTGCAAGCGCTTGGCTTCCTGTTTTGCTGTCTCGCTTATTTGCGTTTCACTCGTACTGTTTTTCGGCTTTATGGCCAAAAAACAGCCGTTCTGTCTGCTCAGACAATTTAGCGCGACAGGTTGGTTACCTATTCGAAGAAAAATATTTAATGAGGCCGCAGGCCTCATTAAAAAAAGAATCGTTGGGCGCTGGCTGTGCCTGCGACTGCGTACGACAGGTCAAAAAAAGCATGTTCCAGGTAAAATCATTGTTGCCGTTTTTAACGGCAGGTAATAGCTTTCCGCCCTTACCCACTCCCACACTTCTTACTGTCTTACTGTCTCACTTTCTTACAATCAAGTGTATTCTCGACTGTTAAAATTATTGGGATACAATTACCTTCCGGTATACAGCCTGTCCTCCCGCCGTTTCCAGGCTTATCAAATATATTCCTGCAGGTAATTCCTGATGGATAGCCTCACGATTAAAACACCCGGTCTTATTGAATATCTTCTGTCCATGAAGGTCGTAGATACTCAATCCAAAATACTGACCAGGCAGGCTCACGGTAAAATGGCCTGTGGAAGGATTGGGGAATACTTGCATGGCGGATGAGGTGGATAGCTCAGTGGTTGCCGTAGTCCCGCAATCGAGCTCATTGACATACTCCCATATCTTATCATTGAGTGCCACAGGGACTTCGCTGCCATCAGGTGCATTGCCCATGCGGATGAGGACCAGGTTCTGGCTGGGGACTACATTGATATATTGCCCGTTTTTGCCGAGTGCTGAGATCATATCATCAGGGGCATGCGGCATCAGGCTGCCGGGGAAAACAATCTGGAGGGTGGGCAACATATAGGAAGCCTTGCCATTGAGCCACCAGAGATATCCATAGGATAGATTCAGGTCCTGTGAGGTATTGATCATTGCATTGAAAAAGGAGGTATCCGTTAATATCTGATTGCCGTCCCAGTTGCCATGATTGAGAATCATCAGGCCAAAGCGTGCCATGCTACGTGGCTTGCTCCAGAAGATGTTGTTGTATCCCGAAGGGAGAAATATTCCGTTGATCCCGGTAGCCACTCTGATCTTTTGTTGAAACCATGCATTGAGGCTCTGCCCTGTGGCGGCTTCGACGACAACATCCAGCAAGGTGTAAGGTGCATTGTGATATGCCCACCTGGTGCCTGCATCGGCTTTGTACAGCAGGCAGGTATCCAGCGTGCAATAGTTTTCCGGTACTTTATCATCGAGTCCTGTAGTCATCGTGAGTTGATGACGTACTGTGATTTTATCTTCCTGTTCAGGTGTGCAAGCGGTCCACCCTTCACCAAGGTACTTACTAGTGGTATCTGAGAGGCTGAGCACGCCTTCCTGTGCTGCAATGCCCACCAGGCATGAAGTCAGGCTCTTGCCTGCCGATGCCCAATACCAGACGCTATCCTGCTGGAAAGTACCAAAATACTTTTCAAGCACGATCTTCCCATCCTTGAGGATGATAAACGCCTTGGTATTGTTTTCTTCCAGCAAATCGTACAACGAATCAATGCGCTCCTGGCACCAACCGAGATCTGAAGGAGGTATGGTCTCCCATTCATTACCAACGACAGGAGGGAAATAGAGGTTTTGGGAGCTGCCGGGATATGCCAGGCTGCATATAGCTACCAGGAGGATTGTTTTGTACAAGGTCATGGTGTTTAGACTCCGGTGAAGGTAAAAGGTTTATTGTAAGAGAGTAAGACAGTAAGACAGTTAGAGGTGTGGGAGTGGGCGGAAGGATATTACCTGCCGTTAAAAACGGCTACAATGATATTGCCTGGTGCATGTTTCTTTTGATCTGTTGTACGCGGGCGTCCGTACGGACAACCAACGCCTATCAAAATAAAAGGCGGAACGGCATTATATCCACTGGAAGCTGGCGGCTGATAGCTGGTAGCTTTATGAGGCCTGCGGCCTCATATTATACTGTATGTCCTTCAGGTTAAACTTGCCATACACAAACTCGCCCTCGGGATAATGCCATATCGCCTCGCCATAGGAGGGGACATTGAAGCCACGGATATTGGTATACGCACTCATCGGCGTAGAGAAACGGAGCTTGAGTGGGCTCGGTCCGGATAAGTCATAGCGGTCATCAGAGACAAAATTGATGAGTTGGCCCTCTTCATTAAAATAGAGTAATGCAGAAATCGTGATCCCTTTGCATGTGAAGATGCCCTTGACGGATTGACTGTCGACTTCCTCCCACCCTATCCTCGGATCGATGAGGGACGCAGGGGCCATGATGCACATGTCATTGAATACTGTCACGGTCTCCGCTCTATCCATTGTATCTCCTTTGTTGTTGACAACCGCAAATAAGGAGAATAACTTAATGGTCATGGAGGCGCTCCCATCCTTGTAAGCATGATAACCGGGCACATTAAAACCCTTCATATTGGCGCGCATAAAAAACAAGCGGTAGGGCTTGTCAAAAGTGTTGAATTGTTCAGATTGAAAAGGAAACCAATCCTTTCCCTTTCCTCTCATCTCGCCGTCAAATTCAATCCTGACATTTTTAAGACGGGGTGTGTTGACAACACCAACATACCTGAGGTATTTCTGCAGCAGGAGTGGCAACCTGTCGAGATCGGTGTCCCTGATCAAATCATCTTCCTTGGGTACAGCCCGCGTCAGTGATTCATGCACATCGATAAGATAGCTCCTGTAAAATTTCCATCCGGCATATCCAACAATAGCTGCGCAGAGGATAAGGAGATTGAGGAAAGTCCCAAACTTAGCATCCTGCCAATGTCCGATGATCAGGATCTGTGATAGGATGACGGCAAGAACTGCAAGCATCCACCACCAGTTTTTCTTCATCAGCATTCCGGCAGCGACAAACAGGAATAGCAATGCAGCCTGAAACCAAAAAATCCCGGCAGGTTTTGAAACAGGCTGAGTCAGTTCGGTGACGGTCAACAGATGGAACGCTGTGGCAAATCCAAGGAGGTGGACCAGGCCATGGATCACGGTGGCAAAAACGAGGGCTAGTCTCATAGTGCAAAATTAAGGCAGTTAATCGACCTGCCCCGGATTAGTTTGGCCATAACCTTAAAAAGAAATGCCTCCATAAGGAGGCATTTCTTTTTATTTAGTTCCGGAAGGTTGATGCTTCCTGCCCTAATGTATTGACAAAATACACCGGATCATTGAGCAGCTTCTCAATCTTTGAAAACTGCCTGTAGTTCACTCCTCTTTCATCCAGGATTTTCCTTGTTTCTGCAAGTAAATTGGTAACCGCTACAGGATCTTTCAATAATGTATTCTTGAGCTCCTCGTATCGGTCAGTGGTCATACTCATGCCTGATTCTTCTGCAATCGCCATAGCTGCATCATGCTGGTTAGATGTCGCCAGACCTACAGGCTGAACAGGCTCTTCATAGTTTCTTATTTCATCACCAAGGTCTGGCATACGAAATCCGGGATCCTTTGATGCGAGGTATTGGCCTATTTCATCCAGGCTGCTCTTGAGTTGGCTGATTTGGTTCTCCTGTTGTTCAAGCTTATCTACCAATGGATTCTGGTCCAATCCAATGGCCACATTGATCATTGAGTAACTGGTTGGACTGTATCCATCTGACCATGCCACCCCTATGACTTTCTGATATTGCCTTGTTGTCATGTCTGCCTTTGAAACCGCGACTGCTATACCATCATTGGAGCCCGAAGGAAGGATATAGTCCCCGATGTGGATCACTCCCCTTCACCTTTACTGGAACCTGGCCGAGAAAAGCGACTTTTTCGTAATCAGCTTCCTTTCCTTTGATCGGCATATTGCCAAGCACGATAGGCGCCATAGAAATGACCATATAATGATCCGCCTCATCCGTCATTTTGGAAATATTACCTCCCTTGACTGCAACGACATCCCCAAACGAAAACTTCTCCGTCGGATTTGCCTTCTTCAGCCATTCTGCATAGTCGGCACTTCCGGATACATACGCAACACCAATATCATTTTCAAACTCGACACTTTTTTCAGTCCATTTGGCAACACTCGCGATGAGCTCTACACCGTCGACGATCGCCGCATCACCATCATCAAGACCGATCAGATCGACGATCACCATGGCTGTCCCTAAGGCTGCGTCAACTGCTGACATGGCCTGAAACCAGATATAATCGAAGCTGTTGTAGAGTTCACTTAAGGTTTGTCCTTCAATAGCACCACGGACTGTATTGCCGGATCCCCAGAAGGAAATATAATTGTTAGACGTCGTCGGGAAACTGCTTCCCTTCAACTTGATGACCATGCCCTGGTCCTGTCCATCGAGGTAAAAGCCAAAATTGCTGGTACTACCTGATGTTCCGCTCTTATTTGAGCTCACATATAATTGACCGCTATTGTTGAATAGCATCTTATTGGTGCTTGAAGCAACTTCCGCGGAGAATGGATATTCGAGAGAGGCAGGAGAAACGACGCTCATCTTCACATTGGAATACAGTCCACCGACACCCATGAGTCCGCTTACTAGTCCATCGCCGCCGACATTTATGTTTTTAGCAATACCAGCTCCACCTGTCACAACAAGCGCTCCAGTGGTTGAACTTGTAGACTGTGTAGTATTGGTAATTGATGTGATACCTACCACACCCAGCGTACTGTCAAAGAGTCCGCCTTCATGTACATTCAGTCGTTTGTTGATACCTACACCTCCTGCTACAATGAGGGCTCCTGTGGTCGGGCTGGTCGATTGCGTCAAATCTGTAATATTGACTGCCCCTCCGAAAGCAACAGCTCCGCCAAATGTTGAAGCGCCACCGACATTCAGGTTTTTCTCTATCCCGAGCCCACCTTCCATGACCACTGCTCCATCATCTTTTGTAAGAGACTGTGTGGTATTGAGGAATGTAGTAATCCCGCTCACATCCAGTGAACTCAGCAACTTTGTGGCCCCGGTGACATCAAGCGTACTTAATAATTTTGTAGCTCCTGTGACATCAAGTGTGCTCAACAATGCAGTAGCTCCTCCGACATTGAGACGCTTACCTATGCCGAGACCTCCTCCCACGACCAAGGCCCCGGTAGTTGGGCTCGTTGATTCAGTCAGGTTGGTGATATTGACAAGTCCCATCAATGTTGCATTGCCCATGAGGTTAAAATCTCCACCGACATTGAGGTTCCCTTTTATGCCCTGGCCACCGGCCACGACCACAGATCCTGTACTTGTCGACAGCGATTGCGTCGGGTTAGTAAACTTGGCAAAGCCATAGAGATCGAAATCACCCCATAAGGTGGTGTTCTTGTCGACCGTGAATAAGCCTGTTAGATAGGTATCGCTGCCATTATACACTTTCAATGGACCCATGATATCAGTCACACCGCCATTGGTATTCAGCATCACATTACCCCCTACGGTCAGTTTCCGGGTAACATTCATATCCTGGCCAACATTAAGGGTTCGGATGATATTGATATCCCCATTGGTCAATACCCTCATCCTTTCAATATTATTGGTCACGACGACCAGGTCGACCGCATCCCTGGTGCCAATCTTGTGGCGTGTAGGATTTGTACCTTTATTTCCGATGATCGTCCAGTATACCAACGAATCAGGCAAACCCACTCCTCTTCCATCTTGTGGTGTCCCGATCAATTCTGATGCAGTACCTGCATGGAAAGCATAAGGCACCGATAGCATCTTGCTGTCCGAAATCGTGATGAAGTCAGATTTGTCATCTGTTTGGATAGCTACTTCCATCCAGACTTCGCCCGTACTCCATGGGATATTTTCAAAAGCACCCTTAAGCGCAACTCCTTCGCCAACGGACAAGGAGAATAAACCCAGGTCACTGGTGACCAGCTTATGGATTTCGGCATAATCGATTTGCTTTTTTAGCGGATCCGTATACAGGCTGATTCTGAGCTGCAGGTCACGATTGGCCATCACCTGGCCTTTTTCATCGCGGGCCACGGCCTGGTATTTCATTCCTTGAGGAACAGACTGACCTATGCATATATGCGTGGATAGCAACAGGCCCAATAAAACAAGTGTGGTGGATTTCATTGTAATATAGCTTAGTAAAATTGAATGTTAGATCTTCATGATTTTGAATACAGCATTAAACCGGGTGTCAATAGCTGTGCACTGAATGAAATACAACCCTGGTGCGAGATTGGTCAGATCAAGCTGAACATCACCATCCCGGGCATCAGCCTTCTGATCGATCAGGAGGTTCCCATATGCATTGCGCAACTGAATGGCTATCTGCTCAGGTTTACCAGCTTGAAAATGTATCATGATCTCGGAAGAAGTTGGATTTGGGGTCACGGTCATGAAAGGTTGCTTTTCATGACTATCAGGATTTTCATTTAGCGTGGAATTCAGATCAACTTGCCTGCCTACCAACAATGGTTGATGGAAACCTTCTGTATAACTGGCAGACTGCCCGGCGAGACCATCTATGGCTAATTCACCAAGCGTATATTCCAACCGGATTCCGGCTGCATGGCCGATCCCGCCTTCACTCGCAATGACTGATGGGGACAATTGCTGACCGGACAAGACAGCTACATATTGGAATACACCAATAAAAAGAAGGAGTGGGGACTTCATGTACTTGATATTAAAACCGGGGAAAAGGAAAAATTAGCCTTAGGCAAAAGTCCCTAAAAGAGGAGAGCAAAGGAAAGAGATTGCTTTGTCGAGAGTGGAAGATTGTCTGATGTCAAATGTACTCTTCTTTTAGGTAGGAATACGATTTATCAGAATAACACCTCTTGTAGCGTGCTGTGACGTGATCGTCTCGTAGCAACAATTAAGCGGAGGGGATTGAACTTGTCTTACCGGGCATCAGCATTTAAAGCCCGGAAGGCCTGATCCGGCCTTATTAACATTCACACAATTCGATTGGGTAGACCTATTTCTTGGTCTGTTGCGCCCGATAGGCAAGGATATACTGTACCATCTCCTTGACAACGGCAAGCTTTTGCTCTACGATCTCCGGGTGATGGATTTCTGGTTTACCATTGACGATGGTAGCCACTTGCGGATCAAGCAGGCCGTAGGTATAAAACACACTGATCAACACCTTATCCATAGCAAAGACTTCTTCCAGGGTAAGCACGTATTTCAACACATTCTCCCTGTTAGTGGGGTCATCATGATATATATTGATCAGATACCAGAACGCTATTTTATACTGCATCTGCTTAAACAAAGCATTAGCACCGGTCCAATCATACACAGGTGGATAAATCAAACGCCTTAAGGCGGTATCAACTGCAACGCTTCTAGCCTCATCACTGACATAGATGGAGTCGCCATTTATCTTGACGCCCACCTCATAGATGTTTTCCAACCACTTCCGGGATTCTGCTTCCTGCTGATGCGTAATACCAAACATGGCAAAGGTGTCTATCTGTCCATCCACGTCAATTCCGATACCAAGGATAAAAATGGAGAGCATGATATTTCGAATGCAATTCATGGCTTTGTATTGAAATTACATTAGTTCTATTCCTGAAACGCAGGGAGGGCCACCACTGGCAACCCTCCCGCGATATTCATTAGTGATGATTTATTACTTTGGCTTTGGAGCCTTTCCCTTCTCTGCCTTATCAGAGGCTTCCTGGAAACCCGGGAGACTGGTAACGATCACCTCCATTTTAGCTTCTAGTTCCTTGATCCTTGCTTCGAGTTCAGTGACTTGTGACCTGCTGGATTGCATTTCATCGTGGCTATCCTGGAGCACCTTCAGAAACTGTCCATTCTCGACCCCAATCCCTGTGTTGACCATCTTTGGGCCTGCATTTGAATTTGTATCCCACGCACGTCCGACTACCAACAGTTCCTGCTCTCTTGTCATCTTTGATGGATTGACAGCTATGCCATATCCAGGTGTAGCTGCATTGCCCACGATATAATCTCCGGAAGCCACAGGGCCTTGTATCTTCACCGGAATCTGCCCCATGAAGGCAATCTTGTTGCCTGTGGATTCAAGTCCTGCCTTTGGTGAATTTCCAAGCATGATTGGCTTTGCTGAGACGGCCAT
This sequence comes from Candidatus Opimibacter iunctus, assembly GCA_016716665.1. Taxonomy (GTDB): domain Bacteria; phylum Bacteroidota; class Bacteroidia; order Chitinophagales; family Saprospiraceae; genus Opimibacter; species Opimibacter iunctus. The sequence goes on along the minus strand of JADJVH010000007.1, from coordinate 165,934 downwards.
CACCTGCTCTGCCTTTGAAAGGTCCTTGGGGATCTTGCCACCTGCCACACCGACGATATCCCCATCATTGATCACTTCTGATGGATTGACGCGCTCAAGCCATTCTGCATAGTCACCATTTCCGGAGGCATACTCTACGCCGATGGAATTGTATGCATCTGCGATATTGGTAAATTCAGAAATAGCACCAACGATACCACCGACAAAATCAATACCAACTACAGAGGCAAGAATATTGACGATATATGCTCCGCTAAAATAATTGACCTGCCAGTCAGACACAGATTGGGCACGGATTGATCCGAGTTCACGGTTATCAACATCTTTGAAGCTGATAAACTGGTTATTATTGTCAAGTGAATTATCAACATCCACAAAGCTGATCACCGGAAGTGTAAAACTCGGCAGGGCATCACACACCGGTATCTCCGGAATTGCAGGTAATTCAAAGTCAGGCATGGCCGGCAATACCAATACATTGGTCGGCAAGGCTGGAGCAATAGTCCAGAATGGCCCCGGAAGATCATCATCATCAACACAGACATCACATACATCATTGATCACGCCATATGGTGAAAATCCGGCAGGCAATCCGAGCCCGCTATTGATTTCTGCACCGATATCCAGCGGGAGGCCCAATGCATCATTGATAGGATCCGAAATATTTAATGGAAGGCCGATGCTTTCATTCAATTGTTCAGTCAGCAGATTGACCAGGTTACACGCTGTACCTGCAATGTATGCAGTAGGAATAAAATTGAGGAGATCTAATGGGTCAAAGGCCTCCGAACCATCTATCCATCCGCGAATGGTTTCAATGGCATCATCAAAAAATTCAGCAGCAGGGCTTGTCAGGTGGAGGTATGAACTACCATTCCAGCCAGGGTGTGTCCGTCCCAATTTGATTTCCAGTCCATCGCCTTCATTACTGTTCGAGTTGTCGATAGACGCGAGGAATCCGCTATCGGATCCCTTGACGCCAAGGGTACCACCAACATTGAGGTTCTTGGCTACGCCTAATCCGCCATCTACGACCAATGCACCGGTAGTGGTGTTGGTGGACTGTGTAACATCCGTGATATGGATCTTTCCGCCGAATGTAGCTGCTCCGCCAAAATTGGCTGTACCGCCAACAAATAAGTTTTTCTCTATACCCACTCCACCGTCAACGATCAATGCACCATTATCCTTTGATGTTGCCTGAGTCGTATTGGTGATGGTAGTCACGCCGGTCACACCAAGTGTATTTGTGATATTGGTCGCCCCCAGGACATCGAGTGTACTGTTCAGGCGTGTAGCTTCCCCTACATTGAGTCTCTTGCCTATGCCGACACCGCCATCAACGACCAGGGCACCTGTGGTGGTGCTTGCAGATTGGGTCTGGTTGGTGATATGCATTAATCCTGCAAAATTTGCATTGCCCAGCAAACTAAAATCACCTCCAATATTGAGGTTGCCTCCGATACCTGCCCCGCCCGTGACGACCAATGCACCGGTAGCGGGATTCATGGATTGCGTATTGTCGAGCACCTGGACATATTTATCTACCTGAAGGAAGTTATGCAGATAGGCTGCACCTTCTACTGCCATATTATCCTTGAGATGTGTTTTACCCATGACGGTTAGGTTTCCATAGTTAAACGTCTCCCCTCCAACAGCATTCAGATGTACATTCTGCTCAGCATACAGATCATTCCTGATCACGACATCCCCTTTATTGAGGATTCGTATGCGTTCCAGATCATTGGTCACCAGCACGAGATCAACTTCATCACGGGTGCCCAGTTTGTGCTTCTGCGGGTCCGTGTTTTTATTTCCATCAAGCAGCCATTCTGCAGTCTCGGCGCCCGGATCTGATCCTCCTCGCGTTATATTGCCCGGACCTGTGAGCTCTGAAGCTGTCGCTGCGTGAAAGGCATATGGCACCGAAAGCATCTTGCTATCAGAGATCGTGACAAAATCAGTCTCGTCATCTGTCTGGACGGCGACCTCCATCCATATCTCTCCAGTACTCCAGGGTACTTCTTCAAAACTACCCTTGATAGGTATGCCACCTCCGATGGAGAGTGAAAAGAGGCCAAGTTCATTGGTGGTGATTTTCTGGATCTCGATATATGCGACTTCCTTTTGCACCGGTTCGCTATACAAGGTGATCTTGAGTTGCAGATCCCGGCTTGCCCATATTTTGCCTTGCTGGTCCCTGGCGACTGCCTGGTATTTCATGCCCTGGGGCACCGATTGTGCGGTGCAGAGCTGCACCATCAACAGTCCAGAAATGAGTAGTGATATTATTTTCATAAGTATAGATTTGGGATAGTGAGCGATTATATTTTTATGATTTTAAATACGGAGCTGATGCGGCCATCTGCTGACAGCAGTTGGATGAGGTAGAGCCCTGGTGCATGTGATGACATATCGAGCGTCATGTCACCATCATAGGTGTTGATCTCCTTCTTTATCAATGGTTGTCCATGTGCATCACTCAGCGCAAAGGAGATCAGTACGGGAGGGGCACTACTGAAGTGAATAGTGAGTGATGTGGAGACCGGGTTGGGCCTGATGGAGATGGAAGGTATTTCTTCCTTACTGCCTGGTAAAGCTGCTACATTGATTTCGTCCACAAGCAGTACAGGTTGATGAAAGCCCTCCGTGTAGCTGGAAGACAAACCCGTGCGGCCTTGTATAGCCACTTCGCCAAGTGTGTATTCCAGTTGTATCCCTCCCGCCTTGCCTGTACCGCCATCGCTGGCGATCACTGCTGGAGAGAATTGCTGCGCAGGCAATGGGATATAAATACCCATGAGGACTGCAATGTAGATGAACCAATGCTTCATGATGATCAGGATTAGATTATAAAATATTTGATTCAGGGCGTGTCTGCAATTGCAATTGGAGAGCACTGCTCACCAAAACGCACACATGTGCATCGGCCACATTTTTCAAAATCTTTGATAAAACTATGTTGAAATGAAGTGTCTGTCAAGTTTCAGGACAAAAATCAGCGGTATATTTAGTAAACGGTCATGTGCACCATAGCTACAACTGGGTCCATGCATTCACGGTTGCTCAACAGGGGCCTGATAAAACAAAATGGTCATTTACCTAAAATGGTTATTTTTACCCACCTGAAATCTTATCCCTCAAATCACGCCATGGTACATTCAGATCACATAGACTGGAAGAGGATTTTTTCGATACCGTCCATATTGTTTACGGCCATGGGGGTCCTGTCTGCCGTCTTTGCCCTCAAGGGCTTCATGCTCCCCAATCACTTTATTGATGGCGGGATCACCGGTCTGTCCATCCTCTTCAGCCATGGCTCAGAGGAATACATCGGTGCCTACCTGATTGCCTTCAACATCCCGTTTGTCATCATCGGCTATAAAAAGATCGGGAAGACCTTTGCTGTGCAGACCACCATTTCAATCCTCTTGCTGGCCCTGGCACTCCTGGTCATTCCTGTTCCCGAATTGCACTATGACAAGATCCTGATCGCTGTCTTCGGTGGCTTCTTTATCGGGCTCGGCATAGGACTCATCATCAAAGGTGGTGGTGTGCTGGACGGCCTCGAAGTCATTGCGGCCTATACCAACCGGAAGTTTGGCTTTTCGACCAGCGGATTGTCATGATGTTCAACACCTGCGTGATCCTGGGTGCCGTATATGTCTATAATGTGGAGACCGCCTTGTATTCTATCCTGACGTATTTCACCGCGATGAAAATTTCAGACTATGTCGTAGATGGATTTGAAGAGTATACGGCGTTGACGGTGATCTCCGGCAAGGATGAACTGATCAAGAGCCTTATCGTAAAGGACTTTAATAAAGCTATATCTGTTTTCAAAGGTGAGCGCGGTTATCTGCCGGCCAGTTTTGACATCAAGCATGATTGTGATATCATCATGACGATTGTCACGCGGCTCGAAATCCACCGGATCAGGATGGCGATATTGCAGGCAGACCCGCATGCCTTTGTCTTTATCCAAAGCATCAAGGAGGTGACCGGTGGAGTGATCAAACAAAAAGTAAAGCACTGATCTATGCACATATACCAGGAGCTTTATGATGATGTATTCCACATGCTACGTGCTCAACTCCCGGGCTACCTCACCTACCATACACCGGAGCACACAGCCCATGTGATTGAAAAAGCGGAACTGATCGCGCACCATGAAAATGTCAATGGAAGGCATCTCTACCTGATCAAGGTAGCTGCCCTGTTTCACGATATCGGCTTTATCCGCCAGGCGAAGAACCATGAAGAGATTGGTTGTGAAATCTGCTCACTCAAGCTAGTCCGCTATGACTTTCCGACTGAAGAAATCCAGGATATCTGTGACATGATCATGGCCACCAAGATCCCCCAGCAGCCCAAAACCCTCTTTGAAAAAATCGTGGCAGATGCTGACCTCGAATACCTGGGCACTGATCAATTCCATACCATCAGTCAAAATCTCTACCATGAATTCCGTCACTACGACCCGCACCTGACCAAGCAGCGCTTCAATGAGCTACAGATCAACTTTATGCGGAGGCACCATTATCATACGGATTTCTGCAAGCAGCACCGGGAGGCGCGGAAGCAAGAACATATCAATGAATTGCTGGAAATGACCAAATTGCCCCCTGGCCCCCTGAAGGGGGAAAATAAATAATTACGATGTGAGTTGTGAATTGTGAGTTATGGGACGTGAATCGTGAGACGTGAGACGTGAGAAAGTACTATTGGTAACCATTTACTGTCAAGATAGACCTTCCCTTTACCTGTGCCTTTTCGCCTCTTAAGCCCCTTTCGCCTCTTCAGCAGTTCCGCCTTTCCTATTTCCTGATGAGTGTCAGCGTCTCCGACTGCCCTCCCCTGTTCATATTGAAGACCAGGCTATCCTGGGTGAGCTTCTGCACCTTGACCATCATCTTGATGCCTCCATCCGGTGTGGTAAAGAGTTCATTATTGGACATAAAGTACGTGCCCTTCTCTGTGGCATCATTGTAGGTGTAGGTATACTTCCCATCGGGTCCGAAAGAGAACAATGCTGTAGTAGCATCGATCTGGTTGGTTTGTCCTTCGACCACCCACAGGGCACCTTGCCATTGGCCTTGCAGCAGCTTTTCATCAAAGGATGAGGGCATGCAGGCAAAGAAGGCAGTGGCAAGTATAGCCGGGAGGAAGAGCCCTTTGAAAAGTTTCATATCAGCGAATTTAAAGGTGAAGCTTCTGTAGTACAGGTTTGAATCAAAGTTACAATCCTATCCCGTATCACCCTGAAATAAATACCCGGCGCTTTCTTCCATGTCCGGGGCCATTACAGGGCATATTTCTATGTTACTTCTTTTGAGAAGGCGTACATCAATCTTAAGTTCTGAATTGCTACATGCCTCTATTTGGTGGATGTGAGTTTGATTTTAACGACAAGGGATGCTCGTAGGCAGGCCGACTAAATTTGAGGCTGTCTTCGGGATTCCTTTCTCCAAATTTACGTTTTCATTCTCAATGCAGATAGCCCTGCTTATAAGCATCCGATGTTATGAGCAGTATTTCGTTCGGCTGCAAAACTACCTTACCTTTAAAATGCCGGAAAAATAATAGTTGTTGAATCCTTGAGTTGGCCGTTTCTCATATGCTTTGTCTTACGAACAAAGTGGTCCGTGTTTTGATCAAAGTCTTGGTAAACAGCATGAATAAGCTTAAGTTTTCCATTTTCATACTTATAGATTTCGTTCCTATAGATGTTTCCGGCCATTCCACCAACGCTGTGAGTAAGAATCCGCTTAGTAGAATCGTCAAATCGCGGAGATTCTAACCCACCTAAATCTGTGTTTAAAATAAAAGTTGTACTTAAACTATCAAATGTGTAAAAGGAATAACCCTTATTTCCAGTAGCCCCAAACCAACCTAACAGGACAAGATCCTTATACCCATCAAAATTGACATCAACGGCTCTTAAGTCCTCCCTATAACTAAATTGTTCTCCTACATCGGCATCTATAATCTGATATGGTGCAGACTCGCCGGCCTTAGATATTTGTATTGTTCTGTGATATGTGTTGGGATCAAAAATCAGTTCAACAATAAAATTTGCCAATGATGGACTTATAACAAAATTATAATCCTGTTTAGTCAATGTAAAACATGTCAAATCGCTACTAACAACATGTTTGAGAGGGGGTGTTTTTTCTGAATCAGTGACTTCATCTTGAAATGGCCTCTTAGGACTTTCTTTTTGACAAGCCGTAACAAGCAGTATTAACAATAGTATATATCCATGTGTTAAGTTCATTTGACGACGAATCAGCTATCCATAAAACCATGATGAATCATTTCCAATCTTTAATTGCTCATAACGACTGGGCTACCCGCCGGCAGTTCGTCTGCCGATAATCTGCGCCCATACATGTTCTGTCAAATATAATATCATCTTTCGGTTTTGCAGTAATCCCTGCTGGCGGGTAGCTTTTGTTAGACGTAGTTTCTCTTTGGGATTTCATCATCTTTAAACAAACTTGAAAGTTAAATCAGAGAATAAACTTTTGAGAATAGAATTGCGAATATCAGAATAGGAAGTACCGTCCATGATATCTTATCTATAATGTGCTCCTTTGTTGTCCAATAAAGAATAACGCCAATGATGTACATTGGGCCACCAATAAAAATAATCATATACGGCCAGACACTGATAAAAACGGCAATACCGATTAGCCATTTTGCAAAACCTGATCGCTTCATTGAATGGTTCTAAAGATTATAAAGGATGGTACGATCTATTGTTTTATAAAGTTAAGGTTACGCCTAACGACCAAGGATGCTCGTAGGCAGGCCGACTGAGTTTGGGCTGTTTCCGAGGCATCTTTGTCCAAATTTACGTTTTCATATTCAATGTGGTTAACCCTGCTTATGAGCATCCGATGTTAGATGTATTCTTGTTGATCATCATGACAATGGATATGTCTGTCATCTCCAAATTTTATTCCTTTACGAGCTTTATTCTTATGCTCTTCAGTATTTTATTAGCTTGATGGTTAAACTCGATTTGGGAAAGTATATTGTTCTCAATAGAAATAGATAAAAGCCTATTCTTGATGATGGTGTAAGCATCCACTTTATAAAATGTTGTTTGGCCAATCTTGTCTTTGTAAGACAAAACAGTATAGGTTTGTTCATTAGCTTTAAAAGTGGAGTCGACTACTAATTCTGGGTTCTCAGGTTCGAATTTAGATTTAAGATAATACTCAAACATCTTAAAATCATACTTTTGTCTAATTCGTAAAGAATCACAATATCCAAAGGGTGAGTAAACAATTGAAAAGGAATATGTACTATCAATTTGTGGTACTTCCATTGTTTGCCCGAATTTTAAATGTCTATATTTTAGAGCGTATTTTTTAGAATAAACTTGGTATGCTAGAAGGCCACAATTTGTTTTGGAGGTAGTGTCAAAATATATAGTATCAAACTCAAATGGCAGGAAGCACTCAAGTTCGGCCCAGCAATCACCTAATTTATTCTGCAATTGAAAGGTATGCTTTTCATTAACTGTCTTTGTTTGGCAGTAGCTTAAAGCCATGGACAGAAGAAGTAGCATGAAAATTCGCATATTTCTAATTACAGCTAACGATCAAGGATGCTCGTAGGCAGGCCGACTGAGTTTGGGGCTGCCTCCGGGGCTCCTTTGTCCAAATTTACGTTTTCATTCTCAATGTGTATAGCCCTGCTTATGAGCATCTTATGTTAGATGCTTTATTTTTTTTCATTTAGCACAATTGTTGGTTTAAGGAAAGCATCAATTTTTACAGAATGGCTGGGAGATAACTCAATGCCCTCAACACTCAAACTATTGTATCCTAAGTAACTAAAGTCCAAATCGAATTTACCATTAGGAAGTCTAATTGCATAGGACCCATCAAAATTGGTTTTAGCTTCAATAGTCGTATCACCTCTTACTTTAACTAATGCCACTATAAGAGTTCTCTTAAAGGTTGCATCATACATTTTACCTTTCAAAATTGAATAATTATCTGCGCTAGAAATTTTTTTAGCTGGATGTAATCGAGCATAGGAATCTTTAGTGTCTCCAATAATGTTTTGGGGTCCAGAACAAGCTAGTATCAATGGAATAATAAATATGATCAATACTAATTTATACATAATTCATATTGCATCTAACGCTGAAGGATGCTCGTAGGCAGGCCGACTATGTTTGAAGCTGTCTCCTGGGTTCCTATGTCCAAATTTACATATACTTTCTCTATGTTGATAGCCCTGCTTATGAGCATCCAATGTTAGATGTGGCCGCCTATTTAAGCAGGATCCTTTTCTCTGGCAATTTTACCTGTCCAGACTCTGGCGATTCTGAGTTAAGTGCGTAAACCTCCTTGATGATGAGGGTATCCCCTGCCATTGCTCTTCCTAATAATTCTCTTGACTCTGTTGAAATACTCTCTCCTTCGTTATACTGCACCTGGGGATCCCATTTTTTTGTCTTAAGGACAAATACAAAGTGATCCAACTCGTATCGGGAATGAGGCCAATCATAAATCTCTGTGATCTTTTCCAGGGTATTTAATTGACCAATCTGCAGAGTGTCGATCAAGCCTTGCGATCTTCCCATTTGAGGAAGAGTAGATATAATAAATACTATTACAATGTAACTTTTCATAAGGTCTCATCTAACGCCCGGGCTACCCGCCGGCAGGTTGACTGACGAAAATCCGTGCCTGGGTTGTTTCTTTCAAATATAAGGATATCAATGGTCAATTAGTTAACCCTGCTGGCTGGTAGGTTATGTTAGTCGAAGTCCTTTTGGCATGGACCTGCTGGTTAAAACAATGTTGTCTTCTGAAGTAATAGTATTAGACCTAAAATTACTATTAATATACCAGCGTAGAATCCTTGGCTGAACATGAAAAACGATTCTTTACCCCTGATATAATTTCTATAAGTATTTCTTGTGTACAGAATACCAAAGCCTAATATTAGTAGCCCTACTATTTGATTAATATTCATGGATAAGAATTAATATCTATTCATTCTAGTTCCTAGAACTACTGGTGGCATTCAAAAACATCGCTTCTTCAATTACTATTAGAATATTTGACTATTTCGACTAACGTTTTGCAGCTACCCGAAGGGCGGGACTTTTACCACAAAACTTGATTTGAAAAACTAATGTTTGATTAACCACAAAACTGTCTTTGGAACACGAAACCCCGCCTTTTGGGTAGGTGCTGTTAGCAGTAGTTTTATTCTGTCCAAAATTCTCCAATTGAATATGTTTTTGCTTGTCCACTAATAATCACTCGGTCTCCTTTGTCTTCACAATACAACTTGCCCAATCGTTCAGAAACTTGTTGAGCATAAAGTTCTTTTTTATTTAGTCTTTTCGCCCAAAATGGAATTAAAGAACAATGTGCAGAACCTGTTACAGGGTCTTCTAAAATTGATGCTTGCGGTGTGAAAAATCTTGAAATGAAATCGCAATTGTCTCCAATTGCTGTTACAATTACACCTCCTGGGTCAAGATTTATTTGGTCGAATAATTGTCGGTCAATTTTTTATGTTTCTAACTTCTGTTTCCATTTTCATACACCAAAACATAGTCTCTTGATTTCAAAATTTCTTTCGGTTGAATATTTAAGGATTTTGAAATTGTCGGTGGTAAGATGTCGACAATAGGCATTCTTGATGGGAAGTTCATTTTATATTTTCCATTTTCAATTTTGACAATTAAGTCGCCACTTAAAGTTTCAAACACAATTTTATCTTTCTTATAGTCAAGAATTGTCGCTAAACTATGAGCAGTTGCAAGTGTAAGCGTGACCGCACAAATCCATTTCAATTTCAGGCGTAAACCATCGTAAATGGATTTTTCTCCTTGTCAACAAAAAAGCAGTTTCAGCAACTGCGTTTTCTTTTGCTATTTTCAACAAGATTTCGTCTGACAACCCATTGTCAAGTGGCACAACGCAAGCAGGATTTCCTCCAAAAATTGTGTCCGTAAATGCGTCAATTTGATATATATTATGTTTCACTAGTTTCTGTTTAAAATTACTGCTAACGACCCGGGCTTCACGACGTGGCGCTCAAGGTTTTCATCTTCAAGATAGTGAAATCTGATTCAAGTAGGAGGGTGACGAGGCAATTTATATCCGCCATGGTGTGAAGCCGATGTTATACTCGTTCCTGAAAGACAAGTTTTCCGATCAGGCACTAACTTTTGTCTGCTTGGTTTTCTTTGGACTAGCTTTGCTTTTCGATTTCTTTGAATCCACTTTTTGTTTGGTAAAGTACTCATGGAGTTCTTGTTCTTCCGCAATCGTAAGCGAACCCTGTCCACCAATGTAATCAACACTCAGTTCCTTCTTTTTCGTTTTCATACCTATTCTAGTGGCAAAACTGTCTCCTGTAATTACATTCTGAATCGAATTCGTCAACTGGTCCACAATGCAATCTAAACCAGATTCTTTCCTTCCTTTCACTATGCTGATTTACGGAAACTTTGGTTCATTTTAAGGATTTAATGGGCCTGTTCATTACTGTTCTGCCTTGGTTTGCCCAACCTGTATGCTACAGATATGGTAAGGGATCGATTAAAGGCCTTTGGATCATCCAATATGTTTCCCTCACTATCAATCCATTGATCATGAGCGATATCGTTAATCCCCTGATACCAGGAAATACCTAGGATGAAATGATTCAATTGATACTGCAGGCCACCAACAAGTCCAAAATCGGAATCATTGAAGAATCTATTATTTTCTACATCCTCCCAACCTTCTAGGTTTGTATTTCTGCTGATCTTCAATAATGTTCCAAAGGACAATCCGGCATTGAGAGAAAACTTTTTAGATAATTGATAAGAAATCTCTGGCTGAAACTGAAGATACCGAAGTCGTATAATTGCTGAAGCGTGATATTCTGATTCCTCTACATCAACTCCATAAGCTAAAGATTGAACCCATAGTTGCCCGCTAAACTTTGACCCTAAATAGATACCGGCAGAAGCCCCATACATAAAATTCCATACGGCATTAAACTCTTCATCGAACTCCTTTGGCATATTGATCTTACTAGCTGATGCTCCTATACGCAAATCCCCAAATACCTGGCCATGCAATTGCGAGGAAAATATGGTCAGTAGAATGATTACAAAATTTCTATTCATATGATGGTTTTTTGGATAATAAAGACCTTTTTTTTCTTACCCAGCGACGGAAAGTATCTCAACTTGGATAATTTTCTTCTCCAGATTTTATAAATTAATTCCCCATCAGAGTATAACGACCCGGGCTTCACGACGTGGCGCTCTAGGATTTCATCTTCAAGATAGTGAAATCTGATTCAAGGGCCAAAGTATCGAGTCCAATTATTTCCGCCATGGTGTGAAGCTAATGTTATACGATGCTAAAGCCTGAATCAAATGTTACTTATGGCATTGTTATACCGTACGCATACCCTTTTAGGTGAAGTTTGATATTCTGGGATTTAAAATCCTTATTCTTAATTGTTTCCGTTATCGTGGAGTATCCAGATTCTTCATCAAGGAGGATCGCATTACGGCAAAAGGAATTTAAGTTGATAATTTCCTCAGCCATTTCCTTCGGAGTCACCGGATCAGACGTCGCAATAAAGATGGTCAAAGATCCATCCTCCCGAAATCCTATAGCTGAATACATCCCAGGCTCTCCTTCAGATTTTTGCATATTCTTTCCATCCAAAACGAGAATTTTCCCGTTTTGAAATGCCCACTCAAATGGGATATGGGGTTTCTTAATGAATTCTCTATAAGGCATCAAAACCATTTGCCCCAATAATGTACGTCCAAAAATGCCATTCTCTTCCGAAAAATCTCCCTCGTAATCATCAGGGTTAACCCAATCCTTCTTCTGGGTTCCATTAACTATATAGCCTCCAAGTGGCATGCCATCATTCCCACTCATTGGACCACTTACTACTAGCTCAAATTCACCTTTTACGCAAGCTGAGGAGTTGTCGAATCCAACATGCTGAGGATCAATAGGTGAAAATGCCTGACCAAAACATAAATTGTTCGTAGTGAAATGGAGGAGAAAGCAGAAAACTAAAAATTTCAGGTTTTTCATAAGTTTAGTATTTGCGGGTTATCAAACATTAACGTAGGTATTGCCCTAATGAAGTATACGGAGCTCAAATATTAGCATTGTATAACGTCCAGGCTACCCGTCGGCAGGATGACTACCGAAAATCTGTACCTGAGCGTGTTCTTTCAAATATAAGGATATCATTTTCTGTGTAGTTGTCCCTGCTGGAGGGTAGCATATGTTATGTGAGGCTATATTCCTTTTATGACTTGTACCCTTGATAAGACTATGCTCTTTCAATCTTAAAAGATCTAAAGTCCTTAATTTCAGTTAGAATCCTCATCAAATCGAAATTTTCTGACTTATAGTTGAAATTAATAAAAACCCTATTATCCGATCGGCACTCTGAGTACCAGTATTCAATTCTATGAAAATTTGGTTTATCTGTGGCATCTAATGGGTATACTTTTATGATTTCCTCCTTTATCAAATCAGCCTCATAAGTGCTATTTAGGTGAAAGACAAGTACATTATTTTCTTCATTCAAGTTCTTTTGAAGGCTAAGTAAGACATCAAAATCCTTATAATCGCTCATACAATGATCAATGGGATAATAAACTGCTAAAAGTCCGATATTCTGTCTTTTGTTTTCATATACGAATTCACCTCTATCCGGAGAATTCACAAAGGAATAGTCATTATCATCCAAATTGCTAAACTCAATTTTCAAATTTCTATACTCTATTACAAGAGGGCCAAATGATGAACTGCAGTTGAGAATAAAGGCAACTGAAAGAAGTAAAAGCCTACTAAATAGATTATTCATGTGAATCCTCATTTACTACGAACATTCTAGGTTTGCATTCATAGTGACAACTCCTTAAATGTCACATAACGTTTTGCAGCTACCCGAAGGGCGGGACTTTTACCACAAAACTTGATTTGAAAAACTAATGTTTGTTTAACCACAAAACTGTCTTTGGAACACGAACCCCCGCCTTTTGGGTAGGTGCTGTTAGCAGTAGTTTTATTCTGTCCAAAATTCTCCAATTGAATATGTTTTTGCTTGTCCACTAATAATCACTCGGTCTCCTTTGTCTTCACAATACAACCTTGCCCAATCGTTCAGAAACTTGTTGAGCATAAAGTTCTTTTTTATTTAGTCTTTTAGCCCAAAATGGAATTAAAGAACAATGTGCAGAACCTGTTACAGGGTCTTCTAAAATTGATGCTTGCGGTGTGAAAAATCTTGAAATGAAATCGCAATTGTCTCCAATTGCTGTTACAATTACACCTCCTGGGTCAATATTTATTTGGTCGAATAATTGTCTGTCAATTTTTATGTTTCTAACTTCTGTTTCATTTTCATACACCAAAACATAGTCTCTTGATTTCAAAATTTCTTTCGGTTGAATATTTAAGGATTTTGAAATTGTCGGTGGTAAGATGTCGACAATAGGCATTCTTGATGGGAAGTTCATTTTATATTTTCCATTTTCAATTTTGACAATTAAGTCGCCACTTAAAGTTTCAAACACAATTTTATCTTTCTTATAGTCAAGAATTGTCGCTAAACTATGAGCAGTTGCAAGTGTAGCGTGACCGCACAAATCCATTTCAATTTCAGGCGTAAACCATCGTAAATGGATTTTTTCTCCTTTGTCAACAAAAAAAGCAGTTTCAGCAACTGCGTTTTCTTTTGCTATTTTCAACAAGATTTCGTCTGACAACCAATTGTCAAGTGGCACAACACAAGCAGGATTTCCTCCAAAAATTGTGTCCGTAAATGCGTCAATTTGATATATATTATGTTTCACTATGTTCTGTTTAAAATTACTGCTAACGACCGGGCTACGGGCAGTGGCGACTCAATGCACTTGTCTGTCGAGCTCTAGTAATCAATTTCAAGGTACTAATCATTTCGCTAACTCTTATCCGCCATTGCCTGTAGCCGATGTTATGCGATCCCTTTTTCTTTGCAAATGTTCCATTGGTAACGAAACTTCTCAATTGCACAATATAGGGAAGGCATCAGCGAGGTTCTAATCCTTCATAATAAAAGTAATCGTTTCTGGATCCAAAATTGGTTCTAATCCAATAACACGTCTACGTCCATTAACTGCATTGATGTCATCAATCTTATAAAGCTGAAGTTGAGTCCTTTCAGGATCAATGAAGACACTTTGCATGCCATACAGTTGTGGTAGATTTTGAAGCAATCTAAGCTTGTCATACAACATTGCCCATGTGTTCCATTCAGCTTCACCTTCAAGGCACCTTTCTTTAAGAATGGGGATATATTTAATCATTGAGGCAGTATCTTCAGCATGAATAAGAATATAAATCAGCCCTTCAACATTACGTCTGCCAATATCAGAAATTCTTGGGAATGCATTCTGATTTAGATAGTCTGTAAGCATGTTGAAATTTTTAGTATCGAAATCAATAAGTCTGTTTTCGTCAATGGTGTAAAATTTAAAATTGAATGTTTCATAAGCCTTAAAGAATCCAGACAGACCAAGTATGGACAATTCAAGTGTCCTGTAGCGTTGATCTTCGCACGTAAGCGAATCAAGGTAAAATGCGTCTTTAGAAGCGTAGTGCCGCCTATATTTGCTTTTTTACCTCTTCCAAAATCCCTGTCCATCCTGGAGTATTTCTAAGCGAATCTAAACGGTAATCAAAGAGAGAAAATATTACTTCATAATATTTTGCAGTTCTAATCCATTGTTTCAATGCTGAAATTGCTTGAGTGTGATTCCCTTTATTGGCCAGTTCAAGGCACTGCCTGTAATAGGCCATAGTTTTGGAAAGGGACGTTACAGTCACTGTTGCACGTCTGTTTTCAGAACGTCCCATTTCAGAATAGTTACTACCTACCGGATACGAACTCCCTACTCCAAATGTGATCATCCTGAAATCAGGAACACGAAGTTTTTGCTGAATGTATGATTTTGTTGCGAAAGCCCGGTTTAGGGATAGCGAATCATTTCCATCTCCGATATCATCTGTATGACCAACTACACTATATACTGGCTTCCATCTTTCATCAATGGCATTGATAAATGAATCCAGGACTAACTGTTGATCAGAAGAAATAGTGTAGGAATTTGAAGAAAAACGAATTGATATGTTTTTCTGAAGAGGTACTTCTAGTCGTGTTTGTTCATCTTCATAGAATTTGCAGAAAGGTGTTGGGATAATTGCGGCGTCTAAGGTATCTTCTTTGATTTTTTCCACTTTGACATCATCAACAAAATAGAATTGGTAGTGAGAATTAGTTTCCCTATGGACTATAGGAAAATAATCATTCCTAAATGCCCCAATGACAATATACTCTAAAGGACAAAGAGCCCGTATATATTTCTTGATTTGAAACCATTGACCTTGCGGAATGGTGTCGTGAAATAATTTTGGAACATTGAGCATATTATTAGAGCTCATTTCAATTAGATGAAGGGAAGGTAAAAAACCAATATTTGACAGGATGCTGGTTTCAACGATTGAGTCCTCAGGAAAATATACCCAGAAACTCATTTCGTATACCGATCCAACTTCAAGGGGTGCTGTCAATTTGCTTTCAAGGTAACTGGTAATACCCGGAAGCCTAACCTCTGAATTCAAGTCCGGATCAGAATAGCCGTTTTCCTCATACACCATTTTGATCATGGCGCATCCCGATTTAGGAGAATAGAGATGAGATCTGCACGTTGAAAATTCCCAGTTGTCCGGTTTGGCTTTGCAATGACAATAGAAGGATTGAAAACCAAGCAACTTCCAGCCAGGTACGTTGGAAAATGCTGAGGATACACTTAGGCCATTATTTCTTGTAAGCTGTTTGTTTTGTTCAAAGCTTGGATTGGAGATAAGATTTTGTCCTGATATTTCGCTGTATGAGCCCTGTAAAATAAAAACTAGTATAATAAACTTAACGTGAGGCATTTTCATCTGTAAATATTTAATACCAGAACTTCATAGCTTAATAAATGAAATCGAATGGATATAAAACTAATTAGATTGATCCAAATTCATACTAAGGCAGTTGTCATAAGTGTCGCATAACGAACGAGGGTGCTCGTAGGCAGGCCGACTGACTTTGGGCCTGTCTCCGGGGTTCGTTTCTCCAAATTTACGTTTTCAATATCAATGTAGATAGCCCTGCTTATGAGCATCCGATGTTAGGTGCTGGCATTCTTATGGGTGCTCATCTTCTGAAAGCAATTTATGCGTATCAATCTGTCCAGGATTATTGCTTGCATGCAAGCATATTTCCCGTCTTCATTTAAGTTAAAGAAATTAGCTTTGTCAAGTACTATTGGAACTCCAATACTCTTTTCTTTCCTTCTATAATTTTCAATTTCTCTCAATGTTCCGTGCAGGCTAACCGGTGGATTGACATAAAATTGGAATAAAATAAGATGGAAATCCTCTCCATAATTATACCATTTAAGAGGCTTCAATTTTTCTTTTAACCCATTCTCAGACCACAAGAATGATTTTACCATTTCTTGTTCTGTTTCGTCACAATATAAGCTTGCAAAGAACCCGTAAATGTTGTTTTCTGCGATTGCTGTCATTGTTTGTGTAGCTCACTTTGCTTGCACCTAACATGGTTATATACCAGCGTGAATTTAAGGGATTCCCATTGAAAATCAAAAGATTAATGGTTCGTTTTGTAAAATATTCGTTTCGTATATCCAAACTTTCGCTTTTTAAATACTCGGATCCAGATAGTCCAGCGGACTCTGAATGACCACCAGCTTCTCACGAGCCACATGAAGATACCGCTCTGTAGTCTTGATGTCAAAATGCCCCAACAAATCCTTAATATATTTGATATCCACCCCCTTTTCCAGCAGATGAGTTGCAAAACTGTGTCTCAGCGCATGAAAGGTCACATCCTTTTGGATCCCAGCAGCCTTTACCGCACGGTTGAAAATGATCTGGGCACTCCGGGTCCCATAAGGCGTTCCTGGTTCCTGGCCTTCAAAAAGATAATCCGCTGGACTACGTTTATAAATGGAAATATACCTGGATAGGACATCCTTCAGTACTGGGCTTAGCATCACATAGCGATCCTTCTTCCCTTTCGAACGTTCTATAAAAACCTGTAAACGTTCCATGTCAATATCCCTGACCCTTAGTCTGGTCACTTCGCTTACACGCAATCCACAACTAAAGGCTGTGAGCAGAATGGTTTTATGCTTTAAGTTCGGGACGGATCGAAACATCCGCTCCAACTCATGCTCACCTAGCACTTTAGGCAACTGTTGGGGTTTCTCAGGCCGCGTCAGGTAAAACAGCATACGCTCACGACCAAGCACGTGCTCATAAAGAAATTTGATAGCGTTGATATGACTGTTTCGATTACTCTCACTTGAAGGATTTTGCTCATGGCGCTTGAGGAGGTATCGCTCAATATCAGCCTTGGTCATATCCATCGGATTGACGGTTTTTCCTATTTCCGCCAGGTAGACCTTGATATGGTTCATGTAGCTTTTAAGTGTATGAGGGCTTAATGCCTTGAGTATGATCTTCTCCCGCATCCTGTCCATCAATGATTGACACACGGATTGATACTGCACCACTGGTATCGCCTCGTTGACGAGGTTAGGTGGCATCTCAAAATCTGAGATACCGAATCGCCGCCTGTTATCTCCGGTATCCGGCACATACCAAGATTTGTGCATTGGACTCCATACCCTACCCCGAATAGCTTTAATCTCTGCGATAATGGTTGTGTCATATTGGAATTCCAGCCGGATCATAGTCCGGCCATGATAATCTGCCAGACCCGCAAGGATAGCGGGCCTGCTCTCTCCTGGTGAAGCCATTTACCCTAGATTTTGTTTTCAACTGAAGACTAAATTAGGGGAAAATTATATTACTCCGCTCTGTCCCCTTCTACAAGCTCAGGGATCAACTTCACACAGCCTGGAAGTGATTTACCCCGGGGTTGCGCAGCACACAGGGGGGAGTCCTTACGGACGATGGGGCTTAACGGGCTGCAAGATTCACTGCACGACGCTTGACCATCCGGCTCACCCTGTACATGAGCACTACACAGAGTGCCATGATGACCACCATCACATAACCCAGGATATTGAAATGCTGGATAGGGCTGCTCTCCGATTGCTGCACGACGACGAAGCCTGCAAACATAGCCGCAGCACCGCCGGCCATTTGTTGCAGGGAGGAATTGATACTCATGAATGCACCGCGATCATACATTTCAGGGATGGCGGAGGTGAGGGCTGAAGCAGGTACCATGCGGCTCATGATTCCCATAAACATGATCATGTTGATAATGATCACTTCCCAGATCGGGATGGGTGTCAGATTGGTGTATACCAGGACCATGATCGCAGCGACGCAGGATCCGAATACAAATATTTTATACTTGTCTACACGGTCTCTGATCCTGCCGATAAGGGGCATGATGATCATCGATGATATCCCGGTAAAGAAAAAGACAATCGGAAGATCCGCCTGGGCGATCAGCACATTGTTGACCAGGAATGCACTCGTAAACGGCATGAGCATAAACCCGCCAAGGGATAGTAATGTAGTCGCTGTGAACCCTATACGGTAATCCTTTTTTTGGACCGTATGCCACAAATGCTGGAATGCATTTTTATCGGACTGCAATTTAAGGTGCGCTGTCAATGGCCGGAGCTTCAAGACCACCACAATACCAATCAAAATGGCCAGCAGGACCACCATGATAAACGTGGAATGCCATCCCCATGCATTGGCGAGGACCAACCCGATAGGCACACCAAGGATCTGACTGCCCGCAAATGCCATCGAAACAAATCCCATCACCCTACCCCGCTGGTTGAGGCTGAATACATCGGTGATGATGGCCATCGATATAGAACCTACCACGCCTCCAAACAAACCAGTGACAATACGTGCTATCAAAAGTGTATGATAATTGTAGGCCAATGCACAAAAGGCGGTACCTACAATAAAGCCAGTATAAAAGAAAAGCAGGAGCTTCTTCCGGTCAAACTTGTCCGCAAACCCTGCCGCCATGATCCCGGAAATCCCTGCACTGATCGCATAAGCTGAAACGACCGAACCAAACTGGGATGTGCTCAGGCTGAGGGTCTTCAAAAGGATATCGCCCAGGGGGGAGATAATCATAAAATCCAGGATGATGGTAAATTGCAAAAAGGCAAGCAAGGCGATAATAAACCGCTGATAACCTGTAAATGGGACAGGTGCAGGGCGTTTGTGCTCTCCGGTAGATGAGGCAGGTACTGATGCGTTGTCCTCCATTACATTTCTATTGGATGTGGTCATTTGTGGATTTGGATGCATAGATAAGCGATTAGGAACTATCCAGCGTAAACCTCGTCTAAATAGGATGTTAAAACCATGTTTTAGTGCTGATATGCCTGTCTTTTGAAACAAGTATCCTACTTTCATGACTTCATGACGAAAACGAATAGGTGGACATATGGTATGGGCCCATTCCAGGTGCTTTCCTTGTTGACCGGACTCTCCCTGGTGATGCGTTTCTTTTCATTCTTTCCATCGGTCATGGACCACGACGAGTCCACCTATATCGTCATCGCTGATGCGGTCAGGCAAGGGCAGGTCTACCTGCGCGATGTGATTGATACAAAACCCATCGGGATCTTCCTCCTTTTTGGTACTTTCCAATCGCTCCTTGGCAAATCCATCATTGCCATCCGTGTGATGACGGCCTTGTGGGTGGCGCTCACCGGTTGGATGCTGTACCTAACTCATCGCGAATTACTGAAAGGAACATCTACCCGGGTCTCAGACGCAGGCCCATTAGCAACAGGGATTATTTATGTCTTTACCCTATCTGTGTTTACCACTTTTGGCGTTTCCCCCAATACCGAACTATTCTTCGCCTTGTTTTCCGCGACAGCCCTTTTCCTGGTCTTGCGTTATTCATCCCCTCTACTGTTTATGCTTTCGGGATTTTTGCTGGGCCTCGGCTTTATGATCAAATACGTCGTGCTCTTTGATGCGTTGGCAATTGGTTTCTTCTTCCTGTGGATGCAGGTTGTGCAAGGAAAAAAATGGGGCTACTGGTTTTTACGCTGTACGCTGATGGCAATAGCTTTCCTGATACCGATCCTTTGTGTCTGGATGTATTACCGGCAACTCGGCATGGAGGAACAATTCCTCTTCTATACGTTCGAGGTTAGCCATCAGTATTTTGTCAAACCCCCATGGACCAGCTATATTCTCTTTTTTCTCGAAGGGATTGGCAGGATATTCCCGGTGACCATTTTATTTATATACTGCTCCGTTCACTGGAGTACGACAGGCTTGCGCTTGCCTCTTCTGGCCTGGGGATGGACCGCCCTGGTGATATTCATCATCATGCTGCCCGGAAAGACATTTCCCCATTACTTCATCCAGCTCCTGTTGCCCTTCAGCTTGCTCGCAGGTAGTTACTTCGACCCACGCCGTACACCCGGGCCTGCCTTTGCCTGGATCAGGAATCCAAAGATTGGATATCCATTGTTGGGATTAGGCCTGCTGGTCAATGTGGTTTTCCAAAAGACAGATTATATTGACAAGGCAGATTACCCCAGGGAAATTGCTGCCTACCTCAATGAGCGCCTTGCACCGGACGATATCATCTACACCGCAAATGCGCCTCAGATCATCTATCACCTCACATCGCGCAATAGTCCTACTCCATATGTACATCCTTCGCTGATCTGGAGTGATGACAACTCCCAGGCACTTGGGATAAGCCAGACTGAAGAGTGGCATAAAATCCTTGCTCAAAGCCCCAGGTTTATTATTACCAAAAACAACCTGTCTCCTTCTAATCTTATGAAACCGGCGATGGATACCAGCTATCAACAGGTCATGGCATTTGGGCCAAAGTTGCTGGTCTTTGAACGGAAGTAGGGCTGGCATTAAATACGGAGTATAAAATTAGCAATGCTGAAAGGTGGTTCACGGTATACGTAGGCAGCACTCAGGACCTTGTCCAGTACCTGCTTGAGTACGCTGAAGTCAGTAGGCTTCCTGATATACACATTAGCTCCGTTATGAAACGTCTCCTCGATATCCTTTTCGTATGAGGATGTGGAATAGATGGCGACCGCTACTGCTTTCAACTTTTCATTGCCACGTATCTCCTTAAGACAGGTCAGCCCATTCTTGCGGGGCATATTGAGGTCCAGAAACAACAGATGCGGGAGCGGTGTATCTTCCCGGGCGAGGTGATCCATCAACTCCACACCATCCTGTACAGTATGCACCACAGTCCTGATCCTCGACTCTTCAAGTGCTTCGATAAAATTAGTACGATCACTCTCGTCGTCATCGGCGAGTATGATGTGTAATGGGTGACTATCCATGCTGATCTACATTTATGACAGGAATATATATATCAAAACAAGCTCCTTTTTGCACTTCGCTTGTCGCTGTGATCTCACCGTTGTGGTTCTCTACGATTCGCTTAACGATGGCCAGCCCGATGCCGGTGCCCTTGTAGGTATCCTTTCCGTAAAGCCGTTGGAACACTTCAAATATCTTTTCCCCATAGATCGGATCAAATCCGATACCATTGTCAGAGATGGCTATATGGTGATATGCCTGATCCTGCAGAAGGTGCACCAGTAGTGTATCCCCTCCCTTCACTTCATCGCAGATGATGCGAATATCCGGTGGAATCCCGGGATTGGAAAACTTTAGTGCATTGGTGATGATATTGTGCAGGAGTTGCCGGAACTGAAACGGAATCACATTAGCGATATACCCGGCATTCAGGAAGGTGCATTGCATCCTTCTCATCGACTGCTTCCTTGAGTTCTTCCTCACACCTCCTTCCATCAATGACACAATGTCAATTGTCTCAAATTTTCGTTCCTCAGTATTGGTCCTCGAATACGTCAACAAATCCTCAATAAGGGTCTGCATACTACGGGCTGCATCCTGCATCTTCATAAAATGGTCTCTCCCCTTGGCCGTCAGGCCATTGTATATCCTCATCGGTAATGCGGGATGCGGACATTTGTATCTTTCGCAGTGGCTCCTGCAAGTCATGACTGGAGATATTGAGAAACAACTGGAGCTCCTTGTTGGCCATGACCAGTTCAGCCGCCCTCTTTTCTTTCTCCTCATTCTGGAAGGCCAGTTCATGATTGGCCACGATTAGCTCATCTGCCAGTTTTGCCTTGGTTTCGTTCTGGAATCCAAGCTCCAGGTTTGCAACAGCCAACTCTGAAGCACGCAGTTCCTTTTCCTCATTCTGGTAGGCAAGTTCCTTGTTGGCATCAATTAATTCTTCAGCCAGTGCTTCCCGGTCATGACCCTGTATCAGTAAGGCAGCGTGGAGATCCCGGGATTGCCGCAACTCTGAATTCAACCTGACGTAGGAATAAAACAGAATGAGCAAGGCTCCCAGGAAAAGAACAATAATATATAATGGTGCAAGGAGGGAGAGGCGGGTAAAGGTGCGGTTTCGCTGATCCAGGAAATCTTCTTCCTCGCTGATCATCCGGTCCAGGTGTGCAATGACAGCATCCATTTTGATGATCCCTTCACCAATATTGAGCTTAAGGCTGGTTGGCAGAATATCAAAATCAGGCTTACCTGTAACCGAATTTATACTCCTGATCTTTTCATTGAGGAGAGTGTCCAACACCATAAGATGGTGCACCTGTGCTGCATTATTCCTGACTAAACTATCGAGCAGGATACGATCCTGTGTGATGGACCTCAGGGCTGCATCCCTTTTCTGAAGCCTGCTTGTATCTCCTGTCAACAGGTAGCCGCGCTTGCTGGTTTCTGCTTCAAAAAGTTTTGCAGATATGTTATACAATTTATTCTTTACCTCATTGGTATGCAGCATCAATTGTGCAGCGGTAAAGAGGTTATTGATCTGGTAAAAGGAAAAACAGAAAGCCCTACGAGGAACAAAGTAGTCACTACGTAAATAAACCTAACCCTGGAAATTGAACGAATTCTACTGATCATATACACGATAACTAACCCCGCAAAAAGAAGTGGCTGATGTAATCTATAAAATTTAACTTTAATAGCCTGAAATAAGTTCCAAAGGACAGTAGCTCATGATGGAATTTGGTAATGCCCATCATCCACCTTGGTGCCCTGGGTGGATTTCGCAGATAAACCAATCAAGTTAATATAGTATTTGAGGCTGTCGTTCCTTGAAACAAAAGCCCTTCCACGTTCACTCCGGTCATGCTCAGGGCGTTGATGAGAATAGTCAAATGAGCTGTCGTAAGACTTCAAATGAGTTTGTTTCAGGAGATCCATCGGCGTCACTATATCTTGTGGTAACTGATGCTGCAAAGATGGATTGGGACTCTCCCATATCCTTTATATAATATGGGCAAAGTGTTATATAATTCCCACAAAAACGGATCCATCCGATGTCTTTTTCAATGCCCATAGGATGCCCGTAAGGATGCACCTCCAGCTAGCCATTTTTACCTTCCATAGACCATGAACATCCGGGTTGTTTGACTATTAAAAAAAAAAGGACCTTTCCGGGAGAGGAAAGATCCTAAAATATGCCCTGGAATAAATCCGCAGCAATCGTCATTCTTAATATACGCTATTCATTTCGCAGGATGACTATACTCCTGTATAGAGTTGACTCGCTGTTTTCAATTGAAGGAGATAAGCACCATTTGCCAATCCTGAGGCATCTACCCTTGCTGTATTTATTCCCCTGGTGATGTTGATTTTATCATGCAGCATGGTCTTGCCAAGGAAATTTACGAAGGCGTACTCTACTATCCCGTCAGCACCTGACTGGAAACTCACTGAGACTTCATCACCGGCAGGATTGGGCCAGAGTGTAACCTGCGATAGTGCTGTGGCCAATTCATTGCCCTGTATGGATAGCACAGGCACTGCACTATGTTCTACAGGTGTAGCATCTAAAACTGTAACCGGCAAGATAGTCAACGGAACATCCGCCTGATCAATACAATGCAGGAAGGTCATACACATGGTCACACAGCCAAATGTGTCTGTGACGGTAAGGATCACTTTAACATCGGCCCATCCCATATAGATACTGATGTCAGGTGTTCCCTGACCTGCCTGAAGGAAACATTTCTCCCCGACGATGCGCCATTCGTAGGTATAAGGACCTGCACCGCCAACTACTGCGCTGTTGATCTCTATGCCATGCGAATTACACTCAATCAAGTCAGGGACGATAATGCTGCACTCAAGTGTTGATTCCGGTTGCCATAAAATAGTTTGCACGGTATGTGTTACATTATTGCACGAATCCGTAGCAATCCATGTCCTGGTAATAGTATATTGTCCTGCACCCGGCCCGGCGACCATTACCTGGGTGTAGCTAATTGAAACGGCCTCAAGCGAATCCATCATTTCCATTTCAGCTGCCGGGGGCAAAGGTGCGCAGATGATGATCGTATCTGAAGGAATCTCCATAAAGACCGGAGATACATCATCCATAATATCGACTGTGATGGATATAGAGTCTGCATTGCCGCAGATATCTGTGGCGACCCAAGTATATTCCAGGCGCATGGCATACCCGGCAGCTTCGCAATCCAACGCATACGTCGTATCGACTGTCAATACCGGGATGATCAACTGGTCACAATCATCATATACAGCGACACTCACATCACTGAGGTCCTCCAGCGCTTCCAAAATATCAGTTTGTGACTGATAGACGATATTATGATCCTTTTCTATAAAGAGATGGATTACGGAGTAGGATGGAATATAGATTTCAGGAGGTGTCTCATCGTGTACAATGATATGCTGGCGGATCACTGTGGTATGACCACATGCATCTGTGGCAGTCCATGTGCGTTCAATGACCAATCCATCCCTGCAAGTGATATCCAGGGTATCCTGAGTCATGGTGACCTCTACAAACTGATCGGCACAGGCATCATACGCTGTCACAACAGGAATGGTAAGATCATCACATATTTCTTCGACCACGCCCGTGATGACAGGTCCACCTCCATTACCTACATGGATGATCTGATGGAGTACTGTGACGTTATTGCATGGATCCGTTGCCGTGATCGTCCTTTCGATGTCATATTCATATTCGCACAGCCCAGGAATGACTTTATCAACGGCCGTCATGATCACATCACCGCAATTGTCAGTAGCCTCCATCACAGGTATACTGTCATGGCACCCTATACTTAAGACCGGAATAAAATCAACAAAAACCGGGGCCGAATGGTCTACAATCCTGGCGATCAGTATTCTCTCGCCATAGTTGCCACAGACATCTGTAGCAGACCACTTCAATTCCAGGAATGCTACGGTTCCGGTAGATGCACAATCGCCTGATGACAATACGGTCTCTGCAAATCTAACTGTACTCCCTTCCTGGCATGCGCCACTCACAGTGACATCTCCGATACCAAAAGTGGTATACTGTCCGCCATTGGCAGCACAATTGATGGTCATGTCAAGTACTGATTCAATCAGGTTCATAGCCGGATCAATAAATGAGATGACAGGGGCAGTCTGGCTGTTCGGCAGCAGTATAGAAGTATCTACGGCCATATTGCCACAATGGTCGTATGCCTCGTAGGTTCTTCTCACCGCCGATCCGGTACCACATGGATTTGGAATTTTCACATCCCAGTACCGTACAGACACATGATCACAATTATCCATTGCGATGATATCCTTCAATGCCGGATCACCGATACAGGTTGTATCAGGGACACCACTCAATACCGGAGCCTCATTGTCGATCAATCTGACGATCAGGGTGAGGTCTGTCGTGTTACCGCAAGGATCGGTTCCTGTCCATTCATATATGCGCTGTTCAAGGTATCCTGAAAACTCACAGTTGTCAGTCATAGTTGTATGCTCACTAAATGCAATGACCGCTTGCCCGCCACATGAACCTTCACTGAAAACAGATTCTGCATCCAACAGGTCATAGTAAGCTGGTATACCCCCTTCATTGCATGTATATTCGAGAACCGTTCCACTTGAGATGCCTGCCAATTCAGCCTCCATAAGCTGGAGAGCCGGGCCTTCCTGGTCAATCAAGGTGATGCGTTGTGTATCAATGATCTGATTGCCACAGCGATCAACGGCCGTCCACGTCCTGATGAGGACGAGCCCATCCTGGCAATTCTGCATAATCCGGTCCGTCTCCTGAAACAGTACTATACATGCACACAGGCATTCATCCGTAGCATATACGGTGGCTGGAAGCGGAACATCCGTACAATTGACGGTAATATCATCAGGCACATCATGTATGACGGGAGGGATCGTGTCTACAAGGGCCATAAAAATGAAGGTACTGCTACTGTTACCACATACATCCGTGGCAGTCCAGGTCAACCTGTAGAGATTGATATAGCCATCTGCTGAACAATTCCCTTCATCGACAAGTACCCTGCTGTAGAGCAAGTTCACTTCACCCCCGCAACTGTCCGTAGTGGTTACGGAACCAGCATTGAACGAAGGGATATCCCATTCAGGATCCTGTCCATAGCATTGTACCTGCATGGTATCCCCTTCCACCCCAAACAGGGGATTGATGAAGGAAATCGATGGTGGTATGGTATCTAGCACAGTGATGATCTGTGTGCAGGTTGCAACATTGCCACACACATCCAGTGCCTGGTATGTTCTTGTAAGGGTAAAGTTATTCAGGCACGTCTGGTTGGTAATGACGTCCCCGATATGGGATACTGTCAATGCACCGCAAATACCTGACACTACGACAAGGGAAATATCCGGTACAGGCACTTCTTCAGCACATTGTACGGTCAATGCCGGTGGGCATTCGATGACCAATCCGGTACTGCCGCCAACGACAATGATCCTGCTGCAAGAGGATGCATTACCACAATCATCTGTTGCGACCCATGTACGGGTCACTGTATATTCCTGGGCACATAGCCCTTGTACTGTAACGTCTGAAAAGGTCACCGCAACCAAAGCATCGCATAAATCTGTCGCTGTAGCTAATCCAAAATCAGGTACTGATCCGCAATCAATCGGACTAACGACAACAGGGCAGGTGATCAATGGAGCTGTATTGTCCTGTACTAATATTGTCGCACTGCATGAGGAACTATTGCCACAATCATCGGAGGCAATCCATGTCCTCGTGATACTGTATTCCTGTGGACACAAGCCCTGAACCGTGATATCAGAAAAAATAACGTCAACCAATGCATCACACGCATCTGTGGCCGTTGCCAATCCAAAGGCAGGAACACTTCCACACTCAATTGGACTGGTGACCAGCGGGCAGGAAATCAATGGTGGTGTGTTATCCTGCACTAAAATGGTACTACTGCAAGTCGACGCGTTGCCACAATCGTCTACAGCAGTCCAGGTGCGGGTCACACTATATTCCTGAGGGCAGGACCCTGCAACACTGATATCTGCAAATGTGGCCAGCACTAACGCATCACATGCATCTGTCACTACAGGCGTCCCAAAGGAAATTGTGGCACCACACTCAACCGGGCTCACAACTACCGGACACGTGATCACCGGCGGTGTATTGTCCTCTATATTGATGGTGCGGCTGCAGGTTGCAGTATTTCCGCAATCATCGGTGGCGGTCCAGGTCCGTGTCACACTATATTCCTGTGGACACAATCCTGATACAGATACATCTGCAAATATGACCTCTACAGCAGCATCACATGCATCGGTTACAGTCGGTGTTCCAAAAGATAATGGAGTCCCGCACTCGATGGTGTTGATTCCTGTAGGACACGTGATCACAGGGGCTGTATTGTCTGCTATGGTGATGGTACTGGCGCATGTGGCTGTATTACCACAATCATCAGTAGCCGTCCAGATTCTGGTTATACTATATTCCTGAGGGCAGGTTCCAGCCACAGTAAGCTCTGTAAACGTGACGGCTACAGCAGCATCGCATAGATCTGTCGCAGTAGCGGTCCCAAAGGACGGGGTTGTGCCGCACTCAATCGGGCTGATGACCGGAGGACAAGAGATCACAGGGGCTGTATTATCCTGGACTACAACTGTAGCATTGCAGGTAGCTGTGTTTCCGCAATCATCCGTAGCGGTCCATGTTCTTGTCACAGTGTATTCCTGAGGGCACAGGCCCTGAACAGTAATATCTGAAAACGTAACATCCACCATTACATCACATGCATCAATGGCTGTGGCCAATCCAAAAGCAGGCACTGACCCGCATTCTATCGGACTCACCACAATGGGACATGTAATCACCGGGGCCGCATTGTCTTGTATCAGGATGGTTGAAAAGCATGAACTACTGTTGCCACAATCATCTGTCGCAATCCATGTCCTGGTCACACTATATTCCTGTGGGCATAGGCCCTGAAATGTGATATCTGAAAAAGTTACATCCACTAAAGTATCACAGGCATCTGTAGCTGTAGCTATTCCAAATGAAGGAAGAGAACCGCATTCGATTGGACTGACAGGTGTTGGACAGGAGAGAACAGGAGGTGTATTGTCCTGTACTAGTATAGTTCTGCTGCAGGTGGATGCATTGCCACAATCATCAGTAGCTGTCCATGTCCTGGTCACACTATACTCCTGCGGGCATTGGCCAGCTACACTCACATCTACAAAGGTGAGACCCACTGTGGCATCACATGCGTCTGTTACTACAGGCGTTCCGAAGGACGGCGTACCTCCGCATTCAATCGGACTCACCACTACAGGACAGGTAATCACCGGAGCAGTATTGTCTTCAACATTTATCGTTCGGCTGCAGGTCGTGGTATTATCACAATCATCGGTTGCAGTCCAGGTGCGGGTTAATGTATAGGATTGATTACAGGTGCCGGGTATGGAATCCGTAACAAAAGTTACCACTACTGAAGGATCACAATCATCTGTTACTTCCGGTGCACCAAAAACGGGGGCAGTGCCACATTCAACAGGAGAAAATACCGGGGCACAGGTGAGCAGTGGCGGAGTATTATCTGTCACTTCAATGGTCTGTACGCAAGTGGATGTATTTCCGCATTGATCAGTAGCTGTCCATGTCCTGGTGAGGATCATTGGGCAAATTCCCTGCTCCAGAAAATCTATAAAGCTGATGACAGGAGAGCCATCACAGTTGTCTATAGCGGTTGCTGTACCTGTTGAAGATGGTGCTGTGGAAATATTGCAGAAGGCCGTCACATTGACAGGACACGTGATCACCGGAGCGGTATTATCTTCTACCACTATTGTTGCACCGCAAGTAGATGTGTTGCCACAATCATCGGATGCAGTCCATGTCCTGGTGAGGGTGTAGGATTGTCCACAGGTGCCAGGTAATGTATCTGTAACAATGGTAAAGGCCACTGTTGCATCGCAGGCATCTATTGCAATTGCAAAACCAAATGAAGGGGTTGTGCCACACTCAATTGGACTCACCACTACAGGACAGGTAATCACCGGTGGTGTTGTATCCTCCACATTGATGGTTTGTATGCACGTGCCCGTATTGCCTGACGCATCAGTTGCTGTCCATGTACGGGTTATCGTATATGCTTGTGCACATGGACCTGCGGTGGTTATATCGGCATAATCTATGGCAGGAATCGGATCACAATCATCTATGGCCGTCGCGACGCCTGTTCCGGCAGGCAAGGTGCTCGCATCGCATTCAATGGTTACATTTATTGGACAAGTGATATCAGGTGGTGTCAGGTCGCTAATGGCCACGATCTGGCTGCATACACTGGTACACCCCTCAACATCCGTGACGGTAACCGTGTATGTGCCGCCGGCACTGACTGTAATACAATTGATAGTGGCCCCTGTGCTCCATGCATAGGCTGTATAGCCTGCAGGAGTACAAAGTTCTGTAGTCTGCCCCGCACAGACAGTAAAAACACCTGTGATGATACAGTCAGGCAAAGGATTGACAGCCACTGTGACGTGGTTTGACTCAGCTCCACCGGCGACAATTGTCCCCCTGAATACTGAGCCTTCCCCTAATGCTACTGCGCCATTGACCTGCCAGTATACATTACATAAGGAAGCGCCATTGGTTAGCGTAACACTGGATAGTACTGCAGTAGATAATGCGCCATCTATTTTGAAAATAAAGAACGCCTCTGGATCACACTGGCCGTCGAGGATCAATTCTCCATTGAGTACCGAAGCTGCACCGAGGCAGTATACATCTGGTGTCAGGGTCTGTCCGCTACCTAATGTGGTTCCTATCACCTGCCCGCAGGTAATTCCGCCAAGGTAGCTATAGGCTAAGGCCACATCTAATGCGGCCTGGGCTGAGATCATATCTGTGACATGGATTGATCCTATTACCACTCCGGGAGGAAAACCAGAAAAGGCTCCTACATCTGTGCCGATGTCTCCGGTGACCATAGTAGCACCATCATTGCTGAAGGCACCTACTGCGGTAAATAATGCAAAGGGAGATGTTGTGCCTAATGGCACGGTCTGTGCAAAATTGTAAAAAGGCATAAAAAAAACCATGCACAATGCTATGGTTAATGGTAAATAAGTTTTCATACGATTGACGATTACTGTGATGAATAAAACAAAGTGTTTTACGATCAAGTCATACCGGATGAATGGCTAAAAAACAGCGTGAAGCTGCCGTCCCTATTTTCTTAGCTAACGAACATATGGCTTATATCATAATGATTTCATAGTTCTAAAATTGGGTGGGTGATTAGTTTGTACCAGGGAACGAAAGGCCCTTGATACGATGTCCCATGGGGAACACTGTGGATTGAAATCCTTCCAAACCACGATTCATGTGCAACAACACCTTGTTCGTCTCATTTCCTGTTTGCCGCAGAGGCAACTGGGCTTGTCCCAGATTGAGCCCGAAACTATGCCTGGAAAAAAATGTGTCTCTGATTTTTAGTTTGCAATTCTGCGGATTCGGATGGTGACTCGTGACGATGGCTCTTGCTGAGTTCATGGGTAATATTATTAATACTGCAAAATTGAAGTATTCCCTATCCCCCATCCTTATACTATTCCTGAAAAGAGTTCTATAATTCACACCTGCGCAGCGGCAGGGTATAAAAAAGAAATACCGTTTAACACTTTCGGTATTAAACGGTACTGATCTTCACAACCGTAGGCTTATAGCGCAGCTATAATCGCATGCAATTGTTCTTTGGTCTTACCTAACTTGATCTGGAGTTTGCCAATCATGATATCTTCCTTTCCGTCCTCGAGGACCAGGTCATTGTCCGTAAGCCAGCCAAATTTCTTCTTTAGCTTACCCTTCTGTTCATTCCAGGTGCCCTTTAGTATTTCCATTTCCATAGGATTGGTTTTTTAGTGCGAAATCATCTTCACCCGACAAAACTCAGAACAATTTGATCTCCGGTCATTATACAATTCCAATGTAGAATTGCAATATTCTCACATATGTGGAGTCTTACAGGAACCGGACAAAAAATCAGACAGCGCTTTTCCCGGAAATGACCCGCAGCAATACGACAATCACAGCAATGACTAAAAGCAGGTGGATAAGGCCCCCGGCATTGTACCCTACAAATCCTATGAGCCAACCAATGACCAGGATAACCGCGACGATGTATAATAAATTTCCCATGTTAAGTTAGTATCTGAAATAGATGAAGAATATGCATATTAAACCAATATGCGAGGCGATCCAAAATCCATAAAAATCAATCCGGAATGCAACTTATAGCATACGTCATGACATTAAGAATCATATTCCAAAGATCGGTAATGGAAAGGCGAAACGTGTTATACAATTATACCGAATGATTACACTATTCACACATTATGGCTGGTATCGCGCCTTTTCTTTCGGAGTTGCTTGAAAAATGTAGGTGTCAACCCGGTTACCTTCTTAAACTGTGTGGAAAGATGGGCTACGCTGCTGTAGTTGAGCTTGTAGGATATTTCGGTGAGGTTGAGTTCATCGTAGATGAGCAGTTCCTTCACCCTTTCAATTTTATGCGCGATGATAAAATATTCAATGGTTATGCCTGTCACTTCTGAAAACAGATTGGCAAGGTAGGTATAGTCATACTTTAGCTTATCTGCCAGAAAATCAGAAAAATTAGTACGTGGCCTTTCATCATCATAATGCACCATCTCGACGATGACAGACTTGATCTTTTCAATCAGGATGGCCTTCTTATCATCCATGAGCTCAAGGCCTGATTTGAGCAGGCCGAGTTTCAATTGCTCCCGCAGGGCAGGGGGAATATCCTCCTCAACCTCCACTTCCCCAAACTCAACTGAGCGGTGTTTCAGCCCCAGCTTATCCAACTCGGACTTGACCATCATCTTGCACCTGATGGATACCATGTATTTGATGTAGAGCTTCAATTGATCTTCAGATTATCAGGCTTCTCGCCAGTTTTTATGGTATTAGAATGCTTGCTATGCTATGTGCCCTGCGCAAAGTGATCTGTGGCTTTCCGATTTTGGCGCCAAAACAATCTACTCCTTGCTTTTCAATCAGCACTCAATAAAGATACGAAAGTTGGCCTAATGTGCTGAAACCTGCATTTTGGCTGAAAAGCATCCTGGAATAACCACTGGTAAAGAAAACTCCTGCCACGCATCTCGTGGCAGGAGTTGTACGATGTTGTATGATGCACACAGGCAGGTAAACCTAATAGCAGCGATCCTGCCAGAGCGAATCCGGGTAAATACGATGCCCTATGACGGTTAGTCTAATGGAATACGGCTTGCATTTTGAGCGAGCCACATGTCAAAAGACTTCAGTTCCGGATTGAGTTCCCTTGACTTCTGCACATTCCTCGTGGTATTGCAGACATCATCGAAGTCACGGTAAAACTGGAACATATTGCCCAGGTCCTCTGCGCCTGGAAATCCAAAACCCCTGTAGGCTTCAGGACTGACCTCATTATAGGCCACCGGTTTGCCGATAGCTCTTGAGAGGGCGTCAGCCATTTCCTGAAGGGTGAGCTGGTCACCTGCTATGCCCACAGTCTTGCCGATCATTTCAGGTCCTTTCTTGAAAATGCCATAAGCACATTTGCCGATATCATCTGCAGATATACCTGCCATTTTCTTATCCCCCATCGGGAAGGTGATAGCCAGGTTTCCATCGGTCCCGGTTTTGGGCCCATGCCAAAATAGATCAGGTTGTCCCAATAGTAGGATGCGAGCATAAAGGTAACGGGCACGCCGGCATCGGTAAAGTAATGATCCGATTCTCCCTTGCCGTCAAAGTGAGGAACCTTGTATTTTCCCATCAGCGTAGGCATGCTGTTGT
This sequence comes from Candidatus Opimibacter iunctus, assembly GCA_016716665.1. Lineage (GTDB taxonomy): Bacteria > Bacteroidota > Bacteroidia > Chitinophagales > Saprospiraceae > Opimibacter > Opimibacter iunctus. The sequence continues at coordinate 132,661 of JADJVH010000007.1, read as the reverse complement.
CTTCAAGAGGCACCCATTTGCGCGTATCTTCAAGCGTCGACCAGATGGCGTGTTTGATCCCGGCTTCCTTTGCCGCCGCCGCCATGTCCTTGACATGCTGTCCTTCCTTTTCTGGAGAAAAATGGGACCAGAAAAAAGTAACAAAAAAAGCACCATAGGCTCCCTGGAGAGCCTTGACCATGCTTTCCTTATCATCGACATCAGCGGATACGAGTTCTGCGCCGAGGGCGGCAAGTTCTCTTGCCTTATCAGAGGTGGTATCCCGGGTGATCACGCGCACCGCAAACTCGCTGTTGGGATCATGAAGGATAGCACGTGCCAGTCCTCCTCCCTGCGCTCCGGTAGCGCCAAACACTGCAATAATTTTCTTTTGTGACATAGGTGAGTTGTAATTAGTTGGTTAATAAAGTATAGGACGTTAAATATGGTATTAGTCTCCAATCAAAGACCTGAGTCAAAGCTAACATTACACTACTAAAAAGGTTTTGCAGCGAATAAAAAAAATGCCTGTCCAGCAGAAATATCCGGTAAACGGCCCTGACCTTTAAAAATAAAAACAAAAAAGCCCCGGATTGCTCCGGGACTTATAAAAAAACCACACCTAAAAAATCTTTACCCCTATGAGGCAATCGTTGTAATCCTGACAAATTTTTCTGAACTGGTCATGGAAATGCCGCAACGTTTTGGAGGAGCCGCATCATACGTATTGCCACAGGTAGGGCATACATAGTATACATCTGGCAATGACTTCACGTTGTTGGCATCAAGGGCAGCCAGTGCCTTTTCATAAAGTGGTTTATGCTTTTGTTCAGTCTTGTAGGCATAGTTGAGGCTGATCTGCGCGAATTGGTTTTTCGAAGCGACAGCATTGGTGATAAATTGCGGATACATGGTGGTGATCTCATACGTCTCCCCTGCGATAGCATCCTGCAGGTTTTCCTTTGTAGTCTTTACAGTAAACGCTGGTGTGATCGCGGGAACCATCTGGCCTGCATCTTCCAAAACTGCTTTGTGGTTATTGGCATGAGTCTTTTCAGACAAGGATGCTGCACTGAAGAGCAAGGCTATCTGGTGATGCCCTTCCGCCTCTGCTTTTTTACTATAGGCTGCATACTTGGCACTTGCCGTAGTCTCTCCTTTAAAGGCTTCCTGCATTTCAGAAAAAGTGACTGCTGCCGCATCCTTTGTATTCGTTGCAGTTGAGCCCATGCTCATGTCCCGCATGGAATTACCTTCTTCTGCTCCTTCATTTGCCTCTCCTGAAGCTTCAGATTGGAGGATAGGTTTTTGCATCTCACCCTGATCCTTGGCTGTGTTACCGCATGATTGCAGTGCACGATCAATGCCCAGGCTAAAAGCGTGAACATCATTAAAGATATCTTTTTCATTTCCTGACTATTTAGTTGTTTGTAAAATCCTATTGACGACACAAAGATGCCGGCATGAGGGTTTAAACAACCTTTAGCCATTCTTAAAATTACCTTAAGAATCAGTGCGGAAAGGTGAGGGTAAATTCGCTGCCCTCGCCAGGTGTGCTCTGCGCACTAAGGGTGATATGCTGTACATCAGCGAGCTTTTTTACGATGGAAAGCCCGAGGCCACTGCCTTTGACTGCAGAACTGCGTGCTTCATCTGCGCGGTAAAACCTGTTAAAGAGATTAGGAAGGTGCTCCGGGGATATGCCATGTCCATCATCCTTGACAGTCAGTGCATTGCTCTCCGGCTTCCAGGTCAGGTATATATGTCCATTCTCCCTGCCATACTTGAATGCATTATTGACCAGGTTGTCCAGCATCAGCTCAAGGTATAACCGGTCACCTGCTACCGTAACATGTTCGGAGACCTCTATGCTAAGGGCTATCTGCTTTTCCGAGGCAGCCTCTCTCCACTTTTCTGCAAGAAGGTCAATTGCTTTCCTGAGCGATATGTTTTCCCGCTTTGCAGCCGTTGTTCCTGATTCTATCCTTGCCAACTGGAGAAGCTGGTCCAGTAAATAATCCAGGCGATCAACCTGTTGAATAATACCTGCTATCTTCTCTTCATACACCTTCTGTTCGCGTGGTTTGCGTATGAGTACTTCCAGTGTACCACGGATCGCGGCCAGGGGTGTCCGTATCTCATGAGAAGCATCGCTGGTAAACTGCTTTTGCTGCAGCATGCTGGATTCAATCCGGGTCAGCAGGTCATTGATGGTCCGCGTCAATTCAAACAATTCATCCCGTCGCTGAGGCAAGGTGAGCCTGGTGCCTATCGTGGAATCACTGATCCCTGAAGCTGTCCTGATCAATTGGTTCACTGGTTCTATCGCTTTGGAAGCAGCAATGGAAGATGCTATGAACAGGACGATAAGGACTAAAGGGAAAGCGATGATGAGGACCAGAATGAGATTGTTGAGGATGATATACGATTCCTGTCTGGAGATCGCTATAGTGAGTTGGCCGATGACCTTGCCGGCAACATTCTTTACCGGAAACTGACCCAGTCGGATTTTCTGACCACTGAGGGTGTCATTGAAAAAAATCTCCTCTTCACTCTTGGGGTTAAACAGGAAGTGATCACGTATGAGATTACTGGAGTGGAAGATCACTTTCCCTTTTGTATCAACGAGTTGCAGGAAGGTCGGATTGACTTCGATCTTGTTATGTTCTGCTTCATCCCATTCCGGCATCTTGTTGATGATGATCGAATCCCGGTGCCAGTCGCGGCTGGCGAAGACCTCTTCCTTTTCCAACAGGATATCTGCATCCAGGTGAGCATATGACGTCTGGTGGACCACTGCATAGATCACTACAAATACGATAACGGTAATCAATGCTACAGCCATCGTATTGAAGTACGCTATGCGGTTTTTAAATTTAAGGGTCATGGATCCGTATCTATTTTATACCCTACTCCCCTGATTGTCGTGATCAGGGAGGGAGCGCCAGGTTCATCGAGCTTCCTGCGCAAGGCATTGATGTACACATCGATCACAGATTGATTGTGGTCAAAATGAATATCCCAAACCTTCTCAATGATGCGTGTCCGCCTGCAGACTTTTCCTTTGCTTCGCAGCAGGTATTCCAGCAGGGCAAATTCTTTCTGTGTTAGGTCAACCGGCTTGCCTCCCCTGGTGACGGTATGCTTCTCGATATTTAACTCAACCCGGCCTGCAGTGAAAACCAATCCCTCATGTGACCTTGTGCGCATCAGTACACGGATACGGGCCAACAGTTCTTCAAAGGAAAAAGGCTTTCGGATATAGTCATTTGCTCCGGCTTCCAGGCCAAATACGGCGTCATCGACGGTATCCCTCGCAGTCAGAAAAATGATAGGCACGAGGAGGCTTTCCTGGCGGATCCGGCGGCATATCTCTATACCGTTGAGCCCCGGCAGCATCCAATCCAGCAGGATGACATCGTAGTCTTCAAGGTTGTCAAGTGCCATTTGCAATCCAGCCTTACCATTGTCCGCGACATCCACTGCGAAGCCTTCCTCCATCAATCCGTCCCTGATAAAATTTGCAATGGAGGTTTCATCCTCGACAATCAGTATGCGCATGGTAGTTGATTCAGAAGCTTTCTTTCAAAGATACGGATTGTCAGTCGTCATCCTCCACTTCACCTGCTGAGGTATTGAAATCTGGAAGGGCTAGCTCGACGCCCGCTCCATGCCGGTAGACTAACTGTCCACCAAGGTATCCGGTATAACTCACTGATCCAACCACGGCAGCAAAAAGCAATGTGCTTACCCATTTGGTCCATGCCATACTGGATTTAAAATAAAAGACACCTATACTAAACAATGCGGCGGCCACAGAGAGCCATAGGGTGATGGTGGCCACTTGTTCATGCAGTTCCATCGGACCTTCCAGAGGTCCTTCCTCTATACCCTCTCCTGCAAAATCACCGCTAAAGTAGGCGGCTACACTGCCAAGTGCCCCCAAAAACAAAAGGTATACGGCAGCATTCCTAAAGAATTCCCTTTTACTCGCGAGCCCGATCATCTGTGATAGAAAGCCTGCCAGGAGCAGTGCGATCGGGAAGTGAACGATCATGGCGTGAAGATGTGTTGCTGAAATCATGGCATTAGATTTTTATAAGGCAAAGATCCGTGCACATGGATTAAAGGAAGGTTTGGAGTTTCTTAAGATTGGCTTAAGGAGAAAAGAGGATAGCCGGGGAATATGCAGATACCGCCATGCAGCTCTATGTTGGTGTTGCGAATTGGACAGGAAGGCTATTCACTATAAGAAGCACTCCAATTGATACGGAGCTGGTCAATATATCTGGCAAGTTCTTCCTCACTCATTTTATCAAGGTCATCCGGGCCGTACAAGGCAGCTTCGCACACTTGCCTTATATTACCGGGCCAAGGTGAATCCGTCAGGATCGACAAGGGGGTGATGTTACTCATCAGAAGAGGATGCGGTGATGTGTACATAGGATTACAGGGAAATGATAATAGCATGAAGCTCTGCAGAGGTAATATTCAACTTGGCCTGGAGATTACCAAACATCTCATTTCGGTTGGTTGCGTCCAGCATCAGATCTTCATCGGTCAGCAAAGGATACAGGCGCTTAAGCCTTTCCTTTCGGGTATCCCAACTTCCAATAGTATTCATTGCCGTACCCATACCGATCCAGTTTAGCTCGTCTATAATAGCTTAAAACAAAGATGGGGGCTGAAGAAGGGATGAAGCTTATATAATTCAAGCGAAGAATTACATGATTCACATATTATCCGCAACAAATCATCCGGCACTAGGTATTCATCCTTTCAAATGCGGCTTTCAGGGCTTCAGGGCCGGCCTGGATCATGGCATCACTAAAACCAAAGGTGATTTCTGCCTTCCCTTCCTTAAATTGCGCAAAAGTGAATTCAATAAAATCACTCACGGGTGGAGCAAAATCATGCAACCCCTTGCCCCCCAGGTCGGTATTGAGTGCGGGTGGAATGAGCTCTATCACTTCAATGTGCCTGTCACGAAGCAGGTGGCGCAGGGAAAGGGTAAAAGAGCGGATAAATGCCTTAGTCGCTGAATAAACTGGTGTCTTTGTCAGCGGTGAAAAAGCAAGGCCGGAACTCACATTGATGATCGTCCTGAGTGAGGGCAGCTGGATAAACAACGCGCTCAAGTGCAATGGCGCTTCAATATTGATGGCCAATTCGGCTTTTGCCTTTTCTATAAAATCATCATCGGTCACATTCATCCACTGCTGGATACCGGCGTTGTTGATCAGGACATTGACATTGGAGTGATACCGGGCGACCCACTCATATAACTCCAGCCTTTCTTCAGCCTTCGCGAGGTCACAAACTTTGATGATGACTGAAGGTAATTCCGCATGTACTGCGGTGAGTGCTTCTTCGCGTCTGCCGCAGATGATCACTGTATTTCCTTCCTTAATAAATCGCCTGGTCAGGCCAAGCCCGATGCCAGAAGCACCACCGGTGATCAATATCACATTGTTTGAGATATGCATTGTCTAGTGTATTTGATCATCAAAGATATCCTTGTTGAGCTGTAACCGGTAATAAAAAAGTCCTGCAGGCTGCAGGACTTTTTATCAAATGGCTATGAAAACAAAATAATTCCCTCTCTATTGAATGATCAGCCTATTGCTGTATATCACTGCGCCATCAGCAATCCGGATCGTATACAACCCTTTGCTCAACGAAGTCAGGTCAATTTCGTGAATAGACTGCTGCTCCAGGTTTCTTATTGCATATACTTTCGTACCCTGGGTGTCATAGACATCGAGTTGAACATAAGATGCAGGAGTGCCTTTGTCTAATTCCAATTGAAAAACACCATTGGATGGATTCGGAAATAGCTTCAATGCAGAAGCAGTAGGTCGGTGCTTGATGGAGGTAGTGCTGTTTACCTCTATTTTTCCTTTCATACCACCGGAGGCGTGAGGGACGCAAACATACCAATGCTTACCAACACCAAGTTGGGCAGGCAGAATAAGTGCTCCGCTGAAGGGTGTATTGAATCCAGGCAGCGGCGTATTGCCATTGGCATTCCAGGTCGCTTCGGAGACTTCTTCGACTCTGTGTATGTTGCCAATGGCAAACAGCACAGAATCGCCTTCCTGAATTGAAATGTCATCAGGTGAAAATTCAAATCCTGAAGTGTTGATCACCCATGTGGTAGAAAATCCGGACAATCCTATACTTGCCAATAGAATTGATAGTAGAAATCTTCTCATTGCTCTTGTGTTTTAATGGTTAGTTTGGGAATACCCCGTTTCTATTGCTGAAATTAAGTCATTTTCAACAGGATTTGTTGGCCAGGTACAGATATCCATACTGAATAGGCTATTTTAAACACCGAACGGGGCATCTAGCAGGCAAGGTGGGGCAAGTGGCTACACTTTGAGGAATTGTGATAAATTAGCAACGATTAACCTATTCTCACCTATTAGCTGGAACAATACCAATCTTCCAAAACCCACCACCCTTATGTCCGCAATATCAACCTTGCCCCTGAAATCCATTATCCCTTTTATTATCCTTATCCTGTTTCTTACATATAGCATATCCAATGCCCAGGTCGTGATCAACGAAGGGTCCAATAAAAATTATTCCAGTATACCGGATGAAGACGGCCAATACCCTGACTGGATAGAGTTGCACAATGCCGGCACTGATACGGTATCCTTATCCGGCTATTCCCTTACAGATGATATAGCGGATACCTCCAGGTGGGTGTTTTCAAATGTCAGCATCGGGCCTGGCGAATACAAGGTTGTCTTCTGTAGTGGAAAGGACCGCAAACCGGTAACCTCATTCAAGCAGGTATTATATACCGGTCCTTTCAATCCGGTGACCGGATGGAATAAGCATGAATTGACCACCCCTTTTACTGGGATGGAGTCTCCAATATACTATTGAATATATGCTCCTACAGTAATGTGGGCTATACGACCAATTCTGTCTTTAATCAAACCGACAAATCATATCCCGCAACCGTGTTTGCGGTGCAGGATCTCAGCCCCTATATCTGCGGAGCTCAATATGGCTTTAGAAGTGAACGGCGACCCAACATAAAGTTTAATGACATCGCCATTGATACAGGCAACGTGCAAAACTCACCAACAGATTATCCTGCGCCTTACGGCAACTGGTACTGGGCCGCCAAACACCAGATGTTGTTCAGGGCCTCCGAACTCACTGACGCAGGGCTTTCTGCAGGTGATATCACCAGCCTGGCTTTTGATGTAGTCTCCACGGATCCAAATACGATCTATGACTATCTCGATATGCATATGAAACTGGTGTCTACAGCGGAAATGACTACCCTGTTTGAAACCGTCGATACCAATAGTTACCTCCATACCAATTTCAAGATATCCTCTTCCGGTGAAACCATATTTTTGTTTTCTCCCTCCCGCACATTGGAAAGTTCTTTATTTGTTCACTGCGATGCTCCTGATAACAGCTCCGGCTTGTTCCCTGATGCATCTGGCAATACAACAATTTTCCAAACTGCAACTGCTGCGTCTTCCAATAACTTTTCGGATACATTTTCCGGCTACTTGCTTAAACCTGTATTCTCTGTTGCCCCTGGATTGTACACTAGCACAGTCTATGTAGAGATCACCGATCCGAATCCGGGCAATTCCTCCATCCATTACACCATGGATGGAAATGATCCTACCCCTGAGTCACCAATGTACACGGGTGAACCCATCCCGATTTACTATTCAAGTGTGCTGAAAGCAATGGCTTTTGGGGATGGCATTTTACCAAGCCCGGTGACCGTCTCTTCCTATCTCCTGGGGGTCAACCATGTGACACCTGTTTTGTCTGTCGTGACTGACCATGCTAACCTTTACGGAACCACAGGCATATTTGACAACTGGCCATTTGATTGGGAAAAGGCGGCCTATGTTGAATACTTCGATACTGCTCAGGCGTTGATATTCTCCCAGCGCGCGGGGATGCAGATAGATGGTGGCCTCGGAGGAAGCAGGGCACAGCCTCAGCATTCATTTCGAATCGAGTTGGACCACTCCGTTTTGGGTGATGGCCCCATCGAGTATCCCTTGATCCCTAACCGGCCTCAACGAACGAAGTATAGTGAGATATACCTGCGAAATGGCAGTAATCAATTCCTGACCTTTCCATACAAGGATGCCAGCCAGGTAGAAATGATGGCCGGTGAAACGAACAACTATTATTCCGCGTGGAGACCAGTCTCGGTGTATATCAATGGAAATTATTTTGGATTATATGAGTTGCGCGAAAAACTAAATGAGGAATACTTTGAAATCCACGAGGATGCTTCGGCGGCAACTATAGATCTCCTTTCCCAAAGCTTTTGGTATGGCGGCACGCTGCGCGCTGTCGAAGGCAGTGTAGATCCGTTCTACGACGATTATGAAGCGTTCAATGCACTTGATCCGGTTGATCCGGACTTCTGGGATTTAGCTGACCAGTATTTTGATCTGACCTGGTACACTGACTATATCATCGCTGAATCCTGGATGTCCAACATAGATTGGCCAGGGAATAACATCAAGATATACAGGTCTGACAAAACCAATAAACGTTGGCGGTTTTGTGTGATCGATTTGGAACTTTCACTACAACCCAATGGATGGACAGATTGCTATGGCGATCACATCAATTATATGTTGACGCAGGATCCAGCCAACCCCTATATCAATATCTGGCTCAAGGGGATTCAAAATCAAAGGTTCAGACAATATTTTATCAATCGTTTTGCAGATGTGATGAATACCTCCTATCGTACTGATCGGCTGTTATCTGTCGAAGAGAGTATGTTTACACAGACTGTCCAGGAAATGCCAAGGGAATACGGGCGATGGGGCGATCCGAATAATATCACCCAGCAAATGTCGGACTTCAACAACCGCCACCATGAATTTCAATTTCAACTATCTGAAAGGACTACACAGGTCAGAAACCACATCCAATCTAACTTCGGCCTGAACGGCCAGGTATCTGTAACACTTGAGGCTGTGCCTTCGGGATCAGGCAAGATAAAAATCAGCACGATTGTGCCGGATTCATTGCCATGGACTGGCGTTTATTTTGATGGCAATCCTGTGGAGATTGTGGCCATCCCAAATCCAGGTTTCCGTTTTGCATACTGGGATACTAACGCCATCCTTCCCTTGCAGGATCCGACGATTTCACTTACCCTGAATATAACTTCAGATGCAACTTTCCATGCGGTCTTTACGCCTGCAGAAAACCTGGCTAGCCTTGCCATCAGCGAGTTAAACTATCACCCTGACAGCACCCGCAACTCGGGAGACTGGCTGGAGCTGCTCAATTTTGGGAATGAACTGATCAATCTTTCTGCCTGGACATTTACAGATGGACAACCTGGACATCAGTTTGTATTTCCAAACGGAACCAACCTTTTGCCTGGCCAGCGATTGGTCATTGCAGAAGACACCTTAAAGTTTCATCAACAATTTCCTGGCATTCCTGCCGCCGGGCCTTTGGATTTCGAGTTTAGTAATTCGACTGAGACGCTTTCCATACTGGCTGCCTCCTCACTTCAAGTCCTTTCGTTCACGTATGAAGATTCTGCGCCATGGCCGAAAGCAGCAGATGGATATGGCAGGACACTTGAACTCGTCGATCCCACCGCTGATCCAACCCTTCCGACAAGTTGGTTTGCAGGATGCATTGGTGGTTCTCCCGGCACAAGCTTTACGCCTTGCACGGAAAAAATTATCCTGAGTGAAATCAATTATAAATCATCTGATGACGCAGATGCCGGTGATTGGATTGAAGTATACAATTCAGGTACTACAGCAACAGATATTTCGGGCTGGGTATTCAGTGATAGTGACAATGCGCATTTGTTTTCGATACCTGTCGGGACAGTGCTGCCGGCTGAAGGCTACCTCGTGTTGTACAGCGATGTTACTAAGTTTACATCGCGATTTCCTACAGTGACCAATATTACCGGTCCATTTACATTTGGGTTGAGTAGTACCGGCGAAGCCCTTCGATTGTTTGATTCATCAGGCAGGCTTTATCAGTCGGTTGTGTATGATACTGCCTCCCCGTGGCCACAAGGTGCCGCCGGAAACGGATACACGCTTGAAATTGCAAACCGGATGGGCAATTTTTGTGATGGTGCGACCTGGACTATAGGTTGCCTTGAAGGGTCGCCGGGTGGGCCGTTGGAAGTGCCTTGTGCAACTACCGGAGTGGAAACCATTACTGAAAACTTACAAGCCAAGCTTTTTCCTAATCCTACATCAGGAAAATTTACGATTTACATGGAGGGCAAAGGTCAGGTATCTCCAGAGATTGGTTTAGAAATATTTGACATGGTTGGTTCGAGAATATTTTCGACTCCAGGCATGCACGAACAGACACCTTTTGAAATAAACCTTTCATATGCGCCTGACGGTCTTTACACCGCTAGAATATATGTGGGCAAGAAAATCATAACACAAAAAGTCGTGCTAAATCATAATAGCCATTGAGCCCGTTTACTTTGCTGCCTGGCTGACCTTATGGCGTATGATATAGCTGTCTAGAAAAATCAGTCCAAGAAGTAAAATCAGGGAGAGTTCAAGAAAGTATGCTCCGGGTTCGGTGTGCTCTGTTTCGGCAAGCCCAAGGTGATAACACAACACGCCATATCCTGAGTATTGGCCATGTGTATCTGCATCCGGGCGGAGCAGGCTGAAAGCGAGGAAAATAAAACCGGACAGAAGCACCAGCCACGTCATTGGGGGCTTTATCCTTGATGCCCTGATCCCGACATAAGCCTGGAGGATAAACGTTGGAATCAAGACGATGGAGAACGTGGGCAGGTATACGCCGATGCTCATTGCGATGATGACTGTGGCGAGAATAGAGCAAACGGCGAAGATGGCCGTGACGAAATATTTAGAGATCATGCGCTTTAGATTTAAAGGCTTACATCCTGATGATAAAGGCCATTTGTTTTGGGTTGGCCATAGACCTCAGGATAGGAAATCGGGTGCAAGATGGGTATGATTTCCGGTGATTTCAGCCACCGAAATACAGTGTGCCACACCTAGGTGTGCCACACTGTATGTAACTAATTGAATATCTTATCCTTACAAAGGTTTAGAACCCAAAAAAAATACCCTGAATTTACCCCCATAAAAAGTCGTGCCACACCTAGGTGTGCCACACCGTATGTAACCAATTGATTGTCTTAATCTTACAAAGGTTTAGAATTAGCTAGTACCATTCTATCCAGTCCTGCCAACAAGGTATTGCATCAAGGCTGAAGCTGAGGTCAATGCTGGTGCTGCAAGCGCATCGCTAAAGAGTACATTGATCGGACCCTCCCCAAAATACAAGCCATCAGACACCAGGAATGAAATCCGGACTGTGCCTTTTCCAGGAAAAGGCCGCCAAGGACCAGTCCATGGGCCGATCTTTCCGACAATAATCTTACTATCATTAAAGAGCTGCCGGGTGATCTCCATAGATGTCTGATCCGGTGCATCCCATATGATCATCTTGCCGGTATAGTTGATATACCTGGCAGTCCCATCAAGATATGCGGCCAGGACATCCAGTCCTTCATCCATGCCTACCTCTACAATCACGGCAAGTAGTTCTTTCTCCTTTACGACAAACCCATTTGAGCGGAGCAAATGATAGGCAAGCAATCGCGCACGCGTTTCATGGCTGGCATCCGAAGCGATTTTCAGGAGATCACTATTGGCTGGTTGATTTGCAGTGAGGATAGCCCAAGGTGATCCGGCATCTGATGTTGCTCCTTGCTTGATCAGGCCTGGGTCGTCGCCAAACAACAATGCATAGATGGCATTGACCGAATCATCATGATAAGGCCTGGCAGAGACATCGGGGATTGGTGGAATCATTGACGATGGTTTAGAGTCACGAATATAACAGCAAAATCATCGCATGACTTGTGTCAAGGCCATCGGAAAAATAGTATACACAGGCATACCAGGTGTTAACTAATTCATTACCCGATATATCCTGCAAGACCAAATAACACGCCTCTTCATATTTATCCTCTATTACAATGGAGAATAATGCAATTGGCAAATATCCTATTGCTTGATGATTTTCCTGATGGCAGTCTTGTCTCCACAGGAAATCTTAACGATATAACATCCATCGGGAAACTTTGAGAGTGATAGTGCCATAGACTCCTGTGAAATCAAACCTTCACTGATCCGGTTTCCTGACAGGTCGAAAATCTGGAAGGTGCATGAGCTGTGCTGCAAATATGCCTCAGGGACCATCAGTGCAAACGTACCTGATGTTGGATTTGGTTGTATCAATATGCCGGGAAGCATATTTGTATCCACAGGACTATAGGATGTACTCTGCTGATCAATATACGAAAGCATCAGCTTGACCCACTCCGTGTATTGTTGTCCACTCGGATGCAACCCATCGCCGGCGACCAATAAGGGCTGTTCGAGGCCGAGTCTTGAAATCGGTGTGATGTCAAAGTAGGTGATATGCATGCTGTCGGCTACATACCTGCTATAAGCATTGTATTGATCGAGCTCGATACTGATTTGCTGTACATTGGCGCTCTGCTGGCCAAATGGTGTAAATGCATAATCAGGAATGGACACCACGAAAACACGCTCACGGTGTCCACCGGCATAACGTACCGCCGAATCCAGCAATGCAGGAAATTCACCTGCGTATTGGATAAGCGGTCTGCCCTGGTATTGATTATTGACCCCAATCAAGACACTGACCAGATTGTAGTCCAGGTCTTCGAGGTGTTTGCCTTTAATCGCGTTGATAAGGTTGTCAGTACGCCAGCCAGTAGTGGCGATTATTCGAACAGTATCGATTTCATAACCGCGTGCCTCCAAAGAATCTCCTAGCTGCACGGGCCATCTTGCCATTGCGCTGACGCTCTGTCCTATGGTATAAGAATCGCCCAAGGCAAGCAATCTCACGGGGCCCTGTGGTAATTGGAGTTGCCCCAATACAGCGGCAGGAATAAGGAGTACAAGCAGTAGCATCTTCACCATACCAGATGAAAACAACTATTTGCCTTCAGTGTTTCGGTCATGGCCATAGATGAAATAATAAAACAAGGCTACAAAGCCGCTACCTCCGGCCAGGTTACCCAAAATAACAGGACCAATGTTTTTAAAAATCCAATCCATGTAATCATTTCGGTACCAGCTATTGCCCCATATTCCCATTTCATCAAAAGTCCCATGGGAATAAGATACATATTGGCTATGCTGTGTTCAAAACCGGCAGCTACAAAGGCAGAAACAGGGAATATAATCACCAGCATCTTATCAGATACTGATCTTCCAGCCTGGGACATCCATACGGCCAGGCAAACCAACACATTACAAAGCATCCCGCTGAAAAAAGCCTGCTGGAACGACAGATTACATTTGGCTGCAGCTATTTTGGTATAGGCCTCTGCCACCCCTCCTGCATTCATTTTATAGTGTCCGGACAAATATACCAGCACAGCAAGTCCAGCCGCACCAACAAAATTTGCCAGGCAAACTATTGCCCAGTTTCTCAATACTTCACCCATGGAAATCTTTCCATCTGCCCAGGCCATTACCAATAAATTATTGCCGGTAAACAATTCAGCCCCTGCAATAACGACCATGATCAGACCCATGGAGAATACCAACCCTCCCAGTATCCTGCTCAGTCCGAAACCAAGTGAAGCGTCAGAGACAACCAGTACAGCATACATAGCTCCCAACCCTATAAAAACACCAGCAAGGATGCCCAGCATAATCACTTAGGCATCAAAGGCAACCGGGCTTTGACAACGCCGATATTTTCTACTTTCTCCGCAATCTCGTGTGGAGAAAAAGCGTCTGATCCGAATATCGTATTCATACCTGCTCCTTATGATTGAGTAATTCAATTAAAGATACAGCTTAGTGCATGCAAGGGTATCCGAAATAAAAACTGCGTGCTTTGACGTATATATTAAACACATCAAAGCACGCAGTCTGACAATTTGCACCGGCGGTGCAGGCCTATGCTTTACTAGAAGTTGACCTGGGCCTGGAGTCGTAACAAGTTACCTTCCTGACGATTATCCTGAAGTTGGTGATCTTCAAACCTCCGGTCAGAGATGGTATACATCGCCACAAACTCAAGGGTCTTGTTTGGTTGCCATTCCAGGCCGACTTCAAACTCTTTGACATCATAGCTCCTTGCATCCCTTTCATGCTTCTTGCCCCCATCGTATACCTGGTAACGGGCAAAAGGGAAGAGCACCATCTTATTCAGATCCAGTTTATAATTGACCATGACATAACCACCACTAAGGTTTTGTACTTCGATGGAATCAGTCGTCTTGTTATACTCCGGTCCCCTTCCGACATTGTACTCCACCTGGAAGCCGAATGGCTTGGGGTACATCACCAAGGACGCAGCCACTCTTTCATCGGTATAGGTTGCATCCGAATTGACTTTCACACCGGCTGACTTTTGATCTGAAGCGATCGTATATTTTCCTGTATACCCCTGGATCGCCGGCTCGAAAATCTGACCTTTCCATTCAAATGGATAGGTCACACGTCCCACCACATGAAGGTTATCATTGAGCTCAGGCTTGTTGGCTGTCTGTCCGTTGAATACACCAAAGCCGACAATACCATAATCTCCACTTCCTTTGAGGCCATCCTTTACCAGGCTTGAAAACATGGCCCTCTTTTCCTTAGGTGCCCAGTAAAACAGAGCAGCAAGGTCACGCTCATTGGAAAACGCACTATTCAGCGGATCGCTACGGTCGAGTGGAAGTCTGTTCTGACTGGACTGAAGGATCTCGAAGCCATAAGGAATCTTACTCTGCCCAAGGCGCAGCCTGAATTCATTGTCATTGTCAAATCCAATATCTACATAGGCATCCCTGAGTTGTGCAAATTGAAGGCTGGTCGAACTGGCTGCACTGGCAAAATCAGGTTGGAGGTAGAAATAAATCTTCTTCGTGATCTGGCCATACAAGATGACCCGCATACGGCGTAAAAACAAACCACCATCCTCGCCCCATGACTTGTCACACTGCTCACATTTCAATTTATCATTTGTTTCCAGCAATCGGTTATACCGAAACTGCATATACCCGCGGATGTGCAGGTTATCATACCAGTTGGTCTTTTTTTCAACTGGTGCTTCAGGCTTGGGTTCAGTGGGGACTTGTGCGTTTGCTGCCATCAGGGTGCAGGCAAACACAATTGGGAGGAGTATCCGGGCTTTACGCATAATTGATGACATTAAATATGAAAAGTGAATTGAACTTGTTGACTTTAATCACAACTTTAAAGCATCATTACAGTAAAGTGAAAGAGAATTTACACTCTTCCGCATTGTTGCCGGCCCAAAGATACTCGAATGCTATAGGGAATAATGGGTTTCCTGCCCATATTTAATCCACCTAAGCTAATATTTCCACGTATAGGATACCAGCCAAATCAGCCTTAACCTCTTCGAAATAAGTGATTAAAATATTAGTTATTAGCTTCTATTTCAATCGGTTATTAAAAACGGAAAGCAAAGCGCATGAAATGTATTTCGGCGAAATACGAATGGAGCCATGTAAACGCAATGTAAATTACAGGCACTTTTCTTTCGAAAGAAATCGGGCTATGTAAATAGAATTTTACAAAGAAATTCCTGCTTCAGGGATGTTGATGCCCCTTTAAGCGTGAATGTATCACGGAGCCGATATACTGGATAGCAGCATCATAGGTTTCAATCCCATGTCCAACACCCTCAAAGACCTTGACATCCACCAGGGTACTGATGTATCTGCGCGCATTGTCAATGGATTTTTGAAAAGGAAACAATAGGTCTTTGTCTCCTTCGAGCAAGTAGGTATCCGCCTTAACATCTGCCAATTGCTTGCCCATGAAATAAGGCTTCTGGGTATTGTCCTTGTACCGAGTAATAGCCAGCATTTCATAATTGACCAGCATATGCTCAGCAAATGTGGACAACTGATGATTGGGTTTATGGAAGACAGCCTTGTCGAGAAACTTGAGGACATTGGCCGGCTTGGGTGATATGATGGGTAAAAGATTATAGTAGAGGTTATCCCATTTCATTGAAAAAGGCTGCAGGCATCCCGGATTGAGTATGAAGGCGGCTTTGATTTTTTCAGGGTTTGTGATGGCGAGCTTCATACAGATGAGTCCACCGAAAGAGCCACCTGCAACATAAGCCTTATCCAATCCAAGTTGGTCCATTACCTCCGCTGCCCAATATCCATAATCAAGTGACCTGATGTCCGGTGTATTGCCATCGCTTGGGTTGGGCAAACCGTTGGTCTCTACCATAAAGATCCTCATGGGATGCTTAAGGTTATCCAGGCCGCTGTCAAAATCCCAGAACAGTGAAGTCGTCCTGGCGCCAGGAAATATGACCAGGGCCTCTAAAGATCGATCATTGGTATTGAGGCCCCAGATCTGTGTCTTTCCGAGAGAGGTAGTAATGACCTTGCTTTCATACTTGCGGCCATTGGCTAGTTCCAGTTGATTCACCCAGTCTGCAAACCAGGCGAGGTCTTCTGCGGGTGATTTGAACGCGGATTTGTGTTTTATTTTCATGGGGCTAAACCTTTGTAAATAACGCTTTAAGCCTCATCTTGAGCATCTTCATCACCCCCTAGCTTATCCATGATCCTCCTGGCCAACGCAAGCTGCACCTGCTTATTCTTCTCCACTAACCTGGTGATCGCCCATTTCTCTAACCGGTGGTGAAGCGGAACCAGCAACCCTCCCATGATGACCAGGCCAAGAAGCATGAGCGCAGGCGTGTGATGGGTTATTTTACCCAAGAATGGATGAAGGACCAGGTTGAGAAACTCAAAGACCAATAATAAGGCGAGCACACTAAAGAAATGGATAAACCTGGTGCTCGCTATAAAGCTGTGACTAAAGAGCACAAAGAGCGAAACGATCAGGATGATGCCGAGCCCGAGCAATGCATATTGGATATTCTGCTTTCGCTGTTCCTCCAATCTTTCCGCCTGTGAAGTGATCTCCTGCTGGCGCAACTCCTCATCGACCGTCATCAGAAAGATCTGCTGACTGGCTTGCCGGTTGTTGAGACTGTCACTGGCTACACGGAATATTTTTGCATACTTGAGTGTGCTGTCACAATTGGTATACTGATACATCTCCATCAACATTCGCGAAGGCTTCATGCGCAGGTAGTCAAAGACAGAATTTTCTACTACCGCTACAGCCTTCTTGGAATACCATATACAGGAGTCAGTGAGCTGCACACTGTTATAATGCTCAGCAAGACCTGTATACGCGAGGTTTTCATACCGGATAGACTTGTTTTTCAAGGACTGCTGGATGGCCATGTGGTAATAGGTCACCGCAAGGGCTGGGTTGCCGAGTTTGCTTTGCACGCCACCAAGATTGGTGAGAATGTAGGCGAGCTGGTTTTCATATTTTAGCCTTATTGCACCCTCATAAGCTCTCTGCAAAAACATCAGTGCAGAATCAAGCATGCCTGCATTCAAATAGGCAGCACCTGCATTCATCAACGGCCATATCTGAATGATTTGATTTGCGCCCTTATCCGCATGCGCTGCTGCTGAAAGATAGAGTTGTATGGCCTTCTTGTTTTCATCCCGGTCCTTGTACACATGGGCCATCTGGGTTTCGACCATGGCCTGAAGGGATTGATTACCATTTTCCTCCGCGAGTTGCAGAGCCTTGAGGTGATAGTTCAATCCCTTTATCCTGTTGCCCGAGAGTCGATAGCCATGCCCGAAAAAACTATAGGCAGTGGCCTCGCTCATGATATCATGGTTTTCCTCCGCCTGCCACAACAATTTCCGGCCTGTCTCGATGATGAGCTCAGGATCGGTCTCAAATTCCGGAGAAAAGATCTCCATGATCAGGTCAAACTTTTTCACCTCATCCGTCTCCACATCAATCTTAGCCAATAGCTCATTGATACGGGTAGCCTCTGTCGCCGGCAGCGAAAGACTAAGGAATAGGAAAAAGAATGTGATCCAACATTTCATAATTAAGTTATTCAGTTGCACTACCCGGTTTTCAGGATATCAATAAACCTCCTGGCATCTAAACCTCAATCAGGGATTGAAATCCCTGGCAACTATACCTTTTCAGGGATTGAAATCCCTGGCAACAAAATCGGCCGGGTGACCTGGCACTGTTCTTCAGGGGTGAACGGAACATTTGCCGTGCTTTCAGGCCTTAGTTGTCGGGTGACGAACATTTGTTTCGCTTCAGCCCTTCTTGCCTCTTCTGCCTCTTTTGCCTCTTTATCCCAATTGCCCTACTAGTAGTACCTCTTCCTTTGCACCTGTGCAATATACTTACTCAACCGCATCACCTGCCGTGTATAGCCATACTCATTGTCATACCACACATAGAGCACAACACTCATCCCATCAGGATGCACCTGGGTCGCCTTGGAGTCATAGATCGCAGGGCAACTGTTGCCGATGATATCACTGCTGACCAGTTCGTTGCTGATGGAGTAGTTGATCTGCTCTACGAGGTCGCCTTCGAGTGCAGCCTTACGCATGATTTCGTTGATCCCCTCGAGATTGACAGATTTGCTCAGTTGGAGATTGAGGATCGCCAGTGAACCATCAGGCACAGGTACACGGATTGCATTGGAGGTAAACTTTGGTCCAAGTCCTGGAATCGCTTTGTCTATCGCCGAACCGGCTCCTGTTTCGGTGATCACCATATTAGTAGCTGCCCCGCGACCACGGCGATACTTGCTGTGCATGTTGTCCACCAGGTTCTGGTCATTGGTGTATGCATGCACCGTTTCGATATGGCCCTTTTCAATACCTAGTTTATCATTGACCACTTTGAGCACCGGCACGATCGCATTGGTCGTGCAGGAAGCTGCTGAAAAAATATCTGCTTCTGCAGGATTGAACATGGTCTGATTGACCCCATGTACAATATTAGGAACACCCTTGCCCGGAGCAGTGAGGAGGACCTTGCTGGCGCCTTTGCTCTTGAGGTGGCGGCCCAGCGCTTCCTTATCGCGGAATGCTCCGGTATTGTCTATGACCAGGGCATTGTTGATGCCGTAACTGGTGTAGTCGATGTCTTCGGGTTGCTGCGCAGTGATCAGATGGACCATGTGGCCATCGATGATCAACGCATTATTTTCTTCATCAGCCTCTACTGTCCCAGGGAAGGCTCCGTGCACGGAGTCCTGGCGCAGGAGGGAGGCACGTTTTTCTGCCATGCCGGTTCCTTTGTCACGGGTCACGATGGCACGCAGGCGGAGTTGCTCGCCACGGCCTTCCTGCATGATGAGTTCGCGGGCGAGGAGGCGGCCTATCCGGCCAAAGCCATAGAGGACGACATCCTTTGGCGTGGTAGGTGTATAATTGTCAGGACCGATAAATCCGGCAAGTTGTTTTTCCAGAAAGGCCTTTTCCGATCCGGGCTGGCCACCACTTTCCACCCATTCGGATGCGAGACGGCCGATATCCATTCGTGCAGGGCACAGGTCAAGGGTAAGCATCGTCTCGAGAAGTGCCGTAGTCGCTTCCACTTCGATAGGTTTGCCAACCATCTTATGGGCATAATTGTGCAGGCTGAGGATTTCTGATGCGCGCTTGTCTATCAACTGGTTACGAAAGAGCACCATCTCGATCCCCTTGTCATACCACAGGTCGTTGATAGCTTTGATCGAGCGGGTAGCCAGTTTTTCATGGGCGATGCGGTGTTGCACCATTTGGTCGTAGGAGGTAGAAGGCATATGTGGGCTTGATTTTTACGATTAGGGCATAAAAATACACTTCCAAGAGGAAATAGGAGGCAGGAGATAGGAAACAGGAGATAGGTCGAAGGGCAGCGTAGATCCCGCACGTACCGAAGCCGTATAGCGGGAAAACAGGTCTATGGTCTGTTAGTGTGGCACATCTACAACTGTTCCATTTGCTGGAAAAAAAGCGCATGTTGTTCCCGGAATATCTTTTCCATGTAAGACTTTAGTGGTAAAGGGGACTTTATTGTGATAAGCTCATCTACAGTACTAATACCATTCTCTTCGCGGATGGAATAATTCATTTCTATAATAGTGACCTTCATCACTGTTGCCTTTATAGAAACGGTATGGTCCTTTTCATTGCTCATGAGAGTGACCGGATAGGTAAATGAATAGGGTATAAAACCAAGCTTCAGCGTCTCGTGGACAAGGTAGGTGCTTTCACCGGTCTTGTCAATCCTGGTGATTACAGGGTGTATGGACGCAAACTTGTCCATATCTGTCAGGTAATCAAAAATAAAGGCCGGGGATTTATTGAGGGTGTATATTAAATTCATCCAGGTTATTTCTTCTTCAACGCTTCATATTTCTCGCGGGTCATCGGGACTTCTTCAACGGCAAGTGCTTTTGCATAAAAATCGACCCCTTTCTCCACTTCCCCAATGGACACATAATAATCCCCCATGGAGTCGTATACATTGGAACTGTGTGGAAAGTTCTTGACGTTCATGTCAAAGCAGGCAAACGACAGTTCATTTTTCTGCATGCTCAGAAACTGGTATCCAAGGGAATTGATCATGCGCTCATCAGGGGATACCTCATACCCAAAATGATCTGAGACTTGATCATAGTGTGCATTGAGCTCATCGACGAATTCCTTAGTGGTATACTTCGCATCTTCCTCCATGTATTTCTGCAAATCCTTAAACCCGAAACTGTACCAGGAATAGAGGTATTTAAATCCATCCATTTCAGCAATCAACGGCAAGCTGCCATGGTCCTCGTCTGCATAGTACCTGGCCTTAAAATCCATGCCATTGGATTTCATTTTCTTACCCGCTATATCACGAAAGTCAAGGATAGACCTGATGTGCTCGGTGTCCAGCGTAGTGTCTTTGACCACATGGTCAAGTGTCATCCCCGGAGGCATAGTATTGGCAATGGCCAAATACAGCGATTCATGGGCAAACTTTTTCCGATCGTCCAATACCTCTGACATCTTCGAGATCAGCCGGTCATCCCACCATAAGCTCGGGTCTATGGCCAGCCATGCATTGAAGAGATCGGGACGGGTGAGTAGTGTATGGATCACAGCGAGTCCACCCAGTGAATGTCCTATGTACATTTTGTAAGGAGATACCGGGTAGTGGGATTCCACATAAGGCATCAACTCTTTTTCAATAAAGGATGTAAATTCAACCATGCCTCCGGTCGTCTCATTGCCGAGTGTATCACCCATAGCCTCATTGACATGTGTCGGCGTGAGATCCCTCGTCCTGTCGGTATTGGGTATACCCACAATGATCATTTCCGGACACACGGTATTTCCATTGACTGTACTCAATTGCTGAATCAATCCCATGACAGAATAAAAGTGGGCATCGCCATCCAACAGGTACACTACCGGATAGGTCTTCCCGGGAAAACCACCTGACTCAGGCACAGAAATCCAGACCGCCCGGTCTTCTTTCAGGATTGTCGAATGGATCGTATCGATTTTTCCGATGACGATGAGGTCACCTTTGGGGCCTGCGACTTGCGCAGAGACCAAAAAAGGATAGAGAAACAAGGCTGCAAAAGCCATGGCATAAGTGAATTTCCTTATTGAAGGGGATTTTTATGTGGTGTCTGATTATGCACAATTTAATCGTTCAAAATGGCTTTGCTTGAAAACCCTCTTGTATTTCCCGATTCTGAGGATCGTCTGCAGCGCCTGACGCTTGTCTTCCATTTGTCCATAGTAGCTTTTGGTGATGACAAAACCCATATAGTAGGCCATATCTGCAGGCCTGCCTTGAGCAGCGCTGCCATTGTACAGCCATTTTGAATAATCGAATGGCGTGGCATCCACATCAGTGATAAATTCTTTCCACAAGCTACATTGGTGCTGATCACCATAGGCATGGATGGTCTCATTGATATTGAGGCCGAGCAACTCCAACGTGATAAAATCCGCGCTTCCTTCAACGATGGCCATATTTAACAATTTTAACTTCCGATGACCGATCAGGCTAAATATTTCCAAAAAAGGCAATCCGCTTTGCTGTGTGTGCACAGCCTCATGTGCCACCATCGAAACAATATCACCGGTATTGCCCAATACATTCTGCAGCCACGAGTTCATTCCGGTTGTATTCACGCTACCATCTGCAGCAGCAATTTCTGACCCGATGAGTATCAGGTCTTTAGTGGTCGTACCTCCGGTACGCAGACATCCTATCGCAAAACAAACATCCGGCTGCTTAAAATCAGGTAGTGCTTTTCCTAACTGATCAAATACATCCTGGATTTCATCTTTACGCCCGGCGATTTGTTCTGTCAGCGGCCTGATAGATTTCCAGAAACCAGGATATGCCCTGATAAGGGTGACATATTCTGCCGGAGTGAACTGCCTGGCCTTCACAAACGCCTTGAAATAAGGAGTGGAGCGATCAAAATAAATTTCCTGTATGATCCTTATGCTATCCTCCCGGGATTTGGCTTGCGGCAACATATCATACGCTGACCAGAAATGAGTGATATCGGCTGTTTCAATGACAGCAGGCTTCCGGGCGATGAGCGTAATAGGAACCAGGCAAATAATCAAACAAAATGTTTTCATCAAGGTTGGTGCACTTCAAATTCAAGTGGTCGCCTTTTCAACAAGGGCAGGGAAACCGATTCAGCCAATGCTTCTGCAGCCATATCACCCTCCTCTGTAAATGACCATACAAACAATGTCTTCAACGGATGGACTGCTCGTATTTCCTCAATGGCCTTCAGCGCAAGTTGCCTGATGATTCCCTTCCGTCGATACTCTTCGAGCACCATTGCTGAGCATAGGTACAATGCTTCGTAGGAAGTATCAAGAGGTGTGAGCTCAAACACTTGCTTCTCTGAAATCTGCCTGTCCAGAAACATGCGCATCAGGTCAAGGGTGGTAGGAATGAGCAGCAACCACGCAATAGGTCCGTCGCCTTCATTGTATTCCGAAACGGAAGCGGGATGAATCCGGCGCAACCGCTCCAGTACCCCTTCATTGACGTCCAGCTGATCAGGATCACTACGTACTTCGAAGACCTCATCAGCCAGTTGGATCATTCGTTCAAAGTTGCTCTTTGTCATTTATCAAATGTACAACACAGAAAATTGAATGGAATTGGCATTTCATTTTTCTTTTTTCACTTTTCATTTTTCACTTTTAAGGTCTTTGCATTCAGTGACGATTCGATCAGCATTCATTCTGATAAATGCCTTCATCTCTTTGAGATTGGTGACTGGTTCATGCCATTCCGGGTCTGGAAACTGCTCCAGTGCATGGCCAATATTTGCCTCATTGACAAAGTCATCAATGGGTGTGCATCCCTCCAGCTTGTGCAGTGGGGCAAGAAAGAGGTATCCATCAAAAAACTGTCCCAACGTAAACCCTGGATAACACATGGCATGCTGGCTGTCATCAGTCAATGTGCCTACAGGAGAACCTTCAAGATCAAAACCAACCGCCCTATTTTGATTTTGGGACATGAGCGATTCTATATTCCCATTGGCCGGAGAGACCCACAGGTATTGGCCATTGACCTCTTTCATAAATGGCTGATGAAGGAGAATATTAAAAATGCGGTTAGGGTACTTTGCATAGAGCCGGCTGCCCAGCCAACTCCTGTCAAAGGCACAAAATCCATCTCCATTGAAGAGATAATAGGGTGAGCCATAACGTGTATAGGCATGAGGTGTCCCGACCAGTGCCAGGATTTTATCATGCTCGCTGAGGACTTCCTGTTCAATGATCTCTGCCCTGAACTTATCGACCGTACCTCGGGGGAAAACCTTCTCCATCGACTTCTGTGTGCGTGTCCTGTCAAAGTCCTCCCAGTGAAACACATAACTCAGGTTGAGGATGCGGAACTTCCTATCCTTTTCGGTGAGGGTGTGATTGAATTTCCACGCAGCTTTATAGATGTCGATATACTCCTCGTAACCCCAGGTAACATTGTAATGAAACATGATCTGCCTGGCGGTCAATTCGTCATAAGCAGGAGCCAGGATCAGCGAATCGAGGACATGCTGGTCCTCCTGTGCACCAAACTCCATCCCGATGTTATAGATCCCATTGCGGTAAAGCTCTGGAATCAATTGCTCTACAAACTTCAGGTTTTGCCTGACAAGGTGGTGCTCACCTAGTAAGACTACGTCATGGGTCTTGAACTTATCAATCACATACGCCTGAGGGCTTTGTGCCTTGTTGAGGACATAAGCGACCATATCCGCAGTGACCTGCTGTGCAGAAAGAGGGACCGAAGTCATGAGAAGTGTAAATCCTACGCCAATGAATAATCTCCTGATCATAGCTCTACTGCCGTCGAAAGTAACGGAATCAAATAAAGGTAATCAAGATTGTGGTATGTGTAAGAAGGTAAGACAGTGAGACAGTAAGAAGTATGGGGAGTGTGGCACACCTGCAGCGAGGCCTGAGTATAGGAGGTGTGCTACACTTGCCGGGCCGCTCTGCGTAAAAAAGTAAGACCGTGAGTATCCTTCGCACATTGAATGGAATTGAATTCCATATCAAAGGCTTCGGCGACCAAAGGACAGTAAGAAGTGTGGGCCAAGGTGTGAGCATTGGCTCTGCGTAAAAATGGCTCCTGCAATCTGCCTTTCCTGCGTCTTTGCGGCTCTGCGCGAGAAAAAAAGTAAGAGCAATACTCACCATTGTCAATCCTTGACCACTTTGCCTTGGACCAACTTATCTCCACACGAAACTGAGTATACATAAAATCCTGAAGGCATCCCTGATACATCAATGCTGTGGATCGTCAGCCCATCGGCATCCCACTGTTGTTGCATCACGCTCCTGCCTTGCAGGTCGTATATATCTATCGTTGCCTTGCCTGTGGCCTGGATGATCTCGACGATCAATTGGGTATTGACAGGATTGGGATAAACATTGATGCCGGTGACTGAAAGGTCATCCCCGACTCGTGATGGGATGAGCGCCAATGCAGCTTCTACTGCAGCCAATGCATCGACCCTTCCAAAACCATAGGTATGATTTGGAACTTCAGTGCCCGGGATATCACCACATTGCTGGTCTGTCGTCTTGGGCACAGCAGTACTCTCGATGATATTCTCTATGATATCTACTTCACCAGCCAATGCAGGATTGGCAGAGATGATGAGGGCGACCACACCGGCCACATGAGGTCCGGCCATGCTGGTGCCACTGGAGTTATTATAGTTTCCACCCGGAGTGGATGACCTCACATTGACGCCAGGTGCGGAAACATTTGGCTTGAGCCTGTTACTGTGATCAGCGATCACGGGACCTCTGCTACTGAACCCTGCGATCGTATCATTAGGTGCCGTAGCCCCGATGGTAAAACTGCCTTCATAGATTGAGGCCGGTGCGTAGATGGAACTGCACCTGCTCCCATCATTGCCGGCAGAAGCCACGACTACGGTACCTGCCGCCCGAAGATTGTTGATCGCGATGTTCATGATCTCATAATTAGAGGAATCGCATCCTTCTGAAGGTGGACAAACCCATGAATTGTTGATCACATGTGGAGCCTTTGACGGATCCGGATTCTCGTTATTCAGATCAGTAGGGGCAAGAAAGAACTCGAAACATTCGAGGTAGGTAAAAGGCGTACCTGCGTTTCTTTCCATATTGCGACAAGCACACCACTGTGCATCAGGCGCAACGCCGATCTGATTGTCCCCATCACTCCCGACCATCGTCCCCATTGTATGCGTGCCATGACCACGGTCGTCACATGGCTCCTGCGAATTGTAACCGCATGGATTGATGGTGTCAGCATTGCTGGGATCAGGCGCATGGATGGCATCATGCCAATTGTAGTTGTGGTCGACGGTGTCAAGCACAGCATCATAGCCACGATATTTCAATTTCAATGCCGGGTGGCGCCATTCATATCCGGTATCTTCTCCGGCCACAGTGACCCCTTGCCCGGTATATCCCAGGCCCCACACATCATCCGCATTGATCATCGCAATGCCCCACTCTACCGTTGATCGTGAACCCGATGCATCTCCACCCCACTCGACAGGTTGGGCAAAGGTGATGGTTGGATCGGCCATGATCCTGGCGACTTCAGATCGCTGTGCGATGGCCTGGATCAGGTCAACCGATCCTTGTGCGCGAATTGCATTGACGACGAGGAGGCGCTGAAAAGATACCTGGCGGGCTTCAAGAAAAGAGACAAGGTTTTTTTGCGATAGTTGTGCGGTTTGCTTCAAGGTGTGGTACACAAACTCCGCTTTAGCATCCTTCGTATGAAGATAGCTGGCACCGCTGACGTCTGCCTGGGCGGATAACAGAATGAGGAAAAAGGCCGGTTGGCCATCCCTGATATGCTCAAGCAGCGACGCAGAAACTTTCGCTTTCCAATCCTGTCCAGTCAGGACATGGGGAAAAGTGAAGGCTAATGCCAGGGCAAGGGAAGTAAAGAAGAATTTTTTCATGGCTAGGCTTTGTCCCCTGGTCAGGGAGGTGTCCATTGTAAAAATAAGTGGGCGAAGCTACAATTTCGCATGGAATCCCACCAATGCAGCGCACCCCACTATAGGAAAATTCAAGGAATTGGTGGATGGCAGACAATCGTGTGGATCACCAGATGAACAGGAAGAATTCAGTCCTTCTCTATCCATGCCATAGCCCGCAAGATACATGGCTCATCGATCATCTCGGGGCTATGGATGCTTTGGATTTCTTCGTCCACATCTACATAGTTGCGGTACACCATTCCGTTTCTGTCCTGATAGAAATTGGTGGAAATAGACATCGTGACTGAATCGCTGATGATGTCCCAGCTAGTCCCGGTGATCATGCCAAGGGTCCTGCACCAAAACCTGGTCTGTGCCCTGCCCTTAAAGATCACGGCCAGTGCTTCGCCGGAGCTCACCGTATAGAGACTCGTCAGTACAGCTACTCGTTGACCTGAGGCATCACGGCATTCCTCCGGCAAGAGAATGGTGTACCCATCATTATAAAAATCACCATCCCGGATTTCCCAGATGATATTGTCTGCGGCGGTCAATCCTTCTGCACCTCCTACAGAGCCATCTCCAAGGATTGCGGTCAGTCCTTCCACCATTGGGTTCATGTTACCACCACCATTATACCTCAGGTCGATAATCCAGCGGTCAGCACCCTTTTCTGTCAGTTCACAGACTTTGTCCTGTATATTTTTTGCCATAAGCATGTTGTCTCCCATCGGCAAGCCAGGCATCCGGATATACCCAATGTGATCTTTAAGTAATAATGCCTCGAATGTGTAGGGCTGACCTGATTGCACCTGGCCGTAGAGCATAGGATCAAATCCGCTTTGATGTTCCTTTAACTGACCGCTGTAATAGTAGGCTATCACCTGGTTGTTGTAGAATATACGCCCATGCTCATCGCCGAGTGCTTCAAGCATGTAGTTGAGTGCAGGAGCCAGTTCCGGAAATGATTTCGCTTCTGCAGAGAGTGTGTGCATGCTATCAATGGCTTGCTTCCAGTTGACTCGGTCGCGATAGACTGAACTTGTCCTGGCCACAGCAATGATGCTGTCGAGCTCTGCTGTCAGATGATTTGATTGTGCCTTCGTGACGCAAGGCATTAGCCACTGCAAGCCAATCAAAAATAAACAGATGAGGCCTTTATCCAGTAGCCCTTCGGAAGGGGGAATTATGAATGAATAGGTTGGGCGTGACCACTATGTCCTCTTTGATTTTCGATTTCCTGAACCCAAAGTTGGGGATCATCAACTGCAAACTTCTGCGTGGTGCCGGCAGGATAATCAAAATGAATCTCATTCTTAAGTAATAACCATGATTTGACAGCCCGGATATTCTCCATTTGATCAAGGTCAAAACTCAACTGTTGAGCATCCTTACCATACTTCTGCAGACGAAAAAGCAATCGCCCTGTTGTGACCGCTAGTTTACCGTTGACCAACTTTCTGTCCATCAAATGGCTCGCACCGCCCTCTTTGACAGATAGTTCGCCGGGGTCAAGTGTTAATCTGAGGTTTTTAAAAGAATATACTGGCGTATACTTTATAATGAGGCCATAAAATAAGCCGGAGCAGGCACCGGAGAAAAATCCGTGCAAAAGAGAATCCAGGCTAAACCCTCCTCCTTCCATGGATTTAAAGAACGTCATCCAGGCTGTCATGAAAAAGGTAAACCAAAAAACCGTTTTCCAAAAGCTATTTTTCATAGATACCTAAATTGACCTCTAATGTAATGAAATCAAGCCAGCTTTAACTACCCACAAGAGACTCCCGGACCAGAATCTATTTCCTTTTCTTTCCGGCGGCCTCCACATTTCTCGCCACATTAAACGTCACAATCTCCGTGATCAGCTTCAATGGCATGGGCTGATCCAATGGAAATTGCACAGAGCCCTTTCCTTGCTTATATTTCGAAAGTTCCTTTTTAAAGGATTCAATTCCAGTAGGTGTAGGATAAAAACCGATGTGATGCTTGAAGGCTGCAAAGTGCACCAGGTTCTTTCCATTCAATACAAAGGTCGGGATGGCATACTTAATGTCCTCCTGTGCACCAGGAACTACCTTCTGTATAGCAGCGCGGATCTGCTGCAACAGGTCCTGCACTTCGCCGGGAAAACCGGCAATGTAATCATCGATATCCATAGCTGTATTATTTTGCATAAGTCAGTTTTTTATACTCAGATTTCTATCAGATGGCCATCCACCTTGATTTACGCTCCGTCATTCAGGCCGATTAGCGACTCAAAATGTATATAAATTCCAGGATGTTGAGTGTAAGATGAGCCGCAAAGACCCATATAATATTCCCTTTTAGTGGCGATGATAGCAAATGGAATTCCTACAAAAATAATTGTCATCAGGATATACCAAAACCCACCAACCCAATGCAACAATCCAAACATTACAGACGTAAACACTATACCCTTTGCTGTTCCATACTTTTCTGAAAATCTTGTGAGCGCGTAGTTCCTGTACAAACTTTCCTCTACAAATGGGGCCAGGATTACATTGGCCATAAAAAACGGGACAGTTTGTTTGCCAAGCGCATTCATGGTCTCCCCGGCAGGAACATAATCACCAATATGTATCTGCAACCAGGTCTGTACGCCTGACAGCATAAAAAAATATAAGACTGCAATGATTGCCCCTGTAATGATACCCCAAACGATATCTGTGGCAGAGTGCCCTTGATGGCCCCATCCATCCTTGAACAGACTGAAACCCTCTTTCCTGGTAGTCACCCATAAGGTCATGAGTATGGACAACTGAACAACCAGAATAACTGTCGGTGTGAATTCAGTAATTTTCGTCGGCAGTTCTGGCTCCGGGATGCCGGAACCGATAAAGTAAACGGAAAAGCAAACAATGACGATCAGAAACCATATTGGAGCCAATACCAGGTTGATCCAGGGGCGCTTGAGTGAATGCATAAAATTGATCGATTGCAGATTAATGCATCAAAATTACCCTTCTTTAGTCTACATTCCATTGAAAACTGGCACTGCTATTTGAGAAGTCCGTCATTTGGAATATACCTGTAATTACCATTGACATCCCCAAGCAAGATGCCAATGTATGATTCTATTCCCACTTCAGGGCATACATCCGGTTGGTCGTCAATTTCAGTCCAGATGCATGTAGGTGGTTGAGGCACTCTGTATCGTGAATACCCGACCCCATTGTCCTCCGGAAAAGTACTTGATCTCTTATACGTCGGATCAAACAACAATGTATTGCGGCTGATAAACACCCAGTCTCTTGAAGATTTGTAATCTTGCTTTGGTGTACCATCAGCATTGTAATTCCAGGATTGCCTGAATTCATCAATGGCCAGAAGGGACCTCTGGTTGATTTGGGATACATCGCCTGCACTGATCACGCCATCGATGTTGACATCCATTGCGATGACCTGGAATACATCGGGCACAAATACCGGATCCTCAATCAATAGTTTCCTGACCAGAAAAGCATCAAAACTATTGATCACGGATTGCACATCTGTCGTGGGCGCTATGTCCCTGTCCAGGGAAATGTAATATCCATTGGTAAGATCATATTGAAAAGCCCCGTCCAGATCCAGGCTAACAGGGATTGTGTTGATGGTATCACATCTGCTGTCCATCCCCGCTATATTGGTGATAAGGTATGCTGAGGGTTGATCCTGATCATATACCATGGGAATATTGTCTGCCCAGAAAGCAACACTTCCAAAAAAAGAGGTATTCCTGATGCTTGAGAAAACTCCTTGTGGTATCGAGTCATACTGCACCACTCCACCACCGGCCTTACTAGCCTGCATTGAAGTGACCCAAACAGATGTAGTGTCCTCTGGAGTGAAAGCCGGCCTTTTTAAGAATTCTACACAAATGATGTCACCAGTCCCGGAAAAAGTGGTTCCGACCGAGCAATGCTATTGAGGAAAAACACTGATCAACATACGCTGGTTGAGGAGGTCTATGGTATGGTCGGTTTGAATATAGCTCTGGTTGATTAAATCACCCTTATTGTAAATGATCCCTGTAGGAATAATCTTGTCAAGATCAAACGTCAACTCCATATCAAATCCGTTAATACCACTGATCCCCAATCCGATCACTTCAATTGGAATGCATGCGGTCTCCAGGTTACACAATTGTTGCACACTCTGCACCTGATAAGGCACGACTTTGATATATATTGGATCTGAGGAGACCTGAACCCCTGCATCACCGGTCACCACGGCTGTGATCGTGCCATTGCCGGATGCAATGAAGGAAGCTTGAAATGGAGCCGATTGATCAGTAAAAAAGGAAAGGCCATTGAAAAAGAAGTCGACCTTGAAGATGGCGCTGTCCAGGTCTGTGGCATCTGTCGTTACCGGGACATTCTCGCCTGACAAAAACCTGGTGTTGTCAGCAGGGGATGTGATAGTGATCACGGGTGGATGATCTCTATTCCATGACAACTGTGGGGAAGTAAACTGTCCGGCCTCAGGCGATTGGGCAACCCATTGCTGGATGATCCCTGTGCTTGAATTTCTTATCTGCAGGTTGAGTTGACCTGAGAACTCTCCCGCAGTGGTAAACTGTCCAATTAATATTTTATTCGTTGCATTTGGTCCCTGGATTGGTGTGGTGAAGTTTGTAAGTGCACCATCGGAGACCAGAAAGTCACTGCCCAGCAGATTAATATCATCAAAGATGCCCAGGGCAGTTGAGATCGATCCGGCTAAGGTCCAGGCAGCTGTGGTGGATCCGGAAATGATACCATCCGCTTCACTGATTGGGAATCCAGCTAAAGGGTCATTGTTCTGAAGCAAATCATCAATATTTGGAAATGAAGGTGCGCCGGCGTTTAAGTCCTCAGGCTTCAGGACGCCCACTGAAGTATTACCAGCCCTGCCTGTCGAAAACCAGGAATCGAGCAGGACGGAATTCTCATCAAGGCTTGTCGTGGGAATGAGATACCCAAAGATGGCGCCCTTGTCTTCGTTATTGAAAAATGGTTGAGTAGATCTGATGACCAACGTATCTACCTGGCCGGTGCTTGCATTGGTAGCCCCATAGACCGCTTGCAGTCCCCAGTTTGGAGCGAGGTCTACGTATACCCTATAGGTAACCGCTCCAGGGGGTAAAGGGAAAGAAGGTGTCCCCGAGTCACTGGCATCGGAAATGTAATAGGTCTCGATCACTATTCCTTCAAGTCCCGGCTGTGCAAAAATAGTCGCGTGGGAACTAAAGAATAACAGCAGGGTGATTAAAATTACTTTCATTACAAAATTGCTTTGGGCATCATTGAGAAAACAAAACAAAAAACAGAATCAGGCCTGCTGGACGTTACCGTCCGGAGACCTGATCCTGCGTTGGTACTCCCTATCCATCCCTGGACAGGTTTTGCATAAGCAATGGAAAGGATGAATATCTTTCTCACGATATATATATCAACAACTTTCTTTTGGCAACCTAAAAAAGGAAGGCCACCTCCCGAAAGGGAGGCAGCCTAAAACAAAATCTACTCTAGGGTATAAGAAACAGGTGTGTTCTTATTTTGCGATAAACACCCGTTGTACTGAAGTGTAGTCATCACCAAATACTCTGATAGTGTAAAGTCCGGATGAAGAGCTTGAAACATCAACACGCTGCCTGCTATTGGCTGCAACTTTGATGTCAGATATCATTACTCTTCCGTCCATATTTACGATTTCAGCGATAACATCCTTAGAAACGCTGATGTATACGAAATCGTTTACCGGGTTTGGATTAACAGCAAACGTAACCTTCTCATTGTTAGAAGTCGTTGCCCCTGGAGTCACCAGGTTTACGTTTACTTTATCTCCATTGAGGTAACCGACTGCATCATTGAAGTCAGCAGCTTCTACATTGTTTCCTGCAAGGCGGTCAAAGCGGATCACGAAAGCCACTTCACCTTCTTTCAGTGCGTCAAGACTGTTAGAGGTAACGCGGAGTCTTCCGTCAGCATCATTGTAATGGCCTACAGCCTGGATTCCATTTGCAAGGATCGTATTGAAAGCCAGTTTCCTGTCATTCAGCTCAAGGCTAAGGTCAATCGCATTTACATTCTCAACTGAAGTAAAGCTTACTGGAACATCTACATACTCATCAGTGTAAACGGCATTACCAACTTTTACATCTACTGAGTTTGGTGAACGAAGTAATACATCTGTAGTATTCCTCCAGTTACCATTGATATCACCATACATGATACCGATATAGCTCTCATCTGTGATCACAGGGCAAGTAGCAAAAGAAGATACAGGACCTGTCAGGCAGAATGGTGTCTGTGGAACCCTGAACTTAGAGAAACCTACGCCATTATCCTGAGGATAGTTAGAAGAAATCTGGTAGTTAGGATTGAACAATACAGTGCTCAGGTCGATAAACTGCCAGTCTTTTGATGGGGCATAACCTGGTTTTTGTGTTCCATCTGCATTGTAGTTCCATGCCTGTCTGAATTCGCCAAGGATCAATACAGCGCGCTGGTTGATCTGGGAAACGTCACCAGCAGAAATCACACCGTCACGGTTAACATCAGAAGCAATAGCCTGATAGATAGATGGTGTAAAGTTAGCATCATCAATCAGGATTCTCCTGACTAACAGCGCATCAAAACCATTTACGACTTCCTGTACGTCAGTGGTAGCAGCGAGATCCTTGTCGATAGAGAATTTCACGCCACCGGCGAGGTCATAGCTAAACAAACCATTGATATCAGGATTAACGATTGGGCCTGTCAATACTGCTGGTGTAGCAGCACTTGCGAGACTGCAATCGATAGAAGAGTTAGCCTGGATTTTTACAACCGGGTTGCTGCCATCGTTGCCGATCGCTTTGTTGTCCAGCCAGAACTCAACATTGCTGCTCATGATGGTATTACGGTAGGTGGTGAAATCACCTGATGGTACGATCTGGCTTTCCACTGAAGAGAAATAACTCTCCTGGAAGAAAGGTACATCGATGGTAGCGGTATCCACTGATTGGAAAGCCGGACGCTTAGCAAACTCAACACAAACGATATCACCAGTTCCTGCAAAGAATGTACCCAGTGGTGCATCTGAATCAAGGAACACAGAAACGATCATCTTGTGATTTGGCACGTCAATGCTGTAGTCTGTTTCAAACAGGTTTGTATTCAACAGGTCACCACTCTTTGTGATGTTACCTGTTGGGTAGATCAATGAGTTGTCCCATGACAATACCATGTCAAAACCGATTACGCTGCTGATCGCAGAAATAACCGTAACAGGCATACATACGGTAGCGTCATTACATACCTGGTTAACATCATTCAGGATATAAGGTGAACCTGCAGGGGTTGATAATGGTAACATTGATTGCAGGAGAAGCAGCACCAACAAGGCTAAGGTTGTCTGTAGCCTTAGCGGTCAGGACAACATCACCGGAAGGAGCATACGTAGCATAAACTGCATTCCATGAGATAGAGAATGGAGCTGGTCCTGTATTGTCAACACCAATAGATACGCCATTGGCAAAGAATTCAACAGAACTAACTGAACCATCAGTGTCCGCTGCATTTGCAGTAACGGTTACAGGGCCTTCGGAAAGAAATGCACTATTAGCAGGAGAGGTAATGGTTGCTGTAGGGGCCTGGTTGTTGGTCACAACGATATTCTCAGCGTCTGACCCTGGAGCACCTAACAGGTCAATTGCTGTAGCGCGGATGCCATTGGCACCTGTATAGTTACCAGCAGGTGTAGCAACAAATGAAGTCACATATGGACCTGGAGCAGGAATCGGAGCACCGATCGCTACGTTATTGAAAAAGAACTGAACTGACTGAATACCGTCAGGGTCTGTTGCTGTAGCAGAGATGTTAACTGTTGAACCTGTGATCGCTGCATTAGGCGCTGTCAGGTTAACCACAGGAGGATTGTTTCCTGTAACTGTGATGTGAACTGTATCGCTTTTGACACCGCCATCATCATCCCATCCACGGGCTACGATCGTGTGTGTCGTTGTTACTAAGCCTGTATTGAAAGAAGCATTGTACGGGCCAGGGCCTTGAACAGTAGCAAATAAAACACCGTCCTTGTAGAAATTGACAGAGTCAATAACGCCATCTGCGTCAGTAGCTGTAACACCAATGTTTACCGGAGCAGAAGCACCGAAATTCTGGCCTTCTGTTGGCGTGTTGATCACAACATTTGGAAGTGCATTTGGACCCCATTTGAGTGAAGGAGCAGAAAACTGACCAGCACCTGGAGTTTCAGCAACATATTGCTCAACGAGGTTATCGCTGATCCTTCTCAACTGTAAGTTGATCTGTCCTGAGAATACACCGGCAGTGGTAAACTGACCAATACACACTCTGTTTGCAGCTGTTGGGCCTACCAGGGAAACGGTTACACCAAGGGCACCATCAGTTACAACAACTTGTGTAGCTGGGTTGTTGGTGTTGTTGAACACAGGATCAAGGATGGTTTCAAGACCAGGTGTAGCAGTCCAGGTGATCGTGGATGCAACAGGTATATTACCATCAGCAACTGTCAATGCAAGTCCTGCAGCAGGGTCATTGTTGACCAGCAAGTTGGCTGGAGTGTGCGGATGAGTTGGTGCTCCTCCATTGCTATCTTCACCTTCGAAGACTGCTGAAGTACCACCTGTACTTCCACTTGAACGACCTGTTGAGAACCATGAGTCAAGGCCTACAGTGTTATCATCAAGCCTGCTGGCCTGAACGCTATAACCATACAAGCCACCAAAATCAGTATGATTCCAGAAAGGAGCTGTGGAGCGAACGACAAAAGTGTCAACTTCACCAGTTCCAACGTTAGTTGCACCAAATACAGCTTGCAACTCCCATCCCGTAGCCATATCTACATACACCCTGTAGGTCTTAGCTCCCGCCGGCAGTGGGTCTACACCGGAGAAAGCAATATCATTGGCATCAGCAACGTAGTAGGTCTCGACCACTACGTTCTCTAATCCCAACTGAGCCTTTATTGTTCCTGTGCAGAACAAGGCCATGCATAAGATTATAAATATTTTATTCATCATTGTTTTTGTTTAATTGATTAAATGGGTTAATGGGGTTTACTGGCAGCTGGTACCGAATGATCCAAGCAACTGGAGGAAGTCCGTTGTATTGGTGACACCATCTATATTAAGGTCAGTTGGGCAGGATTGGAGATTAGCCTGAAGTCCGATAAGTGCGTTATAAGAGCACTCTTGTAACCAGGATGCCTCACCTACCTTGAAAGCTCCACGGTAGTTGGCTGGAGTATAAAAACCATCAACCGGAGGCAATGTAGCAGTAGCAATGTTTGCGCCTGGAAGAATGTCATGCTTTGTAGTCACGGCATTGTTGGCTACGTTCATGACATGCAATGGTGAAAAACCAGCTACAGAAGGCACTGAAGTATTACCATCAGCAGCAAACTTAGCAAGATCTGGGGCACCACCTACAGCACCACCAACGCGTACCGGATCAACAGCACCGATAAATGTGCAATTCTCGAGCTTGAGGGCACCTGCGTTCCATGCAGCATAGCAATCATCAGCAGCTACAGGAGCTCCCGGTCCGGATCCATCAGCATCAATAAAGTGTGTGGTCGTATTAGCGAACTGAACACCTCTGCTGTAGTTAGCGAAAATACAGTTGCGGATTTCACCCCTGGAAGCTTCCTTCCACTCGATCGCCTGGTTGTTATCAAGCGCCGGGCCTCCATTGACACCAGCTGCACCGATAAAAGTGCAATTGTAAATCTTAGGACTTGCATGATATGTACACTGTAAACCATCATCACTGTCGCACTCAAATCCATTATCTCCAGAGCTGAAGGAAGTAAGGTCAGTCTTGACTACAACCCAGAACTGGCCACTTCCAGCCCATCCCTGATCCCAGTCAAAACCATCATCACCGCTGAACATTACTGAAGCGTACTTGAGGTCTACGGTACCACCGAAAAACTCAACACCATCATCTTCGTTAGCGATAACTTCGATGTTTTGCAGTGTTGTACCTCTACCTACAGATCCGAGGGAGAGACCATTCAACTCATTGGCAGCACCTACTACTTCACCCGCATGTCGGATAGAAACATAAGTCATAATACCTGAGTTGTCATTGTCATCCTGAAGACCTGGAGCTGCTCCGTATTCATTCCTTGGCTCACCTGAAGTAAATCCTTCGATAAAACCTACACCGTCAGAAATGGTGTTAGCACCGAAACCTGCCTTGAGGTTGTTCCTTGCTTTACCAAGGATAACAATACCACCCCATTTGCCATGGTTGTTGACACCGTAAGTTCCATTCATCGGATCTGCAGCAGCTGTAAATACAATCGGGCAATCGCATGTACCTGGAGCAAAAATCTTTCCACCACGGGATACGATGAGCGCATGCGCGTCACCACTTGGGCCAGAAGGTGTTTTAAACAATGTTCCTGGGGCAATCGTCAGAGACTTGCCATCTCCAACATACACTTTGTCACCCAACGCGTAAATCGTGTCGCATGACAACACAGTGTTTGTAGCCAGTAAGTTTCCATTGATGTCGATCCGGCTTGTAGCGGTTCCACCGATGGTTACTGTAGGCCTTGAACCAACCGGCGGACATCCGCAGGCTGCTCCTAAATCTGTCTGCGCAGTGGCAGAAAAAGCGGTCCCTATGGCAATAGTAGCCACGAGGAAACGTAAACGTTTCACTAACATAATCATATAGTTTAAGGTTAAAAGAAATAGATTTTCGAATGCCACAAAGTTATCCGCACAACATTACCAGGCACCAGATTTGCAGTCATAAAATAGTAAAATCATCACGCTGCTATTGATATGCTTTTTACAATTGTGTAGTGTGAAAAACATACACCTTACATGCCTTCCAAGGCTCTGGTTTCAATGTAAAACAGGAAGCCTCATGAACAGGCAAACCAGTTCTTTACACTCGCTTTGGGGTAAGTACTTTGCACGCCAGATACTGCTGAACTATACCTGCCGCAATAACCTGAAGAAGGAAAATAACCTTCTTTAGTTTTTTATACAGCGAATGCTGAATCCATAATTAGGATGTGCAGCATACCTGAAAATGCCGGACTTTTTATAATCCAGATATCTGTAAAAACCATATCCGTTATTGGGCGTCGAAGTCCACCAATACCCACTATGTGATGTTGATGGAACTCCCCACTCCCCATTGAAAACTCTGCAACTTCCGCCAATTGCTGAAAAGCCTGTGCTGTTGGTTCCCCATACACCATCATAAGAAATCCATCCTGATGTCTTAGTTGATTCCACCTTGAGTTGATCTCCCTGGTCAGTACCGCGCCAATTGATCTCATCAAGTTCGTCAACAGGCATCCCCAGATATTCCTCGAGTATTTTCCAGTCATCATCTGTCGGAACTCTCCAACCCTCCGGCGCTATTTCATCTGGTGCATTGACAACTTGAAAATTATACAATAGACCTGGGCCGGATATATTATTGTAAACTGCATAAGCAGGCATACCCGCATTTCTCCAGGCGTCCTTGTCTTCAATATGATCAATTTTCTTGCCTGAGTTAAATGAAGTGACATTGAGATTCTCTGCCATCCACCACTGGTAACCTATTTTTACTGTACGGTAGGTATTCCCATCGATATCCGTGACAGAGCCTGTTTCATACACAAATTGCTCTCCACCCTCATCACAGGCGTGCAAAACAATCATCATCACCATGATGAGACTTGCTTTGCTGAAAAAGCGCATCACTGTATTCTTTTGCCGTGTAGCAGGTTTGGTTGTTTGCATGGTATCTCTTGTATCAGGCGTATTGATCAACACACTACTATAATTTTACAAATGGGACAGCCTCCGGATGCACGCCGCTTTCGAGACGCAATGCATAATATCCGTTGGCCAGTTTACTCACATCGATGTGCCTGTCCTGTCCTTTCATTATCCCACGCACGACAACTCTGCCCGTCAGGTCAAGAATGATATAAGGAATGTCCATATAACGGATATCTTCTATCGTCACTGCCAATTCATCTACTGCAGGATTTGGGCTGAGCTGCACATGCCCAGGGCTGGATTCCTCCCTCAACCGAAGATCCGGACATACCACACTGATGTCAAGGTCATTGCAATAGCCGACATAGCAGCAGAGGTCCTGGATATTATAATTGGCATGAGGATCAAAATTGCATGCCAGTGAATCCATGCATCCTAGGACGACTGGCGTAAGGCATTTGCTATTGTCTGTGCAGGCAAATGTAGTTCTTGCTTCCAGGTAGGCGGGATCAGTGCATCCGCATGCATAGGGATACTTGAGGAGTGGATGGAATACTTCCCCATTTTCAAGAGATTCATTCCGTGCCACATATTTGATTACACGAGGGATGCCATTGTCTATGACCTCCACTTCAAGATTCAACTCAAATGCAATTTCACCTTTTGTGGTAAGTTGGGCTACAAGGACTTCATTCTGTACCTCATCTGTGCCTGACACACCTGAATTTCTCAGCAACGCATTTGTCCCCAAAAATTGCTTCTCAGTACCCAATCCGAAAATCGTTGTATCGATACCCGTTGAAACATTAATAAAGCCAATGTCAATCCATGAATTGGGGAGGGCTGAAGTGAAAGACAACCCATCAGCCTGGGTCAGCGGAAGACCAATTGCCGCTGATCCATTCTTGAGCAAACCGGAAGCTATCTGTGCAGACCCTCCATCATTGTTCACGCCTCCGACCACAGAGCCATCCTGATCCAATACTTTGGGTGTGCCAAAATATGCGCCCTGGGCAAATGACTTGCTGCATTGCCCGAGGGTTATATAGGTATCAAGTGGTGCTGTGCCGCTTGAATAGCGATTTTTGCTGAGATCCTTGCCAAAAGTGATCCCTTCTTCGCGATGATTGAAAAAGGAATAATCACTTGCAAAAAATAATGGATGCTGTACATCTCCATACAGGGCGAGGAGCCTGGTTGCAGGGAGCATATCTACAAAAATCCTGTAGGTCACAGCATCCTCTTCGAGGAGACCGCCAATCGTGTCAGTGGCATCGTCGCTGTCGGCAATATAATAGGTCTCTATCCGGAGTCCCTCAAGCTGCGCTTTGGCTTCCGCACAGCAATAG
This sequence comes from Candidatus Opimibacter iunctus, assembly GCA_016716665.1. Lineage (GTDB taxonomy): Bacteria > Bacteroidota > Bacteroidia > Chitinophagales > Saprospiraceae > Opimibacter > Opimibacter iunctus. Next base: position 93,139 of record JADJVH010000007.1, on the reverse strand, counting down.
GACATCAAGATTATCGCCACTATGGTCCTGAATATCTCTGTTTTCATCATATTATAGGTTATAAGCTACGCCCAGGATAAAATCAGAGCCATAACGGTATTGATCGAAATCCAGTAAAAATCCATCATCGTATTTGTAAGACCTTGTCAATGGATCATTGAGTATATCCCTAACCGCAAAACTCAAATTGAAATGCTTACCTACAGGCTGAACAACTTTGAAATTGAGCAAGTGCTTAGGTAATTCATACACATCCGGAGAGGAATCCACCGAGGTCAACACAAGCTTTGCTCCCTGGACATTGTAGCTCATGGAAGCCGAAAAACCTTTGGTGGACGTATAGCTGAGGATAGCATTGACAACAAACGGTGCTTGTCCGAACATCGTCCGCTCTGCAATCCCATAAACCTCCCATGACTTGACACCATCTTCGATAATCAATCTTCTTTCTTCAACTTTGGTATAGGATTTAACAATTGATATATTAGAACTGAACTCAAAATGTGAACCCATCTTCACCCTTCCTTCGAGTTCTACACCATAGACATTCGACTTATCTGCATTTGACCACGTATATCCGATATTAGAACTGGTGAGTTCTATATGATTCTTGAAATCCTTATAAAAAAGACTCACGGAGGCATAGCTCCCTGTCTTGAAATAATTTTCATACCGCACATCGTAATTACTGATGTCCACAAACTTCAGATCAGCATTACCAAAGACATCTGCATTGAGTTCAAAATCCCTGACCACGACTTCCGTATACTCCCTTATACTCGGCCTCGCGATCGTACGGCTGTAGTTAAGCCTAAGGTTAGAGGGGGCGATATCATCCTTTCTGAGCTGGTAGATGACATTGACGCTAGGGAGTAGATCCCATCGCTTCAGATTTGTGGGGGTCAGGATAAAGGATTGTTCAGGTGTCTTACGCCGCAGGTCATCCGCAGCATAACCCAAATCATCAAACTCCTTGACATCTGTAAAGATGGATGAATACTCAGCCCTCAATCCTCCACTCACTCTCAAATCTTCAGTTACCGTCTGATCTATCATACCAAATCCTGAATACACTCTGCTATACCCTATAGTGTGGTTTGCCGGATCACTACCCCTTCTGTAGAACATATCGATACGCTCCTCTCCGCTTGCTGAATCCAGCCGGATATCAAATTTTTCATCGGCAAATAATTCATCCAGGCGGCCATAGGTAAAATTAGCATTGACCCCACTGGCCAGGCGATGCAGATAATCATACTGCTCAAACTCTCTTTGCTTATCGAGGTAAGCAACACCAAATTTCAACTTACTGATATAGCCCGGCCTTTCCATAATAGGAAATTCCAGATTGGCCTTTCCATCAAAGATGTTTTCATCAAGGTACCTGAAGTTGCGCCTGACATTGGAAATAGTTCTGTCGAGGTTATAATCAATCTGGTCGTCAGAGAAATACTGCAGGGACTTGAAATCAGGAGCGGTACTTTCTCCGTCAGTATAGGAGGCAGAAAAGTGCAGTCGCATGCCTGAAACATCACTATAATGATCAGAAGCGTACTGGTAGACATACTGGGACCTTTCTTCGTAGAATTGTCCTTGCAGGTATGCATAGTTGTAGAGTGTAGACCGCAATTCATCAACCCCTTCCCTGATCTGGTTGACCCCGATCAGGTTGGGCATAAACATCAGCGAAAAACTGTTATTGTTATTCAACCTGAAATTGGTGGTGGCCAGTGCTGTCCATCCGGAAGTGTATTTTGCAAAATCCTGGTTGTAGCTCTGTATTACAAATGGATTACCCAGTGAATCAGTGTCAGAGGATAGTGTGCGGTTGAAATAGGAGTCCGGATCATACTGAACAGCATTTCCGTAACGGAAGCCGCCTAAGAAACTAAAGGGTTTTTGGAAAAGCTTGGTTTGATTGCCAATCGAAAAAGTCTGTGAAAAATTCATCGGGGCAGTTTCTTCAAACGTATCCCAGTTGTTGGCAAAATCATTGAGCGATATTTCCGCTTCCTTATTGAGTTCCTTAAAGGCCACATTCTGATAATCTCCAGCAAGGTATTGCGCCTTGGCAGTGCTTACGGCCTGTTCATCATTGATGAATGCAGGACCCAATAACCCGAGTTGGACCAACCCCAACCTGAAATACCTATCCACAATATTACTTCCTGCATCCCAGCTCTCTGTCACCCCGATAGACCTGTAGTATTGCTCAAGGCCAAGGGCGCAAAACTCTTCATACGACGTCGGGGCATCCTTTGCAGGAACATATCTGCTGTGATCGACATCCCTGAAACCATTATCATACCCCAGCCAGTCTGTCGGGCTGGTTTCGTTGGTGATCACCTTCTTAAAGGTGGTTTGCGGATTGTATCCAACCTTGGTTTCGAAGGCAAGTGTGAATTTATCCGGGTTGTCCTTGGTCTCCAGGGAGATATAGGCAGCAGCCCAATCTCCCTGGATGTCAGGACTTGCAGTCTTCGTTATGATGATATTGTCTACAAAGCTCGATGGAAAAAGATCGAGCTTGATGTTGTTGGTAAAAGGATCCAGTGTTGGAATCAGAGAGCCATTGATGCAGGTTTGCACATACCGGTCTCCAAGTCCCCGCACCGTAATAAAATTTCCATTGGTAGCAACACCCGTCACACGGGCAATGGCTGCTGATACATTATTGTCTCCGATCTTATTCATCATATCACCGGACATATAGTCCAGTGTACTGGCAGATTTCTTCTTGATGCTCTCCATGTAGTACTGCGCCCGCTTTTCCTGTTTGGCTACTACCTGTACCTCACTCAGCGCTACGGAAGCCGGCACCATGACAAAGTCCTGGATCACTACGCCACCTGCTTCAGCATTCACCGACTGCTCGATGGTTTCATAACTGATGTAGGATACGACCAGCGTGTGTGTAGCCGCTTCAGGCAGGATTAGTGAATAGAGCCCATCCAGATCGGTAGAAATACCAATTGACGAATTCTCCTTCAGGAAAATAGTGACTCCAATCATTGCTTCTCCATTCTCATCAGTTACCTTGCCCCTGACCGTACCCTGGGCAAAGGAATGCAGCGATGAAATGAATACAAAGGCAAGACCAAGCCAGAACCTCCACTTGCTCATATAGTTGAAATAAAATCTCGAAAAAAAGAAACTACCTAAGGAACGCAGTTCATCACCTATCGGATGATGACGACCTTTCCATTGTACTGGTATTTATTTTCCACCTGTAGGGTCAGCACATAAATCCCGGGTACTGCATTGCGCAGATCAACGGATGTCTTATAGTCTTTAAGCTGTCCTTGAAACTGTGTCCGTCCATCAAGTGAAGTCAGTGTATACTGATTGAGATCTCCGGTCAGGTTCAATTGACGATCAAGCTGGATATTGACTATTCCCGTAGTCGGATTTGGGAATACACTCACCTGATGATCCTGCAGCCGGATGAGCTCATGTGTAGCAGAAAGGGAATCATTGTAAATCAATTCTCCCCACAAAATTTCATTTTCAGCCGGATTCCTTGCGACATATTTTTCAACACCTAGGTCTGCTGATTCCTGATCTGTATATTGAGCTCAAACTCGAAATTACCATCCGTGGTAAACTGGCCCGATCAGCACGATATTTTCATTCGGATCAGGTCCCATGGAACCATTCAAGGATGACCATGCACCGTCATGTGAACTCACAATGGTCGGGATGGGTGCCAGGTTGGCATCATCAAATACAGACAAGTCTGTATCAAAAAAACCAACTGTTGTGACAGGCTCTGATGCCCCCAGGATCACTCCATCCTGCACTTTAACAGGAATACCGGCCGCAGTATCTTCATTCTGAAGTACGCCATCTGCATTGACAATGGTGTTGTCCCCATTGTCTTTTTCTTTCAACAGGCCCACATAATCCTTCATACCGGCACCGACGGACAACCATGAATCAAGCATCACGGTATTATTCTGAGCCTGGCTCCTGGTATATGTTGGAAAACGATTACCCCTGTCTTCATTATTAAAAAACCTCGTGCTCGTGGCGATCTTCAACTCATGTTCAGGAACACCAAAGGCAGCCTGGAAGATATAGCCGGGTTTCATGTCTACATAAACCCTGTAAGTAACTGATCCTAACGGCAATTCACCGCCGTCACCATCTACAGCCTTGTCAGCTGCATTGGAGATATAATATTTCTCCACGATGATACGCTCCAGTCCTTGCTGGGCTGAGAGGTGGAAACAGAGAAATACGAAAAGGCAAATGTTGTATACTACTTTCATAGGTAAGGAATTAAAGTCTTAAGGATAAAAAGTGGGTTAATAGATAGTGATAAAAAAGGGTTATTTGAGAATTGATTGTGTCATTGATTTATTGCAGTATGATCTGTTGTGTTTTTACTTTATGATCGGCATGGATGATCCTCACCGTGTACGATCCCCTTGGGAAATGCTGCACATCGATGCTATTGATTTCACCGCCGGAGAGTGTCTTACCTGAGATGACCTGATGTCCCTGGAGGTCAAACATATCAAGCGACCCTTGTTCGCCGGCCTGTACATACATCATATCTGTCACAGGGTTGGGCGTAATAAAAATTTCATCTGTGGTGATCTCTTTACTGCTCACTGCGATTTCATCGCCCTGGGACTGTATTTCAATTTTACAGCGCTCACCATTGAGATAGCCTGTCAGCATCTGAAAATCTGACCGCTTGAGCAAATCAGACAATACCTTGAACCGTACAGAGATTACTTTTTCAGGATCCACAGGGTATGTTGAAAAGCTATTAGAGGTAAACCGCAGCTTGAGATCGTTGGGGTTGAAAAAAGAGGCATACTGGAGGTTACCGGTATGATCTATCACGGATTCATACTCCAGGTTGCTTGAATCTAATAATATGGAGAAATCCAGTGCATTGATGACTTCATCAGACTGTATAAAAACAGGGATCTCCACTGTATTGCCGAAGATTCCAACCTGGTCCAGGCTGATGACAATGATATCGTTGGTATCGATGACGGGTGCACTATTGATGTCGCCTGGCAAATCCACTCCTGGTAATGTTGTAAACACTCCGGCAGGATAAGCGGTCAGGCTTGCAATAAATAGGTATACTATGGATAGCAGTGTCATTACTCAGGTGGTTGAAGAAGTATTATAAAAAAGGATATTGTATTGGGCACAAAGGTATACCTGCGTCATGTCGACCGTATCGAAATGCCTGTTAAGAAATCAGAAAGTTATCGTAATGAAACCCGACATACATGCGGAGTCAACTCCTTCCTTCCGCAATGGCCCGCCGCGAAATGAAAAAACTTCAATGCCTCAAAAGCCTTGATATCATTACCCCTCCACGCAATATCAGTTTTGTAGTTCCCTTCAGGAAAACTTTACACACAATCACCTCCGGATCTGTATATCACGCTGATCCGGTTCTTGCAACGAATAATAACAGGGATCGCAAAAACCCTGGTGATCAATACATTGCTGCCCTTCCTCATATGCACATGCACTCCTTTCATGGTCATCAGCATCTTTTTACATATTGATTATTCCATTTTACATACGGGTTAGATGACACCTCTACTTTCGTCTCCTCAATTCACGTGATACCATATTTCTATACCTATGCACCCCGTAAGAAATTCAGGTCCAACAACAGGGCGTATTAATATGTACTCGATTTTCCAGTGCCTTTGGAAAATATCCACACCTGCTCCAGTAGATAATTACGCCCTTTGGCTTTTGGTTTTTCTTGCTTATCTCCTGGCAGTTATCTTACCGCCCAACCTGTGATTTCAAATGATGAAGAACCCATCTATGAAATTTCAGCACGCATCCGTAATGGGGATTGGGCTTTTGAAAGCAGTCTCAACATCGCTGTACCCAATGGCCAGCAAGGCACCGGGCAATGGCAGATGAACCCAAAAGGATCACCGGTATGGAATAGCTATGGCAATTCGTATGGAGATATTCACACGTTCATGTTGACCTATACCAAAGCCACCGGTACAATCCTTTGGCAAATTGATTTCAACCGGGATGGTGACTTCACAGATCTGCAGGAAACAAAATCAATGCCTGTCGGCGCTTTTGCCGGAAAGGGATTTATGTATATCAATGTATACGGACAGGGTGATTCCACCGGACTTACAGCCACGCTGACAGACCTGACCATCAACAATGTTCCATTCGGAAATTATTCGTCCTCCTCCGAAACCCCTTTTAGCATTCTCTTTGAAGAGCTCTCAGGCATATTCGCTGACATCGTGGTTACGGGGCATTTTTCACTCTCTGGCAATGGCGGGTTTGAGCGTCCGCGGATATGGGTGCGTCTCGGCCAGGCCAATTTACCACCGGTATGCCAACTGACCTACCCTATAGATGGAAGTCAATATAGCGATTCAGATACCCTGGTCATCAGAGCTATTGCTTCAGATCCGGATGGCCCCATCAGGAAAATCGAATTTTACGCAGACTCCACCAAGATCGGTGAAGACTATACAAGCCCATATCGCTGCACATGGCAACATGTCACTACAGGCCCTCACGTATTGAAGGCTAAAGCTTTTGACAATTGGGGTGCATTTGATACCTCCGATTCCGTTACGGTGTATTTCGGCAACAATTTTGCGCCGGTATGCAGTATCTCCAGCCCTCTGGATAGTGCTGTACTCTTTGATCCGGATACCCTGGTGATAGAGGTGTGGGCTACTGATCCCGATGATGGAGTGAGAAGCGTTACTTTTTACAAAGACAGTGTGGTCATAGGTGTTGACTCCGTCGCGCCATACCGGAATATCGATCTGCTAAATCCACCAATGGGCAGATACACCCTGAGTGCCCGCACTTCGGACTATTCCGGAACAGTAGTCCCGACATCACCCATACATATCACAGTGCGATGCATCCGCGAGGATATAGATGTCAATGGCACGGTCAACACATTTGACTTCCTTCTCCTGCTATCTGCTTATGGCAGAGCCTGCAGTGGCTGTCCTGAAGACTTCAATGAGGACGGTTTAGTCAGCACTACGGATTTCCTCCGCATACTGGCCAGGTATGGATATACCTGCAATTGATGTAGTGATTGACTTATGGGTTAAACATCCACACCAGGGCCTTTTCCTTGGTAGCACGGTAAATGGTACTATGCTCCTCCTTCGGTTCATCACAGTACTGCCACTTCAAGTGTTCATATCGACCTGCCTCCAGTATTTCTGCGAGCGCCCTTGTATATTTAGAAATGTCCTTTGTATCCGAGCCGGCAAACCACAATCGTTTTTGATCATCAGGAAGTCTGGATAGTAACTCATTCGCATTTCTGACCAGGTAATGATCATTCCACCAGAGGGATGGATCCATAGCGATGTAGTAGTCGAACATATCCGGAGCGGTCAGCAAAGTCTCCACGATAAACAGACCCGCGGCAGATTCGCCGATGATACCTCGTACATCAGTGATCCGGTATCGATGACTTATCTCGGCAAATAACTCCTCCCTGATAAACGCCCTGAAATTGGCTGACCCACCCACGACAGGAGCGATCTTCTTGTCTTTCTCCACTTCCGTTGGACCTGTGAGATCTCTTCTGCGCTGGGTGTTCTCGATACCGACCAGGATCATGGAAGGAATACGCTTTGATTGTATGAGGGCTGACAATGTATTGGCTATGTGAGGAAAGTCCTCGCCAATACCTCCATCCGGCATATACATCACCGGCAAGGGCTCAGCATCCTGCGTATATCCAGGCGGAGTCCATACATTGATGGTCCTGGTCTCGCCTAATAGTCTTGAGACTATCCGGAGACTATCATGAGCAGGTATCGGATCCGGAGTCTGGGCATCGCAGATAACACCAGAAAGTATGAGAAAAATCAGAAGATTTATACATCGGTTATTCATATATGCTCATTGTGTCTTTTAACACACGCCAGGCGTAATCCAATTTCAATTTCACTTTTCAAAACCTCCTGAATGATTCAAGAATTCCATTTTCAATTTAAGTTGGATATTTCTTCCGGCTTACTTTGGAGAGACATATCCATCATGCAAATGCTCAATCATCCTGGCAAAGTGAATAAGCCGCTTTTCAGAAAACATTGGCCCAACTACCTGAACAGCAACAGGCAGCCCATCACTATTTAATCCAAGCGGGATGGTCAGTGCTGGATGGCCTGTCGCATTAAAGCACATGGCATAGTGAAAGTGATCCCAATATTCCATCTTGACGCCATCAACATCCATAGGGAGATGATCCGGGTTTTTGACAAATGCAGGGCCTGGTGCAACAGGGAGGATCAGAAAATCATATGTCTTGAAAAACTGTTCCATTGAATCTCTTAGTGCATCACGTCGTTGGAGGATCTTTTTGTATTCCTCCTTATCGATATCACCGATTCGAGCTACCCCTTCCGACAAATCAATCTTGAGTGGTGTGCTGCTTTCAAAATCATGCTTGATCAACTGACGGATTACCCAGGGCTGCTGCGCAAATACCATGTAAGCCATCAGGAGCATGTGCATCTGCCTCATCTCTGCAAAATAAGGAGGCTCTGCATACTCCGTAGTGATACCATTGCTTTTTAGTGAATCCACCAACGTGGCCAATTTCTGCTTTACAGTGTTCGATATAGGAATCTTATCACTTCCGAAATGCCACTCATCGAGATAAGCCACTTTGTATTGTGCCAGAGGTTTGTCCTTCGCGACTGCCAGCCACCTATTGTTGTCATACCAGGGCTTGATCATAGCGTTCCATCCCAGTTCGATATCATCCACAGTCCTGGCCATAGGGCCTGCGACAGCCATAACAAAGTATTTACCTGTGCCGGTGGTGTCGGGTGATGAACCATAATCCTTTCCCATGCTGCCCTCTGTAGTCTTCAATCCATATATCCCGCAGTAGCCCGAGGGCACCCGAATGCTTCCACCCATATCACCTCCGAGGCTCAATGGACAAAATCCTGATGCCACTGCTGCTGCACCTCCGCCCGTACTTCCGCCAGGGGTTCGTGTAGTATCATATGGATTGCTCCCCGTAGGATAGAGATCGCCATGCGTCTGCAAGTCGATCAGCATATTCGGAACATTAGTCAGGCCCAGGATGATAGCACCTTCATTGAGCCAGGCCTCCACGACTTTATCGTTGCGCGGGGCGACAAAGCCCTGAAAAGTTGAGGAATTCCATGTGCTTGGTTTCCCTTTTACCCAGAATTGCTCTTTTATACATACAGGTACGCCGTGCAGAGATCCAAGCGAATCGCCGCTGGCAACTTTCAAATCAGCAGCCTTGGCAGCCTCCAAGGCATCATCTTCAAAGAGCCATACAAAAGCATTGGTCTTGTAATTGTTATTCCTGATATAATGGATGAGCGCCTGGGTGATCTCAAGAGACGTAGCCTGCTTAAGCCTGATCATCATTGCCAGTTCGGTGGCGGACTTGGAAATGAAGCGTTCATCCACAGCAAACTCTTTGTCTGGCTTCTGAAACAGTTCGGTCTGCAATACGGGAGGTTTGCCCATCGGCTTCGGCATCCGGGACCAGATATAGAATGCAGCCGCTGCCAGGGTCAGCAGGAGGAAACCCAATATCCCACCTGTCCATTTTAGTATTTTCCGGGTCCTTGGATTCATTTCGTTTGGCTCTGTTTTGAATGAGGCAAAAAGTCGCTCAAAAGTCTCTGGTGATCATGCTACACACAAAAAGTGCGCGAAAGCCACCAATCTTCAAATTTACAAAAAACTCCTTGAGACAGCTCTGGATCTGATTGAAATACCAACTACATTTTGCGTTAATATTTCACTATATAAGCCAACAAATACAACACATATTCCGCAAAGAAGAACCACCAGAATCGCTTGTAGAACTTCTCAGTGGACCGGTGATCACCCAGCCGAATAGTGAATGCATTGATGATAAAGAGCACAAAAAGGATACAATGCCCTGAAAGGAGAATGATGGTTTCAATGGATGGGCTTTGCGCCGCAAAGAAATCAACTGCCTTCAGGAAGATGGTAAATAGATAAGCCAATCCAACCACCAGATGGCCAGCTATCAATGCGGCTTTGGGTGAATACTGGATAGCGAAGGTTTTAATATTATATCTGGAATCACCTTCGATATCTGCCAGGTCCTTGAACCACGAAATGACGATGCTGAATGCAATGATAAACAGGGTTAGAATTTTTACATTCTGCGGCATCTCCATGGAGCCATTGACCAGGTAATTAAATACCAGGAAACCTCCTGCATTGAGCAGTACACCGCGCACAGTGGTGATGCACAATGCTGCCGTGAAATGGTGCCTCTTGAGATAAAGAGGGGGCATCGAATACGCCCAGCCGATGGTGGCAGACAATGCAATGATGCCGAAGAGATAAGGAGACACATATAAGGCCATGGCCAGACTGAGCAATAAAGCTATACGCACAATGCCCCATGCCTGCCGCACATTTAATGCGCCTGCCGGGATGGGCAGGTTTGGCTTATTGATCCGGTCAATATCCACATCGGCTATCTGATTGATGCCAACAATGAAAACGTTACAGGAGATACCAATGCTCAATGCCATTACCAGGTAGGAAACACATTGTAATGTCTGGTACTCACACACAATAAAATATAACGTGAGGATTCCTATCACACTGCCGATGATCGTATGTGGCCTGCTGAATTTCCAAAGGGTGAGAAGTGGGTTCATATCCGGGGATCAATCTGTATGACGACAAGATGACTCCACGTACTCTTGAGCCGAAAGACTTTGATACCCTCTACGCTCGTGGAAAACAAGGATTGATATTGCTCTACCGAACGGGATTTTAATACTGACAGTATGCCATCATAGGTGATAGCCAGCACATTGACCGGAAGGATATAAGTAAAGAACAAGCGCCTTAAGGAGAAGGGCCTGATAAACGGGGCCAGGAGTAAACTGCCAATGGTGGTGGTAAAGATTACTTTCAAAAGGCAAATTATTGTTGGCTCGAGGATCTCCACGATAAAGGCCCCAGAACCCGACTGCTGAATTTGCTCAACAATCCTTGTTTTCTCCTCATCGCTGAAATGATGGAAAGCATTGAACATCGTGTAATACCTATCCTGTTTAAATTTCAAATTCAGGACATCAGTAGCCCGTCCATCATAAGTGATTCGCTCATCCTCATATCGGGACACATTGGGATACTTGTCGCTTAGTGACAGGCTGGTGAAACAATTACACTTGCTGAAAATACTTACAGCAGGCTCACCGCTCCCTGAGCAGAGATCGGTCATAGGTCGCCGGGGCAGTGCTAATGCTTCCAGGTAGGTTACAAAACCTTCATAAACATTGAAGCCGGAGACTATAAATCCAATGAACTCCGTTTGACCATTTCTCAAAACGGAAGGAAACCAACTATAATCTTCGAGTTCTTTCAACGGGTCATATCCATTTTTAACGTATACATCATTTCACTTTAGAAATCATCCATTCAGTGGAAGCCCACCGATCAACGGGTTACAGGCTCGTCTGCCATTTCGTTGGCTATAGAAAGAAGATTGGAAAATTCCTATGTTCCCGATGCCCATTACGCCAATCTGACAAATCGGTAAAGGCACCACTAAACAGATTATTCTTGAGAGAGATGCACAACAAAGGTGCAAGGATATAAAAGGAAAAGTGTTACACTATTTTCAGAATTGTTACATCATTCACACATTATCACACTTTCAAAACCATCATGGTCATGATCACCTTTAGAGCTTCTATCTGATGCTCCTTACAACCGGCCAGGTTTATTTCCGTGTCTTTTAACTTGGACCTTATGGTTGCCGGGTTGATGATCGTAACAGTAAACGGCATACACTGGATGATACCTTCCATCTTGAAAGAGGTGGATCCTCCGGCAAACCTGCCCTTTGTCATCCTGCCCTTGATGCCTATCGCATCAAAATGACCCTTCGACAGGAATAGCTGAAAGGCATTGGCAAAAGATTGCATTTCCTGCTGGCTGGATGGGTCCTTGATCTTAAATCTGTCAACCGCTAAGGAAGTGACCGTATAACTATCTCCTTTTACCTCCACACCAATGACTCTGGCCTCATCACCTTTCAACTCAATGCCACAATATTTCATAGTACAAGGCTTTCAACAAATCGTTGCATTCGGAAATTCCAAGATCGGAATTCCCTTCAAGATACTACTTACTCACCTCAAAGACATGGTACTGCCATGCGCCCATCCCCAGGTAAAGCCCTTTAGACAACAAATCATTTCCATTACGGTCATAGGTCACACCACTCATGAGATCATGAAGTTGCCACTGCCCAAAGGCTCGCTCGGTGACCGGCATCCGGAGATAACATTGTCCATCATGTGGTGCATAGTTGATGACCACCAGGACCAGTTCCCTGTCCCGCCCCTGCCATGCAAAGGCGATAAAATCCTCCCAGGATGGATTGCCATCCCAGGCGGAAGTACATTCGAGCAACTGCCATGTTCCTTGCCTGAAGACAGGCCGTTGCATGACAGTTAGCAATGATGTATAAAATTTCTGCAGTGCAGCATCCGGCTCTTCGTGCGGCCCTCTGATGAGATGTGGTGAGATGCGCTTTTGCTTTCCGTCCAATTGCCCCTGGTGAAAAAACCGTAGGCCCGGAGAAAAATATGTGACCACTGCTGCAGCTTCATGTTGCCCGCGCTCCAGTATCGCAGCAATGCGTGCCTCATCATGGTTTTCCAGAAATCGCGCCAGCTTATCCTGATACTTCGGCTCAGCCTTAAAATGCTCCCGCACCTGTGCCGCATGCCCTGCACACAACCGGTCATAGAGTCGCTTGTCATAGGCATAGTCAAACCCCTGCTGCTGCAAGGCCCACTCCATATCCCAATATACCTCCGCCATAAAGCAAAAGTCAGGATACTGCCCACGCACTGCGTCAATGGCATCGGGCCAGAAGGACTGCGCACTCTTACCCCATGTCTTGTAAAATACTTCAGGCAGGATGAGCATCGCCATATCACATCTGAGTCCATCACATTGTCCGGAGATGCGCAGCAACTCTTGTTGCATGGCATGGATGACTGATGGCTGACTGTAATCAAGCTGCAAGGTATCAGGCCATCCGCCAAAGTAAGGATCACGGCCATACGCCAGTATACACTCACCTCCTTCACTCCTGACGCGAGTATAGTTGTCTGGATTGACTTCAATATCCCGCGCAGTGCCGGATACAAAATACTCCGGATGCTCATGCACCCACGGATGATCCGGCCCCATGTGATTGGGGACAAAATCAAGCATCAGTTTAAGGCCACGTGTATTTAATCTCTCCCGAAGCCGCTGCAGTGCAGCATCACCGCCAAGATCAGTATGCACATGATAATCTGCGATGGCAAATCCCGACCCTTCGATATCCTCTTCATGCAGGTCAGGCAATGTCTCTTCAAACTCCCGTCTCCACTCCGGACGCGAGCGAGAAATGGCTTGCCCATTTGGCCCGGTCATCCACACACTCAGCATCCATATCCAGTCAAATCCCTTCTCTTTAAATACATCCAGTGCATGATCAGGAATATCATCGAGTGTTGCCCTCCTCGCTAATGGAACAGATAACTCACTCAGCCATACCCTTGTATTGACCTGGAAGAGCGATGGATACTTTATACTTTTCATTTAACGCTCTTGTTAGACCAGCCCAAATATTGTCTTCACCTGGTTGATGATGATCATCAATCCCAGGGCAACCTGAATAACTCCCAGCACTGATCCCACGATAGAGAGGAAGAGAAAGAGGAATTTTCCGATATGCCGGGTGAGCAACATGACCACAAGGTTGAGCAGCATGATCCCTATGACCATAGCGCCTATCTTCAATTGGGTGTTGAGGTCCGGACTGATGATCATAAAGACGATCACTGCTGCAATCCCATAAGGGGTGATGATCGTCGGAAATGCAAGTGGGCTTAACGCCATCATCAAGTTAGGTGCTGGCTGCTCAAGGTGATTTTCTGGGGGATCAAATTGTTGTATCACATTCGATAGCGCCACCAGGAAAAGGATGAGCCCTCCTGCCAGTGCAAGGACAGGGATCGGGATGCCAAAATTGCCTAGCATCTTTTCGCCCATCACAGCTGCTATCAGCACTGCAAGGATAGAAAAAAGTATCGCTCGTGTCGCCAGTTGTCGCACCAGTTGCGGAGTTGCCTGTTGTGTCATCTTTGCAAATGGCCCGATGATCTTAAAGGGACCTAGCATCAGGAAGAGGAAGGTGAAGATTTGTTGGAGATCTTGCATATTTTAAGTGAAGAATGAAAAGTGAAGAATGAAAAGTGAAAAGTGAAGAGTGAGGAGTTAGAAGTGAGAAGTGATGTGCTGAGCGAAGACCAAGCAAGATAGTTCAACTACGCTCACCTACCGATTAAATAAAAAGTGAAAAAGAATTTAATCGCATAAAGCTGTTAACAAATTAACAAATTAATTTAAAGCTCTATTTTATTTCACTCTGCAACCATTGGCTCAGCTTTAGCCACCTTGACCCGTTTACTCTTTGCTGCAGCAACCAAAGCATTATAGTCTTGCTCATTTTGCGCTGCATAACTAAAGGCAAATCTGACCATGGCCTTGTCCAGGGTATCATGCTTGCCCACATAACCATGAAGCATTGCCGCATCACCTGACTTGGCATGTGCCAATGCTGTCGCCCAGGCACAGAGTTTACAGTAGGCTATGCCATTGTCCGGATTAAAATTTTTTTCGTCAAACTCGACACCACCTTTCATATCCCTTAGTTGACGGATATAAAAATGGATTCCATCCAACTCCCCCCATCCAAGAAGGAAGATATCCGGTGCGCCTTGTATCAGCCGTTGGCCTGAGACCACACGCTGGCCATGCATGGTATACTTTGACTTACCGGCATACGGAGCGAGTACAGAGGGTTGTGCCTCTTTCACCTGAAGGAACAACGGGTCTCCTCCTCTCGTTCCAGCCAGGAAGATGATCCAGCATCGTGTACCTACACTTCCGACGCCAACCACCTTACGAGCCACATCGACGATGCGATACTGTTCCAGCAGCGCGCGGCGATCATCGGCCAGGGATTTGATATAAGACTCTAGCACGAGACCCAGAGCCTCCATGATCGGTCGACCCTGCTGAGAGTGCTTCTCGCGAACGATAAATGGTGCATTCACTTTCAACCGATACTTATCATCCACGATATCGGTGAGCTTGTCCAAAACCTGCATGTGTGTTCGTTCTCTTGCCTTGTCCGTAATTTTTTTCAAGGCCTTTCGGGCGTCGTCAGGCAAAGACCTGAGGATTTCCTTTTCTGTCATCGTGGAATACCACGTCTCGAGATGTCCCATGTGGGCATATTGTTTCAGATGCTTACGGTATGATTTGACTGCAGCTTTTACTGCTGCTGCACAAACCTCCTCATCCGCACCGAGGAATCTAAAACCGACCACAATGCTCGCCACCAGGCGCTTGAGATCCCATTCCCATGGCCCCGGTAGAGTCTCGTCAAAATCATTGATGCCAAAAATCAGTTTGCGCTCCGCAGAAGCAAAGACACCAAAATTGGCTAAATGCAAGTCGCCACAAGCCTGCACTTTCATACCCGATGTTGGACTGCCTGCCAGATCAGCGGCCATGATCGCGGCAGCTCCTCTCAGAAAGGCAAATGGTGATACCAACATGCGGGCATACCGGATAGGGACCAGTTCTTTCAGGCGGCTCTCTGCCTGCTTCTCAAGAATCGCGACAGGATCTTGTCGCCTGGCAGGGGGTGTATATTCTCCAAGTCCTGCGAGTGGCTGGCTCACACGTAAGGCTTTCCCTGCCTCGATACGCTCAGCAATTGATTTTGGCTTGCTGGTAAAGTGGGACAATATTTCTTTTGCCATGACATTTCAACATTTACAATTCCGCAACAGAATCTTGAATTATATAAAAGTAATCAAAAGGAACCTCTAAAAAACTGATACTGGTCATATTCCGGAGTGATTTCCACATGCTTGCACACAATACACATCAAACAAAAGGTCCCGCGTTGAAAACAATACTCCAAAACATCAGGAAACCCAGTAGGGCAATCAGGCAGCCCACAAGAAAAGAAAGGTCCAAGGGCAACGAGCGCAGCCTAAGGCCCAAAATATGCAGGTATTTCACATGCTGGATACAAGCAACAATGAGCGCAAATGTTCCTATTCCAATCAGTGTGAGACCAACATTACGAGGTGTGTTGGCCCTCAAAACCGGCAAGGTACTCTGTGGCAGCATAGCTTCGAGAAACTTGTATATCGTAAACCCAAAGCTGATCATGGAGAGAGCGGTCCGTACCCAGGCCATGAGCGTTCGCTCAGCGGCCATCCGGGTACGGTCAAAGGACAAATGCTGACCATCCGGCTGCAATCCTATATCCATTCCATGACCCTGTATCCCACTGTTTTGTTTTTCTTCCTTTTCTTGTATTTGCATGACCATGATTTTAAAATTTTATATAGCTATATTCGGTTTCCTGGCCTTTTTTGTTTCGAAGAAGACATGAAGGATAATGTTTAATGCAAACAGATCAGTGACAGATGAACGCGTATCGTGCTGGTAGGTAAGATTGCCTTCAACCGCTATGCGAGGGGTCCATGCAATAGACGTGCCTCCGATATACCTCACCCGGTTGATGGTTTCATACCTAGAGTCATAATATGGTTCAATATTTACAAAGGGTACTAGCGAAACTCTTTTACACTGCCACTCTCTTTCCACCAAAAGACGATAACGAATCCGGTATGAAAACTCATTCTCTTCTCCTACCCATCGCAGATCACTTCGAATCCGATGCGAGACCAGGAGATGAGCCTTAAATGGTGTCCTGAAATGTTCTTCAAAGAAGATCATGTTTTCCTGATAGGCTTCTCCATTGTCGTCAATGCTTTTGGCCGCGAGATAACCGCCGCGGGTCAGGCATACCTTCATTTGTTGCGACCTGTTTTCATCAAGCAATCGTCTGTTTTGAAGGACTCTCGACTTCCCCCAGGCATAATCTGCCTGTAAGACAATACTTCCTTCACGGTATTTGGTTTCAATATTCTTTGACAGCGGAACGTACATCGATAGACGCCACGAGGGTGAGAGCCGGTACCAAATATCTACTTCCGGCCAGAACTCCTTCGTCGTCATCTGCCCATGAGCCAGGCCTGGTGCACAAAACCATATTGCAAAGCACAATCCTATTAAGCGAGTAAAACGTTTATGGGACATGGATGCATAGCATTTAAATAATAACTATTGCGGCCCAGGAATATCTCTTTCATCTATGCGGCTTCCATTAGCGTCGCTTATTCCTTCGGAAGAATCATGCGCTCATGATTTAGTACATACGTCCATGGCAATCCGGCATTCTTCCACCCGTTTATCAGTCGCTGTCCATAATGGTCGCTTTCAGGATCTGATACCGGATCTCCCTCCATGCCATCAGTGATCTGGTACACATGGGTATAGCCAGCTTTTGCAAGCGCATTGATGGCCATTGCACTTCGCCCACCTGAGCGGCACATGACCAGTAGCGTATCCTTCGATTCGGAAATCGCCTGTACTTCTTCCAGGAAATCAGGATTTGGTTTAAACTTCAACTGATCTTTTTCGGCTTCCCATTCGTAGGTTTGAAAAGCAAGTGGAATATTCCAGGCCATTTGAGCATGACCGATGAAGATATACTCTTCTGGCGTACGCACATCTATGATTTTTATTTCCCTGGGTGCTGACAACCACATTGCATGAGCTTCTTTCGAAGTCACATAGAGTCCCAGCGTGGTCTGTTTTTCTTTGGGAAGGTCTTGATTTGCCATACCTGATATTTTGTTGCTGGTGATTTGTCCACTTACGAAAGGCAAAGTGAACACACCCGCAAACGCTAAAACAAATAGTATTCTAAGGTTAAAGGCAGCCATAAATAATCATTTACAGAATGAATCAAGTCGCACATAAGGAAATGGGTTGGGTGCAGTTACCTGTACTCAACCCACGTTTCCTTCGCTATTTCACTCCCAGCATCTCCAGGATGCCTTCATAACTGCCTCCATTGACAACTACGAAGCCAGCTGCATTTAATATATCCTTTGCTTTGCCTGCACGTGCACCAGTTCCGCAGTATGTCACGATCGTCTTATCCCGTGGCAACTCATCAAGATGACGCTTTAGTCTCAGCAGAGGGATATTTTTAGCCCCGGGAACAATTCCCTTCCTGGCTTCCATGATTGTCCGGACGTCGAGGATAAAGGCTCCTTTCTTTATGGCCAAAAGGATCTCATTGGCAGGCCGTATAGATTCGGTACCGCTACCGCAAAGTAGCTTTTCTATTCTTGACATTTCCTTCTTTCCGGATGGCCCGGGCCTTACGACTTTCTTAGTTGGAGTATTGATAATTTCGCTCACCTTTGTCATGACCGATATTGTATTAATCAATTATCACGGGATGTTCAACCTATCCGTTCCGTCTTCCTGCTTCAAGTGTGGTCGCTGCCTGTGGAAGTTTTGATGTGGTCCTTTTCTTCCCATTCTTCTTCAAGCAATTCCTGGCAGCCATTTCAAGGAATTCAGGCGCAGCCCATTGGTGTACATCAAAATCATTTTTGATATAGCCCTTCTTGAACATGAAATTCTTTCCTAGCTCAACTGCGGCCAGGTTCAACAGTGACAAATTAGGAACCATATCCACATCCTTGATGCCACGGTAAGTATCTTCTACGTCAAGGTAGTAAGTTTGCTTGTCGAGAATAGCTGCAGCAGCATGCTTATGTTCATTGGACCAACGCCCCACCTTGATCATACCTTTCAAAAACGTCACAACAAGTTCAGGATGCTTTTCGGCCATCACATCCGTGCAGGTGATTGCAGCTGGAATGTTGGCTACCTGTAAGCGCCAATCTGGATATTTGGACAAATCTTCGATAATGGCAAACTTGCCAGTAGCTTCAGTCAGTACACTTAGTACTTTGCTCTGACTGTACATGGCATCAATCACACCCTTCTCAAGAGCTGTTTCCAGTGGACGGAACGCGAGGTCATGCTTGTGATCGCGCTTGAGTTGCCATTCAGATGGGTTCTCAATCGGCGTTAGCATTTCAGGAAAGTTGTACCAGTCGTCTGCGTATGGGAATTCCACAAGCTGGATATCCTTCATCGTCATGCCATTCATCCGAAGCATCAACTCAATGCCCTGGTGCTCTTGTATACGCCACCAGTCATTCTTGATCTGGTTCATACTCCTGGAGATGCCAATCTTTTTGCCCTTCAGATCACTCATCCGGTAGATATCATCCTTTGCACGAATGACCATTACACCACCTTCATGTGGCACATGGGTTACACCAAGGAGCCTTGTCCGGCGGATATCCGCCTGAACCGCAATAGGTGGAAACAATCCACCGAACCGGATCAGGTTGTCAAGATTGTGTATGTAATGTGGATACCAGTCGTTTTCTGCCCTGGAGCGGAAATAACTAAACTTTACACCAATTTTCTTGTATTCCTCCTTGGTCCAGCCCAATTCCTGATCCACATTACTGGCGGATACCAGTGGGCAATTTGTATAGTACACTTCCTTCCAATCAAGGGGTACTTTGTTGAGCTTGGTATTTTCAAAAGTGGTCACTTTGATTCCCGGAGGCACACTACCATTGGTCTTTTCCTTTTTGGGAGGTTTTAATTCTGTCGTACTCATTTTTTTTGTATTTAAAATTTGAATAATTGTTGACCCAACTCCATCTTACACCCACATGAAAAACACAAGCATCATACATCCAGGTTGAACGTACTCTTCCTGCATACACTGATGCTGGTCAGTATAGCCGATGATAATACTCACTTAAGGTATATACAACAGGATGCGTTTTACATCCTCCTCTCAATGAAAATACCCGTGTTTCATGGCGTTTTCAAGGCAGACTCAACATTGCCCCTTTGGGCCAGGCACAAAATTACCCTGGCGCCAACGCTATATCAATACCTATCAATAGGTATTATGGCTAACTTCACATAGCCATGTATCCAATACAGGACCACAAGTGCATATGAATTCGATATCGAGAGACTATAATTTATTCCTTCAGTTCTTCAACGCCTATTCCCAAGCAGGATTTAAGAATATTGATCCGGCCGACCCATTGATGTTGGATCTTGAACAAATGATGGAAAAGAACAACCAATTTTTTTATATCGGTGATCTGCTCCAGATGCAAGTGTTGTTTACCAGCAGCCGTAGTAAAGTCATGATGGGGGTTGACCCAGGGATCCTCAATCCGTATCACTTTTTCCAGGCTACCCACCCCGATGACCTCAGCAGACTAAGTCTAGGTCGGGCCCAGCTGTTTAAAATGGCCAATGAACTTTTCTTAGCCCGGGAAGGCACTGCAATTTTATCAACGAATTTCAGGATCCGGAATGCTGAGGGTGCATACTCCAATATTCTTGTCCAACTGTACTTGTTTTATACGGAAATACCATACAAAACAGTTTTTACAGTGAAAGTCCATACCAATATTGATTGGTTTAAAAAGTTCTTCCATGGATATCATTACTACCTGGGGAGTGACCATCACTTTTTCAGGTACCCTGACGAATCCCTGCTCCTGACCGGAAATTTACTTTCAGACCGGGAACTTGAAATCATCCGGCTGATTGAAAAAGGAATGAACAGTGAAAACATTGCCGATCATTTATTTATCAGTCTGCACACTGTAAACACCCACAGGAAAAATATCCTGCGGAAGACTAACAAAATCAACATCTCGGATGTGATTTATGATTTGCTCGAAAGCGGAGTGATATAATGCCGAAAAGTCAATTACCTCATTCCATCCGGATGAATCTGAGGTAATCCAACATCGCTGTATTGACCTCCCCGTTCATATTGTGGTTCCAATCTTCAAAAGTGATCCTGATCACGTTGTCCCCTGCATTGAGTTTCACCTTCCGGCAGTTGGAGTAACCCCAGTCAGACCATTCATCCTGACCGCGTTGGGGAAAAACAAGCACACCTGCATACACTGCATTGACAGTAAGACTTCGCACCGCACATTTGTTGTCCGTATTCCAGGGCCCGTTGCCATTGGAATAGCGTACATCAATGAGATACTCTCCAGCTGTATCAACAGGGATGGTGAACTCGAGTGTCCTGTTGCCATCAAGCGAAACTTCAATAAATCCTTTGCCTGAATAATTGGTGTAAGGCAATCGCGATGCTGGTGTTATGTCTTCAAATTCTATGATCTTTTCGGTTTGTGTAAATGTAACCGGTTCACTGGTGAAGGATTCATAATCCTGGTCATCGACCGCACTCACTTTATACTCCGCATAGTTTTCTATCGGCACATCAAACGAAGTGGCCGTAGTATGCTCAAGGAATTTTCCGTTTTTATAAATGTGGTATGCCTTTACATTTTCAATGGCCTTCCATTTCAGTACCTGGCCTTCCCTTTCGGCCAAGGGGGTGGGCAAGCTGAAATGATTTTCTACTTTGTTCATACCTGTTTCTTTAAAAGGCATACCGGCCATCTCAATCTCGATGTGATGGATGCCCGTGAGATCTGCAGGCACAATTCCGCCAGGCAACGGCTCGCCATCCATCTGTACCTTTCTAAACGTATTGCCATATCCGCGAATGGTGATATCGAGTGTTGCATTGCGGTATTTCAGATTGGTGAGTGTGCGCGTCCCGCTGTAGGCTTTTGGAATGACCGGATTGATATGCATTCCATCGGTCTCAAACGATATGCCCATCAATACACGATAGACCATTGCCAGATTTCCAGCCATACTCCACAGCATGCGGTCGGAGTTGATCTCAGTTCCCAGGAAGTCCCCGGTTTGTGCGACCATGTTTTCATAATTCGTCAGAAAGAAAGCCCCTGCGCGATAGATGCTGGCCAGCCCATGATTGAGTACTTCCTCATTGCCCGCTTTCGCAGCAGCCAGGTTCCAATACGATTGTACAAATGGCCAGATGGCATTGTTATGGTAAGGAGGTATGCCAGGTATCTGCGGATAGATACAGGTCACGCCAAAATCAGTCACCGGAGATTTTGCAATCACTGACGCGGCGCGGTCGCCTTCGGCTACACCAAACAATACAGCAAGTGCTTCACCAAGTGCTTCAAAGCGTGGGGATACCGTCAGGTTGGGCCGGCCATATCTGTATTGGGCAAAGCATCCTTTGTCCTCCATCCACAGGTATTTGTTGATCCCCGCCTTGATGTCATCAGCATGCCTTGCATATGCTTCATACGCTTTGCCCTCAATTTTAGACATCTCTACGAGTATTCGGTTAGCCTGGTAATGCAGGACATTCGTGCCGAGATTTTCAGATACAGCTATATCCATATTGGACATCCACTTGGGATAGGTCTGTTCACGCCAGTCTAAGAAGGAAGATTCACCTGTATACAATCCCGTCTCTTTGTCATATAGTGTCTTGTAATCATCATCCAGTGAATTCTTGATGATGGGATATACTTCATCAAGCCATGCCTTGTCACCGGTGACCTTGTATATCTCCCATGCGGCGATAGCCCACACTACCCTATCAGACGATACTGGCCATGCACCTCCTGATCCGGTGTCCTGGATGATACGTCCACGATTGACTTTCTTACGCAGGCTGATCTTCGCGACCTCCGGTTCATGATAAGCAAAGGCCAGGATGATGCTATAGCTGATGTCCCTTGTCCATACTCCACCCCATTTGGCACCTGTGCGGAATGTACTGTCCGCTTCGATATTCTTTGTGGCTTCTTCTACAGAGAGATTGAAGAGTGCGTCGACGATGGGCTGGTCAGAAGAATATTTTGGACGGTTAGAAATATCAGTGATGAGTTTCCACTCCTTGTCCTGGATACCCACTTCATTGTATGGATTGAATTTTACAGTAAGGGTATAGATTCCGGGTTCACTGGTTGGTTGTAGTTTCAGGCCCTTCTCATCGAGGCCGACAAAGTCCCAGGATAAGGGTAGTGATGCACCGGCGATATAGAAACCCTTGAGGTCTGCCTTGGCCACGCGTGAGCCATCATAAGCTTCGAAATAGCCTTTCTCTTCAAATTGTTTTAGCACAGATGACATATCAACACGGAAAGTATATTCATAATTGACAGGCAGATAGGTAGCCGGTGCGTCCGGTACCGGTTGCGGTGCCTGGCCAAAGACGACCAGGGGTGACTCATGTTCATCACCTATCAGCACCCAGTGGTCTGATCCGGGAGGCATCTCGTTGTCACGCTCATTGATACTGATCTTAAACTTGACCAGTCTCGAAAACGTAGAGCTTGCCGGGCTTCTGTAATTGGACTGGATATGGGTTGGCGACAAGATGACCGCTTTGTTATTGCCCTGGATGACGCTGTCCTTGTAAACCGTAAATGCCTCAGAGGAGTACAATGCTGTTTCTTCTTTCATAGGACTATTGCATGCGAGGGAAAAGGCTAAGGCTATGGCTGTTGCCTTCGCGAAATGGCTTCGGCAACCGAGGGAGGTGAAGGAGGATAATAATTTTTTCATGGGATGGTAGTTCACTATAAAGGTAGTGACAATAAGCCTCACCAACCAATCGCTATAAGGATCAAATAACCCAGCTTATTTATTCCTGATCAACTGGATCGCATATTCAAGTACCTCGTCTCTACCTTCTTTTATGCCTTGAAGAGTAGGCTTCACTTCGATATCTGGGATAATCCCCAGCCGTTGTGTCTCACTTCCGTCAGGATAGTAGACACCGATACCACTGATCATGGTACGTATCCCTCCAGGCAGCATAATGTGGGATACATTGCCGTCTGCCCCGGCAGTTGTACTACCAATGACAGTAGCTCCGGGAACCACCCTGAATGCCATCGCGTGGTATTCAGCAGAACTTTGGGTCAATTCATTGACCAGTATGACTACTTTACCCTTATATGCACTGACACTTTCCTTTCCTACCTGGGCCCCATCAGTCAGTGTAAATTGGCCCGGCTCCGTGATGCTTCCTGAGGAAAACTTAACAAATCGGAAGGCATCAGGTAAAAGGTATTCACTCAAGCTGAAGACCATAAAATCAGATGGATAACATCTAAGGTCAATAATCAGCCCTTTTGTCTCTAGTAAAGCAGGCATGATATACTGCAGGTACTTTTGCTTTATGTTTCCCATATTCAGGTAAGCGATGTCGCTCTCAATAGTCCTGAAGCAGGTATCTGTCCGCGCATACTTCTTGTAGAGCATGATACTGTCGCCCTTGATGCACCGTATTGTAGCAAGCATTAGGGTGTCATCGTGGGTATACTCAACTGCCAACATGCGCTCACGAGATCTGAGCAAATCAACAGAAATATCCCTCAATTGGGTTGTATAATTTGATGCAGGTGTGTAGGGCAATTCCCGATGCAGGATTTCATCTATTGTTTCTCCTCCTACCTTGTTGATAATGTCCCCGACCACCAGACCTGTCATCTTTCCAGCGGCATCATCGAGGTAATCGGTCACCACAGGCTTGTTTTCAACAAAGGTTATTTCGAGTGGTGCGTAGTACAATCCATAGTATTTATCGAGTATTGTGTCCTTGCTCCAGATATTGGCATGCGTATCATGCACCTGTGCGATCAGTTGAAGAACTGCGAGTTTATATTCCAATTCAGATGAAGCATGTACAAAATGCGGCACAAAATTCCTCAATACTGCATTCCAGTCCTCGTCCAATATTCCCCTATAAGGGTAAAAATACTGGATCATATTCCAATACCTGTAAAGGCTCAGGAGACGATATCCCACATCAGGGAATCGCATAGAGTTATAAGGCTCTTCGTGAAGGAATTCGGGATTGCGCACACCTCGCTTCAATCCGACATAATAATTGTTATCTCTTCTCCTGGCATGTTGTATGGTGTGCAATTGGGATTGCAACTTATCGCCCAACCGTTGATCCTCAAGCCAGGCAAGATCAGGCAACATTTTTATCTCCTCGCCCACGCCTATTGTCCTTTTGGATTCATGTACAATACCCAGATGGTTGATCCATGTCCAGAGAATGTCATTTCGTTGTACCACGCTCTCTGCGTTGAGTATCTGGGGAAGTATCCGAAATAGCTCACCGTCCCAATTGAAGTCCCCATCTGACACCGCAGGGTGATAGTATTTGAGGAAGCCCCACACGTGACCGAGTAAAACCAAATCTTCAACCTTTGCTGAATCCAGCAGGATATCCGGACATTTCGAACCAGCTTCGAATTCCTGATT
This sequence comes from Candidatus Opimibacter iunctus, assembly GCA_016716665.1. Taxonomy (GTDB): domain Bacteria; phylum Bacteroidota; class Bacteroidia; order Chitinophagales; family Saprospiraceae; genus Opimibacter; species Opimibacter iunctus. Next base: position 67,900 of record JADJVH010000007.1, on the reverse strand, counting down.
TACAGCATTACTCCTACAACCAAACAATAAGAGTGTCAGCCATAGCCATAAGAGGAGACGAGCTTTTGAGATGCTGCCCATGAGTTCTTTGTGAGCCTGGAATAGATATTCCATTCGGAAATTTACAAAATATAAATTTCTGGAGGGCACGAAATCCATGTTTCAGATATTCTTGACAGATTACAATCTGTGATTACCCAATCTCTCTTCATGGATTGAAATCCCTGGCAACAATATCGGCCGTGCCTATGGCACTCTTGTTCGTCATGGGTGACGAACATTTCACTTTTCACACTTCGACTACGCTCAGCACACCGCTCTTCACTTTTCATTCTTCACTTCCCACTGCCCCTTGCTCCTTGCCATAACTCCGAATCTGCAAGCAAGATGGAGAAGGCACACGGATCTCTGTTTTTGTCTTCTTCAAAAGCCCGGTCTTCATATCCCTCCTGAACACGACGATAGTATTGCTAGCCATGTTAGCGACAAGGAGAAACCGGCCTGTCGGATCGATGGTAAAATTTCTGGGATGATCACCATAGGTGGATTGATGCCCCACGAAGGTTAACATGCCTTTTGCCTGGTCAATGGAAAAAATAGCGATGTTGTTTTCACCATCATCCCTGTTGGACACATAGAGAAAGCGACCGTCCGGAGAAATATGAATATCGGCACTCCGGCATAATTCATGGCTGTTGCTGTTTGCGTATATCCGTTGTATCGAATCCAACATACCATTGTGATAGGTATACGAAGAAACCATTCCGCTTAATTCTTCTATGCAATACGCAAACTGACCACCGGGATGAAACGTAAAGTGTCTGGGGCCGCTTCCGGGAATGGCTAACTCCTGGTAATCCTTGAGCCGCTCGAGCGGTTGCGCCTGTGTGGTATCGAATCCAAATATCCAGATCTTATCCGTCCCCAGGTCAGGAAGGAATACAAAGTCACATTGCGGGGAATAGACGGCAGCATGGATATGCGACTTTTCCTGCCGGTCAGGCACTATACTGCTGCCCGGGAAAAAGATGTTTTGTAACCTCGGCTGCAGGCTTCCATCCGTATTGGTCTTAAATACGGATACACTGCCACCGGAATAATTGGCATTGATGATGTATCTGCCACTATGGTCTACTGACAGGTATACCGGATTATCACCACCACTCGATTGCCTGTTTAGAAATTTCAGGCTTCCATTGAGCGAATCAATTTTAAACGCCATGACACTGCCCGTATCAGGCATTTTTGTATCTGCACAGGCATAGAGATACTGGCCGTCAGGAGACAAGGTGATGTACGATGGGTTGGTGAGTTCATAGGCGGCACCTTCTTCCTTCAGGGCACCTGATTTGGAATTGAAACTGAAGACATGGATTCCACGGTCTGGCTTGCCACCGGTATAACTGCCAACAAACAAGTAGGTTTTTCCCTTTTGCTGTGCTTGCGCTATGGTGCCGATACTAAGGAGGAAAAAACAAAAGGCTGCTATTCGTTTCATGTAGTATTGGTTTTGGTGAGCATATATCCCTCACTGTCGATAGCGTACAAGATACATTGTCCCAGGCGTTGATCATCACAGAGCAGTGGATGTAAAAACTCGCCTATCTTCTTCATGCCTGCCACTTGCATGATATGCTCAGACCTGAGATTGACTTTTGGGGCTACTGCATAAATTCGTTCCAAAGCTAGTTCTGTAAATGCATACGCAAGACACCTTGCAGCTCCTTCTTTGGCAAATCCATAATTCCATGCACTGCGTTTTAACCTCCATCCAATATCCACACAAGGTGTAAAGTCTGCCTCATAAGATTGGTCCACCAGGCCTACAAACCCGATAAACTCTTTGTTGTCCAGTCTATCTACTGCAAAATAACAATACCCTTTACTGGCCTGTTGTGCTTGCATCCGCTTTACAAAATCAGCAGTCTGTTGTATAGTCTGTACACCATGAAAAAAAGCCATGACTTCGGGATCCGCATTGATCTCAGCCATTGGAAGGATATCCTCCTCCTTCCAGCCTCTGAATCCCAGTCGCCGGGAAGTAAATAGATAATGTTCTTCTGCACCCATTAGCAGCCGTATTGGAGGAATTCCATTGATTGAGTCCAGAAACTATGCTAGTTAAATTTTAAGAACGTAAGAAGCTGCTATACAAACAGCTGCACGTCCAAAACCGATTATTTATTAGCACCTGCCAGCTTACCCCCAAGATACGCCATGGGCATGTAGGCTACGAGCAGGTCAAGGGCGATAAACCATCCGGGTGCAGGAATCATAAATGCCGCTGAAATCCCGCCTGCCAGGTTGACCAGCCCGATGATCATCGCCAGCCGCATTTGGCTTGTGGCGCCAATCCTGGCGGCCAGGAAAGCTCCAACCAATGTTCCGAGTGCGTGGGCCAGGAATGGAAAAATAAAATGCTTTGGTTCAAGTAAGGGCAAGGCTGCCTTGAGGCCTTCGGCTGTGGTCATGTCCGCTCCTGGCGGAGGAGGGATGATTGACCCGCTGATCATGATAAGGCCCATGTTGACTGCGCCTCCGATGAGTACACCGGCGACGATGGCAAGGATGTTTCTGAGTATTGGGTTCATTGTGGAAATGATTTGATGGTGGTGTGATGTTTGATTTATTTGATAAACATAATGAAAATGGTTGAAAAGCAAGGAGCAAGGGGCTAGGAGCTAGGAGTAGGGAGTATAAAAAGGTTCGTCAACCATGACGAACAAAGTGCCGTAGGCACGGCCGATTTTGTTGCCAGGGATTTTAATCCCTGAAGTAAGATTTTGAAGCTAGGGATTTTAATCCCTGAAGTGAGATTTTGTTGCCATGGATTTTAATCCCTGAAATGAGATTTTGTTGCCAGGAATTTTAATCCCTGAAGTGAGAGATTTTGTTGCCAGGACTTCCAATCCCTGAAATAGGTAAAAAATGCTAAAGAGGCCGAAGAGGTAAAAAAGCAAAGTGATATAATCTGGAAGCGAAATGAAGTCAATTCCCTCTGTAGGGCTGAACTTTAGGGATCCACCTGGGCACATGCGCCTTGTACCTTTTATATGGCTCGCCAAAACGCCTGTACAAATCAGGTTCTTCTTTGAAAATAAAATAGCAGGTGTTGATCACCAGGAATGCACACGCCCACAGGGCAATAGATGATGAATGGAATATAAGTGCTTCGCCTATAAGGATACTGAGCACGCCAGTGATCATGGGGTTTCGACAATACTTGTAGGGCCCTGTGATCACCAGTTGCTGTGTAGGTGTCCATGGGGCAAGGGTCCCTTTTCCAAATGTCCTGAACAGATATACTGTATAGCCGAAAAGCGTGACACCTGATAAGAGCAGGAGTACTCCAATGCCCTTCGATAAAGGATGATCAGGAAGAATATGCTGATCGGGAGTGTAAATGCAATACGGTACAATGACAGTCACTGTAAAGGGGAGGATGAGGATATCCCTTAGATGTTTTATTAACGAAGGACCTTGTATCATCTTTCAACCACGAAAATCTGATTCAAACCTTTTCGAAAGAGGCAGAGCGATCATCTATCGGAAGTGAAAAAGAAAACGCGTGTGATTTTAATCACTCCTTCGCGACTATCCGCGTCACAAAATAATCGGTATCCCCACTCCATGGCAGGTGGCCTCTCTTTTGTTCATACTCAAGGGTGACATGCTTGCCTTCAAGGTTAAACAGTTCATTGGCTACCTTTTCATCATTTACGGAGAAGAAAAATTTCTCAGAAGCAATTGTGGTATTGCCTGTGGTGGCAATACTACTCATGATCAGTTCGCCCTCGTATGTCTTGAAGATGCTGCCTTTCTTTGAAAACTTCTGCAGGATCCCTGCACGGTTGCCTTCACTATAGGTGTTAAAGTAGTGCCAGTAGAACATAAATGAACCCACCGCCACGAGGATGATAAGTACCCATATTGCTATTTTCTTCACCTTTTTCATTTTCCTTGAATTTAGGCTCTAAAATTACCACTTATTTGCCATGATGAGCCGAAAGAGAAAGATCCATGCCCGGGATCACCTAAAATTCAGACCATAAATTATTGGGTCACAGACCACCTGAACCCGGTTGTGCCCCTACAGGGCACGAATGATTATCACTTATCCTTTGCTACCGACCTTTAGCCCCTCTGGGGCATGATTATTCCTATTAATAAAGATTTTACTCAATGGCCCATGGATGCGATTCTATTGATGATTTGTTCACAACCTGTAGCATCTACGAGGCATTATTATTCATCCCCTTTCATCCCCAATACCAATAAACCTTCATAAACCCATAAACCACACTAACCTCCTAATCTCATAATCTCCTAATCCCCCAAATCACCTCACCACCGTCACATCCCCGGTAAACAACTTTTCCTTTTCATCCCCTGCGATATCGTATACGATCTGGAGATGATAGACATAGACACCTGCCATGACAGGCTCACTATCAAATCTACCATCCCAGGCAAATGGCATTTGGGTCGAAGAAAAGACCATGTTGCCCCAACGGTCATAGATCGATCCAATCATAGAGGTCACCTGCACATCCGGGCCAGGGAAAACAATAAACATATCATTGACCTGGTCATCATTCGGACTGAATACATTCGGGATATAGATATTGTCCTCCGATGTACAATCATCCCCTTCGATGACTTCTACCTGGCCAGAAGCAGTAGCACAAGGTGCCGCCACCTCTACTGAATAGATGCCGGGCATAGTCACTACAACCCTCGCCTGATCATCCCCGCTGCTCCACAAATAAGTTGCTGCAAATGCTTGTGTGGCATCAAGGATGATCTGCTCACCGGGACACCACACTTGCTGTTCTCCAAGATCAACCACCGGCACATCGGAATTGATCTCCACATCAAGACTATCACTTGTTGTACCACATGCATTGCTGATCTGCAGGCTATAGGTGATCGCCTGATCCGCAACTATCATCGGCTCTGTACTACCATCCTGCCAGCGCAATGCATCTGGTGTCGCTGGTGCCTCAAGTATGAAAGACTCTCCGGGGCAAATCGATGTATCCGGGCCAAGTGAAAAAAGTACAGGCAATTGGATATAGTCCACTGTGATGCTATCCGTCGCTGCACCACAACGATTGGTTTCAGCAAGCCAATAAATACCTGCTGTAGTCACTGTATAATCCTGTACCGCCGTTCCATCCAGCCATGCTATCGTCGTAAAGGCATCTGCATCTGATACCAGGGTGATGGTGCTGCCCTCACAGAGTGTGGTATCCCTTCCGAGATCAGGTGAAGGGGCTACCCCACTGATATCGACCAGCACTGAATCAATATCTGTCCCGCAAAGATTGGTGACCGTCAGATGTACCCATCCTGATACCACGGCGACATACTCATCACCTGTAGAGCCATCCTGCCACAGGTAGGATACACCGGAGATATCTGCTGGTATCGTCAGCACTTCACCCTCGCAGGCAATGAGGTCAGGTCCGAGATCAACATGCGGACCATCTGTACTCTCTGTCACGATCACCGTATCGGTCGAGGTACCACATGCATTGGAGATACTCAGGATGACTGTCACTTGTTGTGTAGTCTGATACGTTGTAGCGGTCGAACCATCCTGCCACAAGTAATTTACGCCAGTGATTCCAGGATCGAAGGAGATCACTTCACCCGGACACAAAGATTGGTCAACACCAAGGTTCAATGACGGTGTAGCAGGCAACAAGGATACACTGACTGTATCCACAGACACCCCACATCCATTGGTGATCGAAGCATAGACTTGCACATCAGCATCTGTTACAACGTAACTATCGTCATCCGACCCGTCTGACCAGAGGATATCCACATTTGGTTCGCTGATGGTCAGCGTAGCTGTCGATCCCGGGCAGAATGAAAGATCAGGCCCAAGGGATAACACCGGTGTCATCGGTAGTATACCCACCGCTATCGTATCATAAGCCATACCACAACCATTAGCCACTTCAACACTGACCTGCCCGGCCATATTAGTCGAGTAATCAGCATTCATCGACCCATCACTCCAGAGCCACGAATCGACATTTAGGGATACGGGGTTGATATAGATGACCTCGCCGGCACATGCACTGACATCAGGACCGAGAGACACCGTTGGACCCGGACCTCCGTCAATCACTGTGACTGTATCTGTATCACCACCACATGCATTTGAAACCGTAAGGCTATATGTTCCTGCAGCAGTGACAATCAATGTGGGATCATGGGATCCATCGCTCCACGTATATACAACCCCTCCCAATCCCGGATCAAGTACTGCATTCTGCCCCTGGCACAAAGTTATCTGGTCAGGCATCGCGATCATCGGTGGCACATCATCTACCGTGACGATTACTGTGTCTGTATATGTTTCACAACTATTAAACGCATTGACATGATACGTGCCCGCACTATTGACGAGCAAGGTATCTGCCGTACTCATATCTTGCCAGGTATAGGATGCTCCAGGGGTCATCGCATCAAGCACTGCCATTTCACCAGGGCATAAACTAAAATCGGGACCGAGATTTAGAGGTGTCAGCGGCTGCTCATAGATCACAACCACATCTCCATTGTCCATACCACATATATTTTCAACGGTCAGGGCATAGGTCCCTGAGGTTGTCACTTCGTATGTGGTATTGCCTGAACCATCCTGCCAGGTATAATTGCCGGTTTGATTGGCTAAGGATAGGGTCAATGTATCTCCCGCGCAAGGTGTTAGTGTATCGCCAAGATCAAACAACGGAATCGCAATAGCCATCACGCTTACTGAATCTTCACTCAATCCACAATAATGCGTCATCGTGACACTGTATACCCCTGATGTATTGATCTGATACTGCGCATCTGTCGAACCGTCCTGCCACACATAGCTACCAATGGCCGGATCTAATGAATAATCCAGCACTTCACCCGGACACAATGTGGCCTGATCCGGGCCCAGGCTCACAGTTGCAGGCTCAATTTCGGCCACTTCCACTTCAGCAGATTCTTCACCACACATATTGGTGATCGTGACGGCATAGTACCCTTCTTCATCGATCGTATAAAAACTGGAGGTGTTGTTGTCCTGCCATTGAAAGTCCCCAAGGCCTGGATCAAAATCATATTCTATCTGCGAACCAGTGCATATCGTTGTATCACCTCCAAGTGTAAATGGAGGCGGTGGGATCACCACGATCACATGGCCGACATCAGAGGTGATATCACAACCATCATCCAGGGAGACGGTATAGAATCCTGTGGTGGTAATATCGTATTCGAAAGCATGTGAGCCATCTTCCCAGGTGTACTGCCCCAGGTCAGGATCAAGGGAATACGTAAACGTTTCTCCTTCACAAATAGAGACTTCTTCCGGAAGGATCTGAAGTGGTGGGACATTCAGGATATTCACTTCGACTGAATCAACACCTGCATTGCATCCATCATAGATGGTCAGGCTATATGTGCCGGAGGTGGTCACAGTCAGTGTCTGACCTGTCGAACCATCCTCCCAATAATAATCTACGCCATTGATCCCGGGATCAATCGTGATACTGCTACAATCGCTGAGGGGATCACCGAGCTCGAGGTCAAGGCCGCCGGGCTGCACCTCGCCGATAAAGATATCATCGATGTAGTAGTATGCGGCAAGTGGATAGACAGTACAGGTAGGATCAATCGGAGTCTGGGCATTGGTGTGAAAATTACCAATCGTAACTACCAGTTCTTCTCCTGTCGCCTTGAAGCAACCTTCGATCAACATCCAGTTGGCTGTATCAGCAAGAAAGGGACCATTGGATTCCACCTGCGGGGTGACCAGGATGGGATCAAAGAAATTATAAGGCGGAGGCTCTGCCGAAAAGTATGCCCCTATTTTCTGTACCCCACAAAACTCATTGGCAAGGCTAACATAAAAGCTCACCGTGTACCACTTGTCAGCAATCAGGGGCTCCTCAAGGGTGGTCTGCAAATATTCCCTGTAATCGGTGCCGGCAGTAGCTTTTGCAAGGATACCCGCATATCCGTCACCGGACAATGCATACTGCCATCCCGGATCATTGTCAGGAATCCCGACATCACTGGGATTGGAGCATACATTAAAGTAATCCGGAGTTCCCCATCCACCGCTGATCCAGGGTATACAGGCGATATCAGGATATGCAGGGGTATTGTATCCGGCGGGACAGTAGGAAAAGGCTTCAAAGTCAGGATTGGGGGCCAGATTCTGACCATAGCCATCACTTATGTCCACAAGCCAGATCATGGTTGTAAACACCACCTGTAAGAAAGAAAAAGCTTTGGGAGCCTTTGAGGTCATTATGCCGAATGGGTACTTTCGGCACAAAAGATAATAAATATATATTTTTTCCATCCTTAGGACAGAAATAATACTCCTATCCCGGACTGGCCGCTCTACCTGACATAATCAGGTGATTCGCACTCTTGCCAGTAGTCCACAATCTTCCTGATCGTGGCCAGGAGTTGTGCGTATGTCTTGGGCTTGATAAAAAAACCTTGTACAGACTTGGAATAGGCTGATATGACGTGCTGCTGGTTTGAACTCGTGGTAAAGAACAAATAAGGAATGCACTTGAGCCGTAAATCCTCATTGTTGTGAATCTGCTCCCTCAAGGCAAGACCATCCAATTTAGGCATATTGATATCTGAAAGGATCAGAAAGGGTTCAATCGTGGTCTTGGTCAGATGCTCGAGTGCAGCATGTCCATCCCTGAAATAGATGATTTCATTCTTAAACTGGAGCTCGCTGAATACCTCCCCCAATACCTCCTGGTCATCCATATCATCTTCAATAATGATGATCGGCCCGACTTTATTCATACCCGTTTTGTTGAAAATTTAGGAATCTATCATGTAGTCCAATCCAGGATGCTATTCATCCGAATGAGCATGGGATGATACTAATTGCATTGACCTAGAAGGAAGTAGATAATGACAAATACGACAACGGTCCCTACACAACCGCCTCCCAATTTCCATGCACCAAATCCGGCAAGGAGTCCTCTAAACATGTTATTCATATCGCGTCTTGTTTGAGTTTATATAAATGGATTACACTTATGCTGAGATAGCCGTGTTTCCACAGTGTAAATATGGCCTGATTACAGTAAGTGATCCTTACAGGATTAAGGAAATGAATTGTATAATTCCCACTTTGCGTCCCTAAAACACAAAAAAGTAATCAAGGCACTCCTGCACCGGCTTAGGTGAGCAGCCGGTAAACGGTAATGATCACTATGACGCCAACAATTGAAGTGTAGATCAACTTGGTATATCTGGCCAGCCAGTTGGGAAGGTAGATATCAAAATTGTCTTGCATCGAATCTGAATACTTCCTGGCGATGATCGTCAGCGGGCAGAAAAACTTAAAGGCCAGCAAGGTCAAGCCTTCGAGGAAGACCAATCCATATCCTATCCATAGCCAGCGGTCTATCTTATCCACGATCACCGCATAGAGCATATAGAAAATGACGATGTTGAAGAAGATCCACACCAGGGTATGGAGGACCTTGATGAGCACCAGTTTGGATTCGCTGTTCATGATCCCCTAAAATTAAAGAAAGACTCCTTTATTCGCCATACCTGGTTGAAAAATGGAGAGGCGGGAAACAAATCGAAAATTCAGACCCACTGCAACAACCCCTGTTTCAAAAGTAGAGACGCGGGATTAAAATCACGAATTCAGACCCACTGCAACAACCCCTGTTTCAAAAGTAGAGACGCGGGATTAAAATCACGAATTCAGATCAACAGCAACAACCCCTGTTTCAAAAGTAGAGACGCGATTAATCGCGTCTCTACTTTTGAAACAACACGGATTTTGTGGGTCTTACACAAAAATAAATGTACTATTCATCGCGTCTCTACTTTTGAAACAACACGGATTTCGTGGGGCAAACTAAAATATAATTCACGATTAATCGGGTCAATAGCCCCTTCGCTTTTTTCTACGAAAAACCTCTCCACGGGGTTGCGCAGCACACAGATATTATGGACCAACTCTTGATAACCTTCGCTGATCAGTGTATATCTATAGTGTTAATCATTTTTTCTATTATCTTTCTGATCATGCTTTGTCAGCTCGATCTGACGCAGGGTAAAAAAAATGTCGTTTCCATCCAGACATACAATGCGCTGTATTGGTATCCTATGGATATGGGCCATGCTGTTGCCAGTCACCCATGCCCAAAACCTGGTCCCGAATCACAGTTTCGAAACCTACCTGAATTGCCCGTATGTCATCAACGACTTCCCATTTACAGCGTCCCAATGGGTTTCTGCTGTAGGTACGGCTGATTATTTCAATGCGTGCATGTCTCCCGGTTACCTGAGCGTCCCGGACAATTCACATGGCTGGCAGGCCGCCCATTCCGGCGATGCATATGTTGGCTTATACGGTTTCGTACCGACTTTTTATACCAGGGAATGCATACAGGTTCAACTGACCTCACCGATGGTTGCTGACCAATGCTATACGGTAGGCTTCTATGTCAGCCTTGCTGATGCACATTGTGGAATCAATCATTTTGGGGCATTCCTGAGCACAAATGCACCGACTAGTGCCATGGGTATCACTCCGCAGGTGGAGTGGCAAGGCACGTTTCTTTCAGACACTATGAATTGGGTCCATGTCCTTGGCTTTTTTGTGGCCACTGGCGGAGAGCAATATATTACCATCGGAAATTTCTACGAAGACCTGGAGACTCAACTTGATCCGAATTGTCTAGGCCTACAACACGCCTATTACTATGTTGATGATGTTGAAGTTGTTGCAACCCCGGTCGAACCTTTCGACCTGGACCTGGGTGGTCCGGTTACTGCTTGTGATTCATTTGTCATCGACCCGGGAGTGGGCAATGGTGTTTTCTTATGGAGTGACGGCTCGATAGAACCCACCTTGACCGTTTACACCTCCGGCACATACAGTGTCACCGTTTCCTACGGGTGCGAGACGCATGAAGATGAAATTGATGTGACCATTTTGAATATTCCTGTTGTTGATCTTCCTGACATCCTCCCGTTGCTCTGTGCTGGTGATACGTATACCTTCTCCGTTGACCCGGGTATTGGTTTCTACACCTGGCAGGATGGCTCGCACGATACTGATTATACGATCACTGGCAGTGGCATGTATGCTGTCACACTGGATAATGGTTGCAACCTTTCTTCGGATTTTGTTGATGTGGTTTTTCTAAGCCCACCTGACCCATTTTCCTTTGGGCCGGATTTCAATTTATGCCAGGGGATGAAGTTCCTCTCGTGTTTGATCCATCAGCAGGGGATTTTCTATGGCAGGATCAATCTACAGGATCTGAATATACGATCACCACCGCAGGTACTTATGCCCTCACGATCAGCAATAGCTGTGGTGAAGTATCTGATGAAATTGAAGTCGGGATCCTCGATCCACCCAATGCGCAACTCGGAACTGATACGGATACCATCTGCACCGGTGAAGAGATTCTCCTTGAGTTTTCACCTGATGAAGGCAACTTCATTTGGCAAGACGGAAGCACCAATTCCCATTTTTCCATTTTCGATACAGGCCTCTATGCCGTGACCATCACCAACGCATGTGGAACAGATGAAGATGCAGTCTATGTAGATGTCCTTGATCCCCCTTTTGTTGATCTCGGTTTTGAAGGCTTTGCTTGTCAAGGAGATACGTTACATCTTGATATCGGCAATCCTGGCTGGTCCTATGTCTGGCAGGATGATTCTACACTCCCGATGCTTGATGTGACGATCTCAGGTCAATACAGTGTCACTGTATCAAACCAATGCGGGGAAGTAAGTGATTTGTTCAATGCTACATTCACCCCACAGATCAGTCCTTTCTCGCTTGGTCCTGATGTCAACCTATGTCCAGGAGACCAGGTAGTACTTTATGTCGATGCCCCCGGAGCCATGATTGAATGGAACGATATGAGCACAAGTGATACACTCCTGGTTCAGGCGGCAGGCACCTATATGGTCACCGCACAAAACAGTTGCAGCTTATATTCAGACACCGTCGTCGTGGCCATGAACGGAAATGCGCCGGTAGTTCAATTGCCAAATGATTTCACCCTATGTGCAGGACAATCCGCCATCCTCGATCCGATGATCAGCGGTGTGACCTATTTGTGGAATGATGGCACGATGCTCCCTCAACTTAATGTCGCTGCGCCTGGGACCTATGCTATCACCGTATCCAATTCGTGCGGGACAAGCACCGATACTGTGCTCATCACCGGTGGTGATCCGGCACCATGGGTCGACCTCGGTACGGATACCACCATTTGCGCCGGTGATACCTTTGGATTGGTTCCTGCATCGCAATATGTCATCACCTGGCTATGGCAGGATGGCACGATCACCAATGCCTATGAGATCTCAGGGCCTGGCATGATTATGGTTCAAGCCAGTAATTCCTGTGGAGTAGCTTATGACACTATAAATGTATCCTTGCTCCCTGCGATTCCACCCCTTGATCTTGGGCCTGATATCGCTTTGTGTCCTGATGATTCTGTCACCCTGTCTATTGCTGTCCCAGGTGTATCGATCACCTGGTCTGATGGAACAACCCAGCCTCAACTCACCATACACGATAGCACTACTGTCTATGCGGTCATTGCCAATCAATGTGGAATGTCTTCTGACACTGTCGATATTCTGCCATTGCCAGGCATCTCAATACCTGACCTAGGTAGTGACCAGACATTGTGCCCAGGTGATGCGGTCATATTGTCGACCGGCATCATTGATGTCAATTACTTGTGGCAGGATGGCAGCACCCAATCCACTTTTATTGCTGATCATGAAGGCACCTTTCATGTCAGCATATCCAATAGTTGTGGAACCGCTAGCGACACCATCATACTGACTGAAAGCACCATGGGCCCTGTATTGGATCTGGGACCCGATACTTCCACCTGCTTTGGACAACCCTTAAGCCTTCATGCTGGTATTGGTGGCGTGCAGTACATGTGGCAGGATGGTTCGACAAGCAGTGAATTGGTGGTGACTTCTGCCGGAATGTATGCGCTTACGGTAACCAACACTTGTGGAACGGATGCAGATACCATTACTGTGCTTATAAACAATGGCCCTCCACCGATTCATCTGGGCCCTGACCTGCAGCTATGTGATGGCCAAGCTGCTACACTCGGCACAGGATTAAGTGATGTGCAATATCTATGGCAGGATGGCTCTGATGCAAGTGAATTGAGCGTCACCACAGCAGGTATATATTCATTGATGGTGAGCAACGAATGTGGTACGTCGGTCGATTCGGTCACTGTACTCGTGATCACAATTCCGCCGGTCATACCTTTAGGAAAGGATACGAACTTGTGCGATGGAGACACCCTACTTTTATCTCCAATGGTTGACCCAGGTGTGTTGATAGAATGGCAGGATCAATCTATGGCGCCAACTTATCTTATCACTCAACCCGGAGTCGTCGTATTGACTGCATTCAATTTTTGCGGAGCGTCATCAGATAGTATGCTGGTCACCTATCAGCATCCACCTCTTACTTTTTCATTAGGGCCAGACACAATGATCTGTCAGGGTGCGGCCATCACGCTGCAGGCTCCGGTAATGTCTGCAGACCTGCTGTGGCAGGATGGTAGCAGCGATATGCAATTATTGGTACAGGATGAAGGACAGTATACCTTGCAACTCTCGAATGAATGCGGGATGTCTGAAGATGACATCAACGTGACCTTCAATACTGATCATCCTATCGTCAGCCTGGATCCCGAAGTGATGTGGTGCCCGGGCGATCAACTCACCCTGGAGGCTGCACAATCCTTTGATGCAGAATATATGTGGAGTACCGGGGAGACTACATCTTCTATCCAGGTCACAACACCAGGTGTCTATAGTGTTGAAGTATCTGCAGCGTGTGAGGAGGTAGATGGCCAAACTATTGTAATCCCTATGGATGATTGTGGCGAGACACCTGTCTTTTACATCCCAAATGTCTTTAGCCCAAATGGCGATGGAATCAACGATGCATTTGTGTTGTCGACTAACCGGCCGGATTTGATCACTTCCCTCGAAGCAACAATCTATGACCGCTGGGGCAACAAGGTGTATCATTCTACTGATGTATCCTTCACATGGGATGGCTCCTTCCACGAAGATCAAATGCTACCGGGCGTATACCTATACGTCGTTATTGTCAACTACGTGTCGGCATCAGGGGAAAAATCAAAAGTGCTCAAAGGAGATGTGACGCTGGTGAGGTAAAACCTTTTACCCCGGGGTAGCGTAGCACGCAGGGGAGAGAAATTGCAACAGCAATTTAGATGGGGCAAAAAGGTATACGATTAACCCCGGGGTTGCGAAGCACACAGGGGACAGAAATTGCAATAGCAATTTTGAAGGGGCTAAATATTGTAGGGGCTAAAAAGTATACACTACCTCACCAACGTCACATCCCCCTTGAATACCTCTGTATGCCCATCCACCAACAGGATCTCTGCATAGTATGTAAACACACCAGGCACCAACTGCTTGCCTCTGAACGTACCATCCCATCCCTTGCTTTCATCATTGGGATAAAATTGCTGCTGTTCAAAGACAAGGTTGCCCCATCGGTCAAAGACACGCAGGGCATTGATCAGGGATACACGCTGGTTGGTATAGACGGTGAAATAATCATTGAGCCCGTCACCATTGGGACTAAAGACATTTGGAATATATATCTCGGTCTCGGGCACTACATTAACATCGAGTTCTGCAGTGGCCACACATCCACGTTCGTGAACGACCGTCAGTAGAAATGAATAGCTCGAAGTGCCTGTGATCGAAGTAATGAGACAAGTATCGCAGGTCAGCACACCACCCGGACTCCACTGAATGGAACTCAGATCTGAGGCTGGAACATTTACGCTTGCCTCAATCAACCCTTTATGTCCTACGATCAATTCAATGATGGAAGGCATCGTCAGTTGCAGGTCGATACCCTGACCGATTGTAAAGAAGGTATCCAGTGTGCAACCAATACCATCGGTGATTTGCAACGTATAATCTCCTGGCGGCAGATCTGTAAACCGACCGCTGGGACCCGCCATCATGCCATTGAGGGAATAGGTATACGGAGGGATGCCTCCGATGACGGCAGTTATCTCTATCATGCCGTTATTTTCTTCGTCACAGTTTTCGGGTGCTACGTTTGCTATGACCTCTCCGGGAATGTTTGGATTGAGCATCACCTGCACATGGTCTGTAGAATCACATCCGGTCAGGGCATTGCTTACCTGCAGTGTATATCTTCCGGCTGTGCTTACCCTTACGCCGGACTGCGTCGATAGCAAAGTTCCGTTCAGATCAGACCACTCAAATTGAAGATTGTTACCTGCGCTTCCTGATCCATCAAGGTACACATCCGGTTGATTGCAATCGATCACCTGATCAGGCCCAGCATTTGCTACAGGGGTATCCTTGTCAAGACTGATGTATACACTATCGGTGAAAGTGCATTGTGCCGCAAAATCACCAGTCAGATAATACCATCCTGAATCGCTAACTGTGGTGATCAAGGTATTTGCAGTAAACATCCCCGGCCCGGACCAGGTATATTGGCCTGCTTGCGAAGCTACACCTGAAAGGATCGCAGTGGTGTTGATACAATCGATGATACTCCCCTGCCCTGCATCGATGGACTGGTTGCATACCGAACAAACAGCAGGAGGGTCAATGGTGATAGAGGTCGAACACGTCGGAATATCGTAGTCATGCAAGTCAAAATACAGCGATCCTGCACTGATGAGATATGGCCCGCAATTACTGCTAATCCCATATACCCCTTGCAGCGTTCCATCTGAAGATCTCCAGGCGGTTCCGGCAGCAGGGCCTGTGACCAACACATCAAAGGTGAAGGTATCATCGGCAGGATCGTTGTCTGTTCCGTTGTTGTTACAAACGATATTGCTGACAAATGCAGTAATGGACTGGAAAGTTATTGCCTGGCTGACCAGATCACAACATCCTGTACCGCAATCAATTTCATCTATGTTCATTCCGATCACCGGAACAGTACCAACTCCAACAATAAAATTATACGCATAAACCGTATACATACCTGTTGTTCCTGTGGAATACAAACCAGATGAAGCATTGATCAGATCGACAATCGTTCCAGTCGCATCTGTGATCAGTATAAGTTGAGCATTTTCCGGACCCGGGGTATACCCTGCTGAAGATATATCAGCCCTTTCCGTGAGGCAAAGCGTGGATGGAGATACAATCAACGTACCGGCATCAGATTGATGTACATTGATGGTGATACATACAGGTGAGGGGGCGTCTGTAACAGGGACACAAGGGTCATGTGATGCGTCAATGCAGAGTTGATAGGTTCCCGGATTCGTCCAGATAGTATCGAAGCTGGTAGCAGCGGATTGCTGTACCAACACACCATCGACAAACCAATGGTATGCAGCTGCTCCATCCAGGCTTTCTACAGTATACGACACAGGACTTCCGACGCAGGGATCTGCATCCCCTGTCACAGGCATCGTCCAGGGAGATATCTCTTCAGCTCCGCATACGCCTACCACATCAATGGTCACATCACAATAGGAACCCAGGCATCCATCCACAAGGAAATAATAAACACCGCCTATGGTCAGTCCTGTCATATTGAGCACCTTGGTGCCTGTATTGCAATCCTGGACATCGATATCGCAAGCTACCTCGTGCTGGAATGTGCAATCATCATAGATCGCGATCTGCACTCCCACTGCGCCCTGGTTCCAATGGCAGTTGCGCGGCCTGGCCCGCAGGGTCAGGTTAGTACACCAGGCAGTAAAAGCAAACCATGTGGGGTTGTTGGTCTGTGAGCTCGGCGAACTCGAACAGATCGGAGAGGGCCCATCCCAGGGATGCATATACGATGACATTGAAAACACATAGCCGTCGAGTTCATCTACCGTGCATAGCACAGGAGCTGTCTCGCAGGCGCATTCGGGCTGCGTACCATCGGTGCATTGGCCAAGGATATCCTGGGATGTAAAAAACCAAAAGCCTGTACAAAGGATGGAAAGCTTGAGAGATATGTGTATTCGACCTGGCAACACCTTGGATGATTTAACCCCTGGTCTACCGACTGCACCAGGATTGGTCTGTACAAGGTAAGGATAGTTTGGGATGTTACAACGTCTCGCAGATCATCAGATCCACCTCCTGTATATAAGCTTTCTTGCGCAAATCGTTTAATCCGTTAAAATCCTCGCTCGCCACCATATCCCTGATCGATTGGGCATCAGGAAATTCAACCACGGCAATCGCCTTGATACCTCCCTGTCCCATGACTTGCTCGGTGGTTTTAAAACGCTGCATATTGGTTCCTCCAAACTTGGTAAATATCCCGATGATCTGGGAAAGATAGGATTGGAAACTGGGTATATCCCCGGTATTGGGTATGGCATTTACGATCAGATATGTCTTATTGCTCATCTTGGTTGGATTGATTATGCGGACAGTAAATCACTGCGCGGCAAATGTATGGAATATATATACGATTAACCCCGGGGTTGCGAAGCACACTGTTTTTTTGCCCCTTCGTTTTTTCCTTCGGAAAAATTTGAAGGGGCTATATATTGAAGGGGCTATATACTAAGTCCTGAAATGTACTCCATAAAATTATTACCCGGCCTATACCCCAACAACCTCTTTGCCTTGTCAATAGCATAGACCCTATCGATGGATTGTGGAAATGTCCACTGCCTCCTATTGTAGATCTCTTCGCTTGTGGGATAATACCTGAGGATTACCTT
Source organism: Candidatus Opimibacter iunctus (assembly GCA_016716665.1). Taxonomy (GTDB): domain Bacteria; phylum Bacteroidota; class Bacteroidia; order Chitinophagales; family Saprospiraceae; genus Opimibacter; species Opimibacter iunctus. Next base: position 50,123 of record JADJVH010000007.1, on the reverse strand, counting down.
CCGGGGATCATGCTTGAGATCGATCAAATCCGCTTTGGTAAATGAGGTGTCGTTGGAAATATTAAAGATCTCATAGGACTTGAATCTCTTATGCAGTGCCAACCAGTGCGCCATCGCGCCATCCCTTTCGTCGAGCCCTCTGTATAGCCTGTAATTTGCAATACTGTTTTCCGGCTCTTCCATGAAGCGCGAAACCCGCAGTACACATCCATTAAGACCTTCTTTTTCGAAGAAGTCCTTGCAGAGGTTTTCACCAGTCAGCTTGGTAATGTCGTAGATATCTCGTGGAATTGCAGGCAGCTCCTCGTCTACCCACACTGCACTGGATGTGTCCTCCATTGACTTGCCATATACTGAGGTAGAACTTGTGTAGATAAATGACTTTACACCTGCTTCCTACAGATGCTTCCAGCAGATTCAATGTCCCGGTGATGTTTGTCTCCACAAATTCAGATCGCGGCACATTCATATCCATATGCCTGCCATGCATAGCGGCGGTGTGGATCACATGGTCAACCTCCCTGGTGATTTTAATAATATCACTCCTGTCCCTGATGTCTGCCAGCACCTCAGTCGTATCGGATGGCAGCAAGTCAATGCCAATGCACTGGATGTTCTTGCTTCTCAACATCTCCACGACCGAGCGGCCAAGTCTGCCGGATGAACCAGTCACCAATACGTTCATTCAGGAAATTCGTTTGTTTTGAAAAATGCTGCACAAAACAGCATAACACATTTTATTTCCCCTTGATGGTCAAACAGCCTGCTCTTGGGGTTTGTTTGCTACCGCCCTATTCACCATCGGCTGAAGGAACCAAATACCAATTGGTAAAATTAAAACAAGAATAAGGATACCAAAATTATCAAATGAGCCTGCCTCCCTGGCAGAGGCAACGGAGTGTATCAGCTTTGATGTAAAAAGCAGGCAATACACATAACAAAAAAAGATAAAAAATGATCCTGGTATAGTAAACAGATCTAGCATGGTTTCATGCCACAATACTGAACCCATCTGGCCGATTATCATTGACAACCCCATTATAATGGAACAGAAAGTGAATACCATGTAATTCATATTTTTGATGTCCGGAAAATAATGGTACAACCGATGTCCGACGAATAGAATCCAACTGCCCGCTACAACCATTCCGATTGCATTGAGGATTGCGGTAAATAATAGATTATCTAACTCAACCTCCTTGAGGATTCCCCCCGCGACGATGATCAGGAATACTTCGTATGCTTTCAATCTGAGTATAAAATCAAGATTCTTCATTCGTATTGAATTTTAAGGATAAATTGTGCTGATCAAATAACACCTCATAATATTCTTTCAACCCACGGTTCAAAGGCAGAGACATGGGATTCAATTCTAAAATTCGGATCCACAGTAAAAGCCTTCTGTTCAAATGTAGAGACGCGGAATCTAAATGTGAAATTCAGATCTACTACACAAATTCATGTTCAATTGTAGAGACGCGGGATTCAAATAGCAAATGCAGGCCCACAGCAAAAGCCTTTGTTCAAACGTAGAGACGCGATTAATCGCGTCTCTACGTTTGAACTATCGCGGACTTTGTGGGTCTTGCATAAAAATAAATGTAACAGTCATCGCGTCTCTACATTTGAAACACAGATTCCGTGTGTCTTGTTAAAAAAAGCATTAACGACTATCCGCGTCTCTGTCTTCTGCATCATCAAACTATCTTCCCTAATGTGGGTTTAATCACTTTAATGAAACAACATTCTCAGAACTTCACCCCGGTCATGATTCCAAATCCGTAATAATGTCGGGGATAGGTAGGTCTGCCACCGATCTCATTTAAGCCATAGTATCCCTTAAGACCCAGCAGTATTGACCAGGAATTGAACCTGATCTCATCACCTATGGACAGCAATAAAGGATAGGTAATTTTACTTACACCGTAGAGATTTTGTTCGTCAACCCCTTTGCTTCCGGTTACATATCCGCCCCTATAGAAAACTGCATCATTGATCTTGTTGGACACATTCCAACCGATGCAGATCTCTGGATTGACAAAGAAAGATCCCATATAGTAAGTGAAACCAACCGGTGCCACCATATAACCATTTATGCGGAGTTGTTCAATTCTGTTTATGTCAGAATTTAAACCATAGTCTACACTGATAAATTCCTTCGAGGTCAGGTAGCCGATGCCGACATTTGCATAGAGGTTGCCAGCGACCCTATATCCAGCCTTCGCAAAGATATTGCTGGCAAATCTGAATGTTCCATCACTTGGGATTGCATAGTCTGAAGTGACAGCAGTCATATTGGGAGAGTACTCCAGACTGAGATAAAGCTTGTCATTCTGGCCGGAGAGGTGGCTCAGTACAGCCAGGAAGAAAAAGGCAAAAAAGGTGGTTTTCATGGTTGTTGGGTGGTTTGGGTTAAGAATTGGTTTAATGCATAGACGGGGTTCTGGATAGTGGAAAGTTTATGAAATATACAAAATCTCATAGATTCCTCTAATATTGGCTAATTGCCTAATGCTCACTGCCCAATTTCCCCGAAGTAACAGGCATTTTATTTGACTCCTTTGTCGTAACTATTATCTCCAAATCCTTTGCAAAAGAAAAAGTATCCCGGCAATTAATTTTACCTTCTATAAAGCCATCCACATTCTCTTCAATTTTATATTTTGGATGGTTTGCCTTAATGGATAGTGAAATATTGTCTCCCCGAGTTGGATAGATAGCCACTTTGATAGAATCATTCTCACATTCTGAATCAAAGCTATAAACAATATCAGGCGTTCCTGCTCCGGAAAACCTATAAAGCATACCTTCCAAAGCTAGTGCCTTGACTTTGATGGAATCAACAAATATTTCACCATCGTCCTTTCCCGAAAGAATCCCGTCTTGCCACATCCAACCTTTAATTAAGTTCCCGCTTTTATACATAAATTTTTTATAATTACCATCAAAGGTTTCTCCGAATTGATCTATCTTGTATGGATGGCACTTTAATTGGTTGATTCTATCCAGTAAAGAATCAATTTTCTGCGCAGTAAGTACAGTCTCAAAATAGGTAGTGTCTCTCCTTTGACCCAGGGTTTTCCTGATAACAAAACTGCTCTCCAGCTTATACTCAGAGTTCTGTTTATAAATCTTAATGCTATTGGAAAAAGCTCCCCATGAGTCATTGCTTGTAAACCATATCAGGAAATCGGCTTTAGCATATGCTGAACTATCAAAAGCCCAATTGACAAATTCCAAATCATCTTTCGTCTGACAATCTTCAATCATCTTTTCACCCTTTCGACAAGAAAGAATTGAAATCAGTAAAAACACTATAACTACATGATTGACAAAATCCATACTGCAATCTTTTTCTGGATACGGTAGAAATAACGACCGGGGCTTCACGACGTGGCGCTCCAGGTTTTCAACTTTAAGATAGCAAAATCTGAGTCAAGGTATAAGGCAATAGAGTTAGTCGTATCCGCCATGGCGTGTAGCCGATGTTTTAGTGTGCAAGGTTAAGTTCTGATGTCCACACTTAACCTTAGATGACCTCCAAATCCTTCACTTATGATCCTCATCAATGTTGACAGTCGGATATCACTGGCATTATTCTCTATCCTGGAGATATAGGTCTTTGTTGTTCCACATTTCTCAGCCAGTTGTTCCTGTGTCATCCCATTATCCTTCCTTAGCTGTTGAATCATCACCCCTAGCTTAAATGCCTCAAACCCCTCCTCATACGTTTCACGTTTTGCTGTCCCGCGCTTACCGTATTGTTGGTCAAGATGATCTTTGAATGAGGTCAGATTCTTATTATCCTTTTTCATCGAAGTATTGTTTTTACTTCAAATAGTAGTCCTTGTAATAATAGATTTCCCTGGGAAGCTTTTCTGACACATAGCAAAGTTAGCCAATTAGGTAACAATATGCAAGTCTAAAATTCTGAGAGTCTCCAGGATCTGTGGGGAGCATCACCTATAACGATTCAGGATGCTCGTAGGCCGGCCAACTGAATTTGGGGCTGTCTCTGGTGCTCCTTTGTCCAAATTTACTTTTTTTCGATTGGTCGCCGAAGCCTTGCCTGGTTAGTAGTTTGGGGCGAAGGCGACATTCTCAATGTTGAACGCCCTGCTTATAAGCATTCGATGTTATCGGATGTGAATTGTTTTATTTGATTCAAAAACATACATTCCGCTTGCCATCAATCCAAAAATAAAAAATTGATTCATTAGCGATCCTTCTTGAAAAGTGCTGGTACAGATTGACTCAATCTGAATGTCCAAATCCAATCCTTAACTATAAGATTCTCTGTCTCCAAGACCGGTGTTAAACTTCGATTGAAGCCAAATTCTAATGTTGTTGACTGGTAGAAAGTAAATGATACAGATGGAATGATACTGACATTATGCGTCTCCCAGTTATCCTGATAGACATTTACAGGATAAAAAATATTGATTGGATAGAAATCTGATTCAATCTCATAGTCTATCAAGTAGCTATATTCTACACCGAGATTTATGAATGTACTTAACGATTGTGAATTGGTTATTCGGTATTTGACGGTCAGATCAGCACTGAGATAATTGAAAGTGTTCCGTAAATCTTCATCAAAAATTGGTCCTCCTGGGTCATACCCCACCTGAGCTAATTCCCTATATCCCTTTTGTTGATACATTAACGATAAACTTGATGCAAATTTTGGAGAAAAGCCTTTTAGCACATAGGCACCAGCGCCCCAGGTTCCAAGAGCATTCCATTGAAATTTACCATCTTCAGGAATTGTGGGGTCGTAATTCGTTTGACTAGAACTGTTATAGATTAATACAACCCCGTAGTCTAACTTTTGGGAGTATATGGAAACTATTTGAAAAGTTAAAAGGCCAAATAATAAAATGTGTCGTTTAGGAAACATATCGGACTATTTAAGAACTTCCTGATTAAACGGATATTTCATTAATCAAGTATCCATGGGGCAACCATTTCCGATAACGTAGTTATATACCATAATGAAAATAAGGCAATCCCATTGAAAATCAAAGCACTATCAGTTCGCTCTTCAAAATATTCATTTCGGGTATCCAAACACTCGTGCTGCGATTCATGCATGTGACCGCCCAAGATGAAGTTATGCAACTTAGTTAATGAGCCACCACTACCTTCCGTGTCCAAACCTCATTCCCACTGACTGCATGCAATGTATAAACCCCGGCAGACAGATCGGAGAGATCTATCGTGTAATCGACTTCACCAGCAGAAAAGCTGACTTCAGGCAAAGTGAGTATGGCTTCACCCAGGCTATTGAAAACAGATAACGTGAGAGGCAGAGTGTGTTTGGATTCAAATCTTAGATTCAAAGTGCCATCAACCGGACTGGGATACACGAGGAGGTCTTCGAGGGTGGATATCGGTTGAACGGAAACCGTTGTCGGATCAACTTCGATCAGCACTTCTTCTTCTTCAAAAGGAATAGAATAGGTATACTCCTTACTGTAGATCAGCCTGCCTGTCTCTTTTTCCGCGAATGTTATATACGCTCCCGCATACAAGCCATTGCCATAGCTATCGACGAGTAAAAAGGAATAGCAATCATGAACATCCGGTAATTGAAAATCAACTTTCACCAAAGCGCCAAGTGAATACGCCCCCGGATCGCTGGCAGTAGCATTCTTCAAACCACCACCATTAGGACCTACCTTGGTATTGCCACCGGAATACAAAACATCTCCTGCGGAATTGGTCAGTTGCCAATAATTCTCATACGCCCAGGGATCAAGCTTGATCTTCATCGAGATCACATCGTCAGCCGAAGTATGGTGTGGAAGATCAATGTCCCATTCATTTTGATAGGTATACGCATCGGCCGATCCATTGACAGACACGATCCGGATGACTATATCATTGCCGGCATCAAATGTAAGTGCAGGAAATGCAATATCAGCTTGCTCTCCGGGAAGGATATCCCCGGCCCATGGGACAGCGGACACCATTTGATTGTGCTCCAATATTTCTATCTCCGCCTGTGTGATATTGGCTTCGCCAAGGTTTAGCAGGTCAATGGAAAATGTGTATGCCTGCTGACTGCAAAACGCATCAGACAATCCATGCACTTTGTTGATCGCACCATTGTATGGAATTGGCTGGCTGGCTTGTTGGATATTAAATAATTCGTGTCCATAAAAAGGAGTAGGTTCACCTACCGCAATCAATTCTCCAGACGCACCAGTGATCTTATAATAATCCACGCCCGCATTCATACCATTGATATCATAGATCGAAAACGCATAACATCCATCGCCCGGCAACGGAATCGGAATAGTATAGACTGTATTGCTTCCCTTGTAGGTGCCGCCATCGTCTTCCTTACCTATGACGGTTGCGTTGCCTCCCTTATACAGGACAGCACTATCGCTATTGGTCACCTCCCAATACACACCCTCAGGCAAAGCATTAGTTTTCAATTCCAGTTGTAGCCTGTTTTGCGTCCTGGCAGGGGCTGGGATAAACTGCGCTGATACATGATTATTTCCCATGTGATCATCGATGACTCCATTCACGCTGTCAATACGGACGATTAACGTGGCTGCTTCGCTGATCGTGATCTCAGGAAAAGAAAGGGTGAAGGTGTCAAATGGAATGACATGGCCTTCCCATGATATCGTAGATCGAAGCTCTCCATTGATATAGCATGTGGCCGTTGCATGCTCTATGACCTGATGACCCTGGTTTGTAACTTCTATAGAAGGTGCGGTTGATATAGAATGGCAAAAATCACCGGAATAACTGGTGAAAGCTTCAATAGAAGCATTATGTTGTCCGACAGGTTCGACACAACTGTGCAGGAAGTAGTCGATCGTTTCAAGACCTGGTTGGTTGGTATTATTGATCAGCTTGTATGGACAGATGTGAAACTGTGTTGGCCAGCCTTGGATTTTATAGGCATCGGCGATATCATCATCATTGATGATTGGATATAACGTTCCGGCCGTCCAGTCTCCCTTGGTCGTGTATGAACAATCCGGCAAACCATAGAGACAGGCTACATTGGTCTGGTCATCTCCTTCGATCATGAAGATCATTAATTCATCCGTGCCCTCCGGGCCATAGAGCGTATAGGCTTCATTGAGCACCCCTGATTCATGATAAGCCCAGCATGGGGAGCACCAGGTGGCAGAAAAATCAAGGATGACATGTTTGCCTGCTTCCAGCAGCTCATACAGGTGCCAGGTGTTGCCATTCAGATCCTGCAGCTCGAAATCGGGGCGAAAGAACCGTCCTTCAATTGAGCAAATGCGCAGCATGGCATACAGAAGAAGAGGACTCGGAGCAGGAATGCACGCATAGGGTTATTGTTTTGATATCGCTTATTACCTATACGAGTGTTTCCGGCAAATGGTTGGGTGGGGTTTTGGGAAAACTGCTTCAAGAAATAGAATAATGGATTAAGATATTTCAGCCATGGCATGAAGCTGATGTAATATTTGCGTTTTCTACTTTGAACGCTGTCGAAATTTGATATTGAGTTGAATTTCTCCGTCAAGACCTTCATGAACTATTTTCTGCAATGTCGAGATCCGAACTTCTCTTTGTCCATATCCTCATTGGGTTGGATCATGGACAAGTGTTAAATTTAAAATTAAATTCTCGGAATGGGTAATACTCCCTGTCGTTGAGCGGACGGTTGCTGAGCTGCGGTTGGTGAGCTGTAGCAAATGGTTGTGTTAAGCAGGTCGAACCATCGGACATCGTTGCGGGTGAGCAGGTCGAAGCAGTCGAAACGACAATTGCCAGGTCAATTCTGTCCTATTAGTTCGTAATCAAAAACCTTTGTGTTTGCATTGAATGGCTTGATCTTAGAGCGGCAACGTAGACGCCTGGTGGCAAATGATGTAGATCGAGTTGAAAAGCTGTTCCATTTAGTTGCTCATTAGAATAAACCAATTGTCCTTCTGTGTTAAAAACGGTCAGGTGGTTATCGGATATATTGTCACCAGCAATATGAATGGAAATAGTTCCGGTAGAGGCCGTTGGATATACGGTAAAGGTTACTTGAGGCTTTACCAATTCGGGATCAGCAGTACCCGTGATACAGCTCAATTCAGCCGTACCTGTGAAGGTTAATGTGTATCCAAGCCCACTTTGAGAAAATTCATTGATGAGGATAATATATTCCGCACCTGCAGATGCCTCAATAGGAGCAAGAAAATTGTTACTGCCGGAGGGACATCCTGGTGGCTCCTCTGCATCTGTATTCCCTGGCGCTAATCCGGTAGGCCCGCTACAATTCACCCACTCTTGAGGCGGCTGATTGAGATTAGCACCAGCAGCCATGCATCTGATTGGGATCTTGCCAAAACAATCATATTCATCTCCTGGCTCATAAACGATAAAGTCTAAATCCTGCCAAACGCTGTCTGGGGTAAGCACAAACGAAATGATACCGTCTTCCATGACAGTCCATCTAACCCACATCGAGTTAAATTCCTGTCCAACGCAGGTATTTGCAACGTCAGCATCAGTTGATCCAATCGCGGAAGTTGGGACGATATAGAAAGGTGAATTGCCACAAAGCTCAAGTGCCGTTGCGCAATCCTCATGCTGGGCAATGATTCGTGATATGGGTATAAGGAGGATGAATAAAATATAGAAAGTTGAGAATTTATTCATAACCCTAGAATTGACGGAGATAAAATTATAAGGATGCAATATAAAAAAATAGAAGGGGAAGGCATCGGAATCGCGTAATCCAATTTTAACGCTTTGCGTTTTCTTATATTGTGTCCTTGCGGGCTGAAGTGGGAGATATATTCAGCCTTAAAAATAAGAGACATCTAATAATTTTCCCTGTTGACTTAATTTCTATAATAATCAAATTCATCTCCATCAAACCGACAGACTCCTTTGGCAGTGCCATACCAGATTTTTCCTTGCCGATCTTCCAATATTCCAAAGATCACAGGATTGTCAGGGTGGTCCTGCTTTGTGATATTGGTAAATGATTTTCCATCATAGCGATACAACCCGAAATAAACATCATCCGCTCCTTTGTTGTGAGCAATCCAAATATTCCCTTGCCTGTCTTCGCACATGTACATCACATAATAGGGATTGATCAGCGGAGTAACTGTCGTGCCATTGTACCTGCAGAGTCCCAGCCCACCAGCCTGCTGCGCGCCGGTTCCTATCCAGATATTTCCATCGCGGTCTTCATAAAGGGATCCCACTTTTTGTACTGATAGGCAAGCTAGATCCTTCATTGCACTAAAAGTCTTTCCATCATACCGGCTGATCCCTTTGTTGGTCCCAAACCACATGATACCTGACTTGTCTTTGATGACATCATTGATATAATCATCAGGGAGCCCATCACGCACGGTATAGCTTTTAAAGGCTCTTCCATCATACCGGCTGACGCCATGTTCGGTACCCAACCAGATATTTCCCGATCCATCTTCTGCTATGCTGTATACTGTGTTGTCCGCCAGTCCATCTTTAGTGGTAAACAGTTTAAACGTTTGGCCATCATATCGGTATACTCCACCCCTGGTCATGCCAAACCAAAGGTTACCTTTCGAATCTTCAAACAAAGAGCCAACATGAAAATGGATAAGGCCCTCCCGAAGGGTATAGTTGACAAACACATGGCCATCATACCTGATGATCCCTTGCCAGGTGGCAAGCCATATATTTCCCATCTTGTCCTGGATCAGATCACGAACGATACACTGTGGGCCTCTGGTGGAGATGGTGTCTTCCGGCTCAACAAAATATGGGTCTATGCCTGCAGCCAGTGAGGCATCCATCTCCTCAGTAGTCTTAGGCAATCCAAGGCCCTGGTCAGTGATGAGCTGTGGATCATGAGCACTATCCTTTGGCATAGGGTAATTAGGCTGACTACCACAGGAGCTGCAGGAAATAAAAAAGGTCAAAAAGATCAGATAGCTGTGTCTGCTCAACTCAAGTCGTTTTAAAAATCGGTCTGCCATGTGCAAAAGAATAAATGCCATCCCATTTAATGTTGCATGGAATGGCTATATCAATACACACCATAGGCAACATGAAATTGCACAGAATCTCATTTGCTTGTCTATATGCTGATGTTAATAAAAAGCAATACCGGATATGAATCCCAATTAAATACACACTCAGATAGCCGGATAGCAGTACTGTCTGCAAAAACATTCTTATATGATACAAGCCAATTACATGGGGAACATTTGTCGCTCAGAAATGAAAAAGTATTCGCCTGTTACGAAAGGCTCCCCAAAAGGCGAGGCAACACGACCCTTTTCTTTTCATCAAGATTTTATTTTACTCAAAATTTACCGCAGCCTTGATAGGCTTCAGTAAAAATAGAGTCACCTTTACTCAAATTATAATATTCTTATATGCATAAAAGAGTGATAGACATAGTCATTATCAGCGACACGCACCTGGGGACCTACTCCAGCCACGCTGAATATCTTCTCGCCTATCTGAAATCAATAGAGTGCAAAACCCTGATCCTTAATGGGGATATTATAGACATGTGGAATTTTTCGAGATTCAAAAACACCCATGTGCATGTCATTCGCCATATTCTGAAGATGTCAGAGAGAGGAACGAAGGTCTATTACATCACGGGCAACCATGATGATGCGCTGCGAAAATATTCCGGAACAAATATGGGCAGCATTATCCTCGAGGATAAGTTGATCCTGGACCTGAATGGAGAGAAAACATGGATTTTTCATGGGGACATTTTTGATCACTCCGTCAAAGGCTGGGCCAAGGCACTGGCCAAACTGGGAGGCAAAGGGTATGATATCCTGATCTGGAATAATCGGATGATCAACCAGGCACTTGCATTTTTCAACAAGCAACCCGTCAGCTTTTCGAAGAGGATAAAAGCTTCCGTAAAGAATGCGGTCAAATGGATTTCTGATTTTGAATTGACTGCTGCTGAGCTGGCTGCCAACCATGGCTTTTCGACGGTCATCTGTGGGCACATCCATGTGCCTCAATCCAGGATTATACACACTAAAAAAGGACCCATAAAATACCTCAACAGTGGAGACTGGGTAGAAAATTGTACTTCGCTGGAATACAATAACGGAGCCTGGTCCATCTATAAACACCAGATGACGGATACCCGGGCAAAAGTGGTTCGGGTAAAGGACCTCCCAATATCCATTGTCGATTCCATCCTGAACCTGTATCCATCATGAAAATATTCTATGCAGTACAGGCGACAGGTAATGGCCACATCAGTCGCGCGCATGAATTATTTCCTTATTTGCGCGAATTCGGTACTGTTGATTTTCTGCTGAGCGGCTCCAATTCGACATTGCAGCCGGATTTTCCTGTCAAGTACAGAAGCCAGGGCCTGAGCCTTTTCTATTCCCAAAGTGGTGGTTTGAATCGCACCCGAACCCTTCGTAATGCCAGATTCCTATCAGTCATAAATTACGCCAATTCCCTTCCGCTGGAAACGTATGACCTGATCATCAATGATTTTGATTTTGTGACCGCCTATGCTTGTTGGCGGAGAAATTTACGTTCCGTGCAATTTGGACACCAGGCCAGTTTTCAATCCTTTAATACGCCCCGTCCGGCCAGCAAGAGTGTGGTGGGTGAAATAATATTAAAATATTACGGAATGGCATCCCATTATGTTGGGTTGCATTTCAGGCCATATGACAACTACATCTTCCCTCCGGTGATCAAGCAATCCATTCGACATGCACAGCCGGCGGATCATGGCCATATCACGATCTACCTGCCTGCCCATAGACACCATGGCATTAAGCGAATACTGAAAGAAATCAGCCCGGTGAAGGTGCATTGGTTTTTGCCCGGGATCACAAGCATCACCCATGAAGACAATATCACGTTCTTCCCCATACGTCAGGATACCTTTGATGAGAGCCTGATCTACTGTCATGGCATAGTGACTGGTGGCGGATTTGAAACGCCCGCGGAAGCATTGTATTTACATAAAAAGCTGCTCTGTATTCCAATCGCTGATCAATATGAACAGCAGTGCAATGCCGCAGCTCTTGCATTGCTAGGCATCCGGATCCTGAAGGATCTCAATGAGGATACGAAAAGCGTTTTCTTTGATTGGGTGACGGGCCCCAGAACAGAAATTGAAATGCCGGCCAATGATATTGATCAAACGTTATCCTATCTGCTGAACAGTGTAGCATAAAACGAGCAAAACTTATGTATACCGATTAGTACACCTTAGTAGGGGCATAGTTTGACGCATAAGATACTCCCTAAAATGCCACCAATGAACTCAGGAAAACGATGCTTCCCCTTCTCTGCTGATTGTATTGCTGACTATAGTAATGCATTAAAGAAAGCACTGCTTCGCAAGTTACGCGGAGCATAAAAGTCTCGGCTTACAATGATATATCAACAAAAATTGTTGTTTCGCTGCGCGAAACAATTTCCGTTCGTTTCGACTCCGCTCAACAACAATTTTTACTTAAAAAATCCATTTTTTAATGTATAATTTCTTTCAAGAAATTATACAGAAACAAGCTTGTCGCTGAGCGGAGTCGAAGCGACAAGCTTGTTTCGTAGGACACCAATTCCCGGTCGTTGAGCGGAGTCGAAACGAACGGAATACGGAGTCGAAACGAACGGAAACACGGAGTGTAAACAACAACAATTTCTTATTATTCGCTACTTCCGCTTAAACGTCCTTGCCACTTGCTTGAATAAATCAAGGTTTTCCGCGAAATCGCTCCTTGTCGTGCCCACCATGATGTAGTACCCATTGCTGTCAAACAGCATGGCCTGGTAGACCAACTCCTTTGCGCCGCTGGACTTGTGCACGCCCTCTCCATGTATCTCATAGCCGGAAATCCCATCGATCTCAATCTCCGTGATTTGATCCTCGTCGATGACGAGGCTAGAATATGGCAATTGTTTAATCCTGGCTATGGATGTAAACTTCCTGTCCGGAGTCTGCACATTCGATATGGAAAGACCCGCGACGAAGGATGTTTTATCCGCAGATGCAGTAGGAATCTTGCCATCTACTGTATACAAGAGTGATCCGCCCATGTTTTTGGCTAACTTCAATTTGGTGCCCTCAGTTACCAGCACAAACGGAACTGAATTCAGTTGATCAACCACCATGTCAGGCTCGTAGACTATCGAATAAATAGCCTCCAGCATATCCTCCTTAAGGCCTGGGACATTCTTTGGATATGCGCCATTGACCATAAAGGTGTTCTGCTCATCGCCAAACACCAGGATGTACTTTGCATAATTTACTCCGTAAGCCAATTGCTCTGCGGTCACAAAAAGGCCCTGGTATCCGTTAACATTGACTTCCTCCTTTTTTATGAGTTTTACCCCTTGCGACTTTAGTCCCTCCTCTGTAAATCCCTTTGTTGATTCAGCAAAAGGCCCCGGCATGTCCAACACCATGATGGAGGCACCGCTACTCTCTTGTTGAAAGCCCTGAAAGTTTGAGGCTTCGACAAACCCCGGTGGTGGAATCAAAAAGAAATTCGATCCCTCAACATGCTGGTGTTTGTCGGTCTTAGTGTTGTTTAGCTCCCTTTGCCCATACGTCCAACTGAACGTCAGCAATCCTATGAGGGTTAATATGTATCTACACTTCATATTCATTAATCATAATGAAAAATTTATCGCTTTACCCATAGCCTTATTTACTGGCTGGTCAGTTTGAGTTCATCAAGGATCTGAAGGGTAATATCCCTTCTCGCATGGTCAAACTTGATAGCGCGCTCTATATCATTGAGCTTGCTGCTTTCGGTCTGTATGCAGTTAGCAAAATAATACACATTGCCCTTTGTCTCCAGATAGCCGACGTACCATCCTATTTCCTTATCCCCTTGTCCGCCCCAGCCTAACTTTGCCCGGATGACATAGTCCAGCGTATCCTTTACGATCATGATATCCCTGACGATGTCCATCGATCTCTGGGAAAACGGCAGTTTGTTGTCATGCAGTCGCTTGAGAAAATCAATTTGTTGACCGGGCGTAATGCGTAGTCCGCCAGTCAGCCAAAACTGATCGATTCCGCCAGAGGTGTCCGCATTGGCATAATTAGCCTTGTCGAGCCAGTACTTCATCCGTTCACCCCCTACCCTCCTGGCCAGTTCCTGGTAATACCAAACTGTCGAGTTGGCGAATGCGGTCTTCAAATCGTGATCCTTATCCCACACTGGATTTCTGGTGACGCTGTCCCAAGGGATGACAAAATGTTCATTCGGGATGACTCCGGTCTCAAGGCCTATCAGTGAGTTGCAGATCTTAAACGTAGAAGCAGGTATAAACGCCTGCACAAACTGCTCCTGGTGACACAAGATGAATTGATCGTGTCGCTCGTCATAGAGCGAGAACGAACCATCCACCTGATACTCGTCATAGTACTTTTTAAAATCTTCGCGTACCTCGATGTCTTCCTTAAGCTTACAGGTCGTGAGTCCGGAGATTATAAGCGTGAATATGAAAATGTTGAGTCTGGGGATCATGGGTGTTAGGGCGGTTGTGGGCGTGGAAATAAATGTACTAAAAAATAGCCGATCGTTTCGACTCCGCTCAACGACCGGAAATTGGTATCCTACGAAAAGAGCTTGTCGCTTCGGCTCCGCTCAGCGACAAGCTCTTTTCTGTATAATTTCTTGATAGAAATTATAGATTAGGGAAGGGCTTTTATAAGTAAAAATTGTCATTGAGCGGAGTCGAAATGACAATTTTTACTGGGTGGATACCCATTGAAAATACCCCGGTCGTTGAGCGGAGCCGAAACGAACGGAATGTGTAGTCGAAACGAACGTGGAGCGGAGTCACAACGACCGAAATCCGGAGTCACAACGACCGGAACTCTCGCAAAGCCTCTTGAAAGATCTATTCCACCGGACTATGCCTCCTATAGTGCCCAAACCCCAAAGTATACCCCACACCCAATGAAAATGTGGTAAGTGCGTTTCGTACCCTAAAGTCATTGAATACGCGTTCTTCTGGCCCGGTCTCAGGAGTAAAACCAGAGATCTCAAGGGTGTAGGGATATGGATACTGCCCATTGATGGTGGTCTCAAATCCAGCCTTCAGAAAGAAATTTTTGAAAATAGTGTATTGGCACTCCAACTCCAGGAAGCTATATGAATATGGGACAGTATTCCAATAGGCTACTTCCTGCAATTGGATATCAGCTATTTTACCAACATCTGGATTCCAGATCGAAATCCCTCTAAAGCTATTACTCGCTGTATACTTATGGTCAGAAAGGTCATAAATGGACAGTCCGATACGTGCCTTCCCATTTCTTCAGTCTCCAAAGGCCCGCCACTGAAAGCCCCAGCCTCTGGCACTGAAAGGGTATGAACCCTCCGCTATCGGAGCCCACTCTTCGTTGATGGGATGTGGAATGGTATAGTCAATCTGCGACTTAAAATTGCGCAGCCCTGCCCCTACTGCAAGTCCAATGGCAGGTAAAGGCCAATAGGTAAAAGAAGCGGACACCGCTTGCGTCATTTTCCCATGGCCATTGATGTCATAGAATCCCGGGCCGAACTCCACATACGTACCGTAATTGATTGGAACGACAAGTGGATCCACCCCTATGGCAAATTCAAACTTATGTTGTGCCTGGGTATCCGTCAACAGAAAGAATGTTGACAAACTCATTGTCAAACATAATGTAAGACATGGTTTCATAAGGCGTGGATTTTTAGTGGCTTCAAACTGACATTATGGCTGTTGAGTAAAACCAACTGGATGACTCCTTTCAAATATAAGGATTGAGTCCAAAAGATTCCAAATAGGCATCCGATTAAAATGCAGTACTGTACCTTACTAAGTTCGCTGATGAACATACTTCACCTGCCTGTCGGCCTTGTCATAGAAAACATATATCCAGGAGTCATCAAGAAACAAGCCCTCCATTTCAAATTGGCAAATGAACGTATAGGGTTCATTTTTTGAGTTATATGGCGTAGCATCATTTTGTAGCCAATCCGGGCGGCTCCTCATATTTAGTCTTGCCCTGATACTTTGGTTTTCAGACTTTACTTTTGCATAAATCTCCTTACCCTGATCAAAGAATGGCTGATATCTTGGTTCGATAACAAGTGCTTTCTTATCAAAAGTCGGACGATACAATCCTCCCTTTTCAATCTTGAAAGTAAAATGGTCCATATCTTCCCCGTCTGGAAAATTTGGGTCATCCCATGGTCCACTATAATTGAAACTTACATAGATGATATGGATCTTGTCCTTTATCCCTCTATCACGCAAATCCAGCGTAGCCAATGGGAAGAAATTCTCATACCCGGCAAATTCTGCTACCAGGACTTCACTTTTGTCTGGAAAGTCCTTATTGCTTAAGATGAGTAATACTACAGATAAAAGCCAAATCATTTCCTTGGTTAAGTAAATACAATAATAGTAACGGTTCAGAACGCTCGTAGGCAGGCCGAACATATTGGGGCTGTCTCAAGGGTCCTTGTGTCCAAATTTACGATATCATTCTCAATGTAGTTATACCTGCTTATGGGCATCCAATGTTAGTTGATTTTTATGCTAACTTTCTTGAAACTTGACTCTTTATATATGGGTTACTGTTGTATTCAATGACAAGTTTAAGCGTAGAGTGGGTTATTAAATAGAATAGTGTCTTGTTATTTTTTCAATAATAGATTCAAGCTCAATATTCTTGTCAAACTTATTCTTCCTTTCAAAGTCAAACATTTCAAGCAAGGCATGTACTGCTTCGACTTTCCATTGACCAAGGCCAATATCCTGGTGCATTGAAAAGTTTTCAAGGTTACCATATGTCAACTTTCCTTTAACTTCTCTTCTTAACTCCTTTAACAATTCTAAAGGTTCCCGTAAATCTAAAGTTGGCCATTCTTCAAGGGCGTTCATTAGAAATTCAGCGGCTGTCTTGAAATTATTATATGTAAGGTCATTTTCAATAGCCTCACATAAATTAACGTATGATATAATTTCAAGTGAATCGTCTGTTGTCATAAGGCCAATTCTATGGCTTGTTTTGATCTACATGAAACTTAATCCAATTCGTAATGCTGTTAATATTGTGTTCACCTGTCGCTACTTTAATGATAAAGCTATAAACCTCACCATGCGTAGCCCTTATTGACAAACCTGCTTCAAGTAAGATTAACTTCATTAGCACGAAACCTAATCGTTTATTGCCATCAAGAAACGGATGGTTGCTAATGATACTTTCCAGCACAGCAGCTGCCTTAGTTTCTGGAGTTAAATATAAATCCTGGCCTTCAAATGTTTGATAAGGTCGAGTCAGAGCTGATTTCAAAGCTTCCGGGTCTCGGAGCCCTGTTGATCCGCCAAATTTCTGAATAAGAAGCTCATGGATTTGGGTAGCTTCTTCAAATGAAATCATTCTGCAAGGGCTTTGAGGAGTGCACTGTCCTCAGCAAAGATTGTTCGTAAATGCCTGGCACGTTGGATACTGGCTTCATCCTTTCCCTGCAGGGAATGCAAATAAGCCAAAAGTTCAGACAAGACTTCATCTGGCACCTGATCAAGTGCCTTGACTACTTCTTTTTTCAATTGCTGGGTTGTCATTATTTGACTTTTAGCAAAAATAAGGGTTTTGGACTATAAAAGTCAATATCTGAAAATGAGCCATCACACGGATATAACCGCAACTCCAATCAACTCATCCCCATTGAGAATCAACTTTTTGCTGTTACGTTTTTGAATGTCTCCATTGAAGGAATACAAAGTCTCGGTTTTCATATCTCTGATCCATTCCTAGGTCACAAACCTATGGACTGATTTACGCTGTTCGACCAAAATATCCATATCTATTAATTTCCACCATCAAGGCAAAACTATCCTCCCCAGCACATGCAACCAAAGGACATATCCCGTCACACCCCCAAAAAGCCCGGCAAGGATAAAGGTCCATCGCTGCTTAACGGGTATTACCTTAAAGATCACCAGGGCAAGGACAGACAACCCGATTAAACCAGTAAACAACAATATTGTCCATTCGGGTATACCCAGGTCTTTAGCAAGGCGTATCTCATCTCCTATGCCCGACCAACTCCCTCTCCATAGATATCCCCCAATCCAGGTCGTCAGGTTTGCAGTCTGCCTCAACCAGAATAGGGCTATAAAAACCATCACCCACTGCCATACTGCAAGTGACTCAGCACCTCTGAACCTCTTCCAATATAGAAAAATCAACAACAGCCCTAGCGATCCTGTCAGCATAGTCTGCAATGGCCCACCGAAAGTAATCCAAAAGCCATCGGAAGGCCTGCCGTCAACAGGTGATTGCACAACGCCCATCGCACCATAATGGATCTGTGCATCATACCCAAGCGATTCAGCCACGATATAGTGACCTAACTCATGGGACAATGTCCCTACAACAGTGGCCCCTATGAAAGAAAGGAATAACCAAATAAAGAGGTGCTTGTCGAAGGTCATTTTGAGGATGATATCATTTGATGTAAATAGTCGAGGATGTTCCAACACAGAGCAACTAGGCTTGGGACTATATCCGATGCCCTTACATCCAACTTTAAGTTATTCTGCTAGATGTCGATAGCCCTAAACATGCGCAGCCAATTTCATGAGATGGATGGCATACGTCAAACACTACCTGGCACAAAATCCAAAACGATACGAAAAAGTATGATGCCTACATAGGCTACAGCCAAAATCCATTTAAAGCTTCTCCTTGAATTGTATTTGATGATCCACCATATTGCCAAAACCATCAAAGGCAGAAGCAACCAGGTACCCCGAAAGAAAAGGAAGTCCCAGAAACCCCCATAGCCTCGCCCCACAAATATGAATCCCCAGTTGGAATCGTACCATCGTGTCCAAAGTTTCGGTCTCAATCCCCTTTTGTCAAGAACCAGATCAAATTGAGCTCTATCCCTAAAAGTTTCTACCGCACAGGATTGCTCCTCAATGAGAAAGAATTGGTTAGGCTGATTTGGTTGAAATGTCCCGATAACGTATCCCTTATAAAAATACCAACTGTCACTAAATTGCACTAGTGGCCGCTCTGACCCATTACAGACAAACAAAATCCTGGTGACATCATTGTATGATTGGTTTGAAATCTCATTGCCTCCTGGTGTCATGTGCCACCATTGAGACCAATCGCCTGCCATTGTTGTCAGGGCGGACAGTAATAATGCAAATGACAAAGTGTATTGTTTACGGGTCAATTGTATTGGCTAATTACTGTGGTCCTGCTGTCAAAACGTTTTGTCGACTTGCGATGTGACAAAATTAGGAAAACCAAGCATTCGGTTGTGGACTAATCTTTCTAGTACAAAACCAACTCCAAATTAGGACTAAATTCGTCATATTGTCAAACGGTGGTTGAGAGAGTAAATTTAATACTATATTTGTGGCTTGAAAAAGTGTAAAAGTTTCCACCGATTAGGTAGTGCAAACTATTTCCGACTATTGTCGGAGTTCTATACCCGGAAGCTTTTACGCTTTTTTTTCATTCCGCCTAGCCACCAGCTAGAAACCTTCCTTATGTGCGTCACATCCGAGGTTAAAAGTGTTAGTTCAATCCAATTAGACGGATATTTTATTACTTCATCTATTCTAATCGCAAATCCGTGCGTTTTTTTATTTACTTCAACACCTTTCCTGTAGTGCATGATTATTTGCCTTTTTTCAATAGTAGTTCCATCATTTTCCATTTTAGAGATATATTTTAGCGCAATTCTATCAGGATTGGTTTCAAGAAAATGTTTTAGGTGCTTAGCTGTTCTTATCGAAAATTCACGCATTAGCTTCGTTCGTCCTTGTCTCGTTACGTGCTCCCATGATTTTTTTGTAATAGAAATAGGACCAATGATAGGATTGTTTATTATAGTAGATTGCAATTCTTTAAAAGCATCCTTACATTCTTTTATATATACTTTTTTCAAAGATAATGTTTGGGACAAGTATTTATTGTGTTGATATTGCCAATATCTATGTAAACGAGAAAAATCTACCCAAATAGAGGGACTGATGATTTGGATCGCGGGGATTTTTATGATGTCTATTTTTTTAGATCGAAAATCTCCTGAATACCAATGAATATCTTTTTTATCAGCAACTACAAAAATTATAATCGGATGCCCAAATTTAGCCATTACCTCTTTTACATCAGAACAGTTGTCTATTCTAGCAGTCGATTGGCCAGGATTTAACTTAATGAATGAATTTCCTGTTTTAATTTGACCGGCAAGCTTGCAAAGTTCTGCACTATCAAAGGCATTTTTAAAAGTGAAAAGAATATCACATTTCATAGAGTCCTCTGAGTAAGTTCCAGGACTAACATTAGCAAAACACGCAACTTGCAATCGAGCCATTGTCTTTTGGGCACCTGCATCACCAATGGCGGTTGTATCATTATTGTTTGACATATAGAATCTAATAATATTTATTCCGTCGATTTTTTCGTCTAAAGTCTGGGGCTATAGGCGTTGGAGAATAAATGCAATTATTATTCCGGCCTCGCTAATCTGCCTCAAGGTGATGAAATTTGACTAAGTTATCATTCGCTATTGCCTGTAGCTAATGTTATGCCTCATTTTAGGCTCTCCGCTTCCGTATCTCTTCCATCCATTTCTCCAGTGAATCAATATCTGCTTTAAGTTCATCCGGTTCAGGTATCGGTGATCTGGCAGCAGGTGCCGTATCATGTCCAGGAAGCCATGCAGAACATTTTGTCATCGCATTTTCTATTATGTCACAATCATCTTTTGTTATGTCCGCAATTAATTTTATCCTTTGAGTTTGAATACTTGGACGATATCTTTCAACTATGCCATTTAATAAAACCTCTTCAAGGGCACGCTCCCAGGTTTCACGTAATAATCCATACAGGTATGTGGCCTCTCTTTCATACAATTCTTGCTTGCCATCCCTAAAATGACTACTGGCTGTTTGTAATAAATTCTTTATATGTCCAATTTTCTTTTTAGCTGAAAGCGCAATCCAGGGAAGATCGTTTGTACAAACTCCTGCACCATTTGAAAGATGCCTAACAAATTGATCAAGGGTCTCTACTCCTAAATCTTCCGCATATTGTTTCAATGCTAACGAACGCAATGTCATGCGTAAATATTATTACCTGCCGGTTTTATGACTCTTCTACAAGCCTCCTGGCAACGTCATTTCTCCATCTAAAATCAAGAGATGAAACAGGATCGTCGAAAACAATGCCTGATTGATCATCGGCAGATGTTAACTCTGCAAAAAAGGCGGCAATGGATAAACATCGTTGTTCTCCTTCACTAACAACTTTAGGCAAATCGATATTTTGAGCTCGAGTTAATACAAGTTTGTGGTAGAATACCCCTTCTGACCCACCCATTTCCTTTAGTTCAACTTCTATATGTCGAAATCTCAGATTTCTAAGTTCAGTTTGGAAACCATCTTTAAGACGCTGAGAAACCACTTTCTTTGTTATAATAGAGCTCTGTTGGGTTATTGCTTGAGTTTTGGTTTCATCAATGCATAAATTATACGCAGCAAGTTTTTTCAGTCGCTCTATTTCATTAATTACTAAATCTACACTTAGTGAAAGTATCTTTCTTGCTTTCAGTTCACTTAACTCACCTTGCATTTGTTTTAGTACAGTGGCCTGGGAAGTGCTTTGCAAAGTTTTTATTCTGCTTTCTATTTGTTCAACTAAACCAAATACTCTTGAATAAGAAACCTGAATCTCAGTTAAGGTCAACTCTTCTTCTGTATGTTCTGAAAGTGCTTTGATAATACTATCTTGCCGAGCTTCCCAAAGTTGCAATGCACTTTTCATTTCTGTAGCAATTGGTTCATCTTCAATGCTGATTTCATTTAATATTTCCTTAATAGATTCCGGAAATGCTGACAGGTCTGTAAATGTTTTCTTCAAACCAGTATATCGCTCTCTAAGTTGATGCAATTCACGCTCTGTTGTTGAAATCACATAAGTTTTAAGCTGCTTTAGTCTCTGCTTTGCTGATTCGCTTAAATTCTGCTGACATAGAACACAGACAGCTTCATGCTCGGTAAATGGAAACTGAAATCCAGGATAGGCATTTTCTTGTGAAAAGTTGCTTGCGGCCTCCCAAAGGGTTTTCCAAATTTCATTTCCGGTACCTGGTAGTATACTGGAGGGGAATGTAGCTTCGCGTAATTCCTTTGCTTCTTTGTTTTTCCTTAGCCCAGCAGCTTTTACTTTGAATATTTCTTCCACTGCTCCCTTCGATAGTACCTTATCAGCAGTTTTCAAATGATTTATTAGTGTGTGGACACGTTTAGATTTTAAAGAAAGTAGTTGTATAAGTTTGTCTTGGTTATTTGATTGGAGTTCCTGAAGTGACTTCTCCAAATAATTAATTCTAGCCTCTTCATCCGATGACAAAGCAGCTAAGGTTCTTATATCTTCCGATTTGGATAGTGAGTTTAGACCAGCAAGGAGTTTGCCAACCTGAGTGCTTTCTGAAACTTGGGATTGTATATGCCCAATGGTATTGAGCCTTAGTTCTCGTTGTTCAGCTTCAAGTGATAATCTAACAGATTTGCATATCTGAGTTAGCTTATCGAAAAGATCCAGCCCATAAGGCCTATAAGCAACATCCGTCTTTTCAGTGAGATAAATAGAAGCGCTTTGAGTATCGAAAACACTAATTCTAGAAATCACTTTATCCTCTGGGTCGCCATTCCAATCGATCGGCTCTCCTTCATCACCTACTCTATAATATATTCTTACACTCGGTGTAGGAGGCGCTGCTCCTGCAATAACATTCCCAAGGATCTTTTCTTGGCCTCTAGCTCTACAAGCATTTTTTAATATTCTTGAATATCCAGTTTTCCCAGAACCATTGTCTCCGTATACTATTGTTAAACGTGGAGAAAAGCTAAGTAATTGGTCGTTTGCTAATGCATTAACTCCTTGATGATGAAAAATCGAAACTAGAGATACAGGTTCAAGCGTTGCTCCTGTAACAGGAATATGATCATTACTTAAGGGCTGAGCCTCCTTTCGTGCAGCTAGTCCGAATTTAGATTTGCACATTTCGACTAGTTCAACCACATCATCACTTGAAAGTTCTCCTTGAATCACAAGTCGACGAAGTGCATCACGCTGCCAATGAGGTCGATCTTGAGACCATTCTAAAATTTCATTTAATACTGAAGCCATTTGGTTTTTGTGTGAGGTGAAAAAATGCTATTTAATTTCAGCTGTTTTCAGCTTAATACTTTCAAATATTTAATTCTTTAAAATAAAAATATAAGTATTCTATATGAGGCATAACACCGAAATACACGCACCTCAAACCAACCCATCCCCACTGACAATCAACACTTTAATATTGCGTATTAACATATCCTCATTGCAGGTATCTAAAGTAGCGTTTACTAAATACTCCTTTCTCTTCTGTTTACTTACGTTTATATCCGTTTACCAATCACTTTCTTCCTCATTCCTTACCCAAGCTAACATTACTCCAGGGCCAATTAAAATTTTATCTCCCCATATCCCATTCACATCACAACCGGGCTTCCCGGTATTCCTGCCAAATATAGAAAATGGGTGATTGATTTCCAAATGGACAGCGTGCCGGACCAGATGGGCCGCCAAAGCTGCCGAAACCAATAGCCCGATGGCCACCTTCATTTTACATGCTCACTCCCACATCTCACACCACACTTTTCTTTTTTCACTCGGTTGCTGAGCTGTAGCACCAGGTTGAGCCCCGCAGGTCGAAGCATCATTTTTCATTTAGTCTATCAAGCTTGTCCAGATACCTTTCATCTGTCATTCCTGTCCTGTTAAACATCACCACACTCCCCACACCCCGCTCCGGATAGATCCTGATCTCACAATAGTATCCCCCTCCTCCACCGGCATGGGTATAATACCTGTGTCCGTCCAGCACCCCGGTATACCACGACAGGCACATCCCGGTAGGCTTGCCATTGGCCGTATGGTTTTCGACAAAGAGGAGGCGCTTGTACTCAGGGGATAGCAGGGCACCATCCGGCTTCAGCAACTCCTGCACATACCGCACATACGCATCCGCCGTGCCGATCAATCCACCATAGGGAGCACCATTGACATAGTAGTCCCGGAATGGCTTCCAGGGCCCTTCAGGCTCACCCATGTATTTTGACTTGTCGAGAAACAAACCCAGGATCAGGATCGAAAAGCTGCTCTTCTTGTGATACCCTGTAGCATTGAGTGCATGATCATGGACCGTAAAGCCCAACTGCCCCGGACCCAAGCCAATCCGACGCAGGATATGCTCCTCGATATAGTGCTCGTACGACATCCCTGACACCTCCTCAATCAACTGTCCGAGCAGGATATACCCGAGATTAGAGTAGGCAAACTTCTCATTGGGCTTTGCCTTGACTGCATGGTGCTTGGCCATGATCGGCCTGAAAAAATCATTTCTATTAAATGCCCCATGCTCACTCTCCAGGTGGATCCAACTCAGCGGCACCGGATTAGGGATCCCAGCCGTATGATTCAGCAGATGCTTGATCGTGATGTCTCCCGGATAAGGAAAGTCAGGAAGGTATTTTTGCGCAGGCGCATTGATATCCACCTTGCCCGCTTCCGCCAGTTGCAGCACCGCCACTGCCGTAAATGTCTTCGTCGTCGAAAATCCATGATAGGTAGTCCGCGCATCCGCCACTACCTGATCCTTTACATTCGCCAGGCCATAGGTATATCTCTGCCTGACTTCGTCCTTGTCAAACCAGGCGTATTGCACGGAGGGCGCTTTTTCATCGGAGATTAGCTTGCTGAACTCTGTTTCAAGTTTATTCATTATTTAGGCTTAGGAGGTTGATGAGTTGATGGGTTGATGAGTTGATGGGTTGATGGGCTTACTTGTACTGAGCGTAGTCGAAGTATGGGTTGATAGGGTTAGGAGTTTATTAGTGTACTAATATATAAACTAGGTAAAGGATTCTACAAGTAAAAATTGTTGTTGAGCGTAGCCGAAACAACAATTTTTACTGGGTGGATACCAGGAGAGAATATCCCGGTCGTTGAGCGGACGGTTGCTGAGCTGTAGCAGTTGATGTGAGCGTTAGAAGGTCGAAGCAGCCGAAACGAACGGAAGATGGAGCCGATCACGGCTCACAGATCACAGATCACGGATCACGGATCACAGATCACAGATCACGGATCACAGATCATCGATTTTCCCCGTGAGCAAATGCACATTGGCTGTGATTTTTCTATGGGCCAGTCCCACCACTTTATATCCAGCAACTTCCTGATCCTGTCCTCATCAAATCGCTTGCGGATCTCTGTCGCCGGGTTGCCGCCGACGATGGCATAGGGGGCTACATCTTTGGTGACAGTCGAATTGGCAGCGATGATCGCGCCATCTCCGATCGTGACGCCAGCCATGATGGTGGCATTGTACCCTATCCACACATCATTGCCGATGATGGTATCCCCCTTATGCGGATATTGCTTCCCCTCCATCGCCCCTTCCCACCCGTGACCGAATATCGCAAAGGGATAGGTCGATATCGCATCGGTCAGGTGGTTGGCCCCGTTCATGATAAAGGTGACCCCCGAAGCAATCATGCAAAACTTTCCGATGACCAGCTTGTCACCGGTAAAGTCGAAATGATACTTTACATTCTTTTCAAAGTTGCGTACATCTTCAAAGTCATCATAGTACGTGTAATCCCCGACAATGATGTTTGGCCGCGTGATGATGTTCTTAAGGAAACACAGGCGATCATAATGAGGCAAGGGATAGATGGTGTTTTTGTCAGGACCGGAAAGCATGGGTTGATGGGTTGATGGGTTGATAGGTTTAGGAGTTTATTAGTGTACTAATATATAAATTAGCGAAAAGAATTTATATGTAAAAAATGTTGTTGAGCGGAGTCGAAACAACATTTTTTACTTGGTGAATACCCGATGTGAATACCCCGGTCGTTGAGCGGACGGTTGCTGAGCTGTAGCACATGGATGAGGGAAAGCAGGTCGAAGCAGTCGAAACGAACGGAGGATGGAGCCGATCACGGCTCACAGATCACGGCTCACAGACCACCAATCATCCCCTACAGTCCATCACACTCAGTTTCGCACCTACGGCGCGAGAATTGTTTCTCCTCACCCTTTGCTACCGACCTTTAGCCCCTACGGGGCAGTGGTATTCATGTACCAATCACAGATCACCGATCACAGACCACCGATCAACACCTACAGTCCATCACACTCAGTTTCGCATATTTCGACTACGCTCAATACATCGCCTACGGCGCGAGAATTGTTTCTCTTCATCTTTTGCTACCGACCTTTAGCCTATTTCGACTCCGCTCAACACACCGCCTACGGGGCAGTAGATATAGATAGTTATTTAAAGATCGCCATGTCGCGTCCACGATCACAGATCACCGATCACAGATCGTCGATCACAGATCATCGATTTTCCCTGTGAGCACATGCACGTTAGCTGTGATTTTCTCTATAGGCCAGTCCCACCACTTTAGGTCAAGCAACTTCCTGATCCTGTCCTCATCAAATCGCTTGCGGATCTCTGCAGCAGGGTTGCCGCCGACGATGGCATAGGGGGCTACATCTTTGGTGACGGTCGAATTGGCAGCGATGATCGCGCCATCACCGATCGTGACACCAGCCATGATAGTGGCATTGTACCCTATCCACACATCATTGCCGATGATGGTATCCCCCTTCGTCGGATATTGCTTCCCCTCCATCGCCCCTTCCCACCCGTGACCAAAGATCGCAAAGGGATAGGTCGATATCGCATCGGTCAGATGGTTGGCCCCGTTCATGATAAAGGTGACCCCCGAAGCAATCATGCAAAACTTCCCGATGACCAGCTTGTCACCGGTAAAGTCGAAATGATACTTTACATTCTTTTCAAAGTTGCGGACATCTTCAAAGTCATCATAGTACGTGTAATCCCCGACGATGATGTTAGGCCGCGTGATGATGTTCTTGAGGAAACACAGCCGATCATAATGAGGCAAGGGATAGATGGTGTTTTTGTCAGGACCGGAAAGCATGGGTGTATGGGTTGATGGGTTGATAAGTTGATGGGTTGATGGGATTAGGAGTTTATTAGTGTACTAATATATAAATTAGCGAAAAGAATTTATAAGTAAAAATTGTTGTTGAGCGGAGTCGAAACAACATTTTTTACTTGGTGAATACCCGATGTGAATACCCCGGTCGTTGAGCGGAGTCGAAACGAACGGAGGATGGAGCCGATCACGGCTCACAGATCACAGATCACTGATCACCGATCACTGATCATTTCCTTAGCCGTCTCCAACACCGGATCTGCGCCAGTGATAAAATCATCCGGCTCCTTCCTCGCCATTACATCCGGCACTACACCTCTCCCTGTATCTGTCGCCATGGTATTAAACCGCCAGCCATACATGGGGATCTGCACCCTTAGTCCTGTGTATGGCAGGGTCAGTGTCCCAATCACACCGCCGCCAATACCATATTCACATCCGCCGGTCTCTTCGCCGATAAAGGTGGCGCCGGCAAGATGCTTGAGGGCAGAAGCAACAAAGGCACCGGTCGAAAAGGTACCTCCATTGGTGAGGACATAGACCTCTCCTTCATAATGATACTTCCTTTCTGGCTTGATGGTAAAATAATAACTGCGCGTTAAACTATCCGGCTGGATATACTTGTTGCTGATCAGGATGCCCTGGCGATCACTGATGTAGGCCTTGTATTGCAAGGGAGCAGTCTTTTTATCAATGTAATACGTCAACGTACTATCAATAATATAAGCGACCAGGTCTGTACCTATATTGCCATTGCCGCCACCATTGTCCCGCAGGTCAATGATGAGGTGCTGTATGTCATGCTCACTGATGTACTGGAAACATTTCTTCAACTTGCTCTTGTCATCATCAAAGTCCGGCACGGTGAGTAGCATGGTATGTGGTACATCAGGCAATTCACTAAAAGTGGTCGCAACATCTTCCGGCTCTTCCCGGACGTATCCTGTCGGATATCTGATCTTGAATTGGCCACCTGGTGTTTCGAAATACAACGTATCCGGATTTCCGATCAGCATATTGAGATAGAAGTTGAACTGATGTGCAAGGGTATAAGCCTTGTAGGTCAGGTTGTATCCATCAGCACTGATATAATTGTAGGCTGATCCGATAAACCGCTCCACCGGCGCATCATTGATCCGGATGATTCGTTGACCTACATAGGGCTTACTTTTCTCCGTATAAGCCTTCGATACATAGATGGCAGAATCGATGATCACTATATCAAAGGGCAGGTCATTGGTCCACTTCATCCGCTCCTCTGCATTAGTCGTGGGGAGAGCCTTAGTGTGTCCACATCCAATGGATCGCACCAGTTTACTGACAGATGCATACCACAGCGATGGTGTAACTCCATTCTTGATCTGAAGCTCTGTGCGCTGTACCAGGTTGTCAAATCGTTCCTTTGTAGTGTAGCGATACATCAGGGGATGATTGTCCCTGATTGTTGTAGTCAGGATATGCAGGTCATTGAGCAGGCTGTCTGTACTGGCATACTTTACCTCCTGCGCGAACGCCTCCGTAATGAAGAAGAAAAAAATCAAATGAAGTAATAAGGTTCGCATGGATCCGCTCATGATGATTTGCGCAGTGCTGACAATGCATCCTTCAGGACGTCTATATCCTTCTGGGTATTATATACATGTGCCGATACCCTGATCGCCTTGCCGCGTCTCGAAACAAATATCTTCCTCTCCTGCAGTTCTCGTATGACAACATCCATATCCATCGACGGTGGCATACCCACCCCCATGATATGCGGAGATCGATATTGGTCATCTTCCACTACATACTCATTATCCCTCAGCCATGCAGCCAGGGGTTGCGTCAGTGAACTACAATACGCATTGATGTTGGCCACATCCCATTCAAGGATCTGCTTCAATGATGCAGATAGCATAGGGATCAGGATAAAATTGCCATACTCTCCTGCATTGTATCTACCTGCTGCGGGCGTGTATTCTTCAGCGTATTGGGTCAATGCTGAAAAGTTGACTGCATTACTTCTGTTGACCCATGCCTCTTCAATAGGCCGTCCATGATCAAAATACTCACCATAGTAAGCCACACCGATGGAGTATGGACCCAGGAGCCATTTGTATCCCGCGCATATCAATGCATCAATGTGAAATGCGGCTACATCAACAGGCATCACCCCTACTGATTGGGTGCCATCCACTATAAACCGTGCATTGACCTCACGGCATCGTTGCCCGATCGCTTTGAGATCAAAGCGGGTGCCATCAGTCCAATGGATCGATGAGAGCACGACTACCGCAGTATCGGCATTGATGCTTTCCAGGATCGCCTGGTTCCATCGCTCACCTCTGTGCTCCGTTGTCTCCGGAGCCTTGATGATCTGCATGCGCTTATCATTGTCCCTGCACCATGCTTCCACCGCATAGTAATCACTTGGAAATTCATCGCCGACGACAATGGCAGTATGTCCTGTATCCACACCCAGATTGCGTATAGCGGAAGCCAGCCCATAGGACACCGAAGGTATGATGGCGATCTGTTCCGGCTTGCTGTTGATGATCTGTGCAAATCGAGCCCTTACCGTCTTACTCTCCTCGAAGAAATCAGCAGGAGTGATCACTGAGGGATTCCGCTTTTGCCGCATCCCTTCGATACCAGCTTCCTCTACTGATTTCATCAGCGGGGACATATAGGCTCCGTTGAGATAGTGGATCTCATCAGGCAGCTGGAAGTGATGTCTTTGGTGGTGCATGTGGTGGTGATTGGATGTAGCCCTGGCTTACATCAAGGCATGGCAAAGGTAAGGAGAGAAAAGAAGACAATTGGTATCACTTCCTCCACTTCAATCTCAGACTATTACTCACCACACTCACACTACTCAGTGCCATCGCTGCACCGGCGATCATCGGATTGAGGAGGAATCCATTGATGGGATAAAGTATACCTGCAGCAATAGGAATCCCAATGATATTGTAGATGAATGCCCAGAAGAGATTCTGGCGGATAGTGTCAACAGTCTGCCTCGACAATCTGATAGCCAAGGGTATCTTCTTGAGGTCTGAAGAGATAATCGTCATCTTGGCTACATCCATAGCGATGTCACTCCCCTTGCCCATCGCAATGCTCACATCAGCCTGCGCCAGCGCCGTGCTGTCATTGATGCCATCACCAACCATCGCTACTGTATATCCTTCGCTTTGCAACTGCTTTACATATTCAGCCTTTTGCTGGGGCAGCACACCTCCTTTAAAATGGGTGATCCCTGTCTGTTCTGCAATAGCTTTTGCGGTAGCTTCATTGTCCCCTGTAAGCATATGCACCGAAATCCCGGATTGCTGCAATTGTTGAATGGCTTCTATTGATGTTGTCTTGATCTTATCTGCGATGGCAATGACCGCAAGGGCCTGCTGCTCATCGGCAAACCAAATGATGGTTTTTGATGCAGTACTCCATGCCTCTGCTTTATTGATCATCTGCTCTGCTATACTGATATTATGTTCAGTCAGGAGTTGCCTGTTGCCGACAAACCAACGCTTTCCTTCTATGCTTGCAGATGCCCCTTTGCCAGTGATGCTCTGGAAACCCTCAACAGTTATGATGGACATTGCATCAAAATAATTGACCACCGCCTCAGCCAACGGATGCTCAGAGTGCTTTTCGATGCTCCACAAAATCTGCTTTGCGTTTTCATGACCATCAAGCCATGCGATATCTGTCACCAGCGGTTTACCCTTCAGTGATGGTCCCCGTCTTGTCGAGAATGATCGCATTTATTTTCCTGGCGAGTTCGAGGCTCTCCGCATCCTTGATCAGTATCCCCAATTCCGCTCCCTTGCCTACACCAACCATGATCGCTGTGGGCGTCGCTAAACCCAGGGCACATGGACAAGCGATCACGAGCACGGTCACCAAGGCCAACAGGCCTTGTGTAAATCCATTTTCCCCGCCTAATATGATCCATGTACCAAAAGTCATCAAGGCGATTACGATCACTACAGGCACGAAGATGCCCGCGATCTTATCCACTAGTTTCTGCACCGGTGCTTTGCTACCCTGCGCATCCTGCACCATCCGGATGATCTGCGCAAGCATGGTTTCGGCACCGACCTTTTCGGCACGAAACTGAAAACTTCCCTTCTGGTTGATCGTTCCGGCAAATACTTTCTCTCCCTCCTTCTTAATGACAGGGACTGGCTCGCCACTCAGCATACTCTCATCCACATACGAACTCCCACTCATGACTATACCATCCACAGCTATCTTCTCGCCGGGCCTTACAAGAATGGTATTGCCCTTATTGACCTGTTCAATAGGCATCTCCATTTGGTGTCCTCCTTCATGCACTATAGTCACTGTTTTAGGTTGCAGCCCAATCAGCTTCTTTATAGCAGAGGAAGTGTTGCCCTTCGCTTTTTCTTCAAGCAATTTTCCAAGCAGTATAAAGGTGATCACAACAGATGCCGCTTCAAAATATACATGGGCATGCAGCCCCCGCTCATGCCAGAAATGCGGAAACACAGTATTGAATACACTAAAAGTATAGGCCACACCTGTGCTGAGGGCGACCAGGGTATCCATATTGGCCGAACGATGCTTAGCTTGCTTCCATGCGTTGATAAAGAAATCTTTTCCAAACCACAACACGACAGGGGTGGACAGTATCCACATGATATAGCTGGCATAGGGCATGTCCATAAAAAACATCCCGATGATGGCTACAGGGAGTGCCAGTGCACCGGCACCAATGGTCCGATGTTTTAACTTATCATAGTTCTTTTGGTTGATTTCCTCCAGCGTATTAGCCGTGCCAGATTGATTGTCCAACAGCAAATCATAGCCTATGGATTGCACAGCCTTGCGGAGACCATCCGCCTGGATCATATTGGGGAGATACTCTACCGATACAGATGCTGAAGCAAAATTGACTGCTGCATTGACTACACCGGGTGTTGTTTTCAGGAAAGTCTCCACACTGATTGCGCATGAAGCACATGACATCTGCAGCACCGGAAAGATGGCCTTTACTGTAGTGACCCCATAACCTAAATCCCTTATGGCCTTTACTGCCTCCGGCACAGCCTCAACTTTCTTAGGTTCTACGACTGCCCTGCGGTTGTTGAGCTCCACGCGATGCGCCCCTATGCCCTTGACCGATTCCAGGCCCTTGTCAATGATCAGCGCGCAATGCTCACTGTCCATTCCCTCTAATGGGAGATATACCGGGTTATTAACTTCATTTGCCATCTTGATTGGATTCTTTTGATTCCTTTACAAAGTTGGTCCTATTCAGAGGCAATGGCGTTACATCATTATGGGAAAAGCTTACAAAATTTAAACTTCATCCAGGGACTTACGCTTCTCTTCCCGGATTTGTTTAAAGTAGCTGGGTGTCAGCCCGGTCACCTTCTTAAACTGGTTGCTCAGGTGGGCGACACTGGAGTAATTGAGTTGGTAGGCAATTTCACTCAGGGTCAGTTCATCATAGACCAGGAGCTCCTTTACCCGTTCGATCTTCTGGGCGATAAAATACTTTTCGATCGTGGTCCCTTCCACCTCCGAAAAGAGGTTGGTCATCGCATGGTAGTCATGATGTAACCGGCTGCTGAGATACTCCGAGAGATTGGTCTTGAGTTCGCTGTTTTGCTGGTGCACCAGTTCCACGATCAGGGTCTTGATCCGCTCGATCATGGTACTTTTCTTGTCATCGATCAGGGCAAATCCAAGTTCATGTAGCCGGGTATCAATCCTTGCTTTCTCTTCATTGGTGATATCCCTGTCCAGGGTGACCTCTCCAAGTTCCAGTGAGATTGGCTCAAAGCCAAGCTTTTCAAGTTCAGCCCTGACCACCATCTTGCACCGATTGCAGACCATGTTTTTGATGTGGAGTACCATACCTGTTATTTTATTTCAAAACTAATGATATTCGTAGCCTCTGGCTACGAATGGCAGGAATAAAAAAATCATGCACTAGTGTTGCATCACCTCCAGGAGCCTCCCGGCTCCATGCACTAATCAGGACCATTCGTTATTCGTAGACTCCGGCTGCGAATGGCAGGAGCAAAAAAGCATCAAAGGAGATATGCCTGTCTGCTATGTAACGATCCGCAACCACACGCCCTGTCGCATCATAGATCACGCATCGCACCGGAAGCGAACCATACCACGTGCCTTCGATATGAACAGGACCATTGGTTGGATTAGGATATGAACGGATCCAATCATTGCCATCATTAGGATCATTCACTGCAGTAGTTTCACACAGCCCGGGCATATTGGCATCCAGCCACGTGAGCCGCAAGGAGATCCACGCCTTGAGGGTATCAAGTTCTGCTGCATACGTTGTAGCAATAGCATTGACTTCAGGAGCAGGGCCACTGATGCCGAGGATAGGCCATTTCTTAAAATGTCTCTCCTGCGCATGCTGCACGATCGCACCTATGCTATCGATATAATTAAAGATGTAGGTACTATCAAAGATGGTCTCCCGGTAATCAGCATAGGTGCACTTGAGTTCGTCAAGGAAGGTGCTGTCCTGGAACATCCGGATATAGTAGCCACAGGAATAGTTGTCTGTCGGGCAATCATTAATGTGATGCGCCCAGCCGGAACCATCATTGGCACTGAAGATATCACAACCATACATCGTCTTCCAGGCCCAGTCAAAATCCCAGCCCGGCCCTGCCTTCAGCTTACCACCCCTGGAATTTTTGTCCTTATGGAAGAAGACACTCTTCTTAAACCCATCATTGCTGCGCGCCAGTTCATTGAGCAGGAAATAATCGATAAACGATTTTTCATCCAGGTATTTTCTGTAGCCCAGTTGGGGGTCAGCAAAATCATCACTATACAATGCGGTCTCGAGGCTATCGATGTAGGAGGCGATATAGGTTTTCTGTTCCTCCGTGATCTCATCCGGCTTGGGATACTCATACACAAAATGCACATCAAAGTCCGGATGGTCTATCGGGGAATAGTTGGATTGGAAACTGGTACTCGGATCCCAATAGTTTTGTTGCAGGATATACCCTCCGGTCAATTCGTCGCCTTCGATATCTTCAGGCCTGAGCTTTGCAATATTGACCCTGTTGGTGTCCCGCTTTATTTTCTCTCCAAAGACATAGATGCCTTTATACATGGTATCGAGCAGGACTTCCGCCAGTTGCATCCGGGGGCTGTATTGCCCCATATCGCCGAATAGCTTAAAGCTCAACGTATTCCTGACCAGGGATCGGTCATTGAAATTGGATAGCAGCACCCAGTCGCTCTCCTCAGGCATCCCGAGCAGCGAAACATCATTGTCAGTCCCATCCTCAGTGCGTGTCTCCAGGCCATAAGGTGTCTGGGGATAGCCTGATGAAGAGGCACCCCTGACCTCGATACCGATATGACCATCATATTCATTTGGTGCATCAGTAACATGCGTGATCGTCCCCGGACCATTATACCTGATCTGCATCGTCGCATCGATCTTGTTGTCATTTGGTATAGGCTGGCCATTTGTAAAAATGGAAATAATCGGTAACTCCGAACTATCAAGCGTAACTACACCAAGATCTTTGACACATAACTTGAAGGACCCGCGGGTTCCCGCATATCCAAAGACCTGGATATAGAGATTCTGTGTGGGATCGAGATTGTACAAGGTCAGGAACGAAAAGGCTTCGTTGCCCGCATCATCATCACACCCTATAAGGTGGATACCTGAGCAGTCACCGGCTATCCAGGCTGCAAGCCCCGTATCATTGATGCTTCCACTATCCGTCTGTATACTGACATTGCCTGATGGGGGTATATCGAGGACATACCACATGTCGCCGCCTGCAAACTCAGCGCAGTAAGGACTGATGCCTGAACTTTCCATTGGTGTATTGTCACCCACTGCGCATCCAATCGTATCTATCGGAAGTGCACTACATGGATGATTGCCCGGAAGGTCGATCGTATCGCAAATCATCTCAGCGATGTACACATCCCCTGCGGCAATATCAGGTCCGCCTTCTGTGACCAGTTTCCATCCCGGGCTGTAGAGTTCGAAGAAGTTCTCGTTTTCGTACATACTTGGGGTGTAGAAAAACCTCAAACTATCCTGATCGCAGACCTCGATGGTAGCATTGCTCCCAAATCCGGTGCCCCAGAAATTGCCAAGCGAGATCCCATTTTTAAACACTTCAAGATACCCGCCATTCCAGCCATCCCCATAGGAGTCCTGCATGCTCAGGGTGTAGGTACAACATTGGCTATTTGCGATACCGGCATAGCCCAGCAGCAAAAGAAACAAGACAAAGCGTGATATCCCGGCTAATCTAACGCGACAATTTATCATGATGGTGTGAAGTATAAAGTGGTAAATACAAGGCAGGATGACGTCCATCCTTCATTGACAGGTGCCCAATATATCAACTTTACCTACAGCTGGTGGTGAGGACACCAGCCAGCGGGGTGTTTTTTCGGAAAGAGTAAACAAACCAATGTCACTAAACGATATGACCAACTTTACGGCGATCGCCGTTATTGGAGTTCTCTCCCGCCAACCTAGGAATACCAATCTTGACATTTCATTTTATTGTGGAATCATGCGAGAACTCCATCCAGGCGTTTTTCATCCGGGAAAGGTAAAAACAGGCCAATCCTTCAACAGCTGGCGGAAGAACTCCAGCCATTGGCGTTTTTCTTCCTGCGGAAGGTAATAAAAACATGCTAATTTTCACGACCCTCCGGCTTTCAATTACTATCCCACACGGTGACAATACGATCAGAGTGCAAACTCCTGAACACATAAAAGAGCACGGGCATTTCTGCACTCTCATTGTAGTCTGCGATGTCATCCTCCGGCAAGAGGTCCTCCCAGAGCTCATCGGCATCAGTATCCTCATCTACTGTATAGTAAAGTGAATTTTCAAACAACTCCTTTCCGTTTGCCCCGGGAGATAATGCAGCATACTTTTCCCTGGAACCATATCCAATAAACCTGCAGTAATCCCCGTCTGCAGCTGGCCAGCTCCAGTCCTGCCAGGTGATCAGGTGCGGAGTAGTCTTCTCCAATGCTATAGTCTTCCGCTCTGCATCAGCATCTATCATCTCTGTACTCCACTCAGGATGAAGCACGCTGAGCTGGCGCTTGAGTTCGTCGATATCTCCATCGCAGGTGAAGATCTCCCTTCCAATCAGCTTTCCTCCTGCAAGACACTCCGGACAAATAAAATCATTGTCCTCCACGCTGTAGAAAAATGATGCATCGAAACATAATTTCTCCTGTCCACAGAAATCACAGGTCTCTTCTTCCTCACTCAGTGGGGAATACTTTTCAGGATGGTCGAAATAGGCAAAATTCAATTCCATATCACATGATTTTCTTCCGCTTAAACCAGGCCCAGATCACGATAGAGATCGTCAGCATTAAGCCAAGAGCATAGTAGTATCCATTGGGCCATCTCAACTCCGGCATGTTGTCAAAGTTCATCCCATAAATACCCACGATAAAGGTAAGGGGCAGGAAGAAGGCCGAAAAGATCGTCAGGAGTTTCATGACGTCATTACTGCGCTGCGCGGTGACGGACATGTAGGAGTGCAGGATCGTATTGGCATCCTCGATCACTTCATCATACTGCAGGAGATAACTAAGTGTTGTCTCCTTGGTATCCTGCAGGAGGGAAGCTAAGTCAGGCTTGACCGATATCTGGTTGAGCACGGCCTGGGTCAGCGACATGACTTTCTTCGAAATCCGTGCTTTAGATTTCTGATAGTACAAGGCCTCTATAGAAATAGACTGTCCGCCTTTCAGGAAGATGGCCCGCTCAAATTCATCCATCTTTTCACTCTGCTGCTCGAGAGGCTTTTCGTAGGTGAGGAGGATCTCATTGATGATGTCCAGCATCAGGGCTTCGCTACTGTCGCATGAATCGCTCCGGTTTTTTAAAAAAGGAAATTCTGCGCGATGCACCGTCAACAAGTTCTTGTCATTGATAAAAAAAGCAATCTTGTTTGACAGGCCCACTACCGTAGTTACATTCTCCTTAGTATTGGACGCATACGCCCTGAGGATGATAAAGGTATAGTTGCTGACCTTTTCGATTTTAGGCAAGTGGCCATACTCGAGGATGTCTTCCAGAAGATGGATATCGATATTGAAGGAACTGGTCAGGGTCTCCAGCTCTTCCTGGGTGGGCTTTTCCAGATCCGTCCATTGAAAGGTGGAATATGTCTTGATCGTCTTACTCATATGCTATCAGGTTTCGGCAACTGCTGATGAGAACTACTTTATTTATGGATTATTGTCCCGGATGACCTTTGCAGGACTACCGTAGGCTACTACCCCGTCAGGGATATCGCGTGTCACAACAGAACCAGCACCTATGATGGTATTGGCCCCGATCTTAATTTTATCAAGGATGGTTGCTCCTGCACCAATTGTCGTATTATCCCCTATGTCACATATCCCGGAAATGGTCACACCCGGATTGATGCTGACATAATCATGCAGTACCGTATGATGACCTATACTCACCTGCCTGTTGATGACCACAAAGCGTCCGAATGTGCAATAAGGGGCAATGACCGAGAGTGGGCTGATATGCAATCCTGCGCCGTAAACAAAGCCATTGGCCGTCACCGACGAAGGATGAATAAGCGGAATAAACCGTTCATCAGGAATATTGTATTTGGCCATGAAATATTCAGCAATCCTGCGCCTGGACTTACCGATAGAGGCAATGATAAAATCAGGGGTCTGCCAATCCGTCAACGCATCCTCGCTGTACTCCGTCAAACGCACGGCAGGTGACATGTACGGAAACGCTAAGGAAGAATTTTCTTCATCAGGAATATTTGAGATCAGTCCGGCCTCCGTATAAGCATCCGGCAACATATCCAATATGATACTCAGCGCAAAAGTGCTCTTGCCCAGGAGAAACAACCGCTCTGTCATATTCGCTGCCGTTTACGATTGTAGAATCCAAGCTCTCCAAAAGCAGAGGGGCTCATGATCTTTCGCTCAAATATTTCTGCAAGTTGCCTGACCCTCCCTATCAAGGCAAGGTTTGTAGCCAGGACAGCCTTGTGCTTGTCCATGTATAAATTGTCCTCCAGGCCTATTCGCACCCCACCTCCCATGCTGATAGCAGCAGTATTGGCTTGCAACTGCTGTGTACCAATTCCGCCAAAGGCCCAGTAAGATTCATGCGGCAATTCATGGAGCGCGGCACTCATGGCATTGAAATCAGCCTGCATGCCGGCGATATTGCCAAAGATGAGATTGAAATAATAAGGAGGCTTGATCAGGCCCTTCTGCATCAGGTATTTTCCATACTGGATCATCCCCAGGTCAAAGATCTCGAGTTCGGGATGAACACCATAAGCATTCATCTTCTCTGCAAGGCGGGTGATCATGTCAGGGGCATTGACACTGGCTTGCGTTGAAAAATTCAGGGAGCTCAGGGTAAGCGATCCCATGTCCGGCATCAGCTCGATAGGTTCGGACCGCTTGTCAAACTCATTGAAATTGCGGCCACTCAGTGACAGGCAGATGACCAGGTCATTGCAATGTGTGCGTATACCATCGACTATCTTTTCATAAATAGCCTTGTGATAGGTCGGTTCGCCCTGCTCATCCCGGGCATGGAGATGTACCAGGGTGATGCCCGCTTCGCAGGCCTGGTGGACCTCCTCGATGATTTCATTGACGGATATGGGTACATGAGGGTTCATGGCCTTGGTGGGCACCATACCGGTAGGGGTAAAATTGATGATAAGGTCATGCATACTCACACATCGCTTGATCTCGTAAATGTAGCGCATTCATCTTACCTATGGGATATGTAATATATTTACGCACCTTACCTCCAAATCATTGGGATACAATGTCCATTAAGAATAAAAACAAGGGTAGTAAAAAACCGGAAACCCTCCAGGCTCCGACAGATCGTCCCTCCGGCAATACAGCCCTCCTGCTCACCTCCCTGGCTATCGTGACCACGCTTATTGCATTGATCAGCCGGATATTCCTTTCAGCGTATCCGATGAACCGTGACGAAGGGACCTATGGATACCTGGGTGGCTTGTCTGTCAAGGGATCAATTCCCTACGTTGATTTTTATGAGATGAAACCTCCAGTGCTTTACTACCTCTATGGTATTGGTGGCACTTTATTTGGGTTTTCAGATTTTGGCCTGCGATTTTTTGGCCTCTTGCTCAATCTCGCCAGTGGCCTGCTCATCTATCTGATCCTCACCAGATATATTGACAAGACATACGCACTTGTCTCATCTGCTTTATTTGCCATGCTCAGCATCAACCTCTATGCGCTGGGATTTACGATGGTAGCAGAACACATCGTCAATACGTTCGTCTTACTCTCCTTCTATCTGCTCATCAGGAGCTATGACCGCAAGGGGCTCCTGCTTATCCTGCTGGCAGGAGCGGCATTGCCATGGCTATACTCACCAAGCAGACAGCCATACTCTTGTCCCCACTCTTCCTGCTGTACCTGATCATGCAACGCAAGCAAAAAGCATGGTTACTGCATGGATTAACTTTTGCCGGCGGAGCTTTGGTGCCTGCCTTGTTGTTGTTTGGATTCCTCTGGGCCAACAGTGCCCTGGATGATGCCTACTATTGGTTGTTTACTTATCCCGCCAAATACAGCTCCGTGGTCACCACTGAAGAAGGCGCCGGTTTTTTAAAATATTTTATAAAGAACATCACCCGCTTTCAGCTTTCCTTGTTTGGAATTGCAGGGCTCTCGCTGGCTTACAATATATTTCTCGTAAAACAAAAACCCAATATCCTCCTGCTCACTTACTTTTTATTGGCAGTCATCATCCTCATTCCAGGCTTCAGGTTTTATGGGCAGTATTGGCTGCTCCTGTTTGTCCCGCTTGCGATGATGACCGGTACAGCATTGCATCAGCTGAGCCAAAAGAATCTACGGCTGGGTATTGGTGCTGCTTTCCTGGTACTCCTTTGCATCCTTGGTGAAGCAGTCGTGCAACGGGCCTATTATTTTGAAGCAGAGACCACTCCGGATATCGTAAAATTATACCGGAATAATCCGTTTGAAGCGATCCGTAAGTTGTCAACCTATGCGGCTTCGATCATGAAGGACAATGAGACAATCATGATGTGCGGGTCAGAACCCCAGACATACCTCTACGCCGGAAAGACTGCACCAACACGGCATATATTCATGTCTATGCTCACCAAGCATAACGAAAAAACGGATGCCTTTGTAGCGGAAGCATTGAGTGACCTGCAGGATAAAAAACCGGATTATGTGCTGTACAATCTCTTCCCGTACAGCTGGAGCATGAGTCCATCATCCAATGATGTATTATACACCTCATCATTTGCCGTCATTGCGAGGGAATATGTCCCGGTAGCCGCCTTCAACATGAATGATCAGCAATATACCTATGCAGGTGATGGAGTGATCGATCCTAAAATCATCAACCAGGTCATCCTGTTCAAACGCAAATGAAAGAAGCCCATATCATCACTTTCCCCAGCAAAGGCCATCGTGACGAGGGTTTCCTGCATATCATCGAACAAGGATATCTGCCCTTCACCATGCGCAGGATCTTCTATACCATGGATACGCCTGCTGAAGTTACACGGGGCGGTCATGCACATCATGAAACCGAAATGGTGCTCATCGCTGTACAAGGCACGATCTCGGTCAGGACCATTACGATAGACGGCCTTTCATCCACATTCACCTTGCAACACCCTGCGGAAGGGCTGTACCTGCCAAAGCTATGCTGGCATGAAATGAACTATAGCAAGGATGCCGTGCAAATGGTCATCTGCAATACTGCATACCACGAACAGGACTATATCAGGGACTGGGCGCAATTCAAATCCCTATTACCATCCCATGGATAAGCCACTACTCAGCATCATCCTGCTCTCTTACCAGAGTGAATCTAGGCTGGAAAAAGCCATCCGGGAGATCAACACATCTCTTGATGCGGAGGGTATCCCGCACGAAATCATTATCATCGATGACGGATCTTCCGATCATTCCTATGCGATCGCGAAGGGTCTGGCAGACAAGATGCAAAATGTATCCGCCTATCAACTCGCCCGAAACTATACCAGCCCAATGGCTCAATTTGCCGGCCTCGAAAAATGTAAAGGGCAATGCGCATGTCCTGTACCTGATGACGGCCAGCGACCGATGGAACACATCATCGCTATGTTCAGGCTTTGGCAACAAGGGCATAAGACCATCATCGGGTACCGCGCGGAAAGAAATGATGGAAGGATAAATGATTTCTTTTCTCGGTCATACTATGCAATGATGAATACGTTTTCCACCATCAACTTTCCTAAAAAGGCGGAACGATGGATACCTGATCGACCGGAGTGATCGATATCCTCAATACCAAAGTCAGCAAACGCAATACGACCCCGGTCATCGAGATCCTGAAGCTCGGGTTCAATACGATCCTGGTACCATACAAGCGGCCAGCTAGTGCCTCGAGGTCACGATGGACATTGCGCAAGAAGATCAACCTGGCACTAACAACCTTTTTCTCCTCGTCCATCATCCCACTGCGGATGATCACCTGGCTGGGCCTCACGGTATTTTGTTTGTCGCTATTGGCCATCCTGATCATCATCGCAGCAAAGTTGTTTTCAGATAATACCCTTTTTGGTTTCCCGATCCAGGGCTGGACGACACTGGTGGTCCTGATGACGATGTTCAATGGGATCATCATGCTGTGTATCGGCCTTGTGGCTGAGTATATGTGGAGGATCTATGACGAAGTCAAGCAAAGACCCCCTATATCATCAGGGACAGCAATACATAACTATGTCCATACCTTTCTTTGATCACGGGCCATGCACGATTCCATCTATGATGAATTGATGGAGGCATTCAGCACCTTCTGTCTGGTGATTCACTGATCCTTGGAACAGCAGTGCAGGCTTTTGAAAGTGAATTCAGCACTTACCTCTCCTGCAAACATGCTGCTGTGTCAACAGCGGGCTTGACGCATTGGTCCTATCCCTGCGCGCCTTGTCTATCGGAGCAGGAGACGAAGTCATCGTGCCAGCCAATACGTATATCGCTACATGGAATGCTATCTGTATGGTGGGCGCAGTGCCAGTGCCTGTAGAACCTGATCCTGTGACCATGAATATAGATGCACGTAGTATAGCCCCGGCGATCAATGCAAAGACAAAAGCAATACTGCCGGTGCACCTCTACGGGCTACCATGCCCGATGAGTGAAATCATGGCACTGGCACAGCAACATCATCTCTATGTCATCGAAGACAATGCCCAATCAGCAGGCGCTACTATCGATGGCAGGAAGACCGGAAGTTGGGGACACATCAATGCCACCAGCTTTTATCCCACGAAGAATCTTGGTGCACTTGGTGATGCGGGCCTGATCACAACAGATGATGCAGCTCTCAACGCCCGTGTCAGATCGTTGAGAAACTATGGTTCGTCGCAGCGCTACATCAACCAGGAGATTGGGAT
Source organism: Candidatus Opimibacter iunctus (assembly GCA_016716665.1). Lineage (GTDB taxonomy): Bacteria > Bacteroidota > Bacteroidia > Chitinophagales > Saprospiraceae > Opimibacter > Opimibacter iunctus. The sequence continues at coordinate 7,622 of JADJVH010000007.1, read as the reverse complement.
CAATTCAAGGCTGGACGAATTACAGGCAGCATTGCTGCGTGTTAAGTTGAGGAAACTCGATCTATGGATCGCTGAACGAAAAAAACTGGCGGGCCAATACATGGAAGGCCTGAAGGATATCCATGCTATCACGCTTCCTGTAAGTGATGATCATCATACCTATCATCTCTTTGTGATCAGGTGCAAGGAAAGAGATGCCCTGGCTGCACACCTTGGCGCGCATCAGATCTCCACCCTGATTCATTACCCTGTGCCACCTCACCTGCAGGAAGCTTATCAGTTTATGCAGTTCAGGCATGGGGATTTTCCTATTACCGAAGAGATTGCCGATACCTGCCTGAGCCTTCCGTTATACTATGGGTTTCAGCAAGTGGATGAAGTAGTTGAATCTATATGCTCATTTTATACTCATACTAAGCATTGAAACCACCATTGCCTGATACCCGGTGAGGTTTATCACATGATTTCGAATGTAGAGACGCGATTAATCGCGTCTCTACATTCGAAATCACGTTAATCTACATTCGAAATCGCGTCTCTACATTCGAAATCACGCTAATCTACATTCGAAATCACGTTAATTTATCGCTTGAGGTTATCTACAAGCCCTGCATCGTCAGGTGAGATCACGATCTTCTTTCCTTCGGTGGTCACGATGAGGATCCTGTTTTTGGGTTGCGTGAGGTACCAGGTCATGTGACCGATTGTGGCATTGTAGTATTTGCCATAATAGCCAAAGAGGCCGCCGTTGCCGAAAGTCCTGATCGTGCTTTTCAATTCACCCTCGCCTATCAGCCGGGCCTCCTTGATAGACGAGCGGTTGATGACCACTTTGCCTATGGGTCTGTTTATCGATAGTGCTGTAGTATCCAGGGTATAGGATTGTGGTGCATATAACCATGAACCCAGGAAGATAGCCACAAACATAACAAGCACACCTCCATGGATCAGTAGTGTAGTCCTGTCTCCGGCAGCGTCGCGAATGGCATAGACGCTCATCAGTCCAATTCCAAAAAACAAGACAAATACACCAGCGGTCATAACTTTGGCCAGGGTATCGAGTGAAGCTTTGTAGTCCATATCATCAGGAGCGCAGTATTTTCTATGTCTACTGAACATAGCTCAAGCGTCATGGTAAAATTAAGTGAAATAATTCCATATACCCGCTCCGTCTGCTTCTTGCGCAGAAATGGCAGATTTCCAAAACGTGGGAAAATAGCGGTGTCCGGACGGAGTAAAGCACTAAAAATTCATTTCATCAGGGAGAGGTAGCCAATTTCCTAATGTTAAAAAATCGCACATTCCCCCGCCAATGCTATGAAATTCCAACAATTCTGTTATATTTTTAAGCAGGGCAAAGCCCAATCACACCATTTTTAACTACTTAAATCATCACATCATGGAAGAGATTGCTTTAACAAAAAATGCACCGCGGAGAGGTTTTCTTCGTGGACTTGGCACCGGAGCAGCAGCGCTTGGACTAGCGACACTCACATCTTCCTTTAAATTCATTTCTTCAAAGGAGGACATGAACAATGCAGTTGGAAAATCAAAGGATCCTGCTGACCTCTGGTTTGATAAAGTAAAGGGAGATCACCGGGTCGTGTACGATGCTCCTCACCCAAACCAGATTTTCCCGTTTGCCTGGCCCAAAGTCTTCAAGATCTCCAATGCCGCTACAGGCACTCCAGAAGATGATTGTGGAGTCGTCGTGGTCCTGAGGCACGCTGCGATAGGCTATGCCTTCAAGGACGCTATGTGGCTAAATACAACTTTGGGGATGTCTTTGAAGCCCATAATGTCGGGCCCAACTTTAAAGCCGCTGACGCAGCCACTGCGACCAAAACGCGCAATCCGTTTTACATGACCAAGCCGGGCGATTTTGTCATACCTGGTGTAGGCCCCATCCCTATCGGCATTCCTGAACTCCAGGAAAGCGGCGTGATGTTTTGTGTCTGCGGCGCTGCGATGAATGTATACTCCACAGTACTGGCCGGAAAGATGGGTTTGCAGCAAGAGGATATCCTCAACGAATGGAAAGCATCACTCATCCCTGGTATACAGATTGTGCCATCAGGGGTCTGGGCCCTCAGCAGGGCACAGGAGCATGGATGTAACTACATATATGCAGGCTAACTCTAAATCTACCTGCACGATGAAACCATTACTCTATATTTTACTCATACTACTCACAGGCCACCAATGTGTCAATGCACAAAAAGTGCCTTACAATGTTGTATTTGATGTGACCACAAAGGATACTGTGGTGCATCAGATGGTCATCAGGTGGATCAATGAAATCCTGACCACGGATCCGATGGCCAACATCGAAGTAGTCTACTATGCCAAATCGCTGGACATGGTGACCCAGGGAAGATCTGTGGTCGCCGCAGATGTCGAAAAAATTTGCTGCACGCAAGAATGTTTCCTTCAAGGTATGCCAGGTCGCCATGAAAAACAACAATGTTGAAATGAACCAACTGTTGCCTGGCGTATCTACGGTGCCTGATGGCATCTATGAGATCATCTCCCGCCAGCACGATGGCTGGGGATATATCAGGGCGTCGCGATAACGCATATCTTTTGATTTAGTAGATGCTAAGCTAAAGGAATAACCTCATCAGGTGACTTCCGGCAGCTTAGCATTTTCCATTTATTGGCTTTCATCCTCCCCGATCATTCCTTCCAGAATGGAACAACGCTAGTAAAGCCTTTTCCTATAATCCTGACATAATATATCCCTGCCGGCATACCGTTGAGATTGAGCTTCCGCACAGCCCCATCTGATACAAGCGTATGATCAGTCAACAGGATGATTCCATTCTGGTCGATGAGTTGGATCATTGATATGACACTTCCCTTGCAGGCGATGTTCACAAAATCAACAGCAGGATTAGGGATACAGATATCCGTACCGCCATTCTCCGGGTTCGATGGTGGTGCAGTGATGAGTGTTACAATGACTGAATCCGTTGCGGTGCATCCAGCACTGTTTGTCACTGTGACGGCATAAATTCCTGGTGCGTTAACAAGGATAGATGCTGTCACTTCGCCGGTTGACCATAGGTAACTTACATCAGTACCATTTGCCTGGATGATGGTATCCTGGCCTTCCGGCAAATCGATATCCGGACCCAGATCAATCACCGGCAAATCATTGACCTCAACATAGGCTTCTGCTGATGCACTGCATCCAAGGCTTGTACCAATGACGGAATAGATGGTATCCGACGCAGGACTGATAGTGATCGTATCTCCGATCATTCCGTTACTCCATACATACATTTCTGCTCCGCTTGCTGTCAATGTAGCAGATTGGCCCTTACATATTGAAGGGCTATTGAGAGTGATATCCGGCAATGGATTGACCGTCACAACAACAAAAACAGTATCGGACACATATCCTGCTGTCTTTCCTGTTACACTGTAGATGGTCGTCTCAGATGGACTTACCGTAATACTCCTTCCGGTAGCGCCATTGCTCCAGCGATAGGTTGACGCTCCATTAGCTATCAAGGTTACCGTGTCTCCGACGCAAATGTCCGGACTATCAGCCGTCACCACTGGTATGGGTTCAGTCGTAGGACAACCCTCCGGAAAATACAAGTCAATAATATCCTGCATGGCTTGCACAGCTGCGGCACCATGTGTCTCATTGTACATGGGCAGCCAGATATTATACCAACCCGATCCATAATCCGGATCACCACCTGCAGGAACACTGCCACCAAAGAAGGTATTGGCGTGTTCAACAAACTGAGCATTGTCGAGAGGTATGATTGATCGGTAATGGGTCAGCCTGTCGCAGATCAGCTTTGAAGGCTGCAGGTTCTCGGCCTCGATACGCAACCTGAGTCCTGCAGTATCTTGCGGCTGTAAGCCCCAGAAATGAATAAGGGGCCGCAAATCTGCCCCGGCGATTTTAGAAAATCGCAGTATCCGGCTGTCCTTCTCCACAAATCCATCGCCGGGCACCTGGTTGATAAAATCAAGTTGCTCCTGCTTATAAAAAGAATCGATCAGTTCCCAGCCAAACAATGCAGCCATCTCTACATACTTGGCATATCCTCGCTGCTGGTAGCGGACTTCATCCTTCGTTGTATTGGAAATATCCATTGGGTTACCAGCCCTGAAATTGGGGTTACCATCCAGTTGAGCGCGGCCTGGTCACGCGTGATCTGTGGCTGATTGCCAAAAGACTCCCCGAGTGCTGTATCGATATCGATACCATAGAGCCTGTTGAATATGGCGGCAGCCAGCAGATTGACCGCAGCTTCTGTCTCGCCGGGAAACTTGCTAAACAACTGGGCATGTCCCATTTCATGAAACTCGGTCTCCCAGAACGAATCGCCCGGCTTTAAAAACCAATGATTCTTGTTTCCGTTTTCAGGCTGCAACGGATTATATGCATTATTTATCTGTGGATTGCCGATGCCATAAAAGCCATACATGATATCGACATCAACCTGCAGGTATAGGATCGTATTATTCCTGATCTTGGGATAGCCTAGCAGGGTGGAGACAACATCCATGCGGTCGTCCCAGTCCTGCATCAGGGTCACAGGATCATCATAATTATAGATCCAGCTGGTTGGTACTTGCATCATGTATTTATCAGATTCAAAATCTGCCCAGGGGCTGGGTTTTTCGCTGCACATCAATCCATTCCTGCAAAGTGGTCTTGCTGAAAGTCTTGGCCGAAAAAACGGGGCAGGAACCAACATTGGTCAATTGCACTTCAACGATGCCGAGGTCTGCCTCATAAGGCGTGATGATATAAATCCCTCCACCAAACGGATTGATGATTTGGGTAATGGTATCCGTGATGGGAAAAGTATTCGTCACCCGGAAAAATCTTTTCACCGGGTTATGGCCTGTATGATCAAAGGTATGCGCACCAACAAGAATTTTAAAACCCTTATTAACCATCGCAGCCGGGACTTTTACAGAACCGGTACTTCCAGGTGAAAGGTAATATCCGGTAGGCCTTCTCGCAGGAGTCGATGACCAGGCAGTTCTTTTCCCATACTCAGTAGGCATGCTGCCATTGATCTGCGCCGTATAGGTAGCAGAGGAATCAACAGGTGCAGGACAATCACCCGGAAAAAAATCCGCAGTCAGAAATTTTCTTCCCCGGAGGACATCAAGATATTTGGCAACATTGACAGAGGTATAGACATAATCCTGGATACCTTGCTGTATTTTAAATACGGCCCTGACCAGTTCATACCCATCGCTTGCTTTAAAATCATTTGGGAACCCGCCCTGGCTGGCTGCGTTGAGAAACATTGGCCCGTTATTGGATTCATAATAATCCACCAGGTCAAAGGCCTGCAGCACTAAGGACAAAGTGTCGCCGAGGACAAATATATGAGCCTCGATGGTATCGGAAACAGAATTGATTTGTGCATTGCTCAGTGGGGATGTTCCCGTGAGATGATCCTTTATCGACATTATAGCCCAGGATAGCTTCCCGATAGATTGAGTCGCATCGGCAATCTGGTAATAACCTGACTTGTGGACTCCCGGCGCAGGGTCACCAAAGGTTGCATTATTGAAGGTGATGGTGCCGGTTTGATTGTAGCGATAATTAAACTTCCCCTGGCCGCCATATGCTACATGGCTTCTTTCCGGAAGGGTAAACATTTCACCTTCTTCTGCACATAGGGTATAACCGGGAGGGCCCTGGGCAAAGGAAACATTGTTGGTGACAAGGAAGACCAAGGTCATCGCGACCATAAAATTCTTTGCGAAGTACGACCTTACAGGTATCACGATACGACAATTCGTGGAATTCATCTTCATCCTCTAAAGATGAAGGTTAAATCCCAGAATACAAACACGGGATAGATAAAACAAGACAGGCAAAGTCTATGCTCCCTGACGAGCCAGTAGTTCCCTGGCACTGGTCCACTTCACTCCCTGGTAACGTTCATTGTCGATCCTTGGCAGGTCAGACCGCTTGTCAATCATATTGGACATGTATTGCATGCCCTGCCATGCAGGGTAGAGTTCGCTCTCTCCGGGTGCCATCTTACGGATGATCTTGATCAATACATTGAGGAAGCCCTGGCCTCCTGTGCGAAACAAGCGAAATTTCTTTCCGGTCAGGTCAGTCATCAAGGCTTGCAGCTTCCTTGGTGTAGGTTGATCACCTGCGATCCATAGTGACCTTGGCGTGTCTGCATCAAGCGCAGCAAATGCGGTATATACTGCTGTATCTGCTACTGTAGTAAATCCAAGGGGATGATCCGCATGTCCCCAATACATGATCATTCGCTGCTTGATCATGATCATAGGGATCTGGTCAGTCAGCATATCCATAAATCCACCGCAGTAGATGCTGGTGGCCTTGATGGGCGCCTTGTCCAGATAGGTATGGAACTCCCTTCTCCAGTCCAGGTTGCGGTTAGTGCCCTCCGGAAACTTTGTAAAGTCAAGGGAGTAATCAGATGGAATAAACCGGGGCACACCTGCCTTGACCGCGGCATCCAGCAATACTTTCTGGGTATCGATGACAACATCGCGAAGACCGGCCAATGCTGACACTACACACGTCACTCCGCCACAGACTGTAGTCACTTCATTGACTTTCGACATGTCCACCTCGAAGACCTTTGCTCCCAATTGTTCCAGGTGATTGATCTTATGGAGATCCGTGCCACGGCGTACAATCGCCCTGACTTCAGCCCCGTGATCCAATAAAGACCTGGTGATGCGTTCTCCAAGATTTCCGGTGGCACCGGCTACAAGTATGACATGTTTCATTGCAACTGTTGAAGTGACTGATTACATTGATCACGTCAAACACATCAACTTACAAAAGGTTTTACCGGTATCCATATCTCCTCTTCCGAATCAGGATCATCATGTTTATACTTGTCACCCATCAGGGCAAAGTGCGGCCTGTCATCCAGTGCATAGGCAGATGCAGGTAGCCAGGTCCTGAATATATACTCGTACGTTTCAGCGCCTTTACTTGCCGGGCCCTTATGGATGAATACTGCATATTGTCCCGAAGGCACGACCAGCACCTCCATGCCATCAGGAACATGATCTGCTCCAGATACTTCGACTACAGCCCATTTGGTAAACTCTGCCGCAGGATTAAATGCATCAAAGAAATGGGAGTCGTATTGTTCAACAGAATAGAGAATGGTATTGACGACATTCGCAATTTCCCTTCTTCGTGGCATAAAGCTTTGCCATAATTCCCTGGTCCGGTTTTCAACAAAGGACATCCGGGTCTTTCGGCCGATCAATATTTTTTCCGGCAATAATTCCAGTGTTGGCTCTCCGCTCATAAAGTGATAAATTATAGCAAAATACCTATTACCCGGGACAGCCGAATTTCATTCTTCAGATTACCCATCGCTTTAGAAAATGTCACACTCAGGTAAATGGTTCTTTCCTGAGACGATGCAGAATGCAATCTGTCGAAGTCCTTCATATGGAGATACCCCATCAACGCATCGTACAAATGATCGACATGAGACTCTTCTGCTTCTATCACCAGGGAAATAGAGATATCAGAAAATGGCTTGAAATCAATGATAAACCCAAATTGGTTGATGATTTTTTCAAGCTCCAGGATAGCAGTTGCTCTCTCCTGGTTGGTAAAT
>JADJVH010000006.1 GCA_016716665.1 Candidatus Opimibacter iunctus | reverse complement strand
ACCTGGATGAAATCATCTGCAAGGAACAGGAGACAGCTGAGTCGCAGATCAACAAGCTTAGCCTGAGGACAGCATATTCAGATGAAACGGATATCTACTACCAGGAGATGAGATGGGAGATTGATCCGGCAGTCTATTATATCACCGGGCAGATCACCTATTACTTTATAAGCAAAAAGGCAAACCTCAACCGGTTTTACCTTGACCTTGCCAACGAACTGGCTATAAACAGTATCACGCGCAATGGAAGTCCCGTTTCATTTACACATTCAACAGAACAACTGGTCACCATAGAACTTGGCAAATCCTTAGCCATTGGAGCATCAGACACCCTTACGATCCAATACGAAGGCGCACCTCCATCCAATGGTTTTGGCTCATTCGAACAGGGCACACATGCCGGCACACCGATTATCTGGACCCTTTCTGAACCTTATGGCGTCAGGGACTGGTGGCCCGGAAAGCAAGACCTCGCGGATAAAGTTGATTCAGTAGATATCTACATCACAACACCTCTCGGCCAGCTTGCAGCAAGTAATGGCAAATTGATGAGCATCATAGAGACAGAAAATGGCCGGCTCATCCATCACTGGCAACACAGGCATCCGATTGTTGCTTACCTTATCTGCCTTGCTGTCACCAATTATGCTTCGTACAGCGACTTTCTTCCACTAGACAACGGAGATTCACTGGAGATTCTGAATTACGTCTATCCTGAAACATTGGCCCAGTCCCAGCAGGAAACGAAAAGTGTCCTGGATATACTGACCTTTTACAACTCACGCTTCGGCCTCTACCCTTTCGCAGACGAAAAATATGGGTATGCCCAGTTTGGCTGGGGCGGAGGTGAAGAACACCAAACCATGAGCTTTATGGTCAATTTCAACTTTAGCCTCCAGGCTCACGAAACTGCTCATCAATGGTTTGGCGACAAGGTGACCTGCGGATCATGGTCTGATATCTGGCTCAATGAAGGTTTTGCCACTTATCTAACCGGTTTGACATACGAAGAATTCAGTCCGGACACCTACTGGCCTCAATGGAGAGTATCTACCTCTAACTCAGCCACAAGTCAACCCGGAGGCTCTGTCTTTGTGGATGACACCACCAGTGTCAACCGGATTTTCAGCAGCCGCCTTTCCTACAATAAGGGAGCCTATGTACTGCATATGCTACGGGGCGTAATCGGTGATGATGCGTTTTTCACAGCCTGCCGCAATTACCTCGATGGTGCCGGAACCGCCTATGATTTCGGTACTACTGACGAACTCCAAAACTATATGGAACAGGAATCCGGTAAAAACCTCAATGAGTTTATTGCAGATTGGTTTTACGGGCAGGGTTATCCATCCTATGATCTCACCTGGACACAACAGGCTGATTCGATCGTCTTCTGGTTAGGACAACGTCAGTCCCATCCTTCTGTATCTTTCTTCGAAATGCCGGTGCCTGTATCCGTTAAAGTAAATGGGGCGTTCACTACCTTTGTCCTTGACCACAGTCTGCAAAACCAGCGATTTGCTTACTATGTGGGCAATGCAAGCATTGATTCAGTCACCATAGATCCAGAGCGCTGGATCCTCACCAAAAACAATACAGTGACTGAGATTATCACCGGCGTCTACAATCCGATCGACCAGGAGGCTTATACTCTTTTCCCTAACCCCGCAAGTGACTTCATCAGCATCATTCCATCAGAGGAAGTCTACGCTGTTGACTTGATAGATGCGGATGGCAAGGTATCTACCAGATCAGTGTCTTCCGGCAGGCTGTCAACAGGCAACTTACCATCCGGACATTACACGATCGCATTGAAGAATGGTAAAGGAGAGATACTCTCTGTTCAATCAGTTATCCTGGCTACCCATTAATCAGGCATCAGCATTGGCACAATGAAGAGGTATATGCTGTAACTACTTGTACAAATACATCTCAGTCCAAGCTCGTAGTGCTGCTTCATCTACTTTATGCGTTCCTGCAAAAGGGTGAACCTGGAATTGGAGTCCAATATCCTCAATGAGTTCTTTTTTACTGGCTATGGCCTCACTGGTAAAGTATGGATCCTTGTCTCCGATAAAGTAATACGCAGGTATACTGCGGAAATACTCCCGACGCCGGTCATAAAGCAAATCATCGGGCAATCCTCCGGCCCATAACAACAAGTGATCAACCCTCGGCGCGATATCATTGAGCCACCTGAGCAATGTGGTTACTCCTTGTGAAAACCCAAGATAAATCATCTTGACCTCAGGGTTTTTATCCCAATGCAACTTTGCCCTGAGCGCCTCGAGAAAAAGGACAAAATCAGCAATCTCGTCGAGCCGGTCTTCCCTTGTCATCCAACTGGCTACAGGTCTTTCGTTGACACCATCAAAGTACAACCTATTTAATCCTTCGGGTACAATCACATAATGATCTGCAGGATTTAAGAATTCAAACCGTTGAATAAAGTATTTTGCCAATTGTCCATAGCCATGAAGGCAAATCCAAACATACCGAGTCTGGCCGGTAAGTGAGCCATGTGTAAAATAATGGCCTGTCTTTTCTGCCCTGATCCTGTAATGCGCTCCCATATGAACACAATTTAATCTTTTCGGGGCCTCCCTAGTATGTCTTTATCTTCTTTCCAGTTTCTACGCTCATCTGTCATAGGAGGCTCTGTGAGTTTGACATCGTATACTTCCTCTTCGTATATCCAATCCCCCTTTTTAAATATCCAGGCTTCCATGCTTCCATCCGTTACCGGCAAGGACTCTCCTTCAGGACCTATAGGCATGCTTTCCAGATGATCATGAACGATTCCCCCCAGCTGGTCATCATAATTTAAGCGGGCCGGTGATACATCCGCATAAGTGATCATGAGCCTCGACTTAGGCTCATCCTGCCCCAGGAAAACAGGCAATCCAAACCTCGGTTCAGGACCGGTCAGGTCAAGGACATCAGCCACCTTGATGTTCAGCAAGCTGTTCTCTGCATTATACCCAAGCAGGATGTAATACTTTTCCTTACCACGTTCAAATGGAAGAATCCGGTAATAAATACATCCATACCAACCTGAAGGTGTAAATGTGGTATAGGCAGCGCCATTGATAAATGGCCTGGTATCTTTCAACCGGATCAGCCGGTCAGGCCATTGTATAAAACCTCCATATTTATACTCCTCGTTGGATTTCCGCAATTGCCAGGTGACGATCCTGAAGCCGTCCCCTTGAAGGACAGACAACCAGGGGATACTGTCCAGGCTCTTCCCATATGACCCTTTCTCCATCAGGAAAGTATCGATGTAGGCCACCATCTGATCATGTGCCCTGATACGGTGCTGGTCCTGGTCTGCTGTGGCTGTAATATCTGCATAAAAGGCAATTTCGTCCTTTAGGCGATCCAATTGATTTGACTGGCCATTGAGGTGAAACTCAGCCAGCAAAACCAACACTATAACCTGAACAAATCGTATCATCCGAGTATTAACGTACCAGGACAAAAAAGGATTGCTTATGGTCCAAATATTCACAGCATTCGTTTTGAGCTCAACCTGCCGTTTTAGCAGGAAAAAAACCGGAAATCAGATATCATCAACATATTACAGACAAATTAGATACTTTTGTTGCCCATGAACATTTTTAAGGGACTTTCAGCACTGCCGGAGTTCAGAAATTCTGTCATCACCATTGGCAGCTATGATGGCGTGCACCAGGGTCACCTTAAAATCCTCAAGCACATCCAGCAACTTGCTGAAGCCAATGATGGCGTCGATGTTGTCATTACTTTCCATCCCCACCCCAGGGAAATCGTCTATCCAAAGGACGCAGACCTCCAGATACTGACTTCTCTCGACGAAAAACTGGAGTACTTCAGAAGGGCCGGGGTTTCTAATGTAGTGGTCGTCCCGTTTACAATAGAATTCTCTCAGCAATCCGCTCAGGAGTATATTGAAAAATTCCTGGTATCCAGGTTTCACCCTAAATATATCGTCATCGGGTACGACCATCGATTTGGCGTCAACCGTGCAGGCAATGTGCATCTGCTCCAGTTATACGGCGCAGATCATGGCTATGAGGTAGTGCAGATCGAAGAAGAGGAATTGAAGAATATCACGATCAGTTCAACCAAGATCAGGCTCGCCCTACAGGAAAATAATATTGAGCTCGCCAACAGCCTGCTGGGACATCCATACATGATTAAAGGGCAAGTGGTGACCGGCAATAGGCTAGGCCATCATATCGGTTACCCGACGGCAAATGTCCAGGTCGCCGATTTAAAAAAACTGCTTCCTAAGGATGGCATTTTTGCTGCCACAGCAACTTTGGGTGGTATCGAGTATAGGGGTATGCTCTATATCGGCCTGCGCCCTTCCATTGAGTCTGCTCAGGAAAAAAGAGTAGAGATACACCTCTTTGATTTTGACCGGCAAATATATGACCAGGATATCACCGTTGAGATTTATAAGTTTATCCGGGGAGATCGTAAGTTCCCGACCATGGAAGCCCTCAAGGCAGCAATGGCGGAAGATGAACTTGCTGTCAGAAAATACTTTAAAGGTTCTTTGCCTGCCATGGCCAATGTGGCCACAGTGATCCTCAACTATAATGGCAAACATTACCTGGAACGTTTTATACCCTTTTTTAATTCAAGCCGCTTCCCCAACGAAAAAATCTATGTTGTCGATAATGCATCTACGGATGCGTCTGTAAAGTGGCTGAAGTCAACCCATCCTAAAAGTTAATGCATATCCCTGGCTAAAAACAATGGCTATGCAGGTGGATATAACGAAGCACTGGCTGGAATAAAGGCGAAATACTATGCCATTGTCAACAGCGATATAGAGATCACTCCACAATGGCTGGATCCCATCATTGAGATGATGGAGGCTGATCCGACCATTGCTGCAGTACAACCCAAAGTCCTGTCTGAAAACCGCAGGGGTTATTTTGAATATGCAGGTGCCTCGGGTGGCTTCATTGACTCCCTTGGATACCCATTTTGCAGGGGCAGGATTCTCCAGAACATAGAAAGGGATACTGGCCAATACGAATCTGCCATGCCCATCTTCTGGGCTTCAGGAGCTGCCCTTGTCATACGCAGCGATGCCTTCCATGCCATGGGTGGATTTGATGTGGATTACTTTGCGCACCAGGAAGAAATTGATCTTGCCTGGCGTTTGTTGCTCAGCAACTATAAGATCATGTCTTGTCCGAAATCCATCATTTATCACGTTGGAGGTGGTACCCTGAGTTATAACAGCCCGAATAAAGTATATCTCAATTTCAGAAACAACCTGATCACCATCATCAAGTATCTCCCCAAACCTGATTTGATCCCTATTGTTTCTTTACGATGGATGCTGGATGGCTTAGCTGGCCTGCGATACCTGGCTAAAGGGGAGTTTGCTAATGCCTTCGCTATTATCCGGGCTCATTTTTACATTTACGGGCACATCAGGGCTATCCTTCAAAAAAGAAAGGATGTGGAAGGAAAATATACCAGGCAGCCATTGTCCAAATTGCCAGGTGTATATCAGGGAAGTATTATCATGGATTACTACCTTCGGTGGAAGCGTAAGTTCAGTGATCTCTTCCCCTCATGAAAAACAAACCCGCAGTCCTGTTTCAAAATGACTCCATCCTGGCCATCGACAAGCCTGCCGGCCTGCTGAGTGTCCCTGACAGATACAAAGAAGACAAGCCATCCCTGGCAAGCCTTCTACTAGAAGGATATCCGACCGCAAGACCCTTGCACCGCCTGGATTTCGAAACCAGCGGCATTTTGCTATTCTGTCTCCTTCCCGAAGCTTTCGGTTGGTATAGTGAGCAGTTTGAACACCGGGTCATCACCAAGAAATATGAGGTCATAGCTGAAGGCCGATGCATTGATAAAGAAGGGCTTATAGATGCACCACTCTTTACTCAGAACATAGGCAAAGTGGTCATCTCCAAACGCGGCAAATCCAGCCAGACCAGTTGGCAGTTATTGGAAGGCTTTCAACATCATTCCTACATAGAGGCCAATCCGCACACCGGCCGGACACACCAGATCAGGGTTCATCTGGCTTCCATAGGACATCCTATCGTCGGGGATGTGCTCTATGGCTCCGGCGGACCACTCTTCCTCTCCTCCCTAAAGGGAAAAAAACGATACAGATTGGGTAAAGACGTCGAGGAAGAACGCCCAATGCTAAGCCGTCTAGCTCTGCATGCCTCATCAATCACTTTCAAGGATTTCAGGTCAGGTGACGATATTCGGGTCGAAAGCCCGTTACCAAAGGATATGCAAGTCGCTATTGCCAAACTCCGGCAATATTCAAGCCTGGTCAAATAGTCGAAATATTTATATATGTTTACGCTTTATTAACAAAAGAAAATGAAAGCAATACTCTTTCTGGTATTCATTCTAATAACCCTCGTGATGACAATGACGATTGCATTATCCTGTAAGAAAGCTGGTGTGGCAAAAGAAATTGAACACGTCAGGGCAAGGGTTTCCCCTCCGGAATGGTCCTACAACGCCAATATCTACGAAGTCAACATCCGTCAATATACACCCGAGGGCACCTTCGAAGCCTTCAGGCAGCATCTTCCTCGCTTAAAGAAAATGGGTGTGGATATCCTGTGGCTCATGCCTATCCACCCAATCAGCGTTCCAGAGCGCAAAGGGACACTTGGAAGCTACTACGCCGTATCGGATTTCAGGGCCATCAATCCACTGTATGGCACACATGATGATTTTCAACGCCTCGTAGACTCCACCCATGCAATGGGTATGCATATCATTATTGACTGGGTACCTCATCACACAGGATGGGATCATCCATGGATCAAAGATCATCCCGATTATTACAACAAAAATGAAAAAGGTGAAATCCGTGATCCTATAAATGAAGCTACTGGCGAACCATGGGGCTGGACGGACGTAGCCGAACTGAATCTTGACAATCCAGCTATGCGTCGCCAGATCATCGATGACATGATCTATTGGATTGAAGACTATAATATTGATGGATTCAGGGTTGATCATGCACACGGCGTGCCAGCTGATTACTGGGATGAAGTAAGTAATACGCTTGCCGGACTTAAAAAGCCTCTTTTCATGCTGGCCGAAGGTGAGGAACCCTACCTGCGCAATGATTCAAGTTTTGTCGCCGGATATGCATGGAAACTGCATCACAAATTGAATGATATCGCCAACGGAAAGGATAATGTCAATGCATTGGACACGCTCCTCGCTGACGAACGGGCTCATTACACCTACGGGTACAATATGTATTTCACCAGCAACCATGACGAAAACAGCTGGGCAGGTACTGAATTTGAAAGAATGGGTGACGGGCACAAAGCCTTTGCTGCCTTGTGCGCCACATTGGATGGCATGCCATTGGTCTATAGCGGCCAGGAAGAGCCGCTCAAGAAGAGACTGGCCTTTTTCGAAAAGGATACTATACCATTTAGCCAATACGCATACGCAGATTTCTATACTACACTCAATGAGCTGAAACATAAAAACCACGCCCTCTGGAATGGGATTCATGGAGGTTTGTCCAGACGTATCAATGAATCAAAAGAGGTCTATGCATTTATGCGGGAAAAAGATGGAGATTCCCTTATCGGAGTATTCAACCTTTCTCCAAAGCCACAGAAGACAACACTACAGGTGCCTGTGACAGATATGCATATTGTGTTTACCAGTGATCAGCTCACCCTGGACAGAGACCAGACGATCAACCTGGGTCCATGGGAGTTCTTCTTGTTTTCGAGTAAGTAGCTATGAAGGTTCACCTTTGGGCCATGGGTGCCTCTTCGGATGCATGGGTCACCGAAGGTGAAGACTTATACAGAAAGCGTATCGATCGATATCTCCCTTTTGAATACAAGTGTATCCAACCTTCCAAAAGCAACCAGAAGAATGTGGTGCTTGCAGAAGAAGCAAAATGGCTGCTGCAGCAATTTGATGCCAGTGCATCCCGTGTAATCTTACTGGATGAAAAAGGCCCCCAGCTGACATCCGTCAACTTTGCAACAAAACTCGAGACTTGGCGCCAGGGAAGTCATAAAAGGCTGATTTTCGTGATCGGCTCTGCCTACGGATTTGACCAGAAAGTTTATGACCGGTCTGATGGACTGCTTGGAATTTCTGCCATGACCCTGCCACACCAATTGTGCCGGTTGATGATGCTTGAACAGATATACAGAGCTTGTACTATCTTGAGAGGCGAATCCTATCACCACGCATGAATGTATTCATGCTAACCTAAAGCCATAACCGATGGACATCTCCATCACCATACTGATCATTGCCTTTACCGTATTGGTCTCTTACCAGGGATTTTCCAACTATGCGGTCATTGATAGATTAAAGCACTATCCCGGCAGAGAGTCTGGTGGCAAGGAATATTACCGCCTCCTCACCTCCGGATTTGTCCACGCGGATTGGATGCATCTCCTTATCAATATGTTTGTGCTCTATAGCTTTGGAGAGTATATTGAAATGTACATCGTCACTACGTTTGGGAATGTAGAGGGGCGTGTGATCTTCCTTGTGCTATACCTGCTCAATATCATTCTGGCCAATATACCAACAGCCATCAGGCAAAGCCATAACCCCGCCTTTTCAAGTATCGGTGCTTCAGGAGCGGTGAGTGGAATAATTTTCATATTTATCCTGATGCATCCCTGGTCCACGCTGAGTCTTTTCTTCGTTATACCCGTGCCAGCGATTATTGCAGGTGTAGGCTACCTCATCTACTCTTCCTGGGCAGCCAACCAGGGCCATGGACGACTTGATCATTCCGCACACTTTGCCGGAGCTATAGCCGGTATGTTGATGATCACGCTGCTTGACAAAAGCATCATCACTGATTTCATGTACAAGCTTGTACATGAATTTCCCTTATAGTGTAAGACAGTGAGACAGTAAGACAGTAAGAATTGTGAGTTTGGAGTGTGTGCGTGTGCGAAAATAATTTCATGCGCTCACCCACACACGCACCTCTCACGGTCTTCACTTCTCACAATCACACGCATACACCTCTTACTGTCTCACTGTCTTACCTTCTCACACACACTAACCGAGAAACGGATATTTGTAATCCAATGGTGGATTAAAGTTCTCTTTAATCGTTCTTGGCGATACCCAGCGATACAGATTCAATACACTACCGGCTTTATCATTCGTGCCTGATGCCCGGGCACCACCAAAAGGCTGCTGTCCAACCACCGCACCGGTTGGCTTGTCATTGATATAGAAATTGCCCGCTGAATGCTTCAGGCGGTCTGTGGTCATCGCGATAGCTGCCCTGTCCTGTGCAAATACAGCGCCTGTCAAGGCATATGGAGACGTGGCATCAAGTATACCAAGTACTTTCTTATAGTCTTCGTCCTCATACACGTATATGGTCAGGACCGGGCCGAATAATTCTTCACACATCGTAACATAATTGGGATCTGTCACCTGTATCACTGTCGGCTCAATAAAAAAGCCTTTTGACTTATCAAAATTACCACCAGCGATAATCTTTGCCCCCTTGTCCTTCTTAGCCTTGGTGATATAAGAGGTTATCTTATCGAAGGCTTTTTCATCAATGACCGCATTGATGAAGTTTTCAAAATTTTCAGGTGATCCCATTTTCATGGTAGCCAGATCAGCCACCAGGCGCTTCTTGATGGCTGGCCATAAGGAGGCGGGCAGATATGCACGACTTGCAGCAGAACACTTCTGACCCTGATATTCGAATGCACCTCGGGCCAAAGCTACAGCCACTGCTTCTGCATGCGCAGAAGGATGAGCTAATACAAAATCCTTTCCTCCGGTCTCCCCTACTATCCTTGGGTATGATTTATACTTAGGCAGATTGTTTCCGATGGTTTGCCAGAGGCGCTGGAAGACACCGGTGCTTCCGGTAAAGTGAATACCTGCAAAATCAGGATGGTTGAATATGACCTCTCCGGCCACCTGGCCATCAACAAACATGAGGTTGATCACACCATCAGGCAATCCGGCTTCCATAAGGATCTCCATGATAACATGTGCAGAATAAATCTGCGTCTCTGCAGGCTTCCAGACTACAGTGTTGCCCATCAATGCAGGCGCACAAGGAAGGTTACCCGCAATTGATGTAAAGTTGAAAGGGGTCAGCGCAAAAACAAATCCTTCCAATGCCCTGTATTCCATCCGGTTCCAGGTCAGTGGAGCACTGATCGGCTGTTGGGCATAGATTTCCATCATAAACTTCGCGTTAAATCTCAGGAAGTCACACCACTCAGCAACTGCATCAATTTCGGCCTGAAATACATTCTTACTCTGGCCTAACATGGTCGCCGCATTCATCCTGGCCCGATACGGTCCGGATAGCAAATCAGCAGCTTTCAGGAAGATCGCTGCCCTGTCCTGCCAATCCATCGCTTCCCATCCTGGCTTTGCCCTGAGGGCAGCCTGGATGGCCTGGCGAACGTGCGTAGCACCGCCTTTGTTATATCTGCCCAATAAGTGTTTACGCTCGTGAGGTGGCCGGATTTCCACTTTATGGTCAGAGACCACTTTCTTGCCGCCGATATACATAGGTATCTCGATCACTTTGGATTTCAATTCCTTGATAGCCTCCACCAGCTTGTTACGTTCAGCAGAGCCTTTTACATAAGACAATACCGGTTCATTATGGATTTCCGGTAAAGAAAATACTGCATTTGCCATAAAAATAAATGTATGAGTTAACTGGATATGTCCTGGTTACAATGGACTAAAACTTAACACCCTCAGGAAGGAATGGTTTTGCATTGCCCCCTCCTTTGATGATTTCCCTGACGATAGTCGAACTGATGTGTGAAAACTCAGGGGCGCTAATGAGGAAAAGCGTTTCGACATCATCACCGACGATATGATTGAGTTGACTGATGGTTTTTTCGTAATCAAAATCAGAGGCATTTCGAAGTCCGCGAAGCAGATAATGTGCATCCACTTTCTTGCAATAGTGCACCGTAAGTCCCTGGAACACGTCGACACTGATTCTGGGCTCACCCTCGAACACCTTTTGTATCCATTGCTTGCGATCCTCAACCGAAAACAAGGTTTGTTTCTGCGAATTGACTCCGATGGCAACGATGATTTCATCAAACAATGGCAACGCCCTCCTGACCAGGTCAACATGGCCTGTAGTGATGGGATCAAAGGACCCGGGAAATACCGCTATTTTCTTCTTTTGCATAATACAAGCTGGATAAAGGGCACGGGTACAAATATCATACCTTCTGATGGATTAATGGCCTTCTGTCACGTTATCAATGCCGGATTGTGCATCCCTTTTATTGGCCGGACCGATTAAAAAAGGCAAAATCAACAACAGATACAAGATGATCATGAGGATTTCTCCCCAGAGCAGGTACCATGGCCACGGGCCCATCAGATCAAGCACTGATGGACCGGGTGGTTTACCCATTGTATAGCCATAATTGCTTCCCATTAACTGGTTGAGCATATGCACACCGACCAGATAGGCTTGTGCATAAATAATCGCATTGAGAAAATCCTGCCATCCGATACGGATCCGATGCACGATCACCGTATAAAGTACCGCGGCGATAATTCCAGCGTGGCCAATGAAATATCGAAAGAACTCAAATGAAGGAAACCCCTCCTCAAGGTCAGGCGTGATCAGTGCCTGCATGGTCCCTGCAAGTGCCCAGAAATATAGGATACCGGTCCACTTCCTGTTTTGCGAATAGAGCACAAATGGCAACATCACAGCAACCAGGTCGCATAAGAAGAAAGGTAAATCAGTGTATCTGTTGAATGTACCATCCGCCAGTTTAAACAAGGCCTCTGCAATCAGGGTGGAAAATGTAAGTCCGGCTATGACCAGCCCGATATTAGTCTTCGATGGTTCGTCAAGCGTCCGCCCTTTGTTGATGGCTGCATATGTGATCGTACCTAATGCCAGGAGGGTTGTAAGGTGTTGCAAGGAAAAGGATTCAAATCCGGAACCCATAGGTGAATATTTGCTGATGCTGGTCTGCCAAAAGTAACCATTGATCTGATACAGATTGGCGTAAAAACCAATTTTAAATATCTTGGCTCAATCACTATAATCTGACCATAGGTATGTCCATCTTACAAATATCAGCCCGCCGGATTTCCTTGATGTTCCTGGCCCTTTTCCTCACCATTTCACTTTCCCGTGCCGGAGAAGGGATGTGGCTCCCCTTTCTGCTGAAGGCACTCAATGAATCAGAAATGAAGGCCATGGGTATGAAAATGCGTGCTGATGATATCTACAGCGTCAATCATGGCAGCCTGAAGGATGCTGTCGTACACTTTGGGGGTTTCTGCACAGGCGAATTGGTTTCGGACCAGGGCTTATTGCTGACTAACCACCATTGCGGATATGATGCTATCCAGGCACATTCCACGCTCGAAAACAACTACATCAGGGATGGATTCTGGGCTAAAGACCTCAGTGAGGAAATGCCAAATCCCGGCCTCTTTGCCACTTTTATTGTCCGCATTGATGATGTCTCTTCAAAGGCCTTTGAAGGCGTCCTGGAACAAATGCAACCTGCAGAGAAAAAATCCATCATTGAGCGCAACCTCAATACGATCAAATCAAGCGCGCTGAAGGAATCCTGGCAGGAGGTTTTTATAAAACCTTTTTTTGAGGGCAATCAATACTTCCTTTTTGTAACTGAGACCTACAAGGATGTCAGATATGTCGGTTCTCCACCTGAATCTATCGGGAAATTTGGAGGGGATACAGACAATTGGGTTTGGCCGCGCCATAACGCAGATTTCTCTGTTTTCAGGATCTATGCCGGGCCGGATAACAAACCCGCTGAATATTCACCTGACAATAAGCCATACAAGCCTAAGCATTTCTTCCCTATATCTCTTGCTGGTGTTAAAGAAGGAGATTTTACGCTTGTGTTTGGGTTTCCTGGCAGGACAAATGAATACCTGCCTTCATCTGCTATAGCGCAGACTGCAGATATCATTGACCCAGCGAGGATTGGCGTCAGGGATATATCACTGGGCATTATGGACCGACACATGCGCAGTGATGAAGATGCCCGCCTCGCCTATTTTACTAAATATTCAGGCATCGCCAATTCCTGGAAAAAATGGATCGGCGAAGTACAGGGGTTGAAAAGTAAAAAGGTAGTACAGGAAAAAGAAAAACAGGAAGCTGCATTTACCACGCAACTAGGAAAGGATAAAGCGCTCAACGAGGCGTACAGCGGTGTGTTACCAAAGATGAAAACCTTGTATGCAGACCTAGATACTATTGTTGCAAACCGGGTACTCCTCGGCGAAGTGATTGGTGGAACCAATGTTGAAATATTTCTGCTGACCGCATATGCTGACAGGCTGGTGAAATCCTATAAGGATGGCGGAGAAGATGGTTTCCGCAAAATGGAGGCCAGGATCACCCCGGTCCTCGAAACCTTTTTCAGGAAATACAGTGTAGCCATAGATCAGGAACTCTTTGTTGCGCTGACACAACACCTCAGTGATCATCTGTCTCCTCAATACAAGCCTGATATACTGACTACCGGAAGGAACGGCTCTTCCTTTGAGGACTGGGCAACTGATGTATTCCAGCATACTATGTTGACCCAACAGGAAAGCTTTACAATAGCTGTGGCTCAGGGAGGTGAATCCTTTACTAAAGCAATGGAATCAGACCGGGCATACCAGGTATTCCTGCAATTGAAAAAAGTGATGGATGAACAACTATCACCGGCATTCAATAGCATAAATGACAAATTGCTGCCACTTCAAAAAGATTATGTTGCAGCACAGATGGCTGCTTATCCGGACCGTCGTTTTTGGCCTGATGCCAACAGCACATTACGGGTGGCTTACGGTCAGGTCGAACCTTATGCGCCCAGGGATGGAATGACCTACAAGACACAAACCTATCTGGACGGGATCATGGAAAAATATAAGCCGGGTGACTATGAGTTTGATGTAGATCCCAGGCTGATCGCACTCTATGAAAAGAAAGATTACGGTCCCTATGGAGAAAACGGAAAAATGCCCGTTTGCTTCATTGCCAGTATTCATACTACAGGTGGCAATAGCGGGAGCCCTGCAATTGATGCACATGGTAATCTAATCGGTATCAATTTTGACCGGGTATGGGAAGGGACCATGAGCGATCTGTATTATGATGAATCTATCTGCCGCAATATCATGGTAGATATCAGGTATGTCCTTTTCGTGATGGACAAGCTGGCCGGAGCGTCCAATCTGGTCAATGAGATGACCCTGGTCCATGCTAAAAAGCGCAAGTGATTACAAAACCTGCTGATATTGAGGCGTTTCGTGCATGCTGATGAGGATGACATTGAGGATTAATGAGTTCTTTTCACAGACATGCTCAGAAAAAGTGAAAATATGTACATTTGTGACCCCACAGGGGTGATTAGCTCAGTTGGTTCAGAGCGCTGCCTTGACAGGGCAGAGGTCAGCAGTTCGAGCCTGCTATCACCCACCACTTTTTAGGATTCTCCTGCTGGGAGAGTTGAAAACAAAAAACAGGTCAGCGGTAATGTTTGATTTTGAAAAACTGGACGTTTACAACCATTTAAGGGCTTTAAACAAGGAGGTCTTAAAGTTTCTGTATGCTGCTCCTGAAATCGATCCTTTCCTCAAGGAACAATGGAAAACTGCCACTGTCAACGCGGCGATTAACCTTGCTGAGGGAGTCGGTCGAATTGTCGACGCTGAGAAAAAACAATACTTCACGGTTTCCAGGGGAGCTATTTTCGAGAGCGTTTCGCTGATGCATATCGTATCTGATCTCAACCAGATAAGCCAGGCCGATTTCACGACATTTTATGATCAGTATGAGACTGTTTCCAAGATGCTCCTTGGCTTGTATCGCAGTAAATAATCACTCACCTTTGAATGCATTGATGAGTAGTCACGCACACACGCGCACACACTATTGATTTCGGGACGTAGCTCAGCCCGGTAGAGTACACGTCTGGGGGGCGTGTGGTCGCTGGTTCGAATCCAGTCGTCCCGACCGGTTTTTTTTAGCCACCGTAGCTCAGTTGGTAGAGCAACGCATTCGTAATGCGTGGGTCAGCGGTTCGAGCCCGCTTGGTGGCTCAGCTATAAAATTAAAAGCAAGCCTTAGCTTGCTTTTCCGTATCCATTTCGGGATGTAGCGCAGCCCGGTAGCGTACTACGTTCGGGACGTAGGAGTCGCTGGTTCAAATCCAGTCATCCCGACCTCATAAATCTTCCATCGTGAAACCCACAGTCACCTTTTGGTGGGTTTCATTTCTCCTACTGGCAGCTGCATACTGTAAACCCTATTGATACTGGATATAGACAGGGACCGGATAGAGTGACAATACCTCTGCAGGCTGCATGATGTTGACCCAAGCCGGATCAGCGATATCATTCTTATAAAAAATCTTAAACCCTGCAAACTGCACCGGCTCATTTGTAATGGAGTATTTGTACGTGGTCAGTTTTTTTCCTCGGCTTCCAAAACCATCCATATTCATGACGATCTGCACATCTGGGTAGGTTTTGATTTCCTTGTAATTTGTTACCATGCCTTTCTTAAACCGGTGTACCACCAGGACCTTGGGGGGCAAATGGTTTTCCTGCACTAATGTGGAAAGGTAGTCTGAAGCATAATTGATATCCTCTGCATCAAAGGTGCCTACCCTGTCACCGGGAACAGTTGTACCATGCATGGCATATTCGGGATCAATACCCAGATGCACATTGGGCATCAGCAGATACTTCCGCAACAATGGAATTTCATCCTGAAGGGTGCTATGCCCTACCTGGATATCCAGGAACACCAGGGCATTGATTCTGGTTGCCATCTCCAATACTTTGTCAATCTGTGCATCAGGCATCCTCAGTCTGTACTTTTTGGCCTTCCCGGGATCACGCTGTGCAGTGACTGCGATATAATGAAGCGCCGGCAATACCTTAATGGTAGTATCTGCATCCTGCCACTTCTTAACCTCTCCCTGCAATCTCTCCAACATTTCCGGTGCAGGCAACTCTCCTAATATTCCCATTCGTGTCGAATATAAGTTGCCATAGTAAGCTACAATCCTATGAAAAGGCAAAAGGGCACCGTAGGACGGCAGTGGGCATGGCACCGGCCACAAGCTAGAATCCATGTTGTGCGCCAGCTGAAGCATCAGCTTGTTGTATACCTGGGTATCGATGACTGATGGCGCTATTTCTGCATGGGTCAGTATAGAATCTGCCTCTTGTTGATTGACTTTACCATCCTCTCGTTGGGCTGCACTTGATGGTTCGCAGGATATTAAGAGAAAGGATGGCAAGGCAATAAGGAACGCCCTGATCGAAAAAAAAGGTAGGTTTTTATACATTTCTATAGCTAAGCCAAGAAGGCCAGGACCATCATCCTGATCAGGAATATCCCTGGTTTGAATGTCACCGTGATACTTGGAACTCTTTGTAAAGTTCCGCAATTATTTGCCTCCAGCCTGTCCGTAAGGAACGATTTTTGCCACTTCACACAATATTCCGTATTTTTCACTCCCAACATCTTAAAGATCAAGATTATACCAATGCAAAGAATTCGAATACTAAGCCTGTTATTGATAGCCAGCCTGCAAGGCTTTGGCCAGACCAACCTAGAAACCAGCATGGTTTTCGGGGGCAATTCGATTGATGAAGCTAAGGATCTGAAGGTCAATCCCACCCGGACAGCGCTGTTTATGGGCGCAAAGACTTTCTCCACTGATGGCCTCATACCGGAGAATGCAGGAGGGAGTGATTTTTGGGTGATGAAAAGGAATATCGATGGCTCCCTGATCTGGAACAATACATTTGGCGGGCCTGGCAATGATGACCTGGAAGTCGTGATGCCCCATCCTGATGGAGGTGTGCTGGCTTTCGGCACCACTAAGACGGACCAGGGACTATTCGGTGATCTCATCGGACTCTCAGGTGGATGGCTGATGCGAACCAATAACAATGGGGCAATCATCGATGGAAAAATATACGGTGGCAGCATTACAGAGACAGGCGTAGATGCTTTCAGGCATATCAGTGGCAATATCACCATGGCCTTAGAGGGCGGCTCTACATTGCTCAACGGTCAAACAAATCATGGCCTGCTTGATGTGTGGATTGTAACTGTTAATCCGTCCCTTTCTATTATCTGGACAACGCTACTGGGCGGCACAGGTTCGGATGTTCCTGAGGCCATCACTGCAGATATCAATGGCAACATTTACATAGCTGCAACAAGTAATTCAAACCTTCCGGGTTTGGATCCAAATCATGGCGGAAAGGATGTGTGGGTGATTAAGCTTGCACCTACAGGAGAAGTGATTTGGCAAAAGAACTTTGGGGGCTCACTCGAAGATGAAGCTTCCGATATTGTCATCCACCCGGATGGACTGGTTTATGTATTAGCACATTCCCAATCTGACGATGGAGATTTTACAGTCAACAGCGGATTGAATGATCTCTGGGTGATCAAACTGGATGCCACAGACGGAGAGACGTTAGGGATGTATCGCTACGGTGGAAGTGGCAATGATTACAATGGAAAGGCAGATTTATTTGGCAATGACCAACTGGTCATTTCTACGAGTACCACCAGCGTTGACGAAGATCTTACCGGCAACAAGGGATTTGGTGATGTTTGGGTGATGACTACTGACCTTAATGGCCACCTACTGCATCAGATGAACTATGGAGGGTCTCAAAATGATTATTCGGCAGATATCCTGACCGTAGACAGTGTATTTTACCTGCTCTCGACTTCTTTGTCGCTCGACAAGAATTTACCCTTCAACACTACAGCGCAACAGGACGTCTGGTACTACACGCTCAACCCATTTCCGGATTCTTGTTCTGACCAGTTTCTATGCCTGCCGGATTCCATGCTGAGCAATCACCTCTATCCGCCTGCAAATGATGCATTGATTTGCGTCAGTGGATGCACGGCAGGATATGGACCTGGACCATCATTCAACAATGGTGTTTGCCCGGATTTTGTAAACCCAACAGCCTATTTCTTCCTGACCACAGATACTACAGCTGACCTGTTGACCCTGAGTGTCAATTCCAATGAAATCAATAAACCCCAGATTGCACTACTCAAGTCTGTCAACTGTACAACCTTCCAGAAAGTGGAATGTGCAACAGGTGAAAATGGAAGTGTATTGATGGCCTATATAGACATCCAGCCCCAGACCAATTACGTCATTGCGGTTTCAGATGCAGAAGGCAACATCGGTGAGTTTGAATTGTGCGCAACATCCATAGATGTAGAATTCTGTAATGAACACGACCGCATCTATGTGACGCACACTTCACAAAACAGTCCGCTGGCTGGTCCTTTCAAACCCGGCGAGGAGGTGCAGATATGCTATGAGCTCGATGATTGGAATAAAATGGATTGCAACGGCTTCCAGGGTTTGGTGCCAAGTTTCGGCCCTGGCTGGGATCCCACCTCTTTTGATCTGTTTGGGCAACCTATCCAGACAGATACCTTGTTAGCTGCTGAGACCACCGGCTTCTGGGCAATGGTACCAGGTCGGTGAAGTTCGATACAATGTATCTAATCCAATCAATGGATATGATGGCGGGGCAAGGCATGCCTCCCGGATGGATTTTACGAATACAGGCGATCCCCCACCTGCAAATGAACCTGATCAGACTACAGGAGATATCGACAACTGTCTTCCAACATCTGACAAATGGAAGGTATGTTTCACACTCAAGGTAGTCGAGGAATGTGAGACCAACCTGGATTGTAGTGTTACGATGAAAACATTTTCTGATGGTGAAATTGGCATCAACTCAAGTCTCGCCTGCGCATATGACCAGGAAGAAGTCTTGACGGCCAGTATGGTTTGTTGCCTCAATCCCGGCATAGAAGTAATACAGGATCTGACCATTTGCAGTGGCGATACGCTTTCTTTCCAGCCGGAAACAAATTTGCTGCCTCCGGTAACCTATAGCTGGACTGCTACGGCTGATCCATTTATCAACGGGGCGGTTCCTGCAACAAATGCAAATAGTTTTTACCAGATCCTCACCAACGAAGCGGCAATCCCACTGAAAGCCCGCTACAGCATAAGCGCGGAAACAGAAGGCTGCGAAACGAATGTCGAACTCTTTGAAGTCACCGTCACGCCATTACCTACATGCCGCATCAGTGTATCCGGGCCAAACATCGTATGTAGCGGCACACCGGTCACTTTCAATTTTGAAAGCACAGGCACTCCTCCTTTTGCGATTGGACTGTATAGGGACAATGAATTTTTTGCCAATATCCTCAGCGAATCGAATTTCCTGTCTATTCCAATCGACCCTATGTTTAGCGGCAGGTTCAGAGTAGGGACATTGCGCGACGCCAGTTGTGATGGACAGGGGACGGGCTTTGTCAATGTGACTGTCAAGCCGATCAACAATTCCTTTATTGATACGACAATATGTGATGGTGAAGCCTTTGTAATCGGCACGGAGGTCTTTACCGAATCAGGCACATATACCGTTACGCTGGATAATGCAGGGGAGAACAATTGCGACAGCGTTGTTGTACTTGGGTTGACCGTCGCGCCAATCATCACTGAAAATATTGATGAAGTGATCTGTAACGGAGATACACTCTTTGTCCTGGGCCAACCATATACTGAATCTACTGATGAAGTGATCGAATATACAGGTCCGCAAGGCTGTCCCAATTATGTAAATCTTCACCTTGAAGTCATTGATACCTTCTCAATGGATATCAACCAGACAATATGTAATGGGGATACACTGGAGTTTGGAGGTATACTGGTTTATGAAGAAGGAATCTATTCGCATACAGAAGAAATTCGTCCTGGATGCTATGAAGAAACAGTATTGCATCTCGATCTCCTACCTGCGATCATCACCAATGATGTGGCCATCATCGGGGACAACGGAGCGAATAGCGGTGCGATCCTTGTAGAGGTTGTTGGGGGTACTCCACCCTTCCAGTTTTTATGGAATACCGGTGCCACTACCGAGAGTCTTTTCAACATCAAGCACGGCCAATATTCCCTTACTGTCACAGACTTTACGGGCTGTGATCAGGTGTTCACGTTTATTGTACCTATGATCTCCGCGACCAATGAAGCAGGGGCATCTGATCTTTCGATCAAGCTCTGGCCAACTGTCACCACTGCCGGTGCGAAACTACAGCTGTTCAATACAGGAACTTCAAGCATTAACCTTAACGGATTGACATGGTGGTCAATGCAAGGTACTAATGTCACCACGCCGATGGCGGTATCCCTGGCAGGAGGAGAAATGCATATCCTTGATGTCCCGGAAACACTGGGCACAGGTGTTTATTTTGTCCAGGCAGGTTTTACGGACGGAAGTACCTCATGGACTAAAATTGTAATTACTGAGTAGGATACACGCTAAAAAAGGAAAGGGATCCATATGATCAGTGATGATCTATGTATCCCTTAACCATTTGTGCCTTTCTCATCTCAGGTTGAATTTGGTCAGTGCCCTGTTGGACACAGACACGGTTGGATGTCAAAGCACGGTACCGGATCTCGTAGCTGTATAAGCCTACCGGTAACAGGGTTTTGGCCACTAGGCCACCCCCAATGCCCGTTTCATTGTACCTGCTTATGGCTACTCATTCTTACCTGGGGTAATCACTTTCAACCATCAATGCCCATTGATACGTTCAATGTAGCAAAACAGAACCTTTGCATAAACGAGCTGATATCCTAATGATCCTTTGACCAGGATCATAAATATAAAAAGACAATACGTAAAACGGAAATGTTTTACAGCCTAATTATCAACACCATTATCAACAGGCTGCTTTGATGATTTCCAAAAAGCCACCAGCCTGCAACGAAGCACCTCCTACAAGCCCGCCGTCAACATCCGTCTGTGAAAATATGGTGGCGGCATTGTCAGCCTTGATACTCCCTCCATACAGGATCCTGATCCCCTGGCTGATCTGATCACCATACTTTGCAGCAATGGTCGCCCTGATAAACGCATGCATTTCCTGGGCCTGTGCCGGAGAAGCTGTAACTCCTGTGCCTATAGCCCAGATAGGCTCATAGGCTATCACAAGACGCTCAAAAGCCTGAGGTCCGAGATGAAAAATACTCTCCTCCAGTTGCCCCTTCACAAATTCGTTTTGCCGTCCTTCCTGCCTGATATCAAGAGATTCCCCGCAACAAAATATCGGGATCAATCCTCCATCAAGGATAGCATCCACTTTGGCTTTGATGATTTCATTGGTCTCGTTGAATATCTGGCGCCGTTCTGAATGACCCGTAATACAATACTTTGCACCAATACTATTCAACATACCCACAGCTATCTCTCCTGTATAAGCTCCGGATGCCTTTTCATATATAGGAAAGGAGGCGCAACAACCACTTCACATGATATCGGGTCTGGCAATCCTTCTGAAATTTCCCTTACCAGCGCTTCACCTTCGCTATAGGTAAGGTTCATTTTCCAATTGGCGGCGACTATCTTAGTGCGACTCATGTTTGTGATCGTTTAGGTTATGTATGAAGTGTCTTCTGTTATCGGCCAAAGATACGTTGTCACATATCCATTAGGCTCCTGCAAGGTACTTTTTTGCTGTAGGGTGTACCGTATATTTGTGAGGAACAAGATTTTGGTTTCACATAGTCTCTCCGGTGACTTAAATAAGGAATCTATATAATGCCTATCATAATGGCATCGTTTATGTACTCATGATGAATGGAAGGTCACCAGACAGCGGGCTGGGAAAACATTAAATATATAATTATGTGGCTATTAGTCAATTAACAACAACCTCTCCGCTCCCATTGACATTATAAGCATACCAAGGAACGATTCATGGCAAAGGATAATAGTATAAAAGCGAACCGGTTTATTCACCGTGATTTCAGCTGGCTTGATTTTAATTACAGGTACTGCAGGAAGCTAAGGACCCTAATGTCCCGTTGATGGAAAAAATCAAGTTCCTGGCGATCTATAGCAGTAACCTTGATGAATTCTTCAGGGTAAGGGTTGCAAACCACCGCAACCTCCTCCAGGTAGGCAAGAAGACGATCAAGCAATTGGATTATGATCCTGAAGCTGTGTTGCTGAAAATCCAGAAGATCGTCAGTGACCATGCCGTCGAGTTTGGTGAGATATTTCAACACCAGATCGTACCTGAATTAAAAAGACACGAAATACACCTGGTAGAACGCGAAGAATTGTCCCAGGAACAGGAAGCTTTTGTCGATACCTATTTCCAGGAAAACCTGCTTCCCTTTGTACAACCAGTATTATTGGTTAAAGACAAAATCCGTCCTTTTCTAAACAACAAGGCTTTGTACCTGGCGATCCTCATGAAGGATAAAGAAAGCAGTTCACCCCAGGATCAATACGGCATCATCAAAATACCTTCTGATCATCTGCCCAGGTTTATTGAGTTACCATCCAAGCGACAAGGGCATGAACTCATCATGCTGGATGAAATTGTAAGGCATAGTGTGATGTGGCTGTTTCCAGGCTACCAGATCATCAATACGTATTCAATCAAGCTGACCAGAGACGGTGAGCTCTATATCGATGATGAATACCAGGGTGATCTCGTCAAGAAGATTAAAACCAGCCTTCTTAAAAGAGATGTAGGACCTGCTTCCAGGCTTGTCTATGACAAAACCATTCCAACCCAGTTCCTGCATTATCTCATGAATGTCCTTGGGGTTGAAAAACTAGGGTTATTTCCCGAAGGCAGGTTTCATAATAACTTTGACTTCTTCAAATTCCCAACCTTTGGTATGGATCACCTAAAGGACCAGCCATTACCGCCAATGGACTATCCGCCACTGGCCAATGCAGAATCCATCTTCGATCCTATCAAACAAGCAGATCAACTGATCCATGTGCCCTATCATAAATACGAGCCTGTCATCAAGTTTTTTGAACACGCTGCGAAGGACCCGAATGTCACGCACATAAAGATCATACAATACAGGGTGGCGCCTAATAGCCGGATCATGGACGCGTTGATCAACGCTCTGAAGTCCGGTAAACAGGTATATGCCTTTATTGAAGTCAAAGCCAGGTTTGATGAAGAAGCCAATCTGCGCTGGGGTGAGCAACTGGAAAAGCCGGAATTGTGGTGCGCTATAGCTTTCCAGGATTGAAAGTGCATAGTAAACTTGCCCTGGTAAGGCGACTTGAACCTGAGGGTCCTCAACTCTATTCCTATCTGAGTACAGGAAACTTCCATGAGGTCACCGCAAGGATTTATAGCGACCAGGGACTCTTCACCGCTGACAAGCGAATTACAAGTGAAGTAGCTCGTATTTTTTCTTTCCTGGAAACGGTCAAACTTCCAAATGAAGAATTCAAGCATCTCCTGGTCGGACAGTTTAACTTGCGAAAGACACTGATCCAATTGATCGATTTTGAAATCGCTGAAGCCTCTGCCGGCAGACCTGCATCCATTGTCCTCAAAGTCAATAGCCTGCAGGATGAAGAAATGATAGAGAAGTTGTATGCGGCAAGCCAGGCAGGAGTTGAGATTGAACTCAACATCAGAGGTATATGCTCCCTGATGGCAGGGAAGAAAAACCTGAGTGAAAACATTAAAGCCTTTAGCATTGTGGACCGCTTCCTGGAGCATAGCCGCATCTTCATTTTCAATCACGGCGGGCATGAAAAGATGTACCTCTCCTCGGCGGATTGGATGGAGCGTAATTTATCCTTCAGGATTGAGACTGCCTTTCCTATATACGATTCAAGGCTCATCGCGGAGATCAAGGACATCCTTGCGATCCAGCGTAGTGACAATGTAAAAGCCAGATCTCTCCACTATCAGCATATCAATGAATACCTGATCAATGATTCAGATCTGTCTATCCGGTCACAGCATGAAACCTATTTCTACTTGAAACGTAAGTATGAAGAGTTTGCCCCTTCAGTCTAGACAGCCTCCCGCAAATCCTTTTGGTTGCGTTTTGGTTACCTGCAGGTAATATTAAATTTTCAGGGTATACCATGTGGTTTGGTATACCTCAATCCCCCCATATTTACCATCGTAATCAGAATTTATTCCCATGCAACTGATGATTAAGCCCGGATCGGTCACGATTCGAAAAAACGGACATATGCGATCACTCTGGATAGAATATCCACGGATCAATAACAGTGAGGACATTCTGGCTGTTGTGTTCAACCACAATCAGGATAAGAGGAGGTTCAAGCTTCCTGTTGTCTCAGCAGATCATTTAGGTATAGAGATCAAGCTCCCTTCCTTTGTGACCGGTATGTTCTACCTCGAGATTGAGGATGGTGACCAGTCTATTTTCAGGCAGATTGCCATTCAGTAGGGGAAAACCCTGAAAATAAAAATTGGGTGTTTTCGTCCATGTTTGAAACAAAATATTGAAAGACCTTTACATCGTTGATTGAAAGTAAAGCGATAGCATCAAATGATAAAATAAAAGCAGGAAGGCGGTTTTAAGTTTTTCTGCATCAAGATTATAAAGGGGTGAGACTTGCCGGGGTCGTCAAAGGGTGACACCGGCATTTTTTTTTGCCCAAACCTGAGCTCAGATACCCGCCAGCTTTTCTGCCAGCTCCTCCCACTCTAGCATCAGTCTCTCCAGTTCCAGTTTCTTATCCTCGTAGAGCTTGACTTCCTTCTGAAAATTAGTGGATTGATAAAACTCCGGATCAGCCAGTTGGCCCTCCTTTTCCTTAATAAAGAGTTCGCAGGAATTAATCTCCTTCTCAACGAGGCCAAACCGGCGTTGCATGTTTTTCTTTTCCTGGTCAGAAACTACAGGCCTGTCTATTGGCTTTGGAGCTTCAACCTGGCTCGCAGCTTTTGCTTTCTGTGCCTGAGCTATGGACAGTGCATCAAGGTTTTCAATGCCTTTCTTGCTGAGCATCTCATCGATATCCCCGATATACTCCTTGATCTCACCTCCGGCAAATTCAAGTGTGCGTGAAGTCAGTCCGGTCAGGAAGTCCCGGTCATGGGAAATAATGATGAGTGCCCCTGGATATTCCATCAGCGCATCTTTCAGTCTTTGCTTGGCCTGGATATCCAGGTGGTGCGTAGGCTCATCCATGATCAACAGGTTAGTCTGTGCCAGGATCATACAAGCCAATGCAAGCCTCGCCCTTTCTCCTCCTGATAAAACAGAGACTTTCTTGCCTGCATCCTCACCGCTAAACAGGAATGCGCCCAGGATCGCCCTGACACGCGGCCTCACTTCTGCAGTTGCCTTTTCTTCTATTGTCGCAAGCACTGTTTTGCTGCCGTCAAACAATTCAGTCTGGTCCTGGGCATAATAGCCCATCAAAACACGCTCATTAACTTCAAGCAATCCTCCAGATGCAGGTGTCTTCCCCCAACCATTTTGGCTAATGTGGATTTCCCTTGCCCGTTTTGCCCCACAAAGGCAACTTTCTCGTTTCGCTCCAATTCAAAATCTACATTCCTAAGTACTTCTTTAGGTCCATAGTTTTTCGATACACCTACGATATGAATCATCGTCCTCGGAGCCCTGTCCAATACCGGGAAGCGGACCTTCATGACAGAATTGTCCTGATCCTCCAGCTCGATGACTTCGACTTTTTCAAGTTGCTTCTCAAGTGACTTTGCCATACTGGCCTTTGAAGCTTTAGCCCTGAAGCGGTCGATCAGCTTCTCTGTGCGTTCAATGTTTTTCTGTTGATTCTGATAGGATGCAAATTGGATCTCCCTTAGCTTTTGCCGTTCGTCCATAAATGCAGAATATGGCAAAGGCATATCATACAAGCGTCCAAGCGAAATCTCTATAGTGCGGTTAGTCAGCTGGTCCAGGAATCGCTTATCGTGAGACACGAGCAATATGCCTGCCTCAGAGGACTTAAGGTATTTCTCTAGCCAAATGATGGATGGCATGTCAAGGTGATTGGTAGGCTCATCCAACAACAGGTAATCCGGTCGGCCAAGGAGTAACTTTGCGAGTTCAACCCGCATCTGCCATCCACCTGAAAGCTGTCCAACAGGCTTATTGAAAGCTTCATCTTCAAAACCTAAACCTTTCAACACCTTTTGGATATCGCCTTCAATGGTTCCAGCACCCAGATGATCCAGTTCTGCATATAATTCACTGATGCGCTGGCTCAGGTGCATGATATGGTCATGGTCATCACTGTGGGTGAGGCCATGCGTGGTATGCTCCAGCTCTTCATTGATCTCCTTGACACGGTCAAAAGCAGCATAGGCTGCTTCCATGACTGTGAGGTCCGGATCAATTGAAATCTCCTGCTTGAGATAGGCCATACTGGCTGGCCTGTCTATCAGGCCAGAGTCAGCCTCTACGAGTCCTGCAATGATCTTGAGCAAGGTTGACTTGCCCGTTCCGTTGCGCCCGATAAGTCCGACTTTTTCCCCCATACGGAGTGAAAAGGTCACGTTATCAAGAAGCGTTCTGTCTCCGAATTTTGTGGTGATGTCCTTCACTAAAAGCATAGCGGGCGCAAAGGTAGGGAATGTAAGGGGGATGGCCATGAAAGGTTCGTAAAAGGCTTATAACCTGCTGAAATACAACAGATTAAAGACAGTGTGGCACACCTAGGTGTGCCACACTGTCTTAACTTACTAATATTCAATAGCTTACAAGGTTTTAGACCCGATTTTTTGCGCTTTTTCTAATTTAGGTTGGGCTGCTCGGGCAACTGGGCCAAAACACTGTACACATCACCCTTGTGATGCATGACCTGGTTCCACAACCTGGAAGGCTTTGATTTGAAGAGGTAGTTGGCATGTACCTCGGTGGTGATCCACGAATGAGCATCCAGCTCTTCGATCAATTGTCCGGGTGACCAACCGGCATACCCAACGAAAAAGCGGATGTTCTCACTCTTGATCATTTCATGGGCTATAAGAAACTTGAGTTTTTCAAACTCCCCTCCCCAAAACACACCAGGGGCGATCTCCGTACTGCCATCAAGCAGTAGCCCGACATTATGGATATAGTGTATGGTATTGGTCG
Organism: Candidatus Opimibacter iunctus; assembly: GCA_016716665.1. Classification (GTDB taxonomy): domain Bacteria; phylum Bacteroidota; class Bacteroidia; order Chitinophagales; family Saprospiraceae; genus Opimibacter; species Opimibacter iunctus. The sequence goes on along the minus strand of JADJVH010000006.1, from coordinate 327,267 downwards.
AAACAGGTCCACCATAATACGCAAGGGCATCAATTTCAGGAAAATCCTCGACTAATTCTGCAATCTGTACAGTAAGTGGCTTATTGATGATAAAACCTACGGTGCCTTCGTCATCTGAATGGTCAGTCACCAGGATCACGGACCTTCGGAAATTGTCATCCTGCATAAAAGGCTCTGCTACCAGCAGACTCCCGGTATGGACTTCGTACTTCATCATCTATTCAAACGATGTGATCACAGCTTCTTTATCTATTTTCTTGACGAAACCTCCCAGCACTTTGCTGCCAAATTCTACATACTCACTGATACCTGCCTCTTTCATGTTTTCTATCGTGCTGGTCCATTGGACCGAGGAAGTCAGTTGGTGGAGCAATTTATGCTTGATGGTATCCGGATTGACTGATGGGCTTGCATCCACATTTTGAAAGACCTCACATACCGGGGTATGAAATGTGGTCCGCTCAATGGCTTCTGCAAACATATCACGTGCAGGGGTCATCAGCGGGCTATGAAATGCCCCACCGACGGCAAGTAGTATCGCACGCTTGGCACCAGCTTTCTTACAGTTTTCAAGGGCCATTTCTACTGCCGCAGTTTCTCCAGAGATAACGACCTGGCCAGGACAGTTATAATTAGCAGCCACTACGATTCCTGGCGTATCAAGGCATACCTGCTGCACTACTTCATCTTCAAGGCCAAGTATAGCGGCCATGGTGCTGTTGGTGATTTCACATGCAGCCTGCATAGCTGATGCCCTGGCAGCTACCAGTCTGAGACCGGATTCAAAATCCAGCGCCTTAGCAGCAACTAGTGCAGTCAGTTCACCCAGGGAATGACCGGCCACTGCATCCGCAAGTCCGGGATCTTTGGACATAAAGGTGGCATAACTATACACAAATACGGCCGGCTGCGTCACCTCTGTACGCTTAAGGTCCTGCTCGGCACCATGAAACATCAGGTCTTTCAACCCATATCCGAGTATGTCATCTGCCTGGTCAAAAATATATCTGACAGAAGGCTCATTATCATACAATGCAGCCCCCATACCGGTAAGCTGTGATCCCTGTCCGGGAAAAATAAATGCTCGCTTGTTTGCCATTAACTCAAGTCTGATGATATCAAATGTAAAAACTCATTACGGGTTTCTACTTTATTAAATTGTCCCGTAAACGCTGACGTCGTTGTTTTCGAATTCTGCTTTTGCACACCCCGCATCATCATGCACATATGCCTTGCTTCGATCACCACCGCACAGCCCAGGGGCTTTAAGGTTTCATCTATGCACTGCAATATTTCATGCGTGAGCCTCTCCTGCACCTGCAGTCTTCGTGCAAAAATATCAACTACTCTTGGAATTTTACTCAATCCAACGATATGCCCGTTGGGAATATAGGCGATATGCGCCTTTCCGAAGAAGGGCAACATATGATGCTCACAAAGCGAAAAAAGCTCAATATCCTTCACGATGACCATTTCGCTGTACTCTTCGGCAAACATGGCGGACTTCAACACCTTGGATGGATTGAGGTCATAACCATGTGTCAGGAATTGCAAAGCCTTTGCCACCCGCTCAGGCGTCTTGATCAGCCCATCTCTTGCAGGGTCTTCCCCCAGGAGGCGGATCAGGTCTGTGTACATCGCCTGTATTGCCTGCGTAGACTCCTGGCTGTATTTTTCCTCTTTACTGTATTTTGGCATCAGCTACAAAAATAAGGTCTGGTGAGATATATGTTTAGGATTCAATGGTTCAGGAAAGGATTCTGCTTTCAGGCCGCCCGCAATGTATTCCTGACTATCCTCAACCAAACAACATGCATCCATAAATGTTGAAGTGAAAATGAACCCGCAAATAACGCTCAATCTTTCAAATGTGCGCACATAAACAGGGCAACATATGCCGCTTTAGCCTCCCCTCAAGCCTCTATTTACTGATTTCCCTGCTTTGATGAATATGAAAATCTCATGCCACTTTACTACCCAAAAAGCCAGTTTCATCTATCCAGTGAAGCCCTAATCTATAAAACATCATAATAATGGCTGACCTGCCTACATTTGTATCGTGGCCAAAATGAACAACCGTAACCGCTTTTTCCGCCTGATGCAGATGGTGCAGAAGCCATGGGTTCTCCATGGGGTGTTTTGGATTCTGGTCTTTTTCTGGATGCTAGCCGGAAAGGAAAATAACTATTCCCTGCTGGAAATCTCCCGCACGCTGATCAGTCTGTTCTTCTATATCCTTGTAGTCTATATCAACATAGGGTACCTCATCCCCCGCTTCCTCAACCAGAAGAACTTTATGACCTATGTGCTGCTCCTGCTTACGATGGTAGCCGTACTTACCCCGATCAAGGTCATGATGCTCTATCTCACCTATGAGGAAGTCGAGCCAAGGGAGATGCTGGTCATGGAACAACACTCGATTTTCCTGGTCCTGTTTACGATAGCAGGAGGAACCACGATCATCAAAATTGTCTCTGACTGGCAGCGACACCAGCGGGACCGCAAGGAACTCGAGACCCAGCGCATGCAGTCGGAGATAAAGTTTCTCAAATCCCAGATCAATCCCCACTTCCTTTTTAATACATTAAACAGCCTCTACGCGCTGACGCTCAAGAAATCAGATAAAGCCCCGGAGATCGTCATCAAACTGTCAGAGATGATGCGGTATATGCTCTATGAGAGTAATGAACGCCGTGTACCGCTGCAAAAGGAAGTCAACTATATCCAGAATTATCTCGCGCTGGAAGCCTTGAGGCAATCCGGACACGCAGATATCAGGTTCAATGTAGAAGGACAGATCACCGATCAGACGATCGCCCCATTGATATTTATACCCTTTCTGGAAAACAGCTTCAAGCATGGTCTCAACCATCAGATCAGCGATGGCTATGTGCATGTCAATATGAAGGTGCTCGATAATAAGCTGCTCCTTCGTATACTCAATAGCAAACCTGCCTCACCCCCGTTACCATCGGAACAAACAAGCGGGGGCATTGGCCTGGCGAATGTGCAACGAAGACTCAACCTGTTGTATCCTAATCAATATAAACTCGATATCGAGGACAATGACAAAGAACACATTGTCGAACTTTCTTTAGCTTTAACTGCTTAACCTATTAAAACAAACAAACCATGATAAATACCCTGATCATTGACGACGAACCACTGGCACTTGATGTACTCGAAACGTACATCCAACAGATGCCTGAGCTCCATCTCGTCGCCAGGTGTTCCAATGCCCTTGAAGCTAATGACATCCTGAGGAAAAACCAGATCGACCTCATCTTCCTGGATATCCAGATGCCACAATTGTCAGGCGTTGATTTCATCAAGGCATTGCCCAATCCGCCAATGTTTATTTTCACCACAGCGTTTAGCAACTATGCTCTAGAAGGGTATGAACTCAATGCCATAGACTATCTGCTCAAGCCTATCTCCATTGACCGCTTTATGAAGGCCGTCAATAAGGCTATGGAACAATATGAGCTCCGCAAGCGTGAGGAATCTACTGAAGGAAGCACTCCTGGCGAAGGTGTTGAATTTTTCTTTGTCAAGGCCGACAAGAAACTGGTCAAGATCAAGTATGATGAGATCCTCTACATCGAAGGCCTGAAGGACTATGTAATCATCCGCCTCGAGCAAGGACGTGTGGTGACCTTGCAGACCATGAAGAGCCTCGAAGACAAGTTACCGCTGAGTAAGTTCAAGCGCATCCACAGGTCCTACATCGTATCCATAGATAAGATCCATGCTGTGGATGGCACATCCGTAGATGTATACGAGAAGGGCCAGATCAAGCAACTACCTATCGGGAAGAATTACAGGGATGAGATATTGGAGATTGTCAATAAAAACAAACTCTAATTTTGCCCCTAAATCCCCTAAAGGGGACTTGAATCTATAAATTCCAGTTCGTTGAGCGGAGTCGAAACGAACTCATCCGAATTTGGTTGGATAATACCAATCAAAAGATTCTATTTTAAATTCTTACCTGAAATCCTTGGTGGCTGAGCGTAGCCGAAGCCAGCGGAGAGATTTTGTTAGTGATAGTAAAATTGCATGTGAATCGAATGAGGAGTGATTATCTGATCACAGATAACAACTGTGTCATCACCCCGTGGGTGTGATTGACCTGGACATAATAGAGTCCAACAGGAAGTGAACTGACATTCATCTGATGATGCTTATCATTGATATCAGCATAGCTACGAATGATCCTGCCTTGAGGATCAACTATGGAGATTGATTCAATGGTTGTCTTGCCGTTGAGGTGTATATCTACCAGATCTTGTGCTGGATTAGGATAGACGATAAGCTTATATTGATCTTTTCTAGCTTCACCCAGGTTATATGTGAGCATGATTTCATCCCCTTCCACATCATAGATGGTTCCATCCAGACCCATTACAGCACCTGATTGAAGGCTTACAGGTATTTGAATAATATCATCGTCTGTCTTGAAACCCTCAACATCATCTTCAATAATAAAGACTATTGTCGCAATTACTCCAAAACCACTATTACCATTTCCATTAGCCTTAACATAGCCTGCATCTATTCGGCCATCCCAAGGCACTTTACCAAGAGAAATATATGGTGACCCTTCAGATAACCATGAATCTTGGAGAAAACTAACAGTGACAGAAGAAGAATCTATCCAGGCGGGGTTAATATTAACGCTGAACTTAGTTCCTTTGAGATCTAAGACAGGTAAGTTGGCATTACCTAATGCAACATCTAGAATTACAACATCCCCTGAATCAAGTGAGAATTGAACCGGAATCAACGAAAACTGATATGGTAATTTCTGTTGTACATCTTTAACAACCACATCGTGTGTACGATAGTAATTGGCATCAATCAAATCTACATCTGATGCTGTCACAGCACCATCACCATTGGCATCCAGGTATTGTACTCCAGGTCCGGTTGCTGCGAAATTCCAATTATCAGAATGCTGGCCAAACCAGGTTTCAGGTGAAGTATAGTCACGCACTGGGCCTGTCTCCCCTAATCTGTAGCCCATCGTCAACAAGTCAGTCATATCGACTCTGCCGTCAAGATCGGCATCACCTGGCCATACACAGTCAAGCACACAAGGACAGGATTCAGTCTCAGGTGCCTCTATGACATTCATATCGACTTTAACCTGGTAACACAGATTACTTGGTTGTATACAATAATAGTATTCAAAATGATCCGGCCCGGTATACCCTGCTTCAGGCTCATAGACAAGCATATTATAGCTTTCTATGGTATCGCAAGGAAGCTGAATCGTTTGAACTCCATCATAGCTCGTAAACGAACCATGTTGTGGGGTACTGCTGATGATATAAGCAAAGTCAGTAAAGGCAATCGGGTAATCTATGGTCAATGGCAGATCCTTGGTGGTCTGGAGATTGTAGGTGAATATGTTTTCAGGCTCCAGATCTGTGACATGCAGATACACAGTAGCGGTTTCACAGTATACAGTATCCTGAAAGCATGTGGTGTAGGTAAATTTATCAACTCCACGATATCCATTATTAGGTGAATACGTAAAGACACCATTGCCTGCTTCAAAAAGAACGCCCTTGGTAGGATTAGTATGTGATACCAGGTCAAAGTCCAGTAAGTCATTGTTGAGGACATTGAAGCTGACGCTCAGTCCGGGCCTGACATAAAACTTATCATCCCTTGTCTGCACGTTGACCGCCTTTTCATAAACAGTCACGATATACTGGCGGGTCAGCAAGCCTGCTAAACCGACCTGAAAAGTATCTTTTCCTATAAATCCGGCATCCGGTGTATAGACCCAGGTTGTACTATTGGTTGAATCTAACATTCCATGAGATGGCGCATCATCGATCTGAAAACCCGCAAATGGGGTGATGATTTCAAGTTGCTCCCTGTTGAGGAGATATTTTTGGAAAGTCAGTTGGTCCTGAACATTGGGGTCGCGGACAAGCACATGGGCATTGGCCTGAGAGCAGTTGCCGGCAGAATCGCAGGCGATGTACTGAATCCAGGTATCACCCTCAAAATCAGCGGCAGGGGTAAACAAAATAGCATCGCCTGTAGCATTGATCGTAGCTGTCCCGGTATTAAGGACAGAAACGGTGGATAAGAACAAGGTTCCGCCTGTCGCAGAGTCATTCGCTAATACAGCCAGTGGTACATCAATACCGCCCAGGTCAACTACAAACTGGTCATTTCCAGCTATAACGATTTCATTACTGACTGTAAACCGATACCATTTGGTCACGGGGTGCATTGGTGCTGAAAGGGTATAGTATGTAACTATCAGATCTGTAGACCCAATAGCTCCCAGATTAGGGGTATACATGACATTGAGGGTATTGTTCCCTTCAATGATGTCGGCAACGCCTAGTTGGGGATTCTCTTCGAATACAATGTAGGAGGCATAATCCGTAGAAGCGGAAAACTGATCAGAAAAGCTTGATCCGGAGTTTTTTAAATTGACCTGGATAGGATCAGCAAGCTGGGCAAAGGACAATGGCAAAGCCAGGAGTGAAAATATCACCACCAAAACGGTCTGCATATGGTACAGATTCTTCATTTTTGGTTCCTGTATAATGGACTATCAGTTATAAATGCGTCTGCAAGATACTAACATCAAACCGTTACAAAGCAACTTTTGTTGTAAAATTATTGCCATTTCTCTCGCTATATGCCTATAACGCTGATATACAGCATAATATATAACATTCAATCTGGAAAATTATCTAAAATACAGGATTAAATATGGTTTATTGTCATATCTTTTACATTAGAAGTCAATGATTTACAAAATCCAAAAAAATGTATAATATTTGTCATTATGCGTGAAGGGAAACTTTACCAGGCCATTATCCAGCTAAACGGGCATGAACTGAACAGGCTCCATCGGTTCATTTTGAGTCCTTTTTTCAACAAGAATGACGCTATAATAAGGCTATTTGAGTGGATTAAGGAGGATACAAAAGCTTTAAGTAAGGAAATAGTCACTAAAGAAAATGTTTGGTCAGTTTGTTTTAAGGGCAACGAACCATTTGATGATGGAAGATTTCGTAAACTTCAAAGTGATCTCTTAAAGTTAGTTGAAGAATATTTTGCTCAGGAATCTTTTGATAACAACCCTATTCACAAAGCCAAATATCTTTTGGAGACTATCTCGGCCAAAGGACTTGAGAAACTTCAATCAGGGGCACTAAAAACTGCCCAGCGCCTGGTTCAGGAGCAAGAACTAAAACCTGCTTCTTTTTATTACTACCAGTATGAACTTGAGCAGAGTATATATGACCTGAATCGCTATGAACTTGAAAGGAATACTAAGTCAAACATCGAGAGCATTGCACTAAATCTAGATCGTTTCTATTTGGCTGAAAAGCTAAGGTATTATTGCACCGTATTAAACCACCAACACTTAGCTGCGCTGAATTATGAAATCTTATTTATTGAAGAAATCATTGAACATGTTGAAACCCATGATTATAGTGACGTTCCACCAATTGTTCTATACTATCAAATATTACTTACTTACAAAGATCCTGAAAATAAGGCTCATTATGATCGACTAAAACAACTGATCGAAAATCATATACACTTATTTCCAGAGTCTGAAGCCAAAGAGATTATTGATGCAGCATTAAATTACGGAATAAAGAGAATGAATGCAGGTGAAGAGGAATATGTTCGTGAAGTATTTAATCTTTATAATAAATCTCTAGACAGTCGACTTTTAATGATCAGAGGTCAAATTACGCCTTGGTCCTTCAAAAACGTTATCACAATTGCATTACGTTTAAGGGAATTTGATTGGGTAGAGTCATTTATCCATGACTATAGTCAATTACTTGATGAACGATATAGGGAAAATGCAATAACTTTTAATCTTGCTCAACTCTACTTCTACCGAAAAGAATATCAGAAGGTAATTCAACAATTGAGCCAGGTGGAGTACGATGACATGACCTACAACCTGAATTCCAAAACCCTGTTGATGGCCAGTTACTACGAACTGGATGAGATTGAAGCCTTAGGATCCTTGTTGGATACGTTCCGTGTCTACCTCAACCGGAATAAAGAATTACCAGCCACCCGAAGAAAACACTACCTGAACACCATCAGTATCGTCCGCAAATTATCGAGGATTCCTTCTGGAGATAACAAGCAAATTGAAAAGCTAGTGACGGAAGTTGAATCTACTCAAGGCGTAGTAAGTAAAAACTGGATTCTTGAAAAGCTGGCGGCGCTGAAGTAGCAGAGGGCAAGGAGCAGGGAGCAAGGAGCAGAGAGCAGAGAGCAGAGAGCCGTGTGAGTGAGATCAGCAAATTCTATTCTGTATTCAGATGCTCCTTTCCTGGCCTTTGAGCATCGTTAACCTTTTGAGGTTGTCAGCAACTGTTGATTTAGCTAAAAGCAATATACCTTTGCACCATAGTCATAACTGCTCCTAATGAGAATTTTCAACATTATCATCGTCATCGCCCTCCTGGCTGCTTGTAAGAGCGCACTTTCGCCAGAAGAAAAAGTAGTCGAAGCGGCCTCAGCATATTACAAGGATCATCCATCGGACAGTTCCGGCATGGCGCTCATCGCTGCGATGGGCAAATACATCGAACTGAAGGGATACGCTGATTCCACAACCGCCAGGTATGTACTAGAGTCTGCCAGGATCTCTTCTGATCTCAATCAGACGCGGCAGGCAATGTCATACTATAAGACATATCTCGTTGAATATCCTGATCGTCCCGATCAGCCCAACAGGTTGGCCGAATATATCAAGCTGGCTGAAAAACTGGATCAACCCGAGCTTAATGACATCCTATACAAGTCATTTGCCACCCGCTTCCCTGAAGATGACCGGACAGCGTCAATGACAGATAAGGTCCAGCAAAAGGATATGGCGGCTGATTCCATCCTCTGGCATATCGGTAGGAATATGTTTAACGATACGACATTCAGGCTCAATGAGCAAAGGGCAAACCTTTACATCGATGCCTGTGAAGCCGCTGTGGCTGCCAATGCTACCCTACCCAATGCCCCTGAATACCTGTTCCACGCTGCCGAAACATCCAGTACACTTCACAATATCCCAAGGGCAATAGGCTTGTATGATTGGATCCTCCAGAAATACCCCACTAACAAGAGGGCCTCAACCTCTTTATTCCTCAAAGGATTCACCTACGACAATGAAATGAAGGATTTTGAGAAAGCAGGTAAATATTACCATGAGTTTCTTGAAAAATACCCCAATGATGAGTATGCCGCTTCGGCTAAGTTCCTGCTCGATAATCTCGGCAAATCAGAGGAAGAACTGAAGAAGATGCTTGATCAGAATAAGCAGGCGAAGGATAGTGTACAATAATGAGAAGCCACCAGCTTCGAGCTACCAGCTTCCAGTACGCTTGACATTACATGGTAATGTCAATTTCCTAAATGAAATCAAACAATTTTGATTTCTTGCTTGTCAAATGGGCTAAGGGCAGTGCCATTGACTTCAGCTTCGGCTTCAATATAAAATTCTGACTTGACGTTTTTAAGCGTCTTGGCTGCATCTACCAGTTTACGGAAGACGAAATTCTTATCCGCTATTTCATCCATGTCGGATTTGACGAAAGTGAATGGAAGTTCAAAATCCATCATGATCACCTCATGGGCCGGCACTTCGATTGGCTCATCGAGCTCGATCTCACCGATTTTATACTGATCAGTGAGCCTGCTCTTCCAGCGTCCCCTGATATACTTTTCAGTTAGGGTGATCCTGATCTTGGTTACGGTCTGCACATGCATAGACTCAAATTTGAGTTTGCCCTCGATCACACCTGAGGATGCAGATACCTGGTCCGGCAGGATCATCTCGATCTTGACTCCTTCGATTCCCAGCCAGCGTTTTACTTTTCCAAACATTTAGATTCTGTTTTACCCCTAAATCCCCTAAAGGGGACCTGATTTCATTCTTCGTTTTTCATTATCCCGGTTGCTGAGCGTAGTTGAAGCATCACTTTTCACTTAAACAAACCTTTTCATCCACGACTCCCCCAGTGGCACTGTCCACCGGCTGATATAATCCTTCCTGTTAGTCACTAGGTTGTCAAAAACCTTGGTATCCATTTTCATACCGCCACTTTCAACCATTTGCTTCAAATCAGCTAAGGGTGTCGTGTGGATTTGCTCCGCTTCGTCAAGCCAGGCAATGTTCTTTCTATCTAACAGTGAATGGCCATACTTCTGTTCAAGGCTTTTGACGAAAGCTACGGATTTATCGATCGAACACCCGCTTGTGGGGGCCATGGTCTCATCGACGACCAGGACGACAAACAAATCATGCATGACGCCACCTAAGGCACGAAGCTCCCGGCTATGGCTGGTCCACTGCGTGCAGAATGCATCAATATCCTCATTGATCCGTGGTATGTCTGCTTCCGCAAACGGCTTGTCTGCCTGGTATATCCAGACCCGTGATTCATCCGGGAAGGCTAATAGATTTCTCATTTGTCAATGAATGTGATTAATGAAAGCCCCCTTTAGGGAGCTGGGGGCAAAACGATTAATGCTCAATCCGATTCAAGACCAACTCTGACAGGTCATACACCATCATGTCATCCTGCTTATCCACAGCCTTGACCCCATCAGAGAGCATTGTCATACAAAACGGGCAATTGGCCACAATAGTTGCAGCCCCGGTTTGCACAGCCTCCTCTACCCTTTCCAGGTTGATCCGCTTGTTGCCAGGCTCATCTTCTTTAAACATCTGCGCACCTCCTGCCCCACAACACAATCCATTGGACCTGGATCTGCTCATTTCCTTAAGCTCAACTTTTACCTGTGCTAGAACCTCCCTCGGTACTTCATAGATATCGTTGACCCGCCCGAGATAACAAGAATCATGATAGGTTACTGTCATCGGCGCTTCCCCTTCCTTCAACTTGATCTTCCCATCCTTAAGCAACTGATTGATGAGCTGAGTATGATGTATGACTTCATAATGACCCCCAAGTGCCGGATATTCGTTCTTCAGTGTGTTAAAACAATGCGGACACGAGGCAATGATTTTAGTAATCCCATACTGCTCCATTGTGCCAATGTTTTGATGCGCCAGCATCTGGAATACAAACTCATTTCCGGCACGACGTGCAGGGTCACCTGTGCATGCTTCTTCATCTCCGAGAATCGCAAAATCCACACCAGCAGCATTCAGTAACTTCACTAATGCCACACTGATCTTCTGTGCCCGCGGATCATAGCTACCCGAACATCCCACCCAGAACAAATATTCTGGTTTACGACCCTCTGCGGCTAACTGACTATATGTTTTTACTTCCATGATTGTTCTTTTACCCCTAAAGGGGACCTGATCTCAATCTTCACTATTCATTTTTCACTTATTTGTTCAATCCATTTACTCCTCGCCTCCGGCACCTGCCACACCGCGCCACTGCTCTCCAATGCATTGAACATAGGTACCCATTCAGCGGGCCCTTTAGAGTCCATCAGGATCTGGTAACGACGCATCTGCAATATTGGCTCCAGTGGATCTATCAATACAGGACATGCTTCGACACATGCATTGCATGTAGTGCATGCATTGATCTCTTCAGGGGTGATGCGATCAAAGAGCGAAAGCCCGTCATCAAAATTGTGGACATCCGGCAATGTGCTTCCATTACCTTTTTCTTTGCTGATATACTGAGCTGATCCTGACTTGATCTTTTACTCACTTCATCCGTACGATCACGGATATCCATCATCACTTTCGAGGCGAAAGTTTCTTGCCTGTCAGATTGGCCGGACATACCGCAGTACATCGTCCGCACTCCGTGCACGTATATGCATCCAGTATATTTTTCCAGGACAAACCCGTGATATCTTTTGCGCCAAACTCGGGCATAGCTTCTGCCACTTCCTGTGACTGGCTATCCGTTGGCAGGCCAAGCATAGATCGCACCTCATTCTGTATCAACGGCATATTGGTCATCTCGCCCCTTGACCTGAGTTTGGCAAACCAAGTATTTGGAAACGCAAGGAAAATATGCAGGTGCTTACTATGCGGCAAATAGATCATAAATCCGTAGACCACCATCACATGCAACCACCATCCTATGCGTTCGATCCACATCAGCCAGTCCGCGGACAACCCACTAAACAACATCGGGCCAAGCCATCCGCTGACGGGAAGAAAACCTGTGGGATGATACTGATCAGGACGCAATTGCTGCAATACGGTATCGGCACTATTCATGCTCAGGATAGCCACTACCAGTATGATCTCTCCAAGCAGGGTTAAGTTAGCATCAAATCGAGGCCATGCTGTCATTTCTGCTTTCCAGAAACGGGAAAGCCTAAGAACGTTCCTGCGCAACAGGAATATAATCGTTGCCACCAGTGCAAGCGCCGAAAGCACTTCTATCAAGCCGATGACAAACGTGTAGAACCAACCAAGGTGATGCGCGAAAAAACGATGTGTCCCAAAGAATCCGTCAATAAAGATTTCCAGGAGTTCTACCTGGGTCAGGACAAATGCAGTGTAGATAAAAAGATGCAATACAGCCGGAATCATCCGCTTAAACATCTTCTGCTGCCCAAATGCGACCAGGAGTACATTCTTCCAACGGGATGCCTCATTACCTGAGATCTTTTCCGGTTTACCCAGATGGATGTTTTTCCAGATTTGATAGAATTGCTTCCCCGCCCAGGTAAACGCGATCAGGGTGATAATCGTAAAGAATATAATGTTGACAGGCATCAGCGTGTTGACTTAATCGGTAAACAAAGATTAGTAATTTTCCACATCTCTGACTACTTTCGCCAAACAATACTTTAGGTTTGAAGGTTGACAGGAGGTCCGGGTTCCAATCAAGTATATATCGGCTATGAAAATATTAGATCAGATACAGATAAAACAGAAAATCAAGCGGTTAGCTATTGAAATTCTCGAAAACAACTTTGAAGAAAAAGCTATCGTCCTCGCCGGTATCAACAACAACGGGACAGGTTTTGCAAAGTTACTTGAAAAGGAACTGAAGAAAATCACTGAAATCACCATCCAGATCGCCACGATCCGCATCACCCCTGCTGCTCCGCTGTCCACACCAGTCGAATTGAATGTGCCTGTCGAGTCCCTGAAAGGCAAAACGATCATTGTTGTTGATGATGTTGCCAATACAGGACGAACGATCTTTTATGCCTGCAAGCCCATCCTCAACATCATTCCTAAGAAACTCGAAGTGGCTGTGCTGGTAGACCGAAAGCACAAGACTTTTCCGATCTATCCCAAATATGTGGGTGTTTCCCTGGCGACAACGCTCAAGGAGGATATTGACCTTCGTTCCAGCTCTTGCCTGATTTGCGGAATCATCTTCAATGCTTCCTGGTAACCAATTTCATACATCTCGCGGATCTTCGTAAAATTGAATCGGCTGTATTGGTAGATGGCTGCAGGTTCAATGATCACATCACAGTATTTGAGTTCAGGTTCTATCGTATTGATGGCTGCCAGATTGAATGTGCGTGCGGCTACGCCTGCGATGGTATTGACCTCATCAGAGCGAAGAACTTTTCTTGGGATGAGATTGACTGCAATGATATATCTCGCAGCATCCCTGATGGGTGATACAGGAAGATTCATCAACAAGCCTCCATCCGCATACCATTGATCTCCTATCCGTATGGGTTCATAGAGCACTGGTATAGACGAGGAGGCAACGATCACGTCATGCAGCGGTCCGGTATTCATGATTTCAGCTTTCCCGGAATTGAGATTTGCGATAGCGACAAACAATGGCTTTTTCAATTCCTCAAATGTATTCTCTGGAATATATCGCTCAAGCATCTTACGAAGAAACCTGTGCCGTACGAATCCCTTGTTGGGTAAACGCAACGAAAACATCCAGATCAGGCTGCGCTCACTGGCTATAGCCAATATTTCTGCAGGAGAATAACCATGGGCATACATCGCACCAACGATACTGCCTGCACTTGTTCCTGAAACGATAGTTGGTAAAATGCCATTCTCTTCCAGAGCCTGCAATACACCGATATGTACTACACCTCTGGTACCCCCACCCGATAACGCTATTCCTACCTTATGCATTTATCCCGATCTCTGTGTTTGATGGCACAAAGATCGGGATAAGCATGATAAGGCGCTGAAATAAAAAAATCGCCCAGGATTATCTCTTGAAAGCAGGCAACATACCGGGCACATATGGCGCACCTGCAGCCTGCAATTCTTGCATAAATGGCATGAACTCCTGGTCAATCAGTGTATTGACCACTGGAATCAGCCCGGATACTTGCTTTTGAGCAATAGCCAGACTCATCTTGTGTGTTTCAGTAGGCTCAGAAGTACTGTATTTGCTCTCCCCGACTACCCGGCCGATCCGGGTATCGAGTGAAGGCGTTGGATCCATATCCAATTGAACCGCCAGCGGATCACCGGAGATAACACGCTCTATCGAGTCAAACTTTGTTTCAAAATAGATCACCTTTGCCAGCCATGTGTCGTCAGGTTGATCCATTGCATTAATAGCTTTCCTGATGAGACCCAATTCGCCAGATGCTGCACTAACTGCGCCGGATAGACCTTGCTCCACGCGTTGGACTTCTTCTGCCCTACGTTTGAAAGCGACCATGGCATCCTGCTCTGCCGCAGGTAATACCTGGTGATCAAGGGACTTGACCTGGAAGGTAACAGGCTCACCAAGTACAGTCATCTTTTCATTTTGCCAGCGGGATAATGTTGCTGTATAAGTGCCAGGAGAAACACGCGGGCCTTCTGAAACACCTGCAAAAGGATTGTAGAAGCCATCACCTCCTGAACTAACAGGATCTTTAGGAGCAGAGCGCAGATTCCATGACACCCGCTGCAAACCCACCTGATCTGCTGGTAGTGTAAGTTTACGCACGATCTGGCCCATATCATCCTTGATTGTCAGATATACTTTAGCTTTTTCTTCATTTCGTTCCTTATCCATTTGATCAAACGTAGGATAACTATTGTCCTTGCCACTTTTAGCAATCTTCTCATCCTCCTTGACCCGCTGATCTTTTACGGAGACGACTTTATCTTTTATGTAATAAGCAAACAAGGCTTCTGACCCGAGATTTTCCCCGCGATAATAGCTGTCTCCCTGAAATGCATTCTTGGGAAGGCCCAGTGGGTAACTATTTTCAAAACTCAAGGCATCCCTGACCGGGAGGAGCATCGCTTCCTTGCTGATATTTTCTTCTTTCATCTGGCGCAGGGAAGAGTAATCATCAAGCACATAAAAACCGCGGCCAAATGTACCCAACACCAGATCATTTTCACGCTGCTGGATGGCGATATCCTTGATCGCTACAGTTGGCAACCCATTGGCAAGTTTCTTCCAGCTCTTTCCACCTGAATTGGAAACATAGCAACTGAATTCCGTACCCACAAATAACAATTGTGGGTCAACATGATCCTCTGCAATGGCATAAACGGTGCCTCGCTCAGGGAGATTTGAGGAAATACTAGTCCACGTTTGTCCTTTGTCCTTACTGACAAAGACATAAGGCTTGAAATCACCGTATTTATGATGATTGTAGCAAGCATACACCACATTGGCATCATGGGATGATGCAACGATCATATTGACATACGAGGTATCCGGTGCACCCGCGATATGGTCAATCTTTCTCCATGTCTTGCCGCGGTCTGTAGTCACCTGGATCAATCCATCATCCGTACCTGCATACAAGAGATTGGGATCGCGGGGTGATTCTGCAAAGGCAACAATGTTTCCATACGGAGAGGTAGATTGGTTTTTGGCTACAGCATCTATACCCCATACACGCCCCATCACTTTCAGCTTGTTACGGTCTATCTGCCTGGTCAGGTCTTCACTGATCACGGTCCAGCTATTCCCTCGGTCTTCACTGACAAATACTTTGTTGGCAGCGAAGTAAAGTCTACCGGGAACATGTGCACTGACTACAAGTGGGGCATCCCAATTCCAACGATAGGTGTCTTCCCCTTCACGCTCATGAGGCTGGATACCGGTCTCTTCCCCACTCACTTTATCATATCGAACCAGGCCGCCATACTGGCTTTGTGAATAAACAATATTTGGATTTTGTGGGTCGACCTGAGTTTCAAATCCATCTCCACCATGGGTGATAAACCACTGTTCATTAGAAATGCCATTCCCGGATATTGTACGCGAAGGTCCGCCAAGGCTGAAATTATCTTGTGTACCCCCATAGATATTGTAAAACGGCTCCGCATTGTCTACCGAAACCTTATAAAATTGCGTCACCGGAAGGTTGGCTTTAAATTGCCATGTCTTGGCCAGGTCCCAGGTCTCATATACGCCACCATCGCATCCTGCGATCAAGTGGTCATGATCTGATGGATCGATCCATAGGCAATGGTTATCTACATGTTTAAAATCTTCTCCCACATTGCCCCAGCTCTTACCGCCATCATTCGAAACCTGCATCCAGGTATCCATACCATAAAGCCTGTTTTCATCCACAGGATCCGGAACCAGCTCGGCATAATAATTACCTGCTGAGGCATATCCACTCATTTTTTCCCATGATCCACCCCTGTTGGTACTCTTGAATAATCCTCCTTTCCCAGATGCTGCTTCGACCATAGCATAGATCACTTCTGGATTGACAGGTGAGATCGCCAGCCCGATACGACCTATATCAACACCAGGCAAACCCTCTGCTGATTTGTTCCATGTAGTACCTCCGTCAACAGATTTGTAGATTGTAGACTGAGGCCCTCCACCCAGGTAGGTAAACACATGCCTGCGACGCTGAAATCCACTGGCATATAACACATTGGGATCACGTGGATCCATCACTATATCATTGACGCCGGTATGCTCATCTATCTTCAGTACTTGTTCCCATGTGGTACCCCCGTCTTTTGAGCGATATACCCCTCTGTCCCCTCCGTCAGCCCAAAGAGGCCCGATAGCAGCAACATAGACGATGCTTGGGTCTTTGGGATTGACCACAATGCGCCCGATATGTTCACTGTTCTTGAGCCCTACGTTTTTCCATGATGTGCCTCCGTCAATAGACTTGTATACACCATCGCCATAGGATACCGAACGCTGATTATTGTTTTCACCACTACCTACCCATACCACATTCGAGTTAGTGGGGTCGATGACAATGGTTCCTATGGAATATGACCCTTCACCATCAAAGACAGGCTCGAAAGTGGTCCCCGCATTGGTAGTGCGCCATACGCCACCGGCACTGGCTGCGACAAAGTATCGCTTGTGATTTTTTGGATCTACTGCAAAGTCTGAAATCCTGCCTGAGGTAAGCGACGGACCGATGCTCCTGAATTTGAGGCCTGTGATCGCCAGGGTATCAAATCCTGTTTTGGTAACCTTTTGTGCCTTTGCGGCTGAGGTGGCTTCCTTTTTTCCTTTAGAATCCTGACTGGATGCGGGACCTGACAAAGCGAGAAAGCACAATAAGAAAATGACTGAGGCAATACGGGAGCCTCCGGATCTAAGACTATACATTTGATATCAGATTTAGAGCCCGCAAGATAAAGAATGCTAAAAGAAAACCACCTGCAATCGTCAGGCGGGAGGGATTTGATAACTTGCCGCCTGAACCAATTTATCCCAGGGGTGTTTGGCTAGCAACAAGCCCTTAAGCGATCAAATGATATGAAGGTAAACCAGGTAGCATATACACGACTAAACCTATGGAGCCACACCGACCTGGCATATCTCACGCATAATCCGGCACTGGCACCCTTTGTGTCTTACCCTGCTGACTTTAAGCTATTTCAGGAAGTCATAAACCAACGTAAAAATTTTCCGGTTGACCGCACCTTATTAGTGCGTGCTTTGCAAAAACAATATCAGGCCCTGGGTATTTCGCTACCAGTCAGCGAGAATATCCTGCTCAATGAAAACACATACACGGTCACCACAGCTCATCAGCCGACATTATTGACTGGTCCGTTGTATCATATCTATAAAATTGCATCAACGATTCATCTGGCCGGCGATCTCAGTCAATCCATACCGGGACATACGGTTGTTCCGGTATTCGTCATCGGAGGTGAAGACCATGACTGGGAAGAAGTCAACCACTTTAATCTGTTCGGACGCAGGTATCAATGGGAACGCACTGCTTCAGGTCCATGTGGTAGATTATCCCTTGAAGGACTTGACAATGTCATCGGGACGGTTACTGAGATCTTTTCTAATACACCTTTTGGGGGAGGTATTAAAGAGATGCTGCAAACGTGTCTTGAAAAAGCTACCAGCTATGGGCAGTTTCATCACATGCTCATCCATACCTTGTTTGGACATCTGGGTCTCGTAGTGATCAACATGGATGATCCCGAATTAAAAAGAGCCTTTGTTCCGTTGATGGAAAAGGAAATCAGGGAACAGTTTTCTATAAAATATGTACCACAAACCCAATCCACCCTGGAAACTGCAGGATTCAAGGCACAGGCCTTTTGCCGTCCGCTGAATCTATTCTACATGACTGATGGCATGCGAGAAAGACTTGATGTGGTAGAAGGTGGTATAAAGCGATTGGAAAGCGATGTTACCTATTCAGTAGAAGAAGCAATTGAAGAATTGAAAAGTCATCCTGAACGATTCAGCCCTAATGTGATCATGAGGCCTTTATATCAGGAAACTATTCTACCAAACCTGGCATATATCGGTGGAGGCGGCGAGATAGCTTATTGGCTGGAACGCAAATCTCAGTTTGCCGCTGCAGGTGTGCACTTTCCAATGCTGATCAGGCGCAACTCGCTGATGTTGATAGATGCCGGCACTTTCGCACAAATGCAAAAAGCAGATATCACGTGGGAGGATCTCTTATCAGATTATGATTCTATAGTCAAATCATACCTGAAGCGTCACAGCCAGGCGGAACTTAGCTTTGAAGAAGAACAGCAAATGATCAAGTCAGCTTATGAAGCGCTATCAGCCAAAGCGGAAAAAATTGACCCCACATTGGCCTCTGCTATACTTGCTGAGGAGACAAAACAATCCAAGCAATTTGAGCAACTTGGATCGCGGCTGATGCGGGCCGAAAAGCAATTGCAGGATACTAACCTGAAGCGTATCCAGAAACTAAAGGAAAAACTATTTCCGGAAAACGGATTGCAGGAACGCAACGAAAACTTCTTGTCTTTCTATGCCCAATATGGACCAAAATGGATTGAAGACATGATCACGATATGTGATCCCTTTGACGAAAACTTTATTGTTGTGGAACTGCAGGCGTAACAGATTTCCTTGGCTTAGCCCTGTTTTCAATCAACATGAGTAAGGTGGCCAACTTTGTCCTCAGCTCACTCCTGTCAACGATAAAATCGAGAAATCCATGCTCCAGCAAGAACTCTGAAGTTTGAAATCCTTCAGGAAGATCTTTCTTGATAGTCTCCCTGATAACCCGTGGACCGGCGAAGCCAATTAATGCTCCTGGCTCTGCAAGATTAAAATCGCCCAACATAGCATAACTGGCAGTGACACCACCTGTCGTAGGATCTGTCATCAAGGAGATATAAGGCACTTTTGCAGCAGCCAATTGAGATAGCTTAGCTGAAGTCTTGGCCATTTGCATCAAAGAAAAAGCAGACTCCATCATCCGTGCACCACCTGAACGTGAGATGATCATCACCGGAATGTTGTTCTTGATCCCATAATCGATCGCCCTGGCAATCTTTTCTCCAACGACAGACCCCATACTCCCTCCGATAAACCTGAAGTCCATCGCAGCTATTACCAATGGTTGTTCGTCAACAGTACCTGCAGCGACAGCCATGGCATCATCAAGGCCTGTCTTCTTCCTTGCATCCTCCAGGCGCTCACCATAAGGCTTGAGGTCTGTAAATTCCAGAAAGTCATAGGAAATGATGTCATCAAACAATCGGGTATACCCCTCATCAAAAATGAGTTGGAAATATTCCTTAGAGCCGATACGCTCATGGTGCTGACACTTGGGACATTTGTAAAAGTTCTCTTTGAGATCCTTTACTGTACTGGTCTCATTACACTGTTCACATTTGTACCAAAGCCCGTCCGGGGTTTCCTTCTTTGACTTGGTCGCAGTCTGTATGCCGTGGCGTAATCGCTGATACCAGCTTTTTGATTCTTCCTGCATATACCCTTTGAGTGAGGCTGCAAAATTGAGTAAAAAATAGCAGACCCGGAATAGAAACATTCCGGGCCCGCAAATATCATATTATCAATGACTTATCTAGTGTAGCAAGGTGATATTTCCCTTTTCAAAGTACTTTTGGCCATCAGGACATCCCACATCAAGGTAATACCCAAAGACATCCGGCTGGAGCTCCTGTCCGTTAAATGTACCGTCCCAACCAATGTTAATATCCTTGCTGGTAAATACTTTTTGTCCCCATCGGTTGTAGATATTCAACTCCATGGAGGTAACGAAATTACTGCGGACATAAAGTACATCATTCTCACCATCACCGTTTGGCGTGAAGGCATTAGGAAGAAAGATCGCCTCTTCATTACACATCAACTCCGGCACATTTACGGAGATACAGGCAGTACCTGTACAGCCATGTTCATCGGTGACCGTCACGCAGTATATAGTCGAACCAGAAGGAGTAACCACCGGATTATAAATCGGACTGACCACTTCACCGGTCGACGCTGACCACACATAGTCGTAGTTAGGATTCTGGTTGACTTCCAATTGTGTTGTATTACCCAGATAAACAGTATCAGGATCAGCAGTTATGACAATCGGAGGATCAAAGGAAAATACCTCTACTGTATAACTCAACACTTCAGTACAACCAAGTGTATTATTCGTGACAGTTACCGTATAGGTAGTGGTCACGGTTGGATTGACTGTTATGCTTGGCGTGATGGCCCCCGTTGGATCCCATAGATAACTAAGGCTTTGACCATTATGGTCTGTTACCGTAATCACTGCAGGATCACCAAGGCATACACCATTAGTACCCGTGATGTCAAGATCAAAGAAAACAGGATTTACACAAAGAGTATCTGCATCCTGACAGCCAAGCGCATTGGTACCAATGACATGATAACAACTGGTATCAGCAGGTGAAACAGTCACAGTCAATCCTGTGCCAATAGGCTGGTTATTCGCATCAAACCACTCGTAGGTGACGCCGTCAATGGCATTGACGTTCAAGACGGCCTCGCCTCCGCTGCAGAAGTCAACATCTTCTGATGAAATCTGGACTTCAAAATATGTTGGTGACAGACAAATGGTATCAGCTGCCTGGCAACCTAATAAATCAGTACCGATCACATAATAACAGGTATAAACTCCCGGTGTTACATCAATCTTGCTTCCGGTTCCGATCAACTCATTGTTAGCATTGAACCATTCAAAGGTTACGCCCGGAACGGACATAGCCATAATTGTAATGGTCTGTATGTAGCAGTATGTGGTGTCATCAGGGATAGTGACAATATCAAAGGTCGGGTCTGGCTTGAGAACCACAACAGTGTCTGCCTTTAAACATCCAAGTGTATCCATTGCCATTACAACATAAGTTGTCGTAATAGGTGGGTTGACAGTCAGTTGCAAACCACTGCCTAATACATTGCCATCCAGATCTTTCCATGTCACCGTAACATTTGTATTACCGGTAACTGTTGCATTGAGGACTACGTCATCAAAATCGCAACTGGTGATATCATTAGCAGCGTCTATATCGAACTCATCAGGAACAACTACAAGGATACTATCTACGATTTCACATCCAGGCAATGATGCCTCCGAAATGGTTACATAAAACCAGGTATCGTTGACTACTGTAGCTGAAGGGTTAGGTGAATTTATATCAGTCAGCAATCCCGCTGGCGCCCACACATAAGTGTAAGCTGGATTGAAATCCGGATTGAGTTCTATATTGTTATTAAAGCAATTGACGGTCTGCTCATCTAGTTGCTCCGTAATTGCATTGGCCGTAATCACTTGTGAAACCGAAACATCACAGCCATCTCTTGAGGATAAGGTGACTATATATGTTCCTGACTGATCGTAGGTATAGGTAGGATTGACCAGGTTGGATGTATCATCTGTGACAGCAGGGTCGCCGAAATCCCAATGATAGTTCGTTCCATTGGTGGAAGCATTTGCAAACTGAACAACCAGACTCTTACAATCAGTGGAATAGGTGAATGCCAGATTAGGCAGTTGCTGCACTCCAACGTGAATAGTATCGGAAATCGTACAAACCCCATCTGTAACAGTACCAATGTAAGTCTCGGAAATCCCTGGAAATGCAATTGGATCCCAAGGATCATTAAGGTTTAGTCCATTTGGAGGTGTCCATGTATATGTGAGTGAGGGATCTCCATTTAAAAGCAAGTGTACAGACTCCCCTTTACAGATGCTGTCTGCTTCTGGATTGAATTGAAAATCGAGTTCCTGTACCTGAAAAGATTTGGCCTCAGAGGCAGTACAACCATTTATATCAGTCACAATCAGCACAAGGAAGACTGTTGAGGGTTCATCAATATCAAAACTAAAGGACGGGTTCTGCTGTGTACTTGGTATGACCCCTCCCGGATAGGTCAGCAGCCATTCCCAACTTGCAATTGGATATTCAGGATCAGAGGAGAGATCAGTGGCGTTTAACACAATTCCATCTGTACAAGAATTTGAGCTATAGGAAAACTCAGCATTGAGCTGGGATGTGAATACACCAATCTGCTTGACAATGGTATCATAACAGATCATGTCACTGTCATGCACCATGAGGGTCACGTCATAAAACCCATCATGATCAAAGGTATGTGTAGGATTTTCAACTTCAGTTGAGTCTCCTCCGTTTGGATTAGCGGAATCAAAAATCCAGAGATAATGATCAGCATTTTGTGATGTATTGACAAAATTGACCGTGAGATTGTCGCAGGTCAGATCAGGAGCTACAAAGTCGGCCACAGGTACATCACGACATGCACGCACATTGTATTGGAAGTCAACCCTTGTCTGGCAAAGCTCAACCCCATCTCTGTAAGAGGTGATCACAATAGTCACAATAAACTGCCCTATCGTATTAGGCCTTCCTGTGATTCTCCCCGTCACCGGATCAATCGTTATAGGCACACCGCCGCAAATATTGGCCAGACTGTAAGGCGGCCGCCAATTGACCAGTGCATACGGAGGGAGATTAGGCGGCTGTGGCATGTTGTTAACGATATCGCCGCCAGTGTATGGTGTTGCCAGGCTAAAGCCAAGGGAGTCGCCCTGGCTGTCAAATGCATTTGGGATAAAATTGATGTCCTTATTGACACAGATATAAATCGGAGGATAAGATCCAATCTGTGGTGAACTCTTGCATACAGACTGTGCAGTTGCAGATAATTCTGCTACAAGGGTCATACCCGTGTTCAGCGGATTGAGGATATTGTTAAGTGATCCATTTCTACAGCAACGTTGATACACCATTTTATACCCATTCTGCCAGAAAGGAAGAAATATCGTATCCACATACGTGGTCTGGTGGACACAGACTGGATTTCCGGCGATACTACAATCACTAACTAAAATCTCATTTAGCGTATCGGATTCATTAAAATCCATTAACAACTGCCCGCCGAAACCAACAAAGGTCAGGGGTTGATTTGTGGTGGCATCGAAAAAACCAATAGATGCCGGATCATCAAATTGTGCATCAGACGCACCGAGCAAGCAATCCCTGCGCAGGGATAGCCTGATCTCATATTGGTTATTCCCAAGGCACCGGTAGGTTACATTACCACCAACAATGTGTGTGGCCTTTGCCTCCTGTGTTGACATCAACAGCAGACTGCACAGGATAAATGCCATGCGCAGGGCTATCTTGCCACTCTTAAGTATATGTAGGATATTTTGGTTCATGTCAGTTAGTACTTTACTTCAACAATTTCTACACGGCGTTCTTCTGAGGCACCGGGACTATATATTGATTGTCTCACTTTCTTAGGGTCATCACTAATATTTTTCGGAGCCATTTCCTCACCAAAGGACTTTTCAGCAACCACCAGGTCTCCTGATTCCATATATTTCCAAAGGACACCACCATTGAATACCTTGAATTCATTCTGGATACTGGAAATTCTTCGCTTACCGAGTTTCAGATTATACTCCGCCGAAGCAAGTGGACTCGCATACCCCTTGAGGTAAATAGCCATCTGCTTTCCATCCTTGAGGTACTGCTCAAGAATATGCATCAGGGTCTCAAGGTCACGTCTCCCCTTGGGTATAGAATCACTAAAGAAACCTTGAATAGCCTTTGCTGCAGCTTCTTTTGCTTCAGGAGTATCGCCGGTTCCGGAATATTCAGTCACAAAATGATCCTTGCGTGCATTATATGCATCATAGGTTTGCATGTAGTTCACCTCCGTCCTTTCAGCTGTACTTGGCCCAGGTTCATCATTGTCAAAATAGATCTTGGAATACAGGAATACATCGATCTTGTCGATTTCAAGGAAAAGATCAACAATCAATGTATCCAGGTCAGGATTGTCTGAGGTATTAAATGCTGCAAATCCAGGTTTGTAACCCTTCTTCGTACCATTGACATTTACATCCCTGTCTCTCAAAAGTTTGTAGTAATATAAATTGGAGAGGAAATCCTCACGGATATCTGGCTTAGCGTCAGGCACCAATTCCTTTAATGTAACCTTTACACCAGCCAGGGGTTGTGGGTTCTGGCCCTTATAGGTTTCAAAGGTTCTGACCAGGATAATCCGGTCTTTCTTAGGTGGCTTTTCAAAATGATGGATGTCAAAACAGCAGGCCTCATCTTCAGGGGAAAGATACATAGATCCCAGCCTGTTGGAAGAGAAGTATCCTTCCATTCCATCCTGTGACAAACTAAAGAAAGCATCATCAAGACTGCTGTTGATCGGCGCCCCCATATTGACGAGTGTATCCCATACACCATCATTGATAGCGACGCTGTATATATCATGTCCACCAAAACCCATATATCCGGTAGAACTCAGATAAAAGGTCTTTGACTTGCGATGGTAAAACGGAGACATATCATTCCCTTCGGAGTTGACAGCTGCAAGATTTTCCGGAGCAGTAAAATTCTCCTTGCCTGCGATGTAACAAAACCAGATATCCAGCTTGCCTTTGCCTCCGGGTCTGTCCGATACAAAGTACAGCACTTCCCTGTCAGATTGCGGGTCATAACCTACATGGGGTTGAGTGGTGGTGTACCCTTCCATATTAATTGGCTCAGGCAATTTCTGAGCTAATCCATAAGCACTATCAATGATATCGCGGTAATAAAGGTCACAGCGGATATCCGTTGTTCCATTGACGTAATCACAGATCGTATAGAAGACCCTGTCCTTTGCCGCATTAAATGCCGTGTGCGAAGTATGTAAAAATGGATCATTGAGTAAGGTATCCAGGACACCGGTAGAATCATCCTCGCTGATCAAGACCTTGGCATAAGGCTTTTGGGGAAGAGATATGTCATTTGCGTTGAGAAATCTGAGTGAACTATAGTATAGTTTCTTTTCAGTCTTAGCCGCACCAAACTCCGAGAATGTGGTATTGACTTCAGGGCCCAGATGTTCGAGCAGAAGCGTTGTATCCTTATTGGCCAGTTCCCTGATGGCCCATGCACAAATCTCTGCATGGTGCGTTGCCTGTGCGGTGAGGAGTGTATCTTCTCCTGAATGTTCAGAAAGATAAATCTGGTAAAGGTTCAGTGATTCCTGGTATTTCCCCAGACGCTCTTTGACCAGACCAAGCCAATATGAAGTCTCAGGATAATCAGCTGCCTGTGCACTGCTGTCAACTTCGCTGTAATATTTTTCAGCCATGGTAAAAGCTGAATAATAACGTGCAGCTTCAGCCAGTTTGTAAGTGTGCAAAGTATTCTTAGGCTCTATCTCATGGGCGATGCGCATGAAATTGTAAGCCGTGTAATAGTCCTTCTTATCGAAAGCTTCCTGTGCTCCCTTGGCGTAGGCGTTAAGGGTTTGCCCTTTAGCACCGCCTAGGAGTGATATCGAAAAGAAGAGGATAAGTATATGTTGACGCTTCATTTTTCTAGTAGTTATCTTTTGAGGCAGATCAGAATATGGTACAGACCTTGGTTTGCTTTAGCGGACATAGTTTCTTATACGTGTAGTTCAGGAAAAACTCTGGCCCTCCCTTCTGGTCTGTTGCTGCTTGAAATGGAGAGGTGTTGATGTCATAGCTGAAACCACCCTTCCAACCGTCATACCCAATGGCAATCATAGGGATCAGTGCATCATCCAATCTTGCAGCCATCCCAAGATGAAGTTCTATTTCTCTTGCTTTTCGGTTACTCAGGTGAATGATCGCCCCGCCACCAAACACTGTTTCGTCATAAGGCCCCTGATCCTGGTAGAGTCCGTTGGCGTAGATATCCAGAATATCCAGGACCTTCAGAACACCCATAGCATAAAACGAGAGCCTAATCGGAAGCTTGATATCTGAGGATTTATAAAAACTGTATCCTGGCTGATTGAGGTGGAATGCACCGACACCTGCATCTAACTTAGTCCTGTCCTGGCCCTGAAGGCGAAGATTCAAGCCTGCCCCAACATCCAGGAAAGTAAAACTGGTACGGTCAAATGCCTCACCGGAAGGGAGTAATGGATTAAAAACAGTACCATCCCACTGATTGTCCCACTCAAGATCTTTTTCGGTAAAGGAACGCTGGCCGACACCGAGATAAGCCCCTCCTCCAACAAAAAAGGAAGGGGTGAGCGGTAAGGTATAGGACCCATTGACGCTCAGGCTGGCCAGGCTAAGCTTGGAATCCCCGGATTGATCATAATTAAACAATATCCCACCGGAGAAGAAGCCCCCTTCATCATAGCAATCACGGAATTTGACGTCATAACTGCCTGAGAATGTGAGATAATCTACCGGAACTGAAAAATATTGCTGCTTATGTACCAGGGAGACCTGTTTGTCCCCATTGAACATGCCAGTCAATGCAGGACTGACCTGTAACCGATCAAAGTGGTACTGGGACAAATGGACGTCCTGGGCAGTAATACCGGATAGGGTAAGGAGATAAATTATTACTCCTTTTATGGATATGTTCATGTTCATGTCAGATTCCTGTGTTTGATATAAATATAAAAAATATATCTAAATCACTAATTAACAAGGCATTAAATAGCAGCCAATATACTATTGTCTACATGCTTGATATACAGCAAAAACTGTACTCAATATTTCATTTGTTCTGATAAGGGGTGAGGGCGTAGTTGGCAAAGATTCGGATCGATGCGAACGAATAGAGGGTTGATCCGTACGAAAGATAAGATTTTTTTTAACAATTCAAATATTACCGGAAATTAATTTCCTCAATATCCAGCCTCCATTCACCTGTCCAGTTTTGTACCTTACCCCTATGATCATACTCAATGAAGCCCAGATAAAAGCCTGGGATGCCTACACCATCGCAAAAGGAATCAGTTCGCTGGAATTGATGGAACAAGCAGCTATAGCTGTGACCGACAAGCTGGATCTCCTGCTGGGTGAAGAAGACCAGGAGGTACTCATCATCTGCGGCAATGGAAACAACGGAGCAGATGGACTGGCGATTGCCCGACTCTTACTGGATATGGATTACATCGTGGATGTATTTGTCAGCCTGGAGGGAGATCACTCGGCGGAATGGAAAGCTAACTATGAGCGCCTGATGAGCAAAGATCCTGAGCAACTGGAGATCCATACCGTGTGGGATCCTGAAAAGATAGAACTGAGTCCATCCGGGACGATCATAGATGCCATGTTTGGCACCGGACTCAAACGACCGCTCTCCGGAAAATGGCTTGAAATCACCAACTGGGTAAATGAACAAAGCAATCTGACTGTTGCCATAGATATGCCTTCGGGGTTGTACGTTGACCGGGCTCCTGACGGTGAGGTCGTCTACGCAGATCTTGTCCTGACCTTCCAATGCCAACGGCTGGCCTTCATGATGCCTGAGAGTGAACCACATTTTAGTGAGGTGTTGGTTTGTAACATTGGCTTGTCAGATACATTTCTGCTTGAGCATGACATCAGAAACTTTGAGCTCTCCTATTATTATCTCCTTCCCTTTTTGATTGACCGGAACCGTTTCAGTCATAAAGGGGACTATGGCCATGGCTTCCTTGTCGCGGGAAGTATGGGTAAGGCCGGAGCTGCTATCCTTGCTGCCGGTGCTGCCATGCGATCCGGACTTGGATTACTGACTGCACATATCCCGGGTATCATGTATTCCATATTACAAGCTGCTGTACCTGAAGCTATGGTAACCCTGGACGAAAATCAGCATGCCGTCTCTGAAATCATCATACCGGAAAAAATATCGGCACTTGGCATTGGGCCAGGACTTGGAAAGAATCCGGCAACGGTCGAGGCCATCAGACGTCTCCTAAATTCAAAACCTACTATACCGATGGTCTGGGATGCTGATGCCCTCAACAT
The DNA here is from genome assembly GCA_016716665.1 of Candidatus Opimibacter iunctus. GTDB lineage: Bacteria > Bacteroidota > Bacteroidia > Chitinophagales > Saprospiraceae > Opimibacter > Opimibacter iunctus. The sequence goes on along the minus strand of JADJVH010000006.1, from coordinate 298,842 downwards.
CATCGCCATGAATAAGGAACTCCTTGAATTACTACCTGCGGGCACAATCATCACTCCACATCCCGGTGAATTCGACAGGTTATTTGGCGAACAGGATGATCACTATAGTCGGTTTGCCACGGCACAGCGTGAGGCCCAACAGCGAAAAATAAATATCGTGCTGAAAGGCGGGATCACTATAATCTGCCAATCAAACGGAGTGAGCTTTTTCAACACCAGGGGGAATCCAGGAATGGCCACTGGTGGAAGCGGCGATGTACTGACAGGCGTGATCCTGGGGCTACTAAGCCAGGGCTATTCCTCCGATTATGCATCCCTACTCGGGGTCTACATCCATGCATCAGCAGGTGACCTTGCCGCCGAAGACCAGGGGTATGAGTCACTGATCGCATCAGATATCGTGGAGTACCTCGGCGAGGCCTTTGAAGAACTGCGCCATCGTGAACCTACTATTAACGAAGACGAAGAAAAAGATGTCTAAGATTGTCATCCTTACCGGTGCAGGCATAAGTGCTGAGAGTGGCATCCGCACATTCAGGGATGCAGGAGGATTGTGGGAAGGATATAAAATTGAGGATGTAGCTACCCCGGAAGCCTGGCGCAGGAACCCAGAGATGGTCCTCCGTTTTTACAACGAGCGAAGGAAACAACTGCTTGAAGTGTCCCCTAACGACGGGCACAATAGCCTGACCCTATTAGAGCAATATCATGACACCATAGTCATCACACAAAACGTAGATGACCTGCATGAACGCGCAGGAAGTAAAAAAGTTATACATCTGCATGGAGAATTGTTGAAAAAACGGAGCTCAAAATATGATGACCTGATCTACCCATGCATGGAGGATATACAGATAGGTGATCTTTGTGAAAGAGGCTTTCAATTGCGTCCGCATATTGTCTGGTTTGGTGAAATGGTACCAATGCTTGAAACTGCCATAGATGCAATCACCGACGCATCTATTGTGCTCGTCATCGGCAGCAGCATGCAGGTCTATCCGGCAGCAAGTCTGGTGGCATATGCCCCTCCTCAGGCAGAGATCTACTATATCGATCCCAACCCAAAACTCAATTACGAACTCAGCCGAAGACCGGGACTTCAGATCATTCCAAAAGTAGCTTCAGTCGGCGTAAAAGAAATCGTTGAAAAAATAATATCGTCCGCCTGATTCCTTCACTATCCGATGGCTTTCTATCCTGTGATCAGCTTTACTGAGGCGCTTTGATAGGTTTAAACAACGGCCAGTCAAGCCCTTTGATATAAGCCTGGAATTCAGGCCAGTCTTTTGACAGAAATGCATTGACCGCATTTACATTCTTATCCACTTCCTTCATGGTCTGTGACAACATATCCTTTGCATTAGTGCCTGGATCACCAAGTGATGTTCCCAGATAGCTTCCGGTAGAAGACAAATACCTTCCCAGGTTGATTTCATTGGTATACCCTTTCACCCCTTCCGGCTCCATAAATCCATTTTCAATTTCACCGAGTTTCTTTACAAGCGCTTTCGTTTTGTCTTTGATTTTAGTCTGCATACTATCGGGTGCATTGATCAACATAGATTCTATCATCCTGACATCCTTGCGAACATCCATCAACGCCCTGAATGCCACCTGTGCGCGGTCAACTTCATGATAAAACTTAAGTGTCATTGAATCCCTTGCGTCAAGATCGGCCATCGTGATATTCAGTCGAGGATCCAGGCTTACCTTTACTATAGTTGAGTCCTTAGCCTTATTGAACAGGCCGGACAATGTATACTCCCCTGGTCGTACATATTGTCCCGAAGGATCATCCGCATCTTTTGGAGGTTCGCTGCGTGAAGGAAACAATACTCCTTTTTCACGCATATCCCAGTAGATGGTATTCCATCCTTCGTTGAGTTTTTGATTGATGTATCGCAAGGTATCACCCTTGTCATCTAATACATACAGCTTGAGCAGATCTTTATCTTTTTGTTCTTCCTTACGCTTTGTAGAATCAGCCACTGCCACAACCGGCAAATTCGATTCTACACTTTTCTCAGATTTTTTCCCGGACTTACCTTGATTAGTTGCAGGAGCATCTGGTTTGACCGCTTCATTCTTGGGTTTAGGTTTTACGTATGCAAGGATTTTTGCACCGCCACTTCTGTTATTACCCCTAAATTCAGCATCTGCGGTAAACCTGATGCCATCCACACTCCTGAATTGGGATTGAATGGCCTCAGTCGAAGGCAATAAGGTGAATGCCTTGTCTAATAATGCAGGATTGCTTGCCAGTTCACGCAGCGGTAATAAGTTGTCCATCACCCACAATGCTCTTCCAAAGGTGGCTATAGCAAGACTGTGATCCGTCGGATGGATTTTCAGATCCATGGTAGACACCCTGGGGAATACTTTTGCAGGGAACCTGGTCCATCGCGCACCCTTATCGATGCTGAGATACATACCATCATCAGCTCCTAGAAACAATAATCCAGGCACAACCGGATCCTGCACCACACACTGGACAAACGAGGTGATCTGCTTATCATCAGCGATGTTTGCCCACGTTGTACCAAAATCAGTGGTGTGATACAGATAGGCATGAAAATCATTGTGACGGTAATGATTGACTACCACAAAAGCCTCACCAGCCTGATGAGTAGAAACTTCAATCTGAGGGATCCATGCCCCGGAAGGACACCCAGGCAGCCTGGTGATCAGATTTGTCCAGGATTTACCCCCATCACGTGTCAGTTGGAGATTGCCATCATCCGTACCGACCCAGATCACCTGTGGATTGATCAAACTGGGGGCTATACATAGTATGGTGGTATGATTTTCAGCTCCCGTGGCATCAATAGTCAGGCCACCGGATTTGTTTTGCTTTTGTTTTGTAGTATCATTTGTCGTCAAATCAGGAGAAATGATTTCCCACGATCGTCCGCAATCAAGGCTCCTGTGCACAAACTGGCTGCCAAAATAAATACCGCAATCTTCCCCAGGTATGGCTGCCAATGCAGCATTCCAATTAAACCTGAGAAATAGCCCTTCCGGATGCACTGGTTTTACAAATTGATTGAACCCTGTCTCGCGATCATAATAAGTCATATTGCCTCCCTGGCTCATGGCCCAGCCATAACGCGTATCACTTAGCTTTGGTAAGACATCAAACCCATCTCCGAAATACAGTTCACGCCAATCCTGGTTTCGTATTCCCCCTGCCTTGAGCACAAATGCCGGGCCCACCCAGGATCCATTATCCTGCATTCCACCATAGAGATTGTATGGATAATCCTTGTCTGCATTGATATGATAAAACTGGCCGACGGGGATATTACTGCAGAAATACCAATTGCGACCACGGTCTCTCGATATATTCAATCCACCATCATTTCCTTCAATGATATAATCCGGATCGTCAGGATGTATCCAGAATGCATGATGATCAGGATGAACACCCTTTCCATAGTCAAGGACATTCTCAAATGTCCTTCCACCATCTTCGCTTCTGGAGACATAGGAATACAGGTTCCACAAACGGTTCTCATTTTTAGGATCAACATACAATTCATGGTAATAGAATGGCCTGTTACCAATATTACTCGTCGACACGAGTGACCAATGTTCTCCCCCATCTATACTTTTATACAATCCGTTTTCCTTTGCTTCAATCAAGGCATAGACTATGGATGGTTTTGAAGGGGCTATCGCCAAACCGATCCTGCCCAATTGACCTTTTGGCAAGCCTTCTTCATCTGTTATCTTCTTCCATTTTTCTCCACCATCATAGGTGATATACAATCCGGAGCCAGCACCGCCACTCTTAAAATCCCATGGGGTACGCATATGCTGATAAAGGGCTGCAATGATCTTGCGCGGATTGGTTGGGTCCATCACCAGATCTGCAATACCCGAAGTATCGTTTGAAAAAAGAATCTTCTTCCATGACGTTCCGCTATCCGTTGACTTGTAGACACCCCTGTCAGGTGAAGAGCCCCATGGGAAACCTCCTGCACCAACATAGATGGTCGATGGATCATGAAAATCGATGAGTATCCGATGGATTACTTTTGTTTCAGCAAGGCCCATATAGGTCCAGGTACGGCCTCCGTCAAGTGTCCTGAACAATCCCTTTCCACTGTTTTGTGAGTTACGTGGATTGCCCTCTCCTGTACCGACCCATATTTCGCTGGGGTTCTGCTGATTTATTCTGATCGCACCAATCGACATGGAGGGCTGATCATCAAATATCGGAGACCATTCTGTTCCGCCATCTGTGGATTCCCATACACCTCCTGAGGCTGATCCGATATAGATATGGTTTGGTTGTGCATTGACTACATCAATCGCCGTGATCCGGCCACTCATGCCGGCAGGTCCAACATTCCGCAAGGTGAATCCTTCCAGAATTTTTTCGTCAATTGGCTGTCCTAAAAGAACTGCGGAAATGGTTACAGCAAGAAAGGTGAGGAGTGATTTTATCATTTGTGAATTGTGAGTTGTGAGTTGTAGGTCGTGAATCATGAGACGCAATTAATATGCGAACAAAATAGAAAAAGAAAAGTGACCCTTCTTCATGACTTGGATGGCGGCCATGTATTATTATCCCTGTTCAGGTCAGCCATACGCATAGTGGGATCGATAGTCAATGATGATATCTGGTCAGGATTGTACGGAATATGAAACTGGTATATAAGATTGACCCAATCCCAGTCGGGGAGCACCTGATAAGGTTCTCCACCTGCACCCTGCTCGTTTTTTGCGCCCAGCATGATATCAAGCGGGATGGTAAAGTATTGTCTTGTACCATTGGCAAGTGAGATGACAACATCTATGGGCATAGGCATATAATCCCGTCGACTCAGGTACACCGTTGATCCTGAGCCATCATAAAAAACGGTATCCACACTGTAGTCAATTGTTTTAGTAGAATAGACCATATAGTCCTTATACCAATCAAGTTCCAGCCCCGAAGACTGCTCCATGATCCTGATGAAATCATTGTCATCAGGGTGCTTGAATTTCCAGGTATTATAAAAATCAAGTAACCCCTTATCAAAGGCTGGCTTTCCGATTACATATTCCATCTGGTTGAAAAAGAGAGCCCCTTTGTTATAGGCTGAAATACTGTAAGCGGTATGCAGGTTGAAATGATCAGCATGGGTGGATAGGGGTTCCTGGATTCCCCCTTCGACCAGGTTTGCATACCCGTTGTAAAAACTCTTGAAAGGCATTGGATCAGGTGGTCCGGTAAGTAGTCCTTTAGCTTTCAGATGTTCCATCACCCTTTGGGCACCATAATTGGCAAACCCTTCGTCCATCCAGTAATAATAGCTTTCATTGAAGCCCAGCACCATCTGGTACCAGCTATGCATCATTTCATGAACGGACACCCCTACCAGGCTGCCTAGTGACCTGTTCCCTGTGATCAGGGTTGCCAGAGGATATTCCATGCCCCCATCGCCGCCCTGGATAAAAGAATACACCGGATAAGGGTACTTCCCGAAGTTAGCATTCATATAGTTTAAAGCCTCCTCCATGATCGGAAGAAGGGCCTCCCATTGCGCTACAAACGATTCGTGGGGTTGGTAAAAAGCATGCAGGACTACCCCATTGGCGCACGTATGCATATCGTGCCTGTAATCCGGGTCAGCAGCCCAGACAAAATCATGCACATTCCTTGCTACAAAATGCCAGGTCAGCTCATCCTGGTCTGGAGGAGAAACATAGCTGTATCCATATCCGATTTTCGATGCATTGACCAATTGTCCCGAAGCAGCAACCATATATCCGGCATCAAGGGTCAATTGCACATCATAATCACCCCAGACTCCGTAGAACTCCCTTGCCAGATAAGGATCGGCGTGCCAGCCCCTGGTGTCGTATTCACAGAGTTTGGGATACCATTGGGCCATCGAGTAACGTATCCCTTCATCATTGTCCCGTCCGCTGCGCCGGATCTGCAAGGGGACCTGGGCTTCGTAGGCCATAAAGAATTTTGTAGACTGGCCCGGTCGGATTGGCTTGGCAAGAGTTACTTCAAGTATAGTCCCGGCAACCTCAAACTTCAAGGGCTTTCCATCCTGAGTCAGGCTGAGGATACGCTGATATCCTATTTCATTTGGCTGGAGCTTACCTATATCTGTCCCGATCCTGGGGTCAGCATCAGGTAGCGTATTAGACTGAATATCCATCGCACTTCCGGGTTGAAAAGCATTGAGATAGAGATGAAAATAGACTTTGTCAAGGGTCTCGGGAGAGTTGTTCTTGTACTTTATGGTCTGCTCCCCGTCGAACCGGTCAGTGTGGACATCAAGTCTCACCGCCATCTTGTAACTGATGGATTGCTGCCAGTAATTTCTGGTTGCCTGGGCCTCAGTCTGAGGCAGATAGCAGCACAAAAGGCCGTATATGAGACAAATCCATGAAATTACCCCGTAGCGCATATAAATTTTCATTATTTTCGAAATGTAATCAACAATTGAAAGGCTGAATGAATACAATCGCCTGATAACAGGCGTAATTATACAAACCAATAACGAATCAGGACACGTATAGTAAATATTGGGGTTATTTGGTTAAAAGAATCTTATTACATTTGGAGCAACATGAATCAAACCAGGACTTTAATTATTTCATTGCTGATCGTGGGGATAGGTAGCAGGTTGATTCCACACTATCCTAATTTTACGGCTATTGGAGCGATATCCCTCTTTGGAGCTGCATTTGGGACCAGGAGAAGCATAGCGATCATTATACCCTACCTCGTCATGTTGTTTAGTGATATGATCCTCAACAATGTGATTTATGCAAATGCATATCCGGACGATTATAAAAATTTCATTTTCCTCTATCGTGGGGCATTGTGGAGTTATGCTGCCTTTGGGATTATCGTTATTTTCGGTTATACCCTTTTCCGTAATGGAGTTGATCTGTCAAAAGTGATTTTTGGGGCCCTTGGTTCTTCTGTCATCTTTTTCCTCCTGTCCAATTTCGGGGTATGGGCATCTACAGGTGCATATCCGGTCAATTTTGCCGGTCTCATGACCTGCTATACTGCAGGCCTCCCATTTCTGATCAATCAGGTGTTTGGCGACCTCTTCTACAGCCTTGTCTTGTTTGGAGTCGCCCTGCATGTATTCATGCTCAAGCCTAAGCGACATCTGGCTTAAGTGAAAAAAGTAAAATGAAAAGTGAAAAATTATAACTGGCTATCCGGCGATGCCTGATACCCCACTTCTTACTCTTCATTTTTCACTCTTCACTTTTCATTCTTCATTTTTCACTCTAGGCATCCACTTCACTTCCTCCACTCCTTCCCTTGCACCTAGCCATCTGGCGAGGACAAAAAAGAAATCAGAAAGCCTGTTGAGATAGAGGATAATGATCGTCTCCACATCAGACGTCTGGGCCAGTGTGACACAGCGTCTTTCCGCACGGCGGCAAACGGTACGGGCGAGATGGGCTGCGCTGACAGATGGGCTCCCGCCTGGCATAATAAAATGCTTTAAGGAAGGAAGTGTTTCCTGCATTTTGTCTATGGATTGCTCAATGAGGGCGACATCCTCATCCAGCAGGTCAGGCGTGATCATATTCTTCCCGGGCTCACTGGCCAGGTTAGCCCCAACGGTAAACAGCCTCGACTGAATGGTTTGCAGTAGATGGTCAATTTGCTTGTCCGGCACAGTGGACATCAACCAGCCAATCACAGCATTCAATTCATCTACGGTACCATAGGCTTCAATCCGGATATGATCTTTGGGTAAGCGGGCTCCGCCAAAAAGGCCGGTTGTACCGTCATCACCTGTTTTGGTATAAATCTTTGTGGACATGGTGGAAGTTCATTTATCAGGATACCTCCGCGACTGCGGAGGAGGCTGTCAGGTAGTTCTTATTGAGGGCATCAGATTCTACCAGGCCATCACGTAGCTTGACCACCCGATGCGCATAGAGGGATATGTCAAGTTCGTGGGTGACCAGGATTATCGTATTGCCCATCTCATGTATTTTGCCAAAAATATCCATGATTTCAAGGGATGTCTTGGTATCCAGGTTACCCGTAGGCTCATCGGCAAGGATTATGGAAGGGTTGTTGACCAAAGCCCTGGCAATCGCTACACGTTGTCGCTGTCCCCCTGACAATTCATTTGGTTTGTGGTGCATCCGGTCCGTAAGGCCCACCTGCTCGAGAACATGCTCTGCGACTTCTTCACGCCTGGACCGCTTGAGTCCTGCATACACAAGTGGTAAGGCTACATTGTCCAATGCAGACAAGCGTGGAAGCAGGTTGAAGGTCTGAAAGACAAACCCGATCTCTTTATTCCTCACGGCAGCCAACTCTCCATCGCTCATCTCACTGACCAACTGGTTGTTGAGGTAATATTCACCAGAGGAAGGGGTATCCAGGCATCCGAGGATATTCATCAGGGTACTCTTTCCTGAACCGGAGGGTCCCATCAGGGCAACATACTCATTCTTAGCGATTTCGAGTGTCACTGAACGCAACGCATTGACAGTCTCCGTCCCCATCAGATAGGTCCTGGAGAGTTCTTTAACAGAAATGATGGGTCTGGCCTCTTGCATAGCTTCAAAAGTATTGATTTTAAACCTTGACAAAGCAAATATTTGGATGATTCGGTGCATTCAATCGCCGAAGCTTTTTATTTTACGACCTTATACCGTCGTTTAGTATACCAACCGAGATGCAAAAACCAAAAACATTGATCAAACATGTGGCAGTGGCCGGGAATATCGGGGCCGGAAAGACCACTCTTTCCACCCGACTGGCCAAGCATTTTGGTTGGGAGGTCCATTATGAGGATACCACCAATAATCCCTATCTAAGTGATTTCTATGATGATATGCACCGGTGGTCCTTCAACCTCCAGATCTACTTCCTCAACAGCCGGTACCAGCAGATCCTGCAGATCCGCAATGGTGACAAGACGGTGATCCAGGACAGGACCATTTTTGAAGATGCCTATATTTTCGCCCCTAACCTGCATGAAATGGGCTTGATGGGCAGGCGGGATTTTGAAAATTATTTTACCCTTTTCAAGAACATGAGCGCCCAGATATCACCACCTGACCTGTTGATCTACTTGCAGGCAAGCATCCCGACGCTGGTGAGGCATATCCATAGCAGAGGCAGGAGCTATGAGGGCAGTATGAGCCTGGATTACCTCAAGAGGCTCAACCAGAAGTACGACGAATGGATCGAAAGCTATAAGGAGGGACCGCTGCTGGTCATCAACGCAGATGATATTGATTTCGAGAAGAGTCCGGAAGACATGGGCAAAATCATCGAACTGGTGGATAGCCAGATCAATGGTTTATTCTAAATCAGCAATCAGCTTTTGACTTTGGTGGCATCTGCGTGATCAGCTACCTGGTTGATCGTGGTAGTGTCCTTGTCAGCAGTATTAGAAGAAGAGACACTTGATGCGTCAAGTGCGAGGCATCCTGCAAAGAATATCCCATGCAGCAGCACAGAAACAGTGATACCCATTACTTTACTTGTTTTTTCACGGTTGGTACTCATGTCAGATCAGTTTTTGTTGTTCATGTAGTGATGAGCCATTCGCCGGTTTTTTAAAGTGATCGATGGTTGAAAAACGATGCCATTCTAGCCGATATTGTCAACATGCCTTAAATTGAGGCCGCCACACCGGAAATACGCTCAAAATCATATTAAAGAAAAAAATAATACCATAAACTGTGCCAAATCCAGATCATCCCTATTACCTTCTTTCAGAACTTGCCGTCAACATCATGCTACCTGGGTGGCTGTATCAAAGACCAGGACCATTCCTGAAACAGATGTGCTTTATCAAATGGGCCAAAGGATTTTTGCCGAAAACAGGGCCCAGGGGTTGCTTGAAAAAGCACCTGTGATGCCTACGGATATTGAATGGCACCTGATCGGCCACTTGCAGACCAATAAAGTCCGTTCAGTGCTCCCATATATCACTTGCATCCAGTCCCTTGATCGCATCAGCCTATGGGAAAAAATACAAGAGGAAGCCGGCAGGATTGATAAGCAGATTACCTGTCTGCTTCAGATCAAGGTGGCGATGGAGGAAACTAAGTATGGATGGGATCTTGAAGAGTTGTCTCAATTACTTGCTTCAGGTCAACATTATCAATATCCCAATGTCATCATCGGCGGGGTAATGGGTATGGCCAGTTTTACAGATGACACTGCCCAGGTCCGAAATGAAATGAAGAAGATAAAGGCATCCTTCGATCTCATGCGGCAAAAATACTTTGCAGATACCATAGCCTTCAAGACCATCAGTATGGGGATGTCAGGAGATTATCAGATAGCCCTTGAAGAAGGAAGTAACATGATCAGAGTGGGAAGCTTATTCTTTTCCTAAAACAGAACAATACACATCCCAAAACTGGGTTTCAGTCACCATTTAATGAGTTATTTCCCGGGTTGAGGTGGTATCAATTTCTCTGCGTGATACCTGACCAATACATCCCTGATATTATTGTACATGGGCATTTGCAGGGTTGGGATCTCGCGTGGATCAAACCATGCTGCATCCTGGATACCTTCTTCCTTTTGCAGCACCAGTTGATCCGGAGTCTTTGTTTCCATCAGGTACCAACGTGTCCTCTTGAGTGTCCTTTGCTTACTCATGAGATAGCAATGGTACCCATTATCAAGCCGCTCGGTTATGGTCAGGTCTGACAGTCCGGTTTCCTCATGGACTTCACGAACAGCAGTCTGAGCCAGGGTTTCTCCTGGATCTTGTTTCCCTTTTGGCAAATCCCAGACCCCCCTTCTGAAAATGAGAAGGACCTTTCCGAAAGGATTCAGGACAAGGCCCCCGCCAGCCTTGATATAGAAGTAAAGTGACTTGAAATCCTTCCAGAGCTGGTTGACATCATCAGCCTGGATGATGATACCTTCATGATGTTTATTTTTTTCGAGTAGCTCGATATAATTGAAGAGCATTTTGGGCTTACCTCTGTACTTGGCATGGATCAGCGAACGCTCAAAGGCCGTTTCGTCTCCAAGATCAGAGGTCTGTGTCAGAATCAAAGGGCTCTCGTTAATGTATATTTTATACCTTTGCATCCACGCTATTTAGTCACAAATGATTAACAATCAAATACTTGCATCAAAACTTCTCGAAACCGGCGCAGTTCGGATCCAACCGGACAACCCTTTTACATGGGCGTCTGGTATGCGATCCCCTATTTACTGTGACAACCGGGTCCTGTTGTCGTACCCGGAAATCAGAACCAGCCTGATCGATTTAATGGTGAAGGTGATAAAAGATTTTGAATTCTTTGACACCATCGCCGGAGTTGCTACTGCAGGCATACCTGCAGGAGCTATTCTTGCAGACCGATTAAAGCTTCCTTTTGCCTATGTACGTTCAAAACCGAAAGACCATGGCAGGCAAAACCTTATCGAAGGGAGTATAAAGGAAAATGCAAAAGTATTGGTGGTAGAAGATCTCATTTCAACCGGAATGAGCAGTCTCCAGGCTGTAGAAGCAATACGCCAGATCCCTGCAGAAGTCACAGGGGTGATCGCCATATTCCAATATGGCTTGCCAAAAGCGAAGAAAGCATTTGATGAGGCTAAATGCCCTTATCTGACCCTTACTGATTATCAGACCATCATCGCGGTGGCGGCTGATCAAAAAATGATTGAACCTCATCACCTGACCTTGTTGAGTCAGTGGGCTAATGATCCACAGGCCTGGTCTGAACATTATACACAAACACATCAATAAATACCAAGCATCCGTGATGGATAAGAAGTCAAAGAAATTTCTGAAGGAATACTTAGGCAATGCCAGCCCAACAGGCCACGAAACAAAGGGCCAGGAGCTCTGGCTCGATTATATCATGCCTTATGTGGATGAATGGCACACCGATGTATACGGCACTGCATATGCGATCATCAATCCAGGAAAAAAATACCGTGTCGCGATCGAAAGCCATGCGGATGAAATCTCCTGGTATGTCAATTATATCTCGGACAAGGGCAATATCCACGTAATCCGCAACGGGGGATCTGATCAGACCATTGCTGCCAGCAGAAGGGTCAATATCCATACGCCTAAAGGAATCGTCCGTGGTGTATTTGGATGGCCGGCGATCCATGTGCGCAAGGGAAAAGATGCCAACCTCGCCCCTACCCTCGAAAATATATTTATCGATGTCGGTGCAAACAACAAGAAGGAAGTTGAAGAGCTCGGCATTCATGTAGGGTGTGTCATCACCTATGATGATGGATACGAAGAAATCAATAAGAAGTGTTTTATCGGGAGAGCGCTTGACAACCGACTCGGAGGATATTGTATAGCTGAAGTCGCACGTCAATTGCATGAAGAAAAAATCAAACTTCCTTATTCACTCTATATCGTCAACTCTGTACAGGAGGAAGTTGGACTGCATGGTGCGCAGATGATTGCACAGACAATCAGGCCCGATGTAGCGATCGTGACAGACGTTACACACGATACCAGTACACCTGATTGACGCCAAACTTGAAGGGGATGTAAGGCTTGGCCTTGGCCCTGCGCTTGCCTACGCACCATCCGTACACAGGAAACTCCTGCAGCTCATCGAAGAGACTGCACAGGCAAATAACATACCCTTCCAGCGTGTTGCATCATCACGGAGTACAGGAACGGATACGGATGCCTTTGCGTACTCCAATGGCGGCATTCCTTCCGCACTGATTTCTATTCCGCTACGGTATATGCATACGACGGTGGAAATGGCTAATTTTGAAGACATCAGCCATCTGATCTCATTGATCACAGCCTCGCTCAGGCAGATCAAGTCAGGCCATAACTTTAAATACTTTGACAGGTAAGTTCATCAGAGATATAGTCAACCTGCTTATTTATGGAGGCGGTTTCATTGGCCTCTGTGCGTCATGTATTACTGCGCTTTCGTTTGAACTCACCGGACAAGCTGAGCAAAACCTTCCTTATATTTTCCTGATCGGGGCCGCTACAGCAGCCTTATATGCATTGCACCGCGTAGTAGGCTTGAACAAAACCGTTCACCTGAAGACTTCAGAGCGCTTCAGTATCATCCGGAAATATCAGTTTCATATCAGGGTCTACACGGTGATCTGGGCGATGATTTCACTTTCGCTGCTGGCTTCTTTCAACTTATCCTTTCTACTATTATTACTGCCGGGAGGGATTATCGCATTTACCTATGTGATCCCTTTCCTCTCAGGCGGGCGAAGGCTGCGCGACCTGGGATGGGCCAAGATCGTGATGATTGGCTTTTCAGGGTCGTGGCTTACGGCCGTTATTCCCCTTGGCTACTTTACAGAAGCTTCAATACAGATGATCGTGATCCATGGGTTGGAGCGTATGTTGTTTATCATGCTGCTCACTATCCCTTTTGAGATTCGTGACTTGCATCTGGACCGCTCAGTTGGCTTGATCACGATACCTGAAAAGTTGGGCCGGAAAAGGACAAGCAGGATTGCAATCATATTGTGCATTGCTGTTATTTCCCTGAGCGGACTTGCCGCTTTCCAATATTTCAATCTTGCGTATGTGATTGCCATGAGCCTGACCAGCCTCCTGGTGATCCCTTTAATCCATTTTAGCTACGCCATAGAAGACGACTATTTTTTTGGCGGACTGATGGATGGCCTGATGATTGCAGTGTTGTGGGTGTTTATCATCGTAAACCACTTTGTATGACGATTTCCGTCATCACTTTTATTTAAAACTTTAGAATCCCTTTCGCCCAAAACATATTCGTAGGCAAAGAAGTACTTTTGTCTAAACTCCGGTTAAAATGACAACGCGAAGAAATTTCAGTACGGGAGCAAAATGGGAACCAATCGTTGGTTACTCAAGGGCAGTCCGCATAGCAGACACCATTGAAGTATCCGGCACATGCGCTGTTGATCCTGAAGGGAAACCGTTTGCTATAGGTGATCCCTACCTGCAGACTGCGCGTTGCCTCGAGATCATTCGCACAGCCATCGAACATCTTGGCGGCAAGCTGGAAGATGTGATTCGCACCAGGATATATGTCACCAATATTGATCAATGGACTGAAATAGGAAAGGCCCATGGTGAAGTTTTTGGCGATATCCGACCGGTTACTACAATGATTGAGGTATCAAGCCTGATATCCGTTGATTATATCGTCGAAATCGAAGCTACTGCAATCGTTACACACTGATCTGATGTCCACTTACAAAGTCAAGGAAATCTATTATACACTGCAGGGGGAAGGCGCTCATAGCGGGAGACCAGCCGTATTCCTGCGTTTTACAGGATGCAATCTCTGGAGTGGCCGCGAAGAAGACAGAAGCGATGCGGTATGCCAGTTTTGTGACACTGACTTTGTAGGAATGGACGGGACGCTAGGTGGAAAATACACCGGTGAAGAACTTGCCCGTATCGTCAATGATCAATGGCCCCAGGGCCAGGGTAATCGCTACGTGGTCTGCACCGGAGGCGAACCACTCCTCCAACTTGATGAAGCGCTGATCAATGCATTCCATGCTCACCATTTTGAAGTAGGTGTTGAAACAAATGGCACGCTATCACCTCCGGCTGGATTAGACTGGATCTGTGTCAGCCCTAAGGCTTATACTGAAATAGTGGTGAGAGAAGGAAATGAGTTAAAACTGGTGGTGCGCCAAAAAGGTCTTGAACCAGATCAATTTGCCCATTGGAATTTTGCTCATTTCTACCTACAACCAATGGATGGACCAGAAGTTATTTCACATTCGGAGTGGGCTATGGATTATTGCCTGAAGCATCCGCAATGGAAGCTGAGTGTACAGACGCACAAATGGCTTGGGATAAGATAAATGAAAAGTGAAAAAAGAAAAGTGAAAAGCGATGTACTTAGTATAATCGAAGTATGAAAAGTGAAAAGACAGTAGTTAATATAGCTTCCGCTTATCTGAGCACTGTTACATCACCCACTTTTACTTTGATCCTGTCCTTCTTGTCCTTCCATGTAAATTTATATACATAGACACCAGTCTGTACCATTTCGCCCTTGGCCTTTCCATCCCAGTGGAAAGGGGCATCACCATACTGGCCATATAACATGCTACCCCAACGGTCAAATATTTCCAGAGAAACTAATTGCTCCACCGGAAGATTAGTGATAACGACCAGGTCATCATTGACCTGATTGCCATCCGGGGAGATGATATTGGGGATATAGATACTTTCCTTGTCCAGCACGGTGACGAGCAGTTCATCCTCATACACACATCCTGCTGTATCCTGCACGCTGACAGATATTAAGGTAGTGACTTCTGGTCCAAACCAAAAGTCTTCGATACCTATAACCGGAAGTGATGGATTCCATGTCACCGTTGAAATCACAATTCCTTCTGCAGATGGCTGTATAAGCACACTATCGCCCTTCTGGATGGTTTCATCTGGTCCGATGTCAAGTATTCCGAAATCCTGATTGTCAACTGTCACAGGTACGTCAATAGCACAACCAATGATATCGGTGATCGTCACGACATGGTTTCCCAGGCCTACATTATCAATTATATATGGCAATTGATTGACTGTATTGACGACCCCGTTGTCAAGCTGGATCATAAAAGGAGGTGTGCCTGCGATGATGGAATCAACTGTAAGTTGGCCATCAGTACTACCTGGACAGGAAGGGGGAATGGAAGTAATAATCGCTCCTTCGGGGCCGATAAACTCAGCATTGAATGTATCGCGCTCCTCGCATCCTGCTTCGTCCCGCACGATCCATATATACTGCCCTTCGCGGTATAAAGGCAGTGTTGGCCTCATAAAGGTGCCATAAGGCGTGATCCATGTAGAAAAGGCAAAACCCTGTCCACCGGTCACGATCGGGATCAATACAAAAGTATCTCCCGGACAGAAGGTAATGGTATCAGCTATATCTTCTGCCATCAGTGTACAACTGCAGTCCGGGCCCGGGATCATCAATGACGATGCACACAATCCTGTAGCGGAAGAAACCATGACTGTGATATCCTGTCCTTGCGGAACATTATTGATATTGTAGAGACCGGCACCAGCAGGGGTCACATCCCCAAAATCCGCAGTAAGTGATGCCCCACTGGTCTGCACGATTGAATTATAAAAAGAATTGGATGGATCACAATCAACAGATACAAGAGTGATTGTAGGGATCGCCTCCACTACCAAAGGAATGGATGCCGATGCAGCGCACCCAGGGACAGAATCTGTAAGGGTGTAAACGAGTGTATAATTGCCCGGTTCAGCCCCCCGTCGTTGTCAACTGAGAACCATTCACCTGGGGCCAAATGGGTCCTGGAGGTCCATTGGTGACAGCCCAGGATCCAGGGGCTGCATTGATGATCTGATCATTGAGATCCGAAGAGGATGCCTGGCACATGCCAAGGCCAGTATTAGAAAGAATCAATGGTTGACATGCACAATCCTCTACCAAGACAGTAAATGTGTACATACTATCCACACAAGGTGCCAATGCGGTCTGCGTCGTATATAAGAGACGATACAGACCAGGAGTCACGCCGTCAAAATCAACATTTGTTGGATCACTCAAGTCTACCATTGCTCCGTCCAGATCGGCCCAAATACCAGTGCCATCCCCTTGCACGATAAATGAAAAGAGGTTGATCACCGAGCCACTGTCGACCTGGTTACAAAGCGTATCTGCCAATGCACTGAACGTTGTCGAGGGAGGTGTGACTATAAATAACATGATCGTATCCTTCGGTACAGGGCAGAATCCAAAAGTGTCCATTGCCGTTGCGATAAGGTTTGCCTGGGCAGAAGCAACATCAAAAGTAGACGGAGTGTATACCGTACTCAAGGCATTGGGATCGGCATATACACCTGAGCCTGAACTAGTCCATTGAACACCAATAGCAGAACCTCCAATGATTGCATTGACCTGCACATCTGATTGACCACATGTACTGGTGTCTCCGGATATGATGAGTGTAGGGGGTTCCTGAATAGTAATGGATATCTCTGCACTGTCAGGACATCCAACGATAGGAGCTGCGTCAAACGTAAACCTGAAATCATATATCCCTGGATCACATCCGCTAATGATAAAAGTGGAGCCCGACATAGTCCCAGGATTGGATCCTGGTGGTGTATTGATGATTTGCCAGCTTCCGGGCCCACCGGCCATGACAAAAGCATCGAGATTCAAACCCATTTGAGTGCTGCAAAGGCCTCCGGGTACATTCTGTGTCACCAGGAGCGGACACATACAATCGTTGACTTGAACGAAGATGGTATAGCTTGCTTCTGCACAAGGTGACTGGGCAGAATTGGTTTGGTATTGGAACGGATAAACCCCGGCTGCGATCCCGTCAAAATTGACTGAATCAGGATTTGAAAAATCAACAGGTACAGCGGAAGTATTTGTCCATGTACCTCCAAGATCTCCGCCGATGATGAGTGAGGAAAAGTTGATGACTGATCCATTGGCATCTACATTGCATATTTGTACAGTGTCATTGACAAACTGGGCGAAAGGGGGGGCATTGAAAAACAATGTCATCGTGTCATGTTGATTGCCGCATAGCGGATCGAGTACATGAAGGGCAATAAATAACCCGGGAGCTAATGAATCCATTGGTCCCGGTATATAGGAGGTTGAAAGCGAAGTTGGATTAGTAAACGTTCCATCGCCCAGGGTCTCCCACATAAACGAAACAGGTCCGGATGGTGTGATCACCCCGTTGAGCAAGACACTCTGTGGCCCGCAGAAAGCCATATCAGGTCCAAGATCAGGAACGATCAAGCCATTGACGAGGATGTCCTCACTAGTCGAAGGTGGGCATCCCGGATCAGGTGTATTCAATGTGTAGGTCACTGTATAGGTGCCTGGATCAGCATTGGATGTATTAAAAATATTGCCAGTCAGGGTAGCCGGATTTGTTCCGGGAGGTTCTGCGGTAATGCTCCACAAACCTGAACCACCTGCTGCAAGCAAGGTGGATAAATTGAGCATATCATTGACTGCACACAACGGGCCTGATGGTGGATTAGAGATCAGGTCTGGACAATCACACAAAACGATATTCACCGGGATATTATATGTAATCTGACCGCACTCCGGGTTGGCACTTAGAATAGTAACTGATATAATAAAAAACTGGTCATTGATATCCATCGGACCAGGTGTATAGGTTATTTCAAGCTCACTGTTGAGTACCAGGTCCCCATCGCCGGATTCATCCCATGCGACGGCATTGTAATCCTCTTCGATATCTATAGTGATGACAACGCTGTCACCTTCGCATATCTCCAGGTTCTGCGGTATGGTGGCTACAGGTGCTTGTACAATATTGACGACAAGGGGTTCATTCGATTCTACGCAAGCATCAGGATCAATCGGAGTGAAGTTCAGGATAACCATACCGTTTGCGATATCCCCTGGGCCTGGAGTATAAAATGTACTTTCAGCAAACGGATCATCAAAATCACCATCGCCTGAAGTTTCCCAGTTACATGGCTCACTGCTACCTGTAGCCATAGCGATAATTGTAGCAAAATCATTATCACAAATGGTAAGTGGTGTATTGACCTGTATAACAAGGGATGGGTCAATGAATATGGTCATTGTTGATTCGGATGGTATACACGAACCGTTAGGATCCATTCCCATCAAAGTAAGTACAACTTCTCCAGCGGCCACATCTCCCGGACCAGGTATGTAAACGGTAGTAAGGTCTGTATCATCTACAAAATCACCATCCCCATCTGTTGTCCAGAGGGCATCAGTTGCAGATCCGCCAATGCTCCCTGTGATGCTAACGGTTTCACCTTCACAGATGGTCTGATCAGTTCCTGCATCAGAAGTCGGCGCGTCAATAAAACTAAGGGTGACAGAATTTGGTGTAACTGTGACAGGGCATCCTGAAGCACTCACCATCGAAACAATGGTCAACGTGGCATTGATCCCAACTGCCAGCTCAGGGACGCTTAAGATGCCTGTATTCGGATCAAAGGAAGGAAAAAAACCATCGAGGCAAACGTAAATAGCCTGGCCGTCTGATACATCAAAAAACGGAATACTGAAAGGAGGAAAAATGGATGCACCCACGACTATGTCTGTCGTATAGGGCACATCAGTTCCAGTGATGGTAAAAATGATCTCCGTAGGGTCATCAGGGCAGTTTCCCGCACATACATCCCCACCACCTGAGAGACTTGCTTCAGGACAACTAATTTCCAGGCCAAAAAAGGCAGTAAAAATATCCATGCATGCTCCTGCAGGAGGTGGATCAATAATCCCGGTTATCCAGTAATTACCACCGCCCATGGTTTCGCAAAAATTTGCAGGGATAGTCCAGGTGAAGTCATCAAAAACCGGTGATGATGGATTGAAAGGGGGGATATTTATAACAGGTACAACATCTGCAAAAACACCTGTTCCTGTATTAGCCCAGCCCCAGCCATCAATTGATCCGCCCGGGGGCATGTAATCAAGGTCTATATCATACTGGCATGTTGCACCGGTGATATCAATCATGACCGGACAGGATGAACAGGGAGAGTTATTGTCAAATAACCTCCGGTGCACCCGCCTGTGCCATCATAAGCTATGATATAAACCGGCAGGCCAGACGCACAAAGATTATCGCTGTCAATAAAGACATTATTATTCGGGCTGCTCTGAATGATCAGGATCGCATTGGCCGGAACCGGACCTGGTGGAAGAGGAACTCCGCAACTGAAATTTGCACCATTCCCCGGGACATAGCTATCCCATTGGAAAGTACCTGGCCCTAGATTTGAAACTAAAATATCTGAGGTATTAAACCCTCCTGATCCAGTCCATAAAACGAGGAATTCATCACATTGATCACCCGGTCCGCCAACCTGGGAATTATCCGGATTGACCATTACATATAGCACCTGCGGCGGATCATTACAAGGATCGAGTTGCACTGGCACAGAACCTATCAGCGTTCCTTCATTATTGTAGGGGTTGAAGGTGCCATTACCTCCGATATACCATTCAACGGAACTTCCTGGTGGTATGTTCATGCCAGCGACAGACAGGGTTACTGAAGCCCCTTCACAGAGCGTCATGTTATTTCCGGTGATCCCATAGGAGGTGAACTGTGGGCACTGTGCCACAGCCAATTGTGTCCAAAATATTGAAATGGTTAAAAGGAAAACCTTTATACCTGCCCTGCTATTCCTCATAATTTACTGCCTAAAGGTAAAGATACTCTGGAGGTTAATCTAATGTTATCCTTGAGGCAGTTATTATGCAAAGTTTACAGTTGGCTATTGCCTGCCAGAAAGGAAGTGAGCTATTCGGTTCGCAGTTCATAGATCATTGGCCCGATCGATCGTCCTCCTTTTTGATCCGGGACAGGGTCTCCTATACTATACAGCTCTATGGCCATCTTCCCTTCTACCGATTTCATAGCAAATGTTACCACTCCGCCACGTTCATCAAGGAGATCAATAGTCTGTGAATAAGGATCTGTTTCTTCAAGACAATCCCCGGCGTAACACAATGCATAACCCAGGTAGGGTTTGAAACCATTAATCTGTCCATTTGGATAGAACGTAATGGCATGCGGAGCCAGTTCCCCTTTTGTAAACAAGGCATACTCCCCGGCTATAGCGCAATCATTGAGGGCATATTCAAATCGCAAATCAGTGCCACCCTGAATTTTAATGTTATTAAATGTTGAAAAGGTGGTCAACTTTGTCCATGCGGTGTCTATCAGTTGCAATGAGCTATCCGGCTGTATCGTAAAATACATATCCCCAAACAAGGAAGCACCAGCTATCTTAAATCTGCAACCATCTTGTTCCTTGCTAAAAGGAAGGCTGAATTTTTCAAAACCATTGTCTACATCAACACTATCATTGCCTCTGAAATTGAATTCAAAACAAAAATGAGGGATGTCCGCGGGCAAAACCTTCGGACATTTTTCCAGTACTGTGGTATTGATATATCGTCCGGAAGGGGGTGTCACATCACAGGACACAGCATTCACACCTGATTTACGTCCAAATGAGATCATCATGATGCAGCAGGCAAGCAATACGTAGGTTGGCATGAATTGTTTAGATTATAGATGGTGTATTATTACTTTTTAGTGGCCTGCATTTCAGCCCGCTCTTCAGCAGAATAAAACCCGCCTGTCCTTTTTACGATGGAAACAATGGTAGTCGCCAATATCGCTCCTACAAATGCAAGAAACACATCCTTCTGGGCATCCCAGATATCTCCTTGGGTACCAAGATATGCATCCCCCTGAGCCGGAAAGAATACATCAGCGACGCCCCACTCTACCAGCTCATAAAAAGCACTGATAGACAGGGTGATCTCAATAGGCAACAGCCAGGATACCCATCGCGGGAACCTTAGCCATCGTAAGAACATCTCACGCATGGGATATGCAAGGAGGAACCCAAAACTGAAATGCACAATCCGGTCATAATGATTCCTGGACCAGTGCAACTGATCCTGAAGCCAATATCCCAATGGATTCTCCGCATAGGTATATTTAGAACCATAAACATGAAGACACAAATAGACACAGACAAGCAGATAGCTCAGGTCACTAAACTGATATCGTCTGTACGTGAGCAGGAGGAATCCGATAAAGAGGAAAACCAATAAATTCTCCAGCATCCAATTGGATGTATCTGTGGTACCAATCAATGAACTGGCCCATACACCCAGAAAAATCAGGATAAAGGCTATTAACCAGTAATTGGAGCGCAATGGCTGGCGAAAAGTGGAAATGGCTATTGAAAAAGACATACAATCTCAGGATAGTTGGTTGCAACACAATGTTACAGGAAATTTATAACCCCTGCAACAGATGAAAACCCAATCCCAGGACAGCCTATAACTTCTCACACGGCCCCTTTGAGTACTTCTTTATGCCAGCACATTCGGCGGCACAGGCATTGCTGTAGGTCTTATTGTTGCAGCCACACACCGGATCATACTGCATAGTGCATGCACAATCCTCAACAGGGTTTTCTATACATTTCTTTGCTGTACAAGAACAAAGCAGACTGGATCCTGTCAAAAAGGATAAGATTAATAGTATATAAAAAACTGGTTTCATCTCCTCTGGTCTTTAGCTTATAAAGATAACGATAGAGATGAAACCAGGAAATGCTGTGATAAGGGACTACCTGTGCCTTAGAATTTTTGAGCCCACCAACGCTTAGTACTCCAGCCGGCCATATACATTGCAGGCAGGATAACCAAAGTAATGAAAGTCGCAAATCCAAGTCCAAAGATAATCGTCCATGATAGCGGGCCCCAGAAGGCGACACTATCTCCACCAAAATAAATAACAGGGTCTCCTGTTGACAGCAGGCTGGCGAAATCGATATTGAAACCCACCGCCAATGGCAACAAGCCAAGTATAGCAGCAGTAGCAGTCAAAAGGACAGGAGTCATACGGATCCTCCCCGCTTCGATAATAGCTTCCTTGACTTCATATCCATCATGTCGAAGCTTATCTGTAAACTCCACCAACAGAATTCCGTTTCGCACCACAATCCCGGCAAGGGCTACAATACCCACGCCCATCATGATGACTACAAAGTCCATATTGAATATAGCCATGCCAAGCAGCACCCCGATGACAGAGAAAATAACTTCTGTCATGATGATGAGTGTCTTGCCGATCGAATTGAACTGCGCGACGAGGATCAGGAGAATGATAAAGACAGAAATAACCAATGACCTGCCAAGAAAATTAACAGCATCCATCATTTCAGCATCTTCGCCGGCAAAGCCAATGACCACACCATCCTGGGGAGGGAGTTGCGAGATGGCAGCTTTCACTGCATTAACCACCTGGGTTTGCTTAGGTCTGTATTCAGCTGTAATGTTTGAAGATATGGTCACGATCCTATCGAGATCCTGTCTGCGGACACCACCAAAGGTATTGGTGTATTTGACATTAGCCAGTGCACCCATTGGAACAGAGCGCAGGACCCCTCCCATGTTCATATCCCTGAAGGTGATGTTGAGATTTTCTACAGCATTGATATTGGTCCGTTGATCCTCTTTCAAGCGAATCATCACTGGTATCTCGTCTTCACCGTCTTTAAACTTAGTGGCCTCTCTGCCCAATATAGCAGTCCTGAATTCAGATCCAATCTGAAGTGTACTGATGCCTTCCCTGTTTGCGCGGTCGCGGTCTATCTGAATACTGATCTCTGGCTTGCTGACGATCAGGTCGCTTCTCAATTCTTCGACTCCCGGTATCTGCAGTGAGTCCAGATAATGCTTTACAAGTTTAGAAGCGGCCGTCAATTTGGCGAAATCCTCTCCTATGATTTCCACAGAAATAGGCTTTGGGGTTGGAGGTCCACCTGCTTCCTGGTCTACGACAATCTCTGCTCCGGGAATTACGCCATGAGTAGCTTTCCGGATCTTATCCATATAATCCTTCGTACTTATGCCATTCCGCTTCCCAAATTCCACAAAGGCTACTCCAACTTTTCCTTTATTGGAGGTGGCTGCGCGATCAAACCGGTCTTCGGATGCACCTAAAGCCACATTGCTGATCACCGATTCAACAATTGGGTTATTCTCACCCAGTGTTTCAATGACCTTAGATTCCATCACACGTGTCAGCGAATCCGTGACATTGACATCGGTACCGACAGGCAGGGTCATGTATACATAGATGAAATTTGGATCGGCCTTTGGAAACAAGACAATGTTTGACTGACGTGATAAAGTGATGCCACATGATGCAAAGAGAAGAACTGTCATCCCTATCAGTAATGACCATGGATGACGTAACGCCCAGGTGAGAAATCCTGCATACCTGTTTTGAATTGCGGGCCACCCATTTACCTGGAACCACTTCACTCCCTTTGACAGGACAAACTTGTACAGCACCCCAAAAAGGACACAGAAAATCACAAAATTACCCATGGCGAAATTGCCTGACATGTAGAATGCTGCTGTAGTCAGCACCAGGAGGGTATATCCGAAAATCTTCTTTCTTTTCTGCTTGACCGGATCAATTACTTTGCCTTCATGCACAGGATCTCCCATAAACCATACTGCAAATACAGGATTGATGACGTAGGCTACAAGCAAAGAAGCTGTAAGGGTAATGATGACCGTGACCGGAAGGTAGTGCATGAACTTACCAAAAATACCTCCCCAGAACACTAATGGAAAGAAAGGGGCAAGTGTGGTTGCCGTACCTGATAAAACCGGCAGGAATACTTCCCCTGCAGCTTTTTTTGCAGCCTGTATGATCGTTAGCTTGGGCTCGTCATGATAGATACGATGCGTGTTTTCCATGACCACGATCGCATCATCTACAACAATTCCAAGGGCCAGGAGAAACGCAAACAAGACTATAAAATTCAAGGTAAAGCCCAGTGCAGGAAGTACCATAAAAGCAATACACATAGACAATGGAACCGACAATGCGACAAAAATGGCATCCGTGAGTCCCATGAAAAACATCAGGATGACCGTCACGAGGATAAATCCGATAATAATGGTGTTGATCAGATCATGCAGTGTAACCCTCGTAGCCCGGCTTTGATCGCCGGTGATGGTCACTTCAAGATTCTCCGGAAACCCATTCTTCTTAAGGTCCTCTACAATGACTTTGATTTTATCTGAAGCTTCAATCAGGTTTTCACCAGTTCGCTTGATGACATTGAGCGAAATCACATTACGTGTGTTGAGTCGACTGAAACTCTCCTGGTCCTCATGCCCCATCCGTACGTCAGCAATGTCCTTGAGATACATCATCGCACCTGACTGGGACATGATGACCATGTTCTGGATTTCCTCCACATTCTTGAAATCCCCCCTGATGGATACTGACCTTGTCATGCCCCCGATATCAACATTACCTGCTGAAATCGTTTTATTCTCATACGCCAGGGCTGTTTCAATATCCCTGAAGGTCAGTTTGGCCGCTGTCATTTTATACTTGTCGACATTGATCTGCACTTCCTTGTCAAGGGCACCGATCATATCCACACGGGTAATTTCACGCAGCTCTTCAACCTGATCCTGAACTTTATCGGCATAATCCTTTAACCTGTCAAGACTGTAATCACCTGCAATATTGATATTCATGATCGGAATCTCTGAGATATCAAACTCTGTGATGGTCGGATCATCCAGCAAGTCAGTAGGCAGGTCACGCTTGGCCTTATCTACACCATCTTTAACCTTCTGCTTGCATTGAGCTACATCAAGGTTGGTATTGAACTCAACAATGATGTTAGAAAAATCCTGGACAGACGAAGAGGTGATCTTCTTCACACCACTCAATCCTTTCAACTGCTTTTCTATTGGCTTTGTCACCAGTTGCTCCATATCCAGCGGAGAGGCTCCGGGATAAATAGTGGTCACAAAGATCTGTGGAACGGTCACGTCCGGAAACTGCTCCTTCGGTATGGCATTGTAGGCCATTATACCTGCAAGGGTGATTAACACCGTAACGATGAAAATTACTGTCCGGTTATCAATAGACCACGAGGTAAGTTTAAATTCTTTCATAGCGGAAGAAATAAGCTATTCACTAGCTTTATTGAAAATAATGAATGGTTAGGGCAATCAAAAAAAGTCTACGGGATTAGAAGATTACCGTTTCGCCTAGATTAACATCCTGGAAACCTGTGGCAATCAGCATATCTCCTGCCTTGAGTCCGTTCAGGATTTCAACATACCCATTATAGTTTTGTCCCTGCTTAACAAGAGCTTTTTTCACAATGGCTTGTTGTTCCACCCCGGTCTTTTCAGCGACCAGAACAAAATCCCCTTCCTCCCCTGTTTGTATAAAATTGACAGGAATCGAAATTGCCTTAGTATTCTGGTAATCTACAATCTTCATAACCGCAATCTGATTGGCCCGGTAATCCCCCTGTGATAAGGCACACTCAATACTGAACGTCCTGGAGACCTGGTTGATGCTCTTGCTGACATAGGTTACCTTTGTAGTAATTTCTTTATCCATGTCAGGAAAATATACCTGAACAATATCTCCCTGCTTGACTTTTGAAGCATAGGCTTCTGTGACAGAACCAACAATCTTGAGATCACTCAGATTGAGGATATTGCACAATGGTAAACCTGGTGATATCGCCTGCCCTTGTTTCAGCATCACCATATCCACAGTTCCGGAAGTAGGCGCATAAATTTTTGTCATGGCCATATTCTCCCTTAATGTAGCCATAGAGCGCTCCAATGATTCTTTATTGTTCTTTGCCTGTATGTACTGCACTTCGGAACCTATATTCTGGTCCCAAAGGGATTTCTGTCGGTTATACAAATCATTAACCACTACCAACTGACCTTCGAGTTCCGCCATATTTTTTTGTAGGACAGCATCCTCTATCTCAGCCAGGAGTTGCCCGCTCTTTACATAATCGCCATTGTCCACATACACCCTCTTCAATGCACCGGGCATCTTTGAAGTAGCTGTGACACTTTCAGAGGCATCCACCCTGCCTTGCAGATCGATATAATGCCTGAAGGGGCTTTCAGTAATTTCCTTTAATTCCACAGAATGGAATTTCTTTTCAATCAGGCCCTTGGCTTCCAGTTGCTTTTCAAGTTCAGTGATCTGGGCATCCAGTGCCGTTTTCTGCTCCTTGAGTGAAGCCAACTGAGCCATCGGATCATCAGCATTTGGCTTAGTGCCACACGCCATAAGGGTGACCACAATGATGGCTGCAGATATATGTTTTGTGGTAATAAAATTTTTCATGAATAGAAGATTGTATTTACAGAATTCAGATGATGTGATGATGATTGTTTTAGTTTTTGCCCAATGCCTGCTTAAAGGCTACAAGGGACTTGAGGTAATCAAAGCGGGCGTTGATCAGATTGGCCTGAGATCTGTACAATCCAGCCTGGGCTTGTGTCACTTCAAAACTGGAACCAAGACCCTGCCTGAACTTAGTTTCCGAGGTATCGAATATGCGTTGGGCCAGATCAAGGTTGCGCTGCTGATCCTCCATCTTTTGCCTGGTACTGAAATAGTCTTTACGGGCGGTTTCCAGTTGGAGATCATAAGACATCGTCAATAACCTATTCTGTTCCTGAGCTTTCAGGGACTGGATCATCGAACGCTCTTCCTTTGCTTTATAATAGCCTCCGTCATAGATACGCATCGTCATCTGCAAGCCTACCATCGAAGATGGGATCCAATACAGGTGCTCATTACCCTGGTAGGAGGGATCATAAGACCCAAACACAGACAATATCGGCCACCAGTCTTTTCTCAAGGCATCAGTCTGGATATCGATCAGTTCCATTCCCTTGAGACTAGCCACATAATCAGGCCTGTTCATGTAGTTTATTTGCTCTGTGATGTCAATATCACCGTAAATGGCCAGTAACTTATCCACATCATCCTCCAGGACGATTTCCTGCTTATTAGGCATATTCATGGTAAACTTCAACACATCTGTAAGCTTATCACGCTGACGTATGAGTGCTTCCCGGTCAGTCCTAAAGTCAGAAAGGGAATATTGCAGCCTATCCACATCCAACTGCTCCACGAATCCAGCATCATAATTAGCTTTTGTCTCGAAGACCAGCTTATCCTGGGCCTCAATATTCTTATCGAGAATGCGTATGGCTTCTGCCACTACAAGCGCAGGGATATAGGCATCGGTGACTTTGTTACGCAATTTTTCAACTACGCCTCTGTACTGAATTGCCGAAAAATCCTTGTACATCTTTGCAGCTTTTATGGTCGCCAGGTATTGGTTGTTAAACAGTATCTGGTTTACAGAAAGGCTTGCACCAATATCATTCTTGAGTGCAAACGTTATTTTCTGCCCCGGCTCACCAAATCCTAACGCCTCGGTAGGGAGTGCCGGTTGAAGCAGAAAGCGGTTTGCATTCACACCGAGATTGATCTGTGGATAGGCAATGGCACTATTCTCCTTGATCTGCCATTGGGCATCTTTCATATTGAGTTCAGCAATCCGGATATCCGAGTGGTTGGCCAGGGCGTACTCCATACAATCGGAAAGACTCATGCTCTCCTGTCCGGCCAGTGAAAACCAGGAAGCAAAAAGTATGAGCAGCGGGGCAAATTTTCTGTACATGTCAGGAAAGTTTCTTTTTTAATAGATAGGTAAGTCCTTTGGGGGAAACAATACCATGGAGGTAATGCATCATATATTCGTTGAGGAGCACCACTTTGGAGTTAGCTCCGTCCGGAAACAAATCAGGGTCAAACAAGTTGAAGGCAGCAGCAAGGTGAAGTTTGGCAAGGATATCGATGTCAAAATCCTCCCGGTAGAGGCCTTCCTTACGTCCTCTCAGCAGATTCTCCCGGATCACCTTAAAAACAAAATCGAAATGGAATTTCTGGATCATCTCCCATCCAGCCCTGTGGTATTTCTGGAGATCATTGACAATATTGGTCTTCATCTGTGCCATCTCCTGGGAATTAGAATCCAGGATGATAAAGATCTCTTCCAGGGCGTTTGGAGCCTTTGAAGCCAGATTGAGGCACTTTGATTTTTCTCTTGAGATATGCTGCTCCAACACCTTGATTACCAGATCATCCTTGCTCTCAACCATCTGGTACAGGGTCTTCTTGGATATCCCCAGATCAGCGGCCACATCATCCATGGTGATACTCTTGATACCAAAGCGCAGGAAAAGGTTTTCTACGCGGTCAATCCAGTTGATGTCTTGTGAAGAAGTAGTCATTAATGAGGGTGTAAACATAAGAAACTTTCGATGGTTCAAAAGTTTACGCCTTTCCTGAAAAATAATATTCCTGCTATCGGGAAATACAGGATACAACTAAGAAACTGAGTGAAAGATCCTGTTAAGGCTTAGGCCTTCTTCTCAACTCTTTCTTCTCGGACATTCTTTTCTTTTCCTGCAACCTCTCCTCTACAGATCCCGCAGTAGGCTTGGTTTTGACACGCTTGATCGTGGGTGCAAGGGCCTTGCTCAATAAGGCTTGCAGCCGCTCGATGGTATGCTCCTTGTTTGATAGCTGGGATCTCTCCTTTTGAGAGGTTACAGCAAGTATCCCTTCATCATTGATCCGAGGTGCGAGTTTTTCAAAGATGATCCCCTTCTCCGCTTCAGTCAATCCGAAAGAGGACATGACATCAAACATGCATTCCACCTTAGTCTCTGTCTTATTAACGTGCTGACCTCCGGCCCCGGAGCTACGGCTGGTTCGAAAAGATAATTCAGCTAGGATCAGGTTCCAATCCAAAACAGGTGTTTGATCTAATTAATGTTTACAATTCAGGCTTCCTTCTACCGATTTTCCTTGCAGCTACTTCGTGCTTTACCTTCAGCCGACCCTCATTGCCAGTCTTAGGTCGTTTAGTAGGTACCCGCTTCGGTACTTGCTTGAAAAGTTCGGTGAGCATATCCTGAAAGCGCTCTGTGACATATTTCCGGTTAGCCAGCTGTGACCTGTCCCGTGAAGCATTTAACTGGAGTATGCCCCTCTTGCTGACAATGTGGTCAAACTTATGGGCAACTATACTTTTTTCCTCGGGGGATAGACCCTTTGACTTAGGCAGGTCAAATTGCAGCTTGACACGGGTTTCCATTTTACTGCCATGCTGATCCACTGCTCCTGATGGCTTGCTGAAGCTATACTTGATCTCCTTAACGATTACATTCCAATCCATGATATCCAATTTTATATTCAGGAATACTATGGATACAAAGATAAGGGCAAGCGGGCGCATTGGAAAAGGTGATCAGCCCGAAAATCCGACACAATACGTATAAATATATTTGAATACTTCAAATATTTGCCTTATCTTAAGCATGTGAATTTGATGTAAGCGTGGCAGCCGGTTTTACTAACTTTTAAGCCTTTTAACTATGATCTCCGTAAAAAAATTGCTCGATGGAAAACAGATGAACAGGGTATTGTCCCTATCGCCTGATGCGATGGTCATTGATGCACTTGACCTGATGGCTAAAGAGAATATTGGTGCTGTAATGGTGGTGGAAAATGAGAAACTGGTAGGCATTTTCTCCGAGCGAGATTATGCCAGGAAAGGCATCATCATGGGGCGTAAAGCAAAAACCACTCCGGTCACTGAAGTGATGACCGGCAATGTCTACACAGTCACTCCCGACATGAACATGGAAGACTGCATGCAGCTCTTTAGCGACAAGCACATACGTCACCTACCGGTCATGCATGGGTCCAAAGTCATCGGGATGCTGAGCATCGGTGATATTGTCAATGCGATCATGATGGAGCAAAAAGAACACATTCAATTCCTGGAAAAATATATTTCAAGCTGATAAAGGAAACGCCTGTTTGTGCATGCGTGGGCAAATGCTCAATTCATTGTGGCTGAATACATAAAAAAGAACAATGGTGGTCATGACCACCATTGTTCTTTTTTATAAGCACCAACTTATTCTTTGATAAAAGGTCCGGCGCGATACACTCCGTTGTGCCCCAAAGTGACGATATAACTTCCTGTAGGCAGGCTGGAAATATCTATGTCGCATCCAGTCATTCCCTGAGCTGCATCACCAGACAGGAGATTTCTTCCGTTTAAATCACTTACGAAATATGAACAGCCAGAGCTCAATGGAATATTCCATAAAACCGTAATCCTGTTATTGGCCGGGTTGGGAGAAATCTTTATCCCTGGCGTGGATTTTTGAATATCTGAAGTAGGTACTCCGGTGGCAAGCACTAATCCTATTGCGTCAACTTCATTATATCCGGGAACAGCGGGAGAATTGAATGCGACGCGCACAGCGCTGACCGAAAATGATGTCTCCGGGATGGTGATAGCTAATGCCCTTGAAATTGCTGGTGCAGGATAGGCTGTTGCAGAATAAACAACTTCCCACTGTTGACTATTAGGATTTCGAACGTAAACGGTATCTACAGCGCCTGGATTGAAGGTTTCAAATATGACTATCCCGGCTATCTTATCAGGATTGCTATATGTACATTCAAGATATTCCCTTTGCCCATCCGCTGTGGAGGAAGCCCATGTGCCCGTATGATCACCGTAAGAAGGATACACATTTGGTGGCCCTGTGACTTCGCTTGCAGACCAACCTCCCCCGTATTGAGTACTGTAGGCTGTTACCTGTACTGCATATCTCAGGCTTAAGGTAGAAAACATAAATATTTCCATACCCTCGGACCAGATTGTATTGCCCAATCCTCCTATAATGCCTGCACGCAAATAATACTTTCCGTCTTCAAGTGAGCTCAGATCAAGATGTACAGTATCCTTTGTGATATCTGATTGCTCATAGGCTATTGTACTAAAATCAGCATCACGGCTAACCTGCAGAATACGCTTGACATTTATATGGGCAGTCACATGAGTAATCACCTCTGGTTGATCTACCCCGCCTTCAAATTTGTCAATGGTCGGAGGTATCCAAAGGCCATCTGATGTGGTGGTCAATATCAGGCCATGCTTTGGATAATCGATGTAAAACTCACCACCGATAAAACAAGGCTGACCGCTCTGCAAAACACGGCTAAAATTTCTTGAATGCTGATCACTCAATTTATACCCTGTTTGTTTCCAGTTGACCTGTCCATCTAAAACATCAAGGGATACCAGGAAATTCTTTGCAGTAGATGAACCATCTGATTCAACAAACTCTGCATAAACAATATCATTCTTAACTACGACTTTGTCTACAATATTGTCAGCACCATTTCCAGGAAAAGGATACAACTCTTCGAAGAGGGTTTTTGTCCAAAGGGTATCCCCGTAGTCATCTCCCCTCATTAAAAAGGCTTGTTGGTTGATGATGTTTTCCTTGTATACCAGTCCACCTGCCACAAAGCCACCATTGGGCAAAGCACTGATCGAGTAGGCATTGCTTTGCTTCTGATCACCCTCCGCAAAACTTCCGCCATGCAACGTCTTCCGCCATAAGAACTGGCCACCTTCTGAAATCTTTACTACCAGAAAACGCTCCTTCCATTTGGGAATAAATTCCCTTTGGATACCAGCTATATAATATCCGCCGTCAAACGCCTTGTCGACACTGCAAAAACGAAGGCTGTGATCACTTTCAGGCTTATATTTTCCAGTGAAGAGAATACCACCATTCTTGTCCAGCTTAACATAAGCTGCCGTGTCACTGCTTTGCGTATATCCAACTGCCAGGCATCCTCCGTCTGGTGTGCTGATTAGATCATTCGCCCAACTATTATTTGGTGTAACAATTGTATTTGTTTTCCAAACCATTTGCCCATTCTTGTCAAGTTTCAAGATAAAGCCACTATGTGCCTGGTAGTCTCCGAGTATATAGACTCCATCTTCATCAGCGTTAGCTGCTTTTCGGCCCCACCATGATTGCGAAGGATTGACATCCCTGAAAAACCGGGTCCAAATGACAGTACCATCTGTGCTGACTTTAGCAGCCCATATCCTCCCGGTTCCGAACGCACCATTATAGAAAGTATCAATATGCCCTGTTGCGATAAAACCACCTGAGACTTCAACTAATCCTGTAAATTCAGCAGAACGTATCCCTTCAGATGAAGGAACAAAAATGCTGGCATAGTCCTGGGCAGAAATGCATATACACGGATGCAATGCAATACTCAAAATAAAACTGACAACTATTATATTCTTCATGGCAAATCGAATTTTAACATGAATAATAGTGGCAGATTCCCACTCAAATTTTATCCTTACTAACTGAATTAAGGAATGATAGATATCATGACCAGATATGATTCCTATCGGGCATGTGCTGCACTCATGCATTTATAGTTACCGCAGCAAAGAGGCTAACCATAAAGGTTACAGAAGGTCAAATAAACTTGTCTGGGGCTTTCGTGCTCTTTCAAACAGATTCAGGTCATATTCGAAATGTACGGGCTCAGGAAGATGCCTTTTCAGTGCAAGTTGAAATTGAGCAGAGATCATTTCAGCATACTTCCCTTCTCCCTTCATTCGTATCCCTGACCGGCTGTCATTTAGTTGACCTCCATGTGTGTCCATGATCCGGTTGAGTATCCTGTCTGCGCGATCCTTGTACTTCTTGTGCACCCAGTCGGTAAAAATCGGCCCCACATCACCATTGAGTCTGACGGTGATGTATCCTGCATTTTTTGCTCCTGCACCGGAAACAGCTGCCATCAGATCCATCAATTCGTGATCATTGAGCCCCGGAATCACCGGAGCGAGCATTGCGTGCACGTGAATCCCGGCTTTTGACAATTCATCGATCACCTGGAGGCGCCGGGGAATGGAGGCTGTCCTCGGCTCCAATTGTCTTCTTAAAGACTCGTCCAACGTATTGATTGAGATTGCAACACTAACCAGTTTCTTTTCAGCCATCCTGCTGAGGATATCGATATCCCTTAGGATCAAAGCACTCTTAGTAATGATGCCAACAGGATGTTGAAACCGATCTAATACTTCCAGGATTTGTCTGGTGATTTTCAACTTGGATTCAATGGGTTGGTAACAATCTGTATTACCTGACAACATGATCGGGGCTACCACCCATTTAGGGGAGGATAGTTTTTGAGCGAGCAATTGAGGTGCTTCCCTTTTGACAAGGATCTTGCTTTCAAAATCAATACCTGCACTGTATCCCCAATAAGGATGGGTATTTCGTGCATAACAATAGACGCATCCGTGCTCACATCCCTGGTATGGGTTCATGGAATATTCCAGCCCGATATCAGGACTGTCCACTTTATTGATAATGGTCTTGGGGTGGGTTTCGAGATATTCGGTCTTTACCTCAGCATCCGGAACGGAGAATGTGAGATCCGGATGCGTAGCCGCCCTGTGCTTTGCAAAAGGATTGTCTGTATTAATTTGAGCGCCTCTGCCTTTCATAATGCTAATTATGACTTAAATGTAGTCATTTTGTGATTGATTTGCAGTCAATGCCGGTAAAATATTATAAATTTTACGCATACAATGTAATTGTCTAATAATCAGCGATTTATTGAATGCGAAACAGTGTGCCACACCTAGGTGTGGCACACTGTTGTTAACTCGCTGAATATGTTCCAGTTACAAGGGTTTAGAAATTGAATAAGATGCATTTATCTGCCACCAGCAGACTTCCTCATTACGCATCTGCAAGAAATCGGACGAATCAGCCTGTCTTCCCCAATAAATTATGACAAAACCAATAGCTTTACGATCCCTCTATACGTTGTGGATAGAAGTAAGTATATTCATTATCCCGATCTACCAGCGCCATCGATTCGACAAACTCCTGATTTTACAGTTAATTCGGGTTTTTCTGTTATTTCAGGCAGCGGATTTTAACCTTTGGTATCATTAATTACATTGAATTCTTAAACAAACCCTTTGCAGGACCAAGAACTGATCAGGCGGTGCGGAGCTAATGACAGGGCAGCACAACGGTTATTATATGACCGCTTTGCCCCTTTGGTGCTTGCTATCTGCAGACGATATACTGGTCCGCAGCAGGCTGAGGATGTGATGCAGGATAGCTTTATACGCATATTCCAATATCTCGTCCAGTTCAAGAATGAAGGTTCTTTTGAAGGTTGGATCCGCAGGGTATGTGTCAATACATGCATTCGTCACCTGGAAAAGGCCAAGCGGCTGACAGTGGATTATTTTGGCGAGGGCATGCCCGATCATCCCGTAGAACCGGATATCATCAGCCGCCTCAATGCCAATGAACTCCTGACCATCATCGACAAGATTCCAGACGGATACAAGACGGTATTTAACCTGAGCGTGATCGAAGGATACAACCATAAAGAAATTGCCCAGTTACTTGGGATTGAAGAAAGCAGTTCAAGGTCACAATTGACCAAAGCAAGAAAATATATCCAGCGCTCCCTGGAGGCTACTCAAAAAGTAGAATTATGAAAGACGAAAAGATATTCAGAGAAAAACTTTACCATCATACCGTTCCGGTCAGGGAAGGCCTGTGGGAAGCCATCGAAGCCCAACTTCCCAAAAAGGAAGAACGCCGGGCGTTCCCGCTTTTCTGGTTCACCCTGTTTGGTGTTACGCTTTTGGGAGGGGCTCTTATGATTGGACTATTTAATGCTGAAGACAATAGTATACTGTCCTCTTTCCCGAAAGGCAATGCATCCACCCATATCACAGAAACGAACAATGTACCAATAACAGAAGTATTAAATAATCCTGTTAAACCAACTATACCAGCAAATACAAATGAAACATCTGAAAACAGCCCAGGCACGCCGGGGACGGTAATATCTAATGATGCTTTGCGGAAAACCAAATCACCCAAAACCTCTGGCACAAAAAACACAAATCAAAACAGAGGAAACAATCGGGCATTAACCTTATCCGCAGGTCATGAGCAAATGGTAAATGAAGAGGAAGTCCAGTTGGCTACAGCAACACCCGGAATGGGTTTTAATAGCCGGAATGATATCAACGTTTCTCTCCTTCCCCTCTCTGCAGTAGAATTGAATAATGCGCATACTGAATCCGTATTCAACTCAAGGTTCAGACCAGATCCAAACTGCTATAAATTCGCCGGGCCCGGGAGCAAATTCGCTATCACCGCCGATCTTTTGGGGGGGCCTGGATTTAGTCCCAAGACCTACGAAGACAACAGCAGTGATTCTAATTATGCGGATGCCCGCAAAGCCACTGAAAGCAATCAATATGCCTGGTCCGTAGGCGCACGTATCAATCTACAACACCGGAGCGGATTTACAGGAAGGATAGGTTTTATGTATACACAGGCAGGAGATATATTTGATTATACAGATTCACTTGCTACCCAGTCTACCACCAGGATTGACTCCTTCTTTGCTGCGGATGGAACATTTCTATATGCAGAGACCAGCCAGGTGCTCATTTTGGGAACGCTCATCAAGAAAATCCATAATACCTACCGGTATTTTGACATCCCGCTGATCCTGGGATATGAAGTCCCTCTGGGACGATCAACCCTGATGCTCAATGCAGGCCCTATTTTAAATCTTACCAGCAGTCATGAGGGCCAGATCCTCGATCCGATGCTCCATCCAAGGTCAATCACCCAGGACGATCCTGGATCAATTGACGTTTACAAAACAAGTCTCGGCCTGGGTATTTATGTCGGGGCAGGCATGCTTTTCCCCCTAACAGACCATCTGTCAGGCATTGTTGAACCAAGTTTCCTATACCGTCTCAAACCGGTGACGCTGGATAACTATCCGCTGAGCGAACACAGGCATTATGCCGGTTTGAATGTCGGGATCCGGTACCATTTTAATTAATCATTTTATGTCATCAGGCAGCGAAAACACTATGAATAGTCTCTATACAGTAAATAACAGAGTAATGGGCAGGTATTTTTTTGTCATTGGTTTAATGGTCATCATGATGTCGTGTGGCAAGGACATCGACCAGTTTATTCCAAGAGCAAGCCAGGATTCAGGAGGTGATATATCCCGCCTGATATCCAGATTACAAACGGACATAGCAGGAGATGTCATCACAACCGTCTCCTGCCCTTGTTCGGGTGATAAGTACTTTAAAATAGACAAGGACGTGGTCCTGGTCGTCCCGGCTGACTTTGTCGACCTTTCCCTATATCCTTGCACCAACGGGCATTTCGAAATCGATGTCACCACCTGCGACTCAAAAGGTGAAATCCTGATCTCAGGTCTTCCTACCGTATCTGAATCCAAATTACTTGAGTCGCGTATAGAACTCAATATCCAGATAAGGGATGGTGAAACTCCAGTGCAACTCGCTCACAACAAACAATTACGCATCCTGGTTAATGACCCGGATCCCAGGGAACGCATGGAACTCTTCTATGGTGCTGACCAGCATTGGATCCAGGCAGACAGCAATCCGGACATCTGGAATAATGTAGCCAATAGCGAATGGTTCTTACAAGGTTCAGGCCAGGAAACCATTACGGGCTTCGGTTATGAGTGTTTTAGCGATAGCCTGGATTGGATAAATGTAGATGTGTTTTTTGAGGTTCCAAAAGAACAGCGCACTTCAGTTTGCATTGATCTTCCAGAAGAATTTACCAACACCAACACAATGGTCTTTATGGTCTTTGATGACTATAAGAGCATCCTCGCCATGCGGGGCGATTCAGCTACTATGGAATTTTGTGAGCCCTATGGGGCCACTCCGATTGGCTTTAGAGCAACTTTTGTGGTCTTGTCAGAAATGGGTGAAGATGACTATTATTTTGCAGCAAAGAGTGCGGTGATCTCATCAGGCCAGATCGAATCACTGGTCCCTAAGAAGACCCCTTATGAAGAAATAAAGAATTACCTGACAAACCTTTAATCTGGCTTGTATCCAAATGGAAGCAGCCTTGATAAGATAAATCCTTTTTTTCGCCAACAACAAAAGCCCTGCAATAGAGCGGGGCTTTTTCTTTTATGCATAAAAAAGAAAGGACAAACGTCAGTCTGTCCTTTCTTTCTATCTATAGTATGATCAGTCCGATCAAACTGTTTCTGTACCTACCTGGATTGCTTTCTGGTTCTTCTTGCGTGTATCCTCATCGAGGTATATTTTACGCATACGTATACTGACCGGGGTTACCTCGATGCACTCATCCTGTTGGATATACTCCATACATTCTTCAAGGGTCATCTGGCGCTTGGGAGCGATATTCGTTGCTGCATCACTTCCGCTCGCACGCATATTGGTCAGTTTCTTACCTTCTGTGATGTTGACTACGATATCTCCAGGACGGTTGTTTTCCCCGATGATCATGCCTTTGTATACTTCCTCTCCCGGATCAACAAAGAAGAAGCCTCTATCCTGAAGCTTGTCAATGGAATACCCTGTTGTCGCTCCTGGATCTTTCGCCAGCAATACACCATTGGTCCTGGCAGGAATCACACCCTTCCATGGTTTATATTCCGTAAACCGATGGCTCATGACCGCTTCACCCGCAGTTTGGGTCAGCATGGTGGATCTCAATCCGATCAGGCCGCGGGAAGGAATGTCAAACTCGAGGTGCTGATAATCCCCTTTAGCCTCCATGACATGCAACTCCCCTTTACGGCGGGTCACAAGGTCAATAGCACGTGAAGAATATTCTGTAGGGACGTCTATGACCAGATTTTCATAAGGCTCACTCTTGACTCCATCAATCACCTTAACGATAACCTGAGGCTGGCCTACAGTCAATTCATATCCTTCTCGCCTCATGGTCTCAATCAGAATCCCAAGGTGCAGGATACCACGGCCGTAGACCAGGAAAGTATCTGCACTATTTGTTTCCTCAACCTTCATGGCGAGGTTCTTTTCTGTCTCTTTCCATAAGCGGTCCCTGAGCTGGCGGGAAGTAACAAACTTGCCTTCCTTGCCAAAGAAAGGTGAATTGTTAATTCCAAAGGTCATGCTCATCGTTGGTTCATCCACAGCGATAAACGGAAGCCCTTCAGGGTTTTCAAAATCAGCAATAGTCTCCCCAATCCGGAAATCTTCAAGGCCAACAACTGCACATAAGTCACCGGCACTGACTTCCTGGACCTTCTTCCTGCCCATTCCCTCAAAAATGTATAATTCCTTGACACGGGCACGCTTGATCTGCCCATCCGCCTGTACAATAGCTATAGGCTGATTTTCACGAATCGATCCCCTGTTGACCTTACCAATGGCAATCCTGCCCTGGTAAGAAGAAAAATCCAGTGAGGTGATCTGCATCTGAAGTGTACCCTCATAGGCTACCGGAGGTGGTACCAGTCTCAGAATACCATCCAGCAAAGGAGTGATATCCTCACATTGTTCCAGCTTATCATTAAACCAGCCATGCTTTCCAGACCCATAATAAGTACTGAAATCTAACTGCTCTTCTGTCGCATCAAGGCTATAGAACAAGTCAAATACGTCATTATGGATCTCTTCAGGGCGGCAATTCGGCTTATCCACCTTGTTGATGATCACGATAGGCTTCAAATGCAGTTGCAACGCCTTCTGGAGTACAAACCTGGTCTGTGGCATTGGCCCTTCAAAGGCATCCACCAAAAGAAGCACACCATCAGCCATGCGCAACACACGCTCTACCTCGCCTCCAAAATCAGAGTGACCTGGCGTGTCTATAACGTTGATCCTTACTCCTTTATAGTTGACAGCAGCGTTTTTAGAGAAGATCGTAATCCCCCGTTCACGCTCCAGGTCATTGGAATCCATGATCAGTTCACCAGTCTCCTGGTGATCTTTAAATACCTTGGTGGCTTGCAGGATTTTATCCACAAGAGTGGTCTTTCCATGATCGACGTGGGCGATGATGGCTATATTCCTGATATTTTCATTAATCTGTGACATAGTATTGTTTGGATTCTCAAAAGCGGGTGCAAAGGTAGTGATATAATGCCAAAAACCAAGATTTGGTTCCAGATGACCTTTTTATATATGAAAGAATAGGGTAATAATTCAAAGCAAGGAGCAAGGAGCAAGGGACATAGAACATTTATTATCCTAAATAAGAGAGGGCAAAACCTGTTATTCAGATTTTGCCCTCTTATACCAACATGCAATGAGTATAATCTCTATACTCCATGCCCCTTGCTCCTTGCAATATTATTGGAAAAGGATCAACTTCCAGCGGTCATGGCATGCTTCCTTGGAAAAACGGCCAAAGGCATAATTCAATTCCATCTGCAACTGCGCAGCAGTAGCAAGTGTTTTTTGGATGGATCCTTAAGTGATTCAACTACGATCGGATATCCTGCGTCTTTTCCTGCATCATTGACCATGTCAGTAAAGCCCCAGTGAACTCTGACCCCAAGGTTGAGCGTCAACAGTTCACTACCCATCAGATAGGAACCAAATCCAAAAATACCGGAGGTATACTTGTCATTAAAATATTGAGTAGCATCCGAAATCCCGGTGTTGACATTGTCCAGCTCAACTGATTTGATGTTGCTGAATTTAGCACCCAATTCGATGTAGGCACCATTACCAGAGTAACGGAACAAGGTAGAAATATCATTATGCTTCCATTTAAAGGAATTGAAATCATCTATGCTTCCATAATTGAAAGCCTGTTTGGAGGTTGCCCCGGCATACTCTAGAGAAAATCCAACGTGATAGCCATAGTTAAATCCAAGCCGGCCACCAATGGATGTACCTGTGCTGATCGCATGCTTATAATCGCCGTCATCAAAGACATTCTGGTCATACATCATGGTGGGGCCATAGGAGCCTTTGACACCTGCATCAAACCACCACTGGCTATGGGCAGAAAGCGCAACCGTCATGAAAAAAGTAAGTGTAATTAAATACTTCATATATCAATGTTTAGTTTGTTTGACATCCTGTTTCCTAATTCAACCCTCTCCGATTCATCTCAGATACAATCAAGCTGAGTTCGCGGCTCATCTCTCCTGATACTGCTGAATTTTCTCTCGCCCTGCGGATCAGGTATGGTAAAACCACTTTTACTGGTCCGTAAGGCACATATTTAGCCACATTAAACCCAGCTTTTGCGAGGTTAAACGTGATATGATCGCTCATGCCTAGTAACTGGCAGAAATTAAGATGACTGTGGTCACGTGGCAAGCCCTTTTCTGCAATCAGTTGAGCCTGGATAAGATTACTTTCCTGGTTGTGTGAGGCATTGCACAGGGCTATGGTCTCATAATGCGCAACGCAATAGCGCACAGCTTCATTGTAATCACGGTCTGTGTCTTCCTTTGTCTCCTGGATAGGTGAAGGATACCCCTTGACTCTCGCCCGCTCCCGTTCCTTTTCCATATAAGCCCCTCTGACCAGTTTGGCCCCCAGGATATATCCTTTCTCAAGTGCTTCTTTATGATCTGCTTTCAGGCTATCCAATTTGTCTTTTCTGTACAATTGGTAGGTATGGTATACCACAATCTTTTCCTTATTATACTTTTCCATCATCACTTTCACAAGGTGATCAATGGTATCCTGCATCCAGGTTTCTTCTGCATCAATAAAGACCGCTACTCCATTCTTCCAGGCTGCAAGACAAAGCTTGTCTACGCGTGCCTGCACTCGTGAAAAGGCATCGTTTTCTGCCTGTGTCTTAAGTTTCCCTGTCTGGAAGCCCTCAAGGATTTCTTCAGATGCCAGGGCTGTCACTTTGGAAGAAATTACAGGAACCCCAGGATTAGTTGAAGCGTATGTTATTGCCTTCAAATTCTCTTCGAGCGTCCGGTCAAAATCTTCATCCTTCACATTGCCCTCGGCCCCAAAATCGAGGACGGACATAGTACCGTTTTCCTGGAGATGCTTGATAGCTTCCGTAGAATCCTCAAGGCTGATCCCTCCACAAAACTGCTTAAAAATGGTAGCCCGGATCAGCGGGTTGAAAAGACTGATGCCTGTTGAATTGAGCCATAATCCGAAGGAGCCACCTGTACTCACCAGCCATGCTTTGTTCATCAGCCTGAACAACCAGGAAGTGCGCCTGAGTTCGCCATCTGATTTATGTGCAAAAGCTATCTCTGTATTGCTAAAATCCACGACCTGGGCCGTGGGATTTGCTTGTCTGTCAGAAGTTACCATAATGTTTCCAGATTTCCCAGGCATGATCTGCCTGGAGGTACAGCATTTCGAGGCCATTTTTTGTTTTGGCGCCCATTTGCTGACTTCGCCTCAAAAATAGTGTATTGGCCGGATTGTAGATGACATCAAATACCCAATGCTGACTGGAAATGAATTCATATGGAATGTCCGGACAAGATAAAAGGTCCGTATACATACCTAGTGGCGTCGTATTGACAATCAACTGATGGCTTCTGATGACTTCCTCCGACAATGCTGCATACGGCATATCCCCCTTACCACTACTCGAAACAACAGTAGATTTAACTCCCAGATCAGATAAAATGAATTGGATTGCCTTTGAAGTCCCTCCGGATCCCAGGATCAAAGCACGCTCGGGAAGAGGCTCACTGCCAAACCAATGCTGGACACATTGCCTGAACCCACTGGCATCCGTATTAAAGCCCTTCCATGAATTATGGCCGGTCTTTGCAATGGTGTTTACGGCCCCTATCTGCAATGCCTGGGGATGGATATCGCTGAGATAGTCAAGGATGCTTGTCTTATATGGAATCGTAATATTCAACCCAACAATGTCGCTCTTCAGGATGTCAAGGACATCATGCATTTCTGCTATCGGGAAAAGGTCATAGGTATAACCTTCCAGTCCCAACTGATGAAATTTCTCTGTAAAATATTCTTTCGAAAAAGAATGACCCAATGGATATCCGATTAACCCAAATCTCATGATTGTAGTTTACTTATTTCCAGCACGACTCCTGATTTATGTTCCTATCAATTGCTCTCATATAATCCATCCACTAAGGTAAGCGGAATAATATGCCTGCCTTGGCATTGAATCCGAAACTTGGATAATTTACCCAACGTTCCCTGTTATTGCCCAGGATATTATTCACCTCTGCAAAGACACCAAAAGATTTGGAGAAATAATAGTCACCGTGCAGATTTAAATCAATCAAGGGATCTAATACCTTTTCTGTCCCCCCTACAGTCCTGTAAGGCAACCCATTTTCGAGATTAAATAACACAGAGACATGATAGGTATCCCCTCCTCCTGAATATGTCATTTGTCCGCTAAAATCAAGTGAAGGCACATGCCAGGGCTTGGCCTCATGGTCCGGCATATAAAACCGCTGGGAAAGTTGGGCACGTAAAACAACAAACTTGAGTAATTCAAACTTGATGGATCCTTCGATACCAAGATAAGAGCCATCATCATAAACCGGCAGGAACTGCTCCTCATTATCCTCATCCTGCAGGTAAAAAGCCATCCCCTCGAACGATGTGTATCCTCCGGTCAAGGCAAAGACAAGCGTCCCTGAATTGCCCTTCACACCGCCATACAATCTCCTGGATACCATTGTGTTAAGGCTATCAAGACGAGTACTGATGTAAGGGTTATAGGAAGAAAGAAAATGAAAATTATTTTTTCTGTTTCCCCTTGCCAGCCGGCAATGAGGGTAAGACGCCGGGAAAACAAAGGAAAGGATAGTTCAAGAGCAGGTAATATTTCGCTTTGGGGCTTACGCAAAAGGGCTATCGCTCCGACATGCAGGCTCAAATCACCAAGATAGTATTCAACATACGGCTCTATCAAAAGGTTATTCAGGCTGTGCGTTTCGGTGTGGACGAGTTTTGAAAGGTCAGCAAGGACACTTATGCCCAACGGATATGCCGCTTTTCCAAAGGCGCTTTTGACTTCACCGCCTGCCTTAAAGCCTGTTTCCCTGGAACCGAGATCATCTGTATCAGTGAGATACTGGAGGAAGGCCTTATAACTGAAACTTGTCTCTGGTGAATATGGTTTGGCGATGGAAAAATGGGCATCATACCGATTGTAATGCCGTTTCAACGCATCAGGATTGGAAGGGATAAATTCAGCTCCATAAAAGTACACGGTCTCATAATGTCCATCAACATATCCATCTATCTGAGTGTGCTCATTCAGCAGATATCTGCCATCAATACGCCCCCTGCTGTCAGAAAACTTCTGTAATTCAATTTTCTTATTGTTTGCACTTAAATGCCTCAAGTCTACTCCCCACTGAAATTTTTCGCTTGCCACATGATCATATGAGGCCATTCCCAGCAAAGAATTGGGACTTCCAAATCCTGCCTTTACATACAAAGGATAATACACCGGTTTCTTTTCAGGATTAATGGCGAGTGGCTTGATCTCCGGGATCAGGTACTCAATAGATGGTGAAGGTGCCAGAAGCTTGTAATCATATCTCCTGACGGCAGAATCAATAGGTACCGGCTGCGGCACGATCCTGATCTTCTTTGTTTCGGTGAGGCGAACTTCAAAATCCTTGATCACTTCAATCTTTCCGGAAGGCAGCTCTGTCTGCGCTCCCGCTGCAGATGCCCAAAGCAACAATATGCTGATGATGTTGTATCTCATATCCGGTCCTTAGTCTTTTTTTGGATTTTGTTGCAATTCAAGGGTATCACCCCCTTGAGGTTTTATCCGGCTCTGTGCCTCTTCTTCCTTTTTGATCCGATCCAACTTCTCAGTTGCTTCTTTCATGATCACTTCATCGCCCTGGAAGTTTTCAGTGATTGCTTCCATAATCGCCCTTGCATTGAGTAAGTCTCCTGCGTTGAACTGGATATCTGAAAGGAGCATCAGGGATTTCGCCACCCAAAACGGGTAACCAACATTTGCCCTGGCTGATTCTTCAGCCAATTTCGCAGCTACTTCGTGCTCACCTTTCTTTTCATAAATGGAAGCAATAAAATATCTCGATTCGGCCGCGAGTTCTGCACTATTGACCTTGATGACCGCATTAAAGGCAGGCAATGCCTTGTCAAGTTTCTCCTCCTGGTAAGCTGTTTTGGCTGTATAGTAATTAGCCAGCGCACGCATATCATCTGTAGCCCTGGGATGGATGGATAACAGCTGCGGACATCGCATAGACGTCTTCAGCGTCCTCTAGCTTGTAGGCACACCGCAAGGCGCCAAGGGTTGCCTGATAGGCCTTTTCTTCGGTATCTGCCAATGGAATAAATGCGAGATAATGCTTATACGCCCTGGCCATATCCTGTTTTTGATTATAGGCTATGAGTGCAGCTTTGTAT
Source organism: Candidatus Opimibacter iunctus (assembly GCA_016716665.1). GTDB lineage: Bacteria > Bacteroidota > Bacteroidia > Chitinophagales > Saprospiraceae > Opimibacter > Opimibacter iunctus. Next base: position 254,356 of record JADJVH010000006.1, on the reverse strand, counting down.
AATGATGTGGCATAATAACTACTTTGTCCCTGGTCGATCACCGTCTCATAGCCTATCAGCGCATCATCATATCGCTTGATCAGGGAAAGAGATTCAGCCCGCAGATATCGGGCCTTTAATGAATACAGCCCTTTAGGATATTCTGTAATATACTTCTGCAGGGATTCTGCTGCCTTTTCATATTGTCCGAGAGCATAAAAGTTTTCAGCGGCAGAGTATAGGATGGAATCTTTCTCAGCACCTGAAACGGAATAGCCTGGGATGGTTTCGGCAAAGGCAAAAAATGCATCTGGCTTGTCCAACTCATTGACATAGATCTCCTGTATAGCCGCTATCGCTTCCTTTGAAGTCTCGGGATCAGGGTTGTACTGAAAGACAGACTTATAATAAGTCAGTGAGTTTTCAAACTGTCCGCCGTTGTAGGACAACAGTCCGAGCCGTAAGATGGCGGGCATCAGCAGTGGACTATTCTGCTTATACTGTTTCACCAATTGTTCATAAGAAGCTATGGCTTTCGCTGTTTGCCCTTCATCCTGGTAAGTGTTTCCTGCCTGGAAGAGGGCATCATCTGCCCATGCGGATTGGGGAATGTCTTTTACTAATGCTTCCAGGAGTTTAATTTTCTCCAAGGGTTGCTTTTGTAATCCCTTGATGATGGCTTTCTGATATTCCGCATAATCATTACCGGGATATGCGGACATTATCGATTGGTCATAATAGAAATTGGCTTTGTCATACTGGTTACGCTTGAATGCACAGTCTCCTGCACGCAGGATCACATCCGGATAAACCTGGCTCTTGATAAGATATGAGGGATCAGCGATATCTTTTACTGAACTCAATGCCAATGCAGATTCTTCAAACAATTGCTGCGCTTCTGTATAATTGGCATTGCGCAGGTAATTATATCCCTGGTTATACTGGGCTATCGCTTTCCCCTGATTTGGGGGCATCGCAGAAGGAGATGGCGATATAGTAAAATACTGGTTATACCACTTTATACTTTCGTTATAGTTGCCGCTATAGTGAGCGGTTTCCCCCTTCCAGAAGTAGGCCCTGGCCTCAATACTTTTATCAACTGGTTGAGTAAGTGACTTGTCAAAAAGCACAAGGGCTTCAGCTGTTTTCCTTCCTGGATTAATTGCTCAGCCCTGTAAAGGCAAACTTTTTGATAGGCTCCTTTTAAGGCAGGGGATAACGATTTCATTGCCTCCAATTGCTCAATAGCAAGGTTGTAATCATTGGTATTGGTCAAGATGCCTGCAAGTGTAGTCTGCGCATCTGCATATTGAGGCGCAGATGAAGGTATCGTCTGGAGTACACGAATAGCTTCCACATCATCCCCTGCTTCAGCACTTAGACGGCCATAATGAAACGTAGATTCGATGGCCAGGGAAGGTACATCTTCCATATGGGAGGCATTCATCAGGCTGTTGCGGGCGGAAATCTTATCACCTGTCTTGAGATAGCACTGGGCCAGGTAATAATTGGCATAATGGGCTTTGACCCCGGTCTCATTTCGGATTTGCCCGAGGACGGGAATTGCTTCCTTAAACTGCCCGGTATGATAGTAAGCCATGCCGAGCTGGTAGAAATCATCGGTCCTGAGTTTGGCAGATTCCTTTTCAACAAATTCAAGATGCGGAATGGCAGCAGCATAATCACCAGTCTCAAAATAGGCCTGGCCGATAAGCTGCCGGATTTCCGTTTTATTGAGAACCGAAGGGGTATTGATGGCCTGGTTGCCGTAGCCGATCACTTTCTGGTAGTCCTTGGTGCTGAAGTAAATCTGGGTGATGTAATAAGGGATATAATCCTTGTAGAACGTAGAAGGTGCTACACGTTCAAAACTCCTTATTGCTTCAGGGTAGTTGCCTTTGAAATACTGGGTCATACCAAAGTAATAGTTCGAGGGATAGTAGTACTTATCCCTGATCTCCCTGGTCTCATCAAAAAGTTCAGCGGCCCTGTCAAATTCCTTCCGGACAAAAAGGACATATCCGAGCTTGAAGTTGAGGGATGATCTTTCCTCAGGCCTGAGTGCGCTTCCATCCACCATACTCAGGTATTTGATGGCGTCTTCATACTCCCTGCGATCATACTTATCTTCCCCGATCAACAGAATAGCCTGCTCTGACACCGGATCAGGCCTGGTGTCTTCAGAAAATGCAAATACCTGGTCTATACTTCCCGGTGAGCCCGTTCGGAGGCCTGCTTTCAATTTCAACAATTCCGCTTCCAGGGTAAACTGTTCGAAAACAGGGTCTTTATAAAGCTCCATGTACTTGTCAGCAGACCTGATACATCGCCCATAGAGGCCCTGGTCGTATTCCTTGACCAGATTAGTGAAATCAATCTCTGCATTCCGGTACAGGACCGTCTGTTGACTTTGCCCCAACCCAGCAGTCAGCACTAACAAGCCTGCTACCAGGAACCGAATGAATCGGGTATTGGCAAAATATTTTCTCAATTCATTTGTCATTGATCATTAACCGTTTATCCCCCGGATATCGCAAATCCCAATATTCGGGTCAAGGGGATGATTATTTACACACAAACCCAAAATTATGAATAAGTTATAAATTAAGATAATAAATAATGTGAATTTCTCACATTTCCTCATTTAACGCCCCCAAGCCGCCGGATATTGGCTGTTTCCCATTGCCTTTCATAAACATCTCGCCCCAATGGGGTTAATAAATCTCATCGATTTCCACAGCTAGAGACATTTCGCCCCGATGAGGCTTACCAGATTGCCAAAATCGATAGCTCCATAGGAGCGTCATGTCTGTAGCACCAAATCCCAGCAAATATCCCAGCTCCATGGGAGCGGCATGTTTGTAGCCCCATCGGGGCGAAATGTTAATCCCCCACGTGCCCGCCATGTGTGCGGATCGCAATTGTTTCAATCGAAGAATTCAAACAGGTATTGATCATTAAAATCCACATCAAATTCATGCAACAGATCAAGATATTCATTCTTGAAACTTCGCTTTTGATGATGCTCCTTCTGTGTATCGATATAATTGCATATTGTAGAAAGCATGCTTTTGTGGTATGAAAAAGCACCAAAGCCATTTTGCCAGTTAAAGCGGGACCTACAAAGTTTTTCGCTGTTAATCCATCTTGATGAATTCGATTTAAGATCATTAGCCAGACTTGAGATTGATTGATTTGGGTTGAGACCGACAAATACATGTGCATGATCAGGCATACAATAGACCGCTAGCATTTTATGTTGGTTGTTCCTGACAATTCCTGTAAGATATTTTTGTATTTCTTCTCGGATGGGTTCCCGAATCATTGCTTCTCTGTTTTGGACAGCAAATACAAATTGGATATAAAGTTGGGTATAGGTGTTAGGCATGTTATTGGAATTATTGGTGAATTTGATAGGCCCAGAACCATCAAACATTTCGCCCCTATGGGGCTAATTATCCTTACGATTTCCACAGCTACAGACATATCGCCCCGATGGGGCTATAACAACGCATCGATTTCCACGGTTACAGACATTTCGCCCCGATGGGGCTATAACAACTCATCGATTTCCATGGTTACAAACATTTCGCCCCGATGGGGTTTCCAGATTGACAAAATCGATAGCTCCATAGGAGCGTCATGTCTGTAGCACCAAATCCCAACAAATATCTCAGCTCCATCGGAGCGGAATGTCTGAAGCCCCATCGGGGCGAAATGTTTAGCGATAAGTACATGGGTAATAATTAACCCCGGAAGGGTGCATAAAATCAAATAGTATTTGACCACCCTCCCGGGGCAAATCAGAGAATGGTCAGACCACGGCCAATTGTTCCATGGTTTCTTCCTTCTCCACCTTCCTGAAGGAATTGACAACGATATCCGTCTGGCTCCTCTTCTCCCCTGCTTTGGTTTCATACTGACGGTACACGATCTTGCCATCAATAAAGACCTTCTGGCCTTTACGAAGGAGTTCGCTCATCTGCTCGGCTGTTTTGCCCCATGCCACCAGGTTGTGCCATGTTGTTATTTTTTCTGTCTGGCCATTGGGAGCTTTTCGAAAATCGCTTGTGGCAAGCGATAGGCGGGCCAGCTTATTGCCACGGGAAAGTTCACGAAGGTCTACGTCCTGACCAAGGAAGCCGAGTAATAGTACGCGGTTGTCAGCTAAAGTGCTCATAAGTAAAATAAAATTGAAATGAATAAAATGGTTTCTGCATTCATCCGTCATGTTACCTGCACTATACATTCAGGGAAGAACTAAGCAGAAGGCAGATGCCGGATGACGCTGCAAAACTGGGGTCAGCGCCAGGGGAAGATTCGTCTATTTTACGTTTACTTGCGTAAGCATACGGAAGTATACGTTTGCTTACGAATAGTTCATTGTAAACCAATGAAATAGCACATCAGGTTAGCCTCCAATTAATTGAAGCAAAGTCTGAGATGGTCTTGCTAAATCCACCAGACAATCGACATCATCTCTTCGGATTAACTTATAAAGGATGCGCCATCATCGGATTGGCAGTTGATGAGGAAGTTTGGCTTAGAAATTGACCTGGAAATTACTGTAGAAGATGTTACCCGTACCTCCAATGGGATAGGGCAAGGACAATCCACCGACTGGAATATGATGGGTGTTGATAAATTCAAAATTCCACCGTACTACATAGTTTTTCCATGGAAACCAATTCACGCCGGCACGAATATCGTATGGATCACCATATTCACCATTGATCTTAGAATATGTCCCATAGACCTGCAAGGTTTTGTCAATGACCATAGCAGATGCCTGTAGTTGAAATCCGTTATCCTTCAGCGCATCAAATGTCAATGCATCAGTTCCAATACCGGTAAGATTGTTAACACTGCGCAGATAATATTCTCCTTCTATAGAAAAGCCTTTGTACTTGGCCCCCGCATCAAAACTGGCCATATGATAGGTGGCATCATCCACCCGTATACCTTGTCCAAAAACACCATTATTAAATATGACACTTCCGTCAGATAAACGAATGGTGACATTTTCAAAAGCCTCAGAGGCAGGAACACCCTGGCGGTTTTCATCACTCCTGCTGTAGTGAGCGCCTAGCCTGGTGGCGACTTCCTCATGATTTTCAAAATCACCAAAATTGCTGTTCAACCCATATTCACCGGTAGTTGGAAACCAGGTCAGCGCACCGGAAAATGTATTGAAATCAGGATCGAGCTGCCCGGCATCAATACCTAGTTGACTCAGGTTGTTTCCAAGCATGATATTGTATTGCAATCCGTCGATGATGGATCCCCTGGCCCATATACCTGTTGTATAGGAAGGTCTGAAAAACTCATCTGCAGAAAGGCGATTATCTATCGTAAGCCAGAATGGAAAATTCCCCTCCGTACTCCTGACGCCGGGCAATGAATTGATACCACCCCCAACCGTAATATACTTATTGAAGGCATACTGCAGGTTTCCGGCTACAACGACCTGGGAAGTCTGGCCCTGTGCTGTGTTATTGGTCCAGACATAGAAGAGGTACTTCAATCTTGGATCCATGATCCAGCCATTAAACTGAATATTCACTTTATTGACCTGCACATCCTGCCGTTGATCAATAAGTGTTGTCCCTGAAGTATTAGTATAAGTAGAATCAAGGTCTTTCTGGTTTAGATACCTGAGGTAAGTATATATCCGGAAGTTAAGCACCCCTTTGTCGGTGGTCGCGAGCCTGAAACCTGCGTTGGGTTTGTAGGTTCCAAATTTTTCCTCCTCCAGGTTAGTATTTGCCTGGGCAAACAAACCTCCTGAATACATCACAATTGCGAAGAGGATAAAGGAGACTAGAATACGATTTGCTGGTGCCATAGTTTTGGTTCTGCGAATTGACAGTAAAATGAAAACTTCCCTTTGTATTGATCGCTATTCACTCTTCCTTACGCCGGATGCCGGAGAGTGTGAGGGTGCCTTTTTGGGCGCACCTACATTGGCCGCCTCCCAGGCCCGGACTTTCTTTGCGGCAGCATCAAATAAGCGCTCGTAATTTCCCAACCGTACCCGGTAACTGGCTTCAGGAGTTAATAATTTCCATAACGGGTCATACATGTGATAAACCGCTAAATGTTTCTCCTGGCTTGTCGGAGCTACATTGTCTGTGCCAAAGAGGAACCGGTCAGGATACATATTGATAATGCGTGCTGTATTGGTAATAGCCTGGTCATCCTGCATCAGGTATTTGGCCACTTCATCCCAGGAAATATCAAAATTGACGTGCTTCAATTCAGGGTCCGCCAGGATCCTTTCAAAGAATTTTCCATACTCCAGAGGCGGTTTGACGATGCGGCCCAACCCGATGTGTGCCCAGGTAATGGATGCGTCCGGGTGGCGCTTGAACAATTTGAGCATGTCGTCTGTATAATTTGGCGTATTGGGCTTTGGAAAAGGATCATCAACATCATTGTGGAGGATGATCAGCAATCCGGTTTCTTCACAAAAGGAAAATATACTATCCAAAGCTGGATCGGTAAGGCTCGCCACATCACCTGATATCTTAGCGGAGACAAATTCCTTGTGAATTGAAAACTCACCAATACCTGTAAAAACACCGGGGAATGTCTCTAGTACCCTTCGGATATGGGCCGCGGCATACATGTCTGTAGGATTAAATCCGGTGATCATCGGATCAAATCTTGCCTGCTCCGCTTTCGTGAGGGACTTGTAGGCCATCGCGATATAGGCATCGGTAAAAGAATAATAGTACAAAGGGGCATCCGAATCAAGATAATACTGGGGAGCAAAATCCCCGGTAACCCGATACGACCATTGTTGCTGGACTGGAATACCAAACAAGGTCGATCGACCAATCTTGTCTCCCATAATTTTCAACATATCCTTGATGTCTGTGCCTTCCTGTATATAATTGGTCAGATGAAAATGACTGTCATTAAACAGATACTGACTTTGATTCGCCCTTTGTGCCCGGACAAGTTGAAATGGGCTTAAGAGCATCACAAGAACAGCTATAGTTGCATAGTGTTTTCTCAGTTTCACAGCGATAATATTTTATGTTTATTTGAATCAAAATAACTTCATTCAATATAATAGGGATTCCTCTGAATATTCCTTCGTTTTAAAGTAATATGTCAGTACCTATCGTAAAGGTGGTGCCTGTCTGCCCCGAATTATACAAACCAAACGTTCCGCCTCCAGCACTTTTGACCACATGCATAGCCTGAGCATTTATTCTCCAGCTTCTGGATTTAGTAAAGTACAGATTCACTCCTCCTCCGAATTCATAAGGATTTCTTTCAAATTCATCAATCAGCATAGAATTCACACCATAGATGCAAACTTTCCGGGGTATGATCATATACATTGCCTGCACGGTATAGCCCTTGTCAGTGATCACATCATTTGGACCAGTGATAGGAACGGGAAGATTATTATCATCTACAGCATCAATCTTTGATAAGGTGCGGTAATAAAATTCTGTATGCAATGCAAACCTTTGTACTTAATCCCTAAATCCACACTGGTCTGATCAAAATCTGCTTCGACCACTGTCAGTCCCTGTATAAATGCATCTGTCTCGAAAAACAATAGTCCGTCAGACATGCGAACCTGGGTATTATCAGGTGAAGGAGTACCCACATTGTTAAAACGATTTTCACGACTGTGGCAATATGAGATCCCAAACCGGGTGGCTAACTTTTCGTGATGTTCCAAATCTCCGTTTCCACCCCTTGGCCCGAATTCTCCTGTGGTAGGAAACCAACTGACAGATGCACTCTTGGAGAAATGTCTCGTCAGATTAGCAGCCTTAACCCCAAGGATACTCAGATTGTTTCCAAGCCCAAGAGTATAACGCACCTTTGGAATGGCCTCTCCGGTAGCAAAAATACCGTTGGTAAAACCTCCACGCAACGCATCCTCAGCCATCGTACGGTCAGTGGATGCAAAGAATGGGAATGGGCCCTGCAAACTTCTAATACAGGCATTTGGGATAATACCAATTCCAACAGTCAGTCGTTTCCCAAATGTGTATTTTATATTTCCATAAACCAAGGTCTGCTGAGTAGTAGTGACTGTCCATACGGTCGCCATATAGGTCAGTTTGGGAGTACTCAGAAATCCTGTAAGCCATATCATGGCACGTTGCCAGTAGATATCGTTTCGACCATCAAATGCAAGATTCCTTCCCTGGTGATCTGTCCAGGTGGAATCTCCCGAAACCTGGTTAACCCACCTGGCAGATGCATAGATACTCAGGTTTAAACTGGCGAAGTCATTCTTGACAAGTTGAAATCCCTTGCCTGGTGTAAACTCACCTGCTGCAGTATTTTCATATACAGTATTGGCTGGATCCATTTCTATCTCTGCATGTTTACCTGCAAGTGTATCAGGCTCCAAAACTGTGCTTTCAAATTTATAGTAACCAAGCACAGTACCAGTAAGGCAAATATATGCTTTGAGGAAACTAAATTGCCTTTAACTCCAAAGTGAGGGATAGTAAGCCTATGATTACGCATAATTAGTTTAGGTTTAGTTAGAGTGGAGAAATCAAATGACATAACTTAAAAAAAGACAAGGAACAATGTTTAAAATACCACCTATAGGATACTTTCCATTGTTCCTTGTCGCATGCAAATACGTCTTTACATGCCTTTCGTCGCAGGCCGGGTTTATTTGGGCTGTATCAAGAATGGATTCACGCCCAGTTTCTCAACCACATACTTGATGACCATTTGTGCTTTCACACTGTTACCGGCAGCATCCAACGGTGGTGAGACAACACCGATTCCGAATTTGCCAGGGCACACGGCGACGATACCACCACCAACTCCACTTTTGGCAGGCAACCCCGTATTATAAAACCAAATTCCAGAGTCATCATACAACCCGGCTTCAGCCATTACGGGAAGTGTATACATAACTGTTTCAGGTGAAACTACCTTCCTTTTGGTTACAGGATTGACACCACCATTGGCAAGGGTGGAGCCCATAATAGCCAGGTCCTTTGCGCTTACATTGATAGCGCATTGTTTTGTGTACATATCAGTTGCCTGAACCGGGTCAAAATATATCCTGCCATATGCATATAAGAGATGGGCAATTGCCTGGTTCCGAAGGTTGTCACCTGCCTCACTGATATATACTGGCATATTCAGAGATAAGGTACGTCCAGCAAATTGGCTTTGAAAATTGAGAATGCTTGCCCAAATAGCAGCGGAATCTTTGCCGGCCACCATGCTGGTTGCAGCGATGGCGCCAGGATTGACAAGAGGATTGATTTCCTTCCCCTTTTGCAATTCAACTGCAATAATGGAATTAAAACGTAATCCTGTAGCATCCACACCGATTTTATCTTGAACAGCCTGATGCCCTTGCTCTTCAATAACCTGTGCCATAGTAAAAGCCTTGGAGACACTTTGAATGGAAACCATGGAAGCCACATCACCCTTTGTATATACTGTACCGTCTGTTGTCACCAATGCGATTCCAAATATCTTGGAATCCACAGTGGCTAGCTCCTTAATGTAGTCTGCATTCTTTCCCTCTTTGACATCCTTGAATTTGTTGTAGGCTTCGTCTAAAGCTGCATTGATTTTATCTGGTGTCAGGTTTGTAGCCACCTGGGCAGTCGCACAGGACATCAGGAACGCAGAGGAAAGAACAATCGCGGATACTAATAAATTAATTTTCATACCATCACAATTTTAGATTTATCAGAAGTTGGTTTCAGGATTTACATCTGGGCATTCCTATAGAACGCCTGTGAGAAATTGTACTTGAAAGAGAATTGAATCTTCATCATATCCGTATCCCATCCATCAGACTCATTTTCTCTTGTTGTATATTGTAATTCTACACCCATCATCGCATTTGGTGTAGGATTGTACAATAGATTACCTACTATATACTGCCCTTTCTTAAAGGTAGACGGGTTGGCCGTCTCTGTATTGTTGATATCAAAACTGGAATATCCAATCGAACTGGTCCACTTGTCACTCCATTTCTGGTCCAGAAAGGCCACTATCCCTGTCATAGGCAATGCAACGCCTAACACTGGCTGCTTAGGATCGCTGAAGTTATTCTCAATACCGATATCGTTGGTCGCATCATTCATGTAGTTTTCAATACCTTCTCCCACTACATATTGAAACCGGCCTATCAATGACTTGGTAAAATTGATATTCGAACTAATATTCACACCCCAGCCAAGGACATTGTCACTCAGGTCGACTACCGGGTCATTGCCCTGATCTTCCCAGGCAATGGAGCGCAGCATACCAGCTACTTCTACATATCCAAACCCTCCGGCATATCTGTACTCTGCGGAAAGATCTGGAAGTGAAAACTTGCTATTGACATTTGCCAGTTCTGGTCGTCCGACATAGACGCCCTGATCAGCACTTGCTCCCGGACGCTCCAGGGCTATAGTCAGACGGGAATCACCTTGAATCGGCATGTACCGGATCTGTATATTCCTGAAGAAAACCATACCTGAGGGCCCCCAGTATTCAAGTGTGTTTGGGAACACATCTATATCCATAAAGGGACTCCATGTTTGTCCAACGCCAAACTTACCCAACTCAGCATATGCATGCCTTAATCTGAAGGTTGTCTGTCCAGCATCAACACCAGTTCCAAAAAGCTCAAATTCAAACTGAGTTTTCAATTCTCCCATGGAGGTTGGAAACCAGGCCTTCGCGCCAAACCTAGTCTGACGAACACTAAAATAAACGTTGCCATCTGTACCAAATTCATTCTCGTAGGAAGGCAATTTGGTTGGCCGGGACACATCAAACCAGTCCGGATGGGTTTGGCCCAGATTGTACCCGACATCTGTCATGATATGGCCATACAACTCAAATGCTTTGGTCTCACCTGCTTCCTGTGCGAAACCGAGCTTCGCAAACACCAGGAATGGAAACACGAAATAAATTCTTGACGATTTCATAAGTTGGAATAATTTAGGTTTGATAATCAATCCATTGTGAGATAAATCACCTGGAATACCTAGCTCTCCACCTCACCTCCTCAAATATAACTTAATTCAAATTCATATACAATTGTCATAACACTAAGGCCCAATGGTCTGAATAAAAAGCGTATAAAAGCCACTTTTGACAATAAAGTTGAGTGCCTATTGGGTTGCCCTAAATGATGCATATCATAGCAAGCCATGATAATTAACATCAACCATAAATGAGGGAAATCCCCCTATCTTTGACTATTATCCTAACCATAGTAACATGGGTCTTAAGAATCGCTTTTTAAACAACAGAGCTACCTTTCTTTTACAGCTCAAGTGTTATTCCCTGTGGCTTCTGATTCTCTCTACTACCTGCATTGAAGCGCAGACAAACAATGATGTTGACCCATCCTTAAGCCGGAATAGAAAAGAATTTGCTCCCGTCCGCGTTGATGGGGACATCCTTTTCTATGTCCGGGGAGTCTCATCCTATACCGCAGCGACCAGAGCAAAAACAATTCAGCAAAGGATCCAACGGGCTGCAGACAACTCTGCCATTCCTGCTGACTCTGTCAAGGCGGTCATGGAAGGCGACCGGCTGAAAATATTTGCCGGAAGAGAATTTATCATGAATGTATATACTGCAGACGCAGCAGCCGAGGGAATCAATACGGAGGTCATGGCTGAAATTGTTATAGAGAAAACCAAAGCCATCATTAAGCAATACAGGCACGAACGATCTCCGGCTGTAATAAAAGCAAATGCGATAAAGGCCGGGCTCGCTATGGTGCTGCTCCTGGTTTGTTTATTCTTTTTTGTCTGGATGTTCCGCCGGCTCAACGAGGCTTTTAAAAACAGGATTAAAAACCGGATTGATAAGCTTGAAAATGTTTCCTTTAAAGTGATCCAATCTGATCAGCTGCTTCGGATTCTGCATCTCTTTTCCCAGGTGCTGAGAATGATCATCATCGCCGTGATCACCATTTCCTTTGCAGACTTTATTTTAAGCCTGTTTCCCTGGACTAAAGCAATCTCTGTCTACCTGCTGGAATTAGTCCTGGATCCTCTTAAAAGCATGGCAGCAGGCTTTATTGACTATCTGCCCAGCCTGATCTTCCTGATCTTTATTTTCCTGGCCACACGATATTTCCTCAAGCTCTTCAAGCTCTTTTTCACAGGTATCGCAAATCAAGGCATTACCATCCACAATTTTGATCCGGAATGGGCCATGCCTACCTATGATCTTGTCAAACTCCTCATCTTCGTTTTCGCCGTAGTCGTGGCATTCCCCTACATTCCCGGCTCAAGTTCAAGTGCATTCCAGGGTATTTCTGTGTTCCTGGGTATTTTGTTCTCACTGGGATCTTCATCTTTTGTCGCCAATGTGATCGCAGGGTATTCAATGACTTACCGGAGGGCCTTTAAGAATGGAGACCGGATCCAGGTCAATGATTTTGCAGGTTTTGTTGAAGAGCAAAGCCTGATGGTCACCCGTCTACGCTCGGTTAAGAATGAAGAAATCGTCATTCCAAACTCAGTGATGCTCAATAGCAGCGTCATCAATTACAGTATACGGGCCAGGGAAAAGGGAATCATCCTGCATACAACCGTCGGAATTGGTTATGAAACTCCCTGGAGGCAGGTAGACGCTATGCTCAAACTCGCTGCAGACCGGACACCAGGATTGCTCAAGGATCCACCACCTTATGTGTTGAAAAAGGCATTGGGCGACTTTTGCATCACGTATGAAATCAATGCGTACTGCAATGATGCCATCAACATGTATACCTTCTATACCCAACTGCACGAGAACATACTTGACATATTCAATGAAAATAATGTCCAGATCATGACTCCTGCCTATGAAGGTGATCCCGAAACGCCCAAAGTCGTACCAAAAGATCAATGGAATACACCGCTGGCCAGCGACAACAAGGCATAGGACAATCTTCCAGTCATATCTTCAAGTGGTAATGGACAGCCATATCACAAATCATAAGCACAGGTGATAAAGGTCATGCCTGTATGTAACATTGGTTACCATGTCTGATCTGGCAGGCATATAATTTTACAATATAATTATGGGGTAACCATTCATCCTTTTCAAACAAGACTACCATGACCACTGCCCATTTTGATGTATTGTTTATCGGTGGCGGCAATGCCGGCCTCTCTGCATCTGCTTATCTGCTCTTACAAAAACCTAACCTCAAGGTTGGAATCATCGAACCAAGTTCAAAACACTATTACCAGCCTGCCTGGACACTTGTAGGAGGAGGAGTCTTTGATATCAACAAGACGGAGCGCAATGAAGCTGATTACATCCCAAAAGGTGCCACCTGGCTCCAGGAATTTGCCCAAACATTCCTACCTGAACAAAACAGTGTAACCACAAGGGAAGGAAATACCTATACTTATGACTATCTGGTTGTATGTCCTGGAATCCAACTCAACTGGGTTGCCATAAAAGGACTGCCTGAAACATTGGGCAAAAATGGAGTCACTTCAAACTACAGCTTTAAATATGCCCCATATACATTTGAACTATTGAAAAACTTTAAAGGAGGTAATATTCTTTTTCATAGCCCAAACACTCCAGTCAAATGTGGTGGAGCGCCACAAAAGATCATGTATCTGGCGGCCGATTACCTACGCAAGCACAACTTACTGGATAAGTCAAACATACAGTTCTGGAGTGGTGGTACAAAAATATTTGGGGTACCTAAATATGAAAAAACGCTCCTGAAGGTTATTGCAAGGTATAATATCAAGACAAATTTCTTCCAGAGCCTGGTAGAAGTAGATGGTCCAAATAAGAAAGCCAAATTCGTCGGGCTGGGTGAGCACAACAAGGGTGTGGAAACCTGGGTTGATTTTGATGTCCTGCACATCACACCTCCACAGGGACCTCCCGATTTTATCAAAAACAGTCCTTTGGCCAATGCAGCCGGATGGGTGGATGTAGATAAGGGCACCTTGCAACATGTGCGTTATCCGAATATTTTCTCCCTTGGAGATGCTTCCAGCCTCCCGACTTCAAAGACCGGGGCGGCCATACGCAAGCAAACGCCAACGATGGTCACGAATCTGATTTCCTTAATGGATCAAAAGCCACTTGCTAAATTATATACAGGCTACACCTCCTGTCCGATTGTAACCGGCTATGGAAAGTTGATGCTGGCCGAATTTGATTACAACAACCAGCCAATGGAAACTTTCCCGTTTGACCAAAGTAAGGAAAGACTCAGTATGTACCTCTTAAAAAGAGAGATACTTCCGAGACTGTATTGGGGTGCTATCATTCGTGGAAGAATGCAGGGATAGTTTTTCCTATCTTCCCCCCGCATGCAAATAGAATCTGATCGTGTCCTTCTCATTCCACTGACGTATGAGCATCTCATCTTGTACCTGCAGGGAGAGCAGAAACTGGAACGCGCCTTAAATCTGGAAGATAGCGGGCGCACCATCTCACCAGAACTCATCGAGGCCTTTCACGAGACCATCCTCATATCAGTAGCCAACCCGGCTAATGATTACCTGTATTACACCTTATGGAATGTCATAGATAAAACATCAAGACAGATGGTAGCCGATCTGTGCTTCAAGGGAGAGCCCAATGCCAAAGGGGAGATTGAAATAGGATATGGTACATACCCTCCATTTGCCGGGAAAGGATATATGACCGATGCTATCAGGGTCCTTGTCAAATGGGCCTTTGAGCAACCTGGTGTAAAAACCATTTTAGCGGAGACTGAACAGACCAATACAGCTTCCCACAGGACACTGGAGAAGAATAATTTCAGTCCTTTCAAAGTCAAAGGAGAAATGATCTGGTGGCGATTGAATAAAAAATAGAAATCAGGCTTATTGGTCTGTATTGATCACTGTATAATCAGTTTGAGTATTTCTGTCCTTCCTGCATATAAGACCTGGAGGTAATAAATCCCCGTGGTTAACAGGGCATCACAACGCCAGATACCTTCCTTATCACTTTCCATACTTTGGTGGAAAACCACCTGACCACTCACGTTAAAAACCGAAACATCTGCCTTGACATAAGGAGAAGAGGATTTTAAATAAAATTACCTGCTGAAGGACAGGATATACTTCAAATAAAGCTGTTGTTCTATTACATCAGTAGTTGCAGTTATGCAAGGTTCATATTGCTGACGATATGACCAGCCGGCGCCCGAATCCAGAATGCTTTGAAATTGTGCAGATGAATTGCAATTCCCTTTGAGATGTGCTTCCAACCATGGGATCAACAGTGTATCTACCAATCTGTGCTGTTCATCCCTGGAGATCGCCGGAGCAGGAGAACAGGTTAGTTCACCAAAGGAACAAAGGGCATTTTGTTCAGCAAACTGACAATGGCTTGCGCCGGTAATACTAACCAATGCTTTACATGCAGATCCCAGTGAATCAAACATCCTTTCCTGATTTGTGGCCGGAGGAGTGATACAATCATTGCTGCCAGCAAATATCAGCGCGGGTATATTCACCAATGTAGCGGCAGCTATTGCTGAAGGGTTCGTTTCAGCTGCAGCAAAATTTACAATTGCCGTGATTGAAGGGTTGTACTGAATGGCAAGAAAGCTTGAACCTCCCCCCATTGAATGCCCCATCACACATGATGCAGTGTCTACCCTTCCAAAGAAAGGAGATCCTGCAGTATATCCCTCCTCCTGGATCGCGCGTATCACAAAAGCAAGATCCCTGGCAAAAGTGAGGTGATCCGGACTTATACCGGTCTCCGTTCTCGGAAAAGCGATGATATATCCTTCTGGAACTACTGCTTTCCAAATATTAACATAAGCTCCCCACTCCATCACAAACCCATGACCAAAAACGAGGACAGGAAATAAAGTACCATCTTCAGCAAGCGGCACATTATCTCCGCTTACATTCGATGGATAATAAATCTCTGTCTGAACCTGTCTGTTATTCCTTTCAGGATCAACAAAATTAACCTGACGATGCCCTATGCTAAAAGACTGGCTGAAACCGCTTTCGATCAGTGACAAAATGGTAAGTAAGGCAAATAGTTTTTTCATAGATCGAACTCAAAATGATGTGGTGCAACAAGATTGCTTCATTATGCCTTTCCCTGTGGCACTTTAAACAATTTGAAAAACAACAGGGATTCCGGATTTCGCATCGCATCCTTGTTAAGGGAGTGCTCAACTTCCATCCCCATCAATATCTTCTTGACCGGTGCCTCCATCTTTTTTCCACTGATGGTGTAAGGGATATCTTCCACCTGGAAAATATCGTCCGGGACGTGTCGGGGAGAGCATTTCGACTTTAAAGCCAAAACCACTGCCCTGATCAATTCAGGCTCAAGTCTCAGGCCTGCTTTTAGTTTTAAAAACAAAGGCATATAGTGCCTTCCTCCATCCAACTCGAGATTGACGATAAGGCCGTCTTCGATTTCCGCAATCTCATTCAATACCCTATAGATTTCAGCCGTTCCGATCCTGACCCCTTGCCTGTTGAGTGTAGCATCTGACCGACCGTAGATCATCACACCACCTTCAGCAGTCACTTTCACCCAATCCCCATGTCGCCAGACTCCCGGTATATCTTCAAAGTAACTGGCCCTGTATTTTTTCTTTCCGGGATCATTCCAGAAATAGATAGGCATAGAAGGCATTGGCTGGGTGATAACCATTTCGCCGAGCGAACCGATGACCGGCTTGCGGTCATCATCAAATGCATACAATGCACAGCCAAGACCCCTCGCCTGAATTTCCCCCTTGATGACAGGCTTTTCAATAACCCCTCCAACAAATGCAGTGCAGACATCCGTACCACCACTCATTGAACACAACCAGATTCGTTCGTGTATGTTTTCGTACACCCATTGGAATGCTTCAGGGGGCAATGGCGATCCCGTGGATCCGATGCTACGCAAGCCCTTAAGGTTGTAATGCAAGCCGGGCTGGATTTGTTCTTTCATGCATGCTACAAGGAATGGGGCGCTGGTACCAAAATGATGGATGTCCAATTGCTCAGAAAGTTTCCACAACCGGTCAAGGCCGCCATAACCAGGACTACCGTCGTACAGGATTATGGTGGCCCCAAGCAACATAGACCCCTGAAGGAAATTCCACATCATCCAGCCTGTGGTGGTAAACCAGAAGAATCGCTCCCCTTCATGGACATCATTATGAAATGCGAGGTACTTGAGATGCTCAAGCAGACATCCTCCATGCGAATGGGTAATTGCCTTTGGTGCCCCTGTAGTCCCGGAAGAATAAAGTATCCACAAAGGATGATTAAACGGAACTGCTTCAAACAAAGGAGGCCCGGACGGACCATCTTCAAGTGAATTGTACATTGTAATTCCAGCATCATCAAAGTCTTCTGCTGTTCCGATATATGAAATGACCAGTGTATTTTTCAAACAAGGAAGTGCGGCAATGATAGCATTAATCTCCTGCGTCCGCTGATGCTTCTTTCCGTTATACAAATATCCATCTGCCGCAATGAATAGTCTGGGTTCAATTTGAGCAAAACGGTCAACGACACTGCTCACCCCAAAATCCTGGGAACAGCATGACCATACTGCACCCAGTGAAGCGGCTGCCAGGAAAGCAAATGTAGCCTCGGGAATATTTGGCAGGTATGCTGCAATCCGGTCGCCCTGCCTGATCCCATGCTTTAGGAAGTAAGCCCCGATGCGTGCTACTTCTCTCCACATTTCATCGACCCCTATTGTCCTGAGGGTATCCAGTTCTGTTGCAAAAAGCATAGCCACCGCCTGATGCTGCATGCCATAATAAATGTGCTCAGCATAGTTGACGGTCGCCCCATCAAACCAAATCATATCAGGCATAGGCCCACCTGAAAGCACAGAGGTATATGGAGTATGAAACTTTACATTAAAAAACGAAACCATCGTCTCCCAGAAGAGCTCGGATGATCTACAGACCATTGCCACAAAAGTTCATAATCTGAAAACTCGATATTGTGATGCTGGAGTAGCCAAGTCCTGTATTGAGAAAGCCTTGAAGAATCAATATCATCAGCCGAAGGCCGCCAGAGTATTTGCTGTGAAGAATCCATAGTGATGATTGATCAGCCCCAAAGTAACGGGAATTTGAAGGAGAAGGTAAAGGAGTTGGTAGTCCTCAGTTGGCAGTCCGCATTAAACCTCTCCGCTCTTTGCAGCCCTTTGCACTTTGCACTATGCTCTCTGCTCACAATTGAAGGATAAAGACTAATTTTCGCCGATGATCCGACCAATCAAGAAAATACTCGTCGCCAATCGTGGTGAAATCGCTGCCAGAATCATGCGCACCTGCCGCCGCATGGGGATTCAGACCGTTGCCGTCTATTCAACAGCCGACCGGAAAAGCCCGCATGTCATCCTGGCTGATCAGGCTATATGTATCGGCCCTCCCCCATCCAGGCAATCTTATCTGGACATGGACCGTATCATCCAGGCAGCAAAGGACAGTGGTGCCGATGCTATTCATCCTGGCTATGGTTTCCTCAGCGAAAATGACCTCTTTGCAAAGGCTGTTCGAGAAGCGGGCATCACCTTTATAGGTCCCTCCCCGGAGAGCATCCATATGATGGGCAATAAGCTTGCCGCTAAAAAGGCTGCCAAAGACTTTAACATTCCTATGGTGCCCGGTACGGATACCGCCATCGCTGATATCAGGGAAGCTATTTCTATAGCCGCCACCATCGGCTACCCACTATTGATCAAGGCAGCAGCAGGCGGCGGCGGCAAAGGGATGAGAATTGTTCACCATGCCGACGAACTTGAATCCCAGGTGGAACGGGCGATGAGTGAAGCATTGGCTTCCTTCGGAGATGGATCTGTCTTCATAGAAAAGTATGTCACTTCGCCAAGGCATATCGAGATCCAGGTCATGGCCGATACCCACGATCACATCCTTTACTTTTTTGAAAGAGAATGTTCGATCCAACGCAGGCACCAGAAAATTGTAGAAGAAGCCCCGTCTTCCGTACTGACCCCGGAAAAGAGACAACAAATGGGCCAGGACGCTGTCATGGTCGCCAGGTCGTGCAATTACCATGGTGCCGGAACCGTGGAATTCCTTTTAGATGAACATGGAAACCATTATTTCCTGGAGATGAATACCCGTCTTCAGGTAGAACATCCGGTTACTGAAATGATTACCGGACTCGATCTTGTAGAACTTCAGATCCGCATCGCTGAGGGCCATCCAATGTCCTTTGGCCAGGAGGATTTAAAAATCAATGGGCATGCCATCGAACTGAGGGTGTACGCAGAAGATACCGCGGGAGGGTTTATTCCATCCACCGGCACCCTGACGAGGTACAGGATTCCTGCCGGAGATGGCATCCGTGTCGATGACGGATATCGTGAAGGCATGGAGATTCCTATCCACTATGATCCTATGATCTCAAAACTCATTGTCCATGCCCCTACCCGGGCAGAAGCCATTGAGAAGATGAAATATGCCATTCAGCAGTATGATATCGAAGGCGTAACTACTACACTTGAGTTTGGAGAATTCGCCATTACACATCCGGCATTCAGGTCCGGAGCGTTTGACACTCATTTTGTTGAAAAGTACCTTCCCGCATTCCTCCAGCTCGAAGATAAGACCAATCACACCCTAGCGCGTTTTGCTGCATGGTATCATGAAAAGCAAAACGCGGTACTTGTCCTTCCGGAGGTTAACGACAAATAATCTGCCTAACGAAGCGTCTCAAAGGAATAGATGTAGATGGGTTCTCCCCACATCACCATGGATTCAACGTCGGCAGGTTGCACCCTGCATATCACTTCAGCCCCATCTCTCTTGAGTTGGTTAGGCATATTGATGGGTAAATATTTTTTGCCATGCTGATCTATGATCCCATAGGCACCGCCCTCAAATGATAGGTATACTACTTTGCCTGTGATTCTCATGAATGTAAAATTACAACCTTAAAAGGAAATTGTATCTACCGAAAAAGATGATTTCAATACAAGGCTATTGGAAGAACCTATGAGGTAAGTGAAACGAACTTTTCTCTCCGCCAACCACCGAAACATAGATGCCGTTGGATGGAGTTCTCCGCCAACCACCGAAATTCCTATGGGAATTCCTATTGTATCAATTGGTATTCCCACAGCTGGCGGAGAGAACTCCATCCAGCGGCGGTTTTATCTCCTACGGAAAATCAAACTCGACCAACTACCGCAATAATAATTTGTATTTCCACAGCAAGCGGAGGTATAAACTGTAGCCTTTTAACGTTTTATACTTTAGCGCTGGTCAGGTGCTGATGCAGGCGTTCAAGCATCTCCTGCTGCACCAGGAGTTGCTCACTGATCGCATGGGTATTTAGCTTGACAGGCGCCATGTCAAGATGTGAAGTGATTTTCACGCGGGCCTTCCAGACCTCCCTGATATCGTCAGCGTTAATGATATATGGTTCATATTCCACATTATCCGAGCAACATTCGATGTGCTTCCTGGTCTTCAGGTGATTGACGATTCGCTTGATGACGACATCCTGAGTGGTAACAATGATGTAGATCTGATTGGTTTTAATAGCATCAGCCCAATACCTGGGCTCAATAAATGCGGCGATGACGATGTCATTAGGCATAAACACAGGCTCCATGGAAGTGCCAGCGATCTCAAAAGATCTGTAAGTACCGGACCGGAATTGAGGATCCGGAAGCTGATACGTGGGCAACTCATTAAAAAAAACCGGATCATCCAACAGTCTTCCATACCCGGCCTGGGCAGGATATGGTACATGCACGATTCGCTCTTCACCTTTCTGGTCAGTAACCACGGTAAGATTCTTCAGTCGCAATCCATCATCTTCGGCAGGGTTGGAAAACGGGTTGCCTATGCCTGTAAACAAAAAGACAGGATTAAACCTGAAGGTCGTTACTGCCTTTTCGATCAGGTCAAGTGGTGCATCTCTGCGCATAGCTGCCATTTCAGAGATGCCCTGTGCGTGATATCCGAGACTAAGGGCAAAATGCCGTTTTGAATTGACCTTCCGATCTGCGATCAGCTGGTCAAGGCATTGTAAAAACCGATGTGTGACACTGGATATACTCATGGCTGCGGGGTAAATATATTATATTTTTTAATGTATAGAGTGTTATATCTAATATTTTTATCCATTAAACTATACATCTATATCTCAATCCCCGGCGCGCTTCTGATCTTCACCGGGCTACACAACAGTCTTAATCAAATGCCATAAACCACTATTTGTCAATCATATAGAATGTATTATCGGCGTTCTGCCCAGATCTATTCCAGTCCCAGAAAGACTTTAATACTTGTCAGGACTTCCTCCTGGTCAGGTTATTTATATGCAATTAAGTCTGGCTACCAGGACAATAGGGCTAAGATCTTTTGAGCTTCCGGATGATTTTCACTAAGCAGAACATGGAAAGTCACATTTCGGAAAAAAATGAACCAATCACCTTCTTTTTTGTCTCACCATAGTATACTTTTTTGTATCAGAATGACGACCTTTGCGCCGCAATCCAATTTACTATGAGTGATAGCATGCAGACTCTGGAGGTTCACAACCAATCAGAATATAAGTATGGCTGGTCTACAGAGCTGGACATGGATACCTTTCCGAAAGGGCTGTCTGAGGAAACTGTACGCGCCATCAGTGCCAGAAAAAAAGAGCCGGAATGGTTGCTGGAATGGAGACTCGATGCATACAGGCATTGGCTGACACTTAGGGAACCAACGTGGGCAAATATCCACTACCCGGTGATCAATTACCAGGACATCATCTATTTTGCTGCACCTAAAAAGAAACTTGGTTCCCTTGACGAAGCTGATCCGGAACTGCTCAAGATGTTTGACAAACTGGGCGTACCGCTCGAAGAGCGAAAAGTACTTGCGGGCGTTGCCGTGGACGCAGTAATCGATAGCGTGTCTGTGACCACCACCTTTAAAAAAGAACTTGGGGAATTAGGCATCATTTTCTGCTCCTTTAGCGAAGCAGTCAACGAGCATCCTTACCTGGTCAGGAAATATCTTGGGAGCGTGGTCCCATCCGGTGATAATTTTTTTGCAGCGCTCAATTCTGCCGTATTCAGTGATGGCTCATTTTGCTATATCCCGCCAGGCGTGCGCTGCCCAATGGAACTTTCCACTTACTTCCGGATCAATGCAGCCAACACAGGACAGTTTGAGCGTACGTTGATTGTTGCCGATAAAGGGAGCTATGTTAGTTACCTGGAAGGATGCACTGCTCCGATGCGTGACGAAAACCAGCTTCATGCTGCAGTAGTCGAAATCGTAGCGATGGATGAAGCTTTTGTAAAGTATTCGACCGTGCAGAATTGGTACCCCGGAGATAAAAACGGTAAAGGGGGCATCTATAATTTTGTGACGAAGCGTGGTATATGTGCAGGCTTCAGATCTAAAATCTCCTGGACACAGGTAGAAACCGGCTCAGCCATCACCTGGAAGTATCCCAGTTGCATTCTGAAAGGTGATGAATCTGTTGGTGAATTCTATTCCGTTGCTGTAACCAACAATTATCAACAAGCCGATACAGGCACTAAGATGATCCACATCGGCAAGAACACGAAGAGCACGATTATCTCCAAGGGTATATCCGCCGGTTACAGCAATAACTCATATCGTGGCCTGGTCAAAATCGGAAAGCGCGCCGATGGGGCTCAGAATTTCTCACAATGTGATTCATTGTTGATGGGTGATAAGTGCGGAGCACACACTTTTCCTTACCTGGAAGTAGACAATCCCGGAGCTCGTGTGGAGCACGAAGCCACTACCTCTAAAATAGGCGAAGACCAGCTCTTCTATTGTAAGCAGCGGGGCCTGAGCGAAGAAGATGCAATCAACATGATTGTCAACGGTTATTGCAAAGAAGTATTCAAAGAACTTCCGATGGAATTTGCGGTAGAGGCACAAAAGCTTCTTGCCATCAGCCTCGAAGGAAGTGTAGGATAATAACGTTAATAAGCAAACAAGGATGAAACCATTATTGAAGATTACCGATCTGCATGTTTCGATCGAAGGAAAAAAAATTCTCAACGGCATCAACCTGACCATTAATAGCGGAGAGGTGCATGCCATCATGGGCCCAAACGGTTCAGGCAAAAGCACCCTTGGCAATGTCCTGGCAGGCCGTGAGGAATACACGATTGAATCAGGATCAATTGAATTTGAAGGTGAAGACCTCCTTTCAATGGACATTGACCAAAGGGCACTCTCAGGCATTTTTCTTGCCTTCCAATATCCGGTTGAAATACCAGGCGTGAGCAACTCCAATTTCCTGAAAAGCATCATCAATGCAAAAAGGGTTTTCCAGGGCTTGCCAGAATTGAATGCACTTGAAATGCTGAAATATATCCGCTCTAAAATGATAGCCATTGAGATGGATGAAAATCTGCTCAAGCGCTCGCTCAATGACGGATTTAGCGGAGGAGAAAAGAAACGTAATGAGATCCTTCAAATGACCCTGTTGGAACCAAAAATGGCCATTCTGGATGAAACAGATTCCGGCCTGGATATTGACGCACTGCGCATCGTGGCTGAAGGGGTCAACCAATTAAGATCCCCTGCACGCTCCTTTATCGTGGTGACTCATTACCAGCGTCTGCTCAATTATATCATTCCAGATTTTGTACATGTCCTGTCTAACGGGCGCATACTGGCAACAGGCGATAAAACATTGGCGGAAAAACTTGAGGATCAAGGGTACGACTGGATCAGGGAAGGAAATTCCGTTACCCCCTAATCACAAATAACAGACATGGCAGAGCAGGAAAAAATAATGGAACAGATTGATACGGCATTTCATGACCTGGAATCCGGCCTGAATGGTAAGACGGGCACTCCGATGCATGCATTTCTAAAGCACGCTTACAGTGTCTTAAAACAAATCGAATTCCCCGGCAGAAAGCATGAGGACTGGAAGTATACACCAGTTCAGCGCCTGATGGCCCTACCCTACAAACTTCCCCGTACGACAGCTCAATATAAGGTGACTGAGCTCGCAGGGCTTGAATCTTACATCATTCCTGTCCTCAACGGAAAAACCGATGTGGCCAGTCTCCATCCGGACTTAAAAACAGCCGGTATCAAAATATCCATGTTGCAGGAAGCTATGGAAGATACCAGGCTCAAATCAATTTTCAATAAATGGCTCAATCCTGAACGTCCGGACTCAAACCAGGCATTTGAATTTCTGAATTTCACTTTTCAGTCAGGTGGATTTTTCCTGGAAATACCTAAACATCTCATACTGGAAAAACCAATAGAAATCCATTTTATCCACGACGACCCTGATGTTTCATTTTCACATCCCCTTTACTTTGTTCACGCCGGTTCGGGAAGCAGCATCACGCTCATCGAACGCTTTGAAAAAAATATTGCTTCAACCGTAGCAGATCAGGCCGGCCTGATCAATGCCTTAGGGTTTTACCATCTTGATCATAATGCTTCGATCAGGCATATCAAGTGGCAGGATCTTCCCGCAGCACAAAGCCTGGTATACAAACTGGCCCTCAGCCAGGAAAAAGACAGCCGGTTTAATTCGCTGGGCATTGATTTTGGGGGAGAGACCATACGTAACAATGTCGAGGTCGAACTCGAAGGAAGTAATACCTACACCTCCCTCCAGGCAGGCTTTCTTGCGCAGGCAAGACAGTCAATGGACCACCAGACGCGAATCAACCACAAAGTGCCGCATTGCGAAAGCCATGAACTCTATAAAGGTATCATTGATGGCCAGGCATCTGCTGCATTCAATGGGAAGGTTTACGTTCATCCTGATGCACAAAAGACCAATGCATATCAGCAGAATGATACCCTTGTGCTCTCTCCCCATGCAGTCATGAATAGCAAACCCCAGCTTGAGATCTTTGCAGATGATGTCAAGTGCAGTCATGGCGCGACGATTGGCCAGCTTGATGATAAATCCATGTTCTACCTCATGGCACGAGGCATCAGTGCACCAGCCGCACGCCACATCCTGAAAGCAGCATTCCTTGCCCAGGTACTTGACAGCATGGAGGTTGAACCACTGCGTGATCACATCCGTTCAAGAATGACTTTAGATATATGACCACCAGGTCTTCAGGAACACCAATCACGCATTTTGATGCTGAAGCAATCAGGAAAGATTTTCCTATCCTGACCAGGACAGTCAATGGATATCCTCTGATATACCTGGACAATGCAGCCTCAAGCCAAAAGCCTTTGCAGGTGCTGGAAAGAATGGATCATTATTACCAGCACAATCATGCCAACGTCCACCGGGGAGTGCATACCCTAAGCCAGGAAGCCACTGAACTGTTTGAGTCAGCCAGACGGCGCATAGCCTCTTTCATAGGTGCACCAAGCGACAGTGAAGTAATCTTCACCCGTGGTGCAACAGAATCCATAAACCTCGTTGCTTATACATTTGGCCTTTCGCAATTGAAGGAAGGCGATGAAATTATGCTCTCCGGCATGGAACACCACAGCAATATCATTCCATGGCAGATAGTGTGCGGGATGAAGAATGCTGCAATTAAAGTTATACCTGTCCTTGAGGACGGTACGCTGGACCTTGATTGGTTTTTAAAAAATCTCACCTCAAGAACAAAGCTTGTTTCCGTCGCACATGTCAGCAATGCATTAGGTACGATCAATCCAGTCAAGGACATCATCCGGATGGCCCATGCCCAGGGTTTCCCTGTATTACTCGATGGAGCCCAGGCTGCACCGCATATGGACATCAATGTAAGTGAGCTTGATGTGGACTTTTATGTTTTCTCCAGTCACAAGATGTATGGCCCTACAGGCATGGGTATACTCTTTGGAAAAGCCTCATGGCTCAATATCCTACCCCCTTGGCAAGGCGGAGGTGAAATGATAAAAGAAGTAAAATGGGCAGGCACCACGTACAATACCATCCCGTTTAAATATGAGGCCGGTACCCCCGACATCGCTGGCGCTATTGGCCTGGCAGCTGCCTGCGATTATATAGATCAACTGGATCGGGTAGCCATGGCTCAATATGAACATACACTCCTGGCGTATTGCACAGATGCCATGGAAAGTATCCCTGGTGTGCGAACGATTGGAACAGCAGCACACAAAGCATCCGTCTATTCATTTGTCATCAAGGGCCTTCACCCATATGACATCGGAACGATACTGGATCAGCAAGGTATCGCCGTGAGGACAGGACACCATTGCACCCAGCCACTCATGGATAGGTTTGGTATTCCCGGTACTACCCGTGCTTCCTTTGCCATCTACAACACCATGGGAGAAATAGAAAAGCTTTTACAGGCTACGCATAAAGCCATTAAAATTCTTTCCTGATGGACACCAGGGCAACACAGATCAATGCAGAACAAGATTCCGTTATAGACGAGTTTTCCCAATTTACAGGTTGGTCGGACCGATACGAATACCTTATAGACCTTGGTAAGGCACTACCCCCGTTGAATGAAAAATATAAGACTGACTTCCATTTGGTCAAGGGATGCCAATCCAAGGTCTGGCTGCATGCTGAAGTAAAAGAGGATAGGCTATTTCTGTCAGCTGATAGTGATACAGTCATTACAAAGGGAATTATCGCTTTACTCATCAGGGTACTAGGTGGACAAAAATTGGCAGAGATTGAACACGCTGATCTTTATTTTATAGATGCCATAGGCTTGAAATCGCACTTGTCCCCTACACGTTCAAACGGGCTTACGAGCATGATCCAGCTTATAAAGTCTTATACACGGCATCTCCCCGAGCCTGCACAAACAGATTCCGAAAATGAGCCCACTGACAAGCGTGAATTGATGATCGCACAAATCAAGGAAGTCTATGATCCCGAAATTCCTGTTGATATATGGGAGTTGGGGTTGATCTATTCCCTGGACATAGACCAGGCAGGCAAAGTCAAGGTGACCATGACGCTGACCTCTCCTGCATGCCCTGTGGCCGGAAGCTTACCGCTTGAAGTTCAGGAAAAATTATTGCTCCTTCCTTTTGTAACGGATGTGGAACTCACGTTAGTCTGGGATCCGCCATGGCAAAAGGAACGAATGACAGATGTAGCCAGGATGGCACTTGATATGTTTTAAAACACACCTACTATAATGAAGATATCGGCACAAGATGAATATGGGCTCAGGATACTCCTGCAGATTGCGCGTGCTCATCCCGAAGAAGGATTGAGCTTGTCACAGATCAGTGAACTGGAAAATATTTCACAAGCATACGCAGCCAAATTAACCAGGTCTTTGCGTTTGGCCGGTTTTATCCAAAGTATGCGGGGCCATAAGGGAGGCTATATCCTGGCTTTGCCTACAGAAGAAATCAAAGTCAACCAGGTATTGAAAGCGATGGGGGGCGTCATGTATGATGAAAAATTTTGCGGCCTCCACTCCGGTTCACTCTCTTTGTGTACCAACTCTATCGATTGCTCGCTGAGATCACTCTGGACCATACTTCAATGGAATATGGACAAGTTGCTTGATCAGATCAGTCTCAAGGACCTGATGAACCCTGAAGTACAAGTCAATTCAAACCTGAGCATAATCTCCGAAAAAGTAATGGGCTACGAAGCCTAGCTTTACTTAATTCATCTCCACATAACAACTGCCCCTGAGCGAAAGCTGACTGGTCAGGTGGTTGTATAACAAATACTCCCCTGTAGGTAGTGATGGATTTCTCAAGAGTGAAACATCATGCATCGTCAGTGAACCTTGATTGCTAAAAAAGCAGCCCCGCCATTGCCTGTAAGGCCACTGATGATATTAACGCCTCTGAACTCAACAAATGCCCCTTGTGCTATATCAAAAAATCCTGACACCTCGGAGGAGAGGGTAATACGTGGCACCATATCTGAAAGAATCGTGACATACTTGTCAATCACAATTCGTCCAGAGGTGATCGTTATCGTCGCTCCACTCAGGCTTTGATCAAACCTTATGGTGTCACCATCAACTGCACAGGCTAATGCCTGCCTGAATGATCCACTGCCGGAGTCATTGGTATTCGTTACGGTGAGATTGCAGGATACCTTCTCAATAAAATAATTGTGGTTATCCGATTCTACATTGGTCACCGTAACCGGGATAGTGTCATTGAGCATATTGGTGTTTAATACTATATCCCCATCATTACTTGCATCAAAATCCTTGACTGAAGTGTGGCCAATTGGCTGGGTCTCAGCTATAACATAATTTCCAACCGGGACATTGATAAACGAATAGCTTCCATCGTTAACCGTTGTCTGGCTAAAGACCGGGATATTGGAATCAGCTACTCCGTTGAGATTATTGTCATGGTATATGGAGATCACCACATCAGGCATACCCTCTCCACTATCCGGAACCTGGTCATTGTCTGCATCAATAAATACATTGCCGTTGATGATCCCGGGCAAAGCTGTCTCCATAAAGTAATTGACGCCATCTGTTTCTCCACCAAAAAGAGACACAGGAATGAGATTATCCAATGAATCAATGTTTTCAACGATATCACCATCATTCGTGTTATCACCATCATCAAAAGAAACCCATCCTGAAGGTTGGATTTCCACAATCACATAATGGCCAGGGATCAGAGAAGCCATTGAGTATTGACCAACACTAGTGGAGAATACACTTCTGACCGCCAACGAGGTATCAGGGATTCCGTCCGTATTTGCGTCAGGATATAACCTAAGATTGACACCCGGTATAGGCTCATTTGTATTTGTAGTCACTGTGCCGATAATCTGGCTTAAACAGGCTACAATCTGAAAAGAGATTGTTGTACTGTCAATACACTGGGCTCCCGGATCATTAGGTAAAACAGAAAGGCTGACAACCTTGGTGCCTGCCGATGTATAATATACTGTATGCGGG
Organism: Candidatus Opimibacter iunctus; assembly: GCA_016716665.1. Classification (GTDB taxonomy): domain Bacteria; phylum Bacteroidota; class Bacteroidia; order Chitinophagales; family Saprospiraceae; genus Opimibacter; species Opimibacter iunctus. Next base: position 225,577 of record JADJVH010000006.1, on the reverse strand, counting down.
CCATATCCTGTTGCCACCGCGGGTATAGCATCAGTTCCAAAATTCCAATTATATGTGGCACCAGGCAGTTCAGCTTGCATCGGCTGGAATATCCTGTTGGTATAATAACAACCCTGAGCTGTACTCCCATTTATCGTAGCATCCGGAAATGGGTTGACCTGAAGTAAGCAAACTTCAGTTGTAGTGTCTGGACAACCAGCTTTACTAATCGTAAGGTTAACATGCACCCCGTCAGATTGATTTTCCGTTGTGGATATATAACTCACTTCATGTGGTCCCAGGCCAAATCCACCGGAAGGCATGGCTCCACTGCCAAAATCCCATGAATACGTGAGTAACCCAATATTCAAATCTGTGATTTGGAGGATGATTGGCTCATTTTCACAAAGCGTATCCAGGGGAAGCAAAGGGATGTTAGCTGGACAAACAATATCAATAAAATTGTTCTCCATATCTGCTTCACAAGGATCAATCAAGACAGGAATTTCATCATCTGGTCCATCAATACTGTCGTCACCATCTGGATCGGCTGTGGCATCATAATCGGACAGGCTCCCATGGGCTATAGGCTGTGACTCCTGGATGATATAGGCACAAGGATATACCTGATTAAAACAATAAGTACCAGTAACCGGATCAGAATATACCGTAGACAGCAGGATGTCCCCCGTATCCACCGTCTGATTCATATTGACATCTGCTAGCAGTCGAAGTTCAACTCCGGCCATAGGCTGACCAAGGTCGTTATAAACAGTACCACATATTGATCCCCTGTCATCGATGGTTATGATCTGAACGCAGGTATCCTGGTTGCTGCAACTGTCCGTAACCATCCAGGTTCGAACAATTTGGCTGCCTTCACTGCAATTTCCGGTGATTGACACATCAGAAAAAGTGATCACAGGCGTACCGGGACATTGATCATCCGAGATAGCAATACCTGTATTGGCAGGCAGTGTTGAACCTCCACAACCAATTGTAATATCAGCAGGACAAACGATGTGAATGCCACAACTTATGGGTGTACAATCCGTAGGCACAGGAGCCCCATAAGGTGGTGCTGAACCAGTACCCGTATACTCCCAGTTAAACTGATCCACATGCTCAAAGGTTGGAAGTGTGAAACCAGTCGATTCCTCAAACACTGTCATCACCACGCCATCATCACCAGGGAGATAACCACCAAGGGCAGGATTTTGCTCAAGATCCCAGACAAGAGATGGACAAAATCCGGTGCTGTCGGGATTCGGATCATCGATTTCAAAGCAAATCTGAAATAATTTGGTCCAGCCGGTGGTCGAAATATATAGAGGTGGCTGACTTTCATCTACTAACTGTATTGCGCCGTTGATCCATTCCGCAGCTCCATTGCCAGGCACTCCAAAACGAAAGTAGTTATAGCCAAATGCAGGAAGGCTCGTCAACTTAACAGGTGGATTAGGTGCTACCGGACCATAGCCACCCTGAAAATCCCTGAAGTTGATCAGTTCAAGTTTACTCTCTTCGTAAAAGAACCTAACATTCATCCCGAATAATTCCTGGTCAGGCAAATCGGATTGAAATTCCACATCAACGCAATACTCACCGGTCAGGCAATCAAATGCCGGATTGGTAAAACGAACGGTAAGATTGGGTGTAGTGATTGTTGCACGAACTGAATTGGTATAGGCAGGTATTGGATTATTATTGGCTACGCCTTGTCTTGGCTCCGGAGTATTTCCAAGCGCAATCGCTTCATCATTTTGGCAAAGCAGAAAAGAACAAAAAAGTAAAATGTAACGCAAGGTTGAGGTTATCCCAGTATAGCAATACCTTGAACTGGATATACTTACATCAGTTGGGTGCATATCCGAATCTGGCAAAACAAGTTTCCTGATAATTGACATTGTTTTGGGTTTAAATGGGGGCGGAAGTGGTTTTTATACCACGGAAAATATCAATATTAAACACCTGAAAGAGGGACCAGGCTGGTAAATCGTAATGTGCCTAAAAACTTGAATTGGTTAAAAAAAGTTAACCCAATATAGACAGAATATATTGGAATACAACCATTTTCAAGACTGCAAAAGTAAGAATTTTCTAATATTTGGGACATCGGGGCTTCAGTTTTATCTGAAATGGCCCTGCATTTACAACCTGAGGACAGCCAAATACTACATATTGCAGGATAGGTAATGTTACAACGTGGTTATCAAATTATAGCCTGACTACCAGGCAAAACGGTACCTGGAACGGATCAATTGCATCTCCATTGATCGTTAGCATCGGGATCTCACGTAAAATGGGATCAGGAAAAACCGCTTAGCAAAGTATCAAAGTCCTTGAACCCTATTACGGGATTTCAATAAAGCAACTTCCATACAGGCTAAACTGACTTCCGGGTTTATTTCGAATAAGATATTGCCCGGTAGGTAGTGCGGTATTTTTATAAACACCGCAATTGACCAGCCTGAGGATGCCTTCATTTTTAAACGCTGCACCGTCATTATTTGGCATAGTAAGCCCACTGGTAATGTCAATATCTTTAAACTCTACTGTTTTATTAGCTGAAATCTCAAATAGCCCCGCCATGGCAGAAGTGAACTTCACTTTTGGAGTCAGGCTGGACCTGATATAGACATTCTTATTGATCAGGAGTCGGGCTGAATTAATGGTAATGGTGGCCCCAGCCATGTTGCTGGCAAACTTTATCGTATCTCCGTTGCCCGCACAGGTTAATGCATCTCTGAATGAACCAGGACCGGAGTCAAGAATATTACTTACCAGGAGATTGCAGGTACCACATACAATGGAACTGCATGTTTGACTTACCGGTTGGCCGTATGGGGCAGTACCATTGCCAATGTATTGCCAGTTGTATTGAGATACATGTTCCAGAGCATTCGCTGAACCGCTTCCATTGACCACTGTCATGACCACTCCTGCACCACCCGGAAGGAATCCTCCATTTGCGGGATTAGCTTCCAAATCCCAGACAACAGGAGGGCAGAAATTATTCTCATCCGCATTGGGATCATCGACCACAAAACAAATCTGGAAAAGCTTGGTCCAACCCGAGGTGGAAATGAAGATTGGAGGTGCATTTGCATTCGTTTTCTGGACAGCCCCATTGATATAATCAGCTCCTCCTCCAAAATTAAACAAGGACGGACCGGCAGTTGCACTGTAGGTATTGCCAGGAGGATTGGGTGCGATAGGGCCATAGCCACCGAGGAATCCCCTAAAATCAACGAGCTCCAGAATGACATCGTCGTAGAAGAACCGAACATTCATTCCAAACAGCTCGTAACCTGTCTGATCAGATTGGAACTCTACATCAAGGCAGTATTCGGCAGTGGTACAATTAAACTGAGGATTGGAAAACCTGACGGTGATGTTAGGATCAGCCGAAATCGGATTTAACCCTAAAACCAAATACAAGGAGAAAAAGAGACATACGTTTCGTAATTGCCGAATGCCTGTAAAACTCCTGACTACTCCAAATACGTGAATAGTATCAACGTTAGGACGGAGACTGGTTAGTGCTGCCATATGTGTGTAATATTCAATTAAGTATAATCTTGACGGTGTAAAATCAAGTTATTCTTCAAGTAGTCATGCAATAGTTCTCCGGGGGGACATAAAGGCGATTAGTTTTAAAGGACCATCTAATTTAACGCATTTCATTCATATTCCGGACCAAAACCAAAAAATTTACCCGGGGTTATCATTTTTATTGTTGCCCTTTAAGTTTAAATACTTCTTTCTCAACCCTTAAAGTAATTCATTCTAAATCATGTATAACTGAACTGGTTCGAGCCATTTATCTTTAAAGCATTGTATTTGTGCTAGTTACATATATGCTATTAGTATAATAAAAGGATTGATCTATGATGTTCTCGAAACAGACCGGGCAAATGCGCTTTGATCACCCGATGGTTATTTGCTTAAATTTTTTATCCAATGAAAAGGGGATTTTTACGAAAATGGATAAAAAGGAGAACAAAAAGGCACCTTTTGCCCAGGTAGGCAGGCCAAAGTTATCAGGTCATACTGGTCAAGGAAACTTCCCTTTTCACAAGGTTCAAATCAGGGTACGAAAAACCTGAAGTTTATTATCCTGTCCCTCCCGATTGCAATGGCAAAATATATGCCTGGTTGCAGATCCACCGGGTCAGTAAATTGATTGGTTGACAAATAGTGGTTATATAAACTACGGCCCAGCTCATCAACGATCAGGAATCGCCACGAGACATCTTCATCTCCTTCAATGACAAACCGATCGTCATCTGGACTATAATGAATTTCAAAGGATGTATCTGCTATTGGATGTGAAGATACCGGCTGACACTCCGGCAATTGGCTGCAGTAGGTCCTCATCACCAGTGAACAATCAATAATAAAGGGGTTCTCCTTCCCGTCCTGATATGCCGCAATCCGGCTATTTCTCAACAGTTCAAATGCACCCACCGGATCCTGCTGATGCCACAGGCAAAGGTCATCCACCATGGAACCAAAGAAGAGCGGATCGGCGGCTAATGCATCATCCCGGTAGATTGTCCAGAAGTAAAACATCCCTCTGGCGATATCCCCTTTGACGGATTCGCGCGGTTCGAAGTGCCCGTTGATATATTCACTATAAGCATCAATATTGGAAGTAGGCTTAGTGGCCATCTCCTTGTCCCGCAAATACCAACGTTGCGTTTGGGCATCATTGATCTCACCAAAAGGCAAATCACCCCGATCCGAGTTTATGGCAGTCCTGGATGGATACAAATGATACATATTCATATTGCCCATCGTTCCATCACCTGCACCTTTTGCCTGAGGCCAGCTATGTTCAAGGTTCATTGAGCCGACTTCAGTCCCATTTCCATAGAGCCACTGAGAAGGATCAACACCAGTAGGCAGAAATTTAGCAAAGTCTGAATAGATGCAATGGACTGTATCCTGTTGGTTGAATATCACGCCATACAATGTGTCTCTGACCTGGGTATCATTGAGTAGAGCACCCGGCGTATACTCATTGCGAATTGCATCAGTAAGGGCCTCACCTGTCAGGCCCGGAAATAACTGGCTATACCCTGAAGGCAAGGCAACGGACAGAAACAAGAATATCCACCCATACCTGAAAACCCTTTTATACCCGCATAGTCCTGATGGCCGCATATTAGTACATATCATTTGAGAGGCACAAGATAACAGGTATTAAATGGTTAGGAACTATCCTATGTGCATTGCCTGGAAATCTATGCATCCATGATCAGGTTCAGGACAGTAGAGCAGGAGAATTTTAGAAACTGAATTCAACAGCAGCACGCTTGTTGAGTTGTGTAAACAAGGTCCTGGATTTCTTTCCATAAGGACAATCAACCATAACGGTGTACTGGCCTGGCGCTAAGTCCCTGAAGAGGAAGGCACCGTTTACATCCGTCAGCCCAATGAACTTAGTCGTCCCAGCCTGATCACTGTCAGATACAACCCCACTGTAGAGTTCAACCTTTACTTCAGGTAAATAGGAAATGGATTGTGTACCCCCTCCTGTGCAATTCAAATCAGATTGCAGGTCACTCCACGTCAGATGGGTGACCGTGATTAGTAATTCGGATTGTTCAATGGAAACAAGGTTGTCCTGATTGATTTCAAGGGAATCACTGGAGCAGGAGGTGAGGACTATAGCCAGCAGGGAAAAAATCAGGAACTTCTTCATAGCAGGGTGGATTGAATGGTTTCCTAAAAATAACAAATTTGGCCATTCAATGCCCCAAAAAAATCCTGTTCAATATGTGCACTATTGCCCCTTCACTTTAAAGTCTACTGTAATCGTGCCGCATTGTTCTTCAATGTCACTCAGCGTAAACTTGAATTGCTGTGCAGCCTTCTTTGCAATTTCCTTGAGCTCGGAGTCCGTGGTGGTTGATCCTTTTTGCGTATATTCTGCTTTGATCACTTTGCCGTTCTTGTCCACACACACCGTGATCACTACGCGTCCGGTCTTCTGGCTACGATCATTGATTTGCGGTTCATGCAGTACGCCACGGCTTCCCAAGCCGCCTCCTACCCTGCCACTGCCATTACTTATCCCCTCCAGCACATTGGAATTAGGATCTCCGTTGGGGTCACCCTGGCTGCCAGGCTTACCTGTATTGCCTTTCCCACTTCCACCGAGGAGGTCCCCGTATGATTTCTTGGTTTTATTATACGCTTCCTGTTTTCTGGCATCCTCGGCTGCCTTACGCTGTGCATCAGCCTGTGCTGCCTTTTTTAGCCTCTGCTTCCCTGGAGGTCACAGTACTCTCCTGGGTTGATGTTATACTCTTTTCTGCAACTTGCTTTGAAGGCGTCCTTGAAACGATTTGCTCAACCTGCTTTACCTCCTGCTTTTCCGAAGGTTCAGGAATGACTTCCTTCTCCGAGCCCTTAGGCGTTTCCTCACCCTGTCCCTGGTCCGGAAGTCCAAGATTGACCAACAGACCCTCTTGTTCAGGTGGTGGTGTCTTGTGCACCAACATAGGCAAGAAAAGTGCAACAATCACAAGGATATGCATCAGCAAGCTGACTATCCAGCCCTTGCCTTGAGCGTTGTGTTCTACAGCATTTAATTCAGTACCCAGACTAAGCATCTTAATACATTGAGAGGATGATACAATAATGGTAACGCCGGCGAAAAAGCCGTTTGTACATAACCAGGGTAAAATTAGGGGTTTATTTTCATATTATGAAATAATTTAATGTATAATTGTTTGTCCTTATAGTATTCAGGCATTCTATCTAGGGTTTCCGGTCACCTATAGCCACCATTCAGGCATGGCTCAATGGAGCGGTGACTTTGCCAATTCCGGGGCACCTGAACTAAGCTCTCGCCAGCATTATTTATCTTACACGCACAAGTAATCCTCGTCTTTTCAATGAGAACTATAAAGAAAATAACAGTGCTCGGCTCAGGGGTCATGGGAGCAGGTATAGCCTGTCACTTTGCAAATGCCGGATTCCAGGTCATGATGCTTGACTTGCCGTCCACAGGCGAAGGCCAACGCCGAAATCAAATTGCCGAACAGGCCCTCAGCCAGGCGATCAAACAAAAACCTGCTCCACTCTACCATGCTGGATTTATCTCCAGGATCCAAACCGGAAACTTTGATGATGACCTTCCACGTATCAAGGAATCAGATTGGATCATAGAAGTCATCGTTGAGAAACTGGATATCAAACAATCCTTATTTGAGCGAGTAGAACAATTCAGAAAGCCCGGTACGATTATCAGTTCCAATACTTCAGGCATACCTATACACCTGATGGCAGCAGGCCGATCAGATGATTTCAGGAAAAATTTCCTTGGGACACATTTTTTCAATCCGCCGAGATACCTGAGGCTACTAGAAATCATTCCAACCCCCGAGACTGATCCGGTTCTCGTGAGTTTCATGATGCAATTTGGTGAAACATTTCTTGGCAAGCAGACCGTCCTCTGCAAGGATACTCCGGCATTTATCGCCAACCGGGTTGGCGTGTACAGTATGGCCCGCATATTCCAATTGACTGAAGAACTCGGACTTCCGATCAGCACCGTGGATAAGCTTACAGGGCCTGCCATCGGCAGGCCTTCTACCGGTACGTTCAGGCTTGCTGATCTTGTCGGCCATGATACCGGGGTGAAAGTCATGCAGGGGATTCAGCAAAACTGTCCGGATGACGAACAGGCAGGCGCTTTCAACGTGCCTCGTTATATGCAGTTTCTCCTGGACAACAAGTTTCTTGGCAATAAAACCGGACAGGGTTTCTATAAAAAGGGAGAGGGTAAAAATGCAAAAGGCCAGACTGAGTATCTATCTCTAAATCTCAAAACACTTGAGTATGGTAAGGATGCAAGAGTAGATCTGCCATCCCTTTCCATTTCCAAACAAATAGATGACCAGGAGAAAAGAATAAAGGCGATCTACCATTCACCCGATGATGGTGGACGCCTGGTCAAAGCTCATTTGCTCGGCCTATTCTCTTATGTAAGCAATCGCATCCCTGAAATTGCAGATAGCATCAACAGTATTGATGATGCGCTCAGGGCCGGCTTTGCATGGTCGTATGGTCCTTTCGAATACTGGGATATCATTGGTGTCCGCCAGGGAGTAGACGACGCCAAAACTGCTGGTCTCACGATTAGCCCCTGGATCGAGAAAATGATAGCCGCTGGAATTGAGTCCTTTTATTCCTTCAAGGATGGCAAAGCAATGGTGTATGATCCTGTGAGCCAGGGTTACGTACCTATTGCGGGTTCAGTCAACAAAATAAACCTCCAGGCATACCGCAACCAATCTCCGGTATATAAAAATGATGAAGCAACACTTCATGATATCGGTGATGGTGTATTGTGTTTTGAATTCAGAAGCAAAGCCAACGTGATAGGAGAAGGTATCCTCAGGGGGCTCAATGAATCAATACGAATAGCTGAAGAAGAAGGTTGGAAGGGATTGGTCATTGGTAACCAGGCCACAAACTTTTCTGTTGGAGCCAATCTGATGCTCATCGGCATGATGGCTTTCCAGGAGGAATGGGATGATCTGGATATGGCCGTAAATTATTTCCAGCAGACGTCGATGCGTTGCAGATACTCCTCAGTTCCTGTCGTTGCTGCAACACAGGGCTATGTATTTGGAGGCGGATGCGAGATATCAATGCATTGTGATGCAGTCACAGCTTCTGCAGAATCCTATATTGGATTGGTCGAAGCAGGAGTCGGTTTAATCCCAGGAGGAGGAGGCACAAAAGAATTTGCAGTCCGGCTATCAGACGCTTTCAAATCAGGAGATGTACAGATTCCCCAATTGATCGAATCATGCAAGACGATAGCCACGGCCTCAGTTGCAACATCTGCTTATGAAGCTTATGATCTTGGATACCTGCTGCATGGACGTGATGAGGTAGTCATCAACACTTCACATGCCATCGCAGAGGCAAAACGAAAGGTACTTGAACTCAGCGTGGGATATGTCACTCCTCTTCCAAGAACCGACATCCTCGTTCTAGGTCGACAGGGCCTGGCTTCTTTGTATGCGTTTGCCAATGAATTCAGGCTTGGTGGTTATGGCTCTGCACATGACATCAAAATAGTTCAAAAACTTGCATGGGTGCTCTGCGGAGGAGATCTGACAGGCGCCCAAAGAGTGACAGAACAATACCTCCTTGACCTCGAACGCGAAGCTTTCCTATCTCTGTGTGGTGAACAAAAAACGCTCGAGCGTATTCAATATATGCTCGAAAACAATAAACCCTTAAGAAACTAAAGTTGAATCATGAGACGTGAGGCGTTAGGAAATATAAAATTGCTGATAGCTGGCGGCTGATAGCTGATAGCTAACACTAAACATTAACCATTAAACAATAAACAGTAAAATGGCTTATATCGTAAAAGCATATCGCTCTGCAGTTGGAAAAGCCGGCCGGGGTGGGTTTAGTACCTACAGATCAGATGATCTGGCAGTGGAAGTAATCCAATATCTGATGTCGCAGGTACCTCAACTTGATCCCAAGAGAATCGATGATGTCATCGTTGGATGCGCTAATCCTGAGGGCGAGCAAGGCCTCCAGATGGGCCGGCAGATTTCCATGAGGGCCCTTGGCCACGAAGTACCCGGTATGATCATCAACAGGTATTGCGCGTCGGGATTGGAAGCTATTGCTATCGCTGTGGCCAAGATCAAAGCCGGCATGGGACAATGTTATATCGCAGGCGGAGCCGAATCCATGAGCATGATCCCGATGACCGGATACAAATTTGCTCCCAGCTATAAAGTTGCCTCCACCACTCCAGACTATCTGTCCAGCATGGGCGCCACGGCTGAAGCCGTCGCAGAAAAATACAATATCAACCGTGCTGACGCTGACGCATTTTCAATGCGATCTCATACACTTGCCGCAAATGCATTAGATAAGGGATTCTTCAAAGACGAAATTGTGCCGGTCAGTGTGGAGCATGTTGATTTTGTGGGTGGCAGGAAGGTTAGTTCAGTAAAAGTGGTAGATACGGACGAAGGAGTAAGAAGGGACACCTCTATTGAGGCACTTGGCAAATTGAAACCAGCATTCAAACTGGGTGGAATTGTTACTGCCGGCAATTCTTCACAGACGTCAGATGGAGCAGCATTTGTGCTTGTCATGAGTGAGCAGATGGCTGCCGAATTGAATCTGGCCCCTATAGCAAGATTAGCAGCCTGCAGTGTCGCAGGTGTCGATCCGCTCTATATGGGTATCGGGCCAATTGCAGCAATTCCGAAAGCCCTCAAGCAGGCAGGTCTCAGCCTCAATGATATAAACCTTATTGAATTGAATGAAGCCTTTGCAACGCAATCCCTCGCAGTTATCCGCACAGCAGGACTTGATCCTGAACTGGTCAATGTAAATGGAGGGGCAATCGCATTAGGTCATCCACTTGGATGTACCGGTGCCAAACTATCCACACAACTTTTTAATGAACTGAAAAGACGAAACCAAAAGTATGGAATGGTTACAGCTTGTGTCGGCGGCGGACAAGGGATCGCAGGGATTTATGAAATGATGTAATTTTATCAGCCATCAGCCATCAGCCATCAGCCATCAGCCATCAGCTATCAGCTATCAGCTATCAGCCATCAGCGATGTTTGATCACCGATCACCGATCACCGATCACCAAATTCTCACTTAAGTATCTTCTCCAGGTCAGCCGGTGAATACCTGACCGACTTGAGCACCTTCTTGTCAGTGGTCCTATAGACCAGAAAACCATTATGGCTTTCCCGGATAAAACCTTCTGTCCCATCTTTTGCTTTATAGAAAGCAACAGTCTCTTCGGCAGTAACAAGGTCGTCACACACCTTACTCATGTTGGAGCGCTGTACTTCTTCGAAGAGCTCCTTGAACTTGCCACCAAGACCAAATTCAAGGATAGCACCAGACAGAACGTACTGCAAATCGCTCAAGGCATCCGCAATTGCCGTAATATCCTTCTCTTCAATAGCTTCTTTGAGTTCATCGAGCTCCTCCTGCAGGAGGTTTATTCTCAGGGCACATCTGTCTGCCCCGGGAATGGCCGGAGACTCCAGGATCGGCAGATGAAAAGTGCGATGGAATTCGGCAACATCATTTAGGGGCGCAGGCTCGGGAAATACATGATCTGTCATGGAAATAGATTTACCTCGTAAATATATCAGGAAAGGATAATACTAAATAGAAAAAGCCCCGGAGGTTACATGCTCCGGGGCTCTTTTTTCAAGACGATATCAACAACTAGTTACCCAGCCCTTCTATCTTCTTCTTATATTCTTCTACAAGATCCAGCTTATCCTGGCGGGCATAGATTTCCTTGAGGGCTATCAGGGTATTAACATCCTTGGGATTGATTTCTTCTGCCTGCTGGAAAAACGGAAGTGCTTTGACAAAGGCATCATCCATCTGGGCCTTCTTGGCATCATATTTTTTCGTACCTGCGGGTGTATAATCGTTTGACAACGTATTGAGTTCAATGGAATAGGCCGCTGCCTTGTTGTACCACAATGCACCGATACTGTAGATGGCATCAAAGCTCTTTGCATCCTTGGTCAGTGCCTGCTGGTAATAAGACATGGCTTTGTTGAAATTGTCCTCAGCCGCAACCGGATCGGTAGATACCTGGTCCTGGTACAATTTATCATATATCTGCCCAAGAGTTACAAAAATGGATACATTGGTTGGATCCAGTTTGGCCGCTTTCTCGAGTTTATCGATGAGACTTGTCAATTCCCCCTTAGCCAGCAGATAATTGATCTCAGCATACAACAGGGCTGTATCGTCCGGATATTTCTCACGGGCTGCTTTCAGGTACTGTTCTGATAAAGCCGGGTTTTCATCCTTGTATATGTTGATCAGCGCCTCGTACACACCGGGTTCTGCGATACCCTCATCCACCAATTGCTTGTATACCTGTTTGGCTTCTTCCATCATGCCGGCTTGCTGTGCACAGAGTCCGCTGTAATAAAGGGCTTTGGGCTGTTCAGCCGCATCAAAATTGGTTGGCTCATTATTCTTCTTCAGGAGCGCATATCCATCATAGGTCGCCTTAAATGCGGTATAGGCACCTGCATAATTCTTTGTCTGATAGAGTGCAGAACCCATATAATACAGGTTTTGAATTCCGGCAGACAAGGCCTTCATTGCATCTTTGGTCTGATAAGATTTGTCAGCAAGCTGAGCTGCCATCTGAAATCCCTTAAATGCCTTTCCGGAAGCTAACGGGTCGCTGACATTGTATGCAGGATCAAGTACAAAATGGGCTACATCAGTGTTGACAACTGTCATGAAAATATCACCGTATGCCTGCCACGCAGTAGGATCTACCTTGACCAAGGCATCATCGATCGAGGCATTGGCAAGACCGACAGCTTCCTGCAATTTGTCGGCACTCCCGGCCGGATCAAGATTATAGGTGCCCAGTAAACGGGCTGCTTTCTTCATGTCTTTTACAGGATCCTGTGCTTGCAAGCCTAAGCCTGCACAGACAAAAAGAAAAAGAACAAGTACATTTTTCATTTACGAGTTGATTTATCTAAGTGAATCAGTTTCAAATACAATAACTACGGTAACGACGAAAAAAATCGGGCAAATACGTTTTCCTTTTGTTAAAGTCACCTTAATAAAGGTCTAAAAAAATACGTTTCCCCGGCTCCAATATGTCAATACCCAATTAAAATCAATGTTATGTTTCAGATTATTCTTCCTCGCTGCTATCCGGCAGAGGCCCGTCTGTAGTTTCTTCATTCTTGATCACACCTACATCTGCAATCCGGTCATCATCCGTGAGGTTGATCAATCTGACGCCCTGGGTTTTTCTTCCCATGACCCGGATCTCTGTCACCGGCATACGGATGGTCACACCTGATTGGTTGATGATCATCAGATCATCTGTTTCTTCGACAGCCTTGATGGTAATGAGTTCCCCAGTCTTCTCTGTAATCTTAAGTGTTCCTACGCCTTTTGCACCTCGTTTGGTCTTACGATACTCCTCAAGGTCAGAACGCTTACCATAGCCATTTTCGGAAATAACCAGGATAGTTGATGTCGTGTCATTTTCATTGACAGTCAGCATACCCACCACCTCATCATCCTCACCTTGTAAGGTCATTCCTCGCACGCCCGCTGCAGGCCTTCCCATTGCTCTTACTTCATCTTCATTGAACCTTACAGCAAAGCCTTTGCGATTGGCCAATACAACCTCGCTGTGTCCGTCCGTCAACCGTGCATCAATCAGCGTATCTCCTTCATTGATCGTCAACGCCCTGATCTTACTGATATTTGATTTTGCATATTCTTCCACCAGCGTTTTCTTGACAGTTCCCTTCTTTGTACAGAAGAGGATATAATGGCTGTTGGTAAATTGCTTGTCCTCGATATCCTTGATGATGATAAAGGCCTTGATCTTGTCTTCCTTTGGAAGTTCAATCAGGTTCTGAATCACCCTGCCTTGTGAGGCTTTGGATGCTTCAGGGATTTCATATACCCTGATCTTATAGAATATCCTTTGTTGGCTTAGGAGGAAAAGATAATTGTGGGCACTGGCGATAAACATATGTTCAATGAAATCTTCCTCGCGTGTGCTGCTTCCTTTTGACCCGCGACCTCCCCTGCCCTGGGTTCTGTATTCAGAGATATTGGTGCGCTTGACATAACCCAAATGGGAAATGGTGACCACCATATCTTCATCCGGGATCATATCTTCTATGCTGATTTCTCCGTCTGCAAAGGTGATCTCTGTCCTGCGCGCATCACCGTATTTTTCATTGATATCACTGAGTTCAGTCTTGATGATACCTCTGCGCCTGCCTTCATTGGAAAGGATGTCTTTGAGGTCAGCAATCGTCTTGATGAGTTCATCATACTCCTCCTGTATCTTGAGTCGCTCAAGACCTACAAGGCGCTGAAGTCTCATCTCCAGGATAGCCTTGGTCTGAAGGTCAGATAAGTTAAATCGCGCTACAAGTCCTGCATGTGCATCATCAACTGTCTTGGACTCACGTATAATCCGGATGACTTCATCAAGATTGTCCAGTGCGATCAACAGGCCTTCCAGGATGTGAGCGCGCTCTTCTGCCTTTCTCAGTTCGAAGGTTGTCCGACGCACGATCACTTCAAGCCTGAAGAGAATGAATTCATCGATCAACTGCCGAAGGCTCAGGGTACGGGGCCTGCCATGCACCAGGGCTATATTATTTATCCAAAAGGATGACTGGAGCGCAGAGAACTTATACAACTGGCTGAGGACGACATTGGCGATAGCATCCCTTTTCAGCTCAACTACAATCCGTATCCCCTCCCGGCTTGATTCATCCTGTACATAGGAAATACCGGATATCTTTTCAGTCGTCTTCAGGTCGTCAATTGCTTTTACCAGATTGGCTTTATTGACCTGATAAGGTATTTCCTTGATGATAATGACATCATTGCCATGCTGGCCTTCCTGGATTTCTGCCACTCCCCTGAGTACTACACGTCCGCGACCTGTTTCATAGGCTTCCCTGATCCCGTCGACGCCATAGATAATACCACCTGTCGGAAAATCCGGAGCCTTGATGTATTTCATTAACTCATCGAGCGTAATCTCCGGATTATCAATAACTGCTGATATCCCTTCGACAACTTCCGACAGATTGTGTGGAAGCATATTGGTTGCCATCCCTACAGCGATACCGCTGGATCCATTGATGAGCAGATTGGGGATTTTGGCTGGCAGTACTGAAGGCTCCTCCAGCGAATCATCAAAATTGAGCTGGAAGTCAACTGTTTCCTTTTCGATATCATCCAGCAACTCATCAGCGATACGCATCAGTTTTGCTTCGGTATATCGCATGGCTGCAGGACTATCTCCGTCCATACTACCAAAATTACCCTGAGGATTGACCAGGGGATATCTGAGTGACCAATCCTGCGCCATTCTGACCATGGAATCATAGACAGCCGTATCTCCATGGGGATGGTATTTACCTAGCACCTCTCCCACGATCCTGGCAGATTTCTTAAACGTCTTGTTGTACCCAAGGCCTAATTCATGCATTCCATAGAGGACACGCCGGTGTACCGGCTTCAATCCATCGCGCACGTCAGGGAGCGCTCTCGACACAATCACCGACATCGAATAGTCGATATAAGCCGACTTTAACTCATCTTCGATATTAATCGGTATAACTCTTAGATTATCAGACATATATAATTATAAAATGAATTCAAATTGAACCCCGCGAAGATACGCAATTCCCTGCTGTTTTTGGTGGATTCAGGGCTATTAGTTCACTACTTTTTACGCAAAAAACGGATGCGGGTCCTGAAAAATAAATAACAGATATTTATAATGCAGAATTAACTGATTATCAATAACATAACAATAATCAGTGAAAATAAAATAAGGCCCAAAAGAGATATTTAAAGTACAGACCTGAGTTAATGGCTATTTTTGCCCTGTTGTCACAGGTAAAACCATATCAATCAGTCGATAAGGACAAGAAACAGGAGGTTGAACTCATGTTTGATAAGATATCAGGCAAGTACGACCTGCTCAATAAAGTCCTTTCTCTTGGGATCGACCGTAAGTGGCGTAAAAAAGCCCTTGCCCTCCTTCAACCCCACAAGCCTGGTTTCCTACTTGATGTCGCTACAGGAACCGGGGATATGGTATTCATGGCCGACCAGGTATTACATCCTGCCTCCATTACCGGGATAGACCTTTCCGCCGGAATGCTTGAAATAGCCAGAAAGCGTTTATCCTCCTTCGAAGGGAAAACCACTGCAAAACTTGAGTTTCTCAAAGGGGATGCAGAAAACCTGCCCTTTGCAACTGGAACCTTTGACGCTGCGACAGTAACCTTTGGCGTAAGGAACTTCGGAGATCTTCACCAGGGCCTCTCTGAAATGCGGCGTGTCCTGCGTCCTGGATCGCCAATTGTGGTGCTGGAGTTTACCAAACCAAGGATTTTTCCCATCAGGCAGCTGTTTGACATATATTTCAGGCACATCCTTCCGTTAATAGGTTCATGGACCTCAGGCGATGGAAGAGCATACAAATACCTATACGAATCAGTGCAGGCATTTCCGGATTACGACGCCTTCAACCAGGAACTCATCAAAGCGGGTTTTGAACGCCCATCTTTCACCCCCCTATCCCTAGGCATATGCGCCATATACATCGCTTACAAACCATAGCGCTCTTCTGCCTGGTACTGATACCAATCGTCGGTTCAGCCCAGTACAACAAAGGAAATCACAACTACAGGGAGTTCCAGAAGAAAGCCTATTATTTTGGGCTGACCTTTGGTTACAATAGTTCCAATTTTCAACTATCATACTCCAAGAACTCGATTCTCAATGACAGTTTCTATATTGTTGAAGGCAAGCCAGGTTCCGGCTTGAATGTATCTATGATTGCCAATATGAAACTGGGGGATTATTTCGATTTCCGGTTTTTACCTGGATTCTCCTTCGTAGGCAGAAAATTGTCTTACCTCTCGACCAATAGCACAGTGGAGCAAACCATAGATATAGAAAGTGTCCTGGTTCAGGCTCCATTCCAGATCAGGTATAAATCTGATCCCTTCCACGACATGAGGGTATTTGTCCTGGCAGGAGTGAAGTATACCTATGACGTAGCCAACAATGCAGGAATCAGGGAAGAACAGGCAGTACGAAATGTTTTATTGTCCCCGCACGATTTTGCAGTTGAAGTTGGCGGTGGATTTCAGTTCTTTTTTCCCTTCTTTATCTTTTCTCCGGAGCTGAAGTTTTCGCAGGGCATTGGCAATATCCTCATTTTCAACAACAAGCTTGAACAAACGAATGTGGTTGAAAAGGTACTATCCCGGGCCTTTACGATAAGCCTTCATTTTGAAGGTTGAGATGCCGCTGTACGTCACCAAAAAAGTCAACAAAGAGGCTATCCATCTGCTCCTGGTATAAATCATAAGGATACAGCGCTTCAGGGATGGTGTTTTCAAATGAGGCTCTCCTGCTGAGCATCACCAGCGTTTGTTCCATCCTTTGCCTGTTTTTGCATGACTCGAGCCATTGATGACCTAACATCCTGTTGATACGCGGATGGAGCCTTTCCGGTATATGATCAAGATGGGCTGTGACGGTTTGATAGGTCGATTGACAAAAGTCCTCCAAGGACCTGGGGTGATAGTGGTTCCACATTTTAGACAGGATATAATCCATAAGGACATCTGCCACCACCGGAGTATATTTTCCCTGGTGAGGCCTCAGCAAGCGCATCATTTCGTCGACCGCGCTATGGCTATCTGTATAGGCATCAATTGCCCTGTGCCTTTCTATTCCTTTAATGATATCTGGTGAAACCATGGCATAATCACGTGGTTTGAGCAAATCACCCCACAGATTGCCCATCAGGATCAGTGGATCTGCAGGAGATAAAAGTGCGTGCGCGAGGTAATTCATAGGATACCGTAATCCACGAGTCAGAGAATACTATCTTTGCGCCCTCAAAATAATCCGTTACTTACGAATATCACTTTTTATGGGATTGAAATGTGGAATTGTTGGATTACCTAACGTAGGAAAGTCCACTTTGTTTAATGCACTGACCTCTGCCGGCGCGCTGGCAGCCAATTATCCGTTTGCCACCAAGGAACCAAACATCGGTGTGGTCACCGTGCCTGATCCGCGACTGGATGAACTAGCCAAACTGATCATTCCCCAGCGGATACTTCCGACTGCAGTAGACATCCTCGATATCGCGGGCCTGATCAAGGGAGCTTCACAGGGTGAAGGCCTGGGAAACCAATTCCTGGCCAACATCAGGGAGGTGGATGCTATCCTCCATGTCGTCCGTTGCTTTGATGATGACAACGTCGTGCATGTCGATGGCAGTGTCAATCCGGTCAGGGATAAAGAAATCATTGATATCGAACTTGGCCTCAAGGACCTGGAATCTGTTGAAAAGCGAATAGACCGTGCGTCAAAGTCTGCCAAAAGCGGTAAGAAAGAAGATGTTGACCTGGTCGCGTGGCTCAATCAACTGAAGGCACATCTGCTGGCTGGAAAAGCTGCACGTAGCTTTGAAGTTCCTGATCAGCATAGTGATGTCATGAGAGAGATGATGTTGCTGACAGCTAAACCGGTATTGTACGTGTGCAACGTAGATGAAGCATCATCCGTCAGTGGAAACAAATATTCAGCTTTGCTCCAGGAGGCTATAGCCCATGAAGGGGCAGGACTGATCTGCATCAGTGCTGCCATCGAAGCAGACATTGCCGCACTTGACACTATGGAAGAGCGTATGGAATTTGTCAAGGATCTCGGCCTTGATGAGCCTGGTGTCAACCGTGTCATCGTTGCAGCTTATGATCTATTACACCTGATCACTTACTTTACTGCAGGTGTCAAGGAAGTCAGGGCATGGACTGTACGCAAAGGCAGCAAAGCCCCTCAGGCCGCTGGTGTCATTCATACTGATTTTGAAAAAGGATTCATCCGTGCTGAGGTGATCAAGTATGATGATTTCATCAAGTACGGTTCAGAAGCAGCAGTGAAAGAAGCCGGTAAAATGGGCGTGGAAGGCAAGGAATACGTCGTGCAGGACGGTGATATCATGCACTTCAGGTTTAATGTCTGATCTCACCTCGATCTATGATGTATACGTTTCATCAATTTGTAGAGACGCGATTAATCGCGTCTCTACAAATTGATGAACTATAATTTTTGAAAGACAAATGGGGCTCTCTCGAATAAAGTAGCCCAGACCCAGTATTATTTATCGGTACATCACCGACTTCACAGCCGCAATCACCTTTGCAGGATTGGGCAAATACTCTTCAACAAATGTTGGCGCATATGGCAATGATGTATCCGCGCTGTTGACCCTGGTGACAGGAGCATCGAGATAGTCAAATGCATACTTCTGAATCTGGTAAGCTACCTCAGAAGAAAACACCTGCAAATGGCCAGGATTCATCCACGACCACTATGCGATTTGTTTTCTTCACGGAATTGACGATGGTCGCATGATCCAGGGGTCTGATGGTGCGCAGGTCAATCACCTCTGCTGAAATACCTTCTTTGGCCAATTCTTCAGCCGCCTTCTTTACCACTTCCATCATCTTGTTGAAGGAAACGATGGTCACGTCAGTGCCTTCTCTCCGAATGGCTGCCTTTCCGATGGGGACGAGGTAATCGCCCTCAGGCACATCCCCCTTATGTCCATAGAAGCTCTCACTTTCCATAAAACAGACAGGGTCATTATCCCGGATTGCTGACTTGATCAGCCCCTTGGTATCTGCAGGATCAACACAACTGATCACTTTAAGGCCTGGACAATTGGCAAGCCAGGATTCAAACATCTGGCTGTGTTGCTGAGCTAACTGGCCTGCTGAACCACTAGGTCCTCTAAAGACAATCGGACAGGAAAAATTGCCTGCAGATTGTGACAAGGTCTTAGCAGCATTGTTGACGATCTGATCAAAGGCAAGAACCGCAAAATTCCAGGTCATGAACTCAACAATCGGACGCAGGCCATTCATAGCAGCCCCAACACCGATCCCTGCAAAACCAAGCTCAGCTATCGGGGTATCAATGACACGCCTTGGTCCAAACTCATCAAGCATGCCTTTACTGACTTTATATGCCCCATTATATTCGGCTACCTCCTCTCCCATTAAAAACACAGTATCATCCCTGCGCATTTCCTCTATCATTCCTTCGCGGATGGCGTCTCTTAGCGTTAATTCTCTGGCCATGAATAGTTGCTGTTTATTGCGGCTGCAAAACTAACAAATCCTGACCACCCTGATATTGCCCCGGATCATTAACTCATATTAGCTTTTTCATCTATATTATTACCTTTACAGGATCTTGAAGACCTTCGCATTTGCCTATACCCCATATTATTGGCTGACTGTCACCAGCCTAGCCGCCTTATTGTTTCTGGGCGGTTTGTTTGCCAGCAGCTTCTGGTTTTCAGACCGTTGGGAAGATTTGTTCAAGGAAAACATTGAGTTTCTGGTGGAGTGTGATCCGGGTATGGGTGAAGACAAGCTCATACCGCTCGAAAGCAGACTCAGTGCGATTGAAGGCATTCGCGACCTCAGATTTGTTTCAGCAGAGGAAGCTATGAAAGTCATGCGTGAAGAACTTGGCGAACTTGCATTGCCGGATACCATGGATAATCCTTTCCGGGCTTCATTTCGCTTCAAGCTTGATCCTGCCAAAGTGGATACAGCCTATGCACATGCCCTTGACAAGGAACTAACCCGCATTGATGGGGTCAGTGCGTTCTATTACCCTGATGACCTATATAGTACTATTCGTATAAGGCTCAAGAGTATTTCGCTTGTCACCGGTGCCATAGCAGGAATCCTTGTACTGCTGATCCTTATCATGATTCACCACCAGATCAGGATGTACATCATGCAGCACAGATATCATATACGCACTATGTCTCTGGTTGGGGCTACCAGAAGTTATATACGCAAGCCTTTCATCAATGAAGTGCTGAAGATGAGCAGCTTTTCCATTCTTGTGGCTGCCATTGCTTACCTCTGTACGCTTCTCTGGATTGGGAGCCTGGCCGGTCAATCTTTATTTGCCACCAATCTTGATATGGTGATCCTGGGCATGGTGTTTATCATTGCGCTGGGCATCCTCATGTCCTTTTCCGCAGCCTGGGCCGCTATCCAGCGCTATCTCGAATCTACGGATGCGAGGGATTTTATCTGAATCCTTCCGAGAGAAGATAGGAAACAGGAGTTAGGAACAAGGAGATAGCTATACGCATAACTCACTATTCATTTTTCGCACAAGTACACTGAAGTATTTCACGGAGCACGCAGAGTATATTCATAGCCTACTGTTCAGTATCCACTATTTGCTACTCACTTTTCTCTCTTCATTTACCTGGTTGCTGAGTGTAGCCGAAGCATTACTTTCCACGGTTGCTGAGCGGAGTCGAAGCATCACTTTTCACTTTCATGATTTCCTCCATGACCGGGGTAAGGTCTTCTCCGGCAATCTTCTTGACCAGGATCTTCTTGTCTTTGTCCAGGATAAAAATCTGAGGTGTTGTTTTTACATCATATATGGCTTTGTATCTATTGCGCAGATACTGATCTGATGCGTTGACCCAAATATCCATGCCACGTTCTTTGATGGAACTCCAGCAGGAAGAGATATCTGATCCGGTCTTTGTACAGATCGCCAGTAATTCGACCCCTTTAGGCTTAAACGCATTGTAGAAATCAATGACATATGGAATGGACTTCTTGCAATGTCCGCATTCGGGATCCCAGAAAAAGAGTACGGTATATTCCGCTTTAAGTCCATGGATGGATACCGTATCTCCGTTTTCCTTATAAAACGTGAGATCCGGTGCAGTCTTACCGATCAGGATTGGCCTGAGTATGTCCGCCTGGCCCAGTATCTTGTCAAGTTGCTCTTTTTCCATCCAGGTTGCCTGGCCTTTCGCATAATAGTTGTCAGCCAGAAAGACATATACCGCATCCATCCCCATGCGCTTTGACCTGGCTGCTTCATTGAGGAAGTGCACGAGGTAATATTGGAATGCCTCCGGATTATTGTCCATTTTTTTGAGCAAGTAATCAATAGCAACACTTTGACTATCCGGAACCTGGTAGGTCAGTTTCTGCAGGTAAAAATCAATTTTCTGTTGGATCAGCCCGGAACGCATAGCACGAGGATCATTGAAGTCAAAATGATCAAAATAATGTGCCCTGTAATATTCATACTGTTTTTGCTTCCTTTCTGATTCTTCAAGATCTGCATACTCAGGCACATCAATTTCCTGGTTAGCCTGGATCAGCATCGCAGTGAATGAGGAGGGATATTTCTTTATGACATCAGCCTGTATCTTAGCTACTTCGGCATCAATATCTGCAAGCTCTGCCTGGTACGTTTCCTTTTTCAGGGAATCCTCTACCATCAGCTTTTTCAATTCTTCTGCCCTTGGACGACGGGCTTCGAGCTTCCGCAGGTAATCGTAATAGATATCATTTTCCGCACTGCCTTTAAAGTGGGCAGATTTGACGATATCATCCAGGTCAACTGTCACAGAAAACTTCTGTTGATCAGCAGATACGAGGACATGGATAAACTTGTTATCTGGTGGAATGACCAACAGGTAGACTCCTGGCTCAAGGGACTCTTCTCCTTCAAAAATAAATTTGCCCTGATTGACAAGGGAGGTATCCTTGAGGTATTGAGCCTTGCCAAAGTAATAGCCAAGCTTGAGGGTATCCCCTGTATAATGTTGAATCTCCACTTCTATTCTGTAACCACCGGCAGGTGAAGCCGCCTGGGCCAGGCCAGTAAGACATAAATAAAACGCAAGTAAGAAAAGGATACGCCTCATAACATAGCATTCATTCTGTTAATTCCCTGACTGATATACTGCTCAGGGAGAAGATGCCAAAGTTAGGAACTCCAATGAAAATAAGCCCCCTGGACAAATGCTGAGCGTCACAATAGAAAGTTAACCAGCAAAGAGAAATTAAATATCCGTGTTAAAGGTTTACGGCCCCAAATTGATATGACTACTCGCCTATGAGTTTCTTTTTCATGGAGGTAAACTCCTCTTCAGTGATGAGTCCTTCGCGCCTGAGCTCGGCCAGTTCCTTTAACTTATCGACCATCTTGCCGGATGTTTTACCGCCAGCAGCCTGCTCGGCGGCTTCGCGTTTTTTCTCATTCTCCCGCTTGATTTGCTCCGCTACTTTTTTACCCTTTTCAAATTTTTCATCATAGAGCTTTTTGAGCCGCTTAGGATCAAAATCAAGGAAGGTTCCACCGGTTTCAAAGTGCTTTTTAAAAACTTCTCCCAGCGCAAATGAAGATGCTCCTGATAGCACAGCCATGGTCATTCCACCAATCACTGAGCCTACACCGGGTATGAACTTGATCATGGCTTTGGCGCCCATCCTGGCCAGTCCGGAACCCGTAAGGCTTGTAATGATGGCCTTTCCTTCAGATTCCCTGAAATCCTGATCATACAATTTGCACAATTGCCTGATCATATCCAGTTGGATACCGCTTACAGCAAAAAAGTCTACAATAGGCACTGGAATCAATCCTGCTCCCATGGACCATATAATATGGTTCTTAATGATGGTATCTGCGTGTCTTTCCCGTTCAGTTTTTTCTGACATAGTGTTTAGTGTTAAAGATGGATGAGTCATCCAACTACCCCAATATCAGGGATTTTCATGACTCCTGACCCGTTTATTTCGACAATATGGTGGCAAGGTGCGATCAATCTGCCTTTTCTGTTGTCAAACCTGTTTGCAAAAATCATAAAACCATCCATCTGGCTGACACCCGTGTCCTGCCGCTATCTTAATCAGGCTTTACGGTAACTCTAGCGCCGGAACTATGCCCCCCAAATTCTGGTGCATACATGGATTGAAGTGTTGCCAATCCCTCACTGTATGCCCCTGCCTGAGCAACGGTCACTGGGTATTCTATCACAAATTTCCCTCGCGGTAAGTGATCGATGAAAAAGTGCGTGGCCAGGTCTTTTGTACTTTGATAATACCCCAATCCCCCACTCCATTTGTAGCCACTCAGCACATCCATTGGTTCGAAGCCTGAAGCCCTTAAATCCTTGAGATGAACAAAATCCATTTCACGATCAGTTTCCACGATCAACCTCACGATCAGTTTATCCCCAACCTTCAGCGACTTGTATGATGCCGGTTCGGTGACTTCGCCTCTGTCTGTTTTCCGGACGATAAGCAACGCACGGGAAATCTTTAACGGGTTGTCCACACCAGATGGTTTCACCTTATCAATATCTTCCCAATATTGCCAGTAGGCACTACCCCAGGCAATATGAGGGTTTGGATTAGAAACGGTGATGGTAGACCAGTCATTCCCGATTTTATCACCACTCCATGTTTTCCTGACATAGCCGGTGCCTGCTTCGGCAGATGTTGAGTTACCAATGACCTCTTGATTTCCAACTTTTACCTGCACAACGCCTACAGCCTGCAACCACGCATCCGGATGAATGAGTAGTGCATAAATAGCAGATGCAGTGGCTTTGGTCGACTTCCAACGTGTGGTTTGTTTTTGCTTGAGCAACCAGACTCTGAGCTCATCAATTTCTGCCTGAGGTACATCCATATCCTGGTACAATTCGACCATCAGGGATTGCATTTCAACTCCAGCTTCATTCCACTGGTATCCGGGATTGATTTTCCAGTACCGGCCAAGTTCCTCATGTACAATGGAGCGTTCGCGGAGTGAGGCAAGTATATCTCTGGATAACTTATCATCAGGCCAGGTCCTGTATGTTCCTAAGGCGATGAGCCCCTGTTCATAGATACCGTGCTGCAACCAGTATTTAGCAAACTGGACATGCAGGTAATTCAGCACTTCATCAATCTTGGCAGGATGCTCGATTTCTGGATAGAAAGAACGGGCATACAGGTAATGTGCCTGCATTGAGCTCACCTGGTGGTCTTCCATCTTTAGCCTGCCTTTGGCTTCTTCCTTTTTGAGTTCGTCATACCACTCGATCATTCTTGAATCGATATACGGAATTGCCTTTTGAATGATATCCATACCATTGCCTGCAGGGACGGTCACTCCCATTTTGCGGAGATGACCAAATCCTTCAACAATATATTGTGTGATATACCAATTGTCTCTTCCTCCAGGAAACCATGGAAAGCCTCCGCTGGACATTTGCATCTGACGAAGGAGATCCATCGCCTGCTTGCTCTCACTGGATAGCCGGTTGGATTCAAAAAGCAAGGCAATATCTTTCTTCTGTTGTGTCTCGCCCATAGCATCCCTGACCCATGGAGTCTCTTCCAGCATGGCAGATTTGAGGTCCTTGTTCTTTTCAAGATTGCTGACCAAAGCACCATCATCTGTCAACCGCCATGCATCATAAACCTTCTTGATAGATGGATTTGCAGAAGCAATGTGTGAGGCTAATGAATTGGCGTACATCCTGCTGAAGACCTGTTCTGCACATTCGTGCGGATATTCCATCAGATAGGGCAATGCCTGCACAGCATACCAGGCTGGTGAAGTGGTCATCTCGACAACATACTGATGATCTACAGAGGTAGCCGTTCTGTTGTCTATCATAGATTTGAACACAAAGGTCCTTGTTTCATTTGCCTTGATGGGCAATGGCAAGGTCTCTGTGATCAGGATGCGGTTGGTGACAACAGGCAGGATCGATTCCTCTCCATCCGTATAGGCACCAGCAGTAGCTAAAACCTGGTATTTGACAGGGCGATTCCATCCCTTAGGTATATTAAGTGTCCAGGAAACGGGAGTAGTTCCTTTCTTATCAATCTGGATAGCCTTATCAGCAGACGTCAAGCCCCAGGCCCCGGATACATCCTCATCAGAAATCGCATCAATTCTATTTAACCCTGCTTTTCCGGTGAGCGCCATTTCAGTCAGATTAGTTGCCTTTATCTGAAAAGATATAGTATCACCATCCCTGAAAAACCTCGGAGGATTAGGAAATACCATCAACTGCTTCTGGGTGACCACTTCAGTGCTGGTGAGACCATAAGCAAGATCCTTGGTGTGTGCCAGCGCCTGAAATTTCCAACGGGTCAACCCCTCTTTCATTTTAAAACTGAACGACAAATTCCCCTGCGCATCTGTCCTGACCTGTGGATAAAAAAATACTGTTTCATCCAAGACGGATCTTAATGGAGGAGGCGAGTTCTTTTCTGTCAACGTGCCGGCCTGCTCAGTTTCAGGTTTTACCTCCTGGTCTTTTTTAACAGGACCGCCGTCCAGTACTGCAGAGGGTGCTGGCATCGCTTCATTGGCCTGCATCATCATGTCAACTTCCCCTTTGTATCTTCTGCCCCCGCGGACCATAGGATAATATCCACCTTCAGGATAGTAGCCATAGACATTGATATCTCTGTATTGCCGCACAGGTACATCCTGATAGTCAGTGTCCCAGTGATAGGACAGTCCCCAATAACTCTGGGCCACAGGCTGAGTATTTTGGATCAGTGTCCTGGCCGCTGTAGTCGGATACAAGTTCATCAACCATTGATGGGGAACAAACGCATCCAGGGAAGCGTCATACATGCTTAGCAACATCTCCGCTGTGACCTTTTCATGCTTTTGACCTTCAACAGTAATGGTCCAGGTCTCATCGTCTCCAGGCTCCATCTTATCCCGCCATGTCTTCAGTGCGACGGTCAGCTCTTTGTTTGTCCAGGGCACCTGTATCAGATGTTGCTCCCTGAAGAAGCGATTGTTGTATGCAGTGAGATGATGTACATAAACACCACCACGGTCGGTCTCGGTGAGTTTGACCGGAAGTGCAGAACTTGCATTGGCATCAATCCATGTGTTTTGCGAAGGCTGGGTACGACGCTCTACAACCCTTATTGATTTGGGTCCTCCCACAATCCCTGTCAGGAGATCAAAAGTTGGTGAATCACCTGGTTCATAAGGATGGTTATCGAAATCTACCCTGCTCACTTCATAGCCGGGTAACAATTGACCATGTGCATACGCCATGACATATTGTGTCACTTTCAATTCATGGCCATTCTTATCCTTCCATTTCCAATCAACCTTGAAGAAACCAGGTGCAGTAATCAGGGAGCTTAAATCAACCACCCCTGCATTGTCTATCGTCAATGCCTTCTTGCCCAGCACACGGTCTACCGGCCATGCAGACATATTGTCCAAACCGGGTTGCGCGTAGTTTGGAAATCTGGCAGTATAATCACTCGCTCCTATGGTCAGTATATCAGGTGAGTTCCATAATCTGCTACGCTGATGACGTGTGGGCCCATTTATCGCAGACACCTCAACGTCCCCGCTGATCTTGACTCCGGCGCCATCCGTATTGGTGGAGGTAACGGATATCTTGTCGAGTTGCTTCAATGAAATACTCTCTGGTAAATCAATGTTGACTTCGTATCCTTGTCGATTTAATACGATAGATTTTGATGCCTCATGACTTTCACCTGTTATGTCCGTGACATATACCGTGACTTCAAACCTGTACATCAGATCCGGATCGCCACCAGGTTTTGATTTTGCTTCAAATGCAATATCGATCGTGCCATCCTGCTTGGCATAGGCCTGACCAGTGGCCAGTACTTGCCGGTCATCCCGCCCTGGCCATATGCCTTTCCAATACCCATACCACCATGGACGCACTGAGACGCGTTCAACACGATAACCTACATTAGCACCGGCAACAGCACTACCTGCATAATCAGTGGCACGTGCAACCAGGGAAACCTTTTCATTAAGCCTGAATGTTTCCTTTATCGTGTCAAATGTGACCTCAAACCTTGGGCGCTTATATTCCTCTACCTGGAAGTAATGCCTGCTGGATCCATAACTGGATGAAACAGACATCTGTCCAGTTAGTCCTCCTGAAGGCAAATCAAAATGCCCGAAAAACGTTCCGTACTCATTGGTCTGGAAAGATTGCTTTTGCACTTCCTGGCCATTGGCGTCATACAATACCACATCCAGTTTCCGGTTAGTCACAGCCGTAGGCATGCTCTGTTTGTCAAACTCAATTGCATAGCCCTTGAAATAAACCTTTTGGCCTGGCCTGTAGATCGCCCTGTCTGTAAAAAACAAAGTAGAAGGACTGGATGATCCTTGCGCACCATATCTGTAGGTGTAATAGGATTCATCGAGATATAACTCATCCTCTCCTTTTGTAAGCCTCAGTGCGATGTTCTTATTTTCATGAGCAGGTACTGTGACCCATCCCGATGCATCACTTATGGCTTCGCCAAGCTTCACTTCTTCCTGTTGCCTTCTTCCCTGATTGTATTCCAGGGACATAAACTCAACCTTGACGCCTTGCAGTGGCAAGCCACTCTTCCGGTCGACGATGGCGGCCACCTGGGATTGTTCACGATCATCGATGTACCAATATCCTAATGAGGAGACAGTAAACATGATAGTCCCGGAAGTGGCTTTGTTGCTTTCAAAATTTTCACTGTCAGAAACCAACAAAGCGTAATGTCCTAAAGGCAGTGAAGGCAAACCAAATTCGGTAGAATGAGGTTGATGATCTCCCCCGTCATCAAAGGTCTGCTCCCATTTCTTCTGTACTGGCAGCTGATTTAATCTGCGGAGGATTTCGTCACCGTCCCATGCATCTCCTCTCCACCTGCGGGGAGATTGTGGAAGCCTGACGATCTTCAAGTGCACAGAAGAGATATTCCTGTATTCAAGTTTAGCGAGGAGTTCTTCACCAGGTAGATTAATCGATTCGACAGCAGCAGAAACAGATTTTTGCTCTATCTGCTGGATAAGCGTACGGCACAATTTGCTTCCATAGGCATCCGGAAACCGTTCTATAGCCTTTTTACAAATCTCAATTGCCTCATTATAAGCCAATCGATAAGGCGAATCAGGATTGTTTTCCCATTGCGCTGCCTGTTGTATGAGGTGTTGAGCTATATAATAATCAACAAGGGATGATTCGGGATTGGCATTATGCTTGATCGACAATTGCTCGAGCGTAACCTGGTACAAAGAATCTTTTGTATCCAGGAGGATGTTGTCGTACACAAATCTGAGTCGTTTCAGATCAGCATCGAGCAGGGCTGCAACATGGGTAGCATCCTGGAGGCGAAATGCAATCAGTTGCTGATACCACTGCAGGGCCTGCCATGTAGAAGAAAAGCTATCTGTCACTGGAAATGTACTTCCGGCAAAAGTGGTTGCAGGTCCAAATGCTTTGGGGTCAGTGAGTACAAAATCGTAAACCGGTTTGGTGAGATAGGATTCTGTACCGGACAAATAATCCACTGCCCTGTGCATCAGAATATCATACAAGGTAGGACGTAGCTCGTCAGTGCCTTGTTCTTCAGTCAGCAACAACAGATATTGTTTGACGTCAGCGTTCTTCAGACCTTCCCAGGTGACTGATTGAGCATAGTGCTGATATATCCTGTCGAGGAAATGACGTATTCCCCAGGTACGTATATCTGGTCCGGCCGGTCCGGCAAACTCAGTCCGTCCGCGCAATTCCCATAGATGGCTTTGAAGATAGATGGTATACCATTGTGCGGTAAGCGAATGCATGACTGATCTGGCAGGTTCAGGATAGCTTTCTATTTCGTCTTCCGCCCTGATCAATGCTTTAATGGAAGCATCCTCTTCCAGTTGGGTGAGGTACCTGTTTTCAAAAGTCACCGCTTTGATCAGATGGCCGGAAGCGCCGGATGAAAGGGCAAGTTTCTTTAGACTTCTGATTTCATCCAATGCAGAGGCATATAATCCTTTACTTTCGAGACTGTCAATTGATTTCCACATTTTATCCATGACGGCAGGATCAACAGGTGTAGTCACTGTGGAGGGGGCTGGCCTGGATTTGCAGGACATAAAAAGAACAAACCCTGCAGCAAGCAGGAAGATCAGGAAGTATTTCATAGGGTTGCATTATACGATTCAACGGAAAGATGCTTTAAAGCACAAAATTACAGACGGGACTGAATCAATTAACGATTCCTTAACCGATATGGTTTAGGATTACGGTTTTAATCTCTGCGCTCTACCGGGATATACCGATCAGGCAAGACCTCACCGGGCAACATGGATTCCCCTTGTATATAGGAGATGAGCTGATCAGCCCAATAAGGAGCAAGGCTTGTCCCCTTGGTCCCCATCCCATTAAATATAAATGCTCCAGGGTGTCCCGGCATCGAGCCGATGAGGGGTCTCCGGTCATTAACGGTTGGCCGCACTCCTGCCATATGAGCTAAAACCTCCACCTCCTCCCGATAAACTTTGGAGATCGAACCTAATATTCTATTCTTTCCCTCTTCGGAAGGGAATGGATCATCAGGCCAGGGTTGATAATAACTGCCAATCCAAAACCTATCTGGTATATCAAGAGGCATGATGAATACTTCCTCCTTGACAGCCGCCTTGATGTGCCATCCGGGCATTTTTACCAGAAGCGATTCACCTTTATTTGGTATAATCCTTTCAGCAAAAGTCGGGTCAACAGCCCCTGTGGCATAGATGACATGGCCATCATAGGCAGGGTCGGTGACATAAGGCTCATCAAGCTCCTCAAAAAGGCCGTTGGTGGCCAGGAACGCTCTTACCGCCTGAATCCATCCCGGGGTTTCCAATCTGTAGCCTCCTGTCAGGATACCATATGGCTTGCCCAGCTGATCCAGATCTGCATATTTCTTGCTTGATATGTATTCGGTATACTCCGGGTCATCCAGTCTCCTCTCCCATGCCATTCGACCTTCCTGATGCGGCAGGTATCTTACGATTTCAACCGGAAAGAAAAAAGATGACCCCAGTAATGATTCCGTCCAGTGATAAAACTCCTTTGCTTTCGCCAGGAACTCATCAATTCTCCAGGCCTTGACATATCGGCGCCCGGTGATGGGTGCGATCAGTCCTGAGGAAGCCATGGAGGCTTCTCCAGGCATGGTATGTCCTATTAATCGGAACGGTATATTCCTTTTGTAACAGGTCATCGCCAGTGCACAGCCAGCCAATCCATGGCCAACAATCAATATTTTTTTATCCATCGGATTGCTGTAGGTCTTCCCGAACTTTCCTTGGCAATCCATCCACCACCAATTGATAGGAGTGATCGATCAGGTCAATCAGCAGATCGTTTCCCAGGCCTTGTTCAAAGAAGACAGTATTCCAGTGTTTTTTATTCATGTGCCATCCGGGTATAATCACCCCGGGATACTCATCCCTCAATTCGATAGCCCTTTCCGGATCACATTTCAGATTGACCATGAATTGCTCTTCATCGAGCCCTGTAAGCGCAAATGCTTTTCCCATTACTTTGTATACAAGGGTGTCAGGGCCAAAAGGGAGCGTTTCCTCTACTCCTCTAAGCTGCATGCAATAGTTTCTAAAACTTTCGATGTCCATAGCGCATTACATCAGCCCAAATATTTTGGCATAGCGCAGCATTTCACCCTGATTGGTGATTTTTACTTTACCGGTGAGTACAGCCATCATTGGGTTGAGCTCCCCGGTGGCGAGATTGATAAAATTCTCTCCGGAAGTTCGCACTACACACTTTGGCTCGCCGATTAATCCATCTGCGACTGTGACCTTTTGATCTGCTACAGTGATCGTGTATTGTCCTCCGCTTTCCCCATCAAGGTCAAAGTGAAATACCGTGTCTAATCCTTCAATGGCTGAGGGCGATACTTTCGAAGGCAATCCATAAAGAAAATCTCTTGATGTCATGACGTTTAATGTTTCAATGGAATGAATATTTGTACTTGTCCTCTGATCGGATTAAGCGCATACATGTAAAATGCTGTGCCTACTCAGATCTTATCCTGACTATACTGACCCAAAGCTAAAACCTTATTCCGTATATATCAGAAAGCGCCCTAGCTTGTATGCCTTTTCAAAAGTATATATGGTATTCCCATACTTGTTTCTGTTAAGAATACGAATTCCTCAATCTATTATCGATGGCAAACAGGAAACCCAAATTTACAGGCTTAACATACCCTATGCCAAACCTGATGATTACTTTTAGGGCAATGGTAGAGCGACATCTTCGTATCGTATTTATGGGCACCCCCGCATTTGCGGTCCCCTCACTCCAATTCCTGTTAGAAGCAGGTTATCCTATAGTCGGCGTCATTACTGCTCCGGACAAGCCTGGAGGCCGGGGCATGAAACAAATGATAACATCTCCTGTCAAACAGTACGCCCTTGAACAAGGGCTTACGTTGATGCAGCCAGTCAATCTTAAATCAAAATCATTCCTCGAACAATTGAAGTCCCTGCATGCCGATTTGCAGGTGGTTGTTGCTTTCAGGATGCTGCCCGAGGTCGTTTGGAATATGCCTTCCAATGGAACCATGAATCTGCATGGCTCACTACTACCTGCATACCGGGGAGCTGCCCCTATCCAATGGGCAGTGATCAATGGTGATCGCGTCACGGGGCTTACTACATTCAGGCTTCAGCATCAGATTGATACAGGACAGATTTTACTACAGAGAGCGATTCCTATCCTTGATGAGGATGACAGTGGCATGCTCCATGACCGTATGATGCATGCCGGAGCAGGACTTGTTTTAGCCTCTGCAGATCAACTTTGCATAGGCGATTTCACCGGCACGAAACAGGATGAATCAAGGGCTAGTCATGCACCGAAGATCCATCATGAGGACGGCCATATCCAATGGAATAAGCCTGCAAGGGAGATATACAATCTGATCAGGGGGATGTCGCCATATCCGGCTGCCTGGGCCACGCTTGACAATACGGAGTTCAAGATCTGGAAATCTAAATTAATGCCTTCCATTTCTTCTAAAGTTCCGGGCACTATATGGCTGGAAGGGAAATCGCTTCTTGTTCAGGCACAGGATAGCGCGCTCGAACTGATCGAAGTACAACTAGCAGGAAAAAAGAGGATGAATGCCAGAGATTTTATAAATGGATATAAAATCAGAAATTGGTTTTTAACATAAACTCGAAGGCTTTTCTGACGATTCGCTTTATCAGCTCAACATCAGGAAGGACATCAGGGTTATCAGGCGCAATTTCCTCCACGTAGGTATTTTCAGGCAATGTATTTTTACCTGGAAAATCGATGGAATTCAGATAGGTAAAGCATGCCAGGCTCAGGCAGAAAAGGGCAACGATCCCCGCAATCTTGACTGTATTTGGTTTAATGCTGAGCATGATGTTAATAAAACGTTTAAGACAGTAATTAGTTACACTTAAACTGAACTTTTACGTGGTTACAAATATAATCATATAAGTTTCAGCCGGAAATACTTTAATATTAATTTAACCATTCAGCCCCTATCCGACAAATTGCCATAGTCCGGAGGAATTGAAGGGTTGAAGATTACCCTTAAAGACGCTTTCTTTCTTCAAGCGTTGCATGGAGTGTAAATATTCTTTTTGTGACCGGGTGAGTTGGGTAACGGATGACCTGGGTTGCCGGTCCCTGCTCAACAACCTTACCTTCTGCCATGACCATCACCTGGTCAGCCAGGCTCCTTATAATCCGTTCATCATGGGAGATGAAGATTATGGCCAATCCCCTGTGGTGCATCAAGTGCACAAGGAGGTCAATTATACTATCTCGGGAAAGCCCGTCCAGAGCAGAAGTGGATTCATCACAGATCAATACTTCAGGTTTCATCATCATCGCCCGGGCAATACTTACACGCAGGCACTCTCCTCCAGACAATTGACCTGCACTCCTGCCCAGGATGCTTTCCGGCAAACCTACTTCACTTAAGCTGTCAGCAAGGACAACTGAGCCTTTTGGAAGGCTTTCATATCCAATCTCACTGATCTCAGTCAGGATCTGGCCGATAGTCAGGAATGGGTGGAGGGAGCCTCTCCCATCCTGCATGACGAGCTGAACCTTATCCCTCAGGCGTCTTACATCGCTTGATTTCCTAAAACCGACTTCTTTCCCATCAAGTATAACTTTGCCATGTAAAGGCTCATAAAGCCCGACAAGCAACTGGGCCAAGGTTGATTTGCCACTACCCGACTCTCCCACCACCCCAAGCCACATGCCCTGATACAGATCAAAATCCAACGGCCCAATAGTCGCTCCGCTCCTATACATCATGCCGCCATAGGAGTGCGTATAGGCTAAACCCCTGGCCTGGATAACAGGAGTTCCCTGATGAGCATCAGTCTTCTTGTCAGAGCGTAACGGCAAGATAAAATCATGGGTGACAGCCGCCAACCGGATCTCCCTGTCTGCAAGATGACGTATCACAGCCTCTTCATGTGTAATGACCAGAATGGCCATTTGATACTTGCTTCTCAGCATAGACAATATATCCAGCATCTCAAGCTGATTGATCTTGTCTATGGCAGATGTGGGTTCATCCGCAATGAGTAGCTCAGGACGGATGACTAATGCCATCGCGATCTGACATCTTTGTAGCTGCCCTCCTGATAACTGATGTGGATAAGAAGATAAGAGCCGGTCAATTTCACTAAGACCTGTTTCTTCCAGTTTGGTACGCAGTTCATGCTCCAGCCCGGTGTTCCTTTGAGCAGTGCGTTCCTCAATCACCATCATCATCTGATCCCTCATGGTCATCACAGGGTCAAAAGCCCCATAGGCATCTTGTTGAGTGTAACCAATATGAGCTCCCCTGAGTTGATGCCAGCTATTGCTGTCAGCTGGCAGAGTCTTTTCCTGTTGAGGATCGCCGGAAAAGCGAATGTCCCCTTCCTGCAACCGAATTCCAGCGGGGAGCAGATCAAGAATGGAAAGGGCTATGCTTGTTTTACCGCTCCCGGACTTACCAGTGAGGGCTACAATCTCTCCAGCGTTGACGTGGAAGGACAAATGGTCAACAATAATGCCTTCATCTGAAACCAGGGTTAAACCTTCTACCTTAAGCATTACTGAAGACATGATGTAAAAATAGATTTGCCGGAGCGTACCGGCAAATCCATTTCATGGCATTATAAAATCCTTATTGAAAAAAACCAGAATTCAGTCTTTGAATCCGACTCGTGCGGTTATCATTTCTCGTCTTCCAGAATTCCTCCACGATCGATAACCACCCTTGCGTCTTTATACCCTTTAGCGATCACCAGATCCCTGACACGTCCGGCATCCTTTGAAGTCTTGAAGCCACCGATCAACATGATGGTCCAGTCTCCCTGACGGTATGATTCCAGTGGCCCGTACTGATCAATGTCTTTCGTATTGAATCCACCAGGCTTTAGAAAAGAAGCCAACCTGACTTTATACTCAACGATCTCACCTTCATCAACTCCAGGAGAAACCGACGGTTCAGCGGCTACCACGGGGGCAGGGGCTTTTGTGGCCGGGACAGCAGGAGGATTTGATTTGACCGGGGTGGCTTTAACATCCCCTATTGCTTCCTGCTCGTATGATTCCTGCTTGACATAACCCTGGGGGGCATAATGCTCAAGCCCTTGCTGAATCACGATAAATGCATCCTTCTTACCCCTTTCCTTGGCTGCGAGTAAAACCTGCTTTGCCTTGTCCTGGGAATCGAAAGGACCAATCCTTACTTTATTCATTCCGTTTTCGGTATGAATATATACAGGACCCAATTCCTCCCATGATTTCAAGGTTGATTTATCCGTGATGGGCCTTGAAGATGCAGAAAGCTGAACTGCAAATTCCAGATCCTGTGCTACCTCCGGCTTGGTTTTCTGGTAAGTCGCCGGGTCTTGCTTGACGTAAACTTTAACCAGGTTTGTATCAGCCAATGCACCAGAGGGCTGAGGCACCTGGCCATACATCAATGTACTGATTCCTGATGCCAGGAGGATTGTAACAGGTAAAAGTAGTTTCTTCATTTAGACATATATTAAAATAAAATCTTATGTAAAGATAAGTATTTTTCAAATAAATACACATTAAATAATAAAATAATATATAAAAGGGCCTTTTTTCGAATTATAGTTGCTTTTTCACTCCGTTTGGGCCCGATTTGCGCGCAAAATGACAGTACTGGAGAAAACTGGCCCGGAGTAGCGTAGAGTTTCTATTTTTATCACTCAATCCAATACCTTTCAGATTTCAGAAATTCACTTATGCGTATCGTTTTCTCTACCTGTATATTGCTCCTGTCTGCCCTATCATGCCTGAATGCGCAGAAACTTGACCATCGCCTGGGTTACATCATCGTCCAGCTCAAGAAAGGTGCTGCAATGGAAAGCATCCTGGCTGATCAGTCTTCCAGGCTTCAAAGTGATCTCACACAGGATCGGGTGCTCTCCCAGCGCCTTGGAATCTACCTTGTGAGATTTGATCATAGACCGTATCCACGAAGGAAAATTGCTCGATCAACTCAGGGCAGACCGGAACGTAAATATTGCCCAGTTTGATCACCTGCCTACGCTAAGAGTCACGCCGGATGATCCGGAACTCTCATCGCAGTGGCAATGGATCAATGATGGGCAGACCGGTGGTTTGTCTGATGCAGATATTGATGCCGAAGTGGCCTGGAATATCACGCAAGGTGGTGTAACCGCCGCGGGAGATACCATTGTTGTAGCTATCGTAGATGGTGGCATTGATTACAATCACGAGGATATAGCCGCCAATACCTGGATCAACCACCATGAAATCGATGGTAACGGGATTGATGATGATGGTAACGGATATGTTGATGACATCTACGGTTGGAACGCTTATGATAATACGCCAAACGTCTATGGCCAGGGACATGGATTGAATGTCGCCGGGATGATTGGTGCTGTGGGAAACAACCAGGTAGGTATAACCGGAATCAACTGGAAGGTCAAACTCATGATGATCAAAGGCGGTACTCCTGAATCAACTGCCATTGCATCCTACGCTTATGCCCTGGAACAACGAATTCAATACAATGAAAGTAACGGAGAAAAAGGGGCTTTTGTAGTAGCAACCAATAGTTCATGGGGTGTTGACCTCGGTCAGCCGGCTGACGCACCACTATGGTGTGCCTTTTATGATACCCTGGGCCAACATGGTATCCTGAGCGCTGCCGCAACAGCCAATCTCAATATTGATATTGATGTGACCGGGGA
Source organism: Candidatus Opimibacter iunctus (assembly GCA_016716665.1). GTDB lineage: Bacteria > Bacteroidota > Bacteroidia > Chitinophagales > Saprospiraceae > Opimibacter > Opimibacter iunctus. The sequence continues at coordinate 189,069 of JADJVH010000006.1, read as the reverse complement.
CCTTCCTACTTCGTGCCCAAGCGAATATCTGTTGAGTGTAACGGCTTTGAACCATGCGGATGAAAGGACATTTTCTGCTTTCGGATTGACTCAGATTGATTTTGGTGCGCCAGGCGAAGACATATTTACCACCTTTGGCAATGATAACTACAGCACAACCAGTGGAACCTCATTTGCCTCCCCTGTAGCCGCAGGTCTTGTAGCACTGCTATACGCTGCACCCTGCCCCGGATTTGGTGAACTGATACATGCCAGTCCGTCTGATGCTGCAATCCTCGTGAGAGATCTGATTTTCCAGGGGGTACGACCGATACCTGGCCTTGAAGGTACAATACGCCTCGGGGGCAGCCTGAATGCCGGTAATAGTATGAACCTGATGATGTCCTTATGCTCAGCATGTCCGGTCCCTGTGACAGTACACACCGAAGTTTTCTCAGATATGGAAGCTTCTGTCACCTGGACTTTAATTGATAGTCCTGATGCCATTAATGCCAGATATAAACCAGTAGGCTCCACAACATGGGACACTCTTTTTGATGTGACACAGCCTTTGCTCCTCACAGACCTGGCCGGGTGTACCGACTATGAAATTGAATTCGAATCCATCTGTGCTGATACATCCACAGGATTTACAGCTAATACCGTTTTCAGCACATTAGGATGTTGCCTTCTACCAACAGATCTGGCTGTGGTTGCAGGGGATTCTTCCGCAACCTTGAGTTGGAGTAGTATTTTCGCTGCAGATTTCTATATAATCCAATGGCGTCCAGTCGGAGACACTGTGTGGATCGAAGAAGCAACACCTGACAACAGTTATGCCCTTGAGGACCTGGATGGTTGCACCTATTATGAAGCAAGGCTCCAGACAAATTGCGATACCACCGAAACCGGTTATTCTGAAACTATCACTTTCAGAACGAAGGGTTGTGGCAATTGTATTGATTTAGCCTATTGTACTTCAGCTGGCGAAGATGCCACAGATGAGTTTATTGATTCATTGATTATCGGATCACTCGTGAACCATTCCGGTGAAAATGGAGGATATGCTTTCTTTGAAGACCTGAACCCTGACTACCGGGCGGGAGACGCATACCCATTATGGATACGTCCTGGTTTTACCGGTGGCCAATCCTTTGACGAAAAATTCAGGATATGGCTCGATGCCAACCAGGACGGAATATTTGATGCAGATGAATTATTACTGGATACCCTCCTCCTTGATGGAGAGCCTATCCTCATCAGTCAATTGGCCATTCCGTCAGCAGCATTAGACGGATCAACGAGAATGCGTGTCAGCATGGCGTTCTCTAATCCGTTCTTCCCGATCAGTCAGGAGCCTTGCGGAGCAATCGATTTTGGCGAAGTGGAAGATTACTGTGTGAACATCCTGCGTAATCCTGATCCATGTCCACCAGTTGATACTGTCTACTTTGATGGCATAACCTTTACCAGTGCCTTCATGTATTGGCCGAGTGCCTATGGAGCCATCGCTTATACCTACCGGTACAGGGAGGTTGGTACAACAGAATATGAGGAACTGGCCACGATAGATACCACTGCTAACCTTGAAGGATTTGATAAATGCAAGACGTATGAAGTCCAGATCAGGACCATCTGCCTTTCCGATACGACAAGCTACAATGTCAATTATCTCCTCGAGACAGATTGCGACGTAGCCGTCAAGGAAATCAATCCGCTGCTGAGTTCATTTGTTGTCTACCCTAATCCGGTGCTTGATGTAGTCTCCCTGAGATTCCAACCCCTGACCAGCGGAGAACATTCAGTTGCCCTGTACAATATGCAAGGCCAACGCATGCAGCACAGGATGCAATCTGCAACTGCCAACGAAATGACTGATCTACAATTTGAAGATATGAATGCTTATCCCCCGGGCCTTTACTTTGTGGTCATTGAAAAAGACGGACAACGCGCGACAAAGAAAATCGTGAAGATGTAAAAAGAAAAGGCCGCATATACATGCGGCCTTTTCTTTTTAGTGGTATACTATCGTCTACAAAGATATCTGATGAATAGCAGAACAACTACCTGAAATTTGGACTCACCACCAGTTGTTTGTCTCCTGTATTATAGATGTAAAATCCTTCACCTGACTTCACACCCAACTTACCTGCCTGGACCATATTGACCAGCAACGGGCATGGTGCATACTTAGGCTGGCCATAACCATCCTGCAATACTCTCGTGATGGCAAGGACTACATCCAAACCGATAAAGTCGGCTAACTGCAATGGGCCCATGGGATGAGCCATTCCCAGTTTCATCACATTGTCTATTTCTTCAACACCAGCCACACCTTCCCATAGCGCAATGATCGCTTCATTGATCATCGGAATCAATATCCTGTTGGCTACAAAGCCCGGATAATCATTGACCGTAACAGGAATCTTGTCAAGGCTTTGCGACAATGCCATGACCGTATTGGTGACGTCATCTGAAGTACTATACCCTCTGATAATCTCCACCAGTTTCATGACGGGAACAGGGTTCATAAAATGCATACCGATGACGCGGTCAGGACGATCTGTGACGGCTGCAATCTTTGTAATAGAGATAGAGCTTGTGTTGGTCGCCAGTATGGTATCTGGCTTACAGAATTCGTTGAGCCCCTTGAAGATTTTAAGTTTCAGGTCTACATTTTCAGTGGCAGCTTCTATGACGATTGTAGCATCCTGCACACTTGCCTGTATCTCGGTAGAGGTCCGTATACGGGCAAGGGTCTGGTCTTTCTCCAAAGCAGTTATTTTTTCCTTCGCCACCATCCTGTCCAGGTTTTTTGTGATTGTAGACAGGCCTCTGCTCAGTGCATCAGGTGAAATGTCTATCATGGTGACCTGATATCCATACTGGGCAAAGACATGAGTAATCCCATTGCCCATGGTACCTGCGCCGATTACGGCGATAATGTGATTTTTTAAAATGTCTGACATAAAGGCGAAAATAGGCAAAACAGTGAACTGGCAGCCAGACATACACGACCAAAATGCCACAACTCAGCAAATGGTGTCATCCATCAAAGTTAAGAGAAGATAAGGAAATCCGGAATTTACCAACTTCCGCCGCCGCCGCCGCCACTGCCGCCACCGCTGAAGCCGCCACCCCCGCCACCACCTGAGCCACTGCTGCTCGGTGCGCTGTTGAAAACGGAGCCTATGCTGTTGATCTCAGAAGGAAAACTCTCAGAAAAATTTCCCCATGACTGGCCAAGTGCCGCTCCGTGCATCCCGGGTGAACCATACCATGAAGGTGGCTGGGTCAATAACCCCTGAAACTGTGTATTCCATTGCTTGAGGTATCCGAAGGCGAGCGCAAAGGGCATCGTCTTATCATAGTATAATGGATCCTCTTTCATCAATCGTTCGATCACAGGCTTTTCTGCTTTCTTGACAAAAAGCCTGAAGCCTTCGAGTTTCCTGTACGTTTCATTACCTGCAGGAGAACGCTTATTGAACTTGCTGGCGAAATAGAACAGGATAAAACCGGTCGCTATCAGCGCAAATCCATCCATATTCTGCCTGGCAAATACAGCATAACCTCCCCAGGCCAAAGCCACCAATCCACCGATACCGGTCGTGCACCCCATGGCCTTCTGGTCTGCTTCATACCACCCCTGTGCCATGATCCAATCTTTGACAGAAGCCTTGACGCCTGTCATGTGGGTATGAAACTTATCCTTTAGGTTCTTTAGTTGAACCTGGTCCCCGGTGGAAAAAAGGGCATTAAAAAACTCTTTCTCAAAAGCAAACAACTCAGGTCCTGCTTCCTTCAGCTTAAAAGGTGATATCATCCTTTCTGAGGAAACCACCTTCCTGCACTTCTAATCGCAGATAACCATGATTTGCCAAATGTGGGATCAAGCAGAGTACATCATTATTGTCTACGCTGTCATCCACAAAACCTCCGGCGACTGCAGGCGAGACACCTTCCGGAGGAAAATATTCTGTCATGATGGTCTGCTTCTTGTTACGTGCAAAAAACCTAGCCAGAAGCCCGCTAAAAATAAAAAAGAATGGAGCCAATAATAAGCCATGCCTTTCAAGGAAATAAGACCAATCACTCATCGCCTGGAAAGTCCCTTTAGGAAAAAACACCCCAACAGTCAATCCCTCACCTGGTATAAATTTCCTTGTGGTGCTACCTTCCACCTTCTTTGGGCTAACCTTGTATATAACATCCTGGCCAGCAGCACCAGACGAACCTGTATACCCTTTTACCTGGTCATTCGTCAGGCTCACCTGATCCGGAAAATTAAGCTGGTAAGTCACATTTTCTATCTCGACTGGCCAACTGATCCCCAGGAGGTCCCAGTAAAATTCGCTATGGTCGTCATCAAAGAAATTCAACGGATTGACTACATGATAACTAATGCGATAAAGCTGAGTACCCTCTACATAGGTATCCGCATCTCCTATCCTGATTTCGATATTGTTGTTTTCAACCTTTGAGGTGGTGAACTTAAATCCATCCACGCTTATATCCTTGATGAGCCTGTCCAGCTCATGACCATTGATGTTGTCCCGGTACGGAATGAACCGAAAAATACCATGGCGTGGTTCTGTAAACCTGACTTCAATAGTTTCAACAAAATCTGCTGAACCATCGGCTGCAAAGGTGACATTGATGTCATACCTGGTAATGGAAAAATATTCTGCTTTTGCCTGTATGGCTACAAACCATAGGGGCATTAAAAGCAGCAGAAATCGCTTGGTCATAGTCTCAGAACTGGACTTTTACATTTTGTGTTTCAGCTTCATCCACTTCGAAGTATTCCATCCTGTGAAATCCAAACGGGCCTGCAATCAGGTTGCTTGGAAATACTTCAACCGCATTGTTCATATCGCGTGCAGAAGCATTATAATATCTGCGTGCACGCTGGATACTTTCTTCGAGTCCGGTGAGTGTTTGCTGTAAGTTGAGGAATTCCTGGTTAGCCTTGAGATCAGGATAATTTTCAGCCAGTGCAAAAACAGTTTTCAATGCACCGGACAATTCCAGTTCAGCTGCACCGCCATCTTTACCACCTGCATTCATCGCCCTGCTACGCAGTTCAACGATTTTTTCAAGCGTTCCGCTCTCATATTGGGTATACCCCTTTGATCGTATTCACGAGGTTGGGGATGAGGTCATAGCGCTGCTTGAGATAGACATTGATTGATTTGAATGCTTCTTCAGCTCCGTTACGGAGGCGAACGAGCTTGTTGTATGTGCCCATCAGGTATAGACCGAGGACAACGACAATCAGGATTAAAACAAGGAGTACCATCATAGCTTAGTTAGTGATCAGATTCATGTCAAATGTAGTAAGGAGTTGGGTAACTTCCTAAAAATTAGACAAAGATGGCTGGGAACACGATAGATGATATCCAGCCTAAATCAATGGCTGGAGTACCATATTTCCCTATTTTCACCCCTGCATGGGCAAAACAATACTCGTCGGAGATATCGGATCTACAAAATCATCATGGTGGTTCAATGCGCCAGCCAGTCAGGAGCTTTCTTTGGGTGGCTACAACCCATTGGTGCATTCCCCTGCATCAGGAATAAAGCTTTTTGAAGATTTGCATTCAAAAACCAGCGAAACCAGATTTTCAGAAATATGGTTTTATGGGGCAGGTGTGATCGACCACCGGGTATCGAATGAAGTTAAAAAGCAAATACAAAGCCTTTTTCCTGAATCATTAATACACGTTGCATCAGATCTCGTTGGCGCGGCTGTTGCAGCTTGCGGAAACGACAAAGGCACCGTTGCGATCCTTGGGACGGGAAGCCATGCGGCTGTTTGGGACGGTCACAAGATGGTAAGGCAAGCTAATTCACTTGGGTACATCCTTGGGGATGAAGGAGGCGGATGTGATATCGGAAAAGCCTTACTCCAGTCCTATTTTTATCATGAGATGCCTGCAGTGATCATGAAAGAGATGGAAGACAGGTTGCCCGATGGCAGGGTTGGATTTCTAAACAACCTTCAGGCTTCCCCTGCGCCCAATCAATATCTTGCAGATTTTGCAAGGGTTGCTGTCTTATTCCAGGAGCATGAATGGATCGAAAACCTGGTGGCATCCAGATTTAAATTATTTGTAAAGCGTCACCTGGTCCCACTCAGCCCAGGCGAGGTTGTGCACATTGTTGGGTCTATAGGCTGTATATTTGCCCGCTTAATCAAACACGAACTGGAAGAAAGCGGACTGAAGGCAGGCCTTTTTATAAAAGATCCTGCGCACCGCCTTTTTGAAAGACACCTTGCACATGAATAAAATGAAAACAGAAATACGCCGGATCGCTGTTTACTCTTCGGGTGGTGATGCCCCGGGGATGAACGCTGCAATCAGGGCAGTGGTCCGGACGGCTTCTTACTATGACCTGCATGTCTTTGGGATATACAGAGGATATGAAGGAATGATCGATGGGGATATCGTACGATTGGACAAAGGAGATGTGGGAAATATCATCCATCGCGGAGGCACCATCCTGAAGACAGCACGCAGTACCCGCTTCCGTACTCCGGAAGGCAGGAAATCAGCTTATGATGCCTTGGTAGCCAATGACATTGAAGCATTGATCGCTATCGGTGGAGATGGTACGTTTACAGGGGGTAAAATCTTCTTTGAAGAATATGGAATACCTGTGATAGGTATTCCCGGGACCATTGACAACGATCTATATGGAACCGACTATACCATTGGATTTGATACTGCTGTCAACACTGCCATTGAAGCGGTCGATCGTATCAGGGATACTGCTGATTCGCACAACAGGTTATTCTTTGTAGAAGTCATGGGAAGGGATACAGGGTATATCGCCCTCAATACCGGTATAGGAAGCGGTGCCGGAGCCATCCTGATCCCTGAGTCTTCGATCGATGTCGAAACCCTGATCAAGCACCTTGAAAAAACAGCTAAACGTCAGAAGTTATTTTCCCTGATCGTGGTTGCAGAAGGAAATGAAAACGGAAATGCCCAAAAACTGGCGAGTGAAATCAGGGCAAGGTTTCCGGATTATGATCCAAAGGTGACGATCATTGGCCATTTACAGCGCGGTGGTGCTCCTTCCGCACTGGACCGGCTCATTGCCAGCAGAATGGGCTACAAGGCAGTGGAATCAATCATCGAAGGCCATACCAACAAGATGGTGGGCATTCAAAACAACCAGATGGTGTTGATTCCCTTCGAAGACGCGATCAACAAGAGCAAGGATATCGATCAGGACCTGTTGCGTATGGCTGAAATCCTTTCCCTGTAGACGCTGTGGAAATCACCTTATTTTATATTCCAGTAGGCACATCGGCAGAGGCAAAATTGCTGGGCGAAAAGGCTATCGAAATACACCTGGCTGCTTGCGCCAATATATTTCCAATCGACTCCGCTTTCAAGTGGCCCGGAGAAGTGCAACATGAAAAAGAATGCGTTCTCCTCCTGAAGACATTACCATCTCACAAGCAATCGTTGCAAGAATGGATTAGTACTACCCATTCGTATGAAGTGCCTTGTATCATCAGCTGGGAGGTGCAAGTCAATGATGCTTATGGCAGTTGGATAAAAGAGTGCCTGGCAGCAGTAAATTAATTCTGCCCTGCATCTCCGCTCTTGCTCCACATCAAATATGCCTTGATAAATCCGTTTAGATCACCATTCAGGACAAGGTCGGGATTATGCACAGTGAACTGGCTCCTGTGGTCCTTGACGCGGCGATCATCAAGCACATAACTTCTGATCTGACTACCCCATTCATTTTTCGTTTTACCGGCTTCCACTTTGTCACGTTCTGCATTGCGCTTTTCAATCTCCTTTTCATAGAGTCTTGACCGCAGCATTTGAAGGGCTTTTTCGCGATTCTGGTGTTGTGATCTTTCCTGCTGGCATTCAACGACAATACCTGATGGGAGGTGTCGTACACGCACAGCAGATTCTGTTTTATTGACATGCTGGCCTCCTGCACCACTGGAACGGAATGTGTCCCATTCCAGGTCATCCGTTTTAATCTCCACGGTGATGCTGTCATCAATCATGGGATGCACAAACACGGAAGAAAAGGAAGTCATGCGTTTTCCCTGAGAGTTAAAAGGGCTGACACGTACAAGGCGGTGGACCCCGTTCTCTCCCTTCAGCATGCCATAGGCGTACTCTCCGTTGATTTCGATTTCAGCGCTTTTGATACCAGCTACATCACCGTTTTGCCGGTTGAGCTCTGAGACTTTATATCCATTTTTCTCCGCCCACATCACATACATGCGCAGGAGCATTTCGGACCAGTCACAACTTTCGGTGCCACCAGCCCCGGCATTGATTTCCAGGATGCAGGACATTTCGTCCTCGGGATTGTTGAGTGTGCTTCGGAACTCTACGTCATCGACGATATCAACAGCCTTTGCATAGGCTGCATCCAGCTCTTCTTCTGTGGCTTCACCGGCATCAAAAAACTCGAGGAGAACACCGAGGTCGTCCACGACGGCTTCGATGGCCTCAAAGTTGGAGATCCAGTGCTTATGTGCTTTGATTTCCTTGAGGACGATGCCTGCTTTTTCAGCATCATTCCAGAATTCAGGGTCTAAGGTGAGTTGTTCTCTTTCCTCTAATTGAAGTTTACGTCTTGCGACGTCAAAGATACCTCCCTAAAACTCCCACGCGGGTCTTGAGATCTGTAAACTGATCTACGGTCATGATAAATGGTTTAAAATGAGAGGGGGCTAAAGCCCCCTCTCTGGTGTTTATTTCTCTAATTCAACATAGAATATCAAATCCGCATTTTCAGGGATCACCGGAGGTGAACCTGCCGCGCCGTATCCAAGTGCTGCAGGAATGAACAATGTAGCCTTAGCTCCTTTGTTCAGCAACAGGATACCTTCATCCCATCCCGGGATCACCTGACCCATACCGAGTGGAAACTGGTAAGGCTGGCCTCCCTTGAAGGAAGTGTCAAACATCTTAGCATCTGCATCCAGCATACCGTAGTAATGGACAGATACCTGATCGCCTTTGGCAGGCTTGGTTCCTTCCTGGCCGGCATCATGGATGATATAACGGAGACCTGAAGCAGTCGTCTGGATCTGGCTGTTCAAATCGCCCTTCTTGTAGGCATCCCAGTTGCTCTTGGTCAATGCCTCAATTTCAGGTAAACGGTCACGAACCACCTGCCTTACTTTCTCCTGTTCCTGCTGGATAGAATCCGAATATTTTTCGAAAGCGGCTTCATCCATCACATCCACAATACCTACATGGTAAACCATTGCTTCAGTAAATGCCTCAAAGCCTGGAGGCACACGGTCAAAGGAATCAACCGGGAAAAAGAAGTTCAAGCTGTCGCCTTCGTGCAAGGTGCCCATGATATCCACGAGCGCCTTGAGCTGGCCATAGCTCTTATTGTCTTCCATGAGTTTCAACACTGATGGTTTGCCCATCGTAGCAGTAGTCTGTAAAACGGAATCCTTCTGTGTCAGAGACATATTGAAGAAAACGTAACTATTGACCGGAATAGGGTCTGAACCCCCTTTGCGGACAACCTGGTATTCATATCCTGATTCCGATTTGATACGACGGCCTTCAGAAGAGCATCCTGCAATTAAGAGGACGCAGAGCAGAGAAAAAAAGATGTTATTGTTCATGTTGTAATTGATATGCGTTCATTGTTAGTGGAATAATCTCTTTGACTTTGGCAATGGTCTCTTCCATAGAGGCCTTCAATTGTCCCCCGGAAGCATTCTTGTGCCCACCACCATTGAAATAGGTATGGCAGATCTCCTGGACATTGATATTGCCCTTGGAGCGAAAAGACAGTTTTGTCACATTCTGTTGTTCAGAAATGAAAACTGCCATCTTCATATTGCGTACCATGAGGATGTAATTGACGATGCCTTCCGTGTCTCCCCGTCCGATAGACCAGGCTTTATAATCATCCTTGTCAAGCCAAATAATGCCGGCCTGATGTTCACTCATCAGCAACATACGGTTAGCGAGGCAATGACCAAGCAACTTAAGCTGCTTTTCGGTCATGCTGTTGAACAGACGAATCTGTAACATATAATCATCCATGCCTAGCCGCTTGAGTGCAGCGGCTATTTCAAAGACATGTGGATTAGTGGCGTATCTGAAAGAACCGGTATCCATCAGGATGCCCGTGTACAGTGCTTCAGCAATCTGTACATCAATATACTTTTCAAGGCCATGCTCCACGAGGAAGTCGTAAACCAATTCAGCCGTTGAACTGGCTTCCGTCTTGGAGACGATATGGTCTGCGAAAGGTTCAGGGTCGATATGGTGATCTATCAGGATCTTGACAGCGTGTGAAGCCATCACATCAAGTCCAAACCTGTCGATACGGTCAAGTGAATTGAAATCCAGGCAAAAGATAATATCTGCCTTTTCAAAGGCTGCCATAGCTTCTTCAGGATTCATCTCCCCGATTATGACTTTGTCAATCCCGGGTAAAAAGTTAAACAGGGGTGGAAAATCATTTGGAAGCACTACGGTGACCGTATGCATCAGCTTATTCAGTACCGCAGCCAATGCCAGCGTGGATCCTAATGCATCCCCATCAGGATTCTTGTGGGTGACGATCACCACACGTGCAGGCTGCCTGATCAAATGATATAATGAATCCACGTATCTGTACTTGAATTTTTCAGGGCGCAAAGGTCTTATTTTATTGTGATACTAACAAATATGCTAAATTTGCGCCCCGTTCGGGACAAAAAAGACAACAATTCAAGACACATGGCTAATAACATAACTTTTACGATGATCAAGCCTGACGCTGTTGCAGCAGGCCATATAGGCGCTATCCTGGCTCAAATCAACAAGGCCGGCTTTAAGATTGTCGCCATGAAATACACAAAATTGTCCGCTGAAAAAGCTGGTGAATTCTACGCTGTACATAGCGAAAGAGGCTTCTTCGGGGAATTGGTCGATTTTATGTCATCTGGTCCTATCGTAGCCGCAGTCCTCGAAAAAGACAATGCGGTTGAAGATTTCCGCACCCTGATCGGAGCTACAGACCCTTCCAAAGCTGCTCCAGGCACTATCCGTGCACTTTTTGCCAAAAACATTGGTGAAAATGCGGTTCACGGTTCAGATTCTGATGAAAATGCTGCGATCGAGGCTTCTTTTCACTTCTCCAGGATGGAAATGTTCCGATAGGAATATCTGGAAAAGCCTTTAATACATTACTCTTTTATACAGGATAGCTCTGCGGTTTGCGGAGGTAAATCGTGGCTTGTACTCAGCCTCCAATTGCTGAAAGATCTCGCCTGTGTAAGGATGTCCAGCATACTCGTCACTGTAGGATAACATGAGGACATAATCAATATACTGTCCTGTTCTCCGCTTATAGCTGTTCATGTCTGCCCGCGGGGGACGGTTGTCAAAATTGATCCGGTCCTTATCCGTCTGCATATACATATTCGTTTCCCAGCGCTCGACCAGTGGAAAATACCAGAAATTGGCTTCATAGTTGTCTGATATCACCAAATCCTTATATGCCCCAAGGTAGCAATCGACATGGACGAATAACCAAGCCTTGTCAGAAATGATCTCACCTTCTGGCGTCTTGCCCGCCCAATCATAATTTAACACCAAAACGGTGGATTGATCCTCGATAGAATCAATGGCGGTAACAATTTCTGATGCGTAATCCGATGCCTTTTGGTGTATAGGAAGCCTCAGGTACATCAATCCACCTGCTATACATAACGCAACGAAAGAAACTGCCAAACGCACTTGTGGAGGAAAATCAAATGTAGCCAACCAAAAAAGCAAGCAGAAAAATGGAAACATGCCAAGCCTGACCCCAATCTCAAGCCCTCCGGAAATACTACTGGGCGGATTGAAAACAACCACGAGTGAAGCAATGAACAACAGAAGCAACCCATCATACATTTTCCATCCCCCTGCTCTGATACGACTTACTACAAACCAGACAGCCATCAGCAAAATCAGGGCCACCAAAACCAAAATAAAAGGCTCTTCCTTAGTACTCAGTAAAATCAGCGACTTTAAGTGTAGCAATTCATTGGCAATCACCTTAAATGGTGCTGTGTTGGCTTCTTTAGACCATTCCCTGCGGAGGTAAAAAGTTATAAACAAGTACACTGGAATAGCACTGCATAGCACCAGTTTTCCTGCTTCCGCTAAATAAAAATATACGGTTGACCTTAATCCCTTATCCTTAAAGTGAAAAAGCCCATATCCTAAAACTACACATCCCACTGATAGAAAAGCAAAGACTAATCCTACCGGATGTGCGAGATACAAAGCCATGAATAAAATAGTGATCATGGCATACGTATAAACGGATGGGGTCCGAAGCGATTTTATCCAGAAGGCCAGCACCCAGAACCAGATGGCAATACTCCAGGCATTGTTGTGGAACCCTTTCATCAGGATATAATTCCAGGCAAAGATGACCCCAATACCCGCCAGGAAAACGGCTTTAGGATTAATCTCCTTAACTACCTTCCTGAAACCGAATGCAAACACCAGAAGGTATAGGGCGAAGAATAATTTCTCAGCCCAGATCACAGGAAAGAGTTTCACCAATGGAATCTGAACAGCATTTGTAATCCAGTTGGGGTCAAGATATTTATTGAGCTGCAGGAAAGGCAGGAAGAAATCTTTCTTCCCTTCTAATAACCAACTGACCAGTATGTGCGAATTGTAAAAATGGCATGGACCATCTGAAGTAACAATATAATCGCAGAATACCAATGGTAACATTGAAATGGCTAAAGCCAGGAAAAATATCAGTGTATCTGAAGAAGGTCTGCGCATATCGATGTAATATAAATTATCTTCCCGAATTGAATTTATCCATTTGCCGGAAAAGTTCCAATAATTCAAATACATCCTCAGCCCTTTCAGGTAAACCATCCAATTGTGAGCGCAAGGCATTGGCCGATTTTGTAATGGCCGATTGCGGTATATAATGCTGACTGATATAATGCATATACCTGATCATCATAAAGGAATTGAAATAGCGGAAAAATCTCCTCCTGAATGCGGCAGCATTTGTAGTCTGCGCCGAGATCTCCCTGCATTGCTCTACAAATCTGATATGATCCAAAAACCGGATTACCCATTCATGCAGTCCCAATCCATCAGACAACAAATCAAGCGTGTCTGCCCTTTGATCTTCTTTGAAGATCTGCCTGATTCTATCAACACCTTCAATGAGTGGCTTGATCAATCGAAAAACCTCTATATCGGTAGTCATCCATTCGCCTGGCGCATTGAGCAAGGTCTGCATGGCTCGTCCTGTACCGAAAGGCACTCTACCTGAAATACGGGAAGAAGGAAAAACAGAGGTATCCTTTATTTCATACAGACTTTCGATCTCAATAAATTTCTGGAGAAAATAGAAATCCTCCCCGGCTTGCCTCGTGTTCATTCCACCCTGCAATAAATAGGCTTTTCTACGGACAGCCATACTGGAACCGACCGTATGAAAGGCAAAAGGGTGACCTGCCCATCTCAGTGCAGCAACCAGGTATCGAAGATGCAGTTCATACTGAGCTATTGCTTCCATCACATGCCTATCCGGGAGATCAAGCTTGTGCTCAAAATGGATGGAAGCCGCATCGCATAAAGGTTGATCTGTGAAATAATCATAGACCCTTCGCAGATAATTTCCAGATACTGTGCAATCGCCATCAAGGCAGAGTAATATGCCCTCCTGGTCAAGCCTCCTGGCTGCTTCGTCCATGACCAGCTTTCTGGCCCATCCTACCCCACCTTTAGGGTCAGGACATGCCTCCAGGTATAGCGGAAGGAAATTCAAGCCTTCCCTCCTATGATCTTCAATCCAGTCAATAGTGTTTTTCCAGGTCAAATCATGTTGAGTAACCTCATCTATTGTCATCCTGTCGCTTTTGTTGAAGAGCAGGATCACTTCAGTCTTTATATCCGGCAGATCACAACTATACAATGAATCCAAGGTGGTGAGCAGCTCTGGCTCGCTATATACAGGAATGCAAACCACCATACCTGGTTTGTTAAGCCCCATTTCCAGCATTGAAGGAAAGGTCCTGAATCGGGAAGCATATTTTTGCCAGTGGATATCTTCGGGCATGAGGTTTAACTTAGCGGTCTAATCATGGAACACATGTCCGTCTGCATCGCAGGGAGCCAATATATACCTTCTATTGAATACTTTGCCCATTGGAAGCACCATGGGCATATAACCCTTGAGGCCCATGAGCACTATCAAAAGCGTACCTGGCGCAATAAAACAGCCATTCTTGGTCCAGATATCCCACATTTCCTGACCGTCCCCCTGCAAAGGGGCAAACACCAGCAGATGCCGGTTCGCGAAGTTCGTATCGCTTATGACGAACCGTGGAGAAAAACGCATCTGAACAGCCTGAAAACTGCTTATGGGAAAACCGCATTTTTTGACGAGGTGCTTCCTGTCCTGGAGCGATTCTATGGAGAGACATATGACACCCTCTGGGATCTCAATATGACCGGGATTCACTTTATCAGATCATTGCTCAGTGGTCTCTGGGAGTATAGCCTTAGTGATACCTATTGTGCTTCCTATAGTCCGGAAGACACAGATCTGAGGAAAGGTATTTCGGCGGGTTCAGGATCACTTCCGGCTGCCCTTGTCCCAGGCTACACCCAGATCCTTCGGCTTCATAAAACACATCAGCCAAACCTCTGTATCTTGGATGCAATATGCCATCTCGGACCGGATACCAGCCCATATCTGGATCGTTATGCATTTAACCTATATGAAAAAAAACGATGAAGGTTGTCGATCAGAAATTACAGGAGCAAAAGGGTGAATTGAAGCAGGTGCTTCAACGATTGCAGCAATTTACCCACCGTATTTCACATACTGAGTCTGGCCGGATATTGGCGGACCTGAGAGACCGTATTGACGAACCTTTCATGTTTGTGATCGTCGGCGAAGTCAAAGCGGGAAAGAGTTCATTTATCAATGCGCTGCTTGGTGAGCCTGATCTGTGTGCTGTGGCCCCCTCTCCAATGACGGATACCATACAGCAGATCATGTATGGGGAAACACTGAAGATTGAAGAAGTCAGTCCTCATCTAAAGCGAATCTTCCAGCCCAGTGAAATACTCAAGGAAATTGCGATTGTTGATACCCCGGGTACCAATACGATCATAGCTCACCACCAGGAAATCACTGAGCGGTTTATCCCTGGCGCAGACCTGATTATTTTCGTTTTTGAAGCGAAAAACCCTTACAGGCAATCTGCCTGGGATTTCTTTGATTACATGCATGAAGAATGGCACAAGAAGATAGTCTTTGTCCTCCAGCAAAAGGACCTGATGGATCCTGCAGATCTGGAAATCAACAAGCGAGGCGTTGTGGAGTATGCGGGAAAGAAGGGCATCAAGGACCCTGTAGTTTTTGCAGTTTCTGCCAAGGAGGAGCTTGAAGGATACCATGCCCAGAGTGGCTTTGAGCTACTGAAAGTATTTATCCTCGATCATGTGACAGGGGGAAAGGCACAGCAGCACAAGCTCATCAGTATTTCGGATACGGTGTTGAATATTATTTCAAGACTTGAAAAGGGTCTGAATGACAGGCAACTTCAACTGGACGCTGACATCGCATTCAGACAGGATATCAAATGGACTTTGTCAGATCATGGACAGCAGGCGAGGCACCAGGCTGACATCCTGATCGAAAACCTGATGTCATCCTATGACAGGGTCTCTGGTAAATATGAAGATGAGCTGAGCGATGCATTATCCTTTTTCCCTGTGTTGAAAAGATCCATTGGCGCCATATTTTCTAAATCACAATCGCTCAAATCCTGGCTTGAAGGATTTACGCACAGGCTGCAGGCCGACTTCGGTACAGGTATGCAGGAAAAAATCAATGACCGGGTGCTTGATCTTGCAGAGAGTATCCAGCAAATGGCACATAACATCGACCTGCAGATACGCAACAGCAAGACTATCCTGGCCAATGACCATGAGATTTTTTCAGAGATCGCTCAGCGCAGACAAAACGTACTCCGGGAACTGAGGGAAGCTTTTGACCAATTTCTCAGCCGGACAGAAAACTTCACTACAAGAGGACTGGTAGATACCGACACCAGGGTTGGTACAAATGTGGCTGCTGGCAGCGGTGTGGCTGTAGTAGGTATTATACTGGCCGCTGTCACTCAAGGGATGGTATTTGATATCACAGGAGGTGTTCTCACAGCATTAGGCTTCCTTGTAGCAGGTGTAACCCTTGGATTACAGCGTGGCAAAGTGATGAAGCAATACAGATCAGAGATGGAAAAAGGCCGGACACGCCTCCAACAGGAATTGGCCACAGAACTCTATGCCTACATCGAAACGCTGAAAACTAAAATGAATGACCAGTTCAGCAAATTCGATGAGCTCATTCAAATAGAAACAGAGGAACTGGCGGTCTTACAGGCTGACCTCAGGAATGTCAAAACAGACCTTGAAAATATCCGTAAAGTGGTCCTAAGGGCCTTTTAGTATGGCATTCCAAAGGCCAGAAAGCTCCATAGGATAAAAGATAATATCCACTTCATCAGGAAACGGCCGAGGCCCTCATAGCACCTTTGCATGTCCCCACACAACCCTCTTCCATGGGTGTTCACTTCCATCTTTTACAAGAAAACGACAAAACCAGGGCGAGGTGTAACAAACCGGGGTTTTCATCGTCAATATATGCGAAATGAATACTGAACAGTACGAGGCCCTTTTCCACAAGATGAGGGACAAACTTTACAGATATGCCTTCCGTTTTGTCAAAGACGGCGAGGTGGCTGAAGACGTGGTTCAGGATGTCATGTACAAGCTCTGGCAAAAGCGTGAGGAAGCGGACGAGATCGAAAACCTTGAAGCCTGGCTGATGGTCCTGACGCGAAACAGGTCACTTGATCTTCTCAGGAAAGTCAAGGACAATCATGTCAGCATGGACGAAGCATACACTGTAAGTGACCAGGCGCCGGTTCCGGACAAACTCCTGGAGACGGCTGATCTGATGACTTTGCTTCAGCAATGCCTCAACCAGTTGCCAGAAAAACAAAGGAGCATATTTCACTTGCGTGAAATAGAGCAAATGACGTACGAAGAAATCTCGCAGATGACCGGCTACAATCTTGATGATGTCAAGGTGAGCCTCTTCAGGGCGAGAAAGCACATACAACGCATGGTCAGCAAGACGAACACTTTTGGACTTTATCAATCATCATAACACATGGATCCTAACCTTCTTGAAAAATACTGGAATGCCGAAACTTCTCTCCCAGAGGAAAAACAAATCCTGGGCGATATGACCGGCTCCGACCATCCGGATGCAGGCTATTTTGCAATGATCGCTGAAGCCCGCAAACAAAAAAGCAACCTGACTATTGAAGATATCAAGGCCAATAATATCCGCATGGATAAATCTGCCCATGCCTCTACCACTCACCTGATCCTCCCCCTCTACAGATGGATCGCAAGTGCTGCAGCTATATTGGTCTTTGTACTTTCAGGTATCGGGCTCTGGAAATACAGCCAACAGGTTACTGAACCTGTCCAAATGGCTGAGACCTTTGATGATCCATATAAAGCCTATGCAGAAGTGCGCGAAGCCCTCGCCTTTGTCTCCTCCAGGCTGAATAAGTCTCAGAGTGAAGCAATGCTCAACATCCAAAAGGCCGGCAAGTATGCCGAGATGTTCAAATAACGACTTTCATTCACTTTCATACAATTCATACTAACATGAAATCTTTCCTTTTTTCCTTGCTAGCCGTCATCTTCACTGCGGCTTCATCTTTCGCACAGGAAGATGCCATCACCAAATACTTCAACAAGTACATTGATGATGAGAAATTCAGTGTGGTCTACATCAGTCCGAAAATGTTCAACATGGTCGCCAAGATTGACATTGAGGACATGGAGCCTGAAGTCCAGGAAGTCATCAAGAGCATGAAAGGACTGCGTATCCTTCATACGGAGCAGAATGCCATGCAGTACTACAACGATGCCCTCAAGACAATTGGCACCAGCAATTATGAGTTACTGCTTACAGCACGAGGTGACGGCGAAAACGTTCGGTTTATGGTCAAGGATAATGGTGACATCGTGGAGGAACTGCTCATGATCGTTGGCGGCAGCACAGACTTTGCCTTGTTGAGCTTCGTTGGCAATATCGATCTTAAGAAGATCGGCAAACTTGCCAAAGCCCTTGATATCGACAACATGCAATATCTCGAAAACCTGGACAAGAAGCAATGACCCTAAGGGATTCGGATCACTTCTGGTATTCAATCCCGCACAAAGAAAAAGCCATTCCGGTTGATCACTGGAATGGCTTTTTTATTTTCGGTTGATATGATTATTGGATCAACCACCTGACGTTTCCCTTATTAGGCCCCAAGGTAGTTTTTCAGCAATTTACTTCTGCTGGCAGACCTCAGTTTATTGATGGCTTTATCTTTGATCTGACGGACGCGTTCACGAGTAAGACCAAAACGGTCACCAATGTCCTCCAGGGACAATGGATGCTCAACCCCGATGCCAAAATATAGCTTAATGACATCAGCCTGGCGATCTGTCAGTGTGCCTAATGAACGATCAATTTCCCTCCTCAGGGATTCCAGATATTCAAGGCCAGCATCTGTGCCGGGTGTATTTGGATTCTCTAGTACATCGAGAAGTGAATTGTCTTCTCCATCGACAAAAGGGGCATCCATGGATACGTGACGTGCAGCTACCCCTAGTGTGGTTTCTACCTCGTCAGCTGAAATTTCCAGGATCGTAGCCAGTTCCTCAGAAGAAGGCTCACGCTCAAACTCTTGCTCAAGCTGTGAAAAAGCCCTGTTGATCTTGTTGAGAGAACCTACCTTATTGAGCGGAAGACGCACAATACGGGATTGCTCAGCAAGGGCCTGCAGGATAGATTGGCGAATCCACCAAACTGCATAAGAGATAAACTTAAAACCCCTCGTTTCATCAAATCGCTGAGCAGCCTTGATCAGGCCGAGATTTCCTTCGTTGATCAGGTCACTGAGGGAAAGGCCCTGATTCTGGTATTGCTTGGCAACTGAGACCACAAACCTGAGGTTTGCCTTAGTCAAAGTCTCCAAGGCTATCTGGTCACCTTGTTTGATCTTTTTAGCCAGGTCCACTTCCTTTTCCGGCGTCAACAGGTCTACCTTCCCGATTTCCTGAAGGTATTTTTCAAGGGATTGACTCTCCCTGTTTGTAATTGATTTTGTGATCTTAAGCTGCCTCATGGCATAGAATACGTTAAAATGTTCTGGACAAAGGAAGAGACAAAAAACGTACCTAAATGTTTTGATCCCCCCAAAAGAGGCGCAAAAGTAAGCATTTCTATCGTCACCACCACTTATTTTCTTTTTAATTGCCTCATTTTACCATACTTGCACAAGATTGCCCCGTGGCTATGCTGATCGTCTTTTGCTTTCCGGTATGACAATTTCATAATGTCCTGAGCGGAAAAAAAGTTCAATTGTTTGTTATATTCAGGAATTCTGTTTTATTTACGCCCCACTGGCTGAACCAGCCTTCTTTTTAAAAGGCCCTGAACCAGTTTTATCTTATGAAGCGAATACCCGTAGACCTCGAATATATCTTTAAAGCCTCGCCGGCTATCCTCTATAAATTTCTGACCACTCCTGCCTGCCTTGTCAGGTGGTTTTGTGACGGTGTAGATATCAATGGTGACGTCTATACATTTACCTGGAATGGGAATGAAGAAAATGCCGAAGTCGTTGATGATATAGAGGAGGAAAGACTTCGCTTTAAATGGGAAGGTGCTCCAAGACACGAATACCTGGAATTCAGAATGTATCTCTCTCCGGTAACCGAAGAAACAGTGCTGGAGATCACAGATTTCACCAATGAAAAGGAAGTAGATGATCTCAGAAGGCTCTGGGATAGTCAGATCAAAAACCTCCGCCAGGAAACAGGCGGATAGCAGTTTGCAGTCAGCCGTTTACAGTCAGCAGTGGGCCATCAACTGGCCACCTCGTTAAACCCATCAATTCCAGTAACCGTAGTGTACTTGAACGAAAGTTTCTGGTCAGGATACATGTACTGGAACGCTGACTGACACATCATGGTCGCTTCGTGGAAACCGCACAGGATAAGCTTAAGTTTACCGGGATAGGTATTGATATCTCCTATGGCATAAATGCCTTTGACGTTGGTGCTGTAGTCAAGGGGATCAACCACTATTGCATTTTTATCCAGACCAAGTCCCCAATCAGCAATAGGGCCGAGCTTAGGCGTCAGTCCGAATAAAGGCAGAAAATAATCTGCTTCATATCTCATCCTTCCATTCGGTACTTCAATAGTTACCGCCTCCAGATTATTTTCCCCCAGCACTTCCACAATGCTCGCATCAGTGATCAGTTTGGCCTTGCCTTCCTTGACCAAAGCCATGACTTTGTCTACAGAATCCAAGGCGCCCCTGAAACTGGCTCGCCTGTGCACAAGGGTAACATGGCTACCAAGAGCAGCGAGTTCAATAGTCCAATCCAATGCTGAATCTCCTCCTCCTGCTATAACTACGCGTTTACCTGTATATCCGGAAGGATTCTTAATAAAATAATCCACGCCCTTGCCTTCATACTTATCAATCCCTTCCAGATCCGGTTTCCGAGGCTCAAAGCAACCCAATCCACCAGCAATAGCAATGACTATTGACTCTATCACCGTACCGTCATGTCCGGCAGTCCTGAAAGAACCATCAGCCAGCTTTTCTATACGTTCTGCAATCTCGCCAAGCGTAAAAGTGGGTTTGAATGGGTCAATCTGCTTCCGCAGGTTATCCACCAGATCAGAGGCCAGTATAGATGGGTATCCCGGTATATCGTAGATCGGCTTTTTGGGATAGATTTCAGTCAGTTGTCCTCCAATTTGTGGAAGCACATCCATAATGTGACACCTCATTTTGAGCAGCCCGGCTTCGAAAACGGTAAAAAGCCCTACCGGCCCGGCGCCAATAATCAGGATGTCTGTTTGAATCGCACGCATAGTATGTCTTGAGCATGCAAAGGTAAAGGAGTACTGGAAAAATCTGCTATTGAAAGGGAATCATGTGTCATTTCGAGCCTGACCAATGATCAGCCGGAATGAGAAAAGCGAAACGGATGGCCGGGAAATGATCTCAGGAGCAGGCCTTTCCACCCCTGATAATATAGGTATCACCCTCTTTAACCAGTTTGGCATTGATACTTGCGGCCACTGCACTGAGGACCGAACTGATCTCCGGCTTGCCGAAAGCCCGGGGTATGTTGATAATGCAGGACTTGCTGGCTTCGTTTTCAACCACAATCTTCTGGTCAAAATAAGAAGCAACATCAGCAACAACCGTTTCCAATGGCATTTTTACAAACCTGAGCTGACGTGTACGCCAGGCATTAATATTGGGGGAAGGGTTAGGGATCAATTGAATCTTACTTGATTCAAACACAGCGCCTTCACCTTCTGTCAGGGCAACTGCAATGTGCTCATTCTCAATAGAGGAGAAAAATAATTTTTCCGCTACTGACATAAATTTGGGTCTGCCCAGGCATCTCCTTGATCGTAAAAGACGTCCCAACCACTTCAGTCATTGTGTTGCCGGAGGTTATGGTAAATGGTCTTTTTTTATCAGGCTGCACTTCAAAGTATGCCTCTCCTTTAAGCTCTATATGCCTGGACTTCCGGGTAAAAGGATATACCGTTATGGTTGATGCCTTGTTGAGATAGATTCTAGACCCATCTTTAAGTTCTATTGGGGCTGAGCTGCCTTCCTGATAGGCATAGGTTATCGGTTGGGCACTTTTGAAAAACAAACTGTAAGCCCCTAAAAGCAAAACCACAGCTGCTGCAGCTGACCACATCAAGAGGCGTCTTGGGCTCCTCGCTGTAGAGGGCTGGCCAATATTTTTACTTTCAGCAAAACGAGCCCAGGCTTTATCTGCATCCCATTGATGGTCGATATGCTCTGGCTGACATACCCATATCCTCCTGGTTTCTGTATATATGTGGTTAAGCACAGGATCTGCTGCCAATTCCTGTTCAAACGCCTCACGCTCCATTACAGTCATCTCCCCTGAGAGATACCTTCCAATCCTTGCTTCAATTAATCCTTCCATATTCTGCTTCAATAGACACCATTAAATGATTTATCCCCTATGCGCCAAAATGACCTGTCGCAGGAGTTTCAAAGCTTTTCCTATCTGATTTTCAACTGTTTTAACGGATATACCCAAATGGCTTGCCACCTCAGCGTAAGACATCTCTTCCTGCCTGTTGAGCAAAAACACGATCCTGCACTTTTCGGGCAGGGCCTTGATCGCTTCATCGAGCCTATCCCGCAATTCGGCTTCCTCCATCTGTTGCAGGATATCGGACTGTTGTCCCGGCAATACTGCAAATGCTTCGGATGTCATGTCCAGTTCCTCCCACTGATGCTTTCTGGTATCTCTGATATAATTGAGGCTGCGGGTGACCGCCATCCGACGCAGATAAGCCGGCACAGAAGTGTGGATATGTAATTGATCTTTCTTGACCCAGAGCTCAGCGAAAATCTCCTGGGCTATATCTTCAGCCCTGGACCTGTCACGTACGTAGGTGTAGATGACATTGCAGACAAAAGCATAATGCAGTTTGAACATTTGTTCAACAGAATCCATTGTAGAGCTGGCGGTTCGTTTCGCTGATGAGTAAAAGTCGGTAATTTAGCCGTACGAACCGATACTGTAATGGTAAAATTCGAGACATTCCTACATTTATTCACTATTCACAATCTAAACATGAAGAAAATGAAAACCATATTCACTCTTTTATACTGCCTGGTCCTGATGGCAAGTTGTAAAAATCAAGCCGGACAGGAGACAACAGCTGAAACTGGTTCAAGTGATACCATGCAGGTAAAATATACACTCACTCCTTTCAGCAGCTCAAAGGAATTTCCTGATGCCAGCCTGAAGGCCATGGCATATGCTAATGGCACATTTTCAACTGTGATCGCAGGATCTACCTATAAACTGGGTGAGCAGACCTCAGACGCACCTGAAAAAAGCTGTGCTAACAGCAAGGAAGGTCAACACCTTCATTTGATCGTAGATACTGAGCCTTATGTAGCAAAATATGAGTCTTCCTTCGCTCAGGATATTCCGGATGGCGACCATTACCTGCTCTGCTTTTTGTCAAGGTCCTATCATGAAAGCATCAAGACCCCCGCAGCCCATAAGGCAGTGAAAGCCAACGTGAAAGCAAAAAGTATCACCAAGATGGAAGATGTTGCCGGCCCTATGTTGTTCTATAGCCGCCCTAAAGGGGTGTATACCGGAGATGACACTAAGAAAGTGATGCTCGATTATTACCTCGTCAATGCTGACCAACCTGGATTTAAGGTAGAAGCGGATATCAATGGGGAAAAGCATCTACTGGACAAATGGCAACCATATTACATCGAAGGTTTACCAGAAGGCGATAATACGATCAAGCTAAGCCTCTTAGACTCTACTGGCCAATTGGTCAATGTCCCATTGAATCCTGTATCACGTACCTTTAAAATTGAAAAAACACCTGCTGCGAATTAAAGAAAAATTATCTTTGGCGTCCGTTTTAAGCCTGAAAGGGCTTAAAACGGATAAATGGTGGCTATAGCTCAGTTGGTTAGAGCGCTAGATTGTGGTTCTAGAGGTCGCGGGTTCGAGACCCTCTAGCCACCCTGGATGAAAAAGCCTGCTTACCTAAGCAGGCTTTTTTTATTTCCCCTGGCTCTTTAATCCGGCAAGAAAATCTCCAACCACATAACTACTGCCGCCTACAAAAACCAAATCTGACTTTCCTGCTGCAATACAGGCAGCCTGATAAGCATTCATGACACTGTCAAATACCACCCCGTGAAGTCCCAGCCGATGACCGGTTTCCTGCACCTCTGCCGCTGCCTTGCCCCTGGGGATATCCGGTGAGCACCAATAATAATATCCATCCTTGGGAAACATCGCCAGGATTTTTTGAAACGTCCTTGTCCGATACAAAACCCAGCACAAAGTGTCGATGCTTTACCGGGTGTTTCAATAGTTGAGGCAGCATGGCAGTCATCCCATGATGGTTGTGAGCTGCATCCGTGATCACCAACGGCTCTTGACGAATGACCATCCACCTCCCGATCATATTGGTGGAGGATTTTACAGCCCCCAATCCCTTCCTTAGGTCCTTCTCAGTGATTTGATTCCCGGGGTAATATTGGTTCCACCTGAACACTGCTTCAAGAACCGTCCTGATATTCTGGATCTGGTATGGACCAGTCATATCTGTATCGAGATCATTCATCCATATCCCGGATCTTTTATTGACATCAATGCGCTGTTTGACAAGATCGCTTTTCTGTCTACTGATGTGGATATGTCTCGATGCGAAATAAACAGGTGCGCTTTCCTTTGAAGCCTTTTGCTTAAAAACAGGGGAGGTTTCCTTATGCCACTCTCCGATGATGACCGGAACATTGGCTTTTATAATGCCTGCTTTCTCCGTGGCAATTTCTGGCAAAGTATAGCCCAGCATCTGCATGTGGTCAAATCCAATATTGGTGATCACCGAAAGCAAGGGGGTAATGATATTGGTGGAATCCAATCTCCCGCCAAGCCCGGTTTCAATAATCGCTATATCCACCTTTTCCTTCCTGAAAAATTCGAAAGCCATCGCGACGGTAATTTCGAAAAAAGAAGGTTGGATGGATGCCCATTTTTCCTTGTACAGGTTTACGAAACGTACCACTTCTTTTTCGCTGATCATTTCCCCGTTGATCTTGATCCGTTCACGAAAATCAATGTAATGCGGAGACGTATACAGCCCAACCTTCTTACCGGCAGCCTGGAATATGGCAGCCAGCATATGGGAGGTGCTCCCCTTTCCGTTGGTGCCTGCTATATGTATGGATGGAAAAGAAGCCTGAGGCTGGCCCAGCATGTCACACAAAAGCCGGATATTGGTGAGGTCCTTTTTGATTGCAGCATCCCCTACCCGCTGAAACATCGGCAGTGAGGAAAAAAGGAAATCTATGGTTTGCTTATATGTCATGCGATGCCTGGGTAATACCTTTTAACATGATGCTTCCTTTTATTTACCTTCGTCTGAAACCACTGCATAATGAAAAGAATCTGTACAATATTGCTGGGCATCCTGTCGCTCAGCTCCTGCAAAGAAAACACTAAAACATCAGGTCCCATATCTGAAGAGACCATCAAGAAGCATATTGTTGCTTTATCCTCAGATGCATTTGAAGGCCGCAAACCTTTCACCCATGGTGAAGAAATGACACTCACCTACCTGCAGGGGGAGATAAAGAAAATCGGACTTCAGCCAGGTAATGGTGACTCCTTTACACAGGATGTACCACTGACGGAAATTTCTGGTCATCCCTCTGAAACGATGGAGCTAACAGGGCCAAAGAATCTTTCCTTAAAACTGCGTGACCAATATGTTGCCTTTACACAAAGACCAGTAGCCGAAATTAACCTTTCAGGTAGTGATCTGGTTTTCTGCGGTTATGGGATTGTTGCCCCGGAGTACAACTGGAATGACTACGAGGGATTGGATATGAAAGGTAAGACTGCGTTGGTCCTGGTCAATGATCCCGGGCTTGGAGGAGAGGACAGTACCTTTTTCAAGGGAAGTACTATGACTTATTATGGCCGCTGGACATACAAATATGAAGAGGCGGCAAGGCAGGGTGCATCAGGCATCCTCATCATACATGAAACCAATATGGCAGGCTATCCGTGGGCAGTCGTGCAGGGAGCAGGCAGCGGAGCAAAGCTCAATCTGAATTCACTTGGCTACACACCATGTGAAATGCAAGGATGGGTTTCGTTGGATGCAGCAAAAGAAATCTTTAGTTCAGCCGGCCTGGAGCTTCAAACCAATATGATGGCAGCGAGGAAGCCCGGATTCAAGGCTGTCCCATTACCTTACAAGGTTACTGCAGGTATAAAAAATGAGATCAGGACAAACGTATCTAAGAATGTGGTAGCGATGATCCCAGGTACGGACCAGAAGGATGAATACATTATTTTTTCAGCGCATTGGGATCACCTCGGTATAGGTGCGGTGGTAGATAACGATTCTATCTACAATGGAGCCCGGGACAACAGTACCGGCTCAGCTGCCCTCCTAGCCATAGCTGAGGCAATGATGAAAGAAGGGCCTTACAAGAGAAGCATTGTGTTCTTATGGGTCACGGCCGAAGAACAAGGATTGCTGGGTTCAGCATACTATGCCGCAAACCCGATATTTCCACCATCGAAGACAGTGGCTAATATCAACATTGACGGCATGGCCGCGTATGGCGAAATGAATGATCTGAGTATCATCGGCTTTGGGCAGAGTGAGATGGAAACCTACGCAGCAAGAGCAGCCGAGCAACAAAAAAGGTACATTCTCCCTGACCAGGAACCGGAGAAGGGATATTTTTTCAGATCTGATCATTTCAATTTTGCCAAGATCGGCATACCTGCCTTGTATGCGCATGGCAGCTTTGACCACCGGACAAAAGGGAAAGCGTATGCCAAGGAAAAATCAGATGAGTACAGATCAACAGCCTACCATCTGCCCGCAGATGAATATGTCGAGGGAACCTTCGAATTGGGTGGGATCATCCAGGATGCGACCCTATTCTATAGCGTAGCCAAAGAACTGGCAAACACACAGGATTGGCCAAAATGGAAAGAAGGTTCTGAATTTAAAGCAATCCGGGAAGCAGGCAAGTAGCTTGGCTCCGGAACCTTTTTTACTAATGATGATTCCTCTGCTGGCTATTTGGTATTCAATGTTTCCAACTGATATACCATCAAAGGGATAGATTGCTGGTAGGACAGCTCCTTTGCCCTGTTCTTTTCGAAGATTTCGTCAAACCAGGTCCTGCGATGGGAAAGCATAGCGAGCAGATCAATCTGCTTGTCTTTGAAACATTGTTCCAATCCGTCGTTAATATCCTTATTGACCACACAATGAAAGGACATTTTTTTATCCTGGAGCCAGGGTTCGGAAAACGCTTTCAATTTCTCGGCACCTTCACCATTTGAAGAGGTATCCACATGGATGATATGAAGGTGACTGCCCATGACATCACGAAATTTCTTCAGTGCTTCGATCAGGGCTGCATCATCTGTAGTACAATTTGTAGCGACACCGATATGATCGATCAGTCCGTCAAATTCAGCTTCTGTCGGCACGACAATGACCGGGCAGTGAGCCTCTTCCATGACTTTTCCTGATATAGTTCCAAAAAAGAAAGCTTCCATCATACCTGCACCTGTCGCCCCCATGACGATCAGATCCGCTTTATTCTTATTGGCTGTACGCAGGATGGCGGAGACCGGAGCGCCTTCTTCAAGCACATGGACCATAGGAACATGGTAATACCCATTGTCCGTGGCAATATCCCTCAGGACTGGAATCTCATCCTCATAATTTTCGAACTCTTCAAGATCGATGGAGTCATACACTTCTCTAAGGACACCAGGGAGATTAAAGTCACTGATGTCAGGCCTGTCAAATGCATGTAGGGTGATGACCGATGCGCCCAGGTGATCTGCTATCTGTAAGGCAAATATGAACGCATTTTCCGCGGTATCGGAGAAGTCCGTCGGATAAAGAATTTTTTTCATTATTGGTTTTTCATTTTCAACACAATAAGGCTTCAAACGTGTATAATGAGATTGCTAAAATAGTATAAAGAGATGATTCACCAAATAAATACGTTTGCAGGCAGGTCTCCTTGCCAGAATCGCACTGCTGGAGTGATCCGAAAAAAAGTAATTTTATACCGTGAATAAAATAAGCCTGCTCATTCTTACCTGCATTTCCGCGTTGGTTCTTGGTCTGACTATTCCGGAAACGCTCCCCGATCCGGTCAGGGGACCTGTCCCTGCACAACAAAAGGTGCTCATTCTTCCCACTGCAGCGGATGCCATGGCGTGGATGAGACCGGACTTGCCCTGGTTGACAAGGCAGGTCAGGATGTCAGCATATTTGATGACTGGCAGATCAGCATGATGGGACTCTCGTCCAGGGATCCTTTTTGGAGAGCAACTATGGCGCATGAAACAGATCTGTATCCTACAGCAAAGCAGGCAATTGAAAACACCTGCCTGAAATGCCACGCTCCTCTCGGCAGTTCAGAAGCGAGGCGCACAGGCCAGCCTTATTCCTACGACCTAATGCTTGGAGATAGTCTCGGACTTGATGGGGTATCCTGCAGCTCATGCCATCAACAACCCGCAAAGGACCTTGGCAAAAACTTTTCAGGCAACTATACGCTTGACACCACTAGGGTAATGTTTGGCCACTATCCCAATCCGTTTAAAGGACCGATGCAGATCTATGTTGGATTTGAACCAGAATTTTCAGATCATATCTACAGCAGTGGCATTTGTGCCGGTTGTCATACCCTGATCACTGAAACATTACAGCCGGATGGTACTCCTTCCGGAGATTTTTTTGTCGAACAGGCGACATATCATGAATGGCTCAATTCGGCCTATTCAGTGCAGGGGAAAGAGTGCCAGACTTGCCATATGCCATTTATCCCTGATGGAGTAGTTATCGCTACTGATTTTGCAGCGCTCGAAGAAAGGTCACCATTTGGTTTACACCAGTTTTTTGGGGCCAATACTGCCATGCTTGACCTGATGCGTGCCAACAAGGTCGCCCTGAACCTTCCCACCGGCGAAAGTAGCCATGCCTGGGAAGAATCCATCAGTAACAACAGGAAGAGCCTCTCCAATGCCGCAGAACTCTCTGTGCCCTCCCTCTACATCGCGGGTGATACGATGTATGTTACTGTGACGATTAAGAATAAAGCCGGGCACAAACTACCCTCGGGATATCCCAGCAGGCTCGCGTGGCTGCAAGTCACTTTAAGGGATGACGTATCCAATGAACCCATTTATATAAATGGCGCCCTCGACCAGGACGGTCAGATTACAGGCCGGGATTTCCCATTTGAACCACATCATCAGGTATCCAGATCGGAGGATGATGTTCAGATTTATGAAATGGTCATGTCAGACCTCCAAGGGCATCTTACGACTCGCCTGAATGCAGCCTTTCAACCCCTAAAAGACAACAGGCTGTTACCCACTGGGTTTAAGCTTAATCATACTGCTTATGATACTGTCGCGATATGGGGCAATGTAAACGATGATCCTGATTATACCAATGAAAGCAATAAAGGCCTTGACAGGATTGAATACAGGATTCCTCTGGAAGGCCACGAAGGACTTGCTGATCTATCTATCGCATTACACTATCAGACATTACCTGCACGGTGGATGTCGGATCTGTTCACCAATGAAGATGTCCAACAAGTTGCCCAATTCAAATCCATGTACCAGGGGTATCAACAACACCATGAAGTGATCAACCAGGTCGATATTGAAAGTATTGACTTGTCTACTACTGCAGTGGCGCCTATCCTTTCGTTATCGTCCTTCTCTATTTCTCCAAATCCCATTTCAGACAGAGTCCTTCAAATTCAGCTTTCAGATGCATTTGTATTCAAGACTGGATTGCAGTATCAGATCATTGACATGAATGGTAAACGGGTCCAACACGGTGAATTCAGGGAGCACATTACGCTCAATGCCGAAATAAGCCAGGGCGTATATTACCTGGCCTTGTTTGAACATGGCACATTACTTTCGATCAAACCTTTCCTATCCCTATAGCCTTACTATCTTTTGGGTAGTCGATTTTCCATTCTGGATCATCCTCACCAGGTAAATCCCGGGCGCATAGCCGGTCAAATCCAGGCTATACGAATGCTGGTCAATCAGTATATCCTTTCTGACCGGGAGTGGATAGCCTTCAATAGAATATATCTGGATGTCAACATCTCCGGAGGATTTAACAGCGATGGTGCAAGAACCATCTGTAGGATTGGGCGTGACTACAATTCCGTCAAGAGATGTTGAAACTTCATGGGTTGCTGTACCAAGATCAATCAGTGCCGTGGCTGGAACGAAATCAGAACCACAGTACTTATCCGCAGTGGAAATCTTCCAATCGTAGAAATAATAATAGAAATCACTGCCAAATGTTGAATTGTTGATCGACAATACCCCGGGCACTTCATACGGATACAAGATCCCTTCTGATGATCTCCAAAGGTATGGACTGTTAGCACCAAACACCTGGTTGTTGAGATCTGTATTTGTAGTCATTGTATAGGAGCCAACCGGCAACTCAATCTCCAGACTGATCTCTGTCTTGCTTGCAGCTAGTTCTACCTGGTGTTCGTAAAAGAAGTCAAGCCCGTTGTTGATTTCGATGATCCGGGTGCCGACGGAATCTGTATATACTGTAATCTGGTGTAACACTATTGGTTCAAGAACATCAAACAATAGTCCGCCATTCACAAATGCAGCATTATACTTGGTAATTCCCTGTTGGCTTGCAGGCCCTGCCTGAGCATCAACGCCTTGGAGTACTGCTGAATTTTGGGCATAAATGGTTACTGTATCTGTAAGGTTATCCAGTTGAATGGTATTACCACCTCCGAGTGGGTTAATGCCGAAAGGATCAGCATACCATTGGATATTGTCACCGATTGCAGTCAGGATTGCAGATTCGCCCGGTAAAAACGTATCATTCGTTGTCACAGGATATTCGGGAACAAGAAAATCAAGATGAAGCGTGTCTGAGTCCTGTACTTTACAATACCCCTGAACCAGGGCAAAATAATCTCCACTTTCAGTTGCTTCTATAGTTTGAGTGGCCTGGCCTGATGACCATTGGTATGCCGCTCCGGCAGAAACAGAAAGCAAGGCTACCTCACCATTGCAAAGTTGGGTATTACCTTCATAGAAAACTGTGGGTCTGATCGTATCAGGATCCTGGCCGACTTCAAGTGGTGTAGTCAGTAAGAGACACCCATCGTTGTCTGCAAGGGTTGCAAAATAAATACCGGGCTCTTTGACAACGATAGTATCAGCATTGGAACCGGTGCTCCATTGCATGATTGACAGCTCTGACTCAATAGATAGGGTAATTGAATCCTGATTGCATAACACGACCAATTGATCAAGGATGGCAAGTGGTTCGTTATGACACCCGCCTTTAGTAAGGCTCCAGGTCTTATCGGTGGCGAGCTGATCATAGTGCTCGCGGGTACCATCGGCCCAGCGGATGATAAGGCTATCGTATGTGGTTTGGCTGCCAAGCCCGAATATCATTCATGGCCATTGGAAACCCCGTATTGTTCTCCTGCCCTGACTTCCTGACCTGTATGCCCCATGGGCCATAGAGCAAGGCCATGGCGCCTATGGCGGAGGTATTCAGTCCGTTATCCTTAAGGGATAATGCTAAAAAGTGATTGTCGTTTTTCTGGTTAAGGTAAAGGATGTCTTCACGCAAAGGATCAGGATTATTAAATGGGATAACTCTTGATGCATAAATATCTGTGAACCCGTCATGATTGAGATCTCCCAATGCAAAAGTGCCAAAAATCACTGCATTGAAAGGATCTACTTTGGTAAAGGTCTTATTGCCATTGTTGTGGTAGCAGTCCACCCGGTCACCACTGACCAGGATGTCCTGGAAACCATCATTGTCGAGATCCCTTATCATTCCCTGGAGTGGCACTCCTGTAATATTCAATCCTGTAGAAGGCGTGATATTAATGAAGGTATCATTTCCAATATTCTCATACAATTCACTGATGACATCATGCTGGGTCTTGAACAGGTCAAGATCACCATCATTGTCGATATCTCCGAAATCTGCTGTCCAGGTCTGACGTCCGTCTGCCAATCCATACTTCGCTGCATTTTCGGTGTAGTTGCCAAGACCATCATTAACAAAGAGCACATCTATCCTGCGTGGGTCAGCGGGATTGTTAACTCCCTGGCGGCATTTGGCAATATAGAAATCAAGGTCACCATCCATATCAAAATCCGTGTAGAGCGATCCGTAATTGCCTGAATTATCAGAAGCAGGCACTGTAGTGAAATCGAAAAGATCAGCTTCCACAAGGTGCCCCGCCCCATCATTGAGTAACGTGTAATTCGCCCCGTTGTCATTGAGCATCACTACATCCACCCAGCCGTCATGATTGAAATCTCCGGCCGAAGCACCTTGTGAAAAGAACGGAGTAACTACGATATACGTTAGATTGAAGGCATAGGTGAAAGGAATATTATATAACACATTGACCCTGTCATATGAACCGACTGCCATAATATCATTGGCGCCATCATTGTTAAAATCAGCGATGCATATATCATTCTGCTCTGCATTGTCAATGCCAAGAGGAATCTCATAGCGTACAAACAGCCGGGCTGAATCCGGGGTCTGATACTGAATGTTCAGGATGGATCCGAAGTTGAGGGAAATGATGTCATCCAGTCCATCTCCATTCATATCTGCTATTCCAACAGGAACCGCACTATGCTGGTCTTTTTCTCCAAGCAAATCATTACGGTTAGCAAACTGAATCTGGCCATTGAGGGTATTAGCCCAGAAGGAAACACAAAGGAGCAGAATGTAAAATGACTTCATAAAGTTAGATTTGATATGGAATGTAGATAGAGCAAATGTAACATTCCCCTTTAACTTCACCATCTTCTAGTATGTATACGGGAAGACACTTTAACAGGATTGCCTCCGGGGATTTTAAATATGTTAAGATGGTGCATTGGAAATGAATGCTAAACTAGTATTTACTTTGCCTTATGGGTTGGACATATACAGCGATTCAATTCGGGTCCCACTTACTCCGATCCAGGAGATGGGATTCATTCCACTCCCCTTCCCTGTTCAGATTGTTCACCCACTGCTGTAACGAGCAAATTCGCCCTGAAGCCTATACCCGCATTGAAAGAGAACGGGATAAACTGAAAAACTCAACAGCCCTCATCTCCAGGAAAGATTTTGGCGCAGGTTCAAAGTATAGCCCTGAATCTAAAATAGAGCGCATATCGGCCATCGCCAGCCATGCTTTGAGCCTTCCCTTCCAATGCAGATTTCTAAGCCGGTTAGCTGGCTTTATCCAGCCTGAGGTCATCGTGGAATTTGGAACCTCCCTTGGCATTTCGGCCTCTTACCTCGGTGTAGGTGCCCCCGGAGCCAGAATATTTACGGTAGAAGGTGATCCGGAAGTATCGGAAGTAGCTTCCAGTGTCTTTGAAACCCTTGGGCTCAATAACATTGCCATACAGACTTCATCCTTCGATCAATACATTGCTTGTTTACCTATCGACCACCTACCTATAGACCTGCTCTTTCTGGATGGACATCATACCTCAGCTGCAACCATCTATTACTATCAGGCCCTGAGGAAATATCTTCATTCCGGGAGCATTGTCATTATAGATGACCTTTACTGGTCAGCCGATATGCAGGCAGGCTGGCAAGCCCTGATTGCCTTGCCTGAAGTGACCCAAAGTGTTGATTGTTTCCATTTTGGATTGCTGTTTCTCAACCCTGACTTTCAGCAAAAAGAAAATCATACGATACGGCTTCCACTGAAAATGCACTTCCAAAAGTGATTTTGGAATCTACCCTTCAGCATTCGGAGATTTGCCGGAAGGCATATTCTGGACATTGAATCCAATCTTTGCGGCGACCTGGTCATCATCATCATAATCCTCCCATAAGGTAATCTCCTTGATGAAGTCTTCCATATGCCTTACGATAAAGGGAGTCTTTATTTCTTCCGGACGGTATATAGCAATAACTTTTGCCGGACGTGGTTCTCCAAATCCCTCTATAAAAGGGTAACCAATCATCACTTGTATCTTTCCATTAAATAATTGCTGGTAGACAAGGGATCCATTCTGCTTAATGAGCGCCTTATCTACTTTTTCACTGATAATCTCAGAAATCCCACTCTCCTCTGACCCTAGGGAGAGAATCACATACTCCAGATGCCTCACCTTGTCAGAGGTTTCAATAGTCCCCTGCAGGGCTGTGACCTTGAGCATGTTTTCCAGCTCGCTGACAATCAATGCCTTGAGTTGTGTCTTCCAGCGTTCACGGTAAGCTAATGTGTTGGCTAGTACACTCTTATAACGTTGTACCTTACTGATCAGGCCATTGTAATCATCCATATCATCTGCAATTGAGGCCTAAATATAAACCCTTCGGGGCTGAAATCACGAGCAATGAAATCACGACTATCCGTTGAAGGGGAATCAATATCTATCTTTGGGTGACATCATGGCAAAGGAAAAGAAAGCTTCGGCCTCCCTCGGTGGCCGGAAAGACAAGAAACCCGGTCTACGGAAATCTGATACCGGTAACTCAATATCCCGAAGTAATTTGCTTGAAAAGGGCTTCAGCTTAATGGCGACTGCAAAAGCCATGACTGATCTCTATGAGGCCAACTTCAAGGAAGTATCAAAATATGTACATGCTACATCCAGGGGGCATGAGGCTATCCAGATCGCATTAGGCATGCAATTGACTCCTGATGACTGGCTATCCGCATATTACAGGGATGATTCCATACTGCTCTCCATTGGCATGAGGCCTTATGACCTGATGCTTCAGCTGATGGCCAAAAAAGATGATCCATTTTCAGGTGGGCGCGCATACTACTGTCATCCGGCCTTGAAGGATGATGACAAACCAAAGATTCCACACCAATCCTCTGCTACAGGTATGCAGGCCATTCCGACTACCGGCCTGGCTATGGGTATTGCCTACCAGGAACACCGAAAGCTCGGCAAATGGAAAAAACCACCTGTTGTAGTATGCTCACTTGGAGATGCTTCTATCACTGAAGGAGAAGTGGCTGAAGCGTTCCAGATGGCTGCATTAAAGAAATTGCCAATCCTTTACCTGGTGCAGGATAATGAATGGGATATTTCTGCCAATTCCAAAGAGACCAGAGCCATGAATGTGGCTGAATATGCCAGGGGATTCAAGGGAATTGAGACCAGGAGCATCGATGGAACAGATTTCAAGCTATGCTACGATACACTGCGTGAAGTGATCGAACTGATCCGAAAAGAGCGAAGGCCTTTTCTTGTTCATGCCAAAGTCCCACTGCTCAATCATCATACTTCCGGAGTACGGATGGAATGGTATCGTGATGACCTTGAGGAGGACAGGCTACAGGATCCTTATCCCAAACTCATCAAGGCCATGTTGAATGATGGTTGGTCTGCACTTCAACTAAAACGAATCGAAGCGAAAGCAAGAGAAACTGTATCAGCTGACTTTGAGAAAGCTCGCGCTGCTGCTGATCCTACACCAACTGATCTGTATACCCATGCATTTGCACCTACCCCAATTACAACAGAAGTTGGCATCAGGCAACCTGAAGGTGCAGAGGTGAAAGTCATGGTTGACAGAGCATTGATTGCCATTGAAGAATTGATGCGAAAGCATCCGGAGTGCCTCTTGTATGGCCAGGATGTAGGGAGTCGCCTGGGTGGTGTTTTCAGGGAGGCGGCCACCCTTGCACAAAAATTTGGCGATGACCGCGTTTTCAATACCCCGATACAGGAGGCATTTATTGTTGGTTCGACAGTTGGTATGTCTGCTGTTGGCTTGAAACCAATTGTGGAAGTCCAGTTTGCTGACTATATATGGCCAGGATTGAATCAATTGTTTACTGAAGTCAGCCGCTCCTGTTACCTGTCCAATGGTAAATGGCCGGTGAGTATGATCCTGCGTGTTCCAATCGGTGCCTGTGGAAGTGGCGGGCCTTATCATTCATCCAGTGTAGAGACGGTCGTATGTAATATTAAAGGATTGAAGGTGGTGTATCCAAGTAATGGGGCGGATCTCAAAGGCTTGATGAAAGCTGCCTATTATGACCCCAATCCTGTAGTTATTTTCGAACACAAGGGATTATACTGGAGTAAAGTGCCTAATACAGAAACCGCAAAATGCCCCTTACCTGATGAAGCATATGTCGTCCCAATAGGTCTTGGCAGATTGGTCGTTGAGGCAAATGAAGATCATGTCATGCAGGGTGAAGCGCTGTGCATTGTTACATATGGAATGGGCGTGCACTGGGCATTGAAAGCTGCAAGAGAATTTGAAGACCGGGTGACCATTCTGGATCTGAGGAGCCTGGTTCCCCTGGATGAAGAGCTGATCTATACCACAGTAAAAAAACATGGTCGCTGCCTTGTGGTTACTGAAGATACCTTGTCTAATTCCTTTGCGCAAAGCCTGTCTGCACGTATTCAGGAACATTGTTGGTCATCACTAGATGCGCCGGTCAGAACAATTGGCTCTGTGGATATGCCTGCAGTGCCGCTCAATGAAGTACTGGAGAAAGAGATGATTCTTTCAGTAGGAAAAGTGATTTCAGCGATCAAGGATTTATTGGAATATTGAGTACAACAAAGAATTCTACCGTGCGCAAATAGATCTGAAGTACCTATGGTACTCTTAGCCTGAAAAGCTATCCTTATTAATTGTCAGCCTGGATTTACACTGAGAAACTCTCTCCGCACGCACAAGTGCGTGAAGCATTAGGGTTGCTGAAATAAAATCCTTTCCCTTCCAAGCCTCCGGAAAATTCAAGGATCGTATTGTGTACATAAAGAAAACTGCGGAGATCAGTGACCATACGTATGCCCTTATCTTCAAAGACCTGGTCTGTCGGCTTGAGGTCGTTGTCAAAATCAAGTTTGTAGCTAAGGCCTGAACAGCCACCGCTGGTGACACTCACCCGAACAAAATAATCCGTCAGTGACTTGTTTTCACTGTTGAGGACTTCGATGATTCTTTCTTTGGCACTATCAGCAACAAACAGCACTATGGTTTCCAGATTAAATGGTTAATAATCAAATTACATCAAATGATACAATAACCCCGTATACGTCATTTCCCACTTGATTAGCAAAGATAACAACATCCTGGCTGGAATAGTTTAATCCCATATTCCGTTCAGGACAAATCAATGCCCTGCTTAAACATCTGCCATACAGGGCTTTGCGCCCGTTCAGCCTCAATCGCTTCGATCATTATCCGCGCCGCTTGTTCCACCTCCCCGGCTGTGGTTGGCGTTCCAAGGCTGATGCGGAAAGAGCCTTTAGCCTCCACTGGTCTCAACCCCATTGCAAGGAGCACATGTGATGGTTCAGGGTTTGCAGAGCTACAAGCCGAGCCTGAGGAAATAGCTAGCTGGCTGCGAAACCTTGTCATCACTGACTGACTGTCTACAAAACCAACCTTCAGATTCGAGACGGTTGGTAAACGGTTTTGCTGATCGCCATTGATCGTCACTTCTTCCAGCGAAGAAAGAATTGCTTTTTCAAATTGATCACGGTACTTCCCTATCCGCAGTTGATCGGTATGCATCTGTTGCAGGCGCAATTCAGATGCGACACCAAAGCCCACAATCCCAGGGACATTTAATGTGCCGGACCTAAACCCTCTTTCGTGACCTCCCCCATGAATCAATGCGGCTGGCTTAACGCGCATCGATGGATTGATCCACACCGCGCCAGTGCCCTTGGGGCCATATAACTTGTGTGCTGAAATGGCAAGGATATCAAGATGGTTTTTTAAAGGGTCAATATCGATTTTACCAGCTGCCTGCGTCGCATCACAGATCAGTGGTATTCCTGACTCCTTGCACAGTGCGCCTATGTTGCTGATATCCTGGATGACCCCAGTTTCGTTATTTGCCCACATCACGATCGCCATGATGGTATCCATTCGAATGGCGCTTTTTAGCTGGTCCGGATCCAATATCCCATATCCATCAACAGGAAGAATTGTAATATCATAGCCTTGTTGCCTGAGCCAATCAACAGTATCGAGGACGGCATGATGCTCCGTTGCAACAGTGATGATGTGCTTGCCTGTATGCCCAGATGATTCTGCCAGGCCTTTTATGGCCATGTTGAGCCCTTCAGTTGCACCAGAGGTGAAAATGATATCCTTCGATTGAACATTGATAAGCCGGGCTATCTGTTCACGGGCTACTTCCACTGCTTCACTCCCTTGCCAGCCATAAGGATGCGAGCGGCTGGCAGGATTGCCGAAGTGTTCTGTAAACCATGGCAACATAGCTTCCAGTACCTTTGGATCGACCGGGGTCGTGGCATGATAATCGAGATAAATAGGTTTCAGTGGCACCCCCATCACATACAGATAGTGCCTTATTACTACCCACTCTTAAAGCAGGTGGACAAGAATTTGTGTCTCTACATGAATAGATATTCCTAATATTGTCCATAGCATGAAAGAGTGGCATTATAATTTCGATCCGGTTTCCAAACAAGAATGGATCAGGCAGATCGAGGCAGACCTCCGGCAAAAGCCTTTGGAATCACTGCAATCAGAGTGGTGGCCGGGTGAACCATTGGTTCCTTTGGTTGCTGGTGAGGATTCCAATGCACAATTTGTTTGTTTGCCAACGGCTTTGTTTACGCGGGCTCCCCTGATTGCCGAATATATCACCACAGGTAATGCCGAACCTGCTATGGTGAACCACAGAATACTCCAGGCGTTAAAGCAAGGTGTTCAGTATATCATCCTTCAGACGCCGGCGTCCTCCAGTCAGTTTGATGAAGCCTGGTTGACCGGCGTACACAAGGAGATGATTGAGGTGGCTATCCAACCTAGCATGGATAGTCACGAGCCTATTAGCACTGGAGTAGCAGATGTGTATGGTGCATTGACCAGGATAGCAAGGAATGATTCCTCCATCCCATTATCCGCTATTCTAAATCCTTCAGGTGTTGAATATACCAAGGTAGATACTTTGCGTTTTATCTATCATTTCCCTTCGTCAGGAGTGTGGGACAAAGCAACGGCCAAAACGTTTTCCTCGTTTATGGAAGATTTAAAAGAATGGATATCTCATGGGTATGATCCTGAATCATTTTTCAGAAAATCAATAATAACTGTCGAGGCAGATCAAAGCTATTTCAAGCACATCATCCAGACCAGGGTATTACATCTGATCTGGAACAATCTGAAGCAGCATTTTATCAGTGATGCCGAAAGCGATTTTAACCATTATCTTGAATGCCATATAGCTCCTCAAGAGCAAGAACGCGCTGATCACTTTCTCATCAGGGCATCAATGTCAGCATTAGCTGCATCGCTTTGCGGGACACAGGTGATATGCATTCATCCTTCTGCCATCCTTGATAATGCTGAATTTTATGAACGCATCCATCGCAATATTCATTATCTGCTCCAATTGGAAAGCGATATGTATAAGGGCGTGGATCCATTGGCCGGGGCTTATGCCATTGATTGGTACACAAGCTCCTGGGCCCAACATATCTGGGATACAATTCCTCTTGAAAAATAAAGGCGGGTGGTTGGATGTATTGAATTTCTGCCATGTTGGCGATGATTCACAATAATAGCGTCCGCCCGCCTTTAATTAAAATCGCTATGAAACAAATAAACCCCCTTTGCCAATTACCGGCTATTATGAAAGCGTTAATGCCCTGGCCTTACCTTGTTAACGTCTTAACTTAAGGATTTTAACATTTTAATTGTTTGGTTATCAGTATACTACAATTTAATTAATAATTATATATTTGTCTGCTTTTACGTCAGGAATAAAATGGAAATGGATCCAAACATCAGCCTACTCTTCGAAAAACTGATCAAAGGCGATCGTGTAGCCCTGGGTCAGGCTATGACCCTGGTAGAAAGTGAGCGGGATGAGGACCGGAAAAAAGGGATTGACTTGCTGGAACTGTGTGAAAAAAAGCTTCAGGCACATGACCCCTCTATTCGGTTGGCAATCAGTGGATCACCCGGCGTCGGTAAAAGTACTTTAATAGAGGCCATCGGGCTTAAGGCTGTAGATCAAGGCCGTAAAGTAGGGGTCATCACTATTGATCCTTCCAGTTCCTTGAGCCATGGCAGTATCCTTGGCGATAAGTCGAGAATGGCTGGCTTGTCTACATCCCCATCTGCCTTTATCCGCTCCAGCCCGGCCGGATCTGTTCTCGGCGGCATGGGCCGGAGAAGCCATGAAATGATCACCCTGCTGGCGGCCGTGGGCTATGATCTCATCTTGATTGAAACAGTCGGTGTCGGACAGTCCGAGCATACCTCCTGGCAGTTTACAGATGGATTTATCCTGATCGTTCAGCCCGGGGGCGGCGACGAGCTCCAAGGCATCAAGAGAGGCATCACGGAACTGGCGGACATTGTCATTGTAAACAAAGCTGATGGAGAACTCAAGGGATTGGCCATGCAGACCAGGAATCAATACCAAACTGCACTTCACTATTTTTCCCCACTTCGTGAAGGTTGGGAACCAAAAATCGTGACCTGCTCTGCCCTTGAGGGCAGTGGCATAGACGAAGTACTGGATCTTATTCGTTTATATCATAGCATTCGCCTGAAAAACGCCAATCTGGAAATCGAGCGAAAAAGACAGAAAACATCCTGGTTATCATGGTCGTTGGAGATTACCTCTAAACAACTACTGATGAATCACCCAATGGTACGGCATTCCCTGGCAGAAGCTTTTGCCGAAATTGAAAATGACAATTTATCTATTTTCAAGTCTGCTTTTGAAATTGAAAATATGATAAAAGCCCTTATTCATTCAACAAATTCAAATTCCGGATCCTGATCTGCTTATGAAGTTATTGGCCTTTTTGACACTTTGCCTGTTTTTCCTATCCATGGCTTGGATGGTGGGAAATACCCAATCAATGTATTCTCCTCTCCCCTGCACCGTGACTTTAAACTATCCGGAACATTTGGAGAGTTGCGCACAAATCACTTTCATGCCGGGCTTGATATTAAATCTGAAACCGGCTTGCCGGGTGATCCGGTCTATGCC
The DNA here is from genome assembly GCA_016716665.1 of Candidatus Opimibacter iunctus. Taxonomy (GTDB): domain Bacteria; phylum Bacteroidota; class Bacteroidia; order Chitinophagales; family Saprospiraceae; genus Opimibacter; species Opimibacter iunctus. The sequence goes on along the minus strand of JADJVH010000006.1, from coordinate 148,320 downwards.
GCCAGTGAAGGTTTTATCAGCAGGATCAAGATTGATGAATTTGGATATGGCAACGTATTATATGTTGAACATCCGGATGGGTTCACCACAGTGTACGCTCACCTTGACCGATTTTCTCCCTGAGATTGAAAAATATGTAAAGAGTGAGCAGTATAAAGCAGAATCCTTTGAAGTTGATCTCTATCCGTCAAAAGACCAATTCATCGTAGATCAAAATGTCAAGATTGCTTTTATGGGAAACAGTGGAAGTTCAGAAGGTACTCACCTTCATTTTGAAATTCGCCACACTAAAGACCAGGTACCTGTCAATCCACTCCTTTTCGGATACAATATTGCAGATCAGAAACCACCTGTCGTGCAGCAACTGATAGCCTATGAGTACAATACAGCCGGTGACGTCATCAACACTAAGGTACTTCAGCCAAAAATGATTTTACCCGGTAAATACCGACTGGAGTTACCTGTTACTATGGCAGGTACTAAAGCATCCTTCGCGGTCAGAACGTATGACGGACAGGATGGAACAAGCAATCAAAACGGCATCTACAGCATTGTATGTAAAGTGGATGATGATCTTTCTTTTGGGTTTACTATGGACGAGATTCCATTCGAGCAAACCAGGTTTATCAATGCGCACATTGATTACAAGCAGAAACTGAATGCGAATAAGTTTTTTCACAGATGTCATCCGCTGGAAGGCAACAAACTGCCGATCTATTATAACGGTATTGATAACGGATTGATCTACCTTAACACTGAGCGTCCAAGGGCCGTTTCACTTTCAGTCGCAGATTTCAATGGAAATGTGTCCACACTTGAATTTAACGTTATCAGAGACCTGACTCTCCTGCCAAAGTCACCAGCACCGGCACCTTTCCAGGCAGTCGCGACACCTGACCAGGTGACTGTAGTTTCGCAACCAGGAATCCAGGTGGTATGGCCTACAGGATCCTTCTATCAAAAGACACCCGTCAATATCGAAGTGATCCCGGCTGAAGGACTGGGTACGTATAGTCCTCATTATGCATTATCACCTGTCGATGCTCCTGTCCATTCTTATTTTGATGTCAATATTGACGGGCTGGCTATACCGGCCCGATTACATGATAAAGCATTTATAGCACGCTGCGAAGCCAATGGTGGCATCGTAAATTGCGGGGCTACCTGGATAGGCAATAACTTGTCCACCGGAGTCAGGGTGATCAGTACCTATACAATCATGGTAGACACTATTGCCCCTACAATTTCAACGCTCCGATTTGGACCAACAATGACCGGATGGGAAAGGATGGCCTTTAAGATTTCAGACAACTTCAGGATCAAGGATAGAGGCCGTGACTTAATTTATGATGCGTGGGTAGATGACCAATGGATACTCATGTCCCTTGATGGAAAAACCGGAATACTCACGCACACGTTTGACGGGCAAATACCACCCGGTGATCACCAACTGGTCCTGAAGGTTACGGATGACAGAGGTAACGAAGCCGTGCTTGAAAAAACGTTTACCTTGTGAGATCACCAAACATCAGCAGTCATGCGTCGGACATGGACCTCTAAGTGGAAGCCAGGACAAAGAGTGCCTCCTTTTGAAGCCAGGCTGCACGATGGCACGGTGGTATCTTCTGAAATACTCGATGGTAAAAAATATATCCTTTTTTTCTACAACCATGATGGCTCTGGAACCTGCACCAATGAAGCGTGCAATATAAGGGATCACTATGCTACACTCCAGCAATTTGGATATGCAGTATATGGTGTCAGCGAAGACAGCGAAAAGAAGCATCAAAAATTTATTGCCAAATACAACTTACCCTACCCGCTCATTGTAGATGAAGGGAATATGTTGGCGAAGCGCTTTGATATCTATGGCAAAAAAGAATTCATGGGCAGGACCAGTGATGCAGTGCATCGCACCACATTTATCGTTAATGATGCAGGCCATTTTGAGGCCATCATCCATCCGGTTGATTCCTCCAATCATGCCGCCCAGATCTTGGACGAGTTACATTTACCTTATAACAGATGACCACAACAGCTTATAATACATTGATCAGCGTAAAAGATCTGGCCTCCATCACCGGTGAAACAAACCTCGTGATCCTGGATTGTAGTTACACACTTGCTGATTCAGGCAAAGGCAGAAGAGATTACATGGAGGCACATATTCCCGGAGCTTTCTTTATGGATATGGAGCATGACCTTTCCTCTCCGGTCATCAAAGGAATCACCGGACGTCACCCATTGCCCCATCCTGAAGTATTAGCTTTTGCCCTCAGTGCTGCAGGAGTGAATCCGGAGAGCCAGGTTATCATATATGATCAATCCAACGGGATGGCTGCCTCCCGCGGGTGGTGGCTGCTGAATTGGCTCGGACACCCACACGTTGCTGTTTTGGACGGAGGCTTTCATGCATGGAAGTCTGCTGGGCTGCCGGTGGATAATCGATGGCCTGCTCCTAAGCATGGAGCATTTAAAATCCAGCTTCGACCTGAACTGACAGCAAGTATGCTCCAGGTAGCTTCCGGCGAAGACACAGTCATTGATAGCAGGGATTACAAACGATTTACAGGAGAAACAGAACCAATCGATCCTGTAGCAGGACATATCCCAGGAGCCAGATGCATACCCTTTATGGACAATACAGATGAAAATGGATTATGGAGGAGCAAGGAATACCTACGGAATAAATTCTCAGCAATAGAAACGGATAATCATCAACCACCTGTATTCTACTGTGGTTCTGGCGTCTCCGCCTGCCACAATGTCCTGGCTTACAAACTGGCGACAGGGCATGATGCCAGGCTCTATCCCGGGAGTTGGAGCGAGTGGATCAATTATTATCCTGCTGCGACCGGTGCGTAAGCTGTTTCAGGCCTTGTCCCAATAAGACGTTATCCTTTAGAATAATTCCCCCTTAGCACCGTCGTTTTTTATATTTTTGACCCGGTCCGGTGGTCACATATCCCCGGCTGCTTTACCCGGAGAATGAAGAACAGCTATTTCGACCTCATTCAGCAGACCTATTACTTTCCCCAGGAAGGTTTCGATCTGCACAATGGAGATTTAAGTTTTCATGGTATTTCCTTAAAATACCTGATTGACAAATACGGTACACCTTTCAAACTGACCTACCTGCCTAAGATCGGGGACCAGATCAAAAAGGCGAAGAACTGGTTTAATCGTTCCATGAAAAACCAGCATTACCAGGGCAAATACCGCTATTGCTATTGCACCAAATGCTGCCACTTCAGCCATGTTATTAAGAAGGCACTGGAGTACGATGTAGACCTGGAGACGTCCTCTGCCTTTGATATTGACCTCATCATCAGCCTCTACCGGAGCGGACATATCGACCGCAGTATCAACCTCATCCACAATGGCTACAAAACCGACCGATATCTGGATGGGATCGCTCACCTCCATGAAATGGGATTTGAAAATTCCATTCCGGTCCTCGACAATACCAATGAGCTAGACCAGCTCCTGGAGCGGATCAAAGGCAACCTGAAAGTAGGGATACGGGTGGCCATCGAGCAGGAACCACAATCAGCGTATTATACTTCAAGACTTGGTATACGACCTACAGAAGTGATCAAGTATTACAAAGAGAAGATTGCCAGGAAAAAACGCGTGCAAGTCACCATGCTGCACTTGTTTGTGGATACAGGCATTCGTGATACGCTATACTACTGGGGCGAATTCAAGAAGGCCCTTAAGATCTTCGCCGAACTGAAGAAAATCTGTCCTACACTCAATGCCATCAATATCGGAGGTGGATTCCCGATAAGCAATAATCTCTCCTTTGAGTATGATTACAAATACATGGTGGATGAGATCATCAGTAACATCAAGGCTACTTGTGACCAGGAAGGCATAGAACATCCTGATATCTACACTGAATTTGGTAAATATACTGTTGGCGAAAGCGGTGCTACTATCTTTACGGTTATCGAACAAAAGCAGCAAAATGATTCGGAGTTGTGGTACCTGATTGACAACAGCCTGATGAATACCATCCCGGACTCCTGGGGTCTGAATGAGCGCTTCATCCTATTGCCTGTCAACAAATGGAACAATGATTTTGCGCGGGTACATATCGGAGGGATCAGTTGTGATCATTCAGATTATTACAACTTTGAAGACCTGAATCAACAGGTGTTTCTCCCGACATTTAAAAATGATGACCCTGAACCACTGTACATAGGCTTCTTTCATACCGGTGCATACCAGGATGCCATCAGTGGCTATGGTGGGATCAAACACTGTCTCATCCCTCTCCTCAACACATCCTTGTGGACCGAGATGAAAAGGGCAATTTCATTGACACCTTATGGAGGCCAGAGCAAAGGCCTAATGAAATGTTGCAGATCCTTGGATACGACACTTAATAAATGAAAAGTGAAGAATGAAAAGTGAAAAGTGAAAAACGAAGAGTGAAAAGTAATTATGCAATTTTCGGGTTTTAACTCAACACGCATAGCTGACAACTCACGACTGACGTCTCACGCTTCACGAATTTCAAATCATCACCGGCAATTCAAAACCCACCGATCACCAATCAACACTGACAACTCACAATTCACAACTGACATATAATAAAATGAGCAATAAACCGATCTCCGATTTCATCCTTCATCACTATAGGCATTTCAATGCTGCTGCGCTGGTAGATGCTGCAAAGGGATATGTGGCTCACCTGGACGAAGGTGGCAAAATGATGATTACGCTTGCTGGTGCGATGAGTACTGCAGAACTAGGTCTCAGCCTGGCAGAAATGATACGCGCAGACAAAGTAAGCATTATCACTTGTACCGGTGCCAATCTGGAAGAAGACATCATGAACCTCGTGGCACACAGCCATTACAAGCGTGTTCCGAATTACCGTGACCTGAGTCCGCAGGATGAATGGGATCTCCTTGAAAATCATTATAACCGGGTGACCGATACGTGTATCCCTGAAGAAGAGGCTTTCAGGAGACTACAGAAACACATATATAAACTCTGGAAAGATGCGGATACCGCCGGTGAGCGTTACTTCCCGCATGAGTATATGTACAAGATGCTCCTGAGCGGCGTATTGGACCAGTATTTTGAAATTGATCCGAAAAACAGCTGGATGATGGCAGCTGCTCAAAAGCAAATACCTATTGTCGTACCAGGATGGGAAGACAGCACGATGGGTAACATATTCGCTTCTTACGTCATCAAGGACGATATCAAAGCGAGTACCATGAAGAGTGGTATCGAGTATATGGTATGGCTGGCTGACTGGTACCGTAATAATTCGGCCGGTAAAGGCGTAGGCTTCTTCCAGATTGGTGGAGGTATTGCAGGAGATTTTCCGATTTGTGTGGTTCCGATGATGTATCAGGACCTGGAATGGCATGATGTGCCATTCTGGAGTTATTTCTGCCAGATTTCAGATTCTACTACATCCTATGGCTCCTATTCAGGAGCAGTCCCTAATGAAAAAATCACCTGGGGCAAGCTGGATATCCATACTCCAAAATTTATTGTGGAATCAGATGCCACCATCGTAGCGCCACTGATCTTCGCTTATATTCTAGGCTGGTAAAGGGCATAGAGCATAGTGCGTTGTGTGTGTGCATGTGGTATAATTCGGAAAAGGCGGAATGGTTGAAGAGGCTAAAAGCAATATGATGCTTCATTGTCAGGATAGATATCTACCTGACTATATCTCTGTAAAATTTTTAATCATCCTTTTTCCTTCAGGTGTAAGAATGGATTCCGGATGAAATTGGACACCATAGGTTGGGTGTGCCGTATGCCGGCAGGCCATAATCGTTCCTTCCTGATCCGTTGCAGTGATCATCAATGGATCCGGAAGATATTCTGGCGCACACACCCAACTGTGATATCTGCCTGCCTTAAAAGGGGAATGGATTCCATAAAAGAGGGGATCTGCGGCATCCAATACAGTGATCGAGGAGGTAACACCGTGCTGCACCAAAGGCAGGTTAAGCAATCTGCCGCCAAATGCTTCATAGATGGCTTGCAATCCGAGGCATATGCCAAGAATAGGCTTGTTGCCAGAGAAATACCGGATGGTTTCAATGATCAAACCTGCTGTCGAGGGCACTCCGGGGCCTGGTGAAATGACAATTTTATCAAATCCTTGAAGGTCAGCCAGTTGAAATAAATCGTTTTCTACAATAGTCAACTTCACCCTGTCTTGTTCCATGAGATATTGGGCAAGATTATGGGTAAATGAATCATAATTGTCGATCAGGACGATATTCATATCCACCTCCAGTAAACATATTGAAGTGATAAGTACCTTATGATGAAAAACTTAGGAAACATACCTGTGATGAGTGGCTAAAAAAATATCAGATGACAAAGATTATTCATTTTTATGGCTTGAATATGAAAACATAAAAATTGTATATTTGCCGTCCGTTTAGACGCGGAAATAGCTCAGTTGGTAGAGCATAACCTTGCCAAGGTTAGGGTCGCGAGTTCGAGTCTCGTTTTCCGCTCCAAAAAAGCCCTGGAATTATCCGGGGCTTTTTTATTTTATCTTGGATCCAGATCCTTCTCCTTAGACCTCCTGGCTTCCGGAAATATGTATTGATCTTCCTCCAGCTGATGAAGTAACTCTTCGACACCTCTATCCACTTCAGTACCGTACCGGTACAATGTCCATTTGCCACTCAGATATTCCAATGCCGTCATATTTTCGATCCAGTCGCCTGAATTCAAATACATGATACTGCCTTCTTCGCTATCGATTTTCGATATCGTCGGCTGGTGAATGTGACCGCAAATGACCACATCAACGCCTTTTTTGAGGCCCATGCGGATAGCTTGCTTCTCGAAATCGCCAACAAATTTGACGGCATGCTTTACTGACCTTTTTACCCTGTGGGCAAAGGAGATTTTTGTCAATCCCATCTTTATCCGAAGGTTGTTAATCCAGGTGTTGAGACGTATCAGCCAATCATAGCCGATTCCTCCAAGAGATGCCAGGAAAGGCGATATGAGGATCGAAGCATCAAAGACGTCCCCATGGAAAAACCAATGGGTCTTGTTTTGTATCCTGAGCTCTAATTGGTGCCTCAACCTGATATTTCCGAGATCAAGTGAATGAAAGCGACGAAGGATGTCGTCATGGTTACCGGTGAGGTAGTAAACGATCGTACCCGTGTTGGCCATCTGCAGAATCCGCTCGATGACTTCCCAATGAGCTGCAGGGAAGTATTTCTTTTTAAACTGCCAGGCATCGATGATATCTCCATTGAGGATTAACCTGGCCGGTTCTATCTGGTTGAGATATTCCAGCAACTCTTGGGCACGACATCCGTAGGTCCCAAGGTGAATATCGGAAAGGACACATATATCCAGAACTTTCTTCATATAAAATTGACTGATTACCAGCAAATTTATACGTCATGTTTCGCCTGATTGTAAAATACAGGAGCAGTGTGGTAAAACAATTGAAAATTGTATGGTAGCGCGGTATGAAAAATATCCGTAAAGGAACGAAGATGGTGAAGCGGCTGAAGGAAAAAAAAAGAGCCTGCGCAAATCCCTTTAGAAAGGGCATCCTGAATCTGCGTGGCCGAAAACCCCTAATAAGCCAAACAGAGATGCCAATCGTTTATGGGTGTCTGCATTCGCAGGCCCTTTATCTTTATCCCAAACCAAGAATAGCGGTCTCTGTGAAATTCTAATGAAGTACCCGGAGCCGGAATCGAACCGGCACGGCCATTTCTGGCCACAGGATTTTAAGTCCTGCGTGTCTACCTGTTTCACCACCCGGGCAGGTAATGCAAATGTAATATTAATAGATACTTGACATAACAATCAAGTACCAATTTAATCGCAAAGATTGGAGAGAATATACAATAATGAGGCAATGATCCCTGAATGACCAGGTGATCAGGCCTGCTCCTCAGCCTGCTTCTTTGTCTTATAGACAGCCTTGAGGACCTGGTTGCGCCTTGAAACAGAGGGCTTAACAAACTCCTTACGGCGACGAAGCTCCTGAATAAGTCTAACGTTTTGAACTTTACGCTTGTACCTCTTGAGGGCGCGGTCGATTGATTCTGTTTCTTTTACTTCGATGATCAGCATGCGGTATACAAAAATTTTTAGCGGGGCAAAGGTAAGATTCTTCTCCGGAATAATCAAATAATACGGGCTTTCTTCTTTCATTCACGCCGCTTGGTCAAAATAAGCCCGTAATTAGCTGATAATCTACTATTTAGTAAATATTTTAATTAAATCCCCCTGCCCGACCGGGTCAGTGACATCCTTTCCATTGACTATCCCCAATTCCCTTTGCCGGCTGGTCATAATTCCATAGTCATTAAATGCCTGTCCCAGTGTTCCAGTCTTTTTCACTGCAACGACCTTTATCCGTTCAGGTGTCACATTGATCTTTGCCTGGTCCTTCAACTCTTTAAATCCATACATCGTCTTGTCGAAAAAAGCTTTATAGGATTGAAAATCAACTGGAGCAGCTACGCCGTGAAAGACATAGATCATCTTGCCATATTGGATGTAAACACTTTGTACGGTAATCTCACTCTGTTGACCAGTGGAAGGATCCTGGCTTACCTGCTTTGACATGACTTCCAAAGCCTGAAAACCATTGATCGTAACCTGCCTGCTACCTGTTACTTTAAGATGAAGGTCAGCAGTATCCTTGGCTGCAGCTGCCTGGAGTGTATTGCCTTGTGCTACGGTCAGCAACATCAGTGCCTTGCCATCTGCCGGAGCCATCTGCACCTGTGAAGGACTATTGACCAACTCCCAGTTTGCAGGGACCGGATACAGGAACTTCAATTCCGGATGATAAAAGACGCTGTTCTCCACATAGCCCTGACGAGGATCCTCTCCATAGACGATGCCATCCACCATCCTTAGATAGGCATCCCTGTTGATCTTGTATGGGGGTGTTGCCACTTTGGCCTGCCATTCTGTAGCTGCTTCTCCGACTTTCGCATAGCGGTCCAATGGATCAGGGTGGGTTGATAAAAACGTAGGAATCTCACTCCCATCTGGCTGAACACTGAGTTGTTTCAGGGTTTTGAAAAAGTCGGCCATTTCATTTGCATCATAGCCCACCTTGGTTGAATATTCTACACCAAGCTGGTCAGACTGGCTCTCATGATCCCGGCTGTACTTGAGGAAAAGTAATTGCATAGCCATATCAGCTTCCTCCGCAAAGGCCCTGAAATCCTTGGAGACAACCATGCCTCCGATCAATACTACCTGGCCCAATATGCTTTTTGTATATTGATCTACAGAGTGCCTTGCGGCAATATGCCCTATTTCATGTCCCAGTACGCCTGCAAACTGAGCTTCATCATTGAAATAAGCCATGATGCCTCTGGTAAAATAGACATAACCGCCTGGTACAGCAAACGCATTGACGACCGGAGAGTCAAGAATGCGAAACTGGTATTTCAGATTAGGCCGGTGTGATATGGCTGCCATCTCCTGTCCATGCTTATCAATAAATTGCTGGATCTCAGGATTGTCATACAATCCAAACTCTGCTATGATCTGGGGATCCGATTCTGCGCCAAGGGCAATCTCTTGTTGCTCGGACATCAGGGCCAATTGTTTCTTTCCGGATACAGGATTGACGGCGCAACTCATCAGGGTAAAAAACAAACAGGTGATGGATGCCTTTACCATCCATTTATTTCTCTTCAGGTTCATACTCAAACGTAATTATAACTTTTCTATATCCGTAATATACGAAATAACCACCCGGAAACGTCATTTAGTATCCGTTGACCGGGGTATGCTGCAAGATTTAGATTTTATTAATAAACTACTATCTCAGGAGCCCTGTTAACTGAACGGAATATTTTGATCTTTGCAACTTACCCTTATTTGAATAATCACCTTCATATGAGCAAAATTTGGATCGGGGGATTGAGTTTGATACTGGGCCTGTTCATTGGATTGCTGATCCAATGTCGGTGGGAAAAAACAGCTCCCGTTACTCCTCTTTCGGAGGGAAATGAACCTGCATCTTCTTCAAGGACACCTGATCCTGTACAGATTGTCAGCACTTCGGAGGAAACCACCATATCCTTGTTTGAAAAAGCTGCTCCTTCTGTGGTCTACATCACCACCACCATGGTCAGGCAGGATTACTGGTCAAGGAATGTATATGAGATACCGGCAGGAACCGGATCGGGTTTTATTTGGGATGACAGAGGCTATATCGTTACCAATTTCCACGTCATCAAAGATGCCTACAGTGCCAAAGTAACGCTGTCTGACCAGACGACGTGGGATGCTGAAGTCGTCGGCATTGAACCAAGAAAAGATCTGGCCGTACTTAAAATAAAATCAACATCCAAACTCCAGCCTATCTCTGTAGGCACCTCGCATGACCTGAAAGTTGGTCAATCTGTTTTCGCAATAGGTAATCCCTTCGGTCTTGACCAGACCCTGACCACTGGAATCATCTCTGCGCTTGGAAGAGAGATTCAATCGGCAGCCCAGATTCCTATCCGGGATGTCATCCAGACAGACGCCGCCATCAACCCGGGTAATTCAGGAGGTCCTCTATTGGACATCTCCGGCAGACTGATTGGCGTTAATACGGCGATTTATAGTCCTTCGGGTGCTTATGCAGGTATTGGCTTTTCAGTTCCGGTGGATGTCGTAAATTGGGTGGTGCCGGACCTGATCAAGTTTGGCGAAGTAAGGCGTCCGGTACTTGGAATTGACCTGGTACAGCAGCAAATTGTAGACCGGATGGAAATGAAGGGGGCAATGGTGATGGCGGTCACCCCTGGCAGCGGAGCGGCAAAAGGCGGAGTGCTGCCAACCCGTAGGTCAGCCAGTGGAGAAGTCATCATGGGAGACCTGATCATTGACATAAACGGTGACCCTATTGAATCGAATAATGATTTGTTTCTTACACTTGAAAAATATAAACCTGGCGAACAGATCCAATTGAAGGTAAAGCGCAAAACACAGACTACAAGCCTTACCGTCACATTAGATTCCTCCCTTTGATCATTCATGAAACTACCTGATATCCAAAAAGAGACCATACTAACTAACCTTCAATCCCTGCCAAAGCGGATTGTAACTTTTATTGCAACCTTGCCCAAGCGTATTGTCACCGGCCTGAAGGATCCGAAACAACGCAAGCGATGGTTTATGCAAGGGGTCTATGCCCTACTGGGGATCATTGGACTGCTGCTACTGGTATTCCTCTTTACCTGGATGGGGCTGTTTGGTTCAGTACCCAATAAAAAGACCCTGCTTAGCATACGCCAGCCCGAGGCTTCAAAAATCTATAGCGTGGACGGAAAGCTGATGGGTAAGTATTACACCAAAAACAGGAATACCCTTAAATTTGAAGATATCCCTCCTGCCTTTATGAATTCCCTGATTGCTACAGAGGATTCAAGATTCTGGACACACACTGGTATAGATTTCAGGAGTTGGATGCGGGTATTTGTTAAGCGCATGCTGATGGGCCAGGAAAGTGCAGGTGGGGGTAGCACCTTATCACAACAGCTTGCCAAAAACCTTTTTCCACGCAAGGATTTCTTTGTCGCTTCGATGCTGGTCAACAAGTTCAGGGAGTTTATCATTGCCACCAGGCTTGAAGATGTGTACACCAAAGAGGAACTGCTTACCTTTTATATCAACACAGTGCCTTTTGGTGAAAATATTTACGGCCTGGATGCTGCTGCAGACCGCTACTATTCAAAGACAGCTGACCTGTTGAATATTGAAGAATGTGCCATGTTGGTCGGGCTGCTCAAGGCCACCAGTTATTACAATCCAAATAATTTTCCGGACAGGGCCCTCACCAGGAGGAACGTAGTGCTCAACCAGATGAAGGTCAATGGAATGATTGATTCCCTCAGCTATGATTCGCTGAGCCGTATTCCCTTAAACCTCTCCTACCAACGGAATACAGATTCAGAAGGTATCGCTCTCTATTTCAGAAACCACATTCGTCCGATACTCCTCGAGTGGTGTGAAAAACATACCAAGCCCGATGGGCAGCCGTACAATCTCAATACGGATGGATTGAGAATCTATACTACGATTGACTTTGGCATGCAGCAATATGCAGAGGAAGCCCTGAAGATTCATTTATCAAAGCTTCAACAGAATTTTGACCAACAATTTACTGACTGGAAACCCTATGAGGCTCCATTGAAAGATGCGGTTGAACGCTCACCGCGATACCAGGCATTAAAAGCGAAAGGGTATACGGAAGAACAGATCACAGATTCCCTGAATGTGGCTATTCCAATGAAATGGTGGACCTGGAATGGGTTGGTAGATACCACTGCCTCTCCAATGGACAGTATCAAGCATAACCTGAGTACCCTTCAAGGCGCAGTGGTGGCAATCGATCCAAAGACAGGTGGTGTGATGACCTGGGTAGGTGGAAATGATGCAGAGCAATTTAATATTGATTATGCCCAGACTCCACGCCATCCGGGTTCTTCCTTTAAGCCATTCGTGTATGCCACTGCTATAGACCAGGGAATGGATCCTTGCACGTACTATGCCAACAGGCGGATTGCTTACCCTCAGTTTGATGGGTGGTCTCCGGGCAATGCGGATGGACTATATGAAGGCATCTATTCGCTCAATGGAGCCCTGGCAAAGAGTATCAACACTATAGCAGTGCAGGTCATCCTTGATGCGGGAATAGATAATGTGATCCAGCGGGCAAGGCGTATGGGCATAAAAGGTGAAATAAGGCCTATCCCATCAGTTGCCCTGGGCACTGCAGAAGTCACCTTAATGGAACTGGTCAGTGCCTACAACACGTTCCTCAATAGAGGCGCACACAGGCCCTATTACTTCATCACCAGGATTGAAGATCAGGATGGCACTGTACTCGAGGAATTCAAGCCTGAGCCAACTACAGGCGTTTTTACCGCCGAGACCTGCGGCATCATCAACCAGATGCTGGCAAATGTGGTAGATCGTGGTACGGCCTCTGTCATCCGGTATCCGGAATACGATATACGCGGCGCTTTTGCAGGGAAGACCGGTACGTCCCAATTCCATTCAGATGGTCTATTTGTGGGCTATACGCCAAAATTTATTGCAGGCACATGGGTCGGTTGTTTTGACCGGCGAGTGAGCTTCAATTCCCTGAGAGATGGCATGGGGAGTAAGACAGCTCTCCCTATATGGGCTGAATTTCTAAAGAAGCTCCAGGCAGATTCAACCTACGATGCGTACTTCAATTCCTACTGGCCCGCTGAGTACAAATGGATCAATGAATGTCCTTTCACACTTGAAGAAAGTGAATTAGAGGAACTCAATGTTGAGCCCGGCGTAACGAGAGACTCCACTTACCTCGGACCGAGGAAGTTTGTCCTGAAAGAAGAGCGACGGAGTGGTATAGGAAAACTCATTGAGGATATTTTCGGAAAGAAAGAGGAAGACCCTAAAGGGGATTAATGTGTAATAGCCATAAATGGCTTGTCAGATCCTTCTAAAACAATTGCGGGACAGGTAAATGTTACCTGTCCCGCAAATGCTATTTCTGGTGTCAGCATTTATTTAACTACAGTGAAGGCTCCCGATTGGGCCTTCCCTTCCCCTATGACCTGCACCACGTAATGGCCGGGCTTTAATCCCCAGACATTGATCTTCTCCTTATCTATCAGGTCGGAAGGTATTTTTTGCGTCATAACGAGGTTGCCTGAGGTATCAAATACTTTTAGCGTATGCGCACCCTCGAAAATACTTACAGAGATAGTTTCCCTAGCAGGATTCGGGAAAACTTCCACAGTATTTTGCTTTACAGCTTCTGTGGCAGGCTCAGTCGATGATTGCTTAGCAGTGTCATCATCCTGCAGTTTAAACTTGACCGGCAGAGTAAATTGAAAAGCAACGGGCTTTCCTTCCTTGCGGGCTGGCACCCATTTGCCAGGTAATGCTGCCATGGTATTCATGATCCGTAGTAATTCTTCATTTATCTCTATGCCCGGTGAGCGTACAACTTTAATATCTGAAATACTCCCTTCTTCATTGACAACAAACTGGATGATACCCATCCCTTCAACATTGCGATCCCTGGCTTCCTTTGGATATTTAATATTAGAATATATAAACTCAAACAATTTCTGTGAAGCGCATGCATTCCGTTCATCGGCATTATCAATGTGCTCGCATCCCGGAAACCTCGGCAGTTCGTCAACCTCGGTGAGGACTTCCTTTGGTGAATCGTCGTCATTTAAAGCAAATTTTACGGGCAGACACAACTCGGCATCGATTGGCTTTCCTTCCTTCATAGCGGGTTGCCACTTGCCAACCTTGGTGTTCATGTCATTTACGATCTTCATGACCACATCATCAGCGTCAGGCTGAAGTGACTTTGAAATAGAAACATCCTTAACCAATCCATCACTGCTCACGGTAAACTTAACCACTACCACTCCTTGTATGCCTGCTTTCCTTAAGGGCTCTGGATAGACCAGGTTTGCATTGATATATTCCCAGAGTTTAGTCGTGCCACATTGGTCTTGCTCGCTAGCCGTGATGCCCCTGCAACCGGGAAATACAGGAGACTCATGATCCTGTAGTTGCAGACTTGATACTGCAGCGGGAAGGAGCTTGTTTTTTCTGTATGCGACTACAGTCGTTTCATCCAAGGTATCTCCCGTAAAAACAAAATCACCATCTTTTATAGCTGACTTAAATGCGTCAAATTTTCCTTCATCATCGATAAGCCCTATCCAGTTCATATGCATTTTTGTTCCTACCTGCATGATGTCAGCCAACTCACCGACAGTTACCTCTTTTGAATTTTCTGGCATTACAATCACGACCGGGTCAGACATACCCTTGGTGGCTTCCATAACCTTTAATTCGATTTCGTCTTTGGAGACTTCCTGTGATCCAATGAAAACTCTTTATCATCTGTCAAATACAATATGACAGTATCCGTTTCCTGGACCAGATGGTCACTAAGCGCTTGGGCTTCCACTGAGATTGGTTTCTCCCTGAATGAGAAAAACAATAACGCAACCAGCAGGACTGGAATAAAGCCAAGGTACTTGTACCTTGCTGCAAAACCTGAACGTTCCTTGTTCATCATGAGCAATCGTTTTTTAAGTTGTGAATAGATCAGTTGGTTAGAGAGTATATTCTGCAATTGGTTATGCTGCTGGCTCACCAGGAGCTGGGCATAATTTTCCCAAGGGGTCTCTTTCAATACTGCAGCATCTGCCACATACTCATGTACTTCCTTGAGTGATTTCCGGTACAGGTAGATCATAGGACTGGGCCACAGCTTGACACACAGCAATTCCATCAGCAGGACATCCCAGGTATGCCATCCACTGACATGCGCCATTTCATGTGCGATCACTTCATTGAGTTCATCCTCATTAAAGTCATGGTCAGTGGGCAGGTAGATGGTATTGAAAAAAGAAAATGGACTTCTGACTTTTTCTGAGAGGACACAGGTATGACCATTGATAGTCGATTTCTCTCCCTCCTTCCTGATCTCCAGGATCTGCTTGAACGCAAGAAGTAACCTGGTTGCCATCACAGCGACACCTGTGAGGTAGATCGCCCCCAGGATTTTAAACCAGGGAATGGCTTTAGCATGGGGGGTAGAAATAGTAGCTGAGAACTGATGCATATAGTTTCCAACGTATACGGAGGAGGCAACCACCACATTAGAAGCTGCTTGTTGGGCATCAACATATATTTTGACGGCGGGTAGGATCAGGCTGACGATGAGCGTAGACATCAAGTACATCCTGTTGGTGTGAAAAAGGGTTTCCTTCCTCAGGAAGAGATGATAGAATCCGTAGAAGATGGCCAGGCAAGTGGTCACCTGCACCAGATAGAGGATGATAGTCATGACTTCTTCTTTAGTTCTTTGATGAGATCCTGCAATTCTTCAATGGAAGTCTCTTCCTTGGCGACCAGGAAGGAGACCAGTTGCTGTGTAGATCCGTCAAAGTATTCGCGGATCAGGGAGACGACACTACCCTTGCTGTACTCCTCCTTTGTGATGAGGGGAAAATACTCGTAGGTCCGGCCGTAGGATTTGTGGTCCACAAAGCCTTTTCGTTCCAGTATGCGTACGATGGAAGAAATGGAGGAATGAGGGGGCTTCGGAGGCTTCATGTCGTCTATGATATTCGAAACCGTACACCTGCCCAGTTGCCAGATGTACTGCATGATCTCCTCCTCTGCGCGGGTTAAACTCTTGATCTTACTCATTTGGATAGCATTTATTGCCACCAAATATATAACGTATTTATACGTTATGCAACTAATTTTTACATTTTAACAAAAAAAATTCCATTGCCTTTAGGACCTGGATGCATCTGGAAGGTGGCTATAAGCAGTAAAGGGATAGCATAACACTATCCGAAGATCAAGGGTGACTTCAATAAAATGAAAGATTGGAAACCTTCAGCTCAAGGCCAAAAAAAACACCAATAGACTTGTGGGTCGGAAAACTCGTGAAGATCAATCTTCCTCGTCTCCTTCTTCTTCCTCTTCGTCAGCATCTGGCTCATCATCATCATCATCAGTGCTGGTATCCGTGTCACCCTCCGTGATGGTGAGATAATCCATGTCTCCGTACTTTTCTTCGTACTCCTCTTTCACACTTTCCTTGAGTTCGCCGCTTTCGTCATAGTCATCATCATCTTCGATGATCTGACGGGCTTCGATAAGGGTCATGCGTACGAGGTAATACCTGTCATCGGTCTCAAAAGGGAGTGCGGATACAAATTTGCCTTCGGCATTTTTGTATTGGATGAGATGCTTTGCGAATCCATAGGGATACATGAGCTTGATCTGCTCCTGGATATCCGGATCCAGCTTTTCATAATCCTTGACGATACGTGGTTTACTAGTAGCCATGCTTGAGTGTGTCTGTTAGCCCGGAAACAAAAACGGTATAGCTATACTGATGCTGTTCCAGGGCGTAAATTGAAATAATATTAGTGACAAACAAAAGACTTTTATTTGAAATTACAGAAAGTTTTTTTTCTATGCCTAAGGTAACCGTACTTAATGATAAGTTCAGAAAAATATTCTGGCTCGCCAATGAAAGAAAAGCCGGAAAAAGTTCTCCTGACTTTATCCGGCTTATATAACCAAACCATTACTAGACTATGTAAATCACCCTAGGCAAGGGCGGCGATGTCCCGGATCAAAATACTGCTCCGGGTAAAATAGATTTTGTTTGCTTTTCGAAGGTCATTGAGGACAGCGGTGACCGTCTGACGACTGGTGCCGGTGTAATTGGCGATATCCTGCTGGGTCAACGAATGTTTCAACAAGGTCTCCAGGCCTACCTGACGTCCGCACTGACGAGCGTTTTCCAGGATAAAATCTATGATACGGCCCCTGGCATCCTTGAAAATCAAGGATTCAAGCTGGTTTTCAGTCCTGCGGAGTTTAAGTGCGATCATAGAGATTACACTCATCGTCAACTGTGGGTTTTTATCCATCAACTTGCGAAAGATATCTACCCGTATCCTGTAATAGGCGGTGCCGGGTGAAAGTGTCATGGCAAAATTATGGTGGGCTTCGTGCTGATCGACTAAAGCAAACTCACCAAAAACCATCCTCGGGTGCAGCACCTGCTTGATGACCTCACGGCCATCCTCATGGTGGGTACCGATCTTTATACTGCCTTCAGACAGAATATAAAAATACTCAGCAGGTTCCCCTTCCGTAAAGATCATGGTATGTTTCGGGGCTGTTTTGTACTCCATGTGGAGCGCCAATGCTTCCAGTTCTTCCTTTTCAAGGACGCTGAAGAACGGAATACTATCTAAGATGTCGAGTTTCATAGCCTTTTTGAATCTAATGCGTAACCTGATAAAATCAATTGTCAGATATAAGACACAATAAGATTCGCCCACCCCTATGAATGGACAGAATAAAAATGGCTTAAACAGCTACTGAGGCAAATATGAGGAAGAAATATCAGGGGAAAACCCGGAAAAATTGCCATATCCCCCTTCTATATTGTTATAGATGGTCACAGGCTCGGCAAATGGGTCCTGACGGATGATCAGCTGCCTGGCAAGGGTGCTGTGATACCGGTAATACTCCTGGGTGATCGTCCGCAATTCCACAAAAACCTGATTAAGATCATGATCGCCAACCACCCAGTCCACAAAATGGAATGTAAGGGGCTCACCTGGCTCAAGGTCATTCCGGTCGATCAGGATACCAAAATCGTAATGGTGGACGAATGGCTGGTCATCCGATAGTTCCGGATCCACCAGGAACGCATTGTCAAATCCATCGTATTGGTTGTAAAAAACCAGATGATAATATCTATTGGACTCAAAATGGTTGATATCGAAGGTCAGTGTATAGCGTACGATATTCTTGAACTCATTCTTTGTCGATGGTTCAATCTTGAAGTCACTTATCTCAAGGTTGGCAATTGTGCTTGGCTTGGGGATCACTGTGGTGGCATGTATGCCTTCAAAACCCGGAGCATAGGCAGATATCGTATAGGAGAACCCTTCCTTGAGGAACCCTTCCGGAAATTTAAAGAAAGTTTCATTGTCTTCACTGGTTAGTTCCAGCGTGGTGGAGTAATCTGTCTCCAGTTCTGTGACTTCTACATCCAGATTATCCGGTATGACAAAACTACTGGAATCGGAGGGAGATTGTGATGCATACACATACACACGCTGACTCTTCGATCCGTTAGAGGTCAGATGGGAGATGATGGTAAGCTTCGGAAGATCATTTGTAGGGAGTTCCAGAGTAGTCTCACAACCAGAGAACATAAGCCAGATACCTATGCCCGCCATCAAAAAATGATATGGAATTGCCCTTTTCACCTATTAAAGATAAGTTATTTTCATTTTAACGAAACGAAAATTATTGATCGTTGTCATGGAAGCTGTCTATCTGAATGAAAACCTGTAGCTAAAGGAAGGCAGGAATCTGAAGAGGGAAAACTGCCTGAATTCAAAATCCTGGCTGATCGGGTCCTGTACCAGTGTGATATAAAACGGGTTCACCCGGTTATAAACGTTATATAAATTGAGGGTTAGGGAATGGTTAAAGTTTGATTTGTCTGCCAGTAAGTAGTTGACGCTGAGGTCGAGGCGGTGATATGAAGGCAACCTGAATCCATTCCGGTTGCTATAGTTTATACCGATTTCAGGAAAGAAAGAGCCAGGGTTATAGAATTTGCTTTCCGCCAGGGTTATGGCTAAACCGGTGCCAAACAGCCAGTTTGCTCCAATTATCCACCTGGGGCTCAATCTCATCTGTCCGGAAAAGGATGATGACCACCTTCTGTCATACCTGTCAGGGTATGCTTTACCATTATTGATTTCATCAAATTGCCGGTAAGATCTGGACCATGTAGCATTCCATTTGAACTGGATATCCTTGTTGTCATACAAGTACTCCAATTCGACACCAGCTGCTTCTCCGATTCCCTCTGTTATTTTAGATTCCCAGTTAGCCGCATCCACTATGCTTGAAGGCACCAGTCCCTCCCTGAGCAGGAAACTCGCGCCTTCCTGGTAGGAAATGAGGCTTCTCATGTCCTTGATATATGAAGACAACTCTAGGGACATGTATTTACCTGGCTTCCATAGCGCTGAAATAGCGTACTGGTCTGAAAGTGCAGGGGCGACATTACTGGTAGTGGGCACCCACAAATCCGTTGGCAAACCTATGCTGCTTGAAGTGAGGTTGTGCAGATATTGGGCCATCCGGCTATAGCCGATATTGAAAGCCAGTTTGGGGGTTGGCAGGTAATCCAGACTCAGCCTGAGCTGTGGATCAAGGTAATGCACGCCCTGAACAAAAAATCCTGACAAATGCATCCCGGAAGTGAGTTTCAATTTGGGATTGATGTCCCAATTGTCTTCAACAAACAGACCTGACTCAAATGCCTTTACCTGGAAAGAGGAGAAGAAAACATCATCCAGCAAACCTTCATCAAGAAAGAAGTCTCCAACCTTACTTTCTTCATTGATGGTGATGGATTTGGGACGGAATCTATAGTTGATTCCATACCATCCGGCTGTAAGTTGATGATCGGCAGAAGGACGGATATCTAACTCCAGCCTCACCGTAAAGTCTTCAATACCTGATTTAAACTCCTTGGCATCAAATCCTGAAAGTGTATTGATATTTGAGCCCGGAAAACTGTAATCAAATTCACTCCGGTCAACGGATTGCAATTCAAAAGCACTCCTGGATACAATAAGGTTTGAAAAAATATTATCATTCAGGATATGATTCCACCGAAGCACAGCGGTTCTGTTTGACCAGTTAAGTTCCTTATTAAACTCCTCGTGAGAAATAATCCTGATCCCTGAATCCTTGTCAACTTCATCGCGATCAGTAATCGTCTGATCAGCAAACCTGTCGCCACCCTGGTACATGCTCAGATAAAGCCTGTCCCGCTCTCCTATGATCCAGTTGATTTTGCTATTGAAGTCAAAGAAGTCAAGATCAGCGGATCCGCCTACCCCATTCTTTGTTTTGTAATACCGGGTCAGATCCCGCATAAAAAGTCCAGGCAAGAAAAATCGGCCACTGACCAGAATCCCGACTTTATCCCTGACCAGCGGGCCTTCAGCCATCATGCCGATTTCAGATGTTGCTATATTGCCTGAAAAGCCCCACTCATGGATATTTCCTTCTCTCAGCCTCACATCCATGACTGAGGATAGCCTGCCGCTAAAACGACTTGGGAAATTGGCTTTGTAAATTGATGCCTGTTGCAGCGCCTGATAATTGAATACAGAGACTATCCCCAAGAGGTGATTAGGATGATAGACAGGCACACCATCCATTAGGATCAGGTTTTGGTCATTTCCGCCTCCCCTCACATGTATCCCTCCTATACCATCTGTGCCAGTATGTACACCAGGGATAAAATCTGCGGCACGGTAGAGGTCACTGGATCCGCCGAGGTGAATATTGCTTTGGAGGTCAGCCAGGGTGATACGTTCTGCAGGTGGCACTATCGCCCCATACCTCCCATTATTTCTCCCACTGTTGACGATGACTTCCCGTAATAGTCCGCTCTGACTTAATCTGATATGTATAATTTCATTCTTCTTCAGTTCAACCACTCTAACCTTTGTAGCATACCCCAGGAATCCGGCCAACAGTTGAACCGGACCTGACGCGAGATTAAGGCTATAGTATCCGTAATTGTTTGTGATGGTTCCTTTTCCGGAAATAGCATCAAATACGTAGGCTGAAATCATCGGTTCGCCGGAAACAGAATCTGTCACCACTCCGCTGATCGTGTACCGTATGGCAGGGGGATCAAGCTCGTACAGGACGATTTGCTGATCGATATACTTGAATCCAACCTCGCTATTCTGAAGTACTTTCGTCAATATCTCATCTACCCCGACACCTTTCAATTGAAGGGTTATCGGAGGGAGCTTGTCAATCACATTGTCACTATAGATGATATTGACGCCGCTCTGCAGGCTAAGCTCTATAAAGAATTCAGATGGGGCCTTCCCTTCAGCCTTGACTACCAAATACTGGCTCTGTCCACAAAGTTCTACAACCATCGTGAACATAGATACTAATCCGATCAAGAGCCGGTACCTGTGCATTACTGTGTTTCTATCAAAACGTATACTGAGGGGAAAAATGCTCCCTTCAGCTTAGAATAAGTAAAAATAAGGAGAATCTATCAGGATTGCACGGGTTCAAGGCCATGCTTGCGGCCTTCATTGATCATAAAGGCGAATGCCTGGTCGTAATCGCTCTCCAGTACACCATCAAGGATAGCTTCACGAATTGCTGTCTTAATCTCCCCGACTAGTCTTCCTGGCCGAATACCGAAAGTAGCCATGATGATTTCACCGGTAACCGGCGGTTGCCAGTTTCTGAGGTGATCACGATCTTCAACATCCCTCAGCCTCGAGATGACCTGCTCATAATTTCTAAGGTAGCGGGCAACCCTGTCCGGGTTTTTGGAGGTGATATCTGCCTTACACAAAGTCATGAGGTCATCCAGATCATCCCCTGCATCATATAACAGCCTGCGAATGGCTGAATCAGAAATTTCATCCTGGACCAATGCTATCGGCCTTAGATGAAGGCGCACAAGTTGCTGTACATATTTCATCTTTTCATCCATCGGCAATTTCAACCTGCGAAAAATCTTTGCTGTCATATTGGCGCCAACAACTTCGTGCCCATGAAATGTCCATCCATGGCCGGGTTCGAATCGCTTGGTAGCAGGCTTGGCTATATCGTGGAGGATGGCGCTCCATCTCAACCACAGGTTATAGGTGGATTCTGAAATGTTATCCAATACCTGCAACGTATGGTAAAAATTATCCTTGTGCCCGTATCCTTCATATTGCTCAACACCTTTCATGGCTTCGAGTTCCGGGAAGATAATTTTAAGCAGCCCTGTCTTCTCCAGCAGTAGGAAACCCTTAGAGGGGACCGGGGATAAGATGATCTTGTTGAGTTCGTAACTGATTCGCTCCATAGAGACAATGGAAATACGATCTCGCATAGCACTGATGGCATCAAGCGTCTCGGGATCAATCTGAAACCCTAGCTGGCTGGCAAACCGTATCGCCCTCATCATCCTGAGTGGGTCATCCGAAAAAGTCTGTGCAGGGTCAAGCGGAGTTATGATCAGCTTTTTAGTCAAATCGTTCACCCCGTTAAAAGGGTCAATCAGTGTGTACCGATCTTCTCCCTGAAGGCTCGCGGCAAGGGCATTGATGGTAAAATCTCTCCTGAGCTGATCATCGCGCAGTGTGCCTTGTTCTACGCTTGGCTTTCGGCTATCACTACTGTAAGATTCTTTTCTTGCGCCTACAAACTCCAGCTCAAGGTCACGATATCTGATCATGGCTGTGCCAAATGTCTTAAAAACAGAAAGCTCTGAGGCTTCAGGTCCAAGAAGCTGACTTACCTTTTCAGCAAGGTCAGGACCATCCCCGGTAGTCACAAAATCCATATCCTTACAAGGAATCCCAAGTAACCGGTCACGAACAAATCCACCTACTACATAAACATCCTGATGCAACAGATCTGCTGCAAGCCGGATGACTTCAAAGAGTTCCTTTTCTGAGGGCGTGATATCAAGTTTCATCAAAACGGACTGAAAGACTTTATGGAATTTCCTGAAAGGGAGTCAACAGGTCATCGGAATAATCGTGTAAGGCTGGAAAGCAAATCATACTGAAACCATACTTTCCTGGGCATAGTGGTTTCCGATCTGCTCAAGGATATCATATAGCACTGAAGGATTCGATTCTGTCACAAGAAACGACCTGAAATGCTTGATACCCTCCAATGACCTGAAATAGTTAGTATAATGGCGGCGCATTTCCTGCACACCGAGCTTCTCTCCTTTCCAGTCAATAGAATGTGCCAGATGGCGACGGGCGGCTTCAACACGCTCTGCAATGGTTGGAGCCGGCAATAACTCACCTGTTGCCAGAAAATGCTTGATTTCCCTGAATATCCATGGATACCCAATACTTGCCCTACCGATCATCACACCATCCACTCCATATCGTTCTTTATACAATTTTACTTTTTGTGGTGAATCCAAATCACCATTTCCAAAGACAGGAATATGCATCCTTGGATTATTCTTTACTTCACCTACAAGCGTCCAGTCCGCTTCACCCTTGTACATCTGCGATCTTGTGCGGGCATGAATAGATATAGCCGCGATACCAATATCCTGGAGGCGTTCTGCCACTTCTACAATATGCTTAGAATTTTCATCCCAACCCAGGCGCGTCTTTACGGTCACAGGAAGTGTGCTCCGCTTGACGACAGCCTCTGTCAACCTAATCATCTTCGGGATGTCCCTGAGGATACCGGCTCCAGCTTCCTTACACACTACCTTCTTTACAGGGCAGCCA
Source organism: Candidatus Opimibacter iunctus (assembly GCA_016716665.1). Classification (GTDB taxonomy): domain Bacteria; phylum Bacteroidota; class Bacteroidia; order Chitinophagales; family Saprospiraceae; genus Opimibacter; species Opimibacter iunctus. Next base: position 124,444 of record JADJVH010000006.1, on the reverse strand, counting down.
TAATTGATATCAAGCAACTCAGGCTTAGCTTCCATTACAATATCGGTGGCCTGCAGCATGGAGTCAAGCTCCGCACCGAAAATCTGAATCCCGATCGGACGCTCCGAATCATAGATATCGAGTTTCTGGAGGCTCTTTTCAGCATCGCGGATCAAGCCTTCGACACTGATAAACTCTGTATACAACATGTCGCATCCATGCTCCTTACAAAGGAACCTGAAAGGCGGATCACTTACATCCTCCATGGGTGCAAGCAACAGCGGAAACTCGCCTAATTCCAGATCCTTTATCCTAGCCATAATGCTGATAACAAAAAACTTAGTTGGAGAGTTGATCCACCAGGATCAAAAGTGTCAATACTGCAGTGGCCTGGTACATGGTGTCCCTCAACAGTGTACCCCAGTCTGTTTTCTTTTCAGGCTTTTCCGTCAATGGTTTCACCTTTTTTGGCCCTACGGTTACATAAGACCCCTTCTTGACATTGGGGTAGTTGTTGAAGAACAGGAATTTTGAAGTATTCTGGACTCTGCCATCTGCATATTGAACCCTGATCTGGCTTGTAGTGCCATCTTTACTTACCCCTGCTGCGAATTTATCGACATAGTATTTAGCACTCTTCTCTCCCCTGAATGCGACCGAAATATTCCTTTCGCCGGTCAGATAGCCCTGTGAATAAGCTTCATCAAGGTTGACATACCCTCCGATCGTGACCAGATCCCGGCTCTTTGGTATCTGGATCACATCTCCTTCACTCATCACGATATTGGACACATTGTTTTTATCTCTCAATATCTGCTCAAGGTCAATAACCACAAGTCCTGTGCCATCACCTTTCCTGAACAGCTTTGCACCTTCAGGAAAGGCTTCTCCAGTCAATCCTCCAGCTCTCATGATGATATCGTAGATCCGTTCTCTGTCCTCAATCAGCGGATATGTGCCAGGATATTTGACTTCTCCATCCACGCGTACGGTGCGCTGCATTTCATACTCAGGTATGGTGCGGACATATACGTGGTCGTATGGCTTCAGTGCCATACTGGAATCCGCTTCGTAATTCATTTCAAACCCCTTGGGTAGTGATGTGGTATACTGCACTATCTTGAGGCTTTGCCCGGATCTGAATTCAGAACGGGCAATATCAATACGCTCATTGTCCGCTTCAAAAACAAATCCACCGGAGAGGCTCACCAGGTCAGCAAGCCGCATCCCGGGTCCGTAAATGAATTTTCCGGGACTCCTCACTGCTCCAAAGATTTCTACCGTGACATCATCTCTGCGCCCCCCTTTATCATAGATGCGAATCTGGTCACCTGGCTTTATTTCAATATTTTCGGGATTGAAAGGGTCAGATAATGCTTTCTTCAGATCCACATGAATATACTCGATGGTCTTGGGCTCCCTTGGATTGAGGCGCATAATATACCCGAAATCAGAAGCATCTGGAAGTGTGCCACCGGCTAGCAGGATAGCATCCTCAATCTTCAGATTTCCGCCGGGATTGAAAGCGAAAGTATCAGGGGCCTTTACAGCCCCTACAACAGAGAAATAATCTGGATTGACGTATGTCTTCAATGTCAATACATGCAAGACATCCTGATTGTTGACCGCAACATTGGTTGGTGATGCAGGATGGTCGATGATCTCCTGAAGATTGATGCGCTCAAATTTGAATGAACCATCCGGATGAGAACGCAGGAGATAAGCGAAATCAAGCCTTGCCTCAGGTTTCAAAATACTCTGTGCAAGTAAATCTGAAATGCGCATCCCATCTGTTCGCTCAAACTTGCCAGGATAGACTACAGCGCCTTCAACACCGACTGAATTCTGGGTGACCCCTTCAACACTTTTTATGTCTACTACATCACCATTGAAGAGAATAAAATCTCCACCGCTGTCTGCCAACTCCTTAAGGTTGACATTGGTGATCATGGTTTTCTCATTCATATACCTTGTCACCTGGACAGATGACAGGTAGGCATTTGCCCTTGCCCCGCCGGCATACTTGACCAACTGCAACAGATTCTCATTGTCCAGCAACTCATAGGACATTGGCCTGGTCACTGCGCCCTGAATCATGACCACTTTCTGGGCTACAGGAATATGGATATAGTCATTGTTTTGCATGAAATAATCCTTAGCTACTCCCGGATCACTCATGAACTGATATACATCGAGGGGTATCGTTTGAGTACCCCTGATGACCTTGATGCGCCTGACCGATCCAATTTCTGTAGGGCCACCGGCAGCACTGATGACATTGAAGGCTGTATTGATACCTGACAACGTAAATGAGCCCGTTGTCTTTGCTTCTCCAAAAACATTGACTGTCATACGCCTGGCCTTGTTGAGGGTGACCTGGAATTCACTTCTGCTGATCAGGTAATATTGGCTATAGCGCTGGAAGAGTAATTCTCTGGCATCACCCAGGCGAATACCCTTGAGAAGGACTTTAGGCAAATTATTTCCAAGCAAGACAAATCCATCATTATTGATTTCCAGGACCTGCTCAAATTGTGATCTGCCGAATCCAATGACCCCGATTTTGTCCCCTATTCCAAGCACATAGGTATCAGGAGCTACCAATTCCTCCGTTTTCTGGTATACGCCGATGGAGTTGTTCTTGAATATCTCCTGACCATAGATCAGATTCGGTGGAGTTGGGGGAGGTGCTGGTTCAACAGGCTTTTCCTTTTTCAAGGAAAGAGAGTCCGGGCTAATTATTTTTGTCTGCTTCAATTTCCTTTACGGTCTCAAGGATGACAACCTGGAAATTTTCAAGTTGATCTGGTGATATATTATCAGGGTCATATCCTTTGGCGATCAGTCTGGCTTTGAGCGTATCTTCAGGGATGCCCCGCTGGGCAAGCAAATCCCTGGCTTGAGCCTCACTGACCTGGCTGTATGCAGAAGGAGAATAAACCATCATCCCCAACATGAAGATGAGGAGTGATTGTGCTTTTAATAAACGCTCAAACATGATTTCCATTTAATCCAAAGGTGCTCACTCCTTTTCGAGGGCTTCCTTAAAATACGCTAACGTAGTTACGAGTCCTTCAGCCCTGGCTACTTTTGGTTCCCACCCCAGGAGCTTACGCGCCAGGGTGATATCAGGTTGCCGCACTTTTGGGTCGTCTTCAGGTAAAGTACGGTAGTCTATGTAAGCTTTTTCGTTGCCTACCAGGCTCAGTATCTCTTTGGCAAGCTGCATAATGGTTATTTCATCAGGGTTTCCAATATTGACCGGATGTGAATAATCACTGAGCAATAACCTGAAAATACCTTCAACCAGGTCATCAACATAACAAAAAGACCTTGTCTGGCTACCGTCACCGTAAACCGTCAACCCTTCACCTCTCAAAGCCTGTGCCATAAAGGCCGGAAGGGCCCGCCCGTCTTCAATCCTCATCCTTGGTCCATAGGTATTGAATATCCTTACTATACGGACTTCAACACCATGAAACCGGTGATAAGCCATGGTAATCGCTTCCATAAACCGTTTGGCCTCATCATACACGCCCCTCGGACCGATGGGATTGACATTTCCCCAATAATCCTCCTTTTGTGGATGGATCAATGGATCACCATAAACTTCTGATGTTGAGGCAATTAGAATCCTTGATTTCTTCGCCTTGGCCAGCCCGAGCAAATGGTGCGTACCGAGTGACCCAACCTTTAGCGTCTGAATAGGCATCTTGAGGTAGTCAATCGGACTGGCCGGTGATGCAAAATGCAGGATATATTCCAGATCACCCGGGATATGAACATACTTGGTAATATCGTGATGATAAAACTCAAAATGCTTATTTGGAAACAGATGCTCTATGTTACTAATAGAACCCGTCAGCAAATTGTCCATCCCGATCACGTGATACCCTTCCTTTAGGAAGCGATCACTGAGGTGGGACCCAATAAATCCGGCTGCGCCGGTGATTAATACCCTTTTCAATACCTTTATTATCGATTTTAAGGATTATGAGAGGTGTAAAGATACTAGAATTAAGGTTTTGGGGCTGTCTGACCATCCTCCTGATACTGCTTTGTGCCTCGGAAAGCATTGGCCAAAAAGGAAGTATGGTTAATTTGCTTGAATTTAAATATGGGTTCCATATCCCTGCCGGTGACCTCAAAGACAGGTTTGGTACCAATAGCGATATCGGGCTGAGCATCCAGTCGGTCAGTCTTGCCAAAAAGTACTTTTTCGGCATTGAAGGGATGTATATGTTTGGCAATGATGTGAATGAAGATGTTTTAGCCCAACTCAGGACATTTGATGGGAGTATCATTGGTATCGACGGGAAGGCAGGAGATATTAACCTCAAAGAAAGAGGATTCTATATAGGCCTCAACGCCGGAAAGATATTCCCCACCACGTCAAATGCAAAAAAGCTTACCGGTGTCCGTCTGCAGCTTGGAGGCGGCCTATTACAGCATAAAATCAGGGTACAGGATAATACTGAAAACGTGGTACCCCTTGAAAGAAAATACCTCCACGGCTATGATCGCCTGAGTAATGGTCCAGCCCTTCATCTTGGCCTGGGATATCAATACCAGAGCCCGACAAACAATTTTCAATTTCATGTCATGTGGGACCTTTATGCCGCAAGTACTGTATCCAGACGAAATCTGGATTACGCTACCGGAGCCTATCTTGACCAAAAAGGACGGACATACTTGCAGGGATCAGTGTGGCCTATATAGTGGTTATCAGCCGGGCCGCTAAGCCGGAGAACATATATTATTGATCAGGATGGTCTGGATCCTCTATTACATCCTGATGTACCTGTTTGTATGGCTCATCCGCATTTCTTCCTTATGGAGTGAAAAATCAAGAAACTGGATTTCAGGCCGTAAGGATTGGCAAAGTAACCTGGATCTGAAGCCGAAGACTGGCCCAAGGATTTGGTTTCATGTCTCTAGCCTTGGAGAGTTTGAGCAGGCAAGACCTGTCATCGAAAAACTAAAAGGCAGGGACAAGGACATTGAGATCATCCTCACCTTCTTTTCACCCAGTGGATATCTCATCCGTTCCGGATATCCCCTCGCCACCGTGCGATATCTTCCTGCTGACCTTCCCGGTCAAGCGACGAGATGGATTGCTGCGGTGCAGCCAGATCTGGCCGTCTTTGTAAAGTATGATCTTTGGCCAGGTTATCTCAAGGCCCTCGCCCAAAACCGAATCCCTGCTATCCTATTTTCTGCTCACTGGTCTCCATCCTCCTGGTTTGCTTCACATAACATTTCACCTACGAAAGGATTGCTAAAAAATTTTAAACAAATCTTCCTGCAACAAGGTGATGATCTTTCCTATTTCCGCGCAAAAGGTTTTAACAATCTGAGTGCAGCAGGAGATACCCGGATTGACAGAAGCCTGGAACTCCCCAAGGAAGTGGCTGAACGTATACCCGTTTTCCTTAATCGTATAGCTCCATTTGATATGGTAGCAGGAAGCACCTGGCCGGCTGATGAAAAAATAATCAAGGAAGCAATAGTGCAGCTAAATCTGAGGGTTATCCTCGCACCACACGATGTGTCCGAAGTTAATATTACCCGACTTGAGGCGCTATTTCCGTTTCCGGTCACTAGACTTTCCCGATTCAAAGGATCAGGATTAAATCCAGGTGTGGTCATTGTAGATAGCATCGGGGCATTGAATGTGCTCTACGCCTTAGGTCGGATAGCATATGTAGGAGGTGGTCTGGGTAACGGGATACACAATACCCTTGAGCCTATGGCACATGCAAAACCTATTCTGTTTGGGCACGCCTACAGCCAATTTCCGGAAGCTGTGGAAATGGTCCGGTTAAAATCCGCAATTCCAGTCAGGGATGCAAGGGAGTTGATGGAGGCCATCTCTCACTTTCAACAACCCGGGGAAGCAGAAAAAGCTGGGCAAACAGCCTATACATACCTCGTGAATAACAGCGGAGCGAGTGATAAAGTGACGAATTACATCATGGAATCAATACCTTACAGCGCCAAAAAATGATAACAGCAAAGGAAATCGGCCTGGTAAGCGATAAAGCAAAGAGCATAAAGGCGTTAGTGATCGGTGATGCCATGCTCGACCGGTATATTTATGGTACGGTGGAAAGGATTTCTCCAGAAGCCCCTGTACCAATTCTCTCACACCAGCAGACAGAAATAAAAGCCGGAGGATCTGCTAATGTTGCCTTAAACCTGGCTGCCTGGGGATGCAAGACTACCCTGATTGGACTTACCGGCGATGATGCCAATGCAAATGTACTGGCCTCTCTCCTCGAGCAAAGCCAAATCAACCATCACCTGTTCAGAAGCAAGTTCAGACCCACCACCATCAAAACCCGGGTAGTAGCCTCATCCCATCATCTGCTCCGAATCGACGAAGAATCAGTTGATTATCTCAAGGAGGCGGAAGAAGTAGACGCCTTGAACCACATTGCTGATTTTATCAAATCTGACAAACCAGACCTTATCATCCTTGAAGATTACAACAAGGGCTTCCTGACGTCAAAAATTATAGCTGGTGTCATAGGGATTGCCAAGGAACATGGTGTCTATATAGCAGTAGATCCTAAGGACAAAAACTTCTTTCAATATCAGGGAGTTGACTTGTTTAAACCCAATCTCAGGGAGGCGAGCCAGGCAGCTCACCAGCATCTTGGAGAAGGGGAATTAAGTAACCTATGTGCAGACTGGCGAAAGCGCATGAATATCGGCACAATAGCTATAACCCTAGGAGCTATGGGGGTTTTTCTGCAGGATAAATCAGGCGAGATTCATGTTCGGCCAGAGCGATCAATAGATGTCGTAGATGTATGCGGGGCCGGAGATGCAGTCATTTGCTCACTTGCCCTGGGGATGATGAGTGGATTGGAACTTCACGCACTTGGTTCGTTAGCGAACTTGACAGGAGCTTATGTGTGCTCACACTCAGGAGTTGTGTCTGTTGACGTAGGGGCTATATATCAGTGGATTTGATCATATTTGTCCGACGGACTACATAAATCAATTCCATAGGTAGGTAAATGTCAAATTTTTATATTTTTACCCTATAATTCCCCTTTATCGACTACGCTATTCCACATTGCTACTTGTATAGAGATCTAAATGCTATTTATTAAAACTAAATTCTGAAAATGATGAAAGTAACTTTACGAATTTCAAGTCTTTTTTTCGGGCTTGTCTTATGGAGTGCCACTGCCTGGGCGCAACCGGCCAATGATGATTGTGCCAATGCCTTAAATGTGGTTTTTGCCGACAGTGAGGCCAATGCAGTATTGGTCGCTGGTGATTCCCGTGGGGCCACTGCTTCTGCTGAACCAACCAGTGTTTGTTCCGGATCATGGTATACTGATGATACCTGGTACACCTTCCGGACTCCTGTCAATCTACCAGCCAATGGTGTTGTCGTGAAAGCATTTTTCAACAATGCCACAAATCCAACAGATGTACCTGCTGTAGGTATGGCGATCTATGAAAGCTGTGATATCACAGAGACCCCGCTGAGGTGCTTCTCTTCTGACGTTCCTGAGGATAACCGGATCGAGCTTCCAGGTGCCTGCATCCTTGCAGATCACCAGTATGTAGTTCGTATCTGGTCTACAGGAGCTGATGCTACTACAGAGGGTACTTTTAGTGTTGGTGCATTTGCCAATACAACAACCGATGCTTCCCTTTGGTGGGAAACTTTCGCAGGTGGTCTTGAAGCCAATGGCTGGACTACTGAAGGTTCATGCGCAGTAGCTGACTCTAACGTGAATTCAGGTTGGAAATACCTCCCTGAGGGTCTTTTGGACAAAGGCGCATATCTCTTTGTCGGTGCTGCTATCAATTCACCAACTTTATGTGATGGTGCAGTTGGTGTCGACAGTGACTATGATGACAATGCAGGTATCCAGGGCAACTTCGGTGGTGGTCCATGTCCAGCACCAGCTCAGCATATCCTGATTTCACCAGAGATTCCAACCTCTGAGTGGACTGCAGTAGGACTTTCCCTGACCTGGACACAGGCTATTCGCCAGTTCCAGAGCACTTACTTCTTCTCCTACAGGACCAAGGATGGTGCTGGTGCATGGAGCGAATGGGTAGACTTCCAGATCAATACTGAATTTGCTACCAATGGTAACTTTGACAATGGCAATGTGCAGCGCTACTTTATGTCCGGTGCAGCTGGCCATGACGTCCTGCAGGTTCGTTTTGTATACAATGCAAACTACTATGTATGGGGTATCGATGATGTCAAGATTGTAGAGACAGAAGCAAACAACATCCGCGTTCAATCTAACTTCTATGCTATTGCTCCATGGGCTACCATTCCTGAAAACCAGGTATATCCTTTTGGCGCACTCGCTGATATCAGAAACGCTGGTGCAGCTGACCAGACTAATGTAGTCCTCAACCACACCGTTGTCAATGCAGATTCACAAGAAGAGATCTACAATGAAAATATCGTATACGGTACTGTTGTAGCTGATTCAACTTATGAAAACAGGCTTAATCCAGCCTTGATTGAACTTCCTTCAGTTCCAGGTAACTATACAGGTACATATACCCTGACACAAGACCAGACAGATTTCGATCCATCTGACAACGTAATCACTTTTAACTACGGTGTTGGTGGAAATACTTTCGGCCTTGAAGATGGATTTACCCGTTCAGTAGCTGTTGCAAACAGTGTATACGATGCAGGTGCACCATTGTCTTATGCCTATGGAAATTACTTCAGGCCTGTTGAAGATGCTACTGTTGAAAGGATCGTTTGGGGTGTAAACAACCCAGGTGACATGGTTGATAAGACTGTACAAGTATACCTTCTTCAGTGGACGGACACCAATGGTGACCAGATTGCTGAAAGCAGTGAGCGTCGCTTTATCGGTTTTGCTGATTACACATTCAATGGTACAGAAGGTGACAATGTCATCCTGGAAAGCACTCTTGAAAACTTTGACAATCCGGGTGAAGATATCGTCATGAAGGTGGCTTTGGATACATCGCAATTGTTGAATATCAAGCCTCTACCGCTGATGATCCTCAGTTCTTTATCCTCGCCAGTGAAGCTCGTGACTACGCAGCTCAGGTTCTTGCAATGGACACTGCAGTAGCACAGGGTATCGCAGATCAGCGCGTATACTCTTCAGTACTTGGTTTCTCTCCAGATGGTAATATTGCCAACATTGACTATGAAGTAACAGAACTTGATGTCAATGATGCCCGTATATTCTTTGGTCATGATATCGTGCCTTTGGTTCGTGTAGTTGTTCAAGGAACAAACACTGTAGATCAATTGCCATTAGACAACTCGATCTCAGCTTATCCAAATCCAGCAGTTGATCAGTTGACTGTAAAACTTGATTTCTCTACACCATACAGCGATGTTAAGCTCCGCCTGATCGACAACCTCGGTCGCGTGGTGTATTACAAAGCTTTGAATGAGACTATTTCACAACGTACAGAAACCATCAGCGTAAGCGACCTCTCTGCAGGTAACTACATGCTCCAGGTGGAAACCATCGATGGACAGCGCTCTGTGCCTGTCGTTGTGGTTAAATAATACGTACAATTACCTTTGCTCTGTAGCGGCCAACTAGTAAGGCCCTACATCTCAAAAAACTCCGGAGATTTCTCTCCGGAGTTTTTTTTTGTGTCTGACCGGGTGAGAACTGTCTTGAGGATTGCACATACGGTTTATCTAATGAACCGGGAGCTGGATTTGGTTAACTTTAGCTAGCCTCATATAAAACCGGCTACCCTACTGCTCTGGAGCATATTTTCATCAAACGCCAAATGCACGGTTAAATGAAAAAGATCGCCTTCAACCTCATCCTGCTACATACCTTATGTTTTGTGCTTACTACCCTATCGGCACAACCAGTTAACGATGATTGTAGTGGTGCTTTTGAAGTAGTGGTTGGTGAGTCTGAGGCTAGTGCGGTGCTTACGGAAGGGGACTCACGAGGGGCCACGGCTTCTCTGACACCTGTTAGTGTTTGTTCTAGTTTATGGTATACAGATGATACCTGGTACAGGTTCCGCACCCCAGTTGACTTACCTTCCGATGAAATCATACTAAAGGTTTTTTTTGATAATTTGATCAGGCCCATGGACGTCTCAGCTATTGGTATGGCGATTTATGTAAACTGTGATACAGAGACTACAGCGCTAAGATGTTTCTCTTCAGACGTTCCTGAGGAAAATAGTTTTGAATTGCTTGATGTTTGCATTCTTGCAGACCATGAATATTATGTCCGGATCTGGTCGACAGGAAGTGATACCTCTACGGAAGGCACTTTCCGGGTTGGTGTTTTTAATAAGACAGCTAGTGAACCATTTTTATGGTGGGAAACCTTTGGCGGCGGTCTCGAAGCAAATGGATGGACAACTTTTGGCTCATGCAGTCCACCCGACTCAAATGCCAATGCTGGATGGAAATATCTTCCGACTGGCCTTGTAGATGGTGGAGAATTCATTTTCGCCGGAGCGGCTATCAATTCTGCAACAGTGTGTGATGGAGCAGTTGGGGTAGATAGTGATTTCAATAATCATTGTGGTGATTTTTGCAATGGTCCGTGTCCATCTCCAGGGCACCATGAATTGATTTCTCCGCCTATTTATTCCGGAGCCTGGAATGTAGCGGGGCTTTCACTGACATGGACACAAGCAATCCGTCAATTTCAAAGCTCATATTTTTTTGCATATCGCATGCGGGATGATGATAGTGAATGGAGTGATTGGATAGAACAAGAGATCAACACCGAATATGTAATCAATGGTTACTTTCTAAACCTTGAAATTCAACGATTTCCTTTGCCGGGAGCTGTAGGTCATGATTCTTTACAATTGCGCTTTACGTACAATGATAATTATTATCTATGGGCTATAGATGATGTTATGATCATTGCACAGGAATGTAATAACAGCATGATCTCCAATTTTTATGCAATTCCACCTTTTGCCCAAATTCCAGCGAATCAGGTTTATCCATTTCCTGCTCTCGCAAATGTCTACAACACCGGTGCATGTCCTATTACAAATACTGCCCTTCGATGCACTGTGGTTGACCAACAAACTCTGGATACCATTTATAATGAAACAGTGGACTTTGGAAGTATCGATCCGGGACCAGCAATAGAGAATCGAATTTTCCCTAAGCTGATTGATCTGCCCGGCTATAGCACTGATTATCGCCTTACATATTCTCTAACCCAGGACTCGCTTGATTTTGATCCACTTGACAATCAGGTTTCCATTCTTTTTTCTACCGGTGGAAATGTTTTTGCTTTAGAAGATGTTGCTACCCGTTCTGTTGCCATTTCCAGAGGTCTATATGATCAAGGAGCTCCGCTCTCCTATGCATATGGAAATTATTTTAGGCCTAAAGAGACGCGTGCAATACAGCGCATCATCTGGGGTGTCAATAACCCAGCAGAAATGGCAGGAAAAACAGTCCAGCTATACTTGTTACAATGGTCCGATAATAATCACAACCAAATTGCCGAATTCAGTGAAAGAAAATATGTTGGTTACAATGAATATACTTTTGAAGGCAATGAAGGGGACAATGTTGAATTTGAAACAACTCTGGAAAGTTTTGAAAACCCCGGAGACATCGTAAAAATTCAAGGAGGACTGGGGTATATGGTTATAGTTGAATACCAGGCCCAGGACGAAAATGATCCGCAATTATTTATCCGTGCAAGTGAAGCACGTGACTATACAGGTATCCAATTAGCAAGTGACACAGCATTTGCCAATGGAATGATTGATATGCCTTATTATTTTTCTGTTCTTGGTTTTTCACCAGATGGCAATCTCACCAATATCGATTATGAAGTTAAAGAACTTGACATTAATGATGACCGTATATTCTTTGGAAATGATATCGTGCCTTTGGTTCGTATTATCACAGGTCATCTGGACACCATGATAAATACCAAGGATATACTTCCTGCCTCCGAAAAAATTGAAGTATTTCCGAATCCAGCAAAAGCAGTAATTAATGTTAAAATGGATTTTACCATTCAACCCCAAGTAGTCGATCTTAAACTCATCAATAGTCTGGGCCAAATTGTCCTGATAAGGAGCTTCACTTTGCTAAGTCAGAATCAGATTGAAATATTCGATGTTTCAAATCTTGTTGCCGGTTCTTATCATTTACAAGTAGAAACTTCTGAAGGCCAACGCACAATCCCTGTCGCCATCCTTCACTAGACTGATTTTTACAAGGTATCTGCTCTACTGTAAGGCACCAAGATATGCTATGTACCGGCAGTATCTCTCAAGGTCTCCTTATATTGCATTCCCTATACAAAGCACAGAAGCACATAAACTTATCAACACATCAACACATAAACACATCAACACATAAACACATAAACCCTTCACAAATGATCCGCTTCGAATCCCTTTCCGCCCGCGAGTGGCCAGATCCAATGACTACCAGGCCACATATCCTTCCGATCTACGCAACTTCATCATATGATTTTGAAGATATCGAGCAAGGCATAAGGATATTTTCAGGCGATGAAAAAGGGCATACCTATAGCCGCTATGGCAATCCTACGGTTGAAGCAGTGGCTTCAAAGATCGCCGCAATGGAGACCTATGGCAGTGCACTATCTGCATCAGCAGTCATGACCAACTCGGGGATGTCTGCTATCCATGTCCTTGTAGCTGGATTGCTCAAATCCGGTGACAAAATGCTCACACAGCCTAATATCTACGGAGGTACTACGGAATTATTCAGGCAGATGGCCTCGAGTTGGGGAATTGAAATCGCTTACGGTAACCTCAGCAATGCCGATGAAATTGATGCATTGCTTAAGGAAGACAAGTCCATCAAGCTCGTATATCTGGAAACGCCTGCAAATCCAACACTTGCCTGCATTGATATCGAAGCCCTCGCAAGAGTTGTTTCTTCACATGACAGGTGGTCAGCTATCGACAATACCTTTGCCACGCCATATCTACAGCAGCCGTTAATACTCGGTGTCGACTTCGTCATTCATTCCACCACCAAGTTTCTCAACGGACATGGCAACAGCATCGCAGGCGTTGTCATCGGAAAGGATGCTGACCTCTTCAAAAAAACAATCTGGAATACCATGAAACTCACCGGCGCCAATTGCAGCCCCTTTGAAGCATGGCTTGTCTATCAAGGCATGAAGACCCTACCGCTGAGGATGGACAAACATTCATCTAATGCACAGTTGATTGCCACTACCCTATCTAATCATCCCAATGTATCTCGTGTAAACTATCCGGGCCTTGAATCGCACCGCGACCATCTCGTAGCTAAAAAACAAATGCGTGCCTTTGGCGGTATGATGAGCTTCGAACTCAAAGGTGGCTTTGACACCGCAATCCAGGCCATGAATAAAATGAAGTTTTGTTCCCTCACCCCAACCCTGGGTGACGTGGACACTTTAATCCTTCATCCGGCTTCATCATCCCACCTGAAGGTAGATCCGGAAGTGCGCAGGAAAGCAGGCATCTCTGATGGACTCATAAGGGTGTCAGTAGGTATCGAGGATCCACAGGACATCCTGGATGATCTGCTACAGGCGATAGAATAAATGGGAAGCAAAAAAATATGTAGAGACGCGATTAATCGCGTCTCTACATATTTTTTTGCTTCTCATTTATTTCCCAGTTCAATGATCGCAAGATCCTTGACCATATCCTGATGAATCGTAAATCTTATCATCGTCCTCACCTTTTGGAAACCCTCCCTGCCGGCAGCACCCGGGTTGATATGTAACAATTGAAGCTGTTTGTCATAAATCACTTTGAGTATGTGGGAATGTCCACACACATATATATCCGGCTTCTCCTCAAGTAACATCTTCTTCACAGGTGAAGTATAATGGCCCGGATATCCTCCGATATGGATCATGAGGATCTTCATCTGTTCGACACGAAAGATCAGTCGCTCCGGCACATCAATACGGATATCATGTCCATCAATATTACCATATACTACGCGCAATGGCTTCTTAAGTTTTTGCAACTGCTTAAGTAGATCAAGGCTACCAAGGTCACCGGCATGCCATATCTCATCACATTCCTGCAGCACAGGCAATAGGGATGGATCGAGATAACTGTGGGTATCAGACAATAACCCTATCCTTACCATTCTTCAGACATCTCCAGGCATACTTTTCCAAATTGCTCTCCCTCGGCAATCAACGCAAGCGCATCATTAGCCTCACTCAAACTGAAGGTATGGCTCACAATCGGCCTGATCTTGTGGAGGTTGACGAAATCAACCATGTTGCTGAAATCATCAGGTGATCCCATAGTGGATCCAAGGATATCCAATTGCTTCCAGAAAATCCGCTGTGGACTGAGCCCATCAAGCCCGCCCCTGGTGCCCCCATAAATGACCATGCGACCTCTCGGGCTCATCAATGGCAGAATCTTAGAAAAGTCAGGACCACCGGCACCATCGATCACCAGATCAAACTTGCCGGCCATCTTCTCTCCCAATTCCTTATCCCATGTGCTTCGGGAATAATTTGCACCACCAGTGGCACCGTGTTGGACAGCCAGGTCAATCTTATGATCAGCAGAGCTCGTCACCCATATATCCATGCCCATAGCTACACCAAACAAAAGGGCCATAGAAGCAACACCCCCCACCAATCCCTGTAATGAGCATACGTTCTCCTGGTTGTGCTTTACCCCTGGTCATCATTGCACGGTAGGCGGTTACTCCACAGACCGGCAATGCCGCTGCTTCGACCCAAGAAAGGTGCTTAGGCTTGTCAAACAGGTTTTCTTCAGGCACCTTGACCTGATCTGAAAAAGTCCCATGATCAGGCATACCTAATATCCTGAAATCAGGGGAGAAGTAATCAGGATCACTGCCCCAATCGAGGCTGGGATTGATGATGACTTCCCTGCCGGCTACAATACCGGCCCCATCACTGCCGGGTACCAACGGAAAAGAAAGTCCGGGGTATTTCCCTTTGGTGATCCAATAATCCCTCTTATTGAGGGCTGCCGCCTTTAAAAGGACATAAACCTCCCCCTCAGCAGGCAGGGAGGGTGAAATATCAGCTTTTTCGAGAGGCATATTCAGCCCCATAAGGATCATAGAACTCATACCAAATTGAGGTTTTATGTCATACAGACAACGAATATAAAGATACCAGTATCTTGAGAGCGTAGCCTATACTCCATGAGTTTTGTATAGATTTGTAGACTATAAATGGAATTCCTATGACCAGACTTTTACTCTCCATGTGCCTGATGCTGAATTTGTTGCAACCTGCCCTTCATTCTCAGGACTGCCAGATCACTTCAGTCTCTGCCGTAGCCCTTCCCTGCCAGGGAAATAATTTCAATGTGTCGGTAAATCTGACCGTAGAAAACCCAGCAAGCCCGGGCTTTACACTGGCGGGTAATGGCGTCATCTACGGCACCTATCTCTATAGCGACCTGCCGGTCACAGTGGGTCCACTTTTAGGGGATAATGAATCCGTCTATGAATTTATAGCCTGGGACGTGGAAAATGCAGACTGTCAGCAATTCACCTCCATTCCTGCCTCCAATTGCGGTCCGATCTGCTCGATCAGCAATTTTGAATTGGAATTTATAACATGCGTAGGGAATCAAAGCGCACTGGTTGTATTTGACTTTGATCATGCAAATAATACCGGCCCCTCTTTTGATTTGTATAATGAAGCTGGTGAGGATCTTGGCTCCTGGCTATATGCAAGCCTTCCGGTTACACTACCATTCTTTGTAGTCAATGGGGCAGCTCCAATTGTGATGACTGTATGTGATCATGAAAACTCGAATTGCTGTGAAACCTTCACACTCGATGCAATAGATTGCAATCCTAACAACTGCGAAATCTTTAGTGTAAATATAGACCCACAGTGTACGGGTTCTAACTTTCTTGTTCACCTCAACTTCGGATATGACAATCCTGCCTCTGATAGCTTTACAGTGACAGGCAACAATCTTACTTACGGCACTTTCGCTTATGATTCCCTCCCGGTTACATTTGGCCCTTTAAATGGAAGTACCAATATCAATTGGGCTTTTCATATCCAGGACAGTGAAAACAGCGCATGCAGCGCAGATGAGGTATTAGGCATATACCATTGCCCACCTCCCTGCAATCTTCTTTCAATGGAAGCTTTGGCGACCGAATGCAATGGCAATGAAGCCTATGCGCTGGAAATCGGTATGGATATAGAAGGCGAAGGAGACAACGGATTCGCGGTCTTCTCTGAGACATTTTATTACGGGAGTTATATGTATGATGAATTGCCTATCACCATCCCCGCTTTTGAAGGTTCCGGAGAATACATTGATATCGTTTCAGTGTGCGATAATGAAAATCTGGGCTGTTGCTCCACCACTCCATTTGAGGCACTTCTCTGTGCAGGTTGCCTGATTTATAATCTCACTGCCACACCTCTGCCCTGTAACGCAGAGGACCAGATCTTTGTCCAGATTGACTTCGATCATCAAAACACCTCCACGGATGGATTTGAAGTATCCGGAAACGGTAATAATTACGGCCAGTTTGCCTATGAGGACCTGCCTATACAGATAGGCCCTTTTGTTGGAGATGGCAGCCAGTACTTTGAATTTGTCATCACAGATCTCGTCAATCCTTTATGCTTTGAAGCGGTAGAACTTGGCTTTATTGATTGTGATACCATCTGCGAACTCACCAATCTGGTGGTAGAAACCGGAGACTGTTCTGGCAACAACAGCTATGTCCTGCATGTCGACTTTGACTACCAGGGTGTATCCGGTGTAGGATTTGACCTTTATGCCAATGGCGAACTCTACGGCTTTTTCCAATACAGCGACCTACCCCTGACACTCGAAGACTTTCCATCCAACGGCACAGGCACTGATGAAATCACAGTCTGTGAAAACGACAATCCGCTCTGTTGTGCAACAACTTCCTTTGCATCACCAGAGTGCGCCTGTCATATCTTTGATGTCACTGCTGACAATATTGGATGCACCACAGACAGCACCTTTGCAGTGTCTATTGAATTTTTCTATGAATACCTTCCCAATAATTCTGTGGATGTATTCCTTGATGGAGTACTGATTGGATTCTACAGCGTAGAAGATATCCCGATCAATATTAGTATTCCTGAAGGAGATGGTACTGCTGTGATCAGCGTTTGCGCTAATGACCTGAACAACTGCTGTGCCGAGGTAGTCATTGACCTGATCACTTGTGAGTCCCAGGAATGTGGCATTTTTGGCCTCGTTGCTGAAACGGGCGATTGCAATACGGATTCTACTTTCCTTTTAGATATCGTCTTTGACAGTATGAATCTCCCAACTGATTCAATCATAGTCACTGCAAACGGAAATTATATCGGTCAATATCTTATTGCTCCTGATTTTAACCGCATCGAGCATTTCCCTATGCTTGATGGGGACACCACCACCATCACTGTTTGTGCAGTTGGCGCACCGGATTGCTGTGACACCTATAGTTTTGCCACACCTGATTGCTCCCTGTTTGGCCACTGCAATATCTGGGATCTTGTGGCTTCAACTGGAGATTGCGATTCGGACTCTACATATCTGCTCCATTTTGAATTCAACTACCAGAATCTGGATGTTGATTCTGTGCTGGTCTCAGGTAATGGAAATTTTATAGGGCAGTATCAACTGAATGAAGGCAATATCATCATTGAGTCTTTCCCAACTTTTGAAGATTCGCTGACGACCCTTACCTTATGTGCTGTAGGTGCACCGGATTGCTGCGATGAATTCACTTTTGAGACCCCTGATTGTTCACAATACGGCCAATGCCATATTTGGGACCTGGTCAGTGAGACAGGAGCGTGCACATCAGACAGCACTTATGTATTACATCTCGATTTCAACTATGAATTCCTTCCGGTGGACTCCGTAATAATAACGGCTAATGGCAATTATGTTGGTCAGTATCAAACGCAGGCAAACGCTATTATGATTGAAAATTTCCCACTGTTCGATACAGAATTTACCATACTCTCAGTTTGTGGTGTTGGTGCTCCGGATTGCTGTGCATCAATTGAATTCAACACACCGGGATGCGCTGGTGCGGGAGATTGCAGCATTTTCAACCTCGTAGCAGATCCAGGAGAATGTAATGGTGATTCCACCTATTCCCTGTTTGTCAATTATGTTGGTGCGTATCTTGGCTCAGACTCTGTAGTCGTATCTACCAGCCAGGGATATGAAGGTCATTTCGCCCACAATCCTGACGGCTTTACTATTCCTGATTTCCCTGCCTATAGTTCCAGTCACACGACCATTACCCTTTGCTCACAGGGCAATAGTGAATGCTGTGATGAATTTGAATTTACGACCCCTGATTGTGGCCAGGGCTTTGATTGTGAGATTTATGGACTCTTTGCTGAAACAGGCGAATGCTCTTCTGACTCCACCTTTGTATTGGATGTCGTATTCCAGGATTATAACCTTCCGGCAGACTCAGTTCATATTTTTGCCAATGATCAGTTTGTAGGCACATACTTCAACGTTCCTGAATTTATCCATATTGAAAATTTCCCTCATCTGGCCGGAGAGCAAACCACATTGACTGTTTGTGCTTCAGGTAATGAAAACTGTTGTGCATCCTATACCTTCGAAACACCTTTGTGTGGTCCATGCTCGATTTCTGATATATCCGCCAATGTGTTCAATTGTAATTCAGACACATCATTTGCTGCTGTGTTCAGCTTCCAATATCAGAATATTCCTTCGGGTGGTTTTGACGTCTATGCCGGTGACATCTATCTGGGCTTTTACAACTTTGAAAATGTACCCATTGAAGTAGTTCATTTCCCTTCCAACGAAAGTGGCCAGTATGTAGTGACGATCTGCGAAAGCGATGGAACCGATTGCTGTTCGTCCTTTGAATTTACAGGCCCGGTCTGCGGCCAACCTGAATGCAACATCTCCAACCTGGAATACACACTGACAGAATGTGATTCAGTGGATCAATTCTATTTTATCCTTGACTTTGATTTTGTCAACGTTGGTGGTGAGGGTTTCAATGTAGTAGGCAATGGCAATGAGTATGGCAATTTCAGCTATGAAAATGTACCAGTACAGATCGGCCCCTTTGCGTCTGACGATACCAACTATGAATTCCTGGTCTTTGATGCTGCAAATCCAGGTTGCTTTGAAGTGATTACTCCGGGTATTGTTCAATGCCTGGTGTCTACTACTCCGGTTGATTATGATGAGTTCTTTACCATCTTCAACAATGGAACGATCCCTGGCGTCTATGCCAGGAAGGATGTCCGGTTGTCCTTATACAACTCGAATGGTAAAAATGTGCTTTATCATTTCCCGCTGACGACAGACGAGATATATGAATTGACCACACAACCTCCGGGCTTCTATATTGCCACCATCACACAAGGGGCAAATACCTGGCCGATAAAACTGGTTAAAGCAGGGAATTAATCCGGCCATCTGGTAAAAAGAAAAGGGGCATGCTTAAACAGCATGCCCCTTTTTTCTATAATGGAATATTCCCGTGCTTTCTCATTGGTCCTGCTTTCTTCTTATTTGCGAGGACAGTGAATGCCTTAATGATCTTTCTCCGTGATTCTTCAGGCAGGATGACTTCGTCAATAAATCCACGCTCTGCCGCCTTATAAGGATTGGCAAACATTTCACCATATTCCTTTTCCTTTTCCAGCAAAGTAGCTTGCGGATCTTTCGAGCTCTGGATCTCCTTCTTGAATATAATTTCAGAGGCGCCCTTTGCCCCCATGACTGCTATTTCCGCAGTAGGCCATGCAAAATTCATACCAGCACCGATGTGCTTGGAATTCATCACGTCATAGGCACCACCATAGGCTTTGCGTGTAATGAGTGTAATCCTCGGCACTGTGGCTTCGCTGAAAGCATAAAGCAATTTTGCTCCGTGCTGAATGATACCGTTCCATTCCTGGTCTGTGCCGGGAAGGAAGCCTGGCACGTCCACTAAGACAAGCAATGGAATATTGAAGCAATCACAGAACCGCACAAACCTTGCAGCCTTTCGCGAAGCATCTGTGTCGAGCACACCTGCCAGGTGCCATGGTTGATTGGCCACGATTCCGATACTCATTCCGCCAACACGGCCAAATCCAACAAGGATATTTGCTGCAAAATGTTCGTGGATTTCCATAAAACTATCCGCATCGACCAACTCATTGATCACATCCCTCATTTGGTAGGGCGTAGACGGGCTTTCAGGCATGAGGCTGGCCAATCCAGGTCTCAGTTCATCCCCTGGATTAAAATCCAATACAGTGGGCTTAGATTGATTTTGCTGTGGGATATAGCTCAGCAACCTTCTGATCTGGCGGATACAATCTACATCGTTGGCAGCAGTGAGATGGGTGACGCCTGACTTGCTTGCATGGGTCATCGCTCCGCCCAATTCCTCGCTCGTCACCTCTTCGTTGGTCACCGTCTTGACAACGTTTGGGCCGGTAACAAACATATACGAACTGCCTTCAACCATAATCGTAAAGTCCGTCATGGCGGGACTATACACAGCTCCTCCTGCACAAGGGCCCATGATGGCACTGATCTGAGGGATGACTCCTGATGCCCTTACATTGCGATAGAAGATATCCGCATAGCCACCTAATGACCTGACGCCTTCCTGTATCCGGGCTCCACCACTATCATTTAAGCCGATGACGGGCACACCATTTTCAACCGCGAGGTCCATGACCTTACAAATCTTCTCCGCATGGGTCTCAGACAAGGCTCCGCCAAACACAGTAAAGTCCTGTGCATACGCATATACCAGGCGCCCGTCAACAGTGCCATAGCCTGTCACTACTCCATCGCCATAGAATTGCTGCTGGTCCATCCCAAAGTCGGTCGTCCGATGTACTACCATCATCCCGATCTCCTCAAAACTATTTTCATCGAAAAGCAGGCGAATGCGCTCCCGGGCCGTAAGTTTTCCTTTAGCATGCTGCTGATCAATGCGATCCTGCCCTCCGCCCAGGAGGGCTTGTTTCTGCCTGTCGTTTAATTCCTTGTTCTTTTTATTCATTCTGTTGGTAACTTAGCCCCAAAATAAATAATATACCCGCAAAATGATGAATAGTATTCCTTCCACCCTTCCTTTATCAAGGCTTGTCACTGATATGCAGGAGTCTGCGACCCTCAAGATGGCCAAAATGGCCCGTGAACTCAAAGCCCAGGGCAAGGATGTCATTGACCTCAGTCTCGGTGAGCCGGACTTTGACACTCCAGTCCATATCAAGGAGGCAGCCAAAAAAGCACTGGATGACGGGTACACAAAATACACTCCTGTCAATGGACTTGTTGAACTCCGGGAAGCAATCGTAAGGAAGCTGGCCAGGGAAAATGACCTCCAGTATACCATCAACCAAATCGTGGTGTCTAACGGTGCCAAACAAAGTGTCTACAACCTTTGTATGGCCCTACTGGATCCGGGCGATGAAGTCATCCTGCCGGCGCCCTACTGGGTCTCCTATTATGAGATCGTCAAGATGGCAGGTGGTGTGCCGGTGATCGCTTATTCATCGATTGAGCAGGATTTCAAGAGCAGCCCTGATGATATCGAAGCCCTGATCTCAGACCGGACTAAATTCATCCTGTATTCATCCCCTTGCAATCCAAGCGGCTCTGTCTTTTCATTTGAAGAGCTCCGGGCTATGGCATCCATGCTGCAGGCTTATCCTCATGTGATCGTGGTGTCAGATGAAATCTACGAACACATCAATTTTACTCAAAACCACCATTCCATGGCCTCTATGGAAGGAATGAAAGACCGCACGGTGATCATCAATGGGATGTCGAAAGGATTTGCCATGACCGGATGGCGCCTTGGCTACACTGCCAGTCCTGACTGGATAGCCGAAGCCTGCACCAAGATCCAGGGCCAGGTGACCAGTGGAGCCTCTTCTTTTGGACAGAAGGCCGCTGCTGTAGCACTTGACTCAGATCTCACCCCTACTCATGACATGGTGAAAGCATTTCATACAAGGCGCGACCTTATCATTTCCCTGCTCGAACAGATCCCATTATTGCTGGTCAACAGGCCACAGGGCGCATTCTATATTTTTCCTGATGTATCCGCTTATTTCGGGAGGACATCTGCCAATGGCTACCATGTAAGCAATGCAGACGATATGGCCCTTTACCTTCTTGCGGAAGCCAGAGTGAGCACGGTGTCAGGTGGCGCATTTGGCAATGACAAGTGCATAAGGTTATCCTATGCTACTTCTGATGCTAAACTCAAGGATGCAGCAGCACGTATCGCACAAGCCCTTTCAATACTGAACTGAACTAGCGGACCAGTATAAAATCCTGGTCCTTATACCCAAGGATCCGGATGCGGCGGTTTTCGTAATATAATGGAGCCTTGATCTCCGTACTTGTGCCTGTATCATTCCTGTACACGGGCCTGATATCAAACCCGGAAGCGAGGCCATATCCTGTGACGTCCATTTGGCCAATGAGCCCTTCCTGACCATACTGTGTCAACCGATCACCCAGCCACTTCATCAGATCATAGCCCAGGAAAGCATTGATATCAGGTATCGTATGGAATTTGCTGTAAAACCCTGTCCTGAACCCCGCATAAGCCGGACTGGCGACATCGATAAAGGAGGATATACTCAGATGGGCGGAGAGGCTCTCCATGTAATTTGCATTGAGATTGGTAAAGCCGGTCCATTGCGGTAATCCGAAAACAATGGCTTCTCTGGTATCCTTTTCCGCATGCAGCTTGCGCATAAACGCGTTGACGAAGGACTCATCTGTTTTTGAAAAATAAGGAAGTATAAAAATGGTCCCCCGGTCATCTGACAAAAGGGCATGCAGGTCTGTATTGACAAGGTCCTGCGAGGCATCTTTAATGATGAGTTCTTCGATCAACAGGTTGCTATTCCTGCTAAAAA
Source organism: Candidatus Opimibacter iunctus (assembly GCA_016716665.1). GTDB lineage: Bacteria > Bacteroidota > Bacteroidia > Chitinophagales > Saprospiraceae > Opimibacter > Opimibacter iunctus. Next base: position 101,546 of record JADJVH010000006.1, on the reverse strand, counting down.
TCTGTATCCTGTTTCGCTCCACCGCATTGTCACGTGCTACAACATATACTTTCTTGCCGGGCATATCTTCCTTGATATACGAGGTAATAGCCTGGGCATGTGCATTGAGTCCAGGAAAAAGTTGGATCAGAAACGGATTCTCCTTGTCTGTATTAAAGGCGGGAAGCCATGGCGACACGACCATGATCTCATTGTCCAGGCCAAAAGTAGCTATGGCATCTATTTCATCTTTCTCATAGGGACCTACGATGACATCTGCGTTTCTCAACTCCGGTTTGGCGGTCAGTAAGCTAATGGATGCAGATGGATCATCAACGTCCAGGGTATTGACCTTGACGTTGGATAGTGGAAAACCCATTTCGTCCATCGCCATTTGCATACCAGCGTAATACTGGATAAACCTGTTGAGCTTCAGATCCTGCTGTTCACTGAATAATGGAGCATTAGCCGCATTGAAAGGCATCAGCAAGGTTATCTCCAGATGATCCTTCACGGTTGGATTCGGGATGATGACCTTTTCATCCGTAACAATCGGAGGGGTCTTGTCTTCTGTCCACCTCACTGTATCTGTCTTGATCGCATCACGCGGGACGAGGATGACTTCATCCGTCTTTGGATCATATTGACTGACTTTGTCCTCAGCAGGTTTCTCTACCGGAGGAGGCGTCGGTGGTTTTTCAACAACTCTTCGGGAAGTGGTACATGAAATCAAGCCGCAGATCACCAGCATGGTGATTGCGACATTACTCCCACTCAATGGTTGCAGGAGGCTTGGTACTGATATCATAGACGACCCTGTTGATTCCTTTGACTTTATTGATAATCTCACTGGATATTTCGGCCAGTATTTCATGTGGTATTTTGCTCCATTCTGCAGTCATGCCATCAAGGGAGTTGACCGCCCTGAGGGCAATCGCATTCTCATAACTCCTTTCATCGCCCATCACCCCAACGGATAATATAGGGAGAAGTATTGCACCTGCCTGCCAGATTTTATCATACCATCCATGCTTGCGGAGGATGTCTGTATAAATCGCATCTGCTTCCTGCAGAGTTGCAACTTTTTCAGGGGTGATGTCACTGATGATACGTATAGCAAGTCCCGGACCGGGAAAAGGATGTCTCCCGATCAGATCTGCAGGTATTCCAAGGGCATCTCCAACTTTGCGTACCTCGTCTTTAAATAGCATGCGGAGAGGCTCGACTATCTTTAGTTTCAGATGCTCGGGTAGTCCTCCCACATTGTGATGAGATTTGATTGTGGCTGACGGGCCATGTACCGAAATCGATTCGATCACATCAGGATAGATGGTACCCTGGCCAAGCCACTTCACTGCCGGATATGCTGCAGCTTCTTCTTCAAACACTTCAATAAACAACCTGCCTATCGTCTTTCGTTTCAATTCAGGGTCTGTGATTCCTTCGAGTGCGGTATAGAATTTTTGCTTTGCATCAATCCCGTGGACCTTCAAACCCATCTGGGCGTATCTGTCCATCACCAACTGGAATTCATTCTTCCTTAAAAGCCCGTTATCAATAAAGAAGCAATGGAGTTTTTCACCGATCGCCCTGTGAAGCAGGATGGCTCCAACAGTGCTATCCACACCACCTGACAACGCCATCAACACTTCTTCCCCTTTCGTCTGCTGCCTGATCACCTCTATAGTCTCTTCAATGAACAAGTCAGGGGTCCAACGCTCCTTTAAGCCGGCAATACCGCGAAGAAAATTGGAAAGCAACAAATGACCGTCAAGGGAATGCGTCACTTCAGGGTGATACTGCACGCAACAAATCATTTTATCAAACCGGCCTGGCTGGCTGGCATAAGCGGCCACAGGTATACTGTCGGTTTCGGCAAGCAATTCAAATCCTTCAGGCAATTCAAGAATGGTATCCCCATGGGACATCCATACTTGCGAACCTTGAGGTATGCCTGAAAAGAATGGATGCTCTGGTTTTACAATATGTATCCTTGCTTTTCCATACTCACGCTTGTCTGAGCGAGCGACATTGCCACCAAACGAATCAGCTATATACTGTGCACCATAGCAAATCCCAAGAATCGGAACATTGCCGGCCCAGGCTGAAAGATCGGGACGAAGGGCATTTGCATCCCTTACCGAAAACGGACTGCCGGATAAAATCAATGCCTTTACGTCAGAAGGAATTTCAGCAGGAAGTGCATTGTAAGGAATGATCTCGCTGTATATCTCAAGCTCCCTTACTCGACGGGCTATCAATTGAGTGTATTGTGCTCCGAAATCCAGGATAAGTACTTTTTCCTTCATCAGGATATGGCTATGGTTGGTGAATGACTCGAATCAGCTTTTACAAAATTCCTTGACGTACATATACGTGATTATTCTTCAAGCAGTCCCCGGCCTTCCTTTTTGATCTGGCCATCTTCCAGCATGGTCTTCATCAGCTTGTCCAGGATGCCATTGACAAAATCCTTGCTCTTGGGGGTGCTGTATTCTTTGGATATATCTACGTATTCGTCAAGGGTGACTTTGGTAGGGATGGTCGGGAAGTAGAGAAATTCAACCAATGCCATTTTGATAATAATGACATCCAGTACTGCCAGGCGCTCCATGTCCCAATTCTTGAGGGTAGGTTCGATGAGCTTTTCGAGTTCCGGTGCCTGCTCCATGGTTACTTCAATCAGTCTCCGTCCGAAATCTTTTACTGTATCATCATCAGGGAGATACTCTTCAAAAAACCGCTCATTCGCCTCGGGAAGCTGCTTGATGACTTTCTTCAACGCTCCAATGACCAGGGATTTATCTTCCTGCCAGAAGGAATACTGATCATCAACGATTTCTTCATAGATCTCGTTCTTGCGCAGATCCCTGTAGATATCGAGGAGATATTCCCTGTGTCCGGCATCATCGACCTCAGTCATGACGTACTTCCTGTATTCAGGGGTCTTTGAAAACGTATTGTACATCTTCATCAGCAGGTCCTGATCCAGTCGGGCACTAAATGATCGCTTGTCGAAATAGGTTCGAAGGGCTTTATTCCTGGCTAAGCTCTGGATGAGTTCATTTTCATATAGTCTGGCTGTCCAGGCCAGGTCATCTGCTGCCGGTCTGAGCTTGGCATGCCGGGTATCCCGGTCAGCTACCGCCTGGTGACAAATTTCTAGTATCAGGAAAATGTTGAACATGAGGCTTTCATAGGCCAGGTCAACCGCTTTGTCATAGCGGCCCAGGAGTTCCTTGTGGCTTACGCCGGGATCACGATCCAGGGAATACAGCAATTGCATCACTTTTACCCTTATACTTCTCCTGCTTACCATATCGGATGTGCCTCAGATTGATTCAACGAACATTCGGACAAAAATAAAACATATTTGATTCTACCCGGCACGAACGAATAATAAATTTTTTAATGTGATCCTGTCTCCTACCTAAAGGGCAGAGAATCAGTTTAAAGGAACACTTTCAGGCAAATGCCTGATGTGCCACATGTTGATCACCTTGCCCCCTTTTATCTGTACAACACCCGGATTAGACCTGATAATGGTCTTCAACAGGATATCATCCGCTTCATACCAATCATAGGTGCTTCCGATAGCTGACTTAAATGATGCAAGCTTTGCCTCGCCAGCTCCACCTGCCATTGCATACACCTTAGCCCCTTGCTTCATGACATCTTCCATAAGCACGTTTACACGTGTCTTATAGTCTTCCACATAGCCCTCATCCCATGCAAATACCTCCTTAGTCTCTTTCCTGGTGCCGATCTGTCCAATATTCTTGACGATGATTATGCTATCCTTTCCAACCGTCACTGTATCCATATTCCAGGTGGTGTCAGGAACCATCAGATCCTGTGTGGAGGCAATGCCTTTAAGCTTATAGGCAACAACAAGGAAAACATTACCTGAATCCGTGAGAATATCCTCTGCTACATCAAACCCATCCGGACTCATGACAGAAAATTCACTGACTTTGGTAGGCTCAATCGCAATCTTGGATTTGATCTGTTCAATGGTCTCCCATTCATCTTTAGGATACTTGGCCCATTCTTTCATATATACTTCGTAGGCCAGATCCGCGATTTCACCTGTTTTCTTATTCTTCAATTTCATGGAAATGATCTTCACGGCTGCTGCAGCTTCCTCCTCGGCCATCTTCTTTTGATACAAGTCCGTACCTACCTTAAATGGCCTGAAATCAATTACAGGCAGGTTCCAATAGAAATTGTTCAGGCAGAAAAGAAGCAACAATGCTGTTGACGCCCATACTGTAATGGCCCTCACCTTGGGTGTGAACAACTGGTTCTTATCCTTATGCCTGAAAACAAAATAAAATGCAGGCACAAGGAGTACCAGATCCTTGAAGAAGGAGATCCTGGGCTGCAGCTTGATAAAATCACCAAAGCATCCACAATCTGTCACACGCATATTGGTCTCCGTATAAGGTCCCCATGCAGCGAAATCAAAAAAGTTAACGCTGTTTGGTACATAGCCCGTAAGAAATGTAAAGCCCGTCAGGACCGTAAAGAAAAGAACAAGGAGCAGGAATGACCAACTGGTCAGTTTAGACCTGTGGCCAAGCAACAACATGACACCCAAAACTATCTCCAGGACTATCATGGTTACTGAAAAGATCAAAGAGATATTGCTTAAAAAAGGGAACAGCGGAGCCAAAAAACTGAATGCTGTCTCCTTGAACGTATATTCAAACTCGGAAAAATATTGTTCCATCTTGAAGGCAGTACCCATAGGGTCAATTGCCTTGACAAGTCCCGAAATAATAAACAGAATGCCTGTGAAGTTCTGGAGGAATGTCATCAGCCAGTTCTTATGTCCCTTTTTCAAATAGCCAATGATTGCCGTCAGGATTGCCGCAGCAATGGCGATATAAAGCATGAGGATCTGAATGGTCATATCTTATTATTTTTCTTCTAATCGGATCAAAGCAAAAACGCAATAGTTTATTATATCCATGTAATTGGCATCAACACCCTCAGAAGCCAAAAGTTGTCCCTGGTTGTCTTCAATCTGCTTGATGCGGAGGAGTTTCATCAGGATCAGGTCGGTATAGCTGCTGATCCGCATATCGCGCCATATCTCGCCGTAGTCATGGTTTTTGTCCATAAACAACTGCCTTGTCCTGGAAACAAAGTCATCATATAGCGGAGCGAGCTCTTCAAGTGGTATATCCTGCCGGTCATCGCCCTTCAAATCATGCTGAATGAGGGCCATCAGGCAATAATTGATCATTCCCACATATTCATCATCGATACGGTCATTGACTTTACGTGTACCTTGTTCCTCTATATTCCGCACACGGGAAGCTTTGATATAGATCTGGTCGGTCAGGGAAGGAAGCCTCAGCACTCGCCATGCAGTGCCATAATCCTTGTTTTTACGCAGGAAAAGTGCTTTACACCTGGCGATGACTGTATCATACTGAATGAGGCTTTGCTCCACGTGGACGAATATATGATTGAGTGTAATAACGTAAAAATGTATGAATATCAACCGGCGAGCCGGTAATTCATGCTGCAAAGATTGTCAAAAAATTAATTTTGGCCTGTTAACAATAGCTAAAACGGATACATGTTGGAGTTCCTTTGGTGTATAGTGGTGACTACCTGGATTGGTATAGGGTTTAAACTCTTTACCAGGTTTAAGGTCAATACCTTTAATGCTATAGTCATCAATTATACCATTTGCCTCATTCTCGGCACGCTGTTGAATCCTGAAAAAGAGCTTCCATTTTCCTCCTCCATCCTGTCAGCCCCTTGGTTTTTGTTTGATGTTCTATTGGGATTCCTCTTCATTACAGGCTTTAACCTCACTGCATTCTCTATTCAAAGGGCGGGGATCACTATGACTACGCTGATCCAACGCATGTCGCTTATCCTGACGGTATCTTTTACAGTGCTCCTCTTTCACGAACCTTTTGGCTGGTTACAGGCCATCGGATTGCTCCTGGCCCTGATGGCCATCGTGGCGATCAACCAGAAAGGGGGGCAAGGTTCTTTTTCGCTGGCTGGTCGACCAGCACTATTGTTACTGACCGTTCTTGTCTTTTCAGCCGCCATTGAAATATTACTTTTCTATGTCGAAAAGTCAGGCATCGTCGGACAGCAACAAATGGCATTTACTACACACGGATTTGGTTGTGCTGCCATTGTCGGATGGCTGGCCACGGGTTGGTTGTGGCTTAGAAAGGGGAACAGGATAACCATCAGGGATACAATCGCCGGAGTGATGCTTGGCATACCCAACTTCTTTTCTATATACCTGCTGCTCAGGATGCTCAACCAGGGATGGGATGGGTCTGTGATGTACCCATTGGTCAATGTATCAGTACTTCTCTTATCCACCTTTGTAGCTGTAATAGCCTTCAGGGAGAAACTGTCCCGCATCAACTGGATAGGTATAGCACTTGCTTCCGCAGCGATCCTCATGATTGCTTATGCACACAATCCTGAAATGTGGAAGACAGGTTTCTGACACTGGACGGCCCTGCTGAGGGATACTATATGGAGAGGGGAAGTAAGTTCCTCGCCTATGCCTTCCCTGTGAGTAGCGAAGAAGAAATCCCTAACATCCTCCAGGGCATTAGAAAAGACCATCCAAAAGCCAGACATTATTGTACCGCCCTGAGATTGTCCCCTGATGCATCCCTGGAGCGATCAAATGATGATGGAGAGCCCTCAGGGTCTGCAGGACGTCCGATTCTGGGCCAACTGGTTAAAAACGACCTGACAAACGTCTTCATCATCGTGGTCAGGTATTTTGGTGGCACCAAACTCGGGATCCCGGGCCTCATTGAAGCTTATAAAACGAGTGCTGCCAATGCTATCCTTGCGGGCACCATTGTGGAAAGAAATGTTATTGCCAAAGTACGTATCACGTTATCCTATGATGCTTTCCCTCATTTTCTCAACTTCTGCAAGCAAAACAACATCACTGTCTTTGAAGAAGCTTTTGCTGAAAACGCGCAACTCATTGTTGGCTTCAGAAAATCCTCTGCGCCCAAACTGCTCCTCGATGCTTTGCACCATTACAGTAAAATGGATTTCACCCAACTTGATGATTATGCTAAACACATAGGTATAGCCGTTGAATTCCTGGATGATGATCAGATCGTTTGATTTTCAATATTTCCTCCGTACTTGCCTTTAATCTTTGCAATTTTGCAACGGCATGAAACTCATCGGACTCACAGGCGGAATCGGTTCAGGGAAATCCACAGTGGCCGGGTTATTCAGGACACTGGGCATCCCCGTATATGAATCTGATTCAAGGGCTAAATTCCTGATGAATAATGACCCAGGACTGCGGCAGCAAATTGTAGCCCTGCTGGGTAGTGAATCATATACTTCACAGCATGAAATAAACCGAGCCTGGATAGCTTCTAAAGTCTTCAATAATCCTCCACTGCTGAGCCAACTCAATGGTATTGTGCATCCCGCAGTTTTCCAGGACCTGGTTGACTGGATAGCCTTGGATACACAACAACAGGCGCCCTATCTCATTCAGGAAAGTGCATTGCTCTTTGAGGAAGACCTGGCAAAAAGGTTTAGGGCCATCATCCTGGTTGTAGCTCCGGCTGAGGTCAGAATCGATCGGGTTATGAAACGAGATGGAATAACCCGCGATGCGGTGCTTCGCCGGATAGAAAACCAATGGCCTGATGACAGGAAGATTCCGCTCTCAGACTTTATCATTTACAATGACGGAGAGCGCGCCTTGATTGAGCAGGTGATGGATATCGACAAGATGATTTTACACTTAACCAACGGCCGTTAAAAGGCCATTATATATAATCAGGATAGCTGATTGAATCCGGATATCACTTCTTCGATGATATCGCAGCATTCATGCAACTGATCCTCTGTCATCACCAGGGAGGTGCAAAACGAATGATGTTGCCATGTGTTGGCTTGGCCAGAAGACCTTTGGCTGCCAGGCTCAGGCAAATATCCCAGGCAAGATGTCCATCCTCATCATCATCCACCACAATGGCATTGAGTAATCCTTTGCCTCTGACCAATAATGCAATCGGGTACTTTTCGACTATTTGCTGCATTCGTTCACGGAAGATCTTTCCAAGTTTTTCAGCATTGGCATCAAGTCTCTCATCCCTTACCACGTCAAGGGCCGCCATAGCTACTGCGCATGCTAATGGATTGCCACCAAATGTTGACCCATGTTCGCCTGGCTTGATACAAAGCATGATTTCATCATTGGCCAACACTGCTGAAACCGGTAAAACTCCGCCGGAAAGTGCCTTGCCAAGGATAAGAATATCGGGTTTGATTTCAGGCTTGTTTTCACAAAACCCTTCACAGGAGCAATTGCCACAAGTCGCGAGCAATTTCCCTGTCCGGGCTATACCCGTTTGTACTTCATCCGCAATAAAGAGGATATTCTTTTCCCTGCATTGCGCCTGGATATAGGGTAGGTAATCTGCGTCCGGCACCACGACACCTGCTTCGCCTTGTATAGGCTCAACAAGTACTCCGGCTACATTAGGGTCCTCCAATGCATCTGCCATAGCCTTCTTGTCATTGTATGGAACGATGACATATCCAGGCATATATGGCCCGAACCCTCCTGTACTTGATGGATCTGTAGAAGCGGAGATTACACCCATGGTACGCCCGTGGAAGTTGCCGGCAACGAAAATAATTTTGGCAGATTGATCAGTTAATCCCTTCTTTACATAAGCCCACTTGCGGCATAGCTTGATCGCCGTTTCCACCGCTTCAACCCCTGAATTGGCAATCAATGCCTTTTCATAGTTGAAATAGCTAGTGATATACTTTTCCAAAGGCCCAAGCTTGTCATTATAAAACGCCCTTGATGTCAGGGTCAACTGACTGGCCTGATCTACCAATGCCTTTACAATGGCCGGATGGCAATGCCCCTGATTGACTGCGCTATACGCCGAAAGAAAGTCATAATACCGCTTACCCTCTACGTCCCACAGGAAGACTCCCTCCCCTTTGGTAAGGACTACTGGAAGCGGATGGTAGTTATGGGCACCATATTTGTCTTCAAGGTCGATAAACATGCCGGACCGGGTAAGGGTATCAGTAGTCATGAGCTGTATTATTTAGCCTTCAAAAGTACCAAATTTTCAGGCATAAACCATTATGGGATCCAACGGTTTATAGTGTTGTCAAAGGTGTCAAAATGGCAGATATTCCTTATCTTTGATGCCCTTTTACGCTATGAACCCTATTGTTTCCGACATCAAGACCATCGATGAATCCCGTCAGGGTGAGGCCTTTTATTTGCCTGATACAGAAGATATTAACGATATCATTTTAAAGCGATTTTATATTGAGAGTTATGGCTGTCAGATGAACTTCAGTGACAGCGAAATCGTAGCCTCTATCCTCAGTGAGTGCCGGTACAAGCCGACGCAGGATATTGAAAAAGCTAACCTTATCCTGCTCAATACCTGCTCTATCAGGGAAAAAGCGGAAGAAACCATCAGGAAACGTCTCCGGACAATTGATAAGATCAAGATCAGCAGGCCTGGCACCATGGTAGGCATCCTGGGCTGTATGGCTGAACGACTGAAGCAAAGCCTGCTCGAAGACGAAAAACTGGTTGACCTTGTCGTAGGTCCGGATGCCTATCGGGACCTGCCCCGTCTGCTCAACCAGGTCGAGGATGGGGACAAAGGAATAAATGTCTACCTGTCCCGTGAAGAAACATATGCTGATATCAGCCCGGTGAGGTTGGAGAGTAATGGAGTGACTGCGTTTATCTCCATCATGAGAGGTTGCGACAACATGTGCTCTTTTTGTGTGGTTCCCTTTACCCGGGGCAGAGAGCGATCCAGAGATCCTTTTACCATTGTATCTGAAGCGTCACATTTGTTTGAACGTGGATACCGGGAAGTAACCTTGCTGGGGCAAAATGTGGATTCCTATAAATGGCAACATCCCGAAACACATGAGACTTATTCGTTTGCCCGATTGCTTGAGCAGGTTGCCAATGTGCATCCTGATCTTCGGGTACGGTTCAGTACTTCCCATCCAAAGGACATGACTGATGATGTGCTCCATGTGATGGCAAGGCATGAGAATATCTGTAAGTATATCCATCTGCCTGTCCAGTCAGGAAGCAGCCGTGTATTGTCACTCATGAACAGGACTTACGACCGGGAATGGTACAAAAACAGGATTGAAGCCATCAGGCAGATCGTGCCGGAATGTGCAGTTTCATCTGACATCATCGCTGGCTTTTGCACGGAGACCGATGAAGATCACAAGGAGACACTATCCATGATGGCCTGGGCGGACTATTGCATGAGCTATATGTTTAGCTATTCTGAAAGGCCCGGAACACTCGCGGCAAGGAAGTATACTGATGATATCGATGAAGACACTAAGAAAACCCGCCTGAGTGAGATCATCGCCCTTCAACGCCAACTTTCGGCAGAACACAATGCACGTGATGTAGGCAAGACATTTAAAGTATTGATAGAGGGCGATTCCAGGAAATCTGAAAGTGAATTCAAGGGCCGGAATTCCCAGAACAAAATGATTGTGTTTCCAAAGGCCCCTGGATTAAATCCAGGAAACTATGTCCATGTATTTATTGAGTCATCTAACAGCGCGACGCTTCTAGGGCGCATCGTTACAAATTAAAGACGGGTAAGCGATGAGCTCAGCAGCAACTATTAAGCAAAGATTCGGACTCGTCGGCAGGTCAGAGATCTATGATCGTGCCTTGAATACAGCCGCACGTGTTGCTGCCACGGACCTGACCGTCCTGATCACAGGTGAAAGTGGTGTAGGCAAGGAAGTCTTCAGCCAGATTATCCATTCCCTGAGTTCGCGTAAACACAACAAATTCATAGCCGTCAACTGCGGTGCTATCCCGCAGGGCACCATTAACTCTGAGTTATTCGGTCATGAAAAGGGATCCTTTACCGGAGCTACTGCGGATCGCAAAGGGTATTTTGAATCCGTTGATGGTGGCACAATCTTCCTCGATGAAATCGGGGAAATGCCTTTGGATACTCAGTCCTACCTGCTCAGGGTCCTCGAATCAGGTGAGTTTATCAGGGTTGGATCATCACAATCTCAAACGACCGATGTTCGGGTCATCGCGGCCAGCAATGTTGACTTACTGAACCTGATCCGTCAGGGTAAATTCAGGGAAGACCTGTACTACCGACTCAACACTGTGCCGATACATATACCAAGCCTCAAAGAGCGGCCTGAAGACATCCCCATCCTGATCCGCCGTTTTGCAGTTGACTTTGCAGAAGCTTATCACACTGAATCTATCCGGCTTGATGAACAGGCCAAGAACATATTGATGAAATATCCCTGGCCCGGGAACATCAGAGAGCTTAAAAACCTTATTGAACAATTGAGTGTATTGGCTGAGGACAAGCAGATTGATGCAGAAGCTTTGATCCGGATCGCCCCACATATCACCAAAACCAATCTCCCTGCCCTATCCAAAGGCGCAGACGTCATGCAGGAAAGAGAAATCCTCTATAAGCTGCTTTTTGATATGAAGGGAGACCTTCATGACCTCAAGCAACTGGTCTTTGAATTGATCAGGGGCAACAATCTTCGGGTGCCGGAGACCGTTAGCTTCAGATCTTTCAATTCTTCTGCAGCAAGTAGTGAAATGATCAACACGGACCCATGGAACTCAACCTCTATTCCGGAGATCATTCCAAACTCCGTCATACAGGATAGAAATCCGATCATCATAGAGGACAAGAAATATGATAAGTCAGAACTCATCGATGACAACCTTGCGCTCGAAGACATGGAAAAGGACATGATCAGGAAATCACTCAAGCGGCATGGTGGACGAAGGAAGGAAGCGGCTACTGAACTAGGGATATCAGAACGGACGTTGTATAGAAAGATCAAGCAATACGATATATAATCAGGGGCGGAAAGGCTGAAGGGAGGAAGGGATAAAGGGGCGGAAAGGCTGAAGAGGCTGAAAGGCTAAAGGGGCTGAAGAGGTTGAAAGGCTAAAGAGGCTGAAGGGGCTGAAAGGTTGAAGAGGCTAAAGGGGCTGAAGAGGCTAAAGAGGCTTAAAGTGTAATAAAAAGGAATGAAAGGAGTAAGATGTTTTTGGGTTCTGTTGGCCTGCTTGCCATTGGTGAGTGGGTGCTATTCCCTCAAAGGCTACAGCATCCAGCCTGATGTAAAGACCTTTTATGTTGGCAATTTTAAACTGACCGCACTCAATGCACCTGCCACCATCAACCAGACCTTCCAGGAAGCACTCAAGGATAAGGTATCAAGGGAATCAAGGTTGCAGTATACCAATCTCAATCCCGACCTTGAATTTAATGGCACTATTCAAAGCTTTGTCGTTTCGGCGGTGGCACCAAAACCTGATGAACAAACGTCCTTTAACCGATTGACTATTTTTGTCGCGGTAGAATATGCCAATCATCTTGATGCCAAGGACACCTGGACCAAGACATTTTCACATTTTGCTGACTTCCCGACTGACCAAAACTTATTACAGGTTCAGGATGACCTGATAACGATTATCTTCAACCAGATCCTGGAAGATATCTTCAACCAGGCTTTTAACAACTGGTAGGCTGGCCCAATGGACGAAAAAAACAAAAAGCGCATCTTCAATCCTGGAATTCCAGAAGCACTACATCCTGAAATCGGGAATGGATCTGCATTGGCCGGCAATACCCATGAGTTCCTCTTGCGCAGTCCGGATCCGTCTAAAACCCTGGATGAACACCTGTCAGATGCATCGTCTATTCCATCGCTCCATCTATCAACCAGCCCAATGTTGCCCGAGGTATTGACTCATGAGCCCTCTCCATCCATCGAAACAACTGGAAGTGCTGCGTCGGAAACTGCTGATAATGAAACAATAAGCATCGATGTGCCGCAATTAATTGCAATACCTCAGAAGGATAGTGATGACACCCCAATTGATGACCATAAGGGCAAATCAAAGAAAAAGGGGAAAAAACGTAAAAAGGAAATGTTGGACTCCGGACAGCGTGAGGACACCACGGATATCTACCCTGAGGAGGAAAAGAGTGCCAAGGCAGGTAAGCTAATCCGGAAAGCTGCAAAATCTGTCAAGCGACAAGAAGATACTAAACTACAGTCCGGTTACCAGGACTATACATCCTCTGAGACTTCCCTTTCCCCATATACCAAATGGCTGAAAAGCCTTGCCGGATCAGAATATGTGCACCCGTACGAAGATGATTTTGCCCTGGCCCAGGGGGGAGGACCTGCTGGAGAAGGGATATCTGAAACCTTTGCTGATCTCCTTGCCGGACAGGGATACAAAGAGCAGGCGATTGAAATGTATATCAAACTGATGGAAAAATATCCGGAAAAAAGTGGTTTCTTTGCAGCCAAAATTGAGGCCCTACAATAATTATATTCAATTGTCATGCTTAAGTTAATCACGATACTCATTGCTCTTATCTGCGTCCTCCTGATGGCCGTTATCCTCATCCAGAACCCTAAGGGGGGCGGTGTAGACAGCACATTTGGTGGTCAGAGTGCCAACCAGATGTTTGGCGCTGCCAAGTCAGTCGATTTTATTGAAAAACTGACCTGGGGCCTTACTGCAGCCTTATTCAGCCTGTGCATATTTGCCAGCTTCTTTGTCAAATAACAGCACTACCCTGTCCTATATTTCATTGCTTATTCGTCCGGTTACTGACCGGTGCGTTCCCTGCCATACCTAGGCTTTTCATTGCCATATTGGCAGCAGGTCTCTTATCATTTCAATCGCTTCACGCCAATCCGACGATGGTTTGAAGCCATATCTGTAAAAATGGCAGGGATAGCCCATCTGGCACGTCTTATGATAATGGACGCTTGACATTGAACCCTTAATTTAAATCATCAACAATAAAATCATCAAAATCTATGAAACTTAAACCTATCAATGACCGGATCGTGATCAAACCCGCTCCCGCCGAAGAAAAGACCAAAGGAGGGATAATCATACCCGATACGGCAAAAGAAAAACCACAACGTGGCGAAGTGGTGGCCGTAGGTCCCGGAAAAGATGGTAATCTGATGACCATTCAGGTCGGAGACATCGTACTTTATGGCAAGTATTCCGGTCAGGAATTAGCCTACGAAGGGGTGGATTACCTGATCATGAGAGAAGACGATGTCCTTGTCGTCATCCAATAAAGTGGCCAACCCCAATACTGATTTATATTCCAACATTAACAAAGTTTAAAATCCAATAAAAATGGCTAAAGAAATTAGCTTTAATTCAGAGGCTAGAGAAAAACTCAAGGCCGGCGTTGATGCATTGTGCAATGCTGTAAAAGTTACCCTGGGCCCTAAAGGCCGTAATGTCATTCTCCAGAAAAGTTTTGGCGCACCTACCATCACTAAAGATGGTGTGACTGTAGCAAAAGATATCGAACTGGAAGATCCCGTACAAAATATGGGCGCTCAGCTCGTCAAGGAAGTTGCTTCCAAGACTGCTGATATTGCTGGTGACGGTACCACCACGGCCACTGTCCTTGCCCAGGCTATGGTCAATGCAGGTTTTAAAAATGTCGTCGCAGGAGCCAATCCAATGGACCTGAAACGCGGCATTGACAAAGCCACCAAGGCGGTGATTGAAGACCTGATCAAGCAATCCGAAGTCATCGGTAATGACTTTGAGAAAATCAAACAGGTTGGATCTATCTCTGCCAACAACGATGAAGAAATCGGCACCCTGATCGCGGATGCGATGCGCCGTGTATCTAAAGACGGTGTTATCACAGTTGAAGAATCAAAAGGAACCGAGACCTATGTGGATGAAGTAAAAGGTATGCAATTTGACAGGGGCTATCTGTCTCCTTACTTTGTGACCAATACTGAAAACATGACCACAGAATATGAGGAGCCCCTCATCCTGATCCATGACAAGAAGATCTCCAATATGCAGGAGATTGTCCCGGTCCTTGAAAAAGTGATCTCAGCGGGCCGTCCTTTACTGATCATCGCTGAAGACATCGATAGCCAGGCACTGGGAGTCTTAGTTGTAAATCGCCTGCGTGCCCAACTGAAGATCGTAGCTGTTAAAGCTCCGGGATTTGGTGACCGCCGTAAAGCAATGCTTGAAGATATCGCCATCCTTACCGGAGGTACTGTGATCAGCGAAGAGAAGGGTTACAAACTCGAAAGTGTTGAGTTGGAGCATCTCGGACGTGCTGAAAAAATCACTGTTGACAAAGACAATACAACTATTGTCAACGGCCGCGGTACAGCTGAAATGATCACATCGAGGATCAACCAGATCAAGTCTCAGATTGAGACCACGACCTCTGATTATGATAAGGAGAAACTCCAGGAGCGCCTTGCCAAACTTGCAGGTGGTGTTGCAGTCCTCTATGTAGGTGCAGCAACTGAAGTGGAGATGAAAGAGAAGAAAGCACGTGTGGATGATGCCCTGAGTGCTACCCGCGCTGCCGTTGAAGAAGGTATCGTAACCGGTGGAGGTGTTGCATTGGTCAATGCCATCAAGTCAATCGAAAAACTCAAAGGAGCGAATGATGATGAAACTATCGGTATCCAGATCGTAAAGAAAGCACTTGAAGCTCCTCTGCGCACTATCGCTGAAAATGCAGGGGTGGAAGGATCAGTAGTCCTCATGGAAGTCCTCAAGAGCAAAGGCGCTACAGGCTACAATGCACGTACAGACAAATATGAAGACCTGAAGAAAGCAGGTGTAATCGATCCTACCAAGGTGACCAGGATCGCGCTTGAAAATGCGGCTTCTATCGCTGCCATGATCCTCACGACAGAATGTGTGATCAATGACAAGAAGGAAGAGAATGCAGGCTCCGGGGCAGGTCACATGCATGGTGGCGGCGGCGGAATGGGTGGAATGATGTAGTCCGCAGATTGACCACAGATTACGCAGATTTCGCAGATTAGACTATAAAAGAAATCCCGCCTCCTTTACCGGATGGCGGGATTTTTATTTTGATCTAGCTCAAAAAAAGAAGGGCACAACCAGTTGCGCCCTTCTTTTATAATATGCTCTGTGGGAAATAAGTTTACGCGGTAACGGCAATTTCCTTTACCGGGACTGTCCAGCCTCTCTTATCCTCAATGGTTCCAAAGCGCATGCCATTGATTTCGTTTTTGATGGAGGTTGACAATTGCCAGTTGCTGCTGTCGAGATGCATGATGTGATCTTCATACTTGATTTCTTCCACATTCGCAATCAAAGCGGCAGTTCCTGTTCCAAATACTTCCAGCAATTCACCAGCCTGGTACTTGCTGTAGATCTCATCAATGGATATCTCACGCTCACTGACATTGAGCCCATTGCCTTTGAGTATCTCAATAGTTGAAGCCCTGGTGATTCCCTTCAGGATTGTTCCTGAAGTGGCAGGAGTGACGACTTCATCCTTAAAGACAAAGAAGATATTCATGGTGCCAACCTCCTGTGCGTATTTGTGATGTACTGCATCCAGCCACAACACCTGGTCATAACCTTGCTCACGGGCCAATTTAGATGGATAGAGCGCTGCTGCATAATTTCCTGCAGCCTTTGCTTCCCCTACTCCACCTTTTGCTGCGCGGATATATTGTGACTCTACCAATAATTTAATTGGCTTTGGATAATAAGGACCAACTGGCAGACAGATGATCATAAACTTGTAGGTGTCAGAAGCCTTAACCCCGATCATTTCATCCGTGGCAAACATAAACGGGCGAATATATAAGGCACTTCCTTCAATCTTTGGAATCCATTCCTGATCGATGCCTACAATAGCATGCAAAGCCTCGACAAAGATATCCTCCGGTATTTCCGGCATGCACATTCTGCGGGCAGAAGCATTCATTCGTACGGCATGCATTTCAGGCCTGAACAGTAGTGGTGTCCCGTCCTTGGAACGGGATGCTTTCATACCTTCAAAAATCGATTGTCCGTAATGAAGTGCCATATTCATCGGATGAATACTCATCTTTTCGACAGGCGTGATACGCGGGTTGACCCACTTTGTACCATCATAATCGATTTCGAACATGTGATCGGTAATAATTTTACCAAAAGGCAGATTATGAAAATCTACTTTTGATACCCGGGATTCACTGGTGAGTTGAATGGTAAGGTCCTTCATTATCTTAGATTTGCAACAAAAGTAATTAATTTCATTTTGTTCTCACAGTCAGCCTGTTATATATTTTAAAAGGAATCTTTAATTCGCTTAATCATCCATTATCTATAACAAAATTTGGTCTATGCTCCCATATACAACGTATCACATTCCGGAAACGCCTGAACACAAAACCGGAATTTCCGGGCAATGGTTATGGTTGATTGTGCGGCAGCCCCTTTTGGCCCCGGAAGAGGATCTTCTTCAAAAGATTTCCACTGCACTAAAGGCGGATTTAACCGTCGATGTACTTCGTGTCGCTTTTGATCCGGCATCACCTGTCCCGATGTCCACGATGAGCAATCAGCAGCCAAGGCTGGTCATCAGTTTTGGGGTGCCCCCCGCAGACCTGGGACTATGGATAGACATGAGCCGCACCGGGATGTGCAAGCTCGAATCTATGTCGTTTATACTCACCCTTCCTATCGATGAACTGGCTGTCAATCCAAATGCAAAGAAGACGCTTTGGAATTGTATGCAAACCTATATGGAGGAGCGGAAATGACAGGGAACAGAACATTATTATTTGCCAGTAGGAATAGCCATAAACTTGAGGAAATCAGGAAAATGATTCCTCCAGGTTATCTCCTGTCAGGACTGAATGACCTTCATTGGACCGAGGAAATTCCGGAGCCCTTTGACACTTTTGAAGCCAATGCAAGAGCAAAGGTTTCTTATGTGTTTGACAGGACAGGCCTACCCTGCTTTGCTGATGATAGCGGCCTGGAAGTTGATTCCCTTGATGGAAGGCCCGGGGTCTGGTCTGCCAGGTATGCCGGCGAACACAGGGATAATGTTGATAACCTGATGAAAGTTTTGGATGAACTAGGAAATTCCACTGCACGATCAGCCAGGTTCATAGCTGTGATAGCCTACCAGGTCAATGCAGAAAAGATAATGACGTTTACCGGAAAGATTGAGGGTTCGATTGGCCTCACCCCAACCGGGCATGGAGGTTTTGGGTATGATCCCATCTTCATCCCTTCAGGCTTCGACCAGTCCTTTGGTGAGTTGCCCGCCGATTTAAAAAACAGGATAAGTCACAGGGCGATGGCCATGAGCCGGTTTTTGGATTTTCTATCCAATCACTAACGGATATGCCGGCCAAATCTAAGCCTCTTGAGGCAAGAAGGTTATTTCTATTGAAAGTGTCCTTTAGATTTAAAATAGCACATCAATCATTACTGCGGATCCAAAACAGAGGCTAGCAATGCCATTGGTTTCAAAAAAAGCCTGATTTATTTTTTCCAGATCATAGAGAAAGACGAGTCGATGCTGCCAGAATAATAATCCTATAAATCCCGCTGCTCCAATCCAATGCAGGAACCCAAGGGCAGGGAATAAGTGGCTTTGATACCAGGTGATATAGACCAAAAGCAGGGCACAAAGTGTGTGAACAAATATGGCAATTCGCTTAGCCTTTTCCTGGCCAAAACGCTGAGGTACAGATTGCAAGCCATTGCTCCGGTCAAAAGATTCATCCTGCAAGGCATACAGTATGTCAAAGCCACTCACCCACAGAAGGACCATAATACCATATAATAGAGGTAGAAGTTCAAACTTTCCGGTTACAGCGATAAAGGCTCCAACCGGTGCGAGACCCAGGCCGAGGCCAAGAACAAAATGGCATAACCACGTAAACCTTTTGGTATAACTATAGTTAAGGATGACCAGAAGGGCCACTGGTGATAGGTAAAAGCACAGGCTATTGATCCAATAAGTTGTAAAGACAAAAGCCAATGACATGAGGATAACAAGTGCGAGGGCGGATTGCGGGCGGATCACCCCAGATGGCAATTCCCTGATTCTTGTCCTTTGATTGAGTGCATCTATATCCCTGTCCACATACCTGTTGAAAGCCATTGCTGCACTACGTGCAAAAACCATACAGAGGAGTATCTGGAGAAACAATACCCAGTTGATGTCCGACCCTGCTGACTCGATACCAAGAAAAAAGGAAAGGAAAGCAAAAGGCAATGCAAAAACAGTGTGCGCAAATTTGATCAGGGAGAGGTAGGCCT
Source organism: Candidatus Opimibacter iunctus (assembly GCA_016716665.1). Taxonomy (GTDB): domain Bacteria; phylum Bacteroidota; class Bacteroidia; order Chitinophagales; family Saprospiraceae; genus Opimibacter; species Opimibacter iunctus. The sequence goes on along the minus strand of JADJVH010000006.1, from coordinate 82,390 downwards.
TCATCATGTAAAAATAGAAATGCCTGTAAAGAAAAACTCTTTACAGGCATTTTAAGCTATAATAACTCGTGGTTATTAATGTTTAGGTGCTTCAGCAGGCTTTACTGCAGGTGCATTTGGATCCTTTTCCACATTTCCTGAGATATTGAGGAAAGTCTGTGCAGGAATGGTATTAGCATTCACCGTTACACGCTTAGTCTGTTTGCCTGGTTTGCCTTTGCTGTCAAATTGAACATCAATTACACCTGTTCCACCAGGAGGAATTGGCTCTGAAGGCCATTTTGGCACAGTACATCCGCATGAACCTTTAGCGCCGCTGATGATCAATGGTTCGCTACCTGTGTTCTTAAACTTGTATGTATGCTGTACTTTCTCCCCTTCTTTAACAGAACCAAAATCATAATCGGTCTGCTCAAAGGTCATCGTAGTTGTTGGGCCTGCAGGCGCTGTGCCTTCAGCAGCTACAGCCTGAGGCTGGGCATTTGGATCAGCAGCTGTTGGGGCTACTGTACCATCGGCTGAAGTCGCCAGACTTTCTCTTGCCTTGGCACGTGCATCATCCGCATCACCCTGGCACGCGATCATTGTCAGGGAAACCACTACGATCAACGCTGCAAATAGATTTTTAAATAGATTCATTTCTGAGATTATTTTTAAGTTACTGAAAGATGGATCAAAATTAGGATAAGTCTATATATCTCAAAAGTTTGGATGTATGAACTCCTGTTAATAAGGTGTGAATCAGTGATTTGATAATTTGATCAGCGATGAGTTTCATACCATCTGAGATAACTATATATTTGCACCCTGATCTTCAAAACCGCCTCGCCGGCTGCCAGGGTCCCTGACCTTTATCTCCGGTTGGCTTGATCAGGATGTATGGTCCCGTAGTTCAATGGATAGAATAGAAGTTTCCTAAACTTTTGATGCAGGTTCGATTCCTGCCGGGGCTACAAGCATAGAGCAGAGAGCATAGGGCATAGGGCATAGCGCTTAGGAAGTGTGAAAAACACTTCATTTTTCACTCTTCACTTTTCCTTCACCCCACCTATAGGTATCAACCTGAAACCCTGCCAGGTCCAGTACCCTGTCTACAACTGTCAGGCAGACTTTTTCGATGGTATCTGCCCCGCTGTAAAATGAGGGGATGGCTGGACAAACAATAGCCCCTGCCTCGGTAAGTTTTCGCATGTTATCCAGATGAATAAGATTGAAGGGGGTTTCACGGGGTACCAGGATCAGCTTCCTTCTCTCCTTAAGGATCACATCAACAGCCCGGGTCATGAGGTCGTCCGAAAGCCCGTGTGCCATCCGGGCCAATGCACCCATCGAACATGGACATACAATCATCGTATTGAACCGGGCGGAACCACTTGCGAATGGCGCATTAAAGTCAAGTGCCTCATAGACCCGATGTCCGTAACTGTGTATTGATTTATCCCTGATCTCCATATCCCAGTTGACCTCCGCATTCCTGCTCATGATAATCCCCACCTCTGCGTACTGATCCGGAATCTCTGCCAGCCTGTCTAAGAGGAGCCGGGCATAGATCGAACCACTAGATCCCCCGATAGCTACAATCAGTTTATGCATATCTTTGTCATTAGATCAAAATATAGCAATATAATGTCTTTAATCAAGTATTGTTTACCTGTCTTGCTGTTATTGCTGACAATGCAGGCAAGCGGGCAGGAAATTCACTGGATGTCATGGGAAGAGGCTGATGCCGCCAACGCCAAACAGCCGAAGAAGATTTTCGTGGATGTCTATACGGAATGGTGCGGATGGTGCAAAAAAATGGACGCCACTACTTTCAAGGAGGCTGATGTCATCAAAATGATCAATGACAACTTTTACCCCGTAAAGCTCAACGCGGAGCAGAAAGAGGTGATTAAATGGAGAGGAGTGGAATTTAACTGGATCCCCGGAGGGAGAGATGGTATGCATAAACTTGCATACGAACTGCTCGATGGCCAAATGTCCTATCCAACCTATGTCATCCTGGACCAGGAATATGCGAGGATACTGGCTTCTCCCGGATATATGGATAGCCCTATGCTCATGAAGGAACTCAGGTTTGCTGCAGAAGAACAATACAAAACCACTACCTGGGAAGCCTATAAAGCGAAAAAAGAATAGTGATGCTTCGGCTACGCTCAGCAACGGGAGAAAAGAAAAATGAAAAATGAAAAGGGGAAAATGAAAAGTGCTATACTTCGGTCCTGCGCTGTGCAGCAATCTTCACTTTTCACTCTTCACTATTCATTTCTCACTTTTTTGCTTCGTGCATCCTATATTTGCACCTCTTAAAAATGGCTCCATAGCTCAACAGGATAGAGCAACGGTTTTCTAAACCGTAGGTTCCAGGTTCGAACCCTGGTGGAGTCACTCTTTCACCTTTCAAAAGCCGCCTGTGCCTCCATTTAAGATATATCCGTCCGATGTCAGGATAGAATCCGGGTGGAAGGAGCACCTGAAAGAGGAGTTTTCCAAGCCTTATTTCGCTGGTATCAAGCATTTCCTTTCCGAGGAGAAAACCAGGGGAAAGATCATATTCCCTCCAGGCCCACTCATTTTTAACGCTTTTGACAAAACACCTTTTGACAAGGTCAGGGTAGTCATCCTTGGCCAGGATCCATATCATGGTCCCGGACAGGCGATGGGCCTATGTTTTTCTGTTCCCAGGCAAGTGGCCATACCGGCTTCCCTGAAAAATATATTCAAAGAAATTAACCGGGATACTGGCCTGCCAATCCCTGGCCATGGAGACCTTTCTGCGTGGACAGGACAAGGTGTTTTTCTCCTCAATTCGATCCTGACCGTAGAAAGAGGCATGGCTGGAGCGCACAGTAAGATCGGATGGCAGATCTTTACTGATGCTGTAATCAAGACTTTGTCAGATCAACGGGATGGCCTTATCTTCCTGCTGTGGGGGAATTATGCGCGATCAAAAAATATCCTCATTGACGGGACAAAGCACACCATTCTGGAGGCTGCTCATCCATCGCCACTGGCCAGGGATGCCTTTAAAGGTTGTGCACATTTTTCGAAAACTAATTCAATTCTCCTCTCCAGGGGAGAAAAACCGATAAACTGGTCACTCGATGAATAATACTTTTTTCAACAGGATTCAAACCCTAGCGGCAGGGATAGGTGCGATCGGGGTAATATTTGGTGCCTTTGGCGCGCACTTTCTAAAATCCAAGCTTCCGGTCGGGGATCTTGAGACTATTAAGACCGGCGTACTCTACCTCTTTATCCATACGCTGGCCACCTTGCTTGTCTGTGCGCTTTCTCAGCACAGCCCAAACAGGGTTTTAAAAGCGTCTAGCTTAGCTTTTATCATTGGAACTGTTATGTTTTCAGGATCGCTATTTGTGATCGGGACCGCAAGCCTTACCGGATTCCCTGTATCGATGATTGGGTTTATCACTCCACTGGGTGGGCTGGCTTTTATTTTGGGCTGGATTTTACTTATATTTAGTCCGAAAAATAAGTAAAACAACCCTATCACTAAATTAAACCTCGGATCATTATACAGATTACTGAATAGCTGTATATTTCGCATATAAATCGAGACCATTAATTCTTAATACATTACTAAAAAATCAAACTATGAAAAAGATTGCTTTACTTTTCTCCATGCTGTTTGTATTAGCGCTTACCAGCCATTTGAAAGCGCAGGATTACAAGAGCGCCATCGGTTTGCGTTTTGGCTATCCGATTTCTATCTCTTACAAAACATTCCTTACTGAATCCAACGCACTTGAGTTGTACGCTGGTTACAGAGGCTATTCCGGGATCTACAGCTACTTCAGCGTGGGTGCCTTGTATGAAATTCACAAGCCTATCGGTGAAGTTGACGGCCTTAGCTGGTACTATGGCGGTGGAGCCAGTGTTCAGTTTTTCACCTACGATGACGGCTACTTCTTCAATGACGACAATGGAAGTTTTGGCGTAGGATTAAGCGGTGTTATTGGACTTGATTACAAGTTTCCAAGCGCTCCTTTCAACTTAAGTCTTGACTTTATGCCTACCATTCGTTTTGGTGGATGGGATTCCGGCTACTATTCATGGGGTGCCCTTGCTGCAAGGTATGTCCTGAAATAGCGTATTCCGATCACAGATAAAAAAGGCTGCTTCCTTCCGGAAGCAGCCTTTTTTATTTCTAATTTATTTATCTTAGGTCACTGCTTTTGAAAACCTTTCAATACCCCTTGAATGAATCGCATCAAAACCACTACCCTTTCCTGTGCCTGTACTATAATAATACTGTGCACACCCTTGCCATTTAATGCTGCCGTCAATACAGAGGATATCCGGATGGGATCAGTCACCATGCATGCGTGGGCATCCGAATCGCGAACACCAAAGGCCATTGACAGGCAACTTGAAAAAAATAAAAAGCTTCAACTGCGCAGGGAAAAGCTGATCATCAGGCTTGATCATTTTATCCAGCGTAAACTAAAGCATAAATCCATTGCCAATATTCATGACTCAACTGACAAATGGTTTTGGATCTGGTCTATATCATGGGGCCTTGGCATCCTACTCACTATTTTTAGCGGAGCAGCCATCGCAGGCGCTGCACTGGGACTGATTTGGTTCTTTTCTTTTGCTATAGGTGCCACGGCGTTAGTGCTATGGCTGAAAAAGAAGTTCGGTTAGTTTTCTTTATTCATGCGCGGCCTGCTCGTTATCCCCTCTTTCTAACTTTAAGTTTCCCTTAAAGTCTCTTAACTGATCCTTACGAAACGTTGGTTCGGATCTTCACGTCATCATGGTAATTAAAAACATACAGCCATGACAACGAATGTCTCTTTCCGGATCCTGGGCGCAGCAGCCAGCATGTTTATCCTCGGCCTTTATGATGAGGCCACTGCTCAATCCAATGTAACTGCAGTCGCTTCTGTGGGATCGACCAATATCGAACTGACCGGAGCGGGCATTCTGGATATTGCTGACCCCTATATCAAACCGGTCACGCAGTATACTGCCGGATTGCAATATGAAAGAAACCTTTCCCGGCACTTTGCGCTGATCACAGGGGCGCTGTATAGCTCAAGGGGCTTTGCTGTGAAGGAAGAATTTGATCTCAATATACTGGGATTGGATGTGCCTATCGGGGCAAGTTTAGAAACAAGGTTGAATTACCTGGAAGCCCCTTTAATGGTTAAGTACAATTTTACCGAAAAAGGTGTGACCCCCTTTATCAAAGCCGGAGCTTCAGCTGCCTATGCATTGAATGGTAAAATAACACCAAAGGTAAATGCGCTGATCAACTGGACACTACCATCCATCAATATCAACCTGGACAATGAAATATACAATAGGTTCGACCTTTCTGCCATCGCGGGTGCTGGTGTAAGTATACCTACAAATGAAATCGGAGCATTTCAATTTGAAGTCAGCTACCGGCACAGCCTGAACAATATGATTCAGGACAATATTGCCAACCTTGGTATAAAATCACATGGCTTTGCAGTTGGTATCGGCTATACCCTAACCTTCTAAACGGTTTCATTCATTTCATATTGATCTGTCAGGTGTATGACTCAGTCATGCGCCTGATTTTACTTTACAAATCAAAATAGTAGAATGAAAGTGCTGAAAGAAAAGGATGATCCGGGTGAAGCTATGGCAGGACTTCTACTTCGTCCTCTTCCTTACGGCGATTGTTTTTCCACCAGATAAATCCGAAGGTACCTAGTAAGGTGTATGGCAATGCAAGCATATAGAGGATACCTGCATTCAGGCCTTTACCTGTAGTGCCCCCATTCTTGAGATTTGACTCAGCTGTCATTTTACACATCGGGCACTGGGCTATCGTGTCATAAGAAGAAAACATAGCACCCATCGTGAGCATAAGTACAACGATGATCTTGTTTATCTTCTTCATGAACACAAAAATAAGTGATTTAGCGGTAATTACCTGCAGGGAAGCAGAAAAAAATAGACAATCGGACCTGTTGCTGCAACGTATAACCAGACTGGAAAAACCCATTTGGCCATCTTCCGGTGCGTCATGTAATCTCCCATGTAGCCTCGAATGAATGTGAGCAGAATAAACGGCAGGCTCAACCCCGCCAGGAGGATATGGCTGAAGAGAATGAAATAATAGATCATACGGATAGTCCCTTCCTTGCAAAAAGGAATTTCCTCGGTGGTAAAATGATATCCAACATATGAGAGTAAAAAACCAGCGGAAAGGATCATCGCCACATATATACTCTTGCGGTGGGCTTCAATTCGCTTTTGCTTAATGAAATAAAAAGCGGACAACAAGGCAATCGTGACACCTGAATTGAACAGCGCGTTAAGTCCTGCCAGAAAACTAAGGTCCGTATCGATAGAAAACTTATACCTCCTCATTGCTCCAACCAGTAACCATACCAGGATTGTGATCACCCAGGCAACCCTGTTCAGGGTCCTGATCCGTTGAGCCTGTACCATTCCACTCATTTCTTCTCGCCTCTTTTAAGTTCTACCTCTTCCTGTCTCTCGCGTGGCAACAAAAGGGACATGTGTTCAACAAGTGTTCTTTTTTCATCGGCAGTGGCGATGCCATAATAGCTCCGAATCACTCCTTTCCGATCGACAAGGGCAAAAGGCTTATCCCGTGCCCAGTTTAATTTTAAAGATGTGCAGATATCCATGGTGTCCTTGCATGGGATGACAAACCAGCTTTTGTGTGTCTTGCCTGCGGGCAAGTCAGATGACGCCTGACAGGAATCCAGCAAGATGTAGGCGGCCTTGTTGGTGTCCTTGAACTGATCATACAAAGCTTCTATCACGGCTAACTGTTCAGTCCCAGGAGATCCGCAGGGTAGAAAACAAACCAGGGTGACATGGTTGTCAAGGCTGTCCGGTGTCAGTTTACGTCCATCCGCCATCATGTATTCGCCCACCGGAAATGGCTCAGTTCCGCTCATGATCTCCTGTGCTTGCTTGCGCCAATTGAGACCGGATTGAAGATAATACCATGAAACAAACGGAAGCAGGAAGAGAATCAAAATAATAGTGACTAGAAACTTCCTGGACATTCCCGTTGATATTAGATGTTATATGAAGATAAAATGACAATTCCCCGGCTCATTCGCGGGGAATTGAAATCATCGGTTGTATGCCAAACAAACTACGCGTGCAACTTACTTGGCAATTTCTATTTTATTCCTTTCCTGGATTTTCACCCGGTTACCCTTCCATGCATTTCCTTCATACAGGAATGCGATAATAGCCCAGATAAGCAAGCAAACCGGCAACAGCACACTGAGCATGAGTCCCTTGGCTTCATACTTCATATGCATAAATTCGAATACGATAAGATAAGCCTTATACAGACTCATCCCGATCATCAGGGTGTTCATGATCACCTTTGGGGCATGGTACCCGTCAATGATATATCCTTTGCCGGTCAGGGCCACCAATACTTCAATCACAGTGACTACTGCCAGGATGATGATGGTCTTGAGTGCTATTTTTTTTGCTCCAGTATAATCGTGTGCCATGATGATTATTTTATTTTTTATATCAGTCAGTTACGAAATGATTCCAGCCGAATTTATTGCGTTTAAAGAAGGTAGAATACGAGAAATACAAATACCCATACCAAATCCACAAAGTGCCAGTACAGTCCGATTTTCTCCACCATCTCATTACCATTGCGCCTGGAGACATATATCCCGCTGAGCACATTGATCATAATAATCAGCAGGAAACAAACCCCGGAGAATACGTGAAAACCGTGGAAGCCCGTGATAAAGAAAAATAAGGCACCGAATGCCTTAGGGCCAAAGGCTTCACTCTTAGTGCTTCCAGCATGTTCACCTTCTGAAACGATATATTTCCTGTGTACAAACCCACGCTCATCTACAACTGCATCAGGATAGTCACCAGGTGCAGCATAGGCATGTGCCCCGTGTCCTCCTTCCGCTGCATGAGCCATTTCAGCTGCATGAGTGGTTTCTCCGGTAGCGGCTTCGCCCTCTGCATGCGCAGGTGCTGTTGCTTCTCCATGTGCTGCAGTGGCTGCTTCGTGCGTATCGCCAAAAGTAACTCTATGCATTAGGTAAGTAGAACCTGACTTAAAGGTTTCAGCGGATTCCTTTCCATCAGCACCTAAATAAATACCTGCTTCCGTATGTGTTCCGAAAGGATTGGTCGTCACGCTCATGTGTTCCTTCCCGATCAGGGTAGTCCATTCCCATGCCTGACATCCAAGGAAGCCAAGACCACCAAGAATGGTCAGCCCCATCCAGATCGCAACACCTCTGCGGTTTTCACGATGTCCTTCCTGTACGGCCCTGATCATAGTAAACGAACTGAAGAGCAGTACAAAAGTCATGAGGGTGACAAACAGCAGCGGGTGATGTCCTTCGAGGAAAGGGAAGGTACTGAATACATAGTCCGGAACAGGCCAGCTGGGCATACTAAACCTGAGTGTGCCATATGCGATAAGAAAACCTGCAAACGTAAAGGCATCTGATAACAAAAAGTACCAGATCATCAGTTTGCCATAGCCTACTTTAAACGGATATTCCGCGCCATCCCAACTAGCATTTGCTGTACTGTCGTGGTCCGTATGTTTTTTGTCTAAGGTATCTGTAGCCATTTATTTAAATGTAAATCATTGGATCAATAGAAATAAAAAGAGATATAGCCAAAGGAAATCCACAAAGTGCCAGTAATGCAGCACCAGTTGAAATCTCCTCCTTCTTTTTTCGGTTGGTTTGTAAGGCAACATAAATGCATGAAGCAGGGCGACAGTAAGTGCAAAAATCCCACCAATCACATGTGCAGCATGAATACCCGAAATCACATAAAAGAATGACCCTCCCGGGTTGCCATCAAGGGCCACGCCAATCGCATACAGTGCATTCCAGCCCTGGTATTGCATGATCACGAATATGATCCCCAGCACCAGCGTAAGCGGAAGCAGCAGCTTATACAGCATCTCCCTGTTGTTGCGGAATGCCCAGTAACTACCATGCAGTGTCACGCTGCTGACCAGCATGACGACCGTACTGTAAAAGAAGATATCCGGCATCCTAAACTCAAGCCAGTTGCCTGCACCTTGACGTACGATATATGCACTGGTCAGCGAGCCGAACATCATGACGATACTCCCCATGCCGGCCCACAAGGCAAACAAAGGGGCATAGAAACCCTTCCTGGATTTCTGCTCTATCGTTCCGCTGCTGATTAAAGTACTCAATTCAGTTATTTAATGATTACATCCCCCACCATAGCACCATCAGGGCCAGGGGAAGGAAAATAAAAGATGAAAACATCAGTGCCCGTGCACTAGGCTTATCAAACTGTCTGTAAAAATTCCAAGCCCTCCAGATAAAATAGGAAGACACAAGTGTAAGGCCAATGGCGCCGTATAGCGAAATCAAGCCAATGCTAAATCCAAACCAGATCACTGGTATCAATAAGCAGGTATATACTAATGCCTGTGTTCCAAGTCTACGGTCAATTGCCCCATCTTCCTCTGGAAGTAGCTTATACCCGGCAGCAGAATACTGATCATAGGACAAGAAGCCAATAGACCAGAAATGTGGAAACTGCCAGATAAACTGTATGGCAAATAAAAACAAGGCTTGTGAAGTGATGACCCCGTCATGCGCAATCATGCCAATCATGACAGGTAAGGCCCCGGGAATAGCTCCTACCATCACAGATATCGTGCTATATCTCTTCAGTGGTGTATAAAGAAAAGCATAGGTAACCAGGGAGAGTGTGCCCAGAAATGAAGTGAGCGGATTCAATAAAGCCAACAAGACAATCCCTGCTAAACTGGAGAGACCGGCTATCACCAAAGCTGAAGATGAATTCCAGCGTCGTGCTGCCAGAGGGCGATTGGAGGTTCGCTCCATCATCCTGTCATAGTCAGCTTCGAGTATTTCGTTCAGGATATTGGCCGCAAACGTGATCAGAAAACCACCTGACATCAACAACATGAAAGGGATCAGTCGAATATCGCTTCCTGCTGCGATGCCATAGGCAACCAGTGATGAGAAAACGACAAACGTACTGAGCCGGAACTTGACCAGGAGTTCAAAATCCTGTATCCAGTCCCTGAGTGTAATGGACGCTGTCCTGACCTGTACTTGTGCTTTGCTTTTCATTAATGGTGCTCTGCTTCAGCCTTTTCTTTGTCCGTCAACGGCAAATGCTGTTGAATAAAATCCTTGTCAGCACCTTCCTTGCTGTAATCATAGGCCCATCTGTGTACCGTAGGCAGATTACCAGGCCAGTTACCGTGTATTGGTTCAATCGGCGCTGTCCATTCGAGTGTATTGGCACCCCAAGGATTTTGCGTAGTCATCTTACGGCCATACCAGATGCTGTAGAAGAAGTTAAAGACAAACAACAACTGGGCTGCGAATACGATAATAGCAGCTATGGTAATAAACTGGTTAAGTCCGGCAAAATGGCTGAAGGCATCAAACGTATCAAAGCGATAATAGCGCCTTGGGACTCCGGCCATACCCATATAGTGCATTGGCCAGAAAATAGCATACGCACCAACCATTGTCATCCAGAAGTGAATACGCCCCATGGTCTCGTTCATAAACCGGCCATACATTCTTGGAAACCAATGATAAACACCAGCAAACATCCCAAAGAACGCAGCGATACCCATTACAATATGGAAGTGGGCCACTACGAAATATGTATCATGTAACTGGATATCAATTGCTGAATTACCAAGGAATATACCTGTCAATCCACCAGAAATAAACATTGACACAAAACCTATCGCAAAAAGCATAGCGGAAGTAAAGCGGATGTTTCCTTTGTAAAGGGTAGAAATCCAGTTAAATACTTTGACCGCAGAAGGCACCGCAATAATCAGTGTGAATACGACAAAGAAATTGGAGATAAATGGATTGACACCTGACATAAACATGTGGTGTGCCCATACAATAAAGGAAAGGAATCCGATCGCCAGGATAGAATACACCATGGCCTTATATCCAAAGATTGGTTTGCGTGCGTGCACAGACAGTACTTCACTCGTCAAACCCATGGCAGGCAGGATGATAATATATACTTCAGGGTGTCCGAGGAACCAGAACAAATGCTGGTATAAGATCGGGCTACCACCAACATTTTCCAATGCATGTCCATTGACAAAAATTTCACTCAGATAGAAACTGGTACCCATTCCCCTGTCAAACATCAACAGGAAGAATCCTGAAACCAGTACAGGAAATGAAAGGATACCGAGGATCGCTGTAACTAGAAGAGCCCAAACCGTCAATGGCATACGCCAGAGGCTCATACCCTTTGTCCTTAAATTGAGCACTGTGGTGACATAGTTGATCCCCCCAAGCAAAACAGAGACTACAAAGAACGTAAGGCTGACTAACCATAAAGTCATGCCCGCTCCCGATCCCGAACTTGCTTCAGGCAAGGCACTCAAAGGAGGATAGGCTGTCCACCCACCTGCGAAAGGCCCAGTGCTCAGAAACAGTGATATAAACATCACAAGACTCGCGAGGAAGAAAAACCAGTAGGATAACATATTGAGAAATGGCGAAGCCATATCCCTGGCACCCACCTGGAATGGAATGAGCAAGTTGGCAAATGTGCCACTCAAACCTGCAGTCAATACAAAGAATACGATGATCGTACCATGCATGGTCACAAGTGCATAATAAAATTCAGGATTCAGTGCACCAACTCCTGCATCATTGATGGTAATCCACTTTCCAAGAAGGGGCTTCAACCATGCAAGGCTGTCATCCGGAAAACCAAGCTGGAGCCTGAAGATGATACTCATTCCAGCGCCAATGATCGCCCAGAATATCCCGGTAATCAGGAATTGCCTGGCTATGATCTTATGATCCTGGCTGAAGATATAATGGGTGATAAAATTCGATTGAAATTTGTCCCCATGGTGATGTTCATGAAAATGATCATCATATCCCTGCTCGCGGATCAGAACATCGGTTTCATGCTGATGTGAAGATGACATAGTCGTCTATTATTTATTGGATATAATTCTAAATTCAGTCCTTCTGTTCTTCTGGCGTCCTGCCTCTGTATCATTGGTATCTGCAGGTCTGGCTGATCCATAACCGACAGAACTCAGCCTGCCGGCAGAAATGCCTTGTGCAACCAGGTAATCCCTGACCACATCAGATCTCTGCTGTGACAATGTCTTGTTGGATGCAGGGTCACCTGTATTATCCGTGTGCCCCGAAACTTCTATCTTCAATTGAGGATACTTATTAAGGATTTCAGCAAGGTCACCCAATTGATATTTGGATTCAGCGGTGAGTGTATTCCCCCCTGATTCAAATTGTACATAATCAAGGCGTATTGTTTTCAAATCAGGAGTTCCTGCTGCAGCTGGAATACCCGTATCCACCAATGCCTTTTCAACGGACATATTTAATGCCTCCTTGTTCTGCTTAACCTCAAAGTCGAGCAATTTGCCCTTGTTTGGATCGCTGTCCTTGCCCCTGATAGAAGATTGGTAATACGATTGCTGCTTAGCCAGCCATGCATCATACTCCTCCTGCGTTACTATACGTACAACCCTCCTCATACTGTAGTGGCTCTTTCCACAAAGCTCAGCGCAGGCAAGTTCATAATTGAATTCTTCCCATAACATTTTGCTTTCGGGATCAGAAGGATCCTTTGGCACATTATATTCAGGATAATTTCTTAATTCATCCCGGTATTGCTCCGTTGTCTTTTCAGGCGTGAACACGAAATAGGTCGGAAGACCAGGAACAGCATCCATCTTGACCCTGAAATGAGGCAGGTAAAAGTTGTGCAACACATCCCGTGCTATAATACGCACCCTAACCTTTTTACCTACAGGCAACCATAATTCATCCGGATGAAAGTCATCATAATTTTGTGGATCTGTCCAATCCTGACCGAGTGGATTATCCGCCGAAATCTTCTTGTAATCGCGTGTGCCCAATAGCCCATCAGGACCGGGATACCTCAGGTGCCAGGCAAACTGATAAGCAGTCGCTTCTATCTCTATATGATCATCCCCTTCCTTCACATCTGCCATTACCGTGTTCCAGGCGAGAAGTCCCTTGATCACCAGATATGTCATAACGACAGCCGGGATAGCAGACCAAACAATTTCGAGTGTATTGTCATGTGCCCAGTGTGTTGCCTTAGATACTTTTGTCTTCTTGTATTTCCAGGAGAAGTAAAAAAGGGCAATATGGGTCAGGACAAACACAATTCCTGTAAACAGCAGGGTCACATTGAATAAGCTATCCAATGAATTGCCGTGTGCGGACGCTGCCTTATGTGGCCCATAACCCATCATGTAATTTTTCCACCAATAGGCGGAAACGATGCAGAACCCGAGTAAGCCAATCATAAATAATAGCATGGCCCTCCCTTGTGAACGGTTGAGGCGCTCATCAACTTCTTCTTCTCCACGTATGCGGGCATACATATCTGTCAACTTGCTGATCTGAAGTATCACGATCACCAAAAGCAGAATACTTAATCCAATAATCAAAGCGGTCATTTGCTATCTAGCTTTAAATATCATTCAATAGTTTATCACTTAACTCACCAGCTTCTTACGTATGATGAGATACACTTTCCATCAGGTATGGGTCTCTCCTTGGCAACAAGCTGGCTTTCTCAAGACGATTGAAGACGAAGAAGAAAAACATTCCAAGGAAACCTATAAATGTTCCGATTTCAAGAAAACCAGGTAATGAAAAGCCTGGTGTGAATCCACCGACATGATGGCCTGCGGCCTCTGCACCCTGAGCTGCGAGCTCGTGTGCAGTATGAATAATCCCCGGCTTTAACATGAGGAAAAAATCAAGCCAATGGCTGAAGACCAACACACAGGCTACAAAGATCAAGGTTCCGTATTTACGCTTGGTATCATTCCTGAGCAGGACAAGGAAAGGAAGCGCAAAATTGAGTACAATATTGATATAGAACAATACGGTATACTCATGCAAACGTGTATGGTAATAAATCGTTTCTTCAGGAATATTGCCATACCAGATGAGCATAAACTGAGAGAACCACATGTATGTCCAGAAAATACTGAAGGCAAACATATATTTTCCAAGATCGTGGAGATGTTCAATAGTCACTAATGGGAAATAGCCCTTGATCTTGAGGGTGATGAGGGTGATGATCGTAAGTGCAATCATGGTCACCATCAGACTGACTGAAGAGTACCATGCGAAAAGCGTGCTGTACCAGTGTGCGTCAACAGACATCACCCATTGCCAGATCATGGCTGCGCTGGTAAAGCCGATAATTGGCAATGCCGCAGCGCCCCATATCCTCAGTTTGCGTGCATGGGTAAATTCTGTATCGCCATTTGTATCCTCATCTACAGATAATGACCTGATGCGAGTAGCCAGGAATATCCATACACCTACTATGATGGCGCTACCAAAGGTGTACCAACCCTTATTAAGGAAGGAACTTTTTCCGGTCAGTGTTACATCCGCTTCAACTGATTTGATATCTGCCCAGTGATACAGGTGATGCCATCCGCCCCATATACCCAGGGCAATGATCATGATGAGTACAAAGCCAACAATCAGGAATAAGGAATATGCTTCCCAAACCCTCTTGAAGATCGTATGCCAGCCGGACCATGCTGTGATCTTGGCCGCAATAAGGAACAGTGCCATGAGTGCCACCCCTGTAAAGAACACAGAATTGTGGAGCACATTGGACCAGAACCGGGTATGCGCATGATCATCTCCGATATATGTGATGACCAATGAAATGACACCGATCAGCATCATCAGGCCGAGCAATGTCTTCTGTCTTGTTTCGAATATAAACTGATTCATATCTGTTGTAGTCGATTCGGTCTCTGATTAATGTTGATTCATATGCACCTCACTGCCCATCGCTTCATGCATTGCTGTATCTGCAGCCATTGGGGCAACTTCCTTTTTCATTGCAGATTCCATTGCAGCCCATGGTGTTGCTTCATTATTGAATGTATTGGCTGTAGCAGAATACTCAAGTTTTTTAGATTGGGCTTCAAGCGAACGGATGTAGTGGATGACCTCCCAACGCTCCTTGTAGCTCAGTTTGTCAGCATAGGAACCCATCACATTCCTGCCATACATGATTGCATGATAGAAACGTCCAACGTTTGCCCTTGTAAATGTATCCAGCATGAAGTTGGCTGGAGCAGCAGGATAGATACCGGCAACAATGCCTTTGGCAGGATCTTCATCCCTGACCAGGTATCCACGGCCGTCACCTTTATCACCATGGCAGATTCCGCAATAGATAATATAAAGTTCTTTTCCATGTGCCAGGCTGGCGTCAGTGATCGGGAAAGGATTCTGAGTAATTTCCTTTGTTGCCCTTGCACGCTCTTCTTCAGTGTCGGCGTAATAGTAAGGTACACTTCCGTTTGGTGTATAGGCAAATGATCCCGCATTTTCACCTTCAAAGGCTTGCATCGCCATCATTCTGGCTGCTCCATCTGCAGCATTGGCTACAGATATCTGTCCCCTCGCTACTGTACCATGAACACTGGTACGCGGATTGACAAACTTCTTGTATTCTGCCTCTGTTCCCCAGCGATTGTAATAATAGTAATCATAGAGATTAGCTTCATAACCAACAGTATGGGTCATGTCCGGCATATACTCATGCCCTGTGCGATCACCCTTTGCAGGTGAACATGCGATGACAAATGCCACACATGCCAGGATTGAAAATTGTATCGTATACCTCATGATCAGATAGTCTTCGTTTCTACCAGGCTTGCTCCGGTGTTTTGGAAAAAATGTCTGAGTTTATCGACCTGTGTATTTTCCAGGCCGTCTGTATCAAATGCGATACAGAATTTGTCGTCAGTAATGCTTGGATGGATGACCGGATTCTTGATGCCGGGTCCTTGGCCATTGATCACATAGAAGGTCACTACCATACCAATCGATGCAAAAAGTACGGTCAACTCAAATGTAATCGGGACAAAAGAAAGGATCGGCCAGTATGGCTTACCTCCATAGATCTGCGGCCAGTCCCTGGTAAATATCCAGGTCATCCCCAGGAAGGCTGTAAGGGTACCTAACATACCGTATACAAAACCTCCGATGTGGAGCCTTGATTCTGCCAGACCCAGCAGCGGGTCAAGTCCATGTACCGGAAAGGGTGTCAATACATCCATGATCTGAAGATGATCTGCATTGGCCGTCCTGATGGCTGACTTGAGATCTTCCTCATCATCGTACAATCCGAATATGATATTTTTTTCACTGTTCCTCATGATCTATTGGATCACTTATGTTTAAAGTATAATGGTTAAATTAATGATGGTCATGATGTGTGTCATGTCCGGCAACTTCTAACTCCATGCTACCGCTTTCCACCTGTTGGAATGTGGTCTTGGCATTAGGCTTGGAATACTGGTCTCCTGCACTCTTGAGGATATGCTTGATCTCCGCTATTGCTACCACCGGTGCGACGCGTACGAAGATGAGGTAGAAGGTGAAGAAGATACCCAGCGTTCCAATATATATACCTACCTCAACGATGGAAGGCACATAGAAACTCCAGCTTGATGGCAAGTAATCACGTGCCAGGGTGGTCGCGATGATAACAAAACGCTCAAACCACATCCCGATATTGACAAATATGGACATGAAGAAGGTCATGGTTACATTCCTCCTGATCTTCTTGGACCAGAACAACTGAGGAGATAATACATTACACGTCATCATTCCAAAATATGACCACCAGTATGGACCTAAAGCCCTGTTGAAGAAAGCAAACTGCTCGTATATATAACCTGAATACCAGGCGATAAATAACTCTGTCAGATAAGCTACCCCGACAATCGTACCGGTGACCAGGATAACTTTGTTCATGGACTCAATATGGCCCAGTGTAATATAATCCTGAAGGTTCAACACCTTTCTGGTGATCACCATCAGGGTCTGCACCATGGCAAAACCTGAAAAGATAGCTCCTGCAACAAAGTAAGGAGGGAAAATCGTGGTATGCCACCCTGGGATAACTGAAGTCGCAAAGTCAAAACTTACTATCGTGTGTACGGAGAGTACCAGCGGAGTAGCAAGTCCGGCGAGTACGAGTGACAAAGCTTCGTGACGTTGCCAGTGCTTGGCCGCACCTGTCCAGCCAAAAGCCAGGAATGTATACATTTTCTTACGGAACCCTTTAGCCCTATCCCTCACTGTTGCGAAGTCAGGCACAAGACCTGTATACCAGAATAAGAGCGATACCGTAAAAT
The DNA here is from genome assembly GCA_016716665.1 of Candidatus Opimibacter iunctus. Lineage (GTDB taxonomy): Bacteria > Bacteroidota > Bacteroidia > Chitinophagales > Saprospiraceae > Opimibacter > Opimibacter iunctus. Next base: position 65,145 of record JADJVH010000006.1, on the reverse strand, counting down.
ATGTGGAGATCGCAAACAAGTCCCAAAGCAATGGTGAGTTGAAGTTGGGCCACAATGGACCTCTTGTATTTGGATATGGGAAGAAGTAAAATACAACCCAGATTCTACCAACGTGGATCATCGGGAACAAGGCAGCGCAGATAACGGCAAAAATCGTCATGGCTTCCGCTGCACGGTTAACACCTGTCCTCCATTTCTGGCGGAACAATAACAAGATCGCAGAGATCAGAGTACCAGCATGCCCGATACCGATCCACCAAACGAAATTGGTGATATCCCAACCCCACCCTATGGTCCGGTTGAGCCTCCAGGTTCCAATTCCAACCCAGATGGTGATGATAATACAGATGACCCCAAAAGTCAAAGCTGTCAAGGCCACAATAAATGCAAGTGTCCATGCCTTGCTGGGTGCCCGTTCCGTCGGGGAGCAAAGATCTTCCGTGATCTGGTGGTAGGTCTTGTTTCCCTTAACTAACGGTTCTCTGATCGGTGATGTAGGTCCTGAACCCATATGTTATTGTCTAATGATAATAGGTTTATCGTCTCTGATTCTTTATCCTGCTATCAGGCATCAACGCCTTCTGCCTTATTGATTACCCTGGCCTGATAGTTTACTGCAGACCTGGTGTTTACTTCTTCAAGCACTATGTAGTTGAGCGGAGAGGCAAGCTTCTTAGTCAGTTCACCTTCCTCATTGTTCATATCTCCAAACGTAATCGCTCCCGTCGGGCAAGCGGTCTGGCAAGCGGTCTTGACATCAGCATCTCTCAACAAACGCTGTTCGGTCTTAGCCCTGAGTTTACCTTCTTGTATACGCTGTACACAGAAACTGCATTTCTCAATGACACCTCTTGACCTTACAGTCACATCAGGGTTGAGCACCATCCTTGTCAAATTGTCAGCACCATAAGGCACATCATCTGATCCGGACTTCAGACCGAGATCCGGCTCGTTGATTGGCCACAAGTCAGCTGCATTATAGTCAAGCCAGTTGAAACGGCGTACTTTATAAGGACAGTTGTTGGCACAATACCTTGTTCCAACGCAACGGTTATAGGCCATCTGGTTAAGGCCTTCTGAACTATGGTTAGTGGCATTGACCGGGCACACGTTTTCACATGGCGCATTGTTGCAATGCTGACACATGAGTGGTTGGTATACCGCACTAGGATTGTTTACATCGCCATAGAAATAACGGTCGATACGCAACCATGCCATTTCATGGTGACGGCTCATTTCACGCTTGCCTACAACAGGCACGTTGTTTTCAGCCATACAAGCCACGGTGCATGCACCACAACCTATACATGCATTGAGGTCAACATGCATGCCCCAGTGATGTCCTCTGGCGTATGTCTCATCATGGCCGGGATAAATCTGCTTCTTATTTAACTCCTGATGATGATGACGCTCTTCCTGTAGATCCTTGACGAAATCTTCAACGTGATCCAGATGGCTCTTACGAATGATGGTTCTGTTGACCAGTGAACCCTGGAACCCTTGTCTGACCAGGCCATACGTCATGTAGACTGTGGCCGCTTCATCTGCATTGATCGTTTCTTTAGTGAGGCTATCCTGGCCGGTAACCCCCATGGTATGGTGGTACTGGACACAAGAGAAATAGTCTTCTTCTCCCTGTTTTCCGGAAACGGTCACCCCTGTTGCGTAGTATTGAACGAGGCCATCGGCATCCGTTTTCATCCATGGGTGAACATTCACTCCTACATTGGTACCTGCACGACCAGTGATAGACCTGCCGTATCCTACTGCAAGAGCAAAAGAATCTGGTGTTTGTCCGAATTGTTTGATGACAGGTACCTCAGCTTTTGTTCGCCCAGGGTTACATCTGCCAGATCGCCGTCTTCCAGATTCTCATGAGCGATGAACTTCCTGGTACCATCGAATGCAACCGGAAGTGCCAGGTAATTACCCCATGCACAACGAGTCACCGGATCAGGCATTTCCTGGAGCCATGGATTGTTTGCATTCTGGCCTGCGCCAATAGCAACAGTTTCCATGAAAGTGATCTCCTGACCTGAACCAGGTTGAGTGAGTTTACTTGCAACAGAAGCAACATTGTCTTTATAAGCTGCGCCTGAAGAAGCAGGTGTATAGGTGTATACACCATCATGCAGTAATTCAGTCCAGGAGTTTGCAGATCCGGTTGTTGCGGCCCACCTTTCCTTCAGATATTCGTAGTATGGTTGTTCGCTACCAAACAATGTATTCTCACCACCGATCCATTTCAGGAGACTTGTCTCACGTTGACGAGTGTCAAACAATGGAGCGATGGTAGGTTGGATCATACTGATATGCCCTCTGACTGGTTCCGCATCTCCCCATGATTCGAGGAAGTGACTGGATGGGGCTATTGCCCGGCACAGGGCAGATGTTTCGTCCATTGATCCAGTGGTGCTGATGGTCAGGCCCACCTTGGCTATGGCTTCGCCGAAAGCTGCACCAAAAGGTAATTCATAAACAGGGTTGGCTCCGAGCACAAGTAATGCATCAACCTGTCCGCCATTCATCGCTGACATAAGTGCTGACACTTTGCTTTCGTCACCCTGACGCTGCATCGAATAATTTTCCAAATCTACTGTCTTGCCTTCGTTACCGAGGAGATGGTTGATCGCGCAGACAAGGGCTTGCTCAGCAATATTATTGGTACCGCATACCAGGAGGCTTTCGCCTGGCGCCTTTAACAATTCATCTGCTGTTTTATCAATAGCCTCTACAAGTGAGGCGTTCAGTTCTGGTGCAGTGACAGGTGAGGCTCCTTTCGCTGAAGCGATCTTATTATAAAGCCTGGCGACAACAGCACCAGATTCACTTGGCTTGATACGTATACGGTTATCCGCATTGGTCCCTGTCAGGGACATGTAACTTTCAATTTGGATATGCCTTGACATTTTAGGCGCAGCCGGGTCTTCAATTTTCCTTCCGGCAGCATACTTATGGGCAAACTGTACAGGTGATATCCAACTTCCCAGAAAGTCTGCCTGGATGCCGACTATAACTTTAGCTTTATCAAAATGGTAACCCGGTACTATGGAAACACCATACATCAATTCATTGGCGCGAAGGATAGCCGCAGATGATACCGGATCGTATATAGTAACTGTTGTATTCGGATACTTTACCTGAAAGTCTTTCACCACTTGCTTTTCCGTTGGGCTCAGCATGGTATGGGAGAGGATAGCGATACGGCTTTCAGGCTTGAGTGCACGTGCCACCAGCTAAGCAATCTGCTGCCAGGTTGCATTTTCAAAATGGCCTTCTGCGTTTTTCAATTGAGGTGCTCTGAGCCTGTAGGTATCATACAGTCCAAGTACGGCTGCCTGAGCTCTTGCGGAAGTCCCACCACCGTTGATGGCAGATAACTGGTTGCCTTCAACCTTGATAGGCCTGCCTTCTCTGGTTTTGACCAGCACGCTGCAGTAATCACCACCCTGAACATAGGATGTTGCATAGAAATTAGCAACGCCAGGCACCATATCATCCGGCCTGGTCACATATGGAATAGCTCTCTTGAGTGGTATCTCACAACTTGCAGCAATGGTCGCTGCGCTGATGCTAAATCCCAGGTACTTGAGAAAATCGCGGCGTCCTGTTGATGCTGTAGCAAATGATGCTCCTTGTGCCAACATAGAGGCTACCGAAGCATCCGGCATTTCGCGGGAAGCCTGGTCGATAAATTTCTCATCACGACCTAAGTCCTCTGACCCAATCCAAATGTCACTGTATGATGTCTGATCCTTCATGATCTTAAATAAGTTCTATTGGTAGATGATTCCGTTTGTCCGTTAATTGAAAATCAATAGTGGCATTTCTGGCATTCCAATCCCCCGATATCTTCCACCGTCACTTTCGTTCGTTGTCCTTTGGCAATAGCATCGTGATATTGCTGATAGGTCTTATAATAATCGTTGCCTGCAAATTGTACTTCCGTCTGCCTGTGGCAGTTGATACACCAGCCCATGGATAGCGGGGCATACTGGTACATCAGGTCCATTTCCTGCACTTTTCCATGGCATTGCTGGCATTGAAGCTTGCCGACAGTGACATGTTGAGAGTGATTGAAATAAACATGATCCGGTAACATGTGTATCCTGGTCCACTCGATCGGGCCGGAAACGGATTCCTTGAGATCGTTGGTGAGCGAGGAAGAAATTTCTGTCCACTGCTCTTCAACAGTCCGCTCTCCTTTGCGATCCAGGGCTGTCAATTCTTTATCCTTCATATAGTTGTCTGCAATCCATTTGGTATAGATGGCTTTGATCTCGTCATTACTGAGCTTGCCGTAGTTTTCAACATACTTGTCTGTAGACGGATCATACCCTATAGAGGCAAATATCTTGGTCAATTCCTGGGTACCATAAACAGAGCCCTTTTCGATTGCCTTGTGGCAATTCATACAAGTGCTCGCACCCGGAATAGAGGCATGCTTACTCCTGCGTGCACTGTCGTGGCAGTACTGGCAGTCAATACCCTGAACACCGGCGTGAGTAGCGTGGGAGAATTTTATGGGTTGCTGAGGGGCATATCCCTGCTGACGTCCGAAGGCTTGTTGACTGTGGTATAGCCGCCCAGTACTACAAGGGCAAATACCAGGAATCCAACAACTGCCTTGCTGGTGAGGGTCTGCCACAATGTCTTTTGGGGAGGCAGTGTGATCCCGTCTTCTGCAGCCACCAGGTGGCGAAGATTATTGATAACCCTAGATAATACACCTACGACTACTGCAAGGATGACAAAGAGGAAATAATAGATGTACTTGCTTGGTTTGGCAGGTTCGGCTGGCGCTCCACCGGCAGGGCCAGCAGCAACAGCAGCAGGTGCCTTAGTGTATTGTGCGTCGATAAAAAGGAGTACAGAGGCTATCTCATCATCTGTAAATGCAGGAAATGAGTTCATCACTGTCGGCTTATACTGACCCCATAATTCAGTAGCTCTCGGATGCCCTGCGGCAATCAAGGACTGAGAATTACGAATCCATTTGTAGAGATCCTCCTTGGGATAAGCTGCCCACCTTGCTTCTACCCCACCAAGTGCCGGACCGGTGAGGTTATCCTTCATATTCTTGTTATGGCAGGCTGCGCATTGGTTCTGGAAAATTGTTTTCCCTGCTTCGGCTGTCGGAGCGGCGGCAGAACTCCCTACAAATAATATAGAGCTAAGTGCAAGGAGGATACAGTATTTCAATGAGTTATGATGCATAACAGTAGAAGTAGACTCTTATATAATAGCTGATATTGGCTGCAAAAATAATTAGATACAAGACTTAACCTGACCGCATTACTCTTATTTTGTTATTTAGATAATATCTAAACAGTGAAAATCAATCATCAAACCGAAACCCGGGCTGAAATAGCCGGATGAGGTTGATAATCAACCAGACTGAAATCTTCAAATCTAAATGAGAAAATATCTTTTATGCTAGGGTTAATCTTCATTTCAGGCAATTTACGTGGCTCCCTGGTCAACTGTTCATTAACCTGGTCCATGTGGTCAAGGTAGATGTGCACATCTCCAAAGGTGTGCACAAAATCCCCCGGGGCAAGGTCGCAGACCTGGGCTATCATCATAGTCAATAATGCATACGAGGCAATATTGAAAGGAACTCCCAGAAACACATCTGCTGACCGCTGATACAGCTGGCAACTGAGCTTACCATCAGCTACATAGAACTGAAACAGACAATGGCAAGGTGCAAGGGCCATCTGGCTGATCTCTCCCACATTCCAGGCTGAAACAATAATCCTCCTGCTGTCAGGATTGGTCTTGATGGTCCTGACGGCTTCGCTGATCTGGTCGATCGTCTGTCCATCAGCCCCGGTCCAACTGCGCCATTGATGGCCGTAGACAGGTCCGAGATTTCCATCAGCATCAGCCCATTCGTTCCATATCCGCACTCCATGCTCCTGCAGGTAGGCAATATTGGTATCCCCTTGAGAAACCAGAGTAATTCGTGAATGATGGACTTGACGTGGAGCTTTTTGGTCGTCATCAGGGGGAATCCTTCCGCAAGGTTAAATCTCATCTGGTACCCGAAAGTACTGACCGTACCTGTCCCGGTCCGGTCATTCTTGCGAATGCCCTGGTCGAGAATGTGGCGGAGGAGATCCTGATATACCTTCAATTCATCTGAATTTGACGGCTAAGGTAAAAAGATATATGAAAATAAATAATATTAGAAAAACAGATCTTTAAAAGCTAAAGCTTAAACTTTAACATATACGAGCCATCAATCACTTCTTCCTGGATCAGGATCAGCCCGGCGGCATTAAATTGTTTAATGATCTGCTTATATGTGGTGGCTTTAGGGCACTGCTTATGGTCCTTGCTTCCAAATCCTCGTGCCTTCCTTCAATATAACAAGTCCACCATTGGTAAGATGCCGGGAAATATCCTGAAGGATTGCTTCCGGATTTCTAAGGTGATGGTAAACTTCACGAAATATCATTCGATCCACTTTCTGCCCCTCAAGACCAAGTTGCCGCTCCCCTGCTGGCAAGACCTGGACGGCGTATTCCGGATGAGTCTGTTTATATCTGTCAACTTTGGTATCCAGTAGCTGAAGGAAATCTTCATCAACCTCAGTCAAGATTATATTCAATGGCAATCCTGACTCCAGAAGGATAAATGAAATCAGGCCATTCCCAGCACCTATATCTGCCATAGTCTGGTGCGCACAGAGGTCATAAAAAGAAAACTCTTTCCACACTTCCCTGAGGTTGCCGAGCTTGTATGGTGGGTTTGGGTCAAGTACCTTGCTGGAAACCAGGAATTGCAGTTCCGTGAGTGCCATAGAATGATCATCTATCCAATCCTGATAAAGCCTGAGGGCCATGCTATCATTTTGGGACAGTTTAAGAATTGCCCGGGAAATGGATCCTTTTGATACCTCTTGCTCTTCCCTGAGGGTAGCCTGGATGATTCCATCACGCAGTGCAATATGCACTTCAGGGTTAGCCGAAGTCGAGGCAAGTCCGTTCGTCAGATAGGCGAATTCGGAAAGCGCGGCTTCAATATCATCTATTACACTTTGCCTATAGCTTGCGCAACCCTGAATGAACTGCTGTTGCGTGAGCTTATCCGCCCTTTCTGACTGGACCTGTGCAGCAAGTGGCAAAAGACAAAAACATTGGATCCAAAAATGAATGCCTAAACGCAATATTGGTCGGAGTTTTAATGGGACAAGCACCTCTGCAAGCTACAATTCTCCCGATGAATAATGATCTTGAAGAGGCCAGCTCAAGTAAACCAGATAAGCTAGTTTTTAGGTGGAAAGATAATCCTGACGATGACCAGGATTACGATCGCACCAGCAGCACCGGTAAGTACAGAACCAACGAAACCACCTCCAAAGCCAAAGTTCAGTTTTCCAAGGACCCATGTACCTACGAAGCTCCCCAATATCCCGATGACGATATTACCGATCAGTCCAAAACCGCTCCCGCGGATGATCAGACTTCCCAGCCATCCTGCCAGGGCGCCAACGATAAGGGTGACTATAATATTCATGATTTGGAAATATTTGATGATTACGCCAGTCAATGTAGAAAATCACGTCTATAATATGACCAGTAAATTCGGGAGGACATCCTATGTACAGCGAAGTAAAAACAAGCCCATGCATACCGTTCCTGTCAACACCTATTTATCTTGGACGTTGTGGGGTTACCGGAGGAGGTGTCATGGCAGGGTCGTCTTCGGTTTTACCAATATACTCAAGTGCAACACTGGTCACGACAAGCTGGGCTGGTAGAAGTAAAGAACCACCAGTTGATCCGGGAGGCAGCCCCCTTATCCCGTGGAGCAGGTCTACAAGGATGACATTGATCATCATACTCATCAGCGAAGATGCAATGAAAAATATGGCACTCACAATCCCACTAAATATCAGCCCATTGAGCAGCTTGGGAAAAGTGGCTTTGCATATATCTTTTGGATCTGCCTTGTGTCCACGGTAAACAAATGCTTTGCTACTATCAGGTGCCCACAGAAATGATACTGTATTATAGAGATGGGCATACAACAACGCCATCAGGGCACTACCTGATAAGTGCCAGCACAACTCCATCCCGATGGGATAAGGGACGGAAGCGACAACCTTGTAGAAGATGACATCTACCAGGATAAAGAAAACAGATGCGATGAGGGTGTTGACAAAAATTGTGTACAACCCACTACGTGGTTTACAGGACATTGGAAAATAGGTTAAAGCGTTAAAAAATAATTTACAACTGCATGGTTATAGCTCATGCTCCTAATAATAATTGCACGGCATGTTGTTGGATCCTCATAGCATATAGTATTCAAATCTACTAAAATCTATTTCAAAACCAAACACAAAAAGCTGGTAAAATAAGTATCAGAGAATTCATCCATTGGCCGCCTGTCTTCAAGACTATCTTTGTCTGAACCATATATATACGTAATTTCAGGTTTAGTATCCGACACAAAACATTGGCTCCATAAGCCTCAATGTCACAAACAAGATTGGAGATCACATGCTACCACAGGAAGAGACAAGGAAACTAGCCGCCGTCATGTTTGCCGACAGCGAAGGATATACCGCTTTGTTTCAGCGGAATGAGAAGGCTGCCATTAAGCAAGTTGAAGACCACAGGGAGGACCTGGATGCTGTGACCCGAAAGCACAATGGTGAAATCATTCAGTTCTATGGTGATGGGAGTGTCACTACCTATGACAGTGTTATTGATGCGGTGCAGAGTGCATTGGATTTTCAATTGGTTTCCGCAGAACACCGGATTCCGGTGCGAATCGGAATCCATATGGGAGACCTTGTGTATAAGCATGGAGATATATTTGGTGATGTAGTCAATATAGCTTCCAGGATTCAATCTGCCGGGGTTCCAGGCAGCGTTCTGGTGTCCAGGAAAGTAGTTGACGAACTGACCAACCATCCAGAAATACATTTTACGAGGATGGGGATGTATACATTAAAAAACGTCAGAGAAAACTTTGAATTGTTCGCACTGACCGGTCGGGGATTAGCCATCCCACCCAAACCACCGGAGGTGGCCAGGAAATATAAAGTCCTAAACCCCCTGATCCTTATCGCCAGTATCCTTGTGGTAAGTCTTGGCTATTTCCTTTATAAGAAACTAGTGATCGACAGACAATTCAGCTTTGCAGATGAGCGGATCATCATTCCCCGGTTTGAAGACTTCACCATGGATTCCACTCATCATCAGATCGGCGATCTTGCCAGTAGTCAGATATCCAATGATCTCAGCGGGGCCACAGAAGCCAATATTGCCAGGTATACTTCATTACTCGGATATACCAATGCGGATGCAGGTGCATTGATCAACAATCCTGCACTAGCCAGAAAATAGGTGCAAAGTTTGTTTTCCAGGGAGCATACGGATATAAAGCAGCCTCCAGAGATACGCTGGAATTCTGGGTCAGTATCATGGATACAAGAACAGAAAACCTATTGCCGGTTAACATACCGCATGTCTATTGTGAATCAGATAATTATATGGACTGCATCGATGAAATGACCGATTACCTTAAAGGATACTGCAAGAGCAAGAATGAAAATTACTTTAGCATCCCGAATGAAAAAGCAAGGGTCGCATACCTAAAGGCTCAGCTCAACTGGGCAGACCCTGATGCCCCTGAAGATCCCAAGAAGTACCTGATTGAAGCTATACAGGAAGCACCCTATTTCCTTAACCCCTATTACCTTTTACTGGACGGGCTCAACAATGATGGAGAATACGAGCATGCAAAAGATACGATTCAACTGATCCGACAGCGATTTACGGAAATGTCTCCCCGTCAGGAGAGTTATCTCAAATATTATGAAGCGGATCTGAATGGGCAGAATACAGCTGCCTTCAGCTATTTTATGGAGGAATTCAGGAATGATCCTGAAGACCCTTTTTTAAACACTACCGGAATTGTGATGGCCGTAGAATACCTGAATGATCCTTTGACGGCCCTGCGCTTTATAAAGGATATAGGACTGGATAACAATGATCTTGGTACATGTGTCTATTGCAGAACCCGGATAACAATGGCCCTCCAGGCATATATGGATCTTTCTGATCAAACGAATGCGAAAACAATGGCTGAAAAATTAAAGCCTTATGCAGTCAAAGCCGGACAGCTCATGAGACTCATTCAATACTACATACACAATCATGATATTCCAGCAGTAGAAGCGTTGATCAGCAATGTCACTAGAAACAAGCCACCTGAAACCATTGCATCTATTCGTCAGTACTATTGCCTGATGTCAGCGCAATACGCCATCCTTGCAGGGGACCCTCAAACAAGGGATTACTTTCTTGCATCCGCAAATGAGATTGGAGGAACGTCACAAACCTGGCTCACTGCAAAAGGACGATACTTAAGTGGAAATCTTATGGAGGCAGAGCGCATCTACCTTGCCTTGAGTAAAACTACCCCTACGTTTATCTGGTATCAGGCTGAACTGGGACTGATCTATGCCAAAACAGGCAATATGCAAAAAGCCAGGGGAATCATTGAACTCCTAAAGCACCTCAAAACCGAATATGATTATGGACTTTCAGAATACCTGCAAGCCAGGATTCTTGCTCATCTCGGTGATAAAAAAGCAGCAATCCTGCAACTTGGTGTGGCACTTGATGAAGGAATAAAATTTCAGGCCGGAACAACTTTCCAGCATGACCCGGATCTCATTGTTTTGAACACAGAACCTGAGTATGTCAAATTGCTGGGACGCAATAGGAGACACTAATGCTTAACCAGCCTGTCTTCTGAACCTGTCAACTGTTCCTTCACTTTCGAAACATTTCACCCATCTTTACATTTCAATATTATCGTTGATTCATATACTCTTAATCCTTGTCCTATACTTCATTAAAGCAAGCCATTGATGATTTGCCAGGGGATCAACTCTTGCGTATTGATTCACCCATGGATCCCTACCTAGAAATCGGAGAAATCCACAGGCGTGTCTTTCATGCAGGAGGCCCTGCCCTGCTCTTTGAAAAAGTGAAGGGCAGTCCCTTTGCCGCCTTGTCCAATCTTTACGGTACCAAAGAACGCACAGGGTATATATTTCGCCATCAACTGGATAATGTCCAGCGACTCATCCAATTGAAAGCAGATCCTTCTGACTTGTTGCGCCATCCGGGCAGATACCTGAAAACTCCCTTTACAGCATTGACTGGTTTGCCCTTGAAATCCAAATGGAACAAGCCTATACTCTATGGCCAGACTTTGCTCCATCAGCTACCACAGATCGTCAGTTGGCCAAAAGATGTGGGCCTTATCTCCCACCCCGGAAGTCATTAGCCTTCCTCCCGGGAGATCACCGGATCATGCATTCCAATATCGGGATGTATCGCATTCAGATCAGTGGCAATGAATATGAGCAAGACAAGGAAGCTGGAATGCACTATCAACTCCACCGTGGCATAGGTGTACATCACACGTTGTACAACAAGAGTCGTGATGAATTTAAAGTCACGATTTTCGTAGGTGGCCCGCCTTCCCATGCCTTCGCTGCTATCATGCCCCTGCCTGAGGATTTGAGTGAAGTCACCTTTGCCGGATTGCTGGCAGGACGTCGATTCAGGTATTTCTTCAAGGACGGATATGTGCTTTCCGCTGACGCTGATTTCTGCATTACCGGGACAGTCAGACTAGATGGGATGAAACCAGAAGGGCCTTTCGGGGACCATCTTGGGTATTACAGCCTGGAGCATCCTTTTCCCGTCTTAGAAATTAAGAATATATACCACCGTAAGAATCCCATCTGGCATTTTACTGTAGTCGGCCGTCCTCCACAGGAAGACAGTAATTTCGGATGGCTGATCCATCAATTGGTGGAACCTTTAGCACCCAAAGAATTTCCAGGACTCAAGGAAGTTCATGCCATAGATGCCGCAGGTGTTCATCCGTTGTTACTAGCGATCGGGCACGAACGATATATGCCTTTTCGGGAACCTGTGCCAGAGGAGTTGCTGACAATTGCCAACCACCTGCTTGGAAAGGGACAAACTTCACTGGCTAAGTACCTCTTTATCGGGTGCCATGAAGATGACCCGACATTATCCACGCATGATATCCCTGGCTTTTTCCACCATATCCTGAGCAGGATCGATTTGAGCAGGGATTTACATTTTCAGACACGTACGACCATAGACACCCTGGACTACAGTGGTGATGGCTGGAACGCCGGATCTAAACTCGTGATAGCTGCAAGGGGTCCAGTCATCAGAAAACTGGCAACTTCACTTCCTACCGGATTGGATCTGCCTGCGACCTGCAGGCGTATTGATCTTATAATGCCGGGCATCGTAGGTGTTTCATTTAAACCTTTTACAGATTATACTTCTGCAAGAAATGAACTGGAACAACTCATTGCAGCCCTTTCTTCACAAGCATGTGAGCAATGGCCTTTATGGGTATTGTCAGAGGACAGCCAATGGATGAGCCAGGAATTGAACAATTTCCTTTGGGCTGCCTTTACGCGTTCGCAACCAGCCAAAGATGTTTATGGGGTTGATTCATCATTCGTAGACAAGCACTGGACATGTAGGGCTCCATTGATCATTGACGCACGTATCAAGCCCCATCATGCACCTGTCCTGGAAACAGACCCTGAGGTAAGTAAAAGAGTCGATCAAATGTTTGCAAAAGGAGGTGCCCTCCATGGAAAGATCAAGGGCCTGTAGGGATTGTAAGACAGCAAGACAGTAAGACAGCAAGACAGTAAGACAGTAAGACAGTAAGACAGTAAGAAGCAAGTGGAATGAGTGTGTGTAACGGTCAGAACGTCAGAACGTGAGAACGTGAGAACGTGAGAACGTGAGAACGTGAGAACGTGAGAAGTGTGGGTTTTGAGTGTGAGTAATTCTTTTGCCTTAGTCTTAGCCTTTGCCTTAGCCTCAAACTTATGTTTTACCTTCGCCATCGATCTTATGCTCACACTACCTCAGGAATTTGTACAGCGAATGAACAGGCAGCTCGGTGACGAAGCTGAAGCCTTTTTTACAGCTATTGAGCAGCCCTCACCTACGAGTATCAGGCTGCATCACCTGAAGGGCAAATCTTCTTTTACATATAAATCGAGTGTACCCTGGTGTCAAAATGGCCGTTACCTTGAAAGCAGGCCTTTATTTTATCTGGATCCTCATTGGCATGGCGGCGCCTACTATGTGCAGGAAGCATCTTCGATGATTCTGGATGCGGTTATTTCCCAATTGCAACTGGATGAATCACCCCGCATCTGGCTTGACGTATGTGCAGCCCCCGGTGGAAAGACAGGTATACTGGCGAAGCATCTTGGCACCTCAGATGTACTTCTGGCCAATGAAGTCATCGGTCAACGCAGAACGATACTGCGTGAAAACCTGGTGAAAGCCGGCTATCTCAATGTGATGATATCAGGTGAACAAGCGTCGTCATTTCATGAACCCTTTGCAGATATCATCCTGATCGATGCACCCTGTGCCGGCGAAGGTATGATGCGTAAAGAGCCTGAAGCTATCAGGCAATGGACGCCATCGCTGGTCCAATCCTGCAGCCTGCTGCAGAAACAGATCGTTTCGGATTCGGTCCTGGCCCTCAAGAATGATGGCTATCTCATCTATAGTACATGTTCTTACAGCATGGACGAAAATCTTCAAAACATCAGCTCTTTTATAGACAAGCACGAATTAGTCTCTGTGCCCATGTCTTTCCCCGAGGAATGGAGGATTGTAACTATTCGTGAAAACGAAACCTATGGCTACCAACTCTATCCGCACCGGGTAGAAGGGGAAGGATTATTTATTGCCGTGCTAAGAAAAACATCTTCTGATGACCCGGGATACAAGAAAGTAAAAAAGCCATTCAATCTCTTCGAAGTCATTCCAGATCACCTTGCATCCCATCTCAGCAATCCCTGACAACTTTCGCGTACGAAAAAATAATCCAACACTTCAACTCATCACTGCAGATGCAGAATCCAAAGCAAACGAGTTGCTCATGCATGTACCCAGGGCGGAGGTATTGGTCGAAGCCGGAGAGATGAAAGGAAGGGATTTTGTACCTGCCCATTCAATGGCAATGGCTGGCATCGGAAATGAACATTATGAGACCCTGGATCTTGACCTTTCTGCAGCGTTGGATTTCCTTGAGCGAAATACCAATACCTTGCCTGAAAATAAAAAGCCGGGTTGGTACCTTATTCGCTACGAAGGCACAATACTTGGCTGGGCTAAATCAACAGCTCAGGGCTGGAAAAACCATTATCCGATGAACTGGAGGCTGAGGGATAGGAACAAGAAATAATGAATAACGAACAAGGAACAAGGAACAAGGAACAAGGAAGTAAAACAAGGAAGTAAAACAAGGAATAAGGAAGTAAGAAGTACAATTTTTGTGTAACGAATTTCGAAAAGGGAACAAGGAAGTAAGCATGAAAAATTTACACTTTTTTGATCATTGGTAGCAATCTGGGTGACCGGCTCCATCAGCTTGACCTGGCCAAAAAATTGATAGCAGCGGAAGTGGGCGACATCAAAAAAGAAAGTGCTGTCTACGAAACCCAACCCTGGGGCTTTGATGACCAACCCTGGTTTCTAAACCAGGTAGTCGAAGTAAAATCAACCTATATCCCTGAGGATGTACTCACCAGGCTTAAAGCTATAGAAATCAAGGCAGGCCGCACCCCTGCGGAAAAATGGCATGCAAGGCATATAGACATAGACATACTGCTTGATGGTGACCTGGTCATCAATAAAAAAGAACTCACCATACCCCACCCTCACCTTCAGGAACGTAACTTTGTACTGATACCCTTGATGGAGTTGGCTCCCGAACTCGTGCACCCTGTTTTGGGTAAAACCATAGAAGACCTGTATTTTGATAGCCGGGATACAGGAGAAGTGTATATATTCAACCCGGATGAACAAGGCAACCCCCTATAAGTACATCTGCATAGAAGGCAACATCGGCTCAGGCAAGACAAGTCTGTGTGAACTCCTTGCCAAAAGGCATGCTGTCCAGCTTGTCCTGGAACAGTTTGATGACAATCCATTCCTGCCTTTTTTTTACCAGAATCCTGAGCGTTTTGCATTCACGGTGGAATTGTTTTTTATGGCAGAACGCCATAAACAACTATCAGAGATCACCCTGCAGAAGGATTTGTTCTTTGACTTCACCCTTGCTGACTATAGCTTCTGGAAAACATTGATTTTCGCCCGTAAAAACCTTGACGAAAAAGAATACAGGCTTTTCCAGCGACTCTTTAACATCCTCAACACCGCATCTCCAAATCCTGACCTGCTGATCTACCTGCATCGAACGCCGGAGAAATTACTCCAACAGATCAGTATCAGGGACAGAGGTTATGAAGGCAATATCACCACTGCCTACCTCAAAAACATCCAGGACTCCTACTTTGAGTTTTTCTACAGCCAGCCTTCCTACCCTATTGTCATTGTGGATGTGGAGGATATTGATTTTGTCTACAATCCTACGCATCTGGAAGAGATCGAATATATCATCTTCAAGGAATACCGGCCAGGACTCCACAGGATCAGTCTAAGGTTGTAAGAAGGTAAGACCGTGAGAAAGTGAGAGGTGTGGGGACAGTGAGATGTGTAAGAAAGTAAGACAGTAGGATAGTGAGAGGTGTGAGCCTAAGGCAAGAGTGTGATAAACCTCAGCCTTTGCCTTAGCCTTTTTCTTCTCCTTTCAATTCAAGCTTCCAATACCCATCGATCATGGCTTTGACCTTGATGCTGTGATCGATAAAAATCATTTCGGAAATGACTACAGATCTGACCTGAACCCCTGCGCTACCCACTTTAGGAATAGGGATCAGGATACCATTCTTTAAAAGGGTTTCCATCTGCTCCGTATACAGGCGGCTTGCAGCTTCTTCAATCTTCTTGTCAATCTTAGCGCCCATAAAGGTCTTGGCAAACCAGCCCGCACTTTTCAAAAGGATATTCTTGCTGACCAGATCCAGCTTGAGTTCTTCGAGATGTATTTGCTGCAGGGTAGCATCCCATTTAGGAAGACAAGTAATACGGATGGATGATCCTTCCTTTTCCTGGATGTCAGCGTACACGCTTAACTTCCCTTCTGCAAGGTCAGCCTTCAGGTTGATGAGATGATAACTTTCACTGACTGGAATGATCAGTTGGTGATCGGCCATGAAGCGGTCAATCCACGATTCGTGTACTAAAACCTCAATCTGCAGGCATGAACAATCTGCATCAGAAAGGATGGAAAATTCTTGATTCACAGTTTAATGTCTATTTTTCAAGCCAAAATTATCATTCCTATCCTTATGACCTGCAGAATCATCACCATCTTCCTCATAATCATCCTGGCTACTACCTATTCAATCGGTCAGAAAAAAAAGAACCTGGCTACAGCACCAGTATATACACCCATAGATACATCCTTGTTTGGCGGCATCGAATGGAGAAACATTGGCCCTTTCCGGGGTGGCCGCTCAGCAACCGTTACAGGTGTCCGTGGAAAGCCAAATCTGTATTATTTCGGATCGACCGGAGGGTGTATGGAAAACACTGGATGGTGGCCAGTCCTGGCAGAATATTTCTGATGGTTTCTTTGGCGGAAGTATTGGCGCTGTGGAAGTCGCACCCTCTGATAACAATGTCATCTATGTTGGTGGTGGAGAGCAGACAGTGAGAGGGAATGTTTCATCCGGATACGGTATGTGGCGCACAACCGATGCCGGTGAAACATGGGAGCACATTGGCCTTGACAGTGCTATGCATATCCCAAGGATCAGGGTCAGTCCTGACAACCCTGACATCGTCTATGCGGCAGTACTCGGCGATGTATTTAAAGATACGGATACAAGGGGTATCTATAAATCAACGGACGGAGGTAAATCCTGGAAAAGGACGCTCTTTGTCAACCGGAGGGCTGGAGCGGTAGACCTCATCATCGATCCTAACAATGCAAGAATTCTTTACGCTTCAACATGGCGCGTCCAGCGTAAGCCATACGAACTCAGTAGCGGGGGCGAAGGCTCAGCCTTGTGGAAAAGTAAAGATGGCGGTGAAACATGGCAGAACATATCTGAAAATAAGGGGCTACCCAAAGGAATCTGGGGCATATCCGGTATCACTGTCAGTCCATTGAACAGCAACAGGCTCTGGGCTATCATCGAGAATGAAGATGGAGGTGTGTTCCGGTCAGATGATGGAGGTAAAACATGGGAAAAGACTAACAGCGAAAGGGATTTGCGCCAACGGGCATGGTATTACTCCAGAATCTATGCAGATCCGAAATCAATTGATATAGTCTACGTTGTCAATGTCTCTTATCACAAATCAAAAGATGGAGGCAGGACCTTTAGTGCCCATTATACCAATCATGGGGACCACCATGACCTATGGATTGATCCTGACAATCCTGAAAGAATGATCATTGGAGATGACGGTGGTGCCCAGGTCAGCCTCGATGGTGGTAATCACTGGTCCACTTACCACAATCAGCCCACTGCTCAATTTTACAGGGTGACGACCGACAATCACTTCCCATATCGCATCTACGGAGCACAGCAGGATAACAGCACAGTCAGGATAGCCTCCAGGACCGGAGGAGGAGGTATAACAGAAGAAGACTGGGAGCCTACCGCTGGATGTGAATGCGGGCATATCGCTGTTGATCCGCTCAATGATGACATCGTCTATGGAGGCTGTTATCTGGGGGTCATCAACAGGTACAATCACACAACGCAAATGGACCGTGCTGTAGATCCCTGGCCCGACATCACGCTAGGCCATGGCGCGGAAGATTCCCGCTATCGGTTTCAATGGAACTTTCCAATATTCTTTTCTCCTCATGACCCTAAGAAAATATACACTGCTTCCAATCATCTGCATGTATCGACTAATGAGGGACAAAGCTGGGAGGTCATCAGCCCTGACCTCACCCGTAATGATACGTCGAAACTCCACTCCTCTGGTGGTCCAATTACGAAAGACAACACCACCGTAGAATATTATTGCACCATTTTCGCTGCTGCAGAAAGTCCAAGGGTCAGGGACTTGTTGTGGACCGGCAGCGATGACGGGCTCATCCATGTATCACGTGATGGTGGGACGACCTGGTCCAATGTGACGCCGGCTTTTCTTCCTCAATGGATACAGATCAATAGCCTTGAACCGGATCCGCACACTGACGGTGGTTGTTATGTTGCAGCTACAATGTATAAGTCAGGTGACTACAAACCTTACCTGCTGCGCACGAAGGATTATGGAAAGACCTGGCAGTATATCAACAACGGCATTGCGGCGCATCATTTCACGCGGGTGATCCGCGCTGACCCTCAAGCTAAAGGCACGCTCTATGCTGGGACGGAATCAGGCATGTATATCAGTACAGACGATGGCGATCACTGGCAGCCATTTCAATTAAACCTACCCATAGTCCCTGTGACAGACCTTGCCATCAAAAACAATAATCTCATTGCTGCGACCCAGGGACGAAGCTTTTGGATCATTGATGACCTTGTGCAACTGAGACAGGTCATCAGTGCACAAAAGACAAAGCTTCATTTGTTTCAACCCGCAGATACCTATCGCATGACAGGTGCTTCATACAAGAGCCTTGAAGCAGGGACCAATTATGCAGGGGGCCTGATGGCATACTATTACTTACCCTATGAAGTAAAGAAGGAGGATACACTTTCGATTACTTTCTTTGAAATGGATGGAGATACCATTGTCAAATACAGTACCGGACATAAAGAAAAGGCCTACCAACTTACGCCTAAAAAAGGCATGAACAAATTTAACTGGAACCTTAGATACAGTCCGGCCAAACGGTTTGACGGCATGATCATGTGGGCTGCTGAAATGTCAGGGCCAATGGCTATACCAGGGCAATACAGGGTTGAATTAAACTATAACGACACCATCCAAAGCATGTCATTCAACGTGATAAAAGATCCAAGATCGACTGCTACCGCTGAGGATTACAAGCTGTATGATGACTTTGCCAGTGAAGTGCGTGATAAAATCACTGAAGCGCACGAGGCTATCATCGATATACGTGATATCAGATCTCAGTTGAACAACTACAAAGAGCGAGTGAAGGAAGATACCGTATTGGTCAATGATATAAAAATGATTGATAGTGTCATGACCACTATTGAAGAGGCCTTATACCAAACTAAAAACCGAAGCGGACAGGATCCGCTCAA
This sequence comes from Candidatus Opimibacter iunctus, assembly GCA_016716665.1. Lineage (GTDB taxonomy): Bacteria > Bacteroidota > Bacteroidia > Chitinophagales > Saprospiraceae > Opimibacter > Opimibacter iunctus. Next base: position 45,938 of record JADJVH010000006.1, on the reverse strand, counting down.
CTTCCCGGTCAGGCTGACCAATAAACTCGGATATCTCAACAGTATCCTCGGGAATGGTGAATATCCACCAACAGACCAGGCTTACCAGGTGAGAGAAGAACTGAAAGGATTGATTGATGCAGAACTAGCCAAGTATGAAAACGTAAAAACGGAAATGATACCTGCATTTAACCAGTTGGCCAGAGACAAGCAGATTGATGCCATCATCTTGAAAAAATAAACAATGCTGCAATTGAAGTATCCTTCATTATTCTTCAGGCAGGGGTACGATCAGGACAGGAATAGAGCTTTCCTTGATAATCCTGACAGCAGTATTACCTACAAATGCCTCGTAAAGAAACCCGTGCTTATGGCTACCGAGGATGAGCAGATCGATATTTAATTTTTTCACTTCAGCTTCGATCATATCTATCGTCGGCCCCTGGACGAGAAGCCCTTCGGCATCCAATGATTTTCCTTTCAATTCAGCAGCGTATGCCTGCAACTGACGATGTTCAGTCCTAAGCTCATCTGCTACAAAATCACGGATGTACTTAGGCCCCATCTCAAATCCTACAAAGTCAGGGTCCGGAGAGGCCACATGAATCATCCAAATCTTAGAACCGCATTTTTCTGCCAGTAAAGAAGCCTGTGCAAGCAGTATAGTATCAGAGGGCTTCATATCAAGGGCAACCAGTAAATTATTCATGATCGGAGTCATTTAGTCTGTCCCTACAAGGTACGGCAATATGGGTAATAGGGTCAGAGAATTACCCTTCCTGCCTCAGGGTTAGTAGAGTTGTCATAACATATATTATTTTTGCGGCTTATATGAAACGTTATGCAGGAAACTGAACAGGCCGTAGATTTTAAGGTTGCCGCCCAATTGGGGCTCAATAAGGATGAATTTGACAAGATTTGTTCAGTCCTCGGCCGCGTACCGAACTTTACTGAAGTCAGTGTCTACTCTGTCATGTGGAGTGAACACTGTTCCTATAAAAATTCGATCAAATACCTCAAAACCCTGCCACGTGACGGAGGCCGTCTCCTGGTTGCAGCAGGGGAGGAAAACGCCGGTCTGATTGACATCGGGGACGGGATAGCCTGTGCCTTCAAAATCGAATCACACAATCACCCCTCTGCTATTGAGCCCTACCAGGGAGCAGCTACAGGCGTGGGGGGTATCCATCGTGATATCTTCACTATGGGTGCAAGGCCGATTGCAGCCCTCAATTCACTTCGCTTTGGAGACCCAAATGTCCCTCATATGCGACATCTGATCAAAGGTGTCGTCAGTGGTATCGGGGATTATGGAAATTGCCTTGGTGTCCCCACAGTTGGAGGCGAGGTGTACTTTGACCCTTGCTATCAGCAAAATATCCTTGTCAATGCCATGTCTGTCGGGATCGTGAAGATTGGAGAAACCATTTCCGCCTGTGCAGATGGTCCGGGAAACCCCGTCTTTATCGTGGGGTCAGCTACCGGTCGGGATGGTATCCATGGAGCAACTTTTGCTTCCGCCGACCTCACCGAAAATTCGGCTGAAGACCTACCTGCGGTTCAGGTGGGTGACCCATTCCAGGAAAAACTCCTTTTAGAAGCCACACTTGAAATCATCAAGACCGGGGCTGTCGTAGGGATGCAGGATATGGGCGCTGCAGGTATCACCTGTAGCACCTCCGAAATGAGTGCAAAATCAGGTACAGGTATGATCATCAACCTTGACCTGGTACCTACCCGCCAACAAAACATGCATGCCTGGGAAATCCTCCTATCGGAGAGCCAGGAGCGCATGCTGGTAGTCGTCAAGAAAGGAAGGGAAAAAGAAATCGAAGCCATCTTTGACAAGTGGGACCTGGAATGCGCAAGGATCGGTGAGGTAACCGACTCAGGCAGACTGGAATATTTCCGTCATGGGACCAAAGTGGCTGATGTTCCGGCATTTTCCCTCGTTCTTGGAGGAGGTGCGCCTGTCTACGACCGCGAGTATACCCGGCCTGCCTATATGGATGATATCAAGGCTTTTACCGCCCCCGCTGTGGCAGATGCTGAGCTTATCACCATCGCTAAGAAGATCATAGGTTCGCCTAATATTGCCTCCAAAAGGTGGGTGTATGAGCAATATGACCATACAGTGAGAACCGGCAATACAAATACCAATGATCCGTCGGATGCAACGATAGTACGACTTAAGAATTCAGACAAATCTCTTGCCGTGACTGTGGATTGCAATAGTTCCTATGTGCATGCAGATCCATATACGGGGGCTATGATTGCGGTTTCAGAAGCCGCCAGAAATATCCGCTGCTCAGGTGGGCTGCCTCTGGGAGTAACCAATTGCCTGAACTTCGGGAACCCATACAACCCTGAAGTGTATTACCAGTTTGTGCACGCTATAAAAGGTATGGGGGATGCCTGCAGAAAATATGGGACGCCTGTGACCGGTGGAAACGTGAGTTTTTATAACCAGTCCGTTTTGAAAGACCGTACTGAACCGGTATTCCCAACACCAACAATTGGGATGGTTGGCTTGGTGGAAAAGAAAGAGCATGCTACTACCCTTTCCTTTAAGCAGGAAGGAAACCTAATCCTTTTATTAGGTGTATTGCCTAAGAATGCGCATAGCTCTGTATACGTGCGTGAGGTCCTCGGGCAGCGGCTTACCCCATGTCCTGAATTCAACCTTGAGCAGGAATATGCACTTCATGAGGTGATGACCCAATTGATCACCAATGGACTGATCTCCAGTGCCCATGATATTTCCGAAGGGGGCTTGTTTACAACACTCACAGAAAGTGCTATGGCAGGTGCCCTAGGCTATGATGTCTCCATACCGGCTGATACGGCCAAGGATGTATTCCTCTTCAGTGAGAGTCAGGGACGCGTCGTGATCAGTGTCCATAAGGAAAAATTAACAATGGCTGAAGCGCTCCTGGCTAAACAAGCGATCCCGCTTGTACGTTTAGGCTCTGTAGCTGACACAGTTATGAAGATAGATGGCCAGGATTACGGTACCGTGGCGGATTGGAGGATGATCTATCAAAATGCGCTGTCGAACATACTTGAACAATAAAATTCAAACCACTTATAGTATATGAAGAATCTAACACTCGGTCTATTTATCCTCACGATCATCAGTGTTGCTTCCTGTGGGGCACTCACTTCAAAGGGGACCACTTTCACGGGCACCATTTCGGATGGCCCAAATATGAAAGTATACCTGGACAAAATGGGCCCAAATAGCAATACGGTGGTGCTTGGCCAGACGGATAGTGATGCCAATGGTGATTTTACCCTAAAACTTGATGAGACCATCGAACCAGCGATATACAGGCTGCGTATCGGGACAGGAAAGATCTTTCTCGTCCTGGAGGATGCTTCTTCAACCATTACTGTGAAAGGCACACTCGATGGGATGAGGACCAGTGATATTGAAGTTCGCGGTTCAGAGAGTGCCAAGAATTTTATGGATGCCATGGCCCTTTTGTCTACCGGCAGGATTACAGCTGACGATGTGAAAGACTACATCCAGAATACCCCTTATCCTATGGGTGGAATGCAAATGGCGATCAATGCCTTTGGCAACAGGCCTGAGTTCTATAATATGCACAAAATGGCGCTTGACTTGTTGGCCAAGAAATATCCTAACCATGAGTATACTACCCAGTATGCTGCCTTTGTCACTGGCTTGCAACAAGCTGCCGCACAGAGCCAGTCAGCCGAAGTTATCCAGGTAGGAATGCCTGCACCAAACATTTCCCTTAAGAGCCCGGACGGCAAGAACTATTCTCTTGCAGATTTGAAAGGCAAGGTGGTATTGCTTGATTTCTGGGCATCCTGGTGTGGACCTTGCAGGAAGTCAAATCCACATGTTGTAGAAATCTATAATAAATACAAAGACAAAGGCTTTACTGTGTTCAGTGTATCTCTTGACGGTATTGATGCCCGTTCAAAGGAGCGATACCCGGATGATGCCCAGTTCCAAGCAGGTCTGGAGCAATCCAAAAAGAACTGGATGGCTGCTATCGAGAAGGATCAGCTGACCTGGCCCTATCATGTCAGTGAGTTGAGCAAATGGGATACCAAGGCAGCCAGGGAATACGGTGTTTCCGGCATCCCTAAAACCTTCCTGATCGATCGTCAGGGAAAAATCGCAGCGGTCAATCCAAGGACGACGCTGGAAGAAGAGCTTCTGAAAATCCTCTGATCTGATTGACTAGCCATAAAATAAAAAGGGGCCGACTATACAGACGGCCCCTTTTTTTATGTCTTTCCGGGATGACCCAGAATGCTTGTAATCAGAATTTTATAATCTGAACCATGATATCGTGCTTCTTGGTCAGACGCTCCGCAAAAGCGAAGCTGCCTGCAGGCGCTATCAGGATGAGCCCACCGCCTTTATTTTTTCCGAGAATACTAAGTAACTTCCATTTGCTCACCGTTTTTTCGGCATCCGCATCTTTCCGTACCACCTCAATATACCATCTGCCTCCTCTCTTCAATGCGGTAATGTCAGGTACCAGCTTGTCATCGCTGTCCTTATTGCTCAGTCCGGAAGGTGTTTCATAACCTTCAATATTGGCCTTTACTTCTGAATACCCATTGCGGGCAACCCAGGTAACCAATATCTTCTTTATCAGCTCTTCATCTTTACTCATAGGCACTGCCAATACTTCCATAAATGATCATTTGATAGTACCTCGGGGGGGACAAATATAACAATTTGATTATCAGGGCAAAGTTTATATTTTTAAAAATTGCTGAATTCCAACCCTTTCAAGCTCCTGTTTCTATGGTTTCTTTAACCAATTTTAATACCAAAATGACAGGAAACCATACACCTTGCATAGACAGGTTGGGAAAATATTGGATAGTCAAAATCGTAAAACAGGAAAGCAGGCCCTTGCCGGGTTATCAATCACTTACATATTTTTACCATAAGATAGTGTATATCAATTAATTAGTAGTTGCAATTTGATTTTTAACGTGAATAGTGGACATCATGCATCAAGTACCACATTCCTTTTCATTTTGACCTGATCTAAATTTGCCTTAATAGCTTTGTAAATGGTCAGTCTTCAAGTAAAAATGTTGCGGAAGAATATAATGAGGCTAAAAATTTAACTGAAAGGCAAAAAAAAAAGCCGCCCGAAGGCGGCTTTAAAGACTATTACAATCTCACCCAATGTAATTATTTGACGAGTTGGCCGCTTGTAGTAGCAGCAGCAGCAGCAGAACCTGCAAGGGCTGTCTTGATCGTGCTATGCACTGTTTCAAGTTCAGCACTCACTGCAGCCCAGTTTTCAGCAGTAGCTTCAGCTACCTTGGTGCTGCCAGCCTGGAGGTCAGCCTGATATTTCTTGTATGACTCCAATTCAGTAGTGATACCAGCCTTAGTAGCGTCTGTTGCAGTAGCAAGAGATGCTTCTAATTCAGCAACCTTAGCATCAACTGCTTGTTGCATTGCTGAAATGTTGCCAGCAAAAACAGTCTTGGTGGCAGTAAAAACAGAATCTGCAAGTACTTCAGCAGTAGCAGTTTCTGTAGTTGCTGTAGAGGCATCTTTGCAGGATACCCATGCCAGCGAAAGTAACATTGCGAATGAAAAGAATTTAATGGTCTTCATAATTAAGTTGTTGTTATAAAAAGGTTTGACTTTGTACCGGCCGGGAAACCCTTTTCCCGATTCGATACTGCAAATAAACGGCGGATTATCGGCTATGTTTCAATGTTTTACAGATAAGTTATAAATTCAGTAGATACCTTGACCCCCCTATAGGGGTTTTCTAATGTAAAACCCTGATTTTTTCGGTTTTTACCCGTTTGCAGGTTGCCCTCCCAGAAGACATATAAAATTTTCAAGCCCACCTGGGACTTCCGTTTATAAACAATTGGAATTTGGCAAGCTTATACATTTCCGTAGGAAATAACAAGCGCCGCTGGATGGAGTTCTCTCCGCCAGCTGTATGATTCCAATTGAGGATTCCTTTGGGTATTCATTCTGAGTATTCATTGGTTGGCGGAGAGAACTCCATCCAACGGCCGATGGCCGATTATAATTTGGTATCCTTCATTGGTTTGCAGAGGAAACCACCTCCTAATTTAGATGTGTATAAACGGTAGCACCTGGGGGAATGGTTCGTTATTTCCCCTTTCAGGATAGCTATGAGCCGTTCGGCAGAACTGACCGGTCCTAGCCTGGGATAACCTGGTGATTTGGAGAGGATAAGTGTCATTGCCAGATGAAACCGTCAAATGTTGTGTCAATAGCCGTATTTTTGCGCCCCCGCTCGTGGAGAATTGTGCCGAAATCTATATAAACAAGGCACCTCACGACCAGGGTTTACAACACAACATCCAATATTTTGGGAAAAATTGTAGCCATAGCCAATCAGAAAGGGGGAGTCGGGAAGACCACGACGGCTATCAATATGGGAGCCTGCCTTGCTATTTTGGAAAAAAAGATTCTCCTCGTAGATGCTGATCCCCAAGCCAATAGTACCTCAGGACTAGGGATTGAGACTATCCAGGGCCAGGCTACTATTTACGATTGCATGATCAACGGGGTTTCCGCTAAAGAAGCTATCCTACCGACTCAAACCCCAAACTTGTCTATCCTACCCTCTCATATTGACCTGGTAGGTGCAGAACTTGAACTGGTGCCTCGCATGAGGAGGGAAAATATCCTGCAGGGAGTGCTGGATAAAGTCAGGGATGACTATGACTATATATTGATCGATTGTATGCCTTCGCTCGGCCTCCTGGCTGTCAATGCACTGACTGCTGCTGATGCGGTGCTTATCCCCATCCAGACAGAAATCTATGCCCTGGAAGGATTACAGAAACTGAAAAACACGATCACCCTCGTCAGGGAACACCTCAATCCAAAACTGAAGATCGAAGGAATCGTCATGACCATGTATGACAGCCGGTTGAGACTGGCCAATATGATCCTCGAAGAAGTAAGGCAGAACATCACCGACCCATTGTACCAGACGATAATACATCGTAACAGCAAGATCAGCGAATCGCCCAGCATGAAAGCACCAGTCATCATGTATGATGCGGCAAGTACAGGTGCAATGAACTTTATGCAACTGGCACTGGAATTCCTCAAGAGGAATAATGATGAAGTCAGCCCGGATAAGAAACGAAAGACGTGAGACGTCGCTTTGAATACCCCTAAATCCCCTGAAGGGGACCTGATAATCTTAAAATTTGATCATCATTTCACTCATAACTCGATATTCACTGTTAACTGCCAACTACTAACTGCTAACTAACATCATGTCCAAAGAGACCAATAAAATGCAAATCGGTAAGGGCATTCGTGCCTTGCTGACCAATATAGAAGAAAGGGGTACTGCTCCAACTGGTCAGGAGCTTAGAGAGTTGTCGAGGGAAACGTTAGAGGTTCCTGTTGACGCAATTGAAGCCAACCCTTACCAGCCGAGGACTGACTTTGATGAGCAGTCACTTGAAGAGTTGGCCCAGTCGATCAGAACCCATGGTATCATACAGCCGCTCACCTTACGGAGGTTGCATGAAGGCAAATACCAGTTGATCGCAGGGGAGCGCAGGTGGCGTGCTGCCCAGCGTGCAGGATTGACCAGTGTCCCTGCCTATATTCGATTGGCAGATGACCAGGGCATGCTTGAGATGGCCATCGTGGAAAATATCCAGCGCGCTGATCTCAATGCGATGGAGATGGCGTTCAGCCTTCAACGCCTGATCGATGAGTGTAAGCTCACTCATGAGGAGTTATCAGCACGAGTGGGAAAACAACGCAGTACTGTATCCAATTTCCTGAGATTACTCAAGCTTCCTCCACAGATTCAGGATGCGATGCGTAAAGAACAGATCAGCATGGGACATGCCAAGTCGATCGCAGGTCTGGCGGACATCAGTACCCAACTCATGGTCCTGGGCGAAATCATATCAAAAGACCTGAGTGTAAGGGATACTGAGAAACTCGTGGCCAGATACCAGGATCCATCCTCCTCCAAAAAGGAGTCTGCTGAGAAAAAAACGGCTACGTCCAAAAAGTCAGCGGATGTATTGAAGGTAGAACAGCAATTACGTGGCCTTCTCGGTGTAAAGGTTGAACTGCAATACCAGGATAACGGGAGTGGCCAGATCAGGATACCCTTTAAGTCAGATAAAGAGCTCAATTATATCCTGGACCTTCTTGAAGAACTGGACACTAAAGCATAACGTACACGGAAACAAATAACCATACGTTTATAACCCTGATGCATCAACTATATCGGAGTATTACTTGTCTATTGTTCCTCTGTTTCGCCATAGGTGAGATGGAGGCACAAGCCGCACCGGATAGTGTAGCCGTTGATACCCTGGTGCAAGATACCCTGCCAAAAAAGGAAAAGAAAGGTTCAATATTCAGTGGCAGGCCTGGAAAGGCAATGGTGATGAGTCTTATCATTCCGGGGACCGGTCAGATCTACAACAAGAGTTATCTGCGTGTCCCATTTGTCTGGGGTGCTGTAGGCGGGATGGGATATCTGGTCTATGATAATACCCAAAAATACAATTGCCTCAGGGATGCTTACGTCGCCAGCATAGACGGCACGGCCTATGTATTTCCGGATCATTGTTCAGAATTCAATAACATCAGCATAAGTAGTACTGCTCAAATCAAAGCATTGAGGGATGAGTACAATAAAAACCGGCAGCTTTCTATCATCGGCCTGGCTGCAGTCTGGTTGCTGAACGGAGTAGATGCCTTTGTCAACGGCCATCTCAAGGAATTTGATGTAGATGAGAACCTTTCCTTGAAATCGGGGCCAAATTTGACGATTCCAACGCTTCGATGCGGATGGGGGTCTTTGTGTCGTTCTGACCTGCCTGTTGAATATATGAAAACTAATGGCTATATTAGTTTTATTAATTCGCCCGCTAAACCCATCGCCATGAACAAAATTGCCACCTTTTTCCTGGTCCTCAGCGCCCTCGTAGGTTGCCAGACAGAAGACACCAGGAGCACTTACTCCATTACCGGACGAATCATTTGGGAAGAAGACATTCCCTTCTCAGATGAGGTTACTGTAACCTTGTTGAAGGGCGATGAAATCGTTGCTACCAGCCATGGATCTCAATTTGCCTTTAATAACCTGGAAGAAGGAATAGCCTATACAGTAGAGCCAAAAACTACTGCAGAAGGACGGAATGGTATTTCCAACTTAGACCTTGTGGAAGTCAGAAAACAGATAGAAGGCATTATTCCGTTCGACATATTTCAGCAAGTCGCTGCTGATGTAAACAAGGATGGCCAAATCACCACTGGGGACCTTGATATCATGAAAAACTGTATCCTCTCTTCGCCAAAAATATATGAATGTCCAAGCTATCGGTTCGTTTCACAGGAACACGATGCTACCAGTTTCCAATACGTCGACAGGTATTACTCAGGCAAGTTAAATGCTGATCAGGAGGTGACCTTCATCCCTATCAAGCTTGGTGATGTCAATGCCACCATACATCCTTAAACAGCAAGCTCATTAATTTCTAAAAAAAAGGCAGCCCAGGAATCCCTGGGCTGCCTTTTTTTTTTGCTTGAAGATATTTGAATCTTCATACTTCGGCTACGCTTAGTACACCGCTCTTCCTTCACTTTTCATTCTTCACTTTTCATTTTACTCTTTATTGGTCCAGCCTTCCTTGAGTGAAACCGTCTGATTAAACACCAGCTTTTCAGGAGTAGAATCTCTATCGAGGGTAAAATATCCTTGCCTTAAAAACTGGAATCCCTGCCCTATTGGTGCTTCGGCTAGAGCTGGTTCAAGCATGACCTTGTCCAGTACTTTCAGCGAATCGGGGTTTACCTTGCTCAGGAAGTCCACACCATCTTCGAGTGGGTTTTCAGTGGTGAAAAGCCTGTCATACATCCGGATTTCACCCTGGATAGCAGTTGGTGCATTAACCCAGTGGAGGGTGCCCTTGGCCTTGATGCCACTTGTGTCTGAACCGCTTTTTGAATCAGGATAGTAGGTACAAATGATTTCCTTGATGTCACCAGTTGATTCGTCAACTATGGCATTCTCACAGGTGATGATATAGGCACTCTTTAAGCGCACAGTTGCCTTTGGTGCGAGCCTGAAATATTTCTTAGGCGGATCTATCATAAAGTCTTCGCGCTCGATATAGATCTCGCGGCTAAACGGCATATCTCTGTGCCCACCGTTTTCGTCTTCAGGATTATTTTCTGAAGGAAGGTTCTCTGTCTGCCCTTCCGGATAGTTTGAGATCACCACCTTTATAGGGTCCAGTACTGCCATCCTGCGCAGGGCTGTTTGATTCAATTCATTGCGCACACAAGATTCGAGCAATTCGATTTCAATCCAATTATCGCGTTTTGCGATACCGACTTTATCACAGAATACACGAATAGCGGCAGCAGGATATCCTCTTCTCCGGAGGCCACTGATCGTGGGCATCCGTGCATCATCCCAGCCGGTGACCAGGCCTTCGTTGACCAATTGCATCAACCGTCTCTTGGATGTAATCATATAGTTTACATTCATCCGGGCAAACTCAATCTGCCTGCTTGGAAAAATGCCTAATTGTTGGATAAACCAATCGTACAATGGCCGGTGGTGAATAAACTCCAACGAACATAGGGAATGTGTGATCCCTTCGATACTATCGCTTTGGCCATGCGCAAAGTCATACATTGGATAGATGCACCACTTGTCTCCGGTACGGTGATGATGCTGACGCTTGATACGATAGATGACCGGATCGCGCATATGCATATTAGGTGAAGCCAGATCTACTTTGACACGCAATACACGTGCGCCATCAGCAAATTCACCGTCCTTCATCCTTGTAAAAAGATCAAGGTTTTCTTCTATAGATCGTGAACGATACAGGCTTTCCTTTCCAGGTTCTGTCGGTGTGCCCTTTTGCGCAGCTATTTCTTCAGCCGTGCTGTCATCCACATAAGCCAGTCCTTTACGGATCAGATCAAGGGCATATTCATATAGCTGGTCAAAGTAATCAGAGGCGTAATACTCCCGGTCTTCCCAATCATAACCAAGCCATTTGATGTCAGCCTTGATTGCATTGACATATTCGGTTTCTTCAGTGGCCGGGTTGGTGTCATCAAATCTCAGATTGGTCTTGCCACCATACTTTTTGGCTATCTCAAAATTGAGGCAGATCGCCTTGGCATGTCCGATATGAAGATATCCATTGGGTTCAGGTGGAAAGCGGGTATGCACCCGTCCGCCATGCTTACCATTGGCTATGTCCTCTTCGATGAATTCTTCTATAAAATTGAGTGACTTTGACTCTTCCATGTGTTCTTCTTTTTTGATATCTACTCATTATTCAACCCCTTCAGGGTTGGTGGATTTTTTCTTCCTTATCCCCAGGGCTATTGATGTTGAATCCCTTCAGGATTATTTCTCAAACTCTTCATTTTTCAAAGTGCTATGCGAAGGGCAATTGAAACTTTATCCCTCCGGGATATTTTGACTACTTCTTCCCACTCTCCACTCTTCTCTCTTCATTCTTCTCTCTTCATTTTTCATTTTTCATTTGCTACATTCGTTCTGGCATCTCTATGCCCAACAAGTCCATACTCTGCGCAAGTATATCTCCGATTAACTTTATCAATATCAATCGGAAGAACTTTGCCTGCTCTGTCTCTGCTTGCAGTACTTTGACTTCATGATAATATCTGTGATATTCCTTAGCTAAGGTAAAGGCATAATTTGCGATCAATGCAGGGCTATATTCTCTCGCAGCACTATCCACGATATGCCTGCATTGGCCCAGCATATTGAGCAGCAGTTTTTCATCTTCATTCAATTCATATCCTTCATAACTCCCTGATACTTCTCCAGCCCTCCTGAGGATTGATTGAACACGTACATAGGCATTCTGGATATATGGCCCTGTCTGACCCTGCAGATCAACAGATGCTTTAGGATCAAAGGTCATTCGTTTACGCGGGTCCACCTTGATGATGAAGAACTTAAGAGCCGCCATACCTATGCGCCTGATGATTTCAGGATCTGTCATTTCTCTATCTTTTGCCGCTACTCTCGCTTCCTCTACGACATCCGCCATCAGGTCATCTGCATCGACTACTGTACCTTCTCTTGATTTCATCTTGCCTTCAGGCAGATCCACCATGCCATAGGACAGATGATGTAACCCCGGAGCATATGGCGCCCCAAGTTTGGCCATGATCGCAAACAGCGCCTGGAAATGGTAGTTCTGTTCGTCAGCAACCACATAGACCATCCGCTCTGCACCAAATTCGTCGTAACGTTTTTGTGCTGTGCCCAGGTCCTGCGTCATGTATACTGATGTGCCATCACTGCGTAGTAATAGCTTATGATCCAATCCTGCATCTGTCAGGTCAACCCATACAGACCCATCATCCTTCTTATAAAAAACTCCTCGCTTCAATCCATCTTCTATCAGGTCCTTGCCCAGGAGATAGGTTTCACTTTCATAATACAGCTTGTCAAAACTAACGCCAAGGCTTTTATATGTGTCTTCGAAGCCTGCATATACCCAGCCGTTCATTTTCTTCCACAAAGCAATGGTGTCGTGATCATGATATTCCCACTTCAGCAGAAGCTCTCTCGCTTCCTTTCCAAGGTCACTGTATGTGTTGAAATAAACGTTCTTATATGCCTTGAAAAAATCCTGTTCACTCTGTTCTGTTTCCTTGCGCTTGCTGTAATGTGCTTTTGCATCGTCTGTTTCCTGCCAGAGTTTATATTCCGCAGAAAACTCCTTTTCAAAACGCACATACCACTCGCCAACGAAATGGTCACTCTTGATACCTGCCTTTTCAGGCGTTATCCCTTCGCCAAACTTCTGCCAGGCTAACATACTCTTGCAGATGGCGATGCCGCGGTCATTGACGATCTGAACCTTGTTGACCTCGTGACCACAGGCTAAAAATATTTTTGACATCGACCATCCCAGTAATATGTTCCGGATATGGCCGAGATGTAAGGGCTTGTTGGTATTGGGAGATGAAAACTCCACGAGCACTTTTTCCCTTGGCTGGGAGGGCTTCCAGAAATCTGGATTACCCTGCATATCTACCAGCACTTCATTCCAATAGGCTGTGCTCAGGGAGATATTGAGAAAGCCCTGCAACACTTCAGTACCGCTGACCCAAGACCTGGTACGTTGAATATACTCGCCGATTGCGGCTGCAATCTGCGGAGGAGGTTGCCTCAATGCCTTAGAGATGGCAAAGGTCACCAGGGTATAATCTCCTTTGTGCTCCTTCTTGGTAGACGTGACCAAGAAATCCCCTGTAGGGATGTCAGCCTGGTAGATCGCCTTAACAGCCTCAGCGGCGGCAATTTCTATTTCTTTTGTGATGTCTTTCATGTAAGGGGAACAAAGTTACGATCCTGCGCCAAAAAAGCTGAATACACTTTGTCCATAGTGCCTTGCCTCGGTAAATCCGGGCGTTTTGTCAAAGGATTTGGTGGAAATATGCTCTAAGACAAAAAAACCCTCCGGTTTGAGGATATCGGCTGACAGAAGCATCCCTGGAAAGGATTCCAGCCCCCGCATATCGTATGGAGGATCCGCAAAGATATAATCCCACTTCTTTGTCGTCCCCTGAACAAACTTCTCCACATCACTCAGGACTACCTCGATCGGCATATTCCACTCCTTGACAAAAGAGCGCATAAACTTCACACTATCCCTGTAACGGTCGACATAGGTGATATCCAGACATCCTCTGGAAGCTAGTTCCATGGAGTGAATGCCGGTACCACCGAACAGATCGAGCGCGGCAGCATGCTCATAGTCAAGGCGATTGTCGAGCATATTAAACAAAGCTTCGCGGGCAAAATCGGTAGTTGGCCGGACAGGCCAGCCTTTAGAGGGAATTTGAATCCTTCTTCCTCGCCACTGCCCGCCGATGATTCTCATGAGCGGTGCCGGGCAATGAGGGTATGGAGCTCAGGCAATTCGACCTGATGGTGTAGATTGAAATATTCAATCTGTGGAAACGCCAATGATGGCCGTTCATCTTTGATGGTCAACAACCAATGTTCGGTTGGTTTTAGCATCCTGCTACATGCTAAGGCATAGTAGGCGATATCACTTTGGTCCTGGACAAAAAAGCTCCTGGAGAAGGTGAGTTTGCCGGCAGTCTCCCCTATGATCAGCAAGGTATTGCCTGTAGTCAGGAAAAACAGTCTTGAAGAGTCCGTACCTGATGGCGTGACCAGTTGATGGATAGCTGTCCATAGCACTGAGGTCATGTGAAGGTGATCTGCTCCGGCATAATACTCTCTAAGCACATTGATGGTTCCCGCCGGGACACTGTAGGCTACGACTGTATCCCCTGGTATTGCATCAGCCGACAATGTGTCTCCTGCTCTGACCTTGAGATATCGTCCTGCAATCTCGGGCAACTTATCCTGATCAGCATAAAACTGTGGAATACAGACGTTTGGCCTGTCGACCACCAGAATGGCGACATCCTTAAACTGATCCATCAGGGATGGATTCTGGGCCAATGCAGCATCAAGTGCATTTGAAATCTGATTGTCGGCGAAAATCCCTTTTACGGGAAAACTTGAGGTCCATGCTGGCTTGCCATTCTCCTGTTGTTCGGGCAACTGCAGCCTGACCCTGTCCGAGGACAAGGAGATAATGAGTTCAGGTGGGTTGGCAGGAATGGGCATCAATATTGAATATCGCTCTGTTATCTTCCAAAAAACGAGCCAACAATGATAGGGAAATTCGGGCAAAGGCAGAACGGCGGAACGGCAGAACGGCAGAAGGGGCTTAATTTCTACATTTGCAAGATGATTGATGGCAATTCATATTTATTGGCAATCGAATCGTCGTGTGACGATACTTCGGCAGCAGTGATGTGCAATGGGGTGATCCTGAGCAATGTGATTGCCAGCCAGGCCATCCATGCCCAGTATGGAGGAATCGTCCCTGAGGTGGCTTCCAGGATGCATCAGGAGAACATAGCCATAGTAGTTGATGCTGCGCTTAAGAAAGCAGGTGTACAGGTATCACAGTTGAATGGTATCGCTTGTACCGCAGGCCCCGGGCTCATGGGATCGCTGACGGTTGGGCTGAGTTTTGCAAAAGCAATGGCGCTGAGCCTGGGCATCCCGTTTATCTCTGTCAACCATATGAGAGCGCATGTGCTTTCTCACTTTATCGACGCTCCAAAACCTCAGTTTCCCTTCTTCAATCTCACCGTATCCGGAGGTCACACGCAGATTGTTCTCGTCCGTAGCTACTCGGACATGGAAGTCTTAGGTCAGACCCTCGATGATGCTGCGGGAGAGGCGTTTGACAAGTCAGGAAAAATACTGGGCCTACCCTATCCTGCCGGACCCATCATTGACAAACATGCCAGGCAAGGCAAACCAATATATCCGTTTCCAATACCGCACATTGAAGGACTTGATTTTAGCTTCAGTGGTGTAAAAACTGCGATCCTTTATTTTATCAGGGACGAAGTCAGGAAGGACCCTGACTTTATCAGCAAACACATCAATGATATTTGTGCGAGCATCCAACATACGATCGTTGAAATCCTGGTGCGAAAACTAACCTTTGCTGCGCAGCAATATGGAATTAAAGAAATAGGTATTGCGGGTGGTGTTGCTGCCAATTCAGGATTAAGGGATAAGCTCACTGAGGTAGGACGTGTCAATGACTGGAACCTTTACTTTCCTGCTATGCAATATTGTACAGACAATGCAGGGATGATTGCGATGGCGGGTTGGTTTGAATTTCTGGAGGGAATCGAATCACCACTTGACACAAAGCCTTTTATCAGAGGGATGCAATAGCAAGGAGCAGGGAGGAAGGGGCAAGGAAATATAAAAAAGGCGAAGAGCATGCTCTTCGCCTTTTCAATTGATAATCCAATCTGATAATTATTTCTTAGAATTATCCATCTCTTCAAACTCTACGTCTGTGACATCACCTTCCTGGCCCTTCCCATTTGAAGAACCTGAAGTGTCGCCCTGGTCCTGACCGGCATTCTGTTGACCTGCCTCCTGCTGTGCCTGGTATATATCCTGGCTGGCAGCCTGCCATGCGGCATTGAGACTTTCTAACGCCGGGTCAATCCGGTTTACATCCCGGGACTCAAAGGCTGATTTCAGTTCAGCGAGTGATGATTCGATGGAAGATTTTTTGTCTCCCGGTATTTTATCGCCATAATCCTTCAGTTGCTTTTCAGTCTGGAAGATCAGTGCATCAGCAGTATTGATTTTCTCTGCCTGCTCACGGGCGATACGGTCTGTTTCTGCATTAGCGTCAGCTTCAGCTTTCATCCTGGCGATTTCTTCCTTGGACAAGCCTGTGCTTGCTTCGATGCGGATCGATTGCTGTTTGCCTGTTCCTTTATCTTTTGCAGATACGCTGAGGATACCATTGGCGTCTATATCAAAGGATACTTCAACCTGCGGCATACCTCTTGGTGCCGGTGGTATTCCATCAAGGATAAACCTACCGATAGGTCTGTTGTCCCTTGCCATCTTTCGCTCTCCCTGGAGAATATGAATCTCCACTGATGGTTGATTGTCAGATGCTGTGGAATATACCTTTGATTTCTTGGTAGGGATTGTACTGTTCGATTCAATCACTACGTCATATATCCCACCCATAGTTTCAATCCCCATGGAAAGAGGTGTCACATCAAGCAGGAGCACATCTTGTACATCACCGCTCAGTACGCCACCCTGGATTGCAGCACCAATGGCCACTACTTCGTCAGGATTTACGCCTTTGCTTGGCTTCTTGCCAAAGAACTCTTCGACTGCTGCCTGTATCCTTGGTATACGTGTAGATCCTCCTACAAGGATGATCTCATCGATGTCTGACTTACTGATACCTGCATCACGGATAGCCTCTTCACAAGGGCGCAATGTGCGCATCACAAGTTCTTCAGACAGTTGTTCAAACTTTGCTTTGGTCAACTTGGTATCAAGGTGCTTTGGCACGCCATCGACTGCAGTGACATATGGCAAGGTGATGCTCGTTTCAGAACCACTTGACAATTCGATTTTAGCGCGTTCTGCAGCTTCTTTGAGGCGTTGTAATGCCATAGGATCCTTGCGGAGATCAATGGCTTCCTGTTTCTTAAACTCTTCAGCGAGCCAGTCGATGATCACCTGGTCAAAGTCATCACCACCGAGGTGAGTATCCCCATTGGTTGATTTGACTTCAAACACGCCATCACCCAGTTCGAGGATGGATACGTCAAATGTTCCACCTCCAAGGTCGTAGACCGCAATGGTCATATCCTTGTGCTTCTTGTCCAGGCCATAAGCCAGGGCTGCTGCAGTAGGTTCGTTGATGATACGACGTACATTGAGGCCTGCGATTTCGCCTGCTTCCTTAGTCGCTTGTCTTTGGGAGTCGTTGAAGTATGCAGGAACAGTGATCACTGCGTCCTTTACTTCCTGGCCGAGGTAATCCTCTGCCACTTTCTTCATTTTCTGCAAGATGATTGCAGAGATCTCTTGCGGAGTATATTGGCGACCATCGATATCTACCTTCACGGTATCATTAGGACCAGCCTTGACCGGGTAGGTTACACGGCCTGCTTCCTTGGTGACTTCACCAAAGCGATTGCCCATAAAACGCTTGATAGAATATATAGTACGCTTGGCATTAGTGATAGCCTGCCTTTTGGCCGGATCTCCTACTTTCCGCTCACCGTTGTCCAGGAATGCCACAATGGATGGGGTCGTTCTCCTCCCTTCATCATTGGCAATCACGGTTGGTTCATTACCCTCGATGACCGCAACACAGGAGTTGGTGGTACCCAGGTCAATTCCGATTATCTTACTCATACTGTTCGTTTTTTTTGAATTTCTTTTACGTTACAACCTACTAATCAATGGTTATGCCACCATGATAAATCAGGTTTTTGTATGCCAAAAACGGACTAAGCCTGCAGAATCTGACAGGTTTGAAGCGTAAAAACTGACAAATAGGCAGTAGTAAGCCGCTGAAATTTGGATGTTAAGGTGTCAGGTAGTACCTATTGGAAATTGAGATCTCCGGTGATGCTACCGTTTTTTAGGCTATCAAGTGATTGATTAGTAAGCCCGAATCCGAGATTGTCGGAGACATTCCTTGAAGTGAATATGCCTCTTCCTTCTGACAGGTTAGTGTACAGGGGAATATCCTGCGTGCTGGTAATCCCGGTATTGGCCCCGAGGATTGTGATATAGTTGAGGAGTTCTTTGCCTCCGCACCAGACCAGGATATCAATGCTTCCAAATATTCTGGTGGCTGCAGGATCTTCAGCTATATTGGCGGCAACTGAGTTATAAAACTGAGCTCCATCCATTTTATACTCATAAGCTTCCAGGCCCTGGACCACATCCCATTTTACAGATTTTGGTTCGTAGATATTTCCTGTTGCAGGTGACTTTTCACTGTAATTAAAGCGCATCTGAATATCGAAAATCCCTGCGTCTTCCATTGGATTCCACTTGTACAGGAAGTCAATATTTTGCTTGAAGGATAAGAGGGAGCCTGCAGAAGGGTTGCGCAGGACTGCTGCTGGCAGAATGATTGTCTTTGCTGTTACTGGGGCTGTATGATCATTGCGTTGAAGGATAAACTCGTATTCATCCCCGGCTACTACTGCGATCAGGTTAGCTTTAATCTTGTAGAGATAATTGGGTGCTTCTGCAAATTCACCACTTTCTCTTGGGTATCCTTCAAGGTTGCCATCCACTCTGGTGAGGGGGAACACCTGGCCGCTCGCAATTCGCTTGAGCGATACTGTGGCATTGTCATAATACAATGAATCAGGGATCCTGGCGATGATATTCGGGGAAGTGTTTGGATCCAGGAATGCCTTTTCCACCCTGATGTAATGAGCGGTGTCACTCTTGGATACAAAGCCCCAAACCACTGGAATGTCCTTCCAGTTTTCCGTTACAACCAGTTCGTTATCGCAGGAAGTAAATAGGAATCCTGCTAAAATCAACCCAAAAAACCATTTCATGGCGCGAAAATAGGCTTTTATCCCTGCCTGACCTACCAAATAAGAAGAAATGAAAGCCCTGCGTCAAAAGCCCCTGTATTGCTATCCGGCATTTATCTTTGATCAGAATTTGATTTCTAACCATCCAGACAAGATACCTATGTCAGTACACAGCAAAGCCAAAAGGATCACCACCCATACCCTCCATGAGATGAAGGGGGCAGGTGAGAAAATAGCCATGCTGACCGGCTATGATTTTTCCATGGCCCGTATCCTGGATGATGCCGGGATTGATATCATCCTGGTCGGCGACAGTGCCTCCAATGTGATGGCGGGGCACGAAACTACCTTGCCGATCACCCTTGACCAGATGATCTATCACGCCTCTTCGGTGGTCAGGGCTGTATCCAAGGCACTTGTGGTTGTAGACCTCCCTTTTGGCAGTTACCAGGGCAACAGTAAGCTGGCGCTGGAATCTTCTGTCAGAATCATGAAAGAATCCGGAGCGCACGCAGTTAAACTTGAAGGAGGATCTGAAATTGCCGAATCCATCACAAGGATACTATCAGCCGGAGTACCTGTCATGGGACACCTTGGACTGACCCCGCAGTCCATTTATAAGTTTGGTACCTACGTCGTCCGGGCCAAGGAAGAGGAAGAAGCTATAAAGCTCAAGAGTGATGCCTTGCTCCTCCAGGAACTAGGTTGCTTTGCGCTTGTACTGGAAAAAATCCCTGCAACCCTTGCCACAGAAGTCAGCCAATCGCTCAACATACCTACCATTGGAATTGGGGCAGGAAACGGTACTGACGGACAAGTACTCGTGGTACATGATATGCTTGGACTCACCCACGACTTTCATCCCAGGTTTCTGAGAAGGTACCTTAACCTGTATGATGAGATTCACAAAGCGGTTGGCGAGTATGTGCAGGATGTGCGGTCAGGAGACTTCCCTAATGAGAATGAGCAATACTAGAATCGAACTTCTCTTGAAAATCAAAATTGCATCCCATTGAAACGTATATTGCTGATCATCGCGCTTATAGCTTTATTGGTTGGAGGGTACTTTGGATACCAGTTTTATCACAAGGCATTTTCGATCAATACGCCTCCCGTACTAGAAAATAATGTCCTTTTGATTCCTTCCGGTGCGGTGCTCGAAGATGTCATCGACAGTCTCCTGGTCAATGGTCAGATCCTGGATGAAAAACACTTCAGGTGGACCGCCGGCAAAATGAACTACTATGATGGCACGGTAAGGAAAGGACGGTATATCATTCCAGCCCGGCAAGTAGTAAGACCATCATATCCTTGCTGCGTGGGGGCAAGCAAACGCCGCTGGGACTGACGATTCAGAATGTCCGGACCATTGATCAGATGTGCGGCAGAGTGGCTGCAAAACTGGAATTTGATTCAATGGAGCTAGCCCAGTATCTCAGCACACATTTTGATACGATGGCGGGTACTGAACCCGCCACACGGCTCACCCGCTTTATCCCGAATACCTATGAATTCTACTGGACAGTCAGCCCGGAGGAGTTTTGTAAACGTATGCTAAAGGAGTATGAACGATTCTGGACTGAAGAAAAGAAGGCGAAAGCCAGGGCCATTGGCCTGACAGAGGAGCAAGTCTATACATTGGCTTCTATCATCGAAAAGGAAACCAATTACAATCCTGAAAAGACAAGGATGGCTGGAGTTTATCTCAACAGGTTACGGGATAGCATTCCATTGCAGGCGGATCCGACTATTGTGTTTGCTCTGGGTGATTTTGAAATCCGCAGGATACTCTATGGCCATCTCACTGTGGAATCACCTTACAATACCTATAAAAACCTTGGACTTCCTCCCGGTCCGATCTTCATGCCAGGATTGGCGTCAATAAATGCTGTGCTTGACAGAGAGGCACATGATTATATTTATTTCTGCGCCAAACCAACAGAGGATGGGCCCGGACATGCCTATGCTACTACCCTGCCGGCTCATAATGAAAATGCAAGAAGGTATCAGCGCTGGCTTGACACCCAGGGCATCCGGTAAACTACAGGCCGGGGGTCAGATTAAACTCGACCCGCCTGTTGAGCGTCCTTCCTGAGTAAGTGCTGTTGTCTGCAATCGGCTTGGCAGGACCAAAGCCCTGGTAAGACATACGGCTTGCAGGTATTCCTTTGCTCTGCAAGTAATCATAACAAGCCTTTGCCCTGTTTTCAGAAAGTTTGCGATTCACTTCTGCTGTACCTGTGTTGTCCGTATGGCCATCGATGCTCAGTTTATAGTCAGGATACTTGTTCATGATATTGACGATCTGATTGAGCACGCCATAACTTTCATTGACAAGAGTTGCTTTGCCTAGCTGAAACTGTACAGCCTTCATGGCGAAGGTCAATACTTCCCGATCAGCAGCCTCTATGACAGGGCATCCGCCATTGGAAATCGGACCATAAGTTTTGGGGCATTTATCCTTGCTGTCTTCCGTACCGTCCATGTCTGTATCAGGGCAACCCTGGAAGGCTGAAATACCAGCTACCGTGGGGCATTTATCCATGGCGTCTTCAATTCCGTCTGCATCCGTATCAGGGCAACCACCGAATGCAGCGACACCAGGAACGGTCGGACATTTGTCGACGCCATCCTTGATTCCATCACCATCACCATCAGGGCAACCATTGAATTCAAGCAATCCTGCGATCACCGGACAATCATCCCGTCCATCTTCTACCCCATCGCCGTCTGTATCCGGACATCCCCTGAATACGGCCAGGCCTGCCACAGTCGGGCAACTATCTTCTTTATCCATGATGCCATCCATATCCGTATCCATATCAGGCATGACTACAACCGGTATCACCTGAACAGTGTCCACTTCTTTCCTTCCGAAGAAATACTTGAAACCAATACCGTGATTAAAATTGCTGTTGTTTTCAGCAGTGCTATACCTGTACTCGGATTGAATATTGAAATAGGCGTTTTTAGCAATTTTGACATCAAGACCGATGCCCACCGGTGTCTGTACATTGAAACTATCCATACCCTGGTATACACCTCCGACACCGGCAAGAAGATATGGGGTAAAAATATTGGGGTTGCTGAGCGGGTAATAATGCATCTGTGCGTCAAGACCTATAATCGAGGTATTGGTGATCTCTCCCTGCTTGTTACTCAGTCCTATCTTGACCGGTAGATTGACCATAAAGTGCTTTGAAAGCGGGGCATGGAAGCCAAATTCAAAACCATCGCGGTAATCCTGGAATGCGCCAAAGTCACCTCCATTGAGTGTCTGATAATCAAGAAACAATCTTTTGAAACTCACACCGACCGGCAGTTTCTGTGCGGATAAATTGATGGCCGCGGAAAGCAACAGTATTAGGACTGGAAGCCTGAGCAGAAAAGATCTTTTCATAACAGAAGTGTTAAATAACAAGCATAAAGATATAATGATATTTTAATATATGATAGCTTATGCCTTGTCAAACGGGGTTTTATTTGGCAGAAAGAGGTGAAAAGATACTAAAATAAGAGCCTAAACGGCCTCAAAAAGCCCTGTGCTGCGGTTCTTACGGACTTTATCTTAGGTAAAACATCGCCCATTCATCGCAATATAGACCCCGGGAGGCATGACCTGTACAAAGGCCAATGCACTGCCCAGATTGAAAAAGCCATCAGAGGAAGTACCGAATGCATAGGGTATCATCGCCCCGGTCAGTACAATGGTTTTAGGAATACCAGCAGCCGCAAGTTCCTTTGCCGTTTCGACCATGCGGTCCGTACCATGGGTGATCAGTATCTTATCCAGTTTGCAGCGGGAGCAGTTGTGCACGATGATGCCTCTATCCTCTTCGGTCATCTCAAGACTATCGACCATCATCAGGGTCTTGACATCAATATCCAGTGAGCTCCGTCCCCTGTCAAACATCTCCTTGAGATGGGTTCCTTCGAAGTACAACTGGCCGGTGATGTAGTTGTATTGCTTATCAAATGTGCCTCCTGTGACAAAAACTGTATCATGGCCTAAAGGTATAAAATGCATGGAATAGGCTCAAGGGGCTGAAAAGGCCTGAGGCAAGGAGCCAGGGAAGAGGCCAAATCAGGAGACAGACTTTCAAAGCCTAAAAGGGGCTAAACCTGGAACTGCGGCTGCGCGAGAAATATTTGAGCATTAAAACCTTAGAATTAAGGCATTAAGAATTGGAGGGTCAAATTTTGAACCCCTCCATTTTTTATTAACCTTAAGAGAATCTAAAAGGATTCTTCTATCAGATTTTAAACAGTGATGGATCAACAGCACTGTTGATTTTAACCTCGGTGGCTTTCATCACGATTGGTTGGGGCATCTGCCCACTGATGGTTACCATGTGTGGCACGGAGATTCCGTCTATCACTTTATAATCAGCATATTCAAAGGTAGACGTAGCGGTCTGCCCCTGGGAGACCGTAGTCTGGACTTCCTTGACCTTGAGATGTGAATCCTTATCATAGTACTCCGTACTCTTAGCTCCTGATGGCTTGGTCACCACAAGCTTGTAGCAAGCCTTGCCATTGACATCTTCCATGCCCTTGACCTCGGTGGTATATCCATCCATTTTGTAATTACGCTCAGGGAACATGATCGCCTGTTCCTTCATTCCTGCGAGGTCTTCCCCTTCCATCATCATTTGCTGGCCCATCTGCTCCATGACACCTTTCTCTCCATCATACTTCTGGGTCATGATATTCATGCCAGGTGCAGTCATGTTCATGTAGAACTTACCTGCGTCCTGTACAACCCTTGACGTAATCGACATTCCCATCATTTCGAGGGAGTATGTTTGATCAATGGTCTTTACTGCATCAAGTTTCTGACGACCACCCAATGCTGTGAGATAGTTTTCGACAAGATCATTTGCTGTGATATCGACTGGAGCACCTGATTCATCCTTGCGTGGATTAGCATAGATGTCATAAAGCTGGATCATCCCATCCTCTTTATCAAAAGGCGTGAGCCTATTCATGACTTCATCCTTATTGCCTACCACTACGATCCTTGCTTTGTCAGGAGTAAGGTATTTCTTAGCTACCCGGCTGACATCATCAACCGTAACGGCTGCGAGTTTCTGCAGGTATGTTTCATAATAATCTGCAGGCAATTTGTACATATCAATATTGAGTGCAAATCCTGCTACTGTCTGAGGACTTTCGAGTGAGCGGGCAAATCCACCTGCAATAAAACTCTTGGCCAGATCCAGCTCTTCTTTAGTCACCGGCTCTGTCCTCAGTTTATTGAGTTCAATCAAAAACTGGGTGACCGCGCTATCGGTCACTTCATTACGGACACTGGCATTGGCTGAAAAGCTACCTACCAATTCATCCGCATCAAGTGATGAATATGCACCGTAGGTATAGGCTTTATCCTCCCTTAGGTTTTTAAACAATCTTCCTGAAAAACCGCTACCCAGGATCGTGTTCATTACGCGGGCAGGGATGACATCGGCAGTACCAGGTTTCATATCTACTGCGTATGTGATATTGATCACGGATTGCACAGCACCAGCCTTATCTACAAAATCAACCGTGGTCTTATCAACTGCCTTTGGAAAAGCATATTGATAAACAGGTGTCTTACCTGCAGGCCAGCTGCCAAAATATTTCTCTGCTTTAGCTTTAGCTGCTTCAGGTGTGATATCCCCTACGATGACAAGGTAAGCGTTGCCTGGCTTGAAATAGGTATTGTAATATGTTTTACAATCCTCCAGGCTAACATTAGACACTGTGCTTTCATTTGTGATTTCTCCATACGGATGTTCCTTGCCATACGTCAGGGCATTGGATACATTGCCTGATATAGCATTAGGATCATCTTTTTCCGTCTGAAGCCCTGACAATGTCTGTGTCTTGATCTTGTCAAACTCACTCTCTGGGAATGAAGGCTTGAGGATCACCTGTGAAAAGAGTGTGAGAATCTTATCTGTATGCTTGGTCAGTGATGAAGCAAATCCGCCGGTAGCATTGGTGGACATATTGGCCCCAATGTAGTCTACGGCTTCGTCTATTTCAGCTTTGGTGCTGGTAGTCGTACCTGTGGCCAACAAGCTACCTGCGATACCAGACAATCCGGCCTTTTCCTTCTCCATGATTTCATCACGGTCGATGGTGAGCTGGTAAGAAATCTGTGGAAGCTTGTGATTTTCAACCACAATAACTTTCAGGCCATTGGCCAATGTAAACTGTGTCGATTTTCCAATTTCAACCGGGCGTGCAGGTCCAGCCTTTGGAGCCATGGCACGGAAGTCACCTGATGTTGGTGTGGATGACGTGGTCTCTTTGGCGACTTTAGGCGCACAGGAGGCAAACGCCACGACAACCAGTAATAAAAGTGATTTTATATAATTCATTTGAATACTATTTTTTGATTGGTAAGTATGGATTCGGATCAGGATTTGTTCTCCTGTGATTTAGGAAGGTAATGAAGGGTCACCCGGTTGCTTTGGACGAGATACTTCTTTGCTGCTGCCTGGATGTCTTCGCGGGTCACGGCAAGATACCGGTCAATCTCATTGTTGATCAGATTGGCATCTCCAAAGAACATGTAGTACGTAGCAAGACTTTCAGCTATACCGGACATGCGGCTGTTGCTAGTCACATATTCAGATTCGATCTGGTTGCGCAGTTTCTCATATTCCTTTTCAGAAATGAGTTCGTTCTGCACTTTGCTGATCTCAGCGTCAATAGATTTTTCCAGTTCGTAGACATCTACACCCATATTGGTAATACCAAAGGAGAGGGATACGCCCGGATCTTCAAGTGCCATAGGAAAGTTACCTACAAAAAGCGCTTTTTGCTGCTCATCCACCAATGCCCTGTATAACCTGGAGCTCTCGCCGGAAGAGAGGATACGAGAAACCATATCCACCGCATAGTAATCCTTTGTGCCCTGGGCAGGAATCCTGTAAGCCTGTATAACGGCCGGTAACTGGATGTTGTCAAAGATTGTATCTCTCACTTCACCATTCAAAGGCGGCTCTACTACCCTGGGGCGATATACTGCATTGGCCGATTTTGGAATACCTGCAAAATATTTTTCTATAAATGCCTTTGCTTCGGCAAAGTCAATATCCCCGGCGATGGATAGCACCGCATTATTGGGAACATAAAAATCAGCGTAGAACTGCTTGTAATCCTTTTCCTCAGCTGCTTCAAGGTGAGCCATGGAACCGATCACAGGCCATTTGTATGGATGCACATGATATGCTCTCTTGAAGGTTTCCTCCATGATCGAACCGTAAGGTTGATTGTCAATACGCTGACGACGCTCTTCTTTCACGACCTCACGTTGGGTTTCGATACCCTTTTCGTCAACGCGGGCATGCATCATACGCTCTGATTCGAGCCAGAGACCGAGGCCGAGTTGGTTACTTGGAAGGATTTCAAAATAATACGTCCGGTCAAAGGTGGTATTTGCATTGAGTGTGCCACCTGCATTCTGGACATACTTGTCAAACTCCCCGCGGCCGATATTGTCACTGCCTTCAAACATCAGGTGTTCGAAAAAGTGGGCAAAACCAGTCCGTTCAGGATTTTCATTTTTGGATCCGACATGATACATGACTGAGACTGCGACAATCGGGGTTGTCTTGTCCTGGTGGAGGATCACATGGAGACCGTTTTCGAGGGTATATTCTTCGAAAGCAATTTTATTCATTTGCCCGTAAAGGGATGTACTGGCGACCAGGGCAACGGTCAGCAGGGAAAAAAAGTAACGCATAAGTATACGGTTTAGAATTTAGGCGAAAATAGGAAGAGTAATGGGGCTGTACGTGATGATTATCTACAAAAGATGGATAATATCTGACAAATCAGGCAGAGAAGGAGGTCCCGCAGCCGCAGGTTTCCTTAGCATTAGGATTATTAAAAATAAAACCACGGTTGTTGAGTCCCTCAAGCCAGTCGACTTCCATACCCAGGAGATAGAGCCCGTGGGCTTTGTCCATCAGGATTCGAATACCGTCCAGCTCATATATGGTGTCCTGCTCCTTTTGCTCGTCAAATCCAAGCAGGTAGGAAAACCCAGAACAACCACCCCCTTTGACCCCTATACGGAGGCCATAATGCTCTGGGACACCTTGTTCTACCCGGATACGGTGCAGCTGGTCAATAGCTCCGGAAGTAAGCGAGATGGGTGCGGATGTGATGGTTTCTGCCATGTGGTAGCGTATTAAAGAGACATCAAAGATAACTAACCTACGGATTTCTGGATTTAACATCTTAAACGGACTACTGGTTCAAACGGGACAAGGAATTCTTATCAATGAGCGCCAGGGTACCGGAGTCCCATAATTTACCTGTCGAATGGCAGACCCTTTACTATTTTTGCCCTATGACCTGGCAATTAATATTAGGATTGACTATTCCTTCCGTCGTCGTTTTGGTGGCGATGTACCTCATGTTTAAACAATACTTCCAGCACCAGACCCAAATCAGGGTTATGGACTCGAGAAAGGAAAGGGCCCAAATCACCCTGCCCTTGCGGCTTCAGGCTTTTGAAAGGTTGATCCTCCTCTGCGAGCGTATAGACCTTGCTGACCTTTTGCTCAGGTTGAAAACCCCCGGCACATCATCTAATGCCCTTCGCTCTGCGCTGCTCCTTGCAATCCAGCAGGAATATGAGCACAACCTTACACAGCAACTCTATGTCTCAGAGGAATTGTGGAGTATCCTTCTTGCTGCAAAAGATAAGACTATGGACCTCATCGCCATGGCTGCGGTCGGACTTGAACCAGGTGCGAGTGCTGATGACTATGCCAGTCAACTGATGAATATTGCGTCACAGGAGACATCCCTTCCGTCACAGATAGCCAAGCGCGCCATCAAAACCGAATCATCGTTATGGCTATAAAGAACTACATATTCATCTTTCTCTCGATAGCCTTATCGGCCTATGGGTGTACATCCGTACAACATATCAGCAAGACTGATATCCGCTATGAATCGATCAGCTCAAAATCCGGCATCGTACCTGATGACAGCATCACGGCCATGATTGCTCCGTACAAGGAGAAACTGGATGTGAAGATGAATGAAGTGATCGCCAATGTGGCAGAAGAAATGACCAGAAAAAAACCAGAATCTACATTAGGCAACTGGTACACTGATGCCATGCTATCAGCCGCACATCAAGCGGGTTATGATGCTGTATTTGCAATCTCCAATTATGGTGGATTACGTGTTCCCTATCTCTCGGCCGGGCCATTGACGCGTGGAGAGCTTTATGAATTGTGTCCGTTTGACAACCTGCTGCTGATCGTTGATGTGCCTGGAGATATACTTGACACCCTCTTGCAGAACATTGCATCATCAGATGGCTGGCCTATCAGCGGGGATATCCGCATGACAATCAAAGACCATGTGATGACCAGTTGTACGATCACCGGCAAACCAATCAATCCAACTACCATTTATAAAGTTGCCATGCCCGATTATGTGGCCAATGGTGGGGATGATATGAAGATGCTCATACCGCTACCCAGGATACAAACAGGATTGCTTGTCAGGGATATCCTGATCGGGTATGCTATGGAATCCGCCAAAAGCGGCAAGGAAATAAGTGCTCCCATTGAAGGACGAATCATCATCCAGCGGTAAATCATTAAGCTATGTGGTCAAGGAGAAATTTTATAAACAGAACGGCTGGTGCAGGAGCAGCGTTGATGCTGCCAGGTTGGATCAATGCTTCGGCACTGCTCAAAGGAGAACTCACTCGCCTGGTCATCCTGCATACCAATGATGTGCATAGCAGGATAGATCCTTTTCCTGAAGATGGGTCAAGGAATGCAGGGCTTGGTGGTGCAGCCAGGCGGGCAGCACTGATTGAAAAAATCAGAAGTGAAAATGAGCATGTGTTATTGCTTGATTCGGGAGATATATTTCAAGGCACACCCTACTTCAACTTCTATCTTGGAGAACTTGACATCAAGCTGATGACTGCCATGGGGTATGATGCCACGACGATGGGCAACCATGATTTTGATGGCGGCCTTGAAAACTATGAAAAGCAAATGCGTGAGCATGGAAATTTTCCAACGATCATTTCCAATTATGACTTTACGGACACCGTAATGCATGATAAATATATCCCAAGGCGAAGCTTTCAAAAAGGAGATATTAAAATCGGAGTCACAGGGGTCGGTATTGAATTAGATGGTCTGGTTCCGCAGGCCCTCTACGGCCCGACACGATACCTTGACCCTATCGCTAAGGTCACTGAACAGGCTGATATCCTAAAGCATGAGGAGGGATGTGATATCGTGATTTGCCTTTCGCACCTGGGATATAAATATGATAATGATAATGACAAAGTGAGTGATATTAAACTAGCACAGAACAGCCGTTCTATAGATATCATTCTTGGCGGACATACCCACACCTTCATGGACAAGCCAGACATCTATCGTAACAAGGAAGGTGATAACGTCATCATCCACCAGGTTGGCTGGGCGGGAATCCGGTTAGGAAAAATCGATATCACCTTTGAACGAAACAGCAAGAACAAGTGTATCAGCTGTGAAGGTATCTGGGTGAAAGAGGCATAAACATTTTCATAAACAGCCATAAAAAGGGATCAGGAATTGACTGTCAATGCTTTATTGAAAGGCATTAAAAAAATATGTAACCTATTGATTTTGTGTAGTTTGAATTTAAAATTGAGATAATGTGGAAAAATGGACCGCTGAGTCCACAACCAGCGATTTTTTTTTGATCTTTGTCCAATCCCGCAGCAAAGTGGAAGTAGAAACAATCGTGAAAATCAAAGCTCATCCGACTCAAGGACTCCCCCCGGAGCGAATCGCCGGCCAGGCTTTAGGGATCATTCAATAACCTTTTAGAGTGAGCAATATAATGGTACAGGACTGCAATGCAGTATGGAATGGGTGTCTCAGCGTGATACGTGAAGAGATCAGTGAACAGAGTTTCCGTACATGGTTTGAACCAATCCGTCCAATACGTCTGCAGGAAAACACCCTCACACTCCAGGTACCAAATAAATTTTTCTTTGAATGGCTCGAAGAGCATTACCTGCCTGTACTACGTAAGTCAATCAGGCAAACGCTGGGTCCAAAAGCTAACCTCGAATACAATTACGTCAAAGATGATCCCTGGCAAAAAAACGGAAAACGCAAACAGCCTACGGCAACTCCTGCCACTGAAGTTGAAAATGACATTCGTAACCCATTTGTCATACCCGGTATTAAAAGGCTCAAAATTGATCCACAGCTCAACACCACCTATACGTTTGAAAACCTCATTGTAGGGGATTGCAACCGGCTTGCCTGTTCAGCTGCTGAAGCCATCGCAAACAATCCCGGTGGCACGGCCTTTAATCCGTTGTTTATTTTCGGAGATGTAGGCTTAGGCAAGACACACCTTGCACAAGCTATAGGCAATGCAGTGGTCAAGCAGCGTGATGATAAGACGGTGTTGTATGTAAGCTCAGAGAAGTTTACTAACCAGATCATCGAAGCTATAAAGAATAATGCGGTCAGTGACTTCACCAATTTTTATCAGCTGGTCAATGTCCTGATCATCGATGATATCCAGTTTCTTGCCGGCAAGCAAAAGACACAGGAGATCTTCTTCCATATCTTCAATCAGTTGCATCAGAGTGGCAACCAGATCGTACTGACCTCTGACCGGGCGCCGAAAGATCTGCAAGGCATGGAAGAGCGCCTGATCAGCCGTTTCAAGTGGGGCTTATCTGCTGATTTGCAGGCTCCGGACTATGAAACCATGATGGCTATCCTCGAGCACAAATCCAGTGTGGCAGGCATCAGCTTTTCGCCTGAAGTCAAGCATTACATCTGCGATAATATCCGTCACAACATCCGCGAACTCGAAGGCGTGATCGTCAACCTGATTGCCCATGCGTCCCTCACCCGCAAGGAGATTGACCTGGACCTCGCTCAGAAAGTGATCTACAATGTCGTCATCAACACCGGATCTGTCATCACGCTTGACCATATCAAGAAATGTGTAGCGGATCATTACGAGGTGCCGATCGACAAACTCAAATCCCAGACCCGCAAGCGTAACATCGTCCTTGCCCGTCAGCTATCCATGTACTTTGCCAAAAACATCACCAATCATTCGCTCAAGGCAATCGGTGACAGCTTCGGAGGCCGTGATCACAGCACCGTCATCTACAGCGTACGCGCCGTCAATGATATGATTGATACAGATGCTGAGTTTAAGCGG
Source organism: Candidatus Opimibacter iunctus (assembly GCA_016716665.1). Classification (GTDB taxonomy): domain Bacteria; phylum Bacteroidota; class Bacteroidia; order Chitinophagales; family Saprospiraceae; genus Opimibacter; species Opimibacter iunctus. The sequence goes on along the minus strand of JADJVH010000006.1, from coordinate 14,743 downwards.
ACGGTGAAGGATATCGAGAAGAAGCTGAGGCAGCCTGTAGGGTAATTTACATGGTCGTTTCGACTACACTCAACGACCTGGGAATTTTCATTGGGTATTTAACATAGGAATTGGTTTGGGTATTTTGATACGGTCCCTTCGGCTACGCTCAGTGCCCGAAAATCCACTGCAAGTATTTTGTTTATCGGAAATACACTCCGTGACCTCTGTGCGATTTTTTTTCTAATTGGTCATTGAATCCAACAACTTTGCATATTCGCTGGCAAGATGCCTGCGAGTGAATTGCTGTGTACCTTCAGCATTGCCATTCAGCGTATCTTCTTTGTACAGTGCAAAGTATTCAAGGATTCTATTTTTCAGACCTTCTGTATCATCATATTCATGCACTACCCCACCCTTGGTCAATTCAATGACTCTAGCGGAATCACTATCCTTTGGGCCAATGGCTAACAATGGCCTACCGGAACCGAGGTATTCATAGAGCTTGCCAGGGATGATGGTGCGCGCGTTGGGTGAATTGTTGATCACTAATAGATTGACCTGTGTTTGTTGCTGTAACTTGACCGCTTCGTCATGCGGGATAAATTCTACGAACTCCGTATATCCCTCCAGGCCATAGTGTTCAACAGATGACCGGACAGAAAAATCCACCGGGCCGACAAGACGGATTTTCAATTTTGATTTCAACTCCTGACTTTCTGCTAATGCCTGTTGTGCCGCCTTCCAGAAGACTTCAGGATTACGGTCCTTATTCATGGACCCAATGTGCACGATGGTAAAATCCCTATCAAGCGGACCACGCTGATCAGGTGGGAAGTCTGCATCGTCAAAACCATTTGGAATCACAACAATATCTTCGCGACCACTGAGCGCCCTGAACTCATCCCTTGATCTCCAGGTCACGGTCACTACCTTACTTGCGTTGTTGAGTACTTTCAATTCAAGTGCATGATGTCTACGATCGGCCCAGGCAGACAAGTTGAGATCCTGATAGAAATCGATATTGGTCCAGGGATCACGAAAGTCTGCTATCCAGGGAATACCCGTGGCCCGATGTACTTTTTCAGCGATGAGGTGCATGCTATGTGGCGGACCTGTGGAGATGATTGCATCCACCGGATGTTCCGCAAGGTATTTCTTAAGAAACTTTACGGAGGGCTTGATCCAGAACATGCGTGCGTCCGGTATGAAAAAATTACCTCGTATGAAAACAGAAATCCGCTGTGTAAAAGAGGCCTTCTTCTTTTCATTGATAAAACCTGAATATAACTTGTCATTCTTCTTTCGGCCGAGGAATGCCTTATAGAGCGTATAAGGTTCCCAAATGGGTGTCTTTACCACTGTAGTAGTTGCTGGAATTTCACTCAGCAAGCTTTCATCAATAACACCTGTTTCTCCGTTGGAAGGTGTATAGACTACAGGCTCCCATCCATACCGGGCAATGTACTTTGTCATCTTGGCCCAGCGCATTACGCCGGCGCCACCAGCAGGGGGCCAATAGTAGGTGATGATGAGAAACTTCTTCACGATGTGGCTGTAAAGGTCAGCAATTTGACATTAACAGGGGATACCAATGATCCAACAGACTCCTCTAAACTTTTCCTTTAATACGCTAAGGCTTAAGCGAATAGCCTTTGGATCCGGCCTGTTAACATCTGCAAAACAAAACTAATTGCCTGATTTTCAATACCTATACGTATATTTAGGTTCATCAATTTCCAAATTCAGTATGTCAGAAAATATAAATCAAACCGACGCCATCACCCGCAAGATGGTCAATATGAATATTTCTGAAGACGTTTCCTATTGGTTGGCCAAATGGCAGATCACCCGGGAGCAACTCCAAAATGCTGTTGACCGTGTTGGTGGGAAGGAAGCCAGAGTCTCTGATTACCTGAGGGCAAAAGGGATTATCAGGTTTTAAAAAGCTATCAGCCGTCAGCTATCAGACAAAAGCTATCAGCTATCAGCGATCAGCCAAGGGGGATAAATAATACAGATATTCCATTTCTTATGCAGTTGGCATTTCAGGCTTGCAAGCTTGACTTCATTACCTCTACTTTTGTATTGCGACTAAATCAATTTAGCCCGTAAACAAATAAGAATGAAATTCCGGTTCCCTCTCCTTTCGTTGATGGCTATCATCCTTACCATAACGATTCCGTCCTGTACCGCGCAACCTCAACACCCAATCTCGGGTGTTATTGAAATTGATCCTGCATGGAAATCTATGATCTACCTGGTGCAGCCAAGACATTTCAATGAAATCGCAGCTGATTACCTGGGTGTGGTCATTGATTCTGCTGTCATTGAAACAGATGGTAGTTTTCACTTCACCAAAGTACTTACTTTAACGGCCGAGCCTCAACTCATGAATCTTGTTGTCCAGAGGAGCAGTACCAGGTTTGCTAATCACCTGGAAGACCCTCTTAAAGGCGCCGTCAATTATCATCACTTGATTTTGCAGGAAGGTATAACACTGAAGCTAAAGGCAAAGGTGAATGCATTTCAATACTCATTCAACGTTGAACATCCTTCTGGTGATCAACGAGCTTTGTCAGCCTTGTCGGAGGTGCAGAAAAATGCCTTAGAAGAATACCTTGCTATCTCCGCATCAGATGATGATAATGACACCTTGCTCCTCGAGCGGGAAAAAAACTTTATGGCCTATGCTGGCCATCTGATGAATTTTGCGGACACCACTTCCTCTGTGTATGCGGCCTTGATTGCGATACGATGGATCAGTCCTGCAGGTGACTATGAACGGATGCCGGAATTTCTACAAAGGCAATGCAGTAAATGGATTAATGTACAACCCGACCATACCCTGGTGGAAGAACTCTGTGCTATGTCGCGTGACGATATCATGCCGGTGATGATCAGGAGCACCATACCGGATTACAAACTACCCATGGCCAACGGGGACACCATCCTCCTCCAAAATCTACTGGGAAGTAAACTTACCCTTCTGGACATTTGGGCGTCATGGTGCGCACCTTGCCGTAGAGAAAACAGGACCATTTTGGTTCCGCTATGGGATCAGTATAAAGACAAAGGTTTGCAGATCGTGGGTTATTCGATCGATAGTGATCGTGATTCATGGCAAAAGGCTATTGTGAAGGATCTAGCTGCATGGCCGCAAGCTTCTCACCTATCAGGAGATGAAACCCCATTCCTGAAATCACTGCGCATCACCACAATCCCTGCCAACTATCTCCTGGATGCGCATGGAAAAGTGATCGCCAAAAATGTATATGGCGAGGATTTGCGAAACCTGGTCACAGAATATTTAAAGTAACAAGCGTAGAAGACTTAGCGTAGTGCTTATCTCTTAAGCGTAATCTCTACCTTAGCCCCTACCATTTTACATCACGCTTTGAGAAGTGATTCAATATGCAGATCTGGACAAATACTCATCTTCTTAAAACGGGCTTGATACTCATGGCAACTGCTATGTTACTGCTGGCCTGCCAGGGCAATACATTTAATCCTAAATGGATTGAGGACAAAGCTCCTGAGGAGTTTAGTATCCGTTTTGAAACCACCAAAGGTCAATTTGATTTGCGGGTATACAGGGCCTGGTCACCACAGGCTGCTGACCGCTTGTATCAATTGGTCAAGCATAAATACTTTGACTATGCGATCTTCTACAGGGTAACAGCGGATTTTGTGGCTCAGTTTGGCAGTTCGAATCGCATGCTCACCTCGCAATGGATGTCATACCCAGTGCTGGACGAGCCCGTGCTTCATTCCAACAAACGCGGCACCATAACCTTTGCACGAGCAGGAAAAGATAATCGTGGGAGTGATCTCTTTATCAATCTCTCGGACAACACCAAGCTCGATACTACCGAGCATCTTGGTGTTCGTGGTTATCCTCCTCTAGGCGAGGTGATACAGGGGATGGAGATCGTGGATCAATTGTATGACATCTATGGAGAGGATCTGATGCAGGAGACAGATCGCATGTATTCAGACCGGAATGGATTTATGCAGGCGTTTCCGGGGCTGGATTATGTGAAAAAGGCTTATCTGGTTGAATGAGGCAGATGTTTGTGATATTGTTTATCTTTAAATAACCTATGAAATATATCGCAACATACCTGCTGTTGATCGTAATGAATTTCCCTCTTTATGGCCAATGGGAATCGATGGATGGACCGGAAGGTGGCGCTGTGGGTTCCATTTATCAAAATAGTTCGTTTTATTTCATTGGAACCTCACATGGGATTTACCGTTCTGTCACCGGCGACCAATGGGAACAGCTTAAACTGGATATCCCCAAACTTTATAGCATTGGTTTATTTTCCGTTACGGACTCAATTTTATATGTTTCATTTTCGGCATATCATCACCAGACAGATTCTTCTTTATTGTTTCGCAGTGTAGATCAGGGTGAAACATGGATTCAATTGGTGACACCTCACCTTTATGACGCCAGAGGTCTATATTCTCTAAATCAAACGGTCATTTATTCGGGACTATCGGAATTGTACACAGGCCCAGATTCTCTTTGGATCTCCCATGATGCCGGAAATACATGGCAGATCAGCGCGCTTACACCGGTTGCCGAGCATTTCTATGATATATATGGATCGGAAGAATCTGTTATCATCACCGCAATTGGATCAAAGGAGTTCAGGTTTTATCCGGAAACAGATACCTGGACAGAAGCAGGTTTACCTGATAGCATTTATTATCAGACTATTTTCGAGTTTGATAGTATTTGGTTTGCCTTCACTGCAGGAACAGGTCAGATGTACCGGTCTGACGATGACGGTTATCATTGGATACAGGTATCCACCAAAAACTGGGATAACGGATACCCCATCATGACACAGACGGCGAATGCGATGTACATGTTTTCTTTCAATGCTCTTTACAAATCAATTGATAAAGGCCTTACCTGGACTATTACATCCACTACTGATTTTGATTGCAATGCCATGCATCCGGCTCCAAATGGTTTATATGTTTCAAACGCAAACGGATTATTTCTTTTAAGTGAGCCTGATTTATCAATTACACCGAGCTATTCAGGTATTGTTGCTTCTCGTGTTAGCAACTTGCATTTAGTAGAAAATCAATTGTGGTTTACATCATCTGGTCATAGCATTTCCAGATTAAATACAACGACAAATGCCTATGAATTTGATCTATATGGTGGAAATGGTATTGAAGATATTGTTGACCTGGATGGCAGAATATTTGCTTTGCAGGATGGAACCAAAGTCATTCGATCAAATGATAATGGTTCTACATGGAAAAGTGCATCGCCTCCTCAATTATACTCCCCTTTCTACCAGCTCTTTTCGGATAATCATAAACTTTATTTAGGGGGAACCAACTACCCTTTTACTTCTCTAGAAACCCTTGTGAGTGAAGATTATGGATCACATTGGACAACATTTGAGAGCATCATATGGCCATATTCGCAGCCATATTTATTTGCAAGGAAAAGCAATTTATTTTTTGCTGCTTCTAAGCATATAATTTATCGATCTGACCAAGATCAAAACTGGGAAGCTATTTCAATGGAAAATTATTCCAGTGGTGAAATTGTTCGTTTATATGCCTGTGATAGTGTATTAATTGTTGTTTTCTTCGATGCCCAACAATACCAGACTTTTATATCAAGTGATGATGGCGATACATGGAAGGAAATCACATTTAACCCGACTAATTCTGATTTTCGTAAAGGATTCAATGAATTCGTATGCATAGGGAATAATATCATTGGCACCAATAATCAAAGACCTAGTGATATTTACATTTCCACGGACCTTGGTGATTCATGGAAACTGTTTAACCAGGGGTTTTATTCCCATTACATAGACGGTTTTGAAGTGGATGATCAGTACATATATCTCGCTTCTGATGGTCAAGGATTATGGCGTCGTAAAATTTCGGATATCCAAACCGTCAGCACAGATTATTTTATACCTGAAAACAAATTCATGGTATTTCCAAATCCTTCCAACGGCGTACTTTCATTTCAATCTGATGTTAACTCAATCACAAAGGCCAAATTATCAATAGTGGATATAACAGGAAAAGTAATCTGGTTTGCGACCAGAACCATCGATCCCGGAATTAATACCATTGTAACCAGTATTGAGCAAGCAGGAATTTATCTGATTACAATTAGTACTGATTCAGAAGTAAAAACAGGAAAATTTATTATTCAATAATGTCCAGCATCCCATTGCCAAAAGCAGAGCTAAAAGCCAACCTTGCGGATGAGCTTTTATGTTGGGATACCTCACGGCAGGTATCGGGATCGAATGGCGCTTCTGGCGCCACCTTCGGCCTGGGATCCTTCCGCCTTGCACCCCTTTGCTAGAAATGGCGGAATGCACTACCGGGCTAAGGTTTTAGTCATTTCATAAAATAAAAAGAGGAGTCATTGCTGACTCCTCTTTTCGTCGGGATACCAGGATTCGAACCTGGGACCCCCTGTTCCCAAAACAGGTGCGCTACCGGGCTGCGCTACATCCCGAAAAATTTCATTTACCAAACCTCGCTCAACATTCCGGAAGTGTTGAGCGGTGAGGGAGGGATTCGAACCCTCGGTACCACTTTCGAAGTACGACGGTTTAGCAAACCGTTGGTTTCAGCCTCTCACCCACCTCACCTTGACTTCATCCTCTTAAGAATCAAGTACTTAGGCTGAATAAAACTTATTTCAACTGGGCTTTTCCTCCCCGGCAGATGCCGCTTAGGAGGGGCAAATATATAAATTCTATTTAGTTCACACAGTCAAATCATTGAATAAACAACAGAACCTGGCAAGGGGGAGTAAAAATGCCGGACAAATGTGGATATTTGGTATATGAAATCACAACTAACCTTCTGCTTAATTCTCCTTGCCATTGTTGCCTGCAAAAGAACAGCTGCTGTTGATGAGCAGCCTGCCACTGCAAATCAACAGACTTCTACTGTACTCGCTGCTGATAGCAACAATATCAGCACAACCGACAGTATTACTTCAAAATCTCAGGCCTCAGGTAAGACTGCTGACGAAATCGCACCAGTTCCTGCCAAACCAAAAATATGTGACCCCAATTTCACTAAGCTCGCCAGTCCGAAAAAAAATCTGTACATCATCTATGTCACCGATTTTAAGCCTGAGGAATTTAAGTGTTGGGTCAACCTGGAAGAATATGGAACGAAAACTTGTGGCGGAAATCCCGGTGTTGTGTTTTTTGTAGACAATGCCAATATCAAAACAAATACTACCCCGCCCAATTATATTGATGACAGTACATTGAAGAATACCGGCATCGCCAGGTACGAGTATAATGGAAAGTATTGGGAAATAAAGGGCGCCAGCTTATGGAAGCGTTCAGGCGCAGGCTTTGGATATTATAATACCGATAATCAACTCGGAGGATGACAATAAGTGAAAAAAGATGCTTCGGCTACGCTCAGCAACCTGAAATGAAAAATGAAAAGTGAAAAGTGAGTTGGCAAAAAAAATCGCGCAGAGACGCAGCGGCGCAGTTGAAATTTTCCACACCCGCCCACAAACCTCACACCTCTTGCTGTCTTACTTTCTTACTTTCTCACATTCTCACAGTCTCACACTCAGAAAGCTCTGCTTTCTCGGGAGATAAACCGGTTGGCTCCTTCATAATTGGTAACCCGCATATTGGCTGAATCCCAATCGAGCCTTACCCTACCGGGATGATTCCATGGGGCCCAGCTTTGCGGTGTCTTCCCTTCCTGAAGTACCTTGTAATCATAGCAGCGTACAGCGAGATTTCCCATCAGCAGTGTCTCCGTCAGTGGCACTGCATATTCAAATGGCGAACTTGAGTTCCCATTTCCTTTACAGGCTTCTGCCCATATCGTCTGATGCTCACCTGTATATCTAGGCAATGAAGGTTTAGGTGCCTTGAAATTTTCCATTTTGGAAGTAGGTAGGAGCGTTGCCTTATCACCGTAAATGCCAGCCAGTATTTTTCCTTTAGTTCCTTCGAGCAGTATGCCACCATCCCAACTGCCAAATTGTTCATCTGACCCCAATTCAGCAGGGCGCATCGGCCTCAGACCTCCATCATACCACATCAAAGTACAGGCAGGCATTTTCTTGCGGGGCCCGAATTCAAGCTTTACGATACTTCCCGGGGGACATGAATCTGCATAATTGGCCTCAACAAAATCGCTCACCCATGATGTGGTGCAACTGGCCTCTGCTGATAATGGTGATGTCAGCTTAAGGGCCCTATACGCAGGATCTAAAAGATGACAACCCATATCTCCGAGGGCCCCTGTCCCGAAATCCCACCAACCTCTCCATTTGAAAGGAAGGTATGCAGGATCGTAGGCGCGATAAGGTGCCGGGCCTAACCACAAGTTCCAATCCAAGGTATTCGGGACATCCTTCTTCGCGACCGGTGTAGGAACTCCCTGCGGCCAAACCGGCCTGTTAGTCCAGACATGGGCGGTATGTACATCACCAATGACTCCACCTTGAACCCATTCGGCCAGTTGGGCATTACAGTCCATACTTGCTCCCTGGTTTCCCATCTGCGTGACCACCTTATACTTACGGGATGCTTCGAGTAGCTGCCGGGCTTCACCAATATTGTGCGTCAAGGGCTTCTCTACATATACATGCTTTCCAAGTTGCATAGCAGCAAGGGCGGGTAACGCATGCATATGGTCAGGAGTAGCCACAACTACTGCGTCTATCTGATTGCTCATTGCATCAAACATCTTCCTGTAGTCCTTAAACCTTGCCACATTCGGAAAGGCCTCGTATGCTTCAGCTGCCCGCTTGTCATCTACATCGCAAAAGGCGACCAGGTTTTCGCCTTTCAATGTATTGACGTGATCCCCTCCTCTCCCACCGCATCCAACAAATGCAATGTTGAGCTTATCGCTTGGGGATTTAAAGCCCCGGCCTAATACATGTCGTGGGATAACCATAAACCCCGCAGCGGCGAGCGCGGATGTTTGCACAAACTTTCTTCTTGAGGACCCGGATTTCATATGCGATAGATTGAAACATGAAGTTAGGAAAAGACCTTAAGTTTTTCTGCGATTGCTTCAGCGGCAATTTCAGCTCCCGTCCATGCTGCCTGAAAATTAAAGCCTCCGGTAAGCGCATCGATATTTAAAACTTCACCGGCAAAGAAAAGGCCGGGAACTATCTTGCTTTCAAAGCGACGCATGTCAATCTGCTTGAGATCCAGACCACCGGCAGTAACAAATTCATCCTTGAATGTGCTCTTGCCTGTGACGCGGTAGGTATCCTTACAAAGTGTGGCAACAAGGGAATCCATATGCTTATTACTCATTTCTGCACAGGTGATTGACTCCTCAAGGCCAGCCCTGGTGCACAGGTATTTCCAGAGACGAGAAGGAATATTGTCAACCACAACATTATTGACTTGCTTTTTACCCTGGTTTCTGGACATCGCCTTGACCCAATTTAATGTATCCTGCACTTCGTCATTACCGGTCCAGTTGACCACAACATCAAATACATAATTGCAATCATACAGGACTCTTGCGCCCCATGCGGAGAGCTTCAGTATTGCCGGGCCACTGAGACCCCAATGGGTGATCAGTAAAGGGCCGGCGGATTCAAGTTTGAATTTTGGAATACTGACAATGACATTTGATTTACTGATCCCGGGCAATGCCGTCAGGTTCTTGTCCCTGATATTGAATGTAAACAAGGAAGGCACAGGAGAGATGATATTATGGCCAATAGCTTTAAGCGTCTCCCATGTGCGTTGATCACTACCCGTTGCAATCAAGAGATATCTGGAGTCTATGCGGCTACCATCAAACAACTCCACATCCCAGGTTCCCGTATCGGGATTGAAGCCCCACTTCGTCGCCCTGGTAGATAACCGCAATTGAATCCCCTGCCTGTGAATAGCAGCCATAAAACAATTGATGATCGTCATTGAGCTATCAGATTCGGGAAACATGCGGCCATCATCTTCCTGTTTCACCCTGACTCCTTTCCCTTTTAGCCATTCAATCATATCTGCAGGCTGGAAATGATAAAATGGTCCAAGCAACTCCTTACTGCCTCGTGGATAATAGTTAATCAGTTCTTCAGGATCAAAACAAGCATGCGTCACATTGCATCTGCCACCTCCGGAGATCTCAACCTTTGATAAAGGTTTGCGGGCTGACTCAAGGATGCAAATGGTTGCGCCGGGAAATAGTTCAGCAATCCTTATGGCAGCAAAACACCCTCCTGCTCCTGCTCCGATGATGATCACATCAAACTTCATGATGAAACATTTTTAAACCGTTCACCTTCAAAAGCAATCACTTCATAACTCATGAGGAATGGAACAAGTTGCACTTTATGCAGCGTATATTCCCTTTGGGTTAACAGCTCCTGGTAGTGAGCATTACGCTGTAGAAATGTAAACACGATAGCGGCTATTTTCATGTACCGGACAAGGTCATCTACCTTGGGGATATCCGGGCTGCCGATGGCCCTGCAAAAACTTTGAAAGATATCCAGTCCAGGATACAAAGCATATTTTTCCGGAAACAAACCTGAAAGGTAGAGACTGAGGATGGAAGCATCCTGATGGTGATATGTTTCGACCGACCGGAAATGCTTTTGGCGATGAATCTGCAACAATTCATTACAATAGTATTCAAAGCGGCTCAATCGCCCATCGAGTGAAGCGACATCATTGGCCAGGTCTTTCCAGGCAATTGTTGCTAGTTCTGGATCTGCCTCGATCAACGTGAGCATGATTTCCTTTGGACGGTATTGATCGCGTTTCCACCATCGTTGAGAATATTCACTCCGGAGGCAATCGTCATACATTTCCCTCAAACCAGCTTCCTGTGGTGTTGACCAATGTTCGTGAAAGTGTCGGATCATGGAATGGGGAAAATACCAATCTGTCAGGTTGTCCCGCAGTTGGCCCGTCAGAAACCCGTCAATTGTCTTTTCCAGTAAATGAACCTTCATATGGCCGCTATATGCTGGCCCCGAAGGTACAATGAGCAGTGGGAAATGGTACTGTAACCGCGCACCTGGCCCTAAAAGACTGGCCCTTCTTAACATAAGTGAGGCTTAAAGGTGAAGGTGTTCTGGCAGGCTCCAGGACAACTCCGAAATTTGAAGGGAAGATTTCTGCATAGAAAACGCTGATAAAGCTAAATAACTGCATTTTAAATATATACCCTATTCATAATGTGTCATGACTTCGCATGACCATAGCTTACCAATAAATTGTTTTTTATAATTTGCTGCCCTGCAACAGAGCTTTCATGGTATATTAAGTATCTTTTGCACGTAATAAACACCTATCAGATATGATGAATGAACCTTTATCCACGATCATGACACGTCACGTCATCACTGCCAGTCCTGATGACAAGCTCAGTGTGGCGAGGGAAATATTTAAGGAAAACAGGGTGCATCACCTCCCGATCGTGCATGGCACCAAACTGCTGGGGATTCTGACCACATATGACATCTTCAAACTGGTCGAACGAAATGAAGATTTCGACCGCATCAACATCGGAGATGTTATGACAAAGCATGTCGCGACCCTTGAGCCTGAAGATAAGATCGGATCAGCCGCAGAACTTTTCCTCGAGAATCTTTTTCATGCTGTGCCTATTGTCAAGGATGGTGAACTGAAGGGTATTGTGACCTCGTTTGATGTAATCAAATACGAGTTCCACAAAGAATATCCTTCACAGGACATTTAATCGTTTATCCTTGCCTGAAAGGAGTGAAATCATTGAGGGCTTTCGTCGACTCATTTCCTCCCGCTATAGAACATATGGCTGGATTGCCGGAGCAATCTGGATAGTTGGTGTATTGCTGGATACCTGGTTAGAACCTGTTTTCTTCTATCGCTCCATCAACAGCGGCATTCAGCTTTTTGGATTGCTGCTTCTTTGGTATTGCTTTAATCACCGTTATTGGATGCTCTACCACTTCAATCCACTTGATGCTGCACCACTCCATCAGTTAGAAGTGTATTTTGAAATCCGTAAAACGAAGTGTGACAGATACTACTTATTGAGAATGGGCGCCATGTCCATTCTTGGCTTTATCATGATCCTACTGCTGGTCTGCCAAAGGGAAAGCGTGTGGACCGGAATAACCACCATTTTGTTTTTATCCCTGACACTTGTCCTGATGATCAAAGGATGGCTGGATTTCAGCGATACTATCTTGCTCCATGATATCAGGCGCAGCCTGCGTGATCAACCTTCTGAATGATACGACTGGTAGGCTTGTTTTACTATGATACCCTCGAGGATAGCCGCCGGAGCAATCTGGCTTTGCGTAATGATACCCTGGTAATCTCCTGAAAGCAACATCCTCGCACACTCCACCATCGGGGCGGCAGTACAGGTCTGTATAGCCCTCATCGTGACTCCTCCTACGATCAAAGGATAAATATGCTGGGCATTCTGAATAGACCTTAAGTGCCCATGCTGGTCATATCCGGTTACAGCCGCATAGATCACAATGACATCATCCTCCACATGAGGTATGTTTTTCAACATGTGTTCTTCGAGGCGTCCTATTTTCCCATCTCCATCAGGCTGTCCTTTCAGGAAGGATTTAACCCAGTCAAAATGGCCCGGATAGCGGATGGTCTTATAATCTATGTTGGTAATCTGTTCCTTCAATTCGTGCGGCAGGTCAGCTGCGCCACCACTGGTCAGGTCTGCTTCATAGGTCTTACCATTGATGATGATCATCTCCGGCTCTGACAATGAAGGGAGGCGTACAATCTCATGATTGCGCACGGCTTCAGAATCCTTGACATACTCTGTGGCTACGCCGATAGTGCTCCAGGTGAAGCCGTAATAATGGGGAGATTCACAAAACTGTGTGAGTGCTCCGACGCGCATGGAGAGTCTCTCCAGCTTGTCTACCCCATATTTTTCCATAAAGGTCTCAGCCAGATGAATGCCCAGGTTGTTGACATATCCAGGTGCAAGTCCGGTCTGCAGGATAAATCCAGTCTCGGCATCGGATGCCATTTCTATAATCTCATTGGTCTCCTTGACATACTCTGTGAGATTGACATAGTGCATTCCATAGGTGATACATAGGCGAGCCATCGAAGGGGCCAGTGCTCCCGGAAGGCAATCCAGCAGCACATGGGCGTCATTGAGCGCGGGACCAAAGGCTTCAGGATTTCCGTCTGCCGGCATCAGGAAAGTACCTAGCCTGGTTTTTTTTCCTATGCCTAGCTGGATCCATTCACTTGCTTCTTCCAACTGGTCTTCGGAGACATCCCCAATGACCACTTCACAATCCCAACCTTGTGTATAGAGTATCAGTAAAGCGGCTGCCCGACCTATTCCACCCGCACCTGCAATGAATATCTTGTCCATAATGGTTCCCGTTTTAATCCTAGTAAAGAGGCGCCAAAGGTAATTATTTTGGATGCTTCCTGCCCTGTAACACCCTGGGGCCGAAATGGGCCTAAAATCATATTAAATAAAAAAATCATGTATATATACCTAGATAAGTGCATATAACACTATATTTGACCGTCATCCCAGGACAGCAAGCGTCTCATTGCTATGTCGATATTTGTACCGAAGAACAAAAAAGCCGGCGCGACAACGCGGCCGAAGCCTAAGAAAGGAAGCCAGAAGGCCTCTTTTATCAGGGATCAGCGCATTCCAAAACTGATTGGAATGACGCTCGTATTACTAGGTGTTTTCGCCCTGGTGGCGGGGATATCCTATGTATTTACGTGGAAAGAGGACCAGGATAAAATCCTCAATAATCCGTTCAGTGCGCTTGGCGAGGGAGATCTCGTCCTGGCCAACTGGCTTGGACGCCTTGGTGCCGTCACCGGAAATGCACTGGTGTACTGGGGCTTTGGAATTTCCGCCCTTGTCCTGCCTGTCCTGGTTATAGGCTTCGGATTGCGCAAATTCCTGGGGGTCGGGTTGCAAACCTGGTATGCCCGGGCAAGCAAGTCTGTCCTCGCTATGGTTTACCTCTCAATGTTGCTGGCATTCATGTTTTCTGTAAGGCTCCAGTTTCCGTGGGAGGAGCCTTTGGCGAGAGTACTACAGCCTGGCTGTCAAACTTCATGGGCTTCCTGGGTGTTCTTTTCTCCCTCTTATTCATCCTCGCTGCAACCATTATTATTGAGTTTAATCCCACCATACAATGGAAAGGTGAATTCATGTCCTTCCCAAATATCAAAATGCCGGAATGGAAAATGAGCTGGTCAGAGCTTGGCCTGGATATCTTTAAGAAGAAAAAAACGGATCCGGATGCTGAGCCCGACACAATTGCAGGAGATACCGATGAACTGACTGATGAAGAATCAGAAGAAGAGGAAGCAGAAGGCAAAGTATTGCAGCCCGGATTTCTCAACCGTTTTATCAAGTCAAATCCATCTGAAAAACCGGATGTGACTGGTGAAGATGAGCTTGATGACCTGGATGCGATCGAACTAGACCTCGAGGACTTTGAAGTCGAAACTCAGGAGCCTGTCACCGGGGATCCTGAACTGGAGATCAACGGATTGGATGATGCACTCCATATAGCTGATACTTTTTCAGAAAGCCATGTGCCTCCTACCTTCAGTGGGGTCCAGGACAAAGTATTTCTGATGGACCAGGAAAACAGTGAGCATAGTGAACCGTATGATCCAACGCTTGAACTTTCTTCCTTTGAGCCTCCGGTACTTGAACTGCTGCAGGAATATTCTGATGGCAACATCCAGATCGACCGGGCTGAAGTAGAAGCCAACAA
>JADJVH010000005.1 GCA_016716665.1 Candidatus Opimibacter iunctus | reverse complement strand
TGTTCGCGGTCGTCAGACGAGGTGGAGGTGTGGGTGATGACATTGTCACTGACGGAGAGGATGGAAAGGGCCTGGATATTATTCCTGGCAGCCATGTTGTAGAGAATGTTTGATTCCATCTCGATGGCCAGTAATCCGCGCTGCTGCCAGGTGTCCCATCTCTGCTCATCGTCACTATAGAAAAGATCGGTGCTGAACACAGGACCCTCGATGACTTGGATGGATTGTTGAAGAGCGATTTGTTTTGCCTGATGCAATAATGCTCCATTCGCTTTAGCTGGTGTATCCAGGTCAGGTTGATAAAGGAGATGGGTGCTGGAGTCGGTATAGGCTTCAGTAACAAGGATCAGTTGGTGCAATTGGAGATCAGGTTGAATGCCACCACAGGTACCCAGGCGCATGATCTTCTGTACGCCATATTCATGGATCAACTCATGCAGGTAGAGGGCTGTAGAAGGAATGCCGATCCCGGTGCCTTGGACAGATACGCGTTTGCCTTTATACATGCCGGTAAAACCGAGCATCCCCCTGATCTCATTGTAACAATGCACTTCCGTCAGTATACTCTCTGCGATGTATCGCGCACGTAAAGGATCCCCCATGATAAGGACGGTTTGGGCGATTTCGCCATGGGATGCGGCTATGTGGAGGCTCATTCGTTTTGAATTGTAAGGCAATGTACATAAGAATAAAGATTGCTTCCTAAAAGCCTGAGGGAAGAGCTTTGGCAGGAAACTCCGACAGGCCCGGGGCCTATGGCCTCCCCGGGCCTTACATGGAATCTGTCGAAGTATTGCCAGAGTGGCAATCCGTACCCATCCTATAGTGTATTGAAGGACCCAAAATGTTACCCTCATTTCAAAAAAAAAATGATGTTGCATCACTTTTTGATTTGACACGCAGGCGACAAGGCAAGTTTATCCAAGGCATTTTCATGCTTTCCTGCTATCTTTAGTTTCCTCACCCCGTACTTTCCCTCTACCCTTTAGCAGATACTCACCCCATATGGCAATCATATGTTAACTTTGTATTATGCGTTATCTTTTCTTTTTCGTCATGTTACTGGCCTGGGGTGCCGGTAAGAGCCAGGGAAGCGGCTTTTCGTTCAGTTATACAGGGCCAAACCAGATCCTGGTCGGCCAGTCCTGTGAAGCTCCACTCAACTGGGGACACCCCAATACCCCCACCGTCACCAGCAATATCCCTGGAGGGGTGATCGTATCGTTTAATATCTACTCGATTAGCGGGGGATATCAAATCGGAAACCTGGTCCCTGGTGGTACAACCGTCACAGTGTTCTACCAGGCCGTAGACAATTTTGGAAATAACGCCCTCTTTGGCTTTAGTATAGCTTTCATTGATGTCCTGCCCCCGGTCTTTGATCCGCTCTCGTTACCAACCAATATCACTGTGTCATGCACCACCAATGTCCCACCACCTGCCAATGTAGAAGCTCACGACAATTGCGAAAACGAGAATACAAATCTTACGATCACCTATACACAAACCAATAACGCGCAACTCTGTACCGGCGGCAGTATCATCCGCACATGGGTAGCTGATGATGACCTGGGCAATCTTGCCACCTTCCACCAGACCATCACGGTAACACCTGACAACACCCCACCGGTGATCGCCAACAATCTTCAAAATGGCATGGCCCCATGCTCCACTGCTATGGCCCAATACACCACATGGCTCAATGCCCAGCGGGCAGCCTTCATGGCTACTGACAATGGCTGTGGCGTCATGTCTCTCACCGACAATGCGCCCTCACCTGCGATCATCACTTCCTTCTGTGGTGCGGTCGATGTCACTTTTACTGCAAAGGACAATTGCAATAACATCAGTACGGTCATCAAGACCTTTACGATATTCAATAGTGTGGCTCCGGTCATCACCACTCCTGCAACAGGGGCCATGGGCAATTGCAGCCAGGCCAATATCAACCAGGTGTTTAATGCCTGGATCAACTCACATGCCGGGGCCACAGCCACGGATGATTGCAGCTCTGTCTTCTGGAGCACTTCTCCCCCTTCACCTTCAATACACGACACTTGTGATACGGCCATACCGGTGATGTTTATAGCGAGTGATGGTTGTGGCAATTTCGATACGACCTCTGCAAGCTTTATACTCACCGATGATACCCCACCCAATATCACATCAGATCCTTCCACCATTGTGCTGAGTTGCAGCGCAGCCGGTATTGATTCAACATTGCTTGACTGGCTTACTGATGGAGGTCACAGTACAGCTCACGATTTGTGTACGGCAGATGATGACCTGATCCTTGGATATAAAATAGGAACTGTCGAACTGACCCTTGAGGAAGTCCTTGATGCATGGCAGGATTCCCTGCTCGCAGGATGCAGGGACAATGTGTTTATCGGTGGCCTCGGCATCGACAATGTCAAGGCGCATCTCGCGATCCAGTTTACCTACGCAGACAAATGCAATAATGTAAATGGCAAGACAGGATACTTTGGGATCACGGACAACGGTCGCCCGCAATTCCTGACCATGCCTGTGGATACAGTGTTATCATGTTCAGTCAATGGAAGTTGGGAAGATTCATTCCTGACCTGGTACAACAGTGCAGGTGCATCAACCTATACCGATCTCTGCAGTGAAGTAACAGTGACAGCCAATATCACTGCTGACAGTGCCATCCAGGTGTTGGCTGCGGCTCTTGATACAGCATGTATGCAGGGTGTAGCTGTAACGATCCAGTTTGGACTGACCGATGCCTGCGGAAATAACAGCCTGACAAATCCCTCGGCATCTTTCAGTGTTCAGGATACGGTGCCCCCCGTCCTGATCACACCGGCAACGGATGTGAGCATCCTTTGCTCCCCTGATGCACAAATGCAACTCCAGTCCTGGCTAGATACCCTTGGCGGTGCTGAAGGAAGCGATGGCTGTGGTGCATTAGACTGGCAGTTTTCATGGATAGATTCATCGGCCATGACACAGGCCGGTATTCCCGGCACTGGCCCGTATCCGCAATTGATCAACCTTGAATGTGATGGAGGTATCGAAGTGATCTTTACCGGGTTTGATTTGTGTCAAAACAGTGTCTCCGATACCGCACTGTTTACAGTCATCGATACCGTCCCTCCTGTGATTGTCTTCGCAGAAGATTCTATACATCTTGTATGTCAGGATACCATACCTGCTGATTTACCTACCGTCACTGACGGATGTGATATTGATCCGTTGCTGACCTACTCCGATAGTATCAGTGTTGATTCATGCCTTGGCTTACCGGAGATCGTCATCAGGACCTGGACTGCTATTGATGCATGTGGAAATGCAGCCACTGCTACACAATGGTATTTCAGGATAGATTCGATCGCCCCGACTTTTGATTTGCCTGCTGATACAGTGGCCTTTTGCAGTATTGATACGCTCATCCTGCTCAATGTAAATGACAATTGCGATCCGGAACCAGTGACATCATGGACTGATGTGTTGAATGGCCCGGCATGCGGACAGACCCTGGTGCGTACCTGGACTGTTACTGATGCATGTGGCAATGCAAGGACAGCCACACAGGAATTTGACCTGAGTGATGATACGCCTCCGGTGATTACATATTCACCCGGAAACTTTGTTTACACCTGTGATACTTCTGCGCTTGATCTGCAGACAACTTATGAGCAGTGGCGCGATTCAGTAGCGATTGAGGATGGTTGTTCGGAAGCATTTTATTTCATTGCCTTGCGAAACTCTTATACCCCTGATGACTCAACCACATGGCCAGGCACACCTGTACCGGATTCTATCATGTTGATGTGTGGCAGTGATGTTGCTGTTGAAGCCGATCTTGTTGCTTATGATGCCTGTGGCAATATCCTGATTGAGCCAATATCATTTTCAGTCAATGACACTGTGGGCCCTGTTTTCCTGGATTGCCCTGGTGTACTTTCCTTTGAGCCAGATACATCCACGTGTGAAGCACTAGTGACACTCACCAGTCCCGCATTTGAAGAGATTTGCTTTCCCGACAATGTCAAGGTGCAACTTACCATCAATAGCGGGGATACCCTTGTACTGGATTCAACTCTCACGATTGATACAACACTAACTGTCGGCATACACACTGCGACGTGGATCGCATCTGATTGCAACGGAAACACAGGCACATGCACGGTGTCTATTGAGATACTGGACGAAAATGCCCTCGAAGTGATTTGCCCTGCAGATACTTTATTGTTTTCGTCCCATGAATCCTGTGTGGTGCAGATACCCTTATATCCACCTAAGACCATAACGGCATCATGTGGCACCGGAGTGATCACGTGGTCAGGTTACGTGGAAGGGCCGGCTGATCCGGCATCATTCGTATTTGATTCCGGTATTGATACAGTATTGGTTGATTTCACGTCAGGGCTACATCGTGTATTCCTGATTGCCCAGGATAGCACAGGAGATCGGGATACCTGCTTCTATATCGTTGACCTTAGGGACACCTTCCCTCCTGATATAGCCTGTCAAAATAATTCAATACTGTTACCACCATCCGGTCTGGAAAATATTGAGGTCTCTACCATTGCCCTTTTGGTTTCAGCCACTGATGCATGTGGTATTGATACAGTGGTCTACGATCCTCCTGCCATCAATTGCAGTAACAGCGGGCAAAGTGTTCTTGTAACCATAACAGTATTTGATGAAAATGGAAACTCGAGCACATGCCAGAGCCAGTTGGATGTAAACACACAACCCCTGGTCCCCTTATGGGAAAGCCAGCTGTGCGATGATACGCTGAGGTTATTTGCCAATCTGCCTGATGGACCTGCCACCAACTATATCTATTCATGGTCCGGGCCAAACGGGTATTCCTCCATGGATCAGAATCCGCTCATTGCTGATGCAGATACGTCCTATACAGGATTATACATCTTAAATGTGCAGAGCGAAAATGGTTGTGTATCTACAGGGAGTGTGAATATCGTTGTGGAGGAATTAACTGCATTGACCATTACAGCATCTGAGGAGACACTTTGTACAGGCAGTGAGATTGTATTCACTACCCAGAGCTTTTCAGGTGATGTCAGCTACCAATGGTTCCATGTACTGGCTTCAGGAGACACCTTGCTCGCCAATACCAGTGAACCGCTGCTGTCTTACACACCATCAGTGCCAGGAGAATATAGTGTGTATGCTGTTGCATCCCAGGATACTTGCATGTCTGAGCCTGGTACACCTGTTGACTTTGTTGTGGTTGCAATACCCAATGCCAACATACAACCGGGTCCTTCAGTTTTATGCGTGACAGATTCTCTCTTCCTGATACCAGCGTTTGTCTATGACAGCCTGCAGTATGCATGGACAGGGCCAAACGGGTATGAATCATTCCTGCCAATTCCTCCTGGGATTCCTGCTACCGATATTGATTCACCTGCTGTTTATTTCCTTACAGTTTCAAATGCATATTGTTCGTCAACACCAGACAGCATGGAAGTATTCGTTCAGCTACCTCCGGCCACACCTGTCATTGGAGGAGATACACTGGCTTGCGAACAAGGCTCATTTATCCTGACCACAGATGCCACGCATCAGTCCTTTGTATGGATTGATCCTACTGGCAATGAGATCCCAACGACCAATGATACGCTCTTCATCACCTCTGCAGATCCTTTACAGACCGGAGAATGGCGCGTGATCGCTTTTGAAAATGGTTGCCCTTCAGATACCTCCGCAGCGTTTGCCGTCAGGATTGATACCGCTATCCAGATAGCTATCGTTTCATTGACCCAGGCATGTGAAGGAGATTCTATTGAACTGTCTGTGACTCCTTCGATTGCTGGAGAGTATTTGTGGACCGGACCCGGTGGATTTATTTCTAACGAAGTGTCCCCGACTGCCCTTGCCGTAGCGGGCACCTATTATGCTTTCCTGACCACCGCGACGGGATGTGAAGCTGAGGATTCAACTGAAGTGTCCATCGACATCCTGCCTGCCATTGTTTCATTGGCATCCGATGCCGATAGCTGCACGGATGGAACGAATCCGGTCACCATCTTCGCCGAAACGACTCCGGGCTATTCAGGCTCATTCGTCTACAATTGGTCAGGTCCCGGTTTATTTGTGGCACAGGATTCTTCCATCATCATTGATAGCGCCACTGCTGCTGACAATGGCATATATACACTGGTCATTGTCAATGGAACCTGTACATCAGAACCTTCAACATTCTCACTTCAACTAAAAGACAGTCCTGCTGCTCCTGTCATCGCAGGAGATAATGTGTATTGCTATGGAGATAGTATTAAACTATTTATAGATCAACCTATACCTGGTGCTATGTATTCCTGGACCTCCTCGGATACTAATGTGGTCATCAGTAGTCCGGGCACACTCATCATACCTGATGCAACACCTGCATGGACAGGGATATACAAAGTCGATGTCATCGTTGATGGATGTACCTCTTCTACCTCAATGATTGCCGTCCAGGTCAAAGCTGCATTATTTCCACCCAGTATCTTAACTGCCCCATTGGTGTGTGAAGGTGATAGTCTCGTACTCGTATCCAATGCCCCTGCGGGATCAACATCACAATGGCTGTCCTCCAACGGATATGAAAGTGTAGAAAACCAACCGGTGATCTTCCCTGTCACTCCTCAGGATGCAGGCACTTACCAACTCATCTACTTCATCAATGGCTGTCCCAGCCCGCCTTCCAATCCATATGATATCAGTGTTCAGCCTGCTGTGACTGCACCTGCTATCACAGCTGACCTCAGCGCAATATGTATTGACAATCCTGTGCCTGTTCAACTCTGCATCGACCAGGCCACACTTGTATCCGGAGGCACATATACCTGGCTACTCAACGGCACGACAGTAATCGGAACATCAGGATCGGACAGTTGCATCACCATCGATGGATCTCCATTGCTTGGCGGAGCTAATGTCATTACTGCTATCACTTCGGTACAAGGCTGCCCATCTGGTGCAAGCAATGCGGTCACTATCACGGGGGATGAAATACCATCACAAAATGCAGACGCGGGGTCAGATATCGCCATTTGTCCCGGTGAGGTCATCACACTCAATGCATCTGATCCATCTCCGGGTATCGGTGTGTGGACAAGTAGTGATGATCTCGTCATTCTTTCAGATCCATCAGATCCGAATGCAAATATTATTGGTTTGCCTTCGGGTACTTATGGATTAGCCTGGACCCAAAGCTATGCCTCATGTATTGACTATAGCCAGGATTCTGTTTCTGTTTCAGTATCGTTTTCGCCTGAGACTACCCCTGATACTGTGAGTGTGCCCTTTGGGCAGACTGTGGAATTTATAGTCACCACCAATGATAATATATCCATGGGTCCCTTTACGGTAACGATCGTTCAGAATCCACAGAAGGGAAATGTGCTGCATGTCGGAAACGGGATTTTCAGATATGCCCCCAATGTCGGTTTTGTCGGTACGGATATGATGGTTTACCGCATCTGTTCGACAGATTGTCCGGAGGAATGCAGTGAGTCTGTAGTGATCCTGAAAGTCGGGAATGAAGACGATTGCTTTGTACCTACGCTTTTCACCCCAAATGGCGATGGTGTCAATGATGTACTCATCATCCCCTGTCTCGAAACCGACAAGTATCCCGACAACCAAATCTACATCTTCAATGAATGGGGTGCTGCAGTGTACACCGCTTCTCCATATCAGAATGACTGGGATGGCACAGTGTCCGGTGATCCGCTTCCTGTAGGCACTTATTTCTACATCATGGATTTCGGTGATGGCAACAAGCCCAAACGGACCTTTTTAATTCTTGAACGCTAAACACCAAACGCATAAAATGAAAAAACTATTGAATACAAATTCCCGCCTGATGAAGCCCTGCAGGGCTATGGTGGAGACATATTTGTGCATGGCGTTTATCTGGCTCTGCCTGATGACCGGCACCCTATCTGCCCAACAACAGCCGCTGCATACCATGTTTATGTACAATAAGCTCCTCGTCAATCCAGCCTATGCCGGATATCATGAGCATGTGTGTGCTTCTGCTATTGTCAGGGAACAGTGGCTGGGATTTGATGGTGCTCCAAAGACACAAACCCTGAGCATACACGGCCCATTGGCATCACAACGTATTGGTATCGGCATGAACCTGGATCGCCGTTCGATCGGGGTATCCAGCTCTACCACCCTCGATGCGATCTATGATTACCGAGTACCCATGGGAAATGGCACCTTGAGCCTGGGTGTGCAGGCATCGGGAAGATTTATGGAAGTAGACTATAGTGATCCTGCTGTCAAGACGGTACAGGATATCAATATAGACCAGGGTGTAGAAGCAATATCTGATCATAAATTCGTGGCCAATGTTGGTGCGGGCATCTATTACCATACGCCTGCATTCTATGTAGGCCTTTCATCACCAAGGCTCATGCCATCTGATATTGATTTTGAAGTCAATAATCTATTTACGGCCAAGGAGCAGGCGCATTACTATCTCATGTCCGGTGTCGCGTTGAAACTGGATCATCGGATGAGCTTCGTGCCGCAGGTGATGGTCCGGTATACAGAAGCCGCACCGGTAAGTGTTGACCTCAACCTGGGTATACGTTGGTGGGAAGATCATAGTGTCGGCATATCCTTCAGGTCGGGAGGGGTGGACAATCAGCTGCTGGAATCGATTGATGTCATGGCTTCGGCCAAAATACTCAGGGGCTTGCGCATTGCTGCAGCTTATGATATCACCATGAGTGAATTGCAGCGTTATAGCGATGGCAGCATCGAGGTGATGCTGATGTATTGTTTTGGGGAGGCGGCCAAGCCTGCTACATTTATTAATCCAAGGTATTTCTAATCTGATCCATGAAACACATTTTCACTTATATATTCTGCCTTATTGCTGCAATAGGCTATGGCCAGAGTCCCGGCTATGTCTGTCAGCATGAAGGTATCAGCCTCGTCCCACTCGAAAACCTCAATACGAAGTCGATCGAATTTTCACCTGCCTACTATCAACAGGGTATCGTATATGTCGTCGCGCGGGAAAAAAATAATTTTCTCGACCCCAAAACCGGAAGAGCCTATTTTGATCTGATGTATGCGGATATAGGACCTGATGGTTCGACAACAAAGAGTGTAAACTTTTCGCCCAATATCCGTACGCAATATCATGAAGGGCCATGTTGTATCAGCAGTGATGGAATGGAGTTGTTTTTCACACGTTCCAATCTATCCGGAGGGCAAGGCATCAATGATGAACAAGGGGAAGTGCAATTGAAAATATACCATGCGATCAAAGGGGCAGAAGACTGGGAGCAGATCACAGAACTTCCATTCTGCAGTGACAGCTATACTGTAGTGCATCCTGCGATCAGTGCAGACGGGATGGACTTGATATTTGCTTCCGATATGCCGGGAGGGATGGGAGGAATGGACCTGTATATGGTCAACCGATCCACTGGATCATGGTCTGCTCCAGTCAACCTCGGAGATAAAATCAATACAAAGGGAAATGAAATCTTTCCTTTCATCCATCCGGATGGATACTTGTTTTTCTCATCAGACGGACTTGAAGGTAAAGGTGGGTTGGACATCTTTGTTACTGCTCCGGATACCGCAGGAAGATATGTGGATGTGCAGCATCTTGAAAGTCCGTACAACAGTGGCAGGGATGACCTGGGCATGATCGTATCTGCAAATGGCACTTCGGGATATATGGCCAGTGATCGTAAACCTACAAAAGGGAAAGACGACCTGTATCGCTGGAGCTCACCTGTATCTATCTTTTGCCCGCCTGGCCGAAAAGCGAAAGCCCTGATTCCAAAAGAAATCATCGTGCAGGATGAGCAAGGCAGGACAATAGATAGCGTCTATGTATGGATGATCCCGATGAATCAGGAGGGACCGACATTGTATAAGGATCACTTTACCACTGCGCTTGTCCAGAAAGAAGATAAGGAAGGTGCATTTTCTTTTCGCTGGTCAATGACAGAGCCTTTACCTGTTGCATCCGCAGATGCTATGTCTGACAAAGATGGAAGGGTCAACATACAGGCAGATGGAAAAGCAACGTATTTACTCTCAGCAAGCAGCACAGGATATGAATCCTATACAGAGGTAGTCAATGGAGATCAGATACCATCCACTATACTCCTTAAAAAAGCTAAAGACTATTCCAGTCCTTGTGTGCAGACCCTCTTTACGGTATACAATGAGAAAGGGAGATGTTAAGCTAAATGGCGCCAAAATAGACCTTACCGGAACCTGTCTCCAGCAATCTATTACCATGTATACCAATGATAACGGCGATGCCTCTAATTGCCTTCCTAAAGACTGCTCGATCAAGGCAGAATTTATGCAAATTGGCTATGCTACACATGCCTTCACCTTTACACCTACTGATACTGAAGAGCATTGGAAAATCTATCTTAAGACCAGCGATGCGCTGACTGCGCCTCCATCCCCGATTGTCTCCGGCACAGTAATCGTGCTGGACAATATCTACTATGATTTCAACAAATCAGCTATACGAAAAGGGGAAGCTGGTGAACTCATCGCGCTAGCTGAAACATTGAAGCAATATCCTGACCTCACCATTGAATTGACTTCGCACACAGATACCAGGGGTAGCGCTGAATACAATATGGAACTTGCCGAAAAGCGATCTGAATCCTCAAAAGCATACCTGGTGCTATTGGGCATAGATCCTTCCAGGATCATCACCAAAGCAGCCGGCGAATCCTCGCCACGTAATAAATGTGTTGACGGGGTCCCATGCACGGAGGCGGAACACCAGTACAACCGGAGGACTGAGGTACGGATCACAAATCCTGCCCAGGGCATGCAAATCAAGTATAAAGCAGAGCAGTGACCTTACCGACCATCAAACAAGGGAGGATTGATCATGTAATCCAAATGCTTGGTGAGCTACCGGAATTTGATTCAACCCCATCATTGGATGAAATAGTGGCCAGAATTGGTTCAGTACCCCATCTGGTCCTGACGGCTTATGTAGATAGCAAGCAGGCAGGATTTAAGATCGGGTACGAACGGGACGGTGCTTTCTATTCCTGGCTGGGGGGAGTGCTGCCCCAATACCGGAGATCCGGGGTAGCTGCGAAACTGGCCGAAATCCAGGAAGAATGGGCTAAATCGCAGGGATACAAGACAATATGGATGAAAACACGAAACCGCTTTCCTGCCATGCTGACGATGGCTGTAGGTCGGGGGTTTCAAATAACTGGCTTTGACCCAAGGGACGAGATTGGGGAGCACCGTATTGTCTTAACGAAAAGTCTTTAGCTTTGGCGACTGTTTGGCAAGGGCAAGGGGCAAGGGGCAAGGGGCAAGGGGCAAGGGAGCAAGGAGCAAGGAGCAAGGAGCAAGGGAGCAAGGAGCAAGGAGCAAGGGAGCAAAGGGAGCAAAGGGCAAGGAGATAGGAGACAGTGAATAGTGAGTGGTGAGCTGATGGCTGATAGCTGATAGCTCAAAAAACGAAATCGATTTTATGAACAGATATCTGATTGTATTACTAGTATGTTGTTTTATCGGTGTCAGGGTTGATGCCCAGAATGACAACTTTGGTTTTGGATTCCGGGCAGGAGCCAGCATTTCAAAACTGGATGGTCCATCGGAAGTTGGACCTAATGGGGAATCACTTGAAGAGTATACCATGGCAAGTGGATTTCATATCGGGGCAGCATTGAGCTATAAGTTTACCGATCTGGTAGGCATGCGGGCTGAATTTACCTTTTCCCAGCGTGGGACGATCTATGACTATAATGGTCCTTCTTATTATGTTCTCGGGCGCGGCAATGTCCAAACAACTACGATCAGTGGTAACCGTAAGCAAACGCTCAATGTATCCAATGCATTCCTGGACGTACCCATCTCGGTTTATTATAAGATCGGAAAATTTGAAATCCTGGGTGGATTCAATACAGGTATACTCATTGCATCAACAGCTGGCGGATCCACTGATTTCGATGGCAAATCAAACCTGGGTACAACCATAGCCCCATTTGAGGTAGGACTCAACCATAATTATAAAAGTGATAAAGCCGGAGAGGCTTCTTCAACAACTATCACTGTAAATGTAGACGGTAGAAACTATACCGTTCCAGAGACTGTGATGGCATACTACGAATTTGCAGCCAAGGATAAGAACTGGTACAACACCATTGATTTTGGTGTTGTCGCCGGTGCTTCTTTCTATATCAATGAAGGGCTTTATTTAGGTGCCCGCTATATACATGGCATCTCTGATGTGGACCAGAACACATATGATGTTTCGCTGCAAACACTTAATCCTGACGGTAGTTTTGTGCAGCGTGCGGATGTCAACAAGAGCAGGGCTTGGCAGTTTAGTGTAGGATTCTCCTTCTAAAAATCAATCACGCGGTATCTGAGCAGACGCAATGGATTTTGAGGCAATAGGTATAATGCCTCTGCATCAAATCTCAGTGCAGGAAAAAGTAGGCTACGCCAATACTGGCCAGGCCAACGCATAGCCCTAAGTATACCTCCTTGATCACATGGGCCTTGAGGATAAGCCTTGAAGTGCATGTCGCTCCTGCCATCAATATAGAGCCATAGAGTAATACGTCTATTGGAACGACCAGATTGGCTCCTCCAAAAAGGCCGATGTGTGCCTGATCATACCCGAAAGTGAGTTTGGTCAGTGCGACCATGGCTACTAAGCCACCAACCCCTGCAGCATGCACACTGACCTTGGTAAAGTTGTTGATAAAAAAACACGACCAAAGGCCAAGCAGTGTACCTAATACAGCAATCCTGAGTGAAACCGGAAAACTCTCTGCACGGGTCAGGTGCAGATACAGGGATAGATACATGATGCCTGCTACGATGTATGGCCCGATGCGTTCATGTTGATCTTCAAGATTGAACGAAGAAACCCATCCGAGCATTTTCATCATCAGCACGGCAATAGCCGGCAATGTGACGGTCGTCATGACAATAATGATCAGCAGTGTACCTGCTTCAGATACATGTCTCCACCCGAAAGCAAAAGGGTTAGTCCATAGTAAGACCAATGACATATAGGTCACGATAAACAAGGGGTGGAAGGCTATGGAAAAAAAATGGGCAACTGCTCTCATGTTCAGGATTTGATCACCGTGATTTCAACTCGCCTGTTTTTCTCTCTGCCACTTTCTGTACTGTTCTGAAACAGTGCTCTTGATGCACCCCTGCCGGCAACCTGGATACGATCAGCACTGATCCCTTTAAATACTAGGTAATCGCGGATAGCCTCTGCGCGGTGAAGCGACAGGTCAATAAGCGCCGCCTCATCTCCAACATTGTCGGTATGCCCTTCTATCAGTATTTCCATCGTAGGCTGATCCGTCATGCGATCAAGTACATACTTAAGTGCACCACGTGATTTGACAAGGATGATTGATTTCCCCTTGACAAAATTGATATCATAAAAAGTGATCGTCTCTTTGCGTGGAGCATCGTCATACTTTTCAACCGGATTTTGCCGTATATGTTTTTTCTCTGCATCAGTAATATTTGCCTCCCGGTTGGGTTTAGGCTCTAAATAAAGAATTAGGTCGAGTGTATCAATGCCCTGGCTTTCCATCCCCCTGGGATCAACCAGTATCCGCTGAGCATAGTGATTTGCTTTCCTGGGTTGAAATTTATATGGTTCGTACTCTGTCAGGGATACTTCAAATTCGCCTGTGTAGGTATTAAAATATTCGAGAAAACCATCAGCAGAATGTTGGCCCCATAGCAATTCACTATGGACAGGTAAACCGGTTTCTGAATCAATGATCTTGCCCCTGACATAAAGCGGTTTCTTAAGTTTTGGTCTTGGTGTCTGTAGTTGCCGGAAGATATCACTGGTGCCATCCCTCCTTGAGGTAAAATACAGATATGTTGCATCGGCATTAAAGTACGGTTGGCTTTCGTCTGATACAGTATTGACATTGCCATTCAATAACTTAGGCTCCGACCACTTGAGCCAGCTGTAGTTCAATCGCTCTGATACATAAATATCGCTGCCCCCGATTCCACCCGGCCGATTGGATGAAAAATATAAGAAACGCTTGTCAGGTGATATATGCGGGGATGTTTCCTGGAAGGAGGTATTGAGGACACTCCCCATGTGCATAGGGGATGACCAGACATTCTCGCGGATATAAAAAGATACGTACATATCCTTGAGCCCTTTACCATCAGAACGTTGCATACTGATCACCAGGATATGACCATCAGGGGTCATGGTCAGGTCCACGTCAGAGGAGGTAAGGTCAAATTGATATATATATAAAGGCTGAGGCATCTTAGACCTGCCCTGATCGTCTATGGTTGCTTTAGAAAAGCCTGAATACATGCTACCGTCATCATAAAACTGGTTGACCAGGATATATTCATCGGGAAGTGAACTGACCGACACCAGGCTGTTGGGCAGTGCATTATTGAGGGGATAGCCCGGGTGTACAACACCCCCGATAGAGTCTGGTGTGATCTTTGCAAACCAAATGTCCTGATTATAAACAGAAGCGGAAGGATCAGTGATTTTCTTGCCTGCAATCTGAGAGTAGATCATCGCCAGATTGCCCAGGTACAGGGCATCCTGCTTATTGGAGGTAATAGCTCCTTCCTGGTTGATATAGGAAGGCTCAAATCCGGGATCTGCTGTGCGGGTGAAAAAAAGCTTATCTCCGTTCCTGCTGAGGACGGGGGTCGTCTCATCGTAAGCATCAGTATTGACACAGGATGGGAGCTTTTCCGGGTCTCCTTGGGCAGATAACAGAGAAAAGGATAGTCCGATACATAATATGATCGGGGGGACATAATACATGTTGCAAAATTAAACGCTTATCTGTTACCAGCTAGGCTAAAGTTATACCATCGTAAAATCCAAGTGGTCTGTCGGAGAGCATTTTTGTAATATACGCAATCTGGCCGGTATGATAGGAAAAATGTTCCGTCACATGGATCAATATGGACAATCCTTTTTCTTCAAAAGTCTGCACAGGCCTTATGCGCAGGATTTCGCTGACAGAGACGCTTTCAATTACAATCCTTACCTTTTCCATGGTAGATTCAAGTGCAATCTTCAGGTCTTTCCTGTCTATAAATTCACGTGCATCAAACTCTGCCTGCCGGACCCGGTCATCCGGAAATCCCCCCAGACCGGAATATATCCATTGGTTCACATTGCCGCAGAGATGAAGGACGAGGTTGCCGATACTGTTTGACGATTCATTGGGTCGCCACCAGATCTGTTCATTAGTCAACATGTCCAGGCATTTGAGGATACGGGGAAGGGACTCATCATAGAGGCGATGCAGCACTTCATTCACCAATGCTTTTTTGAGTTGTTCATCTAAAGCCATAATAAAAACTTTTTATTGCCATTATTCAGTGAGGGCGAATTTGGGGTTTATTTTCAAAAACTTACATTATATCTCACCCTTCCCTCGGATGCCGAAGCACATTTCGAGTACTGCGCACGCCTTATTGGGCGGGTTCGTTTTCGGATCGCGAAGGCATCTCACGGTCTCACGGTCTTACAACTCACCGCAGGCGATCGTGACCATCCTGATCGATGCGACAGGAAGATTCTGGAGGGCGATGGCACAGGATTCAAGGGTGGCACCTGTCGTGAGGACATCATCCACCAGTAGCACATGCTTATTCCTGACCAGGCCGGGTTTGGCGACCACAAAAGAGGAACTGATGGTCTCCACCCTTTCCAGGCGTTTCATACCTGTCAGGCTTTTGTCATGGGTGACCCTCAACAGAGCATTCGGGTGGCAAGGCACCTGCATCACCTCACCAATGGCCGTTCCAAAAACCGCGCTTTGATTGTACCCTCGTTTGCGTTGCTTCTTCCAATGCAGTGGTACCGGTACAATGACATCAATTCCATCCCATAGCGTTGTACCCATCAATTGCTTTCCATACCATTTGCCGACCGTGGTGATGAGTTCCGGTTGATTGTTGTATTTGATTTGATGCAACAAGCGTTGCGTGCCACCGCCTCTTGAAAAGAAAAGAAAGGATGATCCCGCCCGGAGCATAACCCTTCCCTTGAAGTGCATCGTGAATGGATTTTCTGCATGCAGATGATAGCCTGTCTCCGGTAATTGGTGGAGGCAGTCAAGGCAAAAAATATGTTGATCCAACGGGCGTAGCAACCCGCAACTTGCGCACAAGGGCGGATAGATAAGATCGGTGATATGTGTCCACCATTTTACAGGCATAGGCTGTACCGACAGGTAAAAAGCCGGATGGCATGGGGCGCGCATCCGGCTTAGTTCAACTGGCAAATGAGGAATGTATTTCTGCAGTGTTGCCATGGAAAGAACATACCGGGTGTTATGCAACGGCCGAGAAAGAAAATTACATTCTTTGTTATAGTAGTGTATTGAGGAGGGCTAAATGTTACCACGAACAGGAAATATTTTTAAAATATTTTCAAGGCCTTTGATAAATGCATCCTCCTTTGTATACTTGTGTACGGCTTTTCCCAGGAGCCGGACACGGTATTTTATTGCTTTGTGATCATCAGCTGAAAACAATATGAATCACTTGCATTGCAATCTATTTCTCCGGGACGAGGACTATCTCCGGGAGATACAAGCAGGAGGCTCAAGAGCCGACATTGCTATCAGTTGCCTGTATCTGAAATACAGGAAGCGAACCTATTCCTACATGAAAAAGCTGGTCTCCAAGCATGACCAGTTCAGGGGTGTGCCGGAGGATCTGGTGCATGATGCATTTATCATCATGCTGGACAAACTGCGCAGCGACACTCCGGAAGTGCACTCCTTGGAGGATTATGGATCGGGATCGGTAAAAAGCTGTTTCTGAATCAACTGAAAAAAGACCAGCGGACGGTATTGGTCCATGATGTAGAAGAAAAATACGGATATGAGGAGGACAATCCTGATGCATTCATTTTCTCTGCCGATGAACAACTCCGCTTTGAAACCGCCTTTTCCTCAATGGGACAGCGATGCCAGGAGGTGCTGCTTTTATGGCTCAACCAATACAGCATGATCGAAATAGCGCAAAAAATGAGCCTGTCCAATGATGCCATGGCCAGGAAAATAAAATTTGAATGTTTTAAAAAATTAAAAGAACTCGTCAAATCTGGTAACAAAACACAGCGCTAAAGACACTAGTATATGAACAACAGGATCAACCGGGACCATTCAATATAAGCACAACATGGAAGAACATACCTTACCCTATTGGATAGATCAATACCTGCTGGGCACCATCAGTCCTGAGGATAGAAAACAGCTCGAAGAGCTCATGGCCGTTGATCCATCTGTTGCTGAGTTGGTCAATGACAGCAAAGAAGCTTACAAAGCCTTGATCCATGCGCGGCACAAGCAACTCCGCGAAAAGCTGAGGGAACTGGACAAGGATGACATGAAGCAGTCCGGATTTGCACCGAAATGGTTTGGCTGGTTTGCTTTCTTTATCCTCCTCATGTCATTATATGTGTACATGGCCTTCTTCTATTTCAATCCTTCGGCTATCGCGAGCAGAAATTTTATTCATCCCGATGTTAACGTCTCATATCCTACACGCCCTCAGTTCCAGGAAACCCTGGATGATGCAAATGAAGCATTCCTTACAAAGGATTACCAAACGGCCATAGTTTTATTTGAGTCCTTAACCACCCCAGACTCCATACAAAATGCCTATACCAGATGGCATATCCTGCTTGCCCAACTAGCCCTGGAAGGACCAACATCAAACTGGAAAGTGGGTATGGAAATTTTTTCAAGAGAAGCTCCCGAACCGTTTGCATCCAGGGCCGGCCAACTCACCACCCTTTTTGATTCCTGGACGTACAAATTCTTTTATGTCCGGATGAGGGATAATCTCTCAGCGATAAAGCCAAAATTGATCTGATAGGTTTTGGAGAAGGCCGGCCTCCCGGATTTTCCCTTGTTAAGCTATTGTTAAATAAAATTCAGTTTTATAACAACCTGGTGGCCATGCCGTTTATTGATGTACCAATTCAATGAACAAATGCAATTCACTTTTCAAATCACACTTTAAAAATTCAGTGGAATTATGAAATCGTTTCTTTCCCTTACCCTTGCAGGACTTACAGGTGGAATGATTTGCTTTGGTGCACTCCACCTCACCCATCAGACCGGATTTGACAATAAGGATGTGCATCCCGTTTCAGTATCCTCACCTGTCAATACAGGACCTGACTTTGCGGACGCAGCCGAAGTTGCCCAAAAAGCTGTAGTGCTCATTGAAGCCGCAGAAAGCGCTCAGGCCGCGCAACAGCGAAGACGCACACAGGATCCTTTCCAGGATTTCTTCGAACGCTTTGGCATGGATGGATTTGGAGGACCAATGATCCGTAAAGGGGCCGGCTCGGGAGTGATCATTTCAAAAGACGGATATATCCTCACCAACAATCACGTGGTTGATTTTGCAGATGAAGTATCCGTCAAGATGATCGACGGAAAAGAATACAAAGCCACTATCGTCGGCAGGGACCCAAGTACAGACCTGGCGGTCATCAAGGTGGATGCCAACAATCTGCCCACACTCGAATATGCTGACTCAGACAAAGCCAGGGTCGGTGAATGGGTACTGGCCGTAGGAAATCCCTTTGAGTACCTCACCTCAACTGTTACCGCGGGGATCATCAGTGCCAAAGGAAGAGACCTCAATATCATCCAGGGTTCCAAGACAATTGAACAATTTATTCAGACAGATGCTGCCATAAATCCGGGCAACAGCGGGGGCGCATTGGTGGATGCGACCGGAAAATTGCTGGGAATTAATACTGCAATTGCCTCACAGACAGGAAGTTATTCCGGATACTCCTTTGCTATACCGGTAAATCTGGCCATTAGTATAGCAAACGACATTATGAAAAATGGGGAGGACATTGAGAGAACCTCTTTGGGGGTTGAAGTGTTTGTACTAAATGAAGAGTTTGCTAAAGAGCAAAAAATCGCGATCAGTGAGGGTCTTTTAGTAGATGCCGTGGTTGAAAACAGTGCGGCTCAGTATGCAGGTGTGCTTCCAAATGATGTCCTCGTGGAAATCGATGGCAAGCCGCTGAAGACCTTTGATGACCTGAAGCAAAAAATAGATTTAGCTAAGGTGGGTGATTCTGTTGATTTGAAAGTATTCAGGAATGGCAAATATGTTGATATTCCTGTGCGTTTAAAGAAAGGAACATAATACTCCCCTTCAAGATATAGTTGGTTTTTCGTTTTGTTTTGATGCGCCTGTCTTAAAAGAAAGACAGGCGTTCTTTTTTTTACCCCTAAATCCCCTAAAGGGGACTTGATGTCTTAATTTAATTCCATTAATTTATTTCCAGGTGAAGGAAGAGATCATTTGGTCAATATCTTTCTGGATAAAAGCAACGATCGGTGCAAGGCTGTCTGGCTGCACCTTTGAATCAAAGTATAATGCTGCGGTGAAGAAGTGTTGTGTTGTGTCGGTGACAAAGAAATGCATTGGTGAAGCTGCCGGTCCGGTCCAGTTCAGTGACAAGCCACCTACTCCATGCGTATTGTGTATCGGGGCCTGTTCCATATAATTGGCCCGGGCATTGATCTTGTTGGCAATCGTAAATGCATCCTTTACAAAATCATCATGTTCGGCCCTGTTGTGTACCGGCAGATAACTGCAGTGTATCCTCGCTTCGAAGGCAGGCATATAGATGTCAAACCAACAGGGTTTGTCCTTGTTCTTGATTTCAGCATAAGCCGGAAAGCTGAAGGTAAACGGACATCCATCGACATTGTAGTCCTGGTATTTTTTTTCAGGATAATCTATCCGGGGATAAGCTCTTGGCTTGGGAGCGTGTGTAGTTTCCCCGCATGAGGCCAGCATGATGATGCCTGTGGCGAATAGAAATATTCTGTTCATTTGTCTATCTGGACTTTAATACGCTCAATACGCTTGGGAGATACGGACAGCACCGTAAACGAAAATGGTGGCAATACTATTTTCTGGCCGACGACAGGCATTTTACCGTTGAGGTCAAGGACAAGTCCCGCAAGGGAGTCGGCATCGCCGTCAACCTCATCAAAGCTGGTTTTATCCACATTCATCAGCCGGCACACATCAATCAGCATCGTCTTGCCTTCAAAGATAAATTCAGTCTGGCTGAGCTTGCGGTATTCAAACTCCTGGTCTTCATCAAATTCGTCCTTGATATCCCCTATGACCTCTTCTATAACATCTTCCATAGTCACCAGACCGGACGTACCGCCGTATTCATCCACGACGATTGCCATATGTAAGTGCTCGCGTTGAAAATCTTTCAGCAGGTCATTGATCTTCCGGGCTTCGGGGACGTACAGGACTTCCTTTCGGACCAGATCAGGCCAGTGATGAGATGAGCCTGATGATTCGATATAACCGATCAGGTCCTTGGCGTACAACATCCCTTTGATATTGTCCAATTGTTCTTCGTATACAGGCAGCCTGCTGTATCCTGCTTCCTTCACGATGTCCAGCATTTCCTCCATGGTCATGGCAGTATCCAGCGCGATGATGTCCATTCTCGAGCGCATGATTTGCTTGACAGCTACATCATTAAAACTGACAATGGACTTGAGCATTTCTGCTTCAATCTCGGAGTCTTTATCCCTTGCCACAGCGAGGTCAATAGCTCTGTCGATATCTTCCTTATTTGCCCCGAGTGCACTTTCGGTACCTAATTTCTTTTCCAGGGTATTGCCCCATCTGACCATGATCTTGTTGAGCGGGGCGAAGATGGTCATCAGGATATTGACCGGGCCGCTCATGAGCCTGGCGAATGCAATATTGTTGAGGTTGGCATAGATTTTCGGAACTACCTCTCCAAACAAGACAAGCAGGAATGATATCCCTACCACTGTAATCATAAAACCCAAAAAAGAAGCCCACTGATCCGGGCTGAGCCATGCCATCGCCGGCCATGAATAGACTGTTTCGCCCCAGTAATAAAATGTTCCCTCCGGCAGCATAAGCCTGAAGAGATAGTAGGAAAGGATAACAATGGCAATATTGACCAGGTTGCTGGTGATCAGGATTGTTGCGAGTAGTCGCCTGGGTTTTTCGCGTAACTTTAAGATGCGCATCCCTGATCGGTCATCTTCTTCTTCGATATGCCTGAGCTGATTACTGTCCAGGGAGAAGAAAGCGACTTCTGAACCATTGATCAAGGCAGAACAAACCAAGAGAAAAAGAAGGAGCACAATTCCACCCGCCAGGCCCCAATGGACGAGTGATATCAATAAGAGTGAATAGGGTTCCGTATCCAAAGCAGGGCGATTAAGTCAAAGAGATCAGCTGATCAGAACGGGAGGTCATCATCAGCCTGTTGCTCACCGCTTGATCCGGTGGGCGTTGAGGTGTCATTGGCCGGATCTTCAGGATGAAAATCCTCGTCTTGTCCTCCTGGCCTTGAATCCCTGCGGTCAAGGACTCTAAAACTGTTGGCGACTACTTCAGTGACATACCTGTCATTGCCGTCCTTATCCTGGTACTTGCGATGTGTCAGTTTGCCTTCCACAAAAACCTGGCTTCCTTTTTTAAGTTGCTTTTCTGCCCGCTCAGCCAATGCGCGCCATGCCACTACATCATGCCATTCCGTAGCGGTCTGCCATTCGCCTTTCTTGTCCCGGTAATTTTCGTTGGTAGCCACTGAAAATCTGGCTACAGCCACATTTCCTTCGAGGTAACGGACTTCCGGGTCCCTGCCCAGGTTGCCGATGAGGATGACTTTATTGACCATTTTACTGAGGATTGGTTTTTTCAAACTGGATGGTAAAGATAAGGAAAATAGGGAGCAGGTGGCAGTGGGCAGTAGGTATAGGGCAATAAATAGATTGACATGGAATGGCTGGTGGGGACCCTGGAAATCAAAGTCCAAATTGGTGGACCGGCAATTAAATCCTAGTTTATAGTGTTATTGTTTAACATTATGTTGAAATCACCTCCGCTTATGCTATACACCACCCTTCGCTCCTTATTGGTTATTTTAAGTTCTTCCATAGGGCTTTCTGCCCAGGTTACAGGCCTCTGGAAGGTACCTGACGAGCATGACGGGGTTGTAAAGTCTATTGTTGAAATCTATGAATATAACAGCAAATACTACGGCAGGGTATCCCAGGTCCTTGACTCCTCACGGCATACGCATTGTGAGTCCTGTGTAGGGGATCTCAAGGATAAACCACTGACCGGTATGCGCATATTGGATGACCTGACCAAGACATCCAATGGGGGGATTGATGGTACAGTCCTCAATCCTGGCTCCGGCAAAGTATACTCCTGTTATATTGAGCTCGAATCTCAAGACAGGCTTAAGCTGCGTGGATATATCGGAATGCCCGCTTTTGGAAAGACACTATACTGGACACGACTTAAGTGATGCTTCGGCTACGCTCAGCAACCGGTAACAAGTGAAGAGTGAAAAGTGATGCTTCGGCTACGCTCAGCAACCGGTAACAAGTGAAAAGTGAAAAGTGTGTACTCATAAAATTATTCTGGCATTTAGGGTGTTATCTCAAAATGAAGTAAAACCGGAAGGTATCTTTGTTTAGAGATTCAATGAAAAGTATAATCCTGATATTCCAGATCGGCTTTTTCCTAAGCACCAGTGGGTATGCCCAGGTCGTAGGTCTTTGGCGGGTAGTGGATGATAAAGATGGAGTTGAAAAATCGATCGTCCAGATCTTTGAGCAAAACAACATGTATTACGGCCGGATTGTCAGGTTGCTTGAGGCATCTAAGCGAACTCACTGTGATAAGTGCTACGGGGATCTGAAAGGCAAACCCCTGACAGGCATGATCATCATGTTTGATCTCGAAAAAACCCCCAAGGGAGGTAAAAACGGAAAGGTCCTTGATCCCGGTAGCGGCAATATCTACTCATGCTCTATTGAGCTTGTGGGCCCTGATAAACTAAAGCTCAGAGGATATCTTGGTGTACCAAGTGTAGGGAAGACTTCTTACTGGAACAGGGACAAGTAGCATAGGGCATAGAGCATAGGGAATAGGGAATAGAGCAGTACCGAGTGCGCAGTGATTTTTACTAGTCAATATTTGTGACGGGAATGTGGATGCCGATTCAGATATTTGCGGCCTTTAATTCCAAAATGGAAACGTACTACATCTATGAAAAGAACATTATTCGCTTCCCTTGTCAGTATAATACTATGGATAGAGATGGATGCCCAGGTCACCGGGATGTGGAAGATTACCGATGAAAAGGATAATGTTGAAAAATCTATTGTAGAGATATTTGAAAAAAACAACAAATACTATGGCCGGGTAGTCAAAATCCTGCCGACTTCTAAACGGACACATTGCGAGCATTGTGCAGGTGACCAGAAAGACAAACCTCTTGTCGGCATGATCATCGTGTCAGATCTTATCAAGAATGAAAACGGCGGCACCGACGGTAAGGTGCTCAATCCGGCAAACGGAAAAACTTACTCCTGCTATATTGAACTGGTAGAGCCTGACAAGCTTAAAATGAGGGGATATCTGGGCTGGCCTACGTTTGGCAAGACGATGTACTGGAACCGGCTTAAATGAAAAGTGATGCTTCGACTACGCTCAGCAACTGGAGAAAGCAGAGAGTGATGCTTCGGCTACGTTCAGCAACTGGAAATAAGTGAAAAGCGCGGAGTACAATTTCCTTGATCTGGAACAACCTCCCCTAAAATCTGTTCTTTCATCTACCCCTCATTACTAAACGTTGAGGGATTGATGAAAAATCTATTACTAATCCTGTTTATCTCCTTTGTTTTTCTGACGGTTTCAGATGCCCAGGTGACAGGGCTATGGAAGTCGACAGATCATATCGATGAGACCGAAAGATCTGTAGTGCTCATCTATGAAAAAAACGGGAAGCTATACGGTCGGATAGAGCGGTTGCTTCCGGCAGCCACCGTCACCCATTGTACCGGATGCGAAGGGGATCTGAAAAACAAATCTCTTACCGGTATGGTCATCATCACCGATCTCAACAAAAATGGGGACGCAGCTACCGGAGGTAAAATCCTCGATCCATCAAACGGGAAATGGTACTCATGTGATATCGAACTGGAGTCGGCGGATAAACTCAAGGTGACAGGCTATATAGGGCTTCCATTACTTGGAAAGGCGATGTACTGGAACCGAGTTAAATGAAAAACGAAAAGTGAAAAATGAAAAGTGGAGAGTGTACATGATATACAAACGAAGAGACGCGATCGATCGCGTCTCTTCGTTTGTACATTCGCCTCATTGCCCCTTGCTCCCTGCTCCCTGCCTATATGTTGAACTTAATGCCTTGTGCCAGGGGAAGTTCCTTACCCCAGTTGATCGTATTGGTTTGGCGTCGCATGTAGGCCTTCCAGGCATCAGAACCGCTCTCGCGGCCTCCTCCTGTTTCCTTCTCACCACCGAAAGCACCACCGATCTCTGCACCGGAAGTACCGATATTGACATTGGCAATACCGCAGTCTGAGCCAGCAGCTGAAAGGAATTGTTCTGCCTCCCGCATATTGTTAGTCATGATGGCTGAAGACAATCCCTGCGGAACATCGTTTTGCATGCGGATGGCTTCATCAAGTGTCCGGTAGGACATCACATAAAGTATCGGTGCAAATGTTTCGGATTGGACGATGGGCATATCATTGGTGACCTCTGCAATGCAAGGAAGCACATAGCATCCGCTGCCATACTTTCTGCCTTTCAGCACACCGCCCTGCACCAGCATTTTACCGCCTTGTGATTGGATGGCATCCAGTGCCTTTTCATAGTGGTACACAGCCTGTATATCAATCAATGGGCCCATGTGATTTTTGGGATCGAGTGGGTTGCCTATCTGAATCTGCTTATACGCCTTGACCAGAGCCCGGGTGACTTTATCAAATATGGATTGGTGGATGATCAGTCGCCTGGTCGTGGTACAACGCTGGCCTGCAGTACCTACTGCGCCGAAGACAGCACCTGTGAGAACTATCTTCAGATCAGCCTCAGGTGTGATGATGATAGCATTGTTACCTCCGAGTTCAAGTAAAGAACGGCCAAGCCTCTCTGCTACAGCGGCTCCAACAATCTTGCCCATGCGGGTACTTCCTGTAGCGGAAATCAAAGCAACACGTGTGTCTTTGGTCATTAACTCGCCAACACGATAATCGCCATTGATCAGGGATACAATTCCCTCAGGGAGATTATTGGCCTTGAGTACCTCCTGGAAAATATTCATGCAGGCTACACCACACAAAGGTGTCTTCTCTGACGGCTTCCACACTACTACATCTCCACATACCAGGGCGATCATCGCATTCCACGACCATACCGCCACCGGAAAATTAAAGGCGGATATCACCCCTACAATGCCCAGTGGATGCCATTGCTCATACATGCGGTGCCGGCTGCGCTCAGAATGCATGGTAAGCCCATATAACTGACGGGAGAGGCCTACTGCAAAATCGCAGATATCAATCATCTCCTGTACTTCGCCATAACCTTCCTGGAGGCTCTTGCCCATTTCATAGGAGACCAGTCTTCCGAGCGGTTCCTTATGCCTGCGCAGTGCTTCTCCATATTGGCGAACTATTTCACCACGCTTTGGCGCAGGGACCATTTTCCAGGATTCAAACGCCAGTTGGGCAGCACGTATGACTTTCTCGTACTCCTTAGGTGTAGTATTGCTGACAGCCCCTATAAGGTGTCCGTCCACAGGGGAGGGAGAAGGCTGATAGTTTTTTGAGTTTGATGACTTGAGTCCGGTAGAGGTACCGTTGTTGAATTTCTTAATTCCCAGCTTCGTGAGAAAGCGTGTATCAATGGCCATGTTCCTGCGTGTTTATGTATTAAAACGTATCCTTCCGAAATCACCACTTAGCAGTGGTTGATATTGGACTGCAAATATCGGTAATAGTTATGGGAAGCTATAACCTGAAGATACAGTCCCTTCTATTCAGAAAGAATCCGGAAATGTTAGGACATAAAGCTTTATCGAACCAGGCTGACCGTGCCGCTATGCACTGGTGTGCCTTCTGACAATATCTGGTAGTGATACAAACCCGGTGCCCATGAGGACGTCTGGATGATGTGATCAAGTGATGTGATCTCTCTGGACGTATAGACCAGTCGACCCACTGCATTGAAAACCTTGATGGCAGGTTGCTCTATCTGAGGCATGCTGACGGTAAAGAAATTTCCCGCAGGATTAGGGAACACAGAAAAAGCAGAAGCATCTATGTCTGTCGTGGCAGTAGTGCCTTCCTTGATGGTAATGACTTTGAAATTGTCAAAATAGAATCCATCCAGGTGTACAAAACCGTCTGAAACCAAAAGGAAACGCAACTGTATAACCTGACCTACATAGGAGCTCAGATCAACGTTCTCAAGGACCCAATGGGCTTGCTTGCCGTCGTAGAGGGGTTCTTCGTACAACTGGAAAAGTGATCCGAGTTTTGACTGTTCACCACAGAGATTTTCCCATGACTCGCCATCTGTGCTGGCCTGGAATACAACATAGTCATAGTGGTCTTCTATCTCCCACTTGGCCCAGAACTGCGCATAGGCTGTAGTAGTCTGTGTGAGATCAATTTGTTGGTTCAACATGATGGCCTGGTGAGCATCTGGAAGATATGGCCCAACAGGGCTATCCGTGATAGACATTGGACCTGTCTTAAAGGTTTCGGTGGTTGCGCCCCAATTTTCGCCTGCGCTGGTATCCCATTGGGAAAGATCGCCATCATCGGCTACGAGGGTTTTAAAATCTGCCCTGATCTTGGTGAGTGTATCCCTGAAGATATAATCGCCTTGCTGGGTTACGATTTCGATTTGTGCTGAAGTGCCATAAGCGATCTGGTTATCCACCGTAAAGGAAAGATTTCTTTCGTGCGGTTCAAACTTTGCGAGATCAAGGATGAAAGGTGATGGCACATTTGAGATATGCGGACTGAGCGCATTGAAGGAAACAGCTACTTCCCCTTCGAGCAATCCATAGCGACTGAAACCGAGATCCAGGGGATTGACACCAGGCTGAATAAACCGTGGTGTTTCGTCTGTGATTTCAACCAGGGAATTGACTAATCTGGCCGAAAGCAAATTCATCTGCAATGTAGACTGGCAGAGCGGGATGATGCGCTCACGGATCGGATAGAATCCATCATCGGGATCACCTACTTCAGGTGTCATCGCAAAGATCCCCTTCTCGCCATACATCCAGTCATCCGAATCCCCATTTGTGATATAGCCAACTGTCTGGGTACCCGTACCATATACAAATCGATTGAGTTCGGTGATCAATTCACCATAATTGCTGAACAAGGTGGAATCAGGTGTAACTGAATCACTAAATCCCCAAGGATAGACTAAAAGGTCACCATAGGAATGGTAGTTAAGGGCAAGTTTGAAGTCATGCGAATTGCAGAAATACGCCATGGCCTGTGTCTCAGGCTCAGAGAAAGGAGCTGGGCCACGGTAGGTATCACTACCTTCAAAACTTGAGGATCCTTCTTCATCATGTCCCCATTCATATCCGTAATTACGGTTGAGGTCTACGCCATCAAATTCAGGGTTAAAAATCCCATCATTATCGTTGTCCCGGCAGTTCTTGCGATGATTGCGGGTGAAGGCATCATTACCTGCATCATAGCCGCCAACATTATAGTTTAATCCATCAGGATTGACGACAGGAACAAAGTACAATTCGGTGTGATCAAGGATTTGCTTGATCAACGGGTCTTTGTCATAGTTTTCCAGCAGGTACCACATGTAGTATATCGTCTGGCTGATACTGATAAACTCGCGTGCATGATGGAGCCCGGTGTAGAGGATTTCAGGTTCGTTTTCATCCACTTCTGGTTGATCAGATATTTTTACCCAGAAGATGCTGTTGTTTTGCCATGTCTTGTAATTGCCGATCGGCTTTCTTACAGAGATCAGGTTTGGATACAAAAAGGCCATGATGTCCAGCTGGTCAAGAATTTCCGGGGTAGAGAAATAACCACCGACATTGCCTAATTCAAAATTCTTTGGAATGACCTCATCAAATGTATGATCCTGGCAATCGAGGAAATTTTCACGGCGTGGCTGCTGGGCAGCTTCTTTGCGATAAACGGAAAGATTTGGAATATCTACGGTGTAGCGGATGCCGAGCTGATCAAAGCGCTTGAGTTGAAAATCTTGTATTTCGGTGGTGAATGCATTTCTGGTCGCGCCATGTCCGTGGGTCAGGTCTATTCCTGCCTTGGCCAGGTCACTCCTGGTCTGTGTTTCATCGATTGGAAACGTCACCCTGGATAGAACGGACTGCGCCCCAGCTGCCTGTATGAGGCAAAAAAAGGACAAGAGAATGAAGATTCTGAGCATGTACATAGGATCAATAAATCGGTAAGGTGCTATAAGCGCCTGCAAAGTTAGAAATATACCCATAGCCAGAAGTCCCCTTTTGAGCCTTCCGGACCTAATAGGTAGCAAATGTATTGATTTGCTCACATATAATGATTATATGTAATATATTATTTTTGTGCTGCCAACACTTTAGACATACAGCAGCAAAGGTTGTTCCGTAAAAAAATATGCCTAAAAAGAAGTTTATTGCTTTACTTCCAACAGGCTGCCAGTGGTCAGGCTTGACCCTGGACTATTGTAGACTGCAGGAGCTGAGCAAGCCTGAATCGTAACCTGCTGAGTGACAATGCTTCCCAGGTTGTTCAGGCCACTTCCCCTCTGGAGGTCGACTGTAACCCCATTGGCCAGCCCATCCCTGATGGTGATCCCATCAATCAGTGACCCTGTCATCCCGGCCTGCATGGTCAGGACGTGATAGAGGTTGTCTGTAGAAACCCCGGAGATACCAATATCTCCCGTAAGGATAGTTGGGAAAGCCCCATAGACCCGCTGCTCCACTGCCGTCTCAGTACCTTCAAATCCTCCGTAAATACTTACTCCCGGAGGAATGCTATACCCGTTATTCCTGCTGACCTCGGCATATGGTGAATATGTACCTCCTGCGATCCAGATCTGTGCGACTCCGGGACAATGAGCGGCCCGATCCAGTGCCTGCTCCAGCGAACGATAGGCATCTGTCCATGAAGAGCCATCCTGCAAGCCTGTCGCATCCTTATCCACATAACATATCCCCGTGGAGGAGCAAATTGTATCATAGGTGAGCACCAACTTCGCGCCTTTGAGTGGATCCCCATCATAACTCCAGGCATCCCTGAGGCCGCTTCCTTTCAAGGTCAGCACCATATCATTGCCATTGACCCAGGAGGATTGGTCCACTACCTGCTGGATGAGATGCCTGATATCGGGGGATTGATAAATGGTTCCAACCGAAAGCCATGATGCAGGCTCCCATTGAACAACCTGCGCTGATCGTGGCCGCAGAGAGATATTATACTTTGAGGTGATGAAGGAAGCTGCATCCGCAACCAACTCTGATTGAAGCGTCCAGTAAGCTGCCGAAGAAGAAGTGCTTTTTGAAGTCCACTGCAA
This sequence comes from Candidatus Opimibacter iunctus, assembly GCA_016716665.1. Taxonomy (GTDB): domain Bacteria; phylum Bacteroidota; class Bacteroidia; order Chitinophagales; family Saprospiraceae; genus Opimibacter; species Opimibacter iunctus. The sequence continues at coordinate 381,711 of JADJVH010000005.1, read as the reverse complement.
GCGTGCGGACGAAATATAGCTTCCTTGCGGAATCGTGATGTTCTTGAATCGCCATCCAATTCTTTGCGAGCCATCATGTTCGGTGAGGGTCAGTGTCTCCCTCACCGGATTGACTGCACCATTATCCGGATGCTCTTCGGCATCATCATACGCGCTGCTGATCTGTCTTTCGAGAGAGCCTGCCCATTTAGTTACGGATGACGTCATCCACCATTCTGACAATCCTGAGGTACTCCACTCAGCATAGTACCCGTTGTCAAAAGGGATGATCGCTGTTGAATCCAAAGCATACGTTGTCACTTGCGCAGGGATATCATTGCTATAACTACCGTCTTCATTGGCGCCGGTATAACGCAAGGCTGCCAGGTCGAAACCATCCCTTGCACCTACACATTGAGGGCAACCGGTCGCATTGATAAGATTAGTTGCTTCGTCTTTTAAGAAATAAGCCCGCATATTTATTTCACTTGCCGGTGGTATAGTACTGGTCACTACCCAATTGCGCGAAAGCAGATAAAGGCTATCCGAAAGGTGAAAATTGTTTGCCGACTTAAAGATTGATATGGTGACATCACCGAGATCCTGGCCCTGGGGATTGATGCTAAACACTCTTTGCCCTGCCTGATCAACATGGACCCAGTTATTGCCTGATACCGGCACCGTCCATTGCATGTTTGCTCCTGTGTATAATGGCTTACGGTCATACACCGTGACCTGATCGATTGCCATCCCTTCTTCTTCTACACCAACATCACTCTGCAGCACCCATCTGAACTGTACTGTTGTATTCGTCACCGGAATAGCATTTCCTGTGGTAGTCCATTTCGATAGTTCTCCATTCCATTGATTTCCCGCATTATTATACCAGTTGACACCAGAACCCTGTGTCCCTAATTTTGTCCATGTATTGCTGCTCCCTGTCCTGTATTCTACCCAGGCATAGTCATAACCTGTCTCCAGTTGGTATTGCAATGCAAAAGAAAGGTAAGGTTGTACGAGGCCTGTGATATCAAAGCACGGTGAGTAGAGATAGGATGTCTCATCTGCATTGTGTGTACCATAGAGTGACGTAGTCCATATCTTTTGCCCTTCAGCACCTCTTGACATTACTTGTTTGCCAGGCACACCATAGGCCCAGGATGATTTTATTCCACCGGTCACGTATCCACCATTGTCCAGTTCAAATCCTTCCACATAAGGATAGGTATTGACCAGAGGGGTGTGTAATACCTGCATCCTGATCGTGTCATTGGAATGAAAATCATCATCTGCGCTATTGACCCATACCCTGAGATCATAGGTTCCAGGCGCAGAAAAATCAGCTGGTGGAAGGAGTGATGCTATAATGGTAGTGGCTGCTGGTACTGTTCCAACAAATGTTGAGTACGTGGTGCCATTATTGAGCTTGTAATAGGCAGTCGTATTGGTCACAGCGAGTAAGGAGGTATTGACAATGCTGATTTTTATAGTGTCGACACCCAGGTCGCATGCGATCGGCACAGGTTGCAGTATCGCACTGACTTTAATATCCTTTTGTACCAAATCAATGGAGAGGTCATCTATGGTCTGGCCATCTTCACTATTGAGCTGGCCGGCTGAAGCATAGACGCCGGCAGTAAACTTAATCTGGGAGGATGAACTAAAATCCTGTCCTGCATTGGCCAGCGCCGTAGAGAGCTGAAGGCCTGAAAGGTATTGCCATTGGCCTCTGACGGATGCATCATTGGACATATTGGCCAGCAGTACATACGGATCATTGTCATCGCCCCGGATATAAATCGCTTCATTAGTATTACTCTCTGTAATGATCTCATGATGCATGACATAGAGACTCAGCCTGACATCATCATTACTGACGGTATAGTTATCAAGATTCAGGGTGAGGGTCAGATTGGCAGTTTTGCTTGATCCGGTACGAATAGCATCCACTGTGATCGCCCTGTCACCTGAGTGCGTGAAGGGTTCGCCGGCAAATGACCTTACCCTGGCATTTGCTTGCAGGTAAGCATCCCATGCATCGAGTTGTGGCAGCCCCGTACTACTTGTGATAATAGTTGCATCCGGGATGGCATCAAAATCTTCAGTCCATGGCAATGTGAGGGCGGGATTTGGAAGATGACGTATGATCGTTGTGATCGTATCATTTTGATGTAAAGGATCAGCAGCGTAGGTCACCCATACCTTGAGCGTGTAGGTGCCTGTGTGGCAGCGAGGTCAGCCAGTTTGGTAAATGTAAAATCCTGTCCAGTACCTGCATTGATAGTACCCGGGAAAGTTTGTGAAAAAACAGGATTGCTATTGAGCAAATAGGACATTGTAAATCCGGAAGCGTTTGTGGTGCCTGCATTGGTGATCCGCACAGTCACAGGCTCCGTGGATGTAAGTGCTGTAGACGTGAGTATTCTCCCTGAAGTCAAAGCTACCAGAGAATCAAGTCGCAGGTCATTACTCCATGAGCAATTGTTTCCTCCATTTGCTGTCACAAGTACTGCACGTGCACGGAGACCATTGACACCTGAAGCAAACACTCCGGATACCGTCACCCAGACTGCAGTATCCGGAGGAAAATCATCAAGTACAATGGACGTGCCTGAGGTGGTGTCTATTGCTGTGAGGATTTCATCCTTGATCGTAAAGACCCTGTAATAACTTGCTCCGGGGACCGCGCTCCAGCTTGGCTGCACATATCCTCTACATGGAGTAGGCACAGTGAGCGAGCCAGGCGCAGCCATGATCACTGCATTTTGATCGGAGACATCCTGCATACCATTTGTGGCTGTGACACGAGCCTTCAACTGATCCGTTGGCACATTGGGAGGGAACCATTCCTGGTAGCGCCGGTTTGCGGGAATAGCAGATGCGATGGTCGTCCATGTGGTGCCGCCATTGGTGCTGTATTCTGCGGTAAAAGTTGAAGCCCCTGTGCCAAATGCATCCCATCTGACATACTGCTTGTCATTAGGTGCGGCGGGATTACCAGGTTTGTATACCTCGCCTCCGATAGGTCCTTGCACTGTGATGCCGGCCAGGCACACATCCCATGAAAGCCATGCCTTTTGTGGGCCCATAGGTACCTGGTATCCTTTGACTACAAGGGTATACGTACCACTGACAGGTGTTGAGATGGTGACTTGTTCGTAATTGTTGATATGATCAGCGCCGGTGCCTGCTGCATTGGCAACCCCTGATGGAGTGTAATTGAGTTTCCAGGGCTTAACTGTATCTCCGGCAGGCGTGATGACCGTCAGTTCGAGATCGTTGACGAGCGTCACCGTTTCGAATGGAGCTGATGCAGGATCTGACCACATGAGCATGACATCGACCAACCCTGTGCCCGATGGTATGGTCATAGCCTTTGTAATGGTGTTGCCCTGGTCAACATTGACAGATGTATAATGTCCAGACTCGAGGATCTCCGCTGCGCGCACACCATTGATCCTGCCAAAGCCATAGGTGTAGTCAGGTCCTGTATTGCCCAGGTCCTCAGCGGCATTGCAGATCACATTCTTGATCAGTGCAGCATCCGGCAGGCTATCCGCATGGAGCTGGCGATATCGTTGATATAGCAATGTAGCAATGCCTGAGGTGGCCGGTGATGAAAAACTGGTGCCGCTGTTACTGCCATACTGGTGATTATTGGTGGTCGTAAACCTTCCTGCTCCATAGGCTACGACTTCTGGTTTGAGGCGTCCGTCATCTGCGGGTCCTCTGCTTGAAAAACCTGCATTGGCATCGTCGTTGGTGACTGCTCCTGCAGTGAGTACATTCTTTGCCGGTTGATATCCGCCGGCGAGTGTGGCATATCGCACCGGGTATGGACTGCAAGTCATACCACCTGAATTGGCTGCCGCAAAAACGTGCAGCAACTGCGGATGTGCTGTAATCATAGCATCCAATCCGGCACTCGTACCGTCATAGTCTCCAAAGTAGACACAGTCGTCAAGGCTGGTGCCATAGGAATTGTTGGTGAGGCTCAAGCCGAAATCATTGATGTATTGGGGCGCATCCCACAGGATATCTGAAAAATTGCGAAGGATGACATTTGCTTTTGGGGCGTAGCCATACCCATAAAACGGATCGATCAACCCTGCACCTGTCACAATACCCGATACCTGTGTGGCATGTTCACTTTGAGCATAGCTTGACAAGTCAATAATGGAAGTCTTGAGGTCATCATGTAGATTGAGCCTTCCCCCATCTCCGATACCAATTGTCACTCCGGAGCCATTGAGGCCTCTGGTGAGTGTAGACGTAAGTCCCCACCCGCGTTCGCCATGATGTGCGCGATAGTTTACTTCTTCGTCATGAGGTATGCTTCCGATAAAAGATACCCATGGTGTATTCACGAGGATATCAGATGTGCCATCCTGTGCCTCTACATCTATAAAACCATAAGCATACATCCTTGTGTCAAGGACTTTGATTTGATTGAGCGCAGCCCATGCATTGAGTTCGTCCCGTTGCATGCCCGGTGCTATAGTGAGTCTGTACCGATTGTCACTACTGCGTGATGACAGGTCGACGCCTAACTTGTAAGCCGGGTTGATGTTAAAAAGTTTTGCTGAAGAGATTTCATCCTGTGCCTTGGTCACCCTGACCCAATAAAGGTGATTGTGCAGGGCATAGAGGATCTCCGTTCCTTCTTTCTTTAACTTATTCCTTTCTTCAAAAGAGAGGACGTGATCGGCCTGATAGAACAAGTACTGAATAGAATTGCTCTGGCGAACTCCACCCTTAATCGGAATGAGCATGTAATCACCGGTCTTGAAAGAAATATTTTGCTGACCTGTCATGGTTGATGCCATCCATAGTATAAGTATTGGCAGGCTGATAAACCGGAGATGCCGGAAGTGTTTCATGATGCTAAAAGTACAAAATAGCGTAGCCCATAGCGCACAGAGCATAGAGAAAAATGGGCAGTAAGGACTGTGTTCGTCATCACTCTTCCTGACCAAGGGCCTTATGCAATAGGCGTTGAAATTTATTTTTCCTTTGGAAAATATAAATTCATCTATCTTTCGTCCAGATACATAAGATTTTTCGATGAGAATATCTGAGTCGAAAAACCAACAAATTATGATCCTCGGGAGTCCCTCTTTACGGAGGGATTCTTTTTTTAGGGTCTTCTTGCTGGCCATCCTGCTATACCACTCTTCACCTGCACTGATTGCACAGGGTGTTGAAGGCACGGTCGTTGAAGCCTTTTCGAGGCAGCCGGTAGTAAGTGCCAAAGTCATTATCTCCTTTGGTGACTCTATTGCATATGAAGGATTGACAAGTGAATCAGGCCGATATCAATTCCAGACTGATAAAGCGGGACGTATTAATATACATCTTACAGCAGAGGGTTTTACAGATTATAAACTTTCGGATATCATGCTGGATGGGTATACCACCCAGCGCCTGGAGCATCTTTTAGAAAGAGCATCTTTTGACCTGCCCGGTATCACTGTGACCGCGAGGCAAAAAGAGCCTGCTTCTTTCATCCGAACAATAACACCAGATGATCTGCTGCAGATCGCCGGCAATTTTGAAGACCCGGTGCGGATGGCCCATAGCCAGCCTGGTATCGTGCAACTCAATGACCAGGCTAACCAGCTCTCTGCCCGCGGCCAGGCTCCCATATTCAACAGTTGGTATCTCGAAGGACTGGAAATCGTGAACCCCAATCATACCAGCAATGCTGGCACCCTGTCTGACCTGCCTACGCAATATGGTGGAGGTGTCAATATGTTTTCCGCACAAACCCTCGGCTCTACAGATGTGTATATGGGAGTCAATCCACTCTCTGTCAATACCAACAGCGGTGCTGCCATTGACATGCACCTGCATGAAAGTGCAAGACCTGAATGGAGAGCGAAGGCTGGATTATTGGGTATAGAAATGGGGGGCGGTGCATCTCTGGGTAGCAATAGTATTCTTGATTTTAACCTGCGATACAGTTTCACCGGGATACTCACCAACCTGGGTGCAGACTTCGGTGGAGAGAAAATCAACTTTTATGACGGCGTAGTTTCTTTCAGGAACGAAGGAGCCAGGCACAAGCTCAAATTCTTTGCATGGGCGGGCAATAGTATCAATGAATTTGATCATGTCGATCCTCCTGAAAACAGGGAACGTTACAAAGATTTCTTTGATATCGATTATGATAATGATATCCTTGGTGCAGGGGGCAGATATGATGTGACGTTGAGCCAAAAACTGTTTTTACGCAGTGGCTTTGCCTATTCGACTAATCAAACATCCTATCTCAAAACCGGTCAGTTTGGTCCGGAGCCTGAAACTTTTGACCAGCATGGTACTGTACATCTCATCTCTTCTTTTGCCGACCTGACGATAAGGCATTCATCACGTATCCATTCTAATGCAGGCCTTGAGTATACTAACCGGTCGTACAAGGAAGATTATTATCCGTTCAGCCCTTTCGATGAAGAGTCCATGCTGCGGCCATACCTCAATACTGCTATTCAATTTGCACCCGACTGGAAGGTAGAAGCGGGTGGAGAGATACAACGCTCTTTTCAATATGACACCTGGATTCCGGGTTACCGTGCCAAACTTGCATGGACGCCAAATGAACACCATGCAATCTTTGCAGGCATGAGACATTCCGGAGGAGAGCCGCTCTATACCTCGAGTCACAAGGGAACCAGAGTTCAGTTTGTATCAGAGACTTATGAGGTTGGTTGGGATTGGGTGTTGAAAAACCATAACATAGGACTCAATCTTTATTATCAGAAAATGCGGGATCTGACTGTCCTGATGCTGGATGATGATGCTCCGCTCTATGTTTCTGACTATCCGTTTTCCCCTTTTAGCACCAATATTCTTGGATTTATAACTGACGGGCGATCCGGGCAAAAAGGGATCGAAGCAAGATGGGATTTCCACCAGGCGAATGGCTGGAGATTTGGTATTAATCAGTCGGTGTATGACAGCAGACGCGGATACATAAAAAACGCACTTCAACCCGGGCGTTATGATGGAGGATTTGCCACCCACATTTCCGTTTCCAAAGAAATCATCACGGAACGTAACGGCAAAAACAGGATATGGAATTTCTCCCTGCGCGGATTGTTTAATGGAGGATTGTGGGAAGTGAAGATCGATGAGGTGGCCTCGGAGATGCTGGAAACCACTTTTTATCAATATCCTGGCTGCTATGATCTACATCTGCCATTGTATAAGCGGATCGATGCAGGTATCTCAAGGACTATCGCTTATGCAAAGGTTCGCTGGCGATATTCCCTTGACATCCAGAACCTGGCCGGACTGACCAATATCGCTTATCATTATTATGACCCCTTCCTACAAGAGGTCATCGCCCAAAAGCAACTGGGTCTTATCCCTGTTTTTTCCGTTCAGGCCTCCTGGTAGTCCGGTCAATAGAAAATTTACCTACGGATTCCAGAGGTTTGCTATTTTTAGGGAAACTAAAACCATTATCACATCATGGATGACAAAACGAAATCAATTGTAGCACACATCACGCTGATCGGCTGGATCATCGCGCTGGTGATGAATCAAACTGACAAAGGAGCTAATACATCCTTTTATCTCCGTCAAAACCTGGGCTTGTGGCTTATAGCCATCGCTGGTACTGTCCTCGGAATGTTAACCCTAAGCATTATCAGTACGATCATCAGTGTCGCTGTTCTTGTCCTATGGGTAATCAGCCTTCTGGGCGCACTTAGTGGCGAGCAAAAACCTACCCCTGTGGTTGGAGAGATGTTCCAGTCATGGTTTAAGAGTATCAGCTAAAAGCTATCAGGCGTCAGCTACCAGCTTTCAGCCATCAGCCATCAGCTTTCAGCTATCAGCTAAATATAATTTGTCATACAGATTTGAGTTATAATATCACAGCTTCTGTACTACGCAAGTAAAGAAGCTATAAGAAAATCTATCTGTATTTCCAGCTGATAGCTGATAGCTGTGAGCTGACAGCTTTTTATTTTCTGGTCTCCAGGTAAAACTCTATCCCAAGTTGACCTGAAAATTTCCTCTTGTAGTAGACCAGGCCTATGTTTTTCGCATAGATTTCTTCGCCGGTCCAGGAGGAAGAGGTCCAGCCATCCTTTTCCGTTTCGAAAGTATCCTCGGTGATAAAACGCACTGCTGGAACTGACTTGTCGCCCATCATATACGGGACGTTTCCGCCAAACCTGCGACGACGCTGGAGCACTACATGAAGTGAGTCTCCGGGTTGGAACCAATCGATATGGCTTAGCCAAACCTTGGTAGAATCGCCGGGCTCAAAAGGAAACCGGTATGGAGAGATGATATTGGCCTTGATCTGGCGTTGGATCCGGGCTGTATCACGGTAGAAAAGCAACAATGAATCCGTCACCACCCCATTGTCTACTACCCGGTCATATTGCCTCATGACGATGTCCATAGTCGGGCCATAATTAATACTCTCTATGAGATTGTCTCCGATCTTGAGATGGCGCCACACTTCAGGGCCTGATGAGGGGTCACTCAGATTGCGATACGTATACTCCATACCCTCTACCGGGAAGTCATCAACCGGGAAATAATAGTCCGAATAGTTGATCGCTTCAAATTCCCCCGGCTTGCAAGACATGTTAAATAAAAACAAACACATGACAAATTGGCACATAATGCCCAATGTGGTACGGTATCTGATCATATCTTTACACTCTTAATTAGACCGCATAAAGTTATGTTTAAATTTTTCACCAAGCTATTTGGTTCCAAATATGAGCGCGATGTCAAGGCATACTCCCCTGTCGTCGAAGTCACCAATGAATTTGCTGCTGAGTATCAATCTCTTACAAATGAAGAGTTGCGGGCCAAGACACTGGAGTTCAGGGAGCGGATCGCTGAATATCTGAAGGATATCGATCATGAAATAGCCAACCTGAAGTCAGAAGCAGAGGAGGATACAGATTTTTCAGTCAAGGAGGAACTCTACAAAGAGCTGGATGAGGCCATGAAAGAAAGGGATAAATCCCTGGAAGTGGCACTCAAGGAGATGTTGCCGGAAGCTTTTGCGGTCGTCAAAGAAACCACCCGCCGCTTTACTGAAAATGCAACGCTCACCTCAAAAGCCACTGAACATGACCGCGAACTGGCTGCCAAAAAGCCATATGTAACGATTGAGGGTGAAAATGCCATCTGGAAAAACGAATGGACCGCCGCAGGAGGACAAATCAAATGGAACATGGTTCCCTATGATGTGCAGCTCATCGGTGGTATGGTATTACATGATGGTAAGATCGCAGAGATGGGAACCGGGGAAGGAAAGACACTCGTGGCAACACTTCCATCCTATCTCAACGCGTTGGCGGGCCTTGGCGTACACATCGTCACCGTCAATGACTATCTCTCCCGCCGGGACAGTGAATGGATAGGCCCTATCCTTGAGTTCCTGATGCTCAATGTCGATTGTATCGACAAGCATAAGCCACACTCGCCTGAACGTAGGCGTGCATACCTGAGTGATATTACATATGGTACCAATAGTGAGTTTGGTTTTGACTACCTGAGAGATAACATGGTACGTTCGCCTGAGGAGCAGGTACAACGTAAATATCACTATTGCATGGTCGATGAGGTCGACTCGGTATTGATTGATGATGCGCGTACGCCATTGATCATCTCCGGTCCTGTACCTGAAGGTGCTGAGGAGCAGGAATACATGGAGCTCAAGCCCTATGTTGAAAAACTGATGGAAGCCCAGCGCAAGCTGGCTACACAATACCTTTCTGATGCCCGGAAATTATTCCAGGAAGGAAAGATCGGGCACCAGGAAGGTGAAGCCGGCCTAGCCTTGCTCAGGTCATACAGGGCTATGCCTAAAAACAGGCCGCTGATTAAGTTCCTGTCAGAGGATGGCGTAAAAATCACCCTCAATCGTGCAGAAAACCACTACATGCAGGAGCAATCCAAGCACATGCATGAAGCTGATGAACCATTGCTGTTTACGATCGATGAAAAAAACAGGCAGGTAGAACTCACCGAAAGAGGTGGTGAATATCTCTCCAAGTACAATACCGACCCACAGTTTTTTGTCCTTCCGGATATTGTTGCTCAGATGCAGGCTATTACGGACAACAACGAATTGAAAGGTGAGGCCCTTGCAGAAGCCAGGCAGGCATTAGCCCAGGACTTTTCCATCAAGTCAAGGCGCCTGCATGCGATCAACCAGTTGCTGAAAGCCTATACGCTGTTTGAAAGGGACGAAGAGTATATCGTCTTAGAGGGTGAAGTAAAAATCGTAGATGAGCAGACCGGCCGTATGATGGAAGGGCGTCGCTATTCAGACGGACTTCACCAGGCCCTGGAAGCCAAGGAAAATGTGAAGGTTGGAGAGATCACACAGACTTATGCCACCGTCACCTTACAGAATTTCTTCAGGATGTACCACAAGCTGGCCGGTATGACCGGTACGGCCGAGACGGAAGCAAGTGAGCTGTGGCAAATTTATAAACTTGATGTTGTTGTCATTCCGACTAACCGTCCGATCCAGCGTGACGACAGGGAGGATCTTGTATTCAAGACAGCAAGAGAAAAATATAATACGGTCATCGATGATATCGCAAAACTCACTGAAGCTGGGCGACCTGTACTGGTCGGTACCACTTCAGTAGATATCTCTGAAAAACTAAGCCGGATGCTTCAGCTCCGGGGCATTCCGCACAATGTATTGAATGCCAAACAGCATCAGCGTGAGGCTGAGGTGGTGGCCGAAGCAGGGCATGCAGGTCGTGTCACGATTGCAACTAACATGGCCGGTCGGGGTACAGACATTAAGCTCGGTCCTGGTGTCAGGGAAGCAGGAGGTCTGGCCATCATTGGTACAGAGCGGCATGACTCACGTCGTGTAGACCGCCAGCTTCGTGGTCGCGCAGGTCGTCAGGGAGATCCGGGATCTTCACAGTTTTATGTCTCCCTTGAGGATAACCTGATGCGCCTTTTCCATTCGGAACGTATCGCCAAGGTGATGGATCGCATGGGACACAAAGAAGGTGAGGTCATCCAGCATTCGATGGTCACCAAGTCCATCGAACGTGCACAAAAGAAAGTTGAAGAAAACAACTTTGGCATACGCAAGCGCCTGTTGGAATATGATGATGTCATGAATATCCAGCGTGAAGCGATCTATCGCAAACGTAAGCACGCCCTGGAAGGAGCCAGGCTGCAACTGGATATCAACAGCATGTTTATGTCCATGGCTGAAAGTGTGGTGGAGCGTGCTAAGAATAAAAATGACTACGAAGACTTCCTCGAAGAAAGTATGAGCATCATGGGTGCTGTGCCGGATATCGACGAAGAAACCTTCCGCACTACATCTTCTGATGTGCTGGTGGAATTGTTCCAGGAGCAGATACAGAAGCAGTATGAAAACAAACGGTACAAGATCGCTGAGACGCTCATGCCCCTCATCCGCAGCGTATATGAAAACGAAGGGCACCGGTACAAACGCATCTCTATTCCATTTACCGATGGACGTAAGCATGCCTTACCTGTATCGGCTGACCTCAAAGAAGCGGTAGATACCAAAGGCAAGTCGGTGATGGTCGATATCGAAAAAGCAGTAAGCCTCCTGCTCATCGATGATCATTGGAAAGAACACCTGCGCAACATGGACGAATTGAAGGAGTCCGCGCAGGCTGCATCCTTCGAGCAAAAAGATCCGCTCGTCGTCTATAAGATGGAGGCTTATGAACTCTTTGAAGGTCTTGTATACAAGATCAATCAGGATGTGTGCTCCTATCTGTCAAAGGGTAGCCTGCTGATCCAGGGCAATGACGAAGTCCGTGAAGCCAGGGAGCAAAAAACTGACCTGAGTAAAATCAAGACCAACCGCACTGAAGAGGTAGCTCGCAAAGCAGCCGCTGCTGCTGCAGGACGCAGGCCAGAAACTGTTGTCGAAACGGTCAAGAGGGAAGAACCAAAGGTTGGACGCAATGATCCTTGTCCATGTGGCAGTGGTAAGAAGTACAAGCAATGCCACGGGAAATAGCATAGGGCATAGAGCATAGAGCATAGAGCAATTAAAAAAGGTATGTCACTTGTGACATACAAAAGTGCCGTAGGCACGGCCGATTTTGTTGCCAGGGATTTCAATCCCTGTAGAATGATTTGTTGCCCTGGCATTCAATCCTTGTAGAATGATTTTGTTGCCAGGAATTTCAATCCCTGAAGAATGATCTTGTTGCCAAAATATAACTAGTGCACCTCTTCTTTACCCCACTCCTTGTCTTCAATGCCAAAAAGGAGAAGTAAGAGGGAAAAAGAAATCAGGAGTGAGCGGAAGCAGGTGATGCCAGCATATCCTACTATCGTACCTGCAATCAAAACGGTCATCACGACCCTTGGCACAAGGATCTTTTGAGTTCCTCGCCAGTAGGCCAATACGATGCTCATGGAATACAGGAAAATCCCTGTACCCAGGGCCAATCTGCCTTCGAAGGTCAAAGGTTCAGCCGAATGCATCATAGCTTCTTCAATGGCATAAGCATATATAATCAATCCGCAAACCATTGGGAAATGAAACAAGCTAAACATACCCCGCGCCATACTTGATTGTGCTGCCCCGATTTGCCGGGCCATAGAATGCTCAAGGAGATCCTTGATCCGGTAAAAGTAAAGCCACCAGAGCGCGGAAGTAATACCCACCGCAAGGGCAGAAACCAATAACAGGTTTTGATCCCAGGACTCTTCTGCAACAGCACTGGCTGCGACGATCAATGTTTCGCCTAGTGCGATGATGACAAATAACCCGTGCCGCTCAGCAAAATGTCTAGGATGTAAATTCCATCCTTCGCTATTTGCTCCGATAGTGGCCGCTAATACATCAAGAAAAATCGCAAGCCCCCAAAACCAGTACTGGGCGACTCCGCCTATCAAACCACCGATCAGTACAGCGACCAGCCCTGCGATAGATACAGCGCCAAAAGTCTTGACAGCTGTGCGCATACTTGTGTCGGACCATGCTACCCACAGGTAGATCAATAATCCGATAGCTCTGACCGCCACATATGTAATGGCAAACCACCATGATCCGTCCGCGAAAGCCTGTGGCACAGCAACAGCCATAAAAAACGCAAAGGCTGTAGCCAGTAAGGTGCCCTTCTGGATCCAGTTGTGCTCTGTATCTGCGGCATTAAGCGCCCATGTAAACTGTGTCCATGCCCACCAGATCAGCCAGAAAACAAGGACTGCCCGGCCAACATGCAACCAATCAAATGATCCGTGCAGCAGATGAACCACCTGTGTGACACAAAAAACAAATACCAGGTCAAAAAAAAGCTCGGCAAAGCTTACAGCCTGGTCACCTTCAGCCAGTATGTGTTTTTTAGATTCGCTTGAGGATTTCATGGCAATAAAAATATCCAAAAGACCTGAATGGCAAGGCAATCCATGCAATGACAGCGCATACAATGCGGCAAAAGGGTAAAATCATCCTGTCCTCCATAAATTATCTATATTTCGAAATCCAATTAAACCCGCCTGATTGCGGAGCAATGAACTTTAGACCAGAGATTCATTTAGTTTTGCAGGCCACATTTTGATCAATCATTGGACGAAAGAAAAAATTGATGTCAAATCCGTCAAAGAAAATCAGTTCTGCCAAAAAAGAAAACCAGGCACCCGTAGCATGGTGGAAACAACTCCGTTGGGGAGCAGTGATCATTGGTATCGTTGCCTTTCTCCTTTATAGCAATTCGCTGAAAAACGGATTTGTCCTGGATGATGGGCTCGTGATCACTAAAAATTCGTTTACCACCCAAGGCATCAAGGGCATGGGAGGCATTTTTACATATGATACTTTCCAGGGGTTTTATGGCTCCTCATCTTCGGAAATCAAAATCACCGGTGGCAGGTATCGCCCGTTATCATTGGCATTCTTTGCCTTTATCTATCAGATCTTTGGGGCAAACCCCTTTGCATTCCATTTTTGGAATGTCTTGTTGTACGCCATATGCTGTGCGTTTCTATTCCGGGTCCTATGGGAAGTGTTTTTGCCTGTCCTTGGGACTGAAAAGGTGGCCGTCTTTTCAGGCCTCACGGCCTTGCTATTTGCTGTGCACCCGGTACACACTGAAGTAGTCAATAACATCAAGAGCAATGATGAAATCCTATGCCTTCTACTGTCCCTTGCCTCATTGTTTCTGGCTATCCGCTACTGGGATACACGCAGGAATGTGCTTGCATGGATGAGCGGAATTGCTTTGTTTCTGGCATGCCTGGCTAAAGAAAATGCAGTAGTATTTCTGGCCATCATTCCACTGTCCTTATACTTCCGGCAGAAAGACAATAAAAAGCAGCGTCCTTCGCCCATGCCATTGGTCCTTTCCCTGGGTATTGCCTTTGTGCTGTATTTTATACTGCGCTATTCCATCCTCGGATGGTCATTGGGGGACACGCGCCTTGACCTGATCAATAATCCATTTATCAAATTAGATGGTGACACATGGGTGCATTGCACCATGGGCGAAAAAATGGCTATGATCTTCTGGTCCCTTGGCAAATACCTGATCTTGCTGGTATTTCCCTTGGCACTGTCCACAGATTACTATCCCCGCTTCATAGACGTCATGACTTTTTCAAACCCTGCAGCCTCTGTCAGCTTGCTCATCTACCTGGCATTAGGCATACTGGTTGTCTATAAACTATTGAAGGGAGATAAGAAACTATATGTGTATGGCATTGCCTTCTTCCTTATTGCCTTATCTATCGTATCCAATATTGTTTTCCCTATCGGCACCAACCTGGCTGAGCGATTTATATTTACGCCTTCCGCAGGTTTCCTTATGGCCTTCAGCGCACTCGTGCTTCCCTCCCTATACGACCAGCGCAAATGGGTCACCCAATCATTTGTGGCCTGTATCGGAATCGTGGTGGTTCTTTTTATGGGCCGCACATATACGCGAAACTTCGACTTCGAATCCAACAGAATATTATTTGAAAAGGATGTAGTGGTTTCTGAAAATAGCGCCAAGATCCAGAACGGTCTCGGTGCCCTGATCGCGGAAGAAGCCCTCAATACGGTAAACCCCGTCGATAAAGAAAGCCTTTCCAGGCAAGCCCTGGATCATCTCAACAGGGCTATTGCTATCCATCCAGGTTATCTCGAAGCGTTTTACATGCGTGGCAATGTATTTTTTATGCTTGGCCAATATGAAAAGGCCATTGCGGACTACCGAAGCTGCCTGGCCCTGAATGCCAACTTCAAAGATGCCTATGCCAACTATGCATTATCGCTCCGGGAAGGCGCAAGAGCAATCCTGGCCTCCAAAGGGGACATCAATGTGGCCATTGGCTATCTTGAAGAATCGCTCAAGCTATACCCGGATGAAAAGGAGACTGCGGACATGCTGGCCAGGGCCAGACAGGCCAAGGCTTCAGGACAATAAATCATATCCATTTTATACTGTGCATCTACCGCGTCGCGTTATCCAGGTTTTGATTGAATGCGTGGTGCACATAAGGATTGTCCCTTCAATACTTTGCTTTATTGCTATTACTTTTGCAGCCCTGCTTAACCATTAATACCATAGAAAATATGTCACCTGTACATACAGTCTTAGTCACCGGAGGCGCCGGATTTATCGGCTCACATGTCGTACGCCGCCTGGTGCAGCGATATCCGCAATACCTGGTCATTAATCTTGATGCCCTGACCTATGCAGGCAACCTGGACAACCTTGCCGATATCAAGGCTGCACCCAATTATATATTTGCCAAAGGGGATATCAACGATATGGTTTTGGTTGGCAACCTATTAAGACAATACAAGGTCAATGGTATCATCCATCTTGCTGCAGAATCGCATGTAGACCGTTCCATCGAAGATCCGCTTTCCTTTGTACGTACCAACGTGCTGGGTACTACTTCAATGCTTGAGGCCTTTCGCCGGTATTGCAAAGAGACCGGTAACGATGGTAAGTTTTACCACATCTCTACAGATGAGGTGTATGGCGAACTTGGGGATACTGGATATTTTACAGAAAAAACGCCCTACTCACCAAGGAGCCCTTACTCTGCATCGAAAGCATCCAGTGATCACTTTGTCAGGGCATATCATGCTACCTATGGACTGCCGGTGGTGATCAGTAACTGCAGCAACAATTATGGACCAAACCAGTTTCCTGAAAAACTGATCCCGCTTATGATCCATAATATCCGCAAAGGACTCCCTCTTCCTGTATATGGTGAGGGTGCAAATATCCGTGACTGGTTGTATGTCGAGGATCATGCTGAAGCCATAGACCTGATCTATCACCAGGGACGCCCCGGTGAAACCTACAATATCGGCGGTGATAGTGAATGGAAAAATATAGATCTCGTCCGTACCCTTTGCAAACTGATGGATGAGAAGACCGGGCGCCTGCTTGGAAGTTCGGAAGAACTCATTCACTTCGTCAAAGACAGGGCCGGACATGATCATCGCTATGCCATTGATTTCAGCAAGCTCAGGAACGAACTGGGTTGGGCTCCATCTGCGGATTTTATCCAGGGCCTGTCAAAAACCATTGACTGGTACCTGGCCAATGAAACATGGGTGCAGCATGTGACGGATGGATCGTACAGGGAGTATTATGAGCGACAATATGGAAAAAGAAGTGAAGAATGAAAAGTGAAGAGTGAAAAGTGAGGAGTAGGCAGTAGGCAGTAGGCAAAAAAATAAAATTAAACCAAAGAATACATGAGAAATCTCTTTTTATTGACTTTAGCTTTTATAGCTTTTTCCTGCAAGCCCGCTGCGCCTGCAACGGAAGAAGCCAACACGACACCGGCAGATACCACCACTACCTCTGTAGTGAATATCCCGGGTTTGAAAAAACTATGGGATACTGAAAAAACACTCACCACGTCTGAGTCTGTCTTGTATGACAAAGGCAATAACGTGCTGTATGTATCCTGTATCAATGGCGTGCCACCGGATAAAAAGGATGGGGACGGGTTTATCTCCCGACTAGGACTTGATGGTAAAATAAAAGACCTAAAGTGGGTGACCGGGTTGAGCGGACCTAAAGGTATGGGGCAGTCAGGCAATACATTGTATGTCACAGATATCGATCGCCTGGTGGCCATTGATATCACCAAAGGTAAAATCAGCAATACCTGGAAGGTGGATGGGGCACAATTTCTAAATGATGTGACGGTGACTGCAGACGGCACGGTGTACTTCACGGATTCCAATACAAGCACAATCTATTCGCTCATGAATGGAAAAGTCGCTACTGTCCTTGCAGATACTACCCTTGGAGGCACCAATGGGATACTTGTTGAAGGCGATATGATGTACCTCGCAGGATATATGTCCGGCAATGTCTATAGAATGGATATGCGGACTAAGGCAGTCGAAAAGCTTGCTACGGAAGTTCCTGGCGGTGATGGTATCGAGCGCTATGGCGATGCATTACTGGTCTCTAACTGGGGCGGCCAGGTCTATCATGTAGCTGCTGATGGTGAAGCGACGCTATTACTTGACTCCCAGGAAGCTAAACTCAATGCAGCGGATATCGAAGTGATCGCGGATCAAAACCTCCTTCTCATTCCTACCTTCTTTGGAAATGGAGTGACGGCGTATGAGCTGATGAAAAATAATTAAGCGGTATTGCTTTAAATAAAAAAAGGTGTTGAGATTTCAACACCTTTTTTTTATTTAGTCAGTGATGAGCCAATGGCTCAAATCCTTGTCGAGCAATTTTTCCAGTTGATGTACATCATCCCTGACCTGCTGGATAATATATTCCCTGACCTCCTTTGGCATTGGTTCCTTCTTGATTGGCTTGCTATTGATCGCCATGACCAGGTCTTTCATGCCTGCCCTCTTGAGGGATTTGATCATGCCGGACAGTCCAATGGAGACCATAAAATAATGCAGTCTCCGGATGGCGTTTTGCAGCCACGGTATTCGGGATTGCCTGGCAGGATTTGATTTTTCAACCATACCTCTAGGCCGGTACGAAGGGTCTACACCCAGAAATGAATATACCTCACTCAACAATGTTTCTGGCCTGTGCCGTATATCATCAAACCAGACGAAAAAAAACTGTTCCCTGGGAAAATGATCCAGGTACATGGAAATATTTTCATAGTACTTTGACATATCCAGGTACTCCGGTTCTTCCTGCACCGCCTGCAGCATCGGCCTGTCTTCCTTTTGTAAAAAGCTTTTTGCAAAAAAGTAATGAGAGTATATGCGATCCACAGGATTGCGGATGCAGACAAAGATTTTAACATCCGGATTGTGGGCCTTGATTCTCTCCGGTACAACAGGGTCAGTAAAATACCTCGGCGTTATTTCCCCTTTGATAGTATCCTTTCCACAATGCTTAAAGTACTTCCTATACCAGGAAATCCCCTTCGTAAAATTTGGTTTCAGCAGGTTGGACCTGAAAGCAAGCCGGTCATTGAAGTAGTGAACTTCCTTTGGTTCGGACATACAACACTGTGGATGGGCACCGATCATATGACCCAGCCAGGTGGTTCCGGCTTTGGAAGCCCCTATGCCGACAAAATCTATTTTAAATGCCTGGTCCATGGGTGTGAGATGGTAAGACAGTAAGAAGTGTGAGACAGTGAGAGGAGTGGATGTGAAGGTGTGGGTGTGTTTAGGGGGAAAAAAGCTTGTTATAAACCGCTTCATGCTGGTCCATTGCTTTCTCCAGGGCAAAGGTATCTTTTACATAGGTATATCCTTTCATCGCCTGCTCTTTCCAATGAGCATCTTTCAACAGCATATTCAGGCCTTCTTCGAAATCGTCTGTGGCGGCATGATATCCAAATTGGGAAGCAAAACCATCAGGATCGACATGACTGAGGATAGCGGTCTGATGGGCTGCTGCTTCCAGATAGGAATTGGGTAGCCCTTCACGGATGGCAGGATTGATCAGTATCCATGATTTTTGCATCAGGTCATGATGCAATGTGTCGCGAAACTGATCTACAAATCCATGAAAGATGATATTATCTCTTTTCCAATGTGCTCTCAGATCCATTTCATATTGGGGGACCCTGCTCTTGCCTGCGATATGAAAATCGACATCAGGAAATTTGTCTGCCAGGGAAAGAAACAACTCTGGTCGCTTGCGGGGATCAAGTCGTGACATCATCAGTACCATAGGGGAAGGTGATTTGACAATGTGGTCCGGAATGCTGACAGGGGTCGGGAGGAAATCAGGTTGCTGCCTCAACCGATAGATTTCCTTAATCTTTGGCAACATGAAATGCGCGGGGGAAAAGACACCATCATTATTTCTCACTGCATGACGCACGACAAAATTGGTTTCATACAGGTAATTTTTTATCACCTGCCATTTGCTTTGCGAAGGATAACGCCATTCCAGATACCAATCACGGGCATCGCGCGGATCACGTATAGTCGCTATATGTTTGGCTGAAGGGATACTTTGCTGAGCGAGCCATGTGCCAAGGGAAGGCTCACATGAATGATAGATATCTGCATTGATCCTCTTGTATAATCTACTACTGCTCAGGACATCACCGGGAAGGTAACTCAATACAGTTATACCATCGAGGTTTTCTTCTTCAGGTTGATCTTTTCGACGGGGAACAACTGCAAAAACTTCATATCCTCTTTTGACCAGTTCACTCCCAATCAACCTCGTGGCTTTTCCAAAGCCTCCGTATTTACCATAAGCGAAAATCTCGACACTGATCAGGCAGATGCGTTTAGGAGAGGATATCATTCCATGCAAATGTAATAAACCGTGGGCAGTGGGCAGTCTTAGCCACTAAAACAAATGGCCCGTACGGGCCATTGTTAAACTTTATAAACACTGTGTTCAAAGGGTAGGTCAATCGATCAATTATAATCTATATAAACCTATCAACTTATAAACCTATCAACTTATAAACTTATAAGCCTATCAACCCTTTACTTGATCATATTTTTAAACCTTGGCCGCTTTGGCGTGATATCCCCCAGGCGTTTCTTCTTGGCTTCTTCATAGTCTTCAAAATTACCTTCAAAGAATACCACTTCCCCTTCATCTTCAAAGGAGAGGATGTGTGTTGCCAGCCTGTCGATAAACCACCTGTCGTGTGAGATGACAAGTACGCAGCCTGCAAAATTTTCGAGACCTTCTTCGAGTGCACGAAGGGTATTGACATCGATATCGTTGGTAGGCTCATCGAGCAGGAGTACATTGCCTCCTTCGCGCAGTGTGATGGCAAGTTGTACACGATTGCGCTCACCTCCTGATAGGATTCCTATTTTCTTTTGCTGGTCGCCACCAGTAAAGTTGAACTTGCTGATATACGATCTGACATTGACTTGTGAGCCACCAACAGTGATGATCTCATTGCCCCCGCCGACTACTTCATAGACTGTCTTTTCCGCATCAAGGTCTTTGTGAGACTGGTCGACATAACTGATCTTGACCGTTTCTCCAATGGTAATCGATCCGCTATCCGGGGATTGCTCACCCATGATCATACGGAACAATGTTGACTTACCTACGCCGTTTGGACCAATGATACCGACGATGGCGTTTTTGGGTACTTTAAAAGTAAGGTTATCGATGAGCAATCTGTCGCCAAAGCCTTTTGACACATTGTTGCATTCGATGACGACATCCCCAAGTCGCGGGCCGGGTGGAATGAAGAGTTCGAGTTTAGCTTCGCGCTCTTTGATTTCTTCATTGCGTAACTGATCATATGCATTAAGACGTGCCTTACCCTTTGCCTGGCGGGCTTTCGGTGACATACGGATCCATTCCAACTCATGCTCAAGCGCCTTCTTGCGTTTGGACTCCACCTTCTCTTCCTGCTCGAGACGCTTTGATTTTTGCTCCAGCCATGAGGAGTAATTGCCCTGCCATGGAATTCCCTCGCCACGGTCCAACTCAAGAATCCAGCCTGCAACATTGTCGAGGAAATAACGGTCGTGCGTTACAGCGATAACGGTACCGGGAAAATTTTTCAGAAATTGTTCAAGCCACAATACACTTTCTGCGTCAAGGTGATTGGTAGGCTCATCGAGGAGCAGGATATCCGGCTGAGACAATAACAACCTGCATAGCGCTACACGTCTTCTTTCTCCTCCTGAGAGTACGCCGATCAAAGCATCTTCTGGTGGGCAGCGAAGGGAGTCCATAGCTGTACCCAACTTGTAGTCGAGCTCCCATGCATTGTAATGATCCAGTTTTTCCATGAGCTCACCCTGGCGTTCGATAGCCTTCATCATGGCATCATCATCCATTGGCTCAGCGAGCTTGAGGTTGATATCCTCGTATTCCTTGAGCAAGTCAACGATGTGCTGGACGGCTTCCTCTACTGTCTGACGTACTGTCTTCGTCTCGTCGAGTATGGGTTCCTGTTCGAGGAGGCCTATTTTATAATCGCCGTCAAACCAGACCTTGCCATTGAAGTTTGGGTCTTTGCCTGCAATGATGCGCAGGAGGCTTGATTTACCTGATCCGTTGAGACCGAGGACACCGATTTTAGCTCCATAGAAAAAGGAGAGCCATATATTTTTAAGTACTTGTTTGGAAGGAGGGTAAATCTTGGTTACGCCTTCCATGGAGAATATTACCTTTTCGCCGGCCATTATTGTGGTAAATGTTAAATGTTAAATGTTTAGTGCTTAGGGGCTTAGGAGGTTATAGGCATATTAGCATATCCCTCTGCAGCTATCTATTTGGAGGGGCAAAAGTAGGGAATAAAGGGGAAAGGCGGAAAGGCGGAAGGGCGGAAGGGCGGAAAGGCAGAAGGGATCAAGGGAGGAAGGGAGGAAGGGAGGAAGGGAGGAAGGGAAGAAGTATGATGAATTAGCGGGTGAAAGTGACGGTCAAAACTGGTGTGGCGTATGCTTTAAGCGCCTCCAGTTGTCTGTCGATCTGGGTATTCCACTTCTGTTGTTGGGCCGTATTGATAGAATGGTTGGTTTCCAGGTCGTACCTGGTCTGTTCTTCGCGCTGCTGGCTGACGATCTCCTTAAAGAGCCGGCCGATCTCTTCCTGGAAGCGGCTGGCGCTAAAATGGCCTGTACTGACCAGTTGCCTGAACTTTCGGGCGTAGACCTCGGTGATATCCATATGCCGCTTTTCGTGCTCCAGGGCTTGATCGGGATTGTTGAGATTCGGATATCGGGTCCATGATTCCTTTGGATGAAAGCGGGCTGTAATCATGATGGTGGATGACTGCCCTGAAATGTCCACTGTGGAATAACTGATAGAGGAAACCGTGACAGCACCTGTGTTCTTGCCCATCTCAGCAACATGTTTGGGATTGACTTTTCCTTTAAAGATGGACCAATCGAATGAGCTGATGGCCGCATATTCAATGACCGGTGACTGCTGGGCAACCACCAGATAAGATGAAAATACAAAGCACAATAGTGGGGTGAATTTCATGTACTAAATAACATGCAATATGCCTGATTATTGCAGTGCGTGCCGCTAAAATAGTGTTAAATGCACAGTGCAAGGTGCATTCATTCGATACTTCAGGTATTGTAACCTAAATCAGGAAACCGGGTTTGAAATCACGGGGAGGATGGAAGCTTTCCAGGCTGAAAAAGTGCCGTCGAGGATATGCTGACGGGCCTGGCGTACGAGGGAGAGGTAAAAGGAAAGATTCTGTAAGGAAGAAATCATGGCGCCGAGCGCTTCACCAGAGATGGTAAGGTGGCGGAGATAAGCGAGTGAATGTTCGCGACTGGTGGCTGCTGAAGATGCCGGGTCAATCGGATCAAAGCAGTGTTTCCACTTCTCATTGCGGATATGCACCATGCCGCGCGAGGTATACAACAAGCCATGCCTTGCATTGCGTGTAGGTAGCACGCAATCAAACATATCTATACCCAAGGCGATGCATTCAAGAATATTGGCAGGGGTACCTACACCCATCAGGTAGCGTGGTTTCTCTTTGGGGAGAATTTCAGTCACCACAGAAGTCATAGCATACATGTCTTCATGCGGCTCACCCACAGACAATCCACCGATAGCATTGATCGGCATGTCACGTGAAGCAATAAATTCAGCAGATTGCTTTCGGAGATGCGTATAGGTGCTGCCTTGTACAATTGGTGCAAGGATCTGATCATACCCATACAGTCCTTCTGTATCCCGGTGACGGGCTATGCATCGGTCGAGCCAGCGATGGGTCATATGCATAGAGCGTGTAGCATACTTCTCATCACATGGGTATGGTGTGCATTCATCAAACGCCATGATGATATCCGCTCCGATCTGCCGCTGGATATCCATGACATTTTCAGGGGTAAACAAGTGAAGTGAACCATCGATATGTGACCTGAATTTGACACCCTCCTCCTTGATCTTCCTCGACTTGCTCATCGAATAGACCTGGTACCCCCCACTATCCGTGAGAATGGGCCGATCCCAGTTGTTGAACCGATGAAGACCTCCTGCCTGTTGTATGACCTGCATTCCAGGACGGAGATACAGGTGATATGTATTGCCCAGGATGATCTGTGCGAGGACCTGATCCTTCAATTCCTGCTGGTGCACTGCCTTGACAGTACCTGCTGTGCCTACGGGCATAAAGATGGGAGTCTCTACGTCGCCATGAGGAAGATGCAGTATTCCCGCACGCGCGGAAGAGTCTGGATCGGTGCGTAATAAATCAAAGGTCATTGTAAGACAGTAAGACAGTAAGAGGTGTGGGATAGTGTGTGAGAACGTGAGAGGCGTGAGATCGTGAGATCGTGAGAAGTGTGAGTGTGAGTGTGAGTGTGAGTGTGAGTGTGGCGATTTATATTGATATCAAGTCCCCTCGGTTGCAGAGCGGAGTCGAAGTATTAGGGATTTAGGGGTGAAAGATTCAGCTTTTCAAGCAAGGGCTTCATCACGGCGTCTGTTGAATATTTTTGTCTGAGGATGTCAGTATTGACAGGTTTACGATTTGTGCCTGTTGATTTCCATAGCTTGTATTCATTGAGGATGAATGCCTTGATAGCTTCGATCTCATCAGGTTGGTCTGAGAAGCATGCTCCGATTTCAAGTTCGTGTAGCATGTTCTGCAACTCTGTGTCATTCCGTCCTACGACGATCCCAAGTACAGGACTACCTGATTCAAAATACTCAATCATCTTACCGGTGAGGACGCCTTGCAGGTGATCTGATGATATCGTCAGCAGGATATTGATGCATGCTTGTTGCTGGATGTGCTTCGCAACATCAGCATGCACTATACCATGGTCTTCAAGTATAGATTCAAACCTGAACCTATCTGCGAGTGCAATCCAATAGCGGCTATCCTTTCCAGCGTAAGCGATACGTATATCTGCCGGATCCAGTTCAGTCTCCTGAAATAGTTCTTGCAGGGCCTTGAATAATGGTTCAGCATTTCGCTTGTCGAGAAACATCGAACCGGTATAGGCTATTATAAAAAAAGGCAAAACAGAAGGGACAGCAGATTGGAACTCGCCCGAAATGCCATTTCGTAACGTGACTACATTTCCATTGTACTCCCGCAGATGTTTGGCAAGGCCATCTGAAACAGTGGTCAGCAGATCTGCTTTGCTGAATATCTTCTTGAAAAAAGCCTGATGCGCCCCTGGAGATTGAATATGCATGTAATAAGGGTCGATCATCAAATCCCTGAAATCAGCAATCCAGATGACCTGTGGGTTTCTCTTCTTGAGCCAATAAGCTGCATAGTGATCTGCAAATGGCCGGTACGAAGAGTAGAGGTGTGTGATATGATCTTCTTTTATAGCTCTTCTTCCTTGTCTCAGGAGATTTAGAAAATAGATCAAGCCTCCTTCGCCAAGTATAATATTGAGTGGAAACGAATTGATCATCCGCACTGCCCATTGTGTCGGAGCATTTGATTTAATGGTCTCCGGAATGGCGCCGTCCTTTGTCTTGCTTCGAAGCAAAGATCTGTAATCATAGGCCCTGATAGTCCTGATGACCGTATTGGCAGGCTGTAAAAAATTACCGGGAAGTACCGAGGAAGTAAAAATGATCGCTGAGCTCACTTTCCCTGCAATAGCGTCAGCAATACGAAAATTCCTTTTGGCAGCCGTCCCCATGGCAGGAGGGTAATAGTAGAGAAAAAATAAAAAACGGGTTGGACTGCCCATCACTCGGATACAAGCATTTGATAGAGTTGATCGGCGATGATCCGGTCATCAAATTCGTTGAGCACCTTTTGTCTTCCGGACTGGCCCATCCTTGCTTTACCTTCCGGATCCAGAGCAATAAAATCATTCATGGCCTGGGCAAGTGCCACGGCGTTTTTGACTGGTACGAGATACCCATTTACATTTTCATCCACGGTCTCTCTGCAACCGGCAGTATCGGTAGTAATGACTGGCCGCTCCATGGCCATGGCTTCCATGATCACACGGGGCATCCCTTCCCGATAAGAAGGCAGCACAATACAATCTGACTGCTCGATAAATTTCCTGATGTTGTCCGTGGCACCATGATAGTAGATGCTTGGATCCCTGATCCACCTGACGAGATCATCATTCCTCACAGAAGACGGGTTTTCCTTGTCGAGGTCACCAATAAGCCAAAATTCAACCTGTTGGTTTTGTTGTTTGACGATATGGGCGGCTTCTATAAATTCACGCACCCCTTTGTCATAGAGTAATCTGCCGATGAAGGTAAAAATGATCAGATCGGAAGAGCGGCTGTACCCGTTTGGCTTATAAAACGCAGTATCAACCCCACATCCCTTGATGGATAAGCTCTTCATGGGGTTGACTAATCCTGCCTTTTCAAATAGCACCTTATCATCTCCATTTTCAAAAATAACCTTGCGGTGTGATGGAAGGGAGAGTTTATATAAAAATCTGGTGATGAGATTTATCCATCCTTCATGCATCAACGAATATCCCAGTCCGGTGATCACGCCTATAGATGGAATTCCTAAAAGGCGGGCTGCCATTCCCCCATAAATATTGGGCTTAACCGTATAGTGCAATACCAGGTCCGGCTTATGTTTTCTGTATAGGCGGATCAATTCAAACATCAAGCGCAGATCCTGGATAGGATTGACACTGTCCCTGTCGAGATGACGTATAGGTATATGCGTGACTTCGCGGATCGTTTCAGTATAGGTGATAAACTTGTCAACCGGTGCCATCACGATGACCTCATGTCCTTCGCGGATCAGCTTGCGAATGATGTTGAGCCTGAAATTGTAAATATTCCAGGTGGTATTGGCTACGATGGCTATTTTCTTTGGCTTCATTTACTCCTAAATCCTGCTTCGGCTGGTTCGACTTCCTTTCATGTTTGAATAAACTAAAGATATTTTCCCAAACCTCTTTCCTTAAGGGTCTCTTTCAACTGCTTGATCGCCTGCTCGTCTGATTTGGGATAGATCATGAGGCAATCATCTGTATCGATGATAATAAAATCCTTTAACCCCTTAACCACGACAAGCTTAGACTGCCTGGAGAGGACAAGGTTGTGATCGGCATGATCGAGATGGACAGGATTGGTAAGAGATACATTATGCGCATCATCCTTTTCGGAATAGTCATAGAGTGAAGTCCACGTGCCCAGGTCGGACCAGCCGATATCACACGGGATGGTGTAAACATTGCCTGCCCTTTCCAGGATAGCATAGTCTACCGATATCTTTTCCGTCTTTGGGTATTCAGCATCGATAAAGTCGATTTCAGCAGGAGTATTATATACATCCATTCCAAGCACCAATTTTTCATAAATCCCCGGCGCATGCTGGTGAAAGCTTTCCAGGATGACTGAAAGTTTCCAGATAAAAATGCCCGCATTCCATGCAAAGGAACCGAGGTTCAGGTATTGC
Organism: Candidatus Opimibacter iunctus; assembly: GCA_016716665.1. Taxonomy (GTDB): domain Bacteria; phylum Bacteroidota; class Bacteroidia; order Chitinophagales; family Saprospiraceae; genus Opimibacter; species Opimibacter iunctus. The sequence goes on along the minus strand of JADJVH010000005.1, from coordinate 354,957 downwards.
TCTGCTGTTGCCCTGTCCGGCTTTTCCCTAAAAGCTTTTACAGCGCATACCGCAGCAGTGTCCGACTTGTCAAATTCAATATAGCCATAGCCGGTATCCGGACGAGTGGGTTCGATGCCAAGTGTTATAATACTTGCATAAGCCTGTGCATGCATGACTGCAAGGTGAATCACCCTCTTGAATTCCTGCTCATCTGTGATGACGTGATCTGCCGGCGCAACAATGCATGTGGCGTCAGGATCAAGTTTGCTCAATTTCATGGAGGCCAATGCAATGGAAGCTGCTGTATTATTTCTTGAAGGCTCTTCGATGATCTGGTGACTGAGCAGTTCAGGTATGGCCTGTTGCACGAGTTCACCATAGTTTTTGTGCGTGATGATAAAAATATGATCCAGGGGAATAAACCCGAGGAAGCGATCAACCGTCTGACGGATCAGGCTCTTACCGGAACCTGTGATGTCGAGAAATTGCTTTGGCAGGTGTTCGCGACTCGCTGGCCAGAATCGTGATCCGACTCCCCCTGCCATGATGAGGATGTATGGCGTATTATTCATGTAGTGATCTGTGATGTAGTGATCTGTGATCAGTCATTTGCTATTTACGCATGGAAGCTAAAGCTTCCACTATTCGTTCCGAGGTCTTACCGTCCCAGTATTTTATAGGTTGTGTTTGTTTCCATTCACCAGTGATCATCTTATGGATATATCCGGCGATCAGTGTATGGTCCTTTACCAGTTCATTGGTGCCCAGTCTTATGGTTTCAGGTCTTTCGGTACTGTCGCGTAAGGTGATACAAGGGATGTTCAATACGCTTGTTTCCTCCGTGATTCCGCCGGAGTCTGTCACTACGCCTGTTGCATTTTTGACTGCATACATAAATTCGAGATAGCTCATCGGATCTACGATGACAAACTGAGGATAGTCCTTTCCGATAGCATTAAAAATCTTTCTTGTCCGGGGATGCATCGGAAAAAGCACTTTGCAGCCGTTGACCGCATCATGTATCTGATCCAGGAGCACAGCCAATTTAGCTGGATCATCCACATTAGATGGACGATGCAATGTCAGGACAATATATTTCTCACTTGCAAATGAACTATCAAAAAAGTCCGGCTTAATCAGTTTATTGAGGTGGTTGAGCAGGGAATCAATCATCGTATTGCCCACGTAGTATATCTGGCTTTCTGCATGGCCTGCCTTCATCAGATTTGAATTGGCTTCTTCAGAGGTGGTAAAGAAATAATCTGTTATGCTGTCTGTGACTATCCGATTGATTTCTTCAGGCATGGACCAGTCACCTGAACGAATGCCTGCTTCAACGTGTGCTACCTTGATACCAGCCTTCTTTGCAACGATCGAACAGGCCATTGTCGAATTGACATCGCCCACGACGATGCAGATATCTGGCTTCCACTCCCGGATAGCCGTTTCATAGCCGATCATGATCTGCGCAGTCTGGCTGGCCTGCGTGCCTGATCCGGCACCAAGATTGATGTCGGGTTCCGGGATGCCCAACTGCTCAAAAAAGCTATCACTCATATTACGGTCATAATGCTGGCCGGTGTGAATCAGTCTGAATAGAAAGGCCTTATCCGGGTGAGCTGCATTATATATTTTCAATTGCCTGATGATCGGGCCGATCTTCATGAAATTGGGCCGGGCGCCGGCGATGATGTCGATTCGCATCAGTGTAAGAAGGTAAGACAGTGAGAGAGTAAGAAGTGTGGGTGTGAGTGTGGGTGTGGTTGTAAATGTCATGCTGCTACTTGACAGCTGTACTAAAGTTGATTTCGCTGGAGCCAATCGGAGAGGACGACCAGCTTCCAGATGCGGGTCCACAATATATTTTTATCTCCTGCTTTAAAGTCACTCCATTTTGAAGGACTTTGGCACCGTTAAATTCCTTGCGGTCTGCCAGATCATTTAGCTTGAGCTGCACCATATCTGCCAGTTCTCTTTTGAGCCACTGTTCCATTGGCAAGGTAAAGCCCATTTTCTTCCGTTGGCTGAGTTCCTTTGGTAGCCTCGGGGCCATGGCTTCAACAAGTAATTGCTTTGGTGTATGCGGGTATTTGATGTGATCAGGAAGGGACAGGACATACTCGATCAGGCGGTAATCAAAAAACGGTACCCTCACTTCAAGTGCATGTGCCATAGACATCTGGTCGGTATCCCTCAGCAATACATCCCTGGTATATGTTTCGAGTTCTCCAATTGTACATTTGCTGAGATTACCCATCCACGGAATCATAGCATTGATTTCGGACAACCTTCCCTCAACTCCATCATGGCGGTTTGGTTTAGTCAACAGGTTGTTGATTTCACTCTGGCTATACGCCCTTCGCAGCACCGGATATACCGTGGATAGGTCCCATTTGTCAAGGTCTGCCAGATTGGCCGCTTTGGTAAATTTGTGATCCGGATTTGATGCGAGAAACATTTTGGCCAGTGATTGACGAATGGGAGCTGGAAAATTCAGTAACCATTTATACTTCATGAGCCTGAGGTAGATCATGAATTTATTGTACCCCGCAAACAATTCATCTCCCCCCAGTCCTGTGAGTGCTACTTTAATATTGGCCTGACGGGTATACTTTGCCACCAAAAACGTATTTGGGCCATCGCCGCTTGGCGTATCCATGGATGCAAGAATATCCTCCATGCTATACAAAAATTCCTCAGGCTGGATTAGTATGCGATGGTGGTTAGTCTTGTAGATCGTAGCCACCTGTTGGGCGTACACAGCTTCGTCATATTGCTTTTCGTCAAAGCTTATTGTAAATGTGTTGATGGGTGCTGATGATTGTTCCGCCATGGAGGCCACAACCAGGCTGGAATCAATGCCACCGGAGAGAAATGCCCCGACTGGTACATCTGATACCATTCTCAACCGCACTGCATCCAGCATCAGATCTTTTACTTTCCCTTTGGCTGTCTCATACGAATCTGCTGAAGGTCGAACCCCTGAATATTCCCAATAGGGCAGCTCCGTCAAGGTGCCTTTATGCAGGATGGCATAGTACCCTGCCTTTAATCGGCTGATTCCTTTCACCATGGTATGCTCATTCATGGCCGCCTGGTACATCAGATATTCTGTCAGATAGTTGTCTTCCAATTGCCGGGGGATCAACCCTGATGCCAGCATGCTTCTTACTTCTGAACTGAAGACAAAACGTTCACGGTTGAGCGCATAGTAGAATGGTTTTTTTCCTACTCTGTCCCTGGCTATAAAGAGTACCTCTTCTACAGCGTCCCAGATGGCAAAAGCAAACATCCCATTCATCTGTTCGAGGCAATTTATGCCCCAGGTTGCATATGCCGCCAGAATAACCTCTGTATCGGATTGTGTCTTGAAAGGATAATCGCGCAGGCGGGATTTGATATCCTGATAATTATATATCTCCCCATTAAACACGATGACATACCTGCCCGAAAAGTCCCACATCGGTTGATTGGCACTTTCGTTGAGATCAATGATGGCCAAACGACGATGGCCGAGTGCAATACGCTCATCTACATAGATGCCTTCTGCATCCGGGCCGCGATGAGCTATACGATCAGTCATGGACTGTATGGCTACAGTATGTCTGGTGCTATCGCTGAAGTTTAATATTCCGGCTATGCCGCACATAGGTATCTAGTGATCTGTGATCGGGTGATCGGGTGATCTGCAACCACGAAATGAAATCTGTGGTTACAATGACTGTCATGCATAAAGGGTTAGGAGGTTAGGGGTTAGAGGTTGATAAGTTGATGGGTTGATAGGTTTATTTGTGTTGAGGGGTGTCGAATTGTTTATTGTGGCAGTTTAGATGATCAAAACCATTCTTTACTATTTAGTTGCGCATAGACAGTACGTATACCGTCTTCAAGGGTGATTGTAGAAGTCCATCCCAAGGCTGTAAGCCTGGAGTTGTCCATGAGCTTGCGTGGTGTACCATCCGGTTTTGAACTATCATGTATAATGGTGCCTTCGTAGCCGACTATTCTTTTAATGAGTTGAGCGAGGTCAAGTATCGAGATTTCATCGCCGGTGCCTACATTGATAAAGCCTGCTTCATTATAGTGATCCATCAGGAAAACGGAGGCTTCCGCCAGATCGTCCACATGCATAAATTCACGGAGTGGCCTACCTGATCCCCAGATGACCACTTCAGGGTTGGCATTCTTTTTTGCTTCATGAAACTTCCGGATCAATGCAGGCATTACATGTGAACCCTGCAGGTCGTAGTTGTCATTAGGTCCGTACAGATTGGTTGGCATAGCTGATATATAGTTACAGCCATACTGGCTACGATAGGCTTCACACAATTTAATTCCTGCAATCTTTGCTATGGCATAAGGTTCATTGGTTGATTCCAGCAGGCCGGTCAGGAGATACTCTTCCTTCAATGGCTGTGGTGTGTTTTTAGGATAGATACAGGAAGAGCCGAGGAACAGCAGTTTTTCAACACCACTCAGGAATGAAGCGTGAATGACATTGGCTTCGATCATCAGGTTGTCGTAAAGAAATTCAGCACGATACTGATTATTGGCGAGGATGCCGCCCACTCTTGCAGCGGCCAGGAAAACATATTGAGGGCGTTCCTTTCCATAAAGGAAGTCACCTTATCCTGGAAGCGGAGATCGAGTTCTGCGGATGACCTGCCGATGATATTCGTATATCCCAGTGAGGTGAGCTTTCGGTATATCGCAGATCCGACCATGCCGTTGTGGCCGGCGATGTATATTTTATCTTTTAAGTCCATGGAAACGTATTGTGTAAGACTGCAAGACAGTGAGAAAGTAAGAGGTGTGCGAAAAGAGCGTGGGTGCAAAACAAACTGCGCCTCTGCGTCTCTGCGCGAGAAAATAATACTACTTCGCTATTCGTATTCATTGATGATATCAAATCCCTCACGTTTCAATAAAGCAATCCTGTGGAATAAACTGATATCCGACATCACCATTTCTTTACACAAGGAGGATACATCGTGCTTAGGAACCCATCCTAGTTTTTCCCTGGCTTTGGTGGCATCACCCACCAGCAAATCAACTTCTGTTGGTCTGTAGTAATGGCTATCCACCCGCACCAGGATATTTCCGGTGGTGAGGTGACAAGGTTGTCCGATGACAGCGTTGTACAATTCCTCATCAATGAAGGCAACTGATCCGGTTTCATCTGCTCCCTTGCCATTGAATGCAAGCTCAATACCGATCTCGCTAAATGCCATGCGGATAAAATCCCTGACGGAGGTTGTGATCCCGGTAGCAATGACCCAATCTTCGGCGATATCATGTTGGAGAATCTTCCACATCACTTCGACATAATCCTTTGCATGACCCCAATCCCTTTTCGCATCGAGATTGCCTACATAGAGTACATCCTGCATCTCGAGGGCTATCTTTGCTACTGCCCGTGTGATCTTGCGGGTGACAAATGTCTCACCGCGTAATGGGCTCTCATGATTGAAGAGGATGCCGTTGCAAGCATAGATACCATATGCCTCACGATAATTGACTGTAATCCAGTAGGCATATAATTTTGCAACACCGTACGGCGATCTTGGATAAAATGGCGTCTTTTCCGTCTGCGGTATTTCCTGCACCTTACCATATAACTCCGAAGTAGAGGCCTGGTATATCCGTGTTTTTTCAGTCAGACCGAGAAGCCTCACCGCTTCGAGAATACGCAGTGTCCCAATACCATCCACATCTGCAGAATACTCGGGCTCTTCGAAACTCACCTTGACATGGGACATGGCGCCAAGGTTATAGATCTCATCAGGTTGCACTTCCTGAATGATCCGGATGATATTAGTCGCGTCGGTGAGGTCGCCGTAATGCAGGATAAAATTGCGGTTGTTGACATGCGGGTCCTGGTACAGGTGGTCTATGCGGGAGGTATTGAAGAGAGAACTTCTCCTCTTGATACCATGTACGATATAGCCCTTCTTCAGTAGAAATTCGGAGAGGTAGGCGCCGTCCTGGCCGGTGACGCCTGTGATCAATGCAGTCTTCATGCTATCCGTTTCGGTTTTCGAACATATTGAATCAGTTTTCTGAGGGGCTTTAGTAAAGTAGTATAAAAGTAAGGATGCAACTGATTGACGCGCCAGGCTTGACGATCTTCGCGATTAGCGTTGATCCGGTTGCGGAAGGAGGCATTGCTCATCCCTCCTGCCCTCATCCTGACGAGGATTTGAGGGAGATAGCTTACCGATATCCTTGCCTTGTAGAGGAACCGTAGCATGAGTTCGTAGTCAGCAGCTGATCTTAGTGTGGTATTAAACAAACCGAATTTCTGATACACATCTCGCCGCACAAAAAAAGTGGGATGGGGTGGCATCCATCCAAAGAGGAATTTCCCTGGCTTGAACTTCCCGGCGATCCATGTCCTGGTGATTTTTGTTGTACGATCAGGACGGACGTATACCAGGTCGCCATACAATGCACTTGATTTGTCAGCCATCATTTGTTCCACGACCTTGGTGATCACGGTCGCTGATGCATAAAAATCATCTGAGTTAAGGCAGCCTATGATCTCACCTGTAGCAGCCTTGATGCCTTTATTCATAGCATCATAGATACCATAGTCCTTTTCGGAGATGATCCTGGTGACATGAGGAAACTCCCGCACAATAGCAAGGGTATTGTCTCTTGAAAGTCCATCTACGATGATATGCTCGATATGCGGATAATCCTGTGTTGCCACAGAGGCCAGCGTATCGCGAATGGTCTTTTCGCTGTTGTAGGTGACAGTGATGATAGAGATAAGCGGAAATGACTGCATGGCAGTATTCATGGGCATGTGATCAGTTCACTTGCTTGCGTTCAACAACGATATTTTCCAAGACCAACATATCCATGTGGGTGCGCCGGAAACAATCGAGCGCCTCCATGGGACTGTTGACTATGGGTTCGTTTTCATTAAAAGAGGTGTTGAGCAAAATGGGTACGCCTGATTTCTTATAAAACGCTTCGATGAGTTGATAGTATCTCGGATTCGTGTCCTTTTCAACGGATTGCAACCTGCCAGTACCATCTACATGGGTCACTGCCGGAATAAGATGCTGTTTGTCCTTTCTGATCGGAAAGACTTTTTCCATAAACGGAACATCATCGTTGACTTCAAAAAAGTCATTGACACATTCAGCAAGGATAGAGGGGGCAAAGGGACGAAAACTTTCGCGGCGTTTTACCTTTGCAATGAGTAATTCCTTGGCATCCTGTCGGCGAGGATCTGCCAATATAGACCGGCCGCCTAAGGCGCGGGGACCAAACTCAGCCCGGCCATTGAACCAGCCTATCACTGCACCTCCGATCAATGCATCAGAGACGAGATCAAATAAGGTCTCATCGTCATACCTCTTGAAGGTAACCCCTTCCTTCATCAGGAATTGTGCAATGTCCTCATTAGAAAATTTACTTCCGGTATAGGCACTCCGGATTGCCGGCATACGAGGTTGTTTCAATAGCTGATTATACACATAGAGAGCCGCTCCCATAGATATGCCTGCATCATGGCCGGCACTGGGGATATAGACATTATGAAAAGGTGTATTCCTGGTGATTTTTCCATTGGCCACTGAGTTCTGTGCAACGCCTCCGGCAATACAAACCGCTGTTAGATTCGTTCTCGCATGCAGCCCGTTTAACAGATGAAAAATAATCTCCTCAGTAAATGCTTGCACGGACGAAGCGAGATCCTTATGATAGGTTGACAATTCTTCCCCTCGCTTACGTTCAGGACCAAATGCCTTGACAAGCTTGTCACTATAGAGCTTATCCACTACAGGGATATGATCATTTCCATAAGAGATCACATTACCTTGCGTGACACGGAAATACGTCAGATCAAGGTTAAACAATCCATCCTTGGTGAGCCGAACGACTTCCTTAAGTTTATCGACATAAAGGGGTTTGCCATAAGGTGCGAGCCCCATCACTTTATATTCATCGCCATAATGCGGAAAGCCGAGGTACTGCGTAAAGGCTGAATAGAAAACACCAATGGAGTGCGGAAAATCAATGGATTCCAACACATCAATGTGAGAAGCATGACCAATGCCAAGCATGGTGGTCGTAAAATCCCCGCTCCCATCTATGGACAACAAAGCGGCATCTTCAAACGGAGAAGCGAAAAAAGCAGAAGCCAGATGAGCCCTGTGATGCTCAACATAGTGTATTTTACTTCCGAGGGCCGCTTCATCCACAAAAGAAAAGTGGTTTGCAAATTCCTGTGCCAACGAAGAGACTTGCTTTGCATTGACCAATCGATTGCGAATCGCCCTCATACCAATCGATGGGTGTGCTGCGGCAAAAATTACCTTTTTAAAGAACTTAGCCTTAGGGTCCCGGCCGATCGCGATGTGATCCACCTGGTCAAGATTGATCCCTGCTTCTCTAAGGCAAAACCTTATGGCTTCTGAGGGAAAGCCAGCCCAGTGCTTTATCCTTCTGAAGCGCTCCTCTTCAATCGCGGCTATCAGGACCCCATCCTTGAGGATGGCGGCAGAGGAATCGGCATGATATGCGTTAAGTCCCAGAATGTACATCTCTATTTGTAAAAGGGTTAGGAGATCAGGAGGTTAGTGCTCCTGATTGACTAAAGTATTTTATTTATGCCCCGATAAGTGAAGAGCCTTGCTCTCGAAAGGCTTTAGTCGCAGACAAATCACTCAGTCAATTTTTAAAATTTGAATTTATACTTCTCTTCAATAATTGTCCTGACCGGCTTGTTGTCTGCCTTAGCCCACCACTCTATCTGAAGGATTTTTGCATCTACCAGGAACCGATACCAGAACGCCTGCAAAAAATGCCAGACCAATCCCTTTTTTCCATCCAGGAAGCCCAGCTTTATCCAATACCTGAACTGGAAATACAAGAAGGCACGAAGGAATAAAGGCATACGCAGGTAGAAATTGGTTTTATACCAGCGCTTTGTCTGCACCTGATGATCACTTAATGTTTCACCTCCGGTATGCTGCTCCTCGACAAACTGATATTTCGTATTCAGTATATCGATAGCTTCCCTGGTCGCATAGTCATTATGCTTGGCTGTCCACCAGGTGAGGGAGTTGAGATTTTCATCAATAAAATCATGCTTAAATGTAATAGACTTCCCCTGTGTCAGGAGGGTATGTTCATCCATCCAGCGCTGTTCTATGCGCGCATGCCCTGTTTGCCATATCCTGAGCAGATGGACCGGGTAATATCCTCCGTGCCGGATCCACTTTCCCATAAAGTGCACTTGTCTTTTTAAGACTACACCAGAAATCCCCTTTTCGAGTCCCGGCAATTTTTGTGTGATTTCAGCCACCAGGGCTTCTGTGAGATACTCATCCGCATCCATGCGCATAGTCCAGACTGTCCTGACATGGTCATGATCCATGGCCCATTGGAATTGCTGTGCCTGATTGACAAACGGGTTTTGCAAAACCTGTGCACCTGATTCCATTGCGATCTGTACAGTTCGGTCTGTGGAGAATGAATCTACAATGATCACCTCTCTGGCTACTTTCCATGCACTTTCGATTGCCCTGTGAATATGCAACTCCTCGTTGAAGGTCAGGATGACTACCGTAAGGTCTGGTTTTGTGATCATCTTTACGTCTTAGGACCCGGGTGTGATGAAAGATGCTGGCCAAGGCGCAGTGCCAATGCCATAAACGTTAGTGTCGGATTTGAATGCCCGGATGTCGGGAATACAGAGCTCCCGGCAATGTATAGATTATCGACACCATGCACCTTGCAGTGCTGATCCACGACACCCGTAGCTGCCGTTTCACTCATGCGCGTGGTGCCCATATGGTGATAGGCATCCGACAAGTGCCCGCGAATACTTGCTGTATCCTGCATGACCCAGTCATCCCATTCAATACTGCCCAACCGCAACCTGGAAAATTCGCTCTCAAGCAAAGTGCAGAATGCTCTGAAGGTATCAATGGTGGCATCTGAAAACTGCCAATGGATCTTTGCTACCGGCATACCGTTTTCATCATCGGTATTTGACAAGGCGATATAGCTATCTGCTATCGGAGCCTGCTCGATCATAAACGTAAGTCTTGGGGTTCCATCCGGAGTATAGAGGTGTCTCCCAAATAAATAAGCTCTTGCTATAGGGATGACTTCACCGATATGTCGTAATGACTTGAATTGATCTGCTATGGCTTTACCTGATGGCATTTTAAACCTGCTGATGGCTCTATACACCTGCTTAAAGGAATCCAACACACTTCCTTCCCTGGGAATAAACTGTATAAAGGCAGTAGCCGCAAGTGTCTTGTGCTTCTCTTGAAAAGCGCTGGTGAGGGACAGCCTCGGCAGGCATCTTGTTTTGCCTTTGAAGAAATAATTAAAATAGCGTTGGAGTGTATGGTTATCTGCCGGATGAATCGTAGCTACCTGGGCCGTAGGGTGATCCTGGAACATCCTGCCTATATACTCATTGGCTGGAAGTGTGGGAGATACCAGGAGGAGTCGGGCATTTTCAATTCCCCCGGCTGCCAGAATAAATCTCTTTGCGCGCACATTTCCAACTTTACCGCGATAGTGAATGTTGATACTGGACACTTCTTTTGTATCCTCGTTATACTCCAGGCTGGTTGTTACTGCATTGATCAGTATATCAACTTTCCGATGATTCGAATATGCATGGACCAGATTTGGCTTAAAATTTGGCCTGGGACTCCATTTTGAAAAATGTGCATGTATGGCCGATTGATCCCAGGGAATGGGTGTCAGGGATCTTACTTGAAATACATCAGAGTCATAGGCAACCGGATCTACCTGAAAGAGTTTTTCTGCATCAGCAAAGAAGGGTGTGATGTCATTCATGGTAATAGGCCAACCTGAAAAATCAACCCAACTCTTACTTGAAAGATCAAAATCCTGCAGGGGCAATGCCTGGCCACCCCAATATTCAGACGTGCCTCCCAATCCAAAATACCTTCCTGTCAGATGGCCGGCAAATGAATGTCCGGTCACTTCGCACGCTTTTGATTTATCCTGGTCAGAGTCTGCTTCCATTCCTCCCCGCTCGATGACCATCACACGCATTGACGTATTGGCGAGCGATGACAGTAATGTATAGGTTGCAATGCCGCCACCAATGATACAAAGGTCTGCTTCAAATGAAAGGGTCTCTTGTGTCGAAAAATCGAGAATCATTTTGTCGCCAATAAATGGGAAGGGTCAACCCAATCCTGAGTGGTAAAACCAGCCTCCTTCAATAGGGTGGAAATGCGCACTGAGCGGTGACTATCCTTTTCTGCAGCAAAAATGGAAAAGTGCATTTCAATCATGATCGCCCGGCAACCCTGATGACGGATGGTATCTTTTGCGCCAATTAACACCTGCTCCTCAAATCCCTCCACATCAATTTTCATGACACCGGGTATTTTCAAGTTGTCTTTACTTATAAGTTTATCAACAGTAGTGACATTGACGACCTGACTGCCTTCCACTGGCACTTCAGCATGTTGATCAAGTCTATGTGTGCCGGCAGATGCATCATGAGCCAGGACCAGGTGCAACTGCTTTTGTTCACTACCCAAGGCTACATCATAAATGTGCACATTGGATATTCCATTCAAGGATAGGTTGGCTGCCAACTTTTGCCTTGACAGATGTTCGGGTTCGAAGGCGTACACCATTCCTTCTGGTTTATTCTTCAGGGACAATATGCACGTGTATGCCCCAATACTGGCACCGATATCCCAGCAATCCATGCCTGGTTGCAGATGGGCCAGCAGTTGGCCTATAATATGTTTATCCTGGTATACCGCATTTGCCCTCATCCACTCATAGGCACTGCCCGTGTTTAGTTGATAAGTATACCCGAGCAAATCAATTTCTGCTTTTGAGGGTTTGTGCTCAGCATAGTATTTTCTAGCCTGGTCATTGGCCATTCTGCTTCGGAAGGAGAGTAATCTGGTAAGTCCGATCTGCCTGGCGAGATTGCGTAATCCGGTCAATCGTGTAAAATTCATGATGACTGTGTATATTTTCTGATAATTGATATTGCTTCTTTGAACTGTACCTGGTCGATAGATTGACTATTCCAGGCCGTCACCGTTTCGCGAATATGGCTTTCCTGTGTGGAAGAAAATAAGGAAATGCCTCCGGGATGCTCGTACCTCGCCCCTGCTAGACAAAAGGATAATATGTCCTTTTCACTTGAAAAATCCAGTTTACTTGCAAAAGCAAGTTCCTCCTGAAGGGGATTTTTCCTGGTCATTGATTTTATACATTGCAGGTTTTGGGATAAGCCAAAAGTATTGACCATCCTGTTGCCATCATCAATCTGTTGTTGCCCGCAAAGATCGTAATCATGTTGCACCACCGTGTATAGTGCGTCGAGTTGACGGACATTGGTCAGTTTCTCTCTGGCCGAGCCGATGCCAATTGCCCTGGCTTTTCCTGAGCTCAGCACCATTTCCATAAACGCCCTGGCTTCCGGTGTGTTTGCTTCGTCAACAGTGGCTTCATGAAGCAACAGTATATCCACATAGTCTGTTTTCAATCGCCTAAGACTTTCTTCAAGGCTCTTGCGTGCTGCTTCCGTATCAAATGACAGTATCTCCTGCCTGCTGACTCCCACTGGCATTCCCTTTTGCGATTGCCCCTTCAGGGTCTTTCCAACTTTTCGAATGCCGACAATCCATCCGAATGGAAGTAGTGTCAACAAGCGGGAAGGTTGCAAACCGATTTTTGTGGCAATTTGAATTCTATCCCTTTTACCATGAAGAAAAGTGCCCAGCAATTTCTCTGACCACCCGAACCCATAGATCGGGGCTGTATCATAATAAGTGATGCCAAGATCATGTGCAATGTCAAGAGTTCTAAGCGCTGCAGCTTTTGCCGGATGATGGATCAGTCGCGATGTACCTAATCCTAACGCCGGAAGTTTCAAGGGCGAAGTGCTATGCAATTTCAGGTATTTGAAGACGGAGTTTAAAGACTGGATTGACCATCCCATAGGCCTCATGGATATACCTGGATGCCAATGCAGACGGGCTTAGTTTAGTTGCCAGTACTTCCGGGCCGGATTTTCTTATCGCTGCCAGTTGCTGCCTGTTCGCATTGATTTCGCATAACGTCTCTGCACAAACCTCCACTTCTGGTGTAATCACCCATCCCAGGTGCTGGGATGAAACAATATCTGCGGCCCCGACATTTTTACTCACCAGCACGGCAGTCCCTTGTGAAAGTGCCTCCAGAATGACATTCCCGAAATTTTCAGTGTGGGACAAGAGAACCAACAGATCAGCATTGGCCAGCAGCGCAAACTTCCGCTCATCATATACAGGACCAGCCAGCGTGATATGGTCATTCTGCTCAATCAATTGCTGTAGCCCGGCAATGTACCCGGGATCTCCATCCCCAACAATAGTTAAGTGATATGGAAAAGGTACTTGCCGGAGGGCGTTCACCAATAGTTCAATATTCTTGACCGGATCTATCCTGCCAAGAAAAATGAGTTGTAATGGCCCCTCATGGTGCAGGTGTTCAAACCTAACTGCAGGAAAATTGACAATATTCGGAATGTTAATAATCGGGGCATCCGGCAAAACAGCCCTGAATTTACTTGCTTCCTCATTACTGGTGACATGTAGTAAAGTGCGGCTCAGCATCCGCTTAAAAAACAATTTATGCAACCATTTTTTTGTGCGTTTTGTATGTTGTGTCCTGAAGGTATATTCACTCAGTGCGCCCCTTGTAGACAATATATGCGGGACGCCATAGATTTTACAGATAACGAGGGATATCATGGCGACCCAGTTCCACCAGCCCTGGATATGGATCATATCATACTCCTTTATACATTTGAGTAAGGTCCATGTGTGTGCCGGGGATATGGAGACAGGATCCCCCACGATCCTCCGGCAATATATTACCCTGACTCCATCAACCCATTTCGTGGTCCGGTTAGGATACGGAAAATCATGCTGACCATTTGCATTTGTCGTGAGTACTGTAACATCGATGTCGTGCTGCTGCAGTTCTTCGCAAAGTGCACTGACGGAGTATACCGGTCCGCCATAGATTACCGCGGGCTTGTAGCCGGCGACAACGACGAGGATCTTTAAGTTTTCCCTTATCAAACCAATGCTAATTCAAATTGCTTAAAACCCTATCATAGAGTGCTCCATACATATTGGCAATGGTTTCATTTGAAAATCTCTCTTTATTGCTTCTTCCCTTCTGGATGAGCTTGTTCCGCAATTCTTCATCATTGATTATGCGGGTCAACCCTGATCGGATATCATCCACCGAATAAGCATCAACATATAATGCTGCATCTCCTCCTACTTCAGGCATTGATGAATTATTGCCGGCTATTACAGGTCTCTCTACGCAATTCGCTTCGATAATTGGCATACCAAATCCTTCGAAGGTTGATATAAAGGTTACAATATCCGCCTTCCTATATTCATCATACAGTTCTTCCTGAGTCAAATTCATCCGGTTAATAAGCTTTATCTCGCTTTCCGCCAACAATGTTGTTTGAGTCTCCGTCAGCTTTCCAATCACAACAAGTGTGCATTCTATCCCCTTAATAGCCTGGATGAGCCGTTCCAGATTTTTATTAGGTGCTGTACCGATTTGCAAGATTCGTGGACACTCTGTATCAAAGCGTTTTGGCACTGGCCTATAAATCTCATCTACCGCAACTGGAATAACTGTAATACTATCGGCTTGACACCCGGTATATTTAAGGATATCCATCTTTGTTGCTTCGGAAATGGCAGTGAGATATTTAACCCTTGCTACAGGTAGTGTCAGCCAAAAAACTTCAAAAGGCTGCGTTTGAAGCCCTCTGTTCGATCCATGAATCCACAATCTAAAACTGTTAAAATGGTTCTACGCTTTTTCAAGAGATAGGTCACATAATGAATATCCCCCGGTCACATGATTAATCTGCCCTTGATTATTAAACACCTGAAAAATATTTAACAACCTGTTCCAGATCCCGTCACTTGTCCGTGATGCAATCAACAACTTAAACCTGAACCTTGAATGGAGCTTCTCACGTACATCATTGAAAATAAACTCCAGGCTGAAATTGCCCGATTCTCTGCGTTTACGCTGAATATGTACAACCTCCGGGATGGTGTTCCTAATTTCCATAGTTCATCATCTCTTCACTAATCAATTCATCGAGCACTTTATAAAAATCTCCGCTGGCTTTCCATTGCAAGTCCCTATAAATCGGGGATGGGTCGCCATATATATCGGAAATCTCCGATGGCCTTACCAGATTACTGTCTGAAATGATATTCTTCCGGTCAATGCCAATTTGGTCAAATACATAATGTATGATATCGCGGAGGGATATTGAAGCGCCTGTGCATACGAGATAATCAATTGGTCTTTCATGCTGAAGCATAAGCCATATCGCTTCGACGTAATCTTTTGCGCTACCAAAATCCCGCTTGATATCGATACTACCCACACGCAGGTCGCGCTGCTGGCCATTTCTTATCCTGATCGCACTAGTGATTACCTTTTTTACGAAAAAGGAATCTTGTCTCAGGAACGATTCATGGTTAAATAAAATACCGCTTACTGCAAAAAGATGATATGATTCACGATATTGACTGACCAGCCAATGGCCGGCCGCTTTGGATATTCCATACGGGCTTACCGGATGCAAAATACTCTGTATCGTAATAGGCAATTGATTGACTATGCCATACATCTCACTACTGCTGGCCTGATAAAACCTACTCTGTCCGGACTTCATCCGGATGGCTTCCAATAAATTGAGCACAGAAATAATATTAAATTCAATAGTCACCCTTGGATATTGAAAGGAGGAGGAAACCGAACTCTGGGCCGCAAGGTTATATACTTCATCAGGCTGGTACTGTTCTATCATCTCCATGCAATCACCCTGGTTGAGTAGATCGCATTCGACAAATTGGATGCTATCCTTAATTCCCAGGTAGGTAAGACGGGAAAAATCAGATTGGCCCTCCTTCCGGCACTCACTCAATCAACTGATAACCCTTTGATATTAATAGTTTTGATAGATATGCGGCATCCTGTCCGGTAATTCCGGTGATCAGGGCTTTCTTGTGGGCGTGTTCCTTTATTGGTGATGTCACGGGACTACAATCTGATTTTTACAAATAATCTAAACAGGAGGTAGCTTGCAGCGCAAAACATGGCTCCCTTTACAAATGTGTTGATAAACGTCAGGAAATCTGTTTCAACCACCATTGCCGGATAAAAAAGCAATGGGGTCCAGAGCAACAATGTCGGTCGCTTAACACTTAAGTATCTAAATAAATTTAAAAGCGTATTGAGCATGAGACCATAAAAAAACATCCATATCCATCCGCCTACTATTCCAAAATTCACATATGCTTCTCCTAACTGGCCAATATTGTAACTATAATTATATCGTCCGCAATCCCCTAAAAACCTGCATATATTTTCCTGCCCACCTACCTTTGGCTTGTCTGCCCAAAGAAAACGTGGCACTATCGCGGACGCAAACGAACTTAATATTGTCTCTCCCCTGGCAAAAGGTTCATGCTTTGGTACATAGTCCATTGACCTTGCTACTAAATAACCCTGATTGGCTCTGACAACGACCTTGTACATTCTCTCCGGTTCAAATATGGAGGCGGGATCCATGATCCGGTCAACAATCAAGGAGAAAAACAGGGAAGGATCATTTCCTCTTTCGGCTCCCTTCCAGACCTTGTCCCTGTACTCATGCTTGATAGATTGTATGAGGAATAATGACACTATACCAACACTTATTAAAATGAGCTTACGTGACATGGTAAAAGATTCCTTATTCATTACCATGAGGATTACACCCATAACACTCCAGTAAACCAACTCTCCATACATTCCTGTCAGGATGCTCTGTGCCACCATCAGGATCAAAATAAAAGCGATGGCCGCTCCTTTCAACTGAAGATTGGAGTGGAGGAGATAGATAACGCCTATATAGGTCAGTTGACTAACGAAATAAAAAATGGCCGAAATAGAAGGTGGTGCCCATTGCACAAAAGGTACTGCTAAAATGCCTGTCATAATCAACAACATACCTATATAGCTTTTGTTTGTCAGGTACTTTTTGACATTCAGGATCAACTGGCCATCTGTTGCAGGTGTTTTGATCAGTGATGGAAACCATAATCCAATAATCAAAGCAATTGTTCCTGGTAGAGCCAGCCTGAAATAATCTTGCTTATCGATAGTCATATATGTTTGCCAAAGTGCTGCAAGTTTATTTTCCTTACCAAACAGATTGTAGGTAACAAGAGGAACTAACAGGTAGGAAATGCAGGCTGCCATGGCTGTCACATCAAGAAAATTTACTCTCCTTGTGAGATGCAACATGAAGACATAAAATGAAGTAAGGGTGGTCACCCAAACCACTGTATCCAGGAAGGGAAAGCCTGCTGCCAGAAATAATAAAAAGCCTGTTAAGATGCCCAGTGCTATATAAACTACTTCTCTTTTGATCATAGCAAAAGCCGTGGCTTTAAAACACCATCCTGGAGCACTCCCCTGGTCGTACGCATCATTATCAACCACATCGCAAGTTCAAATAATAATATACTGACCGCAACTCCTGTAAGACCCCAGGACTTTATCCAGATGGCATTCAGCACTATCAACAAGAATGCATTTATTAGAAATAAAATACCGCTGTACCCCAAACGATTTGTAGCTACCAATAAAACCAAATGAACATTCCAAACAGCACTAAAGAGCGTGCTGATTAAAAACAACAGGAAGAAAGGTTCCAAAATATCCACCTTTCCCCCAGTCCAAATCCTGAAAATCCAGTGGCCCAAAAAATACAAAAGGGCAAGCATCAGGAAGGCCATCAACGTATTACCTCTGTTGGTTATCCTAAACAGCTTTCGCAGCAAGGGCATGTTCCTGTCTCCATAAGCGTAACTGAATTCGGAAGTAATGGAGAGATTTATAATTCCCACCACTTGCTTTACCATGTTGACCAAGGTCCTGGTTGTTGAAAAGAGCACCACCTGGACGCTTCCTAAGGCTATCCCAATAATGGATACCAAGCCCTGGATCAGGAGATTCTGGCCCATATAAATCGTCATAGCGGACAACCCGGGCTTGAGCAGATAGCTTATCTTTTTAAAATTAAACCCAAAAGGCAACAGCCTGAAATCCTTGAATTTGAGGGTGAGATCAAATAACACAAATATGAATTGCACCAGCCTGACTAATAAATAAATCAATGCCACTACTACAATCATGCCATCTGCCATCACCGCGGCAACAATTAAAAGAAATTCCAAAACCCGAAAAATGATGAAATATACCTTTCCCGGTGATAAATTTTCTGCACACGGTAATAGCCCAACGGCAGTGTCAGAAAAAGTGCCAGATAGATATAGAGAATAAGCAGTATAAAGGCAAGCTTGAAGTCGCCTTCAACTATGGAAGTAAAATTGAGCCAGTCGTACCATGGCAGAACAAACACAGAAAGAGCTAAAAGTAAAAATGGTATACCTCCGATCAGCAAAATGAACCAGAATGTATTTCTTAAGATTTCCTTTGCTTCTGTCTCTTCCCCTGCCTGGACGAGAATTGACAATTCAGATGTCGTCGAGCTCCCCAAGCCCATATCACTCATCCCAATGTAAGACGGGATTGTAAACAAGATCAACCACTCACCGTAATAATGAATACCCCAATACTTCAACAAAAGAGGTATACCGGCTACCTGTATAACGGCGTTAATAGCCTGCACAAGTACATTACCTGATATCGCGGAAATAATGCGTTTCCTAATCAAATGCTATCCTTACATCTTAATTCAGAACAACAACTACCTTGCTGCTGCGATAAAGCCTTCAACTGATTTTTCTATGGTAAATCCTTCTATAATTTTAGCGGATTCCATACCAAGGCTATTTGCACTCTTCTTGTCCTCAGCGACACGTCGGATCGACTCACTTAAGGCAATGATATCTCCTTTGGATATATAAATCCATTCTTCCCTCCTTTACCAGATCCTCAGCGCAGCCCACCATATCACTGATTACGATCGGCAATCCACGCCATAGCCTCGTTAACGGACAATCCCCAGGTTTCTGTTTCCGAACACAATACCAATACATCCGCGATTCCATAATATTTTGGAAGTTCGTTCTGATTAATGAACCCCGTAAAATGAACGTGATCAATACCCTGGCCTGCAATGTATGCCTGCAAACTTTCCTTCAACTCCCCCTCTCCAACTAAAACCAAATACTTTTTTTCCACTTTGAGATTTTCAAAGGCCTTGATTAGATCCATTGGCCGTTTTACCGATATAAATTTTCCGGTAAACAATACCACAAAATCCTCTTCATTAATATTTAGCTTGCTCCTTTCCACACGCCTGTCAAAACGCTTTAATCCTTCTCTAAATCTATCATTGTCAATAGCGAATGGGGTAAAAACAAGTTTTGCTTCCTCAACTTTATTAAAGTCATAAAATTTCCTGCTCTGGGTGCCGATATATAAACACTTATCAACCATGTGCTTAAATAAAACCCGGGTCAGCATAAATCGTCGTATTGTGTTTTTCAAACCTGTTCTATTTATTTCCTTGTAGACAGGTGCATCACAATAGATTGCAACACGATGGCCAAACATTGAAGCAAATAGAAAACTCATGATATACGAACTAAAATGCCACCCATTTATGACAACCATCCCACGTGGGAGTTTCCACAACTTCAAAATAATGCCCGGATTGAATAGTCCCCAGAATCCCTTAAAGATTGATGGCTTCCATGATCTGTTCTTAATAAATGTATATCGATACCCTTCGAGTAGTGGGATATCCCAAACAAACTTTACCCCGAATTGCTTATCTACACCCCCGCTAACAGTTTCATCTGAAAAGAAAAATACCTCACAATTGACTTGTCTCTCTTTAGAAAGTCGTTGATAAACCGGAACAAAGTATTGTATGGGGTGTGTGACAACAAAATAAATGTTGATCTTCTCCATATCAGAACAACCGATGCTGTAAAGTCATGCGAAGACCCTCATCCAGGGACACTAAAGGCCTGTTGAGTATCTTAAGCATTTTAGAAATGTCGGGCTTTCTCCTGCTCATGTCCCCTTCTGGCAATGGAGGCAAATGCACTATCTGTGAATTAGATTTAAAAATTTCAATCACTCGTTCAGCCAGGCCCAGGATAGTGATTTCTTCATCACTTCCGATATTGATGACATCGTTTTTACATTCACCTGTGTTGAGTATCCTTTCAATAGTGTCCAGATTATCATCGATATAGCAAAACGTCCGCGTTTGTGAACCATCACCATAAATTGTAATGTCATTATTAGTCACAGCTCTTTCAATAAACCTTGATATGACAAAATCAGTGCTTTGTCTTGGACCATAGGTATTAAAAAACCTGAAGATGGTATAATCCAAGCCATATTCCTGTTGATATGATTTAAAAAAGGCTTCTCCAACATTTTTCACTATAGCATAGGGAAGTCTTGAGTTAAGCGGTGTCGTATCTTCATATTGGGGTATTTCTACAGGCTCACCGTACACTTCAGAAGAAGATGAAAAGAACACACGCTTTACCCCGGTGTTTTTTGACAAATCGAGTACATTCTTGATACCCTCAATATCATCCAGGACGAGTTTCGGATTTTCAAGTGTTCTCTTTACACCAACCACTGCTCCGTAATGAAAGACATAATCAAAATTATGGGAAAGCATGATCGCGCTGATATCCCGGTAATCATTGACATCCGATTTAATAAACTTCCAGTTGGGAATAGATCCATCCGGTAATTTTTCACGTGAACCAGTCAATAGATTATCTGAAACGACCACAAAATGATCCGGATTTTTCACAAGTCGGTTGACGAGGCTTCCGCCGATATTGCCGGCTCCACCGGTCACTAATATATTAGCCATATATTGAATTGTCGTTTATACAATACTCTTCATTCTATCCATATAGGTATGTTGATCCCTGACATACTGATGCCCTTGCAGCCTGACCCTATCTGCAATTCCAGGATTGGAAAGAATGTACCTTATTTTGTCCACTATTGCATCCGGATGGTGATAATAGAAAATATGCTCTCCTTCTATAAATACACTTTCCATTTCAGGACAGGATGATGAAAGCTGTAATCCACCCGCTGCCGGAATTTCAAAAAACCTCATATTGGCAGCAGGGTAATTGGTATCATCTATTATATTGAGATTTATACGGGAAGACCTGATAAAAGCCCCGAATTCCTTGCCATACCTGGGCGTGTCATCAATGTACTTTACCAATTGCTTATTCCTCACGTTTTTGCTCCAGAGCGGCCCTATTATCCTCAGGGATATATCTGACATTGCCGTGGATATTTTTTCCAGGGCAAGTTCCCTCTCCGGTCTCCATCCTCCGACAAAACTGCAATCATAGGTATATAAACCAGGGTTTATCTTATCAGATTCATCCATAAGAAACGCTACATCACCAGCAAATGGCATCCAGATACAATGCCTGAATCCCATTAGCTTAAACTGGTCTATTGCCGTGCTGCTATAAGAAGCCAGCGTATCGACAACAGGACTCAATTGGGTAATAGAAAATGACAGATTGACCAAAGTGTCAGGCCAGAATAAAGTTACCTTCAGATTTGGCAATATGGACCTGGCAAATGCCAATGCCCCAATCTGAACAGGGTTGTCCCCGCTGATCAGTATGTGATCGGGTCGGAATCGTTGAATAAATACCGCTAATTCACGATTGGCTTTGCGGGTCCAGGCCTCTACAGGCCAGAAAGTATTAACCTTTTGACCCAGCCACCCTCCCTTTTCATATCTCGAAAGGACTTTAAACAAATCAAAGCGTTCCACCTCATGGCCCAAGTTCTTCAATGCCTTTACAAACAAATTACCTACCGCATAATTGCTTTCACTAGTAATGACGATTATCCTTTTAGTGCTCATCAATTGATTTCAGATTTTCCAACCGTATACTTAATTTCAATTATCTCTTCTTCCTCTTTCAGGAAGTATTAATTTTTAACTTTCCTGGCGGTGGGGCCATCACCCCCGATCTTATCCATTACCGACGTGAAAATTTCAGGGTTAGTAGCATTTCTTCCTGAAAAAACAAATGGGTCAGTAGTCGAAGCCCCATTTCTATAGAAATTTCCAACACTAAAGACACTACTGATATTACGGCTATCCCAACGTATCAGGTTTATGGAATCTATCCCGCCATTTCCCCCAAAATTATTGTTGATGACCACGAGGCTACCGCTGCCGCTGGTGATCACAAAATCCTCCGCAGGGTGGCCGTCAAAAAAATTATTGACCAAGGTCGTAAAGGCGAGGTTGTTGGAATTGGTGCCCTTAAAAAACGACTTTGATTGTTCACTGTAATTAGACGTAGCCAGCAAACCGCACAGCAGGCATGAAATATCGATCTCATTGAGCGCAAATGCACAGTTGCTTACATTCACTATATCGGAAATTTCAATATTGATCGCTGCTTCATTGTATCCCAGCAAGGAACACTTTTCAAAGTAGAAGTTCTTAGTATTGGCCTTGCCTCCTATTACAGCAGAGCCGGTCGTCCATGTTTTATTATCAACGGTCTTTCCACGAAATACGCAATTCCTAAAACTAATCTCTGACACTTGAACTGAACTTCCTTCATTAAGGTTGACATTGGCAGATCCGGATCCAGCGCTTCCTGAAAAAGAACAATCCCTGATTTCCATCAGATATATCTGCGATCTTAATTCAATATTATGCTTCAACTCATGCTCAGGTTCTGCTGCAAAATCAAGAGACTGGATCAGGTTATGGTAATTGTTTCTGACCAGGATCATGGAAGCCCCTGGGGGACCATTCCATATGATACTTGAGCCATCATTAGTTGAACTGCTCATCCCTTCCCCAATGAGATTTATGGATTTGTTCAATGGCAAGGTGTTTTCAAGCACTAATTGTTCGGTGATCATGTATTTACCAACCGGAACGAAAACATTTACAGAATTAGAAAGTCCAGAGGCCATACCAATTGCTTTTTGAAAGGCCTTCGTATCATCGTCTTTGTCATATCCCCTTGCTCCAAACCAAGCTACATTGAGTGTGCCTATACACCCTTCACCAAATCGAATGTGTGCCTGGGCATCGAAGACCTGGGAACTACCAAGTATATTGACCCTTTTCGTGAAAATGATCCTGCCATTCCCGGTAGTAGATATAAAAGCTTCAGGATATATGGTCACTTCCTTGTCAAGGGTTATTGGCTCTTGATAGTTAACCGCACCCCTGATGACTATCATGTTTGCCGTTTCACTTATGGCAGGCAGTTGATTCGTTGTTGTTTGAACTTTTGCTGTGACACAACTTCCTGTAACTACACCAATCAATATCCATATGGCCGCAGATCTGCTTATAGATTTCATCAACACGTCTTATTCAACCCTGGTGATCATAAAATAAACTTAGTCCTGCTCTTGATCGAATGGCCCTTTAAGGCTCCTTTAAGGTCATAGATGATACTATCCTCAGTTATGATCGAATTGTAAAAGTCATCGCTCCTGGTGATGTACTCCCTGTGCCCCACCGCCACGATAATCGCATCATACTTCCCTTCCGCTTCGGGTTTGAGATCAATACCATATTCATGTTTCACATCAACGACCGAAGCATGGGGATCAATCACATCAATCGTAATAGAATAATCCTCCAACTCCCGGATGAGGTCCACCACCTTGCTATTACGTATATCGGCAACGTCTTCCTTGAACGTAATGCCCATCACCAATACCCTACACTCTCCGGGATTGCGGCCGTTTTCGATAAGGGCCTGCACGACTTTCTTGGCAATGAAATGAGGCATGTAATCATTGACCCTCCGGCCTGCGGCAATGACCTGCGGCTCGTAACCCAGTGACCGTGACTTGTGCATGAGGTAAAACGGATCTACACTGATGCAATGTCCACCCACAAGCCCGGGATAATATTTGTGAAAGTTCCACTTGGTCCCTGCCGCTTCGATCACCTCACGGGTATCAATGCCCATGCGGTCAAAGATGATCGCCAGTTCGTTCATCAGAGAGATGTTGATATCCCGTTGTGTATTTTCAATCACCTTGGCTGCTTCAGCGACCTTGATCGAAGATGCCCTGTGTAGTCCTGCTGTGATGATTTCGCCATACACTTTTGAGATTTCATACAGGGCCTCCGCATCATTACCACTGACGATCTTGAGGATGCCGGTCAGCGTCTTGACTTTGTCACCCGGCACAATTCGTTCAGGACTGTACCCATACTTGAAATCAACACCACCTTGCAACCCTGAAGCTTTCTCCAGTTCAGGCAGGCAATCCTCCTCTGTACATCCCGGATATACTGTACTCTCGTAGACTACATAATCTCCCTGTTTCAACGCCCGTCCCACACTCTGGCTTGCCTTGATCAACGGATTGAGGTCAGGGACCTTGTGATCATCAATATCTGTAGGGACGCCGATGATATGAAAGTGTGCTTCCTTCAAATCCGCAGGGTCTGTCGTAAACTTAATATCACATCCTTCAAATGCCGAAGACGGCAATTCCTTTGATGGATCAATACCCTGCCTCATCAATGCCACCCGCTCCTCATTGATATCAAACCCGATCACCCGGTAGTGCCGCGCAAATTCAAGTGCCAGCGGAAGGCCGACATAGCCGAGCCCTGTTACGCTTACAGCGCAGTGTTTTGTCTTTAGTTTTTCGTAAATACTCAAAATGTCAATTTTATATATTGGTTCTGGTTAATGGATTCTCTCTCCAGAAAGTAAGACAGTGAGACTGTAAGACAGTGAGAAGTGGGGGAACGCGCATGAGTGTGGATTTGATTTCACCTGATTACATTTTATTTAATGAGCATTCCAAGTATATATCCAGGTCCCCTTTAGGGGATTTAGGGGCAAATATACTAGATCACCATCCCCGCCGCCACCGTCTCATTCGTTCCTTCATCTATCAATATGACACTCCCCGTGATTCTGTTCTTATTGTAAGCATCCACAAAGAGGGGCACAGTCGAACGAATCGTAATGCGCGCGATGTCATTCATGTTGATCTGCTTGCTGGCAACATCGCGATGGAGCGTATTGACATCCATACGATAGCGGACCTCGCGGATGATACATCTCGCTTCTTTGGTGGTATGGCGCAATAGATATTTTCCATTTTCCCTGAGCGGCCTTTCGTTAAACCAGCAGATCATCAGGTCTACATCCTGGTCCTGCCGTGGCACATTGTTGACCCGCACGATCATGTCTCCACGACTGACATCAAAATCATCCTCGATATGCATCGTGACACTCATCGGCGGGAAGGCTTCTTCGAGTTCGCCATCATAGGTTTCGATCTTGCTGATCTTTGTCGTAAACCCCGATGGCAACAACATCACTTCATCGCCCTTCTTGAATATGCCTCCTGCTATCCTCCCTGCATAGCCACGGTAGTCATGATATTCATCTGTATATGGCCTCACGACATATTGGACAGGAAAGCGGCAATCGATAAAATTGTAATCACTGGCGATGTGTACATTCTCCAGGTAGTACAACAATGTAGACCCTTCATACCATGGCATGTTGGGACTTCGGTCCACTACATTATCACCTCGCAATGCTGATATCGGAATGAAGCTGACATCATGCACATCAAGCTTACCCGCAAAGGCTTCAAACTCATCATGGATGCGATCATATATTTCCTGGCTATAATCGACAAGGTCCATCTTGTTGATACAAATGACCAGGTGAGGGATCTGCAGCAGGCTTGCAATGATGGCATGACGCCTTGTCTGTTCGAGTACACCCTGGCGTGCGTCAATCAGCACCAGCGCTACATTGGCGGTACTCGCGCCGGTGACCATGTTGCGTGTGTACTGGATATGTCCCGGTGTGTCCGCAATAATAAACTTCCGCTTCGGTGTCGTAAAATACCTGTACGCCACATCGATGGTGATCCCTTGTTCACGCTCTGCTTTCAATCCATCTGTGAGCAAGGCAAAGTTTACGCCTTCTTCACCCCTTCGCTTAGAGACTTCTTCGATAGCATCGTACTGATCCTGGAAAATGGATTTACTGTCGTACAGGAGTCTGCCGATGAGGGTAGATTTGCCGTCGTCGACAGATCCTGCGGTTGTAAACCGCAGAAGTTCGATGTACTTATCTGTCGTTATAAGGTTCTGCTGTTTCATATGATATAGCTGTGGGCACAGTGTTTAGAAAGTTTAGTTTAAGCACCTGTTCGGCGCTTAAGTTTAGAAAGTTTAGTTTGAAATGTCAGCCTTCCAAACAATTCATTTTATAGCTGGCTGCTCATTTACCAAACCCATCCAAAAAAAATTGAAAGTGAAACATTCACTCTATATATACCTAAATCTCTTTCTTGCGTTGGGCATCACTTAGTCTGGTGAGTTTATGTGCAATACTATCAACTTCTTTTCTAATTGCAATTAAGTCATCCTCTGGAAGGAACATCAGGTCACAACTGATGATTGCCTGATTGAGCAATTCCATTAGACTACCATAAGCAATTTCATAAAACCTAATTTGATCCTTTCCCGAATACCTGGATGTCCCTTCCGCAATATTAGAGGAAATGGAAATACCGCACCTACGCATCTGACTGACCAGGCCAAATTTCTCCTCGTCAGGGAATTGTCTCGTCAACTTGTAAATCGTTCCTGCCAATTGTCTTGCCTCTTGCCAGACATCAAGCTTTTCAAAAGAATACGTTTTCATGTTATGGTGATACTGTTTGGTTACCTGGAGAAGTGTCTGTTACTTTAGAATTATTTTATCTGTAGACAATGTGTTTAGAAAGTTTAGTTTAAGCCCGTACGGGCTTAAGTTTAGAGAGTTTAGGTTGTTATTTTTATGGTCATATCCTACATTTCGTTACAGAACGATCATCTTTCTAAACTTTCTAAACAGTAGCCCGAACGGGCTAAATGCTAAACTTTCTAAACGCTGTAGCTGACAGATCATTCTTTTTCATCAGAAGTAACCTTGCTTTTTCCGGTCTTCCATACTCGTCTCGCTCCTCTTGTCATCCGCC
Organism: Candidatus Opimibacter iunctus; assembly: GCA_016716665.1. GTDB lineage: Bacteria > Bacteroidota > Bacteroidia > Chitinophagales > Saprospiraceae > Opimibacter > Opimibacter iunctus. The sequence goes on along the minus strand of JADJVH010000005.1, from coordinate 327,879 downwards.
CTGCCGCCGCGCTCAGTGAGGCGTGATACAGCAACTTCCTGGATGATATCTTCTATCGTTGATGCTGACGAACGCCACACGCCGGTGCAAGTCATGTCGCCGATGGTGCGGCAGCGGATCAACTCTTCTTTTACCATTTCATCCGGACGGCGGGTGATGTATTCACAATCGGGGAGTAATACGCCATCACGTTCAAAGACCTTGCGCATGTGTGCGAAGTAGAGATTGGGCAACGGAAATTCTTCCACTGCGAGATAACGCCATACATCCAACTCGGTCCAGTTGCTGATCGGGAATACACGGAAATGCTCTCCGAAATGCTTGCGTCCGTTAAAGAGATTCCATAACTCAGGTCGTTGATTTTTCGGATCCCATTGACCGAATTCATCCCGATGGCTGAAAAACCGTTCCTTAGCCCGGGCCTTCTCTTCATCTCTCCGTCCGCCGCCAAGCGCTGCATCGTATTTGCCTTTTTCGAGCTCGTCAAGGAGCACATACGTCTGCAGATTATTGCGGCTCGCATTGAACCCTTTCTCCTCTTTGATCTTCCCTTCATCAATGGCCTTCTGCACCGAACCCACATTCATGCGCAGGTTGTAATGATTGACTAACCAATCACGATATTCAAGTGTCTCTGGAAAGTTGTGGCCTGTATCTATATGCAACAGAGGGAAAGGTACCCTTGCCGGGTGAAAGGCCTTGATGGCCAGGTAGACCATCAGGATGCTGTCTTTCCCACCGGAAAACAAGATCACCGGATTTTCAAACTGGGCCGCTACTTCACGAAGGATGAAGATGGATTCGGATTCGAGTTCTTCGAGATGATTGAGATAGTATTTCAAGGGATTAGGAGGTTAGAAAGTTAGGAGGTTAGGGGTTGGGTGATTATACGCTAATAGGGTTATAAGGGTTAATTGTTAAGTGGTTAATGTTAAATGTTGATGGGTTGATGGGTTGATCGGCTTATTTAATTACTTCAGGGAATGAATTCCCTGGCAACAAAATCGGTCGTGCCTATGGCACTTTGTTCGTCATATGGGACGAACCTTTTTATAATACTTTATTTTTAACAACACATGCTCTCACCCACACTTCTTACTGTCTTACTGTCTTACCTTCTCACAATACTCACCATTGTACCCGCTTGATCGCCTGTTGATACAACTGTATCAATGATGCCTCAACAGACATAGATCCAGTCAGGATGTGTATCTCCGGCTTTAGTGGCGCCTCATAGGGCGCGTGAATGCCTGTAAAATCGGGGATCTCTCCTGCCCTTGCCTTCTTGTAGAGGCCCTTCACATCTCTTGCCTCGCATATCTCGAGCGGAGTGTCAATAAAAACTTCGATAAAATCTTCATGGCCGATGATCTGCTCTGCGCTCTGCCTCATTTCTCGTGTAGGCGAAATAAAACTCACGATACAAATGATGCCGTTGGCGAGAAACAATTTTGCCACCTCTGCGATACGGCGGATATTTTCAACACGGTCTTCCGGTGTAAAGGTCAGATTGTTGTTGATGCCTGTACGGATATTGTCGCCATCCAGGACGACAACATTATAGCCCTGATCAAACAACTGTCGCTCGAGGGCAATAGCGAGTGTGCTTTTCCCTGATCCCGACAGTCCGGTAAACCACAGCACTTTGCCATGCTGGCCGAGACGGATCTCCCGCTCGGAACGAGAGATGATGCTGTCAGTGATGGGGTGTATGTTTTTCATATTCGCTTCGCTCATATGTCCCGGGCGATGGGCGGCCCTTCAGGCCTTAGTATCATTCTTCACTTTTCACTCTTTACTCTTTACGTATTACCGGTTGCTGAGCGTAGTCGAAGCATCACTTTTCATTCTTCACTTTAAAAAATGGCTTCGCCTTCCGATAGGTCGCAGCCTATCGGCAATCCATATAGCCCCGTCTTGCCCCCTGGCCCCCTAAAGGGGGTAAAAACCGCAAACCCTTTCCCCCCTTTTAGGGGGCTAGGGGGTAAAAGGAACAAGCATTGCAGGATCTACCTGCAAGACCATCTGCATGCCCAAACTTTCCAACGCCACCACCACTTCGTGCTTGGAGCGTCTGGAAACTATCTTTCCTTCCATGCCTGCAAGCTGGCCATAGGCGATCATCACCTGGTCTCCCTGCTGCATAGACAATATTTCTGTTTTCACTTCCTGGTCTATACCACTCACCTTGTGCAGCCACAGCATCTCATGATCACTGACGTGGCAGTCTTTGCCGTTCATGCGCAACACGCCCTGGACATAGGGTAGAGCGAGGACCTGGTTTCTTCTTTCTCTGTCGAGACGGACAAACGTATAGCAGGTGATGAGGGGTAACTCATAAACTTTGACTTTACGATTGTACTTCGCTGTTCTCTTCTGCAGGGGGACAAATGCATCGATGCCCATAGCCAGGATTTTGTCACGGACAAATTTTTCGCACTTGGTTTTGGTCTTTACGACAAGCCATGGATTCATTGCAATTTGAGCCTGCCCTTTTGCCCCTAAATCCCCTAAAGGGGACTTGTTTTGATTTCGTTCAACTCCCAATACTTCGACTTCGCTCATCAACAGAGTCGACTTCATTGAATGCATTGGCACAGAATAGTTGCTTGAACTGCTCTCTGCGCTATGCCCTATGCTCTCTGCTTTTAACTGTCTTTGCTCCATAGCAGTAGAGGTTTCGTTTCAAATTGTTTCCAGTCGATGCCGGGCAGTTCGTCGTTGCGGTAGATGATATACCTGATCTTTCGGTTGATCATGGCTTCTGCCTTGCGGATGAGGTTGACGAGGTAGTTTTCGTCGATGTCACCGGTGAGGAGCAGGTCGATGACCGGGCTATCCAGTCCATTGGAAAGCTGGCCGATGAGGTACACTTCACGTATCTCGCCCAGACGCTCTATCACAGTGTCGACGATGGTATCAAAGCCAATGTACTTGATGAGTATGTTGTGGATCTCTTTGTAGAGGGGGTGATCGGTGTTGGCCTGGAAGTACTTTTTATTCCCTTCCGTAAAGGTCTTGAGCATTCCTGCTTTTTCGAACCTGTTGAGTTCCAGGCGTATAGCATTGGAGGAGTCGCCAAATTCGGTCTCCAGGCCGCGCAGGTATGAGCGTGAACTGCTGTTGAGAAAGAACTTCAACAGGAGCTTGATCCTCGTTTTGGAAGAAATGAGGGTTTCGATCATGGTGTCTCACGACTGATTGAGTAGTAAAAGTACTCAATATTGACCAAAATGCGTGCCAAACACCCCATGAGACAAATATCACACTTTTTGATTATATGTTTTTATGGGATTAGGAGATTAGGGGGTTAGGGGTTGATAAGTTGATGCGCTGAAGGTAGCAACTGCTGCAGACTGAAAACTGCCTACTGCCCCCACACACAGCCCCTTGCTCCTTGCCTTCTACTGCCCCTCATTCATCCTTTTGATCGCCTCGGTCTTATTGGAGACGTGTAGCTTTTCATAAATCTTGTGGATATGTTGCTTGACTGTACCATGGGTGATCCCCATGATATCCCCAATCTCCTTGTACAGCATTCCCTGGGCAAGGTACTTTAGTACTTCCTGCTCGCGGGGGGTCAGGGGAAGAGGTACAATGGACTGGTTGACCTGCAGTTTCTGAAACTCATCCAGCACCCGTCTGGCGATGCTGGGACTCATCGGTGATCCACCCTGGGCCAGTTCGCGCACGGCTTCGAGGATCTTATCAGGTGATGACCCCTTGAGGATATACCCTTTAGCTCCGGCCTGGAGCGAGTTGAATATCTTGTCATCATCCTCATAGACGGTAAACATGCAGTATTGCATGGCAGGACACTTTACCCTGAGAAAACGAATGGCATCAATACCGCTAGCCCTGGGGAGACCAATGTCCACAATCAGGATATCCACAGGACAAGCGGGAAGAAAATTCATTGCATCTTCTGCATTGAAATAAACCTTCCTGCACTCCATATCCTCCTCCTCGTTAAATATCTCCATCAGGGATTCTGCCACTTCCCTGAGGTCATCCAACACAGAAATCCTGATCTTACTCATCGGTAGATTCGTTTAATGGGATACGGATATGAATATGCATGGCCTCATCCGTCTTCTCAAATGTAAGTCGTCCGCCGACACTATCGATGCGTTTACAGCAATTAAATAAACCGTTCCCCTTTTCCTTTGACAATTCAGGATCAAATCCCTTCCCGCCAATTTCGGCTATCTCAATATGCAGCTGATGGTTCCCTTCTATCCGTACCTCTATTCGCTCCGCAGCGGAATACTTCACCCCGTTGTGCAACATCTCCTTAAAGACCAGGAATACATTCCTCCGCTTTTCTCCACCCATGGAAATCTTGTCGAGATGTTCCGCCTCGGCGATAAACTTTAAAGGCATCTGATGTTCCTCAAGATATTCGGAAGCATATCTGCGCAGGTACCCTACCAGGTTGTCGGCGGTATCAAATCTGGAGTTCATCGCCCAGATGATCTCTGACATATTACGTACCAGCTTGTTGCTGTGATCTGCGATTTTCTTTATCTGTTTGGATTCATCCGCATCCTTTGCCTGCTTTAATGCCCTGTCGCTGAGATACCTGATGGTTGTCAGTCCGGAACCCAGGTCGTCGTGCATCTCCGCAGCGATCCGGTTGCGTTCATGTTCTACCGCTTTTTGTTTTTCAATGATTAGGGCCTGTTCGCGGAGCAATTGGTTATTTCGTTCCAGTTTTCGCTGATAGTATGATCGGATGGTGAGGTAGATGATGCCTATCCCGGCGAGTATGCAAATTGAATAAAACCACCAGGTCATCCAGAATGGTCGCAGGATCATGATCTCAATTTCCCGGGGTGTAGCATTCCACATTCCGTCTGCATTGGCACCAAGGATCGAGAATATATATTTTCCAGGATGTAGGTTAGCGTAGCGGGCGAATCCTCTTACCGAATTCGACTCTACATAATCCTCGTCTACACCTATCATTTTATACTTGACCTTAGTCGCGGAAGGATCAGCGTAGTCAATAGCATGGAAATCAAAAGAGATGGTATTCCGCTGATACGGCAACTCATACTGATAAATAAACTGCGGCACGCGTAAGGTCGAATCCAGTTCATCATTGATTTTGACCTGGCTGATATACACAGGGGCTTCCTTATTGGATAATGTCACTCTCTCCGGATAAAAGAAATTCAATCCGTTGATCCCGCCGAAAAAGATTCCTCCATCTTCTGTCTGGAAATAGGCATGGGTATTAAATTCATCTGCCTGCACCCCATCCATCCTTGAAAACGCTTTTACTTTTCCATCTGCAGGATTGTACTTGAAAATACCGCTATTCGTAGATAGCCAGAAACTCCCTTCTGCATCAGCTAAAGCAGCATAGATAGTCTGTGAAAGTAATCTGTCTCTGTCAACAATAGGTTTAAGTTCACATGTACCCTCATTGTACAGAAATATGCCATACGTGTTTGTGAGATAAATTTCTGATTTGTCTTCAACTTGCAACAGGCTTGATATACCTCCCAGGATTGGTATTTCGTAAGAAAATCGATGATTACCATCTGGGGTAGGTTCCAGAACAATTATTGAAGATTCGCTATTGCTGACATAAAGGTTCCCCTGAAGATCAGACTTGAAATAATATGTCCCTGTGAATTCCGATCCCAGGTTCCCATAAGGTGTGGATGAGTACTTTTTCCCTGAAATAATTAGTTCAAGCAGAAGTTTTCCCTCACAACTTGCAATGATTTTACCATTACTCAATTTTTCTAACTGGATAAAATGTATTTGAGTTTCTGATTTGTCTTGTTCCAATTCAATAATTCTATCCTGGTTTAGATCCAATAGATAAAGTTGATCATTAGAAACAAAGAGGATCTGATGATCATTAATGAGGGCGCCCATAGCAGAAGAGAAGTTTTTTGTTCCATTTGGCAGATCAGGCCAATGTTGTAGGATGTTGCCCATTATGTCAATCAAGTATATACCATTTCTCCGTGTGATGATCGCGTAAGAATTAGTTTCCACTGGTAGAATGCGGGTTACATTTATCTTATTCTGATCCGTGTCTGCGTTTAAGAAATGCTGAAACTTCTGTTTCCCGGGATTATAGAAGAATACACCCTCGCTTGCCCCCCGACCCATACGGTAGAATCCCTGTCTACGTAGGTTTTAAGCAGGTAGTCTACAGTTTGCTTAGTTCCAACCCGCTGGGGAATATACCTGTCCAAAACCCTTAGTTTGGTTGGATCAAATTCCACCAACTCATTTCGAGACACCGTGACTAATAATTTATTGCCTTGCAATTCCGATATACTATTGATTCTCGTTTCTGCAAATGGGTACTGAAATAGTATGCTGCCATTTTCAGGGTTTATCTGCAATAATCTGCCATCATTACATCCCAACCAAAGCTCACCTGAATACGTCAGGCAAGAAGTGCTGAAATTCTCCTGCCCTGAATACAAACAATCGGCATTTGAAGTGCCATCTAGCGTATATGCTTCATACTCACCCTGATTGGCACCAAATAGGATAATCCTGTTGTTCCTGTTTATGACTGCAAATTCGGTAAATAATGAAAAGTCAATGGGATATTCGGCTATGATATTCCTGCTGATCACATCAAATAAAAAGACCTTTTTATCTGCATTCAGGAATAATACATTTTTGGAAAGATAGAAAGCCTTATAATCTAAACCGAGTGTATCTCCGGCGGAGGATACCATAAGATAATAATCAAGAGAATCCGTCACAGGATTATAATAGTTTAACCCTTCATAATTCGTAAACCAGACTATCCCTGCTGTATCTTCGAAAAAAGTGGTTTGCATTATAGTACCTACCATTCTATGAGTTGAGGGCCTGTAACTTTTTATCTCGAGTCCATCATAAATATTCAGGCCATCAAGGGAAGAAATAAATATCTGGTTACGGGAGGATTGGTAGAAATAGTAATTACTGTTTTGAGAAACATTGATCAAAGAAAACCACTTATTCTTTACCTGGCCAGTTGCTGCACCAGCAATACAAAAGAGCAGATAACAAATCAGATAAAAGGGTTTCATTCCTGTAAAGTAATACCTCTCAGATAAATCTCATAGGTGGGGTCGCTCTTGGCCCTGAAAATAGTGGCTAACCTTCCATGCTGGAAAGCATGAATCACATTGTAGCTGCTGTTATATTCAAGAAGATACCCATTGATAAACATTTCCACAAAGATGGCTACTGAGCTCTCCAGATCCATCATAAAAAAATCAAAGTGGCTCTTGATTTCCGGATCATCGAAGGCCATACCACAACAGAATACACCCATGATTTTCGGATGTAAGGGATTAGACCTGATATGATCTTTAAGCATTGATGGGGTCATGACCTGCCCTCCCAAAGTAATGTGCCCTTCATACCCCTCACTTCTGTCTTCCCCATGGCCCAATAAAAAAACCTGATCGTATTTATTCCATATGCGCAGGAGGTCTGAAATTTCAAATCCTGCACCCGCAATGATCACCTTTAGTTGAGGGTGAAGTCTTTCCAGCTTTTGGATATGAGGATTTATCTGTTCGCCAAGTGATACGACAATCAAAATCCGCCCGGCTTTCTTTGTCTCATATTTCAACTTTATAATGAGCGGAAGAAAAGCGGGAAAAAAAGCAGTCTCTTCCGCACGCTCAAGGTATGCCACATAGGATTTCCGGCCAAGGAGGTAATGGCACAAACCCAGAAACAGCCATTTGAAATAGTTTCTTGCCGGGGTATCACCACTATATTGGATTAATCCTTCCTCAAGCCTGGTGATTTCATCCTGGAAAGATTGATATGGCCCATTCCTGTAAAAAGCTGTTACAGGCTTCGGTATGTCATCAGCGTGCTTATGAATCTCAGCATGGAGGTTAAACCGGATCAAGGGCAAGGGCTTGAAATTTAGCTACAGTAAGAAAAAGCTGACTGGTGAAGATTTTATCCTGAAGATTTTATTTTACAGGATCAAAATCTTCGTCTACTGTATATGGGGGATTTGGGGCAGCCAGTTTGGTCGAACTGAGTATAGTCACCTGGTAGGTCTGACCTACACGTCCTTCTCCAATTGGATCCTGCACGCCTTTGTATTCGCCATTGTAGATGGCATCTGCTGGTCCGATAGAGGGTACCGGAGGTACAATCGTAAACCATTTAGAATATCTTACTGTCATCGGATTATAATTTATGGGTTAACCTAAAAGTATACTATTCAGTTGGTTTCATTTGGAGTACTAAATAGCCTGGTTATAAAAAAATTAAAGGAGAAGGCTTAAACACGGTTTTTTTGGGGTTTTCGTGTCTGCCTTCTCCTTTGTCTAATGATTTCATAAAATAATGACTGGAGGTATTATCTTTTGACCGGTTGACCTGACGTTTCAGGTTTTCCGAAGACATATCCCCAGCCTCCGGCTGGTGGGTAAATATCCTTAAACCTACTTACCTCCTGAAATGGGCCGGACGACCATCCCAGAAATACTTTTAGGCTCAAAGTCTGCGCTTGCAGTATTATTGAAAAAAGGAGAAACGTCAATTCAATAATTAAATCCTACAATGCAGTTCTTTCGGATGTTATGCAATACACAAATCTATTTACAGAAACAGGCTCTTACAATATAACTTTAGTTATATGACAGAATGGCAGTCGAAGGGGCAGGGGGCAAGGGGCAGGGAGCAAGGAGTATATTTAAACTATTGATAATCTGTTAAATACGATGCATTTTAGACTGACATGGAGCATTTTGTAGGCGGCAGGGGGCAGGGGGCAAGGGGCAAGGAGCAGGGGGCAGGGGGCAAGGAGCAAGGAGTAAGGGGCATTATTACCTGCCGTCAGGAGACGGCTTACCGTGTTATTGCCTGGAAACAACTTCTTAAGATTTCGTTGTGTTGAGGTCTGGAGACCTCAACGAGCGTCTTCTTTTATTGCTTCCTGACCAGTGCAGACCAATCTGTCTGCCGATATGATTCGATGGCAAGCACTGCGGCTATGCTAAACAAAAAGGCTGCAATGGTGCAGGCCAGCACGATGACAGACCGCTTGGGACGGGCCTTGTACAATGGTACCTCCGCGGCTTCTATCAGGTGGATGGTCGGCACATCAATATCAATCGCGGCATTGTAGAGCTTGAGTTTTTCAAGGTCATAGCCTATCTGCTCATAGGAGCGGTAATACCGGGACTCAAGCAATTCAATTTTCCCCTTGGCTCTATTGAAATTTTTAAGGCTATAATTAGAGGACGGATCGTCGCCATTGAGTATCGAAAGCTCCCGGTCATAACCGGTTATACGGGCCTGGATGATATCTATACTATCCTTGACCTTTTTATTGCTGCTTTTCTTGAGGGATTCAAGGGCTGCCTTCTCACGTTCAACCGAGTTAGTGACCTCGGTCACACGGGTAGCAAGGATTTCAGTTTGCCCAGCAGGGTCATAGATACCTGATTTCCCCCTGTAATACACAAGGGTATCGAGGTTACTCTGCATGACTCTCTCCTTGTTACTGATCGAACGCTGATATGAAGAGGCCAGTGCAATCTGGCTGTTTTTGATGATGGACTTGACTTCCATATCTATCATGTGCGTTGCCACATTGGCCATCGCCGCAGCACGCTCAGGATCCTTGTCTTCCACCGTGAGTTCCAAAGCATCCTGCTTGGTCAAAAGGATATTGTAATTCTCCCGGAATGCCTTCCTCATCTTAAACTTGGCCTTTGACGTGCCCGGCTTGATGTTATAGACCATCCACAGGTCAAACGAATCAATGAGGAAGTCAATCACCCCATGTGAATTTCCAACCGTCAGGATGCGATCGATATCCTCACCGCTACCATAATAGTACATCTCCGTAGTACCGCCTCCAAAAACCTTTTCCGGCTTGAATAAGTCCTGGCTGGCTGCGTAAAACACCGTTTTGCCCTGATAGTAGTTGTGCAGAAACAACGAAAGTACCGCACTGATCACAAAAGCACCTGCTGTGACATACATGATACGGCGCCTCCAGGGATAGAGTGTCCCTAGTACTGGTAGCAAATTATCCTTTTCCATGGCCATAGCTGTATGCCGGCCCTTTGAGGCGACCGGGGCGTAAAAGTAAAAAGAAATCAGGATGAAGCCTGCCAGTATGCAGGAATGAGCCTTTCACCACCAAGGGGCTTCTGCTTTTTGAGTGTATTTTTATGACCACGTATTGCCTTTTTGTTGAATTTTCAGCCGATGAAACGATCGATGGTGCCCCTGTTATTGTTGGTCCTGGTGTCCGGCATAGGGTGCAAAAAAGAAAAAATGACTCTATTTCCAGCCAGTGATCCCCACCTGGCATGGCATGGGCGCACCTGGGAAGACAATACCGGCTACAGGTATCTCATCGGAAGCGCATCATCACTCCAATTTAAATTCTACGGAAACCAATGCCGTATATGGATGCAAAATGCTGCTCCCGGCAGTGACTATAATTATATATCCCTGGTCATCGATGGGGAAAGGCAACCCCGCACTGCCCTGCGGCTTGACTCCCTGTCTCCGGTAGATGTCATCCCTACATCTCCAGGCCCTATACATACCATTGAATTGTATAAGGAGACGGAAGCCGTCAATGGCGCTGTGATCATCAGCCAGGTAGAAGCAGATAGTCTGGGTATATCACCGGAGACCTCCCAAAAGCGCATTGAGTTTATCGGCAACTCTATCACCGCAGGTATGTCGTCAGATGCTTCAGGCATCCCGTGTGATGCAGGGACCTGGTATGATCAGCACAATGCCTATGATGCGTATGGCCCTCGTGTTGCCCGTGCCCTGGATATGGAATATATGCTTTCCGCATTTTCAGGTATTGGCATCTATCGCAACAGCCAGGGAGATAGCCCGGTCATGCGCGACATCTACCCTTCCGCATTCCTGAGCCCCAATCCGAATAGTCCAAGATGGGATTTTAACCAGTTCACTCCCGACATCGTCAGTATCTGCCTGGGCACCAATGATTTTTCTGATGGAAGCGGGCCCTCTCCAAGGGCGCCATTTGATCCATTACAATTCATTCCCGCCTATGTTGACTTTATCAACACCATACATGGACACTACCCGGATGCCCTGATCATCATCACCAACACTCCGATGCTGGACCGGCAAAAAAATATAATCCTCTTGGATTGCCTGCAGAAAATTAAAATACAGGCAGAGGCTACAATAACGGGCTTAAAGCCGATCTATATTTTTTCTTTCAGCAACGAATATCACGGCGGATGTATGGGTCATCCCGGTGTGGAGGAACAAGGGAAGATGGCGGAAGAGATGGTTTTATTCCTTTCAGGAATAAAATAGTCGGCAGTTTGCAGTCAACAGTTGGCAAAAATAATTCAACTTATCCATTGTTGAGTGTTAGCCGAAACGGCCCCAGCAGGATCAACTGGCATCCATTTACCTAAACTTTCTAAACTTAAGCGTCGGAGGCGTTTATACTCAACTTTCTAAACACTGTATCCATTTGCACTAACCATCCAAACAGAACAACCCAAAACATTTACCACTAAACATTTAACGTTAAACGTTTAACCTATAAACTCATCAACCTATCAACCCATCAACCCATCAACCTATAAACCTATAAGCTCCTACAATACAGAATCATCCTTCACATCTTCAGGCAGCCCCTTCTTGTTGATAAAGATGGAATAGAAAATAGATCCGGAGATACACACCAGGATCACGCCGAGGGAAATAAACACCATGGTCTGCTTGTCCACCCATTGGCTGATCCAGTGCTCGGCAAGCATCTTGACACCAATAAAGACGAGGACGATAGCAATACCCTGCTGCAGATAATCAAACTTGGAGACGGCCCCTCTCAGGAGGAAGAAGAGTGATCGCAGGCCGAGCACTGCAAAAATATTGGAGGTATAGATGACCATCTTGTCTCTCGAGATCCCCATCACTGCCGGAATGGAATCCAGTGCAAAGACCAGATCGATGGCAGCAAGCATGATCACCACCACAAAGAGCGAAGTGTATAAACGCTTTCCATTTTCAGTGACGACAAATTTTCCATCTCCATCATGCTTTGCCAGAGGCAGTGCCTTGTTGAGGAACCTGAAAATCTTTGTTTCGTGTGGATCATACTCCTTTTCTTCAGTAGAGGTAAACATCGTGTAGCCGGTATAGACCAGAAAGGCTCCAAACAAGTACAGTATCCAGCTAAAGCGATCTACCAGGGCAACACCGACGGTGATAAAGATCACGCGGAACACAATCGCCATCATGATGCCGATCAGCAGCACTCTGGGTATGTATTGGGATTTGACAGAAAAAGATGTGAAGATCAGGATAAAGACAAAAATATTGTCAATGCTGAGGCTCCACTCCATGAGATAGGCGCTGATATATTCGAATGCCAGTACCTGGCCGTTTTCGCTCCACATGAAGATGAAAAAACCCAGCGCCAGCGCTACCCAAAAAAACGTCTGGTACAGGGCTTGCCTGATGGTTATGGTCTGATCCTTCTTGCTGAGCAGGCCGAGATCAAAAATCAGGGCAAGGACAAGAAGGACTCCGAAAACGGTATAGGTGATTTGGTCAGGCGTCATGTGGTTGTGTTAACAGGGCAAAGATATCGGAACATGCCCATATGGCGGGCCCGGGTAGGGGTTCAAGATATTGATCTCCACATAGCTGGCGGAGTAGGGGTTCAAAATATTGAACCCCTACTCCGCCAGCCACATGAAAATCCGGATAAAAAACTCCGGCAAGAGGCCTGGAAAACAAATACATATATATCTGAATATTAGACACTTAGCTAGATTCTATTAAAAACAAAATATTTCCCGGCAGGAATTGACCGGCCCAACCCTTGACAAGTACTATATTTTACCCCTAATTTGGTGCACAGTCTGTAAAACAGGAAGACCAGCTGTGGAATTAAATACAGACGGTTACCGTTTAAAATACTTTATCGGAGAACGCATGGGGCAAACTGGCAGTTATGATCTTCTCATCCAGAAACTGGATGCTTTCACAAGACGATATTACCTCAACAAAATGATCCGCGGCAGCCTGATCACGGTTGGTGCTGTATTGGCTGTTTTCCTCGTCTACAATCTCCTGGAACACGAGTTTTACTTCAACAGCGGGACACGCCTGATGCTCTTGCTTTCCTTTATCGGCATGACACTGGCCAGCCTGGGATACCTGGTCGCTTATCCACTTGCTCAGTATTACAGACTAGGCAAAGTGATCTCTCACGACCAGGCAGCCACCATCATCGGCAATCATTTCGGCCATATCCAGGACAAGCTGCTCAACGTATTACAACTCAGGCGCCAGGCAGATGGTGTCTCAGGAAATACAGAACTACTCTTTGCTGGTATCGAACAAAAGACAAAGGAGATCGAGATTGTCCCCTTCAAAGCCGCCATTGACCTGACCAAAAACAAGAGATACCTCAGGTATGCCCTTCCTCCGCTTTTGATCCTGCTTGTGCTGCTTGTCGCCGCGCCCAGTATCATCAGGGACAGTACCAACAGGCTTATTCATACCAACAAGGTCTTTGAGCGTGAGGCCCCATTCCGATTTGTCGTCAATACAGACCAGGCCCTTTCTGTAGTCCAATACGAAGATTATGATCTACAGATCGTGACAGAGGGTGCCATGGTGCCGGCTGAAGTATATATCGAGATAGATCACTATTCCTACCGGATGCGCAAGGATGGACCTGATGCTTTTTCATATCATTTCAAAAATGTATCGGATGATACCCCTTTCAGGATCTACGCGGGCCCGGTCTCCTCTCAGGATATGACCCTCAGTGTGATCAAGAAACCGGGAATCATGACGCTTGATATCGGTCTTGACTATCCATCCTATACCGGACGCAAGGACGAAGAACTCAGAAATATCGGTGACCTCGTGGTCCCTGAAGGAACGCTACTGACATGGGATATCCAGGCTGCACACACTGAAGCTATGGATGTGCTGTTTGAAGGCAATGCATCAAAGCAAGAAGCTGAGCGAAGGAGCGAAGACCGCTTTATTGTCAAATCAAAGGCCGGAAAAGACGGACGATACACATTGTATCTCAACAATAGTCTTCTTCCACATCCGGATAGCGTGCAATACTCTATACGCGTTGTACCAGACCGTTACCCTGGCATACGCGTTGAATCATTTACGGACAGCCTGCAGAAAGATATTATCTACTTTGCCGGCAACGTAGACGATGACTATGGCATCCGCACGCTGGCCTTCCAATATGAGATCCTGGACGACAAAGGAAAAGTCAAAGGCGTAAAAACACAAGGATTGGGTGTGCCGCATCCTACGCAGTATTCCTATACACATAGCTTTGATATCAAGAGCCTTGAGCTGCAACCAGGCGAACAAGTGCAATATTATTTTGAAGTGCATGACAATGATGGCATCCACGGAAGCAAGGCAAGCCGCACCCCTGTCATGCAATACCGCAAGCCCACAGCAGAGGAGTATGACAAGAAGGAAAATGAAAACAATGCAAGCATCCAGCAAAACCTCGAAAAATCCCTGAAAGAAACCCGTGACCTGCAGGAGGAGATGAAGAAGCTCAAGGAAAAACTCCTTCAGGAAAAGAAAACGGAATGGCAGGACAAGAAGGAAATTGAAAAACTGATGGATCGCCATGAGGCCCTGCAGAAGCAAATGCAGCAGGCCCTTGAAAAATTCCAGGAAAATCTCCAGAACCAGGAAGAACACAGCAAACCTTCTGAGGAGTTGCAGGAAAAGCAAGAGAAGGTAGAAGAGCTCATGAAGGACCTCCAGAGTAAAGAGATGGAGGAACTCATGAAGAAGATCGAGGAGATGATGAAACAGCTCGATAAAGAAAACTCCATTGATATGATGGAGCAAATGAATGACAAAGACCAGGAACTCGAGAAAGAACTCGACAGGATGCTTGAACTGTTCAAGCAACTCCAGGTAGAGGTTGAAATGCAACAGGCTATAGAAAAGCTTGAAAAAATGGCAGAGAAAGAAGATCAGCTCAGCAAAGAGTCAGAAGCAGAGCAGAAGCCAAGTGAGGAAATGCAGAAAGACCAGGAAGAGCTTAATAAAGAGTTTGACCAGCTGCAGAAAGACATGAAAGATCTTCAGGAAAAGAATAAAGAACTGGAGAAGCCAAAAGATATGGAGGGAGCTGATGAGAAGATGGAGAAGATAGACCAGGACATGCAGAAGAGCGGGGAGCAATTGGAGCAAAAACAAAATAAAAATGCCTCCAAGTCACAGAAGAGTGCTTCACAGCGTATGAAGGATATGGCGCAGCAGATGAATGCCCAGATGCAGCAAGGTGAGCAGGAACAAATGGAATTGGACATGGCTATGCTAAGGCAGTTGCTCGAAAACCTGGTGACCCTTTCATTCGACCAGGAGCACCTCATCAATGATTTTAACACGACCGAAGTAACTACGCCCCGTTATGTTTCCCTGGTGCAGGAGCAATACAAGATCAAGGATGATTTCAAGGTCGTAGAAGATACTCTCCATGCCCTCAGCAAACGAGTGACCCAGATTGAAGGCTTTGTCCAGGAAAAAGTATCTGATATCAACCTCAACCTGAAAAAAAGCCTAGAGCAGCTGGAAGAGCGCAATAAGGTGGTTTCAAGCGATCATCAGCAGCGCACCATGACCTATCTGAACGATTTGGCACTAATGTTGAGTGAGGTAATGAACCAGATGCAACAACAGATGGCCAACAAGATGCCGGGCAGCCAGATGTGTAATAAACCAGGTGGCAAGGGTGCCGGTAAAAGCGGTAAGGTGCCTATGGACAAAATCACCCAGGGGCAGCAGGAACTGAATGGAGAAATGCAGAAGATGTCAGAGCAGATGAAGAAAGGTGATCAGGGTAAGATGAGCAAGGAGTTTGCCCAGATGGCTGCAAAGCAGGCTGCTTTGCGTAAAGCCCTCAAAGACCTCAACCAGGAAAAGAAAGAGCAAGGAAAAGGGATGCCTGAACTGGACAATATCACAGAAGAAATGAATAAGATCGAGATCGATCTCGTCAATAAGCGGCTCAATAACGAAACATTGAATCGTCAGAAGGATATCACTACCCGGTTGCTGGAAGCTGAGAAATCAGACCGCCAGCGTGACCAGGATGAAAAACGCCAGGCCGAAACCGCACAACAGCAAAAACGCTCTATGCCACCGGCCCTTGAGCAATATATACGTCAGCGCGAGGCAGAAATCGAACAATACAAATCCGTATCTCCTGACCTGAAACCGTACTACAAGTTTCTTGTTGAGGAGTATTATCAATCGTTGAAAAATACAAACTGATCCTGCCATCGATATACGTGCAGAAATATTGAAACTTCCCTCTCATCCCAGTTGCATCTGCGAAGTAGAAAACTTTGTCAGGGACCTGGTGGAGCGTTTGCATATAGATGAAAATCTGTATCCAAACATTCTCATCTGCCTGACTGAAGCGGTCAACAACGCTATCGTCCATGGCAATCAACTGGATGAAGAAAAAGAGATCAGGGTATCCTGTCATGAAAAAGAGCATGAGATCCAGTTTATCATCACTGACGAAGGCAGTGGTTTTGATCCGTTTAAACTCCCTGATCCAACAAGCGCAGAGCGGATCGAAACCGAGGGTGGTCGTGGGGTATACCTCATGAAGCAGCTCACTGATGAAATTGATTTCCTTGATCATGGCCGCACAGTAAAGTTGATGTGGAAGATCTGAGTCCTGACTGGCCTGAAATCGGTGAAGATGAATCCGGTGTGTTTTTCACCTCTCATGATGTGGATTTTGAAGCCGGTGATCCTGATCGCCTGATCGATTGGATTGAGCACGCCATTGGAGCCGAAGGTCACGAGCTCAGCAGGCTTGATTTTGTGTTTTGTTCCGATGAATTTTTACTGGAGATCAATCGCAACCACCTGGCGCATGATTACTACACCGACATCATCACCTTTCCCCTCAATGACAACCCAATACTTGCTGAGATCTATATCAGTATTGATCGCGTAGCTGAAAATGCCGCAGGGCTTACCATTCCCTTTGAAGATGAGTTACACAGGGTGATGATACATGGTGTATTGCACCTGTGTGGATATGATGATCATGAGGAGGATGATATCCGCGTGATTCGTAAAAAAGAGGAAGCTTACATGGCTATTCTGGCGAAAGAGGCCTAAAAGGCTGATGCTTCGACCTGCTTTCCCTCATCCATGTGCTACAGCTCAGCAACCGAGGCTGAAGAGGCGAAAGAGGCACTACCCCCCAACCCCCTGAAAGGGGGACTAGTATGAATCCCTGCCCCATCGGGGCAGTAGGTCGGTAGCCATAGAATCCGAAAATGATCCATGCACCTAAGGTGCATAACTTCTGTAACTTTGTATAGACCTGTTGATCACATGATCACTCGATCACAGATCACCACATATGCAATTTGATGTAACCATCATCGGCGGAGGAATTGTCGGACTGGCCACAGCCTGGCAAATTCAAAATGCACATCCAGGCATACGGATAGCAGTGCTTGAAAAAGAACCTGCGGTCGCGACCCATCAGACAGATCGCAACAGTGGCGTGATCCATTCGGGGATATATTACAAGCCAGGCAGTGCCAAAGCAATCAATTGTGTGAAAGGCTATGGCATGTTACTGGATTTTTGCAGGCAATACGACATCCCTTTTGAGCTTTGTGGAAAAATCATCATCGCAGGTGATGAAAAGCAGATCCCGACACTAGAAGGCATCTATAAACGTGGTATTGAAAACGGGCTGAAGGGCATCCGGATGATTGATGCCCGGGAGGCCAAAGAAATAGAGCCTCACTGCCATGCCGTAAAAGGTATCTGGGTGCCGCAAGCCGGGATCATTGACTACAGGGTAGTAGCCAACAAGCTTGCCGCACTCATCAAACAAGGAGGTGGTGAAATCATCACAGGATTTAAAGTGGATCGTATTGTTAAAGACAAGGCATCTATTCGCATATCCTGTGACAACAGGACCATCGTCAGCAAACTGGCGATCGGTTGTGCGGGGCTCTATGCTGATCATCTGGCCAGGATGGCGGGAGTAGAACCACCCCATAAGATTGTTCCATTCAGGGGTGAATTTTATGCATTAAGTCCTGAAGCAACCAGATTAGTGAGGGGGTTGATCTATCCGGTACCGGATGTCAATTTTCCATTTCTCGGTGTGCATCTGACCAAGCGTATAGATGGTGGCGTAGAAGCCGGCCCAAATGCTGTGCTTGCATTCCGTAGGGAAGGTTATAAACATCTTGATATCCATGTGGGTGAATTGGCTGAAGCACTGCGATATCCCGGCTTCGTCAGACTTGCGATCAAACACTGGCGAAAAGGAATGGATGAAATGCACCGGTCTTTTTCTAAACGCGCATTTCTCAAAAGCCTCCAGATCCTCGTGCCTGCACTGCGCATGGAAGACATCACCAGGAGCAGGGCCGGTGTGCGTGCCCAGGCCCTCGATCATCAGGGGAATCTTGTGGATGATTATGTGATCCTACAGCAGGAGCGGATGATACATCTGTGTAATGCCCCGAGTCCGGCGGCGACTTCGTGCCTGTCGATTGGGGAGTATGTGGCAGGTATAGCGGGTGAAAAGCTTAGAGGCTTAGAAGGTTAGGGGGTATTGGTTACTTTTGCAATAACATGAAACCACAAAAAACTATATGGATTCTAGCGACGCTCCTCTGCCTCATCTCAGCCATTAATGCCCAGGACCTCCGCCTCTCCTCCGGGAGTAAAAACAAAACTTATAAAGCCGGCACTTTTATTGAAGTCATAGTGCCTGCGACCGGGATAGCTCCATGTGAGAAATGCTCCCACAATGTATTGAGCGGAAAACTGGTGTCTTATCAAGATGGTGTGCTGACCATCTTACCTCACGAGAAAAAAGAAGTATTGGTGACAGATGGAAAAACCCTCGGATTCCGTCAAACGAAGTATACCGAAGAGATGTCACTCGCCAGTATTGATATTCCAAAGGAAGACATACTGTCGGTAAAGCAAAGTGGTAAAAAGAAGATGAAAGACCTGACTACGGGACAAGCCATTGCCACTTGTATCGGGCTGCTGGGTCTGGGCCACCTCGCATCCATCCCACTGGCCGGTGAAAACGGAGACCTCCTGGCTGAAGTAGGCGCCGCTGAAGTAGTGGTGGCCATTGTCATCGGTGTCAGTTCGACCCCGAAAACCTATGTGACAAATATTAAATGTCCCGGCCAGGGAAAATACCCCGGCAAAATCTGGATGTTGGAGTAATTACCGATCTTTGTCCGCCCACATTGGTTTTTTGAAACTTTTTAAGGCTTTTATCATTTAATAGATCATGGAATCCACCACAGCTACCAAAAATCCGGTACTCATCTATACCGAGCAAACCCCTAATCCTGAGTCACTTAAGTTTGTGACCAACAAGATGCTTTATACCGGTACGGCTGATTTCCGCACCCGGGAACTGGCGGATGAGTATTCGCCACTGGCCGCTGCCCTGTTTGATCTTCCGTATGTCAAGTCTGTCTATATCTGCAACAACTTTGTCACGCTGACCAAGGAAATCAACTATGCGTGGGAAGACCTGATGATCCGTACCAAGGATTTTATCAAAAACTATGTGGCTGAAGAAAAGCCCGTCATTCTCGAAGGATTTGCTGAAGCCATGACCGCTGTCGAAGACAAACGTATGGCTGAAATCAACTACAGCGATGACGATGGGGAGATGGTCAAGCGCATCCGCGAACTCATCGACACCTATGTCAAGCCTGCGGTAGAAATGGATGGTGGCAATATCGAATTCAAATCATATCATGATGGTGTCGTCACCCTGATCATGCAAGGCGCATGCAGTGGCTGCCCATCCAGTACCGTGACGCTCAAGTCAGGTATTGAGGCGATGCTCAAGCGGATGATTCCTCAAGTCAAGGAAGTAGTGCAGGAAATGGCTTAAAAGGCCTAAGAGGCTAAAGAGGCCTAAGAGGCTTAAGGGGCTTAAGGGCAAGGGGCTTGTAGCTGGTGAGAAAATAAACTGCGCCTCTGCGTCTCTGCGCGATAAATAAAGAAATTCAAGGTTTCGCACTGAGAACACGGAGTTTTCGCACTGAGGTCACGGAGATGTGCAATCAATCCACTGCTGACTGCACACTGCCAGTTGCTAACTTCATTCGACGGACATCATCAGCTCAAAATACTGGACCGAGGTGCAGTAGATAAATGCTTCCGCGTAGCGCGGTTCCTTCCTGAACATGGCGGCACGATATCTATTCAGGCTCAATGCGGCATCGAGGTAATCCAACTCTTTCAACTGGCTTGCATGCTCCAGCAGGGCGTTGCGCTTATCGTCGATGACAGAAGATATATTGACGAGGCGATTTGGAATGAGCGGGGTCCACACTTCATAGGCAGCGATCGTGGCGCTCCTGACCAGGTTGTTTTTCAAAAGGATATTGGCTGCGTAATGGTCCCTGTGGGTCTCGCAAAAGGATGGGAGGTAGATGATATCCGGGTTTGACCTTTCGAGGATATCCCTGAAATCATAATTGGTACCAGATTGATTGATGATGTCCCCATCACGGAGGTGGAGGTGGTATAGATTTTCTTCAGGGACGCCCAGGTGGCCTGAAGAGCGGACTGCTTCTACACGGCGGAGTTCGGCAGTCTTGATGGGGTTCATGTTTTTGATCCCCTTTTCCCCATCTGACAGGTAGAGTATGGTGACGGTGTGTCCAAGGCGTCTGTGGAGGCGGACTGTGCCGCCGCAACCGATCACATCATCATCCGGATGTGGGGCGATCACAAGTACACGCTGGCCCTCAGGTTTTTCTACCATGGACAGGCCGGAAAAAATTGACTTAACTTTTTGGGATAGAAAAAATAAGAGCCTTAAATCATCCTTCTTTACCACGAGAGAATTGCTTTATATATGTCCGGGACCTCCTGGCTTGAGGCATTATACCCCTCAAGTCTGATATTCTCCCGCGCTGCGGTTGAAATCCGCGTCAATATTACGTCATCGTGGATGATTTCCAATACTTTGTCCGCGAGTTTTTGGGCAGAACCACCATGGACAATAAAACCATCTATATTGTCCCGGCACCAACGGCTAGTCCCTTCATTTTCAAAGGCAATGACCGGTGTCCCGCACGCTTGTGCCTCCAGTCCTACATAGCCGAGCGTTTCGGTGGCCGAAGGAAATACGAGAATCCGGGCCCGTGCATAATACAGGCGCAAGGGTTGGTCTTCCTGCAATCCCATGATTTCGATGTTTGACTCCAACTTCAATCCCCTCACCATACTCTCTAATGCCTTCCTTTGGGTGCCATCCCCCAGGATAGACAGACTGATAGAAGGTAATCTTTGCCGGATACGATCGACCGCCTTGACGAGTGTGAAAACGCCCTTTGATTTTTCGATACGCCCCACATAGAGTAAATCTATCGGCCGATGTCCATTATCATTTGCTTGTGGTCTGGTCCATTTGGCATAATTGAAAGGAACCTTCACGAGGTAGGTTTTTCTCGCCATAGCTATAAGCCCTTCGTGGATATCCGGTGAATGGGTAAGAAACGTAAAATTGGTTTTTGCCTGCAGATACAGGAAAGATTGTAATCGTCTCAGGGTATAATAATCATGGACAAACCACACCACCGGAATGCCCAATGTGTTGAGGCTCTGAATAATACTGTTAGTGTAGAGATGATTATTGTTGAGATGGATCAGATCAGGCCTGATCTCCTCAATATACCTTGTGACCAACTTTACGACTTTTGGAATAATGTTGATCCGGTTGTACCTGCGTGTAAAGAAATTTGATTTGGTGGCAGCAGCTCTTTCTTTCAATTGATCGGCGATATCAAGACGGTGAAAATCAATTGCTGCTTTTTCGGATTCATGCAGAAGGTTTTCCAGAAACCGTTCAGCGCCTCCGACGATGTCCGCATAATCGTTGATGATAAGGACCTTCACATAGTTTGTATTTCCAAATGAAAATCAGATTTCTGCAATGTTTCGACGATGGTAACCATTCAAAATATTGAACCCGAAATATTCATGGGCGTGTAGGGGTTTAAAATATTGAGCCCCTACACGTCCATGTGAATTTTATTGTACAATCATCTTCCCGGTATACATCACCCGGTCCAGGAGGACATTGATAACATACACTCCGGGGATAGGATGCACCACATCTACTGACATCCGGTCACCTGAGGATTGCATATCGATATCAACCTTTTGACCCGTCATATCCCACACATACACCTTAGGTGTGCCAGTAGCATCAGATGGCATGATGATATCAAACTGCCCCTGGTTTAAGGATGGAATGATCTCAAGTGGTTGAGATGAGAAATCAATATCTGCTACGGACGAAGTGATATCAAAATCAAATGTCAATCTCTTTGTGGTATATACGTGATATTCACCAGGGACATATGGGATGATCATATTGACATCTGTGACCTGCAGGCTATCTCCGGTGAGATAGTCATACCACCATCCTGTTTTTGTAAACACAGGCGCAATATCCCTGTTACCAACATGAAAATTGCCACACACTACTATATCCATATCCGGATGTGTGTACCGGATTTTCTTTTCAAACTGACTGATCAGGCTGATCTCTAGCGTTCCCTCTTTAAAAGCTGGTTGTTCGCGCAGGAGTATTAGCGCTCTGTCCACATCGTAGATCCTTTGACGAAGTAGCACATTTTTTGTAATCCCAACGCACGGTCTTGGCATCAAGTCTGCAATTGGTGCTGACTGTGCCGTCAGTGCAGTAATTGATAGAATAATCATAGCCAAGTTCGCCAAACTCCCATATCATTTTTGGGCCAGGAATAAGGTAAAAGAAGGCGGAGACTAGTTCAATGCGGCCCAATGCCACGTCGAGGTCCCTGATATTGTATCCAGGTGCCATGTTGCCAGCAGACAGGTTTTTATACATCAGTCGCTCTTCGTCATGGCTTTCCATATATCCTACAAGATGAGGATCGGCCCAACCACGCTGGACATACCAGGTGTTGCTGAAATCACTACCACCATATCCCTTCGCCCCTTGTCCATATTGGGTGGTCATATTGCCCCAGATCATCATGCCTCTTGAGGATAGCTCGGTCTCTTCGTCATTGTCCGCAAAATGCTCGAGGATCAAATAGGCATCAGGATCGATGGACCAGATATGATTGGCATAATCCTGCAGGATGTTAATCCGTGACTGATCAAAGTGACCCCAGGCAGCTGTATTTCCCAGCGTGTTATTTTGTGTGAATCCTTTGGAGAGATCAAAACGGAAACCGTCAACACCATACGTTTTCATCCACCATGAAAGGACACGCTTGACGAAGTACTTTGTCTGTGCGCTTTCGTGATTGAAATCATACCCTACATTAAAGTCATGTTTGGCCACAGGATTGAGCCAGGGATTGTTAGCCGAAGGACGGTTTTGTGCTCCATCCCAATACAATTGTGCCAGCGGGGATTGTCCAAAAGCATGATTGTAAACTACATCAAGGATAACAGCAATACCTCTTGAATGACATTCTTCGATCAAGGATCTGAATGCATCAGCAGATCCATAATATTTATCCAGTGCCATGTGATAATCCGGATTGTATCCCCAGCCCTGGTTGCCTTCAAATTCCTGCACCGGCATGAGTTCGATGGCATTGACGCCCAATCGCTGCAGGTAATCAAGAGTATCTTGCAGCTCCGAAAAAGAATGTGCGGCTAGAAAATCGCGTAAGAGCAATTCATATATAATAAGATCTGTTTTAGCAGGTTTTGGGCTTAAGGAGGCGTAGTGGTCTCTTGGCTCTACAACAAAACTACTGACCATCCCTGTAGTGAGTCCATATGGGTACTCTGGCATATCAGGATATGTTTCTTCGGTGATAGCACCATCGTTGAAGGGATCAAGTATCAGTGTGCTATATGGATCACCTATCCTGATCGTACCATCTACTACATATTGATAGCCATAGCGTGAGCCGAGGTCGAGATCCGGCACTGCTATCCACCATCGATTTCCGTCCACGGTTCTCTTCAATTGAAAATCCGACCTCAGCTGCCAGTTGGTCATATCACCATTGAGATGTACATATGATTTACCGGGTGCATAGAGTTGAAAGTAACAGTCATTTCCATTGAGAATGGTCAACCCGTCTTCAAGGGCTACAGGAGGATCTTCAACCACCACTTCCTGGACGACGGAATAATAAAAGCACTGCTCAAGGGTATCAGCGCTCCTGATGGCTTGAAAGCAAATCTCGTGGCTTTCCGTTCCAAGCACGGTGATATTATATTCAATAAGGTTTCCATAGGTATGGTATATCGTGACGCCATTGTCCTTGATATACAGATCGGCATTCTGGCTTGTTGCACCTTTGACAGGCAGGACATCATTTTCAAACAGGGCTAGTGAGGCTAGTTGTGGTGTAAGAATCAGCGATTGAAAAGCAACATCTGCCGGATAGACAGGATAGAATATATCTCCACCATCTGAAGCGCGTCCTACTGCACTGCCGGTAGCATTTCTGAACACAAAGGCGAGCGATTCTACTGTTTCACCCTCAGGGACTCCATAGAAGTCTTTGATATTATAACTGATGGAATGCTTGTTATTGCCCAGGTTGGTCATCAGTACTTTGGGATCAGCAGTGCCCCATGTGCCCTGGACGTACTTCCAGTCGCTTGGGTTAGTACTGGCTGAGGTAATCAGGCCGGCGTGGGCGTAGACGGGGGATATTCCGGTCAGGGCTCCATTGCCCTCTGTAGCATTGAATGTGATGGTGACATTGTCGGTCACTTTGGGGAAAACGGGCAGCACCTCTACTACCTGGCTAAATAGGGAAGAAGCCGGCATAAGGATCCAAAGCACAAGCAACAGGGAATAAATAAACTTTTGCATAGTCAATGATTGTAAAGATGTAGTCATGTGTACCAATGGACTAAGTTAAGACCCACTGCTTATCCGGAGGAGAAAAAAAACGGTTGCAGTTGGGAATGTCACATGTAAGACAATAATGCCTATTTGCGGGCCGATACTGCATTTGCCAGATAATCATCAACTCTTTTCAGGTAATGCGCCTGTAACTCCCTTGCCAGTGGGTGTACTGATCCGTCACCAATCACCTGGCTGTCAATCCTGACCACGGGTAAAACCCCTTTTGTCGTTGCAGTCAGAAATGCGCCTGCCATCCAGGGCAGTTCTTCCAGGTGGACATCCCGCTCTTCGAGTGGCATGTTATGTTCGGCTGCAATCTCCAGCACCTGTTTGCGGGTGACGCCTTTCAACATCCCCTTTGCCGGGGTGACGATCACACCTTCAGGGGTGATAAAAAAGATATTACATCTCGAGCACTCTGATATCACTCCGTTAAAATGATACAAGACTTCAAACGCGCCCGACTTTTTCAATTGTGGCTGGGCCTTCATTGATTCGATATACACGGTTGTTTTGGCGGTCGGTGTATCGCGTTGATAGTTGACCGTAAGCAGGCTCACCCCGTTTTCATACTGAGACGGGTCACTGACGGGGAGGCCATGGAGCATCAGGTAGACATTCTTTTGCTCCGGAATGGTGTATCCGTCATCGCTGAATCCACCTGTGACGACCACTCTGAAACCGGCCCTATCCACTTCGTTGGCTTTGATCATTTTGTAAAACAGGTCCTTCCAATCTTCCCTGGATAAGCCTGTATTGAAATCCATCATCTGCATCGAGTTTTCGAGGCGGTCGATATGGTCCTCGGCGAAAACCGGTATGCCATTGAGTACGCGGAAATAATCAAAGATGCCCAGTCCTCTCAGGAGACCAAGGTCGTAGATGGGGATGAGGGCTTTCTCTTTGGGAAGGATTTCGCCGTTGATGTATATGTAGGGATAGATCATTTTACAGATAAATGTTAAATGTTTAATGTGGCAAGGGTTAAAGGTAAAGGATAAAGGGTAAAAGGGAAAGGGCTTAGGAGATTAGGAGGTTAGTAGATTATAGTTGTTTCACACAGAGTACACGGAGGTTTCGCACGGAGTACATGGGGATGAATTATTTTACCCCCTTTAGGGTTATTATTTATATACAAATCGGAATTGGCCTGTTTTTAATATTTCCATTGGAAATAAAAACGCCGCTGGATGGAGTTCTCTCCGCCAGCAGGATGGTTCCAATTCAGGATTCCCTTTGGTATTCCCCTGGGTATTCACAGGTTGGCGGAGAGAACAATTCGACTACGCTCACTGCGGCGCTCCATCCAACGGCCGTTGGCCGATTATACATCGGTATTTTCCATTAGTTGGCATAGTAAACTCCTAACGCTAATTTTTTCCTTAGCCTTAGCCTTATTTCACCACATTCCAATGCAACCCGTCATACAACATCAACTTATTGTTAGAAGGATTGAAGCAAATCAGTCCTGTGACGGGCGCATAGATCTGGTCTGGGTCAAGCTTAGGCATCAGGAAAGCTTTGCCTCCGGATGGATTGATATCCATGACGGAGGAAGGGTGCTTATAGGCCTGGTTGATCGCAATGCCGGGCACAAGGGTTGCAGGAGCAGCAGAAACAGGAATTGTTGTCGGCGAAGTGGTCAATGGTTGCCATGCATTTCCGTTATAGCATCTCACCTGATTTGAGGTGTTGTCATAGATCAGCATACCCGGTGTGGGATTTTCGATATCAAGTATGGCTAAGGATGTAAAGGATGGTAGATTGACAAGGCCGCCACTCAACTGGAGCAGTGATGTTTGATTAGCAGCAGTACCTGGCAACGAAAGTGTACCATAGGTCCCGGGAGCAGTAGTAGCAGCGTATTGAAGAATTGGTTCCTGCATCACCTTTTTCCAGGCCGTTCCATTGAAATAAACAATGGATGCACTATCTGACAGAAAAGCCAACTGACCGCCTACTGGTGTGCCAAGTGTAGCCAGTGCTGCAGAAGTGATCACGGGTAACTGAACACCCTGTTGATTGGAATATACCAGAAGGCTGACACTTTCTCCTCCAGGGACTATTGGGTCGGGCTCATTCGGTGTCTTGATCACTATGTCAGCCTGCCCTGATGTCACTGTATCCCTCATGATGAGAAACTGGCCGAGATTCTTGATCGTAGAAAGATTATGGATTTTGATGGTGGTATTCAATCCTGGGTATGGTACGATGCTATCCACGGGCAGGTTTAACCATACAGGACCTGTTGCATTTGCAGAAGGTCGGGCATAAATCTTGAAATTGAAATCATCAGCCATGAGGTAGCTCAGTGCACCGGCGTCTGTATGCGTCAGACTGTCAAGCCCGGGAAGGGATTGAGTGCTTCCATAATTGTTGATGATCCAATAAGCGCCTTGTGATGCAAGGTTCAGGGGCATGGTATCCGGAGGCACATTGAGATGGCTCACGACTACCTTGCCATTAGGATGCGTGCTCTTAAATCCGATCGAAAGGTCCCCGCCACTTGAAAATGTATGATTTCCGCCGGTCTGCACAAGTTTGATTTGGCTTGTACCAGAGCCCACACTCGCATCAGAAGGAACAATAGAGGCATTGCCTGACAATACGCCATCGAGTCCGCTGACTTTATCGATTACTTCGCCGGAGGAGACCGCATCAAATTGATAATAACCGATCAAGGTTGGATCCAGTGCCGGATCTTTGACCAGATGACGCTTGAGCCTTATCTCATCTTCGGAGAGTGCACGGTTCCATACACATACCTCCTCGATTTCCCCTTTGTAGTTGCGGCCCGACCAACCCTGGTAGCTTCCGATGCGGATATCATCAAGCGTCACTGATTGAAGCGTTGTAGTATGCGTGGCCGATACACCATTGACATATAATGTAACTGATCCTGGTTGTACGACGAGCGCTACATAGGACCATTGGTTTTCAGGGACTGTGAGGTTACTGTCCCACCACCAAGCGCCTCCCGGCCAGTGGTAGCCCAACGTATTGTTGGTTTCCCTGAAATTAAAGCCTGCGGCTGTAGCATCATTCATCCATATCCCCGAATATTCCGGTTGGATACCATCCGGTTTGATCCACGCGGTGACGGTAAGCGTCTGTGTAGTGAAATTCATATTGTCCACTTTCAGGTAGCCAGGCTGCGTGGCTATATCCATCGCGCCCCCTGGTGTGGTATCTATTGCGCATCGATTGTCGGCGATGATCATGTCCTGCACGGTAGCTGTATCATTGCCATTGATGTCATGGACGATCAGCGTGACATCATAGATGCCGGGACTCTTGTACACCACCTTGGGTGTGCGCAATGTCGATGTTGCAGGAGTACCTCCTGGAAAACTCCATGACCATGTCGCTCCGGTTTCCTTTAATACAGACAGATCTGTGAAGTATGCCGTATCCCTTTCGCAAAAAAGATATTGTTTTTGCACGGCAGGGATAGCGATAGGTTGAGACTGCTCATAGAAAGGGGATTCCCATACTGATCTGTCTGTGGCATCGCGCAACCGACCCATCCTGTACCAGGGAAGCATCTTTGCTGAGTGCGTCCTGGCCGGAAGCCCGGTATTGAAGAGTTCCCAATCAGGCATTGTCGCATTGCGATAATAAACTCCAGTGCGTGTGCCGATATAGATACCTCCATTGGTGCCTTTCTGCAGCATCATGCAGGTCGGATACTGGCCATTCATATTCGTGCCACTGATGTTGGTCCATGTAGCGCCGCCATTGACAGACTTGTAGACTTTATATGCGTTATATGATGGGTATCCATCGTACATGGAGGTGCGGACGATCCATACTTTCAGCGGATCATTCGGATCAACTGCGATATCATAGGGTATCCATGTATCGGCATTGTTCATGATCGATGCAGGCGGAGTCACTTCGATCCAGGTCGAGCCACCGTTTGAAGAACGATAGATGCGCTTGGTGCCCCACCAGTCCGGAAAAGTACAGGCGTAGATGTATTGGGGATTTGACATGCACATGTCCATGGCTGCGATGTCGACACCGAAATCATAAATCTCTTCGTAGGTAAATCCATTGTCCCGTGTACGGTACAGCTTGGTATCCGAACCTGTGTACCATGTGCCATAATAGTGTGGATCAAAGAGCAGTTCACTTGACTGGCCTGTGATATACGAACTATTGGGTTGGAATAAAAAATCGCGGGTCACCGGACTGATATTCCTGTTGCTCTGCAGATTTTTAATATTGTAATTACTATATGCCTGGCGGTCATACCCGGGATTGACGAAACCGCCGACACCATCACCGCCATCTGTGCATATCCAGCCGTTGATGTAGGTATTTTCCTCTTTCATCAGTGTGCCATTGTGGTAGGCACCACCGATCATCACATCGCCATACCAATGGCCCATGCCGAAACCCCAGAAATCTGAGCCGGCGATACCTACATTGCGTCTTGTAAAATTGGCCCCACGATCTTCCGAGAAGAATATACCTCCATCACCGCATACCCATAGCTCACCGCTGTGCGCCATGTAATGCAGGTCATGGATATCAGCGTGCACGTAGTTAGGCTTGTACGAATGGCTCCATGCTGAAGGGCAAACAAAGCTTGTTCCTTCATTAGCTGAAACCCAGAGATTGACACCGCAGACCCACATTGAATCCTTATTGTACGGACTGACATCAAAAGCAAGATCATAATAGTACTGCCCGCCATCATCAGTGCCCTGGTCGCTCCAGGCCATGAGGTTCATATTAGAGGGGCTGGGAGGTCCTCCGGGTCCGGTACCACAGCATTTAAAGGTCCAGGAAGTGCCAAGGTTAGTGCTGGCATAAACCCCATATAATCCGCTACCTCCGTTAGCAGAACCTGTAGCCAAAGCATATACGTTGTCCGGGGCATCAGGGGTAACCGCCAGTTCTGTCCTGCGCTGGTGCTCTCCTGCGCCGACATTGGGTGCCGGCCAGCCTGAAGTCATTTGGGTAAAGGTGCCACCGGTGTTGAATGATCTGAAAAATTCCGTGATATCGCCGTTGTGACGCACTGCATATATCGTATCCGGGTGTGTCGGGTGAAACTCAATCTCCAGCATATCGCCGCTGAGTACATTGGTCCAGTTGGCCCCGCCATCAGTGGATCTGAACAGGCCACTACTCGTAGCGGCAAATACGGTCAGATGTTGGTCGGGTTTGCACCGGATATCATGGGTAGAAAACGAGAGGGCCATAAAGGCCGCATCACCTGTAGGTTGCCACGAGGTACCGCCATTGACACTTTTGTAGATATTGGAGAGCAGTTCTGCGTAGATGATATCAGCATTGGTTGGATCAATATCGATAGACGTGACACTACCGGTCAGGAAATCATTTGTCTTGGCTGTCCAATTGAGGCCGTGGTCGGTACTCTTCCATACGCCGGCATTGGCTGTGCCTGCATAGAGTATATTTTCATTGGAGATCGATTGTTCGACCGTATAGATATGGGCGGAACCCGGTGCATAACTGCGGCTTGCAGCATTATGGTCCCAGTCGATCGGGCCTACTGTGGACCAATTGGATGCATTGCGTTTTTGCTTTGCCTCAAAATATTGCCGGAGATAGATCGAATCATAAAGAGGGTCAGGCACTACATTTTTACCAAGGCCGGAGATCCATCTCTTGTAGTATTGGGTGTGTTCGTTTTTGACAAAGGGATTGGTTTTATAATACGCATCATACAATTGCATGACAAGGCCTGGGTTGGCATCTGCCTTATACATTTCGGTGATCCAGGAAGGAACAGTTTCATCCTTGCGGGACTGGTAGGGGTATTCTCTTTGGGCAGACAGATCTGACCAGGAAGACATCATAACCATGATACCTGCCAATACCGGCACAAGTTTATATCGTAAATAAAAGGAATGAAAAAATAAGTGCATCACGTGTGTTTAAATGAAACAGACTTGGGGTGGGCGATGCAAAATTAACCATCCATTTGGAATAGTGAATCCATGCCTGCACATTCCGGGCCGCACAATGATCAATCTATATCCAGGTCATCGATATGCATGAGGTGAAGTAAGCGGTGTACGATGGGGGTAAACATGACTGCTACTGTACTGAGGAAGATGACACCGCTGAAGAGGGCATAGGTGCCTGCAAAAAATTTGGCTCCGGGTGTAGGCATCTGATCTACAGGGCCCATGCCAGTCAGGATCATCGTGGCATTGAGATAGGCGTCCATCCAGCTCATGCCGGTATGATACCGATATCCCGCCATACCGATGCTCAGGCTGACCGTGAGGAGGATAAGGGCGTAGCCTAAAAATTTGAGCTGGCGCTTGTAGAATTGTTCTATGGGGATGACCGGTTTGGACCGATGTTCAAAAGGGAATTTAACTTTTGCCATGGATTTTAGATTTTAGTCACTGCTTAAATTTTGAGCTTACACTTGTCGATACGGATAGCTTGAATCTCATCGCCGGATCTTCGATCGGATCATGATAGGTGACCGACATGGGGAGGACTCCGGCCCAGATCGGTAGGTCATAATCTGCATCATCATCTCCGGGAGGACCGGTCCTGATCTTGGCGGAAGCAGTATCGATCTCTATAGCTAAAACAGTGGTGGCCTTCATTTCGAGTTCATTGGGTGGCCGGACTTCATCCCAGCGACCAGCAAGGATCTGATCGGAAATGATACGCAATGCTTCCATTTTTTCATCCCCTTCGATCTCACGAGCGTGGCCATAGATGACGGCCGAACGATAATTCATCGAATGATGGAAGACGGAACGGGCCAGGACCAGGCCATCGAGCAAGGTCACTACAAGGCATAATGGCCTGCCATCAGTGAGTGCTGAAAGCATTCTGCTTTTACTGCTGCCATGGACATACAGGGTATCTTCCCTGCGGCCATATGCGGTCGGAATCATATAGGGCTGACCCTGGTCTTCCCAGGCCAGGTGGCAGATAAACTGCTGATCGAGGATCTGATAGATGGTATCCTTGTCATAGTGTCCACGCTTGGGAAGCCTTTTGACGGTGTTGAGCGTTGACTTTACAAATGTATTTTCATCCATAATCAGAAAATTGATCTCAAATTTAGGCTTTCAAATCCACGTTTCCAGTGACCACGACTACCTATACGATAAGATCACCCCAATCCAGGCAGGAATGGGATGAAGTCATCCAGCTCCTGGTGGATTACAGGGATGAGTTTAACAATGATTCATGCTTTACTTCCTTTGAAGCGGAAATGGCCAATATTGAAGAGCTGTATGCGAAGGAAGGGGTGTTGAAACTCATAGCACTCTCCGATACTGACGGTAGCATGGCCGGATGTGTGGCTTATCGGACGTATGCATATGGTGTAGCCGAGATGAAGCGACTTTATGTGGTCCCGGCACACAGGGGAAGGCATCTGGGACGTATACTTGCGGAAACCATTGTAACCAGAGCCGTTGAAAAAGGATTTGACAGCATCATCCTGGATACGATGGTCGAAATGAAAGCAGCACAGCAACTATATCATCAACTGGGTTTTGTGATCATCCCTTCATACGAGGATCAGGACCCTTCCAGAATAGTATGCTTCGAAAAAAAACTGAAGACCAATTAGCACGTGGAGGAGAGAACACAGATATGGAAAGCCCTGCTCAAGGCAGAACGAAAAGCGAGGTCTTCAAAAATCGAACGACTCAAAGGCGCACCGCTCAGGTATCCGGTGCTGATGAGCTACAACAAGGTCCTATATCCCCTGCTCAAAAGAGGCATATTTGTCCACGCAAAGACATTTTTTGGTATTCGTATCAAGACACTGTTGCCAGCCGGGACAGATATCCTGTTGAATGGTATCAAATCGCATGATTCAGAAATAAGGCTTACCAAATTTCTGACCCGGCATCTGCACGAAGGAGATACGTTTATTGATGTTGGTGCACACTACGGGTATTATGCATTGCTTGGATCAGTGATGACAGGCCGGAGCGGGCATGTATTTGCCATCGAAGCTTCTGCGCATTCCTTTGCCATCCTCAAAGAAAATACGGATACCCATGCCAATATCCTGATCTACCACAATGCTGCAGGGGAAGCACCTGGCGAGGTTGTATTTTATGAGTACCCGGGCCCATTGGCAGAATACAATACGATCGTCAAAGGGGCTTATGATGACAAAGCATGGATTAAAAAGGTAAAACAAACCATCAACCGTGTGCAGATGGTCGTGCTTGACGACCTGATCAAATCTAACCAGGTCCGTAAAGCCATCATCAAGATTGATGTAGAAGGTGGTGAGCTGTCGGTCATCAAGGGACTGGCATCATCGCTCCAGCAAAGTGATCTGACGATAGTGATGGAATATCTGATCTCGGAGGACCTCTCCTCACCGCATCACCTGGCTGTCGGGCTGCTAGTTGAACATGGATATCAGGCTCATGCCATTGACCGGGAAGGTAACCTGGTCAAGGTGATGGTGATCGATCAATATCTCAGGGATGCAGGGCTTGACTCGGATAACCTCGTCTTTTTGAAGAGTTAGGAGATTAGGAGGTTAGAGGTTTATAGGTTGATTGGTTTATAGGTTTATAGGTTTATACAGGTATTTGAATTGCCCCATCGGGGCTTAAGGTCGGTAGCTGTATTTGGGGGAAAATATTACTTGCCCCGTAGAGGCAAAACACGACTATATACCAATCTGTGTCTTTTGTGTTGAAATATGTTTGTGCACCAGTGAGAGATTCCGGAGTAATCGTGTTGTGCCCCTAGGGGCCACGAATAATATTACTACTTACTTGCTAACGTCCTTAAGCCTACTTCGACTACGCTCAGCACATCGCCTACAGGGCATTGATGATATTCCTAAACCTTTCCTCCCTTTTTCCCTTCCTCCTTTCCGCCCTTCCTCCCTTCCGCCCTTCTGCCGTTCCGCCGTTCCGCCATAAAGAATTATGTAAATTCGCCCCGGACTAAAATTATACCACATGCAATCAGCTTTACTTCATTCCCATTCCGGCTTGCGCTGGATCCTGTTGATCCTCCTTGTCGCTACCGTATTCAGCACCTTTGGCAAGCGCAATGGCAAAGTGGCCTTTACGGCCCAGGACAGGAAACTGAGCCTATTCACCCTGATCTTTGCTCACCTGCAGGCTGTGCTGGGACTAGGACTGTATTTTATGAGTACGAAAGTTGATTTCTCATCCACCACGATGAGTAGTCCGGTGCATCGGTTCTTTACGATGGAACATACGCTCATGATGTTGATCGCGATTATCCTGATCACCCTGGGTTATGGACATGCCAAGAAAGGAAATGCGAAAAAGGTGTTTACATTTTACGTGATCGCACTGGTCATTATACTCATAGCTATTCCATGGCCATTCAGGACAGCACTTGGTGCAGGATGGATGTAGTTGTAAGAAGGTAAGACCGTGAGAAAGTAAGAGGCATGAGAAAAGTGTGTGAGTGTGATTACAATTATGCTGTTCACAATTACATTTTTTGTTCTTTGTCACACCCACTCTCACTCCCGCACCTCTTACCTTCTCACTGTCTTACCTTCTTACGATGATGTTAAATACTCTTCTCGACAGATGGCACTTGTCCTTCGGTAGTACAGCACCAGAGGTCGTCGTCCGTGCTCCCGGTCGGGTCAATATCATTGGTGAGCATACCGACTATAATGAGGGCTGGGTCTTGCCGGGGGCGATGAGTCGCTCGATATATCTGCTGGTCTCCAGGAGCAAGACGGGTCAACATCATTGGATAGCCTATGATCTGGATGAAGAGATCCAGTCTACAGAAGAGATCCTCGAGTATGGGCAGTACGCATGGGCAAAGTACATTGAAGGGGCCATACGTCTATACGCTCCCGAACTAGGTCCTCTGCATATATTGATTGGTGGTGATTTGCCTGTCGGTGCCGGGATATCTTCCTCGTCTGCGCTGGTATGCGGGATCTTGTTTGCCTTGCAGCACCTGAACGGGAAGACAGAATCGAAAGAGTCAATTGCGCTCATCGGCCAGCGGGTGGAAAAGGAGATCATTGGTGTACAGGGTGGGATCATGGACCAGTTTGCCATCATGATGAGTCAGCCCCACCATGTGATGTTGCTCGACTGCCGCACACGTGAGTACAAGCTTGTGGATGCTGACCTGCCAGGATGTAAGTGGATACTGATCAATACACGGGTCAAGCACGCACTCATAGACAGCGATTACAACCAGCGCGCTGCACAATGCAAGCAATCCGTGGCGATCATTCAGAAATCCTTTCCGGAGGTACAGGCGCTTAGAGATGTCACAATGGATATGTTGACTGCAGCTGATCTGCCTGAGGTTTTATTCCGTAGATCAGCGTTTGTCGTGCAAGAGGATGACCGTGTACACCAGATGGTGGAAGCACTCCACCATCATGATGCGCAACGCGCCGGCGCATTGCTGAAAGCTTCTCATGAAGGATTGCGCCACATGTATGAGGTCAGCTGCGACGAACTCGATCACCTGGCAGACTTTGCCAATGCCTATAAAGGCGTGATGGGCGCACGGATGATGGGTGGCGGATTTGGCGGATGCGTGATCTGCCTGATCAGTGAAGATGCGCTGGAAGATTTTTCAATAGCCTGTGTAGACGCCTACCTTGATCGGTTTGGGTTTGAACCCGAAGTGATTGAGTTTGAGCTGAGCCTGGGGGTTGATAAGGTGAGTACTCCATAACTTCTATTCCTGGGCGTCCGGCGAAATCCGGTTTAAAACTATTCGTTACTTTCAAAACCAGGCATTGCCCCCTGATTCTTGAGGATAACTTTGCCTACAGTAAAAAATATTTTTCCTGCCTGCAATAATTCCCTTCCTCGCTTGTCATACCCTTTATAAAACAATTTAAAGCTAAAAAAATGACAAAGCAAATTTTCAAGGCAGTAGCTGTGGGCGCTGTGTTTGGGCTGGCATTATATGCTATCCCCTTTTTCCTGCTCAAGGCCGTAGTTATTGTTCTCCTTATGGGATTCATCTTCAGGATGATAGCCTACCGTCGGATGGCTGGAAGGCATTTCGGGCCAGGTTACGCTTTTGCAGGCGGACCGATGAAACATCGATTTCAACAAATGTCAGAAGAGGAACGTAAAGCCTTCTTTGACAAGATGAAACACCATGGCTGCGGACATGGCTGGAAACAAGAGTCATCAAATCCGGAATCTGATAACAAGTAATTGGTTTAATACACAAAAACAACATCATGAATAGAAGAACAAAATGGCTGGTGGGTATCACTGCCGCTGCTTTCACATTCGCCTCTCTGGTAGCGATAGCCGGACCAGCACATTTCGGCCACAAGGGCAAGGATCCAAATTGCTGCTCACACCATCATGGGTGTAATCGGGGTGAAGATGTCAGCAAAAACAACCCGGATATACACGAAGGGAATAAGCCGATGCAGGCGGATTCAACCAAATCTGTACAGTAAAACCAGGTTTGTCAAAAAAGATGAGCAGGAGCTAATATCAACTCCTGCTCATTTCTTTGACAAAAGAACAATAAATTACCTCCTGGTCTGTCTTACCTTATAAAAGATAAAACGATGACGGCCTTAGTCATGAGTGAAACGCAAAGCAAGCAATTGAAAATATCAGCATGGTTTTCCGAATACGGAAACCGCTTGCTGCGCTTTGTGCGGTCGAAAATCAAGGATATAGAAGAAGCGGAGGATATCACCCAGGAAGTGTGGTACCAGCTCTCCCGCCAGGATGAAATAGAAACGATCGAGCAAATCGGAAGTTGGTTATTTACCGTGGCCAATAACCGGGTCATCAATTTCTACAAGAAAAAGAAGAGTATTCCCTTTAGCCAATTCGAGGGTGATGTAGCAGATCCTGAAAGTGATGAAGCCTATGATGAAGATGAATTATCTTTTAACAGTTGGCCTGAAGAAAGCCTTCCTTCGGATATCGTAGAGCGCAAGGAATTTTGGGATATCCTTCAAAAACTACTCCTCCAGCTCCCTCCTGAGCAACGGGAAGTCTTTATTGAAAACGAACTGAATGATGTAAGCTTTCGGGAAATGGCTGAAAAAACGGGTGTTTCGATCAATACCCTACTCGCCAGAAAACGGTATGCGGTCATCCGATTAAAAAAAGAATTTGAAATACTATTTAACCTTTAAACAGCAAGCTATGAATACGAATAAAGGTAAATGGATAGCCAGGGCTTTATTTTTCAGATTGGCGATGGTAGCCATCATGTCTACAGCCGTCATGCTCTTGTGGAATGCCGTCGTGGTAGACCTGTTTGGCTTACAAGTTATCAGCTATTTTCAATCCTTAGGGCTTTTAGTACTAGCTAGAATCTTATCAGGTCGAATTGGACCGGGTGGCCGCTATGGCCAGGGTGGCATGATGCACAAAAAGGGGTTTATGCATGAACACTGGAAGAAAATGAAGGAAGAAGAAAAAGCACACTGGATGCAGCGTATCAATAAGGGTGTAAATATTTCAGACCCGGATGTAAAAAGCGAATAGCCTATTCGGCAAAATTAGGCAGCGCCAATTCGGTTTGAGGGAGTGGAGGGAGACTTCCTGATTTTTATTCTCATTTTAAAGATGATCTGGCCGCCACTATCGCTCCGGTTGTTATACAGGATAAACTATTGTTGACTGTACGGCTTAAACAGGGCGATATTATCTATATCCAGGTTCGCTTTCACGTAGGTATTCCACTTGATCATCTCTTCTTCATTGATGCCCCGGTCAACGGCTTTGAGGTATTCGTATTTTTGCTTTTCAAGGCGGTCTTCAAATTGATTGTACACTTCCTGAACCCTGTCCATGTTGGGCAATGCAGCCCTGATATCGCTCTCGAGCTTTAGTCGTTCGATCTCGCATAGGTCGAAATAGATGTTGATAAAACAATTGGCTTTGTTGTCAATCGGGAGGTGATAATAACTTTCGTATGGGTCGAAGATCGTGGCGGTAAGAACATCTGTGGAATCATGATAGGTATTGATATCCACGAAGTGCCTGACCTCAAGATTATACTTGTCCGCATTTACTTCGCCCAGTGAGGGGCCTTTCATCGTGTCTGAGGAAATCTCCTTAAAGAATACCCTGTCATTGGACCAGGTCACGAAAGGCCTTTCAAACAATTTGCTCTTGAGTATAACATTGCTCGTGAAGATCGATCGGTTAGTGATTGATTCAGGGTCATTGAAGTACAGTTCGTTTGAATTGCGGTTGTCATTGAGTTTGTACTCATCATGATAGGCCCAGAAAAATTCATTGTAGGGCATGGCATTCAACTTGCGGTAATCATCGAGCTCACTGACACGCATATCCAATGATGGAATATAGAACGTATGGTGGAAATCATAGACATAGAGTATAGCCTCTGTCTGAATGGAATAATTGAGCTTTTGCTGTTCCCTAGTCCTGCTCTTGTAATCCACCGTATACGTAAAATCGATATGATTGAAAGCCATCTCCTGGTCTTGTGTTGAAAAGGTCATGGTGATATCAAAGCTGACGTTTGCTATGCTGTCGGTATGAAATAATGGAATAAACGGATGTCTGCGGCATGCAGGGCATTTGAGATTGATCTTGATCAAGCGGTTATCTGATGCATTGACCCAAATTTTGCCACTGAAAAATAATCCAAAGGTGTCTTTTGGTTGATAATCGATGACGTAGATCGAATCGGCTTCATTGCTCAGGTATTTCTTGTCCAGGTCCAGGTAATAGTGCTTTTTGATTTCACCTTTGGTCAGGTTCATCGGATTGTCCGGAAAATAGTTGCTCTTGTTCATTAGCCTCATCATCGTGATCGCCCTTGAGCTTTCGAGTGAGGCAAAGAGTCGGTTTTCATATGGCTGGAGTGCAAGTCTACCAGCTTTCAGGGTGAGACTATTTAGCGCATATCCTTGTATGTCGGCGTTGTAATACCCTTCTTCGAGTTCGATCTGGTGAAAGTCCTTGTAGGTCTTCAATTCGTAGTAGGCCTTGGCGGTGGAGCGGAAATCAGAATCATTATTCCTGCATCTGGAGAGCAGGTCTGCGAGATAGCTGTTGTCTTTTGGTCTGACCACTATTTCATTGAGGAGCTGGACACTTTCTTCGAGATAGATGGTATAGGTGTCCTGTGGCCCGAGTGCAATGCGCTGTGTCTGGTAGCCGATATAGATGACCATGACAGAATCTCGTATATCTTTCACTGGCACTCGGAAATAGCCATCGAGATTACTGATCGTTCCTTTCTCAAGCGTCTTGTTGTAGACATTGGCGTAGGGCACGGGGTCTTTTGTGGTGGAGTTGAGGATCCTACCTGTGATCTCTCTGCTGGCCTGGCCGCTGACAGAAGCCAGGGGCAGTATGATGAGACAAAGGATCAGAAAATGTTTCACGGATTAAATATAAGGCTGGTAATTTAAGATCGTCTGAAATATCAATTGTAAATTAAATACAGATATCTAGTTATGTAATTCAATCAGACATGTTTGTAAAGTGGGAACAGTGTCAGAAGCA
Organism: Candidatus Opimibacter iunctus; assembly: GCA_016716665.1. GTDB lineage: Bacteria > Bacteroidota > Bacteroidia > Chitinophagales > Saprospiraceae > Opimibacter > Opimibacter iunctus. The sequence goes on along the minus strand of JADJVH010000005.1, from coordinate 288,462 downwards.
ATGGAGTTCTGCCCCGATGGGGCACGATTGCGGTGACATACTATGACCCCGATGATTTCAATCGTAGCGTTGAAAGTGATCATGTTTGCAGACTACGGTGATGATTACCCCCCCCCCCCCTCTCTCTTGGACCCGGGGCGCGGGGGGGGGCGGGCCGGCCGGCGGGGGGGGGGGGGGGCGGGGCGGGGGGGGGGCGGGGGGGGGGCGGGGGCGCGGCGGCGGCCCCAACCCGGGGGGGGGGGGGGGGGGGGGCGCGCCCCCCCCCCCGGGGGGGGGGGGGGGGGGGGGCCGCGCGCCCCCCGGCCCCCCCGGGGGGGGGCCCCCCGCCCCCCCCCCCCCCCCCCCCCCCCCCCCCGGGGGGGGGGGGGGGGGGGGGGGGCGCCCCCCCCCCCCCGCGGGGGGGGGGCGGGCGGGGGGCGCCCCCCCCCCGGCGGGGGGCCCCGGCCCCCCCCCGGCCCCCCCAGCCCGCGCCCCCCCCCCCCCGCCCGCGGGCGGGGGGGCGGCCGCGGCCCCCCCCGCCCCCCGGGCCGCAGCATCAAGTAGTGCCTGAATATTAAATTTCCTCATCTGCATAAACGTCTGTAATACCCGAGGACCTTTTTGCGGATCACTCATGAGCTGGCCGAGGATAGACGGCACAATCTGCCAGGAGAGGCCATACTTGTCCTTGAGCCAACCGCACATGCTTTCCTCTCCTCCTTCGGTGAGCTTGTCCCAATAGTAATCGATCTCTTCCTGCGTATCGCAATTGACCACAAAGGAAACCGCTTCATTGAATTTGAAATGAGGCCCTCCGTTGAGGCACATAAACTTTGCGCCATTGATTTCAAAAGTCACCACCATAGGATTTTCGGCTGTGATCTTTGCATTTTTGAAAATACCGCAATAGAAATCTGCGGCAGCCCTGGCCTGACCATCAAACCATAGGCAAGGATATATTTGATCTTTCATGATTTAGGTTTTAAAATGTGGTGTATTGAAATGATTACTTGATCCTACCTGACCGGAAGATACTTGTTGACGACAATACCGCAACCAAACCTTGTGCTGTTGTCAAGCTCAAGCGGAACCCGCCCATTGAAGATGCGCAAGCCCTCACCGATAGCAGTGGGATTGATAAAGAGATACAACTCATCGATGAGCTGATGATCGATGAGGGAGGATACAAATTCAGCTCCGCCGTAGACGATCATATCCTTTCCTGGTTGATCCTTTAGCATATTGACGACATCAGTGATTGGGTCATTAGTGATCGCAGCATTGATCCCCTCGATGGTAGATTGTGTCCTGCTGAAGCTGACCTTGGGCGTATTGACCATGATCTCTGCAAAAGGTTGACTCGGATCATCAGGATCGTTGACTGCCTTATCCCAGTGTTGGATAAATCCTGCCGACATCTTCCTGCCCATCAGGATCGTATCAACTGAATCTGTAAGTTCCCTCACAAAGTCCTGCAACCTGACATCCCAGGTCCAGGTCAACCAGTCGAGCTGGCCTTCAGGACCGGCTACAAAGCCGTCTGTCGAAAGCTGCATCTGTAATTTCAGTTTTTTCATGTTCATTGGTTTTTAAAGTGGTGTAGTGATTTGACTATGCAAAAGTGCGAAATACGATTTCTATTTCCATATTAATCAACTGTCCAGGCTAGGCAGGCTTCAATAAAGTCATCCTGCTGATCGATAAACACATTGTGGGAGCAATTGTCAAGATACATGAGATGATCAGGGCCGATCAATTTCTCCAGGTCACTGACCTGCGTTGGCGAATAGAGCCCGTCATCCTTTCCATACAAACCATAAACAGGTATTTGAATTGATTCCAAATGTGCAATCACCGGGGCAAGATCAATGGTGGTATAGTGTTCATTAGCCCAAAAGCCGCGAGGAGCAGGATAGGTCATCTGGCCGGCATATTTGACCAGCAGCGTATCTGTCCTGAAGGTGCTATAAAGTTGACGGGCTGCATCTGTTGGGTGCTTTGGCGTATAAAATCCATTTTGCATCGCATGTACAAAACAATAAGAACTGTACTCTATCGAACTGGTATCCATGCTCTCCAGCATCATGACATAACGGAGGTTGATTGAATCATTTTTTGTCTTATAGATTTCTTTTGTGGTGGCGATGATTGTTTTAAACGTTTCCTGAAGTTTTACCGGAGCGCCAACCAGCAGGATGGTATTGATTTTTTCGGGATACTTCTCTGCATACTTTGTGGCTACAATGCCGCCGAAGCTATGGCCAATAAGTGTTGCCTTGCTAATTCCATACTGACTATAAATAGAATTGAGATCATTGAATGTCTCATCGAAAGTAAAGTGTGCACCCGGATCTGTCGAACGTCCTTCTCCACGCCGGTCATAAACAATCACGAAGAAGCCTCTATCGGCCAATTGCTGTGCCGTAGTTGCTTCAAAATTGACGCAATTATACCCAGGACCACCATGCAGGTAAATGACAGTTCTGTCCTTTGGATTTCCAAATGTCTTAACGTACAAAGTAGGACTGTCAGTAGCCATTATGCACATCAGGCTGGTCAGAAGTAGCATTACTATTTTCATTACGTCCTTTGCTTGTGATTTGAAAAATGAAGAGTTGATAGCTAAAATACTTGTTAAAGGGATTTGTTTTTAAACAGGATCATCGGGAGGGTGATCAGGGCCGCTATGCCACTGATCCATCTGTCGGATACCACTGAAGGCCGGATCGTGAGATACAAAGCTGCCACAGCTACCAACACCAGAAGGAACTGTACTGGAAAAACAGCCTCATTATATTGCCTGAAGACATCAAGAAACTGATCAGCAGTAAAAGGAATACCCATCATGCATTTAATTCATTGGTAAAGAAATAACATTCCATTCAAATGCTGATAAGGTATGGCTGTTGTTACTTCCTGGATCCATGAAGGTAATCATCCCTGATCGTTGCACCAGTATCTGAAGCCATTTACATGTGATTTCATAAACCAGGCATGCAACTGTAGAGCAGTATTGTCTTCATTTTTAGCCCTACGGGTGATGTAAATCAATCCAGCCTTCCGGAACTTAATTGAGGGCGAAGTGTTGTCTACCTTTGCTTTAACATTACAAGAATACATTATGGAGACCACCGTTGAAAAAAATACAAAAGCTATAGGCACCTATGCTGCAGAGCAACCTTTAGCGCCATTGAACATCGCACGTAGAAGCCTGACAACACATGATGTTGAGATAGACATCCTCTACTGTGGTATCTGCCACTCCGATCTGCATGCTGCCCGTGACGAATGGGGTGGAACTAAATATCCCATCGTACCCGGACATGAAATCGTAGGCAGAGTGACCAGGGTGGGAGATCATGTCACCAAATTTAAGATTGGTGAGATGGCTGCAGTAGGATGCATAGTGGACTCCTGCAGGACATGTGACCCATGCAAAGAGGGGCTTGAACAATTCTGTGAGCCCGGTAACACGATTGTATTTGGTTCAAAAGACAAACACACAGGTGGGCACACCTTTGGTGGCTTTTCAGAAAACATCGTGGTGGATGAAAACTATGTACTGCATATACCTGAAACCATGGATCCTGCTACTGCTGCGCCATTACTATGCGCAGGCATCACCGTCTTCTCCCCGCTGAAGCACTGGAAAGCAGGTCCGGGCAAGAAAGTGGGCATCATTGGCATTGGCGGTCTTGGTCACCTGGCCATTAAGATTGCCAAAGCAATGGGCGCGCATGTTGTTGTGTTTACTACTTCCATTTCCAAATCGGAAGATGCAAAACGACTGGGTGCTGATGAGGTGGTCTTGTCAACAGATGAGCACCAGATGAAACAGTCCCCCAAAATGGATATGATCCTGGACACTGTATCTGCCAATCACAATGTCAATGATTACCTGAAGTTGCTAAAGGTCGATGGCACACTGATCTTAGTCGGATTGCCCGCAGATAAACTTGAAGTGGGCGCTTTTAACCTGGCCAAGGGGAGGAAGAGTTTTTCGGGATCCAACATTGGGGGGATCGCAGAGACGCAAGAGACGATCGACTTTTGTGCAAAACACAACATCACAGCAGAAATTGAACTGATACAACCAGAGCAAATCAATGAGGCCTTTGAAAGGCTGGAAAAAGGAGATGTGCATTATCGGTTTGTCGTGGATATGGCCTCATTAAAGAGCGTGTAGCCCCACCTCACAGCAACCATACGATAGATTCAGCGTGACTGCTTTGGCAGCTCTTACTTTGCTTTCATTTTATTGCCTTTGGCATCATGGGTTACCTCTGCAAGTCCGAGCTTTTCCATTAGCGGCGGTACATACATTCCAAACCTCCCTCTGAGTCCTTTTTTGAGTCCATACCAGCCCCCCACCGGGTTTTTGTCTGAACGGCCCCATGCCTCGACAGTGCCTTCCTTGGCTGGTTTTTGTTCATCAGCACTTCCAAGTTCCATCCAGTCACCATGCTTTTTGAGCATGGCATGAAGATCATCAAGGCAGCGATAATCGTACAGCAATGTGGTCTTACCCACGACACAGACTATCACGTCTTTCCCATCCTTTTCATCTTTATACATTTCATAGTCGGATGTTAAAGGTGGTGTTTTGAGTTTCCACGGGTTTTCTTTTGTTCCTTCTTTTGGCATGGTGTGAATCTTGTTTATTGCTTTAATATAATTATAATTTTATTTCTTCCGTTTGTTGAAAAGACCTCAAAGGAGTTTTGATTTAAGAAAACAACAAAGCGCTAATCGCATCGAAATGGTGAAATATAAAATGCCTCTCCATACTTGTTGTAGTGCAACATGTATCAAAACGGCTACTCCGCCCTGACAATTTTGAAAGACTCCTGTCCGACCTTCAGAATAAACATACCCGCAGGAATCGCCGTAAGGTCAAGTTTGTATTTCATGGTTGCAATAGAACCCAAAAGCATCGGCTGGCCCATCAATGTAGTCAGGGTATAGACTGCAGGCACATCTGTGCTTCGCTCGATCATGATATAGGTGCCGGCGGGATTAGGATAGATCTGCATGGGATCGGCACGGACTATATCGCCGGTGGACGTAGTGTTGATCAATCCATGTATATCATATTTGGAAAAGAATCTCCAGATCTCCTTGCAGGCATCGATATCCTGGTTGGTCCCGACGCCGCCAAAGTTAGAGCCCGGCCAGGTATGCTCACCTCCTATGATTTTGAAATGTTCTACCGTTGAACCATTATCGCCATTATTATAGACCTGGTGCTCTGCAGTACAGCCGTCCGCCTGATCAGTGTCCGGTATGCCCGTGATGACAGCTGTAGGATCACAATGATTATAATTGACCCAATACGCTATCGCTGCAGGTGTGGTACCAAATAAAATATTACCTGTATACGGGACTGTTGCATCTGCTGTGCCATGAATCTCCATGACCGGCACAGGATGAGTAGGGCTGCAGGTAGCGGGCTGATTGACATTCATCGTACCAGTGACAGAAGCCATGGCTGCGATACGGTCACTCATCTCACAGGCGAGATAATAGCTCATAAAGCCCCCATTGGACATCCCGGTAGTGTATATCCTGTCCTGGTCGATCGAGTAGGAAGCGGAAAGCGAATCAATCAAGGCCGCTGCGAAGCCCAGGTCATCTACCTGACTTGTGCCCCAGCCGACATTGAAGTGGGTATTGCCGAGCAAGTCGACCGTACCCATCGGATGGACGATGATAAATCCGGCAGTATCTGCAATCGGGCGAAAATCGCCGTAGAACATCTGTTCAAAGGCATTGGAAGTATATCCATGAAAATTGAGGATCAAGGGTACTGGTGTACCTGCGGTATAGCTAGCCGGAACATAGAGGATGTATTCTCGTTGGAGGCCTCCGTGGGTGATCGTGCCATTGATGGTCTGCTGTCCAGTCAGGACAAAGGGGAAGCTTAGAAAAAGGAAAAGGCTCAGGCGAAGGCTCAGGCGAAGCATACAAAGTGGTATTAATCTCATGCCTAAATCTATAAAAGAATCTTGTATTACACGCTATGAGCATGCTGGCAATCTCATTTTTCTCCACTCTTGAATTCAGCTATTTCACTTAACATGTCCATGGATTTGATTACCGGACTCCATTCCTTTCCTGCAAAAAGGAGCAGGAACCACTTTTTATGCCTGTTTTCATATTTGATGTTCAGGAAAAGCCAGATCGCAAGGAAAGTAAATAACCCGGTCACCAGTATTTGCAGGAAATACAATATCACGTGGCCATTGGTGAGCATGCTTTCATTCCAATAAAAGGTTGTCCAAACCGGAAGCTGCAGGAAGAGCAAACGGGCTACCCATAGTGTCGATGATTTCAGCCGGGCCAGTGTTTCCTGTGTGGTCAGGATAGGTTGGCTGACATCCACTTGTTGGATCAGGATATATTGATAGAGATAGATGCCAATAGCCAATTTAGTCAGGATCGACTGTATACCTGCTGAAACCAAGAAAAATGGGTTGGCCACATTCCATAGATTGAAAATCAAAACATCCACAAACCCAACCCATAATATACCCACCAATATGGCAAATATCTTTATTGGCTTCATAGCCGTCAGGGAGGTATGTATTTTCATTGTCGTGATCTCTGCTATACATTTCTTGTTGAGCGAAAGACTTTCGTCCAGCCTGGCGGTATATGATTTCCAGAGATTGAGCATTTCAACGTCCTGCATTTTTATAGTGTTTTGATATTTGAAAATTTGTCTCTCAATAGTGCTTTGATTCTACCGATTTTGGTCCCTACATTTGATTCCGATAGCCCGATAATGTGAGCAATTTCTTTGTGGGTTTTCTCTTCAAGATATAGCAGCATCAGCGCTTTGTCCATTTCGCTCAACTGAGAGATAAAAAACTTCAATGCAATGATTTTTGGGTCAGTATCTGTTTCCACCACTGAATCAGGCAGCTCCAATAGTGTTTCATCTACTTCGAAGTTGATTGCCTGTCTGCGAATATCCTTGCGATAAAATGAAATCGCTACATTCAATGCAATGCGGTATATCCAGGTAGAGTATTTGTATTGATCATCATATTGATCAAACGACTTCCATAACTGGTATACCATCTCCTGGACCAGGTCCTTTCTTTCTTCCTTTGACTTACTATATGACCCTGCGATCTTGTAGAGAATACCTTTATGGGCTTCCAGAACAGAAAGAAAGTGGTCAGTTGTATAGTGATCATTCATTCCTGGCTGTGCTTGAGTGGTACGTTTCCATTTTCCTGCAAACTAATGTTCTCTTCATTCGTGTTACATCCTGTTTAACCTATTATTCGCACCAAGGTCAAAATAATCACAAAAATCCCGGCTTATTTTCAGGATAAATAAATAATGATGATAAAAGGAAAAGTTTCAGGATTGGTCATCTGCACTGTTATACCTGCAGGAGAATGAATCTTTGCGGATTACTTATATCGTATCTAATTTTTTGGGAACCCGTTGCTTCCTAACGGTCACAATAATCATATCTGCCAGAATAATAAAGAGAATCAAAGATGATCCCTTCGTCACAACGTCCAGTCCTCCTTTGCGCATATCTTCATGATCCAGAATGATATCGTGATGGCAGGCAGTTTACTGCTCGCGGTTACCACAGGTAGTTGATCGTAATGATGAGGATAGATACCAGTATGCCTACCAATGCGGTAAAGAACAAGTAGTCTGCAATTTTCTCCAGCCGTACTTCGCGCTCGGGCTTTTTCGTCCGGATCGACACAAACGAAAACATGCAGGAAAACGTCAACAAGATAGAGACGATGGAGGTCAGCTCATCGATGAAGTGGGTTTCCATCGGGTTAGCGATGTGCAGGGATGTGATGATAAAAAGGCAGAATCCCAGCAGGTTTGCCGAAGTATTCAGGATATGTGGTGAGGTGTTATTGGCCATAGCGGTTTGCGTGTGTCATCTAACGATCAGGGGGTAAATGTATTTTCGCTGAAGATAGTTGAAGCTGTGGATTAAGATTCGGTTAACAACCACCTAAGCTCCTAACCCTTTCAACATCGTCTTCAGTCGATCTATAGCAGCCTGCTGATCAATTAACTCCCGCTCTGCATTGCGGCCATACTGCACCATGCCCTTAAACTCATCGTCCTTGATACCGGCTATAGCAAACAATGCCGTACATGCATGATACCTGACCAGGTATGGATTGCTGAGGTTGCTTACGATATCAAACAACGGCTGGATAGATCTGGTCGTTCCCTTGTCTTTAAATACCTGCCAGATTTGATAGTTGTCACTGCCAACCCAGATTTTATATTTGCTGTCATCTGGATCAGCTATGATCTCCAGCAACGCATCCTCATTAAGCTTGATCAGGGTGTTGTAGATCTGTTCGGACTCTTCTTCGTAGCGTTGGTGGAATTCCAGTTGATTCATCTGTAAACGTTGGGAATGATAAGTCGATAAGGTGTTCAAATATAACTGAGAGAAATCACATAATGCCCCTTGGGGGCTAAAGATCGGTAGCAGAGGATAAGAGAAATATTCGTGCAATTGGATTACCGACCTGTAGCCCCGATGGGGCAATGTGAGCACATCTCAAATCACTTGATCACAGATCGCTAGATCACTACATTGAAAATGCCGAAGGATGGGTACTTCCCATCCAACGGCATCTGATTAACTTTCAATCTTACTTTAACTGGTCATTGCCGACTGTCGACTGCCAATTGCTCACTGCTCAATCCATCCGAAGGGATGCCAGAGGGCCATCATCATTCCCATTGACCATGCCACTGCCTTTGATGCGGCTCATCGTGACTGTCCCATTTTCTGTATCAAACCGGAGGTCAAGTGTCCCTTCATTCTCAATGCTTCCAAAGAGGATCATTCCATCCATCCGGCCTGTACTTCCCAGGATGGTGAGGTTTGCACTATGTGTCAATGTAATCTCGGCTCCACTTTGCACCATTAAGGCGTCAATCGGATCTACTTCTTCCCTGAGCACTGGATAATAAAGCCTGTCTGTAGGAATGATAACCTGGCTGTTTTCGTCAGGGATCCTGTTTTCCTTCCAGTTGCTGGAACAATTCCAGTCAGTTGCCCTGCCAGGCGTACCGCCAATCCATGTGGCGGTGGTCTGAGCGCTAAGTGCTGAAGTAAGGGTGATCAGCAGGGTAAAGATCGAAGTGATGGTTTTTAAAGTTTTCATATTGTTGTTTTTGTTTTTTGTCTTTTGATGAATGATGTTGTTCAATTGTTTCTGATGATGTAAAGGTGGGGGTGCCGTGCCCGTCTTAAAAGCCCTGTCTTCCCATTGGCGCGCCTCACTTTCCGGATGGCAGGTCTATTGGCCCTATGGCAAATGTCCCTTCCCATTGAGCTATTTCTCCATGGCTGGTTATGGAAATGCTGATCTTTCCCTCGGTTTCCAGCCATACGATAAGAGCCTGGCAAAAGTTAAGCGGAACAGCTCCAACAGCACAGAGTGGCATGGTGACCCCCGCAGTGACAGTAGCTTGTTCAATAGCAGGTGGTGTCGGTTGCTGTACTTTGTGCCCGGGCGCAGTGGAGGCTGTGGTCAGCAGGCCAGTAAGCACGGTCAGCCCTGAGGCAAGAATGGAGAGGAATTTTGTTTTCATTTGATCGGGTAGTAGGCGGTTAAAAGCGAACTGAATATTTTCATTTACTTTGATGTTGTAAAAATGCCGGTTGGATTCGTTGCCTTCAAGGCCTGGTTTCCGAATGGTACTTTTGGATTTCCCTTTGACACCCCTATCGAAAATCTCAATATGCTCAAAACTGTATTGATTGAGGACAATGCTGATGCAGCGGAGAAACTCAGTTTTTTACTCACCAAATATTGCGCGGACAAGGTCAGCCTGGCCGACCATGCCGCTTCAGGTCAGGCCGGCATCGCAGCCATTGAGGAGCACCAACCCGACCTGGTATTCCTAGATATCGAACTCGGGGATATGACCGCCTTCGAAATGCTTGAGCGCATCGAAAACGTCACTTTCCAGGTCATCTTTACCACTGCCCATGATCACTATGCCATCAAGGCTATCCGGTACAGTGCAGTGGACTACCTCCAAAAACCCATCGGCCGCGAAGAATTGCTCGCTTCAATAACACGCGCTGAAAACAATCCAACCCGCATCCTTCGTGAGCAAGTCAACCACCTGGCCACTCACGCGCAGCCTAAATCATTGCTACCCGATAAGATTGCGATGACGACCGCCGAAGGTCTTGTCTTTAAGAAGATTAAAGACATCGTACGCTGCGAGAGTGACCGCATGTACACCATCGTAGTCATGGCCGACAACGAAAAGATCCTTGTGTCCAAGCCTATGGGCCAGCTCGAAGAGATCCTCGAAGGACAGGATTTTTTCCGTGTTCACAATTCACATCTCATCAACATGAACCATATCCGTCAGTTTGTCCGCTCTGATGGTGGCTATGTAGTGATGGAAGATGGAGCTACGGTGAGTGTTGCGCGCAACAGGAAGGAAGATTTCCTAGAGTTGTTTTCGAAGTTTTAAAACGACAGTTTATTCTATTCAAGGCTCTTCTCAATGGCCTCTTCAAGATCCTTCCCCCACAGGTATTGCCCGATGATGACGCCATTGCGATCAAACAAATAATTGTCAGGAATGGCATTGACCCCATACATTATTCCAGCCAGATTGTTGCGCCCTTTAAGATCACTGACATGAAGCCATGTGAGGCTATCCTGTTCGATTGCTTTTACCCAATCTGCCTGTGAAAAATCAAGTGATACAGAAACGATATCAAAACCCCGGCCGTGGTATTTTCTATACGTCTGGAGGAGGTCGGGGTTTTGCCTTCTGCACGGTCCACACCATGATGCCCAGAATTCCAGCAAGGTGACATTGCCCAGATGATCTGATAGTTTCATCAGTTGTCCTTCAGGGTTTTTTATTTCAAAATCCGAATAGTGGTCACCGATGTTATGATCTTTGTGAAAGGTGATGTATTGCAGGATTCTCTTGCCGTATTCCGATTCTTTATTGGCAAGCGTAAAAGGTTCATAGAGCTCCTTTACTTTTTTATTGCCCCATTCAGGTGAATACCCCGCAAGCATTGATGCACTCAACCGGTTGCCGGGATGCGTCCTGATAAACTCCATAGCAAGTCGTTCAGTTTGTTCGGTATCATCTTCGGATTCAATATTTGCAATGGCCTCCAGAAAGCTACTGGCTTCAGCGTGGGTCTGAGAACCAGTGATGATAGCGTGCCTGAAGTTTGCAGAAGAAGCATCAAAAGTCATATGGCCGGGCTCCAGCCACAATGATACATACTCAGCATAGTCTTTCGTATGGAGATAAAAATTTGTTGGCCAATCAACAAGGTGTCCCTGGGCTTGAAAGGTGTTACCTATGATCTGCATGGAATCTACTTCCTTGTTTGAAAGGGTCTCTGTCAGATAGAGCATAGTGCCATCAGGCATTGATCTTGTTTTACCAGTGAGCATGAACCGATCCGCTCCCACAGGGCTTACCTGATGGCTACAGGCAAGCAATATGACAAAGACAGGTAACAGAACGGTATATATCATTTTTCTCTTCAAAACAGAAAGTACCCGAGGTGCCATTGGGAGTTTGTTTCTCATATCTGATTGAAAACGTAATAGTGGAAAGAAATATATTCGTAAAGGCAAATTAATTGAAATCAAATAAAGATTTTCGTTTTACTGGAATGGTTAACCCTAATCTACTAAGCCGAATTTTCTTTAACATTGCATAATGCCATAGCTGCAGTCAGATCATATGAAAATAAAGAGACCAATCAATCTTCACAAAGGCTTAACGGCAGGAATCGTCCTGGGCCTGATGTTTTGGTTTGACAACTTCAGTATCGGGGCATGGGTCTACCTGGCCTTGCATGGAAGCTACGGATTACTCTGGCTGTTTAAGGATCGTGTCTATCCCGACAAGAAATGGGAAGAGGATGTATCTGTTCCTTATGCTGTATTGGTATTCTTTGCGCTTGGACTGTATTGGATAGCGCCATACATCCTGATCAGTCAGCAAAAAGTACCTGGCGATATGATCATTGCCGGAGCAGTGGCGCTCAATATGTTTGGTTCGGTATTGCACTTTGGCAGTGATGCCCAGAAATATTTTACCCTGAAATACAAACCGGGTCTCATCACAGAAGGTTTCTTTGCACGTTGCCGCAATCCAAATTATCTCGGTGAACTGATGATCTATGTGGGCTTCGCGATGTTGTCCATGAGTTGGATGGGATATATAGGGATCATCCTTTTCTTCACTTTTGTCTTTATTCCTGGTATGATCAGAAAGGATAAGTCACTCGCCCGGTATCCGGAGTTTGCGGAGTACAAGAAGCGGAGTGGTTTGCTTTGGCCGAGGGCGTAGGGCAGAGAGCATAGGGCATAGGGCTGCAGAGAGCAAGTCGGAGCGCGGCGGTGATCTCGCCACGTATGGGTAGCGGGAGAGTAAGATATTGGCTTCGGTATAAGGTAAAGATCCAGATCACCGATCACGAGATCACTGATCGTTGATTTTACACATCAAGGAGCCTCCGGTGATAATTGACCTGGCCCAGGTGATAGCCCAGGTGTGAAGCAAGGTGCACAAGCATATACTCAGTCGTGACCGTCTTGCCTCCGAAAACTGGTTCAGGAAAGTCCTTCGCGAGATCTTCCAGACTGAGCTTATCCAGGGTGGCATTGAGGACTACGATAGTGTCATCGATTTGCTTCATCAATTCCACTTTGGGAACTCCTTTGAGCGAAAACTCCAACTCTCTTTGCCTGACATACCCTGAATGGCCTAGTGTGGCACCGATAAAGCCATTGAGATTACCAACCAGATGCAAGGCGAGGTTGCCTGCAGAATTTGGAATATCTTTTTCCATAAGCCAGAGGGCATCTTCACTATTGTATTGCTCTATTTCAAGCCTGAGTTTTCTAAGGTCTCTTTCAAACAAGGTCTTGAGTGTGGTGATCAGCATTTTGAAATTTTTTACGTGGTTCGATTTATTTTGAAACATCTATGTCATTCCATTACAGGCCAATTTAGGAAATCGATTTGAAATGTATCTCATTCCCTGATCCCTATGATCTTCCGAGGAACTCACCCCCTACCCCTCTCTTTCTACTAAATGATTTCGAATCCGAATATGATTTGGCAAAGAGAGGGGCATTTTGATTAATCACACCGATGGGTTTTGGAGGTGCGAAAAGGAGTTATGAATATAAATTATAAATGTTCCTGCTAACCCCCCACCCCCTGAAAGGGGGGACCAGTATGAATATAATTTGATCTGCTACAAATAAATTCCTTTAGATGTTGAAAAGAAAAAGCAATAGTCCCCTATAAAGTTATGACTTAGGAAACAGGTCCCCCTTTCAGGGGGTTGGGGGGTAGAAAGATCAATACTACCCCTACAGCCACCAACCATACCAGCCACAATGTGCTCCCAATAAAACCGGCCATATCCCATACCGGAAAACCAGGCATGACGGTGGCAAACAAGTCCGCTTGTGCAAGGAAATAGATTGAAGAGCTCACATAGCCAAGCCAATTGATCCAGCGGGGTGTCACCTTCAATTTTGCAAAGGTGACCGTAATCATGACAGTCCATGCGATTGTAAACAATTGACCTATGTGTTCGCCAAGTAATACGCCTCCAAACTGATGGATCGTCTTAAAGGCCATGATAGATGCAGCCCTGATAACTTCGTCATTGCTGTTTACAAAGGTGTCGGCAAGCACCGGCACTACAAATGTCCATCGAAGCAATCCGATCATCTGTACGACCAGGCCGATGATCCCGACTGTCGTTGCGATGCGTATCAATGGGGCTTTACGTTCAAGATTTTTACCAAGCATGATGTATGCGGGCAGCAATGGCAGACCTGTGATTGCAAAGGCAAACCAGGTCCAGATCAATGTACTTCCACCCTGATGAAACTGCGTAAGGATGTATGCTGTATCCTCTCTCAGGATATCCGGATAATCAAAGATGATGGTCAGGATCGTGTAGGGAATGAACAAGGCAACTGCGCCAATGATCATGAGTGCTCCGATAGTTTTGTATTCACGCATGGCTGTTGTGGAGATTATTGAAAAAAGAATGAATAGCTGATCCCCGGAGTAGGATTGATCTCGACATCATGATCTTTGGCCATTAAGGCGATGGCACCAATCCTTAGGTTGAGGCCTTTCCATATCACCCAGCGAAAGCCGGCTTCGAGGCCAAATGCATTTTGATTATCATAGTCGAGGTTGATGCCGCGCAGATATGATGCCCCTACATAGAAAGATGAGGGATTTTCCCTTTTACCAAGTGGCAGAAACCAGCCGGTCAATCCTGCCTTGATAAACTTAGTGGTGACTCCGGATTCGAGAGCTGTGATGTAGTATCCGCCATGAATGGATATGTTGCGATAGCGGTATTCCAGGCCGATAGAAGGGGCACGAAAACCATTGATACTGAATTCGCCTTTTGAAAAACGGCTTTGTGCGAAAGCAGATGCCGACAAGAATAAGAATACTGCAATAAGTGAGTTTTTCATTTGCTGTTATTTTGATACAGCAAAGGTGGCGCAAGCCGGAAAGGAATACGCAGGACAAATGTCCATAAAGCAGATCAGCGGATATTTTTCCGGATCCGGCTCAGGTGACGGGGAGTCACCCCGAGCATAGAAGCCATGTATTGCAGGGGAATCTGTTGCAGGAGATGAGGTTCCTGCCTTAGCATCTTCTCATATCGCTGGTCGCCGGAGAGGACGATCAGGTCATGACGGCTGGCATCGATACCACATATGGCCCATTCCAGGAGACCAATGTAGAAGTTCTTAAATGATGGTATTCTCTCCACCAGATCCTTTAGCGCAGATCGGCTGATGATATACAGACGTCCATCCGTGAGTGCCTTTACATTTTCGAGCGAAGGGGCCTGACTGATAAAACTCAACAGAGAGGCTAGCCAGGTATTCTCGATAGACACATACGTCGTCCTTTCCTCTCCATCCTTCCATACAAAATACTGGAAGAGTCCGCTGTCCACAAACGCCAGGTACTTGCTGACCTTCCCTTCTTCCACAAAGAGATCATTCTTCATAACTGCGAGCACATCAAATGCATTGACAATACTGTCCAGGTCATCTCCTGTAAAGCCGATGGCCTGGAAATAGGTTTGTATTTTATCCATAGAAATGTGGTGTATGGGGCCTTACAGTAAATATAATCCTTGTGTCTATCGTGGTCGTCTCTCTTCAGGATAAACATACTGAATTTGTACAATGCTTCATACTTCACCTCATTCTACTTACACTTCCGACTTCGATATTCCTTGTTCGGTATTCCCTATTCTTCTACCCGTTCCCTGAAAATCTGTTTTCCAGTTCATCAACACGTTGCACATGGTTGCTGATATTCAAAAACAGGAAAATAGCCCAGGCTACTGCAATCATCACAGCAAATAGCAGGATAGTGTATTCCCAATTCCATGCATCCTTTACCGGGCCTATCAATTTTGCACCTGCAATGCGCCCCAGGTTACCAAGGGTCATGTATAAAGTAAATTGGCTTGCAGATACTTTTTTCCAGCAACATTCCATCGCTGTCGCAAAGATTCCAATACAGGCAAATACATATAGGATCTGGTATACAATCATAAACGTGCTGATAAACCAGGCGTTTACCCAATACATTTTAAGGAAGGCAAATCCTAGCGTTAAAATGATCAGTGTGAAAAAATAAATATTTATCATGCGCTTTTTCCCAAACGTATCGATCAGTATCCCTCCTAAAAGCATGCCTCCAATGCCTCCTATAAGACTAGCGGTGGCAAAGAAATTTGAATATGCAAGGTTTGTCCAATGGAGCTCCTTTACTGTAAAATTGGAAGCAGGGTAGCTATAAAATTAAAGGCTCCCTGCGCAATAAAGACAACTGCCACCAGCAAGAGACTATTGCGTAAACGCAATACGCTGTATAAGGATTTGAAGATGACCGCCCAGTTTTCTAATTGCATTCCCTTCGTTTCGGGTGATGCAGCACCAGTGCTCCATGGTAAGAGTTTTTCACCGGGCCGCTCCCTTAAAAACATGGGGACTAACATGATGAGGCCAACTGCTACTGAGAGCATCAAAATGGCAAATGAGAAACCATAAACAGAAATGAGCCAGCTCCCAAGTGCCAGTGAAGCAGAGGTACCTATAATTTTTGCGCCCCACATCAACCCATTTGCCCTCGCCTGTTGATGTATGGGCACTATGTCTATAGCCATACCATCAGTCGCCACATCCTGGAAAGAGCCGAAAAATCCAACCGCAAACGCAGCTACCATCAAGAGATTAAGGTTGTTGAGTGGGTCAGGCACCAGTGCCATGGCAATAAAACTAACCACTAATCCAACTTGTCCAAACAACACCCAGGGCCTCCTTCTGCCCATGGGTAAATAGGCAAACCGATCCATCAGGGGAGCAACTATTATTTTAAAGCTCCATGGCAATCCAAACACAGCCACAAAGCTCCCTATTTCACCGGGTGATTTACCATTCATGGCCATCCATGCGGGGATCCCAAATAACGTCATCCCTTCCGGAATGCCCTGTGCAACGTATAGAGCAATGAAATTGAAATACCTTAAAAAGGTATTATCCGACAATGCAGGCAGGTCATTGTTTGTTCTTGCAGGAAGATTTAAGCTAAAGCTCATTTGTTGATTTTAGTTGTTCCGTTGTGATGAAATGAAAATGCACAGGACACCTCATCAGGCGCTACGTCCAATGACATTAAAAACCTCCAATCTAATTTTGGGAAAATATCGGCCGAGGGGGCCGCTGGTCGGGAACAGGGTTTAAATATAATAATATATTTTACTAGCTGCATGATCTTTCGGGAAACTCACCCCCTTCCCCTTCTTTTGCTCTTGCTTATAACTCACCCCCATCCCCTCTCTTTTTGTCCAGTGCTGCGTGGTACGCGAGTGATCTTCTGAAGAGAGGGGTGATTTGATTTTACAACAGACACAGTTCTGTCATTTCTTTTGCAGAACAATTTCAAACCTTTCCCCTCTCTTTTTTCGGACTAATTGCGTACACAAAGCCAATTGTAAGAGAGGGGTCAGGAGTGATTTTTGCAGGAGCTATGGGATGATTTGATTCAGCAATTATTTCTATCTCATCACCGTCAGCACTTCAACGTCATTGTTATTAAATCCTCTGCTCAGCAACCTGATCGCCAGGCTCATCTCATAGAGGAATACCGGTATCGCAAGCAGTCCCCCCCAAAGTGATGTTTGTGGAAACTCGCCAAACATCACCAGTACACCGCATGCCAGAATGAGCGGTCCGCCAACTATACCCATAATGGAAATCGTGCGCGGGACCAACTTTGATTTGTACAGCATAAGGCCAATCATAAATGTACTGGGGCCAAGGGCGATGTTGGGGCCGAATGCAAAGGTCCAGTTTTGAAAAGCCAGCAACGCTTTGCCGGTGAGTATATAAGAGGCAGTATCCGGGTTGACTTCACTTGCAAACCCATGGCTCAGGGTCACAATCGTCAGCAGGCTCAGGATACCGACGATGATCATGGTGGCTTCCAGCATCCTAAAGGCTACACTGGCCACTGCCATGGTTTCATTGTACTTCCTGAGGACAGGATATAAGGCTACGGGTGTACCGATCACTGCAAAGGCGGTAAGGATTTCAAAAAAGGCACCCCATAGGACTTGTGATTCATGTGCTGTGCCTTTGATGATGTACTCCGGATCAGTCAGGATAGTCCCGTATAAAATCCGGCCTGTCATGGCTGCAACCGCTGCAATGATGTAGAATATACCTGCAAGGGTTGCACTATTTCTGTTTGATTTCATTGTGGTCAATTTTATGCTACTAGATTATTCTTGATAGATGGTGTGATTGTGGTGGTATTACTTCTTTGCAAAATGTAGGCTCACCAGTACAGACCTGTTATACATTTCCCTGTCATTGGAGATATTTGTCAGGCCATGACAGTACCGTATATCGAAGTAAACTTTCTTTTGCTTGATGGTGAATGTAGAACCGACACCTACCTGAAATCCACCTTCAAAGCGCTTGTATGTGCCCGCTTCATCACCAAAGGACAGGTCAGTCGTCAACCCATCGATTTTCTGGGTACCATGCACATTGTAAGCCATCGATGGACCTCCTTCCACATGAAATTTGCCAAGGTGAATACGCGCCATGACGGGCAGTTCGAAAGAATACATTCTAAGGGTTGATTCAAAATCCGTAAATGGATTGCCTTCGTCCAGCTTACCACCCTTCATGATAAAATAGAGCTCGGAGACCACTGAAAGATTGTGGCAAATCCCTGCCTGGTAGGACGCACCGATAGTAATACCAAGTGCTGGTTTTTTGTAATCCACTACTGCACTATTGGCATCACCATAGTTGAGATTGGTACCGATGGCATTGACAAAGAAATGCACATAGGACTCCTGTGCGGTCTTCAATTTAGGGATGGCTGGTAACTCAGGTGCCTGGGTTTGTCCGAAGGAAAAAGCGTAAAGGAACATCATACCTGTTACGAGAACTGTTTGCATTAAATTTTTCATACTTTTTTTGTTTTAGTTGTTTTTGTCTTATTGACACAACAAAAGTATGTGGAGGTCATGCGTCGCTAAATTCTACTATGCAAAGGAGGGGATGTTGTCTGCATGATGGGGTTTTTGACCTGCGAAATTGTTCAGCCACTTCCGTTTTGCCTCCCGTTTGCCCAATTTCCATTCGTGAAAATTTTGTCCCCTGTGTGCTGCAACCCCGCGGTAAAGGATATCATTTACCCCGGGGTTTTCGGAACGATGTCACGCTATTAGCGTGGGAGTGGAGGAACACAGGGGAGAGGGTTTTTCTGCGAAAAACCCGAAGGGGCTAAAAGGCGACTACTGACTATTGATCAGTTGAAAAACTCATC
The DNA here is from genome assembly GCA_016716665.1 of Candidatus Opimibacter iunctus. GTDB lineage: Bacteria > Bacteroidota > Bacteroidia > Chitinophagales > Saprospiraceae > Opimibacter > Opimibacter iunctus. The sequence goes on along the minus strand of JADJVH010000005.1, from coordinate 269,556 downwards.
CTTATACGTATCCGAGATAGGGATCAGTTGATCCCCGATCTTGATCCTCCCCCTTTCGACAGATTCAATCTTGGCGAGGGCCACCATATAGGACTTATGCACCCTGCAGACGACACTGGCAGGAATCAGCTTTTCAAACTCGCTGAAGTTTTGCAGGGTCATGACCTTCTTATTGATCGTGTGGATCCGGCGATAGTCACGCATGCCTTCGATGTAGATAATCTCGTTGAGCATGATCTTCTCCAGCCGGTTTTCGGTCTTGACGAAGATAAACTCCGGAGCGGCGTCTGCCGTGTGACGGGTGATATTGTCCTGTGCCTTGTTGACCGCCTGAAGGAAGCGGTTGAAGGTAAAGGGCTTCAAGAGGTAGTCCGTGATCTGGAGCTCATAGCCCTTGAGGGCATACTCCTGATAAGCGGTGGTGAGGATGACCTGGCTGTTGATCTTCGAGCTTTCGAGGAGTTCGATGCCGGTGAGTTCATCCATGTTGATATCCAGGAAGAGAATGTCGACCTTGTTGTTGTTGAGATATGCCAGGCCGGTGAGGGCGTTGTCGAAGGTTTCACTTAAATGCAAAAAAGGGACCTTGCTGACAAAGTCCTTTGTTTTTTCGAGCGCGAGGGGCTCGTCTTCTATGATGATGCAGCTTAGTTTATCCATTCGGTATTGTGAGGTTTACGCTGTATCGTTCGTCCGTCTTCTGCACGTCCAGTTGGTGCTTTCCGGGATAGAGAAGGTTTAGCCTTTTCAGGATCAGTTCATTTCCCAATCCACCGATGGCGTGCTGAACCTTGGCATTGGGGTCACATCTGTTTTCACACACGAGTTGAACCGTCTCGTCTTTGATAAAGATATGCACTGAAATTGCATTTTCAAGTTTCTTATTGTGCGTGTGCTTAAAGGCATTTTCGATATAGGGGATAAAGACCATCGGGGCGATCATCTTATTACCCGGCTTACCGGTGACTTCAAAGTGAACGTAATGTTCATTGGCGGTCCTGATCTTCTGCAGGTCTATGTACTTTTCGATATACTCGATCTCCTTGGCCAGGGAGATCCGATCCCCTTTGGTTTCGTAGAGGATAAACCGCATGATGTCGGATAGCTTATTGAGATATTCTGATGCCACTACAGCGTCCTTCATGATCAGGGCATCAATATTGTTGATGGTATTGAACAGCAGGTGTGGGTCGAGCTGGGATTTGATAAGGGCCATTTCCATCTCGTAGTTCTTTTCCCTGAGGGCTTCCTTGAGCTTGATCTCATTAAACCACGTGATAAATCCCTTGATGACCAGGGCTACCGTGCCACAGAGGGCGCCGATAAAGGTCATCACGGTGAGGGTTTGGGGTGCTGTTGATCTGCCGTTTTTACCTCCTTGATCCATATCTGCCAGTTGGCCTGTCTCGATAAAATATCTGTGGAGTATATAGGCCAGGATAGAGGTACCCAGGGAGATGAGCAAGCCATAGAGGATCGCCAGCATGATCTTCTTCTGTTGGAGATACCTCGGAAAGAGTATAAAATAATACGCAAAGTAGGAGACCACCGAAGGGATAAAGGCGAAAAGCAGTATGCTGTACAATGCTGTCATCACCCTTCCTTCCTGGTCCGCTGCATTGTGTCCGCTGCGTGAGTATACCCCCAGCACGATAAAGACCAGCAGGAAGTAGCAGGCCCAGAAACCGAGGTGGATGAGGATGATGATTGATTTCTTCATGGTTTATGAAAACTGCTACATTGTTAGTAAAGGTCTCTAATTAGATTGATCTGTCTTACCCCCCACCCCCTGATGCTTCAACCAGCTCACAAGCATCCTCGTCCTACAGCTCAGCAACCAGGGGGACCAGCATGAATACTCAAAGCCCCATCGGGGCTTAAGGTCGGTAGCATAAGAGTAGGAAAAAGCATCCGTGCCCCATCGGGGCACTACCGAACTCGCTCGAGGCTGTCTCCATTATGCCCATTTCTGTTTGTCTTCATTGATACAGATACCGAAGCAGTCGAGTTGTGCCCCGATGGGGCACGAATGAAACTGCTAATCTATGGCTACCGACCTTTAGCCCCTAAGGGGCAAGATCGTATAATCACCAATTAACAGATCACCGATTACTGATCACCGATCACTGATTACAGATCACCGATCACCGATCACTCCATCACTCCATCACTGATCACTGATCACCAAATACATTAATGACCACATTCCCCTTCTTATGCTGTCCTTCCACATAGGTATGGGCTTCCCTTATTTGTTCAAGCGTGTATCTTCTGTCGATCACTGTTGTGAGCTTTCCGGCTTCGATCACTTCCTTGAGAAACATCAGGTCATTCGGGCCTTCCTTTGGGTTGCTTTTTACAGTCACATAGCTACCGCCTTGCTTCAGGAGATGCCTGCTGGCCGATTTGGTGGTCTTTCCTACAGCGTCAAAAATGATATCGAATTTCTTATCTGATGTGGTGAAATCCTCTTTCAGGTAATCTATCACATGGTCTGCGCCTAGGGTCTTAACAATCTGAACATTGGGTGTACTGCATACTGCGGTGACTTGGGCGCCAAAATACTTAGCCAACTGGACCGCAAAGGTCCCCACGCTGCCTGATGCACCATAGATGAGAACATTGTCTCCTTTCTTGATGCCAGCTTGCCTTAAAAACCGCAAGGGCAGTCATTCCACCGATGGGAATCGTTGCAGCCTCCTCAAAGTCATATTGGCTGGCTTGACGGCGATCAGGTTGTTTTCAGGCAGGGATTTATACTCTGCATATCCCCCGAAGGACAATCCGCAGGAGGCAAAAACGCTATCTCCCTTCTTGAAAGATTTCACATCCTTACCTACTTCTTCAATGACCCCTGAGAGCTCAAATCCAAGGACTTTAACCCTGGTAGGCTTGAACAGTCCATTAAACAGCCTGGCGAGAAACGGGTCCGCCTTTCGCAGGCGCCAATCCCCTGCGGTCACTGTGGTGGCGTGAATTTTCACCAGGACTTCATTGGCCTTGGGTACAGGCTTGTATATTTCCTTAAGTTGAAGAACATCGGGGGTTCCATACTTTTCATAGACTACTGCTTTCATTTTTCTAAGGTATTGTTGTGTTTAATGGGACCAAAGGTCAATCATCGCCCATACCCGGGGAAAAACGATCTGCAAATCGGGGGGATTTGTCTGCGAAATGGGGGGTAAAGGTGTGGCAATTGATTTTGCCGGATCAATCCACTTTAATGAATTTCTCCACCACAGGATTTGCTGCATCCCCCATATTCATCAGCCTGATAAAATATATGCCGCTACTAAGTGCAGAAACATCAATAACGCCGGAATATCTGTCTACAGTCCCACGCTTGACCAGATGAGATTGAATATTATAAATTTCAAAGTTTACCGGATGAGACGAATCTAAAATAACATTCAACTCATTACCTACCGGATTAGGGAAGATCCTTACAGGCCTGGCTGTCCCATCCTCCACCGCCGTTATATCCGGTTCAATATGAACATTTGGCGCACATCCTTCTGCTATCTTTCCTGGTGTACAGGAGACGATATGAATCAGGTCACCCAGTACGCCGGAGGAATAGATCGGAATTGGCTGAGCAGTATAAGTCGCGTAATCCAGCTTGATATAAACTAATGAACGATTATACGTTTGATTTAAACTCCCGGTAATGACAAATAAGGAATCATTCATCATAAACATGGATTGCATATTATAGGTATTCAGCGACGGCGTAAATGCAAACCTGTAATTGATAACCCCCGTTGAATCCAAAATCTGAACAGCATCAGCCCGGAAACCCTGTAAAGGATCATCAGACAGGTATACATAATTATAATCTTCATCCACGACCTGCTGGCTCATGCCCATAGCAGCATCACTGCGCAACAGTAAAAAGTCGCCGCCCAATCTGTATTTAAATACCCGGTTTGACTGAAAGATATAGATCAGGTCATCATACGCAGCGACTGTTTTATAGTATGATGTAAATTGTATATCTGTCCGTGTGCTGCTATACCATCCGTTCTCAGCAAACGGTTTGCTATAAACCAGGTACCCTGCTGTATCGAAGCTGATCAGCGTCAATTTGCCTTGTTCATATATATTGTTGAGCATGGCAAAATTACCCGAAGAAGGCCCCCAGTTAAAATACCCTAAATCCGCTTTATACTGGATGATGGAATCGTATTCATATAAAGAGATCTTAAAGTTGTAGCTGTCAAAAAGATAATTCCCAGTACATTCAGGTATGGTATCATTGGATATTGTATAACCTTCAGCTTGTATAAAAGAGAATGAGAGAAGGCTAAGCATCAGCGCAAAATAGTTCTTACTCATACGTGCTGGATTTTGATCATTCAATTTCTCACCATCTCCATCATCGGTCCACTGCCACCACCCCACACTTTAAAGCTCCTGGAATAGGTGGTCTCTGAATCAAACAACCGAATTATAGCCTGGGTCTCGGATTGCCACACATAGTTGACTTTATCATAGAGTCCTCCGGCCTGAAATTTGATCTGGTACCTTTGGACTACCTCGCCATGATAGGCATAATAGTCTATGATATACCAGTTGTCCTTGTATACAACCTCCACATCATGATTGACATGTTGGATCGTTGTATCTATTTCAGTCTTGATCGAAATGGTATCATCATAGATGATCGTTGATTGTGCCTGGGCAGCAAATGCCGTCCATGCCAACAGAAAAGTTAGGATAAGTCTCGGGGCCATGATTTTTTGGGTTTATCAGGTGAATATTGACTAAATATAAGGAAATGCACTTTTAAAACAAATCTCAATTTATCTCCGGACTTTCCGTGAAGAGGGATGACCTGCCGTTAGATGACTTCGCAGAAAAAGCTTCGGCATCCAAAGAAAACGGCTATACAGATCCTTACCTCCTGCATGTTCCTTTTGATCTGTCGCACGCCAATGAAGTTGCGCCACTACAGGGCGCGATTGATATTTATTTCTCAATGCTACCAACCTTTAGCCCGGATGGGGCAAATGTGCTAATCAAAAACCCTAATGCACATACTTCGACTCCACTGAGTTTAAGCAAACCCATCAACCTATAAACCCACTTCTTAACTTAAGTCAATGAACACAGCCCCAGCCCGACCCTACTTTTGCAGCATGAAATCAATAACCACAACCATGCAAACGCAAATGAAAGCCATCGAATACACCCGCTATGGATCGCCAGAAGTCCTCCACCTGAAGGATATGCCGATACCAACCCCTTCACTCAATGAAGTGCTCATCCGTATCCATGCCTCCACCGCCACAGCGGCAGACATCATGATGCGCAAAGGGGATCCTTATATCGGAAGGTTGTACACAGGACTCAAAGGGCCAAAACGCACGATCCCCGGGTTTGAATTTGCCGGCGAAGTAGTGGAGACAGGAAGCGCCGTGACCCTCTTTAAGGCAGGTGACAAAGTCTTCGGAGGCACGACGACCCTTGGATGCTATGCAGAGTATGCCTGCATCAGCGAAACCGATGTGCTCACGACCATGCCGGACAATATAAGCTATGCAGAAGCAGCGCCTGTCAATGGGAGTGCAATCACCGTGATGAACTTTCTCAAAGGGCTGGGCAAGATCCAAAAAGGGCAGCGCGTGCTGATCAATGGCGCTTCAGGAGGCCTGGGCACCTATGCCATCCAGATCGCAAAGCACTATGGTGCAGAAGTGACCGGTGTATGCAGTGCGAAAAATATGGTCATGGTCAAATCACTTGGTGCCGACCATGTCATTGATTATACAAGGGAAGATTTCACGAAGAGTGGGCTTCAGTATGATATCATATTTGATACGCTGGGACGCAGGTCCTTTGGGGATTGTAAGAAAGTGCTTACTACGAATGGCATTTATCTTTCAGCCGTAATGAATCTTCCGCTCTTGTTCCATATGTTATGGTCAAAGGTATTCGGCACCAAAAAAGCAAAGGTTTCTGCCACCGGATTGCTGCCCGTGCAGGATCGCCTAGCTTACTTCATGGAGTTGAAGGAAATGCTCCGCACTTCGAAAATCAGGACTGTGATTGATGCCTGCTATCCGCTTGCACAGGTTGCGGCAGCGCATACCTATGTGGAGACAGGTCGAAAAAGGGGAAGTATTGTTATCTCAATCTGATCCAGTAGGAACAGAAGTCTATTTTAGGGCGCCGCTAATAACCTCATAGCGATTAAAGAACCACTTCGATGATCGGCTCGCTATCAGGAATTAACATTCAAAGATGTTAGTTATTAGAAGCGTCCTTAAGTTTTTCTACCACTCTCTTCCTTATACGGCTCAGCGATTCAGGTTTGACACCGATATAACTCGCCAGCTGATATTGCGGGACGCGCTGAAATATATCAGGTCTTGTCTTGAGCAGATTCATATACCGTTGCTCAGGCGTATCGGTCAGGAAAGAAGTCAGGATCTTCTTCTGCTCACTAAAGTACACCTCCATGACCGCCCTGGAGATGGTTTCAAATCTTGGAAAATTCTTAAACATTGCCTGGGCCGATTTTTCATTGCCCACGACTACATCGGTATCCTCGATGCAGACCAGGTAATGCGCCGAAGGAGTCTGTGCATTGAAGTTACTCATCGAAATTACCCATTGCTCTTCGGTAAAGAAATTGGTCGTCCGCTCTTCACCATCGGTGATGATATACTCCCGGATAAGCCCCTTCAGGATAAAATAGGTGTCCACCGATACCTGCCCTTCCCTGAGGAGGGTCGTACCCTTCTGGCAATGTCGCACAACCATCGCTTGTTCAATTGCACTCGCTTCCTCCTTTGAGAGGGGAGATATCCTGGAAAAATGGTTGATGAATTTGTTGTGCATTTACGTGCGCGTGAGTCTGTAAGATAGTGAGACAAACCTTATTTCTGTTAATGAATTGAACACTTGTCAGTTATTAATGATGTCCGCTTTGTTTTCCATAAACTTTAAGGATAGACATCTGACCAGTAGGTACATCAAGGCACCCAACACTCCTCCCGGCACATCCAGTAAGTCAGAAGTGGTGGAGATCGGTGTCCATCCCAACTCATAGATCAATATGATCAATGAAGCGATAAGCGCTGATAATACAGCATTCCTGTATTTATCGATTCGAATGGTCGCGATAGTGTAATATGTCCTGGAGGATTGTTTTTGAAACAGGAGTAAATTAGAAAGACCATCTACCAGGTAAGCAATGACAAATCCATTGACAAAGTCTCCGAAATAATAATAGTAAAAATCCTGCAGGCCGGCGCTAACCGGTAATTTCTCTTTTGCTGTCCTCCAGCTAAGTCTCAATGATTCCTGTCCCAGGACCAGGAAGAAAAAAATGGTTTCTAACAGCCAGGGGCTTAGTTTTCTCTCTTTCATTACATTCAACTCAAAGCTTCACCCATCGCACATACTCCCGCTGCTTTCCCACTTCCACTTCCAGTATATAAATCCCTGCTGGCAACTGATCTGTAGTGGGTATTGTAATATGGTGGTCTCCCTCAGAAATAGAGCGATCAAACATCCTGATGACTCCATTCATCCCTGTCAACTTAAAGTGTGCCTGACCTTCCTTTTCTGAGGTTATATGCACCACCATTGGTCCAAAAGATGGATTGGGTGTAATGGCCACATGAAAAGATTGCGCCTCCTCACCTGTAGTAGCAGTGGGAATGGTAGTGATGTCAATGATGACTTTACGGACGTCTTCGCGATACACCTTTATACCTTGTATCACGGTAAGGTCATCATCCTGCACTTCTGCTGTGCCTTGCTGCAATACTTCATCCGTGTTGTAGTCACGGACAAACCACCAGACAATACTGCCTGTCTCTGGCCTAAACAATCCAGGCTTCCGTATCGCAAGGTCCGAGATGAGTTCATCCTGCGGACTATTGTCATGATCAAACACCGCATTACTTTCAAGCCATGCTATGACAGACCATTGGTCTGCACGCTCTGTGATGTTATCCCAATCCCATCTGTGATACCCGCCCCAGGTGCCCCAGTCATCGCCATCACCCGCAGCACCAGTGCCCGGTGTACCATCTCCGGGATCATTGTTGCGTGCGTCAAGCCGGTGATTGAAGAAAGCAGGATAGGATACATCGGAATGAAATACCTCTTCCTCAAACGCAATGTCATCAACGATAGTTTGTTCTGTAGGACTAAAGCCGTTGATCCAATGATCATCGTATTCAGGGCCTGTGTCAGGGCCATGGTCCCTTTCGCTCCAATAGAGTTGCGCACCCACACCGAGGGAATCTGCTTTACGGAATTGACCGACGACATCTTTGTCCCAGGCATTACCCTCACCATCATCGTTTTTACCATGAAAGCATCTGATGACTGGCAGATCACGAAATGCGGAAAGCCTCGTTTCGAGATCTGATGCTGTGGAGAAATGGATCGTAGCACCATCGTATCCCGTAAGGTTGGTAGGGAAGTCAGACGCGGAGGGGCCGAATACTACATCAATGGGCCCCAGCTCACCATCTTCAATAAAACCATTGTTGAGTACCGTAGCCGTAGCATAGTGATTGGGAAATGCCTTGGCCATCATCGTTGTCCCACGTGAACCCATGCTATGCCCGTTGATATTGATACGCGCAGGATCGATATTGAAGTGCCTCATCAGCCATTGGTCGATCCAGAGATATCGGCGCTGTGTATAGTTGACGATCGTATCTGTCTCTAAGGGCGGGTCACCGGTGAATGGATCATAATGCTTGCGCCAACCAAAATGCCTCGATACACTTTCAGTACCGACAAACGTATTGAGAATATAGCCAAAGAGGTCATCATTATGTGCAAGCAGTATTCCCTTTTGCGGATTGAGGTGTATGTCTAGCCTGCTACCGGCCAGGGATTGGCGCGCTGTGCCTCCTCCGCCATGCAACCATACACTCAGTGGAAATGGTGCAGTTGTATCCAGTCCCATCGGCACACTGATCATGAAAAAGCTTGGCATCCCGTTTTTCGCTGCATTGGCCATCACCGGAAAATCAGGTCTGTTTTCCCATTGGTTTTGCCGCCCGTCAGCCCACATGTAAAATGCAAAACAAACGTAGTCGTTATCAAATGGTGAGATAAATGTCTGCTGCAGGTGACCCTCTACCGGATCAAGTGCAGGACTATATTGAAAGGAAACCGCATCATCAGTGATATTAATGCCTGGCGTAATTGCGGTCTCTCCATATTGTACAACTGCAAAAAATAATGCACCTGATTGATGCGGCGTGTATACAAAGAGTCCTTCATTTGCTGCTAGCTGGTAGACGCCACCATTTCCATTTGGAATGCGGTATGTACCTGAGGTATCAACCTGTTCGCGCAAAGCAAAAGGGCCGTATTCCTCCTTAAACAATCGTCCGGCAAGAACAGCCTCACTTGTGCTTGCAAAAGCATTGGGGCTTGCATAGATGGCGTACGTTTCAGGTAGCGGAGTGTCTGCTTCCCACACAATCCATACCTGCCCATCGGCCGCCCAACCTCTGACATTGGTTTGGGCATTGATACGCACTGTGGATACTATCAATAAGATAGATAGAAAAACTCTCATGATCGAAGGATTTGCAATGCCAGTAAAAATACATTTTTGGATGAATATTCACTAGGAGTGGTCTTAAAAGCAATGCTACAATTCTTCATCTATGTTAGGGAAAATATGCATTTCAAGCAATGCATTCAATGCTTCGACTTTCCATTGACCAGGGCCAAGATCTTGGTGTTTTGGTAACTTTTCAAGATTAGCAAATGTCAACTTTCCTTTAACTTCTCTTCTTAACTCTTTTAGCAATTCTAAAGGTTCCCGTAAATCTAAAGTTGGCCAATCTTCAACGGCGTTACTTAGAAATTCAGCTGCCGTCTTGAAATTTTTGCTTGTAAGGTCATTTTCAATAGCCTCACATAAATTGGCGTAGGATATAATTTCAAGTGAATCGTCTGTTGCCATAAGGTAATTCAAAAATTAAAGGGGAGGTATTTATTACCGCTAACGTTTCGAGGCTTAAAGAAGTGGCAGTTTAGAATCACAAACTTTCAGACTACCAAAACTGTTCATTAAAAGCATAAATGTTTGATTAGCCTCCTCACCCGCCATTCCTTTTAAGCCTTTGTTAGCGACTGGGCTTTACTACCTCTTTCTTAGCATGTTGATATCTAAACATTGATCTTTTTCTGTCCTATCACAAGAGAAATTAGTATCGAAAACCCGATCAGACTTGCAATGATTCCAAGTGACCATGTAATAGGAAATTTTCCGCCAAAGGCTTCGTTAAGCCAAACCATTTTCAAGCCTACGAATACCAATACTGATGCAAGTCCGTATTTGATGTAAATGAATTTATCCAGGACATCTGCAAGCATAAAATACATTGATCTTAATCCCAGAATTGCAAAAACATTAGATGTAAAAACAATGAGTGGTTCGTTAGTGATTGCGAAAATAGCCGGAACAGAATCCACAGCAAAGATGATATCGCTTAGTTCTAGAAAAATCAGAGCTAAAAATAGAGGTGTTACGTAAGTCGCACCATTTTTCTTAAGGAAAAAGTTTTGCCCTTCTATTTGAGGATGAATCTTGAAAACTTTTTTAAGTTGCTTTACAATGAAATTATTTTCGAGGTCTTGCTGTTTTGTGCCGGCAAAAAACATATTGATCCCTGTAATTATTAACAGCACACCAAAGAAAATCACAACCCATTTATATTGCAGTAAAACAGAACCCAATGCGATAAACATTATTCGAAATGCCAATGCCCCAAGAATTCCCCAAAACAGCACACGATGCTGGTACATTTTAGGTATTCCGAAATAGGAAAAAACAACAACAAATACGAAAATGTTATCAATAGCTAATGATTTTTCTATTACAAATCCTGTCAGAAACTCTAAGGCAGATGTTTTGGCTTGCGCTGACGGGTCAAAATCAGGAATAGATAAATACCGTTCTCCGACTGAAAATTGATACCGTGCATAAAGATAGAATAGGTAGTTAAACAGAAATGCCAGTGCTATCCACACGCATGTCCAAATTGATGCTTCTTTAAACTTAACCTCATGAGCTTTTCTATGAAAAACCCCTAAATCCAAAGCAAGAATTAAAAAAATGAAAACCGTAAATGCTAAATAGAACCACCAATAATCAGAAAATGGAAAGAGCACCATACTTGTAATTATTTTATAGTTTATATTAATTAAGAAGGTTTTCCACTAGTCGGTTTTAGCCTTGCATCTAACACGTATATCCACGCAATCAAATATAAGGCCTTCCATCTGACAATCAACACATTGATTTTGCGTTTTTCGATACCCTCATTGCGGGGATACAACAATGCACTTTTTAAATCCCCCACGCGCGTTCCCCAATTTGAAATATCTTCATCCCATCAATAGACCATTACATCCACCCACCATGTACCAACTCCTCTCCCGCCACCTCCCCTCCCTATCCCTCAGCATCCTTATGGCATGCCTCTTCCTCTGTGGCACTGATCTCTCCGCCCAGAAAAACTCCGTCGTCCAGGTCCACGCCGATAAATCCTCCGGCTACGGCGTAGCCTGCGGCGGCCCACAAAACCTCCCAGACCGCATCGTCACCGCACTACATGTAGTCGCCGGCAAACAAACGATCTTGGTCACCTGGCAGGGCAAAAGTGCCTACGCCACAGTCGAAAAAATATACAAGGCCTCCGACCTCGCATTGCTCAAGCTGCAGACCTCACTGGGCATCCCTGCACTTGCACTATACTCCGGCGAACCCCCATGGGATACCAATATCAACTTCTGGGAAATACCCATCAATACCACTGCTGTCACTGCAAAGACCACCGTGCTCGAAGAGCGCACTAACCTCTCCAAGATCAGCCCCCGCGTAGCCAACAACTCCGTCGGCCTGTCCAAATCTCTCTGCAGCGATGGCGGCCAATACTACCCGGGCATGACCACTGAGGTGATCAATTTCAAGGAACCCAACATCCGCAAGGCACACTCCGGATCTCCCCTCACCTATGGCGATAAGATCCTCGGCCTCGTAGACGGCGGCGCCAAGCTGATCGACGGCAAAGCATGTGTATGGGCCATCCCAGCTGCAGACTTTACCAAGCTATTCACCCAAGGCACACCTATCTCTCCAGCAATGCAACCCTGCGGCGGCACCACCGGCAATTCCTACATGTACAGCGGCACCCGCTCCGACAATCCACTCCTCACACCCGAAGAAGCCGACCAGGCCGCACAGTTTGAATCACCCATCGACATGTCCGCCACCGATGGCAGCCGCATGTCCCTCTATCACGATTACCGCATGCCCTTCACAGAAGTCTACGAGACCCTCTTTCCCGAAGAGCAGCAAAACATGGAAGGCCTGCTCGAAAACGAAGAGGAAATTTCTCTCGTGGATATGTTTGAGTCTCCCATCGATCTCTATGTCGAAGAGCTCACCGGCATCACGGTGATGGTTCCCGCACAGTGTCACCTCTCTGCTGCCACGGATGATGCATGGACATATCTCTCCACCACCAGCCCCGGAGGTAATATCACGATGTCAGTCTTTATCTCTCCCAATGATTCAATGGAAGAAGGCATCGGTGCCATGGAGGCCTTCAAATCCTTTATGGCCGAAAATGGCCAGGCATTGATCGCCGAGCCCGACGATATCGATGACTTCAGCGATGACCCAGACAATCCCTACTACAGCGAGTATGTCGAAAATATTTATGCTGATGCCAATGGTGTCGTCCAGGGTGAATTTTTTGCAGACCTCATGATCAATGACGGCGACTTCCTCGCAGTGACTGTCAGCATCGCTGACTGGGATGAGATAGATCACAATCCGGAGGAACGGATGTACCTGTACCTGATGGAGATCTGTGCGTTGCTGTCAGATTTTGCTATTTATTAATTGATGTATAAAGAGCATCACAGTCATAACCGAGTCCAGTTATGCCCCTACAGGGCATGAATTATTTCGTTACTCTTATGCTACCGACCTTTTGCCCCTATGGGGCAAGAATTCTTTTTGATGATCTAAAGTAAATCGAAATGTTGCCTGAGATTGAGAGTCATCAGGTGATAGGTTTATACTATTTGTTTTCAATTGAAGCATTTGCCCCATGGGGGCTACAGGTCGGTAGAATATTCAATAGGTGCATCCTTCGTGCCCCGTCGGGGCACAACCCGACTGCTTCGGATACTGTGTCAATGCATAAACAACCCTTTCAGATCAAACACAGTCATATCCGAGTCCAGTTATGCCCCTACAGGGCATGAATTATTTCGTTGCTCTTTTGCTACCAACCTTTTTGCCCCTATGGGGCATTCACTCCGATATAAATACATTTCGCAATCGATAAAACTCATCGGCTTGCCCAATTTTATTCCCCCTCTTTTAGAAATGGCTGATTCGAATTGTAAAGTCATGTGAATAAAGAGAGGGGGCTAGGGGGTGAGTTCCCAGACAAGGCATTCACTCTTCACTTTTCATTCTTCATTTTTCACTTAATTCCATATTCTTCCATCTCCTTCCTTGTCAACTGATATACCGGCTCCACATTCAATCCCTCATAAATCGCCCGCGGTGTCCGCCAACGCATCACATAGCCATCGTCAGATGCAGTGAGCACATGTGTTCCATCTTTGACAAAACATCCAAAATTTATCTTGGCAGTATGACTTACATACTCTGCGATGAGATCACCATCAAAATGCCAGAGGTATGCGTGATGATCTATACTCGTGGTCAGTATCTCGCGTCCATCAGGGGAGACCGAAACAGACGTAACATTCTCATTGTGGATCAGGCTATCCAGTAGCACCCTATTTTCGTCCCAAATCTTTACCGTCTTTCCTCCGCCAGTGATGATATGCTGACCATCAGCGGTGAAGAATGCGATTTTAGGTTTTTCAAAATGCCTGAGTGAAATGATTGTTTCTCCCGCTGAGGAGAGCACATCCACCAGGCTGTCCGCTCTGCTTATAATGGTTTTAGTCCCATCGGGTGAAAAGGATGCAGAATATATTTTGGCAAGATAGGTCTTGCTTGATATTGAATCGCCCTTGACATCCCATAAGGTCACCACATTGCTTGCACCCACAGACAGGATACGGGAATCATCAGGTGAAAAGCACGCCATGGAAACATCTCCTGCAGATGTATAGGTGTGGATCAACTTCCCTTGTGTATCCCACAAGCGCACCTTGCTGTCAAGTGATGCAGTCAACACACTGGCTCCATCGTGTGAGAATACTGCAGTAGTCACTTCGTTGCCATGCTGAAGGATCACCGCCTTCGAAGCTTTAGGATCCCATAGCCGCGCAGTACTATCCCTGGATGCAGTGAGGATGTATTTGCCGTCCGGTGCATACCATGCTGACATCACTACATCCCCGTGCCTGAGGCTATCGATGAGGTGTCCACTACCATCCCAGATCCTGGCGGTGGAGTCAAATGAGGTGGTTACATACGTGTTCCCTTCTGGAAAATAATCCACCGTATTCATCGCCTGCGATTGTCTTGGAAAGCGATGTAAATACGGATGCGAAAAATCCCAGAGTTTTGCGGTGTAGTCATTGGAAGCAGTCAGTATAGCTAAGCCGTCAGGAGAAAAAACAGCCTTGACTTCCGTGCCCCTGCACCTGAAGCTATACAATGAATCTCCGTTAGCATTCCACACTTTGATCAGGCTTGATGCTCCATCCGGAGATATCGTAATCATTTGTTTCCGGTCGTTTGAAAAAACGGCATTCAACTGATCAGACGAAAGCGCGTCTTTTGTCGTCTCTGTGGCAACAGGTGCAGGAATGATCTTCATTCCATCGGTAGAGAAATCTGCCAGGTTGGTTACCGTCTCAGGGATACTGTCTTTGTCCGTTAGTTTTCCATCTCTTTCCCACAGGTGCACATGTGTACGCGTGATCGTGAGGATCTGATTGCCATTGGGAGAAAAGGCCGCTGCAGTCACCTCGATCTCATGCGGAAAGGCCATCAGTTCTTTGCCTTTGAGATCCCAGAGTTTTGTATAGCCATCTTCGGAAGCAGTCAGGACATATTGCCCATCAGGAGAAAAGACGGCAGTGAATACCCGCTCTGCATGCGGAAAGTTGGCCGAATACAGTGCCCGCTCATCCTGTGCATGAAAAATATCACTCAAGGTCTGCATCACCAGTGGCGGTGAATCTTCACTAAGCATGGAATATGCCTGGTGAGCTACATCGAGCGCGATGGTATTATCCTCTGCGAGTATTTCTCTAGCAGTAAATGCGAGTTCGCCAGACCTGGAATAGAGATAGCGTTGGTTTGCCACATACCATTGCCAACCAGCCAGTGCTGCAAATACGGCCACGACACTCACGAGGGTGATGCGAATGATCCGATTGCGTTGCCTGTCTTTGTGTGCCTGGATTTTTTTAGCCCTGCTAAACTCAAGCAATTCTCTTTCATCATTGGTGAGGCTGCGCATGCCTGGGATCCCTTGCTCAACAGCCTCAAGATCTGCTTCATTGAGCCAGGCAGTTTTGCTGGTATCAGCGGCATCATTGATGCGTGCATTCAATATCCGCGCTGCCTGTTGTCCCGGGCTGAGCGAAATACTGTAATGCCGGATCACCACTTGCGCCAGCAGGTTATGACCCAATGCCGTACTGTCAGAAGGTGCGGAGGACAAGAGGAACAGGGCTTTGCATTTTTTAATCAGCGCATTTACCATCTCCCCACGTTCGCCATAGGTTTGCTTTCGTGTCGATGTATCCAGCACATTGGATTTGCCCAGTGCTGAGGTATGCATATAGAGCAGGTCCAGCGCAAGCCCTGATGCTACAGCTCCTTCGTTCCACGATTTTAGTTGTGTCAATTGCTGAGCGTAATAGCCCTCCATGATTTCTCCGGTCATCATGCCTTGCTGATACCCGCGGAGGGTGAATAGCGGGAGTTGTGCATTTTCCTTTATCGCTATATTCCAGAGTGAAGACAAGATGACCTGGAGGTAAGGAGCCACCAATGATACATCGCCGTCAGACAAATCTCCTGCCAGGGTAATCGGTAGATTATTGGCACTGGTGCTTTCGATCTGCAACCGGTAATAATCCCTTGTGACAGGCGAAAGAGTGATCCCTGTGATTGCTTCAATGAGGCCATCCCAGGTCAGCGGTTGGATAAATATTTCTGCATAGGGAAATCCTGCAGATTGCAACATGCTGCGAAATGGGCCCAGGATGTCTTCATCTATGCTTAGCAGCAGTTTTCCACGAGATGTTTTCTTTCCCTCAAAAATGCCAGTCATGACCTCATGCAGGGACTTCCATTGCTCCGGATCAGGAGGCAATTCATCAAGGATCACTACAAGGGGCTTGCCTGTCTTTTCTTCGATCGCTATCCACTGCTCATGATAAGTGAGTCGCTCCAATGCCGTGAGGCGGACCAGTCTGTCCAATTCCCTTTCGAGTATTTCCTTCGCAACACCGGTATTGGCTGCAATGGATTTCTGCAACTCAGCGATTTTTTGTTCAGCGCCGCTTACATCATTTGTGGATCGTGTATCAAGGCCAGCTTCAACTCTTGCCTGATCAAGAGCTTCTGAAAGAACTTCGATTACATTTCTATTTTCAACCTTTGCACAAGACACGACATAGGCATCTTCCAGTCTTGGCGCGAGCCCTGCAGCTAAGAGTGATGATTTCCCAACTCCTTTTTTTCCGGAGATCAGGAGCACTGGCTGCTCGTGGCCGAGCTGTGTATACATCTTTCGGATGTCTGTACCCCGCCCAAAAAAGACTGCAGCATCATCACGTGCAAAACTTTGAAGTCCAGGATAGGGGACCAGTGGTAATTTCCGGTAATAGGTTCGTGGCAGCTCGAGTCCAAACAAAGGTTGGTTTGCAGCTTCGGGGAGATTCCATGCCTTTGAGGATGCACCGCCTTCTCCGGTATAAAGTTCCCATGGAAAGGTGGATTCTCCCGGGGCACCAAGTATACCTTCAACAAAGAGGCTGGCGGTATCTGAAGTTTTATATTCTGTCTTTGTCTGGTCTACGGAGTCCGTCCACGCCCTTTCGATGGTCATCCCTGCCGCTACTCCCTTATAAAATCTGGTAGCCAGTCCAGTGGCAATGGAATCGTTGATCGACTGTGAGGTGCCGATCACTGCGGGTAGTCCTGCGGCTACAAGTTCCTGGGATTGCTTTTGTGATGAACATCCGTTGAGAAATACAAGCCTGAGACTCTTTTGCTTGGAAAGGAAGGCTACAAGTCCTTCACTGTGTGCTGTTGCCTTTCCACCTGATGCCGATTCAAGCAGCAGCGAATAACTCTCTGCATGACCACCATAATGGAAGATGGCTATGCGGTCACGGTAGAGGGGATTTTGAAATATATCAAAGAGTCGGTCTACAGTTGCATCCGGCTCTACGATGACGTGGCACAAGCCATTCTCTTCCGCTTTCATGAGCGCATCACGAATGGCGTTGCGTTCCAGGGTCAGTCCCCTAAGGTATCCGGCACCGGTATTTTGTTTGTCATTGGCAAATGCCAGAAGGATAACTGGTAGCATGAAACAAAGTAAGTGAAAAAAGAAGAACGAAAAATGAAAAGTGCTTGTCCCGTCTTTGGGAACTCACCCGCGGCCCTATCTCTTCTGGGAACTCACCCCCGACCCCTCTCTTTTTTGAACGTGACGTGCAATTGGAACAAGATTTATCAAAGAGAGGGGAGGCAATAGGATCGTTCAATAGAAGATTGAAAAATGTTGCCCCGTCGGGGCTATAGGTCGGTAGCAAAAGAGCAAGGAAAGAAATCATGCCCTGTAGGGGCATTACTGGACTCGGGTATGACTGTGTTTGATCTGAAAGTTTGTTTATGCATTGATACAGTTGCCGAAGCAGTCAGGTTGTGCCCCGACGGGGCACGAAGAATGCACCTCTTAACAATCTACCGACCTTTAGCCCCGATGGGGCAATTGCATTATCAAAAAAGCGAACCGAAAACAAATACAAACTTCATAAACACATCAACCTATACTTCGACTACGCTCAGCACAACTAAACTCATCAACCTATCAACTCATCAACCCATCAACCCATCAACCTTTCCAGCAGCGCATCCATCTCCTCATAATCCCTCATTCCTGTCGCATCTTCTTCGCCACCTGAAAAACAGATACCGCCTTTATATCCCGCCCCGAGTAATGTGTTGAGCATCTCTGATGACCATTCCGCTTGTAAAAAAGTAGTCTGTGGATCCAGGTCGAGAAAAGAAAGCATATCGATCAGTGGGTGATAGGTCAGTATCCTGATGCTGCATTCCGGCAATTCAGCTTGAGCATCACCTGCAGCAACGTCAAAAAACAATTGCATATCCGGCATACCTGCAGATCCTCCAGTCTGATGAAAGATCATTCCTTGTGGCTGTGCATCAATCACTGCCTTAGCCAGCAGCATTTCATCATTCGTATAGATTTCAGCCGCCAGCTTCACCCCTTCAACCCAGTCCTTAAACGTATGCCATCGCATAAAGGAGGTGGGATCGCTATTGAGTTTCATGCTCATCCAATCCACTCCCATCGCCGCAAAGTACCGCGCATCGGTGAGATGCTTTATATTTCTAACCAATATCTGATTCCTGTTCATCTGTTTAATAATTCGATCGCTAAAGTAAGTGTAAAACGCCGAATAGGCTTAAGAGGCCTAAGAGGCTAAAGAGGCTAAATCAGTGACCATTAGCTGGTACAAGTCTCCTGACTTGTACCCCATATAAGCTCGTCTCCTGACGAGCGGGTAGATCTCCTCATCCAAAAACTAAATACCTTCAACACCTCAAATACCAACAGGCACATAAAAATCAATTCAAATGAAAATCAACTACCACGGCCGCACATTTGCCGGCGTATCCAACACCCCAAATGGCCAGGTCAGCGGAGAGACGCTTTTTACATACGGCCAGGATGGGGATATGCTCACAGCAACGTATAGCGGAGGCAGTATAGAAAATGGCCACATGACCGGACTGGTAAACGAAGACAGCAGTTTATATTTTGCCTATCACCACCTCGACACAGATGGCAGATTAAAGAGTGGTTACTGTCACAGTACACCAGAAGTATTGCCAGATGGACGCATCCGTCTCCACGAAAAGTGGGAATGGACCCACGGCGGTGAAGGGAAAGGAGAGTCAGTGGTTGAAGAAAAAGACGAAGGCAAAGGCTGAATCTGAGTTAAGGAAAACTAAACTCACTAAACCTTCTAAACTTATGGACCGTAAGGGCCATAAACTAAACCCTGTATCCAACTATAGAATCTGTCGATCACTTATAAACGCATCAACACATCAACCTCCCAATCTTACTTTCCAGCCGTTGTCCCAAGCAACTGCCTGATCTCCTTTATATCCTGTTTCAATTGCTGATTTTCCAGATACAGATAACGGATAGCTTCAATCGTCATAGCATCATACGTGCCATACGCAGTCTGCAGATATCCCTTGGCATCTTCTTCAACCAGTGTTGGAAACACCTCCTGGATATTTTGCGCAGTAAATCCATACTGGATACCTTCAGGCCTCTGGCTTCCTGTCTTGTCATCATTCCATTCATATGTGACTCCTTTCAACGCAAGGAGTTTTTCAATCATCTCCTTTTCATTCAATGGCTCGATATTTTTCTTCAGGCGGGCATCTGAATTGGCGAGCCAGTCACCTGCAGTTGATTTTGAAGCAGTGCCTTCTACTTCCAGTCTGTTGGTTGCAGGTGTTCGGCCTATACCTAACAGGCCTGATGGATTGATACGAAGACGTTCAGTGCCATTGACCCTAAAAGTGAGGTTGTTGGTGGCCAGATATGCAATCTGCCCCGGAGTTGATCCGGTCGGACCAAAATTTATGGCTCCATAATTTAACGGAGTAGTTGTAGTATTTCTCAGTTCCAGTACAGAGCCATTTGTATTGTTCGTGCTGACCAGTCTTGCTATTGATTGAAAGTCAAGTATATCAAGATTCACTCCGGGTGTTTGACTTAACCCTAAAGCCAGGTTATCCTTCACATAAACATTACCAATATCAAAATAGCCTGCCCAGTTTATGGAACCTCCAAAAGCAGACCCAAATATTCCGATATTCTCCTCCGAAGTGCCCGATGCTCTTCCGTACACCCCGGTTTTTGAGGTATTGGATACACCGTTGACTATTCCTGAAACCCCAGTCAAATCTCCTCCGTCGCCTGATACATAGCTGTAAACCCCCCAACCTGTTTCGTTGTCCTGTGGAAAGTCCGAAACTTCAATTCCGAATTTTTGACCATAAAATTGCCCTCCTGTGCGGCCTCCTATAAATTGACCTCCGATGCCATACCCGGGTTGTGGTTCGACCTCCGTATTTAATCCAATGACATCAGTAGAGAAAGTACCAGTGTATTTAATATTCATTATGGTGGAGCCTGTGCTTAATTCCTGGCCTGAAGGTTGTTGGACAGTAAGAGGACTCGTTGGATTGATCGTATTGATTCCAACTTTCTGCGAAAACAAATGCAGTGGGCATATCAAAAAGAAAAAGATAGAAAAAGATGCGAATTTGAGCTTCATGATATTATTTTTCATAAAGCTCCATGTATTCAATGTTGCATTCAATAGTTACCTCGTATTCGTATGGAATGAATTGCGTATTCGGGTTAAAAAACTGAGTGCAAAAATCAGCTAAATTTTTTTACCAATTCTAAACCCATCAACCTATCAACTCATCAACCTATCAACCCAATTTCATCTTCGCCAGAAACTCTTCCTTACGGCGCTTGGCAATCGGAATACTGGTCCCATCCTTCATCACCACATATCCTCCATCATCGCGTAGATAACGCTGCAGATAATTGAAGTTGATCAGGTACGATTGATGCACCCTGAAAAAATCAAGGTTGCCCAACATCTCCTCCACATCCTTGAGGGTCTTGGAAAGCGTATACTTTTTATTACCGGTCAGGATCACATGGGTGTAGTTGCTCTCCGCATTGCAATACATGATATCAGCAGCATCAACAAAATCCATACCTCGTCCGGAAGGCAAGGCAATGCGCGGAGATTTAAATCCATCACGAAGGTTGTAGAGTAATGCTTCCAGCTGCACTTTAGCATCTACAGTAGAAACCGTTTTCGAAGTCACCCGACCCACAGCATCTTTCAATTGATCACTGATCACCGGCTTGAGCAGGTAGTCTGCGGCGGCAAAACGAAATGCCTGCAGGGCATACTGGTCATAAGCTGTGACAAAGATGACCCTGAAATCCAATGGCTCCAGCTGACGCAACATTTCAAACCCACTCATCCTGGGCATCTCGATATCAAGGAATACAAGGTCTGGTTTTAGCGCCAGTATCTTATTGATCCCTTCCTGCCCTGATGAAGCCGTATCTATGATCTCTACCTCCGGACAATTGAGTTGCAGTTCATACCGCAAGGTCTCGACACAGTGCAGTTCATCATCAATCAGAATCGTCTTAAGCATGGTGTAGTGTGGTTTTGTAAAATGATGATTATTCTTCTTCGTCCTGGATGAGCGGAACATTGATGACTACACGCGTACCGGTAGCCATGCCTTTTTCATCCATCAGGTCTATAACATGGACCTGGGTATCGATATGATATATCCGGTTGATCAGCGCGATACGGTCACTCGTGATTTGCATCCCTACAGACTTCTTATGATCCGTCTGCTTGCCACGGAACTCAGAAGCCTTCAACCTACCGATCCCGTTGTCTTCAATGATGCACTGGATCTGATGGCCCATGTCTTTTACCTGCACCAAGAGTCTGCCTCTGCCATCTTTATGCATAAGCCCATGCCATATCGCATTTTCTACATAAGGTTGTAGGATCATTGGTGGGATCTGGGCTTGCTTGATATGTATGCCGCTGTCGATATCAATATGATAATCAAACTTACCATCCAGCCTTAAATGTTCGATTTCAATATAGAGCTGCAAGGCATCTAGTTCGTCCTTGAGACTGATCGTACGCGATTTAGAATTGTTAAGGATAGCGCGCACCAGCATTGAAAATTTAGACAGGTATGCTGCAGTTTCATCCTTACTCTTGCTGATCGCAAAATACTTGATCGAGTTGAGGCTGTTGAAAAGAAAATGCGGATTCATCTGTGCCCGCAGCGCCTGCATCTGGATTTCTGATACCTGGTGTTCAAAGTCAGCCTTAAGTCGCTCTTCTTTCTTTGCGCGGGCGATCAGGTATCGGTACAAGAGATAAGCCGTAGTGAGAAAAAGGCCGCCAAGGATAAACCAAAACCACCAAAACTCGGATAGGCGTTTGGGAATATGCACCGCCAGTGAGGTGATCGTAGTCCATGATTGACCATTACTTTCCCTTGCCCTGACCTTGAAACTAAATGCTCCGCCAGGAAGTTGCGGATATCTGACTCTGCGCTGTTCAGTTGTGATCCAGTCGTTGTCATATCCCTCCAACATATATTGATACGTCACTGCCGCAGGATCCAATGGATTGGGCAATACATATTGAAAGGTGATGTCTCGCTGGTCTTTCCGCAATGCCAGATCACTGGTGTAGATCAGTGGTTTCAATCCAGTCTCATACATAGGGGAGGCATCTACTCCTGTGATAGCGACTTTGATGTCCTTGACTACTCCTGATGGCTGCACAAATGCTTGCCGCGCAATATTGATTCCATGCCACGAGGCTATCCACAATCGTCCATGCCGGTCGTTGAGCAGGTCCAGAAATATAGCATTAGGTAATAGCCCGTCTGGCCGGTCGGCACTATACTCCCAATTTTCGAAATTCCCGGTCGAAAGGTTCATCCTTCCAACTGAAGTTTCCGTAGCCAACCAGACATCATCACCACCAGCCGGAAGCATCCTGTTAATGCCTCTGCTGGATGCAGGGATATGTTGATTGGCCGGAATGCGATGCACGATCCACTGCTGCGTGTCCGGACTATATCCTGCCACATATCCATCCCCTACTGAGATCATGATTATACCGGAGTTGTCAACATACATATCGCGGATAAACTTTTCCTCAGCCGGGATATCCTTGCAGGTGATATATGTATATCGGTCTGCCTCAATATCATACTGAAATATGCCTTCGGAAGTGCCCAGCCAAAGAAGATTGGGATTCCGGGGATAATGGAGTATACAAATGATATCCTCTGGCATATAGTGCTGATCAACCGGGGCATCTGGCCGAAGGAGTTGGATCGAATCTCTTGTCTCCGGATTCATCCTTGCCAGTCCGTAAGCTGTGCCTATCCACAGGGTCTGATGCACAGTATCCTGAACAAAACATCTTGTCCATCCATATCTTATGTCCGGTGCAAGGTCATATCTGTTGTTGAAACTCTCTATCTGTCCGGTGACAGGATCCATCACTGAAAACCCGAAATTGGTAGCAACATACAATTGGTCATCACCCCCCAGATACGTCTTAAAAATCCTCGTGCCGGGAATAGAGGTCTTCATGTTGTTTGGATCCGGAAGAAAAGACTTCAGGGTATATCCATCATACCTATAGAGTCCTCCGCCTGAGGCACTTCCAAACCATATAAACCCATAGCTGTCTTCTGTGAGAGCTGTGTAGTACGCTGAATACAGGTCAATGTCCCGCTTGAGATGCTGAAAACTCACTGCCGGCAGTTGGGCAAAAACAACCTGTCCCATCAGCATTGCTGCCATGGTCATGAAAGAAGTAAATGAATTACTTCTGCGATATGCCTGAATTGGAGACAAGGTTCAGAATGAGTTGACAGCCTAAAGTTCCTACAAATTGCGATACCACAAAAGGTGTCCGGGTAGGACGCTCCCTTTTAATGAGTATGTGGCAGGAAAATTTGAGTGAAAAATGAAAAGTGAAAAATGAAAAGCGGTATGCTGAGTTAAGTCGAAGCACGAAGTGTATGGAGGATTAAGAGATGACAGTCGTCCGTCCATCTGCCCTAACCATCCAAACAGAACAACCCTAAACATTTAACATTCAACGTTTAACGTTTAACGAATAAACAAATCAACCTATCAACCCATAAACCCATAAACCCATAAACCCATCAACCCATCAACCCATCAACCCATCAACCTATCAACCTAAAACTTAAAATGCTCTTTCATCCGCTGCATAAGGAGTTCTTTCTTTCTGCGGGACACCTCTATCTGCTGCCCACCGGTGAGCAGGACACTTCCTCCCTCTCCGCGCAAATATTCCGTGATATGATCCAGGTTGACCAGGAAGGATTTATGGATACGCACAAATCCGGCATCTTCCAGTATTGTCTCATACTCATGAATAGGCTTCGAGGCACAAATCAGGGTGCGGTTTGCAAAATAAAAATTAGTGTAATTGCTGCTCGCCTCGCAGTATTGGATATCCCTGATGTCTACGACCTGAAATCCCTTCATAGAAGGTATGCAAAGTTTCAGTTTTTGGGCTCCGCCAGGTTGTGATACATTGTGCAGGAAAGTTTCAATCTGTTGCCTTCCGCTTTTGTCACCGATTCGCTTTGCAGCCCTGCGTACTGCATCCACGAGTAAATCTTCATCTACAGGTTTCAACAGGTAGTCCACAGCGCTCAGATGCAAAGCCTGGGACGTAAAATTGTCATGGGCTGTCACAAAAATGATTTCAAAATCAATGACGGGGAGTTCTTGCAATAACTCAAATCCATTTTTACCAGGCATCGCGATATCAAGGAAAACCAGGTCTGGGTGGTTATCTGCAATTGCTTTTTTTGCCTCCTCCACATTCAGGCAACATTGCTTCACATTTACCTCAGGGCAATTGAGTTCCAGCAATTTTTGCAAGGAGGTTAATCCTCTGGGTTCATCATCAATCAATATGGTACGGATCCCGTTCATTCTGCTATCATTTCAAGGGGAAGAGAGATGGTCACTAAGGTACCGGAAGTGGCTGCATATTCCGATTTGCCTTTGTCTACCACTATGATTGTACTTTCCATGCCGTATTTCTGGTTTAACAAAGCTATCCGGTTTTTAATATTGGCGATGCCAACAGACTGGTGCTGATCACCACTGTTTTTACTTTTGAGTGAATGATCTATGCCGACCCCATTATCCTCAATAATGCAAACAACCTGATTCTCGGATTTTTGGAATAACACCTTTATATCAATCATCTTTCCATCTCCATTCGTTCCATGCCAAATGGCGTTTTCAATAAAGGGCTGTATCAACATCGGAGGCAACACTGTTTCGTCTGGTTCAAGCGCAGGATCAGCATGCATGGAAAATTGAAAGTTTGAACTCCTGATTTTTTCCATTTCCACATATCGGCTGATATAATCCATGGAGTTACGGAGGGAAATGGTCGATTGCCTTGACTGGTCCAGGGTGATTCTGATCAAATGAGCAAATTTGCTCAGAAACTTCGAAGCTTCGTGGTTCTCATTATTCAATATCATCTCCCGGATGCTGTTGAGGCTGTTGAAAATAAAATGAGGATTCATCTGCGCATGCAATGCTTTCATTTCGGTCTGGGCCAGTAATCTATCAAGATTTGCCTTTTGCTGGTATTGCGTTATACGCCACCGGTAGATATAATATCCTATTCCAGCTATTGCAAGCATGCAAAGGGCGATAAACCAAAACGTCTTCCAGAAAGGAGGGGCAATGAAAAAAGAAAATGATTTATATTTTTCGTTACCGGATTTTCCGATGGAGCGCAGTTGAAGGACATATGCGCCAGAAGATAAATTATTAAGGTTTATGCTGCGCTGCTGGCCCAGGCTTACCCATTCATCGCCTTCATGCAGCCTGTAAGCAAATTGATAGTTGCGGTTGCGTCCAAAATCAATAATGGTAAAATGAAAAGTCAAATTGTTATCTCCGGGGTTTAAATGCAAGGGTTGATTCGGATAGGAAAAGGATTGTGTGTTGTTGATGACCACTTCCTGAAGAATAAGATCGCTGCTCAGATCCGTATAGGCGGGAGGATGAATGGGAAATCGGATCACTTCATCCTTGTAAAACATGTATAATCTTTTTTTAACGGTATCTAAAACCATCATCCTGCTGATGGGTTTTAGTTCCGGAATACCATCCTGGTATCCATATACTTCCATCTTGTGGGTGCGTGTATCCATTTGGGTGAGGTGATTATGACTGCCCATCCATATGGTATGATCTATCACTGGACTAAAACACCTCAATACATCGGAGGGTAGCCCGTCCTTCATGGTATATGAAACAAATGCCTTGTCTTTGATCTGATATTCCAACAAGCCATTCTCCGCATTGTGCATCCATAAAGAACCCTTTTCATCGGCGACACACAGGAGTATATCATCATTGTACTTATTTGGGCCCCCATATACCGTGATCAGGGTGTCAAAATATTCCACTTTGTTATTCCATCGTGCCAACGAGTGTCCACTGAACCATACATCTCCAAAAGCATCATAAGCAATGTTTTTTAGTTTACTAAAGGGCAATTCCGGTTTTGAATCCGGGCTGAAAAAGTCAAAGGTCCGGGATTGGATATGAAACCGCGCTGCCACGCCTGTCAGATAACCGCTCATCCATGCATAACCATCAGGACGAGCCGGTTTGAGCATCATCAATGCCGGTATCCCGCTGGTGGAATGAAGCAGATCAGCCACTTTCCCATACTGATAGGTCCGGGTATCAAACCACAATAAGCCTGCACTGGATCCAAGCCATAGGGTATCCTTGTAATACATTTGTACGGAAAAAATTTCATTGCTGATGGTATCCCTGCCATAAAAATGAATTTCCTGCTCAATTTGCATAGACGTAGTATCAATAATGACCAGTCCGACATCACGTGAATACCGGCAGAGGTACAATTTGTTTTTATACAGCAGGCCATCTGCATATCCACTGTTAGAGTTATCATCCACCGGCCAATGGAAGGTATCAACAAATCCGTGGTTGATGGTTTGATAGAGCAGTCCTTCGGTGGTGCCTGCCCATAGCCGCTTATCCTTGTCCTGAAAGAGTGTATTGATCTTATAATTCCCAAGAAATTTGTGTGGGTCACACCGTATAATCCCGTTTCGCTGATCAAGATGAAAGAAATAAAAACCGGTATACCTTCCATTGATGACAAAGGTGGAATCATCCAGCATGGTCACCTTACTTTCCCATGATAATTCATCCAGCCAATGAAAAGGTAAAGGTGAGACGACGCGCCTGTTCAGCTGATCATTAAAATAGATGAGACTATCCTTTCTGGGTAAAAAGATAAATTCATGGTCACTGATCTGAGCCTTTGAAATCCATGGCCCTCCATCTGTTTCCGGCGGATGCTGAAAAGATTTCCATTCATGTTCCAATATTGATATCGGGTCAAATATCCTTTGATCTATTGTATAGTGGACCAATTCGTTTTCCTCTACAAAGATTAGCAATTCATTTGCTGACAGGGAGAAGATATCACGTCCATAGAAAATCCGCTTATTGCCGATATCGCTTACACCATAGGCATCGTGACGGAAAACGAGGGTATCCTCCTTATTGAATACATAGAAACCTGAAGAGGTGGTTATGGCAATGGACCCATCATCCAGTTCTTTGAGGTCCCATACATTGTTTCGCAACGTCACAAATGAGGTGCTGTCCGTGATGGAATAATTCTTTATGGAGAAATCATTTGTTTGCAATACCTGGGCGCCATTGTACGATACGATGGCCAGACGATGACCAGACAGGGGGATCAACCTGCGTATATTGGATGAGGACATGACTTTTTCGGGCAAGCCCTGGTAGTAGTTTTTAAATTGATACCCATCAAACCGGTTTAAGCCGATTTCTGTACCCACCCAGATAAATCCCCAGTCATCTTGCTGTATGCAAGTGACATTGTTGTCGCTCAACCCATCTTTGACAGTATATCTTACAAAATCATCTTTTGTATACTGCGCAGAGAGATACTGGACGGCAGCCATCAGTAGCATAAACAAACTAGCGAATCGTGTAAAACGGAAATCCGGTGGCATACTTATCAGATCATAATCTCTAAGTTACTTCTATCTAGCATAATAAAAGCGGGTATGATACCAGGCCTGATCAAGGTATGTCTGTCACTCTATGCGTCATGCCGTTAATCCATCAAAACACACCGAATACACATTAGTGGTAGTGTAATTAAATATACCTAAATGACCTTTGGTACAAAGAAACCTACCGATGGTGAGATAGACCGAATCCCTCTTTCAATCAGTCCTATTTTTCTATTGGCTAAAACTGAATTTTTCAATTCCGCTGATAATTGATTCTATCCACATGAAGAGAATTCTTGTATTATCCATCGTCTACCTTATACTATGTACACCATGGTCATGGTCGCAAAATGTAGGCATCGGTACCACCGAACCAGGCAATACACTCCAGGTCACAGGCAACTTTCTGGTCAATCAGCCATACGTTGCAACAAACACTGCACCTACGATGGGACAAACCAAAACGATGATTAATAATAGCACAATCCTTTACGCACAAAGTGATTCAACCGGTCGCTTCTTTGACCCCGGAGGGCCTAACGCTGATTATATAAGTAACCTGGTGGCTAATGCCAATATATTTACTGCTGCAAATAGTATGGGCATTGAAGTCACCATCGAATCTATTGGCCTTGGGACTGGTGATTCACTGATTTTAAGTGCTACTGCAGGAGGACAAGTGCTGCTTGCATTAGGAAACAGCAACAATGCAACCGGAAAATGGGTGTTTCAGGGATTCTCTTTATACGCCAGATTTAAAAGTAATGGAGACAATAATAACGGGATTGGGTTTAGCATCCTTTTTCGAAGGCTTTATTCCAATGTAAACGTGTTACCTGAGGTGGAAGATTTTGCTGGTAATTCTTTATTCTTTGATGTAAAAAATGGAGCCTTTCGTGCTGGACTTCCTTTTAATGGACCAATGGGTGGATATTCAACAGCTTTTGGAGTTAACTCCAAAGCAACAGGTAATGAGTCAACAGCTTTTGGTGAGAATGCTATTGCCAGTGCAAATAATTCTATCGCAATGGGGCTTAGTACTAAAGCAAGTGGGATTCTTTCTGTAGCGATGGGCTCGACTACCACTGCAAGTGGTGCATATTCCACAGCAATGGGAACTGCTAACACTGCAACTGGTGATTATTCAACGGCGATAGGTAGTCAGACAATAGCAAGTGGGTATAATTCAACAACTATGGGCTTTTCAACAACGGCCAGTGGTGCTTTTTCAACCTCCTCTGGCTTGTACAATGATGTAGCAGGCGACTATTCGACAGCCTTCGGTTCTAAAATGACAATTTATGCGTCAGCCCTGGATCTTTTTCAGCAGGTGATTACGAACCCAGCAATAATCCAATTCAAGTAACTGGTGGTGCTGGAACAAACTCTTTTACAGCACGCTTCCGAGGTGGCTACTATTTTCTAACCAGCCAAAATGCACCCAACGGAGATTTCAATCAACGTACCGGAGTGATATGCGCCGCCGGACAAAACTCCTGGAGTGCATGGAGCGATGTGCATCGTAAGGAAAATTTTTTACCGATCGATGGCGAATATTTTCTGCGGAAGATTTCATCCATGCCCCAATATTCCTGGAACTACAAAGGTCAATCACCCGAAACCTTCAGGCACTATGGCCCAATGGCACAGGATATCTACAGTGCCTTCGGCCATGATGCACTAGGCATCATCGGCAATGACACCATGATCAATCAACAGGATTTATTGGGCATTCAGTTTGTCTCCATCCAGGCGCTCGAAAAGCGAACAGCTGAACTGCAAAATGAATTGACCGAATACAAAACGCTAGTGGAGGCTTGTCTTGAGAAAATCAAGATGCTGGAAACCGAAAAGAGCGAAGGCCAGCAAACCCATCTTGCCAAAAAGGATAATGAGTAATCCTTACACTTACTCTACTTTAACTATGTCAGCCTGCTGGCAAGTGAAAATCAAAATGCTATTTCAGACAAAGGTAAATGCAATGACAATAAAAAATATATCCCTAATTATCCTTTGCGTTATTATGGAAATGCCCTTTGCTGGTTCGCAAAACGTTGGCATCGGCACCTCCACTCCCTCTGCCAAACTTCATGTAAACGGAACACTCAAAGTAGTCGATGGCACACAAGGTGCAGGCAAGATTCTAACCAGTGATACCGCAGGGCTTGCCAGCTGGCAACCGCCACCTCCTGATCCTCCAGCTTATTATCAAAGCGTAGGTATATGTTGTCAGAGTTGGATGGTTAAAAATCTGCAGGTGACTACTTATAGAAACGGTGATCCCATTCCAAAAGTGACAGACGCAGCCACATGGGCAGGATTAACGACGGGGGCTTATTGCTATTACAACAATGATTCAACAACTTATGCAGCTACCTATGGCAAATTATATAACTGGTACGCCGTGAACGATTCCAGAGGGCTGGCTCCTGAAGGCTGGCATATACCTACTGATTTTGAATGGACCACATTGAGCAACTGTCTTGGCGGGGATCTGGTGGCAGGAGGACCTTTGAAAGAGGTTGGAACAACGCATTGGACATCCCCTAATAATGGAGCCACAAACCTGAGTGGCTTCACGGGCCTTCCGGGCGGCTCCCGTAGTGTCGGCGGAACCTTTACTGATGTAGGTCTCTTTGGTTACTGGTGGACTGCAACAGAAGATGCTGCCGGCCAGGTTTGGTTTCGTGGCCTGGTCTATCTCAATGATGATGTGGACAAGTATAATGTCAATAAGCGCTATGGTTATTCTGTCAGGTGCGTGAAGGATTAAATAATCATTCTTTTAACCCTAAACATGTAGATATGTTTCTATCGTGTTGGACATTAAATCGAAATTCATAAAAAGAAGGTAATGCCTAAACTATCCATACTTATTATTTGCCTGTTCTTGGCAACAAATCTTGGCAAGGCCCAGGATATCATCTTTAATAAAAATGCACATGGTGATTCGAGGATTGAATTCACCACATATGGACACAATACATTCATTGGAGAAGGGGCAGGCGAATTCAATGAAGGAGTTGAGAACACATCCCTGGGGTTTCACACAATGTTCTACAATACCACCGGTCATAATAACATAGCAATAGGGTATGAGGCACTTTATCACAATTTAACGGGTGCAAACAATACGGCGACAGGTAATTTTACACTGTATAACAATTCAACTGGAATCCGAAATACAGCCACAGGTTATGCTGCGCTCCTTGACAATACAGACGGATCTGACAATACTGCTGTAGGCTTTAACTCCCTTGCTGGTAATACCACCGGGAATTCAAATACCGCCACAGGTGCATATACGCTCAATTTCAACTCCACGGGATATAATAACGTAGCCAATGGATACAAGGCCCTCATCGCCAACACCACAGGATATAATAATTCCGCTACAGGCTCTTATTCATTATATGGCAACACCACAGGTGTAGAGAATACAGCTACAGGAGCACTTGCCCTTTATACTAATACTACTGGATCATATAATGTCGTAAATGGATTCCAGGCTATGTTTGCCAATACATCTGGACAAAGAAATTTTGCTATTGGATACCAGGCTATGTTCGGCAACTCCACCGGTTCATTCAATACGGCAACAGGGACATATGCACTCTATTCCAATTCCTCTGGACATGATAATACCGCAAGTGGGTACAATGCACTCAATAACTCTACTACGGGATATTATAACGTTGCCAATGGGTCCCAGGCTCTCAGATCGAATACCACAGGGCATGACAATACCGCCTTAGGCTTTTATGCGTTGTATCTGACCACTACTGGCAACTCAAATGCGGCTGCAGGTGCCAACGCCCTTCGCTCCAATTCCACCGGCGAATCCAATGTAGCAATTGGATATGACGCCCTGTATTGGAATACTACCGGCGATTTCAATACAGGCATAGGACGGAATGCAACATGTGCTAATGGAACTACTCCTTCCAACTTCACCGCTATTGGGTATACCTCAGGGTATGTAAACAGTGTCAGCAATAGGGTTGAAATCGGGAATACCAGTGTTTCATGGATAGGTGGGCAGTCCGGATGGAGTACGTATAGCGATCAACGTATTAAGGAACATATTCAATCCAATGTCCCCGGATTGGCATTTATTAATAAACTACGTCCCGTCACCTACAATCTGAACATTCACAAACAGAATCAAATATGTGCCATCCCAGATACCAATATGTGGCAAGGCAAATACGATATTGAAAAGATAACGCAGTCAGGATTTATTGCCCAGGAAGTAGAAGCTGCGGCAAGGGAAATCAATTATGATTTCAATGGAGTCACTGCCCCAGTCGATCATGCAAAGCTTTACAGCCTGCAATATGCATCCTTTGTTGTGCCGTTGACCAAAGCGGTACAGGAACTCAGCGCTGAAAACACTGCCCTGACTGCCGAAGTAAATGAATTACGTGTTTTGTTAACCACCTTATCAGAAAGACTGGCCACATTAGAAAGCAAGCAATAGAGACTCCTCAACTTACTCCTCACCGCCTAATCTCCTCACCCCTAATCTCCCTATTGCATAAACGGATTAAACATCTTCTCATACCCGATCTTAGTCGATGGACCATGTCCCGGATATACGACGGTCTCATTTGGTAACACAAAAAGTTGAGTACGTATGCTTCGTAAAAGCGTCTGATGATCTCCACCCGGAAGATCCGTTCGTCCAATGCTTTCATAAAACAACACATCTCCCCCTATTACCCATCCATCAGTTGCATTATAAAAACAAATACTCGCAGGGGAATGCCCCGGTGTAAAAAGTACTTTCATTATATGGCCGTCCAATATAATGTCATCCCCCTCATTCAAAAAAGATGCCGGCTGCGGTGAGATGTCATAAGGTACTCCATACATCCCTGACACCATCTTGCCTGATTCGAGCACCGGCAATTCACCCTGGTGTATTTCAAGGCCCAGGCCCCACGTCTTGGCCACAAAGGCATTTCCCAGGATATGATCGATATGACAATGCGTATTGATCAGCCGCACCGGCTTTAACCCAAGGCCACTGATCATTTGCACTAATTCATCACGCTCCACCTGATCAAAACATCCGGGATCGATTATGATGCACTCTCCGGAAGGTGCACTGATGATATATGTATTCTCCTGGAAAGGATTAAAGGTCAGTGTGTGAACGCTTAAGGCCATAGCTTGAATTGTGGGGCAAAGATGGGAATTTACCGTTGTTCGTTTCGGCTCCGCTCAACAAACACCTTCATTTAAATTCCTCTACCAATTGGAATTGACTCCTATAAAAAATGTTGTTGAGCGGAGCCGAAACAACATTTTTTATATCGGAATACCGAAAAAATACCCCGGTCGTTGAGCGGACGGTTACTGAGCTGTAGCACATGGATAAGAGGTAGCAGGTCGAAGTAGTCGAAACGATCGGCACCGGAGTCAATGCTATCGTGGCGACGAAGTCCCCACTCTTCTTTACTTTCGCCTAAACTTTCTCAAACACATGAAAAATTTCCTCCTTTCCTTCCTGGCCATCTCCCTCGTCAGCTTCGTGGCCTGCAAGCCTGATCACAAGTCTTCCAGCCTCCAATCTGCTGAGCAAACGGAAGCCCAGGCATTTCTCGATGCCTACACGGCGGAGTATGTCAAACTCTACTATGCCTCCGGAGAAGCCAGCTGGAAGACAAACACCGAAATCAAAGAAGGTGACACACTCAATGCCTACAACTCCCGCATTGCTGATGAGGCACTGACCGCTTTTACCGGCAGCATAGAGAATATCGAAAAGACAAAGAAATATCTCGCACAAAAGGACAAATTGACCCCTCTGCAGGTAAGACAACTCGAATACATCCTCTACATGGCCGGCAGCGATCCACAGGTCGTGGCTGATCTCGTGAAAGAGAAGATTAAAGCGTCGATCGCCCAGACCGAAAAGCTCTTTGGCTTTACCTTCAAAATCGATGGAAAGGAAGTCACCACCAATGATATCGACCAGATCCTCCACACCGAAAATGACCTCAATAAAAGGCTGGCCGCATGGGAAGCCAGTAAGGAAGTGGGCAAGGACTTAAAAGCCGGCCTGGTCAACCTGCGCAGGCTGAGAAACGAAACCGTACAGGCCCTCGACTATCCTGACTTCTTCTCATACCAGGTTTCAGACTACGGCCTGTCTACTCCTGATATGATGGATATGATGAAACGCCTCAACCAGGAGTTGCGCCCACTCTTCCGCGAATTGCACACGTATGCCCGCTACGAGCTGGCTAAGAAGTATGGCGTAAAGGAAGTGCCTGATTACATTCCTGCCCATTGGCTACCTAATCGTTGGGGCCAGGATTGGAGCTCTATGCTCGAAGTAGAAGGACTCAATATCGACAGTGTGCTCGCGACCAAGAGCCCTGAGTGGATCGTGAAGGCCGGTGAGTCACTGTATACAAGTATTGGTTTCCCACCGCTCCCTGAATCATTCTGGCTCAAATCCAACCTCTACCCTTACCCTGTTGATTCAACCCTCAAGAAAAACAATCACGCCTCTGCATGGCACGTTGACCTCGATAAAGATGTACGCAGTCTCATGAGTGTTGAGCCCAATGCCGAATGGTTTGAGACCTCCAACCACGAACTTGGCCACATCTATTACTATATCGCTTACACCACACCCGAGGTACCACCACTGCTGCGCAATGGAGCCAACCGTGCCTTTCACGAAGCACTCGGCAGTATGATGGGTATGGCCGCTACGCAAAAACCATATCTGATCGGCCAGGGATTGGTACCTGCTGATGTCAAGACAGACTCTATCCAGATCATGCTCAAGGAAGCATTGAATTTTGCTGTCTTTATCCCATTCGCAGCAGGTGTGATGAGCGAGTTTGAAAAAGCCCTCTATGCTGACAATCTGCCCGAAGGCGAATTCAACAAAAAATGGTGGGAACTCGTCAAGCAATACCAGGGTATCGTGCCGCCATCAGATCGCGGTGAGGTCTATTGTGATGCAGCAACCAAGACACACATCAACGATGATGCCGCACAGTATTATGACTACGCATTATCGTATGTGTTGCTGTTTCAATTGCATCAATACATCGCAGAAAAGATCCTGCATCAACCTCCGACTGCGACCAACTATTTTGGCAACAAGGAAGTCGGAACGTTTATCGGTGATATCATGAAGTCAGGTGCTACTAAAGATTGGCGCGAGGTCATGAAGGAAGCTACCGGCGAGGAGATGAATGCAAAAGCCCTCGTACGTTATTTCGATCCACTCATGACTTGGCTCAAGGAGCAAAACAAGGGACGGAAATATACATTGCCTGAGACATTGTAAGAAGATGCCAGATATCAGACCCGCAGATGCCAGAAGTGCTATTCGAGAATACAACTATCAAATCTTGCTAATCAGAGATTAGCTTTTAAAAAAACAAGATCATGCGTCTTGTGTCTGCGAGTCTGGCATCTGGCATCAAAAAATAACATCACGAGTCTGGTATTTGCGTGTCTGGTATCTGGCATCAAAAAATAACATCACGAGTCTGGTATCTGCGTGTCTGGCATCTGACGTCTAAACAAAGGAACTCCTGTGATATGCATTTAAATAAACTCAAGGCAGCTATACCCGTATTACTGTTCATGCTGTGTCAATTGAGTCCTTCATTGCAAGCACAAAACATCCTCCTCTCTGAAGACTTCGAGACAGGCGACTTTGCGGCCAAGGGATGGTATGACGGCTTTCCGGATCAACGTACGACTGCCGAATACAAGAATGGAAGTCATTCCTACGAAGGCCATTTTGCACAAGGCGCCACCACATCAGGTGCGGGGAGACATCTGTTTACCCCCACCGAAAAACTCTACATGAGTTACTGGGTGAAGTACAGC
The DNA here is from genome assembly GCA_016716665.1 of Candidatus Opimibacter iunctus. Taxonomy (GTDB): domain Bacteria; phylum Bacteroidota; class Bacteroidia; order Chitinophagales; family Saprospiraceae; genus Opimibacter; species Opimibacter iunctus. The sequence goes on along the minus strand of JADJVH010000005.1, from coordinate 233,723 downwards.
ACTAACTATGTCGGATCAGGCGTAGCATATCATCCGCATGAATGGAATATCCTCACGAACGAAGACTGGGAATACCAGGGCCCTTCAGACACCTATCTCACGATGTACATTGAGCAGAATGCAGGGCGGCCGATATTGGCGATGCAGGACAGCAAAAATGTTGATCCCAGTTGTATCCTACTCAACAACAATTCTATTGTCGGATGTAATGGGGATTTTGACAGCTATGCTTTTTCTGAAAACCGTTCGGTATGCTCCTGCAATGGGTTGATCGGTGACCTCGACAGGAGAGATTGCTTCCCCAGCAGTGGGAATACGCATGGCTATTATAGCTCACGGGCCTGGGCTGCTGACAGTTTATATTTCCGCAATACTCCTGGTCCGTATGATAAGAATGACTGGCATCATATCGAAACCTACTTTGAAATGAATTCGATTGACGCCGGTATCGGTCTGGTCGATGGTAAAATCCGCTATTGGTATGACGGTCAGTTACTCATCACATCAGACAATATCCTGTTCCGCACTGGCATTCATCCCGACATGAAATTCAATCAACTGTTTTATGGTCCATACATCGGTGTTGGCTCCCCTGTATCGCAGACCTGGTGGGTCGATGATGTGATCCTTGCTGATGGTATTCCTACAGTAAGCAGTCACCAATGGGCAGTAGGCAGTCACCAATTAAAGGTTTATCCTAATCCGAATGATGGTGCATTTACTGTTGAGTTCATAGACATCCCCGATTTGCAAAATGATTTTCAATTACAAATCCTGAATTTGCTGGGTGAGCTTGTTTATTTTGAAAAAATGCAATCCAACACAGCTACCATCAACCTCAATCTTCCTGCCGGTATCTATTTTGCAAAGGTGACACATACCAACGGACATAGCAGTATGCAAAATTTCATACTGCAACAGTAATAACATAAGAAATCAAAAGTAGAGACGCGATTAATCGCGTCTCTACTTTTGATTTCCACCCATAATTGAAACCGCTCACACATCTCACGTTCTCACTATCTTACGGCCTCACACCCACTCTCACACCTCTCACGTTCTCACGCTCTCACTGTCTCACTGTCTCACAATCACATGAATTCCAATCCTATTTTTCTTACCCTGCTAATGGCACTTGGAGTGTGCTCCAAGTCATACGCTCAGAAAGATGATCTGGTCATCAAAAACATAGAGGCCAACACACCCAAATACGCCGATGCCGCCATGCAGATCTGGAACTTTGCTGAAATGGGTTACCAGGAATACAAATCCTCAGCACTGCTCATGCAAATATTAATAGATGCAGGCTTCACCATCACCCCGGGGGTTGCAGGCATGCCGACTGCGTTTATTGCAGAGTATGGAACCGGACATCCCATCATAGGCATACTCGGAGAATATGACGCACTGCCTGGGCTCTCTCAGGCAGCGATGCCCGAACAAAAGCCTATCACCGAAGGTGCCCCTGGACATGGATGCGGCCATCACTTGTTTGGCGTAGGATCAACCGCTTCAGCGATAGCTATAGCGGAATGGCTGACCAAAACAAAAACGCCTGGAACAATCCGCTTCTATGGCACGCCTGCTGAAGAAGGCGGCGGTGGCAAAACGTATATGGTCAAGGCAGGTCTTTTTGATGATGTAGACGCAGTATTGCATTGGCATCCATCAAGTGGCAATAGCGCAGATGCATCCTCATCGCTCGCCAATATGTCTGCCAAATTCAGATTCTATGGTGTAGCCGCCCATGCCTCAGGTGCACCACAGTTTGGCCGCTCCGCCCTGGATGGCGTGGAGTCCATGAACTACATGGTCAACATGATGCGTGAGCACATCCCGCAGGAATCCCGCATCCACTATGTCATCACCAAGGGCGGTGATGCCCCCAATATCGTACCCGCCTTTGCGGAAGTATTCTACTATTGCCGCCATCCGGATATGGATATGGTCAAGCAAAATTTCGCATGGATCGTAAAGGCCGCCGAAGGCGCAGCCATGGGGACCCAGACTCGTATGGATTACGAAGTCATACATGGATTGTACAATGTGAAGCCCAATGAGACATTGTCCAGGGTCATGAACAAAAACCTCAACCTCCTGGGGGGCTATACCTACACTCCGGAGGAACAAGCTTTTGCCGAAAAAATACAAGCGACCCTGGTAGCACCATCCAACCTGGCCAATACAAACATGGTCGCTCCTTTCAAGATTGAAGAAGATGGTAAAGGTGGCTCTACAGACGTAGGTGATGTCAGTTGGGTAGTCCCCACAGCCGGTCTATGGGTGGCCACCTGGGTGCCTGGCACTTCCGGCCATTCCTGGCAGGCCGTAGCAGCAGGGGGCACTTCTATTGGCACCAAAGGCATGATCCTCGCCGCCAAGACAATGGCCCTGACCGCCGTTGATCTCTATAAAAACCCAGCTACGATTGCCGCAGCCAAAGAAGAGCTGCTCCGACGAAGGGGCCCTGATTTCAAGTATGTCCCCCTGATTGGCGATCGCAATCCACCCCTCGATTATAGAAATTGAATAAGGAGATTCCAGATACCAGACGCTCAGACGTCAGATGCGCAACTTTGGTTTTTTTAAAGTAAATCTCCGATTTACACGTAATCAAGGATGATTGAACCATATGCAACAGGTAATTCCTGATAAAACGAGTCTGTTGTCTGCGTGTCTGGCATCTGGTATCCATTTGAACGCGTCACGAGTCTGGCGTCTGCGAGTCTGGCATCTGGCATCCATTTGAACGCGTCACGAGTCTGGCATCCGCGAGTCTGGCATCTGGCATCACCTCAGCCCAGACAGGAGTCTGGCAGCTACAACGTACATTTCATACAAAACCCCTATATTTTACCTTCGTTTCGACGTTATAGAGAGGAACACTGAAGGACATGGGCAGGATTATTTTCGGTACGATCTGTTTTATACTACAGGCACTGTGGCTGCAAGGCCAGACAGTAGCTACCGAATTTGGCAAAAACCGGATACAGTACCATGACGATTTTGACCAGTGGAATATGTACGAAACCGAAAATTTCGTCACCTACTGGTATGGCAAGGGCAGGGAAATCGCCCATACTGTCGTCCAGCTTGCCGAACTCGATAATGTCTATATCCAGAACATCCTGGAGCACAAGATGAACGACAAGATCGAGCTCATCGTGTATCTCGATCTCACTGACATGAAGCAAAGCAACCTCGGGATGGAGGAACAGTTTGTCGGCAAGGGAGGTATCACCAAGGTCGTGGAAAACAAAGTCATCCTTTACTTCAACGGCAATCACAATGACTTGCGTACACAGCTACGCGAAGGGATCGCTGCGGTATATATCAACTCCATGCTTCATGGCAATAACCTGCAGGAGGTCGTGCAGAATGCTGTGTTGCTCAACCTGGGAGATTGGTTTCAGGAAGGGCTGGTCTCTTATGTAGGTCAGGAGTGGAGCCCTCAATTTGAAAACAGGCTCAACGATTACTTTACCGATCCCAGGAAAGGAAAGAAAGATTTTAAACACCTCGCCAGGCTGGACCCACAACTTGCCGGGCATTCTATGTGGTATTTTATGGCCAATACGTATGGCCGTGCCACGATATCCAACATTTTATACCTGACACGAATACAACGTAGCCTCGAGAGTGGGCTGATCTATGTGTTGGGGATCGATTCAAAACAACTGGGCGTACAGTGGAAAGAATATTATCAGAAACGATTTGATGCTTCGAGCCCAGCTCCACAGACATACACCAATGACCTCAACCTGACGAGCCAGAAAAAACCACTGTACATCGGCCGCATGCGTCTCAGTCCGGATGGAAAGCAACTGGCATACACGTTACATGATCACGGACGAATCAGGGTATTGCTCTATGACATGGAGACCGGCGATAAAAAAGTACTGTTCAGGTATGGCATCCGCAACTATGAGGTTGAAGCTGATCCAAATTATCCCTTACTGGCATGGCAGCCGGATGGAAGTGAACTCAGCATCCTCTTTGAGCGAAGGGATGTCATCTCCTTGATGAACTTTGATTTTGAATCCGGAAAAACCTTTACCGATGTCCTCAGCCCTGAATATCAACGGGTGTATGACCTGGATTACTGGTCTGCTGATACATTGATGATGTCAGCTACTACAGATGGGCTTTCAGATCTCTACCTGTATGCCCCTGTGACACGACAGAGCACACGAATGACTGAAGATTTCTACGATGATCTGGATGCATCTGTCGTGTATATCGCAAACAAACGATATGTACTCTTTTCATCTAACCGCGCTGATGAAAATCTGCGAAAAATGGAACTCGATTCTATTCTTCCCATCGGCCAGTTTGATCTCTTCCTGCTCGACTATCAACATACAAAAGGATCATTGCGCAGAATAACGTTTAGTCCTGATGCCAGCGAACGCAAGGCAAGAATTGCCGGGGATGATGAAGTGATTTGCCTTGCTGATTTTGCCGGACAGTGGCAACGAATTCAAGTCAGTCGGTTGACTGAAGATCCACCATTGTCTATGCTCCAATCGACCTATGACAGAGACATACTCCTCCACGAGATTGTACCGTCAAGCGCTGTAGTCATCGATTGGCTGGAGAAGTGGAATAAACCAATCATCCATATAAGCCAACTCGATTCTACGCGAGTACTCGGTGCACTTCCTTCTCCTAAATCAGCCTTACTTATTGAACAATCTGTCGTTACGGAAACGGAGGGAAAAGTGAAAGAAGAAGAAATCATCGATCCCCGCTATTTATTCCAGACCCCATTTCCGGTCATCAAAACAAAAAAGACAGCACCGCCTGTCATTGAGGAAAAGCAACCTGAAGAGACTGCCCCGGCACTTGATCTGTCAAAGATCCTGCAGCCTGCTGTATCTGGTAAACTGGATTATAACCCCAGCGATCTGACCCCTTTTGTCAGGTCAAGAGTGATTGCAGCAAGGCTCAAGTTCAAACTGGATTATTTCAATGTCACTCTTGACAATGACCTGCTCTTTGGTGGTCTCGATAGTTATGCAGGCACAAAACGCGAATTTGAACCCTCCCCACTCGGCATCCTCTTTAAAGCAAGTATCAAGGACCTCCTTGAAGATTACATAGTCACAGGTGGCGTACGGTTTCCTACAGCATTTAATGGTTCAGAATATTTCCTTGTGCTTGATAACCGCAAGCGACGCATTGATAAGGAATATGCAGTCTACAGGAAGGCTGTCACCGAGCCTGACCAGAACTCCCCGAATGAGCTGCATGAAAATCAATACGTATCCTTCCTGATGCTCTCCAAATGGAGCTATCCGTTTGACTCTTACAACAGTGTGCGTGGCACACTCACTTTCCGCAATGACCGCAACATCACCCTGGCCACTGACAAGCAAACGCTTGATATCCCAACCGATGATGCACAACGCCTCGGCCTCAAGATGGAATGGGTGTATGACAATTCAAGAGCACTCGATATCAACAGCCGGACCGGCACCCGCATCAAAACCTGGGTAGAAGTCGTCAAGCGGTTTGACCTCAATTTATTTGAAGCCGACAAGAAATTCCAGTTTAATAAAGGATTTATGACCTCCATCGGCTTTGATGCCAGGCACTATGTCTCCCTCGATGGGCGGAGCATTTTTGCAGCACGACTGACTGGCGCGACTACACTTGGATCAGAGCGGATACTGTACTATCTCGGTGGTGTCGAAAACTGGCTTTTTCCTTCCTATGACAATAATGTCTCTGTACCAACGGACATCAACTTTGCCTACACCTCCCTTGCCGCCAACATGCGTGGGTTTGAATACAATGCGCGAAACGGAAGCAGTGTAGTGCTGGCTAATGGTGAGCTCAGGGTACCTGTATTCCAATATCTGTCAAGGCAAAAAATCCGTTCATCCTTTATCCGCAATATCCAGATGGTGGGTTTTGTAGATGCAGGGACAGCATGGCACGGCAGCGATCCTTTTGGGTCAGGTAATCCGCTGAACACAGTAGTGCTCACCAATCCTCCTACAGTCGAAGTGACCGTCAACTACTACAGGAATCCGCTGATCATCGGTTATGGTATTGGTGCACGCACGCTTGTCTTCGGCTACTTCCTGAAACTCGATTACGGATGGAACTGGGAAACCTCCACCGACACCAAACCCATACTCCATTTTTCAATGGGTACGGATTTCTAAACACCCACCAATTATCTTATCAGAGATCAAGAAGAATACTGAGGTTTCTTTTTAGCAAGGTGCTCTGGGCTTTTGTTAGTCTGGAAATGCGTTTAATGAATCTTCTGTTATCAATAGACCTTATTTGGTCTACGAGAATTTCACTCTGATGATCGAGTTGTTGTTTAGTCAATTTGACCCGAAGGATATCTACATCCCGGGTTTGATGGGATGTGATCGGGCAGATGATCGTTGATGGATGGGTATCATTAATTAAATCTGTCTGTATGATCACTACTGGCCTGACCTTTCCAGGCTCTGTTCCCATCGTTGGATTGAGATCCGCAGTCCAGATGTCAAATTGCTTAAAGATCATCTGTGATTCTTTCAAGCTCTTTAAGGACCTCCATAGACGTCTTACTGACTTGATTAGATTCCCTGAGCAATTTCTCTTTTAGGAGTTTTCTGCTGATCAGTAAATTATAGGCCTCCAGCGCCTCATTGATATACCTGTTTCTGGCAATATTGAGCTTGCCGGCTATACGGTCAGTCTCTTCAAATACGTCATCATCCAGTTTCAATGACAATGTCTTCATAATTTCGCTTTTGACAAAGGTATATACTTTTAGTATATACTAAACCTTCTCCGTTTACTCCGTGCGATACCTCCGTGACCTCCGTGCGAAACAAAAAGCGCTAATTATTGACTTCCTCAGAAGACATCTCTTTCAGTCGTTCTGTGTTTTCAGCGAGCTTGAGGGCATCGATGACCGGATCGAGATCACCGAGTACGATGCGATCGAGGTTATAGAGCGTGAGGTTGATCCGGTGATCCGTCACCCGGTTTTGCGGATAGTTATAGGTCCGGATCTTATCTGATCGGTCACCAGTGCCGACCAGTGATTTACGATGCGTGGCATAGGCAGATGTGACAGCTTCACGCTGTGCTTCATTGACCTTGGCAGCAAGTCGGTTGAGGGCTATGTCCCTGTTTTTATGTTGTGAGCGACCATCTGTACTCTCTGCCACGATACCAGTAGGAAGGTGTGTAAAACGCACACCGGATTCTGTCTTGTTGACGTGCTGTCCACCTGCACCACTCGAGCGAAAGGTATCAACCCTTAAATCTTCCTTCCGGATATTGATTTCTTCCAATTCAAACTTAGGCAACACCGCTACAGTAGCAGCAGAGGTGTGCACTCTTCCTTGGGCTTCTGTCTTCGGCACACGTTGCACACGGTGTGCTCCTGATTCAAACTTGAGATGTCCAAACACATCCTCCCCATAAATCTCAAGGATTACTTTGTTGAATCCGCCTGCAGTGCCTTCATTGGAATATTCAATTTCATACTTCCATCCCTTGTTGTCAAAGTACTTGGTATACATCCTGAAGAGATCGCCTGCAAAGATGCTCGCTTCATCACCTCCTGTCCCTGACCGGATCTCCATGATGACGTCCTTGTTGTCATCCGGATCCCGGGGGATCAGCATCCATTTGAGCTTCTCTTCGATTTCCTCCTTTTTCACCTTGAGGTCCTGGAGTTCGTCCTGGGCCATCTCCCTCATTTCCTGGTCTGCCTCCTTGAGCATCTCTGTCGAAGAATCAATGTTTGAAAGGATCAGCTCATACTCATCGATGACCCCTACGAGTTCGGTGAGATCCTTGTATTCCTTGTGGAGTTTGAAAAAAGCTTCATGTCCCCGATCACTTCCGGGTCTGAAATCCGGAGTTCGAGGTCCTGGTGTTTATGCTTTATAGCCCGCAGGCGGTCAATCATCATAGGGGACAAAGATATTGCGCATAGGGCATAGCGCATAGAGCATAGGGTTTGCATTCAATAATTTGTTGAGGCGAGATGGATCGCGTCCTTACAGATTATGGCTTCAAAGTGCTCTCCGACCGACGGTTGGAACTGGATATTTTGTTTGCTGTTAAGATCAATTGGTCAGCTATTTGAAGCAGGCAGGAGGAAATTGTACGTTCAGCTGAAGAGATTAATAGGGTACAAATCTTGAAATATGTACTGAATCATATTCGATCGGTTCCGTCTCATCATTTCCTCTCATGTAAATAAACCAATCCTTTGCCATCCGATCAAAGCTGAATGAATAGTCATCTTTCATGTCGTGCTTTAATATCTTAGCTTGGTTGGCATCAAACACGATGGTTCGATGAGTGAAATAGCCATCTACATTGCCTTCCGGATTACGATGTTCCTTTTGCATTTCAAAAACCACATGCGACTCAAACGCTTTAGGTTCAATAAAACCAAATGCTGATTCCCCCATGAGGCTAAAGAGTATGGTGCCCTTCACCATATCATGAATTTCCCAACCATATTTCCTGTTATGCTCATCCTGAAAAAAAGCTTTCAAGCATAAATATCGATGAGAAGTATCAACTACCGGGTACTGAAATCCACAATTAGACCTGGCGATTGAATAAACCGTATCCCCTTTTGCATTATACACTTTAAGTTGCCCTTCAGGAAAATAATATTGCAATTGACCAGTTTGGACAGCATCCCCGCCTGCAAAGAGTTCAAGATAATGACTGAGAATCAGGAGTTCAGATGAGGCTAGAAAATACCGGGTATCAATCTCAGCAACCTTAAAATATAGAGAATCAATAGCAATTGGCGAACTAAGATTAAAGCAGTTTATTATGTCCTTCCATCTGGCATTATTTAATTGATAAGGGATAAAACCTTGGCGTATCGAGCTTTGATAATGGTCAGAAGAACTATATTTCAGGTATGGATTATCGTACGGCAGTATGGAATAACAATCTGTTTTCCATGGGTAATCACTGCCCAGGTCGATCCTTTTAATCAGAGTACCCGAGTCACAATAAAATTCAAAGCCTGTAGTTCGCCGCCATGCCGATGTGTCTCTTACCTCCCTGATGGCGTAAACTCCCGTTTTACATTGTGTAGAAATGTTCTTGGAATTGTTTTGACAAGCACACATCCAAGAAGAGATTCCAATGAAGAAGAAAAGAATATGCCGGTATTTCATTAATGTCATATCTCAAAGTACAGCATAACCGGCTCATTTTTATCATCTCACTTCTGACTTCTGAGCACGGCCTTTAACCTGCCCATCACTTAAAAATGTCATTCTTGCGCATAGGCTCAAAGAATAATTCTCTCTATTCACCACTCACAGCAATTTTTTTGCCGCGAATTCACGTAAAATTTTCACGAATTTATTTCTCACCTTTTGCCTCTCACCAATGACAACTCACTGCTCATTTTTCATTCTTCGATTCCGCTCAGCACATGTTTTTCACTCTTCATTTTTCACTCTTCATTTTTCACTTTTCATTTCCTCTATCAATCCCTCATCATTCTCCCGGACATTATTCACCCGGTCAGACACCCGATACCAGGTGAAATACTCTCCGGGAAGAGGGGCAAGTTCATGAATCAGGTCTTTGGATGGGATATTGGAATCCAACCAGAGTTTCTCCTGTTCTGGCAGCAACACCATAGGCTGGCGATCATGGAGATGACGGATCAACGGATCCGCTTCCTGGGTGATGAGGGTAAAGCTATGTATCGTCTCGCCTTTGGGATCTTTCCAGTGCTCATATAATCCGGCAATGGTGAATATCTCAGTATTCTTGAGTTGGATCCGGTATGGAATCTTGCCTTCAGCGGTCTTTTGCCATTCGTAATACCCATCAAAGGGTACAATACATCTTCGTTTTTGGAAAGCTGCGCGGAAGGAAGGTTTTTCCTCTATGCCTTCGATACGGGCATTGATCAGCTTCGATCCGATCTTAGTATCCTTTGCCCAGGAGGGAATCAATCCCCAACGGTATAAGTGGATGACCTGAGGCTCCTCCTGCGTGATGACAGGATGCATGTGAGTAGGGGCGACGTTGAAATTGGGCAATGGATTGTACCGCTCCAGTTCGTCACTATAGAATGTCGCCCTGAACCGTTCTTCAAGTTCTTTTTCAGTCTTTGTCAGCGATGACCGTCCGCACATCAGCCCCCGATTCTCACGTATGCATCTATCTTGTGGTAATCCTTTAGTTTCTTGACCATCTTCCTGGCTTCATTGACGTCCGAAAAACGGGCCACACAGACCGTGTAGTATTCCGAAAGATCAAAATTGATCACCTCAGCATTCGGAAATCCGGCTTTCTTAAGCTCAGCTACCCGCTGATCAGCATTGACTTTCTGGGTGAAGTTACCGGCGATCACGAGGTGCATCTCACTGCCTGTTGATGAGGTAGCGGCAGGTTTGGAAGCCGGCTTTGCCGGAGCAGCAGCAGGCTTGCTGGCCGGAGTCGGGGGTGGAGTAGTCTTTTTTGGCTCAGGCTTAGGCTCTGCTTTTTTGGGTTCCTGCACTTTCTTTTCCACCACAGGTTCACTCTTGACCGGCTCGCTCTTGACTGGCTCAGTCTTCGTTTCTACTGATTCGTCCACCTTGCGCTCAGTGGCATATTCATCTTCTTCAGTGGTAGCAGGCTGTTCAGCCACTACGTCTCCCGCAGGTGCCTTGTAAGTGGTGGTATCCTCATCTGCCATGGGATCGTCTGTCATCTGATTTTCCTGGGCATCAACGATCTGACGTGGATGACGTGGATTGTCGCTGCCCCATACATGGCTGATCCAGATATAGAGGAGGAGGAGGATAAATATGGTGACGAGGATAGTGATGATCCGGTTCATAGCGTTTGTAATTTTCTGTTAATAAAACGTACCCGCTGCAAATATAATACATATTTATAATGTATAATATTATGTTTTTAGGTGCATTGGCAGTCCTGGTTAGGTCCCTGAGCCGGTTTCTATCTGCCTTTAGCCTCTTTAGCCCTTAGGTCTCTTTAGCCAATATTCGGCACAGCCGAATAAAAGACAAATCTCATCTTTGCATCCATTCAAACGATTTCTTCAATGCACCCATTACAATCGACCATAGAATCCGCCTGGGAAGACCGCTCCCTCCTCAAATCACGCGAAGTACAGGACGCGATCCTGGAATGCATCAGCCTGCTCAATCGGGGTGAAATCAGGGTAGCCAACCAACGCGGGCCTGGCGACTGGGTCGTCAATGACTGGGTCAAAAAGGCCATCACCCTATACTTCCCCATCCAGGCTATGGAAACGATCGAGGTAGGGCCCTTCGAATTCCATGACAAGATCCCGCTCAAGAAAGGATTTGCGGCTCAAGGCGTGCGCGTAGTACCTCATGCCCTGATCAGGACCGGAACCTTCATCGAATCCGGGGCTATCCTGATGCCTTCCTATGTCAATATCGGCGCCTATGTAGGATCTGGCACCATGGTAGACACCTGGGCCACAGTCGGCTCCTGTGCACAGATAGGTCGCAATGTCCATCTCAGTGGAGGCGTTGGCATCGGAGGTGTATTGGAACCTCCACAAGCGAGTCCCAATATCATCGAAGATGATTGCTTCATAGGCTCCAGATGTATTGTAGTAGAAGGCGTCATTGTCGAACAGGAGGCAGTACTGGGGGCTAATGTGGTGATCACCCAGTCCACCCATATCATCGATGTCACAGGCCCCACTCCGGTCACCTACAAAGGTCGCGTCCCTGCTCGTTCAGTAGTCATCCCTGGTAGCTATGAAAAGTCTTTTCCTGCCGGCAAATACAACGTACCCTGTGCCTTGATCATCGGGCAGCGCCAACCCTCGACTGACAAGAAGGTTTCACTCAATGCTGCATTGCGTGATCACCAGGTAGCGGTTTAGTGTTTTACCTCCCGCATGTAGTATCTTCGCGACTACATGCAACTCGCACACTACATAGATCACACTTATCTCAAGCCGGACTGTACGGAACAGATCATCGACCGGCTCATTGAAGAGGCTAAGGAATATGGTTTCAAATCCATCTGTATTCCTCCGATGTATCTTCAATATGCCAAGGTTCACTCCGGCGAGCGATCCTTCCTCCTATGCACTGTAGCCGGATTTCCCATCGGATACGATCATGTCGAGGCCAAACTCGCTTCCCTCAGGAGATCCGCAGAAATCGGTGCCGATGAAGTCGATGTGGTCATCAACCTCTCTGCTGTCAAGACAGGCCACTGGAAACTCACCAGGCAGGAACTATCCGCATTGGCTGAAGTAGCAGGTGAAAATAATGTCACCCTCAAGTGTATCATCGAAGCCCAGCTCCTCACCGAAGATGAAATCATGCACATCTGCGAGATCAGCAATGAATTAAAACTTCCTTTCGTTAAGACCTCTACCGGTTTTTTTGGTGATCCGGTCAGGGAGGATACAGTGAAGCTGCTTCGAAGACACCTGGATCCGTCAATTAAGATCAAGGCATCCGGTGGGATCAGCAATTATCACCAGGCCATGAAAATGATACGGGCCGGTGCTGATCGCCTGGGATGCAGCCAGAGTGTGGCTATCGTCAAAGAAACTAACCAGGAACCGCAATAAGCCATCTATGAAATCTGATCATACTATGCTGATGAAAGGTCTTCATGTACGTTTACTCTTTGCCGGAATGTGGCTGTTGATGTCCGTTACCCCGGGCAAAGCACAACTCGTTGAAGATCCGCAGATCGCTTCTATGATGAACCGATGGAAGACTTACAATACAGAACACCAGGAAGTCCGTGGGTATCGCATACAGATCATGGCAAGTGTCGACCGCCGCCAGATTGAATCAACACGTCGTACCTTCGAAAACCGGTATCCGGAATACCCAATAGTCTTTTTACATAACGAACCTTATTTTCATCTCAAGGTCGGCGCCTTTCTCACGATGCAGAAAGCACAGGCATTCCTCAAGAAAATGCAGCATGATTATCCCCAGGCTATCCCTGTAACGGATAACCTCAAGGTAGAAGAATTGCTCTTATATGATCAATAGGCTGCCGTAACGGAATGAAGAAATTTGACTGGATCAGTTTTGCTATCGTGATCTCCCTGATCATCATCGGGTTGATGATGATCTATGCTGCCGGATATCAACCTGATGCGGACATCCCATTCTTTTCATCACAAGCCGGCAGGCAAAGTATTTTTGTCATAGGAGCGTTGATCATCCTGACCGGATCTCAGTTGATTGACTGGAAGTTCTGGAGCGGCTTTGCCTATCCATTCTATGCCTTCACTATTTTTCTCCTGGTCCTTGTATTAGTGCTTGGCGCAACGATAAAGGGGTCGACTAGTTGGTTCCAGTTAGGATGGTTTTCATTCCAACCCTCCGAGCTCGCCAAGGTGGGTACCATCATGGCACTCGCATCCTTCCTGAGTCATCATCGTACGCGGGTTTCAGACAACCGTGACCTGATGTTTGCCTCTGGGATTATCCTTTTACCAGCCCTTTTGGTGCTGCTACAGGGAGACGCTGGCTCTGCATTAGTCTTCCTGTCGATCTTCCTCGTCTTGTTCAGGGAAGGCCTGGCCATGTGGATTCCGGTGTTGCTTTTTATCCTCGCCTTATTATTTATCCTCGCACTCAAGTATGATGTGTTTGTCGTACTTCCGCTCTTACTTTTTGCCGGAGGAGTCTTCCTGCTGGCCAGTATGAAGCGAAAGCAGGCACATGTCATGGTAAGCCTGGGGATTTTTATGCTGGCGATCTCCTTTGCGTTTCTCAAGCAACTCGATATCGTGATCGGCCTGTCAGTGGTCTATATGTTATATGCTGCGATCGAAAATTTTCTCTCAAAACAGATCAGGCAGGTGGTGCTGCTGACGCTTGGGGTTACCCTTTTGTTCGGGTTTGCTTATATCAGCAGCTATCTGTTCAATAATGTACTGGAGCGGCACCAGCAAGACAGGATCAATGTATGGCTCAACCCTGAAGATTGTGATCCTCGCGGTTCTTTATATAATATTCTGCAATCAAAGATCGCTATTGGCTCCGGAGGCTTTACCGGAAAGGGATATCTCCAGGGAACGATGACCAAACTCAACTATGTACCAGAGCAGAGTACTGACTTTATCTATAGCATCATCGGAGAGGAGCATGGCTTTATCGGCTCCATTGCCGTGATCATGTTGTTTCTCATCCTGATGCTCAGGGTCATTGACATCGGGGAGCGTGCGCGGATCCCATTTATCCGTCACTACGCTTTTGGTGTGGTCGGGGTGGTCTTTACCCACGTGCTGGTCAATATCGGCATGACGATGGGGCTCATGCCTGTCATCGGTATTCCGCTTCCCTTTATCAGTTCGGGAGGCTCCTCACTGCTCGGGTTTAGCCTGCTCATCGGCATCCTGCTGAGTATGGACTCGAGTTGGGTGCGCTCTCGCCGAGTCATGTAAAAGTGAAAAATGAAAAGTGAAGAGTGAAAAATGAAGAGTGCGTGTGATCATGGCTCCCCCTTCGAAGGGGGTCGGGGGGTTGATCATTGTGAGTTGTGAGTATTAATTAAATTAAAATTTCAACCATAGATTATTGAGTAGCCCCGGCTTTCAAATCAGATGGAAAAAATATCTGTGTCCTCACGGCTTAAGTATAGAGAAAAATAAAAGTCCCCTTCAGGGGATTTAGGGGTAAAAAAAAAGAGTGGACACCACTACAGTGCCCACTCTTTCTATGCTTAATCACCTATAGATCAGAAATTCCAGAGGCGGGTGATATTGAATCCAATGAGGATCTGATTGTCACCAAAACTATTTGAATTGTACGTATGATTGTACTGTGGTACCAGGCTTTGGAAATTACCAATAAACAGCTGGAAGGCATGCGCACTGGTGGTCAGCTCAAGGCCAAAACTGAGGTTTGATTCAGGATCAAAAAACTCCTGGTCAGTGATGGGTTGATCATACTCAGCAATGATAGCCAGTGCATTTGAAACCTTGTACCGTGCTATCGCGCTGGCAGAAAAGAATGCTTTGCTGTCCTGTCCTATATCGAGGCCTTCACCATCGGTATGATGTTCCTTGAAGTTGAACCAGGAAAGATTGCCTGAAAGCTGGAGTGAAAATTTATCCGAAAACTTCCTGGCGACCATCACCTGATGGAAAAAGGACCACCTGTCTGAAGGTTCTTCAAATAGCGTATTCTTTTCCTCACGGGTATCGACAGCGGCATTGACATAATAGTCCAGGGTCACTGCAGAACCTCCACCTTTCATTTGCCTCAGGATAGCATACTTGCCCCACACATCAATCAGGTTGTTAAACTTGGTAAACCCAATGCCTACCTGTAACCGATCCAGTGGAACATATTCTGCGCCCAGTCTGATATTGGATGAAGCAAATACCCCGTAAAAATCTTCGTACCCATTGTTCCAGGTTCCAAAACGGTGTTGAAAGTCCGCCTCAAATGTCCCCTTGACGGGCACCATCACGGTCTGGGCATCGATAAGCCAGATGCTTTCAAACGTATTCTTTACCGGTACAATCTCCTCCTCTGCGACCATTTCCTCTTGGGCCATCAGGTTGCCTGAGGTAGAGCAAAGAGTAGGCAGATGATCCAAAAGGTCCTTTGACCTGTCCGGAATTTCATTTGATCAAAACTACATGCTTTCATTTGCATTTGCTTTAGCGTATAAGATATATACCTGGATGATCAGCTCATCCTACTATTGCAATGAAGCAATGGAATTGGTCAGCAGCGCATAGGCTAACTTGTAGTTATGCACACCGCGACTCTTATCCTCAGCAACAAATTTGAAGTTGTACAAAGCACCAGCTTCATGTCCTTTGAACTCAACCTTGAGGTTTTGTTCTGTGGTTGCATTATACAATCCACGTGCAACAAGTATATCTTCAAGTACTAAAGACAATGAGTCAATTGTATTCTGGCTCTTATCTACAAGTTTGTTGAGATCTGAAGCACCTGTGGTATGGCATACGATACATGCATTTGAATTGATGGCTCCTGTTTCGTCATTGCTGACGCGGAAGGTGTGACCACCGTATTCTCCTGCGAGTGCTGGACCCATATGGCAGGTTACGCAAGCATTGGCTGTGTTGTTGGCCAATAACAAGGTATGTGAGGAGTTTTCATAAGGTGCAGGACCTGCTACCCTGTAGCCTCCATAACCTGGCAACATCATCCCTTGTGGACCATGGTGAGGACCGTATCTTGTACTGGTCATCGTGATGTTTCCACCTGTGGCGGGATCAGGCAGTGCAGGGGAAACAACCCTTGCCTGGTGGCAACTTACGCAAAGATTGGCTTTGCCTAAGTCAACTGTTCCACCGCCTTCCCAGAAGGTAACCGGAGCTGTTTGGGTAAATGCCCAGTCAGCATCGGTATAGGTCTTGTGGATCTGGTGGCAGGTATAACAGTTTGGTGGCAGCGGATCTTCAATGACTGCTGCAGTAGCACCAAGCGGAGCACCTGTTTCAATCCTTTCCAGGAAGCCCTGGCTGGTATGACAGCCTGCGCAATTGGTAGCATTATGGTTATTATTTCCACCGGTAGCGTGTACTGAATGATCCCACTGATATTCCTTGGCGGTAATCAGTTGTGAACTTCCGTGGCACAATACACAATTTTGTGTACCATCTCCTGTCGGACACGTTGGACCTGTTGGACCTGTTGGACCAGCTACTCCATCCTCACCTTCGCAAGATGCAAGCCCCATCGCTATCATGAGGCAAAAGGTGCAAATCAAAAGCATGTAGTTTTTCATATTGCTTGGTTTTATTCGTTGACTTAAATGAACTTAACATTTTATTATAATTGTATTCAAAATTGGCATTTAACCGCTAACCATATAATGATCTAAATCAGTATCCCTGTTGATCTTACTCATATCAGGGGTATGATAAAAAAACAGAGTCAGCATGGTCATAGCGGGGGATTTATATTTTTCTCCTGAAGATCATCAGTAATATAGCAAAAACGGCCAATAAAACACCGGAAATCATCAGTATTCTGCCCGGCTTTTTCTGGATTTCGAGGATCACCTTGCCGGGATGTCCCATCCGGCATTCGACCGGACGCAGGCTATATCCTTTATAACGGGCAGATTTTCCTGAGGTTATCGATACGATTTCAGCCGTTTCGTTTCCATCTTCCCGTATAGAGAGCTTGCAGTCGCAATACTTCACCTCCTTTTCCTGGTCTATCCCTAGCCCGATCAGGTAACCTGATCCGGGTATTTCAAACTCGCCCCCCTTGCGGGGTCCGGATTCCGGATAGACAAAGGCATCCTGTGCACCCTGGCCTTCTTTCCAGATTTCGACATGTGCGACAGGGTTGAGGAGCTCTGTTCCCCTTGTTGAAGGCACAGCTTTGAGCAATGCCATGTCTGGAAAGCAATAAATAATGGTAAATCCGGCACTGTCCTGCCCGGGTATTTTATAAAAGGATTTCTCCGTCAGCGGTTGTTCGGCAATGCTGTCATTGACTATAAAGAAAACCCTGCGGTCTGCCCCTGAGAAAACTACTTTGTTTCCAGGCTTAGTGCGATCTGCGGCAATAGCGCGGACGCTATCCATCGGGATCTCCCAATAAAAAGCCAATGATGCACCAAGGCTGACTAAATCTGCAAGCTTGTTCTTGTTTGGCAGTTTGGTATGCAGTGTGACGATCGGTGTCCCTTCTTTCGTCTTCAACTCCAGTGTTATACCGGGTGCTTTGGGTTGTATGCTGTCCCGGTTAGCCGGATACTCATAGGCAAATTCAAAGTTGGGATAGAATTCCTTGAGCCGGAAGCGGTATTCCGTATTGTCCACCACCGTGTTTTTCATCGGTTCGAGGGGATACAGGCCAACTAAAGTTGAAGGGATATTGTTGCCCATTGATGCATGATCAAAGGTCGCAGAATCCCGCTTCATCAGTTTTATTTGATATGCTGTTGTATGAGGGGTGATATTGAGCGAGTCGAGCGTGATGGCAAAACCCGGTCCTGTAGCAGATGAAGCGCCACCTTCTGTTGTGTCCTGGTTGGTCACGAGGGTGTTTTCCTTTCCTGTCTCCAGGCGTATGAGGCCTTTCTGTGCCTGGAAATAGTTTAAGCCATATCCGGCAAGTAAGGCGATCACTCCGATCAATAGCAGCACCTTAGGATTGAGTAATCCAGGGGCCAGTGGTTTAGTAGTATTGGACACTTTGGAAGTTGGTAGTTCAGGGCCAGGAAGGACTCCCGGATCCCGTGGTGGGAAAATTGATTTTTCGTCAGGCTATGCTGAACAGCAGACCGGGCCTTTTAAAGCCCGGTCCTACGTGTTCATTAAGCTGTTTACTCTGCCAATCCGCGCATGTAATGCACCAGTTGCCAGATATCATTTTGATCTGGAATCTTCTTCTTGTAAGATGGCATTTCGTCCCTTCCTTCCATTGTCTTGTAGAAGATAGCTCCATCGCTTTGCTTTTGGAAAGCCGCAGAACTGAAGTCTCCGCATTTGGTCTTGAGTTGGGCAGCCTTTGTGCCATCACCCAATCCTTCCTTGCCATGGCATGATTTGCAATGGGTGGAATAGAGTGCAGCAGCAGCAGTCTTGTCATACTTGACCGGATTCTTCATGGCCTTGTAGTTGTCAGGCACGCTCCATGGTGCATTCTGTGGAGGCGATGGCATAAATGCCATGAGCATCACAATGACCAGGGTAAAACTTAAAATTGAAAGCATTCGCATTTTCATGATGTTGTGTTTTATTTATAAAATGTATTTCAAAGTTATTCCTTTTTCAGGTGCCCTGCAGACAATTAACGCATGGTTAAGCTTTACCGGCTGCCTGGCGCCCGTCTGATTTGATCTTGAGGAGACTTACTATGACAATTGCATAATGAATCCACACGGCTCCCATCAGGATAAAGAAGGTGATCACCATCCATGTCGGAGGATGAGGGCTCCAGAGGGCCCTGGGGCTCTCCACAATGGCTGCACTCACTGAATATCCCCATTTTTGAGTAGCAGTTGCCGTCAGATTACCATACTCATCGGTCTCTTCGATCATCGCCGTGATCTCTATATTGCCGTTTTCATCGCCAGCCAGTCCTGCGGGAAATTCAACCTCCAATGCACCTGTCTCATCGGTTTCTCCTTCGGCTACTTTCAGCGAACTAAACATCCGTTTGACATAAACAGATACCGGTGCTGCGGCTATTGGCAATGGACCATCAGGCGAATCTGCTGTAGCGGTCAAACTCAACGTATAAGTGCTATCCGCTTCAGTGGCTACCATTACCAAGGAGGCTGATTTGAGCATCAGGTCAGATTCACTGCCCTCAAACTTATCATCTCCGTCAAAACGGGCAATGAATGAATAAGATCCATCTTCGCCCTTTGCCAATGTAGTCTTGGTGACACGGATTCTGGCAACACCATTTGCGCCTGTTATCGTATCTCCGATAGCAACCTCTTCGCCTGCAGGGTTGAGCACAAAAAAGGCCACTTTCCTGTCCGGCACTTTTTGATAGGAGCCTTCAATCTTGGCACGTAACAGGCCGCTCAGCATGATGGTACCATCAGGATACTGATCACCGCTGAGGCTCGTTTTGGATTTGATGGTCGTCTCTTCTTCTTCCACAGGTGCCGCAGTAGTATCTGCTTGTTGCACTGCAGTATCAGCAGGTGTATCCTGTGCCAGGGCAGGATAGATACCTGCCAGGATCATTCCCACCATAAATCCAAGGCGATACCACCACCTGCTCATCAGGTTTATAGACACGGTACCGGCTATATCTTTTTTCATGATCATTGGTTTTGCGTTTTTACGTTTTCATCCTTGGGCAGATCTGATATATCAATCAGGGTAACGAATTTACCGGCCAGGGTGAAAATGAGGAAAAAGGATGCTACCCCGCCAAATGTCAGTAACCATTCCACCCAGGTAATGGTATAGTGCACATACTCGGGACGGATATCTTCGATAGGCAGTAAGGGTGTCTCCAGCGTAGGTACCACAATCAGGTAACGCTTGACCCACATGGCCAGCACCATGATCGCGGCTACCACCATCAGATTATCGGGTTTACGCAATTTGGGTACTGCAGCGAAAATAACAGGGATCACTACACCGGCCACATTGGCAAAAAAGGTGAGCCATCCATATTCATCAGGCGCGAAGAGTTTGTCAATCAATTGTGCATCCCACGTTTCAGATCCATACCAGCTCGTGAAATATTCAGAGAAGGTAAAGTACCCATATCCTGCTGCCATCACCAGCATCATGTAAGCGAGATAGTCAAAATGCTTAGGGGTGATATATCTTTCAAGGTGATACATCTTACGTGTATACCAGGTGATGATGATCAATACACCAATGCCCGAATAGATGGCGCCCACTACAAAATAAGGCCCAAAGATCGTGCTGTGCCAGCCTGGCCTCAAGGTCATCCCGAATATCCATGAGAGGATGGAGGCAACCATGATCGATACAGGGATGAGTACAATGGCCATTAAATTTCGTGAAGTATTGATCAGCCTTTTCTGGTTTTCTGTACCCGTATATCTGAGCGCGAGCCAGGCCCAAAGGTTGTGCTTCCACTTCGATACGTTTAGGTTGGAATCACGATACACCGCAAAATCCTGGATCAGGCTCAGGTACAGGAAAAGAAAACTCCCTACAAGAAAAGTGATCACCGCCAGCACATCCCATGTCAATGGAGATTGCAGACGAGGGTATATAAATAAATGATGTAGTCTGTCAAAACGGCCTACGCATAAGAGTATGAATATCGGCCCGACAATCACAGAAGCGAGCGTCATCAATTGCGCTAAGCGGATGAGTGGTTTGCCCCATTCTACCTTGAACAAGATCAGAAACCCCGCGATGATCGCTCCTGCATAACTCAATCCGATCAGGAACATAAAGTTGACGATATAGATCCCCCAGATCACATTGTCCCTCATCCCGGTAACACCATGACCCTTGAAAATCTGCAGATATAATCCATACAAGGCAAGACCTATCGTGGCCACCAACACAGTGATCCACATCTTTTCCCCTTTGCTGGTATGTTCGATCTGCGGAGAAAAAGTCCTAAGCATTTCAGAACCTGAAGTTGATATTTTCATTGCTGTTTTAATCTAATGGTTAATGGTAATACCCTTGTCCTTCGTTATCCTCCGATCACGTCCTTATACCTGTTTTTGATTTCTTCAGGCAGATCATCGAGGCCTCTTTCTACAGGGAATATCCTGTCCCTCGGAGGTAAATACCACACGCGGGGTTCTGTACCCAGCTCTTCGGCAAATCGGTATCCTCCACGATCGCGGATGATATCATTAAAGCCGATCGTCTCATCTCCATTGGTCACCACATCTTCATTCTGATCACCGAAATAGAACACCCCATTAGGGCATGCCGTCACGCAATCAGGAAGCAAGCCTGCACGTGACATATCAGGACAGAAATCACATTTTTCTACAGTACCTACTCTTGATGGCGTACTGGTCTCAGGAGAGTATTCAAGGCAACTGACTTCCGGAGTGTGCTCAGGTTCAGACCAATTGAATACCCGGGTGGAATAAGGGCATGCGGCCATGCAAAACTTGCAACCGATACAGCGGTCCGCATCAATCAGGACGATACCATCCTGGCGTTTGAAGGTTGCATCCACAGGACATACCTTGACACAAGGTGGATTGTCACAATGGAAGCAGGTCTTAGGAAACCAATAAGGAGCAGCATCGGGACTATCCTTCATCAGCCTGACGGAGAGCCACTCTGTTGGTTCAGGTGTATGGTGCATTTTCTGGCAGGCCGTCACACACTTGCGTGCATTCTTGCATTTGGCCAGGTCGATGACCATCACAAATTTGCGACCGGGAATACCCTGGCGGGCTTCTTCATTCGTTACATGTACGGTCTTCGGTACGGGCCTGAGATGCGCGGAATCAATGGTCACTAACTCTCCATCAGGAGAAAGGAGTACCACCTTTTCACTCTCTGCCTTATCCTTGCCGCCACAAGCACATATGGCACTTCCACATGCTGCAGCCGTTACGCCCAGTGCAGCGGTCTTGAGAAAACCCCTGCGTTGATTTGTCGATTCGATGTCATTTCTTTCCATGGCTATGGCATTGATTTTTTAGCGCTCTCTGTCCAGTTGAGGATATCCTCATTCTTTGCTTTCTCGCGACTGGTAGATTGCTCGACAAGTTTCTTGCTGACCTCTACCAATTTCCCATCGGCCGTCAGCATCGATACTTTCTCATCATCATCAGTGACAGACGCCATCGCCTCTGCTTTCTGGGTGAGAAGCGCTGCTCCACTCAGGAGGCCCAGGGAAAGGAACCTCCTTCGTGAACTATTATCTTTTAGATTTTGCTTCATGATAGTATGTGGATTTAGTGGGTGATTTGATCGCATTAATAACTCCAGAGACGGGTCATGTTAAACCCGATTCGCCATTCCGGATCCCACTGGGAGAATGTTGAGCTGCCAAAGCCCCATGCAGTATTGTAGGCATTGTTGACCTGCGGAATGATACTGCCGTAGTTGCCAAAGAAAATCTGGAACTGGTGAGCGCTGGTGGTAAATTCAACCCCAAAGGAAAGATTGGGCTTAGGATCTGAAGAGTCTGCTTTTTCAGGATCAAGCGATGCATGTGTAGTGAGCGGCTGATCATAGTTGATCAGGATGCTGGTGGCATTGGAGACCTTGTACCGTGCAGAAATCGCCAGTGCAAAATGGTCATTGTCCAGTTGCTGCAGGCTATCTGTAGCAGGATCTACCTGTGGATACACGGCATTGAAGTGCGATACACTACCGGCCAGTTGAAGGGATAGTTTATCGGTGATCTTCCTGGCCAGGATCAGCTGGTGGAAAAATGACCAGCGATCGGTACTCTTAAATACTGCAGGATTGGGGAATTGATCCTTCTTCCTCGTATCCATAGCTGCATTGCCAAAATAGGTAAGGCTGACAGGGCTGCCGCCATCACTCATTTGCTTGAGGATCGCATACTTGGCATTGAAGTCCCAGGTCAGGTTGAGTTTGGTAAATCCAAATCCAACCATCAGGTTGTTGATGGGCACATAGCTGAGCGCAAGCCGGATATTGGCAGGAGCATATAGCCCCAGAAATCCTCATATCCATTTTCCACCAGGCCAAAACGGTGCTGGATATCAAACTCCAGGGTCCCTTTGAAAGGAACCATTACGGTCTGGTTGTCAATGATATATATACTACCAAATGTATTCTTGACAGGCATGCTTTCTTCTGCGGTCATCTCGGCCTCCTGGGCCCATAGGGTGATCCCCTGGAAAACCAGTAACAAGAGCACTCCTAAAAATTTATATCTAGCTGATTTCATCTTGAAAATGATTTTAAGACCATTAATTGTTCTTAGCTCCTTGTGCTATCCATTGGAGGACGGTGGCATTGTTGGTGGCATTTGCCCCCAATGGAGGCATAGGCCCCTTGGCATCTGTCATCCATAGATAGAGATCGCTTTGCTCAGGGAGCTCAGTATTGATATATCCGCCTGTCCAGAGGGCATCATAGGCGACATCGGGCCTCAGGTCAGGGGTCTGGGTCCCATTGTGGCAACCTGCAGAGTTGCAGTTGCTTTCAAAGATGGGGATGATATCCTGGGTGAAGAAAACCTCTACGCCGGGGTCCGGTGTATAAGGGAGTACCTCGTCATACGTGCAGGATACAGCCGTAGCCAACCCAATGCCTGTAAGGATGATCAACTGAATGATTAGTTTGTTTTTCATATCCGTTTTGTCAGGTTTAATACTGTGATAAACAATGAAGACTGACTTGATTTTCAGAATCTAAAAGTACTGCCAGTCGAAGGGGCAGATAATGAGATCAATCAGTCAGGTCTATGATTATGATCATTTCTCTTTGCACCGAAACCCTTAACAACCAATGCATGAGCCCTCTCTTTGGGCCCGGCCTATCTCACTCCCATGGTGAATTGTATCTTTGCCTAAATTAACTTCTTTACTTAGAAAATCAAAATGGGAACCATCCGGGCAGGCATCACTATAGGAGACATCAACGGGATCGGCCTTGAAGTCATCATCAAGACACTGTCACACCCTTCGGTGACACAACTCTGTACCCCCGTGATCTACGGATCAAGCAAGGTGGTCAGTTATCACAAGAACATCGTCAACCCGGGAGACTTTTCCTTTCATACCACCGCCAGCGCCGACAAGATCTACCACCAGAAGATCAATGTGGTCAATGTCTGGCAGGACAATATCAACATCGCCCTGGGCAAGGAGACCGAGGAAGGCGGCAAAATCGCCCATATCGCCCTCGACCGGGCCGTACGGGACCTTAAGGACGGCCACATCGACCTGCTGGTTACCGCCCCGATCAACAAGAATGCCATGCAGATGGCCGGATTCGAGTACCCAGGCCATACCGAGTACCTGGCCCATGAGTTTGGCGTCAAGCAAGGCCTGATGATGATGGTGACCGATACCATGAAGGTGGCCGTAGCGACCGGACACCTCCCCTCAGCCAGGTAGCCCCGGCAATCACCCGCGAAAACATCAGGTCTAAACTCGATATCCTCATCAAATCCCTTCAGATCGATTTTGGCATCGCCCGCCCGGTCATTGCCGTGCTTGGCCTTAACCCACATGCGGGTGAAAACGGATTTATCGGAAAAGAAGAGGAAGAAATCATACGCCCCGCTATCATCGAAGCCAAGAAATCAGGGGATATCATCATGGGCCCATATTCAGCAGACGGCTTCTTTGGCGCGATGAACCACAAGAAGTTTGATGCCATCCTGGCCATGTACCACGACCAGGGCCTGATCCCATTCAAGATGCTTCACTTTCAGGATGGAGTCAATTATACTGCGGGACTGCCTTTTGTAAGGACCTCTCCGGATCATGGCACCGCCTATGAAATCGCTGGTAAAAATGAAGCAGATCCCGCTTCGTTCAAGTCAGCCTTGTTTATGGCACTGGATATCTTCAGGGCACGCGACCGTCATCAAAAGGACATCGCCAATGCGGTAAGAAAAACGCCAAAGCCATCCGAGATCCCTGAAGAGATGTAATATTTCATTACGTGAGATTGGTTTACCAGGTGAAGGGAGGCTTTGGCCACTAAAAATGAACGTCCTGAGCATTCCACATAGAAATGCTGTTGATCTATTCCCTCGATGCACCCACATCCCCTGTGGAGGTCAGCTCAGAAGGTTTGACATATTGTATCGTGTAATAGTCTAAGTCATGAAGGTTGTACAGCCGGATAGTCCTGATCAGTTTTTCAGCATAGGTTGGATCAGAGGCATATCCGCATAGCTGCAGCCCTTTAGCCCACAACTCATAGTCAGTCCGATCATAGGCAAACAGGAACCTGTAGGTGGCCGTATTCATCAGGAAATCACTGTGGTCAGCATACGAGGCTATAACCGAATCATACTTACGGAAACAGGAAGGGATGAGATTGCCCTTAGCATCCCGGTCATCGTCCGGACAATAGTGGCAACTGCCTTTCCAGTAGTCCTTGCACTTGATTCCAAAATGATTGTTGGAGGCTTTGGCCAGCCCGGATAGCCCTGCGTTGGATTCGACGATGGCCTGTGCCATGATGACGCTTGCCGGCATGCCCGACCTTACCATTTCATCGATTGCGGCATACTTGTAGGTCTCTATGTAAGAGACGACATGTGGCTTCATAGTTTCCTTCGGACCCAGCAGGGCGAACAGGATCAGGAGTAGGGAGCTTTTAAAAAATACCATAATACGGGGAGTGACTTTGTCAGTGTCTGGGCTGACAAAGCCAAATTCTATGCCAAATAATTAGGGTACCGGACCTTCGGGGTGAATACCTACATTTGAAATATGGATACCGTTGTTCCGATACTGACTATCGCTGCGATGCATACTTCATCTTGAAATTCAGATTATGTCCAATTTTACGTTAGAGCCTATCCCCTCCACCACAAATACGCCCGACCGAAAAGTTATCGTCAATCAATATGACTACCTGGAAGGCCCCAAGTCGAGGACGAGTGAATTGGCATTTACGGTTAAGGTCTTATACCAGTTTATCAAGGGATTCCGGAAGCTGCATTTTGTAGGACCATGTGTGACTGTATTCGGATCAGCACGGTTTGCACCAGAGCATGAATATTACAAAATGGCAGAAGCAGTGGGCAAGGCGATTGTCAAGACAGGGTTTACGGTCATGACGGGTGGTGGCCCCGGCATTATGGAGGCGGCCAACAAAGGAGCCTATGAAAACGGAGGGGCGAGTATCGGATGTAATATCCGGCTGCCTCATGAGCAAAAGCCAAACCCATACATGCATGATTGGGTGACACTGGACTACTTCTTCATCCGCAAATTTATGTTGCTCAAGTACTCTTATGCCTTTATTGTGCTGCCCGGCGGATGGGGGACGATGGATGAAATGTTTGAGACGCTGACCCTTGTGCAAACCGGGATGATCCATCATTTTCCGGTGGTCCTGATGGGCACAGAATATTATACCCCACTGTTGGAGTACCTTCAGTTTATGATTACTGAAGGCACCATCTCTCCTGAGGACCTCCACTATGTCACTCTGACGGATGATCCGGAAGTAGCGATCACCCACATGGAAAAATATATCCATGAGCATTATAAAATCAGAAAGCGGAAGGGGTTCTGGATACTCGGCGAAAGAAGGAGAAAAAAATATACCAAATGACACCTTGCCAAAGCATTAAACATTCAGTTTTCCCCTATCATAAGATCAACACATGCCTAATGTAGCTTCCCCTGGTGGTGATCAGTTTTAAGAGATACGTACCGCGAGGCAGGCTTTCTACCGGAATGATCACCCCATCTTCTCCGGTATGTTCAATCCAAACCATTTGTCCTAAACGATCATAGAGCATAAGATGCACTGGACCAGATACTCTTTGTTCAAATCCAACATGTAAAAAGTCTCGCGCGGGATTAGGATAGATCGCAAAATGGAATAAATGTGGATCGGGAACAGCTGTCACGACAGAATCCTGGATCGTTAATATAGCTTTCGTTGATGTGGCATTTCCGCACTCATCCGCAGCGGTAAAAGTGATCATATGACTACCCACTGGACCGCACGTATCTGTTAGTGCCGGAAAATCATGTGTCCACATGACCATCCCACATAAGTCCTGCGCGCTGGCCCCGCCATGACGAGCCAGCCATGCTTCAATGGCTGACGACTGATCGTCCTGGCCACAAATGATGGTAGTATCCATCGCGGATTTTTCCATAGGTGGTGCGAGGGTGTCTGTCATGACCAACGCTGCTGATGTAGTACTTGTGTTGCCGCATTCATCGGTGGCAGTAAAGATGACATTCGCTGATCCTGATGCACCACAGCCATCACTCAAACCCGCATAGTCATGCGCCCAGGTGATGACACCACATCCATCCTCAGCCTGTGCTCCGCCATGACGGTCCAGCCACAATTGAATGTCCTCTGATGGATTTAATGCGGTACAATCCAGTGCTGTGTCTCTCGCAGATGCCTGCATCACAGGTGATACCATGTCTATGATGGTGACTATAGCCGAGGTGGTGGCACTATTACCACATGCATCTGTTGCAGTAAAAATGACTGCTGCACTTCCTGTCGCACCACAACCATCACTCAAGCCATTATAATCATTGGTCCACTCTACCTCCCCGCTCACATCTGAGGCCTGGGCTCCACCAAGATTGTTGAGCCATTGCTGTATCTCATTTTCCGGATTAATGGCATCGCATGAGATCGTGAGTGGCTGAGGTGTGACCAGTATGGATGGTGAAGTATGATCCTGGATCGTAAAAGCTGCAGCGGTTGTGGTCCAATTGCCACATTGATCCGTTGCTGTAAAGATGACCGAGGCACTACCTGACATACCACAATCATCGCTTAGCATCAGATAGTTGTTTGACCAGCTGATCTGGCTACACACATCTGAAGCCAGCGCTCCTCCTATGCTATTGAGCCATTGCATGAGCTCGGGTACATTGCCCTGAGCATCTGCCTCTACGACCATATCTGTCGCAGGCACGATCATGGTCGGCGGTGAAGTATCCACTATCGTCAATGTAGCATTGGTAGTAATCACACCACACTCATCCATAGCTGTAAAGGTCACTCCTGCACTGCCTGTTGCCCCGCAACCATCGCTGATGCCGGGATAGTCATGTGACCAGATAAGTGCCCCGCAATAGTTGGTTGCTGCAGCACCTCCGTGGTTGTCGAGCCATGCCTGAATTGCAGCCTGTTGATCCGCAATGCTACATTCGATCACCATGTCTGTAGCAGGCGCATCTAGCATAGGAGGACTTGTATTGGGGACGATGGCAAAGTCCATACTTTCATCCTGGTAATTCTGTGCTTCGTTGTCCTGGATCACCCGTATCCTGGCATGTGTGGTCAGGCTATCCGGTACTTCCCACTCATAGCTTAGCTGGCTCGTCGGTATATCCAGTTGAAGGGTGTCCCAGGTCTCGCCACTATCGACAGAAAAGAACAAGTCCCAGTTGAGCGTAGCATGCGCTGCAACAATATGCCATTGTATCGTGATGGTCTCGCCTACAATAAAGGTTTCTCCTCCGTGCGGATAATCCAATGCCACATGCGCCTTGACAACAAAGGCATGGCTAAGTAAAAAAGCAATAAAGACAATCCTTGTGATCACTGCACGCATCATCAGAGATTTACAGCAAATGTACCGGATGTGATCTGAAACATGAGTATTGCCGGCCATTGATGTAATCAAAGGGGCAAATGACCCTGATCCTATTTTCGTACTTTTATAGTAAGATGATAAAAATATGAGAACGTTCATTTCCAGAATACTATGCCTTGCGATGATGCTGGGGTATAGCTATACGTCATCAGCTCACGTGGCCCTTGACAATCCCGTAGGTGGAGAGACCTTTACGGTCGGGCAGACCGTGACCATCCAGTGGCACATCACGATTCCGCACAATACCTTAAACTGGGACCTGTTGTTTTCTGCTGATGGCGGAGTCACATGGACTTATATCTACCAGGACCTTCCGGTCGGCAATTCGAGTTATCAATGGACCGTGCCTTCGACACTCACCACTCAGGCCAGGGTATCAGTGATCCAGGACAATTCAGGCACGGATTACCAGGATGAGAGTAATAATTTCACGATCCAGGCTGCTCCGGTACCCCCGGCGATAATCCAGGGAGCTACCAGTATCTCAATAGAAGCAAATCTTGCTGAGCAGGACGCTGCCATACAAACATGGCTTGACAACCATGGTGGCGCTACGGCGACTGGTTCTTGTGGCACACTAAACTGGTCGGATAATTTTACCGCATTAAGCGATCAATGCGGGTCAACAGGAAGCGCCTTGGTCACATTTACTGCAACAGATCAATGTGGTAACACCTTCACAAGCGCCACGCTTACTGTGGTAGATACCTCCCCGCCATTGATATTCATACCAGCAACAGATACTGAAGTTGAATGCGATGGAAACGGAAATACAGACTTATTCAATACCTGGCTTGGAAATGTAGGATTTGCTTTTGCGGCTGATGCTGGTGGTGATGCGAGCTGGACGGCTAACTATTCAGGCCTGAGTAATGGATGTGGCATGACAGGCTTTACATTAGTCATCTTTACCGCGTCAGATGACTGTGGCAACACCCAGTCAACATCTGCCACATTTACGATAACAGACCAGCTAGCACCTGTCATCGTAACAAACGCACAGGCTATCACCATTGAGTGCGGGACCCCAAACACACAGGTCGCCCTTCAAGCCTGGCTGGACAACTTCGGCGGAGCAGTAGCCAATGATCAATGCAGTGGGATATTCTGGACAAATAATTTCCCGGGGTTGCCTGACACCTGCACCGGTACATTTAGTTGGCCGGTTACATTTACCGCAACGGATGAATGTGGCAACAGCAATACCACCAGTGCTATCATCACCCTCCTCGGCACATCAGGGACTTCAGGACCAACTCCTGCTGACCTTGCCTTTACGATATCTCCTAATCCTGTGCATCAAACCCTCTATGTGAATTTTGAAAACCTCTACACCAATGTTGTGCGCCTATCCCTTTTCGATTCATACGGACGACTTTTGTCGTCTTATACGGAGACATTAGGAGAGATCGCTATTCCGGTGAGTTCATATAGCCAGGGTATCTATTTCATACGCGCCGAGACAGCTCAGGGAGTATCTACCCGAAAGCTTCTGATAGAGTAGTCTTTATACATTTTAAAAAACCTCTTTGAGGCACCCTTTACTTGCATGAATCTGATCAGAAATATATGGGCCTTTCTTTGTCATTTCTTTAAAAAGGAATGCTGTAAGTAATATTCAGTCTGGCCCCCAGGGCCTGGCAGGAGTTGCTCTGCAATCACAATACCTTAAAATTCCAATAGGGAATCCAAAATGAAACGCTCACAGTTGCAGGAGCAAACTCCTGCAACGGCCATTGGCCCGAGCGGGCCAGGCAGATTTTCGGCTTCGGTATCACTTTATCCAAAGGCATACATTTTAACCTATGCGGCTAATCTCATCACCATAGGCAGCGGATATAGGAGAATGGTATCTTTAATGCTAAATCCCCCCGGATTTATTGTATTTCAAAACTCAACCCAGCTATGAAAAAAGCTTTACTTCTCTCCCTCTCTTTCTTCGTGCTGTCTCTGGCCTCAACAACCATACATGCACAGTGCAATGCGGCTTTCACGTGGGAACAAATCCCTGGTACGCTGCAGATCCATTTTAACTCCAGTCAGTCTACCAGCGAGCACGATATCGTGTCCTATGCCTGGACTTTTGGGGATACCCATACCAGTGACGGAGCCAATCCATACCACACCTATGAGACAGCCGGGACCTACCTGGTCTGCCTGACTATCACAGACAATTTCGGATGTGTGGATGACGTGTGCCATGAAGTGACCGTGCAACCGGTTGCGCCAGGATGTAATGCTCAATTCAATTGGGAACAACTGACCAATACGCTGCAGATCCATTTTCACAGCACCTCGACCAGCTCGCATGATATCACTTCCTACCAGTGGAATTTCGGTGACGGACACTCTGGTGATGGTTCAGCCCCCTATCACACATACGATTCGTCAGGCACCTATCTGGTCTGTCTGACCATCACAGACAACACTGGTTGTGTAGATGACATCTGTCATGAAGTGACCGTTCTTCCTCTACCTTCTGAATGTAATGCAGCCTTTACCTGGGAGCAATTTACCGGGACACTCCAGGTTGACTTTACCAATACCTCAACCAGCGATCATGAGATCGTCTCCTTTCAGTGGAACTTCGGAGATGGTAATACCGGAGATGGTGCCAACCCTACCCATACTTATCTTGAACCCGGCACCTACCTCGTGTGCCTGATCATCACCAATGAAGCAGGTTGCGTGAGTGATGTATGTCACGAAGTAACCGTTACAGCTCCGGGCTCAGGTTGCAATGCCAATTTTACCTGGGAGCAAATCCCCGGCACACAGCAAATTCATTTCCACAGCACCTCGACCAGTGAGCATGATATCATATCATACAGTTGGAATTTTGGCGACAATCATGAAGGTGACGGAGCTAATCCATACCATACGTATGAAACACCCGGCACGTATGTGGTTTGCCTGACCATTACAGACAATGCAGGCTGTAGCAGTACAGAATGCCACTAGGTCACTATAGAGCCTATTGGCTCAGATTGCAGTGCCAATTTTACCTGGGAGCAAATTCCTGGCACACAACAAATACATTTTCATAGCACCTCGACCAGTGAGCATGATATCACCTCCTATAGCTGGAACTTTGGCGACGGACATGAAGGGGATGGAGCAAATCCATATCATACGTACGAAACACCTGGCACCTATGTGGTTTGCCTGACCATTACAGACAATACAGGCTGCACAAGTACAGAATGCCATGAGGTCACTGTGCAAGGTGTTGAGTCCGATTGTCACGCTGATTTCACATGGGAGCAAATCCCGAATACATACCAGATCCATTTTCACAGTACGTCTACCAGTTCACATGATATCATTTCATACGGATGGCACTTCGGTGACGGACATGAGGGTGTTGGATTTGATCCTTACCATACATATGAAGTACCTGGCACTTATGTTGTCTGCCTGCGTATCGAAGACAATACAGGTTGTGTAAGCGAGATCTGTCATGAAGTCACTGTTCAAGGCGTTGAAGGATGTCATGCACAGTTCAACTGGGAGCAACTCACCAATTCCCTGCAGATTCATTTCCACAGTACCTCCACGAGCGAAAATGATATCACTTCCTACAGCTGGAATTTCGGTGATGGACATGAAGGGGATGGTTCCGCACCGTATCATACGTACGATAGTGCAGGTGTTTATCTGGTCTGCCTGACCATCACAGACAATTCAGGTTGTACCAGCACAATATGCCATGAAGTCACAGTGCAGGGCGCTGAAGGTTGTCATGCCAATTTCACCTGGGAACAAATCCCTGGTACTCAACAGATCCATTTTCACAGCACCTCTACCAGTGCACATGATATTGTATCTTACCACTGGACGTTTGGCGATGGAAGTGAAGGCGATGGTTTCGATCCATACCATGGTTATGAAGTACCAGGAACGTATGTGGTCTGCCTGACCATCACAGACAATACCGGATGTACCAGCACTGAGTGCCATGAGGTGACCATTCAGGGCTTAGAGAGCGGATGTCATGCCAGCTTCAACTGGGAACAGATTCCAAATACATTCCAGATCCATTTCCACAGTACCTCCACCAGCGATCATGATATCACTTCATACAGCTGGAACTTCGGTGACGGACATACCGGAGACGGATCAGCACCTTATCATACATACGAAGCTCCAGGTGCATATGAAGTTTGTCTGACCATAACAGATAATAATGAATGCACCAGCACCATATGTCATCTGGTCACCATCAATGGCCCTGAAGAGTGCCAGGCTTCATTCTCTTTTGAGACCAATGAAGAAGGGGTTGTGTTTTTCAACAACAACTCGACGGGAACAACTCCATATACTGACTGGTTCTGGGAGTTTGGCGATGGCGAAACCTCTGATCAGGAAAACCCGCAACATGATTACGGAGAGCCCGGAATCTACACGGTATGCCTCACGATCACAGATACTACGACTGAATGCAGCGATCAATTCTGCCTGACTGTTGTATATCAATTAGGTTGGGAAGAAATCAACTACAATGCGATGAACGAATTCCAGTCTCCGGCTGCGAACACTGCCAGTTCATTGGTTGAAGATTTCAGCATCATCCGCTATACCAATCCGGCCAGTGAAGATGTATTGATTGAATATGCCCTGGATGAAGCTTCAACTGTCAAGTTTGAGTTGTATGACCTAAACGGTAACAGGGTTTATGCCCTCTACACCGGCTTACTGTCTAAGGGCATACAGCAGGAAGTACTGAGGGTCAATCCCCTTCAGCCAGGTCTTTACATCCTGTCTGTCACCAATGGCCTCAGCAGGAAAGCGATGCAGATCACAATTTCAAACTAAATGACTACTTCGCCCTGAAAGGGTAACATAAAAAAAGAGCTCCACGGATGTGGGGCTCTTTTTTTTTAACCTGTTGGAGCAATTTTAATTATTGCGGTTTGCGCTCATACTGGCAGCACATATGCAACTTGCTATATGCCTTATCCGGGGCCGTATACATTTCATTGTCATAGCCGGCATCTGCAATGCGTTTGAGCACATCTTTGAGTTCGGTCTTTGTACTATCGTAGGTGATAACAGCCATTTTTGATTCTCTGTTCCAATCTGCCGTGGCCTCATTCTTTTTAAGCGCGCTGGTTTCAATCGTTGTCTCACACATACCGCAATTGCCCCATACATGGACGGTCTCTGTCTTAGCATGATTGATCTGTGCATGACTGGCAGTAATACTTGTCACCATCATCGCAGCGGTCACCATAAAAAGCTTTTGTATTGGTATCATTGGTTATAGAATTTATTGCATTGGGTGATTTCCCAAGGCTCCATTTTCTCCAAAGATAGGGCCTTGTATAGTGCAGCTGTTGTTAATAATATCCCTTTGGCCCCTGCCTATATGCAGATGGACATCCACCCAGAGGCGAGTATTTTTAAAATTATCTGGAATGTTTCCAGCCTTTATCTGGGGAATAAGTTGCTATAGATTCATTTCTCTTTAGTATCATTGCCAGCGATGGAAGGCAGGATCATTGACCGTTATGATGGGGCTGACAAAGGGCCGCTGCTGATATGTATCGGTGGTATGCATGGCAATGAACCTGCGGGCATCATGGCAATTAAAGAAGTATTCAGGTTGCTGAGTATTGAAAAAGATTTCAATCCCGGCTTTCGCTACCATGGATCCTTTATCGGTATCCATGGCAATCTGCAGGCCATCCGCAAGCAAAAGCGTTTTATCGACAGGGATCT
The DNA here is from genome assembly GCA_016716665.1 of Candidatus Opimibacter iunctus. Lineage (GTDB taxonomy): Bacteria > Bacteroidota > Bacteroidia > Chitinophagales > Saprospiraceae > Opimibacter > Opimibacter iunctus. The sequence continues at coordinate 199,296 of JADJVH010000005.1, read as the reverse complement.
CAACAGGATGTTGCTCAAGGAAGAAGTGGAACGCATCACCTCCACTGCTGAGGAATTGCGGGCTCCCGAAGACCTTGAATGTCTCGACCTGATACGCACCATCGAAGAGGAAAAACGAAAATACAAGCCCTCCGCTTCGCTGATCCTTGACCTGCACACGACCACTGCAGATGGTGGGATATTTACCATTGCTGCTGATGATCATATGAGCAGTAAGCTGGCCAAAGGGCTACATGCCCCGGTGATCCAGGGGTTTACTGAAAATCTTAAAGGAACCACACTGAGTTATTTCAACAGGCCTGAGCAAGATGCTTTTTGCATTGTCTTTGAAGCCGGTCAGCACAATGATCCGGAGAGCGTGTTCAGGACCGCTGCCGCCATTGTCAATTGTATGCGCACTATCGGATCCGTCGATTCACGTGATGTGGATCATCGCCATGACGGCATGCTGATCCGCATGTCTGCCGGCCTGCCCAAGGTGACAAAACTGATCTATCATTATCGGATCGCTCCAGGTGAGCAGTTTGTGATGAATCCAGGGTACAAGAATTTCCAGCCATTAAAGGCAGGGTATGCGGTAGCTCATAATGAGCATGGGCCGGTGCTGTGCCCGGTAGACGGACTGATGCTCATGCCAAAATACCAGGCCCTGGGAGACGATGGTTTCTTTGTGGTCGAGGAAGTCGAATAAGGATCAATACCTGATAAATGTGTTTCCGTACAGATTGGTACTGCCGGTATTCCTAAGTGGTACTGTACCTGAATTGACCGCTGGCCGGACATCACAATCACGCAGTATCAATGTGCCGGCATTGTCTATCGCGCTCCCATTAGTCGCTGTGCCTCCGACAAATTTAAGGTTTTGTATTTCCGCAGAAAACCCGGCAGGTACACTCAATATTCTGTTGATCCCTACGGCCTGAATAGTAATATTACTTCCGGCTGCAGCCATCCACTTCCAGATACCATCAGCTACGATCTGGCTTTGGGTGACGGAGATTGTCTGGTTGTTGAGCGAGGGAGCAAATAATACATCTTCACCATCACTGACACAGATGGCAACACTACGTAGTGATCCGTTACCTGAATCCGTGGTGCTGGTGACCAGATTACACTTAATGTTGAGCGCATAGTCTTCAACCTCTCCGTTATCGTAGGTTCCGCACGAAGAGGCAGGAGTGGCATTATAGCGCATGGACACTCTCATCCTTGTTGTTTCGTTGCTGGCCGTGACCGGGATCGTAATATTTCCCGAAACAGCTGATGTGGTAGGGCCTGCTGAAAACACCTGCTCGCCCGCATCTGCAAAATCTCCATCGTGGTTATAATCAATCCACACTTTGTAATATTCATTGCGTGTGCCTTGCAGAAAGCCAGGAGTCACCTGGATTGCATAGGTACCTCCTCTGGAGACTGTAATGGGTGGCGTGGTATTGTCTGTATAGGAAGCGGTACCGGAAGGATTGACATCACCTGCGAAGGTGACATTCTGTATCCACTCAAAGCGGGCATCCCTTCCAGAGGACGTGCAATAGAACGGGCCAGTGTAACACGTGCGGGTCAGTGTAAATGTACCTTGCTCTCCACCCCATCCCTGCACTAAGATGTAATACGTGGTGCCTGCTACAGTAGGGAAAGAAATAAGGCTACCCGTGTAGCAAAAATCATCTATACCCGTCACACAGGTCAGGCTGCTGCATGTGCCCTGGTACGCATTGAGTTGGGTATCATAACTGTATTGTGCGCAGGTAGCGATGACTGCATTGGTGCCGTCTCCGGTAAATGTGTACCAGATACCTGGAGCTTCAATAGCGGTGCCACAAAAAGGTAATCCTGTATCAGGTAGAGCGCCAATGGTTGAACCTGATATAGAGGCACCACATGGCAGGTTGATCGCCATGCTGCAAAAATCTCCGGCTACAGGCACTACTGTGGTAAAACTCTGGGAGGCGCAGCCATTGATATCCCCACCTGCCCAATATGGGGTAATCTTCACATATAGTGTTGTACCATAAGGATAGGAAGTAGGATGATCATACGACGTTACATTTCCTACGTTAAGCAGATTGAGGATCTGAGTGCCATTGAGTGTAGTCCCGATAGAAATCTTATATCCGGTCTGGTTCCCTGTTGAATGAGCCCACGTCAATACTACATCTGCGGAAATGCCCGTAGCACCATTGACCGGGTAGGTAAGGCTCGTACAGGAAGGAGCCACATTACTCTCTGTGGTAAAGGATTGGTTAGTACATCCTGTCGCATCTCCACTCGTATTGTACGGCACTATTTTGACATAGATCGTAGTATTAAAGGGCAATGGATTGACGGGGTTGTATGTGGTCACCAGGCCAACATCCACATTGTTGAGGATACTTGCATTGGTAGGTGTGGTACCGATCGTCAGTCTGTATCCATCTGCTCCGTCAGCGCTGGCCCAGAATAAATCCTGGTTGATATCCACATTGGTGGCGCCAGGAAGTGGTAGTGTAAGCGATGTACACAGTGGTGGTCCGCATGTCCCGGTATTGCAGGATGCATTGTTGTATCTGTTGCGTATCAGATCACCTGGCTGAGGTCCAAATCCATTATTAAAATTGATACCTACACCTGCGACCAAATGACAATAACTCATGATCGTACCGGATACAGGCAGCGCCGCTGTGCAGCCTTCACTATATCCTGCTGTCGGTCCGCAACCATCAATGGCTGTGCTATTTCCATTCCAGGCACAGGCATGTGTATGTGGAGATCCCATGTTGTGTCCCATTTCATGTGTGACGCATTCGACACTCCAGGAAAAAGTAGGGAAGGGCACTATGTTAGTACTCAGGCTAGTGCTTACTGCAACCTGGTTGGAATTAGAACATAGGACATCAAGATAAGCAATGCCACCACCGAGGCCGCGGGTACTAAGCAGATGGGCCAGCCTTCCATCATAGGTGAGTGTATCTATGTGTGCCCTGAATGCACTGAGCATAGCACTGGTGGTATTGAGCCCGGCAAAAGGATCTGTTGATGTATAGACCAGGACATCAGACACAGCGACCGGGATATTTTCATTTTCATAGAGGGTGATGACTTCATTCCATAGGGCAGCCACCCATGCTTCAGTATTGGGGACACTTGATCCGTTATCCTGGTATGATTTGTAGTCACACTCGACATAGACTTCTACGCAATTGCCGGTGAGTAATCGATTGGGGAGGTCATCTGAATCTTCAAGTGGATTGAGATCACCTGATTCGTCCACAAAGCAGTTGAGGTTTTTGGGGAGGCGAATGTCGGCATCATCAAACAGGATATACTTGCCATCCGGGGTAGGCTGGATCCGCTTGTTACCATTGTCATCCGCAAAGAGTATCTGGACGTCAGCATCCAAAACACTGACTATAGCAAGGGAATTTGGATTTCCGCTGATCATGCCACGGTAAAACCGGTAATCACTATCCGGTGCAAAAGTGCGCCCGTCTGTGGTGGTGATCATAGCCTCATGACTGAAGACATCTGCACGATAGAGGTCCAGGGATATATTTACCGGGCTAGGCAGTTGAAGGTGTATCAGCCCGGCATTGGCCTTACGCAAGGCATCCAATACCTCAGGCCGGATGGTCAGGCTAAAAGACTGGTCTACATATTGACGTGCTTCCTCCTTGGACGGAGTGGCAGGATTAAACAAGGCAAATGTTTCAGGCTGATGGCTCCTGAAGACAGCCATAGTCTTTGAAGCAACAGGTTTCTGAGCCAACGCACCTGAAAGTGCAAAAGCAAGGAAAAGCAATACCAGCGAAATTGTTCTCATAGCAGTGTCTCAATAGCAAAAAGAATGCCCGGTCAAGGGAATTGACAGCATCAGTACTTCCAGGGTGGGTGCAGAATGATCTTTAAGGGGAGGAGGTTACAAAAATAGGGAATTCACGGGATTCCAGCAGAAAAACATATCCCAAATGCATTGGTTAACAACGATTGGCTAACCACTTACAGATCAACGAAAGAAACAACCTGTTTCCGCTAGCGAAATCCATGATGCATTTAGGCGATATTTTGGGGTGATTCAGCGATTTTAGGGTGGTCAGGCGAACCCGTTGTTTTTCGTTTTTCACTATCTTTAAAAGCTATCAGCTATCAGCTATCAGCTATCAGCTATCAGCTATTAGGAAGCAGGAAGCTAAGACCCACACTCATCACACACACATCTCACGTTCTCACGATTCTCAAGTTCTCACGATTCTCACGAAATACATAACTATGCAAAATGCAATTTCCTGGTTCGAAATCCCATCTAATGATCTGGATCGTGCCACCCTGTTCTATGAAACCATCTTTGGCCTCAAGCTCTTTCCGATGGACATGCCGCAACTCCAGATGAGGTTGTTTCCCATTGATGACCCGATGACCGGGATTGGTGGAGCTATTGTGTATGCGGAAGGGTTTTATCAGCCTTCTTCCACTGATGGTCCCCTGATCTATCTCAATGCCAACCCGGATGTTCAACTCGTCCTGGACAGAATAGAGGCCGCTGGTGGAAAAATCGTCGTCCCCAAGACACAGATCACCCCGGAGTATGGCTATATGGCTGTGTTTATTGACACGGAAGGGAACCGGATTGCCTTACATTCAGTGCCAGAAAAGGCATAGGGCATAGGGCAGAGAGCATAGGGGTTTGTTCACACTCACTCACAGCTCCCATGCCTCTCACGCTTCTCACGGTCTCACGTCTCTCACGTCTCACACACACCCGTCACTCACACCTCTTACTGTCTTACTGTCTCACAGTCTTACACATGTCTGAATTCAACTGGAGCCAATTTACCGTCCGCATCCCTGTAGCTGCAGACAAAGCAACATTGTACAAAGCATGGGCCACCCGTCAGGGCATCGAATCCTGGTTCTTGCGCATGGCCGAATACAGGAGACCTGATGGTGCTAAGCGTTTGTCTGAAGCGAATGTCAAGCCAGGTGATATCTATACATGGCGCTGGCATGGCTGGCCGGATGAGACAGAGGAACTCGGAAAAATACTGGACTGCAATGGTGTAGATTATTTCCGGTTTTCCTTTGGAGAAGCAGGGATATGTACGGTCACGATCAAAGAAGAATTGGATATGAACATTGTGGAATTAGTCCAGTCCGATATTCCAACAGATGACCGGGGAAAGCATTACTGGCACCTGGGTTGCAAGACAGGCTGGACGTTCTATCTCGCCAATCTTAAATCAGTCCTTGAAGGAGGCCTTGATCTGCGCAATAAAAATGTGGAGCTAAAGAATGTGGTGAACTCGTAACCAGTCGTGAATCACCAGTCGTAATTTCAAAATGTAGAGACGCGATTAATCGCGTCTCTACATTTTGAAATTACTGACTATCACTCAGCACATTGCTCTTCATTCTTCATTCTTCACTCTTCATTCTTCACTCTTCACTCTTCACTTCCGGTTGCTGAGCATAGTCGAAGCATCACTCTTCACTTTTCACTCTTCACTTAAATAACCCCTATGGTGATCTCATCTATTGTCGTACAGTGTACACATTGATTTGCCTTTAGACGCAGCGCCTACCATTCATATCAATTTCTGGTAAACCAAGCGACATTACAGGATGCAATTCACTTTGCACATTCCTGGTGAGACTACATTTGGTATATCCTTTATCGTGTCATGCCCACCACCACAAAGCTGGTGATGTTTTAGTTTCAATTTTCCTCCCTCTTGCTTTTTATTGATTCATGGATCAATCATGATTTGGCATAGCCATGTCTGGGGTTGATGTGATGAAGGACTGTACAATAGCCAACTAAAATGTACATTTATGCTTCATCGCGGAACTTTTTTAGACTATGCTGTTTATTCCCTTTGGCAAGCCAGTCGACTGGCAAGCCGGTGGATTGGTAAACTGATCAGAGAACACTATCTGGTCCTCTTGTTTAGCCTCATGATCCCGGTGATGTTATCCAGGATCAATGTCAACCCCAGATCTGTGATATGGTCAGATGCAGAGGGCTATTACCAGTATCTGCCGGCACTCTTTATCATCAGGGATGTTCATAAGCTGCCACCCGGCAGTGTTTGGCCATACTACAATGACCAGGGGGAATATGTAGATAAGTACACTTGCGGAGTTGCCATCTTTGAATTTCCCTTTTTCCTAGCTGCATACGCACTGAGTGTTGTCAATGGCCTGGATCCCCTTGATTATTTCAACCCGGTTTATTGCAGGTCGATAGCCATCTGTGGATTACTGTTTGCCTTTCTGGGATTGTTTTTACTCCGCAGGTTACTGCTGCGAATGGTGGATCCTGTGATAGCTTTTTGGGTAGTGATGTCCGTCTTTTTGGGTACGAATCTTTTTCACTACGCAACCAGGGAGATGAGTGTGGCCCATGTATTCATTTTTTTCCTCTTTGCTTTATTCCTTTACCTGTTACCCTCATTTCTAATAAAACCTGGCCGCACAAATAGTTTCATCCTTGGTGCAGTATTGGGGTGGATTGTACTCATCAGGCCGACTAATTGTGTGGTTGTGTTGTTGCTGCTCATGTATGATGTCTATTCCTTCCGTGCACTGAGCGATCGTATCCGGTTTCTACTCGCCCATGCCCGTACTATAGCATGGATGGTTCCAGGGGCATTTTTATTTTTTATTCCTCAGATGCTCTATTGGAAAGAAATGACCGGGAGTTGGTTGTACTATAGTTACACCGATGAAGGGTTTAAATACTGGAATCATCCCAAGATCGCTGCTGTCTTGTTTGATGTACAAAACGGGCTTTTTCTCTATTCTCCCCTTGTATTGCTGATGATAGTCGGGGTGATCCTGGGGTTGGTTAAGAAAAATTTCCAGGCACCGGTGATGCTCTTGATTTTCTCAGTCATGACGTATGTCTTTGCGAGTTGGTGGGCCTGGTGGTTTGGCGGGGCCTTCGGACACCGTTGTTATGTAGAGTATTATGCCCTGCTGGCGATCCCTTTGGCTGGGCTCTATCAATATGCTTCTACGATTCTCAAGCCCCCCTACCGGTGTGCCTTCTTCTCTCTCGTCATCTACCTGATGATATTCAGTGTCCGGCTATCCTATCTCTATACGTCTATCGGAGGTCCCTGGGACGGGCCTGACTGGCGATGGAACTGGGAGAAATATACGTGGGTGCTTTCACATTTGATACCGAGGTGAGCGACAGAAACGCAACCCCCCGACCCCCTTCGAAGGGGGAGCCATGCTTTTCTTTTCAACTTTTATGTTGAGTAATGATCTTAACTCCTCCTTTGAAGGGGGATGGGGGGTTGTGAGTGTGAAAAATCCGTTTCTAATATGCTTACTCCACAAAAGGTTCTTCTTGTCTCCTGATTCTAGAAAACCGCACGTAGTGAAAGATCAGTACTGCCAGGCAGATCACCAGTCCCAGGTATTCTCTTGCCAGTTCGACATATGGTGTTGTGGCTTTCATTTCGGCTATTATGCTCGGCATGCCCTCTCCGATCCAGGTAGCAAATGTTGGGAACTTCCTAAATAGCTCAAAGACAACCACGGCCAGTCCAAGCAGGATCGCCCACATGTTGTATTTGTTGAATGCGGCAAAGGCTGAGATGAACGCTATCAGTGCGTAGATCATAAACCAGAAAAGAATATCTCCGGGAGTATCATTCAGTTGCACTGCGGCAAAAAGGAAAAATAATACGGCCAGGAAGAGGTTGAAGATTTTCATAGCAGGCAGCCAGATTGGAAGGTTGAAGATAGCTACTTTCTCCTTGCCTTCTCCCATGCCCAGGCTGATCGCATAATGGACTGTATATCCTGCTCAGGCTTCCAACCCAACTGATCAGTAATACGGGTGTTGTCAGCGTAGATGGCCGCCACATCACCTGCACGGCGGGGCCCGATCATATAATTGACATTAACGCCTGTGGCTTCCTGAAATGCATGTATTGCTTCCAATACCGTCACGCCCTGTCCGATACCGAGGTTGTAGACTTCGTAGGGACGATGATTCATTTGTTTAAGGAGGTGATCTATCGCCAGGGTGTGTGCACGGGCCAGGTCAGTGACGTGGACATAGTCACGTATACAACTGCCATCCCTGCTTGGATAATCATCGCCAAATACCATGAGCGATTCACGCAGGCCTATTGCTGTCTCCGTGATGACCGGGACGAGATTGGTTGCTTTTTGGGTAGGGGATTCACCGATGAGTGCTGAAGGATGCGCACCTGCCGGATTAAAGTACCTTAAGGATATGCCCGTCTTGCCGGTTTTGTTTTTAAAATATTGATCATACAGAATCTCTCCTGTTTGTTTGGTAGCCCCATATGGGTTTTCTGCACGCCCCATTGGAGTGTCTTCAGTGACCGGTAAGTTCTCCGGAGTGCCGTACACGGTACACGATGACGAAAAGATCAGATGCGGTACATTGAGATCCTCCATGATTTTCATCGTGGTGAGTGTACTCCCGATGTTGTTGCGGAAATAGCGCAGCGGCTTGAAGACCGATTCCTCCACACTCTTGAGCGCGGCAAAATGGATGATGCCATCAAACGGGCCATGCTCTTTAATGGCGGCCACTGCCTCTGCGGTTTCGCTGAGATCAACATCAATATTCATCACCCGCTTTCCGGTAATCGCCTCTATACCATCCAGGACATCAAAAGATGAGTTGATGCCATTGTCTACAGATACGACCTCATACCCGGATTCGAGCAGGTCGACTATTGTATGGCTACCGATGTATCCGCATCCGCCGGTGACGAGTATTCTTGGTGAGCTCAATGCTATTGGGTTAAATGTTTAATGTTAATTGTTTAGGGTTAAGGAAAGTACAATGTAATACAAAGTTCATCACTGGTATGGATATTTTTGGGTATGCCATACCGGATCGCTATTGAGATGATACTATGTCATCTTAGATCAATTTGTGTATATCCATAAATTAAGCTACAATAATTAGATGCGCATATAAGCTCCTGTTTCGATTTCATCCGTTAATCCTTAAACAGCCTTCGGTCAAACGGAAACGGATCGTATGCGGAAATCTTTATCTTTTTAAAATCAGGATGTGCCGGATTGATCAGATAGTTAAAATCGCCTGATGTGACGGCCGATGGCACCTTGAGCAAACATGTCTTTCCTTCCTTAATAAAACGGTCTCCAATGGCCTGCGAGGCTTTGAGCGGAGGAAATTGATTCCAGTTTGGTGGAAGATCCTTTGCCTCTACTGTTGAAACGGAAAGCGCATCAGGCAACTGCAGGGTCATCATCATATATCCGGCAGGTAGTGTGGCTAAACTAAAATGGACTGCAACCTCTGCCATTGCCAATGACCTATTGGATGCAGTGTATACTATTTCGGTGCCAGGACTATTCCATCGTCCTCCACTGATAGCAGCGCCTCTGCCACTTAATTTTCTTCCATGTTTTGATTGGGCCAGTCTGAACAATTCCATTAGGCAAGGATTCCATGGCTGATGCGGTTGAGCTCACTAACCACCAGGTCCTGGCCATAAGAATCGGAGAGGAGCGAGGATGGTTTCATTTTACCAAGGGCAAAGTTTGGCATCTCGAGCCACAACTTAAACTTTTCGGCATCGCCAAACACCTCATTACCTAGTATAAAGAGCTCACCCAATTCGAGGATTTTCTCCGATTGGATTGGCTTAAATAATTGGTTTTGCTCTTTGTAGCGTTGGAGGGACCTAAAGGAAATATTCAGGATTTCAGCCCAATCCTTACCGGTAAGCGAAGAGAGTTTCTGTATCTCTTCAAAAAGAGGGTATGTCACTCCCTTTTTTATAATCTGTACCATCAGGAGATGGTTATCAATGGCCTCAGGGAAGGATGAAACTATTGATCCGGCCGACACCATTGCATTGTTTGCAGCCAAACCAACATCGGATAAATATTTCAAAAAAGCTTTATCCAATAATTCATATTGGCTTCCTGAATCAGTTTTAGCCTTTAGGCCAACTGACTTTGCACCTTGCTTATGCGCTGCTGATATACTCATAATCCTATGCTTTGGCTAAATTCAGAAAACGACATTTGTCCAAATATCTACGACAATATTACCAAAACAATTTGATTGGCATATAAAGTTCATCCAGAATAAAAAAAACATTGAACATCATTTGTAAATTGAACAGTGTTCAATATATTTGCAGCGTTATTTAATTAAAAGATGTTCAACAATGGGGATTAACGAAAGGAAAGAAAGGGAAAGGGATGCGGTTAAAGACCTGATTCTCAATGCGGCCAGGGAAATATTCCTGGCTGAGGGCTATGAAAATACCAGCATTCGCAAGATCGCTTCCAAGATTGAATACAGCCCGGGGATCATCTACAATCACTTCAAGGACAAGAACGACCTGCTCCTGGCCCTCCACGACAAAGCCTTTGAATGCAAGATCGAAGCCCTGTTCATGTCCGTCCAGAATATGCCCGATCCTCTCGAGCGACTCCAGGCTACCGGCCGGGGATATATCCAGTACGGGATAGACAACCCCCAGGACTATGAACTGATGTTTATTCTCTCCTGCACCATGGAAGCCCTCGCCGTCAAGGAAGAATTCTGGCAGGACGGTGCTGCTGCGATCAACATGCTCAAGGAAAATATCAGGGAGTGCATGGAAGCCGGGTATTTCAGAAAAGACATCAACCCTGACGAAATATCCCTGATCCTCTGGAGCCAGGTCCATGGACTGGTCTCGTTGCACAACAAGGAAAGGCTCAACATCTATGCCGCTGAAGACCAAAAGGCATTTATGTTCCGCGCCTATGAAGTATTCCTCGATATGATCAAGAAAAGCCTCGCCTGATATTCATTCACTCAGATGCCACACCACATGAACCGCATTTTACTTTTTATCCTGCTCCTTGCCTGTGCACAGTCATCAATCCACAGCCAGGCCATTCTTGATCAATACGTCAAGGAAGCCATCGAGCAAAATCTCTCTGTTGACGCTAAGCAAGCTATTGAGCGCAAGCAACAATACGCCCTTCAACATGCCGGCAAGCTCGCAGGCCCTGAAGTCAATTTCCTCACCACTTACACTGCTGCCTATAAAGGAAGGAATATCGAATTGCCCCTGGGCGATTTGTTAAATCCTGTCTATAGTGCACTCAATGACATCACCGGCACGCAAAACTTTCCGCCGGTAGCCAACCAGGAATTCAACTTTCTACCCAACAATTTTTACGATGCACGCTTTCGCATCACCCAACCCATCCTTCAACCTGAAATCAAGTATAACAAACTGATCAAGGAAGAAGAGGTCACCATGGCCGGATTGCAGACTGATGAAACGATCCGTGATCTTACTCAACAGGTGAAGACGGCATACATCCAGTGGATGCGCGCAGGTGAAGCGATATCTATCATGGACCAGGGCCTCACCTTGCTCAACGAAAACAAGCGTATCACAGAAAGCCTGATCAAAAATGGCCAGGCGATCCCGTCCGCATTGATGCGCATCCAATCTGATATCGAACATCTCAGTGCCCTCAGAGAAAAATCAGTTTCCAACCGGATCAACGCTGCAGCCAATTTCAACTTCCTGCTCAACAGGCCTGCAGGCACAGAGATCCTGGCAGACACTTTCGAAGGTGTACCGGCAATACCGGAACAATATGATCTCTCCCATCGTGAAGAGTTGCAGCAAATCCAAACCGGAAAAAAGATACAGGAACTCGCACTCCAGCTTGAAGAAAAACAACATGCTCCCACACTCGGCGTACAATTAGACCTGGGTTCACAGGCCTTCGCTGCGGATTGGGGTGGCTACGCATTGGGCGGCCTCCAGCTTGAAATACCAATCTGGGACAACAAGAAAAGCCAGCTCAAACAAAAGGAATGGAAGGCTCAACTTGACGCTACACAGGCCAATTATGAGTGGACCAAAAACGCGTTTGCGATGCAGATAGAAGGAGAGATCGAAAACCTGCGCTCGGATATCGCCTTATACAACAGCTTCACCAACCTGCTGGCGTCTAATCAGCGCTTCTATGACGAGACGGTCCGTCGCTATAAAGAAGGCTTGTCCAACTACATCGAATTGCTCGATGCCCGCACCGAAGTGACCAGTACGCAACTGGAGCAAAATCTGGCCAAATACCAATCCTGGCTACGCCATGTCAATATCGAACGCATGGCAGCCATTACCTCAATCAATTAACACACCACTAAATCAATGATCATGACCAAGACGATCAGCCTGCTAATCATCAGCGTTTTCCTTGCATTCACATCTTGCAGTGAAAATGAATCCAGGGAAACAGCAAGCGTACCTGCTGAAAAACCTTCGGATGTTTTTTATGTACGGACCGCACCTGTAGCGATGTCCAGCCTTGATGATGTCATCCACGTCACGGGTATTGTGCAGTCCGATACCGAGGCCAAACCTTCCTTCAAGACCGGTGGTGTCATTGCACGCACCTATGTCAAAGAAGGGGATCTGGTCCGTAAGGGACAATTACTTGCCCAACTCGATATGACAGAGATCGAAGCCCAGGCTACACAGGCAAAGTTTGCTGTAGAAAAAGCATTGCGCGATCGTCAGCGTGTTGAAAATCTCTATCGGGACAGCATCGCAACACTCGAACAATATCAGAATGCAGGGACTGCCGTAGATATGGCAAAAAAAAAACCCTGCAGATTGCTGAATTCAATGTAGCGTACTCTCAGATCCACTCCCCGATTGAAGGAAAGGTCATCACTCAACTCATGGAGGAAGGAGAAATTACCGGACCGGGTGTACCGGTATATTATATCATGGGTGTGCAGCAGGCAGACTGGAAGCTTGTAGCCGGCCTGACCGATAAAAACTGGGGCAGGATCAAAAAAGGAGAAAAGGCAAAAATCACCCTTGATGCCTATCCGGGATGGACTATAGAGAGTGAAGTCAGGCGACTATCCGATGTAGCGAATCCCTTGAGCGGAACTCTGGATGTAGAACTCAGTATTCCCTCCAGGGACAAGCGCATTGCTGCCGGTATGCTCGCTCATATCGAAATCATTCCATCCGTCAAGGCAGAGTACATCATCATTCCGGTTGAAGCACTGGTGTCCTCCAACGGACGCACAGGAGTCGTCTATGTGCCCAAGGATGGAGTTGCTGAAAAAAGAATTGTAAAGATCCAGCAATTTGAAGGCGAGCGCGTGGCCATTCAGTCAGGACTGGAAGGCGCCACTGAGGTGATTACTGCCGGTAGTGGGTTTCTGGAGGATGGGGATAAGATATCAATAGAAAAATAGTTAACCCCCAACCCCCTGAAAGGGGGAGCAGATAGAATTTTCTTAAGTCCCCCCTCTCAGGGGGTAGGGGGTCAGATAAAACATATAGCCAACTAAGCCACTAAGCTCCTAAGCCCATTAATCAACAGCTCATGTCACTCACATCCTTCTCTGTCAAGAACTACCAATTTACCATCATCCTCTTTGTACTTGCACTGGTGATGGGTATCAATGCACTCATCAATATGCCACGTGGTGAGGATCCTCCATTTGGCGCACCGATCTTCATCGTACTCGCTGTGTATCCGGGCACCAGTCCGGCAGACATGGAAGAACTGGTGGCGGAGCCGATTGAAGATGTCCTCTACAAGCTGGATGAAATCAAGAAAATGCAGACCAATTGCAGTGACGGGTTGATGCTGCTCCAGCTTGAATTCAATTATGGAGTCAATGTCGATGGAAAAAATAATGATGTCATCCGTGAAGTCAACAAGATCCGGTCTTCCCTGCCGGAAGGAATAGTGGTACTCGATGTCATCCGCGCCGCATCCTCTGATGTCGCCATCCTGCAGACCGCATTGGTCTCTTCCACTGCCACTCCCAAGGAGTTGGATGATAAAGCAGAAGAACTCGAAAAACTCATAGAGCGTATCAAGGATGTCAAGTGGGTGGAGGTGCAGGCTGAACCTACCGAAGAAATCCAAATCGCCCTGCAACTGGACAAGATGGCTGCCTATGGGATCGGATTAAACCAGGTCATCAACATCATACAGGCTAACAATGTCAATATCCCTGGTGGTAGTGTGGACCTGGGGAAAAAACGATTTAACATCAAGACCAACAGTGAGCTCAACTCCCTGGATGAAATACGTGCTATCGTCATCAAGACCACTCCGCAAGGCAACGCCGTCCACCTCAATGATATCGCGCTGATCCGCATGGACAAGGCGGAAGAAACACACATCGCCCGGTACAATGGCTTGCCTGCTGTCTGGGTAGTCACGGCATTGAAAGACAGGAAGAACATCGTACAAAACAGGGTGGAGATCCAGAAAGCGCTGGATATCTTTCAAAACACATTGCCTCCCCATATCAAGATGGAGACAAGCTTTGACCAGGAGAAAAATGTGCGACGCAGGCTGTATGGGTTAGGCCTTGACTTTGCTATTGCGGTCTCCCTGGTCTTGTTGACTTTGCTTCCACTTGGATTCCGCGCTGCCCTGATCGTGATGATCAGTATCCCTCTATCCCTCGCTATAGGATTGGCCTTTCTCAACTATACTGGTTATACGCTCAACCAACTGAGTATCGTTGGACTCGTCATTGCCCTCGGCCTTCTCGTTGATGATTCGATAGTGATCGTTGAAAACATTGAGCGGTTTATGCGGATGGGATACAAGCGAAAGGAAGCTGCTATAGTCGCTACCAAGCAAATCGCCATTGCCGTAGTGGGCTGTACCGCAACCTTGCTGCTTGCTTTTCTTCCATTGGTATTCCTTCCGGAAGGTTCGGGTGAATTTATTCGTCCGCTTCCTATGGCCGTGCTTCTGACGATCATCGCTTGACTGCTCGTCTCCCTCACCATCATCCCCTTCCTGGCCAGCATCATGCTCAAAAACCATGAGCGGTCTGAAGGCAATATATTCTTCAGGGGATTTAAAAAATATGTCAATGCCCCTTACCAGCGGATACTCAATTGGTCCCTGGCGCATCCTGTCTTGGCATTGGTGATGACCGGGGTGATCTTTGTCAGCAGTCTTGGCCTTGTGCCTTTGATCGGATTCAGTTTGTTCCCGGTTTCTGAGAAACCAATGTTCAACGTACAGATCAACACACCTCCGGGTACCAGCCTGAAAGAGACCAATCGGATAGCGCGTCTTGTCGAGCAGGACCTGCTCCAGATACCGGATGTAGTCAGTGTCAGCAGTAATATTGGCAAAGGAAATCCGCGGGTTTACTACAATGTATTCCAGCAGGATTTTACACCACACTTTGCAGAGCTGTTTGTACAGACCGATCCGGATATGGATGTGCCGGCTATCATAGCACTTACGGATTCGCTGAGGACAAGATATAACCAGACTCCAGGGGCGAAAATAGAAGTGAAACAATTTCAACAAGGCCCCCCTGTGCCTGCACCAATTGAATTCAGGATACTGGGCAACAATCTGGATACGCTGACCAAGTACAGTTTTGTCCTGGAGGATATCATCAAGAAAACGGAAGGCACCTTGTATGTAGGCAATCAATTGAGATTGCCAAAGACAGACCTCAATGTCATCATTGACAAGGAGAAGGCAGGAATCATGGGCGTACTTCCTGCAGAAGTGGCAAGGACAGTAAGACTGAGCGTAGCCGGACTCCCTAATCAAACCGTGCGCAACGCAGATGGGGATGAATACCAGATCCAGATGAGTGTGCAGGATTTTGATCCTGATCATGCCCTGGAGATATTTAAGAAGATGTATGTGACTTCGCTCTCGGGAGCATTGATTCCTCTGTCACAGATCGCAGAGATCGTGCCGGGTGAATCACCAAATGTAATCCGGCACTACAATAAGGAACGTTATACCAATGTCACCAGCTTTGTGCAGACAGGCTACAATACGATAGCCATGTTTGATGAGATCGAAAAGAAACTGGAAGATGTAAAATTGCCGACTGGCTACCGGTTTGTCGCTGCGGGTGAAAAAGAAACACGGGAGGAATCATTCGGGGGCATGGGCAGTATTGTGCTCATCACCATCTTCGGCTTGTTTGCCATCCTGGTGCTTGAATTCAGGACCTTCAAGAGCACATTGATTGTGTTGTCCGTAGTGCCTTTGGGCATAGTGGGTGCATTGGCTATCTTATACCTCGGAGGTGAAACGCTGTCGTTTGTAGCGACTATCGGAATTATCGCGCTGATGGGTATTGAGATAAAGAATTCAATTCTCCTCGTGGACTATACCAACCAACTGAGAGAAAACGGTATGCCGCTTAAGGAAGCTGTGCTTAACGGAGCAGAGACCCGATTCCTTCCCATTCTCCTGACATCGATGACTGCGATTGGAGGTATGATCCCTTTGGTGCTTGAAAAGTCTCCGTTGATTTCACCACTTGCATTAGTGCTGATTGGTGGCTTGATCAGTTCGACACTGCTCAGTCGGATTGTGACACCGCTTCTATACATGTTGATTCCACCCGCTGTAACAATAAAAGAAATAGAGGCTTAATTGGCTAAAGAGGCCGGAGGGGCTAAAGTGGCCTTGTATCCTGTTATAATTCAATGGCCGAAGGCCACTATAAAAACAAAGTTGAGCTTAAGTCAACTTAAGCTCGCGTATGGCAAATCAAAAAAATCATGCATCAGGTAATAATCTATGCAGACGTTTTCAACGTTAGGTAGTTAAGTAAACTCACAGAATCGTATGGCGAAGTGATCTGTCATTAAGGTGTCCATCTTCCTCTTTTCCCTTATCTTGTCTGTGTTTCCACCCCTGTATTCGAGTCACAAGGGAAAAAAAAAAAAAAAAAAAAAAAAAAAAAAAAAATTCCAAAAAAAAAGGGGGAGAAAAAAAAACTTATGAATCGACTGCTCTTCATCGGTCTGTATTGCCTTCTATTACCTGAACTACATGCTCAGGTCTATCAGGGCTTGCAGGTACCTTTCAACCTGGGTCGTTTTGGAAATACCTCGCCCATTACCCAGGCATCAGGACTTGCCCTGGATCCAAATGGCACTTCTTTTTGGACACACAATGACCAGGGCAACCCAACCACATCCATATATAAATTTCTCCCTGCCACAGGCAACCAGGCTGTAACACTTCAGAAAGCAGTGAACATACTCTCAGTATCCAACCTGGACTGGGAAGATCTGGCGAAAGATGGCAATGGTAATATCTATGTGTGCCAGATTGGAAAAAACTGTAACGAAAACAGTGATCCTAACGAATGTCCAAATCGCTTTGTATTTAAAATCCATAAGATCCCGCTGGCTACCCTCAATCATTCCGATTCTTCCTCAGTCACGCCCCATACATACTACTATAAGTATCCTCTCTCAGGATATGATGTCAACAATTGTCAACCTGATGATACAGTCTTTGTCAACAGCGAGGCAGCTATATGGTATCAGGGTGCACTGTATGTCATCACTAAGAATATCTGGAGCAAGTCAACAAACAATTGTGGCGGATGGCAGGAGGGATATGCATACCTCTTTAAAGTAAACCTGACAGAAGGAAGTACGATGCAGGATCCAATCGTAGCCAATTACAAAGGAAAATTCAATCTCAAAATAAATCCTAACGAACCCGCTGCCAAATATCAGGTGACTGCTGCCGCTATCAGCCCGGACTCATCGACATTGGCGCTGACAACGTATGGACGCGTCTGGTTATTCAGGCATTTTACTGCTGATTCATTCTTCAATGGCACCTCGATGTATGTGGATTATTCAGGCACTGGCCTGGATACTATCACACGTGGATATGAAGGGATTGAATTTAAAAACAACCATTATCTGGATGTATGTGTGGATGGCCTCAATGGGCGTATTTCAGGTATCCTTATTGATAGCATTACATTATGGGTGAAGCATGCAGGCGATGCAGGACCCGGCAGTCTGCGCAATGCTGCCTTATGTGCCAATAGTGGAGATACCATCAAATTCAAGTCATCGCTCATTCTCGATACCATACACTTGTCTACGGGTCCGATTGTGTTTAATAAGAATGTACGCCTATGTCAACCAGCAGGCCAGCATGTCTTTGTTGAATCGGGTAATTCATCTATACTCTCCATTTCCTCCGGCCTGGAGATTATATTGAGTCACATACGTTTCCTTTCAGGAGATCCCATTGAAAGCGGGATTATAAATGCAGGGTATTTATATCTTGAGGATGTAGAGATAACACAATGGAGCCATCAATACCCGGCATTGACCAATACAGGATATGTATTTTTTCGGGGTACTTGTAGTCTTCATTAAGCCTAATTCAAATGCCGGATCTTTCGAAACTGATCACCTCCCTACATCCTGACCTGCGCGCGGAGATGGAGGCTCATGCCATTCTGCAGGAAGTTACCCAGGGTACAGAGATACTGAGGGAAGGGCAATATGTCAAGGTGATTCCCCTTGTGCTGGATGGGCTCATCAAAGTGTACAGCCGGCATGAAGAAAAGGAATTACTTCTCTACTACATCAAATCGCAGGAGAGTTGCATTATGTCTTTCGCTGCCGGAATGAAAAATGAACCAAGTAAAATATTTGCCGTCGCAGAAGAAGATACCAGGGTACTCCTGTTACCTACGGATAAAGTGGCTCAATGGGTTCGCCGGTTTCCGGATGTCAACCAATTGTTCTTTCAGCAATACAATATCCGGTATACTGACTTGTTGGCCACCATCCACCAACTCTTGTTTGACCGGATGGATAAGCGCATACTTGATTACCTGGTCAACAAATCCATGCTGACAGGCCGCAATCCAATTAAAATCAGCCACCGTCAGATCGCCGGCGAATTGGGCACAGCAAGAGAAGTGGTCAGCCGGATAATGAAAAAGCTGGAAAACGACGGTAAAATCAGGCAGGAAGCCAATATGATCGAAATCCTGTGATGGTGACTAAAGTCACTGCATAGCCTTCATGGTGGCCCTAATTTTACGGCCGTTATGAACAAGCACAATCTCCTGAAGTTTATCACTGTCTGCATCCTCTGCATCAGCGTGGTGACCGGAATTGTCCTTCTCATTCAATTCCTTAATCGTTAAAAATCTATTTACTATGAAAAAGAATATGAGTTCAACCGACCGTATCATCCGTGTCATCCTGGCCGTGGTCATGGCTATTCTCTATTTTACAGGGACGGTTACAGGCACTGTGGGTATAGTGATGTTAGTCCTTGGTGGTGTGTTTGTCCTGACCAGCCTGATCAGTTTTTGCCCTTTGTATGCAATCTTTGGGATAAGTACCTGCAAGACTTCCTGAGCACCTGAGCAGGTTGGTCTGTCGGGAATCGGTTCGATTTGGTAGATC
This sequence comes from Candidatus Opimibacter iunctus, assembly GCA_016716665.1. GTDB lineage: Bacteria > Bacteroidota > Bacteroidia > Chitinophagales > Saprospiraceae > Opimibacter > Opimibacter iunctus. Next base: position 180,061 of record JADJVH010000005.1, on the reverse strand, counting down.
GGTAAGGGGCGTCTGATAATAAAGGCTCCTTTTACTGCGTACTTTTGTCCTTGAACAAAACAAGGACCCTGGCAGATGCGTAGTTATTTTGCCCTGCAATGCAGGCTGCTCAACCGTCAATTTATTGATTTCGGCTTGCATCCAATCCTGGGTTACCTGCTGCTGGTCATCCTTTTTACAGGATTTTCAGCCTATTTGTTCTACAATGTATTGTATGCTGCCTATGTCTATGGCTTATTGGGCCTTAGCATTATTTCATTGTTATCGGAGAGCGGCAGGGTGGGGTTTCTCAAACAACATTTTAACAAAAATGAATTTCAGAAGATCAGGGGTCTTGAAAATTCCCTGGTGGTCCTGCCATTTATCATCGGGCTGGTGATCAACCATCAATGGCTTATAGCTTTTGGTGTATTGGCAGCTGCTCTGCTGATGTCCCTTTCAAACGTTGAGCGTAATTTAAATTTTACCATTCCCACTCCGTTTTACAGGTATCCTTTTGAATTTGTCACTGGCTTCAGGAAAAACTATCCGGTCATCCTGTTGGCTGGATTTGTATTGACGATGGCCGTAGTGTATGACAATGCAAACCTGGGCTTATTTTCGCTTGCAGTAGTTCTGTTGCTATGCCTTAGTTACTACATGCAGACCGAAACAAGCTACCTGGTCTGGATCTATGCGATGACTCCCTTTCAGTTTTTATTGCACAAGATTACGATTGCCATGATGTACACCGCCTTGATGAGCTTGCCATTTATTCTTGTCCTGCTGATCTTCTTTACCGGACATGCAGGATTTATTGCGTTACTACTTGGGCTAGGCCTGATCTATCAGTTGGCTACCATTCTGGGGAAATATGCATTTTTTCCCGCTTCGATCAACCTGCCGCAAGGGATCTTGATGGCTGTTTCATTTTGGTTCCCGCCATTGCTCCTGATCCTGATTCCATATTTCTACACACGGGCTATCAGGCAACTCAAACCCATACTCGCATGATTCAAATCGATAGTTTGTCTAAGGCTTATGGCTCCCATATTGTATTGAGGGACATCCGGCTCCAATTTGAAAAAGGAATGGTCTATGGCATCGTGGGCGAAAATGGATCCGGCAAGACGACCCTGTTTAAATGCCTGGCTGGCCTGGAGACATGCCATGGTCACATAAAAAGTGAATTCAATCCTATAAAGAATCACATTGGCTTTCTCCCGACTGATCCTTACTTCTTTTCAAAGATTACCGGCAAGGAATACCTGCAACTCCTCTGCAATGCCAGGAAAACAAGTGGTGGCCACATGGATGAAAAAAATGTCTTTGACCTGCCGCTCGACCAGTATGCCAGTACCTACTCTACAGGCATGAAAAAGAAACTGGCGCTGACTGCGATACTCTTGCAGCAAAACGATATCTATATCCTCGATGAACCTTACAATGGCGTAGATATCCACAGCAACATGATCATCACTGAAATCATCCATTCCCTCAGGGCGCTCAACAAAGTAGTTATCCTGTCCTCTCATATTTTTTCCACCCTCCGTGATACCTGCGACCAGATCCATCATCTCAGGGATGGGCAGATCAGCACCAGTGTGACCCGTGAAAACTTTGACAGCCTCGAGGCTGAGATGAAAGCCTACACCATCGGCAACCGCATTGCTAAACTCGATCTCAAATAAAAAATAAAACGTTGGTTGAAGTCTCCTGACTTCAATCTTATATGACGGGGATGAGCCTATAGAAAAAACATCATCACGATGGTTGAAGTCTCCTGACTTCAATCCTATATGACGGGGCTTTGACTATTGAAAAAACATCATCACGATGGTTGAAGTCTCCTGACTTCAATCCCATATGACGGGGCTTTGACTATTGAAAAAGCATTGTAAGATGGTCTCCTGACCATCAGGTAAAAAACAAAACTGTGTTTAGTATATAATCATCTTCAAACGTTGGTTGAAGTCTCCTGACTTCAATCTTATATGACGGAGCACGCTCTTTGATAGATCATTGAAAGACGGTCTCCTGACCGTCAGGCAGAAATCAAGGCTGTGTCTATTTTAGAATTATCATAAGGCGGCTCGCCGACAGGTATCGTATACTTGCCCTATGCATTTTTTAGATAAAATTTCGATAAATTAGTACTGGCATTCGAACAGTATATAACAGCTACCTATGGCATCAATCTTAAAAATGGAAAATCGAAATCCATTGTTGAAAACAGACCGTCTTGAGATGTTCACTGATGGCGTATTTGCTATCGCCATCACATTGTTGATCCTTGAAGTTAAAATCCCCAAACATGCTGATCTCGAAACCACAGGCGGGTTATATGGCTACCTCTTGTACATTTGGCCTGCATATCTTTCCTATTTCATCAGTTTCATCGTGATCGGGATCTATTGGTCCAACATCCATTGGCTATTCACTTTTATTATCAAGAAAACCAATCATGTCTTCAACTTACTTTGCTTGTTGTTTTTGATGACAATAGCTTTTATTCCTTTTACCACTGCAATATTGGGTGATTATATCTTGTATCCGGAATACCGCAGTGCCGCAGTCACAGCCTATTGCATTGGATTCATGCTGCCGATCCCGACAACCCTTATAGGAGCTCTATATGCATTTCGTAATCATCGTCTTGTGGATCCAGCTCTTTCCAGGGCATTTTTAAACAAGCTGATCCTCAAGTTTGTCTTTGGAATGATATTTCTCATGGTTGCCATTGGGCTTTCGTTCAGCTACCCGTGGGTTTCCCTGGGTATTGTATTTGTCAATGTAGTCCTTTATCTGATTCCACCCGATGTCCCCGTTTATTATAGTGAGGCAGCCCTTGGTAGTGATCAATAGGTATTCCTTTCAGCTGATCAATTCCTTCTTATCTTTAGGTTATATTTCACCGGTCAGGATAGCATTTTCCTGCACACATATGACCTGACATGAACTACACGGACATCATCCAGAAGCAATATGATTTTTTCAACACCAATCAAACCAAAAGCGTCTCTTTCCGGATCGGGCAATTGAAAAAGCTAAAGGAGATCATTACCAGTGAAGAGTCCTCCTTTTACGATGCGATCTACGGTGACTTTAAAAAATCCAAAGCAGACACCTATTCCACAGAGTTGAGTTTCGTCTATGATGAAATCGACCTGGCCATACAAAACCTGCCCTCATGGGCTAGGCACAAGCGGGTCAGGCCCAATCCACTGACCCTCCCTTCAAACAGCTATCTCGTACCTGAGCCATTAGGGACATGCCTGGTGATTGGAGCATGGAACTATCCGTACAACATCTCCCTTGTCCCACTGATCGCTGCTATGGCTGCAGGAAACACAGTGATCCTCAAGCCAAGTGAAATCCCCTCGGCCACAAGTGCGTTGATGGCCCGGCTGATCAACGAGAATTTCCCTGCAGAATACATACATGTGGTGGAAGGCGGTATACCGGAAACATCCGCCTTGCTTGAAGAAAAATTTGATAAGATATTTTTTACAGGAAGCACAGTCGTTGGAAGAATCATCTACGAAGCTGCTGCCAAACATCTGACACCCGTCACGCTTGAAATGGGCGGCAAGAGTCCTGCGATCGTGACTAAAGACACTAACCTCAAGGGTGCAGCCAAACGTATCGTCTTTGGAAAGTTTTTAAATAGTGGCCAGACCTGTATCGCCCCCGATTATGTAGTGATTGATGAAAAGGTAAAGGATGAATTCCTGCAATACCTGAAAGCCTACATCGAAAAATTTGACTACTCTTTTGTCAATGGCAATTATGTCCAGATCATCAATGACCGCAATTTCCATCGCCTGTCCGGATTGATTGATCAACAGAAAATCTATTTCGGCGGGGAGAGAGATCTTGCATCACGCTTTATCGGCCCAACCATTCTGACGGATGTTTCATTTGATGATCCGGTGATGAAGGAAGAAATTTTCGGCCCTGTACTACCTGTGTTGACATATTCAAATCTCGATCAAGCCATTGCCGGCATCAAGACTAAACCAAAACCGCTGTCCTGCTACCTATTCACCCATGATCTTGCGGTCAAGCAAAAAGTGTTGAACGAAATATCTTTCGGAGGGGGAGCTATCAATCATACGCTCCTTCATTTTGCAAATGCAAATCTCCCGTTTGGTGGTGTGGGACACAGCGGTATGGGTAGTTATCATGGCCGCGCCGGATTCGACACATTCTCTCATTACAAAAGTGTCTTTGAAAAACCCTTCTGGCTCGAACCGAATCTGGTGTATCCCCCAAATACGCCGACAAAAATCAAATGGCTAAGATGGCTCACGCGGTTGTAATGCACCGTTCATTTCGACTCCGCTCAATGACCGGAAATTTCCCTCTACCTCAGAATAATTATTGTTTCGACTCCGCTCAACAATAATCATTCTGAAATGCCATCAAATTAAGGTTGGTTGAAGTCTCCTGACTTCAATCCTATATGATAATCTGTACCTATTGATTGATCATCGTAAGATGGTCTCCTGACCATCAGGCAAAACCTCCTTGCCCCTTGCCCCTTGCTCTATGCCCTATGCCCTATGCATTCTTCAGCTCCGCAATCAACTTCTCCAGCGTCGCCTTGGCATCACCGAAAAGCATTCGCGTCTTGCGGTCATAGAACAATTCGTTTTCAATACCCGCATAGCCTTTGGCCATCGAGCGTTTCATCACGATCACATTCTTGGCTGTATTGGCTTTGATGATCGGCATGCCATAGATTGGGGAAGAAGGATCTGTCTCTGCAGCCGGATTGACGACGTCATTGGCACCGATTACGATCAGGACATCTGTATTTGGAAGTTGAGGATTGATATCCTCCATTTCTTTCAGTTTATCATAAGGTACGTCAGCCTCTGCAAGCAACACATTCATGTGCCCTGGCATACGGCCCGCTACCGGGTGAATGGCAAAATTGACTTCAACCCCTTTGGCCTCAAGGGCCTTTTCAAATTCATGGCAGGTATGTTGTGCCTGTGCTACCGCAAGACCATATCCTGGCACGATGACTACGCGCTGGGCATAGGCACACATGATCGCTGTATCGGTGACACTGATTTCACTGATAGACATCCCTTCAGTAGACTTTCCGCTAGGGCCGCTTGCACTGAATGCGCCGCTGATGACATTCCAGAGGCTCCTGTTCATCGCCTTGCACATGAGGATCGTCAGGATAGTACCTGCGCTACCTACGAGGATACCACCAGTGAGCATCACCTGGTTGTCATACATAAAACCACCAAAGGCTGCTGCAATACCGGTAAAGGAGTTGAGCAGGGAAATCACCACAGGCATATCTGCACCACCGATCGGAAGTACAAAGAGGATACCGTATACCATCGATGCTCCGAATATCGCCCAGATGAGCCCGTCACTCCATGATCCGCTCATCGAGAGGAACACGATAAAGCCAAGGATGGCAAATACGATAGTATTATTTGAGATCTGCTGAAGCTTGCTTCCGTAGTCTTTGATCTTACCTTCCAGCTTACCATAGGCGATCATACTGCCGGCAAAAGAAACTGTACCGATCATGACGCCAAGGAAGATGATGAGTCGCTCCCCGAATTCAACAGGATGATGAGTATTCATTTCTACAAGCCCGATGAGCGCTGCGCATGCACCACCCATCCCGTTGAAAAGCGACACCATCTGTGGCATCGCGGTCATCTTGACTCTCATCGCGGCCATATAGCCGACCACCGTACCAATAGCGATGGCGCCAAATATGAAAGGAAGGTTACCGATGCGGGAAACCTCACCGGTATCATGATTTACATTCTGATGAAAAAGGATCGTGCCGGCGATGGCAATCGTCATGCCCAGTGCTGCAAAGAGATTTCCTTTCTTAGCGCTATCCGGGCGGGACAACATCTTCAAACCCACGATAAAAGACAAGCTGCCCAGGAGGTAACAGATTTTTAAAATATCACTAATAGCCATAAACGGATAGTTGGAATGCGTTGGTTATGTTATTCGTCCGGTGGTGTGGAGTTGACAGGTTATTTCTTTTTCTTAAACATCTGGAGCATGCGGTTGGTCACCACAAAACCACCCACCACATTGAGCGTGCCAAGGACGACAGCAAGGAAGCCAAGGACCAGGGCAAAGTAATTGTCAGGACTCGTATGCCCCATCACGATGATACTTCCCACGATCACGACGCCATGGATGGCATTGGCACCACTCATGAGCGGGGTATGGAGGATAGCAGGCACATTGCTGATGACCTCGATCCCGAGGAAAATAGCCAGCAGCAGGATAAAACAGACATCCCAGATATCAAGAGAGGTCAGAAACCCCTGAATTTCAGCTAGTAAGATCATAATTTGTATAAAATTTTGACATTAATACGAGCCACAAATGTAGCTAAAATACGGGAGGTGTTTATCCTGAATATTCACCTTGTTCAGCAAACTGTATTGCCGGAGTGAAATGAAAGAAATGATAGTTTTGTACCATTATTCAATAACTCCAGACATCATGCAATTGAGACTTTTATTTGCAATTCTACTGGTCCTTAGCGGCCTTTCTGTTCAAGCCCAGGCTAAGCGAACCCTGACCCCAATGGATATAGCTTCGCTCAAGTCTGTCGGCAGTGCTATCCTTTCAGAGGATGGAAGTACCATAGCTTATACGATCCGGGTACAATCCGATCCCACTGTTGAAAACAAACCCTCACGGCTTGAGCTTCATCTGTATAATGTCAGCAAGGGAACATCCACTCCATATGTGACCAGGGGCAATGTACGCCAGGTCAGCTACAGGCCGGGGCATGATGAGATTACATTTCTCAACCGCCTTGATAATGATAAAGTGACGAGCCTCTACCAGATTGCCATGGCTGGAGGTGAAGCTACCTTACTGTACCGTTTCGAAACGTCTATCTCTTTCTTCCAATGGTCTCCTGATGGAAAAACACTTGCTTTTCTGGCCAACAAGCCTGACGTAAAAGAAAAATCGGCACTGCCTTACACGCCTGAACTTTTTGAAGAAAACATTCCTTTCCAACGCCTGTACTTTGTAAATCCCGGCGAAGGAGAAGCAAAAGAATTGATGGTGGACGGCCACTTCAGTCAATTTGACTGGAGCCCTGATGGAAGCAAGATCGTATGCACAGTCGCTCCTTCGCCGCTCGTTGATGATTCATACATGGCTGAGCACTATTCCATCATCGATGTAGCCATGATGAAAGTAGCCTGCACTATCGAGCATGAAGGAAAGACCGGTGAATGTGTGTGGAGCCCGGATGGCAAGCAAATCGCTTTTATCGCCGGTGCTGACCTACATGATCCTATTGACGGACAACTGTTTGTGGTCCCTGCCACAGGAGGCAAACCTACATTGCTCAACGAAGGATGGGAGGGGATGTTTGAACAGATCGAATGGCATGACGCAGACCAGATTCATTTTCTCCGGTAGTACCGGTGTTGAAGCCGTATATGGAACCATCCGGCCTGACGCGAAAGCAAAACCTGTCTTCAATGCAGTAGAAAAAGGGTGGAACATCAGCCACTTTGATCTGTCGTATAATGGTTCTACAGTGTACATCGCTGACAGCTACAATTATCCTTCAGAATTGTTTCTGGAACTGAAAGGACAGCCGGAGAAAAAACGATTGACCAACAGTAATCCCCTTCTGGCAGATATAGAATTTGCAAAGCAGGAGGTAATCCGCTATAAGGCAAAGGATGGACTGGAGATCGAGGGTATCCTCATCAGGCCGCTACATGAGCAAAGTGGAAAAAAATATCCGTTGATCACAATAGTACATGGTGGACCGGAGGCACATTTCAACAATGGATGGCTGACCGGATATAGCAATCCTGGTCAGACTGGTGCGGCACAGGGATATGCAGTCTTCTATCCCAACTACAGGGGCTCAACAGGTCGCGGACTCAAGTTTGAACTGACGAGCCAGGGAGATCCTGCCGGAAAGGAATTTGATGATGTTGTGGATGGCGTTGATTATCTGATCGGAACCGGTCTTGTGGATGCCACAAAGGTTGGTGTCACAGGTGGATCTTATGGAGGATATGCGACAGGATGGTTTGCTACGCGTTATACAGATCGCTTTGCAGCAGCGGTGATGTTTGTAGGGATCAGTGACAATGTCTCCAAGTGGGGTACGACAGATATTCCAAATGAAGAATATCTCGTGCATGCGCGCAAGTGGGTATATGAGGATTATGATTTCTTCCTCAAGCGTAGTCCGATATATTATGCGGGCCAGTGCAAGACGCCATTGCTGATCATGGCTGGTAAGGATGATCCGCGCGTACACCCCTCACAGTCGATGGAACTCTACAGGCATGTCAAGAGCAGGACACAGACGCCGGTTGAGTTGGTCTTGTATCCCGGCGAAGGTCATGGCAATGCAAGTTCAACAGCACGCTATGATTACAATCTGCGCCTGATAGCATGGTTTGATAAATATTTAAAGGGATTGGATAAGGGGAAATCCTAATCGCTACTTCCTTTTTGCCATGAATAAAATGGCAACCGGAAACCAAACTCCCAGCTTATAGGTGCTATATAGTCCAGCCCCCTTGCGGATATGCTTCCCGTGAGGAGTATCCGCTTGAACACACTATGTTCGACAGAAGCACGAATCAACCAATAGTATGGTTCTATCCGCTGATTCGCCGCAGGGTCATTCGGAACAAAGTAGGTGCCCAATCCTGCCTGCGCGCGCAGACCTATGCCTTTCCATTGAAAATCATCCGGTCCGGATAAATATTCCAAAGCCAGGAATCCATTTGCACCATCTCCGATATTCGTCCTGAGCCCTGGAGCATAGAGCACTCTTACAACTTGTTGAATCTTTCCAACATCAAATCGGTAGGAGCCTGAAAGCGCGCTATGCCACAGTTTTCCAGGATGGTATTGGGAAGGTTGCTCATTGAATGAGCTATAGGTACCTGCATCAGTGATGCTGACACCAAATGCAAAAATTTCTGTCGGTACCGGTACTACAAACTGCACAATATTGGATTCACAGCCAATGATATCCACCAGTTGTACAGTGTGTATGCCAACACCGAGTCCCAGTAAAAAGAAATTATTTTGATTGACCGTAAACGCGAAGATCCCGTCAACATAGATAGCGTATGGCAAATTGCCCGGGATAATCACTTCTACAAACGCAGATCCATCCATAGCGGAGGGTGTGGATGGAGGGAATATTTCCACGACCTCAATTCCTGGTACAGGTGGCTGGTTGAGGGTTACCGTAAAGGATTCTGAACAACCCGGGCCTGCTTCAGGGTCTGACACTTCAACGGTATATTGTCCAGGTACTGTGGTTACATAATCTGATAAACTTATCAATCCTGCTTCAATATCAAATTCACCGGATCCAAAAGGATGTGTCACCGACATGGACAAAGTATTCTGACCTGGACTAAGCGCAATAAATTGTATATCACCACCTGCTTCGCAGGTAGGTTGTATCACTTCTAAATCATCAATATAATCTGCAGCCAATCCCTCCAAAATGATAGTCTCCTCGAAGGTGCAACCTAAATCGAGATCGGTGATGGTCACGGCGTACCCTCCGGGAGGAACATTTTGAATCGTAGGCCCTTCATCCCCATTGCTCCATTCATATGCATAGTCACCAGGCTCACTGATGATGACGGTTATTGCTCCGTCTTCCAGCCCACATGACGCTGGTGTGCTGTCAAAACTCACATTGATATCGCATGGCACTGCATCCACTACAATGGTCACGTTAGCCGTGCTGGTATGTCCGCAAGCATCAGTGACCGTATAGACAAAGGAGGCCTCCCCGCTAAATCCTATATCCGCGATAAACGTAAAATTTCCATTCGGCAAGAAGGTCACTGTGCCTCCAACCTCATTGTCCACCTGGGTCATTTGTATATTGAATCCCTCATCATTCTCCAGGGCATTTTCTAACAAAGGTTGTGATCCCTGGGCATTATAGAAATCATCCAGCAATTCAGTTACAGGTGTATTATCTGTTACGGTCGAGCTCACCGTTTCTGAACACAAGGGGCCTATCTGTTGATCCGTAACTGTGATGGTATACAACCCGGGCACTACCGACATAAATGCGGAAAGATTATAAATGCCCTCGCCCACTGTAATCATACTCGTTCCTCCCGGCCCCGTTACTTCAATTTCTAATGGACCTGCCCCAGGTGTAGTCAGTGTAAATCTGATGTTGCCTCCGCCAATACATGTTCCCGGTGTGGTACTGAGGATGGTTATGTATTCAGCAATATCCTCTCCGATGGAAACAGAAAAAGTGTCCACACATGCCTGAGCATTTGTCACTGTAACCGAATATGTACCCTGACCAACCTGTTGCAATGTAGCGCCGGTCTGTTGATTGGACCACAGGTAAGTATATTCTCCCGGTGGGCTCACGGTGATGGTTGCTGATCCGTTAGCCTGTCCGCAATCTGCATTCTCGGTGGTGAATGTTGCTGCAAAGCCGCCACCCGTTTGTCCTACAGTCACAGAGCCCGAAGTTGAACATGATGTTCCGGTGATTGTAACCGTCACGGTGTATGTACCTGATCCGACATTTGAAATTTGCATTCCTGTGGAGCCGTTGGACCATAGGTAGGTATATGCACCTGATGGAGTTACATTCACTACTGCAGATCCATTGTTCAATCCGCATCCGGCTGGAGAAGAATTAAATGAAAGGCTGAATGAAGGTGGCAGCTGTTCGACAGTAGTAGTTACTATTTTTGAACATGATGTACCTACTAATGAAACCGTCACTGTATAGGATCCTGCCAATACCCCGGATAGCTGGCTTCCATTTTGTCCGTTTGACCATGCATAACTATAATTGCCCGATGGATTGACTGTAGCGGAGGCCGTGCCGTTATTCAATCCACAGCCTGCGGGTGTGGTGGTCACAGTTACAGTAAAGGCAGCAGGTAATTCTTCAACTGTGATCGTTGCTACTTTCGAACAACTGGTTCCGGGGATCGTCACTGTTACCGTATACGTTCCAGCCTTTACGCCGGTCAACTGGTTACTGGTTTGCCCATTAGACCATTGATAATTAAACTCACCCGGAGGTGTAACATTGGCTGTTGCGGTTCCGTCAGATCCGCCACATGATGCAGGTGTTGTAGTCAGGGATATATTACCAGGAAATGGTGTGGATTGCACAGTGATGCTTCCTTGCTGCGTACAATCCTCGCCTTGCAAGGTGACTGTTACTGAATAATTCCCTGGTGCAAGGCCTGAAAGCTGAAAGCCTGTTTGTCCGTTTGACCATGTATAGGTATAAGCTCCCGGTGGATTAACTGTAGCAGTGGCCGTTCCATCAGTCAGTCCGCAACTTGCAGGAGTAGCCGTCAAAGAAACCACAAAGGAAGCAGGTGTTTCGGTTACCGTAACACTGGCTTCTTCTGAACATGAAGTTCCGGCAATCGAGACGGTGACCGTATATGTTCCCTTTGCCAATCCTGTTGCCTGTGGACCAGTTTGTCCATTAGACCAGATGAAATCATAAGAGCCCGGAGGAGTAACCGTGGCATTGGCTGTTCCGTTTGACAATCCGCATCCGGACATGGTCGATGTCAGGGAAACCGAAAAAGAAACGGGTATGTCTTGCACCTGGACATTAGCTACATGCGTGCATGTCGTGCCGGGCTTTGATATAGTCACACTATATGATCCTGCGGTCACCGATGATATACTTGATCCACTCTGTCCATTGGACCATGCATATTGGTATTGGCCTGGTGGATTAACTGAAACCGCTGCAGAGCCATCAGCCCTTCCGCAGGTAGATGGTGTCGTGGTAAAAGATACTGTTGGTTCAAATGGTTTTGTTCCGACTTGAGCAGAAAGCGATTTCACACATGTACCTCCTGCACTGATGGTCACAGCATAATTACCTGCAGGTAGGTTCAATTGATTTTGTGTAGTGACGCCATTCGACCAGAGATAAGTGTACGCCCCTGGTGGTGATGGGGTGACGGTAACTGAGCCATTGGGCTGATCACAATCTGTATTCTGCGCTGAAATGGTAGCGCTAAAGTCTTGATTGATATTGGTGACCGTGGATTGAACAACCTGCGTACAGGTCGTGCCCGTCCTGGTTACTGTCGCTGAATAAACTCCGGCAGGTATGTTGTTAAGTGCCTGGGATACGCCACCATTTGACCACTGATACGAATACGATCCCGGGGGAATGACATTGAGTATAATACCACCATTGGAAAGTCCACAAGTACTGCTGGTAGGTGTAGCTGATGCAGTAAATGTACAATCTACCGTATCCTGCATTTCCTTTTGATCACTCAGTATAAAGACAAGCGCACCCACTCCCACCGCACCGGCGACTACGGGAATCCACGGGAAACCCTTTCCACCGGCAATCGCATAGGGATTTCCAGGTTTCATTCGCACATCAGTCAGTTCAATTTTATTCCAGGGTGGTAATAAAGTGCTGGTGGTGGTGGTTGATACAGTCGCATTTTTAGTTCCGTTCAGGACTTTGGCCTCGATGCTGGTGTTGATAAATGTATTCCAGAAGACATCAATTCCATTCTCGAGTTTATCCCTTTCACCTTTAGATAGATTTTCTGCCTTCGTATCCGTATTGTCTTCAAATTGCTTGATTACCTTATCGCGGAATTGCTCTTTTTGATATTGTTTTCCTGTGATCGCGGCCGTATAGATCCAAAAAGTTTGTTGGATGATTGCTTCTCTTTCCTTTTCCGCATCCCCACTGAAGGGCGTATTTATATTGCCCGCTTGCTTCTGGTCATCAAATGCCTTTGTGATCCTGTTGACCGCTTCGACGAGTACAGGAGCAAAGGGCTTTGGATGCGACGCTGGTTCTATCGTTCCTTCAAAAGGGGTATTTGTATTAGGCCAGGTCGTCATGATGGCTTGTGATGCATTGGAGGAAAATGGGGTATAGCCTGGGGATTGGACAAGGCCTGGAATATCCTCAGGTTTAAAAGCCGGCATTTCCGGTGTACTCAGGATATTGGTGCCACCCTTGGGGATGGTGATTCCCGGCTGGATGACTGGAATCCAACTTGAAACCAGTGGCATTGGGTTACCATCCGGTACCGGATGTACATATACATTTGCGCAATACCCCTTTACCTGAAGATAGCTCGTCCCCGGGGGCACTGAGGTGCCTGGTATGGTGGCTACATAAGGTTGATACTTTCCATCGGATGGGATATAACAGGTTTGGGGATTGATCTTCACCGTCAATCCCGTAGTGTTTGTAATGCTGAGATTGGCAATGTGGCCGGTGGTTTGTCCCGTTCCGGTAGCTGTTATTTTCAGCGATTGGGCTTGCACATTGATGTATAGGGGAGTCATCAACAAGAGGATGACTATAGCCATCATCTTCTCCAACTGTACCTTTAGTATGTGGTATTGATTTCTCATAAGCTAGGGTTTAAAGGGGAAAGATAAAAGGATTCAGTCATAGACAGGCTGTTACAACGAACAGGACCGGGACCGGGGGTAAGGGAATGAAAAGTACAAAAAAAATTATTCTTACCTTTTTAGATATAGAAGTTGAGCGTCGGTTGTACCTACGTGGTTGCTGTGCTGTAGCACACGGTTGGTGAGCTGTAGCCCATGGATGAGTATAGCAGGTCGAACCAAGGATGCGGGTAGTAAGTCGAAGCACTCGCGTACGTCAGATCATAAAAATCTTGCACCAGGCCATTTTCTGGCCTGACGTTTTCAACGTCAGGTTGTTGTCTTCTCCATTTCGAAAAATAGAAATATCTTACTTTAACAGAAATACATGCTTATGTCTTTTAAACCTGGGCTGATAGCACTAAATCGTACCGCCATGGTTAGCGGATGGGATAGGAATGAATACGTTGTCAGCGATTGCATATGAAAAAAACCAAACACATATTCATTCTATGTTTAACGTTTCTATCAAACCAGGCTTTATCCCAGGTAGCCAAATTTGATTTAGATACATTTTCCGTTGACCAGTTACAAGAGGATTTCACATTTTGGCGTCATAAGATTGAATACAAACACCCTCTCCTATATTTGTATACACCAAAAAAGGAAGTGGATAGGTGTTTTGATAGCCTGTATCAGCAGATCAGCTATCCTATGACCGAACTAGAGTTCATTAAGCTACTTACCCCTATTGCTGCCTTCATTCAGGATGGGCATAATTATGTCATTCCAAGCAAAACTGCGCTCGACAGCATCCGAAGTTACGACTACCTGTTTCCTCTGGAGTTGGCATGTATGGATGGCAGATTATATGTTTCCCGGGATTTAAGTCTATCATCCGTGCCATTGACAGGATTGGAAATCACTGCCATCAATACGGCAAGCACTAAAGATATGCTGTCTGTTTTTCTGTCAAACCTTGGACGAGATGGTAATAATAACCAGCATTCTTATGCTGCTATCAACGAATCCTTTCGGTTCTACTTTCATACGTATTTTGGCTTCGACTCAACATATGTAGTTCACTATCGTACAAAAGACAACAGAGACACTAGCTGTACTATTTCAGGCAGGGACCTGGGCGCAATAAATAAAGAAAAATTAAACAGGTACCCTAATGAAGGACAAGGCCCGGCGTCCGGTTTAACATTGAATATCATTGATTCAATAAATACAGCTGTACTTGGCATCAAAACGTTTAGTCCAAATATTACCAATAGGAAATTCCGGAGTGAAATCCTGGCTTGCTTTGATTCCATTCGTACCGCCAATACAAAGAACTTAATCCTTGATTTAAGGGATAATAGCGGTGGTAACCCACATCATGTCAAATTCATTCTACAGCATTTGTTTGATGAACCCTTTGAACAAGCCAAAGAATGCAGAGTCGTAAAAAACAAATATGAAGAGGATTTTTTAACGAGGACCCGAAAGCAATGGTATCCATGGTATGGTTTAGGTAAATTCAATCCCAAAAAAAACAATTATTCAGGTGATGTATTTGTTTTGGTTAATGAAGGAACCTATTCCGCAGGAGTGATCTTTTGCAGTGTATTACGCAAATACAAGCGGGCAGATTTTATAGGAGATGAAACCGGCGGAAATCCGATCGTTATGGCAGGTTACCTCATTAAGTCTTCGTGGGAGTTACCCAATACTAAAATTCAGTTCGGTTCAGGGACATTGTGTACGTTGTATGAAGACCTGGGCCTCAATCAGGGAAGGGGACTTGTACCGGATCACATCATTAAAATATTGCCGGAAGACTTCCTTTCTTCCAAGGATAGATGTCTGGAGTATGCCTTACAACTTATAAAAGAGAATAAATAGACCCTCAGGAACTCTTTTCCTGGTGACTTTCTTAAAATCTACATCATCTGTCAATTATTTCTTTCCTCTCTTTAGAAAATCATTTTCGTACCGATAATCACTTTCCAAAAAGAGAGGGGCCAGGGATGAGTTCACAAAAAAACAAAATTGAGGGTGCGGATGAATTCCCTACCCCCTTTCTCCAAATCTGATTATTTTCATATCCATATCCATTGCTCAAATACCCGTTGATACGGTTCTATTCACTTAATTTTTAAATCACCCACTCATGTTCGGAAACCTCCTCCTCGGCCTGACTACCCTGGCTTACATCGGCCTGGCCATCTTCAATCTGCAGAAAGTCAATGCCACGGGCGAGCGGCTCATGGGTTGGGGCTTCATTTCCCTTGGCCTGATTGCAATCTATGTCATCTGTAGTCTCTTTCTGACGATCAGTGTTGCCGCTAAGGGAGGCTTCAATTGGCTGTCCACCTCAACGTCCACCCGGAATATATTGGTGGGCATCCTTTGGCTCGGCATGACCATCGGGGTCGTCTATTGTGCAATGCTGAGTACGGAAATGCAGAACGACAGGACGACAGGGATCTTCCGTTTAATATCTCGCCCAGTGTATTTTGGCAATGTCTGGCTACCCTTGTTGATGCTGATCCCTTATGCCATCCTGCTCAATCCTGCATGGAGGGATTCGATACCCCCTAGCTTGTACAAAATACCATTGGTCTTGGCTTGTGTTCTGGGGTTTCTAATCATGATGTTACCGAGGATTGTTAATTCTCTGGGGATCACTGTGCCTACCACATCCCGTGATGAACTATTTATGGAGGAATGGACAAAAGCCCTTGAGCAGGAAACCTCCACGGAAGTACTCTTTAACTATACGAAAACTGAAGATGAGAGAATCCGGAAAATGGTCGTCGATAAATTAAGATCATTGCCCGCCTGGGAAGATGAACTGATAGGCATACTGGGCAAAACCGGTGAATACGGTCATCATGATTTCTATTGGGTCTATGTTTTCTTGACAACTATAAGGTTGATCATCCTGATCGATTCATACAACCTGCCAATAATACTTTACCGGCAATCACTGCGGAAGTGGGGCGCGTTAGGCAGAAATCATTTCTGTATACCGGTGACCTGCTTGTCCTCAATATAGATTGTGTATGCCGTGTATTGGATGAACAATTTAAGGAAAGCAGTGCCGTGTTCAGGCCCAATATGCTGAACCTGAAGGAAGCCCTTGAGTTGCCATATGCCCAGGACTCAACGATGACCGAGGACTTTGCTACAATGCTCAACACCTATAAAGTTTCTGTCAATACCTGGCTGGAATCAAATTAGGACATAAGCCGCCTGCAATCAATGACATTTTACCTGGAAGGCATAAAGCTTGATCTGACTCAAGTCACGCATGGGCTTCGTTTGGATGCACTGGACAGTACCTGGCCGCTGCCAGGTCAAACGATAGAAGAGACGATACGTATTCTCTCCGAAAATTTTGAGGTGGTCCGTCAAAAGTACGCTCCACGCGCTACCGGCCTTGTCTTTCCTGGTGAAGTCCATGAAGTCAGCCTCCACATTGCGATCTACTATTTCTTTCTATACAATTCCTGGAAATATTCAAACCCAAACGAAAAGGACCGCAGCCTTGCCTTTTCGAAAGACAATTTCACACACCCTTATACATATGATAGGGTCATTACCTTTTTTAAACTCAGGTATCCGGAAGAGTATGCCGTGAAAAGCGCAATCCTTCTCGCCATGACCCCTGACGCTGTTTTAAAATACGAGGCAGACAGGCATGCGTTTTATACTTCATTCAGGTAGCAGTTTCCGCCACTGCAGATTGTTCACACTCCACTCACTGCTTCCCCGCATGCCAAAACCTTGACATACACGTTTGCTCTGACTGAATAACCATGATCTGATAAATGCCGGATGGCAATGCTGATAAATCAATTTTTGCTTTATCTGCTGTTATATCAGCGTTAACATGAATGCTTCTGCCCGCCATATCAGAAAGGAGCAAGGCCTGGATATCTGATGGTGTGGACAAGTGAATATTCAATCCATCATCGCTCGCAATCATCTGACATGATTGCACCACACGTCTAACCTCTTTTGACGAAGTAACAACTCCTTCGCCCTCTTTGATCCTGTACCTCTGATCTGCAGCAAGCTCATCGATTTCCTCTGTTGCTCCGGATGGCCATTTGATGACTACTTTATCAACACTCGTTTGATCTGCCAATCCAAAATGAATCCACCTCCCGTTATCTGCAGCCCATCCGCTGTTACCAATCACCTGATCATACTGCACACCAGCGGGAGTGTGTATTTCGATCTTCGCACCTACCGCATCACGATTGGATGCCACTCCCTCGAGATAAAAGCCGATGTAATGCCCAGTACCCGTTGATTTGTTTTGGAACAACTGCACTCCTGGTGCTCCATTGTTGGCCACCAGCAAATCCATCAGGCCGTCATCATTGAGATCTGAAGCTACAGTGGCATACCCTCCATACGGACTTTCACATGGGTCACCTTCGGATACGATTTCAAATCCACTTCCGGTATTGTGATACAACACATTGTTGTACGGAGAAAAATACGTGTCATTGACCACATAGATATCCGGCAGGCGGTCATTGTCAAAGTCAGCAAAGACATTGCCCCATCCCATCCCGGGATCGTTTACACCTAATGCAGCCCCTACATTTTCAAAGGTCCCGTCGCCATTGTTTTTATAGAGGACGTTATCATACAGGTTGGTGATGTACATATCCATATATCCATCGAGATTGTAATCCCCGACATCCACGCCCATACCAAAGCCTGCATAATTGGTATTCGCCTCCGATGAAATATTCTGAAAGGTCGCATCACCCATGTTTTCATAGAGGATATAAGGCACCTGCGCATCGTGTGTCAGGTAGAGATCATCATCTCCATCAAGATCGTAATCAAAAAACACAGAACCCATCGCCACGGCCTGATCTGTTGCGCCACTTGCTTGTGTATGATCTGAAAAATAACCACTCCCATTATTCAGGTAAAGTTTATTGGGACTATTGACATTGCCGATATAGAGATCAAGCCATCCATCACGGTTGATGTCGGAAAACAATATAGATGAGGCCGGAGCCGGATTGTTGATTCCACGAGCTGCCCCTTCTTCAATAAATGTTCCGTTGCCCTTGTTGATATAGAGCAGATCCTGCTCATCGCGGTTTCCTACATAGAGATCGGCATCTCCATCATTGTCGATATCTGCCCAGCTGCTCACTTTGCTAGTCCCTGTATATCGGACCCCTGCAGCAGCAGATACCTCCTGGAAGATGAAGTTGCCCATGTTGCGATAGAGCCGGTTAGGCCCGCCATTGAGGGCACAGACATAGAGGTCTTCACGACCGTCGTTGTCATAATCACCAAGGGAAAGGCCGTTGTTGATCAGGCTGCCACCGAGCCCGGCAAAGGAGGTTTTATCGACGAAGGAAATATCCGCCTGTCCATAAAGGATGGATATCATGAAGGATAAAAGGCAAGGGAATACTATTTCTTTCATGTTTGATTTGTTCTGTGAAAAAGAGAAACAAATCTAAACAAATTTAGAACTGAGTATAACTAAAGCTTCATGCTCCTTTTGCCTATCGGTCCATCCATTTCCTAAACATTGGCGCCTTTTCCCTGCTGACGTCCACTTCAAATTTTAATGGAGCTTTCATTGTCAGGATGAGTTTGGAATTCTCTTGTGGTTTTACACTCAACACGGCATCCATATTGACAATACACTGTCGGTTTGCCCTGAAAAATTGACCAGGGTTAATCAACTCTTCAATCTCTTCCATGCTTTGAAAATCCAGGTAGTGCTTTTCGCCGGCAAAGGTGTGTATGTAAATCACCGAATCCTTCAGGAATGCGGCTATATCCTTCGTACTGACCGGCATCCATTGGTTGCGAGTACTGACGATAAATTTTTCCTTATACTGGGCATGACCCGGTAGCTGGCCTCCTGCCATCGACCTTAAAAAATCCTTGATGCCGGATGGATAGAGGTTGTTGCTTTCTACTATGACCCTACATTTGTCTATTGCGTTTTTAAGGTCGCCATTTTCAATGGGCTTCAAAAGGTAGTCCACACCATTGACCTTAAACGCCTTGATCGCATACTCGTCATAGGCCGTGGTAAAAACGACCGGACAGGTGATTTGATACTGCTCGAACAAGGCAAAACTCACTCCATCTGATAATTGAATATCCATAAAGATGAGGTCCGGCAACGCATTGTTTAAAAACCACTTTTTGCCACCCGAAGACTGGGTATCACCTCGATGATGTCGACATCCTCCGCGACCTCCTTGATTTTTACTTCCAGTTCTCTGGCAATCAATCCTTCATCTTCAATGATTAATGCTTTCATGTTTTTCGGTTTTTAATTGGAGATCTGTTTGTCCCTGGCCAGTCCTGTTAAATCAACGGGATCTTAATGGTAAAATGACTTTCTGATGCTATGATGTCAATCGGCCTGGGATCGAGGTATTGGTATAAGGAGATCATGTTCTGCAATCCCTGCTTATTGCTTGTTTCCACAAAATCCTTTCGCTGAAGGTTGTTTTCCACAACCAGATAACCCCCCTCTTGAAAAACCCGTATGACCAACGGGAATTCAGCATCTATCTGATTATGTTTGATCGCATTGTCCATCAGGTTCTGGAGCGTTACGGGGACTATTTTCCGGTCGAGATATTCCTCATCAACGTGTATCTCCACCTGCAGGCCCTTTTGAAACCTGGTCTGTTGTAAGTCAATGTAGGTCTGTGCAAAATTTATTTCGTCTTTCAGCAATACGAGTTCCGTGTCCCTGCTTTTGAGGATGTAACGATAGATTTTGGACATCTGGTCTAAAAATTCGCCGGCATGCTTTTGGTCGATGCGGATCAGGCTGCGAAGTGAGGTTAATGAATTAAATAAAAAATGTGGATTGAGTTGTTGCATCAGGTTTTCATACATCGCCAGGGCCTTTTCCTTCTCCAGCTTCTGTGTCCGGCTTTCCAGTGCATACATCCTTTGTTGCTGCAATATGCGAAAGCGGAAAAACCCGAAAAGCATTCCCGCGAGACATAGCGCAATAAGGGTAATAAACCACGAGGTCTTATAAAACACAGTTCCTATAAATATTTCCAACTGTTTTTCAGGAACATTCCAGTTTTTGGGATCATTGGTGGCTTTATACCGGAATATATATTTCCCTCCGGGGACATTGGTATAATTGATCATCCGTTCACTGGTATAGGTCCAATGCTCATTTAATCCTTCCAGGATATATGCGAAGTACGTGCCTTCCGGATTTATAAAATTCAAGCCTTCCAGCTCGATGGTAAAAAAGTTTTGATTTGACCTCAGGCGTATTTTTTTTACCTCCTGAACCGGAACATCCCCTGTAATCTTTTGGTTAGATGAACGAATGGATGCAATAGAAAAAGGAACAGTGGTGGCCGTGATGTTAATCTTTTCCGGATCAAACATCACAATACCATTATACGTAGGATAGACGAAGGTGCCATCCCGAAGTTGGTATGCTCTCCCTTCATAAAAATAGGTCGTAGATAGCCCATCCTTTTCGTCCAATACATGAAGGTGCTGCCGATCGGTATCCAAAACACACAGCCCTTTGTTCGTGGCAATCCACAACCGGTTAAGCGAATCCATCAACAACCCGGATGTTTTATTGGAGGGCAATCCATCTGCTTCAAAATAGGCCCTGATTTTTTGTTTTTCATAATCAAAAGAAATCAAACCAAAATTGGTGGATAACCACATGACCCCATCCTCGTCTTCGGCTATGGAGGTGAAATAAGTGAGAGCGGATGTGCTGCCCAATAATGTATCAAACGTATAAAGATGTTCCGTTTCGCTTGCAGGATCATACACGACCACCCCTTTGATGGATGCATTGAACCAGTATCTTCCTTTACGATCCTGTTGTATGGCAGATACACCCACGTTTTTATATTTAGACAGAACTGGTCGGTCAAATACGGATTCAAATTTCTTTTGATCAGGATGATAGAAATATAAACCCCTCGATGTGCCTATCATGAGTCGATGATCCGAATCGAAGGTCAGGTAACTTATATATATAGCCGGAACTGACTCCCTGGTATTTACCGGCTCAATCTTTTGCGTTGCCGGATCCCATCGGTTCAATCCGTGTCCCGTACCAATCCAAATTGTACCAGTCTCGTCAGCCTGTAATGAACGTATGGAATTATTGGCATCCTGTGATTGTTGTCGAGCCGGCAAATAATTGGTGTACGTTTGATCCTCTCTATTATAAAAGGACAGCCCCTGGTATGTGCCAATCCATAAATTTCCGTTTCTATCCTCTGTAACCGATTGACATTGGTTATCCACCAGGGAAGAGGTTTTAAAAGATGACTTACTTATCGTCGTAAAATGATTGTTATCTGGTGAAAAAAAATCAACCCCGCTATTCAAGGTACTCAACCAGATCAAGCCATGGCTGTCTTCGGTGATCGTATAAACTTCATTGGAAGAAATACTGGTGGGTTGATTTTCGTCATGTAGAAAAAAACTAAATTCACCGTTGTCTGTATCAAACAACGCTAAGCCCGATCTGAGGGTAGCAATCCATAACCTACCCTTTTGATCCAGGAGTAAATCAATAATTCGATTGTCAATCCATTCCTTTCGAAGCGTATGCAACTGATCAAAATAGCTAAACCGCTCCGTCACCGGATCAAACCTGACGAGGTTGGAACCATAATAATCGGTGGAAAACCAAACGATTCCTTTCTGATCGACGCCTACGTTTGTAACATCATTGCTTTTTATGGTTGACGTGTCTTTGTCATCGTGCGTAAAAATTTCTGATGCCCAGGTTTTGTAGTTAAGGGCAATCAATCCTGAGGAGGTGCCCAGGTAAATGGTTTCCTTATGGTCTGTTGCAAAATCATTGATGCGCAAGGTGCTTATTTTGCGGATTTCAGGATCAGTATGTTTAGAAAGTTCTGTATATGTATTCTTGTTTTCATCTACGATCACGAGACCGAGGTCGGAATTCATCCACAAAATCCCATCATCCGTTTCGATGATCCGGGAATCTTTTGCATTTAGGCCAAAAGGGTGGTTTTCAAAATGGTGATGTACATAATCATACCGGCAAAATCCCGTAAAGGTGCTTATATACAGTTGTCCACTCCGGCTACAATACATTCTTAAGACATCTATATCCGGTAGTGAAGTGCTGTCGTTGGAATCAGACGTGAAGCTCTCCATGGTATGTCCATTGTACCGGTTCAGCCCATACTCCCCAAACCACATGCTACCATACTTATCCTCGGCGATTGCCCTGATTTTGGCATCATTGAGCCCGTCATCCATTGTCAGGTGCATGAAATGGTAGGCAGACTGAGCGTGCGTGCTTACGAAATGCGCAAACAGAAAAACCCAAACGATACTGCCCTTTCTCAACATGAGTTACAAAATAGGCAGCCTTTGACTACTTCGTTCATTTTAGGGCACGAAATGTACCTGCCGGATAGTTAAGGTGTGGAAAAAACTACTTTAAGCGAAATCTGTGATCACTGATTCAGCGGACTACTGATTCAGTGAATTTTGTGAATCTGTGTAATCTGTGGTTGGTTATTGGATGAGTATGCATGAGATATCTTTTGGGGTAAACCAAATCTGGAGTGTTTGGCCCGGGACTGGTATTTTATGCACTTCCACTATAGAATGGGTCTCGGCTATGATTACTTTGCCGTCAGGTTTGTGAATGCCTAATGCAAGTTTTACTTCGATGAGATTGTTGATCCTGTCACCTTGCGTTTCCACTTCAACCACGTGTGCTGTGGCCTTCATTCCGGTCCTGAGTAAAAATCGTTGATGTTGAAGATTCCTCAAGATTCTCTTTTGAGCTATAAAACGGCGCAGAAAGCCTACGGAATCCAATAATGTATTTATACCTTTTTGCATAGTCGATACCTGCTTTGAGTACAAATATTCAGTTGTCCCTTCTGTATATCCAATATTAAGGGATTGAATGGACTTTCCGGGAAACGGAATAGTGTAAAAAGTCAGGGGAAGTGTTTTGCCTGTGGAGTGTCACATTATTTTCCCCCTCTCTGCCCGAAAATGGCAGCGCAAATTAAGCTATGGGTCTTGACCTATGCTTGTCTTCCCTTTAACAAATTCGGTTCCCTGTTCATTTTCAACACTTCCACATTGGATTGTTTACCCTAGAGGCACATAAATTTTGTGCTGGCTATAGGCTGCTACATTTTTGTGTCATAATCAAGATAGACATGAAAAAAATAACATTTCTAATGATCGTTTCTGTACTTGTTCAATTTCATTTGGTTGCACAAAGTATTGGAATAGGCACTGCATCTCCACATTCCAGTGCAGTACTGGATATCACCAGTACCTCGAAAGGGTTATTGATTCCCAGGATGACCTCTGCTGAAAGATCAGGTATACCAACACCTGCATCGGGTTTGATAATATATGATCTCAACACTGAGAGTGTGTGGATAAACACTTCGGGTGGATGGGTCAATATGAATAATTCCGGAACCCCCGGATGGAGCCTTGCAGGAAACAGTGGCTCTAATCCGGGTATCAATTTTATAGGTACTACGGATAATCAATCCCTCATGTTTAAAGTAAACAACCTGCCATTTGGAATGCTCTGTAATAACCGAAGTATATTTTGGGGAGAACAGGCTGGGACCAATAATACAGGGTTTAGTAATATAGCTATTGGCGCCAAAGCACTCTACACGAATACTAACCGTGGCAATCTCGTGGCGATTGGTGATTCAGCTTTATATAATAATGGTTTAGGTGTGGCCCAGGCCTGGCATGCTACCGAAAACACTGCCATTGGCTCGAAAGCGCTATATTCCAATACTATTGGTTTTCGTAATACGGCTACAGGCTTTCGATCTTTGTATCATAATACTGTTGGTTCTAGTAATACAGCCACTGGCGTTGAAGCCCTGGGATCGAATATAAATGGCCATGAAAATACAGCCACGGGGCATAATTCCTTATATAGCAATACTTCAGGACATAACAATACCGCAAACGGACATAAGGCGATGTTTGAAAATACAACCGGCGAACATAATTCCGCCTTTGGATCAGATGCTCTTTTTTCTAATACCAGCGGCTCTTTCAATACCGCAAACGGAGATGGGGCGTTGGCCGAAAATACAACCGGAGATCATAATGCCGCCCTCGGAACAACGGCTCTTTCTTCTAACACCAACGGCTCCTGGAATACCGCAAACGGAAGTTCGGCGTTGGTCGAAAATACGACCGGAGATTTTAATGCCGCCTTCGGAAATTATGCTCTGGGTGAAAACGGAACAGGATCCGGTAATACAGCTCTTGGCGCCAGTTCTCTTAGTTCTAATATAGCGGGAAGTAATGCAACGGCTATTGGGTACAGGGCCATGCTTTATTCCAACAACACTTCCGTTGGGTTTATCAATTACAATGTGGCTATTGGTTATGAGGCCTTACGGGGCGGTTTTTTAGGAAATAATACGGGTAATTACAACACAACCACTGGGTATACGTCTCTTTGGAGCAATACCTCAGGTAGTAACAATACTGCTACAGGATACAGAGCACTATATACCAACAGTACCGGTAATCATAATACATCAACCGGTCAACAGGCATTGGAATCCAACACTTCAGGAGGTAGTAATACTGGGTGTGGTTATTTTGCCGTACAGACTAACTCCACCGGAAACTACAATTCCGGTTTTGGAAGGGGCGCCTACTTTACAAGCGGCGCATTAGACAACACCACGTGTATTGGATATAATTCAGGCGGACAAGTAAATAACAGTAATCGGGTTGAAATTGGAAATACAAGTGTTAGCTGGATCGGCGGGCAACAGACATGGAGTACCTACAGCGATGGCAGGATAAAGGATAATGTTATCAGTGATGTTCCTGGCCTTGACTTTATCACCCTCTTGCGACCGGTCACCTATAATCTCAACATCCATCGCCAAAATGAAATGGTCTATACGGGAAAGAAAGAAGAAGATGAGTGGCCGACAAAATATGATGTGGAGAAAATCCGGACGACCGGATTTATCGCCCAGGAAGTAGCACAGGCAGCCAAGGATGTGGGCTATGATTTTAGTGGTGTGGACATTCCTAAAGACCCAAATGAATTGTACAGCCTGCGCTATGCTGATTTTGTAGTCCCTCTCGTCAAAGCGGTACAGGAACAACAGGAAATGATTGAGACGCAGCAGGCGATCATCCAGGCACAACAACAGTTATTGGAGGATATTCAGCGCCAGTTACAGGAGATACAGGTAAAAGAAAATTAACATAGTTTTATATCTCTTGACTAGGATTCCTACATGATGAATGAGTATTTTACCTGTCTATATTGCAGGTACTATGCATACTAATTTCAAATCTCTATTATTTATTGGCTTTTGCCTATCGGTCGTTTTACTGTTGCATTCCTGCCAGGCCGGCCGTTTTGTGGTTTACAATTTTGCGGATATTCATGACGACAAGAAATTTCCTTCCAGGCCACTGACCAGGGACACTGTTCCTTTTCAGTTTTATGCCCGGCCAAAAGAGCGTGCGCCGCGAACCATCACGCGCAAGGAAAAGGAAATCGCGTTTGACCAATTTCTGGAAAAAAGCAAAACGGTTGCCTTCCTGATCATTAAGAATGACACTATCCAGTATGAACGTTATTTTAAAGGATATGATCGTTCCGGTATAGTCCCTTCCTTTTCAGTAGCTAAATCTGTCACCTCTATCTTAATCGGATGCGCCATTGAAGATGGTTATATATCAGGCGTAGAGGAGCCCGTGACCAATTATATTCCTGAATTGCGTGAGAATGGTTTTGATAAGGTGACGATCAGGCACCTTCTTCAAATGACCTCAGGCATTAAGTTTAGTGAAAGCTATGTGAATCCCTTTGGCCAGGCCGCTTCATTTTATTACGGGAACAATCTTAGAGAAAAAACGACCGCCATAAAGTTAAAATCAGAACCCGGAACTGCGTTTAAGTATCAAAGCGGGAATACGCAACTGCTTGGCCTGGTGCTGGAGCGCGCACTGAAGGATAAAACGATTACACAATATCTCCAGGAAAAACTATGGACTCCCCTTGGTATGGAATATGATGCTTCGTGGAGTATCGATCGTAAGCAGGATGGCCTTGAAAAAACATTTTGTTGCATCAACGCTGCAGCCATCGATTATGCCAAAATCGGGAGGCTTTTCCAAAACAAGGGAAATTGGAACGGCCAGCAACTTGTCCCTGAAGAATGGGTGAAAACCTCAACAACAGCTGAGGTGAAGGATGGCAGCGCAGCCCGTTATCAATATCAATGGTGGTTGATTTCAGAAGAAGGTGATTATATGGCCCAGGGTATACTGGGTCAATACATCTATGTACATCCCGAAAAAAACATGGTGATCGTGCGGTTGGGTAAAAAAAATGGTAATGTTGGCTGGCGGCAGGTCTTTACCTCATTAGCATCAGCCTATTAAAGATCAAAAGGTACACCACATGAAAAAACAACTGATCTCATCTTCCCTGACTACGCCAAGATTAATCTTGATCAACTCGACCAGGGACCTCCTGGAAGGAATGCTGATGGGTGAAAACGTCCTGGCAAGTATGCTCAATATCCATATTGCCAATCCATGGAGCGAGTTTGGTGACGCACCCTTTAAATATGCCTTGGACAAAATAAAGATGCATCCTGGTAGTGAGGTATGGTGGAGTTGGCTTCCTATCCTCGTATCGGATAACACACTGATTGGAAATTGCGGATATAAAGGGCCTCCGGAAAAGGGCGTTGTGGAAATCGGCTATGAGGTCGCTCTAGCTTATCGCCAAAAAGGCTTCGCAACGGAAATGGCAAAAGCGCTGATAAAAAATGCATTTGCCTTTCAGGATGTTGATCTCGTCCTGGCCCATACCCTTGCAGAGGAAAATGCATCTGTGCATGTGCTGCGCAAATGTGGATTTCAATTTGATGGTGAGCTTGTAGATCCGGAAGACGGCAATATATGGAGGTGGAAATTACCCCGTGGACAATACGCTCTTGATTCCAAACCAGAAAAACCATTATCTTGATATCCTAAATGCTATGGCACACCACGCATTATCTTAGTTGTATCACACTTTCATTTAGCCCACATTGCCTCATGAACCCACGATCATTTTTTATAGCGCTTCTCTGCTCAGCTATTTGCGGACTGACCACCGCCCAGGAGTTTAAGTTAAAACCTACACCGGCACTTCAATCCACCGCCCGGAATACCGCCGTTGCCTCTGGCATCATCATCTCACCTCTGGCCGCATCAATTGATCACGATGTATCCGGTGACAAATGGGCCGTCACCGTACGGAATATTTCAAGCCGTAAACACTATACGGATAAGGTCATGCAGATCAAGGAAAGCAAGGCGGCCCTCAAGCGAAGCTCTTTGCTGTCCACTCCGGCAAATGAAAGCGGCAGCCGTGCTGTAGTGCCCGAGATCGGAACCAACTTCGAAGCCAACTGGTCGATTGATGGCGTGCCCCCGGACAACACAATGGCAATTTCAAACGGCGGCTTTATTGTTACCGCCAACAACGATGGGGTCGAGTACTACAATGCCCAGGGAGATTATCTCTACTTTGATTTCTGGACAGATTTTTTCAATGACAATTCACTGAATGCTACCATCTATGATCCGAAAGTCATCTATGACAGCGGCGCAGATCGATTTGTGATGGTGCTCCTGCATGGATCAAATGCCAGCAATTCAAAAGTATTAGTATGCTTTTCCAAGACCAACAACCCACAGAATGGTTGGTGGGTCTATACCCTCACCGGCAATCCACTCAACAACAATTGCTGGTTTGATTACCCTGCCCTTGGCGTTTCGAACAATGAAATTTATGTGACCGGCAATCTTTTTGCAGGCAATTCCTTTAACCAATCTATCCTGTACCAGATAGATAAAAACGATGGCTACAGCGGACAGAGCCTCAACTGGCAATACTGGTCTGACCTGACCTCGAGCCCTGAAGCGTTCTCTCTCGTGCCCGCATCCTTTGGCCATCAGGGTAATTATGGTCCTGGCATCTATCTGGTCAGCAGTGAATCTTCAGGGGCTGACAATATCGCCTTCTGGGACCTTACGGATGATCTGACCGGGGCTCCACAGCTCCTTAGCTATACCATCAGCACTACTGCCTACAGTCCTGCCGCCAATGCCAATCAATCCGGTACCTCAGATGTGCTCGACAATGGAGATTGCAGGATCCAAAGCGCCTTTTACCTCAATGGTATTGTACACTTTGTCTTCCATAGCGATATTGGTGAAGGATGGAATGGTATCAACTATAACCGGTTGTCTGCTGTCAACCTGTCCAACAGATCAGAAATGTTCGGCCTTCAGGGAAGCTACGATTATTCTTATCCGGCAGTGGCCTCCTTTTCTACACAAGCCAATGATCCCGCGGTAATGATCGCTTTCCTCAGAAGTTCGGGTGACACCTATCCCCAGGTTCGGGTGGTCAATTGCGATAAGGATTACTCATGGTCACCATCCACATTGGTCAAAGCCGGCGAAACCTATGTTGACTTCCTGAGTGGCGATGAAGAGCGCTGGGGTGATTACACAGGTATTGCTCGCCGACACAATAGCGGTGACACTCGTATATGGCTTGCTGGCTGCTATGGCGCCGATATCAATAGTCAGAATACATTCAATACATTCAAGACCTGGGTAGCCGAAGTTAAGGCGGGGGCAACTGTAGGCGTGGAAGAAACTACACTGAATGATGATATGAAGGTGTTTCCAAACCCTACGTACGATCTGATCCAAATCAGGTTTACGATGTCACAAAGCGAACCTGTAATCATCGAGTTGCTTGACACCAATGGCAGGCTGGTAAAGTTATTGTACAGCGATACCCCAAAACCCGGTGAAAACAAACTGACCTTTAATAAGGGAGTGCTGTCACCCGGCACCTATATTGTTTCTATTCGTTCCACCACCCAAATCCTCCGCAATGAAAAACTGGTTATTCTCGATTAATATCCTCCTCTTCTTTTCAACCTTCATGACCTGCAATACCATGCAAAAAAATAATGCGGCAGATATGGAGGCAAAAAAATCAACAGCCATTCAGGATTCGATCACGACCAGGATGGATAGTATCATAGCCGACTCTATCCTGCATGCAACCGATACGCTGACCAAGGATGAGAAGTATAATCAACACCAGGGCGAAGTGCATGAAGCACCAAAACATGATAGCCCTGAACAGATGAAGATTGACAGCATCAAAGCTGCTAAAGCGAAGAAGAAGAAAGGGTAGTCCGCTGAGTACTAATTAGCGGTCACGCTAAACTCCGTCCTGCGATTTTGTCTTCTCCCTTCAGCAGTATTGTTATCCGCAATGGGTTGCGTTTCACCCTTGCCAGAATAGGTCAGTCTTGACCTGTCAATACCTCCGGTGACGAGATAATCATAGACCTTCCTGGCTCTCGCTTCGCTGAGCGTCATGTTAGCATCATCCGTGCCTACATTGTCTGTATGTCCGGTGATCTCAATCTTCATGTTGGGATTGCTTTTCAACGTCAGGACAAGTTTCTTTAGTTCGGGTATAGAGCCTGGAAGCAAGGCTGCAGAGCCAGTCTCAAAAAACACATTTTGCATGACAATGACCTGGCCCTTTGCTGAAGCGAGGGGAATCATCTTGATCTCCAGGCTTCGCACAGCAGCATTATCACCAGGCAGGTTGGCAGAATAGGCGAGATAACCTTCAGCCTCCGCGATCACTCCGTAACTTTTGTTTTTGAGTAGTGGCGTGGCTATTTTTCCCTGGTCATCCGCCCATTGGGATAGGCGCGTCGTATCAAAGGCCTCCACCTGATAGATCTCCAGCCTGGCGCGAACAGGCTTTAGCGTTTGCTTATCCTTAACCACCACATTCAATGCCTGCAATGGTGCGGCCCTGAATTTTTCAGGCAATTGAAATTGAAACAAATCATTCTGACGATCTGTGGTAAATCTTGTGATGACTGCTGTCTTGCCATCAGGATGTATAGCAAGTCCGCCCTCATCCGCTGCGCTATTGATCCCGTTACCCATGTTCTCTGCAGTCCTCCATTGATCATTGATGCCCAGCTGGGAGATATACAAGTCATAGCCACCCATGCCTGTCTTGCCATCCCGCATGAAGTAAAGTGTGCGGCCATCAAAATGAATATATGGGCTTCCTTCATTGTTTACTGTATTGATCCCCGCACCTGCATTTGCTGGCGTGGACCAATGCCCCGCTAAGGATCGGCGTGTCATCCAGATATCACTACCTCCAAAACCCCGGCCTTGAACTGGCATAAAACAATGTCTGTCCATCCAACCCAAAGACTGGCTGGCTTTCCCATGATGCGCTATTGACCTCCACGCCCATGTTGATCGGCTCAGTCCATCTGCCTTCTTTAAATTCAGCCATGTACAGATCACAATCTCCAAAGCCTCCCTTCCGTCCGCATAGGGTGAATACCAGGTTTTTTCCATCCGGTGATAGTGTATGTCCTCCTCCATTGTATATCGCGTCAAATGGAAATGCCTCTACCGAAATCATCCTGCCTGCATCATCAAACCGTGCGATGTTGAGACCCACCTTTTCTTTGGTCAATGATGTATACACCATCGACTTCCCATCCATATTCCAGCGGCCCAACTCTTCATCACCGACAGTATTGATGCCTTCAGGAAGTGCCGTAAAGACGACGGTTTGATTTTGTCCCCTTACACTCAGAGGAATGATAGCAAGACAAAGTAAGATGAGCCTCAGCATAGTTGGTTTACATTTTGGTGATTGAAAATTCAGTTCGTCTGTTTTGTTTTCTGCCCACTGCTGTAGCATTGTCTGCTATTGGCTGTGTTTCTCCAAATCCCTTATAGGACATTCTTTCAGCAGTGATTCCTCTGCCTGCCAGGTATTCGTATACAGCCTTAGCCCTCGCTTCACTCAGGGTCAGGTTAGATTTTTCATCTCCTTCATTGTCGGTATGCCCACGAATTTCGATTTGCATATTGACATTCTTCCGCAAGGTCCAGAGCAGCTTGTTGAGCTCAGGCTCTGAAGTGGGAAGTAATGCTGCTGATCCCGATTCAAAGAATACATTCTGGAGGACAATCACTTTCTCCTGGGCTGCAGTCAAGGGCGTCATCATGATGGCAAGTTGGCGTACAGCTGAAGTGTCTGCATCAAGATTGGCAGAATACATAATATATCCCTCCGCAGACACCATCACCCCATACCTGACATTTTTACTCGTCACTGCAGAAATCTTCCCGTCAAGGTCAGCCCACTGGGACATGCGTATGGTATCCTGCTTACTGATTTCAAATAGTTCTACTCTTGCACGGACCGGTTGCCCTGTGACTTGATCTTTGATGGTGACTTGCAGTGCCTGTGTGGGGGTTGCCCTGAACCTTTCGGGAAGTTCAAATTCAAACAAATCATTCTTTGCCGTCCCGGTCATGCGGGTGATGATGGCCCGCTTGCCATCCGGATGGAGGGTCAGGGCGCCTTCGTCCACACCGCTATTGATTGGTGCGCCGAGGTTTTCAGCTTTCTGCCATTTACCATCAATTCCCTTTCGAGAGATATAGAGATCATAACCCCCCAGGCCTTCCTTGCCATCGCGCATAAAATAGATGGTCTGTCCATCAAAATGGACAAAGGGGCTTTCTTCGTTGTCCGGAGTATTGATAGCCGGGCCAGCATTTATTGGATTGGACCATCTGCCTTCTGCGATCTGGTAGACATACCATATATCACGTCCGCCCATTCCACCTGGTCTGCTGCTGGAATAAAACAACGTCAGTCCGTCGAGGCCAAAACATGGCTGGCCATCCCATGAATAGCTGTTAAAGGCAGGGCCCATGTTGGTTGGCCTGGACCATTGTCCATTATCTTTAAAAGAGAGATACAAATCACAACTTCCTATCCCATCCTGCCGGTTGCATGAAGTGAATATCAGGTAGTTGCCATCCGGGGACAATGCGTGTGCTCCTTCATTGAGTGGAGAATTGTATGCAAAATCTTCAATACTCCATATCCTGGCTATGGTATCAAAGGAAGCAAAGAAAATATCCTCCTGGTCAAATACCAGTCTTGTAAAAACCATCTTCTGTCCATCAAGTGTCCATCTCCCCAGAGACTCATGTTGAGGCGTATTGATGTCAGAGTCAAACGGGGTAAAGACGATGTCCCCTCCCTTGTCCCATAAGGCTTTCTTCTTTTCGAGTGCCTGCTGGCTTGTAGTGGCGCGCTGTACCAGCGCCTCTTGACCGGCAGCTTTTTTTATCACAGCAGTATAACAACCCAAAGCACGCTCCGGCTCATTGATCTCCTCGTATATCCTTCCCAGGGAGTAGAGTTCGTTGAGCTGCGACATGGTATCAATAGAGAGGGATGCTTCCAGCTGTTCTATCGCCGCCTGCTTCTGTCCGGTTTCGTAATAGGTGCGGCTTAGTTTCTGCCGTGCTATCGTCCAATCCGGGAATTTTCCAACGATTCCTTCGATGGATTTGATGGCCTCCTTTTGATTACCCCCCTGAAATTGCAGCATGGCATCATCCAGCTCCTTTTCATACTTCGCAGGAACCTTGACAGGGACATACGTCGTCTGGCCTATGCCATTAGATGTGCAAAAGAGAGAAAGGAAAAGAATAGATAAACGAAACAGGTAGGTCACCCCGACGTGGATTTTTAAGTTAAACGCTGATGATTGGAAATCATATACACCCTGATCGTTAATGAATTCTTTTGAAAAGGTACGGACAGGTCGCGACCTGTCTGTGCCTTTTCAAAAGGGAGCATCATGAAAGCATCGCTTTCACAACTAAAGAAATCGTCTTTCCATCTGCCTTTCCGGCAAACTCCTTTGACGCCTCACCCATCACTCGACCCATATCCTTCATGCTTGTAGCACCAAGCCGGGTCATGATGTCTTGTATAGCCACTTTGAGTTCGTCTTCTGTCATCTGCTTTGGCAGGTAACGCATGATCACCTCGATTTCTTCACGCTCTACGACAGCAAGATCTTCGCGTCCTTGCTTTTCGTAGATATCCAGTGAGTCCTGGCGCTGCTTGACCAGTTTTTGCAACAAAGCGATTTCCTTTTCGGTGTCCAACTGTGCTTCTGCGCCGGAGGTGTTGTACAAGAGGATAGCGGACTTGATAGCACGTATACCGCGCAGGGAGACCTGGTCCTTGGCTTTCATGGCCGTCTTGAGGTCTTCGTTGATCGTTGATTCGAGTGACATAGTTTGTTTTTATTGATTTTGGCTGCGAAGTTACGGAAGAATTTCACGTAGGCACGGATGTGTGAGAAAGTAAGACAGTGAGACAGTGAGATGGATGGGCAAGCGAGTGTGCATGGATAACAATTAGTAGAGACGCGATTAATCGCGTCTCTACTAATTGTCATCATCGTGCCCAAACCCGCACTCACACCCGCACCTCTTACTGTCTTACTGTCTTGCTGTCTCACCGGCTCACTGTCTTACTCTCTTACACAGTTGCGTATCTTAGATGTCTACGACATCTAAGTTGACTCATGAATTGGATTATCCTCGTCATCGCAAGCCTGTTTGAAATAGGCTTTGCCACCAGCCTTGGAAAATTGAAAACAGCCACTGGGAATGCATACCTGATGTGGCTATTTGGGTTTCTGGTATGCCTGGTCCTGAGTGTTTACCTCTTGTACAAGGCAACCCTTACCTTGCCAGTAGGCACTGCATATGCCGTATGGACCGGCCTGGGTGCAGCGGGTATAGTCCTGGTCGGTATCTTTGTATTTAAAGAACCCGCTACGTTTTGGCGGGTATTTTTTATGTCTACATTGATCCTCTCCATTGTCGGGTTGAAATTAGTCTCCTGAAATACCACTTTGATAAACTGACAGGCTACCGATGCCAAACCGAACAAATTATTAATTTTACCCAAATCGGATAGAAACCAGATTCCGTTTTTTTGAAAACTTTCAAAACGCCACAAATGAAATACATCCTCTTCGCAGCTTTTCTAGCAGTGAGTACCCTTGCCGGTGCCCAAAACATCAAGGACAACAAGACATTGTACCGCATCGAAACAGTGGATGGCAATGAATATGTAGGAACCATTATGCTGGATTCTGCTGACATCTTCATCATGAAGACTGCATCCCTGGGTGAAATCAAAATCCGGAAATCCGATGTCAAGCGTTTGACAGAGGTCAGTAATACGGAGATCAAAAGAGGAGAATTTTGGTTTGACAACCCACAGGCTACAAGATATTTCTGGCAGGGTAATGGCTATGGCCTGAAGAAAGGGGAGGGATATTATCAGAATGTATGGGTCTTTTTCAACCAGTTCAGTTATGGCATTACAGATAACCTGTCCATTGGTGCCGGTATTATTCCCCTGTTCCTGTTTGCGGGCACATCATCTCCTGTCTGGATCACGCCCAAACTCTCTATTCCTGTTATTGAAAATAAATTCAATATCGGAGCCGGCGCCTTGATCGGAACCGTCATCGGGGAGGATAATGCCGGGTTTGGGATTGCCTATGGTACAACAACGGTCGGGAACCGAAATACAAATGTGAGCCTGGGCGTGGGATATGGCTATGTCAGCGGTGAGTGGGCCAATGTACCCACCTTCAGCCTGAGTGCAATGATCCGGACCGGCCAGCGAGGCTACATCCTGACCGAAAACTATTTCATCGGCGGGTCAGATGAAAATGGTATCATTTTATTTATAGGTGGCAGAAGGCTCATTAAAAATTCCGGCCTCGATTTTGGCTTGATGATTCCTGGTTATACCGACAGTGCATTGTTCGCTATCCCATGGCTCGGCTTGACTATTCCATTTGGCAATACATACGTACCGAAATCCAAAAACAAATAAGCTAAATATTCAGCTCACACCCACTCCCAAACATCTTACTGTCTCACTGTCTTACCGTCTTACATTTCTCACAGATTGAGTATCCCAAACGCCGCCAATGCAGCGAGGAAAATCATCCCATATCCGATAAAAATATTCCTTCGCATTTCCTTACTACTTGCCCATAGCGCTATGCCAAACTTTGCGATCGTATTGGCGAGCGTTGCAATTAAAATGGCATTCTGAGCAGTCTGGGCAGATATGGTGATGACCGACATCTTTGATATCGAAATCGTGATCGCATCCACATCAGACAAGCCCGCAATGCCACTGGTGATAAAGATCCCTTTATTTCCCAAGTAATCATTGGCGTAACTGATCACCAAGAGTATCGCGACGTATAAGGCTCCAAATAAAACCGCATTGGTCATATCCAACGGTTTGCCAAGTGGCAATTTAGATTCAGTAGCATTTTCTTTTTTGTCCCTTATGTAGAAATATATGGTTGCTGCTGCTGCTGTCAGGAATAGGATACCCAGGGGTACAGCAAGTTTGACAAGCAGGTTTTTATTAAAAAGAATAACCCATAAAAAGACACGAACAACCATGATCGAGCACGCTGCGAGTATTGCAGAAGTATAGAGTGCATTTAATGCTCCCGGCTCTTTGCTTTTCTTCGAAAACACCCAGGTGACCATCGTACTTGACACCAGACCTCCAATAATCCCGGTCAGCAATACACCCTTGGTTGCGCCCAGTACACGCATTAAGACATAACCTAAAAATCCTACGCCAGAAGTAAGGATAATCACCAACCCGATATCATGCGGATTGATAACGTCGTATGGTCCATAGTTTTTGTTGGGCAGAAAAGGAAAGATCAAAAGGGCCACTACGACAAAGCGGATCAGGGCATATATCTCCTCCTGGGTGATCTGACCGATCACCTTCATCAGGCTTAGCTTGGATGAAAGCAGGACCAGTATGATCACTGTGATCATCAGGCTTAGTTCAATGTACCCAAGGAACGTCAGTGCACCAAGCACCACAGCCAGCATAGCGGCCAGTTCCGAAGTACTCCCGATATCTCCCTTGTGTGCTGTAATCCAATATGAAATCGCAGTCAGTACGACTACCGCCACAACAATACCAACCGCTATCCATGGGGACAAAAGGACATGAAGTACAGCAGCAGTAAACCCTGTCAGTGTGAGGAGTACAAATGTCCGTATGCCGGCAAAGGTTTGTTCTTTCTTGACAAGAGCAGCATGCTCCCGCTCAAGGCCTATCAGTAAGCCTATACCGGTAGCCACCAGTAACCGGATAAACATATCCAGCTCGGTAATCTGAAATCCTGCCGTATTGATGATATAGCTATCCATACTCTCCATGCCGCTATCTTATGTAGCTAAAGCCGTGCCAGTCCTGAGGCTGACCAGGCTGAAAACAAGTTAGTCAATTCATTTGGCAACCGAAAATCCAGCCCAATTTCTGTCTCCATTGCAACAAGTGGCAACAGGTAAGTGTTTTTCCCTTAATTTAAGGTTATGAATAATATGGAACAATACGATTCTCTCTCACTGGCTATTGAGGCTCTTCATGCACAGGGATATACTGAAGACTTCAATCTTCAGCCCGATTGCATAGATTGCAGGGACGCAACACTGCGCCTTCATCCGCACGAATTCGAAATCGATAAAGTATTCCGGTTCTTCGGCCCTTCAGATGTTGACGACGAGAGCATCCTCTACGCAATCTCTTCAGAAAAATATAACCTCAAGGGAATCCTTGTCAATGGGTATGGCGTCAGTTCAGATCCGCTGACGGCAGAGATGGTGGATAAATTAAAAAGATAATATAGAAAGGCGCGTTGTGTGCAACGCGCCTTTCTATATTATCTTTTAGAACCTGAATCCTATCCTCCCAAAATAATACGCTCCGTCACTCCCCATCTGCACTGAGTCGTTAAAACCACCCTGGTCCGTCCAACCATCAAACTGTGGTGTAGGATACTTGTTAAATAAGTTACTGGCCCCGATGGTGACTTTCAACCGGTCCGTGATAGAATAGCCTGCAGTCAGATCCATGACCAATGCAGCATCATAGGTATCTGTAGCTACTGCATACAGTGCATCCGCTTCCGCCTGCGTCGTAGCTGGCGTATCCACCCACTGGAAATCCTGGATGATCACTTTGCTGAACTGTGTGAGGTTGACACCAAAGTCAAATTTGTTGATCGAATAGCCCAGGCCCAGGCTGAACTTATAATCCGGCGCTGCAGCCTCGAGATATGCCTGCGAAAACGGCCCGAAGAATGTAAATGGATTCAGATCCCCATTGTGGATTTTTTCAATGGTCAGATCATTGAGATTGCCGGCAAGGCTGGCGGTGAATACACTCTTGTTAAATGCCTTCCTATACCCCAATACGATATCGATACCTTGTGTCTTAGTATCTACACCATTGGCAAAAAACTGAGCGACATCTACACCCAGGCCAAGACCTGAAGCATCAAAATTGTCCGTGAGTATAATCCTGTCCTTTACCGAAATGGAATATCCATCAATGGTTGCCGTAAACGCTCCAAGGGTCAACGTAAATCCAAGGCTTCCGTTTACAGATGTCTCTTCCTGCAGTGGCCCGATACCAAAAGCTCTTGTTACGGTGCTTGTATTTGAAGAGAGCAGCGAAGGCAATGATTCACCAGCCACAAAATTGTTAAAGATGAGGTTGTAATGAATCTGCGCTAATGATGGTGCACGGAATCCAGTTGAGAACGAACCCCGGACAGTGAGTTTATCACTCAACGTATAACGACTCGCGATTTTCCAGTTGAATGTACTTCCAAAATCACTGTAGTTTTCAAAACGCAATGCTGCGTCCACCAGGAAAGGATCTGTTATGTTGAGCTCACCATCGACATACAATCCAATATTGGTCCGGCCCCTGTCTACCACGTTGGCAGGGCTATAGCCAGGGAAACCCTGTGCACCACCCGGCAACTGATCTCCATTGGTGTCTGTAGCTGGTTGCTGGCTGACCGGATCAGTGATCGGCAGGCCATTGTTATCATACTGTGCATAGGAAGCTACTTCGCCAGAAA
Source organism: Candidatus Opimibacter iunctus (assembly GCA_016716665.1). Taxonomy (GTDB): domain Bacteria; phylum Bacteroidota; class Bacteroidia; order Chitinophagales; family Saprospiraceae; genus Opimibacter; species Opimibacter iunctus. Next base: position 141,707 of record JADJVH010000005.1, on the reverse strand, counting down.
AAATCTCAAAGTTCTCCGTCCGGTATTCAAGGCCATACGCAAGATTAAATCCGGAAGCGATTTCTTCAAAGTATTTAGTGAAATCCAAACCCGTGACATTCTGAGAAAGGCTGTGGCCTCCAGCATCAAAATCTGTCGGTGAGGCTTCTTTCATGGAGGCATTGTTGGTACCCTTGATATAGTAATGGAAATAGTTTTTGCCATACGTGTTGCTAAAATCCGCAACCCACCCATTGTTCATTGTGTGGCGGATCCCAACCGAAGCAGATACATCTGTTATCGAAGAAGTGATGTGTGGAGTGAATCCGTTTGGATACAAACTCGGTACAGACCGGTTGTCCCCATCCGCAAAACTCTCTCTCGAAAACGCATTGGCATCAGTATCCCTGAAGTTTCTTCCTCCAAATGCATACAGCTCCGTATTCGCCGCGAGCGGAATGGCGCTATTGACCATAAAATTAAATCCGTCAATGGCAGCGCTGCCATAGCCTTTGCGCCACGACCATCCTGGCCTCAGGGTCCGCTCTTTAGAAAGGTATTCGGTCGTGAAATTGACAAAACCTCCATTCTCTCCAATAGGCAACCCATAGTTGAGGTCAAGCTTGATGGTGTTTCCGTCAAAAGACTTGTCTACACTATCCAGCCTGTTTGTCCCTTCGATATTATAGAGCACATCTCCTGCCTGCGCTTCGTATCCATCTCCTACTGAGGTGCTGTACATCCCATACGTCACCCCACCGGTCAGGCCGTCTGTCTGATCCTTGAGTACGATATTCATGACGCCTGCGATCGCATCGCTGCCATATTGGGCAGATGATCCATCCCGCAGTATTTCGATACGGTCTATGGCTGATGCAGGCAGTGCATTCAGGTCCGTTCCTGAATTACCTCTTCCCCTCGTTCCGAATACATTGACCAGTGAGGATTGGTGCCTTCTCTTGCCATTGATCAATACCAGCGTTTGATCAGGGCCCAGGCCGCGCAGTGAAGCAGGATCAATGTGATCAGCGCCATCTGAACCCGATTGCTTGGTTGCATTAAAGGATGGGGCCGCATACTGGAGGATCTGGTTGATCTCCGCCTTACCGCTGCTGGCAGAAAGATCAGCGATATCAATGACATCCACAGCTACTGGAGTTTCTGTAGAGGATCGGCGGTAACTGCGGGTTCCCACTACCTGGACTTCTCCCAGGTTGATACCCTCATTCATGATCACGTCGATGGTCGTGTTTCCATTGACTTTGATCTCCTTGGTTTCATAGCCCACGTAGCTAAAGACCAGGGTGGCATCAGCATTGGCTACATTGATGGAGTATGCCCCATCAAGATCTGTAACGGTACCATGGCTTGTACCTTTCTCGGCTACATTGACCCCAAAGAGGGTGAGGCCATCGGTGTCTGTGATCCTGCCTGTGATCGTCAGTTGTGCGTCAACCTGATGGATGACCAGCAGGGTGAGCAATGCAAGTAATAGTCTCTTCATAAAAGTGGTTTTTCATTTGTAATTAGGAGAAAGTGATTTCGAATGTTTCCATGAAATATACATAAATTTTACAATGTGTATAAATTGACCATATGCCGGGACGCACAGGAAATAACTCTTGCTGCTACAAGCGCATGCAGAGCGATAACCAAATGCCTATATATTTGTTTCCCTTATGCTAACTGCTAACTGCTAACTGCTAACTGCTAACTGCTAACTGTAGCTAGCTGATAGCTGATAGCTGATAGCTGATAGCTGATAGCTGAACCCATCGTTTCATTTTTCACTTTTCATTTTTCATTCTTCACTTAAGTATGAATCATATCGCCATCATTTCCTCCAGTGTCCGCACCGGCCGCAACAGCCACCGGGTAGCCCTCTTTTTCAAAAACTACCTGATTGAAAACAACCTGGCTACAGCAGAGATCATAGATCTCCATGAATACCAGTTTCCATTGTTTGACGAACGACTGAGATTGCAGCCCGATCCATCACCAGCCCTGCTTGATTATGCGGCCCGTGTGACCAAAGCTGATGGAATCATCATCGTCACGCCTGAGTACAATGGTGGATATCCGGCGAGTCTCAAGAATGCCATCGATGTCTTGTACAAGGAGTGGTATAAGAAGCCTATTGCTATTTCCACAGCATCAGATGGAGTCTTTGGCGGCACCCAGGTGATCACCTCACTGCAATGGTCGCTTTGGAAGATCCGGGCATGGACGGTGCCAGCGATGTTCCCTGTTCCAAAAGTGCAGGAGGCTTATGATATCAATGGAGTTCCTGCGGATAAAGCAGGAGTAGAAAAAAGAGCTGCGGTATTTGTTGGGGAATTGATGTGGTGTGTAGAGGCGAACAGGCGGATGGCATAGGGCCGGGGGCAAAGGGTGAAGGGAGCAAGGGAGCAAGGGTAAATCCTCATGGTTAGGGTCTCAAAGCATTTGGTAAGGGGAAGATTAATTATAAAAGAATAAAAGGGTATTCATTATAAGGTTCTTCAATATTCTTTTTTTACGGGCTGTGATAAATTTCTGGATCATCCCTCCCAACTTTTTAGCCTTAGCTAATAGCTCGGTTCCGGTTTCCTCTGACATATACTTTTGACGAATGGCTATATACAGTTGCGTGCGGAGTTCTCCGGCGGAGCCTTTAGCAATGTATAGATGGCGGATAAAAGCACGGTCAGAACTCAATTCATATCCTTCTGCAATATTGGAAGGCACAGAAACCGCACTCCGCTCCATTTGATTTCTCAGGCCAAAATCATGGCAATGTTCAAGTGCATCATAAATCTGGTAACAAATCTTCATGCCTTCTTGCCAGATCACCAGATCTTCAAATGATTGATATGTACTTTCCATACCATATAATGTCTTGAGATCCTCTAAATGTGACCAGAAAATGAAAAAAAAATTTCTTTCATTCCTTTGCTCCCTTCCTCCCTTCACCCTTTGCTCCTTTGCTCCCTTGCTCCCTTGCTCCCTTGCTCCCTTCACCCCTTTATTAATTTATATTTAAATAACCTTTTCATAACACATGCCTGTGGCTTATGCCTTTACCTTTCAATAAAAATCCACGGTTATGGAAAGTTCACAGATTCTATCTTGTAAACCAGACCGATACCCTTTGGCATTCAGCCTGGCATTCCTTATCATCGCGCTTATATCAGCGGTTCTTTCACCTGTTACCGCCCAGACTATACAAGTCAATGCCGATGGTACGCAAACCCTCATCATGAACAACGGGTCATCCCCATACTATCAAATCAACCCGGATGGTACTCAGACCCTCATCTATGACAACGGATGCACACAGACATGGGTCAACCCTGATGGCACACAATCTGTGATGCTCAATGCAAATACCCAAATCCCTGTTCTGGTCAATCCCGACGGTAGCCAAACCCGGATATTCAGGAATGGAAACATAGAAATCCGGACATTTCCTGATGGAACCAGCAAGACTTATTTCATTTCTGAACCCTTTATCACAGAGATCTCCGCGCTCCAACCCTCTTCAAACAAGAAGGTAAAATCACGACATAAATCAAAAGCTGTTGATCAACATTAATTGAGCCACACTCTACAGGACTTTTGGCATTAGGTCTCGCGCCGGAGGAATGATATTTCATGATTTTATCGCTCACTTCCCTTGAAGAAGTCTTTTACGATAGCCCGGGCATTCTGTTTCCTATCTTTGCCGATGCAATAAGCTATCGAGCAAATGATAAGAGTGATTAAGAATGTGGAATTTAGCCTCTTCATTACCATAATGCTGATTGCCGGGACCACTTCCGCCCAATTCATTTCAGGAAGGGTAGCCAACCTACAGGGAGAACCACTGGCGGGAGCGAATGTCTACTGGCTCGGCTCAACCACTGCGGTACAAACGCAATCCAATGGCCAGTTTCAGATTTCATCAGAAGGGATTTCAGATATGCATCTCATCGCCAGCTATGTGGGACATATCCCCGATACCTTTGAAATCACAGGTCCTGTTTTCCTCGTCTTCAATCTGCAGGCATCAAAAGCGCTGGATGAAGTGGTGGTCTCCGGTCAACGCGATGGCGTGATCATCTCCGATCTGTCCCCTATCAAGACTGAGCAGATCACCCAGACTGAATTGGGCAAGGCCGCTTGTTGTGACCTCGCCGGATGCTTTGAAACCCAATCTACCGTGCAGCCCCAAACCACCAATGTGATCACCAATTCCAAAGAGCTGCGCATCCTCGGATTGTCCGGCGTATACAATCAGATCCTGGTAGATGGCTTTCCGGTCATACAGGGGCTGACCTACACCTATGGCATCAGTACCATTCCCGGTACGCTGGTGGACAATATCTATGTGGCCAAGGGCGCCAATAGTGTGCTGCAGGGATATGAAAGCATCAGTGGCCAGATCAACGTCGAAACCAAGGAGCCAGACAATACTGATCATCTCTATGTCAATGCATTTGTCAACAGTTTTGCTGAAAAACATCTGAACGCTAATTATGCCTTCAGGAAAAACAAATGGAGCAACCTGACCGCGTTCCACATGATCCAGCCTGCAGACAAGATTGACCAGGATGATGACCACTTCCTTGACCTGCCCCAGCTCACCCGGTATATGATCTTCAACAAATGGAAATACGGCAACGAACAAGAGCTGGGCTGGAGCAGCCGTATTGGCTTACGCTTTGTCAACGAGCAGCGTGTAGGCGGTCAGACAACCTTCGATGCAAAAACAGATCAGGGCAGTTCATCTATATATGGCCAAACAGTCAATTTCAGCCAACCAGAACTTTGGACGAAAACAGGATACCGCATCAATTCAAAACACAACATCGTTCTCTTTGCTTCATCCTTTTACCAGGATCAACAATCTTACTTTGGAACAGTAAAATATGATGCCCAGCAAACAAATTTCTACGGTAACATACAGCATGAACTAAACTACGGAAGCCACAATCTCAAATCAGGGATCAGCTATCGTTACCTCAATCTGAATGAAGACATAGCGTTTACTGATAACACACTCAATAGGACCTACGACGGCAACTACCACCGCATTGAAAACATTCCCGGAGTCTTCGCTGAAAACACAATGCGGCTTTTCAATGACAAAGTGACCTGGATCGCAGGTGTCCGGGGTGATCAGCACAATGATTTTGGTTTTATGTTCACCCCCAGGACACTTATCAAATATGACCTGGCACCTAAAACTATTGTACGGGCCAATGTGGGGACCGGCTGGCGGACCGTAAATCTGTTCAGTGAAAACATAGGGCTCTTAGTCAGTTCAAGAGATATCATTTTCGCTGAAGTATTGGAACCGGAAAAAGCCATTAACTATGGTATCAACCTGACGCAAAAATTTGAAACAGAAAATGCCATGTTCACCGGTTTCCTGAGTGTGGATTATTACCACACCAGTTTTCAAAATCAGATATTTCCGGATTACGACTCAGATCCCACAAAAGCAATCATCAAGAACTTTACAGGTACCAGCGTGAGTGATGGCTTCCAGGCAGAAGTGTACATGAAAATCTGGGAGAGGTTTGAAGTCAAGACAGGATACACCTACCTGGATGTCTATCATATGGTAGGGGAGACCAAAGAGTTGCTGCCTTTCAATCCAAAAAATAAAATACTGACCACTTTCGGCTATGCACCTTTGTCCAATCAGTTTCATTTCGATATGAATCTGCATTGGTATGGTGAGCAGAGGCTGCCGGATACCAAATCAAATCCGGAGGAATTTCAGCGTCCTGATTATTCAGATCCATATACTGTAGTCAGTGCCCAGCTTACCTACACTTTCGGGGCGATTGAAGTTTATGGCGGCTGCGAAAATATTTTTGACTTCCGTCAACTGCAACCTATCATCAGTTGGCAGGATCCGTTTAGTCCATACTTTGATACGTCTTCGGTATGGGGGCCTACAAAGGGAAGGGAATTTTATTTGGGGGTGAGGTACAAACTTTAAATAAAGAGGCTTTTCGATTCGTTAACGCCTCAAGTGCTCTGAACCATCCTTTTGTTTTCAACAAAGTATATTCATTCTTGAGCCCTGGTATTGCCGGTCTATGAAGAAGACGATATTTAAAAGTGTTCTCATTTCGTGTATGCTCGCGATGGTATACCTGCTCCTGCTGATATTGGTTCCGAGAACGTATGATGTACCTGCAACAAAAGGAAGGGAAAGCACCCAATACTGGGACTTACCTACAGGATCCAGAATTGGATATATGCACTTATTAGCAAAAGGGGAAAAGCAACCCTATCCGATTATATACTTGCATGGTGGGCCGGGTGGGCCTATATATGATCGCAATATCTCTCTGCTATCTGCGCTCACGGAAGATGGATTCGATGTCTATCTGTATGATCAGGTTGGCTGTGGATGGTCAACACGACTTGAAGACATATCGGAATATACAACTGATCGACACAAGGAGGATCTGCTGGCCATCATTAAGACTATCGGTGCTGAAAAAGTAATCCTGATCGGACAATCATGGGGTGCTGTCCTGGCTACTTTGTTTATCGCGGATCACCCGGATAAAGTAGAAAAAGCAATCTTTACCGGACCCGGCCCGATACTTCCTATGGACAGAGACCTGGAAAAAATCAAAGCACCTGATACGCTGGAACTCAGAAACCCATCTTATACGAATAAACAGGGAAGGGAAAAAATATACAATATCCGGGCTACTGTGGTTGAAAAACTGGCGCAGGCATTTAATTGGAAGCTTGCCTCCGATAAGGAAATGGATCAATTTGTCACCGTACTTAACCACGAGATGGGCAAATCCACCTTGTGCGATACCTCACTAACCAGCCCTATGGAAAGCGGAGCAGGCTATTACTCGATGATCAAAACGGTTCAAAGTTTTTCTGATCTTCCTGACACCCGGATCAAATTAAAGGGTTGCAATGTCCCGCTGCTGATCATGAGAGGGCAGTGTGATGGTATCAAATGGGGATATAGTGCTGAGTATGCTTCCTATTTCAAAAACATAAAAATTGAAATCATTCCGGGAGCTGGCCATGCCATCGCCCGAGAGCAACCGGAGAGTTATCTTATTCACATCCGTGCGTTTTTAAAACCATAATCACTGTGTTCGAATCCCATTAGACCATTCGTCCATTCATTTCACTGCTGCCATAAACCAGATACCATGATTCGCTACACGTTCTTTTTCCTTGTTCTTTTTTCGTTTGACATCCGAAGTCAATCCGCGCTGCCCGATCCGCTTGCCGCCGGATGGAAGGGCGAACCAGTATGCGAAGTGCTGTTGGAAAATGACTCGATCCGCACACTGAAATGCACATTTCCTCCGGGTGTAGGTCATGAGCGTCATTATCACAAGCCTCATTTTGGATATACCCTCGCCGGTAGCACTATGCGTATCACCGATGCCAATGGTATACGCGAAGTTCAGGTCCTAACCGGAAGCAGCTTTTACAGTAAGGGCATTGAATGGCACCAAGTATTGAATATCGGGGATAGCACAGCGGTGTTTCTGATCGTGGAGCCGAAATAGTGTATTACCGTTTTTTTTTGCGCAACGCCGCAACATCGCAGTGAATAAGCAACATAATCCATAAGGACATACGCAATACCCTTTCCTCCCTTCCTCCCTTGCTCCCTTCATCCCTTGCTCCCTTCACCCCTTCTTATATATCCCCCCTCAAATTCCTAGAGATCACCTCTGCTTTCGAATGCACCTGTAACTTGTCATAGATGTTACGGATATGAAACCGCACCGTATTCATCGACACCTGCATACGGTCAGCCACCATCTTATAGCTTAATCCGTCCGTCAGCAGTTGCACCACCATCTGCTCCTTGTCCGTGAGTTGGCTTTCGGTCTTCTGAGGCCGGAAATATGCGATCACTTTCTTGGCGATCGATGGCGACATCGCGGCCTGGCCGTTGTGCACATCCAGAATGCTTCTGCGAATATCTTCCAGTCGTGTGTTTTTAAGAATGTATCCTGAAGCACCGGCACACAGGGCTTTGAAAATGCGGTCTGAATCATCAAAAATGGAATACATCAGTATCTCGGTACGGGGTAATTTCTCCCTGATCTTGCGTATGGCATCCAGCCCGGACATCCCCGGCAGCCCTATGTCCTGAATCAATACATGAAGCTGAGGAACATCCGCAAGTGCAATAAAAAAAGACTCCACCGAATCGGCATGTAAGACACATTCCATATCCGGTTGCTGGTTGATAAAATAAATGAGCATGTCACGGATCTCATGTTCATCTTCAACAATGCCGACTTTGATCTTATTGCTCATCCGCACAAAAGTAAATGATTCCTGCACCCTGCCTTACCACATCTTTGGGTGAGCCTGCTTTTACTCCGATATCCATAAGTAAACAATTGTTACTTTCTCTTGCTTGCTTAAAAAGCACAACTAACCAAATATCCCTGCTCATTAAACCCTGTAAACAATTCCGCCTTGATCCGGTCGGCGCGCATTTTCATGTTATTCAATCCCTGACCCGGTGCAGAGGACTTATCCTGCTTCCTGCCATTGTCCTGTATGGACATCACCAGTTTGCCACCTATGTCCTCAAACCGGATATCTACAGTTGTCGCATTACTGTGCTTTGCTATATTATGTATGGCTTCTTTAAAAATGAGGTAGACATTATACTTCCGGTGCGTATCAATATGCCTGGTAAGTGCATGCGGCTGATGTAGACTATATCGGATATCAAGCGGCGATAACGTATCTGAAGCATAATCTTCCATGCGTTCAAGCAACTTGTCCCACGTATCGCTCCTCGCGTCAATAGACCACACGAGGTCTCTCATTTTCGTGATGGATTCGTTGATTATCCTGGTGACGTTGGAGAGCCTTGACCGCTCTTCTCCACTCGCCTTCATTTCCATCACCTGCAGTTGCAAATAAAGTCCCGTCAGCGAGCCCCCACTTCATCGTGCAGATCGCTCGCAATTCGGGTACGGGTCGCATGTTCTTTTTCCAGTAATCGTAACCGGTACCGGTAAATCAGCCATACCATGCCTGCCAGCAAGAGCATGACTGTGGTGATAAACCAAAAGGATTTATAAAACACCTGCTGCACATGAATCTTTACGACCGTCGGAGCGGAGGTGATATTTCCATTGGCATCCGCTGCCATCAACTCAAGTGTATAATCGCCAGGAACAAGTTTTTGATATCGGATCGTATTGTTTCTACCCAGGCGCAGCCAGCCTTTATCGACACCAACGAGTCTGGAGAAAAAGATGTGTGAATCGTTTGACCTATAGCTTGGTACTGCAAATGTAAATTCCACATAATTGTCCATGGGCGAAATGATGATTTCCTCCAGTGGTTGAATGCGCTGCCCTTCAATTATACTCAATCCATTTCGTTGGTGATCCCTTTCGATCCGGTTGATCAGGACCGGAGGAAGGGGCTGGTTGCCAATAATTTTTTGAGGATGAAAAATGGTGATCCCGTTGATGGTCCCCATGTACATCTGTCCCGATGCACTTTTATACGCGGAGAGGTAGTTGAACTCATCGTTGGATAGACCATCCTTTACATAATAATTGTAGAAACGATTGTCCGCCTTGCTGAGCATCGATAATCCGCCAAAGGTTCCTGTCCATAGATTTCCGGCATCATCGAGCAGCATGCTGGCGACCATGTCACTGGCGAGTCCATCCAGTGAGGTATATGTCGTCACGCTGCCATTTTCCAGATTGACACGATTGATTCCGGCTCCGAGCGTGCCGAGCCATACGATGCTGTCCGATTCCGGAAGTATGGTGTTGATATAATTGCCTGAAATGGGGTGCGCTGAGTTGTCGTTAAATTCTTTAATCAGTTTGCCGTCCTGTCGGTTAAAAATGAGTAGCCCTGCAGTCTCTGTAGCCACGAGAATTTTATTTGTTCCCATTTTTCGCACAGCACGCCATGGGCTATTTGTTTTTGGTGGCAAATTCTCGAGCACAATGGCTGAAGTCTCCCCGGTGAAAGGATTAATCCCGGAGAGTTGATTCCGGATATCCTGGTAGTATACCGTCTGGCCTTCGATAAATAGTTGATTGAAAAACTGCTTGTTGGCCTGCATAGGAAGGGGCACTTCGGTGATCTTGAAATCAGGCAACGAATACATGATTAATTTCTCCGCTCCGGAAGGAACATAGATGAGGTGATTGCCCAATCGTTCGATCAATCCGGAACGCGGGATGTTGTTGATACGGACAAGGGTATCCGGAGGTGCCTGCTCCCGCAACGTGACTTCAACCAAAGACGCCTGTTGTGTATATACCCTGCAATACACGCTTGTATCCGAGGCCGGAATGATTTCCCTGAATTGCGCATTACGCCGTTGTTTGGGCTCGGTATAAAGAGACATAAATGGTTTGGGCTCGGGCTTAATCTGCAGGAGCCCCATTTCAGTAAAAACCCAGATAATATCCTCTTTGTCTTCATAGCTGCCCCTGAATACCGGATTATAGACACCAAATGGTTTTAAGTCAAATCGTTCATATTTCTTACTCCTGAGGTTAAGCCGGAGCAAACAATCATCTGACATGATCCATGTCCACTCGCTTATACCCATGTGAATGGGGAAAAATATTTCGGACGAATAAGGGATTTTTAAAAAGGGCTCTACCTGTGTGGTGCCATCCTTGAGGACATAGATCATGCCGTCATTCCTGCAGATATAGATGCTGGATTGGCCATCATAAAATAGTCTGTAACTGTCTCCGGGTTTGCGCACAGGGAAAGAAAAAGGAATAATTTGGGTGCCGGTGGAATCTATTCGCCGGATATGCATGCTGTCCTGGTCGATTAACCACAACACGCCTTCGGGTCCATTGGCATAGGCGCATGAGTTTTGGAAAAAAAGATTCTGTATTGGAGACTTCATACCCGAACCGGTACCTCCAGTTACGATCCACCAAGTGTATTTTAGTGCCCTTTGATGATCTGGTGAAAAGCAGGATGTCAGGATGATGCTGCCGGTCAGCGATGGAAATGAGATCATTGAAATCCAGATCCATCCCCTCCGGATATGGAAAGGGTTTTACTTTGCCCCTCATCATATTCAGCGCAAAGAGATCCTTGACTTCAGAAAAAATAATCAGGGAGTCCCACAACCCTGCCGCAGACCTGATATTGGAAACAGGCAACTGATGCGAGGGATCAAATCGATTGTAAGAAGTGACGGACTGACCATCATAGAAATCAATCCCCGAATTGACGATCCACAAAAATCCACGCGGATCACGTGCCCCAAACCGCACATCCCGGAATGACAATCCATCCGATGCATCATAGAGCCTGATGTCCGGAGGGAGCTGAGCCATGAGAGGATGATCCATCACCGTAGACAAGCCAAGCAGCAGGATCAACATTCGGGTGAGGGATAAACGCATAGATTAATATACTAAATCCGGAATGAAAATAGGGAAAGAGGTGGAACACATCACTAAAGTTTTTTAATACCAAACCGCTCCTCCCTAAGGGTGATTAATGTCTTGATCCATTAAACCCTTAAATCCCCTAAAGAAGACTAACCCTCAATCCTCCCGCTTCATTCTGGCCTGATCTCCACTTCGCTACACCTTACTTTCCTTTGATCCTTTGATCCCTTAATCCCTTTTATCCAGTGCATCAAGTCTTGCCATCAACGCTTCTATCGTCTGCTGCTGCGCCGCATTGACTGCTTTTAATTCTTCCACCGTAGTGTTAAGTTCCTGCACGGCTTTGACGAGGGGCACAACAAACTGGCTGTAGGCTACGCTGTAATTGTCATGCTCATTTTCCGGGGCATGCACACCGTCAAAAGATTCAAACCCTGCATCGGTCATCGCTCTCTCTACATCCTGGGCGATAAAGCCAATACTGCGCTGAGCGGATAGTGCGGCTAAGGCTTGTTCCTGTTCAGGTGTGGTGGGTTCCCCGATGTGATGTGAAAAGGCCAGGCGGTCAAAGTTGTACGATACAGGTTGGAGCCTGGTGATAAATTCAAGGCCTTTCACATCGTCGCGCACTTCGTTTTTAAAACGGCCATCGGAAGGAAAAGTATACGCCACCTGTCCTTCGACAACGGTAGTGCCTGTATTGCCGAGCCGTACTTTATTATTGGCATTGACGATGGTCCCTGACCCAATGGCGGTAGCATTCGTCAAGCCAGGGGAAGATACATCGGCATCCGTTCCGATCGCGGTCAGGTTGGACCCGCCAACATTACTTTGCAGCGCGCCATTTCCAACAGCTGCATTATTGAAACCTGTGGTGAGTTCTAATGCAAATGTGCCAATGGCAGTGTTGCCGACTCCGGTGATATTGGATTTCAAAGCCTGGGTGCCTACTGCGACATTTCCATTGGCAGAGGCGAGGGATTTTAACGCTTCATAGCCGAGAGCTGTATTGTATCCTCCTGTTGTATTAGCTGAGAGGGCCAGATAGCCTGCTGCGGTATTGTACAAGCCTGAAGTGTTATTGCGTAGGGCCCTGGATCCGATTGCGGTAATGCCTGTAGCCAGGTTGGCATAGAGGGCGCTGTCGCCGACGGCGACATTAAAGTTCCCCATCGTATTAAGGCGCAGGGCGTTCGATCCCAACACCGTATTATTAGCCCCTGTCGTATTGATATACATCGCACGGAAACCCATTGCTGCATTGTTAGTTCCGGTGGTATTGCTGCGCAAAGCTTCAGTGCCCACACCCGTGTTTCCTTGGCCGGTATTAAAGAATAAGGTGCTATCGCCGATGGCCACATTGTAATGAGACGTGGTATTGGTGTATAGCGCCCGGTGCCCGATCGCCGTATTGTGCCGTCCGAGGGTGTTGCTGTATCCGCTCAGGTATCCGATGGAAGTATTGGCAATGCCGGTGGTATTGTTGTACTCAGCCAGATAGCCTACAGCCGTGTTAAATGTGCCGCTGGTGTTTTTGCGTAAAGCTCCTGTCCCTATGCCGGTGATACCTGCGGATGTGTTGGCATAGAGGGCGCTGTCACCCACAGCCACATTAAAGCCCGATGTTGAATTCAGCGCCAGGGCCCGGTTGCCGATAGCGGTATTATTGCTGCCAGTGGTATTGGCCCGGAGACTTTGATGGCCAACCGAGGTGTTGCGGCTGCCTGTAGTAGTGTTGAAGAGGGCTTCAAAACCGAAAGCCTGGTTGGCTGTTCCGGACGTATTAAAGCGCAAAGCTTTTGATCCGACAGCGACATTCCCTGAGACCGTGCTGGCCATCAGGGCGCTGTCACCGACGGCAACGTTGTTGTTGCCAGATCCGTTTCCATACATGGCATTGATTCCGATGGCGATATTTGACCGGCCGGTACCGTTTGAAATGAGGGCTTGATAGCCAAGTGAGCTATTGCCGGACCCTGTTGTATTAGCATTTAATGCATCACGGCCAAAGGCAATATTGTAGCTGCCGGTCGTATTGCCAGCAAGCGCATCCAGGCCGACGGCGGTGTTGAAAAGTCCGGACGTATTCGAGGCCAGTGCAGTTGCACCCAAAGCGGTGTTTCCAACACCCGTCGTATTAAAAAACAGTGCCCCTGTGCCTGCAGCGACATTGCTTCCGCCGGTAGTATTCATTCTAAGGGAATTCATCCCAATGGATGTGTTATTATTTCCAGTCGTATTGCTCTTAAGACATCCTGAACCGATAGCTACGTTTGCAGTCGCTGTATTTACGATCAACGCGCTATCACCGACCGCAACATTATCTAAACCGGAAATCACATTGCGCAAGGCATATCGTCCGACGGCCGTGTTCCGCTGGCCTGTCGTGTTATTTAACAAAGTCTCAAAGCCCACCGCGGTATTAGCCACTCCGGTGGTATTGGATTTTAGGGCCTTTGAGCCAACAGCCACCTGGCCTGAGGACGTGCTGGCCATCAGGACACTGTCACCGATGGCGACGTTGTTGTTGCCCGTGGCATTCGAGTAAAGAGCCCGGATGCCCATGGTTACATTACTTCTTCCCGTGGTGTTATTAAACATTACTTCATATCCGGAGGAGGTATTATTGCTTCCGGTAGTATTGGAGTATTGGGCGCTTTTTCCAATACCCACATTGCCATTTCCGGTCGTGAAATATAAAGCATAACCCCCTATTACCGTGTTCTCACTGCCTGTCGTATTAAAGTACAGACATGCTCTTCCGGTAGCCGTATTGACAAACCCGGTCGTATTACTAATCAGCGCAGCACTCCCTACCGCCACGTTAGAATTTCCAGAGGTGTTGGCTTGCAGGGCAGCGTATCCAAGGGCTGTATTATAGGTAGTGGCGGTACTTGAATATAGCGCCAGGTCGCCGACAGCCACGTTGTAACTACCAGTGGTGTTATTATACAAGGAGCGACTCCCTATAGCCAGATTAAAAGCACCCATGGTGTTGTTTATTAACGCACTTACACCCAATGCTATGTTTCTGGAACCATTTGAATTCAACAGGGTGCTGTCACCGATGGCAATATTATCAAAGGGGATAGAGCTATTCCGCATGGCATATCGTCCTATAGCTATATTGCGAAGGCCTGTGGTACTGCTGAAAAGCGCCTCGAATCCATAGGCGCAATTGCCTGTCCCTGTTGTATTGGATCGCAATGCCTTGGAACCGACAGCCACGTTGCCGGAAGCTGTGTTGGACAGGAGGGCACTGTCGCCCACTGCGACGTTGTTGTTACCTGCACTGTTTCCAAACATGGCATGGATTCCGATTGCTATATTGGACCGACCAGTGCCGTTTGAAATGAGTGATTCATAACCAAGTGAGGTGTTGTTGGATCCTGTAGTGTTGGACAGTAAAGCATTACGCCCCACCCCTGTATTGTTGCTGCCGGTGGTATTATTGCCGAGTACAGACAAGCCGACAGCAGTGTTGAAAAATCCGGTCGTGTTCGTGATCATAGCAAGAGTTCCAACGACTGTGTTTCCCGAACCGGTCGTATTAAATTTCAGCACACCGCTACCCACGCCGACGTTGCTATTGCCGGATGTATTGGTTGTCAAGGCCTGATTCCCGATGCCGGTGTTGCCTCCTCCAGTGGTATTAGCATGCAAGACCCTGAGTCCAACAGCTGTATTCGCCGTCCCGGTGGTGTTGGAGCGCAGCGCGTTGGACCCGACAGCCACCAGTCCGGAAGCGTTATTGGCAAGCAGTGCGCTGTCACCGATAGCCACATTTTGGTTTCCAGTCTTCTCGCGAAACAAGGTATGCTGGCCCATAGCTATATTTCCCATACCGGTAGTGATACTATCCAGCGCCCCGATACCGAGGCTATAGTTCCGGTTGGCGCCATCCCAGCTACCTGCCTTGAGATTATTGAGCCGGAGCGGCACGGGCATGGCATCGGTAGTGCCGAGAAAATCAGAAGAGTTGTTGCCGTTATTTCCGGTCACCTTCCAGGTATTGCTTTCCTTCCCCACTTCCACCCATGCCGTACCATTGTAATAACAGAATCCATTCAGGTCTGTATCAAATACCATCAATCCCTCCGCCGGAGAGGCAATCCCCACTCGCTGCGCCGAGGTGAGGCGCGGGATCAGCAAACCCTTGTCCGTACTGGTGATATCCAGGATAGCACTGTTGTCAGGAGATGTTGTCCCCAGCCCTACACGCTGAGCCTTCAGATCTGTGGCCATCAGCAGAAGGACAGAGAAAAAAGAAAAAATGAAATGACGACTTTTCATAGTGCGAAACTTTAGGGGATAAAGTTCCGCCAGGCCGGGCATCAATAAACCTACATCTTTGGGTGAGGAAGCGGAGTTATCTTCTTTGGCCTCATCACACGATTCAGGGTTGACAAAGGTTAATCTTTCTGCTTCTCCATTACCATCTTCCTTAATTCTTCAACCTGTGTTTTTAGTTCAGTCAGTTCGCTGTCCCTGTCACGTTGCTTTTCAATAATCAACTTCAATTCTTCAATTTCTTCCTGCTGCTCCTTGACTGCATTGATCAGGATATACGTCATCGCCGTCCCATCATAGTCCATGTAATTTTCCTTTTGTCCATCAGGCGCGGTATAGGTAAACTCTCCGATCATATACGGGGCTACCGGTTTCAGTTCCTGGGCGATGATGCCTACGAAGGTTGATGTATCATCCGCTATGCCGCCCTGCCCACTGTAACTGAATTGTACCGGCCGGATCTGCTTGACCACATCGAGGCCGTCTTCAAAATCGCGGATATTTTTTTTCAACCGCTCATCAGATGCGGCAATCCACATGCCTCCTCCGGTCTTGGCGGCTTCGCTGGAGCCTACTTCGAGTTTATAGCTGGGTACGCCGGATCCGATTTTAAGGTCTCCGCCGCTGGTCTGCAAATAGAGTGGCGCGGCAGCTCCGTTGCTTCTGGCCATGATCTCATTATCATCCATGACAATATTGGAACTGGCTACATCCCCTGTAACCAGGTAACCAGATGTGGCGGTGTAACTGGCGTCTACGCCACCAACGATATGCAACCGGGTTTTGGGGATAGTGGTGCCTATCCCCACATTGACAGATTCGGTAGCATTATTTACTCCACTGATGCTCCCAAGGACAAGGCAATTACTGTCACCAACCATTGCATTTGCCCCAATAGCAGTTGCATTGACAAGATAGGCTGAAGCTACATTTGCTTCACATCCATAAGCTGAGTTGTTTGATCCTGTTGTATTGGAGTTTAGGGCATGAAACCCATTAGCCACATTACACGTACCGATCGTATTAGAAAAGAGTGCTCCATGGCCACCTGCCACATTTTTCTCACCCGTCGTATTGAGGTGTAATGCCTCAGACCCGTTGGCTACATTGGACGAACCCGTGGTGTTATTATATAAGGCTGCCCACCCATTGGCCACACTGTGAGAGCCAGTGGTGTTGAGATATAAGGCCTCCCAACCAATGGCCACATTGTAAGAGCTGGTTGTATTGCTATATAAAGCCTGATGCCCAATGACTACATTGCGAGAACCGGTCGTATTATTGTACATCGCTTGAGATCCAACAGCTACATTCTGGTAACTTATCGTATTGTTATATAGTGCCCGGTACCCATTGGCCACGTTTTGATAGCCAGTCGTATTGTCTTTTAAAGCGTTGCTTCCTATGGCTGTATTGAAACTTCCCGTAGTGCTGCTATATAAACTTGAATCCCCCACGGCAACGAGATTACTTCCAGTGGTATTTAGCCGAAGCGAGTTATTGCCTATGGCGGAATTACCTGATCCGGTGTTGCTGGATAATGCCTGAAACCCTGTTGCCGTGTTCCTGGAACCAGAGGAGTTGGATCGCAGCGCTTTGCTACCTAAGGCGGTGTTTTGAAAACCCGTTGTGTTGCTATACAAACTGGAATCTCCAACGGCAACCAGGCCATTCTGGGTCTTGTTTCGAAACAAAGCTTTTGTTCCGATCGCAATATTTCCTTTACCGGTGGTGATGCTGTCCAGCGCTCCGACCCCTAAACTATAATTCCGGTTGGCTCCATCCCATGTGCCTGCCTTGAGATTGTTAAGCCTGAACCGCATCTGTTGGTCATCCATCGTGCCCAGGAAATGTGTGGAGTTGGTCCCGGCATTGCCATACATCTTCCACGTATCATCCGGCCCTCCTACCGACAGCCAGATGGATCCATTGTAATACCAGAATCCCATCAGGTCTGCATCATAGACCATCAGCCCTGCAGCGGGGGAAGCAATCGCATTTCGTTGTACGGTTGTCATCCGCGGGATCAGGATGCCTTTGTTCGTGCTCACGATGTCCAGCAGGGCGCTTGTATCCGGCGTTGACGTCCCTATACCCACACTTTGAGACCTCAGTCCTGTGAAACAGTAAAAGAAAAGGAGCGCGGCAAAGAGAAATGGATTTGGTTTCATGGCACAAGTTTTAACCTTGTAAAACTCCGCTCTTCATAGGACCTGTAAAATCACATCTTCGGGTGAAAATGTCTATTCCTTTAAGCAAGTACATGGCACATACAGACGTACCATTCACAACTCACAACTCACATCCCTACTGCATCTTATTGTGTATCGCCATGCTTATCGCCTCACCCTTGCTGTTGACATGCAGTTTTCGGTAGATGCTCTTGACCTGTGACCGCACGGTGTCCAGGCTCGTATCCAGCCGACTGGCAATCATCTTGTAGCTGAGGCCCTCTACCATGGCTTGCAACACCTGGTTCTCCCGTGCTGTGAGTTCGTCGAGCTTAGTGCCATAGGTTCGCTTTGGATTGAAATGCTCCAATACCTTTCGGGCCACAGCCTTGCTCATCGGCACTTCACCAACGGCAATCTTCATGATGCTCTCTTTGATCTGGGGCAATGGCGTGCTCTTGAGCAGGTATCCTGTAGCTCCGGCGCAAAGGGCTTTGTATATATGGTCTTCATCCTGGAAGACGGTAAGCATGATGATTTCAGCTTCAGGATATCTTTTCTTAAAAAGCTTTATCCCCTCAATGCCATTCATACCTGGCAGGCCGATATCTGACAGGATCACTTCTACTCCCGTCTCTATAGTATCTATAGCGAGAAATTCCTCAACGGATTCGCACGAAGCCACCACCTTACAGTCGGGCTCGGCATTGAGGAACGCAGTGATGCTCCTCCGGATAGCAAGTACATCTTCGATGATCGCGATATAGATCATCCTGCAATATTAATGCCTTTGAAAGGTATGTCAGCATGCTTGCCCGAATAAGCCAGATTTAAAATACCAAGTACCGTTTTGCGCTTTCTCCGGCTGATCTCAGCCTTGCTCTGGTCGATCATGATGATTTCACCTGATGCATTGATATCACTTACGTATTGCCTGTTAACCAGGTGTGAGCGGTGTGTCCTGACAAACCCAAATGGTTCAAGGACGGCCTCATAGTCTCCCAGCACCCTGGCCATCAACACCGGCCGCTGATCCATAATATGTATGCAGGTGTAATTGCTTTCTGCCTCCATCCGGATGATCCTGTCAATAGCAATCTTTTTTCTTCCTCTCCTGCTTGTCAGGGATAAAGCCTTTGGGCCTATACTGATGGGTACGATGACTTCTGAACGCATGTGCAAGATTTTAAGCAAAGGTCTTCCCTTTGCCATCCTTGCAAAATCACATCTTCGGGTGAAATTGTTTGGTCATCCCGACATGCCCCAAAACATGTATCCGGACGCGTCTTATCACACCTTTCTCCTTGCACGTCATTTTTCACTTAAACCTCTTTTCGCCTCAAAATCACCGTATACGAATTTTCGCCACTTTCAATCTCCAGACTTCCATCGATAGACGCTGCCCTTCGTTTCATATTCTTCAACCCATGGCCTCCGATGACCCTCCTCTCTCTGGGCGTATTGATATCGTTTTTTACTTTTAGTTCAAACATTCCCTTTTCATTGCTCATTTCAATTTCCACATACGTTGGGTTACTGTGCTTGACAATGTTGTGGATGGCTTCCTTGAAAATCAAGAATAATTCCTGCCGTAGCTGTTGATCCATGACGCGCTCCTCCCTTAATCCTGTCACCTTGAAATCCGGTATGATATCCAGTGGCTGCAGCATCAGATCAGCGTGGTCCTTCATCCGGTCAATCAGATTGGAGGTCTTATCATGTCCTGCACTGACACTCCATACGATATCACTCATCGCCAGGATAGCTTCACGGCTTGTATTGCGGATATTCTGGAGTTCGTGTTGCTTTTCCTCTTCACTATAGATATTCCGGCTCACCATATCACTTTGCAAAGCAATTTGGGTCAGCACACTGCCCAATTCATCATGCAGGTCTGCAGAAATCTTATTCCTGATCTGCTGTACATGTAAGACCTGGTTGAGCCTGTATCGATACATGGCATAAAAAATCCCTCCCAAAGCCAGTGCGGCAAGCGTAATACTCCACCAGGTTTTATACCATGCCTGCAGGACCATGATCTGCAACCGGTATTCATGATGGCTCCAGGTATCTCCTGAGGCAGCTCCTTTGACCAGCAATGTATAATTGCCTGGGGGCAGGTAGCTGAAGCTGATGACATTCGATTGGCCGGAATTCTGCCATTCTTTGTCCCAACCTTGAAGTTTATACAGGAACCTGTTTTTCTCCGGTTCACGATATGCCGGGAGCATAAACCTGAAGTTAAAGAGTTGGTCTTTGTGGGTAAAGACAACTGGATTTTGATTTACGAGTGAGCCGTCATACGTGTATATACTATCCTTTTCACCTCTGAACATCGAATAACTGATCAGGATGGGTTGAAGATGATTGAGACTGGTATCCACATCTCCGGGATGAAAGGCTGTCAGTCCGTTAAGCCCTCCAAAATAGAGTCGGCCATCCGAAGCCTTGAGGGAGGCCATGCGGTTAAATTCATTGTGCGGCAATTCGTCCTGTACATAGTAACTCATAAAACTGTTTTCCGCAGGATGAAAGCGGCACAGGCCGTTGTCTGTGCTGAGCCACAGATATCCGAATTCATCCGGAAGTATGCCCACGATGTTGTTATTAGGCAGGCCATCCTTGGTAGTAAACAACCTGCAGTGCTGGTGCAGGGTATCCAGCAGAATGAGCCCATGCCGCGTGCCGAGCCAGGTCTTATCTGCTTCTTCCGGATATACATAGTTGATATCCAATGCCGGAAGCATGATTTTTGAATTCCTGGTGTCCGAATAGGTTTTGATGATTCTGCCCGCGTGATCTATAAGAAACAACCCGGTATTGGCTGCTACCCAGATCAGGTCATCACCGGCGTCAAAGAAATTATTTACTCCCTCAAAATTTTCCTTGCTCCCGCTTTTTAAAATGAATGTCGTCTGTGCACTATCAGAACGCTCGGGATTTAGTCTGGCGATCGCTTTGGGTGTGGAAAAAAAGATGGTCGAATCATTGACATAGTACATCCCGGTGGTGATGCCCAGGTCGGGGTCGGACATACTATATTTAACAAGCTTTCGGGTCTGCATATCAATCCGGCTTATGTAATTCGTACCGGAGGTCGCCCATAGCTCCTGTCCCTTAATGATCATCTTATATTGAGGTGCGGCTCCGGGAATAAAGGCCGTACCATCCTCGTTGGTGAGATAGAACGGCTTGGTTTCGTTGGTCCGGGGATTGATCCGAATGAGGTTGCATGGTTGGTTTGGCCCTTCCGGATAAAAGGGATATGCACCGGCCCAAATGATACCCTCCGCATCTTCTGCGAGACCACGCATACTGATCCCCTGATCCGATGGCAACTGCTGATCCCGGTGGAGATAGTTGGTGAAAATGCTTCGTTTATAGTTGATTTTAAACAGGCCTTTCCGGTTAGTCGCCCAAAGGGTATTGTCCCTACTGAGAAAAATACTCTGTGTGGGGACATCCAACTGGTACTCCCTTGTGTAAGGCAAGGAAAAAGTAATGGTTCTTGACGTTACAGGATCATGCATGGTAATGCTGTCCAAGCCAATCTCCCAGGAGTTTCCATTTAAGTCGAATACTGATGACGGACATCGGTAGGAGCTGCTGATGAGTTTAACAAACGGATGCAACGCAGCATTTTTGTGTTGCATAATATCGGCATGCCGTTTACCAAGGGGAAATTGATAGCCAATATGGTCTGCTGTAGTGATTTTGTATAAAGTCGCCGGTGTATGCCGATCCTCCGGAGG
Source organism: Candidatus Opimibacter iunctus (assembly GCA_016716665.1). GTDB lineage: Bacteria > Bacteroidota > Bacteroidia > Chitinophagales > Saprospiraceae > Opimibacter > Opimibacter iunctus. The sequence goes on along the minus strand of JADJVH010000005.1, from coordinate 120,125 downwards.
ACGAAAATGCTCGATAAACTTGCCATGCGGATCTATATGATCAATCCCATTGTAATAGGTAGATAGCCAGAATGAATGATCGCTGTCTTGTGTGACAAGGGGAAGATTGGTTTCATAGTCAGGCGCTCTGATAGAAAACTGGTAAGTAAATTGTAGTATCCAATTGGCATCATAACAAAGCACGATTCCTTTACCTAACACCAACACCACACGGTCCATGTCGTCAAAAAAAAGCTGGTATACCAGTTCCTGGGTATCTTCGGGCAGGCCAAGATCTTTATGCACCACTGTGCCGGTTTCTGGATTCATTACCGCAAGTCCGCCCTTATACCCAATCCAGATGTTACCTGATTTATCCTTTTCTACACAATATATGGATAGCCCTTTGAGCTGAGCATCCCCGGTGATCCGGTACGTAAAATCAGTAAATGTATATCCGTCGTATCGCGCGAGGCCATTATGGGTGGCAATCCACATATACCCCTGGTCATCCTGCGTAATATCGTGCACATACTTGTGAGGTAGTCCGTGCTCAGCGGAATAGAATTCCACTGTCAGTCCAGGAGTCTGTGCCAAAGTAACCCTTGTCCAAACATTCAGAAAAATGAGGAGAATAACATATGTATACTTCATTCAGGATTTGTCATTCCTTATCAAATTCATCTGTCGCCTCAGGTAATATGGATTTTGAAAAACGTAAACGAAGACTAATGCACAAGCCTCATCTAGCGATTCACGTCTCACGAATACACAATATCGCACGGAGACCCACTCGCAACTCACAACTCACAACTCACAATCCCAACACTGCCGTCCCTTGCTCAAATATAATATCCACCGGGATCCCCTTGACTTTGAGCCGATCGAGATCTGCCTGCAATTCAGGCTTGATCACAGCCATCTCACTGACCAGCTTAGATACGCCCTCATAATCCCCATCTCCCTGTAAGGTGAGTATCTTGTCAGACAGCGCATTCATGGCCGCCTGCATTTTATCAAAATTGATTTTATACGTATTGGTCGCAGGGTCGCGTTCAAAGGCACCCATCTCTTTGAAAAAAGTAAACCTGATCATATTGCAAACACCGTGTGCACTTGACGCACCAAAACGAACGGACCTGAAGATACTGGCCATAAAAGTGGTATAGTATTCCTTGATATCTCCTTTCAGTTCACCGCGCTCATGAAGCTTTGTCACCATATAGAGGCCCAGGATGTCTGCCTTGCCTTCCTCGAGCGCAGAAGCATTTTCTTTAAGCGCCTCTCTCACCGTACCCTTGCCATTGATGGTATTCTTGATCCCCAATCCATGCGCCACTTCGTGAAACATCGTATTGGCAAAGAACGCATCAAAGTTGATGTACTTCCGTTGTGACGAATCGATAAGCTCATTGGCTATCGGTACCAGGATCTTATCAAACTTCGCCTGCATGGCGTTTTTCAGTTGTGATCTTCGCGTGCCTTTCTCTAGTTGCACCTTTTCATCATTAGGCAAGTTGACGGCTATCGTCTTTCCGCCCGCATTGCAATCACCGGCATAATACACTACATCATATGCGGCAAGCTGACTATCAGAACCTGGCTTCTCCTTCTTGTATTTTGCATTGACCGGCAGCCCTTGCTGGAGGCCCGGCAACATCGCCGCATATCGCTCCAGGCGCTGGCTCCAGGCTTTGTCTTTGATCAATACATACGTCTCATGCGATGCCTTGTAGCCAAACAAGCCGTCTTCATACGTTTCGATAGGCCCGGTGATGATATCAATCGGGTTGGTCTTCATGTCCATCCACGCGATATCACTGGCATAGTAGTCATCCGTCAGGAAAGCCTCCGCACGCAGGGTGAGGTACTTCTTGAGCTCTCCATTATCGGTGAGATCTGCGGCTTGCTTCAACAGGGCTGCGATCTCTGCTACCTCTTTTTCAAATTGCTTGTGATAGGGTATGGTATACAGTTTGCCACTGGCATCCCTTCTCAAAAAGGTATAGAGTGACTTCTTGTCCGGCAGGTCTGCGGCTTCAAACTCCTCCTTGGTCATATCAACTGGATAATAATTCGCTCCCGCCGGTTTGGGTCCGACGCCTTCAAGAAAGGCCGAATCCCCGTTCAGCTTGTCCCATGGGCCATAGTTGATCTCCACATATCTCCTCGCATCCTGATCCTGGATAGCTGCCAGCAAGGAATCTTTTTTGCCATAAGCCTCATACCAATACATCCCATCGATGATCTGTCCCACCTTGATGAGCAAAGGGATCATTTGCTTCTCTTTGTCTGTGAGGTGGCTGAGATCAGCCGTGAGGGTTACGCTGGTGTATTTGTCGAGCAGGCTTTTATCAAATCCCACAGTTGCCGTCTCCGCTTGCGCCGGCTCTTGCTTTGCCTGCTGGCAGGAAATCACAACGAGGCTTGCTGCAAGGATGCAGGCATACTTCAATTTTCTCATGATCATGATGTTATGTTGCTGAATGAATGGGAAAATTAGGAAAAAGGCATGAAAGTATGCGCTATTAAGCCTTTGCATTCCCTGCATTGAGTCTGCAACTAGGCGAAAAAAAGAAGAAACTTTCTCATGTTTCACTCTTCATTTTTCATTTCCTCGGTTGCTGAGCGTAGTCGAAGCATCATTTAACTAGTTCGCCTTTCAGGCGAAGCAATTCTGTCTCTGCCAGCTTCGCATTATATCTCGCTGCAATCAAGCGATCATACGCATCCTCTAGGCTCTTCTCCGCCTCACGCAGTTGAATAAATGTCGCGGAACCAAGCTTATACGTTTCAAGCGTAATGCTTACATTTTCCTTTGCAAGCAATATGTTGGACTCTTCCAATGCTAAAGCCTCCTTTTGAAGTTCATACGTATTGTATGCATTGATGACGTTGAGATGGAGTTGCGAACGCTCACTCGCATAGAGCAGGTTTTGATAACCGATATTGAGCTCTGCCTGCTTGATCAAGCGGTCTGTGTTGCGATAGTTCAGGATCGGGATGGCTGCCGAAAATCCATAGTTGAATCCACTGTTCTGATTAGTGAGTGGAAGAAAAGGATTGAGCGCCACATCATTGTTGGTAAGGCTGAAATTGTACGCGGAATTAAACTGGACCACAGGATAGCGCTCTGCTTTGATTTCTTTCAGCGAGAGGCCCGCAATGTCAATATTCTTTCTGCCCAGCAGTAATTGTGGATTTGTTTCCTCAAGTTTTTGCCTGATCTCATCGAGGGTCAGGTCAAAATTGATGGGAATTGTATCGCTCACCTCATAGTCTGTATTCATCACATTTTCCTGTCCGGCAGGAGTTGGATTGATCCGCTGGTTGAGCCTTTCCTTCAACTCGATGATATAGGTTTCCTGGTGCAGCTTTGCAGACTTCTGCGCATTGAGGTCTATCTCGCTTTGCAGGTATTCTGTCCTGGTCCCAAGGCCGATTTCCAGCTTGCGCTTTGACAGATCGACACGTGTCTGGCTCACACTCATCTGCTCTTCGATCGCTTTGAGTTGTTGCTTTTGCCGCACGATGATGTAATATGTATTGATTACTTCTGCTACAGTATTGACCACCTGGTTTTTGATTTCCAGTGATCCTAGCCGCGTATATTCCTCCGCCTTCTTCTTGAGGGCAAACATCTTCAGGCCATCAAAGAGTGTCCAGTTGAGCGTTACAGCAGCATTGATATTGTTGGTAAATACATCTCCCTTCCGCTCGGTCCCATCCGTAAATTCCTGTTGCTGGTTGTTACTCGTCCACACCGTCCCCGCTGTCGCATTGAGCCTTGGCAGGAATACGACATTACGATAGGAATAGTCCAGGCCTAGCAATGTCGAATCACTCTCTGCAAGCCGGATATCATAGTTGTTTTCCAGCGCAATGGCGATGGCATCTTCCAATGTGAGCATCTGCTGTGCCCTAACGCCAACAGAAAGTCCTGTTAGAAGCACCGCCAGCACAATACCAGCACGTACATTGAATGATTTGAACATATGCATCTTTAAAGCAAATACTTTTTTATTCATGGCCCGGTATGCTGTCTGGTTCGGCAATGGCGGCTTCAAATGAACTCTGCTTCTTTTGCGAAGAGAGATACGAATACAATGCCGGTACAACATATAAGGTGAGGATCAGGGCAAACAACATACCACCGACGATCACAATTCCAAGAGGCACACGGCTCGTACCAGCGGAACCAATGGCCAGTGCAATGGGCAGTGCACCTAATGTAGTAGCAAGTGTCGTCATTAGGATTGGCCTCAACCTCGCAACTGATGCGTCAATTGCTGCCGGTATCTTCAATTCACCCCGTCTCCGCTTCTGATTCGCAAATTCCACGATCAGGATACCATTCTTGGTCACAAGGCCAATAAGGAGTATAATCCCAATCTGTGAAAAGATATTAAGCGTTTGGTGAAACAACCACATACTGAGCACAGCCCCTGCCAGGGCGAGAGGCACAGTGATCATGATGATGATCGGGTCCACAAAACTTTCAAACTGCGCTGACAAGACCAGGAAGATCAGGATCAATGCAAGGAGAAATGCAAAGGAGATATTGGATGAACTCTCGGCATAATCCCTTGAAGCACCGCTCAGGGATGTTTTAAATGTATCATCAAGGACTTCGGCCTTGATCCGGTCCATCTCAGCAATTCCATCACCAATCGTCTTACCGGGAGCAAGGCCGGCTTGGACTATTGCACTCTTAAATCTGTTGAAGTGAAAGATGGTTGGCGGATTAGCGGTCTCGACCATCTGCACAAGATTGTCAAGCTGGATCAATTCTCCCCTGTTGTTTCGTACAAAGAATGACTTGAGATCTAATGGTTCATCCCTGTCTATCCGGTCGACCTGGGCTATGACCTGGTATTGCTTGCCATTCATGATGAAATAGCCAAACCGGCGACCGCTCAATGCGAGCTGCAAGGTATTGTTGACATCCAGTACAGAGACCCCAAGTTCGTTTGCGCGAAGGCGATCGATAGTGATCTGAAGCTCCGGTTGATTAAACTTAAGATTGACATCAAAGCCCTGGAACACATCACTCTTCCTGACCGCCTCCATAAAGAGCGGCAGCTTTTCTTTAAGCTTGTCAAAGTTGAGATGCTGCAAAACATACTGCACCGGAAATGATCCCCGGCTACCAAGGCCAACGGAAATGGTTTGCTCCTGGATCGCAAAGGCCCTGACGCTCGTATATTTTTTAAACATACCACTCATTTGCTGCGCGATCTCGGCCTGTGACCTTTCTCTCTGCTCAGGTTCCTTCAATCCCATACTGATAAATGATGCATTGCTACCTTGCGTTCCGGAAAAAGTTGGTGCAAAAGCCAATACGATATATCGCTCAGGAATGGAATCCATCAGTTGCTGCGTGATCTGATAAGTAACAGCATCTGTAAAATCAAAATCAGTCCCCTCGGGGCCGGTCACGCTGACTCTCACTCTGTTGCGATCCTCTATAGGCGCAAGCTCTGATGGAATCTGCCTGCCAAGGAAATAAATGATTCCTGCGCAAACCCCGACAATCACCAGGGAGATCCAGCGTACACGCATAAACGCCTTCAGGCTGTTCTTATAGATGTTTTCCAGCCCCACAAAAAATGGTTCTGTCCACAGGTAAAATCTGGAATGCTTGTGCACGCCTTTGCGCGTGAGAAAAATATTTAATACCGGGGTAAGCGTAAGCGAAACAAAAGCTGAAATCAATACCGCGCCTGCAAGCACAATACCAAACTCCCTGAAGAGTTTACCCACAAAGCCTTCGAGAAATATGATGGGTAAAAAAACAATGGCCAGTGTCAGTGATGTGGCGATGACAGCAAAATAGATCTCCTTTGATCCTTCCAGGGCAGCCTTGTACTTGTTCATGCCCTGCTCCATGCGCTTAAAGATGTTTTCTGTCACCACGATACCATCATCAACGACAAGTCCTGTCGCCAGTACGATGGCCAGCAGGGTCAGTACATTGATGGAAAATCCCATGATATACATGATAAAGAAGGCGCCAAGCAGCGAGACAGGAATATCAATCAATGGCCTCAGCGCTATCGTCCATTCCCTGAAAAACAAGAAGATGATAAACACGACCAGCGAGATGGCGATGATCAGTGTTTCCTTGACTTCAAATATAGCCTTGCGCACAAACGTAGTCCGGTCATATCCGACTTCCAGGAGGATATCTTCCGGCATATCCTGTTTGATGGTCTCCAGGCGCTTATAGATTTCATCTACGATTTCGATCTGGTTGCTCCCTGGCTGGGCCACGATACCCATGCTCACACATGGTACATTGTTTTTTCTCGAGACGGCCTCTTCTACTTCCGGACCTAATTCAGCATACCCGATATCTTTAAACCTGACTACACCATTATTGTCCTCCCGCAGGATCAGATCATTAAATTCATTTACAGTAGTCAGTTTTCCATACGTCTTGACGATGAGTTGAGTCTCATTTCCACGGATCTTCCCACCGGGCAATTCTATATTTTCTTTATCAAGCGCTTCCTTGATATCTGAAATGACAAGCTTGTGCGCGATGAGTTTCGCTGGATCAATCCACAAGCGCATGGAATACCGCTTGCCAAATACATTGACAGAACTCACTCCCGGGATAGTCTGCAACTGCTCCTGAACTACATTCTCTGCATAGTCCGTGAGTTCCATCATGTTCTTGTGCTGACTTTGTATCTGCATGAACACAATTGGATCTGAATCCGAATCCGACTTGCTGACGATCGGTGGGGCATCAATGTCCTGAGGTAGGTTGCCTGCAGCAAGCGAAACCTTATCCCGCACATCATTTGCCGCACGCTCCAGGTCTACTCCCAATTCAAACTCAACTGTGATATTGCTTGCGCCCTGCGTACTGGTACTCGTGATATTGACGACGCCCTGTACGCCATTGATGATCTTCTCCAGCGGCTCCGTAATCTGCTGCTCGATGATCCCCGGATCAGCACCTATATAGGTTGTCTTGACATTGATGACAGCCGGATCGATAGCTGGATATTCCCGTACACTCAGGTATGAATATCCGATCACCCCAAAGATGATGATCAGGATGGAACATACCATCGCAAGGACGGGGCGGCGGAGAGAGAGTTCAGAGAGATTCATATATCAATTGCTTTTAGCAATTGTTACCTCCAGCCCCGGTCTTAGAAATAAGACGGCTGACGTAATCACAGTATCCCCAACTTTGATCCCTGTCAGTATCTGGATATTTGTACTGTCTCGCACCCCTGTAGTCACTTCCTGCACCATTGCTTTTCCCCCTTGGTATAAATACAATTGCTTCTTGCGGCCAAGTGGTATGATCGCATTGTTAGGCACCATCAGGGCCTCTTCATTCTTACCCAATACAATTTTGACTTCTGCAAATACGCCGGGAATCAACGATGCGTCCGGTTGTTTGACCAGTGCCCTCACTGCAAGGCTCCTCGTATCTTCATCAATGCTGATTTCAGATGCTATAATAGATGCCACATAGGTCCTGGAAGAGCCATCTACATTGAACGTAACGGTTTGCCCGGGCTTTAATTTTGCTCCATATCGCTCAGGTATATTAAACTGGATCTTTAATGTGTTCACCTGACTGATGGTGGTGATTATTGTCGATGGCGTTATATATCCTCCAGGGCTGACATTTTTCAAGCCTAGCTTACCAGAGAACGGAGCACGGATTTCGGTTTTTCGGATAGCCTCTTTGATGATATCCATATCCGCCTTCAGGTTGAGCACTTGCAGCAGGCTGAGGTCATATTCTTGTTGGCTGATCCCCTGGATCTTTACGAGTTCAGCTTGTCTCTTTTCAGTCTGATCCGCTATTTTGAGCTGAACCTCCAGTTTGCGCAGTTGGGCCTGCAGATCACCGTCATACAGTTTTGCAAGCAATGTTCCCTGAGCTACATTGGTGCCTTCCCTGATGTTGAGTTCCACCATTCGACCCGCAATCTCCGGGTGTATCTCTGTGGATTCATTAGCGAGTATAGTTCCCGGCACCTTGATATCCGCGCTCAAGACCTCGGGTGTAGCCACCAGCGTCTCCACCGCCAGTGCTTTAGGGGCCTGGGGCCCTGACCCGGGATTAGCGCCCGGACCTCCTGCCTTTTTGCAGAACATAAGTCCTGAAAAGGTTAATAACAAGATAACCCTCAGGTATATAGGTAATTGATGCACGTTATGTAGTTTGCTGTAAGTTGCTCAAAAATACGCTGTAATTCCAATCTGCAGGCTGACGGGCATGGTAAATCAGGAGAGGACGTAATTACCACAGCAGGTGTAGCTAAGTAAAAGGAAAAAAATTGTCGTTTGTTCAGGATTTAGACTAGCTGGCAAGTAATTTCTACCAACCTGTAGTTGTATTTTTAATTTAGCTTCCCGTTGTGATTGGATCATAAAACCTAATTAGAGGATATGAAGAATATTGGAATTGTCGGTTATCTGCTCTTTCTTTCCCTTCCGTTGGTTGCCCAGCAAAGAGCAGTCACTGAGACTGGCGAACAGGTAGTATTGTACAACGATGGCACCTGGGTATACGTTGAAAAAGATACGCTCAATGTTGAAGAGATCCCTTTCAATCCTCGTCCCTTTAACAGGAGCAAGAGCGCCTCTTTCCGGCTGAAAAGCAAAAGGATCGGCATCGGGTGCTGGATAGATCCCAAGACATGGAAGTTCCAGACGGCACAGAGTCATGAGTCTGCTGAGTTTGAAATCGATCATGTCGATGGCAGTATGTATGCCCTGATGATCACCGAAAACCTTGATGTATCAACCGAAAGCCTTGGTAACCTGGCCATTCAAAATGCCCGTTCTGCCGCCCCCGATCTTAAGGTGATAGCCCGCGAATACAGGATCGTCAATGGTATCAAGGTGTTGATGATGAGGATGACCGGGACGATAGAGGATATCCACTTTGCCTATTTTGGATACTATTTTGCTGAGGATGGCGGTTCTACCCAATTCCTGGTGTACGCAGCCGAAGACTTTATGGAAGAGAATCTTGCAGAGGCGGAAGACCTGCTCAATGGCCTTGTCTCGCTCAACAAATAGTCATGCAGGAGCAATTTTTTTTTCCTGGTTTGAAGGGAAGATTTACTATCAAAAACACAACTATACGATGTCCACCTGGAAAAGAAGGTCTTTTATCAAAACCGGTGCTTTGAGTACCGCTGCCATCACCATGTTCTCCGGCTTATCCCGCTATGCCGACCTGCTTGAAGAAACTTCCGGCCAAAAGATTCAAATTTCCCTGGCACAATGGAGCCTGCACAGGGCCTTACGGGCCAATCAACTTGACCACCTTGATTTTCCACGAAAAGCTGCAGCAGACTTTGGCATCTATGGTGTTGAATATGTCAACCAGTTTTTCAAGGACAAAGCCACGGATAGTAAATACCTGGCGGAAATGAATAAGCGCGCCGGGGATGCGGGAGTAAAGCAACTGCTGATCATGATCGATGAAGAAGGTGGGCTGGCCGAACTTGATGATCAGCAACGAAAGACAGCAGTCACCAATCATTATAAATGGGCGGATGCCGCCAAAACTCTTGGTTGCCATTCCATACGCGTCAATGCATATGGGGCATCTGAAGACCGATCTGCACGTCATGCTGCAGCCGTTGACGGACTTGGTACCCTCGCCTCATATGGTGCTCAACTTGGCCTGAATGTGATTGTTGAAAACCATGGTGGCTTGAGTTCTGATGGAAGTTGGCTCTCCGGGGTTATGAAGGAAATCAATATGCCCAATTGCGGCACCTTGCCCGATTTCGGTAACTTCTGCCTGCAAAATGGGGATAATGGAATGGGGCAGAATGTCTGTCTTCGGGAATATGACAGATACCAGGGCGTGCAAGAGTTGATGCCCTATGCAAAGGCGGTCAGCGCGAAAAGCTATGATTTTGATGCACAAGGCAATGAAACCACCATCGACTTTGCCCGGATGATTGACATTGTCAAACGGTCAGGTTACAAAGGATATATGGGTATTGAGTATGAAGGTTCAAGGCTTAGTGAGGATGATGGAATCCGGGCCACTAAGAAACTGGTTGAACGCCTGTTAGGATAAAACCCACTGGCTTTTTTGAATTCCAATTATTCATCCATGAGTGAATCAGCCAGCCGCCGTTGGATGGAGCGTCGCAGTGAGCGTAGTCGAATTATTCTCTCCACCAACCTTTGAATACCATATATCCATACCCCGGCTGAATCAGCCTGCGGCCGTGGCAGGAGCGCCGCAGTGTGCGTAATCGAACTGTTTGCTACTGCCACCAATGTAATTTTTCAGCCTTTCCCCGCTTATTTTAAACCTGATTATTCGGGACTATTTTATCTTTGAAATCCTAAACACATTCTAAATCCATATTGCACATGAAATCGCTTCGTCTTCTGACACTCCTCCTTTTTGTTTCGGGTTTCGCTTTTGGGCAGACCACAACCCTCACGACCACATTCAAATTTGCCAATATCGAAGACGGTTATGACCACATGTGTAAAACCCAGGTCTGGATCAATGGTGAGCTGGCCGGTGAATCAAAAGAAGTAAAAGAATCTGCCGGTGGCTCCTTTACGGTCAATGTCCCTTATGGTGAGCACCGTGTAAGGATTGTCAACCTCGCGGAGTATGAAGGCACATGGGAAGAGCATTCAATCGCCAATGAATACAGCCTTGACTGCCTGTGGGAGGGTGTACATAAATTTGACAAGAAGGGTGCTAAGGTTTTTCTCCTCTTTGACCTTGATGCAAGCACTGCTGTGAGCTGGAAGAAAATGCCGGCCGTAGCGAAATGACCGTATGTCAGCTATTCTGCTGACGTGATGATTCGGGTGTTCGGTACTCCTTTTTCAATTCCTTTCTGACGCTCCAACAGGACGTCGGATATGTCATTACCTATAGATTTTTGTTGTTTATTTAGAATTGAGTATCTTTCTTTGACAAGGGATCTTATCATCATCACTGCTTATACCCAATGTACATTTTGGATGCGTTGTCAAAAAGGCTTATTGGCTTCCTGCTTTGCTCAGGCGTCTACTCCCTTTTACCGGCCCAGAATCTCGCTCCCAATTACAGTTTTGAAACCATTATAGCCTGTCCTTCAACATTTGGGGGTATAGGGGCGACCATTGCCACACCCTGGATAGCCCCGACGATGGGTACCCCTGACATTTTCAATGAGTGTGCAATTGGGTTGGTGGGAGTGCCAACTAATTTTTTTGGTAATCAGCCTGCCAATACCGGAATTGGCTATGCCGGTTTCTATTGCAAGCTCCCGGCTAACGAATACAGGGAATATCTTCAGGCCCCGCTTCTCCAGCCACTCATAGCTGGTACCTGGTATTATGTCAGCTTCTATGTAAGCCCTGCTGAATATGGTTGCGCGGTTGAGCACATCGGTGCCTATTTCTCAGTGACCGCACCTGCATCCAACATCACCACAGCCTTAAATTTAAATCCGCAGATAGAATCCAACCAAGGTTTTCTTGCGGACTATGACAACTGGACTCTGGTTTCCGGATGCTTTCAGGCAGCTGGCGGTGAAGCATTTGTTACGATAGGCAATTTCAATTCTGATTCGAACACGCCTGTGGATCCCGGATGCCAAACTCCGAATCTGTCGTACTATTATTTTGATGATATTGCCATCACAGAAGGTGTTGAACCCGCTACCCTTGATATAGATCTCGGCGGACCGGAATATGCTTGTTTCTCATTTGAAATCGATCCGGGGATAGATGATGTTCTCTATAATTGGGAGGACGACAGCCACGAACCTACCCTGGTGGTCAACGAGACCGGTACATATACACTAACCATTACCGATGGATGTAACTATGGTGTTGATTCTATCGATGTCTACATTGGAGGCAATTTTGACCCCATCAATATTGGCCCTGAACAATTGACCCTCTGTGCCGGAGAAAGTTATTCCATTTCACTGGATCCTGACCTGATGGAGTACGAATGGTCGGATGGATCAAACGACCCCGATTATACGATCACCACTGGGGGTACTTATTCCGTAACCCTGGATGACGGTTGTGCCACTTCCTCTGATGAAATTACAGTCTTGTTTGTCGACCCCCCTGCTCCCTTTACATTAGGTGATGACATGCTCCTGTGTTACGGAGATGAATTTACATTTTCACTGGATCCTGCGCTCGGTGATTTTACCTGGCAGGATGGCAGCACTTCTTCAGAATTTATTGCAACCGAAGGGGGCACCTACTCTCTTACGATCAGTAATATGTGTGGCGAAGAAAGTGATGTCGTGGTACTCACAGATCTTGAAGTCCCCGATGTGCAAATCGGCCCTGACGAACAAACCATTTGTGATGGTGAAATTCTTGACATAGAGATAGACCCTGGTTTGGGTGATATACAATGGCAAGACGGAAACAACAACCCCAACTATGAAATCACAACCTCGGGCTTTTATACTGTGTATGTAACCAATGCATGTGGTACCGGAAGTGATGCGATTGAGGTGACCGCGCTAAATTCCCCCGATATCGACCTTGGCCCCGATACCATGCTGTGCGCCGGTCAGACCTTATTGCTTTCTGGCAATGAAGATGGTCCATATCTGTGGCAGGATAATTCAACCGCCGATAGCTTCCTGGTGACAGGTCCAGGCACTTATTCTTTGACAATAGTCAATATGTGTGGTACAGGATCTGATGCCGTCAATATTGGATATACAGCTCTGGTTACTCCTCCGGATTTAGGTCCGGATATAAGTCTGTGCCCTGGCGAACAAATCACTCTCTATGCCAACAACCCTGGTGCAAATTATCTGTGGCAGGATGGATCTACCATAGATTCACTTTTAGTAAATACATCTGGTACTTATTCACTTCAGGTTTCTAATTCCTGCGGCCTGGCCAACGATACCATCGTGGTCAATGTCAACGATAATCCACCACAAGTAAATTTGCCTGCTTCTCTTTCGCTCTGCCAGGGCCAATCCATTACCCTTGATGCTGCCATCACAGGAGTCTCTTATCTCTGGAATGATAACTCGCTAAATCAACAGCTTACAGTCAATGCTCCAGGGACCTATAGCGTCACGGTTTCTAATGCATGTGGTACTGACCGCGATACCGTCATCATCGCGGATGGCGGACCTGCTCCATTTGTTTTCCTGGGCAATGATCTCAATATCTGCGCTGGTGATCTGATCACTTTGTTTCCTGTTTTTACCGATGTAGACGCCTGGCTATGGCAAGACGGCTCAACACTTCCTTCCTTCAATGTTACTGCCCCCGGTCAAGTTACTCTTGAGGTAAGCAATTCTTGTGGCATCGCTCATGATACGCTGATCGTTAATCTCCTTCCGGCAACTCCTCCGCTTAATCTTGGTGCAGACACAGCTCTCTGTTCGGGTGAGTCATTTGTTCTCTCTGTCAACACCCAGGGGGTCAGCATTCTGTGGCCAGATGGCTCTAATGGTAATAATTTTACAGTGTCCAATTCCGGAACCGTCGTTGCTTCTATCTCCAATGCTTGTGGTATTTCTTCTGATACCATCATCGTCAATACACTGCCTGATATTCCTGCACTCAATCTCGGGGTTGATCAATCTCTGTGTCCTGGTGAATTGATCACTTTCTCTCCTGGCATTGCCAATGTGCAGTATCTATGGCAGGATGGGTCTACTTCCAATACTTATCAATCCACTCAACAGGAAACGGTCATCCTTACGATCGCCAATTCATGTGGCACGTCCACTGATACTGTAGAAATCGTTGAGAGCACGCAAGGCCCGCAAGTCAATCTCGGCCCGGATATCCAGGTATGTGCCGGTCAGATAGTCACTATTCCTTCCGGTATTTCCGGTGTCAATTATCTCTGGCAGGATGGTTCATCATCTCCTGATTTCGTGACCACTCTTTCCGGAACCTTTATCCTCAATGTCAGCAACAACTGCGGCACTGATGCGGATACGATCAATGTCGATATTTCAGGTGTACCTCCTTCGCCGACGTTAGGTCTTGATACAACTTTGTGCGAAGGAATTACTTTGCTGCTGACTTCTTCTGCAGACGCCATCACATCTATACAATGGCAGGATGGTTCTGCTGCGCCAACATTTTCAGTGTCTTCTCCGGGCACTTTTATACTCGCTGAATCCAACCGTTGTGGTGATGCAGCTGATACCATTGTCGTTGACTATCTGGATGCACCCGATCCATTCACGCTCGGACCAGACACCACCCTATGCCCCGGAGAGACAATCACCCTCACAGTTCCTTCTGCGATATATGATATCCTTTGGCAGGATGGCAGCTCTTTATCTTCTATCATTGCAGATCAGCCCGCTACCTATGCATTGCAATTGAGCAATGATTGTGGTACCGTCTCCGATCAGTTTGTTTTGGCTATGATACCCGCACACCACAGCTCAATCCCGATGCTTCTATTCCGTGGTGCGAAGGTGACATCATCACGCTCGATGCTACTCAATCTTTTGATGCAACATATTCATGGAGCACCGGGGCTATATCCCCTGTCATTCAGGTTTCTTCTCCCGGCTTTACAGCATTGATGTAAGCACACTTGCAGTACTGCTTCACAGAATATTGATGTGGTGCCCGGCACGGATTGTGTCGTGCCCGATGTCCATAATGACATTGCTATCCCTAATGTATTCTCCCCCAATGGCGATGGCATCAATGATATATTCAGTGTAAGTTTTGGATCAGATCTGCAGGTGACTGCCATGGAAGGTTCCATTTTTGACCGTTGGGGTAATCTGGTTTTCAATTCACAATCCATCCCCTTCACCTGGGATGGGTACTTCGCCGGTGAAATATTGATGCCAGGTGTATTTGTCTACACAGTTACCATCAATTACCTCGATGATGGTCGGGAGAGGGTACGGCTATTTTCCGGTGATGTGACGCTGATGCGCTAGTTTTCCAATCAATTTTTCAAAAACACATTACCTCCCAGCTTCCTGAATACAATCTGTTTCTTCCAACCTTATAGACTGTGATTTGTTATATTGCAAGGAATACACCCGGAATCGAATGAGAAATGCACTTCTGGTACCTTTGCTTTTCATTGTTTTGGTTGCCAGCAAGATCAGTTCTGTAATGGCCCAAAACCTGGTTCCCAACTACAGTTTTGAAATTGTTTCTGCTTGCCCTGAAACGTACGGTGCTTCCGGACCTACCTTTGCACCACCATGGGTTTCCCCTACTGCCACTACTCCGGATATTTTTAATTCCTGCAGCGCTAACGGCGTTGTTGATGTGCCGGCAAATTCTTTTGGTAACCAGACACCCGTCACTGGCGATGGGTATGCAGGAGCATATATGAAGCTCACCGCGTTTGAATACAGGGAATATATTCAGGTTCAGTTGCTTGAACCACTTGTAGCTAACGAATGGTATGCCGTTAGCTTTTTCGTTAGTCTCGGGGAGTTCGGCTGCGGCATAGAGGAAATAGGCGCTTATTTCTCTGTCACTGCACCTTCCAGCAGTTCAGTTCTTGCATTGCCCTATACACCTCAAATTGTATACATGGATGGGTTTCTTAATGATTATGATAACTGGACGTTGATATCAGGCTGCTTTCAGGCTGAGGGTGGAGAAGAATACATTACAATCGGCAATTTTAATAATGACGCCAATACACCCTTTGATCCGAATTGCCAGGGTGGGGCTTCTTATTACTACATTGAAGATGTCACTGTTATGGTCAATGGAAACCCTGGAGAGATTCCAATTGAACTTGATGGACCCGTTTCTGGGTGTTTCTCCTATGAGATAGATCCCGGTATTCCTGATGTAAATTATACATGGGAAGATGGCAGTAGTAACCCAACCTTGTTGGTCATAGAAAGCGGGACTTATAGTGTCACTGTATCTGAAGGCTGTAATCTCGGAATTGATTCTGTTGAAGTCATTATCAACGGCAATTTTGATCCGATAGATCTGGGACCGGATGATGTAACCATATGCAACGGCGACGAATATGCTATCTCTCTTGATCCTGACCTGAGCGAATATCAATGGCAGGATGGCTCGAATGATCCTGAATATATTATCACAATTTCCGGAACGTATTCCGTAACCCTGGATGATGGATGTGCAGTCTCTTCAGACCAGATCGTGGTTGAAGTGCTCGATCCACCTTCTCCGTTTTCACTAGGTGATGATATGTTTCTTTGTTTGGGCACGGAACTGGAATTTTCTTTTGATCCTGACCTTGGTAATTTCCTTTGGCAGGATGGAAATATGTCATCAACCTATTTTATAGATCAGGGAGGAACCTATACTCTTACCATCAGTAATATATGTGGTGAGGAAAATGATGAAATTACAATTACAGATCTTGAAGGTCCCGAGGTAGAGATTGGACCTGACGAAATCACCCTTTGCGCAGGAGATAGTCTTGAAATCCAACTCGATCCCCAGATTGGTGAAATTCTCTGGCAGGATGGAACCTCAACACCCGACTACACTATTTCAGAACCTGGTCTCTATAATGTCTTTGTCACTAATATATGCGGCACAGGAAGTGATCAGATGAACGTCATTGTTGTTGACCCACCGGTAATTAATTTGGGCACAGACACATTGCTGTGTGAAGGGGAAAGCCTTATACTCTCAACAGATCAACAAGGCCCCTATCTGTGGCAGGACAATTCCACCGCTGATACTTTCCTGGTCAATAGTCCCGGGGCTTTTTCTTTAAGCATCACTAACTTTTGCGGCATCGCTTCTGATCTGATCAACGTTGGCTATACGTCAATTGTTACACCACCTGCATTTGGTCCTGATTTAACGCTGTGTCCCGGTGAGCAGACTATTCTCTACGCCAACAATACCGGTGCAAATTATCTGTGGCAGGACGGATCAACACAAGACTCGTTTGTCGTTAATGCATCTGGTACTTACACCCTACAGGTTTCAAATTCCTGCAGCAGCAAAAGTGATACTATTGTTGTTACTGTCAATGCTAACCCGCCACAGGTAAATCTTTCCGACCAACTTGCACTCTGCCAGGGCCAATCCATCACCCTTGATGCTACCATCACTGGAGTCTCTTATCTATGGAGTGACAACTCTCAAAATCAACAGCTCACTGTCAATGCTCCAGGCGCCTATAGCGTTACTGTTTCCAATGCGTGTGGTACTGACCGCGATACTGTCATCATCGCAGATGGCGGGCCTGCTCCCTCCGTGGATCTGGGTAATGATATCAACATTTGTCCTGGTGAAACCATGCTTCTATCACCCGCCTTTTCAAATGTCGATACGTGGCTTTGGCAGGATGGTTCCGCTGCACCAACATACAACGCTTCCGCTGTCGGTCTTGTCATTGTCGTGGTCAACAACACCTGTGGTTCGTCTAGCGATACGTTGATCGTAAACCCTCTTGCTGCAACACCTCCTCTTGATCTCGGACTTGATACTTCGATTTGCAGCGGGCAATCCTTTGTCCTCTCGATCAACACACCTGGAGTCAATATTCTATGGCCCGATGGGTCCACCGGAAATGATTTCACCGTTTCAAATACTGGTCAGGTCTTCGCAGCAATTTTAAATGCATGTGGTACTTCGTTCGATACGATCATCGTGAGTTCTTTGCCTGATATTCCTACACTCAATCTCGGGGTAGATCAATCTCTTTGTCCTGGTGAATTGATCACCTTCTCACCTGGCATTGCCAACGTGCAGTATCTGTGGCAGGATGGGTCTACTTCCAATACTTATCAATCCACTCAACAGGAAACGGTCATCCTCACGATTGCTAATTCATGCGGCACTTCAACCGATACAGTAGAAATCGAGGAAAGCACACAAGGCCCGCAAGTCAATCTCGGCCCTGATATCCAGGTATGTGCTGGCGAAGTCGTCACTATCCCCTCCGGCATCTCCGGCGTCAATTATCTCTGGCAGGATGGTTCATCATCTCCTGATTTCGTGACCACTCTTTCCGGAACATTTATCCTCAATGTCAGCAACAACTGCGGCACTGATGCGGATACGATCAATGTCGATATTTCCGGTGTGCCTCCTTCTCCTACGTTAGGTCCTGATACAACTTTGTGCGAAGGAATTACTTTGCTGCTGACTTCTTCTGCAGACGCCATCACATCTATACAATGGCAGGATGGTTCTTCTGCGCCAACATTTTCAGTGTCATCTCCGGGCACTTTTATACTCGCTGAATCCAACCGTTGTGGTGATGCAGCTGATACCATTGTCGTTGACTATCTGGATGCACCCGATCCATTCACGCTCGGACCAGACACCACCCTATGCCCCGGAGAGACAATCACCCTCACAGCTCCTTCTGCGATATATGATATCCTTTGGCAGGATGGCAGCTCTTTATCTTCTATCATTGCAGATCAGCCCGCTACCTATGCATTGCAATTGAGCAATGATTGTGGTACCGTCTCCGATCAGTTTGTTTTAAGCTATGATACCCGCACACCACAGCTCAATCCCGATGCTTCTATTCCGTGGTGCGAAGGTGACATCATCACGCTCGATGCTACTCAATCTTTTGATGCAACATATTCATGGAGCACCGGGGCTATATCCCCTGTCATTCAGGTTTCTTCTCCCGGGCTTTACAGCATTGATGTAAGCACACCTTGCAGTACTGCTTCACAGAATATTGATGTGGTGCCCGGCACGGATTGTGTCGTGCCCGATGTCCATAATGACATTGCTATCCCTAATGTATTTTCCCCCAATAGCGATGGCATCAATGATATATTCAGTTTAAGTTTTGGAGCAGATCTGCAGGTGACTGCTATGGAGGGTTCCATCTTTGACCGTTGGGGCAATCTGGTTTTAGTTCTACCTCCAATCCTTTCTCCTGGGATGGACAGTTTGCCGGCGAGTATCTCCTTCCCGGTGTATATGTGTATGCCATCAAAGTTATATACATGGAGCAGGGCGCGGAGCGGGAAAGAAAATTCGCCGGTGATATTACGCTGGTCCGGTAATCTTTTTCCTCCTTTGGCACATTCCCCCTTCGCACAATAAACTACAGGAGTATCTTCGTCGTTATTATCCCGTAATGAACCGCGCAGCCCAGAATATCCTCTTATTGTGCCTCCTCTCTTTCAGTAGCGAGGTATTTGGCCAGACCGAGGCCGTCTATGATACCACGATTGTCCACCAGGATGGTCGGGTCATGCGGATCCATATCAGCGGCAGCGATACCACGATCATCGCCTCTTTCCCCGAAGTGGTCATCAAGGCCCCCCCCGTTTTTTCCAATGATGAGGAGTACCGGCAATATATGCGCTACCGCCGATATGCCATGGATGTCCTTCCCTATGCCATAGAGAGCATCAAGCTCTATCGGCAGTATCAGCAGGAAACCGCCGATATGAAGGCCGGAAAAGCCAAGAAATACGCCAAAACGATCCAGAAAGACGTCAAGGATGAGTTTACTGACCCGCTCAAGAACCTGTCCAGGACCCAGGGCAAGATCCTGGTCAAGATGATCGAACGGCATCTGAATACCCCTACATATGATATCCTTAAGGACGTCCGCGGCACTTTTACTGCCCTCAAATGGCAGACGGTAGGCAAGCTCTATGGGTATGATCTCAAGGAAGGATACATCCCCGGCCAGGACAAAATCCTCGATATGATCCTCAATGATTTTGAAATCACCGTGGATTGATGCCCCTATCCACCATGGAATAGTATTTTTACCGGTCAATCTTGTGGCCGAATGACCTATACTTCTTCCTGGCGCTCTCCGTCAAATATTGCATTGATCAAATACTGGGGCAAACACAGCCTGCAGTTGCCACGCAATCCATCGCTGAGTTTTACACTATCAGCCTGCCATACACAGATGAAACTGGAGGTGACACCGGAAGCATCCACTCCCGGGCTGGTGGTCATGTATGACGGAACACCTCGTCCACCGTTCGAACTTAAGATTAAGACCTTCTTCTCCCTCGTCAGTGATCGCTTTCCCTGGTTGGCTCAAGCCTCAATAGTGATCGATTCTGTCAACACCTTTCCACATGGAGCGGGCATTGCATCCTCTGCCAGCGCCATGAGTGCATTGGCTCTGTGTCTGACGGATATTCATGATCAGCTAAATGGCCAAGATCATGGCCAAGATGCAGATTGGTGGTGCAGAGCATCTGAAGTGGCTCGACTGGGGTCGGGTAGTGCATGCAGATCTGTTTATCCCGTTGCTGCTTTGTGGGGTGCCTCCTCTGGCATAGCCGATAGCAGTGATGAATACGCTATTCCGTGGGGCAATGAAATTGCTCCAGTCTATCATGATTTTCAGGACACGATCCTCATCGTCAGCACTAAGGAAAAAGCAGTCTCCAGCACCGCAGGCCACAAATTGATGGAAGGGCTGGCCTATGCTGATACCCGCTATGCAGAAGCAAAAAACAATCTCCTCAAGCTCTGTGATATCATGCGCCGCCCCGATGCCCTTGATCAATTCATCACTATCGTTGAGTCAGAGGCACTACAACTACATGCACTGATGATGAGTGGCGACACCCCTTTTATTCTGATGGAGCCAGGCACCATATCCCTCATCAAAGAAATCTGGCACTACCGCAAGGAAACCGGCATACCTGTTTGTTTCACCCTTGATGCAGGACCAAACGTACACTTGCTTTATCCTAAAGAATATACTGCTACAATATTGGAGTGGGTAAAAAGTACACTTACAACCTATTGCGCTGAAGGAAGGTATATAAAGGACCACGTTGGAAATGGTCCGGAGAAAGTTTAGTGAGTATTTTTTTTGTGCTTGAATGTTTTCTGGCTCGGCGACATGGCGGATTTTAACACAAATCTTCAATAGAATCCCTATTGTTGAACCTTGCACTAATGTTTCATAGAAGCACATCAGCTGGCATATTGCCAAACCGATGTTATGTGCAGCCCATTTTTTAGTTGTGCTTTGGTTCTTGTAAGTTGAAATATTCACTCTTCGTTTTGTCTAATGTTGCTTTTATGATTTTAAAATTTTCTTCCGTTGGCTTGAGGTCAATATACTTGTCTATAATTGTTCTATGCCTGTAAATTATAAACGTGTTTTTCGCATTAGGATCTATTTTGTTGAGATTTACTTCGCTTTCTGAGTCGGTCATTGAAGGCACAAAAGTTAAAGCAACGTTTTTTAAGTTGAGTTCAATTCCAATTTTTTCTAATTCTTTTTGTCGTGTGTCTTTGTTGTAATCTTTTTCATTTCCGTAAACAAAATATGCTTTCAAATATTTACTTCGTGTTACACTTTCTTGCTCTAAAAAAGTCAGCCACTTTTTAATGTCGTCCCAATTTGGACTATTACCAACGAAGTATACTATTCCTTGATATCGTCCATACTTGCAAACTGGACAGGTTCTTGTTCCTTTGTCAGGGCCAAAAGCATGGTAAGGAATAAAAGATGGATTGTCTTCGCCAATTTCAAGTCCTGATTGCTTTTCTGATTTAATTTTTTCTGGGTAATTTGGAATGTTAAGCCCCAAAATAATATTGTGTTCAGCAATTTGTATGTCGCCTGAAATTAAAACTCTCAAAATCCCTGTACCACCTCGATTTTGAAGTGCTTTTCTTTTTTCGCCTGTCAGAAATTTATCATCATCAAAAACAAATTCGTCAATGTAGTATTCATTGTCAACGTTTGGTTCTTTGATAGAAGTATGAATATGTGCTGGAATATTTTCATTTGGATAAGGTGCAGGTTTAATGGTGTAAATTGAGTATTTACCATTTTTATCTGTCTTTACCCAACCCCGAATGTGTCCATGTCGTTTTGCTTTTTCGACCATTCCTTGTTTTGATGAATAGTAGCCGTTATTATCTGTTTGCCAATAATAAATAATAACATTTGGTGCTGGTGTCTTTCCGTCAATTTTAAAAACTTTGCCTGTTACTAAAAGTTTCTGTCCTTTTTCTGTCCAACCTGCACTTGTGTCCACAGATGAAATGTTAGTTGGCATTCCAACATACATATTTTCGCAGCCATCACAACCACCGCCTACAAGTTCTTTTGTGTCGGTATTTTTTAGTGTTGCTGAATTGTCTTTTGTCTGTCCGCTACAACTTGTCAACAAGTTGAGTAGTGCAACAAAAAGTATAAAGTTAGTTAGTCTGTTCATTATTTGTAAGTTGACTGTCTTGGGTTGCACATAACTTATTTATACCTGCACCCCAAATTACCATAAACCATCCAATATGTACGGGCTTGTTGCACCTTTCCGACAAATGCATGACTAAAGTGCTAGGATGTAACCTCAGCAGGAGGTCGATAATTCGACGCGCTGATCTTACAAGTTCATGACTCCGCCCTGCTACGACCCTCTGCAAGCCAGATAATAAAGGGCGTGACTTGCGATAGCAGAATGATGATATATGAACCTTGGTCAGGCATACACTGTGGGCTCTTGAGGAAGTATCGAGCTAGTTGCAATTACATGGATCGTACCTGATAAACACTTCGGAGCCTTCGACTGCCTGAAAACCATCTGTGAGCAGTGTCAGAGCTGAGCGCATATGTGTTTTCTGTCCGGGTGAGTTGATATGGTCGCTCACCAGAATGAGACCGGACGTCTCGATATATTGTCCATTTGTGATTACTGCCCCCGCTGAAACATACACAGGTAAGCAGTTGTCCGGTGGCAGCAACAGACAGAAGTTGAAATGTCCCAACTCAATTTTTGTCATTATCCCATTCCACATCCGATCGACCTGGCCCTGTGTAAAGACGCGCGAACAATTACGGCTTCCATAGTTCATCATGTTTCCCCAAACATTGTTATTCATCACTAGTGGGACGTTACATCCATCGGTGGGTGCGTTTACATAGTGAAACTGACACGCGCATGTAGCTTCCAAATCGCAACCCGGGTCGTCCTGCGCGACGATCATTTCATCAAGGAACTCGAGGTTGATGGTCGCTTCGGTATCAGCGAGCTGATCTCCTGCAGTATTGGCGTTGTAGCACGGGTCACCCGGGACCCTTGTGACCTCCTCAGATCCAAAAGAAGTCTCAAAAGTGTGCAAAAGATTGAAGGTGTGTCCAAGCTCGTGCAGCGTGGACCAACCGTTGTTATAATACTTCAGCACGACCATATTCGGTGTTGCATCACCAGGAAAATTCGCGTGCTGAGCAGAAGGCGAATCGGAATCCACACAGAATAAATTGATCGCACCGGCGATACCGTAGCGGTTCCAAAAGCTCTGATCATATGTTTCATGATATCCTGTCGAAATACAATCGAGGAAGTTCATGACGATCGCAGAATCGCTTCGGTGCTCAAGGATGTCGAGCAGTACAAGTTCTACGTTGAGACCAATCTGATTGTACATCGTATTGGCTGCTGTGATTTCCTGCATAATATCTCCTTCGCTGGCAGTATAAAACGGATGAACAAAATCACATATCGGATCTGTAGCCAGAAACCTGTGCGCATACACAGGAATTTTAAGTTTCAGACCACTGACGGCAAACATTTCCCTGACGTTTTGATATGAGGATACGTGTTTGCAGTCTAATTCCTGCTCCGGCGGTGGCTGGATGTTGTATAACAACGGGGAATATGTTACGCCTGGTATTGCGGATATGCACTCCACGTGCGATCTGAACCCGACACAAAGTCCTGCGCACATGATTATGGTGAGAATACGACTGAGGATCATTACCTGATGATATTTCATTTCGTCAAACAGATTTGCAAAAAAATCAGTGCTGATCTTTCAACGCCTGAATTTGTTTTTGAAGATCAATAATATACAGCGTGAGCTCTTCAATCTTTTCCATCATCATCGCCTGCATTTCACCGAGCTGAAGACCATTTGCCTCAATTTCCACGGCAGATGGAATTCCTGGAAGATGGCCTTGCGTGATGATTGCATTCGAGAGATCCTCGATCGGCAGGAGTGGGTAGTCTGTGTCAAAGACATAGTCCGGCCATGCGCTTTGTGGCTGAACACGTACTTCGGTGCAGGCAATTTTTCCATTCACAGAGAGTTTGTGGCCGGCGGCGATATTCTCGGTGATACCGATGCCGACATTGCCATTCAGATCCATTGTCATTTTGCGTCCATTGCTCACGCCGCCAGTAAACGTCTCGATCACTAGCGCGTCTGCGGTAGACTGGCCGTCAAAGAAAATATCGGCCCCGGTGAGATCGCTTTGCCGCATAGAGACACGGCCTGAGAGTTCGTCGTTACCGTTGGACTGTAGTAACAGGGTTGGATCATTGTCTTTGTAAATGTGTAAGGCTTTGTTTGGTTGGTCGATTCCGAGGCCAAGATTTTCACTGAAGTAGCCCGTGCCAAGAAAATAGCCTGCGTAGTTTCTTAAACCACCGGATGCAGTGCCGTAGACGGCATAATTTGTCCCGCCATGCACGCCTAATGCTTCGCCAATTACACCAAAATATTCATTAGGTCCCGTGCCGTGCGATACGCCTTTTACACCGACCCATCCGCCCTTACCATACACACCAAATCCATAATAATCCCTGCTTGCATTTTCACCATAGACCCCGGCGTTATCCGTAGCGGTGTTTGCAGGAGGATTAATGATACTTCTGACACCATCATGGCCAGGCGCATATGTATTGACCTGGACATGAGCATTTGCCCGGAGCAGGTTTTGATCAAATTCACCGTAGATCAACGCGCTATCGCTGTTCGTTGCGCTGTTTTCGATGTAAAGCCTGTTAGAGCTGGTTTCATTGTAACCTGCCTGCGTCCCGATGAAAATATTGTTACTGCCGGTGAGATTATTGAAGCCCGATCTCCAACCCAGGCCGATGTTGTTGCCGCCGGTTTGATTGTTCCCGATAGCGCCATTGCCTACGGCAGTATTTGCATCACCCGTGAGATGGCCCCAGAGGGCGGCTGTCCCGACTGCGGTGTTTGCGCTTCCCATTGTTTGTTTGAGCATTGCTTCATGTCCGAGAGCGGTATTGTTTACGCCTGAGGTATTCGCTTTCATCGCGTGATATCCGAGCGCGGCATTCCATCTGCCGGTGGTATTGCTCAGCATTGCCTTGCTTCCGACAGCCGTATTCTGAATACCATCATTTGATGTCATGGCATTTAATTGATTGTTGTGAAGGGCAGAGTCACCGACAGCAACCAGTTGTTCGCGCGTAGTGTTCTTTGCCAGCGCTTCACGACCAATCGCGACATTACTGCTTCCGGAAGTATTCGCTCTCATCGCATTTTGTCCCAGGGCCACATTGTTATTTCCCAGAGAATTGAAAATCAGTGCAGCCTGGCCAACGGCTGTATTATTCCCGCCAATGCTATTGACGTTTAATGCATTGGCTCCCACGCCGGTATTGGAACTGCCTGAGGTAGTATTTTGCAGGGCCCATGATCCCATTCCGGTATTAAATGATCCCGTGTTATTGAGCCCTGCCTGCCAGCCCAGGTAGGTACTGGCACTGGCAATATTCAGAGGTTGAATTTGTAAATCACCCGAAGCGTTCCGTGTGAGGATGAGTTTCCCGACGCCATCAAGGGTAAATGAAATTTCATCATTACCGGCCTGGTTGATAGCCTCCACCTTTGTATCCCCATCGGAGTCGATTACTCCGCCGAGGCTCTTCCACGTACCGCCGCTGTAGAAATAGAATGTTTGATTCGATGGTTGGAAGACAAGAAGCCCATCGACGGGAGATGTCACGGAGGAAGTCTCGACACGAGGGATGAGGATTCCTTTATTGGTGGAAACCACATCAAGCGCTGCACCGGCTGCCGGTGTCGCTGTGCCGATTCCGACACTCTGACCTTGAAGACTGGTAAGTAGTAGTGTAAAAGGAAAAGTAAGCAGCAGGGTGAGGTTTATCAATCGCATGACGAGGATCTTTATTTGGGATAAAGGTGGTCTTTCGGTCAGTGTGAGACAATCACCCTATAGGGTGAAAAACGCAATATCCCTGGGAGCATTTATTATACGGGCATCGGGAGCTACTAAATGTCCTCTGCCCTCTCCGGCTCCCCCTTCTCCTTCAAATCCCCCTTCGTGACTTTCAAATATCCGGAATACCCGACTGTGCCAATGTCCACGGATATTAAGAATTATATATTTATATCCAATATTATTCGCACTGCTTATCACCTGTAATTTATTTTTCCCGCGCTTTTTGTACCTAGCATACGCCTTTTTATTATACAAAATCGAACTCTCTTCGTCACCTAAAATTAGTTGTTACTGTTCGTTTCTTGCACAATTGTTCGGGTTCGCACTGCTGCCATTGGTGACGCATAACAACCAGGACTTCACAATGTGGCATTCCTGGATTGCATCTTCAAGGAAGTAAAATCTGCCTCAAAGAACAAAGCATCAATGTTAGGAATATCCGCTATAGTGCGAAGCCGATGTTTTCGATCGGTTCAGGCATTATCAAGGAATTCTTCTGGAGTAATGTTTGTTTGCTTCAGGATTGCCCTCAAGGTACCTTCTGGCATATCTCCTGTATGGTTTGGAACCATGGCATATCGGTTTGTTGCAGGTGATTACCAAATTTCATGACCACCTGCTGCCTGTCTGTGAAATTCAAAATCAAACTGTTTCAGACGTTTTACAACCTCCCGATAGCTGAAGCCACCAGGCCTTCCCATATCAGATTCCGATCACAAGCGGATAGTCAAAAATATCGCCTAGCTTAGTAACCCTTATGGCGGACTTACCGGGCTTTTACTTTAGCGGCCCCGGTGGGATTTTGCTATGTATCACGCTAATGGGCTATTCATTTTTTCCAAATGGCGCCCACTCCTGCATCCCACAATTGTTTGTTGAGGGAAGGGATCTCGATATCGAGCATTTGGATAGCTCGGGCATGGAGGGTTTCCCATTCTGCGTTGAGTTCTTTCAATCGGTCGAGCGATGGATTGTTTGGTTTTGGAATGTCGCTTTCCGTATGGTTGATCAGGAAGAGGTATTCAGCGGTGAATTTGTTGGGGAAGTTTTCAACGTCATCATAGGCTTTTGATTTGCGTTGCACCATGTCTTCATCCCACTGCTTCATTTGTTTCAACAGTGCTTGTCCGTTAGTCTTGATGGCTTTGCAATTTTCATCGGCCGGCAGGTTGCTCAGCAATTGCCCAAGCTGAAGCTGTTTGTCGTGTAGCGAATTGACCAGCCGATGCATTTCTGTGAGTTCTGTTTCCATTTTATGCATGACGGAATGGTAGTCTTCGTAGGCTTTCGCATCCAATTCATACAGTGGATTGGGCAGGATTTCAAATTGGGTATTCAGTTCCTGGTCACCATGTTTCAGCACAACGGAATAGTTGCCAGGGGCGGCTTTGTGCCCGTCAAAGCTTGCCTCGATGTAAACACCCGTTACTCCGGGCATTGTGGGGTAGCGAAGGTTCCAAACGAATCGGTTGAGGCCTTTGCCTTTTGACAAAACGGGTTCCGGTGAGGGCCCTCCGGCATAGGCCACAAAAAGGCTGTCGGCCAAGGAGCTGAACTGACGAACCACGTTGCCCGAAGCATCTTTGATAATGATGGAAATGTGTTCGTCTTTTTTTAATTCGGGCAGGCGGTAATACATGACGCATCCGGTGGCAGGATTTACTCCTTGATAGGGATTCGAACCTTTGAACTCGGCTATGGGTCCGTCCAATTCGCTCCAGGCATTGGCGATAACCGGATTCTCGGGCTTATAGAGGGCCAACGTTTCAGTGTTGTCGGCATACTGTCGTATCAGGCCCAAATCATCCAATATCCAAAATGAACGACCGGAGGTGGCAGCTATCAAATCGCCCTGATGCACTTTTAGATCGGTGATGGGCGTAATGGGCAAATTCAGTTGGAAGGACTGCCATTCCTGGCCGCCATTGAAGGAAATGTAAACGCCAGTTTCGGTCCCGGCAAAGAGCAAGTCTTTTCGCTTGTCATCTTCGCGCACGACCCGCGTAAATGCTCCTTGCGGAATGCCTTGGCTGATGTTGCTCCATGTTTTTCCGTAGTCGGTTGTTTTGTATAGTGCAGGTGTATGGTCGTTAAACTTATACCGCGTGGTGGCAATGTAGGCGGTAGCTGGATCGTGCGGAGAAACCTCTATAGCATTGATGAGGCATTCAGTCAACCCTGCAGGGGTTACGTTCTTCCAGGTTGCTCCGCCATCGCGGGTGAGGTGCACCAGCCCATCATCGCTGCCTGTCCAAATAACTCCTTTTTCGTGAGTTGATTCAATGACATAGCTCAACGTGCCGTAATTCTCAGCGCCTACAGCTTCATTGGTATAGGGACCGCCACCTTTGCCTTGCTTTTCCTTTTCGTTGCGAGTGAGGTCGGGCGAAACTTCTGTCCAGGTTTTGCCCATGTCCGTGGTTTTGAGCAAAAGTTGGGCTCCATGGTAATAGGTGTTTGGTTCGTGTTTGGACCAAATAATGGGAGCGTTCCAATTGAACCTGTATTTCATCTCTTTTGATTCGCGGCCCAGGTATTGGATGGGGGCCGCCATGATTTTGGTACCGGCATTTGCCTTGGAATCAAATACTTCAATGGTGCCCAGATAACTGCCGCCCAATACATGCCGTGGATCATCGGGGTCAAACGCGAGAAAGGCGCTTTCACCTCCGGCCGAAGGCGCCCAACTTCTCGGTGGAAATGCCCCCGGAGGCAAATTCACGGTGGGCAATGGCAAGTGAAGAATTGTCCTGCTGTCCTGCGTAAATTTTGTAGGGAAAACCATTGTCAACATTGATGCGGTATAGCTGCGCGGTGGGCATATTGGCTTGGGTGGACCAGGTTTTTCCGTAGTTGAGCGAGATGGATGCTCCGCCATCATCGGCCATAATCATGTTTTTCGAATTTTTCGGGTTGATCCATAAATCGTGGTGGTCGCCATGAGCGCCTTCAACCACTTCCCATGTTCTGCCGCCATCAATGGAACGCAAGGCAGGGGCACTCAAAACGTATACCGTCTGCTCGTCTTGCGGATCTACATACATTTCTATGTAATACCATGCCCTTTGCACCAGGCGATGGTCACTACTAACCTTCATCCATTTTTTGCCTGCATTGTCAGAGACAAACAAGCCCCCTTGTTCTTTGTCAGAATCGCTTTCCAGCAGCAAATAGACTTTTTCGCCACCGCCATTTTGCCCAATTCTTTGGGCAGGCCATTATGTATCTTTTCCCATGTAACCCCGGCATCGCTTGTTTTATACAATCCGCTGCCCGCCCCACCGCTGATGACTTTCCAGGGCAATCGGCCGTATTCGTTGATGGCGGCATACAAAACCTGCGGATTGTTGTAGTCCATCGAAATTTCTACGCATCCGCTTTGATCATCCACAAACAAAACTTTTTTCCAGGTGACACCACCGTCAATTGATTTGTATACACCGCGCTCTTGTGACTTTCCGTACAGCGCGCCTTGCGCTGCGACATATACGATGTTAGGATCACGCGGATGAATCACAATACGCGCAATATGTTGGGTCTGTTCGAGGCCTGCTTTTTTCCAGGTTTTTCCGGCATCAGTGGATTTGTAAACACCATCGCCATGGTGGGTCATCACACCCCGAACCGCATGTTCACCCATGCCCACATATAGGGTGTTCGGTTCGCTCTCCGACACGGCAATGGCTCCAACGGAACCTGTGGTAAAAAAACCATCGGAAACATTCATCCATGTATTTCCCATATCGTCTGTTTTCCAGACACCTCCCCCCGTGGTGCCCATGTAGTAGGTAGAGATATCACCCTCAACCCCGCTGACCGCAACCGAACGGCCTCCGCGAAAGGGCCCGATACTTCGCCATGTTACAGAATCATAGTAGGCATTCAGGTCAACTGAAACAGAAAGGGGACTTGCTGATTGATTTACGTTTTTTCGCTGCGAGAAGGCGGAGGCGGCTATAGAAAAAAATAATGCAGGCAGTATAAAATTCTTCATCAGCGCCATAGTTGCGTAATTGAGGTTTTGGATTATTGTATTGAAGGAAAAGATTTTGGATTCAAACTGTTCCCAGGACAATGTGAAACAAGAGTCAAAGTATTCATTCTTTTCGAAATATGCTTTACCCACAGGAACATTTTCAAGTTGACCTCAGGCCTTATTCGGTGTCATTGGGCTGTCTGTATACAGCCAACTGTTGTCCGGGCCGTGATGATGACGGAGGTTTGACCCTGCATCACTTTCTTTAGGGTGGTGATTTCACTAATTCATGTAGACACGCGTTGCAAAAGCGCCCCAGCAGAGAAACTTTCTTTTTGTTGCCTTGTCTTTAAAATTCAGAAATACGCTGCTTATTGATGTGGTATAGCGTTTTGCAGCTACCCGAAGGTGGCGGTTTGGAACACTAAATTGTCTTTACGCACTAATGTTTGTTTGAAACACAAATGTTTATACTCGCATTTCCCCGCCACTTTTGGGTAGGTGCTGTTAGCAGCTGCCGGTTTCATTTTTCGCTATTTCGGTTATTCTTTTTACAAATTCACTCTTTGCATTGGTATATGCTTCTCTGTCATACTTGAACTTTTCCGCTAATGAAATTTTTAATAATTCATATTCTTCAGCAACTTTTTTGTTCTGTCGTAAATAGTCACGAAAATATATTCTGTCCCACAACGGGTGTGACTTGTCGCCCATATGTATATGGAATACATCACCTTTAAAACCGTCTATCGTGTAACCTTTGACAAAGTGCATATAAGGCAACCTTTCGTCTGTCCGCCAAATGAAGTGGTAATCAATTTCTGTCATTTTTTGGATTATCATTTCTTTTAGATTGTCTGTTAGAAATGGGATTTCAATTAAAATGTCGATAGTTGGTTTTGCAGAAATTCCGTCAACTGCTGTGCTTCCAAAATGTTCAATTTTTAAAGCAATGTTGTCGCCAAGTGTATCTTTTATTAATTTACTTTCTGAATTGAAAATGTTAACCCAATTCTTGTCATATGGAACAATTTGAATTGGAAATAATTTTCCCAATTCTTCTGGTGTCAATTCCTCTAATTTTTTCTCGTTAACCATATGTTTGTTATTTGTCCTACGGTTGCTGCTAATTTGTAAATACCCGCAACACCCTCCCCCACATCCGTATGTAAACGTTTACATACGAATATAACCGAAAGTAAACGTTTTCCCGCACACCTTCTTCATTATAAGTCCTTCCCCATTTCCTGGTCCTATGGCAAGTAATTACAGGACTGCTGAAATCGAGGAGCCCATGTGTAGAATGCTATAATGGTATCCGGATACTGCCTTTGATCCTGCGAGAACAGCAGGAATGGATTAACAACGCAGCTTGTCAGAATCGCTTTTAGTATACGGCCGTTCATACGTTTCGAAAGGGGCTAATATCTTCAGTTTTCCTTTACCACCTTTTCCACAATCCGGCCGCCGCTTTGCGCGATTATTTCTAAAAAATAGAATCCGCTTTCCAAAGGACTCAGGTCAACTTGATTGGTGTTGAAAACCTCTGTTATATAAACACCCGTTGCAGAGTAGACAGTGATTCGTTTTACAACTTCTTCCCCCAGGGAAACCTGGCAGACACCGGTTGTCGGATTCGGGAATACAGACACATCCTGATTCTTTGCGATGGTAGTGTTTGATAAAATAATCTGACACTGCTCCATTCCTCCTTCACAAATGTCAACCAGGTATGATAAGGGCTCGTGAAATATGCCATAATTTTCAAGGCCAACACCTTCCATCAGTAAAACCTTGTCATGTACAGGAAGATATCCCCAACTTGGGTATCCGTATGTATATATGGCGTTTCTCAATTTCCCAAATGCGGCTGTCAATCTAATGCTGTCGACTATGCCCGAATGAGGCAAATCATTACTGGCCCCAATGAATTCATAAATACATTCATTAAGTGTGTCTCCAATATCAAGTGAGAAATCGAAAAGTAAATATTCGGTAGCATCACAAAAGGCCTCAAGGGATAAAAGTGGGAGATTGTATACTTTTTTCTGTATCGTGTCTTCCCGGATTAAAGACACCAGGTACTTATCGGAAGCTTGGTAGGGCAAGTCAAATTGAAAACAAGGTGGAAATTGGCAATTATGATAGCCTTTAAGATTATACTTGTAGGCTTTCTTATAGTTCATAAAATTAACAATGGTATCTCCTTGGAGTGTTATTGCATGACCCGTTACAGGGACCGGATGATCGCTATCAAAATGATTTAAGTAGATCCAGAATTTCCCTTCCTCTACCATCGGAATATATTGGCCGCTTGCCCCATTTGACAGAAAGGAGAAGATCAGGAGGAGGGGAAGGAAATGAGCTTTCATGATTCCGGTATTGAAGTTTTAAACTGTCCCATACAGGATGAATCTACCAAAATGGTGTTCAATCACCAAATCAAATCATAATAAATGACTTCTATTGTACGAAAAACCCCCGCTTATCAATGATAACGACCCGGGCTTCACGACGTGGCGCTCCAGGTTTTCATCTTCAAGATTACGAAATCTGATTCAAGGGGCAATGTATCGAGGCCAAATAATTCCGCCATGTTGTGAAGACAATGTTGTACGCAGTTATTCCTGGTCAAGGAAGTAGATCTTTCGAGCAAATTCACCATTTATAGGGGGTATCTGTTTCATGCCTCCTAATTCAATATTACCCGAGTGAAGTTGCTTTCTCCAATTGAAATCAGGCTTATCTATGATTAGATTTCCAAAAAGACTTTCAATTATTATATTCCAGTTTTCCTCATTTAGTTCTTCACGCATTTTATAAAGCTCGAATTCCTTTAGGTCCAATGTATTTGCCATTATATAAGGTTCGTAGTGAGTAAAGAATCGTGCTTTGACTAAATTTTCATGATTGGCAATAGCCAGGGAGTACATGTATAATGTATCACCGAGATAAAAAGCTTTTGAAGGCCGAAGAATGGTAATGAATACATTAGCACTATAAACACTATCAATAACTACCTGTTTCGAATCAATCTCGTACTTGAGGGTCGTATAGGAGGTTAAATCTTTGCTGCAGACAACTCGAGTTGGCACTTGTTGTGCCTTGCATAGGGTAATCGCTATTGCAAACAAAATCAAAAGGAATATTTTCATTAGCTATATTATTGCGTGCAACGAACGAGGGTGCTCGTAGGCAGGCCGACTGACTTTGGGCCTGTCTCCGGGGTTCGTTTCTCCAAATTTACGTTTTCAATATCAATGTAGATAGCCCTGCTTATGAGCATCCGATGTTAGGTGCTGGCATTCTTATGGGTACTCATCTTTCTGAAAGCAATTTATGCGTATCAATTCTTAGCTTATCAATGTCTAAATCTAATTTGTTTCTTTTCACTTTTAACTTCAGCAAAGCTAATTTGTCCAGGATTATTGCTTGCATGCAAGCATATTTCCCGTCTTCATTTAAGTTAAAGAAATTAGCTTTGTCAAGTACTATTGGAACTCCAATACTCTTTCTTTCCTTCTATAATTTTCAATTTCTCTCAATGTTCCGTGCAGGCTAACCGGTGGATTGACATAAAATTGGAATAAAATAAGATGGAAATCCTCTCCATAATTATACCATTTAAGAGGCTTCAATTTTTCTTTTAACCCATTCTCAGACCACAAGAATGATTTTACCATTTCTTGTTCTGTTTCGTCACAATATAAGCTTGCAAAGAACCCGTAAATGTTGTTTTCTGCGATTGCTGTCATTGTTTGTGTAGCTCACTTTGCTTGCACCTAACTTGTAAATACCCGCAACGCTCTCCCCCACATGCGTATATAATCGTTTACACACGAATATAACCGAAAGTAACCGTTTTCCCCACACACCTTCATTATAAACCATTCCTCATTTCCTGGTTCCATTGCAAGTGAGTGCAGGACCGCTAAAGTCGAGAAGCCCAGGTGTAATCAGCCTAAATGCTGTGGCCCCCGCTCCTAAGGCACGATCTTATTCTTCTGGCTTCTCCGGATTGTATCTGCTTCCTCAATCTACCTTCTAACACCTCTTACTGACTCACACTTCCCACACCCTTGCCCGCACCTCTTACTGTCTTACTGTCTCGCTCTCTTACACGTCTTACTGTCTCACTCTCTTACACCTCTCACTGTCTTACTATCTTACCGTCTCACACGTCTCGCGGTCTTACCTTCTCACACTTCCACACCCTTACCCACACCTCTCACGGTCTCACGCTTCTCACGGTCTCACGCTTCTCCCTATCTTTACAACATGAAAGGCATTATACTCGCAGGCGGCTCCGGGACCCGGTTATATCCTATCACCCGGGCGGTATCAAAGCAACTGATACCCGTCTATGACAAACCCATGATCTACTATCCCCTGTCCGTCCTCATGCTGGCAGGGATACGGGACATCCTCCTCATCACCACCCCCGAAGATCATGCCGGCTTCGTACGGTTGCTCGGGGATGGCAGCGCACTGGGGTGCAACTTCCAGTATGCCATACAGGCGGTTCCCAACGGACTCGCACAGGCATTTGTCATTGGCGCCGATTTCGTCGGCAAGGATCCTGCATGCCTGATCCTCGGTGACAACATTTTCTACAGGACCTCCATGCCCGACTTCCTCTCCGATTGCAAGGACCCTGATGGCGCAGTCATCTTTGCCTATCCGGTATCTGATCCGGAACGGTATGGCGTCGTCACCTTCGATGAAAATATGCGTGCACTGGAGATTGTCGAAAAGCCCACACATCCTAAATCAAACTACGCCGTTCCGGGACTATACTTCTATGACAACAGCGTCATCGATATCGCCAGGGACCTGGCTCCTTCGGCGCGGGGCGAATATGAGATCACAGATGTCAATAAGGCATATCTCGAACAGGGCCGTTTGCGCGTGAAGATCTTTGGGCGTGGCGCTGCCTGGCTGGATACAGGAACCTTCGACAGCCTTCACGATGCGACCGAGTTTGTCCGCATTATCGAAAAGCGCCAGGGCCTCAAGATCGGGTGTATCGAAGAGGTCGCCTACCGCATGGGCTTCATTTCTAAGGAAGAACTCTCGATTCAGGCACAACCTTTGCTTAAGAGTGGGTACGGGCAATACCTCATGAAGCTGATTGCCGGCTAAAGCATGGAAGAAACACCAAAAACATACAACGAGGAGATTTCTTTACGCGACCTGATCCTCAAGGGAAGGTCGTTTATACAGGAAATTGTACGCCATTGGCGGATCCTGGCGCTGTGTATTGTCCTCGCTGTTGGCTTTCAGGTATACAAGTACATCACTTTCGAGCCCGTTTATCCGGCAAAGATCACGTTTAGTGTCGACGAGGACGAAGGGGGAAGCAACGCCGGTTTAACAGGTATTCTGGGTCAGTTTGGCCTGGGATCTGTTCGTCCTTCAAGGTACAACCTCGACAAGATCATGGCGCTGAGCAAATCGAGGCGGGTCATCGAACATACCCTTTTTTCAAAACTCAGTATTGACGGAAAAGACGATTTCCTGGCCAACCATTTGATCAGGGAATATAAGGTCATGGGCCCGGCCACGACTCCCGGTGGAAAACCCACAGATTTCTTTTTTACACACGATAGCCTCACGGCATTCAATCGTACCGAAAATGAAATGCTGATGACCTTGTATGGGATGATCATCGGCCCTCCGGAACATCCTGAAAAGGCACTTGTAACGGCAGATTACAACGAGGATACCAACATCATGTCCATAGATGTATCCACCTCCGATGAAGCGCTGTCTCTGGCATTGGCCCATCGAATGTTTGAATCACTCAGCAGGTACTATGTCAACAAGGCCATTGAAAAACAGCTCAAGACATACAATGTCGTCAGTGCCAAAAAAGACAGCGTGCTCACTGTGCTAAAGTCTACCGAATATCAGTTGGCCAATTTTAAGGATACCCACAGAGGCCTCCTGATGCGCACAGATCAGGTTTCTGAGCTTCGACTCACACGTGAGATCACCGCACTTGCTGCCATGTATGCAGAGGTACTGAAGAATACCGAGGTCGCTGACTTTAGCCTGAAAAATAAATTGCCGTTTATTCAACTGATTGATGCCCCCTTGTCCCCAATACAACCAACACAGATCTCTCTTTTACGGAAGTTGCTGATGGGTATTATTATCGGAGGTTTTATTGGCTCAGCATTGGTGGTGTGCCGGCGGATCTGGCTTGATATTATGGCCGATCATTCTCATTAATGGCTGTTGGCCAGGCAATCTGTCACCACAATATCCAGTAACTTACTTATAGACCAGCCATAGGCCTGCGCCTGTTGCGGAATGATGGACGCCTCTGACATACCCGGCGTGGTATTGGCCTCGAGCAAATAAAAGGTGTCTCCTTCGAGGATATAATCAAATCGCACCATGCCCCTGCAACCCAGCAGGCGGTATAGCCTGCCGGACCTTTCCTGACACTGATCTGCTAATTGTTGGGGCAGCCTGGCAGGAGTGATCTCCTGGCTCTCTCCTTCATACTTGGCAGCAAAATCAAAAAACTCTCCCTTGGGAATGATCTCGGTGATCGGGAGGACATGATACTGTGATCCTTCTCTCACTACGCCACATGAAAATTCTTTTCCAACAAGCGCACGCTCGATCATCACTTCATGATCATACTCCAGGGCATGGCCTATCGCTGTCTCAAGCTGTGCCCATTCTTTTACTTTGGTCACACCATAACTGGAGCCGTTGTTGTTAGGCTTGACAAACATAGGCACATCGATTCCGTGTTGCTCCACTTCTCCGCGTGATATGATCTTCGTGACGATCATGCTCTCCGCCATAGGGATGTCATAAAGCTTCAAGTGGTCTTTGCACATCTGTTTGTTAAAGGTCAGCGCACTGGTCAACACACCACACGCACTGTGCGGGATACCCATCATTTCAAAGTATCCCTGGAGTTTGCCGTCTTCAGCAGGTGTACCATGTACAATGATAAAGGCAAAATCAAATTCATTCAAGGAATTGATAATTGAAAAACAGCCTACGGGGCAGGGCTGTGTGAGCAAATCACCCTCTCTGGCGTTGAAATCTAACCCGGAAAGGTGACCTGGTAAAGAATTTGTCTAAATAAAACAGGAGTTTTTCTTATATATTTCACACATTTCAATATTAATTGAAAACTGTGTTTTGTTATATGTTGCTGATATTCTGCTGCTTATAATTATTGGTGGCAATGGGTCCGTTAATTTATCGTTAAAAAGGCCACTTTTGTCTAACTTATTTTGCTTGTTTGTTCAGGTTTGTCGTAATTTTGATTCAACAAAAAACAACAGCTATGTCAACCTCAGATTTTAATCACCAGTTGTCAAGTCTCAGCGGCCCTCTACATACCTTCGCATACAAGCTGACCAAGAACAGCGAGGAAGCTAAGGATCTATATCAGGAAACAGCTTTCCGTGCGATCAGCAACGTAGACAAGTTCATCCCGGGGACTAATCTCAAGGCATGGTTGTTGACGATCATGAAGAATATCTTCATCAACAACTACCGCAAGAACGTCAAGACCCGCACCATTATAGACTCTACCGAAAACCTCTACTACATCAATAGTGGAGCAGCCTCTATCAGCAACAGTGCTGAATCCAACATCATGATGGATGAGCTGAGCACGATGGTGGAAAACCTCGATGAGTCACTTCGCGTTCCTTTCGAAATGCATTATCTCGGTCACAAATACCAGGAAATAGCTGAAACACTTGATCTCCCTCTGGGTACAGTCAAGAGCCGCATCTTCTTTGCCCGCAAGGAGCTCAAGGAAATGATCGAAAAGCGCTACCATACCACTCGTCCATAGTTTTTTGTTTTCCAGGGTAATAGGTAGCCTGAATTTATAAAACATCTCGGTGCGAGTGGTCGTGGCCAGAGGCCACCGTGGTCGCGAAGCCGTGGTCAATTCACTTAACGATCGCCATCAGGTTTATGTGCAGATCGAAGCTTGCTTCGCCAACCATCGTTAGACTATCGTTTATAGCTTTGCTGAATGCCTTCATTTTTTGCAAGACATCTCTTAGACTGGCACAATGAATCTCCACGTCCTCTACCCTGGGATGATGGACCACGTGATCCATATCACATCTGGATCTCCGAAATCATCATGCAACAGACCCGCATCGAACAGGGTACACCCTATTATCTCGCTTTCATTAAGCGGTTTCCTTCTGTTCAGAAATTAGCAGCCGCATCCACTGATGAGGTGCTCCGGTATTGGCAGGGGCTGGGATATTATTCGCGTGCGAGAAATGTACACAAGGCGGCCCGGTATGTTGTTGATGATTTAAACGGTGTGTTTCCCCTCAGCTATGATGGATTGCTTTCCCTGCCCGGTGTCGGGCCATACTCCGCTGCAGCGATAGCTTCTTTCGCTTATGGCCTTCCTTATCCTGTTGTAGATGGCAATGTCAAGAGAGTGATTGCCCGTTTTTCAGGAATCACCTCCTCTATTGATGATGCTCCGGTACATGAACAGATTCGTCAGATAGCATCCGGTTTTATGAAGGGTTCTTCACCGGCAGAATTCAACCAGGCGATCATGAATTTTGGCGCTATCGTCTGCAAACCAAAGAATCCCGGTTGTGCAACCTGTCCGCTTTCGACAAGATGCTACGCACTTCAACACAGCATGGTGAGTGACCTGCCGTTGCGCTCAAAGAAGAAATCAAACACCTTGCGTCACTTCCACTTTGTCGTCCTGCATTGGAATGGAAAAATACTTTTACAGCAGCGGGATGGAAAAGATATCTGGCAGGGATTATACACTCCGCCCTTGCTGGAAAGTAATTCTCAACGGGCCCCTTCAAAGGCACAATTCATTTCTTTTGTAAACACGCTTGTCGGCCATGCCGCGCTGGAAGTTGTAAGCTCTTCTCCTCCTCAGCAACAGTTGCTATCCCACCAGACCATCATCGGACGGTTTCACCACATCCACCTGACTTCAGCACCAACTTTAAAAACAAAGCCTGGTACCTGGGCGACAAGCAAATCTATAGAGAAACTGGCCCGGCCAAAAATGATTGTCGGGATGACTGATCAACTCTTTTGAAACAAATCCTAGCAGCAGTGAGCTACGGATCCCTTCAGTGTCTCTACGTTTTATATTTCTTGTACTTCCAGTACGCCAGCAAACTGATCGTTGTAAACACAGCGGCTGTATAATAGACTGATGGCGGCATAGGCACCGGATCACCGGCTGCATAAGAGTGAAGACCTGACAGATAATAGTTGACCCCAAAATAGGTCATCATGACAGATGCAAACCCAAAGAGTGATGCTACACTAAACGCATAGTTACCCCTGAGCCCCGGGATAAATCGCATGTGCAATATAAATGCATACACCAGGGTAGTCACCAGCGCCCACGTTTCTTTGGCATCCCATCCCCAGTATCTTCCCCATGACTCATTGGCCCATACACCGCCGAGATAGGTTCCGGTGCTGACCATCAGCAAGCCACCATACAATGTCATCTCACTGATGTAAGACATCTCCTTTATCGTCCGGAATATCCTTGCCTCATTCTTCGGGGAGAGGAATATCATCAATACCAGGTTTAACAAACCTATGATGGCCCCGAGCATCAGAAAGCCATAGCTGCCTGCTTCAAGGGATACGTGAATCGTCAACCAATATGATTTCAATACAGGGACCAGCGGAGTGATTTCCGGATCAAGCCAGCTTAGTCCGGCAACCATCAGGATAGTAGATGCCAATATCGAGGTAGCGGTCAGTCCCCCAAGAGATTTCCTGGTAAAGATCAATCCTGCAAGCACGGTGGTAAATCCAATGTAGATCATAGACTCATACCCATTACTCCAGGGCGCCCTGCCGGAAACATACCAACGAATGGCAAGCCCTGCGGTATGTGCAATAAAGCTTGCAGCCAACAGGATGGTCGCGATCTGGGTAGGCCGCCTCATGTTCAGTTCAGGCTTAAAGACCTTGGCAAAAAACAAAATCAGGAATACCAGGCCCAGCAAACCATATATCGATGTCAGCCTTGAAAACACATCCATCTTGTTGAGCAGGATTTCCATGTCCACCTTGGTCTGTGATATCAACAGTTCTCCTCCTTTTTGTTGTTGATATTGATGCAGGGTTTCAAGCTTTTTATTGGCTTCCGTCCACTCTTGTGAAGAGACTGCATCCTGAACGGCTAGTACATACTCATTGAAAAAACTTTGGATAAACGGTGCGGGTATAAGACCCTCAGTAGGATGCAGCGCATCGGCGGGTGTTATCCATTGATCCGTAGGATGGTTTTCCACCGGATATATCCTGGCCATGCTGCCGCTGAAGATCATGTTGCAGATATTGACGCGCTCATCTATTTTCATGATGTCCTTGTCAAACATCGATCGATCTATAGGTTGCAGGCTATACGCTTTCCTTACCTGGTCCCTCAGCAGATATTGTCCGCTGGCAGAGAAAAAATCATTAAACGAAGCCAACTCACCTGCCGTAGGTAGTAGTTTCCTGATTTCCTCCTGCGTTCCGATTTTAATAATGGGTTGTTGTACCCACTCTTCAGGATATAATGTCATCCCCAGAAATACCTGGTCCGAGGTCAACCCAAATACACTCTCCTTCCTGGCAATTTTCCGGAGTACCTCACTAGCCAGGGTATTCATGGGTTTCATCCTTCCTTTCTGATCCTGAACCAGCAACCGGCCAAACTGAGCAGCGTGTTCCTTGGAGATCACATGGAGTTGATGTTCGTCAACATTGTTGGCATATTGGTTGACTGGCAACACAAACATCAGGAGCAATATCATCCTTGCTACAGAGCCGGGCTTATCCGTCATATGCATATCCTTGAGCCTGTTGGAAAGCTCTACAAACCTGCTGCGCTTATGAAAAAGGGTCAGCACCATGCCCAGGGTCAGCATGATATACCCTATGTAGGAAATCCAGGTTCCCCAGAAATCGTGATTTACACTCAATACCGTACCTAACTCGTCCTGGTCATATGAAGATTGAAAAAATCGGTACCCTCCATAGTCAAGAATATTGTTCATGTAAATCCGCTGGTCCCGGTTTAGATTTTCTCTTGGATCAATGAGTGTCACTTCGCTGGCATAGGAAGAGGCACTCTCCGTTCCGGGATATTTGTCCAGGATAAAGTCACGAAGCTTGAGGCCAAAAGGCAATTGGATTCGCTTTGCACCATAGGATACTGCAAGTTCTGTATTGCCTCCCTTCACCACCTCT
Source organism: Candidatus Opimibacter iunctus (assembly GCA_016716665.1). Lineage (GTDB taxonomy): Bacteria > Bacteroidota > Bacteroidia > Chitinophagales > Saprospiraceae > Opimibacter > Opimibacter iunctus. The sequence continues at coordinate 79,017 of JADJVH010000005.1, read as the reverse complement.
GGTTCGCCTTCCATGCCCTTGTTGCCGTATATAAACACTTCAGAGGGTTGGCCATTAATGCTGATTTTCATTTTCAAGGCCGCAACGCTTTCACTCTTCATCTTGGGTCCCGAAGACCTCATCATCAGTTCCGCGCTCGGATTGAAATCGCCAATTGCAAAATTTCCATTGCTTCCCGTATAAAGCGATCTCACCACCAGCGGTGTAAAAACACCAGGATAAACCGTATCTCTCTTTTGGGTTGCCATGACCATGTGGGCCAGCACCTCGGGAGATTTGAGCACTAAAGAATCATTTCGATAGTATATGTTAAATGCTTCTGGTCGCTCGGGGTTTCCAAAATTGAACCATGAGCCGTTGAAGTTTTCATAATCCTTGTCCTTGAGGTAATACTCCTCCCTTCCGTTGTTTCCGCCGATAACAATCTTGATAATCGGAACACCCGTGGCAGACGGCTCCAGGACATTCTCAGGATTAGGAATAAAGGCCTCCAGTTCTGCGTCTATGACATCGTTACCTATCTGGTAGGTCTCTTTAAACTTGTTTTTGCCCAGGCTGGCAAAGTTTACTTTTTCATCAAAGCGATAGGCTTTGCCATTCTGGCGGGCTTCAAACAGGAGATAGGTATCGGATAGCACCATTTCATTTGACGTACTATCCTCCCTGATATGCATGGTCCCCTCATAGCTGAAATAGCGGGTTACGCCGGCACCAATGAGAATAATAAGGATGGCTGCATGAAACGCAAGGGTACTCCACTTCTTTTGCTGCACCATCCTGAACCTGAATATGTTTGCGAGGATAGAAAGGCCAAAAAGCACGAGCAACAGCTCAAACCAGCCGGCCTTGAAAATGACTTTCTGTGCTGCACTGGTCCCATAATCATTTTCAATAAATGTGGCGGCACCAATCGCAACAGCAAAAACGATCATATAGAATCCAGCCGCAGTGGTGGAAAATAATTTGTTATAAATGGTTTTCATAGAACGTAGGCTTTCTGAGTGGGCCTTGACCAATATGATGAGTGAATGTATTGTCTGATGTTGGGCTTATGGGATCAGCTTGGCTTCCTCCATGATGATATCATATTTGTACCCTGCCCCAAAGTCCTTGTTAAGGGCGATTACACCTTCCAGGGCGACAATGGAACCCAGGGCGATATTATCGGTAGTGGTCACGGTAAGGTCTATTGCCTTGTCTTTCATCGAACCATCCTGCAGGTGTATCCAGTTGCGGCTCATGATCATATTGTTGAGTTTTACACAACGGCCCTTGATACGAACCGTTTTGCCTTCGTATTTGGCGCGGTTTTGAAGCAATTCAGCAATAGTGATGCCTCCGGACACAGGCTCAATCTTGGTCTTTTGTTCAAGCTGTACATCCTCTCCTCCATCGCCGTGTGGACTTCCTCCGGTCATCCCTCCTGATCCACTCATGCTGCCACCGCCCATACCGGGATCTTCACTTATGCCGGAAACCAGGTAAAGCGTTTCAAAAACCCGGTCATATTCCACGCTCTTGAAATTGGTCTTTTTCAATCCTCCACGGTAATAATAGGTGCCTCCCTTCTTCACGTCCATTTTCGGGATCGCAATCCAGGTCATCTGGCCATCTTCCGAAACGTTGAGATAGGTATACTTGGAGGTTGGCAATATTTCCTCTACAACCACTTTGTGCAACATCGTCGCAGAGGCATCTTCCATGGGTTGCTGGGCCTCTGTAGTAGTATCTACTGCTTCGATGACTTTGGGCTTTGAATCGCATGCTGCCAGAAGTGCTACAAATGCAATAGCCAGAATATTGATTTTCATGTTACGTTTTAGTTTTTTACTGTTTTAAGATACGGTATTTTCTCCTCTTGTCAGGAAAAGGATTGGGTGTTAAAATCGTTGAATGATATTAGTATAGATTCTGCTGTTTACTTTCTTGTTTTGGAGCTCCCCTTCGTAGTTCAGCGAAAAAGAGAATAGTTTGCTGATCCGCCAGGACAAATTCGTCCCAAAAATAGATTGGTTAAGCGGAATTTCCACGTTTTTGTACTTATACTGGACGGTTCTGAATTCCAGCTCGCCAAATAATTTTCCTTTGATGATATCCCTTGACAGCCGGAGGCCATAGATCGTCCCGTTGAGATAGGCAGATTCGATGAGCAATACGGAGGCGGTAGCCGCAAGCTGCAGACCGGGTATTCTCGAGACCGTGACATAGGTGTTCAGGTTCTTGGATACACCAGGGTTGTTGATCTGATAGCGATAGCCCGCATTTGAGCCAATGGTTATTTTCTTCCAGGGGCGGTAATTAAAGCTAAACCGGAATCCCTGGCGGGTTTCTTCTTCAAGTAATTGATCTATAAAGTTTTTGTAGCTCTCATAGTAGATGACATTGTTACGTGCATCATAGGAGCCAAAAAACGAAAGCTTGTCTGACACCCTGTATCTAAGGGAAAAATAGATGCTTGTGATGTCAAAAGTGCTTTTGGGTTGGCCGTTAAGAAACTGGTACAGGTCAAACTCAAATGACGTGAAGATGGACACGCGCTTGATCATGGAGTTGAGATGCTGGAAATACGCAAACCGGCGATCGGTCATTCCGTTATACTTCTGTTCGACAAATGCCAGTGTGTTCTGCATGGTCCCATTCTTGCCTTCGACCAGGTTTCCGACATATGCGCCGTATTGAAATAGCTTGGGGTTATAACCATAATCTGTCAGGTCAGGTCTCGAGCCGGCAAACGCCCCTACTGTAGCCTTTTTCCATTTTTTCTCTGCCTGGACGCCATCGATGGCGCCTATGTTGGAAATATTAAAGTTGACTTTCCTTCCTGCCCAGACCCGTGTTCCCTTGCCAAAGTCATATTCCAGGGCAAGGGAATATACCTTAAACGCTTTCTTAAAGTTGTCCTGCACCTCCTGCCACTCGCCTAACGTGTTGCGGAAAGACATATACGCTTCAGCGGACAGTCCTGTCTGCCCTATGCGGCGTGAATTAAAGTTCAGCGTATACCGCATACGTTGCTTGTTGCTGAGTGGATTTTCACCAAAATTGATATAGGCCGCAGCCATCAACCGTCCTTTGGTATCCGATTTTTCAGTGATGACCTTCGGCTCTTCTTTTTCTACCGGCTCTGTGGTTGTGATCTCCTCTATCTTGTTGGTGAGCGGTGAGCTTACTCCTGTAGAGTCCGCTGTCGTCTGTGCAGGAGCTACCTTTACTTTCGCAATGATTTTGACGCCCTTGTCCAGGGGCAGATCCGTCAGCGGCACACCTACACATGAAGTAGATGAGGTGTTTTTCACCAATACGGCTGGTATCAGTGATTCCTCCTTGAGCAGGAACAAAGTATCCCCCACGGCAATTGCTTTCGTGGATGGAAACTTTACATAGATACTCTGTGATGTCTTAAAGGACACTTCTCCACCGAGTGTATCCGTGGCGGATTGGGCGGAAACAGATATACCGCTCCATACCAATAATAGCGTAAGAAATAGGTGCCTCATCATATTCACTCTTGGTCTGTTAATCTCCTTCTCCGTCCGGATGACATGCAAGGCATGCGTTACTGTTGTACTGGTAACCATTGACGCCTTGATGATCCTGGTTTGTTGAGTTTTGTTGGTGACAGGTGAGACACGTAAAAACTGAGTAATTATTTGGGTTGGTATGGCATTGGCTGCATTGATTCCACTCTCCGTTGTGCGACCCGCTGTAGATCGGGAAATAGAGATCATCATGGTTCCAGGTGGATGGTGACCAGGCGTTTTGGGAGTGACAGGTATTACAGGTGGTTGGAAACTGTGCTGCCTGGTGATCCGGATCATTAGTCTGGTTATAATCAGTAAGGTGACACCCTACACAAGTGTTTGGGGTGTTGTTATAGTTTCCATTATGACAGCTCGCACATTGGTCTGATATCGCTGCATGCGCTCCTAATAACGGATAATAATCATTGTGATTTGGAAAGTCCGCCGGGTTCCAGTTAGGTGCTGTAGTATGGCATGTAACGCAATCTGTTGACAGCCCCAATGAAACGTGATTTGGGTTGCTTGCCTGGTTGTAGTCCGGCGTATGGCAGGCATCACATTCGGTTGGTGTGTTCTGATATCCGGTGGCGTGGCATTCCACACAACTCACACTTACATGTGCCCCGGTCAGCGGGAAGTTAGATTCGTTGTGATTAAATGATCCCTGTGAATCTCCGGTTGGATGACAGGCCAGGCAGGCTGAGTTTTCATAAAAATAGCCATTGACTCCGTTGTGCTGCTGACCCGTCTCCGAACTGGCGTGACAGGTGACACAAGTATAGATCGAATAATTGCTTGGATTGGTATGACAATCTGTACACTGATCCCACACGCCTTCGTGCCCGCCGCTATAGATCGGGAAGTACTGGCCATCATGATCTGTATAGGCGGCCGGAGACCACGCGGACTCGGTATGACAGGATGCACAGTTTGTTGAAAAATTAAGCGCGATGTGCGATGGTGTAGTGGTCTGGTTGTAGTCTGATTGATGACACCCTGCACACGTACTTGGGGTGTTGTTATAATCCCCATTGTGACAGGTTACACACTGGTCCGCGATCAGGGCGTGGGCTCCGTTGAGCTGATAGTAATTGTTGTGTATGGCAAATGTGGCCGGGTTCCAATCCGGTGCTGTCGTATGGCATGAGGCGCAATCCGTTGGTATGTTAAGAGCCACATGGTTTGGATTGGTGGACTGGTTAAAGTCTGTGATGTGGCACGCACTGCATTCTGTAGGTGTTCCCTCAAAACCGGCAGCATGGCAATCAAGGCAATCTACCGAAGTGTGTGATCCCGTCAGCGGGAAATTCGATTGATTGTGGCTAAACATACCCTCTGTGCTTCCTGTAGGGTGGCAGGCCAGGCATAGTGTACTGTTGTACGCGTATCCATTGACCCCATTATGTTGTTCGTTGGTCTCCGGATTGGCGTGACAGGTGATACACGTAAATACCGAATAATCATTTGGGTTGGTGTGACAATCAATACACTGATCCCACTCCCCTTGATGCTCTCCACTATAGATTGGGAAAAACTGAACATCGTGGTTAAAGCTTGCCGGCTGCCATGCATTCTGGCTGTGGCAGGTAGCACAGTCTGTTCCAAAACCCGAAGCCGTATGTGATGGATTAGTGGTCTGGTTATAATTATCAAGGTGACAACCCACACAGGTGTTTGGTGTGTTGTTGTAATTCCCGGTATGACACATTGCGCATTCGTTGGCGATTACAGCATGCGCCCCTTCCAGTGGATAGAAATCATTGTGATTGGGGAATGAAGCGGGTATCCAGGCTGATTGGGTGTGGCAAGTAGTACACTCGTTGGAAAACTGTAATGCCGTATGATTTGGGTTGGTCGTCTGGGTATAGTTATCCTGATGACAACCCGCACAGGTGTTAGGCGTGTTAGTATAGTCCCCGTTATGGCACGATGCGCATTGGTTTGCAATCGTTACATGCGCTCCGGCAATTACGTAATAGTCGTTGTGGTTTTGAAAATTGGCCGGAGCCCATCCTGTTTCTGTAGTATGACAGGTAGTGCATGCTGTCGAAAGCCCGAGGGCAGTATGATTTGGATTTGCGCTTTGATTGAAATCCTCTGTGTGGCACGAAATACAATCGGTAGACGTTCCTTCAAATCCAGCTGCGTGACACTCAAGACATGTTGAAGTGACGTGTGCGCCAGTCAGTGGAAATGCCGTCGTGTTATGATCAAAGTTCATCGCCTCTGATCCTGTAGGGTGACAGGCCAGGCAGGCAGTACTGTTATATACATATCCATTGACTCCATTATGCTCCTGGTTGGTCTCCGGATTGGCGTGACAGGTGATACAAGTAAAAATGGAATAGTTTCCAGGAGTAGTATGGCAATCAACACATTGATCCCATTTGCCTCTGTGTTTTCCGCTATAGATTGGAAAAGACTTGTTGTCGTGGTCAAAGGTCGAAGGAACCCACGCGGATTCACTATGACAGGTGGCACAATCCAGGGAGAATTGAGATGCGATATGTGAAGGATCCGTTGTCTGGTTATAGTCCTGCTGATGACATCCTACGCATGTATTCGGGGTGTTGTTATAATCCCCGTTATGACAACTCGCGCATTGGGTAGCGATCGTGGAGTGTGCTCCGTTGAGGACATAATAATCATTGTGATTATCGAGCCTGGCTGGGCTCCATCCCGGTTCGGTGGTATGGCATGTTACGCATGCTGTTGAAAAACCAAGTGCGGTGTGATTTGGATTCAGGCTTAGATTATAATCCATGGTGTGGCATGCCTCACATGCTGTCGGTGTGCCTTCATAACCATTGGCATGGCACATGACGCACTCTACTGTGTTGTGTGCTCCGGTAAGGGGAAACGCAGTAGTGTTGTGATCAAAGGCTCCGTCCGCACTACCTGTTGGGTGACAGGCCAGGCAGGCAGCATTATCATATTGGTATCCGGATACACCGTTGTGTTGTTCGTTGGTCTCAGGATTCGCATGGCAGGTGATACAGGTGAATTCTTCAAAAGTACCCGGGGTGGTATGGCAATCTATACATTGATCCCACTGCCCTTCGTGAGCTCCGCTATAGATGGGGAAGTATTGTCCGTCATGATCAAGTGTTGCTGGCGTCCAGGCGGTTTCTGTGTGACAGGATATACAATCTGTGGAAAATGCGGACGCCGTATGTGAAGGATTGGTCGTCTGGTCATAATCGGTTTGGTGGCAACCTACGCATGTAGTAGGGGTGTTATTATAATCACCATGGTGACACGAAGCACATTCGTTGGCAATCGTAGCGTGCGCTCCGTTCAATACATAAAAATCATTATGATTGGCAAATGTGGCTGGGTTCCAGTCAGGAGCCGTGGTGTGACAGGTTGCGCAGTCTGTTGATAATCCTAAATGGTTGTGGTACGGGTTGGTCGCCTGATCAAAGTCTGTGATGTGACAAGCATCACAGGAAGTAGGTGTTCCCGTAAATCCATTGGAATGACAGGATACACACTCTACAGTAATATGTGCTCCAGTCAGGCCAAAATTGGTGTTGTCATGATTGAAGGCTCCCTCCGATCTTCCATTGGGGTGACAGGCCAGGCACGCCGTGCTGGTATAGGAGTATCCAAACACTTCGTTGTGTTCATTGTCCGTACCTGGATTGGAGTGGCAGGTGATACAGGTAAATTCAGCATAGTTGTTCGGATCCTTGTGGCAATCCACGCAGTTGTCCCAGGCCCCGTTATGTGCTCCGCTATATATAGGAAAATACTGATCGTCGTGCTCTTTATAGTCAGCAGGCTTCCACCCGGGTTGTGTGGAGTGGCATGATGCACAATCAGTGGAGAAGTTAAGGCTCTGGTGATTGGGGTTGTTGGTCGCCATATAATCTCCCTCGTGGCATGTAATACACTCCGGAGAAAGCTGAGTATAATCTGTCCCTGTGGTATGGCACCTTGAACACTCATCAATATCGTGTCCCTGGGTCAGGGGAAAGAAATCATGGTTGATGCCCGTGCCGGTCCACTCAAAGGCATCTACTTTGTGACACTCTATACAGTTTATGCTAAAGCCCGCTGCCTCGTGATTCGGTTCGGTAGTCGCCACAAAATCTTCCTGGTGACAACTGAAACAATCCGTATTGAGGGGATCAAATCGTAAGTCTGTATCTGAGATATGGCATTCCGAGCAATTGGCCACTGCATGGGCTCCCTGAAGAGGAAAGGAGTTCTGCCGGTGTAGATCGGTGATGTTGTCGACTAGCCAGGATTTGGAGTTGTGGCATCTGGCGCAGTCATCTCCGACCGAGAGCTGGTGGATATCAAGGTGACAGGAGGTACATTTTGTTTCTGTCTCTGTAAAGGCAAGCGTGGTATGACATTGCCGGCAATCGATCACCTCGTGCTGTCCTTCAAGGGCAAAACGGGTGCTGTCGTGGTTGAAGAAAATTGAATCCGTAGAGACGGACCAGCTGTCTGAAGTGTGGCAGGCATCACAGCTTACTTTGAAATCTTTTCCGTGAGGAGATTGGGCATAGGAATGCACCATGGTAAAAACCAGCAAAACACCACATAGAAACCAATTTATACCTCTCATCTCGTTTATAACGTATTACTCCTTAAAACAAAACCACCCAACAGGGCATAATCCTGCAAAGAGGGGTCGTGCTGAAAGGGGTATGAGCTTTAGGACAAATAAAATGCGTCCCGAAATTGGTGTGGTTAGCAAAGATACGGATTGCTTTCATACTACACAATCCTTGTCTGTCATCCTATAACGTTTTGAATTAGCTAATTATTTGTTCGGTTTTCTTGGATAGGCTGATTGGCTTGTTGGTAGCTATGTCGACTTGTCACTCTGAGCCCTCCGGATGACAGGCATAGCAAGCATTGCTGTTATACTGATATCCATTGACCCCCTGGTGATCCTGATTAGTAGAATTCTGATGATGACAGGTCAGACAGGTGAATATGGAGTAATTGTTTGGATTAGAGTGGCAATCTGAACATTGATCCCACTCTCCTTCGTGTTGGCCGCTGTAAATAGGGAAATAGAGGTCATCATGATCCCAGTTGGCTGGCACCCATGCGGTCTGAGAGTGACAGGTCTCACAGGTATGCGGAAACTGTGCGGCCTGATGGTCCGGGTCATTGGTTTGGTTATAATCATTCTGGTGGCAACCATAACAAGTGTTTGGCGTGTTGTTATAGTTTCCATTGTGACAGGTAGCGCACTGGTTTGAAATCGTCGCATGAGCCCCCAGCAACGGATAATAGGCGTTGTGGTTAGGGAACAGGGCTGGATCCCAGTCCGGATTGGTCGTGTGACACGTTACGCAATTGGTGGACAGGCCCAGGGCGGTATGGCTTGGATTGCTGGATTGATTGTAATCCGGCATATGGCAGGCATCACATTCTGTTGGTGTATTCTCATATCCATTAGCATGGCAGGAGGCACAATCCACACCTGCATGACCTTGTGTCAGCGGGAATCCAGATGAGTTATGGTTGAATGAGCCCTGGCTGTCCCCGGTAGGGTGGCAGGCAAGACATGCTGAACTCTGGTACACATAGCCTCCCACACCATTGTGTTGCTGGTTTGTTTCTGTGGGCGTATGACATGTTACACAAGTAAATATTGAATAGTTGTTGGTGTTGGTGTGACAATCTGTGCATTGATCCCATTCGCCATCGTGCGATCCGCTGTAGATAGGGAAGAACTGATCATCGTGGTCACTATATTCGGCCGGAGCCCAGTTGGATTGACTATGACATGATGCACAGTCTGTTGAAAAATTCAATGCCGTGTGCGATGGATTGTCGGTCTGGTTGTAATCCGCCTGATGGCATCCCACACAGGTGTTTGGTGTGTTGTTGTAGTTTCTGTTATGGCAGGTTACACACTGGTCAGCGATGATAGCGTGTGCGCCGGACAATACATAGTACTGATTATGTATATCAAAGGTGGCAGGGTTCCAGTCGGGTTGTGTGGTGTGGCATGTTGCACAATCCATTGGCAGTCCCAGCGTAGTATGGCTTGGGTTGCTGGATTGATTATAATCTGGCGTATGACACGCTTCGCATTCTGTAGGTGTCCCCTGATAGCCCCCTGAATGACATGATGCACAATCTACATTTTGGTGCGCACCGGTCAGTGGGAAATTAGATGTTTGGTGGTCAAACGAACCCTGACTGTCTCCTGTCGGATGGCAGGCATAGCAGGCAGAACTTTCATATAAATACCCGCCCACACCATTATGCTGTTGATTCGTTTCAGGATTGGCGTGGCATGTTGTACAGGTATAGACAGAGTAGTTGTTCGTATTAGTATGACATTCCGTACACTGATCCCATACCCCGTTATGTGAGCCACTATAGATCGGGAAGTATTCGTCATCATGCGCACTATACTCGGCAGGTGACCAATCCGATTGCGTGTGACATGATACGCAGTCTGTTGAAAAGTTAAGCGCCAGGTGAGATGGGTTGGTCGTCTGGTTATAGTCAGCCTGGTGACAACCCACACAGGTGCTCGGTGTATTGTTATAGTTTCCGTTGTGGCACGTCACACATTGATCCGCTATCAACGCGTGTGCACCGGAGAGTACATAGTATTGATCGTGGATATCAAATGAAGCTGGATTCCAATCCGGCTGAGTGGTGTGGCATGTTGCACAATCCATGGGCAGGCCAAGTGAAGTATGACTTGGATTAGTGGATTGATTATAGTCTGGCGTGTGGCAAGCCTCACACTCCGTAGGCGTGTTCTGATAACCATTGGCATGACACGATGCGCAATCCACATTCAGATGCGCTCCGGTCAGAGGGAAATTTGATGTCTGGTGATCAAACGATCCCTGACTATCCCCTGTTGGGTGACACGCCAAACAAGCGGAACTTTCATAATAATATCCGCCCACACCATTATGCTGTTGATTCGTTTCAGGATTGGCGTGGCATGTTGTACAGGTATAGACAGAGTAGTTGTTCGTATTAGTATGACATTCCGTACACTGATCCCATACCCCGTTATGAGAGCCACTATAGATCGGGAAGTATTGGTCGTCATGGTCGCTGAATTCAGCTGGCGACCACGCTGACTCGGTATGGCACAATGCACATTCTGTTGAAAAGTTAAGTGCCAGGTGAGATGGGTCTGTAGTCTGATTATAATCCGTCTGGTGACAACCCACACAGTTGCTTGGTGTGTTGTTATAGTCTCCATTGTGACACGTCACACATTGATCAGCAATCAACGCATGCGCTCCGGAAAGTACATAGTATTGATCGTGGATATCAAATGATGCCGGGTTCCAATCCGGCTCTGTGGTATGACATGTCGCGCAGTCCATTGGCAATCCAAGGGCTATATGGCTTGGGTTGCTCGATTGATTATAGTCGGGAGTGTGGCAGGCCTCACATGCTGTCGGTGTATTTTGATAGCCACTTGCATGACAGGATACACAATCTACATTGAGGTGTGCTCCGGTCAGCGGGAAGCTTGAAGTCTGATGATCAAATGATCCCTGGCTATCTCCGGTAGGGTGACATGCCAGACAGGCTGTGCTTTCATAGTAATATCCTCCCACGCCTATATGTTGGTCTCCCGTCTCTGTGTTCGCATGACAGGTGGTACAGGTATAGATGGCATAATTGTTCGTGTTGGTGTGGCATTCCGTACACTGATCCCAGACTCCGTTGTGGGCTCCGCTATAGATCGGGAAATACTCATCATCATGTGCACTATACTCGGCTGGCGACCATTCAGACTGTGTATGACATGATGCACAATCTGTTGAAAAGTTAAGCGCCACATGGGATGGGTCGGTCGTCTGGTTATAGTCAGCCTGGTGACAACCCACACAGGTACTTGGTGTATTGTTATAGTCTCCATTGTGACATGTCACACATTGATCAGCTATCAACGCATGCGCTCCGGAGAGTACATAGTATTGATCATGTATATCAAACGATGCCGGATTCCAATCTGGCTCTGTGGTGTGGCATGTTGCACAATCCATAGGCAGACCTAGTGAAGTGTGGCTTGGATTGCTGGATTGATTATAGTCCGGCGTATGGCAGGCCTCACATGCTGTCGGTGTGTTCTGATAGCCACTTGCATGACAGGATACACAATCTACATTGAGGTGCGCACCGGTCAGCGGGAAGTTAGAAGTCTGATGATCAAATGATCCCTGGCTGTCTCCGGTAGGGTGGCAGGCATAGCATGCAGAGCTCTCGTAATAGTACCCACCCACACCGATATGTTGATCTCCTGTTTCCGTGTTCTCATGACACGTGGTGCACGTATAGATACTATAATTGTTGGTGTTGGTATGGCATTGTGTACACTGATCCCAGACTCCGTTGTGTGCTCCGCTGTAGATCGGGAAGTACTGGTCATCATGATCGGTATATTGTGCAGAAGACCAATCTGTCTCGTTGTGACAGGTTGCACAATCTGTTGAAAAGTTAAGTGCAATATGCGATGGATCGGTTGTTTCATTATAGTCTTGCTGATGACATCCCACGCAGGTATTCGGTGTGTTGTTATAATCTCCATTGTGACAGGTCACACACTGATCAGCTATTATAGCGTGTGCTCCTGACAACACATAATACTGATCATGGATATCAAAGGATGCAGGGTTCCAGTCTGGCTGTGTGGTATGGCATGTCGCACAATCCATAGGCAATCCAAGTGAAGTATGACTCGGGTTGCTGGATTGATTATAGTCCGGTGTATGACAGGCCTCACATGCTGTCGGTGTATTCTGATAGCCACTTGCATGACAGGAGGCACAATCTACATTGAGGTGCGCACCGGTCAGCGGGAAGTTTGAAGTCTGATGATCAAACGATCCCTGGCTGTCTCCGGTAGGGTGGCATGCCAGACAGGCTGTGCTTTCATAGTAATATCCTCCCACTCCTGTGTGTTGGTCTCCCGTCTCTGTGTTCGCATGACAGGTGGTACAGGTATAGATGGCATAATTGTTTGTGTTGGTATGGCATTCCGTACACTGATCCCAAACCCCCTCATGGGCTCCGCTGTAGATCGGGAAGTACTGGTCATCATGATCGGTATATTGTGCAGAAGACCAGTCTGTCTCATTGTGACAGGTTGCACAATCTGTTGAAAAGTTCAGTGCAATATGCGATGGATCCGTTGTTTCATTATAGTCTTGCTGGTGACATCCCACGCAGGTATTCGGTGTGTTGTTATAATCTCCGTTGTGACAAGTCACACATTGATCGCTATTATAGCATGTGCTCCTGACAACACGTAATACTGATCGTGGATATCAAACGATGCGGGATTCCAGTCTGGTTGTGTAGTATGGCATGTCGCACATTCCATAGGCAGGCCAAGTGAAGTATGGCTTGGATTGTTGGATTGATTATAGTCGGGCGTATGACAGGCCTGGCATTCGGTTGGGGTGTTTTGGTAACCTCCGGAATGGCAAGATGCGCAATCGACATTCTCGTGTGCACCGGTCAGTGGGAAGTTTGATGTCTGATGATCAAAGGATCCGTCGCTGTCTCCGGTAGGGTGACATGCAAGACATGCTGTGCTTTCATAGTAATATCCACCTACTCCGACATGCTGGTCACCCGTCTCTGCATTCGCATGACACGTGGTACAGGTATAGATACTATAGTTGTTCGTGTTGGTATGGCATTCCGTACACTGATCCCAAACCCCCTCATGGGCTCCGCTGTAGATCGGGAAGTACTGGTCATCATGATTGGTGTATTGCGCAGACGACCAATCTGTCTCATTATGACAGGTTGCACAATCAGTTGAAAAGTTCAGCGCAATATGGGATGGATCCGTTGTTTCATTATAGTCTTGCTGGTGACAACCCACGCATGTGTTCGGTGTATTGTTATAATCTCCGTTGTGACACGTCACGCACTGATCCGCTATTATCGCATGTGCTCCTGATAACACATAATACTGATCATGGATATCAAAGGATGCCGGGTTCCAGTCTGGCTGTGTGGTATGGCAGGTTGCACACTCCATTGGAAGTCCGAGTGTACTGTGGTTTGGGTTGGTGGTTTGATTAAAGTCAGGAGTGTGACAAGCCTGGCATGCCGTTGGTGTTCCCGCAAATCCGTTAGCATGGCACTCCAGACAGTTGATGGTGTTGTGTGCTCCTGTGAGCGGGAACCCTGTAGCGTCATGGTCAAAGGTTCCGTCAGCTTCTCCTGTCGGATGACATGCGAGACACGCTGTGCTGTTATACACATATCCATTGATTCCGTTATGTGCATCATCTGTTTCGGGATTAGCATGGCAGGTGACACAGGTGAAAAGCGAATAGTCCCCGGGCGTGCTATGGCATGCCGCACATTGATCCCACTGCCCGGAGTGGGCTCCGCTATAGATCGGGAAGTGCTGGCTGTCATGGTCAAAAGAAGCTGGTGTCCATCCACGCTCTGTATGGCAGCTTGCACAATCCAAAGGAAACTGAAGTTGTGCGTGCGGAGGATCTACTGTTTCGTTATAATCTTGTTGGTGGCATCCCGAACATGTATTGGGTGTATTGTTATATTCTCCGTTGTGGCAGCTTGCACATTGGTTTGCGATATCAAGGTGTCCACCTGTAAGCACAAAATAATCGTTGTGATTGTCCATTGTTGCCGGTTTCCATCCGGGAGTTGTCGTATGACAGCTTGCACACTCCATGGTGAAACCAAGGGATCCGTGATTTGGATTGGTGGTCTGATTAAAGTCTGTGGTGTGACAAGCCTCACATGCTGTAGGGGTGTTCTCATACCCATTGGCGTGGCAGCTGATGCACTCTACGGTAGTATGTGCTCCTGTAAGCGGAAAGTCTGTTGTGTTATGGTCAAACGCACCATCTGCATCTCCGGTAGGATGGCATGCTACGCAAGAACTACTGCTAAATGTATACCCGGATATACCATTATGCTGATCGTCTGTTTCGGGATTGGTATGGCAGTTAGTACAGGTGAAAACAGAATAGTCATCAGGTGTGGTATGGCAGGCCGTACAATCATCCCATGTTCCTTCGTGTTTACCACTATAGATGGGAAAGTATTGATTGTCGTGATCAAACGTTGCCGGTACCCAGGCGGTCTCATTATGACAACTTGCACATTCATTGGAAAACTGCAGGGCGGTATGCGATGGGGTAGTGGTTTGGTTGTAATCTTCCTGGTGGCAGCCTGCACAGGTGTTGGGGGTATTGTCAAAACCATTGGCGTGGCATGCCGCGCATTGATTAGAGATCAGTGCGTGCGCCCCGGAGAGTACATAGATACTATTGTGATCAAATATTGCGGGTTGCCATGCACTCTCGGTGTGACAGGTTTTACAGTCCGTTGAAAAGGATAGTTCGCTGTGAGACGGATCTGTTGTTTGGTTAAAGTCTTCTGTGTGACAACCGATACAGGTTGCGGGGGTATTATTATACTGTCCATTATGACATGCGGCGCAATCATTGGCGATGATGGCGTGTGCACCATTGAGAACATAAAAATCATTGTGGTTTGCAAAGGTGGCCGGGTTCCAATCGGGTGATGTGGTATGACATGAAACACAGTCTGTAGACAATCCAAGGTCGCCATGGTCCGGATTGGCACTTTGTTCAAAGTCCGCAGTGTGGCAGGCAAAACATGCTGTTGGTGTGCCGGTAAATCCGTTAGCGTGGCAGCTTAAACATTCCACGGTCGTGTGTGCTCCGGTTAATGCAAAGTTGGTGTTGTTGTGATCGAAAGCCCCTTCGTTTTCTCCATTCGGGTGACAGGCGATACATGCTGAATTATTGAATGAATACCCCATCACTCCATCATGCTTGTTGTCTGTTTCCGGGTTAGCGTGACATGTGGTACAAGTGAAAACACCATAGTTGTTGGGGTCTGTATGACAGGTTGCGCAATCATCCCATGTTCCCTTGTGAGACCCGCTATATATGGGAAAATACTGTGCGTCATGATCCTTAAATTGAGCCGGCTGCCACCCTGGATTGGTGGTGTGGCATTCTGTACAGGTGGTTGCAAAGTTTATGGCCTGGTGATTGGGATTAAGGCTTGCCAGGTAATCCCCTTCGTGACAGGTTATACATTCCGGCGAAACTTTAGAATAATCTGTACCCGTGTGGCATTTTGCACATTCGTCTATGTCGTGCCCCTTTGTAAGTGGAAAGAAATCGTGATTGATCCCTGTTCCCTCCCATTCAAATGCGTCTACCTTGTGGCATTCAATACAATTAGTGGAAAAGCCCGCCTTAGCGTGCTCTGGATTGGTGGTGGCATCAAAGTCCGCTTTATGGCAACTAAAGCAATCTGTCTCAAGGGGATCAAATTTCAGATCTGTTGATGACACGTGACATTCAACACAGTTGGCTACTGCGTGAGCACCTTGTAATGGAAACGAGTTTTGACGATGGAGTTCTGTGATATTGCTGACGATCCATGATTTGGAATCGTGGCATCTGGCACATTGATCCCCTACAGACTGCTGGTGTATGTCCAGGTGGCAGGAGGTACAATTGGATTCTGCGCGGACAAATTCAAGTGATGTGTGACATTGTTTGCAATCCACTTCATCGTGGCGACCTTCCAGTCCAAAGCGGGTAGAATCATGATCAAAGGAAATCGTATCGGTGATGACCGTCCAACTTTCAGAGATGTGACACGCATCACAACTTATTTTCAACTCACTACCATGAGGGGATTGCGAAATAGCCCGACCGAAGGACAGGACCAGTAATATTCCACACAGAACCCTTACATCATAGTAATGCATAATGTCGTTTTTTCTACAACAAACCGAATAGGGGGCGACCCTCCGGCAAATAGCACCGGTGGTGTGGTTATGCAATAAAAGGGTAAGAGTAGGAGGTATAAAAAGATACCTCGACTAGGTGTGGATTACAAATATAGGGAAAGCATACAATTTTTGTGCTTTATTCTGTTTTTCTTGCTTTTTAATTTCTCATTTCAGGGTTTAACAGGAATCCTTTAAGGGTTTTCCCTTTGTTCTTGGTGCCGGACATTAATCGCTGTGACAGGTTGCACACTCAAATTTTTCAAGCCTGTATTTAACCACCTGTTTTCCTTCTACGATTTCTGCTGTATGGCATTTCGCACAGGCTACATCCTTGTGTGCTCCGTCAAGCACAAACCTTGCTGTGTTGTGATCAAAGGCACTTGGCTTCCAGGCCTCAAACTTATGGCAGCGTTTGCAGTCTGTAACTCCCTCCACATCAAATTGCCGATCATGTATATTATCATGACAGGTTGTGCAATCCTGCTTCAGCCCGGTGAATGCAACCTTTTTTGGTTCTGTCTGAACCGGATCCGGCTTATGACAATCTGTACAAGAAATCTTGTCGTGCTTTCCCTGTAGGGTAAAGCCAGTCAGCGTGTGCTCAAATTTTACACTCGTCCAGGCCTCCTCCACATGACATTGGTTGCACGCCTTTTGGGGATAATACTTCTCGTTGATGTACCCCTCGTGGATGTCTTTGTGGCAATCTATGCACTGCCTGCCCATATCCTTAAATGTCCATTCCGTATTCTTTTGATGACACGCAAGGCATGGTGTTGCCAGGTGAGCTCCTTCCAGGGGGAAGTTTCCTTTGTTGTGCATTTCTACCGTGTAGTTAGACCCCTGGAATCCGTCGACAGTGTGGCAATCTTTACAATCCGGTTTTTTTGTTTCTGTGATAAACTGGCCCTTGTGGAAGTCTGTGTGGCAATCTGCACATCTGTTGTGTGTAAGCGCGTCAGTCATCTTGGGGGTCGTATGGCACTTCTTACAATCCACCACGATGTGTTTTCCTTCCAGCGCGTATCCCGTCAGGGTATGATCAAATGTCTCAGGTGACATGCGCTTCTGAAAGGATTCTTCAGAATGACATTTTCTGCAGTCCGGCCCGAATTTGGTTTCATGTACATCTTTATGGCATGTTATACAGGCTTTAAAGTCCTTTCCCTTGTAGTCTTGAAAGACTTGGCCTGCAGAGGTTTGTTCTCCTGTCTTGTGACATTTGGAACAATCCAGCTGACGATGCCTCCCCAAAAGAGGAAAGTCTGTGTCGTTGTGGTTGAAGGTGCTGTTGCCAAGAACCGGGTTAAACGAATCTTCGTTGTGACATTCTTTGCAGTTGGTCCCAAACTGCCCCTTGTGCACATCTTCATGACAAACGACGCAACTGTTAAAGGGAACGCCTGCCCACTTTTGAAACATCGCACTGTTTTCAAAGGTTATTTCATGACAGCGGCTGCACGCTGCATCCTTGTGTTTTCCCTTGAGCGGGAAGTCTGTTTTGGCGTGATCAAACAAAGTAGCGGGCCTGAATTTGTCTGCATTGTGGCATGATTTGCAATCCGTAGAAAGCGTGTTTTTGTGGACATCTTTGTGGCAGGTGATGCAATCCGGTTTAATGCCCAGATAGGTGCTTTCCTTCTTCTTCAGATCTGCAGACTCTATCCTTTCTGCCTTGTGGCATGCTGCACAATCCGGTTTTGTATGGGCCCCTGTGAGCTTGAAACCGGTCAGGTCATGATTGAATTTGTCTTCATCAAACCGTACGATTTCAAAGGCCCGTCCGTGATGATCACTGTGGCAGGAAAAGCAATCCTTTCCCTTGACTTCTGATGAGGCGTGATATCCCTTTTTCTGGTCTATGCGCGATTTGATTTCTTTATGGCAGTCCAGGCACTTTTCGTTAGACACCTTATCTCCCAGGGTATGACACTTTGTACAGTTAAGCATGCCCTCCAGTTGGGCGTGTGCGCGTGTGAGCTCACCGGGAGATATCTGCGCAGTACAGTTAAAAACCAAAAACACCAGCAGTGCGCTGAGGATTGAGGATGCATTTCCGCTGACCATTCGTTTGCCCGCTTTCATTTAACGTTTTTTCTCGTGTTTTAAAATGGCGTGGCCAAACCTTGTTGTAATCATGACTCCTGCCTTTTGCAAAAACTGTGTGGGCAGTTCTCCTCCCGCAAAAATGTACACCAGGTCATTCTCGATGGTCATTTTCTCGTGGTCCGGGAAGGTGAGTGTAACGTGCTCTTTTTCGATCCTTTCAATATTGGAGTTAAACCGAACATCAATTTGATTTTCGGAGATGGCTTTGTTTATTTTTTCACTGTTTTTTACTTTGATACGCTGGAAGGCATCACCCCGATAGGTGAGCACCACATGGTTTGTAGCGCCAAGGGCCAGTGCCGCTTCGATGGCGGAGTCTCCGCCTCCGGCTACCAGTATGTTTTTACCTTCAATCGTTTCTGGTTCTAAAAGCCGGTAAGCAACTTTTTCCAACTCCTCTCCAGGGACGTTTAGCTTTCTGGGAGTGCCTCTCCTGCCGATAGCAAGTAAAACCGATTTGGTGTGATATTCCTCTCCGCCCTGAACCTGGACCTTGAAGTGTTCTCCGGATTTTGAAATGGCCTCGACCTTGGAGTGTTCTTTGATTGAAATATTGTTTTCACCCAATACTTTGAGCCACAAATCCAATAGCTCAGACTTTTTGGTTTCTGTAAGTTTTACTTTACCAAAGAGGGGAAGATCCATTGGTGATGTCATGACGATTTTGGAGCGGGGAAAAGAAAACACCGTACCGCCAAGTGTATCTTGTTCAAGGGTTATTGTCTTTAGGCCCTGCTTTTTCGCTTCAAGGGAGGCGGAAATACCGGCTGGTCCGGCGCCTACAATCACGAGGTCATATTCGGTTTCTTTTGCCTTTGCTATTGACCGGATAATGTTGGTGACCGCTTGTTTTCCTTGCTCTACACTGTTCTTGATCAGGCCCATCCCACCCAGTTCTCCGGCTATAAAAATCCCGGGCACATTGGTTTCAAAATCCTGTTTGACATGGGGCAGATCTACTCCTCGCTTTTCTGTACCAATCACCAGGGAAATGGCTTCGACCGGACACGCATGAAAACACGCCCCATGGCCAATGCACCTGGATGCATTGATCAGTGTGGCTTTGCCATTCCGGATGCCAATGATTTCTTTTTCCGGACAAGCTTCGATGCAGGCTCCGCTCTGGATACAGGTATCGAGGTCTATTTCCGGGTGCAGTGAAACAGGTTCATGAAGGCCCTCTTCCTTGGCTATTTTAATTTTCGCATCAACCCTTCTGGAATTTCTGCGAAGCTGGCGAACATAGATAAAGATGGTGAGCAGGATAAGTCCTGCCACAATCCCGTATATAATGATCTGTTCTAAGAATACTTCCATAATCAGAAAATCCATTTATATCCAAAGGCTATCGTTATAGCCACGTGGATCACCATGATGACCAGCATAATCAGCGCAAAGGGGAGGTGTGCTACGTGCCAATACTTAAAAAGCATTTGCATGGTCTGTAGTCTGCCAATTCTCGCATTCAACGTCATCTCGTTGCCTACAAGTTTCATTACTCCTCTCTTTTCCTTGCCCGTGAGGGTGGTCTGATCAAGCAGGCCCTTCACCTTTCTCCTGATGTCCCTGTTGAATTGTATACGCCCGATGATCCTGGATACAAAACCCCTTTCTGTCTTATCAAACTCCTCCTGTGTTGCAGCAATCAGCAAGGCATACATCACGTCGTCAAGGCCATATTTGGTGTTGAGGCTTTTGCTCATATTGCCTTTCATTTCCTTGATCTCTACAAGGCTCAACTCCCTTCCCTGGATCGTTCGTGGTATCTGTATGTATATAAAACGGCCTATGACTCCGCTCAAAACTACCGCTACCATGCTCCAAAAACTGATAGAAACTATACCACCAAACTTAAAAGCAGTATGAAACAGTATTAACAGGGGACCAACGGAGCAGAGGAATATGTGAAATTCAAGCCAGTGCTTCAACACGCCCACCTTGGGGAGGAATTTTTTTTTCTTTCTTCCGATGTACCCAAAAACGCCGATCAGAATCAATATCGTGCCAACAATACCAAGGCCGTGGCCATAGGCTCCGCTTGGTTTGAGCGTGTTATGATCAGGATGAAATGGTCTTTCTTCAAAACTGACACCATAGTAGGTGTAGCCATAATAACAAAGAAACAGAAAAACTAAAATGGTTATAGCAACCAGGACACCAATATAAATCCGATGAGCCATTCCAGTCATACGCTAGGTTTTTGTTCAATTAAACATTGTAGGGGTGGGTCCTAAAGGAATCAGAAAAACAACCGTGACTGGGCGTGGTGTAGGTTGAAATCAACCGGTGGCTGTTGTTTCCTTTTGATTATGAACGAACAAAATTATAAAAAATTTTAAGTTTTGGCTATGCGCCAGTGCTGATGGTTATCATGGTATGTCCTGATCCACATCAGCGGGCCACAGACAATGGTCTTTCTGCCTCTTGCCGGTGAGCGTGAGTCGGTTGATTTGGGGGTTGGCTTAACCCATAGAACGCTGATGATTAACCTCTATTCTTGTTTGTGATAAGGTTCCTAAAAACACTGTGGGAATGGATGTTACCCAGGGTTGCTTAGGGTTTTATCAGTGAGCCTTTTACAATCACATCTTCCATGTTCAGATTGAGCGCACCATCCTTTGTGATATGTCCCAGTAGATTGAGGATGTTGTTTCCATACATCTGGCTGGCATCTTCAGGCATTTCACATTCAAGTGAAGAATTGCCGATGATGGTCACTCCGTTGATGCGGATGGTCTTGTCGTTTTCGGTAAGGGCACAGTTGCCACCCGTAGACGCCGCGAGGTCGACAATCACAGATCCGTGCCTCATGTGATTTATGGTCTCTGCTTCTATAAGGATGGGGGCTTTGCGTCCGCGCACCTGGGCAGTACAGATGATGACATCCGCCTTTGATGCCCTGGCCTGGACTTCCGCCCTTTGGCGGGCGAGAAATTCTTCGGACTGTTGCACAGCATATCCTCCAGCTCCTTTATCATCCTGGGCTCCTGCTACCTCAACAAATTTTGCCCCGAGGCTCATGACCTCTTCCTTGGCTGCAGATCTGACGTCAAAAGCTTCAACAACTGCGCCTAGCTTTCTGGAGGTGGCAATAGCCTGTAGTCCGGCAACACCGGCACCGATCACGAGTACTTTGGCCGGACGTATGCTTCCAGCGGAAGTGATCATCATAGGAAAGTATCTCGGCAATTGCTGTGCTGCCAGAAGGACGGCTTTATACCCGGCAATGGATGCCATAGATGAAAGTACGTCCATGGCCTGTGCCAGGGTGGTGCGCGGAATCATATCCATGCTCAATGACTTAAAAGGATATTTGGCCAGTAAGCCATTGACACTATCATCCTGACCTGAACTGCGAAATCAGTAATGCTCCTCCATGAATCCTGGAAAGGTCTTCATCTCCAGGGGGAAATATGGATACAATGATATCTGCTTCTTTCAGTATGGTTGAGCGGTCTTTGATCTGAGCAGCGCCCTCATACATAGAATCCTTGAATCCCGCCTCATTTCCGGCTCCGGTCTCCACCCACCACTGAGCGTCTTTTATTTTTGAGCGCTTTATGTTATCCGGGGTGATACCCACCCGATTGTCTTTGTTTTCTTTTAAAATACCAATGGTCAGCGACATATCTTTATATTTATTTCGGCCCGGAAAGATAGTGGTATTATTTGCTTTAATAAACGGACTGTTTTTTTTGGGGTCTCCGTCAAAGCGCTTAAAACACAACAGGGACTAGGGGTAGCGCTGATTTAACCGAATATTATTTTACCTGGTACATAATCCGGAAAAGGGATGGTAAAAACTATAGTATTGATCCATGGATATGGTTTTGACTACCGGAGCTGGTATCCGGTGGACGTGGCTTTTGAAGGATGCCGGACTATTTTCTTGTCCTTACCTGGTTTTGGAGATGGCGGGGTCACTCAGCCATACACTATAGCCTCGGTGGCGAAAACATTTTGGGAGGGGTTGGATGTGGACGGTCCTTCCACCGTTCACCTGATCGGTCATAGTATGGGGGGATATGTATGTATGGAGATGATTGCCCAGCAGCCTTTACGTGTGGCAAGTCTGGGGTTGATACATAGTCATGTTTTTGCTGACTCGCCGGAGAAAAAACAACAGCGTTCCGGTACTATAGAGCAGATCAAGCTTAATGGTCGTGACAGTGTAGTTCGCCGGATAATTCCTTCCCTGTTTGCTCCCGGGTTTGGGGTAGAAGAGATTGTTGGTTCTCTTGTACATCGCGGATTGAGCTATGGGGATAACGCCTGGATGTTTGGCGCTGAAGCCATGCGTGACCGATCTGATCATTCAGAAACACTGAAGAGCTTGCATGTACCTGTATTCATGGTGGCCGGTGAAAAGGATACCGCCGTTCCCACGGACTGGATGCTGCAACAGGCGGCATTTCCTGAACGCAATACATTACATATCTATCCTGGTATAGGTCATATGGCTATGTATGAAAACACGGCCACCTTTGCACGTGATCTGTTTCGCTTCTATCAGCCGTTATAACTCTCCCGGTTGTGGTGATGTTGAGACGTACCGGGTCCCTTCAACTACATTTTATATTGGGCAAGAAAGCTTTCTCCCTTGGAGATATCCTGCTTGAGTTTGGCTATATTTTTCTCCGCCTTTTGTTTTGCTTTCTCTTCTTTCACTTCATCGTCTGGTGAAAGCTTACCTTGTTTCTTTTTCTTGGCGTATTTCTCCATTCCTTTCTGATAATTTTCTTCTGCTTTAGCCAGGTCCTTTTTATCCTTAGCTAAATCTAATTTGGCCTTATCTACTTTTTTTTGTGTTTTCTCATCCAGCTGTGCCACCGCGGTGTTGCTCTGAGGAGCAATGGTTGCCTGGGCAATCAGCGAGGAGGATTGAAGTAAAAAACCTACAGTCAGAATAGAGACGATGGTAAAGAGCTTTTTCATGTTTGTTATTTGTGTCTGATAAATTATGATAAACAAAGCTACATTCTAAATTCTTGTTTTATCCTGTATGCGGATGCTGTAGTTAAAAAACTACATGTTGTTTAGATGTTTTTATAATCCAAACTGGAGGGCTGTATATGTTTTATTTAACGTGTTGGCGATGACTCTTTACGGGTTTCTTTTAGTATGCCGGTCGTGGTCCCTCGTCGTTTTCTTTTGAATATTCTTCTCTATGCCTTGTGTCAGGTCTATATCCATCTGGTTGGCCAGGCATAGCAACACCCATAGGATATCGGTCATCTCGTCCTGTATGGCCTCCTTTATATCTATTCCCTGCTCTGAGGGTTTGAGGGATTGATCTCCGTATTTACGCACCATCCATCGGGCCATTTCTCCTACTTCTTCGGTCAGTATGCCCAGGTTGGTGAGTTCACTGAAATATCCCCCGCCATAGAACTTAATCCACTCATCGACTTTCTGTTGTGCTTCACTTATGGTCATTATTCTTTGTTTTTACTGTCCAGGATTATCGTTACAGGTCCATCATTGACAAGGGACACCTTCATGTCTGCGCCGAATATACCGGTCTGAATAGTCAGGCCTGTCCGCATAGCCAGAAAAGATTTAAAGTGTTCGTACAGTGGAATGGCCTGTTCCAGCCTGGCTGATTTCAAGAAAGAAGGCCTGTTTCCTTTTTTAGTGCTTGCATAAAGGGTAAACTGGCTGATGAGCAGTATTTCTCCATCAACCTCCTTTAAGGAAAGGTTCATTTTATCTTCCTTATCCTGGAAGATCCTCATCTGCCAGATTTTGTCTGCTATCCATTCAGCATCTGTTTGGCCATCAGTGGTTTCAATTCCTAAAAGGATAAGAAACCCATTTCCTATGCTTCCGGTATGTACCCCATTGCTCAACACGCTGGCCGAACTGACCCTTTGTATAACTGCTCTCATTTCTAAAGGTAATATGCTGCCATGTGTAACTTATTTATAAACATTAAAGCTAATTATAACATATAATATATGCGCTTTCAGGTGGGGCCAGGAAAAGCTTTTCAACAATTTTACATGGACTTCTGTATAAAGATTGTTAAAAAGAAAAAGGAGTGGGTGAATGCAGTCTTTTTATCCCCATGACGCATTGATTTGGACAGCAATCTGAGCTGCTTACCAACATATAAAAAAAATTATTATTAAACATTTGTTGTTATGAACACTTTCTAAAAGCTATACAATAAGTGCTATAAATTACTGTATATCAATAAATTAACATGTTGATAATGGTGTGAATAGGGGTTGAATAAAAGAGAGGTTATTCATTCCATAATGAAGGAGGAAAAAAGTATCCACGTATCCACACCCTTAATGATGATGATAGGATAAAGTAATTAAATCGTTTTATCATCAATATCAACCAGCGTGGGTTCAACAGCTTCTTGGGCTATCTTTGGAATGGAAATGGAAACAAATACCGGAAAGGCAAAAAGTTGGTTAGTCATGTGGCTCCTGGCCGGAGTGATTATGGTCTTTGTGCAGATAATGCTTGGTGGTGTGACCAGGTTGACGGGTTCAGGACTGAGTATTACCCGATGGGAAATCGTAACGGGCACCATACCGCCAATGAACGCTGCTGAATGGGAGGTTGAATTCGATCGTTATAAGCAGACGCCTCAGTACCGGCAGATCAATGAGGGTATGGATCTGGCCGAGTTTAAGTATATTTTTTTCTGGGAGTATTTTCACAGGCTATGGGCACGATCGATGGGATTTGTGTTTCTGATCCCTTTCCTTTATTTCTTATGGATAAAGGCCATAAGCCGGACGACATTGGTTCGTCTTGCTATCGTAGTCTCTCTGGCGGCCTTAGCTGCAGTCTTTGGATGGATCATGGTTTCGTCCGGGTTAAAAGACAGGCCATGGGTCAATGCGTATAAGTTGACGGTTCACCTATCCCTTGGAATTTCATTATTTCTTTCGCTATGGTACACCTGGCTGGCAGAAAAAGGTATTTCAGGTTTTCAGGTATCCATCGGCTGGAAGAGGGCTATTAAGGCATTGATTATACTTGCTGTGATACAGGTATGTTTTGGCGGTTTTGTCTCCGGAATGAAGTCTGCTTTGAATTACCCAACCTGGCCTTTGATGCAGGGAGAGTATATCCCTTCTGTGATTTTTGATTCTTCCCATTGGAGTATTGATTCTTTATTGCTCTACGACCAGTCTGGTTTTATGCCTGCACTAGTACAGTTTGTACATCGTAATCTGGCTTATCTCATTTTTATTTTTGTGATCATTTTTTCCGCTCTGTGGTTGCTTAAACAAGACCGGCAAAGGCATTGGATGGCGTGGCTTTTGGTTGGCATTATTGTTGTTCAGGTCTTTTTAGGAATACTTACATTATTAGGTAGTAAGGGATCTATACCGGTTTTATACGGGTCGCTACACCAGGGTATCGGTATTCTCTTCTTGACCATACTTATCTATATTCATATAAGATCTAAATCCACCTAGGCATACTTTAGGATAGTATTTAAATACCTACTTTCATCGGACTATACCACGACTGCTTTATGAAATATCATATCAAAGAGGAGAATGGCTTTAAATATATCGAATCAGATCCCGGAAAGGAAAAGACCCTATTGCTATTGCATGGATTGTTTGGTGCATTAAGCAACTTTGCCACCATTATAGATCGGTTTGCGGGAAAGATGAATGTAGTGGTCCCAATGCTACCCATATTTGAGCTACCCCTCAGGAAGTTGTCTGTGATGGGCCTTGTCAATCATGTGGATGATTTTGTCCAGTTTAAGGGTTTTAAGGAAGTAAACCTGGTTGGCAATAGTCTTGGTGGACATGTAGCCATATTATTTGCCTTACAAAGGCCGGAAATCTTAAGGTCGATGACCCTCACAGGAAGTTCTGGGTTGTTTGAAGCACCCCTGGGAAGTACTTTTCCCAAAAGGGGCAACTATGATTTTGTTCAAAAGAAAACGGAAGGCACATTTTTTGACCCTTCAGTGGCTACAAAAGAACTGGTGGATGAAGTATATGATATAGTCAATGACAGGAATAAGGCAATTAGAGTTATTGCAATTGCCAAATCTGCCCTCCGGCACAATGTGGGTGACCGCTTGATTCAGATCCGAAAGCCTGTATTGCTTGTCTGGGGAAAGGAGGACACAATAACCCCTGCCTTTGTCGGAGAAAAATTTGATGAGTTACTCCCGGATTCCAGACTGTTTATACTTGAAAAATGTGGCCACGCCCCAATGATGGAGCATCCTGAAGAGTTTAACCGGCTTCTTTACAATTTTCTTGTTGAAATAGGAGAGACAGAATAATATGGATATAGTTATGTTCCACGTGGAACATATTTGAACATCCAATAGAGTAGTAGAAGTAATTTGGATGACTCACAAGTTTTTAAATTAGTCCTCCACAAACCTTAACCCCTTTTATGTTCCACGTGGAACAAATAAAACCCCTGGAAGAGAAACCCACAGCTTCCACAATACAACCAAATTACATTTCCGTTATATAGTGAAACACCGGATTGAAGTCATACACCCCTGACTTTTTAATTAAAGAGCACCAAACACCACTTTTTTATGGAAAAAGGAATAAACCCCGTTTTTCTGGATTTGTCTGTAGATCCAAGGGAAGACTTTTACCAATTTGTCAATGGAGGGTGGATGAGCACCACCGAGATACCACCGGATCGTAGTTCATGGGGCAGCTTTCATGAGCTTTCAAAAAACACCGACCAAAAGGTTTTGGCGATACTTGAGGAACAACTTTCCACTCCTGGTGCCGCAGAAAACAAAGCCGCCCGGTTGTACGAAACAGGGATGAATGCTTCCGGCATAGAGCATACGCGGCTGTCTCCGCTAAGCGAACTATTTAAAAACATAGATAAAATACAGAAAACGACAGACCTTTCTTCGTTTTTGGGTGAGTTGTCCGGCCTGGGTTTTGGAGCCCTGATCCACTTTAGTGTACATCCTGATATGGGCAACAGTACGCAGTATGCGGCATATATCGAAGCCCCCAACCTCGGTTTGCCCGAAAGAGAATATTACCTCGAACAAAATGAAAATACCCAACGGATCAGGGATAAATACATTTCATACATCTCCGGCTTGTTACAAAACGAGGGAAACTACTCCGCTGATGAATCAACGGATGCTGCCATAGCGATTTTCTTATTGGAAAAGGACTTGGCCACGCACATGATTTCCAAAGAAGAGCGGAGAAACATGAACCGGCTATACAATCCACATACCAGGGACCAACTCACCTCCTTAATGCCCTCATGGAACTGGAACTGTTATTTTGAGTCACTGGACATAAGATTTCCGGAGCGGGTTATAGTGACAGAACCAGTCTATTATTCTTTTCTGGAAAACAATCTGTCGGGGATAGATATCGAAACCCTAAAGCACTATTTCAGATTTCTGCTTATACATCGAGCAGCTCCGTATGCTCACTCATCCATTGAGGAGGCTCATTTTGAACTCTATGGAAAAACCCTGGAAGGTACTGAAGCTATGCGCCCGCGAAATGAGCGCCTGGTGAAGGTTGTCAACCAAACACTTGGTGAATTATTAGGTCAATTGTTTGTTTCAAAACACTTCCCACCATCAGCAAAAGAAACAGCCATGGAGATGACAACGGATATCGTCTCCGCTTTCAAACAAAGAATAGCCAACCTGGAATGGATGAGCGAATCCACCAGGAAGTATGCGCTTGAAAAGCTAGACGCATTCAAGGTCAAAATCGGATATCCTGATCAATGGAAAGACTACAGCGCACTTGATATCAATGGCAACGAAACCGGTGGCAATTATTTGCAAAACATGATATCCCTGGTGCGGTGGAAACAACACATTGATGCTCAGCGGATTGGAAAAGAAGTAGATCGGGAGGAGTGGTTTATGCCCCCACAAATGGTCAATGCATATTATAACCCCATGTTTAATGAGATCGTGTTCCCGGCAGCGATCCTTCAACCACCATTTTTTAATTGGGAGGCTGATGCAGCGATAAATTATGGGGGGATAGGCGCAGTGATAGGGCATGAGATCACTCACGGATTTGACGATCAGGGCAGCAGGTTTGATAAAGAGGGCAATCTCAACGAATGGTGGACCGGTGAAGACAGGGAGCGATTTAATGCACTCACCCGGCGCCTCATAGACCAGTTTGATGCTTACTTCCCTTTTGAAGACCTTAATCTGAACGGAACCTTCACATTAGGAGAGAACATTGCGGACCTCGGCGGGCTAAGCGTCGCCTATGATGCGCTGCAATTATACTATCAGCGCCACGGAAGGCCAGAACCAATAAATGGTTTCACAGCAGACCAACGCTTTTTTATGTCCTGGGCAACAGTGTGGAGGACTAAAACCAGGCCCGAATCACTAAGGAACCAGATAAAAACCGACCCCCATCCCCCCGGCTTATACAGGGCTGTGGCGGCGCCATCCAACATGGATAAATTCTATAGTGCATTTGCACTGACGCCAGGTAGCAAGTGGTACCGGCAACCTTCAGACAGAATAAAAATATGGTAATCGCATGTGAACGGTAATATTTCCATCCCCTGGAGACACTACACTATAGGCATCATAACACTTCAGGGCAATGGCTAATAACAAACGTTTTTGCAAAGAATGCGGTGACGAAATCTATGGGCGCAGGGACAAACAATTCTGCTCAGACCACTGCCGCGCAACACATAACAACAAGATCAATTCGGACCTCACCGGATACATACGAAGGGTAAATTACACGATCAGAAAAAACAGGAATATCCTGTGTGCGCTGAATCCAGCAGGCAAGGCCAGGGTGCATAAGATGAAGCTGGTGGATTCGGGCCTCAATTTTGATTACTACACCAATGTGTATAAAACCAGATCCGGCAAGACGTATTATTTCTGCTATGACCAGGGTTACCTTGAACTGGAAGATGAATACTTTGCGCTGGTGGTCAAGGGAAACTATGTCGGTTGATCACCAACTTATTCCTCCTCGTGTGTCGCAGGGAGATCGACCACCCATTTAGCTAGTGTAATAAACTGATTTACAGACAGTTGTTCTGGTCTTAAATCTGAAACACCAAGTTCCTTCAGGGTTTCTTCCGGAATCAGCGGCATCAGGGTATTGCGCAATTTCTTTCGTCGTTGACTAAAGGCCATCTTAACCACCTGACGCAGGACATTAAAAGGAACGCCCTCTATTTCGGTCCGGTATCGTGTCAGGGAGATCACTGCACTTTGCACCTTGGGAGGCGGGGAAAAGGATCCGGGTTTCACGAGATACAAAAGCGATGGTGTATAATAAGCCTGTACCAAAACAGAAATCACGCCAAACGCCTTACTACCTGGAGGGGAACATATCCGGTCAGCCATTTCCTTCTGAAACATACCCGCCATAAAAGGGACCCTGTGACGATGTTGAAGGCCAAGAAAGACAATCTGGCTGGAGATGTTGTAAGGAAAATTACCGGCAATCACAAAAGCGGCATCAGGTGGAATGATTTCATCAAAACGGACACGTAAAATATCTCCCTGGACGATCTTAAGGGAAGTAGAGGCAAACTCCCTTTGTAGAAACGGAATCAAATCACGATCAAGCTCCACAGCGACAACAGGTAGTAGCTGCCTGAGCAGAAATTTCGTCAGGATTCCCCTGCCCGGACCCACCTCTACTATAACGTCGCATCCTTCTGTCTTGAGGGACGTGGCCAGGCGCTCAGCAATGGGCTCCTGGGTAAGAAAGTGTTGTCCGAAAGACTTTTTTGCTTTCATAGCGTGGTGAAGATATGTAAACATGAGAGTCCGACAGGGGATAGTCCGCTCTGCGCGTGAAAACAAGAGGATCAGGAACAGACGGTTATTGGCCAGATCTCATTTTAAACAGAAAGAAGGGGCCAATATTATTTACTGGACCATATCCGTGAATGTGCATGCCCAGCGTATCAGAGGCCTCAACAAAATAATATTGCATGGTTGAATCTATCACAAGCGGCTTTTGATATACCAACCCACCAATAGGAAGCGACTTGGTTTTTTGATAAAACGAAAGGGATGGATTAAAGATCCACGACGAACCAAGAGAGAGACTATCACCAGGCGAAACAGCAGGAAGCAAAGCAGAAAAAAGCTCAGGATAATAGGCGTCGTAATACCACTCCCTGCAAGATGCCGGAGAGCATACCCGATAGGTGTGATATAAAAGAAGTCCCGAAAGTAAAAAGCCTAATGGAACAGAAACCCGTTTGGTGGTGATGAGGTTGAATCCCAACACCAACGGAACAAAAAGAAACGGAATCAGATAAATGGATTTTCTACCTATCGGCGCCTGAGACCCTGTTAGTTTCTGATGCAGGACGACAAGCACAAGGTTTATAAACAACAAAACCAGGGATATCAACAACTGACTTTTTGAATGGATAAGTTTCTTTACCAAAGCAAGGATTCCTAATAGCGCAGAGATCACGACCACCAACCAGACAAGATATGTGGCCGATTGCGTACCAAAGTATGAGCGACCATATAACAGGTTATTCATCAGGTCTGTCATCATGGCCGTCAAGCCCTCAGAACCCCATTCAAATTCGCCAGAGCTATTGAGCAAACGGATGGGATAAGCAAGCAAGAAGATAAAAATCAAAACAGTTACCACCCACACGGCCCCGTGTTTTAAAATCAGGAAGTATTGTTTGTTGATCAGCAACAAAAACAACCATGCCACACCAAAAGAAACAAAGGGAAGAAGTGCGGTAAAGTTGCTGAATACAGCCAGCACCATAGCCATTACGACACACAAAAGCCAACGGAACGAATAGCCTTCACTATACCGGAGAAAACAATAGATCGCCCACAAGGTGAAAGACACCATCAATCCATACCCACGAAACAGCGAGAAAAAATCAAGAAGATAAAGATGGGCACAGAGCAACAAGAAGCCCGAGACACGCAATACCGGCGACGGGACATAACGAAAACAAATATGTGCAGCAGCTAAAAAGTACAAGCCACCAGCGAGGACATTTGGCAAACGAAGTGCCCACGCCACTTCGCCAAATAGTCCTCCGGACCATTGCATCAACAAGGTATTGAGCCAGTGATTGTTGGCCGTGTGCCAACACCAATAATCAGAGAGACACAACCAGAGGTTATAATGCCTGTAATTGAGCCAGGTGCTGGCTTCGTCATGAGTCACCGGCATCACTACTGCCCGATAAGCCACCAGGCAGGTAGAAAGGAAAACAAAACCGTACAACCACCATTTTGATTTCATCATGACAAAATAGTAGTTCCTGATGACTCAGGGGCGGATCACAGGGAAAGGTTAAGTCTAAAAAACATCTTCGCGCCACGCCATATTGTAGCGGACGCCAAACTGAAACAGATTTGTCTTCAGGTTTCGCTCCGGAGAAGCACTTGTTTTATTACGCAGGATAACACGGGCATCGATAAAGACCCCGGGACTTAGTTCATATTGCGCCGAAGAACTCCAGTAGGAGATGTTGGTTTCAATTCCCTGCCCGATATGGTGACCGTAATCACCAGGCCGTTGCGTATTAGGGATGATTACATTTCCCCCATAGGAGATGCTATCCATATCTTCTCCTGTATCCATCAGGTGCAGGGTGCTTTGTAATAAAAGACGGGGAGTCGCCTGGTAGCGTACAGCAAAAATCAATTCATTAAAATTCGCCCCCAGGGGATGAGCGAGCGTTTGTTTGTAATTAGAATAATTTGATTGGGAATCGTAATGAGAGTAGGTATAAGGCCTCACCTGGTTCCACTCTACCTGGGCATCAAGAAATGGTATACCGAATGCGTTGATATACTTGGCGCCCAGTTGATAGCCAAACTTATTGCCCCACCAGTCCATGTGACCATCAAGAATATTGCTGATCGAAATATCATCAAGGATAAACTGGCCATAAACCGAAGCAGTCTTTTTTATATCAAGTCGAGAATTGAAACCAAGCAATACATTGTCCGGGCTGCCGATCCAGCTTTCTACCGTGCGGTATAATATGATCGGGTTGAGATACTGGAGCTCAAACTGGTTGCCCGGCCGGTCAAAGACAACAGATTCAAACAGGCCAATGGTAAAGGTTTTGTTTGGTTTAAAGCTCAAATAATGAGCAGCCATATATTTTTTAGGTACAGCCTCCGAGTATCCCGATACAGACATAAAATTGTCAGCAGAGATTTCGGCAAAAATATTCTGGTAATGAAACTTCCAGATGCGGGTATTGATCTTGAGCGAGAAGAAGGGAGTTGAGTAGTCTGACAACAATAAAGAGCGGATTCCT
Organism: Candidatus Opimibacter iunctus; assembly: GCA_016716665.1. Taxonomy (GTDB): domain Bacteria; phylum Bacteroidota; class Bacteroidia; order Chitinophagales; family Saprospiraceae; genus Opimibacter; species Opimibacter iunctus. The sequence goes on along the minus strand of JADJVH010000005.1, from coordinate 46,332 downwards.
TCACCAATGAAAAATTGATTGTGGCCAAGTTGAAAGCCGATATATTTTCCAAGATTTACGCCAACATAAGCCGTGGCCAAAAGAAAATCCCGGCCATCGGAGATATTGAGCAAGCTGCTGTTGTAATCCTTATAGCTCGCGACTCCGGGCACGACGCCAACACTATCGGTATACTGGTTGATGAAATTGGAATATCTCACCTGAGAATCATAGAAACTTGTCTGAAAAAAGACATTCTCTCCAACACCTCCACGAAGGCTCAGTCCCCGCTGGTTGTAAAAAGTGGTAACGCCCTCTTCGGGCTCATTGCCAACAGCCACATGGATCATGGGATTGACGCGGAGATAAAAGTCCTTCACATCCACCTCATAAAACTGAGCTGGTGTCCTGTAAAATGTATTCCACAGCGGATGTTTACTTTGGCGATACCTTTTCGATGAGATGTCTTCTGCATCAGATGTGCCCAACAAAGAATCAATCCCTGTATGATATCGTGCAAACTGGACCGAGGCAGGATTGACGAATTCATTGTTCTGATCATAAATCGACCGCACCTGGTATTGGCCAGCGGGCAGCTCACAGTATTTAGAAAAGGTATCAGCGAGGACGATAAGGTCGCCACGCCAGTAAGGCTGCAAGGCGGAGTGTAAGGACGAGTCACCACCACCACTCAAAATGATCATACGGTCATATCTGTGATGCGCATCATGATCCATTTCGGTCAGGATGTTTTGGGCCTGTAATAGCCCGGAAGCAAAAACCAACCAACAGAGTATAACAAAGCGTATCAGATTCATCATTATAGCTTAAAGTTAAGAAGCCAGGCCTTAACGGCCTGATCAAATGATGAGGGGTCGTCACCGATAAACTCAACGGCTACAGGAAGAATATAAATAGGTAGATCCATCTGCCGCAGGAGTTCGCGATGAGTATCAAGGCGCATAGCATCCTTTTCAGTGGTCAGTATAATACGTTCGCGGCCTTCGGGCATATACTTGAAATGCTGGGCGATATCACTGATATCAAAGTTGGAAAACGGATGGTGATCATTGAATGCCAGCATCCGCACCTCACCGGATTGGCCATCAACATATTCGAGCAGGTATTCAGTTCCGGCTATAGCCACAACCAATAACACATAGAGTTCTTTATGAAGCGCAAGGCGCTCACCCTGGCCATACATTTTGTAAGGCAGGCCGTAACGATAACGGCTAAAAAAAACTTTTTGATCTGGTCTTTTCTTTACATCCGTTTCAATCCTGTCCATTTCTGTTGGAGGAAGGTTGTCCGGACATTTTGTGACCACGATTATGTCTGCCCGCTTTGCCCCGCCGCGCCATTCCCGTAACCGGCCGACAGGAAGCAGCCAGTCCGAGGTGTAGAGGCGATTGTATTCAGTGAGCAGGATATTGAGACCAGGGACAACCTCGCGATGCTGGTAACCATCATCAAGCAGTATAACCCGCGTATTGGGGTGTGCCCGGATCACCTGAGGTATGGCAAAGCTCCGGCTTTCAGCAACAGCTACCGGCACATGAGGATATTTACGCTTATACTGCAAGGGTTCATCACCAGACTGGGTCGCATCATGTTGCGGTGCCACCTCGAGATACCCCGTTGTCTTCCGCTTATACCCCCTGCTGACCACCGCAAGCGGAAGATATTCATGCAACATGCGGATGAGATATTCGGTGTGTGGTGTTTTCCCGGTGCCACCCACAGTGAGATTACCAACACTGATCACAGGAATGCTGAAGGTTACACCCTTGAGAAGGCCCATTGAATAAAGGCCATTATGTATTGCCACCCCCAGGCCATACAAGATAGCGAGCGGCAACAGGAGTATTTTAAGAATCCATTGATTAACCATGTACAGGAGGCCCTTGGATGAGGGTAAAAGTAAACAGGGGAAAGCATACCAAAGTTGACCTTATTTCTGGGCCTTTCGGACCAGGTAAGCGGCGAGGCTCCCGAAAACCAGGTTGGGTAGCCACATGGCCAGCATCGGGTTCATGTGCAGGTTGGTTGAAAAGGTCAGCGCAAACTTGCTTAAGAAAACAAACATAGCCCCAATCCATACCCCCAGGGCAAGGTTGAGTCCCATGCCACCCCTCAGTTTACGGGACGAAATAGACGCTCCGATGATCGTCAGGATCACAATCGTAAAGGGCTCAGCCCATCGCCGGTGATACTCTGATTTCATGATGCGCGAAAAACCGATACCACGCTCCTGTTCATATTGAATAAAGCGGAGCAGTTCGGCAGAGGTCATCATTTCTTTGTCATTGGTATAGTAGACAAAGTCGGAGGGATAGAGAGCTATAGCGGTATCCAGCTTCATGCCCTTGCCCGAGATATAATATTCTTTATGATCAATCCACTTCCGGATCTCGTAATCCCGTAACCGCCATTTTTTAGAATCGCGCAGGTATTCAAAATTTCTGGCCTGCAGGAGAAAGGTGAGCTGTAAGTTATCATACTGTTCAAGGCGCAACCCGGTACCACTGCTGTCATTGGTGAGGTAGTTGGAAATAAAAACCTTTGATTCCGGGCCGATAAATAAATGGATATTGCTGCTCTTGACCTTGTAGTTATTCGGGAAAATGTATTTGTTTTCAAAGGTCATCATCGTCTTGTTGCCCCGTGGAAAAAAGATATGGTTACCGAGCAGGTAGATCCCGGCAAGAAAAAAAGCACTGAGGAGGTAGGGCCTCAAAAACCGTGAATAACTCATGCCGGCATTGAGCATAGCTACGACCTCCGTGTTGCGGGCCATCCGGGAAGTAAAGAAGATCACGGCGATCAGTGAAAAGATGGGCCAGAGCAATCCGTTGATGTAAGGAATAAAATTGAGGTAGTAATCGAAGAGGATTTCCTTTTTGGTGACCGGCTTGTCCACAAATTTTTCAATGTGCTCACTGAAGTTGATGGCGATCGCGAGGATGGAGAAAAGCAGGGCCGTAAAGAAAAAGGTGCTCAGGTATTTACGGATGATGTATCGGTCGAGCGTCTGCAAGGTTATACCTGGTTTGGATTTACAAACATAGGTAATTAACGATTATGGATACCGACTTATGCTAAGGGATAACCTTTTGTGACGTTCATTACGTGTATCATGCAAGAACCGGGGTCCGAATGCGTTATAATCGGAGTCAAATTCCGAAGGCCGGATCATCAGTCAGCCTTCGGGCAATCGCGAAAATTGAATTACCTTGGCAAAGGAATTTATGGACACCATCCTATGAACGAAACAGGGCAGCTCAGTATCGAAAAGCTACAGCAGGAGCTAAGCCTCAAGCAGCTGCAGATCAACAGCCTGCTGACCATCACGCAGGCGATCAACGACAATGTGGCCGCCCCGGAATTGTACAGCATGTACAAATCGTTTATTGGCTGGGAAATGGGCATCAAGCGCATGGCCTTGTTTTTCAAGCAAGACGATGAGTGGCAATGTGCCACCCATCTCCAGGCGGACCAACTGGCAACACGAACAGACCTGGGCCCTATCCTCAAGCGCTATAGCAAGACACAACGCTTATCCTCATCAGATCCGGAGGCTTTGCAGGGATTTGACCTTGTCATCCCGGTCTACCACAAAAAGAATCCAATTGCCTTTGCCCTTGTAGGTGGCGTGCGCTCAGATACCGATGAGTATACCCGCATCCAATTCATCACCACGTTTACCAACATCATCGCGGTCGCTATAGAAAACAAACGCCTGTTTAAAAAGCAACTTGAGCAGGAGCGGATCACCCGGGATATGGAGCTGGCCAGCAGTGTCCAGAAAATGCTCATTCCGGACCACCTGCCCAAAAGCCAGTATTTTGAAATGGCTACCGTCTACAAACCACACTTTACAGTTGGCGGAGACTACTTTGATTTTATACAGTATGACGAACGCCGCCTGACTTTCTGTATCGCAGATATCAGCGGCAAGGGCGTATCAGCAGCAATACTCATGGCCAATTTCCAGGCTATCCTTCAAAGCCTTATCTATCAATACAGGGATCTGGAAACATTTGTGTTTGCCCTCAACGAAGCGGTATACAGGATAACGCGGAGTGACAGGTTTATCACGCTTTTTATCGGAGAACTCAACCTGCGCACGAACACCCTGCAATACATCAATGCAGGACACTTCCCGCCGTTTCTGATTCAGAACGGAAAGGTCACCAGGCTGGAAAGTGGCTGTACGATCATCGGTGCTTTTGAAACCCTTCCCGAAATACACATGGGAGAGGTGAGCCTCACACATCCAGGCACCTTGTTTGCCTGCACAGACGGCCTGACCGACATCGTCAATGAGCAGGAACAGTACTTTGATGACAGCCACCTGATGGCCATCCTGGAGAATGCAGACCAGGCCACGTCAGCCAATGACATCAATGATACCCTGATGCGCGAAGTTGATTTATTCAGGGGCACCAGACCCTATCCGGATGATATCGCCATCCTCACCTGTAAGTACAAGGTGTAAAACGCCGGCAAAAATTCCGACCTTTGCCGAAATTCATTATCATTACAACCCACATTAGCAGCTCTTCATGAGAAATAAGACAGCAGCAGCGTTATTTGCTTTTTTTCTTGGGTGGGCAGGTGTACACCGCTTTTACCTTGGGCAGGTAGGGTTGGGTATTTTGTATGTATTCCTGACTATTATTTCCCTGGGCATTATCACAGGCATCCTTGGGTTGATCGACGCCATTATTTTGTTCACCATGAAGGATGAGGATTTTGACCGGAAATATAATGCCCAGCAAGGAATGGTTCCCCCGATCTATAACCAACGCAATCAGCAGGGATATCCTCCGATCGCCCAGCCTCGTCAGCGGGGCAGAATGCCGGCAACACCCAGAAACATGAGTGTACCCTCCAGGGATATCCAGAATCCTTACAAGGTCAACGGGATCAAAAAATACAAAGAGTTTGACCTGGAAGGGGCGATTGAGGATTTCAAAAAGGGACTCGAGATTAACGCAAAGGATATTTCCCTCCACTTTAACCTGGCCTGTGCCTACTCGCTCACCGAGCAGGTAGACAAGGCGTACATGCACATTGATCGCGCTGTTTCCCTGGGATTCAATGATTTTGAAAAACTCAAAACCCATGATGATCTCGCCTTTGTCAGGATCCAGGATCGCTTTGACGAATTTCAGAAAAACGGATATCGGCTTCAATTGCCTGCCGTAGAAACAGACAATACACAGGTGCCTGAAATACCCAAAGAAGAAGACATTCAGGACGACCTTTTGCTGGCTCAACTGAAGCGACTGGCAGAGCTCAGGGACCGTGGTTTGTTGTCAGAGCAGGAGTTTGCAATCGAAAAAAGAAAGCTTACCCGTTAAAAAAACACTAGCACACGCCACATTTGGCACAATCTTTCGTCTTAATAGTATAAACATATACAAGGCATGATCGCCAGGGAACTCCTATCACACCTCATTCATCCGTTGCGCACCTCTGATACAGGGGAACAGGCGCTGACGTACCTGCAGGTGTATCACCTCAAACACCTGCCGATCGTCAACAACGAGCAACTCCTGGGCACCATATCTGAAGAGGATATCACCACCAGCCCGCTGGATGAGCCGATAGGATCATTTTCCCTTGGACTCAACAAGGCCTTTGTGAGGGACACCGACCACATGTTTGAGATCATGAACGTAATGGCCGAAAACAAGCTATCGGTTATCCCGGTTGTAGATCAAAAGGATAATTACCTTGGCCTGATTACCCTTGAAGACCTGATCCAGTTTTATGCCCGGAGCTATTCCTTTTCTGAGCCGGGCGGTATTATCGTCATCGAGTTACAGAAATCAGATTACAGCCTTGCAGAAATTTCCAGGATCATCGAAAGTGAAAGCGCGCTGGTCCTCAGCAGTTTTCTGACCCATGATGAAGGCACAAAAAAAATGTATGTCACGATAAAAACGAACCAGAAAGAGATCCAGCATCTGCAGGCTACGCTCGAACGGTTTGGCTATACGATCAAGGCGACATTCTCTGAAGAGGGCTATTTCGAAAGCCTGCAGGATCACTATGATGCCTTTTTACATTATCTCAATGTGTGATGCTTAAGTCCTGGCGGATCGTCATTCTTTTTTTCTCCTTTTTTTGTCTAGTTGAATTAGCCCTCGGCCAGCCGGTCACCGTCAAATCTATCACCATCACCGGACTGAAACGAACGAAAGCATCAATCGTCTATCGTGAACTTACCTTTGGTGAAGGAGACACCCTGGTGCAACAAGACCTGGGCCCCACCCTTGAACGCAACAGAAACAATCTCCTCAATCTGGGCATTTTTAATGATGTCATCATCAATGTATCAGAGTGGGACACCGATCTCAACATCGTAGATATCACTATTGAAATCAAGGAATCGTGGTATATCTACGCGGTCCCGATATTGGAATTGGCGGATCGAAACTTTAATGTCTGGTGGACAACGCACAATCATAGCCTGGACCGGATCAACCTGGGGGCGAGATTGGAGTGGCTCAATTTTACGGGACGCAACGATAAGCTAAAAGCTAAAATTCAGTTTGGATATACCCCAAAGCAGGAACTGGATTACCGGTTTCCGTATCTCAACAAGAGGCAAAGCCTGGGCATCTCCACCAATTTCCTGCACAGCATCAACAAGGAAATGAGCTATGCCACCGTAGACAACCAGGAGCAATTTGTACAACTCGACGAACGCAAACTCCTGGAGCGGTATGAAGGCCAGATCAGGACGTTTTTCAGGCCATCGCACTTTATCAAGTACGAGCTGGCGCTGAAATACAATTATATGAAAGTGGACCAGGATGTAATTTTAGATTACAACCCCCAATATTTCAGGACCGGGGACAGCACACAAAGTGTTTTTTCGCTACGCTTCGTTTTCGAATATGACGACCGGGACATCAAGATATTTCCAGCAAGGGGCATCAAGGCATCCTTTGAAACAGAAAAAATAGGGTTGGCGGCAAAAGCAGATGAAAATGCATTGATCAGCGGATTGACCCTGGAGTGGAATGCCACGAGTGGACGCAGATTCCAACACCGTATTTCTTCCGTCGCAAAGTACAGCTGGAGCAGAAGTCAACCATCGTTTGTCTACTACCGTGGTCTTGGTGCCGGGGTCAAATATGTCAGCGGCTATGAGTTGTATGTCGTAGACGGTCTGGATTTTTTATTGGGCAAATATCAACTGTCGTATAAACTCATCGAGAAGCAATCAAATCTGGGAAGCTTTATGCCCGTAGAGCAGTTTAGGAAAGTAACCTATGCCGTCTATATCTCCCTGCTGGCGGAGACGGGCTATGCCAATGATCCATATACCGGAGAAGCCAACCCGCTTGCTAATCGCTGGTTGTATGGAGGAGGCCCGGCACTCACGTTGCTGATGTACAATAACTTTTTATTCCAGTTTAGTTATTGTGCCAATGATGTAGGTGAGTGGGGATTTTTTATCCATAACCGGACAAGCTTCTAAGAAACATATTCCCTTCACAGGTCCTATTGAATAATTATTTTTCTCACCTCCTGATGTTCATCAAGGACGAGCAAAATATAATAGACCCCACTTGTCAGGCTGGTTATATCCATTCCGTTATTCCCCGGCTGGAGTTTTTGCGTTCGCACGACTACACCATAGTTGTTTATAAGCGCTGCCTCAGATAACCGATATGCCTGGTCCCCAAGGAGGATTTGTATATCGCCTGAAGCAGGGTTGGGAAACAAGGCAATTTGACTAAACGTTTTTTCTGCCGTTGCAAGGGTCATAGCGAATTCATAGGCGCCGATGTCTGTGATTCCGCTGACATCACGTGATACAAAGGAACAGGTGTCTTTATATTCCAGAAAAGGTTGAAGCGGATGACCCAGGATAGAGCCGGTCAGCAACACTCCCTTATCAATCACCGGAGCATCGGAAAGAAGATGATAGTCATAACCATCGACATCCACCAAACCAAAAACACTGAGATCGTTATTAATTGCATTGTTTGAGGAATCCAGAACGGTAGGTGTTCCGACCAACAGTCCGCTGGGTTTGGGGCCTGCGAAAATATTGTTCTTCACAAAGAGGGTATCCATACCATTGGCCACCTGGATAAAACTACCATTGCTTTTTTTGTTGATAAACGTATTGTTACAACAAAAGAGGTGGTGCGGAGCATTGTTGGTCAGTCCTTCGAGGCCATATCCCAGGATATTACTATTGGCGGAGTTTGGGCCCTGCTCGATGACATTGCCGACGATCACGCTGGTGCCGCCGTTTGGCAAATCTATGGTCCGGCTATCATCACCGGATTCGTTGGCAATACGATTGTATAAAATGAAATTATAGGTGGCACGGCTTTTCAGCTCATGCCCTTCTGCAATGGCATCATGGCTATAGTTGAAACGAAAAACCAATGAGTCAATATGGTTGATATAGATATTATGTTGGTACCCCGGATTAAAAATGCTGCCGTTGTTGACAAACTCACAATACTCAACCGTGGTTTTGCAATTGGCGATATTACCTCCCAGGATACCCATTTCGTTGCTGTCAAACCTGCAGTTGGAGACCCAAAGATTTGCGCCCTCCTGTCTTATACCTGCCCCGTTGTTGTCCTGGACCACAGCCCTTGCAAATTCAATATTGTGCACGTGTACGTTTGCGCCACTAATGACAAAGATGCCCTTGCCATTACTCATATCATTGGCGATAATGCTTCCGGCTTCGAGCCTGGGCCTTCCGCCAATACCCGCGATGTAGAGATCACTCTTATTCCAGATGACCTGTGGATCATTGACGTAGGTCGCGGCATCAATCAATATGGTGTCACCATTTTGAACCTGACCAGCGATCTGGCTGCAATAGGGGTAGATCCTTGTGGGGCCGACATACCAGGTGGTGGCCTGAGATGTCGGTAATATAAAACAAAGAAGAAGGGTAAAGAGTGGCAGCCGTAACATAGTGTGTGCATTAAACAGGTAAAAAAGCATGAGCGATAAATGTCCAATCGGGACATAAAGATCAGCGTAAAAATACTCACTATAGCTGCTTTGGCCTATTCTTGTTTTACTGGCACCATTCCCTGGATTTTTTGAGAAAGCAAGAGACTTAGAATCGCAAAAGAAGTAAACAAGAAGAACCCCGTTTGCAGGGATGACTTGTTTGTCGTGAGGATGTCAAGCTTTTGGGTGAGGCCTTCAAGCTGGTTGAGTTGCTCAGTGAGGATGCCGCTGAATCCGATGTAAGACATAAAGATGGCGACCACCATCACATCGGCCATTGACCACTTACCGGTCTTGAAGACCATGAAGCGGACAAACCGGGTATCGCGGAGTTTGGCGTTGTAGATATAGATCATTGAGGAAATCAACTTGGCTACCGGGAAGAGGACACTAAATAAGAGGACAAGAAAACCGACCATCATGACATCTGTCTTACCCTGTGCAAGCATGAGGCGGACGACTTCGAGGATACTCTTGCTTTTATAATACAGGACCTGATCTGTAAATGAAACCGGTTGATCCAGCAGTGTAAAGCTCATCTCGTCAATGCGCGCATCGATCTCGATCATCGGGAGGAGCAATCCTATACCTAACAACAAGAAGCAGATCAGGGTATAGATCAGGAGTTCAAGGCGTTGAACCCGCAGGGTAAGCAACAGCATCAATCCGCTGGCTGCAATGAATGCAAATAATGCAAGGAGGTAGTTTCGTGATTGTTGTTGATGGTTATCGAGTTCCGCTTGCAGGCCAATTATGGTCTGGCTGCGATCACCATACCCATATTGGGCAAGGATGCGATTGTGTTCGGTGTAATCAATCTTTGCAAAAGTCTTGTCGGTGTATTCAGATAGCTTATCCATGATATACCCCTTGACTTTGTTTCTGTTGCCCGGATCGTTGAGGAAGTCGAGAATCTGCTCTGTGTAGATGGGCACTTCCTTCTTCATCCGGTCAAACATACCGGTCAGGCCTGCAACACCAATTTTTAACCACCCGGATACGGATTGAGACTCCTCCTCGTAGAAGCGATCTTCCATTTCAGCTATGGTCTTTGTAAGGAAGGCAGAAACCTTTGCCTTCATCTCTACCTTCTGTGACGGAGTGAAGTTGAGCTCTTCAATTTTCTTGCTGATGATCGTGGAGAGGATTTGTTTCCACTCATCGACACTAAAAAGACCGTACTTGATTTTGGAGAGTTCGATGAGATCTTCTTTGACCGCCCGGCGATGCTGATCCAGCAAAAACAACTGGTAGCTGCAAAACAGCATGACGAGTAGAAAGAAAAGCAGGATTAAAGGACGTGGTGATCTCATCGCGAAGGGTTGTGGTGAGGGCTGGATAACGAAGGATGCTATCCTGGTTATTGTGAGACAGCAAGACAGTGAGAAAGTAAGATGTTTGGGTGTGGGTGTGTGAGCGAATCTATCTGGTCCATGACCTTGTCGAAGAGGAGAAAAAGAATTACTCTATAAGCACTTCGGCGAGTACTGGAAGGTGATCTGAAGGAAGCCGGCCATCCCAGGAGTCGGAGAGGATAGCATGCTTTAGGACGGTAATATGTGCACGCGTAAAAATGAAATCAATTCGGTTGGTACCTACGCCGGGCAACATAAAACTACCGGAGAAACTACCCATGGGGCCATGATGGGGTAAGGCACTACTATAGAGGGCGTCGGTCATTTTGTAATCGCCACCATCACCGGTGATCAATTGGTACGGCTCGTCCGTTTCGATGCTGTTGAAATCCCCGGTAAGAATCACCGCATTGTCTCCTGCGATCGCTTTCATTTTGGCAAGCATCAGTTTTGCGCTTTCCATCCTTGCGGTTACACCAATATGATCAAAATGGGTGTTGAAACAGAAGAATGTTTTTCCGGTTTTCTTATCCTTAAATTTTGCCCAGGTGGCTATTCGGGGTAGTGCGGCATCCCAACCTTTAGAACCAGCAACGGCTGGTGTAGTCGAAAGCCAGAAAGTCTGGCCATCCAGGAGTTCAAATCGGTCCTTGCGATACAGGATTGCAGAAAATTCGCCGTCAGGCTTTGGCTGCAGACTACCATCTGACCTGCACACACCAATCCATGCATATTCCGGCATATCGGTGGTCATTTCATCGAGTTGCCTTCTGAAAGCTTCCTGAACACCAATGATATCAGCTTCGTGATAGCGGATTATACTAGCCACAAGGGGCCTGCGGTTGTCCCAGTAATTGATACCATCATCCAGAACCGGCAAACGAATGTTGAAGGTCATCACACGAAATGAAGCATCCTGGCCAGATAATACAGGAGCCAGCAGACAGCAGAGAATGACTAAGAGCATGTAACGCATCAATAAATATACAGAAGATGATGCAAACAACACATCGGGATGAAGGCTCGGCCAGAGAGATGTTTTGATCGGGTTCAACTGCCCTGAGACAATGCAGCAACAGTTAATTTTACTGCGTCAATGTTGGTGGTTGGTTTGAAATCAAACCGGCTAAGGAACTTCGAACAATCAAAGAGATAAGGCCGGTCAAACTGGTACATCATTTCCGGCATCTCGCGCAGTACAGGGACAAACAATCCCATGAGTCGTATTGCCCAGACAGGAACAACCTGCACTTTTTCCGATTTCTGCATTTCATTGGCAAACAGGGAGATCCACGCCCTGCCGTTGAGTGAATCCATATCAACAGGCAGGTTCCATATCTGGTTGAACGCGTCAGGCGTGTTGCCAAGCATTGCAGTTCCTTTTGCAAGATCTGGCGAATAGCCCATCGTGTGAATCACGTCTGCATTGCAAAACCATTGCGCGACCTTGCCCTTAGCCAGGTTGTCATAAACCACATTCATCAACAGGCTGTTTTGTTTTTTGACCGGCCCAAAAAAATCAGGGGCGCGGACGATCATAGCATCTAACGTTCCTTTATCCACCGCCTCCAATATCATCCGGTCGACGATCGCACGAACCGCCCCTTTTTTGCTGCATGGACTGATTGGTGAATTTTCAGTGATATGGTGGACATGGTCTTTGCCTATGGCATATACATTGTCAAAGAAGACGAGTTTTGTTCCATGGGCTATGCAGGCATCAATCGCATTGCGCATAAATACCGGCCATTTCTGTTGCCATACCCTGGTGTTGTACTCAAACCCTACGGTGATGTAGCACACTTCGCTGCCTTCGACAGCACGATTGATCTGGGCAGGATCGTTGACGTCAGCGGGATGAAGGGTGTCCGACGGATTGACCTGTACGGGATGACGGCTTACGAGGCGGATCTGATCTGTATAAGTCGAAAGTGATCTGGCGAGGTCTGTACCGATCGCGCCACCGGAGCCGAGTATTGTTTGCATGAGCTAAAGATAGGTAAGACTGTAAGACAGTGAGAAAGTAAGAAGTGTGAGCAAGGGTTTGGGTGCAGTTATGATGTGTTCGACCACCACTTCGTGACCACATTGGCCTATTCGGCCAAGACCACGCGCACCGTGACACTAAAATGTCTTGGTGGTCCTGCGGTCTTCCCGCTTAGCGGGAAAGGTGGTCACGAAGTGGTGGTCGAACACATCATGTGAGTAGCTAATCGCCTATTTTAAAACCGTACCCTCATGGTTGATGGCACCAACATAGCTTTTTGCATCGAGCTTGTGATCATCATAGACCTTCTGCATAGCGGCTGCGATACCGGTAGCCTGGAGTTTTTCCTGGCACAAAGCAAAGATGGCGGGTCCTGCGCCGCTGATGCTGCAACTTAGGGCACCGAGAGTCAGTGCGGTTTCTTTAATGGTATCAAAGTGGGGGATCAGGTGCTTGCGTTGAGGTTCGATGACCAGGTCTTCCATAGACCTGCGGATGAGATTGAGATCCCCATTGTGCATGGCGATGACAAAAGAGCCGAGATTAGCTGCCTGCCGGACCATGGATGATAGTGGAACTTCAGCGCGAAGAATTCCACGGGCTGTTTTAGTCGCAATAGAAATATCAGGGAGAAGTATAGCCATAAAAAGTCCCCGAGGTGTATATATCCTGTGGTAGTCATAGGTATCTATATCGCGTATGAGCATCAGTCCTCCGAGCAGGGCTGGTACCACGTTGTCTCCGTGTCGTGAACCGCTTGCTATCATTTCCCCTTCCAGGGCAAACGGGATGAGATCGCGCTTTTCAAGTGGACGATTGAGCATCTCATTGACCAATACTGCGGCGGCAGTTGCACTGGAGGCACTGCTGCCGAGGCCACTACCTCCCGGGATGTGTTTGTGTATTCGAAGTTCAAGACCACGACCATCTTCTTCCAGGTGTTTCAACAAGGCAGAGGCGGTGATGCCTGCAATATTTTGTGCCGGATCTGATGTGATTCCTTTTTTACGTCCTGTGATTTCTGTGATATGTACACCAGGGGTGTCTACCCACTTTCCAATGATTTCATCTCCGGGGATGTCGATAGCTACGCCGAGGGTATCAAAGCCACAGGCGAGGTTGGAGACGGATGCGGGAGCGATGACTTTGAGTCCGGTTTTCATTGTAAGAGGGCAAGACAGTAAGACAGTAAGAGGTGTGAGAGTGTGAATTAGTGTGCTAGAGGTGTTTTGTTAAATGTTAAATGGTTAGCTGATAGCTGATAGCTGATAGCTGATGGCTGGTAGCTGATGGCTGGTAGCTGGTAGCTGGTAGCTGGTAGCTGGTAGCTTTTTATCAGACGGCAAAATTAACAACTTGGACCAATGTATTGACAATAGCTTTAAAGGCTCAATCACACACACTTAAACGCAAACCTCTTACTGTCTCACTGTCTTACACATCCCCAAACATCTCACCTTCTTTTTCACTCTCACCGTCTTACATCTCACCAATCCTGCCCCTTTTACGGCGACTTCATTGCTGGACGGTCCGTAATACTGGGGAATAGGCTGAAATTGGCGCATAGAAGAAAACGGAAGTAGACGTCCACAAGAGGATCAAATGGAACCGGCGACCATATCCGGATCCCTCAGCCTGCCAAAATAGAGGCAGGGTTTGAAGAAAAAGATGGTCGTGATAAATGCACCCAGCCATACATACTGCCATTTGATTTTAGCGTCCGGCAAGATTTTAAACATCAGTGCAAACAATACGGTGATGAAGAGCAGGGTGCCAAGGATGTTGATAACATTGAAGATCCAAATAAAGGTGGGGCTCCAATGCATCTTGAGCCAATCCCCTGCTGCGGCCAGGAAGGAGGTGATGACAAGAGAGATAAGCAGTACAAAGGCGATAGAAAGGATCAGTCCAAACGAAAACAACCGGAGTTTAATTAATTTCCAGAGCCCTGATTTATACGGTCTGGCTTCGACCTCCCAGATGATATTAAGCGATTTTTGGAGTTGAACAAACACACCCGTAGCTCCGATCAGTATGGTGACCAACCCTAGTAAAGAAGCCCACAGAGATTGTCCGCTGGAAAAAGAATCTGCTGAATCTGGCTGCCATCTCAACCCCATCACACTTGCAATGTTCCGGTGTATGTGCGTAGTGACCAGTTCCGGCCCAAAAAAATATCCTGACAGGGTCACGACGACGACCAATAATCCGGGAAGGGAGAAGATTGCGGTATAGGCAATGACCGAACTTTCTTTAAAGGGATCCCGGGACCACCATTTGGTAAAGGCGGTTTTCAGCACGGTGCCGGTACTTTTTAATTTTATTGGCATCACAACTTGTTTTTGTTCTTTGGGCTCACTACCCGTTAATTTTTCTTTTTGTCTTTTTTCGATGACGGGGTATCAAAGGCTTTTTTAAACAAACCACCTTTGTTTCCTTTCTTAGCAACTACGGATTGTACCAGAGCAATGGTGACCTGATTGTCAAGTGTCGGATATATCGCCTGGATAAATCCATTGCGCAAGGTGGCCAGGATGGCAAACCACGAACCGATCGTTTGATCTCCATAATTTCCTGCAATAGGAATTTTGGTTCCGATCTGATCTGTTTTAGGATTTTCCAAGATATCTCCGGCTACACCAACGATCCCTTCCCATATTTTTCGCAAGACACTATCCTTTCTGTCTTCAGGCCCTACGACATCAAGATCTTTGATGACAGGCTTGATATACCCAATGTACTTTCTGTCCCTGGCGGCCAACTCAAGGGAAGCATCGAAGATTCCGTGATTGACATCAAAATCTGCATACGCCTTAAAGAACGAATTCAATTTCACCAGGTTGGCACCCTTGATTTCTGCATTCAAATCATACGTAGGGTCATTGGCCAGTGCATTGATGCGCATATTGAAGGTCAAATTTCCTTCATAGACATCTGCGGTAGCAACAACTGTGGCGGGCAGCAAAGTGGTGTCTTCTACATTTGACAGATTATTGGCCAGGACATGAGCGTTGTCCAGAAAGATATCTACTTCCGGGGTGACAGAACGGTCGATATATTGCATTTTACCATTTAAGACTTCAAACCTGTTGACCTTGATTGGCGTAAATGTCCTGAGGATCATCCGAAAGTCATTGGTGTCTTTTTCAAGCTGCTCGGGTTCGGCAACACCCTCAGTAAAGCGAAGTAAGGGTGTATAGGCGACAAGCTCACTGACAATCTGGCCCTTGAATAAAGACCGCCACTCAATAGAGATATCTACACTGGAAGAGGAGAAAAACGGAGTTTGCCTTTGGGTTAGGGTATCCGAAATATTGATGTAGATATCCTTGACGACATAGGCCCCACGATATAGCGAAATATCGAGGTCAGCCACGTGCCCATAATATCCATGGATAACCGCCAGTCGCTTGTTGATAAAATGGAGCGTGATGTATGGAAGCATAATACGCAAGGAAATCAGGAGCAAGAAGACATAGAAACTGATTCGCAGCCATTTTTTTCGTTTTATGGGAGTTGAACGGGCCTTGGTATCGGGGTGGATTAAATTCATATCAGATAAAAATGAGGCACTTTATAGTGTCTGTAAAAAAGATCAATGTCACCAAAAAGCAAGGCGGGAGAGCATCCTTGCATTGACGAAAAGGCCAAAGCATGGGGTTCCGTTGGTGAGATGTATTCAAAGGATGCTTTAGTGCGAAAGGCGGCTGTAGACAATCCTTTCAAAGGACAGTCCTGGGCTTGATATTATACAGGTAAACCGCCGGAAGAGGAAGTCTGTTGTGTCGGGCCTTGCTCAATATACGCATAAAAGGCCGGAAGAGAGAGGATCTGCCTTTCCGCATCTTGAATAGGCCCAATATTTCAAGGATACGATATCAATTATTTTACACATCTTAGACCCATCAATCAAGACCAATAACGTATGAACCGAATCCTTGACTCCTGGTATAGCCCGTCATTGAATAAGAACATGGAAATCGCCATGTATGGCCATTATGGAACGGCCCTGTTGCTGATACCTACTGCAGCCGCCGACTATCTGGAATATGAGCGTTTTTTGTTACTGGATGTGATCCAGCCCTATATCGATGCCGGCAAGGTCAAGGTGTTTTCGATCAACAGTATCAACTCAGAGAGCTGGCTCAACAGCAAGATGCATCCCCGGCACAAGTCGATCAGGCACCAGCAGTTTAATGACTATGTGTATCGTGAGGTAGTACCATATATCAAGCACAATACCAGCGAAGATACCGGGATCATCACTTGTGGTGCGTCGCTGGGTGCGTTGCATGCGGCCAATCTGTATTTCAAGCGTCCGGATATAATAGCCGGAGCCATAGCGATGAGCGGAGTGTATGACCTGACCACCTATACAGACGGATATTTTGACGAAGACGTGTACTTCAACAGCCCGATGCACTACCTCGAAAAACTCAATGACGATTACTTCCTCCCGATCCTGCAGCGATCCAATCATGTCCACATCCTGACCGGTTCCGGTGAGTATGAAAGCCCAAGCGCATCACGGAACTTTTCTTCACTACTTTCTCACAAGGGGATTCCGCATGAGTTAGATGTGTGGGGACATGATATGCGCCATGACTGGCCCACCTGGAGGGCGATGCTACCCCACTACCTGGCGACCAGGTTTTAAGCCAGAGACGATACCGCAGTTCTGCACCCACAGAAAGCGACTGATGAGCAAAAGTGAGTTTTGAAAGCTTGCTGTTAGTTCACAGCTAAAACGTGTCATGTGGTGATCAGAACGTGGGTAAAACGGCTCAAGGATTAACCCTATTCCACTGTTTTTCAATGTTTTAGACGCCCGAAAAGGTATCCAGCAGCTATTGCCGCAAGGCGGAAGATGATGGCTGCCCCGGGGGTTTAAAATATTTGTTGGTTTCTTCAAAACAACCTTATATCTTTGTATCTACCTGATAATAAGTGCATTTATAGGTTATAAAATATCATTATATGAGAAGCCGCTCACCCGGGATGATTCTTATTGTCCTCATACTCTGTGCAAGTCAGTCCTTTGGCCAAATGTGGACAGCAGTCGAACCGCAAAACATCACAGCGCTCGGCCGACGAGACATCATACCCCAGCAGTACACTACCTACCGGGTGGATGATGCGGAGATGAAGACCATGCTGTGGTCGGCGCCCCATGAATATACACAAGCTGCCAATACGAGCAACACCATCATCGCCGTAGGACTTGCGGATGGAACGGCGGACAAATTCAGGATGGTACAGTATGAGATGATGGAAGCACCGCTCGCCGCACAGTATACCGGGATTAAAACCTTTCGTGGTGTATCGGTGTCAGATCCATACAGGACCATCAGGGCAGACTGGACGTTAAATGGGTTCAGGGCAGTGATCACCGACCTGCAGGGCAAGACATACATCGATCCTTATCAGCGCAATGATATGGCCAACCGGATCGTGTACTATGCAAAAGATTTTAAGCGTGAAGGAGAGTGGACTTGTGGGGTAGAAGACCAAGGCTTTGGTGGAGATATTATTCCGCAACAAAGACTTGCCGGCGATTGTATATTCAGAACCTATCGACTTGCAGTAGCCACCACGGGAGAATACAGTAATTACTTTGGGGCTACATCAGCTGCACAATCCGGACTTGTCTTATCACAGGTTGTCACCGCGGTCAACAGGGTCAACGAGGTCTATGAAGCGGATATCACTGTGCGCCTTATCCTGGTGGGGAATACATCTTCTGTATTTTATTATGACCCGGGAGGAGATCCATATACGAATAATAATGGGGGTACAATGTTGGGCCAGAATCAAACCACCATTGATGCCATCATCGGTAATTCGAATTATGATATAGGCCATGTGTTCAGCACAGGAGGAGGAGGGGTCGCCTATCTTGGTTGTATCTGTAACAATTCAAACAAAGCAGGTGGGGTGACAGGATCTTCAGCACCGGTAGGAGATCCCTATGTCATAGATTATGTTGCCCATGAAATGGGACATCAACTAGGAGCAAATCATACCTTCAACGGAACCCTGGGAAGCTGTAGCGGTAATCGATCTGCATCTTCTGCGTACGAGCCTGGAAGCGGAACGACCATAATGGCTTATGCGGGTATTTGTTCAACACAGGATATACAACCACATAGTGATGATTATCTCCACGCCCGGAGTTTGCTGGAAATCGGAAACAAGTTGACTTCAACTAACTGTGCTGCAACCATCACGCTCAGCAATGCTGCTCCGGTAGCTGCAAGTACGCCTGATTATACCATTCCCATTTCAACTCCCTTTGTATTAACAGCTAGTGTCACGGATGCTGACAATGACCCGTTAACGTATTGCTGGGAAGAATATGATCTTGAAACCTCTTCTACAGAACCCCCAACTTCAAGTGATATAGATGGACCAATGTTTCGGAGCTACAATCCCGTTGGCATTCCTCAGCGTTATTTTCCAAGACTTGCGGATTTGACACAGAACACTACATCAACATGGGAGGTATTGCCATCAGTCAGCAGGACTATGACATTCAGGATGACGGTCAGGGACTATCATAACATCGCCGGTTGTACTGATGAAGATGATGTTGTAGTGACAACCAGTGCGACATCTGGTCCACTCGTAGTGACGTCTCAAAATTCTGCCACGACATGGCTTGAAGGAACGACACAAACCATTACATGGAATGTGGCCAACACAACAGCCGCACCGGTGAGTTGTGCTAATGTGGATATCCGGTTGTCTACGGATGGAGGATTCACCTATCCAATTGCATTATCGTTGAACGAGCCAAATGATGGATCAGCCACCGTCTCTATACCGCCGGGTACAACGACCACAGGAAGGGTGATGGTGAAAGGATCAAACAACATATTCTTTGATATCAACAACACCAACATCACGATCAACTCCGGCCTGCCCAACTTTACAATAGCATTAAATCCAACATCAGTATCCGAGTGTAATGATGGCACGGTACAAACTACTGTGCAGATTGGTTCGTTTATGGGCTTTACAGATCCTGTAACCTTGTCTTTACTCAACTCACCTCCGGGAGCAGTGGTCTCCTTTGTTCCTGCAGTTGTCACCCCTGGATCAAACAGCACCCTTACGATATCAAACCTTACCGGATTGTTTGGTAACTATACACCAACGGTTAGGGGTACGAGCACCACAGGCACAAAAGATGCCATTTTTTCAATCACCCTGCTAGCCGCACCGACCACAGGGCCCACACTAGTAAGCCCGGCTAACAACACGACTGATGCGGTCATCACACCGCTGTTGGATTGGCAATCTATAGCGGGTGCGCTCGCCTATGAATTTCAACTTGCGTTTGACAACCAGTTTAATTATGTAGAAGTAGCAGGGAGCACACTGACAGATCAGTACCAGGTCACCACCCCCTTGATCGTCAATCAGCAATACTATTGGAGAGTGAGGGCGTCAAATTCATGCGGTACAGGTGTGTGGTCTGCTCCATTTTCCTTTACCACTTCATCCTGCTTTGCCCTCATGAGTAGCAATGTGCCTCTGGCGATATCTGCCAGTGGGACGCCGACAATAAACTCAACCTTTGTCAGTCCTATTGACATGGTCATCAATGATGTCAATGTGATCAACCTGACGGGAACCCATACGTGGGTCAATGACCTTCAGTTTACGCTGATTGCACCTGATGCCACAGCAAGATTGATATGGAACCAACCGTGCGGCAACAATGATAATTTCAATATCAACTTTGATGATGAAGCAACGCCCGGCACATGGCCGTGCCCTCCTACAAATGGATTGACATATCAACCATCCAACACCTTGAGTTTTTTTGACGGGAAGCATTCCAACGGGGTCTGGACCATGAGTGTGCATGATGTAGCAGACCAGGATGGGGGCAGCCTTAACAGTTGGGGGTTGAAAGTCTGCGGCACACTAGGTTGTCAGTTGTCGGTCACCCAGACGACGGGCACTAACACCGGGAGCTTGCCTGCGGCTATTTCGTGTGCGGCAGCAGGGGATACCATCAGGCTCACATCTTTGTTGACTGGTCAGACTGTCAATGTTGGTAACGCTCCTATAGTGCTCACCAAAAACCTGGTGATTGTGGCAGAGGGTACCGGTACCAATATCACAGGGAATGGCACAAGGGTCTTTGAGATGTCGCCTGGCGTTCAGGTACAGTTTTTGGATGTAAACATTACGGCGGGTACATCGATGACTGGTGGAGCGATCAACAATACCGGGATCCTGACCCTCAAGAATGTAGACATAGAACGCAATCCAGGGGTATCAGGGGCATCCCTGATCACCAATAGTCCTGGTGCTCAGCTATTTGTATCAGGAACCGTCAGAATCAACCAATAAGAAACAGAAAAACCAATAAAGCCCTATATTTGCCCTTCGATCTAAGGTGATCGGGCCCGTAAAAGGGTCAAAAGAAAAAAAGAATGGTCGGTTGGCCGAGTGGCTAGGCACAGCTCTGCAAAAGCTGCTACAGCGGTTCGAATCCGCTATCGACCTCAAAGCGCGCAAAGCCCTGCCACGATAGTGGTGGGGCTTTTGTGTTTTAAGACGCGTTAAGCTTGCTTAAAAGCGTCTTAAAACACAAAAGCCCTAATGGCGTAGCCCAGGGATTTGCGCGCTTTGAGCAGGACCCCACCACGGATCGGCGAGTCCTACGCCAGTAGGCGAGCCAATCCGCTATCGACCTCCTTTCGACTACGCTCAGGGACCGGTTTTCTGAGCAGTGGATCAATTAAAAAGCTTTGCCACGATTGTGGCATGATTTAAAAAAACGAAGGGGTTCAAAATCTTGAACCCCTTCGTTTTTTATAATCCTGATGATTTATCCCTTACCAGGCTATTTGATCAAATCACCTCTTGATGTAAACATCAGGGTTTTCGTTTCAGTAGCCAGTTTTATGTCGGCCTGGAACGTACTGACTTTTTTATCATCTGTCCATTTTTGGGCCCGGGCAATTTTAGCCTTCG
The DNA here is from genome assembly GCA_016716665.1 of Candidatus Opimibacter iunctus. Taxonomy (GTDB): domain Bacteria; phylum Bacteroidota; class Bacteroidia; order Chitinophagales; family Saprospiraceae; genus Opimibacter; species Opimibacter iunctus. The sequence continues at coordinate 25,011 of JADJVH010000005.1, read as the reverse complement.
GATAATTCCGATCAATATAGGACAGCGCAATGGTAGGCAATTGATCTGCCTTGATGTCAACCACAATCTTCATCCGGTGGCCGGTGGAATCGTACCATACCGTGGCAGGCATCCCATTTAATTTAAATGCGCCTTCATAGTTATCTTCAGTTACTTTCCAGGTGACTTTTGCATCGCTATAGTCCCTGATGAAACCCTTGAGAACGGCATCCGGAGCAACCGGAGTCAAACTCATTTCATTGCCCTGTGCGAAGGCCATTGTCACACAACAAAACAGGATGGATGCAAATATGAACTTTGCCATTTTATAAAAATTTAAAGAGTGAACTAACCTTGTGCTGTACCATCATCAGGAAAGAACATACGCAGATTTTCTACTGACGAACTCTCCTTCAATGCAATAACGCAATTTGCGGGTCACAAAGTTATGTTTTATAATTAAGGGCGCTTCCAATAACTATCAAATTAGATGCACTAACTCTTGTAATGAATTGACAATCAATAGTGACTTTTAGCGATAATAGGGTTATTAGAGGCGCCCTTAAGTTGGCAGAAAAGGATGGATAAGAAATAAGGAATAGCGAACAAGGAACAGGGAACAGGGAACAGGGAATGACGAAGTATGTCGGGAAACAGCTACTGTTGGGATCCAATAAGGAATAGCCAATGACCAGGTAAAAGTAGAAAGGGTTATTTGGAGGGGAAATAAAATTGAACAGGGAACTATGAAGTTAGAAGGTGTGTTTATGCCGGGAGAAAAACACATCTTTGAAGAGTGAAACAGCACTCTTTCAAAACACGAACAACTAAAACATGGGATTAGCAAGGGCAATATTTTGCGTTATTTTTCCACCGCTGGCGGTCTATGACAAAGGATGCGGATCCATTCTATTGGTCGTCCTGCTGACGATAGCGGGATGGGTGCCGGGAGTGATCGCGGCGATAATTATTTGTAAGAAGAATTGAAATGGAATATTATAGAAAAAGGCTCCAAAGAGCACTTTCTGCACTCTCCTTCACCACTTCATGGCGGGTCAACCATAGAGGGCAAAGGATGATTAAATTGACACAATATGGGCTTAGTGAAAAGCCCATGAACGGAAATTGTTGGCAATCGGTATACGCTACCAGTGAGCTTGGTATTTAAAATATTGGTTAGCTGCATTGCATAGTAGCAGCTATATCAATCAATTTAAATCGCTACTTATTCTACTATTGTGTTTCAATTTCTGGAGATAATCGATGATACGATCCATTTCCTTATAATTCCATTTCCCTATAGGAAATTGGGTGAATACCCTTTTCCCGGATAAATACACAATTAATTTCTCGTGTGTATAAATGGTAGTGCGTATTCTTTCCTTTCGAAAGTCGAAAAATTGTATTTCAGCATTTATTTCCCTCAATAGTGTATTCAGGCGTGTGGTGTGTATTACTATAATATTAGCATTTTCATCAACCTCAATCATATATATATAGTCGAGATTTTGTTTTATCAAAGCAAACAATGTGTACAAGAACATCAATAAAATAAGAATAATGTACCCATAATTAATTTCGCTTTTTTGATATAAAACAAGAAATAACCAGAACAAAAAGACAATCAATGGACCACTCAATGACTTAATAAGCCTATATAGAAAGGAGCTATGGTCATCAAATAAAATATTCATTATTAAATTTTTAAAAAAGCTTAACCTTTCCCAACGATATAATTAAGCCTAAAATTATAGTTAGAATACCCACATATAGGCCTTGAGTAAAATTGAAGAAACGCTCTTGCTTCAGATTATACTGCTTAATGCAATTCATAGTATATATAATCCCCAAAAGCAAAATTAGTATACCAATTATTTTATTCCAATCCATATTATTCCATTGTATTCAATTGCATTTCTGGTTTTAATTAGAAAAGATGTACTTTCCCCAAAGCAAGAATCAAGCCTATAACGATAAACCCAATAGCAGCATAGAAACCCTGACTAAATACGAAGAAACTATAGCCTTGCCGATTATAGCGTTTAATACAATCAGCCATAAATAAAACCCCTAAAATCAGGAAGAATACACCAGCTATTTTATTCCAATCCATTTATTATTTCCTTTATTGGATAACATCATTTCCAGAAGAATCATTTTTTTGATCAACAAATCCTTTGCCCCCCTGGACTTTCCTGGACAACCTACCAACAGGACACTTCACACTTCACTATTCCTTGCTCGTTATTCCTTGTTCAAGATTCCGTATTCAAAACAAGACCCTACCAATGTAGATCAATGGCTCGTTCACAAGAGGCGCCTTCTTGCCACAGATCTGCAGAACCAGGGTTTCCAATTTTGTAAGACACGCCCCAACATTCCAAGCATTGCCTAGCTCGAATGTAAAAAAAAAGTTACCATCCCGGTAACATTTCCCCCTCCTTAGGACACTACAAGGTGAGGATGTCAACAAGGACATCCGGTTTTTCTATTATTTCACCTTCAACAGTTCAAAACAATGAACCTTAAACTATTCAACACGAGGCTGGCCCCCGAAAACGCCCTTGCAGACCAACAGGCCATTAATGCCTTTATGGACTCCGTATCCGTAAAGAAGACTTCTACCCAGTTTGTGCCGGGCAACCCGGACTTCTGGTCCATCCTGGTTTTCTATGAAGACTACAACGGGACGCACAAAAAGGAAACGGAAAAGCAGCCAGTCATCAGCGAGTCGGATCTCACTGATGGGGAGCGGAATATCTACGCCGCCCTGAGACTGTGGCGCAAGGACCGCGCGACAGAAATCAATCTCCCGGAGTTTATGGTGTGCCACAATGCCACCCTCATGCTGGTCGCCAGGGAAAAGCCACACGACCTCCTGGGCCTCAGCAAAATCAAAGGCCTCGGGGATCAGAAGATCACCAAGTACGGCGATGACATCATCGCGATCCTGAATGCATTCTAGATGATGCTATTCTAAGCGTAAAAGCGTAGTGCCCTGCTTGACCAGCACTTCGGACCGGTTGGTCCAGACCTTTGGTGTGGATCCTTGCATGTTTTGGACAAAGGAAACATGCTCCAGTGCAAGGATCCCATCATTGAGTATCGCCCCACCATCTACCGGCTCATTGCCGCCAAACAATGTGAGATTGGATATTGTGAATTGCTTCCCTGAAGCGACGTAAAACAGCCGTGTAAAGTTTTGCCCGGAGATGACGATTGTATTCGAACCGGCAATGACAAGATCTTTTGAAATATCAATCTGTGTCTCCAGCCTGATCGTGTCTGTCACGCCTGCTTGAAACAGAATAGTGTCCCCATCACATGCAAGTGCAATGGTTTCACGAAGCGAACCTACACCACTATTATTGGAATTATAGACATATTGACGGGTTTGTCCCCGGCAATAGCAGTTGTTGTCCAACACATCATTGATCGAGCAGGGATTGCCATCATCACATGGTGTACCGGGAAAACAACCATCGTCCTTGATCAATGCAAAATGATCATCTACAATGCCGGTTTGCCGCAGAAACTTTATCGAGAGCGTATCAAGATGGACTGTAAGCACGCATGAGCCCAGATTAGCTGCGTCATAGTACATAGCCGGATGATTCAATGGAGCCGCAGCTGTCTTACCAGAAGACCCTGTTGTGATGTAGACAGATCCAATGCCTGCCTCCGGGCCAACAGGCGCCTTATAATAAGCTCCGTTGTTTTCCATTTGCCCGGATCCACCACCAGAGACGCCCACGGTATGTGTTATGGCATTGAAGGTCGGAGACAACCCGTAATGACCATTTAACAGGAATGTCCTTTCATACGAATGACTATGTCCCGATAGCACCAGGTCAACACCATTAGCTTCAAACAAAGGAAGAAAATTCTGACGCATTTCTTTCAGCGCCAACTCTGTGTCTGAATCATGTGACCCCTTGGTGTATGCCGGATGATGATAGAGGATGATGATCCAGCGTGCCAGGGTGTTTTGAAGATCGTCTTCACACCATTGATACATCACCCCACCTACATTGCGATCCGTTTCATAGCTGTCCAGAACTACAAAATGGACTGCGCCGAAATCAAAAGAATAATAAGCTTCAGTACCGGAAGATATTCCACCACACTCCCCGTTGGTTGGAAATGAAAAGATATCGTAATACGGCCCGGACTGTGTATTGGAATTGGCAGAGACGCCATCATGATTACCAAGGCATGCCCAGGCCACCGTATTTTTCAATTTACCTTCATACATGTTTTGAAACAACGCTGTCTGATACTCGGCATCTGTACCGCTGTTATAGGCATTGTCCCCGAGGAAGAGCATCATATCCGTATGCTGTGAGCCGATATAGTTGTAATAAGCATTCCGCACATTGCGTGCATCATTGTTGCCAGTTCCGCAATCCCCAAGTATCCATGCAGTCAGCGGAACTTCAGATCCGGCGACAGGATAGGTCTTGAAATAAATATCAGGTGAAGGAAACAGAAGAGTATCGGTGGTGTTGCGGAGTTGATAGTAATAGATGGTGGACGCTGTAAGGGAATCAACCAGCAGGATGTGTTCAGTTTTTGGGGTGGTGTCCATTTCAGTATGATCGAGTGCTGATACCGAAAGGCCATAGTCAATGATAGACGGTGTTGCAATGTTTGTTCTCCATCTCAACACCATACTGGTATCGTTTGCTTTCTGCAGGTATGGCCCGCGGACGAGGTAAGCAATGCCGGGAGCCGGAACCCCGCTCATTGTAAAATTGAAACTAAGATCCATACTGTAGACAGAATGTTGATGGACCTCGACCGCGAGGATGTTTTGCCCACTGGCCAGGGTATTGACTTTTCGCACAGAGGCTTGTGCGTTATCAGGACTGTTGAATGTAGCAAGCGTATTGTACATCACAGGACCAGAAGGCATATTGACCCGCCATACCTCAATTCCGTTGAGGTAGACGATAGCGCCATCATCATAGGTAAGGCCGAGATGCAGTGAATCGAAATCACCGGGATCATCCGCCACAAAGAGAAGCCGGAAATATCCGGTGATAGCGGAGGGATCAATCACGGTACTTTCATCGCCATCTCCATAGCCGAGTTCTGCAGCACCAGATCCCCATGATGAATCATCATACGCAAGATCCTTCCAGGTCTGATTGGCTTGGCCCGGAGGTGCCATCCCCAGGTCATAATATTTCCATGTACTACCGAGAGGAATGAGCTGGCCGTAGCAGACTTGTGCAAACAAAAAGGAGCCGAGAATCATCCACTTGCACATCAGCTTCCGGTTTGATTGAGCAGTAAAATGATTTTGCCTCTCATTTCCTGCATGGCAGGGGTTGCGGATTTGTAGGAAGGCAGGCTGTCTAAGGATTGCAATGCATTTTTTAAGTCTGCTATGGCTGCCGGTTTATTGCCTGTCAGTAAATAGATCTCAGCACGTTCATAGAGTGGTCTTGTCTTGACAGCCCAATGAGCAATGATCTCCGTCTGCACCTGCAATGCTTCTGTGTATCGTTTTTCTTCAAGATAAATGCTGACAAGGGATTTCTCCAGGACGTGCAGGCGGCCCAGTCGTGCCATACCTTCAAGGAGAACCTGATCAGTATTGGACGATTTTTCAGGACACTGCTGTGTGGCAAGCGAAGCGTCTATGTATAAAGCGGGTGATGGCTGGCTGGCAAGAGAGATGAGTCGGGAATATATTTCAGCCGACTCACAATAGCGTTCCATCAACAGCAAGAGCGCACCCTTGCATTCGAGAGCAGGATAATATATAGGGTCCAGCTCAAGTGCCTTGTCAGCAAAATAAAGGGAGCTATCCCGGAGACCCAGAGGCGCCATGGATTTGCTCAATCCTACAAATGTACGGGCGGTGATAAGACCGGAACGTATACAGAAAGAAAAATCTGACTGGGCAGCGGAAGCATTTTCATCAAGCAGATATAGTTCACCGCGATCGAGGTAGAGAGAAGTGCTGTCAGGAAACTGTTGAATGGTAGTGGTCAGGGCATTGATCTGCTCATGCACATCCCCATGCGGGTATGCAAAGGCAATCCAAAGAAGAAAGATCAGTCGCATGACTCGGTGGTGTTCATAATATACTAATGATTCAAAGATCGGGTAAAGCAATTATATATCAAAGGATCAGGGAATTGAGAAATCGCACGGTGGCACAAACAAAAAAAGGCAACCGTCACCGGTTGCCTTTTTTTTATATTTCTAAGTGTTATGCCTATCCTCTGCAGGCTTCTTTCAATGCACGTAGCTCATCACGACTGTTGACAGTGACGATAGTACCGTCAGCCAGTGTCACCGTGATCGGGAACACAAACTCCGGACGCACATGCTGGCCTGGATTAGCCTGATGGTATGCGATGATAGCGGCTTTCATTTCTTCAGGTGAATTTAAAAGCACTACTGAGCTATCTGGAAACATGATACTCAATGGGAAGTTGGGTGTGAAGCATGGCCCACTGCCTGGGCCTCCATGGCCATTGCCTGGTCCACCATGGCCACCACCATGACCAGTAGTATCCATATCACCACCGCCCGGATTACACAAGGCGCGGATTTCTGCAAGTTGCTCAGGGGTTTCGATAGTGATGATCTCACCCGCTTCGTTGATCACCTGGAAAGGCATCACAATGATCGGGCGACCCAAACCACCGGGACCTCCATGGCCATGATGACCACCGTGGCCACCTCCGTTACCTGGTCCACCGCCGTTGGCATCAAACCAATCGCGAATCGCAAGCTTCATTTCGTCATAGCTATTGACAATAGCCGTGGTGCTATCTGCAAACTGAAGGGTAACCGGGAAAACCAGTTCATAGCAACCTGCTCTGCCGGCGCCGGACCGATAATCAATATCTTGAGTAGACTGTAGCACAAAGTTGTCTGCAGTCATAGCATTGTCTTCCTGCTGGCAGGAGGTAAAAATCCCGGCCAGGGCAAGTACGGCTAAAATGCCGAATGATTTGATGAATGTTCTGTACATGATTCTGAATTTTTTGATGATATAAATTACGATTTCACCAATAAGAAGGAATGAAAGCGTATTTGTACTCACTAAGCTCAAAATTAATTCCTTTTATCCTCAGAATGAACGCATTAAAATCAGCAGACGGGACCATCCCTGTGCCTCGGTGTAGCATAGTGAGAGATCTGGACAGCACGATATATCGTACATGTAATGTTTATAAGGTTGTTGCCTGGCAACACGGATATCAGTGCCTCAATGTGCATACAAATTATAAATAGTGCCACCCGCGCTTAATTAACTTACGATAAACGAAACAAATAGGGCATGCATTAAACGATAGCCAGGATTAGCGGTCAAAGGAATGAATCTCTGTTATCTTTGTACAACAGGCTGAAAAGTAAAATCGCAGACTATTCGGCTATACGGGAGATCAGTCAAGTGTCGTTATCCAGTTTACCAACAGGGCAAGATGATGTGACCACAGCATTACGATCCTACCCTGAAGCGCATGCAAATCCTGAATGGAGGAAACAAAACATTGGGAAAACCTAAAGTCCGGGGATATCAACGCCCTGCAGGAGCTGTATAACCACCATATCAGTGCCTTGTACAAGTATGGGATGATCCTCTGCAGGGATGATGACAAGGTAAAAGACTGCATCCATGATATGTTTTTATCCTTTTGGGCTAACAGAAGCGGGCTTACAGTGCCATCTTCAGGTAAAGCATATCTCATGGTTTCCCTGAGACGACGGATTTTTGATAAAGGACCCAAAAGTATCCTGGAGACCACTCCGCTGGAGGACGCAGATATCGATGATAAGCAGACAGCTGATCCGGAAACCCAGTGGATGATGTCAGAAACCGAGGAGGAAACGCAGCGAAAGCTTGAACAGGCCATGGGGCGGATCAGCGACCGGCAGCGGGAAATCGTCCATATGAAGTATATTCAACAGCTCGATTATGAGGATATTGCGCGGATCATGAGCCTCAATTACCAGTCGGCCAGGAACCTCGTCACCCGTGCCCTGGCGGCACTGCGAAAGGAAATGACACTGATCTTGTTGATTTTAATAGTACTGATGTGAGTACACGGGTAGGAAAACAGCCTCTATCCAATTGTATTGCGCACAGTTAAAGGCAGTCAGGACGGAAAGGCCTTTTCAACCAGGATGTCCTGCTAAATTTTAAACTGAAAGCTAAAACATGATGAACCGGATTTTAACAGCACTCTTACTGATGGCCTCTATGTTGGTCATGGGATCGTGTGCCAAGGATGAGGGACCGGAGTTTCTGGTAGATGAGCCGTTGCAGCAATATTTTGACCGTTTCGCAGAGGAAGCGGCTTTACGCAATGTGACTATCGATTACGAGGCGCTGAAGATATCCGGAGATATCCGGATCATCGCGACCCCAATGTCATCGGACAATGTATACACACCGACAAAGAACCCAATACAGTCATCGTGGATAAATTTTATTGGGAAAGCGCAGACGACCTCGAACGTGAGTTTCTTGTATTCCACGAACTCGGTCATTGCGCGATCAATCGCCCGCACCTCGATGACTCGGATGCGCACGGAGATTGCGTGAGCATCATGACCAGCGGTACAGGATTGTGCCATATCAACTATACGGCTGGCACGAGGACGGATTTACTTGACGAATTATTTTCACTATAGGATCTCAACATCCATGGAAGACAAGTTCACTACCTATTCCCCCATACACCTTGCCGGCGAAGATTACTTTGTCCGCTGGGTCCTGCACAGGGAGTACGAGGAACAATGGACGGCATGGATGCAACAACACCCAGATCGCAAGCCCATCGTGGAAGAAGCAAGACAAATCGTGTTGACGCTTTCTGAATCAAAAGATGAGGGAATATCTGCAGCAGGAAAGTCCGAACTGTGGAACAGAATCAACAACAGCATACAGGCAGAATCAAAGAAGCCTGCCAGGAACAACATAAGACAATTGCTGATCTGGACCGTGAGTGCGGCAGCAGCTTTTGCGTTGATGGTATGGATCAACAACCTTACGACGCATGAAAGGATCATCGCAAAAGCCGGAGAACAGAAAGAAGTATTTCTTCCGGAGCAGAGCGCAGTGACACTCAATGCAGGATCCAGCATCATGTATAAGGAAAATTCATTTGGCCAGGATCGCATCCTGCGGCTCGAAGGAGAAGCCTTCTTTAAGGTCATACCAGGTAGCTCATTTACTGTGGAAACAGAGGGTGGTACAGTCACCGTGATGGGCACCAGTTTCAATGTACTATCCAGGAACGGCCGCTTTGAAGTGAGTTGCTATACCGGAAAAGTAAAAGTGCAAAACGATAAAAAGGATCAGTTGATACTGACCACCGGACAGCAAAGTATTAAGCGCAAGAAAGACGACTCACTAAACCTTGATACATTTATTCCGATCAGCGATACACCTGATTGGACGGTCGGCAGATTCCCCTTTGAAAACCAGCCACTGTCTGAAGTGATCAGTGAACTGGAGCGTCAGTATGCTGTTGACGTGCGACTTGATAAGGGACTGGAAGACATCGAGTATACCGGGTTGTTTGAAACCGGCAACCTTGATACAGCGGTATATCTTATAACCTGGCCATTACACCTAAAATCATCTATAAAAGGAAAAACGGTTACTATATCCCGATAATCACTTATGCCATTATTCCGCACCGGAATTACACTCTTCCTTATGGCTTCCCCACTTTTTGTCTGTGGACAAGGTGCGGGGTTTGACTCATTTATATCAAGGATATCGGGCCAGTACAAGGTAGATGTGGCCATTGCCCCTGAATTAGTCCCAACGCTGGACTCCATAAAGAACGTAGGGGCAGAAATCACGTCTATACAGGAATTGCTATACCGATTACTGAATCACTCAGGGATAACCTATCAGATCATTGATGGCAACAAACTGATGTTGCGTCGCGAAGATCCGGCTGATGATCACCAGATGCTCGCTGTGTTGGTTGGTACAGTCACCGATGACCAGTCAGGAGAGCCCTTGCCCTTTGCAACGGTCATAGCCTCTAATGGAAACAATGCCTGCAATACAGATGAGCGCGGACAGTTTATCCTGCCGGTAAGGGATACCACAGGCAATCTCATCATCAACTACCTTGGATTTAATGCATTAACGATCCCGGTGGCCAGGGCACTCCACGGCAGCATACAGGCGAAGATGACCGTCACTAAATTTCCTCTCGAGGAAGTGATTGTTGTGGTTCCATACAGGCTGATAGCCCAGGATTACACCACACAATCCACAGACCTCAAAGGCTATACGTTTATCACAGAGGAAGAATTGTTGTCGTGGAATGCGGAGCGACTCATTACCAGTCTCACATCCTATACACACTATTCGTCGGACCGTGGTATAAGGATACGTGGAAGTGAAGCTGGAAATTCACTGATCATCATGGATGATATACCCGTGTACGACCCCTATCATTTCTACAACATCTTCAGTCCGTTCAACGGCCATTATTTTTCATCCGTCGATGTATACAAAAACAACTTGCCAGTGGAGTACGGAGGGCGTATTGACGGGATGATCCATGTGCAGTCTAAACGTGAGCGCCCTGCTTCAAAACTGATCCTTGATACAGACCTGTTGCAATCTGCCATCACAACGGAAGTTGTGCTTACTCCGGCGATCTATTTGACAGCAGGAGGCAGGATATCACATACGGCGATGCTCAACGATGACCTAAGTGATAGTACTGTCACCAATTTTAGTCTGCCTGGAAAATTTAAAGATGAGAATGAGTGGTCCACCTATCAGCAGCCCACTTCAGATTTTTATGATCTTAATCTTGGCCTGGTGGTTCGTCCCGGAGAATCCAGCACCCTCAACCTGCATTATTTTGACAGTCGTGATCACCTCGACAACACTACACTGTCAGATTTTGAAACCTCCTTTATGAACCATGAACCGGTCACAATCTCACAGCGTTTTAGCAGTGGTGATGTCTGGAAAAACCAAGGGTTATCTGCCGGGTTTCAATCTGCATTGAGCAGTAAAACCACCCTTCATTTGGTGACCTTCCGGTCAGTATTTGACAAAAGCGTAAACTATACCAACGAGTTTCAGGAAGAGAGGCATGGAGATCTGGAGACCCGCACGGCGTCAGGCTTTCAGGAAAGCCATCTGGTCACTTCGGGCGCCAAGGGATATATACAACAACAAACCGGTCTCCATTCTGCACTGATCACCGGACTGGAGGTTGACCACCACCAAGTTGATTTCAATGCGAAAGAAGACAATAAGCCTTATCTCACCCAGTCACAAACGGAGCTTGAATCCAGTTTGTTTGGGGAATTCAATAATGTGCTCTGGAAAAAACTAAACTGGGCAGCTGGCGGCAGATTGACACACTTACGGAGTACAGGCCAGGTGTATGCATTGCCCAACATCCGGCTGTTGTATGCTTTTGATGACAAGGTGAGTATCAGAAGCGCGTATTCTAAAAACCTGCAGTCTGTACGAGCACTGACCGTTGAAGACAGATATGGAAGAGAACTGGATTACCTCGTGCTGAGCCAGCCCGAACAAGGGTATCCGGTGCTACGCTCTGACAAGTATATGATTGGCGCAGGGTACAATGCCCCCGTGTTGAGCCTTGATGCAGAAGTCTATTATAAAAAATCAGAAGGCCTCGCACGAGTCAGGCCGCTAAATCCTGACCCTTCACATGGGGATCATGGCGGAGGATCCAACGATGATTTCTACCAATTGTTTATCGGTGATGGCAGGGCATATGGAATAGACATGACGGTGCTCTACAAAAAAAACAAGGTGGAGGCTTCTGTCATGTATACGCTGGGTAAAATCGAAGAGCGATATGATCAGCTCTTCAATGGGGATTATTTTTCACCACAGGAAGATCGCCGTCACCAGGTGAAGGCATCAGGAGCGTATACATTTGGAAAATTTAAAGCTTCGACATTGATCACGTACAAGAGCGAGGCACCATACCTGAGCCTTGTTCGCCTAGACGGTAGAGGCGGTATAGGAAATGCGAATTATACAGCAGTGCAGCGCTATCTGCCGCCCTATTTCAGCCTGGATCTTGGACTCGAATATTCATTTGCCCTATTCAAGCAACCAGCGATGCTTGGGGTGTCCCTGATCAATGCGACCAATCACCAGAACATCAGCGACCTGCAGCATCTGGGCAAAGTACCGAGGGATGGAGGGGGCGAACTCTATATCACCAGCCAGACAGAGTTACTAGGCAGGACAGCCAATGTGCATTTCCGATATCTTATCAATTGAAAGGAGACGCCAGATGCCAGACTCGCAGACATCAGACGCAAGACACGTATTCATTTAGCGCACTTTATGTGCAAAATGAAATCCACCTGTTAGCGCACCCTGTATTAGTGTAAAATCATTCTGTTACCCCGAACAGGGGAGGACAGGCATACGCAACATAAGTCTGGCGTCTAAAGTCTTTAGTAGATGATGACCGGCATGATCAGCATCATGACCTCTTCGTGCTCCAGCTGCTCATCAGGATAGATGAGGACTGGCTTGCTCGGCACGGACATGGTCATGTGGATTTCTTCCTGGCCAAGTGCATTTAGCAATTCGATAAAGAAGCGGGCGTTGAAGGCGATATCCATTGGGTCCCCTTCATATTCACAACTCAGTTGCTCACTCGCTTCATTCGAAAAATCAAGATCCTTGGTGGTAATGGTCAGGCTGTTGTCTGCCAGGCCAAAGAAGACCTGGTTGGTCGTCCGGTTGGCAAAAATATTGATACGGCGCAGGGCACCCAGGAGGTGTGTGCGACTGACATATAGGACATTCTTATTGTTGACAGGGATGACTGCATTGAAGTCAGGATAGGCCTGATTGATCAGGCGGCAGATCACCTCTGTGTCTTCAAACCTGAAGAAAGCGTGTGACTTGTTGTACTTCAGGTAGACATTACCTTCTGAAGGGGTTGCACCCTTGAGCAGGGACAATGCCTTTTTGGGGATTACAAACGAGCCTGTTTGCTCAGTGGATGTACCGAGTGCGTGATAGCGGACCAATTTGTGGCCATCAGAAGCGACAAAACTGATTTTGTTGAAATCCACTACTACATTGACACCAGTCATGGCTGGGCGCATTTCGTCAGAGGTCGTTGCGAATATGGTGTAATTGATCCCGCTCAGCAGCCTTTCAACAGGAATCATGATTTCCGCATCGGTCGAAGTTGGCAAAACGGGGAAATCATCCGGGGGATCCACCGCCATTTTGTACATACCCGTCTCCGTGGTCAACACGAGGGACCTTTGCTCCAGGTCTGCATCAAAAGTCACTACCTGGTTGGGAAGCGCCTTGAGCGTCTCTAAAAGGATCTTGGCAGGGATCGCCACAGAACCGTTCTGTTTGCTCTCTACCTCCATCCGTGTAGATATGCTGGTCTCCAGATTGGTCGCGGTGATGGTCATCGTCCCTTTCCGGATATCCACAAGGAAATCTTCCGTGATCGCAAGGACAGGGTTGGTGTGAATGGCGCCGGCCACTACATTGAGATGTTTCAGTAATTCACCTGATGAGACTTTAAATTCCATGTACTGATTTGTTTAGATGCTGATCTGAGGTTTTCCCGAGGGGGGATGTTCAGAAAAAGCAAAGTTAACGTTGTCGGGTTAATTATGATCGCTTTCGGACCCGAAGTAGTGAAATAGTGTGATAGGGCCCATTGTGATTACCTTTGCCCTCATGCCATCATCCAATGTAGCGCCTCCCATCCAGGCCATCAAAGAACTTCCCCTGCCAGCGTATGAGTCCGGAAAGCTGGACAATGGCATGGAACTCTATATGTTGAGAGGTGGGTCAGAACCTGTCATGCGCATGGAGATCGTATTCAGGGCGGGTGCGACATATGAAAAGAAATCAGGAGTAGCTGAATTTATGGCTGGCCTGATGTCTGAGGGTACCCGGAGCATGAATTCTGCAGCATTGGCTGAAACGATCGAATCTCTTGGAGCGACATTGTTTACCAGAGGGGGCGTGGACACGGCCAGGGTAAGATTGCTCACCCTGACGCGTTTTTTCCCCGACCTGATCGGGGTGGTCAGAGAGGTGATCAATGCTCCGGCCTTTGATCCGGGCGAACTGAAGGTCTACGCTGACAATAAAGTAGAGCGGTTAAAAATAGACCTTAAGAAGAATGAGGTATTGGCTTATCGCCACCTTACAGAGGCTATTTTCGGGCAGGCACATCCCTATGGCAAAAATGTTTTTCCGGAGGACTACCTGGGCATCACCATTGAAGATCTGATGAATCATCACGCCCGGCATATTATCCCTCAAAACGGTATGGTCCTGGTTTCGGGCTTGTTTGGGGACAAAGAGATCAACCAGATCAGGGAGACCATCGGGACCTGGAATCCCAACCACAACAATGGGTCTGAGGAGGTTGTCCTGTTTCCCGCAGGTGGTAAAACGGGGTATTTTGAATTTGATGGTCCTCAGGTACACCAGGCTGCCATCCGCATAGGCAGAAGGTTGTTTCCCCAGAGCCACCCTGACTTCAATGGCTTGTTTGTACTCAATACGATCCTCGGCGGATATTTTGGCAGCAGGCTGATGATGGAAATACGAGAAAACCAGGGGTTAACCTATGGAATCTATTCCAGTGTTGATTCCTTTGCTTCAGATGGCTGCTTTTATATCAGCACCGAAACTGCGACTGACAACACAGCCAAGGTGATCGAAGCCATACACCAGGAGATGCTCAGGCTTCAGCAGGAGCTGATCGAGGAGGAAGAGCTGGATATGGCCCGCAACTACCTGATGGGGCACCTCATGTCCCAAATAGACGGCCCGTTTTCAACCATGGATTTTATCAAATCCCTCAAAATCGAACATCTGGAAGATTCCGCATTTGCAGCCATGGTCGACACGATACAGCAGATCACCCCGAACCAATTGAGAGAACTTGCGGTTAAGTACCTTGATCCTTCCGATTGGGTGACCATTGTAGTAAAATAGCCGTTTCGAGGCTGGATTTGATTAATAAAGGGCTGAAATTTCCTTTATTTTAGAAAAAACGGTTTCTTTGTATCCCTTTTAGAAAAAGCGCGGAATCGACCCATGCGAAATAACCGGCAGTAGGGGAAGAAAAACATCTTTAATTTAATTGCCTTTTGAGCACGAATAGCCGGACAGGCCAAGTCATTTAGGGTCATGAAATTATTCAGTCTTTTTGTACAGGAAATTGCCATAGATCTGGGGACAGCCAACACGCTGATCATCCAGGATGGAAACATAGTCATTGATGAGCCATCGATCATAGCCATTGATACACGAACCGGCCAGACCATCGCGGTAGGGACCCGGGCCATGCAGATGCATGAAAAGACCCACCAGTTTATCAAAACCATCCGGCCACTCAAGGACGGTGTGATCGCCGACTTCCAGGCTGCTGAAAATATGATTGAGGGCATGATCAATATGATCGGCACCAAGAGAAGATTTTTTACCCACCTCAAGATGGTGGTATGTATCCCCAGCGGGATTACTGAAGTGGAAAAGAGGGCAGTGTTTGATTCAGCAGATCACGTGGACTCCAAGGAGACCTTCCTCATCTTCGAACCTATGGCTGCTGCCTTGGGTATCGGTCTCGACGTGGAAGAGCCTGTAGGCAATATGATCATTGATATCGGCGGTGGAACTACAGAAATTGCAGTTATTGCCCTTTCCGGTATTGTTACAGATCAGAGCATACGCACTGCAGGTGATGAGTTTACCCAAAACATCGTAGACTATCTCAAGCGCAACCAGAACATCCTGATCGGTGAGCGTACGGCTGAGCAAATCAAGATCCACGTGGGATCTGCCCTCAAGCAACTCGACAATCCACCACAGGACTTTGCAGTCAATGGGCGTGACCTGATCACCGGTATCCCCAGACAGATCACCATCAATTATGCAGAGGTTGCTGAGGCGCTGGATGAGTCTGTCAACGCCATAGAAGAAGCTATCCTGAAGGCCCTGGAGAATACACCACCTGAACTGGCTTCCGATATCTACAAGACCGGTCTTTACCTGACCGGTGGAGGAGCCTTACTGAGAGGCCTTGACAAGCGGATCTCCCGGATCACCAAACTTCCGGTTCACATAGCGGATGAGCCGCTGAGGGCTGTTGTAAGGGGCACGGGCATCGCGCTTAAGAATACTGACCGGTTTTCATTCCTGATCGACAGGAAGCGCGTATAACAGGCACCGCTAAAGTCTTTCCTTAGACATATCTTCGTCCTGATACAATGAACAACCTTCTTCAGTTTGTCATCAGGTACTCTGCCTTTCTGCTATTCCTGCTACTCGAAGTAGTAGCGTTGCTGCTCGTGGTCAGGTATAATGAAAACCAGCAATCCATTTTTGCCCATTCCTCTTCAAAGTTTGTCGGAAAGCTCTATAAAGTCGCGGATGATGCCATCCAGTACAATCATCTGCAGCAAACAGCAGACAGCCTGGCCGGTCAAAACGCCCAATTGAAGGAGAAAATTTTTAATCTCGAAAGGAGCCTGCAAAGACTGATCCCGGCTGACAAGCCCCTGGACAGCTGTATCCTTGAACCCTTTAAGGTCATTGACGCACAGGTCATCAGCAATTCGATCAACCAGCGCAACAATCACTTTACGATTGACCGTGGCTCGAAAGACGGGATAAAACCCGGCATGGGCGTTATCAGTATGCATGGTATCGCAGGCATCATAGATGAAGTGGGTGAGCAATATGCCACAGCCATTTCGGTGCTAAACAGCGCGGCCCGGATCAGTGCCTCCATCAAGCGCAATGATTACTTTGGTTCACTGGTGTGGAAAGAGGTTGATCCGGGACACATGGTCCTTGAGGCGATTCCAAGACAAGCGGATATACTCATCGGGGATACGATCGTCACCAGCGGGTTTTCGTTTAAATTTCCGAAAGGGATTTTTATAGGCACCGTTGAACGATTCTGGACAGAAGGCGGGAGCAATTACTATACTGTGGAGGTCAGGCTGCATGAGGATATCGCCACTCTCGACAGGGTGTATATTGTAGAATTTACTGGCAATGAACTAGCCACGCAATGAACACGATCTCCCTGAGACATATCATTCGCGCACTGTTGATGCTGCTCTTGCAGGTCCTGGTACTGAAACGCGTCGGCCTGAGTAGTTCCTGGTTATGGCAGTATGGAGATATTTTTATCTACCCTGTGATCGTTTTACTACTGCCCTTCAGGCTGTCAAGGCACTATGCCATTTTGATTGGTTTCATACTGGGGTTGACTATAGACATGTTTTACGATACGATAGGTGTACATGCTTTTGCGCTCACTGCTACAGCGTATGCGAGAGGGCTCCTGCTGGCTTATCTTGAACCACGGGGGGGTTACCAACTATCCATGAGCCCGACTATTTTTTCCATGGGCATCAACTGGGTGCTGACCTATACCTCCCTTGCCCTTCTCATCCATACGTTTTTATATTACACGGTTGAGGTCTTCACCTTTGTATACATCGGCCAGATTCTTTTAAAGACCTTGATCACGCTCGTCCTGTCGATGATTGTAGTGATGGGATATCACCTGCTCTTCAATCCACGCACATGATGGAGGAAGTACGTCAGACGGGAAGGACACGCTGGATAAAGCGCGTGATCATATGTGCGGCTCTGGCCCTTATCTTCCAGACAGGCTGGCTGCAGTTGATTGATCCTACCTACGGCCAGCGTGCTGACCGGACGACACTGGTGAGGCGTACGCTATACCCTGGCAGGGGGCTCATCCTGGATCGAAGTGAGCACCTGATGGTGCACAACATACCGGTATATGACCTCAAGGTGATTTATAACCAGGTGCCAAAGAATATCGACACCAACCTGCTCTGTAAGCTGCTGGAAATCGATAAGGCAGGCTATAAGGAAAGAATGGAAAAGGACTGGAAATCCCTCCGGTATTCCAAGTCTATTCCATTCGACTTTATGGAACATATTCCGGCCAGCAAGTTTCAGTATATCCAGGAGTACCTATATCTCTTTCCCGGATTCTATGGGGAGCTCAGAAGTGCAAGGGGGTATTTTGAAAATCATAGTGCACACATCCTCGGCTACATGTCTGAGGTGGACCAGAAAAAAATTGACGAATCGGATGGGCTCTATGCACTGGGAGATTTTTGTGGGTCCACAGGAATTGAAAATCTCTACGAACCTGTGCTCAGAGGGGCAAAGGGAGCTTCCTATGTCCTTAAAGACAACCTTGGACGCGAAATTGAGAGTCTCGATGGTGGACGGCATGATTCGCTTGCCATCTCAGGAGACAACCTGATCCTCACCCTTGATCATGTGCTGCAGGAGTACGGCCAGCAATTGTTGCAAAACAAAAGAGGCAGTATCGTGGCCATTGAACCCTCCACCGGGGAGATCCTGGCCATGGTCAGTTCGCCAGGTTATGACCCTAACGAACTTTCCATTTCACGGTCACGGGGAGAGGCGTTTAACAAGTTGCAGTCCGACACCCTGAAGCCGTTGTTTGACCGGTCGGTGATGGCGATGTATCCGCCAGGATCTATCTTCAAGCCGCTGCTTGCGCTGGTTGCCATGCAGGAAGGGATACTCAATGAAGACAGAACCATTTATTGCGGTGGCGCATATTATTCAGGGGGCTTAAAGAGAGGATGTCACAACCATCCTACGCCGCACAATGTATCAGAAGCAATTGCATATTCCTGTAACACCTATTTTTTCACGGTCTACAAGGAGGTGATTGATAAAGCAGGATATACGCGCCCGGAGATAGGCTTGCGCCAGCTCAATGAATACTTGACAGAGTTTGGTCTGGGCCATAAAATTGGTCTGGATGTACCTGGTGAAAAAGCAGGCAACCTGCCAGGACCAGAGTATTTTGACCAGGTATACCCTGCCGGCAGATGGAGATCACCCTATATTCTTTCCATGGGTATCGGCCAGGGAGAGTTGCAGCTGACAACACTTCAAATGGCGCATGCCGCTGCAGTGATCGCCAACGAGGGAACCTATACAGATCCTCACTTGCTTAAGGCGCGTGTACCTGCAGGTAAAGCGGCCAAGCCTGAATTTTATCCAAGGCGTCGGGTAGGCGTAGACTACAGATATTTTGAACCCGTCATCGAAGGGATGAGCGGCGCAGTCAGGGGCGGCACAGCGACATTGGCCTACATCCCGGATATCGAAGTGTGTGGAAAGACAGGTACTTCTGAAAATCCGCATGGAGAAGATCACTCCGTCTTTTTCGGTTTTGCTCCCAGGGACCAACCGAAAATTGCTATTGCCGTGTATATTGAAAATGCAGGTTGGGGCGGGAGTTTTGCGACACCCGTGGCCGGTCTCATGATTGAGAAATATCTCAAAGGAGAAATCAGTGAAGGACGCAAGGCGCTGGAGACGAAGATGCTGGAGGCGGATATTATTCACAAAGTGAAAAGCTGAGCTAATAAGGAGCACGGAACAGGGAATAAAGAAGGACGAAGGGATCATGATTACTTTACGAGCAATACCCAATTCCAGGGGAAAGGTGGAAAGCGAAAAGAAATCAATCCTTAGCCTTAGCCTCCTCCTTACTTAGCATTGATATAGAACAATTAGATATGATCATAAGCGCCATAGCAGCCATGAGTACTAACCGGGTCATCGGTATTGACCTGAGATTGCCGTGGCATCAGCCCAGGGATATGAAATTCTTTAAGGAGACCACTCTCGGTCATCACATCATCATGGGGCGCAACAACTTTGCCTCCCTGGATTATCGTCCGCTGAGAGGCAGGGTCAATATCGTCCTGACGCGTGATCCATTCTTTATCACCTCGTCTGCCATCGTGATGCATTCTATCGAAGAGGCATTGAGCTATGCCCAGGACGCGGGAGAGGAGGAAGCCTTTATCATAGGCGGAGGAGAGATTTACCGGCAATCCATGCATCTTTTGGATAAAATTTACCTCACAGAGGTAATAACTGAGGTCGCTGGAGACACTTACTTTCCGGAGATCGATATGAACGAATGGGAACTTGTCTCGTCTCAGCGGTTTGAGGCGGATGAGAAAAACGAATTTCCCATGCGTTTTGATGTCCTTCTCCGGAAGGAATAATGGAAGAACAGTTATTACACTTTATCTGGCACAGGCGATTATTTGATCATTCGGCACTTACCACGACCGGGGGTGAACCGATAGAGATCATGCATTGCGGAATCCCAAACCAGGATCAAGGACCTGATTTCCTGCAATCGCGTATACGTATCGGAGATCAATTATGGGCGGGGCATGTGGAGATTCACATCAGGAGTTCTGCATGGTACCTGCATATGCATGAACAGGATACGCACTACAATAATGTCATACTCCATGTGGTGTGGGAAGAGGATCAGCCGGCCGTGACAGAAGATGGCCATCGTATCCCTTGCCTGGAACTTGCCCGCAGAGTTGATCTCTCCTTACTGGATCGATATCGTCATCTCATGAATAGCCAGGAGTGGGTGCCCTGTGCATCGGCATTGATGAGTGTATCGGAAATGGTTCGCACGTCATGGTTGGAAAGGTTGATGGCGGAACGATTGGAGCAGAAAACAGATTACATCCTCAGGCTCCTTGACCGGTGCAGGTATAACTGGGAGCAGGTCTTCTTTGTCTTGCTGTCGAGGCAACTGGGGGCTCCGGCTAACAGTGATGCGATGGAAGAACTGGCCCTGCGGGTATCCCTGAGCCTCCTGCGCAAACACGGGGATCGGGCAGATCAGGTAGAAGCCATATTGTTTGGTGCGGCAGGTATGCTAGGAAAGGAAGTGAACATACCCTATGCACTCCACCTGAAGAAAGAAGCGGATTTTCTGCGCAGGAAATACAACCTGCGACCCATGCCTGCACTGCAATGGAAGTTTATGCGAATGCGTCCGGCCCATTTTCCTACTATCCGGATTGCGCAATTGGCTTCGCTGATCCTGTGCAATGAAGACCTGATGTCATGTATAGAAAACCAGGCCTCGGCAGAGGAATGGATTAAGCGGTTTCGGTGACCGCCGCCCATGAATTCTGGAACACACACTATCATTTTACAGCGACAACCCCTGCCATCGAAAAGCATCTGGGCCGAAGTACGGCAATCACATTAGTGATCAATGTGGTGGCGCCGCTGATGTTTATCTATGGAAAACACCAGGGCAAGCCAGCGCTGAAGGAACATGCACTGCGGTTGCTCGAATCACTTCCCGCAGAAAAGAATGCGATTATTACCGGCTGGAAGGAATGCGGATGGGTCGTACAGGATGCCGGGCAAACCCAGGCAATGCTATATCTCCGGAAAAACTATTGTGAGAAGAAGCGTTGCCTGCATTGTGCGATAGGAATGCAAGTAATAAAATGAAAAATGAAGAGTGAAAAATGAAGAGTGAAGCTTGTGCTACGCAGAAGAGAGGGTGTGGTTTGCTTTTCAGGATTCTTTAATTACCACGGCTTTTAAGCCGTGGTAATCGGACAATCGAGTTATGGGCTTTAGCCTACATCTGAAATACCGCTTTGCGGGTTGTTTTTCTCAAGGGTATACGAACGGGCAATTTTGGTACGTTATTGATTGCAGGTACACGTACAATTTGGTCAAATCCCCCGATTTATCATCAAATACCGCTGAATATCAACAAATTAAACATAATTTGTATTATTCATATAAAATTTCTTTCCTTTGTAGTGTACTACTGTTTAACCAACTAAAAACATCAAATAACAAAACATGATAGGATTTTTCTTGCAGGCCACATCGGCCGTCGCTGACCCAAATGCCGTACCCGTTGAAGAGAGCATCCGTTTGATAGATATTCTTTTTAAAGGTGGGGTGGTGATGATCCCACTGATCATCCTCTCGCTGA
Organism: Candidatus Opimibacter iunctus; assembly: GCA_016716665.1. Taxonomy (GTDB): domain Bacteria; phylum Bacteroidota; class Bacteroidia; order Chitinophagales; family Saprospiraceae; genus Opimibacter; species Opimibacter iunctus. The sequence goes on along the minus strand of JADJVH010000005.1, from coordinate 3,154 downwards.
TATCGATTGCGTTTATCATCAGCAAATACCTCTTTATCCGTGAGCGGTCAAAGATTGATCACAACCTGGTCAACAGCGTACTGGACAAAGTCAGTCTCGGGCAGTTTGATTCTGCCAATCTGCTTTGCGACCAGGCCAATAGTTCATTGGGCAATGTGGTCAAGGCGGGTGTTTCCCAGATCGGCAAACCGATCGAGTACATAGAGAAAGCCCTCACGGTACAGTCCAACATTGAGATGAGTGAAATGGAAAGCAAGATGGGGTATATCGCGATGGTTTCCGGTATTGCTCCGCGTCTTGGATTTATCGGTACAATCCTCGGGGTAATCCTGATTTTCTACAATATTTCGCAGACAGCTGATATCTCCATCGGCACGATCTCTGCCGGTCTGTATCAGAAGATGATTTCATCAGCCACAGGTCTTGTGGTAGGGGTTGTAGCTTTTATGGGATACAATTACCTGCTGACCAAGATTGACAATTTCTCATTGCATCTTCAAAAGGAAGTACTTGAGTTTATCAAGGGGCTTCAAAAACCGGTAAGATAATATGATGGAGATCCGCAAAAGGAGGCCCTTCCATGATGAAGACGCGATGTCGGCTATGAACGACATCATGTTCTTCCTGTTGTTGTTCTTTCTGATCATCGCTACGATGTCAAATGCCAACATCATCAAGATCCTCCTGCCGAAATCAGATACCACCAGCCAGATGGCCAAGCAGCCATTGACGCTCACGGTTACCGAAGAACTGAAGTACTACGTCAACGCCAATGAAATTCCGGCAGGCATGTTGGAAGGTGCATTGGCAGAGGCGGTCAAAAGAAACGAGGATCCTACTGTGGTCCTGCGTATAGCCAAATCACTCACCGTTCAGGATCTCGTCGATGTCATGTCGATTGCAGCCAAGCTGAACCTGAAGATGGTGCTGAGCACCGAAAAATAAAAAGGGAGGGGTTCAAGATTTTGAACCCCTCCCTTTTTTATTTACCTACAGAAGAAGATCTACCGCAGTTCGCTCAGCACATTGAGCACCGGGTTGAGCACTGATCCGCCCAGCAATCGTGAGCGTTCGTCAGACCAACCATAGATCTTGTCCGGCATATCTGCATTGTCCTTAAATGGCATTTCAATGGTGAAGGCCAGGCATCCAAAGCGATGGGCCAGGGCGTTGCTGCACAGGGTCATATTGGCCTCACCGAAATGATCGAGTGGATACTTGTGTGTATCCTGGAAGTCAGGCCATGTATCCATCCAGTGATCGATAAATTTTCGCTCCATGCCTGCGAGGTATGCATCGTAGCTTGGGATACCTTCAGAGGCAGCAATAAAATTGTAAGGCAGTTCTTCATCCCCATGGATATCCAGGATCAGGTTCATTCCGGTTTCATCCATTTTGTTGCGGACATAATACACTTCAGGGCTATACTTCTTGCTTGGCCGCTGCCACTCACGGTTCAGGTTGGCACCGGAAGCGCTTGAGCGCAGGTTGCCGGCAATAGAGCCATCGATATTCATATTTGGGACGACATGGAAAACAGCCTCCTTGAGCAAGGTGCGGGATACCGGATCATCCGGATCGAGGAGCCGGCTCAGCATGCCTTCGATAAACCATTCAGCCATACTTTCACCGGGATGCTGGCGGGCGATAACCCAGATGACCTTCTTGTTTTTTCTTGGTTTACCAATAGTGAGCATTTCAATATCCCGGCCCTCCCAGGTCTTGCCGATGACTTCCATATTGACATCGTCAAACAACTGGGTCTCGTGGATCAGGTCAAGGTGACGTTCGTAGGAATAGGGCGCGAAATAGGCAAAGTAGACGGAATTGTATTCAGGTTGAAAGTCAATCGTCAGGATACCATTGCGGAACGTAGTGGGTACCCTGAACCATTCATCACGGTCATAGGAGGCACAGGCCTGGTAGTTTTTCCATCCGCCCGGATAGGAAGACTTGCCGGCATTGATGATGGATAGCTTACAACGCTTGCCTTCCGCACCGGTAAGCCTGAAGTGAAACCACTGGAAAAAATCCGAATTGGTATCCTTGCGGATCCTGAGTCGTATGGCATTCTTTTTGTCATCGATACTGACGAGCTCGATATTGCCACTGTCAAAATTGGAGGTGATTTTCATGCTGAGAGATTGGCCAAGGTTAAAATCTGCTGACAAGATAAGACATTCACCAGGGCAGGGTGCCGACTAAAATCATTTCACGGGATGCCATTTATCATTGGGACACAGATCGTGCGTGGGGTCCTGAGCAAAAAAAAAGGAAGACGTGAGTCTTCCTTTTACCTCTAAAGATAGTAGTCCCGACAGGAATCGAACTTATCAATATAACTATCTATAAATCAACATTATAGTGCAAATTTAATTATAGGGTTGACGTGATAGTTGACGTAATTTGGTTTGATTGGTTGTAAAACCCTTTTAGCTAGTAAGTGTATTCAAAGTAAAACTTATCCGGACTATATGCCTTATAAACCCGTCTGCCGACATCTAATTTTCTACCACATTCATCTGTGTAAACATATTTGGAACTTGAAGAGTAGGGCATGTTATTGATCTCATTTACATAAAAGTGATTTTCAAACCTTATCGTTTCATTCCCGATGTTGTATGATATTAGATTATAAAAAACGATGGGAGATGTTAACAGTTCAAATTTTAGAACCTGACCTTCCTTTTCTTTGGGATGATTGGAAATTTCACATAAGACCAAGCGGTTAGCTAATATCTTAAACTCAGGCATTTTTATCATGCTGTTAGGGGGAATAGTAATTTCCGACCTGTCAATGTAGGATGCTGAAGGGTCTTTGAACAACAACAAGTCAGGGTAGTACGCTTGTGATAGATTGTTGAATACAAAAAAGGTTTTCTTTAAATCAATAATTAGGTCTTCATCTGTTTTGTTGAAGACATATAACTCCATGCTGCCACCATCCCCCCAAAGGTTATAGAGCGCCTTGCAGTTTGCATCCTCAAAGACAAGTTCGTCTTTTATGACTGTGCCGCCTTCCGCTTTTGTAGTGCATAACTGAAAAAATTTTGTTGGAGCGCATGATAAGAGGAAGGCAAATGTTAGGAAAAGAAAATTTGTTGGTTTCATTGGATGAGATTTTGATAATGTTTGAAGATGTATTTAAACTTCC
>JADJVH010000004.1 GCA_016716665.1 Candidatus Opimibacter iunctus | reverse complement strand
TGGTCTTCCGGCCGCATCGAAGACATGAATCGCTATAGCAACTTCTATCATAAGGGAAATAACACACATTTTTTTGCACCGGTTATTTTTGCTTCCATTATAGCCTGTGCTATTTCACTGATTTTGGTTTGGCATGCAGATGGACCAATCTGGATTCTGGTAGCGATTGATCTGGTCATTGCCATAGGCGTTTTGATTTCTGTTATTACGCTATTTCGTCCAATGAATATTTACTTTGAGTCAAAAGAATACGAGGCGGACAAGTTGAAATTGCTAGTAAGCAAATGGTTATTGTATAATCAAATTCGCTTCGTCATTATTTTTGTTGGATTAGTCATTGCAATTTGGGCATTAAGTGCTTACCAGGCTTTAAATTTATTATCGTAAAATTTGCATATTAGTAATACCAATGCCGGAAAATTTCTGTTTCCCAGGCATTGTGTTAGCCCCCTGATTTGCATGCCAGGTGAGTGTAGGCGGAAAACAGAGATAGGGGCGAGCGCCGGTCAGCTTACGCCACTGGATCTATTTCTTACTTCCCAAACCCATTCCCTTCCATCAAGAAACTCTCCCCCTTTTCGTATATGACATTAGACCGACCTACCAGTAAAGGGTCGATTCGGCCTATGCGTTTGATGTCTTTTTTATCGTAAGGAATTTTGTGCAGCACGTACCGCATGGCATTCAAGCGAGCTCTCTTCTTACAATTGGACTTTACCACGATCCATGGTGCATCGGAGGTATCAGTGAAAAAAAACATTTTTTCTTTGGCAGTAGTGTAATCTTCCCATTTATCCATTGATGCCCTATCGATCGGTGAAAGTTTCCATTGTTTGAGTGGATGTAATTCGCGGTCTTTAAATCGCCTTTTTTGTTCGTCACGGCTGACAGAAAACCAGAATTTGAGTAGCGTGATGCCGCTTCTCACGAGGTTTCTTTCAAATTCAGGGACTTGCCTCATAAACTCAGCATATTCCTCTTTGCTGCAAAATCCCATGACGTTTTCTACACCACTGCGATTGTACCAGGAGCGGTCAAATAAGATAATCTCTCCGAAAGTGGGAAGATGCTTGATGTACCGTTGGAAATACCATTGCCCACGCTCTTCTTCAGTGGGTTTCTCAAGTGCCACGACCCTCGCACCGCGCGGGTTCAAATGCTCCATGAATCGTTTTATTGCCCCTCCTTTTCCTGCCGCATCCCGGCCTTCAAATAAAATGACAACGCGACTGCCCGTTTGCTTTGTCCACGCCTGCAATTTGAGCAGCTCTACCTGCAAATCATATTTTTGTTTTTCGTAGTTTTTGCGCGACATCAGATTCTTATACGGATAGGAGCCTTCACGCCAATCTGGGGCTAATTCCTCATCAGGATGGAGTCCAGTTCTCGTCTTGAGCCTGGTCTCCTCCAATAAGGCTTTCAGCAATGCCTTTTGCTCATCTGCAGGAAAGCTCTTCAGGTAGTCTTCTGCTACCTTTTTTTTATCCTCCGGGGTGATGTCAACAATATTGCTCAATGCAGCCGCTTCCTTGAAGATTTTCTTGCGGACACCCCTGTTGACTGTCTTAGCCTGGATCTCCTGAGGCGTATCACCTCCTATCACATCCCCTTCTTTGGCCTGGCGGATCCTGGTCTTTAATGCGCTCGTTTCGTTGAGTATCGTTTCTTTCTTAAGTACCATCTGATTTTTTTTTAATCCCATTGTTCCAATCTAGTCTCTCCGGAAAATGGCTACTGCCAGAAAAGACAGGTCGATTTATTCCTGAGTCATTGCGACCATTTTCCGGCTTTGGTAATCTTGTATAACACGCTGACTCAGGCACATTTTTCAAAGTTCTGGTGAGTTACTTTATTGATGGATGATCTATATCATACAGGTAGTTGATTTTGGTCATATCGGGTGTCTGGCTCTTTGGATTCCCGGGCGAAGGATGGAGCGTTGCGGAAAATAGGGTTGGGGCGGGCGGAGGTCCTAATAAGCCTATCAACCCATAAACCCTCCAACCTCAAACCTATCCCCCCTGACCACAACTACTTGGATGACCACAGATTTTCATCTATTTTGTGCCAATCTATACCACAGATTATCTCCTCATAGAAAACGAAAAATCACAACCAACATGAAACAACTTCTTTCACTCCTCTTTTTTGCGATACTGATTCCCTTGAGTCATGCCCAGAAAGGGCTTAACGTGGGTGCCAATTTTATGGCCCTCAATACGAATATTGTCAACCAGAATACCTGGGGCAATGGCCGTGAATATGATTACAGTGTGACCTTCAACACGTCCTTTGGTATCGATGTTGGGTATGGCATTTCGGACCACATGGGTATCTACACGGGATATTGGTTTACCACCCTTGGGCAGGATTATAAGGACAGCTACAGTGGATCCGAATGGGAGCGCAAGCTCGAACTCAAGTACAACATGATCCCCGTGATGTTGAAGTTTAACGGTACGGAAAGTAAAGTCAATTTCCTCGGTGGAGTTGGCGTAGTCTTTGCCAGCCTCAAGGAAGCCAACCAGGAATGGCTGCGCGATGGCGAGGCGTATTCTCAGAACATAACAGTCGGGGGCAAAACCTTCGACCTTGGAGCTACAGATGTAACTGACCGTTTTGCCAAGAGCGATATAATGATCAACCTCGACCTCGGAGCAAGGATACTCCTTGGCGAAAAACTCTTCCTCGACGTAACGGCCAATTTCGGGTATGGATTCAAAGACATCAATGCCGAAGATTGGCAGATTGTCAATGGCAGCGGAGAATACGACCCTTCCCATAATGCCTTCGGCGGACTGAAGGTAGGCCTGGCATATAAGTTATTTGGAAATTAACCAATTCACTTTAGGGCATACGTAAGCCGGAGCAACTATACTATACACACAATGAAAACCTGCTCCACTTCCAATCTGGTCATTCCTATTTTGTTGTATTGCATGATCGCTGTATCAAGTGGCAATGCCCAGGCCAGTTATTTTGTTTCACCCTCTGGTGACGACCTCGATGCAGGAACTTCCATAGGGAAAGCTTGGCAGTCCGTTCAACATGCGGCTGAAGTATTAGAACCTGGGGATACAGTGTTTATCCTGGCAGGTATTTATGATGAGACGGTCACCATGGCCAATGATGGTACACCGCAGGCACGCATCACTTACCAGCGCTATGCCGATGACATTGTCATCCTCACCAGGGACCTGAGGATTTCAAGAGATTATATCACCATACGCGGACTTGAATTGTATGGATGCAGTCTATGGATTGACGGCAACTATGGAGAGGTGTTGGATAACTATGTCCATCACTCGGCCGTCTGTGGGATGTTCATCCATGGCACCTATAATCTCATCCGGGGAAATAAGATCGCAAACAATGGTTCTGCATGGGGCGATCAGATCAGCACCGGGTGGGGCACAGGCGATATCCACCACATAGTCTTTGAGTATAATGAAGTGAGTGACGAGGAAGGCCAAGGCGAAGATCTCATGCAGTACCTCAGCCATGATTTTCTGGTACGGGGCAATCATTTCCATCATCTTGGAAGCAATGGACGACACAATGATGTCTATCAAAGCGGAGGCGGCGAGTATAATATCTGGATGATTGGCAACCGGTTTGAAGATCTCAGTAATGTGCAGTATTTCCAGATGGGAGATGGCGATTACGACCATGTATGGCGCAATAACCTTTTCTATGGCAATATCGGATGGGGCTTCAATGGCACGCCAGCAGGTATGCGTGTAGTCAACAACACGTTCAGTCTGACAGGACCCAGTGGAGGAGACAATGGTAACTGGGGGGTTGGTGGTGTTGGAAAAGCACTGAACAATATTTTTGCTCCGGCAGGAAGCGATGGACATGGCGGTGATGTTGACTACAATTGTGTCTACCCGGAACCTTGTTGTTCAGATCAGGGCGCCCATGATCTCTGGGATGTAGATCCTCTGTTTCTGGATCAGGAGAATTTCAATTTTATTTTGCAACCCACATCACCATGCATTGATGCAGGCGTATTTCCAGTCTTGACTACCTCATCGGGAAGTGGTACGCAGGTTCCGGTATCGGATGCAGTTGTTTGTCGATGGATTTGGCATTTCACATGGGGATTCTATTCAGTTGCAGGGCCATGACCAGATGGTGGAAGTGAAAGGCATTGACTATGCTAACAATATCCTTACCGTGAGCCAGTCATTACAATGGAACAATGGAACAGGGGTGAGTACCGCTTACAAAGGCATTGCGCCTGATATCGGAGCTTTTGAATTGAATAACATGGTGTCAGCTACTGAAGTGCAATTGGATAAAAATCAACTTGTGGCATTCCCCAATCCAGCAAGCAATTTGCTGCATATTGAAAGTGCCGCCTTAATGGGTCAACATGTGCAGATCTTCAATGTGCTTGGATCGTTGGTGTGTGAAGCGAGTATGGACTCAACAGGGAATATAGATATTTCGGCACTCAGCCAAGGTATTTACATGATCCGGGTCGAGCACTTTCCTGGATCAATATTCAAGTTTGTCAAGGATTGAGTTTTTCATCAGTTGGCGGAGAAATCAATTCGACTACGCTCATCGCACCGCTCCATCCAACGGCGGGCGCCGATTTACTCTTGGTATTTGGAATAGGAATTTTTGGATAACCTGGGCCGATAATATTCTAATATAGATATGCCTGATGCTCTCGACAGAGAGCATACGCCGCTGGATGGAGTTATCTCCGCCAGCAGTGAGATTCCTACTGGGGATTCGTGTGTTGTATTCAAGAGGTTGGTGAAGACTATACCATCCGTCGACTTTACGAATATTTTAACAGAAACACATCGGACTCGCCTAGGGGGCTTTTGTACATTTACCAATCATCAGACTGGTAAATGATATGAGCATGAAAAAGTTTATCGGCAATTATGCTGCATTCAATGAGTGGGCCAATCACAGGATAGTGGGTTGGTTAAAAACGCTGGACCAGGAGCTCCTCTATACCCAAACGCCCTCCAGCTATAGCTCCATTGATTATACCTTGCAACATATCCTCCGCACACAGCGCTTCTGGATCCGGTTTATTGGAAGTAAGGACCTGAGTGATTTCAACTGGGCAGTCAGGGAGCGTGAAGTTGAAAATATCCTGAATGAACTCATCTCCGTATCGACTCAAATGAAAGAGGAGTTCTCCGCCTTTTCGGAGAGTGAACTGCAGGAGGTATTGCATTTTGACAGGCCATGGGCAAAGAATGACCTGTGCCGATATGAGTATATCGTGCACATCATCAACCATGGCACTTTTCACAGGGGACAGATCGTGACCATGGCCCGGTGCCTTGGCATTACAGAAGGGATAGTCAATACGGATTATAATATGTTTAATACTCCATTTCCGGTCCATTAGCATACGGATGACATGCTCGAGACCTTCCATCCCTACATGACACTAGCCAGGACGCTTCAGATAACAATGGTCTTGCTCCTTATCGGTCAGGAGGCATTTGGGCAGCATACTATTGCTGGAAAGGTAATAGATGAAAAGTCAAGGGAACCGCTTGCATTTGTCAATATCATCTTCAATCACGACGAACTGACAGGCACCACAACAGATATCAATGGCAGGTTTTCGTTCAGGTCCGGGGTGGCATTGACTTCGCTGACCTGCAGTTATGTCGGGTATGAAAAATTCTCCCTGAAGCTCGACAGTTCCAGGCTGGACAAGCCAATCACGATATCCTTGCGTGAATCATCCTATGCACTCAATGAGGTTGTGGTCAGAGCAGGCGAAAACCCCGCTAATCGCATCATCAGGAAAGTGATCGAAAACAAGGACATCAACAATCCCGAGCGCGTGTCATCATTTCAGTACACATCCTATAACAAGGTCATCTATGATTTTGATCTTTCGGATACTCAGCCTGCAGATAGCTCCCTTACAGACATTGAAAGCCTCTTTAGAGGTGGCCATCTGTTTGTCATGGAATCGGTCACCGATCGAAAGTTTATCTATCCGGACAACAATGAGGAGATCATCACAGGGGTAAATGTATCAGGCTTTAAGGAGTCATCCTTTGCGCCATTGGCGACGGACATTCAGCCTTTTTCCTTTTACAAGGACATCATCCCTATACTGGATATCTCATATCTCAATCCAATCAGCAATGGTAGTCTGTCAAAGTATGATTTCACGCTGGAAGACACCTTGTACCTGGGAGTGGATACCACGTTTATCATTTCCTTCAAGCCTCAGGCAGGCAAAAATTTTGAGGGACTCACTGGAGTGTTGTATATCAATACCAGCACATACGCTATCCAAAACGTCATTGCAAAGCCTGCCACAAGTGGGTTTGTCGAAGTAAGCCTGCAACAGCAGTATCAATATGTTGAAGGCAAGCAATGGTTTCCTGAGCAGTTGAAGTTTGAATTGATCCTTCGCCAGAATCCGTCCATGACAGTCGGTGTGAGGGCGAGCGGGGTCAGCATCATCGATCATGTCAGGCTCAATCCGGTGTTGTATAAAAAAGATTTTGCACTCGAAGCCATCCGCATGGATGACATGGCCAATGATCGTGACAGTATATTTTGGTCTGAACACAGGCCCATTCCACTCAGCGAGAAGGAAGCCATCACCTACGAAGTGCTGGACAGCTTGGGCGAGAAATACAAGTTTGACAACATCCTCAAATACATGGAAAAGGTCTCCATGAATAAGATACCGATTGGCTTTATAGACCTGGACATCTCAAAGGTTCTTTTGTATAACAAGTATGAAGGCGTGCGCCTTGGCCTCGGGGTATATACCAATGACAAGCTGATCAAGAACTTTGCAGTAGGCGGCTTTTTTGGATATGGGTTTAAAGACAAGGGATGGAAGTATGGAGGTGAGGCCATCGTGACCATCAATAAGGAGAAAGAACTGTTGTTGACCGTCCGTCATCAAAACACGCTATCCGAAACAGGCAAGACATTGCTTGGCTATTTCAATCCACGCCAGTTTGATTTCCGGCCCTTGATAGCTTCACAGATGGATCATATCCAGCAGAGTGGTGTGTCACTTGGATTCAGGGCGCTCAGGTACGCAAGGTTTAATGTGTCCTTCAATAATACAAGGATTGATCCTCAATACACTTATGCGTTTACCCAGGCTGATGGTGACGTGATCTCAAGTTATACCAATACAGATATCACAGTCAATTTCCGTTATGCCTACAAGGAGAAACTCATCAGGTCGATGGGACAGCGTATCAGTATGGGGACAAAGTATCCGGTACTATCGCTTACCCCGGATACATCAATAACCCAATGCCTTATGGATTGCTTTTTACCGGCGATGGAAGTTATATACGCAACTGGTCTGTCCTGGTGAAGAATTCATTTCAGACGGTCTCACCGTATGAATTTCTTTCAGACAAATATGTCAACCTGCATTATTCCCACAATTTTGGTTCGCTGCTCCTCCATATCGGCAACTGGAAGCCAGCTATCTCAGTAGTTCAAAACATCGGGTGGGGTAGCCTCAGTCATCCGGAGTATCAGCAGTATGTTGATTTCAAGACGCGTGAGAAAGGATTGTATGAGTCTGGTGTGCAACTGGACAATATCCTTCGCATGAAGTATCTTAATGTTGCCTATATGGGTTTTGGTGCCGGAGCGTATTACCGGTATGGACCTTATGCTTCCGCCAATGCATCAGACAATCTGGCGTTTACGTTTTCGATGACGTTTAGTTCGAAGTAGTGAATTAGCCCTCGTATTATGCGTCAGATCCGTTGACTTGTGGGTAATCCTATGGATATCAACAGGGAATAATTAAGTTTGTCCTTTGATCTTTTGTACTTTTTTTTATCCAAACAACTTATATCATCAGTCATGTATAGATTTTCTGCCTTACTACTGTCTTGTACCCTTATAGTATTGTCTTGCAAGAAAGAGGAAGCTGCTCCGACCGTGAGTACACCACGTGCCTTTGACCAGGCGGTGGAGACCGAGTCCATACTGGGTATTATTGACAATGAAGCCTCTTGCTTCTATGCGAGGGACTATGAGTGCTGGAAGGCCCACTATATCCATGAGGATTATACGTTCCAGGGCTGGAACCGGGCCGATGGCACCTTTGATGCCAAGGTAGGCTGGGGCGAGCTCGATGAGAAGGCCGGTACCTATATCAAGAACAATCCGCCAAAGGAAGGCCAGGGCGAGCGTCCTCAGGTCATCAGGCAGTTTATGAAAGTTAAGTTCTTTACCAATACGCTGGCCTATGTCTCATGGGACCAATACAATCCTGATGGGGAAGCTAAAATCTATACCCACAGCCTCGAGACCCGCCTCATGCAAAATCTCAATGGCAGCTGGAAGATCGCCAATAGCACCTCCTTCTACGATTACCTCAAGCAGTTTCCTGCGGATAGCTTGAAATAAGTTTGATACTGCAATTTTGATTGGCTGATAGCTGATAGCTGACGGCTGATAGCTCTTCTAATTATTGAATCTGTAGATCAGCTGCCCCCTGATCTCCGATCTCAGGTTGCCCTGGATCTCATCATTTCCACTACCGATTGTAGTCACGTCAAGCTGACGGGTCTGTGCAAACTTGATCTCAGCGGTGAGATTACGGATGCCTTTATATCTCACATTGATATAAAATCTTGATCCCTGGTCACTGAATGCCGGAATAGCATAGTAATAGATCAGGTCGTTTTCATAGGTATAGATCCGCGAATCATAATCATCTGTATCAAACAAAGTCACGCGTGCACTAAAAGTCCATGGCGATGCAACAGGACTATACACTACATCCTGATAGATCAAAAACCCTTGCTGCTTCTCTGTTGGAATAGTATACGTAGACCATTCCAGCCTGCTCCGCAACTGGATTCCTTTGGTGAGGATATTGTTGACATGCAACCGTACCTGTGAGCGATATTGATCCACCACTTGCGCAATGGCATCTCCTGTTGGTCTTGAATTGATGGCTGTCCGCTTGCTTCGATATTGTCCATAGATTTCAAGGCGCCGCTTTACGGTATAAGTGACCCTTCCAAAATATTCAGCTCCGTTAGTCGGACTGTCAATGTTGTACCGCAGCCACGGATGCGTCCATATATCCTGGTATAGCTGGATCTTCCATCTGTTGGATGGATTGATTTCGATACCGGTATACAATCCTGTTTCATTGTTGGCCAGCGAACTTTCTCCAAATGCGTTTGGTGTCAGCGCCTGGTAGTCTCTTGCATAGGACCTGAAGAGTATCGCTGCATTGACATGACGATCCAGGCCAGCCAATAAGCCATTGATCGTAGCGAATGCTCCATTGTCACTCATGGCGGTCTCGCCAAAGAAATGCAATCCACCAAACCACAAGCCATAGTCTACACTCGCATTCGTCAGGCTGTTGCCATTGAAATAATATTGATTGTACAGGTCAGGTGTCCTGTTGAGCGGTGAGCTTAGGTTTGAATGCAGTGCATTGAGGGCAAGATGTGCTTTACGCCTGGTGTAGGAAACGCTCAGTCCTGCCTGTGTCAGGTCAATCGCGTTTTCGTCTGCGATTTCAGCTTTGGTCCTGTGCAGGTTTGACGACTGCAGGCTGGTGATATCCTCATTTATATTTTCTATTTGCCCATCTTCATATACTGTATCAATGTTCAGGTTGCCATCACGATTGTGCAAACTGCCCAGTAATGTGACAGTAAGATTTTCAGTGGGTTTGATCGTGATGCCAACGCCACGAAGGAAATTATTTTCTTCCACTGAGGTGTATGGGCGCAGCGGATCACCTGATCGTTTGACATTCGTGACGAGACTGCTCTTCCCTACACCAAATCCGGAGTGCATGATGAGCCCTTGTCCAAAACTGGCATTGTAATCGCCGATCATCAGCGATTGCAACCAGGGCCTGTAGTTTTTCAGGGAGAGGTGTGCTGAGTAGAAGTCAAAACCCTGTTTATTTGAACCTTTAAAGAATGCTTCACCTGCATCTTTCTCAGCGGTGATCCCATAGCTCAGCGTATTGCCACTGCGGTGCCTGTAGCGCATATACAATTTGGTAGGATCTCCTTCGTATGCAGGGGCATCACCAAGGTAGCCATCTGCCCGCTGGATGGTTTGTCCGGCTCGCATATAGATTTCATTCTGCCCATGGGCCAGCATATCGCCAAGAGGTACCGCCTGTGTTTGTATGTCCCTGCCCTTGACTTCTGCAATGACGTTGAGCAGGCGTATCATCTCAGGATCAAAGCCTTCTATAGACTGTAGCTCAAGCATGTCCAGCAATGGCCCATTCCTGATGATATGTTCCTGCAGATTGCGGTACGCATTGTCAGAGATGATCTTCCATTGTACCATTATGGATGCATCCTCCGAATTGATATCAATATGCGAGCGCCTCCAGTCTTCGAGTTGTTCCCCGAGTTCGGTATAATCAAACTCCTCTGTCCCATCCTGGTTTTCGGTGATAAACTCAATAAACTGCTGGAGATAGTCCTGTGTGACCTGTGCCTGGAGCGGAATCGAGAATCCAAGGAACAAAGCCATTCCTATACAAATGATTCGCGCCTGGTGGAGGATTTTCATGTCCTACGAAGATAGAAGAAATCGGGAAGTGAATAATGAAAAGTGATGCTTCGACTACGCTCAGCAACCGGATAAAATTAAGAATGAAGTACTGCCCCATCGGGGCTACAGTTCGGAAGCATGAGGGATTACAATGTATTTTCTTGCCCCATTGGGGCTAAAGGTCGGTAGCACAAGATATCACGATGCATTTTCTTGCCTCATCGGGGCTATAGGTTGTTAGCACGAGGTTTTACGATGCATTTACTTGCCCCATCGGGGCTACAGGTCGGTAGCATGAGATATCAGGATGCAAATTCGTGCCCCGTAGGGGCTATAAGTTGTTAACACGAGGTTTTACGATGCATTTTCTTGCCCCATCGGGGCTACAGGTCGGTAGCACGAGATATCAGGATGCAAATTCGTTCCCCATCGGGGCTACAGTTCGGAAGCATGAGGGATTACAATGTATTTTCTTGCCCCATTGGTGCTAAAAGTCGGTAGCACGAAAATCAGGATGCAAATTCGTTCCCCATCGGGGCTATAGGTTGTTAGCACGAGGTTTTACGATGCATTTTCTTGCCCCATCGGGGCTACAGGTCGGTAGCACGAGATATCAGGATGCAAATTCGTGCCCCGTAGGGGCACAACCGGGCCCGGAAAGAACTGTGTCTATTGTGATTTCAAAATTGTAGCAATGGAGGATGATTCCGAAGCAGTCCTGTTGTGCCCCTGCGGGGCACGAATGATACTACTGTTCCCTTGCTACCGACCTATAGCCCCTACGGGGCAAGAAGACCAATGAAAGAATATCTAAAGTGTTAATTCGAATCTTTCCCCATTTAGGGGGCTAGGGGGCAAAATACAGGCCAGGAGGCAAGAAAAAAGGCTAAGCTGGATCCCAGCTTAGCCTACGGCAATAAAAATTATGAGTATAAATGTTGTGATCTACTTACTTACTTACGAAGCCATCACCTCAGCACCACGTACCGTCTTGATGATACGGGCAGCTACCTTGTAGGGATCTGCATTAGATGCAGGCCTCCTGTCTTCGAGGTAACCTTTCCAGCCATTGGTAGCGGTGTGAACCGGGATACGGATAGAAGCCCCACGGTCACTCACCCCATAGCTGAACGTATGCATAGATTGTGTCTCATGCTTACCGGTGAGGCGGAGGTGGTTGTCTGAGCCGTATACATCGATGTGCTCCTTATGCACTGACCTGAAGCTTTCGCAGATGGCATCAAAGAGATCCTTGCCACCGTGCTCGCGCATCTCTCCGTTGGAGAAGTTGACGTGCATACCTGATCCGTTCCAGTCACCGAGTACAGGTTTTGGATGGATATTGATCTTCACTCCATATTTCTCAGAGATACGATACAGCAGGTAGCGGCTGATGATCACTTCATCCGCAGCTTTTTTGCCGCCTTTGGCAAACACCTGATATTCCCACTGGCCGAGAAGTACCTCAGCATTGATACCGGTGATCCCAAGGCCGGCCTCAAGGCATGCATCCATGTGCTCTTCTACGATATCTCTTCCGGCAACCCTGCCATAGCCTACTGCGCAGTAGTATGGGCCTTGTGGGGCTGGATATCCACCTGTAGGGAAACCTAATGGCATTCCATCCAGTTCAAATATATACTCCTGCTCATAGCCAAACCAATAATCATCCGTGTCATCCGGAATGAGGTTCCTCATGTTGGTAGGGTGAGGGGTGCCATCCGGATTGAATACTTCAGCTACCACCAGGAATGCATTCTTGCGCTGTGGATCGGGATAAGCTGCTACAGGGCGAAGGAGGCAATCGGATGAATGTCCGTTGGCCTGCTGCGTGCTGCTTCCGTCAAATGACCACTCCGGGAGTTTCCGGGCATCACCATTGAAACTTTCCATTTCAATGACTTTGGTTTTGCTTCTGAGGGTTGCTTCAGGTTTGGTACCGTCCAGCCAGATGTATTCAAATTTTAACTTAGCCATAAAGTTGTTTGGTTTGAAGTGTAACGGATGATGATTTTTTAAATATAATGGGACAAAGCTAAACCCGGGAGGGGGCGGAATGCAAAAGAATCTTTTCAATTAACGTGATAGCTAAAAGTGCAATTATATGTATATTTGCTTGCAAATGTGATCTTTGTGTTATAGTTATTTGTTATGCCCATAGCTCAATCAGAACAGTTATTTACCATTATCAAGTCGCTGACCAAGGCTGAAAAGCGCAATTTTCGCCTCTATGTGCAGCGCCTTCAGAGCAACGAAGATGTCCTTTACGTCAGGCTTTTCGATATCCTCGACAAGGCGGAGGAATATGACGAGGAAGATGTACTCCAGAAAATGGGCGATATCCCTAAGTCCCAGTTTGTCAACACCAAGCGCCACCTCTATACCCAGGTGCTCAAGAGCCTGAGGCTCATCTTTGAAAACATCGAATCGATTAAAGTGCGGGAGCAGATAGACTTCTCCCATATCCTCTATAGCAAGGGATTATATCTTCAGGCCTTCAAGTTGCTCGAGCGTGTCAAGGAAATGCTTCCCGAAGGAGGCCATGACCTGCTCCGGCTCGAGATTATCGAGTTTCAGAAGTTTATCGAAGAACGCCACATCACCCGAAGCCGAAAGAAATCCGGTAAAGTCCAGTCCCTGCTCATCGAATCCGAAAACCAGGAAGCGAGGGTCTCTAACCTGATCCTGCTCTCCAATCTCAAGATCAAGATCCATGGCTGGTATATCGAGACCGGACACGTCCGTGATGAAAAGGATCACTTCCAGCTCAGGGAATATTTTGAATCCGAACTCCGCAAAGTCAGGATTGCCAATCTCTCGGTGACCGAAGAGATCTACCTGCAGCAATGCTACATGTGGTATTACTATATCATGCTGGATTTTGAAAAATGCCATCATCATGCCGAACTATGGGTCAAGGCTTTTGACGAGAATCCTTCACACATGCGCGAAGACCCTGTTCTTTATATGCGGGGCTTATCCTATGAGCTCACTTCGCTCTATAGCATGCGGGATTACCACCGCTATGTGAAGGCGCTTGAAAAATTTGAAGCCTTTACGATATCACACGAGAAGTTCTTTGACATGACGGGACAGATCATCAGTTTTCTGTACCTCTATACAGCAAAGATCAACCGCCATTTTATCGAAGGTTCTTTTGAAGAAGGCTTACTACTTGTACCTGAGATCAACAGGCTCATCAAGAAGTACGGTCGCTTTATCGATATCCACCGCATCATGGTGTTTAATTACAAGACTGCATGGTTGTACCTTGGCTCTGGGCAACCGGGTCAGAGTATAGAATATCTCAATAAGATCCTCAACCTCCAGTCTGCCGGCCACCTGCGCACGGATATCCAGTGTTATGCCAGGCTCATGCACCTGATGGCCCACTTCGAACTCAATCACTTCAACCTACTCGAACATCTGGTTGACAGTGTGGGTCGTTTCTTTAGTAAGATGCGTGATCTCAATGAGGTGCAGATGGTCCTCTTCCAGTTTTTCAAAAACAACCTTGATGTGAGTAGGACACATCTCAATCACAACCTGCATGCCCTGAAAAAAGAAGTCTTGCGACTAGAGAAGAATCCATTTGAAGGAAGAACCTTTCACCACCTGGATATCGTCGCATGGATCGACAGTCGTATAGAAGGGAAGTCAGTGGGGGAGGTGATTCGTAAAAGATTTGAAAGCTAGGCGGAGAGTATAATGTGCCCCTTAGAAATTCCAAATCTGCGATTTGATCATTTCTCTCCCCTGTGTTTCTTCATCTCGTTCCTCTGCGAGAAACTATTCTCCGAAAACCCCGGGGCAAATGAATTTTCCTATAACAAGGGAAGGCGAATTATAATACCTGGAGTTGCCCAGCTTTGGAATGTTTCGAGTTAGCAGATATAGGTCTGACATCTTTAAAATCAGTTTATATAAAGTAGCTTTGAGTCCCTTTTGAAATAATAAAAATGGTTGAATGAAAAACATTATCGTAATAGGCGCAGGCATGGTCGGAAGCGCTATGGCTATCGACATGCTGCAAAAATATAAGGTGACCCTCTCGGATATCAGTCCGACGCGGCTCAATGAATTAAGAGCTAAGCACCCAGCCCTGGACATACTGCCATTAGATGTAAAGGATACTGATGCAGTGCAACAAGCGGTCAAGGGGTTTGACCTGGTCATCTGCGCGGTACCTGGTTTCCTTGGATTTAAAACAATCAAGACCATCATCGAAGCCGGAAAGAATATCGTAGATATCTCTTTCTTTCCCGAAGATGCATTGGAACTTGACGCCCTCGCGAAAGAAAAAGGAGTCACCGTCATCGTGGATTGCGGTGTAGCCCCGGGGATGGGCAATTTTATCCTTGGCCGTTATAATGAAATACTCAGGCTCACCGATTTCGAATGCCTCGTCGGAGGACTCCCTAAAACAAAAACTTGGCCTTTCTATTACAAGGCACCATTCTCTCCCGTCGATGTCATCGAAGAATATACACGTCCTGCACGCTACGTTGAAAACGGAAACATCATCGTGCGTGAACCACTCACCGATTGTGAATTTGTTGAGTTTGATAAAGTAGGTACCCTTGAGTCCTTCAATACTGATGGCCTTCGGTCTATCTTATTTACGATGCCGCATATTCCGAACCGAAAGGAAAAGACACTTCGGTATCCCGGTCACGTAGAGATTGTCCGTGCATTGAAACAAAGTGGCTTCTTCAGTCCTGAGAAAATCAATATCAACGGCGTATCCGTATCCCCTCTGGCCGTCACGAGCCGTGTCCTTTTTGACGACTGGAAACTTGGAGATACAGAGGAAGAATTGACGGTCATGCGCATTTCATTGAAAGGCATTGACGAGGAAGGGAATCAGGTAAAGGTGGAATACAATTTATATGATGAGTACAACCCCGTGACGCAGACTTCTTCGATGGCCCGGACCACAGGCTATACAGCCACAGCAGCAGCCAATATGTTCCTTGAGGGTTTGTTTACAGAGAAAGGGGTATTCCCACCGGAGCTAATCGGTAAGCATGAAACATGCTTTGACTATATCCTTCAATACCTGAATGAGAGGGATGTCGTCTATTGTAAGACAGTGAGACAGTAAGACAGTGAGATGCCTTCGCGAAATGTGCTTCGGCATCCGAAGGATGCGTGAGAGTGGTGTGTGAGCAAACTGCGTCTTTGCGTCGTTGCGCGAAATTTATTTAAAAGGTTACGTTGCGTCTTTGCGTCGTTGCGCGTTTATTTTTTTGTGGACTTACTGCGCCTCTGCGCCTCTGCGCGAAATTTTTAAAAGGTTACGTTGCGCCTCTGCGTCGTTGCGCGAAATTTATTTAAAAGGTTACGTTGCGTCTTTGCGTCGTTGCACGAAATTTATTTATAAGATTACGTTGCGTCTTTGCGTCATTGGGCGAAATTTAATTAAAGGGTTACGCTGCGTCTCTGCGTCTTGGCGCGAAATTTTTAAAGGTTACGTTGCGTCTTTGCGTCGTTGCGCGAAATTTATTTATAAGGTTACGTTGCGTCTTTGCGTCGTTGCGCGAAATTTATTTATAAGGTTACGTTGCGACTTAGCGTCGTTGCGCGTTTATTTTTTTAGTGGACTTACTGCGCCTCTGCGTCTCTGCGCGAAATTTTTAAAGGTTACGTTGCGTCTTTGCGTCGTTGCGCGAAATTTCATTTTGGTTGATGTGTCCACCGATCTGCGGGAATTTCCTTAACATTGTCCCGCTATGCGTCTCCGTACTTTTTTCATGATCCTTGGTTTTGTCTTGTTTATCCTAGGGGTATTGTCCCTGGTGCTCATCCTGGTAGGGGCCAATTTTACCTATCTCGCATGGATGGACAAACCCGGCAGCCCGAGGGGCATCCTCATTCGCATATTTATGATTGGAGGAGGACTGATCATGAGCTACATGGCGCTCAATCCACCGGAGCAGGAAGAAGATACTACTCCCGACCGTTAAATACTTCCGGTACCAGGGCCATGGCATCAAGGAATGCCTGGTCATTGAGTCCTGTCACAACCCCGGTTTCTGTAAAATAACTGAGCATATTTTCTGTAGGCATATTGCCCGTCAGATCGTCTTTGGCCATTGGACAACCACCATAACCCTTCATAGCGGAATCAAACCTCCGGCATCCGCTGAGATAGGCTGCTTCTACTTTTTCACGCCAGTTGTGCGGCTGGGTATGCAGGTGCGCACCAAACTCGACATCTGGATAGGGCGGAATCAGGTTTGAAAATAAATAGCTGATATTCTCAGGATTGGATACCCCAATGGTATCTGACAGCGCCATGATCTTGATATCCATCTCCGCCAGGTGATCCACCCAACGCTGTACGATCTCGACATTCCATGGATCTCCATAAGGATTGCCAAAACCCATCGAGAGATAGACCACCAGCTTGCGCTTATTGGCCATGCAGATGTCCTGGATCTCTGCCACACGTTGGAGCGATTCCTCGATCGTTGCATTGGTATTGCGTAGCTGGAAGGTCTCTGAAACAGAGAATGGATAGCCGAGATATGTGATTTCTTCAAACTGTACCGCATCGATTGCGCCCCGTTTATTGGCCACGATTGCAAGCAATTTGGAATGGCTTCCTGTAAGATCGAGTTGTGCCATCAGGTCACCAGTATCACTCATCTGCGGGATAGCCTTGGGCGATACAAATGACCCGAAGTCAGTGGTGTCAAAGCCAACCGTGAGCAGGCTATTGATATACCGGGCCTTCAGTGCTGTCGGAACAAACTGGTGCAGGCCTTGCATGGCATCTCTCGGGCATTCGATGAGCTTGAGCATCTGCCGTCAAAAATAGGGTATTTCCGATTAGGGGCTACCTCCTGGCAGCATCCATATAATCCAGGGCCAGGTAACACATGGTTTTAATACCCAGTGGCATGGCCTCATCTTCCACCCTGAAATCGGGAGTATGGTGCGGTGGAGCTTCAGCCGTGTTTGTTCCAGGCTTCATTCCCCCCAGGAAAATAAAGAGCCCTGGTATCTCGCGTGCAAAGAATGAGAAGTCTTCTGCCCCGGTGCTGGGCTTCATCAGGATGACATTCTGTTCGCCACCCGCCGCCTCAAAGATCGTAGGCAGCATCTTCCGGGTCAGTTCGAGATCATTATAGGTTACCGGATATCCTTTATCAATCTTGATATCTACGGTTGCTCCCATGCTTTCTGCAATATTGATTGCGGTATTTCTGATCTTCTCATGTACGATGCGTTGCATTGCCGTATCCAGCGTCCTGATCGTACCGACCATCTTGACTTCTTCAGGAATGATATTGGACCTCACCCCACCTGTGATCTTGCCTACACTGATGACCACTGGTTCTTTAGTGAGTTCCATTTGTCTCGAGACGATGGTCTGCAGTCCCATGATGATCTGCGCAGAGGTGACGATGGGATCGACACCAAGCCATGGGGCAGAGCCATGTGTTTGCTTACCATGTACCGTCATTTCAAAAGAGTTGACCGCTGCCAGGGCACTGCCGGGCTTATAACGGATTTTTCCTACTTCGAGTGATGAGCTCATGTGCAATCCAAAAATCACTTCGGCTTTTGGATTGTCGAGTACACCTTCCTTGACCATGAGTTCTGCGCCACCTTCCTCACCCGGAGGTGCCTGTTCTTCAGATGGCTGGAAGATAAATACGATGGTCCCGGAGAGGGATGATTTCATAGAGGTCAGGATAGTTGCTGCCGACATCAGGATAGACACATGCATATCATGGCCGCAGGCGTGCATGACGTCTACCGAGTCACCTACGTATACTCCACGTTCTTTGCTGGCATAGGGTAGGTCTACTCGCTCCTTTACTGGCAGGCCGTCCATATCTGCTCGCAGGGCGATGACTGGTCCAGGCTTGTCGCCTCTCAGGATTCCTACCACACCGGTATGAGCAACCTGGGTATGGACTTCCAGGCCCAGCTTCCTCAGATGTGCTTCTACATACGCGGCGGTCTTAAACTCCCTGTTAGAAAGTTCCGGGTATTGGTGCAGGTGATGTCTCCATTCGATAGCCTTTGGTTGCATGGCATCAGCCATTTGATCAACCTGGGCTTTGAGTGCGCTCACTTGGGCCTGATTTGAGGTGACTGCTATGAAAATGAAGAGGATAGGAGATATGAGATGTCGGCGCATAGGTATTGATTAACAGGGAGATAATGCAATATCAATGCCAACAAAAGAAAAGGTATGAATGATAAATGAAAAGTGCCTTCTCACTAAACATTTCAAATTATATCCTGCCCCATAGGGGCTAAAGGTCGGTAGCATGGAAGTAACATTGCTAATCTTGCCCCGCAGGAGCTTTATGTCGGTAGCACAGTAGTAGCATTGTCAATCTTGCCCTGTAGGGGCTATAGGTCGGTAGCCGTCGATTTCAGATAGCAAATTCGTGCCCCGTAGGGGCACAACTGGACTCGAACAAGACAATGTCTTATTGTTAAATCAAAATTGTGCATTTGAGGCAGATTGCGAAGCAGTCTTGTTGTGCCCCTACGGGGCACGAATGTTATTGCAAATCCTTTGCTACCGACCTGCAGCCCCTACGGGGCATTGATTACGATGGTGTCAAAATTCTTCTCCTTGCCCCGTGCTCCATGCTCCTTGCACTGTTGCCGACCTGCAGCCCCGATGGGGCATTGATTACGATGGTGTCAAAATTCTTCTCCTTGCCCCATGCTCCATGCTCCTTGCACTGTTGCCGACCTGCAGCCCTGATGGGGCATTGATTACGATGGTGTCAAAATTCTTCTCCTTGCCCCGTGCTCCATGCTCCTTGCACTGTTGCCGACCTGCAGCCCCGATGGGGCATTGATTACGATGGTGTCAAAATTCTTCTCCTTGCCCCATGCTCCATGCTCCTTGCACTGTTGCCGACCTGCAGCCCCTACGGGGCATTGATTACGATGGTGTCAAAATTCTTCTCCTTGCCCCGTGCTCCATGCTCCTTGCACTGTTGCCGACCTGCAGCCCCTACGGGGCATTGATTACGATGGTGTCAAAATTCTTCTCCTTGCCCCGTGCTCCATGCTCCTTGCACTGTTGCCGACCTGCAGCCCCGATGGGGCATTGATTACGATGGTGTCAAAATTCTTCTCCTTGCCCCATGCTCCATGCTCCTTGCACTGTTGCCGACCTGCAGCCCCTACGGGGCATTGATTGCGATGGTGTCAAAATTCTTCTCCTTGCCCCGTGCTCCATGCTCCTTGCACTGTTGCCGACCTGCAGCCCCGATGGGGCATTGATTACGATGGTGTCAAAATTCTTCTCCTTGCCCCATGCTCCATGCTCCTTGCACTGTTGCCGACCTGCAGCCCTGATGGGGCATTGATTACGATGGTGTCAAAATTCTTCTCCTTGCCCCATGCTCCATGCTCCTTGCACTGTTGCCGACCTGCAGCCCCGATGGGGCATTGATTACGATGGTGTCAAAATTCTTCTCCTTGCCCCATGCTCCATGCTCCTTGCACTGTTGCCGACCTGCAGCCCCTACGGGGCATTGATTACGATGGTGTCAAAATTCTTCTCCTTGCCCCGTGCTCCATGCTCCTTGCACTGTTGCCGACCTGCAGCCCCTACAGGGCATTGATTACGATGGTGTCAAAATTCTTCTCCTTGCCCCGTGCTCCATGCTCCTTGCACTGTTGCCGACCTGCAGCCCCGATGGGGCATTGATTACGATGGTGTCAAAATTCTTCTCCTTGCCCCATGCTCCATGCTCCTTGCACTGTTGCCGACCTGCAGCCCCGATGGGGCATTGATAACGATGGTGTCAAAATTCTGCTCCTTGCCCCATGCCCTCCCGCTTTACGTCTTCGCAGCGTGCGGGATCTTCGCTGTGCTTCGACTTGCTTCCCGCTCCTTGCAATGCTACCGACCCGCAGCCCCTATAGAGAAAGAATAATCAAAGTGATTTATCATGTCTATTAGCCAATAAACTAATAAACCAATAAACTAATAAACCTATAACCTTCATAACCTCTATAAGCCTATAAGCTTTATTGGCATCCATTTTTTTTATATATTTAATAATCAAATCCATCCACTCATGCGTCCTATCGATCAACTTCTGGAAACCTATGGCGAGAGCCATAAGAATGCAACCAACAAACTTATCCATTGGATCTGTGTGCCCTCGATCATGTTTAGCCTGCTGACCTTGTTGTTTGCCATTCCTTTTTTTACAGAGCGGACGATGTGGGCCAACTGGGCATTTGTCCTGTTGATAGGAGCTTGGATTTACTATGCGCGTTTATCAATGACGTTGCTCCTGGGTTTCCTGGTGATCGGAGGCCTGATGCTCTGGGGGATCATGGGGCTTTACCGGGTTGCAGACTATGATGCTGGGACACTTGCGCTATATGCCATGATCATCTTCGTAGTAGCCTGGATAGGACAGTTTATCGGTCACAAGATCGAAGGCAAGAAACCTTCATTCCTGCAGGATGTCCAGTTTCTACTCATCGGACCAGCCTGGTTGATGCATTTTGTGTTTAAGAAGGTGGGGATTAGCTATTAGCTATCAGCCACCAGCTATCAGTGATCGGTGATCGGTGATCAGAATGCAGTTGGCAGTTTGTATTTCACTTTTCATTCTTCATTTCCACTCCCTAGCCCTGGTCTCACACATCTCACGTTCTCACGTTCTCACGACTCACGTCTGACAATACTCACACTCACAACTCACACTTCTTACTATCTCACTGTCTTACGCTCTTACAACTCAGTGGATTCCTCATGATCAAGTCCTAATGTTTCTCCAATCTTGTATTTGTTGCGGTTAGGTGCATTGCGACTGATCATCTCTGCAAGGAAGCCGGTGAGGAATAGTTGCGATCCGATGATCAACGTGAGGATGCCAAAGAAGAAAACAGGGCGCTCAGTGATCCGGATGATATCCTCAATGATCTTCAGGTAACTCAGGTATGCCAGGATACCAAAGCCGATCATAAAGAAGAGCACACCAAGTGTACCAAACAGGTGCATGGGCCGCTTGCCAAACTTGCCGACAAACATGATGGAAAGGATATCGAGGAATCCATTGAGCATGCGCTCCCACCCAAACTTACTGTAGCCAAATTTGCGTGGTTGGTGCTTGACCACCTTTTCGCCAATGTTGCGAAAGCCAGCCCATTTGGCAATGACCGGGATATAGCGATGCATCTCACCATACACCTCAATATTCTTTACAACCTCGTTACGATAGGCCTTGAGGCCGCAATTGAAATCGTGAAGCTTGATGCCGCTGGCCCTGCGTGTCACTGCATTAAAGAGTTTGGATGGCAGTGTCTTACCGATAGGATCCTTGCGGTCCTTTTTCCATCCGCTGACGAGATCATACTTTTCTTCCCTGATCATGCGCATCAGTTCCGGGATCTCTTCAGGTGAATCCTGAAGGTCTGCATCCATCGTGATGACGATTTCGCCTGAAGCTGCTTCAAAGCCTTTGTGTAGGGCAGCGGACTTGCCATAGTTGCGCCTGAATTTGATACCCTTGATCCAGGGATAAGTCTGTCGCAGAGCTGTAATCACTTTCCACGAACCATCTGTACTCCCATCATCGATCAGGATGGTCTCAATCTGCCCGATATGATTTGCCTTGACGACGCGGTCGATCCATGCCATGAGTTCAGGCAAGGACTCTTCTTCGTTGTAAAGCGGTATGACGAGGGTTAAATCAATAGCTGCTGCAGACATAGAATAAATTAGGCAATTGGTGCTGTTGGCGGTGGTTCTTTCTTCAGGATTGAACCGGCAATCAGGGATTTGATGACGCCCCAGAACGCTACCCAGACCAACATGAAAGGGGCCATGATCAGCGGATTCAAAAACATACCTGTGATCTTCCTGGACATCTCTCTTTGTTCTTCAGGAACATTCATCTTGTCCCATTGTTCTTCTGCGCCTTCCATGATCATGTCAGCCATTCCCGGGTCAATAAATTTCATGTAGATAAAGGAGAATATGGCACCGATGACACCTGCAATGACGGCAATCTTCATCCCGGAACGGAAGGCCTGGCCCATATTGAGATATCCATTGAGTTCAGTGTCCCGAACTTCCTTCACCCCAAGGAATAGGGTATAGAAGGTGATTCCAAATAGCAGGATATTGACTAACATCCCTAGACCCATGCTTCCGCCACCACCTTGTTGCAGGCCAAGCATATTGCTGATTAAGGAAGAAATCACATACACCATCCCGGTGATGAGGCCCCATTTGACTGTTGTTGACATAGTTCGTTTTGGTTTTACGTTGAAAAAGAAGGAAATCAAATATATTAATTTATCACTAGTTGATCCTTAACAACTGAAGCGATCACTTTGCCTGTAAAGATTTGACCTGTCAGCGCTCATTTTTTGATTGGGAATGTGCGGTGCCTTTGTATTTCCATTCAATATCCGGATCAAAAAGCGTAAGCTCAGCGGCAGCACCTCTCCGTATCTGTGGGATATCGACGCCAAGGATCTGTCTTGGGCCTGCACAGAATTTATCGATGATCTGCTCGAGCGGCATGACAAAGCGCAGTACCGTATTTGCTATGGCAAATGAAGTCTCCAGTCCGATGGATCCAAAGGAAGCGTATGTAAATTCACATTCTTTGGTTTCTACTTCCATCGGCGTATGGATAGAAGAGATGTGATCGATCACCCCATCCTTGAGTGCCTTGATGAGTGCCTTCCTGTCTTTGGATTCACGTAGCGGAGGCAACACCTTGAGATGGCTGTTGAAATCACCTACGTCTTTATCTTCCGAGCAACAAGTGCATCGCCGGTACATCACAGGTGATGGATAGTTTATCGGCTTTTGCTTTCTGGATATGGGCTATAGATGCGGCAGCAGAGATCGCATGGAAGTGCAGTCTTGATTTGGTGTACGCTACAAGTTGTATATCCCGTTGCACCGTGATTTCCTCACCTACTGAAGGGATACCTATCAGGCCCATGGAGGTACTGACCTTGCCTTCATGCATTTGTCCTTCAGCAGTAAGGCTCCTGTCCAGGGGAAAGTCAATGATCAGGGAATTAAATGGGATCACATATTCGAGTGCCCTGGTCAGTAGTCCGGCTTCGATCGGATACTTACGCCCGTCACTAAAGGCTACAGCACCTGCGTGGATCATATCGATCATCTCTGTCAGGTCTTTGCCACCGAGATCCTGGGATACTGCGCCAATAGGATATAGTTTTATTCCCGATGACTCACCGAGTTGCTGCAGGTATTCGATTTCGACCCTGCTCTGTATCGGTGGATTCGTACGCGGAAATGTTGCCAGCGAGGTAAAGCCTCCGGCACGGGCCGCCTTGCCAAGGGAGCTTAGGGTTTCCCTATACTCATATCCGGGCTGCCCTTGCTGTGCGCCGATATCCAACCATCCCGGTGAGACATGGAGATTAGGAGATTCGATCACCGTAGCCTCACTATCACTGATCCCCTTTGCGATATTGGTGATGATGCCATCTTCGATCAGGATGTCCTTCTTGGTCAGCTCATCCTGCCCCGGTTGAAGTATGGTCGCTTTTTTTATTAATATTTTCATACAGGGTATGTATTATTCATTTAAAAGCTGTCAGCCTCCAGCTATCAGCTACCAGCTATCAGTGATCGGTGATCTGAGATCGGTGATCGGTAATCAGTAATCAGTTCCTATTCCATTTTTAAGTCTTCATTATACATTTTCACCGGTTGCTGAGCGTAGCCGAAGCATCACTTTTCATTTCTTCCACACCCATGCCCCTGTCCCACACTTCTCACGTTCTCACGTTCTCACGTTCTCACGTTCTCACGTTCTCCACAGTCTTATCAAGGTGATCTCCATCGCGATAAAAAACAATCCAAGTATAATGCACCATCTCCACAATTGCCTTCCTTGTCGGTCGGCTTCGATCAGGTGTGTAAAATCAGATTCGTCCGGATCAGCCCATACCTTGATGCTCTTTGACTCCGGCAATGCGCCAAGGTCAGTGAGTGAAAGATCAGATTCCTTGCGATCATAATTGAAGGCCAGCGAGGCGATCAGCTTGTCTTCCTGCATGAGATTGTAGAACCCGGATGTCCTGACCTGTCCCTGAACGTCCAATAAGAGTTTTGATCCAAGCGCAGTGATACCGGGGATAAACTCAACAGGCCCCTTGATGAGGGATTCCTTGTCAGGATCCAGTTCATTACGGTCGATGGATATCAGGTGGTCTATGCCAATGGTATAGGCCATGTCCCTGAAATCCGAAGCATAGATGGTTAGTTTATACAATAAGGGTACAAATATTTCGGGCTGGAGAGCCAGGTCATTTATTTTTTCGTCCAGTGGTGCGGAGAGAACACAAAATGCACCTTTGCCAGGAGTGTAGAAAGTGATCATATCTCCACCATCTCTGAAGGAAAGTAATGACTGGCCTTTGCTGCCTGTGGCCGCAGAAGGGTAGGAGGCGGTCACTTTTGGCAACCTCATATTGGGCCTTGTGCGACTGAAGACATCTTTATAGATAAAGGCATCTGTATTGATCTTGCCTACTTCGCGCGGACCCGGAGTCCAGGGCAGGAATGCATTGGCACTCATCGCCTGGAGAAGCGGATTGTATTGTTCGACCTGGCCTTGAGCAGAAGGGATAAACAAGGCATTGCCCCCTTCTTCAACATATTTCTTCAGGCCAGCAGTAAGTCCGGATGGAATGGTCTTTAGTTCATTGAGGATGATCAGGTCATATTCCTGCAGTCTGGCATATGGTATATTGTTGGCCATGGAGTTTTCAACAATAAAATACTGGGAATCTGAAAAGACTGCAGAGATGCGTTTGTTTTCACTTTGCTCATTGATCGCCAGGATGTGGAGGTTTTCCGCTACGTTGAAAGTCAGGTAATAGGTATCATCAAAGGTGACCGGAAAGTCGCTGATCCGGATGGCCACGGTATGCCAGCCGGTCTTCATGACGGTGATCATCGAAGTGTCTATCCTGACCTGGCCGGCGGCTATATCCAGGGTGCCTTCTGGTCTTTCCTGGCCATCCATATCGATGGTGACACGTATGTTGTCCGCATCTTCATTAGCATAATTGTGGATGCTAAAGAGCAATGCCGAAGTCTGATTGAGTGTTTGTACCGGCGATTCAAACCAGGCACTGTCGATGGCTACGTTTTTTTCCTGGACACCACTCAGTGGTAGGAGGTTGATCGTGTTGAGCGTATCAGTCAGGGTCAGGTCAAAGATGGATTTCTGGAAATCTGAAATCATCCATGAGACCGGATTGCCATCTTCACGGGCGAAGTTTTGTTTTTGCCTGCCGGCGATGACGGACAAAGGCTTGACGTTTGGTGTGTATTCCATTTCTTCCAGCCTGACCAATGCCTCCTCACGGCTGATCCACTGGTTTTGAGAAGGAGACAGATCGTGTCCCAGTACCTGGAAGTGGTCTTCCTGGCCATAGCCCAGGATGACTTCTTTCGCTTTCTGCCTGGCACGGTCAAAAAGGGATAGCTCCTTTCCAAAGGACTGCATGGAAAAAGAATTGTCAACAAACACACTTACGTTGCGGATTCCCGCTTTTAGGGTGTCATTGACCGGGATGATAGGCTGGGCAAAGGCAAGGATGATAAAAGCCATGGCCAGGATCCGGGACAGGAGGATGAGGAGATTGCGTAGTTTGTTACGTGCAGAAGTCTCCTCTTTTACTTCACGTAGAAAGCGTAAGTTGCTGAAATATACCTTTTTATATCGTCTGAAATAGAAGAGGTGGAGGATGATGGGGATGGAGAGTGCGGTCAACGCCCACAGGAAAGCCGGATATAAAAACTGCATCGTAATCCCAAAGATAGTATCTCGGAAAGGCATTTGAAAAACAAAAGCCTGCAGTTGGTATCAACTGCAGGCTTTTTTAGACTTGAGGGGTCAATTGCTTGACCGAAAAGTTATTTGACGACAATCTGCCTGGCGGCAATTCCCTGATCAAACTGGAATTGAAGCACATACTGACCTGGCAGGTAATTCTTGACTTTCAGGTTGTAATAGTTAGAGTTGATCCCGGTAATGGATTGTACCAGGGAACCTTTTAAGTCATAGACTGCAATGCTGCGGATCGGATAGTCCTTGTTGACACCGATAAATACTTCCACAGAAGCAGGATTAGGATAGGTAACCATCTTGATATCTTCGATGTTCACCAATTCTTCAGTGCTGGTCAGTTGATCCAGATCCATCGTAGCATACAGGCGAGGCAGTACATAAGCCATGATACTGTCTATATAGTTCAACGCCTTGTCCCTGGTCATGTCAGGATTGGTCTGATATCCTGTTGCGCTGTTTACGTTGGTCGCAGGATCCCAGTATTGCCATGGAGCGCTGTCATATGCACCACCTGTACCATAGATCGGATAGAGGCCTTCGAGACCATCATTCAATGTATTGGCATGTGCGGTCACTTCATATTGAAGGGAAGTCTCATTCCTTGGATCGATAGAGAGATTGTTTCCATAGAGGTTAGCCAGATAGCTCACCAGGTATGAACCCTGTACTTCTACTACTTCCAATGGAGGAGTTACCGGTACGAGTACCAATCCTTCCTTGTATGGTGCAAATGGATCGTATGGTGTATGTATTGAAATCACTGGTGGTTGTCCTGGATCTACCCATGCTGTATCACCGATAGCACCACCGAGGTTTACACCTACAGCAAACTTGGAGCTATAGTTAGGGTGGTTAGGATAGCAAAGGGTATCGCCGACAGGGAATGGAAGGAATGGAATGTGATCCCCACTTTCTTAGCTTCGATATCACCATTGACACCTTCGAGTACCATTGGCACAAAACCGCCTTGTCCGTCAGACAAGAGGAATTTACCATTGGAAGCGGTTGGGATCTTAAAGTAATTGTCCAGGGCGCCTACGTTGAGACCAACATATCCGCCTGCTCCTTCACCCATGTGTACGATACGGTTAGTGTCGATACGGAATGGATTGCCAAATTCGGCAACTGTCTTTTTCCAGAAACGAACGCAGGTATTTGCATCCTGTACACCGCGGTAAGCAGCATTGATCAGGGTAAGTACGCGCTCATCCTTGGATACTGCCACTGGGTTCCATCCAAGGCGGTAATCTGCTGAAGCAGCAACATATCCTGACCTGGCCAATCTCTTGCAGATTTCTACTGCAGCACTGTCGCGGAGACTACCTCCGATATTTCCATTCTGTGGAAAAGGCAGAAAGTTCCCGGTATGCCAGAAGATCACCAACGGTCTCAATGGCGCATTGTCACCTTCAGGTTCATACACGTCCATAATCAGAGGCTGGAGTATGGCTTGACCAGTAACAGGGAAAGCCAGGATGGTAGCATTTGCTCCATATATCTGGTTTGGGGTTACGGTTACACTGCTGAACACGTCCTCCAGGAAGATATGCTGGGTGGATGCATTAAGGGTTAAAGCCAGGAATAAAGCAGCAAAGTAAAATCTCCTCATAATCTTTGTTTTTTTAGTGATAAATGAATTGCAATCAATCTTTTTTGAAGTCGTAAAGTAAGCTAATATACGCAAGACGGCCAATATCCGGGCCGCCATAGGTTTCAAAGTGTTCATTGTCCAGCACATTTGAAGCGCCGATTTTAATGGTGCTGTTGAGTCTCTCCAGGTCGACACTCACCTGGGCATCCAACAGGTCATAGGTAGGGACATACCCAGTAAATTGAGGTGATCCTTCATACTGGAAGCCCTGGACCCATTTGTAATTGATACTGAATCCTACTTTCTGGAAGACCCCTATGTCAAACAAATTGATATCCCTGCCTGAAATACCAAGGTTATACTTGTGTTTGGGGGTATTGTACGCCGGGATGATCGGATCATTCTCATCCACCTTGGTCAGTTTGTTATAACTGTAATTGCCATTAAGGGTGATAATCCTGGATAGGTAGTAGTTGAGGCCTATACTGAATCCCTCGGTATTGACCTTCGTCTTGGAATTGGCTGAGTACCTGTATATGACTGTATTTTCAGGGAAAACGGGTGGAGGTGCATCTAAGTCAAGTTCTGTCTTTACGCCGAGCTGGTATCCGAGGAAGTGCTCATAAGCATTGCGGTAGTATCCAAGGTCGATAAATAGTGAATTGAAAAGGCTTGTCCTGGCACCGATTTCAAACGTGGTCACCTTTTCAGGGCGGATGGCATCGATGCTGTAGTATTGTAGTGTATCCCAGCAGAGGCAATTCAATCCATCCAGAAAGGATTCGATGGTGATGAGGCTGTCTACTGCTCCAATGTGACCTGCGAGTGTTGCCGGACCTACGTTGAGTTTCAGATACTGGTCAGATAAGGTCGGATTGCGCAATGCACTGGAGAAAGAGAACCTTAAGAAGGTGTTTTCAGCAGCTTTGTAGACAAGGCTGGCTGCCGGAGTCTGTATCCAGTTCATGTTCTCATTCTTGTCAACACGCAGGGTGGCTGAAGCAATCAGCTTATTGTCGAAAAACTTTTCTTCAAGGCCTGTATAAAACCCAAATTCCGAATTATAGATAGCTTCTGTACTGTCGTTAAAAATGGTTCCTGCTGATACAGGAGCATATAACCTGTAATTACCTCCAACTCTTATTTCTGATATAAAGGATGGGGTAAAGGTGTATTCCCCATGCAAATGGTACAGGCCTGATTTGTCATAGAAACGGGTACCCATTTCATCATTGTTGTATCTGCTCGTGATATCATTAAAGGCAGTGGTAAATTCAGGTGTTCCGGGGTACAAAAAATCACCTACGCCTTCTTCAATATGGATGTTTTTGGTATTGGCATACGCCTCGGCCATTGAATGCCATATGGAAAGGGAATCATTGTAATTGACCAGCCATTGTTCAGCGCCGGCAACATCAAAACTGACTGTGTTGGTCGCCGGGTCATAGATCGGAACAGGGTAACCAAGCTCTCTCATTTGTTTCGGATAATTGGCAACTCCCTTCCAGAATCTCCTGTAATCTAAAGCCCAGTTGGTAGGGTCCTTGGATAGTTCCTGGAGGCGAAGTGCTGTAAAATATGGATCATAAGAACTGCCTGCGTCTTCATTAGTAGCATAGGCACGTATAAAGAAGCGATCACGTTTCCTGAATTCAATCCGATTTTGGAAAAACAGGATGTCTTTCAGGCTGAAGCGATTGTCTCCCTGATATACTGTAGTACCTGAGCCAAATGAAGAAGACAGTATGAGTTCAGGGGATTCAACGCCCAGATCAGGATTGGTCCTGAAATGGAATGCTGCATTAGCCTTGATATTTCGGGTATCATAGTCTACCAGGTCTACTTCTTTATAGCCTGTACGATAGAATGTCCCGATACCCGGGTCTGAGATCAGGTGAGCATCGCTGTTGGTTACGTCAGCAAGGGGATAATATTCATCTCCATAGATATTGACAGCATCATATCTGCCCGGGTTGTCATCAGGGACAGTCACGCGTGCATCCAGTACCTGGTCATAATTTTCTGCCTGCCAGTCATCTGCCCGCATGGCGTAGAAGTTGAGCTTGTAGGCAAAGAATTCCTTTCCGTTTTTATTCTTCAATGCATCAGCATACCGGAAAGAGCCTTCGAGCAGATTACGCTGTCCTGCACGTACCATTCCTGACAAGCCCTGATGGATAAACGGGTTTTTGGTTTCCATGCTGATGACTCCGTTGAATGCATTTGGTCCGTAGTATGCACCACTTGCACCTACCACGATGTCCACCTTCAATACATCCAGTTCAGATGAACCCAGGAAGTTACCAAGTGAAAAAGTTGAGTCCCGGAGCCTGATTGTCCACGCCATCAATGATCTGCAGGGAGCGTACCGGGCTGGTCGAATTGAATCCCCGGGTATTGATCACCTTAAATCCAAGACTCGCGGTGGTCATATCCACATCTTTCAATGCACCGAGGCCGTCATAAAAGTTGGCACTAGGTGTAGCTTTTATCGCCTGGAGGTCAAGAGATTCAACAGTCAGCGGAGATTCTTTTTGCTTCTCTGAGATCCGGCTAGCAGTGACCTGTATGGTTTCAATCAAGACCGTGGTCTCCCCGAGGCTGGTCCGGTTAAACATGTTTTCCGGTGTGATATCAATGACCGCCGACTCATAGCCGGTATAGGAAATGACGATAGTTAAAGGCAGAAGTTCATTTGTGACGATCTTGTAGTGGCCGTCAAAATCTGTTACTGTTCCATGCGTTGTCCCCTGGATGACTACGTTGGCGCCAATTATAGGTTCACCCGTCTTATCATCAAATACCTCACCTCTAATGGCATTTTGCCCGGTCAAGAATGCCGGAATACATAACAACATGAATAATCCAGCAATGAAAAAGCATCTTTGCATCAGGATATTGATTTAGTTCGTAATAGTCGTCAGGACAGGGTGATGTTAGCCCCCGGAAATCCTGAAAAGTAAAGTTCTTGGGCTTGAGAAAGGTAAGATTAATTTTACATCCACATACTAAATTTTCAAAACGGCAATCTATTCCTGGCGTATAAGCAAATGTAGATTTTAAACATCTGTTTATCAGCACATAGTGGAAATGGTGCCTTGCTAAAATGACACGCCCAGATCTTCATATTATCACCTTTGCGGTACCTTATCCTTCCAACTATGGGGGGGCAATCGATGTATGGAACCGGATTACAGCGCTCAAGAGGGCAGGAATAAGGGTGCACCTGCATTGTTTTGTATATGGTTTGTTCGAGCCTCAGCCTATTCTTGAGACAGTAGCTGATAAAGTCTACTATTATCCCCGGGTGATCTGGCCTGCGCTTATTTCAAAAGGACAACCTTATATAGTGACCTCAAGGAAAAGCCAGGATTTGCTCAGGAATTTGCTGGGGGATGATAGTCCTGTGCTTTTTGAAGGCATTCACACTACAGGTTTTGCAAGGGAACTCAGTGGCCGGAAACGGATGCTGCGAGCTCACAACATTGAGCATCAGTATTATGCTGAACTGGCAAATCAATGCTCTGGGTTTAAGTCGTTGATATTCAGGCGAGAGTCTTTGTGCCTTAGAGACTATGAAGAAGCCTTGGCCGGAGCATTTGATGTCGTGTTCGCAATATCCCCGGACGATGCAGATTGGTATGGGCAACATGGGGCAAACACCATTTTTATGCCTCCGTACCATGGGTATGATAAGGTGGATATCCTACCGGGGCATGGGCAATACCTGTTATACCAGGGCGATCTTTCGCTTGAAATCAACCAGGAGTCCTTACTCGATATGATGACCAGGATTCCATCCGGTGACCTATATCCCTGTAGTGGCGGCCGGAAGATCCGGCAGCAAGGCATTTGAGGAAAAATTAGCCCGGTTTTCCAACCTTAGGCGTGAAGCAGATGTTACTCAGGAGAAGATGATAGCATTGATACGTGATGCCCATATCATCCTGGTACATAGCCTTCATGGCTCAGGGATGAAACTCAAGATATTTCCGGCGTTATACCATGGCCGATTTGTTGCGGCTACTGACCAGTGCATGACCGGCACATCACTAGACCAGGCTATTGTTTATTATCAACCTTCTTCGCTAGACGCTATAATCAAAGAGCTATGGACCAGTGATTTTTCTGAGCTGCAGATAGCAGAAAGGATCAAAATACTGGCCGGCCTACCTGATGATGATCAAAAGGCCAAGGAAATCATCCGATATTTGTAAGATCATGACCCAATCCAATACAGAAGCGACTTTGCTCGCAGCACTCATGAAAGATGAGTCCGTACCTCAGGAGTTGAAGGCCGTTCAGCAGAAAGTAGTTGACGGCGCGAGGATTTCGGATGAGGATGCCATGCTATTGTTTGAAAAGGCGCCTTTGTCCCTATTGAGTATGATGGCAGACCTGGTCAGGACGAGAAAGAATGGAAACAAGACTTTCTTCAACCGCAACTTTCATATAGAACCAACCAATGTTTGCATCTACACGTGCAAGTTTTGCTCATACTCCCGGCTGATCAAGCATAGGGGTGATGGTTGGGAGTATACGATGGAGGACATGCTCAACATCGTGAAGAAGTATGATGGGCAACCGGTCACTGAAGTCCATATCGTGGGAGGCGTATTGCCACAATATGATCTTGATTTCTACTGTGAGCTGTTCAGGAAGATAAAAGAGCATCGCCCTGAGTTACATATCAAGGCACTGACGCCTGTGGAATATCATTACATATTTAAGAAGGCCAAAGTAACCTATGAAGAAGGGGTGCGCAGGATAGTCGAATCTGGTGTGGATAGTCTTCCTGGTGGAGGCGCTGAGATATTTGATCCGGAGATAAGGGAACAGATATGTGCAGACAAATGCACAGGAGACCAATGGTTGCGCATACATGAATTGTGGCATGAAGCAGGTAAGCGATCAAATGCGACTATCCTGTATGGCCATATTGAGAAATACAGCCATCGTATCGATCATATGCGCAGGTTGCGTGAACTGCAGGATAAGACTGGCGGTTTCCAGACATTTATTCCACTCAAGTTCAGGAATAAGGACAATGAAATGGCATACCTGACGGAGACCACTGTAGTTGAAGATATGAAGATGTACGCGGTGAGCAGGATTTATCTTGACAACTTTGATCATATCAAGGCCTACTGGCCGATGCTGGGCCGCCATATGGCGCAGGTATCCATGTCTTTCGGAGTGGATGATCTCGATGGCACGATTGATGATACTACTAAAATCTACAGCATGGCCGGATCTGAGGAACAGAATCCTGCGATGAGTACTTATGACCTGGTTACCTTGATTAAGAATGCCGGCCGCATCCCGGTGGAAAGGGATACATTGTACCATGAGCTTAAGGATTGGAGTGAAGACGCATTTGCTGAAGATACAGAGTACAAGGGGTATATACCGCTACCCACACTAAACTAACAACACTTGAAGAAATATAGTATTGCACTGGTAGAGTATCTCAATACGCTGCCATTTTCTGAAGGCATCAAGCGAACGCAACTCGAATCTGAATTCAATGTGTTCAGGGTGATACCATCCCTCTGTGCTGAGCTTCTCGGTCAGGGAAAAGTGGACATCAGCCTTTGTCCGATAGGTGCACTTCATGATCTGCCACCCCATGAGGTCCGGGGCAATTACTGCATAGGTGCAGATGGCGTCGTAGGTACAGTTGTTCTCTTGAGTAAAGTTCCGATGGAGCAAATCACTGCGGTCAGGCTTGATGACCATAGCAGGACTTCAAATGTGTTATTGCAAATCCTCGCAACGAGATTATGGGACAAAGAATGGACCTATTATAGGGATGGCGACAAAGAATCGCCTGAGGCCTGCCTGATGATCGGTGATAAAGTCTTCTTACACAGGGATGATTATCCATACAGGTATGACCTTGCTGCAGCATGGAAAGAACTAACGGGATTGCCTATGGTATTTGCGGTCTGGATCACGAGGCCCGGAATTCCTGAAACATTGATCAGCAAACTGGATGAAGCTTTTGAGTCAGGGTTTGAATTTGTCAAATCAGCAGACAGCGGCCTTGAACCATGGCAGACGGATTACCTGCTGCATTATATTTCCTATCCACTCGACTCAGCGAAGCGTGAAGCGATGGAACTTTATCTATCATGGGCCGCTTCCCTTGAAGCTGCGCCCGCTAACCTTTAAAATACAGCTAACATGATTATTGAAGCGCAACGATATGGATTGCATCCGGATGATATTGACTTTGTCGTCGAATGCCTCAAGAAAGGAAAAGCCGGCATAGTGCCTACTGACTCTGTATATGCCTATTGTTCATTGTCCAGCGAGAAGGCTGGTTTTGAAACTATCTGCAGGCTCAAGCATATTGATCCAAAAGATGCCATGATGAGTATCATCTGTCGTGATCTCAGCCAGGCTTCAGATTACTTCACGCAATGGGATACCCCTGTATATAGGTTACTGAATAAAAACCTCCCCGGACCTTTCACGTTTATTCTCAATTCAGGCAACAGGGCTCCTGCTTTCCTCAAGAACAAACGAAAGACACTTGGCCTCCGTATACCACAGCATCCGGTGATCAAGTCGATCATGAGCAAGCTGGATATGCCACTCATCGTGAGTTCCGTCATCAACCATGAAGATGAAGTGGAGCCATACTTTTCAGATACCGATCTGCTGATCAAGCATCATGAAAAACAAGTCGGTTTTATCATCATAAATGAAGGTGCCGAGCAGGAAGAATCAACAGTGGTCGATATGACCGGCGACGAGCCTGTGATCATCCGTCAGAGCCGGCATGAGTTAAAATTTTAGTTAGCAGTTAGCAGTGGGCAGTTAGCAGGGATAACAAATTAGACAAAATTGCCCCATCGGGGCTAAAGGTCGGTAGCATATGCAACCGTAAAATTATTCTTGCGCCGTAGGTGCAAAACAGATCGTTCAAGTGGCGCCATATGCGCCATTAAGCTTGCGGCATGATCTCCACTGACTTGAATGCGATATGGTTTGGGTCTCCAGACGCTAGAGTTAAATCTGTCTCTTAAAGGAAAGAGCTATCCCGATCGTTCAAGTGGCGCCATATGCGCCATCAAGCCTGCGGCATGATCTCCACTGACTTGAATGCAATATGGTTTGCGTTTCCTGACGCTAGAGACAAATCTGTCTCCTAAAAGAAAGAACTAATAATGAAAATCCCCATCAATAATATCCACACCCCATCGATAAAATGCCAGTACCAAGCGACATGGCGCAACTTGCGCCGCACATGGTCATCGATAAACAGCAGGGAAGCTGAGCCTTGCCTGTGAGCAGCAGCAAGAGGTATAAGGATCCGCAACAGGAACGGGATACCTCCACTCACATGAAGGAAGTGCAGTATTGAAATCGCATACAGAAATCCATAGCCACCCGAAGATCCAGGCGTGATCTGATGCGTCAGGAGATTGTGCCATGCAATGCCTTGCATGATGAGGAAAAGCAAGGTGGTCCCCAGGGTCAGGAATCCCCACCGGATGGTTAGTTTTTCTTCACGGAGATGATAATACTTCCTGAAATGCTCGATGCACCATCCGGTAGATGCCAGGACAAGTGTATTGACCAGAAAGAGCCATGGGATACTTATGCTGAACATACCCAAACCGGCACGTGAATACACATAGGCCAGGCTTAACGCCCCGAAAAGTGTGGTGATGCCACACAAGATCAGGACCATCATCATGGATGATGGATGCACAGAATAGCGTCTTTCGCCGGTTTCAGTGGCCATTGGATAAAGATATTGATTTCAATGGTCTGTGAATGCCAGGTTTACCCTCCTAAACAAGGTCGAAAATCTTATTGTTTATTCGCTGGCCGTCAATATCTTTCCTTTCCAGGGCCTACCTTTGGATAATAATCGGAACCTCATGCAAAAATCCTCCTTATTTATACAGATTGCCTTCCTGGTGTTGTCATGCAATATGCTCAATGCCCAGGAACGATTTCAAATCCCGGTTGTAATCAACGGAAAAGAATTATCCCTGGATTGGAATGGGGGCTATAATGCCCCACAGTTTTCTAACATTGACCTTAACCGGGATGGGGTCACAGATTTGATTTCCTTTGACCGGCAGGGAGATATGTTACGGACATTTATCCACCTTCCGGCGTCAGGAAGATGGGTCATGGATTGGAGTTATCTCCCCGATTTTCCGCGACTTGTTGATTGGGTGCTGGCCGCAGATTTTAATAACGATGGGGTTGAAGACTTGTTTACCAGTTCCTCAGCTTCCGGGGTTGCGGGCGTAACGGTGTATAAGGGGGCCTACAACAATGGGCATTGGAGTTTTATACAGATGAGGGACAGGGACAGGGATTATCTCCAGGTGACCTCAGGTGGCGGATTGACAAACCTATATGTCTCATGGGATGATATTCCGGCCATCACAGATGTCGATGGGGATGGTGATCTTGATATCCTTGTCTTTGAACCAGGGGGCAGTTACATTACATATTTCTCCAATCGTTCAGTTGAATCTGGATGGCAATCCGATTCACTCCGCTTTGTGGCTGAAGATATCTGCTGGGGTAAAATACTAGAGAATGAATTGAGCGAGACGGTATACCTGAGTGACAGTCCGGATATGTGTTCGGATGGAAACTTTACAGGTGAAGATCATATCCTTCCGCGCCATGCCGGCAGTACTATTCTGGCACTGGATGCTGATGGGGACGGGGATAAAGATGCCTATGTCGGAGATATTGCCTCACGCCGGATTGTATTTCTGCACAACGGGCTCAATGTAGAAGAGGCATGGATAATAGACCAGGATAGCCATTACCCGTCCACGGATATCCCTGTAGATCTCCCGTTTTTTGTAGCTGCATTTAGCGTGCAAGTAGATGATGATCCGGAGCCCGAGCTGATAGCAGCAGTCAATTCTCGCTCCCTGACAGAAGACAATGAGTGTGTATGGCGGTACGATGATGATCCGGCAGCAGGTCCTCTGAATTATAAGCTCACCATTAAGAATTTCCTGCAGCAGGATATGATCGATGTGGGTTCACACAGTCGTCCGGCAATAGCAGATGTTAATGGGGATGGCCTGAGCGACCTTTTGATGGGAGGATATGCGTATGCAGAAGGTACAGTGACCCGTATTCCATCCTTGTGGCTGTTTCAAAATCAAGGAACACCGACACAACCATATTTTGTCCTGGTGGATGGCGATTACCTGGGATGTCACAGTATGGAAGTTTGCCAACTTTTGATTTCGCTCCTGCTTTCGGAGATATTGACGGCAATGGAAGTGTTGATCTGGTAGTAGGTGAGCAAAATGGTAAAATCTTCTTTTATAAGAATACTGCTGCCCATGGACAGCCAATGACTTTTGATGTAGTATCCTATCCCTATATGAACATAGCTATTGGCGTATCCGCAACACCACAAATTGTAGATATCAATGGCGATGGATTGGGTGATCTTGTGGTAGGGGAACGTACCGGAAATTCAGGAGTTGGCGGACGATGCAGCAATCTCAATTATTTTGAGAATGTCGGTACGACAGGAAATGCATCTTTCAATCCTGATGTAACGTTGGCCCCCAATACACAATGTTTTGGACAGGTGTTGTTTGATCTGCAGGTCGGCTTGCCACAGTATAGCACACCTTGCATCGTTCGCACACAGCAAGGCCTGATGATGTTGACCGGCAGTGATCCGGGCACCTTGTTATTGTATGATCAGGTCGAAAATGGCAAGACTGGTGTATTGACCCTTGTGGATGATCATTATGGGTCAATTGATGTTGGCAACCGCAGTGCTCCCGTCCTGGCAGACCTCAATGCGGATGGTGTTTATGAATTGATTGTTGGAAATCAAAGGGGCGGATTAGAACTTTTTGGTTCTGAATTACTGGTTGGATATACAAGTGTGGAGGAACCAAATGCTGGGCTCGACAAACCCTATCATATCAATGGAAGCCTCGGAAGTGGGGTAGTGGATGTGACCTGGGAAGATGAGGCACGAGGTTCGTTGAAGTTGTTTGATATGCTGGGTCGTGCACATCTATTCAATTCTATCGAAAATGGACCTGTGACCAGGGTAGATTTTAATACAGAACCTGCTGGTGTATACTTGCTGCAGATCACATCCGGTCGTAATCAATGGGTTGAGAAAGTGGTGAAGGAGTGATGCGCCTTTCGCATTAAACTATGGAAGGCCTGGTTTGTTTCGCAGGCAGTTCAAATTGTAATAATCGCAGGCTCAACAATATCACGACCAGTGTAACGCCTACATCAGCCGTGATGGCGAGGACCAGGTTGCTATAGCCAAAGATCGCGAGTAGCACAAAGATCACCTTGATCAGGATCGCAAATGCGGTATTGCGCTTGATCGTCTTCACGGTCCTCTTGCTCAGACGGATGAGAAACGGGATGAGTGATAGTCTGTCATTCATCAAGGCAATATTGGCGGTTTCAATTGCTGTATCACTGCCTGCTGCGCCCATGGCTATACTCACGGTTGACAAGGCTAATGCAGGAGCATCATTGATGCCATCGCCAACCATTGCGACTCCCGCGTATGTTGATGTGAATTCCTTTATCATTCTTGCCTTGTCTTCAGGCAATAGGCCGCTGTATACTTTGTCCACATTGACTAGCCTGGCTGTGTAATCTGTAGCGAGTTCATTGTCTCCGGTGAGGATGATGGGTTCAATCCCCATCGTCTGGATCTCACGGAGGGCTGCCTTGCTATCCGGTTTGATTTCATCCATCAGGCCGATGATCCCTGCTACGCCATTGCCGAAACTTACAACCACACTGGTCTTCCCTTCTTCTGAAAGCTGCCGCACTGTTTCTTCAGCTTCGTCACTCACAGGTTGATATTCCCTGATAAATGGCAACTTCCCAGCCAGTATAGTTTCGTCTTCGCATACCAGGCAACGGGCAGTGATTCCTTTGCCGACTATGCTTTCAAATTTTTCGGTGGCATGTATGACGTACCCTTCATTCCTTGCGGCATCAACAATAGCCTGGGCAAGCGGATGTTCACTGAACACTTCAGCACCAGCAGCACAGGCCAGTAATTCTTCATGGCTCGTGCCATTGAGCGAGATGACGTCTGAGACAACTGGTGTACCATAGGTGATGGTCCGGGTCTTGTCAAAGCATATCGCGGTGATACGGGACATAGCCTCGAGGTATTTTCCTCCTTTGATCAGGATTCCCCTGGACGAGGCATTTCCGATTGCGGCGTATATCGCAACTGGCGTCGAAATGACCAGGGCACATGGACATGCAATGATGAGCAGCGTGACTGCCTGTTTCAACCAGGGATCAAAGTCTTGTCCAAGAATGAAGACCGGAATAAACAAAACCATCGCTGCCAGGATCAGGATAAGCGGCGTGTAGACTTTGGCAAAGCGCTGAATGAAGATCTGTGATTCGCTCTTGTGCGTGGAAGCTTCAAAGGTGAGCTGGACAATTTTGGAAAAGGTAGTATCGGCAAGTAGCTTAGTTGTTCTGATTTCTAAATAGCCACTTGTATTTAGCGTGCCTGAGTAAACCTGATCACCGATTGATTTGAACTTTGGGATCGGTTCGCCTGTGATTGCAGCTTCATCAATCGAAGATTCGCCGGTGACGATCAACCCATCTAATGGGATCATGTCATGCGGCCTGACCTGGATCACTGTGCCAATGCTGATCTTGTCTATCGGAACATTTGATTGCAGTGTTTTGACAAAGGCAGTTTTGGGCGATTTGGAGACCAGCTCATCCAGCGCAGATTTGCTGTTTTCGATCCCTATGTCCTCCAGTCGCTCACCAAGCACATACAGGACGATCACTACGGCAGCCTCCGGGTACTCGCCCAGGTAAAATGCACTCACCACAGCGATGATCATCAGCAGGTTGATGCTGCTGAAGTTAAGTTTCAACAACGCTTTGAAGCCACTCTTGAGCACTGGGTATCCGATGCCTATGATGAATGCGCCAAACACAAACGGGGCATAAGGCATTGGTATAGCCATCCCGGCAAGGGCCAGGATTTCCAGGGCGATGACAATCGCAATAGAGACCAGCAGGAAAATGAATTTATGATCCTTTAACGGAAGTTTCATACCACATAAAATTAGGCATTAATGTGCATGCGCTTCTCCCTGGTTGGTCAGTTTGGACAGAATAAAAAATGCACCATTGGTGACAATCCTTGCATCTGCCGGGATTTCACTGAGTAGGGTAATTTCACTATAGCCAACATCAGTAGTGCCTTTCCGGACCGGAATCTGTCTGAAAGCCATAGCCCCTTCCTCCCTGTGTTCATTTGAAGGTGTGGTTTCGTGATCATGTGTATGTCCAGGCTCTTCATTATGTGAAGATTCTGAGTTTGCTGAGGATTCACCTGCATGTGTGTCTGGTGGCAGTGTAGTTTCAATAAAAATGAAGTCCTGCCCCTGGTAATTGACAATGGCTTCAGTGGGCACGGCATCGAGCAGGATATTGTTTAGGCTGATCAGCGCGGTGATGCTCATGCCATCGATCAGGTTTGTTTTATCCCCTTTCACCTGGGCATGGACAGCGACAGCCTTTGTCTCTTGCTCAAAAGTATTGCTGATGGCAAATATCGAAGCATCATTTTCCTTCCCTGGATTATTGGTCAGGGTAAAATGGATGGTCTGGCCCACTTTCAGTTTCATGAGATCCTTTTCATAGACATACAGGTCCAGGTGCAACTGGCTATTGTCCACGATTTCTGCGATTGGATTGTTGGGATCTACATAGCTTCCGATATTGACGAGGACTTCACTGACTACACCGCCAATCGGCGCGGTGATATTAATTGTAGACTGGATTGTGGAATTAGAAAGCTTGTCCGTATTGATTCCGATGAGGTCCAGTTGATGCTGCAGGCTTGATTTTTTTGTATTGAGGATGTTCAAGGCACTCACTGCTTGTTGCAAGGTCTTCAACGATCCTGCGTTGCCATCATTCAGGGTTTGTTGCCTGGCCACTTCTGTTTCTGCAAGTTCGATATCCGCTTTGGTTCGCAAGTAATCTTCTTGCAGGGTGATAAAGGTCATGTTGGTAATGCTGGCAAGGGTCTGGCCTTTTTTCACACTGCTGCCTGCCTGCACTAAAAGTGATTTTACAATTCCGCCCAGCAGTGTAGTTGCGAATGCCCGGTTCTGGTTTGGCACCTTCAGGATGCCATTGGCACGAAGCGAAGCAGT
Source organism: Candidatus Opimibacter iunctus (assembly GCA_016716665.1). Taxonomy (GTDB): domain Bacteria; phylum Bacteroidota; class Bacteroidia; order Chitinophagales; family Saprospiraceae; genus Opimibacter; species Opimibacter iunctus. The sequence goes on along the minus strand of JADJVH010000004.1, from coordinate 355,790 downwards.
AAGTTGTTTCTTTTCTATGCTGCCCAGTTGGATATTGATGGATTCCATTTGCTTGGCTGTAAGTGTTGCCACACCTTCATTTCCATGGTCATCGGTGTGTACTGCATTTTCCTCTTCATACATCTCGTCATTTGATGCTGAAGGTTTGCCGCAAGCAGAAATGAGCAAAGCTGAAAAAGCGCAGAATAGTATCGTATATATTAAAGGCGATCCTGACTGTTTTACATTGCAGTGCCTTGATGTTATATTAGCTATATGTTGATTCGATTGCATGTGGTGGATTAGTTGAATTGGGTGAGATAAGAAATCTGGATGACAGATTGATTGAGTTGGTTGATAGCCTGGAGATATTGTAATTCGACTTCGGTCGCGGTTTGCAATGCCTGTGCATATTCCACATATCCAATTTCTCCTGTGCGGAAAGCCAGTCTTGCCGTTTCAATGATGAGCTCAGCATTTGGCATGGCCTGCGTTTTCAGGTAATCGAAATGTGCCAGGCTCCGGGTATAGGTATATAGTTCATTCTGAAGTCGTGATTGAAAGTTGCGTCTATAGTAGTCCGCTTCTTTTTGAAGTGAAAGCTGCCTGTACTCCAGGGCTTTGACCCTGGCAGAGTTACTGGAGAATGTAAGGGGGATACCCAATCCAACATTAAAGCCCTGGAAACGTTTTCCACCATCAAAGTATACATCTGACCCTCCTACGTTTTGTGTGCCGATAATAGATTGGTTGAAATATCCTACAGTGATGTCAGGTAGATTAGCCTTTTTCTCAAGTGTGATACTATGACCTGCAATGACGGACTGCTGATACATTGCTTTCAGCGCCGGGTTGTCAGCAAGGTCAACCGTATCCTTTGCATCGGGCAATGGCATAGGTGCCAGTTGATCATTCTCTTCAGGAGAAAAGTCATAGGAAACATTCAGTATTGTCTTAAGGGAATTGTATGTGGTGTATATTTCTGTTTCATTCTCCTGGATCAATATACGGATCTCTCCTCGTTTTGTTTCTGCGGTGGTCTTGCCCAGGAGGTTGGTTTCCCCCGCTTCGTATCGGCGTGTTGCCGCAAGCACAAATTCTCCATACAGGCTATCCAGCTGAAGTAATTTTTCTTGCCTTTGCCGGAGATACACCAACTGCTGATAATAGGATCTGACCTGAGCTTTAATCTCCAGTGCTGAGGATTGTTGTTGCAATTGAATACCCTCTTCTTCTGCCTCAAACATGCCAGACCTCGCTCCATAGTAACCGGGAAATGGGAGCGTCTGGGAAACGGTGAATCCATTGTCATTTTCGATGCTATTCATCTGCCCGTATTGGAACTCAACTGCTGTCCGTGGTAATGTAAATGCAGTTTTGCGCTGAGAAATTGAAGCTTGCAGGTTAAACTGCTGGGCCTGGAGATGCTGATTATTGGCCAGCGCCACGGCGATTGCTGAATCAAGGGTTACCACGGGATATTGGTCAGATAGCACTTGGGGCATTTGATGCTGTGCTGTAAGCATACTACTGGAACAGAAAACAAGGAATGCCACAGAAGCTATAGCGGTTGCCTTTATTTTGAGTCTTGCAGAAAATAACATATAGAGTAATGGTAAAACAAACAGGGTGAGGAAAGTAGCCGTGAGCAAACCACCGATCACTACAGTAGCTAATGGCTTTTGCACTTCTGCACCGGCACCATGTGACAATGCCATCGGCAGGAAACCAAAGGAAGCAACCGTCGCTGTCATGAGCACTGGCCTTAATCTCATTTTTGTCCCATGGATGACGCGTTGCATAATGTCCGCCATGCCATCTTTCTCTAACTGGTTGAAGGTGCTGACCAGGACAATTCCATTGAGTACGGCTACACCAAACAAGGCTATAAACCCAACTCCGGCGGATATACTGAATGGCATATCCCTTGCAAGCAATGCAAACACACCTCCAATGGCGGACATCGGGATAGCAGTAAAGATCAAGGCCGCCTGTGGTATGGAGTTGAAGGTGAAGTAGAGTAAAATGAAGATGAGTGCTAGGGCTGCTGGTACCGCAAGCATCAGTCTCCTGGATGCAGCCTGCAGGTTTTCAAAGGTTCCGCCATAGGTGTAATAGTATCCTTCAGGTAACCTGACTTCAGTGTCGAGCCTGGCCTGGATGTCTTTTACAACGCTCTCCACGTCACGACCCTTGACATTGAACCCAATGACGATCCTTCGCTTGCCGTTTTCCCTGCTGATCTGGGCAGGCCCTAGTTCCATTTTGATATCTGCGATCTGTGACAACGGGATTTGTGCTCCTCCGGTGGTAGGAATGTACAGGTGACTGACATCATCTATATTATTTCGGTGCAAGCTGTCAAGCCGTACAACCAGATCAAATTTTCTTTCGTTTTCGAATACAACACCTGCCGTACCTCCTGCAAATGCTGTGCTGACGATATGGTTGATATCATCTATGTTGAGGCCGTAGTTGGCGAGGCGTGCCCTGTTGTACGTAATGGCGATCTGGGGCAAGCCATCCACGCGTTCCACATTCGGCTCGGTCGCCCCTTTTATGTCCTGTACTATGGCTCCGACTTTATTCCCATAAGCAAGGAGGGTATCCATATTTTCTCCATAGATTTTTACTGCGACATCCTGCCGGATACCTGTCATGAGTTCGTTGAATCGCATTTGTATCGGTTGGTTTTTTTCAAAAAATACACCAGGTATATTTTCCAGTTGTTCATTGATGGCATCCGCCAATTCATCGTAGGTCCTGTCCGTTTTCCATGTTTCCTTAGGGTTGAGGATGATCATCATGTCACTGGCTTCAGGAGGCATGGGGTCGGTAGGCACTTCGGCACTTCCTGTTTTGCCCACGACCATCTTTACTTCATCAAATTGCTTGATGATACGTGCGGCCTGCATACTGGTCTCCACACTTTGAGAGAGGACGAACCCTGGGGAAGAATGCAATGAAAGGCAAAGTCACCTTCCTGCAGCGTGGGGATAAATTCCCCTCCCATGCGAAGGAAGATAGTAAGGCTCACCACAAATAGAAGGATCGTAAGTGTAACCACCATCATCCTGAATCGTATGGCCAGGTAAAGGAGCGGTGCATAAAGGCTATGGAGAAAATCCATCATCCGGTCCGATATATTCCTCGTGTGCTTGACTTTTCGGCTCAGCAACAGCGAAGACACCATAGGAATATAGGTGAGGGAAAGAATGAATGCACCCAGTATGGCAAAGGAAACGGTCTGTGCCATAGGGCCAAACATTTTTCCTTCAATGCCAACCAGCGACAGGATCGGAAGATATACGATCAGGATAATCGCCTGCCCAAATGCTGCAGAACTCATCATCCGTTTGGCACTGGCAAAGACTGTCTCATCCATTTGCGCCGGGGTGAGTTTCGTTGCATTTCCCTGTAACCTGGTGGTCGTAATGGTGTGGAATATGCTCTCCACTATAATGACCGCGCCATCTACAATGAGGCCGAAGTCAATAGCGCCAAGGCTCATCAGGTTGGCACTCACGCCGAAGACATGCATCAGCCCAAGTGCAAACAACATCGATAACGGAATTGCGGAAGCGACGATGATTCCAGCTCTTAAGTTTCCAAGGAAAAGGACCAGCACAAAGATGACAATCAAGGCTCCTTCAATCAGGTTCTTTTCCACTGTTGCAATGGCCCGGCTGACCAGATCTGTCCTGTCCAGATAGGGCTCTATCACCACATCATCCGGCAAAGATTTTTGAATCGTAGCCATTTTGTCTTTGATGCGCTGCACGACATCCGCACTGTTCGCTCCTTTCAGCATCATGACGACGCCGCCAACTGCATCCACCTGACCGTTGTACGTCAACGCACCATAACGCACTGCATAACCAAGCCGAACTTCAGCGACATCTTTGATCAGGATGGGAATCCCATTGGGACTGTTTTTGACAACGATACTCCTGATGTCCTCAAAGGAATGGATCAAGCCTACACCTCTGATAAAATAGGCATTGGGTTTCTTGTCGATGTAGGCTCCTCCGGTGTTTTCATTGTTCTTTTCAAGCGCTGTAAATATTTCCGGAATGGTGACATCCATGGCCAGCAGCCTGTCGGGGTTGACAGCAACTTCGTATTGCTTTAGCTGGCCACCGAAGCTGTTAACTTCTGCGATGCCGGGTGTCCCATACAATTGACGGGCAACTATCCAGTCCTGCATAGTACGGAGATCCATTGGGGTGTATTTTCCTTCACTCCCTTTGGCCGGGTGGATGATATATTGGTATACTTCGCCGAGGCCTGTACTGACCGGTGCGAGCTCAGGCTTTCCGATGCCCATTGGAATTTTTTCTTCCCCTTCTCTGATCTTTTCATTGATCAGTTGCCTCGCGAAATAGATGTCTACATGGTCATCAAATACTGCAGTGATCACCGATAAGCCAAAACGCGATATGCTCCGCAGTTCCTGCAGGTCAGGGAGATTAGCAATGCTTTGCTCAATGGGGTAAGTGACCAGTTGTTCCACTTCCTGGCCGGCAAGGGTAGGGCAGAGCGTGATGATCTGCACCTGGTTGTTGGTGATATCCGGGACAGCATCAATCGGAAGTTTGGTCGCACTCCATACGCCCCAAATGACAAGCGCTAATGTCATCAGGCCAATGATTAATTTATTCCTGATGCTGAATAGAATGATATGATCTAACATGGTGTGACAGTTGAATGAAGAATAAATAAGCATCCTGCGGTGTGTACACACTGCAAGTGCAATAGTCCCGCTTCAGAGCGCAGGACAAGGGGACTTCATTAACTGAGTTTGGGCGGTTGCCAGATATTCAGATAAACTTCTGAAAGGGAAGGAGCGGAGTAAATGGAAACATTTTCTGCAACGGCAGAAGAGGTGAAAGCCAGGGTGATTGGTGTCACCTCAAAGAAAGTGGAAATGCCGCAGCAAGAGCATTGACAAAAAGGGGTACAGTGTTCTGTATCACTGTCATGATCTGAGTGGTCAGTGGTCTTTCCTATAGCCTGGCTGACCAGGGATAAATCACAATCCTGCTGATCATTGCATGGTATGACCGACAAGGTCAGCATGTAAAGACTCAATATGAAAAGGAAATATCTCAAGAAGCAGTGGCAGTGGTAATGATGTGATTCAGGACAAATCTACTGAAATAACCTAAAGAAAGATTTTTGGGTAAAAATCTTAACAGATTATTAATCAGGAGAAAACGTTGATGGTGACGTTATAATTCACGCACCAGTTCCCTGGCGATGACCATCTTTTGTACTTCAGATGTTCCTTCTCCAATGGTGCAAAGCTTGCTGTCCCGATAGAATTTCTCGACGGGAAAATCTTTGGTATAGCCATAACCACCAAAGATTTGCACTGCATCTGTAGAGATCTGTACACTCACTTCAGATGCATAGTATTTGGCCATGGCGGCAACTTTAGTACAATTCTTTCCGGCATTTTTCAGATCAGCTGCTTTGCGCAGGAGCATTTCAGCCGCTTCGATCTTAGTTGCCATATCCGCCAGTTTGAAGCTGATCGCCTGGAAATTTGCGATAGGCTGGCCAAACTGATGTCTTTCCTTAGCATATTTGACGGAAGCTTCATAGGCACCCTTGGCAATTCCCAGCGCGAGTGCACCGATAGAAATCCGGCCGCCATCCAGGATCTTCATGGATTGTATAAAACCATCACCCACCTTGCCGAGGACATTCGCTGCCGGGACACGGCAATCCTGGAAGATGATTTCGGCAGTTTCAGAAGCCCGCATGCCGAGCTTGTTTTCTTTCTTTCCGGCATTGAATCCCGGTGTGCCTCTTTCGATCACAAATGCGGTCATCCCATGGCTATCGAGTAAATCGCCTGTCCGGGCAATCACGACTGCGATATGACCTGATTTACCATGTGTGATCCAACATTTGGTACCATTGAGGATATAGTCATCTCCATCCTTTACTGCGGTACATTGCATGCGCATTGCATCACTTCCAGTGTTTGGTTCAGTCAGTCCCCATGCCCCTATCCATTCACCGGCAGCCAGTTTAGGCAGCCATTTGCGCTTTTGCTCCTCAGTGCCAAACATATAGATATGATTAGTGCAAAGGGAGTTATGCGCAGCAAGGGAGAGTCCGATCGAACCGCATACCTTGGCAATCTCAGTGATGATGGTGATATATTCCTGATAGCCAAGACCTGAGCCATCATATTCCTCCGGAACGAGGATACCCAGAAAGCCCTGCTGGCCAAGCTGGTGCATCAGATCCATCGGAAAATGCTGGCTTTCATCCCATTCCATGACATGCGGAAGGATGTTGTTTTTAGCAAATTCCCTCGCACTATCTTCTATGATCTTGTGGTCGTGGGCCAGGTGAGCTACTGTTGACATGTTTTATCTTTCTATACCAGTTGAAGGTGTAAAGATAGGCATCAAACTGGTATTTGGGCTATGGGGAGCCGACCGTGACTCCTGGTTCAAAGGACATTTGCTGACTAGTTTCACCCCTGATTGGACCGGAATTAATATCTTCAAACTTTCCACGCAAGTATATTGCACCCACATGTTAGTTTATATTTTCTTCCATCACCTATACATTACATGAATACAAAGTCAGTTTTGACCTATTTATACCTTTTGCTTGCTGCGTCATCTTATGCCCAGGCTTACGAAGGCCCGGGAGGGATTATTACAGATGATGGTGTGAGCAATGATTATCTGCTTAGTATCTCCGATCTCAATCCCGATATCCTTGATGAAAACCATGGACTTGTATCTGTATGTATCACCATCTCGCACACCTGGCTGTCAGATCTTGATATCCGGCTGATCAGTCCTGCAGGGGACAACCTGATGTTGACATCAGGCAATGGAGGTGATTCGGATGCGTATGAAAACACTTGTTTTACCATGTCTGTCCCGGTCCATATTCTTGATGGTGGCCCTCCGTTTGATGGGGCTTACAGGCCCTTCACGCCTCTGGGAAATGTCAACAACGGGCAATCTGGTAATGGCACATGGATACTCCGTATTCTCGATACCTATGCATATGCTGATGGTGGACAGGTATTGTCGTGGACGCTCAATTTTGGCATCCATGCACCTGTTGCAGCACCATTTCCCGGCTCGGTGCTTCCGATCATTCTGTTGAATACGGATAATTATACCATTCCTAATGAGCCCAAAATCAGTGGGAGCATCTATGTGATATCAAATGAATCTGGTGCACTGAATCATCCGGATGACATCCCGGTATTTGAAGGACACATGGCCATTGAAGTCAGGGGATCTTCTTCCCAGCAGTTTCCCAAAAAGAGTTATAGTATGGAGACACAGGATGAGGAAGGGAATGATCTCGAGACTTCGTTGCTCGGTCTTCCAGAAGAAGAGGACTGGATCCTGTATTCGCCATATACAGACAAATCTTTCTTGAGAGATGCAGTGACGTATCAATTGGGTAATGAACTTGGTGAGTATGCTCCCCGTGCCAAGGCCTGTGAATTGTACGTCAATGGTGATTACCAGGGCATATACTGGCTTGAAGAGAAAATCAAGAGGGATAAAGAAAGGGTTGACATTGCAAAATTGAATCCGGTCGATACATTGGGGGACGAACTCACGGGTGGCTACCTGCTAAAGGTTGACCGCGATGATGGTGACGTTTCCTATTTCGTGTCACAGTTTCCGGGTACTTATTCTGACATGCAGATCCGAATCGTGTATGAAGATCCCGAAGGTCAGGATATGCACCCAAAGCAAAAAGAGTATATCAGCAACTACTTCGAGGATTTTGAAGCGGCACTCTACAGTGATGATTTTACTGATGAGGCATTGGGATACCGCAGGTATGTGGATTTGAAATCCGTCATCGATTACTTTATCATTTGTGAGTTGGGACATAATGTGGATGCATACCGGTTGAGCACCTTTTTCTATAAGGACCGTAACTCGGTTGATTCCACTTTGCACTTTGGCCCGCTATGGGATTTCAACCTCTCTTATGGCAATGTTGATTATTGTCATAGCCAGTATGTGGATGGATGGGCATTTAATGATAGTGGCGGGTGTGACAATACGCCGTTGTGGTGGGCTCGTTTCCTTGAGGATCCATATTACCAGGACCGGTTGAAGTGCCGTTATGATTCCCTTAGACAAACGGTCTTGAGTACAGCGCATGTATTGGGATATATAGATTCAATGGCGAACGTATTGGACCCGGCGGCAGAGCGCAATTATGATCGTTGGCCGATCCTCAGTCGTTATATATGGCCAAATTTTTTCATCGGAGCTACCTATGAAGAAGAAATCAACTACATGAAAGAATGGATGGCTGGCAGGTTGGAATGGATGGATGCTAATATCCCGGGGGAATGTCTTCCGGTATCAAGTGTGGATGAAACAACAAGTTCAGGCATCACGCTTGTTCCTAATCCCGCTGTGAAATCGTTTGTGATAAGGACGACGCAAAGTGAATTGACTAGTGCTGACATCAACATCATTTCGGCTGGCGGACAGATTGTTCGGACAATAGAATCAGTAATACCTGATACAGAAATCGATATAGCTGCATTGCCATCCGGAGTGTATATTGTTATGATCAATACACAACGGGGGATAACCGTTCAGCAAAAACTGGTTATTCTGAACTGATCAACCCTGCCCGAATAAATCTTTATTGAGTGCTTCGAGCGCTTGCTGCTTGTATGCAGAATCTATCAGCACGGAGATGTTACTTTCGCTTCCGCCGGAGGAGATCATGCGGATCGGAATATTCCTGAGTGGATTGAGGACTTGTACAGCAATACCTGCATCTTCTTTTCTGAATGCGCCGACCACACAGATAATGGTTTGTCCTTTGTCGACTGTGATTACTCCATAGTCCTGCAGTTCTGAAACAATCTTGTGGAGGTGCGTATCATCATCGATGGTGAGACTGACGGCTACCTCGGCAGTAGTGATCATGTCCACAGAAGTTTTGTGGTGCTCGAACACTTCAAAGATTTTCCGCAGGAAGCCGTGGGCCATGAGCATGTGGGAGGATCTGATATTGATCGCGATGATCCCGTCCTTAGCAGCAACGGCTTTTACGCCAGCTTTCTCAGAGAGGTTTTCACGATGGATGATGGTGCCTTCTGCTTCAGGGTTGAGCGTGTTGAGCAACTTGATCGGGACACCTGCTTCACGTGCCGGGCGAACGCAAAGGGGATGCAGGATTTTTGCTCCGAAATAAGCAAGTTCTGCAGCTTCAGCATAGCTCAGCTCATCGATACGGCTTGTCTTCTTTACAATCCTGGGGTCGTTGTTGTGCACCCCATCAATGTCAGTCCAGATTTGAATTTCATCAGCCATAAGGGCAGCACCCAGGATCGTGGCGGAGTAATCACTACCTCCTCGTCTCAGGTTATCGATCTGGCCTGATTCGTTTCTGCAGATATAGCCCTGGGTGATATAGATTTTCTTATCACCGACAGAGGCAATCGATTCAGGTACTAATTTTCGGATGGCATCCATATCCGGCTCACCATCCCTGATCCGCATAAAGTCAAGGGCAGCGAGGTAAGCAGAGCTGATGCCACGTTCTACCATCAACAGGCTAAAGAGAGAGGTAGAAATGATTTCACCATAGGCTACAAACCATTTTTCATCCCTCGGCAGTGATTTTCCAAGTGCTTCCCTCAATGAGGCAAACGTATACTCCAGGAATCGTTCAGCAGCTTGCCTGCAATCTTCATTTTCAAGGAGCTCGGAGACATATCGTTGATACTGATCTTCCATTCCCTGGATGATGAGTTCTCCATCTGCCTGACTGGCGGCTGACAATCTGATCAACGTATCTGTAGTGCCTGAAGCGGCAGATAGGACGACTACCTTCTGTACATCATCCCTGGTGACCAGGTCGGCCACTGATTTCATCCTGGCTGCATTGGCGAGGGAGGTGCCTCCGAATTTGTATACAATCATTTTTAAATGAAGAAAGAAAAGTGAAAAATGATACTTCGACTACGCTCAGTAACCGAAAAAATATCGTTTAGTAAATATTTGAGGGAACAAAGGTAAAAGCTATTTAAGAATTGTTTGATTTAAGTGTTATATGGTTTATCAAATAACCAAAGATATTTCTCCTGTTTTCGCACGTCGAAGCGAAGCGTAGATCCCGCCATTGCTTTAGCTACGCGGCGGGAGAGATCACGGAGATTTCTAACGATCACCGATCACTGATCACTGATCACCGATCACTGATATTTAATCCCCCACCAATGCTTTAAACGCGCATCTATATCTGCTTCATGCTTATTGGAGCCCGGGTGATAAAAGGAGGTGCCGGCTACTTCGTCGGGCATAAATTCCTGCTGCGCAAAATTGCCTTCGTAAGCGTGGCTGTATTGGTAGCCCTCGCCGTAGCCAAGTTTTTTCATGAGTTGGGTAGGTGTATTGCGTAATGCAAGAGGTACAGGTAAAGGGCCAGTCTCATTGACCTTTTGCAAAGCTGCACTGATCGCTTCGTATGCAGAATTGGACTTGGGACTGGTGGCCAGGTAGATCACAGCCTCTGAGAGGACGATGCGGGCTTCTGGCATGCCGACAAACTGAATGGCATCTGCACAAGCCTGTGCAAGGAGGATGGCATTCGGATTGGCCAGGCCGATATCTTCTGCAGCAAGGATGACGAGGCGTCGGGCGATAAACTTGATGTCTTCTCCTCCATGTAACATGCGGGCAAGCCAATAGACCGAAGCATTTGGATCAGAGCCACGGATTGATTTTATAAAGGCAGAGATGATATCATAGTGCTGGTCACCACCTTTGTCATAGAAGGCTATGTTTTGTTGAATAGCCTCCTGTACTGTGGTATCATTGATGATGATCGGTTGTTCGTCCTGACTGGTCACCAGTTCGAGCGCGGACAGCAACTTTCTGGCATCTCCTCCGGTCAGCCTGAGCAGTGCCGTGTCCTCCTCGATGATGATCTCCTTTTTCTTCAGTTCCTCATCCTGGCTAATGGCCCTGGCGATGAGTTTACGCATAGTCTCCTCATCTAACGGCTTGAGTACATAGACCTGACTGCGGGAGAGAAGGGCCGAAATCACTTCGAAGGAGGGATTTTCGGTGGTGGCACCTATGAGGGTGACCGTACCATCTTCAACTGCGCCTAACAGGCTGTCTTGCTGGGACTTGCTGAAACGGTGGATCTCATCGATAAACATAATCGGGCCAGGACGGTCAAAAAACCTTTGCTTTTTAGCCTGGTCTATGGCATCCCTGATATCCTTTACTCCACTATTGATAGCCGAAAGGGGGATAAATGACCGCCCCATTTCACCTGCTATCACCCTGGCTAGGGTGGTTTTACCTACTCCCGGAGGACCCCAGAGGATCATTGAGGGTAGCCTGCCGGAACGAATGGCCTTGAGCAGGACGGCTCCTTCGCTCAGCAGGTGCTCCTGGCCCAGGATTTCGGCGATCGATCGGGGCCTCATGCGCTCGGCCAGTGGTATAGTTGCCATTATTTACAAAATAAGTGAAAAAAATCCCCCCAAACCCCAACCTTGTGCCACGATGGCTCGTATTAGTAGTCGAAACAGGTTAATTTAGAAACCCAAATAATGTCTTTACGTATGTTCAACAGAAAACTTTTACTCTTATCCCTCCTTACCGTAATGTCATGGCTCGGTGTCATGGCCCAGAATGTAAATGTGCATGGCACAGTAATCAATTCGGACAGCTTGCCTCAGAGTGGGGTGAGTATGCTTGTATCTGTATATTTCGCTGACTCGACAGCGGCAGGATATGCTACCACTACGGATACAAATGGGATTTATTCGTTTAATATCCCAACTCAGGGGCCTAATTTTTTAGGTTGGCTCGAAGTGAGCATGGTCGATTGCTGGGGGACTACAGAGAGCCAGTATTTCACGATACTCAATGGCAATGAAGTTTTCGTCGCAGATTTTGTCTACTGCGAAGAGGTCATGATGGACTCCTGTACAGTTTTTATACTCGAAGAGTGGAATCCTAACGGCGGACTGCAACTGACCGCATGGACTCCTCCGGGCCTGAGTGCAGAATATGCATGGTCAACAGGCGAAACTTCCCAGACCATTATTCCTCAATCCGCTGGTAACTATGCTGTCACAGCTACTTTCCCATGGGGATGCCAGGGGATTGATTCTGTGTATGTCAGCTTCGACACCACGAGTGCCTGTTTTGCTTATATCCTTAGTTGGATGAATCCTGATAGCAGTACCTATACCCTTGAAGCTATTGGCAGCGGGGCAGCACCATTTTCCTATGCATGGAGTACCGGGGAGACAATCCCCACTATAGGTAATGTCGGCCCTGGAACCTATTGTGTAACCATTACAGATGGCACAGGATGCAGTTATGCAACTTGCATCATTGTTGATGATTTCAATTTCTGCGAAGTATATATCTATGAAGATCCGGCAACCGGAGGGTTAAATGCCCAAGGTTACGGAGAGGCTCCTTTCTATTATGTCTGGAGCACTGGGGATTCCACCCAGCAGATATTACCAAATGCACCCGGTCTGTATTGTGTTACGATGACAAGTGCAAATGGATGTTCCGCTACATCCTGCTATGATTATGGATGGTCACAGGACTCATGTGCTGTCTATGTCAGTGCATTTGTGACAGATTCCAATACATTTGCTTTACAGGCCGACGCATATACATCTGCTCCTTACTGGTCATACCTATGGAGTACAGGAGAGACTACCAGTATTATCTACCCCTCAGATCCCACACAAACCTATTGTGTCACCATGACCGATGCAGAAGGTTGTGTTTCTTCCGGATGCTATGAGAGCAGCAATTACTGCTATGCATGGGTGGACCTGCAATATGTAGATACTTCTACTGCTATTCTCAGTGTGTACACTGATCCTATCTTTAGCTTACCAGGAGCTGATCCGATCACCTATCAATGGTCCAATGGAGCTACTACACCAATCTTGACGGTGACAGAATCAGGCGATTATTGCGTGACGGTTACGATAGGCTCGGGATGTGTGACCGAAGCTTGCACGAATGTCAACTTCGAAGACCTCAGCACTAATTGTTCTGCATGGGTGACCACTTATACTGATAGTTCAGGTCAGTGGTTTGCCGAAGCATATGCCTGGGGCTTTGGAACATTTTCCTATCAGTGGTCAAACGGGGGTACCGATTCCGTAACCCAGATCAATTCACCAAATGATTACAACTGTGTCACGGTAACCTCTTCTTTAGGTTGTGAGACAGTGGCCTGCGTGGATAGCTTCTTTTCTCCATGCCAGGTATATATTTCAATAAACTACTTCTCCAACAGCAGTGCTGAACTGATTGCGATTCCATTGAATGATCCTAACCAGGGTGCTACCTACCAGTGGAGTACTGGTGAAACTACACAGGCCATTACTGTCGGCCAGGAAGGCGATTACTGTGTTACTGTCTATTCAGGTGGATGTGTGAGCTCTTCATGTGCCTATGTATATTTCTGGGCACAGGATTCCTGCGGTGTATGGATTTCTTCAGAGCCAAGCCAGGACCCTGTAGGTACGGCCTATACAGCCAATGCATGGGGTATACCTCCGTTTACCTATCAATGGTCAAACGGTGATATCAACCAGACTACGGTTGTTGATTTCGGTATCCATGACCTTTGTGTTACTGTTACTGACTCGGTCGGTTGTGTATCTTCTGCATGTAATTTCTTTGTGGATAGTTGCTATGTCGGCATAGTCTATACAGGTGGACCTGTGCATGCGCTTTATCTCGAATCATCAGCTCCGTTGATTTCAACGATATGGTCTACAGGTGATACCCTGCCTTACATTGAAATCACAGAGCCAGGACAATACTGTGTTACTGCCACAACCGACTTTGGATGCGTGACCACAACATGTATTGTGATTGACTCTTTAGTGCCTACCGAAGGACTCAATGTGATCACAGGTACAGTTTATTCTGATTCATTATCTTCTCTTCAACTGGAAGGGTTTGTATATGCCTACAGCTATGATCCAAATTCAGGTCAGGATTTTCAACTGATTGATTCTGCACAGATCGGGCAGGGCGGATACTATTCTTTCGACGGATTACCTGATGGAACCTATATCGTGAAATCGGTACTGAATCCAGGTTCGCCTGGAGCAGATGACTATCTTCCAACATACTCATTCAATAGTACCACCTGGGAAGGAGCATATCCATACACACTTCCCGCATGGTTCCCATTCCCGCTTGATATCTATATGGTACATGGCGCAGGTGGAAACGGCGGCGGTGGTGTGATTGGTGGAGTAGTGACTGATCCTAACCATTTGGTGGCAGGCCAGGGTGCAGATGACAGAGGTGGTTCAGGTCTCGCAGGTGTTGAAGTGATCATCAGCGATGCGCAGGGCAATCCACTGGGATATACCTGGACGCTAGAGGACGGAACTTTCCGTTTCACCGGTCTGGCATGGGGTACATACAGGATCAGCTATGATATCGCAGGCCTCACATCCCCGGTCATGTGGGTGACATTGACGCCTGAAGATCCTGAAGTACTGGCAGTTACACTCATTGCCAATACTGGTACGGTGGCTGTAGAAGACCCAACTACTATCGAGGAAATCAGGTTGTATCCAAACCCGGCTACACAGGAAATCAATATCCCTGTCCCGGGTGGAAATGCAAAAATGGATGTCCAGATGATCGATATGCAAGGAAAAGTTGTCTACGCAGGCAGCGAAACGATAGCAAACAATATCATTACGGTAGCTGTAGGTTCTTTTGCCCCCGGATTGTATCACGTCAATCTGAAGGGAGAAAATGGCCTCTACTACGGACGCTTTATCAAGCAGGATTAATGGAAACAGGATCCTAAAGATCTCTTTTTGAGAAAAGGGCTGCCGATGCGTCATTTAGAGGGAATGACAAGTCGGTGGCCTTTTCTACGCTTAGTATGAATATAGACCAGCATCTGATCACGCAGTGTATAAAGGGAGACCGAAAGGCTCAGCTTCGCTTGTACGACCAATGCTACAGCTACATGATGTCGATCTGTATCCGGTATTGCAAGGATAAGCATGAAGCCGGCTCAAGGCTCAACCTGAGTTTCTTAAAGGTGCTGCAGAATCTCGATCAATTTGACCATAGCGGTTCCTTCAAGGCATGGATCTCCAAAATCACCCTCAGGAGTATCATTGATGAATTCAGGGCACAGCAAAGGCATTACAAGCAACATGTATACTACGGTCAGCCCTCTCAGGATATTGACTGGCCCGAAGAAGAAGTGATCCATACTACATCAGATATTGATATCGACCATATTATGTCTGTGATCAACAGGTTATCTCCGATGGACAAGCAGGTGTTTAATCTCTTTGCCATTGATGGATACGGACATAAGGATATCGCTGCCATGTTGAATATTTCAGAAGGGACCTCCAAGTGGCATGTCCATGAAGCGCGGAAGAAAGTGAGGGAAGCATTAGTTAAAGAGTCAAAAACAGCATCATTGAAATGAAAGAAAACTTCGATGATATCCTGAAAAGGAAATGGGAAGAGCAACATTTTCCGGTCGATGAGCAACATCGCGCGGACATGATCGCTCTCCTCGACGGGCAGAAGCGCAGGAGGATTGTTCCCTTCTGGTGGCTTGGTGGCCTGGGCCTTGCAGCCATTTTTGCAGGCTACTTCATGTTGTCCCAGCAGGCACCTCCCTCACCTGACGGACAGCAACAATCCGTGAGCCTCGATGTGAAGTCTTCCGGTAATACGGAAATCAGTACAGGATCCTCCCTTAACACTGAGGCAAATGAACCTGCCAATAGTGAAATTGAAAAGTCCACGATAAATAATGGAAATAATACTATTGTTCCGGCAGCAGTCAACACAGATCAAGCAGCAAATACAAATACAAATACAAATTCAAATAAGCAAGCAAAAGCATTAGCCCCATCAACTCCAAAATCGAAACAAGTAAAAGAGGTTGCAAAACCTGTTCAACCTAAACAGACAGAACAGGCTGCACCAAAACCAGCCATACCGATCACGCAGACAACCGGGCAACCCGTTTCGTTACCGGCTGCCATCGGAACTGCCCCGGATGGTACATTTCGGGTTGATGATTCAGCAGCCCGTTCATATCAGATTGTATCAAAGGCAGCTTCGGTAACAGTTGAAGATCCGGAGGCCGACATCATGCCCTATATTCCTCCAAAACCCGGAAGCAGGACCAGCTTCAATGTCAATGAGATAGATCTGCTTGAACTTTCAGGAATTCATTATGCTGCAGATTATACGCCTGGCCAAATCAAGCCGCAGACTTCCTTTAAACATATGGTGTATCTTTTTGGTGAAGCAGGTGCAGGAATTATCCTTGCATCAAAGCCGGATTATTCTACAGGATGGAAACTAAGGGCAGGCGCAGGGCTTGGTTATACACTCAGCCCCAAAGTTCAGCTTTCATGGGCAGCAGGATATCTGCTCCAGGCAGGTGGTTTCGATTTCCAGCGGACATCGACCGTCACTCAACCTGGTTTTGGCACACGCAGTAGTTTTAACAGCCTCTCTCCTGATAAGCTCCATTTTGTCTATTCCAGGCTTGGTGCTCAATACCGATTGCACAGGAGTGTCTTTGGTGCCCATGGGGGTATCCAGTACCTGTATGGCGCACAAGGAGATATTGTAGTGCAGACTCATGATCAATTCGCATCTGCTGTTTCAGAGACGACATCATATGATTGGGTAAAGACAGATGGACTACGGAAGCTTCATTGGACAGCCGATGTTTCTTATGGGTATCAACTCACACCCCGACTGGTTGCCTCAGTAGGTACCGACATATATTTTTCTTCTTTCACAGTATCGGATGCCGCCTTGGCGCAGGACGGTTACTACTGGGATGGAGCATTTGCAGCATTACATCCTTTTGTTACCTTAAACTACATCTTCTATGGAAGCAAGTAAGAATAGCCTGCTCATCCTGGCATTGCTGACAGGAATGATGCTATCATGCGTCAAGGATCCAAAGGATATCCCAAATGGATTCACGGATGATCCGGTATTTGGTATGAATGC
This sequence comes from Candidatus Opimibacter iunctus, assembly GCA_016716665.1. Taxonomy (GTDB): domain Bacteria; phylum Bacteroidota; class Bacteroidia; order Chitinophagales; family Saprospiraceae; genus Opimibacter; species Opimibacter iunctus. The sequence goes on along the minus strand of JADJVH010000004.1, from coordinate 338,751 downwards.
TTCTTTTGGAAATGAAGCATTAGAAATCCAGGCTGGAAATGCACAATGGACTATGCTGCCTGTTGTGGGACAGGTGGATTCCCTGAGTGTTTATAGCGCTGTATTCAGTCTCAATGGATGCCTTGACAATTGCGATCCATCCTTCACTTTTGATTTTTTCCAGGCACTGCCGTATCAGGTTGATCCGGAGCAGGCATTTGCCAATACGATTCATCCCGGAACAAAGGAACTGGTCCCGTCTGCCCAGGAGGTAGATAGTTTTGATGTTTTCCTTTCGGCTCACCCTGCCTTGTTTATGAGCGGGTACAGTTACTGGCAGGATCTCAACGGACCATCAAACACTTATTACCATGAGTTTAATAGTGTGGTTGGCTATCAGCAACGCATCAATGTTTGTTTCCAGACTTTTGCCTACACCGGTTGTCAATACAGCCAGTGTGTGTCATTTGATCCGACGACATTGGTTCCATGCCTGGCATCAATAGAACCCAAGGTTGAAAATGCACGGTATATCAGTTTGCGCGTAAGACCCGAAGGAACAGCTCCATTTCAATTCCTTTGGGCCAACGGGGATACCACACAAAACCAGGTTGTTTTTGTACAGGATAGCGTAGCTGAGATATACGCTGCAGTCACTGTTACAGATGCCCTTGGTAATGTCTCTGAGATCACCCAAACTGTCAGAATTCAAAATGGGTTTGTAGATGCATGCTATTTTCCGATTGAACTCAGTAGCACACCTATTGAAAATGTTTCTTCCAGTGTATATGCAGATCGTGTGTCGATCACCTACAGGGATGAATCCGGGGACATCTGGAAGAGTGCAGGAGGGGTTCAGCCATCTAATGCTAAAGTAATCATCGACTCGGTCAACCCTTACGGGCCCTCACCAGCCAATCATCCGTCTTACCTGGTTGACCTGACCATCACAGCCCTGCTCTATAATGAGACGACAGGAGAATCAAAGTTGTTTGAGACCCAACAATTGACAGTTGCCCTAAGTCATTTATAGACAGGCACCGGAGACTAATAGCCCTCAGTCCATAGGAACCAGCCTTGCATCCTGAAAAGGAGGTTTCTTCTTGGTGGCTTCTGGGATTTGAACTCCTTGGGGAGACGTAACATAAATTACTATCTTCCCATCCGGATTCAGGTCTACTGTCTCATCAAACAGCATCATAGTGAATATCAGGTACCGGCTCATAGTCATGAACTTCCTTGAATTTTTTATCTGGGGTTCATGGTTGATTTCCCTTGGAGGGTATATGTTTAGTGTATTACATGCCACGGGCTCCCAGATCGGAGCCACGTATGGTACTATGGGGATTGCCTCCCTGTTTATGCCTGCACTGATGGGGATTATTGCTGATCGCTGGGTCAATGCCGAGAAAGTGCTTGGCGCATGCCACTTGGCAGGAGCCATGCTTCTTTTTTGGGCTTCCAGGGTGGGGGATCCTAATATGATGTATTGGGTGATGTTTTTCAACGCGATGGTCTTTATGCCGACCATTGCACTCAACAACACGGTATCCTATATCATCCTCGAAAACAAGGGATTCAATATCGTTAAGGATTTTCCTCCGATCCGGGTTTGGGGTACGGTTGGTTTTATCTGCGCCATGTGGCTAGTGGATATCTTTAACTGGACACAGACACCTATACAGTTTTTAGTGAGTGGTGCCGCATCATTGGTGATGAGCATCTATTGCTTTACCATGCCGGCCTGTGTTCCTGCCAAATCAAAGAAGAGTACGTCATGGGCTTCCAGTTTTGGCCTTGATGCATTGGTGCTTTTCAAAAACCGCAAGATGGCCATCTTCTTCTTTTTCTCTATGCTCCTGGGGGCTGCATTGCAGATCACCAATGCGTTTGGGAAACCATTCCTGGATGACTTTGGGCTAATCGAAAAATATAAAGACTCTTTCGCTGTACTGCACCCAAATATCCTGATCTCTATTTCACAGATTTCAGAGACACTTTTTATCCTTACGATTCCTTTCTTCCTGCGCCGGTTTGGGATCAAGCGGGTCATGCTCCTGAGTATCATCGCCTGGTTTTTCCGGTTTGGGTTGTTTGGTATTGGTGATCCGGGAGGAGGATTGATATTCCTCGTCATGTCCATGATTATCTATGGGATGGCCTTTGATTTTTTCAATATTTCAGGATCGCTCTTTGTCGAACGTGAGGCAGACATCAGCATACGGGCCAGTGCACAGGGATTATTCATGTTGATGACCAATGGACTTGGTGCATTTTTTGGCGGGTTGCTCAGTGGATGGGTTGTGGATTGGTTTACCACGGATGGTGTCAAGGACTGGTCGAGTATCTGGTTTACTTTTGCAGCCTACGCGTTGGTCCTGGGGGTTGTATTTCAATTTGCCTTCCGCTACAATCATGATATAGTCAAGGGCAAGGAGACAGAGATGGCTTAAGAGGCGAAAAAGGCTGAAGAGGCGAAAGAGGCTGAAGAGGCGACTTCAACAACCAGGTGTTCCATACTCACAACTCACAATTGACAACTCACAATTGACAACTCACATCTGACAACTCACATTTTACCATTATTTTAGCTCATTCATGGCAGATAAACCTTACCTGATAGGCATCACCGGAGGCAGTGGATCCGGAAAGACACGGATCATCCACGAGCTGCGCCACAATTTCCCTGACGAAGAACTATGTATCATCTCACAGGACGAATACTACCGTCCGAGAGAAGTGCAGGTGTGGGACGATGCAGGTTACCAGAATTTTGACCTGCCGCAGTCTATCGATGATGAGGCTTTTACCAGGGACATCAGGATGCTCATAGATGGCCAGGAAGTCAGGAAGCAACAATATGTATTCAACAATCCAAAGGCAGAGCCGGTGATCCTTACCTTCAGGCCCGCCCCGGTGATCCTGGTCGAAGGGTTGTTTGTGTTTTACTTTGATGAGATCCGTGACTTGCTTGATCTCAAGATATTTATTGATGCCGAGGATGTCATCAAGCTAAAGCGCCGTATCATACGCGATGCCGGGGAGCGCAATTACCCTCTCGAAGATGTCCTACACAGATACGAGTATCACGTCCTGCCTTCTTACAGGTCATACATCGAACCATTCAAGCATGAAGCCGACCTGGTGATTAATAATCATACACGTTATGATTGTGCCCTGGATGTGATATCTGCCCTGATCAAGATGAAGAGCATAGAGCAGAGTGCATAGGGCATAGAGCAGGAAGCATATCGAAGCGCAGCGGAGATCCCGCACGCAGCGTAAAGCGAGCAGGAAGATATCCAAGCGCTGCGGTACTTCGACTCCGCTCAGCACTAGGTCCTGCACGCAGCGAAGCCGTAAAGGAGGGAGAGTGCATCATGCAGAAGGTATAAGGAGATCTATTGAACTCATCGGGGTAAAATGACTGTTATCTTGTAACGTGACTGATCAACATAGTCTTACAGGGGCGACGTGTCAATACTATATCTCCTTTAGGAAACGTTAACTATAAGTAAATGAACACTTTGGCTCAGTACCTGTTATAAAAGCCTATATCTTTACCATAAGGCAAGATGTGATGCCTTACTTAATTAACCGTATACCAAACAATTTATCCTATGCATACCCGTAATATCCTGATGTCCCTTTTGTTTGTGCTACCTTCCTTTGTCTTTGCCGGTGAAATCTACGGTACGATCAAGAAAGACGGCGTTGCCCTGGCTGCCCAGGAAGTCAAGATTACCCAGGCAGGAAAGGTTATAGCAACGACCGTTACGGATAAGAATGGATTTTTTTCCACGACGATTCAGCAGGTTGGTAAGTTCAAGCTTGAACTAACTGGTTTCGATGGGGCATCATTTGAAGTCTTTTCAACCAACAATGCTAACGGATACACGCTGGCCGTGGTAAAAGAAGCTGATAAATGGCTGATAAAGAAACAGTAAAGAAGCCGGAAGGCGAAAAGGATGTCTGGGATAAGGCTGAAATCATCCTGCATCCGCTTGGCGGACTGATCACTGCAATCACGATTGCAATGGTCAGTTACTATGCTTCTGACTATATCAATAAGAATACAGAAAACGAAGCGAAGACCAGGCTGTATACAGAATTGATGAGCAAGCGCGAGGAGTCCGAAAGTGCTCTCCGTAAGGATATGTTTACGTCCATCATCGGCACGATCCTGAGGGATTCTGCAACGATGGATGAAAAGATCCTTCAACTTCAATTACTTGCCTATCATTTCCATGAATCGCTCAACCTGACGCCGCCGTCTACCTATCTCAACAGGCGTAATAACAGTGAGACAAAGGATTCAAAGCTTCATGCAGCATACCGGAAACGCATATACGATATGTCCAAGGAAGTCACGACTAAGCAACTGGCCAGCCTTGAAGGTGTAGCTTCTATAGAGAAGTTTGTATATTTCTATGATTCCCTGGCATTCAATGCTAACGACACATTTAGCTGTGTATTCCTGGATTCCATTATCTCTGACAAGAAGATTATTCCGATCAAGCATCTGGTCCATCTGACTATCCTTGAAAAGGATTCAATCAATTCTACCGTGAGTGTCGGGCTTAAGATACTTACAAGGATTCCCGAGCGGGAGGATAAGATGGCCGATCCTAGCTTTAATATTGACTTCTTTGAGTTTCCAATGATTGACAACACGCGATTGATCAATGACAAGCGATGTGCTGTAGTGTTGCGTGACTTTGATCCGCTCAATCAGTTTATAGAACTCGATCTGATCTTCTTCCCGGGATCACATTCCAGTCTCAAGGAAAGGCCGTATTATGATGATATTGTAGCTAAGCTCCTGCCCAGGAGTAAGGGCTAACTATTCTCTACTATACTGTTGGTTATCGCTTTGTAGATGGCCGTTAGCTGCGGATGATCTGCAAGCAGGTACAGGTGTTTTTCTATTGTCTTTTGATCTCTCCTCACCGCCGGACCAGTCTGGCTGTCGCGTGGTCCTGACAGGATCGCCTTGCTGAAGGTTTCCAGGATTAATGGTTTCAATATCTCAAAGGGCAAACCATGCTCCTTGCAGATATTTTCTGCGAGGGTGAGCATGTGATTTGAAAAATTGTTGGCAAACACCGCAGCCACATGCAATACAGATTTTTGTTCGTCCGTCATGCGGTACACTGAACTTGACAACTGTCCTGCTATCGCATCAAGTAATTGCCAGATGTCTTCATCCGGTGCAGTGATGATCAGCGGAATCCATCTCCAGGAGACTTCATGATTGGCTGAGAAACTTTGCAATGGATAGAATCCGGCTTTGCGCTTAAAAGGTAATACATCTAGACTCAGGCTACCTGAGCAATGAACCCCAATAGCATCGGCTGAAATCAGGTTTTTCAATTCAGCAGCAACCGGCTTGATGGCATCATCCGAGACTGTAAGGAAATACAAATCGGCATCAGGCAATACCTGGTTAATATCTGCTGTAAACGTTGTGGACTTCAGCTTATCAGCCAATTCCTGGGCTGCAAAGGAACTCCTGTTGTAGACCTGTACGATATGACATCCTGCCTCCTCAAGAGCCGGCATCAATTGATGGGCCAGGCGTCCAGCTCCGAGACAAACTACTTTCAGCATAAGATGTGGATTGTGCAGATCATGACTTGCGTAGCCGTTTATACATTCCGATAAACATACCACTCAGCATGATCAGGGAGCCTATCCAGAATAGATTGATACCGGGAAACAAGATGGCCTCCATCACGATGTAATCATTGCGTGGGACATCAAGTGCTACCTCAAGAGGTAATCGGGGTGAATCAGTCAGTCGGGCCAGGTAGAGATAAAACTCTTCTTTCTCAGGATCGATGCGTTCCAGCTTGATATGCAATCCAATATCAGGCAGGTACGCCTTCATATTGAGCGGACTGCCATCACGGATGAAGTATAGCGGACGAGCGATGTGTGTCTTGTGATCTGCAGTTTCAATAGATATCACAGCCTGGATAGCAATGTCTCCATTCTCTGCCTTGTAGTTTGGATGATCTATATTCTTGTCGATGCCCTCCAGTGTCAACTTTAGGTCTTTCCAGGTATGCACTTCACCTGCCTTGACGATGAGTGGTTCGTAAGAGAGCTTTTCATCTATCGGAAACAGGCTATCGAGTGCTGATGCCTTGAGTCTGGTCCGCAGGTTAAAATCATTGAGCTGGTCCGACAGGCTGTAGAGGAGGCCCTTGCGGATGATCATCGTAGGATAGATCATCCCGCTGTCAGTGCCCATCGAATCAAAAACGGTCACGGCTCCTGAAAGCACAAGGTCATCTTCTTCATGTTCATATTCCTTGTGCCTTGAGTCCAGCATGATACTATCCAGCCTGACTTTGTATGCTCCTGCATTGGTGATTTCTCCTGTCTTCAGATAGTACAACTTATACTCCAGCAGGCTATCTATTCTCTTCAGGTTTGACTTGTCTTGCTGCTCAGGCGGAAGTCCGGCAATGTAGGTAAACACATCACGATCCAGGTATCTCTTGGTGTTTGGATTAGCTGTAGCAACCTTGGTCATCTGACGGTCATACAGGATATTGGGATGCGTAGTGAAACGCTCAAGGGTATCACCTTTTTCGTTGACTTTGACAAATTCAATCTCATACTTCCTCGTCAGTCCATCAAGGGTATCTGATTTGTAGGTCACCCAATAGTTGTTCATAAACATCGGCATGTCCTTGATGAGGAAAGCATTCTTGCCGGCATCCAGGCCTTCTGCAAGTCCATCCTGTGCAAATCTGTTTTCACTGATGATCCGCTTGTTGAGTCCGCTCGCCATGATACCCACCAGCATCAGGGCAAAGCCCCCATGGGATAAGGCAGAGGCCATCGAGGTGAGTTTGCCTTTACCAAAGCTGATCATATAATCTATATTGGACACGATACCAAAACTTGCAGCGGACAACATGACAATATATTGCCAGCTAGGTAGGTTGATCCACAGGGAAAATAAAAAGGTAAGCACAGCACCTGCACCAACAGATATCAGGATGTGCTTAAAGAAAGTCTTCTTGTGCATATCCCATCCCATCGCGTTGAAGCGCATGATCTGGGCGATGCTGGATATGATGGCAACCAATACCGCATTCCAAAGTTGAAAACGGTTGTGATGATCGATCGGATCCAACGGCATAGCTTTATGGTAAGGGGTCATGTCCCCTTTGTTCATCAGCGAACCATAGACATCCACCAGTTTATTCCACACAGGGATGCTCGTCGAAAACGTGATCAGAATCGATGCAAAGACAAGGACCATGGCGCCGACAAACATCCAGAATTCGCGGCTCTGGATTTGTTCCTCACGCTGAACCACAGGAATGGATTTGTTGCGCGTCCACATAAAGTAGATCCCGGCTGCCAGGAAGATGCCGATAAAGCCAACCAGTTGCCATTCTAGCCCCATCTCGGTAAAGGCATGTACACTCTCTTCGCCGAGGATACCCGAACGGGTCAGAAAGGTAGAATAGACCACAAGGAGAAAAGAAAGAATATAGAAGATGTAAGTCGTCTTTATCGAGAGCCCCGTATGACGGGCGATAAAATTGCCATGCAGGGCAGCAAGTAATACCAGCCAGGGTACAAGGGACATATTTTCCACAGGGTCCCAGGCCCAGTAACCACCAAAACTCAAAGCTTCATAAGCCCATGCACCGCCCATGAGTACGCCAAGTCCGAGGATGCCGGTAGAAAAAAGAGTCCATGGCATCACAGGCTTGAGCCATGCTGTATGGTCTTTTTCCCAAAGGCCTGTCATCGCAAAGCAAAATGGAATCGTCACAGATGCAAAGCCAAGGAAAAGTGTTGGCGGGTGAATAGTCATCCAGTAATTCTGCAACAATGGATTGAGGCCATTGCCTGTGATGAGGGAAAGGTAGTTTGGATTGTTGAAGATGGGGGCCTCCATGGTATCCCTGAGCAGTAGAAACGGACTGCTACCCATGCGGAAATCATCAGCGAAATATACACCGGCGATCATAGAGACCAAGATCAGTTGTACTACACTCAGCAAGGTCATTACACCGGCCTCCCAGCGTTTTGCGGTGAAGATCACAACGCTGCCAAGCATGACATGCCAGAACATCCATAGCAGGAAGCTTCCTTCCTGTCCTTCCCAGAATGCGGAGAAGATATATTTCATCGGCAGGTCATCGGAGACATGGTCCCAGGCGTAATTGTATTCATACATCTGGTTGACCATGAGGTAAAAGATCAGCCCGATTACTGCAAGGATGGATGTTCCATGAATGGCCCATGCGATCCGGCTGAGGTTGCGCCATGAAGTGTCTTCAGGGAGTGTTACTCTTTTGCGAAATGCCAGTATGGCGAGCAGGGCAGAGACGAGAGCGGATAGGATAAAGAAATGGCCTAAGCGGCCCGGGAGGAGATGCTCTCCAATATATTGAATGTCCTGCATGTAGGTTTACATATTGCTTCTGACCATCACCTCTTCGTTTTTGTACTTCGAAGGGCATTTCATCAGAATGCTGGAGGCAACAAACTCATCCCCGACAAAAGAGCCGGTGGCTACGACCTGCTCACTGAGTTCAAAATCCTGGGGCTTGGCGGCCTGGAGGGTAACCTCGTGGACTTCACCTTGCTGGTCAGTCATATAGAACTTAAACAGGTTGGGATTCTCTTCAGCATTGTAGTACATGGGTTTATCCTTCGCCAGTTTGCCTACTACTTTGGCTGTATCGCCTGATCGCTTGACCTGGGCAAATGTGCTGTAGGTACTCATGTCTTTGGAAGCTGAAACCAGCATAATGACTCCTGCACCCATGAGGGCCAGGATCAGAATTGGCATGAGTTTAAATCGTTTAGGCTTAATGATTTCCGGGTTATCCACGTTGATACTGAATCTTTGTGCAAATTTACGGCAAAATCGCCACTTCACGGCACCTGATTTATAACGTTTTGTGAACACAATTGTTGGTATATAGCACATGAAAGAAGTCGTAAGCCTTAAGAATGCCGGAATCTTCCAGGAAGGAGTAAAAGTCCTCAAGGAGGTCAATCTATCGGTCAGCCAGGCAGAATTTGTCTACCTCATCGGCAAGACTGGTAGCGGAAAGAGCTCGCTCATGCGCACACTCTGGGGGGATCTTCCCCTGAGAGAGGGTGACGGCCAGGTGGCAGGTATTTCCCTGACAAAGCTCCAACCATCAACCATTCCGGTGCTGAGGCGCAGGGTTGGGATGGTATTTCAGGATTTCCAGCTATTTCCACAATGGACAGTAGACGAAAATCTCAGGTTTGTACTAGACGCTACCGGAACTAATGACCGGGCGGAGCAAAACCGGATCATCTCAGAAGTGTGCACAGATGTCCAGCTCACCGACCAGGTCAATAGGGTGGTCCATCAACTCTCCGGCGGCGAGCAACAACGGGCGGTGATCGCCAGGGCCGTGCTCAATAAGCCACAGATCATCCTTGCAGATGAACCAACCGGTCACCTCGATCCCGAGACGGCTGATGCTATCCTCCAACTCATGCGCAAACTCGCTGTAGAGTACCAGACAGCCATCCTCATGGCTACACACAACTCACAAGTGATCGAACGATTCCCCGGCCGTGTGTACCGTGTCGCCGGAGGCAAAGTTGAAGAAGTCGATTAAGTGGAAAAAGAAAAATGAAAAATGAAAAATTAAAAATGACGAGTGAGTAGTGAGTAATTTTTCTGGTAGCTGATAGCTGACGGCTGATAGCTGATCACCGATCACCGATCACCGATCACAGATCACAGATAACTCAGCCACCAATGCGCATTCCTCCGCTTCATATCACTAAACCACTTGCACAGCGGATACAGGGCGAGTACCAGCAGGATCCATATCAGATATACAATCCCGATGGAGTAACCTTCACCTGGAATGAGGAAGTTGAATGGAATCCCATAGACACCTGGAGGCCTTCGGCAAAGTATGGCCGCGTAAAGAAGAGAGCCATGCACAGCAAGTGCAGCATATAAAAGTGAAGTACATAGTAGAAAAACGGAACTCGGCCGTACACACTAACGAATCGGGTTAGTTTGTTGTGTGTGTTTTCAAAAAGGGAAAGGAAGATAAGTGCAGGACCAAGGGTGATACAGAAGAAGAGCAGCGACGGAGGATACTTGTGTACATTGAGAAATGACAGGATTGTCGATGTGGTATTGGCCTGTAGCTCCCACGGAAATGGATTGCCATATAGGTTGGTAAACCTTAATGCAAAAAAGAAGAGGATCAATCCGATCCCGGTATTCATCAGGATTTTTTTGCGTTTAGGTTGTTCTACTGCAGGGGAGAAGAGCTTTCCGAAACAATACCCGACCATCATCAATCCGAGCCATGGGACAAATGGATAGATGATGGTGATCTGACGGCCGGGTAGGATTTCATGAAAAGCAAAATTGCCATTCCGCAAGAGGTCCCACCAGAATCCCTGGTGTGTCGATTCGACATAGTCAAATGCATTGTGTCCGGTCACGATGAGCAACCCGATGATAAGTATAGCCCAGTAAGGAAGCCTGATCATTAGTCCCATGATCAACATGGAGATGCCGATAGCCCAGATCACCTGAAGGATAAAAACGGAATAGCTGAAGTCAAACGTCCAGGCAAATGTGATGAGCACAACCTCCACAAAAATCAACCACAGGCCGCGCTTGAACAGGAATATACTGAGGTCAGATTTGCTCTTACGCAAGCCCTGAAGATAGATCGAAGTGCCAGCCAGAAGGACAAAGACCGGTGCACAATAGTGGGTGATAAATCGCGTAAAAAACATCAGTACAGAGGTCGTGGCCGGATCCAGCGGGTCACGTGTGAAAGCTTCAGCATGAAAAAAATCCCGCGTATGATCAAGCGCCATGATGACCATCACTAGTCCACGAAGGACATCTATAGAATATATCCGGTTGGTTGTAACCGACAAAGTAGGCTTGGCTTCCGTCATAGGGTGAAGTTAATTTATTTTTTGGCCTGTATATTATCCCACCTGAATCGCAGTGGTCAAGCGCCATGATAATCGATTTGGGTCCAAACTATTACTTTTGTTAACGATGAAATTCAGGATGACCTTTATCATGGTTTTGGGGTTGCAATTTGCTCCGTATGCAGATTGCTTTGCTCAGCTTGTGCCTGCGATGCCTGATACAAAGGAAGTTGTCACGTGCTTTCCCGATACCTCGGGATATGAACGAATCACGGTTGGCCCAGAAGGAAGGGATTACAGCGATCTACAGCAAGCGATCAATACAGCGCCTTTAGGATCAGTGCTTGTATTGGATGCAGGAGTTGTCTTCTATGGAGGATTTACACTTCCGGATAAGGGTGATGGAGATGAGTGGATTGTATTGATGTCTTCCAGGATGGATCTGCTTTCCAAGTATGAGGTTAGGATTGACCCGACTGCAGCTACTGCAGATTTCCAGTTTCCCGACCAGGCCAGTGCGATGCCAAAGATCATTACTGACAATCTTTCCGGTATTCCATGCCTTGCGACGCAAGCTTCCGCACATCACTATAGGTTGGTCGGCGTGGAAATCAGTGCAGATGTGGCTGTGGTCAATAGCTATGGCTTGTCAATCTTGGCACCAGTGCGGCATCGCAAAATTCGCTTAGTAAGGTGCCTCACCATTTTGTTATAGACCGTTGCTATATCCATGGACATACGGAAGCTGAAATCATGAAGTATGGGGTCCGGTTGGATTGTGCCAGTGCCGCAATCGTAGACTCTTATATTTCGGATTTTCACAGCATCGGATTTGATGCCCAGGCTATCTCCGGGATCAATGGGCCCGGACCTTTCAAGATCATTAACAATTATCTTGAGGCCTCAGGTGAAAATATCCTTTTTGGAGGAGCTGCTCCCGCGATCACCGGATTGGTGCCTTCTGATATCGAGATCCGTCAAAACTACTTCTATAAACCCTGGTCATGGAGAGTCGGTCATCCTGAGTATGCTGGTAAGCACTGGACGATCAAGAACCTGTTTGAATTGAAAACAGGAAAGCGGGTTTTACTTGATGGCAATATCATGGAAAATTGCTGGGCTGATCTTCCGATCGGACAGAGTGGATATGCCATACTCCTGACCGTTCGCACAGAGGGCGGCAATGCCCCGCAAGCTGAAGTGAGCGATGTCATGATCAGCAATAATATCATTCGCCATGCAGGAGCTGGCATTTCACTCTCAGGATCAGATGGGGCACCAAGCAACCGCTCTGCAAGGATCATGATCAGCAACAACCTGTTTGATGACATCAACGGTCCAGCCTATGGTGATCTCAATACCGCCGGGCCAAATGACGGCACTTTCCTTAAGATAGGCAATCCACTCAGTACGATAGTAGATCACAATTCTGTTTTTCAGACCGGACCGATTACCTGGGCTTATCAGGTGTCCGATACATTTGTCTATACCAATAACCTGACGCATAGCTTCATCTCCGACGGAGGATACCAGGGGATCTACGGCCCCGGACAATCACAGGGCAACAATACCTTTGCCCAGTATTTTCCCAATGTCACAGATGCAAATAGGCAATTTGACAGGAATGTACTGACAGGAGGTAACGCATCCAGGTATACTGATTTCAGTACCATCAGTCACAATTATTTTCCTGCAGATGTGGATGCAGTCGGCTTTGTCGATTATGACAATGGGACAGCGGATTATCATGACTATGCATTATCTCCTGGCAGTCCCTTCGCGAAGGCTGGCGCTGATGGTGTGGATATTGGTGTTGAATTCAGCAGGCTGGATTCCGCTTTTATTGTGAAAAGGAATTGCAAGGAAGTGAGTACTTCAACGGAATCACTGTTGAGTGGGTTGTCTTCCATTCAGTTATTTCCCAATCCGGCAAAGGATTTTATCCATTTGAATCTTCAGAAAAGAAAGTATTCCCGCTATACGATATTCGATGTTCATGCATGGTATCATTTCTGATGCCATCAACGATGAGACCATGATCATTCCATTGCGCGGAATTTTGCCGGGAGCTTATGTGATCCATCTTTACAGCGAAAGAATCAGTGAGGCACATGTCTTTTTGGTAGACTGACGTGGGTAGATATCCCGCCATCGAGGTCAGGTATAGACCAGCCAATCTCCTTTGTCTAAAATCTTTACTCCTTTGGTGATTCACCTTCCGGTTTTTCGTGTTTCAGGTAGAGGGTTGCACCAAAGACGAAATTCAATTGATAGAATATAAAATCCTGGCTTGCTTTATCAGATTCAGAAGCAGTAGTCCGGATATCAGGCATGTTGATATATCCGGTCTTGAATTCTGACTGCAGAAAGAAATGCTTGAAAAATGTCACATTGATCCCGGCCATGCCGCTGATACCAAAGCCAGATAGATGAAATTCGTCATACCGATCCATACTCAGTAGGGTGGTGTTGGTTCTCGGGACGAGGATTCCTGCTCCAACTCCTGTGACAAGGTTTATGTTTACTGATTGACGGTCAAAGAGTTGGTCAAAGCGACGCAGATCAGTATTGATATAGTTGAGGCCATCGGTATGTTCAAATTTCAGGAAGTCACCTGCAACGATTATTTCATCATTCATATAGGTCCCGTCATAATCGGTGCCTGAGTCGGAGATATAGCCGGATATGTTCACTACCTGTTCCCTCGTCATGACGTATTTCATATGGTCCGTTCCAAGGGTGATCGCGTAATGTGGACTAAAAAAATACCCGATACGGAAGTTGTACTGAGGGATGGTGGCCACGGTTGGATTGAAATAGTTGCTTAAGGAAAAGGCCTTAGGCTTGTCAAGTGCTGCTACATGATCCAGGGTAAATTGATAGCTGTTGCCTTCAAAGGTGATATTGGATTTGCTGTAGGCATCCCAGTTCCATCCCCAGTAGAAGAACAAATGGCCGGTGCGGTCTATAGGTGTGATCTTGATCCCTTCCTGTGTAAGTCCGCTGGCTGCGCAATATAAAAAGAGGGTAAGGACAAGGTAAAGTCGCATAGGTATCAGATAGTTGGATCCGTTGAACATCTCATCCAGGCTTTCACAGGATGAGTCTGTGCCTGTTGGGATGCTAAATCAAATACCTGGTAAAATTACATTATTAAGAATGAAAGTGCCAAGGCAGAGATCCGGCCATTAGCATATTGCATGAACTGCATTTCGAACTCGTTATTTAAAGCAAAGGTATCCTTTAGTGAGGGATGCGACGCCTTAGTAGGCCATACACAAACGTGCCGGTCATAGCTGCGATCAGATATACGATAAATACAGTGTGGCCTGCGCCTAGCAAGATAAACATTGGGGCGGGGCATGCACCTGCAATCGCCCAGCCACAGCCGAATATAAAACCACCGATGATATATCTCGGATAGGTGTTGGATTTGTCTTTAATGACGATTTCCTGGCCTTCCTGGTTCTTGATGTGTCTCTTCTTGATGATTTGGACGATGATGATCCCGGAGATGATGGCTGATCCTATGATGCCGAACATATGGAAACTCTGGAACCTGAACATTTCATAAATCCTGAACCATGAAGCTGCTTCGCTCTTATACAGGATAAACCCCAACAGGATACCAACCAGTATATATCTTGACATTCTCATACAAAGTGGATTTATGCGATTTTAAAACAGGAATGGAATGATGAAATAGGTCACCACCAGGCCACCCATAAAGAAGCCAATCACAGCAACTAAAGACGGCAACTGCAAAGCTGATAGGCCACTAATGGCATGACCGGATGTACATCCACCTGCATAGCGTGCACCGAAGCCTACCAAAAAGCCACCACCGGCAATCATCAAAAGGCCTTGCCAAGTGAGTAATGCCTTCCATGCCAGGAACTCAGGCACAAGTGGCACCGCTCCCTGGGTGACTTGTATGTTGATCTGATTGAGTGACGTTACCGTGGCATCACTGATATGAGCGATATCGCCCTGAGGTCCGATGAAGTAATGAGATGCCAGGTAACCCCCAAATACAGCTCCGAGAGCCACCAGTAGGTTCCATTCCCCGGCGCGCCAGTCTATCTTGAAGAATTCATTCATACTGTCAGCGCCATCCGCTGCACACATCAGCCGGAAGTTTTCAGAGATCCCAAATTCATGGCCGAAATACAACAGGACAAACATCACCAGTGCCAGTAAAGGTCCCGCCACATACCATGGCCAGGGTTGGGCTATAAAATCCCGCACATAGGTAAAATAGACTTCAATCATGGTGTTTGATTTATGTTGCAAAATTGACGTGGAGGTGGGATATTACAAATGATCTGCAACCTGAAGTGGGCTGATTAAAATCATGAGTGGTAAGTATGTCGTGAGTCGTGAGTGAGGTGTATCCCCTTTGCTCCTTGCTCTCCCGCTTTACGGCTGCGCAGCGTGCGGGATTCTTGTGCTGAGCGGAGCCGAAGTATTCGCTGTGCTACGACTTGCCCTCTGCTCTATGCCCTCTGCCCTTCACGCCAGTCGGTGGATCGCATGATAGTCCAAAAACTCAACTTCAGGAGAGAGATATGAATCCTTGACAGGTTCCTCCTTCATCAGGTCTGTGCTCAGGTACTTCTTGTTACTGTCACAGAATATGGTGACCACATTGCACGTTTCAAAGCCCAGCCTGTTTTGCAGTTTTATCGCGCCGATGATATTGGCACCTGATGAAATGCCTACAGCAAGGCCAAGCTGCCTGGCAAGTTTCTGAGCCATGATTATTGAATCACCATCAGATACCTGGATCACTTCATCGAGCACTTTGAGATTAACGATTGCTGGAATAAACTCATCCGAAATGCCCTGGATGCGATGGGAGCCAACCTTGTGTCCTGTAGAGAGGGTTGGTGATTCAGCAGGTTCAAGTGGATGGATGAGAATGGATGGGTTTCTCGACCTCAAGTATTTCCCAGTACCCATGATTGTTCCCCCGGTGCCCACCCCCGCTACAAAAGCATCAGGGGTGATATCTACAGATTGCATCTGCATCCAGATCTCCCGGGCTGTCGTTTTCTCATGAGCTTCTGAATTGTAAAGGTTCTCAAACTGCCTGGGAAGGAAGACAGATTTATTTTCACTGGCCATTTTCTGGCTTAGCGCAATGCTACCCAGAAAACCTCCCTCCTCCCTGCTGATCAGGATAACTTCTGCTCCGAGACTCCTGATGATATCTATACGTTCCTGGCTGAGCCATGCCGGCATGATGATTTTGACATCATGCCCAAGGGCCCTTCCGATGGCGCTGAAGGAGATGCCCGTATTGCCACTGGTGGCCTCAACAATAGTAGCTTCCGCATTTATCTTGCCATCTGAATAAGCTTGTTGAAGGATATACAATGCCATCCTGTCCTTGATGCTACCGGTCAGGTTATAGTGTTCGCATTTGACATAGATTTTTCTTACATCCCCTCTGAACCGATAGGCAATTTCCAGCATAGGTGTATTTCCGACAAGTTGCCAGAGATGCTGGAATTTGTTTCCCATTGGTATTCCGGAATTAGACGGAATGATGGAGTCATATGTAGGGAGATATTCCATAAGCGAGGATTTAAGATCCGATTGACGGACTTGAGGATAGATTCCTGCAATCCTAAATAGGGACTGGTAAGTTATATATGGTGTTTTGCCAGTTTGATTTTGATAATGAGGAATATGACATAGGCATAATGAAACCAAACCGCCGATAAAAGGACGATCAGCGTGTATACCATCCATAGTGGTGCGTCAGTATCTCCAAGGCCACGTCTTGCTTCATCTGCAATTGGAACCGGCCGGGCCCAGTTGATCGTGCCCCAGGCTTCAACATTGCCATACAGGTCGTGGTCCTCTATCTTCGCTACGATAGTAAGGACCCCAATAGAATCCCCGGGCATATCTACCGGGAATGGGACAATCAGTTTGCCTTCTGTATTGGTGGCTTCTTTGGCGATATTCAAGTAGCTAAAAGTTCGTTTAACAAAAACCCCGATTTCAGTTTCTGTTATCGGAATGGGCGTATCTCCACCACCAGTCTCAAATGCTTCAATGGAGATGAATTTGGTAGTATCTTCCTGGAAAAAGGTGACTTTCAGGGCGGCTGGCGTTACCATGATTTCCTTTGACGCACTTTCGGAAGTGGGATTGCCATCATATTCAACGGCAAAAACTACCTGACCAGTGGAATCAGAAGAAGCTTTTGCATCCGGTTCGAGTATATATGTAGCTTCTCCTTTTTCATCGGTTACTATGGTTTTAAGGAGTGTTTTGGTCGTATCCTTAACACTATAGAAGTGAACTTCTGCATTGGCAAATGGCTCATAGCGCTCAGACTTGATCAATAGCTTCGCAGTTATACGTTCGAGGTTGTTCTGATCTTTATAGTATGCAGCCTGAAGCTTCGTATTGGCCAACTCCGTTTCCTGTGCGATGATACCATGAGCCGATATCAGGGCGATCGATAGGATCAGGAGTATATGTTTAAACCCGCTGTTCATAGTAAATTAGTTATGGATTAGTGAGCGAACTTTTGACGTTCCTTCAGTTTAAAGGCCTTGACTTCCCGCTTGATGATTCGGTCGGCTACAATCTGGCGCAAGGCGCCATAGCTTCTGTCTTCAGTGACTTTTACAACATTGACGATCGGCAGGAATTTTGAAAACAAGAAGAATAGAAGGCAGAACATAGCTATTCCGGCAAAGGTTAGCATCCATTCTACTGGTGTCACCTTGTAATGAATATATTCAGGTCTCATATCCTGTAATGGGAGCAATGGTGTTTCCAGTGTTGGTATGATGATCAGGTACCTTTTGACCCAAAGTGCCAGTACAGCAATGACAGACACCGCGGTGATGCTGTTGATCGTTCTGAATCTTGGAAAGAGGATCACGGCGATAGGCAATACTACACCGAGAATGGCTGCAAAGAAAAACCACCACCAGTATTCATTGGTATCAAAGAGTTTATACAACACTTCCATTTCCCATGTTTCTGATCCATACCAGCTGGTCAGGTATTCGCTGAACGTAAAGTAGGCGTACAGTGCACCAAGAATCATCAGGATGATTCCGAGGTAGTTGAAATGGATTTTAGTAATATAGGACTCGAGGTGATATACCTTCCGGAATACCCACATAGCTATAATCAATACACCTGTGCCGGAGAAAACTGCTGCAATTACAAAATACGGGGCGAAGATGGTGCTGTGCCAACCCGGACGTAATGTCATCCCAAATATCCATGCCAGCACTGAGTGCACGAGGATGGCAAGTGGAATGATGATGGCAGACATGATCGTCAGCGCACGATCCAGGTATTGGTTTTGAGCAGCATTTCCATTGAAATCGACGGACAGGAACTTGTAAAGCCATATCCTCCATTTGCTCTTGAAGGGGTATGTCCTTAGCGCGGCGAGATCTCTTATGGAAGCCAGATAAAGGAATATGATGCTGCCTGTGAGGTAGGTGGAAATGGCCAGCACATCCCACAATATCGGGGATTGAATTCTGCCATACAAGGCTAAATGGTGCAACCTGTCCAGGCGGCCCATACAAAGCAAAATGTATGACGGGCCTATCATAGTGGAGATCACCGTTATCATTTCGGCGATCCGGATGATTGGAGCACGCCAGGGGACACGGAGCAGATGTAATATGCCAGAGATGAGGGCCCCTGCATAACTGATGCCAATGAAGAAAATGAAGTTGGCAATATAGATACCCCAGACAACATTGTCGCGCATCCCGGTCACAATGTGCCCATCAATGACTTGGACAGCGAGGGCATATATCCCTCCAAATACGACCAGCAGCATGACAGCAAGTCCGATCATCCCAGGCCTGCTTATGCGGACCATCTGGGCAGTAAAAAACTCCAGGGATCTGGCGGATTTTGGATCTAGTTTCATATGCTATTTAGTGCTTTTTAACAACTGAATTTTTATAAAATTCAACCTGCTCATCAGAGAGATCATTAAATCCCTTCTCATAGTCAAACAAGCGATCTACCGGAGGCAGATAATACACGTTTGGTTCAGTCCCTAACTCTGCCATAAAATGGTAGCCGGCACGGTCATGCACGAGTTCGCTAAACCGGAATGATTCTGATCCGTTGCTGACGATATCTTCATTCTTGTCTCCAAAGAAGATCACGCCATTGGGACAGCCCGTTACACAGCCTGGTAGTTTACCCTGCCTGGCCATATCCGGACAGAAATCGCATTTTCCTACGGTGCCCACCCGGCTTGGAACACTGGTTTCAGGAGAGTAGGGCTGACTGCACGATTCAGCTGATTTAGGGGCTTCCTTCCACTGGAAGACACGTGAAGAGTATGGGCAGGCTGTCATACAGAATTTGCAGCCGATGCACCTGTCTGTATCTACAAGGACAATACCGTCTGTGCGCTTGTAGGTGGCACCTACCGGGCAAACCTTTACACAGGGAGGTTGATTGCAATGGAAGCATGGCTTTGGAAACCAGTAGGGTGCAGTATCTTCACTATCCTGCATGAGAAAGACTTTTATCCATTCGTCTTCTGCAGGTTGATTGTGCATTTTCTGGCACTGGGCAACACATTGCCGCGCATTCTTGCACCTGGCGAGGTCGATGACCATGACAAATTTCTTGCCCGGTATCCCTTCACGTGCTTCCTGTGGGGAAACGGGCTGCGGGCTGATAGAGGATTTACTGACCTGGACTAGTTTGCCATCTGGTGCGAGAAGGGATACTTTTTCTTCCTCTTCTTCAGGGGCTTTACAAGCTTCCGCTAATAACCCGCTTACCCCGAGCATACCTATGGCAGCGGGCACTGTCTTCGAAAAGAATGCTCTCCTGGATTGGTCGTTTTTTTGTTCTTCCATTGTCTAAAGAAGGTATGTTGATGTTAAGAAATCAATACAATGAAGATCAGTGCCCTTAATAAGGCCAGGTTCAAGGAGCAACCTGAACCGCATTAAGGAAGAGATAGCAAAGGGTGAGTCAAATGAAATTCAATCGGCGTTTGATTGAATAGCAATTATACTGTTGCAGGAAAAGCGTGTGGTGTAAAATTTAATTTCTCAGAAACAGCTGTTTGCCGAATGAAAAGTAGAAAGATTGCTAACCGGCATTAATGATAGACGTCAGCAGATAGGATGATCCTGATCACTATCGCAAATAGGTGAGCAAATTCAAGAGGTAAAAACGCGAGACGAGAGACGCGGTTGGTGAGTTGTAGCACATGGATGCGGGAAAGGAGATCGAACCATGAGACGTGATAATTATTAATCAAGTAAAACTTGATTAGTATACACTAATAGTTACTGAAGACTGCAAACTGAGAACTGCAAACTGAGGATTGCACACTGAAGATTGCTTGCTAAATCACATCTCATCAATCATCCCTGCTATTTTTTCAAAAGCAGTTTCATCCTTGATGACATATTGTTCTGCACCTTTGATCAGGGTCTGCATGGCTACTCCATATCTTTCCTGGCTTGAGAGCATGATCACGTGTGAATCGGGAGATTCCTTTTTGATAGCCTGGAGTATCTCCATGCCATTGGCAGCCTCTTTGTGCACTGAGTTGAGATAGTAATCCAGGATGATGACATCTGGCTTCGCCGCCAGATTGTTGAGGCAGGCTTCACCGGTTTCGAATACAGTGACCTGATGGGCGACCTTTCTTGTCAGGTAGTCCTCCAGCGCCAATGTAAGCATCGGATCATCATCTACGACAAAAATCTTCTTGGGAGTGCTGGCAGGCATATTGGTATATTTTGAGCTAATGTAATTATTTGAATTGGATCAACTACACCTTTAGTTCTGAAACTGCAGTTTGGATGAGTGCCAATAGGCTGTCAACATTTTTCCTGATTGAAATCGTGTCGCCACTTTCTCTGCAAGCTTGCTCTATGACCAGGGCCAGGTCTTTAGCATCTGTCATCCCCATCATAATCCATTTGGTCTTGTAGGCATGGATCTGACCGGCGATTTCTTCATAGTTCTCCTGCGCCAATGCCTGTGTTATCTGCTCTGTTAAGCCAGGAGCGGTATCTAGAAACATGCTGATATATTTGTTCATACGCGATGTGTCCCCTTCACAGAATTTTTCCAGGTAGGTTAAGTCCGTAACCGGCTTGATTGGGATTTCGGACAATTCGGCCAGGCCAATTTTTCCAGGCATTTCTGCGGATGCCGGATTTTCAAGATGCCGTATTTCCCGCCCACTGGCTTTGGCTATGGTCGCCAGCAATTGCATGGCCTTAAAGGGTTTGGCCACATAATCATCCATTCCAGCAGCCCGGCATTTGTCCAGGTCGCTCCGCACGACACTTGCCGTGAGGGCGATGATCTGGGTTTTGTTCTTTGGCGCGGGGAAAGTCTCCCGAATCTGCCGTGTGGCCTCAAATCCATCCATGACCGGCATCTGTACATCCATCAGGATGACATCAAAGTCTTGTTCTTTCAGTAAGTCAATGGCTTCCTGTCCATGGATCGCCTCGATGATTTCAACATCGCATTTCGACAGCAAGGTATCCCTGGCCACAGTACGGTTAAATTCATTGTCATCGACCACCAATATCTTGAGCCCATTGAGCATACTACCATCCATTTGATCATGCGATTTTGTTTCTAATAATTTGGCTGCTGAACCTATTGGGTATTCAATTTCAAAAGAAAAGGTCGTTCCGGAACCCTCTTCACTTTCGACAGCAATTGTACCGCCCATCAATTCCACCAATTGTTTACTGATCGATAGTCCCAGTCCCGTCCCGCCAAATTTCCGATTATCCGAAGAATGGGCCTGCGAAAAACTTTCAAATACCCGATCCAACTTATCCTTTGGTATCCCTATCCCAGTATCTGAAACTTTAAATAGCAATTGGGTATTTTCGGGTGGAGCAAATTCCACACCTTCGACTTCCGATTGTTGATTGCCTACTGCCGGCTGAGAACTGCCCACAACCCCTTGCACCTTGCCCCCTGCTCCCTGCCCCATGCCTACTTCAATAGTCACACTCCCTTTCTCTGTAAACTTGATGGCATTCCCTGCAAGGTTGATCAATACCTGGTTGAGGCGCACAGGGTCTCCTATGACCACATCCGGGACATTATGGTCTATATGAAGTATCAACTGGATTCCCTTTTCAATGGCTTTGTGATCAAGCAATTGTTTGACTTGCTTCATTTCCTGTCGGATTGCAAAATCGATGGCTTCGAGATCGATCTTGCCTGCTTCTACCTTGGAGAGATCCAGGATATCATTGATGATATGGAGTAGTGTGTCAGAAGACTTTTGTATGCCTGTGAGATAGGCGACCTGGTCATGTCTTGGCTTCTTGTCCATTAGAAGACTCGTCATGCCCATCACTGCATTCATCGGAGTCCGGATCTCATGGCTCATGTTGGCGAGAAATTCCTGTTTAAATCGTTCGCTCTGCTCAGCATGCAATTTTGCCTTTTCAATCTGGATATTTTGTTCCGCAAGTTGTTTGGTTACCCTTCGTACATATTGCAGTCGGCTATAGATGCCTGCTGATAGGAGTAAGAGCATCAAGCCACCTCCGGCAAAATAATTTCGCTGGAGCTTTTTTTCTTGCTCCAAGCCCAGTACTTGCACTTCATTTGAGATGGCTTCTTGCTGCTCCTCATATTGAGAGACGTTAAACGTATTCTCTATGTTGCGTAGGGAGTCACTCAATGTAATATAGGCAAGGGCATAGGGTAGAGCCTGGATGTTTTTACTTTGAGCATTGTAAAAGATGGCTAGCTCTTTGTTCAGTTTTAGGATTTGCCTGTTGGACTTGGATGTGCCGGCTTTATCATAGGTCATTAATAATATCTGCTCTGCCTTAGTCCAATCCTTCTGCATCACGAAGTATTGGTAGAGGTAGAAATAACCTTCAAAATCCCCCTGGTAATTTGCTAGTGGCAAGTCTTCTGATTCCCTTAGTTCGATTGCTCTGTTGAGAATGGGCAAAGCTTCTTCGGGCTTGTTTTCAATAAGCAGCAGCCCACCTTTCTCAGCCAACAGCAAGGTGTATACATCAATATCGCGAGGCATGACGATTAAGGTAAGTGCGGTGTCAAGCAGCTTCATCGACTCACTATACTGCTTATCCTGTTTCGCGATCAGGCCGAGGAATATATAGCACAACTGGACATTTGAGTAATTTCCTGTTTTTTTGCTTAGCGCCAATCCTGATTCCAGATAGTATTTTGATTTGTCATAGTTGCCCCAGCGATAATAAGTCCAGCCCACTACACTATGTGCATTAGCATAACCATCCGCGTTGTAGGTTTTAAAGATGGAAGCCGCCTTGAGGTAATGGCTTATGGCTAAATTGTAATCTGCCTTCAATAGGTAGTAGCCTCCAAATGCATGATAACAATCCGCTGTATTTTCTATTGGCCCGTAATTTTGGTAGTAAACTAATTTTTCCTTGTAATAGGCGAGTCGCTCTTCAGGCAAATTGAGTTCATTGTAATGCAATCTGATGCAGGGAAATATACTATTAGGTCCAAATACCCGATGTTGCTTGTCATACGCATTGACTGCTCTTTTCTGGAGTGCAATGCTTTGTAGCCGTTCTCCCTTTTCCCATAAGTCAATCGCTTCTTTATAGAGCCTTAAAGGTTCGTCATTATAGATTAACGTCCTTGCGTTTATGGCCAGAAAGTGGGTCAGGTTGTCTAGAAGGAAGGCATGCATTTCTGGCCCTCCTAAGTTGTCAATCTGGGCCAGCAAATAATACATGGTATCCTCAGATGTACGCGCATCGGTCAGTAGCTGCAAGATATCGGACTCATTGACTGATAGGAAAGGCTTAGGTAATGGTTTCAGGGAAGTCTGTGCAGAAATACTGTACAGTTGGCTCAAAGCCAATAAAATCACCAGGTATTGGTGAATGGTCTTTCGCTTCACTCTGGAAAGATAATAAAAAGCAAGTATTGCATACAACAGGGTTGAACAAGCAAGCATTCTATCTAAAGCTGTTCAGCAATGTGGGTTTTTACTCCGAATAGCGTTGATAAACATTTGCGCAAGTACTCCTGTATCAATGTCTTCAAGCTTTTGGATATATATGCAGCCCTTTCCTTCCTTGAATTTTCCAAATTTAGCGAGGAGTTCAGCACGCTGATCGAATGAAGAACCAAGGTAGAGAGTTATTGCATTTGCCCTCGGGGACAAGCCGGCTAAAGGCGCATCTCCTTCACGCCCGCTTTCATACACATAATGGTAGCTGCCAAATCCTACAATTGCAGGGCCCCACATTTTAGGGTGAAGGCCTGTGCTTGAGGTAACCAGGTCAATGATAGCCTGGCAATCTTTCCGCTTTTTCTCGTCACTTATGCCGGCCAGGAAATCAGCCACACTGCTTTCCGTCTCCGTGGTTTTATTTGGTTTAGTCATACCTCACCAGGTTAATTGAGCATCCGCTCGCGGATGTATTTGACCGGTGAACTGCCATAGCTCAGGAATGCTTCATGAAATTCTTTGAGGTTATACTTGTCTCCCATCTTATTCTTATAATCCTCACGCAGGGCTTGGATAGCAGTAGACCCCGCGTAGTATGAACAAAGCTGTACCTGTGATACGGTAGCCCTGTGATACTTTTCTTCAGCCTGTGCATTGGTCTGGAAGCATTCAACAACCATCAGGCGTATCAGCTCTTCTTTTGATTTGTTCTGCACCTGGAGCTCATAATCGATGATTACATTGGCGAGCTCCCTGAGTTTTAATTTATCATGCACCAGTTCCATTTCAGGAGAGTTGCCTCCCCATCCGTTTTCAAGCATCATCGCTTCAGCGTAAACTGCCCAGCCTTCGATCATGGCCCCATTCTGGAATACAGCTCGCACCACATCTGGAGATTTTTTATTGTTATAGATACCCTGCACACAATGTCCGGGTACGGCTTCATGAATGGAAAGTAATTGTGAAGCATAGTTGTTATATTCCTTCAGTACACTCTCGGCTTTTTCAGGAGTATACAATGTCAGGTCATCGATATTATAATAGGTGGTTCCACTCTTTTGATAGGGTGGAGTAAACTCCGCACTCGCGACACTAAAGCCCCTTGCATAGGCAGGCATGATTCGGACTTTGATCGGGGGAGATGCGGTGTCAAAATCAAAGAGGTCTTTTTCAACTATAAATTTCTTTAATTGATACACCTGGCGGGTGAGTGAATCGAAGAAATGCTCCGGACTCGAATGTTGCAACTGGATCTTGTCCAGCACCATTTGTATCAGTTTGAGACTATCTGCCGGCTTGATTTGGTTGTCATAGTACTTGCTCCATAAGGATCTGGCGATACCCGCCATTTTCGTGTGATACAGTTGTTTGTCAGCATTTGCTTTTTCATAAACCTGTTCAGGCGTGAAGTCAGTCGCGAGGTCATATTTGAACTTTTCGGTAAACAGTTCTTTGCCGATCCGGAAATCACGGAAAGTGTAGTTTTTATCAGCGAGGATTGCTTTTAGTCCATCTACATACCCATTGATAGCAATGGTCGCTTTGGTGATATTTTCCTGTAGTGCTGCTTTGTCGGCATCACTTAGATGGGAAGCCTTGATAGAATCCATCAGTGCGGGTCCAAAGACAGAAGCTCCTCCCTGGTTTTGGAGGATAGCAAGTTCGACATGCTCTTTGGATGGCTTTTTGAGCATGGCAAGTGCTGCCTTATAATACGCATCAGTCGTTTGCAGGTGTTTGGAGAGTGTGAGGAGCCTTTCATCCAATGGCGCATATGGTTGGTTGATGATGTAGTCACATTCACCGGCAATGTTATACACCGAAGCGTCCCATTCCTGTTGCTTGAATACAGATATATACCAAATGTCGCTTTCCAACTGATTCTTGATGATGTTAAGACTGATCTTATTGTTGTCATTAAGTGTATTCAGGTCAAAAGTGTTGAGGGAATCAAGCCACTGCCTTGAAAAGGCCACATTGGATGCAAAGGCAGTACTGTCCGGAGTGATGAGCAGGTCATAGTATTTGCCATATCCTGCAAAGATGGAGCCTGTAGGATGCTGCTTCCAGTAGGCATCAAGAAAACGATCTTCAAAGGAGGCAAATGTATTGTCGGACGATTCAGTGGTGGTGGTGGTGGATTTAGGGCCACAACCAATGACAAGGACAAGAAGGAGAATCGGGAGGAGAAAGGATAAATGTTTCATCAGGATAGCGATATGAGGTGAGCATGTCAGCCTGACCGGGGAGCCGTATTCCTATTAGCCCTTCCCGGAAAGCCGTGGACCAAAGTTACATTATTGGCACGTACTATTTAACAGCCCATGGCTTCTATACTAAAAGTAAACTGCTGTAGGACAGTCAATCCATTAGCCAGTACCGCCGGCTTCCACACAGGCATTTTTGTAATAGCCTTCAACAACATCTTGTCTGTTTTCTGATCGCCTGATGTCCTGATCAATCTGGCATCAACCGGTTCACCTGCTGCATTGATATTAAATTGGATGAGTATATTCTGATTAAGTTTGTCTTCATGGCCGGTTATCTTGTCAATCGCATTTTCCTTGATATATTTCATGAGCTCGTCATTACCTCCCGGGTACTGGGCTTCCGTCTCAGGAACCACCGTGGCTACATAATGCAGGGTGTTTAATTGGCTTTCACCTGTAGCTGCATTATTGCGCCGGTAATGCACATCGATGATGATGTCGGTTCCAAGGTCTGCACTACTCAAGATCTTTCTTTGAGTATCATGCAATGTATCATTTAGCCCGTTGACGCTCAGCTTTTCCCCGTTACAGGTAGCCTCGATCTCCGTTAGGACATAGTCTGTTATCCATGAGGAGGGATAACCCGGATTGATATCAGTCATGGTTTGTGCCGTTATAAGTTGCTGGTTGGTCACCGGATGACGATAATTGCCATGGATTTCATAGGAGAGATTTTGGGCTGAACTATTGAGGCACAGGAATAATATAAATATGGATAGTGAAGCCTTCATTGTGAGATGCTTCATGGCATATAGTTTGGATGGCAATGGCATGGCGTGTTAGGTTTTACATGTTGAGTTGAAAGTGAAATGATGTTATCCGGCAAGAAAGTCTTCAGGGATGGCTATTGCCAGGTCACGGAACATACGCTTCATCAGTTTACTATTTAATCCTGCTTGTTGTAAATACACATAGTCCTGACGGATCATATCCTCCCATGAAAATCCTGGTGACAAAGATGCTCCTTTGTGTGCAGTATAGATCGCTAATGCTTGCTGGTAATCACCATGAAATAAATAGGCGTGAGCCAGATTGCCGGCTATATACAAGGATTCAGGATGTAATGCTAATCCGCGTTTTAAGTACTGAATGGCTTCTGCAAAGTGTTTACTTTCTATAAGCATCCAACCCAGTTCATTGAAGAAGTCAGCGGAGCCATGCAGGGTGTCAGGATCAATAACTTTGACAGCAGGTGGCAGGAGTTGACCATCTGCCATCCTTTCATAACCTGTGATCCTGCCTGATGCATCTGTGACAAAGTGTTTTTCTGTAGGGAATTCAATATTGAAGAAATCAGTGTCGCTGGTGTATAGCATTTGCGCATAAGTGCCTTCCGCATATAGATAGTACCCGTCCTTTTTCTTCAGGATGTAAGTAAATTTATCTCCGTTGACCAGATAGACCCCTGCATACTTTTGTTGAATTTTTTTCGCGACACGTACATTCTCTCTGTAGATCGGTTTGTAAAAGTCCTTCCATTGATAGACGGTGGCGATATTGTTGATCACTTCCGGCAGTATTGCATAACTATTTGTATTTAAAAACACGGCCACACCATCACCGCTTTCCAGGCTCCCATAGTATTGTCCGCAGAAGCCTTCATTGCCAGCACTATGTTGAAAATAGAGTGTCCCGTTTCTGTCCTCCATAAACACGCCCAATGCAGACGACGCATCATTGTATGGGGACAACCTGAGCCTGGTCATATCCTGATTGAGCACCCTGGCAGACTTGCCGGCATAGGCAAGTTGTGTTTCGATGATATACTGGCAGAGGTCTGTTGGAGTCATCCACAAGCCAGCTGCAGCCTGTTCAGGGTATGCATGAAATTTGTTTGGTACCTGTCTGCCGTCAGGATAGTATCCACTTGCGCAGAGGTCCTGCCTGTCTTCCGGTGCAGGTTGTGTATAAAAGCTATTGACCATGCCCATCGGTTTCAATACGTTTTCATACATATACACATCATAGGGTTGCTTAGTGACATCCATCAGCATGAGTTGTGAGATGGTGGTACCTCCACCCTGAATATTGAAACCTGATGCCTGGTTCAAAGGCAGATCGCACAGGAGGAGTATTGGCAGGATATTCTCCATCAAGGATTTGAGGGACGGTAGGAATTTGAGCGCTGAGATCATATCCTGGAAATCCATGTACGGTCAACCCCGCACTATGGCTTAACAATTGGGCAAGTGTAATTTTCTTGCCGTGAGATATAGAGTCATAGGGAAATTGCCATGACGTCAGATAGGTGTTGATATCTGTATGCAGGTCAAGCTTCTGGTCCTGCACCAGTTTTAAGAGGCCAACTGCATTTAAGGATTTGCTGATCGAGCCGGGTTCAAAAAGGGTCTCCGGTGTGACTGGCTTGCGTTCTTTTTTATCGGCCCAGCCATATCCTTTAGCCCAGGCTACTTTATAATCGTGCACTACAGCAATGCTCAGGCCTTGGACATGGTAATAGGCCATACGGTCTTCAAGTGTATATCTGCCCTTTTGTTTGAGGATGACACGACCCGAGAGGCTGTTTTCAAATTGCCTGATCTGTTCTTCTACTTCTTTTGAATATGCAGATTGGGCTGCAAGACAAGCTTATGTTGAGTAAGAAAAATACAAGAAGTGCTGTTTGTTTCATGCCTGAAAGGTAGAAAGCTGAAGCATTACGAACGTGTTATATAGCTGTTAAAGCGTATTCAAGTGACTTTTAATTGGAGGTATCACCTTTGCCTTTGTTGAGGAAGCTTCCTATTTGGCAAACTCCCCGAAATGCCAGAGGATACCTGACGGATCATGCACAAAGCACTCCCGTCCCCAATCCATGTCCCTGATGGGAACAATTCTTACACCCTCATACTTTGCAGGCAGGCTCAAAGATAACAGTTCGTCATAGAAGCGGCTTACATCATCAACTTCCAGAAAGACCATCGTATTGTCAATCCAGTCTTTGACATAGGCGTCCTGTAAATAAAAAGCATTGCTTCCTGATTTGAATACTGAAAACGCCGGAGAAACTACTGTCTCCTCAAATCCCATGTCACGGTAAAAGCTTCGAGAGATTTCAAAGTTCTTAGCCCCTATAAATGGGCGGATGGATTTGGCGTGCTGATTCATCGGATGGTATTTGGGATTAACAAACTATGCAAACGCCAGTATATCCTGCGGGAGTCAGGGCCCACATCTCCTCTTTTACTTCGTCTCGGATATCCAAACCATCGATAAAAGCATGCAGGTCCTCTTTGCTGAGTTGTTCTTTGCCGCGGGTGAGGTCTTTCAATAACTCGTATGGATTGGCTACTCCTTCTCTGCGTAAGATCGTCTGGATGGCTTCGGCAAGCACCGACCAATTGGCCTCAAGGTCCTTGGCCAGTTTGATTTCGTTGGCTGCGATTTTTCGCATGCCTTTGCCGATAGAGTGGAGGGATAGGAAACTATGCGCCACCGGCACCCCGATGTTTCTCAATACGGTACTGTCCGTCAGGTCACGCTGCAATCTACTTACAGGAAGCTTATCAGCGAGGTGCCCGAAGATTGCATTCGCATAGCCAGGTTGCCTTCCGCATTTTCAAAATCAATAGGATTCACCTTGTGTGGCATGGCAGATGATCCTACCTCGTTCGGATTGGCTTTCTGCGTCAGGTAATTCATGGAGATGTACGTCCAGATATCACGGCACAGGTCAATCAGGATGGTATTGATACGCATATTGGCATGGCATAGCGCTGCGATCTGGTCATAGTGCTCGATCTGAGTGGTATAGTGATAGCGCTCGATCCCCAGGTATTTCTTAGTAAACTGATCTGCCCATTCGAGCCAGTCTGTATCCGGAAATGCAGCAACATGGGCATTGAAATTTCCGGTTGCACCTCCAAATTTTACTTTGAGATTGACGGCTTCCAGTTGTGCTATCTGCGTATCCAGCCTTTCTACAAACACCATCAATTCTTTACCCAGCATCGTTGGAGATGCAGGCTGCCCGTGGGTGTGGGCAAGCATTGGCAGGTACTGTGTCTTGACTGCAAATTCCATGATATCCTGCCTGACGGACTTGATGGATG
Organism: Candidatus Opimibacter iunctus; assembly: GCA_016716665.1. Taxonomy (GTDB): domain Bacteria; phylum Bacteroidota; class Bacteroidia; order Chitinophagales; family Saprospiraceae; genus Opimibacter; species Opimibacter iunctus. The sequence goes on along the minus strand of JADJVH010000004.1, from coordinate 308,539 downwards.
GAATCAATTGGTCAAGATACGCCTCACGGATCATCAATGGAAATGCACTGTTGTTGACATCCTGCGAGGTCAATCCGAAATGTACCCACTCCTTATATTTGATCAACCCAAGCCCGTCCAGTTTCTCTTTGATGAAATACTCGATAGCCTTGACATCATGATTGATCTTAGCCTCTGACTTCTTGATGGTTTCCGCATCTACATCTGTAAAGGAGGTTACGATTGCCCTAAGACTCTCTTTTTGTCCTTCACTCAAGGATCCGCCAGGTATGATGCCTGTCTCTACGAGGGCAATCAGGTACTCCACTTCCACATGGCACCTGTACCGCATGAGCGCCGCTTCTGAAAAATACTGTGCCAGTACCGCAGTCTTTTCAGCATAGCGGCCATCGATGGGAGATATTGCGTGTAACATGTGTTTGTCAGTAGACTATGTAAGTGGCAAAAATACGGATTTCGTTTGATGGCACGGAGTTTAGCAAGGAGCAAGGTGCAAGGTGCAAGGAGCAGGGAGGCTATCAGGTGACAGATCTTCCTCATATTCAATATTCAATAGCCAATAAGGAAGGAAAAGTGGAAAGTGGTGATTAGTTAATGAGCGATATAATCCCCGATCCAAATATTTACTCCCTATAGGGCTAATGTTTATACACATTTCAATAGGGATGGAGTTTTCTCCGCCACCCAATAGAGGATACCCAATTATAATCGGCCATCGGCCGTTGGATGGAAGAAAAGGAACCAGTTGGATTATCATGCTGGCGGAGAGACTCCATCCAGCACCTGGATTCGCGGAAATTTAAAGCCTGCCTTTTCCAGTTGTCCTTACCCCATGCCTTTGGGGCCAGGGGCTTAACCCTCCTCCTTATCAAACACCTCCGGATCAAGTTGACTGAATACCTCGTTTTCAGCTATCTCCTTGGAATAGGGAATGGTGATGGTCGTGGTAGTGCCCACTCCCTTTTCACTATGTATAGATATTTCACCCTTGAGGAAATTGACCCTGGCAGCAACGTTCTCAGTGCCCATGCCTTTCTTGACATCATTAGGGTCGTATCCCTGCCCATCATCTTCAACCATGATCTCGAGATCTTCTTCATTGCGGATGAGCTGGATCAGGATTTCCTTGGATTGGGCGTGCTTGAGGCAATTGTAAAGTAATTCCTGTACAATGCGATAGATATTGAGAGTGACACCGATAGCAAGGTCATTGAGCGGGCCATAGTGTATAAATTCAATGTGTGGCGTTTCTTCGGATTCAATACGGTTGACCAGGTCCTTGATCGCAGGGACGATACCCATCTTGAGCAATGCACCCGGCTGCATATTGTTGGAGATCGTCCTGACTTCGTTGCAAGCCTCATCCAGGAGGGTATAGGCTTTGTTGTATTCTTTCTGATGGGTGATTTCCGGATTCTTTGCCTGGATTGCATCAAAGTGCAACTTGACGGTAGACAATAAACCACCGAGGCTGTCATGCAGGTCCCTGGCTATCCGCTCCCGTTCAACTTCCTGGCCTTGAAGCATCGAACTTATGGATTCAATCTTACGATTACTTTCGAGTTCATTGATTTTTTGGCGGTTGATTTCTTCATTCTGGTTGGCAATGATCTGGTTGGAGTTGAGTCGCTGCTGGTAGCCCCGGATGATGAGGTAAGTAACGATGAGCATGATCACAGCGCCCACGAGAAGGGCATAGGTCACTACATTTTGCAGCGCGGATGTCAATACCGAAATCTTGCGGTCCAGCACCATTTGTTGCAACTCTGTCTCCCGCTCGATATCTTTTTCTTTCAGGAATTTCTGTTGGATACTGGCCGACTTGGTGACATCATTAAGGCTGTCGTTGAAATGGTTATATGCCTTCAGGACGCTCAAGGCGGCAGGAAAATCATTCATCAGTTCATAGCACTCTGCCTGTTGCCTGTAAAGTTCTCTTTTGACAAACACATCCTTGCCTGCCAGGCGAAGCCCCTGCACGAAATAGTACATGGCCAGTTTATATTTTTTAGCATGCATATTATACATCCCCACATGGAGATGGATGTTTGGCAGGAAGGATTGGTATCGAACGCTGTCAAACCTGGTCAAGGCGATGTTGAGCGAATCGGGTAGATCCTTAAATAAGGGTTTCTGCCCGGTGAGTGCAGTGATGGTCAGTTTATTGATCGTCGAGAGGAGCGTGTCCTGGATCATCAGGTTTAACTTACTGGCACGGTCAAAGTATTTGGAAGCCTGGTCAAACTGTTTCCGTGCGATGTAGATCTCACCGATCTGTTGCAGCATGCGTGCGGAAAGCAAGGTATCCAGTTGTCGCTCTGCATATGATTCCACCCGCTCAAACATGGTGATGGCTTCCTGGTAATATTCACTTCCACAATACAAGCGTCCGAGATCAGTGATGGTCTGGTACATACGGACGGTATCGCCTGCGCGCCCAAACAACTTCTGCGCTTCTATGTAATTCTTGATGGCCCGGTCGAGGTTTTCAATTTCAGCCAGGTCTCTTTCGGCAATTATCCGGTACGCTTCGCCGGCTTCACTAAACTTATTATGTTGTTCGAGCTGGGCGATGAGCCGGTATAGTTCAGCATTGGACATGTTGTCACTGACCTGTGCATGAGCAGTGGCTGATGTAAACGTAAGCAGACCGGTGAGCAATACACCGAACATCCATAATGGAAGTGCATGGGCAATAGAGTCCTTCATATCCTCAGGTTGTGGCATGGATATCCTAAAATGTTTGTATGAAGGGGTAAGCAGAAATATCAATTTCAGGATGCGCTCGGTGTGTGGTCTTAAATCAGGTATTAAAGTATACTATTAACGGTATTATGCATTCGTCATGTATGTACACGATTGGCTTAGGGCTTGGAAGTGAGTTGGTTTTCAATGGCTACCCTCACCAGTCCGGCAGTATTTCGCACCCCGAGCTTGGTCAGCAGGCTCCTGCGATGCGATTCAACGGTCTTCAGGCTGATAAAGAGCGTATCAGCAATCTCCTGGGTGGTATGCTCCTTGACGATGAGGTCCAGGACATCTTTTTCGCGCCTTGAGATTTTTGGGGCCAGCAGCGTAGATTTTTTTCCACCTGACTTCTGGCTGACCAGGCTCTTCATGATCGTCTCCTTGACCTCTTCACTGAAATAGGATTGCCCGTTATACACAGTTTCGATGGCGGTCAGTAATTCTTTCTTGCCGGTATTCTTCAGGATATACCCTTGTGCGCCATGCTTCAGGATCTCGGTGACAAAGCTTTCCTCATTGTGCATAGACAAGGCGAGTACTTTGACATTGGGGTATTCTTTACTTAGCTTCTGGCATACCTCGATACCATTCATCCCGGGCAGGTTGATATCCAGCAGGATTACATCTGCCGGTATATGTTCCAGCTTTTCAAATACCTCAGGGCCAGTGTAACACTTTGAAACCACCTGTATATTGTCCATTCCCTCCAGGATGGATTCAATCCCTTCGACAAACATGTTGTGGTCATCAGCAATCATTACGCGAATCATATACGACAATCTAAAAGGCTAAAACACATTAAAAGTACAAACTAAAGCCCTAAAAGATTAAACGTTGCCTGCGTTCATTACAGCGTTGCAATCACCCATCTGATCTTAAGGCCCTAAAGGTTTCATTTTTGACCGATCTCAATAGGTTCCCGTAGAAGGATGTTTCACAATGATCTCCCGTTAAAGTAATGTCAATAAACCGCTTGCGGTAATGGATCTTAAATTTGAATCCATCCCAGCCTGCAGGCAGGACAGGGGCCAGGTGCAACAAACCATCCTTGACCTGCATTCCTGCAAATCCCCTGACGACAGACATCCACGAACCAGCCATACTCGTGATATGCAGCCCATCCTCAGTGTCATTGTTATAATCGTCCAGGTCCAACCTCGATGTACGCAGGTACATTTCGTTTGCTTTTTCAGGTTTGCCAAGACGTGAGGCCAGTATAGCATGCACACATGGCGACAGGGATGATTCGTGCACGGTCATCGGTTCGTAAAAATCAAAATGTCTCCTGTGGGTATCTTCATCAAAGTGATCTTCAAAGAAATACATCCCCTGCAGTACATCTGCCTGCTTGATAAAGCAGGATCTGAGGATCCTGTCCCACGACCATTTCTGGTTGATCGGCCGCTCTGAAGCAGGCAGGTCATTGGCATGCATCAGGTCCTTATCAAGGAAGCCATCCTGCTGGAGGTAAACCTGGCGTTTTTCATCCCAGGGGAAATACATGTTGTCAATCCGCTTCTGCCATTCCCCGGTTTCTGCATCATTGAAACCGGTAGTCTGTTTTATTCTGTTCCAATGGTCCGGATGATGTGTCCTGACCCAATCTATTTGTTCAAGTGCATATTGCATGCACCACCTGGCCAGGTAATTGCTGTACCAGTTATTATTGACATTGTTTTCGTATTCATTCGGACCAGTGACCCCAAGCATGACCCACGCTTGCTTGTCTTCAGAATAGTTGACCCGCTGTGACCAGAATCGTGCTATGCCCATGATCACTTCCAGCCCACCTTCAGTCAGATATGTAGTATCGCCTGTGTACTTGATATAATCATAGATGGCGTATACCATGGCACCATTACGGTGTATTTCTTCAAAGGTGATCTCCCATTCATTGTGACACTCTTCGCCATTGATCGTGACCATAGGATAGAGCGCAGCACCATCTTTAAATCCCAGCTTTGCAGCATTTTCAATCGCTTTTTGCAAGTGCAGGTAGCGATATACGAGCAGATTGCGGGCGATATGTGAATCAGCAGTGCCGAGATAGAATGGAATGCAATACGCTTCAGTATCCCAATAGGTACTGCCCCCGTATTTCTCTCCGGTAAATCCCTTCGGCCCGATATTGAGCCGCGCATCAGCACCGGTATAGGTCTGCCATAAATGAAAGATATTGAACCGGATACCTTGCTGTGCCTGTACATTACCCTCGATCACGATATCAGCTCCATCCCAGATATTCCGCCATGCTTCGATATGGTTACGCTTCATGGTCGCATATCCAATTACTTCATTTTCGGCCAGTTTTTTCCTGCCTTCTTCAGTCTGGTGGTCAGGATGCACATAGAGGCTGCTCAGGTTGATAACGGTTTTGTGCAGGATCAGTTCTTCACCGGATTCGAGGTCTACTTTATACAGTCGGTTGACTTTCATCGGAGCGATGGAGGAGTTCGACTCACCCACTTTGTGACCATTGACCTCAACACTCGTATGCATAAAGGAGCTCACAGTAAACGATGTCTTTTTGGTAATAGCAGAGACCATGGACAGTTGATCATCCTGTTCCTCCGCCACCCTGACCCAAAACTGGTCGCCGTAGTTGGAGTCTTTGTTGTGTATATCAAAATCGAGATACGGCTCCATGGTAATCTTACCATTGTACCCTTCAGATTTGATACTGATTCTTATAGCCCCCGCATCGGGATCTGCCATGCTGCAGAATCGTTCAAACTGGAAGGATAATATGCCACCTGAAGGAGGGTTTGTGGTAAAACTCCTGCTCAGGATACCTTGTTCCATGTCCAGTGTCCTGCGAAAATTATTTACAGGGGTCTTGTCAAGGTCGAGTGCCTCACCATCCACAAAGATGCGCACACCGATCCAGTTGACACTGTTGAGGACTTTTGCGAAATATTCGGGATAACCGTTTTTCCACCAACCCACACGCGTGAGGTCAGGGTAGTATACACCTGCAAAATAAGAGCCCCGCAGGGACTTGCCCGAGTAGTCTTCTTCAAAATTACCGCGAAGCCCGAAGCGTCCGTTGCCCAGGCTACAGACACTCTCGCTTACTTCATGATATTCACGGTTAAATCCTTCTTCAATGATATGCCAGGGATGATGCTTGAGATAATTTTTCATGATAGTTGTTCGATGATAAGGGTGGGAGTGGTCTGGTCCAATCCACTGATGATGATATCTGCTTCTTTGAGTGCCTCAGGGTCGCCGAGGCCTACTGCATGACAGCCTGCTGCCAGAGCAGCCTGGACCCCTTTGGCTGCGTCTTCAAAGACGACTACTTCCGCAGGATCCAGTTTAAGGGCTTCACAGGCTTTGGTAAAGATCTCCGGATGTGGTTTTGATTCTTTGGCGTCGTTGCCATCCAGGATGGCATCAAAGCGTTCTTCGATAGCCAGTTTTTTCAACACGCCACGTGCATTTTTACTTGCTGAGCCAAGAGCCAGTTTAAGGCCAGCTTTTCGGGTGTCGATCAGGAAAGCAAGTGCGCCCGGCAACAGGTCACGAGGGGTAATCAGTTCGATGGCTTCGAGGTACACTTCATTTTTCTTCGCCGCCCACATTTCTTTTTCTTCCTGGGTCAGCACTATACTATATCTGTTGAGCAGGTACTCCAGGGATTCCATACGGCTGGCCCCACGGGTATGATGATCATCCTCCTCTGTGATGTCTGCCCCGAGTTCTTTCAGGATTTTCTTCCATGACTGGAAGTGATGTACGGCTGTATCTACGATCACCCCATCGAGATCAAATACAAATCCCCGGATCTCCGCAGCCTGAGGGCCCGTTCCACCTTTGTTCTTTTTGTCCATAAGTTTTAGTTTCTCTGCAACTCCGGCAGAAAGATCTATTGATTTTAAGTGCCCAAAGATATTACTCAGTTTCTGTCTGGCGATAACTCCGCCATAGGCCTCCCTTGTAGCATATATATGTGTGGCATATACATCTTCCAGTTGCAAGCGATGCGAAGTCTTAAGCTGATCATCATATCGCATCAGCAGACTCATATCCCCGATAGCACTCAGGCGTTCAAGAAGTTCATCCTTGTGCCCGGTAGCATTCCATCCCCTGAGGAGTAGCTGGTCTGCAATGTCATCTGTACCTGGAGCATAGTATTCCTTGACCACCCTGAGGACCCGGTGAGCACTTTCATGATCTGTCTCCAGGAGAATGTCCCAGGCATCGGTATCGAGATAAGATAGACTGAGTTCATAGGATAGCTTGGACACCAGTTCCCTGTCCCCTGTTTGCCTTGCTGCCCTGAGTCCTGCCTGTAACATGCCCCTGAGGAGCGTTTTTTCATAGGTGTCTGTCTGGACGGACTGGAGTGAATAGATTACATCCTCGTAATCTCCCTGTCGGCTTAGTTCCTGCAGGATGTCAGGCATCAGCCGGTTGAGAACAGCCTTAAGTGGCTTGCTGGTCGATCTGACTTTCCACAATCTCATCCAGCGCATCACGATGGTGGCCCAGGGCAGTTGTTGCCTGGAATCCAGGACAGCTTTTTTCTCCGCAAGCTGAAAAGCGGCATGTCTTGATTTCTCCTCGAGGATAAATGGCTCGATTGACAGGAGGAGAGGTTTTGTTCCCTTGAGAAAGGTATATCCTTCGCGCCCACTGATATCCATAGACAGTACAAAAGCAGACTGCTGCAATCTCGGTGCCATAGATTGGTGGCAAAGGGCATCAAAAATGCGTAAGGCCAGTCTGAGTTCTGTGGAAAGTTGCTCCTGGAACTGCGGTACTTTTATGCTCAACCTATAGAGGTGATGCAACGTGGCTTCCAGGATCTGAAAGGTTTCTGAAAGGGCTTTTTCCTTGAGCAGTTGCTGTGCCTGACGGAGCAAGGTAGCGATGATGTTCCTGACAGTTTTGAGGTTGTTACGATTGAGCTTGATGGTCCCGAACTTATCCATTGGGGTCATGTCAAGCAACAAATGGTGATAATCCGGCTTTTTGATCAGGTGGAGGTAATTGGCCAGGATTTCCGCCCTGAAAGCACTGTGGGATTGGGCATGGATGGAGATAAAGCTCCTCAATTCGGTCACCGTCATTTTCTTGAGCACATCATCGAGCAGCAGGTTTTCATGCTTGGATTTGGACTTTGTCCGCCGGCTCCGGAGGATATGATCTCTGAGCATAAGGAGTGCTGCCAGCGCATGCTTACATTGCTTTGTACGCTTGAAGGCAGTGCATTGGCATTTGGCAGATACTGTGCCATCGGCTTTAAAAGCCATCTCTACGTGATAGTCAGGCTGACGTGAGATAAAATGAAAGAAGCCCTCTTCCGGCTGGGTGAGGTCATATTCATTGGTCTCTCTGACCAGGTCCATGGCCTCTTCCATCACAGCAGCGTTAAAATGGCTTTCTATGTCAAAAAGGACAACTTTCATCTCCTGGTGAGGCTAATGATATGGACGTATTTGTGATTTATAGCCTTGTTTGGCATAATTTGGTTCATTTCATACAGGCATTCCCCTTGGTTACACATAAATTTGCTAAGGTAATGCTGTCCTATGGAAGTAAAAGATGTTTGTTTTGTCCGTCATGCTAAATCTAACTGGGATCACCCCGGATTGGCTGATTTTGACCGTCCACTGGACACCAGGGGACTCCATGATGCCCCCATGATGGCCCTCAAAATGCATGAATTGGGCCTGATACCTGATTATATCATCACCTCTGCCGCAAATAGGGCCAGGTCGACAGCCGAATTTTTCAAAAAGGAATTCGGACTCACTGAGCAGCAATTTCAAGTCACCAAGGCTTTATACGAAGCCTCGGCCGAAACCGTGTACGAGGTTTTACGCGGAGCACCTGATTCGGCAAGGTTCGTCTATGTATTCGGCCACAATCCGACATTTACCTGGGTGGCCAATAGCATAGCTGGTGTGCATATCGATGATGTTCCCACATGCGGGATAGTCCATGCGCAACTCATGATCAATTCATGGGAAAAGTTTAAACCTGAACATGCTGCCTTTATAGGGTTTCATTATCCTAAACAGTTTAAGCTATGATCAGGACCATATCGATTTTCTGTTGGGTGCTCATCCTGGTTGCTGGATGCACCCGCCAGAAAAGCAATGTAAACTATACGTTAACTGATGATCAGCTTGCGCACCTTATGTTTGATCTTCAATTCAGTGAAGTGGCATTGGCAGAGGTGCGCGGGGGCAAACAGGATTCGTTGAAGGACATCTTCTGGCTTCGCTATGTTGAAATATACAAGCATCCAAAAACTGACCTTGAAGAAGAAATACGAAAACTGGAGACCGATCCTAAAAAGCTGAAAGAGATTATGGAGCGGGTCCAGGTCTTGTCGGACTCATTACGTTAAAGGAAAATCCTTATGTTTAAAAATATCAGCCTGCGCACCATGTCACTTCTGGGTGCATTGGCGATTACCCTGTTTGCGGCTTCCTGGATTTGGATCGGCGAAAAAGTGCTTTTCAGTCCGCTTGCCGGTAAGTATGCATTTGCCATGGTTCTCGGTGTAGGGCTCTTTGCCTTTGTCACCATACAATTTATTCTGGATCGCTATATCTACAGGCGGATCAAGCTCATCTATAAGATCATCCGTCGGTCAAAGACATCAGTTCCGGACAAACGGCACTTACCGCAGGGGGACAATCAGATACTCGATGGCGTCGAGCAGGAAGTCACCCAATGGGCCGAATCACAACAAGACGAGATCGAAACACTTAAAGGACTGGAAGCCTATCGTAAGCGGTATATCGGCAATGTGTCACACGAGCTCAAGACGCCTATATTTTCTATCCAGGGATATATCTATACGCTGATCGATGGCGGCCTGTATGATGAAAACGTCAATATGAAATATCTTGAGCGTGCTGCATTTAATGTAGAACGCCTGCTGACCATCGTACAGGATCTTGAAGAGATCAGCAAGCTTGAGTCTGAGGATCTGATCCTTGACATTCAGAAGTTTGATATCAAAGCCCTGGTCAAAGAGGTGTTCAATGACCTTGAAGTCAACGCCCGTCCCCGACACATCACCCTGGCTTTTAAGGAAGGTGCCGACAAATCCTATATGGTGATGGGAGACCGCGAAGGAATCCGCCAGGTACTGACTAACCTTACCCTCAACTCCATCAAGTATGGCATTGATCATGGGGTGACCAAGGTCAGTTTTTATGTCATGGACAGGCAGATCCTTGTCGAAGTGTCAGACAATGGCATCGGGATCGAAGAAAAACATCTCAAGCATCTCTTTGACCGCTTCTATCGTGTCGACAAGAGCCGCAGCCGTGAATCCGGAGGATCAGGACTCGGACTCTCCATCGTCAAGCATATCCTGGAAGCCCATAATCAATCCGTCAATGTGAGGTCTACGACAGGAAAGGGTTCCACTTTCGGATTTACGTTAGATAAAGCTGCAGATTGAAAAAGCTACCAGCTACCAGCCTCCAGCTACCAGTTTTCAGTAGGCAATAAGCAGTGGGCAATAAGCTAAACTGTAAACTTATTCTTTGACAAGACACTGATCACCGATCACCGATCTCTGATCACCGATCTCTGATCACCGATCACCGAATACCATTTCCTTAATATTCAAATTGAAACCAACAGCCAATCATGCCCGGTTTCGCACCTACGGAGCGAGAATTGCTTTTCTTGACCTTTGCTACCGACCTTTTGCCCCGCTGGGGCATTAGTGTTCCTATAACTGATCACAGATCACTGATCACCAATCACCGATAGCTTTTAGGACTGAAACAGATCTATCTCCTTCACCACCGGTGCTTTCTTGACATCTACTCCATCAAGCATTGCCTTGACTTCATTTCTGATCTTAAAGTACTCAGGTAGTTGTGATGGCTCCATGGCTTGTGGAGGAGGCATCTTCTCTTTCAGGTGATCGACTTGCTTGCCGTTTTTCCAGAAGCGGAAGCAGACGTGGCAACCTGTCGCTAAGCCTGTCTGGCCGATATAGCCGATAGTTTGTCCTTGTTTGACCATGGTGCCCGGGCGGATGCCGGGGCCAAACTTCGACATATGGAGATATTGAGTTTCGTACGTCTTATCATGCTTCATCTTGACAAAGTTGCCATTGCCTGAAGTGTACGATGCAGCGGTTATGCGGCCATCAGCAACTGCCCTGATGGGGGTGCCACAAGGAGCCGCGTAATCTGTACCAAAATGACCTTTGTTCCTTTTCAGGATCGGATGGAAGCGGTTGTTTGAAAACCTGCTGGAAATACGGCTGTATTCTACAGGAGACTTGAGAAAAGCTTTCTTCATCGGGCGGCCTTCAAGATCGAAGTATCCGTCATGCTTGCCGCTGTTGTAGCGGATTGAATAGTATTCTGAAGTTCCTGAAGTATATTCTGCACCAATCAACTTGCCAATACCCATTGGCTTGCCTTCCACGTATTTGCGCTCATAGACCAGTTTGTAGGAATCCCCTTTCTGGATATGATAGAAGTCAACAGACCACCCAAGAGCATCTTCCATCGCAGAAATCAATTCATAGGGAAGATCTTGTTCGTCCATACTCACCCAAAGGGATTGGTCGATGGTGCCTCCGGCAGTTTCGACTTTGGTTTCAGTTTCTTTTTGCTGGACCTCCACCCTGATGCTATCCTCGAGGTGGAAGAGGATACGGCGATAAGGATCAGGCTCATAGACCAGGGCTTGTACACTTGAATCAGCAAGGTCGGTTACGATCGTCAGTTCCTTTCCGGCACGAATCGAGCGAAAGGGAAAAATGGAACTTGCTGCCCGGATGAGTTGGTCTATCTTAAAATATTCTACGCCACGACTGGAGAGCAGGTTGCCAAGCATATCATTTGGCTGGATGAGCAGTTTCTCGAGTCCGACTAGTCCAAGATCCCAATGAAGGTATTGCTGGCAGTTGTCTTCGCACGCTTTTTCGACCCCCTGGGATTTCAATCCACCAGTGATCGATTTAGCTACATTGAGCGCGGCAGCTGTGCTTAGGATGAGCAGCACAGAAATGCCATACCTTGTGAGATGAGTCTTGGTCAATGGCTTAATTTTGTCGCAAGATAGTTTTTTACTCTTTAAAGCAAGGCTTAAGGAAATGTTAAGAGGGGAGTACCAAAATACATTAAGGTGTGGAAATCAGCTTATTGAGCTTACAAATCCTTTAATTATGGGGATTGTTAATGCTACCCCTGATTCATTTTACGCATCAAGCAGGGCCGATGGGGCTGTCGAAACAGCCTTGGGTATGGCACGGCGTATGCTCTCAGATGGGGCTGCAATCCTTGATATAGGCGGAATGTCTACCAGGCCGGGCGCAAAGGAAATCTCTGTGAATGAAGAGATTGCCAGGGTAGTGCCAGTCATCGAAGCCATACACGCCCATTTCCCTGAGGTCATTATTTCGGTAGATACCTACAGGGCAATAGTAGCCGAGGAAAGCATTAAAGCCGGAGCAACGATGGTCAATGATGTCTCCGGAGGCCAATTGGATGATCGAATGTTTAAGGTTGTTGCAGATCGGCAGGTTGCCTATGTGATGATGCATCTTCGGGGAACTCCGGAAACTATGCATCAATATACAGACTATAAGGATGTTATAGCTGATCTATTAAAGTATTTTGTTAATAGATTGCAGATCGCCAGGCAAGCCGGGGTGACAGAGATTATACTGGATCCGGGTTTTGGATTTGCCAAAACGATGGAGCAAAACTATGAGCTTATCGCCCGGCTGGATAGCTTCCGGTTGCTCAACAGGCCATTGCTGGTTGGTGTCAGCCGGAAATCAACCTTGAGTAAAACGATTGGCAGGCCGGCTGAAGAAACACTTGAAGCCACGACCGCCCTGCACATGGTGGCCCTGCAAAATGGGGCATCGATTTTGAGAGTACATGATGTCCTGCCGGCAAAGGATACCATTGCGGTATTCAACAAAATCCGTTCGGTGGACCTTCATAATAATAAAAGAATAGGCCAGATATGAGAACTTCTCACTATCCAGCGTTATTATACTAAGCATGCATAAAGAGGGACAGGATATCATACCACCGGAGGAAGTAAAGAAGCGAAAGCGGTTCTTTCTCTGGGTCGAGCGTATCATCGCCACCCTGATCCTGCTGACTTTTGCTATCGTATTGTCTCTTCACATTCCGGCTGTGCAGCGATGGGGTGTAAATAAGCTCACCACTGTCATCAGCAGTAAATTGAACACACATGTTTCAATAGGCGGATTTTCATTCAATCCGATATCTGACCTCACATTAAAGAAGATCCTGATTTCATCTCCTGAGCATCCTTCAGATACCCTGATATATGCCGACAGGCTCAATGTGGATTACAAGCGCATCTGGGATATCCTTTCGCGGCGGATTACAATTTCACAGATTGGTATCGATGAGGGGTTTCTCAATATACATCGGATCGCAGGAGACAGCCTCACCAACCTTGATGTCACTTTGTTACGGCTACTGCCTCCCAGGAATCCAAACAAGGCTGATTTTGTCCTGGACCTCAAATCACTTAATGCCAATGCACTGCGGGTCAGAGTTGATGATGAGACCAGTGGCACATTGATGAACTTCTCCCTGAAGCGTGCAGATATACAGATTGATACGCTCAATATTGTCAATAAATACATTAGTATCGCAGATCTCGATCTTGATGGTCCAGAGATTCAGATGGTCAATCGGTTGCCCATAGGCGAGCCCATAGCTGCATCCACGGCCATTTCTAAGCCATGGGCTATCAATGTAGACTCCTGGAGACTGACGAATGGGAAAATCAGCATTGATAACCGCACAAAACCTGCAGTATTTTATCCAAACGGCCGTGGGATTGATTATGCGCACATGGTATTGGAGGATCTTGATATCCGGATGGACTCCCTGATCATCAGGGGATGGGATTTTAAGGCAAAGGATATCAATATACATGCCCTTCATCAAAATGGGTTTGAGATCAATACGCTCGCCGCTGCCAGGGCTGCTATCTCACGCGAGGGTATCATTCTTGACGACCTCCAGATCAGGACACCTGACAGTGAGATCAGGAATTCAATCTCCTTTTTATTCTCAGGATATACAGATTTCAAGTCGTTTGTGGATTCTGTCAGACTTGCCATCCCTGAAGCCAATATCCGTTTGCGTGTCAATGACCTCCTGTCCATAGCGCCGGGATTGCAAAACGTGGATTTTTTCATGGACAATGCGGACAAAGACATTACCCTGCAGGGAAAGGTCAGTGGGCACGTCAACCGACTGCGGATAAAAGACATGAATGCCGGGCTCGGAAAGCTTAGCCTGACAGGAGATTTCAAGTCGAGAGATATCGCTGTGCCCGGATCCCAACTCATCACCCTGGATCTGGAAAGGTCTGCCTTTAGTGCTGCAGCGTTGAAAAGTATTTTTCCAAAGATGAAGATCCCGCCTGTTTTAGACAGGCTTGGACAAATTAGTTTTACCGGAGATTTTGACGGCTATCCGGATGATTTTGTAGCCTTTGGGACCTTCAATACATCACTTGGCAAAGTAACCCTTGACATGAACATGAACATCGTCCAGGGAATTGCTGACGGACAATATTCCGGGAGCATCGCACTGCAGGATTTTGACCTGGGTACATTTACTGGCAATAAAGACCTGGGTCGGGTAACCATGTCAGGCAGGGTTATTGAAGGCCGTGGACTCTCTGCCGAATCACTATATGCAGATATCACCGGGCAACTTTCTTCCCTTGGATACAAAGGGTATATCTACCATGATGCAAGGGTAGACGGTCAGGTGACAGGAAAGCTTTTCAGCGGGACAATGGATATCAACGACCCCAATGTGGACATGCATTTTGAAGGTACTGTCGATATGCGCGACAGCCTGCCACGTCTTGATTTTATCTCCAGGATTGATAGTATCAACTTTGGAGAACTCGGATTGTCCAAAGAACCCATGACCTTTAAGGGAATATTGAATGTCAATCTCTTTGCAGGCCGGCTTGACCAGCTTGAAGGATCCATTTATGGGGAGAAGATCGTTTTGAATGTCAAGGATGTGGATTATACATTGGACAGTCTTCAACTCACTGCAGCACTTGATTCAACATCAGGAGACAGAATATTCAATATCTCTTCTGACATCCTTTCAGGGACAGTCACCGGCTTCTTCGATCCATTGTTATTGCCGTTGCAAATGCAGTACTATCTCCATGGCAAATATCCAAGGACAGTGGATCTGCCGACAAAGGAATTGAAGAAGCAACCCATACAGCGCCTCTCCTGGGATCTCACCCTGCATGACAGTAAGCATTGGTTTGATCTAGCAGGAGTGGACAGCCTCAGGTTGGTCAATGCCTCTACACGCGGAAGACTTAATCTCGCTGAAGGCACTACCTCAGGTACCATTAACCTTCCTGCCTTACACCTCAATAATATCAGTGCCTATGGGGCCTTCATTACTTTTTCAGAAGATAATGGCAGGGCTACTGCAGACCTCGAACTGACTGCCGCGGATTTAAATGAGAGCTTCTTCTTTGAAGATGTCTTTATCAAGGGCCTCGCTACCAATGACAGCGTGAGACTCAATTTCAAGACTGACCAGCTCGCCGATATTGTAGATGAACTCAATCTTGATATTAACCTTGACCCGCAAGGTGAAAACTGGATCATCTCCCTTAATCCTATCGAATTGGCAATGTTTGGCAACGACTGGAGCATACCTAAGGGGAATAAGGTTGAAATTCGCAAGGGAGAATTCAATCTTGAAAATTTTGAATTGGTATCAAAGGACCAGAAGATCATCCTCGATGATATCAATCACAAGGGCCTTGAGGCATACATTTCCGGTTTCGATATCAGCTATCTCAATGAGATATGGATCAATGATAAGTTTGATTTTTTTGGTGTCTATACGCTTGATTTTGAAGTGGACAATCTCTACGATATACGCCAGATGGAAGCAGTCCTCAACCTGCCTGCCCTTCGGGTCAACAATGTCCCTTATGGCCAGTTGGTGCTCAATGCGGTCATGAATGATCCTAAAGATTCTGTCCGGATCAACCTGTCCCTGATCAACAATGCCACTACCCTCGGAAAAAGGGGCCTACGTCCTCCGATTAAATCCATACCAAAGGCTGAGCAGAACTATCTCCGGCTTGACCTGACCGCCACGGAGTTTCCGCTTGACTTCCTCGAATTTCTCCTGGTGGCAACATCAGGGATACAGAGGGATCAGTGGATATGACCCTCAGCCTGAAAGGGAAAACGAATGCCCTCAATCCAAATGGTAAAGGAAAAGTCTACAACGGGAGTACAGTCATCGATTATCTGGGAGCTGCTTATTCCTTCCATGATCAGTCATTTACCATCACCGAGACGATGATTGATCTTTCAGGATGCAAGCTCTACGATGTACAAGGGAATACAGCTACCGTAGAAGGCGGGCTCACGCACAGGTATCTTCGAAATCTGGGACTCAATGCTACGTTGAAATCAGACAAGATCCTCGGACTCGATGTGACCTCAGAAGAAAACAATGTCTTCTATGGCAAAGGCATTGGATCAGTGTATGCAAGGTTTACCGGTACAGTAGCCAATCCAAAGATGGTCATCAATACCACTACGGCCAAGGGCACACACATATACATTCCGCTGACTGGCGGATCCGCGGAGACAGTCAAGGATTTTGTGGTATTTCTCGAAAATGGAATGTTGCCGGTCAATACCTCCACGCCAATCAATTTTGGCGGCATCGACCTGACGATGAATATGACGATCACAGAAGATGCTATCGTCGAACTTATCTTTGATGAAAATACTGGTGAAGTCCTTCGGGGGCAGGGAAGTGGAGACCTGACGCTATCCATGGACCGCCTGGGTAATTTTTCAATGTATGGCAATTACAAGATTGCAAAAGGGGATTACCTTTTTACCAATTTCCGGATAGTCCGTAAACCTTTTGAGTTGCAGCCTGGAGGTGTCATCCAATGGGACGGGGATCCTTACAATGCCACACTCAACGTGCAGGCCAAGTATAAAGACCTTTCAGCCCCGGTTTATACACTCATCTCTGAGTATATCACAGATCCGAATGGAGCACAGAAGAATGTGTATGAGCAGTCTAAGGAGCGTACAAAAGTGGACCTGAACATGAAGCTGACCGGATCACTGCTCCATCCTGATATTGGATTTGATATTGCATTTCCTGAACTATCCGGTGAACTAAAAGGATACACAAATTCAAAAGTGACGACCCTCAAGGCCAATGAGAATGCAATGTTTCAGCAAGTGGTGGGTTTGCTGAGCACCGGCTGGTATTTACCAACGAAGTCCGGTACGTCTTCTGGATTATTACTTTCCGGAGGACTTGACAATACACTTAGTGAATTGATTTCTGCAACCCTCTCGAGCTATCTTGGAGGCTTGTTGGGCAATCTCATACCAACAGGGGACGTATTGTCAGGGATTACGTTTCAGATGAATCTTGACCTGCCACTTACCCAAGGTACAGTAGGCGATCAGGCTAATCCTCTTGAAGATCCCAATGCAACCGTCGTGGAAGTTTCGCTGCCTCTTGAGTTTTTCAATGACCGTCTTGAAGTGAAAGTCGGAGGGGACTACGTCACAGGTGCTACGACATTGTCCCAGTCAGAGTATTGGGCAGGTGATGTGACCTTTGGCTACAAACTGACCCCTGATGGCCGACTCAAAATAAGAGCGTATAATGAAAATACATTGACGGTTGAAGGTCGAAAGAATAAAGTAGGCGTTGGACTTGCTTATCGAAGGGAATATGACAGTTTCGCTGAGTTTCTCGGTAAGAAGCCCAAAGCGAAATAGTTATAATCCGTGTTCTGCGATACGCAATCTGCCTGTATCAAGTATTTCCTGGTTTGCAAGGCGAATTTCATAAAAGTACAATCCAGCCGTTATTTCCGAGACATCGAGCCTGACTTCGTGTTCAAACTTCTGGTTTTTCGTGATTCGGCCGCTGTTGTCAAAAAGTATAAAGTATAGTAAACCCATGTTACCGGGCACATCCACACGGATTTCGTCCGTGGCTGGATTAGGAGTTATCCTGGAGATATAAGGCTCAGCTAATGGTTCGGTCACATCTGTCGTAGAAACAAGTGAAAGTTCATCTATCATGAGCACCGTTCCTGTGGTGGCCTGATCATAGGAGGAGTAAAGGGTGAGGATGATAGAATCTGGCTTGACATCCGGAGAAATATAAACAATGGGCACTTCAAAAGCAATATAAATGTTTGTGCTGGTGGATATATCCAAAGCACCCCATCCGACTACACCCCGATCAGACCGGAGCGTAACCCGGATACTTGAGTAATCTTCTCCCTTCAGGTCGGCCTTATAATATCCTGTTACCTTTTCGGGCCGTGCGGTCAACACATTGGTATAAGATGCGGAAGCTGGCAGCGGAAAGAGGTGATCATCCACGCCAGTCTCCAGCAATAGTGCAAATGTTCCGTGTCTTGCATCCTCAGTCAAGGCAACATCATTGGCCATTCCGGTAGCCAGGCATAAGGGACTTGTGGAGTTCCAACAATCGGGTTGATCAAAGGGAATTGGAGAGACGATGCACCAATCTTCAAATCCACCTTTCACCGGTACCTGGGCAGTCAGGCTATTCCCACCGATGATAGCTAGTATTAAGGTGATTAAGGCTGATTTCATGACCTGATGTTTTAGCAATATGTTCATTTGCAATTTACCTCTGTCTGTCCTCGGATGTCAATGATCTTTGTCACCAGGGTACATGACGCCTTAACAATTCCACATTTAAATAGCCTTTGCCTCTTAAGCCTCTTTCACCCCTTAAGCCTCTTTCGCCCCTTCAGCCTCTTTCGCCTTTTCAGCCTTTTTAAGGTTTGCATTTGGCTTTTCCTGAGGCCGGGCAAAATCCCTATATTTGCACTCCTTTTTAGTTAAAATCAGAACCTGAAAACATCATGTTTCAAAGCCTTACCGACAGCCTCGACAATGCGTTTAAGACCCTCAAGGGGGATACTAAACTCACCGAACTCAATATCGCCGAAGCGATCAAGGAGATCAGGCGTAGCCTGGTGGCGGCTGACGTTAACTATAAGATAGCCAAGGAGTTTACCGACAAGATCAAGGACAAGGCCCTGGGGACTAAGAACATCCTGGCATCTGTCAAGCCGGGTGAACTGATGATCAAGATCGTCCAGGATGAGATGATTGACCTCATGGGAGGCCAGGCTGCAGGAATCAATATCAAGGGCAATCCCGGGGTAGTGCTCATCGCTGGTCTGCAGGGTAGTGGTAAGACCACGTTTTCAGCCAAACTGGCCAATTTCCTTAAGACGAAGAGAAAGAACAAACCTCTCCTCGTAGCCTGCGACGTATACCGTCCTGCTGCGATGGATCAGCTTACCGTTCTCGGGGAGTCCATTAAAGTACCTGTCTATAAAGAACCAGATTCCAAAGATCCTGTATCCATTGCCTTAAAGGCCATAGAGCATGCCAAGATCCATGGGTTTGATGTCGTCATCATCGACACCGCGGGCCGTCTTGCCATTGATGAGGCGATGATGACGGAGATACGCCAGATCAAGGAAGCCGTGCAGCCAAATGAAACCCTGTTTGTCGTGGATGCCATGACAGGTCAGGATGCAGTCAATACAGCCCTGGCTTTCAATGATGTCATCAACTATGATGGGGTCGTGCTGACCAAACTCGATGGTGATACCAGGGGTGGTGCTGCATTGTCAGTCAAATACACTGTTGGCAAACCCATCAAGTTTGTCAGTACCGGGGAAAAGATGGAGACCATCGATATGTTCTACCCGGATCGTATGGCACAGCGTATCCTTGGCATGGGGGATATTGTCTCTTTTGTTGAAAAGGCCCAGGAGCAGTTTGACGAAAAGGAAGCCAAGCGCATTGAAAAGAAGATCAAGAAAAACACCTTTGACTTCAATGACTTCCTGGGGCAGATGGCACAGATCAAGAAGATGGGCGACCTCAAGTCCCTGATGAGCATGATCCCGGGCGTAGCCAGGGCGATGAAGGATATTGAGATCGATGACAAGGCTTTTGTCAAGATCGAATCCATCATTCAATCCATGACACCTACTGAGCGCGAGAGCCCTGAACTACTCAACATGGCCCGCAAGACCCGTATCGCCAAGGGCTGCGGACGCGATATCCACGAGGTCAATATGTTTATCAAGCAGTTTGATCAGATGCGCAAGATGATGCATACCCTGAGTAAAGGAGACAATATGCAGCGCATGATGAGCCAATTCAAAGGAAGATAGTTAGGTTGAAGGTAGTAGCTACTACCTTCAATAACTTATCCTTATCCTTTGCCTTTTGGTCTCTGTGCATTCACAGGTCTGCCGGTCCGCACGGTAGTATTTGTTTTAGCTTTTGGTTGGGCCTTTTTTAACTCTTTTGGCGCCAATGCCTGCTTTCCGCCTTTACTTTCGTCATGCTCAGGTGTTCCGGTGGCTTTGGCCCCTTTGACCTGTTTGGAACTGTTGCCCTGGAATTTGAATGGTGATTGTTTCATGAGATGATACTTGTATGTTCTGTATTAAATAGGAATCTTCCTGCCACAAAGATACCACCTTAACGATAAGCAACCCCGTTATGTGTCTGTTAATTCCAAAAAGAGAAGCCCTGGACTTCCGTCAGGGCTTCTCTTTACTTCTTTTGCACTGAGGGCACAGAGTACACGGAGGAGTTTTAGCAAAAACACTCACTCCTCTTCACTTTTCACTCTTCATTCTTCACTTTTCATTTTTCATTTAAAGCGTGCCGCGTTTCCGCTGCTCTTCCTCAATCGATTCAAACAGTGCCTGGAAGTTTCCTTTGCCAAATGACTTCGCCCCCTTGCGCTGGATGATCTCGAAAAACATAGTAGGACGATCCTCTACAGGCTTAGTGAATATCTGGAGAAGGTAACCTTCATCATCACGATCGACCATGATACCGAGTTCTTTCAGACGTTTCAGGTCTTCCTGTATCTCTCCGACACGTTCACCCACAGTGTCATAATAGCTGCCCGGTACATGCAGGAATTCGACACCACGACGACGCATTTCACTGACGGTAAAGACAATATCATCTGTCGCAACTGCGATATGCTGGCATCCAGGGCTTTCAAAGAATTCGATAAACTCTTCGATCTGTGATTTTTTCTTGCCATGCGCTGGCTCATTGATCGGAAACTTGATCCGGCCATTGCCATTGGTCATCACTTTTGACATGAGCGCGGAATATTCCGTACTGATATCCTTGTCATCAAACGAGATCAGGTTGGCAAAGCCCATCACCTGATTGTAGAAGGAAGCCCATTTGTTCATCTCCCCCCAGCCAACATTACCAACCATGTGGTCAATAAATTTCAGGCCCGTAGGTTCAGGAGCATAACTGGATTCATAAGGTTCATAACCTGGAAGGAATACGCCTGTATAATCCTTGCGTTCAACAAAGATGTGCACAGTATCGCCGTAGGTATGGATGCCTGAACGGATCACACGGCCATGCGCGTCTATTTCTTCCTTGGGCTCGAAGTAGGGTTGTGCACCGCGGCTTACAGTTTGCTCAAAGGCATCGACTGCATCAGGCACTTCAAGTGCAATCACCCTTACAGCATCCCCGTGATTGCGGATGTGCTCAGCTATGGGATGATCAGAGTGTAGTGGGGTAGTGAGTACCAGTCGGATCTTGCCTTGCTGCAGGACATACGACGTACGGTCCCTCACTCCGGTCTCAAGACCTGCATACGCTAGGGTTTGAAATCCAAAGGCAGTCTTGTAGTAATACGCAGCTTGCTTTGCATTGCCTACATAGAGTTCAACGTAATCGGTACCTAATAATGGAAGGAAATCTTCAGCTTCATTGAAGATCTTTTCCAGGGAGTAATCATAGTTTGAAATTCCGGTTAGATTGGCCATGATAGTTGTTGTTTAAAAGTCGTGTTTGTTTAAGTGTTCAGGCTTCTACCTCCTTGGCATAGCCCAGCCATGATTTGTAATAGTCATCTACTTCGAGTTGCAGTGCGGCCTTTGTGATTTTGACGGGATGGAACGGATCAATCATGACGGCCAGTTCATTGGTCCCCTTCTTTCCTATGCTCCTCTCGATTGCGCCAGGATGTGGTCCATGAGGAATGCCTCCAGGGTGAAGGGTCAGCTGACCTTTCCGAATGTCATTGCGGCTCATAAAGTCACCATCTACGTAATAGAGGATTTCGTCCGAATCGATATTGCTGTGGTGATAAGGTGCAGGGATTGCATCAGGATGATAGTCATATAATCTTGGCACGAAAGAGCATACCACGAACCCATCTGCTTCAAACTGCTGATGGATAGGTGGAGGCATGTGGATGCGCCCTGTCAGCGGCTCAAAGTCATGAATCGAAATCGCATATGGGTAATGGTAACCATCCCAACCCACGATGTCAAATGGGTGGGTAGCATAGGTGTACGGATACATCATGTCCTGCTTCTTGATCATGACCTTGAATTCGCCGGCCTCATCATGGGTCTCCAGGTTCTTGGGAAGCTTGAAGTCACGCTCGCAGAAAGGTGAATGCTCAAGGAGCTGGCCTGAATCATTGCTATAGCGGCGAGGTGTGCGGATAGGGCTTGTGGACTCTACGATCAGCAGCCGGTTGTCAGGCGTATCGAAATGGATCTGGTAAATGGTACCTCTTGGGATTACAACATAATCTCCGTATTCGAAGGGAAGTTCACCATACATGGTCCTGACCAGGCCGCTTCCTTCATGGATAAAGATCATTTCATCCGCATCGGCGTTCTTGAAAAAGTAATCAGTCATCGATTGCATCGGTGCTGCCAGGGCGATGCGCAGGTCATTGTTCATAAACAGGACGACGCGACTATCAAGATAGTCTTCATCCGGATGGAGGTGGAATCCCTGGAAGCTGAGGGCAGAAAGATTCTTTTCGACAGCGATCTCCGGGAGTACACTATAAGGTTTCTCCTTCTTGCTGACGATGGTAGGCGGATGCAGGTGGTAGACAAGCGCGGATGCGCCTGAAAATCCTTGCGTACCTACCAGTTCTTCATGGTATAACTCACCGGTCGGCCTGCGAAATTGCACATGTCTCTTGTGGGGGATTTTCCCATGTTGCTGATAGACGGGCATATGATATTGATTTGAAAATGAATTAACCAATTGTATTCTTTCATAGCTGAAAGACATACAAACTCGGCCGAAATTTATTTTCAAATCATGACCTGGCTTATGAGCATGGTCATAGTGTCAAATGATCCGGATCATGCAAGCGGAATAAGGCGAATAGAAAGTTTTTATTCGCCTTAATTGGTTACCCGCTATTTGGAGTTTGCAACTCCAAATCAATATCATAATTAAGGTATTTTGGTAAAGCAATGGTAGGCAGTTTGTAACTGCCATGTAATCTTAAATATTTTGTTTTGTGCAAGGCAGTTACAAACTGCCTCCTGTGTGCAAACAAGAAGGTACAGGTTTAGATATGGATTTGAAGTTGCAAACTTCAAATAGCGGATGTTACTTAATGCCTACTGCCCACTGCTTCCTATCTCCTATCTCCTATACCCTAAATATCAAGCGCCTCCAGCAGATCTTCAAGCAGATACTCCGGCTCCTCAAGTCCGACATAAAACCGGACATAAGACCATGGAATATGCGGATTGTCCCTGCCTGGCAGATTGTACAGTGCAGCCATAGGTAACATTAACGCTTCATGCCCTCCCCAGGAGACGGCGATCTTCCAGCGTTTTACTTTTGCGATCACCGAGAGGAGTGAATCAATATCAGGTAAATCAAATTCCACAGTAAACAATCCGCCGCACCCGCTCATCTGTTTTCGGGCCAATTCATATTGCGGGAAGTCAGGGTCAAAAGGGTATAAAATTCTTTTTATACTCTTGTGTCCTTTCAAGGCTTTTACAATCGTCCGGGTGGATTCCTGTACACGTTGCATGCGGATAGGAAGTGTACGCAATCCGCGAATGATGAGTGATGCATCTTGCGGGGAAAGGATGCCACCCAGCACCATGTACTCATCAATAAACATTTTCTTGATGATCTCATGGCTGCTGCACACCACACCGGCTACGACATCACTATGCCCATTGATATATTTAGTCACTGAATGGATGACGATATCTACTCCCATTCTGGCCGGTTGCTGGAAGATTGGACTGGCATGGCTGTTGTCAATCGCTGTCAGGATGCCATTGTTTTTAGCGAGCGCAACACATGCCGGAATATCCTGCAACTCATAGGTGAAGGTGTTAGGGCTTTCGAGCAACAAGAGTTTTGTATTGGGCCGGATCAAAGCTTGTATCGCTTTGAGGTCACTGCCGTCTACAAAATCATAGGTGACACCAAATCGTACCAGGTACCTGCTCAATACTGTCGCTGTCCAACTGTATGGATGCCGGACGCAGATCACGTGATCTCCCTGGCCGACACAACTCATGATGGTCATGGAAATGGCAGCAGTGCCGCTGGCAAACATCAACGCATCATCTGTGCCTTCGAGTGCTGCTAATTTCTTACGAAGGATCTCCACCGTAGGATTATTTCCTTTCGTGTAGATATGGGAGTTCAGTTCATCCAGTATCGCATTGCGGAAATCATCCACTCCCGGAAAAACAAAATTTCTGGTCTGGATGATAGGCGGCGACATGGCGTTGAAATATTTTTCGCGATGTTCGCCGAGGTCATTGAGGATATAGCTTATATGGTCTTCCATGGATGTGAGATAAGGTCTTGATTGATATCATTGATAGTATGGCAACCTGACAGGGCCATATGGAGTTCGAGTTCGGACATGATGTTGGTGAGACAGTCGATGACCCCCTGCTGGCCATTACAAGCCAGGGCCATGGCATAAGGCCTGCCGATCAACACGCCAGTCGCACCCATCGCTATGCATTTGTATACATCACTTCCTGATCGGATACCGCTGTCGAGCCAGACGTCCAGTTTGTCTTTGACCGCAGCGAGGATCCCATGTAATGCTTCAACACTTGATACCGATCCATCGATTTGTCGTCCACCATGGTTGGAGACGATGATTCCATCGACGCCAACTGCAACTGCCTTGCGGGCATCATCAGGGCGAAGAATACCCTTCAGATAGATGGGAAGAGATGTCCATTCCCTGATCAGTTTGATGTCTTCCCAGTTGATGCCTGGATTACTGAAGATCGCGGTAAACTTACGGGCGGCCTTCATTGCCTTGCCAGTCGAAAAATTATGGATCAATCCTCCCGGGATACGATTGTTGAGGCTGATCAGGTTTCGGATCAGGTCAAAGGAAAGCGGTGGCTTGGTGCTATCGGTAAGCACCGGATCAGGTAAGGCATTAAAGACAGGATCTGAATAGTATTGCGCGATGCCCTTACCCATGATAAATGGGTTATAGCCAAGCGAAAGGTCCCGTAACCGCCAGCCCAGTAAGGTAGTGTCAAGGGTGACAACTATGGCGCTGCATTCAATAGCTTCAGCACGACGGATAAAACTCTGGGAGAGTTCTTTGGATTTACTGTAATAGAGTTGAAATAGCCTGGGCGTGCTGCCAAGCTGCTTTGCGATAGCTTCCATGGGATGTGAAGCCTGGCTACTGATGATCATGGGCACATTGAGTGCTGCACATGCCCGTGCTTCTGCGAGATCACCATCACGATGTGCTATTTCGAGGACACCGATCGGGGCGAGCATAAAAGGTGCAGGAAGCGTATGCGCCCTCCAGGGTAATTGCATACTGACCTCCTGCACACCACCAAGCATTCTTGGATGGATTTTGACCTGGTCCAGAGCCCGCCGGTTAGCATCGATAGTGGTTTCACTACCCGCTCCGCCGGCGAGATAAGCAAAGGCTTCCGGCGGCAGTACCTGCCTGGCCCTTTCTTCAAGTCCCGCATACGAAACCGGTGTTGACGGTTTCCTGCCGGCAAATCCATCTAGGTAAATCTTTCGCTGTCGTTGGAGGCTGCGCATGATCACGCCAATGTAGAAAGAAATACAGATAGTTTCCGGGTTTCAATCCCGACAGGCAGAAGCCCGCAGAGGGTATTGACGAGAAAGAAAAAGCTGGAATTAGTTCCTGATAAAGGAGTGGGGGATCAGGTAAGACAGCACCAAAGTAGGGGATAGACCGCAATGAAGTGTGCTGTCATTGAAAAATGGGTGTAAACCCTGAGTTCATACTAGTATTAGGCTTCATTCTGCTGGCGGAGAAAACGCCATCCAGCGGCGTTATTATTTCAGGCGGAAATAAAATAACAGGCCAATTCCGAATGAGTTGTGTGTAAACGCTGGCCTGAATAGAAATGTTACAGCAACATTTCAGTAACGGCTAATGGTTAAAGAAAGATTAAGGGGAAATTGCCTCATACGAACGCTATCCTTCTTATCGTTTCTTCTTCGCGACACTTTGAAGATAAATAACCCTCTAACCTCCTAAGCCTAACCTCCTAAGCCTAACCTAATAAACCTATAAACCCCTTTTGGCATCATTATTGCATTATGATTATTTATAATATAAAAATGCACCCTATGTCAAAGCAACTCGTGCTCATCAAGGTCAATCAGCATTGTGGTACCATTTTCATCCCTAGGTTGGTTGCTGCAGGCATACCTAAATAACATTATAAAAATCAATTATATATCATGAAGATTTTCAAGCAATTATCTTTTCTCGCCCTTCTCCTTTCCTTGACCTCCTGCGGTGGCAGTGGTGTAGATCCCAAGAATCCAAAGAGCAGGGAATTTGAACTGTATATTGACTACTGGAATCCATTGGGCAACAATCCCCAGATCACTTTTGACGGAGTCAACTCATCGCCTGAAGTGAAAATTGATTTTAGCCAGACGTTCGCCGGGGTAGCAGTGCCTCCCAACTTCACCAATGTGATCATTGACAATGTAAGGATCATTGATGCCAATGACATCAACTACCAGATTGATGGCATCACTGCTTACGAATGGCGCGAAGAACTGGATGACTGGAAGGAAGACGTGGAGTTTACCATGGACTATACCCAGGTTCAGGATCTTTCTGTGATCATGGTGCTGGATGAAAGTGCATCACTTGGACAGGACTTTGAAAAGGTGAAGCAATACGCGAGCAGTTTTATCACTAATGTACTGGACGAAATTCCAAATGCAAGGATAGGTATCGTGGATTTTGCTGATCAGATACACAGCTTTCCGCCAACCAACAACAAGGCAGCTTTACAAAACTATATTGCGAGCCTGACGCAAGGCCCGTTTACTTCGCTCTATGAGTCAGTCAATATGGGTATCACCATGCTTGAAAATATGGATGCGGAAGCAAAGGTGCTGTTGATCTTTACAGATGGTACAGACAACAATTCAGATCCTGAATTTACACCTGCTTTTCTCCTTGACAGACTTAATAATACAGCTTCTGATGTTAAAACAACCAGTTTTGCGATTGGTCTTGAAGGTAAGGGTGGTGTGGACAAACCAGTCCTGCAGGCCCTTGCGACAAACGGTGGGAGCGCAGCTTTCCCAAAGAATATTGATGAGTTAGGCAGGGTGTTTCTGAAATTCAGCAGTTCCATTGCCAATGTATACAATCTGACTTATGTCAGGAATCAACAGGTAGTACCTGAATCAGGAAAACGCAAGCTTCGTTTCGTGATCAAGGGAACCGCAAAGAATGAATAAAAGGAAAAGGGTAATAGATTTTCATAGTTTAAAAGGCCGGCCTAAGGAACCGGCCTTTTTTTATTTAGTGATCTGGTGATCGGGTGATCAGGTGAAAGGTTCGATTCGGGACAAAGCAAATATATTCTGTTTTCGGAATGCAGTGGCATTGCAAGGTCTAATCTTCCAGCGTTTCTTCTACAGTATCTCCATCAGGCAATTCCAGCAACTTGACAGACTGAATCGCATCGCCCGCGATACCCCTTATAGAGGCATGCATGTCAATAGTATTGGTGATGACTTTTTCGATTTGCTTCTCCCGTTCTTTCCAGATTCTTTGCATAGAACGTTTCTCGCTGTCAAGGGCTGTTTTCATCGCTGTAAAGCCTTCCACGATGGCTTCAACATTGAGCCGGAAAGTGTTACTGGTAAGGAAATTGTAGAGCAGGTGCATCTTGTCCCCCTTGTTTTCCTGGGATGCCACTGCGAGGTTGATTTGGATAATCGATTCACGCAGGACAGCGCACAGGCCTTTAAACTCCTCGTAATTACAGACCCAGATTCCTTCTTTC
This sequence comes from Candidatus Opimibacter iunctus, assembly GCA_016716665.1. GTDB lineage: Bacteria > Bacteroidota > Bacteroidia > Chitinophagales > Saprospiraceae > Opimibacter > Opimibacter iunctus. The sequence continues at coordinate 280,564 of JADJVH010000004.1, read as the reverse complement.
ATTCCCATTCGTTCAAAACCTGCCGGCATGGCATCAGTCACCAGGACACCAACATCAGCTCCTTTGATGCGAATGTCGGCCTTGAACTTCTCAATCCATCCGGATTGAAAATCCTTGGTGCGTTTGCTTTCATAATAGATCTTGCCACAATTTTGTCTCGAATGGGTATTGACGATCTGTATGCAGTCGCCACCTCGGGCACCCTTCTTTATTTCTTCGATAGTATCTAACGGAAATTGTGTGGCCAGCCATTCTTCGATCGCCAGTTCCTGTACTTCGCCCTGCAGTTGCATCGAACCCTGATCTTGCTTTCGTTTCATCTCTTCCGTCAGCTTCTTCTGGTCTTCGAGTTGCTTTTGCATTTCGCGGAAGCGCAGTTCATTTTTCTCCTCTTCTGCTTTGCGGATTTTGTCTTTTTCAGCAATAAGGATTTCGTTGAGGTTCTTCTGGGCTTCTGCTTCCGCGGCTTCTTTTAACTCACCTTTCTCCCGCTTTAGCTTTTCAATTTCAGCTTTGCTCCTATTGAGCTCCTTGACCTGCTCTGACTTTTCGTTGAGCTCTTTTTGCAGGGAGGCAAACTGCTCTGCAGATTCCTCCTGCATCTTTACCTTCAGTTTCTCTTCGATGTTGCGCCGTTCTTCCTTGATCTGGCGTTCCAGCCGTTCCTGGAACAACTCATTTTCCCGCTTCTTGGTTTCCTCAAATTGTAGTTTGGCTTGTGCAAGGAGCGCTTCGTTTTCAGCTAATTTCTTTTGATCCTCAGCTCTCAGGGCCATGTACTGTGCCTTGTATTCTTCTTCGAGCTGATGGGCCAATAGGTCCTGCACATCGATGACGGTTGCACAGTTTGGGCACTTTATAGTGTTTTGTTTTTCCATATTTAGATTGTAGGTTATTGGGGTGGTAATGTTTCGTGATATCACCACTTGCTTAAACTGATGGCTTAAACGACGGGTTGATTTTCAATTTTTTTCCTGATATATGTCTTAAGCCGTTCAGGGCTGTAGACCTTGACCTGGTCGATCAGTCCCATGACATACCTGCCTACACCCTCCATACCATATACGGTAGCTTCATACCGATAGGGAAATTCCTTGCTGATCTGTTCTATAAGTGATTCCTGCCTGACTCCATATTCTTCACAAAGCAGGCTGGCAGCTTTATTGGTGAGGCCTAGCTTGACCGTAACCCCCTTATGTCCATTCATCAGGAAGTCATCAATGCCCCATTCTGCAAAATCAGGAAGGTTCGTGGCTTTTATCTTTAGTTTTTCCACACCGCTCATCCGGTCGACTTTGTATTGCCGCACTTCATTTGATTTACGGTCGATACCGAGGACATAGCGCATCCCACGCAACATTCGGATGGGTTCGATCGTGCGGTCACTTACGGTGTCAGAACGAAGCGAGTAATAATCCTTGAGCCTGACACATACACCTTCATCCATCGCTTCCTGCAGCGTGGTCAGCATATTGGTGGTCACATGTTGTGTTGCCAGGGTACCAATCACTGGTAACTTGATGTTGTCATTGATTTTTTCGAGGATTGCATTTCTCAAGGGGTGATCTGCACGGACAGATGCCACCGCTTCCCGGAGAAACAGATATTCATCAGGATCAAACTCAGGTAGGAGGTGGATCGTGCCTCCTGAGGCTATTTTATATCGCTTCTTTTCATCACTGACCAGGGTATAGTTCATCGACTCGAGGTCTTTGAGATACCCTTCAATGATGCGTTTGGTGGTGCCAAATCGCTGGGCCAGACGGTCGATAGACCAGTATACATCTCTGTGCAACAGGCTGATCAGGCTTAGGATGCGGACGGCTGTTTTATCTTCGGACATAAGGTGCAAATTTCATGTTAAAGATAAAACTAATATGTGATCAAGGAACACCGGCCTGACGGCTTACTGCTTCTCCATCTTCCGCCATTCGGTAGTAGAACCCTGGTTGGGGTTGACACCGGGATCATTGCTGCCCAGGATGGTACCCTTGTTACTTACCCAGAAATATTGGTATTGGGTAGTCAGTTCAACTGGTTGACCATTATCATATGGATTACTGTAGGTTTGTACAGCACCTATATTTTCACGAAATTCTTTTTGCTGTTTATCCTGGCTTGTATTGCGGGCATCAGTCACCCCTTGCCAGTTCTGCTGTGACCATTCCCGGTATTCTTTTGCTGCGGCTGCATAGGCACGTGAATTGTCGATATTCTGCTGCATCACGCCACGCATTCCGAATGCTGCGCCATCATGGGCAGCAATCTGATCCGCCACCAAGGGTAGCCAGGTACTGTAGCCTGGCCATTGTGTGGCATCAGACAGTGCAGCAGTCATTGCCATGGTCTGCCCACCGTAGTAAGGGGCTACGTGACATTTCGCCAAACCCTGACAGGGAACTCCACCGATCCGGTAAGTCACTGGAAATGCATAGGCGCTTTGAAATCCAGCTATTGGAGGACATGGTGTTCCTTGCCCAACCTGCAGATTCTCTGGTCGTATGCCCATCAGTTTGTCATATACAAATTGACCAGCGGAATAATCAGGAAACAATCCTGAATTGCCGACCATCAGCGTGAAGGCCTTTTGATCAGGAGCAATCATCGACAAAGCAAATTGTCCATCTTCTCCCAGTTTCCATCCCTCTGGCAATACATAGGTAAAGTATTGGCCACGCCTGATTTGCAGCTTTTTTTCAGGTGATTCTGCTTGCTTTTCTTCAGATGGATTCTTTGCGGCTGGCGTAACCAGGAACATACCGGGTGGTATCTGGTCAGGTTGCATAGTGTTTTGGTTTTTGCTTTCATTCACGCATGAAATCAAGCATGCGAAAGCTAGCAAGGGGAATATTTGTAATCGTGGTTTTAAGCAGGGTATACGCATGAATTGATTGATTTGCTAAATTGAAGATACTATTTGCAAACCATTTTCACTGATCACCGATCACTGATCACCGATTCCTACCACCCAACATACTTCGGCGGTTCCACCCCCTTCATCCTCAGATACACCACCAATTGCCCGCGGTGATGCGTGACATGGTCCGTCATTAGCATGAGTATCCGTCTGCGTGTCATTCGTCCAGATATGAAATCAACATTTTCATTGAGATCCTTTTCTGTCAGGGCATTGATCGTCTGTGTGGCATAGGCAAAGGACTGATCCAGCATAGCAATGATCTCCTTTTTACTGCTACCCGCCTTGGATGGATCTATATGTGTCTTCGATCCATTGAGATAGGAAGAGCACAGCCACACCATATTGCCTCCGATATGCTTCATCTGTTCCAGGAAGTTCATCTCCACTGGTGTTGGAGTATAAGTGTAGTAGTCCTCCGGCATCGCCCGCGCAAATTCAAGGGTATATGCTCCCGCATTTTTCCACTTGATCTTGTAATCAGACAGAAAGGAATCCTGGGCAATTGTCATCAAGGATGTAAATGAGAAAACAAGGATTAATATGTATGATATATTCCTATTCATTAGAGATTGATTATTTTTTAAATGATTATGTATAGAATCGTTTAAAACATCCTGAACGAGTTCAAAATCTTGAACCCCTTCAGGACGTTTTAAACAATCCCTTGCTCCCTTGCTCCCTTCTCACACCCACACCCATCTGGTAGCTGGTAGCTGGTAGCTGGTAGCTGAATTCTTCTTTTACGCGACAAGATCAATTGATTTTCTAACTTCATCCAACGGTTTAACACAACCATAACTATAAATCGCCATCATGTCCAACCAACGTCGCTCTTTCCTCGGCAAACTGGCCGTCGCCAGTGCTATTCCTTTGGTGCCCTCATTCCTCAAGCCGGAAGCTAACCTGGACTGGATCAGTACGTATAAGAACTCCTCAGCCTCCACTTTAGCCTTGGCCTCAGGATATGACAAGTCGCTGGTCACAGACGAAACTTTCTGGTACCGCATCAAGAACATGTACTCTTCATCCCCGGGCGTCCTCAATCTAAACAATGGCGGCGTGAGCCCTCAACCTATCATCGTCCAGGAAGCCTTTGAACGCTATAATAAACTCTGCAACGAAGCTCCTTCCTACTACATGTGGCGCATCCTGGACCAGGGCCGGGAACCTTTACGTCAACGCCTTGCCGAACTAGCCGGTACCTCTGCGGAAGAACTGGCAGTAGTGCGCAATGCCAGTGAAGCACTGGAAACAGTCATCTTTGGTTTACGCCTCAACAGGGGAGACAAGGTTGTGGTATCAAAACTGGATTATCCCAACATGATGAATGCCTGGAAGCAGCGCGAACACCGGGATGGTGTAGTCCTCAAATGGGTTGAACTTGATCTGCCCGGAATGTCCAATGACAAAATCGTTGATGCCTATGCTGCTCAGATTACGCCTGATGTGAAGGTCGTCCATATCACACACCTGATCAATTGGAACGGACATATCGTCCCTTCTAAGCAAATAGCTGATCTGGCCCATAAGGCCGGCGCTCAGACTATAGTGGATGGCGCCCATTCTTTTGCCCACATTCAGTATACCATCCCTGACCTGGGGGCCGACTATTTTGGCACAAGCCTGCACAAGTGGCTTTGTGCGCCATTTGGTTCAGGATTACTCTATGTCAAGAAGGAACATATCTCCATGCTCTATCCACACCTCGCCAGCCCGGATCCCGAAAGTACCGATATACGAAAGTTCGAATCACTGGGTACACGATCTTTTGCGATCGAACAAGCCATCGGCCAGGCCATCGATTTTCATTATTCCATTGGTGGTCAATTAAAACAGGAAAGGCTCCAATACTTAAAGAAATACTGGACCGATGCGGTCAAGGATCATCCAAAAATCCACATCAATACCGATCCTCACCCTGACAGAAGTTGTGCCCTCTGCATAGTCAATATGGATGGCTACAAGCCAAGTGAATTAGGCGAAGCACTTCAGAATAAATTCAAGATACATACCACCGCCATCGAATACGAAAATGTACAGGGCGTCAGGGTCACCCCTCATGTCTATACCGTGACAGCAGATCTCGACAGATTGATCACTGCCTTAAAGTCACTTGCAGACGCGTAAGATCGGTGATCGGTGATCGGTGAAAAGATGTACAAATTATTGTGTTTTACTTAGAGATTCCCTAATTTTCTTGTTCACCAGTCATTGAAAACATGAAACAAGAAGATTTTAATGAGCAGTTCAGGCGAAGGACAAAACAACTAGCCTTGGACATTATCCGTAAACTTTCAGAAATTAAATATTCGGATGCTCTGGGTGTCATCCGTAAGCAGGAGTTTCGGGCATGCACTTCTGTGGCATCAAATTTCAGGGCAGTATGTCGGTCACGATCTGAACGAGAGAAATTTTCCAAGTTATGCACAGTAGTTGAGGAAGCTGACGAAACTGTCTTCTGGCTTGAAATGGTCGTCGAAGCTGGATTTTTGCCTCTTGAAGAATTAGAAAACCAACTTAAGGAATCGGATGAAATCCTGAAAGTAATAGCCGCCTACAAAAAGCGCCTTGAACCCAAAACGTAAGCTGATCAGGATATTATCCTGTCGTGCACTGCTCACGGTTCACCGATCACTGACTTTTGATCACGGATCACTGATCACTCGCTTTTGATCACCGATTACTGGTTTTTGATCACCGATCACCGATCACTGATCACAGATCTTTAAAGGCTCCCCTTATACGGTATCACCATGCCGTACTTCAGTTCACGCACTGATCTCTTTTCCACTTCGTCAAACCAAAATTCAAAGTATTTGTAAATGCTCTTGCGCCGGGTTTCATTCATAGAATTGGGAGCAGTATTGACCCTGGACAAAACGGTTGACTTATTGCCGGCAAATGATTTTAGTATTTCGCCTGACTTTGATTTGAAATATTCCCCCTGGTAGATCCGGTCATATGGATTGACCATTTCTGCCGGCCGTGTTTCCCTGCGGTAACTGGCACTGACGATATTGGAGTAATCAAAATCATACGGGATGACGATGTACTTTCCTTGTGCCGGGTCGAAGAAAAGCTTTGCATTCCTCGACATGACAATGCTCCAGTCCCTATTGCCAATCAAAAAATTAAAAGCGGCAGCCAATCCATAGGAATCATAATGGAGAGAATCTTCAGCTACATTAAATAATTTCCGCTCCTCTACACCGAGCCTAGCATTGATGTCTTTATCAGGTTCAAGCAGGAACCCCGTCGATACGATGTGGTTTCCCGGATTCAATTGGTCTATGTAGTCCACGCTAACCCAGATGGTCCGGTAAGCGTAGGGGGTCAACGTCTCATACACTTCATAACACAGGCGTTCTTCTTCAAGATTGCTTCTACCCTCAGGTCCATCCAGGCAATGTGTGACGAGTTTCATCTCATCTGTTTCTTTGAGGCCGAGATCTCGCAGGGTTGATTTTTTAAAATTGAGCAACAAGGGCGGCATGTTGCATTTCATCCTCCTGAATTTACCACGGAGATTTAACGTCATGCGTTCGTCTTTCATCAATATTCCGCCCTGGCTTTCAATACGGATGATAGCATCTATCTCATCCTGGTTGGTCCTGTACAGGGAGTCAAACGGATAGGTGAGTGTCAGCCTTACGCCTTCGAGTCCATAAAGTGTCTCAAATAGGGATATTGAGGATTGCCCCGTCAGCCCAGTGCAAAAGGCAAAGAAAAAGTATGGAAGCAGCTGAAACAAACGCATATATCAGGGTTAATCACCTCAAAATTGGGAAGAAATACCGGGAGCCGGGTAAAATTATTGTAATCAGATCAAAATCCGAAAGTAGTTTTGTGTGATGTTACCCGAAATGCTTCTTAGCTGGTGGCTTTTGTTTTCACCGTTTGTACCTCAAGCCACGGCTCCTGAGAAGCCTGTCAATGTGATCCTCGTCATAGGCGACGGTATGGGGCTGGCCCAGATAGCCCTGGCCGAATATCTTTACAAGCCTCCTTCGCCATTATCACGGATGGATGTGGTGGGGCTTCAAAAGACACATTCGGCTTCTCATCTCGAGACGGATAGTGGTGCAGCCGGAACCGCCATGAGTTGTGGAGTAAAGACATTTAATGCGGCTATTGGTGTGGATGCAGATAGTGTACCAGTCAAATCAATACTCGAATTGGCCAGTGAACATGGGATGAAGACTGGCCTGGTGGTCACTTCTTCAATCGTGCATGCCACACCGGCCAGCTTTTATGCGCATGTGACTTCAAGAGGCTCTTACGAAGAGATTGCCCTTCAATTAGTATCGGCCAATGTGGATGTTTTTGTGGGCGGAGGAGAAAAGTACTTTTTTGACCGCCACTCTGATCATGATAATCTGGTCAAGACATTGGAAAGGAAGCAATATGAGATCGTCCGCCTTGATGATCCAAGGGGGCGTGTTAAACTGGAAGGTGTCCGGAAAGAAAAGCGTATTGCTTGTTTTACTGCACTTGAAGACCCTATACGCGCCACAATGGGTCGTAGCTATCTACCTTATATGGCTCCGGAGGCTGTTCATGCCCTTGAAAAGCGCGCCGATAAAGGGTATTTCCTCATGGTGGAAGCCTCCCAGGTTGACTGGGCTGCACATGCTAATGATCGGGAATGGCTTGCACTTGAAATGCAGGATGCCTATTCGATGATGGAGAATCTACTCGAGTTGGTCAATGAAGACGAAAACACACTTCTGATCATCACCGCTGACCACGAATGCAGTTATATGAGCCTCAAGGGTAAAAAATCACCCAAGGTTGAATTCAATACCAAGGTGCATAGTTCTCAGATGGTGCCGGTTTTTGCCCACGGTCCCGGTGCAGAGCAATTTGCCGGTATTTATGAAAACACCGCCATTTTCGACAAGATCAAAATGCTCCTGGGCATTTAATGCCAGACATTTCAACCCACTTTTATCTTACCCTCATCGATTGGAGTCCCCGTATCTATTTACAAATGTGGTATAGTTATGCCTGGCTAGGCCACAATTTCAGCTTATATAGGATTTTTCCCTATATTTGTGTTTCCCTCTACAAGATAATCACCGGAAAAAGGTCAGCCTCATTCCTTAGTTATTCCGGAAACCAACTCTCCCTTTAATATTTAAGTACTCAACGTTTTTGGCTTGATCGTTGCGGTTAATGTACTGTGCTACCTATCATTTCACATATAAAAATACATAATATGAAGAAGAAAAAGAGAATGGACATCACATTGGCAATCTTCCGATGCGCCAGGTTTGTCTCGGGACTGTTGATTATGCTATCAGCATCCAGCAGCCTCATGGCACAAACTGCTGTCACTGCATCTGGTGGAAATGCTGCTGGAGCAGGTGGCAGCGCATCATATACTATCGGGCAGGTGAACTATATCAACTTTTCTGCAGAAGGTGGTAGTGTAAGCCTTGGTGTGCAACAACCCAACTTGTTGCTTACCGTAGGCACAGGAGATCTCGATATTACCTTATCCGCAAGTGTATTTCCAAACCCTGCCAATACGTCAACTTCCTTAAAGCTGGAAGGCCAGAATGCCTCAACAGTTGAAGACGGTCTTGTCTATAGTTTATTTGATCTCAATGGTAAGCTCATCACCCAACAATCCATCCAATCCTCACTGACTACGATTCCAATGGACAAACTGACCGAAGGAGTCTACTTGCTGCAAGTCACCCGAAAGAACATCGAAATAAAATCATTTAAAGTTTTTAAAACTAATTAATCCATGAAACATATATATCCCATCGCTTTAGTACTGTTGATCCTGTCGACAGGCTTTATGTCTTCGGTGACTGCCCAGTCGCCACTCAAACTCAGTTACCAGGCAGTCATGAGAGACGCGTCTAATGAACTGATGGTCAATAAGAGTATCCGCGTGAAGGCCAGTATCCTCAAGGGATCCGCCGGAGGTACAGTCGTCTATGCTGAAACACATTCTTTGACAACAAACACCAATGGACTTGCTACACTTCAGATCGGTGGCGGCTCTGTAGTGAGTGGTAATATGAGTACGATCAATTGGGGTGCCGGTCCATATTTTATAAAGACAGAGACAGACCCAAACGGCGGTAACAACTATACCATATCCGCAACCAGCGAATTACTGAGTGTCCCTTATGCATTGTTTGCAGCAAATGGTGGTACACCAGGTCCTCAAGGGCCAGCCGGCCCTGCGGGCCCTGCCGGTCCAGCCGGACCACAAGGCTTATCCGGAGTTGCCGGCCCTACCGGACCTGAAGGTGATCAGGGACCTATCGGCCCTGCCGGTCCTGCTGGTCCAACAGGATTGAAAGGCGATAAAGGGGATAAAGGCGATATCGGTGATGTCGGTGATGAAGGCCCCAAAGGAGACCAGGGAGATAAGGGGGACAAGGGAGATAAAGGCGATAAAGGATTGAAAGGTGATAAAGGTGACAAGGGTGACAAAGGTGATAAAGGAGACCAAGGCATCCCTGGCCCGGTAGGCCCGCAAGGACCTCAAGGTATTCCTGGCCCGATAGCAGGGGTCAATACACAGATCAACTTCAATGATTTTGGCCAGGCCGGAGCTGATGCTGATTTCTTGTTTGACAAGACATCTAACCACATGACTATTGGTGCATCCAGTATTAATCCCAACGCGGCATTGGAGATAAAATCATCTAACGGTGGTTTGCTTTTGCCCAGACTTTCTACCCAGCAACGGGATGCACTGAATGCCCCGGAAGGGCTGATGATCTACAATTCAGATATTGGTAAATTCCAGGGCTATGCCGCTGGAGCAGCCAGCAATTTTGCTACAAGTGAAGTGGGATCAGATACCTATATCCTCGAAGATGATGGATCTAATGTGAACTATCTCGCACAGACTTTCACCGCCTCATTGACAGGCCAGATGCAACGCATTGAGTTCAATGTCAGTAATTTTACCCCAGGATATCAAGTTAGGGTAGAATTGTACCTGGGCAGTAATCCGGGCTCCGGCACATTTCTGGCAGGTCAGGATTTTGTAGTTTCCCTGAATGACTGGAATAAGGTTCTCTTTCCATCAAATCCATCATTGACTTCGGGGCAGGTGTACTATATAGTCCTCAAGCCAGGAGAAGTCTCTGGAGATCAACTTGACGTTTATACCAGCGATGCTGGTTCACCAGGCCAGCATGCTGGTGGTTCTATGTATGTCTGGAATGAAGGAACAGGTGATTTTGATATCTCCTCCGGAAATGATATCGATTTCAGAGTGATATCTGTCACAGCAGGCGCAGGATGGGTCAATCTCCATTAAAGAACAGTATAAGATTTTGCTAAACTTATAATCTAAAGGGGCTATCTCAAAAAGTAATTTGAGATAGTCCCTTTTTCTATTCAGTGAAGCTCTCTCCGCCAGCATTTAAGTTTCTATAAAATGTATCCCTACCTGAATTGCCCCTACCTTTGCATCTGAAAGGTCTCATACCCTCATACCCTCACACCTTCACACTCACACTCACACCTCTCACGTTCTCACGCTCTCACGTTCTCAGGTTTCCACATTCTCACACTCATGCCTACACTTCTTACTTTCTCGCTGTCTTACAGTCTTACAATTACCACAGTACTTCCCCTTTTCCTATGAAAAACAAAAACCTTCAAACCGAAATAGACGCCAGTTATCTCTATCATCAACTCGCCGAACACGAACAGGATCCTATAGTCGCCAATGTATTCCGCCAGATGAGCGAAATCGAAGGCGGTCATGTCAAAGCCTTTGCGACAAAGGCAAATGTTTCATTGGATCAATTGCCCGGCCCTTCCTGGAGGGCAAAGACCTTTAATCTCATAGGTAAGGTGTTTGGCTACGATTATGTCCTCGGCGTCCTCATGGATACTGAAAAGGCGCTCTCCAATGCAATTGTAGCAACAAAGCAAAAAAACAAACAAGCACTGACCGGTACGGAAACTGCACATGTCAGTATCCTGCGCAACATCCTGGATAAAGTACCCGAAGTCTCCGGTGCCCAAATGGCACGCTTTGAAAAAAGACACCGGTCTGTAGGTGGCAATGCTATACGTGCGGCTGTACTTGGCGGCAATGATGGCCTGGTATCTAATTTCAGCTTAGTCATGGGGATAGCAGGTGCCTCACCGGATCAGTCAGGTGTGCTACTGGCAGGCCTGGCAGGCTTGCTAGCAGGCGCATTGTCGATGGCCCTCGGCGAATGGATCTCTGTGAAAAGTTCCCAGGAATTGTATGAAAACCAAATGCAACTGGAGATGGATGAACTCGAAACCAATCCTGAAGGGGAAAAGAAAGAGATAGCCCTGATCTATATGGCTAAAGGAATACCCGAGGATCAGGCACGCGTGATGGCAGACGATATCATGAAGGATAATAAGCAGGCACATGAACTTCTGGTGAAAGAGGAGCTTGGTATCAACGCTGAAGAATTGAAGGGCTCTGCGATTGAAGCCGCCTTGTTTTCCTTTTTCCTTTTTGCCATTGGCGCGTCTATTCCTGTTCTTCCTTTTATGTTCGCCTCCGGTATGAAAGCACTGGTCATCAGCGTGGCAGGAAGTGCACTGGGTTTGTTTTTGATCGGCTCCGCGATTACGCTCTTTACCGGACGAAACGTATGGTTTTCCGGTGCCCGTCAGATGTTATTTGGATTGATCGCCGCTGCAATCACCTTTGGTATAGGACATTTGATTGGTGTCAGTGTGGCAGGTTAATCTAAACATGACAATTTTTGTAGTTTCGGCCTTATGGCGGGCAGGAAGTTTAATATCGCATTCAGCACCATAGGCACAGCACCTTTCCTACTATTGGTCAGACTGGTGAGCACCTACAAAGTGTATCCCAGGTATTATGTGAGGTGCGTAGTCGCCGCTATAGTCAGTTTGCTGTCAGCACCTTTCTTGTGGTTTGAGCGCCTTTTCTTTTCAAGTAAGTTATCCCGTACAGCTCTTCCAGAATCCCCTGTATTTATCCTTGGACACTGGCGGAGTGGCACCACCTTGATGCACAATGCAATGGCGCAGGACAAGCAGTTTGCGTTTATTAATACGTTTCAGAGTGTCTTCGCAAACCAGTTTTTTGGAAGCCGGTGGTTGTTTAAGCCAGTGATGAGGTTGCTCATGCCTGAAAAGAGGCCTGCTGACAATGTGCTGCTGTCTCCGGAGCTCCCCCAGGAAGAAGGTATTGCCTTGTCCAATATAGATTCCTTTGGATTTTACAATTTCTTCTACTTTCCCCGGGATTGGAAAGCCATCTATGCCCGGTACGTGAGCGGTGATGCTACCTCAGCAACTGAAATGCAGGCGTTTTACCGCCGTTATAAAAAACTGGTTGCCCAATCACTGATTGAATATAACCGTAAGGAGTTTATTTCAAAATTTCCACCTCATACCGCTAGTATTAAACACTTGCTGGCGATGTTTCCAGAAGCAAAGTTTATCTACATCTACCGTAACCCGCTGATGGTTTTCAGGTCCACGGTCAATTTTTTTGAGACGACGCATGAAGCGCTCAAGCTGCAACCTTTTTCAAGGCCGGAGTATGAGGAGATGGTCTTTGAACTATATGAGATGCTCATCCGGGATTATGAAGGACAAAAGGCACTCATCCCTGAACATCATCTCGTGGAAATCCGATATGAAGACTTTGAGGCTGATCCAATGTCAAGTCTGAAGCAGATTTATACCACACTTGGTATTCCAGGGTTTGAGGCGTCCATTCCTGCTTTTGAGGCGTATTTAAACCAACAGAAACGATACGAGAAAGCTGAGCACAGTTTCAATAGCGAAGACGTCATTATGATTGCCGGGAGGTTGGCTTTCGCCTTTGACCTTTACGGGTATTCTTCTACAACAGAGCAGTCGAGGCATTAGCCAGCATCTTGCTTTCTGCATTTGTAACAAATGTAACCATAGTATACACCTGTTTATACCCAACTTTGTCACATCAAATCATACACATATGGCAAGTAAAACAATCATTGATGTCAGGACACCAGCTGAGTTCCAGGGAGGACATGTAGCCGGAAGTATCAACATTCCATTGCAGGAGGTGCAGGCTCGACTTGCTGAGATCAAGGCAATGAAGCAACCGATTATCCTATGTTGCGCCAGCGGGGCACGCAGTGGTTCGGCAGCTTCTTTCCTCAAGGGCGCAGGCGTGGATTGTGAGAACGGCGGTGGATGGATGGAGGTGAACTATAGTATTCAACTGGAAAACGCCAAGACACCATGATCGCATTCCTGAAGAAATTATTGGGGCTAGGGCCTGCAACAGATTATACCGCTTTAGTCAAAGCAGGTGCCCAGATCATTGATGTGCGGACAAAGGCAGAGTTTGAGCAGGGCCATATCAAAGGCGCACTCAATATCCCGCTGAATAATTTGTCCAATCACTATGCTAAAATGAAAAAGGACAAACCCATTATCACCTGTTGCGCATCTGGTGTGAGAAGTGCACAGGCAAAGCATATTCTCACAGCCAATGGGTTTACAAAGGTATATAATGGTGGTGGCTGGTCCAGTTTGAAGCGAAAATTAGGCTGAGACAGTGCCTGAGGTAATGGGGGATTACTATTATTTTATAACCTCCTAACCCTCCAACCTCCTAATCTAATCTATATGAAAAATGCAATTGGTATTGAAACGCACCAGGCTGACCTTTTGGTTGAAAAGCTGAACGACCTCCTGGCCAATTATATGGTCTTCTACCAGAATACCCGTGGATTGCATTGGAATATAAAAGGAGAAAAATTCTTTGAGTTACATGTCAAGTTTGAAGAGTTGTATAACAATCTTCTCGTAAAGGTGGATGAAGTGGCTGAAAGGGTTTTGACATTGGGAGGAGTTCCCCTTCATACGTTCGGGGATTACAGCCAATGTTCCAGTATCCAATCAGTAAAGAATGTATCAGTAGCTGGTGAAGCTGTTAAGTCATTGCTTGATGCCTTCCAGATTGTGATTCTCAAGCAGCGTGAATTGCTGGATTTGTCTTCAGAAGCAAATGATGAAGGAACAAATGCCTTGATGAGTGATTATATCCGTGAACAGGAAAAACTGGTATGGATGTACTCCGCATATTTAAAAACATAGATAATGATGGATAGGATATTAACAGGTTGGAATTTTCAACGTGTATTTTACCTCATAGCAGGTATAGGTATGGTGTTCATGTCCGTCATGGACCATCAGTGGGTTGCCGCCTTGATCGGTGGATATTTTGCAGCTATGGGCATTTTTGCCTTTGGATGTGCTTCCGGCAATTGTTATGGCGGTGCATGCAGGACAGAAATGAACAATGAAGGCGATGGTAAAATCACCGAACCTTTCACAAAAAACTAAGTCATGATCAGAACAGGTAAGAACAGGACATTTAATGATATCATCAAATCAGAGCCATTGGTGCTCGTGGATTTCTTCACGGAGTGGTGTGGTCCATTTAAGATGATGAAGCCCATCCTGGAGCAAGTACATACATCGATCGGAGATAAAGTGAAGATTCTTAAAGTAGATGTGGATAAGAATCCTAAAGCTGCGCAGGTATTCAATCTTAAACTATCAACAAAACTGATATGAAGCATCTGTTTTCATTTTTTGTGATCATAGGGCTGGCCCTCAGTTCATGTCAATCACAGCCATCCGGTGGGTTGCTTGCTGCCAAAGCATTTAACGAAAAAGCGAAGACTACTAAAGACGCAGTGATCCTTGATGTCCGCACTCCTGATGAGTTTGCGGCAGGGTATATTGACAAGGCCATCAATATTGACTTCTACAACGACGGCTTTGCCGATGAAGTTAAAAAACTGGATAAATCTAAATCTTATTTTGTCTATTGCAAGGCCGGTGGACGTAGTGCATCCGCTGCCGAACTAATGCGAAAGGCAGGGTTTACAAAAGTGTACGACCTTGATGGGGGGATTACCTCCTGGGAGGAAACAAAACTACCATTGGTCCATTAATAATTGTTTTATCTGCTAGGGGATTGATCCGTTACGACTCCAATCTGAAGATGATTTGATCCGGGTTCTCCTTTAACCGATTGATAATTCACTACTTTCACCGAATGGAAATTGTTGAACAGTTTAAAACACTTTTTGAGCCGGAGTTAGTCAAAGCCCTTGACAAACATTCAAGGCTCAGGGAGATTAAAGCTGGTGAAACTATCCTTGACATTGGCCAGATTGTTAGGGAGATGCCAATCATCTTATCCGGTACTGTAAAGGTATCCCGCATTGATGAGGATGGGAAGGAATTGCTGTTGTATTATGTCAATCCGAATGAGAGTTGCGCAATGACCTTTACCTGCTGCATGCAGCAATATCCAAGCGAAATCAAGGCGGTGGCCGAAGAGGATGTTACGATGTTGGCTATCCCCATTACCTACATGGATGAGTGGTTGGTCAAGTATCCGACATGGAAGAGTTTTGTCATGAGAACAATCCGTAACCGATTCCATGAAATGCTCAATGTCATCGATCAGATCGCTTTTCAGAAACTTGATGAGCGGCTCGTATACTATCTCAAGGAGAAATCCAAGGTTACAGGCTCTACACTGATCAATCTCTCCCACGAGCAGATAGCCTCTGAACTCGCTACGACAAGGGTAGTCATCTCCAGGTTGCTTAAGGCATTGGAAAATGACAAGAAAGTGCTGCTCTACCGCAATCAGATTAAGCTCCTCAGGGATTTGTAACTTTTGTCACACCTGTTGTCAAGGTTAAGGCCGAACTTTGGTTTATAAATCCTTGACCTATGAAAAAGAATATCGGGAATGTTGACCGGGTCCTTCGTATTGTTTTGGCTTTGGCGATAGCCGGGCTTTACTACGAGGGAATCATCACCGGAGTCACCGGGATAGTTTTACTGGTTCTTGCTGCGGTATTTGTGGCCACCAGTTTTATAGGCACATGCCCTATCTATCTGGGCCTTGGCATGTCAACCCGTAAAACATAAATACCAGAAAAATGATATTCCCATTGGAGATTTATTAAATCAAGCCGACCGGGAAGGCAAAAATGCAATTTAAAGGTGTGGTAAGGGTAAGGGAGTATTTTAAAGATTCCTTTGCCCTTTTTTTTTAATACATACAACTCGTTTTGTCAATTTGGATCCTGATGCGGGAGGAAGTAATACAACGGGTGAAATTTATTTCTTATTCATCAGATCGAATACCTTATGACTTTTCTCAAGAACAAGTTCATGCTCATCATTGGCATACTAGCTGGCGCTCTTGGTGGGTACTTATATTTTCATTTTGTCGGATGCAACGGGCGGTGTCTCATATCCTCAAGTCCCTATATAAGCACATTGTATGGCGGGGTGATGGGCGCATTGGTAATGAATATGTTTCAAAAGGACCGAACCCCCGGGAAAGCCGGATAGTATCACGTAAGGATTGGAATATCAGCCCCGGCCAATGGCTACTTGTTTTTTCTTTTATGAAATTTGTATCTTGATTTGCCTGAAGGGCAATAGTTGAAGGCCTTTCAGGATAAACCTATGCAAAATCAGATACGGATTTTAACCTCATTCTACTTCCTAACCCTAAGTCTTTCAGGGCTTTGGTCCCAACAATCTGTACACGCTTCAGGTGGGAATGCTTCCGGTACGGGAGGTACAGTTTCCTATTCTATCGGACAAGTAGCCTATGCAAGCGCCAGCAGCGATGCCGGACAGGTGAATCAAGGTGTGCAACAAGCTAACCTCGTGATTATGGTCGGCCAGAATGATCCTGTAGCTGATGTAACTGTTGGGTTCTATCCGAATCCCGTCCACAATGATGCTTTCCTCAGTCTTGAATCAGGCCATGATGGCTTGAATACAGCAGATCTATCCTATGTATTGTTTTCCGTTTATGGTACGCTCATCCAGGAGAAAGAAATATCCCGTAACATAACTGCAGTGCCAATGGATCATCTGCCTGACGGGGTGTATTTGTTAAGGGTGATACATGATCAGAAGACGATTCATACATTTAAAGTGGTTAAAACAAACTAAAAGATGAATTACAGTAATCCTTTTCGTTTTACTTTATTGCTTGCCGCATTCCTATTCAGTGGTCTAGTGGCTGCACAGTCCCCATTCAGGATGAGCTATCAGGCAGTTATCCGGGATGCAGCCGATGAGCTGGTTGTTAATCAGGCCATCCGGGTAAGGATCAGCTGGCTTAAAGGTTCGCCTCAAGGCACCGTTGAATACCAGGAGACACATATTTTGTCGACCAATGCCAATGGACTTGCTACGCTTCAGATTGGAGGAGGGTCAGTAGTCAATGGTAGCTTGGAAACGGTTGACTGGGCTGCCGGGCCATATTTTATTAAGACTGAAACCGACCCGCAAGGCGGCACTTCCTTTACTATCACCAGTACCAGTGAACTCTTGAGCGTTCCATATGCGCTATATGCTGCCAACGGAGGAATTGAAGGCCCTCAGGGACCTCCAGGGATCGAAGGACCTAAAGGAGATAAGGGCGACCAGGGTGAAACAGGGGAAAGAGGCCCGGAAGGCTTGAAGGGCGACAGAGGTGATAAAGGGGAGAAGGGAGAGAAAGGGGACCCAGGACCCCAGGGTCCCACAGGGCTCCCAGGTCCAATCGCAGGAGCCGATAAGCAGATTACATTCAATGATAATGATGAAGGTGCAGGAGACGATGAATTGCTGTATGACAAAGAGTCAAATCATATGTCCATCGGGGCACCTGCAATCAATCCGGATGCTGCACTTGAGATCAAATCAGTAAGCGGTGCCTTGCTACTTCCCAGGATGACTACTGCACAGCGGAACGCACTCAACTCATCTGAAGGAATGGTAATCTACAATACGGATGTTCAAAAGTTCCAGGGTTTTGTCGGAGACTCAGGCGTCATTACTGTCGCCATGAGTGAAGTTTCCGCGGCAACTTATTTTGTGGGTAATGATGGAGTGAATATAGACTATGTAGCACAGACGTTTACTCCGCAGTTTATTGGGTATCTCCAAAGTATTGAATTCAATGTAAGCAGTATATCCCCTGGCTATGAAGTAATCGTTGAACTCTACGAGGGCAACAATCCCGGACTTGGATTCTATTTTGGACAGCAAACCGTTACAGTCAACTCACTTGGCTGGAATACAGTCAATTTCCCAACTGGTTTTTTACTGGCTCCGGGAACAACCTACCATTTCATTATTAAGCCAGCGATTGTTTCATCAGACTTCATAGGTATTTTGCAAAGCAATAGTTCTCCCGGCGGAGAACATGCAGGAGGAACACTGTTTGCATACGATGCAGTATCAGGTACGTTCGAAGCATCACTTGCTGATGATATGGATTTCAGGATCAATGCATTGATCAATACACAGGCATGGGTTGACCTCCATTAGAATTGAAAAATGATGCTTCGACTACGCTCAGCAACCGGGGAAATAAAAAGTAAAAAGTGAAGAGTGAAAAGTGAAGCACTGGTGCAGACCGATACTACGCTCCAGTCTTCGCCTTTACTTCACCTTTAATTACCCAGCGCTTTATTCACTGCGCCAATAGGCTCATCAGAGAGTTCTGTCAGGATGTTTTTGAGGTCGTCATTGATGCCGTCCAGGTATTGGGCCATACGGTAGTAGGTCACTACAGAGGTCACTTTCATCTCTCCACGTTCCAGTTCTTCAATCAGTTCCTTTTCATAGTCCAGGTAATCCTGTTTTCTCTCCCGGAGATCAAGGGTGAGTCCTTTCCAGTTGTTCTTGCTGAAACTTCCGGTCTGCAGCAGTTGAATGCATCGCTTGAGCATTACAGTGGCATCATTGATCCGGTGTAGGAGGATGGAGCGTTGTGTTGGGCCATACCAGACCCGCTGTTTCTTTTCTCCTGCACCAGCATGAAAATATTTTCATAGGATCCCCGTATGTGATCAATGAGTAGATTGATGTTAAGCAGGTTTTTTATTTGTTGTGAGGTAATGAGTGAACTCCGGTCCTCCACCATGCTGATCAGGTATTGATTGGTAGCCTTCTCGTTGGCCAGCAGTTTGGAGAGAAAATCATTCGCAGTATTCATATGATCCTGGAACTCCGCTTCTGTAGTGAAATTGATGATGCGGTTGAGGATGGAGTTGAGATTTTTAATCCGTTGACATTGTTGAATGATCTCCTGCAGGGCAATTGGCAGGGACAAGTCCGCTGTATTTGAGCCGGTATCGATAAAGTTTAGTTTTTCGGTATCCCTCGATTTTACCTTAACGGTTCCGAAAGCGAAGCGCATAAACCAGGGAAGAAATGTCAGGAAGAGGATGGCACACACCACATTGAAAAGGGTGTAGAAAATAGCCAATCCGGTAGGCATTGCCCATTTGTCAACTACAGGATTGCCGGTCTTGATCACAAAGACCATCACCCATGAGATAAACGAAAGAATGAAAGGTAGAAAGGGTAAGAACAGGGCAACTCCAAGCGCATTGAAAAGGACATGCAATCTTGCTGCCTTGCGTGACGCAGTATTGCCTACCCATGAAGCAATTTCTGTGCTGATCGTTGTCCCGATACTTCCTCCGAGCACCATCACTACAGCAACATCATAGGGCAACCAGCCATTAAGGCACAGGGTCAGTGTGAGGGCCATTGATGCACTTGATGACTGGATGAGGGCGGTAAAGACAATGCCAATGGTCAGGAAAAGAAAAATGGACAATAGCCCATGATTGCCCAGACCGGAAATAAAGGATATCACATCCTGCTGTTTCTGGATATCAGGCACCACGCTCTTTAGATACTGTAGGGCAATCAGCAGGATGGAAAATCCAATTAACGTCTCAGCCCAATGCCTGTATTTTCCATTCTTGATAAAAATGAAGGGCATGGCAACAGCAATAAGGGGAAGGTAGAGGGTAAAAAGTTTGAGATCGAATCCCAGGATGGTGACCATCCAGATGGTAATACTGCTGCCTACATTGGCCCCTATGATGATGCCTGCTGAAGCTGTAAGTGATATAATGCCTGCGTTGACAAAACTGACCGTCATCACCGTGGTCGCAGAACTGGATTGTAATGCTGCGGTGGTGAAAAAGCCGGTCAGGAAGGAAGAAAGTTTATTCTGGGTTACTTTTTGGAGCGCATCCCGCAGTTGAATACTGGCTATGCGCTGAACCCCCTCGCTCATCACCTTCATACCATAGATAAAAAGGGCCAAAGCACCAATTGTCTGAAGGATACCGAACCAGGCTAACTCTACCATACGATTAGACCATAAAGAAAGAGAATAATTGAGGAAGACCCGTATCCGGCCATGTAAATTCGTCCGTTACCAGAAGCCATTCGGATACCCGGTGTAAAATATGTACCTTTGTACCCCGTAACAACCTCCACAAGTCATGGTCAAGTATATTTTTGTTACGGGTGGTGTAACCTCTTCACTCGGGAAAGGAATCATTTCAGCTTCTTTAGCTAAGCTATTGCAGGCCAGGGGGTTATCCGTCACAATCCAGAAGTTTGATCCATATATCAATGTTGATCCAGGCACCCTCAATCCCTATGAGCACGGGGAGTGCTATGTCACTGACGATGGGGCGGAGACAGATCTTGACCTAGGCCATTATGAGCGTTTCCTTGGAAAACCCTCCTCACAGGACAACAATGTGACCACAGGGAGGATTTACCAGACGGTCATCAATAAGGAAAGGGCAGGAGATTATCTCGGCAAGACGGTTCAAGTGGTACCTCATATCACCGATGAAATAAAGAGACGAATCAGGGCGCTTGGCAAAACCGGTGACTATGATGTCGTAATATCAGAAATCGGGGGTACAGTAGGGGACATCGAATCACTCCCATATCTTGAAGCAATACGGCAGATCCGCCTCGAATTGGGTGCCGGTAATGCGATCACCATACATCTTACCCTGATCCCTTACCTGAGTGCCGCCGGTGAGCTCAAGACTAAGCCCACCCAGCATAGTGTGAAGGAATTGTTGCAGACAGGTAACCAACCTGATATCCTGGTTTGCCGCACAGAACACCCGCTCAATGATGAACTGAGGCGTAAAATTTCCCTCTTTTGCAATGTGGACAGGCATTCGGTGATTGAAGCGCTGGATGCAGAGACTATCTATGATGTGCCATTGCTGATGAAGGATGAAAATCTCGACAAAATCGTCCTGGCCAAATTAAACCTGGAAGTTAACACAGAACCCAACCTCGTCGCCTGGAAAGCCTTTCTGAAGAAGCTGAAGGAACCTAAGAATACTGTTCGTATTGGTCTGGTTGGAAAATACAACAAGTTGCCCGATGCATATAAATCAATCAATGAATCCTTTGTCCATGCCGGAGCAGCTAATGAATGCAAGGTAGAAGTTGAGCCCATTCATGCTGAAGCGCTTGAAGTCATTGATAATATAGGCGAGGCGCTTTCACCTTGATGGTGTACTTGTGGCACCAGGCTTTGGAGAACGTGGGATCGAGGGAAAAATCAATGCGATTAAATATCTACGTGAAAACGGGATTCCGTTTTTTGGTATTTGCCTTGGATTACAATGTGCTGTGGTTGAATTTGCCCGTAATGTACTGGGGCTTGAAGATGCCTATAGTACAGAGATGAAGCCAGATGCTGCGCATCCAGTGATAGATCTCATGCCTGACCAGAAGAATATCAGGATGAAAGGCGGGACTATGCGTCTTGGCGCCTATGCCTGTGAAGTCAAGAATGATTCACTGGCCTATAATGCATATCAATCGACCACGATCTATGAGCGTCATCGCCACCGCTATGAGCTAAATAATGAATATCTCAAGGATTTCGAGTCGGAGGGATTGATCGCTTCAGGGATAAACCCTGATACTAAACTTGTGGAGATCATGGAACTGGCAAACCATCCCTTCTTCCTTGGCACCCAATATCATCCGGAACTCAAGAGTACGGTTGAAAAACCACATCCACTTTTTGTAGCTTTTGTCAGGGCTTGCCTGGACTTTAAATTGAAAGGTATGGGAAGCCAGGAAGGAAACACAGTGTCATCCAAGAAAATGGTCACGAAATAAATCGGATTGGTTTGTGAATCAATGAAGAGCCGCCCTTAAAGGGAGTTCCTTTATTATGTCGGCTTCTTTCTCGACCCACCATTTTAGCCTTGGATAGACTTTTTCTTCGGTGAAATATTCCAACGCCATCTTTACATAGACATGTCCATGCTTTGCCTCAGAGGTCCAGAGCATTTTATAAAACCTGGCCAGGTCGGGATCTTCCAAATGATCTGCGACCAGTTTAAACCTTTCGGCGCCCCTCGTTTCCAGTACAGATGCGATCAGCAAGCGGTCCAGAAAGCGTTCTTCAAGTCCATCATGCTGGGCTTTCATCAGCGCTTTGATGTATAGATCTTCGTGGATGGTATGGGCCAGTTGAATACCACGCGCTTCCATGATTTGGTATACGGACTGAAAATGCTCCAGTTCTTCTACAGCAATGGAGATCAGTTCGGGTATGATAGCAGTCCTGTTAGGATACTTGGCGACAAGGCTCATTGCGGTAGCCGAAGCCTTTCGTTCGCAATCAGCGTGGTCTTGTAAGAATGAACTGAAATCGGATAAAACGGCATTTATCCAGCCAGGAGGGCTGGGTAAGCCAATGTCAAGATTGAGTTTCAATAAAGAGGTGTGTTAACCGTAGATCCAAAAAAGGATGAGAATGAGGAGAAGGGTGATAACACCCAGTGTGATAAAGAACTTTCTTTCCTGTTTATGATCACGTACTTTCCGTTGAAGCTGGTTCTTATGAATTGTCATGTTGTTTTGAGTTTATGTAGGCTAAGATACAAAGAGATGTGTTTTGTTGATGCAGGGGAGGGAAAGTATGATTTCTAAATCAATTCCTTGTGGAGAGAAACTGCGATAATGGTAAGTTTTGAATATACGTCAATATCAATATTATATTTAATGTGTAAATAATTGAAATAGTGTTGAATGTGTCATTTATTGTCCATCCAAACGCTCCCATTCTACAAGTGCACCCCCCGCCGCACCCTCTTCCCCCAGATCAAAAACAAGCCCTCTTACTTTACTATTTTCCCCCATCTTAGCTATATCCTCCGCAACGCAATCACATTGCTTACTTTTACGCATGATGTATCCCTTAATGGTTTTGTATGACATGAATTTGCTTGACCATGTGTTGGCCATCATCATCTGCGTCCTGGCCCCGGTGATGGCCTTTTCTTCAAGAAGTGTCGTCATTGAAGACATGGAACTTGACGAAGATGAAAAGATCAGTCTTTACCACAGTAATGCCCTCTTATTGTTCGTTTTCGCCCTGGTGGTCATCACGATCTGGAGACTTCCGGCCAGGACACTTCCCGCACTCGGCTTCGAATGGCCGATTTGGTCACCTTTACTGGCCTTGCTCCTGTTTTCCGTCTTTCTGTTTTATGCACTAGATATTTTCTTTCAGTACGGCCTCCGTCGTTGGAGAGAAAGAACACTGAAGGAAAAACACTCCACGCTAACGTTCGTTCCGGCCAATAGTAAGGAATTGTTCCACTTTGTGTTTCTTGCCCTCGCTGCAGGCATCGGAGAAGAAATTATTTTCAGGGGGTATCTCATTCATTATCTCATATACTGGACAGGCAATACGCTTTCAGGGATCATCACTGCATGTTTTTTTGCCTCTCTTCTATTTGCATTTCTGCATGGCTACCAGGGTTACAAGTCAATGATTAAGATCTTTGTGCTGGCCCTGCTCTTTGCTGCCATTTTTGTCCAGAGTCAATCCCTGATCCTGGTGATGATCCTACACACCCTGATAGATTTGGCCAGTGGCTGGCTAGGCATATATGTGCTCAGAAATCTAAAGGAAGGGGATAGTCCGGATAATAAAACAGAAGCTTAGTCTTGTGTCTATCTCATCGTTTCATAAAACTCCGCCACGCGTTCATCCACCATGATATCCCTTGGTGTTAAAGGCTTTTTCAGATATACACCTTGTAGTGACCTGCACCGGCTCAAGGCGACATAGGTCTGCCCATGCTCGAATGCACCTCTGCCAAGATCAATAGCCACTCTGTCATAGGTTTTTCCCTGGCTCTTGTGTATCGTCACAGCCCATGCAAGCCGCACCGGGTATTGTGTAAAACTACCCGTGACTTCAGCTTTGATTGGATTATCTGTATCGGTTGATATGGTGTATTTGTTCACTTCCCAGGTCATTTTCGGGAGGTCGATGATATCCGTTTTTCCGCTTTCTTCACGAAGGCTGACAATGATCTTTTCTTCTTCAAGGGCAACGATCCTCGCAAGGCTTCCATTGACAAATCGCTTTTCAGGATCGTTCCGGATCAGCATGACCTGCCCGTCAACACGCAACTCCAGCTTATAATCCGTAGGAAAAAGTTTGGGGTTGAAATCCCCCTTTACTTCCCCGGAATAATAAAAGGAAGGACTGGTCAGAAGCTCAAGCCGCTCTTTATTGATCTGCTGGGCTGCAGCATTTGTACTGCAGAGGGTGAGATAGGGCTCCTCAATCGGCTCACCCGGCAAGTATCGTTCGTTGATGCTCTCAAGATCTTCATAATCAAATTGCATGGTCCGGATCGCATCGAGTAGCCGGATAAAATTTCGCTCTGTCTGCCTGTATACCCTGGTCAGCTCAATCATCTGCAAGGACATATGCCCCTCAAATACATGTGCATCAAAAAAATAAGGGGATGGATACACACTGCTGAAGTATTCTTTCTCTTCCTGGCTGCTGACTACAGGAGGAAGCTGATACAAGTCACCAAAAAACAGCATCTGCACACCTCCGAAAGGAGCAACAGATTTTCGATGCAGTTTTAATGAAAAATCAATGGAATCAAGTACATCAGCCCGTACCATGGAAATCTCATCAATGATGATTGCTTCCACAGCATTCAAAAGTCTGACCAGCCGCTTATTGATAAAGATTTCTCCCTTGTGCATGAGCTTGGGAGGAAACTGAAAGAAGGAATGGATCGTCTGCCCCTGGACATTCAGCGCTGAAATTCCGGTAGGGGAGAGGACCACCACTTTCTTGTGCGTGGTCTTCCTGAAAAGCTGAAGTAAAGTTGATTTTCCGGTTCCTGCCTTTCCGGTGACAAAGAAGTTCTCTTTTTGTAATTCAAGTTGCTGGAGGATATCCTGAAAGGCTTTGTCCAGCACCAGAGGTTCTTTCATGATTTTTCTTTCACCACCAGCACATAAACCGGAAAATGATCACTATATCCTCCTGCATAGACACCATTGGCGTAGGTACGCATCGGATATCCCTTAAATACACCCGATTTCTGCGTCAGGTAAGCAGGGTTAAAAACTCCGGCCTTGTAATACCTGAAGCCTTCTGTGGAAGAGGCCATATCCTTGCTGAGGATGATCTGGTCAAAGAGGCTCCACGCATCCTGGTATGCAGTCGTACCCAATCCCTTCCGGTAAAAGGCCTCAAAGGGGTTGTACATATCTGATGGCCCGAGATCCTCAGCAGATTTTTTTGCATGAAGGTATTTATGGACACTATCATTGACTGGATCATCATTGAGGTCACCCATCACTACGGCCTTGGTGACATGCATGCTTTCCGCCAGGCTGTCAAGGAAATGCCTGTTGTACATAGCTGCCGCATTCCGCAGGTGCGCTGTATTCTGCTCACCACCACGCCTCGAAGGCCAGTGATTGACAGATACGGCTATGCGTTCGCCATTTAATTTTCCAATGGCCACAAGGATATCTCTTGAATATCTGACAGGTTCATCCGGAGCATTGGTAGGCAATGAATAGTAATGAACCTGTTCAGGCGTAAAATATTTAGGTTGGTACAGGAGGGCAACATCCACCCCACGTGCATCTTTGGAATCCTGATGTATGATTTTATATCCCCTCTTCGCAATGGCCGGCTGCTTTACAAGGTCCTCAAGGACAGAGATGTTTTCGATCTCACTCACCCCGAGTATGGCAGGTCCATCAGGCGTATATGCGGTACCCACTTCACCTAAAACCTTTGAAAGATTTCCGAGTTTATCCCAGTAGACTTTTGAATTGTAGAGATTGGGACCATTCGGGGTAAATTCCAGATCATCCGTATCCGGGCTGTCTATGGTATCAAAGAGGTTTTCAAGATTGTAAAACGTAATACAGGCTACTGTATACTGATCCTGGCCCGATACAACGGGCAGAATACCTGGAAAAAGCAAAAGGATGATTATCCATCTCATGCAGCGAAGATTGGGTAAAAATCTGATTTTTACGAAAATTTCGAATGACGGAGAGTCTCCTCAGGAATGAAATGGTCGCTCTATTAAATTTTAAACCAGGTAGTTTTCGATGGATTTAAGGTTGTTCATTAACTTGCCCACACAATTTCAAAAGACCAATGAGCCCTAAGAAAGGACATGTCAAGCTAAAGCCAAAAGGAAAAACCGCTAACACTGCGACGCATTCGACAGGTCGTAAGGAAATGCTTTGGCTTATGCTTCCCGCGTTTCTCACCGCCATTGTCTTCATTCCGATGTTGTCCAATGGGTTTACCAACTGGGATGACCAGCGCTACGTGACCGAAAATGCCATGTTGATCGGTCCGGACTGGAAGGCTATCTTTTCCAGTCCGGTAGTTTCCAATTATCATCCGCTGACCATGCTCAGCCTTGCCCTGAATTACCAGGTTTCAGCATTGGATCCGTTCTCTTACCACATGGTCAATTGGATACTGCATATCCTTAACACTGTCCTGGTTGCTTTCCTCGCATTTAAACTTTCATCCGGTAATATTTGGGTTGGCGTCCTTACCGCTTTGTTCTTTGGTATACACCCGATGCATGTTGAATCTGTGGCCTGGATCAGTGAGCGCAAGGATGTTCTGTATACGTTCTTTTTCCTGCTGGCCCTGATAGGCTACAACGAGTATCTCGGGGAAAGAAACTGGAAGAAGTATTTGGTAGTGTTACTATGGTTTGCTGCTTCTCTATTGTCTAAGCCTGCAGCTGTAACGCTTCCACTCATCATGCTTTTATTGGACTGGTATCGTGGCAGGTCCTTTCGGGATAAGGCTCTCTGGCTTGAGAAAATTCCATTTTTCACGCTCGCCATACTTTTTGGCATTCTTACCTTGATCTACCAGGCAGAGGAAGCAATAGCCAATCCTGAATATTATCCATTGTGGCAAAAACTGGTCTTCGCTGTCTACGGCTTCGGTGAATATTTCCGTAGGTTGTTTTGGCCCTTCCCATTATCAACCATACATCCTTTTCCGGACCAGGGAATAATACCTTCCGCCTACTATCCTTCTATTTTGATGACTTTTTGTGTGATTGGCGTTACCTGGTATTTTCGGAGGAATAAGGATTTGCTCTTTGGGGTGGCTTTTTATAGCATCAACCTGGTACTTGTGCTTCAGGTATTGGCTTTTGGCAATTCAGTGATCTCAGAACGGTACACCTATGTGCCCTATTCTGGTTTAGTATTTGGGCTTGCTATGCTCTGGGCTAAAAGCAACTTACCATCCACCTGGAAATATGTATTGCTTACGCTTGTTGCGTTTACGGGGCTTGCTTTCTGTCTTGCTACCTATAGACAGGTACAAGTCTGGCATGACAGTATGACTTTATGGACAAAGGCAATTGATGTTTACCCCAGGAGTTATGTGGCCAGGGCCAACAGAGGCAATTACCTGATCACTGATATGAAAGCCTACGACGAAGGTCTCGTGGATTACAATATTGCCCTCGAGGTTATGCCAGATCACATCAATTCACTGGAAAACCGTGCGATTATCTTTTTGCACAAGGAAAACTATCAGGCCGCCCTCACCGATGCTGAAATGTTTGTAAAGTATCACCCTGATATGCCTCGTGGATATTTCCTGAAAGCATTTACACTGGACCGCCTGGGAAGGGCAGATGAAGCTATTGCAGAATACACCAGAAGCATAGCACTGGATCCAAAGAATGCTGAGCCATTGGCCAACAGGGGAATTATCTTTTACAATTCCAAAAAGGACTATTTGTCCGCAAAGGCTGACTTTGATGCGGCCATTATACTGGACCCTTCAAAAGGAGAGCCTTTTCTTAACAGGGCGAGATGCTGGATTAAGTCTGGGAATAAGGCGGAAGCACTCAAGGACCTGGAGACAGCACGGCAGCTAGGGACAGTTGTGGGTGAGGAGGTTATGCAGGCGGCACAGGCTCTGCCGTAAGCCGGGTTACGAACCGTTTACATTGCCTAAAAGGACATTTATATTACTCTGGTTTAATTAATTACTTTTGGCACCATGTTAAGATATCACCTGCTTTACCTGTTCATTCTATGTGGGTATGGGATAGCCGATTCCCAGGTGGCTGTGTCCGGAGTATTACTCGACGACATAACCCAGGAACCCCTACCCGGAATTCGCGTCCGTACATTGTTGCCGGATGAAACGATATCCGATGAGTTTGGAAAGTTTACCGTGAAGCACGAAGACGGTAAGTTGATCAGGCTTATGTTTGACCTTAATGGTGAATCATCAGAGTATCAGTTCCAGACAGATGAAACAGGTGATGTAGATGCTGGAAATATTCTGATCGCATTGGGACATCAGCAGGCAGAAGATGTTGAATTGCCTACGCTGACACTCGAAGAAAGCGATGATGATGCTAATGCCAATATATCAGGCCTGTTGCAGTCCGGAGATGATCTTTTTGCAGGCATCACCAATTACAATTTTAGCCCGGCCAGATTTAACAGACGAGGACTCGAATCAGAGTATGGAGATGGATACCTCAATAATATACCCATCAATGACCTGGAGTCAGGAGGCGTATACTGGAACAACTGGGGTGGGCTCAATGAAGTGATGCGCCAGGATGAAAATGCAGTGGGCGCTGAAATGGCAGATTGGGGTTTTGGAGGAATCAGCGGTTCGTTCAATACAGACCTGCGGGCCTCCTCACAATGGAAACAGACTAAGCTTAGTTATGCAGTCACCAACCGGAATTACCGCAACAGGATCATGGGTACATGGTCAACAGGACTGCTTCCGTCAGGATGGGCGATAAGCCTGTCTGCATCAAGGCGATGGGCACAGGAAGGATTTGTGGAAGGGACCTACTATGATGCCTGGTCTTATTTCGCCTCTGTTGATAAGCGGTTCAATGACCACCATACCCTCAATTTTGTAGCTCTAGGCGCTCCATATCAAAGGGGTGGCAGCAGCACATCCATACAGGAGATGTATGATCTCGCTGATGACCATTATTATAATTCATTCTGGGGTTATCAGCAAGGCAAGAAACGCAGTGCAAGGGAATATTCAGGGCATCAGCCATTGTTCATGCTCCGCCATGACTTCCAGATCAACGACAAGCTGAATCTCACTTCTGCTATAGGGTATCAGACCGGTAAGAGTTCAGTGGGAGCAATGGATTGGTTAAATGCCAATGATCCCCGCCCCGATTATTACCGCAGGCTACCTAGTTATGTTGATGATCCCGCGCTTGCCGCACAGATGACTTCAGTGCTCACCAGTGATCCTGATCTGCTGCAGGTGCAGTGGGACAAATTGTACCAGGTCAATCTCAACAGTGATGACATCATAGAGAATGCAAATGGTATTCCCGGGAATACGGTGCAAGGCGCCTTGTCCAAGTATGTCATGGAGAAGCGTATCGGTGATTTGAGAAAGGCCACAATCAATATGGTGCTCCAATACCAGGTCTCTGAAAAAAGTCAATTGACCTTTGGCGCAACGGCAATCAACCAGGATACCAGAAATTATAAAGAAGTGGATGACTTGCTGGGAGGAGATTTCTATGTAGACTGGGACAAGTTTGCTGAGCAGGATTTTCCGGGTAACGATGATGCCTTGCAAAATGATCTTCTCCGCCCAAACAGGATTCTCGCTGTAGGTGATCAGTTTGGGTATGATTATGTAGCGAAAATCAGGCAGCAATCAGCCTGGGCTTCCTATAGCCTAAATATCGCTAAATGGGAATTTGCCTTCGCAGGCGCTCTCAAGAATCAAACATTCTGGAGGGATGGCAAGACCCAAAACGGTAAGTTTCCGGACAACTCCTATGGGGAAAGTGAAAAGAATAATTTCTTACTGCCTTCCGGAAAAGGACTCATCAGGTATAAGATCGATGGCCGCAATTATATCACGGTCTCCGGTATGATCTCAGAGATGGCACCAAGCTTCAGAAACGCATATGTGTCTCCACGTACCCGTGACAGTGTAGTGGATGGTCTTGAAGCAGAGCAACTCAATCTCGCAGAGATAAGGTACGACCTCAGGGCACCTTCACTCAAGTTGTCTTTATCCGGATTTTATATTCAAAGCAAAAACGCCATAGAGTCGACCAGTTTCTACCACGATGATCTGAGGACCTTCGTCAATTTCAGCCTGACCAAAATCAATAAGGAATACACCGGTATTGAGGCCGCAGTGGAATATAAGGTTATGCCAAGTGTCACAGTTCAGGGCGCTGCAGTTATAGGCCAGTATATTTATACCTCCAGGCCAAATGCCACAGTCACCCAGGATAATGACGGTTCAGTCCTTTTAGAAGATATCATCGTATACGCCCAGAATCTATACGTATCCGGGACACCTCAGACAGCTTTTACAGGTGGGGTTACTTATCGGTCAAAGAAATTCTGGTCGCTATTCCTCAATGTCAATACTTTCCAGGAAAGCTGGATCAATTTCAATCCACTCAGGAGAACCTCAGCAGCAGTCGAAAATGTAGAATACCAGAGCGAACAATGGAATGATATCCTGCGGCAGGAAAAAGTGGATCCGGGATGGACGCTTGATCTGTCCTTCTATAAATCATGGCGTGTCAACTGGCCAAAATCGCAAACCACCTTTGGGCTCAATATCGGGATCACCAACCTACTCAATAATACAGATTACATCAATGGAGGGTATGAGCAGTATCGTTTTGATTATACCACCAAGGATGTGACCACTTTCCCTACAAAGTATTCCTACATGCAGGGCCTCAACTATTTTGTCCAGGGAAGCATGCGGTTTTAAGAGAAGAATGATGCTTCGATTACGCTCAGCAACCGGAGAGAAAGTAAAGAATGAATGACCATTGTATTATAGACACAATAGAGAAATAATGAAATTAGCCTATCCAACATCATATCAATCTGTCATGACTAAGCATGTACAAAAGTTTTTTATTGCAGTACTGACTGCGTTTCTCCTTATTCCTGTGGCCTGTGTAG
The DNA here is from genome assembly GCA_016716665.1 of Candidatus Opimibacter iunctus. Lineage (GTDB taxonomy): Bacteria > Bacteroidota > Bacteroidia > Chitinophagales > Saprospiraceae > Opimibacter > Opimibacter iunctus. Next base: position 249,474 of record JADJVH010000004.1, on the reverse strand, counting down.
ACCTGGATTTTGATCAGCCACCGGCAGGAGGAGAGGATCCAAATCTTCCGGTCAATATCACTATCGCTGCACTCAAGTCAAGGCATGTACTGGATGCCTATGAGCAGATCACAGATGATGTCACCTTCGCTGGTTTGGTTATTTCAGACGATGCGCAAGGAAACTTTTTCAAGCAACTGGTGATCGAAGATTCTACAGGGGGTATTGAGATGCGCATAGAAATGACGGACCTAAACAATCTCTACCCGGTCGGACGCAAAGTCTATGTCAAGGCTAAAGGGCTCTATCTGGGAGACTATAATGGACTGGTGCAGTTGGGTGCAGGTGTAGGAACAGACAATAATGGTAATCCTGAACTGCTCCGGATACCGGAATCGGTTCTTGACCAATACATTGTTGGCGCCACTTATGGAAATGAGGTCGTACCCCACACACTGACTATAGATCAATTGTCATTGAATAATGTTAGTACGCTGGTCCGGTTTGAAAATGTTCAGTTTATTGCTGCAGATGCAGGTCAAACATATGCGGATGCCGAATTGCAGCAAACGCTAAACAGGGAAGTTGAAGATTGTGCCAAGAGAAGATTGATCGTGCGGACCAGTGGATATGCAAGTTTCGCAGGAGATACAACACCTCTCGGTGGTGGTGAACTCTATGGCGTATTGAGCGTATTTGGGGATGTCTATCAATTGACTATACGTGACCTCAATGATGTGGCCATGAATGGTGAGCGCTGCACGACAGGAGGCAACAATCCTACTACGATTGCAGCCATCAGGGCTTTATATGCGGGTAGTACTACTGCACTTACTTCATACTCGATCAAGGGTGTAGTCACCAGTGATTTCAATTCACAGTCTGTCACCGGCAAGAACCTCTTCTTGCAGGATGTTATCGGAGGTATTGCGATCAGATTTGCTGCCACACATTTTTTTGCACTGGGATCTGAGATATCAATTGATGTCACAGGAGGCCTTCTTGGAGAGTTTAATGGCTTATTGCAAATTGATGGTTTGAATACGAGTGCAGCTACCGTAGTGAGTAATCCCGGTGATGTGACTCCCCGGACTGCCACGATCAGTGAGATATTGACTAATGCCCAGGCTTGGGAATCAACCCTCGTCAAGATCGACAATGCTGAATTTACTGGTGATAGCATGTATTTTGGTGGTGAGATCGTGGTTACAGATGCCACAGGAAGTATGATCATGTTTACCAGGACACAAGCTTACTTTTCACATACTGCATTGCCTACAGGTAAAGTCTCTATTACCGCTATTCTTTCTGAATTTAATTCACCTCAACTCATCATACGTAATCTATCCGATGTCTCAGGAGGCGGGTCAGGAAGTAGTGACCTCAATGTAGACTTCAGCGGACTGGCTGGCAATGTGGATATCAGTCTCTCTGGCTGGGCCAATATTGCGGTCAAAGGCACACGGAAATGGCGCTCTCAGGTGGATGCCGGAAATACCTATGCGCAAGCCACTGCATTTGGTGACCAGGCAACAGAAATGGAATCCTGGTTGATCACACCTACGATTGCTTTAGATGTTGCTAAGAAAATAACTTTTGAAAGTGCCTATGGGTTCTTCGTACACGATGGCCTTACCGTTTGGATATCTTCCAATTTTGATGGCTCGAATGTAACCGGTGCCACCTGGCAACAACTGACACCTACGCTTGCTACATCTTCAGATACGGAAGGCGCATTTATTCCATCTGGCAATATCGACCTCTCTGCCTTTAGTGGCAATGTTCGCGTCGGGTTCAAATATGTTGGTAGTGGCCCTGGTGGTCAGACGACATCATGGAGAGTGGATACGGTCAAGGTTGAGAAGTTGTGACCAGGTATTTTAGATTATGTGTATTGAAGGCATTTTTATCAGGAGTCTTCATCATCACTTATGCTGTTCAGCTTTTTAGTCAGCAAACCATTAGCCAGATCCGGCTTTTGCCTCCGGGATCTGTAGTGTTCACTTCGGGGACGATTTATAGTAATGCAGATTTTGGTGAGATCAGGTACATGCAGGATGCTGATGCCGGTATTGCAGTTTATGCAAGCGGATTTTCAGCATCTGCAGTAGGTGACTCTTTCCTGGTCCGCGGAGTATTGTCCTTGTACAGGGGGGAGTTACAAATTTCTCCCGTTTTATCCTACAGCCTCCTTGGAAAAGGAAAAGCGACTCCAGCCATCACACTTGATAATATACTCGATTTCAGTGCACCGGTTTATGAAGCCAGGAAAGTAATCATACCCTGCGCCGGAATCAGTTCTTGTGAAGACAATCTATCTTCAGGATGGTATGTCTTATATGATCAGGCAGGAAATGAAGCAAGGCTGGCTATCTTTGATAATCCGGCTGTAGTTGGGTTCCCTTTACTCAACCGTCCGGTAACAATTGAAGGTATCTGGACAAAATTTGAAGATCAATACCAGCTACTATGCCAGTCAATCTCTGATGCATCCGAAGGTGATTGTCATTACATCTCCCCGGCGCATCTTTCATTTTCTCAGGGATTACCAATCGTACAGTGGTCTGCTCCACCAGGCGCTAAGACTTGGCTTAAAGCAGAGACTGAGCTTTCTATCACGATAGACTACCTTGGGACAACAGGCGGTTCAATCTCCTGGAGTCCTGATTCTCTGGAAGCCGGGCACCTCTATAATGTTCAGCTTACACAAGAGGATGAATTGGGTAACACATACAAGTCTGTTCCTGTCCTATTCACGCCTCCTGCGGTGGCTACCCCGATTGAAATACTTTTCAACCGTAAGATCAATACATCGTTTTCTGACGGTAGTGCACCCATTGCGGTTGGATCGTCTGTAATCGAAACAGATCTTGTACAACGTATAGATCAGGTCACGTCTACATTGGATGTAGCAATGTACAACACAGGCAGGGCATCCATTGTCCAGGCTATCACCAGGGCAGTGCAGCGGGGCGTTGTCGTCAGGTATATCGCAGATGATGAGACCTCCAATTCAGCATTGGATGGGCAATTAACTTTTCCATTGATCTATCGGAGCGGAACGGGGATCATGCACAACAAGTTTGTCATCGCTGATGCACGGGATCCGGATCACGCATGGCTATGGGCAGGCAGTACTAACCTGAGTACTAACCAACTTTCCACAGATCCAAATCATGCTTATGTCATTCATGATCACGCACTGGTTTTAAATTATTTGCTGGAGTTTGAAGAGATGTGGGGACAAGATACAGGCCATATAGATAGGCGATATGGAGATTTCAAAACCAATAATACTGCACATCTTTTTCAGGTTGGTGATGTAGGCATTGAATCTTATTTCTCTCCATCAGACGAAGCCAATTGCCGGATTATCGAATCGCTCCGGTCTGCTGATCATCAACTCCTGATTGGTTTGTTGTTGCTGACACGTGACGATCTGGTCGACGAGATCATTGCAGCTTATGATCGCGGAGTTGAAGTTCGTGTCATACTCAATGATGAATCCAGTTCTTCAGACGCTTTGGCACAACTCAAGCAGAATGGTATTCCAGTGGTAACACACGACCCATCGCCGATATTCGATCACAAGTATGCTATCATTGACGAAGGCTTTCCGGATTCGGATCCGCAGGTGATTTCAGGCTCGCATAACTGGACATGGAGTGCTGACAATATCAATGATGAAAATATGCTCATCTTTCACGATCAGTCCATAACCAATATTTTCAGGCAGGAATATGAAGCGCGTTGGGAAGAATTGAATTCAACAGCGGTATTAAATGAACCAATGCCAGGGTTGAGTTATTACCCAAACCCGGCATCTTCATTTATTCATATCACTAATCCTTCAACCCTGTCGTGTCATGTTGAACTGATCAATATGCAGGGACAAAGATTAGCTAATACAACTCTGACAGGTTTACAGGATGGTACACTCATGATCAGCCAAAATATTCCTGATGGTGTTTATGCACTTTCATTCAACTGGCCGGATCACCAATTGACAAGGCGAATTAGCGTCCTAAAGTAAGCCGTGGCAATTAGGGTTCCTCAAATAAGAATTGGATATATATTTGCCCATGGCTTTAGTCATACCTTTTATACACATCAAAATAGGGAGGTGGGTTCCTCTGCATACTAATGAAGAATACCCAATTATAATCGGCCATCGGCCGTTGGATGGAGTTCTCTCCGCCAACCAATGAATACTCATAATGAATACCCACAGGAATCCTCAATTGGAATCATACAGCTGGCGGAGAGAACTCCATCCAGCGGCGTTTGTTATTTCCTACGGAAATGTAAAAGCTTGCCAAATCCCAATTGTGTATAATCAGTAGGGCCTTAATCAGGGGCTAAGGCATGCCAGACAATGGCTTTAGCCACAACCATGAATCCATAATTGTGGCTTTTAACACCAAGCGATTAAGAGGCTTCGTTAATTCCGCTATAAATCTAGCTCGCCGGAGTATCCGTAGCTGAAATCTCCGATTTGCGATAAGCTTCTGTCATTTCCTTAGAAATCGATCCCTTGGTGACACGGACAAAAGTCTTTTCAGCAATGGCCAGGGTGACGATACTGCCATCTATTTTATTGACACGGCCGATGAGCCCGCTGGCGGTAACGACTTCTTCTCCTTTATCCATAGACTCGAGAAATTTGACCTGCTCTTTCTGCTTCTTGGCCTGAGGGCGGATAAAGAAGAAAAAGATGACCACAAACATGAGGAGGAGGGGCCATAATGAACCCAAGAGGCTTGGAGTAGCCTGTAAAAAATAAAGTGATATCATAATTCAGGTTAATTAGTTGAATTGACTTGACCCTTGAGCAAAATCTTGCTGGTGTTGGGAAAAGTGTTTGCAAATATAGTCACCTCTTTGCTTTGAGCACCCGGTTTGTGTAAGGTGTTGAATTTCACCCTGATGGAAGCTGTGCTATCTGGGGGTACCGGCTTTTTTGGCCATTCAGGTATAGTGCAGCCACAGGTAGAGGACGCATTGAGGATCAGGAGCGGGGCAGTGCCGGTATTGGTAAAGAAGAAGTCTTTGGAGACAATATCTCCTTCAAAGGCAGACCCAAAATCATACTCGACTTCTTTCCACGTCAGCACAGGAAGGTAAGAACTGTCCAAGGTGCCATCAGGACGCATCGGATTGTAGACCAGATCGGACATATTGCCGGTTGGCTTGAATTCAACATCAGCATCCGGAGTAAGATTCGGTGATTCCTTTTTGCAAGAAGTCAGCACAAGGACCAACAGGACCGGGATTAACTTTATCATCTTTAGCACAAGGCAAATCTATTACTTTTGATTCCGTCATGCGAATCTATCTGATTGGTTTTATGGGAAGCGGCAAATCGACCCTTGGTCAACGGGTGGCAGCAACCCTGGATGTCCCCTTCTTTGATACCGATAGTGTCGTAGAGTCCCAGGCAGGTATGAGTATCGCTGAGCTATTTGAAGCCTATGGAGAGCCCTATTTCCGCCATCTGGAAACGGATATCCTGAGGCAGACTACGTTTTATACAAAGTCAATAAATGCAACCGGGGGTGGCTTACCCTGCTTTGAAGATAATATGGCATGGATGAACAAGCATGGGATCACGATTTACCTTCAATGGCCGGATGAAATACTGAGGAACCATGTGTTCCGGGAGCGAAAATCCAGGCCCCTGCTGTCATCCATGGCAGACCCGGATGCCCGGCTCAGGATCGGGGAGCTGCTCTCCCTGAGAAAACCAAAATACGAGGAATCTGCCATTACTCTTGAGTTGTCCGGAATTGTAGATGATGATTATCAGCTACTCGAAAAAGCCTGCAAGTATATTTGGTGACATGCATCACCCTCACACACACTCTCCTTGCTCCTTGCTCCTTGCTCCTTGCTCCTTGCTCCTTGCTCCTTGCTCCTTGCTCCTTGCTCCTTGCTCCTTGCTCCTTGCTCCTTGCTCCTTGCTCCTTGCTCCTTGCTAGTCAATAACCTTTTCCATCGCATCTGCCGCCTGTATCAACCTCCCGGTCGCTTTCCCATCAGGAATCGATTTGCCTGTATCAAAAAGGATTTCATAGGCCTCACTTGTAGTTAGCCCCGGCCTGAATGCCTTGAGCATACCTACCAAGCCAGCAACCATTGGTGTAGCCATTGAGGTGCCATCGAGTTCCTTATATTGATTACCAGGATAGGTAGACATGATTTTCATCCCCGGCGCAGCAATCCCATACGTCAGGTCATTGACTGTATTCGAAAAAGGAGCTTTCCGTTGTTCATGGCCGAGCGCTGAGACTGCAATAATTCCTTTTGCATTGGCAGGGGAGTAATCTTTTGCATTCTGATTGCTGTTACCTGCAGCAGCGATCACAATTGAGCCTTTGGCGTTGGCATATTTTACTGCTTCTTCATATGCTTTCTGGCGACTATCGGTGGAGATTCCACCCAAGGACATACTGATCACATCGGCACCCATATCAGCAGCCCTGATGATTCCCTGTATGGTTGCTTGTTGGTTGCCCATACCCATAGCATTCATCACCTTGACACTGGTCACCTGGATGTAGGAAGGATCCGGGACCAGGGAGGCAATTCCAATTCCATTATTCGAGACCGCCGCGGCTATGCCGGCACAATGGGTTCCATGTCCTAACGGGTCAGTATCATTGGAGATGCCATTTGAGGCAAACTGGCCAGAGAGGTCTTCATGCTGGGCATCAACACCTGAATCAAGGATAGCAATCAATGCCTTCTTTTGAGGCTTGATCCCTGAGGAGGATAACAATTCATGCATCCGATCTCCCTGGATCGCATCCCAGCCCCATTGACTGGCTGCCCGGGGATCATTGACATGTTTTGCCTGGACTGAGGTGCCGGACAAAGACCCCTCCTGCTCATCAAGTTGTAGCACCTCGTTGTATTCCAGGTATGCTGTGCCACGCAGTCTCTTGAGTTCACGTATGATTTCAACTGTCTTTTCTTCTGATGCATCAGGAATGCCGATAGCAAGAAATTCATCTAACCTGCTCAGGGAAGGATCACCAACCTGGAAGGCAGGCTCCATGGTCAATCCATATTTCTGTATCAATCGTTCATAGGATTTGGGAATGCCCCCGTTTTGGGTCTCTACCAGCAATTCAAACTCATCAAAAGCTTCAACGCCTGATTTGTTTGCTTCAGGAAAGGTATCGTAGAGCATATTGAAGCCGGCCAACTGGATAAGCCCATAAATGGCAATAGCCGCCACCAGAACGATCATGGGGTTAGTCCGGAGGTAATTGAAGATCTGGGATATCAACCCCAGGATAAGCATATCCCGGAAAAGGATCAGCAGCTTATAGGATAAAGAGGCATCCGTAAATGCCATTGAGAAAAGATAGACGAGAAAGGAAATCAGGAAAATACTACTCATCATCCTGCTCATAGACCTGTTGTCCCTGAAGTAAAACCAAAGGATCAGGCCTGTAAGAGAGAGGAGATAACTGATCGGATAAAGCAGGTTGAGCATAATCTTTTTAACAAATCCAGTGTCAATTTAGTGCTTTAACCCAATTATTGGAATAAACCTTAGACTAATACGCTGATTGATCCGCCTAACAGATGTTAAGTAATCGCTTACTTTTGCGCTCCAGGTTAACTAATTTGCCCTTTTTTGGTTTCTAGGGCATAACAATGAAGCAATCAAAAATTAAAATACAATGAGTGAAAAAATAAACTGCCTGATCATAGGCAGCGGACCAGCAGGTTATACAGCAGCAATCTATGCAGCAAGAGCTGGCTTAAAGCCGGTTTTATACACTGGGATGGAGCCTGGCGGACAGCTGATGATCACTACAGAGGTTGAGAACTACCCAGGATACCCTAAAGGGATACAGGGGCCGCAGATGATGGACGAATTCAGGGAGCAGGCGGAGCGATTCGGAACCGATATCCGCTATGCCATTATCAACAAGGTCGATTTTACAGGGCCTGTCCACAAAGCCTGGACAGATGGGGGTGAAGAACTTCATGCTGATGCTGTGATTATTTCCACCGGAGCCAGTGCAAAATGGCTTGGATTGGAATCAGAGAAGAGACTGACCAACAAAGGAGTTTCCGCATGCGCAGTCTGCGACGGCTTTTTCTTCCGGCACATGGATGTCGCCGTGGTAGGTGCCGGGGATACAGCTGCTGAAGAGGCAATGTATCTCAGTAAATTATGTCCAAATGTACACCTGATCGTCCGCCGCGATGAAATGCGTGCAAGCAAGATAATGCAGGAACGCGTCCTGAGGACTTCAAATATCATAGTGCATTGGAATTCAGTGACGGACGAAATCTCGGTGAAAATGATGTTGAAGCAGTCCGCATCAAAAACACAGTCACTGGTGAACTCAAGACTATTCCGGTCAAGGGATTTTTCGTAGCGATTGGACATAAACCTAACACAGAGATATTCCAGGGTTGGCTTGATATGGACGAAGCCGGATACCTGATACCTGTTCCAGGCACAAGCAAGACTAAGATTGAAGGTGTTTTTGTTTCCGGCGATGCAGCAGACAAAGTCTATCGCCAGGCCGTCACAGCAGCCGGCACCGGCTGCATGGCCGCCCTCGATGCCGAACGCTACCTTGCATCAAAAGAACATGCATAGTGCAATTTTGTACTTGTCTGAATAAGTCAAAGTAGTATTTTTACTTTCGCTACCACACACACGCTCACACATACACACACTCACTCCTCATTTTTCATTTTGCTTTTTTCATTTTTAATTTTTCACTTAACTGTATGTCTACTAAAACCCTTTTCCGCCCCGGTGTACTGCATGGCCAGGAAGTCACTGACCTGCTCAATCACGCCAATGCAAACGATTATGCATTGCCTGCTGTCAACGTGATCGGTACCAACTCCATCAATGCTGTTCTTGAAACAGCACAACTGGTCAATTCACCTGTGATCATCCAGTTTAGCAACGGTGGCGCTGCATTCTATGCCGGTAAAGGACTGAATAATGATGGCCAGCGTGCGGCAGTTTTAGGTGCGATTAGCGGAGCGGAGCACGTTCATCGCCTGGCAGAAGCGTATGGTGTTACAGTCATCATGCATACTGATCATTGCGCTAAGAACCTGTTGCCCTGGTTTGATGGAATGCTTGATTTCCAGGAAAAATATTTTGACCAATACGGGAAGCCTCTGTACAGCTCACACATGCTTGATCTTTCAGAGGAACCCATCCATGAGAACATAGAAATTTGTGTCTCCTATTTCAAGCGCATGAAAGCAATGGGGATGACACTTGAAATCGAACTTGGCGTCACAGGAGGCGAGGAAGATGGAGTAGACAATACCGGGATTGACAATTCAAGATTATATACACAACCCGAAGAGGTAGCACATGCGTATGAGTCTCTGCGGGCTATAGGACCTGATTTTACAATTGCAGCTGCTTTTGGGAATGTACATGGGGTCTATAAGCCTGGAAACGTTTCTCTCAAGCCTGTCATTCTTAAGAATTCTCAGGATTATATTCAACAGAAATACAACACCGGACCTAATCCGATCAATTTCGTTTTCCATGGCGGATCAGGAAGTAGCCAGGAAGAAATCAGGGAAGCTATCACCTATGGCGCGGTCAAGATGAATATCGATACAGATATGCAGTGGGCATTCTGGGATGGTATCCGTGGGTATTACAAGAAGAATGAAGGTTATCTCCAGGGCCAGATCGGAAATCCAGAAGGGGATGACAAACCCAACAAAAAATACTACGATCCACGGGTGTGGCTAAGGTCAGGCGAAAAAGTATTTGTGGACAGACTGAAACAAGCTTTCACCGATCTGAATTGCCTAAATCGCAATGCCTGATCCTATTTTACGGTAATCCTTGGTTATTCGGTTGCTGAGCGTAGTCGAAGCATCACTTCTCATTTATACTCCAGTCAAAAGCCAGGTATTCGATCTTAGAACCGGCATTGATTGGTGAGGATGTATAATTGTTGAGGAAGGCGAAAAAGTCAGGCCCAAAGTCTGCCACGTACCAATCAAAAATAGAGGAAAGATGTACAGTCGGTTCACTGGTCTGGTTATATGCAGTGTTTTGGATAAAGGACTGCGTGCATGCGGTCAACTGAGCCTCTAGCTTTACTGGATCATAGGCCTCATTGAGCAGGGGAGGGCAAGATCGGGCACCGCAGTTTAGTGCAAAATGAATTCGCGGTTCTCTAAACTGCAGACGGATGATGTCATTTTCAATTTGCTTAAGGCTATACGTTTTCGTCCCGATATGTATCCATGCCAAATCCCATGGATCACCGTTATTGATATCTTTTATTGATCGCACAGGGTAATGGTCAAGTATAAGCTTGACCGTATAGGCATTGTAGAGATTGAGCCAATAAGAGAGTTGAACGTTCTTACTCCAGTTTGACACTGGCTGAGCAATGGAAATCTGAGCGAGATATGTATCCAGCGGACCTTGGTTCTTTTTCCATGTGCTGTAATCTACAACTCCTTCAGGGGTTACATACTTCTTTAGTTCTGCAGTCCATAGTGCATGATCCGGCAATGGCAAGTCCATGGCAACCGAAGCCTTCACTTCCATTTTCGTCCATGAAAGCAGAAATACAATAAGGATGGACATCAATGGCACACGAAATAGTTTTTACTTATGATGGTGAAATCACTATCGGTGACACTTTTCACCCTGCACTTTCCACTCTTCACTCTTCACTCTTCACTCTTCACTTTGAATTACTCTTCTTCATCCGCAGCTTCTGCATCAGGGTTGTACACGATAGCAGTAAGCATAGGCAGTGAAATCCACTTCTTTTCTTCAGGGCCGATAGAGAAAAAGGAAAGGATGCCTCCTGAGGCTTTGGCAATCCGCTCAGCAAAACTTACATATCCTTTATACAGATATGATCCGATGGACGGATGTAAGGCACTCAGGATAGGATTGAGCCCTGTAAGCTTTTCAGAAATAATAGCATTACGACCGGCAGGGTCCGATGGAAGTTCGCCAATGAATTGCTTGATCTTTCCGGCAATCTCCACATTGACCTTCTCGTGGAATTCTTTGAGGCGCTCATCTCCGGCAAAAGTGCGGATCTGGGCTATTTTTTCGGCCCATGCCAGCTCTTCGGCATCTATATTGCCATCAGCACCGGCGATCAGCACAGTGATATAGGCATGAGCGTCCATCAACAAAGTGATTTCCTCAGGGGATAACATACTGAGATCCTGGTCCATGTATCTTTTATTTTCTTGGTTAAGGGCACAATATTAGGCATTTTGTACTAGAGGCTCAAATCCAAACCTGTCCCCGGCAGGGGTAATGAAAAGGAATGCCCGAATCCGCTTTTAAGCCCAATGTGCATGGACAGCCAAAGAAATCTGTAATCTTAAATCAATCTATTGTATTGAAAGTCAGCTATTTAAAATTAAAAAACAAATTTAATGTCTTAAGATCGGGACTTACCCTGCCGCTTCTGTAAATAGCCTTATATTTGCCACGTTTTTTTAATACCTATTACCTAACTAATTCGATATGCAAGGCAAAGGAATAATCAGGTTTTTCCTGATTCTGCTTACTGTGGTTTGTTTGTTACAATACCTTTATTTGATCCCCACCAGAAAAGTGGACAGGAATGCTGAACGGTTTGCCGAAGCTGCTTCGGCCGGCATTACTGATGAGGCGGCTAAGAGCATGGCTTATAAAATGGCCAAATCCAATTTCCTGGACTCTATGTCCAGTGAACCGGTAATCAATATCCCTTTATTGGGATCATTCAGTTACCAAAAATTAAAACAGCAACAAATAGCTCTCGGACTTGACCTGAAAGGGGGTATCAGTACCGTCCTCCAGGTTGACCTCAGGGAGTTTCTTGAAAATCTGTCTAATGGCACAAAGGAGCCTGCCTTCAAACTGGCCCTGGACAATGCTGACAAGGCATTGAAGAACGCCCAGACCGATTATATCAATCTGTTTGGATCAGAATGGGCTAAGGTTGCCAATGGACAGAAGCTTGGACCTATTTTCTCCCGTAATGCTACCCTTAGGGAAGAAATTACCTATGAAACTTCTGATGCTGATGTCATCCGCATCCTGCGTGTAAAAGCCAACGAAACGGTTGACCTCACATTCAAACGCCTCAAGGATCGTATTGACAAACTCGGGGTGGTGCAGCCAAACGTATCCCTTGACAATGCAAGAGACCTTATCCTGGTCGAATTGCCAGGTATTGATAACCCTGAGCGTGCGCGGTCATACCTGCAATCAACTGCCAAACTTGAATTCTGGGATGTATACAGGGTGTCTGACCCCGGCATTCTTGAATCTTTTGCTGCCGCTGATGCTAAACTCCAGAAAATCCAGGAAGGGGACACGACCTCAGTTGCCACTGATACGATGCTCATGCGTATGGATACTACATATACGCCTGTAACGGACTCATTAGGCAATGTCATTGATTCCACCATGGCTATAAATCAGGTTCCAGCTACCGCAGACCCTGCAAGCCAGTCAGGTCCGCTGTTGTCTCAGCTGAGTCTCAATTTCTACAACGGTCAATCCATCCAGTATCCATTTGCAGTGATGGGTGTGGCCAACCGCAATAAGATCAATGCGATCACTGAAATGCTGGCCAATGAGCAGATCAAACCGCTCTTTCCTCAGGATGTGAAATTCATGTGGAGCGCAAAACCAATGACTAAAGCTGATGGCGTAGTTACTGATCAGTATGAACTCTATGCGATCAAGATCAAACGCGGATCTGACAAAGCGCCACTCGAAGGTGACCGTGTAGTTACAGCTACATCCAATCCTGATCCAATGACACAGGAAGTGGCAGTCACACTTACTATGGACAACATGGGTTCGAAGATTTGGGCAGACATGACTACCAAGGCCGCCCAGAATAATAACCGCGAAATCGCAATCGCGCTCGATGATGAGGTGGTTTCTGCTCCACGTGTCAACGAACCACTACTACCGGTTCAAGCCGGATATCAGGTAATTTCTCAATCCAGGAAGGCCAGGATCTGGCCAATATCCTCCAGATTGGTAAACTTCCAGCCAGCACCACGATCATCCAGGAATCACTCGTAGGACCATCGCTGGGTAAAGAGAATATCAATAAGTCTATGATCTCTTTGATCCTCGCTACGGCCCTGGTATTATTCTTTATGATATTCTACTATGGCGGTGGTGGTATTGTTGCCGTTATCGCACTGCTGGCCAATATTTTCTTCCTGCTGGGTTGCTTATCCTCTATCGGGACAGTACTTACACTGCCTGGTATAGCCGGTATCGTGTTGACCATCGGTATGGCGGTGGATGCCAACGTTATTATCTATGAACGTATCAAGGAGGAAATCAGGCTCGGCAAGAGTATCAAGAGTTCGATAGCGGACGGATTTAAGCATTCGTATGCAGCGATTATTGATGCCAACGTCACCACAGTACTTTCTTCCCTTGCCCTGGCTTATTATGGTCTGGGACCTATCAAGGGTTTTGCAGTGGTCCTGCTCATTGGTATCGCTACGTCTATGTTTACAGCAATCCTGGTCAGTCGCCTGATTTTTGACTGGTGGATTGCGAAAGGCAAGAATATCACCTTCTGGATTGAACCTACTAAAGATTTTCTTGCCCACCTTCATGTGGACTGGTTGGCCAAGAGAAAAATGGCGTACATGTTTTCAGTAGGTTTTATTCTCATCGGTATCGTCTCGATTTTTACACGCGGATTTGATTTAAGTGTGGATTTTAAGGGAGGTTACTCTTACAATGTCCAGTTTGATAGTGCCCAGAAAGTAGAGCAAGAGCAAATCATACAGGCATTGACCAAATCCTTTGGTTCCGCACCTGTAGTCAAATCAATTGATGCCGTCAACACATATAATGTAACTACTGCCTACCTCATTGATGACAATTCTCCTGCAGCACATGACCAGGTCAATGCCAAGCTATATGAAGGAATCAATTCCCTCGTAGGTGGTAATCTTAACCAGGCTTCATTCCTGGAGACAGACAGTAAAGGAACGCATATCACCAGTTCCGCAAAGGTCGGACCTACGATTGCGGATGATATCAAGAAGAGTTCGGTTTATGCAGGCATTTTGTCTATTATCCTGATCTTCTTGTATATCCTTGTTCGATTCAACAAATGGCAGTTTTCACTTGGTGTAGTTGTTGCGGCTATACATGATGCGCTGTTTGTATTGGTTTCCTTCTCCTTGTTCCGAACCTTGATGCCTTTTTCAATGGAAATCGACCAGACCTTTATTGCTGCCCTGCTGACGATCATTGGTTACTCTATCAATGATACGATTGTAACCTTTGACCGTATCCGCGAAAATCTCGGATTGCACACCAATAAGACAAAGGAGGAAGTGGTCAATATGTCCATCAATCAAACGATGAGCCGCACCTTGATCACTGTACTCACAGTATTCCTCGTAAGTATCTCCTTGTTGTTCTTTGGAGGTGCGAGTATCAAGGGCTTCGCGTTTGCACTTGTGATTGGTCTTTTGGCAGGAACATTCAGTTCCATATTCATTGCCACCCCATTATTGGTGGACTTGTCAGGTGACCTGAAACCCAAGAATGCAGTAATGCATAGTTTCAAGAAGACCGCCAAGGTGGATTAATATTCCATTTCTATAATGATTTAAAGGGAGGACTGTACATCAACATTCCTCCCTTTTTTTTATGTTTGGAGCATCCTGGAGAATTAGGATGTATTGCAACAGTAAACCCTGGAGAAACGTTATACCCTAGATGCGAAACCTGGTATTCTACGTTACAGTATTGAGCCTTTTATGGACGGCATGCACATTCACCCGAAAGGTACAGACGGGTATGCAGGCTTATGAAGTGAAGCAATTTTCTGTTGCTACCACACTTTTTGAAAAGGAATATGAGGCCAGTCATTCCCAGCAGGATAAAGCATTGATAGCCTTTTATGCCGGCGAGTCCTATACCAACATAAATGATCCCGGAGCTGCCTCCGCATGGTATTTCAAGGCGCACCAGGATGGTTTTGGTCCTGAAGCTTTGGAGAAGTATGCTGAAGCCATGAAAAAGCAGGAGAAGTACCCTGAGGCGATAATGGCGTATGAGGATCTGCTCAAAGCATCACCGGGTAATGCTGGCTACCGTTCCAACATCACCTTGTGCAAGCAGGCTATTGACTGGAAGAATGCAAAGAATGCCGCATACAGTATTTCACCAGCAGCTTTCAATACTCCATCTGCAGACTATTCTCCTATACCCATCGGACCGGGTAAAGTGCTTTTTACCAGTGACCGGGAATCCGATAAATCTGATGACCGATACCTTTGGACAGGTCGGGCATTTTCAGATTTATATATGGTCAATACTATCACCCAGGAAGTAAGTGATTTTGATGCCATCATCAATTCACCGGACAATGAAGGTACAGCTGTCATTAGTCCGGATGGTATGTTGCTCGTATTTACAAGATGCTATGTTGATCAGGACTATGATGCATGGTGCAAACTCATGTACAGTAAGCTTCAGGGTTCTGTTTGGTCAGAAGCAGCGCCTTTTCCCATTGTAAAGAAAAGATTAATTACGGACAGCCTGCATTTGCAGCAAACGGAACCACCTTATTCTTTTCTTCTGACGATCCTTCAGGTCTGGGAGGACACGATATCTTTTTCACGCAGGAGGATGCAGAAGGCCAATGGAGCGAACCGGTCAATCTCGGCCCGATGATCAATACCTTGGGGGAGGAGCAATATCCGACGGTCTACAAAGACACCTTGTTTTTTTCGTCTGATCACCTCGCAGGTCTGGGTGGACTTGATATATTCAAGACCTACCTTGATATCAACAACCAATGGATACCTCCGATCAATCTCAGGGCCCCGGTCAATAGTGGCGGAGATGATTTCGGGTATGTCGTGGATACCTTCGCCCCTCCAAAAGACAATGTGCTGTTGCAAGGCTATTTCACTTCTTCCCGTGCAGGCGTTTCCCGTGGTGATGATATATATGCATTTACGATCAATGGCTCAAAAGACGGGAGTGATATAGCCGAAAAACCAAAGGATGAAACACCTGTCGAAAAGCCTGTAGACTACCAGTTGTTTCTTTCTTTAAAGGTAATGGAACCACAGTTTGAAGTCAAGGACGATCCCAACAGCAGGCGCATAGGTAAACGCCCGCTTCCAAATGGCCCGATTGTGATCACCGAGGGCTTGTCAGACCAGCGGTTTGTGACGGATGAACTTGGTCAGTTTCTGATCAGGCTTGATTGGGACAAGGAATACGTATTCACTGCAAAGTACAGGGATCACCTGGCGGCGACCTATACCTTGAATACAGGTGATATCGTCAGGGATAAAAACAAACCGATTACGACCATCACCCAGATACTCGAACTCGATCCGATCTTCAGGAATAAGGAAATTATTCTGGAGAATATCTTTTATGACTATGACCAATGGGCTATACGCGAAGATGCAAGACCTTCACTCAATGCCCTGGCTGTCATTCTAAAAAATAATCCAGCTATCCACATACAACTCTCCTCCTACACAGACTGCAGGGGGACGGATGAGTATAATATGGATCTTTCACAGAAGAGAGCTCAGGCAGCTATTGAATACCTCATGTCTGTAGGTATCCCCGGTACAAGGTTGGTGGCACAGGGATTTGGGGAGTCAAATCCTGCAGTCAACTGCATCTGTGAGGAATGTACGGAAGAACAACACCAGGCAAACCGGCGGACAACCTTTAAGATCATCAATTGATCAGATCACGATATTGACCATTTTATCAGGCACGATGATCACCTTCTTGATGGCCTGACCTTCGAGCCATTTGATGATTTCCGGTAATTCTTTCGCAGCAGCTTCAATGGCACTATTGGATGACCCTGCAGGAAGGATGATTTCACTTCTCTTCTTTCCGTTGATACAGACTGGATAAGTGATGCTTGTATTGACCAGCCATTTTTCATCATACGATGGAAAGACGGATGTATGCACAGATCCGTTCTGTCCTAATTGCTGCCAGAGCTCCTCGGTGAGAAATGGAGCAAAAGGAGAAATCACTTGTACAAGTGGTATTAATATTTCTGCAGATCGTTCCTCGGTCTTTCTCAATTCATTGACACAGATCATAAACTGGCTGATCGCGGTATTGAAGGAGAAGCGCTCGATATCTTCATTTGTCTTCTTGATCGTTGCATGCAATGTCCGGTAGGATGTTTCCTTAGGCGACTCATCCGTCACAATCCAATCATCCTGATCATTGTAAAACATGGACCATAGTTTCCTCAGGAACTTGCTGATGCCTTCAATCCCCATCATATCCCAGGGCTTGGATTGTTCGATCGGGCCCAGGAACATTTCATACATGCGAAAGCAATCGGCCCCGTATTTTTCAATCACATCATCCGGATTGACTACGTTGTGATATCGCTTGGACATCTTACCGACCTCTGATTGAGTATACAAGATAGCTCCTTCAAGCAGCGGTAGCTGGTATGTGCCATCAGCACATTCAAAAGAGGCCTCCGAATATTCGGGACGCCATTTGATAAAGGCTTCTATGCCGCCGGCATCAAGGTGTGAATTTGGAGAGCCATAGGCCGAGACAAAACTGATATGCACTGGAATGGCTGATAATGCTTCTGCCGCAATTTCCCGGGCAGCTACAAGCTCCGAACTGATAAAACGGACTTTACCATCCACACGTTCTTTCATCATGTAGATACTCTCTATTACCCCTTGAATCATGCCCTGGTTGACCAGTTTCTTGAAAGGTTCTTCAGTAGGTACATACCCAAGATCGTAGAGGAACTTGTGCCAGAACCTGGAATACATCAGGTGGCCAACAGCATGTTCCACACCACCTACATAGAGATCAACATCCTGCCAATAATTTATCGCCTCCGGTGATGCAAATTGTTTTGCGTTACCCGGATCCATGTAGCGCAGGAAGTACCAGGAGGATCCGGCATAACCGGGCATCGTATCGGTCTCTCTCGAAATACCTGGTTCAGGCCTGGCCCAATGATCAAGTCGTGCCAATGGTGATCTGCCATCAGGCGATGGCTTGAAATCATCAAGATCAGGCAGCTTATGCGGTAATGCGGACTCATCAATTTGATGCACAAGTCCGTCATTATCATAATAGATCGGGAAAGGTTCGCCCCAGTAGCGTTGGCGACTGAAATTGGCATCCCTTAATTTATAAGCCACATGGCGCGTCCCGAGATGATTTTTCTCCAGGTACTCAAGCATAGCAGAGGTGGCTGCTTCGATAGACAAGCCATCTAGGAAAGAAGAATTCATCAAAGTCCCTTGCTTGTCTTCTATTGCCCCGCCACTGACACCTGTCCTGTCAATGATTTCAACAACTGGTAGTGAATGGAATCTTGCGAAGGCGAGGTCACGCTCGTCATCACCGGGCACCGCCATGATGGCACCGGTTCCATAATCTTTCAGCACATAGTCAGCGATCCAGATTGGAATCCTGTCTCCGGTGATTGGATGAATGGCATAGGACCCTGTCCATGCTCCTTCAGTTGTCTTTTGTCCTGCAGAGCGAGCATCGGTTGATTTACCTTTTGATTGTTCAATAAATGCAGCTATGCCTTCATCCTGGCTGACAGTAGTTAGACTGGAGACCAGATCGTGGTCTTTGGCCAGGACCAGGAAAGTAGAGCCAAAAATTGTATCAGGACGGGTAGTAAATACCTTTACGGAAAGCTCTTCCATGCCATCGACCCGAAAATCAATATAAGCGCCTTCAGATTTTCCAATCCAGTTGCGTTGTATGGTCTTGAGACTTTCACTCCACTGTATGGTCTCCATGCCTTGCAGTAATCGTTCAGCATAGGCAGTCACCCGGAGCGACCATTGCATCATTTCTTTCTGGATCACCGGAAATCCACCCCGCTCACTGACTCCGTCTTTTACTTCATCATTAGCCAGTACAGTACCAAGTGCCTCACACCAGTTGACATAGCCAACCTTCCTGAATGCAAGCCTGTAGTTCATCAGGATAGCTTCCTGTTCAGCAGGTGTCATTGCTTTCCATTCAGCCGCACTGAAAGTTGTATGGGATGATGAGGCTGCATCTATCCCGGTACTTCCTGCGCTTTCGAAAATGGATATCAGTTTACTGATGGGCATTGCTTTGTCAGCGTGCTTATCGTAATAATGACTATAGAGTTGCAGGAAAATCCACTGCGTCCATCGATAGTAAGACGGATCATCTGTCCGGACCTGGCGGCTCCAGTCAAAGGAGAAGCCAATGTTATCAAGCTGGGCCCTGTACCTTGTGATATTGTCTGTTGTGCTTTTGGCCGGATGTACACCTGTATCCAATGCGTATTGCTCCGCGGGAAGACCAAAAGCGTCGTAACCCATTGGATGCAAGACGTTAAACCCCTTCATTCGCTTATAGCGGGCATAAATGTCACTGGCTACGTAGCCCAGAGGATGACCAACATGCAGTCCGGCACCTGAAGGGTAGGGGAACATATCAAGTACATAGAACTTAGGCCTGGATGTATCCTCGGTGACCTTATAAAGGTTTGTTTCTTCCCAGATCTTCTTCCACTTCGATTCTATCGTGTTGTATTCCAGCTTCATGTCGCCCCTTTTTCGTAACGGGAAGGCAAAAATAGTCAGAACAAAAGGAATCCCCTAAATTAGGCGCCTATATTCAGGGCAGTGTCAGTTGAACTTTTTGCAAATGCCACATTGTTTACCCTATTAATTACCTTTTTAGCTTGACAAATCTTCCTAGTCCACTATGCGCAGGCTCATTTTTACCCTACTTCTTATCCTGGCCGGTTATGTCGGTTATATGTACTTTTTCGGTAAGGGAGATGATAAGGCCCAGGCACAGGTGATCGTCACTGAAACCAGGGATCTTGGCAGGGCCGTCGGTGATTTTCTCCGCAATCAAAAGGACAAATATGACGACGGGGAGTTTGACCGCCTGATTGACAAGGTAAGCTCAAGCCTGGAAAAGCTAAAATCCGGCTCCGGACAAAAGGACGAGCAGGTCAAAGATGACCTGCGCAAACTTCAGACTGAATTGAAGCAGGTCGATCCTTCCAAGCTAAACGATGAAAACCGAAAGGCATTACAAAAACTGATCGACGATGTCGACGTACAGTTAAAACAATAAGCAATGCTTCCTTAAACCTCACTTCCTACTTCTCACCTCCACTTCCACTTCCTCCTTCCACTTCGAAATTCGTTATTCCTTGTTCTGTATTCGTTATTCCTACGATCGGTCACACCCCTTTATCGCAGAAATCCTGTCAATAAGGATATTGCCTTTGTAGGCAAATACTTCTTCACTATGGAATGCTTCCAGGAGTATATACCAGAACTCATCCCCGGCAGTAAATTTGACATTATAAGTTCGCCAATCAGTATGTTCTATTAAAGGGCTTTCATAGACCAACTGGTCTTTCTGGCATTTTACCTTGGATGCCCATATCCTGAGTTTAAGTGCCCCATTGTATCCTGAATAGGTATCCGAATGGGCAAGGTCAAGTGACATCGTATAGCAACGCCCTTTGCCCAGATGTTCGGGTAGCCTCTGCCCGATGCTTTCCCATGTATTGTTTTCCCTGGTAATCAGTCCCAGGTAAGTGTCCCCATCAGCCGACTCATTGTATACCCCCCAGTATCCTGGCAGAATATCAGGGGTTGTGCCCTCCTTACAGGCCATCCATCCCTGGGGCACAGTGGCATCAGCAGGCTCTCCTTCAAAGGATGGATTTGAAATGGCAATCAGCTGGGCTACACAAGTCATGTGCCCAACTAAACTGATCAGGAGTGCTATCCAATCTCTTTTAACCATCTCTTAAAGATAAAATCATTTTTTACTGCCGGCACTAATAGCAATCAGCAATCAGCTATCAGCACTGTACACTAAACCCACACTCTACACAGCCCTCTGCCCTCTGCTCTATGCCCTTTGCACAGCTATAATTCCCATTCTCCCAAAAGGAACGATTATATTTGTCCCCAATGGCCGCCGGCAGGATTATCCTTTCTGAACAAAAACTCAACCTCGTTCTCGACAGGTTGACACACCAACTCATTGAGTATCATGGTGATTTCGCCAATTCCTGCATTATCGGCATCCAGCCCAGGGGCAAGGCCTTGTCAGACAGGATGGTCGAAAGGCTCCGCAAGATCGGAAAGCTAAAGTCCATTGAATACGGCCTTCTGGACGTGACGTTTCACAGGGATGACTTCAGGCACAGGAACGAGCCACTCAAGGCCAGCGCCATGAAAATGGACTTCCTGGTGGATGGCAAGAAGGTTATCCTTGTAGACGATGTCCTGTACACTGGCAGAACCATCCAGGCAGCGATATCTGCCCTTCAGCATTTTGGACGTCCAGAGAAGATTGAACTCCTCGTCCTGATCGACCGACGCTTCAATCGGGATCTGCCTATTCAATCGGATTACTCAGGGATGGTGGTGGATGCCCTGGATCAGGCCTATGTCAAGGTGGACTGGCAGGAAGGGGCAGGAGGAAAAGTGAGGATTTATGCCAGTAAAGAAGATGTAAAATAACCGTATGGCCAACCAACAACTGAGCACAAGACATCTGCTGGGGATCAAGTACATCACCCCTGATGATATCGATCTCATTTTTGAGACCACGGATCAGTTTAAGGAAGTCATCAACCGTCCCATCAAGAAAGTACCATCCCTCAGGGATGTCACGATCGCTAATCTTTTTTTTGAAAATTCTACACGCACCCGGATCTCCTTCGAATTGGCCGAAAGGCGTCTAAGTGCAGATACAATCAATTTCAGCGCTAGTTCTTCGTCTGTCAGTAAAGGGGAAACCTTACTTGATACGGTCAATAACATCCTCTCCATGAAAGTGGATATGGTCGTGATGCGCCATCCCGCTCCCGGAGCCCACATGTACCTGTCCCAGCGTATCAGTGCCAATATCATCAACGCAGGTGATGGTACACATGAGCATCCGACACAAGCCCTGCTGGATGCATACTCCATCAAGGAACGCCTGGGTTCGGTCAGGGGTAAAAAAGTGGTCATCATCGGTGATATCAAGCACAGCAGGGTAGCCTTGAGTAATATCTATTGCCTCAACAAACTTGGCGCAGAAGTAAAACTTTGCGGCCCACCGACATTGATGCCAAAGCATATAGAAAGCCTTGGCGTCAAGGTAGAACATAACCTAAAGAAAGCTTTGGAATGGTGCGATGTAGCCAATGTGTTGCGCATCCAGCTCGAACGCCAGCAAACCAAATATTTTCCCAGCCTCCGTGAATATTCCATGTACTATGGATTGACGCGCGAGGTACTCAATTCACTTTCCAAGCCTATAGTGATCATGCACCCCGGGCCAATCAACAGAGGAGTCGAAATCTCAAGTGATATCGCTGACTCAGAGCACTCCATTATTCTGCAGCAAGTAGAAAATGGAGTGGCAGTGCGCATGGCCGTTCTTTATCTCCTCGCAGACAAACGGGGATGATTTAGGGCATAAGGTAGCCTGACCTGCATCATTCCTAATAGGCATGGCTTCCCATTAATTTTGCTGAGATATAGTTTGAAGCTTAAATTGTAAGCATTATTTTCCTAAACACTAAAGACAATGAAAAACTATTTCTTTTTGATCGCAATGCTGTTGGGCGGCATCCAGGTCAAGGCACAGTATAATACAATCACCATCAGTGGTGGATATGCATTTAACAGTTTTGAAGAGACTGATGTCACAGGTACCGGTTTCAGGCTCAATGGCCTCTATGAATACCATCCCATTGTTGGAAAATTTGTACACGGTTTCTCCGTAGGATATGTACACACATCCGCTGAAGTCACCGAGTATAGCGGGAGTCAGCCCATTGTATCAGACTACACCATCACGTCATGGCCTTTCTATTACACTCCAAAGCTCATGATTGGTGAAGGGTCATTCAAAGGGTTTGTCAAAGGTGCTGCCGGTATGCAGTTTTCTACGCTCAGGAGGTCAGGTACGCTGACTGATGTGAAGACAAACGATGCAGGATTTTATGGCGGGCTGGGCGCCGGCATCCTGAAAGATATCAGTGATAAGGCATTTCTCAATCTCGAATATGAATGGGCCTATTCCTCCAACAGTTATTATCGTGATGGATTTCTCCATTCGTTTATGCTTGGGGTAGGGATCAAGCTTTAATTTAGATTACTCTTTATACATCAAAAAAAGCGAAGGGGTTCAAGATCTTGAACCCCTTCGCTTTTTCCTTTGCATTTTCCTTCGCCTCAGCCTTTCTTTATCCCTTCAGACTTCTTCTCTACGTCTTCCTTTAACGAAGTCTTATAGTCGACCATCTTGTTGCGGATTTTCCGGTCCGAAGCGCCAAGTATTTGTACGGCCAGGAGGCCTGCATTCTTGGCTCCGTTGACTGCCACAGTTGCGACTGGTACACCACCGGGCATTTGCAAGATCGACAATATGGAATCCCAGCCTTCAGTCGTATTTGAGCCGGATTTGACAGGAACTCCAATGACCGGCAGAGGTGTAAGGCTGGCGATCATACCGGGTAGATGCGCTGCTCCGCCTGCACCTGCAATGATCACCTTAATCCCTCTCTTGTGCGCCTTCTTTGCAAAGACTACCATCTTATCCGGTGTCCGGTGTGCAGAGACTATATCGAGCTCAAAGGGAATCTCAAATTCAGTCAGTATATCCGCAGCATGTTGCATCACCGGAAGGTCTGAATCAGATCCCATCACAATACTGACGACTGGTTTACTCATGATATGACTTTGATATGTTCTTTTAGGAAATTAGCTGTTCGTATGGCCTGGCTGACACTTCGGTTGGCCACGGTGATATGGCCCATTTTACGAAAAGGCTTGGTCGTCTTCTTGCCATAGAGGTGCACATATACAGAGCCTAGTCTTAAGGCCTGTTCCACTCCCAGATATCTCACGGGTCCTTCATATCCCTCTTCTCCAAGCAAATTGACCATCACACCAGGTAATTGGAGTTGCGGATCTATCAATGGCAGATTGCATATAGCCAGCAGATGTTGCTGGAACTGGCTCACATTGCAACATTCGATGGTGTGATGCCCACTGTTGTGAGGACGCGGAGCTACTTCGTTGATCAGCCAGTCGCCATCCGATGTGAGGAACAACTCAACTGCCAGAAGTCCGCATATATCCAATGACTCTATGGCTGCTTGCGCAATCTGAGTTGCCTCGAGCTCCAGTGCAGGTCCCAATCCACTTGGACAATACAGGTACTCCACAAGGTTAGCTTCAGGATGAAAAGCCATAGCCACCGGGGGAAATGTCTTTATCTCACCATTGAGGTTGCGGGCCGCAATGACGGCCACCTCAGCTTCTATTTCGACAAGCGGTTCTACAAGGCTTTGTCCATCGAGAAGCAGGGACATATCTTCTAAGGTTCTAACAATAGCCACACCCCGTCCGTCATACCCGCCAGAGCGTAGTTTCTGCACAAAAGGTATTTCGATCGCACCTTCTTGTAAAGCTTTCAGGATGTCTTCCTTGTATTCAAACAACCGCTGAGGAGCCGTAGGCAGGCCCTGGTCAATAAAGAACTGCTTCTGCAATGCTTTGTCCCTGATGATTCCCAGCGCTGCCGGGGATGGGTGAACGATCTTTCCCATCTTCTCCAACTCAATCAAGGCCTCGAGGTTTACCTTTTCAATTTCAATAGTGAGGACATCCACATCCTTTCCAAAGTTGAGCACGTCCTCATACCTCGTATAATCGCCCTGAACAAATCTGTGCGCCAGGCGGGCGGCCGGATCATCAGGAGATTGGTCCAGGACTGCGGTTTTCCAGTCCCAGGCGGATGCCGCTTCACATAGCATTTTGCCTAGCTGGCCTCCGCCACAGATCCCTATGATTTTACCTGGAGTTGCAAATGGATTGGTGATGTGCATCAAATCTGAAATTGGAGGTACAAAACTATAAATTTTTACGGCCGGCAGCCGGATTGGTGGTGTTAAAACCCGGTATCTTTAGCCCTATGAAGGATATTGTGTTTAAAGAAGCCCGGATCATCAACCGGGGGAAAATCACCGAAGCCGATGTTTGGGTAAGAGGAGACAGGATCGAGCGTATAGACCCTTCTATCGGGCTTAAGCAGAATGCCACTGAAGTGGCGGTCAATGGCAGGTACATTATGCCAGGGGTCATTGATGACCAGGTACACTTTAGGGAGCCCGGCCTTGAGCACAAGGCTACCATCTATACAGAGTCCAGGGCCGCCATAGCTGGAGGGGTGACCAGTTTTATGGAAATGCCCAATACAAGGCCTCCCGCAGTCACTCAGGAACTTCTGGAAGCAAAGTATAAGATTGCCTCCACCAATGCCTGGGCCAATTATTCCTTCTTTATGGGAGCAACCAATGACAATCTGGAAGAAGTCATCAAGACTGACCCGTCTACTGTCTGTGGAGTAAAGGTCTTTATGGGTAGCAGCACGGGCAATATGCTTGTAGATAATAAGGAAACCCTGGAGAAACTTTTTGCGTCATGCCCGACATTACTTGCGGCGCATTGTGAAGATGAAGCTACCATCAGGACTAATATGGCTGAGGCGGAAGCGAGATATGGCTCTATGATACCACCTTCAGCACATCCCTGGATAAGAAACAGAGAAGCTTGCCTGCTGAGTTCTACCTTAGGCATTGGACTGGCGAGGAAATACAATACACGTTTTCATATTCTCCATATTTCCACTAAGGAGGAAACTCATCTTTTTGAGACCGGACCAGTCAGTAGCAAGCGCATTACCTCAGAAGCATGTGCACACCATATGTATTTTTCTGACCGTGACTACATTGCGCTGGGCAACCAGATCAAGTGTAATCCTGCTATCAAGGGAGAAGAAGACAGGGCGGCGATACTGCAAGCAGTCCTTGATGATAAAATTGATATCATCGCCTCTGATCATGCTCCCCATACCTGGGTAGAAAAATCAGAGCCATATGCTAATGCTCCTGCAGGATTACCTTTGGTGCAGCATACTTTACTGATGATGTTATCTCATTGGAAAGAAGGCCGTATCTCCATTGAACGCATTGTGGAAAAAATGTGCCATGCGCCTGCCGATTGCTTCAGGCTCATAGGACGCGGTTACGTTGAGGAAGGGTGTTTTGCAGACCTGGTGCTTCTTGATCCCAATAAGGATACAACCATCACTAAAGAAAATATTCTCTACAAATGCGCGTGGTCACCTTTGGAAAATCAAACATTGCCAGGCCGCATCGAGGGGACCTGGGTCAATGGTGTTCGATTGTTCGAAGACGGCAGTATCATCGGAGCTCCTGCAGGCAGGCGTTTGTCCTTCAGGATCTGATTGTTTTGAAATTTATACCTGCGCTTTGTATTGTCCCGCAAAGTGGTGTATTTTCAATTTTCCTTTAACAAAAATTTACGCTGACACATTATGAATTCAGTACTTGGATTTCTTGCACCTGTTTTGGTCTATGCATATATATTCATGCTTAATGCAATCCTCCCGGGGCGATGGGTGACAGGTTATGTGACCAGGACAGGATCATCTGACAAACTAAAATATAGGCTGAATGGGCTATTGACGCTGATCATCGTCGTCATAACCTGGGGCGTGTTGGGATATTCAGGGATCATGCCCTGGGATTGGTTCTATACCAACCGCTGGTACGGCCTTGCTGGCGCTATTGTTTTCGGACTTATATTTTCTACGGTCATTGTATTGTCACAGCCACCGGTCAGGAAATCATTCTTTGCTGATTTCTATTTGGGAAGAGCTGAAAACCTGCAGCTATGGGGTGGAAAGATTGATGCCAAGATGTGGCTTTACCTCGTGGGCGCTATCATGCTTGAACTTAATGTACTTTCTTTTGCTGGGCATCATCATCTTACTTTTGGTGATCAGGCATCCCCTGGTATTTTCCTTTCTGCTGGATTACTCATATATTTTGTGATTGATTACTTGACGTTCGAAGAGGTCCATTTATACACATATGATCTATTCGCTGAGCGCGTTGGTTTCAAGTTGGGGTGGGGGTGTATTGCATTTTATCCCTTCTTCTACGCCATCCCTTTATGGGCTACTGCTGATTTGCCCAATCCTGGCTCATCCACATTTATGCTTGTCTTATCCGCACTGATTTTCTTTGGTAGCTGGAGTTTATCACGCGGTGCTAATCTGCAGAAGTACTATTTCAAGAAAGATCCTTCACGCTCATTCCTTGGCATAAGACCAGAGACTATATCTGACGGCAATAAAACCTTATTGGTAAATGGATTCTGGGGATTGAGCAGGCATATCAATTACCTTGGGGAAATTGGCATGGCTACTGGCATTGTTCTGGCACTTGGATATCCCTTGCTGCCATGGCCCTGGTTATATCCACTTTATTATGTCGCGCTTTTATTTCCTCGCCAGGCAGATGATGATAAGCGATGTGCCCTGAAGTATGGGCCACTCTGGGATCAGTACGTCAAGAAAGTACCTTACAGGATCATACCCTATATTTACTAGTTGTAAGACTGTAAGACTGTAAGACTGTAAGACAGTGAGAAGTGTGCGTCTTGTGTATGGATTATAGAAATCACTGCCAACTGCTTACTGCTATCTACCCATTGCCAATGCTTCGACCTCCTTTCCCTCATCCATGTGCTACAGCTCAGCAACCGCTGCTGACTGCAAACTGCCCATTGCTCCTTCCCACTTGCCAACCGCATACTACTGACTCCTATTTCCTAACTCCTATCTCCTACTTTTTCAAATCCTATACATCTTCACTGTTGTATCCCCCATAGTCGTAATTGCTTTTTTACGGGAGAGGACTCTTTGCATAAAGAAGCTTGCGATTTTATTGGCCCGGCCTGTGATAAAGGAAGGTGTCTTACCCAGCCGTTTTAAACACTCAGTCACTACCTCTTCCGGGGTCTGGACTTTTGGCGCAAGAAAATGCTGCTTACCTGGATTGGTGTTGAGAAAGTTGGGGCTGGAGGTGGCACCGGCGCAACAAGCGAGAACATCTACACCACGGTTTTTCCATTCGTACCAAAGGCTTTCGGCCAGGATCTGGTCAAACGCTTTGGTCGCTGCATAGGTGGCAATAAATGGAGTGCCTTGAAAACCTGCGAGGGAAGCCATGAGGATGATAGCACCTTTGCCTTTGGCAAGCATAGCGGGTGCTAGACTGTGTACCAGATGCAATGGTGTGAGCATATTGGTGAATGCTATCTCCTGATGCACTTGCCATTCCTTTTCTTCAAATCTCCCTATGTAGGAGTTACCTGCATTGTAGACAAACAGGTTTATCTCATGTCCCTTGATTTGATCCATTATACGGGTTGCTGCATCGGGTGCAGCGAGATCCTCCTGAATACATATCGTATTGATCCCATAGCTGGTGGTTAGCTCGGCAGCGAACAACTCCAGGGGGTTCTTTCTTCTCGCAATCAGTATCAGATCAATTCCTGCTGATGCGAGTTGGCGGGCATACGCACCACCTATACCTTCAGAAGCTCCAGCGATAAGTGCCAGCGGACCATACTTTTCTTTAATCGTCATTGTGTAATAGGGTCTATAGGATGTGATTGAGTTTTATATATTGAAGAAGCATGATCGTCTTAGCGTCCTTGATTCGCCCATCATGGATCATTTGCATAGCTTCATCTATCCCAATTTCCAGAACATCGATATTTTCTTCTTCATGTTCAGCGCCTCCTCCTTTACCAGTCTTCATGGCAGAGTCATATTCCGCGATAAAGAAATACAGGATTTCTGTCACAGATCCAGGAGACATGTACGCTTCAAATACCTTTCGAACAGCTGAAACGGTATAGCCAGTTTCTTCTTCTGTTTCCCGGACGATACACTCCTCCGGGTTCTCTTCGTCCAGCAAGCCGGCACATACCTCGATCATCATACCCGTTTTATTTCCATTGATATACGTTGGTAACCGAAACTGTCTTGTCAGGATGACCGTCTTTAGCTCCTTGTTGTAGAGTAGTATGGCTGCACCATTGCCCCGGTCGTATGCTTCTCTGCTTTGCGTGTGGACAGTGCCATCCGCTTTTGAATAGGTATAAGTTACTTTCCGCAGGGTATACCAGTTGTCGGACAAAACTTCCGTCTTGATGATGTTAATATTGTCAATCATGCTTGTATGTCTTGATTTGATTTTATCCGGGTACTATCGTTGTCTTAAACTTGCGTTCATTGAGCTTACAAAGTAGTAATTATTATGGGTCTTCATGGCCCCTTTCGCGGAGCAAAACCAATGGTATTGGTAAGTTTTAATTGGATTATTCTGCTACTGGATTATAAGGAACCACTGATTAATCCCGTATCTTTAGTATTATTAATCTAAATTGCAATACCATGAAAACCATTATTGCATTTATCGTCGTTGTGCTCTCTGGCTTACACCTTTCCGCACAGTCCCAGGCAGAAGCGTTTATCAAGGAGGCGCAGCAATACCTAACACAGAAAAACTACAAGCAGGCTACGCTCAGCCTGCAGGATGCCATCAATGATATCAACACGCTCATAGCCGGGCAGATCAGTGAAGCGCTCCCCGCTGAAATCAATGGACTGAAGGCCGATAGTGATTCCGAAATCAATGCAACTGCCATGGGCATGATGGGCGGGGGAATGCAGATTTCAAAGACCTACCAGCACCCTACAAAACGGGAAAACCAGGCTGAACTGCAGATCCTGGCCAACTCACCTATGCTTGCGTCCATCAATATGTTTATGTCCAACCCTGCCATGATGGGTGAGGGATACAAGAGTGTCCGTGTGGGAACAAAGCGGGCTATCCTGAAATCGGAAATGGATGATTACTATGATGACAATGGCACCAGTAAGAAGATTCGCTCCAGCGAACTTCAGCTTCCATTAAATCAGACGCTGATCACGATCAACATGAAAGGCTTTGCTTCAGAAGCTGAAGAACTCGCATTTGCTGGTAAACTGGATATTGATAAGTTAAGTACCTTATTAGAAAACTAAGTGGCTGAATTTGTTTTCAGAAGTTCACTTTCAATCCTACATTAAATGCTGACGGCATGCCAGGTCGCAGACCCGCAGGACGGTTTGCTACATTATATACCTTGTTAGTGAAGTTAGTTGCATTCGTAAACACCGAGACGTAGTTTGTAATGGCGTAGAATGCACTGGCGTCAAAAGCCAGGTAGGAATCCGTTTTCTCATCTGATGGTATAGCGCCTTGTCCAGGGCTTGTGCGCATCTCATCCATGTACCTGCCACTCAGGCTGATTCCAAATTTATTATGCTCCAGGCTGATCCCTGCCGTTAGTTGATTCTGAGCCAGGTAAGGGAACTGGTCACCAGCCATCACGCTTCCCCAATCTTCATAAGTACTCACAAAGGAGTTTTGAAAAATAGCATTTGTATATGTGTATGCAATCGTGAGTGGCAAGGCAAATCTGGTTTTGTGTAGAGCGGTCAACAGGTCATAGGAAATCATGAATTCAATACCGTTTGCGTTTACTTCGCCTGCATTGAATAAATCACCACTGCCGGTACCACCGGTTGCTGACAGATCTGCACCGAGTAAGTTTGTGTAGTGGTTGTAGAACAGGACTATTTGACCTGAAACGGTGTTCCTGTTATAACGTAAACCCAATTCGTAATTCACACTATTTTCCGGTAGTGTTTCATCTTTCACCCCTGGAGGTGAAAATCCCTTGTGTATGCCCACAAATCCACTTAAGTAGCCCGAATACTGGTAATCTATCCTAATGCCAGGAATGAAAACACCAACGTGATTCATACTTTCTTTCAGGTTGGTACCTGTGCGGTCAGGATCACCTTTGCCGTAATTCATTTCCTCAAGGGATATGTTTTCATATCGAAGTCCGGGTATCAATGTAAACTTCCCATATTTTAACCTGTATTGAAAATAGGTTGCGAAGGCTTTGGCCGTCTTCACAAGGTTGCTCTCCGTGCCCGGAATGCCTGGTGTGGTGAGTACCATCACGCCATTATCCATGGCATAGAGGTCATCCCATTGAAATCGGTCGATTTGGTCTGTATGGTAACGAAAACCAATATTGATATCATGCGTGATGGCATTGGTTATAAAATTAAAATCAATGACGGATTGAATGCCCTCAGCATAATACGATCGGTTATTTGCCCGGACAGTCAGGGCATTTGGATTGAGACTGGTGGCCCCTTTCAAAATTGAATATGTCTCTTCATTTCCGGTAGGGTCTTCAAGTATCTTTCCAATTGAAGTCTTGATACCTGCACTGTCTGCTACGTTATCCAGCTTATACCAGTTCCGCGCGAAATCCGTGCGGTAGGCTATGGTGGTTATATTGAATGACCTGGATAGGTTTATAAAATGGGTTGCTGAAAACTGGGTTTGCTCCGTTTCCATCAGGTCTTTTTGCGACCCTGCATACCTTCTGTATGGATTTGCATAGAAATCTGCTTCAGTAAGACCCTGGTAAGTCTCATGGGATTTCTCATTTACTTTACCGACTTTGATAGCCAATGATTGATATACTTTGGCATCACTGTTTGTATTAACCCTCAATTTTACAAGATAGTCCGTCTTAATGAAACCGGTTTTTCCCCCGCCATCTATTTCCTTAAACCCATTGGATCCATATTGAAAACCCTCGGCCATATAGGCAATGTTCTTATGGCTATTGCCAACTAAGGCATGTAGATTTCTGCCACCATAACTGCCGCCGATAAGATTGATTCTTCCTGAAAATTCGGTTGGAATCTGGGTGGAGATAAGGTTTATCGCACCTCCGGTCGTGAATGGTCCGTATTTTATCTGAGAACTTCCTTTTTTAAATTTCAACACCTTGCATCCTTCCAATTGTGGGAAAATAATAAGCAGCCGGATCTGCATAAGGAGCCGGAGCCATAAGGACGCCATCTTCCATAATCGTGATCTTCGAACTCCTTTCCACCCCAGTGCCCCGTAATCCAATATTCGGCCTCAGGCCATAACCATCTTCTTCCTGAATATTGATACCCGGAACGGATCTCAGGGTGCGGTTGATATCGGTGTAATTGAATTTTTCAATTTCTTTTGGAGAAATATAGTGCACTGAGCCGGGTATCTCTTTCAGTCCAGTATGCCCTTGAGTCATGATAAGGGCTTCTCCAAGCGCCACTACTGATTCAGTCATGTAAAAATCTTGTACAAGCGTATCGGCTTCGCTTATCACGATTTCCTTGCGGATAGTTTCATAGCCTATGTAGGCTATTACCATTTCGTAGGTGCCGAAAGGTATGTTTGTCACCAGGTAATTTCCTCTGCCATTTGTGGACGAACCAAAGCTGGTTTTCTCCAAAAAAATACTTGCTCCCGGGAGCACAGTGAAATGATCATCTATCAGAATTTTACCGGTCAGTGTTCCTGTTTGGGCAAAGGTATTGGTGAGTAAGACCGAGGTAAAGAGGAATAGTAAAGTGTTTCTCATCAGTCGCCATTATGCTGTTTGATCAATGGCGCCAAAGGTACTATTTAGAAATAGTCTAAACAAATATTAAGACTGTTTTATCTTTTAATAAGATTGTAAAAAGCAGAATATCAAATACTTAGAGATTTATAATTTTCAAATCTTAGAATCAAACCATATTGAATCACTTATGAACAGGAAAATGACGCAATGAAGAAAGTGAAAAGAAGGCTTGATAATGCACAGGAATCACAAGCTAAGAATGCTTCTTTATCCATTTGTCCAGTAGGCTTGCTGAATTGAATTTAGGCTTATCCAGGTCTGAAGGTTCCTCCAGAGCTGCCCTTAGTTCCTTCATGGCCGGCAGATAATCGACCTCTTTGCTTTGAAACTTATCTACGGTGCGGATTACGCGCTCAATATCCCAGTCAAACATACCAGGGTAAAAATGGGATGGGTGTGAACATCGGCGGATTCTCTCTCTTACGAGTCTGGCCTGAATCAGTACGCCTTGCCGGACTGGTTCTTCGAAGAGCGAAGGATGGTCTACATCATTGGAGGCCAGGAATTGAAATACATCCGGTGCCCAGTCTGTTTCAAAATACGTAAGGAGGTTCTTTTCCCAGTCTGGGTTGGTCTTTATTTTTGCTACAGCTGCATTTTGAATCTTGGCAGGCTGGTTGTCACCTGTAAATATCAATATACTGCCCACGCTGTTGATCACATCACATGTATCAATCTCTGCCAGTATACGGAGGTCATTTTCATTCAAATCATTCGCATTCTGTGTGATCATCGCCACCTGTCTTTTGGCTGAGGAGGCTATTTGGGCCAGCAATAGCGTTGAGAGTCCGACAAGGCTGATCACCGCGATAAAAATTGACGGCCATTTGTATACAGCCGTTGGAAGCGCATCCTTGAGTAAAGGATTTAATAAGATAGCGCTGATCACAATCATTAATATTGGAACCAGGAGTGAGCATACGTTGACCAGTATTCTTACAGGTGTTGATAGATGCCCGCTTTCGTCGATTAACAATCCACTCAAGCCAGCAAAAATCAGAGCAGCTATGACAGATACGGTGACGTAAAATGTTCGGGTAGATTTAGTCGCGGCTACCCATTCAAAGCCACCTTTATAGGCAATGATCAAGGCTACAATGCCCATGCAGATCACAAAACCCAGGTTGAGAATGATGATGCCCCATGCGTACCCCACACCGGCATCCCCACCAGGCATAGGTTTATTATAGAATGAATTAACGAGTGAAAACAAAATGAGCGCAGAAATGCCCAGGAAGATGTTACCGATAATACTCATGACGGATAGGTGTGGTTTATTTTGTAGCCAACCTGAACTTTACAATTCAACCTGGCTATTGGCTATTGGTTATTGAACTGAAGCGTTTTCCGTTTCCAGACAGAATCTTCTTACTTCACAATTCCTTGTTCCATGTTCGTTATTACCCCAGGACTTCCGCCAGACTAAGTTTGCGGTCAACTTCCGGGCGCCCTTTTGCATCAAGCTTGACAGAAATACATTCCGTGTCCTTGTCATGTTCGAGAAACAGGTAATATCCCTTTTCCGCAACATCTCTTAAAAATGCAGTTTTTTCTTCAAGGGTCACTAACGGCCTGATATCGTAACCCATGATATAGGGGAGGCCCACATGGTGAGCAGAGGGAATGAGGTCAGCAGCATAGACTAATGTCACATCTTCATTGACCTTGATCTGAGGCAGCATCATAGACTCCGTATGGCCGTAGGAAAGCCTGATGCGGATGTGCTGGTCCCATTGATGTCCATCCTGTTCGGGGATGAAATGCAAAACCTTCGCATCGAGAAGCGGTACAAAGTTCTCTTTTAGGAAAGAAGCCCTTTCGCGGGCATTGGGTGTGTATGCCCATTCATAATGCCTCAGGGTGGTCCAATATTTTGCTTTGGGAAAAGCAGGGGATAGTGTTCCATCCGCTTCTTTCTTAACAGCTCCGCCTACATGGTCAAAATGGAAATGGGTGAGCAAAACGTCAGTTACAGATTCCGGTGTGTACCCAGCTTTGGCCAGGGAGCTCATCAAAGTGGCTTCCCCATGAAGGAAATAGTGGCTGAAGAACCGTTCATCCTGCTTGTCGCCAAGTCCTGTATCGATGAGGATCACTTTTCACCGGTGTCCACGAGGAGGCAGCGCATCGTCCAGCTAAGAGGTTATTATCATCTGCAGGAATCATCTTGTTCCAGATCGACTTTGGAACTACACCAAACATGGCGCCACCATCAAGCTTGAAATGGCCGGTGTCAATAGAAAAGACTTTCATATCAGTAACCAATTCGCTTTTTAGTAGTAGAGTCGCCGGTACGAACATAGGCCATCTGAAGCGCAGCTGCGGCTGCTTCCGCTCCCTTGTTGCCATGCTTGCCTCCCGCTCTGTCCTTAGCCTGCTCTTCGGTATTGGTAGTGAGTACGCCAAAGATCACAGGAACTCCTGACATCAGTCCCAGCTGCATGATGCCGGAAGCTACAGCAGATGCGATGTATTCATCATGCCTGGTTTCACCTTGAATGATGCATCCAAGGCAGATCACCGCATCGCGCTTACCCGGTTTCATGATCTGACGTGCACCCCAGGGCAATTCAAATGACCCTGGCACGTAGAGGACTTCGATATTATCAGCAAGGACTCCGGATTGGAGCAGTGTGTCTTGTGCACCTTTCAGCAATGCATCAGTGATATCTGCATTCCATTGAGATACAACAATACCTATCTTAAAGGATGATCCATCCGGCAAGTTGACCAATGAAGGAGATGCATCCCGCGAAGCCATACTTATTTACCCTCAGCCCGGGCGATATACTTGTCTATAGACAGGGCTTCGTTGCTGTTGGGATACTTAGACTTGATCGTCTTATAGAGCTCAAGGGCTTCCTTTACTTCAGATTTTGATTCGTGCAGTAGGGCAAGTTTCTTGAGATAGTATGGCGTCAGCAACTCGTTGTCAGATGCGGTAGAAGCTTTCTTGTAATTGGCCATGGCTTTGTCCATCTGGTCAAGTTCAGAATATACATCCCCTAATGAGCCATATTTCATAGCCGGACCGACTACGCCGTCTGGGTTGAAATCATTGATATAAGTAAGGGCAGCATCAAAATTGCCAAGATTCAGATAGCAGATACCGGCATAATAGTTGGCCAGGTTACCTGCTTTAGTACCTCCAAAATCCTTGGCGATCGCCAGAAAGCCACTGTATCCGCCGCCTGGGTTTTCAAGGGCCATCTGGAAGGAGTCCTGTTCAAACTGAAACTGGGCTTTCCACATCTGGGCCATTGCCTTCTCTTCCTGAGGACCTTTGATCATGTTGTTGTAGACAAACCAACCGCCTACGAGGATGACCAGACCGGCCGCAACCCCAATGATTAATTTTTGGTTCTTGTCAAAAAAGGTATTGGCCTTCATCCTTGCCTGGGTAAGGTCGAGGAGGGTCTCATCATTCTTTTTTTCCAGCTTTCTCTTAATAGCCATTGAATAGTGATTTGTAAAAAGTGGTGCAAAAGTAAACATTTGCCTTAATACGGCAATACAATCAAGATATTAAGTATTAGTTTAATTTAAATACCCCAATCTCCCAGCAGGATACCTGAGTTTCTGTGCTTAGTAGCAGAGCGAGGGACCCACTGGTGAAGGAGTCTTCGCGAAATCCTGCCAAGACTAATCACCGGATACTTAGTCTGTAATAAACGGATAGTCTTGCTGCAGGTAATTATCTGTAAATAATTCACTGGCTGGCGGGTATTCAGAATTTTCGGCAAATACCTCCGCCTCATCTATTTCAACGGCAATGGCTTTCTCGATAGTTTCTAAATCACTGTCCGTGAGTAGTTTGTGGGTCAACAAGTATTCCTTGAGTTGTTCTATCGGATCCTTTTCTTTATAAGCCTCCAATTCTTCCGGAGCCCTGTATTTGGCCGGATCTGACACAGAGTGGCCCCTGTAGCGATAGGTATTGATTTCGAGCAGGTATGGCCCTTTTCCTGAACGGACATGCGCAGCAGCTTCTGCCATGGCATAGTGGGTCTTGATCACATCCATTCCATCAACAGATGAACTTGGCATTTCATAGGACAAGCCCAGTTTGTAGAGTTCAGTCACATTACTTGTCCTGGATACAGAGGTACCCATAGCATAATGGTTATTCTCCACCACATAGAGGACGGGAAGTTTCCAGGTCATGGCCATATTGAATGATTCATGGAGCGCACCCTGGCGGGCAGCACCATCCCCAAACATGGTCAGGCAGATGTTTTCAGTGCCCTTGTATTGCTCAGCAAAGGCAATACCGGTACCGATAGGGATCTGGGCCCCCACGATGCCATTGCCTCCGAAATAGTAATGATCCTTGGAGAAGAAGTGCATGGAGCCCCCTTTGCCTTTATTGACTCCGGTTTCCTTGCCAAACAATTCTGCCATACATGCCTTGCTGGATATGCCGCGGCACAAGGCAATACCATGTTGCCTATAAGCTGTGACGATAGGATCGGTGGGCCTCAATGCAGAGGTAATAGCACCGGCGATGGCTTCCTGCCCGATATAGACATGAAGAAATCCCCTGATCTTGTTGATCGAGTACATCTTCAGGGCCCGCTCTTCAAACCGCCTGATCCTGAGCATGGTTTCATACCATTGACGGTATGTCGTGATATCCAGTCCGTTAGGCATACCGGTGTCTTGTTTACTTGTCTTTTTTTCTTTTACCTGAGCCATAAAAACTATATTAGCCGCCTGACAAAGATAAGGTATCTGCATTAACACGGCTATGAAGTCCCTTGCATTCCAGGAAGTGGTATTGACTAATTTCAAAAACTATGCAGAGGCACGCTTCAGTTTTGGGGACAAGTTTAACCTGATATCAGGGCTCAATGGCATCGGAAAGACCAATCTGCTGGATGCCATATATTACCTGAGCGTCGGGAAAAGTTATTTCACTCCGTATGACCAGAGGGTAGTCAGGCAGGATGAACTTTTTTTCAGATTGGAAGGCAACCTCCTGAAAGATGCACTTGAGCATAAGATCATCATGAAGGTCAAGCCTGGGATACTGAAAGAGTTGGTCCTCGACAATGTGGCCATTCCACGGATCAGCGAACATCTGGGGTATATCCCTGTAGTCTTTTCAGCCCCAAGGGATATCGATCTCGTCTATGGATCCAGTCAATCCCGCAGGCGGTATATTGACCATCTGCTTTGCCAGGTTGATCAAGACTATCTCAAGGCCCTGGTCACCTACAATCATCTGCTTGACATGCGCAGCGCTGCACTTAAAAAAGGATTTCCTGACCTGCGGCGGATCATTACCACGTACGATGAACAAATGGCACCTCTTGCCGGATTGATATTTGAAAAGCGAAAATGGGTCGTGGAGATTTTTATGCCTTTGTTGAAAGAGACCTACCTGACGTTGTCTGAGAAAAGGGAAGGCATCGACCTCATCTATGAATCAGGGCTTTTTGAGTACCCCTATGATGTACTTGCTGATATGCACTGGGAAACGGATAGGAATACAGGCCGCTCCAATGCCGGTATTCACAAAGACGATTACAAGCTTTCCATTAAGGAAATGCCCGCGAGGGAATTTGGCTCACAGGGACAAGTGAAGTCACTTATTTTCGCTTTGCATCTGAGCAAGTATTCCATCCTCCGTGACCAAAGCGGCTTCAAGCCCATCCTCATCCTGGACGATATATTTGACAAGCTTGATGAAAGGCGATTGCAGCGCCTCATGGAAATCCTTATGGCCGATGATTTTGGCCAGGTATTTATCTCCGATACCAGCAGCAGGCGTGTCAGTGAAGTCCTGCCTACATTGCAACTACATCACATTGAAATGTGACCTTAGACTTGTTTTAACATCCCGGTCACCTGATCAACCGATCACCCGATCACAGCTATATAAGCGTTACCTTTGTACTATGAAGGGAGACAACAATCGTCCACTCAAGGAATGGCTTCAGGTATTTGCCCAGTCTCCTCAGATCAGGGCTAAACTCTACCAGACCCGGATTGAGAAGATGTGGGTGGAACTCATGGGGCCAGTCATCAGTGGATATACACGTGGGATAAAACTGGATGACCGTACATTATTGATATTTATCGAGTCGTCTTCCCTCAAATCTGAACTCACCATCATGAAGGAAACCATTCGCACCCGTGTCAACGAGCGCCTTGGCGAAGCCTATGTCACCGATGTCCGTATCCTTTGATTGCAATTTGTCAAAACCCCTGACCACATTTGGATCACAGATCACTTGATCACTAATCACCGATCACCGATCACAGATCACAGATAGCTTACGCTTTCCCCCCCACCGGCGTATACTCAGACGCAGGCACCCTGTTCTTTTTCTTTGCGTTACCCTTTATGGTTGATGCCAGTTTCATTGCAGAGACTACATCCACCATCCCTCCGCTTACACTCAGTTCATTGGAAGAGACTGTATCAAATGTGCCGGGCTGAATCACTTCACCAGGAAGTTTACGGGTACTCTTCATGATTATTTCTTTGACCTGTTTTGCACTCAGATCAGGATAGCGTGATCTGATCAATGCAGCCATACCAGCAACAACAGGGGATGCCATGCTGGTGCCACTCTCATATTCATAGAGGCTGTCAGGGATGGTAGAATATATAAAAACGCCTGGGGCAAAAACGTCAACTCCCTTTTTACCGTAGTTGGAAAATTCAGCAACAGCCGCTTCACCTCCATCCGGAGAAAGGGCTCCCACAGCAAGGACATTAGGTGCACGCTTGGGGCCTAGTAAAGGCTTTTTCGCATAGGTATCATTTGGATAACTGTCTACTTCATCGACATTATTGCCTTCATTACCTGCACCTTGTACCAGGAGGACATCATGTTTAGCCGCATATTTCATCGCCTCATCCACGAGATATTTTTCCGGTGAGTATCCCTTTCCAAAGCTCATGTTGATCACGCTGGCTCCATTGTCGACAGCATATCGGATACCATTGGCGACATCCTTATCACGCTCATCGCCATCCGGCACCAACTTGACTGCCATGATGGCGACATGATCTGCAATGCCATTCATGCCCAGGTCGTTATTGCGCACAGCTCCGATGATGCCCGATACATGGGTGCCATGCATGGAAAATTCTCCATCGACGATATTGTTTCCATAGGAGCGATTCGTAAAGTCATAATAATCATCCCCCACGATGATACGCGCATTATAATCCGGATTGTACAGGTAGTTGAGATCGTCTTCACTGGCAGTAATCTGCTCTTCAAACTGCACTTTGGCTATATCTATCAGCCAATCTATACTTTCTACCGGCATGCCCTGGTCTTCAACGCTTCTGAGTATACGGGCAGCCACCTTCACTTCTTCACTCGCTGATTTTTCGAGTCTTTCAATATCCAGAGAATCCCCATTTAATTCTTGCTTTGCAGCATTGAGCGCACTCATGACAATGGTCTCTGTTTCACTGACCTGAAGGATAACTTCCTGGGCACTTTCCCGTTTGGCATCAATGACTTCCTTCTTCTTCAGGTACGCTTCATAAGCTTCCTTCTTCTTGCCCTTCAGGTTGTCCGTATCCACATTATCCCATTGCTTCTTCTCAATAGCATATTGCCTTGTCAATTCAAGGGATTCCTTGATGACACTACGTCCGTCTGCACCTCCGAGAAAGTTCCATCCATGGATATCGTCCACATATCCGTTTTTGTCGTCATCAATTTTATTGCCGGGGATTTCATTTATGTTGGTCCAGATGTTTTCCTTTAGATCAGGATGGGTGATGTCCACTCCACAATCGAGGACTGCCACAACGATAGTCTTTGGCTTGCCTACAGGGGCATTTTTGTACCACTCATCAGAGGCAATGCCGGTAGGAAACTGACTATCGCCACTTTGTTGGTACCAGGTCTGAAATTCCTCCTGGGCCACCAAAGGGGCCAGCGTGCAAGAAAATCCTAATAGGATTGAAAAAGTGATATTACGATAGAAACGCATAGCTGTGCTGTTAAGTAAACGGCATATAGTAAATGAAGCACAATGATAAGGTATTGTTCAGTCAGGCATGTTTTTTTTGGATAAAACCCAACGAAAGGCGGATTGAAAGGGACACAGGGTATATTTATGAATCTTTTCATGCAGATTCCGCACATTATGAGCGTTGTATATCTTTGCGAGTGATGAGTATCGGGGAATATCCCGACCTTTGACCAAAAGATAACCAGATTGAGATTTGCCTTTTTCCTGATATGTATGGTTGTTTCCGGCCTGACCCATCTGGCTCGTGGACAGGGAGAGGTAGGTATACTCACCGGTATTGCCAATTACCAGGGCGACCTGGCCTCCTATAATACTCAGGATGGGCTTAAGGTCCTTGTTGGGCCAGTTTTTGGAGTTCACAGCGGATATGAATTGACCGGCAGGTTTCAGATTCGTGCTGACTTGCTTTACCTGCGTATTGAAGGAGATGATGCACTCAGTGACAATCCATTTTCCCGGGAGCGGAACCTTAATTTCTTTGCCCCTGTGATTCAATTGGCCGTCGGAATGGACTGGAACATATTGGGTTTCGGTGCGGAAACTTCAAATGCGTTTACACCTTATGGAAGTGTTGGTGCCAGTTTTTTCTATTTCAACCCCAGGACGATCTACCAGGGGGATAAAGTCTCGTTACAACCTCTGGGCACAGAAGGTCAATTTCTGGAAGATTATCCTGACCAGAAGAAATACTCCCGTTTCCAGCCTTCCCTGCAGTTTGGCGGAGGACTTAAATGGAAGGCCAGCCCTAAACTCATCCTTGCAGTGGAAGGGATGATATCATACACGTTTACTGACTACCTGGATGATGCAAGCACCATTTATGTTTCTTATCCCGAATTACTTGAAAAAGCGGGACCGCTAACCGCCGCGCTGGCCAACAGGCAGGGGGAATATCTTGGAACAGATCCGGTGGTGGTGCCCACAGGTACTGCTCGGGCAAATCATGAATCAAAGGATTTGTTCGGAATTTTTGTGCTCAAGGCAAGCATGCCCATAGAAATCACGATACAGAAATTTAAGATCAGGCAGCACAATAATAGAAAGCCTATCCCCAATCCTAAGTTTTGATTGACCTATTTTCGCCCTGTATTGAATACACCTGCTGACATACTCAAACAATATTGGGGCTACGCAGCCTTCCGTCCCTTGCAGAAGGAGATCATCGATCATGTCATGGCTGGTGCGGATGTAGTGGCGTTACTCCCCACAGGCGGAGGCAAATCTTTGTGTTACCAGGTGCCTGCATTAGTCAACGATGGACTCACCATAGTCATATCTCCACTGATTGCCCTGATGAAGGATCAGGTAAACAGGCTAAAATCGCTTGGCATCAATGCTGAAGCAATCTATTCAGGGATGCGGCCTGCCGAGATAGACCGCCTGCTGGACAATGCGCGGTTTGGAAAAACCAAATTGCTCTATGTCTCTCCCGAACGCCTTAAGACCGATATGTTTCGTGCCCGGGTGCAGACCATGCCTGTTCGCCTCATAGCCGTAGATGAAGCACATTGTATATCTCAATGGGGACATGATTTCCGGCCATCCTACCTGGAGGTTGGTGATCTTAGGGCAGCATTACCAGGTGTGCCGGTTCTTGCCCTGACAGCATCTGCTACAAAGGCGGTTCAGGATGAAATCGTGGAGAAACTGCACTTAAGAAAACCTGTGATCGTCAGGGATAGTTATGCCAGGCATAATCTCCGCTACCATGTGATCCCTCGTGAAGATCAACTCTCGTATATCGAGAGGTTGTTGATGAAATCACCAGGATCAGCCATAGTATATGTGCGGCAACGCCGCAAATGTGTCGAATTGGCTCAATGGTTTTCGACTAAAGGGATGAATGCTGTGGCCTATCATGGAGGGATGGATATGAAGACCCGCGATGTGGTTCAGGCCAATTGGATCAGTGGTGCTGCACGCGTCATTGTCGCCACCAATGCATTTGGCATGGGTGTGGACAAGAGTGATGTGCGACTAGTGGTGCATGCTGATTTGCCACCAGGGATTGAGGATTATTATCAGGAAGCCGGACGTGCAGGAAGGGATGGCAAGGATGCCTATTGCATCATCGTCGTTAAGCCTTTAAGTGAAAGCAACCTCGTGACAAGGGTCGAAAGCAGTTTTCCGGATATCGAAGAATTGAGGAGGGTGTACAAATCGCTTCATATCTATCTCGATACGGCAGTAGGCTCTGGATTTGGTGAGACCTTTGAATTTGACATAGACAGGTATGCAGCGAGGTTTGGCCTGCGGACTGCAGAGGTCTATGTAGCACTAGATATCCTGGCAAAGGATGGTTGGATTGCTATCGATGAATCCTCGATGAGGGGCAGTATGCTTCAGATCATTACTGATGCTGAATCACTGTATAGCCACCAGGTCGCGGATACAGATACAGATATGTTGACCAAGGCATTATTGCGCGGTTATGAAGGCCTGTGGACATCAGCTGTTCATATCCAGGAAACGCGGCTTGCTAAGTTTTTGCAATGGGATGAAAAGAAAGTGAAGAAACATCTGATCAGATTGCATGCCTTAGGGTTGATAGACTACAGGACAGGGACTGCACAAAACCAGGTGACCTTGTTGAGAGAGAGAGTGCCGGAGCAAAATTTTACCATCAATCTTACAGCTTATGCCTTCAGGAAGGAACGGGCATTTGCACGTATGCATTCCATTCTTTCATATCTGAAGGATGACGTAGTATGCCGGGAAGTATTTATCAGGCAATATTTTGATGAGCTTGATGCAAGGGCATGTGGACATTGTGATCGCTGTCTGCAAAATGAACCTGACAGTACAAAATGGATGAAGGCCATCTATAAAGTGCTTGATGACAGGGATGGAATTACAGTAAAGGATTTTCTGGCGGCTTACCAAACGGAACAACAGCCCTCCATTAAGAAAGAGCTTCAGCAGTTGGCTGAGGAGAACAGGATACAGATCGTCGAAGACAGGATATACCGCAGTAAGAAATAGCCATGCTCAAAAAGAAAATCATACTTGCGGTCATCAATGACCTGACCTATGACAGGCGAATGGGCAGGATATGCTCGGCCCTTGGGGATGCGGGTGCTGAGGTTACCCTGATTGGAAGGCGATGGCGAAATTCAAAAGCTTTCCACGCAGCGAAATTCAAAGGCTATCGCCTTAAGTGCTGGTTTAATAAAGGGCCACTCTTTTATGCAGAGTATAACCTTCGCTTGTTTTTCATTTTACTGTTTATGGATGCAGACATCCTGTGCGCTTGCGATCTGGATACGGCTCCGGCAATCCGTTTCGCAGGTTGGTTAACGGGGAAGAAATCGGTGTATGATGCTCATGAGTATTTTTCAGAAGCACCGGAATTGACCCATCGTCCAAAGGTGAAAGCCGTATGGGAATGGATTGCAAAAAGAACAATCCCTGGCTTTGATGTGTGTTATACAGTAGGGGAGGAACTGGCCACTTTGATGGGAAGGAAATTTGGAGTGCATTTTGGCGTAATTCGAAATATTGCACCTGGCAGCTTTGAAGGAGGACAGCCAACTGTTAAAATACATCAGAAGAAAATATTACTTTATCAGGGGGCGCTGAATGTAGGGCGGGGGTTGGAATCATGCATTGAAGCAATGCCATATCTTCCTGACTGGGAGTTCTGGCTAGCGGGTGAAGGTGATATCACTGATCGGTTGAAGTCTCTGGCGCATGACAAGGGAATAGCCGACAGGGTTCATTTTTTAGGC
Source organism: Candidatus Opimibacter iunctus (assembly GCA_016716665.1). Lineage (GTDB taxonomy): Bacteria > Bacteroidota > Bacteroidia > Chitinophagales > Saprospiraceae > Opimibacter > Opimibacter iunctus. Next base: position 205,261 of record JADJVH010000004.1, on the reverse strand, counting down.
TGGGTGGATCCGGATCAATTGCATGACTTGATGCGACAAGCCAGGCTGAGCATCAACCTGAGAGAGGAAGGTAGTCTCAATGACTACTATTCACTGCCCAACAAATTTTTTGATGCCATCCATGTTGGCCTCCCATCGATCAACATGAACTACCCTGAGTATGCCAGGATCATTTCGAAGTATCCATGTGCAATACTCATTGATGAGGTGGAGATAAAAGAGATTTCCAGGGCAGTGCGGTATTTTGATGATCACCCGACGCATGGGAAGCGATGTCGCTTGCCTGCCGGGAAGCATCAAAAGAATATAACTGGGAAAATGAATCACAGAAGCTGATCGATATTTATTCAAAACTTTAATACCCTATGAGTTCGGATCGAAAAGTGATCTCCTATATCGCAGCCAGCCTTGATGGTTACATCGCCGGGAAGAATGATGACCTTGGTTTCTTATCCATCGTTGAGCAGGAAGGACAGGATTATGGCTATAAGGAGTTTATGCAGACTGTGGATACCATCATCATTGGGCGGAAAACGCATGACAAGGTCATTTCCATGGGTTTTCCCTATCCAGGGCCAGATAGTGATCTTGATGTATACGTGATAACCCATCAGGAACGTCCTGCTGAAGGGAGGGTCACCTATTACACAGGCGATCTGACAGCCCTCATCAACGAACTCAAAAGCAAGCCGGGAAAGAATATCTTTTGTGATGGAGGCGCCGAAATTGTAAATCTGCTGTTTGGACAAAAACTGATAGATGAAATAGTCATTTCAGTCATCCCTATCTTACTGGGTGACGGAATCAGGCTGTTTAAAGATGGCCGCCCGGAGCAGAAGTTGGTTCTTCAATCGAGCACCACTTTTGAAAAAGGGCTGGTGCAGCTTCATTATATAGTGGCGTAGAACAATCACTTGAAGTGCATTGCCATAGTTTTACGCTAATCCCGATGGGCCAACACCTCAGCCAATGATACCTTTCTGACTTTTGATTCCATCCATGCCGAAAAGTCAAAAAGTCTCAGGATTTGCTGTTCGTATACATCGTGATGTATGTGTTGAAGGTCCTTGTGCATTTTTTCCCACAAGAGCCTGCGCTTCACTGCAGAGATGGGAAGACTTGGCTTATTGACAAAACTCAGGATTCGCTTTTCCATTTTGTATTCCTTACCGGCTTCCTTCATATCCCTCTTAAAGGTCCGGGTCTCAATCTTGATCAGCTCAAATTCTCGCAATTCATACATGATCATGAGGTTGACCAGGCGAATGGTACGGTAGAGTGGGAGATTGGTAAATCCCTTGCTGGTAGCGAGGATTTTGATCAGGGCTTTTTGCGCTTTTCGAGGTTCTTTCAGCCCGATCTGGATTAGGGCAAGATATAGGGATAACTCCGCATTTCGGGCCAGGCTGAGCAATTGTGTTTTCTTGATCAGGCTTTCTGTGTAGCTTTTCAATAATTCTTCGCAGGCAACAAAATCTCCCCGGTCAAGTAGCGGAAAGAGTTCATAGAGAAAGATCAGGCAGGTGACGTTAGTGTTGAAGTTGAGGGAAGGGGTGTCTAGTTTTTTCAGCTGATTGACAAAATAACTCATGCCTTCATATTGATGCAGGCTGCGCAGGCTGTCCAATACACCTTCAAGGGTGAGTACATAATAGATCGGTGGATCTGACCACAGATGCTTGTTGCCTTCGAGTAGGTTGTTGAGTTCATAGAAGGAATGAAGCGCGGATTTATAATCCCCTACGCTGATGAGATAATTGGCCTGGAAGAGTTGATGCAGCTTGTTGATTTCCAGGTTTTCCAGATTGGAGGAAGCGACGATGCTCATTTCACTGACCACCAGATCATTGAGCGCTGTCTTCTGTGCTTCTGACCTCGCGTTGCCTTTATAGATCATACGATGCCTGAGCAATTCGTACAAGGCAGCCTGTTGGTGAATTTTCTGGGTAAACCGAAGCGTTAGTAGAGATAATTTACAGAAGTGTCAAAGGAGGCACCTTTATACAAGGCTTCATAGCTATCGCGTAACGCATCAGCCGTTATTTCACTGTCCTTGATGATCAGATGATATAGTTTCAGATAGTTGGATACCTTCTTGTTGTCAGCGGCAACCATAAAAGCCTTCTTTTCAGGCTTCGTCATCGAGTTGACCAGGTAAAGTAGTGCTTCGGTCTTGATCATAATAACACTGGGCTTAGGGAATCAAGGGCCATATGGCCTGATAAATTACCCCTTATAATTATAGTATTTTGTGCTTTACTCCCATTTAAAGCATTAATAAAGAATTAAATAGAATAATTTGTGCTGATTTGTTATTGCTAAAATATAAATTTTCTTTCAATCCAAAGGATTTCCTTTTTATATGTTTGAAAACCCTATTCCTGCCAATTGACCCAGACCATCTAAATACGCATTACGAAAATGTACACTACTCATTTAAACCGCAAGTCATCCTGATGCTCTCTATTCGATATAAGGGACTCTTGCTTGGCATCCTTGCCTTTGTTCTTATTCTGGTTTTGCCTTTGCCTGCAGGGATGAGTATGCAAGCCAGGAGTGCTGCGGCCGTCGTGGTGCTCATGAGCATCTGGTGGATTACAGAAGCTATTCCAGTTTTTGCCACCGCGTTTATCCCCCTTGCACTATATCCCTTACTCGGTATTCTTCCTGCTGATGAGACCGCGGCAAACTATGGGCATAATTATGTATTGATGATGCTGGGTGGCTTCTTCCTGGGAAAAGCAATTGAGGCACAGAACCTCCATAAGCGGATAGCCCTGGTCATTGTCAATATTTTTGGCATCAGCAGGCAACGGATCATGATGAGCATGATGATTGCCACCGCTTTCTTATCTATGTGGATTGCTAATGTGACCGCCGCAGTGATGATGTTTCCTATCGCTATGTCTATCATTTCGAAGGACGAGGAATCGATTTCGGGTAAAAGCACTTTTGGAACAGGTTTGATGCTGGCCATTGCCTATGCAGCAACACTGGGTGGACTTGGAACCCTGATTGGAACTCCCACCAATCTCATCCTGATCGGTATTTTGGAAAAGTTATTTCCGGATGCTCCACCGATTACCTTCTTTACATGGTTGAGGATCGGATTGCCTCTGGTGATTGTGTTACTTCCTGTTTTTTGTTTTTATCTCATCAGGTATTTTGGCATCGCAGGGAATCTCAGTCAAAACGATACTGTCATCAAGGATGAATTGGCAGCACTTGGAAAGATTTCGCCTGGCGAAAGGAGAGTGATTTACGTTTGTCTGCTTGCCATTTTTGGATGGGTTTTTAGAGATGATCTGCTTTTTGGCAATCTCGTGATCCCAGGGTGGGCCTCCATACTTGGACTAGGAGAATACGTACATGATAGTACCGTAGCCATCGTGGCGGCATTACTACTGTTTATGTTGCCTGCCACCAAAGAAACAAGATTGCTTGATTGGAAGGCCGCAAGTCAGGTGCCCTGGGGTGTCGCTATGATCGTCGGAGGAGGGTATGCCATCGCAGCTGGCTTTGAATCAACAGGCCTCGCTGATTGGCTTGGCAACCAACTAGTGTTTATCAGCAAGTATCCATTCTTTATCGTCATGGTACTGGTGATTGGGTTTGTCATGATATTTACAGAATTCAATTCTAATACAGCCACAGCCAATATTTTACTGCCGGTATTAGCGAGTATGGCCGTTGCCGCAGCGATCAATCCGCTATTACTGATGATACCTGCTGCTGTTGCTTCGTCACTTGGATTTATGATGCCAGCTGGCACTGGTCCGAACACCGTGATTTTTGGAAGCGATAGAGTGACGGTAGCCGATATGGTGAAATGTGGAGTATGGCTGGACCTGATCAGTCTGGTGATCGTCGTGATGATGATGTATTTTATCATCATGCCATGGCTGGGGTTTGAGAGCGCATTGCCAGATTGGGCGATATAATTTTGGAGCAATGGAGCAATGGAGCAAAAGGGCTTAAAACAAAGATTGCTGCGCCGTTGCGTCGTTGCGCGAGATATTTTGGAGCAATGGGGAAGGGCTCAATGAAGCAAAAGGAGGCTTAAACGAAGAACTAAAAGGATGTATCCAAGTCCCCTGGTTGCTGAGTTGTAGAACGAGGATTAGGACAACAAGTCGAAGTATAGGGGATTTAGGGGTAAAAAGGGCAAAAGGCTGGTATTAAAATTGATGAGTACAACAAGAAATGAATAGCCATACAATAGAAACCGCAGGTAACAAAGGAGAAAAGGACCGCTCAGATTGCTTTGTCTCTCTGGAACTGACATCCTCCGGAGGCAGGATCATTGAGATCACCAGCAAGGTTGGGGCGCTGTATGGTGATGCTATTCTCGAACTGGCAAAGGATATCCTTAGTCACTTTGGAATTGAGCATGCCCATCTCATTATCGAAGACAAAGGAGCACTTCCTTTTGTTATGGCTGCGAGGATCGAAGCTGCTATCCATCAGTTATTGGACACCAGTAAAGAATATCTTCCGGAGATGCTCCCTGAAAATCTCTATGCTACAGCCAGAGACCAACATCGCATCTCAAGGTTATACTTGCCTGGCAATACTCCGGGCCTTATGATCAATGCCGGCCTGCATGCTCCTCATGCGATCATCCTGGACCTGGAAGACGCTGTGGCTGTGCATAAAAAGGCTGAAGCACGTTATCTGGTTAGAAATGCACTCCGTCACCTCGATTTTAAGGGAGTAGAACGTATGGTGAGGATCAACCAGATTCCTGCAGGGTTGGATGATCTGGATTATATCATTCCCCACAATGTAAATGTGGTGGTCATCCCTAAATGTGAAAACGCGGAGCAGATCCATGCAGTCAATTCCCGTATTTCATCTCTTCAGCACAGCCATAATCTGGAAAGAAAAATATGGTTATTACCAATCATCGAATCCGCATCTGGAATCATAAGGTGTTTTGAGATTGCTCTGGCAGCAGACAATGTTATTGCCCTGGCTATAGGGTTAGAAGACTATACTGCTGATATTGGTGTGCAGCGAACAAATGAAGGTACTGAATCACTCTTTGCCAGGTGCCAGCTCATCAATGCCTGCAAGGCAGCAGGTATTCAGGCACTCGATTCGGTCTTTTCAGATGTTGGTGATCTGGATGCCTTACGAACCTATGTGATGCAATCCAAATCAATTGGCTTTGATGGCATAGGGTGTATCCATCCACGACAATTAAAAACGATACACCGCTATTTTGCTCCGGATGATACGGAAATTGAAAAGGCTAAGAGAATAGCTATCGCTTTTACGCGGGCAACAGAGCAAGGTCTTGGAGTTGTTTCGTTAGGAACGAAAATGATTGACGCTCCGATAGTGAAACGGGCACAGCGTACGATTGACCTGGCCATTTCACTGGGACTACTGCAGCATGATTGGAAAAGTACAGATCAAATGAAGACAAGTGAATCATGAGAAAACATCTAATCACAGTGATCAATGCTGCAGGAAGAGCTGTTCCTCTCGAAGTCAATGGACAACCTGTAGTGCCATATAAAGGGGTCGGAAAACATCGCCCCGAAGGAAATAAGTACGGTCCGCCTATTGCCACTTGCATTGATTTTCCTGATAATGGCAACAAGTCAGTGGAAACATTAAAGCAAGCACTTATCCAGGCAGGCCTTAAGGATGGAATGACTATATCGACGCACCATCATTTCAGGAACGGCGACCTTATCGCCAATCAGATATTTGATATTGCGGCGGAGTTGGGAATCAAGGATCTTGTCTGGTTTCCATCAGCCTCATTTGATTGCCATACGCCATTGATCAAATACCTCAGTGATGGAACAATTCATCATATTGAAGGGAGCATGAATGGTGCTTTGGGCCATTTTGCCTCAGAAGGTAAGATGAAAGGGGTTGGCGTATTGCGTTCCCATGGAGGCAGATACCAGGCAATGCAGGATGGTGAAGTGAAGATTGATATAGCCGTCATAGCAGCACCTGCAGCAGATACATTCGGAAACGCAAATGGCCTTGATGGTCCTGCAGCATGCGGACTGCTAGGGTTTGCACTGGCTGACGCCCAGTATGCAAGTAAGGTGATTGTAGTGACTGACCATGTAGTGCCATTCCCATGCTGGCCTTGGCAGATACAGGGCAACTATGTGGACTATGTAGTCAAGGTGGATAAGGTTGGAATACCGGAAAAGATTGTTTCCGGTACGACAGAAATTACGAAAAGCCCGGACCGCTTACTACTCGCTGAACTTACCGCCAGGTTTTGTGAAGAGGCAGGAATTATCAGGGATGGTTTTTCCTTTCAGGCGGGTGCCGGTGGTACTGCATTGTCGATTGGTATCTATTTCGCAGATCTGCTGAGGGCAAAAGGAATCAAGTCCAGGTTTGCACGCGGAGGGAGCAACAAGTATCTGGTTGAAATGCTGGAAGAAGGCCTGGTTGATTTTATTCTCGATGGGCAGACCTTCGATCTTGAAGGCGTGAGATCGATGCGTGAGAATCACGGACATGTGGACACCAGCCCTTTTACAAGCTACAATTATCATAGCAAGGGTAATTTCGCTCAACTGGTAGATGTCGTAATACTCGGAGCGACTGAGGTCGATATACAATTCAATGCAAATGTGGTGACCCATTCGGATGGAGCACTTCTGCATGGAATTGGCGGGTGGCAAAATTGCCTGTTTGCGAAATGTACTATTTTACCCGTTCCACTTTTCCGTGACAGGATTCCTGTGATCCGAGACCACGTCACCACATTGTGTGGACCTGGAGAATTGATAGATGTGATCGTTACTGAACGAGGTATTGCTATCAATCCTTTACGGCATGATTTACTGGATAGTCTCAAGGACTCTTCATTGCCCATACGTACTATTCAGGAACTCAAGGATGAAGCTGAGAAAATATGCGGGGTTCCTGCTGCAGCTAAATTTGATGATGAAATTATTGCTGTCATCAAATGGGTTGACGGGACCGTTATCGACAGCGTTCGTAGATTATCTGTGACTTAACCATTTGTTCCAGTTTATTCTTCCATATCCATTTTCACTTTCCAGACCTTACTAAACCAGGAATGTCAGTTCCTTGGAATCTGGCATTCCCTACGATGAAAGGGGAGCCCATAAGTTCATTTTACCATTAAAAACCCCTGGATGCTGAGGGATCTGGAACACCTCAAAATTTTCAGATTTTCACTTGGATTATTATTGTCACAAATTGCAATAGTGTATTTGCTATAGTGCTGTATAACAGTATATTAATTAATTTATGTTCTAAATGTAATTATTAACTTAGGCTATAAAATGCGGTTTTTTGCACTTTTGAAATCTTACATTTACCATAATCTTCAACAAACAGCTTATGAATATCAAAAAGATCATTGTGATCGGAAGTTGTAATACGGATATGGTAATCAAATCCGATCGTCTTCCGATCCCCGGGGAAACCGTTATAGGGGGGACATTCCTGATGAATGCAGGTGGAAAAGGAGCAAACCAGGCTGTAGCCGCCGCACGGCAAGGAGGCAAGGTAGTGTTTGTTTCCAAGACGGGTAATGATGTCTTTGGCAAGCAATCCATTGAACTCTATAAGTCAGAAGGCATCAATACAGATTATATTTTTTCAGACCCTAAACTTCCGTCAGGAGTCGCCCTGATCATGGTAGATGCGCATGGCGAAAATTGTATTGCTGTAGCCTCCGGTGCAAATGGCAGCCTTATACCAGCAGCTGATGTGATCAGTGCCAAGGGAGTTGATAATGTGGTGATCACGATGGGGGCCATGGGTGCTTTTGTCAAGGAAAAAGAACAATATCATATTGTAGAGGCAACTAAAGTGGTTGCGGTAGACACGACTGCTGCAGGTGATTCCTTTAGTGGCGCACTCTCCGTAGGGCTCTCCGAAGGAAAATCAATCCTCGATGCTGTGAAGTCAGCAGCCAAAGTGGCTGCCTTAACCGTTACCAGAATGGGTGCACAGTCCTCTATCCCATATCGCAACGAATTATCACTGCTGGAATCCAAATTAGTCATTGCTTAATAGCTGTACATAACACCCACCATATGCATCCTCTATCTGGTATGAATATAAAATTGTTGCGCCTGCTGATCCCCGGCCCCATTGTGATTGCTTTGATCCTGGGCATTTCAATAGCCTCCCAGGCACAAACACAAGTGAACATTGCAGTTTCAGGATTGGTCACAGATGTTTCAGGTGCACCCTTGCCGGGCGTTAATGTCTCAGTCAATGACATGACGATAGGGACATTGACAGATATCGAAGGCAGATACAAGCTTGATGTTCCGTCTGCTGCGACGATGTCTTTCTTATTTACAGGCTACAACACAGTCATTGTCTCTGTGGATGGCAAGACTGTGATTGATGTCATCATGTCTGAAGCCAATGAACTCCTTGGTGAAGTGGTCATCATCGGCTATGGCATCACCACCAAGAAGGAGCTTACAGGCGCAGTCACCTCCATTAAGTCAGAGGAATTTAATAAAGGAACTTACAGTGATCCGATGGGTTTGGTCCAGGGCAAAGTAGCCGGGTTGTCGATCACAAAACCAAACGGAGCTGATCCGCTTGCGGGATACCAGATCCTGTTACGGGGAACCAATACACTCACATCAGGCCAGGCGCCATTGATTATTATAGATGGTGTCATCGGTGCTGATCTCAAGAATATCAATTTTCAGGATGTAGAATCTTTCGATGTATTGAAGGATGGTTCCGCAGCTGCCATATATGGGACACGAGGCACGAATGGGGTCATTATCATTACTACGAAAGCCGCTAAGGAAGGAAAGACCACCTTTGAATATTCGACACAGTTTTCAACACAGGTTGCACCAAGAGGGGTAAAAAACTTATCGGCTGATGAATTTGAAGATGCTATCCTTACCTATGCCCCTTCAAAAGCAGGAAGCCTGTTTGGAAGCAAGACAGACTGGTTTGATGAGATCACACGTGATTTTCCTTTCAGCCAGCAACAGCATATGGCGCTGTCGGGCGGATCAGCAAAATTTTCTCATCGTACTTCACTGACTTACAGCACAGACCAGGGACTTCTCCAGGACAACTCCACACAGCGTATCCTGTTCAAAACTAATCTGGTTCAAAAAGTATTGAATGACCGGTTAACACTGGACTTCAATCTGGCGACTAACCTGCGTGACTATAATCCTGCCAATTATGAATTGTTCCGCCAGGCATTCATCCAGAATCCAACTCAACCTGTATATGATGATTCTGATCCTGAGACCGGAGGATACTCGTACAAGCAAGGCCTCGAATACTACAATCCTGTGGCTATGCTCAAGGAAAGGACCAGGGAAGGCAGTACGAATGATATCATCCAGAACCTTCGGGCTACTTTAAAAATCCTTGATAACCTTACATGGGACAATTTTATCTCCAGCCAAAAATCAGACTGGGAAGAGGGATCTTATAAGACCAGTTATTATCCTACGATCATTGGAGTAGGAGGCGAAGCCGAAATTGCAAATGGCCGCTATAATAATTCACAGTTTGAATCAGTAGTGAATTATCGGACCTCAATTAATGAACACAATATCCAGGCTGTCGCCGGATATTCCTACCAGGAGTTTGAACAAAACAGCTCCTATGCCGGCAATTCCGATTTTGATACGGATATATTCCTCTACAACAATATTGCTGCCGGATCCTATTTCAAGGAAGGCAAGGGTGAACTGGGTTCATACAAGGAATCAAGTACCCTTATTGCATTATTTGGGCGCGTCATGTATAATCTTGATGAAAAGTATCTCGCTTCCGTCTCTCTTCGCAGGGAAGGATCTTCAAAGTTTGGTGACAACAATAAATGGGGTTGGTTTCCGGCTGTCAGTCTTGGATGGCGCCTGACTGAAGAATCTTTTCTGGATGACGTTTCATGGATTGACGATTTAAAATTCAGGATCGGCTATGGGGTGACCGGTAATCAGTCTTTTTCTCCATACCGCTCCCTCATCCTGCTGGAGCGGGTCGGAAGTCTATACTACAACCAGGAATGGATCAATTCATATGGGCCGGGACAGAATCCAAACCCGGATCTGAAGTGGGAAAGGAAAAATGAGTTGAACATTGGCATTGATTTTACAGTATCCAACAAAAGACTTAGCGGTAGTCTCGAATATTACATCCGCAAGAGCGAAGACCTCCTTTGGGAATTCCAGGTGTCTGTTCCTCCTTACCTCTATCCTTACTTGTTTACAAATGTTGGGACGATCAGCAATCGTGGTGTTGAACTTACGTTAAATGGTGTGCTAGTGAAAAAGAGTGCGTTTCAATGGACCTCTACATTCACAGCAAGCCACAATAAGAATGTCCTGGATAAAATCACTAATGATGAGTTTACCCAGTCATCTTATGAAACTGCCTTTATTGGTGGCACAATTGGAGTCTGGACACAACGTATCCAGGAAGGCGAAGAACTCGGAACATTCTACGGCCCGGTTTGGCTCGGCGTGAGTGAAGAAGGGTACGATGAATTTAAAAATCAAAACCCAATCGGAGAAGTCGATAAAAGTGACTGGGAAGACATAGGGAATGCCAATCCATTTGCTATGCTGGGATGGAGTAATACCCTGACATTAAAGAACTTTGATTTCAGTTTCAATTTCAGGGCAGGACTTGGGGGCAAAGTCTTAAATACCTATCGCCTGTACTATGAATCCTGGAAGAGCATCGGACTCCGCAATATCGTTCACACACAGTACGATAACCCAGAGTTTATCGGGGATATTACCTATTCGTCAAAATATGTTGAAGACGCAACATTCCTGAAACTGGACAATGTTACCCTCAACTATAATTTCAATATCAAGTCCAGGTATGTGTCGCGGTTGAGTGCATATGTATCAGCACAAAATGTGCTTTGGATAGCTGGGTATAAAGGGATTGATCCTGAAGTCAACCTATCAGGACTGGAACCTGGTATAGATGGTCTATCTTATTATCCCAGGACGACATCCCTTACCCTGGGTGTAAATGCATCATTTTAAAAGCACAATGAAAGTCAATATGAAAAAGCAAATCATCGCACTGGTTACCGGAAGCATTATAGCGTTTACCATGGTCTCCTGTTTTGACCTTTCAGAAACCGTCTATTCTGAAATACCGGTAGGCACTTTCTTTAAGACGGAAAAGGATGTTATCGCCTATGCCGGACGCGCCTATGTAGGCTTGCAGTTGTTTCCGGAAGAACAGCGCCTGTGGTCCCTCGGCGAGAATGCGTCTGATGAATTGGTCATCCCTGAAAAGCACAATGGGGAATGGTACGAGCAGGGCCGGTGGGAAGATATTCAAAAACATAAGGTGGCCCCCAACAATAAGATACTGACGAAATCATGGGAGATGGTTTTCGCCGGTATCACAGCCTGTAATGAGATATTGGCAGTGATTACACCAATTGATTTTGAAGGAAAGGAACGAGTGATTGCTGAGATTCATATCCTTCGTGCTTATTACTATTACTGGGCCCTTGACTACTGGGGAAATATCCCATTTACGGTTGACTACAGCAACCAGGAACTACCGGAACAAAAGAACAGGGCTTTTGTGTATGATTTTATTGTACAGGAAGTCCTTGACCATATCGATGCGATACAGGAGTTACCCACCCCTGAATATTATGGTCGGGTCACCAAGGGAATGGCATACACCCTGCTGGCTAAAATGTATATCAATGCACAGGAGTGGATAGGGCAAAACAAATTTGCGGATGCCGTAGAGGCCTGTGATCAGGTCATCGCTTTGAATGCTTACGAGATCGAAGACGATTACTTTGCTAATTTCATTGTCCACAACGAAGGATCAAGGGAAAATATCTTTGTGATCCCTTTTCACCCACAACTCACCGATGAACATTTTTATTGGTCGCACCTGACGCTCAATTCAGCAAGCAGGGCTACTTTCAATATGGTTGGTATTCCCTGGGACGGATTTGTATTGCCTCCCGATTTCTTTACTAAATATGCAGAAGACGATATCCGTAGGAAATCATTCCTGTTTGGGCAGCAATATGATATAGATGGCAACCCAATATTTGTCAATGGCGAGCCTTTTATCTATACCCCGACTATTGCCAACTATCACTCTCGCGGAGAGTGGGAGGGTGCTCGATGCGCTAAGTATGAGTACCAGGAAGAATTGAGTTATGATGTAATTGATATGGAAAATGACTTTGCCCTTTTCAGATATGCAGATGTCCTATACACTAAACTCGAGGCATTACATTGGTTGGGACGAACTGGCGAAATGATCAATGATCCGGATCTACAGAAGATCCGAACACGCGCCGGGCTTGCGCCTTATACAGTGGCGGATATCACGGATGAGGAATTACTTGATGAACTTGGAAGAGAATTCGCGTGGGAAGGTCATAGACGACAAGATCAGATCAGGTTTGGTGTATGGGGACATGCCTGGTGGGAAAAACCCGTGACAGGACCTAATACTAAATTGTTTCCAATACCACAAAGTGCTTTAAATACAAATCCTAATCTAATTCAGAATCCACAATGAGATATAACAAGCCAAATGTATTTCATTGCATGGCCATGATGGCAGGGTTGATGCTGACGACTCTTCATCCCTGCATCAGTCAGACCCAAACGATAACCGTGAGTGAACTGAGGGACAAGATTGCAGGTGCCTGGATAGGCCAGATGGTTGGTAATATCTATGGCCTGCCACACGAAAATAAATATGTGAATGCACCAGGTGCTGAAAACTGGCCATATGGATATACCAAGAACCTGGACAAGCTAAAGAAGTACAACGGAGCTTTCTCAGATGATGATACAGACCTCGAGTATATGTACTTGTTGCAAATGGAAAAATTTGGCCCTGAGCCAACCTATGAACAATTACGTGAAGCATGGTTGTACCATATCCGGGATAGGGTTTGGCTGGCTAACCGTGGCGCATTGGGGTTGATGAAGTTTGGATACACACCTCCATTTAGTGGGAGTAAGAATATCAATCCGCATTGGTTTCAGATCGATCCTCAACTCATCAATGAGATATGGGCCTACACAGCGCCCGGGATGGTCGATTATGCCGCCCAAAAATCAGATTGGGCTGCACGCATTACAAGTGATAGCTGGGGTGTCGAGCCTACCATTCAGTATGGAGCGATGTATGCCGCAGCATTTTTCGAGAAGGATATCAATAAGTTGATCCAGATCGGGCTTGCAGAACTTCCTGCCGATGGAAGATATGCACAGACCATCAGGGATATGATAGCCCTCCACCAGAAGTATCCCGACAAGTGGCAGGATGCCTGGAAAGAAATGGCAGAGAAGTACTATGTCAATGAACCGGATATGACAAAGACCATCTGGAATGCAAACCTGAATGGTGCCTGTGGTATCCTGGCCATGCTGTATGGAAATGGAGATTTCCAACGTACGCTGGATCTCTCATGTGCGATGGGTTTTGACGCAGACAACCAGGCCGCAACGGTCGCTGGTTTGATGGGCATCATGTATGGCTTCAACGCTCTCCCAAAAAACCTGTATCTGCCCATTGAAGGGTGGACAAAACCATTTAATGACACTTATATCAATATCACGAGGTTTGAATTGCCCGATGCCAGCATCCAGTCCATGATTGACCGGACGTTGAAGATGACCCTGGATCTCGTGGTGGCCAAGGGTGGAAAATTATCCGGCAAGGGAGATAAGCAAAAATTAACGATCAATCCGACTGCAACTTTTGCTGCTCCGCTTGAATTTTTTATTGGCCCGCTACCAATGATGGAAGTGGGCCATCCGGTTGATTACACGTTTTATAGTGATGCCAATAAGAATTATAATTGGACTATGCTCGGCGGTACTTTGCCCCCAGGCACTTCCTTTGTCAAAGGCAGAATTACAGGCACACCGACTGTTCCCGGCCCTTATAAAATCAAGATTCAACTCGACAATGGCGGACAGAAACTAACTAGGGATTTTGACTTGCTGGTACGCAATAGGAATATAGCCTCAACTGCAGATAGTGTACTGGCTAATGTCCGCGTTGTAAACGAGGTGGTACGTGATTCATGTTGGTGCACGTTTGGACGGTCTATGTATGCCAAAGAGGTTGAAGTCATCAGAGATGGTGTTGTGGATGGCCCTGGTTCAGTTTTTTATAGCCTGGCCGCTAAGGCAAAACTTCCGAAAGTGGATTATTACGGATACGAATGGAAGGAACCACAGACTATTGACATGATGGCTTTTCATGCGGGGGGAATGGAAGAATTCGGTGGATGGTTTACTTCGCTGAATGTCCAGTATAAGGATGAAGCCGGAAAATGGATGCCTGTTTCAGGTACATCAATCAATCCTCCGATGCCCGAAACCGGGTATTTAATCTATCAGCCACATTTTGCAGAGTACGTGATCAGTTTTGACCAGGTGACTACAAAAGCAATCCGTATCATAGGAGATGCCATGATCCAGGATCATTGGAACAAATACACGAAACAGGTATCTGGTTTTACCTCCATCACAGAACTCAGTGTTTACAAAGCAGGAAAAGACTAAAGCCTATGCATCGATTCTCGACTTCACTTTTCAGGATGACCGTTTTACTAGCGGTCATGATGGGTATAGGATGTGTATCAAAGGACACAGGTCAGCATGATATACTTTCAGAGGGATCTATCACCCTGTCAAAGAAAGTGTTGCAGGATAAAATTAAAGGTGGTTGGGCAGGACAAACCATTGGTGTGGTCTATGGCGCACCTGTAGAGTTTAAATACAATGGCTCATTGATTGATGAACATCACATAATCCCCTGGGACGAACACTACGTAAAATATTGGTGGGATAAGAAGCCGGGCCTTTTTGATGATATCTACACTGATCTCAATTTTGTCAACGCCTTTGAGAAATACGGCCTGGATGCCAATGCTGATTCCATAGCGCACCATTGGTCCAATACAGCATATCACCTGGCTCATGCCAACCAGGCTTCGAGGTACAATATCCTCAATGGGATCATGCCTCCTGCATCAGGTAACTGGAAGAACAATCCCCATGCCGACGACATCGATTTTCAGATAGAATCTGACTTTATTGGGCTGATGGCTCCCGGGATGGTCAATAGGGCCACAGAAATTGCAGATAGGGTAGGACACGTGATGAATAGCGGAGATGGATGGTATGGCGGTGTATTTGTGTCAGCCTTATACTCCCTCGCGTTCATATCCAATGATCCTGAATATATCACCACCCAGGCTTTGAAGACTATTCCTGAAGGAACCAAATTTCATGGGTGCATTTCTACTGTCATTGAAGCGCATAAGCAATTCCCTGATGACTGGAAGCAAGCCTGGTTTGAAGTACAGAAAAAATGGAACCAGGATGTTGGGTGCCCCAAAGGGGTTTTCCTGGGCTTTAATATAGATGCCAAAATCAATTCTGCCTATGTCGCAATAGGCCTCCTGTATGGTGATGGTGATTTTACAAAATCAGTTGACATCGCTGCCCGATGTGGTCAGGATGCGGATTGTAATCCTGCGACAGTGGGTGGAGTGCTCGGAGTGATGCTTGGATATGATAAGATACCTGCGTTTTGGCTCAAACCATTGCAGGAAATCGAGAATAGCAATTTTGAAAGCACAGAGGTCTCCCTGGCAAAAGCCTATGGCTGGAGCATGAGTCACGCACTAGGCATGATCGCCAAGGCAGGCGGCAAAACGGACACGGAAGAAGTTACGATTCCATTATCTGCTCCAGTGCCTGTTGCCTTTGAACAGAATTTCGAAAGCACATACCCGATAGACCGGATGAAGATTGATAAGTCATTTACGGATGAGATATCATTCGAATTTACAGGTAATGGGTATCTCTTATACGGCAATATGGCCAAACGTTCGAAAATTGATATAGATTATATCGACCGGATATCCAAGAGGACGTATGGTTCTGAACCCCTCGGACTTGCTGAGCGTGATGATCCATATATTGCAATCATGGAAGTTTATCTTGATGGTGCTCTTGCAGAAACTGTCCACCTGCCAATGAAAAATACATCAAGGAGGCTTGAGCCAGCATGGAAATACCAGTTAGTTGATGGAAAACACACCCTGAGATTGAAATGGGTTAATCCGGATCCATCCTATGAATACCGCATCAATGACCTGATCGTCTATTCTCAAAATCCGCCGAAAAGTAATTTACCAATCGCAGCGCATTGATATGAAGAACCAGGTACAACATATCATCACATTATTTGCCTTCGGTATCCTGGCAATAGCATGTAATGAAAAGAAATCCGCTGCAACGGGATTTAGTGGTGAACTTACCATGTCTAAGGCAGAACTGAAGGATCGGATTCGGGGAGGTTGGGCAGGACAAACTATCGGTGTTACATTCGGCGGACCAACAGAGTTTCGTTTCAAGGGCACGATGATTCAGGAGTATCAACCTATTGTCTGGCATGACCACTATATCAAGGAGACCTATGAGCTTGATCCCGGACTCTATGATGATGTATATCTTGACCTCACTTTTGTAAACATTCTCGAAAAGGTTGGACTCAATGCCCCCGCCGATTCATTTGCGCTTGAGTTTGCCCACGAAGATTATAAGCTCTGGCATGCCAACCAGGCAGCGCGGTACAATATTCTCAATGGGATCATGCCTCCTGCTTCCGGCCATTGGATGAACAATCCACATGCAGACGATATTGACTTCCAGATTGAGGCTGATTTTGCAGGAATGATGACTCCCGGGATGACCAATACAGGAGCTGAATTCTGCGACCGCATAGGTCACATCATGAATTATGGAGATGGTTGGTATGGTGGCGTATTCATTTCATCGTTGTATTCTCTGGCCTACACCTCAGATGATCTCCATTATATCGTTGAGAAGGCACTGAGTACTATTCCAACACAAAGCAAGTTCCATCAGACGATAGCTGATGTCATAAGCTGGCACCGGGAGAACCCTGATGATTGGAAGGAAACCTGGTTTAAGGTTGAAAAAAATCATTCTGCCGAAAAAGGCTGCCCGGAGGGCGTTTTCAATTCCTTTAACATAGACGCCAGGCTTAATGCAGCATATGTGGTGATCGGTCTCTTATATGGCAATAAGGACTTCTATAAGACCATGGATATAGCGACAAGATGTGGCCAGGATTCCGACTGCAATCCCGCCACTGCCGCGGGGATATTGGGAGTGATGGGTGGCTATGATAGCATACCTGCATATTGGAAGGTAGCCTTAGAGGAAGCTGAAGGTTTGAAATTTCCATATATGGATATCACACTCAATGATGTCTACGCACTTACGTATAAGCATACGCTACAACTGATCGAACAACAAAATGGTAAGGTTAATGATGATTCAGTTGTGATTAAGCTCCAGGAACCCGCAATAGTTCCTTTCGAAGAAAGCTTTGACGGAATGTTCCCAAAGGAAGAACGGTATCTGCGACAGGAGTTTACGGACAAGAATATAGTTGTGGACTTCAACGGAAATGGTGTTGTGGTATTGGGTAATGTAAAGAGCCGTTGCGGGGAGTCAAAGAGTGACTATGTAGCCCTGCTGGATATCATGTTAGACGGCCAGAAGATAGAACAGGTTAAGATGCCATTTGATTATATCGTCCGGAAGTATGACATCTATCATAAATATAAGCTCAAGGAAGGTGCGCATCACCTTGAAATCGTATGGACGAATAAGCATCCTGAATTTAGCTTGTATATGAAATCGATTGTGGTGTATAGCGAATCTCCGGCAAAGGATTTAAACCCAACGCGCAACTGATAGCCTTCATGAAGAGACAAAACAGTCATATTTCATTTTCTCGCTTCCTTCAGTGCTGTTGGGTTCTGCTCCTTTTACTCCTCATCGGATGCAAGGAAGATGATCCGGTCATTCCTTTTAGCCGGCTTCTTGAAAATCAAAAAATGTATAGTGCCATTTTTGACAATGACATTACCTATGCAGTGCTCCTGCCTGATGGATATGATCAGTCAACAGAGTCCTACCCGGTTGTATACTTGCTCCATGGATACGGCGATACAGAGCGGGCATGGTATACAAGTGGAGGACTTCAATATTATGTGGACCAATACGCAGGTAACATCGTTCCTATGATCTATGTCATGCCGGCTGCCTACAAGTCCTACTATGTCAACAGGTTTTCAGGAGACTATCCATACATGGATATGATGACGAAAGAGTTAGTACCTGCAATAGACAGCCTGTTTCGAACACGAAACGACAATAAGGCAAGAGCGGTCATGGGCTATTCGATGGGAGGCTATGGTGCATTGATCCTGCCTGCCCTCAACCCGGATGTGTTTACCGTAGGCGTACCGCTGAGTATGTCTTTCCGTACGGATGAGCAGTATATGGCTGAGCCCCAGGATGTATTCAACAGCCAGTGGGGTGTCTTATTTGGAGGATTTGGTACTACAGGCCCGGCAAGACTTACTGATCATTTTCTTCAGCATAGTCCATTCCACTTCTTTGGCAGTGGAGATTTATCCCGCTTCGATGGCCTCCATCTCATGCTTGATTGTGGAGATGACGAAGAGTCACTTTCCATCACCAGTGACGAACTACACACTTATATGCGTGATAATAACATTGCTCATGAATACCGGGTAAGAAATGGCGGTCATTCCTTTGAGTACTGGAAAAAGTCATATCCTGAGGCCTTTAAATTCATCAACGATGCGATGGAAGGGATACCTCATCCAACAGAGCCAGAGCCTGCATCGATCGGGACACTGATTGATGATGAAGAGATTCAAACAATGGAGGTTGCCGGATTATCAATCAACATCATGACGCCAGTGGATTATATCGCGAGTTCAGCGACTTTTCCGGTATTGTACATCCTGCATGATTATGAAGAGGGACATAGGCAGCAAAATATAGTGGATGTCTTTTCCATGTTGAGGAATAATATGACGACAGGAGTACTGACAAAAGCAATTGTGGTCGAAATTCCGGTTGATGCCGGTGGAGTAAGCAATGACTTCATGCTTCAGTTGGTAAATCGGATTGATTCCATGTACCATACCATCAGTAACAGGCAAGGTAGGGTGATACTTGGAAATGAAAATGGAGGAACATCTGCGGCATTGACGGCTTTAGGGCGTCCCGATGTTTTTGGAGCCTGCTTTTTATTCAATGCTTCTTTGCCTGTTGAGGCTGTTAAACCCGCAAGCGAAGTATTCTATTACCTGGATATGACAGATGGATTTATCTCCTATAGAGGCAATCATCAATTTTATACGGACATCAGGAAAAACAACATTGATTACCAATATCGAGTTCGACAGGGAGGACAAAACTATCAGGCATTCCTGAACGGTCTGGCAATATCGCTTTCATCCATCAGAGAAACACTTACGAATTAATATGAGGAAGGGTAGCCTGATATTCCTGATCGCTTTGATTCCCTTAGCAACGATGTTTGCGGATGGTGATAAGCGTATTATGGAAGGCTTGTCTATGCACAGTGCTATTCTCGGTCAGGAGATCAAATACACTATCGTACTTCCTCCAGGCTATGAGCGGGCAAGCAAGAATTATCCTGTTGTTTACCTGCTGCATGGATTAGGAGATAATGAATCTTCCTGGTTGGAGTATGGGCGGATTGCACAGATCGCTGATCAGGCGGTTGCAGAAAAGGAAATAGTCCCGATGATTTTCGTGATGCCCCAGGGCTTCAGGAACTACTATGTCAATGACTTTGCAGGGACATTCCTGTATGAAGATATGTTTGTTAAGGAGCTGGTCCCCTTTATAGACAGCCGGTATAACACAATACCGGATAGCAGGCATCGCGCCGTGATGGGATACTCCATGGGTGGTTTTGGTGCGCTCATCCTTCCGGCACTTCATCCAGATGTCTTTTCTGTCAGTGTCCCATTGAGCATTTCTGTGCGGACCGATGAGCAATATATGACTGAAGATGCAAGTGAATGGAATGAGCAATGGGGCAGGTTGTTTGGTGGTGTCGGGACGATTGGCCAGGAGCGGCTCACTGAACATTACAAAAAGTATTCTCCCTTCCATTTCTTTCGCCAGGGAGACCCGGGTCGGTTTGTTGATCTACGTCTCTTTATTGACAACGGCGATGATGAACATACATTGTGCCGTAGCAATGAAGAGCTACATATCCTGCTTCGCGACCTGCACTTACTTCATGAGTATCGAGTGAGAAATGGTGGACATGAATTCTCATATTGGAGATCTGCCCTACCAAATGCACTGCGTTTTATCAGCGATAGTTTCGGTGGCAAGCCTTATAGAGGTGACATACCAAACGCTGATAAAAAGAGCAGATATCCGAGGCCGGATATACAGGATAGAGGAAAATATATGATCACGTATCCACCAGGTTATACAGTTGCGTCAAGACAGTATCCAACAATTTACATGTTTGGAGACATGGAGTATTCACGTATACAGGCTATCACCGGCCTTGCACACCAGGGAATGAATGAAGGCAAATTACCACCCTTGATTTTAGTCTTCCTCAATGAAAATGAGAAGGACCTGGTTAATCAAATCATCCCGGAATTGGAATCCGGCTCCAATGCACGTAGTGGCTATCGCTTTCGCGCTTTGATTGGTTTTGAAGAGGGTGGGGTGGCTGCTTTACAATATGCCCTGATGCCTGAGACTTTTACTTCCTGTACGCTCTTTGATGCACCTGTTGATACCTCATTGCTCAGGGAGGCCTTGACAGTCAATAAACCTGCAATGAAAAAGACATGGTTATTGATCAGCAACACGGATAACGATATGGATTATACATCCAATGGCCAGGCGCATATCCTCTTGCGGGACGAAGACATGTACCATGAATACCGGGTAGTCGAAGGAGGACGTGATGTGCAGGTGTCAAATGAGAGGCTGACAGAAGCGTTCAATTTTACCAGCGAAAAAATACACCGATAAAACAAACCAACTAAATACCTTGCCTATGTATATCATCGAAAGCTATTCTCTTGCCGTTGTCTTCACCATTGTCACCATGCTTTGCTGGGGCTCATGGGGGAATACACAGAAACTGGCCGCAAAGAACTGGCGGTATGAACTTTTTTACTGGGACTATGTCATTGGTGTAGTCCTGCTCGCGTTGATCGTTGGGCTTACACTTGGCAGCACCGGGGATCAGGGAAGGAGTTTTATGACTGACCTTGGCCAGATCAGTAGTGCCAATTTGTGGAGTGCAATCCTGGGCGGGATCATCTTCAATGCATCCAACATCCTGTTATCTGCTTCGATTTCAATAGCAGGAATGGCAGTAGCATTTCCATTAGGTGTGGGACTTGCTTTGGTCCTTGGAGTGATTATCAATTACATGAGCTCACCGAAAGGAGACCCAATGATCCTGTTTGCCGGTGTGGCATTGATTATGATCGCGATCATCTTCAATGGCATTGCTTCCGGCAAGATGAAGAAGGGCGATAAGACTTCTTCTTCAAAGGGAATCTGGCTTGCCATTGTGGCGGGTATCCTGATGTCTGTATTCTACCGTTTTGTAGCGGCAGCCATGGATGTCAATAATTTCGAATCGCCTACTCCCGGAATGGCCACACCCTATTCGGCCTTTTTCATCTTTACCCTTGGCATGCTGGCCAGCAATTTTGTCTTCAATACGTTTATCATGCGTAAACCCTTTGTTGGTGTTCCAGTGACCTATGGCCAATACTTCAAGGGAAGTTTCCCAACACATCTGGTTGGAGTCGCCGGTGGTTTGATATGGGGGCTTGGTACGGTCCTTAGTTTTATGGCTGCCGGAAAGGCAGGTGCTGCTATATCTTATGGCCTTGGCCAGGGAGCCACAATGGTTGCTGCCCTATGGGGTGTATTTATCTGGAAGGAGTTTAAAGGCGGAGGACGGAGTGTCAATCTGCTCCTGTTCCTGATGTTCCTGCTTTTTATTTCAGGACTGGCGCTCATCATCCTTTCCGGAGGCAATTAACCGGCCTGGTTTTTTCAATAATGCTTATGGTTTACAAACTATATACTGACGTTCACTTTTCAATTATCACCTAACTAAATCCAATTAACAATGAAAAAGAATTTATTTTTTTACCTGTGCATGGCGGTGTTCATGACTATCGTAGTCTCTTGCAAGGATGATGATGATAACAATCCACCAGTCGTTGCAGCTTCCCTGATCAAGACAATCCACCTGGACTATGATGGAACCGGTGCGGACGTTGAAGGATGGGAATTTATCTACGATGCTTCAGACCGGGTGACCAGCATCATCAACACATACAATGGCACAGTAGATGATACCATTTTGTATGATCGGACGACTGCCGGCAAACTGGTCATTACCAAAGGCGGTAATCCAACGACCTACGAACTGGATGCCAATGGCAGAGTAAGTAAAGAATTGTGGGTTGCCGATGGCAGCGAATTTGAAGGTTATACCTATAACGCAGATGGCATATTGGTCAAGATAATCGAACATTATGGAGGCGCTGATCATTTAAAATATGATCTGACCGTTGCCAGTAAGAATGTAACCAACAGAATTCGTTATGAAGATGATGGTGTAACCGTAAAAGAAGACAGAGAGTTTACCTATACTACAGGAGACAACGCCAGCAATATTCAACAGATATATGCTGTCGATTCTGAATGGAAACCAGTTGGTGGTTTATTCGGAGAAGCTTGCGCCAAACTGGCTTCAGGGTTTACCCGTCATATTACCGCAGATCCTTTAACCAATTATGGGGTCACCTTTACCTACACCTTTGATGCCAAGAACAGGCCGGCTACCATCACAAAGAATGGAACAAGCAGCGGTGGGCCGTACACAGAAGTACTCAGCTATACCTATTACGAATAGTCCGTTTTTTAGTTGATTGAAATACGCGTCCGGCTAGGAAATGCCAATTGGGGTTTCTTAGCCGGTTTCTTTTTATACTGACACGTTAAAAGGATTGTGGATTGCCCGTTAACTCATCTAAAAATACCGGCAAATCATTTCCATTTCAGTATTTGAATCAAGGCTGGTTTCTTTGTGAAAAATATATAAAAGATGAAAACGTATTATCCCCTGGCCCTGAACAACGAATGGCATTACCAGCAAAAAGACGGCAGTACATATACTAACAAAGTCACTGCCGCTAAAGGCAACGAGTACAACATGCACAACAGCGCAGCAAATTCAACCAGTGTTGTACGCAAGAATGGTGACCTGATTGAAACAGATGCACTCGAAAAAGGAGTATTTCAACCCTGGTTGCCAAACGAACTGGAGGCAGGAAATAAATGGACCATCCCTTTCAAGGCCAATGGACTCGATTGCCTGCTATTGATGACCGTTAAGGAAACAGGAATGAGCAAGGAAGTGTCCGGCAAAATGTATAGCAATGTGTTATTCATTGAAGCCGAAAACCAGATCATCATGAATGGCAGCCAGATGGCCCTCAACTTTTTCACCCAGTACTATTACGCTGATGGAGTAGGCCTCATCCTGACCACTTCATCCGCAGGTGACAGCCATGCCCTAACAACCTATAAGCTAAATTAGACTTAATAGCTTCTTTAGCCCTTAAGCCTTTTCAGCCTCTTTAGCACATCAGCCTTTTATATTACTGTCCATCTTCCCTGCCAGATCAAGAAGGAAAGTATACTCAAGCGCTGTTTCTTTAAATTGCTTAAAGCGTCCCGAAGCACCACCATGTCCTGCTTCCATATTGGTATGCAGGAGTAGCGGGTTCTGATCTGTCTTCATTTCTCTCAGCCTGGCTACCCATTTGGCAGGTTCCCAGTACTGTACTTGTGAGTCATGCAAACCCGTAGTCACCAGCATAGGCGGATAGTTCTTTGCTTCGACGTTGTCATAAGGAGAATAGCTCTTGATATACTCGTAGTACGTTTTGTCTTTTGGATTGCCCCACTCATCAAACTCACCTGTCGTTAGTGGAATGCTCTCATCCAGCATCGTTGTGACTACATCCACAAATGGCACTGCAGCAATCACACCGGCCCACATATCAGGAGCCATGTTGACTACAGCACCCATCAACAACCCTCCTGCAGAACCACCCATGGCAAACAACCGCTTTGGATCAGCGTACTTGTTTGCAGCCAGGTATTTACCACAATCTATAAAATCAGTAAAGGTGTTTTTCTTGTTGAGCAACTTGCCGTCTTCATACCATTGCCTGCCCATTTCTTCACCACCACGTATAAAGCTCGGATCCATGCTTGCCCCATAAGAGCCATAGCCATAGAGCAAACATGGACTGGTGCCGTCAATAGGGGTGTCCTTATGGTATACGATAGAGACAGGCACTTCAACACCATCCCGCACCTTGACCATAATTCGCTCGCTTCTGTAATCTGAAGTATTAAATCCACCAAGCACTTCCTGCTGCTTTAGCATGGTCTTTTCCTTTGACTTCATGTTGTAGTCATAGGTAGTGTTTGGCGTAGTCATCGACTGGTAATTGATCCGCAGGACATCGGTATCAAATTCCGGATTGACTGATGTCATAGCGACATAGGCCTTTTCACCGAACTCAATGTAATGCTCCTGACCTGTTGTGGGCATCACACGCAGCTGTGTGATACCGCCTTTGCGCTCAGAGAGCACCAGGTAATCCTTAAATACATCCATACCTTCCAGGAGTACATCACTGCGATTGGGTATGACTTCCGTCCAGTTTTCCTGTCCTGTAGCCCCCACCGGCGTTTTCATCAGCCTGAAGTTCTTTGCTTCCTTGTTGGTACGCACATACCAGATATCGTTGAAATGCTCGATACCATATTCGAGTCCACGAACACGTTTTTGGAACACAGTAAATTTGCCATCCGGATTCGCAGCATCCAGGTAGCTGTATTCCTGGCTCATGGTCGAATAGGAACCGATGACAATGTATTTTTTCGATTTGGTCTTGTAGACAAAAGCACCAAAGGTTTCATCACCTTCCTCGTATACAAGGGCATCTGCAGAAGACGGTGTACCAATCTTGTGCTTCCATACCCTGTATTCTCTCAGGGTTGAGTCTTTGGTCACATAGAATATGGTCTTGTTGTCTTCAGCCCATGTCGCACCTCCTCCGGTATTGGGGATGACATCAGGTAACATCTTTCCAGTCGTCAGATCTTTTATCCGTAGGGTATAAATCCGCCTGCTTAAAGTGTCCTCCCCATATACCAGCAATTTGTTATCCGGACTGACGCTCCTCCCACCTACAGCATAGTAATCAAAACCTTTGGCCAGTTGGTTAACATCAAGCATGACTTCCTCAGAGGCTTCAAGTGTTCCTTTTTTCCGGCTGTGGATGGGGTATTCCTGTCCTTCTTCATAACGGGTGATGTAGTAGTAGCCGTTTTCCTTAAAGGGTACAGACATATCAGTCTGCTTGACCCTGCCTACCAGCTCATTGTAGAGTTTCTCCTGGAATCCCTTTGAATGTGAGAGCATGGTGTCCAGGTAATCATTCTCAGCGGTCAGATAATCTATGACTTCCGGATTCTCGCGTTCATTGAGCCAGTAATACGGATCCAGTCTGGTATCCCCGTGTATGGTTAGTTCTTTGGGTTTTTTAGTGGCGATCGGAACATCAATATTCTTTGTGGTCATACTCATCAATGGACTTGAATTGGATTCTGGTTGCGACGAATCAGACTTGCATGAAGTCATCAGGCCAGCTACCCATATGCCTGACAGGCATAAAACAAAGGTGGGGATTTTTATCATCTGTTCGGAATTGATGTGATTTTATGATAGCTTCAAATCACATTCTGCGGATTTGAAGTGCTCAAACATAGCAATTTATATATTGGACAAGGTCCATAAATGAAGAGGTTGGCTTAAAATTCTGCCAGCAGCACTTTCCGGATGCCTGGCCGTATCATGTCATCGACTAAATGCCCCCTTTACCTGAGAGGAGTTGATCATTAAGCGATTCTGCACAAAAAGAGTGCATACTGTCCCAAACAGCAGATCTACTATTACATTTGCAGGAATAGTAAACCAGAAATTTATGTCTGCACAGACAACATCACGCATCATCATGGTCAGGCCGGCTGCATTTGGGTACAATGTGGAGACGGCGGCCAACAATACATTTCAGCATATACCTGAAACCGGGCAGGAGGAGGTCAAAGCCAGGGCGCTTGAGGAGTTTGATCGACTGGCAGCGCTCCTTGAAAAAGAAGGTGTTGAAGTGACCGTGATACAGGATACCTCAGTCCCGGTCAAGCCGGACGCGATTTTCCCAAATAACTGGATTTCGTTTCACCAGGAAGATACCATAGTGACCTACCCGATGTTTGCCAGGCTCAGGCGAATGGAGAGACGCGAGGAGATCATTGACGAACTTTCAGGTAGATACAATATCCGCCAGCGGCTGGAGATGGAGCAAAATGAAAAGTATAATCAATTCCTTGAGGGCACCGGCAGTATGGTATTGGACAGGGTCAACAGGGTAGCGTATGCCTGCATCAGTCCAAGAACCGATACTTCAGTATTGGATCGCTGGTGTTCAATGATGGATTATAAGCCTTTCACCTTTATCGCCAGATACGATGGCCAGGACATCTATCACACCAATGTCATGATGGCGATTGGTGATGGAGTCAGTGTAGCCTGTTTTGATGTGGTGGACCCTCCGTCACGCCGCGATGAGTTTCGTGCACATCTAGCATCATTTGGCAGAGAGGTTGTTGCCCTGAGACCGGAGCAGATTGGATCATTTGCAGGTAATATGCTTGCAATACGTAATTCAAGTGGCGAACAACTCATGGTGATGTCCAGGTCAGCACATTTAAGTCTGGATGAAAGTCAGGTTGCTGCGATCAGCAGGCACGCCAGAATTGTCTCATCGGATGTGTCCACGATTGAAACCATTGGCGGAGGAAGCGTACGGTGTATGATTGCTGAGAATTTCCTTTCTCCTATCTAATATTTAGTCCTTTCCAAAAAACCAATAGTTTCAAATTAGTAGGGTTTGTTGACGAAAGGTTTAAAATCATTTGACCTCAATTCGTCGCATACCTGATCTTAAGGATTATACCTTTGCTCCAGTAAATATAATATATAAAACACTGGATATGAGGAATTTGCTACTATTTTTTTGCTTAAATCTATCTTTTATCGCATTTGGCCAGGGGACAACTACAAGTGAGATAAGAGGTATTGTAAACGGACCTGACGGGCTTCCTTTAATTGGAGCGAGTGTCGTCGCCATCCACACACCTTCCGGTTCAACATTTGGAACTGCAACAGACCTCGAGGGCAACTATCAACTCCCTGGATTGAAAGTAGGGGGACCATATACGCTCACGGTAACTTACACTGGTTTTAGTGAGTCTACTTTAAATGGAATTGAACTCAGATTAGGGAAACTTTCCGTAAAGACTTTATCCTCTCTGAAGCCAATATTCAACTGGATCTAGTGACAGTAGTAGGGACATCTGCGGTTAGTGGCCAAACTGCAGGTACCAGCACTCAAATCACTGCAGAAAAGATCCTTACTGTTCCATCACTCAATCGGGATATCAGTGATTATCTAAGATTGACTCCTCAAGCCAATTCATATGGTGATGGATTAAGCCTCGCGGGAGTGAACAACAGGTACAATGCGATATATATTGACGGAGCTGTCAATAACGATGTTTTTGGCTTAGCTAGTTCCGGCACTAATGGTGGACAGACAGGCATTTCTCCCTTCAGTATTGATATTATAGATCAGTTCCAGGTCGTCCTTTCTCCATATGATGTATCCCTTGGTGGATTTGCAGGAGGCGGGATCAATGCAGTAACCAAATCCGGGACAAATAAATTTTCAGCTACTGCTTATTACTTCATGCAAAATGAAGGGCTTGCCGGCAAAACGAATGGCTTGTTAGCCGAGCGCCTTGGTATCGCTGATGATGACAGGACCAAGCTGGCTGATTTCTCCAAGAAGACTTATGGAGCTTCAATCGGAGGCCCAATCAAGAAAGACAAGATTTTCTTCTTTACAAATGTCGAAATTCAGGATGATGCCACGCCGATCCCTTTTGAGACAGAGCAGTATACGTCAACAGCCGGAAGGGCTACCAATGATGATCTGAATGCGCTGAAACAATTCCTGATCAATACCTACGACTATAATCCGGGCGATTTTGCTTCTACACAAGATGAATTGAAGGGTTTAAAATTATTTGGCAAACTTGATTTTAACCTTAGTGATAAAAACCGCCTTACCCTACGCCATCAATATACAAAGGCTGAGCAATATGACCGCACCAGTGGTAGTGCAAATACTATCAATTTTGATAACAACGGAGTGTATTTTCCCAGCACAACCAATTCTTCTGCGGCTGAGCTCCAGACAAGGTTTGGGCAAAACACTTCAAATGAACTCATTCTGGGATATACGACGGTCAAGGATGACCGGGATGGTATAGGTACTGATTTCCCATTCCTGCTGATCAATGATGTATCAGGAGGTACCATTCGCCTTGGTACGGAGGAGTTCTCTACAGCCAATCTCCTCGAGCAGTCGACATTTACGTTGACGGATAATTTTAAATGGTACAGAGGCAATCATACGTTTACGTTTGGAACGCACAATGAATTTTATTCTTTTAATAATATTTTCATCGGACAGAACTACGGAACCTATAGGTTTGCGAGTATTGCCGATTTTGTCAATGGAGCGAATGCCATCGAATATGATCGATCCTATTCACTCGTTGATGAGGGTACTGGAGATAATACAAAGGCAGCCGCTGATTTTAACGCGATGCAACTTGGATTGTATGTCCAGGACCAATGGACAGTTGATGCCAGGTTTACACTTACCGGAGGTATTCGGGTGGATATTCCTGTCATCACCACAGATCCTGCGGTGGATACGTTTTTCAACAATGTAGCACTGCCCAAAATGCAGGCAGTATATGGTGTGGCCAATGATGTGGTTGCCGGAAAAGCACCTGACGGGCAGATTATGCTATCCCCGAGAGTTGGGTTTGAGTGGGATCTGGATGGAGACAGGAATACCATTTTCCGTGGGGGCCTTGGAATATTTACAAGCCGGATTCCTTTTGTTTGGCCAGGTGCAATGTTTACAAATAATGGCCTTACGCTTGGTCGGGTTGATGAAACAAATCTTGGCGGCTCTGTCCCGTTTGTATCAGATGTCAACAATCAATACAGCAACCCAAACTTTGCGGTTCCTTCCGGGCAGATTGATATTTTTACAAAGGATTTCAAATATCCACAAGTATTCAAAACGAACCTCGCAGTAGATCATCGTTTTGGAAATGGATGGCAGTTTTCAATCGAAGCCCTATACACCAAGACCCTCAATAACATCGTCTATACCAATATCAACAGTGATCCTGCAGTCAAATTTAATTGGACACTCCCTGACTCAACGTTGACAGCAGGCGATGACAGGCCAGTATATTTCCGCAGAAGCCTCGACAATACGTATAGCGCAGGAGTTTACGCTGCGTCCAACACCAATAAAGGACATACGATCAACCTGACAGGGTCTCTTTCTAAAAATTTCGGTGAACATTTCTCTGCTTATGTAGCCTATAATTATGGGGATGCCTTTGCAGTTCAGGAAGGGACATCATCGCAGAATTCTTCTCAATGGAGAGGTCAGACCAATACAGATGGACGCAATAATCCTGTACGAGGCAGATCTGATTTTGCCATCGGGCATAGGATACTGGCCAACCTGACCTATCAAAAGAAATGGTCAAAGGGTATAGCAACCTCCATTTCGTTGTTCTATAATGGAGAATCAGGGGAGACCTTTTCCTATGTCATTGGTGGCACAGGAGGTACTGTGACCAATATCAATAATGAAACCGGAAGTACAGGCAGGAACAGGAGTCTGGTATATGTACCTATGGATATCAATGACATCAATCTTAAGGATTATACAGCAGGGGGTGTTACAGTTACTGCTGCTGAACAATGGGCAAATCTGAATGCGATGATTGAATCTGATCCGGGTCTAAGCTCACGCAGGGGACAATACGTAGATAAAAATGGTTCTTTTGCGCCATTCAATCATGTCATTGACCTTGTATTGCGTCAAGACCTTGGCGCTGATCTGGGTGGTGATCTTCATAGGATTCAGCTTTCATTTGACATTTTCAACTTCGCTAACCTATTAAATAAAGATTGGGGCGCTTACTATACCACTCCGGGAAGTGATTTCAATAACTTCCAATTATATCAATTTGATGGGTATGAAGCGGATGGCACTTCGCCCAAATTTAGCTATAGGCTTGGTGACAAGACAGGAAAAGACATCTTCAATATCGCAGGCACCAGCTCCAGGTGGAGAATGCGCATCGGTGTACGATATATGTTTAATTAAGTCTGGTTAAATTTCCTTATTGAATTAAGTGCTCCCCGAAGACCCATCTTTACAGGAGCACTTTTTTATTTGATTTCAGCTATATTTGGAGCGTGATAGTTTTTGATTTATACGTATCAATTTATTTGACATGACTTCTTCTTTCTTACGAACCCTTAAGATAACCCTGGTTTTCCTTCTTGTTGCTTATGGTCTCCAGGCCCAGGTTATCATCAACGAAATCAGCTATAATCCACCGGAAAGCGGAACCGATTCCCTGGAATACATAGAATTGTACAATGCAGGTAATTCCGTTGTCAATATCGGCGGCTGGCATTTCCTTGCAGGTGTCGCAGATACATTACCATCGGTCGATCTGCAGCCTGGTGATTACTATGTGACCGCTTTCAATGCACAGGCCATGCTCAATGTGTTTGGGCTCGCTGTGCACCAATGGACATCCGGAGGGCTCAACAATAGTGGTGAGCTCATCAGCCTGGCAGACAGTGGCGGGGCCGTAGTCGATAGTGTTTGATTCCTGGATAAAGACCCATGGCCTACGGATGCTGATGGCAATGGACCTTCCCTTGAGTTGAAAGATGCAGCCTTGGACAATAGCGATGCTGCCAATTGGCAAATATGCGGAGCATCTACAGGAGTGATAATCAATGGTTTCGAAGTCAAGGGTACGCCAGGAGCACTAAACTCAGGAGGAGGTACTGCAGGTCCGGCGGTCACCATCGCTATCGCCAACTTTAAGTTCACGCCCAAGGAGGTAGTGGTAGCTGTTGGAGAAACGGTCAGATGGGTGAATGCAGAAGCGATCTCCCACAATGTCAATGGCTCTCAGGCGACTTATCCCAATAATCCGGAGAGTTTTGTTAGTGGGGCACCAGCACCGGGCCTCTGGCAATTTGATTATATACCCCTTACTGCTGGTTTGTATGACTACCGCTGCGATCCTCATTTTTCCGGCGGCATGGTTGGTACGGTTTCCGTATACGATCCGTTATCCTATACTGATTTTGCACT
This sequence comes from Candidatus Opimibacter iunctus, assembly GCA_016716665.1. GTDB lineage: Bacteria > Bacteroidota > Bacteroidia > Chitinophagales > Saprospiraceae > Opimibacter > Opimibacter iunctus. The sequence continues at coordinate 173,910 of JADJVH010000004.1, read as the reverse complement.
TCCACGGCTGAGGCTCACCAATGAGAATGGTTCAGCACTCTATGATGGCGTTCCTACAACAGTTACTGGCGTAGTGCATGGTGTGAATTATCAGCCAACAGGTTATTCTTTTGTCATCGATGCTAATAACGTGGGCATCAATGTATTCTCGTTTGATCCGGGCAATTATATCGTCACATCGGGAGACCGCGTAAAAGTTTCCGGTGTGATAGACCAGTTTAACGGCCTGCTTGAAATCATTCCAGATACCATTGAATTGCTTAGTACACTTAATGGTCTGAATACTCCGCGCAATGTCAATGAGATCAAAGAAGTGGATGAAGGTAGCTACCTCTACACTGCTCCGCTAGTTGTGGATAGTGTTTCAAATATCAGTGCTACCGGATATACCATTTACACTACACATCAGGGAGGTGCTAAGATATCCGTTCGGGTGGATGCAGATGCAAATATTCCTTTTGGACCGGAAGAATTCAGTCAGGGTTCAATCATACAGGCAGAAGGCTTTGGTACTCAATTTGACAACAGCTTTCCTTTTACTTCAGGATACCAATTACTGGCCAGCCAGATTAGTGCACCTGAAGGAATTCAATTCCTCGAAAGTGCCGCAATAAGGATGGAACCAAATCCAGCTTTTGAATCTATTCACCTAAGCAGCGATCTTATGCTCCAACGGGTTGAAATCTATTCCCTTGATGGAAGGCATTTGTTAGATCAAGAGGTCAACAATACTGAGACTGAAATTGGTATTTCCCATTTGCCTGCAGGTCTGCATATTGTAAAAGCTGTAACGGATCAGGGAATTTGGACTTCCCGATTATCTGTGGTCAGGTAGTATCATTCTACCGCTAAATGCCGTGAAGGGGACTTGAAAATCATATTGAAGTCCCCTTTAGGGGTTTAGGGACAAATCAAGCAATGCTGCTTTGTAGAGCTCAATAAACTCCTCCTTCCGCTTTAGCCGGTACTGCATGACCCAGCGGGGATGGGGTAGGGGGACGACACTCTCCCACCATTGGTGCTCCTCATTGAGTCTTGACAGGTATTCATAGTTCTTTCCTTGTCCCAGGCAAAAGACCCTTGTATGGTCTGCACCAAAAGACAATTGGGTTTCAATATTTTGTATGATAAAAGGCCGGACGAGTTTACTCAGTTGGGGATCATCATAGTAGTTATAGTTCTTTCCATCTTTGACAAATCCCAGCGGGCTCAGCGACGTGATATAAAACTCGTTGTAAAACCGCTGTGGGCCACCACAGGCATCAATCATCTCATAGACGAATACACTTGACAACTCAGGTTTGGCCGCAAAGGAATTGGCTATACCTAGACTTTTGAGCCTGATCGGGTCTGTAAATGGAACCCCTGTAATCCCGGCACCAAATCTTCCGGGATTTATCCCAAGTATAAATGTTCGCGTCTTTTGATCGTTGTAGTATTTCCGGTAAAATTCAGTCATACACCGTTATGTTTCAGGGTCTTCATAAGGCATAAGCCATTCGATGCCTTTTGGCAGTTTTATAACCGGCTTGAGAGCAAAATGATAAGATAAGACCTGCTGGCTGAACATATAGAGACTTCAAGTATTACTTTAAGTGGTAGCAAGGTAAAGATATTGAAGGATCTTCTCCGAAGAGATTAAACTATTTTGTGCTGATTTTATCCCTGGTTTTATGTCAAGAGTTTTCGTCCTTTTCGTCGTCCTGTTGTATGCAGTTGGATGTGTCAATTCCCAAACGCAAGTAGACAATATATTTATACCGATGCAACCGTTACCAGACCAATTGAAAGAATGTTCAGGGTTGGTAGAGCTGGGAGATGGTTTTTTTCTGGGTCTCAATGACAGTGGCAATACCGCAGATCTGTGGATGTTTAATGACAATCCCAAGTATCCTGTGAAAAAAATACACGTAGTCGGGGCCACAAATGCTGACTGGGAAGAACTGGCTTCTGATGATGAATTCATCTATATTGGCGATACAGGTAATAATTCGGGAACCAGGAAAGATCTCACGGTATACAAGGTCAAGAGATCAGGCTTATTTGAATCCGAAGAAGTCCGGGCCGAAAAGATACAATTTTCATTTCCTGACCAGAAGAAATTCAGCCCATCCGGCAAGCACAATTTTGATTGTGAGGCGATGGTTTGCATTGGTGACAGTCTCTATGTATTTACCAAGAACAGAGGAAATGGAGAAACAGACGCATATGGATTTCCTAATGTCCCTGGAACATATTCAGCCAAGAAATTTGGTTCATTCGATGCAGGAGGCCTTGTGACAGGTGCTGCTTACAGGTCGGTTGAAAACCACGGTCAACTTGCATTGATTGGTTATACTGTGGAAGATCAAGGATACCATCCATTTATTCTGGATTTTTCCGGCATCAAAGTTCCTGATTTTTTCAAGGCAGATCCTGTGCGATATACCTATGAAGGAAAGCTACAGACAGAGTCCATTCTGTTCTTTGGTCCTGACAGTGTCCTGATCACCAATGAGGAGGAACATGGCGATGAAGGCTTTATTTACAAGGTAATTCTCAACAAATAACTTTCCTATAATTTATATTATGTTAAATAGGATTATTCATTTATACTCTATTTAAGTGACATGAAACAAACAGGTATTTGTCCCAAGTGTCAGACTGCAGGAGCGATTAGAATAAAACCTTATCCTTCTCCTTCCCAATCTAATGTAGTTAGGCTTTCTAGCTGGGGAGCCCAATTTGCCCATTTCGATAGGTACGTATGCCCGGCTTGTGGGTTTATAGAAGAGTATCTCAATGTCGAAGAAAAAGGCTGGCAGAAATATTTACAGAAAAATCAGCATGAGGATTCGATTGATTCGGATTTCGTTTAAGCTTATTGGACTACTACAGCATACTTTGTCCTGGAAGTCATTCGTCCAATAGATTGCGTCAACAAGCCTTCATCTGCCAACAATTTTTGAGTTGCCTGCAACGACTCAGGTTCAACAGCCAGGAGTAAACCTCCGCTTGTTTGAGGATCACACATTATGTTTAACTGTTCTGCATTACGCATAGCTAAAGCATGCCCATAACTCTGGTAATTCCTGGTTGTACCACCGGGTACGCATCCTTCCCGGATGTAATCATTGACACATTCGTCAATCAGGGTCAGATCACTAAATTCTATTTCCGCAGTGGTATCACTGGCATTGCACATCTCGATAAGGTGTCCCGCCAGGCCAAACCCAGTAACATCTGTCATAGCAGTCACCCCATTAATTTTTCCAAGCCTCTCCCCTGCCGAATTGAGCCTGGTCATTACCTCCACAGCCAGCTGTTGATGCTCGGGCCTGAGCTTTCCCTGCTTTTGAGCAGTACTTAAGATACCAATTCCTAATGGCTTGGTAAGCAATAGTATATCACCAATATTTGCGCCCCCATTCTTCTTTATATCAGCGATTTTGACGCGGCCTGTTACGGCTAATCCAAAGATGGGTTCAGGTGCATCAATACTATGCCCACCAGCTAGTGGTATTCCGGCCTCCTGGCATGTGGCCTGTGCACCCCTGACCACCAGGCCGGCAATTTCAGGACTTAGCATGCTGATGGGCCAGCCCAATATGGCAATAGCCATAATTGGTGTTCCACCCATGGCATAGATATCACTGATGGCGTTGGTAGCCGCTATCCGTCCGAAGGTTTCAGGATCATCGACTATCGGCATAAAGAAGTCTGTAGTACTGATCACCGCTGTACCGTCCCCCAGATCCATGACTGCAGCATCATCCCTTTGATCATTACCTACCAGCAAATGCGGAAAGATGCCCGTGGATTTTCCTGCTGCCTGAAGTATGGAATCCAGCACAGCAGGTGAAATCTTACATCCGCAACCCGCTCCATGACTATACTGCGTAAGTTTAATATCCGGCTTGTCCATAGGTGATAATATATAAAGTAATAGATCAGATATAGTAATCTAATGTGAAAGTTATTAGAGAATTACGCTTTTTTGAATCAATCGTTTAGCTGTCCTTTTGACATCGTTGCATTCCTGCAGATGTACCACCTTGTCAGCAGGCCACGCGCTCAACTGAAAGTTATAAGCTTTGTCGTAGTATTTCAATGCAATCGCGGCAGCCAAACGCAGATCACCTTCTTCCAATGCCTTGATAGCTGATTGATAGTCGAGGCCTCCGATGCGCTTGTATATCCTTTCAAAGGCGTTTTTTAACACTTCTATATCAATCGGCTCACTATAATATCTGAGTGCCCTGTCCAACCTGATCTCCTTATCGACGTCAATGGTATAGAGCATGGATTTTCTCATGCTTTCCCATAGGCCATCAGGGATGTTGACCTTTCCAATGCTCTTGGATTCATTTTCAAGCCATACTGGTCTGTGTGGATCAAGAGAAAGAAAAGCGATGAACAGGTTATTCTCAAATTGCTCGGTAGTCGGTTGAGGATCTTCCCCGATCGATCCAAATGCACTTCCCTTATGATGGGCATACGCCTCAAGGTCGATGACCTGTTCGCCCAGTCTGGCCATCTCCGCCAGAATTTCAGTCTTACCGGATCCGGTACAACCTCCAAGTATCCTGATATCAATGGTCTCGGAATTGAAAAAGGACTGCAAGGCGCCCCTGAATTGTTTATACCCACCCTCCAGTCTTGTGCACTGGCTGCCTGAGAAATTAAATAACCATTGAACTGCTTTACTACGCTTTCCTCCACGCCAGCAGTGAATGAGGATTTCTTTTCCAGCAATTTGTTTAAATGGTTTTACGGAATCAATCAGTTGGGTCATTTTCATGCCCGCGATTTGCAGGCCTTCCCTGAAAGCATCTTCCGGCGAAACCTGTGTATAGATGGTGCCTACCCTGGCTCGCTCTTCATCCGTAAATAAGGAAATATTGACAGCTCCCGGAATATGGCCTGAGATAAATTCGCCAGGTGACCTGACATCGATGATCTGCCATGCATCCCTGTCCCGGAGGAAGTCTTCAATACCTATGGCATAATCCATCGTGGACAAAGATACGGGTACAATGAATAAAAAAAGGAAGCTAACGTCTTAGCTTCCTTTAACAAAAGACCAGATTAGTATGAAAAAACTCTACTTCCTTGTTGTGGGATATACCTTTCAGATATACAGGAACATAACGAATGGATAGACGGAAATAATTTGTCCAGGTTGCAGTCCATCCCCCATATCTCGTCAAAGAGACAGGATTACTCGACAGATTATCTGGTATATCGGATACAAGACAGGGCTAAAATTGCCAGCGATCCAGGTAGTGAAGGAATAGCTTGGTGGTATTGTAGGCATCATCAATGGCCCTGTGATGAGCGCCTTCAAATTCGATTTCTGTGTATTCCAGGGCTTTGATCAGTCCGACTTCCTTAGGCAATCGATGCATCATAGCATACTGGGCTTTGAGATCTATACATCCCGGGAGAAAAGCAAAGTCCTGGTCATGCCGGACACATTCATCGGAGATGAGTTCCATATCCTTTGCGCCCCATGTACATAGCAGATGCGCACCTTCGATATTGTAAAACCAGTCTTCAAAAAGCGGAAATACATGTTCAAAGGTTTTGGCCTTGCTCACCTGGTCTTGTGTGATTCCAGTCAGGTCTGTGCAATAGGTGGAAAGCCTTGGATGTTGCACAGGTTTGATGAATGCCTGGAAGTGATCCACCCACTCCCTGTAGCCATTGACACGATAGGCGCCCAGTTCAATGATCTCAGGCTTCCTGTCCATAGCATTTCCCTGCCAGCAGGTAGCTTCAAGGTCGAGAATGATAAAGTTCATGTAGCTGGCCGGTTATGCAGATTCCTGTATCCGGTCGTGTGCAGCATGAATACCCTCCATATCCCAGCTGATCTTATCCTCAATATGGAAACCAGACATCCTGTTGTGATAATAAAAGACCAACATCGGGTTTTTAGCCACGATGTCGTCATGTTGACCAAACTTCAAAGGCCAAACCGCATGGAAGGATCCCAGGTATTTGATACCGTGCCTGATCATTTCATCTGGTTCGAGGGTATGCAACTCTGATTGCATTTTGATCTTCTGTTCAGCCTCCATTTTCCTGAGCACCTCCAGAATGGTGTTAAAGGACTTCCTGAAGACCGGCAAGGGTATAGAAAGCATATCTACCGGCAAGCGCAACAATGCGTACAGATCCATGGAGGGATGCATTTTGCGCAGGATTTCAAATGCAGTAAAAGCGACCAGGTGACTGGTCAGTACAACATAGTACCGCTCATAGTTCTCTACCACCTTTTCTGCAAGTTTACGCGTATAGACAGCCTCACGCTGGCGGTTGGCTTCTATCTTGCCATGCAGTGAAAAGAACTCCTTGATATCGACCTGTTGTTGGCGATCATCTATACTGACCGCATTGGCATCAAGCCGGTATCCAAGTACATCCATAGGCTCACCAAAGGAAAGATGTATCTCACTGGACTGGGAGAAAAATTTCCAGGCAAACGAGAGAATATTCCTGACTTTAAATCCCTTCCTGGCCGAACTGACATATTTTTCCTCTCCGGTAGATTTGAGGTAACCGGATATCAGGCCCTGGGCTTCAAGTGTACAGTGATATCCGAGGATTAACGGTACGACAATGATCTTCTGATCTCCACCGTGCTGGTATATCGACCGCTGTGCAGAAAGTAATGAATTGAGCAAACCATACTTCAATTCCCTTTCAATCTCTCCAGATCTTGACCTTGTGCCTCCCGGAAAAAACAGACTATTGGTTCCCCGCTCCAGCATCACCTGTGACATGATCTTAAGGGAATCAAGGTAGATGGGGTTTTTCTTTCTCCTGTCAACCCGGTATGCCCCAAGTCTTGTCATATAAAACGCAAAGATTTCAGACTCATACAGGTTGAGTCCTGCTCCATAAGCAAAGGCAGGCAAGCCTACAACGGAGTCAAGGGCGTACCCGATCAGGATGCTATCCAGGTTAGACAAATGGGTCGGGAGGATGACAACTGTCCCGTGTTGGAACATGTTGCGAACGTGATCGATATCCCCATGTATCTTTATCCGCTCATAGAGCTCGAGCCGCGTACTCCACAACCTGCGATGACTCTTACCGGCAGCAGCATTCAGCAATCTTTTAAAGAATAGCGTTAAGAACTTGCGGGCAAAGAGGAAGGTGCTCTCCTTGAAATTGCCTGCAATCTCTGTAGTATATCTGTGAATGATCCGTCGTAATATCTCCGTATTGTTCTGCAGCTTGACTTCCGGCTTAAGCTTTTCATTTGCGGTGATCTCAATACGTATTTTCTTCCAGAACTGCTCTTCATTCGGAGGATCCACTTTCCACGGATTTTCCTTGAGGCGGATCAGCTCCAGGTAACATACACGTGATATCAGGTCTCCTATCCTGTCACCATGTTTTTCAAGTATATAGTCAACAGTTTGGGTGTCGACAGTTTCGATCAGTCCTTCCCTGTCTTCATACAGTTTGTTGATAGGCCAGTCCTTGATATCAGGGATGAGCTGCGGGTATATCTTCATTTGTGTTTATTGGACTTGCGCTACAAAAATAGCATTCGTTTTATGGATAAATTCCAGGATTTCAGGCCTGCCCAGTTCCTTTAAGCTGCTGGTCACTATACATGGAGGCAAGGTCTCCCATTCCTTGAGGATTTCTTGCTTGTAGGTTTCCAGCGCGGTTTCCAGTTCAGCAGGCTTTAATTTATCCGATTTGGTAAATAATATGCAAAATGGGATACTATGCTGCCCCAGTTGGTTCATAAACTCCCGGTCATTTTCCTGCCTAGGATGACGAATATCAAGAAGCAAAAATGTGCAAACCAGGTTTTCCCGGTTCAGGATATACCGGTCAATGAGTTTGGACCACATACCCCTCCTGGATTTGGACACCTGTGCAAAGCCATACCCGGGAAGATCCGCTATTAGCCATTCAGGGCTGGCCACCACCTTAAACAGGTTTATCGCTTGTGTTTTCCCCGGCTTTTTTGACGTTCGCGCTATCTCCCTGTTGCCGGTGATATAGTTGATAATAGATGATTTGCCCACATTGGAACGTCCTATAAAGCAATATTCAGGCGATGGCAAAGCAGGACATTGCTTCACATCAGTGTAGCTTCCTATATACTGTACATCTAAAGTAGCAACGTCCATTGTCAAAGTTTATCCCGGGCGAACCGGGTGTAAAGTTACGATTCTGAATTACCTCGCCGTGATTTTAGTCCATGAAGACCTTCCCCGAACCGGTAGCGATGGAAAATCTGAATTATTTTTTGAAAAAATGTTTGCTTTTTTTTCTTTTGGCACTATAGCTGAACAGCATCTGATAATTCGTCAAATCGACCACTACCCTGATAATTAATCATGAAAATGCGAAATAAAACAAATTATATTTTTCAAAATGCTTGATGTCAGGAGGTAAAGCATCACTAAAAATCAACATATTCTCCAGTCTCAAGACACTAAAAGGCAATTCTGGCGTTATTATGGCATATGGAGTGAAATCTACTTTATCAAATTGTCAAAACACAATGAGAAAGGTTCCAGTTTTCTTAACCATAGCTATTGGTTTGTTCTTATGTATCGCTGATTCCCATGCACAGTTTTCCATGGTCTATTCAGCAGGGATATCACCCCAGCAATCTCCCAACGGACATTACATCTTTGTCAATCAGGCTACCCCGAGAGATGAATTCACCTTTAATCTGGCTCAGGTCAAAGCATCCTATTTCATAGGTGCAGGCACCAGATATGATGTGAAACCATTCTTCTTTACGGGCGAAGCACAATACAACAAGCGCGAGTATGTATATAATGTCGAATATACATATCCTGATTTTGTGCGCTCTGAAGAGACTATAGCATACAATGAAACTATGCACATGATCAATGTGCCGGTTTCCATTGGTGTTGATCTGGGCGTCATGGAAGTGACCAGTGGGTTTCTCCCTCAATTCGTGGTTTCCCACAAGTCGGATCTTGAGAATATCAGTGGGTATTCAGAGAAATTAAACCCTGTAAGGTTCGGATGGCAATCCGGCCTGGCTGCAAAAGTGGCAAATTTCCGAATCGGGCTGAATTACCAGATGGACTTCAACAATTATGCAGATCACATGGCCGTCAATGGAGATAATCTTTCTTTATCAGGAAGATCAAGCCGTTTTGTAGGCATGTTCTCTGCAATGTTCTAGAATATCCTTTCAATTATTCCCTGGAAATAATCACTTCATTTTCCCGAGGATAAGTGAGGTCGCAAATAGCGATAGGTCATCATCTGCAGAAGTCATTTCAAGAAGTTCAAGTGTTTCCTTTGAACGGGCAATTGTCCATGAAGCCAATTGCCCGTTTTCTCCTTCTTTAGCATGATCGCTGAAATACTTCTTTGCTTTTAGTGAAACCTTTTCCAGATAGGCCCTGTACTTAGTCGTTGTCTTTAGGTTCCCTTTTCGCAAACATGAGATCAGGAATCTGTTGCCATTGTAAGTAAGCAGATCTTCCCGCACATCTGCGATATCATCATTGATCTCCGTGATGCGATCATAATATACCCAGGCATTTTCTTTCCAGGTTTTATTCAACTCAGGCCTGGCATCATAGATGAGGTGACGGATCAACCTTACATCGCATGATTTGGTCGTGTAAAATTTTTTAAAGGACACTTTTGTTGGCCACTTTCCTTTCCTGCAGTTCCTTTCTATTCGTTCATAGTCCCTGATTTCATGCAGCAACTTCATGACCTGATCAGGACTATACCCAAGGCTGCCCAGTGCGCCCTTGATGGCTCCCCAGCATGCATTGAGCTTTTCCTGATCCAGGGCCCACTCCCCTTCCAGGTAGGCATCCAGCAGGTATATCTGGTACTGGATATCCGTCAGATGCCTGGTGAAGGCAATATCTTTATCCAATCCACTCTTCCTCAGCAGATCTGACAATTTCCGGTAGGAAAACAATTCATCAATTTTGTGCCTGATTTCCTGGTCACCGGAATATTTGCTTTTAGCCATGATTGCTTATTCCAGTTTGATGATCCGGCTGATGGCTATTTTACCATCCAGGCGGAATGCTGCGTAATAGACACCCGGAGGATAAGCCCTGATAGAAATTTCACCTTTATAGGAATCATTATATCGTACAATGCTACCATCATAAAGTGGTTGTCCGTTAGCATTGAACAAGGTGTAAGGAATAAAAATATGCTTGCTGTCAAATGAGGCTTCAACCTGGTAGAGACCTTTGCCCGGATTGGGCGATATGCGGATGAAATAATCACTGTTGAGGAAAGAGGTGCTCACTGAAGTGGACACGGTGACGGTGTCTATGGTTTCGCAGCCTACACTATCTCTCACTGTGACAATGTAATCGCCGGGTTCAAGGTTGACAAATGAAGAGTCTGATCCAAAGGGTCCTTCCTGAAGACTATAGGCTACCGGTCCAATACCTCCGGATACAACAATATGAATTTCCCCTATGTCACCACCAACTGCAGGAACAGTAGTAATGAGTGTCTGAAGGTTACATGAAAGGATTTCAAAGCCAACGGTATCCAGACATCCTGCGCCATCTTTTGCGATCATCGTGTATTGCCCCGGATCGAGGCCGATAAATGAACTGCTTGCCTGGAAGGTATTACCACCATTTATGCTGTAGGTAACTGTACCCAGACTGTTGCTGGTTTCACCAAGTGCTATAGCATCAGAAGCACCAGGAGATGACTCGTGTTCAACACCAACCTGGAGGCTCATGAGGCATTGTGCCGTAAGACAAAAATGACTGGAGGACTGGCTTCCGAAATTTGGTTTAGCCAGGTCAGCGATCAATTCGCCGTACTGATTAAATATCTCATAATCACCCTGCACACCTTGTGCAGACATGCCATCTCCAAAAGCATCGTACACGGTAAATGTGAAGCATTCTTCCGGATCCAGGCAGAATTCTGTCATGTACGTGTTTTGTGAAGCGCCAAATGGACCACCTGTTGCAATAACTGTATTTGTATCATCAAACAATTTCCATGTGGATTCCTGTGGGAAATTATCAGTAGTGAAATTGAGGAATACTGGTTGGCCTTCTGGTTGTGCTTCGATGTTCCATTCGATTTCACTATTGGCAGGCACATCATCCTGAAAGACATAGTTTAAGGTATCGGCCTTGAGCTCAAATACATTTGCACCATCATTCAGTGCAGTAGTAAAATTGACCGTAGTTTCTTCTCCAAAAGCCAGGGCGCCTGTCCAGGATATTGTATCCACTGGTTGTGCCGATTGGGATAAAACAAAGACAGCATGCTTTACGGTATCAAGTCCGGTGTTAATCAACAAAATTGAAACCGTTGTCTCATCAGCGCATACAACATTGTTTTCACCTGCCACGATATATTCAAGGGCAATATCCCGTTGACCATACTTTGTCACCATAAAGGTGAGGGTATCGTTCTGGTTATTTCCATCATTATCAAGGAAGGTTGCTATGCGTATGGGAAATGTTCCTGCAGCAGGTATATTGAGTAACGTATTAAAGGTGTAGGTCAATTCCTGATCAATAGGAAGGCTGTCGATGTCTGCTGTTTCAGTGACCCATGCTCCCCCATTGAATTGATACCCTAATGGAAAATCAAAGATGGTAGTCAACCCCCGGTTAAAAACATTGAAGCTCACACTCTGGTCTCCCAGGGTGGCGTTATTTTGAGGTGAAAAAGACTGAGCGGAAATACATCTATGGTATCCCTGCTTGCCCGGAAGGCAACAATTCGAGTTGCCCACTCATTGTTGTTTGGCAGATACTCACCGGTAAACCAAAAAGTCGCTTCATCTGCCGGATCAACTCCCAGTGCAAAATAATCTCCAAACCTGTCAAAACCCTGGCTGCCTGCACCAGTGGCAAATTCATATTCGGTAAACGTCATGGTGCCCAACGGGTCACTTGCATAACGGCCGGTATATCTCAGGGATGGAAATTTATCAGGCCCCGAAACAGCATATCCAAGCCCGATATTTCCCTGGCCATCCAGGCCTATAGAGGGCATGAATCTATGAATACCGTCATCAGATCCAACAGTACCTTCCTGGTAAATATGCCAGTCTTCAGTGGATGTTTTTCTCATTTCAATCCATCGTATACCAGCGACATCATCTCCTGTTACATCCGCCATAAAGGCCATCACAAAGGCCTCATAACTTCCAAAGTTGCGATACTGTGCTTTGTTACAAATAATCCATTCTGCACCATCAATGCCCTGGCCATTAGGTTGAGGTATACATGAGAAGCCTCCTGTATTTTCAAGCTGGCATCCATCGGTATCGAAAGGTGCAGTCGGTATACCTATCACCTCAATGTTAGATAAAGATGAATTATCCCAATCAACAGTAACCTTATGCAAAAGAATTTCATCATTGGCTGTTGTTCCCCAGTCATCATCATTGAGCTTGACCATCAGACCAGGACTTCCGGCAGGTGGTGCCAGCATTCCATCCCAGTCAACTGGCTGGCCTACTTCAAAGGAGATACCTCCTATTTTAGGTGTTGTCAACCGTTGGATCCTGGCAGTTTCTAACCCTGCCAAAATATCCTCCCTGTTGATGGCGTATATAGGTGTTGAATTACCACTCTCATTGTCAGTCAGATAATAGGCATCCCCCCATATCCCATATTTTGGAAAATCCGGAAACCTCGGTGTCTGAAACGCATAAGCATCATAACTGCCTCTTGGATCACTGGTCAGGGAGATGGCCACCAGGACCCGGTTGTTGGATGGGAACTCAGTAAGCAGCCATCTGTCTGCAGCCTGATCGTAAAGGAGGATCGGGTCGCCAGCTGATGTTTGCTGGACCTGGCTCCATATAGAATTGGCCGAAATGAGTCCGCTCACTGGTGTGCCTGCTTTATCGTAAACCCTGAAAAGGGTTGAATTGACAATCTGCACATAGAAGTCCCTGCCGATTTCTCCATTGACATCGGGAGGAGTAGCTCCGGAGACACTTTCGCCCGCGCCTTCAATATTGACAATTGGAAATATATCGTTGGTAGCCATCCTCGAACCTTCAGGGTTCCAGAGCGGATCAGGGCCATGTGGAAGGGCTTCAGGATTGTGTGTTAGCAATTGCCTCCTTCCACCGAAGTTGGGTATGATCCGTGGCTTGTTGAGTTTTCGGTCCTTCAATTTGCCTTCATCTGTCGGTAAAATGCTGGCTGATTCATACAATGGCTTTGTAGTTCCGAGTTTGACAGCATAACTGGTCTCAGCCGTGAAGTACTTTTGGGCGGATACCTGGATTTGTCCGGATATAAGCAGGAATACAAAAGTAAGGAAGCAAAGAATTCCCGACCCGGAAGGATGCTTCAGGAGTAGCGTATTTTTCATCGATCAAATTTATAAAAAAGATGGTACGTTGGTTCAGGTATCACTGTCCATATATAAAGCGCTACCTGGAAATATCATATTATTCGGAAAACTTCTACACCTTCCAAATTGTTCCCATTGCACTCAGGAAAGGATTTCATTAACCTTCGTGAATAAAGTATTGTCATAGAATCACGACAAATTGTATCCTGCGACAAAAGTGTGTTTAAGAATTGACCTTTTTATAATGCGTGTGTATACTCTATATAATGAGGCTGAATAATAATAACCGTAATGACTTCTTAATGAAGGGCAATTAATTAATTAGCCGGAATAATGGAAATCACCTTTGGTTCGTATTGATTTGGATACTCCACTAAATATCTGCAAGCGTTATTTTGGTATGATTAATGATTGTAACTTTGCGAAATAATGAAAAGGCTATTATGGCTAATTGTCGGAAAGCGGACAATAAATAATTAATTGCCTTTATTTTTAACACTAAAAAAAACGAATGAATATGAATGATCCGGAATTAAAGGCAATGGCAGCGGTTCACGAAGCGCTGAGCGGCCTGGATGCAGCGACCCGTCAGCGTGTAGCTGATTGGGTTTTAGCTAAATTAGGCAACTCATCTCCTTCTGCTCCTTCAAAGGGAGCTAAGCGTGGACCAAAAGCTGGTGCCAAGCGTGGTCCTAAGGCAGGCGCTAAGAAAGCGGTTGCTAAGAAAGCGGGTGCTAAACGCGGTCGTAAGCCAGGCACCAAAAAAGCTGTTGCATCAGCTGATGCGGTTGTAGTTGTTAAGAAGGCAACAAAGAAAGCCGGTAAGCGCGGTCGCCCTTCAGGGTCTGCTAAAAAGGCAGTTAAGAAAGCAGCAGGTAAAACAGGAGCTGGCCGCAGAGGCCGCCCTCGTAAAAATGCTGATGCCAATGCAGCTTAATTGCAAATGGTAAAAAAAAGAAAAGCCTGATGATCACTCATCAGGCTTTTTCTTTTAGCAACCTCTACTGGTTATAAAACCACCAGTTTGAATGGTACTATTTGCTTATTGATTTCAACAAGTACGATGTACACTCCATTAGATAATCCGGCTCCTGAGAGATCCCAGGTTCCTGATCCGGAAACAATCGCCCTTGATTGAAGGCGTTTACCTTCAAGCGTAACAAGGGTCATGGTTCCTTTACCCTCTGTAAGCCCATTCCAGGATACGACAACGTCCCCTTTAGATGGATTAGGCACGATCGAAATGTAATCAGCCCACTCTACTTTTGTGGTGGATGTAATTCCATTGACGACCACTGGGGATGTATTGCCACCTACACAGCCGTTTGCATCTGTAATAATGTACCAGTATTCACCTGGGATAAGACCCGTTATAGATGTTCCGGTAGCACCATTGTTCCATGTGACAACGTATGGAGCTGTGCCACCAAGCACGTCAATAGATATACTACCGTTGTTTTGTTCTGTTCCTGAGGCATCAACTATTTGCGTGGGTATACCGATCAGCGCTTCAGGTTGAGTTACCACTACCGGGACCTGGCTTAGACAACCATTATGATCAGTGACTGCACAGGTATACACTCCGGCAGGCAGTCCGCTGATATCAGGAGTGGTCTGAGCTCCAAAATCCCACAGGTAACTGTATGGAGCAACACCACCGTTTACAACCAGGGATATAGCTCCGTTGGTTTCAGCAAAGCACCTTACCCCAGTAACTGCTGGCACAGGAGTCAATGCTGGTGGTTCCTGGATAGTATATGGACCTGCTACAAACGGGCAACCATTGGCATCCGTGATAGCGCAATCAACAACACCTGCAGGCAAATTAGAAATTACATTTTCAGCCTGCAAAGGTCCTCCATTGAATGAATAGCTATATGGAAGGACACCACCACTGATATTGACTCCTAATGAACCGTTGGCCTGGCCGAAGCAAAGATTATCAACGATCGTAGATCCGTCAAGGATGATAGGTGTTGGTTCAGTGACTGTGAAATCACCTATAAAGAGATTACCCTGGTCATCAGATACCACTAATGTGTATAAACCGGCTATCAATGTATCAATAGCAGGTGTATTGTATGTGGAACCATCAGGTCCTGTCCATGCATAGGTATAATTGCCATTACCCCCGTTAACCTGCAGGGCAATGCTTCCTGTCGAGTCTGAATTGCACAGTACATTTTGTACATCTGCAATTACACTAATAGTACTGCCTGATGATATCACCTGAACCTGGTGGCATGTGTTGCTGGTTCCACAACCATTCTGAACACTCAGGCAAACTTCATATGTTCCTTCACTGGCAAATGTATGTACGGTGTTTGGGTCTGTAGAGGTATTGCCATCACCGAAGCTCCATGTCCAGCCTGATAAATTGCTGCCTGTAGATAAATCCGTTCCGATCATGGTCAACCCGCTGGTCTGATACTGATACTCTGCAGATGCGGGGCTGATATTGTTGACGACCGTTACGCTATCCAGATTAGTACATGAATTAGCTGGATTGGTTACATGAATGACATATAATCCGGCTGCGCCAACGGTAGGAACATATGTATTGCCTCCTGCAAGTATAAGTCCATTAGTAGTAGTCCAGTTGATGACATATCCAGGATCACCTGAACCCTGTAGTTCAGGTTCCAGGTCTTCGCAACTGATCGGAGAATCATCACCGGCAGCAACTGGCGGAGGAGTCTGGGTAGACTGTACAGCCACTTCATTGGCCACCTGGCAACCACTGAACAGGTCATAAACAGTCAGGCTGTAATCACCTTCCTGGTCTACCTGCACTGCAGATTGGTTTGTTGCACCAACAATATGGCCATTAGTTGTCGACCATTCATATTCATAGTCTCCACTACCCGTTCCACTTTGCACATAGCCGGTTACCGTAGCTATAGGCTGCACACAGGTGATCGTTGGATCAGGAGAGAAATACACATCAGGTTCTGGCACAAATTCAATATCAATTGATTCTTCCCAGATACAACCATTGCCATCTTCCACCGTAGCGATTACACTTCCGGCATAAAGGTCTATGATGAGGTCCCCCACAACATTCCCCTGGGAGGCCGTCAGATCATAATTGCCTACACCACCTTCGATTTGGAGGGCGGCAGTGCCGTTGCCAAGATCGCAATAGTCAGGTGTGGTTTCATACGTGGCGAGTAATTCATCCGGCTCACTGACCTGAAAAGTCTCTTCAAACGGACAGCCATGGCTATCGGTAGCATTCACAGTATACGTGCCTGCAACAACATTGGACAGATTCTGGCTGTGAGAGCCATTACTCCAGTCATAGGTATAGGGCGCCACACCATCTTCTAGTTCAATACTGACATTACCTGTAGCAGATTCAAAGCACAATGCATCCTCAATATCCGAGAAAGCAAGGCTGATAGGATTATCGGCACCTGTTATTACGATATCTTCCAGGATCGCATTCTTGCCATTAGCTTCCAATACAGTCACACTATATGTGCCTGCACCGACATTTGTCAATGAAGCACTATGTGAGCCATTGCTCCAGGTGTATGTGATTGGATTGATTCCTCCTGAAACATCAAGTGTTATCGCACCATCTCCATAGCATACGGCATCTTCAACATTTGCAACTTCAGCGGTAAGACTGCAGCTTGTGATGAACTCTTCCCATTCTGAAGCAGGCACCTGGCCTAACTCGTAGCATTTCTTATCTGAGCAGACAGCATACAATGTCGGGTAATATGTAATCTGATACTGGTTGTCCGTATTTTCTCCAACCTGGAGATCGATGATCGGAAATGGAATATTAGCAACCCAGTTACCCTGAGTATTGGTACCTATACCATATAAGTCATCCAAGGTCGTATTCTGGTCAGCCTCGATATAGAATACCTGGGCCTGGTTGTCCCCATTTGGTCCATGTTCATCCCAGAATTGTTCAAGGGCACCGGTCTGCATGTAATTCCAGCATGGACCGCACCACGTAGCTGAAAATTCGATGACCACCATCTTACCCTGATCAAGCAAATCATAGAGATGATGGGTGTTACCGAAGATATCTGTAAGTGTCCAGTCGGGAGCAGTAGCCCCGTCGGGTAATTGTGCATTTGACCTGGATGGGATCAAAAGGACAATCAGTAGTAAGAGAGGTAATAAATGCTTCATAGCTAGTTGATATGAGTTTGTTTAGCGAAAAGTAAGAAATATATTTCTATTATGAATATTTGTTTGCTAAACCATGCTTTTTACCCTCATATCAGGGGCATCCGGATCGCATATCCATATAAAGTTTGGGTTGCCAAACCCGGTTCATCCCGATAGCCGGGAGACTTGGGTTTACACGAATGGACTTAAAACCAGGTCCAGGGTGAAAGCAAATAGGAGGAGAATGCTGGTATTGAAGAGATGTTGGGGCGAGTATAGCCACAATGCATGTTGACCGGACTGGGATAATTAGGCAAAAAAAAAGCTGGGAGGTTCACTTCAGAACTACCCAGCTTTACAAATTATAATCCCATGAACATATCATTGATATATTTAGACAGTGGAACCGGATTTTTCATTCTTTTTGAAAGAGGACAGAAGATTGCCAGATGGCAACCTTCTATCCTTCAGAATTATAATCCCATGAACATATCTAAATTTGAATCCAGTACTTCTACCGGACTTTTCATCTCTCTTTGAATTGATGATACAATTATCAGGAGATTGTCAGGCCTGAACAAGTACAAAAAAACATAATTGTTACGGGGAAAATTGATATATTAAGATTATATTTAATGTTTAACTTATTAATTTTAAATAATTTACAAAATATACTAAAATATTGCCAGTCAATTTTGTGAATATAAAATTTAAAAGATGCATAAGAATTCGAAAAAAAATAATGCTAAAAAGGTGGATTTAGGCGCAAAAAGAGACTAAAAAGGGTTCTTGAAGGCAGGATTGGTGAGGGTGGTACTGTCCGTCAGGGTGAGCAGAAAGGCAAGAATATCTGCTTTCTGGCTTTCGGTAAGCACTAAATTGAACATAAATGAACTCTTATTAGGGGATTCTTTGCCTCCGCTGGCATAATGATCCACGACTTCGGGCAGGGTTTTAAACCTTCCGTCATGCATATAGGGGGCGGTAAACACCAGATTTCTCAGTGTTGGGGGCTTAAACCGTCCGTTATCACTGGCTATACCGGTAATGGCACCCAGCCCGGGATCAGGAAAACTATAGAGATCAGGAGATTCCTGCAACCCATTATTAAAATAATCGTTGGTTGCCATCAAAGGAGCATTATGACAATGACCGCATTGCGCATCCGGCAAGGATGGATCAATATTGAAAAACATCAGGTAGCCGTTGAATTCATTCTCCTCCAGGAAGATTTCGCCTCTTACAAACCGGTCATACCTGGAATTATGACCTGAAACAATTGTCCGTAAGAACTGGGATATAGCTTTTGCCGCGAGGTGTCGATCAATCCCTGACACATTGTCGATCCCAAAAGCCTGCCTGAAATCTGTTGGATAAACAGGATGATTCCTAAGTTTTAATTCCACATTGTCCCATGTTTCAGCCATTTCGATCGGGTCTTCAGGTGGTATCAGGGACAGGTGTTCAAGATTGGGAGATCGACCATCCCAGAAAAGGCCATCATAATGGAAGCCTACATTGATCAGGCTCAGGCTACCTCGTCTCGTCATCCCGGCTACTCCCTGGCTCCTGTCCAGTCCATCCGTAAAGGACAATGCCTGCTGGTGGCAGGTAGCACATGAGACCGTACTGTCAACAGATAAAATGGGGTCATAAAACAGCTTCCTGCCTAAACGGATACCATCTACGGTCATGAGGTTGTCCTCCGGCTGTTCAAGCGCAGGAAATCCTTCCGGAACGATTACATTATAGGGTACAGGATTGTAGGCAATGCCAGTCAGGTCTCCTCAACATAGGGCTCATCAATACTGTCATGACAACTGGCAATGACTATGCAAAGACCAACTAAAGCGGCTTGAAACCATCCGATTTTAACATCGCCCCTCATTGTAGCAAAGATAGGGTCTATAGCGATAGGGTTATGGAAGTACCGTAATTATTAACAATCTTGACGATCTCAGAGGTGTCTGATTGTGTGTGATTCTGAGGATGGGATTTGATATCAACACCCTGGAGCAGATCCTTATAATCAAGGAGGACATTCATATTGGTTGTTTTACCTTCCTCAATTACAATCGGAATTGTCCCCTGCCCTGCCCTATACAATGCATCTGACCCGGTATGCATAGCAAAACCGAGATCAAGAGTGCCGTTGCCAAGCGTGTCCAATCTTCCTTCAGTCTTGGAGAAAATGTAACTATTCCAGGCAACCCAATAATAGCCGGTCTTGCTTAATGGACTACCTGAAGAAAAATCTGCAGGTTTTTTCTGATTGAGATCAGGGGGAACACCGAGTCCAAACTTAATCCCGTCATAAGAACCTGTGGCTACATTGGGAATAGTAAGTGTATATCCTGCCTCTGCTGCAGCCAGATTATCAAAGCTCAGGTCAACGAGCTCAATATCATCCAGGTCCTTGACCGCAGATCCTTTAACAAGTTGCAGATCTGCAACCATCATGCTTAAATGTGTAAACTGAATCTGCTGGATACCTTCAAATGGATGGGTTGTAAAGGTCTGTAGAGGCTGACCGTCATAGACGGCTTTGAAATGGAGGGTTAGTGTGCCTTCCGGATTATCTTCCTTACAGGAAATGAAACCCACCACAAAGGCTGTGACAGCAAGGAGAATGAATGGTCGCATGTGTTTAGAGTTGATGTATATCTATAGTCAAATAAACGTCCAGGGACTTGTAAAAGTTGCTGTATCAGCAACATTATGGAGTACGTACTACGCTCCCCGAAAAATTAGCTTCTATCGAATGACCAAATGAATTAATATCATTGACATCTACATCATTAAACCATTGCGCATAGTCCACTGTAAGATCAAACCGGGCATCGGTTCCCGGTTTCAATTGAAGGATATACTCCAGTCTGGTTAAATCTTTTGTGGTGACAAATACCGTATCTGTGGATTCCTGGTCAAGGCTAAGTTGAAGGATCAGTCTTATCATTTCAAGCTTGCCAGTCTTTGCATTCCACAGCGGGCTTTGATTGGTCAGGGAAACCGGTGTATCTGTATCACTGGTATCAAGACAGCTGAAGTCCTGGTAAAGCCCCAGGGCAAGCTGTAGTGAATCGATCAGTGGTGATTCACGGATGGTTCCGAGCGTGTACACAAACTGCCTGGAATCGATGATGAGGTTATCTGTGGTAAATCTTAAAATGTCTTCATCACAACTGGCTTCCACACTATCCACAGTAATATAATTTCCTTCCGTATCATGCCATACCCAGGAGGACAGGAAATACTTCAGGTCAAGTATCTTATACTGGGCACCATGGATATCGTAAAGCGTATCGCCATTTGTAAAATTCCGGTCACCCCATTTCTGGGTAAGTGACAATCCCATGGACGGATACAAGCAGCAGCCATCACATGGTCGCTCGGCATTGAGGTCAAAATTTTCCGCATTAGCTTGCAGGCATCCTTCAATACGGGTGTTGCAACCTATACAGGCAAATACCAACAGGAGGCCCACAACCAAACAATGGCCAGGCTTAGGAAGCATTGTTTTTCTTATAATCTTCAACAAGGCGCTTGATGATTTTCTTGACCTGGAAAGAAAACTCTTTTTCGAGTATCCAATGATAATACTGCTGGTCCTTGACCAGGACTTCAGCAGCAGGCTTGCCAATATACTTACCAAAATTAAAAATGATCGTTCCATGCTGATCATATTTCAGTCGCTGGGTAGCATCCACCATCTGCAGGTCATTGGTAAAAGCGTCCAGCGCTTTTACATCACGCTGAATGGGTGACGGAATAATCTCCCCTTCTTCCGGAATAAAATCGAATCCTTCATATTTACGCAATTGTCCGTCGAGCACCTCTATGGTAGCCCGGACGTCTTCGAGAGCATCGTGTGCATTCTGCATGTTCTTATCGCAATAGAACTGATAAGCCGCAGAAAGGGTTCGTGGTTCCATCTTGTAAAAGATCCGCTGGACATCAATCGTACGCCTGTGATCTACATCAAAGTCCATTCCTACCCGGGCAAACTCTTCCATGAGTACCGGAATATCAAATCGATTGGAATTATACCCGGCCAGGTCGGCATCTCCGATAAAATCAAAAATTTCCTTCGCCAGTTGACGAAAGGTAGGTTTATTGGCCACATCAGCCGGGGTGATCCCATGCACAGCCATTGCTTCCGGGGAAATTGGAATTCCGGGATTGATCAGATAGGATTTTTCGATCGGAGCCGACCCATCTTTATGATACCTGATCATGGCAAGTTGGATGATCCTGTCCCGGATGACATTCAGTCCGGTGGATTCTATGTCAAAAAATATAAGGTTGCGTTCAAGGTGAAGATTCATCAAAGGCCTGGGTTGTGTATATCAATCGGAATCATATTGCTCCAGGCATAAAGGTAATCCTTTGAAGCGTATCTGCCTGTTGAATTCCCGGAAATTGCCGGAATGGTCAGGTAGGTCAGTCATCTGTTTGCAGGGGTGCGGCTTGGGTGATTTAAATGCCAATACCCATATGATTTCCATCATGAGATGGTTGCTGTCTCATGAAATAGTGTAATAAAGTGGTATTTCATTTAAATTTGATTTTCAAACCCAGAAACCTGAGTGTAATCACTGCATGAAGATTTCAGGGAATCTGAGCTTTTCCAAACCAAAGCCGGGATAGCCGGGTTTTTATATGCGTTAAACCTTTACTACCGGAGATCAACACTATCAGGAAAAAATAATGCCATGAGCAATTCCACTGTACTCAAGATTGATCCCTTATTAGATGGTGTATTGCCATCCACAACGCCTGTGTCAAAGGAGGCCATGGAACTGGCCGAATTTGTAAAAGACAAATCGCATTCCCTGGTGGATCGTATCGAGTCTTACCAGGATATCATCAGCCTTGAGATCGGTGATACCCCATTGACCCGTATGCGCAATGTCGAGCGTGAAACCGGACTCCGGCAACTCTATATAAAGAATGAAGGGG
The DNA here is from genome assembly GCA_016716665.1 of Candidatus Opimibacter iunctus. Taxonomy (GTDB): domain Bacteria; phylum Bacteroidota; class Bacteroidia; order Chitinophagales; family Saprospiraceae; genus Opimibacter; species Opimibacter iunctus. Next base: position 151,497 of record JADJVH010000004.1, on the reverse strand, counting down.
GCAATCCCAGCGGCACGCAAAAAGACAGGATTTCATTTGCCCAATGTCTCGATGCGATGCGCAGGGGCTATGATACCATCTCCGTTGCAACATGCGGGAATTTCGGAGCCTCTACTGCGCAGGCGGCATATCTGGCTGGGCTGAAGTGCATTGTCTTTATCCCCGAGACTTACCATACTGACAGGATCACGGAAATGGAGTCTTATGGCGCGCAAGTCATACGTTTTCCGGGGTCGTATGAAGACAATGTTTACCATTCACAACAGCAATCCAAGGCTAATCACTGGTATGATGCAAATCCGGGAGGCCACAATGCCAGTCTGCAGATCAGTGCTTATGCCGAGATCGCCTATGAGATATATGATACCCTCAGAGATGCCCCAAAGATGGTCGCAGTTCCTGTAAGTAATGGGACCACGCTGGCAGGCATATATCGTGGCTTTGTTACTTTGTTTCGTCGTGGAAGGACCAGCAGGATACCTATCATGATTGCAGGATCCTCTTACAGGAAGAATCCTATAGTGGAATCTTTCAGGCAGGGCTTTGAGAGTTGTGTAGACCTTGAAGAAAGCCGTATCACAGAGTCAAAAGTCAATGAACCATTGATCAACTGGCATAGTTTTGATGGTGATGAGGCACTCTATGCCATTCGCAAGAGCAATGGACAAGCATATAATGTGAGTGATGAAAAACTGATGCGCTACGCAAAGAACCTTCGGGAAAAGGAAGGGCTCCAGGTGCTTCCTGCCTCCACGGCAGGGCTGTATGCACTGATACAGATGCATAAGGCTACGCCTCTGGAGCCTGATCGATATGTTGCAGTAATCACAGGAAGAAAATAATCAACAACTATGAAAGCAATCGTATACTGTGCGGGAGCGTTTAATACGCCAAGCGGAAAAACAGCACACGGCCTCGTTCGTTTTACAGAGCGCTATCAGGTTTTGGCAGTGATAGATCCTGTATATGCCGGCAAGGATGCCAGGGGTGTACTGGATGGTGTGCTCACAGGAATTCCTGTTGTCGAAGACCTCGCTGAGGCCATGCTTACTGCCGGAAAGCATGGTGGTGCAGACGTGTTTGTTATCGGTCTGGCCCCTGATGGCGGACGATTACCTGATGACGCACGTGAAGTGGTCAAGCAGGCCGTGCAGATGGGATTGCATGTTGACAGTGGACTACATGATTTCCTCTCAGATGATCCCATTGTTGCGGCAATGGCTAAAGAAAAAAATGTTCGCATCAGGGATATACGGAAGCCACCTGAAAGGAAAGACCTGCATTTCTTCAGTGGAAAGATTGAAGAGGTGGATTGTCTAAAGCTCGCAGTGCTGGGAACAGACTCAGCCATCGGTAAGCGGACTACTGCATGGATCATCGTACATGGACTCCGCAAAGCCGGCCATAAAGCTGAGATGATCGGCACCGGGCAGACCGCGTGGATGCAGGGGGCAACGTATTCCATCATACTCGACAGTCTGATCAACGATTTTGTATCCGGCGAAATAGAACATGCCGTACATGAGGCATGGAAACATGAACAACCTGATGTAATTGTCCTTGAGGGCCAGGGCAGCCTGATGAATCCCGCCTATCCTGGCGGATTCGAGCTCCTTGCGGCAGGAAGGCCGGACTATGTCATTCTGCAACATGCCCCGAAGCGATTAGAGTATGATGGCTTTCCGGGATATATCATGCACCCTCTGGATCATCAGATCAAGGCAATTGAATTTATTTCAGGCAGGAAAGTGATCGCTGTCACTGTAAACCACGAAATGATGGAGCCCGAAGAAATACCTGAAGCATGCGCCATGATCACCCATCAGACAGGCCTCCCGGCATTTGATGTGTTGCATGAAGGACCTGAAGGGCTGATGCGGAGGATACTGCCACTGATCCGTAAAAAGTAATATTATAGGAGGGTATTGGCGGTGTTTATGTATCTAGCATCTCAATACACAGAATCTTAAGGCTATGAAGATCATTGCATCTGAATGTTGGGTGGAAAAGTTTGAACTGAAGGAGAGTTATTCAATAGCTTATCAACAGGATATCACACATTGTGAAAATGTATTCCTTACACTTGAAACAGAAAGTGGGCTGACCGGCTGGGGAATGGCAGCACCTGATATGATCGTTACCGGTGAGGATGCTGCTGCTGTATTGCGGTCCTATCACGGGCATATTGAAGCATGTATGAAGGGCGAAAATCCTTTTTACTACAGCAGGTTGTATGAAGAATTGAGGGAAGCATTACCTGGCCAGGCATCCGCGCTGGCTATGGTTGAAATCGCCTTGTATGACCTGATGGCCCAAAAGGCTGGCGTGCCTTTATATATGTTCCTTGGCGGCTATCGTCAGAAAATAATCACCAGTGTAACGATCGGAATTTTACCTGACGCTGCTGTATTGACGAAGACAGATGGCTTACTCAAGATGGGCATCAGGGCTATCAAACTCAAAGGCGGCCTTGATGTAGAGCGTGACATTCGCATTGTAGGCCTGGTCAGGAAAAAGATAGGAAAAGATATCGCACTCACCCTTGATGCCAACCAGGGATATAGCCTCATCGAAGCCGCACATTTTATACGCAATACCAAGCATGCGGGGCTGGAACTCATAGAGCAACCGACCTCCCCGGAATTGACCTTTCAATGGCATCTGCTGCGTCAGGAAGGCAACGTCCCGATCATGGCAGATGAAAGCCTAAAGAAGCTTGCTGATTCCTTTTCACTGACAAGCCGCCAGGCCGTGGATTTCCTCAATATCAAACTCATGAAGGTTGGAGGTATTACGCCAGCGCTGCAGATCAATTCAAGTGCAAGATCGGCTGCCGTAAGTTGTATGATGGGTTGTATGGATGAAAGCAGCCTGGGGATAGCTGCAGGACTTCATGTGGCTCTGGCCAGGCCTAACATCAGTCATGCCGATCTCGACAGTTGGATGGATGTGATAGGTGATCCGTTTGAAGGATTGGTAGTACTGGAGGACGGTTATCTAAAGCCTACGCAATCACCCGGCCTTGGGATCAACAGGAGACGATAATCCATCAGCCACATAGCCAAGGTCGGTTTGCATGATGTCAGCAAAGCTTTCAGCCCGACGGATGAGTTGTGTCCTGCCATCATCAGCGATGAGTACTTCAGCCGGCCTGGGCCTGGTATTGTAATTTGAGGCCATTGTATATCCGTAGGCTCCGGCATTCATCAGGCAGAGTATATCACCTCTGCGAATTTCATGGATTGGCCTGTTGGAAGCAAAATTATCTGTTTCACACAGGTATCCTACAATATCATAGTGGTGTACATCCCCTTCAGGGTTAGACAAATTGATGAGGTGGTGATAAGCCCCGTAATTCATCGGCCGCAGGAAATGATTAAAGCCTGATGAGACAAAAGCCATTGGAATAGAGCCCCCGTCTCTGATCGCGGAAACTTCCATCAACAGATAGCCTGCAGCACTGACAAGGTATTTTCCGGGTTCAACAACCATGGTTAATGGCCTTCCAATCTCCTCACAGAAACGGCGAAACCGCTGGCTGATCTTGTGCCCGAATGCTGGCATATCAATAGAATGATCCTGCGGGTGGTATGGAATCTTGAATCCTCCGCCGAGATCAATCCGTTGAATCGTGTCAGCCCACTGACGGGCTATAGTCAGGAGATATTCATACGCCTGATCAAAACTTCCTGAATCCCCGATATCCGATCCGAGGTGCATATGCACACCGGTAATCCGCAGCGACAATGATCTGGTTTTTTCTTTTATCGCATCAACCTGGTGGCTCATGATTCCAAACTTAGAACCATCTGATCCGACCTGCAGTTTTGAATGACCTCCAGCCTGGATAGCCGGGTTAAATCTCAATGTAATCTCAAGTCCAGGATAATGGATATCCAACCAGTCCAAAACATGAAACTGGTCAACGTGAACATGCACACCTTTGCTTATTGCAAATGCATACTCTTCTGTCAACACGCCCGATGGTGTAAAACTGATCTCTGAGGCCGGCACTCCGGCTTGCAAGGCAATCACAATTTCACCGGGTGAAACGGTATCGATACCACAACCATGATTATGGATATGCTTTACGATACCTATCGTGTTCAATGCCTTACAGGCATAATGAATCTCCAGTGCCGGCACATCAAGTGCGCTCCTGAGTGATTCGATCTGTCTGGTTATGGTGCCACCATCATATACAAAGAGCGGCAGGCCATGCTTGTCAGCAAGTGATAGCAATTGTGCCGGAGGAAGTGCAAGATGCATGGGGGCCAGTTCTAAAATTGATCATAAAGTAAAGAAAAGAAATTATCCATGGACGCTTTGAGGTCAGCGGTTGGGACAGCTACCTGGTTATTCATCCAGGAGAAAAGAAGGATGTTCCCTGATTTTGTTAATATAAAACCACTCAGGCAATAGGTATTTCTGAGCGAACCTGATTTGGCAAAAACATAGGGCTTTCCATTCTTTAGCTTGAAACCATACTTCATTGTGCCTGACATGCCGGCCGCCGGAAACATAGTCTTCATATAGGCCATATCCTTCAATTCGAGCAGATGCAACAGGACGGCAATCACAGATCGGGGAGTCAACTGATTGTAGACCGATAGCCCGGATCCGTCAACCCAATCAATCTCATCAGGTAAATCAGCTAAAGGTCCGCTCAGTAACGTATCAATGATATCCTGATCCGTCATGTAATGAAGTTTCCTGAACGAACATGAAAGCAATAGCTGCTCTGCAATAAAATTGTCACTCTCCTGCATCATGATCCTGATCATCGTATCCCTTTGAGAACCCTTTACTGAAAGTATGTCATCGCTTAGAGGTGCTGAGGACATGATGATTTCTTTGCCGGTCGCTTCAGCCCAGGAATACTTCACATCATTCTTGAAAAACGTGATTGGCAATGCTACTTCATCTGTAGTGTCGCGCGGATTATACGTATAAAAGTAGCCATCCCCCCACTCGGATTTACCTTTATCAGCGATGGTATCCACATTGATCTTGACTAAGGGTGTAAGATAGCCAGGGGTGATGCGGATCGTGTCAATGTGTCGATTGATCCAGAGCCTGTTACCATAGATTGGAAAAGCATTTCGCTCGCATTGATAGGCATATGGGTAATCGTCCCATGCCCATCCTTCGCCGTACCGGGTAGTCCTGAAATGCTGATCACTAAAGATTATTTTCTTATCACTGGACGCTATCAATTCAGCCAAAGGACAAGGGCTCTCCATATCCGGATAGAAAGTTCCCGGATCTCCCCCACCCCAAATAAGAAGGCTATCGTCATGGATAGTATAATACCCCGCATCCAATTGCTCATCCAGCAGTTGCAGTGCGGCGTACATTGTCAGTATCTTGATATTGGAAGCAGGGGTGAAAAAGTTATCGGCCCTGTAATTGAATATTGGTTTCCTTTTCTGCAGGTCATAGATTGAAATGCCGGAATGACTATTCCCCGCAAGTCCAAGGTCATTCCAGGCTTTGTTGAGCGCCTTGATCTGACCAGGTTGCATCTGGGCACCCAGGGTATGGCTAACCAGGCAGATTAGTACAATCAGTATAATCAGGCATGGCCGAAAATAAAATTTACTTGACTGATTCACCTGTTATGGCTGATATTTATACAATGATGAAAATATACTTGCTTGCAGTTGAGACATATTGTCATTGTGCGTGAAAAATACTGCCAAAGAGGCAAATAACGGCCAAAGGAACATCATTTGATGAAAACTAATAAGTAAATCAGCTAAATAATCCGAATATGGTAGATTTTCAAAAAGAGGTGATTGACAAGAGTTATGATACCCCGGTCGTAGTGGACTTCTGGGCGCCATGGTGCGGACCTTGCAAGGTGCTGGGCCCAGTCATTGAACAGATAGCAACAGAACAAGAAGGAAAATGGGCGCTGGTCAAACTGAATACAGAAGACCAGCAGGAAATAGCTACCCAATTCCAGATCAGGAGCATTCCCAATGTGAAGATGTTCTACCGGGGCGAAGTCATTGATGAATTTACCGGTGCACTGCCTCGCCAGATGATCCTCGAATGGCTAAAAGGTACCCTTCCGGATGCCGGCCTTCTCGCGTTGGATAAAGCGCTGGCTGAAAAAGAACAACCTGATGTCATTGAGATAGAGCAGTTGATGAAGCAATTTCCTGAGAATCATGAAATCCGTATTGTGCTGAGCCAGTTAATCCTCTGGGATAAGCCACAGGACGTCCCTGGGATACTCGAGCCGATCAAAATGGGGACGCACTACTATGACAAAGCCAGCTTCATCAGGGATATTGCTGCATTTCTCAACTTGCCCACCGTGGAAGAAAACGTGCTGCTGATAAAGGAAGAGCTTCAAAAAGGGGACCTGGAAAGTGCACTTTCAAAGGGGATTCAATTATTGGGTCAGAACAATAAAGCTGCTGAAGGCCTGCTCGCAAAAGCTATGATTGGTATCTTCAATACCTTGGGCTCACAGCATCCTCTATCCAAAACATATCGCAAACAGTTAGATATGGTGCTCTGGGTATAGCCGGAATTGACGGAATTAAGGGATGGCGGGTCAGGCCTGATTCGTACTTTCTTCCATTGCATTTTCCTTTTTCTCTTGCCTCGCCTGGTATTTGGAAATTGCCTGCGGGTCATACTTGACCAGGAGGTGTATCCAAATGGACCGGCTAAATCGGAGGTTCCAGAGAAACAGTATTGCCAGTATTCCAATCAGAATGGTAAAGGTGACTTCGATGGAAAGGTTGAAGTAAAAAACCAATAAACCGGTTAGTCCCAGGCTGAAGAAGCCAACAAATATGTAGGAAATGAACATTGCACCGTAATAAAAGCCGAGTTCAGGCTCAAATCTTTGGCCGCAAGCAGGGCACTGCTTATTCATTTTCAAAGGCCTGGAGAAATGCATGGGGTGTTCGAATAGCTTGCTTTGCCTGCAGCGCGGGCAAGTCATATTGAAAATGCTGGAAATCCTGCTCATGCTGTAAAAGTACAAGCATAACCCATATATACCGTGTAATAAAAGTTACGTTGCAGTATTCCCGGCCATTCTATTTTTTAAAACCAATGCCCTGGCGTTGGAAACTCTGAAGGTTTTTGTCTCTTGCAAAGTCTTTAACATCTTCAAAAGTGATAAGGTTTGCCTGAGTACGTGCATCAGAACCACTTTTGGCAAGTCGCAGGTTTTGATTTTTAATCACATCCTGTATAACCTGCCTTATGTTCCTGGCATTTCCAAAATATTTATCCCGGTAATCATACAGGAACTTAAAGTACGCTGTGAGGTGCTCCAGCGCTTTTGGTGTAATCCGCATCTCCTGCGTTGTAATCATACTGATCGCGATTTCATTGAGTTCTTCGGGACAGTAGTCTTCAAACCGGAGTACTTTGTCAAATCTTGAACTGAGTCCCGGATTAGCTTTCAGGAAAGCCTCCATGTTATCAGGATATCCTGCAGCAAAGACGAAAAACTGACCACGCTTATCCTCCATACGCTTGAGAATGGTCTGGATGACTTCACTGCCAAAGTCATGCGCATTGCCTGTAGCATTGGTCAAGGCATACGCCTCATCGATAAACAGGACACCACCCATAGCTTCATCTATCTTCTCGGCGGTCTTGAGTGCAGTCTGTCCAACGTATCCTGCTACCAGCCCTTGCCTATCTGTTTCGACCATATGGCCCCTTTCAAGGATACCAAGGGCTTTATAGATTCTGGTCAGGATGCGGGCTACAGTGGTCTTGCCTGTACCTGGGTTGCCTATGAATACGGTGTGCATGTAAAATTTATTGAGCACACCACGGCCTATGAGTTGGTGGTATCTGACGATATCCACCATTTCGCGGATTTGTTTTTTCACCGTCCCCAGACCGGTCAAGGCATTCAGTTCAACAAGGGCCAGTTCCAGTAATTTTTCATCGACAGGGATCACCGGTGACACAAAGGCTTCAAGCGCTTTGATTTGTTCGATGTCCTCACCGAGGATCAGGGAGAGGTCTGCGTGCGTAGGTTCCTTTAATGATATATTCTTCATCACGCGCAATCCAAGGGCAACTTTTGCCTTTTCGATCAGGTCATTGACAAAGCGTGCATTACCGAAAGACCGGTCACGGTTTCTATACGCCTCGGTGATCAACTCATCGACCAGGATGCGGGCTTCAGGACTCATTTCGATTTCTTTCTCCTTGCAGGCATACCCGGCGATAGCAGATAAATCCTGAGGGAGATAATCGGTAAAATGATAATGAATCTTAAACCGAGACTTGAGGCCCGGATTGGAGTCCAGGAAATACTTCATTTCTTTTGGATATCCTGCGACAATGACTGCCATATCCCCCTGGCCATTGGACATTTCCTTGACCAGGATTTCGATGACCTCGCGTCCAAAATCCTTGGTGTCATCATTTGCCCTGGCGAGGCTGTAGGCTTCATCGATAAACAGTACGCCGCCTCTTGCCTTCTCTATAGCATCTTTTGTTCTCGGGGCTGTCTGCCCGATATACTCACCCACAAGATCAACACGGTCCACCTGGTGGACATGGCCTTTGGATAGTAAACCCATTCTCTTATACAGCGTTCCCATCATGCCGGCTACAGTGGTCTTGCCTGTGCCCGGATTGCCAACGAAGACGGAATGGATATTGATATCCTGTCTTTCTGTAAATCCTTTTTCCTTTCTTAATTTCAGGAACTGAAGATACTGGGCATGCTCAAAGACCTGACGCTTTATCTCATTGAGCCCGATCATAGCGGTAAGGTCGGACATGATTTCTTCAAGCGATTGCTCATGAACCTCGGTATTGAAATGCGCGGGCTTATAATCGGGCCATAATACCTGACTCTGGCCCTCTGCAAAATGCTCGCCGACTTCAAATGGGACAACGGCCACCAGCTTGTCCATAAAGATGATTTCCGCTGTATATTTTCCTGATCGCCATGAACCCTTGACATTTGATCCCCAACCTGCGGTGATCTTCACTTTCTCATCGCCTTTCTTGATCGTCTGGAGGCGTGTCACCTGCCCTTTCAGTTCTCTGGCTTCGTTGTAGAATTTAGTAAACAGTTCGCACTGCCACGCATCCTGGCTTTGGAGATTCTGGAAAATAACTTCAGAATAGATATATCTCGTCTCTGCACTTGAGAATGCAGTGTAATAATGCCGGTCATCCTCGCCTACATCATCATACTGGCCTTCATACAATCGCAGGGATTGCAGGGCGAGATACTGGGGCTGTCCATTGATGATTTTGTCCGATTCTTCAATATAGAAATACTTGGATCCTACTTTCTCGTTGTCGATATATGCTTCCCAGCAGTAGGCTCCCTTTTTCCAGAACGAGCCTTCCATTTTATTTCCCCAGCCTTCCCGGATGTAGACAATGTTGTCATACTTGCTGACATTCCGCCTGATCTGTAGGCGGCACAATTCCTTTCCGGCCTTTTTCATCGAGAGGCACCGAAGGGTAACCTCCACATCCCAGCTCTGCACATCAAAATACTTATTGAAAAAAGAGAGCTCGGCATAAACATAGGACGCTTCCAACCTGTCATAGACCTGACGGTATTTCTTCTTGTTGTCTGCCAGCCATTCGGTTGAGGCGTATATTTTCAGTTCTTTGAATTTATATGCCTTGGGTTCGGACGAGGATTGGGTTAGTTCTTCCATAAGATTTTTTAAATATAAGGGGTTAACCGAATAGTTCCAAATCAGCAACGAGTGAATTTATTTTTAATGATGACATATACGCTGTTCAGCAGAAGCAGAGGAAAGCAGTTATATTAACCCCCACAAAGGATGCTAAGTAACTTTTTCAATATCATACGATGGCCAAATGTGCTGATGGTCGCCCTGATCCAGTCCCTGATCTATCATCAGTTGCTGGACACCTTTCATTCTGTCCTCGGATTGACCGGTTTTGTCCTGCTGTGTAGCATCACTATGCTGATTGCCGCCTCCGGGTATGTGATCAATGATTATTATGATGCACCTATAGACCGCATTAACCGTCCGCAACGATGGATAGCAGGAAACACATGGACGAAAAGGCACGTCCTGATCGTTTATTTTTCTCTCTTAGCACTAGGCGCTATTATCTCAGTAGTACTGGCTATAAGGCTATCCATGATGGCTTACCTGTTCATTTATCCAATAGCCGTAATTGGACTGTGGTTGTATTCATTTACGCTAAAATGCAAACCTATCGCTGGTAACCTGTGGGTAGGCTTGTTTTGTGCAGGAGTTGTGGCCATCGTGGCGCTACCGGACTGGCTTGCAGGCAACCAGGAAGTCATCAGCCAGGCCTTGTGGTATTATTGCGCATTTGCATTTTTGACCACCTGGTACAGGGAGGTAGTCAAAGACCTGGAAGATGTGGAAGGGGACGCCAGGGCATCGTGTCAGACGTTCGTTGTCCGCTATGGTCTCCTGTCCGGAAAGATAATGGCTTTGATACTTGGCGTTATATTGGTAGCCGCTTTATATGCCTGGGATACCGACCAGTCAGGGAGTACTGTAAAACTGATTTTAACGATTATGCAGGGAGCAGTCATTGCTTCGATGGCATTTGTTTGGTGGGCCAGCGACAAGGTGTATTTTCATCATGCCTCTTTAGTGATCAAAGGGGTCATGCTTGCCGGGACATTTATACTATTGATTATTTAAACCCGAAGGTTTTAGCCTTATGAATTTACAGATCAGATCTATTGAGGATTATCACGAGGCATACAAGCAGAGCCTATCTGACCCGGACTCCTTCTGGGCAGAACGGGCCGAAGCATATCTATGGAGCACAAGGTGGACTAAAGTCTCCGAACCTGATTTCATTCAAGCCCATAACCAATGGTACCTTGGTGGAAAACTAAATATCACAGTCAATTGTCTTGATCGCCACCTCGATAAGAATGGAGATGAAACAGCCATCATCTGGGAGCCGAGTGAACCGATGCAGGAAACGAGGAAACTCACCTATAGAGAGTTGCATAGGGCCGTCTGCATTTTTGCTAATGGACTCAAGGCAAATGGAATAAAGAAGGGAGACAGGATTTGTTTTTACATGCCGATGGTTCCAGAACTCGTCATCGGTATCCTTGCCTGTGCAAGGATCGGGGCTATTCACAGTGTCGTATTTGCCGGATTTTCAGCTGCATCACTGGCTGACCGGATACAGGATGCTTCATGTAATATGGTCATCTGTGCTGATTACAACGTGAGGGGGTCAAAACAAATACCGGTCAAGACAGTAGTTGATGAAGCATTGGCATCGGGATGTCCCGGTGTTGAAAAAGTCATCGTATACCGTAACACTGGCGGGAGTATTTCCTGGGTCAGCGGGCGTGACATCTGGTGGTACGAAGTGACTGAAGGACAAGATGGAGTATGCCCGCCCGAGATTATGGATAGTGAAGACCCTTTGTTTATCCTGTACACATCCGGATCAACAGGGAAACCAAAAGGTGCAGTACACACCTGCGGAGGGTATATGGTGTATGCCGGATATTCTTTCAACAATGTTTTCCAATACCAACCAGGTGAAGTATTCTGGTGTACTGCAGATATTGGATGGATCACAGGACATAGTTACGTCATCTATGGACCGCTCCTGAATGGTGAACGACCCTGCTGTTTGAAGGTGTTCCTACTTTTCCGGATCCTTCTCGTTTCTGGAAGGTCTGTGAAAAACATAAAGTGAATATATTCTATACGGCCCCTACGGCGATAAGGGCATTGATGGCTGCCGGAGATGAATATACCGAGGGACATGACCTTTCCTCGATCAGAGTGCTCGGTTCTGTCGGTGAACCCATCAATGAGGAAGCATGGCACTGGTACAATGAAAAGATCGGAAGGGGTATTGCTCCGGTCATTGATACATGGTGGCAGACGGAAACCGGTGGGATCATGATCACTCCTATACCTTATATCACGGATACAAAACCATGCTTTGCATCCTATCCTATGCCTGGTGTTGAACCACTGCTGGTAGATGTGACAGGCCAGGAAGTTATAGGAAATGATGTAGAGGGCCTGCTTTGCATCCGGAGGTCCTGGCCTTCCATCATCCGGACCACCTATGGAGACCATGAACGCTGCAGGCAGTCATATTTTTCAGCGTTTCCGGGATTGTATTTCACAGGGGATGAAGCCAGGCGCGATGCAGAAGGCCGCTACAGGATCATTGGTCGCGTAGATGATGTCATCAATGTGAGCGGCCACCGGATAGGCACTGCCGAAATAGAAGATGCTATCGATGAACATCCGAATATTGTAGAAAGCGCCGTCGTCGGCTATGCGCATCCGATCAAGGGCCAGGGGATATATGCATATGTCATTGTATTGCACCCTGACCATGACCAGGCCCTCCTGCACAAAGAGATCAACGAGAAACTCGTGCAACATATCGGACCCATAGCCAGGGCAGATGAAATCATGATCGTAAGTGGACTGCCTAAAACGAGATCAGGAAAAATCATGCGAAGGCTCCTGCGCAAGGCCTGCTGAAAACGATTATGCTAACCTCGGTGATACTTCGACATTGCTCAATCCGGAAATTGTTGATGAGATCGTAGCGAAAACACGTAAGACCAATTAACCAATATATCAACTATGCTGACAGGTCATCCACCACTCTACCTCGCTTCTAAATCGCCAAGGCGTCATGACCTGCTCAAGGCGGCAGGCATTACCTTTAAAGTGATTGATATCGATGTCCCCGAAGATCATCCTGCTGATATGGAGGTAGAGGACATTCCATTATACCTCGCCAGGAAAAAAGCTGAGGCTGCCATTCCACTGATAGATCATCAGAGCCTTGTCCTGACTGCTGATAGCGTTGTCATCCTGGATGACAGGATCTATGGCAAACCACTGGACAAGGATGAGGCTGCGCAGATGATTTCAGCACTTGCCGGCAGGCACCACCTTGTCATCACGGGTGTCTTTATCGGCAACCACAAGCGTGGTGTTGGTTTCTCAGATTATACCTCTGTATGGATTGAACCAATGACTGCTGACGAAATCGAATACTATGTAAGGACATTTCCTCCCCTGGATAAGGCTGGAGCATATGGGATACAAGATTGGATCGGCTGGACTAAAGTGTCACGCATTGAAGGATCCTATGCCAATGTGATGGGCCTGCCGATTCATAAAGTGTATGAAACGCTGGCTACCTGGAATGAACAGGAATAAATGTGATCAATTCTTAAGCGTCACTTGTAACCAGTCATTACGCTCATGCAATTCGATCAGCACTAATGGTGGAAAATTCAAGTGTTGTTCCATATACACCTTGTCGTAGGTCATGATGCCGGACAGCAATATATATCCGTTTGGTTGTAACAAGGATTTGAGTTGCTCAAAATACCTGGCGATCACCGTCACGTTGATATTGGCAAGTATAATATCGTATTTCTCTGTGCCTGCCATTTCAATGCCGCCTTCATAGAACTCGCAGGCCTCACTAACATGATTAAGCATGGCGTGCTCTAAACTGTTTTCTCTGGATTCAGGCTGTATATCAACACCAATAACTTTAGAAGCACCCTCCATAGCAGCAACCACCGAAAGTATACCTGTGCCACAGCCAAAATCAAACACTCTTTTACCCTTGAAATCAAGTTTTGACATCGCCTGCAGCATCATATAGGTGGTCGCATGATGCCCGGTGCCAAAAGCCATACGGGGAGCGATGATTACTTCGTGTCTGAAGCCTTCCTTGCTGCCTGAATGAAAGCCGGCGCGGATATAACAATAATCATCGACGGCTACAGGGTTGAATGAACTCTCCCATACTGCATTCCAGTTTTGATCCGGAACGACCTCCATCTCGTAGTCATTAAACCAGTGGTCCTTTGCTGCATTGATTGCCTCCAGCAGGTCCTGGGTAATATCATGCTTGAGGATATAGGCAGTAATCTTATTTCCTTCTTCGTGGAAGGATTCGAATGGCCACTCGCCAAGCATCGCCATCCATATTTCATTGTCATAACCTCTGGTGTCAAAGGTCATCGAAAAGTATTCAGGGTTTGATATGCTCATTATAGTCGGGGATAGATTTCACCCGAATAGGCCTTCCAGGTATTGAGTAAAAGGGAAGTAACGGTCATGGGACCTACACCGCCCGGCACCGGGGTGATATAGCTGCACTTGGGAGCGACATTATCATAATCGACATCGCCCACCAACCTAAAGCCTGATTTCTTTGTCGGGTCATCAATCCTGTTGATACCTACATCGATAACGACAGCACCTTCCTTGACCATATCTGCAGTCAGAAAATGAGGTCGTCCGAGGGCTACTACCAAAACATCAGCCTGCAATGCAATCTGTTTTATATCCGGTGTACGGCTGTGACATAGCATCACCGTGGCATCACCGGGAATGGCCTTACGGGAAAGTAAAATACTGATGGGCGTACCGACGATATTACTCCGGCCGATCACGCAACATGTCTTTCCGCTGATGTCGATATGATAGCGTTCCAGCATCTGCATGATACCCATCGGGGTCGCCGGAAGATAGGACGGCAGGCCAAGGGTCATCAGTCCGAGATTCATCGGATGAAAACCATCGACATCCTTTTCAGGACGGATGGCAAGCGTTATATCCATTTCATGGATGTGCTCAGGCAATGGCAACTGCACAATAAAACCATCTATTTCCGGATCTTCATTCAATTCGTTGACGATATCAAGCAATCCCTGCTGGCTGATTTCTGCAGGCCTTTGAATTAAGGTAGATTGAAAACCGGCATCGGTACAACTTCTGACTTTATTGGTTACATATGACCTGCTGGCAGGGTGATCCCCGATGAGCACAGCCGCGAGGTGCGGGGCTCTTTTGCCTGTTGCAACAACCTTGTCCACTTTCTCCCGGAGCTCTGCCTTGATTTGCTGCGCAAGGGCATTTCCGTCAATGATCTGCATAGTGATTACGTTTTGTATTGATTTCTATAGTATAACATGATTAACTGATCACTTTCCTGATCAATTCAGGCGCTAAGGTACTTATGTTTACCTGTCTATCTTAACCCTTATGTCAGTATTCCGTCCCTGATCTGTTGCCTGCAGAGAATGCCCATAGATGACCCTATGATCATCCCTAGAATAGCCCCGCCAATGATGTCAAGCGGATAATGAAGTCCGACATACACCTGGGCAATGGAAATCATTGCCGCCCACGCCCACCAGATATGCTTCCATCGGCGCATATATTTCCCAAAGACAGTCACCAGAAAAGCGGCCAGGCAAAAGTGGTTAGCGGCGTGAGATGAAGTAAAACTGTAACCACCCCCGCACGGCACTCTTCCGATGACAGGTGGAATCATCTGTTGTTCATGACAAGGTCTTGGCCGTTGGACCTGTTTCTTGATCAGACTTGAACTGATAGTGTCAGAAGCGAATATTGAGACTGTGATAAACAACAGGATGATACTCCCCTGCTTCAGGGTGAAATTGAACAAGATCCAGGTGATACAGAATACATAAAGCGGGAGCCAGACATATTTATTTCTGGCGGCTGGCAGCAGGAAATCAAATACCGGATTGCTCCATCCGCTGTTGATCCAGTGAAAGATTGAACTATCCCAGTGAAGCAATGTCTCCATCATCGATCAAATGTATAGTTTTGCCGGACAAAATCAATCGTAGTAGCTGTGTCACTCATCAAATCTGTAAGCGGGATCCGGGGTACCATTGGTGGCCAGCCGGGCAATAACCTGACGCCACCTGATATTGTCGCCTTTATAGCAGCCTACGGAACTTTTCTTTCAAGGCATGCTGAACGACCAGTTGTCGTGATCGGCAGGGATGGCAGGATTTCCGGAGAAATGGTCAAAAACCTGGTGATCAGCACACTGCAGGCCATGGGAATCGATGTATTGGACCTTGATTACTCTACTACCCCCAGTGTGGAGATGTATGTCACATCGGCAGGAGCTTCCGGAGGCATCATCATCACGGCCAGCCATAATCCACAAGAGTGGAATGCCTTGAAATTCCTGAACCATCTCGGTGAATTTATCAGCCAGGAAGCCGGAGAGGAGATCAAGGAAATGGCTGAATCAGGAAGCACATCCGTAGAATATGCATCGGTGGTTAAATTGGGTAAAGTGACTCAGGTCAACGATGCGATCGAACAGCATATCATGGCCATCGTGGAACATCCCCTGGTGGATGCAAGGGTTATATCAGAAGCCCGCCTCAAGGTGGTCGTGGATTGCATCAACAGCACCGGCAGCATCAGCATCCCACCTCTCCTGGACGTTTTGGGTGTAGAGTATGAGTTGATCAATGCAGATCTCTCGGGCGTATTTGCCCATAATCCCGAACCGCTTCCTGAGCATCTGACCGAGTTATGCGAGGCGGTAGTGCAGTATAAGGCATCCCTGGGCATCAGTGTTGATCCTGATGTTGATCGATTGGCGCTGGTGAGTGAAGATGGTGTCTTTTTTGGCGAAGAATACACCCTTGTGTGCGCCGCAGATTATGTCCTCAACCACAAGAAAGGGGCTCTGGTGACTAACCTCTCCTCGAGCCGGGCACTGGCTGACCTTGCTGCATCATATGATGTCCCATGCTACTATGCACCAGTCGGTGAAGTCCATGTCGTCAAGGAGATGAAATACAGGGGGGCCGTCCTCGGTGGTGAAGGAAATGGAGGCATCATCGATCCACAACTGCATTATGGCAGAGATTCACTGATAGGAATTGCCCTGATCCTCATGCACCTGGCTACCAGTGGCAAGTCACTATCCCAATTGAAAAGTGGCTATCCGCAATATGTCATGGTCAAGGATAAAGTATCCTTTGATCCCGCTCAGTCTGCCCAGGGCATCCTGGATAAAGTGGCAGGACACTTTATTGAAAATAGTCTTGATACCCGTGATGGACTCAAAATAGACCTTCCCGGAGCCTGGGTCCAGCTACGTAAGTCCAATACAGAGCCTATTCTTCGCATTTATGCGGAAGCCAGGTCAGCCGAAGAAGCCCGTTCCCTGGTTGACAGGGTGAAAAGCCTGATTTAGGATTTCGGGATTGGAACTCTGGTAACTTCCGTAAATTGTGCCCTCATTTCAGATTCACACCATGTCCAGAAGAGTATATCTTGATAATGCGGCTACTACGCCAATCCGCCAGGAAGTATTAGAAGCAATGATGCCATTCCTGACCAGTAATTTTGGCAATCCATCCTCTATCCACCAGGATGGCAGGACCACCAGGGCCGCCATTGAAGGAGCAAGGAAAATGGTTGCAGGCCTTATTGGCGCATCCACCGGAGAGATCTTTTTTACTTCCGGGGGGACAGAATCAAACAATATGGCCATCAAGTGCGCAGTAACTGACCTAGGGGTCAAAAGAATCATCACTTCTCCTGCGGAACACCATTGTGTAAAAAACTCAGTGGAACATCTTCACAATCGCCATATGGTCGGTGTGGATTTGGTGCGCATCGATAGATACGGCCTGCCTGACTTTGCTCACCTTGAGGAATTACTGTCTTCATCGGATGCGCCAACGCTTGTGTCCCTTATGCACGCCAATAATGAGTTGGGTTCACTCCTCGATCTGGATGCACTTTCAACGCTTTGTAAAAAATATGGAGCCTGGCTGCATTCAGATACAGTACAAACCATAGGTCATTATCAGATTAACGTGCAACAAACCCCTATCGATTTTCTGTCTGGAGCTGCACATAAATTTTACGGGCCTAAAGGCATTGGTTTTATCTATATCCACAACCGGTGTCACATCGAGCCGTTTATAGACGGTGGTTCACAGGAAAGAAATATGCGCGCCGGTACTGAAAATATCTCAGGAATTGTTGGCCTTGCAAAGGCCATGCAACTCGCCTATACCGAACTGAGTGAGGATGTGGCCCTCATTTCCGAGCTAAAGGCTTATATGAAGGAACGCATCAGCGAGATTTGTCCTGATGTTTATTTCAATGGACATCCTACACAATCCTTGTATACAGTCCTGAATGTTTCCTTTCCTCCCGGGCCATATGCTGAGCTGCTGATCATGTCCCTTGATATAGCAGGGATCAGTGCCAGCGGAGGTAGTGCATGCAGTTCAGGGGCGGAATCCCAATCTCATGTGCTCAATGCTATCGGACATCCGACCAATCGAAAAGCTGTTCGTTTTTCTTTCAGTAGAAATACAACTAGGGAGGATATCGATTTCACTATAGACCAACTGGCAGGAATATTGGCAATGGGTGTACACGCTGTTTCATTACCGGCATAGCAGTGTCCTCTGATCCAGCCTTGATTGATCAACCCGGGTATATCCCTTCCCTGATATCAGATGCATATCAACGCATCAAATCGCATGTCGCACACACCCGCCTTCTGAAAGAAGAAACATTGGGCCTCTGGCTCAAATGTGAAAATGAACAGGAGACAGGTTCATTCAAATGGCGAGGTGCATTGTCACGCCTGAGCCTTATACCTTCAGGCCATGCCATTGTTACAGCTTCAACAGGAAATCACGGATTAGGGGTGGCTAAGGCAGCTGAGCTTTATGGACTAAAAGCAACCATTTTTATTCCCTCTACTGCAACCCCAAAGAAAATTGAGAAACTTGTTGCCCTCGGCGCAGATCTGCACCTGGTGGATGGGGATTCACTCCAGGCAGAGCTTACTGGAAAAGCCTATGCTCAGGAACATGGCCTGCCCTGGGTCAGTCCTTACAATGACCCGGAGGTCATCGCCGGCCAGGGTACAATAGCTATTGAACTTGCTTCAGCTATACCGCATATTGATAAAGTCTATGTTACTGTTGGTGGTGGTGGGCTGATTTCCGGAATCGCAAGTTGGATCAAATTGAATTCTCCCGATACAGAAATAATAGGATGCCAACCAGTCAACTCTCCGGAAATGTACCTGAGCGTGCAGGCTGGTCGGGTTGTAGATGCTCCTGATGCACGCCCTACCCTTTCAGATGGATCAGCCGGGCCTCTTGAAGAGGACAGCATCACCTTTCCAATCTGCAGCCGGCTGATTGATCGTTTTATCCTCATAGACGAAGCAGAGATTGAAAGTGCCATACATCATCTCTATGATGCACAAGGGCTAATCGTCGAAGGTGCAGCAGGTGTAGCCATGGCCGCTGCTATGAAGGATTCTCATCGTAGACCCACAGATCAATCAGTAGTCATCCTATGTGGAGGTAATATTGATCCGGTTGTTCATCAGCGCATATGCGGCTACTGATATGAAAAACCCATTCCCTGCTATACAGCTTAGTCTCATTGATTGGACGATACTCTTTATTTGTGCCATTCCTGCTTTTTATATGCTTGGAACACCGGCCATCTATATCTGGGATGAAGCCGTGTATGTCAATGCATCACTGGATATGGCTCATGGGAGTTCATGGCTAGTGCCCGTCCATGGAAGTTATAATACCAAACCACCCCTGGTCCTTTGGCTTCAGGCACTTTCGCTCATGGTGATACCCTCTGCTGAATGGGCCGTGAGGCTGCCATCCGCTATGGCAGTGGCAGGCATCCTGTTTGTAATGATGGCCGGACTGAAAAAATGGGGCTTCGATATCTGGACCCGCATGCTGGTATTGGTTTGTTTCGTGGGTCATGAAGGTTTTATCAGGCATCACATATCCCGTACTGGGGACCTGGATGCAGTGATGACCTTTTTTGTAGTCATCTATGTGATCGTTGTACTTGATGCGATTCATCAAGGCAGATTTACTGCCAGGCATTCGCTTTGGTTTTTTGTCGCCATGATCGGTGCGTTCTATTCTAAATCAATAGGTGGGTGGCTCATGATGGGGCCTTTACTTCTGGTCTGGTTACTTACACCGGTCCGCACTGTATTATTTACGCTCAGATTTTGGATGGCAGCATTGTTGTCAGGTCTTATATGCTTCATGTACTATCTCGTCCGTGAAATTATGCAACCTGGCTTTCTTGACCTGGTATTGCATTCAGAATACATGCGTATGTTTAAGAATGTCATGCCCTGGCACGAACATAGTGCATCGTATTACTTTACCAATTTTACTATACTCAGGACATTTACTCCATGGGTCTATTTTCTAGCTATAGCCATACTTTATTGTTTGTTTTTTCTAAAGGACAGCAAGGTCAGGCCCCACCTTTTTCGTTGGATCATCCTGGGGTTGGGATATATGCTGGTGATCACAATACCTGCTGTGAAACTGGAGTGGTATGATGCTCCGGCATTTCCGTTCTTTGCCATGATTACAGGAGCTGTTGCAGGAATACTACTTTCAAACATCCATGGTCAATGGAAACTTGTTGCTCTATTACCCGTGATTCTTGTATTGGGGCGCAAGATGAACTTTATCCAAAACGATATTGATCCACGTCACCCGTTTGAGTATGAAGGGGCAATCCTTCGTCATGCACAAATCACTCCTGAAACGAAAGTATTTATGAAAGTAGAAATGCCTGAGCATCAGCTACAGTTAGATTTCTATCGAAAGATAAGATTGGCAGAAGATGGGATCAATGTAAGTGTCATCGATACGACAAGCCAGATCGTCCCGGGCGACAAAATCATCATCAGCCAGGCTGCTGGGTTGACATTGTTGCAGGATCAGTTTGTGATGGATACCACGAAAGTATGGCCAGGCCTGGGTTATGAAATAAATGTAATCCGTAAAAAAGAGGAAATTAAAGGCAATTAGGATTTCCTTATTCTACCTTCAAGGTGTGGCCTTATGATGCTATTGAGAGTCGATGCTTCTGCATATGCCTTCTCTGCAAAATCACTTTGTGGGCTTGCATAGAGAATGCTTCTGGACGCATTGATAAATAGCCCACCATCACTGTTGAGTCCTGCGGCACAGATGGCATCCAGGTCACCTCCCTGCGCTCCCACGCCGGGAATCAGAAAGAAATGATCAGGAAACTCATCACGGCATTCCTGGATTTCTGAAGGATGAGTTGCACCGAGCACAAACATGGTATTATCAGGAGTACCCCAGGTCGAAGCAGTCTGCATCACTTTCTGAAAAAGTTTCTTACCGCTGTTGAGTGTGATCTGTTGAAAATCACTGCTACCATGATTGGATGTCAGTGCAAGGATGATGACCCATTTTCCGGCTTTATAGAAAGGCATAACGCAATCTTCCCCCATATAGGGATTGACTGTAATAGCATCACAACCCATATGGTCGAATACTGCTGTGGCATACATTGCAGAGGTATTTCCGATATCACCACGCTTGGCATCACCGATGATAAAATGCCGGTCGCCTATATAGTTGATTGTTTGCTCCAGAATCTCCCAGCCTTTGGAACCAAGCGATTCGTAAAAGGCAAAGTTGGGTTTATAGGCAATGCAGGCCTCACGGGTGGCATCGATGATTGCCTTATTGAAAGCAAGTAAGTCTCCATTGACTATCGCGGGTAGCCTGGTGAGATCAGCATCAAGTCCAATAGTGAGAACTGTCTTGCGCGATGTGATGATGTCACGGAGAAAGGACTTGTCTTTCATTTGCTCAGGCATGCACTGTATTCAATGCTTCGACAGACCGGATTTGAGGCAGTCTGGATTTTACAGCTTGTTCGACACCAGCTTTCATGGTCATGACAGACATAGAGCAAGACTCACATGCACCAAGCCATTTAACGATTACGGTCATTTCCTCAGTGACATCAACGAGGCTTACATTGCCTCCATCAACAGCAAGGTGAGGACGGATATCATCCAGTGCTAATTCAATCTGATCGAGTAAAAGTATTTTTTCCTGGTCTGACATGTATGGTGTAAAATTAGGCTTTCTTTAGCAACAAAATCTATGCACGGCTATTTATCCCTCTTTAATTTCTACAATCCGTGTAGGAGCCATCTCTTGATTCCTCAACAAGGTTTGTTCGTGAAGTGCCCTTGCTAAACTGATAAAGCGATCCTGCAGTCCTCCAGCATCAGCATCCAGTACAGCAGGCTGGCCACTATCTCCATGTTCCCGGACGGATTGCACCAGCGGAATCTGTGCCAGTAATCTGGTATTGCCTAGTGATGCGAGTTTTTCTCCGCCACCGCTCCCAAAGAGGAAATACTTATTGTCAGGAAGTTCTGCAGGCGTAAACCATGACATGTTCTCTACAACCCCAAGGATCGGCACATTGAGCGAATCCAGCATAAACATGTTCATTGCTTTGACCGCATCAACTACGGCTAATTCCTGTGGTGTCGTCACCAGGATAGCCCCGGTGAGCGGTACCGTCTGTACAAGGGTCAACTGAATGTCACCGGTGCCAGGAGGCAGATCAATGATCAGGTAATCCAGGGCAGGCCAGAGGGTATCACCTAGAAATTGCTTTAAAATACCTGCAAGCCTTGGGCCGCGCAATACAACGGCTTGCTCAGGCTCAACCACAAAGCCAATAGACATAACCGGCATGCCATAGGCTTCCAGTGGAACTATCTTGTGACTTCCATGTACGACCTGCACTTTGGGTTTTTGCCCCTGAAGTCCAAGCATAGTTGGCGCTGAAGGTCCGTATAAGTCTGCATCTAACAAGCCGGTACTAAAGCCTAATTTTTGTAGGCCAAGGGCGAGGTTGACAGCAATCGTGCTTTTGCCTACGCCTCCTTTGCCGGATGCCACTGCAATGATGTTTTTTACATGTGGTAAAGGGCTTTGCTTGCCTGCATCCTGTTCCCTGCGTTCCATATGGATGTGCACCTCTGCATCAGGATAAACGGCCTGTATAGCTTCCATACATGCAAAGTTGAGGCTTGATTTCTGAGCTTCGGGAAGGTCAGCTGTAGCTAATTTGAATTGGACCTGGTTTCCCCTGATTTGCAATTCTGAAATCATCCTTCGGCTGATGATATCCTGGCCAGTGGCAGGATCCATCACGGCACTGAGCGCGCTTACGACTTTATTATTATCAATTTCCATGCTGTTGCTTTGCGTAGTAGTACAAATTTCAATCCTGATAGTTCAACCCTTCCTTGCCTGAACCGGGTCGGTAATCACTACAAACAGCCATCTTGAGGTAATCAGGCTTATCCGCTATCGTATGATGTATAAATTTCTCCTTGATCTCTCCTTCATAAAGCAGGAATACTCCGGGCATCTGGAAGCCATCACCGATCAGGTGGGTACTCAGCCCATGCCCTTTGATGACTCCTTGCTGGAAAGTCCTGAGCCATACTCTCATGCCTACCATTTGGCTCAGTTCGCCTTTGAGCAGGCCAAACTGCTGATACACCTTTGCTTCAGGATCGGAGATATAATCTACATCACTGAGGCCATACTGCAAAAAGAAGGCTTCAGCAGTCTCGTCATCGGCCAGATGGACCAGGACAAGTTGTGTGTGCTGACTTTCAATCTTTGCTTTTAGTTTTCCGAGCTCTGACATGGCCTCTTTACAAAAGACGCATCCAAAATGCCTGAGAAATACTACCAGCACAGGCCGGATATGCGAAAGCTCCCATAGCGAGTCACCTCGCTGGGTCCGGATCTGTTGTAGAAATTGAAGTTGTTCCAATAATTGTAAATCAGCTTAAACCCATTTTATCATAAGCGGACATCACTTCACGTACATGTCCTGCTGATTCATGTAGTAAAGCCATTTCCTCCTTTGTCAGGTCCAGTTCGATGACAGATTCAATGCCGTTTTTGCCCAGCTTGACCGGCACACCCACATATACATCCTTTAGGCCATACTGGCCTTCAAGCTTGATGCAACAGGGAAGTATTCTCTTTTCATCCCTGAGGATGGTAGCAACCATCTGGGCTGCGGCTGCCCCTGGCGCATACCAGGCAGAAGTACCCATGAGTTGAACCAGTTCGCCACCGCCTTTCTTAGTTCTGTCCACAATGGCATCGAGGGCAGCAGTATCGATCAATTCTGTGACAGGAATACCTGATACCGTGGTATATCGTGGCAGCGGAACCATTGTATCACCATGTCCACCGAGCAGCATTGCCTGTATATCTCTTGGAGAGACATCGAGGGCCTCAGCCAGGAAAGCACGGTAACGTGCGGTATCTAACACGCCAGCCATACCAATAACCTTGCTGGAAGGGTGACCGGATACCACATGAGCCGCATACGTCATGACATCCAATGGATTGGAGACCACGATCAGGATAGCATTTGGGCTGTATTGAAGTAGTGATTTAGTCACCGAAGAGACAATCTTGGCATTTGTCGAGATCAGGTCATCCCTACTCATTCCGGGTTTCCTGGGTACCCCTGCGGTGATCACCGCTATATCTGATCCGGCCGTAAGTGCGTAATCGCCTGTCCCCGTGATCCTTGTAGAATAGTCATCGATCGGTGCCTGTTGCCAGGTATCGAGTGCTTTACCCTTGGCCATATCCGCCATGAGATCGAGCAGAACTATTTCATTCACAATGTTTTGATGGGCTAAAACATTAGCCACTGTAGCTCCAACGTTTCCGGAACCCACTACTGTTACCTTTGACATATCTAGAGATTGAATTATTGTAAAAACATACTAATATGTCGGCAAAACTAATAAGAATTCGGCATCCTTTGGAATCCGTAGCTCCGATTGATTGTTATCTTTGTGAACATAAATCAAAACCTTTATGCTAAGATTGTTGCTTACCTACACAGGTATTTTCCTTGCGTCTGCCCTATCCGCTCAGTTTTGTGGTACTCCTCAGGAGCCCATACTGGAGCGTACAGATGCCAATAAAAGTATTGTTGCCGGTTCAGCGGGGTGCGGTAAAATATATCCCTATGACTTTTCACCTTGTAGCATCTTCCGCCGGAAACGGAAGAGTGACGGAAGAGGCTGTATTACAGCAAGTGGCCAATATCAATGCCTCCTATGCTGACCAGGAAGCCAAATTCTACATAGATCGTTTCAACTACTTTGATAATGATGCGGTGTACAATACTCCGGGGTCGGCTGCAGCCAGATCACAGATGAAACTGCGCAGGGCTTATTACGATCCCCAGGACGACTGGCTCGTCTCCAGGAAAGGGGAGATCAATGCAGTCTCCTCTACCCTGGCGCACGAAGCAGGTCATTTCTTTAGTCTTGCCCACCCTTTCTCAGGCTGGGACTGCCATCCTTATACCCTTGACGAATATACCAATCCGGTCAATGTCGATTTCACCCTGCCCTGTGAAGGCGGAGGAGGATCTTCGTTGATTGAATTGCACAATCGTTCCAATTGTAATACAGCCGGAGATCATGTCTGTGATACACCTGAGGACTATAACCTCGGGCTCCTGTATCAAAATGACTGTGATGAGAATACCTCCATCATGGACAAGAACGGGGAAGTGATCAAGCCAATGACTAATAATTTCATGAGTTACTACAGGGACTGCAGTACGTACGAATTTACAACCACGCAAAAGAGCCTGATCAATACAGATTTCTTTACCATTAAGCGTGCCTACATACGCACAGGTGTTGTCCCCAACACTACGCCTGTGGTTGATCCGGTAGCCTATGTCAGCCCTATAAACGGTGAAGAATCAAATGGTCTGTCTAATATACTTTTAGATTGGGAGGATACTCCAGGCGCCAACAAGTACCTGGTGATATATGACCGGTTTGCTTCATTTACCTTTAATCCGGTCAAGACAATTGTGACAAGTTCAGAGTTGCTGATCACAGATGCGTTGACAGAAAATGTCACCTATTACTGGAAGGTATGGCCATACAATGAATCTATGACAGGTGCCGGTTACAGCACTGCACAGAATTTCAGGGCTGTATTGGGTACAGGCATAAATGATATACGGGAGATTGACGGGTATTCGTTGAGCCCTAATCCTGTTCGGGACCATGCCGATGCGACATTGACCATTTCATCCCTCAAGGCATTTGGGGCCGTCATTGAAATCACAGATGCTTCAGGTCATGTGTTGACTTCTGATCATCTACAGATTGCTCCAGGGATATCACAGATACCCTTGCAGACAAATGACATTCCTGCAGGGATCTATTTTGTCATACTACACTCCACCAGTGGCAGATTGGTCGAAAGATTGCTGATCCTGGAATAACGTATACCTCTAACCGGCAGAAGCCGGATCATGATGATTTAAAAGCCCCGCCATCCTGTGCAGATGTCGGGGCTTTTACTTTTTTCCCCGGAGTATCTGAATTTGTCAAAAAGTTGCAGATATTGGCACGCAATAGACCACTTTTTAATTTCCTTCTTCAAAAGAATCACAAATGATCAAGACTATAGTGATACTCATTATCACGTTTATTGTAGTGCCAATCGCCAGCTACTATTTCGATGAACCGCTCACCCTGGAACAATCCGCCATCTTGTGGAATTGTATCTACATCTGTTTTGGTGTAGCCACCACTTGCTTCGTCCTCAGCCAGCTCACCGGCAATAACAGCCAGGTAGACAAGATATGGAGCATCATGCCGATCATCTATGCATGGTATATTGCTGTTGCAGGAGGTATGGATCCGCGTATGGTGCTGATGGCTGTCCTTGTCACCTTGTGGGGTGTCCGGCTTTCGTACAATTTTTCAAGGAGAGGGGCTTATTCATGGAAGTTCTGGACGGGAGAAGAAGACTACCGATGGGAGGTGCTACGTGAAAAGCCAGAATTGAAAGGAAAGGTGAGATGGTTTTTCTTCAATCTCTTTTTCATATCCTTTTACCAGAATGGATTGATCATGCTGTTTACCCTTCCCATCCTTGTTGCGCTCAAAGGCAAAGGCATTCCACTAGGGCTTCTTGATTATATAGCGACCGCTGCTATTTTATTCTTCATCATCATAGAGACTGTAGCCGATCAGCAACAGTGGAATTATCAACAGGAGAAATACAAGAGAATCAATGCTGGTAAAAAGCCTGAAGGTATCTATGCATTAGGCTTTACACATACGGGACTATGGAGCTATATGCGCCATCCAAATTACATGGCCGAACAGGGTATCTGGATTGCCTTCTATTTGTTTAGCGTCGCCGCTACAGGCTCCTGGCTAAACTGGTCAATAGCGGGTTGCCTTCTGCTTGTAGTGCTCTTCCAGGGAAGTTCCGATTTCAGTGAAGCTATCTCTGCGGGCAAATATCCTGAGTATAAAGCTTACCAGGAAAAGACCGGGAGGTTTATACCTAAACTTTTCTAATCGGCCATATATTGGTTTCTGTCACAGAAATGACATAAACAGAACGGTCAATTGAGTACATTCGTGAACGGTCACTAACCGTTTATAATTGGCATATATGAGGGACATATACCTTTCAAGAATTGTGCTGATGATATTCCTATTGCCTGCTTCAACTTACGCCTTTGCTCAATTTACTCCGGTTGATTTTTTGAGTTCTGTCAAAACCTGGACAGAAGGGTACAACTGGTGTAGTTTTGAAGGCGATTGCAACGCATGGTCCTTCCGGTACAAATTTGATACGATTCCTGTTGGCATAGGTAATCATACTTATTATCGATTATTAAAGGCCAACACTGAGTTATCCGAAGATTGGACAGATGCTGAAGAGTTGCTTAGAGAAATGAACGGTCGGATTTATCAATACGAATCCAGTGGCGAACAACTCATCTATGATTTTACCCTGACTGAAGGTGATACCTTTCATTATCTGGAGACACCATCCTACTACAACTTTGTCGTTGAAACAGTAGATACGATTAATCTGGTAAATGGAGTCTTGCGCAAGCATTGGACGCTTCGCCCGATTACCGGGCATGACCCTGTTCCGGAAGACTTATGGATCCATTGGATAGAAGGTATTGGGAACCTCGATGGACTATTCACCAATGGCTTGCCATGGACCTCTGATGCCGTGTGGTCAACAGTATTGTGCGTGCATTGGTTGGATACGTTAATCTATGATAACCCTGATTACGCACCCTGCTGGTTAATGTCAACTTCTACTATTGAAGAAACTACTATAGACTTCAAGGCTATTCCAAACCCTGCACGGGAAACGATAGCATTTACGAACTTAAATGAAGCGGCGGAGCAAATCGAGATTTTTGATTACGTTGGCCATCTTGTATACAAAGGGGTGGAAAAGCAGATTGACCTGGATAAATTTACAGCAGGGTTCTATTTGGCCATGATTCTGTTGAAGAACAAGAAGATATTGAGATATCCATTTGTCAAATTGTAAAACGGAGTTCATAGTTTCACCCAAGTCCCCACTGTATCAATTGATCCCCTCTGAATATCCTGTATACCTATTGTCCCGCAGGAATGGAAGGTATTTGAAAATCTGAAGAGATTTCATGTTTTGAGAATTGGATTACTCCCCAGGTATCAACCAAATCGAACAGATGATGACAGGCATCCAGTCCCTGTCCAGTATAGCACGTGAATTAAAGTATTGGAGTGAGTTTGAGTTTGACACAGGTGCCACATGCATTGCCACTCTGATCAAATAAATCGATAATCTCAATGTTGGTTTTCTGGTGATATACCTGTCCATAGTGGTCAAAGGTCTCCTTAGCAATGGCCATTCCTTTAGAAATATGTTGCCCGGTCCGGTGGCTAAGGCCTGCAGCTGCCCGACCTATTCCATTGTCTTCTATTTCAAATACAAATCCAAATCCTGCCTTGATCACCCGAACCAGGAGCTTTAGGTTGTCTTTCTTAGAGGCTAGTCCATGCCAGATTGCATTTTCGACATACGGTTGAATAAAGAGTGGAGGTACGCGGACATTATCCGGTTCAATTTCGGGATCAAAATGGACATCAAGCTGAATGGGTTCGGCCATCCGCAATGATTCAAGCTCTATGTATAGTCTGGTCACATTGATTTCTTCAGAAAGACTTACATCCGGTTCAGAGGTATAATCAAGGGTATGCCTGATAAGCTTTGCAAACCTGGAGAGATAATATGACGCATTACTTTTGTCTTCCTTAAGGATATAGCGGTTGATTGAATTCAGGCAATTGAATATAAAATGCGGATTCAACCGTGAACGAAGGGCCTGTAGCTCCAATGCGGATAGCCTGCGGTCCATATCCAGTCTCGCCTTTTTTCTTTGGTACTGCCACCTGACCAGAAGCCACATAGCCACAAGGCATGCAAGCGCCAGAAAAAAAAGAAAAAAATTGGTCTCCCAAAAGAATGGAAATACCTGAATACGAATTTTCTTTTCAGCGGCATGTAAATTATTACCATCTCCTTGCAAGCGAAACTGAATATCGTGCTTGCCAGGGGACAGATTTTCAATCACAGTGACGCCATCCACACCGATGGTTCTCCATGTGGTGTCCTTGCCAGTAAGTTGCCTGTAAGTGTATTGGAGCGGCCCCATATCTTCAAAAGCAATACTGGACAGTTGAATCCGGAGCCTTCTCTCTTTTCCATGAATTTCCAGGATTGACTGCGTTGGCCAAAGCCACAGACTATCTCCACTTTCGATCTTTTCGATCAGCAGTCTGGCATGACCAGATCTTGAAAGCAATGCTGCAGGTCTGCACGCCATGATTTGCTGATCGTGCATGAAATAGAGCTGATCAGTTACCGAATCATACGTAAGCGCTTTTCTGGAATGATATAGAAATGCCCCGTTGCCATATGGATACCTTTGAATATTGTAATCATCAATAGAAATAGACGCCAGCCCTGAAGGTGTAATGATCCAAATGTGACGGCCAACCAAGATCATCTGACTGATCACAAGGTCAGGCAAACCATCTTTTAGTGTAAACTGCATATACTCATGCGTTGCCGGGTCATACCGGATGAGGCCATTTTGATATAAGGTAAACCACAACATGTGATGGGATGTGTCATTGACCATATTGCCAACTGTATTGCGATCGAGAAAGGCTCCCGGAAACTTAGGTTGACAATAATCGATTTGAGCAGTAGCTTTTCGGTACCTGCAAAACCCATGATGCACCAGCCACAAATCACCATTCCAGTCTTCAGCTATCTGGGTGGGGGCTTCAAGTTTCTTCCACATATCCTGGTTGAGCGGAAGAGAAATAAACTTCTTTTGTAATGGATCATACCGCTCAAGTGTACTGTTGTTCTGAATCGTGTAGAGCGTGCCATCCAAACTGGATTGAAAGGCATACCAACTAAATTTTGTCGGTATTTTTTCCCATGGTTCTATCGCCTGATAACGCCATGTCTGCGTATTGAGCCAAATACGCGGCCCATTGGTGCAGATGAGAATGGAATCCGCTCCGTACGTGGCAAAGTGCAGAACGGATGAGGTATAGGTTGGTTGCGGTGAGGTGATTGTTATTTGCTTTACCAACGCTAAGGTTGTCTTGTCATAGAACTTCATTTCCAATCCTTCTGCTGTACCTGTTACCAAGTAGGGTCCGGATATTGAAAACTGAACGTGTGATTTTTCTGGTAGCTGCGCGTCAAATGCAGGAGCAGATTTGCGTATACCGCCAGACTGATCACGCTGCATGAAGATACCATTATGCGTACCAAGCCATATCCGGTGATCCTGATCAACTAGCATGGTGACCGGCAGGATGCCCGTGACATGAATCCCATGCAAAGACATTTGCTTACCTGCCCTATCGATGATCAGGTCCATGGTCCCCTTTCCGGGCAATAAGCAATAATGAAGAGAATCATTAATTGCATGTAATTGAGTATTCCAGCGAAGTAGATCCAGTGCATCAATGCCAACCGTTAAACTGAACTTGACGCCGGTCAAGGCATTGTAATACACTAAAGTGCTTTGATGCCGGCTAAAAAAGAGGTATTCAAAAGGACCTAGTTCAAAAACATGGACACTGCGATCACTAATGAAAGTGTCTAAGGCAGGATAGATCCCTGGATAAAGAGGTGTAGTTGATTTCTTTACTGGATCATAGGTTAATAAACCATGATTTCCGCCAATAAGAAACTGACCATCGGGCATAGGGATAACAAATCGTCCGAAAGAGGAAGAAATACCCGAGGGTTGTGTCGAATCCTGATGGCTATATTCATACTTTTTCGATAGCAGCGAATCAACGTGCAGCAAACCTGATCTTGATAGCAGGATAATACCGCCATACCCATCACTACATGCATCTGTCATATTATTAGCCTGATAGGCAGGAATGGAAGGTCCTCCTGATAGAAAGAGACTTGTATCACTTTCCGTATTGCAGTCATGAATGAAAGAACCTCCCAGCGTAAGACAAATTACTTTTTCATCAAAAAACTCAATTTGCTTTATAGAAATTGCCTGGTAGGCAGTTAGCGGACCCATCAGCAATAAAGAGACGGGATGACAGCCCGTTGTACCGAAACAGTCCGATAGGTGTACCTATCCATAGGTATCCTCGATGGTCCTGGACGATTCCGGAAATCGGGGCAGATGGTATTCCATGCGTTGCCGACAAACGCTCGTAATCAAGGACATTAAACTGAGCATTTCCTGAATTGGTCAGGAAAAGAAATAGCGCAAAAACGCCTGCCGTGACCATGGGAATATAAGGCAAGTTGGACTTCTTCAGAAAGTAAGGATGAGCAGGCCATCTCCGCATATATGGCGGAAACCATCGCATCACTGGATGGAAATATTGAGGTACCGATCCAGTTCAGCCAGGAATTCATCCTTACGTGTCCGGGATATTGGAAGAAGGATTTCATTGATTTTGACCTGTCCCCCATCACTTTTCGAATATAACTGCACATGCTCCAGATTGATCAGGAAAGAATTGTGGATCCTGAAAAATCCGCAAGGCAGTAGGATGGGTTCAAAGTCTTTGAGGGTTCGGGAAGCGACAACTTTCTTGCCTCCAGTAAGATGGAAAATGGTGTAGCTATTATCAGCTTCACAATACAAGATATCCTTTACGGCCTGAATCAGCATTCCATCACTGTTGACTATAGAAATTTTCCGGATAGCGCTTCGTTCGTTCTTTACTAAGGCAAGGTCTGTTTTCTCTTTTCTTCCAGTACACGGGTCATGGTCCCGACCAGGTCTTCTGCAGCGATGGGTTTCATCCGTAGTCAATGGCTCCATAGCGCATGGCCTTGATCGCATAATTGTCATAGGCCGTTGTGAAAATGACCTTGAAAGTGAATGGCATCAGCCGATCCAGTACTTCAAAGCCATTCAAACCCGGCATATTAATATCCAGGAAGACCAGATCCGGAGGTTGTGCTTGTATAAAGGAAACGGCCTGGGCAGGATTAGTAAAAGTACCTGCCAGCTGGATATCCGGATAATGGGCGTTTAATAAAGATTCAAGTACTTCTATACAAAACTTTTCGTCATCTATGATTACTGTTTTGATCATGTAGTTCAGATTAAAGCTCAATTCGAATATCCGGCCTCCTTAGTCCAAGAAAGAATGGGAACAATTGCTTTTAGCAAGTGAAAGATACTTGTTCATTTGAATTCCATGTAAAACCAATTAAAGTATCAGTCTACAGGACTCACTCCCAGGCCATCAATGGAGATCACCCAAACCTACGGCTATCTTTCACTGCTGCATCTGCACCAATAGCTTCCATGCCTGTATTACTTTCCCCTTTGTCGCTACAGTTTCACAAATGTCTCTGTCCTCAACCCATCCTTATTGCTCACGGTAATCGTGTACATCCCATTCACATATGAACTGATATCAATCGAGCTGGCAAACGAAGTTTCATTCGTTAACTCCCTTTTATACATCAGTTTGCCACTGAGGTCATTGATCAATATCCAGTAATCCTCTGCATGTTTTCCTTCCACGCCTATTTGGATGTTTTCAACCGCAGGGTTGGGCGATAGTAACAGGGTGATATCTATTGGTTTAGGATCTATTAATCCTGACAATGGTGTGCCGATGTATTTGTATACATTTTCAGAAGGATGATCATAGCCATTCGGCATCTGACAACTATACCCTATCTGATCACTGACAAAACTGAGGTAGCCTCTCCTGAAGGTAGAATCAAAGTCAATGCTGATCCATGTATCTCCATGATCATAGCTCACTCGTGTTTCGTTGATCAGATTGGCGACGAGCGTATTCGTGCCAGGCACATGACTGAAGCCACTGATGTACTTACTATTGTCGGTAGGCGTGAGATTTGTCCAGTCACTGTCATCTGGATGTCTGCGAAACAACTCAAATGTATACCCTTCTGCGTTTGAACCTAATGAGTGAATATAGTAGAGGAAGTTGTCTTCATCTGCCTTGACATCAAGCCCATAGTGGTCAGCAGAAGGGTTATCCCACACCGTCCAGGTAAGTCCTCTGTCGGCAGAATAGAGTACGCGGTTATAGTAGGTGTCAAACCATATGTTGTCGCCATTTACAGCAATATTGCCGGCACCGGTATATTCTTCGTTGTCAATAGCAGGAGGCATATTTTCAGCACTGACCTGCTCCCATGTTAATCCTCCATTGGATGTCGTAAGAATGGAGAACAAACTATCTATAGGATCACCCCATATAACGCCATGATCGTTATCCCAAAAGTGTAGCGCACCAATAAAGAAATTCTCCACAGGGGCGTTTGTCAGCTCCCAGTTTTGACCTCCATCTGAGGTATAAAATACCTTGCCACCTTCCGCGTAATCAAAGAAAGAAAGCCACGCTGTATTTTCGTCCTGGGCAAAAATATGACAAAGCCAACCATCAGTTTGAATGCCAGGAAAAGTACCTGCGACCCAGGTGTTGCCACCATCCGTGGTCCGGCTATAAGAATAATCCCGTTGGGTAAAATCACCGGCGGAATCCAAGACAAATCCAAATGTCCATGCTACTGAATCATTGGCAGGGGTGATGCGCCAACCTTGAGTAGGTAAAAGGAAATCAGCATTGTGTGGTTCCCAGATCTGAGCCTGCAGTGATAATGTAACGCATAGTACAATAAGACTAAGTGTAAAGTTTTTCATAGATGACAATTGTTTGAGTGGTTTATAGGA
The DNA here is from genome assembly GCA_016716665.1 of Candidatus Opimibacter iunctus. Classification (GTDB taxonomy): domain Bacteria; phylum Bacteroidota; class Bacteroidia; order Chitinophagales; family Saprospiraceae; genus Opimibacter; species Opimibacter iunctus. The sequence goes on along the minus strand of JADJVH010000004.1, from coordinate 117,676 downwards.
ATATGATTTAAATCGTACCGGATTGCTAGTGGCAATAAATTTAGATTCTGATACCTTTTACAAGATTTATAAATGGATTAACGATCAGAGTTGTTTTTCATCTGGAGGAATTCAGCCTTAAGTTTCTCCAGTTCCATACCGTATTGTTGGAGGAGGTGGTTTTGATTTGCAAGTTCAGCCTTGAGCTTTTCGTTTTCGATGCTTAATTCCTGGACAGACTTAACGAGGGGAACGGTGAAGACGGAATACCGAAGACCATAGGTGTCATCAGGACTTGAAGGTGCATTGACACCGTAAAAATCATACCCAATGCTTAGTGCTGCGGCTTCTACTTCCTGTGCGATAAAGCCAGTATTCAACATTTCAGCTTTATGCTTTCGGGCTTCCAGCGTCAAAGGGTCTGGTGCTTCATAGACTAGCTGGCCTTCTTCATTCCGCTTGTAGTCTTCCTTGTTGAGCTCTGAGAGCGCAGTGACATCAATGTGGAATGTTACCGGACGAAGTTTTTGGATAAACGCCAGACCAGGCACATTTTCATTGACATCCCTTTTATATCGGCCATCAGAAAGATCGGTCCAGGGATCATAGCCACCAATTTCTGTGATCACGGTATTACCCAGTCTGATTTGGTTTGAAGCAGCCACTGCAGCGCTATTCCCCAGTGCCAAAGTGTTGGAAAATGCTGATCCCCCTGTGGCTACACCAGAATTATATCCTACAGCAGTATTGAAATTTCCATTTACCACATTTTTGAGACTGATTTGACCTACGGCTGTATTGTAACTTCCTGTGGTGATATCATAGCTTGCTTTTGAACCAACTCCTGTATTGGCATTACCTGTAGTGGCCGTGTACAGAGCTTCTTTTCCAATTCCGGTGTTTAGATCACCAATCGTATTATATCTTAATGCATATGCTCCTACTCCCGTATTGCTATGACCATCCAGATTATCAAGCAAGGCGGCAGCTCCTAAAGCAGCATTGGTATATCCTGTTGTATTTAAACTCAATGAACCGGTACCGATTGCAGTATTGCTATCTCCAGTGGAATTAGATTGGAGGCTTTGAGCACCTAATGCTGTATTATAAGTCCCAGTCAAGTTATGCTGGAGAGAATAGGTACCGATACCTGTATTATAATGTCCCCAAGTATTATTTGTCAAAGAGTTATTCCCTATGCCTACATTATAATCACCGTATTCAGTGGTGTAAAGCGCATTTTTACCTATTGCAATATTGTCAACTCCAGTAATAATATGTAAGAGAGCAGAATCGCCAACTGCCAGATTAGTATTTAGTTTGAATCCAATCCTGCTTCCCAACAAAGTAATCCAAGATTGATTCTCAAAAGTGTAAAATTGACCCATATCAAGGTCATATACCAAAAGGCCCTGTGCTGGAGTACTTATAGCCAGGCGCTGTGCAGTGGTCATGCGTGGGATGAGTAAGCCTTTGGAGGTTGAAGAGAGATGAAGGGCCGCGCTGGTATCCGGAGTAGACGTCCCTATACCCACAAAACGAGCCTCAGTAGGATGCAATGCATATCCCTCAATGGTCCATTTGTTATCTGTAATTGATGCGTATCCTCCTTCAGGGATAGCCATGGTATAGGTAGGAGCAACAACTGTAGGTTTATATTTCCATAAATCATTTCCACTACCTCCATTTACAAGTTCACCTCTGGCTACATAGCCAATCCCTCCAACAACAGAAGCTGCACTTCCCTTTCGCGGACTTCCCCCGTAAGTTGTTTTTTCAATCCAGTCATTTTCAATAGGTGAATATTGCCAAAAATCATTCTCAAACTGAGATGTGGCAGACTGACCTGTCCCTACATATCCTTTATGATCAATCACAAAGCTAAATGCCCCTCTACGGCCACCAGCTTCATAACTTGAAATGGTGTCCAGGCATTTGATACTGGGTTGTATTTGTAAAAATCAGAGAGATAGTTTGGGTTTTGGTATCCCAGACCTAAATATCCAAAACTATCAATGGCAAAACCCACTGCTTCGCTCCGGGGATTGCCAGGTAATGAAGCCTTTGAGGCCCAACTGTTCGTGACCGGATCGAAAGACCAGAAATCATTATAGGTGACAGAGGCATTCGTCCCAGTACCAATATAGGCTTTGCCATCAATGACAAACCCTGTGGCCCCGGCACGGGCAGCTCCGCCAAAATTTGCTTTCTGTGTCCAGACATTGGTCATCGGGTCATATTCATAAAAATCCAGCTTGTATGAATTTGAATTGTTGCCCAGACCAGCATAACCTTTATTGCCAATCGCCAGCCCTACTGCAGAATTGCGCACCCCTCCAGGCATACTTGCTTTTTGAGTCCATATCCCCGTTACTGTATTAAACTGCCAAAAGTCATCGAGACTTGTATTGGCCGTGCCATATTTTCCAGTGCCAACATAGATATTGGATCCTATACTAAATGAAAAAGCATTTTTCCTTGGACTTGGGCCTGTATTATTTAAATAGGACCATGCGTTTGTCCCTATTGAATCACTAATCCCCACTTGCTTCAACCCACAGTTTTTGATCCAATGTACTCCATCAAACAGATCGAGACATTGGTCATCCAGATTGAAGATCTGAAGACCTACAGAAGGATTGACAATAGAGTCGCGTTGACTCGTCGACATCCTTGGCATCAAGAATCCTTTTTGAATGGAGGCGAGCTCCAGGATGGCGGACGAATCGGGCATCACGGTACCGATCCCCACCTGGGCGGAGAGATTGAGTGCAAGGAGAAAATGAAATATCAGACTTAACCTCAGTGCGCGGGAAATTCCTAATCGATTGGTGCTTTTCATATAACCAGACTTTTGAATCAAATCTAGTCAGGCTGTTTTGGCTTTGTTCGGTTGAACAGTAAACAGCACATTTAGCTTAGCAGAAGACGCAATACAGCCAGTCATCCGCATTTGTGCGCTTATAGTCTTTTCGGTATTCTTGAAACCTTTAAGAGGAATGAAACACTTTTAGAATCCGGTTGCTGGGCTGAGCAGAAGCATCCCTTAGTTATACTCCACCACCGGCTCGTTAGCATCTCCTGTATTGATGACCACTTTGGCTGCTTCATCGGATCGCTTGACCTCACCCATGATACTCGCCTGCACACCAAAGGCTGATGCAAGGTCAAGAATGGCAGGTGCAGACTTTTTATCTACAAAGAGCAACATCCGGATACCCATGTTGAACACCTTGTACATTTCTGCAAGGGATGTATTGGAAGCCTGGCGGATCAGATCAAAAAGCACAGGTGTCGGGTACGTTTTCTATATGGACAGCAAGATTGGGGGAAATAAATTTCAGCACTTTGCTGTATGCCCCACCGGTACAATGAATGATACCTTGTATCTCATTCCTGTATTCCCGGATGACCGGCATCAGGATCGGCATGAAGGTACGCGTAGGAGAAAGCAATAGTTTACCCACATTGATTTCTTCATTCCCGCCCTTCACTTTATCAGTTACTTTCCACGGACCATTGTATACATACTTTAGATCAGTTTCCGGGCTGAAACTTTCAGGATATTTTGCTGCATAGTCGTGATGTAACATGTCATGCCGCGCAGAGGTCAATCCATTGCTTCCTATCCCACTATTATATTCGGCTTCATAGTTTGCCTTGCCATCAGATGCCAGTCCGATAATGACTGCACCCGGTTTGATCTGGTTGACAATCAGGTCTTTTCTTGGCAGACGGCCAAAGGCAGTAATGCCTACATCAATCGTCCTTACGATATCACCGGTATCTGCAGTTTCTCCTCCTGCATGCTTGATGGAAATACCTCTTTCGGCCATAGCTTCAACAAAAGCAATAGTCCCTTCAATGATCTCTTCGATCACTTCACCGGGTATCAGGTGTTTGTTACGCGCGATCGTATTGGAGATGAGGATATCATCCAGGCAACCACAGCAAGCCATATCATCCAGGTTCATCACCAGGGCATCCTGGGCTATTCCCCGCCAGACCGAAATGTCCCCTGTTTCTTTCCAGTATAAATAAGCAAGACTTGTTTTTGTGCCTGCAGTGTCGGCATGCATGATGTTGCAGAAATCTGCATCGCCGCCGGCTACATCTGGCAGTATTTTGCAGAATGCGCTAGGGTACAGGCCTTTATCCAGATTACGGATGGCATGATGGACTTCTTTCTTGGATGCGGAAGCCCCCCGCTGGTCATATTTTTCCACTTCCGGTGACATTACATAGGCAAAGATGCACTAATTTCATGCAACTGGAAATCAGCCTTTTGCTTTTTTGGTATATAATTTGCACAAGTAGCAGAAATCGCCATTGCGATCTGTTAAAACCAATCTGAAGGCCACCTCTCTCTGTTGACTGGGGTGGTTTTTTTATTTAACCCACCTTCCACTGAAACTAATTCGTACCTGCGTCAAGTAGTATATCTCTTAATACTACATCTGAAGCAGGTATCTTTATGCTGCTGACCTGACCTCGTTCCCTTGCCAATGTCCATTCTTCAGGATAGTATCCAAGCGCCTCGACAATGACATTTTCAAATTTATAAGGATGAGCGGTAGCCACGATGATTCCGTGACCACCTTGCTCGTTGAGCATATGCCAGGCAGTAGCCGTATGCGGATCCAATAAGTATTTATGCCTTTCCCAAACTTCCCTGATCGCATTGAGGATTTGTTCATCTGTGACACATTGTGCCTGAAAACTTGCCAGCCGGCCCCTGAATTGGTGCTGCTGTAAATACTGAAGTCTTACAAAATTACTTGGATCATTCACGTCCATTGCATTGGCCAGGGTGGATATAGTCTTACCAGGCTTGTATTCTCCGGTAGTCAAATAGCGAGGGATCGTATCATTAGCATTGTGCGCAGCAAGTATGTCTTTAATATTGAAACCCATATCATGCGCCAGGTATGCAGCAGCTATATTGCCATAGTTGCCACTGGGGATGCAGATGACTTGTTCAATCCCTTTCTTCCTTGCTTCTATCCATGCCAGCGCATAGAAAATCATTTGAGGCAACCAACGTGCTACGTTGATTGAATTTGCACTGGTCAGATTGATCCTGTTGCGCAATGCGGTATCCGAGAAGGCCTTCTTGACCAGTGACTGGCAATCATCAAAGCTCCCATCTATTGCAAGGGCTGTAATATTCCCTCCAAGACCTGCAATCTGCATTTCCTGGAGTGGAGAAACCCTACCCGCTGGATAAAGAATAACTACTTTAATACCTTGCTGTTGATAAAAACCATTTGCCACAGCACCTCCAGTGTCCCCGGAGGTCGCCACTAAGATGATGTTCTCCTCCCCTGCCGTATTCCATTCAGAAAGACAACCAGCCAGAAAACGCGCACCAACATCCTTGAAGGCCCAGGTTGGCCCATGAAATAGCTCGAGGGCATAGACCTGTGAATTCCCGATCTGCCTGAGTGGGATATCAAACTGAAAAGTATGCGCGATAATCTTCTTTAATTGAATATCCGTGAGATCCACTTCAGTAAATGGGGAGAGCATATGAAAGGCAAGTTCCTGTATCGAAAAGGAATGCGCTTGCTCTAGAAGACTGGCATCAAGCTGTGGAATGATATCGGGAACAAACAAGCCCCCATCCTTTGGTATTCCTTTGATGACAGCACTTTTAAACCCTGTTGCAGCATAAGCATCATTTGTACTGATATACTTCATTGCCTTATACGTTAGCAATAGAAATCACATCCGCAAGCACCCCTGATGCTGTGACATCAGGTCCCGCTCCTGCACCAGCGATCACCATAGGCCGCTGCCTGTACCGGTCAGTCCAGATCAATATGATATTGTCGGTTCCTTTGAGGTGATACGCAGGATGTGTGCTATCGATTTCTTCAAGACCTGTAGAGACATGTCCATGATCCAACGTGGCCATATACCGCCATCGCTTATTTTGCTCTGCCAGTTTAAGCCTGTCGTTTTCAAAACGTGTATCCAACGCCTTGAGGTTTTTATGTAAATCAGTCCAATCAGTCGGATCAAGTGTTGACGAAGGCAGGAACGCTTTGTTGATGATATCATTCATTTCCAATTGAAGACCGGCCTCGCGGGACAGGATCAGGATTTTTCGCATCACATCCTTTCCACTCAAGTCGAGAGCTGGATTGGGTTCTGTATACCCCTTCTCCCTGGCCTCAGTCACAGCATCAGAAAACATGCACCCATCACTCCCTACCCTGTCGAAGATATAATTGAGACTGCCAGACAATACTGCTTCGATCCTGTGTATATGGTCACCGGTCAGTACCAGATCACGTATGGTTTTAATCACCGGAAGCCCCGCACCAACATTAGTTTCATTCAGGAATTTCACATTGTGCGTCAGGGCCAGTTCTTTCAGCTTTTTATAGACAGGATATGGAGAAGACGCAGCAATCTTATTTGCGGTGACCACATGCACGCTGGTAGACAACATGTCAGGATAGATATCACTCACCTCTTCGGAAGCCGTGACATCAATCATGATGCTATTTCTCAGGTTAAAAGACTTGATTTCATTTTTCCATTTAGACAGACTGAGCCGTTCACCTTTTTCCTGCAGCACACTCTGCCACTCTGCCAGCTCGATTCCATTTGGATCAAGAAGCATCTGGCGGCTGTTGGCAATGCCTGCTACTTTGATGGCCAGGTTACCTGCTTCAAGGAATGTTCTTTGGGCCAGGGCGATTTGCTGGATCAGTGTAGAACCCACATTACCTGCCCCAAGGAGGAACAAGTGAATGGTTTTATACTTAGAAAGAAAGAAGCCTTCATGCAGGACATTAAGTGCTTTGCCCACATTGTTTTGATTGATGACAAAGGAGACATTTCGCTCAGTTGATCCTTGTGCAATCGCCCTGATATTGATCCCGTTTTCGCCAAGAAGGCTGAATATCTTTCCTGCGACACCGGCACGTTCTCTCATGCCATCCCCAACCACTGCCACGAGACCAAGTTGTTGTTCGACAAGGACAGGATCAATCTTGTGCACGATCATCTCATGTTCATAGACCGCTTCTATTGCTTTCCTGGCTGTATCAGCATCATGACGTGTCACGGCAAAACAGATGCTGTGCTCTGAAGAGGATTGAGTGATAAAGAGGATATTGATTTTCTCCTGCGCCATAGCCTGGAACATACGTTGCGCTATGCCAGGCACTCCTATCATACCAGTCCCTGATATCGTCACGAGGGCAATATCCTGAATAGAAGTCAGCCCCTTAACAAAATATGGATCCCGATCAGGATGCTTTGAAATCGTAGTCCCAGGATGCTCAGGCTCAAAAGAATTTTTGATGACGATCGGTATCTGCTTTGCCATCGCGGGCTGGATCGTTGGAGGATAGATCACCTTAGCACCAAAATAGCTGAGCTCCATGGCCTCTTCATAACTCATGGCAGGGATTGTGATAGTATCACTGACCAGTCTCGGATCAGCAGACATCATGCCATTGACATCCGTCCAGATTTCAAGTATTTCTGCATCTAGTGCACCGGCAAAAATGGCTGCCGTATAATCAGAACCCCCTCTGCCAAGTGTAGTGCTATCACCGGTAGTACTTCTTGAAATATAACCAGGAGCAATAAAAAGCTTGTGGCCCTTGATCTCATCCTTGATCCGCTTATTGGTTTGTACAAAATCAACCCTGGCGGAGAGGTATTGATGATCTGTCACGATGACCTTGCGACTATCAACCCATTCAGGCGACAAGCCTTCATGTTCCATCGCAGCTGCTACAATCCGGCTTGAAAGGAGTTCGCCATAGCTCATGATATGCGCCTTGGTCTTTGCGGTGAGATCACCTACAAGGAAAAGTCCCTTGCATATTTCACCTAAGCGTTGCAACGGTTCCCTAACCTGGATGATGAGTTTGGCAGAAACTGCAGGTGAAAAGGGAATAGAACCAATACATTCATCATGACGCCTGGCTATGGCTTCCACGACTGATTTGAATCCTTCGTCCTGGGCAGCAGCCTTATTGCATGCTTCTTCAAGCAGGTTGGTCACGCCAGACATAGCTGATACCACAACCATCACTGGGGTATGCGATGACCGCTCACGGACGATCCGGATGAGCTGGAGTATACGTTCGGCACTGCCTACAGAAGTGCCTCCAAATTTCATTACAATCATACCCTTACCTGGTTTACCGGTCAATAAGGCTGCAAAAATAGGCCATTGGCATCAAGCAGTTGCAGGCTTGACCGTTATACAAATCTTAAGGGCGCTGCTAATAAAATCAACTAGTTCATTGCATTTCTTGTAATAAGTTGACTATCAACAAGTATATTAAATCACCAGGCGGTTATTAGCGGCGCCCTTAAAGCCTTATTTTAGAGGTTTAATACAACCATTATCCAAGCCTCTCACTGCACCGGCCAAACATCTATACTCCTGATCTGCCTTCTTGGCATAGTCAGTTGTCAAACTAACAGCAAAATGGAACATCCGTATACTAATAAACTCATTCATGAGAGCAGCCCTTACCTGCTGCAGCACGCCCATAACCCGGTAGACTGGTATCCATGGGGCGAAGAAGCACTGAACCTGGCCAAAAAGGAGAATAAGCTCATACTCATCAGCATCGGCTACTCATCATGCCACTGGTGTCATGTCATGGAACATGAATCCTTTGAGGATACGACCGTCGCGGCGTTTATGAATGCACACTTTATCAATATCAAGGTCGACCGTGAAGAGCGCCCGGATATCGATGATGTCTATATGACCGCTTGCCAGTTGTCTTCAGGGGGCAGTTGCGGATGGCCGCTCAATTCATTTGCCCTTCCGGATGGGCGTCCTGTGTGGGCCGGCACCTATTTTCCAAAGCAGATATTCAACTGATTCATTTTGGCTGGTTCCTCATTTTGAAAAAATGCTTTACGACAATGGCCAATTGGTCTCTGTCTATGCGCAAGCATATGCATGGACGGGTAAAAAGGAATATCTCGATGTAGTAGATCAAACGCTTGCATTTGTCAATCAATATTGGACTGATCCATCCGGTGGATTCTATAGTTCATTTGATGCGGATAGTGAAGGCGAAGAGGGACATAGTTTGTCTGGACCATTGATGAATTGAACAGCTTATTCCTGAAGTTAGGATCGTGAAATGTTTTATGCTTATAATGATATCAGTCCGATGGGAACTGGGAACATAAGAACAATATTCTTCAACGCACAGGCGTGGTGAGGATTTTGCCAGGCAATTTAAAATCACTGAGAAGATTTCATGCCAGTATTGCTAAATCCAATGAAGCATTCTTACTAAGCGTAAGACCAGGATTGCCCCTGGACTGGATGATAAGATTTTGACTTCATGGAATGGGTTGATGTTTCAGGGCTATATCGATGCCTATCGGGTCACAGGCTCAGAGGACTTTCTCCAAAGGGCGAAGAAAAATGCCGATTTTATCGTTCGTGAAATGATGAAAGATGGCAATCGACTCGATAGGAATTATAAAAACGGCAAATCGACGATCAATGCATTTCTGGATGATTATGCTATCACGATACAAGCTTTCTATGCATGTACCAGGCTACGTTTGAACACAATGGCTTGATCAGGCAAATGGACTTACGCAACATGTCTTGAGCCATTTTGACGGTGATGCTTCTGGTTTCTTTTATTTCACCTCTGATCTGGATCCACCTTTGATTGCCCGTCGTATTGACTATGGCGACAACGTGATTCCATCGGCTAATAGCATCATGGCGCGGAACCTGGTGCTCTGGGAGAATTACTGGTCAGGAAGCGTATACTCGCGCGGGCAGCGAATGTTTAACAGGGTATGGCCCCGGCTGAAAAAAGATGGTCAACCTTCCTTTTACAGCAATTGGTGCCAGTTGATGCTCACCTTGATCAAGCCGCCTTTTGAAATTGCCATTGTCGGTAGTGCCTATGACCGGTTGTTGGATGAAATTCAACGCACCTATCAGCCAGATGCTGTATATCTTGGCGGGCCGGACTCGGGCAATCTACCTTTACTGCAATATAAACATGTTGAAGGTGAGACACTTATCTATGTCTGTCAAAACAAAACCTGTAAGCGGCCTGTAGAGACAGTGGCGGATGCCTTAACCCAGATGAATGAATGATGTTTTCAGCCCGTAAGCCCGATTTTATTTAGTTTCGCACACTCAACCGTAAAGCACAAGATTCATGAATTTACACGAATACCAGGGAAAAGAGCTGCTCAGCCGTTATGGCGTGAAGATCCAACGGGCATCGTAGCACAAAATGTCGAAGAAGCTGTAGAGGCTTATCATAAGATCACACAATGAATCAGGCAGTCCTATTGCGATCGTCAAGGCCCAATTGCATGCAGGAGGAAGAGGAAAGGCGGAGGAGTGAAAGTGGCTAAGAACCTTGATGATCTTAAAATACATGCCGGCAATATCATCGGCATGATGCTGAAGACCCCGCAGACACCGGGAGGAATGGAAGGCCCGGGCAAACTGGTTCGCCAGGTATTGATTGCAGAGGATTCCTACGTCCCTCAGTTTGATCAGTGTAAGGAATTCTATATGTCCATTCTTACAGACCGGGCCAGGCAATGCAATGTGATTATTTATTCTACTGAAGGTGGAATGGATATCGAGACGGTGGCAGAGAATACACCTCATCTGGTACACAAGGAATATGTTGATCCTGTGCATGGGCTTGCAAGCATTTGAAGGCAGGAAGATTGCATTCAATCTTGGCCTCAGTGGAGAGCCGCTGAAAAATATGACCAAATTTGTCACCCAGGTGTACAAAGCATTTGTAGATACGGATGCTACCATGCTTGAGATCAATCCTGTGCTGATCGATGGCCATGGCGAGATCATTGCGGTGGATTGCAAAGCAAGCATGGATGAAAATGCACTATTTCGTCACCAGGATATTGAAGCCATGGCATGATCCTAATGAAGATGATGCTACCGAACTGGAAGCAAAAGAATTTGGGCTCAACTATGTCAACCTGGATGGAAACGTAGGCTGCATGGTCAATGGTGCCGGTCTGGCGATGGCGACAATGGATATCATCAAACTCTCAGGTGGCTCGCCAGCCAACTTTCTCGATGTAGGTGGTACAGCAGATGCAAAGCGTGTTGAAAATGCATTCCGGATCATCCTGAAAGATCCAAGTGTAAAGGCTATCCTGATCAATATATTTGGTGGAATCGTCAGGTGCGATCGTGTCGCGCAAGGTGTGGTAGATGCATATAACAATATCGGAAATATTTAAGTCCCGATCATTGTAAGATTGCAGGGCACCAATGCAGATCTCGCGAAAAAGATCATTGATGAGAGTGGTCTTAAGGTAAAATCAGCCATTCTGCTGCAGGAAGCTGCTGAACTTGTGAGTGAAGTCCTTCAAGGAGAAAAGCTGATTGAATGCAGCATGTCCGAACCAAACGCATATTCATTACTTGAACTCAACCAATACATCCGGAGAGTAATCTCCCTCAATTTTGACGAACCGCTGTGGATCGAATGTGAAATCGGCCAGGCGTCATTGTCCAGAGGCCATTGGTATCTCGATCTTATTCAAAAGGAAGAGAACAACATCGTAGCACAATGCCAGGCGGCGATGTGGGCTAATGTTTATTTTTTCTCAAACGTAAATCGCCTGTTCCACCGGAAGATATCCTTAAGCAAGGTATGGCTGTCAAACTTAAAGTCAATGTTGATTACCATGAACGCTATGGTTTGAAACTGATCATTGAGGATATCGACAGCAGCTTCACCATAGGCCAACTGGAAATACAGAGGCTCGCCATCATCAATGAAATCAAACAACGTGGACTGGTTCGAAAGAATGCATCTACACATTTACCTGTCGTCATTCAACGTCTTGCTGTAGTTAGTTCAGGTCGAGCTGCGGGGTACAAGGATTTTGTAAAACATCTGGAAGAAAATTTCTACGGCTACGATATAAAGGTAAAATTGTTTGAAGCGGCGATGCAGGGCCAGCAGGTTGAACCGGAAATCTTGGCTTGCCTTGGATCAGGTGGAAATGCGAAGGTCAAGTATGATGCAGTTGCCATCATTCGTGGAGGAGGAGGAAGGACTGATCTTGCTGCCTTTGACAACCTGCCACTCGCTGTCCGGGTTGCCAGATTTCCATTTCCGGTATTGATTGGCATAGGGCATGAGATCGACCAATCCGTCCTAGACCTTGTCGCCTATCAGTCCCTCAAGACCCCTACTGCAGTAGCCGATTTTATCATCGAACGCAATGCGACTTTTGAAAGCACACTGGATGGATTGGGCGTATTGTTAAGGGACGAGGTCTATGAAAGACTGCACAGTGAAGCAAGGAAGATATCTGACCTGGCACATGGATTAAATCATGCAGCCCGGTCCAGGATCATCATGGACGTAAATAAACTTGATCATGCGTTGAATATGGTACGCCATAGTGCAACCCATATGATCAGTAAGCATCAGCAAAGAATTGATTTCATGGAAACCCTGCTAAAGGCTATAGATCCTGACCAGGTGCTGTCCAGAGGATATACAATCACCAGTGTAGATGGCCAGACGATCACACATGCACATGAGCTTGCCTCAGGGGTGACTATACAGACCACATTTATTGACGGAACCGTAAAAAGTAAAGTAGAATGACAAAGAAGCCCACAGATTATGACAAGGCAATGCTCCAGTTGGAAAAACTGGTCGAACGTATACAGCAAGGACAGATGGGCCTGGAGGAGATGCGCGGTGAGGTTAAGGCAGCCCTTGAGCTAATCAAACTATGCAGGACTAAACTCCGGGATATTGAAACTGACCTTGATGAACTGCTTGACGAAGAAGAGGAGTAGAATAATGAATAACGAATAACGAACAAGGAAGTGTGAAGTAAGAAGTAGAAGGAGTGGCTTGCAAAAAGAAAAGGTGGAAGCCGACCCGGCGGCCTGCGCTTCCACCAACTTCACCAGTTGAAAACAATCTTTATAGCGTTGGGATCCTGAGCATCTGACCTGGATAGATCAGGTCAGGATCTTTCAGCATAGGCTTATTGGCCTCAAATATAGCATTATATTTCTTTGCATCCCCATACACTTCCTTGGCAATTTTAGACAAGGAATCTCCGGATTTGACTTCATAGAAAGTGGCTTCCGGCTCCGGCTTGACCACGCTCATCCGGTCGTCAACTGATGATATCCCGGCGTTGTTACCCAGTGTCAGCAGCACAAGTTCTTTGGCAACCTGCGTTTCTGCTTCGCCATAAACAGTCACTACATCATCATTCAGCAGTATGGATACGTCCTTGACCGGGAGATGCAGGTTATCCACTGCCTTCATCATGGCCTCGGTCTTTACACGTTTTAACTCTTCTGCAGATACTGCGGCAGCTTTTTCTTCGGCTTTCTTATCGACCAGTTTGGCGCCCGAACTCTTTGAAAATGAAAATAGTCCCATAGTTTTATTGGTTTTAATTTAATTAAATGCTTTGGCTTAGAATAGTTAACAATCAACGGGCTTTAAAAATTTCATAACATCAGCATTTTTTACCCTGATTGCAGGCCTCAATATACAATGCCCTGTGATAAAACGATATATTTAAAAATAATGTATATCAGGTTTGTAAATCTTACCTTTGAAGATTCACAGACCGTCAGACAGATTGAAACCCAAGCCTGAACAAATCGCCATCGACCCGGGGAAAGAAACCCCGCTGATGAAGCAATACCTGAAGATCAAGAGTCAGCATCCTGACGCCCTGTTACTCTTTAGGGTAGGTGATTTCTATGAGACTTTCGGTGAAGACGCTATCCGTACCGCTGAAGCGCTCGGGATAGTCCTGACAAGCCGTAATAATGGGGGTAACAATGTCGAACTGGCCGGATTTCCCTACCACGCGATGGATATGTACCTGCCTAAGCTGGTCCAGGCCGGATATCGGGTTGCCATCTGCGAACAACTGGAAAAGCCTTCAAAGGAGAAAAAGATAGTCGACCGTGGGGTCACTGAAATGATCACTCCCGGAATCGCGACTGAAGATTCCCTGCTGGACAGGCGGCACAACAATTACCTGGCATCTGTCCATATCTCCTCCCCTGACCTACTCGGAATCGCTTTCCTGGATATGTCCACCGGTGAGTTTGTGGTCAGCGAAGGCGAGCAACGGGAGATTGAAAAGTTGCTCCAGAGCTTTAATCCTTCTGAAATCATCTTTTCGAAAGCAAATAAAACCCGTTTTGAAAAGCTGTTTGGAAATACCTTCTATACTTTTGGAATAGAAGAATGGGTCTATACCACAGATTACACTACTGAAAAAATACTGAGGCATTTTGAGATTGCTACACTGAAAGGATTTGGGATAGAGCACATGGCCACCGCACAGATAGCAGCAGGTGCGATATTGCACTACCTGAATGTCACAAAGCAGGATGGCCTCAAGCACATCAGGACGATCAGCAGGATACAATCTGACCACTATGTGTGGATGGATCGCTTTACCATCCGCAATCTCGAATTGCTCCAGCCTGCCAATGATACTGGCACGAGTCTGCTTGATGTCCTGGACAAGACAACATCACCCATGGGGGCCCGGATGCTTAAAAAGTGGATCGCCCTACCCCTCATCAATCTCAAGGAAATCAGGCTGCGCCATGACATGGTGGAGTTTGCCCTAAAAGAACAGGATTGGGCATCCGGTATCAAGGAACAAATCCGCCTGATCGGTGACCTCGAACGCATCATCACCAAGGTATCGCTGTCCAAGATCAATCCCCGCGAAATGATCCAACTCAGGCGGGCCCTTTCCGCGCTGTTGCCGATCAAGGATCGACTTCGTGAAAGCCAGCAGGAAGGATTGATTCGCCTGGCAGACCTGATCAACACTTGTGACCACCTGCACCAGACTATTGAACAGGCGGTGCAGGAAGATGCTCCTGCCTTGCTGGTCAAAGGCAATGTCATCCGCAAAGGATTCAATGAAGAACTTGATGAATACCGGGATATCATCCAGAATTCGAAGGAAATACTGATCAATATCCAACAGGAAGAAGCCGTCAAGACGGGAATCAATAACCTCAAGATTGGCTACAACAATGTGTTTGGCTACTTCCTTGAGGTCACCAACAAATACAAGAATCAAAACCTGATCCCGGATACCTGGGTGCGCAAGCAAACGCTATCTAATTGCGAACGCTATGTCACCGATGACCTCAAGAAACTGGAACAGAAAATACTGAGTGCGGAAGAGAAGATCGGTGCACTCGAAGAGTCCCTGTTTAACGACCTCGTCATCGCAGCGCAGGAATACATCGGGCCGATCCAGGTGGATGCCAATGTCATAGCCCAACTGGACTGCATCCTCTCGCTGGCTACAGTAGCACAGCCTACAACTATTGCAGGCCTGAAATGCATGACGGCGATGCTATGGATATCAAGGATGGCCGTCATCCTGTCATCGAACGTCATCTTCCTCCGGGAGAAATGTATGTGGCCAATGACCTGTACATGGACAGTGATGAGCAGCAGATCTTTATCATCACCGGGCCGAATATGTCAGGTAAATCTGCCTTCCTGAGACAGACAGCACTCATCAGCCTTATGGCCCAGATCGGTAGTTTTGTTCCTGCCAGGTCCGCCAGGCTCGGTATCATCGATAAGTTATTTACCCGGGTAGGCGCTTCAGACAATATTTCATCCGGCGAATCAACATTCATGGTCGAAATGAATGAGACCGCCAGCATCCTCAATAATCTATCATCCCGTAGCCTTATCCTGATGGATGAGATAGGCCGCGGACGAGTACCTTTGATGGCATCAGCCTCGCATGGAGTATTGCAGAGTACCTGCATCACCATATCCAGTATAAACCCAAGACGCTTTTTGCGACGCATTACCATGAGCTCAATGAGCTTGCCGAAAAGTATGACCGGATCCACAACTATCATATCGCAACAGAAGAAAGTGGGCAGAAGGTAATCTTCCTCCGTAAACTTACTCCTGGCGGCAGCGAACATAGTTTTGGTATACATGTAGCCCGCATGGCCGGCATGCCAAAGACTCTCCTTGAACGAGCCACCGAAATACTCCACGAACTGGAATCAAAAAATCTCAGTCTTGAAGATGCCACCGGCAAAAAGAAAATTAAGGAAGCCAGGGACTTTACTTCATTCCAACTCAATATTTTTGATCAGACCGATATCAACCTCAGGAAAGCCAAGGATGAATTGCTCAGCATGGATGTCAATCAGATGACACCCATCGAATGCATGATGGCTCTCCTAAAAATCAGGAAGATACTGGACCCTGAATAGTACAGCACCCGATTATTCCGGCAAGCGTACTATCCGTTCTGTAAACATCACCTTGTCCTTTTGAAACCTCATCGCATACATACCCGATGGGAGATTGTTGATATCCATGCTTTTGGCTGGATTTAAATTTGCAACCAATTGCCCCTGGACATTATACACCTGAATAGTTGAAATCAAATCTGTATCAACATCCCCGGACCATTGTAACAAACCGGTAGTTGGATTCGGATACAGGAAATGCGATACTTTATTAGCTACAGGTTCATGCGCACTGGTGGATTCCCTGGAGAAACGATACAATGTATTTTCAGGAATCGTGCCCTCGAGGTTGACGTTTTGGTAATTTGTGTATACAGCGGGGCTACCAGGATCTCCTGCCAGCAGAAGCGTTTCTCCAAGGACTACATCATGAAATGCATCATAATTCTCTGCCAGGCCAACCACAGGTCCTGTCAATCCTAGAAAATCCAGTTCCGGCATGGTGACTGAACTGGGACCGAAATGAAAAACAATATCTCCGTTAGCTTCATACAGGCTCATCTGGAAATTGACATAATCCGTGGATGTCCCGTTGGTAAACAGATCATAGTAGAACCCGGCATTTTCATATTCAATGGTAAAGACCCTCGATCCCTGACTGCCTGTCACCTTTCTGCTGATCGGCGACAAGGAATTGCTATCCAGAAAACCCCTGTCCACGAGATCCACGCCATAGATAATAAACAACGAAAAAACATCATCAACCGGAGGTGCTGCCAGGCTGATATAGCTAATCCCACTGGTAGCAGCCAGGTTCTGAACGGTTTCAGTGAAGTACTCAAAAGGAAACCCGATTGAAACATTAAGTTCAGGATTGTCCCATACATCGTTGACGAGCAAAGTGCCTCCCTGGAGAGGTTGGTACTCTGCATTTTCTACAGACAAGGTATACGTCTGGCTGTACAATGAACCTACAAGTAATAGCAGGATGAGACTCAGGCAATACTTGTGTAACTTTTCCATAATGATAAAATTAGTTTGATTTTACTTTTTTTCAGGGAACATCACTACGCTGATCAATTCGCTATCATTGAAATACTTCCTGGCGGCTTGCCGGAGTACGCCTTCATTCAGTCCTGCAATCCGCTTTTCAAGTACCGCCATTTGGGTGATAGAATTCATGTCGATACCATTGAGCCATGAACTAACAAAGGCACTCATCCAGAATTGATTTTGCTGAAGATCCTTGATACGGCCCTGACGCTGTGTCTCTGTCACTTTGACAATATCCGCCGGATCCACATGATCCTTGATCTTAGCAATCACACTTTGAGCTGCGGCAATCAACTCATTGGTGCGTGGAGGGTCTGCATTAAAACTGATCCTGATGGAATATTGCTCGATAGGATATTTACCCTGGCCACCGCCCAGGCTCACACCATAGACGCCTCCTTCTTCTTCCCGCAGTTCCTCGCGTAGCTTGATCCTGGCCAGATCAAGCAAAGATTGAAGGACATAACTGGTATCCGCATTGAAATGATCATTACCGTGATATACGAGTTGTACCAAAGACTTAGGTGCTTCGCCACGATAGTATACTGAATCTATCTTTCCTTCAGGAAAACGGTCTCCAACATCCTTCCACATTTCCTTCCTGCCTCCACCTGGCAGAGCCCCCAGGTAACGGCTCGTGAGCTGCATAAGACTGTCAGGATTAAAATTGCCTACAAAAAAGAAGTCCATGTCACTGACATCCTTAAACCTGTCTTTATAGATATCCATGATATCCTTCATCTTGATCTGGTCATAGGATTCGATCGAAGGAAATCCTCTCCTTGGGTGGTTTTGAGATAGTATACGGGTGACTTTATCTGAATACCAGTTTGACGGATTAGAAAGGAGGTTGGCATACATACTTCGCTCCTTGCTCAGATATGAATCAAGTGCTGCCGGATCTTCCCTGAATGCAGTGATATATGAGTATGTCAATTGCATCAAGGTCTCTGCATCCTTTACGGCCGAAGATCCATTGAGGCCTTCATATCGTTCAAAAATAAAAGGAGAGACATTTACCCTGAGGCCGGTCAGTTTCTTTTCCAGCGCCGTTGCATTGAAAGTGCCTACCCCACTCGTACCGATCACACTTGAGGTACTTCTGGCCGCAGGATATAAATTGTCACCATACAATGAAGTGCCTCCCAGGCTGTAGGCATTCATGAGGATTTCATCATTCTTGAATGTAGTGGATTTGGCTGTGACATGCACGCCATTGGCAAAGGACCAATGATGAATATCCAACTCACTGTCATACGTATGATTTAAAACAGGCTGAACCGGAAATTTACCTGGCAGCAATGGTGCAGATACATCCACATCCTTGTATGGCTCCAACGTTTTAGCAGATGAAGCTGTCATCATACTGATGAGTTGTGTGGAATCAGGCAACAGAGCGCGATCCTTTTCAGGACCGGTGACAATGATGACCTTGTTGCGATCCACAATCCACTTCTTAGCCATCATGCTGACTTCCTCTGCGGAGATTGTAGGCATCATGGACTTATACATGTCAAGATTCTGTGCAGCATTAGGGATCGGGTTTTCATCGAGGTAGTTGCCGATCAGTCGCTGCACAATTCGAGAAGATTCAACTTTATCTTCTTCCAGGACACTTTGCTCGGCTTGCCTGAGGATGTTGGCCTTTTCACGCTCGAGCTCAGAGACAGTAAATCCATGCTGCAGTACTCTTTGATTCTCATCGAGCAGTGTCTGGTAAGCCCTGGTAACATCCTTAGGCGCAGCGGTCGCAAAACTGGAGTAAGAGGCCAGGTCACCTACATCCTGTCCATACCCGGAATACCCAAAAATATAAGGAGGGTTAGCTTCCTTTGAAATATCAGAGAGCCTGCGTCCAAGCATCCGATTGTATAGGTTTTCTACAAGTCTTTGCCTGTAATCAAGCAGTGTATATACTTTGGCTGCCTTATGCTTATACATGACCTGTATAGTGGCATTTGTGGCTTCAGGATCGGTCACCACCCTGGCGAGGGTAGTTGGTTGGTCCGGAAATGCGTTTGATTCTTTTTGTCTTGCAGGCTTCTTAGGGGTTATGCCTCCAAATTGTTCCTTGATCTGCTGTTCGATCTTATCCGGATCAATAGCTCCTACCACAAAGACGGACATCAATTCCGGTCTGTACCAATCCGCATAAAAACGCCTTACCGTATTGTATGGTGCTGTCTTTACTATTTCTGGATCACCTATGGGTAGCCTTTCTGCATAACGTGACTTGTAATACAGCATCGGCAGATAATTCTGCTCCATGCGTTGATCCGGGCTAAGGCCACTTCTCCATTCTGATATGACGACCCCTCGCTCTTTGTCAATCTCCGTGCTGTCAAAAGAAATGCCTTCCGCCCAATCCCTGAGGATGAGCATACCGTGATCGAATTGGTCCTGGTCATCAGTCCTTACCTGCAGCATATAGACTGTTTCGTCAAAGCTGGTGTATGCATTGAGATCGGGGCCAAAGCGGGAACCCACCTTTTCGAGATAATTAACGAGTTCATTTTTTGAATAATGGGCCGTCCCGTTAAATGCCATGTGTTCGATAAAGTGTGCTAATCCGAGTTGATCCTTGTCTTCCTGCATTGAACCCGCCTTGAGTGCGAGCCTGAGCTCAGCACGGTTTTCGGGTTTTGCATTTGCACGGATATAATACGTCATGCCGTTGGGCATTTTTCCTATCCGGACATTTGGGTCCATTGGTATTGAGGACAATCCTGCATTAGGCAGTGGTGGAGGGGGTGGTGGCGCTGGCGTAGGGGGTGGCGCTGGTTTACTAGCCTCAGGGGCATTTGCGGCTGTAGTGCCTTGGGTGGTTTTTGGGGTGCAACTTACGATGAGCACCAAAAATCCTAGTAGTAGGGATAGGTATTTTGCCATTGTATAAGATTTAGAGGGAATGAATATCGGGAAAAATACGCAAATTAGCCGCTAATATCAGTTCATCTGATGCGGGAGTAGCTCAGGGGTAGAGCATTAGCTTCCCAAGCTAAGGGCCGTGGGTTCGATTCCCATCTCCCGCTCTTCTTAAATGAAGAATGAAAAGTGAAGAATGAAAAATGAAAAGAGAAGAGTGAAAATTGTAATTAATCCTTCATTTTTCACTTTTCATTTTTCGTTTTTCATTTACTGTTCTCCGCGGAGCTTTTCATCCTGCTTGTTGGCAATATCGATGATACGCTTCATCGACCTGGCGATGGTAAAGAAAACCATGTAGACCATCGTCAGCACAAACCAGAGCCACCTGATCGATCCGACTTCGTCAATATGCTTTCCACTCAGGAGGAAGCACCAACCGTAACTGAATGCCAGCAGCGCGAGATAGAACATGACGGATGCGCTCCAGTATGGAATAATGGGCTCAATGCGTAAGGCCACAATGCTGTTGAGGATGACAAAGCACAACATCATCGCTGTAGCCACAATCCAGGTGCCGGCATTGACTTCAAAGAGACTGTTGGAATGAGGCATGACCAGATCCACGAGACTGAAGACCACCATCATGGCAACTACAAGTGCAGCCTGGTGCAGCGGCTTTTCGAAAATGGTAACAAGTCTTGACGTCTTTATCATGGTCTTAACGAATAGGTATACCTGTGAGATCATAATCCGAGGCGCCTGTGATCAGCACCATGGCAAAGGTTCCCGGAGTGAGTTTCTTATCATTGCTGTCAATCCAGATTTCATTGTCTACTTCAGGGGAGTCATATTCGGAGCGTCCTACATACTGGCCACCTTCCTTCCGGTCTATTAACACCTTGATGGTGCGGCCTATCATCGCTTCGTTGTGCGCGAGTGAAATAGATTGTTGAATCGCCATTATCTCTTCAGCCCTCTGCTTCTTGACCTCAGCCGGAACATCATCTTCAAGCGCATAGCCCCTGGTGCCTTCCTCATGCGAATATTCAAAGACCCCTACCCTGTCAAATTTAGCCTCCTTGACAAACTTACAAAGTGCTTTGTGATCCTCCTGTGTCTCTCCTGGAAAACCAACCAGGAATGTCGTCCTGAGCTTGATCTCCGGATGGATCTCACGAATCTTCTTTATTAATTCGGATGTTTCAGCAGCGGTGATCTGCCGCCTCATACGTTGAAGTACTGGATCACTGTAATGTTGCAGAGGCATGTCGAGATAACTGCAGATCTTTGGTTCTGCATTCATCACTTCTATGACTTCCAATGGAAATTTATGTGGATAGGCATAGTGCAACCTGATCCATTCGATTCCTTTTACCTCACATAGTTTTTCCAACAATTCAGGTAAGGCCCGGCGTTGATAGAGGTCTAGCCCATAATAGGTGAGTTCCTGGGCAATGAGGATGAGTTCTTTGACTCCACGATTGGCGAGGTGTTCTGCTTCCTTGATCAGGCTTTCGATTGGCCTGGAGACATGCGCACCACGCATCAGTGGAATCGCACAAAAAGAACAGGTGCGATTACATCCTTCACTGATCTTGAGATAGGCATAGTGTGCAGGGGTGACTATACTTCTCTCGCCAAGCAATTCATCCTTATAGGTTGCGCCCATGGTCTTGAGCAATGATGGCAACTCCATAGTGCCGAAGTAAGCATCTACTTCCGGAATTTCCTTTTCGAGATCATCCTTGTATCGCTGGGATAGGCAGCCGGTGACATATAATTTTTCAAGGCGGCCTTCCCTTTTTTCTCCGGCGTATTCGAGGATGGTATTGATGGATTCCTCTTTTGCAAGGTCTATAAACCCACATGTATTGATGACGACGACAGGGGTGCGCCCCTTGGTCTCATGTTCTACTTCAAATTGATTAGCTTCGAGTTGGGATTTGAGGACTTCAGAATCGACAGTATTTTTACTGCATCCGAGAGTGATGATCTTGACTTTCTTCGGATGTAAGGTTTTGGTACGCAAAGTGAATATAAGCTATGGTTGAAAGCACAAATATATCCCAATTCAACCTGCCAGACGGCCAAATGGCTGGTTATAGAAACAAAAACACTCAGGAATTCGTTTATTTGTACATGGTTAAATGGTTTACACCCCTGCTCTTAATCCTCTGCCCGCTAGCCGGTTATGGCCAGTTTGGGGCAAATGTTAGATACATTTTTGGACAGTCAGAGACCCTTGACCTTGCACACATTAGCCAGGATGGTATCCAGGCTTCACTGGAATATGGTTTCAGGTTAAAACAAAAAAGAATAGAATTCCATCCAGGATTGGGTTATAGGTTTACCTTTTTCAAAGAAGGCAACTACTTCAGAGAGGATGCTCAGCATGGATATTTCAATTCAATAGACCTGGATTTAAACACAAGTATTTATCCATTTGATTACGCCGGGGATTGTCATTGTCCAACCTTTTCAAAAGATGGGAACCTTATCAAGAAAGGATTCTTTTTCGAAGTCAGTCCGGGACTCGCCTATCAGACTTTACATCGTGAATTTTATTTTTCTGATCCACAGGCAGCTGAGGTGCCTATTGTTTCCAGTAACCTGGCTTGGAAACTTTCTATAGGAGGTGGGATTGATATAGGCATTACAGAAACTTTCACACTGACTCCATTATTTTCCTGGACTACTTTGGCTAATAAAAAATGGGAAGGATTGAATGCTGATGGAAGCGATGGTGTCCTTGAAGATCAAACTTATCTAAGTGTAGGTTTAAGATTTACCTACAAACCCGATCCCAAGCGACGCCGAAGGTTCTGACGGTAACATTCCCACAATACAATCCCTGCACTGGTAGCGACATTTAGCGAATGCTTGATTCCATCCTGAGGTATCTCAATACTTTGCTGGCATCGCTTCAAGACTTCTGCATCTACACCTCTCATCTCATTGCCAAAGATCAGGGCGACAGGAAACAATTCAGTCAGGTTCAATTGATCTAACGTGACGGCATGATCAGTTTGTTCGACCGGCAATAGTGTATATCCTTCAGCCACCAGTGCATCAAGGGCAGAGAGGGTATCCGGAAATGATTTCCATGTAACGGACTCTGTAGCACCAAGCGCGGTCTTCAGAATCTCCGCATGAGGCGGATTGACGGTTATACCACAGAGATAGATGGATTCCACCGAAAATGCATCACATGTCCTGAATATCGCACCGACATTGAGTCCTGATCGGATATTATCCAGGACCACGCAGACCGGCATCTTTTCTGCCGATTTGTATTCATCAAGTTCTGGTCGTTGGAGTTGATCAGGTGTGAGTTGTTTCATCTAATTTGGGAATGTGCAATAAAGAGTGCGATTGCAGATGCAATTTACCACTTTTGTTTGGGGTGCATATAAATGCTACATTTAGGGCTCATCATGAAGGGGTTTCCAAAAATTCAGTGGCTGGAGGTGATTGCTGCGCTATTGCTGTATGCAACAGTGCTCATCTACCAGGGCTACCAGTACGGAGATGGGGATCAATCCCAGATATTGCCCTGTCTTTATACACAGGATCATCCTGGTGCATATGCCGGCGATCATTATGTGCAGGCTTATCTGCATGGCAAAATCAATGAACGTTCCATTTTCCACCTGTTGTTCAGATACCTGGGATACAACCAGCCATGGATCACCTGGATATGGCATCTCCTCCTGGGTACAGCACTGTTTTGGGCATGGCTCAGAATAGCATCACTTGGCATCGCCCACAAGGTGTATCAATATCTGGCGGTGGCAGGAATCTTTATCCTGGGATATCACACTTCTGTTGGGTCCAACGAACTCTATTATAACATGGTCATCCCGAGTCTTGCCGCCAAGGCCCTGGCTTCATGGGGATTGTATTACTGGCTCAAGGAGGAATACACACGTTGGATTGTATTTGTAATGATCGCAGGCTTTTTGCAGCCCCTTGTTGGTGTGCAGTTGTTCTTACTGACCTTCCTTGCCTCCTTCATACAATTTGCCATTGATAAAAAGTGGAAAGAAATACCCTGGAGAAATGTCCTGATCTATAGCCTCTTTACCTTGCCATGGCTCTATCTTCTGGCCAGAAACAATGGTGGAAGTACTGATCCGAAAGGCTTTATGGATATCATGGAGTTCAGGCTCTCCCATCATTTCTTTCCGTCCTGCTTTGGATGGCTCAACCTTCTGGCCTTTGGCATTTTTGCTATCGTCACGATGCGCTTTTACAAGAAGCGACTTAAATGGTTTATGATTGCCATTGTATTAGGTTGTATCCTATACACCATTGGCGTTGAATCCTACAGGCTACCTTATGCTTTATATACCCAGTGGTGGAAAACAACGATATGGCTGGAAGCATTTTTATGTATAGCTATCGCTGTAAGTCTTGAAAAAAACTACCCCAATCCTAAGTTGTTTACAAAATATACCATGGCTATACCTGTGGCCATCTTACTCCTGATCGGTGTCTATCGTTTCTCAGGATGGTTTGGAAGTTCACCGGAGTACATGGTGCCATGGGCTACGGCCAAAAGTGATGAGGTGGATATCAGTGAGCAGGCGGCTGCATTGACGCCGGAAGACGCAGTATTTATAGTTCCGATAGATTTTACGGCCTTCAGATGGTATTCGAAACGCAGTCTGTTTGTGGATTACAAAGCCCTGTTTCATCAAGAACAATTCCTCAGGGAATGGTCGAGCCGAATTGAAAACATTTACGCCTATGGCCTAAAGGAGAAGCAGGGTGGATTTGATATCCATGTTTTCAGCAAAACGCTTTTGGAAGAACCTTCACTGATCAGCACCGATTACTGGAAGAAACTAGGGATCACGCATATCCTCTCAACCTCACCTGATATCAAGACCCTCAAGCTGGTCTGTAGTAACAAGACGTATTCCATTTACAGTCTCTACTAAGGCTTCAGCCCCCTCCCCCCCAGGGTTTTAACCTGTCCTTCAAATTGTCTTAAAAAAAGAACTCAATCCGAAATCCGGATCCTCAGACAGGCACGTATATAGGTCTGAATGCAAAAGAACGCATTCGGTAATACTGATTCTTAACCTATTAACAAACCAAACATGATGATCTTGAGAGATTACACATTTTATGTTGGCCGAAAAGCAGTCCTTCTCACAGGGATGATCTGCTTACTGGCCTTCTCCCTGCAGGCTTCCAGTCACCGGGAGGCCCCACTGATTGCCAATGACCCATTGGCAGACAATACCGACCTGTATGCGTTCCGGAGCCCTGACAACCCGGATATGATCACGATTATCGCCAACTATATCCCGGCGGAACTCCCTTATGGCGGACCTAACTACTTTTCATTCGGACAGAATATCCGGTATGAAATCCATATTGACAACAACATCGCGACACCGGGAGATGATATCATCTACAGGTTCACCTTTGCACAAGTCAATGAAGACCCAACTACTTTCTTCAACATTCGACTGGGCTTGCAGAACCTCAAGACCACGTATACGATGGAGAAAAGCACAGATGGTGGATTGACCTTTATGACGGTACTTACCGGTGGAATCGTCCCTCCTGCCAACATCGGCCCAAGGTCCATTGAAAGTGGAGCAGGCCTGAATGTAGCTAATTACCGGGCACTCATGACTGATGCTATTATGACCACAGGCCAGAACGAACAGATTTTTTGCGGCCCGGTCGATGATCCGTTCTTTGTTGATCTCGGTGGAATCTTTGATCTCGGAGATGCGCCTCGTCAAACGGGGAAAGTTCGTGATGGTATAGCCAAGTACAATGTCCATACGATTGCATTACAGATTCCGATCAGTTTGCTGCAAAAGGATGGCAAAAATGCAGGTCAGGCTGCCAATATCCTCGATGGCGATTTTGTCATTGGGGTGTGGGCATCTGCCAGCAGACAATCCATTCGCACACTGCAGCCAAATGGTGCTCATCCTGATGACAGTGGAACATGGATCCAGGTCTCAAGGCTTGGTATGCCGCTGACCAATGAAGCAGTGATCCCGATCGGATACAAGGATCAATGGAATTTCCAGACACCCTACCAGGACCTTGCTAATCTGAGCACTTATGGCAATTTCTTTTACAATCCTGAGCTCGCCTTATATATGGATGACAGCCAGTTTGGTGGCGCTGTGCCTGCCTTCAAAGGCTTGCGCATACAATCTGCTTCTCTGGGTGCATTTGACTTCAGAAACGGCAAGGATGGCTTATACGGACTCAAAGGAAATGCAGCACTTGCAGGCACAGCACTTGATGACGCGATCTTTGGCACATTGCTCTTACCTGCTCCTGGATCCCCACGTTCAGTAGACTTATGGCCAATATTTCACACAGGCGTACCTAACCTCGCGCCATATCAACTGGCCACAGGTAAGGGTGGAAATCCATTGGCAAATGGAAAACCATTTATCAACAATTTCCTTCCAAATGGTGGTGATATGTTACGCCTCAATATGGCGGTGCCGCCTACACCACGTAACGATCCTCAGTTCAGTAATCTTGGGATTGTATCTGCTGCCGTGCTTGGTCTGACGGATCCAACATACGCATCAGGCACTGACCTGCAGTTTATTCCAAACATGGATGGATTTCCAAATGGGAGAAGGCTGGAAGATGATGTTACCCGGATTGAATTGCAGGCTGTGGGAGGTGTAGCACTCGCAGCAATCGGCCTGTGGTATGATGATTACTTTCCAGCTTCATCAACCTCACCGGTTACAAATCTGCTGGTCAATGTCCTCCAATACTCTACTGGCGTTGAAGCAAATGATGCACCATTCACGTCCTCCTTTCCATATCTCGCAGAGCCCTGGAGAGGTACTGAAACTGGCGCTCCAATCGAATAAATCCCATTTTGATCTTAACATCAACAGAAACTAAAAACATGAAAAAAATAATATTCCTCATATGCATGATGAGTGTAACCTTGTTTCAGCAATTGCTGGCGTCAAGCCACAGGGAAGCTCCACTCATCGCCAATGATCCCCTGGCTGACAATACGGATCTCTATGCCTTCGTCAGCCCTGATGATCCAGGTACAGTAACAATCATCGCGGCCTATGTACCCATGCAACTTCCTCACGGTGGTCCCAATTATTATGGGTTTGGCGAAAACATCCGGTATGAAATCCATATCGATAATAACATCGCTACACCGGGAGACGATATCATCTATCGCTTTACGTTCAAGAAAGTGCATGAAGACCCAACAACGTTCTTCTATATTCGTCTGGGCGCTCAAAATCACAAGACGACCTATACGCTTGAAAGGAGCCGGGATGGTGGTGCCACTTTTACCACATTGATTGCGGATGGCATTGTCCCTCCTAACAACATTGGCCCAAGATCAATCAACAGTGGTGCAGGATTGAATACTACCTACGCCCAACTGATGTCTGATGCTCTTGCTACCACAGCTGATGGTGAAAAAGTGTTTTGTGGCCCTACAGATGATCCATTCTTTGTAGATCTCGGAGGCGTATTTGATCTTGGGGATATGCCACGCCAGGGCAATGAGGCACGTGATGGTGTCGCTTGTCTCAATGTGTCTACGATCGCGATCAAGATTCCTATCGAGTGGTTACAAAAAGATGGTAAGACAGAACTCCAGGCATCCAGCATACTTGATCCTGATTTTGTGATCGGCATATGGGCCTCTGCAAGCCGCCAGACGATCCGCACGCTCAATGCAGGAGGTACGGAGTCTTATGGCGGTGACTGGATCCAGGTATCGAGGTTAGGTATGCCATTGACCAACGAAGCTGTCATTCCGATCGGCAGCAAAGATCTGTGGAACGCATTGACCCCGTATGATGACCTTGCTAACCTCAATACATTTGGTAATTACTTTTACAATCCTGAGTTAGGGCTGTATATGGATGACAGTCAGTTTGGCGGAGCAGTGCCAGCGTTCAATCCATTGCGTATCCAGAGTGCGTCTCTAGGCGCTTTTGATTTCAGGAATGGTAAGGATGGTCTCTATGTACTCAAGGGCAATCCGGCCTTAGCAGGAACAGCCCTGGATGATGCGGTCTTTGGCACATTGCTATTACCTGCTCCCGGAGCTCCGAGATCTGTTGACCTATGGCCTATATTCCATACCGGTGCGCCAAACATGATCCCATATCAACTTGCTACTGGTAAGGGAGGCAATCCACTTGCTGCTGGCAAACCATTCATCCACAATTTTCTTCCCAATGGAGGGGATATGTTGAGATTGAATATGGCTGTACCAGCGACACCACGTAATGATCCTGATTTTAGTAATCTGGGCCTTGTATGGGCTGCTGTACTTGGATTGACAGATGCAAGGTTTAATACCACTGCTGACCTTCAATTTATTCCTAACATGGATGGCTTCCCTAACGGGCGCAGGCTGGAAGATGATGTGACCCGTATCGAGCTTCAGGCTGTCTCTGGTATCGTACTGGCCGCTGTTGGCCTATGGTATGACGATTATGATCCATTGACTAGTCCATCACCGGTGACACCACAACTGCTCAATGTACTCTCCTACGATACCAAAGTTGGCGAAAACGATGTGCCATTTACCCAGGCATTTCCGTATGTCGCTATGCCATGGTCAGGTACAAGCAAATGCTCGGGAGAAGTCAGGGATTACACACAACCTGAAATATTGCCTCCATTGACTACCGGGGTGACAGGATTGAGTTCAACAGAGGTATATGCCTTCAACCAACCTAATCCATTCTCATCCTCCACAATGATCAGGTATCACCTGAGGTCCGCAGGTAAGGTCGCCATCTACATTTATGATCCGCAGGGAAAATTGATCTCGACACTTGTCAATGAGAACAAGACAGAGGGCGATTACGAAATCACCTGGGATGCTGCCACATATCCTGCCGGGATATACAATGCAGTCATCTCCCTTGGATCAGCGGGTATGCACACGATACGAATGAACAAAATCGATTAAACATCAAAACCCTTAATAGCGTCAGTTAGCGCTTGCCGGCTTGCATATGCCGGCAAGCTGCCCTGACGGCCTTCAACTTTTCTCCAACACACAAACTCAACAATCATGAAAAACACATTTATACTTGCAGTCATCTCCACTATCTGCATCATCTATAGCTGTCAATCTGCAGCCCCAAAGACAACTGCTTCAACATTTCCCGAACTCCTGATGAGGTCAAAAATCATCGGGCCTGAAAACGAAATGGCCTATATGCTTGATCAATACAATGGGCTGACTACAAAGATTACCAACAACCCTGCGGACCAGGAATCAAAACTTGCGCTTGCGGAGCTTTTTATGATGGAGGCGCGGATATCCGGCGAACATGGTCACTACTACCCTGCCGCACTCCAGATGATCAATGAAGCCCTCGATCATGAGCTCAAAGCGCCTGTCGCCTACAGGGCGATGCTTGACAAGGCTTCAGTGCTATTGTCCCTGCATCAGTTTGCAGAAGCAAAAATAATCGGTGAAAAGGCACTGGCTTTAAACCCACGCTCAGCCGATATCTATGGCGTGCTGGTGGATGCCAATGTAGAATTGGGCCACTACCAGGATGCGGTCACTTATGCAGATAAAATGGTTTCTATTAGACCTGACCTTAGATCATACAGCCGCATATCTTACCTGAGAGAAATACATGGCATGGTAGACGAATCTATATCCGCTATGAAAATGGCAGTTGCAGCCGGATATCCTGGTATGGAACAAACGGAATGGGCCAGATTGACACTAGGTCATCTCTACGAGCGCTATGGCATGCAGGATAGTGCAATAATTGAATATTCCGTTGCTCTCTCCGAACGGCCTAATTATCCTTTTGCCATTGCTGCGCTGTCCGATATTTATGCAGCAAAAGGATCTCAATTCAAAGCAGACAGTCTCAATGATGTTGCTATCGGCCTGATCCCTGAAGTATCATTCTATGTCACCAGAGCAAACCGTGAAATGAAAAGAGGCAATGTTTCAAAAGCCCGGGAAATGACCAAAGAAATACTTGAGATGTTTGCTGATGACGAAAAGGCCGGACACCAGATGAGCCTCGAAATGGCTAGAGTTCAACTCAGCCTCCTTAGTAATCCGGATGAGGCCCTCGCCTATGCAATGAAAGAATACGCAGTAAGGCCTGACAACATCGATGTCAACAAGATACTGGCAGAGATCTACTATTCAAAGGGAAACCTGTCTAAAGCAAATGATCATCTTAAAAAAGCTTTGGCAACAGGCTCCAAAGATCCGGCTACAGTATGTCTCGAAGGATTGCTATTGTCTAAAGCAGGCCAAACTGCAGATGGAGCAAAAATTTTAAAGACAGTCTTTATGGACATTCCGTATCTCGATTGCAGCTACTGTGAAACTGCACGTGCTATCGTTTTATAAAATAGTACTCCAAACCAATCGATATGAAACTCCAGATAGGAATTGTCCTGGTGGCACTTATGCTTTGTGGCCAACTCAATAGCCAGACTTCAGGCATTAGTGGAAACGTAGTAGATAAAGGCACAAATGATTTTATCATCGGGTCTCCGGTTATATTGGATGGAGGCCTGCAGGCGACAATCACCTCTACTACTGGTCAATACTCTTTTGACCACCTGAGTGCCGGCCAGCATACCATTGAAATCATATATACAGGGTATGAGAAGGATACCACCATCATTGATCTCAAGGAAGGAGAACAAAAGGCCTTCCTGCATACCCTTCAGCCAGCGATATTTGAACTCAACACAGTACAAGTAACTGCGTAACCAGAGATCCAATCCAAGATCATCTCAACAGTTGATATAACGCTTAGAACCATACATTCATCACAGGATGTTCTGACACTTGTACCTGGTTTGTTTATCGCCCAGCATGCGGGCGGAGGTAAGGCAGAACAAATATTCCTGAGGGGTTTTGATATCGATCATGGAACAGACATAGCCATCACTACTGATGGCATGCCGGTCAATATGGTTTCTCATGCGCATGGACAAGGCTATGCTGATCTGCATTACCTGATTCCCGAGACCGTGGATCTTGTACATTTTGGAAAAGGTCCTTACCATACGCATTACGGGAATCTGGCCACTGCGGGATATGTAGGTTTTCAATCCTTAAATATGCTTGAAGACAATATGGTCTCTATGGAAGTGGGTCAGTTTAATACCTTCCGCGGCTTGGGTATGATTAATCTGGTAAACAAGAGTGATCAGGCACATACACAAAATGCCTATGTCGCAGGTGAGTACTTTTCATCTGACGGCTATTTTGAGAGTCCCCAGCAATTCAAGCGAATCAGCTTGTTTGGGAAATACAGCGGCTCACTGAATAAAACAAATTACCTGACCGGTTCCATCTCCGCCTTTACAAGTCACTGGGATGCATCAGGGCAGATCCCCCTTCGGGCAATTGAAAGCGGAGAAATCGGCTTCTTTGGAGCTATTGATGACACAGAAGGTGGTCTTACCTCGAGGTCCAATGCTAATCTGCAACTCAGTACAACTATCAACAGCAATAGCTTTCTAAAAAACCAGTTATTCTATAGTAAATATGACTTTGAATTGTACTCCAATTTTACCTTTTTCCTGGAAGACAGCATCAATGGCGATCAGATCAGGCAAAAGGAAAACAGAAATTTGTTTGGATACAATGGGTCCTACCAGCGCGAGAATATTTTAGGTCACATCAGGGTGCAGACTGAAATCGGAATGCAGTTCAGAATGGACTTGTCCGATGATAATGAACTGTCCCATACATCCAATAAAACTATAATCATAGAGCGTCTGGCCCTGGGGGATATCAGAGAAGCCAATGCGGGCATGTATGTCAATGAAACGTTCAGATTTTCAGATCGTGTCAGTATCAATGCAGGCCTTCGTTATGATCATTTTCGATTTGCGTACAAGGATCAATTGACCAACAACAGATTCCAGGCTGTCAGTGATCAGGTCATCAGTCCTAAGCTCAATACCTATGTGCAGGTCACTGATGACTTACAAGTCTTTGGCAACATCGGGTATGGCTTTCATTCTAATGACAGTCGTGTAGTCGTCACACAACAAGGTGCTCAAACGCTACCGCGTGCACTCGGAGTAGATGTAGGAACTTTATGGAAGCCGTCGGATCGCCTTATCCTTACAGGGACACTATGGCATCTGGATCTTGATCAGGAATTTGTTTATGTAGGGGATGCAGCGGTAGTAGAGCCAAGTGGGCGCACCAGGCGCATGGGGCTAGAGTTCTCGGGGCGTTGGCAAATACTGGATTGGTTATATGCAGATCTGGATTTCAACTTTACCAAAGCAGTGTCTCGTGATCAACCTGAGTCAATGAACCATATCCCACTGGCACCCGCACTATCAAGCATTGGAGGCTTGACAATCCAAACCAACAATCACTGGAAAGGAAGTCTACGATACAGATTTCTGGGAGACCGGCCTGCAAATGAAGATAATAGTGTCACTGCTGAAGGATACACCGTCATTGATGCCTTGGTGTCATACAGATTGCACGCCTTTGAGTTTGGGATCAATATTGACAATCTGTTTGATGTGCGTTGGCGTGAAGCCCAGTTTGACACCGAGAGTCGGTTGAAAGACGAAGTATATCCGGTATCTGAGATTCACTTTACGGCCGGAACCCCGTTCAATTTAAGAGCCCGGGTAGCTTATCACTTTTAGTACAGGAATACATTCTATATCAGTATAAAGACTAAAATACAGCTTCGTGTTTGAGCTTGTTGTTGAGTGCAGGGGGTAGACGCAGGAGAACGTCTGCCCTCTTAATTTGTGTTGATATAGAATTGCAGTAGGGATGCTTCTTATTCCTTCTTTATCATTACACGCATAAAAGCCACATTGGCCTTTGAGTTTGCAGTTGAGTGTAATTGAATAGTATAAATCCCATCCGTCAAGTTATTGGTCTCTATTGTTGAAGTACCAACGGAAATCAATCCCGAAGAAACAAGCCTACCAGTCATATCAATAATGCTGTAATGCTGAGCTCCACGTTCAGAAGGGATAAAGAGATTAATACTTTCAGAAGCTGGATTTGGAAAAATGCTGATACCGAGTGCATTGCCATCAATATTGACTACCGAAGTAGTGGTATCTTGTATTTCAATACCTACGGTTTGAAGTGTACAACTATTGATTGGAAGGCAATCGGTCATGCATCCTATGACTACAACATTATACTGCCCGGGAGAATTGTATACATGTGTGGTACTCCCGGATGAAGAGCCGAGTTGCCCATCACCGAAATCCCAGGTATAGGTATTTGCATTGGGATTCAATACATTGAAATCAACAGATGCTGTACCTGTATCATCTATATAAAACACCTGGGCGCCTGCATCGACCGACCATACAGGTGCAGGGCATGATGCTTCATAGACATATTCTACCTGGTTGATGATGACAGAATCATTAGCAGTAATCAGGCCATTGGCCGTCATAATCGGAAGGGCATAGTTTGTGTCCAGCCACATATACTCTACCTGGTCAGCGATCAAGGTTATCGTATCCGTGTCATCCTGGACAATCGTATCTATCCTTAGGATATCTGAGCGCAGCCTGAGCACATTTTCGAAAGTGTCATAAGGCGTCTCCAAAGTACCCCAGCCATCGATAGTCGTCACGCGGGTCTGGATTGAATGATAGAGGATATTCTGGCCTGCCGGATTCAGGTCAAGGCCGTAGCGGGTTTCAGAAGTCCAGTTATCTCCATAGTTCACTGGGAAGTGCATGATCGTATCCGGCACCTGGTATACGATGACGGCCTGTGTGGGTGTCCCACCGATTTCAACAGTAAATCCGATAAAATTCTCGAGTAACAGGTCTTCGGCCTTTGCCTGATAACGCTGCAGATCATGCAAAATAA
Organism: Candidatus Opimibacter iunctus; assembly: GCA_016716665.1. Lineage (GTDB taxonomy): Bacteria > Bacteroidota > Bacteroidia > Chitinophagales > Saprospiraceae > Opimibacter > Opimibacter iunctus. The sequence continues at coordinate 83,639 of JADJVH010000004.1, read as the reverse complement.
AATTGAGAAGGAAGAGCGTATCCTTGAGTTGAACTGCCTGATCAGTGTTGTTCCATACATCAAGACAATCCCCGATTGAAAACCCACCCAGGTTACATACGGATAGAAAATTAAACTGGTTGATCCCTTCTCCAGGCTCAAGGATGCGATTTGGATGCGTCTTCAATCCACTTGATGATCCCATATCCCAGGTTATCCCTGCTCCAGACTTAGTGATCTCATCATTGAGCAACCTGGGACTGAACCTATTGTAGAGATAGATATCTCCAGGCTCACCGTAATGAGTGGCCTGATAGACCTGCTGGGCGGTTGCCACTTGAATAAAGGCAATCCAGACAGAAAGTATTAAGAGTAGATAATTCGATTTCATGCTTAAAAATAAGAGATTAATCTATTTTAAATAGATACAAGCCTTTAGGCGCAGTCCTCGGCATGGTAGCAGTATCACCCCAGTTACTGTGCGCAGTGACGTAGTATTCGATCGTTACACCGGCCTGGCCTCCGGGAAAAGACGCCTGAAAGTGATCTGGAATTTCACCTCTGGTCAACTTCAACTCCTTCCATTCCTGCTTGCCTTGAATCCTCCACATGACTTTCAATGACTCTGGTGTCAGGCTGCCTTTACTGTAGTCCTTGATGATCACATCGAGCAGATAGGACGACGCTTTCGGCACGTTGGCAGGGATCCGGTTGACACTGATATAGATCATGTTGAGATCCCAGATCGCACGGGTGCGGCAATGCAATGCATCACCACCCGTCCATCCGATAACCTTATAGCGATCCTTGGCCATTGGATCGATAGCAGGCTCCTTGGCAAGATTATATTCAAAGCCTTTGATTGTATATCCGGGCATGGCATCAGCCCATTGTTTGAGTGCCATTGAATCCTGCGGAATACCAAACAATGGCACGTATATGTTTTGATTCAGGATGAGGGAATTGGTATATGCTGCAAGATGATCACCATCGTAGCGATCTGTATCCAACCACAGGATCTGGTAAGGCCTGCCAAATGCATTCTTCAACTTGCTTAGCTCTTGTGTGACGATCCCTTCGTAGACCTGGCGAGCCGGATGATCTGCAGGAGGACGCGCTACAAAGATTCGTTCTTCGTCCAACAGCTTCATAAAACAATCTATATGCTGGATACCCTTGTCTTCGAAATTGGAAATAACATTATAATTCTCGATCCCCATGATCTTCCGGGCATCCTTGAAAAACTTTTCCTCAGGCTCTCCGATATATTTGTTTTCATTGAGAAGTACACAGGTAGAAAATGCAGTCCGCTGGCCATCGGAGATAACATTGCCTCCGGTAAAAACAAACGGCAGGCTGATCATGTCGAGGTCATTGGCTACGGTGATATAGTCAGGGATCTTATCATCAATCTTTGTCTGCTCGATTTCGTGCTTGTCATTGTAGTAAAGAAACTGCAATGAATCCTCACATGACATGCCCGTGACTGGCGTTGCATAAAGGTATTTGGCATCCGCCAGCAACATGTTGCCATCCGGATTGAATACAGCATGCGGACCCCAATCTCTGGTCCAACTGGCATCAATACCTAAAGGTGCAGTGATAAACCTGATCCTGTCCGGCAGTATACCCCATTTGGATAGCCACTTGATAGCATCCTGCTTTGACTTCATGTCTTCGACCAGTATCTGCACTTTTGTGTCTTTTGCCAGCTCGATGACCAATTTGTGTGGAATACTCAATGGCCATGTGATCAGCACGCCTACTGCAGGCTCCCACTCAGCTACCATCCGGGGATGATTGGAGGGGTAATAGGGCATTTCATCAGCTGCGGCCTGTCCAAGCGTGATATATACCTGTGCTAAAAAGGCCAGGACGAAAAAGTATCTGCGTTTCATTTGATTTCGGATTGCGGGGCGAAAGATAGGGAGATATTTTCGGGCCTATCAGCCTTCATAGTGTTGCCTTGTTATCAGGTCGTTAAACTTAAAAATTAAAAGGGCACTCAACTTCAGTCAAGTGCCCATTTTTTACATTTCTCATCGTTATAAACGATGCCATCTGATAGCTGATAGCTGAACGCTGACAGCTTTAACTCCCGCACATAACACAACCTTCCTCCATTGTACATACAGGACCTGACGCTACATCCATAGCCGGAGTCATATTGTCCAGGCTGTTGACCTGTGTTGGCTCACTTGGCTTTGTTGTTTCAGTGATGGTTTCTATCGAACTCATCTGGTTAGCATTGACATATTTGCGCTGATGCTTTTCGCTGAGGGAGAATTTGATGGGCTCCACAGCGGCTTTTGAACGCAGATAGTACATACCGGTCTTGAGTCCTTTCTGCCATGCGTAAAAGTGCATGCTGGACAGTTTAGCCATGGTTGCATTCTCAACAAAGAGGTTCAGACTCTGGCTCTGGCATATAAAGGCTCCGCGGTCTGCAGACATATCGATGATGGCCTTCTGGCTGATTTCCCAAACAGTCTTATAACGATCCTTGAGATCCTGTGGCAGTCCTTCAATATGCTGTACGCTACCATTGCTGACGATAAGGGCTTCTTTCATCTCCTCATCCCAAAGGTTGAGACGGATCAAATCGTTGAGCAGATGCTTATTGACCACGATGTACTCGCCTGAAAGGGTACGGCGTGTGTAGATATTACTTGTATAAGGCTCGATACACTCATTGTTCCCCAGGATCTGACTGGTAGACGCTGTAGGCATCGGAGCGATCAATAAGCTATTGCGCATGCCGTGCTTCTTGATGTTTGCCTTGAGTTCTGACCAGTTCCAGCGATCTGTTGGCTCTACACCCCACATATCGTATTGCAACTCTCCTTTGCTTGCTGGCGAACCTTCAAATGTTTCGTAAGCACCATCTCTTTGAGCGATTGCATTGGATTCAGTGACTGCGGCAAAGTAAATGGTTTCGAAGATTTCTTTATTCAATTTGCGTGCCTCCGGACTATCAAAGGCAAAGCCCATCATGATAAACGCATCAGCAAGGCCCTGAACACCGATCCCTACAGGACGGTGACGCATGTTAGAATTGCGGGCCTCAGGGATAGGATAGTAATTGACATCAATCACCTTGTTGAGGTTGCGTGTCACTACCCTGGTGATATTATAGAGTGCTTCGTGATTGAATACGCCGTTTTCAACAAACTTTGGCAGTGCAAGGGATGCCAGGTTACATACCGCGACTTCATCTGCAGATGTGTACTCCATGATCTCAGTACACAAGTTTGAAGACTTGATGGTACCCAGGTTTTTTTGGTTGCTCTTCTTGTTGGCCGCGTCCTTGTACAGCATGTATGGTGTACCGGTTTCGATCTGGCTTTCGATGATGGCCGCCCAGATGTCCTGTGCTTTCACCACTTTACGAGCCTTCCCTTCCTGTTCGTATTTGTGATACAGCGCTTCAAATTCGCCACCATAGGTATCACTCAGGCCTGGTGCTTCGTTTGGACAGAAGAGAGACCAGTTTTCATTGTTCTTGACGCGCTCCATAAAGAGGTCGCAGATCCAGAGGGCATAGAAGAGGTCGCGTGCGCGTTGTTCCTCCTTCCCGTGGTTTTTCTTCAATTCGAGAAACTCCATGATATCCGCATGCCATGGCTCAAGGTATATCGCAAAGGCACCTTTGCGCTTGCCTCCTCCCTGGTCTACATAGCGGGCGGTATCATTAAATACTTTGAGCATCGGGATGATCCCATTGCTGGTGCCGCCTGTTCCTTTGATATAACTACCTGTAGCACGTACATTATGGATGCTCAGGCCGATACCCCCTGCAGACTGGCTGATCTTGGCACAACGGGATAATGTCTCGAAGATGCCCTGAATGCTGTCATCTACCATGCTCAACAGGAAGCAACTGCTCAACTGTGGCTTTGGTGTACCGGCATTGAACAATGTTGGCGTCGCGTGGATAAACCACTTCTCCGACATCAGGTTGTAGGTCTCTACGGCAGCAGTGATATCTTCTCCATGGATACCTACGGATGCACGCATCAACATATGCTGAGGCCGCTCGACCACTTGACCGTTCATACGCAAGAGGTAAGAACGCTCCAAGGTCTTGAATCCAAAATAATCAAAGGTAAAATCGCGGTCATAGATGATCGCACTATCGAGCTGATCCGCATTGCGGCGGATAATATCTATCGTGGTGTCACTGATGAGACCAGCTTTTTGATTAGTGATGGGGTCTACATAGTTGTAGAGGGCATCCATTGTCTCACTAAAGGACTTGTTGGTATTCTTGTGCAGGTTGGAGATCGCAATCCTGGAGGCAAGTAATGCATAATCCGGATGGATCGCCGCCATAGTCGCTGATGTCTCAGCGGCCAGGTTGTCAAGGTTTGATGTGGTCACGCCATCATACAATCCTTCGATAACCTTCATGGATATCTTGATCGGATTGACATGGTCCGACAATCCATAAACTAACTTCTTGACACGAGCGGTGATCTTGTCAAAACTTACTTCTTCTCGTTTTCCGGTACGTTTGATGACTTGCATGAGGGGCGATATTATATTGTGAGGGGACTATTTAAGTGAAAAATGAAGAGTGAAAAGTGAAAAGTGAATTCATTCTCCATTTGGTTGTTATTGATCTGTTTTTTATAATTGATATCGTTTCATTCAGGAAGGTCGACTTCTACTTCTTACTTCTACTTCTACTTCTTTCTTCCTTGTTCGTTATTCCTTGTTCGCTATTCGTTATTCGTTATTCTAAAAGTCTTCGTCGATCGAAAACACCTGGTCTTCGCGGTTGCCCATGACACCTGCTTTCTGGTAGTCGCCAACCCTCTTTTCAAAGAAGTTGGTCTTTCCGGCGATGGAGATCAGTTCCATCCATTGGAATGGGTTTTCTGCGTTATATACTTTAGGCTGGCCCAGTGAAACCAGCAGTCTGTCAGCTACATACTCGATGTACTGGCACATCATATCTGCATTCATTCCGATCAGCTTGACAGGAAGGGCATCTGATACAAAGTCCTTTTCAATCAATACGGCATCCATGATGATATCCTTGACAATGGATGGGTCGAGTCGGTTGACGATATGATTATTGTAGAGCAGGCAGGCAAAATCACAATGCATGCCTTCATCCCTGGAGATTAATTCATTGGAAAATGTGAGTCCCGGCATCAGGCCGCGCTTCTTGAGCCAGAAAATGGAACAAAAAGAACCGGAAAAGAAAATGCCTTCTACAGCAGCAAATGCAATCAGGCGCTCCTGGAAATTGCCTTTACTGATCCAGCGAAGGGCCCAGTTGGCTTTCTTCTTGACGCAGTCCAGGGTATCGATGGCATTGAAGAGGTAATCTTTCTCCTTGACATCCTTGATATAGGTATCAATCAGGAGGCTGTAAGTCTCAGAATGGATATTTTCCATCATGATCTGGAAGCCATAGAAAAACTTGGCTTCTGTATATTGTACCTCACTGACAAAGTGTTCGGCGAGGTTTTCGTTTACGATACCATCGCTGGCTGCAAAGAAAGCCAGGACGTGCTTGATAAAGTGGCGCTCATCATCGTTGAGCTTGTTGGTCCAGTCATGGAGGTCCTGCTGGAGGTCTATTTCTTCAGCAGTCCAGAAATTGGCTTCGGACATCTTGTAGAACTTCCAGATATCATGATGTTGTATAGGGAATATGACAAACCGGCCAGGGTTCTCCGTGAGGATCGGTTCAGTAGCCGTTTTAGTCATTGTTTCTTCTTTCATTATATCAAGGTTCTAAAGGTTCATTATCAATCCGTTTCCCATTCTGACCAGAGGCGACTATCCCTAGGCTCTCTTTGGCGGGCATTCCGGTCAGAGACAGCAATTTCCCGAGTGGTAACCGGTTTTAACGATTGGCTCAGGTAGGTGATAAATCCCTATATGGTTAAATAGGTAACCAAATCGTGGGAGAAGGCGTTTTTTGGCTTGGATACGGATACACCCCCGATTTGATGGCTCTAAATAAATGAAGTTTTTATTTAATATGAAAACATTTTATCCACATCATGTGGAAAAAATGTATAATATGTTGAAATAGTGCCCCCTACACAGATAAAAAAAAGATACCGGTGTGTAAAACTTTTGAAAATTCGGACACAGGTCAAAGATAAGGGTGGAAATCGACTAAAAAAATGTGGAAAACCCTTGGTTTTCAGGATAATTTTTTAAGAAAAACACCAAGTTAGCAGGGGCACCAGCAGAGGGCCCGATCAGAAGATATTCTTCCTCCTGAAAAACCAGACGAGCAGCAAACTGATGGTGGTAGAGATCAGGAGCACGATATAAAACGCTCCCGGTGTGCTCTCAAAAGGGATTTTGACGTTCATCCCAAAGAAACTGGCCACCAGCGTAGGTACCATGAGGATGATCGTGATCACAGTCAGCCGCTGGATGAAGGTGTTCAGGTTGTTGGACACAATGGAGGTATAAGCCTCCATGGTCCCGCTGAGGATATTTGTATAGATATTGGCCATACTCAACGCCTGGCCATTGTCGATAATGATGTCTTCAAAGAAATCCGATTCCTCCTCGTTCTCCCCCAGCCTCAGGAAATCAGTCCTTTTGATCTTAATCTTGAGGAGTTCATTGGATCCAAGGGCATTCACAAAATAGACGAGACTCTTCTCGATCCGCAACAACTGCTTGAGTTCTGAGTTGCGACTGGAATCGTACAGCTCGTTTTCTATGACATTTCGCTTGAGGTTGAGCTTCTTGAGGCTGTCCATAAAGCGCAGTACATTCTGCTCGAGGATGTGGAGCACAAACATCTGTTCATTGGCCGGATCGAAGCCTTTGACACGGCCCTCGATGATCCGCTGGATGATCGGGTTTTCATACGGGCCTATGGTGAGCACGTGATCCTGGGTCAGGATGATGCCTATAGGTGCTGTGATATAGACTGCTTCATTGTCCAGGTCGATCTCATTGAGCATCGGGGTATTGACCAGGATGAGACGTACGTCATCTTCCCGCTCATAGCGTGAGCGCTCATCGATGTCAAGGGAGTCAGTAAGGAAATCTATAGGGATGGCAAATTCTTCCGCAAGGGTCTCGAGCTCTTCAGGCTCAAAGGGAGGATGTACATTGACCCAACAGGAAAGTACAGGCTTGTCCAGTTCGGTCAGACGTCCGTCCTCGATGTGATAATACCTGGTCATAACAACTACCGCCTTCCATTTACGGATGAATAATTTAGTTCGAGGGCTAAAGGTAATGAAAAGGCTAAGGCGGAGGAAAAAAAAATTACATATTGTGATACCAAACGTAGAGACGCGATTATTCGCGTCTTTACTTTAGTATTCGGCCTGATTCCTATTTCAACTGATTTCTATATTTCTCCAGCACCTCCCCTATTCCGGGCACATTTAATGCCCATTGTAAAGGCAGGCCATTTTTCCAACGGTAATAATCTTCAATGATATCAGCCTGTTGTTCGAAATTGAAAGCAGCCAGGCCCATGCCTTCACTATACATTTTCAGTGGTTCGATGCCGCCATAGTTATAGCCCCCGCCCAAATGCTGCGCCCAGAGCGCCTCACTGATGTAGGCACTGCCATAACATTGATATTGCCATATATGTACGAGTTCATGGATCAGCATGCTATCCGGTATGGATCCATAGAAATGGATGGTATAGAAACTAACATAGGCAGTTGCTTTTTTCCGTTTTACCTGCAGTGAATCAGGATTCAAGGCGACAAGGTGCAAGGGAATAGTCTGGCCAAAAACAGAATGGGCCTGTTGCATTTCATGCGCACTGAGCAATCTCACTTTGCTATGGAGCAAGACAACCAATATTTCATAGATCAGGCTTAGAGGGGTCAGATCAAATGCCAAAAGGATGATACCCGCCAGCCATCGCAGCATGACATGCTTGCCACGGGGAGATCGAATCCACAATAACCAAAGTATTAACCGCCAGGCACGGATCGGCCACGACGCCAAGAAATGAAGAAACTTCGCACCTGATATGCGTATGCGCCAGTGCATTGTTTACTGGAAATGAATGGTCTTGATCGGATTGATCTTGCTGACCAGAAACGATGGAGCAATGAGACACAAGCCTATCAGTACAAACGCGCCGATATTGATGACCAGCAGATGCCAGGGAAGTACCATGACTGGGGCATAGTCGAGATAATAGTCAGCCTCATCAAGTTTAATGAACCGATACTCATTTTGAAGCCAGGCAAGGCCAAGGCCAAGGATATTGCCAATGAGGATACCCCCGATCGTAATAAACATGGCAAACCACAGGAATACCTGACGTATAGATCCATCCCTGGCGCCGATACTCTTGAGTATCCCGATCATCTGTGTCCGTTCGAGAATAAGGATGAGGAGTGCTGTGATCATATTGATGATCGCCACAGCCAGCATGAGGCCGATGATGACGATGGTGTTGATATCCTGCAGCTCAAGCCACTCAAACAGGCTTGGAAATTTCTCACGGATATTCTCTGCATACAGATGTGATGGTATCTCTTCCCTGTATATGTATTCCGTGATCAGGTCAAGGTCTGCTATGTTATCAATAGCTATCTCCAATCCACTGACTTGTGTACTGTCCCACTTGAGCACATCCCTGACCCGTTGTATAGAGGCCAGGGCAAATTTAGCATCGTTCTCTTCAAGGCCTGTCTTATATATCCCCTTGATGGTAAATCGTCGTTGCAATTGCTGCCCTTCACGCACGAAATGCAGGATGAGTTTGTCATCTGTTTTGAGCCTCAACCTGTTTGCCGTAATCCTGGATATGATGAGTTCATCCTCACCAAGAGATGTCCATGGTGTACTGGATTCATTATACTGGTTGATCCGGTCCCACTCATAATCATCGCCAATCCCTTTGAGCACGATTCCCTCCATCTGGTCATCATGAGTGATGATACCGGGCAGATAGATATAGGCCTCCACATGATGTACACCTCCGAGAGATTGCTCTACCGGGGCTTTAGGATGCCTGGGGTCAGGCTCTGAAACAACTTTAGAAATTGATTCTAAAGAAGTGATCAGTTTTGGATCATACGTGAAAGGTAATGCCTCATACGACCTGATCGACCGCGGATCAGAGATGTGGATATGTCCCCAGAAGCCGAACATCTTTCGGGTGATCTCCTGCTTGAAACCGGTCATCAGTGCAAGGGACAGGATCATGACTGCGACCGACAGTCCTACGGCACCTGTCGCGATCCAGAGGATGACACGGGTAAACCCGCCGCCACCTGAGGCCATCAGTTTTTTCGCTATCCAGGGCTCGTATTTCATCAATTATGGTGTCCGTATTTGGAGTATTCGGTCAAATATGAGCGCAAATTTCCATTTTTGCCTCTGCTTAGTTCATAATTCGCACAAATCAAATGAGAAAGTCCTTTATAGAAGAGTTGACCTGGAGAGGTATGATCCATGACCAGACCCCTGGCCTCGAAGAGAAATTAAACGCCCAAATCGTCATAGGGTATATCGGTTTTGACCCTACCGCCCCTTCCCTGACCCTTGGCAATTATGTACAAGTGATGCTCCTCACCCACTTCCAACGCTGCGGCCACAGGCCAATTGTACTGATGGGAGGCGCTACAGGCCGTATCGGTGATCCATCAGGCAAGGATGCCGAACGTGATCTCAAATCTTATGATGAACTAGACCGCAACCTGGCCCATCAGGTAAACCAGATGACACGTTTGCTCGATTTTGACAGTAAGGAGAATGGAGCCATCCTGGTTAACAACCTGGACTTCTATGTGGACATGAATGCGCTGACATTCCTGAGGGACGTTGGCAAGCACCTGACCATCAACTATATGATGTCAAAGGAATCTGTCAAGCGAAGAGTGGAGATCGGGATGTCATATACAGAGTTTAGTTACCAGTTACTACAGGCATACGATTACCTGAGACTCTACAGAGACTATGGCTGCATCCTGCAAATGGGTGGCTCTGATCAGTGGGGCAATATCACTTCCGGTACTGAATTTATTCGCCGAAATGTTCCGGACAGTGAAGTCTACGCACTGACCACCCCATTGCTGACCAAGGCGGATGGCAAAAAATTTGGTAAATCAGAAGAAGGTAATATCTGGCTCGATGCACAGATGACCACTCCGTATAAGTTTTACCAGTTCTGGCTCAATGTAGATGACCGTGACCTGCCTAAACTGGTAAGATACTTTTCCCTCAGGTCAAGGGAAGAAGTCGAAAAGATGGAGGCAGAATTCCTTGGTTTCCCCAATGCCATCAAGGCAAGCCTGAGCGAGGAACTGACCATTCGTATACATGGACATCAAGCTTTCCAAAGTGCAAAAAACGTATCTGATATCCTGTTTAACGCCAAGTCGACTAAGGAGCAATTGCACGACCTCAATGTGGATGACCTGCAACTGATATCTGAGGAGATTCCTTCCTTTCAAGTTGCCCGCAGTGTGCTGGATGGCGGCGTGAATATCATTGACCTGCTGAGTGACTTCAGTACCGTCCTGCCTTCTAAGAGCGAAGCCCGCCGTGCTATCCAGGGCAATGCAATAACGATCAATAAGGAAAAGATAAGTGATATCCAGGCCCTGGTCAGCAGTGGGTCCCTGCTCCATGGCAGGTATATGATGGTCGAAAACGGCAAGAAGAATAAGTACATGCTGGTCTTTGATTAAGTCTTCGAAACCATAAGGAGACGGCCTTCCTTGCCATAGGTTTTATTTGTTTGGAATGAAATTGATGACAATCTGTGCATTTCCGCCTCTTTGTTTTACATTCGGTTTACATTTCAAGGTTACAATTAACCCTTTATGCAGGATTTTTTTACACAGTATGCCAAGATCCAGAACCCTTCTTTTGAGATGGTGCTGTTTACCTTTCTCCTTGCATTTATCTGTTCGTCCCTGATCGCCTTTGTATACTGGCTCACCAGTCCCTCTACCCTCCGCACCGGCAATTATATCCAGTCCCTCATACTAAGTTCGCTCATAGCCACCATGATCCTGCAGAGTATCGGAGATAATGTGGCTTCGGGCCTGGGTATCCTCGGCGCGCTGACCATTATCAACTTCAGGACCAGCTTCAGGGATCCCCGGGATATCATTTTCATGTTTGCTGCCCTGGGTACCGGCATAGCTTGCGGATCCTACGTGTTTATGATAGCCATCATCGGGACATCTGCTTTTTGCTTTGTTGGGGTATGCCTCAAATTCACTCCCTTCCACATGGGTAGTCACGTCATATGGGAACTGCGTGTCAGGATTCATCATCCTGACCAAATAGAGGCAATGGACGAGGTCCTCGAGAGATTTTGCCGCCGCGTCACCCTCATGGATATGCGAACTGAGATTGGAAAAGCCACTGATGAGCGTACACATGAACGGGAGTTTCATATTGTATTGTACAACGAGAACAGTCACCTTGAAATGGTCAAGGCCCTTGAAGCCATCAAACTGACTGTGCGCAGGCTATCCAAGCAAGCGCTGACAGAAAATGTCATCATCGATTAATCCGGCCAAGAAACACATTATGATTCGATTGAATGCTCTGTATATTCTATTCCCCGGTGCTATCATTGCCTGCCTGTGGATTGCACTGGATTTTCATGGGCAACAGGGAACTACCTTCTTTGGAATAGCAGAAACAGAGCCCCGGATATTAAATTTTGATCATGACATTGCTATACGTGAAGTCTTCGTCAGTCCGGGAGATAAGATCAAGGCAGGTGATACCCTTGCTATTTTCTACCGGGCCGAACTCGACGAAGATCAATTTATCCGGCAGCGTGAAATGATGGCCAATGAAACTGAACGTACTGCTGAGCGGGCCATCCTGGAAAAAGAAAGAGAAGTGGTGCAGGCCAGATTGCAGGCCGACCTGAGCGAATTGACTACAGAAATAAAACTGCTGCATACTGAAGACTCCATCATGATGGTGTACAGAGGAAACCTCTATGGCCAATCGCCCCCTGAGGAAAACAGGGTTACTAAAAAACATATTGAAGGCTTGCAGGAGCAAATTGAAGATCTTAAACACCAGGCTGCAGAAGAGTTGATGGTACTGTCAGCCAAGATCAGTGCAACAGAAAAAGTGGCTGCTGAAGAAACCACCAAATTAAAGGGGCAATTGAATATGATCCAATCGGAGCGGGAAAGGCTTGTACTCGTGAGTCCAATCAATGGATATGTAGAAGATCTGTTCTTCAGTGTCAATGCGATGATCCCGGCACATAAAGACCTGATCAAGATCAATCCGGAATCACCTAATAAAATAATAGGGTTTATCCATGAGACCAATGAGGTGCCATTGTCCATAGGCAGTGAGGTAGATCTCGCCTCCTTCAACCGGCCAGAAATTGTGGCTAAAGGGACAATCGTCGGTGTCAATCCTAAAATGACCGAACTACCACTGAGGTTGCGCAAGTTCATTGATCTCAGGTCCTGGGGCAGGGAGGTGTATATCACAATACCTGCGGTCAATTCATTTTATATCTCTGAAAAAGTGAATATCACACTGCCCAATGTCCAATAGATACAGCTATCTGATCATTCTGCTGTTCCTTTTGGCGAGGTGGTCATCTGACGCACAGGTCATCAGCATGGAAGACGTGCTGGCCACTGCTACAACAGATCAATTGATCTCACGCTATCAATCCATTCGTGATCTGGCAGGTGATCTCAAGATGCACGATCCATTGGTAAAAGAAATCGCCCTACGCATAGGATTCAATGGAAGTGTGCTGGGCGATACGATCTATGGCTATCTCCGCAATGAAGATGATATCCGCTTGCAGGTCAGTTTTAATGACTTCGCCGTGCGCAAGCAGCAGAAAGCTGTGAAAGCAGCAAGAATAGAAACCCTGACCACCGAACAGGCGGTAGTTTCCCATTCGGCCTTGCGTGACCGATATGAAGTATTGGCAGATTATGCTTATACCATCCCTGAACTGGATGCATTGAAACGGCTTGATTCCCTCCTCCTGACTGAACATGAAATCATTAAGGCTATGCTCACGACGGGCATACTCGATGTCAAAGTCAGCAGAATCCTTTCTGTGGAAGAAGATCGAAACCAGGTACTCCTGGATATCAATGAGGCCGACGATCGATTGAAACGGGCCAAACTCGATATTGAAAAATATACAGGGAGTTTCACTTCGCTCAGCCTTGACAGTCTGGCTACGGTCGAAGACCTGAGGGAAAGATTTGCCTTTATGAAGACCTCAGGGTATGTAGCTCACCCGGATTATCTCGCACGCACGGCAGAAATTCAGCTTGACTCAACTGTGTTGAGATATGCTTCTTCTCAAAACCGCCAGATATTCGATTATGTTTCCTTTGGCTACCAACGACCATTGTACCTCGAACGTCCCAATAAATTTAACACCTTAAACAACTTTGCCTTCAGGCTTGGCTTACTGGTGCCTATCACAGCCAACAACCGATATCGCAAGGCGGATGCAATACTCGACCTGAAGGAAAGCCAGTTGAAGGCAGATGAATCAAGAGTGACCAGGGATCTTTCATGGCAGAGCCAGATAGCCATACTCGAAGGGCTCTTCAGCGAGTATGACCTGGCCAGTGACCGGCTGGATAATAGTTTGATCCGTCAGATGCTATCCAACTCATCACTGATGGCACATGTAACTCCCCTTGAATTTGTGGAACTGGAGATCGCCCAGCAAAAACTAGCCCTTCATCAACTGGAGTTGGCCCAGGACATCGCTGATGCCTATATCAAGTTGCTCAGCCTATCCGGATATCTTGCATGGCATCCGGACACCAATTATTTAGCAAAACGCGCTGATTAAATGGGTTTTCCTGTAACTTGTACATCAGTGCTCCTGGAAATTATTTTTTAAAATAGCTCACTTGCCTTGAGTACAAACGGATAGAAATTTCCTCCCTCTTAAATGGCATGCACTGCTAAAAAATGACTGAAGCATAAGAACCTTTGAAAGCGCTTATCCCCTCCTTCCCATATCACCCACTGATTTTACCTTCAATAGGTATGCGGCTTTCCGTTTTCACTGAGTGCATGGACACAGCTATGTGCAGGAGCGTGTTGAGACGGATTTCGTGGCAGCAGGTTTCTATATTCATAATGTTACTAAAGGGTAGCTTACTGGTAGCCCAACCGGAGCCATGTGGTCCAAACCCCGATATGACCCCGACCTGCATAGCGGCATGTGTGATATGTGATATCGATGGCTTCCAGGGCAACAATGACAGTAACACCACAGGGCAGGAGCCGCCTGGGTTTTGTACCAATACTGCACATCACATGCAATGGATTGCCTTTATAGCAGGAAGCACAAATCTCACCCTCACTGTCACGCCATCCAATTGTGAAAAAGGGGATGGTCTTGAAGTAGGCATCTATCAAAGTTTAAATTGCAATACGTTCCAATTGGTGTCCAACTGTGATGGTGATATACAGGAAGGTCAGGTAGGTGTCTTCAGCAATACAGTTCCGCTCGTGATAGGGCAATACTACTACTTTGTCATGGATGGCAATATGGATGATGTATGTGATTACACTGTCCATGTAACCTCTGGCACTACGTTGGTTCCACCGCTTCCGGCTATTGGACCGATTCAGGGTCCGGATACACTTTGTCAGATGACCATTGAAAGCTATGCAATTCCTGCAGTCACTGGCGCAACATTTTACAAGTGGACACTCGATGGAGCCCCTGCCGGTAATGGCATAACTGCTAATATCAGTTTTCCCGGTCCCGGGCAATATGAGCTCTGCGCCCATGCCTATAACGTTTGTGATACTTCTGCGCCTTCATGCCAGATCATTACTGTCTTGCCAAATGTCACCATGCAGGATTCAATAGGTATGTGCGAGGGGGATTGCCTCTTTCTGACAGACACCACCATTTGTGATCCCGGCTTGTACATATTACACTATATGAGTATCACAGGTTGCGACAGTATAGTTCAACTCACCGTGACAGTGCAATCTTCGATCGCGATAGATCTGGATGCCACGATATGCGCTACAGACAGCATCCTGGTCGGCGGCACCTGGTACAGCATGCCTGGAAACTATGTAATCACTGTCCCGGCAGCTTCTGGATGTGACAGCGTCATCCAACTGAACCTACAAACCACTGTATGTGAATTTGATGGTCAGTTGACAGTGGCTCCAGCGATATGTGCCGGTGAATCATCCGGTGTATTCACACTAGAGTTGTTGTCAGGCGTACCCCCTTTCACATTTTCATGGCAGCAAGCTGGAAGTGGATTGGCAGGCAGTGGGGACGTCTCTGCGCTCAATACGCCTGTAACGATCCCGGGCTTGCCTGCAGGCTTATACACTTTTGATATCAAAGACGGTTTTGGCAATGACCTTATCCTTACAGGGATTGTCACAGCACCTCCTGCTTTGACCTTATCATTTGAGGCGCTCGATTACAATGGCTTTAATATTTCCTGTCCTGGTGCATTAGATGGCCAGGTGATGGCGGTAATGCAGGGCGGGACTCCAGGCTATCAATACCTGTGGAATACCAATGATACTATAGCGCAGCTCATGACGATTGGTTCGGGCCTTTATAGCTTAACTGTCACGGATGCAGCAGGATGCATGACTACCGGTGTGATCACCCTCAATGCACCTGCACCCTTAGCATACGATGTGATATTTACTGATCCCGGTTGTGATGGTTCTAATACAGGCATGATCAATATCGTTAGCACACAAGGTGGAACCGCACCATACCAGTATGCGATATCAGGAGGTCAACCCGGAACATCGTCGATTTTTGATTCCCTTTCTGAAGGTGTGTATACCATTTCCGTTACGGATGCCAATGGCTGCAGTATTGATACCATAGGATCACTGACTGAGTCTGTTATTCAGGTCACTGAAGCTGGTGATGATATAGATATTGATTTGGGATACTCCGCCATCCTTTCAGGTATAGTATCTCCATTAGATGCCATGATCGAATGGATTCCGGCAAGCAATCTCTCTTGTGTATTTTGTCTGGACCCTGTGGCAATGCCGGTAAGTACTACAGTGTACCTCTTGCAGGCCACAACATCTGACGGCTGTGTGACCACTGACAGCCTAACCGTGCGCGTGCACAAAAGTGAAAACGCAGTCTATGTCCCGAATGCCTTTTCACCAAACGGGGATGGGATCAATGATATATTTACTGTCTTTGGGAATCGCTCAGTCAAGCAAATAGAGAAACTCAGTGTGTTCTCACGATGGGGCGAACTTGTCTTTGAAAAATCAGGTTTCATGGCAAATGATCCTGTGACAGGATGGGATGGAACATTTAGAGGCAAGCCTTTTACCCCAGGGGTCTTTACCTGGATGGCGGAAATTCGTTTTCTAGATGACCAGGTCATCAGGTATTCAGGCGACCTGACATTGATCAGATAGCCCGGAAAGCGGATCGTCTCCGCGTGCCATCGCCGTGCCGGCTATGGCACATGGAGACTGAAGTTCGCTGCAGATTCCATGTAAACAACTTTCAACTGGTTACAGAGCTCGCCTCCGCTCCTCATACTGTCGGAGCTACGGCGAGCGAAGGCGGAGAGAGAGGGATTGGCTACGCCCATCCCGGATGGGGAGGCTTGCAAACAATCATAGCGCCTTGCAGGCTTAATTTTCAAGAGCGACAATCCCTTTCAAACAAGTTTGACGGTCTTATCGCTCTTGAAAATACCTCCTAAAGGAGGGCTATGATTGTTTGCGCGGAGAGAGAGGGATTCGAACCCTCGGTACAGTTGCCCGTACAACGGTTTTCGAGACCGTCCCATTCAACCACTCTGGCATCTCTCCAAAACATTTGCCTTATGAACATCGTTTAAATAAACAACAGCACCTGAAATCACAGTTCAAAAAATAACTGATTTGCAAGTTAAGTGTTTTATTAACACCCCAGCTGTGGCTGTGATTTGGATGAATTAATTTCATTCCCTTACTTTTAACCTTTCAAACTCACAACTCACAACTCACAACTCACTCTCCATTTTTCATTCTTCACTTTTCATTTTTCACTTTGCAAAGGCAGCCACGCATACCAATCCCTTTCCGCTACGTGATCAAACTCATCGTAGAACTGGCATTGCTTTGCCTGGTCGCTTTCCTTTATTCGATAAGTGAATCATGGCTGGATGATGTTTCTTTCGTAGGCCCTGTCCTATTGGTCATCCTGAGATTCCTGATCTTCCTTTTCGGCGCCAGCCTGGTCGTGCGATTGCTGGCAATGGTCTATCGTGGGAGGAAGCATCTGCCGTATCACAAGCGGGACAATGTCACCACCGGCCTGAGCAACCTGTTTATCATGTTTATCGCCGCTTATGGATTCATTTCCA
The DNA here is from genome assembly GCA_016716665.1 of Candidatus Opimibacter iunctus. Lineage (GTDB taxonomy): Bacteria > Bacteroidota > Bacteroidia > Chitinophagales > Saprospiraceae > Opimibacter > Opimibacter iunctus. Next base: position 66,336 of record JADJVH010000004.1, on the reverse strand, counting down.
TATTTGGCCTCTTCGGGATCAGCCTGGCGCATATGTTTACGACTTTGTCCATCGTGGCAGCAGCAATCGCGATCATTTCGAAAGATTTCTTTGCGGATATTATCAGTGGTGTTGTCATTAGTTTCAGCAAGGAGATCTCCATTGATGATTATGTCAAGATTGGTGACCACCGCGGGAAGATCCTGGATATCAATATTGCCAAAACCGCTTTACTCAACGAAGATGATGATATCATCTTTATCCCCAACAGTACAGTCTTCACCAGCGATGTGATCAATTACACCAAGAAGCAGATCAAGAAGACCAGTATCGAATTTGAAATCCCGACTGGCAGCATCAACTCGATCGAAGAGCTCGAAGAACAATTGATAGTCTCCCTTGTGGACTACCATCATCTCATCGAACCCAATTCATATTACCTGCGGGTCATCTTTATCCGCAAAGATTTCCTTTCCCTCAAGTTTCAGTACAATCTGATTCAATTCAGCAGGGAAATGGAGCGCCAGATCAAGCGCAAGGCAGTGCGGCATATCGTCAAGAATATTACGAACGCCAAGGCGAAGTAAATCCGTTTACCCCTAAATCCCTCCCTAAGAATTTGCCTGGCACGCATGGGCCGCTGGCCGTGGCAGGAGTTTGCTCCTGCCACCATGCAGATTTCCATCATGAATCTCAATTGGAATTTCTTATGGTATTCATTTGGTGGCAGGAGCAAACTCCTGCCACGGCCTTCCTTTTATATGAAAATAATAAGGGCCTCTTTAACCTCTTTGGCCTCTTTAGCCTCTAGGGGGTAATATAATCCCACAACAATGTAGCCGCCCTTTTCAACACAGGCCTTCCACTCATTTCCTGCAGCGGCACAAGCCCTCCGATACTCAGTGTATTGATTTCCGAAAGCACTCTCCTGCCATCATCATCCACCAATGTATCAAAACCAAACATCACCACGCCTTTTCGATGCAGCATCGGTGTAAGAATATCGCCAATGATCCGTTCATCCTCATCTGGCTCAGCAAGTTCAGCATGCCCTCCTTGAGCTACATTGCACATCCAACTACCAGGGGCAGGCAATCTTAATGCAGACCCGAGTATCTCGCGGTTGACGATGATCGTACGCTTATCCCCCTGGGTTACATTTTTTAGAAATTTCATCGCCAGCATCGGAAACTGACTATCCGACAGGAAGGTGGGTAGCTGGTCAATCGGAAATCGCACATCTTCATTCCAGCAATAGTCCTGTGCTATCCGCACGATACCTCTTCCACCGTATGAATACAGGGGCTTGAGTACAATTTCCTTTTGCCTGCTGAACGCCAATGCTTCCTCCAATGAATTGCATAGTATTGGCTCAGGACAGAGATAGGATACTTGCAGCAGAAATGACTTGGTAGCCGTCTCCACAATACCCTCCGGGCTGTTGATGATGTGGTGAGGGGGCACGATGGCTTCCAGTGAAAAAAGAAATACCGGATCGAACGGTTGAGGGATGCGCACCAGGATCACATCGATGAGGTCCCTGTCCAGCGTGATGACCGACTGATGGAAAAATCGCCCGGTGGCATCAAATCCGAAATGGTCATCCACGGCTGATGCATGTATATCTGCATCAGGCTGTCCGTCAAAAAAAGCCCTGTTTTGCTCAAGGCCTCTGCTGGCCACCCATAGTTGACCACATCTGTGATCATGCCGCAATGCATGGCATAACTGATAGAGCGAATTGGATTCAGCATGCGTTGAATGATCCGTCACCACCAGCATATTCAATTTCATACGCCGGGATAGATTTCATTGAGCAGATAAGGGTCATCATTAAGTGCAGTAAAACGCTTTGTTCTGAACTTTCCTTTATCGTTCAATAATCTTATCGCCATTCGGTCTATGGCAATAGTACTCAGCACAGACTGGATATAGGCTTCGATCAGGTCATCCAGGCCTAACCCCAACTTGTTGAAATCCCTGCGATCCATCATCATCAGTCGGTTGGTATCTGTCGTCCATTCTCCTGATGCAGTCTTGTGGGTCAGGTTGGTGCCCAGCATATCCCATGAATGATCTCCTATATGCAATTGATTAATCAATGGCTTCTCAGCCCTCCTCGAATAAATACTGACCGGACGAAATCCTTTAGGTGTCGCACAAATCATCATCCGAAAGTCAAAGACATACGTTTCGCTCTTACCATCTGGAATTGTGCCCAGGTGAAAAAACTTTCCGGCAGCTGTTTTTGAGCTCCACAGATAATTGCCAATAAGAGATTGCACAATAAACCTTGCATACTCAAAATCCTGTGCCATGAAATCCTCAAGTTCCTTTTCATTTACGATCGTATACACGCCCTGGCCTGCATTACTGTACGGAACCTTGATCACTGCTTGTCCTCCAAAGTGCCTGACCCAATGCGGAATCTTATCCTTGGTGACATCCCTGATGGTATCAGGGGTCCTGATTTTCAGGCCCAACTTCCTGATTTCCTTGTTGTAACTGTCATAGGCTTTTGACGCGATCAGTTTGTTGCGACCTCCAGCCAGGCACGCGATGACCGGGTTATAGATTTTAGTGGCTGTGGAGACTGGAATACGCTTCCATGGCTTTTGCGTGACATAACGGAATGCTGCAGCTACAGGTTTCCATTGGTTTCCTTCAGTCAATATCTCAATGTATTCATTGCTGTATCTGATATGTGCATGCTCTTCTTCATCATAAAATGGCACCAGGTACACAGGTCGCTTGAATACATCCGCCATGGCCGCGGCATAGCCACTATTCTCCATGATGTTCTTATCATACAACACCGCCAATACACCATTGCGGGGTATTTTATGAGCCTTGCAGAATGGCTTGAAACTTTTTTCCATCAGGTCCCTGTATCCGCCTTGCTCCATATGGTCCAGGGGCAATGGCATAGATTTCTGGCCGGAAGGACAACTGTTGTTTTCGATCACCACCATCTGTCGCTTACCCCGGGTATTAGTGACATTGATGAGGTCTGCACCGGCCCATCTGTAATGCTCAGGCTGATAAGCCAGTATTTCTTTAAGCTTCTTTGGTTTGACGACGGGGTGCAGGTGGCAGTACCTGTCGATGATGAGTTGATTGTCGAGGTTGAGAAAAAAATTGATCATTGGATGGATCGTGGCATTGAGTGCCTTGGGGTACCAGTGGTGGTGGCGCTCGAAGCTTCCTGGTTCAATGACTTTTATATGTTGGCTGGGGCTTTCCATCATTAGGACCTGGTGTGTGTCCATTTGTCAGACGTAGGTGGTTGGAAAGACATGAGTTTTGGTAACAGCCTGTAGACATCGCTAGTGGACATCAGCAGTGCCCTCGATGAGATATTTAAAAATCCTTCCTTGACCATGTGGTCAGCCTGGGCCAGGAGGAGATCATAGAATCCGTTTGGATTATAGAGGATGATGGGTTTACGGTGCAGATGCAATTGTGCCCAAGTGAGGGTCTCAAACACTTCATCCATGGTGCCAAATCCACCAGGCAAGGCGATAAAGGCATCAGACATATTGACCATCATGAGTTTCCTGCTGTGCATGTCAGGTACTACGATCAGCTCTGTCATGCCTTTGTGTGCCACTTCCTTTTGCTTGAGAGAGATTGGAATGACGCCGGTAGCTTCTCCGCCCCCCTCCATGATCGCATCGGCCATGACCCCCATGAGGCCTATGCTGCCGCCGCCATTGACCAGCCTGATCTTGTTTTCAATAAATAACCCGGCCAGCGTGACGGCATCACGGGCATAAACGGGATCATTGCCTGAGGCAGACCCGCAGTAGACGCAGATTGATCTTAGTTCGTTCATTTCCCCGTAAAGATAAGGATAGTCTTTTTGGGTATAGATGACTGCCCGTCAGTAGTGAATCAGGCAAACCACAATGTGGATTCTTAGCTTACTTTTACGCCAAAATAGCATAGGCATGAACCCCGTAGAGGTTTACAAGTTTGGTGGTGCATCAGTCAAGGATGCCGCTGCTATCAGAAATGTAGGAGATATCCTACGCAACCCCTCTCCAAGGCCACTCGCAGTAGTCATCTCTGCCATGGGCAAGACAACCAATGCCCTCGAAGAAATCATCAGGGCCCACTATCATCAACCGGAACTATTGCCAGAGTTGGTCGGCAAGCTTAAATCCTATCATGAAGAAGTAGCCACCTCATTACTTGCGGATCAGGCAGATGCCCTCATGACCGATCTCCATGACCTGTGGGTGGAGCTCAACTGGATCCTCGAGGAAGACCCTCATCCTACCTACAACTATCATTACGATCAGATCATCGTATTCGGGGAGTTGGCTTCAACTAAAATTGTAAGTGCTTACCTCACCAATCAAGGCATCGCTCACCAATGGCTTGATGCACGCAATTTTATCAAGACAGATGCGGAGTACAGGGAAGCAAGAATACTTTGGGATCTGACGCAGGCTGCCGTGGATCATGAGGTTCGCAAGGCACTTGATCAGCATGGTATGATCATCACCCAGGGATTTATTGGTTCGACTGTCTATAATGAAAGCACCACCCTTGGCCGTGAAGGATCAGACTACACCGCTGCGATCCTGGCGTATACGCTTGATGCTGAATCCGTGACGATTTGGAAAGATGTGCCTGGGATCATGACAGGTGATCCTAAGCGATTTGAATTCGCCCAACGTATGGATGATATTTCATACCAGGAGGCAATTGAGATGACTTATTATGGCGCCAAGGTGATCCATCCAAAGACGATCAAGCCTCTGCAGAACAAGGGCATTCCGCTGTTTGTGCGACCATTTGATCATCCGGATCAGTACGGTACCAAGATAGGTGCAGGCACCATCACAGACCTTCCTCCGATCATTGTCGTCGAACCCAACCAAGTATTATTTCGAATCTCCACCAAGGACTTTTCGTTTGTTGCTGAGGAAAACCTAAAGGAAATCTTCACCCGCATCGCTGATCTCCGGATCAAGGTCAACAGCATGCGTAATACCGCGATCAGTTTTATGGTCTGCATCACCAACGATCCTGCCAAAGTCAGCCAACTCGTCACTGCCCTGCAGGATAAATATGACATCATCCTCCACGAGCACATCGAGTTGATCACTGTCCGTCATGCCGATGAACAAACTTTATCAATGCTCAAGGCCGGCAAGGAAATTCTGTTTGAAGAGATCTATGGCAAGACGCATCAGTTTATCATCAAGAACGCCTAGCGGATTAATTCATCTTCAGACGCCAGATGCCAGACTCGCAGACGAAAGACTCGTGATGTGGGTAAAAAGATTCCAGATGCCAGACACGCAGATGCCAGACTCATACTATAAAGTGGATAATGTTAAGCTTAAGTTTACTTAAGCTTGTGCGTATGCAAGTTTTAACTTGCGTGAAAAGACCGAGTTTTAATTCTTATACCAAAAGCAAATGTTGTTTGTAGCCTCTTCGATTGTTGAAGCTTAAGAGCATTAGCGAAACCTGTCCTGGCAATTACATCAAATAGAGACGAAGGCATTTGGCTGCAAACTGTTAAATCAATAGCATCTGTGATTATTGAATGATCTGTATCGGGAGCCTCCGGGCTCCAGGAATGAGACTAATGATCAAATTTGGCCTATCGATATTCTACCACCACCTTTTCTATTTTTCCTGTAAAGGCAAATGGCACATCATACTTCAAATTGACCGGTGTAGAAGTATCCTCTCCCACGGCAAATGTTTCTTCGGTAGAAAAACGAAGAGGTACTGTTGCGTCTACTCTGCCTTTTGCAATTTCTTTGCCATCTAACGTAAGGACAACATTACCACCTTTACCCAATCCACCACCATCATATTTGAAATTCATTCCTAGCTGATGTTTGCCAGTTGGTATTGCTTTATCAGACATAATAAAATATTGCTTCTGGCCAGCGTAATTATAACAGAAAACAGGCTTACCCTTATCCAAATACAACCCATACCCTCCATTCAAACCTCCTTGTGTTACTATCATACCATTAGCGGTAGTCTCTTTTAAATCTAAATCAGCCATAATTCCCCAGGAGATATTTTTAATTTCAGGAGAGGCACCTTCAGGAATACGCTTCATCCCCTGATAATAAGTAAAAGAGGTACGGCCACGGGTTAAGCTTGGACGGTTTTCGGTAGCAAAACGGGCAGCTTTGGAATTGTCAATGGGTAAGGCATCATTTTTAGCAGCTTCAGCAAAAAACAGGTTTTTCATTTCTGCCAATTTCTCAGGATATAAAGCAGCTAAATCTTCGGATTGCGAAAAATCTTTATCAATATTATACAACTCCCATTGCACATCTTTCATCCAATCTACTTCAACTGACTTGCCACTCCATGGATTTACAAAAACCTTTGTGTTTGCCATCCAGCCCTCGTGATAGAGACCTGCATTACCAAATATCTCAAAATATTGTGTTGTTCTTTGATCTTTAGCATTTGCATTGTCAAAAGTATACTTCATGCTGATTCCTGACATAGGTTTTTGAGCGACTCCATTTACAATTGCAGGCTGTTCGATACCGGCACATTCCAAAATAGTTGGCACTATATCAGACACATGATGGAATTGACTCCGCACTTCTCCTTTTGCTTTTATTCCATTCGGCCAGGAAATGACTAAACCGTTCCTGGTTCCTCCAAAGTGGCTTGCAATTTGTTTCACCCATTGAAAAGGGGTATTTGATGCCCATCCCCATCCGGCAGGAACACTGTTGTTTGCTTTCCAGGTGCCCAATTCATCAATATGAGAAAGAATGGCATCCGGATCTTCGTCTATCATACTTAAAATAGTGAGGTCATTATATTTTCCATGTATTCCACCTTCACTGGCAGCACCATTATCCCCGACTATATAAATAACTAACGTATTTTCAAGTTGTCCCATATCGTCAATGGACTGTAATACACGACCTACATTGTAATCGGCTTGCTCCAAATAAGCAGCGTAGATCTCCATCATGTACGAATACATTTTTCTATATTTAGGATCCATGCTCTCCCAGGATGGTAATGCTTTATCGCGAGGTGTTAACTTCGCGTCTGCTGGTATAATTCCCATCTTCTTTTGACGCTCAGAAGTTATTTCGCGTAGCTCATCCCAGCCCATGTCGTACTTCCCTTTTTGTTTGGCTATCCATTCTTTTGTCGCATGATGTGGAGCATGCGTCGCCCCTGGAGCGTAATAGCAGAAAAATGGCTTATCGGGTGCAGATGCTTTTTGCATTTTTATCCAGTTGCTGGCCTGGTCAGCAAGATCATAATCAAGGTTATATTCCATCTTGCCCAGGTATGGCTCAATAGGCGTAATACCATCAAACAACAAAGGACGGAATTGATTGGCTTCGCCTCCAATGAATCCATAAAATTTCTCAAAGCCAAGCCCGGTTGGCCATAGGTCAAAAGGTCCGGCAGCACTTGAATGCCAATCAGGTACGTTATGGTTTTTACCTATCCATGCAGTGTTATATCCATTCTGTTTTAGAATTTCTGCCACAGTGGCATTCTCCTTACCTATTAATGAATTGTAGCCTGGAAATCCGTTGGCCATTTCAGTAACCACACCTGAATGTACCTCGTGAGCGTTTTTCCCAGTAAGCAGTGCCGCCCGGGTGGGGCTACAGACCCCGGTGGTATGAAATCGATTGTACTTTACTCCATTATCCGCCAATCGCTGCAACGTTGGCGTATTGGCATAACCACCAAAGGTGCTGCTGGCGCCAAAGCCTACATCGTCCAATAAAATCAATAAGACGTTAGGCGCATCTTTTGGAGCATGAGGCTCCTTCGGGAAGTCCTTTACTGAGTCCTTTGGAGATATGGAAATTTTACCCTTAAAAGGTTGCTGGGGAGTAGGTAAAACCTGTTGTGCAACCAAGTAGTTGCTGAGGAAAATACATAAGGCAAGCAGAAGTGCTGGTAAGTATAAATGCTTTCTCATAGAAGAAGAGTAAAATATGCGATAATCCCGATAGAGCCAAAGGTGCAAGTAGTGAAGCGCAAATATCCTAATATTATCTTAGGTAAATAGTCTTTATAACTAGATAAACCGTATGACTCATGACCACTTATTTGTTGTCGACATTCCAACTAATAATGTCAGCTTGACAATACCCATTATTGAAAGAAATACCCTGCCTTTTTCCTACCAATTAGACCAAATCTATGCCCTTATCCTGGAACGAGATCAAGACCCGCGCGGTCGCTTTTAGTAAAGAATGGGAACACGAAACCAGTGAAGATGCCGAAGCGAAAAGCTTTTGGGATGGAATTTGTAACGCTGAAGGATGCTAGTAGGCTAGCCGACTGAGTTTGGGCTGTCTCTGGGATTCCCTTCTCCAAATTTACGTTTTTCCTTTGGTCGCCATAGCGAAGTTAAGGTGATGGGGTGGGCGAAGGCGACATTCTCAATGTAGATAGCCCTGCTAATGAGCATCCGATGTTAGCGGCTCAGTTTACTTTTCTGAATTCAGCTCCATGCAAATCATATTTAAAGAGGTGTAGTACTCAATTTCATTTGAAATATTACGTTCCATATGTGCAAGTTCATCCAATACAATGTTATTATCTTGATAATTATTCTTAAGTACACTGCCAAAAAATTCAAAATCATCCAGATTCCTTTTTCTAGCGAGTTTACCCAATAAATAATGATTGAATTCCTTAGTATCTTCGGCAAAAATATTTGCTTCCTCATTTGATGTAAAAATGGTTTCAAGATTCGGAAAAGGTATACTTTTATACGCAGACTTGTCAACTACTTTCCTTTCAAATATATTTTTAGCAGATATTTTCTTGTCAGCCAGTTCAGTTCGTAAGCCATTATAGAATTTGTCAATGTATAATTTATAACGATTGTGCTCATCCATCCGTTTATATATTTCCTCTAAGGAATCTTTGTTAAAGATGTAATCAGACTGGAAGAAGGCTTCGTAGTAAAGATCGACAAGTTTTAGAACAGTTGTGAAGTCGTGATTTTCGATTACATTTTCAAGGTCATCAAGCTTAGATATATATTCATCCAGTATCGATTTGAGCCTTTCAAGTATTATTTCGAAATATTTCTCAAGAAACTCTCTATGCCTATCTTGAATGTCATCTATACTATAAGTTTTGATTTCAGATTGAAAGTTATTGGATTTTTGATAAAGTAAGTATTGAATTTCGTCTTCGCTTGCTTGATAACTAAAGACAGTTGATGACAGTAACACTTTCTCATTTTTAGGTCTACTCAATAGTTTGCCGCAAGAATCACATTCTATTTCAATTAAGAGCTTTGTCGGAGTTTCAATCTTTCTAATTGGATGCCCAATCAGTTCATTCCTTAGCTCCCGGTTTTTACTATATGTCAAGTCTTCTTTTAGCTTACCCTTATCAATAGAAATTTTGAAAATTTCCAACATCTCTTGAATAAAATCCTGTTGTATGTATATTGCTTGTAAAAAACTAATTGTAAATGAAAATTTGTCCACATAGTTAGTGTATCTTTTTTTTGTAAATACTATGTCAAGAGTATCATTAAAATATCCAAGTATATCACCAAAATAGTTCGTCTTTGCATCTTGATTGAATTTAATTTTACTTGAACAGAATTTGTAGTCCCATATGAAGTTATTCCATACATCGGCAATTCTGTCAAGCTTGTCTTCAATTATTGATTTCATTTTATTTGGTGTTGTAAATTTACTAACAATCAATATTCAACGTAGACTCAATGAGAATAGAAAAAGGAATCGAATATTTATTGTTGTAATTAGTAATAAATTTTAAAAACTAAACTTTACCTCTTCAACATAATAAGTACATTTCGTGTAGTTCCTGTTTACAAATCCTTTTCAATTAACTCCTTTCACATCTTTCATATATATTGCCTTTTCAATACTATCTTGAATCGCTTTGTTCATTGAATTTATTTCGTCATTAATTCTCTTATCATAATATCTATAACTAGCAGAGAAATACCCATTCAACGCTAGAAGTCGGGAATCTTTAAAAGTCATTCTAGTAAGTTCAATTCTATCATCGCTTGTCTTATAAAATAAAATTTCTAAATTATCACTATTCTTATTCAGCCGTCTTGAAATTCCTTCTTTTCTCAATTTTTGCAATTGGGAATCTAATACTGATTTATTCGTGTATTTCCCTATATCGAATTTCACCTCATAAATTACTCCATCTTTAGTTTTCACACCAACCTCTTCTACAACTCCGATTTCCTTAGTCAACTCATACTTATCAATAGAATATTCATTCTCTGAAACTTCTTTAAAGAGGCTGAAACTCCGAATAGAATCAATTTGATTTCCAATTATTAATTCTCCATATCCACTAAATTGGCTTTCGGAATTAAGCTCAGAAGAATTAGTGCATGAGAATGTAAAAGTGGTAATTAAAAGCAAAAATAGATTTTTCATCATTGTATCTTTGATTACGAGTCTAAAAGAACCGCTAACGTGGTTATATACCAGCATGAATTTAATGCATTCCCATTGAAAATCAAAGGATTAATGGTTCGTTTTTCAAAATATTCGTTTCGGGTATCTAAACTTTCACTTTTAAAATATCCCTATTGCCAGATTTAATTTTTACGTTTAGTTACGATTTTGGACTTTTACCCTATACACATACTAACTACCTACCGTTAAAAACGGCTGCACAGATTTCTACCTGATAGCAGCTTTCTTTGATCTGTCGCACGCAAGCGCAGGTACAACCTACGCTTAACAATCAATCTTAATTGCTGGCTGGGCCAGCATAAACGTAATCTAAAAATTGTGTCTTAGGTCTGCGAGTCTGAAGTCTTTCGTCTAAATGAAATACTCTGGAAACTGAAAGCTGGTAGCTAAACCCACTGAAAGCTGACGGCTGATAGCTGATAGCTTACTGATCACCGGATCGCCGATCACTGATCACCGATCATTTGATCACCCCGTGCTTCTTCCCGATCTTAATAAACGCTTCCAAACACTTGTCCAGATGCTCACGCTCATGACCAGCAGAAATCTGCACACGGATACGGGCTTTTCCTTGGGGAACAACAGGATAATAGAAACCGATCACGTAGATCCCTTCCTTGAGCAAATCATCAGCAAAGACCTGCGACAATGGAGCATCATACAACATCACCGGCACAATCGGATGTACACCAGGGACGATATCAAAACCAGCCTCTGTCATTCCTTTTCTGAAGTAAGATGTATTGACTTCCAGTTTGTCACGCAGGGCTGTGGATCCACCAAGCATATCAAGCACAGCTATTGATGCACCAACTATAGACGGAGCCAATGTATTTGAAAAGAGATATGGACGTGAACGCTGACGCAATAATGAAATCACTTCTTTGGAACCAGCCGTAAAACCTCCGGACGCACCACCTAGTGCTTTACCAAAAGTCCCGGTAGTGATATCCACTTTGCCAAAGACACCACTATGCTCCGCACTACCCCGCCCTGTCTTACCAACAAATCCTGTAGCATGGCAATCATCAACCATCACAATAGCATCATATTTCTTTGCCAGCTCAACGATCTTGTCCATCTGTGCGATGATACCATCCATGGAGAATACCCCATCAGTAGCAATCATCCTCCTCCTCGCACCTTGTGTTTCTTTGAGGCGCTCTTCAAGGTCAGCCATGTCATTGTTGTTGTAACGATAGCGCTTCGCTTTGCAGAGTCGTATACCATCGATGATAGACGCATGGTTGAGTGCATCAGAGATGATCGCATCATCTTCGTTGAGCAGTGGCTCAAACAAACCTCCATTGGCATCAAATGCTGCAGCATAGAGTATCGCATCTTCTGCACCAACCCATTGCGCTATTTTTGCTTCCAGCTCCTTATGGATATCCTGCGTGCCACAGATAAACCGCACACTGGACATGCCAAATCCATGGCTGTGAATTGTTTCAATTGCAGCCTCGATCACACGCGGATGAGACGACAATCCCAGGTAGTTATTGGCACAGAAATTAAGCACTTCACCGCCTTCAATGGTGTCAATTTCCGCACCTTGCGGAGAAGTGATAGTGCGCTCGCGCTTGAACAATCCGGCTTCGCGGATAGCATCAAGCTCCGCTTGTATCTGCAGGTCGAGTTTCTCAGACATGGCTATATTTTTTCTTTAACTGATTTAACATTTCAAGGGTCATGGTATCGAGGTCGTACTCAGGCTTCCATCCCCAGTCGGTGCGCGCATCCTGATCATCGATGCTCTCTGTCCACGAAGCTGCTATAGCCTGACGATGATCCGGTGCATAGGAGATCGTAAAGTCAGGCATGTGTTTCTGGATGGCCACAGCCAATTCCGCCGGGGTAAAACTCATCGCCGCCAGATTGTAAGAGGTCCTGATCCTGATCTGCTCTGAAGGCGCCCTCATCAATTCAAGCGTAGCCCTGATGGAATCATCCATATACATCATCGGAAGCCTCGTATTGGCCTCAAGGAAGCAGGTATACTTGCCTTGCAGGATCGCCTGGTGAAAGATATCCACTGCATAATCAGTTGTCCCACCCCCGGGCATAGACTGATAACTGATGATACCAGGATATCTTACAGACCGGACATCCAAGCCAAAGCGGTCATGGTAATAGGCACACCACAACTCACCCGCTGTCTTCGAAATGCCATAAACGGTTGACGGAGTCATCACCGTATGTTGAGGCGTATTGATGCGTGGAGTTGTTTTCCCAAAGACCGCAATCGTACTCGGGTAAAATACCTTCTGCAGGCCTACTTCTCTTGCCAGTTCGAGGATAGAAAGCAACCCATTCATATTGATATTCCAGGTCCGCTGCGGATTGGCCTCACCGCTGGCTGAAAGGATAGCTGCCAGGTGATATATCGTTGTGATTTTATATTGCGCTACAAGCTCCCTGGTCCGCTGCGTATCAAGGATGTCAAGTACTTCAAACAAACCAGTGTGATGTTCGGGCTGCCGAATATCCGTAGCCAGCACATTATCATGGCCATATTCTGCGCGCAGGGCTTCTGTCAATACTGTACCGATCTGCCCTGTAGCACCGGTGACGAGGATCATTTCTTTTCTTGAATTCACGATGCGGCTAAGGTAAGAGGATTGAACGATCTGAGGTAGCCTTGGAGTTTAACTTAAAATCTGGTAGACTATAAAACTGCCGAGGTAAGCAAGCCCTGTCATCATGGTAAACTGGATGATGGGCCACTTCCACGACTTGGTCTCCCGCTTGACAATAGCCAATGTACTCATGCATTGCATGGCAAAGACATAGAAGATGAGCAGGGATGTGGTAGTAGCTGCCGTATAGATCAATGCCCCGGTCTCCGGATTTCGGTCCTGGGACATGTGCGTCCTGATAGAGGTGACATCCGAATCATCATCGATGCTATAGATCGTAGCCATCGTGCCTACAAAAACCTCTCTGGCGGCAAACGAACATATCAGGGCAATACCGATCTTCCAGTCAAAACCCAGGGGAGCAATCGCTGGTTCAATAGCCTTGCCAAGAATGCCTGCATAGCTGTCCTCCAATGCGGGACGATGCTGTTCGTTGAGACTATGTGATTGGCTATCCGCATGGACATCACCGCGATCCGGCCCAAAACTGGCGAGAAACCATAGCACAAGGGATATAATCAGGATGATCTTGCCTGCACCCAGGACAAAAGCTTTAGTCTTTTCAAATACGAGATAAAAGAGATTCTTCGGTACCGGTGGCCGGTATATCGGTAGTTCCATCATCAGGAAACTCCTGTCTTCAGATTTGATCAACTGCTTGAGTATATATGCGGCTATCAGCGCGGCAGCAATCCCAATGCCATATAGCCCCATCAAGGCAAGTCCCTGTTGCTCAAACCCCCAGATCCTGCCCTGAGGCACTGCAAATCCAATCAGGATCGCATAGACCGGGATACGTGCTGAACAACTGATAAACGGAGTCACCATGATTGTGATCAACCTTTCTTTCCAGTTGCTGATATTCCTGGTGCTCATGATCGCAGGTATGGCACATGCACCTCCGGATACCAACGCCACGATGCTGCGCCCATTGAGCCCTATCCTGCGCATCATGACATCAAACATGCTCACTGCCCTGGCCATATAGCCTATCTCCTCCAGGATGCCTATAAAGAAGAAAAGAATAGCAATCTGCGGGATAAAGACAAGGATACCGGTAAGCCCCGCAAGCAAGCCGTCACAGATCAGGTTGTTGACCCAGCCTGAAGGCAATGTATCGCGTAGAAAAAGCGCAACCTGCCCCATGGTCCCTTCAATAAAGTCCATAGGCCACGCAGCCCAGGCAAAAATGGCCTGGAAGATGAGCACCATGATCAGAAAGAAGAATATGACTCCCAGTACCGGATGCATCACCCATCTGTCAATACGATCAGTGACCCGCATACCAGCGCCACCCGCATCGAGCATCAAAGCCTTTCGGATGACCGGGGTAAACCGGCTGTATCTGGAGAGCGTCTCACTGATCTGTGCTTGTATGGAATTAAATCCTTTGGCCACTGTCTCTGAACGGATTTCCATCTTTGCTTCTTCCTTGAGATGCTCCAGCCATTCAAAATGATGCAGCGTCAACAGCTTACCATACGCCGATGACGCAGGAATCTTGTCAGCCAATGTTTCTGTCAGTTGTTTCTCCTGGGGTGAGAATTTATAATACGGCTCCTCGGCTTTATATGGGCCATTGAGTAAGTGGACCATTTGCAATTTCAAGGCCATGATGCCAATCCCTGTCTTGCCTGATATAGGTACAACGGGAATCTTGAAATGTTCCTCCAGGTATTCGGCCTGGATGGTAACCCCTGCCATGTCCACCATGTTGAGCGCCAGGATCACCGGATATCCCAGGTCCTTGAGTTGGGTCAGGAGAAGGATCTGCTTTTCGAGTTGACTGACATCCGCCACATAGACGATCAGGTCTGGCTGCCTTTTCTCTTCAAGAAATTGCCTGACGACGATACGCTCATCCTTTGAGGAAGGATACATGCTATAGGCACCAGGCAGGTCCAGAATAGTCACTTCCTGGTCTGTGGAGAGCTTGAGCGTCCCTGTCTTGCGGTCTACGGTGACTCCTGGGTAATTCCCGACACGCTGGTTAAGGCCGGTCAGTTGGTTAAACAGCGTTGACTTACCGGAATTGGGGTTACCGGCCAGGATGACGAGCTTATGCTCAGCCTTGGGAGATAAGCTCATAGTCCCTGGATGATAATGGTTTGTGCCTCATCCTTACGCAGGGCGATCTTAAACCGGCTGTTGATCCGAAATATGAGGGTCTGGCCTAAGGCATTGCGCCTGACCATCTCAATCTGCGCGTGGGGCAATATGCCCATAGACATGAGTTTACCGGCAATGATCATGTCCTCAAACCTGACAATATGGCTCGTTTCATTCGGGTGCAGGTCTGCAGCATTCTTAGACGACAAGATCATTTAGTTTGTAGAAAATCTAAAGAAAGCGCTAAGATAACAAGCCTGAACTTAATAGATTTGACCACCAGCTTCTATTAGGCTGATATTAATCAAAAGGGATGTTTCCGGTATACCTGCAACTTGGCTTTGATCACATTTCTGACCTCAAGGGGTATGATCACATCCTGTTTATCATCGCGTTATGCGCTGTCTACTCCGTTTCCGACTGGCGCAGGATCCTCATCCTGGTGACTGCCTTTACCATAGGGCACAGCATCACACTGGCGCTTTCAGCCCTCCATATCATCAATGTATCACCATACCTGATCGAACTCCTCATTCCGGTGACTATCCTCCTCACCGCACTCCAGAATTTCTGGTACAAGCCTTCCTCCTCCCGGAAATGGAGCCCGAATTATTTTCTGGCCCTCCTTTTTGGCTTCATCCATGGCATGGGCTTTTCCAATTACTTCCGCTCCCTGCTGGGTCAAGAAGCAGATATTCTGATCCCACTCCTTGCCTTCAATATCGGTGTTGAACTGGGGCAACTGTGCATTGTGGCCTGCATCATGGTCGCTGATTTCCTTGTGGTCAAACTTGGAAAAGTAAAGCAGCAGTATTGGAATATCACGGTGAGTGTGATAGCGGCTGTGTTATCTATTATTATGATCATCCAGCGGATTTGATTAAAATGCAATTATCCCCTGCGTTGCGAAGCCATTTTAGCCCCTTCTAAATTTCTCGCGCTGCGAAATTTATTTCAACTTCGACTACCTCTCCCGCCCCCTCGTACGCCCGCTCAGTGCAGCGCCTGATTTCCTCCATCTCGTTTCTCTGCGAGAAACATTACTCCGAAAACCCCGGGGTAAATCGGATCGCAAAATCAAAAGTTAAGATTCCATTTACCCCGGGGTTGCGCAGCACACAGGGGACAGAAATTGCAGCATGCAATTTTGATGGGGTTAAACGCAAAGGATTTATTTCCCTTAATTTACCCCCTCAATCAAACGCGTCTTCACTATGGACACAACATCTTTCCAAACCAAAATCACCGCAGGCTATACATTCCAGGGTGATTCAATCATATTAGGTGCCGCTGTACTTGATGGCGCTCCAGTCAAAGAGTGCTTTGTAAGGCTGCCACTGGCTACGATGAACCGGCATGGCCTGATCGCAGGGGCTACAGGAACCGGCAAGACAAAGACCTTGCAATTGCTGGCTGAACAACTGAGTGCAAACGGCGTCCCTACGCTCGTCATGGATATCAAACGGGACCTCAGTGGTATAGCTGCTAGAGGAGAATCCAATCAGAAGATTGTCGATCGGCACAACCTGATCGGACTTCCTTATATACCCGGCTCGAGTCCTGTGGAATTTCTATCGCTATCAAACGAACCTGGCGCCAGGCTGAGAGCTACTGTTTCTGAATTCGGTCCGGTGCTTTTTTCAAAATGCTTGATCTCAATGAAACGCAACAAGGTGTCATCTCTGTCCTCTTCAAATTCTGCGATGACCACGAACTCCCTTTGCTCGACCTGCAGGATCTGAAGAAAGTTCTGCAATACATCACGACAGATGGCAAGGAAGCCTTCGAAGGGGAATACGGAAAGATCATGACGTCTTCGACAGGCACCATCGTGCGTAAACTGGTCGAACTCGAACAACAAGGGGCTTCGGAATTTTTTGGCGAGCCTTCCTTTGATGTCGAAGACCTGCTAAAGGTCAACGCAGATGGCCAGGGCATCGTGCATACGCTGCGGCTCACCGACATCCAGGACAAACCCAAATTGTTTTCCTCCTTTATGCTGCAGTTGCTTGCAGAGATCTATGCGATATTTCCTGAAGAAGGAGATGTAAAGAAACCAAAACTCGTCCTCTTTATTGATGAGGCACATCTCATTTTTGACAATGCTTCAGAAGCACTGCTCGACCAGATCGAAGTGATCATCAAACTGATCCGGTCAAAAGGGATAGGTATTTTCTTCGTGACCCAAAATCCAAATGATATTCCGGACAGC
Organism: Candidatus Opimibacter iunctus; assembly: GCA_016716665.1. Taxonomy (GTDB): domain Bacteria; phylum Bacteroidota; class Bacteroidia; order Chitinophagales; family Saprospiraceae; genus Opimibacter; species Opimibacter iunctus. The sequence continues at coordinate 48,928 of JADJVH010000004.1, read as the reverse complement.
GTCCTCAGTCAACTTGGCCTGAAGATCCAGCATGCCCTGCGCGCCTTTACAGCAAAGGACCGCAAGGCTATTGAAAAAGCTGCAGAGAACTTCCCCGAATCCGAATATTATAAGGTAGACCAGATGCTGACTGAACTCGGTATCGGTGAAGCTTTAGTCACAGCACTCAATGAAAAGGGGATCCCCACTCCGCTGGTCCATTGTTTCCTGCGGGCACCTCAATCAAGGATGGACATCCTGCAACCCGGTGAAATCAAGAGCATCATCGACCATTCCCCACTGGTCAGCAAATACAGCGAGGTGGTTGACAGGGACAGTGCATATGAAATATTGAATGCAAAAATCGAAGACGCCAAACTGGACAGCCACCGTGAAGTGATCCAGCAACAGCATACGAGGGCACGGCAGGAAAAATCAACGATGGAGAAAGTCCTGAGCAATACAACCACCAGGCAGATCGGAAGGACAGTAGCAAGAGAACTGACACGCGGATTGTTGGGTGTACTCGGCGTAAAGGCTGTTACCCGCCGGAGTACTAAAAAGAAAACAAGCTGGTTTTAGTTTTCAAAGTAGGTGCGGGCATTGCGGTGTACATTATCGCCCATTACTTTTTCACCGACGGCTGGTGTTTCGAGGGTAGCATCCTTGTACAACTGTGTTTCCCACAACGCATTATTGACTTCGCCTCTGGCAGTAGAATGAAGTAGCACATGTCCGTTTCGGGTCAGTGATGGATTATAGAAAAGGAACCGGACATTAGTCTGGTGTGTTGCCGGAAACGAATTATAAAACCAGATTTCATACGGAGGAGCACTGGGCTCATCTTCTACTTCAATGACTTCGTTTGGTTTCCCATATTTCAGGAAGATGTGTCCTCGATCCGTCTCAAATCCGTATCCAAATCCTGACCTGTAGTTATCATCCACCACTTTAGCCACCTTCATATAACTATAGAAATTAGGCCCGGCCAGATTACCTGCCTGTGTCGTCCAGTATTTATGGATAAAGTAGCGTTTTGACTTGGGACTTCCCTTCTTGATCAACGCATTGATCACTTCATTGTCCAACGAGCTGACGATCGGGGCCATCGCCCTGATATCATAGTCAAGTGAATCCTCCGGAATCCGACTGGCAAATCCAGTTTCAATATTGCTCGCAGCATTTTCCATAAAAATGGAATCGCCTGCTGGATTAAATCTCGAGAAAACAACTTCTTTGGACGTCAGCAACTTCTTATTGCCATCATACAAAGCTGCCTGTACCTGGTAGTAGCCGGAAATAAGTGAACTGATATCAAGCTGCCATACATTGACAGCTACAGGTTCCTTCCGTACCTTCTTATAAGTAACGATCGGAGCAGGTATATCTCCTTTGAGCGGTTTGATTGTATATTGTATGTATGGCTGTCCTTCTGCCAGTTCAGTGTGATACGTTTCAAAATAAAGGGACAACCGGTTGATCGACGGATAATAGTAACTGAAAGGCAGAGGTTCGAGATACAAGCCGCTCTTGTGCATGGGCTGTTGCCTTCAGGCTGATTCTCAAGTGCCGCCAGCAGTTGGAGGTCAGAAACTGCTACACCTGAAGTATAGGCTGGTATTTCTATATCCTGGATGACAGATACACGACTCAGCGAATCATTGAGATCCCTCGCTTCAAGTTCAATCGTATACATTCCTGAAGCCAAGGAAAAGCGCTTGATATCAAAGATATCCTTTGCGGGACACCCTATTCTGCTCAGGCTGTACTTGCTTCCGGCAACCACTTCATTTTCTTGTCCTTTCACAAGTATGACATACTCTATACCATAAGGAGTTTGTGCAGGAGCAGGGCACATGAGTGATGAACCTACTACATACACAGACACTTCGATATACTGGATGGAGTCAGCCTTAAACCTGTACACTTCCATATTGATATCAGGAGTGCTATGCGCTGCATGGCACAGGAACAGGTGAAAAAAGAGTAAAAAGCTAACGGGTTTCATTCCCTTTCTTGATCAGGTAAAATTTAAACTTGTTTTCTTCATTCATATCGTACCGGATGGCCAGGCTATCATGGCGCATGGTCTCCACTATAAAAGCTTTTCTCCTCATTGAGGTGAAGGGTGTTTTTACTATAGGTATATGGTCCGCCTTCATCCTCTCCTGTGATATTGAGTGTCATCTTGCCATCCGGATTGATGATAAAATATCCTCCGCGCAGATAGGGTGTTTCTTTTCCATTTCGAACTGCCTTGACGATATCCCATTTTCCATAAAGGTCTTCCTGCTGCACTCCTGTATCCTGCCTGCACGAATAAGCCAGTAGCAGGCCCGTCAGCAGAAGTACCCATCTGGAATAAATAACGTCACTAAAGCCGTCAATGTGAAGCCGACCGGTATGATTCACGCTGTCCAAAATCATAAAATGTAAGTTATGCGACGTAAAACTACGATTGCTCGAGCGTCAATAGTGTTATCTCCGGCAAAATTCCTACCCGACCCGGGTACCCAAGGTATCCCAGTCCACGATTGACATACAAGTATTGGGTAGCTTTTTCATAAAGCCCTGCCCAACGTGGATAAACGTATTGAATCGGGCTCCATTTCATAAACCCGGGGATCTCTACGCCAAACTGGAAACCATGCGTATGCCCTGAAAGGGTAAGGTCAATCTCCGGATAATCTTTATTGACCTGGTCATCCCAGTGAGAAGGATCATGCGAAAGGAGTACATTGAAGGTATCGCGTTTCATTCCCTCAGTGGCTTTAACCATATCCCCATACTTCGGAAAGCGCGGACTGGCACTATAATTTTCAACACCTACTACATTGAAATAAGTACTCTTCACCTCACCTCCCTGTGTTCATTGAGCAGCAGGTCCCATCCGAGACGCTTGTGCATGCCTTTGAGATCTTCAAAGTTTTTCACCTTGTCTGCCGGATTGGTCCAGTGATGATAGTCTCCGTAATCATGGTTACCCAGGATCGAATAGACCCCCAAAGGTGATTCAATCTTGCTGAACATCTCCAGGAAAGGCTCCATCTCTGAAGCCAGGGAATTGACCAGGTCACCGGTAAAAAAGACGATATCCGGCTTTTCAGCATTGATCATCTGGATACTTCTTTCAACAGGCTCCTTCAGCAGGAAACTCCCTGAATGTATATCCGAGATCTGTATGATCTTCAACCCATGCAGATCAGGATGTAGATTCTTGACCGGAACACGGGTCTTGAGCAGTTGATACCGGTAAGGATTACGAGCCATACCATAGGTCAGGCTAAGGATAGGCAGTGCGCCAAGGACAAGGGCACCATAGGACATCCATTTTGATCTTTCAGTCGACAGGTTCCAGTCCTCTACTCCCATATTGAGTGCCCCAAACAACACCCGGCGAACATCATCGATGAGAATAATCACAGCCATCAGCAACTTGGCAAAGTAGAGAATGAATATCATGCTCCTTATCGTCACCTGGACAGCTTTTGGAAGGGTTTCGCTCCATCCGCTTGAAAAGCCCAGCATATATATAAGACTGATCACCGGGACCAGCCAGTATATTATATAGACCACCGTTTTCAGGGATTTGCCCGATGAGCTCATCATAGCCTGATCGCCTGAAAAGCCAGGAGGTCAATGATCAACAGAAAAATCGAAAAAAAATAAGGATACGGGTTACCATGCCATTCAATATTACCTCACCAATAACACAAATATGCGGAAGTTGTTATCCTGAATCATCACCTTTTACCAACTTTGACTGATGAGGAGATTTATATTGATCACCGGTGCATCATCCGGTATCGGAGAAAGTGCTACCCTGGCGCTGGTCAGAGAAGGGTATGAAGTGATAGCAGGGGTCAGAACGAACGAGGATGCGGAAAGGCTCAGGCAGAAAAGCCCTGATAAAATCCATCCATTGATCATGGAGGTCACAGACCATGCTGGTATGGAGAAGGCCCGAATGGATGCAGAAAGGATCATAGGAGAAGGCAGCCTGGTAGCCATATTTAACAATGCCGGCATGGTGATCAACGGAGCTGTCTTATATATTCCGATCGAACAATGGCGACAACAGTTTGAAGTAAATGTCCTGGGAGCCATCCGGACGACTCAGCTTTTCTTCCCCTTACTTGCAGCCCGAGATGCTAAGGCCGATGATCACCCCAGGAGGATCATCAATATGAGCAGTGTATCCGGTCTTTTTGCCAGCCCCTTCTTAGGCCCTTATGCTGCTTCAAAGTTTGCCATGGAAGCTTACAGCGATAGCCTGAGGCGTGAGTTGTACATGCATGATATCCAGGTCGTGCTGATCAATGCGGGAAATATCAGGACACCAATATGGCATAAGGCAAGAACCTTACCTTCCTACCTGGGCAAAGAATATCAATCCATCATGGAATTCAAGGAAAAGCTGATCGACAAGCAGATCGCTGAAAGCATCCCCGTAAAAGCCATAGATGATGTGGTGATCATGGCCGTGAAGTCAGGGAAAGTAAGGGTTCGGTACCTGGTCATGCGACACGCCTGGAAATTCAGACTCATGCGCATGCTACCAGCCAGATGGGTAGATCAGCTGATCCAAAAGCGATTGAGAAATAGCTCTGGCATCAGACCTTTCTGAAATAGGATAAATGGAAAATCGGGAAAGGAGCAGTATGAACGCTCCTCAGGATGGCTCTTAGTTGAAAGCCTTCTTTTCCTTGATCTTGGCTTTCTTACCAACGAGATCGCGGAGATAGAACAACCTTGCACGACGCACTTTGCCTTTCTTCAGCAACTTGATCTCAACGATGTGCGGAGAGCTGTAAGGAAAGATACGTTCTACACCAACACCATTGGAAATCTTACGTACAGTAAACGTTTTACCCGCTCCGCTGCCTTTGATCTGGATCACATCCCCCTTAAAATCCTGGATACGCTCCTTGGCACCTTCAATGATTTTGTAGGATACGACGATGTTGTCCCCTGACTTGAAAGCAGGGAAATTTGGCTGGGTATTGAGTTGCTGATGAACTAGCTTGATAAGATCCATGACGCTGATGATTGTATAACTATCTTAAAAAAGAGCGACAAAGGTATGCTTTTTTCAACTATTTATACCCACAAGAAGGATTTTTTCAATTATCGGACCAGGGTGACAAATTCCCGGAGTTCAAAGGGCCTGTTGCGGGCATCCTTATACTGCAGGACACAGAGGTATACCCCTACCGGCAAATCCTGTCCGGTATTGTATTTCCGGCCATTCCACCCTTCCTCTGGGTCATTGGTTTCAAAAACCTGCTCACCCCACCGCGTCCAGATCCCAAGTGTATAGGCACTGGCCCCCGAACTCAATCCCTTAGGCTTGTAGGTCTCATTTTTACCATCATAGTTGGGGGTAAAGGCATTGGGGAGGAAAAACTGCACAATTGGCTCAATATCAATTGATTTGATCAAAGTATCTGTACATCCATTAGGGTGAAATACCACCTGCATGATGTCAAACCTGCCTGTATCCTTGAAGGTATATGTTGGGTTGCGGACAAACGAACGGGCCTCTCCCCCAAAATCCCAGTACCAACCAGACCCACCTGTAGAAAGGTCAGTAAAGGTGGCTGTTGACTCTATACTATTGATCACTTCAGGGGTAAATGTAAAGTCTGCCACCGGAGAAGGTTCCATGGTGATCAGGTTTGGGAATACCGCAGAGGTATAGCAACCTATCGGTGAGGTAACTTCCAACTTGACGCTGAATACCCCGGCAGTAGTATATTCATGATCAGGGCTTATCCGGTCGTCCGTCCCACCATCGCCAAAATCCCAATGGATATCATATGTATTATCTATGGGGACTGACAGGTTGGTAAACTTAATAACCTCAGGAACACAGGCGCTGTATTTAGTTGGCTTGACCAGGAGTAAAGGCGGAACCGGGAAATAATTGACTGCTTGTATTAAGGTGTCCTTGCATTGGTTATTGTCCTTGACAATCAATCGCACAGGATGATTGCCAGGCGTCTGGTACAGGTGATTTGGATTTCGCACGGCACTTTTCTCTGTGTCCCCGAAATCCCAGTTCCAGTCGGTGAGGCTCTGCGCCAATGTAAACGACTTATCCTTGAAGCTTACAGGGCCTCCTATGCAAGTGTCATAATCAAACTCAAAATCCGCTGTGATAGAAGGAAACACATTGACCTTGATATACGCTGTATCTCCGCATTGCTCACCTTCATTGACGATCATGCTTCCGAGATAGCTGCCTACGCCGGGAAAAGTAAACGTAGCATCACGGTCTGTAGATTCAACCTTATTGCCATTGATATCGAACGTCCAATGGTAACTGCGGATATAGGCTTTTAACTCGCTTTCATTCTTAAAAGTGACTGTATTGTTGCCACACGAATTGAGTACAAACTCCTGCCCGTTGACTACAGCATCTGCCTTGATATCGGCGGTAACGGCAGAGGAGCAATTGAGTACGTTAAACTGGAAATCACGCCGGAGGATACTCAGGAGGATACCATTCCTGTATTCCTTGACACAAATTCCTACAACAAACTGACCGGTAAGGTTAGGAGTCCCTGTAATGATACCAGTCACAGGATTGATAAACAAAGGCGAAACTGTCCCAAGTGGATTGTTGGGTGAATAATTTGGCGCTGCAAACTGCACATCCTGGTAAGGCGGGAGGCAGTTACGCGGATCAGGTGTGATACCATCGCAGAGGTTTTGCTGGGTAGGATTATCAACACCCAGTGGGCCTCCTCCCTTGAGCGGAGCACAAAATTCATATACGATCTGGTCACCTTCTGCATCAACGGCAGGTGATCAAAAATTCAGCGGATCATTGACACATATCCCGATCGGAGGGAAATTGATAAACTGAGGTCCGTTATTGCAGGTGCGCTGGGCCTCTTCAGTCACTTCTATAGTGTAGGTAGCTCCAGTATTGTTAGGTGCCACAATATTGGTGATCGTATTATTCCTGCAACACCGCTGCCATGACACGATATAAGAGCCGGCTATCAAAGGCAGATTGTTGAGGTTGATGAAGTAGGAAGTCTCTTCTACACAAACATTTGGTGGCAGGATCAGGCATGGATTCTCCTGGGCTTCAAGGCTGGTTACAAATCCGTGATTGACATTGAGCATCTTGACAAAGGTGTAGACTCCGTTGACGTGGGAGTATACCCCTATCCGGGCTGGGTTGTCAAAATCGGCCCCGTTACTGGCACAGTCCCGGTAGATCTTCATGGTCATCCGGTAGTTACGCGTGTCCGTGAGTGAACCTGGTCCCAGGCAGTTGTAATAGATCTCCCCGCCGACGATATGCCTTGCATTGGATATGCCCATGGCGCTGAAGAATAGGATTAGGGCCAGAAACCTTCGGATCAGTATAACTATGTGATTTGGGTGCATATTATTTGAAAAGATACGCGCTAAAGGTAATTCGCGTCTGTTTTTAACGTTTAATTTTCTGTTTTTGTACGTTTGGCCCTGTCGAGGATGCCGTTTACTTTACTTTTGCGTGCTTTTTATAAACCCTTCCCTAGTGAACAAAGAAAATTTACAAAAGATTATTGATCAGGCTGTTTTGACTCTCCGCGAGGGAGGGGTGCTTTTATATCCGGCAGATACGATATGGGGAATTGGTTGTGATGCCACCAACAAGGAAGCTGTCAGGAAGGTATACGAGATCAAAGGCCGAAGTTATAATAAGCCATTGATAGTACTGGTGCCCAGCGTCGCCCAACTTTATGAAGTAGTAAGTGGCGTCCATCCCCGCATCGATACACTCCTCTACTTTCATGAAAGACCGCTCACGGTGATTTACCCCGAAGCCAGAGAACCTTATCGCCATCTCGCCGCCGAGGATGGTAGTATCGGAGTCAGAGTCGTGAAGGCAGGATTTTGCCATGACCTCCTGGAATCATATGGCCAGCCGCTGGTTTCCACCTCAGCCAATATTTCCGGCACCCCATCTCCAACCAAATTTGGAACGATCAGTTCTGAAATTATCAGCCAGGTAGATCTTGCCCTCCCTGCTTTCGCTGAAAAAGACATGACAGGTACTGCTTCCGTCATAGCGCGATATGATGCTAACGGTGAACTGGATTTTATAAGGTATGTCCAGTAATCAATTTCCTCTAAGAGCTGCCATCGGATCCATCAGGACTAATTCCCTTGCTCTCTTGACTACCGGATCAGTATCATTGAATCCTATATACCAGCCTTCTTCTCCGGTACGATAAGCTGCAAGGGTAGCTTTTGCAATGCGCAGGATATCATCCTTGTTGGCATTGAGGTACTGCAATAAAGCAGGATCACCAGGCTTCCCAACCTTGGTGACCAGACGCGATAGATCAGCAACAATGGCCGTATCCGGTGGTAGTTGTCCTAACACAACATTTATCTGATCAACAGGCACCAATTCACCATTGTAATGGACCAGGTTGTAGCGGATGGCATACTCAGAGATGATGTCCATCCAGGCTTTCTGGCTAGGGTTTAGCCAATCTATATCATCATTGATCGTGATATCGGGGATGATCCCGCCACCTGCATGAACAGGCCGTCCGGATACCGTCTTAAAAATAACCACGGTGTCAACTACTGACGTGGAATCGTATGCTTTCTGAATGAGCCTGCCTGAAGGGGTATAATACTTTGAAATCGTCATGCGCAATACGCCACCGTTGGACAGTTCAAATTGCTCCTGTACCAGGCCTTTGCCATAAGATCGCGTGCCGATGACTATACCTCTGTCCTGGTCCTGGATACATCCTGCCACAATCTCACTGGCCGAGGCAGATGAGCCATTGATCAATACCGCCACATGTCCGATCGGAAAGAAAACCTTACCTGTACTCTTATACTCAATCCTCCGCTGATGCATACCTTCTGTGTAGACCAATAGCTTACCCTCTTCTTCCATGATCTGGGAAAGGATGTTGACAGCTTCTTTAAGATAACCACCGGGATTATCCCTTAGGTCAAGAATGAGATGTTCAGCGTGGTGCTGGGTGGCGAGACGCTCCCATTGATCCATAAATTCGCGATAGGTGGAATTGGTAAATCGCTGGAGCTTGATATAAGCTACACTGGAATCAATCATATAACCAGCTACTACGCTGGATACCTTGATTTCTTCCCTGGCCACTTCCAGTTCGCGGGATTCACCCTTGAGCATTGGTTTTATCCTAAGCTTTACCTTGGTGCCTTTCACTCCCCTGATCTGCTCCAGTACCTCATTCTTTGACGTAGAGTCAGGACCAACTACCTTGTCATTGACGGCAAGGATATAATCGCCGGGGCGCAGGCCAGCACGCTCTGCAGGGCTATCTTTCTTTGGATACAGGATGACAAGGCTATCTTTTATAAAAGCCACTTCTACCACAAATCTTATATTTTCTCCCTGTTTCTGTCACAGTTGTCAGTTATCCCCTTTTTATGCTGCTGAGGTTTGCCTTTCGGCCTCCGTGGATTGTCATCCGGAAGGGGCAAAGATCAGTGATTTAGGCGGGATGTGTTTAACAAATAGACAAAAACCTGCCTGATCGACATGGAACCCTGAATTTCAGGCCTTTCAGCTATCCACGATCATCGTTGGTCAGAATTTAAGCCTCGCTTTGCCTGTTCCTTGAGCTCACCATCTGCCGATAAGCGGCTCTTTTCCTATTTTTGATCCCATCCTTATGCTTTTCCGGCCGCCCACCTGGCCATTTCACTTGTCAACCTACATCAATGAAGATTCTCACTCTGGTCACCCTGCTACTTTTGATTTTTCAATTTCCCCTCCTGGCTCAGGAGCCACCTGTTCCAACGCCTGCCTCAGCGCGAATGGAAAGTTACAGGAAACACAAGGCACTGGATGAAAATTCGTTGTTCAGCCATCTTCCCTTTACCAATATCGGCCCTACCGTGTGCAGCGGCCGTATCGTAGACGTTGATGTCAATCCTTCAAAGACCACAGAGATGTATGTTGCTTATGCATCAGGTGGTGTATGGTACACCAATAATAACGGCACCTCATTTACGCCAGTCTTTGACAAAGAAGCCTGTATCACGATAGGTGATATTGCGGTCAACTGGAGTGCAGGCATCATTTGGGTAGGAACGGGTGAAAACAACTCGAGCCGATCTTCCTATTCCGGTGTAGGCATCTATAAGAGCATGGACAAAGGCAAGACCTGGAAACACATGGGCCTCGATGAAAGCCACCATATCGGACGAATCATCCTGCATCCTGTCAATCCTAACATCGTACATGTAGCTTGCCTCGGGGCACTATATAGTAACAATACCAACAGAGGCGTATACAGTACCTCTGATGGAGGCGTCACCTGGCGTCATGCATTATCAGTCAATGCGTCAACCGGTGCTATAGACCTGGTGTATGATCCTTCAAATCCAAATGTACTCTATGCAGCAACATGGGACCGAACCCGGAGGGCGTGGAATTTCAGTGAATCGGGCACCGGGTCAGGCATCTATAAGTCAACAGACTCAGGCAGGACATGGGTGCAACTCACCGTGGCGGGAAGTGGATTTCCAACAGGCTCAGGTGTGGGCCGCATCGGTCTGGATATCGTAAAAAGTAAAAATGAAACGATCATCTATGCGATCATCGACAATCAATATGAGCGTCCTGCAAAACCTGCTGCGGATGATAAGCTGACCAAAGTGATGCTCAATGATATGAGTGCAGATACGTTCCTTACACTCAAGGATGATAAGATCAAGCAATACCTGGAGGACAATGATTTTCCAGAAAAGTATACGGTGGATACAATCAGGATCTTAATGAAAAAAGGTACGATCACTCCATCAACGCTCGTGGAATATACACAGGATGCCAACAGCCTGTTGTTTGATTCAGAAGTGATCGGCACAGAAATATACAAGAGCATAGACAATGGAAAGACATGGACGAAAGTGCATGATGGCTTTCTGGATAATATCTTCTACACCTATGGCTATTATTTCGGACAGATACGGATCGCCAAAAACAATCCACAGAAACTCTACATCCTGGGTGTACCGCTGCTGAAATCCGAAGATGGTGGTGCCACCTGGAAATCTATAGCAGGAGACAATATGCATGGGGATCATCATGCCTTGTGGGTCGACCCTCGCATGGATGGCCACCTCGTGTCAGGCAATGATGGCGGACTCAATATCAGTTATGATGACGGGACCAATTGGATCAAATGCAATCATCCGCCAGTAGGACAGTTTTATAGTATCGCTGTTGATAATGCAAAGCCTTACAATGTCTATGGCGGTCTGCAAGACAATGGCGTATGGGTAGGCCCTTCCACCTACACACCTGGTGTCGAATGGCATTCTACCGGACAATATGCGTATAAAGAAATCATGGGTGGAGATGGCATGCAGGTAGCCGTCGATACCAGGGACAACAGCACAGTATATACAGGATTTCAGTTTGGAAACTATTACAAAGTCTCTGTAGATGAAGGAGAAGATGACACCCGCGTTACTCCGGTGCATGAATTGGGGGAAAGGCCATATCGTTGGAACTGGGAGACACCTGTTCAACTGTCAGTGCACAATCAGGACATCCTGTACATGGGAGCCGAAAGGGTATTTCGGTCCTTTGACCAGGGTAAAAATTTCAAGCCGATCTCTGGTGATCTTACGCATGGCCCAAAAGAAGGCGATGTGGCTTATGGCACCTTGGTATCACTGCATGAATCTCCTTTGCAATTCGGCCTGCTCTACGCAGGAAGTGATGATGGCTATATCCATGTCACCAGGGATGGTGGGAATAACTGGGAGCGCATCTCTGATGCATTGCCCCAAAATCTTTGGGTCAGTTCAATCCAGGCCAGCAACCATTCGGTCAGTCGGGTATATGCCACGCTCAATGGCTATCGTTGGGATCACTTCGATAGCTATGTTTATCTATCCGACGATTATGGTAATAGCTGGCAACGCATTGGACTTGATCTGCCTACAGAACCTGTGAATGTATTCAAGGAAGATCCTGTCAATCCTGACATCCTATATGTCGGGACGGACAATGGCCTGTATATCTCCATTGACCGTGGCATGCATTTTATGACGATGGGGGATCTGCCATACGTTGCTGTGCACGATCTGGCTATTCAAGCCAGGGACAAAGAAATCGTAGTGGCCACACATGGAAGGTCATTGTACAAGGCGGATATTAATCACGTAGAAAAAATAGGCAAGCAAACGGTTGATTCGCTGACCTGCTTCAATGAGAAAATTTCTATCTTCTACCGTGAAAGATGGGGCTCCCGCTCCGCTTCATGGACAGAATATGCACAACCATCTGTGTCATTTCCTGTTTATACCGGATCAGCAGGCCCGGCCAGGTTACAAGTCTATGCCGACAGCCTGATGGTAAGTGACCAGGAAATCAAATTAGAAAAAGGACTTAGCTACTATACCTATAACCTGGAGATGGATGAGTCCGGCATTGAGCCAATGCAAAACTTACTTAAACAACAAAAGCCAGATACCACTCCCCAGATAAAGAAGGCGGACAATGGTAAATATTATCTGCCCCCGGGTAAATACAAACTAAAAATCCTGCAGGGCAACCAGGAGGCCGCTATAGACCTGGCAGTAAAGAAGAGAGAATAAGGAGTCAACCTAAATGGAATACAATACAATTAACATCACCACCAAATCACAAAAATTATCAACTAATCTTATGTTCAGAAAAATAGCCAAGCTCGAAGGTATATCATACCTGGTCCTTTTGTTTATTGCCATGCCCCTCAAGTACCTGGCTGATATGCCGATGGCGGTCAGAATCGTGGGAGGGATCCACGGTGGTTTGTTTATCGCTTTCATGGTCTTCATGTACCTGTCTTATGATCAGTACAATCGGGATATCAAATGGATGCTCAAGGCTTTCCTCGCATCGATCATCCCGTTTGGTACTTTCTACATGGACAAGGAGTGGAAGAGTGAAGAACTGGAATTGAAAAGTGAAAAAGTAAAGGCCTAGCGCCTGACACTACCAATGGCAGACAAAGTACGCATCGACAAATATCTCTGGTCTATCCGGATCTTCAAGTCACGGAGTATAGCCACTGAGGCGTGTAAGGAAGGAAAGGTCCGGCTGAAGGGAGAACCTGCCAAGCCTTCGGCCATGATAACTGTTGGAGATATCATCGATGTCACAAAGGATGGCTTTCGCCTTAGATACAAGGCACTGCAACTCATCGAAAAAAGAGTCTCTCCCCTGCTGGCCAAGCCATGCTATGAGGACCTCACCCCCGAAGAGGAAATCAACAAATACAAGAGTTGGTTTATCGGCAAAGGTGGTCCAGAGCGCCGGGAGCGAGGTGCCGGACGTCCGACCAAGAAGGAGCGGAGGGAGATTGATGATTTCAAGGATTACTATGAAGGAGAAGATTGACACAACATGATTCTTCTTTTATGAAATTCAGGTTGCTGAGCGTAGCCGAAGCATCATTTAATTTTCGTGTTCGCGACCTAAAGCCTTCCCAGACTGAGTTGCTTTGTTCAGCTCTTCATCCTCCGCTGAACGTTGTGCCAACATCTTATTAGCTGGAGGCGACGGCTGGCCTGCATCCACCCATGCTGTATACCACACATCCCCTACTGCCTTGACAGCGATTCTAAACCGATCCTCGACCATGTTGTTCATCGCAAGATTGTAGGCTGAAGCATAGGCGGTGCATTGCGTGCGGATATTTTGATTTTGCCTCTCTTCAAAACAAAATTGCTTGTCAGATGGAAAGGTCTGGCTCAATTCCTTTTCAAGTCCAAGCACCTTATCCACTTCCTTATGACTGCTGAGTACGAGATCCCAGAAATAGGTAACAGGATCATCAATATAGGTGGCCGTACCAACGACCATGTCAAACTCATCCATCGCAAAAAGCTCAGGTATCCGGCTCTCCCAGAAGGCGTGTATCCCAACCTGGTCTGTCAACTGCCCATTATAATTGGAAGTCGTGTGCAGTGGTACACATGCATCCGCGATGTAATGGCCAAATTCAGCAGAGACTCTCATGACCTGGTCAAGGTTTTGCTCCTTAAAGGCTTTGGTCAGTCGCCGTTGCATGACCTGGAGATGGTAAGGCACTATGCCATGCGCTGAAAATGCATCGCTGATATAGATGATCGATGATGTATTGCATTGCATCTCTGGAAAAAGCATGGTCAGACTGTCACACGTGATCGCTGCCTGATCTTCATAATACTGCCTCAGGTAATGCGTACGCACGAGACTCAGCCTCGCAGAATAGTCCGCCAATGTATCTTTCCATTGTTCGTGAGGAATCGCCCGTAACAGGAAGGTAGTGTCTGTCTCATTGATCACATAAGCCTCCATATTGAGGGCAAGGGCCTGATCCCAATACCTGGGCATGTGATCAAATGGCAATGTTCCCCAGTGATCCAGGTCTATATAATGCCTTACAGCTTCATGCTTGGTAGCATAGCGCCTCTTGTCAGGATCAACCGCATGTTCGGAGATGTAATCAATGTAAGGCTTGTACCACCCCATCATTTCAGTGGGCACTGTATACACCGCTACCCTGTTGATCAGCCGGTGGCCGAAAAAGCCCCATTCGGATGCTCCGAGCAAGAGAACCAGGTATAGCCAGGATTGTATCATGTGCCAAAGAAATAATCGTATGAACGGAATGCACCTTTCATCACTTCATGCTGTCCTATCATGAAATCCTTGCCCTCATACTGTATAAAGTATCTGCTGACCGGTGGTGAAAACTCAGATACTGATATAGGTCCGACAGGATAAAATTTCAAAGAGGACGTTTTATCCGGATAGATCATCGTCATCTCCATGAATGGGACCATTTGGAGAATACTATCTTTCTCTTGCGCATCATTCATATAATCCTCACATGCCAACTGGCTCAGTGTTGTAAAATATGACTTCACACGATTAGTCACCTCTCCCTCCTTCCGGGGCGTAGTCGTATACATCGGATCTACCGCATAGCCACTACCCTTCTTATAGATGACAAAGGAATGTTGTATTTGCTTGGGGTAGCGCACCTTCATCGTATCTACCTTGTCCATATCTTCCATCCAGAAGCGCACATCACGCCAATCCACAGGTGTCAATGCATACCTGGCACGCATTCCTCCATCAAAGCCAGGCTGGTTGAGGCAGTAGGGCTGACTGGATCCTTCCTTCAGGAAATAAGTACCACGTTCATCCTGTGTGACACCACCTACATAATAGTTGAGCAGCGATGCCCCATTGAGATCAAATATCTCAACATGGATTCCTGTCACGGCCATCGAGGGTAGTATGTTTTCAGTCGCCGCCCGATTGGGGATGTGATCCAGATGCTGTGTCTGGATGCCGCGCAACAAGTGATCAATATTGGTCTGCCTGACCCTGTGTTGGTCATTGATTACCCAGTGGTCTCCCACACGTTTTAGATCTGATCGTGTGCCATCCTTTTGTGTCAGGATGATCCGCCCGATGGTATTGATGTTTTCAATCTTAAAATTGCTCTCCGCCCTGTCGATAGTCGTCGATTGATCCCCCTTGTTCTTGTAGACATAGAAGACAATAAGTCCGATCAGGACCATTGCAATAAGAAGGATGATGTTTCTTTTCATACAGGTTTATTTCTTGTGCCGGAATAGTAAACGGCAAATTTTACTCACAACTCTTCCAGCAAGAATGCCTTACATCATTGGCCACCGGCCGTTGGATGGAGTTCTCTCCGCCAACCAAAGGAATACCAATTGTGAATCCCTTAATGGAATTCTGGAAAGGAAAGATACAGCTGGCGGAGAGAACTCCATCCAGCGGCGATTTTATTTCCTGAGGAAATATACAAACAGGCCAATTTCGAAATATGAACCCCTGAGTTGATTTTAAGTCGATGGAAAATGGCATCAATTAGCATATTTTTTTTTTCGCAGAAATTGGTAAATCAGCCCCAGAAGGAAAACCATCCCCAGTGGCCCCAGGATATTGATCAATTGCCATTTGGTCTGTTCTTCCTTTGCTTTAACTGCATTGAGCAAGCGTAACTTGATGTCCTTCGAGCGGGCTTCCAGTACACCTGATTCGTCCAGCATATATTCTACTGCATTAAGCAGAAAATCACGGTTGCCGGTAAATGAGGTATTCTCATACTTATTAAATCCTAAAGGCGCTATCTCCCCGGAGGTAGAATTGACCAGGTTCTTGATGATGTCCCCGTCGGTGACCACCAGCACTTTAGCTGAATCACCGGAAGGTTTGTAAGGCAAGCCCGCTTTCTTAAGGACATCCATCTGACCTTCTGACAGCTGGTTTTTATACAGCGATTCAAATTTTCCTTCGAGCATCAACGCAAAGTTTTGTGGTCCTTTATTAAACAGCTTAGGATCCGGTTCTTCACGTAGGATATCAAAGCTGAGCCGCACCGGTGTGAGTTGTATCCTGCTGTACTGTGAGGACTGTAACAATATAGTTTTTCTGACCGGTGAGGCTGTCCGGATGGTATCTACACTGCCCGGGAACTCAAGTTGTATCCTGTCCAGTCCCTTGGTGATCGGATGATCTGATGTAGTAGAGATCAGCGGGTGGTAATACCAGGGAAAAAGCTCGGTCTGTGGCTTGTCGCCTTGCATGCCCACAACCATTGGTATCCTGGTGGACTGGAGGTCCAGGACAAGATTAGGATTGATCCGTGCCCCAAGATTAAAGAGCAGTGGATCAAGCCCAAGGTTGTAGGGCATAGGAATGTAATACTTATTCTGGTTGATACTGTCGAGTGATACTACGAGCGGATCGATCAGGAAAAGGACATGCCCTCCATTCATGATATACTGATCGAGCATAAAGAGATGCGCCTCGGAGAATTCTTCTGTTGGCTTGGCAATGATCAGCGCCCTGATTTCTTTCGGTATTTGTACTACGCTGTCCAGGTTGATCCTGTTGATGGCATAGGCATTGCTCAAATCTTTCTCAAAAGAAGCGGTCTGCAATCGCGTGAGTTCTCCCTGGCCTTCAGTAAAGGCAACAATCTCCCTGGTCTGTCTCTTGATCTTCTGGATACCATCAGCCAGTTTGTATTCCAGCAGGCTGATGCTGTTGTTGAGGATCACTTCTTTGTCAGCCCCCGGGATGTCATCCTGCAACAGATTGACAGGTATGCTACGCGTACCATAGTTGATGACCGCATAAGGAAAGATATACTGGGCCGAAGCACCTGCCGCATCACTGATACGAAGCTTGGTAGGTACTAATCCTTCCTTTGCCAGTTGTTGGTGCCGCGCATTTACTTCCTCTGTAGTGCCTTCATTCGGGTTTTCAAAATTGTACTCGATCTGGGGACTTACCTGCGAAAATCTACGCAGCATATCTTCAGTCGATTCCTGCAGCCTTTTAAATCCTGCAGGGAAGCGACCGGCCAGTAACACTTTGATATAGATGCGGTCATCAAGGTCTTTGAGCAATTGCTTGGTCGCAGGGGCTAAGGTATAGCGTCGTTCCTCAGTTGCATCAAACGAAGTATACACCCATTGAGATGCGATATAAATGAGTACAAGTATCCCTGTGGTGAGCAGGCCTGTGGTGATGACCTTACGGCTTTCGGCAGCAAATAGTTTAGGCATCAGGGGTCAGATTCGTTTGGTGATGGTGACCCATGTCCAGGTGAGGCATAGTCCGATGAGGCATATAAAGTAACTCAGGTCGCGTGTCTCGATGACTCCGCGACTGATGGAGTGATAATGGTAGTCGATTCCAAGCGACTCTATGATGCCATCAATGCTACCTGAGAAGGAAGCTATACGGCTGATGAAATAAAATCCATAGTACAAGACAAAGCAAAAGAACACTGCCATCACAAAGGCTACAATCTGATTGGCTGTCTGTGCGGAGGCAAAGACTCCGATGGCACAAAAGACTGCGCCCAATAAGAAGAGCCCGACATAAGAGGCTGCAATTTGTCCGAGGTCGATATTGCCTGGAGGCGAACCTAACTTGTATATAGAAATAACATAAATGACAGTAGGTAACAAGGCAATCGCAAGCCATGAGATCGTAGCCAGGTATTTGCCCAGCACAATCTGCCACGCAGAGATTGGCCTGGTAAGCAATACTTCAAGTGTGGCCGCTTGCTTCTCTTCCGCAAATGTCCGCATGGTAAATGCGGGGATCAGAAAAATGAAGATGAGCGGTGCAATCTCAAAGAGCGCATCGATACTGGCAAATGGGGTCTGCAATAAGCTGAAGTCTGGAAACACCCAGAGTACAAGGCCCAGCACAGCAAGCAACAAGCCTACAGTGATATAGGCGATCATCGAACTGAAGTAACTGGCTATCTCCCGCAGGTATACCGCTCTCATGAGGCTTTGTTGGTGAGTTGCTGGAAGATATTTTCTACACTCTCCCGGATAGTCGACATCTCCAGTATCTTGAGGTTCTTACTGACGGCAAAATCGAAGATCGCCTCATTGAGGGTACTTTCATCACCGGTGATGATATAACGATTGCTACCGGCATGATCATGTGCGATATATCCCTTGATCTCCCTCAATGTCATATCGACGACAGGACGAGAGAAAAGCACCTCTACACGATAGGCATTGGAGAGGTTCTGACTGAGCATATGGATATTGCCATCCCCGACGATGACCCCTTTGTTGATGATCACCACCCGGTCGCATAAGGCTTGTACCTCCTGCATGATGTGCGTACTGAGGAGAATTGTTTTTTCTCTTCCCAGGTCACGGATGAGCTGGCGGATCTCCACCAATTGATTTGGATCCAGCCCTGAGGTTGCTTCGTCAAGAATCAGCACTTCCGGGTCATGCAGGATCGATTGGGCCAGGCCTACCCGCTGACGATATCCTTTGGACAAGGAGCGGATGAGCTTGTGGCTTTCGGTTGACAATCCGGTCATCCCGATCACTTCATTGATGCGTTTCCAGGGTTGATCGATCTTATAGATCCTTGCGACATATCGCAGGTACTCCTTGACATACATATCAAGGTAGAGCGGGTTGTTTTCAGGCAGGTATCCAATCAACGCCTTGATGGCTTGATTTTCTTCAGTGACAGGTATGTCATTGATCAGTATCTCGCCGCCATCAGGGGCCAGGTAACCTGTGATCATCCGCATGGTCGTCGTCTTGCCGGCACCATTTGGGCCCAGAAAGCCTAGAATCTCCCCCTTTCCAACCTGGAAGGAAATGTCATTTACTGCCTTCTGAGGGCCAAATTGCTTGGAAAGATGGGAAACAAGTATTGACAAAACCCTGAGGTATTAGTTTGTTAGGTGAAGGGCAAAAATAGGGGAAAAACCGTGAAATGGGAGGATGACAGGATAAGGATTCGTTAATAGCCAAAAGATGTATGTAAGTTGTCATTTCATGAAAAAGCCAATTATCAGGACAATATTGTCCGAAAAAATGAGGCAGGAAATTGTAAATTTACATAATGCTTATACCGGGTAGATGCAGACTTCTCCCGGCCAATTCATCAACCCATATATTCTCCTCAGTCTTTAGCAGGGTAAAACAATGAAAAAACTACTCCTCCTTTTTACACTTATTGTGCTCTCCAAGAGCATCATTGCCCAAAATAATGTCGTCTTCAAAATCCACCACAAGCTGGGCGAAACAGATTTTGCCATGTATACTGCTGCCAAAAACAACCTTGGCGATGATTTTAATGTGACCAGAATGCAGTACTATATATCTGGGATTTCGATCGTCCATGACAATGGTATAGTCACTTCCATAGACAGCTTTTATATCCTGGCGGATGCTTCGATCGATACGGAAGCTGATCTCGGCTACTATCCAATCCAACATGTTGAGGGAATCCACTTTTACATAGGTGTGGATCCTGAACATAACCACACTGATCCGGCGGGCTATAATCCATATCACCCTCTGGCACCGCAAGCACCTTCAATGCATTGGGGCTGGGCAGCCGGATATCGGTTCGTCGCTTTCGAAGGAAATGGAGGTCCTCAGTACAATCAACTGATACAAATACACGGACTGGGTGATCAGAACTATATCAAAGCAAGGGTCAATCTGAATGCAACGGCTGACAACAATGTTCTCACCATAGACCTTGATGCAGATTATACTCACCTGCTAGAGAACTTAAGTGTCAACGGAGGACTCATCGTACACAGCGAAACCGATGAAGCACAAGTTGCCCTGGTCAATATGAGAAATCTCGTGTTCAGCCCTTCTACATCAACTACAGCAACGTCTGAACCAAATTCCCTTCAACATTTTGAGCTCTTCCCAAATCCATCAATCAATGGACAGTCAATAGTGTATATACCTTCATCTGGCGATCAGGTTTTTGATATCATGGTGACTGATATCAATGGCAAACAAACCGGGTTTTATACTTCAGTAAAAGCAAATACTAATATAGGACTGAACTTCAACCAACCTGGAATGTATGCGGTATCCATTTTAAGAAATGGGGTTCCGGTAAGTACCCAAAAAATGGTTTCAAAATAGTATTGCATTGATGCGGACCTGGATATTCATTGGCTTACTAGGTATCATGTCCTGCAATGGAGAAGAGTCTCCTGTACCTGCAGTTTATCCTGGCCTCATGGAAATTCCAAAGGGCTTTCCGGAAATTACCTTTCCGATTGACAATGCCTACACACTTGAAAGATGGGCGTTGGGAAAAAAGTTATTCTTTGACCCGGTCATGTCGGTTGATAGCACGGTTAGCTGTGCTTCCTGCCATAATCCCGCGTTGGCATTTAGTGACCAGGTGGCGTTCAGCCTTGGCGTTGAAGACCGCGTCGGAGTAAGAAACTCCCCATCACTGGCCAATGTCGCATACCAGCCATATCTCCTGCGGGAAGGCGGGGTTCCCACTATTGAAATGCAGGTACTCGTTCCTGTGCAGGAACACAATGAATTTGACTTTAATATTCTACTGATTGCAGAACGGTTAAAAGCTGATTCGTCCTATACAAATATGGCCATGGAAGCCTACGGACGTATCCCTGATCCATTTGTCATCACTCGGGCCCTGGCCAATTTTGAGCGCAGTCTGTTGAGTGGCAATAGCGCATATGACCAATACACTCAACGTAATAATCATACTGCAATGACTATGGAGCAGGTGCGCGGAATGAATCTCTTTTTTAGTTCACGTACGAATTGTACAACCTGCCACACCGGATTCAACTTTTCCAACTATGCCTTTGAAAACAATGGCTTGTATGATGTATACGAAGATCCGGGAAGACAGCGGCTGACAGGAAAAGAAGAAGACCGGGCCTTATTTAAAGTGCCTGGACTTAGAAATGTTGAATTGACAGCTCCTTATATGCACGATGGATCTTTCGCAACACTTGAACAAGTTGTTGCCCACTACCAATCAGGGGCCACAATCATCCACACAAAAACCCTGTATTAAAGCCACTAGACTTGACTGCAACAGAACAAAATGAACTTGTTGCGTTTTTGAAATCGCTGACAGATGATACTTTTGTCAACAATCCCATCTTTAAAAATTGAAACGTATGAAATTCTCCTGCATCTGGTTCATCTCTTTTCTTGCCCTTGGCACCCTCAGTGTCATCTCCTGTAACGATGATGAACCAAAAGACATTGTCACCATTGATGAAACCCCCTATACGCTTGAATTTGGGGCATTACCTGCACCAGTATTACCTGCGGATAATGCATTGACTATACAGGGTGTCAAACTGGGCAGGATGTTGTTTTATGAAAAGATGCTTTCAAGAGATGGGTCCCAGGCATGCGCAGGATGCCATCGTCAACAGGACGGATTTTCCGATACAGCCAGGTTCTCCATTGGTGTCGAATTAATGCCCGGCAAGCGCCAGGCCATGCCAGTGTTTAACATGGCCTGGCACACAAATGAATTCTTCTGGGATGGCCGTGCGCACCTCTTGCGTGACCAGTCGCTGAAACCTATACAAGATCCACTCGAGATGAATGAAACACTTCCTAATGTGGTATCTAAACTGAGTAATTCTAAAGTTTACCGGGATCAGTTTACACGTACTTTTGGAAGCGACGAGATTACCCCAGAAAGAATATCCCTGGCGATGGAACAATTTATGCTGAGCATCGTCTCCAGCAATTCCAAATACGATAAATACCTGGCAGGCGAAGTTCAACTGACGGAAAGCGAGGAGCGCGGACGTATTCTTTTCGCTGCCGAATACAATCCATTTTTTCCTGATATATCAGGAGCGGATTGCGCACATTGCCACGGCGGTGCCAATTTCGAAAACGACAAATACATGAACAACGGCATAGATGCCGAAGCGGATATCATCGATATCGGAAGACAAAAAGTCACCGAAAATCCTGCAGACCGTGCGAAGTTTAAAGTGCCTTCTCTCAGGAATGTAGCCGTCACAGCTCCATATATGCACGATGGCAGATTTAAAACCCTGGAGGAAGTCATCGATCACTATAATGCGGACATCAGGCAATCCGCAACTGTCGATCCGGCATTGTTAAATACAAAACAAACTGGCTTGTTGCTGACTCCGCAAGACAAACAGGACCTGATCAATTTTCTGAAAACGCTGACAGACGATACCTTCCTGAATAACGAAGAATACAAATCTCCCTTCTAAGCGATATTATTTCCTATTTTGTCTTTAGTGTTCCTCAACAAGACTCAAGACCATTAGCCCTATGTCATCACTATCCGGAAATATATGCCTTGTCCTCGCTGCCCTCGTATTTAGTCCTGTATTTACTCCGTTGTTTCATACCAGGGTAAGTACAAGCAATGATCAGGGGGCAAGTGGATACATGATCATCTTCGTAGTATTCATTCACCTGCTCTTCCTGGCCCTGACTGTTTTCGCCTGCACGTCAATCGCCCGAAACGGAGGATTTAACTGGATCTCGGAAAAATCCTTATTCGAACGCTGATCATTGGACTTGGCTTGCTTTCAATGGTAATCGTTTCAGCGATCAGTGTGATGTCAAGGTTTACAGATGCCTCTGGTCCTCCGATTCTGGAATCCATGATGAAGATTGCCCCAACTGTAATATTCATTCTGGTGATTGGTGCCGGCTTCATTCTGAATAATGAAACGCTGCGCAACTCAATTCCAATGGCAGTGTACAAATTCCCTCTGGCTCTTGGGTTACTCCTTTGCCTGGGCGGACTTGTCTATGGAGGGATTTCCATAGCTACTGCAGAAGCTGTAGGGCTGGAAGATTCCACGCGTCAATATGAAGCCGCTCCCTCAATCAAGGAAAGCAGAATCTGGGCAATAGAAGAAGCTGATATATCAGTGGATTTTGTCAGGATCCTGGGATTTACCTCTGGGCTTTATCCCATAGAAGTGAGGGAGAAAGCCGCTGCCAAAATCAAGACCCATCCAGACTACCAAAACGAACTGATCAATTTACTACAGAGTGATAGTCCGCTTGATGCTTTGAGTTTTCTGTCATTTAGTGATATAGATGATAAAACCCCTTTCCCGGCAGCTATCGACACTGGCATCATCAATGCCGCTGCCTGGATCAGGCACTCTATACAAGGCACCAGCCCCTCTGAATTCTACGCTGACCGTTACAGTAGTGAAGTGAGCAGCATCCTCAAGACTGCCGACCGCTTTGGAGGAATGGGAGTGGACTTCCTCCCATCTATAAAGGAAGTGCGATCAGCCCTTGATGAACCATTCGCAGGAAAGCAAGTAAAATACGATTGCACTCAAGCAATTGATGATTGGATAAAGAATCATTCCTGAATTTCAATTTTGCCCCTTCAGCCTCTTTTGCCCCTTCAGCCTCTTTAGCCTCTTCAGCCTCTTTAGCCTTTACCCAAACACTTACCCTCACACACAAACCTCCCTAAGCCCCTTGCTCCTTGCCCTCCCGCTACAACTGCATTGCATTTGGCGGGATCTCCGCTGAGCTCCGACTTGCTCTATGCCCTCTGCTCTATGCTCTATGCCCTCTGCCTTTCGACTCTTTAACCCTATTTAACACCAATCACCGGCTAATTACATATCTTTGACTCCCGTTATATATCTGTTATGAGCCAAGATCCTAAGCCATTAAAGAAAAAAGTCGTTGCATCCAAACCTGCAACCACTGTTCAGTCCCAGCGTCGTGCCACCAGCACCCGTAATGTGCAATCATTTCCCCTCCTGTTCAATAAGCAAACCTATATCTATATCGGTATCGGTTGTGCCCTGATCGCAGTAGGTTTATTGCTGATGCTGGGTGGAGGAATGAAGGATCCAAATGTCTGGGATGAAAGTGTCATCTATAGCTTCAGACGAATTACCCTTGCCCCTATTTTCATCCTGGCCGGATTGGGCATGCAGGTGTATGCCATCTTCAAGAAGTAATCCCGGAGGGTATTAATCAATTTTCATTCCCGGTCCTTAATATCGGGTAGTACGGATATTTCATGACCCTTCCTTTTGTCACTTCTCCAGCCAATGCTGATTTTATCTCCGGGGCAATGCTCCTTGTAGATAAACCAAAGGGCTGGACTTCCTTTGACGTAGTCAATAAAATCAGGGGAGCACTCCGCCACAAATACAATATCAAGAAACTAAAAGTCGGTCATTCCGGTACGCTTGACCCTATGGCAACTGGCTTGCTTTTGATCTGTACAGGCAGCTGGACAAAGGAATTACACCACCTGACAGGACTTGACAAAAAATATAAGGCTCAGGTTACTCTCGGTATTGAAACAGACTCTTATGATGCAGAAGGCAAAATAATGGAGTCGAGAGAAGTGCCTCCGCTGACGGAAGAAGAACTGATCAATCATCTTCAATCTTTTATTGGTGATATCGAACAATTTCCTCCTGCCTTTTCAGCCATTAAAAAAGATGGCAAGCCGCTCTATGAACTTGCACGTGCCGGCAAGGAAGTCAAGACAGAAGCAAGAAAAGTAAAAGTCTTTTCAATCGAATTGCTGAAATATACTGCTCCTGTATTGGAGATCATGGTCCATTGTGGCAGTGGCTTCTATGTGCGTTCATTAGCCCATGACCTCGGCCAAAAAATCGGATGCGGTGCACATCTCTCCGGCCTCATCAGGACGTCCGTAGGCCCATACGAACTAAAGGATTCCTTCTCCATGGAAGAGATAAAAAATGCAATTATCTAAATCCTTTCATCCCTTCCTCCCTTCCTCCTTTCATCCCTGCTTTTCGGTCAAAGAAACTTTGACGAAACAGCATTGATATCTAACCCATCAAACCTTCCCGAACTCATCCATAACAGCACTGTAGGCATGTCCTTCTTTGCATTGAGTACCAATTGCTCAAGCGCTGCACCACTGGTAGCTATCTGAAGCTCAGGTTCATTGAAATATCCTGACAACTGTGATACTGAAAGATCAGGTAATTTCTTTATCTCCAGGGTGTGTGGACTGTAATACACAATCTTTACATCCGCCTCACTCAAGGCATCTTTGTACTGAGGTAGAAATGCAGGATTGAGCGAACTGAACGTATGCAATTCAAGGCATGCGATGAGGTAGGCATCAGGATGTTTTTCGCGTACGGCATTGACAGTAGCCTTGACTTTGGAAGGTGCATGTGCAAAATCCAGATAAGCTTTGAATTGTTCACCTTGAGTCAAGGTTTGGAGCCGTTTGCTTGCCCCTGTAAAGGACCTGATCGCTTTATAAAAACCCTCTGATGGAAGACCAATCGCCTGAGTAGCCAGGCGGGCTGCCTGCAGGTTTTGAAGGTTATGGTTTCCAAATATTTCGAGTTCATAATCAGTTCCTTCTTTGTCCTGTATCACCACCTTTCCATTATCCAGCTTGTACGCATGGATATTGTAAGCGATACATTTGCAGGCAGGAGCCATCTCTGCGACTAGGTCTGCCAGATCCTGATCACCCGCGCAGTATATCAAGGTGGATTCCGGACTCAGCGACGCGATGAGTTGCCTGAACTGATCCACATAGTTAGCATACGTTGGAAATACATTCATATGGTCCCAAGCTATGCCTGTGATGATAGTGACATGTGGCTGGTAATGCAGAAACTTTGGCCTCGGGTCCATTGGACTACTCAGGTATTCGTCCCCTTCGAGCACGATCACTCCTGCATCGGAAATAGCCACAGGTTCAAGGTCTCCGATCTTAGCACCAATCATGCGGTCAGCCGCAATCCCTGCTGTGGCCAGCACATGGGCTATCATGCCACTGGTGGTGGTCTTGCCATGGCTTCCTGCTACGACTATTCTGGTCTTATCCCTTGAAAGATTGAACATAAATTCCGGGAAAGACTCAATTTTCAACCCTAATTCCTGGGCCTTTAGAAACTCCGGATTATCTCCCCTGGCATGCATACCCAGCACTACAACATCAAGGTCCGCATGGATCCGGTCAGGGTGCCAGCCAATTTCGGGTGGTAATAGTCCTTTATCTTCCAACCGGCTACGGCTAGGCTCATAGATCTCATCATCTGAGCCCGTCACCATGTGTCCTCTCTGGTGCATCACCAGCGCCAGGCTATGCATGATACTACCCCCAATGGCAATAAAATGTATCCTCATTATCAGTGATTTAGCCTGTTTTGGTATATTTTTTGGTAAAAAGCTGATTGGATATAATAATTTCGCACTTTAAAACGATTTATATCTGTTATCTGTTGATAACCAAAAGCAAATTAAAGCAATGTTAAACATGAAAGTATCTTCTTTAAAGTTCGTTCTGATTGCTGTAGGGTTAGTAGTCTGTGTTTCAATGACTTCAAGCTGCAACAAAGGGTATGGGTGCCCTGCTGATTTCCATGTGGAAGCTACTTCAGGAGTTTCGGCTTCTGTAGATGCAAATTGCTGATTTTCCCCTGAGAAAGGAAAAAGGCACACTTGAGTCCCGGTTTTCTATAGGAAAACCGGGCTAATCGACACCAAACCACCAATAACCTTCATTGATGACCAATCATGACATCTCCCCTACCTTAGGTTGGGATGATGTATACATCGTCACCACCCGTGATGGTTCGGACACACTCTTTAGCCGTGCCCACGCTGCCACCTATCATTCTGTTTTTGGCGCAGTAGCCGAAAGCAAGCATGTCTTTATTCAGCATGGCCTCTCCACAGTACCTCCGCGTACGCCAGTGGCTATTCTTGAATTTGGATTTGGGACCGGCCTGAATGCCTTCCTGGCATATCTATTTGCGATCAACCACGACCTAGAAATGCGGTACACCGGCATTGAAGCATATCCTATTGATCTTCAGGTCGCCCGGCAACTTGATTATCCTCAATACCTGGCATTCCCTGAAGAAAGAGACATCTTTCATCGCATGCATAGCGAGACTTCCTTTACCTACGGAACATTCCATTTCTGTAAAGTGAATGATTTTGCAGGTATTTCTATGGATGATCGGTTTGACTGCATCTTCTTTGATGCTTTTGCCCCAGGTGCCCAGCCGGAACTTTGGGAGCAATCTATTTTTGACCAATTGTTTTCAATGACTACTGTTGGTGGTTGCCTCGTCACCTATTGTGCCCAGGGCGAAGCAAGACGTCGAATGGAAAGAGCCGGATACAAAGTTGAACGCATCCCCGGGCCTCCAGGCAAAAGGGAAATGCTCAGAGCTGTAAGAGTGTAAGACAGTGAGAACGTGAGAACGTGAGAACGTGTGTGAATTGTGGGTGTGTAGATTCACTATTGAGCATTGGGTATTCGATCCAATTCAATACTGTTTCATGCCAAAACTTCTTACTTCAAAATTCCTTGTTCCTTATTCTAGTATTCCCTTTGGCCACTGCGGCCTCTTTCGCCTCTTTGGCCTTTTGAGCCTTTTCAGCCTTTTCAGCCTCTTATGCCTTTTCCGCCGTTTACGCCAACGATTACCTATTTTTACGCAGTAAAAAAGTAATCTCAATCATGTCAGAACACAAAGAACTCCTGGGAGTAGGATCCAGGGTCAAGCATCCGGCTTACGGTGACGGGGTCGTCATCAGACTGCACCCGGTAGCGTATGAAGTCAGTTTTATGGTATATGGCCTCAAGAATGTCGGAAAGGATTATGACCAGTGGGAAATCATCGAACGCATCGAAGCTACAGAACCTGTGTCTTTTACAGAAGCCGAAAGGTCACTAATGAAAATCCTGAAGACCTGGGGAGAGATCACAGAGATCGTACCCATCGGAGATAAATGGAAAGGAGGAGTCATGCTCCTGCAACCCCTTGATAAATCGCTAAAGCCAAAAGACATTCCTGTAGAAACATTTTTTCATAAGATCGTCATGCTTCGTGACCGTCTGCGTGTGCTGGAACAGAAAATAAACAGCAACCCAAAGCTGACAGACGAGGACAAGATCGATATGCAGCAATACATCACCCGTATCTATGGCAGCCTCACTACGTTCAATGTATTGTTTCGGGAAAAAGAACATCAGTTCGTAGGTGAAAAATCATAATCTAATGTATAAGTGGCTGTGGTTTGCGTTGGTGGTGATCACCTTTTCATCCTGTATTCAATTCGGTGAGACATACACCGGCATACCCCCCGGCATGTGGCGCGGAGTGCTGGTCCTGGGCGATGAGTTGGAGGGCTTCGATGAAAAATCAAATGGCGAGCTCCCCTTCAACTTTGAAGTGATCTACGATACCCCTGACTCGTTTCATATCGTGATTCACAATGGAGAAGAACGTATCCTCGTCAATGATATCCGAATGGGTGTTGACAGGCGTACAGCAAGGGATACTATTCGCATAGGATTTCCGGTGTACGATTCTTACATCCAGGCCCAATGCGAAGAGGATGCGATTGAAGGATGGTGGATTGTCAACAACCGTAAAGATTACCGCATACAGTTCAAGGCACTCAATGGCCAGCCTTACCGGTTTTTCCAGACCTTGGAGCCGCCTGTTGCCAACTTAACTGGTAAATGGGATTGCAATTTTGAAATTGAAACAGAAAATCCTACTCGTGCCATTGGTGAATTTGTACAAAATGGAAATCAATTGACCGGTACCTTTCTAAATCCCACCGGTGATGACCGCTACCTCGAAGGCGTAGTCAGCGGTGACAGGCTGCATCTCTCCGTTTTTGACGGGAGCCATGCCTATCTGTATGAAGCAAAGATTTTACCCGATGGCACGCTATCAGGTATCTATAGGTCTGGGAATCATTTCAAGACATACTGGGAAGGGAAGCGCACTGACACCCTTGAATTGAAAGACCTCGGTGATCCACTGACCCTGACTAAAATGAACAGTGATGAAGCGTTTGAGCTTTCGTTGCCAGATGCAAACGGCAATATGATTGATATCAGCAAAGGGACTTTTGCAGGCAAACCAAAGATCATTCAGATCATGGGCACATGGTGCCCCAATTGCAAGGATGAAACAACCTTCCTGCTGGAATACCTCACTAAAAATCCTGATCCAGGTTTTGAGATACTTGGAGTATTCTTCGAGCGACATACAGATACGATCAAGGCAATAGCCGCAATTGAGACGTACAAGGAAAAAATGAAAATCCCCTACCCTGTTCTTTATGGCGGCTCAAATGATAAAGCAAAGGCAAGTGCAATGCTTCCTCTACTCAACAAAGTAGTTGCATATCCAACACTCATCTTCCTTGATGCGCAGAATAAAGTAGTCGCTATTCACACTGGTTTTTCAGGGCCGGCTACATCAGGATATGAGGCCTTTAAAGAAGAATTTGCCGGATTAGTTTCTAAAATGAAAACACGCTGATGAATAAATGTGTCTTGATCACAGGTGCTGCGAGCGGCATTGGTCTTGCTACGGCACGGGAGTTTGCCGCGCATGGCTACGATCTGATCCTTACCGCACGAAGAGAAGAACGCTTGCAGGAAGTAAGAGATGAATTGATCGCAGCTCATGGGATAGAGGTTACGACCTTAAGCTTTGATATCAGGCATCAACAGGAGTGCGCGGATGCGGTAGCGCAAATCACAAGACCGATAGATGTGCTGATCAACAATGCCGGCCTGGCCCGTGGCCTTGACTTTATTCATGAAGGCAACCTCGAGCATTGGGAGCAAATGATCGATACCAATGTCAAAGGACTGCTCTATATGACCCGGCTCATCAGCCCCGGAATGGTGGAGCGTAAATCAGGACATATCATCAATCTGTGTTCTACTGCAGGTAAAGAAATATATCCAAAGGGCAACGTCTATTGCGCCACGAAATTTGCTGTGGAAGCACTGACAAAAGCCATCAGGGCAGATCTCTATACACATGGCATCAGGGTATCACAGGTTGCACCCGGTCACGTAGAGGAAACAGAATTTGCCAGGGTACGTTTTGACTGGGATACACAAAAGGCAAGTATCTACAGTGATTTCAATCCACTCACCGCTAAAGATGTAGCTGAAGCCATATACTTTATCGCTTCAAGGCCACCACATGTCAATGTGCAGGATATCCTGATGATGGGCACACAACAGGCAGGCAGTATGATGGTGGACAGGAGTGGAAGGAAATACGATTAAATGAAAAGTGAAAAACGAAAAATGAAAAGTGAACTTATCGAATAGACATGACTTTCAAGTCGTGTAAAAAGTCAACCATCATATGTTATTAAAATAAGTACCATTTAATATAGCAAACATGAAATCAAATCTCATTTACCTTCTGCTTATCTCCATGGCTGTTTCCGTGTGGAGTTGTAAAAAGGATGATAAGTCATCAACTCAAAAAACAGTTGAACCAACCCATATTATGGATACACATTCCTATGCCCGTCCGGGAGAAGCTGTCATCAATCACCTTTCTCTGGATGTGACAGCAGACTTTAAGGCAAAGACAATCTCCGGAACCGCTACATACGATATCACTGTGCATGAAGGTGCAGACAGTATATTGCTCGACAGCAGGGATCTGGACATACAGAAGGTTACAGTAGATGGTACAGAAACACCTTTCACGCTAGGGTCTTCAAAGGAATGGCTAGGTCAACCTCTGGCGATTCCGATCGGCCCTAATGCCAAGAAAATAGCCATCACCTATTCGACACGCCCCGGAGCAGAAGCATTGCAATGGCTCGATCCGTCACAAACTTCAGGGAAAAAGAATCCTTATCTGTTTACCCAGGGCCAGGCTATCCTGACCAGGACCTGGATACCTATACAGGATAGCCCTGGGATCAGGCTGACCTATGATGCAAAGGTGAGTGTGCCAAAAGAACTGATGGCGGTCATGAGCGCATCTAATCCACAAGTCAAGACAGCAGATGGAATCTATTCCTTCTCCATGGCACAGCCTATTCCTGCATACCTGATTGCACTCGCTATCGGCGATCTTGAATTCAGGTCCATCGGCAAGCGAACAGGGGTCTATACAGAACCATCCATGATGGAAAAAGCTGCAAGTGAACTGACCGATATGGAGAAAATGGTTGAAGCTGCAGAAGCATTATACGGTCCTTACCAATGGGATCGCTATGATGTGATCGTCCTGCCTCCATCATTTCCTTTCGGAGGTATGGAAAACCCACGCCTGACCTTTGCCACACCTACCATCCTTGCTGGTGACAAATCTTTGGTGGCCTTGATTGCACACGAATTGGCGCACAGCTGGTCCGGCAATCTCGTCACCAATGCTACATGGAATGATTTCTGGCTCAACGAAGGGTTTACCGTATACTTCGAGCTCCGCATCATGGAAGCCTTGTATGGCAAATCCTATGCAGATATGCTCACCAGTCTCGGCTATCAAAGCCTGCAGGAAACGGTCAAGGATCTTGATCCGGGTGACACTCATTTATTCCTCAATCTCGCAGGCCGAAACCCTGATGATGGAATGAGCGATATCGCATATGAGAAGGGGGCACATTTCCTCAAGATGCTGGAAGCTGCGGCGGGTCGAGATACTTTTGATAATTTCCTCAAAACCTATTTCAAAGACCACCAGTTTCAATCCATGACGACGGCTGAGTTTGTGACTTATCTCCAGGAGAATCTGATCAAGCCAAATCATCTCGATGTCAATGTGGACGAATGGATCTATGGTCCTGGCTTACCGGCTAATTGCCCCGTAGTAACCTCTGAGCGTTTTACCAATGTAGATATACAGGCTGCTAATTTCCTGAAAGGTCAACCAGCTCCTTCGCTCAACATCAACGGATGGACAACACATGAATGGCTTCACTTTATCCTTGCGATGCCGGATAGCCTGTCAAAGGCACAAATGAAAGATCTTGATACAGCATTTGGCTTCACAAAATCCGGCAACAGGGAAATTCAGGCTGCCTGGTACAAGCTGGCCATCAATCAGGGATATGGCCATGAGATCGTTCCGGCTATCCGCAAATTCCTGGTGGAAGTGGGAAGACGTAAATTCCTCACTCCACTCTATACTGCCATGATTGAACATGGCATGAAGGCTGAAGCCAGGAGTATCTATGATGAGGCACGTCCAAATTATCACAGTGTTGCCTATAACACCATGGACAAGCTGTTTAGTGAATCAAAAGAGTAGGAATAAGGCTAAAGGTAAGAAGGAACATTACCCGGATTATCAACGTGGTTTGACCAGGTAGTACACGCCCGTGGTCAGGAAATTTCTCAACACCGGGATATGGCTGATCAGCTTGCTTTGCTGACGTGGTTTGACGCCAAACTTGAATTGATATATTGGATTAAAGAGATAATGAAGTTTGGCGACAACACTCAGCTTGTTTAAGCGCAGACATTTTTCAAAACGCTCGATACTGATACCTGTAGATTTGACTTCCATGAGATCCTGTATAGTCGCTGGTGTTTCCCCGACCATTTTCAAGACTCCTTTATAAAGGAAGCCTGGAAGTAAATGAAAGTATGGAAGTTTGCTCAGCACTTTGCTCTTGCATACTTGCTGGTGCCCGCCATAAGGCATCTGCCATGGTGGAAAGGCAAAAAAGATATATCCATCCTCTTTCAGGAATTGGGATAGCTGGGCGATAAACGCCAACTGGCCGGGGATATGCTCAATCACATCTTTCAGGATCACGAGGTCATATGGCCCTCCCAGATCATGCATCGGATCAATATCAAATATGTTTCGATTGACAAATTCTATTTGGCCATTTGCTAAGGCCTCTGCATGATACTTTTCTGCCTGGGTAATCCTGTATGCAGATAATTCTATACCGGTACAAAAAGCACCTTCTTCAAGAAAACACTTGAGGACTCCAGCTTCGGCACAACCAATCTCCAGCACACGCTTCCATTCTTTTCCGGGAACATATTCCTGAAGCATAGGGAGTATATGCTCCTTGGTCACCCGGTACTGCATATCAAAGTACCGGTCCTTGTCACTATGAAATTCGTACATCAGTTTCCTTTAAATGAAGGCTTTCGCTTCTCTATAAAGGCAGTGGTACCTTCAAGGAAATCCGCACTATCAGCGATCTGGCCGAATGTCCTGGCTTCAAGGGCATACCCATCTACCCCTGGAACAAAATGGCCATTGACACAATGGATTACACCTTTCAATGCCAACGGAGCCTTGGTAATAATCTTCATTGCTATTTCATATGCCTTTTCAAGCAATTGATCTGGTTCGACTACATAATTGGCTAGACCAAGACGCAAGGCTTCCTCCGCTCCTACCATATCTCCTGTCATCAGCAATTCCATTGCTTTGCCTTTACCGATCAGTTGGACAAGCCGCTGCGTACCTCCGTAACCAGGGATAATCCCAAGATTCACTTCAGGCTGGCCAAAGCGTGCCTTAGCTGAAGCCACCCGAAAATGGCAAGCCATGGCAAGTTCGCAACCACCCCCAAGTGCAAATCCATTGACTGCTGCAATGACCGGCATATGAAACTCTTCAATCAACCTGAATATGCTTTGCCCCTTGCTGCTGAGATGCTCTGCCTGCAAACTGTCCAGTCCATGTAGTTCCTTAATGTCTGCACCGGCGGCAAAAGCCTTCTCCCCACTACCTGTGATGATGACACAGCCTGCCTGGTAAGATTTGTAATCAGCTGAGAAGAATTCATGAAGTTCATCAAACATCCTTGCATTAAGTGCATTCATTGCATCAGGCCTGTTGAGTTTAAGGATCAGGATTTGGTCCTTTACCTCGACCTGGAGGGTTTCGTATATTTTCATAGCGCAAAAATAAGCAACTCCTGTGAGCCTGACGTCAGGTGCTGGCCCCGGGTGTGGTGATACAAGTTATTCGCTCAAATTAAATTTCGGACAACCCAAAACACTAGGATAATCGCCAGTGAAATCCATGCCGCCTTTATGCTATACCACCTCAGCCGGATTGCAGGCCAGGCCGCTGGCCGAAAAAATGCCAATCCATATCCTGCTATCGCATAGATTAATCCGGGAATCAATAAGACATTGAGCTGAAATGCATGGCTGAAATGACCATGTAAGAGCTGATGTACTGCGCGCTGCGAACCGCAACCCGGACACATTAATCCTGTAATGCTTCGGAACGGGCATTTTGGAAAAGGAAAATATTCCGGATCAAGGATGCCATAGATAATAATTACAGTCAACCCAATCAGAAAGTAAATGCCCGTAGTCTTGCTCAACTATACCTCCATTCCGGCACCAAGGCCTGCAAGCACTCCAAAGAAAAGCATAATGACATAGAGAACGATTACTATCACTCCGATAATGGCGCCTAGCTTAGTCCATTTCCCAGCTTCCTTACTTGCCTTATAAGCGGCTTCACGCTGGCCGGTAGACCATAGCGTATCTACCTTGGTAGCATGAACGATTCCGACAATTCCCAGTGGAAGGCAGCAGAATAGCGTGACCAGGATGGATTCAATCAACCAGTTTTTTGGCGGCGTTTCAACCACAGGAGTATTGTATGCCAGGTTGAGCGGAGGCGGAAAAGAGGATTCCTGTGGAAATAAAGCTTGTAGTTCACTGAGGTTTCTCGCCGGCACCCAGTCAGGAAGGCCTTCCTTCCATACCAGGGTACTTTCAGTGATGTTCTTATCACTCAATTGTTCGATCGTAAAAGGGCCGAAACGCTCCTTCCCGTCGGTGTAGTAAAACTGTGACATAATGGGCTATGTTGAGATTCGAAAATACATAAAAATTGAATTTATAAACTGTCTTCCCGGGCCAAAAGGTCAGGACGTCTGTCCCTTGTTCGTTCCAGGGACTGCTCATAACGCCATTCATCAATCTTAGCCTGGTGACCACTCAGCAGGATGTCAGGCACTGTCATTCCTTCCCATTCAGCAGGCCGTGTATACACCGGAGGTGCAAGCAGGTCGTCCTGAAAGGAATCCGTCAGTGCTGATGTTTCATCTGACAAAACACCCGGGATCAATCTACCAATGGCATCAACGACTACTGCAGCAGCAAGTTCACCCCCGCTCAACACATAGTCTCCGATGGAAATTTCCATGGTGACAAATTTCTCCCTGACCCGCTCGTCAATCCCCTTGTAATGTCCGCAGATCAGGAGTAATCTTGATTTCAGTGACAAGTGATTAGCCATATGCTGATTAAATGTCTTTCCATCAGGGGTCAGGTAAATAATCTCATCATATTGGCCTTGTGACTGGAGCATCCTGATAGCATCTGCCAATGGTTGGGCCATCAGTACCATCCCTGCACCTCCGCCAAAAGCATAGTCATCGATTTGCTTGTGATTGCCATAGCCAAACGTACGCAAGTCAATCACCCGGACTTTAAGTAATTTCTTTTCTTCTGCCCGGTGCAATATGGAATGTGAAAACGGCCCTTCCAGAAGCCCGGGGACTACAGCAAGGATATCAATTTCCAACATGACCGATGACGTTTATCCTGATTACTCTATACCCAGAAGTTCAATCTCGAATATAAGCGCAGCGTAAGGTGGAATGGTTTGCCCGGCGCCACGTTCTCCATATGCCAGTTGGTAAGGAATATATACCTTCCACTTTGAACCGATGGGCATCAATTGCAATACCTCTGTCCAGCCTTTGATCACCTGGTTGAGTGGAAATGAAATCGGTTCGCCACGATCAACTGAGCTGTCAAAGATAGTACCATCGATCAATGTCCCATGATAATGTACATTGACGGTCTCGGTCGCCTTTGGTTTTCTGCCGGTTCCTTCTTTCATAATCTCATATTGCAGGCCATCCTCAAGCGTCGTCACACCAGCTCTTTTCTTATTGGCCGCAAGGAATTGTTCACCTGCTCCCTTCACTGCCTCAAACTGCTTTGACTTGAGCCGTGCAGCACCGTCGCGTACCATGCTGTTGCAGGCTTCGGTAGTATAAAGCAAGGACTCTCCCTTCAATGCAGCTTTAAGGCCTACTGCGATGATATCCGGATTCAGATCCCCAAAACCTTCCTGTTTGAGATTACCGGCAATCAATACGCCAAGGCTATACGCCAGGCTGTCATCTGCAGTCTTCAATTGTTGTGCTTTCAACGTGTTATCCATAATTGATAATAGAAGTAATAAAGTGATTAAACGTATCATGATTTTTTCATTTCAGCGTAATACATAAAATAGTAAGGTATCGTCTCAATCCCCTTATAGAAATTGAATAGTCCATAGTGTTCATTTGGTGAATGAATATCATCCGTGTCAAGCCCGAAGCCGAGGAGCACGGTTTTCAGTCCAAGAATTGATTCAAACAAGGCTACGATAGGAATACTTCCTCCAGAGCGCTGTGGCAAAGGTGCTTTTCCAAAGGTCTTGAGCATCGCCTTCGAAGCCGCCTGGTACTCTATCGTGTCTGTCGGTGTCACCGCTGGATGTCCTCCATGGTGAGGTG
Organism: Candidatus Opimibacter iunctus; assembly: GCA_016716665.1. Classification (GTDB taxonomy): domain Bacteria; phylum Bacteroidota; class Bacteroidia; order Chitinophagales; family Saprospiraceae; genus Opimibacter; species Opimibacter iunctus. The sequence continues at coordinate 12,271 of JADJVH010000004.1, read as the reverse complement.
TTACTTTCACCTTTACGGAAGGAGGAGCCAGGCTGGTAAAATGTTGTGTAAACAATTCCGTGATTTTATCCGGATCCTGGTTTGGCACCAGGCGCATACTGATCTTAGCTGATGCTTTAGACGGCAGCACGGTCTTGGCTCCTTCACCTATATATCCACCCCATATACCATTGACTTCCACGGTTGGACGAATAGATGTTCTCTCGAGTGTTGTATATCCTTTCTCCCCCATCAAGGCACCCACTGACAACTCCTTTTTATAATTGTCTTCATTGAACGGTGCCATATTCATCTGTGTCCTTTCTTCGGTGGAGACGATTTCGACATCATCATAAAACCCGGGAATGGTAATATGTCGGTCAGCATCATGCAATGAAGCAATCATGCTACACAATACATTTGCGGGATTGGCCACAGCTCCTCCGAATACGCCTGAGTGCAAATCCTTATTGGGACCTGTCACCTCTACTTCCACATAGCTCAAGCCACGAAGTCCTGTAGTGATGGACGGAACATCATTGGCAATGATACTAGTGTCTGATACCAGGATGACATCAGCACCCAGTCTTTCCTTGTGAGATTCCAGGAAGTGCCCAAGGTTGACCGAGCCTACTTCTTCTTCTCCCTCAAACATCACTTTGACATTGCATGCCAGTTGGCCTGATGCAAGCATAGACTCAATTGCCTTGACATGCATGTACAACTGGCCCTTATCATCGCAAGATCCCCTCGCATAGATTTTATCGTCCTTGATCACAGGTTCAAATGGAGGTGATGTCCAGAGATTGAGCGGATCAGGTGGCTGAACGTCATAATGGCCATAAATAAGGATCGTCGGAACCGAGTCCGATACTTTTTTCTCACCATAGATAATGGGATGGCCTTTGGTGGGCACGATCTCGACCCCTTCCATCCCGATGCGTTTTAGCTCATCGCTGAGCCAGTTGGCGGCCCTCAGGACATCATCCTTGTACTTAGAATCTGCACTGATGGACGGAATCCTCAGAAAATCAAGCAATTCATCCAAAAAACGCTGCCGGTTGGCCTGGATATAATTTTGTACTGCTTCCATGGAAATTTGCTGTTTAAGTCTTACAAATCAGGTTTTTGAGCGCTTTAAGGGCCCATTTTTAACAGGCGTGCAAGGTAATCATTCAAAAGAAAACAGCGGCCGGTCATTGACAAATCTACGCCGGAATCTGACCAGTCAAACGGGTTAGTCGTTCAGGTTATTAACGAGGGTAACAACAAAGGTTTATTTTTGTCTGATTCTTAACCAAATCCTCCTAATGGCATCCACCAGGCATCTGCATCCAGTATTGGCTTTTATTTTCTTCCTGCTGTTCAATAGCCTTGGTGCTGCGTCCGGATCTGTACCTGGCTGCATTGAAACATCAGCCCTTCCCCTGGAAGAAGGCAGCCAGGGCGACGAATACGAATACCTCATGCGCCAATGGAAGGAACTGTACGCGATGATGCTGAAGGAGGAGAAGGAAGTTCAGAACAATTTCAGGACCGCCACCAATGCCCAGTTTAAAGCCAGTGAGCAGGTACGCATAGCCGAATCAAATAAAAAAATAGTAGATCCGGTGCGCCTGGCCACCCTCCAGGAAGATTACGAAAACAGTGTCGAAAAGCTCAGGGTGGCAAAACTCCGGCAAAAAGAATTTAAGGCGTTATTGGAAAAGGCAAAGAAGATCAATCTCAAGCCCTTAGCCATAACACAAAAAAAGTACAGCAAGATGCGTTCAGAATACAACGTCTATCTGGCTACCTATACTCCTGAAAGAACAATGGCTCCAGAAACGGTGGCAGAGAAGCCATTACAGGAAGAACCAAGAGTATCTTCTAAGAAACCTGCTGCTCCAAAGGCTGCGACACCAAACGAAAAGCAAGAGAAGAAGCCCGACCAGCCTCTGGAAACCAAAAAACCAGCACCTGTTGAGCCTAAAGAACCTCCTAAAAAGCCGGTAGCTATAACCACTGCTGCCGCCACCGGTAGTCAATCTACTATCATAGATCCGGCTATGGTAGATAAGCGGCCTTCAACCTATGATCATAAGGAGTATGCCGCTCAGCCTTACAGATGTGTGTATGAAACAGATACCACTGACCTTGCAACCAGGCTGACCAGGCGTGAATTGAGCCCTTCCATTCTTTTTACTCACACAGATCCTGACCTCCGCCCTTATTTTAAAGACAAGGAACTCATCACTTGCCGGGGGAGATTATCAATGATCGGGCCTTATATGTACTTCACCATCGAATTCCAGATTGCCAGTTCGCACTCCCAAAGCAATTTCGGTGCATTACAGGAAGGCAGCCTCCTCCGCTTGAAATTGATGAATGATACGTATGTGTCGCTCTACAACCTCAAGACCAACGAAGGCAGGATTGATCCCTATACAGGTAATACCATTTTTGCCGCCCAGTATATGCTATTGGTAAGCAGGAAATGAAAAGTTTGCGCTCTTCAGAATTAGACAAGATGCGTGTCATGTGGAGCACTGGATTTGAAGACTATGATGTGTACAACATTGATCTGTTAATAACCCAGATCAATTGCCTGATGTCCAGAAAATAAGAGACCAGGACAATTGGCCTGTGGATTAAGGAAAAGTATGCTTGGATTAAAATTGCCGACCGACCCCAGGTGGGTCAACCTGGCTGAAAAAACGTTGCAGGAAATCCTCACGGATCATGCCTATTGCGAACAAAAGGCAGCCACTTCATGTATTACTTTGATACAATCGTTTCCGGACAAACATGAACTGGTCAATGAACTGGCGCCAATCGTCACGGAGGAATGGGGCCATTTCCGCCTTGTCCTCAATGAGCTAAAGAAGAGAGGCCTTGAGCTCGGCCGCCAGCGTAAAGATGAGTATGTCAATGCCCTGATGGCCTTTGAACGCAAAGGTGGTTCCAGGGATGAACGCCTGCTTGAAAGGCTGCTGGTCTGCGCACTGATTGAAGCCAGGAGTTGCGAACGGTTCAGGCTCTTGTCACTCTATATCTCGGATGACACCCTCAAGGACTTTTACCATGGATTCATGGTCTCCGAAGCGGGGCATTACCGGCTCTTTATTGATCTGGCCAACAGGTATAGTGATCCTGCCATTGTCAAAGCACGATGGAATCAATATCTGGAATATGAAGCTGAGATCATGACCCTGCTTGCCCTACGCGGAGACAGGATGCATTGATCTAACGCGCTTAATAATATGGTTAATTAGGCTTACGCACCAATTTGATCTGAATCGGATTGTCGCCATATGTGGTAGTCCCTACCCATACCAGCATCTGGTCATTGAACATGACTTTCCACTCGCTGATCTTATGGGCTGCTGTGTCATCCGGTCTGATGACAAGGGTCTTGGTGTCATGGTTGTAACCCCATTTTCCGGTATGGGTCTGCTTATCCAATTTGCCGGCTTTGAAGGTTCCATCAGTATCAAAATCAATCCACTCATCTTTATAGGGTTGAGCTCCTCCTTTCTCACCGCCAAATGCGGCCTGATAGATAAGTACCTTATCGGTAAGAAATGTATAGTCATGCCCATTGGCCAATGCCGCATCTGATGGTGGGTTTGCCCCCGGGGTACTTGTTGCGGCTGCCGCAGCAGCAGGGGCCGCATCCTGGGCAGGTTGTGCCTGACTCTCCTGCACAGCGGGTGTATCTTGCTTACAGGCAGCCATCGCACTCAGCATGACAAAGGAATAAAGAATAAAAAATGATCTCATTAGGCTTAATTTTAAGGGTCAAATTTAGGCACACACTTTCATTATCTCACAGGCAGGATAGTTTTCTTGTTTAATTTGTTGTTAATCATGTCAGTCGAATTGACCCATCCTGTTTCCAATGCCGTGAGAAAAGCCTTGCCTCTGCTCGGTGTAACCAAAGCATCAAAGATCCTGGTTGGGGCCAGTGGCGGCTTGGATAGCATGGTCTTACTCTATATCCTTCACCAAAGCGGCTATACTGTTTCGGCTGCTCATATCAACTTCAACCTCAGGGAAGATGAATCTGTCAACGACGCCCTGTTTGTCCGTAATTGGTGCCTTGACCAGGATATCCCATTTATTGAACTGAGCAAGGATACCCGATCCTACGCAGAGGCCAACAACCTCAATACCCAGACTGCCGCAAGGAATATTCGCTATGAATGGTGGGAATATCTAGTGCATACCCATCAGTTTGATTTTGTCGCTACCGCGCATCACCTTGATGACACAATAGAGACCGTGTTCATGAATCTCTTCAGAGGAACTGGAATGAAAGGGTTGCGGGGAATCCCACCGGCAAGGGATTTCTATATCAGGCCGATGCTTGACTGCAGCCGGTCAGCTATTGAATCTTTTGCGAAAAGCTTTGATATCCCTTTCAGGACGGATGCTTCTAATCTCACTGATCACTATCAGCGCAACAAGTTGAGGCATCACCTTATTCCTATGCTCGAAGAATTCTATCCCGGCCTGCATACCAGCATGAGACACACGCTCCACAGGATCAATTTAGAATGGGAAGCCTGGGATTATGCATATAGCGAATGGGAAGTTTCAAGTATTCAAAAATATGCAGACGGTTTTATCATACAATATATTTCAGCCCATTTGCCCTTTTGTCTGAGATGGCTGGAAGAGAAGGGTTTTCCATGGATGCTATCCTATGATTTCCTATCCTCCACAAAAGCAGACAGCAACCATGTCCTGCAATACGAACAGTACAAACTATCCAGGACAGAAAATGGCTTCTATTTGGAAGAGACAAGACCGGAATTGCAATTTGTATTGCCAAAGCCCGGTAAGTACACCTTCGGCAACTTTGCATTTACAATAGACCAGGTTTCACCTGATGCATTTATGCCTGATCAAGATCCCTGGACGGAATATGTCAGCGGAGAAGCCCTGCAATGGCCGCTGACCATCAGGAATATCAGGCCGGGAGACGATTTCCAGCCCCTTGGTATGCAGGGCAGGACCAAGAAGCTTCAAGACCTCATGGTAGATCGCAAGCTGGAACTCTTTGAAAAGGAAAGAGTGCTTCTCCTTACTTCAGGAGATAGTATCGTCTGGGTCATTGGAATCCGCCTTGATGAAAGGGCCAGGGTAACAGCAGATAGTAACCTGGTTTACCGGCTTACCTACTCAGCTTTAAGCAACGGCTAGAAACAAGTAAACACCACCACAAAGGCAATCACAGTCGTGATGATTCCAAACATGAATATGGTATAACATTTCCGGAGGTATGCATACTTAAATCCAAGCGTTCTCCCCAGGAAAAAAAGATCTCTCATGATAGTGGTATCCAAAATGCTATTGTCTGCTACTGTGGCATTCATTCCTTGTTCATACTCGTCAAAGCTCATCCGGTAAAAGTTACCGAAAAAGAAAAGATTTGATTTTTTGGCTAGTATGCTTTCCATACTACTATACCCTTTCATAGGAATGGGCCTTGTCGCCAATGTGGCGAATATCATGGAGATCACACAGACACTCAGCAACAATACAGTCGGATATAGTAGCTCACGATTGGCTGCTATCTCCTTACCCAGCAAAGGCAACGCAAAAGTGATGATCAGGGCATTAACAGAAAGCATGATGTTAGCCTTATTGTCTGCTATCGAGCTCAGGTCAATATGATTTCGAAGTGCAGTCTTAAACATAGTCTGCGCGGACTTACTGGTCCCGATTGTATTTATGTTCTCCCGCTCCTTTTCTTCCAGCCTGGCATCTATTGCGACAAGCTCCTCTTGAAGCAACTTCTTGTTTTCCTCTTTAGTGAGCCCATACCGCTCCTTACCGATAGCGGAGAAGTATTCATGTTCATCCAGGAACCTCAGGTTGGCCACAGCCCAGTCACGCTTGGTCAACAGGGCATTTTGCAGTGCATTCAGTTCCTTGCGGAGGCTATTGGTGTATATCTGGAAATGTGGCTTGCCAAGTGAACTGGTGTCAGCATCCTTGAGCAGCGCCTCAAGTTGTGTAGTTGGTTTGACATCAACCCTTGTGGCATTGATCAGTCCCTCTATGATGGCAATCTTGTCTTTTGGATAATCCACCCCTGTAAGGAACTCTTTAGCTATACGGATACCATGGTCTTCATGTCCACTATACGTTTCCGAAAAGCCTACATCGTGAAATAAGGAAGCAAGGTTTAATAATTCCAGTTCTTCCGGCTTTGTACCAACCTGCCTTGCGAGTACTATCGCTTCATCCCTGACCTGGCAGGTATGCACCCAGTTGTGGTACATGTAGAGATTGGACGGAATCTTTTCCTCGAAAATTTGCCGGACATAGTCTTCAGCAGATGTAATGATGTCTTGATTCTCCACAGGCGGCATAATCCCAAAATTATACCGTTTTTTCAGATTTGCCTCAGTTACTTCTTCGGATCTGCAGTTCCGTTGAGGTCGCCAATCTTGATTCCCATAAACTGAACTTCAGTAGGTTCGCCCTGAGGCAGGGCAGATATGGTCATCTGAGGGGGATCAAATCGCCAGGACGGAGATGATGGCAGCACCTGTATCTTGCCGAGCAACAACCGAAGCAGGACAACAATATCCCCTACCGAAAGCTCATTATTGTTGGTTGCATCTGCAGCAATAAACTGCCACTCGAAATCAAAGGTATCCTTACCCAGCAGGTGCTTTTGTATCGCGACAAGATCAAGTGCATTGAGTCCGTTGGTAGGATTATCTTTTTTCTCAGGCGTCACGGTATACTGCCCGTTACGGTTAACTCCTATGAGATTAAATGTTCCGTCATCTGATGTCACTATCGACTTATCAATGGATCCTGTCACCTTGACCATGACATTTTTTACCGGATTGCCTTCAGGATCCGTCACCAGGCCATGGATATCAGTGATATCAGCTGCATTGATATTCCGAATAGATGGGATACGCACCTGGCCTGTTTGATCCGGATCAAGCCAATCCCTCAGCCTTCCTTGAGGAGTCACGCCCAGGTTCCATGATTTAGCTAACCGGCCTATGTATGCATTATTTGTTGCTTCACAACCTGCAGTCCCGCCATGCAACTGGCCTACCAGGTAACCATCCTGGTTAAACAAGGGGCCTCCTGAAGATCCAGGTTCATGTCCACCTTCTGTAAATTTCAACCGGAAATGATGGTGGGCGGGTGTAGTATATCCTTCTGTCCAGCCTATCTGGTTAGGATGAATCGTGGCCGGGTTGATGCAGGTTGATATTTTACGGATATCCGCATTGGGATGATGGATGAGATAACTGGTATCAGGCTTGGCCGTATCGTCCCTGTCCCATCCTGCAAATGTGACCTCCTGGTTGATAGGTATCTGATCTTCCAGTAAAACAAGGAGGAAATCAGATTCCTGGCCTGAGGCAATCAGCGAACACCCTGTAAGCGAAAAATATTGTGGTTCCGAAACCGGATTAGTACACGCAGTTGAAGCATACTGAAAATCAAACCTCCACATATCATACAGCGGAGTAAAATTATACTGGCAATGGAATGCGGTCAGCAGATATGGCGTCTTATCATTCCTGGTATTGTTGACAAATGATCCCGAGCACCATCCTATACCTTCCTGCATGACCAGTTTGATGCGGACTGTACTGCTGGAAATTAATTTCATCATTGAATCCTGCTTACATGCTGCATTGGGATGGCAGGCAAACGCAGTCCCAAAACCAATATCAAGAACGCGTGCGGGACTAACAGGCTGGAAATATAGCTGCTCGATGACAAACTGACTCTTGTATTGAAATCCATCGCCGCACTTCCATACCAATACAGTCGTGGATGGATCAAACGCAGCAGATAAAAAAGAATTTGTCAATCTTCGACCCAGGTCAAAAATGACACTGTCTTTGTTGCTGTCATACAGATACAACTCCTCCCCAGGGGCTACAACTAGCCCGCGCATCATCAATTCGATCGAGGCTTCCCGCCCCAAATCAAAAGAGTAAGTCGTTATATTGGATTTCGATTTCTTTAATTCTTCAGCATGTATGTTGGTCCTGAGCCCGATGATATCGAGCCGGCCATCATTTGCATCATGCCATTTCCTTTCTTCCTCTGCAGACCACCGTATCGTGATCAGGGAACTGGCTTCACGGGTCGATATAGAATGATCTACCGTAGTGTATAACTGTGCGCTCAGAGGCTGCAACCCGACCAGCGAAATGCCAAGGAAAAGAAAAACATAACGAATGCTCAATCGCATATTTGTGCAGGATCTATCGGGCCAATGAACCACAAAAGTAACTGCTTATCCCGGACTTGCCCCAAAATCACTTTGCAAATAATTGCCCAATGTCCTTGAACGCCTTAAATTCCAGGGCATTGCCACATGGGTCCATAAAAAACATCGTGGCCTGTTCACCGGTCTGACCGGCAAAACGGATATAGGGTTCAATGACAAAAGCAATACCGGATTGTCTCATCCTTTCTGCCAGCCGCTCCCACTCGTCCCATGGAAGGACAACTCCAAAATGTGGTACCGGGACATCATGTCCATCGACAGGATTATGATGCAGGTCCGCTGCAGCTTTTGGTTTATAATGGATCACCAGTTGATGCCCATACAGATCATAATCTGTCCACAATTCTGCAGTCCTGCCTTCCCTGCATTGCAATACCTGACCATAGAAATGCCTGGCAGCCGGCAGGTCATCTACCGGAATGGCAAGGTGAAAAGGATATATTGTTTGTTCCATAGCGCAATGTTTAGAGGAGGTTTGATTTTATCCGGAAGGCTGCCCTTCGCATCAGGGATGGAATGACAAGGTCTGCTGTCTTCCTGAGGATGATGTCTATATATTTATTATTTGTAGCCCAATGGACAAGATGGGGAGAAATAAAATAATAAGCTTTAATCAGCATGCGTCCCGGTATTGTATCCGCAAGGACCTGATCCCTGTATGCGGTCATGATCAAATACTCCTTACTGTCTGTTGAATAACAATAGGTGACCACATAACAAGCTTCTCCTTTGAGCCTGGCCTCAAGATGGTATGTGACCGGGACCTCGATTCGCTCATGGCAAGTCACAACTACCCTGCCCCCGGGCGGACGGTCTCCTAGCCTGGCAACGCTAAAGAGCGCATTTGTCCGGATAGAAGCACCGGCATAAAGCATGCCTGAAACGAATTCGCCATCCACCCATTGATCAGCCATGACCTGATTGCGCCGGTGATCGATCAACGCTGGGAGTTCAAGATGCAGGTATATATTTCTATCCGTGGGATTGGTCACAGTAACTCCCAGGTTGTACCATTCAGTACCGACACCTTCAGCTGCCTGCCATTTAACTTTCAACCTGAGTTCAGGCTCCGATTCTTTGGTGGATAATGGCATCGGATGCTGGTCCAGGTATTCCAGGTGTGTCTTGCCTTGAAAGAAAAGCTGGCATAAGGCAAGGTATAAGGCTTCCCAGTCCCACAATTCAATGTCAGACTCTTCAGCCAATAGCCTTGCCTCCGGAGAAAACGAAGCTGTGGTGATAATCCATGACTGGTCTGTCTCAAGCAATTCTCTCGAAAGGATAGCCTTTTCGATCATGTCTTCCCCGATGATCTCATCGGGGTTACTACGTAAAGGCATGATGACCAGGCTGGTGTCATCCTTCTGGGCCCTAATCAGGCCCTTTGACTCAACAGCCTTATCCGCAGCCGGCAGATCATACCCATCTACTTCAAACAGATACCTTATAAAATCCTCAAACACCAGAGGACTCAATTGCTTAAACCGGTAAGGTATGGATTCCAGAAGGAATTGACGTATATCTTGCTGATGAAAGTCCATCTTTGGTAGAAAAATAATAGTTTTGGCACTCGATAGATAATAAATAATTCCCATATGACATCTAAAACATACTTCACCTGCCTTTCCTGCCTCATCCTGATGAGCCTGGTGGTGATCTCCTGCAACTCCTCTTCAGTCACTGAGTCTAAGGAAAATACGACGGAATCCTCCTCTACAGATCCGGCAGAACACAAGCTGGACAAGGAGGCCTTCAATGCTGCCATCACAAAATCTGATGCTGTCATCCTGGATGTCCGTATGCCCGCCGAATTTGAGCAGGGACATATTGATGGTGCTATCAACATCAATTTCTTTGACCCGGAGTTTAAGCACCAGTTGCTAGATCTGAACAAGAATAAGAAATATTATCTCTACTGCAAGAACGAAACGAGATCATACCGCTCAATGAAATTTATGGAAACCAATGATTTCAAGCACGTATACATGCTTAAAGGCGGCTATGAAGAATATAATAAATCTACGGCCCAGTAACCAGCCTTGATGATACCACGCCTGTTTATATTGGTCATGCTCTCAGCGGTGTTTTTTCCGCTGTTCAGCTGCAAAGGCAAGCATTCCCCGATACCAAAAACAAACGCTCAGGTATTTAACGGTTATTGGTTTAAAGGCCAGGCAGAAATATCACATTATGCACTAAGCCAGGCCAGATATGGTGATACCCATGATGGAGAGACTGTGCTGGTCTTTGTGACTGAAGATTTCAGTAAGTCAAAGCAGGTCAAAATGGATGAGCCTCAGAAATACAAATCTGATGCTGTCAAGGTATTGAAACTCAATACCAACAAGGAATTTATCACCGGCATCTACAAATACACGATGATGAGTTCAGTATTTATGCCACTGGACCATGCCGAGGCTCCTCATAGCCTTAAGCTTACCGCAAGTGTTCACGATTGGTGCGGGCAGACGTTTATGCAGGCCAATTGGAAAGGCAACCGCTATGAGATTCAGCAATTCTCTTACTTCGAAAAGGATGGGGACAAGAAATTTGCTCTGCCCCGGGGTTGGCTTGAAGACGAAGTATGGACACTTATTCGTGTCGCTCCTGAGTCGTTACCTCTAGGTGAAGTAAAAATGATAGCCTCAGCGTTTTACCTACGCCTTACACACACAGAAAATAATGTCTACAATGCCATCACCGCGCTTGTAAAAAAGGAGGACCACTATACCTACTCGATCACCTATTCAGATATAAAGCGCAAACTTGAAATTGATTTTGAAACAACTTTCCCCTACAAAATACTCGGTTGGACAGAAACGTATGGCGACAATGAAATCACCACAGGAAAACTCCTGAAAACGATGATGTCAGACTATTGGCTGCACAACCAAGCCCAGGATGAACCACTCAGGGACAGCCTGAACCTCAGCCATTGAAAACAGTACCTGGTCTAGCATGCTCAGCAGGTTACGCTTTTTCGGATTGAATCTTTTTAAACGCCCGTTGAGGAACTTACGTAAGAAATGTTTTCCCCTTCGGACCACTGCACGTGCAATTGAAACGGGGGCCTGGCTTCGACATGTTCAGCCTTGACCCACCCCTCTCCACGGACAGATAGTACTCTGATCCATTCCCCAAGCCGCTTGATGACGCCCACCCAATTACCTTGTGCAAGCATCGTCAGCTTTCGTCCACCATCTGCTGGTTCGTCAAAGACAGGAGTCTCTTCAAGCCTGGTATAAAGATGTGATTGAATCATGGTCACTGCCTGGTTGATGTCATTTTTGGAATGCAATACCAATATAGTGTCCTGACATCCCCAAATGTTACCATAAAAAGATGAAATGGACAAAATAAATGACCATCAGGCGCAAAATGAACCTAAGTGCTAATTGTGGAACCAGGCTAAAAGGTGGGCAAACGCACACATTCAGATTTGCTCAGGGCCTGATTTTCGCATTTTCAGCGAGTTCCTTCAACTTGAAGATGCTCTGATAGGGATTCTCCGCGGCATACACGTTGGCAAGCCATGGAGGAACATATCCTCCGGGATTATGGATGAGCACATACTCAAGGGTACATTGATGATCTGCCCTGTCTTCAAGTTCCCAATAGCCTTCATACTGCTTGATCTGGATAGCGTCAGTCCGTTTTTCAATAAAATTGGGTATCGCACGAAAACGGATCTCTGATTTCGTTACCGCATGATGCACGTTGAGTTTTGAAACCTGGTAACGGTTTTGCATTGGCCAGGAGGCATCCTCCAGAAGAAAAACATAGTAGGCTGAATCTGTCTGGTTGAGGAGATAGCTTTCCTGGATGTGATTCATCCAGTTTTTATAACCACCAAACGACAGGAGGATTTCCATTACTTTTTCCATCGGTGCATTGATGGTCGCAGTCACCTTAACCTGTTTATATGGTGAGTCGCCTTCCAACTGGGTATACACCCGAATCCCTTCAATATCAAGTTCAAGCTCCCATTGATCTGATGTTGCCCCATAGGTTTCAGGCAGTGAGCAA
>JADJVH010000003.1 GCA_016716665.1 Candidatus Opimibacter iunctus | reverse complement strand
CCAACAAACGTGCGATTGCCAAGCCGCATATCCGGGAAGTCAATGTGCTCCCGCATCATCGGATCGGAGATATCACGATCCTTGCCGCCATATCGGGTATTATCGGAGCGAGACTGTTTTCGATCATCGAGAGTGAAGAGAATATCAAGGCCTTTATCAAGGATCCGCTGGACCAGCTCCTCAGCGGCAGTGGCCTGGCGATCTATGGCGGACTGATTGTCGCCTTTATCGCTGTATATTATTATGTCCATAAGAAAGGCATGAAGCCAATCCATGTCATGGATGCTGTGGCACCGGCTTTGATCATGGGCTACGCGGTAGGCCGCTTGGGTTGCCAGTTTTCCGGTGATGGCGACTGGGGTATCGTGAATAATGCACCTCCTCCATCATGGTGGTTTCTTCCGGACTGGGCCTGGGCATTCAAGTACCCGCATAACGTGCTCAATGATGGTGTTCCCATCGACGGATGCGTATGGGACTACTGCCGGCAATTAGGTGAAGCGGTATATCCGACACCTTTATATGAGACCTTCTTTTCGCTCATCATTTTTACGATCCTCTGGGTACTCCGCAAACGCTTTAAAGTGCCAGGCATGATCTTCTTTCTATACGTCCTCCTCAATGGAATCGAACGCTTTTTTATAGAAAAGATCCGCACCAATCCGGATATCCATCTCCTGGGGATGTCTGCGACGCAGGCGGAGTATGTTGCCGGATTGCTGATCATTATAGGATCAGTGGGGATGATCTACCTGTGGATGAAGAGAAAATCTTAGAAAAAAGATAAATATGTAGAGACGCGATTAATCGCGTCTCTACATATTTATCTTTTTTCTATTCTGTTTCCCTATGCGCTATGCTCTATGCTTTTTGTTATTTTTGTCCTATCAATGCATCAAATGATCATACATATTATCATCAAATAATAGAACAAAGTAATCTGAGCTTACAAAGGCCCCGTCAGATTACAGTCGGGGCTTTTTAATTTTAAAACACTGATATCCTACATGAGTCTGTATCCGGAATATAAAGGAATGAACCTCCCAGCCATCGATCAGGAGATGCTCCAATGGTGGGAAGAAAACAGGATTTTTGACAAGAGCATCGAACAGCGGCCTGCGGATAAGCGATGGGTCTTCTACGAAGGACCACCAAGCGCAAACGGGATGCCGGGCATCCACCACGTTATGGCCAGGGCGATCAAGGATCTTTTCTGCAGGTATCATACACTCAAAGGCTATCGCGTAGAGCGAAAAGGCGGATGGGATACCCATGGCCTGCCAATCGAACTCAGTGTGGAAAAGGAACTGGGCATCACCAAGGATGATATCGGAAAATCAATATCCATCGAAGACTACAATATCAAGTGCCGTGAGACGGTCATGCGGTATAAGGCTGAGTGGGATGATATCACCCGCAAGATGGGCTATTGGGTGGACCTCAACAATCCATACATCACCTATGAAAATGATTACATCGAGTCTGTTTGGTTCCTCCTGGAGAAACTCTACGACAAGGGATTATTATATAAGGGATACACCATTCAGCCATATTCTCCGGCTGCTGGTACCGGACTGAGTTCGCATGAGCTCAATATGCCCGGTGCATATAAGGAGGTAAAGGACACTACTGTAGTAGCTTTATTTAAGGTGATCCAAAATGACCAGGCAGCATTTTTATTTGATGATGCAAATGAAGATGTGCGCATTGCAGCATGGACCACAACACCTTGGACCTTGCCATCTAACACCGCATTGAGTGCAGGTCCTGATATCAGCTATATCAAGATCAAGACATCAAACCCATATACACATACTCCTGTCAGTGTAGTGCTCGCCGAAGCATTGGTGCCAAACTGGTTTGGTGGGAAAAATCAATCCACCGTAGAAGGACAATCTGCCGCTTTCAAGGGTAGCCAACTCAAAGGCATCCGCTATGAACCTTTGCTGGATTTTGGCAATGAAATAGAACCGCTGCTTGGCGGAACCGATGCATACCTGGTATTGACAGGTGATCATGTGACCACTTCAGATGGTACTGGTATCGTGCATACCGCACCTTCATTTGGTGCCGATGATCAACGCGTGGCCAAGGCCAATGGCGTAGGCACACTCACGCTGGTAGACCAGACCGGAAAATTTAAGGAAAACGTAGGGCCATACTCAGGCCGCTATGTCAAGGATTATAAAGATGAGCCAGGGTATGTCGCAGTAGACATTGATATCGCAGTCCAACTCAAGCTGGAAGGCAAGGCACTCAATGTCCAGAAATACGAACACAACTATCCACATTGCTGGCGTACGGACAAGCCTGTCCTCTATTACCCGATGGATAGCTGGTTTATCAAGTCAACGGCTTGCAAAGACCGGATGATCGAACTCAACAAGACCATCAACTGGAAGCCCGCGCATACCGGAGAAAAGCGATTTGGCAACTGGCTGGAAAACCTCCAGGATTGGAATCTTTCGAGATCAAGGTTTTGGGGTATACCACTCAATATATGGCGTACTGCAGATGGCAGCGAGGAGAAATGTATCGGCTCGATCGCTCAGCTCGCCAAAGAGATTGATGCGGCAAACCTGGCATTGAACCTGTCACAAGAAGTTCCCGGAGATTTACACAGGCCATTTATCGATGAGATCACGTTGGTTTCTTCCAATGGTCAACCCATGAAAAGGGAATCTGATCTGATCGATGTGTGGTTTGACAGCGGCGCGATGCCATATGCACAGTGGCATTACCCGTTTGAAAATGAAGAGAAATTCTGGCAAAACTATTCGGCTGATTTTATTGCCGAAGGCGTAGACCAGACGAGAGGATGGTTTTTTACGCTGCATGCGATAGCCACCATGGCATTTGACTCTATTGCTTTTAAAAATGTAGTGTCCAATGGCCTGGTGCTCGACAAGAACGGACAGAAGATGTCCAAGCGTCTCGGCAATGCAGTAGACCCCTTCAAGACGATCACCAAATATGGTGCTGATGCCACCCGCTGGTATATGCTATCCAATGCGCAACCCTGGGACAACCTCAAGTTTGATGAAGAGGGCATTGTGGAGAGTACACGCAAACTCTTCAGCACATTATATAATACATATTCCTTTTTTGCGCTCTATGCCAATCTCGACAAGTGGAATGCTGATGATGCTGGGGTAATGCCTGTTGATCAGCGCCCCGAGATCGATCGTTGGATACTTTCGAGATTGCATTCATTGATTGATGCTTACCAGGCAGACATGGATGATTTTGATGTCACCACGGCATGCCGCCGTATTGAAGTGTTTGTCAATGATCATTTATCCAACTGGTATGTGCGTCTCAACCGCAGGCGTTTCTGGAAGGGTGAATTGTCTGATGACAAACGCGCTGCTTATGCTACACTACATGAGTGTCTGGTGGTGGTTTCGCAGATGATTTCGCCTGTGGCACCTTTCTTCAGCGACTGGTTGTACCGCAGTCTGACAGCTTATTCGGGTAAACATCCGGAGAGTGTTCACCTTACTGATCTGCCGTCACCATCTCATGATCTCCTTGATGAGGCTTTGCTTCGCCGAATGGATTACGCTCAGCATATCAGTTCGCTGATCCTGTCGATACGTAAAAAGGAAAAACTAAGGGTGCGCCTTCCGCTACGCCGCATATTATTGCCCGTACTGGATGACCGGTTCCAATCCGATATCGACCAGGTCAAGGAACTGATCCTCTCTGAGGTCAATGTCAAGGAGATAGAATATATCACGGACACCGCAGGCATGGTGAGTAAAAAAGCAAAAGCCAATTTTAAAACCCTTGGTAAGCGCCTGGGGAAAAACATGAAAGTGGCAGCTGATATCATCCAGGCATTGGATCAGGATGCTATCGCCAGATTTGAAAAAGGCGGAGAGCTATCGATCACTGTTGAAGGCCAGGACTATACCCTGGAGCGGGAAGATATAGAGGTGATCTCTGAAGATATCCCGGGCTGGCAGGTTGCCTTTGAAGATGGCATCACCGTAGCGCTTGATGTCACCCTTGATGACGAACTCATTGCGGAAGGAACCGCACGTGAACTGGTCAACCGGATCCAGAATCTGCGGAAGAGTAGTGGCTTAAATGTGACAGATAGGATCAATGTCAAGGTGGAAGCACTCGAAGGTATTGAATCGGCAATCAAGCAGTTTGGTGATTATATCAAGACAGAGACATTGGCCCTTTCTTTGGTGACAGATAGCACTATAGGGACTAAAGTGGAATGGATGGATGGAGAAGAGATTGGGATTTCAATTGAGCGTTGATCTTTCATCCATTTTCTATGAAAGTCTGTCGGCAGGTGTGTGATCCTGCTATAAAATGAATCTGTACTATAGTGCGTTAATAGTATTTTAGTACAGATCTGACGTTACACCACTTTTAATGCCGTCAATTGCAGCAGCACGAGATTCCACTATCCGGTCCCTGAGGGCATGGATATGCTGCGCATGCTTATTGATTTCCTTTGGTGTCATTGCCGGCCCAGACCCTGATGATAATCCCTCCTTGAGCCT
The DNA here is from genome assembly GCA_016716665.1 of Candidatus Opimibacter iunctus. GTDB lineage: Bacteria > Bacteroidota > Bacteroidia > Chitinophagales > Saprospiraceae > Opimibacter > Opimibacter iunctus. Next base: position 394,137 of record JADJVH010000003.1, on the reverse strand, counting down.
GCTTTGCAACCTCTCTTTTCCACAGTCCGCAGGTCCAGATGTCAATACCATCTACATTCCCTTTTCACTGGTAGGCCAGCTGATCATGGTGGAAGCCAGGGTGGATACAGTGAGTGGTTATTTTATGTTGGATACCGGGTCAGAAAAGCTAGTGCTCAACAAGGAATACTTCTCAGCCGGTAGTAATGGCAGGGCAGTTGCTGCAGTAGGCAACACCGGCATGGTCAGCGCAGTCATGGAAAAGCCGGTAGACAGCCTGCAGATCGATCAGCTGGTCGTCAGGGACCTGGACGCTCACCTGGTGGACCTCCACCATATTGAACTCAAAAAGAATATCAGGATGATGGGCATCCTCGGGTATGAAGTCTATAAGAACTTTGAGGTCTTCATTGATTTCCAAAACAGGGTCATCGTGTTTACGAGGGTCAATAGGAAGGGCATCCGGGTAGACACGCTGGCTCCATTTGAGGTGCCATATGATAGTCTCCCCTTTGAGCTACTCCATCATCTGATCGTTGTCCAGGCTAAAGTCAATGCAGTAAAGCTGGATATGATCCTCGATTCGGGAGCGGAGCTCAATCTCCTCGACCGGAAGGTCAATCGTAGAGTGCTTGACAAGTTTACCATCATCAAGCGGGTCAATCTGATCGGTGTCGGGAAAAATGAAGTGGAAGTCCTCGCCGGAGCGCTCAATGAAGTACAATGTGGAAATCAGTATTCAGAAAAAATGAACAACCTGCTGACGAGCCTGGATGAGATCAATCAGTCGTTTGATGTCAATGTACAAGGCGTGCTCGGATATGAATTTCTTAAAAAAAGAAGGGTATTGATCAATTATCAGAAAAGAAAGCTCTATTTTTTCAACCTGGTGAGGTCATAAAGTCATGAGCGGAAGGATTCAACATATCACAAGGATTATTTTCCTGGTTCTCACCTGGGTCTTGATGACTATATCCTCCACTGCACAGGAGATCAAGAATCCCTATTACTTTGAAGGGGAGGATGTAGTATTTGTATTTGATGTGCGCAATTATGCCAAGGCATTACTTGGAGAGAATGCACTGAAGGTGGATTTTGCTGACCTCGGTATATATGATGTGGCAGTGACCGGACAGTTTAACAATTGGAATAAGAAGGGCTGGAAAATGTCCAAGCGCGATGATTTTACATTTGAATTGCGCAAACGGGTGCATGATTTCAACGATGCTTTCCCGCTTGACTTCAGGTATATCATCAATGGCCGGTACATCGCGGATGCAGAAGGCAAGGTCACAGATCCACGGCAGTTTGAAGATAATTTCCTGGAGGATATCTATAAGGTTGATTTGTCAGTGATCAAGGTTGCTGAAGATGGCAATGTCGTATTCTTTCTCAACGAACATTACAGTGCCAACGAAGTTATCCTTGCAGGTACGTTTAACGGATGGAACGAGCATGAGATAAAGATGAACAAGGTAGCTGCCGGATGGGAATTACATGCCCAACTTCCTCCGGGCCGCTATGAGTATAAGTTTATTGTTGACGGTGAATGGATGCATGATCCGGTCAACAAAGAGAAGGTTAAGAATGAACATGAGACCTTCAATTCTGTGCTGTATGTCACTATCCCTGTGACGTTTACCCTCATTGGATATGCCGATGCCAAAGAAGTATTCCTGGCGGGGGCGTTCAACAACTGGAACGGCCACAAGCACCAGATGGTACGCTTGGGGGATGTCTGGACTACCACACTCCCTCTCTTTGGGGGCAAGCAGACTTACAAGTTTGTCGTCGATGGCAAATGGATCACCGATCCTTCAAATCCGATCATTGAGGATGATGGCGAGGGTAATAAGAATTCTGTCAGGTTTGTCCACTGATAATCGTAGAGCTTAGCGAAAAAAAACTTATCTGCTGGTAGCTGGTAGCTGACGGCTGATAGCTGATGGCTGATAGCTGATAGCTGATAGCTGACGGCTGATATCTGATGGCTTACAACAGATTGCTGACGTCCAGTTTTCCTTTCATGTACATGACAGCCTTGCCACTGATGTCCACGCGGCCATCGTTGAGTTGACATTTGATATACCCGCCCCGGGAGGAAAGTTGCCTTGCCGTCAGTGATTTCTTGTCCAGCCGATTTGCCCAGTATGGAGTAAGTGTGCAATGTGATGAACCAGTCACAGGGTCTTCAGGTATAGCGTATGCGGGGGCAAAAAACCTTGATACAAAATCTACATCTTCTCCCTGGGCTGTAACGATGAGGCCATGGTGACCAAGTTCGAGTATTGCCGCCTGGTCAAAAGAGCTGTTGAGCACGGCGGATTGATTTTCCAGGACAATCATGTAGTCCCTGACGCTTTTATAAGCCTCAAGGACAGTTGCATCAGTGCAATTTTTTATTTCGCTGCTGATCTCCACGCTATGATATACATCTACCGGAAAATCCATGGTAAGCCATTCTCCGTTTCTGGCCACAGTAAGCAAGCCGCTTCTTGAATGAAACCTGATCTGGTCATGCGGATAGTTGAGTTCATTGAACATCACAAAAGCAGTGGCAAGTGTAGCATGACCACAGAGATCTACTTCCACACCGGGAGTAAACCATCTGATCCTGAAATCGTCTCCCTCGGGCACTACAAAAGCCGTTTCTGCAAGGTTGTTTTCGGTGGCGATGGATTGCATGAGATGATCAGGTGGCCAGGTGGACAATGGCACTACTGCAGCAGGGTTGCCTCCAAATAATTTATCCGTGAAGGCATCGATTTGATATAGGGTCATGGGTCAAATGTAGTGAACTTCAGGGTTTGCCCCTAAATCCCCTAAAGGGGACTTCAAAGAACCCGGGACCCACAATTTCAAGTCTCCTTCAGGGGATGCAGGGGCAGTGTGAATGAAAAGGTACTTCCAGCGGCATACTCACTTTCCACACCAATATGTCCTCCCTGTGCTTCTATCAATTCTTTACTGATAGATAAGCCTAATCCTGTACCTTCTTTTTTAGTTCCAGGAATACGGAAGTAGCGGTCAAAGACTTTGCCTATATATTCCGGCGAGATTCCTTGCCCAGTATCTTTAACGGAAAACCGGACAAAGTTTCCGTCCTGCATTATGCTCAGTAGCACTGAAGACTGATCGTATGAATAACGAATCGCATTTCCGAGGAGGTTTGAAAGCACCCAGGTTGTTTTATCCTCGTCGGCATCGATCACAAGCGGGTGTGCCGGAAAATCAAAGTCTATCCTGATATTTTTCTGATCGGCCATTACCTTGTTCATCCGTACCGCATTATTGACTATCGTCCTAGGGTCAGTGGCGGCTATAGTCAATTGAATATTGCCGGTTTCTACCTGGGAGAGGTTCAGGATTTCTCCGGTGATTTTCAACAACCTGTTGGAATCGTCTTCAATGCTGTCTAGCAGTTCTTTCTGTTCCGGAGTGACCGCCCCAAGCTCTTCCTTTCGGAGGAGATCGACACTCATCTGGATCGCCGCAATAGGTGTCTTGAATTCATGTGAAAGGGTTGAGATAAAATTGGTCTTGGCTACATCGAGTTCTTTATAGCTCGTCACATTGCGGAGGATGATCACATCTCCGATATCAATGATGTCACTTTCACCTGTGGGCGTGATACGAATGGGGATCACCTCTTTTTCAAAAAGCTTTCCTTTGCCGTTGGCAAAGATCTTGAGGGGTACTTTTGTTTCTTTAGGCGTTTCCCCGGTCATGATATCCTTGATCAGCAGGCGCATCAGGTCATTGGTGACCGCAATATCCTGGGCAGGCTTCCCAAGCATTTCTGTGTCTTTGACCCCAATTATTTTCAAGGCCTCTGCATTGGCAAATATGACTGTCTTGGATTCATCCAGGCCTATCACCGGATCGTGCATGTTGTTGATCAGCGTTTCAATCCTTTTTTTTTCAATCATGATCTTTGACAGGTTGCTGTCATTGTACTCCTGCAGCTTCTTGGCCATGGTGTTGAAAGAAGTGGCCAGTTCGCCAAACTCATTGTGCCCTTCAAAATGCACCCGTTCAGAATATTTTTCGGAGGCGATCTGTTTTATACTCTCTGTCAATTCCTGGATGGGATTGGCAATATTGCTGGGTAGATTGAAGAGTAGTATAAAGGCAATAATAAAGCACAAAGCGCCAGTGGCCGGAATCCACAGGATGGCCTGATCTGCAGCTTTACCCGCCACTATGCTTTTACGTTCAATGGCCGCAAGGTTGATTTTCATGATATCATTCAGATCCTTTCGGATATTCTTCAATAACAGCGTATCCGCTGTCCTGGTCAGCAATTGGTCAAAATGGGATCGCAGGCTTTCGGTCAATTCATCCTCCCCGATCTCTGTGATATTGCTTTCCTGGGCTCCCAGCTGGCGCTCGAATTTTTCCAAAGCATCTTTTTCGACCGCTATTTCGTCAAGGGTCTTTAGCATATTCCTCGAATAGTCAAGGGAGTTGTAATTGGCCTCCAGTATCTGCTCAGTGGCTGTAGCGAGCGACATGATCTGGTTGATGCCCATGATAGCTAGTAGAACTATAAGGACAAGGAGCACCCCGACGCCAAGCGTGAGTTTGGTTTTTATTTTCATCTAGGATAAAATGATAAGGTCAATGTCACTTGCGGATAGTTTCTTCAACAGATTATTGAACACATTGGTAGCCATGATCACCTGCAACAGGTTGATGTGAGGCTTGCCTATACATATCGTAGTGATCTTTCTTTCGATGGCCTGCTCGACAATGGCCACCGACACCCGGTCATGCTCTACTTTAATGATTTCAGCACCTAGCTCAGTAGCCAGTTTGAAGTTATTGATGAGGTGTCTTTGTTTGTCCAGGGCAATGACATCAGGTTTTTCTTTTGGAGTTTGTACATATACTACATACCATTTACTGTTATAATAGTTAGCGAGGCGTGCGGTCTTACGTATGATCGTTTTTGCTGTCTCCTCATTTGAACTGATGCAGGCTAGGAAACGCTCATGTCTCAACGTGCTTGGCTTTCTGACTTCGGACTCCACTTTTCGTTCTACCTGCGAAGCTACTTCTTTTAGCGCCAGTTCCCGGAGTTGCAGGATATGCTCACTTTTGAAAAAATTGTTGAGGGCCCGATCGATTTTTTCAGCAGCATATATCTTGCCTTCTTTCAGGCGAGTGACCAGCTCATCTGCAGTGAGGTCGATGTTGACGACCTCATCCGCAAATGCAAGGACACTGTCAGGGATTCGCTCTTTGACTTCAATGCCGGTGATCGCCTTGATTTCTTCATTCAGGCTTTCTATGTGCTGGATATTGACAGCACTGATCACGTTGATCCCATTGGTCAGGATATCCATGACATCCTGCCAGCGTTTTTCATTTTTACTGCCTTCTATGTTGGTATGCGCTAGTTCATCCACGATCACGACTTCCGGCCTTAGGTTGATGATCGCTTGCACATCCATTTCCTCCAGTTCTTTCCCTTTGTAAAAGAGGGTTCGTCGCGGAATGACCGGGAGGCCAGCCAGCAATTCTTCCGTCTCCTTCCGCTGGTGAGTTTCGATGTAGCCGATTTTGACATCTATACCATTCCGCAACAAGGCATGCGCTTCCTGCAGCATTCGATAGGACTTGCCCACCCCTGCACTCATGCCGATATAGATCTTAAACTTACCGCGTCTCGACTTGCGGATGAGCTCAAGAAAATGCTCAGCGTTTTGCTCCTTGTTGTTTTCTTCAGGCATCAGAATGAAACCGCAATGGATGTCGTAACGGCAGTATTTGAGTTAGTGGCATCGCCGTCACGATTTGTGAATATTTCGTCTTCACTGTTCAACAGCCTGCCCTCAATCCTCCAGACTGCATTGGTCCTGATCCGGCAATCTAAATTAAGGGAAAAACCCGTTGTCTTGAATCCGTTTTCGGTACCGGTGGCAATGATCACGCCATGCTCATCGGCATAGTACTCGCCTCTGGCCGCAACCGACCATGTGTCATTCAGGTCATATTTCAGGATGAGGACAGGACTATACCATGTATTGAAGTCACTGCTCCCTTTCGCTACTTGTTCCATGCCATAATCAAACCCGGCAGTCATATGGAATTGATCGCTGAGATGGATGATTCCATATAGGTTATGGAAGTAACGCATTTGCTTCACCTCATCCGGCTTGTCGTTTCCAATAAATGTGCTATAGTTAAGCGTGACTTTTGAAGAAGGTGTAAAGGTGATTTGTGTTCCAAAGGCCGGTGTATTATTGCCATCTGGGCGTTGGATATGCTGCCATCCATTTAACCAGAGCCCGCTGAGCAACCACTTGCCGTTACCTGTGATGTATGTCAACTTAGCGCCACTCTCGTAATAAGGTGAGTTTTCCGCAAGGATACTTCTTGTCAGTACCGCGCAGTCTTTGGATACAGCACTTTCAAACCCAATATGGGATGCAAAGATCCCTGCATCCAGCCAGAGATTGCTGTTCTTGCTGAGTTTTATCCCGCCATTGGCTTCAAAGACATTTTTGAGCACCCCAGGTTCTGCAGCATAGTTTGCATTCATGTATGTTCCTGCTGCAATGGCCAGATTGCCTCTGAATCTGTCTGCAACATAGGCTGCCTTGACAAAGCCGAGGTTGAGGTTAAATTCATTGTGCCTGTTGTGACTATACAGGAAGGAAGGCCTGTTGTGATCATCCGGATTGCTGAAATCATAGGCATAGTACACTTCGGCATAACCACTGATACTAAATGAGGATGCAGAAGTGTCTACCTGGGCGGATGAAACACCTGCCACCAGGAGTAAAATGGGGATGATAAATTTTTTCATTGTTGTGGTTATTTAAGCTGATCTAAAGCGATATTGATTTTTAATACATTGATTTGCGATGGGCCGAAGATTCCAAACAACGGGTGCTCTGTATGTTGAGTTATCAGCGCGCTGATTTTTTCCTCGGGCACATTCCTTATTGCAGCAATCCTGGATACTTGCACCAGTGCTCCCTTTGGGGAAATATGCGGATCAAGGCCGCTACCTGATGCGGTGACCATTTCGACCGGAATATCCGACTTTTTGATGGTTGGATTATGCACCAGGAAGGTATCAATCCGGGACTGTACCTGCGCGAGGTATTCTTCGTTAGAAGGTCCTTTGTTGCTTGCCCCTGATCCTGCGGCATTGTAACCGACGGCTGATGGCCTTGACCAGAAATACTGATCCATCGAAAAATTCTGCCCGATGTTTGCATAGCCATATGCGGCAGCACCTCCAGCGGTGGTGTAATTGACCACCTCTCCTTTGCCATCATTTGGAGCTATAATTTGCCCGAATCCCCATACGACCAGTGTGTAAACACCGGCGAAGAAGAAGATACTGATCAGTGTCATTTTGATGGCGGGAAATATATGCGATTTCATATCTCGTTAGATTATTGAATGTTAAAGAAATAGGGATACCAGCAGGTCGATGAGTTTGATGCCGATAAACGGTATGATCACACCTCCTAACCCATAGATAAACAGGTTGCGTTGCAACAATGCACTGGCCCCAATGGGCTTGTATGCCACACCTTTGAGCGCAAGCGGTATAAGCATCGGGATGATAATGGCATTGAAGATCACGGCTGAAAGGATTGCGCTTTCAGGCGAACTCAGTTGCATGATATTGAGCGCCTGTAGGGCAGGAATCGACGTGATAAACAGCGCCGGTACAATAGCGAAATACTTGGCTACATCATTGGCAATCGAAAAGGTAGTGAGTGTACCCCTTGTCATGAGTAGTTGCTTTCCGATTTCGACGATCTCAATCAACTTTGTAGGATCATTGTCGAGATCCACCATATTTCCTGCTTCTTTGGCAGCCGCAGTTCCGCTGTTCATCGCCACACCTACATCAGCCTGTGCAAGAGCGGGCGCATCGTTGGTCCCATCACCCATCATGGCTACCAGCTTACCGGATTGCTGTTCATTGCGGATGTAGGCCATTTTATCTTCGGGTTTGGCTTCAGCGATAAAGTCATCTACTCCTGCCTTTTCTGCAATGTATTTTGCGGTAAGTGGATTGTCACCTGTGACCATGACTGTTTTTACTCCCATTTTTCTCAAGCGATCAAAACGCTCGCTGATACCAGGCTTGATGATATCCTGTAGTTCAATCACGCCAAGGATTCTATCATTTTCAGCCACCACCAATGGCGTACCACCATCAGTAGAAATGACTTCTATCCTGCCTGCAGTTTCTAAAGGAAATGTGTTGCCTGCAGTCTCAGCCATTTTGCGAATGGCATCGGAAGCACCTTTTCGAAAGCGTCTTCCATCCGGCATGTTGACGCCACTACTCCTGGTTTCCGCAGTGAATTTTACAAAGGTGGCGCCATCAATTGAAACATTCTTGGCATCCTTGCCGGCCAACTCAATTATTGATTTTCCCTCAGGAGTTTCATCCGCAAGTGAAGAAAGGACACAAGCTCTAGTAAAATCACTCAGCTGTATGCCTGGGGCTGGGTAGAAGTTTGTCGCTTTACGGTTACCGATGGTAATGGTCCCGGTTTTGTCAAGCAGTAGTGTATCAATATCCCCTGCGGTCTCAACTGCTTTACCTGACTTGGTGATCACATTGGCACGCAATGCCCTGTCCATCCCTGCAATACCTATGGCTGAAAGAAGGCCACCAATGGTGGTAGGAATCAAACACACGAAAAGCGAAATGTATGCCGCGATTGTAATCTGAGTATGTGCATATTCTGCAAAGAAGTATAAAGTGATACACACGATCGTGAAGATGAGTGTAAATCCAGCCAGCAAAATAGTTAGTGCGATTTCATTTGGCGTCTTCTGACGGGATGCACCTTCTACCAAAGCAATCATCTTATCAAGGAAGCTTTCGCCCGGTGAAGTAGTGACCTCTACCTTGATCTTGTCGGACAGCACTTTGGTTCCACCTGTCACAGATGATTTATCCCCGCCTGCTTCGCGGATGACAGGCGCGCTTTCACCGGTGATGGCGCTTTCATCGATAGTGGCTATACCTTCAATGATTTCACCATCTGTTGGAATCGTATCTCCTGTTTCGCACAAGAATACATCTCCTTTCTTCAGCTTGGACGAGCTCACGATGGTAAATGATTCCGTATAGCTATCACCTGATCGCAGTAAGATCTTGGCCGGCGTATCTTCTCTGGTCTTGCGTAGCGAATCTGCCTGCGCTTTACCCCTGGCTTCTGCAATAGCTTCTGCAAAGTTTGCAAACAGCAAGGTCAGGAAAAGAATAAGAAATATTGCCAGATTATAGCCCGGAGATCCTTGAGAACCGTCACCGGATATTATGCTGTATAGTGTAACAAACAACATGATAGCTGTTCCGATTTCTACGGTAAACATGACCGGGTTGCGGACCATGATTCGTGGATTCAATTTGACAAAAGCATGTTTTAGTGCTTCGTTGACCAACTCCCTCTGAAAGAGTGGAGCTTTTCTTTGTCTTTTTGACATAACAGGTGTATTAAACGTTTATGGAGATTAGTGCATTGAGAAAAATTCGGCAATAGGACCCAGCGCAAGCGCAGGGAAATAGGATAATGCCGTAACAATAAATATGACCGCGAATATCATCACACCAAAAGTGAGCGTATCCGTCTTCAACGTTCCTGCACTCTCGGGGATGTATTTCTTGCCTGCCAGGATGCCTGCAATGGCAATAGGCCCGATGATCGGAATAAACCTGCCGAGGATCAGTACAATACCTGTGCTGATATTCCAGAAGGGATTATTATCTCCCAATCCTTCGAAGCCACTCCCGTTGTTTGCATTAGCGGATGTAAACTCATAGAGCATCTCTGAGAATCCATGGAATCCTGGATTGTTTAACCAGGGTAGGGAAGGATCAGCTGTGATCCAGTATGCCGCAATGGCCATTCCTCCCTTGATCAGGATCGCGGACATAAGGGTGACAATCACTGCAATCTTTACTTCCCTCGCTTCTACTTTCTTTCCAAGGAATTCTGGAGTTCGTCCTACCATCAACCCGGATATAAATACGGCGATGATGATGAAGATGAAAAAGTTTAAGAGACCGACACCGCATCCGCCATAGAAGCCATTGACCATCATAGCCAGCATCTGGTTCATACCGGATAGCGGCATAAAGCTGTCATGAAATGAATTGACAGAGCCTGTGGATATCACTGTCGTGAGTATACTCCAGTATGCAGAAGCAGGTGTTCCAAACCTGACTTCCTTTCCTTCCATGGCCCCGCTGCTCATATCCACACCCATATGGGCAATCGCAGGATTGCCATGTTGCTCCATGATCATGTTTGGAATAGCCAGACAGAGGAATCCAATCGTCATCACTCCGAAAATCATCCAAGAGAATTTCCGCTTGTTGAGATAGAACCCCAGGGCAAAAACCATCGCCAGGGGAACAATAAACTGGGCTACCATCTCGACAATGCCGGTGAAATAATTTGGATTTTCAAAAGGGTGTGCAGAATTTGTACCGAAAAAGCCACCACCGTTGGTTCCTAAGTGTTTGATAGGTACAAAGGCAGCTACTGGTCCGGTAGAAACCTGAACGGTGTCCCCTTGCATCGACGTGATCGTGTCTTTACCTTCAAACGTCATCGGCATGCCATTGAAAAGGAATATGATAGCAACCACGATGGAGAGAGGAAGCAGGATCCGGGTCAGGGATTTCATAAAGTAATTGTAGAAATTACCCAGTTTGTCGGTCGTTCTTTCCTTGAGCGCATTAAACAATATCGCTGCTGCTGCCAGACCTGTTGCTGCGGAAACAAATTGCAGGAACATGAGGCAGATCAACTGGGACAGATAGGTGACTCCGGTTTCTCCGGAATAATGCTGCAGGTTACAGTTGACCATAAAGCTTATGGCGGTGTTGAATGCGAGATCTGCCGTCATTGAAGGATTGCCATCAGGGTTCATAGGAAGCCATCCCTGGACCATCAGGACGAACATGGCAAACAGGAACCAAACCAGATTTATGGTCAGCAGGGCAACCATACTTTCCTTCCAGTTCATTTCACGCTGGGCGTTGATCCCACTGATGCGGAAGAACGCATTCTCCAACGGAGTGAAGAAGTCAAGCAGGGTCTTCTCTCCTTTATAGACTTTAGCTATATATCTTCCGAAGGGGATGGCAAGTAATAGTGTCAACCCAAACATGAAGACTACACCAATAATTTCTGTGTTCATGGGTTAGAATTTTTCAGGTTTGATCAATACATAGCACAGGTAGCAGAATACCAGGCAAGCGAGAATAAATATGACAGTCATCATGGGTTCAGATATTTTCGAAAAAATCAATGGATTTGTAAAAGAGGGCGAAGCAAATCAAGCCCGCTATGATCAGTATTATCGTCATCATAAGAATCGGTTTTACGTAAGCTATGGGATATTCACATCTAAATCCTATGACGGCGGTCATCAGGGTATGAGATGTGGACTTTCATTTTTTATAATCTTGTATTAAACTGGGTTATCCGATGCTACTTATCAGCTAACAGTACCATGCGTATTCATTATAAGCGGAGAGTGTGGTACCCCAAAAATCAGATTGACGGTTAGTCAGTCTTGATCTTCAATTCTGGATTTCACTTCATCCGATTACATGAACGATATGCCAATTTGCATTCCATGAATATGGTAAATCATACAATCTGTTGTGATTGAGGGTAGTAGGGCTGTAAGCAGGCAATTGAATCTGGAAAAACCCTTTCGTTTTGAAAGGATAGGGTATAGCGTTTCGCTATGGTTTGGGGCGTTACTAGTAACTACTATAATATAGTACTCGATCCTTACAAAGAGATGAGATGGGAGGATACGCTTATAGCAAAATGAAGTTATTAGTTACGCCCTTAACTGATTTTATACTCTTCCAGTTTCCGGTAAAGTGTGGTGATGGCAATATTGAGGAGCCGGGCGGCTTCTGTTTTATTGCCCTGGGTGTAATTCATGATCTTCTGGATATGCAGTTTTTCGGCGGCAGCGAGAGAGAAGCCTGAGAGTTGCTTATCTGCGCCTGCTGGTTGGAACACTGAGCCCAATTGTTGGATATCAATCGGTAGGTAATCAATGAGCAACCGGTTGTTCTCCATCAGGATGAGGCTACGCTCTATGACATTCCTGAGTTCGCGGATATTTCCTTTCCAGGGATGCAGTTTAAGGAGGTCGAAAAAATGGTCTTCAAATGAAATCTTGGTTTCTTTAGCCCCTGATCGAAACTGGTAGATAAAATGGTGCACCAGAAGTTCAATATCTGCAGTTCTCTCCCGCAGTGGCGGCAATTGAATGCGAAAGGGGGATATACGATAAAAAAGATCTTCCCTGAAATGCCCGTTTTGAATCTCCGTTTCAAGATTTCGGTGTGTGGCAGCAATAATGCGGACATTGACATGGGTAGGCTTGCTATCACCGACTTTGATAAAATCTCCGGATTCAAGTACCCGAAGGAGTTTGGCCTGAAGGTCAGGGCTCATCTCTCCGATTTCATCCAGGAAGATAGTGCCTTGGTCGGCTTCTTCAAAAAGGCCCTTTTTCTCCTTGACAGCTCCGGTAAAGGCCCCCGCCTTGTGTCCGAACATTTCACTTTCGAGCAGGTCTTTGGCGAATGCTGAGCAATTGATGGCAACGAATGGTTTGTGGCTTCGGGGACTTTCCTGGTGGATGGCATGTGCAAATACTTCCTTCCCGGTACCTGTTTCACCGGTCAACAGTACGGTAGTCTCTGTGGGGGCAGCCTTTTTGGCCAGCGCAATGGCGTCTCGGATGACTTTCGAGGTGCCGATGATTTTATCAAAGGAATGCTTGTCTTTCAACTGGTTTTCCAGATGGTCGATCCGCCTGGCCAATTCAACCTTATCCATTGCCCGGTGCAGGAGCGGAATGATCTTGTTGTTGTCGTCCCCTTTGACGATGTAGTCAAAAGCACCATTGCGTATAGCCTGTACCCCATCCGGGATATTGCCATATGCGGTCAGCAATATCACTTCGATCAGGGGTTGTTTTTTCTTGATGGTGGTAATGAAATCCACCCCGTGGCCGTCGGGCAGCTTAACATCACAAAGGACTACATCGATAGCATGTTGTTCAAGTTTCCTGATGGCGGTCTTGAGATCTGGCGCCTGGATGACCTCAAAACCTTCCATGCTGATGAGGCGGGCCAGCAGGGAGCGAAGCTTTTCTTCGTCGTCAATGAGGAGGATGGTTTTCAATTGCCTTGACAGGTTTAAGATGTAAAGGTAGGGTGATGTGAAGGAATATAAAGACAGTGGTATAGAAATGGAGGTAGGGATTTATTTTATCAGAGGCCTGCTCCTGATTTACAAAGGCATAGGTTGTTTGGGCTGGCGCACAAAAATTTTATTTGACCAGGTGTTTGGAAATATGAAAATCCGGCATTAACTTTGAATTACAAAGTACTTTGAATATGTCTCAAAACCAATATTCCGAAGACCTCGCCCACATCCGATCCATGATGGAGCGCTCCTCCCGCTTCCTCTCCCTCAGCGGCTGGGCCGGCATTATACCCGGTATGCTTGCCCTGGCTGGGCTGGCAGCAGCAACCTGGTGCATCAGGCAAGCCAGCGCCACCGGTCGCTATGACGCTATGGATAACCACGATAGCATGCTGGTCATACAATTGGGTGCCATTGCCCTGATCGTCCTCGCCCTTTCCATCTTTGCCTCATGGTACACCTGCATGCGAAAAGCCCGCCTGGAAAAGCAATCCACCTGGACACCTGCGATCCGTAATATGCTTTTGCATTTTGCGATCCCACTGATGGCAGGGGCCATTATTGTAGGATGGATCTATCAAAAGGAACAATGGCAAATGCTGTCTCCGGTATTATTGTCCTTCTACGGCCTGGCACTCGTCCTGGTGTCCCAGTTTACACTCCGAAGCGTATTCTGGCTGGGCATACTTGAAATCTCGCTAAGTATCCCTGCGGGAATCACCGGATGGGATCTGCCTGTACTTGCCATCGGTTTTGGATTGGCCCATATCGCCTATGGGATCATGATGTTCAACAAGCCTAAGGCATGAAGGATCTGATCGAGGCACTGGACAAAACGTTTGACAGCCGTATCCGACTGGGCATCATGTCTGCCCTGATGGTCAATGACGCCGTGGAGTTCAATACCCTCAAAGAACTGCTCGATGCCACCGATGGCAACCTCGCTTCCCATCTTAAGGGCCTGGAATCCGCAGCGTATATCAGTGTGCAGAAATCTTTCAACGGCCGCAAGCCAATGACCCGCTACAAGGCTACACGACAAGGACGAAAAGCCTTCGAATCACACATTGCGGCACTCGAAAAACTCATTCACTTCAAACCTTAACATCCAATCTCTGTGACATCCCTTGTGTCGGGCTTGCAAGGGACTAGAGAACCACACGAAACAACTTTCATACTAATAACCACTTAAAAACGCATTGCCATGTCAAATGATGTAGAAACTGAACCAAAGAAATGGACCGATAGTGTCCTGGTCAAGGTCCTGATGATCGGTTTCCTGATCCTGGTCCTGATGATCCCCAGTATGATGATCAACGAACTGGTCCGCGAACGATCATCAAGGAAAATGGAAGTGACCAATGAGGTCAGCAGTAAATGGGGCCAGTTGCAAACCGTCATCGGCCCGTATATGGTTATCCCTTATCTCGAAGAAGTAAAGTATACCAACCAGGCCAGTGAATGGCGTGAACAAAAACTGTTTTATTTCCCGCAGTCCCTGGAGATCACCGGCGATATCACACCGCTCGTAAAGAAGCGTAGCATTTTTAAAGTCATGCTATATGAGAGCGACATCAATATCCAGGGAACCTTTTTATATCCTGACCTGAATGCCCTGAAGATTGATCCCGATAAAGTGATGTGGGACAAAGCAAGTGTCTATCTCTCCATCACGGATCTGTCCGGCATCGGTACCCGTGTCAATTTCGAATTGGGGGACTCCCTGATCCCAATGACGGCTGCTGTTCCTGTTGGACTACAACTGCCCAGTGGACTGATGTGTAACCTACCCGATGGCACTGCCGGAAAAGAGAAAACCGATTTCCATATTCATCTTTCCCTTAAAGGAAGCCAGGGACTTTATTTCTCACCTGTAGCAGGCAATAACAAAGTCAGCCTCACTTCCACATGGCCATCACCAAAGTTTGAAGGTCAGTTCCTGCCAGATTCAAGTACGATATCCACCGAAGGATTTAAAGCGGAATGGAGCATACTGGATATCAACAGGCAGATATCCCAGCAATGGACAGAAGGCAACCCCCAGGTTTTTCAGAACGTGGATGCAATGCGGCACACTGAAACCTACGCGTATGCCAATTCAAGTCCAGGCAAGCCAGTCTTTGGCGTCGAGCTGCTCGATACAGTAGACCACTACACCAAAAAATGAACGCACAGTCAAATATGCATTCCTGTTGATCACCCTCACCTTTGCAGTCTATTTCTTTTGTGAAGTCCTGAAAAAACAAAAGGTACACCCACTGCAGTATGGCCTTGTCGGTGCAGCATTGGTGATCTTTTTCATCCTCTTTGTTATCCCTGTCAGAACATCTGGGTTTTGATCCAGCTTATGGTATTGCTGCTGCGGCCACCATCCTGCTCATTACCTTGTACAGCCGGAGTATTTTTTCAGAAAAGAAATATGCCCTGGTAGCCGGAGGGCTGCTGGTCGTCCTCTTTGGATTTATCTATATCATCCTACAGCTTGAAGACTATGCACTGCTGGCTGGCAGTATCGCATTGTTTGTCATCATTGCCTTGATCATGTACCTGACGAGGAAAGTGAAATGGTAAAATGAAAAATGAAGAGTGAAAAGAGAAGAGTGAACGAGCGAAGAAGGGGTTCAAAATCTTGAACCCCTTCTTCGCTCGTTCTTATTTTAATTTATTTATAATCCGGATCCATATCCGGCGTGCGCCATCCGGCAACTTCATTTGCCATAAGGATGAAGACATTCCAGCACAATCCGCGTGTAGATACCCACCAGGTATCTGTTGACGTCCATTTTGTAGGGATAAATTCTTTGCTAAAAGGCCATTCGGGGTTCAGGTATATCTCTGCCCAAACCCTGTTTTCCATCAACGCCGAAGCTTTGGTCCAGCCGTGTTTTAATCCAACTACATAGGCGCAGTACTCTGCCCTGAACCAACTGCCCCCGTTGTAATAGAAGCCGTCACTCTTACCATTGCTGTAGTTTTCTTCCCCAAATTTTTCAAACGGCTGGTAATCGCCACTGAGATATGCATACCCTGGTGACTCCTTGATCAGCCTTACACAGATAGGTGCTGTAGTCCCGTATTGTGGGTGCGGTGAATTGGCCACTTTATTCAACACAGGTATTTGATCCAGATGATTTC
Organism: Candidatus Opimibacter iunctus; assembly: GCA_016716665.1. Classification (GTDB taxonomy): domain Bacteria; phylum Bacteroidota; class Bacteroidia; order Chitinophagales; family Saprospiraceae; genus Opimibacter; species Opimibacter iunctus. Next base: position 377,785 of record JADJVH010000003.1, on the reverse strand, counting down.
GTACCATTTGATCTGTAAGCAACGGGCGATTAAATAACCATAGGGAAAAGAATTCCGGTTCGAGATCAGTCAGGGTGATGATATCGGGAAAGTTGCGATCAAACAACAAGTGCTTTTTTCCTGTATCATAAAAATTACGATATTCCTCTTCAGCTTTCGCTATGTAGGATTCAGAGATATCAAAACCCAACTCTTTAATCGTCCTCAACGCTATCGCCAGCATCCCCTGGTTGACACCAAGGCGATCTGTTTTAGGATTGAAATCAACGATATCGACCTGGCTCAGGGAAAAATGGGATTTGCATTTGCCATCTCCATCCTCATCAAATTCATTCAAGACATACTCCACAGCCTTCGCTATTTTATCCTGTGGGAGTGTGACGCCAAAACGCCGTTTGTTGAGCATGGCCCAGATCAGCCATTCGATCGTGGCTTCATTGTCCTTGGCTTCGACTGATCCCATGAGTGGCGTGATGATCGTGCCAATTCCTCCCTTTGATGTTTGTGTCTTGCCCCATTGCTCCCAGAGCGAAAGGTTGAACTCCCGGTTGTACGTGGATACTGCGGCAAAAAAGCAATCCCGGTTGTACATGTCCGGAGCATAATTCATGTTAGGTACATTGAATGGGGTAAAGTCTCTTGTATCTGTGATCCACGTGAGCATATTGAAATTGGCATACAGCATTTTCTCAATCTGAGATCCTTGAAATCCTTTGGCTTCTGCGAGCCTTGTTTGTGCCGAGATCATAAATTGCTGATGCGTAGTCCAGGGTTCTGCAAAAACATAAGTCGTCTTCTGCACCTTTTCACCCATCGGGAGGATATTGTATGGTTCAGAGGAAGGTTGATGTTCAATAAATTGAAGGTCCCTGATCTGCAGGATACATTCTTTTCCGGATTGGGTACCAACAAACATCGAGACACTATCTCCTGTGATATAAGGGACTAAAATGCTGCCTTCAAAGTGAGTCCATTCATTTTCTGTCGTTGGAAACTGATCAATATACTTTACACCTTGTTCGAGTTCTGTTGTCTTTACACCATTTTTCACCCTGAATAGTTTTAAGGCTACAGGAGTATCTCCTTTGCACCAGAATGAAATGGTGTATATTTTCTGATCTTCAAACGGGGTGATAAATTCAATTCCAGCCCTGCCTCCCGGATGAGCGGCAATCGATATAATCTCATTTTCTTTCTTTACTTCTGTATGACCTTCTATGGTATACTGGTCTGGCATATTGAGTATGCTATCATTCCCTGCATCAAGGTTATACATTTCTCCAAAGGTTTGCCGGATATAATCATTATGCTGAGAGCGTTCTGCACTATCCGCTACAGAATATAAGTTCACATCCGGTAGCCTTCGCATTCCGACAAAACCGCCACCTCGGCCACTAAACCGACGTCGTGTATTCCTGGTATACTGATTTTTATATCCTGCATCAGTTAAAAATCCAATGACATCATTGCCAGGCGTAACAAAGCCTGCTGCTGGATATATTTCATGAACAAAGCCACCAGGAAAACTATCATACTCAAAGGTGACATATCGTTCAGGTTTTTCTGCAGGCTTGTTGGTTTCTTTTAAGATGTAATACATGCCAGGCATGGAGGGCTGAAATAGCTCAATCGTCTTCTTGATGACATGATCATTGATGACCTCGTAGGTGACGCTGACTGAAAGGTTTGCGTCAAACTCCTTTGCATACGAATCTCGTTTCAAGGTGATGTGCTTTTCATTGCCTGACCAGGCTTGTCCTGTCCATTCGATGATGGCTTCGGTGCTTAAGTCCAGGTTAAAGAGCTGTATGGAGAATTCTTCGGTATTGGCTAAAATCAATTTATCCCCGTAATATATGTCGACGTGATAGCCCGACTTCTCATCTCCCCCAACCTTAAGAGAGAGCGATTGACTAAAAAGGGATGGATAAGAGGAGAAAATAAAGAGGAAGAAAAAAGGTAACGAAAGCAGGATACAACGCTTTGACATAGAAGATCATTGAGGTATAAAGCTATGAATAATCCCTATGCAACGAGGATGTGATAGGGATCAGTGCTTTTGTACCTGCAGCCAAGAGGCTGAATAATCTGTGATCGGGTGATCTGTGATCGGGTGATCAAAAAAGGAGTAATCATTACAATCAAAAAACTGCCGTGATTACTATAACAATTGAATATGATCACAGATCACTCGATCACTCGATCAACCTGGTATATCATCACTTCCCACCACTCATATCAACCTCTCCAAACTTATCCGGTCCTCCAGACAGAATTTCTGCCGAAGCCTGAGCCGCATATTTGAAGAAATTGCGATGGAATGCCTGTGCAAGGGTGATTGCTTTCTCCTTGTATGCTTCCTGGTCTTTCCAGGTCTGCACAGGGTTGAGGATATTCTGATCGCTGATGCCCGGACATGACATTGGCATCGCGAGGTTGAAGACTTCATGTGTTTTGTAACGGACATGGCTCAGGTTGCCTTCCAGCGCGGCGGTGATCATCGCCCGTGTATTGGAAAGCTTGATGCGACTGCCGACGCCGTATGGGCCGCCGGACCAACCAGTGTTGACGAGCCATACGTTGACTTTGTGACGGCGCATCAGGTCTCCAAGCATGCCGGCATAGTAGGTGGGATGCAAGGGTAGGAACGGAGCTCCGAAACAAGCTGAAAATGTAGCCTGTGGTTCAGTGACACCGGCTTCTGTACCCGCCACTTTCGCCGTATATCCGGAGATGAAATGATACATCGCCTGCTCTGGAGTCAGCTTGCTGATCGGAGGCAATACTCCGAATGCGTCAGCCGTCAGGAAGAATACATTACGTGGATTACCGGCGACACTACCCGGCATCATATTTTGAATATGGTACAGCGGATAGGATACACGCGTATTTTCAGTGACTGAAATATTGGCATAGTCGACCGTCCGTGTTCCAGGACAGAAACGGATATTTTCAAGCAAAGCACCATGCCTGATAGCACGGAAGATATCCGGTTCTTTCTCCTCTATGAGATCAACGCACTTGGCATAGCAGCCTCCTTCAAAATTGAAGACCCCTTCATCGGACCAGCCGTGTTCATCATCACCAATCAGCGAGCGCTGGGGATCTGCACTCAATGTGGTTTTCCCCGTACCTGACAGGCCAAAGAATATAGCAGTGTCTCCCTGCTTGCCCACATTTGAAGAGCAGTGCATGGATAAGATCTTTTCATCATGCGGGAGGAGGAAGTTCAGCACACTGAAAATCCCTTTCTTGATCTCCCCTGTATAGCCCGTGCCGCCGATCAGGATGGCCCGGTCTGTAAAATTGATGATCGCGAAATTAGCCTGACGGGTTCCATGCTTCGCCGGATCAGCCAGGTATCCCGGGGCGCAGACAACAGTCCACTCCGGAGCGAAATTAGCCACCTCATCAGCATGAAGGCGCAGGAACATATTATTGGCAAAAAGCGCACTCCACGGATATTCTGCGATGACCCTGACATTGAGTCTGTAGTTTTCATCAGCACAGACATATCCGTCATGGATATAGGTCTCACGCTGACGCACATAGTCAAGGATTTCCTTCTTCAGGACCTCATACTTTTCCTGCTCAAACGGCTTGTTGACGGCACCCCAATCCACAGCCGGATCAGTGATGGCATCCCTGACGATAAACCTGTCTTTCGGCGATCGGCCGGTAAACTTTCCGGTATCGATGCACAATGCCCCTGTATCAGCGAGCACGCCCTGGCGCTTGAGGATGGTATCCTCGATCAGTTCAGCCGGGGTCTTCATGTAATGGACCTTCGCCGGATCCAGCGACAGGTGTTCCAGGAAAATGGATAGTTGACTACTCATGATTTTGTTTATTGCCTACACAAAGATAAAAAGCATAGGGCATAGCGCATAGGGCATAGTGCTGCAAAGAGCAAAGAGCATAGTGCAAAGTGCTCTTTGCACTATGCTCTTTGCTCTATGCTCACTTGCGGGGTAAATGGATGGCAAACGTCGTCCCTTCCCCAAGCTTCGAATGCTTGACAAAAATCTTCCCCTTGTGGTAGTTTTCAATGATACGCTTCGCCAGGCTCAGGCCAAGTCCCCAACCGCGGGCTTTCGTGGTAAAGCCGGGCTCAAAGACGACCTTGACTTTAGACGGATGGATACCCTTTCCGGTATCGCTGATGTCGATCTCGACATAGTCATGGTGGGGATGTACCTTCCAGGTGATGGTGCCGGTGCCTTCCTCGAGGGCATCGAGGGCATTGCGCATGATGTTTTCGATCACCCAGTTGAAGAGGGGAGGATTGATGCCCACCAGCATCGGGGCGATATCTTCGGAGGGTTCTTCAAACACGATCTTTCGTGACGCCCGCCTGCGGATGTACGTAGTGATCTCCCGCATCTGTGCATAGATATCGACCGGGGTCAGGGCCGGAGCCGAACCTATCTTGCTGAAGCGGTCTGCGATCAGGTCCAGGCGGTCTACATCATTCTGCATCTCATTCAATACCTCCAGTTGCATCGCCTTCAGTGATTCGAGTTCATGCGAGCCTGCAGGATAGGATTCCCTCAGATGTTCGATCCAGCCGATGATTGCACTGATCGGGGTACCTAGCTGGTGCGCGGTTTCTTTGGCCATACCTACCCATACCCTGTTTTGCTCAGCCTTGCGTGCATTGTTGACGCTGACATAGCCGATGGCTATAAATGCCCCCAGGAGCAGGAGCTGGATAAAGGGGAAGTAAGTTAGCAATTCGTGTAACCGCGAATTCTGATAATACAGGTATTGTCTGATCCCTGTATCATTGATCTCTATTGGTTCAGGCCCCTTTTTCTTGAGGAGTATCAATTTTTCTTTCAGGAATACCTGGTTGGTATCAAGATCCTCCCCAAAATTTTTAGCATACAGCACCTTGTCTGTATCATCTACAACCATAATTGGTATATCATTATTGGCGATAATGATATTTGATGGAAGGGTGATGTCAGCTTCCAGATCTGCTGTTTCCGGATTGCTCTGGTCATTGAGGGTCTGATAGGCATCAAATAATAGAAGTGCTTTATTGCGCTCACCTTCTCGCAACCGCTGAGCCAGATAGGAGGTATACACCAAGGAGATGACAAGGATGATAATCCCTGCAATGGCGAGATAGGTTTTCCAATGTGACTGTTGATTGTTAGGCACCATATCGGATCAGTCCTTACCTAAGTATGCCTTCACCCTGACCTGCGCATTGTGCCGCACATCAGCGTAAAAGAAATTGTAATCTGCAATATGATAATTTCTGGTGGTCAATAGGAAGCTTCCCGGAAACTTTGGCTTCTTGACCCATAGCAGGTCATCATGAATGCTTGTACACACGAGTTTAGGATATACCTTTTCAAAATCCTTTAATACACCACCCAATTGAGTCTCCTTTTCACAGGTCGGTAATGCCGCGTCCCATGTGACCGGATTTGTTACCACGATATTGGTATCAGGGAAGTGGAGTTTTTTTGGAATATATCCTTCTTTAAAGGTACGCCAACTGCAAAAGCAATCCGTTTGATCAGGTGAGTTGCAGGGTGGAATGTGTTCAAAGTAATTAGCCGGAACGGTCAGCCCAGGGAGATAAGCGACAACCAGCTGTTTTTGGATGGGTGTGCCATCAATAAAGTCATGAATTAATCTCTTGCCATGGAAAGTGCCCTGGCTATGTGTGGCGATGATAAACGGACGTCCCTGATTGTAATGATCGAGATAGTATTGAAAGGCAGCACGCACATCTTCGTAGGCGAGGTCAAGTGCCTTTGATGCATCACTGGATTTTTTTGTAAAGAAGCAATTCAGGTGAGCCTGACGGTACCTTGGGGCATATACCTTTCCTGCCCCGTTAAAGATGCTAGCCTGGTAGCGGATAGGATATTTATCAGTACTTGCATTGAGCTTAGCATCCTCCAGGCTCGCGTTCCATTCATTTTGCCCTGATTTGCCGGTATAGGTGGTCGGATGGATAAAAAAAACATCTACAGCTGCATTAGCTTGCACATCTTCCCATTGCCTGATCGGCACTGCATCCGCACTGTCCAGTCTATCTGGCAAGGCAGCCCAGTTAGCTGGATCACTATAATCAGGTGCAACAGGTATGTCATGGCCATATGTACCCCTGGGAACCGAAGCGCAAGAAGAAGCACTCACCAATAGGATGAAGATAAATCCCTTGAAGAAAGTAGCGTCGGTCATCAATCAGGCTCAAATCCAAGGATGATATTGAAATTGCCATACTCTGTCCATCGTGCACCTGAATTGAGTTTAGACTGGTTGTCCCAGCCATAGGCATAGTCAAATCCAAGCAGTCCAAACATCGGCAGGTAAGCCCTCACCCCAACACCAGCTGCACGCAACTGGTTGAAAGGATTGTAGTCTGAAAACTGTTTCCACGCATTACCACTCGTCAGGAACAATATCCCGAAGATGGTCGAACTTGGATTGAGGGACAGTGGGTATCTCAATTCGACAGTGAATTTGTTGAAGATCGTCGCCCCCCCCTTGTCGTTGGCTGAAATATCATCGAGTTCATAACCTCTCAGGGAAAGGATGTCTTTTCCGGTAACACCAAATTGCTGTGTGCTCAGACCATCACCTCCCACTTCGAAACGTTCAAACGGTGGAGCACCGATATCCGCATTGTAGAATCCCAGATATCCAAGTTTGGCAGCCGTCTTTAAAACCAACTTTCCGACGAGTGGTGCATACCATTCTGCATCCACATTCCACTTGTGGTACTCAACGTATTCGTACAAGCTTTCCGGATCGTTGATATTGTAATTTCGTCCAAACAAACTATAAGGCAATGTAGCCTGGACCGTGAGGCTGATCAATGAACCGGACCTTGGAAAGTTTGGTTCGTTGATGGTTGACCTGGCTATAGTTTCCTGGATGGAAAAGTTCTTATACAACCCATTGGAAATGATATTGCCATTCCTGTCTACAAAATCACCTGTCGAGTAATTGTCGAGTTCGATAAACTCAGCACTGAGTGTGGTGTTTGAAATGAAGTTGTCATCCGGCCATTTCATCCGTGATCCAAGTCCGACAAAGGCTCTGGATATATTCAGTTTTCCACCGGAGTAATAGGTCTGATCTACTTTTGTGACTACACCACCGACAGTAAATGAATTTGGTCGCTTACCACCCAGCCACGGTTCAGTGAGGGAGAAGTTATACGACTGGAAAAAATCCCCGTTGGTCTGTATACGCAGCGAAAGCCGCTGGCCATCCCCTTGCGGGAGAGGGCTCCATGCTTCCTTGTTAAATAAATTGCGGAGTGAAAAATTATTGAAGGTGACACCCAACGTACCGATGATCTTGCTGCGGCCAAATCCTCCCCAGCCTGCGCTGAGCTCCAACTGATCCGAAGGGCGCTCCTCCACTTCGTAGATGATATCTACTGTACCATTGGTCTGATCAACGGGAGTCTGGATGCCAAGGTTTTCCGGGTTGAAATATCCGAGCGCGATGATCTGGCGTTGGGAGCGGATGATATCCGAGCGGCTGAACTTCTGACCAGGCTGGGTACGAAGCTCCCTGCGGATGACGTGCTCGTGCGTCCGTGTATTTCCCTTGATGATGACCTCATCAATAGTTGCCTGCGGGCCTTCAAATATGCGCATCTCCAGGTCGATAGTGTTGTCTACGACAGCAACTTCTGTAGGCTCCACATTGAAAAACAGGTAACCATCATCCATGTAAAGGGAAGTGATATCCCGTCCATCGATGCTAAACCTTAACCTTGATTCGAGCAACTCTTCATTATACACTTCACCTTTACGGATACCAAGGGTCCTGGAGAGTTGATCATTAGTGTGTATGGTATTGCCTTTCCAGGTGATGTTGCCGAAGTAATATTTCTGTCCTTCATAGACTTTGACGACCATTTCCATGAGGCCCTCAGCGTTGCGCCAGATCGTATCGCCCACGATATAGGCATCACGGTATCCCTGGTTCCTGTATTTAGCGATGACCAGCGCCTTGTCGGTTTCAAAATCGGCCTGGACAAATTTGGATTTCTTGAGGAGATTGGATTTGGCTTTTGTCTCCTTCAGGTATTTTCTCAATTCTGCTTCGGTGATTGCATTGCAACCATCGCAGGTGATCTTTTCGATCTTGATTTTCTCTTTCGGATCGATATTGAAGACGAGGTTGACCGCATTAGCCTTTTCACCTGCTTCTTCGACGACGACATCTACAGTCGCATCCAAAAACCCTTTCTCGATGTAGTATTTCCTTATGGCATTCTTAGCATTGATCTGGTTGGCTGCAGAGGCTACCTGCCCTTTTATCAGGAAGGGGGTCAGTATTTCATTGAGATCGTCATGGACGGTCTGGGGTACGCCACGGTAAGACCAGCCGGCGAGTCGTGATTGTTCAGATAGCCTGATGGACAGGTATACAATATCGCCTACTCTGCGGTCCTGGGTGATTTCGACATTATCAAAAAGGCGGAGCTTCCAGAGGTTGCGCATGGCCTTGGTGATTTCAGACCCTGGCATTTTGATGATCTGGCCCACTTTGAGGCCGGCTACGGACTTGATAGCATTCGGGTCGCTGAAGAAGACACCGACCACCTCAATCCCGCCAATCTCCAGTTCCTCAACTTCTCCATATTCGACAGGAGTGGTCTGGGAAAACATCGTCGAAGGTATCCACACGAAGAAGGAAAGGAAAACAAACAAGTAACAGTATCTCATACTCTTCATGCGGGTGATCAAATTATCTGACAAAAACGTAATGTTAGGCGGATGTGTTGTTTAATTACTCCTGGTGGCTGAGTTGTTCACTGATTCTGCCAAACCGACGCTCCCTATGCTGGTAGTCGATGATGGCATTGTAGAAATCTTCCCGTTCAAAATCAGGCCAGTATACATCTGAAAAATAGAATTCTGTATATGCGATCTGCCAAAGCAGGAAATTGCTGATCCGGTGTTCCCCACTGGTACGGATAAGAAGCTCAGGATCAGGCATGTCTGCGGTTGATAAGAGCGTACTTACCTTATGTTCATTGATTTCTCCGGGGCTCAACTTGCCTTCTGCGACGAGCTGGGTTGCTTTGCGCATGGCTTCCGTGATTTCCCAGCGGGCTGAGTAATTGAGCGCCAGGGTAAGGGTCATGCGGGTATTCTGTTTCGTCTTTTCGATTCCTTCCAGCAGGGCCTTTCGGGTCAGTGGGGGCAATCGGTCTATATCCCCTATGACGCCCAGGCGGATGTTGTTTTTGTTCATGGTCTCCAGTTCTTCCCGGATGGTAGAGACCAGGATATCCATGAGGGCATTGACTTCTAAAGGTGGACGGTTCCAGTTTTCGGTCGAAAAAGCATATAGCGTAAGGAAAGGAACCCCAATTTCAGCAGCAGCTTCAGTGATTTCCCTGACAGCTTTGACTCCGTTGCGGTGCCCAAAGATCCGTGGTTTGCCATGTTCCTTCGCCCAGCGGCCGTTGCCATCCATGATGACAGCTACATGCCGTGGCAATCTGGTCAAATCGATCCTTTCTTTCGCCGAACTCATAAGGTCGCCAAAGGTATGGATTTCAAGCGGGTTAAAGACGAAAGCCATAGGATCCATGAGGTTAATAATAGCTAAAGACCAGAAATTTGTCCCTTAAGTTGGGTGGTCTGTTGCCTGAAGTCCCTTTGGTCCATATTTGACATCGGCTATTAAAAGCAAATCCGCTACCGGAAACGATTCCCGATAGCGGATTTTTCAATTTATTTCTGATTCAGCCTATTGGGCAACAGGCCGATGGAACAGGATTAAAACTTCAAGGTAATACCTGCGCCAAATGAGCTGTTTTTGATTTCGCCAAGGTTTCCATTGTTGTCAGCGATATCACTAAATCCAGCCATATAGCGGACATCCACTTCAAATGCACCAATACCGACACCAAGACCCAGATTGCCACTCCATTCAATATCATTATAGAAGTCCTTGTCGATGTCAACATCTCCTGATTTACCACCAAGCAGATACCCGACACTTGGGCCTGCTAAATGCAATAACTTCACTGAACTCCAAAGTTTACATGCAGGAGTACAGGCAATTCAAGGTAGTTGAATGTATTCGTGACATCATCTCCATTGATATCACTGATCACTGAGCCCTTTTGAAGCCAATGAAGTTCTGGCTGCAACATAAAGAAACCGTTTCCAACCGGGAGATTGAATAACACCGCGACATCCGCTCCGAATTTTGATTTTGAATTATCATCAAGGTTTCCATCTTCAAATGTCTGGCGGGCAATGTTCACACCACCCCGAATGCCAAAACGAGCTTTGGAATTGTAATCATCTCCTCCGGAAGAGTCCTGGGCACGGATTACTGAACTACTTACCATCATCATGATCGCAAGTCCTAAAAGTTTGAGGATAAAGATTTTTTTCATAGTAATTGATTAAAATGGTTTCGTGAAATTAAAAATAATTTTAATATAATCCTAATTGGCTCATTAAAACATAAAGCTTACCCCGGCACCAAGAGACGAATTGGTGATCTGGATATCCTGGGAGTCATCGAATATATCAGTCAGGCCAAAGATATAGCGCACATCAAGTTTGATAGGGCCCAGGCCAATACCACCTCCTACATGCGCCCCGAATTCAGCCCTTTTATAAAAATCAAGGTCAATATCATTTGTCTGGCCATCCATGTCTTTGTCAGTGCCATTCAATAAGTACCCGACACTTGGCCCGCCAAATAGAAAGAAGCCTGCACTTTTCCCGAAATTCAATTTGACCAAAACCGGTATTTCGAGATAGTTGAAGGTCCTGGATACATCTCCAACCGTTCCATTGAGATCCTCAATCTTCCCGCCTTTCTGGAGCCAATGGAATTCCGGACTGATGGAGATCAGGCCCATCCGAAAGTCGGCCACTAAGGCGATGTCTGCCCCTAGCTTGGAGGCATAGTCATCTGTAATGTCACCGTTCTGCACTTCCTGCTTGGAACTCATGACTCCGGCCCTGATCCCTATGCAGGATTGTCCATGGGTCGAATTGACCAGACTGGTCATCAACAGCAATATGCCACACGTAATATTAAATAATGCTTTCATGATTACAGGTTATTTATGGGAGTAGGGGGAGGATATCGCTTAAACGCAATATTTGGTTGTGAATTGCCCACATAATGATTACAACAATAACCCTGCCGTATAGTCAGGTAAAGTCCCTCCCTCCCTTCGACAGGCTCAGGGACCAGAAAATTATACTCCCTTAAAGGAGAGACGATGTCTATTGAGTAGGATCAAAATATACCTCATTGAAGTATCTTGAGCGCACATGACCCAAAGCACATATTCATTCCTGGTATCATGGATATACCGCAACAGGTATGCTTTTTTCCTTTGCGTCATCCTCGCAGGCTATGCGATCAACCTGGGCATAGATATCATGGAGATCGATGCGGCCCAGTATGCTGCTATCGCACGCGAAATGTCAGCGTCAGGCAATTACCTGCAGGTGTATCTGCGGGGCCAGGATTATCTGGACAAACCTCCTTTGTTATTTTGGATTTCTTCTCTAGGGATCACAATCCTTGGCAACACCAGCCTGGCCTATAAGATCCTGCCGGTTATTTTTTTAATCATTGCCCTGTAGGCTACCTATCGGTTTGCCAGATTATGGTATGATCACCGGCCGCTATTGCAGCCACTCTTTGCTTGGGACTACACAGGCGTTCCACCTCATGTCAAATGATGTCCGCACGGATGGTTTGCTGACATCTTTTGTCATGCTTTCCATTTGGCAACTTTCAGAGTACCTGCAGAAGAAGAATAAGACTGCCTTGCTCATGGCGGGTATATGCATAGGTGGTGCCATGTTGGCAAAAGGCCCCATAGGATTGTTTATTCCAGCAGTTGCAGTCGGTGGTCACTTATTGTTTTCAGGACAGTGGAAAAGAATTTTTGATCCGTGGTGGCTATTGCTCCTTGTTCCTTGCGCCCTGCTCCTTGCCCCCATGTGTTACGGGCTCTATATGCAGTTTGATCTCCATCCAGAGAAAGAAGTATACGGCCTTAAAGGTCCGTCCGGCATCGGCTTCTTTTTCTGGACCCAAAGCTTTGGCAGGATCACAGGTGAGAGCCATTGGTCAAATAATACGCCCTGGTATTTTTTTATTCAATCTATGCTGTGGGATCTGCAACCCTGGGTACTCCTTTTTATCCCGACACTCTGGAAAAGAATAAAGGACCTGTTTCAAAAAAACAAAGTGGATACTGTGCCATCGGAGTGGATCACTTTATGTGGCTTTATCATTCCATTTGTGGCCCTGTCCTTTTCAGGATATAAATTACCCCACTATATTTTTCCGTTGTTCCCATTTGCGGCTGTGATGATTGCAGCTTATCTGGTACATTTTGCAGAACGACTGCCCCGATGGCTTGAATTCACGCAGCTTGGCATCATCCACCTGCTGCTTGTAGCTTCCGTCCTGATTATGTTCTGGGCCTTTCCGGTGAGTAGTTATTGGCTACCACTGCTTTTCCTGTTGTTGTATGCGGCACTCTGGTGGTGGCGGTCAGTTGCCGTTGACACCGCAGACAGATGGCTTCTGCCATCGCTTATGGGTACCCTCCTGTTTCAAATCGTACTTGGCTTGCATTTCTATCCTCAGCTTCTGCAATATCAATCGACCAGTATGGCCGGTAAATATATTGCGGAGCATCATCCACCATCAGTGTATTGGCACGACAAATTTGGATTTGCACTTGACTATTACAGTGGCCGCACGATTCCCAACTCTTATGGCCTTCCTTTGGATACGTTGAGCCCGGGCACCTGGATATTGGTATTTGAAAACACCCTGGCTGCCATGCCTCCCCACAAAGTCATCAGGGAGTTTGAAGATTTTCCGGTGACCAGGTTGTCCAGATCTTTTCTGGACCCAAAAAAGAGAAGTCAAAAGTTGAGGAAGGTTTATCTGATCGAATTGGTCAAGAGGGAGTGAGATGTCAGACACAAAGAATTCCCTTTCGTAAATGGCCGTAGGCCGTTGGATGGAGTTCTCTCCGCCAACCATTTGAATGCCAAGCTACAATCTCAAAAATGAATTATTCGTAGGACTCTTACTGCTGGCGGAGAGAACTCCATCCAGCGGCGATTTTATTTCCTGCCGGAAAATAAAAACAGGCCAAATCCGATTTGGGTATAAACGGTAGGCCTTACAGTGATTTTTTTTCAACACTAAAATCTAGCCATGACCAAGGTGTATTTGAAAATCCACCTTTAGGGGGATCGTCCGTATAGACGAGGGGGTAAAATGAATTGCCTACTGAAAACTGCTAACTTTAACGCTATGTCCAATCAATTCATCGCCCATCCATGGCATGGGATCAGTATAGGCCCAAATGCTCCGCAGGTGGTCACGACCTATATCGAGATCACACCGTCTGATACGGTCAAATACGAAATCGACAAGGCCAGTGGCATCCTTAAAGTGGATCGTCCGCAGTTGTATTCCAATGTCGTACCCGCGTTGTATGGATTTATTCCGCAGACATATTGCCACGATGAGATCGCTGCATGGTGTATGGTAAAGACAGGATTGACAGGCATCAAAGGAGATGGTGACCCATTAGATATCCTGGTCCTCACTGAGCACCGTATCGAACATGGCAATATCCTCGTCCAGGCTAAGCCCATTGGCGGTTTCCGGATGATCGATAAGAACGAAGCGGATGACAAGATCATCGCCGTACTCCAGCAAGATGGCATGTACGCCCATTATGAGGATCTTGCCCAACTCCCCGAAGGGATCATCAACCGCCTCAAGCACTACTTCCTGACCTACAAGCGCTCTCCCGAGGGTGGCCAGCCTGTCGAGATCCCCCAGGTCTACGGCCGCGAAGAAGCCTGGGAGGTCATCAAAGCATCCCAAAAGGACTATCTGAATCATTTTTAGCTATTAGCTATCAGCAGTCAGCTGTCAGTTTCTGGCTGCACTCCAGCCCTCTCTAGCTACCAGCTACCAGCTTCCAGTGGATTCAAAGACCACAATTCTCACGAAGCTGCGCTTCGATCTGCTCCCTTCCCTCCGCTCTCTGCTGCCCTATGCCCTATGCCCTATGCCCTATGCTCTCTGCCACTTACCTTTGCCGCATGCATAGAGGCGCAAAGAAGGAAAGGAAGCAGTTCCACAACGTAGACATCATCGACACCGCAGAAGAAGGACTGGCCATAGGCCGTTGTGAGGACGGGCGTATCATCCAGGTCAAAGGCGCCGTCCCCGGGGATATCGTAGATGCCATCGCCCTCGAAAAGCGGAAGGGAATGTATATCACCAAAGCCACTGATTTCTCGAGATTATCTGAGGATAGGACCGAGCCTTTCTGCTCCCACTTTGGCCTCTGCGGAGGTTGCAAATGGCAGCATATGGCTTATGAGGCACAATTGCGCTATAAAGCAAAGAGAGTAAGAGATGCTTTCCAGCGGATTGGCGAACTGGATCCATCCATCATCCAGCCGATCGTAGGGGCGCCGGGGCAACAGTATTACCGAAACAAACTTGAGTTTACCGCCTCAGACCGGAGATGGCTGACCGATGAAGAAATGAAGTCAGAAGACATCCTGCAAAAGGACGGAATCGGATTTCATCTCCCTGGTGCGTTTGACAAGGTGCTCGATATACAGCATTGTTATCTCCAGGCCGATCCATCAAATGAGATCCGTCTTTTTATCAAGCAACTCTCCATTGAGCAGGGGTGGCCGTTTTTTAACCTGCGACTCAAGACAGGATTTGTCCGGAATGTGATCGTACGCAATACTAATGCAGGTGATGTCATGGTGGTACTGGTCGTGGGTGAGGCCAATCATGATTGGATCAAAATACTGGTGGACAAGATCGCAGCGCAATTTCCCAGGGTGGTTTCGATTTATTCCTGCATCAATCTCAAGGTCAATGACTCGATCCATGACCTGGCTGCCGAACATCAATATGGTAGTGAGACGATCATCGAACAACTGGACCATGTGCGTTTTCATATCGGCCCGAAATCGTTTTTTCAGACCAATAGTGTACAGGCCGCAAACCTGTATGCATTGACGAAACAACTGGCAGCATTGAAGCCTGATGATCATGTCTATGACTTGTATTGTGGGGTAGGGAGCCTGGGTATCTATATGGCCGATAGTTGTAAGCAAGTAGTAGGGATCGAAATTATAGCAGAAGCAATAGTCGATGCCGGAAAAAATGCAGAACTCAATAAGCTGTCAAACACCAGTTTTGTTGTCGGACAGGTAGAGTTGCTGATGGACCCAACCTTTGTGCAGCGATATGGCAAGCCTGATGTGGTTATCACCGACCCACCGAGGGCTGGCATGCACCCTGATGTCATCAAGCACCTGCTGGCTGCTGCACCACAGCGCATAGTATATGTAAGTTGTAACCCGGCCACACAAGCGAGGGACCTGAAGATGCTGAGTGAATTATACACAGTGATCACTGCAATACCTGTCGACATGTTTCCGCATACCCATCATATCGAATGTGTAGCCTTACTGGAGAAAAAATAAGCATGGAAAAAGAAGCATATCTCGAACGGTTCGGAGATGAAATCGATCATTACCAGGCATTGATGAAAGAAGCCTTTGATGGGGTCATCAATGAAGGGGTGTCCAATTACCCGGTATTTATATTTCACCAGCAGGAAGTCACTGTGGGTCTCCCCATAGCAGATCGCATGGAGATTGGTGGCTTATGGTCTGTCAATATCTCTACGCTGGAAGAATTCTATATCAAGGGGCTGGTGATGATCGAGCAGGTAGATGAGATCAAGGCCAAGATCAAAGGCAATCCACCGCAGTATTGTTGCCTGGTGCTGGCGGAAGGAAAGGGGAGCCTTATTTTCCTGGCGCGGCCAACCAAGACAAGATAAGTACCATCTTTGCAGGGCAAGCTATTTTGCGCCATGGCATGTGACACAGTCAAGAAATACCGAAAATGAAACCAGTGGTTGGCATATATGGGTTAGGAATACTTGGAAGCAACCTTGCCCGTAATCTGGGCTTGAGAGGATTTGAACTTGCGCTATGCAGTTCACTTACGGACTCAAGACCGGAAAACAGGCCTCAACAGGTTATTTCGAGATTTCCTGAATTGAGTACAGCAAAGGGTTTCGAAACCATCAGTGCATTTCTGGATGGATTGATTCCGGCCCGCATAGTCATCATGATGTTGACGGCAGATGAGTCGGTAGATGAGGCCATCACCGTCATTACACCTCACCTGTCAAAGGGAGATGTACTGATCGATGGGAGTAATTCACACTACTCGGATACCACGCGTCGCTATCATCAACTCAAGGTATCAGGGATACATTTCCTGGGCTGCGGATTTTCAGGAGGACTGGATGGGATAGCCAATGGGATATCAGTCATGCCCGGCGGATCTGAGGAAGGATATCAAATAGCTCGCTCTGTCCTGGAAAGCGTTGCAGCTACATCAGTAGATGGATCGCCCTGTTGCACATTCATTGGCCCGGAAGGGGCTGGTCATTTTGTCAAGATCGTACATAATGGTATTGAGTATGCCGAGATGCAGCTCTTTGCAGAGGTGTATGCGATCCTGAGATATGCAGTAGGCCTCACGCCTGATCATATCGCAGAGGTATTGTCTGCCTGGAAGGATACGGATGCTTCTGGTTATTTGCTTGATATCACGCTCAACATCCTGCGTCAAAAAGAAGGCGATGCATTTGTACTGGAGACTATCCTCGACAGTGCGGGCCATAAAGGTACGGGGGTTTATGCTGTGCAGGCTGCTGCAGGATTTGGCGTGCCGGCGATGATGATAACAGCGGCTTTGCATGCGAGATACCTCTCTGGTCAGCGACACATCCGCACACACCTGGATGAAGTGACCAGGTCACAGCCCCGCAAGAATGCATCGATGGGGACTACAGACCTGTATAATGCTTTCCAGCTCGCACGCATCATCAATTATCACGAAGGCTTCTCCATTATCCGGGCCGTATCTGCACATTATCAATGGAATATCAACCTCGCTGAGTTGTCCAGGGTATGGACCAACGGGTGTATCATCCGTTCGTCGCTCATGAACCGTTTTGTCAAACTTTGGGAAAACTGGGATGATGAGTTGGTCCTGCATCCTGAAGTCAAGACGCTCATTGCCGCCACCTGGCCCGGGCTCCGACGGATCAACCATGTGTCTTCTTCAGAGTCTTTATTTACCCCTTGCCTGGTAGCTGCATCTCAATATATAGCAGGCGCATCCCTTCGTTTTCCGGCGGCAAACCTCATTCAGGCGCAGCGTGATTATTTCGGATCGTATGGCTTCCGCAAGGTGTCAGATCCGACGGGACCACTCCACCATTTTCCCTGGCGGAACTAAAATCTGCCACTTAGGGTTAGCTTTGCGGTTCATTTATCACACCATCCATGGGAAATACCCTGCCTGAGCAGTATACAGAAGTGGCTTCGGCTACTGCCTTCACAGCCGTTGCTGATACGCCATCGGTAGCCCACAATGTCTGGAAGGAAAGGGGCTTATTCCTGCTCAATTTCCTCAAAAACCCATTGGTCAATGCCTCTGTGATCCCGAGTTCGAAGACAGCCGGCAGGGCGATCCTGTCAGGCCTGGACTGGAGCACAATCCATACCGTCGTCGAACTAGGTCCGGGTAACGGGACCTTTACAGCAGAGATTATCGCGAGGAGCAAGCCAGGTACAAAGATCATCCTGATCGAACTCGAGGAAACGTATGTTGAGCTCCTGCGCAACAAATTTGGAAGCCGTGTTACGGTTGTCCATGATAGCGCGCACCGGATGAATGAAATACTTGCTGACCATGGTCTTGCTACCACAGACCTCATTGTATCGAGCCTTCCTTTTCTGCAAAAGCAGATCAGTCGTATGATCTTCGCGGCCATCCTCGAGCAGACCAGGCATGGTGCGGCATATCGGTTCTTTACCTATATGCCCCCCGTGATGAAGTGGTTTTATCGCGGGCTGCCCCTCCACAAAGTCAATTTTGTGATGCAGAATATCCCGCCGATGTGGATTTATGGGATAAACTAATATCCTGCTACAATAGCCATTTACTGTTGCATCGATGTCCTCACCTACACCTTAGAGGTCTGATTTCTATTAGCCCTTAGGTTTTAATCTTGGTCTGCAAATCCATTCGGACATGCAGGATACGAATGATCCGTATTTGATTCGCTTTTGACTGCTGGTAAAAGATGATGTGTTGTCCCACACGCATACCCTTGAGGCCAAGGCTTATTTCATCATAATGTTTGCCTAAGGCCGGATTCTCGGATAGGGTTAAAAAAGAGCCGGTCAATAATGCATAATATGTATCAGCCTGTGATTCCGACCAGGTAGTGCAAGTATACTCCCAGATTCCTGCCAGGTCCAGAATGGCTTTTCGGGCGAGTACATACTTAGACATCCTTCTTCCGTGCCTTCAATGACTTCAAATGTGCCTTGGGATCAAACGGAATGAACCCACTGTCCAATCCTTCCTGGATTGCAGTTTTCAGGGCATTGAACCTGCTCTCCTCTTCTTCCAATAAGCGTAGTCCGGCACGAATAACTTCACTGGCGTTGCTGTACCTGCCTTGCTCAATACTCTGCTCAACGAATTCTTCGAAGTGATCTCCCAGGGATACGGATGTGTTTTTGCCCATGATCTGAAATTTTATCAAAGTTACCAGATTTTGGTAACTAATGCAATCGCTTTCTATGTCGTTGAAGCGGCGCAGGCCTTTAGATTAATTTGTCAAGGTTATCAACGTTGAACATGATGTGGTGAGAGCCAGAAATCAACTGAGGGAGACATCCTCAAAGTGGATAGCCCTGATTACGGGCATCCATTGTTATCTGCTTTTCTACTCTTGAAAAGATAAAACGAATGCACAACCTGTGAAGTCAGATCTTGCAACCCATCATAATTCCGCCCCCATAAAAGTGTTTGTTACCGCTTCGTTGTTTCATCAGTCCGTAATCATTGCAACTTGATGAAGATATTTTTCTTCCGTCAATTCTGTAACAATAAATTGTGCAACGTCTGAATTACTGATTTGAAATCTTGAATTTTCGGTAGGTCTGTTAATTGTAAAAGTCCCGCTTTCCTTATCGTTAATAATTTCTGTAGGTCTTACAATAGTCCAATCAAGGTCAGATTGTTTTATAAATCCTTCTTGAATAGTATGGTCTTTGAATGAAGCATTTAATATGTCATTGCTCAAAACCATTTCTTTGAATTCATCAGGCATATAGTCCCAACTATCGCCAGCCCCTTGTGCGCTCAAACAAATGAGTCTCTTTGCACCTTTCTTTTTCATAACAGAAATGATGTTTTCAGTTCCTCTTGACATTGTATCAAAACTGCTATTGTTGAAGCCTAATGAAACAATTATCTTGTCATTGGGCTCAATCATATTTTCTAGTTTGCCAATGTCAAGTACATTTCCAAATTCATAAGTCAGGTTTGTTTGCGCTTCTTTCATTTGTCTTGTTAGTACACACACTTTTTGCCCTCTGTCACGTAACTTTTTGACAATTATTTGCCCTACATCTCCTGTCCCACCAAATACTATTACTTTCATTTTGTTTTTATTTCATTTTGTGTTGATATTATCTATTTACAATGACCGAAAACGTCCGGACTACAGGCAGTGGCGATTCAAGTTAGTTATCTTCCATTTAGACATAACCTTGTCAATGTAAAACTATTCAATTACTCCAATATCCGCCATTGGCTACATTCGATGTTAGAGGACGTTTTCCTGGCTCACATTATCAATCCGCTGCGAATAGCAATTTCATTTCACTCATATTGATTTCAATTGAATCGGTTTTAATAAAAAAATCAGATGCATAGAGTTTGCCCTCAATCTGAAATTTCAGGTAAAGTAGCTCCCTATTTAAGCACTCTGAATTGAAGAAAATCTCGTACTCTTCGATTTCAAAATATAATGAATCACTATTTTCCCATGGTGGAGTGTTTGGGTCAGTATCCCAAAGTTGATTATCATATCTTTTACCATTAATTTCCATTTGAACATTTACCTGGAGATGTTCATTATTGGTTGAATTATTTTCAACAGCCAGGATTTTTGGTAAACTATCAAGATTGTAGAGTTCATTTGGTGGAGAAGGCACTATCAGAAGGTCTATCCATATTTGATTTATTGTACTATCCATTGAGTATGAATTCCAATATGTTGAAAAGACAGAATATCCAACCGAACTTGACCCATTAAATTGTGCTTGATTCTGAGCAAAAATGTTAAACTCACACTCAGGATTATAAAATGTAATAGTTTCTCCACCGGCTAAATGGATTTGAAAATCACTGGTTTTCTGAACTCTCGGTTCATCCTGTTTACAGCTGTAAAGGGAAATAAGGGAAATGGCTAACAACTGATAATATTTCATAAATTCATTTCTATAATGATACTGCAAATGTCCGGTAACGATTTGCGGCTTGGTGAATGTGGCGGAAATTTAGCAATTTTCAATTTAGAAACCACAAATGTTCAATAATGTACAACTGTATTAGAAAGCACTTGGCCCGCCATTTTACCGAGCCAATGTTATGCGTTCGTGCTATTGTGTCTTCATAGATTTGATTTTCGATATTAGAAACCTGGTTATTCAAAGTCATATTCTTTTCTCATCAGTTCCAATAGCCGTTGCGCGCGTTTAGCTCTTTCATTACAACCCTCTTGTTGTAGTTTGCGTGCCCCATAATAGTATTGGGTGTTTGTCAGAAATATATTTATGTCCTGAGCGTTGTTTGTAATAAGTTTTAAAGAATCAATTATAGGAGCTTGTTTAGTCTTGAAGATTTGAAATAATATTTGTGCATCAAACACTTTTCCTGCTCCCTGCATGTATTCTGATATCCTGTCTTTGATAATGTTGTTTTGCAAGTCAAGCGCTTGTAATGAAAAAATAGTAAGCTGAAATACTATCAGCCACTTGTTGATTTCTTATTAACCTCAAATGCCCGGAGTGTTTCATTTGTTCGTAGGTGCGCGAATTATAGCTAAGGAAATTATTCACGTTCATTGTAGCCGCTCTTTCCAAATAGTAAATTCTGTTAAGATGCTTGTCTCTGTCTGCACTTTTCATCAGCATCATGAGAGAATCTATGATGGAAAAATATTGAAAAGAAATACTGTCGTATTCAGCATAATGATTTACATCATCTTTTAAATCTTCAAATAGGTTCTTGAGGTAAACCACTTCTCTGTCTCGTTCAATTTTATGCTCTAACTGATACTCAGCCAAAAAGCCGCAGAACACAGCCAGGAACAACATTAAAAATTCCCAGAAATATGATTTCCAGCTTTTCTTTCCTTCGTGATGTGCATGATGATGTACTTCCATATTTTCAGTTTCTTGATTTGTGGCAATTGCCTCTGTTTCGTTTGCAGGGATAACTTCGTTAGGGTGATTTTCCGATTGATTGTTTGTCGGATTATCTGAATGCTCTTCGTATATATTGTCTGCCATTTACTTTAAGTTAGTTGAATAGAAATTGCATGAAGTATAACGACCCGGGCTTCACGACGTGGCGCTCCCGGAATATATCTTCAAGATAGTAAATACTGAATCAAAGGGAAAAGCATATCGATTCGCAATATTCGCCATAGTGTGAAGCCAATGTTATCGGTTGTTGTCCTTAAAGGTTTTTGATCATCGAATTATAATCTTCATGTGAACCTATCCAAAACCACACCATTGTATCATCTTCAAGAATACCCAATGCACGGTAACCCAAACTTACCCTGACAGCGTATATTGGGCTAATGCTATGAATTTGTTTATACTGCAGGCTTGGATGGTATGGATTTTCTAACCAGAGGTGATAGGCAATACGGGCTTTTGTCTGAATACGACTTGGAAGGTTTTCTAAACACTTCCTGAACCTGGAAGAGGTAACCGACTTCATTACCAGGGCTTGTCAGAAGCCTTACCTTCCTTGTATTCCTTTAGAGCTTCTTTGGCCAATGAAGCGAGTTGATCTTGACTTTGGAGGATGGAAGCATCCCAGCTGAGTTCATCTTGGATCAGCTTAGCAATTTCAATTTGCTTGCTTTCAGGGAGGCTTTCGATTTGGTGAATGGCTTTTTTCAACTGATCGATCATAATGTAATTGATTTACTTTTCTCAAGTGATTCTAAAAGCTTAATTGTGATATCCCTGGCAATCTTAAGAGTCTCTTTGATTGTTCGGCCTTGGGCCACTAGCCCTTGGATGTCATCAGAAGTTGCCAGGTACACACCTTCCGGTAGTTTCTCTAAGTGGATTTGAATACTTCCTTCCATGATTACGGCTTAGAATGTGCAAATTAGGGTTTTGGCGAGAAAGAAACAACTTTGACAGGTTGTAATTGGCGGATTGAAAGCTGTTCAGGAGAGTGGAGTTAAAAGCTCAAATAGAATTCATTACTTACATTTTCCTTTTCTATATATTGCAATGCCATGACATTCCGCCTCGCAAGCATTGCCATACGTTTTCTTATTACAGCCACATACCGGATCATAATTCTCCGGACAAAAGCAATTGCTTTTCAAGGTTTCCTCACATTCCTCATTTGTGCAGGCAGCAATAGCTGTTACAAAAAATGCTGATAACAATATTAACAAGTTCCTATTCATTTTACTTTTACTTAATGATCATTTGTGTAAGTATCCTCTAACTTGTTTATACCTGCAACTCCACCCTCCAATTCTACCCCAATCCCTCTCTGCTAGAGTGGATTGCTGTAATAAATAGAATAAGTCCTATTGCAGCAAGCCGCCAGCATATGAGTGTTGACATGGTTGTGCCCTCAACCAAATATAGGGAATACCATCGATACACAAAGCCCACTGATAGAGATAATCGAATTGCTCATTTCGACAATCAATAGGCTAGTCCAAAGTCATTTTATAAGGAGCATACTAAACCCTCTCCGCACATCATCCCTGTCCAGGTATGACTTCGCGAGATAGTGCAAGGCAGCTTCAGGATTTTGCTGCCCGAGTGCATTCAATACATCTGCCTCACTGGCGACTGCATTGATTTCTTCTTCTGATGGCATAGTCACCTGTCCGGCAAGTTTGCCGAGATCATTGCCGGTGAGCACCGGGCTGTTCTTGATATGGGCGGGCAACTGGTCATATCCTATCGTCACAGGATTGTACTCCTGCACGATAGTATGTATAGCCGCACCACTGCACCTCACATAGTATGCACGCCCCATCCGCCCCATCAGATCCATCTTGTCAGGATCGATGCGATTACGATCGGTCAGTACGTCTTTTGAGATGTGCATCCTCACCACTTCGCAGATGATGAGATGGCCCGCTCCGCCTTTATCCCCGAGTGTGACGATGTCCTTGACTTTGCATTCCATATGCGCAGGTGATTCCTTCACCCGAAATGCCTTGACGAGATCAGACGGGATAGGCGTCAATCCTGTTTTTTCAAACTCACTAACCCCAGTCGGAAAGTCAACAGACGCAACTGCCATCTGCCGCACGATCGCATAGTTGACCGCATTGATCACACACTCTCCTGAGGCCTGCACATTATGCAGGGTATCCTTGGTAGAGTTGTCACTTCCACGCCGATTGCTCGAGAAAACCAGTATCGGCGGATTCGAACTGAAGGCATTGAAGAAGCTATAGGGAGCGAGGTTTTTATTTCCATGTTCATCCACCGTACTCACAAAGGCAATCGGCCGTGGAGCCACAGTGCCCAGCATAAACTGGTGGAAGTCTTTTTGAGGGGTATCTTTGGGATCAATCGAAAGCATGTTCATGGGATGAAGATTTTTCTGTGGGTGGGCTTATAAGCTTATAAGCTTATAGGCTTATAGGTTTATGAGTTTATGGGTTGATACGAATATGTTTGATTCGCTTATTGTTAAATGCCTATTGGAATTGCTTAACCCCTTTAGGGGACAGAAATTTCGCAGAAATTTTGAAGGGGTAAACATTGCGTGGGTAAAGATAGGGCTTAATACAAAGTAATCGGGAGTGCCATTCCTTATGCCCAGTAGGATCAAATTGAATAAAACATCGTCCCGCTTAGCCTTTTTTTAATTGAATTGCCGCGGCTTTCAAGCCGCGGGACGAAGATTATACTTGCTATTTACCTCTCACTATTCTTTGGTTATTGGCTATTGGTTATTGACCACCAGATAGATCTCCTTCCGGACAGTCTCCATGCCCCGTGCTCCCTGCTCCTTGCTTTTTAACTATTTTGCCCCTCACTTGTTAGAAGCACAATATGAAGAGCATGCTGTTGACTGTAGGACTAGCCTTATTGATTCTTGTTGGTTTCCAGTTGGGTAAATACCTCTACCTGAAACCCAAAAACATCACCGGAGAGAAAGCGTTTGAATTCACCGGTCAACTGCCGGATGGAAGCTCATTCTCACTGTCAGACCTGAAGGGCAAATACGTACTTCTTGATTTCTGGGGGAGCTGGTGCGGCCCATGCAGGCAGTCCAATCCGAAATTGGCCAGTCTGTACGCAAAATTCAACAAGCAGTCATTCAAGGACGCTGATGGTTTTGAAATCGTAAGCGTCGCCCTGGAACGCAGCGCGGCCAATTGGTCCAACGCCATACAGACCGACCAGATGATCTGGCCCTATCATATCATGGAACCAGGATCTTTTGATTCCCCGACCGTCAAGGCTTATGGGGTCAAGCAGATCCCCACGAAGTTCCTGATCAATCCGGACGGAGTGATGATGGCCGTGGATCCATCCTTCGAGGAGATCATCAAGTTACTTGATGCAAGGGTAAAGACATAGGTATGTGAGGCTTTGGTTGGAGTTTACTCCAACCAAAGCCTCCCTTTATTCCATGACATTCCTGCCTGAATTGCAGGCTATTACGCTTTTTGCTGTCAATTTGGCACAAATGTCCCTTATGGCAGTACTTTTGCACCCCGATTCTATTCCACTAATTTTCAGGCCAATGGCCTTTTTGATACAGATAAAATGAAAAAAGAGCATAAGGACAAGGCAAATGGCGCCCACGCTGATCAGGAAGGGCCCCATGGCGAGGATGAAAAACTATTCGATTTTGACAAATCCACCTCTTCGGACAGTGATCAGCCTGAAAACCAGGGGGATAACTCCGCCGATGCCAAGGTTGCCGAATTACAAGCTTCTGTCAACGAACTTCGTGACAAGCACCTCCGCCTGCTGGCAGAGTTTGACAATTATAAGAAGAGGACCATGCGCGAACGGCTGGACCTCATGAACTCCGCCTCCAAAGATGTCATGGTCAGCCTCCTGCCGATCCTGGACGATTTTGACCGCGCCAAGAAGAGCGCTGATGATCCATCTAATGCGGAAGTATTCAGTGATGGGGTGACCCTGGTCTACAACAGGTTAAACAATGTACTCCAGAACATGGGCCTCAAAGCCATGACCAGTACTGGTGAGCCCTTTGATGTGGAGATGCATGAGGCGATCACCGAGATCCCCGTGCCGGATGAAAACATGAAAGGCAAAGTCATCGATACCCTGGAGAAGGGTTATATGTTAAATGACAAGATCATTCGCCATGCGAAGGTCGTGGTGGGCAACTAAAAAGAGAACATGAGCAAACGCGATTACTACGAAATACTCGAAGTCCCCAAGGATGCAGATGAGACCGCGATAAAGAAATCCTATCGGAAGATAGCGATGCAGTATCATCCTGATAAGAATCCTGACAACAAGGCAGCAGAAGATAAATTTAAGGAAGCCGCCGAAGCCTACGAAGTCCTCAGCGACCCGGACAAGCGCGCCAAATACGACCGCTTTGGTCACGCCGGCGTGCAAGGGCAGCAAGGATATCACAGCGCAGAGAGCATGAACATGGATGACATCTTCAGCCAGTTTGGAGATGTGTTCGGCGATAGTCCCTTCGAATCTTTCTTTGGCAATCGCGGTGGTGGACAGCGCGCCCAGGGCCAGAAGGGAAGCAACCTTCGCATCAAGCTCAGCCTCTCCCTCGAAGAAGTAGAGTCGGGCGTGAAAAAGACCATCAAAGTCAAGAAGCGCAAGACCTGCACCACCTGTAAAGGAAGCGGTGCAAAGGACGGCGCTGTCAAAAACTGCCAGACCTGCGGTGGATCGGGTGTCGTGCGCCAGATCAGAAGCACTTTCCTTGGACAAATGCAGACCACGACTCAATGTCCTACCTGTCATGGATCAGGCTCCATCGTAGTGGAACCATGCCCTAAATGTCGTGGCGAAGGACGCACCCTTGAAGAAGAAACAATCGACATCGATATCCCGGGAGGTGTAGAGGACGGCATGCAACTCACCATGCGTGGCCGTGGCAATGCAGGCATCAAGGGCGGACCTTCGGGCGATCTGCTGATCAGCATCGAAGTCAAGCCCCATTCCGAACTCAAGCGCGATGGCAATAACCTGATCTTTGAATTGTATCTCAGCTTCCCGGATGCTGCAATAGGATGTTCTGTTGATGTCCCTACGCTAAGCGGACCTGTGAAAATCAAAATTCCACCAGGCACACAGAGTGGAAAGATATTCAGGCTCAACGGCAAGGGTCTGCCTTCAGTGCAGGCTTATGGCAAAGGTGATGAGTTGATCTATGTCAATATCTGGACGCCAAAGAAAATCTCCGATGACGAGAAGAAGATCCTGGAAAAACTGAATGCGTCACCTAATTTCAAACCCCAACCCAGCAAGACGGAGAAGGGCTTTTTCGAACGTATGAAAGATTACTTTAGTTGATTCGCATCGCGTTGATCGGATTCGCTTTCCTGGTTACACTCAGTGCGTGTGACAGGGGCGTCCTGCATACCGAAAAGTGGAAATGGAAAGACCAGCAATGGATCACAGGAGATAAGAAGTCTTTTGTCATGGTGGCTACTGATACAACTACTGTCTATGAGATGGATGTCCAGCTCAGCCATGAAGAATCCTACGATTATCAGAATCTTTATATCAGAACGTTGACCACATACCCATCAGGCAAAGAAGTGACTTCAGTCACGTCCCTCGAGCTGATCAATGATGATGGATCATGGGCAGGAGATAAGGGGGAGAGTTGTTGCAAGGTGGATATTCCATTACAACACCGGTTTACTTTCCCTGAAGTTGGCTCTTACACCTGGTCTGTCGAACCCTACATGCGGATCGATACGGTCAAGGGGATCAATAGCCTGAAAGTCACCTGTCGCAAGGTGAAGGAATAATATAGCTTCTACGGTCATGATGATTCCTGCATGGGCGCTACACATGGATCAACTGGCAGCAGCAGGTGAACCCTTTCTTTTCATCCTGGATTTTGAACGTACACAGCCGATTGTGCTGCCCTTAAAAGATGTCTCAGGCCAGCGTTTGGATGGAGGAATCCGGTTCCAGATCAATAAGAATAGAAGCGAAGCATCCCGCAATAAACATGAAATTACTTTTTCAAAAACACCTGTTTCCTTTGAGGACTACGAGCATGGTTTTGAAAAGGTCATGAAGGCGATCAAGGCAGGGGATACGTACCTCCTCAATTTGTCTTATGCAACAAAGATGACCGGGCTTCCTTCGCTTGAAGAAATCTATGATGCAGTCAGTGCTCCTTATAAGCTATTAGTACCCGGCAGGTTTTTGCTTTTTTCACCGGAGCAATTTGTTGCGGTGACAGACGGCATCATCCGCACCTACCCGATGAAAGGGACGATCGATGCGTCCGTACCAGACGCGGAGGCAATACTACTTGCTGACATCAAAGAGCAGGAAGAACATGCGACTGTAGTGGATCTGCTGCGGAATGATCTCAGCATCGTTTCCAAAAAAGTTACGGTCAACAGGTACCGGTATCTCACTGAGATAAAGACCGGAGACAAATCATTGCTTCAATGCAGTTCCGAGATCAGCGGCATCCTGGATGAAGGATATGCAGGTAAGCCAGGCAGTATCATGCATGCACTGCTCCCGGCAGGATCAGTCACAGGAGCCCCCAAGAAAAAAACAGTAGAGCTCATCACAGAGATTGAGCCAGAACCACGCGGATATTACACCGGCGTCTTCGGTGTCTTTGATGGCACCAACCTGGACAGTGCAGTCATGATCCGCATGATCGAAGAGCGCCCTGATGGCCATTACTATCGCAGCGGCGGAGGGATCACCTATCGCAGTGTGGCGGAGCAGGAGTATCAGGAGATTTTGGATAAGGTGTATATTCCTCTTTGAGCGACAGAACTCAACCCCCCGACCCCCTTCGAAGGGGGAGAAACTGGAGCATGCAAATCAATAGACAAGAAAAATCATGGCTCCCCCTTCGAAGGGGGTCGGGGGGTTGTATTTCTGTTGTCCCTAACAATCTGTATTTTTAATCCTAACCCTTCATCAATCCAATTTCACATTCAGTGCATCAATTTCTCGAAACCATCTGTATCCGCGACGGCCAGCCGATGCACCTAGACTGGCATCAACGCAGAGTGGATGCAACCCTCAATCATTTTTATCCAGATGTACCTATAGAGGAGTCAACCTTTCCACTCTTGGAAATCCTCTCTACATGTGATATCCCACAGGTTGGATTGTTTCGTTGCAGGATCCTTTATGACATCAATACTATAGGCATAGATTTTTTCCCTTATGAGCCCCGACTCATCAACACGCTAAGGCTGATCGAAGCTCCCGCCGGTTATGATTACCGATATAAATATGCCGATCGCAAAATACTCGAGGACCTTTTTTCCCAACGAGGAGATGCTGATGATATCCTCATCACCCGCGATGGCTGGATCACCGACACCTCTATTGCCAATATTGCTTTTCGCAAAGGTGATCGTTGGTACACTCCCTCTATCCCTCTCCTGGCAGGCACAACCTGGAAGCGTCTTGTATCGAATGGAATCTTAATCCCGCGGCCGATACATCAGGATGATGTGCAGAGATTTGATGCATTCCGCATTTTCAATGCGATGAATGAGTGGGGAGGAGTGGAGCAGACTACAGATGCAATCAGGCACAACGGGTCAGTCGATTGACACGGATTTTTTCGTCTGAATCACGGATTTCACGGATTTAAGGATTTCACGGATTAGCTTGGTGGAGAAACCTGTAGACTGGCAGATAGGTCACTTGTTCCATAGTATTAAATCCTTGTCATCGTTGCAATCCGCTTAATCCGTGAAATCCGTGATTCAGACAAATAAACTGTGACTGCAAGCTGCAAGCTGGTAGCTGATAGCTGATAGCTGATAGCTGATAGCTGTTAGCTGTTAGCTGTTAGCTCAGGATCAACTCATCATACCTGAAGATCACATCCATCCCCTTGGACTGGAAATAGGCACGTGTCTCTTCTTCAGGACGATCGGTGGTAGCGAGGACGAAATCACCGCCCCATGCACCAAGTGACTTGACTGTACCCCAATAGTCGGGGAACTCCTTGCTCTGGACAGTAGGAAGTCCAAGGATATCGGCCACCAGGTTTTCATGCTGGCGGACGAGGGATTCAAATTCTTTAAGCGAAGTGGCTGTGTTGATACTCTCTGTCAGCCTGGAGACTTTGTCTACCGAACCATTGAGGCCAGCCTTAGACTGATGATATTTCTTGAGGGCTTCCCTGCTGTTTTGCTTGCGGCCTAGATAGACTAGAAAGAGGTTCTTTTTGAAAGTAGGGTCGAAGTCGGCCCCATCGATGTGCAACTCGTCTTCGAGTAGTTGGTATAACACCGGTCCGTCTGCATCAGCGCAGGCGATATCGTATCCTGAACCACCAAAGGTGTCGAAAAGGAGGATATAAGGATTGACTTCAGCCCATTGCGCTACACACCACACAAGGGTCGAACTGCTGCCCAATCCCCATTCACGATCAAATTCGAGATAAGTTTCGACTGTATATCTCCGCCACTGGCTGAGGAATTCACTATTCTGACGGCAGGCGCCTCTGAGAAGTTGCTGGATACTGTTGGCGATATCTTTGTCAGTGCTGTCGATCGGATCGAAGGCCATGAGATCAAAGCTGCCGGAAAACCAAAGATTACCCTTGCGGTCGTATGATTTCCAGGTGATTTCACTACCGGGACGCTCACTGACATTCATCGATTGCCCCAGTTTGCAAGGTAGCGCAAGCGACACCGCCCCGTTGAGCACGAGGTATTCACCGGTAAGGAGGAGCTTACCATTTGCTTTATAGTGTCGTTTTGTTTGAACTGCCATGGGTTAGGGGGCAAAGATAATATTGGTTCTCATAAGGTGCTCCGTACATCCGACTTTTCGGGTGACAGACCAGCATCTCCGCTACCCATCCATGAAGGGCACCGGAAAAATCCGTTTTGTAATGCGGCAAGATATTAACTTTTTTATTATATATAATCTATAAATGTGAAATATTATTTGGTTTTCGCCCATTTAGGCGATTCCCCGCCAGCCACATAAAGGCAAAACAGGGTTGATATTCTGTTTAAAAAATTAGTTTTTTCTAATCGAAAGCATGCCGGAGAGATGTCGATTTGCTGAAATCAGGCTGCCCAACCCAGTCTATCTATGAGGAGATTTAGGGCCATTTGGTAGAACTCCAGAGCCTGCCTTGTTGTTATTACAATTTCAAAGGCAACCATGGGGAAATCTCAAAGTGGACTATTCCAAATTTTCCTGAATAGGATATCCGAAGGATTGGAGTTGGCGGCAGAAAGGGCTCTAAAGTGGATTTGGATGGAGGTGATCATCCAACAATAGGTTGTTGTTTATTAGTACTTTTGGTTCAAAGACAAAACAATGAAAGCACTGGTTGTAAAGGCGAAAAATCAGACGGAGATGAAGTTTGTTTCTGACCTGCTAAAGAAACTTGGTATTCAATCCACCCTGATGGAAATCGAAGAGGTTGAAGATCGGGCCATGTCGGCGCTGATGAAGAAAGTTGACCGCTCCAAGAAAGTGAGCCGCGAGACCATCATGAAGAAACTCAAGGTTTCATGAAAGTTGAGTTTTTAAGTAAATTCAATAAAGACCTGGAAAAACTAGATGTTGAGCATGTCAGAAATGCAACTTTAAAAGCCATCCGTATTGTTGAAAAGGCTAAGCATCTTTCAGATATTCCCAATATCAAAAAACTAGCCGGCCATAAATCAGCCTATCGAATCAAAATCGGAGATTATAGGATCGGCCTCTTCATTGAAGGCGATGTGGCTGAATTTGCCAGGATTCATCATCGAAAAGATATTTATACAATTTTTCCATAAGCTGAAAGTTCAGCTATAACAAACATAGATAGACCATGACATACGATAACTTTACCATCAACGCCCAGGAAGCAATCCTGGCAGGACAACGACTCGCCGCCAGCCTTCAACAGCAGACGGTCGATACGACGCACATGATCAAAGGGATACTGGAGGCCAGTGAAGACAGCGCCAAGTTCCTTTTCCAGAAAGTAGGCGTCAGCATACCCCAACTCGTCAAGGCACTTGACGAATCCATCCAGACCTATCCCAAAGTCTCCGGATCTGACAAACAATATCTTTCAGATACGAGCAACAAAGCCCTCGCTGAAGCCAAAAAGCTTCTCGCCGAATTTGGAGATGAGTTTATCTCCACAGAGGTCATGCTGCTCGGGATCATGAAAGGTAGCAGCAAGGGAGCCCAGATCCTTAAGGACCAGGGCGCCACCTTCGAAGGATTGAAGGCTGCGATCAAAGAACTGCGCGGAGGAAGGAAGGTCAGTGACCAGAGCACCGAAAACCAATACAACGCCCTTAAGAAATATGGTATCCACCTCAATCAAAGGGCACTTGACGGAAAGCTGGATCCGATCATCGGCCGCGACGAAGAGATCCGCCGTATCCTGCACATTCTCTCCCGCCGCAAAAAGAACAATCCGATCCTCATCGGTGATGCCGGTGTAGGAAAGACTGCCATCGTCGAAGGTATCGCGTGGCGTATTGTACAAAAGGATGTGCCTGAAAATCTACTGACTAAACAAATCTATGTGCTTGATATCGCTGCCCTGATCGCAGGCGCCAAGTTTAAAGGCGAGTTTGAAGAGCGCATCAAGGCAGTGATCGAAGAAGTCAAGAGTTCCAATGGCGAGATCATCCTCTTTATTGATGAGATCCATACGCTCATCGGGGCAGGAGGAGGTGGCGGCGCAATGGATGCTGCCAATATCCTCAAGCCCGCACTTGCACGTGGCGAACTGCGTACTATCGGAGCTACCACTGCGGATGAGTATCAAAAATATTTTGAAGCAGACAAGGCCCTTGTGCGCAGGTTCCAGACCGTCTTTATCGATGAGCCTTCTGTAGAAGACACAATCTCCATCCTTCGCGGGATACAGGACAAGTACGAGGTATATCACAAGATTGCCATCCTCGATGAGGCCCTGGTCGCTGCAGCCGAACTGTCGCACCGCTACATCGCAGACCGTCACCTGCCGGACAAGGCGATAGACCTGATCGATGAAGCTGCGGCTAAACTCAGATTGGAACTGGACAGCATGCCTGAAGAGATCGACCAGGCTGACCGCAAGCTCCGCCAACTCGAAATCGAACGCGAAGCCGTCAAGCGGGAAAAGGATGATAAGAAACTCAAGGTCCTCAACGAGACCATTGCCAATACACAGGAGAAGCTTGATACACTCAAAGCTTCATGGAAGAATGAAAAGGAACTGGTAGACTCTATCCAGAATATCCGCAAGCACCTCGACGAACTCGAGCACGAAGCAACTGTAGCGGAGCGTGAGTCCAATTATGAAAAGGTGGCTAAGATCCGTTACGGAGAGCTCGTCGCTGAAAAGGCAAAACTCGCTGAGGCAGAAGCCAAGCTGCGTGAACTTCCAAGGGACAGCCGTTTTACTAACGAAGAAGTGACTGCAGATGATATCGCTGAAGTAGTCTCCCGCTGGACAGGTATCCCATTGCAGAAAATGATGCAGAGCGAAAAGGAGAAGATGCTTCACCTGGAAGAAGAAATCGGAAAGCGCCTGATCGGTCAGACCGAAGCCGTGAAGTCTGTAAGTAATGCTGTGCGCAGAAGCAGGGCAGGACTCCAGGATCCAAACAAGCCTATTGGTTCGTTCATTTTCCTTGGCCCAACGGGTGTCGGTAAGACTGAGTTAGCCAAGGCACTCGCAGAAGTATTGTTTGATGATGAGGCCGCGATCACACGTATTGACATGAGCGAATACCAGGAGAAGCATGCGGTCTCCAGGCTCGTTGGTGCACCTCCGGGATATGTAGGCTATGATGAAGGCGGGCAATTGACAGAGGCTGTGCGCCGCAGGCCGTACTCTATCGTGTTGCTTGATGAGATTGAGAAAGCGCATCCGGACACCTTCAATGTATTGTTGCAGGTGCTCGATGATGGACGATTGACGGACAACAAGGGACGCATCGCCAACTTTAAAAACACGATCGTCATCATGACCTCCAATATGGGCTCAGATGTCATCCTCGAAAATTTTGAAGACCTCGAAGCCCTTGGCGAAGGACAAAGAGCGGATATCATCGCCACGACCAAGGAAGAAGTATTCAACCTGTTGAAAGAAAACCTCAGGCCTGAATTTCTCAACCGGATCGATGACAAGATCATGTTCCTCCCGCTCTCCAAGGCAGAGATCAAGCAGATCGCTTTGTTGCTCCTGAAGAAGATCAAGAAAAACCTCGCCAACCGTGAGCTCAATCTGGAGATCAGTGACAAGGCACTCAACCTTCTCGCGGACCTTGGATACGATCCGCAGTTTGGTGCCCGTCCGCTCAAGAGAGTGATAGAAGTAGAACTCGTCAATGAACTGGCCGTGCAAGTGCTGTCCGGTCAGTTTGCCGAAGGGGACACGATCTACGTCGATGCCGACAACAAAGGATTTGTCTTCAGTGAAGAAGGCTTTAAAGGCGATGGCACAGCACCACCGACAGGTAAAGGGGCCAAGGACACTGCCCAGAAGCGTGAGCAGAATCTCGACAAACTGAAGAAGGCAACCAAGGATGTGGATGATCTCGTCAAGGATATCAAGGATGAGGATGATGACGAGGAGGAAACTCCGACTGAGGCGAAGGCGAAGAAATAATGAAATGAATAAAAAGGTAGGGAGAGGTCGCGACCTGTCCCTACCTTTTTATTCATTCATTTGACCCGGTCAGGATTCTCTTTTAAAAAAGATTTCCACCCACCCTTTTTCGAAGACACTGGTCTTCCATTCTGATAATGATGACATAAAGCAACGGACAAAGCATCAGTTGCATCAAGCGGCACCTTGCCGGGTTTCAGGCTGAGCAGACGGTACATCATATCAGCTACCTGTTCCTTCGAAGCGTTTCCGTTTCCGGTTACCGATTGTTTTACTTTTTTCGGAGAGTACTCAGTGATGGAGAGCCCCATCGTCATGCCCGCTGCCATGGCCACGCCTTGTGCACGCCCAAGTTTGAGCATCGATTGCACATTCTTACCAAAGAACGGTGCTTCGATCGCCAGGTCCTTTGGAAGATATCGTTCAATGATCTCCTGGATCTCAAGGAAAATTTCTTTCAGCTTATCTACATGCTCACCCTTGTCCTTCAGGTGCAGCACACCAATCTCAAGCACATCCACTTTTTCGCCATCCACCTCGATGACCGCAAAGCCCAGGATGTTGGTGCCGGGATCGATGCCAAGGATGCGGGAAGATGTTTGTTTCAATTGTGCCAATTGAAAGTTGTTTAATGGTAAATGGTAAATGGTAAATGGGTAATGTCTTACTTTCTCGCTTTTTTCTAAACATTTAACCTTAAACATTTAACAGAAATAGCCGCTGGCTATTTCTTCACTATTAGTATTTTATCAATCGTCGGTCCGTCCATATCTATGATTTCAAACTCGAAGTTGGCCCAATTCAGTTTTTCGGACTGCTTGGGGATGCGGCCCAACTCTTGCATGATGAGTCCACCGACCGTGTTGACTTCATAATCCTTGATATAGTCTTCCATGCCAAAGCGGGTCAGGAAGTCAGGTAGCGGGTAGTGGCCATCGATCAGCCATGAATGATCATCACGCTGCTGGAATAAATATTCCTCACCATAGAATTCTGAAATATCACCGACCAATGCTTCCAGGATATCACTCATCGTGAGGATGCCCTGGGTCGAGCCATACTCATCGATGACCAGTGCATAGTGCACATTGGTTTGCTTGAATTGCTCCAGGGCTTTATATGCTGATGCTCCCTCTGCGATGTACGATGGCTCAGCCACGATGTTCTTGAGGTTGAAGTTTTCGTTTTCGATCTCGGCAAACAGTTGCTTCAGACTTACGATGCCGATGATGTCCTGTTCGTCGCTGTCATAGATCGGGTAGAAATTGTGCAGGTCTTCCGAAACCAGCCTTTTGACTTCCTCTTTCGTATCAGTAATATCCAGAGTAGTCATTTTCTTCCGGGCGGTCATGAGCGAACTCACACTTCTGTCCCCAACACTAAAAACCCGGTTCACAATATCCTGTTCGATCTCCTGGATTTCCCCGTCTTCCATGCCTTCGCGTACGATGGCCTTGATTTCTTCCTCGGTCACCTTGCTCTCACTGGAGCGTTGGACACGGAATATTTTCAGGATCAGGTCAGTCGTTGCGGTGAGCAGCCAGATAAAAGGTGCTGTGATCATAGCGATGATCTTCATGGGCATGGCCATGGTCTTGGCGATAGCCTCTGGATAGGTCAATCCGATTCGCTTTGGGACCAATTCGCCCAGGACCAGCGAGAAAAACGTAATGATGATCAACACCACGACAACGGCTAAAGTAGGCGCGTAAGGAGCAAGAAGTGGAAACTGAAGGATAAAGGTTTCCATGTCATGGGTGATTTTTTCACCGCTATAGATACCCGTAAGGAGCCCGATCAGGGTGATCCCGATCTGGACGGTAGAGAGCAGTTTGCTCGGTGCAGACTGCAGTTCGAGGGCAGTTTTTGCACCCCGGTTACCCTGCTGGGCTGCGCTGGTGAGCCTGTTTTTCCTGGCGGAAACCAGGGCGATTTCTGACATCGAAAAGACGCCGTTGATCAGGATCAGGATCAGGATAATGAGAATTTCCATACTAGGAAGGTGGTGTATCGGGTTTTGTCCCGGGGGCAAAGATCGTGAGAATTCTTCGTTTACCCCCAACCCCCTTACCCCCTAGCCCCCTATAGGGGGTAAAATTCCACTCGAATAGGAACAATCCTGTCGCTCAAAACTGAAATAAGGAGATAGGAGGCAGGAATCAGGAGATAGGTTTTAAAAATCATTTCGAATAGGCACCATTCTGTCACGCTAAATTGTCCGAGCAGACAGGACGGCCGGTTTTCGGCCATAAAGCCGAAAACCGGTAGGAGTGAAATAGGGTCAAGCGAGACAGCAAACCAGGAAGCCAGGCTATAGATGGAATAAACTGGCGAGTTTTTAGCGCGACTTGCGTTTTTGTTACTTTTTGGGCAATGCAAAAAGTAAAACAATTCCCCGCGTTTCGTGCGCAACGAATTTTCCCCCAACCCCTTGATTTTGTAACACTTTTCCCCGTAATTTCGTTATACCAAATATGATGCGGATATCTTTGATTCTGGCTTCCATTATTGGGCTGAGTTTCGCAGAACCAGCCAGGCAGGAGTATGCCAACACCATTGATTACAACTACAACTATTGTGAGACCGAAAACTTCACCTGGCAGGGTGGGGAGGAGATCACCTATACCTTATACTACCAGCTCAACTTTATCTGGATCCCAGCCG
Organism: Candidatus Opimibacter iunctus; assembly: GCA_016716665.1. Taxonomy (GTDB): domain Bacteria; phylum Bacteroidota; class Bacteroidia; order Chitinophagales; family Saprospiraceae; genus Opimibacter; species Opimibacter iunctus. The sequence continues at coordinate 341,104 of JADJVH010000003.1, read as the reverse complement.
GAGAGGCTACCTTCAAGGTGAAAGATATGGGTGACAGGTATTTTATCTCCATCGATGGCAAGACCATCAGTGCCTTTGAATGGTTTTATGAAGTCAATGACCGCTATGAAAGTGTCATCGATAAAAAGACATTACTTCCCCTTTCCTTCTCAAGGGATATCCAGGAAGGCAAATATGTTTGGTGGGATCAATTCAATTTTGACCAGAAAAAGAATGTCGTCCATGCCTCCAAGGGATGGCCCGACAAACCAACCAAATACTATACAGCCGATTTGTCAGGATGCATGCATGATATGATCTCGATCGTGTATAACATCCGTAATGTTGACTTCAACCAATATAAGACCGGTGACCAGTTTGGCGTCAAGGTCTTTGTAGAGGAGGAATATCCCCTCCAGGTCGAGGTACGGGAGAAGAATATAGAACAGAAAATCCGTGGCCTCGGTAGGATGAAAACCACACTCATCAGGCCTGAGGTGGTATCCGGCCACTTCTTTGATGAAGACACCCGAATGGACATCTACATGTCTGCCGATGGCAACCGCATCCCGCTGATGATCGAGAGCCCTGTGTCCGTAGGCAAGGTCAAGGCGGTGCTGACAGGTTACAAAGGGCTCAAATATCCTTTGGCCATCGCGGACTAATTTCATATCTGTCTCAGGCGGGACATTTTCATTAGAGGTTGGGTGGTAACTTTAGTAAAATTACCCGACCATGAAAAACCTGCTACCTCTACTTTTTCTATTTCCTTTATTGATTTCCGCACAGGAAAACTGCTTTGGTGGATTTGAAGCCAGTAAAATATTCCAGGCTAATCGGATTGGTGCTTCATTTTCACCACAAGGGAGTAAGTTTCTGCCGTTGGATGGTTATTTCAAAGTGCCTTTACACCAGGGAGGACGCATCCTATACCATTTTTGCTTCAAGCCCCTGGATAGGAGGGTATGTCGATGGGCAATTGAAAATTTCCGCTCAAACGTATCCTAACCAAACCAATTTTGATTTGTATGCCGGACCATTGCTTGAAGGGGCTGTAACCTTAGACTCAAATTGTGTATGGTACAACAGAATCTGGAGCACCAGTAGGGAAGATATAGTACGTCATATTGAAGATTTCGAATCAGATGGACAGATTTCAGACACCATTGCTTCTGTTTTTGGATGGCCTGCTGAAGGGAATGAATACTTTTCAACTATCAATCATTTTCAATTGCCAGCCGGGCATCATGGCGGGTGGGCTGATTTCATGGATCTAAATCAAAATGGTCTTTATGAACCACAACTCGGAGAATATCCTGCAATCAACCTGAGAGGTATCTATCACATACCGGAAGAAATAATGTTGATGGTGTTTAATGATCAGGGGCTGCACACTGAATCTGAAGGAGCTCCTCTTGGTGTTGAAGTCCAGCTCACTGTTTTCGGTTTCAATTGTCAGGATAATGCAGTATTGAACAATGCGCTGTTCAATACCTACAAAGTCATCAATCAAAATACAGCGGTAATAGATAGCCTGTATTTTGGCATGTGGTCAGATTATGACCTTGGCTGCTCCACAGATGATTATGAAGGTTGTGATACCTCCCGGAACACAGAGTATGCCTATAACAAATTTGCCAGGGACGGAGATGTAAATGGAGGATGCACTTCAGGGCTCACTACCTATGGTGATTTTCCACCAATTCAAAGCCTTACCTATCTCTCCCATCATATGACCAGTTATATCACCGCACCAAGAACTTTTCCTTTTCTGTATTTGCCCTGGGAGCGTTACAATTTGCTCAAAGGAGTCTGGCGGGATGGCACGCCTATCACTGAATTCAGAGATGGGTATAACCCCGGCAGTGCTTTTCCGAAAACTACGTACTTGTACAATGGGGATCCAAGGGATACTACACAATGGTCACAGTATAGTTTCCAATCAAATCAGATTGATCCAAGCACGGTTTCGTCTGTTTACCTTGGCCAAATGCAGCCATTTGAGACAGTCAAACTGGAGACGGTTTATTTGTTTAACCAGGATTCCACTCTTGATCACATCGGTCAGGTTGGGTTTATGAAATACCAGATAGATAGCTTATTGCATTTGATGAGTGAATCGATACTCCCTTGCACTCCATTTCTATATTGTCAGGATAAAAAGGAGTGTGTCTGGCCTGGTGATTTTAACCACAATGGTATCGCTGATCATTATGATCTTTTGTATTGGGGGGTGATGAAAGATCAGACAGGATCTCCACGTGACGGTAAAATCAACTGGGATGGGCATTATGCGGATCCATGGTCAATGGAATTGCCCAATGGCCTCAACGCAAAGCATGGAGACGGCAACGGGAATAGTATTGTCAATGCAGAAGACCTTGAAAGAAATATTCACCATTACCTGTTTACAAACCCTTATTATCAAAGACAGGATCTTTATCCGGAGGGGCCTGAAATTGTCATTCAGAGCCACCCAATGGATGAACAGGGTCGGATTAGAAATCTAAAGATTGAAACAGGCCTTTCAATTCCAAATGTTTTGGGGCTTGCATATGAAATTGATTTTGATTCAACATACTTCGAACTCAGACCTGGCCGGACCCTTTCCTGTCCTGCTGATTCAAATATCATCTGTTTCCTCGACGACGATTACAATCCGCAGGAAGTGGAGGCATGGGAAACAACAGTTTATGGTTTTGTAAAAACCGATCATCAGGCAATAGATATTGACTTAGGTTATATCCTGGATTGGTCACCGTTCGGGCTTTACCCAAGAAATGGCATTGCTTATGATGATATTCCTGATAGCACAATCATCCGCTTGAAAAATCTGATTGCCATTGACGCGGATGGTAACGATCTCCATATCGGATCAGGCCCATTGGTAGTTTACAAGCAGGATATTGTAGGTATTCAAGATCCCGTTTCTGTGCCTACAGAGGTCTATCCCAATCCAACCACCGGTACAATACAAATCGAAACGGCGACCAAATCGGAAGCTCAGATATATTCCATCCAGGGCCAGTTGGTCAGGCAACTAACCTCCTCTGAGGTAGAGCAACCTGTGGATGTCTCAGCTTTAGCACAAGGGGTCTACATATTTCGGATTTTAGCTACAGGAGAAGCAATACGGGTAGTCATTCAATAGACAGAGGATATAAAGTTATTGTTTTCACCTTTGTCTGTTTCCTGCTGTATTAAGTTATTGAAGTGTTTTATGTGCGACAATTTTTAATTCAGTTCTGATTTATTTTTAATAAAAAATACCCAACTATGAAAAACTTACTCCCCTTTCTAATTTGCCTGCCATGTTTTATTCAGGCACAATCTGAATGCAGAGGCTATATTGGCGAAGAAGTGTTTCAAGCTAATCGCATCGGCGCATTGTTTTCTCCTCAAGGAGGAAAATTTGCGAGCGTAGACTACGACGGTTTTTTCAAAGCCCCTTATACTATGGACAATTCACCCAGTACTATATATGCATCAGCTCCATGGATCGGAGGGTATAAGGATGGTGAATTGAAACTAGCGGGTACCTCATTTGGATTTTTAAAGCAAGACTATTACACAGGGCCTCTTAATCCGGAAGCAACAAATTACCCTGACCTATGTAATTATTTCGATCATATATGGTCGGTTTCAAGAGGTGAAATTGAGCAACACATTCTAGATGCAGCGGATGGAATTATTGAGGATACAATCCCCGGTATTTTTGGCTGGCCTGCACAAGGAAATGTATTCTTTGGGCAATACAATCCATTTGAATTGCCAGCTGATCACAATGGTGGATGGGCGGACTTCGATGACCTCAATGGCAATGGTATTTATGAGCCTCAATCAGGAGAATATCCTTTCATCCTGTTGAAAGGTGTTCCGTATATCCCGGAGCAAATATTCTGGATGGTATTCAATGATCAGGGTCCTCATGAACAATCAAATGGAAATCCTTTGGGTGTTGAAATACAGCTGACCGTCTATGGATTCAACTGCAGTAACACTACTGTTCTTAATAATACCCTGTTTAACAGGTATAAGATCATCAACCAGGACGCTATAAAACTGGATAGTGTATATTTTGGGATGTGGACGGATTATGATCTGGGATGTTCAGCGGATGATTATATAGGAAGTGACAGTGTAAGGCATACTGAGTTTGTCTACAACGATGGTGTAGATGGTGATGTCGGAGGGGATTGTACCACAGGCGCCACTACCTACGCCGATTATCCTCCGGTGCAGAGTATGACGTATCTGTCGCATCCCATGCACAGTTTTCTTGCGGATGGGTTGCACCCTGGCAACCATGATATCACACCTGAATTTCCCAATGAGTCATATACATTACTGACTGGTAAATGGATTGATGGTACTCCCATTACTCCTGAAGGTGACGGTTATAACCCAGGGCACCTGGGAGGCACCACCCATTTTCTGTTTAATGGGGATCCGAGGGATTCATTGCAATGGTCATGGTATCAGGAATCAATTGATTTTGGAGACCCAAGGACCGTTTCATCCGTGTATCTGGATTCCCTCCGACCGAAAGAAAGTGTAGTTGTTGAAACCGCATACATGTTCCACCAGGATTCTTCACTGGATCACCTGGAACAGGTTGGATTTATGTATGCCAATATTGATTCTCTATTCAGGTTGATCAGTGACACCACCTTGTCGTGTGTGCGTTCACCAGCATGTATAGGAAGGGATTGTGTATGGCCGGGTGATTTTAATCATAACGGCATAGCTGATCATTTTGATTTGTTGTACTGGGGCGTTATGAAAGACAGCCTTGGCTCAAAGCGTGATGGACGGATCAACTGGGATGGGCATTCCGCTGATCTATGGACACTCACATTGCCAGGAGACCTAAATGCCAAACATGGGGATGGCAATGGAAATGGAATCGTCAATGATGAAGATATGGACCGGAATATCCGGTATTACCTCTATACCAATCCATATTACGAACCACAGGAACTGTTTCCTGATGGCCCTGAAATAGTTTTGACATCAGGTCAGATGTCGATGGATGGAAGAATCCCAAACATCAGAATACAGGCTGGGGTTAATATTCCGAATGTGCTAGGGCTAGCGTATGAAATTGATTTTGACACCACGTTCTATGAAATCCAGGGCTTTCGCGCACCAATTTGCCCGGCGAGCGATAAGGTATTATGTCTCCACTATAATGGATATGAGCCCTTGGATCCCTATTTTGAGATATCACCCCGGTATGGTTTTGTAAAAACGGATCATCTGCCACTTGAAATCGAAGCTGGATTTAGTTTTGATCGCCTTGTTGGCGGGCTTGCCCTAAAAGAGGGGGTTTCTTTTACGGATATTCCAGATTCAGTCGTCATCAGGCTGAAAAATCTGATTGCCATTGACGCGGATGGTAACGATCTCCATATCGGATCAGGCCCATTGGTAGTTTACAAGCAGGATATTGTAGGTATTCAAGATCCCGTTTCTGTGCCTACAGAGGTCTATCCCAATCCAACCACCGGTACAATACAAATCGAAACGGCGACCGAATCGGAAGCTCAGATATATTCCATCCAGGGCCAATTGATCCGGCACCTTACCTCTTCAGAAATTCAAAAACCTGTTGATATCTCAGCTTTTGCCCCTGGAATTTACATCCTCCGGATTTTAGCCACGGGGGAGTCGATCAGGGTGATGGTTCAGTAAATCATAGGAATTCCAGCCTGGCAGTTGCAAGCTTCAAATCGCGATTCTTTACATCTTCACCGCTATTTGAAGTTTGCAACTTCAAATCGATATGATTGGCATCTGGTTAGTGAGTGATCATGATAAAGCAGTTTGTAACTGCTTGGCAACAGTCAAAAGGGGATGCAATTTAGCATGGCAGTTGCAAACTGCCTTTCAGCGATCTTGCACATGGAGCATGCTCGGCATATTCATTTGAAGTTGCAAACCTCAAATAGCGGGGTGGAGCGAGGAAGGTTCCCGCCGACAGGGCATCTGCCTCAGATTGCCGGGACCGGAATAAGTAAAACTCAAACTTTTCATTATTTTGCCCCGCCTTGAAGGTTCAAGGCAGAATATATCACTCCTTAAATAGCATTATATGAAGAGTTTCTTTGGCCACCCACCTGGCTTGTCCACCTTGTTTTTCACAGAGATGTGGGAGCGATTCTCCTATTACGGAGGCCGGGCGATGCTTATTTTATACATGACTGCAGCCGCCACAGGGCTCAATCCAGGTCTTGGACTGACCGTTGTAGAAGCAGGTGCCTTGTACGGCTTGTATACAGCCGTAGTCTATATGACCAATCTCCCCGGAGGATGGATAGCTGATAAGTTTATCGGCGCCCGCAATGCTGTATTTTATGGGGGATGTATCATCGCCCTGGGTAACCTGGCCCTGGCGGCTCCGTTCGGCTTGACCAGTTTTTATTCGGGATTAGTTCTTATAGCCATAGGAACAGGTCTCCTCAAGCCAAACGTAAGTACCATGGTAGGCTCTCTTTACGGTCCAAATGATATACGCCGCGACTCTGCCTTCTCTATCTTCTATATGGGGATCAACCTTGGCGCCTTCCTGGCTCCTCTTGTGGCTGGTTATTTCGGACAGAATGTCAACTGGCACGCAGGCTTTTTAGTGGTAGCGATCGGTATGACCCTTGGTCTTATCCAATATAAACTCGGTGCCAAGCACCTGGGTGATGCAGGCAAGCACGTCCGCACTTCTTCTGATGAAGAACATGCCAAGCAACAAAAAGCCCTGAAAAACGGAGCCCTTGGACTCTTCGGCGTAATAGCCCTTCTCCTGGTACTTCACTTTACCGGAATTTTTGAAATCTCAGTAGTCAACATTTCCAACCTCGTCGGGATATTACTCCTGGTGATCCCGGTGGTCTATTTCGGTTTCCTCTTCGCCAAAGGCGGTTTCGACCAGGCCGAGAAAAACAGGATCGTAGCCATCATCGTCTTCTATCTCGCAGCAGCTCTCTTCTGGTCAGCTTTCGAACAGGCAGGATCCACACTGACACTTTTTGCAGATAGAAACACACACAATAGCTTCCTGGGTATGGAATTCCCTTCCACCTGGTGGCAGAGCATCAACGCACTCTTTATCATCGTGCTGTCCGGTGTGTTTGCATGGTTGTGGATCAAGCTCAATAAGATGAAGATGGAACCATCCACTCCGATGAAATTTGCCATCGGTTTGGCTTTGGTTGGTGTTGGCTTCCTTATCCTCGTACCTGCAGCTATCCTGCTCGAAAAGAATGGTGGTAAAGTGGGGATCATCTGGTTGCTCATGGTGTATTTCATCCACACTGTTGGTGAATTGTTCCTCTCCCCTGTTGGCCTCAGTGCAATGACCAGGCTCGCTCCTACCCGTATCGTCGGGCAGATGATGGGGATCTGGTTCCTCGGCGCTGCTACTGGTAACTTTATCGGTGGCCGCGTAGGTGGTTTGTTTGAATCCTTCCCACTCAAGTATATCTTCCTTGCTGTATTTGGCACCAGTCTGTTTGCAGCATTGATTATGTTCTTCCTTGTGCCATGGATGAAGCGATTGATGGGGGAAATAAAATAGCTATCAGCTGTCAGCCATCAGCTATCAGACACATCAGATTGTGATGCCAGACATAAGATGCCAGATGCCAGACTTGAAATGTTGGTGTCTGGCATCTTTTCTTTAGATCATATTCTTTGCTTTCGTATCTGTCTACTCATTTACGTATCACACAAATATACCACGTCTGGCATCTGCGTGTCTGGCATCTGATATCTAACAGAATTAATTACCTTGACCAATCGAATTCAATAAGGGTCAGTTAATCAGCCAAAATATATGAGTCAAAATCAAACGAATCCGGAAATAACGCTCGAGAGCATCCAGAATTTTACGGGCAAGTATCCAAGGCAGCTTTGGTATTTGTTTTCCATAGAGATGTGGGAACGCTTCTGCTTCTATGGTATGCGGGGTATGTTGGCCGTTTTTATGGTCGAAAAACTGTTGATGGAAGATGGTGCAGTCAATCTGCAATATGGCGCGATCCAGGCTTTCATCTATATTTTCACATTCGTTGGAGGTTTCTTTGCTGATAAAATCCTGGGCTTCCGAAAATCATTATTCTGGGGAGGCGCTTTGATGGCCGTTGGAGGATTTTCAATTGCCGCTGCACCTGCAGATATGTTTTATATCGGCACATGCTTTACCATCATCGGTACCGGTTTTTTTAAACCAAATATTTCGACGATGGTGGGCTACCTTTATAAAGAAGGAGATTCGAGACGCGATGCAGGCTTTAGCCTCTTTTATGCGGGTATCAACCTGGGTGCACTGCTTGGTGGAATCCTCATGATCTGGGTCGGAAAATATTACTCCTGGGGACTGGCCTTTGCCCTCGTAGGTATTGTGATGCTCATCAGTATTACAACGCTTTATTTTACACAGAAATCCTTTGGCCCAATTGGTTTGTCTCCACTGAGTCCTTCTATGTCGCCGCAGAAAAAGCGGACTTATGAGATAGCAACATACGTGGGCTCCCTGGCCATCATGCCCCTGATCCTGATCCTCATCAAAAACACGCATTACACCGACATGTTTATGCTTATCGCAGGGCCACTGACCTTGCTGTATGTGTTTTATGAGATGACCCATCACACCTGGGAAGAAAATAAAAAACTCATTGCGGCACTGGTCTTTATCGTGTTTTCCATTCTTTTCTGGGCATTCTTCGAACAGAGCGGCGGATCGCTCAGCCTTTTTGCGCTCAACAATATCAAGCACAACTTTCTAGGGATTCCAATGGATCCCAATATTGTCAACAACTCCTCTAACTCCCTTTTCGTCATCATTTTCGCTCCCCTTCTCGGATTACTCTGGGTGTGGCTGAGTAAGCGAAAGATGGAACCCAATTCAGTGCTCAAATTTGGACTCGGATTTTTGCTGTTGGGTCTGGGTTTCTATGTTTTTTATTCCACTGTCGGTTTCGCCACACCAGAGGGTATGACGTCCCTTGAGATTTTTACGATAGCCTATTTTGTGGTTACTTTCGCCGAACTTTGTGTGTCACCTATTGGCCTGTCCCTGATGACCAAATTGTCACCCAATCGTATGCAAGGTCTGATGATGGGTATGTGGTTCCTCGCCAGCGGATATGGTCAGTATGTCGCCGGCCTCCTTGGCCATGGCATGAGCGTGCCTGGTACCGAAGCCAGTGCTATGGAAAAATTAATAGCGTTCACTGCAGGATATAAGCAATTGGCTATTTATGCACTGATCGCCGGTGTGGCCTTATTGGCACTTGCACCACTGGTCAGGAGATTGATGGGGAATACCAAGTAAGAGATTCCAGATTTAAAGATGCCAGATACCAGACGCTTGTTGCTGGCATCTGGCATCTTCATTTTTGGCCTCTGGCCTCACAATTAGTGCGTCTGGCATCTGCGTGTCTGGCATCTGGCATCTTTGATTGATTCCATCCGGAACTATCTTATGGTATCTTGTCTAAGACATCTCGATTATCTTTACACTATGATTGACTTTCCATTACTCAAGAAGATATCCGAAACCCCGGGCGCTCCCGGTTTTGAAACCCAGATCAGAAACCTCATCAAAGGTGAAATCGAAGGACTGGTAGACGAAATGTTCATTGACACCATGGGTTCACTCATCGGTGTGCGTAAAGGCCGCGATCCCAAAAAGGTCATGGTGGCCGCCCACATGGATGAGATCAGCTTTATGGTGACCCACATCGATGACGATGGGTTTATCCGTTTTCATCCACTCGGTGGGTTTGATCCAAAGACCTTGTCTGCACAACGAGTCATCGTGCATGGCCGTGAAGACATCATGGGTGTCATGGGCAGCAAGCCGGTGCACCTGATGACCCCTGAGGAAAAAAACAAGAACCCGCAGCTCAGGGATTATTTTATTGACACAGGCCGGCCCGCCGCCCAGGTAAAAGAGTTAGTTGACATCGGTGACCCAATCACCCGCGAGCGTGACCTCATCATGATGGGTGAATGCATCAATGGCAAGTCGCTCGACAACAGGGTGTCTGTGTACATCCTCATCGAAGTATTAAAGGCACTCAAGGGCAAATCCCTTCCGTATGATTTCTATGCTGCGTTTACCGTGCAGGAAGAAGTTGGATTGCGCGGCGCTTTCAATGCGGCAGGACATATCGATCCGGATTTTGGTATTGGTCTCGATGTGACTATCGCTTTTGATACTCCGGGTGCGCTTCCATATGAAGTAGTGACCCGACTTGGCAAAGGCACAGCGATCAAAATCTATGATGGCTCGATCATCTGCGATACGCGTATGACTTCGTTTATGAAATCAACAGCCACTAAGCATGCGATTCCTTATCAATTGGAAATCCTTCCTGCAGGAGGTACTGATACTGGAGCGATCCAGCGTCAGGGTACTAAGGGATCGATCGCAGGAGCGATTTCTATTCCGTTGAGACATGTACATCAGAGTATTGAGATGGCCAATGTGGCAGATATTATTTCTACCATAGATCTGCTGACAGCGACTATCAGTGAGTTGGATCAATGGAAATGGGAACTTTAAGGATATGAATTGGACAGAAAAAGATAATAAACTCATCGGCGAATTCGTCTTCGAGGATTTTTCACAGGCGTGGGCCTTCATGACAGAAGTGGCCATACTGGCGGAAAGAAAAAATCATCACCCCGACTGGACCAATTTGTGGAACCGCGTGGTCATCACGCTCACTACGCATGATGAGGGTGATATCATCACAGAGAAAGACCGCAAGATGGCAGATGGCATCAGCAAGATCTTCGAACGATATCAATATCGTACGTAATGAGCTTGCAGAGTAAACTGCCGGATGTTGGTACGACTATTTTTACCATCATGTCGCGTCTCGCGGCTGAGCACCAGGCAATAAATCTTTCACAAGGCTTTCCTGATTTTGATGCCGACCCTGCCCTTGTCCTGGCTGTATCGGAAGCGATGGCTAAAGGCCAGAATCAATATGCCCCGATGCCCGGGCTACCCGAACTCAACATAGCCATTGCCCAAAAACTGAATCATGATTATGGCTGGATGCCTGATCCTGAAACGGAGATCACTGTTACTGCAGGTGGAACGCAGGCATTGTATTCCATCATCGGCGCTATGATCGGGCAGGGCGACGAAGTCATCGTGCTCGAGCCAAGCTATGATAGTTACATCCCTTCTGTTGTTTCTTTCGGAGGGATAGTCAGGACTGTCCAGTTGCTTCCGCCATTTTACAAAGTCAATTGGGATGAAGTTGAATCACTGATTACCTCCCGGACCAAACTCATCATGATCAATACACCTCACAATCCATGTGGAGTGGTATTGGAGCAAGCTGATCTCAAACGTCTTGAAGAGATGGTCATCAAGCATGGTATCTATCTCATCAGTGATGAGGTGTATGAACATATCATCTTTGACGGGCACCAGCATCAATCGGTGTTGAGGTATCCCGAACTGTACAAGCGTTCCTTTGTGGTATTTTCTTTCGGCAAGAGCCTTCACGTCACAGGGTGGAAAACCGGCTATGTCATTGCCCCGTCTGAATTAACGACAGAGTTGAGAAAGATCCATCAGTTCAATGTCTTCTCGGTCAACAGGCCGATACAGCATGGCGTTGCATATTACCTAAAGCATCACGCAGATTTTGCTGCCTTATCATCCTTTTACCAGGACAAGCGTGATTTGTTTTTAAAATTGATGAGCGGCCTGCCTTTGAAATTCTTGCCATGCTATGGCAGTTACTTTATTCTTGCGGATTACAGCAGCGTATCATCCCTTGATGACCGTGCTTTTGCAAAGCAACTCACCATCGAAGGTGGAGTGGCTACCATCCCCTTGAGTCCGTTTTACAGAAATGGAAGTGATGAAAAGATCATCCGTTTTTGTTTCGCGAAGAAGGAGGATACGCTGATTGAGGCGGCGGAGAGGTTAAATAAATATTTTAAAACGAGGTAGGGATCAAAATCCTGAACCCCTACCTCATTTTAAAATACAAGAATCGTTCATAGTAGCCTCCGGCTACGGTAGAAAAATCGTAATGAATCTTTTTCTTTTAACGTATCATTGATAGCAGCTTCTTGGCTGCAGGCAAAATTTTCGCACGGAGTACACGGAGTTAATTTTTTACACTCACAACTCACAACTCACAACTCACAATTTTTCACTCTTCACTCTTCATTTTTATCTCCTTTTCAAAACAAGACTATCTGCCGGATACTTCGCCGCGATCATCGCCATCTGTGACTGAGCCCAGAGGGTCAGCGTGGCGCGTTGCTCATCGGTAAGTTTTGCTTCCGGGTGGAGGCCAAGGTACGTATAGGAGGGCAGGGGCATTTCCTTTTCCTTGACCTGCTGGACGATTTCCTTAAACTTCTTGTTTTGGACCGCGATTCGCCTGGAGGTGAAATTAGAAAAATTGAGTTCACGCTTGCCTTCATTGACATGATCGGCGAGCCACCAGGCTACGGGCTGGATATTTGAATACCACGGGTACTCTGTGGTGTTGCTATGGCAATTATAACAAGCTCCTTCAAGTAGGGTAGATATTTCCGGAGGGACGTTGTATGCTTTCTCGATGGCATGGGTGTTATCCCCTGAGAGGTTCTTTTCCGGGCGGACAAACTGGATGAGGACCAGGACGATGGCGAGGGCGATGAAGAGTTTCTTGATCATGGGGTGAAAATAGGGAAAAGGGCAGAGAGCATAGCGCAGAGGGCAGAGAGCGGCATAGGGGAGGGAGCAGAGGGGTTGGCGATTAAAATAAAAAAGGCCACCATTTGGTGACCTTAATTGTGGGAGTACACGGGTTCGAACCGCGGACCCTCTGCTTGTAAGGCAGATGCCGTACTTTTAGCAATCAAAAATCAAAAACATAAGATCCCAGTAATGTCATTGGTACCATTAGCTTCCATAGCTCAATACTTACATTTCTTATTGCGTCAAATGTATAGTTAGTTATCAATATTTTATAGATTTGTGTCGGAATAATGTCGGAAACGTGTCGGAGTTAACCCTTAGCTAACAATACCATGAAAGAAAAAACAGCTTCTACTGCCATCTTTATTGATAAGTGGCACCCTAAAAAAGACGGTAAATGCGCCATAAGTATCCGGGTAACTTTCGATAGGCAAAAAAGATACTATCCCACCGAACACACAATGACTTTGGTTGATTTTGAGAAGGCACAAGGATCCAAGCCAAGGGGAGAATACAAGGACGTTGCATTGAATCTCCAAGCATATGAAAAAAGAGCGGCAGACATAATTGATTTTCTTCCCTTATTCACTTTCGAAGCATTCGAGAAGCGATACTTTACCAATGTCGGATCCAATAACACAATTGCTGCAGCTTATGACCTCCGGATCCATGAATACAAAGAAGCAGGACAAATAGGTACTGCCATCACATACAAATGCGCCAAAGTGAGTCTGGAAAAATTCAAGGCAGGGACAAAATTTGCAAATGTCACACCTCTATTTCTTGACCAATATGAGGCCTGGATGGACAAAGCAGGGAATAGTAAAACGACTGTTGGAATGTATTTGAGGACCCTCAGAACCCTCTTTAATAGCGCCATAGCAGATGGCATCCTGTCAAAGGATCAATACCCCTTTGGAAAAAGAAAGTATGAGGTCCCTACCGGAAAGAATATCAAAAAAGCACTTACCATTCAGGAGGTTGGATTGATCTATTTCTATTCTGCCACACCAGGTAGCCAGGAAGCAAAAGCAAAAGACTATTGGCTGTTTCTATATCTGTGCAATGGAATGAATGCAAAGGACATGTCCTTATTGAAATACAAAAACCTGAAAGGAGATGTCTTAGAATTTGTCAGGGCTAAAACAGTTAGAACCAAAAGGGAAGTAGAACCCATCAGGGTAACGCTCAATGAAGATATCATTGCTATCATTGAAAAATATGGCAATCCATCAAAGGATCCGGAAACTTATATTTTTCCGATTTTGAGCAAAGGTTTATCTCCGGAAAAGGAGAAGGCCTTGGTACAGCAAGCGGTGAAAACCATTAACAAGTACATGAAATCTATTGCGCAGAAAGTAGGGATCGCTAAAGTTCCGAATACATATGTGGCACGACATTCGTATGCAACGATATTACAACGAAGCGGTGCAAGCGCAGAATATATTGGAAGTGCTATGGGGCACGGAAGCACTAAAACCACGCAAAATTATTTAGCCGGATTTGAAGATGAGCATAAAAGGGAAATAGACAAGGCTCTTACGGCATTTAAAGCACCGAAACCTATTAGCACAGCCGTTAAAAAGAAAGGCAATGGACAACGAGCAGCATAATGCCTGGAGGCCATATAAGGTTCGTCCATTTGATGGATACATTCCGCATAGGAATGAAAAAGGGGACACACTTCCAAACTGTTGCCAACATCATAAAAAGATTTTTGAGCGCACCAAAGAGTGGGCACTTTCATATGCTCAAGAGCTTGATGCTGTAAAATTTGCCATAAAAACTACGCAACAAGTAGCATACACCGAGCACTGTATCCTTTCGAATGTCAGCCATGAAAATGGATATGATATAATCGCAGGATATATAGAATACAATGTCTTTAGTTATGGATCGCCCAAGGATTATCAACCTTACATATTTTCATTATTTGGCTTCATGAAGCCACATTTCCCTAGCGACCTGAGGTTTGCATATGAGACCACTATAAGATTAGACAGGGTGATTTTTATGTGGTATATGGCCAGCTTAGCAGAAACTGACATCTACACATTCAGCATAGCGTATAAAAAATGGTATAATATATTTCCTTTTGAGTTAAGCATATTTAAAGGACTTAAAGAAAACTATGACTTTTTCTTTGAACTCATGCGACATGATTTTGCAGATTATACCCATGAAACATTTATTGAAGCAATCAATGATCTGACTACTATAATCCTTAGTCAGATTAATACACTTTCACTGTTTGAAGATGGCACGCTCGACGAACCTTCCAAAGTAAAATTAGAACTAATAATAAGTGAGCGAAGGTTGCAACTAAATAATAGCTACTCTCCGAATGCAGCTAAAAAGGAGGATTTTAAGCGAATACTAAAGAAGTGGTTTAAAGATGAAAAGAAGTTTATTGATGATCTCACCAGCTTGAAGATTTCCGTTCATGTGGACCCGTCATCCACTCCGTTACAACTACCGGTTGCCACCAATGAGCCATTGGTACCGCCGGATATCCCTATTATATACGATGAACAAGCAGAACGTATTTGGAAGCAATTGGACCCTTACAAATTCAGTGATTTCCTTGCTGATAAAAAACTGAATGAACTCTTTATTAAGAGCCTCCTTTCTAAGCATTCGGGAGAGCAATTCTTGCCATACAGTGTTGCGCTATTTCATGAAATTGGATTCCTCGTTCATTTTAAAGACAAGTTTTGCAAGAACAAGGAAGATAGCTTACATAAGCTTTCTAAAATTTTTGAAGTTGACTATAGAACCTTCAAGGGTAACGTCAACGTCCTGGTGCCAGGATCTAAAGAGGATTCGATACGGTACACGAGCATTAAACACCTCCCAACGATAAAAATGGAATTAGTGGGAGTATAAATGGGGCACATGCCCCAGAATGACCCATATACCATTGCAGGGTACTAAAAAATACACCTGTTATGGAAAAAATCACATTTGACCAGCTCCCTGGGGCTGTTTCCCTTTTACATTCAAGGATGGACTCTATCGAGGCTATTCTTGAAAATCTATCTGGCTATAAACCGCCTGAGCCAGATGAACTTCTTACCGTTGAGCAGTGCGCCGAATTTCTGAGCATCAGTGTTCAGACCGTATATGGGCTCATTGCAAAGAATGAACTCCCAGTAATGAAGCGTTCTAAACGCTGCTATTTCCTGAAAAGTGAACTTCTAAATTATCTGAAACAAGGTAAGAAGAAAAGCGCCGCAGAGATTGCAACCTCAATTGAGGTCTATTTACAAGGCAAAAGAAAAGGAGGTAAATAATGGCAAAGCAAAACCTACCTCCAGATCCAGACGACCACAATGATAATGATCCTTTATCAAGGCACATCGAGCAACTGGCAAAGAAAAAAATTGAAGCCCATGCTATCATCCTAAATACCCTCCTGGAAAACTTTGAGCCAATTGACTATCATGCATTAGCCTTTCCGGAAATTATCGGTTACCGTGAAGCACTACAGAACCCGGAGATTAAGCCGGAAGAAAAAAAGGCAATCCAGGAAAAAATGGACAGCCTCAAACTGAATCACAAACACCTACTGGTCCTGACCGTTGAAAACGTATTGAGTGTAGCGGAGATGAACCGTTGGGGTCTATGTAAAAATCATGACTTCATATACTTGTATAATGGGGCATATTGGTCTGATGTCGATCGCGAACAATTCCAGCAATTCTTAGGTGAGGCTGCAGAAAAAATGGGTATCCAAAAGTATACAGCAAGATATTACCAATTCCGGGATCAACTCTTTAAGCAATATATGGCCACTGCATACCTTACAAATCCAATAGGTGAAGTAGATAAGGTCTTGATCAACTTGACAAATGGAACTTTTGAAATTACCAACTCTGGCAATACTTTAAGACCATTCAATCCCTTGGATTTCATGCTATATCAACTTCCTTTCACATATAACCCTTCTGCCAAGGCTCCACTCTTTGAGGCATACCTTAATCGCGTGTTGCCCGATATAGAGCGTCAAAATGTTCTTGCGGAATTTCTGGGTTATGTGTTTATTAAAAACGGTAGCAGCACCTTCAAAGGTGAAAAGGCACTCATACTGTACGGTACAGGAGCTAATGGCAAGAGTGTAATTTTTGAAATCGTCAACGCCATGCTGGGGAGTGAAAATCTCAGTTGTTTCTCACTCCAGAGCTTAACAAATGAGAATGGATATTTCCGGGCCAAGCTGGCAAACACTTTGGTCAACTACGCCAGCGAGATCAACGGCAAACTCGAAGCCTCCATTTTCAAACAGTTAGTTTCAGGAGAACCGGTTGAGGCGCGCTTGCCATATGGCCAGCCCTTTATGCTAAGGCAATATGCTAAGCTGATTTTCAATTGCAATGACCTGCCAAAGGATGTTGAACACACGCATGCATTTTTCCGAAGGTTTCTGATCATTCCTTTTGATGTCATTATTCCTGAGAACGAACAGGACAAACAGTTACACTCAAAGATCATTGAGTCAGAACTCTCTGGAATTTTTAATTGGGTTTTAGCGGGGCTACAGCGGTTGCTTGTCCAAAACTCCTTCTCCGATTGTGATGCTGCCAGGATTGCTGTAGAGGAGTACAAATTGGAATCCAATAGCATCAAACTCTTCCTGGAAGAAAGAGAATACAAGGCCAGTATCAGGCAATACACGCTCATTAAGGAGCTCTACCCCGAATACAGGTTATTCTGCCACAATGACGGGATGGTACCATTTAAGAAAATCAATTTTTCAAAGCAGCTTTTAGCCTTGGGGTTTGAAATCGGTCGTGAACCAGGTACCGGCCAGAAGATTGTGTACATCACAAAAGATGATACCGGAGAATCTGTTTAACTGTTTTTACACCCCTTCACACAATTCACATATTTCACGAACATGACACCCTTGTGAAAATTGTGAATTGTGTGAAGCTTTTCAACAACCCTATCAAAATGAAAGGAAAGTATAGATATTCACTTGATCAACACAGCACCAAATTCATTTGCCCGGAATGCTTGGAGAAAAGGTTTGTACGGTACTTTGATAGCGATACACAGCAATACCTACCAGAACAATATGGAAAATGCGACAGGTCAGGCCATTATCATTTAAACCCATATAAAGACGGGTATGCCAAATCGATAGGAAAACAAGAAGGTTCCAATTCCAGAGCGTTTACACGTTCATACCTATCAATAGCAGAACCTCTTAAAACCTACATACCTCTTGATGTTCTGCGGCATACGACCAAGGATCACACAGGCAATAATTTTTTCAGGAATCTTCTTTATAATATCCTCTTTCCCTTTTCTCCCGAGGATCTTGATAAAATTATAGCGCTGTACCTGCTGGGCACAATAATCCCTGTCAAACGACGGAATGAGTATTTAAGAGGCGCTGTAACCTTCCCTTACTTTGAAAGCATTGATAAAATTCAGGCCATTCAGATTGTGCAGTATGATGCGTCTAATCGCAGGAAAATTATCAATTGGATAGACACTGTTATTAGCCCCGGACCTACCCTTGATGTTCCGTTGGAATTTCCTGCAGTAAAAGGGAAAGTCGATCCCATAGAATGGGTAGAAGCAAGGCGAGATCAAAAAAAAGTTAATTGTTTTTTTGGTGCTCATCTGGTACAAATGTTCCCACACAATCCAATTATCCTGGTGGAAGGTCCAAAGTCTGCGATAATTGGAATGCTCTATTTTGGTTCGCCAGATGATGATGTAAGAAATCCGATTTGGCTTGCCACTGGAAGTCGCGATACATTTTCATTAGAAAGATCCGAAATTCTAAAAGGACGCGAGGTATGGATCTTTCCTGATTTGTCTGCTGACCGCAGCACTCACAAGATATGGACAATAAAAGCCAAGGAATATCAAAACCAAACTAAAATGGTCTTCATTGTATGTCTCCCCCTATTTCGAAGAAAACTCAACGTATGCCGAAAGAAAGGCAGGATTGGACATCGCTGATTACCTCATTAAAAGGGACTGGCGGTTGTTTCGGAACAGGCACCAAGCGACAGCGGTACCCGTCGATATAATTGTTGTGCCAAAGGTCTCCGAAACGCCTCTTAAAATTCAAGTCAGCCCTTTTGACGATCCCATTTGGGATCAAATTCAGAAGGATCCGGTAGACATAGAACTTCTGCTTAAAAGGGAAGGTGAGAGTCAATCAATAAAAAGAGAAGACTGGACCAAAGAGATAGAGAAACTTGATGAATTTTATAGCAGTATTGCTTTACCATCCCATCCTATTCAGCTAACCTCATATACCCGAATCACCAATATCAAAGGCTTCATAACGGCCAATCTTGAAGTAGCCAGGGCTCAAAATGGGAATCCAACTTATCGCCCTTACCTAAATAGGGTTATTGAACTTATGAAGTACTTACAGGAAAACAAATAAGGGCATTTCGCAATGAAACAAAATTCAAACTAAAATGGAAACGAACGATAAATTCCGCCAGTTTATTGAAAATAAATATCCCGATCAGTATCGACAATTGCTCAGGATTGAACAGGCCAATGAGGATGCCATGAAGCGGCCGAAGGATGAAATGACACGTCGTCTCGAAGCATTAGGCTTTCGACGGGGTGCAGTAATTGCTTTATCAGATACGCATTATTTCTCTACTCCATCTGATAGGGCCGGGGAGTACAATCTGGTGTATCAAAGAGGAGATGGGGTTTATAGTCGATATGGAGAATTGAGTATAAGTTATGAACAAGGTGTAGATGTCTGGAAGTCATGTGGGCAAATTCTAAAAGAGGGATTCTATACGCTTGATGAATTTGACCTGGTATTGGATAAAATGGAGCGAAGTCGCTGGTACCGGGAGAAGAAGGATAAAAAACGCCTACCTGTCCTTTCCATACTTCAGCGTAGTGTTTATGATGCCCTTCCGGTAACCTTTTCGTGGGCACAAGGAAAGGAAATAGCTATCCAGGCTGGCATGCCCTCGCGCACGTCACAGAGGTTTTTTGGAAATCAATCACTCTTTCATAAGGTCAAAACTGGAACCTACACGAAAAAAATCACATTTGCCGAAATGTGAGGATATACTCCAGAGCCTCATTTTGGGGTGTTTTGGGGGATTGGGTGGCCAGCTTAGCCAGAATAGCCATAATAAATGAGGTAATTCGATTTTGATATTGGTTTATCAATATGTGGCAAGTATACCCTCGCAGTCATTCAAAAATATTATTCGTATCGAGCGGTTTATTTTCAAACTGTACGATAATCTCTTTATCATACTTAGCTATACCGCTTACAAATAAGGTAAACTTCAAAGTCTGTTCTGGTGTTTGGGCCAGAACATCAAATCGGTTGTATCCCGCGGTCATTCGTCACGCAAGGTGCGAACAGATTAAATTGAATCCTGGAGTCTAGTTGTCACTTATTAAAATAGCCTGGTGAAGGACAAGGCCTGCTAAGATTCATTCAAGACCAGTATTAGAATTTAGGGATTGCTCCTTGTGGCACAATTATTGTAATTATTCTTGCTCCGATCACATTTTATAAAATATCGTAAATGGATGTAGAATTAATGTGTGTTTCTGAATATGCCACAGTTGGAGATGGTAAAATCACCGTGGCGGGTGTTTTTGATTATTTAAAATCAATCCGATTCCCATTTAGCTATAATTTTTATGTAACAGCTAGAATAAGATTCGAAAGAGAGGAAACACTTGATCCTCGCGGGCATACACTCAAACTTGAATACAAGAATGATGCTGGAGAAGAACTCATTGCAACTGCGTCATACAATTTCAAAATTGCGGAAGCTGGAGTCACCGAGACAAGTAACCTTCAATTTGTTTTAAGAAACGAAGAAGCTCCATTTCTTACTACCGGTAGAATGAATATTTCTTTGTTCATTGATGAAAAATTAGTCAAAACTATTCCTTTATATGTCGGGAAGGAGCCCTCTTAATAGAATTTCACAAGTATTGATTGCATTAGTAACTCTATTGATGATAGGGTATTTTATTAGGTGTAATAATCTAATGGGTCTAGTTATAACAATTACTTCAAATCTAGGATCTAATTTCATCACACATAAATATTTTGAATGGCGAAATGAAAGGAAGCGAATTAGACAAGGAAATTATCTTAAAACAGAAATATATGGAAATACCATTAATCTTTCTGGGCGGATGATTTCTACTGACAATATATCAAAGGGGGTAATGCAGGTTCAGAAAGGTTTCCAAAGTTCAATAACCATGCAGATGAACGGTTTAGACCCAAATAATTAAAAAACAATACACATTATTCCCAATTATGCTATTATGGTTTTGGAATTGGGAATAACGGGAGATCCATCCATCTATAGATTATCTTACCCAACATAAGAATAACCTTTAATCCGCAACAGAAGAGCCCACCCATCAAATAGGTAACTTGCCCAAAACTTCACCAATTGAAAACTACCTAAAGCCAAAGAATCTCATTTTACAAAAAACTGGAGTTCAAAAATATTTCTCCGTTAAAGCGATTCCAATTAGTTTTATTGTGACACCCTGATTGGCACCTCAACGATTGGTTGAAGTTGTTCAAGTTGTGTGGCGTATTTTCTGACAACTTGATCATAAAGATCTTCAATTCGAGGTGCTGTTACAGTAATAACTAAGGCATACTCCATTTCTTGATTCTTATTATCAGTATGTCCCTCGAATCTTGCGTTGTAGTGAATGTCAAAGATTGGACCATTTAAACTTGATCCTCGAAATCTAACTTCTGAATGAACGCAATTCTCCCACTTCCATGCATCTCTTCGTAATTCTTCCTCAGTTTGAAAGGCTTTTTGTCCCTTTCCAAAAAAAGATTTAGAAGCTGCATGCAGAGGCTCCTTTTTGCCATCCTCGGGTTTCTTCTTTAGGTCTTTATTTGGCCTGAAGGTGACCTCTAAGCCACTTCTTGTATAGTTCCCAGGATGATGTGGATCACATGGCGTTGCATAACAAAGAGTAGCCCTTATTGAAATCATTCCTTTTAGAACACCTGTTGGCAATGGGATTGGAACTCTCACAAATTTAGATGCATTTATTCTTCCCTGAAACACAACACGAATTTCATGATCAGGACAAATAACTATGTCTTCAAGCGACCTTGCAATCCTTCCCCACCCAATCTCAAACTTTGGGATATCTGCTGTCTCAGCACTATGTACAAGTAGAGTGCGAATTGATAAAGCATTTAGTGATTGACCGAAATGGGCTCTGACACCTGCACCCATTCTCAAAACACTCGGTGCAGAAAAACTTGTCCCTCCAGTTGGACGAAGTTTATTCCCATCTAAAGAATCCAATGTCAAAAATGGCCTTTGAATCGATCCACCAAAATCAACGAGATCTGGTTTTACCAAACCTGGACTTCGACCTGGTCCAATTGAACTGTATAATGCCCGTTGCCAATTGTCATCAGGAATGTCGCAAGCACCTATGCTTAAAGCGTTAACACAATCAGATGGCACTTGAACTCTATTGGCATTTATCATTGGATCTCCCTCTCCGTCATTCCCTACAGCTACAGTGCACAAGGTTTGACCATCTGAAAGATACTCATCCAATACCGCTGTCCAAGCATGAATTTCATCATCATCGATTGGCAGTCGAGGCCCTAAACTTAGGTTGATGAAGTCATAATTCTTGGAATCTAAAACATTTTTGACCCGATCCAATACCTGGTACAACTCAAAAAGGTTTTGTCCAGGAGCGTTATCTAAAACTCTATAATGATCAACGTAGGAATATGGCTGTGGTAATTGCTTTTTCGGATCTATATGGCCAAAAAGAAAAGCCGAAGTGACTGCTACTCCATGTTCGTAAAGCTCATCATCAGCAGGATTTAAACCACCTTCTTCATATGGCGTTGCCCAACGACAAATTGGGTGATCCAAGGGTATACCGCCATCAAAAATTGCAACTTTAATATTTTTATCTATTGGCTCAAAATCCGGTAGCTCAATAGCCGAATCAGCGAATAAAGAGGTGCGTACAGTTGGGCGAAGCAATCTTAATTCTGGCATTGCCCTAACAACACGAACAAGACTAAACTGAGCTATTTCATTAGCAAGTGTAGCAGATGCTTCTAATTCAAGAAAGCAAAGGCCCCCAGCATAAAATCGATGTTTAAAATCCGGATTGAGCTTAAATCTCTTCAAGTATTGTTGGAATTGACCAAGAATTCTTCTTTCTGAATCGACTTCATTTAAATGGAGTATTACCTCATATACAATTTCCTTTTCTTCCGGTGAGATTCCTTTTACTTTAGAAGACGATGACGGAAATGAAATTTGTTCAATTTCAATAAGTTGATTGGCGCCTGGAAATTCTTCTGTCCATGAAGGAAATTGTTCAGCCCAATTAACAAAAGATTGTCTTTTCCCTAATAAAAATAGCTCAGTAGTTACTGTTTCCTCTGGTATACGATTTTTACTGCGGCTATCAGGTTTAACTCTTCGAGATCGACTGCCGACTGCTTCCAAACCGGCTGCTCGAAGAAGCTCTTTCGGATGATATGATTTAGCAATGTATTCAGGATTGAGGGTTAACGTTGCAATCGCATAATCTTCAGGACACGCCTCTTGAGGTAGGCTTCTAATCTCATCCACAACTTTATTTAACATTGGTTGAAGACGCTGTTTTGCTTGCTCAAATGTATAAGGTGCTGCTTTCGATGCCCCACCCATCACTACACGTACCTCTTCTGCTAATCGCTCACCTTTACCTAAAAGAAAATTTAATTTTTTCATCAGAATGAATATTATTGGTTTTCAGACTTCATATGCTTTCTAATAGTATCTCTTGATATTCCAGTAAGATCATGAGCAGCTCGTTGAGTCAGAATCTCACCCTCAACTAGTGCGCATGCAAATTCAATTCTTTGTTCATGATTAAGATCTGCAACATCTATCAACATTGAATTCAATTTCATTTCAAGTGATTGGCCAGATATAGCCGCTGATTTCCGCACAATTGTTAATTGCCTTTCGATATCACTAAATGATTTTCCGTTGAATGCAAATGCCAGAACCTTTGACCAAATAACCGCTTTATCCCTTAGTTCCTGTGAAAGTAACCGGATAACTAATTTTTCTATCTGGACAGGTGTGGGAGCTTCAAAGTTTAGTATAATTTCAAATCTCCTCCAGATAGCTGGGTCCAATAAACCAGGATGATTTGTTGCAGCGATTAATAACCCAGTAGGGGGCCAATCATCAATTTCTTGTAAGAGTACTGTTACAAGGCGCTTCAATTCCCCAATTTCTGTTTGATCATCTCGACGCTTAGCTATAGCATCAAGTTCATCTAACAGTAGAACACATTCGGTCTGCTTGGCATAGTCAAGGACAAATCTTATGTTATTTCCAGTCCTCCCAAGGAAACTACTCATGACTGCGGCTAAGTCCAATACCACTAAAGGTCTGCCAAGTTTTTGAGCTATCCATTTGGCAGTCATAGTTTTCCCAACTCCGGGGGGGCCTGTGAATAGGAGCGATTTGGTTGGATGTAAACCATGTTTCATTAGAGAATGAACATTCTTGCGCTCTGAAAAGACCTGGTGTAAGGCACTCTGCATCTTTTCCGGCAAAATAGGTTCTTCGCTTATTTCACTTTCATCCAATCGCAGCAATTGAAGACGAGAGTCTATGTCAACAGGAAGAGGCGAATCAAATTGCCTCCTAAGTGGTGTTGATCGGGTTGGAGATTCCTGTAAAAGTTTGATTAATTCAGTAGAAACATCTGGATGTGTAGACTTCAACCGTTTCGATGCTTGGTGTAGAACCAATTGAACATCCTGGGTTCTTCCTGTTAATGCTATTCGCGCCAAGTTAAGGAGACTTAGAACCATATTATCTTTAGTTGCGGTCATATATACAGTTTTTTTTAGTGGACTAATATAAGACTATAATTATATATAGTAGTCCACAAATATAATATAATATTGATAATCAACACATCATCGGTATATTTTATGGACTAATTACTGACAATTATATATTTTGTAGGCCATAACTTATTGGAACTCATAACATTAATAGCACCTAAATAACCGGAACTGCTCTTCAGTTAATTTCCGTGGTTCGCTTTCAAGGTGAAATTCAGTTCTAAAAACCTCGCTGACCTGACTGTCCTTGAAACTGAATCTTCAAATGAAGTGCAAAAACTGGTGGTGGTGGTGGTGGTGGTAAATTGATCCCCTTTACAGCTTCCCAAAGTCAGAACTGGTATTCACCATACCGTAACAGTATTAATGTGACAGTTCCTCCTCGCCAACAGGTCAGTCCTTCAACTTTACAAGTGATTGTAACACCTTTAGTGTGACAGGTAGACGAGGGCTTAGGAAAAGGACTGATTCCTCAAATCACCATGCTTTCCTATTGACCGAGGTGTAATGGAATTCCTGTTACGTAATACAAAAGATATGACCGTCCATCCTCCAGCTTTTGGGAATTTCCGGTTTCTGAAACTATACGGGAGGGAGACATTTTGCGGCTGAAGCCATCTTATAAAAATCATTTGACGTATAGAGATGTGTCTAACCTGGGAAATTTTATTGAGCAGGACGGGAAAGTTGAGAAGTTCAATATGATTCGATGTTGATGGTGCTCGCGTCAATAACCACACTACCACTGCTTCTAAAGGCTGAAAAGGTACTACAGATGCACATCAAACTTCACCCACTTCAACCTCCATCTTAGCCATCCTTTTCTACCCACGATGACCGGAACTTGAAAAAAAAACTCATTGTGACCCAACAAAAGACTCCCAGAAACGTTACATTTACCACGTGAAGCACTTCAGCCGCATATTCGTCTTGTATTTTATAGCATTGATCCTGATGCCCTGTACGGATATTCATGCTACGGAAGCATCAATCGTATCTGTTGCTTCTACTGTTTCCGCCAATCACGACAGTTGTCCCCACGAAAAAGAAACTGATTTTTGTTCCCCATTCTGTATATGCAGTTGCTGCGGACAAACAAATTTTGTCACGCATGATCACAATCGAATACACAAGCCACTTTTAGGGCTTGTCAAAGAGAGTGTTGATTTTGTCTTTGAGACCCATTGGCCGACTGCCTACCTTAACCGTCTCTTCCAGCCTCCCAGGGTTTAATTGAGTTTTTAGCTTGCATTTCTTTGTTGTAAAGTCCTTTGGCGCTTTACAGACGTCATGCTGTGCATTAGGCTGAACAGCCTACATCTCGCTCACTTAAACCGAATTTCATGTTAGATAAAATCATTCATTTCAGTATAAAGAATAAGTTTATCATTGGCTTATTCACACTGAGTCTGGTATTGTGGGGCATTTATTCTGCCACCAGACTACCAATTGATGCATTGCCTGATATCACAAATAATCAGGTGCAGATCATCACACTTTCTCCCACACTGGCTACGCAGGAAGTTGAGCAGTTAATTACATTTCCTATTGAACAGGCGGTCAAGCCAGTTCCACGAGTCGTTGAATTGCGGAGTGTTTCCAAATTTGGATTAAGTGTTGTGACGGTTGTCTTCGAAGAGAGTGTAGATCTCTACTGGGCCCGA
Organism: Candidatus Opimibacter iunctus; assembly: GCA_016716665.1. GTDB lineage: Bacteria > Bacteroidota > Bacteroidia > Chitinophagales > Saprospiraceae > Opimibacter > Opimibacter iunctus. The sequence goes on along the minus strand of JADJVH010000003.1, from coordinate 314,844 downwards.
ACACAGATATCAGAGCGTCTCAAGGAAGCAGAAGAAAACATCGGCCCGGGTCTGGGGACTCCGGAGATGGCTCCGATCAGTACGGGATTAGGAGAAATCTATCAATACGTAGTCTTTCCGAAAGAAGGGTTCGAAGATAAATTTACAGCTACTGATTTACGAACTATTCAGGATTGGATCATTAAGCCTCAACTCATCGGTATACCCGGTGTTGCTGAAGTCAACACGTTAGGTGGTCTCTTAAAGGAATATGAGATCTCTGTTCAACCTAATAAGTTGAAGAGTATGAATACGAACATCATTGAGATATATGATGCCCTCGATCGAAACAATGAGAACACCGGTGGAGCTTATATCGACAAGAAGCCCAATGCATACTTTATCCGTGGTCTGGGGATGATCACCTCGATGGAAGACATCCAGAAAATCGTAGTTAAAAATGTCAACGGCATACCTATATTAATACGAGATGTTGCAGAAGTAAAAATCGGATCTGCTATCCGATATGGAGCGACGACAAAAGACGGCAAGGGAGAAGCGGTATCTGGAATGGTGATGATGCTCAAAGGCTCCAATAGTGCTGATGTCGTCAAGAGGGTAAAAGAAAAAGTAGAACTCATCAGAAAGACGCTTCCGGAAGGAGTGGGCGTAGAGCCATTCCTGGACCGGACCAAGTTGGTCAATAATGCCATCAGCACCGTTGAGACAAATCTTATAGAAGGCGCATTGATTGTCATTTTTATTCTTGTGTTGCTGATCGGTAATTTCAGAGCAGGATTGATTGTCGCTTCCGTGATTCCATTATCGCTCTTGTTTGCTGTTTCCCTTATGAATTTATTTGGGGTGAGTGGCAACCTCATGAGTCTTGGAGCAATCGACTTTGGTTTAATTGTAGATGGAGCGGTGATCATCGTAGAGGCCATTGTACACCGGCTACAACATACTAATGAGGGTAAACTGACGGTTAGCAAAATGGATGGCGTCGTACAAAAGGAAGCATCAAAACTGATGAATTCTGCTGCATTCGGCCAGATCATTATTCTGATTGTCTACCTGCCGATCTTATCACTTGTCGGAATTGAAGGGAAGATGTTTAAACCAATGGCGCAGACCGTTTCGTTTGCGATCCTTGGTGCTTTTCTTTTATCGCTAACCTATGTCCCGATGATGGCTGCGCTGGTATTAAGTAAGAAAACAGGACCTACCAATAATATCGCTGACCGCATTATTACCTCCATCTATCGAGTGTATAAGCCCATTTTAGAAGGAGCGCTTAAAATGAAAGCAGTGGTACTTGGAATAGCTCTTGTAATATTCATTGGGGCGTTACTTGTGTTCAGAACACTTGGAGGAGAATTTATTCCAACACTCGAAGAAGGAGATATTGCCACGCATGTCATAAGTCCACCAGGCAGTTCGCTGATGCAGGAAATAGAGGCTACAACCAAAGCAGAGCAAATACTATTGGCAAATTTTCCGGAAGTGATAGAGGCAGTTTCCAAAATAGGGAGTGCTGAAATACCAACGGATCCGATGCCAATGGAAGTCGCAGATATGATGGTCATCCTCAAAGACAAGGATGAGTGGACTTCTGCAAAAACCACCGGTGAGTTGATGGAGAAAATGGAAAAGGCGCTGAGTGATATTCCAGGCGTAACCTATGAGTTTACCCAGCCTGTCCAAATGCGTTTTAATGAACTCATGACGGGTGTCCGGAGTGATGTGGCTGTGAAGATATTTGGGGAGGATCTTGATTTGTTAGTAGGGCTTGGTGACGAGGTGGTCCCCATATTACAATCTATTGAAGGGGTTGAAGACGCCCGTGCAGAGCAAGTATCAGGATTGCCACAGATAACGGTGAGGTACAATAAAGACAAACTGGCCTTATATGGTCTGAATGTAGGTGATCTAAATCAAGTTGTAAGAGCAAGTTTTGCCGGCGAGAAAGCGGGTGTTGTGTATGAAGGTGAAAAACGATTTGATTTAGTAGTGCGCGTGGCTATAGATGAACGTCAGGATATATCCAACTTGAAAGCGCTTTTTGTTCCGCTTCCTTCGGGTGGACAAGTCCCGTTAGAGCAAGTAGCGGATATTGCTTTTGAGCGAGGTGTTGCACAAGTGAGTCGTGAAGATGGTAAGCGTCGTATTGTCATAGGCTTCAATGTCAGGGGCAGAGATGTCAAGACAGTCGTCAACGAAATCAGTGAGAAGCTCGAAACACAATTGAAACTACCAACAGGGTATTACACTACCTATGGAGGACAGTTTCAAAACCTGGTAGAAGCAAATAAGCGATTGTCTATTGCTGTACCTGCGGCGCTGGCTTTGATTTTCATTTTATTGTTTTTCGCTTTTGGCAGTATCAAACAGGCCTTGCTCATTTTCACAGCGATACCCCTCTCTGCCATCGGAGGTGTTTTTGCCTTATGGATACGGGATATGCCTTTTAGTATATCAGCAGGCGTTGGCTTTATCGCCTTATTTGGGGTAGCCGTATTAAATGGAATTGTACTTATTGGCTATTTCAATCAACTTAAAAAAGAAGGTATGACGAATGTAATGGAACGGATTATCGTGGGCACAAAAGTGCGTTTACGTCCTGTGATTATGACTGCTGCGGTAGCTTCGCTGGGCTTTTTACCAATGGCGATTAGTATGGGGGCCGGAGCTGAAGTCCAGAAACCATTGGCCACCGTCGTGATAGGTGGATTGATCACAGCTACGTTCCTGACCTTAATCGTACTGCCTATCCTGTATTTGTCTTTTGAAACCGGGCCAAAGAAAAATGAAAATAGTCAATGCTGTACCACTGGCTTTTCTCTTTTCTTTTTGGACAAGCCCATACTGAAGCTCAAGGAACCACACCTGTTACATTACAACAACTCCTTGATCAGGGCTATCAAAACAACCAACTGCTGAATGTACGGGAAATGGATATTCGTGCCTGGGAGCTTCGCAAAGGGGCTTATTCGATCATTCCTAAGACAGAATTTAATGCATTACTGGGGCAGGTCAATACTCCACGCTATGATAACAATTTTTCTGTCACCCAGAGTATTCCAAATCCCGGGTTGACTAAAGCCAAAAGGCAACTCGGCGAAGAGTACATGAATTCAAGCAGACAACTTCTGGAGATCAGTAAACAGGAATTGACGTACAATATCAGGCAAAGCTATTTTCAGATTCGGTATCTCCAGGCTGTCCAACAAGTATTTCAACGCGAGGATAGCTTGTTACGTCAATTTGTGAAAGTAGCTGATATCAAATACAGAACAGGCGAAACAAATCTATTGGAAAAGACAACGGCCGAAACACGACAGCAACAATTACAACAAAGCCTCCAGCAAGTAATAAATCAGACGGAGAATGAAAAATTGAAACTGCAGTATTGGATCAATAGTCCGGTTGAACTGTCCATTGAAGACAAGGACTTCACAGTGATACCCCTCACCCAATTGTTGGATTCCAGCTATATCGAAAGCAGCCCATCACTCATGTATGCGAGGCAACAAATTTCGTTACTCACGGCAGACCGTAAGGTCAAAAAAGCAGAAGCAGGACCTGATTTCAACATCGGTTATTTTATCCAATCCTTTGCCGGAACGCAGGAAGTGAATGGGCAGCTTGAAACCTATAATGCAACACCAAGATTTCAAGGGGCGACAGTAGGGGTCAGTGTGCCATTGATTGGCTTAAAAGGGTATAGAGCAAATATAGATGCGGCAGATTTTCAGATTCAGGTACAACAAAAGGAGGCGGAATTGGTACAATCGCAATTGCGAAGTCAACTTAAACAGTATGTTCAGCAATATGTCTTTTGGTCCGAAAATGTCACGTACTATCAAAACGTGGCCTTACCAAACGCCAGCTCCATCATTTCCAATGCTACCCGCGGATATCAGAGCGGAGATATCGGGTATGTAGAATATGCCCAGGCGTTGCAAACCAATCTGGAAATTCAGAAAATGTATCTGGAATCCATCAACAACCTCAACCAAACCATCACATCCATTCAATTCATCACCAACCAATAATATGTCAAACTACATGAATACTAAAAATATAATCATCAGCATATGGGTCATCTCTTGTCTGGCACTCTTTGCATATGGATGTTCCAAGAAATCCGGAGTTGAAGGAGAGCAGGAAATGACGGAGGAGGCCGGTCACGAAGGCCATGGGCATGAAGGCGCCGAAGAACCCCCACATGAAAAAATGGTTCATCTCAATGAAGCACAATACCGGAATGCAGGTATAGATACAGGATGGTTTGAAATGAAAAACCTAAGCGAAGTGATTAATGCCAATGGCTATACAAAACTCCCTCCGCAAAATCAGGCTGCCGTGAGTGTGCAATTGCCAGGCACGATTCAATCCATTAGGGTCATTGAAGGAGAATACGTTAAAAAGGGCCAAACGCTGGCTACGATGCAAAGTATGGCTTATAATAACATACGACTGGAAAGAAAAACTGGTTCAGGATCTGAATGCAGCAGAATCAAATGTAGAATATCTCAAACTGGAGTATGCACGTCAGAAGGAATTGAGTGATGAAAACGTAACTGCAAAAAAAGTTTTACAAAAGGTAAGCGCTGACCTCAAAACACAAGAAGCTAACATCAAAACATTGACGAATCAAATCGCTATTCTGGGTCAAAATATAAGCATCGGTGGAAGTGCAGGCTCACCGGTCATTAGTATAGTGGCTCCCATCAGTGGAAACGTGACCGATATCGATGTGACCATAGGAAGCGCAGCAGAGGAAGGAAAGCCGCTGTTTCATATTGTAGACAATTCGGAGATGCATGTTGATTTGTTGGTCTACGAAAAAGATCTGTTCAAAGTAAAAGCCGGCCAGCAAGTACGCTTCATTCTCACCAATCAAGATAATATTGAAATCGGAGGTAAAATATTCGGAGTTGGTAAAGCTTTTGCGAATGACACCAAAGCCGTGGCTGTCCATGCCACGATTGATGACAATAAGATGTTGATTCCAGGAATGTATGTCAATGCCCTGATTGATATAGGTGCTTCAAAGGTCAATGCGCTTCCCCTGGATGCGGTGATCAAAGCAGAGGGCAAGGAGTTCATTTTTGTCCTGGAACGGAGTAGTGCTGAACACGGAGAAGAAGGACATGCCCATCAGGAAGGAGAAGCGGAGAGTAAAGAAGAGGCGCATGTCCACAAGGAAGGTGAGGCCGAGCATACGGAAGGTGAATCAGCGGAGCAGGATGAACACGGCAATGAAATTGTTTTTGCGCGAATTGAGGTTAAGACCGGTCCGGCGCAATTAGGATATGTGCAGGTGACGCCATTGGTAGAAATCCATGAAGGGGATAGAATTGTGGTAAAAGGGGCATACTACCTTCAATCCCATTTGCTGAAAGCTGAAGGAGGTGGTGGAGGCCATGCACATTGATAAATAATTTAAACTGGGTGAAGCCCTGTACTCTTGGTATGTACGACGCGGTACTCAAGGTGCAGGGTTTTTCGCCCGCCAATCATACTATATAACTGTATACTAACATAACTCTTTTTACTACTTAAAATGAATTAACATGAAAAAAACCTATTGTTGGAAATGTGTAATTGTGCTGACGTCAATGGCGACTCTTGCGCAGATTGCTCTCGGCTAATACCGGAGTTTATCCTCTTGTAGGTGGTTGTGACCGTGCTGGTCACAACCACCTTATTCATAATTATAAATGATGAATCCTAATATGAACCAAACCGATACGAATCATAAACACACCTATGATGCTCAGGGAAAAATGACCTGTTGTTCGCTGGAAGAGAAAATCTATCAAAAAGCCGATGCAAAAAATCTGCTTCATGAAGAACATGTCGCGGATGATGGTCACGAACATGATCATGTGGACGAGAGTGAAAGTAAATTGAAATTGTATCTGCCGGTTTTCGTCAGTTTGCTTATGTTGCTCCTTGGTATAGCGGTTGATACCCTATTGCAACTGACATTTTTCACCGGAACGATCCGGTTAGCATGGTATGGCATTTCGTATATGCCTGTTGCATGGCCGGTCATGAAAGAGGGATGGTTGGCAGTTTCAAAAGGGGAATTTTTTACAGAGTTCACCTTAATGGTTTTAGCGACCATCGGTGCATTTGTGATCGGTGAGTATCCTGAAGGTGTGGCAGTCATGTTGTTTTATGCCCTCGGTGAATTATTTCAAAGTGCGGCGGTCAACAGAGCGAAGAGCAGTATCAAAGCATTGCTGGATATACGCCCTTTGTCAGCTGATGTATTCAGAGACAATAAGTTTCAATCCGTCAAGCCCCAAACGGTAGAGATAGGTGAAACGATACAAATCAAAGCAGGAGAGAAAGTACCGTTAGACGGAGAGATGATGAGTGATGGTAGTAGTTTTAATACAGCAGCATTGACAGGAGAGAGCAAACCAAGTACCTTTCATAAGGGACAAGTGGTGCTTGCGGGGATGCTCAATCTCGACAAAGTAGTAGAGCTGAAGGTGACGAAGGCATACGGTGACAGTTCGTTGGCCAGAATTCTGGATATGGTGCAAAATGCTACGGCGCGAAAGGCAACAACAGAACTGTTGATTCGTCGGCTTGCCAAAATTTACACACCGATTGTTTTCATTCTGGCTGTTGCCCTGGTGGTTATTCCATTCTTTGTAGCGTCGGATTATGTTTTCAGGGATTGGTTGTACAGGGCATTGATATTCTTAGTGATCAGTTGTCCATGTGCATTGGTGATCTCCATTCCTTTAGGTTATTTTGGAGGCATAGGAGCGGCCAGTAGAAATGGTATTTTATTTAAAGGGTCCAATTATCTGGAGTTGATGACCAAAATAAATACAATTGTGCTGGATAAAACGGGTACGTTGACCGAGGGAGTTTTTAAGGTAAAGGAGATTGTTACAACCGAAACGGAAAAGACGGAGTTTATAAAAATCCTGGCAGCACTTGAAAGTAAATCCACGCATCCAATTGCAAAGGCCATTGCTGAGTATGCGAAAGACGATGCTCACGCTTATGTATCGGACGAGATACAAGAGATCTCCGGTCATGGATTGGTTGGGAAAGTTAATGGCCGGGAAGTCCTGGCTGGTAACACGAGATTGCTACAGAAATACAACATCTCTTATGATGCCAAGATTGATGACCTCGTAGAAACCATAGTGGTAGTCGCCATTGACAAAAAGTTTGCCGGATACGTACTGATAGCAGATGAAATAAAAAAGGATGCCAGGGATACTATTCAGCAAATGCATGGTAATGGTATCAAACAAATTGTGATGCTGAGTGGTGACAAAACAGCCATTACTCAAAAGGTAGCAGGTGAAGTTGGGATTGACGCTGCATTCGGCGATTTGTTGCCAGAGGATAAAGTGAAGAAAGTTGAAGAGTTGAAGCAAGACAAGACAAAGATTATAGCTTTTGTAGGAGATGGGATCAATGATGCACCGGTTTTAGCATTAAGTGATGTGGGGATAGCGATGGGGGCCATGGGAAGTGATGCAGCTATTGAAACGGCAAACGTGGTCATTCAGACTAATCACACAGCTAAAATCATCACTGCTATGAAGATTGGCCGTGCGACCAAGAAGATTGTGATACAGAATATCACGCTTGCCTTCGCCGTGAAAGTAATCGTATTGATACTTGGCGCAGGTGGATTAGCGACCATGTGGGAGGCTGTTTTTGCAGATGTGGGTGTGGCTTTGTTAGCGATTTTAAATGCGGTCAGGATTCAAAAAATGAAATTCAATTAATAACTTAAAATTATCAGACTATGAAAAAATGGATTTTCTTTCTATTGTTCTTTGGCCTTCTGCTCGGGAGCGCCTCAAGTTGCAGGAAACCAAAGGACAAGGACAAAATGGAGCACAAAGAAGGCGATGGTCATGAACATAAGGATGGCGATGGTCATGAACATAAAGAAGGTGATGGCCATGAGCACAAAGAGGGTGATGATCACAAACATTAATTATTAGCAGGGTTGTAGATTTTAACAACCCTGTTTTTGAACAATTTAAATTAAGCCATTATGAACCAAAATAATTTTGTAGCCATTAATTTTATCGATTGCGAACCTGATTATAAAGAGCACTTTGAAGAGCTTTTTGGGAATCGTGCTCATGCTATTGACCGCATGCCAGGCTTTCAAAGTATGCAAGTCCTCAAGCCCAAGGATGGCGAAAGTAGTTACTTGATCATAAGCTACTGGGAAAGCGAAGAAGCATTTAAACAATGGACCGGATCTCCTGAGTTTATAGAAGGGCATAAACGAGGGTTCGCTGATTTGGCTAAAGCAAGGGAGGAGGGAAAAAATCCTCCGATGAAGTCTAATTTCAAAACGTATGATGTCCTGACGAGGTGATTTAGGTATATTTTTTGAGTATTCTCTATATGACATTTAAAATTTCGTCTTTGCTTAGGAGCAATGAATGGAAATTTCATAAACGATCAAGTTCAGGGAATTGAATAGTAACCCTTTTTATTCCTTATATTTGCCTTGTTGAAAAAGTCAATTATAGAGTTCGTATCTCTTTACTTTTCTCTGGCTAACACAGAGTTGAGTTACCTTTAATATTACCTGGTATAATTCTAATACGAAGAACTACGAATTTATTTCACACTTATTATTAAAAAATCAAGAAGCAAAAATGCGAAATCTAATATTATTCATTATGGCGGTAATTGCATTAACTGCAAGCACCTCATGCAGCCGGATCGATAAGGAAAATAGAATTGTATTAAAAAGCGATACCGACTCACTGCTAGTAGTTCATATCCCTGATGCAGCTTGCAGAAAATGTCAAAAAGTAATTGAAGGTGGATTGCAAAATAAAAGCGGGGTTAAACAATCTATCCTCAACTTAACCACAAAAGAAGTATCCATTGTCTACGATCCGCAATTAATATCTCTGGAAATGCTAAATGCAACAGTCAATGAACTGAGTTACCAAATGCCGTGCAAAAAAATGTGAAGCATGATATTTGCAAAACGAAATTCTGGGGCCATCGAAGATAATAAAATTGGTACAAGTCATTTCTAACACAAGGATTGGCTTCAAGGATATTTAAGATGCCCTTTACGTTACTCAAATTACTTGTTAAAGTTGATGCTTGAGCAATTTAGCAATAGACTCATGATAGCATTTCTCTGCCTCCAGCTATTGATTCGTGGCATTATAATAAAAACTGGTTTCAGGGAAGTATTCAATGATCGTAATCTCGCCTAAAGCAAGTGCCTTGTCTAGCATTGATACACTACTGATCCCGATAAAGTACGCACTGCAAAATTTATAAAGAACTGATTAGGCATATTCGATTTATTTAATTGCGTAAGCTTTCTTATTGAATACAAGGGAGGTGGGCTTTCATGATGGAAATCATCCTCACCTATGATCTTCCTCATTACTATTGAGCTGAAATAAGCATAATCTTGTACTGATAAATTCTCAGTTTGACGCTTCCAGATTTCATAGAAATGAAACAGAAAATAGTACTTCAGGCTTCCATCATACTTTGCACCTTATTTGTATATCAAATCACATTTGCACAATGCAGTCCTGCAGGTAGTGGCACCAATGGTGGTATCTTCTGTATGTATCCGGATACAGTTCGCGATTGTTTATATGTAGGCGGTGATTTTCATAACACGGGTAACGATACGATGAATCATTGCACCTATTGGGATGATGCCACGTATATGCCGATGGACATGATGGGACAAAACGGATGCAATGATTCCGTATGGTGTTTTACCTATTTTCAAGGCAGTCTCTATGTCGGTGGAAGTTTCACATTGGCAGGCGGAATTCCATGCAATCGGATTGCGCGATGGGATGGCACCACCTGGCATCCGGTCGGAAATGGTTTTAATGAATCTGTTCATTCACTTTGCGTCTATAACAATGAACTCTATGCAGGCGGTGAATTCTTAACATCCGGAACAACACCGATAGCACATATCGGCAAATGGGATGGAAGTGAATGGCACCAGGTTGGCAATGGAACAAATAATGATGTGGAATCTATGTGCGTCTGGAATGGCTCTTTATGTATGGGCGGTGAATTTACCCAGGCAGGCGGAATGACCGTTAACCGGATTTGTAGCTGGAATGGAAGTCAATTCTCTGCCATGGGCAGTGGATTTACCAATGGGATGATGGGTCGGTGCAGTGTGCAATCCTTGTGTATTTATAATGGAAATTTATTTGCGGGCGGAAGCTTCGAACATGCAGGATCCGCGGAGTTACACAATTTGGGAATGTGGAATGGATCGACATGGTCTTCAATTGGTGAAATTGAAGGCGAGGGTGAAAGTGGCGTCAGCGCCATGTGTGTATACAACGAACATCTCTATGTGGGAGGAAATTTTGGTTCATGTGGTTCCTCGAATGCTAATAATCTAGGCGCATGGAACGGCTCCTCCTGGTCAAGTATTGGATCAGGTATGAATGGTAAAGTAACTTCGCTCGCCACGTACAACGGTGATCTATATATTGCAGGCGCATTTACCAATGCAGCCGGAACTGCTGTAAACAATATTGCCAAATATTCAACAACGACGGGGATACAATCACTTCAGAATACAGTACATTCTGTATCGCTCTATCCGAATCCGGCCAATGATTTCGTTCAGGTAAATTGGGTGAGTGAAAAACTTTCCCCAGTGCGTCTGGTGGTTACTGACCTCAATGGAATGATTTTAGAACAGCAATCTTATAACGTAATGGTTCCCGGACTCCAGAAGGACAATGTTGCAATTCACCAATTACCTGGAGGAATTTATTTTCTCACAATACGAGCTGGGAATGATACCTATACGACGAAGTTTTTGATACAATAACAAGAGGCACATAAAACAGTTTAGTTAATCGGTATCCGATCGATCTCCCCCATCAACCGACTCGTCTCCATCAGCGCCACGATGATCTTTTGATAGTGCAGGATATCTTCAAATCCAAGGGTGCGATCCTTTCGATCCTTTAACCACTTCTGCGCGGGCTGGTAGCCACCGATGTAAAATGTCCAGGCTACTTCCGGCACATGATCAAAATACTGCTGATCATTGATGTACACCTTCCCATCCTGATACTTAATCTTTCCGACGATGTTACTGCCATCATGCGGATAGGTGGTAATGTATTTCTGCACAACCGGACTTTCGAGCAGGTGGATTTGCCTCAACTCACCTCCAAGTTTGACAAGCTTCCAGAAGGTGTCTTTATCTTTAGGATAAGGGACACGCGGAAAATCAATCTTCAGAAACTCTTTGTACTTCTCCCGGTAAGACGGGCTATGCAGGACGGCATAGATGTAGTCGAGGATGTCTATTGGGGCGAAGGTGTTTTTATCATCTTCCTTTTCAGAAGTAAACATAAGTTTTACCAGACTCTCGAAATGCTGGACAATATCCATTTTAAGATTAACCTCGCGGTGATTTGTGGAATCTATTGAATTACTATTAATTCCTGAATTATAAAGATATAATGGGAAAAACTTGCAATTATCAAAGGGAGATATGCCGTCTTTATCGACCAATGTATTAACAACAAAATAGTTATTGACATTTCCTCGCCTAGAATTTCTTACGGCCAGTATGGATAAATTATCTCTAATACAACTATTGCTTAAAGGGGCTCGAGGATAAGCCATAAATCCTTTTGATCTCCCAGTGAAGTAAGTGAAACGTTTATCGAAGGGATGATAATTTATAACTAATTCAACACCATCCTTTTTTTGAAGATCCTTTCTCGCAAAATCTATGGTCCAATCACGTCCATCAAAAGGTAGATTGTATTTTGATTTAACTTTTTCGTTTGGAAGATCGACAATATCTTTTATAACATTTTCGAGTTCAATCCGGTTGAAATGATACACCAATCCATCGCGCTTGGTTTGTATGCCCGTGTTGTTATTTAGAAATATTGAATCAAGTTTGAATCCATTTTGGTAAGAATCTTTATTGGTAAAAGACTTTGGAACGAAGAAATAATATGGATCACTTTGTTTCAGTTTACTCCATTTAATTGAAGAAAACCTTTCATTAGTCAGAACAGTATACTTTACTTCTCGTGAGCCAGTTAAATCTTGATGTAAAATCTCGCAATCATTCTTCTTGTGTGAAATAAAATTCTTCACAAAAATATTTATACTCACGCCTTGCATTATATCAAATACATTTTGATCAATGCTTCCATCTGGAGACGTTTCTTGTTTTTTGCTATTACCATGTAAATCTATAATGTAAATCTTGTCGAAGCTTTCTGTTAAACTTTTCCGCATTTGACGATGAGTGATGCCATCAATGAAACTATTATTGGAAATGTATGCTAATATTCCACTCCCATTTTTATCAATCAAATACTGTCCATATCGATGAATTTTATATAATCATCATCGAGATTTATTTTCTTTTCATTTAAGTCCTTTTTATAATCGGCGATGAGTTTTTGTATCCACTCACCCTTGTTACTACTACTAACCGCATACGGTGGATTCCCAATCACACACATCACCGGCGTATCCCGCTTGATCTGATTCGCTTCATTAGCTTCTGCACTCAGCCAGTTGGCAAACAAGGTGCCGGTATCTGCATGGTGCTCTTCGAGACTGTTAGTGAGATAGACCTTGAAGCGTTGATTGGTGGTTGGCTTATAGCCTGTCTCTGTCAATAACAGATCGAGCTTCAGATGCGCCATGGCATACGATGCCATTAATATCTCAAAGCCATTGAGTCGAGGCAGCAGATGTTGCTCGACATAGTTACTCCATATCCCTTGTTGTCCTTCAAATTTCGAATGGACCTGTCTTATAACTTCGGCAAGAAAAGTGCCTGTACCTGCGGCCGGATCGAGGATCTGCACTTTGTGGACTTCCTTCTCTACCTTCTTGCCTTGTTGGTCTACCTTGATCTTGATCTTTGAGGTATCCGCCAGTCCCATAGGTAGATCAAACTCCGTCTTGAGGATATCATCCACAGCACGGACTATAAAGTTAACTACCGGATGAGGTGTGTACCATACGCCACGTGCCTTGCGCAACTTGGGATCATACTCGCTCAGAAAGGTTTCATAAAAGTGGATGATCGGATCTTCAGTCTTGGTAGCCTTGCCGTAGTTTTTGAGGATATCCTCTACATCACTGGCCAGGAAGATCTCCACGAGATTGTCTACGATCCATTTGATCCGGTCATCGAGATCAGGCCCAGCGATATACTGAAACAGTTTTCGGAGAAACGGATTGGACTTTGGTATGAGCTCAGCAGCTTCCTGGCGGCTAAATGTAGGAAGTGTAGGATCATGCAGTCGCGCGGCAAACATCCCATAAGCTATCGTCTGCGCATACACGTCTGCAAAACCTTTGGGCGTGATATCATGGATCAGGATTTCCCTGAAGGCAGCCATCTGCTCCTTGAGGGTACTGTTTTCATGATTTTCCACATCACTGGAGAGTGCCTTCTCGATCACATCCGACAGCAGGCGTGCTTTGCCGGCCATCATCTCCGCGAGTTTCTTTGGACTCTTGATCGTCTGTCCTACATGTGTGCAAAATTCTTTAATGAAGTAGATAAACGAATTGAAATGGTCCGGTGTCGGTATGATCTTGCCGTTTACGATTTCTCCGATCGATAGCTTAGTGATGAATTCACCATTCTTGTAAAAATGGAAGTGTAGGTAATCCGTAAAGATGAGATTGCCCAGTGATGCCTTGTATCGGTCAAATTGCTCTTTGTTGCCCGTCTTCTTTGTTCCATCCAGATCTGTATCTCCGATGTCTTTGGCTTCAATAAAACCGATGGGGATATCCTTTCGGGTGAGGATAAAATCGGGGGCACCACAGAATTGGCGTTTAGGTTCGTTAGTAGCTGCTATGTCCGGGACAATGAATTCCAGGAGTTGCTGCAGATCACCCCGGAAGGTATGTTCGGTAGCATTACCGAGTTTGTATCGTTTGGCTATGTGGTCAAGGTATTGGGCTACGGGCATTCTTTTAAGCTATGTGGGGTTCAATTTGATCTTATGGTATCAAGCTTAAAGATAGCTTCTTACCAGTCAAGTTGATTCCTTTTCTCTATTGAGCTGAACAATTGAAATGGCAACTAACAATACAAGTATCGTGAATAAAATTAACGATGAACCGACCGTCCCGAAATTTAATCCTCCTTTTTCATGGGTCTTTGTCAGTAAGTCACCAAAGGTTGCACCAAATGGTCTTGTCAGCACAAACGCTAACCAAAACAAAATGACATGAGATACTCTGGTGTAGTAGAAAGCCATAGCAATGCCAGCTAATAAACTTCCAATGAGAATAGCTCCACCGGCAAATCCAAGTCCTGAATTGTCTGCAAGAAAATCTCCTAATGCTGTTCCTAAGGTGTTGGAAACTAAAATCGCTGTCCAATAAAATATTTCACCACGAAACGATTTAATGTCAGTGACCGACAAAGATTTTTCTGTCAACTTCCAAATGATTAGGATTGCTGCCAGGAGTGAAACTAAAATCAAAGAACCAGTTGCATACCCTAGACCTAAAGTCCTGTCCATGTAATCTGATATGGTTGTGCCTGCTGTACTTGTAGAAAGAATTACCGCCCAATAAATAATCGGATGAAACTTTTTAGTTGAAAGTTGAACTACAAGCGTTGCAAAAAAGAAACTCAAAAGAATTGCTGAACTTACTGCATAACCAACATTCATTGTCATGGAAAGTAAATCTCCTGCGGTTTCGCCTAAAGTGGTTGCGCATATTTTCATTATCCAAAATGAAAGTGTGATGGCTGGTAGTTTATTCATGTCTGTTCAGGATTTAAAAAAGCAGCGCCGTTTTAGAGGCGCTGCATGCTTGTTGGTTAATCTTTGTCTTCTTTTTCTATTTCCAGAATTGTTTTTCTCAATACGCTACCGTCAGCAGTAAACAAAACATCAAAGATTTCTTCTCCTTTTTCGATTTCGGCTTCAAAAAGGTTTCCGTTATTCCCATTCTCAATTTTACTTGCTTCCTCAATTTTGAAACCTACAAAATCTTTGGCAAGTGTCGATTGAACAGTAGTAGGTAAATCTGAAACTTGAATTTCAGTTTCAGTTTCTAACCACTTTCCTGTGTTGTCATAGGTGGCAGAAACTTCTTCGCCATTGAGTTTGAAGCCTGCCTCATATTCGATAGCGGATTCCATTTCCCAGCTTGTTTTAGTTGCTGTCGGAAACTTTGCCTTGAAGGCTGATGAAACAGCAGGAGGAATTTTGTTGGCAGCTATTTTTTGAGCACATACCGCATTGCTCATTAGGGCCGCTGTAAGCAGCAAATAAATTACCTTTTTCATTTTTGAAATGTTTAATTGTTTAAAATAAATGACTCATCGCACAAACGATGTTTGTGTCAAACTAGAAATAAAACAACTAAACGATTGGAGGCCGAAAGAATTTTGAGATATACCCCGATGGAAGAAAATGCACCGATGGAATTGAAGGCTTAACTTCAATAGGTTGAACCTGTGTAATCGAAAATGCAATGTACGTGATGAAAGTAACCTGCGTCTGCCCGTTATGCTGTGGTTGATTTGGCATGTGGGGCTTTTGTTCGTCACCATTATCATGTTTATCAAACAGTCCGTCTATGTTAACCAGATGGTCGGTGATAAAGTCAAACGGTGTCATATCCTTGTCCTCTGTGGTTTTGCAGTGGTGATACATTAGAGGAATGTCCTGTAGCAATGAAAAGTCACCAAACGGCAAACAGAACGTTCCGAAGGAGTAAAACGCTAAAAGAAATATATTAACTGCTTTTTTCAAGGTAGCCTATATAACGTTAAAAGTAGCGTTTTTATTATTTCGATGGGTCAATTTATGTCTATAGGCACCCTTAAATCTTTACCCTAAGGAGTTTGATCGAATTGATAAATACGAGCGTATCCGGAAGCAAGTGAATCGCAGCGGCTTCCACCGGACCAATGATTTTCAATAACACCAGGACAATGCCAACAACATGTACCACGCCCACGCCGACGATGATGTTTTCCTTAATGGTACGAAACGCTCTTTTACTTATTGCCCTTGCTCTCGCAATCTTTTCAAGATTGTCCTGCATCAGGACGATGTCCGCGGCCTCCATAGCTGTGGCTGTACCAACAGCTCCCATAGATATTCCAATATTCGCCTGCACTAAAGCCGGAGCATCATTGATACCATCTCCGACCATGGCCACTTTTAATCCGCTTGCTTGCAAAACCTTTATCACCTTGATTTTATCCTCTGGCAACAAATTGGCTCTATAGTCCGTAATACCTATTTGCGCGGCAACATGCTTTGCAATGTCTGGATTGTCTCCAGTGAGCATAATGATATTTTGAATACCGGTTTTCCTCAGCGCTTCAATCATCTCCTTCGCTTGTGGCCGGATCGCATCAGAGATATAGAATATTCCAGTCAATACATTATCGACAGCAAGGAAAATAGCAGTATCAGTTTTATGGATCGTATCCTTTAACCCAGTGACCTGCTGCTCTTCCATCAATAGCCTGTTACCTAACAAAAGACGTTTTCCTTCATATGCCGCGCTTACACCTCTCCCCTGTATCACTTCAAATTCGGTAGGATCAGGGTAGGTAATCTTCAAGTTTTCTGCATAGGACAAAATGGCTTTTGCCAGTGGATGATTTGAACGCCTGTCTGCTGTTGCGGCAAGCTGAACCAGTTGATGTTCAGTATACTCCGGGATGATGATTTCCACTTGATTAACAGAGGGGCTTCCAATAGTTAAGGTGCCGGTTTTATCAAAAGCTATCGTGGTTACTTTTGCCATTTCCTCCAGGTAGAGTCCTCCTTTGATGAGGATGCCTTCTCTGGCAGCACGGGCGATAGCGGATATCGTGACCAATGGTGTTGCCAGGCCCAACTCGGCAGGAGATGTAAAAATGAGCAACGCTATAATCAATTTCACATCCTGCGTATAGAAATACACAATACCCACAAAAAAGAACACGACAGGGATCAACCATGAGGCTACCTTATCCGTCAGTTTTTCGATGGGTGCTTGCTGACTTTCTGCATCTTCCACTAAAGAAATAATCCGGGAAAAAACAGTGTCCTTTCCTGCTTTCGTCATCTCTATGTCAAGAGCACCTGATTCCACGATAGTCCCTGCAAACGTATCACTTCCTGTATTTTTTTCCTGCGGCACACTTTCGCCGGTAATAGGCGCCTGATTGACTGCGCCACTTCCACCAACGACCTTTCCATCAACAGGAATTTTTTCCCCTGCTTTGACCCGGATGTTATCCCCAATTTTTAGATCGGCAATCAGTACTTCTTCTTCCTTATCTCCAATCTTTCTTCTGGCTGTTTTTGGTACCGATCCAATAAGGGCTTTGATGGAAGCACGGGCCCTTTCCCCGCTCGCACTGGCTATATACTCTGCGATGAGAATGATCATCAGGACCACAGCTCCGGCAAGGTATTCTTTTCCTAATACAGAAACAGTTACCGCAATAGTGATAAAAAGTTCGGTACCGATCTTCCGGTTTTTGAGTAGATCTGTGATGGCCGTTTTCACCAGAGAGTAAAGCCCAAAAGCCATCGCCACCAGCAAGACCGGTAAAGGAATCACATCCAGATAGTATAACAAGCTGGCTATACCAACGAACAGGATCCGAATGATCTCCCAAAGAAATTGCTTTGAGAAAAAAGTTTGCAAAAATTTCATACTTAAAAATTAAAGGACATGCGTTTTCAATCTGCTCTGTTTCTGTTCACCTGTAATCAAGTGACGTCTATGCTTACAAGGTATATTTATAAAGTTCCGCTACAGCCTTATGATACTCACGTTTCAATTGTTCGTTTTTATCATAAGCGGTATAGAAATAGCTTTGTTCGAGAAAATACTGAATTATCGTTAATTCTCCCAGACGTAAAGCTTTATCCAGGAGCACGGTATTACCCATTGTGCTCAGCAGTTCTTCATATTCTTCCATAGCGTTTTGTCTCACTTCCAAAAGGTCGTATAATCTGCGGTTCTCCAGCCTGTGCTCAAGTCGGTGACGCTGGATATTGGTGGTAGCAAAATCGACATTTGCTTCAGCCGCCTTCACTTTATGTTTATTCTCCCATAAAGGAACCGTAATGCCGGCATGAATTCCCTGCAATCTTGTGTTTAAAATGGTTTGTCCGTGGTAGCCGGCTTCGAGTTTAGGCAGGTTTAGCGATTTTTGAACGTATACCTGTTGCTGTTGAATTATTTTTTCCTGCTCATACAAGGCTATCAATGGGTCATTAGATTCAATGATACTATCCAGTGTTTCAAAATCAGGAATCAGGGGTATGGCAGGATAGAGTGTGTCTGTAAAGTCCACCCACACCCCACCATTCAATTCTGCGAGCTTTGTCAGTAAAGTCTGCTTTTCGTTCTGTAGTAACAGCAGATCATTTTTGATACTTAGATATTGGAGTTTTATTTTATTCACATCCAACATATTTGCATCACCCTGTTGCAATTTCTGTTCATATTCCTGGAGAAATTGTGCAGACTTTTGTTGTCTTTCCAGTAACTGGGATTCTTTGGTATTCAAATAGATCAGATCATACAGCAATAGTTTTGATGCTAACAGGATGTCTTGCCTGAAAACATTCTTCTGCATTTGAGCCTGCGAGATCTGTTTGTTGGACAGGTCTTTTTTCCTGGAATAGACCGTTGGAAAATCTACTTGTTGAATGATGTTTAATTCCTGTTGGTTTCCCAGCCCGGTAGGTGATCCAAATAAATAGTCATACTCGATGAAGGGATTCATTGGTGTGAGCCCGGTTTTATATTCCAGACCTTTAGCATCCCAGTATTTGGTGTTCGATCCGATCTCCATATTTGTCGACTGGATCTGTTCCAGTAGGGTGTCAATGTTGCTTTGCGCATCAGAAGATGATATGACCCATTGAAGGCATAGTATAAATACACTTATTTTTTTCATTTCGTTTGGGCTTTAACATTGGTCAGATAATACACGACAGGCACAATAAAAATATTGAGCAGTGTGGAGGTCAGCAGTCCGCCTAAAATCACTTTGGCCATTGGGCTTTGGATTTCATTGCCGGGTAGGTCTCCTCCGATGGCCAGCGGAATCAACGCCAGGCCAGCGGTAAGGGCAGTCATTAAGATCGGACTTAGACGATCGGTGGAGCCACTGATAATGGTTTCATAAAGGCCCATGCCAGACTCTTGTAGTGTTTTGTACCTTGACACAAGCAAAATTCCATTTCGGGTGGCGATACCAAACAAGGTGATAAATCCAATGATGGCCGGAATACTCAATATGCCTGAAGTAATCCATACACTGAATACTCCGCCAATCAAAGCTAGCGGCAGGTTGAGCAGAATAATAGAGGCCATCTTTAAATCTTTAAATTCCTGGAACAGTAATAAAAAGATCACCAATAACGAAAGTACTGAAGTAATCAGCAATGTCCTGGATGCTTCAGCCTCTGCCTGGAACTGGCCGCCGTATTCGATGCGGTATCCTTCAGGAAGTAAAATCTTCTCATTGATCGTTTTTTGTATTTCCTCCACTGCGCTTTTTTGATCGCGTCCGGCTACGTTGACAGATACTACAGTCTTGCGCTGTACATTTTCACGATTGATTGTATTGGGTCCAGACGTACTCAGGATATTAGCAACGTAATGAAGCGGTATCTTTTGTCCGTCAGCAGCATCCATAATAGTATTGCGGATGTTCTCAATCTTTCCGCGATTAGCATCATCATAGCGAAGGACCAGGTCAAAACTTTTGGTGCCTTCGTAGACTTCAGAAACTTTTTCTCCGGCAAAGGCGACATCTACAAATTCGTTAAATGCACCAATCGGAATACCATAGTGATTGAGTAAATCCCGATTCGCTTTGATCTGAATCTGGGGGATATCTACCTGTTGTTCGACACTCAAATCCACCAGCCCGTCGATATCCGTAATCGCCGTTTTGATCTCATTGGAGATCGCAAAAAGTTTTGCCAGATCCGTTCCAAATATCTTGATGGCAATGTTGGCGCGTGTGCCGGATAACATATGATCGATCCGGTGCCCAATAGGTTGTCCGATCGTAATATTGACACCCGATACATTGGCCAGTTTTGCTCGTACATCTGTCATGAATTCTTCACGGCTTCTATCTTCCAATACAAATGGGGCATCGATTTCAGCAGCATTGACACCCTGGGCATGTTCATCTAATTCTGCGCGACCTGTTCGTCGGGTTGTAATCTTTATTTCAGGAACGGTTAATAATTCCTTTTCAATCCGGACGCCAATTTGATTGCTTTCTTCCAGCGAAATACCGGGTAGCGAGACTGCAGAAATCACCAGTGAACCTTCATTGAATTCTGGCAAGAAACTTCTACCTAAACCTGATAAAATAAAAAGTGCAGCTATCAGTAAAGCCAATGAGAAGACGATGACTGCTGATTTGGCGTTCATTACTTTTTTTAGAAAATAGGCATATCCAACTTGAAGACGCCGCACTATCCAGCTTTCGCCATGTTGACGCTGCAGCATTTTCTGATCTGCCAATAGATAACTAGCCAGTACTGGTGTTAGCGTGATGGACACGATAAGCGAAGCAAACAAGGAAACGATAAAGGCAATGCCCAGCGGTGCCAACAGCTTTCCTTCCATGCCTGAGAGGAAAAATAAAGGAACAAAGGCAACGATGATGATAAACGTGGCGTTGATGATACTCGTTCTGATTTCTACAGAAGCATCAAATACAACCTCAATCGTATTCCGTCTTTCCTCAGCAGGTAATCCCGCATTTTGTTTTAAACGTTTGAATACATTCTCTACATCAATAATCGCATCATCGACGAGAGCGCCGATAGCGATAGCCATTCCACCCAGACTCATCGTATTGATCGTAAAGCCCAGCCACTTGAGAGTGAGGATAGAGACGATCAGTGAAATCGGTATGGCCAGCAGTGAGATGACTGTTGCCCGCCAATTCATCAGAAACAAAAACAGGATAATCACCACAAAGAGACTTCCTTCCAATAGTGTTTTGTTGATATTGCTGATAGAGGCATTGATAAAATCAGCTTGTCGGAATATATGCGTGTTGATCTGAATATCCGGAGGAAGATTTTTGGAAAGGTCAGCAATGGTTGCATCAATTTTATCCGTCAGCAGGAGCGTGTTGGTAGCGGGCTGTTTCATCACAGTCATGATGACAGCAGGTTCCCCTTTCAGAGAACCATCACCAATTTTGGGAGCGGGGCCGATTTTTATTTCTGCTACATCTTCTATCTTAACCGTGCGACCATTTGAGGTCTTGATGACTGATTTAGCAAGCTCCTCGATATCACTTGTCCGGCCCATTCCCCTGACGATGTATTCGTTTCCGAACTCATTGACGAATCCTCCTGAAGAGTTACCATTGGCTTGTGAAGATGCCTCCAACAGCTCTGTGAGTGTAATCCCATAGAAATTCATTTTCTGTGGTGATGCCAGAATCTGGTATTGTTTATATTCTCCCCCGATGATCACCACCTGGGCTACTCCACCTGTGGCGAGCAGTAATGGCCGTACCGACCAGTCTGCTATGGTGCGAAGATCCATCTGTGATGTGGAATCCGCCGTCAGGCTGATGAGCATGATTTCGCCCATGATGCTTGACTGCGGTGCCATTGTAGGGTTGCCTACGCCTTGCGGTAGGTTTTCGGATATGGCCGTGATTTTTTCATTCACGATCTGCCTTGCCTTGTAGATATCAGTATTCCATTCAAATTCGATCCATACGATCGATATACCTGCAGAAGAGGAGGACCTCACACGCCTAACATTGGTAGCGCCATTGACAGCGGTCTCTAATGGAAAGGTGACAAGTTTTTCAACTTCCTCGGGAGCCATGCCATGTGCTTCGGTGAGCACGACCACTGTGGGTGCTGTCAGGTCCGGGAATACGTCCACTTCCATGCGGGTAGCGACAATGGATCCAAAGACGATAAGTAAAACGGACGCCACCACCACCAGCAGGCGGTTGTTGAGCGCAAAATGTATGATTTGGTTTAGCATGTCGTAGCGGTTTAATGTTCGTGACCGTGCGCCGGAAGCGTACCGGAAGCGGTGGACAATTTGATCTGGTATGCACCTTTGCTAACGACGCGTTCCCCTTCAGAGACCCCTGATAATACCTGTATATGGAGCCCATCTGTAGCTCCAGTTTTGACTTCCCGTTTTTGAAAGCTCTCACCTTCAGTCTGCACATACACATAGAAAACACCTTGCTCTTCCAATAAAGCTGCATAGGGAATCAATAAAGCCGGTGAGCTACCCGACTGTAAAAAAACTTCCACGACGGAGCCTGGAATAAACTCAGCCTGCGCATCAATCTCAAAAGTGATAGGGACAAATGGGATGCTGGCATCAGCGCTCTTACCAAAAGAAATAAGTTTCCCATTTAGATCGCGTGTGCTATATACCTTGGTTCCTTCGGTTGTCTTAAAATTGGCTGCAGTGATGGAGGCGAGTTTGGAAAAGTACTTTTGAGAAACTTCAGCCCGCAGGATTAATTTTTTATTTTTTGAGATGGTTGCCAGCGCTTGGCCTGCTGTGACAAATTGACCATTCTCTACTAAAATGTTTTTAAGATATCCGCTGATCGAAGCTCCAACATTTTGTTTGTTTGCATTAAAACCGCTGTTTGTTCTCGCTGAGCTCAAAGCTGTCTGAGCGTTCTCATAGCGCAATTTTACTTCTACAAATTCCTTTTGAGAAATAATCTGGTCTTTCACCAGTTCACTCGCGCGATCATAATTAGCTTTGGCAGTAGCCAGATCACTTTCTGCTTTTTGCACTTCTGCGCGAAGGCTGCCCACAACCATTTCATTGCTTTTAATGGAGAACATGGTTTTACCTGCCGAAATAGCACTTCCCGGAGCTAACTGTTGACCGG
This sequence comes from Candidatus Opimibacter iunctus, assembly GCA_016716665.1. GTDB lineage: Bacteria > Bacteroidota > Bacteroidia > Chitinophagales > Saprospiraceae > Opimibacter > Opimibacter iunctus. The sequence goes on along the minus strand of JADJVH010000003.1, from coordinate 291,929 downwards.
TGAAAGACACAATACCATTGACTTGAGCGATGATGACCTCCTCATCTCCCGGAGCGGAAAGGATTTGCCCACTGGTCTTCATGATCTCGCTAAAGGGTTCTACCTGAGCGGGAACTGTGGCGAAATCAACTTTCCAGGCCTGTTCCTTAAGATAGGAGATATCGTTTCCTCCTCCTGTTTCTTCTGCTTGATTTGCTAATGCAGTTTTTTCGTCTGGATAGACAGTAATATTATCCAGCGTAATCGTATCCAAATAGGATGGTGTTTGAATATAAAATACCAGGCTATGAACACCTTCTCTTTCGGGTGTCATTCTTAGTCGGAAGATTCCCGGGACTTCTGGTTTGTCGGCAGTAATCGTTTGGGATCCATTTGATCCTGACAAGGTTAAATTTATAGTGCCTTCCGTAATAGGTTTAAAATACTCTCCTAAGATGGTAAAGTGCGCAGCAAAGCGGCTCTCCGTGCCTGTCACCAGAGGTTTAAACTCAACAAAGAGTTCAGTTTTTTGGGAATATAAGGTAAAGGCCAGTGGTTCGAGTTCAACTTGGGAGGCATCATGTGCAAGGCCACCCTCGGCATCATGTGAATGATCAGGCTTACAGCCATACAAGACTATACAGCTTAACACCAGGAGGTGAAAGAATTTTTTCATTATACGTGGTTTTGAAATCAGGATATCAAAGGATAAAAGCTGTGTCGTAGCGACATCAGCGTTTTAATCTTTGAAATAAAGCGAATGAAATAAGGCATCTCCTACGATGGCGATGCAAGGGAGAAGTGCTTATGCCTTCGGAGGCTGCCATATATCCCCTGAGAAGGAGGAAGAGGGGCAAGTTGTGACTTCAGAAATCACTATGTCAGATTGAATAATTGAATTTGCAGTGGCAAAAGTCGAATACGATACTGGTTGAAGTGAGGGTGTTTGCGAGGCGAAATTTACACCTTCATTATGATGGTCATGAAAAGGCAATTTTTCATGATCACTATGTCCCTCCTGATGATGTTTTTTTTCCAGATAATGGGAGGCCAAAAAGGAGAAAAAACTGATTTCATCAAGAGCGTGCTTGTGATCCTGAAAATGAGAGATCAGGCCATCAAACTTGAATAAAGAAAGGGTATACCCAGTTGGCATGGCAAAAGCCACGACGTTGAAAACAAGATATAAAATGACCCATTTATTCATTACAGATTATAAAGATAGCAAAATCAAGCGGTTACCGACATTCTATTAACAACTATTTACCACTTACCACCTCCGAAACCCGAGCGTTCATCCTACAGGATAAAATAAAGTCCCGTCTCCGGCGCCTTTATTCAAACGTGGGTAAGAAGACACAGCATATTTACACCACTCCACAATGGTTGGCGGTGTGTATTATTGACTAAAAGAACTGTTTTACCTCATTAGATGTGACTTCGACGACTTTGCAAAGTTTGCAAGTTTGCATTTATCTGATGTAGAAAGAGAAAGGAAGAACCATGGTTAACTTTTCGTGCAAATACCTGCTTTTACAAAATAATACCCCGCGCCAACGAATGGGGGTGCGTGTTTTTTTCCTACCCCCCCCTATAATTTTCTACAAGCCTTTATACCTGAATTACAATATCCAAAATCATTGGTAAGCATTCGAGCATCCCTTGAAAGAATCTACCATCAGTTGATCTGCGCATCTAAGAAGAAGATACGAGCCCTAAGAGCAAAACTCATCTTGGCTTTGAACTTAGCTTTAGAGTGAGATTATTTTCTTCTCCAAACCATTTGAAGTGGTTTGTGACGGAAATGTGTCGGAAAACATAATTGGAATAAATAACAAACGGGGCTACAAGCCCCGTCGTTATTGTGTGGGAGTACACGGGTTCGAACCGCGGACCCTCTGCTTGTAAGGCAGATGCTCTGAACCAGCTGAGCTATACTCCCAATATTTTATTTCAATGTATCTCTCGAACCGCGGACCCTCCCGCCCTCACCGGCTTCTTTGAAGCGTGGGTGGCGGGATGCTCTGAACCAGCTGAGCTATACTCCCAATATTTTATTTCAATGTATCACTCGAACCGCGGACCCTCTCGCCCTCACCGGCTTCTTTGAAGCGTGGGTGGCGGGATGCTCTGAACCAGCTGAGCTATACTCCCTTTCTTAAAAGTGGAGTGCAAACATAACACCTATTGGCAAAACCTCAAAACAATTACTCTTTTTTGATGGAATTCATGAAATAAATACCTATAAAGTCTTGACTTGCAGCTCACTAATGAGTTTCAACACCTCCTCCCGATTCCCCGCACGGGTGATAAAGGTGGGCAGGCGGCTAAACATCAGGCTATTTTTACTGCCCTTATTATCAATCCCCCGTTCACGGAGCTTGGCCCGGACATATTGTTCCAGCAGGGAAAGCTGTTCATAATTGTATGACCAGAAGAGTTCATCGCCGATTGGTTTCTGAAGCCATAGGTTGAGACCAAAGATCGGATCGGTCATCAACCCGTTATGCTTCGGATGCCTTGAAAGGTGCGCTTCGTATTCACATTCGTCCCCGCATTGGTCACATTTCAACTTGAGTTTTTTCCACTTTCCGTCAACAGTTGCACTACGAGTGATTTGGCTATTACATTCCCTGCATTTGACAGAAGCATATGCAGTCATAGCGCCATACCAGTGGCCAGGTGTTTCGACATGAAAACAACTGGTGCAGGTGAGGCGAAAAGAATCGTCATGTGGATTGACCAGGGCTTTGCCTTCACATTTTGGACAATGGACTACAAAATGAGTAGCTAAATCAGAAAGCGTGGTGCCAGGATCGGCAAATCGTTCCTCACTCACAGCTCGTCTGTTTTCCTGATTTTGGTAAAGGTCTTCTGATCGGTTTGGTACACGCCTGTCACATATCCAAGGGCACTATCCTCAAACCCTGATTGCGCAGTATCCGGTTTCGAATCAAAGTAGGGAAAGCTAAACTCGATAGCCATCGGATCATCATCGACAGGTCCCATCTGCACCATTTGTGCGGGCTCCAGGTAGAAGGGAGTGTGAATATTTTTTCCAGCCCATGCTGAAGCAGCTTTATAGGCTTCATCCAGATAGGCACCCGATCGCGCTGATGATGAGTTGATCGCCCAGCCGGTCATCAGGATATCGGGTTTCAATCCCGGTGACCACTCAAAGTCAAGGGACATTATTTTCTTGCTTTCATGATAGGAGTCCCCACGTTGCCAATACCCATAAGGGATGATATCCTTGAAGTGCTCCTGGTATGCAGCAGGCTCCATCCATTCAATCCAGATGCTGGTCTGCTCGTGATCGGGCAGAGCATCCAGTGTGGCAAGGATTTTTTCGAGATATGGCTTTCGTAGTGCAGGTGATGGCTCATCAAAAATCAGGATATATGCGGCCATCTCAATGACCCCGACAGAAATCTTATCCAGGCCATTTTGCTTCAGTTTACTGAATAGGTTACGGGCAGCTGCTGCCTCGTCTTTGCTCTTAACCAATGATGTTTTCACTTCATCGACACTGATCCCCAGATCGGGCTGTTGTTCCTTAAACCAGGTGATGACGATCTGCACCTCCGGATCAGATTTGTCCGCGACAATCGTCGAGGTCTTCTTGATGTAGAGATTTTTGAGATCCAGGTTGACTATATTATTCACGACCTCCAGTTGGCCTGGAAAGTTGGCTTCAAGCCATGCCTCCAGGTTGATTTCCTTTTCCTTCTTCTGGAAGCAGCCAAACAGGGATATCAGCAATGTTGCCATGATCAGTTTTTGGGTTAGCGGGTGACGCATGTTCACTTCGGTGGATGATTAAGGTAAATGTAAAATAAATTTGAAGGCCCAAAAATATCAAGACCTGAAGTTAGCGGGTGTTAAATATGGTGAAAGGATCTGCCCTGGAGGTTTTTAGAGCACCGACAGAAGTTGTGCCCCGATGGGGCACGAAAACATTGCGTTTGTAAATTGCTACCGACCTGTTGCCCCGATGGGGCATAGATGCTTTGATGTGCAAGTGAATGAACCCCTTAGTTCAGTTTGCCCCCTTTGCCCCCTTTGCCCCTTCATCCCTTCATCCCTTCCTCCCTTCCTCCCTTCCCCCCTCTGCCCTCTTTCCACTGCCTCTTCTGCCTCTTCCGCCCCTTTAGCCCCTTTAGCCTCTTGTGACTCTTTAGCCTTTTCCACCTTTCCTGCCTCCTATCTCCTGCTTCCTGATTCTCCTAATTCCGAAATTATATCTAAATTTGTCCTAATATTTCAAACAGACTATGAAAGTTACCGAAGAATTGATCGACCAGATCCTCGAACAAGGAGAAAACGGATCCCTGGATCCATCGCCATACATGGAAAGCCTCAAATACCTCCTGTTGGAGGATGAAGAGGTCGAAATGACCGAAGAAGACCATGCCTACATGATCTTCCTGGGCACTATCTGCCTCGAAAGCCTCAAGCGTAACGGCCTCTACAAGGAGATCGAAGACGAAGAGTTACTCTTTGACATGGAAGATGCCAACTGGGAAGCTTTCGAAAAAGCCGATGGCGACCTCGATAACTTCTTTGATGCCATCGCTGAAGATTTTCCTGAAAGGGACCTGCTTGACTTCCTCGCCTTCTCCATCCTGCCTACGGATGATGAAGAAGATGACGACCAGCCGGTGTTGAGTTCGGAAGACGCACAGATCCTTGGATTTGTAAGGCTGAAGGCTATGCTTGATACGGTGTTGTTGCCAGCGGTATAATTAGAGTGATTAAAAGGGGTAATTCCCTACTGATAAGAATTTAGAAGTTCCTCTCTCCATGCCGGAGAGAGGAATTTTCTTTTTGTGGAGTCGGCCTGGCACTCCTCTTTGCTTCTTCTGGAACTCACCCCAAACCCCTCTCTTGTCTCATGCTTATACGTACGAATGTGATATTGCAAAAGAGAGGGGCGCTGACTTGAGGGATAATGTGCTACACGCACAGCTCAAAAGAATGTGTGAATCACGGATTACTCGGATTATTGGAATACATGGATCATAGTCCAACAGCATTTTCTTTAGATACAGTAATCCGTGATTCAGACAGAACCGTTTTCTGCCAGCCACGACTATAATTGAACAGCGCCCTTTGGCTGTGTATCTTCAAGAAGGTTTATTTTTTATAACTCCAGAATACTACTTGTACTTAATAGGAGGTGAATTTTATTTCTTTTTTATTCCAGGTTGATTTTTTGACTATAAGTGTACTATTAGAACCAACTTGACGTTGAAAAAAGACTACATCTTTTCTTGAATATCCTTTGAAATTTTGATTTATGAATTTGAACTTTCTCAAGCCCCGACTAATATTATTCTTTTTTACTTTAATTGGTTTAAACCCATTGGCCCAGATTCAATTACTAACCGCTCAAACCAGCCTAGTTGGATACGAAGCATCCTATACCGCTTCCAAAAAATCCGTTGCCACCACGAAATCCCACATCAATCTCGACAGAATCTCCGAGGACTCCCTCTCCCATCTATTCACCAACCTCCTCACCGAACAAATCATCCCCCACTGGCTCGGCACCCCCTGGTCCTTCGAAGGCCACACATCAGTGCCAGGATCAGGAGAGATCGCCTGCGGCTATTTCGTATCCACGACATTGAAGGATGTAGGATTCAACCTGGACCGCTATAAGTTTGCACAGCAACTACCCATCCATGAAGCAAAGACATTAGCCCAGGGGAAACCCCTTCAGGAGATCAACGACAATTCTACAGATAAAAGAATTAATATCCTCAGGAACACACTGAAGGAAGGAATCTACTTCATCGGTTTTGACCAAAGCCACGTAGGCTACATCCAGAAAAAGGGAAACGAACTATTTGTGATCCACTCCAATTACATCAGTGCTGAAGGCGTAGTCGTCGAAAGGATTAAGGACTCTCGGGTGTTTTCTTATTACACCCGGATTTATATTGCGGACATCAGCCATAATACAGTACTGATGAAGAAATGGGTGAGGGGCGAGGTGGTCGAGGTAGTAACGAATTAAGGCCCCATCGAAACTCCAAATCTGTGATTTGTTCATTTCTCACCCCTGTGTTTCTACATCTCCTTTTTCTTCGAAAAAGTCATTCCGAAAACCCCGGTGCTAAAGAACCATTTAATCCGAAGTCCGGTATCATATTAACCCGGGGTTGTGAAGCACACAGGGGAGAGCCCTTACGGGCGAAGGGGCAGAAATCCGTGCAATCGTTGTCAATCCGTGATTCAGACAGAAGAAGCATTGAAGAAAGAGGAAGCAGGTAACGATTTGGAATCGCTGTGAATATAACACCCCTCTCTTCAGACAATCATCTTCGTACGCATTTCTCATCCCAGAAAGAGAGGGGAAGGGGGTGAGTTGCACAAGGGGCATTCAGCGTTGGAGGATCTAAGCGATAAGGAGTGAAAGTTATTACCTGACGTCACAGACGTCTTTCCACAGATTATACAAAGAAACTGCCTGGTGATATTCCAGGCAAGTTGCAAACTTCGCAGAGCGAGAAACTACTATGCTAAGTAAAAGGTCCCCTACAGGGGATTTAGGGGTAAAACGGATCATACCACCCCCTCCATTATTTATCACCCCCCCTTTACATTTTCTTTACAAACCCCGTTTTTTCGTATATTAGGTGTCCACACTTCCGAACATCCACTCCGGGATGGGCAACTTAGGCTATCTGAACCCTCTTTAGTTAGCTTATACATATTTCACTTACTGTATGATTGGTCCGTAGAGGATCACAACTCCTTCTCTTTACCTCCTAAAAGGTAGCAACATGAAATCCACCCCCTTCTCCTTGTCAAAATGTGCTTTGACCATATTGCTCATTGCAATCCTGCCAACTGCCCATTCCCATGCCCAGGATTTCCAGCGGCTCTATGGCACCAGCCTGGACAACACATTTTCCAAGTCATCCAAAGCGGTACAAATTATTATGTCCTTGGCCAGGACCAACCCTCAAGCGGCACCACTCCACATGCCACGGTCACACGACTTGATGCCAACGGTATCCATCAGTGGACCTTGAGCCTCAATATCCCGTCCGTATGGAATGATGCAGTACTTACTCCTGCAGGTGACTTGCTGGTGGTAGGTTCTACATTGCCCGGCGATGCCACTAATAACAGCATCATGGGTCTTGTCACCACAACAGGCGGTGGCAACTTCACCTGGCTGCGCACCTATGATGTTCCGGGAAGAGAAGGTTTGGCAAGAATCATCCGAAGTCCAAATCCGCAAAATGCCTCCTTCCCCTATTATGTATTGGGATCCCAGTTTGATGCCAACGGACCAGCTACATGGGACGATATCATTCTCATGAATATCAATGCAGCCGGGACATTCAACTGGAAAAAAAGATATACGAGTGTCGATGATGACGAATTCGGACGCGACCTGGAAGTGCTTTCCAATGGGGACATGATCATCTCCGGAAACCGTGGAAGCCAAGGCGTCATCTATCTGGCGGACAATGCTGGTACCTTGAGCAATGGAATAACACCCTCCGGATTTTCATTTACATATGCTGATGTAGCGCAGTCAAGCGGAGGTGGTTTCTATGCTGTCGGGAATACCTTTCCATCCTTCACCCCTTATCTGATGAAGTATGATAATAATCTACTCACCGTCTGGGATGCTACCATTTCAGGACTGACCTCTGTAAGCCAGGTAGGGGAGGAATCTTCCGGCAAGATATATGTGGTGGGCCGCGGTGTATTTCATGGATTAAGCCGCGCCGTGGTACTGCGGTTTACAGAAGTAGCCAATGCCCCAACGCTTGATTGGGTCAAATACTTGGATAAGGGCGAAACTTTCTATACCGGTGGATCCACGACTTATCTGTCTTCAGGCCAGGTAGCTTTCGTTGATGGCAGGACTCCTTCTTCAGGAGGCTTTGGACAGGTTTGCGCATTTATGTCCGTCAGTGATGCTGACCTGCTCACGTGCATGACAACAGAGGATCTTACAGACGCACTATCGCTGTCTATCCTTTACGATGGACCTCCTTTGCCGGCAATCGAGTTTTATGATTTTCCGACAGGCACTGATATCGTCAGTGCTGCACTCAACTGGCAACAGGAGCAAGTTTGCACCAACGATCCTTGTAATGCAGACTTTATCATAACCCCTCTTGGCCCATGCGGCCACTACCAGGTGACCAATACCAGCACGGGTGCTCAACCACTGACCTATATGTGGTGTAATGGCTCCTCCTCCGAAGATCTTGATGAGATGTTGCCTTGTGGCCCTCATACCTTTTGCCTCACCATTACTGATGCCAATGGATGCACTTCAAGCCATACAGAAACAGTAACCGTGACGGACAATGTTCCACCAATAGCCAGATGTGCACTTCCCATTGGCGTTGTCCTTGATACGAATTGCACCTATACGCTTACACCAGCACAAATAGACGGTGGCTCTACCGACAATTGCCAGATACAGTCATTAAGTATTAGTCCGACTGTGTTGACAGGTTGCGGTGTGTTTCCGGTCACATTGACGGTCACAGATTGGTGCGGAAATACAAGCACCTGCACGACGGAGATCCAGACCATTGAAGATGTACCACCAGTCATTGTCTGCCCACAAAATGTGACCTTCACCTCCACCTCTCCACCACCTTGTTCGATGGTAGTCAATGGACTCTCATGGCTCTCTGCTACAGACAACTGCGGCACTCCGTTTGTCGATTATGTCGTGACAGGAGCTACTTCAAATTTTGGACAAAATGATGCCAGCGGTTTGACATACAATCAAGGTGTTTCCACGGTCACCTATACCGCCACTGATGATTGCGGGAATACATCGTCCTGTTCATTTAACGTAACTGTTTTGTGTGGAAATTCAGGTTCAATATTTAAGTGCGGCATGGCGGTCGTAACCTGTTTCTCTGGGTATCTTCCAAATAGCTTCACCTTAGCGCAACCCAATGGCCCGGTACTTGCATTGGTCGATATCCGAAATCATGCCACCGCCCCATTGGGGATCAATTGGTATGCACTATCCTCTTCTCCTACAGGTGTCGTTCACCTGCCCAACTGGGAGTCAAAAGATATGGGACAGATATTTGGCGTCACGATAGATGATATCTACAATGTATTCACTTCATCTACGACCATGTATGGTAGGTATCTGCCCACCACATTGACCAATGTAGTTTTTGGAAATGTCTATAAGGTAGATGCTGCCACTGGCACACCCGGTGTTTTTGCTACACTGCCACAAAATTTGTCAAAGCCTGCAGGCCTGGGGGATGTTTGGTTTGATGACCAAAGCAGCATCAAGCAAATCTATGTTTCCAATTTCTTTGATGGCCTGATTTATCGCTATGATATGAGCAAAAATCTTTTGGGCACTTATGATTTTCCGGGCACAACTTTTGGAACACCAACCACAGGTTTTGTTCCGCTTGGTGAGCGAGTTTGGGCTGTCGCTACGTACAATGGCAGGCTTTATTTTTCGGTTTGGAATGAAGACAGGAGCAGGCCATTGCCAACATTGTATAACCAGATATGGTCGGTCAAATTGGATGTTTCAGGTGCTCCACTTACGGGTACAGAAGTGCTGGAAAAAAACCTGCCGAACCTTGTTACCATCACATCCACTGGACTTGTGACGAATGATTATAGCAGTCCGGTTTCTGATATAAGCTTTTCAGAAAACGGCACAATGCTGATTGCAGAACGCTCGATGTCCAATGATTTTGGAAATGCGGCAGTCAATCCCGGCCTGCAGGCTCATGAATCTCGAATATTTGAACTTTCAGGACCCGCATGGTCTGTCGAAAAAATATTCTATGTGGGCAATACGAATTCGCTTGAAAATTCAGCAGGGGGCATAGACTATGGGTATGAGAGTTTTGATCCGGCCGTTTCCCCTGTCCCTTTGCTTTGTGACAGTATAGTCTGGGGTACAGGAGATGCACTGAGATATAATGGATTCAATGTTATTCCTGATGCCTCGCAACCATTAGGATGCAGTGGCGGCATCAATGACAAGGTGTATGGCCTCGCCGGAATACCACAAAGTGGTAATTCAGATTTGCCTGTCCCGGCCAATAAGTATGTAAAAAATTCCAGCATTTATATTGACTTAGATAATCAGATCTGCAATGCGGATAAAGCGCAGATTGGTGATGTGGATGTTTTCAAAAACTGCATTTCATGCCCTGCAGCCCCGCAGATCTCATGCGATTCGCTGATGGTCATGGCTGAAGCAGTGTCTTCTCCTGACGACACATTGTGTTGTTACTCCATCGATTTCAAAAATCTTGAAGGAAATATCTCACAGATCTGTGCCAACCTGACCACACCAGGATGGGTATTCAACACAGGTACACTTTTGCTGGCAGGTGGCTATACATGGAATAGCATTGGTGCAAATCAACTTTGTATTGGCCATCCCGGTGGTATTCCGATGGGCAATTTGCAGAACATACTCAAGTTCTGTCTGGCCGAGACAACACCCAATGCAGCGCCTGTGCAACAAATTATATTCAATTGGTATACTCCCGGTGCCATTGTATGTGCCGATACCATTTTAACGTCATGCACCCCACCGACCACTAAGGATACATGCCTGATTATTTCAAATTTGCATGCAGAGTGCTTTGGAGAAAATGACCTGGAATATTGCGTTACTTTCAACGTAACCAATACAAACAATATCCCAGCTTTCGGACTAATACTTGGAAGTTTACCACCAGGGCTTGCCTATGACGATTGTGGATGTGGAGGATCTCCCTACGGAAACGGTGGCTATTTATTTAGCGGTTTCCCCGTTATTCCGGCCAATTCCACACAATCCTTTTGTGTCAAGATCATCTCAACATTCCCTATCCTCACACCAACCAATGTTTGTTTTAACGCCTCGCTGGAATTTGGAGAGGACTGTTGCTCCTCAACAGAAGATTGGTGTGTGGAGTTAAAACCTTGCTGTGACCCATGCACATCCACTTCTGTGGTGGTGCATGATCTTGACAGTTGTTGTTACGCGCTTGATTTTCATTATGATTGTGATTTCGGCTTTTTCACGCATATTGATATTGATATTCTAACACCCGGCGTTTCTTTTGGTTCGCATGCTAACGATCCAACCTGGAGTGTTTGCACTACGCCTACGTTAAACCATGTTTGTATTAAGCCCTTTACAGGAGCAATTCAGTCAGGGACGTATAACAATTTGTTTAGTTTCTGCCTGACAGATATCAACGCACCATCCGAAATTCCGCAGCAGGTGCAAATCACGTATTGGACCACAGGTAGTACCGGATTAGATAGTATGGCATGTGACACCATCCTGGAATTTAATTGCGATTACAAATCAGACACCTGCGTCTTTGTAACCAATGAACAAATTGAATGTATTGCGGACAGTATGAAATATATCGTTACGGTGAAGGTTCAAAATCTGTCTGTACCTGCCTTTACAGCTTACAACCTGGCAATCATTGGACCTGGAATTTCACCTAATCCAATTCCGTTGGTGCCACCGTTACCGAATGACGGTTCTACCCGTACCGTAACATTCTGCTACACGCCCAATCCATGGCCGGATGCGGATGGCCAATTGATATTGATATATCGTTTGAAATCTATTTCAGGGGATACGTGTTGCAATGGCAATCAGACATTTATCGATACGTTGATGCTGCCACCTTGCTGCAATACCAGTAGGATCAGTCTTAGTTCAGGATGGAATAATCAGAATTCAACTCTTTTACTTGGAGGAGGTATTGATATGGATGCTGTCCCTGACCTCGATTGGCTGGTCATCACTGATCCGATAAATCCACCTCCACCTGGAGGTCGACCCGCTGATGTAGTTTTACCTTTTGGGGGTTGGGCTTTACCTTTTGTCGGAAGTCAATGGTTGTCAGCATCACCAAATTTATATGAAAACCAGATTATAACAATACCGACTGATTTCAAGTATGAGATTAACTTTAATCTTCCCACAAGTTTCTCCAATCCACATCTCTCCTTACAACTTCGTGCCGATGAATTAATTCGAACAGTATCATTGAATAATCATGTGATTTACCAATATGTGCCACCACATATTAATGGAGGATTTATTGGGCCACCATTAATACTAGCCAATAGCACCGCTGCATTTTTTAATCCTCTTCAAAACAAGCTTTCTATAGAATACAGCGATCTATCTGGTACAGTGACAGGGATCAACATAGCTGGAAGTGTGTCTTTTTGCAATGACACGTGTTATTGTGGCACATTCTCCGATATGGCCATTCGCTTCGAACGCGGACCGGGCCAGCCATTAACATGCGGAGGGCCTCCAGTACTTATTGATTGTCCCCCAGCCGGTTACAGTTATTCCATCACTGGTAAATTTGAATGCCAGGGCAATTCTTGTCCTCCCAATATTCCGTTCGATGCACAATTGCAACTGCCCAATGGCACCATCATCAACTATACTGGGCAGTCAGCAACTCCATATTTTGGCATACCGATTTCCAATCTGGATTTACAACAAGCCGGAGTATACACGGTAACGTTTACAGGCCATTGCGGTTTGCAGGAATGTAAATGTGTGATCAGGTTCCTTCTTGACCCACCATGCATTGATGTCTGCCCTTGCACGATACCGGATATCCAGGCTTTTAGTGCTGCTGTCAATCAAGGGTTCGCACAAGTCCTTTATTCCAAATCATGCAAGGCTTGTTTCACCCCAATCGCCTTAGACGAATGTGAAACGGTACAATGGTATCTTACCAATACCAATGGAACACCTATCGGCACAAGCAGTGGAAATAATTCGTTTTGTTACCTCTTCCCCGGTTCAGGCACCTATACCGTCATCATGGTCGCCACAAGGAAAAAGGATGATGGCACCAATTGTGAGACATTTGTGAAATCTCAAACGGTAACGATCACTTGTTTGAATTCACCTGTATGTGTTTCTTCAGTGTTTGATAATCCTACCTTCAGCGAAGGGGCTGTGGCAGGTGGCTTAAACTCAGGAGGACAATCGAATGGCTGGAAAGCAAATTCCGGAAATCCTAAGTTGAATGAAGGACAAATCGAAAGTTTTGATGGTTGGACTATACTCCTTTCAGGCAATCTTGACACGGCTGATGTCTTGAGCCGCTTTGAACCTGTTTGTCTTGAAAAAAGTAAAGGTATCCTCAGTGCTAAAACAGTCAAAGGCTCAAAATCCAATTCAGATAACAGACTATTTCCAAGTCTGCTGAAATTTTACCTGGGATCATCAGAGACCTTTGTTTTTAATCTCAATGAATGCAATGGAATTGATTGCTATGAATTAGCTTCAATAGCATTGCCGGTGTCAGATACGGCCGAATGGCTTGAACTGGAAATACCTTATGATTTGAGTCATTGGGATGCATTTGATGCTTGTGGCGGTGTGTTGGTGAGGCCTTATATTTTTGTGACAAATGCACTTAGCAATGATCAGGGGGGAGTCGGGACCTACTCGTATGCGGAGATTGACAATCTCTGTATTAGCGGCATAGTGGTAGCTGTTGAAGATCCGGTGCAAAAGCAAGGCATTCGCATCTATCCCAATCCAAACAGTGGCCAGTTTACGGTTGAAATGCCAGGCCCCGCTAAACAAGGAATGTCTCTGCGTATTCTAGGCCTTGCGGGAGAAGTTTTACTGACAGCAAATGCAATACCAGGCTTGGCAATGCAAAAGGTAGAGGCAATGTACCTGCCGCAGGGAATGTACTTTTTACAGGTGGTTTCTGAGGGTCGGGTGCTATCAACAAATAAATTTGTAAAACAATAAAGCATTAGAAAAATAAAAGCCCGGTGATCGCTGAGTTGATTTCCGGGCTTTTTCATTTAATTTCCGTATATTAGGTCATTATAGTTCAGCGGAGCCCTCTCTGATTTAGCCTGGACCATGAGTTTCTCTATCTATTTCTGATGGTTCAGTCACTTCTATGTTTCCGGAAGTATGGCTATTCCCATAGCAATATTGCACCGCAGTGTAATGCTTTGGCCAAGGCCGGCAATTGGTAATGCTTGAAATTCATCTGATCAAAAAATATACATCCCAACATGAAACCATTTCTCTACTTATTAGTGTGTCCATTTTTAGTTGCGCAGTTTTCATTAGCAGGGCAAAATATGCCCGGTAGTTCAATGCAACCTAAGACACAACCCGGATTCGTCAACCTGGATAAAGTTGATCCAAATCCCGCAATTACTTTTCTATTGTCATGTGATCCGCCTTTCCATCTCATGGGGCTCTATGATCCTGCACTGCCTGTCAGTCCGGATCCGGCAGTCTTCAATGATCCATTGCTCAAGGAGGAATTGATCTCCAATGGGTTTTTTGGAAAGGACAAAGAATACGGCGACGTGGACCATGATGGAGATATTGACATCCTCTATCTCACGAATACGAATGAATTGTGGACCATCCTCAATACCGGTAGTGTGACAGTACCTGATTATCGCGCCGCAGCTAAGATTTTTACCGGATTGACAGGTGTCTTTTCTTTCAGGCTGACGGACTGGTTTGGCGATAGCATCAATGACCTTGTCGTGATGGCTGATATCGCAGGCACCATGACCATATCTTTATATCTGGACATCGCTGCACAGATCGGGTCACCTGTACCTGATGCAACATTGTTTGATCAGACGCAATATCCTATCAACAATGCACAGTTGATGGAGGCCGGAGACATCGATGGCGATCACTTTCCGGATATCCTGATCAGTGGCCAGGGCCTTCCCATCAATGGCACTGCCTATTTCAAGAATGTCGGACCCGGATGGGCTTTCCCTCCTGCATACGAATTTGTCGCACCCCAGACTTTCGAAAATCCGCTGATCCCTGAAGTAGGCCTGAGTTTCCCATGTCCTGAACTCTTTGATGCTGATTGTGATGGTGATCTGGATTTGTTTATTTCAGATCCTACATGGACTTTTGAAGGTGGCGGGCACATGGACTATTATGAAAATACCGGCCCTGAATCTCCATTCATGTTTTTTACGCAGATTGCGCCTTGCCCTTTTGGGTTTGATGATATACCACTCCCCAATATGGATCTGAGTTGTGATTGGGTGGTCACCCGAATAGTCGATTTTTTTTCGGGGATGGATTCCCTGAAGCGATTGCCTACAATCCATGTCATCCCAATTCACCCAATGGAGATATGTTTTACTATCGCAATGTACTGGAGATGGATACCACTACAGCAGTAGCTACCATCCTTTCAGATAATACGTTTGTGCTATACCCAAATCCCGTGACTGACGAAGTGTCCATCGCATGGGGAGATAGTGATTTAGGAAATACTAACTGTACAATAGTGGATTGCTTTGGTCGCACTCAGCAGGTCAAGCCTGGTGTGCAATATGGAGGAAGAATCAGATTTGATGTTCAGCATTTAAGTCAGGGCACGTATTTTATAAAACTCCTTTCCGAAAATGGATTGGTGAAGGTGTTGAAGTTTGTCAAAACGTAATTTTAATCTATTATGGCTGATGCATTGTACCCGTTCACTTGCATACAGTTAAAAGCCTTTGAATCGGAATTGGCTGGTTTTCTATTTCCGAAGGAAATTAAATCGCCGCTGGATGGAGTGGTTGCTGAGCTGTAGCAAATGGATGAGTGTATGCAGGTCGAAGCATCTCCGCCAGCAGGTTGATTCCTAATAAGATTTCATGGATAGGATTTTCCTTTGAAATTCAATTGGTTGGCGGAGAGAACTCCATCCAACGGCCGATGGCCAATTCTAGCTTAGATGTGAATTTTTCACGTATCATACTTCGACTCCGCTCAGCACTTCACTTTTCACTCTACACTTTTCACTCTTCACTTCTCAGCCCAGCCTGACGCTTGATACTCTCCTGGTGCACAGCACTCAGATAATTGCTGATAAAGCCTTCACTCAATCCTCTCTTCCTGCCCATCACTTTGGCTTTTTCAAGAATTTCATTCCAGCGCTTGACCTGGAGGACAGAAATTTTATTGGTCTTTTTTTGCAGACCGATTTCTTCGCTCAACTTCATCCGTTGTGCCAGTAAGTCGAGCACTTCAATGTCGATTTCATCAATCTGGTGACGAATGGAATCTATGTATTCTATAAAATCACTGTCATCTGTCATCTCGCGCTTGAAGTCGAGCTTGTCGATCAGCAATTTGTAAGTCGCCGGAGTGATCTGCTGCATGGCATCACTCAGCGCATTGTCCGGATCGCAATGTGTCTCGGTCATCAGGCCATCATAGTTCAGGTCTAATGCATATTGAGCCACGTTGAGCAATTCAGTGCGATTGCCACAGATATGGCTGTTGTCACAAAACAAAGGGATATCCGGCATGCGCGTACGCAGCGCAATCGGAATCTCCCAATACGGTTCATTCCTGAACATCGTCTTGGCATAGCTTGAGAACCCTCGATGGATAGCAGCAATTTGATTGATACCTGAAGCCCTGATACGCTCAATGGCTCCGATCCACAATTCAAGGTCCGGGTTGGTTGGATTCTTGACCATCACCGGGATGTCGACACCCTTTAAGGCATCCGCAATCTCCTGTACCGAAAACGGATTGGCAGATGACCTGGCCCCAATCCATAGTACATCGATGTCAAAGGCCAGTGCCTTTTCAACTTGTTTGGCATTAGCCACTTCTATGGTAGTCTTCAGGCCGGTTTCTTCTTTAACTCTTTTGAGCCAGGGTAGGGCAACAGAGCCCCGGCCTTCAAATACACCCGGCCTGGTGCGAGGCTTCCATATCCCTGCGCGAAATAGATCAACACCCATAGAGGCCAGGTCCCTGGAGATGCTCATGACCTGCTCCTCGGACTCCGCACTGCACGGCCCGGCAATCAGGAATGGCCTGTTGTCTTTTTTCAAAAACATAGTGGAAGGTGAAGCTTCTATCTGGTTGAGGATCATTCTGTGGACAATGTTTCTTTCGCTGTTACGAAGGTATAAACTGTTTGTGAGACAGTGAGACAGTAAGAGGTGTGGGTTTAGGGTTGTGTTTAAGTCCCCTACCTGCCGTTAGCAGACGGCCTGGCACAGAAAATTGCCATGATAATAATCTCCAGATATTTCAGCGAAGTTAGTGACTTCGCCAAACCATTATTTTTTTTCATTTTTCATTCTTCACTTTTCATTTTCAGCTCTTGCCTGGCAAGGGCTGAGCACTCACTCCTGGCGTCCGCTGCAGAAACTCCTCATACAATAGTGTCTGTCTCGATTCAAGCGGGATGTTCCACCCATCGATAAACAAATGCTTGATGGCTGTAGCAGGCTCGAAAGGATCTCCTGTGGATACAAACAGGTTCGCTTTCTTACCTACTTCGATAGATCCGACCTTGTCAGCTACACCAAAGATTTCTGCGGGTATGATGGTCACAGCCCTGAGCGCTTCATCACGTCCCATCCCATAAGCTGCAGCAAAGCCTGCATTGAATGGCAGGTTGCGTACATTTTCGGCTTCACCAGTACGAAGCGCAACTTTGACACCAGCTTTTTGCATCAGGCCCGCATTCTTATACGCCTGGTCATAGTGATCAGTATCCCTGGTAGGCATCGCCAATACAGGGCCTGTGATCACAGGTATACCGGCAAGTGCAATGGAATCTGCAACGCGCCATCCCTCTGCAACACCTGTCAGTACGGCTTTGATTTTTTGCTTTTTAATCCATCGCAAGGCAGCCAGTATATCATCTTCTTTATTGACTTCGATAAAGGCAGTCATTTCTCCTTTCAGCACCGGCACCAATGCAGCCAGTTCTGGATTGTAGGCTGCTTTTCCTGCAGTTGCAGAATCTATAGCTGCATAGGTGCGCACCCGATCCCAGGTATCATTGAGTTTTTTTACGGCTTTGTCCCCATCCTTTTTTACCTCTTCTTCTGATCTTTTATCATACCTGCCTCTCTTGCCTGATGATGGAAAATTGATCGTCATAGCCTTGAACCCACCATACATCTGCTCCGGGGTATAGCCCTGCAGGTTGATCAATGCTGCTGTGCCGGGAAACAATCCACCGGAAGGTGATGTGATCACAGAAGTCACTCCACTCACTCGGGTCACAGGAATCAATACACTGTTTGGATTGACTGCTGTGAGTGCATCCATTTCTGGTGTCAATTCACCAATCTCATCATAGTCCTGTGTGACCGATATGGATTCTATTTCCTGCAACCCAAGTCTTGTACCTCCATCGATCATGCCCGGATAGATTATCAGGTCTTTGCAATCAATCACCTGTGCATCTGCCGGGACAGCCACATCGGGGCCTACAGCTTCGATGATCCCATTGCGGATGATCACAGTAGCATTTTCAAGACGGCCCTTAGTCACTGTCTCCACTGACGCATGGGTCAGTGCAAAAGTGCCGTAGGTGGATTTTTCAACCTGCTGGGCTTGGAGTCCCAAAGCTGAGGTGAGCAGGATGAAACAACTTATAGCGAATATATTTTTTTTCATAACCGGTAGAGATCAATGACGATGTGAAAACATAAATTCAGTATCCCGCATACAACCATCCACATCTTCTTGTCCGTAGTAGGTTGGTGTAGCTTCTTCGGGGTCAATGTCAAGGCGCATATCCGCAGGATCATGAGCCAGGTCAAAACGTACGATGCCATCAACGATCGTCAGTTGCGGAATGGCGTAGATCGACAATGGATGCGCAGAGAAAATAGCGAGATCAGCGTCCTTACCGATTTCAATGGAGCCGACTTTTGTATCAATGCCCAGTTGACGCGCAGGATTGATGGTGATCAATGCCAATGCCTCATCATCTGACAGATTGCCATATCTCTGGGTTTTAGCAGCTTCATGGAAAAGATGACGGATGAGTTCACCGCTATCACTATTGATAGAAGTGACGACACCATTCCTGGTCAGAATTGCGGCATTGTAGGCAGTAGAGTAGTAGACTTCAAACTTATAAGCCCACCAATCAGAAAACACAGAGGCCATAGCCCCAAAGGCGGCGAGTTCGGGGGCTACTTTAAATCCTTCATTAACATGCTGGAAAGTGATACGCCTGACACCATAGTCATTGAGCACACGCATCAGCATGAGGATTTCATCCGCCCTGTAGGAATGACATTGGATGATGATCTTTCCATCCAGGATGTCGGCCATGGTCTGGTACCTTTCATTGTATAAGGGTGGTGCGATATCAGGATTTTTCTTTTTATCCGCTTCATAGGTGGCCCACTTTTCTTTGTAGGCAAGTCCTTTTTCAAAGGCATCGCGGATCACATGTTCTACGCCCATACGGGTCCGCGGTTGTACACCTCTTCCTTCTCCATGCACGCGTATTGGATTTTCCCCCAAGGCAAATTTGATAGTCCTGGCAGCACCTTCAAACTTGTAGGCTGAAGGATCCAATACACCATAGCGATGCTTGATGGTCTGGCACTGGCCTCCAATCGCATTGGCAGAGCCGTGCATGGCGTGGGATGTAGTCACACCACCGGCAAGGGCACGATAGATAGAAAGGTCAAACGGATCGATGGCATCACCCACCTTCACTTCCGGTGTGATTGGATTTGTAGCTTCATTGACCGCATCAATCGCGATATGCGAATGGGCATCAATGATGCCAGGCATCACAAACTGACCAGTGGCATCGATTTCCCTGATGCCTGCCGGAGCTTTCAGTTGTTTGCCGATACCGGTTATTTTTCCTTTCTGGACCAGGATATCGGTTTTGTCGAGAGATCCTTTAGTAATGGTCAGCACCGTTCCATTCCGGATGATCAGATCCCCCACAGGAGCCTGCGCCTTTAAGAAGAAAGTACTCAATAGAAAGAGTAGACAAAGTGTATGTTTCATATCGTAGGATGCAGGGTGATTAATTTGGTTTAGACGTGCGGTTGCCGGTGATTGGAAATGTTCCGAAATCTCCTACACTGACTGTGCCATCAAACGTTTCGCCTTTGAGCGTAAGATCAAATTCGAGCTGGATCATCTGACCGCCCATATCAAAATCAAAGGTGAATGAAACTGAAGTGCCGTCGATGACAATGTCAGCCAATTGATCATTTCCTGACGCATTGTCTTCACTGGTCATGGTGCCCTTCAACTCACCACCTTCGCTGGTAAACTCAAAAGTACCCTCCCGTTTTTGATCGGGGACCTCTATAGCATAAGACCACTTTCCTGTGAGTATGCCTGCAGGCGCCTCATCACTTTTCCCTTTCCTTTTGTCTTTTTTCTCCTTGGTTTCATATTCGTAGAGATTGCCTTCTACGATCATGTATTTGATAGATGCATCTTTTTCAAACATCGGCTTAGTGGACACTATGATATTGGCCATTTTTCCGGCTTCCACCGTGCCACAATATTTTTCGATGCCCAGCAATCTGGCAGGTTGTGTAGTCAATGCGCTCAAGGCTTTTTCAGCAGATAGTCCGTGTTCAATCATCGTAGAGATGTTTTTTGAAAAATCTCCGGTCTTGACACTCATTGTGCCAAACGAAAATGCAATACCATCTTTAGCCAATATCCCTGCCTGGTCCTGATGGGCTTTCAGGCTTTCGGCACGTTTCTTTTCAAAAGCTTCCTTTTCCGGATCGATCTTCGACGTATCCACCGCAATAGCTTTCGTTTGAGTACTATCCCGGCTGCTGAGCGTACTTGTGCTGAGCGGAGTCGAAGTAGCCGAAGCATCAGCCCCTTCAGCCTCTTTAACCCCTTCAGCTTTTACGGCCTTCGGTCCAGGTTGTCCGGGCCCATCCTGCCCAGGTCCTTCAGGACCCTTAGCCTCTTTGGCCCCTTCAGCCTCTTTTGCCTTTTTCTCACTCTTGTCTTCAGGCAAATCAAGAGACAACACCAATGGTACAGCCCCCGATTTAAATTTATCCTCCATATACCACGCTTCCTCAGCATCCGTGATCACCATCTTCATGCCCAGGTCGGACTGCATTGTGAGAGCACGGCTGATGTCTTTCATTTTCGGTGCCCTGAACCATAGGCTCATTTCTTTTTTCACCACAGGCATCAGGGCCTGGTGAGCCTGATTGTAAATGGGGCGGGACACCAGTGTTGCATTGGTGTAGGAAGCTTCATGAGCCACAGCCAGTGTGGCGTTGTGGTAGAGTTCTCTCCATTTGGCCATCACCCCGATGACCGTCTGAGGATAACCTCCTCCGGCACCGGTCCATTGACTATACATGGAGACATCTTCCTTCCACAACATCTGGTCTGCGTTTTTTCCGGAGAGCACGATAATTGATCCCATGCCGGGTATCATCTTACCTTTTGGAACAACATGTGAAATCGCAAAGCCCTGGGCTCTCCAGTCAGCGATTGATTTGTCACCCGGATCAAACGTTGCCCGCACGCGCTTGTATGGAGTGATCCCTGCATCTTCAAGCGGGAGGTTACCTTCAGCATCAAAGCTCTGCTTTTGACCACCCCTGTTACCCTGCCCCTGCTGACCACCTTCCCCTTCTGGTTCCTTTATGCCGGTGGATGAAAAAGCATCAATAAAGGCAGGATATACGTAGAAGCTATCGGCTGCAATGCGGTAGGCATCGGCTGGTATTTTCATGTTTACACCCACCTGGGTGATCAGCCCATCGCGAATGATCACAGTTGATACCAATGGGGCCTTTCCCGGAGCTGACACGACTTTGGCATTGATGAGCGCTATACATCCTGTGATCTGCGGCAGGTCATCAGCGACCGGCTGGGCTAAGAGCAAGGAGCAGGGAGCAATGGGCAAGGACAAAAGAAAAACACAAAACAGGAATAATCGACTCATCTGAAGAGCTTATTGAAGTGGTGGAGGCACAATTTAGAAAAAGTATTTAATCGGCCAAGGCAGTATGGTCCACCGACCATGAGCATTTCGACCAATGGCATAAATGAAGAGACGCGATTAATCGCGTCTCTTCATTTATGCCATAAACTGTGTCTCTGCGTCTCCCGCTGCAAATGTCGAATCATTTGGCGGGATCTTCGATCTGCGTGAAAATTATAGGATATAAAACTGATAATTTCTCCTATTTTTGGCCAATTACCTGATCTGTCAACACAAAACTATATCAACATGAATTTTCCAGACGAACTTAAATATACCTCAGAGCACGAGTGGGTCCGTATCACAGATGAAACATCTGCAGATGGACGCCCTGTAGCCGTTGTAGGCATTACCGATTTTGCCCAGAGCGAATTGGGTGAATTGGTTTACATCGAAGTGGATACAGTCGGCGAAACCCTCGCAAAGGATGCCATTTTCGGTACTGTGGAAGCCGTCAAGACGACGTCTGATCTCTTTATGCCTTTGAGCGGTGAGGTGCTGGAATTTAATGCGGCCATCTCCGAGTCTGGAGGTGACGATCCGGGCCTGATCAACAATGACCCATATGGCAAAGGATGGATCATCAAGGTTGCCCTGACCGACCTCGGCGAAGTAGACATGCTGCTTGGTGCTATGGCGTACAGGGAACTGGTTGGCGCTTAAGGCATAGGGCATAGGGCAGAGAGCATAGGGCATAGTGCAGTTACTGCAGTTCGCGAAGTCTTATGCTTCATTATAAAGGCTGATTCCGGGAGGATCTATGGAAAGCCGTCAGGGGCGGAAGATAATGGCGTGCTAACATGCCCTGCGCCCACACGTATCACGTCTCACTTTCTTACCTTCTCACACAGCTTACTATCTTACATACAGATGTCTTCTACTTCTGTTAGTCCGTTCCTTCGTTGGCTTCCTGTTTTTCTCTGGGGGCTGGTAATCCTTGTCTTGTCCCTGATGCCTGGCGGGCCTGGCAATATGATCCTTTTCGGGATTCCTCATTTTGATAAAGTCGGTCATTTCGGAATGTATGCCGTATGGACATTCTTGTTTTTCAGGGCACTTGCGGGCAATCAGAGGATGACCTCCACGCGGGCAATCTGGATATCTCTGTTGACGGGCACATTTACTGGAGTCGTTCTGGAATTTGGGCAGCTCTACATGCATCAGGGGAGGAGCTTCGAAGTGGCGGATATGGTAGCCAATGCCATCGGGGCTGGAGTGGGGGCTGGTGTTTCCTGGTTTTTTAGGAAAAGAGGCTAACGTGAGAACTTTTCATACGAATGATACGTATATTTCTCATATAAACTATACGTATGACGACCAAATTGACACTTTCTATAGACAAGGAGGTTATTGCCCAATCCAAGCGCTATGCGGCTTCCCAAAACAGGAGTTTGTCAGATCTTATTGAATCTTATCTCAGGACCATTGCCTTAGCCCCGGAGAATAAAATAGAAATTACTCACAAAGTGAGGTCATTGCAAGGTTCGTTTAAGGCCCCTCCTGATTTTGATTACAAGAAAGTGCTTGAGGAGGAAATCATCCGGAAGCATGGATAGCGTTTTCCTGGATACAGATGTGATCCTTGATTTTTTACTGGATCGTGAGTCGTTTTCGGAAGCTTCTGTTTTCTTGTCACCTCGAATAGGCACAATCCTGTGACCCAAAACTGTTCGAGCAAAACGATGACCTATTTCAGGTAATAGCAAGACTCTATTTGGTAATAGTCAAGCACAAGAAATAGGACGATGGGATACCTCTAAGCGAGAAAGCAAATGAGGAGGCCATGCAAACGCGCTTAAGATTAGGCGAGTTTTTTGGGTCACTAGACTTTTTGGTTACTTTTTTGGCAATGAAAAAAGTAACAAATTTCCTAAAATACGAGAGCCAAACCGGTTTCCCAGCTTGGCTCACTAATTAGGCTATTCTACAGCTGCCTTTAATGGGTGTGTTAGAGTTGAGCAACCTTTTTCATCAGACCTGACTTCAGGTTGGCTGCTTTATTATCGTGGAAAAGATTCCTTTTCGCTAATTTGTCAATCATGCTCATCACCTTTGGCAGGAACTTCGTTGCCTCCAGCTTGTCAGTCATCTCACGTAATTTCTGGATAGAAGTACGGGTAGATTTCTTGTAATAACGGTTGCGCAGACGTTTGATTGCGTCCTGTTTGATCCTCTTCTTGGCTGACTTATGATGTGCCATAATGGTTTCCTTGATTAAAAATGGAAGGCAAAGGTAATGTTTTCCATGAAAGTGCCAAGTCTTTCCTATATTTTTTAGGGGAGACAGATACCTGTAAAAGCCACAGAAGCCATGCCCCTACCAGATGTAGAGACGCGATTAATCGCGTCTCTACATCTGGTAGCCCATGCCCACACACTCTCCCATGCTTCTCACGGTCTCACGGTCTCACTTTCTCACACCAAAATTACGTCAAATTATTGACTACTATATAGTCAATAATTTGACGTAATTTTGGTCTATGTACGATAGGGCCGTCCTCCATCTGGATCTTGATTCCTTCTTCGTCTCCGTAGAATGCCTGCGGGACAGCAGCCTCAAAGGCAAGCCCCTCATCATCGGGGGCATGGGCGGCCGCGGGGTCGTGGCCTCCTGCAGCTATGAAGCCAGGCGCTATGGAGTCCACTCGGCCATGCCGGTCAAGATGGCCCTGCGCCTCTGCCCCCAGGCCCTGGTACTGAGAGGCGACATGGATGCGTACACAAAGCACTCCCAACTCGTATCACAGATCATTGATGACCAGGCTCCCGTATTTGAAAAGGCCTCCATCGATGAGTTTTACCTCGACCTCAGCGGAATGGACCGCTATTTTGGGTGCTATAAGTGGTCGGCCGAACTCCGCGAGCGCATCATCAAGGAATCCGGCCTTCCCATCTCCTGCGCCCTCTCGGTCAATAAGCTGGTCTCCAAGGTCGGTACCGGGGAAGCCAAGCCCAACGGCATGCGCGAAATCCCCACCGGCGAAGAACGGGAGTTTCTCGCCCCGCTCTCGACCGGCAAGATCCCCGGCATCGGCAAGGAGACCTATAAGAAGCTCAGCTTTATGGGCGTGCGTACCATCCGCGTGCTACGCGACATCCCTCATCCCTTGCTCGACCGTGAATTTGGAAAAATGGGCCAGTACCTCTGGGAGAGCGCCAATGCCATCGACCGCCGCCAGGTGATCCCGTACAGCGAACAAAAATCCATGTCCAAGGAGCGCACCTTCAGCGAGGACACCCTCGACATGAAGTTTATCCGCAGCATGCTCGGGGCCATGGTCGACGAGCTGGCCTTCGACCTGCGCCAGGACGCGCGACTCACCAGTTGCATCACGGTCAAGATCCGCTACGCCGACTTCAACACCTTTACCAAGCAACGCCGCATATCATACACCGCCCAGACCCGCACACTCATCGCCCATGCCCTCGAGCTCTTTACAGATGTCTATGAGCGCCGCCAGCTCATCCGCCTCATCGGCGTCAAGTTTAGTGGCCTCGTCAACGGCAATATCCAGCTCGATCTCTTTGATCATACCGAGGATGAGATCTCCTTGTTGCAGCAACTCGATCATATCCGCAGACGATGGGGTAAGGGATCGATAGGGTGGGCCAATTTCACAATGAAGGCGAAAGAGCATGGAGCAGGGAGCAAGGGGCAAGGAGTATAGTGTCGTCCAATTGATTGGGCCTCCGACAATTGTAAGGATAAATTATGGCGTATAATTGTATAATATAATGTACATGATCATGAGGGATATAACGATATCGAATCTCCGAAACAGGATCAACTATTTCTTCAATCTGGTCACCACCTCTTCTGAAGTACTAATTATCCCAATGACGAATACAGATGATGCAGTGGTCATCCTGTCACTGAAAGAATACTATGCCCTGACCGAAACCAATTACCTCATGTCGTCTGAGGCTAACAGACAAAGGCTGTTGGAGTCAATCGCGCAACTTGCTGAGGAAAAGACTAAATAAATGGTACCACTTTCAGTATAAAAACAAATAACAAAGGGGCCCTAAAAGCCCCTTTGCTATTTTCTCCTTGCCCCTTGCTCCTTGCTCCTTGCTGGGTCACTTTACGAAGTAAACGACCCTTGTCAGCCACTTGTTGGAATCAGGCTCGGTGCCCGGATCGGTGATATATTCTTCAATCACCGGGGCGAAATGCTCCAGTTTGTTTTCCTTGATATAGACGTCCATAGCATCATGCGCCT
This sequence comes from Candidatus Opimibacter iunctus, assembly GCA_016716665.1. GTDB lineage: Bacteria > Bacteroidota > Bacteroidia > Chitinophagales > Saprospiraceae > Opimibacter > Opimibacter iunctus. Next base: position 265,933 of record JADJVH010000003.1, on the reverse strand, counting down.
TTGCTACACCATTGTAGCCACCCATGTAATCGATGGTGAGTGATTTGGCAGCAGGCAGATTGATCACCTCCATGCCGGCAGGTGCCTTGAAATCTCCTGTGCAAGCCACTGCGGCAGCAAGATCGGTAGTTGATTTTTCCATATCCCAGACATAATATAGTCCTGTTGGCATACCTGCTGGTTTGCCACCAGCCTTTTCCAATGCAGGGAATAAGGCAGGAAAGTTCTTTGCAAAAAGGCTGAAATTTTATCGAAGGTTGTGGTACCCCTTATGCCAAGATATTTGCCACCAGGATATTCACCAGTCACAATCTTCATTCCTGATGTTTCTGCCTTTGGTGCATTGGCCACCAGGTCGGTCAATTTAGTTAAGCCCCTCTCAAAGTCAGGAGCCATCATCTTATCCATGTTCATAAGGCTGCCGAAGATCTTTCCGACAAAACCATTTTCACCTTTAAGACCCCAGGTCACAAATGTCCCTCCGGTAGTATCCTTCAGCATGACATATGCCGTGGCCTCACCAGACATAGGCTCCATAAAATGCAGGGTAGATTCAGCAAGCGAATTGGGCTCAAGTTTGGAAATGGTCTGAGACCCTTTGCCAACTTCTTTATTGCCAGTCCAGCTTGAAGTAGATCCTACGGCACCATCAGTGCCTGTATATTCCACGACCATAGCTGTATCCTTTTCAGCCCAGGGTGACCAGAGGGCCATGTTCTTCAGGTTGCTGACATAAGGCCAGACCTGTTCAGGTGTACCGGCTACAATAGCGGTGCGATGAACATCATATGATTTTGGCCCGAAAATGCCCAATAAAACGGCGATCAAAAGGAGAACGACTACTACGTAAAGAAGGTATTTCAAAATTTTCATAAGGAAATGATTTTTAGGAGCATGAAGATAAAAACACCTTTCATATATTCCACCCAAGGCATCCTTGGAATTTCACTATTATTGACATCGCATTAAAATCAATAGCATGTCAATCCAACTACCTGCCAGCCGTATTTTCATTATTGCCGGCCTTTTAATGGTCATCATAGGTTGCTCAAAAAAGGGCGATAATGCCCAGGGCCCGGAAAGGCCATATCAGCCATGGGTCTCCCGTTCGGTCCTCGATGCCCAACCAAGAATCCTGACCCTTGCACTCCATGACAATGTATGGGCCGCCTATCATACCGATAGCTGTGCACTGTACAAAGTATGGAAGGGACATGTACAGTTTCAGGGAGCAGTGTATGACAATGCACACGGACCACAACCGATTTCTATTGGCGATGCCTGGATGGTCAATCCATACAAGCATCCCTGGAGTGTCACGAATAATGGACAGGAAGTCCTGAAAGAAGTAAAATATGCCGGCCATGCCCTGAAGAAAGGCCGTGTAATGCTGAAATACAATCTCGTCTGCAATGATGGTAAGATCATCAAGGTAGAAGAGCAGCCCGATTTTCTGGAAAAGGACGGACAGATGGGTTTCGAACGGTTGTATCGTCTCACAGATGCACCCAAAGGATATGACGTCCGTATCATGCAACAGGTATCCTCTATAGCCCTGGCACAAAATCTTTCAACCAATGGACAATGGGAAGTCACCAACGAAAACAAACAGGAAGAAGAAGGAAAGAAATTACTTACACTGGATGGCAGGCTTACGTTGTTGCCAGGTGAAGAAACCTATTTCCGTACTTATTTTATCAACAAGCCTACTATCCCCAATCCAAATAAAGCTGCCGGTGCTGAAGAGGAAACATTGCCTCTGGGACAACGACTGATCGCAAAGAATGATTGCAAGACATGCCACAATGAAAAAGTGCAGACCATCGGTCCGGCGTACAGGCAGGTCGCAGAGCGATATCCGTGGAATGAAGAAACAGTCACAGCATTGGCCAACAAAGTGAAGGCAGGAGGTTCAGGTATATGGGGATCACAGGCGATGAGTGCCCATCCTGAATTGCCGGTAGCAGATGCCATGGAAATGGTCAGATATATTCTCAGGCTGGACACAACAGACTCGGGACAGAAAGGGGCTGCAGATGTAGCAGGTATCCCGCTCACCGGAGGGTTAAAGGAAATAAAGAATCCGTTGCCTGGTCTGATCGTGGAGGCCTGGACACACCAGACACAATATCAGAAACTGCCGGGCTTCCCTGCTTCAAAGCGAGGCGACCAGGCTGGCATTGTCTTGGATTTCCAGGGCATTGACGCGACAGAGTTTGGTGGACTCGATGAGGATTTTGTCATGACGGCAAGAGGATATATCTATACCGAAAAAGAAACTACTGCTGCCTTACGCGTATTGAGTGATGACGGTTCACGTGTATCGGTGGATGGCAAAGTCATCCTCGACAACGATGGCATGCATGGCACAGAATCAAAAGAAGCAATGGTGGTACTATCTCCGGGCTACCATCCACTCGTCATCGAATATCTGCAAGGTAAAGGAGGAAGATACCTGTCGTTTGAATGGAAACCTGATGGTGGGGGGGAATGGTCCGGGTTGCCATCTGATGTATTGCTACATTCAGGAGATGATCATTCGCTCCTGAAAGGAAAATCACTTTCCATGGCATTGGGTAAAATCATACCAGGGGACAAATCTCCATTGGTGGATGTGCATCCTTCGTATGATCTCTCCCAGGCCAGGCCAAATGATTTCCTTCCCAAAGTCGGTGGAATGGATTTTATGTCGGATGGATCTTTGGCCATCAGCGTGTGGGATCCTTCCGGCGCTGTATATCTTTTGTCCAATGTTTCTTCTGGAGATCCAACCAAGATAAAAGTTAAACAAATCGCATCCGGACTTGCCGAACCACTTGGACTGAAGGTAATCCATGACACTATCTATGTGATGCAAAAGCAGGAGCTGACCCGTCTCGTAGATACAGATGGTGACCAGATCATCGATGAGTATCAATGTGTCAATAACAGCTGGCCTGCGTCTGCTAATTTTCATGAATTTGGATTTGGCCTTGCAGAAAAAAATGGGGACTTGTATGCGACGCTTGCGATTGCCATTCAACCAGGAGGCGCATCAGGGCTGGCGCAGTTAGCAAGCCGTGGCAGGGTTGTAAAATTTGATATGCCATCGGGCGAACTCAGTTATGTCGCAGGAGGGTTAAGGACTCCCAATGGTATAGGTATCGGTGTAGATGGTGAAGTGTTTGTTGCAGACAATCAGGGCGACTGGTTGCCGAGCAGTAAAATCCTTCACGTCACGCAAGATGCATTTTTTGGATGCAGGGCGGTGGATTCTGCAGGCACCGTCGCATTGAAAGATAAACCACCGGTAGTATGGCTTCCCCAGGATGAAATCGGCAATTCACCATCGACCCCACTGGCTATCAATGATGGGCCTTATAAAGGACAGATGATCCATGGCGAAGTGACCCATGGTGGAATCAAGAGAGTCTTTGTAGAAAAAGTCAATGGCGAATACCAGGGTGTTGTCTTCCGGTTTATTCAAGGCCTGGAAGCAGGGATCAACAGAAGTGTCTGGGGCCCTGATGGTGCACTCTATGTAGGTGGAGTAGGCAATCCCGGCAACTGGCAACAAACCGGTAAGTTGTGGTATGGATTACAGCGGTTGAAATATAACGGCAAGCCAACTTTTGAAATGCTCGCCGTGAGAGCGAAGAGTGATGGTGTTGAAATCGAATTTACAGAACCACTTCGCGAAGGTGATGGCTGGGAAATACCGGATTGGGAAGTGCGTCAATGGAGATATGTACCAACAGCCGCCTATGGTGGACCTAAAGTGGATAATGTAGCTTTGAAAGTACTTGCTGCATCGGTATCTGAAGATCGCAGGAAAGTATCATTGAAGCTTGAAGGGATGAAAGCAGGGCATGTGGTATACATCCACATGAATGATGCATACATCAGTGATACAGGACTTCCACTCTGGTCTACTGAAGCATGGTATACTATGAATCAGATTCCTTCTGATGCGCCAGTGAATGTTGCTGCTAAACCAGAATTCAAGTTGAATACACTTACTGCATCCGAAAAAAGCGCTGGGTGGAAATTATTGTTTGATGGTGCAACAACAAATGGCTGGCACAATTTCAATAAGACCACGATCGGGAAAAGCTGGATTGTAGAAGACGCTGCCCTGACCCTGGATGCGCGTGTCAATCCTGATGGCAACTGGCAGGCCCCGGATGGCGGAGATATCCTGATCGATGATGATTATGAAAACTTTGAACTCGACCTGGAATGGAAAATCTCTCCTTGTGGCAATAGTGGTATCATCTATAATGTGGTAGAATCAAAAGATTTTGAATGGCCATGGCAGACCGGCCCAGAGATGCAGGTGCTAGACAATTCATGCCACCCTGATACCAGGTTTGTGACCCATCGCGCCGGTGACTTGTATGACATGATCGAGTGCAAGTATGTCACCGTCAAGCCAGCAGGAGAGTGGAACAAGGTGCGCCTCATCAAAAACAAAGGGAAGGTGGAGCACTGGCTCAACGGAGTGAAAGTGGTCGAGTATGAAATGTATACCGACAAGTGGAATGAAATGATCAAGGCATCCAAGTTTAAAGACATGAAGGGCTTTGGCCAGGCCACCAAAGGAAAGATTGCACTACAGGATCATGGGAATAAAGTGTGGTATCGGAATATAAAGATCAAAGCACTTTAAAATTCGATCTGGATTCCCGCTTTATGAATGCCATTTGGTCCCTGAGCTTGTCGAAGGGTGACTAAATGACAAATATTTTCCAGCTGAGCCAAGGGCTCAGCGAAAAGGCTTCCCCCCTTCGACAAGCTCAGGGACCAGAACATTTACTCCTTTGGTTAATACTTCCTTAAAACCGTGCATCGAACCCTCAAGGGGTGTAATTTTGTTCATTCCTATATGAGTAAAAGAGCAATCTGGCTGATCATCATCCTGATGACTATTGGACTACTTGGATCAAGCCTGATCCAGGTCTACTGGTTCAACTGGTCGATGAAGCAGCAGGAATCGCGGTTTGATACCAATGTCATCGAGGCGCTCAACCAGGTGGAAGAGCGGCTCACGGCCATTGAAGCCAAGGCTCCGCTCGAAATCCTTAACACCCTCAACCAGGCTCCATCCCTGATGGTTCAGAAGGAGATTGCAGAGTTTGTGGAAGAGTCAGGGATGCTCAGCGAGGAGATGAAGATCAATATGGAGGCGCTCAATGACAGCCTTTATTCTTCTGATAAGCTCAGGTCGCTGCTTGATCCTATGGACAACTGGCGTCGCCAGAGTACCTATTGGGAGATCCTGGATGAGCAGCGTCGGTACAATCCACCGGATATTTCAGAGCGGATCGATCCGAAGAAACTAACACAGTTTATCCAGGAAGAACTGGAAAACCGGGGAATCAATCTGCCATACCAATATGGAGTGATACAGTCAGTGGATACCAACTTTATCATCATCAATGGCAACTATGTGGTCGGCAATATGGATGAATCCGAGGCCAGCCATGTGGACAATCCTGAATCAAGAAGCCTGTTCAATTCCAAGTACCAGGTAGCACTGTACCGGAGTGATCTCAAGAACTCCCCGGGATGGCTCAAGCTCCATTTTCCAAATAAGAAAGGTTGGTTGTGGTATTCCTTGTTGCCCACCATGCTGGCAGCGATCTTGTTTACCACGCTCATCCTGTTTTGTTTCAGCTACACGATCTATGTGATCCTCCGGCAAAAGAAAGTGTCAGAGATGAAGACCGATTTCATCAACAACATGACGCATGAATTTAAAACTCCGATTGCGACCATCTCCCTTGCCGCTGACTCGATCGCGAGTCCAAAGGTGATCAGCGATGAAGGTAAGATCAACCGTTTTGTCGGGATCATCCGCCAGGAGAACAAACGGATGCTGCAACAGGTGGAGAAGGTATTGCAGATGGCTCAGATTGATAAGCGGGACTTTGAATTGAGACTCACACAGGTGGATATGCATGAGGTCATCCGGCAGGCGGTCGAGCACCTGAGCCTGCAAGTGCAGCAGCGACAGGGACAGATTGGTATTCATCTGGAGGCAGGTCAGCCAGTCATTGAAGGGGACCAGACGCACCTTTCCAATGTGATCTACAACCTCTTGGACAACGCAAATAAATATTCAGAACATGCCCCGGAAATCAGGATCAGCACCTGCAATCGCGGGACCGGAATTGAAATCATGGTGGAAGACAAGGGAATAGGTATGACCAAAGAAGATCAAAAGCATATCTTTGATAAATTCTACAGGGTGCATACCGGGAATGTCCATAATGTGAAGGGATTTGGACTAGGGCTGAGCTACGTCAAGGCGATTGCTTCAGCGCACCAGGGGAGTATCGAAGTAAAGAGTGAGCCTGGAAAGGGAAGTAAGTTTACCCTGCATCTTCCTGCTCAGCAAAAGGGCACAAAATGACATGGCATAACCCCCGTTTGATTGTGAATTCGAAAATCATTTAACGTATGTCGGCAAGCAGAATACTTTTAGTAGAGGATGATCAGAACTTTGGGGATGTATTGAAATCATACCTGGAGATGAATGAATATGATGTCACGCTCGCTGCAGATGGCGTCCTGGGCCTCGAAACCTACAGGAAAGGGAGTTTTGACCTCTGCATCTTTGACGTGATGATGCCGCGAAAGGATGGGTTCACCCTCGCCCGTGAAGTGCGTGAAAAAGATAAGGAGATGCCGATCATCTTCCTGACCGCCAAGAACCTCAAGGAAGATATCCTGGAGGGTTTCAAGATCGGTGCTGATGATTACCTGGCCAAGCCATTTAATTCAGAAGAATTACTCCTCCGCATCCAGGCTATATTACGACGTGTCCACAAGGGAGTCGAAAAGGAAGACGATGTCAAGGAATACCAGATCGGAGAATATATCTTCAACTACCCCTTGCGTATCCTGACCTGGCAAGGAGGAAGCGGAAATGAAAGAGAAAAATTATCCCCTAAGGAAGCGCATCTGCTCAAGATGTTTTGCCAGCACAAGAATGATGTCCTCACCCGCGCTGAAGCACTCGCCAAAATCTGGGGAGAAGACAATTATTTTACCGCAAGGTCCATGGATGTCTTCGTCACCAAGCTTAGGAAATATCTAGGCAAGGACCCCAACCTCCAGATCATGAATATCCATGGCAATGGATTCCGGCTGGTCGAGAAGGATCAGGTGGACATGTGAGACCGTGAGACCGTGAGATCGTGAGATCGTGAGATCGTGAGACCGTGAGAACGTGAGAGGTGTGAGTGTGGGCGTAATTCGTGAATTGTAATTCGTAATTCGTGAATCGTGAGAGTGAGTTCCTTCTCATAAATGTTTGCCCCATCGGGGCAATAGGTCGGTAGCAAAAACACAGATGTATTATTCGTGCCCCATCGGGGCACAACATGATTGCTTCGCCATCTGTCTCGACTCCAACAGCATTTCTCCAGATAGATACAGTCACCATCGAGTCCGCTGGTGCCCCGATGGGGCACGAATGTTTTTTTGTATTTTTTTGCTACCGACCTTGAGCCCCTACGGGGCTGAACTTGCCCTATGCCCTATGCTCTCTGCTCTTCACTGCACCTGCCCCTGCTCCTCCTCAAAGTCTCCGCGCAGCTCGCGGTATCGCTTCCTGGCATCTATGGAGAAAGTACTGTCGGTATATTCCAGGAAGAGTTTTTCATAGCAGGCTTTGGCTTTCTCCTTGTCATTGAGTTGATGCTCGTACAGTTGGGCCTGGTTGTAGAGGGCATTGTCCGCGCGGATTTCCTCCGGAAATTTTTCTATGATTTCCTGGTAGAGGGTTTCCGCTTTCAGGTAGTCCCTTTTCTTTTCATAGAGCCTGGCTTCGAGGTAGAGGATGTCATCCTTCAGGCCATGCTCGGAATAGATATTGCCAAGGATGTTTAGTTTTTCAATGGCTTCGTCCAGCTTATTTTGAAAAATCAGGAGCTCTGCCTGCGCATATTCACTCAGGGCATGTGTGTTGCTGTCCAAACCGAGGTTGTCCATGATAAATATGCTCATGTCAAGGGCATCGTTGGAGATCAGTTTGGAGGTAGAGGTCTTGAGGATATCAAACTGCGCCTGTGCCCATTCGAAATCGCCATTGTAATACGATAGCCTCGCATTTCTAAATCGCGCGTCCTGGCCGATCAGGTCTTCGACAAAAGCTTTGTCTACCTGTGAATAGAGCAGCGTCGATTCCCACACTTCGCCTGACATCAGGTAGTAGTCACCGAGATCAAGCTTGGAGTATGCTTGCACATAGTTATTGATCCCCGGCAGGTTGACGACCTGTTCGAGGAGTGAAATGGCCTTAGGCAGATCATTGATATACAAGGCCTCGAGCATGGCATATTCTGATACAATCTGTGCGGTCCCCGCATGGATGCCATATGCATCAAGGCAGGCCTGGTATTCTGTTTCCAGCCCTCTGAGTTGCTCAGTAGTATAGCTGTAGTTGTCTGTGATCTGGCGGCGCTTGGTCTGCAGGCTTGCGCGCTTGGCTTCAAGGAAATAAGGAGAGCCGGGGCTTTGGGTGGTCAGGATATATTCAAAGCCATCGATGGCGGTGACATAATCCTTATCGTTGGCAGCAATCTGTGCCAGACGATATACCCTAAGGCCATTTTCTCCCATGCGCTTGTCGAGGGCTTTGGCCTGGCGCATGGCCTTGCTGTAATCCTTCTGCTGCATAAAGGTCCAGGCCAGCATTTCAGGAAAATAATCCGTCTCAGGATAGTCCTGGATGAAGACATAGAGTTGGGATAGCAGTTCCTGATAGTCTGCGGGCTTGAGTGAGCGTTGCAGCATATTCTGGATACTCTCGAGGCGATCAGGGCTTGATTGCAGGGAGTATAGATATTGCTCGATCATCTTCGCGATGTCGCCGTTTCGCTTGTAGAGGTCAGCGAGCTGATAGGAGAAGATGCCTGGTTTCTCCAGGAGTTTTTCTCCTTTCTCGTAGGTTTCGATTGCTTCATCATATTTCGCCTGACTGAGGAATGCATTACCTAGTCGGGTGATCGCATCCATTTTGGCTGGTAGTTTTTCAATGGCCAGTTTGTACGAAGCCTGGGCCTCTTCATAGTTGCCTATGCGCTCTTGCACATTACCGAGCGTGACGAGCATGCTGAAGTCATCCGGCTGGGCTTTCATCTGGTCCTTGATCTCTTTCTCCGCCTGGTCATAGGCCTGCATGGCGAGAAGGCACTCTATGTATTTGTTGAAATAGATAAAGTTGTTGTTCTTCTTAGCGGTCTCATGGAGCTTGAGGTAGAGATCGCCTGCCTTTTGATATTCTCCTTCGAGATAGTACTGATCTGCCAGCTTTGAGTTCTGGCCAATGGCCTCGAGGGTCATCAGGACTAAGAAGAGTGGAAGAAGGAATCGAAAGCTCATCGGCAGAGAATATATGCTGTCTAAAACGCTTACCCGGCGTTGAAAGTTGCTCTTTTTGGGTGGTGAATCGACAAGGTAAAAGAAAAAGGTTGACTTTGTACAAGTCAACCTTCCCAGATGGTTCATGACCGGTACATGTCCGGTTTTATTTTTGGAGGTCCAGATCGAGGGCTTTGACGGCTATCTGATTTCCGAGTCTCAGTCCTTCGCTGCAATCCAAACGGATGTGCACACCCAGTGGAATCCTCGAATAGGCATCCTCTTCAGCCAGTGCTTTCCAGGAAGTAAATGTCCTTGGGTATCCTGCAAATTCTGTCCTACCGTAGTGGCAGTGATCGGTGAATTCATAAGGCGCACCAAAGTAGTGTTCCAGGATTCTCCAGCATACACCTGCAAATGTGCTGTGTCCTGATGGATAGCCAGGGAAAGATGGAGTAAGACCTGGAGTGCCAATAGCGTCTCCGAGTATGGGTTTGAAATTTGGATCAATATATTTCCGGATAAAGGTTTCCGGACGCTCTGTATTGTAGATGTATTTGGATTTCCAGCAACCTACAGATGCGTCGTTGAGGGCAATGCCCATCCTGCAATACATCTCAAGGGTCTCCTCAAGGTTGGTTTTTTCAGATTTGATGACCTGGTTGGCAATGGCCAGCACGCGTGCTGGTGGGCTGAAGGTCAGGCCGGTAAGGTCATCACTCCAGAATTCTGCGATCCATCTGTTATCGTCCGTCATGTTATTGACCGTATTGGCCACTTCAAGGTTGTCCTTGTACCAATCACTATTGGGGTCAGTGCTATAGGCGTATGATGGAGGTAATGATGTAAGGTCAGAAGGATTGGCAGCGAATGCTCGCACTTTGCCCCAATATGGAAACAAGGCTGCACTTTGGTCAGGCAGGGTAGGTACCCAAAGTCCTTCACCTACTGGCGGGAAGTAATCGGTCGGCCTGCCCACATGAACCTGGGAAGCACCTTCCTGGTCGGTTTCGGAATAAGTGATGATGGTATTGGCTACTTTCTGGCCCCAGTTGATCGAAGTCTCCACGATACCTGCTGGAACATTCTGGCTCAGTTTGTTGAGCTGGCTGGATTCCAGGCTTTCGATCTCAAACCGTTGAGCCGGTGTAGCGTTGAAAAGGAAGAACGAAAATGTCCTGGCATAGTATGCATTGAGCGCAATGGCCCAATCGATCTGCGTAGTATCATACTGAAGTGAGGTCGCCGGGAAATTATCGATCACATTGCTCAGTGATTTGTATTTGTCCATGCCAGGGATCGCAGTTTCATAAGCACCCATATTGATATATGCCAATGCACGGCAGGTAGGCGCTGGCCTGAATCCAGGCAGGTCGCGTTCGATCACCAGGTAGAGTTCGCTCCATTCCCAGACGATGTCATTTGATACTTGAGCTACAGGTGCGGTGGAGGGCAGATATTCAATCGGGTCTTCCGGTTCGACGCAGGAAACGAAAGCAAGCAGTATAAGCCCGAGTGGCCATAAAAGGGAGTGAAACTTCATGGGATAAGCCATTTTGAAATAAACGACAAAGTTAGTCCATTGCCTTACCATGGGCAATACAGGAAACATAATTATTTATTCGTCATGTGACGAAATATTGTAATGAATATTGTGTTGAATAAAAGCGTTTTGATTTGGTGTTGAGGTTAAAAATTATTTCGGTCCCTGAGCTTGTCGAAGGGGAGTTGTGTAAATAGCCACCTGCGCCGCTTCTTTGCTTGCGAAGAGGGCGGCGGGGAAATGGACCCTTTTAATACCCTTCGGCCTCTTCCGCTCTTTTAGCCCCATCGCCCATGCGGGCTATCTCCTCCCGCAACAAATGCCTTGCATTTGGCGGGATCTCACTTCGATCGACCTGTGTGCTTCGCAACCCCGGGGTTAAAGCGGAATAATCCTTCGCCTCTTAGGCCTCTTAAGCCCCTTAAGCCCCTTAAGCCCCTTAAGCCTTTTCCGCCGTTCCGCCATTGTGCCTTTTTATTTCCAAAAAAGAATCTCCATTAACCACTTACGGGGTAATTTTACAGCACAATCAATCTCCTACTCATGGACGCCAAAATCAAATACCTCCTCCACCTCGCAGACAACCCTCTCATCCTCGGCCAGCGTATTGGCGAATGGTGCGGTCACGGACCGGTACTTGAACAGGATATCGCACTGACCAATATCTCCCTCGACCTCATCGGCCAGGCGAGACTATTGTATCAATATATCGCCTCACTGCCGGGACAGCGAACTGATGAAGATTCACTCGCGATGCTCCGCTACGAGCATGAGTATCTCAACCTGCTATTAGTGGAGCAGCCGAACAAAAATTTTGGACACACGATCACAAGGCAGTTTCTCTATGATGCCTTCAACCTGTGCCAGTATGAAAAGCTGACCCATCATCATGATCAGCATCTCGCTTCAATCGCCGTCAAGTCACTCAAGGAAATCAAGTACCACTATCGCTACAGCAGCGAATGGATGTTGCGCCTCGGTGATGGAACACCGGAAAGCCATGCTAAGATGCAGGACGCTGTCGACGAACTCTGGAGATGTACAGGCGAGATGTTTAAGATGGCTTCCTACGAACAGGAACTGAGCCAGGATGGATATGCCATTGATGTGTCTGCTCTGCAAGCAGAATGGATGCAGCGCGTATCGGGTATCGCAGACCAGGCCGGATTGAAACTTCCGCAGGGTGAAGTGATGTTGTACGGAGGTAAGGAAGGCAAGCACACTGAGCATCTGGGCTACATTCTAACCGAATTGCAATACATGCAGCGCACCTATCCGCAGATGAATTGGTAGAAATCACCATTATACATGGATAATAGCATGAGCACACAAGACACACATATTATCCGCAAACAAATCGCAGGACTGCTGCACGAAGTTGCTGATCCGGAGATTCCTGTAGTCTCTATCGTAGATCTCGGCATGGTCATCGACATCCGCCCTGAAAACGGACATTGGCGCATCGACCTTGCACCAACTTACTCAGGTTGTCCCGCTATCGATGTGATCCCATTTTTAGTGAAAGCAAGGCTTGAAGAGGCCGGCATGAGGGATACCCATATCGAAATGGAAATCTCTCCGCCCTGGTCCACCGACTGGATCAGTGAAGAAGGAAATGAAAAACTTCATACATATGGCATCGCTCCACCCAATGGTAAAGCCTCAGACCAGGAGTATGAAGGCAAGCCTCGTAGCTGTCCGCAGTGCGGATCTACGCATACAGAGTTGATCAGTCGGTATGGTGCCACACCATGTAAAGCTTCTTACAAATGCCTGAGTTGTTTGGAGCCGTTTGAGTATTTTAAGTGTTTTTGATAGACCCATGTCTTGGCTCCTCTTATAAGCCGATAACTATAGAAACGCAACATTTCTCGTCAGCACATTACATTTAGCGTACTATGTTTTGGAAGCTTACGTAATCGTCAGCAAACGTAAATAAGCGGAAGTAAACGGAAGTAAACGTAATCCTGCAGGGATATTTGAAAAGCGAACTTTTGGATACCCGCAATGAATATATGCAAATACGCAACACTACTGCTTTGATTATCAATGAAGATGTGGTATCTTGAGTTGCGTATATATCGGTGTTGTATGCCATGCTGAGAAGCCACCGCACGGTCAAGCACATTTGGTTTTTGCCGACACGCAGAGCCAAAACAAAAAAACCAAAAGAGCTTGAATTTTTGCCAACGTTTCTACAGAATTAATCCCGTATTTTGTATTTATGAAATTACTTATCGTAGAAGACGAACCACAATTATTAAAAAGTTTGGAGGATTTTGCATCCAAAGAGGGATACATGTATGATTCTTCCGTGGGATTTCGTTCTGCTGCGGAACGCATCGCTCTTTACGACTACGATTGCATTGTTCTCGACATTAACCTTCCTGATGGAAACGGTTTTGATTTACTGGAAGCATTATATGAAGAAGGCAAGACGGACGGGGTCATAATACTTTCAGCACGTGATTCATTGGATGATAAATTAAAAGGGCTTGGGCTGGGAGCCGATGATTACCTTACCAAACCATTTTATTTCTCCGAACTAAATGCCAGAATAAAAGCCATTATCCGTAGAAAACAATTTAAAACGAACAAAATCGTTCACTTTTCTAACCTGGTTTTTGAACCAGACCAACACCTCATTGGCGTAGGCAACCTTGATAACCCCATTTCATTTACTAAAAAAGAATTCGCTTTACTTAGCTATCTCATTAATAACCATAAGCGAGTTCTTTCCAAGGTATCGTTGGCAGAATATATCTGGGGCGACTATGTGGATGATGCCCAAAGTTTTGATTTCCTTTTCTCGCAGATTAGGAACTTAAAACGCAAACTGAAAGAAGCCGGGGCATTGGTAGAAATAAGCAACATTTATGGGATAGGTTATCAAATCAAAGCATTATGAAGCTGCTCACCTACACCTCCCGTATTCAATTACGATATTTACTGATTCTGTTTGGATTTTTTTCCATTCTGTTTTATGTGGTACTTAACTGGAATGTACTTCGGAATGTGGACGAGGTGTTGCATAATAGAAAAATCAATCTGCTGGCTTACCTCGAAGTTAATCCTAAAGCACCATTCCAAGGAGATAACCCACTGGACGATTTTACCTTTTATGCTATAAACATAGCAACTTTTCAAAAGGGCAAAGAAACCTATACAGATACACTTGTTTATGAACCTGTGGATGATGAACTGGATGAATACAGGAAATTAACCACGTTTGTGGAAATCCACAACCAACATTACAGATTGGAGATTATAGCACCACATCTTGAAGCCGCTGAAATGATTGGCACAATTGCCTTTTTTTTGGGAATATTGCTTATTGGGTTATCTCTCTCCTTTTATTTATCGCAACGAATCATTTCACGAATAATTTGGAAGCCTTTCTATGACATGTTGGAAAAACTTCGGGGTTTTCGCCTCGACAAGCAGCGGTTACCAGAATTGTCTTCCTCTGGGATAGACGAATTCCAGATGCTAAATGAGTCCATTAATGAATTGGTCTTGAAAAATATGGAAGTATTTGATAGTCAAAAACAATTTATTGAAAGTGCCTCCCATGAAATGCAAACACCGCTTGCTGTTATACAGTCACGACTGGAAGCCCTCATAGGACGGGCTGAGTTAACACAAGAGCAGGCAGAGATTGTGGAAGGGCTTATCAGCTCCACCCAACGTTTAAAAAAACTTAATAAAACCATACTCCTACTATCTAAAATCGAAATCCGGCAGTTTCTTTTAACAGACCAGGTTGATGTAAATCATATTATCCGACAGTCAATGGAATATTATGAAGAACAGAAATCAACACTTAATATTTCAGTAAAGATTGAAACAGATAACCAATTAACTGTACAAGGCAATACCATGCTTACAGAAATACTGGTTCAGAACCTTCTTAAAAATGCTTTTTTGCATAATATAGAAAATGGCACATTAACCATTCGTGTAGAAGCAAAGCAGCTTACAATTACCAATACAGGCCATAAAAAAGTGGGAGAAGGGTCAATGTTGGATAAAGAAAAATTGTTTGACCGTTTTTATAAGCAATCGGGAAATCCTGATACCTGGGGGCTTGGACTGGCCATAGCAAAGAAAATTGCAGACACAAGCGGATGGGAGCTTTGTTACCGAAGTGATGAAGCCCTGCATATTTTCGAAGTGAATTTTCAATAAACGGTTCTGTTTCCCATTTTTCTACAGATTCAATGGTTTACTTTGCCCAGTAAACCCTATAAAATTATTACAAAATGAACAGTAAAATAATCTTAACGACAGCGATTGCACTGATAAGCACAGTACTATTTGCACAGACACCAAAAGCTTACATAACCAACTACGGTAGCGACTTTATTTCGGTGGTTGACATTCAGAAAAATCAAAAAATTGCCGACATCAAAACAGGCAACAAACCACACGGAACAGCCGTTTCACCGGACGGAAACTGGATTGCCGTGAGCAATGAAGGAGACAATACTGTTTCCATCATCAGTGCGACAGACAACAAAGTTAAACAGACCATTTCCGTTGGCAAGACACCTCACCAGTTAAGTTTCAGCATTGACGGCAAATATGTTTTAACCGCCATCAACGGAGAACATAAGGTTGATGTGATTTCAACCGCAGACTGGAAACTGGTCAATTCAATTCCAGTAGGCAGAAATCCTCACATTGTACTGCCAATGCCAGACGGCAAGACCGCTTGGGTTACTTCCGAAGGCGACAATAAAATCGTAAAAGTGAATCTGGACAGCATGAAAGTTGTAGCTGAAATCCCAACTTTCGGCTTTCCGAGAGTGATGACCGCTACACCTGACGGAAAATATATTTATCTGACCATTCGCTGGTTTCATGGACTGGTAAAGATTGATGCGGAGCAAAACAAAATTATTGCCCAAGTTCTTTTACCGCAATCGGACAAATTTGATAACGAAGGGAAAGCTGCCCACGGCCTTTCTGTAGCTCCTAATGGTAAAACCGTTTACCTAACTAGCCAGTTTACCAATGATGTAACCGCTATTGATGTAGCAATGGATAAAATCCTGAAAAATATTACTGTCGGTACAAACCCGAACTGGATTGAATTTACTTCTGACGGAAAATTTGCCATTGTAAGCAACACATCTTCCAATGATGCAAGCATTATTGACGTTGAAAAATGGAAAGTGGTGGCGACTATTCCGGTTGGCAAAAGTCCAAAACGCTTATGGGTAGCAAACACTAAATAAATGAATGGTGAGAATTATTTTCTGTTTATTCCTATTTATAATCCATTTATCTGCTTATGCACAGGAAACAGGCAGCA
Organism: Candidatus Opimibacter iunctus; assembly: GCA_016716665.1. GTDB lineage: Bacteria > Bacteroidota > Bacteroidia > Chitinophagales > Saprospiraceae > Opimibacter > Opimibacter iunctus. Next base: position 249,725 of record JADJVH010000003.1, on the reverse strand, counting down.
TAACAGGAAAAGTGCTTGATAGTGAAAGTACACCTGTTGAGTTTGCCAACGTGTTTATTACATCAAAAAACGATTCCACAAACATTGTCAGCGGAACAATTACAGACAGTACAGGAAGTTTTGCCCTGACTAATTTACCCTTGGGCGAATATGTCATCCATTTTCAGTTTATAGGATTTGTAAAACAAAAACAGCCAGTTTCACTTAGTGCAGAAAATAAAAATCTGAAACTTGGGAATATTGTGTTAGCGTTTGACATCACAGACCTAAACTCAGTAGAAGTAACAGCCTTTCGCAATCTGATTCAGAAAACCGAAGAAGGTATTGTGGTACGAGCTTCCGAAAACATTACGCAAATAGGTGGAACTGCTGCTGACCTATTGAAAAATATGCCCGGTGTGTTGGTGGGTGCTGAAGGTGAAATAACGCTGCGGGGGAAAAGCCCTTTGATTTTGATAAACGGCAGGGTCTCGGGCATTGGTGGTGTGGACAGGGTAACCAACCTTGAGCAGATTCCTGCAAGCAGCATTGAACGCATAGAAATCATTACTAACCCATCTGCTAAATATGATGCGGATGCAGAAGGGGGAATCATCAATATTATTTTAAAGCAAAATGCCGATTGGGGAACAAACGGTGCGGTGGCTTTGGGTGGTGGCTTTGGCGACAGGTATCGCATCAACGGCTCACTTTTACTCAATCACAGAACTTCAAAATGGAATTTTGGACTGGCTTACGATAATTGGTTCACAACCAGAACTCGCCAACAAGACGGAGACCGTAAAAATTACAACCTGCCCAACGAATATTTTCTGACACAACGCAGGTCAGACGAACGAATTGTGCAAACCCAAACGGCACGATTCAACATAGATTACACTCCCAATAAAAAGAACAGCTTCCGTTTAGAAGGAATTTGGTTATTTGACGGTGAAGACAATAGGGAAACCGTCATCAGTACTACTGAAACCGCTACTTATGATTTTACAGGGAAAAATGACCGCTTTGCCAATGAAATAAGACGGTTTCACACGGGAGAACTATTACTGAATTATGCACGAAAATTCAATAAGCCTGAACAAACCTTGACAATCAACGCAAGTTCAGCAATCGAGTACAATCGGGAAAATACCGATTTATCAACGCAAACTTTATCAGAACAAAATAACCCAATCGGGAATCCCTTTTTACAAGAAACGCATAATTACGAAGATGCTAACCTGACCAATTTTTCGGTGGATTATGTCCATCCGATTAAAGATAAAGGAATGATTGAAACGGGTTACAAAGGCATTCTCCGTTTTATTGATGTTGATTTCCTTCGTTCCGACCAACTGAACGGAAACTTTGTAACAGATTCGACAAACACAGACCTCTTTAAATTCAGCGAGCAAATTCATGCGTTCTATTTGCAATACACAGGTTGGATTGGTGATAAACAAAAACCCAAATGGAAATATAATGCAGGTATTCGAGCAGAACAGGTTTTTAATAAAGGCTAAACCCGATTGCATTTACCAACGATTATTTCAACCTTTTTCCATCCGCCAGCCTGCTTTATTACACACCAAAAAGAAACATGCTCAAATTGAGTTACAGTCGCAGGATTAACCGTCCTTCGCTTGGCAGATATAACCCGTTCACTGACATAACTGATTCACTCAACATCTATTCAGGCAATCCCAACCTTCAACCCGAATTGGCAAATTCTGTTGAGCTATCCTACAACCACTCATTTAAGAAAGGTAGTGTTACCACTTCGACATTTTATCGGCAAACAAGCAATATCATCCTGCCCTACACAGTTGTTGACAGCAATGGAGTAGGTTTTACACAGCCACAAAATTTCGGCAATGCTTCTACCTATGGTTTGGAAGCGATTTTTACTTACAATCCTTTCAAATTCTGGAGTATCAATCTCAATGTTTCGGGTTATGAACTGCGTATTGAAGAAACCGACCCGACCCTTAACATTCAGCAAAACCAGTTTACCGGCTACGCCAAACTCATCAATAATTTTCATGTTTGGAAGAATGGAAAACTACAAATCACAGGAAACTACACTTCTCCTATTGCCATTCCGCAAGGTGAACAAAATGAAGTTTATTTTATTGACCTTGGATTTCAACAAAGAATCATGAAAGGACAGGGACGTATAGCTTTTACCGTAACCGACATTTTTGACACACAGCAAAGCGGTTACAGAATTTCTGATACCAATTTTCAATTTGACCGAACCCGAAAAGTAGACACTCGTGCAGTCATGCTCATTTTTGCCTATACGTTCCGGTCAGAATTCAAGGAAAAACTTTTAGAAAATAAATTTAAAAACGAATAATCATGAATACATTTTTAATCTCCATTGCACTATTGCTGGGCATTACCTCATGCAATAGTGCATCACAAAAAAGTAACCAGACAGAAAATACGGTTTCCTACGAAAAGATGGGCAGCGATACGCTTGTCAATTTTGAAAATGAAACAGAAGGAAAATTGCCTTCGGGATTTGTTGCTGACGCCACCAATAAAGCCAAAAGCATTAAATGGAATGTGATAAATGACATTGGCAATAAAGTGGTTGTACAACAAGCCGAAAATTCGGGCAGCTGTTATAACCTGCTTGTTTTAGATAAAGTAGCTTACAATGATTTTTCAGCTTCGGTGAAAATAAAAGCCATATCAGGTGAAGAAGACCAAGGTGGCGGACTCGTTTGGCGTTACATAGACAAGAACAACTATTATGTGGCGAGATACAATCCGCTTGAAAATAATTTCCGATTTTACAATGTAGTAAACGGAAGTCGTAAAGAATTGGAAAGTACTGAAATTGACATAAAACAGGGAGAATGGTTTATCATGACTATTGACGTGAAAGGAAATAAAGTTACCTGCTCGCTGAACGGGAAAACATTGATTGAATCAACGGACGACACGTTCAAATCAGCAGGACGAATCGGGCTTTGGACTAAGGCAGATGCGGTTACTTATTTTGACGACTTGAAAATTAATACCTCGACTAAATAGATAATGATTTTTTTACGTAGAATATCCGCTTTTTTGGTTGTTGCTCTTTCGGTAATGCTGAACAGTTGCGGAAATAAAACAGAAAATTGGCTCAATGATTATGCAAAAACAAAATGTGCATATCATCAGGAAGAACAAATGATGCAGGATGATTCGATTAGTCAAATTGCACCGCTTGTTTTAGAAAAGGAAAATCTGTTACAGGAATTGAATTTATTATCTGCTCCATTTCAGAACAGGATTGAATTGTTGAATCAGGAAATAGCAGAGGCATTGATAAAGTTTGGCGAAGAGTACAGGAAAAAGACGGACAAACATAGTGCACAATATGGACACATATCTACTCCTGAATATGAAAAGGCGATAGAAAATTTACAAATAAAAAGAGACACAAAAATTTCATTGTTGAAGGAAAACATCAACCAAATAAATGAAGAATTAAGCAACGATTCTGAAATTAAGAATAAGTCGCAGGAAATCGAACTGCTTGAAAGTAAAATTGATTCTTCATGGAACAGTATAATAGATAAGCACCGGCCAATTATTGATAGCTTACAGCAGGAATTAAATACATTGAACAGAAATTATAAAAATATTCTGAACGAATTATCACAGGAAGAAAAGAAAAGTTTTGAAATGAGCCGAGATAGTATTAGGAGCAACCCATGCAGTTATGACCGAAAATAAAATACCATATTCACTGAAGGATTTAACCCTTTATTTTCTGAAACTCGGAACAATCGGTTTTGGTGGCCCTGTTGCACTGGTTGGCTATATGCACCGCGACCTTGTGGAAAAAAGAAAATGGGTAACAGAAGACGAATATAAAGAAGGTCTTGCTTTGGCTCAACTGGCACCGGGACCACTTGCAGCCCAACTTGCCATTTATATGGGTTATGTTCACTACCGCATTATTGGGGCAACCATTGTAGGAGTTACATTTATCATTCCGTCTTTTTTAATGGTGCTTGCTATCGGCTTTTCTTATGTAAAATTTGGCGGACTGCCCTGGATGCAAGCCGTATTTTATGGCGTTGGTGCAGCGGTAATCGGAATAATTGCCATCAGCAGTTACAAACTGACAAAGAAAACCATAGGTAAGGATTATCTGCTTTGGGGAATATTTATTTTGCTTGCGGTAACTACATTTATTACTGAAACCGAAATTATTTCTCTCGTTGTGGCTGCTGGTGTTTTGGTGTGGTTTGTTAAAGCACCACCGAAATTTTTAAAATCAGTAAACTCCCTTTTTCCTGTTTCGCTGACTCTCCTGCAAATTACAGGTATTTCAACAACTGGAAAATTGGCACAACTGTTTTGGTTTTTCTCAAAGGCAGGAGCATTTGTTTTCGGCAGTGGACTGGCAATAGTTCCATTTTTATATGGCGGAGTAGTAAATGAACATCAATGGCTGACGGAACAACAATTTTTGGACGCTGTAGCTGTAGCCATGATAACGCCCGGACCAGTTGTTATTACGGTTGGGTTCATTGGCTATTTGGTTGGTGGATTTCCCGGTGCTTGTGTTGCAGCACTTGCGACATTCTTACCCTGCTATATTTTCACGGTTGTTCCCGCACCCTATTTCAAAAAGTATGGAAAAAATCCTGCTATTAAAGCATTTGTTGATGGTGTAACAGCGGCAGCAATCGGTGCAATTGCAGGTGCAGTCTGCGTACTTGGAATGAGACAGTTTACAGACATGACATCCGTTGCTTTTGCGGTTATTACCGTATTGATACTGTTAAAATTCAAGAAGATTCAGGAGCCTATAATAATTCTAATCGCAGCTATTGTTGGACTTTTAATTAAAGCAGCATTATGACACAAGCCAACCCTTCGCATCCATACACATTGGCAAGTCGCTCAAAAAGCCTTCCCGCAAGCCAAAACTTGCCAAAGAGTATGGTTGCCCAAACGCACGGACGAAAAGAAAGCACGGGCATACAACATTGTATAAAAGCAATAGCGGGTGAAGTGGTAAAATTAAGTTCTGTGCATTTAATAAACTTTGGTGGTGGCGGACAGGTAATCGCTTTGAAATCCGCTACTGCTCTTATACTTGACCGTTATGCCTCATTAATAAAATAAGTAAATTGAATGACATATTCCTCAATTAAAGAGCCCCTATTCAGAAAAGTAAACACCAAAGCCCGAGGTGTTCGCCACAATTCTGGATTAGATTTTCGTCACGTCCGAAACATAAAGAGAGAGTCAAGAGAACAAATCCTTGGATCTATGCATGGCAAAAAGCAACGTGGACTTGACTATACACCACTTTACAAGTTTTTAGTTTCGAAAGTAGGCTCAAATTGGGATGAGGTTTTCAGTGAAGCAATTTCCCGGATTGACAAATCAGATCCAATCTTTTGGATAGTTGCCTTAACTGATGATCAAAAGACTGAAATTGTACGGACGGGTGATTCAAGTTACTTCACTGGCTTATTTGTAGATGATTCAGGTGTGCTACAAATGGTAAATCCTAATATTAATCCAGAAGATTTAAAGCCGTCTTGTACTTGTTGTACCCATACCTTGAATGGTATTCGTTTCGGCAAAACAGAGTAAACGAAGCATAACATTGGCTTCACGACATGGCGGATTCTCAGTATCAACAACTTTGGTCATTGAAGTCGCTTTTATTATCTTTAAGTTGAAAGCCTAGAGCGCCACGACGTGAAGCCCAGGTCGTTATGCTCAATTAGATATTAAATGAAGAACTCAGCTTTAATTTTATTCATTTTTCATTTTTTCGTTCAGTTAAATGGTCAAAACATTAAAATTGATTTTAACAATCATGTCTTATACCCCGGAATTGATATTACTATAACGGTTGTTGGTGATGGTATTGAGTGCGATCACCTTTATTTGAAGACGGATATTGGGGTAATTATTCCTGAAAATAACGATTGCAGATATCGAATCATTCCCAAAAATGTTGGTGAAGGAAACTTACAAGTTTACGAAACAAAGAATAATGATACCATCCTCTTAATGAAAAGAAAAATACTTGTTTACCCCTGGCAAGAGCAGCCTGCCCTTTTCGCAAATGTGATGTCAGGCGAAATTACGCGGGGTGATTTTTTTAAGCATGCTGCTGTAATTTCGAGAATAACAGGATTTGATATACCTGGAACGCATGAGATAGTTTCATATGAGATCAAATTGATCAGAGGGAAGGAGATGATCATGCAATTGAAAAATATGGGAGGACCTTTAGAACCGGACAATCTGGTAAAGCTTGAGATCATTAAAAATAATGATGAAGTATTTTTTGAGAAAGTCCTGGCTAAAATTCCTGGTGAGGATATTCCCCGCGAACTGAATATTATAAAAATTAGAATTGTAAACTGAGCATAACATCGGCTTCACACTGTGGCGGATGCGACTAACTCTATTGCCATATACCTTAAATCAGATTTTGTTATATTATAGTTGATGTCCTGGAGCGCCAAGATATAGAGCCCGTTCAATCGGTGATTAAGATTTGACAGATGCCCTATAGAAGTATATGAGTTTACTTCCTTTCATCAGTTTCATTTTGCTTTTTCGAAATAGCTAAATTTCGTAGTGCTTTTTGGATCAGATCTTAATTGCATCAAACTTCATTCCTGAGTACTTTTTCTTCAAGCATTTTAAGGATGTGTTTGGCAAGTTGTTCATTGATTTCCCGATGTCGAGGGACAGGCTAGGTGACTTTAAGTTCTTTGTATAGGTCGGCGAGATTTTCTCTTAGCTCATCAAGGCTGGAACCCTGGGTCATGTAGTCAGGGTAGGTTTCAAGGTAACCTATCCAAAATTCACCATCCTGCCAGTATTTATAGGTTGGCTTTGTGATTGTTTGCATAGCGTAAAATGGCTTTGACTAACAATTTTCAAGTGATCAGTATCAGGCATTTTAACCACCTGTAACTTCAAATTTAATACTATTCACTAACAATATTTCAGATAGCAAGGTTTTGCAGATCAAACTACCTGACAAACGGAATTATCCACTTTCATCGTGATGCAAGCAGGATGAAGCTTTGAAGGAGTACCTTTGCCCTCCATGCACATCATCAAACTTCACAAAGGCCGCGAGCAATCCGTCCTCCGCCGCCATCCCTGGATCTTTTCACGCGCTATCCTGTCCGGTACGGAAGGATTGGCTGACGGGGAGACTGTCTTGGTCCAGGATTCCAAAGGACAGACGCTAGGCACCGGCCATTACCAGGACAGCAGCCTGGCCATCCGCTTGCTGGCTTTCGAAGAGGTCACTACCGATCTCGCCTTCTGGCAAATGCGCCTCGAAGAGGCAGCTCAATGCAGACGCTCACTCGGCATCAGAAAGGAAGGCTATACCGATACCTTTCGCCTGGTGCATGGCGAAGGAGATCAAATGCCAGGACTGATCATAGACATCTATGGACCTGTCGCTGTAGTGCAAGCCCACTCAATAGGCATGTACAAGGCCCTCCCTGATATTGCCAAAGCACTCACTAAAATCCCATCGATACCTATTGAGGCGGTCTATTCAAAGAGCAAGGATGCATTGCCATCCAACTTTGCCCACCGCATCACCGATGCATGGGTGCAGGGTCAGTCGCCTGGCGAATTGATCGTCAAGGAAGGTGGTATATCCTTTGCAGTAGATGTTGAGACCGGACAGAAGACCGGCTTCTTCCTCGACCAGCGCGAAAACAGGGAACTCATCCGTAAGTATTCGCAAGGAAAAGAAGTATTCAACGGATTCTGCTATACCGGTGGATTTTCATTGTATGCATTGGAAGGCGGAGCAACACACGTTGTATCGATTGACTCTTCTGCTACAGCCCTTGCCTTGCTTGAAAAAAATCTTCCGATCAATCAATATGCCGGCACACACGAAAGCATTAAAGAAAATGTGCTGACCTGGCTGGGGGAAACCGAAAAGCAATTTGATATCGTGATTGTGGACCCACCAGCTTTCGCCAAGAGCCTGAGCAAGCGACACAATGCCGTACAGGCCTATAAGCGCCTCAATATGATGGCCATGGCCAGGGTCAAGAAGGGAGGCATGCTGTTTACATTCTCGTGCTCACAGGTGGTGGACAAACCGCTGTTTCACAACACAATCGTCGCTGCTGCTATTGAATCCGGCCGACTAGCCAGGGTAGTGCATGAACTAGGACAAGGCCCCGATCATCCTGTGTCGATCTTTCATCCGGAGGGCCACTACCTGAAAGGGCTGGCGCTTTATATGGATTGATACGAGAAATACCTTTACTTTATACCAACAAACCAGACTACTCAGTATGACCAATAATACTACAGGCACCCTGACCATCACAAGGGAAGGCGCTGTCACGATCATCAAGCTCAATCGCCCCGAACGGTACAATAGTTTCAACCGGGAGATGGCTCTGGGATTACAACAAGCACTTGATCAATGTGCAGAGGATGGCACCCGCTGCGTCGTGATCACAGGCGAAGGCAAAGCCTTCAGCGCAGGCCAGGATCTCAACGAAGTGACCGACCCCAATGGCCCACCGATGCAAAGCATTGTAGCCGAACATTACAATCCGATCATCACCCGCCTACGCGACCTTGAACTACCCGTCATCGCTGCAGTCAATGGTGCTGCTGCTGGAGCAGGGGCAAACATCGCCCTGGCATGTGATGTCGTCGTTGCCAAAGAATCCTCCTACTTCCTCCAGGCCTTCAGTCATATCGGACTGATCCCCGACAGTGGAGGCACCTATCATCTGCCTCGCCTCATAGGTTTTCAACGCGCCAGTGCCCTGATGATGCTTGGCGAAAAAGTTGCCGCAAAGGATGCTGAATCCATGGGCATGATCTACAAAGCTATCCCCGACGCAGAATGGCATGAATATATTGGGGCCCTCAGTCAGCGACTTGCTGCGATGCCAACAAGAGGCCTGGCCCTCACCAAGAGAGCACTCAATGCCTCCTATGAAAACAACCTCGCTGACCAGTTGGACATGGAAGAGAAAATCCAGACCACTGCCGGCAAGACAGCCGATTATCATGAAGGTGTCAGTGCTTTCTTAGAAAAGCGTAAGGCAAATTTCACCGGCAAATGAAGCGCGTCGCTGTAATCGGAGCCGGAGCCATGGGCAGCGGTATCGCCCAGGTAGCGGCTATGGCTGGCCATGAAGTCATCCTGTATGATGCTTTTCCAAATGCAGTAGCCAAGGGACGTGATGGTATATCCCAATCGCTCAACAAGCTTGCTGAAAAAGGGAAAATCACTGACCAGGAAGCCAAAACAATTTTTGGGAGACTCTATTTTGCAGAAAGCCTCGATAGCATAGCAGGTAGCGATCTCATCATCGAAGCAATCATCGAAAGGGAAGAAGAAAAGAAGAAACTCTTTGCCTTGATCGAACCCCTGGTGAGTGAACAAGCTATCATCGCCTCAAACACATCGTCACTGCCTATCACTAGTCTCGCCAATGGATTAAAACATCCGGAGCGTTTCATTGGTATACATTTTTTCAATCCACCTGTCATGATGCAATTGGTGGAAATAATCCCTGCCCTGCAGACTGCATCTTATATCATCGAAAATATAATGCAGGAGATACGCTCATGGGGCAAGACACCTGTAAGAGCAAAGGATACCCCAGGCTTTATCGTCAACCGTATAGCCCGCCCTTACTATGGAGAGGCTTTGCGCATCGCAGAAGAGCAACTTGCCACCCCTGCGATGATTGATAAAGCAATGAAACATCTCGGTGGATTCCGAATGGGCCCTTTCGAACTCATGGACTTTATTGGCAACGATATCAATGAAGCCGTGACCCGATCTGTATGGACCTCGATGCATTTTGATAGCCGCTATCGCCCCTCACAGCTGCAGGTCAATCTGGTGAGAGCCGGATGGTATGGCCGCAAATCAGGCAGGGGATACTATGATTATGCCGCAAAGGTCGAAGAGCCTTCAGATGCACTCACAGAGGAGCACGCCTATATCTTCAGAAGGGTACTCGTCATGCTCATCAACGAAGCAGCAGATGCACTGTATTATGGAATAGCTTCAAAAGAAGATATTGATCTTGCCATGACGCTTGGCGTAAATTATCCAAAAGGCTTGTTGAAATGGGCCGATGAAAAAGGTATTGCAGAATGTGTCCGCCAGATTGATGATTTGTACTACCTCTACAAGGAGGAGCGTTACAGGTGCAGCGTATTGTTGCGTAAGATGGCAGAAGCCAGGCAAACTTTTTACGGATGAATGCGATCGTAGAACAGATGTACAATGGAGATGAATTCTCCCAATGGCTTGGCATCCGGCGGATAGCAGAGGGCGCAGGACATTGTACGCTGGAGATGACCGTCAGGCAGGAGATGGTCAATGGATTTGGGATAGCACATGGCGCCATCACCTACGCACTTGCTGATAGTGCTCTGGCATTCGCATCCAATGCCCATGGCCGGAAATCTGTATCCATAGAAACGTCTATCAATCACCTTAAACCAGTCAAGCCGGGAGATGTCCTGACAGCCATAGCCGAAGAGATATCCTTAAGTCACAAACTTGGTATCTACAATATCCGTGTATTACGCGGAGCGGATCTTGTCGGCCTGTTTAAAGGTATAGTATACCGTAAAGAGGATACATGGGAAGTTACTTGAACAGCATACATTTTCATAACGGATTTTGATCAGATACTTTTTCATCGGCATGTTTTTATCCATCGGCCTTACACAGGTTGATGCCCAGGACAAGGTGTACAGCACCACGGACGGTAAAATTGCATTTGTCTCAGAGGCTCCCCTTGAAACCATCACCGCCAGTTCAAAGAAAATGGAAGGCCTGCTCGATGCCGAAGCCCTGACCTTTGGATTTTCGGTGGCGATCCGCACCTTCGAAGGATTCAACAACGGATTGCAGCGCCAGCACTTCTACGAAAATTATATGGAGACCGATAAGTATCCGGCTGCTACCTTTTCCGGAAAAATCATCGAACACGTTGACCTGACTAAAGCCGGTACCTACTCCATCCGGGCCAAGGGCCAGCTCAACATACATGGCCACGTCAAGGAGCGGATCATCAAGGTGGAATTGGTTTCCACCGGCAAGGAAGTCAAGATCTCCACCTTGTTTTATGTGCCCCTGGCCGATCATCAGATCGAAGTGCCAAGGATCGTCAACCAAAAGATAGCCCAGGATATAGAAGTGAGTATACAGGCCACCCTTCATCTCACCGGGAGGCCATGAGGTCAGGCTTGATTTTCCTTTTGATATTGGTCACCGGAATACTCCGGGGGCAGGAGTTTCATTTCCGCCAGGCGCCACCATTGACAGAGGGCGAAGTCAGGAAAATCAACATCCTGTTTCAGTCCGCTGATCAGATGGTCTGGCTTGGAACTGATAAAGGCGTCTATTCATTTGATGGCCGGAAATACAAGTACACAGGCCGGCCGGATCACCAGCATGCCAGTATATCAGCCATCAGCGAAGATCACGAAGGGCATATATGGTCAGGATATGAAGATGGCTATCTCCATAAGTCTACGCTCCAGGGGTATAATCAAGCCATCCCAACAGATTCACTGGAAGGCGCACTCATTTCAAAAATACTTTTTAACCAGGCCAATGAGGTTTGCATAGCTACATATGGGAAAGGTGTCTGGATGATGACAGCCGGCAAGCTTTCCAGGATCAGGATTCAGCAACTTGGTGAGACCGATGATATATATGATGCGGTCTATGACAAGCAGGGAAGATTATGGCTTGCTACTGACAATGGTATTTGGATTTATCAACGTACGCCTACAGTGGCCTTGTCTCATTTGGACCGGAAAGATGGATTGCCTGATGAAATCGTCACTCAACTTGATGTGGCGGACAATGGAGATATCTGGATCGGGCTCTATGATCATGGCCTGGCTTACTACCGGTTTGATAAGGATTCCATCATTGCATTTGAGCCTCCTGCGACAGTTTCCGGAAATGTAATTGGCATATCCGGAGGGGTCAACGATGAGATATGGATTGGGTCAGAGAAGTCAATGGTTATTTACTCCATGCATGCACCGGGGCGGACGGTCAGGATGCCTGCCGAGATGAAAGACCGCCTGGAGAGTTTCCTTCTGGATCAAAACGGAAACCTCTGGATGGCTTCAGGCAATCGATTATTTATCGCTAACACAAGGCTAGAATTTAGCCAGCCTGCTGTCAATGGCATACAGGCATTGGCTGTGACAAGGGACAAAGTATGGATCGGAAGTGATAAGGGATTATATGCGATGAATCTTTCAGACCGGCAGATCACGGCACACCTTAAGCATGAGCATATCAACATCCTCTCCTTATATACTGACCCTTCAGGACTGCTTTGGATAGGCACATTTGGACAGGGCTTGTATTGTTTCGACCCTAAGTCAGAAAAGTACCTGCATCTCACGGAGAAGGAAAAATTGTCCAATAACAGCATCCTCAATATTGATGGCAGGGACAATATTATCTGGCTGGCCACACTTGGGGGTATTATGGAGCTTCAATGGAAAGGGGATCCACTGAAGGAGGACATTGCGATAAAAGGCTTCTTCGAGAAGTATCAATTTCCGGAAGGCTATGTGTATGATGTGTTTGCAGCAGCGGATGGAAAGACCTGGTTTGGTACTGATGGTAAAGGCTTGTATTGCCTTGAGAAAAATCATTTCTTCCCTGTAGTGCTGCCTGTAGATACCACAGATGGAGATGATCCTGATCTCAGGACGATCTATAGTATCACAGCGGATGAGGCTTCCAATGTATGGATTTCAGGATCGAAGGGGCTCGTCCTGTGCCTTGGGAAATCGGGCAAGACTGAGCATCAGTATAAAGATCCTTTTGGGATGGTCAATAGCGTGATATCGGCTGGAAATGGAGAGATTCTCCTGGTCAGGGAAGGTGGCTTGCAGGTCGTTGATCACAATGCAGACATCTTTGTCTATAACGAATCTGCAGGCTTAAAATCATTTACCCCTAACATCAATGCAACAGCCCGGGCTGTGGATGGAACGGTCTGGATCGCTGACGCAAACAGGCTCATACATTATATTCCATTCCACCAGGATTCACCGCAGATTGTACGCATACATCTTGAATCTATTTCTCCTGTATCTCTCTTAGATGGAGACTTGACAAGGTTGCAGCCAGACAGTAATTTTCTGGATGTACGCTTTACAGGGTTGTGGTACCAGGATCCGGAGAACATCCGTTACCGTTATATGCTCGAGGGGCATGACCAGGATTGGATCTATACCAGGGAAGGAAGAGCGGTCTATTCAAGATTATCTCCGGGAGAATACACCTTTATCATCCAGGGTTCTTACAATGATTATTTTTCCAACGCGCAGGCTTATCGCAAATCCTTTACTGTGCTGACGCCTTTTTACCTGCGTTGGTGGTTTGTACTAGGCATCCTGCTGTTGATATCATTTGCTGTTGTGTCTTATATTCTGGCCCGCATCAAGCGTATCCAGAATCTACATCAACTCGAAAAGGAGAAAACCATGCTGCGGTTGCATGCAATCCAGGCCCAGGTCAATCCACATTTTCTCTTCAATAGTTTCAACACCCTCTCGGGTATTATTGAAGAAGATCAACATGCCGCGGTAGACTATGTGGATCAGCTTTCCGGGTTTTTCCGCGGAGTACTCATGCACCGCAACGCTGAACTCATCAGGGTAGAGGAAGAGTTGGAGATCGTCAGAAACTACACCTATATCCTTCGCAAGCGGTATGGATGTAACCTCCTGATTGAAGAAGATATCCGGCAAAGCGCGGGATGGATAGCACCCCTGAGTATACAACTGCTGGTAGAAAATGCAATAAAGCACAATATCGTGTCTACTGAAAAGCCGTTAACGATTACGATCCTGGTGGACCACAAGGCGGTGACCGTATCTAATCCGATGCAGCCCAAAGTCAATCTTTCCACGGATTCTACCGGGTTTGGATTGAGCAGCCTGGTAGCCCGCTATCAGTATCTCACACAGGAGAAGATTGAAATACGTACAGAACAAAATACATTTACAGTCAGAATACCGATTATCTATACAGATAAGCCCATATGAAAATACTCATCGTCGAAGATGAAAAGCCAGCGGCCACTCGTCTCCTCCACATGCTTGAAAAGGTTGAGCCGGAAGCCACAATCCTGGGCGTGGCAGAAGGGGTTGAAGCAACGCTCAACTTCCTGGATCAGGGCCCGCTGCCTGACCTTATCTTCATGGATATCCATCTGGCAGATGGTTCCGCCTTTGAGATTTTCCGCCATAATCCGCTCAAGGGTATTGGAGTGATATTTTCTACAGCCTATGACCAGTATGCAGTCGATGCATTCAAGGTCAATGCGCTCTACTATCTCCTGAAACCTATCAAGCAGGAAGAACTGGAACTGGCCCTGGCCCGATTCAGGGATTCCAGGGAAAAGGAACATGATTATAAGGAGATCGTCAGTAAACTCCTTTCCAGGCAACCTTCAGACAAGCGGTTCCTGATCCGCATGGGGCAGAGTTTGCGCCTGGTGCATCAACAGGATATTGCATACTTCTATACGGCCGATAAGATCACCTTTATGATGACCAGGGAAGGGCGTAAATATCCGGTGGACTATACGCTCGAAAACCTTGAGGAGATGATTGATCCGGCCCATTTTTTCCGGATCAACAGGCAATATATCATCCGTCTTGATGCTATACAGCAGATGCACGCCCATACCAAGGCCCGCGTCAAGATTGACCTGTTGCCGGCTTCCCATGAGGAAGTGATCGTCAGCACCGAAAAGTCCCCGCTTTTTAAGAAATGGCTTGAAGGGGAGTCATAGCTTGTTTTATCGGGCGCTATTACTTCCGATTCGGCATACCATCATGCCCATTGGGCAGATTATTCCTGTGGCTTAAGGTGTCAGCCTTTAGCTTTAGGGATATAATAATGTTTCACACGAAGAAAACGTAATCAATCAAAATAGGTATGAAAACCGGCCTTCTCCTGATTGGATGTATATACATCCTTAGCCTGTTGCCAGCCTGTGTATCCAATGTCGAGGAAGAGTTATATCCACCAGAGACATGTGATACCTCGCAGGTAACCTATAGCCTGACCATAGCTCCAATCATCGAGCAAAACTGTTTTGCCTGCCATGGCGGGGAAGCCACCATAAGCGGCATTCCACTTGAAGGGTATGACAACCTGAAGACGATGGTTGATGCAGGAAGGTTGGTGGGTGCAGTACGCCATCTTAGTGGTTTTTCTGCAATGCCTAAAGATGCCCCACAATTGCCTGAGTGCAAGTTGCTGCAAATTGAAAAATGGGTGAATGATGGTGCACCGAATAACTAAGAACTTCATAATGCGGCGCCTTTTTACGGGACTGATTATGCTTGCGTTTGTGCCATTGGCCGCAGGGCAGAAGTATTATAGTAAAGTAGGGCGTATCTCCTTTGTATCTGATGCTCCGCTTGAAAAGATAGAAGCGGTCAATAATAATGCAATGATTGTCGTCGATGCGACAAATGGCGCAGTAGAATGTGCGGTTTTGATAAAAGGGTTTCAATTTGCGAAGGCGCTCATGCAGGACCATTTTAATGAAAACTACATGGAGAGCCATTTGTTTCCTAAAGGATTGTACAAAGGCACAATCACCAATATCAGGGATATCAACCTGGCCAGGGATGCTACCTATACAGCAAACCTCAAGGGAGAGTTGACTCTCCATGGGGTGACCAGGCCGATCGTTAATACGGGACAGGTTGTAGTCAAAGGCGGCAAGATAACAGTAGCCACTACCTTTGAAGTGTTAGTAAAGGATTTTGAGATTGAAATCCCGAAAGTGGTAAGGGAAAGTGTGGCTGAAAAAGTTAAAGTAACCGTTCATGCTGATTTACTTCTGATGCAATAACCAATGGAGCTGCTGAAGAAGATATACAGGGTTGGCATGTTGATGATAATGGCTGCCGTCCATGAGCAAGCAATTGCTCAGGAAGGGCAAGAATTGCTTTCATTACTTGGGAGAGAGGAGACTACCGAGTATGCGGCAGCCAGTTTTAAAACTAACCGGGTGATCAACCTGCATTCGCTGGAAAGCACTGCAGCCGGCATCCTCGATGTTAAGATTTCCCACCGTTTTGGCTTTCTCAGTGGCGGCGTTTATGAGTTGTTTGGACTCGACGAGTCCACTATCCGGCTGGGTGTGGATTATGGTATTTCTGACCGCCTGACGATAGGTGCAGGCCGGAGCAGTTATGAAAAAACCTATGATGGGTACATCAAGTACAAAATCTTGCGCCAAAGTACTGGTCTGGTCAATATGCCTGTAACTGTTGCCATCCTGGGCACGGCTGCGATCACTACCCTCAAGTGGACAGATCCGTCAAGGGACAATTTGTTCAGTTCAAGGATGTCCTATGCCACCCAGTTGATCATCGGCAGGAAGTTCAGTAATGGATTTAGCCTTCAGGTCAGTCCATCATGGGTGCACCGGAACCTGGTCGCTACCTACGAAGAAAAGAATGATGTGATCGCCTTTGGTTTTGCCGGGCGAGTCAAGCTCAACAAGCGCCTGTCGGTCAATGGCGAATATATCTATGTGCTACCCAATCAATTGGCTGAGGGATTTAGGAACTCCCTTTCCTTTGGCATCGATATCGAGACCGGAGGCCATGTCTTCCAGCTCCATTTTACCAACAGCACCTCTATGATCGAACCGGGCTTCATCACCGAAACGGTGGGGCAATGGGGGAAAGGCGAAATTCACTTCGGCTTTAATATTTCAAGGGTTTTTACTGTCGCTAAGCCTAAAATCTAGTTTTTTTTTAAGGAGTTACCACACCTTGCATTAAAGCGTCTGCCTTTAGCGGACGCCTGCTGCATATAGATGCCAATCCAAAAATCTTAGTAATTTGAAACCTTCTTTCCCTCATTAGTGTATTGAGGGAGGACAACCACACAGGCAACATGAGATTATCAATTCCAAAAACTATGAAAAGCTTAACCTTTCTCCTCCTTCTCGCCATTTCATCCATGGGTTCACTCTTTGCCCAGGTGACGACGGATAGCCGCTCAATGGTCACCGGGTCTCAACCCGCGCTGATCGTAAAGCTGAAAGGGGCCGACCCGAAATTTGCTGAATCGGAGTGGAAGGATTATGTAAAATCCTATGGGAAGGTGATCAAGGTAAAAGGTTCAAAGGAATCTGTGATAGAAGGCGTTCACGTCAAGGATATCGGTAAAGGTACCCTGATGAATGTATACAGCCTGGCTACGCTGGTGGTGGATGGAACCGATTTCGTGGTGTGGTTTAGCCGTGGAGGAAGTTATCTGGAGAAATCGGATGCAGAGTATGGCACAGCGGAGGAGTTCCTGCTTGAATTTGCCAAGAAAGTCAATGTGGATATGATTGCTAACGATCTTGAGGAGCAGCAAAAGAAACAATCAAAGTTTGAAAGCGAATTGGCTAAGCTGCAAAAGGAGAATGAAAATCTCCACAAGGATATCAATACCGCCAAAGGAAAGATAGACCAGGCTGAAATCGATATCCCGATCAACGAAACAGCCCAGGAAACCGCGCAGGCAGATATCAAAAGCCAGAAGGGAGTAGTCGATGGGGTAAAGGACAATCCTGAAGAATATAAGATCCAGCAAAAGCTCCTCGCCAAACTGGAAAGCAACTTTACCAAGCTGCAGAAAGAAAATGAAAGCCTGCATAAGACTATCACAGATTCCAATGCTAAGATCAAGCAAGCTGAACTGGATATCGAGGCAAACCTGGAAGCCCAGGAAGCAGCCAAAAAGCAAATAGCTGATCAGCGTTTGGTCGTGGATGCCGTCCAGAAAAAACTGGATGAAGCAAGAAGCCAGAAAATCAAATAGCCAGGGCCCGTCTCTGATACCCGGGAGGGTAGTCATGGTTAAGCCTGTGATTACCCTGAAATACTATAGGTAAATACCCTGAATTTTCCGGAAAACCCCATTAAAATTTTGCGGGACGCAGAATTTTACCAATATTTATTGGCGAATAGGGCACTCCCTGTAGAATTTATTACGACAGGAAGGCCTCCCTGCTTTATTCGACACAATTGTTTCTCACCTCAGGATGGACTAAATGATTACGGAGCATGGCCCCCGCGGCAGTGCACGTAGTTCTGGCATGGTTTTTTAAGCATTTTTTCTTCTTTTCAACACTAACTAATATCCACGATGAGAATTACAACAGTACTTTTTTTATGCATCCTTTGGACTATTGCACCAGCACAGAAGGCTGTATACAATGACATATCCAGTCGCCTCGCAGCAGGAAGCAGGATGCAGGAAACATCCCTTATGCATTTTGTAAGCAATGAGGTTACGAACAGGTCATTCCAGGTCAATGGACTCACAAAGGGAACGATCCTGAGTATTGATGAGCCAGCCATTGAAAAGCTGATCTCAGGAAGTAATGATTTCATTCAACTCACCCTTCCCGTTGCTGAGCGCCAGGATCTCAAATTGAATCTTGTACGTCATCAGATCTTCTCTGAAGATTTTGAGTTGTACACCAGTGATGAACCCGGCATTCCAAACAATTACACGCCAGGTATCCATTATAAGGGTATCATCGATGGAGATCCTAATTCATTAGTGGCCATATCTGTATTCAACAACGAAGTGATGGGGCTGATCATGACGGATCATGGCAATATAATCCTCGGCCGCCTGGACAAAGACAGAGAAGACAGGCATATTCTATATAACGAAAGTGATCTGGACAGGCCTTCCGGTTTTGAATGTGGGACGCCGGATGATGGATTTGGATACACAGCTGATGATCTTGCTCCCCAGGCACCATCACGTGATGCCGGTGACTGCGTGAGAGTATATATTGAAATAGATGATGACATCGTCACCCAAAAAGGTGGGGCAACACCGGCCACCAATTATATCACCGGGTTGTTTAACCAAAGTATAATCCTCTACGGCAATGAGCAGATCAACATGATGATCAGCCAGATACTTGCCTGGACGACCAATAGTCCTTATTCAGGAACTACCTCCAGTGCTATGCTGTCCTCCTTCCAGGCCAATACCGGTGAATTCAATGGTAATGTCGGACACCTTGTCTCCTACCAGGCCAGTGGTGGTATAGCCGTGCTGGACAATCTTTGTTCTACCAATCCTGACTGGAGAAAATGCTTCAGCAGCATTGATGCATCATATCAAAATGTACCTACGTATAGCTGGTCGGTGATGGTGATCACACATGAGATGGGTCACGTCGTCGGATCTAAGCACACACATGCCTGCGCATGGAATGGAAACAATACCGCTATCGATGGTTGCGCCGGAGCTACTGAAGGGGGGTGCCCGCTTCCAGGTAATCCTTCCGGAGGAGGTACGATCATGAGTTATTGTCACCTGACGAATGTTGGTATAAACTTAAACCTTGGGTTTGGTTCACAGCCCGGAAACGTAATCCGCAACAGGGTGAATGCAACAAACAATTGCCTCACTTCCTGTGGCCCTCCTCCTCCGCCACCACCACCTTCATACTGCTCTTCCAACGGAACTAACAGCAGTTTTGAATGGATCAATAAAGTTGTACTGGGTTCGATCAACAATACCAGTGGCAATAATGGCGGATACTTCAACTATACCTCCCTTAGTACAAACCTGACTGCGGGTTCGTCGTATACCACTAATCTGACGCCTGGATTTGCAGGCGCTGCGTATCTCGAATACTGGAGAGTATGGATTGATTACAACAATGACCTTGACTGGAATGATGCCGGTGAGCAGGTAGGACAAGGCACAGGATCCGCCACGGTCAATGTCACCTTCACTGTTCCTGCAGGAACAGCTGCCGGAACCAAGCGTATGCGTGTAGCTATGAAGTATGGCGCATATGCTACAACCTGCGAATCCTTCACCTATGGTGAGGTAGAAGATTATAATGTCGTCATCGGTGGTGGGTCAGGCCCGACATGTACAGATGGTATTCAAAATCAAGGAGAGACCGGTATTGATTGCGGCGGTCCATGCGCACCATGTCCGACCTGTACAGATGGCATCCAGAACCAAGGAGAGACTGGTATCGATTGTGGTGGACCTTGTTCGCCATGTCCTCCACCTCCTCCACCTTCCGGCAATGAGACCATTCTCCTTGCCTCCTACTTTGAGACAGGTTGGAGTAGCTGGGTAGATGGAGGTGCAGATGCTACCAGGGTCAATAGTACCAACTCATGGGAAGGAAGTTATTCCATCAGGCTGGCAGACAACTCAGGCACGCAATCTGCCATGACATCTCCTGCCTTTAATCTGTCGACGAATGCCACTGGACTGGAAATTGAATTTTACTTCAAGGCGGTTGGTGTGGAAGCAGGAGAGGACTTTTGGGTGCAGTACAAGAATCCAGCAGGGGTATGGGTGACCATAGGACAGATCATACAAGGTGTCCATTTCAACAACAATACCTTCTACCTCGCTACTGTTTCAGTACCTGGATTTACACCCAATGCCTCTGCAAAACTGCGTATCCAGTGTGATGCAAGTGATGATACAGACCAGGTCTACATTGACCAGGTGATCATTACCAAGTTTACCGGCACACCACTGATCAGAGAAGGCGTAGTCATCAAACCTGTGGTGCAAGCTCCGCCGATTCCGGTCGTAAATAATACTTCAGTAGCTGCTGAGGAGTTGATGGTCTATCCAAATCCAGTAACCGATGTGTTGAATATTTCTTTCCAGGCAGAGATCCAGGCAGTACGCCTGATGACCCTGGATGGAAGGGAGATCGCAGTGAGCAGGGAAGAAGTGAAAGACAAACAATTGAACCTCCAGCACCTGGCGCCAGGCATGTACTTCCTATGGGTTCAGTCTGCGGATGAATGGTATCCGGTCAAGTTCAGTAAGATGTAACACGAAAATCATTCTCATATAAACTGAAAAGGCAGTACCGCGAGGTACTGCCTTTTTTTATTTATTGCTTTGGCCTCTTCAGCCTCTTCAGCCTTTTACTGCTGATGATATGCCTGATTGTGTGTCAGTGGCTGGCCGCATTTAGCGCAATTGCCCGCAGTAGCTGCCCCCGGGTGTCCGGCAGCGCAGGTGTAGTGATATTCGCCTTTAGCATTTTGAGCAGCAGGAGGTGTCGGAGTGCCGGCAGCTGAAGGTTTTCCAGTCGCAGGATCGATCTGTACTGGATTTGATGGTGATGAGCCCGCTGCTCCGGCTTGTGCATGGAAAGCCTGGTTGTGGGCAAGATCAGATCCACAGATAGAGCATTTGCCTTGCTGGGTCCCTGTTCCGGTACATCCGGCCTTTGTGCATTTGTAGTGGGCTTCTGTTCCACCAGCAGGAGTAGCTGCTACAGTAGATGTTGTTGCTGCAGGATCAACAGTCATTGCACCCTCCGGGGATACGGTTTGCTCCGGTGTAGTGGTGGTTTCTTTGTTGTCTTTGCAGGCTGTAGTGGATAGTGCGGTGGCAACCAATGCGAGGAATAATAAGTGGGAGATTTTCATGTGTATTGAAGTGATAATGCTTAGTGAGAAAATGAAGTATTAGCCGCTAAAGATAGCGGTCAAGGATAAATATAAAGAATTCCATTTTGTTTTGGACTATCAATCAATCGAGTATCAAGATTAAGGCATCATCCGGGGGAGGTGGTTTTGATCTCTACCGGATTGGTGAGGAGCTTATGCACAGGGCATTTGTCGGCGATCTCAAGAAGCCTTGCTCTTTGTTCGTCAGTGATATTGCCGGTGAAATGTATAACCCGGTCGATGCGCGAGAGCTGACCGGTTTCTGTCTTTTCCGTCTGGATGCTCAATTCCAGGTCGATTCGTTCGACATCCCAATCCTTCCTGTCAATATACATCCTCAGGGTGGATGCTGTGCAGGCTGCCAGGCCGGAAAGCACCAGTTCGGAAGGAGTGGGTCCTGCATCCTTTCCCCCATTATCAATGGGCTCGTCAGCTACCAGCAGGTGTCCCCGCATGGATAATTTGGTGACATAGTGTTCTTGGCCGATACCGGCAAGTATCTTTGTTTTTGTACTCATGGTACAATAAAAGTAGGCCTATTCCTTCGCAAAAGTTTAATGCCATGCAACCTCTTTACATAAGCCTTGTCTTTACCCTGCTATCAATACGCGACAAACCAGATGCATTCAGAGGCTGAGTCCTTGCTCATAGCCCGATGCCTGCAAGGAGACAGGCAGGCACAGCATACCCTGTACCAACGGTACAGTGATGCTATGTACAACGTCTGCTACCGTATGCTGGGCAGTGAGGCCGAGGCTGAAGATGCATTGCAGGAATCGTTTATCGATATTTTCCGGCGACTGGATTCTTTTCGTGCTGAGTCAAGCCTTGGGGCATGGATCAAGCGTATCGTGATCAACCATTGCCTCAATGTCTTCAAGAAGCGAAGGATACGGTTTGAAGAAATCAACGAACGTGCTGGTGAAGTCCCTGCGGAGGAGTATCAGGACGATGAGGATACGGTATATGAAGTGAAGCGGGTGAAAGACGCGATCATGAGACTTCCGGATGGATACAGGCAGGTGTTGACCTTGTACCTGATCGAAGGATATGATCACGCGGAGATTGCTGATATACTGGGTATACAGGAGACGGGATCGAAATCACAGTACAGCAGGGCTAGGGCAAAGCTGAGAGCTTTGCTAATTGAAAAATGAAGAATGAAAAGTGAAAAATGAAGAGTGAAACAGATACATATGATTTTGACAACAGTTGGCAGACATCAAGTGAGTTCACACCCACACCCACACATCTCACGTTCTCACTGTCTAACACTATAGAAGATGAATGAACAAGATCCATTAGAAGCCTTCATCAGGGACAACAGGTCATCCTTTGATGATCTCAAAGCACCGGAAAGGGTATGGGCGCGCATAGACAAGAAGGACACGCAGAGGATCAACCTGTGGAAGTGGTCAGCTGTTGCTGCAAGCGCTCTGCTGCTGGTAGCCGTGGGATACATCTTTGGGATCAAGGCCCAGGCCCAACCCGACATCGCCGGATGGGACGAGTACATGGAGGCAGAAAACTATTACCAGTCCCGCATAGACAACAAGATGAAAGAGATCAGGACGTTGCCTGTGAGTGAGGAGGTGATGAATGATATACAGGTGCTTGACGAAGTGTATGAACAATTGCGTAAGCAATTGATGGAAGACCCCAATGCCAATACACAGCTCTTGCTGAGTGCCATGATCAGGCATCAGCAGCAGAAGTTGGATGTCATGGAGAAAATTTTAAACCGAGTAGATAAATATCAAAAAAGTGAAAGCAACAATCATGAAATGTAGCCTCCTGCTGATGGTGATCCCATGCCTGAGCATGGCAATAGCAGAGAAATCTGAAGTGGAGAAGCGGATCAACAAGGAATTTAATGTCCAGCCGGAAAGTTCGCTGGCTATTGACAACAAGTATGGAAGGATCGACGTCGCTATAGGTGCAACGAACAGGATCAAGATCGAGGTGGTGATGAAGGTCAAGGCCGGTAGTGAAAAGAAAGCTCAGGAAACGCTGGACCGGATATCTGTCGATATTTCGCAAAGTGGTAGCCGCGTTTCGGCCTCGACCAGTATTTCCTCCACATCTGGATGGATGTCCTGGTTTGATACCGGCAATGTCGAAATGGAGATCAATTACAATGTCCTCGTACCAGCCGATATCTATGTCGATCTCAGGCAAAAATACGGTAGTGTGTTTGTGGAAACCACCAATCGGGACCTCCGGATTGACTTGAGTTATGGGGATGTACGGCTTGGGGATATCAATGCCAAATTGTCCCTTCAGATGGCTTATAGCGATGGCTCCTTATCCAGGATCAAAAACGGGGATCTCACCCTGAGTTATTCAGACCTTGAGATGGAAGATGCCCAGTCAGTGGAGATCGATATGAAGTATACAGATGTCTCGATGGGCTCTGCTATACGTGCCAATGTGATGACCGCTTACGGTAATTTCAGGGCAATGGATATTGATGAGCTGATGTATCGGGGCAAGTATGATGATGTAGTCATCGAGCGCGTCAAGAGTATTGATATGGAAAGTGCATACTCCGGAATGAAGATTGGCGGAATCAGTGGGCACGGGCATTTTGAAATGCGGTATGGTGACCTGCAGGTGAGCAACATTGCTGCCGGTTTTTCAAAGCTCGATATTGATACGGAGTATACAGGCGTTGTCCTTCGTTTCGCACCAAATGCAGCATTCTCGATTGATGCACAAAATAATTATTGTGATATCCATCATCGTGATCTCCGGGTGACGGAGGATATCCAGGAGACGGGCAGTTCCATCCTCAAGGCATCGAAAGGCTCCGGCGGGGGAATAGTCTATGCAAGGATGAATTATGGAGAGTTAAGCATTGAATGAAAAGCGATGTACCCCGCTATTTGAAGTTTGCAACTTCAAATCGATATGACAGCCAACTGGTTAATGAATGATCATATAAAAGCAGTTTGCAACTGCTATGCAACAGACAAATAGAGGATGCGGCTTAGCCTGGCAGTTACAAACTGCCTTTCACAGATGCCTGCCTGTCTCTAGATTGAGATATGGATTTGAAGTTGTAAACTTCAAATAGCGTTTTGGTTCTTGGCGGATAGCAATTTCAAGTTGCAAACTTCAAATAGCGAATTGTGTTGCAAACTTCAAATAGCGGATAAGCTTTTACTGATAGCCTTGCGCCTGCAGATTGAATAGTTCGGCGTAGAGGCCATTGGCTGCAAGGAGTTGCTCATGGGTGCCGATTTCAAGCATCTCGCCGTTTTTCAATACGAGGATACGGTCTGCCATACGGACGGTACTGAAGCGGTGGGAGATGATGACAGCGGTCTTCCCTTTGGTGAGTTCAGAAAAGCGCTTGAACACTTCGTACTCTGCGCGGGCATCAAGGGCAGCAGTGGGCTCATCCAGGATGACGATTTGGGCATCACGCATATAGGCGCGGGCAAGGGCGATTTTTTGCCACTCCCCACCGGAGAGATCGATTCCTTCTGAAAATCGCTTGCCGAGCATCTGGTTATATCCTTCAGGCAGTTTTTGAATCACCGGGTCTGCAAGACTTTTTTCGGCGGCGGTTTTGATCTGGCTGGTATTCTCGGCTTCTTCGATCTGGCCTACGGCTACGTTCTCGCCGGCCTTGAAGCTGAAGCGCACATAATCCTGAAAGATTACGCCAATCATCTTGCGGTAAGACTCTATTTTCATAGCGCGGATATCCTGGCCGTCTATGGTAATCATCCCTTCTGACGGAACATACATGCGGGCCAGCAGCTTGACCAGTGTTGTTTTACCAGCACCGTTTTCACCCACGAGCGCAAGCTTTTCACCAGGGTAAAGGAGAAAACTTACGTGTCTCACTGCCCATATCTCTGTGCCCGGATATTTAAAGCCTACGTTGTCAAACCGGATACCTTCCTTGATCATATGTGGCGCGTCTATGGCACCAGGATTATCCTTGATCGTAGGGACGATGGCAAGGAAATCAAAATAATCCTGGAGATACAATGCAGATTCCGTGATGCGGGTGAAGGTAGCCAGCAGGTTTTGCAATTGATTTTGCAATCTGTTGAACGAACCAGACAGGAAGGTCAGATCTCCTACGGTCAATATACCGGCAACAGTCCGGATGATGATGAGCAGATATGCGCCATAATAAGCGAGTACGCTCAGGACCTGGAGCAGTGTGCCCCAAATGGTACGCTTGACGGCAATCGTCTTGTTGGCTTTATAATATTCATTGGCAATCTTGCTGAAGCGTCGCGTCAGGAATGTATCCAGGCCAAATACTTTGATCTCTTTGGCAGTCTCCACACTCGCCCCGATGTATCGCAGGTAATCAAGCTCCCTGCGTTGTGGTGTCCAGCTGCGCACTAATGAATAACTTGATCTGGAGAAATAAGCTTCACTCAGAAAAGAAGGCAACACCGCAATAAATAAGATCACGATGAGCCACGGCTCGAAGACTACAAGGCCGGCGCCAAGAAATACAATGGTGATCAGGTCTTGAAGTTGACTCAGGACCATAGACATGAGTACTACTCTTCCGGTAGTCTGCCGGCGTGCCCGCTCCAGTTTATCATAAAACTCACTGTCTTCAAACATCCCGAGATCAAGGGAAGCTGCCTTGTGCATCAGTTCGATCGAGGAATGATTGGCATAGAGGTCACCAAGCAATGCATCCGTAAGGCTGATGATCCTGTTGAAAATTTCTGAAAAGACCGCCAGTCCAAGCTCCATCCCCAGCCACCACCAGAGTTGATCAAAATCTTTCTCAGGAGCATTGATCAGCCGGATGACCTCGTCGATGATCAGTTTACCGACATAAAGCTGACCAAGGGGAATCGCGGACTTCAGGAGCCTGAGCAAGACATTGGCAAAGGTGAGACCGGGTGAGGTCCGCCAGATCATCCTGAAGAATGGAATGAGCAGCTTGAGCGATTGCAGGCTCTCCACAAAACCCTTTTTGGGCTTTGCATCCATCTCGGGTGGAAAATCTCGTCCTAATGCCATAAGTGCAACGTAACATTTTTTTGGCAATTATGTTGTTTGGCATGAGCCGCTTTCCAACGGCGTTGGCCGATTTATAATTAGTATTCTATGGTTGGCGGAGAAAACAATTCGATTACGCTCACTGCACCGCTCCATCCAATGGCAAGGGCCGATTCTTTCTATTCACACTCACCCCCATGCCTCTTACTGTCTTACTGTCTTACTGTCTTACTGTCTCACAGTCTTACACCACTCATGTATCTTTATCATTCAAATACCCACTATGGAAGTGATCAAGCATAAAGAAGAGACCCTCTTCGATGAATTCTTTGAAGTAAAAAGGAGCATACTCCAGTTTGAACGCTTTGACGGAAGCATGTCACCGGAAGTGACGAGGTATAGCTTTTCCAAATGGGACGCCGTAGCGATCCTTGTCTATCACAAAGACAGGGATGCCTATATCCTAGTAAAGCAAATGCGCTATCCACCCACCCATCACGGCATCAATCCATGGATGAATCACCCCTGGCGAAGACGAAGAAGATGCAGCATACAGGGAAGTGATCGAAGAAGTCGGATATAAACCCCTGACGATAGAGCGTATCATGCGCTTTTATGTTTCTCCCGGCATCATGAGCGAGCGCATTACTTTGTTCTATGCAGAGGTCGATGAGTCCTGCAAGATCAATGATGGCGGAGGACTGCTGGATGAAGATGAGGACATCGAACTGATCTGGGTGCCCAGGTCAGAAGCTGTTCAATGGATAGCCAGCCAGGAGATTGGTGATTCGAAGACGATCGTTGCGATGCTATGGCATAACCACCATAAATAAAAAATCCCGGGCCTCGCACGGGATTTTTTATTTTATTACTTATTGCGCCGGTTTGACGGCACCAATAGTCAATTCGATTCTCACCTGGTCATTGACAAAATCATCCTTGAGGTTGTCAAAGAAAGTTTTAGACATAAACTTCACGTCCCACTGTGTACGGTCGATCATGAAAGGTTCCGCCGTAGCTTTCATGGCTACTCCGCTCGAAAGATCCACGACCGCTTTGAAGCTGACCGGTTTGGTGATTCCTTTCATAATTAATTCGCCATTGATCAAATGGGTGCCCAATGGATCATTTTCCAATTTGGTTGCACCGATGACCTTAAATGTAGCCGTTGGAAATTTCCCAACATTGAAGAAATCGTCTTCCTTGCCGGCGATGGTACCTTTCAGATGGCTTTCAAGGTCTTCTTTCATGCCTGCATCCATTCCTTGTACCTGCAGTGCGGACATGTTCAGTTCGACTGAACCACCGGTGATCATATCTCCATCAACATAGATGTTTCCTCCTGTTATAGGGATAATGCCTTGTACCGATCCTGTGGGTTTGAAAGCGATCCATTTAAGGTCACTCCTGGGGACGTCAACCTGGTAAGCAACACCACTTGGGGTGCCCGCAGCGGTTCCGGCCTCGGAAGAAGATTCTTCAGCTCCTTTTGATTTGCAGGACACTACCAGCAGGCTAATGGATAGAATAGAAAGGATGAATAATTGTTTCATAGTAATGGTATAGTTGAATGTATTGATTAAGATAGATGGCTTTGAAGATTTTCCTGGAGACGGCTGACAAAGCGGATGGTCTCTTCGATGTTGTCGATGATGATGACCTGTCCGCCGTACTGGCTCCAGTCATCATCAGACGCCCGACCCGACACAACGATAGGAAGGGAGGTGCGTTTGACCAGGTCTTTGATAAACGGGCCGAACTGCCAATGCACAGGATCTGCATTGACGATGAGGACACATTCCACGTTGCATTTGCGAAGGGCGAAATCTGCGCATTCTGCAGAGATATTACAACCCATATCTGTGATGCACAGCCCTTGCTTGCGCAGGAAGTAATGCATAAACAGGTGGCTCAATTCCTGCTGGTTGCCGGTCGGGAGAAACATGATCACTTTAGGCCCTCCGCAATTGTTGGCTACAGCATCTATCTCCCGTATTGTCTTTCGCTTGATGAGTTCCCTGAAGCAGGCCTCATGCGCTTCCTCAATACTGCCGGACAGCCACATGAGTTCCATCTTATCGAGTACCGGGAGGATCAGTTGCATCAGTGCTGATTCAAACCCGTTTTTTCGGATATGCTTGTCAAGGATGGCATCCATACCAGTCACATCAAGATCGGCGATGCACTGGAGCAACTTTGCTTCGTCGTCTTCTTCGACCTTGACGATCAGCTTACACTCCGCTTCCATTTCTTCAGGGGACATTTCAGCAATCCTGGAAATCTTGACGCCGTGATTGTAGAGATTGATGACAAGCATCAGTATCTTGAGATCCTGATCGAGATAGTAGCGGATATTGGTATCGGTTCGTTGGGGCGTCAGCAGGCCATAGCGTTTTTCCCATACCCGGAGGGTATGCGTCTTAACGCCGGTTAATTCGGCCAGATCGCTGATACTGTAGATTCCCACGTTTTCGGTTCAGAAATGCGATTATACGGTGTTATTTTTATTTACGTATGTTTCCTCAACACTTGCAGGCAAATATTGTTTTTCACATCAACCGGCCATTTTTCACGGTGTCGGGTATAAAAGGAAGTAATAGCTCATGCGCATAGGAATCGTTTGTTATCCAACATATGGAGGTAGTGGGGTGGTAGCCACAGAGTTAGGTCTCGCCCTGGCTGCAAAAGGACACCAGATTCACTTCATTACCTACAAGCGTCCGGTCCGCCTCACGCACTACCAGGAAAATGTGTTTTTTCATGAGGTCAACACCGAAGAGTACCCGCTTTTCGATTATACCCCCTATGACACCACCCTCACCAGTAAGCTGGTCGATGTGGTCAAATATGAAAAACTGGACCTCCTGCACGTCCACTACGCGATACCTCACGCCACGGTCGCCTATCTGGCCAAGCAAATCCTTGCCGATGAAGGCATCTACATTCCTGTAATCACAACATTGCACGGCACAGATATCACTCTGGTAGGCAGCGACAGGTCCTTTGCTCCTGTAGTAGCCTTCAGTATCAACAAGAGTGATGGGGTGACGGCGGTATCCAATCATCTCCGGCATCAGACCTGTGAGCAACTCAAGATCAAGAAGGAAATCGAGGTGATCTATAATTTTATCGACTTCAGCAGGTTTAGCCGCCTCAACAAGGAGCATTTCCGCAAAGCCATAGCACCTGAGGGAGAAAAGATCCTGGTACACACCAGTAATTTCAGGAAAGTAAAACGCATCGAAGATGTCATACAGACGTTTGAAATCGTGCAAAAACAAATACCCTCCAAGTTGCTGCTCGTCGGTGACGGTCCTGAGCGTCCAAGACTGGAGCGAATGACACGAGAGCTTGGACTCTATGAGCACGTAAGGTTTCTTGGTAAGCAGGATGCTATCGAGGAAATCCTCGCAGTAGCTGATCTCTTCCTGATTCCATCATCCAATGAAAGTTTTGGACTCGCAGCGCTTGAGGCGATGGCTTGCCAGGTCCCTGTGATTTCTTCCAATGCCGGTGGTCTGCCTGAAGTCAATATCCATGGCGTGACTGGTTGTTTGGCCGATGTCGGAGACTATGAATCCATGGCACAACACGCACTGATGTTACTGCAGGATGAGGCGATGTTGAAAGTATACCGGCAAAATGCACTGGAGCAGGCCCAAAAATTTGACATCAGTATTATCCTGCCTCAATACGAAGCCTACTACAAGAAAGTAGTGGACAGGTTCTGGGCCGCCCGCAAGGAAACTAAAATGGAACTTGCGTCCTGAGTCCCGGAGACAATCTATTCTTCAAAGGTAATTTCGACAGTATCTGTTAATGGTCTTGACTGACATGCAAGGATATACCCGTTTGCAATTTCCTTATCGCTGAGGGCAAAGCAGGCATCCATTTCTACTTTACCGGAAACGACCTTTGCCATACATGTCGCGCATGCCCCGCTATGGCAGGAGTATGGGGCGTCATAGCCACGGTCTATCATTGTGTCCAGGATCGTCTTGTCATTGACTTCGATATCGATCTCTTGTCCCCTGAGATGCACTTTCACCTGGGCAGGCTGCCCTTTGATACGCTTGAGATGCGGCTTGCCCTCGTGTGAAGGATCAGTAGATGCAGCAGTAAAAAATTCCTTTTTAACCGCGTCTTCATTAATCCCGGAGGCGATCAAGGATTTGTCGGCCATCAAGATGAAATCACCCGGGCCACACAGGAAAAACAGATCCTTATTCTTTGTCGTCGGATGCTGCTTGAGCATATCTTTTAAATGACCGACGCTGATCCTGCCCCTGAGTCCTTGCCAGTCTGATTTTTTACGTCCGAAGAGCGACTTGATGAGTCCGGATCCATCTGGTTTGGACAGGGTGTGATAGACAAAGAACTGATTCTGGTAGCGCTGTGTCATGCGGTCAAATTCCTCCCTGAAAATAATCTGGGCCTCATTGCGGCTGCCATACAGGAGGATGACTGAACTCTTAGGCTCGTTTTCCAGCACATAGCGGGCGATGGACATCAGCGGGGTGATGCCGCTCCCTGCGCCGATGAGATAGATATTTCGCTTCTGGTCCTGCCCGAAATCAGCTGTAAAGCGCCCCTCCGGTGGCATGATTTCAAGGGTATCTCCGGCTTTGACCTTTTTGCAAAGGATTGGCGAAACTTTTCCCCCTTCTACTTCCTTGACGGTGACGGCCAGGTATGGGTCATCGGGAATGGAGCTGATCGAATAAGACCTTCGTAGTTCTTTGGACCCGTCCATCCATTTGATGGTGATGTACTGGCCAGGCTTATAGGCGAGTTTTTCCTTGAGTTCACCGGTGTTGTTAAACAATATACTTACGGCATCCTCAGTCTCTCTGCGTATGTCCTTTATCTTGATGGAAATGAAATCCCCGCTCATAGTGTCTCTTGATTAAGTAATTTTGAAGTACAAAGATAACAGCTTATGAAGTTCAGAGACCTGAGGTACCTGGCGGCGTATTTGGTTCCGGTATTTTGTTTTGCCGGCTTATGTATTGGCGGATGGGCCGCTCCGGGTTCGGTTTACCTTGGATTCCTGCTGGTTCCGCTGATTGAGTTGTTTGTCCCTGCCAAACCCGGCAACGATCCGGATGCAGTCATGCAGGAGAAGGCTAAGCTTGATTTTTATGATAACCTGCTGTATCTCAACGTGCCTGCCCTATATTTTATCGTCGGATATTACGTCTGGTTACTAGGCCTTGGCGAAATGACCACATTTGAAACCGTTTGTTCCATATTCAATGTAGGGGTGTTCCTCGGGGTTTGTGGTATCAATGTGGCGCATGAGCTGGGGCATCGGGAGCACACTTTTGACCGTTGGATGGCGCGTCTGTTATTGATCCCGGTATTGTATTCCCATTTTACACTGGAGCATAATTACGGACACCACCTTAAAGTGGCTACCCCCGAAGATCCGGCTACGGCCAGGAAAAATGAGCCGATCTACCTGTTTTACTACCGGAGTATAGTCCATGGATACCAAAATGCGTGGAAAATCGGAAATGTCATGCGTGAAGCGGCCAACAGGCCAAAATGGATGAACGAGGTCCTTATTGGGCATATGGCACAGTTTGTTTTGCTGGCCTTTGTGGTAGCCCTTGCTGGATTTGGAAGCATTCTGGTCTATGTTGCTGCAGCATTTGTAGGCATCCTGGCACTCGAAACGGTCAATTATATTGAGCATTATGGATTGCTTCGCAAGCGTATGGAGTCGGGTAGATATGAGCCGATGACCGGCAGCCACTCCTGGAATTCTAATCACGAATTGGGCAGGATCCTGCTCTTTGAACTGGTACGCCACGCTGACCATCACCATCAGTCCACCCGTAAATACCAAACCCTGAGGCACCTGGACCAGAGCCCTCAACTGCCATTTGGCTATCCTATGTCGATGCTCCTTGCCTTGGTTCCGCCAGTCTGGTTCAGGATCATGAACCCCCGGGTGGACAAGCTACAGCGGGAGTGAGTAAAATCTGTCCTATTTTAGCGCCCTCATACTAATCCCGGATACACTTGCCTACGCTCTCGATCGTCATACCTGCTTACAACGAAGAAAGGACTATTCACCTGATCCTGGACAAAGTCCGGGTGGTCACCCTGCCCGATGGCTGGCTCAAGGAAGTCATACTGGTCAATGACTGTTCGAAAGACAATACCGAAGGGGCCATAAAGAAATACCAGTCGGAGCATCCTGATTTTCCAATCAGGTATGTCGCGCATGAAGTCAATAAAGGGAAAGGAGCTGCGTTGCACACAGGCATACAGTTTGCCTCCGGGGAGTATACGATCATCCAGGATGCTGACCTTGAGTATGATCCTGAGGAATACAACATATTGCTCATCCCGATCCTGAAGGGATTTGCGGATGTGGTCTATGGCAGCAGGTTTATGGGGGGCAATCCTCACCGTATCCTGTTTTTCTGGCATTCGATCGGCAACAAGTTCCTGACACGGATATCCAATATTTTCACCAATCTCAACCTGACGGATATGGAGACCTGCTATAAATTATTCAGGTCTGATATCATCAAGAGCCTGCCCCTGCAGGAGAAGCGTTTTGGATTTGAGCCGGAAGTGACGGCGCGCATTTCCAGAGTTGAGGGTGTGAGGATATATGAAGTGGGGATCTCCTACTATGGCCGCACCTATGCCGAAGGAAAGAAGATCAACTGGAAAGATGGTGTGCGCGCGATCTATTGCATCCTCAAGTACAATATCTGGGCTAAAAAATAAACATGCATCAAGGCCGTGATTATAAGCTGGAGTCCTGTGTGGTTTCCCTGGCACAAGCTATAGATGCGCAGGAGCGTGGTGCGGACCGTGTCGAGTTGTGCATCCGTCTCGAGACCGAAGGCATGACACCGGATGTTGAACTTGCATCATCCTTGTGTGATCACCTGCGCATTCCTGTCAGGGTGATGGTTCGTGCTACGGAGGAAGGATATGAAGCTGATGGTGATGTGTTACAGCAGATGATTGATGCTATTGAAGCTTTGAAAAAATTGCCTCTGGATGGATTTGTCTTTGGCATCATGAAAGATAATCATATCGACCGCGCAGCGATGATGACCCTGCTGCATCATGCATATCCATTTCATGTCACCTTCCACAAAGCGATCGATATGTCCGATGATATCGATGATGATATCCAATGGCTCAATCAGTTTGCACAGATCGACACCCTTCTCACTTCTGGAGGCACCATAAAGGCAGTTGATGGGATAGATCAGTTGCGTGAGATCAAAGCGCTGTTTAAAGGATATGTCATGGCGGCGGGGAAGATTACGCCGGAAGTCCTGCCTCAATTGCATGAGGCATTGAGGTTGGAATGGTATCATGGGCGGGCAATTGTCTAGTGCGTTTTTATAAAAGCTGTCTACAGCTTTTATAAAAACGATTCGTTAGTTCAAGTCTCCAGACTTGAACTCAATATCTTGCTTGTCTCCTGACGAGCGAAATTGTGGATGTGCATTTTTTTTTTAAAAAACTTGCGTTCAAATTCATATCCCCCTATTTTCCTGTTTTGAAATACTTCACCATGGGACGTTACCGGATTGTTGATCAGCACGGGCTGAATTTCGTGACATGCACTGTAGTGGGCTGGATTGATATATTCAGCCGGAAGATCTACAGAGACATTGTCCTTGATTGTCTAACATTTTGCAGAAAGGAAAAAGGCCTCCTTGTCTTTGTCGTCATGAGTAATCACATCCATCTGGTTTTGCAGGCTGGTCCCAATTCAACAAACACGCTTTCCGAAATTCTGCGCGACTTTAAGAAATTTACCGCAAATCAAATTCTGGCCACAATACAACAAGAACCTGAGAGCCGGAGAGATTGGTTGATGCATATGTTTAAGTATCATGCGAGGTTTAACCCCAATAACCGGAACTTTCAATTTTGGCAACAAGACAATCATCCTTTTGCTCTGTATACTGAGAAAATGATCTGGCAAAAAGTGAATTATATCCATAATAATCCTGTAAGAGCTGGAATAGTAGATAAGCCAGAGGAATATCTATACAGCAGTGCAAGAAATTATTTGACAGAAAATACTGGCTGCTTAATGGAAGTTGATCTGCTTGAGCCATGGTGGTCTGAGGCAGGGAAGATATAAGGGAGAAAATGTTTTTTTTCGAACTCAACGAGATGAGTTTGGTATTCGAACCGCTCGTCAGGAGACAAGCAGATATGTGGTTCAAGTCTTCAGACTTGAACCAACGACTTTATTTTATAATTCAAGCATTCGCTTGAATTATAAAATATGTTTGGTTAAACAGCCACCCGCAGCCCACGCTCAGCGACAGCGGGCGCAAGTTTTGGCAGGGACTGGAAGGTGTAGCCTTCGCGGCTGAAATGCTCGAGGGCTTGTGGAAGGGCATGGCGCAGATTGGCTTCTGCCTTGATGCTGTCATGGAAGACTACGATAGATCCGGGACCGGCATGCTGGATGACATTCTGGGCGCATTCTTCGGGGGTGATGTCGCGGTCAAAATCACCGCTGAGGACATCCCACATGATGATGCGGTAATGGCGCTGCAGAAACTGGACCTGGCTGGGTTTCATCTTGCCGTATGGCGGGCGAAAGAGGCCTGAATGCACCATACGGGCACAGTGACGGATATTGTGGAAATAGGTGATGTTTTCTGTAGCCCAACCGGAAAGGTGGTTGAGGGTATGGTTGCCTACAGTATGGCCTGCATCGAGGACCATGTCGTAGATATGGGGGTGCTTGCGGACATTGTCGCCAACGCAGAAAAAGGTAGCCTTGGCATCAAACCTTGCCAGTGTATCCAATACCCAGGGAGTCACCTCCGGGATGGGCCCGTCATCAAAGGTGAGGTAGATTTCTTTTCGGTTTCCGTTCATTTTCCAGATAAAACCCGGAAAAAGTGCCTGGACGGCTTGTGGCGTGTGTACTAAATACATGGTTTGCTAAACGTGGTCGAGAGGGTTCATGGAATGGCTATCTTTGCCTGATGGTATTTGACTATGTCAATGCTAAATGTTTTCAAAACGAAAAAGGTTACAAATACGCTGCATTTTTTATTGAAAATCAGGCATTTTTAGGAAAAAAGGACCTTTTTTCGAAAATTGACCACAAAACTAGCACACAATTATGAACAGATTGAGATTTGCTCCCAGCCCGACAGGGGCGCTTCATATCGGTGGCATCAGGACAGCACTGTACAATTACCTCCTGGCGAGGCAAAACGGCGGGAGATTTATCCTCCGTATCGAAGACACCGACCAAACGAGATATGTGCCCGGTGCTGAAGACTATATCATCCGGGCCCTCAACTGGCTGGGCCTCACCCCTGACGAAGGTCCTGTGCAGGGAGGCCCCTTTGCTTCCTACAGGCAATCAGAACGCATGGCGATCTACCGCGACTATGCCCTGACCCTGGTGCAGGATGGCAAAGCATACTATGCCTGGGACACTCCTGAAGACCTCGAACAAATGCGCCAGCGCCTTACTGACCGGGGAGTTCCAACCCCCAAGTATGATGCATCCGTCAGAGGCGAAATGAAAAACAGCCTGTCCTTATCATCAGATGAGGTGGCGGCACTCCTCGAGGCAGATGTACCCTATACCATTCGCCTCAATGTGGATCCGGGCCAGTCTATTATGATCCAGGATAAAATCCGTGGCGAGGTGGTCTTTGACAGCACCGAACTCGACGATAAAGTACTGCTCAAAGCCGATGGCTATCCAACCTACCACCTGGCCAATGTGGTAGATGATCACCTGATGGAAATCACCGATGTGATCCGTGGTGAGGAATGGTTGCCCAGCACAGCACATCACGTATTGCTCTACCGGGCATTTGGGTGGCAGGGCACGATGCCTACTTTTTCACATCTGCCATTGATATTAAAACCGGATGGACATGGTAAGTTGAGTAAACGCGATGGCCAGAAATTTGGCTTTCCGGTTTTTCCACTCGCATGGCCATCTGACAAGCCCGAAGAATCCATTGAAGGTTTTGACAGCTATGGTTTCGAACCCGCAGCGGTGATCAACTTCCTCGCTTTCCTTGGTTGGAATCCGGGGACAGAGCAGGAGATCTTTTCACTCGAAGAACTGATCAGGGTATTTGATCCGGAGCGTATCCACAAGGGAGGCGCAAGGTTTGATTATGACAAGGCACTCTGGTTTAATCAGCAATACCTGCAGCAATTGAGTTTTGTAGACGCTGCGGAACGCCTGCACAAGTATGGAGCAGATGCAGGATACAATGTAGATGTACCTCATCTCGAAGCTGTCTACAATCTGATGAAGGCACGCGTGCACAGGTTGATTGAAGTGATCCCCCAGGGCTATTATTTCTTTACCGATGCGCTGGTCTTTGATGATGCAGAGATCAATAAGAAGTGGGTACCTGAAGTTGGGCCTGTCCTAAAGCAGGTAGCCGATGCCATCAACGCACTTGATGTGTTCAATCATGAAACCGCCGCTGCTGCTGCAAAGGAGATCATCCAGGCCAGTGGGATCAAGATGGGTGTGATCATGCCATTATTGCGTGCTGCACTCACCGGCACTACACAGGGTCCTGATGTCTTTGCGATCGCTGAGGTATTGGGTCAGGAGAAGACAGTAAGTCGCTTTCATCAATTATCCAGTCGATAAAAAAACAATGCTATGCCAAGGAAGAAAAAAAATCCGGAAACCCCCGCCGATGAAAAGTCCTCCTTTCATGAAGGCCTGGAGGGGTTTGATATCAAGGTGAATTCCTTCGGACAGATGGAGTCCACGTTTGAGATCGACAAGCTCAATACTTTTCTCAATGAAGAAAAGGCTAAGGCAAAAGTGAAAAATGAAAAGTGAAAAGTGAAAAGTGAAGAGTGAAGAGTGAAGAGTGAAAACGATTCAATGCCCCGTAGGCGCTGCACTGAGCGGGTGCACGAGGAGGCGTGACAGGCAGTCGAAGTGGGCTAAAGGTCGGTGGAGAGCAGAGAGCAGAGGGCAGAGGGCGAATTGAACATGCCCCGTAGGGGCTAAAGGTTGGTAGCAGAGAGACAGTAAAAATCATTCGTGCCCCATCGGGGCACTACACGAGTACTTCTCTATCTGTATCCATTGCTGGCATAAATAAAAAAAGTCCGGATGAAACCATCCGGACTTTTTCATTGTGGAAGACCACAAATTTATTGGATCCCTAATTTTGTCTTTACGAGGGCGGTGACATTGGTGCTTTCATCTGCGTAGAGGATCACACCGACGCCTGGACTGCCGTCGAAGATGTATGTATAGCCATTGTCTTTAGCGACAGCATCGATCGCGGTCTTGATCTGGGCGAGGATCGGGGACAGCAGGGAGTCTCTCTTGTCAGAAAGTTGCTTCTGCATATCCTGATCATAGGCCAGGATCGTGTTGCGTTGCTCTTCGAGGGCAGCGGCTTCAGCTTCCTGTGCCTTTGGCGTGATCTCGCCTGCATCTACCTTGCGCTGGAGCTCCTGGTACTTGAGCTGGAAGTCCTGCATCATTTTTTCGCCTTTGGCCTGGAGTTGCTTTCCGAGGGCTTCGAGGTTAGATTCAGCTTCCTTGACCTGGGGCATCGACTCGAGGATAGCGCCTGAGTTGACAAAGCCGAATTTCTGGGCCTGTGCGGACATACTCAGTGTCATGCCGATCGCCATCATCAGGGCATATTTCAGTATTAATTTCATTTACGTCGTTTCGGTTATTTGATTAAAAAAGTCAGCAAAAGTAATGATTTGATCTTTATTTATTGACCAGGCGGACGATATCATCAGTCTTGTCATATTCGGCATTGGAGAAGATCAGCCCGGAGCTGCCACCCTTGTCGAAAATAAAGTCAAATCCACGGTCATCAGCATAGGTCGCAAAGGCGGCATACACCCTTTCCTGGATCGGTTGCACGAGATCCTGGCGTTTCCTGAACAGGGCGCCTTCGGGGCCAAACTTCTCCTTTTGGAGCTCACGGACCTGCTTTTCGCGCTCCATGATCTCATCTTCTTTTTTCTTGCGGGCATCTTCCGACAGGAGGACCTGCTCAGCCTGGTACTTATTGTACATGGCCTTGATCTGGTCGTATTCGAGGGCGATCTGCTGGCGCCATTCGGCGGCGATTTTATCGAGCTCTGCCTGGGCTGCCTGATAATCCGGCATTTCCTGGAGGACCTTGGTGATATCGACGATAGCGATACGCTGAGCCTTGACAGTGGTGATCGTTCCGAGGGTCAACATCAGGAACAAAAGGATGATTTTATTCATGGTTTAGCATTATGTGATTGAATAGATCTTGTAGAGACGCCAAAAATACTTCAATTATTGGCTCACGTTCAGGTATTAAGACGGCAGGGGTCCTTTAAAAGTTTCATGGGACACCTGCACCATTAAGTAGCCTGGATATAATAAATTACTCAAAGTTAAAGGGTAACATATTTTTTATTTTCGTATACAATGCTTTCTTTAACCTTCATTTAACGGAATGATAAACCAAATTAACATGGCCCAAATGCTATGATTAATTTTGGGACATGGATCATTACGTATATGAAGGGGCAGCCCTGACGGTTGAAGACATCATCGCCATGACAGGGGGCAAGCTGGGCCTGTCTGAAAAAGTATGGCAAAGGATCACAGATAACCGAAGCGCACTCGAAGACCTGCTCAACAGATCCGCTGAGCGATATTACGGGATCAATACCGGCTTTGGCTCATTGTATTCCGTGACCGTTTCTCCAGAGGGACTCCAGCAGTTACAGACCAACCTGCTCAGGTCTCATGCCTGTGGCGTCGGTCCGGCAGTGCCCCAAGCTATCGTCCGACTCACCCTGTTGATGAAGATCATCAGCCTGTCCCAGGGTCAATCAGGGGTACGCAGAGAAGTGATCCAATTTCTTCTTGACCTCTACAATCACAACATCATCCCGGTGGTGCCGATGATTGGATCCCTGGGCGCATCAGGTGATCTAGCCCCACTTGCCCATCTCTGCCTGCCGATGATCGGTGAAGGGGAGGTCGTCTATAAAAGAGAACAGATGCCTGCTTCAAGAGCACTAATGCTCGCAGGTATCGATACGCTCCATCTCGAAGCGAAAGAAGGATTGGCCCTGATCAATGGCACGCAATATTCGCTCGCATGGTTGGTGTACTCCATCAACAGCGCGATGCGCCTTGCTGAAGTCAGTGATATGTGCGCCGCCATGTCCTTTGATGCATTTGATGCGCATCCATCACCGTTGGATCCAGGCATTCATGCTATTCGTAAGCAGGCAGGGCAAATACAATCTGCAGCTACGCTCAGAGAGTGGCTGGCCGGCAGTGAAATCCTGGCAGTAAAAAAAGCACATCTGCAGGATCCGTATTCATTCCGCTGTGCCCCGCAAGTGCATGGTGCATCAAGGGATGTCATCGCTTATGCAAAGGGAATCGCCGACAATGAAATCAATGCTGTCACGGACAATCCCCTGGTGATCGGTACGGATGGTGATGTGCGGATTGTATCCGGTGGAAATTTCCATGCACAACCATTAGCATTAGCCTCTGATTTTCTTTCGATGGCCATTGCCGAGTATGGCAGCATTTCAGAGCGAAGAGGATATCTCCTCCTCGGTGGTCAGCGCGGACTACCTCCGACTTTGGCAAATAATCCGGGTCTTGAGTCCGGCATGATGATCTGCCAGTATACAGCAGCAGCTATTGTCAACCGCAACAAGATACTTACGCATCCTGCGTCTACGGATTCGATCGTCACGAGTGCGGGACAAGAGGACCACGTCAGCATGGCGGCCAATGCTGGGATGAAACTCTATGAGATCGTCAACAATACCTGGAAGCTGCTCGCCATCGAATGGATGATAGCTGCACAGGCCCTTGAATACCGCAGGCCATTAAAGACCTCTCCGCTCCTGGAGGAAAAATATATTGCTTATCGGTTACAGGTCCTTCCTTTATCGGGAGACAGGTCACATTCATCTGATATCGATACCACAGAGAACTTTCTGCGCCAGATTTCCTTTAGCAGGTCATGAGCGAACTACAGCAACGACTGAGAGAAAGCATACAGGAACTGGAGCAGATCCGAAAAATACAGGATCATACAGCCCAGCTTTCCACACGGCTTGAGTCGGAAGAGAAAGCCTTGCAGGTGATGGAGACTACCCTGGCTAAAGAACAGCGTGATGTCGAGACGCTTGAACGCGAAGGGATTACCACTATGTTTCGCAAATTTCTCGGTGACCGTGAAGAGCAGCTGGATAAAGAGAGAGAAGAATATTTCCGTGCCTCCCTCAAGTTTAACGAGATCTACAAGTCCGTAGAGCTCATTCGCTTCGAACTCGACCTGCTATCCAAGAAGGAACAAAACTATGATGCAGTGCTGCGCAGGGTAGAGGCACTGATCACGGAGCGTGAAAAGGAACTTATGGACCTGGACCCTAATGTCGCCCTGGTCCTCAAGGGGATCAATCAGCAGACAGACAAGCTACATAAATACAGTGTTGAAGTTGAGGAAGCCTATGTTGCGGGGACGAATGCCTTGACATTGGTAAGAGGCGCAGAGCAGCACCTGATCAATGCACGATTTATGGGCCAGCAGGAGATGTGGGGGCGGCGCCATCAAGGCAACTACCACATGAAGCGCGAATCTATCGAAGTAGCCCGTGACCTTGCCTATCAATCCCGTCACGCCCTCATCCGTTTTGGCAATGAGCTCCAGGATGTCTTCAAAGGCCTCCAACTCAACGTCAGCATGGAGATCGAAGAGTTTGGTGCCTTTGCCGAAATCTTCTTCAACAACCTTATCACTGATTATCTGGTCCAGCAAAAGATCACCAAGTCACTCGTCAATGTCACCGGTACCCGTCAGCGTGTCGAGGTCATCATGCAGAGCCTCGACAAGGAGCGCGGTGTGATCCGCGAGAAGCTGGATAAGCTGGAGATGGAGAGGAAGAAGGTGGTGGTGGAATCGTAAGCTTTTAATGGAATGCAGCCAAAGGCTGCATTCCATTAAACCATTAGATAAAGTTGTTTGTAGCCTCTGGCTGCAAACAGATGAATCAGATAGCAGCTGTGTTGATTTGTGGATCACGTGTTGCAGCCTCCTGGCTGCAGGCAACAAGCATTTTCTTTGGAATCCACCCCGCTCGTCAGGAGACAAGCAACATATTGGGTTCAAGTCAGGAGACTTGAACCAACGATATGGATATGAAAATAAAATGCTGGCATAGCCAGCATTTTATTTTCAGGAAAATTTTAATTCATTCCAACCGCACAGTCTCCCCCAGCGCCGGTATATCAATATGCGAAAATCCATTTTCGCGCAAGAATGATCTCCACGCCTGCTGCGTATCGTACTCGCCATGGACGAGGAATAATTTCTTGAGTCGTGGCTTTTGATTGATGACAAAGTCGCGCATCTCATCGCGGTCGCCGTGGGCGGAGAAGGAGTCCATGATTTCAACACCTGCCTTGACTTCCTTGTACTGGCCAAAGATCTTGAGGCCGGGGGCGCCTGCGCGGAGCTTGCCTCCAGGTGTATCCGGAGTGCAATAGCCGACGATGAGGAAGGTATTGCGGGGATCTTCGATGTTGTTGAAGAGGTGGTGCTTGACGCGGCCGGCATTCATCATACCGGAGGAGGAGATGATGATACAGGGTTCCTTGCTGTTGTTCAGCTCCTTGGATTGTTCGGCCTGGCGGATATAGGTGAGGTCGTTGAAGCCAAAGGGATTCTTGTCGATGAGCATGTATTCGCTCAATTGATTGTCGAAGCACTCTGGGTGTGAACCGTATACTGCAGTGGCATTGATCGCAAGTGGGCTGTCGACATATACTTTTACTTTCGGTAACAGGCCTGCGGTATTGGCCTGGTCGAGGATGTACACTAGTTCCTGTGTGCGGCCTACGCTGAATGCCGGGATGATCAGCTTACCACGTTTTTCCATGCAGGTTTTTGTGATAATACGCAGGAAGCGCTCCATTTCATTGGGCTGTGATTCGTGGAGGCGGTCGCCATAGGTGGATTCACAGATGAGGTAATCCACTTCGGGCATGGGCTGCGGATCGCGGAGTATCGGCCTGTTGGGACGCCCTATATCGGCGGTAAAGCCAAGCATCGTAGTCTTGCCGTTTTCCCTGATCTCGAGTGTCACGGATGCACTGCCCAGGATATGACCTGCGTCGGTAAACATCACCCTGACATCATCATGGATCTTGTGCCACTGGTCATAGCCATAGCCTACAAACAATTTCATAGCACTCTCTACATCCACGCTGGTATAGAGCGGATCGCGAAAGGTGAAACCATCCTCATCCCTGCGGTCATCATTCTTCTTGTTAAAAAACTGGGCATCTTTCTCCTGGATATGGGCGCTATCCAGCAGCATGATGGTCGCCAGGCTGCGGGTGCCGTGGGTGGCATGGATCGGGCCTTTAAAGCCGTCCTTGACCAGCTTGGGCAATCGGCCGCAATGGTCGATATGGGCGTGCGAGAGCACTACACAGTCGATCTCTCCCGGATTGAAGAGGAACATGCTGTTGCTCACGATATCCGCGGCATAGCTGCCCTGGAACATCCCGCAGTCCAGCAGGATCTTGAAGCCGTTGTCGAGGGTCAGGAGGTGGCTTGATCCGGTGACCTGGCGGGCTGCCCCGCAAAATTTGATGTTCATATGCCTTGGTGGTTAACCAAGGTAAGATAGTAAGAAGGTGTGAGAAGGTAAGACAGTAAGACAGTAAGAGGTGTGGGAGGTGGGTCAGTGAAAAGAAATGCCGGCTCTGCCTGCTTTTCTTTTCAATTATTGTGCCGTTGGTTCAAGTCTCCAGACTTGGCCCCGATATTTGCTTGTCTCCTGACGAGCGGGGTGAATTTCCTGCCAGGCAAAGCGCAGCTTTGCAGGCAGCTAATATTTTGATGTATTCATGATGAATTGGCACATTCGTCTCGAGGATGATTTAACTCTAGCGTCAGGAGACGCAAACCATATTGCATTCAAGTCAGGAGACTTGAACGAACGCTCATTTTGTATTTAAGTCAGAGACTTAAACGAACGACACCCTTTCAACTTAGACGTAAATATGTACATTTGATTGAACCAAATAACTCAGCCCGATGGCCTCCAAAACCATATTTATCCTAATGCTCTTCTGCATTGTTTCAGGACATGCACAGGTAGGAAGCCTTGATGCTACTTTT
The DNA here is from genome assembly GCA_016716665.1 of Candidatus Opimibacter iunctus. Taxonomy (GTDB): domain Bacteria; phylum Bacteroidota; class Bacteroidia; order Chitinophagales; family Saprospiraceae; genus Opimibacter; species Opimibacter iunctus. The sequence goes on along the minus strand of JADJVH010000003.1, from coordinate 206,040 downwards.
TCTGGAGATGGAAAGTTAATGACCCCGATTGGCAACGGTCACGATTTAGCGTATGGGGTAGTGATCCAGGGAAACAACCGGATTGTGGCTGTGGGGGTATCGAGGCAAAGCGGAGACAATGATTTTGCAATCGTCCGATATCTGGAAGATGGGACGCTGGACAATAGTTTTAGCGGGGATGGCATTGTCACCATAGATTTTGATGGTGGAGATGACGAAGCCCGTGATGTGGAGTTGCTGCCTAATGGAAATATTCTTGTTGGCGGTACGGCGAGCATGGGGGCTGACCTTGATTTTGCATTTGCCTTACTGGACACAGATGGAAAGCTTGTCTCGTCGTTTGATGGAGATGGACTGATGACGTATGACTTCAGCAACACCAATGATGCACTGTCTCGCATCACAGTATACAAGAACAGGATATATGCTGTGGGATCTTCGATCAAGAATGACCTGGAGCAATATGCTATTGCGGCCTTCCAGCTTAATGGAACTCCTGATAATGCCTTCAGCCAGGATGGAATGTTGGTCTTCGATGTAGACGCAGGGCAGGATGTAGCTACCAGCATTGCTGTGCAGCCGGATGATAAGATCCTTGTCGCCGGGTATACAGGTATTGGTTTTGAAAAAGAATTTTGTGTGGTCAGATTCAAGGCCGATGGAAGCCTTGACAATAGTTTTTCATCTGATGGAATCGTGATCCCGGATGTGGGCACCATCGATGACCGTGCCTATGGCATTGCCTTGCAGGCGGATCAGAAGATCGTGGTAGGCGGCTCCAGTTATGGCACCACCGGTTATGATTTTGCAGTCATTCGATTGCTTCAGGATGGAACGCTTGATCTTGATTTTGGAGAGGACGGGTATGCGGTAGAGACGATAGGTCCCTTTTTTGATGATGCCCGGGATATGATCCTGCAACCGGATGATAAGATATTGATCACCGGATATGCAGCGCAGGCATCATCAGATGCGGACTTTGGCCTGGCCCGGTTTACGGCAGATGGCGTGCTGGACAATACGTTTAGCCAGGATGGTAAAGTCATCACTATTATCGGCAGTGGAGAGAGTGAAGATGAAGCGCATGCTATCGCCCTGCAGCCGGATGGAAAAATCGTGATCGTCGGGGAGGCTCAAAACAATTCCAATAATCTTGATTTCGCGGTGGCCCGATATCTCTCCGGGCTGACTACCTCAATAGATGAATCGCTCTTGGATGTGCAGGAACTGACTTTATTTCCCAATCCGACCAAGTCATCGATCAATGCCTCATTTTTCCTTGATGCGGATCAGGTGCTTGCATTTTCAATACAGGATATTTCCGGAAAAACAATCGGACTGGTCAAAGACAGCGCTCTGCTAACAGCCGGTAATCATACACTATCTATTGACCTGCCCTCTTCCATTGTGCCTGGAACCTATCTGTGGTGTGTCACAAATGCGGAAGGGAGAACCGGATATTATCAATTTTTGGTGCAGTAGGAAAATAACTGGTTGGTTCAAGTCTCCTGATTGAATCTGTCCTGACGAGGGCCGTTTTATCCATTGATGTGATCAAACGCGCGACGAAGTATTTAGCTTTCAGACAATTACTCACCTTTAACAAGTTATCACTTCGCATCTGCAGCTTCTTCGGCCTCTTCCTCATCGGCGGCCTTGCCTACGATAAAGAGGACGATACCCAATAGCAGTAAGAAACCCCTGATCCCCCAGCCGACCTGGGCACCCCAATTGTTGATCCAGTTGAGGAACATAAAGTTCATTTTCAGGAAGAAGAGGGCTGCGGACAATACCGCGACGACGATTAAAACAGCACCGATGAAACGCATGTTTAGGAGGTTTTGATTAAAGGAAAGATACGGATTTGGGATTAAATGCACAATCCTTGCCCCTAAATCCTATGAAATGGATGCCAGACGTCAGACTCGCAGACTTAAGACTCGGGATGTGGGGTAGTTTAAGATGCTGGCTCTGCCAGCGAAATGAGTCACATCTGATTTTTTAAAAAATCAGATGTTGTCGGTAGACTCTGGCTACCGACGGCAGGAGCAACACAAGCATTTACATTGCAGGAATTACAAGTTGTCAGCCTCCTGGCTGCAGGCACCCCGCTCGATCGTTCCGCCCTTCTGCCCTTCTGCCGTTCCGCCATTCCGCCTTTCTGCCGTTCCGCCTTTCTGCCGTTCCGCCTTTTTACACGTTGCTCCCCAGTGAGCTCTTCAGATACCACCTGTTCAACCTGGCGATATTCGTCACCGAAATCTCCTTCGGACATTCTGCCTCACAAGCATAGGTATTGGAGCAGCGGCCGAAACCTTCCTTGTCATGCTGATGGACCATCGCCTGGACACGACGTGAATTTTCCACCTCGCCTTGTGGGAGGAGGCCGAGGTGTGATGCCTTGGCGGCGGTAAATAGCATCGCTGAACCATTAGGGCAAGCTGCGACACAGGCACCACAGCCTATGCAGGCAGCGGCATCCATGGATTGGGAGGCGATGTCTTTTTCGATAGGGATCGCGTTGCCATCAGGGGTGCCGCCGGTATTGACGGACACATAGCCACCGGCCTGGATGATGCGGTCAAATGATGAGCGGTCGACGACCAGGTCACGGATGACCTTGAAGGCCTTGGCACGGAAGGGCTCTACCCAGATATGATCTCCATCCTTGAAAAACCGCATGTGCAACTGGCACACCGTCGTCCCACCGAGCAACCCATGCGGGCGTCCGTTGATGACCATGCTGCAGGCCCCGCAGATGCCTTCGCGACAGTCATGCTCAAAAGCCACAGGGATCTTCTTTTGTTCGATCAGCCCCTGGTTGAGGACATCGAGCATTTCGAGAAAGGACATATGCTCGTTGGCTTCAACGGTATGCGTTTCGAAGGTGCCGGTGTCGTTAGCATTGCGCTGGCGCCAGATATGGAGGGTCAATTTCATGTTGGACATCATCATTTATTTTATCTGTGATGCATTTCCCGAAAGTAGAGACGCGATTAATCGCGTCTCTACTTTCGGGAAACATCACGGGTTTATTTGTATGATCTGGTTTTTAATTCTACATATTCAAACTTCAGCGGCTCCTTGTGCAATGTGGGAGCGGCATTGAGGTCTGTCCATTCCCATGCGGACACGTAGGCGTATTCTTCGTCGTTGCGTTTGGCTTCGTTGTCGGCGGTATATTCTTCGCGGAAGTGGCCGCCGCAGGATTCGTTGCGGGTGAGGGCATCCATGACCATGAGTTCGCCCATCTCCATAAAGTCCGCTACGCGATATGCCTTCTCGAGTTCCGGATTGAAGTCACGATCGCTGCCAGGTACGAAGACATTTTTGTGAAACTCTGCGCGCAATTCGCGGATCATGACGAGGGCTTTCTTCAGGCCTTCTTCATTACGCGCCATGCCGCAATAATCCCACATGATGTGGCCGAGTCGACGGTGGAAGTTTTCAACGGACTCATTGCCCTGGACATTCATCAATGCCTTGATGCGGTCATCTACAGCTTTTTCAGTAGCCACAAATTCAGGACTGTCGGTACTGAAGCGCGGTGTGCGGATTTCATTGGCCAGGAAGGTGCCTACGGTATAAGGGATCACAAAATATCCATCAGCGAGGCCCTGCATCAATGCACTTGCACCGAGGCGGTTTGCACCGTGGTCGGAGAAGTTGCATTCGCCTAATGCAAACAAGCCGGGGATGTTTGTTTCGAGATTATAATCAACCCAAAGGCCGCCCATGGTATAGTGGATGGCGGGATAGATCATCATCGGAGTCTTGTATGGATCGTCGCCGGTGATCTTTTCGTACATCTCGAAGAGGTTGCCGTAGAGTTCTTCTACTTTGGCTTCGCCGAGTTTGCGGATGGTAGCGGCATCGGGATTGTGATTGCCCTGGTTGCCTGCTTCGGATTTTCCATAGCGCTGGATGGCGGCTTCAAAGTCGAGGTATACGGCCAGGCCTGTGGCATTGACGCCATGGCCTTCGTCGCATGCGACTTTAGCTGCACGTGAGGCTACGTCGCGTGGTACGAGATTACCGAAGGCAGGGTAGCGGCGTTCGAGGAAGTAGTCGCGCTGGTCTTCGGTGAGGTCTATGGCTTTCTTCTTGCCGGTGCGGATGGCTTCGGCATCTTCCTTTGATTTAGGTACCCATATCCGGCCGTCGTTGCGGAGGGATTCGGACATGAGGGTGAGTTTGCTTTGATAGTCGCCTGATACAGGGATGCAGGTCGGGTGGATCTGTGTAAAGCATGGGTTGGCCATATAGGCACCTTGCCTTACGGCGCGCCATGCGGCGGAGACATTGCAGCCCATCGCATTGGTCGAGAGATAGAATACGTTACCGTATCCGCCTGTGGCCATGATCACGCAATGTGCGCTGTGGCGTTCGAGTTCGCCATTGAGCAGGTTGCGGGCGATGATACCGCGGGCTTTGCCGTCGATGAGGACTACGTCCATCATCTCGTGGCGGTTGTACATCGTCACCGTGCCGAGCGCGATCTGGCGTGACAGTGCCTGGTATGCGCCGAGGAGAAGTTGCTGACCTGTCTGGCCGCGTGCGTAGAAGGTGCGTGATACCTGCACACCTCCGAAGGAGCGGTTTTCGAGGAGGCCTCCATATTCACGGGCGAAGGGGACGCCTTGTGCCACGCATTGGTCGATGATTGAGGTCGAACATTCAGCGAGGCGGTGGACATTGCCTTCGCGGGCGCGGTAGTCACCTCCCTTGACGGTGTCATAGAAGAGGCGGTGTATGCTGTCGCCGTCGTTTTGATAATTCTTGGCGGCGTTGATACCTCCCTGTGCGGCGATACTATGCGCGCGGCGGGGGCTGTCATGGAAGGTAAAGCACTTGACGTTGTACCCGAGCTCACCGAGGGATGCAGCAGCGGCTGCGCCGGCAAGGCCTGTCCCTACGACGATGACATCGAGGCGGAGCTTGTTGTTGGGGGACACCAGGGGGATTGTCGATTTATATTGTTCCCACTTTGTGGCGATTGGGCCGGGAGGAACTTTACCATCTAGTATTTTCATGTTGATGTATTTCTATTGGATGATTCGGTATCGGTTAGAGGATCCGGGGTTAGCGTAGGAAATAGTGATAGAGGGGCATGATGGCAAATCCGCCGCAGATCAGGACGGTATAGATCCAGCCGATGATGTTGATGGCCGGGCTGTATTTCTCGTGTGCGATGCCCAGGGTCTGGAAGGCGCTCTGGAATCCGTGGATCAGGTGTACGGCCAGGGCGAATACGCCGATGAGGTATACGATCACCACCCAGGGCTCCTGGAAGGCGACATTGACGCGGCTGTAGATATCCTGTACGGCTTCGTCGTGGCCAGGGTACGTGACCATGGTGAGTTGGTCTGTAAAGCGCATCTTAACCCAGAAGTCGCCCATGTGGAGGCAGAGGAAGGCGAAGATGAGGATGCCGAGGAGGGCCATATTCTTAGAGGCCCAGGTGGCGCCTGCGACCTTGCCGTGGGCGTATTTGCCGCCCTTGGCCTTGCGGTTCATTATAGCCAAGGCGATTCCCTGGAAGGAATGCAGGAGGATAAACGTGTAGAGGCCTATCGAGACTACCCGGATGAGGGGGTTTTCGGACATAAAGGCCGCGTAGATATTGAAGGACCGGCCCCCGTCGTCGGATAGGAGCTGGAGGTTGCCGGACATGTGGACGATGAGGAAGAGGATCAGGAAGATGCCGGTGAGGCTCATGATCACTTTTTGGCCGAGCGAGGAGGTGAGGAAACGGGATAACCAGTTCATAGATTGATCTGTCTTGTATAGGACCTGCAAGATAGTGAGGTCTTTGGAAAGCAAAGGTAGGGGAGGAAAGGATCAAGGGAAGAAAGGAGGAAGGGGGAGGAGGGTATTTAGAGGGGGTCTAAATTGGCAGAGGGCAGGGGGCAAGGAGCAAGGGGGAAAGGAGCAAGGAGATGAGTGGGTGATGGGTGTGGGGGTGATTGGCAGGGAGCAATGAGCAGAGGAGAATTAACATTGCCCCGTAGGGGCTAAAGGTTGGTAGCAATGAGAGCAGAAAAATCATTCGTGCCCCATCGGGGCACCACTGGGCTCGGATGGGGCTGTTTGATATTACAGAACTCACCCCCCTTCCCCCCTCTCTATTTGAAGTACTGCTGATGGAAATTAATCTTGCTGGGAAAGAGGGGGGATATGATCATACATCACCTTCATATAAGCAAATATCCCATTGCTCCTCTCTCTTTTGCAGGGGGATATTCGTATGAGTAGGCTTGGGTTAAACCTGAACTTTGAATTGTTCATTTCTTATAACTCAAACTTCTTCAAGAGCTGGGCAAAACCAGCTCCTGAAGAAGTTTCCTAATCCCATTTCTGTGAAAATTAATTTCCATCAGTGACAGTAAATGCCATTTCTTTCGAAGCCGTAACATGCACCCCATCACTGGCCATTACCTTAATGTGGTAGATGCCAGGTTCAAACGTTTTAGTTGGCATGGTCAATTCCTTTTTTTCATTCCACATTTCTATCGGAAACCAGCCTTCTTCTTTATCCTTGCGTGCCATGGAAAAATATTGAAGATTGTCGCCATCACGATCGCTGGCTTTCCAGGTTATTAGCAGATCGTCGCCTTTAGCTATGGTAGCTGCACCACGCACCTTGAGTTTAATGTCTGGTTTGTTTGCACTGATTTTCCGGCTGCCAAGCATCTTGGTTGATATGCGGTTGATGATCTGCAATTCGGTCGCTCCCTTCGGAAATTCAACATTAAGTCCGAAGAAAGTCACCGGCCTGGGGTGTGAGGAGATATCTGAAGTATTCCAATTGACCGGCAATCCTACTTCCGTGAGTGGCTTTCCTGTCGGGCCTACAAACCGGATGATATATGCGCCGTAGCTCGTGTCACGATCGGGGATACCCATGCCGATGTGTTGTATGGACCCTAGCAGCAACTGGTCATCATGGGAAATCATACCGGACACATAGATGATTTCCGGATCGGGTTTTAATTGCAATTTATTGACGAGATGGTCGTAGTCTGCAGGATCGATCCATTTCATCTTCGATTCCCATTTGACATGTGCATTGGCAGGTGAAGGCCCCATGAAACAGAAAGAACCACATTGTTCCTTGTTGAGCAATGTATCGATCAAATTTGTTTCGCCTCCCTGCTTGATCCAGAATCCGTTGGATGGATTGCCCTTGGGATTTGTTTCGCTATTGTATTCATCAAAGCCCCCGGCAAAACCGCACCCAGAGTGACCTAATGCGGGCCAGTCGATATCGCAGACCCATGAATCTTTCAGCGAAGGATCAGTGCTGAGTCCGAAGGTGTGGCCCAATTCATGTGCAGGTAAAGTCATGGCGGGTCCAAGATTCGAACCATCACTATACTGAGGCAGGAAGATAACGGCGCGGGGCGCAAATTCGCCCAATGACAAACCTGTGACGTCATCTAGAAAATCATAGGAGAATCTTTCAAACCAGTCTTTGTTGGGCAGCACGCCCATCAGGCGATCACAACCTACGATGTTGGCTACGCCGTTTAATTCAAATACAAGCGCATAGGGAGTCACATTATCTGCCGGAATACCGAAAGGGCTCAATATGGTCGTAAGGAAATCAACTGCGGCGGTCAATGGAGGTAGAATGTCAACTGAGGCTTTATGATTGTAGGGGTAGGCTAACGGAAAGACACCATGTATATACGACCCGCCAAGCTCCATGTTTTCATTCAACAGTTCGTCTGACGTAAAATTGAATCCGTCCAGGAGCGTGCCGACTTTTGCCCATAGCAGATTATAGCGTCGTGGCGTGCTGACTGTTTTCCAGGTCAGGCGCCGGGAATTGCCATCATTGATGCGGAGGCAATTTTTTGGATCAAGGTTTTGATTCTGCGCATCTTCAACTATTACCTTCATCGCCACCTGCCTGTAAGCGGATGCGTTTGGAAAACGTATTGGGTTATCCAGGAAGTAATATTCTTTCTTAACCTCACCGGCAGCGATAGACAATGGGAAGACTTCATTTCGGTTGACGCCTGCGCCTGATACGATCACACGTACGTTGGTATTGATATCGACTGCATAATTATTGGCTATGCGGGCCATGACGATAGTGGGTTTGCCGGTTATCATCTTTGGGGACTGGAAAAGCACCTGGATCATATCGGTTTCGATGAGTGCAAGGTCATTTTTGGTCACAGGTCGTCCGTCTGCTGTTCCGATTTTCAGGCGGATCGTGGCCTGGCTGCTCCCGTTGCCGGCTTTTATTTCGATCACTCCTTGCGCTGGAAATTGGGAGGATGCTGCCAGGACGGTCATGGCGCACAGGTCAAATTCGAGCTTGAGTGAAGTTTCGTTGGGGAGGGGGTTGATATCCACCTCATCATTATCCCCGGTCAGGCCTGAGTCGTTTTCATGCATCGCGATTACAATTTTGACCGGACTGACCGAAACTTGTTTTTCAAACGTAAGGTCCCAATGTGGAAAGTCGCTGTCTTCCACTTCCGGCAGGCTGAATTCCTGGCCATCGATAGTGACCTTTCCGAAGATATCCGCGTGATTGTCATAGAAGGGGACATTGTCATCATCACCCTCCATATCTGAATTTGGTTTGACCGAGAGTACCTGAACTGTGACGATGGAGTTGGGTGGATCTGAAGATGGGGCGGTGGCTTCAGGGCATTGAGCCGAGAGGCCGGAGCAGATGAGGGTTGAAGTCAGCCATGCAAGCAGGGCATGCCGGAAGGAGGTTTTTTTAAAAATGGTTTTCATAGTATGGTTGGTTTTATTGATGACCTATGTGTCCGGATCAGCCAAAGGTGCAGGGGCGCGATTACTCGCGTGGGAAAAGGTGCGTATGTGGCGCGGACAGAAAAATTGGGGTATGCAGGAATGCTTAGTGAAAATACAAATTATACGGGATACGAAGGGGTAATTTTGGAAAGGCTGTGCGAAGGGGGTTAAGGTACTTGTAGAAGATAAAGCCCAGGATGTAATCGCGGAAGTCATCGGCGTCCATCTTGCCTCGGAGAGTGTCGGCGATGGGCCAAAGCTTTTGTTCAAATTGTTATTTTTTGTCGGTGGACATAGGGGTGTATTGTGATTTATAAATTTCGGGGAAGGTAGGGAGTTTGGAGGGGGGGAGGAGATTTGGGGGGAGAAAGAAGAGTAATTGGATTAAAGGGCTCTCAGCTTTTGAGTGTGAAAGGGCTAAGAAGTATATTTCAGGTGATTGAGATGTGGTTTTTGTTTTCATTTTTCATATATCCAAGTTCTAAGCTAATGATTTCTAATTGGCAACCTTTGTAATATTCGCCTAACTTATTTCATCAAAAATTACTTGAGTAATTATTACCTCCTTATTATCAACATGTTCCTTTTCCTCTTTAATATTTGTCACTTTTCCGACATACCAAATGTCAACTTTGTCTAGTTTTAAAGATATAATTGATGAAATAAGAGTAAATGGTTTTGGACCACATGGAGCAATAACAACGTTATAATTTTGAAGAAGTTCCATAGATAAGTTATTCAAATAATAGAATGTTTCTTCGGTATTCCTAAGAGAGTAATATACAACTTTATCAAGCCCAACTTTTTCAATTAAATCCCTATTGCTTTCAATTATAAATTCCTTATATTTACTATTTGCAACAAACAAATAAACAACTTCAGCATCAAAATACTCTTTTAATCCCAAGGGTTGAAATTTATTATCTCCTAAACCAATTATTAGTGCAGTAGGATTTTGAGGTATGCTTAAGTTTATCTTTATCGGCAAAGGCGATGATGCTATTTGAACATTTGTTTGATTATTGTATATGTATTTAGGTATGCTATATGCAAAATATATTTTAATATTTGACAAATGTTTACGATAATAAAAATAACTTATTATGGTATGATACCAAATTCTGGTCATAGAAGAATAATCTATTAGTATGTTTTTTATATTACTATAATCAATGTTGTCCAAAATTTCAATTAACTCATCTTGATTGGTTTTTGCCAATTTATAAATGCTGAATTTGTTGTTTTCAAAATACTTTTTATTTTGTATTGAACTATCAGCTGTATCTAATTCATTGAAAAGAAACGAAATTTTAATTGCAATATTTTCTAAATTTAACAGTTGGCTAACTGCGACACATCTCAATTCATAACCTGAAGCTGTCAAGAACAAGTCTATCTTATCTTCTAAAGAGGCAAGTTGCCTATTTCTTACTTTTATCCTTTTCATAATTCTCTGAATAATGGTAATTCTTCTTCATCAAACAAAATTTTGCTTAGTTTTATCGCCGAATATTCCCTTTTAGGAATTCTAAATTTCGGATATAGCGCATAGGTTAGTCTAAGCTTTTTCATTTCAATTGTTTCTGTCAATGGGTCTAGCGAGGGCTCCAAATGTTGAAAGGCTCCAATTCGTAAGCCAAATTTTACGAGTTCCAATATGTGTGTAGGCACGTTTTCATCCACTCTAAAACAATTAATAGGCTCGGGATTAAACTTTCCCGCGACAATAGAATTAAAAAAATATTTTCCTAATAAATCAATTAGGTTAATTAAGGTACTTATTTTTTGATCAGTAAATAAATAATTGTCAGGGTGAACGGAATATGTATTATATACTTCTTGTGAAAAATTAAATATAATATCGGATTGAATATTAATATCTAATTCGTGATCATTTTTCATATAGGGAGCTAACATCTCTATTACTGAAAGTAATAATCTAGGATTTCCATCAGCAAGCTCTATAGTGTAATCACTGCCATAATATAAAGTAATATTTTTTCTAGAACGAATCCTTTTCTCACCTTTAAAATAATAACGAAATGCAATAACAGGTTTTAACTTTCTAAAAATTGTATCGATATTTGCCTCTGGTTCAGGATTTTTTAAATCTACACCTTTTTGCTTAAGGTATTCTGAGAAATCTGAATCCTTATTGATTAATCCTTTAACGACATTATACATTATCGATTTTTTATAGAAATCTGGCACCTTAAAATCAATATTATTATGCTTTTCTGGTTCAGACTCATAAATTCCAAGTGCATAGTCATGTTTGCTTAATATTTGATCAACCTTTTTATGATGATAATTTTTACTTATAAGTTCCTTTGCAAACCGGAGCCAATCTTCTTTTGATTTATTATTGTGGACCCAACATCTAATTATATTGTAGTCATGCCCTTGTTGAGGGTTGCTAGAATTAATATCGGTATTGGAAAATAAAATAGGTGTAGTTGTTATTTTTATATAAAATTCTTGATAAGTAGACCTAAAATATGATTTAATTATTTCTTCAACAATCCATTCAGGAGCTTGCTCCAGCTCGTCAAAGCATAATGCCCATTTTTTCTTTTCTAGGTGTTCAATATTGTTAGTGATATTGGTAAAGATGTCATAAATTAATTTGACTATATTAATGTAATCCTTATATCCAAAATCACTTATGTAGATATCATCTATTTCCTTCACTTTATAAATAACTTTATTGATTTCCTCATTTAAATCTGAAATAATATTATCTAATTGAATTTTAATATGATTAAATGAAGCAGGTATATTTGATATTTTAATTATATTTTTTATTATTTCAGTGGCAATTTTATTTTCATAATTGAATACATCCTCCGTTTTGATATGCACTGACAATATTTCGTAAATTCCATTCAAACAAGCAGATATAATATTGCAATTGACAAGGCACTTTATTATTGGCTTTATTTTTGTCTCATTAGTAATTATTTTCTTTAGCAACTCATTTTGTTTCAACCATTGTGTGTCAGCGGGAATGTAAATACCAAAATAGTTGACTTTAGGGAGGTTTCCTCCATACATATGCCTAGCTTTGGGTGTTAGCATTTTTAATAAGGTGGTTTTGCCGCAGCCCCTTGGCCCCATTAAAATACTATGATTTTCACTTAATAGAGTTAAGTAATTAGTGTTTATAATAAACTTATTTGTAACCTGTTCTGTGGAATAGAATCGAGCATTGTGAACTTTATCTAGTATCATGTTATTTATGCCTTTATTAATCTATTAGGTATAAGTCCTGGGGTAGTCGAATAATAATGTATATTGAATTTGGATTTCAATTCTGATTCCAATTCGTCTTGTTGCTTAGGATTTAAATACTTTAAATCAGGAAAAGATTTAATAATATCTTCCCACTCTAGGTATTCTTGAATGATGGAATTAATTTGTTTTGAAATTTTAGGGATATCAATATTGGCGCCTAATCCTGTAATAGCAGGAAAATATTTGTTATCTATGGAATATCGCCAACCAGCTGTCATAGAATTTTCGTAAGTTTTAATCTGGCATCGAAAATTTGACATATTAATATTGTCATCAATTTCGATTAAATGGAAAACTGTTTTACCGCCACTTGAAATAACATTATGCAAACAGGAAAAGCTTCCTGCACAGAAAATATTAACATTGTCATATACGTTAATTCTTGGTATATGTTTATGACCATGAATTAATAAATTGAATTTATTTCTTGATAATATATCTAATAAAACATCCCCATTATCTATAACGTCATTATCCTTGTATTTTACGGAATAATTAGAGAATTTTATTGGATGATGATGACATAAAAAAATTCTTATTTTATCACCTTTTATTTTTGAAATTGATTCTTTTAATTTATTTATTGTTTCTTCATCAATGTTAACGGAATCAGGCAATATGTTTTTTGAGCTATTTAAATTAACAAGGATCAATTTTTCATCTTCGTATAGGTAAAAGTTATCTAACCAGTAATTATCATTTAGTGTCTTGTTTTCAATTGGATAGTGGGCATGAAAATTTTTTGTTATATAGAATTTGTCACTATATTCTTTGTGATTTAAATATAAATCAATATCATGATTGCCAGTGGTTAAAAAAATCATCTTACTTTTTAAGATATTTGATACTTCATTTAAAAAATTATATCCAGATATTAAGCCTTGGGTATCTATTTTATCAGCTAAGTCACCAGGGCAAATTAAATAATCAGCTTTTATGTCTTTTTCGATAAGAAATGTAAGCAACGATTCTATAGGATGCTTTTCTTTCGGTTTACGGAGCTTATTAGAATATAATTGAAAATGATCATCTTCATGAGAATCTTTTTCTAAATGTTTGCAATGCAGATCTGATATAACGAAAAATCTTGTCATTTTGTATAGAAAATTATTTTTTATAATACATGTGAGATATTAATTAAGTAACCTATGTACAAATATATTTAAAATATGTATTTTATATTTGTTAATTATAAACATGTTACTATAATTATTACTATGTAATTATCAATTCAGAAACCATCCTTCTTTTTGTAGGATTGGATGCTAATGTGCTTTTTCTTTCAAATTCTGTAATTTTGAAGTCTGCATATAGATCTTTTATTGAATAATGATTGGCATTTGAAATTATAACATGACACCCTTTTTCTTTTAATTTAATTGCTATCTTGTATAGTCTTTCCTGATCTTTCCAGGAAAATATATTTTCATTATATTCTAAAAAACCATTATTATTATGAGTTGTCACATACGGCGGGTCGAAATAAATTAAATCGTTTGATACTGCATCTTTAACTATAGTTTCAAAATCGTCATTAAGAATTCGGATATGTTTTTTATTTAGTAAATTTGAACATTGTTTTAAATTAAAATAATTAAAGTTTATTTTTTTTGTCTGCAGGCCATATGGAACATTAAATTGACCTTGGTTATTAACACGATATAGACCATTCCAGCAGGTTTTATATATATAAACTCTGCCGCACGTTTTATATTTCCTTTACTTCTATTGTTACGAACTTGATAAAATTCACTTTTAGTGCCACTATATTTATTTAGGTATCTTATTATAGGATTTACATTTTTACTTACTTGTAAATATGTATTAATAAGATCTGAGGATATGTCTCCTAATATTGCATGTTCTGGTTGAATCATGAAAAACATTGAACCGCCCCCTAGAAAAGGCTCGTAATATTTATTAAAGTTAGTTGGTATATGTAAAGACAAATATTCCAAGTATAGTCTTTTTGAACCGGCCCATTTTAAAAATGGATTTATCTTGATATTATGCATAAGATGTATTTAAACTTTTCAGACTAATATACACTATGTAATCTGAACTTCCTCTAAATATAAAAGAGTCTATAGTGCATATAAATTTACTCATTGCAAATATGTTTGTCACGCTAACTGTACTATACTTCTATCCAATCTGTTTGCCCATTGCGTTAAAAATTTATATGCTACATTTTGAACTGTTTCTAATTGATTAAGTACGTTTTCTATATAATGGATATCTACAGTAACACCGCCATGGGCAATTTTATTTCTAACCTCGTTATTATCATTTATCCAACGATCATATCCATTAATGTATTCCCACTTTGGAAGATCTCCCCATAGGGTTATAAAGCAGTCATATATGCGATTTACAGTTCCGAGCTTTGTTCTTTCATTGTCGTTACAATAACCATCTGCCACCACACTAATTGAGTTCCAAAAGGCAAGGAATTTGTCAAAAGGGTCTTCGGTATAAAGGCCTTTTCTATACCAACTAAATGCTCTTAAAAGTTTATTTTCATATAAATTTAACTGTCTGGCTAAGTCAAAACAATATCTAAATTCCTCCTCCTCTATTACTGCTTTAATAATACTTCTATTTGCAAATTGTCTATATTCATTTAGGCTTACATTCAATTGTAAATTTGTTTTCATTGATAGAACGTCAAGCATTTTCCCAATGAAAAGTAATGCAACTTTATGAGCCCTATCTTGGTTGGCAGTATATACGGTTGTAGAAATAGTAAAGCCTTGTAGATGCTTTTTTATTAAGATGTCGCTGCGAAATACATTGCCTAAATCTATCTCTTTTTCTGTGTCAAAATTTATTATATGTTTTGTTGTAACAGGACCAGATATTATAAGTTCAACATTGTAAATTCTCATTGTGACTATATTTTGAATATACTGCTTTATGTTTTATGTTATTAGATCAAAATTAGTAAATTAAGCTAATCTTTTATATCTGGCTGTTACAATGTAAAGGGAATAAGAATTTATCAAAGGCTTTATCTGTTTTACATATGTTTAATTACTTATGGCTACATATTTCTAGTTGTTATTCAATTCCCCTTCCGGTCCATTTCTAATTTACTTTCTCCCTTCTAAACATAGATTTCTTTTTCATTTAACTCTGCTATTATAAAACACTGTTATTTAATCTATCATAATGGAGGAATCAAGAAAAGACTCCCTTCCATTCTGAGGTAGCATTACTTCAGAATTCATGATGAAAACCTATTCCTGGGTGGGGATGGGTTTTGCATTGGGTAGCGAAATATAAGGATTCTTTCAAAAAAATGGAAAATAAATGGCTGAAGATGCCGAGGAGGCTATGCTTCGACCTGCATACGCGCAGCCATGTGCTACACTTCGACTGCCTATCGCACTGCCTCGTTCTCCCGCTCAGTGCGGCGCAGCTCAGCAATCGAGGCCAATGAGGCCTAAGCAGGATAGTGCTGCATAGCCGGATGCGAGATGTCGAAGCTTCGCCTGCCTGCAAAACTGCGTTTTGCGAGGCATGTGAATCACTCCGCTCGTCAGGAGACGAGCATATATTAGGTTCAAGTCTGGAGACTTGAACCAGCGAGGGTGCCATAGGCACGGCAGCTTTTGTGACCAGGGAATTCATTCCTTGAAAATTGAGTTAAGTGTTGCTTTCTAAAAGGCCTGAAGGGCTGGTATATGTTAACCCGGTGTGTTTTAGACCCGGGGTCCCCCACAGGCCCGCAGGGCCAGTGGGACGGTGATCACAGTGGCGAGGTAGAAGGCACGGGACTGGAGATAGTGTCATGCTCAGGTCCGACCTCCTAAAAGATATCGGTGGATTCGCCTGCCAGCAAAACTGCGTTTTGCATGACAGAGGATTCGCCTATCTCGTCAGTTGTCTCCGCTATTAGAGGACATAGCCACCTTAATGGGTGGGCGTAGGACTCATTAATAGCTACGACAACCAAAGGGAGATGAGCATATATTAGGTTCAAGTCGAAGGAGATCATGCCGCAGGCTTGATGGCGCAACTGGCGCCACTTGTACCAGCGAGTTGGGTCCCCCACAGGCCCGCAGGGCCGGGGGACGGAGATCACAGTGTCGAGGCAGAAGGCATGGGACTGGAGATAGTGTCATCATCGGGCCATACTTCCTAATGAATGTCAGTGGCTTCGCCTGCTGGCAAAACTGCGTTTTGCATGGCAGAGGATCCACTCCGCTCGTCAGGAGACGTGCATATATGGGGTTCAAGTCTAAGGAGATCATGCCGCAGGCTTGATGGCGCAGTAGGCGCCACTTGAACCAGCGATTATGCTATAAAAAGAAAATGCAGGCGTAGCCTGCATTTTCTTTTTATAAATATTTTCTTTTAGAAAACGATGCCAAACGTTATCGCATGCAAATCCGGCCCCTTACCCGTGGCAAACAACGGATTCAAATCATAAGCCGTAAAGAACTCGATACCCTGGGTGCCTAACTGCAGGCGCAGCCCGTAGCGGAAGTTGTTGAGGTAGAAGTTGTCTTTTTCTTTTTCTACTTCGGTATCACCGTCCTCGTTGTAGACCAACTTGGAATGGCTCTCCACGCGGTAGCCGGCATAAGGGCCGATACCGATACGGAAGGAGTCATGGCCATGATGGTTCCAGCGGCTGTGATGATGGTTGTCGCCAAAGGCATACATCGGGATGATGGAGACATTGAGATAGGTGGCTTCCAGCTTGGCCTTTTCAAAGTCGAGCGGACGCTGATCTTCGGTAAAGATGGTCGCGACTGGTGTCTTGGTGACGAGGGTGTTGTCTTCCTGGAACTTGAAGTTGTACCAACTTACACCAAAGCCCCACTCAATGAAGAATTTCTGACTCACATCGGTATGTAAGATCGAATTGAGCCCCACATACCATGACCCCCATGGACGCACGGTATACTGTGCACCACTGTAATCCGGAAAGGAACCATCCTCCAGGTAGTTGTTGATCCCAAAGTCAAAGTTGAAGGACTGCCACACTTTGTCATGATGGTGATCCCAGTCATCATGGTCACAGTCGTTATCATCATCCCAGTCATCGTCGTCATCGTCATCCCAGTCATCATCACCATCATTCTCATAGTAGTCAGAAGGCGATGCATTGATTAGTGTCGAATCAATGGCAGGATCCACAAGGGTATCCCCACTCTCGAGCTTGCTGAGTATATCACTGAATAACGCATCAAAGTCATACTGCTCCAGTTGCTCCAGGTCGCTGCGGTCCTGCATCGTAAAGACGATCTTGCTCGTGCGTGCCAGGTCCACGGTGACCGTATCTGCTTGCTGCGCCCGGGTCATGCCCACCGCGGTGATCAATAGGGTAGTGAGTACAATTGCTTTTTTCATGGATCGAGTTTGTTATTTGTTTGTCTCCCGTTTCTTAGCGGGATAGTTGATGGTCAGCAAGTCATTTTTCTTTTCCCTGAGATCCCCGAGAAGCGATTCTTCGTTTTTCAGGTCCAGGGCCTTTTTCAATGACTTTCTGCAGACCAGACGCATTTTTCTTTTCCGGGGTTGCTTCGGCTACGCATTCTTTTTTTGTAAAGCGTTCATTGACCATGTCAGCGCTGTAGGAGATGCTGGTGCCACGCGTGTCAGTGGATGCATCTACCCTTACTACATCCGTTCTCTCTTCAACAGTAGTTAATTGTGCTGGCGAGGTTGTTTTTTCATTAGTTTCATTCAGCGATGCTATTGGAGTTTCAACTTTTGGACTAACTGACTCTTCCATCCTTTCTGATTTCTGCACATTGGTCAGCTGATAAGAATTCGTAATCCGTTTTTTATTGAGTGTCTGTTGTGCAAAATCTTCCCCCTGCTTCCTATCTCCTATCTCCTGTTTCCTATCTCCTGCCTCCTGCTTCCTGTTTACTATCTCCCGCCTCCTATCTCCTGACTCCTGCCCCCTATTTCCTGCCTCCTGTTTCCTATCTCCTATCTCCTGCCTCCCTGTCGCATCAGTTATTGCAGCATCAGGATTCAAGGTAACTGTTGTAGATTTTTTAGTAGTTGTAGCTAATGTAGAATCAGTTTGATTATGTTGGAAAAGCATGAACATGGTAGCTATCAACAGAGTAAGACAGGCAGCTATTTTCAACCACGGACTCTTATGCTTCTTCTTGTCCAGGCCGGATTCAATCCGCTCCCATGCCGATGCAGGCGCAGGCTTGCGATAGTGCTCGAGCCCTTCACGAAATAATGGATCAGGATATGATGTCATGGCGTAATTGTTTTGGTGATGGTTCATGCGCAGCGAGCAGTTTTTGCAGGTAGACCCGCGCGCGGCTCAACTGAGACTTGGATGTGTTTTCGCTGATATTGAGTTGGGTGGCTATCTCCTTATGACTGTACCCATCGATGGCATACATATTAAATACGGCCCGGTATCCGGCAGGAAGCTCGCCGATCATCCGGAGCAAGTCCTCTTCTGCCAGGGGATCATGGCTATGAGGTGACACAGGTTCTACCCCCACATCTTCGATCGCCGTGGTCATGTACATGTTCTTTTTCTTTCTTAGAAAGGAAAGGGCTTCATTGATCACCACCCGTTTGATCCATCCCTCGAGGCTTCCCTCGCCGCGGTACTGTCCTATCCTGTCCAGGATATGGGTAAAGGCTGTGACCAGGACATCCTCTGCATCATCGGGATCCTTGACATACCGGCAGCACAGCGGGTACATCCTCGGGGAGAATGTATCATAGAAGTACTTCTGGGCGATCCGGTCGCGGCGGAGGCACCCTTTGATGAGTTGTTCTTCGTTCACCGTGGGCTTGGTTCACTGCTAAGACGCAGTGGGGTGGGCATAGGTTGCATGAGGGGTGGGAATTTTTTGATCTCGTTGCCCGAGGGGCTTTTCTGTTACTTTTTTCATCGCTAAAAAAGTAACCAAAAAATCTAGTCGCGCTAAAAACTCGCTTGCACCAGCAGGCATTTGTTTGGCTTCCTGGTCTGCTTTCTCGCTTGTTTGTGTTTCATGCGCTGTTTCTTTCCATTGTTGTGCCACATAGAGTCTTGTCAGTGCATGAAACAGGACGTTAGTGTTGCTCGGACAGTTTAGCGCGACAGGTTGGGTGCCTATTCGAGGTGATTATTTTGTATTCAATTAAAATGAAAAAGGTCCCCTGGTTGGTGAGCTGTAGCACAAGGATGAGCGAATGCAGGTCGAACCATCAGGGGATTTAGGGGTGAAACGAGACAGGTTGGTTACCAATTTGAGATGATTTCTAAAAGGGCGGGTGCGGGCGAGGTTGTGTTTAGGTCGCCCCTCGATTTCCATGTTTAGCCATGCGGGCTTGCGGAAAACAGGGGAGGGGGGCAGCGTAGGCCTGAAAAAGGCTTCCTTGTAGCTCGGACAGTTTTGGGGCACAGGACGGGTGCCTATTCGAGGTGATTATTAGTAAAATTATAAGTCTTGTATTTCAGGAGAGAGATTTTACCCCCATTTAGGGGCTAGGGGCAAAACGCGACAGGTTGGAATCTAACCCGCTCGTCAGGAGACAAGCAGATATTGGATTCAAGTCTGGAGACTTGAACCAACGTGGATGTGTGAATAAAATGAAGGCTTCGCCTCCATTTTATTCACACAAGTCTTTATAATTTATTGGTATCCCGGGATTTCGGAAGAATGATGTTTCGAAGAAACAAGTGATTGGAGAAAACAGGGATCGGGAATTGAGCGAAGCAGCAATGGACGAGGGCAAATTTGCCCCTTCGGCCTCTTTAGCCCTTCCGCCCTTCCACCCTTCTGCCTTTCCGCCCTTTTCCTATATTTACCTCCCTATGTCCATACGACTACTCATCCTCTGCTGCCTCCTCTCAGCCCAGAGCTTTGCCCAGATCTCCCAGGATTCCGCCGCCTTCTTTATCAAAGACATCTACCGCCAGACCTACACAGAGATGCAAGCCTACAAGTGGCTGACCACCCTGACCAAGGATATCGGCAACCGACTGGCCGGGTCGGAAAATAGCCTCAAGGCCATCCATTGGGCGAAAGCAACGATGGATACGCTAGGCTTTGACAGCGTATGGCTCCAACCAGTGATGGTGCCTCACTGGGAAAGGGGGGACAAGGAACAAGTCCTCATGATTGCTAAAGATGTTGGTGCTACGCAACTGAAAGCTTTCGCACTTGGCAACTCACCAGGCACAGGAAATAATGGCGTGAGGGCAGAGGTGGTCGAAGTGCAATCGATCGAAGACCTGCGGGCACTGCCAGACAATGCCGTTGATGGCAAGATCGTTTTCTTCAACCGCGCCATGGACCTCGGACAACTCAGCACATTCTCTGCTTATGGAGGTGCAGCCGACCAACGCACCACCGGCCCCGTAGCCGCTGCTGAAAAAGGCGCTATCGCAGTAGTGATCCGATCACTCTCTACACGCCAGGATGACTTCCCACATACCGGGATGACCCAACTGTCCGATGAAATTGAAAATATCCCTTCGCTCGCCCTCAGCACCAATGATGCAGTAGTACTCAGCAATGCACTGAAGAAAGGCAAGGTGGAACTCTATATCCGCACCACATGCAAGATGCTGGAGGATAATATGTCCTACAATGTCATCGGCGAGATCAAAGGCAAAACAAATCCTGACGAAATCATCCTGATCGGTGGCCACTTCGACTCCTGGGACGTTGGCGAAGGCGCACACGACGATGGCAGCGGATGCATGCATTCTATGGAAGTGCTCTATCGCCTCCATAAGATGGGCTATCAACCAAAGCACACCCTGCGCTGCGTCTTCTTTATCAACGAAGAAAACGGCCTCCGTGGAGGGAAGGCATACGCAGACTCCGCGATCATCAACAACGAATATCACATGGCCGCGATCGAATCCGATGCCGGTGGCTTTACCCCGCAGTCATTTGGCTGCAGCGCGGGAGCCCTCGCTTCTCTCGATACCACGATGGCCCACATGAATGACTTTATGGAGTTGCTTGAACCCTACGATCTCGAACTCAAGGCCGGCGGCGGCGGCGCAGACATCGGACCTCTCAAACCAAAAACAGGTGTTATGATCGGCCTGAGACCAGACAGCTCAAGATATTTTGATTACCACCACTCGGATGCCGATGTGCTTGAAAATGTTCATCCAAGAGAGCTTGCCTCAGGAGCAGCAGCATTGACGTCGCTGGTGTTTTTGCTGGATCAGTATGGAATTGGGAAATAGCTGTCAGCTATCAGCTGTCAGAGGAATGGAATAAGCTACCAGCCTCCAGCCTCCAGCTTCCAGAAGTTAACCAACAGATTTGATCGATTAATAAACAGTAAATAGAGGTAGTATTGAGCAAATAGCAAAAGCAATCGACCAGGAGATATCAATGCCCCGTCGGGGCAACAGGTTGGTAGCAAATTATAAAGAAGAGTATTTCTCGCGCCGTAGGTGCGAAACAAAAGCTGTGGCAAAAGGGCAGTACATTTATCATTTGGAAATCATGCATCCCCGGGATTTGCGTGCATAGGTAAGCGGGCGGTGCAAAACAGGGGGCGGGGGCAGAAGAGGATTTGAGTAAGAAGGAACAAAGAGAATACCGAACAAGGAATATCGAAGTAAGAAGGAACAAAAAGAATACCGAACAAGGAACATCGAAGTAAGAAGGACCTGTCAAGAGACAGATTTTTCTCTCGATCACAGATCATGCTTCGACCTGCAAACGCGCAGCCTTGTGCTACAGCTCAGCAACCGCCGATCACCGATTACTGAATACCGATCACTGATTACCGATCACTGATCACAGATTACCGAATACTGAATACCGATTACCATTTAACATTTACCATTTAACAGTTTTCATATGGCAGTTAGGATCAATTATTTAACCAAAATATTTACCCCCTTTAGGGGGCTAGGGGGCAAATGAAGCAGGTAACCTTACACGATCTCACATTCGAACCATTCATCTCCGCAGCGGAGATAGATAGCACGGTCGCATCACTCGCTGCGCAGATCGACAATGACTATCGCGGACGCAATCCGATACTGCTGATTGTCCTCAACGGGGCATTCATCTTTGCGGCGGACCTGGTGCGGAAGATCACGATACCTATACGACTTGATTTTATCAAGATCAGCTCGTACAAGGGGACAGAGTCGACCGGCAAGATGGACGAACATTTCCTCTGGAAATCCAATCTCGAAGGCGAACATGTCATCATCGTCGAGGATATCGTGGATACCGGCCATACGCTCAACTACCTCAAGGAAAAAATCGGATCACAACACCCCGCCTCTGTTGAAGTGACATGCCTGCTCAAGAAGCCTACGGCCTACAAGTATGATGATCACCTCAGGTATGAAGGGATGTCGATCGAAGATAAGTTTGTCGTAGGCTATGGCCTTGACTACAATGGCCTGGGACGCGATCTCGATTCGATCTATAAAAGAAGCGGGTCATGAACTTCCTGATCGTCTTATTGATCATCTATGGATTGATCGTAGTGGCGTTCTATTTCCTGCAGCACCTTTTCTTTTTCCGTCCGGAGATCCTGCCTACGGATTTCAAGTATCAGTATTCGTTTCCATTTGAAGAGAAACAGTTTGATCTCCCAGATGGCGGACGCATCAATGCCATCTGGTTTAAAGTCCCAAACAGTCTCGGCGTAGTCTATTTTCTCAAAGGCAACAGCCGCAGCATCAAGGGCTGGGGAAAATTTGCCAAGGACTATGTCGGCAAGGGGTATGACTTCTTTATGATGGACTATCGTGGCTTTGGAAAAAGTCGTGGCCATCGTTCGGAGCAGATCATTTACTCCGATGCGGAGTACATCTACAACTGGCTCACTATGCAGTACGACCAATCGAAGATCGTTGTGCTCGGCCGTTCACTCGGCTCCGGCTTTGCCGCCCGAGTTGCTGCCTGGAACAATCCACGACTACTGATCCTTGACTCACCGTATTACAGTTTCCAATACCAGATCCACCGCTTCGGCTGGTGGCTGCCTCTGCGATGGATACTGCGGTACAAGATCCCTACGTATATGTATATCCAAAAGGTCAATTGTCCGGTGTACATTATCCATGGAGACAAGGACTTTTTGATATCGTATGAGCAGGGAGTGAGGTTGCAGCAATTGATACCAGACAAAGCCACCCTGATTACCATCAAGGGCGGGCACCATAATAATCTGCCAAAGTTTGAGGCGTATCATAAGGCACTCTATAAAATCCTGAATGGATAATCGTCAGACGTGAGGCGTGAGTCGGCAGTCGTGAGTCGACAGTCGTGAGCGGTTATAATTAGCAACCTGTTGAGCGTAGATGCAATCTACGCTTAACAGGGCTACAAACAACATCTGTTTTTTTTTAAAAACAGATGTGAATAGTCCAACATCATGAGTCTGGCGTCTGCGAGTCTGGCATCTGGCGTCTAAACCGTTAACATTCTTTCCACCCTTCTCATCCCCCACAATCCGCCTTTCATCGTCAGAAGCGAGTCATCCGGAAGCGGAATGCCGTCATTCGGTACGAATGACAATTCATGTAAGGATTTTAACACTTGGACCCACTAAATATTAAAGTTGACTTAATCCGCTTGACAGATCGGTATAGCCCGCTTAGCTTTGTCAAAAATTTAAAATCGCAACATTATGAAAAACGTATTCTTATTAGCATCCCTGCTTCTCCTCGGTGCAGCGGATATGATGGCCCAGACCCAATATGCTGTCGTCACCACGATCGAATCTATCATCCCTGCCGGCCTTGGCCGCTCGAGGATGATTGCCAACAAGGAAGACCTCAATACCGCCAATTTTACCACCCAGCGTACGGATGGTGTAAAAAGCGATATGGGTACGGTAAAACGTGAGGACATCAAGATTGACAACTTCGAGGAAACGAAATTGCTCAACTTTTTCAGCATCAGTGGGATCAATTTCCAGAATGTGGCTTCCAATGACGCGATGGTGTCTGCCAAGCTCAATGAAATGGCTGCCGCTGGTTGGGAACTTGCTTTTGTAACGGCAGGTGTGGAAAGTGATGCTGGTACAGCAGATGGTGAGGGGATATTTGTGACCCGCTATATTTTCAAGAGATAGAAGCCGAAAGGGCTAAAGATGCCTACGCCAAAAAGGGCTACGGCATCCGAGGGAGGCTAAAGAGACGAAAGCGCTGAAGTGATAAATGACTGTGCTGTATGACGGGGATACTGTCGTGCAGCACAGTTTTTTTTTGTGCTTTAGGATTTGCCCTTTTTAGCGCCATCTCCTGTAGTTTGTAAATAGTCTAAAGAGCCATTGTTTCGCGGCTGGTCGGACATCGTAGAAGCATCAACATCAGATCAGATTGGCTGTTTCCTGGATATTGCCTTGGGATGATGCAGGTCATAGCGATTTTGTGTAAATGATTCGAATTTTACTCCTGGTCATTTTTTACTAAAATCAGTATGCCATGAAGAAGCAATTGTTTTTGGCAATCGTGATTCTTCTTTTTGGAGGTTCACTATGGAGCCAAGATGTCTATTATAAATACCAGATAAAGGATGCTGCGGAACTCAACAAGATTTACAATGCTACCGGAGGTGCATCCTGGATAAAACATCAAAACTGGCCAGTCAATTCGGCCATCACGTTTAGTTATTCCTATTCAGAGGGTATAAACTATGTACGGGGAGATACCCTTTTGATCTCCTATCCCCCGCCGCAAAAGGATACAGGAATTATTCAATTGAGGGTTCAGGAAATTCATCTCAATACAAACAACCTCTCCGGCACCTTGCCGACACTACAACTGGATAGCCTCAGGGTCGCTGAATTCGCCCAAAACTCAATTACAGGCATTGGAAATTTGCAAGCTCCGAAACTGGAAATGTTGAGTATAGGAGGCAACCCAATAACCCAGTGGGTTCAATGGAATACCCCGGCATTGGAATACCTATACCTTGGTTTTAACCAATTAAGCTCACTGGCAGCAGGGCTCAACTATCCCAATCTAAAGTACCTCGAACTCACACAAAATGTGATTACCGGACAATTGCCTTTTTGGAATACTCCAAAACTGGAATACCTGCATGTGGGAAGCAACCAATTGACTTCGGTCTCAGGTGAACTTAACTATGCTCACTTATATTTTTTCAATATTGGCAATAACCAGATTGCAGGAAATGTACCTGATTGGAAGTTCCCGGCCATTAAGGAACTCGTTGCCTATAATAACCAATTTACAGGCACATTGCCTGCTTTTGATTTTCCACTGATAGAATATTTTGATTTCTACAACAACATGCTCACGGGCTCTATTCCAGACTATTCATGGCCCGAGCTGTTGTTTTTTGATTTATCCAACAATCAACTTAGCGGCCCAATGCCCGATTTGTACGCCCCCAAACTTAAAACCTATAATCTCAGGGAAAATCAGTTGACAGGGGATCTGAAGAACCTTGACTTTCCGGATATTGTAGACCTCCGCCTGGAACAGAATAACCTCAATGGCACTATCCAGACCACATTTGATTTTCCAAAACTGGTTACGTTCTTTATACAGCAAAATTCCCTCAAAGGTGCAATGCCCTATACGTATCTGCCGGAGGTAACACGCTTCTATCTGTATTTTAATGAATTGACGGGTACCTTTCCGGATGCGGATATGTCTAAATTGGTTGACATACGGATGTGGAACAACAAGTTTGACAGCCTGCCTGACCTGGCATCCGGGGCTCCTGATTTATTTGAGGTATCATGCTATAATAATAAGCTGCAGTTTGATGATTTACTTCCCCAAAAGGACGTAGAGCGATTTTTATATGGCAGTCAGGATTACGTCAAAATGCTTGCGGCAAACGTAGGGGATTCTATTACGCTCACGGTTGATGTCAGGGGATCAGGAAATACCTACGCCTGGTATAAAGGTTGGGATAAAGTAGGTGAAGGACGGGATACCTTCAATATATATAAAACCGAAAGCCCGGCAGACTATCACTGTGAGATCAATAATCCCATGCTGCCTGATTTAACACTTCGGAGTAAACTTGCGGTCGATGTTATACCCCAATGTTGGGAGAATGGCATTTTTGATATCTGTATTACAGCGCCTGAGGCTACATGGGAGTCTGGAGATGAACCTAATGAAATACAGACGGGCTATCCAATCTCGATCAATGATTTTTTACTCTTCGAGGGGACGTTTAGCCTGGACACGGTAGATCTTGTTGTTAAAGTCGATGGCAAGTTCTTTGTCGAGGATATCCTGCTTCCCGGAGGTGGCGTGGGAAATTTCACCCTGGCAGAAGGAGAATATGAACTATCAATAGGTGGTGCCAATGGCAAACTGACAGGTTTTATCAATGAAGCCCTTGAACAGTACGTGCCAGAGATTGGAGGATTGAAAATTAAATTGGATAACCTTCAACTTGTAGGAGGCACGCATGCCAATGGCATTTCCCTTGCGTTTACGGTTTCATTTGACAACATCACGCCTTCATGCGGAAGTGAGCCGGAGCAAACCACTGAGATCGCCATCGAAGGACTGGTGATATCGACTGAGGGCATTTCTGTTGACGGCATGGAAGTCAATGATCTGGGTCTTGCTCCGGGATTTTGCTTAAAGAATCTTGCGGCTGCATATGACCAGGAGGATGATAAGCTCACATTCGGATTGACACTCCTGACCCCATTCATTGAAGTGGGTGGTGGACTTGGATTCGTAGGAGGGGAACTGGACAGCATATCGATGAAAGCAGTGTTACAGCAAAATGTAATTCCGATTGCAACAACAGGGATCGGAATTATTGGCTGTGAGGGTCGTATCAGCAGTATCTCGGATCCGCCATGGGGTATGCGGTTTGGCGGCATTTTCAGGTCTGTGCTCAATGATGACCTTTTCGAGATTACAACCAGTGTGGAATACATTCCACCAACCGAATTGAAAATTGAAGCAGGGGATGGCAAGTTTTTCAATCCGCCAATTTATGATGACTGGTGGCTGGTTGAAGGCGGGATCTATGGGAGTATTGATCTGCGTGCGCAACGAATGAAGACAGGAGGCCAGGTGAAGATGGTTCCATACAAAAATGAAGATGGGGATAAAAAGTTTATGGCCAGCGGTTCAGTGGATTTGGCGTATACCCATGTTCCAATCAGTTCCTTCTTTGGGAAGTTTGAGGGCATGATCACCATCCCTAAACTGGCGGATAAGTTTCCATATGATTGGGTGAACGCGAAATTTGGTTTGCCGTATGATATCGGTGGTGATGGAATTTTGATCTACAAACCACAGACAAAGTTTATACTCGGCAATGTAAACTTTGGTGGACGTGTAGGGAATGTTGAATACAGGATTGAATTAGCCAAGCGTTATGATGATCCCGATTTCTTTACGTTCCGTATGCTTGAAGGTTCGGTCACCAGAGCACCATCTGCTTTTACGTACAGGATTGATGTTCCGGATGATACAAGGCTGGCTATCGTTAAAGCAACAAACCTGTCAGTACTTCCAACGGTTGCACTCATGAAACCAGATGGTACAATCATAAGCGTAGAGGAGCCCTCTGATGATGCTGAGTTAAATACGGATGCATCACAACACAATGCTTTCTGGACACTTTATCAACCCGTCGCCGGAAACTGGAACGTCCAGGCTGATGTTGAATCATCGGTCAGAGTATATTACCTTGGTTATGATGCATCATTTGAAATAAATGCCATACCTACATTTGATGGAATTGAGGTGCATTGGGACAGTGCGTTATTCGCTGAGGGTGATTCCATTGATTTTTTCGCGGATGATGACCAGACCGGATATAACGGGGCTTACCTGGTGACAGTGGATGCCACGTTGGGGCTGGCTACCATACCTGGAACTGCTGTTGAATCCTATTGCACTTTTGCGCTGCAGGCATTGGCTTATCAGGGGCAGTCTTTGTTTTATGACTATGCTACAGATTATTTTGAAGGCGTTTCAGGATTTAACCCACCACAGGATATTGAAGCTGTCCTCGATCCTCAGACGTTGCTCCTTGAAGTTGCCTGGACACCTTCAACGGATCCTGATATTACAGGGTATGTAGTTGAATTGATTGAAAATGGTACATCTGTTGTTATCGGAATGCCCTATGGTACAGAAAGTTCTTTTATTTATCAATTGGAGGCATTTACAGGACAACAGTTGGTCATCCATGCATATGGCCTGGAAGGAGAAGTATCCTGTCCATCAGCAGTGATTGATTTGGTATTGACAGATGTTGAGGTGACAGTCCAACCAGAAAAGCATGAAAGCCTTTTGGTTTATCCTAATCCATTCAGGGATAATTGCACAGTACGTATCATAAGCAAGGTCAATTCGCAGGGAGTGATCCGTATCTACAATACATCAGGCGCTCTCATCAAGACATGGCCTGTCGAAGTGCTCCAGGAAGAAGCCAACGTGTTTGAATTTTCAAGTGAAGGCATGTCACCCGGAAATTACTTTGTTGTCTTTTATGGCGAAGGCACCATGATGACAGGCAAAGTAATGCTGATGGAATAGAAGGGAATAACATCTTTTGTAGAAAAGGCGGGTCAGTTGACCCGCCTTATTTTTTTTTTGGTCGCCACGAGTCTGGTATCTGTGCGTCTGGTATCTGGAATCTCCCCTTTCGGCTCTTCAGCCTCTTCAGCCTCTTTCGCCTCTTCAGCCCCTGCAGCCTTTTAACCTTTTCAAGCGAACTCTGTTTACGACATGTAATCACTCAAAAACGACCGCCGAAAGCATACCTTTACACCCTAGTATGGAAGAGAATACCCCCGGGACGACAGTGACAGACCGTAAGCAGGATCATATAGACCTGGCTTTCAGGGCAGATATGGCCAATAAGGGACCTGATGACCGGTTCTATTACGAGCCCATGCTGGCCGGACATCCGCACAAGGATCTGGACCTCAGTATCAATTTCCTCGGAAAGACGCTGAGGGCCCCACTTTGGGTCAGCAGCATGACCGGGGGGACAGAAATGGCCTATACGATCAACCGCCGACTGGCACAGACTTGCGCAAAGTTTGGCCTGGGGATGGGCCTCGGTTCATGCCGCCCGCTCCTGGATAGCCTCGACCGCCTCAAGGATTTCAATGTCAGGGATATCATCGGCCCTGATCTGCCACTCTATGCCAATCTCGGTATCGCCCAGATCGAGTACATGCTCGACAAGGGAAGCCTGGAAGATATCCGTATCATGCTCGACCGGCTCAAAGCTGATGGCCTCGTGGTACATATCAACCCACTGCAGGAATGGCTGCAACCGGAAGGAGATTTTATTGTCAACTCCCCGATCAGTACCCTGAGCCGCCTGATGGATTTCCTGGACTGCCCCATCATCGTCAAGGAAGTAGGTCAGGGAATGGGCCCCGAGAGTATCGCTGCGATCCTCAGGATGCCTATTGCTGCCTTAGAACTAGCAGCCCACGGCGGAACCAATTTTTCAAAGCTCGAATTGTTGCGCTCCAGTGGCCAGCAACGCGAAGTATTCGAACCGGTGTCAAGGATCGGCCACTCAGCAGGTGAAATGCTGGGATGGATCAATGAATATATGTCCGAAGATTCGGAAGACATCCTGTGCAGGCAGTTTATCATTTCCGGTGGCGTACGTGATTTCCTCGATGGATATTACTGGATGCAAAAATTATCTGCCCCCTCTGTATACGGTCAGGCAAGTGGCTTTCTCAAGTATGCAGCCGAGAGCCAGGAGGCACTGGATCAATATGTGCACAGCCAGATACGTGGCCTGCAATTAGCTCAGCATTACCTGAAGGTGAAATAAGCGATGGGAGGAAAGACGATATCCGGGTTTTCGAAGCTATCCAAGATGGGCAAGATCAAATGGCTTGTCGAAAACTTCTTTAAAGATCCTGAAACCGTAAAGCGCGAACTCGCCAGCTATCTCCTCGCCAACGAAGAGCAACAACGTATCCTCGATGGCTTCAGCGAAAATACAATCAGCAATTACCCGCTGCCTTTAGGCATCGCCCCCAACTTCCTCGTCAATGGTGTGACCTACGTTGTGCCAATGGTTACTGAAGAAAGTTCTGTTGTTGCCGCTGCTGCCAGTGCAGCAAAATTTTGGTTGGACAAAGGCGGAATTCATGCTAAAGTCATCGGCACGTTAAAAACCGGTCAGGTTCATTTCCTCTGGTATGGTGATCCTGAACTCATCGCTTCACATGCGGATGAACTCTCAGCTCACCTGATTACATGTTCAAAAGACATCACCTGCAACATGGATGCCCGTGGAGGTGGAATCAGGAATATTTCGCTCATCAATATGTGTGATCGCGAGCCTGGATACTACCAACTGATGGTCGAAGCGGATACGCGTGATTCGATGGGCGCCAACTTTATCAATTCTATTCTCGAGTGCTGTGCACAGGCATTGCCGGTCTGGTTTGAAGAACATCTGCCGGACAATGTTCCGGTGCCTGAAGTGATCATGTCCATTCTTTCCAACTACACACCTGATTGCCGCGTGCATGCATGGGTCGAATGTCCGGTCACCGATCTAGGAGATTTCGAAGGTGAGCTTGGGCCGGAAGAATTTGCTCGCAGATTTTATACGGCAGTACGTATCTCGCATATTGATCCATATCGTGCTACTACGCACAACAAGGGAATCTTCAACGGCATCGATGCTGTGGTATTGGCTACTGCCAATGACTTTCGCGCAGTGGAAGCATGTGGACATACCTGGGCTGCGAGGAGTGGAAAATATAAGGGCTTGAGTAAATGTTCTGTCACTGATGGAATGTTCAAGTTTGAATTAGAGATACCACTTGCTGTCGGTACAGTGGGTGGGTTGACTACACTTCATCCACTTGCAAAGCGCTCCTTAGAAATGCTCGGCAATCCTGATGCATCGACACTGATGCAGGTGATAGCCGCAACCGGATTGATGCAAAATTTCTCTGCGATCCGTTCACTCGTCACTACCGGTATCCAGAAAGGCCATATGCGCATGCACCTTCATAATATGTTGCTTCGCCTCGAAGCCACCGAAAAGGAATCGGCACAGGCCCTCAAGTATTTTGAAGACAAGACGGTTTCGTTTCCAGAGTTGAGGAAATATATTGAGCTATTGCGGTCTACGGTTTCTGCTAAAAGCTTATAGCTTTTAGTTATGTGAGTGGTGAATTGTCAGTTGTGAGTATTTGATTTTTTCAGCCTTCGGCAAAAAAAAATGGTCCGTTCGTTTAAGTGGTGCCTTTTGCGCCATCAAGCCTGCGGCATGATCTCCATGACTTAAATGAAATATATTCTCGTCTCCCTTCGGTTGTCGTAGCACTTTCTGCGAAGACAAAAGACGAGCGTAAAAATCTCAAGCGATTCATGATTGGTGCATACAGCCGGGAGGCTGTCAGAAATTGAGAAGTGCACTGGGCATGTTATATATGTTCCTGCCGTTGGTAGCCGCAAGCTACCAACAACCTCTTTTTTAAAAAAAGTAGTTAGTTACGTTTCATCAATGCACACCCTCACCCCATCTCATGCCGCTCTCTGCCCTCCCGCTATACGGCTTCGCTGCGTGCGGGATCTTCGCTGCGCTTCGATCTGCTATTGAGCCTCTTGAGCCCCTTCGGCCCCTTTAGCCTTTTCAGCCTCTTCCGCCTTCGCCTCAGCCTTCGCCTTCGTCTTTACTCCCTATCTTTGCAGCTATGTTCCCAAATTACGACGTCATCGTAGTAGGTGCCGGCCACGCCGGATGTGAAGCTGCAGTCGCTGCCGCCAATATGGGCAGCCGCGTGCTGCTGGCTACGATGAATATGCAGACCATCGCCCAGATGAGTTGCAATCCAGCCATGGGTGGTGTAGCTAAAGGGCAGATTGTCAGGGAAATAGATGCTCTGGGAGGATATAGCGGAATCGTGACAGATCATACCATGATCCAATTCCGGATGCTCAATCGGTCAAAAGGACCAGCGATGTGGAGCCCCCGTGCTCAAAGCGATCGCCTGCGATTTGCAGAAAAATGGAGGCTGATGCTGGAGGCCAACCCCTTGGTAGACTTCTGGCAGGAAATGGTCACCGGCCTGGTTGTGAAGGATGGTAGAGTAACTGGAGTAAGGACAGGCCTTGGCCTGGAAATACCAGGGAAGTCAGTTGTCCTCACCAATGGAACATTCCTAAATGGTGTGATCCATATTGGCGAAAAGCAATTTGGCGGCGGACGCGCAGGTGAAAAAGCAGCGACAGGTATTACGGAGCAACTGATAGAATTGGGTTTTGAAGCAGGACGCATGAAGACAGGCACACCTCCTCGCGTAGATGGTCGTTCCCTCAATTATGATGTCATGGAGCTGCAGCCCGGCGACGAACCTGCTGGAAGATTTTCATACACAGAGACTCCGCCATTGCTTAAGCAAAGGCCTTGTTATATCACCTATACGTCTGAATCAGTACATGATGCATTGCGCACTGGCTTCGATCGTTCGCCAATGTTCAATGGACGCATCAAGGGGATCGGCCCACGCTACTGCCCTTCGATCGAAGATAAAATCGATCGTTTTGCAGATAAGGAAAGACATCAACTTTTTGTGGAGCCGGAAGGTTGGGATACGGTCGAAGTATATGTCAATGGATTTTCATCTTCATTACCTGAAGATGTTCAATACGAAGCACTGCGCAAAGTCACCGGTTTCGAAAACTGTAAGATGTTCCGTCCGGGCTATGCAATAGAGTATGATTATTTCCCTCCTACCCAACTGTCTCCAACACTGGAGACGAGGTTGGTAAAGAATCTATTCTTTGCCGGTCAGATCAATGGGACGACAGGGTATGAAGAAGCTGCATCACAGGGATTGATTGCCGGGCTCAATGCGCACCTCGCTATCAATGAGCAAGCTCCTTTTATCCTCAAGAGATCAGAAGCATATATCGGGGTGTTGATAGATGACCTCATCAATAAAGGCACACTCGAGCCTTATCGTATGTTTACCTCAAGGGCTGAACATCGCATCCTGCTGCGTCAGGACAATGCAGATATCAGGCTCACACCATTGGCACAAGCGATTGGGATGAATGGGCTTGAAGATCGTATGGAGAGAGTAGAGCAGAAGAACCATGGTATCAAGCAGATCGACCAGATGTTGTCCACCGTCAATGCTGATCCGGACCAGATCAATCCATTCCTTGAATCTATAGGCAGTTCGCCGGTAATCCAAAAAACAAAGCTGGCCCTGCTCCTGAGTAGGCCGCATATTGGTATCGAGGATATCACGCCATACCTGCCACAATTGGTAGAAGCCTTGCCTCCTACGATGATGAGACCATCAGCCTCGCCGAAGTCAATATCAAGTATCGCGGCTATATCGAGCGCGAGCAGGAGATGGTCGATAAGATGAACCGCCTCGAAGAGCTGGCCCTGCATGATGGAATTGATTATTCAAAGATCAGTTCGCTGAGCATCGAGTCCCGTGAAAAACTCACACGCCTCAGGCCACGCACGCTTGGACAAGCGAGTAGGATCAGTGGGGTGTCACCTTCTGATATTTCGGTGTTGCTGGTGCATATGGGGAGGTAGATTTTGCACATGTCGTTTCGACTCCGCTCAACGACCGGATGTTTTTACATTATGAAATGTATTTGTTGATCCTGCAATAGTCGTTTCGACTCCGCTCAACGACAGCCACAGATAGCCAATGGATACAAAGCATTGTTCGTTTAAGTGGCGCCTTCTGCGCCCTGACTTAAATGCCATATGTTGCTTGTCTCCTGACGAGCGGAATGATTCCCTGCCTTGCAAAACAAAGTTTTGCGGGCAGTTTAGAATTCAACCTCACGTCTCACGTCTCGTACAACTCCTCAATCTCCTTCCCATACTTCTCCTCAATCACCTTCCGTCTCGGCTTATACGTCGCGGTCAGCAATCCATTTTCCGGGCTCCATGTATCAGCGAGTAGTATAAACTTTTCAATGCGCTCGTGGCTGTGGAGGCCGAGGTGATCAAGGAGGTCACGGTACATTTCGATGACGAGCGTATTGTGGATCATGTATTCCGGGGCCGTCCAATGGATATTCTTTTCTGCACACACTCTGCGGAGGCCATCGAAGTGAGGGATGATGAGGGCGATGGTAAAGGGACGTTGAAAGCCGATGATCATTGCTTCGTGAATCAGCGGATGATGGACGAGGATGGATTCGATTTGTGCAGGGGCAATAAATTTTCCTGAAGCGTGCTTATAGATATTTGATTTACGATCGGTGATGACCAGGAAATCTTCTTTTTCCCAGTGACCGATGTCGCCTGTGTGGAGCCATCCATCCTGGATAGCCAATGCTTAGTTGTCCTTCATCTTTGTAATATCCCAACATCACATTTGGTCCTTTGACCAGCACCTCGCCATCATCAGGGCCACCCATTGATTTTTTCCATCGCTTGATGATCCATTGATGTGCGATGAAGCTGCCGATGTGCGAGAGTACGCCACGATTCGTTTTTTCCCAGGAGCGATAAGCCCAGCGGGTAAACCACGAGGTCTCTTCGATGCGATCCTCGAGGATGGAAGCAAATCTTTCCAGGATCAATGGTACGCTCGTGAAATATTCAGGACGTACGTCTTTCAATGCGAAGAGCGCATTGCGATAAGATTCGAGAAAATAAATATTGGCGCCACAGGCGATATATACATAGCACACGATACGCTCGAAGATGTGGCTCATCGGCAGGAAGCTCATCACCCTGGTGCCTGGGGTAAAAGGTACAATGGAAAGCAATGAGATCACATTTGATACCACATTACCATGGGAAAGGCATACGGCACGTGGCTCACCCGAACTGCCTGAAGTGTGCACGATGGTGGCGATATCATCCTGTTGTAGTCCAGCCCTTATTTCTTCGAGTTTTTTCAGATCATTTTCCGATGGAGCTTTTGTTGAAGCTGTCAGATCATCAAGGAGAATCCTTGGGGTATTGGAGCTGTCTTCAAATTCAATTCCCTGGGTATGGATGATTAGCACGGGTTCGATGCGGTTCAGGATGAGATCAAGCTCAGCCTTCTTCACCGGGTAATGCAATGGAGTAGAGATTGCCCCGGTGGACATGATGGCCATGTCGGTGGCCAGCCATTTGATACTGTACCGGTCGGTAAGGATGATGATGCGGTCTCCCTTTTTTTACTCCACGCTGGATTAATTGCGATAGCGATCGTTCTGACCAGTGTCGCTAGGTGCGTTGATGATGTTTCTTCCTTGATACCCTGGCGCCACATGGCTGCGGCTACCCGTTGTGGGATACGGTGGGCCTGGTATGCGGGCAGATCAAAGAGAAAGGAAAACTCGGTCATGTAAGGACGTGAGAGCGTGAGAACGTGAGAGCGTGAGAACGTGAGATGTGTGGGAGTGGGTGTGAGTGTGAAAATAAGGTAAAAAGAATATCGATGCCCCATCGGCGATGTGCTGAGCGTAGTCGAAGTAGGTTGCAGGTCGGTGGTGGGCAAGTCGCAGTGTAGCGGAGATCCCCCACGCAGCTTAGCCGTATAGCGGGAGAGCAAGGAGAGCAGGGGTTATATCCATGCCCCATCGGGGCTATAGGTCGGTAGCAAAGGAGGAAGAAGAATCAAATCGTGCCACGTAGTGGCACCACTCCTGTCGGTGCCTGAAAATCAGATAGGATTAGATTACCTGATTTGATCCTTCAAAATCAGGATTTCCGGATCATCATAGACATAGGCAGGTGGTTTTTGAATTTCCGGATATTCAAACGAAGCAAATTTATATCCGAGTTGTTGAAGGGAATCAAGTACTATCTCGGGAGCGATAAAATGGTATGCATTCACATCTGCAAAAAACATCAACTCGATGTTTTCATAGCTCTTACAGTTGATGATGACACGGTCTTTGGTTGCTTTGTCTGAAAGGTGTTTATATATCAGGGTGTTGTTGATTTTTATATTCCTGGCTTCCAATCCTGCCGATCTTTTTCGGGTTATATCCCAAGGCTTGAGGCAAACAAAGCCAAGAATCAATACGAAGGCAAATCTTTGCCAATGGAGGTTTGTTGTGGTGGCCCGTCTCTTTGAATACCATTCCACAATAGTCATCACTCCGATAGCCATAAACGAAAAGACCATGGGGGACAGGGGGAATAGATAGGTTGGCATTTTCGTTTTGACGAAGAAAGTGAAAAACAAGAAAAGCGCGATGATCATTGAAAGGAATGAAACACCTAGTGTTTTATTGACTTCTTTGAAGCGGAAAAAAGCAATAATTCCTATGAGTGAAAACAGCAGCATGATTTCCTGATAGGTTTGGCCCAGGTACATAAAGTGTGTCCAGACATTCCCGGGATGGCCGAAATCTTTAGTAAAGTGCTCCGCATTGTGTTGGTATTCAATAGCGCTTTCAATCGGGAATGCATTGGATATATATAGTTGCCAGGGGACAAAGACAATCATCGAAACAATCAGGACAAGTGTGAAATCCAGGATATATTTTAACCGCATTTGCCTTCTGTAAGCAAGCATGAGATAGATAGCCCATCCGCCCATGACGAAATATCCGGTCAGCCATTTGTTCAATACTGCCAATCCAATAAAAAGGCCTGTCAGGATGGCCCACTTTGTTTTATGCTCTCCTTGTACATATTTGACCCATGCCCACAGTGCGCATGTTGTGTAAAAAACAAAGGCAATGTCATTATGCTCAAGGCTCTTTGAGCCGGAGACCAGTTCCAGGGAATAGAAAGAGCATGTTGTAAGCAAGGCTGCAACGTAAGCTGTTTCTGGCCGGTTTGGCATCCATTTCCTGCAGATATCGAAGGTAAGCCAGACCAGCAAGGTATCCATGATAGCGGAGGGTAACCTCATCGCGATGACATTAACACCAAATAGTTTCATGGAGGCTGCCATCTGCCACAGGAAGAGAGGTTGCTTGTGGAGCCAGATGTGATTATTTCCCCAGTCCTGGTAGCTGTATGGCATTATCGGATCAACCACCAGCATGGGGCGAAAAGGGAATGAAATCATGTTCTTCGCCACTAAAGCATGGTACCTTTCATCCCATTCGTGCAGATATGGATCCAGGGAGATCATCAGCAGACGGAGCAGCAGTGCACTCAGCATGAGCAGGATCAGGGCTGCATTTTTCTTGTCCGCAACAAAATAGAGGTACACACTGACTATAGCCGGAAGCGAGGCAATCAACAGGCCGATTGATGTTTCCTGGCTATAAAAGATCATACTGGGTACAGTTGGTTTTCAGTGAGTCATAAAACTAACAGTTTTGAATATATATAAACACACCCACACCCACACTTCTCACGGTCTCACGGTCTCACGGTCTCACGGTCTCACGGTCTCACGGTCTCACGGTCTCACGGTTTCACGGTCTCACTTCTCACTTCTTACTGTCTTACTTTCTCACAGTCTTACAATCTTCCCTATTTTCACCCTCTAATGTCCCTTCTACGCAAACTCGCCGGCGAGACCGCCATCTACGGATTCAGCTACATCCTCAGCCGGGTGCTCTACTACGTAGTGTTTACCCTGTATCTCACACGGGTATTCAACCATGATACCAGCCAGTTTGGCATCTACAGGGATTTGTATTTGTACGTGGCTATTATCCTCGTATTTCTCACCTTCAGGATGGAGACCACCTACTTCAGGTACGCCAGGGAAGATCGCCCTGCCGTGACAGCTATGTCCATGACCCTGATGACCGTGCTCTCCGGAGCATTTATGTTGCTCCTGTGGATATTTATTCATCCGGTAGCCACGTGGCTTGAATACCCAAACATGACTCAGCACATCCTGATGTTGGGTGGGGTTTTATTTTTTGATACGATGACCGCCGTTCCATTTGCCATCCTGCGGCAGCAAAACCGGCCGATTCGATTTCTTGCCCTCAAACTGGGATCGATCTTTCTCAATATTATCATTGTGCTTACCATTTTTGAAGTTTTGCCCAGGGTAGCGTCCGATCAGCTTTGGTATCAGACCTACTTCCATCAAGACAGTAAGCTCTTCTATGTCATCCTCAGTAATCTGGTCTCCAGTGCGGTCACCTTCTTTTTGATGCTGCCTTTGATGCGAAACCAGGTGTTGCGATGGGATACTGCATTTCTGAAGCGCATGCTGAGATACTCCTGGCCATTGGTGTTAGTGGCCATCACCGGGGTGATCAACCAATATTCTTCCATCGCGTTTCAAAAATATTTTCTTCCTGACGATGTCATGACCAACCTGGCCAAGCGCGGACTGTACGCCGCTGCAGCTTCACCGGCCATTATCCTCAGTTTATTTACCACAGCCTTCAACTATGCGGCCGAACCTTTCTTTTTCGCGCACAAAGACAAGGAAGGATCGCGTGAAGTTTATGCAGATGCAGCCCTGGCCTTTACGATTGCAGGTTCGGTCATCATGCTCATGTTACTCGGGTATATTGATTTGTTTCAATACCTCCTCGGAAGCAATTTCAGGCAGGGGCTGGATGTAGTTCCTATCCTGCTGATTTCCTTTTTGCTATTGGGGATTTACTATAATTTCTCGGCCTGGTATAAATTGGCAGATCAGACCTTTATTGGGGCAACTATTGCGATTGCCGGCAGTGTTATAACCATTGTCCTCAATATTGTATTGATTCCACGCATAGGCGTGATCGGCTCCGCATGGGCCGCCCTGGCATGCTATCTCTTCATGTGTATCACCTCCTATCAGCAAGGCCAGAAATATTTTCCTATCCCGTATAAGATCGGACGCATGATCGGATGGATGGTAGGAGCATTGCTCATGTATTTCCTCATGGAATGGCTCCGCGGTTTCTATGAAGGGCAGATCGCTATGGTCCTGATCGTCAATACAGTGCTGGTTGCTGCTTATGTATACATGATCTACAAGTTTGAGGGATCATTGCTGAAGCAAGCAGCAGGAAGAGCTTAGCATTTAGATTCCAGACGCCAGACTCGCAGACTCGAGACGTTTGACATAGAGATTATGGAATGCAGGCTCTGCCTGGACATTTCATTTATTTAAAAAAAACAGATGTTGTCTGTAGCCTCTGGCTGCAGACGGCAGGAGTGTTGGGAATTTGGTCAAGGCATGTGGCAGTTGATGGCAGCCTCCTGGCTGCAAGGAAATACAAACTCCAATAGACTGCTCACAAGTGCTACGACAACCAAAGGGGGTTTTTCGTGTTTTTCCGAATTAGTTACCCCCGCTGCACAGCTTTCGGGGTAATTACTCCTTCCGGATGTATGCCGCGATCCTCGACGCCTTCCTCGCCGGCAGCCACGCTGCCAGTGTGCCGATGATAAACACCGTGATGCCTACGATCAGTAAATCGATCCACCGCAACTCGATCGGATAGGAATCGACGACGAAGCCTTCAGGAATAGGGACGATGCCAAATTGCTTTTGAAGGATATAGAACCCGACAGCCAGCACAATGCCAATCACCAGGCCAAGGAAACAAATCATCCAGCCTGAACGCATAAAGATCTTGCGTACATCAGCGGGAGAGGAGCCCATGGACTGGAGGATGGAAATATCTTTTTTCTTGTCGAGCACGATCATCCACAGCGCACTGACGAGATTGAAGGACACGATGATCAGGGTGAGGGACACCACGGCAAACGAAATCCATTTTTCAATATTCATCAGCTTGAAGAATGCGGCATTCTGCTCGTCTTTGTTTTTGACATTGACAGGTGTCTTGAAGAGCGCCAACAGTTTTGCCTTTACTTTTTCAGAATCAGCTCCGGGGTTGAGGCGAATCTCAATGCCTGATACAGCATCAGGACTTTCCACCAGGGAACGTATAAAGGCAAGTGAGACAAAAACATATTGATAGTCATAATCCTGCTTGATCGAAAACCTGCCGACAGGAAATGCATATTTTTCTGTAAAGGCTTTGTCCAGCGGGCCACGTTGGTTTCGGTTGGGCATAAAGATGGACAGCGACTCATACGGATTTTGAAAGTTGACATTGAGGCGGGAAGCAAGCCCTGCACCGAGTATTGCCAGGGATACATCCCCTTGTTGCAAGGTAAAGTCACCATCCAGCAATACACTGTCGATATCTGTTACTTTCCGAAAGGAATCATCCACTCCCTTCAATGTACAGATGTCCTGGCTGCCCTGGTAATCGAGCAATGCTGTTTCTTCAAGGGTAAGGCTCAATGCCTGTATCTCCGGCCAGGCCTTGATCGTTGCGAGTTCAGCCGAATCAGGCGTGAAGTATTTTCCTTCGATCGGATAGACCTTGAGGTCAGTGTAGATCGCATTGTAGAGACTCTTAAGTAGATCTTCAAAGCCGTTAAATACAGAGAGGATTAGCAACAATGCTGCAGCACCAATAGATATCCCAAACATCGATATCCCTGTGATGATATTGATGGCCTGGAAGCTTTTCTTGCCAAGGATATATCGCCAGGCAATGAGCATGGTATAAGATAGTCTCATCCGGGCAGTGGGTCAAGGGTGTAATGATCATATCCCTGGATCGCCCGGTATGCCCTGCTGTGGATCTTCTCCCTTATTTTGTGATTGGTCAGCTTTGCATTGCGCATGGTCGGGTAGGTCCGGTTGGAAAGGAATACATAGACCAGTTTGTTTTTCGGATCGTTCCATACACAGATACCGGTAAAGCCAGTATGCCCATAGGTGCTTGAAGGAGCCAGCGGAGAAGTCAGGACGTTTTTTCGGGGTCCAGTTCTTTGAGATCAAATCCACCGGGTCGTAAATGAATGGAGGATGCTTGAATCAATATATTGCTGCCCGCCATACGCTCCGTCATTCATCAGCATCTGGAACAGGATCGCCAGGTCCTCGGCATCTGAAAACAATCCGGCATGCCCACTCACACCACCCAGCATCGCACATGACATATCATGCACATAGCCGGTCAGTTCCTGGCACCTGAAATAGTTATCGACCTCTGATGGCACGATTTCGTCAGTCGTGAAACGGTTGAGGGGATGATACCCGATACGATCGAGTCCCATGGGCTTGTAGAAGACACTGTCCACATATTGATCGAGGGTGATGCCGGTTTCCCGCTTGATAATTTCGGCCAGCATGATAAAGCCAAGGTCACTGTATACATAGGTGCCGTCTGCATTGAGCGGACTATCATAGATCATTTTCCGGATGCTGTCAAGGTACATACCATCCATATACATGTCCTTTGCTACAGCTATACAGTGTTGCGTAGTCTCCATGTCGCAGTATACATCCGGCTGCATCTCCAGCCAGTAATTGTCTTCCATGGAAACGGTCTTTTCATAAAAAGGAATCCATGATTGCAGTCCTGCATGATGTGCCATGACTCTCCGGATGACCATGTGTTCTTTGTTGCTGCCTTTCAGCCACGGCAGGTAATCGCCAAGGGTCTTATCAATATCGAGAATACCTTCTTTGTAGAGCCGCATCACAGCGAGGGTGGTCGCAGCGACCTTGGTCACTGAAGCAAGATCATAGAGGTCGGTGAGATAGACAGGATCATCCTGGCATCATAGGTATGACTACCAAAGGCCTGTTCATAGATGATCCGCCCGTCTTTTGCAATCACCACCTGGCACCCGGGTGATGCACCTACCTCAATCATATAGTTGGCAATCGTCCTGATATATTCAAGGCTGTCAGAACTCATTCCTACACGCTCAGGTACACTGTAGCCCATTCGTTTCAATGAAGGGGTAGTAAAGCCATGGTGGACCGGAAAGATATTACTTGCTGTAACAGGGAGCTTCCCTTTAAATCCATACACTCCTGCAAGACCCTGTGCAGCGATATCCTCTATCTCGGGGCTATCTTCATAGGCCATGATGATGTGGTCTATGTTTTCAAAATATTTAAGGCTGTACGGACTGCCAAAGATGACCAGGATGACTTCATTCTGACGGTTGATGTTTTGAATCAGGGTGAGTTCTTCCGGGGTCAGGCCAAAATTGCCAGCCACTTTATTGGTCATCTGGTGGAGGGCGATGATGACACGGTCATATTTCTTGAGATCCTTGAGGAGGGACTTCTCATCTACATCCTTTAAGGTATGGCTGATGTTATAGTGATCCGCTTTCACATATGAATCCATCCGCCCCTGGAATCGAGTGATGGTCGTCGACCCGATAGACATAAGCGCCATCCTGGGCTTTGTGACATCAACCATTGGAATCAAGGCGCGTTTGTTTTGCGCTACGGTGATGGCTTCTTCAATCAGTTTGTATTTGATGCCTACAGCATAAGGATCAAAAGCCATCTTCACAGCATTCTCAGGTGTAGGCAGGACCAGGCTATCCATTCCGAGCCTATACTTGGCAGCAAGGATCCGCTTCACATTGTCGTTGAGGATGTTGATGTCAAGCTTGCCTTTTGTAAAAGCAGTCTTGAGCCCAGAGAATGCGAGATCAATATCATCAGGCAACAGCAGCATATGATTACCTGCCTGGATAGCCATGATAGCTACTTCGTCAGCATCATAATTTTTAGTCACACCTTTCATCTCCAGGCCATCGGTAAAAACGATACCATCAAATCCCATTTCATTTTTCAACAGGTCATTGATGGCTTTTGGGCTGAGGGTAGTTGAAATATTGGGCGTCGGATCGATTGCCGGTACATGCAGATGCGCAACCCTCATACCCTGCAAGCCTGCATCAATCATTTGTTGAAAAGGGTAGAGCTCGATTCTTTTAACCGGCCCATGCGATAATTAATACCGGGAGATCAAAATGAGAATCCGTCTCCGTATCCCCATGGCCTGGAAAATGTTTGCCAGAAGTCAGTACCCCTGCGGCTTGCAGCCCTTTCATATAGGCTATGGCATGGCGTGCCACTTCTTCCTTGTCTTCTCCAAAGGATCGGTCACCGATCACCGGGTTGAGCGGATTGATATTGATATCAGCTACAGGCGAGAAACTCACTTGTACACCAAGTGCGAGCAATTGTTTGCCGATAGCATAGCCCATCAACTCGATGTCCCTGACATCCTGTATCGCCCCGAGCATCAGTTGCCGTGGAAAGGCAAGCCCTTTGTCTTTTAAGCGCATGGCCAATCCCCACTCCGCATCCATGCTCACCATGAGGGGTATTTCACTAGCTTTTTGGTATTGCGCTGTCAGCGTAGCTTGTTTTGAAGGCGTACCCTGGAAAAAACAAAGGCCTCCAACATGATATTTTTTGATCTGGCTCAATACCGAAGCTACATGGTCATCACCCAGGTCTGAATGAGCGCGGATGATAAAGAGCTGGCCGATTTTTTCATCGAGGGACATCGTCTGGTATACAGAGTCCACCCACTTTGTTGCCGCAGTGTCCTGCGCCACAGCAGAACAGGCCCACAGCATGCTTAGGATTGAAAACAACTCATGTACACCCCTTCTATTCATTCAACTGATGTTATTGTTTTTTAAATTGAGGCAGGTTCGGATCCAGTGCCTTTGCGGCTTCAAAACTGGCTGCAGCTCCCGCCTCATCACCAGCTTGCCTCAAGGCTATACCCAGATTGAAATGCGCAGTGGCATTCTTTGGGGCCAGTTCGATTTCTTTTTTGAAATATTCAATCGCCTTTTGTGTTTCACCAGCCTGTCCATACGCTACCCCGAGCAACTGGTAGGTTTCATAATCATTGGGCAGGTATTGAACAGCCTCTTGTAATAACGCAATAGCGCCTGTCAGATTATGGTTCTTTTCACCCTGTATCTTGCCCTGGTCACGTAATGCCACACCCAGATTGCGCTTTCCTTCAGGATATTCAGGGTCCAGCTTGAGTACATGCCTGAAATAAGTGATCGCCTGATCGATATCGCCCAGGTGAAAGGAAGCATTTCCCAATAGCAGATAACCTAACTTGTAATTGGGATGGATTTCGAGTGCCTGCTTTAGATAGCCCTGGGCTTCGTTGAGCATCTGATTCTTGATGGCCACATCCTTTTCGTTTTCTGCCCTGGTGATCAGGTCCCCTCCTACCGCATTGAGGAGTTTAGCACTGCGTTTTGATGTTTTGATGTCTGTGGTAAACAAGGTGCTGTTGTCCTTCCATACCCTGCTACGTATGAGTGTCCAGGAGCCTAGGAGGAGGAGCAAGGCAAGGCTGATATTCAGGGCGAGTTTACGATTGGATGAATTGAGTGCGAGCGAAATGGCATATCCCGCGATCAGGGCAAAGCCGACAGATGGCAGGAATGCAAACCGTTCGGACATATTGGTGCCAATAGGAAAGACGATGTTTGAGGTGATAGACATCGTGCAGACATAGAATATAATGCCATAGGCCCACCACGTCCTGGACTTCCAGCCTTTGATGACCGCATACAACAAGCCGAGCCAGACGAGAAGAGAAAGGAGGACTAATGGCTTGCTCCAATCCTGGATCTCAATGTGGCGAGGGTAATAATCATGTGTTAACGGATAGGGAAAGACCAGGAGCTGGACATATTTCCCCATGGTGTAGACAATGGTTGCTGATTTTTCACCGAAAGAAAATGGAACATAGCTTCCGTTTTCAACCTTGAGGAATGGATTGTTCATCAACTCTTTTGGCGGTTCGCCGGCACTAAGGCCCGTCACTGAAGCCCTGATGACGATAAAGAGCACAGAGGCGGCAATGATCGGCCACAGGTTTCCAATCCATTTGACAGAGGTATTCTTACCGTACCACCAAAGCGTCAATGGTGCAACCGCAAGCATTGTGATGATATTTTCCTTGGCCAGCAATCCCAGGAGAAAAACAACAAAGGCCAGTGCACGAAGGGGCATTGGATTTGAATGTTGCATGCTTCTCAACATAAGCCACAAACCACCTAGGGCGCCCATAGCAGCGACAATTTCATCACGTCCCTTGATATTAGCTACTGCTTCTGTATGAATAGGATGCAGGGCAAAGACGAGTGTTGAAAACAAGGCAACCTGCAATGCAATCGGCGACGTCAGACGCGGCGTAAGCAATTCACGAAGAAAACCAAACAGGATCCAGCATAGCAA
This sequence comes from Candidatus Opimibacter iunctus, assembly GCA_016716665.1. GTDB lineage: Bacteria > Bacteroidota > Bacteroidia > Chitinophagales > Saprospiraceae > Opimibacter > Opimibacter iunctus. The sequence continues at coordinate 161,079 of JADJVH010000003.1, read as the reverse complement.
TCCATAGCAAATAGCACTGATGAGATGGCTCAGCCATGGGTTGGGTCCTGCAATCGCATATTCGATGGCAAACATGGCAGGAGTCAATGGGCGATATCTGCCTCCGCTGACCAGTCTCGTCTTAGATTGATCCTTAAAGTATCCGTAGAAAGTGTCGTACTTAAAGAGGCCGCCTATACCACTAACCCCTTTAGTCGTAAACATATTGTCATTGATGACAATGGCGTCATCCTGGGTATATTCAAATGAGGTAGTCTGGACATAGAGGAGTGCACCCAATAGGGGCCAGTATAGGGCCTATGAGATGGATGGGGATGCCAAACAAGGTATTAAGGATGTCTTCCTTTTTGTTCTTTTTCGTTTCTTTTGCCACAGCCATGAGGTAAAAATATTAGTATTCCCTTATCAATACTTCAGTCGGTACTTCCAGGGTCTCATGAATTTTCCTGATCATGTCCAGATTGAGTTTTCTTTTCCGGTTGAGAATTTCACTTACACGGCTCTTTAAGCCAAGTATTATGGCCAGATCCTTTTGCTTGTAGCCAAGTTGATCCATCCTGAACTTGATGGCTTCTATGGGATCGGGCAGATCAATTGGATACCTTTCCTTTTCATAAAGGTCAATAAGCAACGAGAGTAATTCAAGTTCCTTTCCTTCTTTCGAACCTTTAGTTGCAGAAAAAATATCCTCAAGCCGGGCTAAAGCCTGTTTATATTCTTTCTCATTTTTTATAATCGTCCATTCCATATTATATTGACTGAGCGTCTATTTTGTCATATTGCTGATGATTGCCTATAAACCTTACCCAAACTACCTTGTGATCGTAGTTGATTCGTACAACCAGACGATATGTATTCCCTTTTATATTGAATACAACCCTATTGCCTTTAAGTATGCTGGCACTAGGATACTTAACGCGCACACTGGCTGGTCCTTTCCATACCGCTTCTTCCGCTTCTTTATACCATGATTTAAGCGGCTGTTCACTATCCTTGTGTTTTACCCAGAATTCCCGTAAAGTAGATTTGGCAATTATCCTCACAAGGTAAAAGTATAAAAAGTTCCCAAAATGGGAATTTGTTTATTTTTTTGGAGGATTAGGGTTAAGATTGTCAGTACTCCAATCTGCCTTGTGGCGAAAATAATCTTAAAAAAGGAACTTAATACTTATTGTCCGGGATTCACGAAACACCTGCTACCTTTATCACCTTCTTAATCCACCACGAAATCACCATACATGGCCCGTCCGACGCTATACCTCCTTGATGCTTATGCCTTGATATTCAGGGCCTACTATGCTTTCTTCCGCAATCCGCGGATCAACAGCAAAGGGCTCAATACCAGCGCCATGTTTGGCTTTGTCAATGCCCTGGAGGAGGTGCTCAACAACCGTAAGCCCTCGCACATCGCAGTCTGCTTTGACCACAAATCCCCCAATGTCAGGGTACAGGAGTTCCCTTATTACAAGGCAAACCGCCAGGAGACCCCTGAGGATATCAAGCTTGCTGAACCTTATATCCGCAGCATCATCGAGGCTTATGGTATTCCGATCATTGAGGCTCCCGGCTATGAAGCAGATGATGTCATCGGTACACTCGCCAAGAGAGCAGAGCAGGAAGGATATGATGTGTACATGGTCACTCCGGATAAGGATTTTGGCCAACTGGTCTCCGAACACATCTTTATGTACAAACCTGCCAAGCAAGGTAATGGCCCCGAGATATGGGGACCAAAGGAAGTATGTGAAAACTATGGGATCAAGCGCCCCGAGCAAGTCATCGATATCCTCGGCCTCATGGGGGATGCAGTAGATAATATTCCGGGCGTGAAGGGCATCGGAGAAAAGGGTGCTGCCAAGCTCATCCACGAATGGGATACGATCGAAAATATCTATGCCAACATCGATCAATTCAAAGGAAGCACCAAGGAAAAACTCGAAGCCAGCAGGCAACTCGCATTTGATTCTAAAAAACTGGCTACGATATTATTGGACGCCCCTGTTCCTTTCGAGCATGACCGTTTGATCCTCGATCCACCTGATGCGGAGAAACTGTCTTCCATCTTTACTGAACTTGAATTCAAGACACTTGGCAAGCGCATACTCGGTGAAAATTTTGAAGTCAATGCACCGCAGGCATCGACTGCACCAAGAGCAAATACAGGAGCTGTACAAGGCAATCTCTTTGAACAACCCGGAGAAGATACGGAGGAAGGGTTTGTTGCTACAGCAGGAAAAAACATTCACAACACCCCGCATACCTATCATGCCGTAAGCACTGAAGCCGAACGTCAGGACCTTATCAAGAAATTGCTGGCAGCTAAGGAGTTTGCTTTTGACACGGAGACAACAGGCCTTGAAGTCGAAATGGAAATCGTCGGGATGTCTTTTTCCATCACGCCTGGTGAGGCTTATTATGTGCCTTGCCCTCCTGAGTTTGACAAGGCAAGGGAAGTCGTCAGGTCATTTGAAAAAGTCTTTACCAATCCTGATGCACTCAAGATCGGACACAACATCAAGTTTGACATGAAGGTGCTCCGGCTCTATGATGTCATCGTTGCTGATCCGATCTATGATACCATGGTGGCTCATTTTATCGCAGATACGCATGTCAGGCATAAGATGGATGTCATGGCCGAAGCATACCTCGGATATTCGCCGGTATCCATTGAGGAGTTGATCGGCAAGAAAGGAAAGAACCAACTATCGATGCAGGACATCGGTCTTGATAAAATCACCGAGTATGCGGCCGAAGATGCTGATGTCACATTGCAACTCAAGGCAGTTACTGACAAGCAGATAGAAGCTATCCACGCGGAGGACCTGATCTATAAAATGGAATTTCCACTGATCCATGCATTGACGGCAATGGAATTTGAAGGCATTGGGTTGGATGTTCCTTTCCTCAATGAATATTCGAAGACCCTGGCAGTCGAGTTGTATGACATGCGCGACAAGATTTATAAAATCAGCGGTGTAGAGTTTAATATCGATTCGCCAAAGCAGATGGGTGACATCTTGTTTGATCACCTCAAGATCCCATATGAAGGCACCAAGACCAAGACCGGACAGTACGGCACCAGCGAAGATATCCTTGCACCGTTGAAGGATAAGTATGAGATCATCGATCACATCCTCAATTACCGTGAGCTGACCAAACTCAAGTCTACGTACATCGATGCGTTGCCTTCGCTGATCAATCCAAAGACAGGCCGAGTGCACACTACCTTTGGCCAGACGATTGCAGCTACTGGCCGTCTAGCATCAAACAATCCAAACCTGCAGAATATTCCGATCCGCACTGATCGGGGCAAGGAAATCCGTAAGGCGTTTATTCCACGAAATAGTGACTACCTGATTTTGTCCGCGGATTATTCGCAGATCGAATTACGGATCATTGCGGCCATCACCCAGGATGAAGGCATGATGGACGCTTTCCGTAAAGGAGAGGATATCCATGCATCCACTGCCTCAAAAGTATTTGGTGTACCACTGGATGATGTCACAAAGGAGATGCGCCGCAGGGCCAAGGCTGTCAACTTTGGTTTAGCATATGGGCAATCTGCCTTTGGCCTTTCACAGACGCTGGGGATCTCACGCAGTGAGTCCAAGGAAATCATCGACAATTATTTTGAAAAATTCCCTGGCATTAAGAATTACATGACCGAAACGATTGACTTTGCCCGCAAGCACGGTTACGTCGAGACGATCATGAAACGCCGCCGCTATCTCCGGGATATCAATTCCAAGAATCAAACCGTCCGGTCGCAAGCCGAGCGTAATGCCATCAATTCACCAATACAAGGATCCGCAGCGGATATGATCAAGCTCGCGATGATCCATATCTATGACGAGATGGTCCATCGCCAACTCAAGTCAAAGATGCTCCTGCAGGTGCATGACGAATTGGTATTCGATGTCCACAAGACAGAGCAGGACGAACTCCGTGCCCTGGTCGAGGACAAGATGAAGACAGCACTGCCTGACCTTCCTGTGCCTGTCGAAGTAGGCATGGGTGTTGGGGAGAATTGGCTGGAAGCACACTGATTAAGTGAAAAAATAAGAATGAAAAATGAAAAGTGTTTACTATAATACGTAGCCGAAGGCTATTATTATTTTATTCGCTCGTTCAAGTTTCCTAACTTGAATGCAATATGGTTTGCGTCTCCTGACGCTAGAGTTAAATCATACACATGTTCTTATTTGGTCTCCAGACTTGAATATCATTTAAGCTGGTCTATAGACGAGCGTGCTGATGATGTAGTTTTTCTACTACAACATAAATGGAATACTTAAGCAGATAGGCTATTGTAGCGGTGTTTAGTCAGGTAAAAACAACTTGAACGAGTACCAATCAAAATAAAAGTTTCGTTAAACCTGATTTAATATTAAATTTATTATCTCCCGCGAAAGTGGCCAATACCTGTATACAGGAATTCGTCACAGGCAGGACATTGTGTGATACATCATGAGTACCACATTAACCTTGCAACTAAAACAAAACGATATGATTAACCTATTACTTAGAAAACCATGGGTACTCCTGGTACAGGGGATTTTACTCATCATGGTCAGCATCTATATCTTTCAGAATCCCGGTGTTGCATTGGCGGGGCTTTCTATCTGGTTTGGAATGTCGGTATTACTGACCGGTTTACTGGGCTTTGCATCGGCATTGGCAACACCAGCTTCAGAGCGCGAGGGCTTTCCGATGCTATGGAGTATTCTCACTGCTGTTTTTGGCATCTTGATCCTAAGCAATGTATTAGCCACTATGGCATTTATCTCCCTGATCTTTGGAGCGTGGATGTTTGTCACAGGTATCAGGCTCGTACTGTCCGGCTGGTCACTTAAGGACTCCAGTGGTATGGGTTGGATCGTACTGCTTGCAGGAATCGTGTCTGTTGTTACCGGCGTCATGACCATGGGAAATATCGGCATTGGCGCTATAGGTGTCACTACACTACTGGGCATACAGGTGCTGCTGGCAGGTATTGCCTTAGTCATTCTTTCTTTTGTGAAGAAAGCAGTGGTCAGTGCCGTCAGAGGGAAAATTGAATCCCTTAAGTGAAAAGCGATAAACGAAAAACCAAAGGAGTGCGGGGAGTAAAAATCAAGTTTCGCAGTTTATTTGAACCTGAGGATTGAAATCAATATAAGGCCTATCTGTTTATATTTGCGGCTCAATATTTAAAGGAACCTTAGATGACCAGAATATTACTATCCCTTGGGGCTATATTGATTTGTCTTCGGATGACTTCCCAGATTCCATTGACCATTACGGAATTTGACTTCGCCACAACACCATTGATCAATATTGCTGTGGGCGATGCAGATGCCAACGGAAAGACAGATATCTATGTCATTGCTGAGGGAGCCCAAAAGATCACCCGGCTGACGAATCTTGGAAACGGAACAGCGTTTACCAGCGCAAATTACCTGGCGTTAACAAAGCAACCCGAGTCAGTAGGTGTCATTTCTCTCAACGGAGGTGATGACCTGTACTACACGCTGGAAGGAGACAAGGGCATGTATACGCTTTATAGCAAGGACCCATGGAATAGTGAAAAGAAGGATGGCCCGGTACTCCTGGATACAATTGGAGGCATCACTCAGGCTCATCTCAAAACCTTCAATTATCCTCGTTTGGTGATGACGTCCGATACTGCTGGCGATCTTCATTTTGTAGAGATCATCAACGGGTCTTTTAATGTCATCTTTGCTATCAGTAGTTACTCAATCAATACTACCATTACTCCCGGTCAAATGAGTTCTTTTGTCCAGGTTGATACGATCACTTATTTTGTCCCCGATGTCCTATCTGGTCTGTTGCTAAGAGGTTCTGTTATTTGGAATTCTGCTATTAACCAACTGTTTTACCAGGAACCTCTTGAAGTTATCGATACAGATTTGCAGCACCCGATGTCTTCGTTCACGTACACAGATGCTGCAGGATCAAAGTTGTTGTTTGTGCTCGATACGGGAAAAAACGAAATCTATAAGTATGTGTTTCAAGAGGAGTCATTTGAAAAGACCACTATTGATGCCGCCTTTACATCGCCTTCCCTGATGTCCTTTGGGTATATTGATAATGATACCTTGCCCGATCTAGTCGTGGCTGATGGCAGTAATCTTTGGCTCCTTTCCAATGCACCTTCAAGAAGCTTGCAGCCGGAATTGATCATGAGTTATGAAGAACCCATCGGAGAATTTTACCTCGCTGATTTCAATAACGATGGAATCGATGATATAGTCAGTGTTCCTGTCTCTCGTAATAAAGTACTTGTATCAAGAAATGATATTCTATCCGGTACTCAACCGGTTGAATTTTTACCTTTTGGGTATTGGCCAAATCCTGCACAGCATGAATTATATTTCAATCCTGGCCAAAAGCCTGCATGGGTTAAATTCATTTCCGCTGATGGACGCTCATATGTTCCCCAAATAGAAGATAGGGCAATTGTATTGAACGGCATACCATCTGGCATATATACGGTTCAGACGGGACTGGATTCCAGCCTCTTTATTGACAAGGTGTATATCCAGAACTAATTAACGTTTATGCTTTGGACAAATTAAAACCTGTCCAACTTTTCGTCTTGTTTTAATATTAGGTCAGGTATTTCTGCGCAGCAGTAATAAAGGACTGCGTCTCTTCGATCGTCCCTACACTCACTCTCTTACCTCTTACTCTTTTAAATCTTTTATATCTTTCACTCTGAGGCACCTAATCGTTGCGGCAATAAATGCTTCCATCTCCTCAGTCGTTCCGATACTCACTCTTGTCCATCCAGGAAAGTAATCATAACTGCGGATGAGAATATCTTCCTTTTCCATGGCTTTGACTGGATCCATATAGAATTTATCATTCCGAAAAAAACGAAGTTAGCTGCGGAAGGCATATATTCAATACCCAAATTGTCAAAAGCTTTGCAGACCATCTCCCGGCCTTCAATTATTTTTCTACGACTATAGGCTTCAAATTCAGCGTCCTTGAGACAGGCTATCGCTGCATTTGCAGAAGCCGAAGAGATTGTCATTCCTCTGCCGATATGAAAATTGGCAAGGAGGTCAATAGTGACCGGATTGGCAATAGCATAGCCTATGCGCAACCCAGCCAGTCCGTGCACTTTTGAAAAGGTGCGGCCGACGATGAGATTTGGATTGCTGTCTACGAGGGATGCCATACTGCTTTCTCGGCCATTTGGACTGAGTTCGATATAGGCTTCATCCACATACACAGGATATTTTTTGGCCTGCGTTTCACAGAAGGCTCGCAACTCGCCATTTGGTATTTCTATACCCGTTGGATTGTTGGGATTGCAGATAAAGATCAGTTTGGTATCCGGGCCTGTCGCCTTGGCAAGACCCTGAAGGTCGTATTGATAGGTTGAAGTCAAAGGTGTGCGTGACCACCGGCATCCCAGGCGTTCGGTATAGATCAGCATAAAATCAAAGGTTGGATTACAAGCGACCACTTCACCTCCTTGCAATCCATAGACCAGGCCTACAAGCCCGAGTAATTCGGTTGATCCCGCCGTGAGCAGGATGTGTTCAGGTGTCAGGTTTTCACGTCTGGCAATCTCTTCGCGCAAGGAAGCCATGAAATGCCGCGGATATCTGTTGGCCTCATTGAGGCTATCCATGACTGCATCACGGGCTGCCTGGCTTGGGCCATATGCATTTTCATTAGAGTTGAGCCTGATTATACTTGCCGGAAAAGGCGAACCCGATCTTGAGATATAGCTGTCAGGCTGATACCAGCGGCTGACCGGTAAAATAGCTGCGGCCATTGCACTGCGTTGGAGCCAGGATCTGCGGGAGAGGTTTGTTGTCATTGGTGAGTTTATAGGTTTATAGGTTGATGTGCTTAGGAGGTTAGAGGTTAGAAGTTATTGCCAATTGGTAAATGTTAAAAGGTAATTGTTAAACTTTAATAGCTGATGGCTGATAGCTGATGGCTGATAGCTAAAACACACCCTCACTCCTGCCCACACTACTGGTAGCTGGTAGCTGGTAGCTGATGGCTGATGGCTGATAGCTGATAGCTGATAGCTGATAGCAGTGCAAATTAGCGAAAATTGGCGGCTGCCTATACTATCCCTGAAAGGCGATCCCAGCCGGACAATGATTACTTTTGACGCAAATATCAGGGACATGGATTTTCCACAATCAGTAGCAGTCAAAGAAATAGCAGGATGGGTCGGAGCCAGGCTTACGGGCAATAAGGCGCTACAAATCAAAGGCATCAATGAGATCCATAAAGTCCGGGAGGGTGATATCACCTTTGTGGATCATCCTAAGTATTACCAGGCCTCACTCCATTCTGCTGCTAGTGCTATTATCGTACCGGCGGATATGGATTGTCCTGCTGGAAAAGCATTACTTGTAGTGGAAAAACCATTCCTGGCATATGAAGAGATTGTAAAGCGATTCAGAACTTTTACTCCGATTCATTTTGTATCAGAAAACGAACAGGAAATCGATCCTACCGCTGTGATTGAAGATGGCGCGATCATCGGGCCCCATGTACGCATAGGCAAGGATTGCCATATTCAATCCGGCGCTATCATCCGGCCATATACTACAATCGGCGACAGGGTAGTGATTCATTCAGGAGCAATCATCGGGACGCAGGCATTTTATTTTAAGAAGTGGCCCGAAGGATATCAGGCATGGACAGGATGTGGCAGGGTCATCATTGAGGATGATGTGTGGATCGGCAGCGGCACCACGATCGCTCAAGGGGGTCAGTGGCGATACGATCATCGGAGCAGGCACGAAGATCGATTGCCAGGTGATGATAGGGCATGGTGTAGTGATTGGAAAAAACTGCCTCATTGCTGCACAAGCAGGTATCGCAGGCAAAACAATAATAGGGGACTGGTGCGTCATTTATGGGCAGGCTGGCCTCACCCAAAACCTTCATATTGGTGACAAGACCACAATCCTTGCCCAGAGTGGGGTCACCTCTGATCTCGAAGGTGGAAAATCATATTTCGGTTCGCCGGCTGAGGAAGCGAGAACAAAGTTCAGAGAAATGGCTGCATTAAAAATGTTATCAGCTAAGTATACAGATCACAAAGACAAGTAAGAGACAGATCTATCTAAGCTTAATCATGGTACCTATGAAAACAATATTGATTTCATTTTTCCTTTTGTCTTTTAGCATAGGCTATAGCCAGGGCGTTGTAGATACCCTTGTTATTCCCGGATCTGTAAGGTACAAGCAGATACCAACTTGTATAGGAGCGCATTGTCAATCAGGACAGTGTTCTGTGCCTGGTGTTACTGAAGGCCCTCCAGCCGGCTTTATCTTGCACCGGGATGCCCGGATTGGAAAGATCAGGCATTGCGCTATGGTTTGCGAGACACCCGGTGGTGTTTGCCGCAAGATGATCTTCACGCTCTCATCGGCAGAAGCTATAGAGCAAGCTGGTAAGCAGGCGTCCAAACAATTTGGAAAGCCGCTGTATACAAAGGAAGACAGTCTTTATGTGTACTCCTGGACCTCAAAGACTTCTGACGATGATCAGCTGAAGATCAGGCTTGAGGTGGCTGCGGATTTAAAAAGCGGGATGATGTATATGCATGGCCAGGAATGACATGGTCTGAAGGCTTTAGTCAGAGGCATTATTGAAGTAGATCCCTACCGGCAGCCAGGAGGCTGCAACTATACCAGAGCATTAGAAACAGAATGATTCTGATCCATCTGTCGGTAGCCAGAGTCTACCAACATCATTTGTTTTTTTTTTAAGCCTTCCGCCTCTTTGGCCTCTTTGGCCTCTTTGGCCACTTTCGCCTTTTCTGCCCTTCTGCCTTTTATTTTTTCCATTTAATATTACACCCTCCACTTGGTTATTGCTTCTCTGCTACGGGCTGCCCGGCTAATAATGCATCGAGCGCTGCACGCAAATCTTTTCCACTGAGCGCTACCCCATTGGAAGGGCGTGAATCATCCAGCCGGCCGCGATAAGCCAACTTGAGATCCTTGTCAAAGACATAGAAGTCTGGCGTACATGCCGCATCAAAAGCCCTCGCAACATTCTGGCTTTCATCATAGAGATAGGGGAAAGGATATTTTAATTTCTCCGCATGCTCCTTCATCTTGTCAGGACCATCCTGGGGATAGTTGACCACATCATTAGAACTGATCGCCACAAAGGCAACACCCCTGGCAATATATTCATTGGCCACACGGATGATTTCATCATTGACATGGATGACATAGGGACAGTGATTGCAGATAAACATGACCACAGTTGCTTTATCTGATGCTATATCTGCCAGCCGGATGATTTTTCCGGATACAGTGTCGGGCAAGGCAAAGGGTGGTGCTTCGCTGCCGAGGGGTAACATGGTGGATTCAGTAAAGGCCATTGTGTAAGACAGTGAGACAGTGAGAAAGTAAGAGGTGTGTGGAATGGGTGTGAGTCATTATGTTCGATTAAACCTAAACTATCTAAACTTTTGAAGCGAATAGGTGCAAAAACTAAACTTTCTAAACACTGTATCCAGGAGACTAATCTGTTGAATTGCAGGCTTCATTAATGCCGAGCACATAGTGCTTGACGATATCAATCATCGGTGCTGATTCGCTGCCGAGGAAGCCATCGATCATTTCGTTTTTCAAATGGGTCCTGGCGTAGGCAGTCAGTTTGGCGGATACAGGGGTATAAGACCAGTGCCATCTTTCTTCAAAATAACCATAGGGTCTTCCTGCTGTATAAGGCTGGCAAAAGCCATGTTCGCCGGCATGGGCTTTGAGCCAGTTGTACATATTGAGGCCTTCCCCTTCGGCAAACCAGCCATTCTCAAGATTGTTGAGATCTACATCAGTGCCCCAGTGATGTCGGCTTGATCCGGGCATCGAACTGTATCGCAATATCTTCATTGCCCTTTCCTTTGGATCAGGAGTGGTCTCCGCCAGGTTTTCACCGCTTTCGATCGTGCGCGTGCCAGACCATTTCGCTTCCCAGATTGATTTCTGGGCATAGAAATTTCGGGTGGCCGATTTGATCTTGAGCTGAATCCCATCTTTCTTAGCATGCTCATACATTTCCAGGAAGGCTTTATAGGTATCCTTTCGGAGATACATGCCTGTCTTGTCTGCATACTGCGGATCGATGAGGACAAAATCAGGATGCTTTGATGGATCAAATCGCCCCATGATATAGTCCAGGTCCAGTGGTATCGCTAATGTATCTGCCGGAGGCTGTTCCATGACTGTATCCGGTATCGTTTGTTGCGCGACCGGGACAGCTACAGGTATTTGCTCAGCTGATTGGGCCTGTTGGCAAGCTAACCCTGCCATGAGGAGGGAAGCTGTGATGAATAGGGTGTGAATTCTTTTTAAAATCATGCCTGTGTCTTAGAGATGCTTGACCCCTTCCGGTACGTGATAGAATGTCGGATGACGATAGATTTTATCTTCAGCCGGGTCAAACAACTCTGCACTCTCATTCGGATTGGATGCGGTGATATCTGCTGACAGTACCACCCAGATGCTTGCCCCTTCGTTGCGTCTGCAATACACATCCCTCGCATTTTCGATGGCCATCTGCGCATCTGCTGCGTGAAGGGATCCGGCATGCTTGTGGTGCAAGCCCGCTTTTGATCTTATAAATACTTCGTATAAAGGCCAGGATTTCATACTGCTTGTGATTTTGAGATTGATTGATGTTGATGCTTCTCCGCATAGGCCATTGCTGCCTCTCTCACCCACGCTCCTTCTTTCCAGGCATTGACTCTTGCTTCCATTCGTTCTTTATTACATGGGCCGTTACCATTGACCACCTGCCAGAATTCATCCCAGTTGATCTGGCCATAATCATAATGTTGTGTCTCTTCATTCCACTTGATATCCGGATCAGGGATTGTGATACCGAGGTGAGCGGCTTGCGGAACAATCATATCCACAAAGCGTTGCCTCAGTTCATCATTGGTAAAGCGCTTGATGCCCCATCTTTTCGATTGCTCAGTGTGTGTGGACACAGCATCAGGAGGGCCAAACATCATAAGGCTCGGCCACCAGAAACGGTTGAGTGCATCCTGGGCCATTGCTTTTTGCACCGGTGTACCCTGGCACAGGACGAGCATGATCTCATAGCCCTGGCGTTGGTGGAAGCTCTCTTCCTTGCATATCCTCACCATGGCGCGGCCATATGGGCCATATGAGCAACGGCATAGGGGGATCTGGTTTTGAATCGCCGCACCGTCTACCAGCCATCCTATCGCGCCCATATCCGCCCAGGTGAGAGCAGGGTAATTAAATATGCTGCTATACTTCGCCTTGCCGGAGTGAAGTTCCTCTACCATTTGGTCGCGCTCCGCACCCAGGGTTTCGGCTGCACTGTAGAGGTAAAGGCCATGGCCTGCTTCATCCTGGATTTTAGCCAGCAACGCTACCTTTCTCTTGAGAGAAGGAGCCCTGGTGATCCAATTGCCTTCAGGGAGCATACCTACGATTTCACTATGGGCATGCTGGCCGATCTGGCGGATAAGTGTCTGCCTGTAATGATCCGGCATCCAATCCCGTGGCTCGATGCGGATGTCTTTGTCGATTTTCTCTTGAAAACCGGATTCTATATCTACTACATTCATATTACTATACCATTAATCAATATGGAGGTGATTTGTTCAGTCAGTTCCTGTTCGGATAGTTTTCTTTTTCGGACACCAGGCATGTGCAACCATCTCAACGAAGACAGAATCATCTGGTAGATCAGGTATGCATCAGTGTTCTTCAGTTTACCCTCATCTATCCCTTCTTTGATGACCCTAAGATAAGCGGTTTCGTAGGTCCTTCGCAACTCCAGGAATGAAGACAGGTAGGGTTCCTGCAAGTGACGCCATTCGTCATTGAATACCGTAAGCGAACTCTCATCGTGCAGGGCAATATGGATCTGCAGGCGGATCAATTCCTTTATTTTGGATACGGAGTCAATCTGTGCTTCTTCAATCTGTTCCATCCCTTCCAGAAACGCATTGGCGCATCGAAAACATATCGAGGTCAGTAACTCATCCTTTGACCCCATGTGGTTATACAAGCTGGCGGCACCCAATCCAACCGCATGTGCGATATCCCGCACGGAAGAAGCCGCAAAGCCTTTCTCTCCGAAAAGTTTTGCTGCTGCGATGTGGATTTCTTCTTTTCTCGTTGTATTCATAATTACCCCTAAATCCCCTGAAGGGGACCTGATATGCTAAATAATTTCAAATCCCCAAACCTCACACTCATGCTTCTTACTTTCTCACTGTCTTACCCTCTTACAATATGTCGTAATCCAGAATGAGCCTCTCCGATCTCGGATGAGACTGGCAGGTCAATATAATCCCTGCATCAATTTCATCTGGTTCGAGGCCATAGTGTACATCCATAAATACTTTTCCTTCGACAACCTGTGCCTTGCAGGTGCTGCATACCCCGCCTTTGCATGAGTAGGGCATGTCCAGTCCTGTACGCATTGCTGCATCCAGGATAGCTTCTCCGGCAAAGTGAACCTGCAGGTCTGTTTCATGTCCGTCCAGGCGTATAGTGACTCGTGAAGATTTGTCTTCACTGTGTAACTCTTTCTTGATTTCTGTTTGCGGTGTTGCAGGCACGCCTGCGGTACCAAAGAGTTCGAACCGTATTTGATGGTCGTCGAGGCCAAGTTCTTTGAGTGATCCCCTGACTTCATGGATCAGATGTTCGGGGCCGCAGATATAGGCAGTATGGACCTCAGTCGGGTCAAAAAAGTGTTTTGCAAAAACAGTACATTTCTCGTGGTTGATGCGGCCGGAGAGTAATTCTGTACCTGTCACTTCACGGGTCAGGACATGATAGATCGTAAACCGCATCATGTGCTGGTTTTTCAGCGCCTCCAGTTCGTCCCTGAAGATGATCGAATCGCTCGTCTTGTTGGAGTAGAAAAGCACGGCTTGTCCTTTGGGCCAGTGGGTCAGGAAATGGCTGATCAGCGACATGACGGGGGTGATCCCGCTGCCTGCTGCGAAAAACAGGAGCATGGCATCTTCCGGTAGATTGTCCGGCAGGGTAAATTTTCCTTCAGGAGGGGTCACTTCGAAAGTGTCGCCTGCCTTGAGGTGCTTATTGACATAGGTGGACATCTTGCCCCCATAGACCAGCTTAGCCGCTACGACCAGGTGTGGGTCTCCGGGCACTGAGCAGATGGAATAGGACCTCCTGATCTCCTCACCATCAATGATCGCCCTGCAGTTGAGATGCTGACCGGGTTTGAAGGCAAATTGATCTTTCAGGTCATCAGGGACCTCCAGCCAAATAGAGACACATTCGGGTGTTTCGGGCTGGATACGGGCGATTCGAAGCGGATGGTAACGGCTCATAGGCTGCAAAAATAAGTAATACGAACGATTGTTCGTATGGAATATGTTTACTTTTTGCATTGCTCAAAAAGTAACAAAAACGCTAGTCGCGCTAAAAACTCACTTGATTTTACCAGCTTTTTATTTGGCCTCCGGTTTGCTTGCTCGCTTATTCCTTTTTCAATGCCTGTTTCTTCCAATTGTTATTACCTATCGAGCCTTGTAAGTGCACGAAACAGGTCTTTTGTGCAGTTCAGACAATTTAGCGCGACAGGTTCGTGCCTATTCGAAATGATTTTTTGGATACTGTCTCCTATAACCAATGGAGGCCGCAGGCCTCCAGAAAAAGCAAGGTTGGGCTTAGGTTGCACCTAAGACCGCGTACGACAGATCAAAAGAATCATAACCAGGGTAGAGTCATGTAAGCCGTTTCCGACGGCAGGCATTTGCCTCCCTTAGCCTCCGCCTAATTTTTCACTCTTCATTTTTCACTCGGTTGCTGAGCTGTAGCACAAGGATGAGAGAAAGCAGGTCGAAGCATCACTTTTGACGTACCTTTGTTCCCCTTTTAAAACACCAATGGCAAGTCCTAAAAAGAAACCCGTAACCACAGCCCAAATCGACGACAAGGACGCCTGGATCGAAATCGTCGGTGCCCGGGAGCACAATCTCAAGGGTATCGACCTTAAAATTCCCCGCGAAAAACTGGTCGTCATCACCGGTATCAGCGGCAGTGGTAAGTCATCCCTTGCCTTTGACACCATCTATGCCGAAGGTCAGCGCCGTTACCTCGAGACGTTTTCTGCCTACGCCCGCCAATTCCTCGGCGGGATAGAAAGGCCCGATGTGGAGAAAATCGATGGCCTCAGCCCGGTCATTAGTATCGAACAAAAGACCTCAGGCTGGAATCCAAGGTCCACCGTAGGGACGATCACTGAGATATATGACTTCCTGCGCCTGCTCTATGCCCGTGCCGGAGAAGCCTACTCTTATGTGACCGGAGAGAAGATGATCCAATACACTGAGGAACAGATCCATGAAAGTGTATTGACCTATTACGCTAATGAAAAAATCCTGATCCTCGCCCCGGTAGTTCGTGGCAGGAAGGGGCATTACCGGGAGCTCTTTGATCAACTCCGCAAACAAGGATATACCAAGGTGAGAGTAGACGGGGAAATCCTCGAACTCAGCCCCAAGATGCAGGTTGATCGCTACAAGACCCATGATATCGAGTTGGTCGTAGACCGGCTTTCGGTGCAACCTGACAAGACGGCGCGGATCATCAGCAGCCTCTCCTCTGCATTGCGGATGGGTGAAGGATTGCTTATGGTGATGAAAGTAGGAGAGGATACGCCCAAGATGTACTCGAGACATCTGATGTGTCCTGTTTCAGGCATTTCGTATGAAGAGCCATCACCAAATTCATTCTCTTTCAATTCGCCATACGGAGCATGTCCGACCTGCAATGGGCTCGGTGAAGTGACGATGGTGGATATGGACAAGGTGATCCCTGATCCCTCCAGGTCTATCAATGATCAGGGGATTGCACCATTTGGCGAGGTGAGGGACAATCATACCTTCAAACAGCTCCGCCAGATTTCAAAAAAATTCAAGTTTACGTTTGCCACGCCTGTCGGGGATATCCCGGCTGATGCGATGGAGATCATACTCAATGGGGGTAGTCCGGGTACAACCTCTGCACCTGATTACCTGCCGCATGACCTGGTCTTTGACCTGGGCGCAGAAGGTATTGTCAATATGCTCAAGCGCTGGTATGAGACTACTACTAGTGAGAAGATCAGGCAGTGGGCTGAAGGCTTTATGACGATTTCACCCTGTCCGGATTGCGAAGGGTACCGCATCAAGAAAGAATCCAGGTACTTTAAGATAGATGGCCTCCATATCGGGGAGTTGGCCAATATAGATCTCGGTGACCTGTTGCAGTGGTTTGAAGGACTTGAGGATAGGCTGACCGATAGGCAGAAAATGATCGGCCGTGATGTCATCAAGGAAATACGGGATCGCCTGGGCTTCCTGGTGACTGTGGGGTTGCATTATCTGCAGTTGAATCGCCCGTCTAGGACTATGTCCGGTGGGGAGACTCAGCGGACGAGGTTGGCGACGCAGATCGGATCGCAGCTCACCGGTATTACGTATATCCTGGATGAGCCTTCGATCGGGTTACATCAGCGGGACAACCAGTTGCTGATCAAGTCTTTGAAGGAATTGGCCGCGATAGGTAATTCGGTCCTGGTCGTCGAGCATGACAAGGATATCATGTTGGCTGCCGACTATCTGATTGACCTTGGTCCCGGAGCGGGTATACATGGTGGTGAGTTGGTGGCCTCTGGTACGCCGGCGGAAGTGATGAAGACCCATAGCCTGACAGCCAAATACCTCAGTGGAAAGCGGATGATCGAAGTACCCGAGGTGAGGCGTAAGGGCAATGGCAAGAAAATCGTGCTGACCGGAGCTACCGGGCATAATCTGAAAAATGTGACTCTGGAGATTCCTTTGGGGTCGTTTATATGTGTGACAGGTGTCTCCGGCAGTGGAAAATCATCGCTGATCAATGAGACCTTGTACCCGATCATGCGTAAAGAGCTGTACAACAGCCTGGAGCGTCCCCTGCCTTATCAAAAAATAAAGGGGATAGAGCATATAGATAAGGTGATCGAGGTGGATCAATCGCCTATCGGGCGGACACCGAGGTCTAATCCGGCTACCTATACCGGTGTATTTACGGATATACGGAGCCTTTTTTCCAATGTGCCGGAGGCTAAGATCCGGGGATATAAGCCGGGGCGGTTTTCCTTTAATGTTAAGGGAGGCCGGTGCGAGACCTGCCAGGGCTCGGGGATGCGGGTGATTGAGATGAATTTCCTGCCGGATGTGATGGTGGAGTGTGAGACCTGTATGGGTAAACGGTACAACCGGGAGACCCTGGAGATCCATTACAAGGCCAGGTCCATCAATGATGTTTTGGAGATGACGGTGGAGCAGGGGGCTGAGTTTTTTGAAAATATAGCTTCCAGCTACCGTAAGCTAAAGACCCTGGAGGAAGTAGGACTCGGGTATATCACCCTTGGCCAGCAGGCGACGACCCTTTCCGGAGGGGAAGCGCAGCGTGTAAAGTTGGCGGAAGAACTGGCAAAGCGGGATACGGGGCAGACCTTATATATCCTGGATGAGCCTACGACAGGCCTTCATTTTGAGGACATTAGGTATCTGCTGCATGTGATCCAGAGCCTGGTGGATCGTGGCAATACCGCTATCGTGATCGAGCATCACATGGATGTGATCAAGGTAGCGGATTACATTATTGATGTAGGATTGAATGGGGGTAAAGAGGGTGGTTCCATAGTGTGTTCGGGCTCTCCTGAAACCGTCGCTAGCCACCCAACTAGCCATACGGGCGCCTTTTTGAGGCAGGAACTATATATATAGTGTCTCGTAAAGTCAAAAAAAAACCACCTACCACTTACACAAGAAGGGATCCGCATAAGAAGAAGCAGGTGGTCATTGCATAACACCCAAAAAAGAACTAATGATTCTTATATAAACACTCACAATCAATTGATAATGAGTGATTTAATCTAGTTGTCATAATCATCTCCACCAATGATACCAATTAAGCAGAGGACAGTATTTAGTAAGGCTTCCATGTTTTATTTGTTTAGTACAACAAATTTAGCCCAACAAAAACCGATATGAAGCAACAAAAACACACATGTCTTTACATGGTATTTTATATAAAATAAGATTAAATAATGATATAATGCACTAAATACCAGCATCTTAATGCTAGAAGAGTGGCAAAAAACTCATTATTTGCTTTGACATTGTAAAGATTGGGCAATATTTCACGGCAGTCAAATAAAAAACATCTGATTTTTTACAACGAAAAAACAAAACAAATCTAAATAATGTATATGTAAACAGCTGTATATTAGATACTTATGTTATTGTATGAAACGAAAATTTATCTTAAAATTTACTATAATAATTCAACTATTAAAGGATTATAATCAATAGGCATCGTAGAGTTTCTAGAATAAAATTAGGGTTAATAATCATAAGTCGCTGTATAATAGTCAATTATAATTTATTTCTATTTCATTTTATGAAATGCTCTGGATTTTCAATTTTTTAAGTACCTAATAAGACCAAACTCTCTGGCATCATTTTTACTTAATGTTCTTCAGCTATACTAGTTATTACTTTGTAGAAGAAAGTCAACACATATTCTAATGCTTTGGGTCTGGGTTTTCTTTAATTTGATTTATGGAATAGAGCAAAGCTTGAGATCTATCAGAATTATTATGTAAAAGTTAACCTGATTAAACTAAATGTACTATGGAATCTCTGTATGAACTTGCTAAGTTGTGCAGTAGGCAAAAGCAATTAGTAGAATTGATGATTCCAGATGACGAGAAAAGTCCTTTGCGAAAACTTTTCAATATTGCATTTTCGGAGAAGCCATTTACCGATAGTGAATGCATGTCTGAAATCTATGGGAAAAGAAATCAGGCAGCATTTGCGAGGTTAAAGGGTAGGCTCAGAGATATTTTGTACCAGGCTACAATACTTCAAAGCCAAAATGCGAATTCAGAAGATATAAGATCTAATGAGTTTCTATACAATTTCAAACAGACTTTAATTTCAAGAATTTTACTACAGAGAAAGGCTGTTCAACTGTCTACAGAGATAATTGAAAAATCCATAGTTAGATCAATAAAATTCCATGTCACTGAGAATGTCTTGGAACAATCTAGGATGCTGATCGCTCATTATAATGGAGCTATGTATAATAAGTATAAATTGAGTAAATATCAATCAATACAATCTCAATATCTCGAAATTTATAAGTGGGAAATTAAATCCGAGAACTATTATCTAGATCTTCAAAGGGATCAATTTCAATCATTAGCCAATCCTAGTGATGAAATGAAGAGAAAGGCATTTAATTACTATACAGAACTTCAAAGCGCAAAAGGGATCAGGTCCTACTTTTTTAATTATAATAAGTATAGAATAGAAGCATCTTATTTTGAATACATTAAGGACTATCAGAAACTCTTAGAAATATCAGATAATGCCCTTAAAGAATTTAATACCCCTGATTTCAAAACCGGGAATGCTATATCGGCAATAAGTTTAAGGAAGCTCTGGGCTTTAATTCAGGTTGAAAAGACAGAGGAAGCGATTAAAGTTGGAACAAAATTAATGAATCGAATCCCTTCAGGATCTGTCCAATGGTATCGAATTGCGCATTATACGTTAAAAGCGAAATTGTATTTTGGTGATTATTTTGGAGCAATTGATACCATAACAGATATGGTAGAGAACCCAAAATATGTTAAACTAGGAGATTATTTCAAAGAGATATTTACAACTACTTTGGGCTATATTCACTTACTTATAGATTCAGGGATACTATTAGGATCGAAAGATATTAAGCCTAAGGTTCCTGACTTTAAATTAGGGAAATTTCTTAATACCACTCCTACTTTTAGTAAAGATAAAAGAGGCATTAATGTGAGCATTTTATTAATGCATATTGCTTTCTTGCTCCAAAGAAGGGATTACAATTCGATTATTGATAGAATTGATTCATTAAATCAATACGCCTATAGGTATCTAAGAAAGGATGATTCATTTAGAAGTAATTGCATGATCAAAATGGTTATCCAAATGGCTAAAGCTGACTTTAACCCTATTAGGACTGAAAGATACACTTCTGAATTAAAATTGGAATTGCAGAGGGTTTCTCTGGCTGGTTCAGGAGAGAATATTGAGATTGAGATAATTCCTTTTGAAGTGCTCTGGGATATCATGAGCAGGAGCCTGTAAATGAGTCGTTTTAATTACGTGTTCAAAAGCTCATACTTAAAGAGGATTTTAGCAATGAATTTTAATGGTGACACACAGAATTTCTTAATGTACTACTTAAAATGAGAATCGCGCGATTCAATTTCAACTGGAAGCGATAAGGAAGTTGGTGAAAGTTATTCTAGGTTATTTATGTGTTGATAGGAAAATTGAATCCAAAAGGCAATCATTGTTTTTTTTCATGAGTTCATCATTATGCATATGGTTTAAAGCAATATCCTTTGGACGAGTAATTTCTTTACTCTTGGGCATAATCTGACAAATGATCCATAATGTATATGGAAAGAGGACAGCTGCAATTAGTTTAATTTTCATAGTTGATGGTTTTAACATGTTATATTTTAGATAATGAGGTATTATTCAATCTTAAACTATTTAAGCTTTCTATCAGCCAAAGACATGTTTGTCCAGGGTTAGAGATGTTTGAGAAAAGCGAAGACCAACAACCCCGGCTCTAAATTTTCAAGGACTCTGTTTTTGGTGGCTGGCTTTATGATTCAAAACTAGACTCATAGCTTGTGACATACAAGCCAAAAAAAATGTAATTTCCAGAGCTAAATTGAGTGATTAGTCTGGATAATATATTTGTAAATACCTGTAAAACAGCATTATATACTCATTATATTAATGAAAAAGCTATATGAACTAGCTCGTTTTTGCTCCCAACAGCGGAATGTTGTTGAGGCATTAATCCAAGGGAGTGAGAATTTGGCAATCTGGAAATTGTATAAGTTATTATTATCAGAGGAAAGCATGAATAATTCAGAGGCAATGCTCGAAACTCTAGGACGAATTGACACAAAACAGTTTTCAGCCTTAAAAGCAAGAATGCTTGATATTCTTGTTAAAACAATTTCAATTCAAAATGTTTCGAGTGATAATGAGAATATAAGATTTAATAAAGTTCTCGCTAGTTTAAGGAAGAATATTGCTGCGCGAATAATTTTATATAAAGGATCAAGGTCGTTGGCGATTGATGTTCTTGAAAGTGCTTTGACAAACTCACTTTTAGACCAGGTAACATATGATACTCTGGATCAGTTGCGATTGTTAAAGTTGCATTATGGTACATCTAGTTATAATAAGTATAAATTGAATAGGTGCATTGAATTAGAGAAGTACTATTCTGACTTACTTGAGAATGAAACAAAGGCTATTAATTATTTTATTGATTTAAAGAAAATTGAACTTCAATCATTAGCTCAGATATCAGTAAAAGATAGAGAGCTTGCAGTTCGCTATGCAAAGGAATTAACAGAGATCAATGCGAGAAGTAAGAATTTTAATTATTATCGATTTCAAGTCTTAGTAAAAAAATGCGAGTTTGAACGAAATTTTAGTGAATTGCTGGACCTTTGTGATAAGGCTGAATTGGAGTTTAGCTCAAATGAATTTTTTTCCGCATCAAGTTTAATAGTAGTTAAGCAGGTCAGATTATGGACATTGATCCAATTGGGCAATTATTCAGAGAGCATTCCTTTAGGTTTGTCAGAGATATCAAACGCGGATTTTGGGGTTACAAATTGGTATTCTTTTTTACATTACACCCTTAAGGCATTTTTGTACAGTGCTAAATATAGTGAAGCTGTCGATTTGATCTCTTTTTGCGTTAAGCATCCTAATTTTAAGAAGCTAAATCTGCAAATGAAGGAATTGGCAAATCTTCATCTTGGGTATATACATTTATTAGCTGATTCTGAATTGGATTTTAAGGCAAGTTTTAATAGTAAAAAGCTTCCCGAATTCAAACTCGGAAAATTCCTAAACACCACCCCGGTATTCAGCAAGGACAAGCGGGGGATCAATGTCAGTATCCTCCTCATGCACATCGCCTTCCTCCTCCAACGAAAGGACTATAATGCGATCATCGACCGGGTCGACTCCCTCAATCAATACGCCTACCGCTATCTGCGCAAGGATGACTCCTTCCGGAGCAACTGTATGATCAAGATGGTGATCCAGATGACCAAGGCCGACTTTAACCCCATCCGGACTGCCCGCTATACCGCTGACCTTCGCAAACAACTCGGGCACGTCACCCTGGCTGGATCCGGAGAAAACATCGAAGTAGAGATCATACCCTTCGAAGTCCTATGGGAGATCATGACCAAGGCCCTGTAATCCGTCTAAACTACCTTCCTGACCCCTCCAACTGCCTTTCTTTCAGGTTTTTTAATAATTTAGTGGAACTATCAGCCGGTTGGCTCCGCTGATAGCTTCCAACCGAATGAAAAGATGAGACCAAGAAGCCTGATCAATTCCTCCATTTCATACTACCTCTCCTACCTGTATGCCAGGTTGCAGTACAGGGAGCGAAGGATACATGAACAGCAGGATGCCATGCTCAAGTCCCTCATCCACAAGGCAAAGCGAACAGAGATCGGAAGGGAGTTCGGGTACAATACAATCAGAAATTACAAGGATTATGCCAGCCAGGTCCCGATACGCAACTATGACGCCATCAGGGAGCATATCCAGCGCATGATGCAAGGCGAAACCAATGTGCTCTGGCCTGGGCTCGTCACCTGGTTTGCAAAATCTTCTGGCACCACCGCCGACAAGAGCAAGTTTATCCCCGTCACCACCGAACATCTCAATCACACCCATACCCGGTCAGGATGGTATACACTTGCATTACTGTACCATCGCAATCCTGAGGTCAGGGTCTTTGCCGACAAAACCTCGTCATGACCGGCAGCATCACGAAGACACCACACCCGGATATCCGCTATGGTGATGTCTCCGCAATCATGCTCCATCACCTGCCCTGGATCGGCCGCCCATTCTTTACCCCTGATTTCAATACCTCCCTACTCCCTGAGTGGGACAAGAAGATCGAAATCATGGCGGATGTGTGCAGCAAGGAAAACGTCGGCGTCTTTGCTGGCGTCCCCACCTGGACCCTGGTCCTCTTCCGCCGGATGCTCGAGCTGACCGGAAAATCAAATATGCATGAAGTCTGGCCGCACGCCTCTGTATATATGCACGGAGGTGTAGGATTCGGCCCTTACCAGGAGCAATTCAAAGCCATGTTTCCCTCCGATACCTTTGCCTATCAGGAGATTTATAATGCATCAGAAGGGTATTTCGCCTCACAGGATACTACAGACCGGCAGGAAGGACTATTGCTCTTTCCGGATACGGGCATCTACTATGAATTTATTCCCGAAGGTCAGTGGCATCACCCTAATCCAGAGGCTATTTCATTGCGCGAGGTAGAAATAGGTAAGCCATATGCCATGGTCATCACTACCAATGGCGGACTATGGCGCTACAAGATCGGGGATACAGTCATGTTTACCTCCACCAATCCTTACAGGCTCTGCATCACCGGACGTACCAAGCAATACATCAATACTTTCGGCGAGGAAGTGATGGTCGACAATACAGACAAGGCAATAGAACTAACCTCGAAAGCCCTCCGGGCTACAGTCAGTGATTATACTGTCGCACCGGTTCATATGACGCTTCATGGCAGGGGCGGCCACCACTGGCTGGTGGAGTTTGACCAGGTACCTGACAGTATCTCAGACTTTGCCGATCTCCTCGACAAGAACCTCCAGCACCTCAACAGTGACTACGAAGCCAAGCGATTCCAAAGCATGGCATTGGATCCGCTCAAGTTAACAGTCCTTCCAAAAGGCACTTTCAGGAAATGGCTGCAGAAGAAAGGAAAGTCAGGCAGCCAGGCTAAGGTCCCAAGACTATCCAACGAAAGAGTATATCTCGAAGAAGTCCTGGAGATGATCAGCCATCCACTCACGCAACAAAAAACGGTTTAATCACCGACCCTCCCGATGGAAGAAGAAAAATCACCCAGTCTGTTTGAGAAGCTCCTTCCTGAAAGCGAATCCATCCTGGACGAACCAGCCTTGCTTGATTTATTTACGACACGTGTCGAAGAGCTGATGCGTGATGACCTTGATTTATTATTGAGCTCCCTCTATCGATTGGATGTAGAAGAATATAAAATCCAGCGCGCCCTTAGATCAGCCGAAATGCCGCCGGCCCGTGGGATAGCCAAGCTCATCATTGATCGCCAGAAGGAAAAGATCAGGACACGAAAGGAGTATTCGACCGGTAAGAAAGGGGAGTGGGAAGGACTATAGAAGTGAAAAACGAAGAGTGAAGAGTGAAAAGTGAAATGTAAAAAAGTATAAAAAAGACAGTGTGGCACACTGTCTTACGATGTAAAGGTAAGATCAAATCAAAGTTGCAATCGTTGAGAATTTTTAGAATTATTAAGTACTTGTTCACTATGAAGGTGATTGGTAATGTCCTTATCGTTCTTATCGCCATTTGTGTGATTGCTTGCGGTCCTGAGCCCGTAGGTAAAGACCCGGTGCCTGCGCTTGTACTTTCTTGTCCCCCAGATATGAGTATAGTACTTTCCTCCGATACAGTTCCTTCCAGCGAGATTGATTTTCCGGAACCAACAGTAGTTAATAATTGTGGATTTGGAGATATCACGTATACTGTAAATGGCCCGGAACAGATTTATGCCGGTACGTTTATGATAGAATATTATGTTTCTAGTCCATGCGGATCGCGGGATACTTGTTCTTTTGCCCTAACTGCTTCTTTTACCCCAACCGAAATCGATTACAGAACTCGATTTGTTGGGACGTACACTGGAAGGGAGATTTGTTATAGTGGTTACAACTATTCAACTCCATTTTCTGATAAAACTATCACAGTGCAGGTTTCCTTATCCGAAAATCCTAATAAACTAAAAGTGAATGACGATGAAATGGTGATCGATTCTACAGGATCCTGTCCATATCCTTCATGCTGCTATTATCGATTTTACGCCCAAAATTTTTGGGCTGATAGTCTCTACATTTATAAAAATTCGGGATCTATTGGCTCCCCAACTGAATGTTCCTTCAGAGGCAAAAAGCAATAATGAGTCCTTTTAAAAACAGAATGGCACACCCAATTGTACCACTATGTTTTTAAAATAAGTTTCACGTCTCAAGTTTGACAACTCACTTTTCCCTTTTCACTCTTCATTCTTCATTTCTTTAGACCGATCTCCCTCAATCTCTCATTTAAATATTCACCCGCTGTGATCGGCTCATAAGCCAGCGGCCGGTCTGCCGTCACTGTACTTTCAAGGCAACTCAGATCCATCTCACTCTTTGGATGCAGGAAGAAAGGAATCGAAAGCCTTGGCCTGTGCCACTCCTCACGTGGAGGATTGACCACACGGTGGGTAGTTGACTTGAGATAGTTGTTGGTGAGGCGCTGGAGCATATCCCCTACGTTGACGACGATTTCATCTTCGCCGGGGATGATATCGAGCCACTGGTTTTTCAAATCGAGGATTTGCAAGCCGCCGGCTGATGCACCTACCAGTAAGGTGATCAGGTTGATATCTTCATGCTGTTCGGCACGGATGGCAGATTTGGGTTCCGACGTGATAGGCGGATAGTGGATGGCACGCAGGATGCTGTTGCCTTCATGGATTTTTTCATCAAAATACCCCGGGTCAATATTCAGATACAGGGCAATGGCATGCAGCAGCCAGGCTCCTGATATTTCAAAAGATTGATATAGTTCAATCCCGGTTTTAGTAAAGGCAGGTACTTCAGCCACATGGACATTGTCAGGATATTCTGCCTTGAGCGGATGATCGGCAGGGACGATTTGCCCGAGTTGAAAAAATTCTTTCAGGTCACCGACATTGCTCTGCTTGGCATGTTCTTTTCCAAAGGAGGTGTAGCCTCGCTGACCTGCCAGTCCTTTGAGTTCGTACTTGCTCTTGACTTCGGTAGGCAAGGAAAAGAAGGCCTTTGACTCTGCATAAAACCGGCTCACCAGTTCCTTAGGGATCCCGTGGTTGACGACACCGACAAATCCAAATTCCTGGAAGGCATGGCCGAGTTCCTGGACAAAGGCTTGCTTGTCTGCATCGGATCCTTCCTTAAATTTCTGCAGATCGACTAAGGGTATGGCTCTTGACATTTCGTAGTCTTTGATTTTTCTGATTGTAATTGATTATGAAAATTACAATAATTGATCCAGTTTGAAGGGCAGGAAACAGGAAACAGGAGATAGGCAGTAGGAGGCAGGGAGCAAGGGATGAAAGGAGCAAGGGAGATAGCGCCGGGAGCCAGGAGGCTCCAGTGATTGATTTTACATTAGGCACTGAATTGTTTGATTTTACCATACGTAGCCAGAGGCTACATATATCATTTGTGTTTTTTGATAAAAAAACACAAATGAATGATTGCTCCTTGCTCCTTGCTCCTTGCTCCCTGCCCCTTGCTATCTCGGCGG
Source organism: Candidatus Opimibacter iunctus (assembly GCA_016716665.1). Taxonomy (GTDB): domain Bacteria; phylum Bacteroidota; class Bacteroidia; order Chitinophagales; family Saprospiraceae; genus Opimibacter; species Opimibacter iunctus. The sequence goes on along the minus strand of JADJVH010000003.1, from coordinate 134,578 downwards.
CCGGTACCCGGACTCATCAAAAATCGCCTGGGCATCCTTCATCCCCAGAAGCTGTGGAAGGGTAGTCTCTGGATGCTTAGCCATATACGCCTGGACGATCTGCCAGCCCAGCCAGGAGGCTGTGTTGCCCGGGGACTCGGTAGGCATGCCTGGCGAACTCGGACTAGGGCCGATCAGCTTCTGGATCTTGTTGAGGGAAGTTTCGTAGAGCATGTCCTGGGTGGTCATGTGGTAGTAGACATTTTTTTCATTGTCCTTCACCCATCCCATTTTAGCTGATGAGTAATCCATGATGACTGTGTCAGGAGCCATTGGTAAGAGCGACTGAAGGATATAGAGCTTTTTCCCGTTGTGGATCATGATGTCCAGCAGCCTATTGCCCGGAGGCGGGCCGGAAAGGTCATCGATCCAGACTTCAAGCGTCCGCCTGGCGAGATGATCCTTGTTGTACGACCTGGTCAGGTAATCTGAAAACGCATTGTTGAGTCCGGTATAGTCCAGATAAGGAAACGAATCCCCCAGGAACATCTCCAGGCTGATCCCGATGCCATCCCTGAGGCTGTCCTCGGCATAGACAAACGGAAAGTATCCAAAGTCAGAAATGGTCGTATAGATCCGTGGAGTAGGGACATCCGGGAAGTAATACTTGCCATACGTAAAGGCAGATGTCAGGTCTTTCTTTACGCGTTCGATATCCGGAAAGATCGTCTTGACGGTGTCATAGAGCCACCTTGTCCGCGGATGCCTGATCCAGGCCTGGATAGTCTGCATCTTGAGTTCGGGATCGTCCGTGACGATCATATCCTCTGCACCGGGCATCACATGTTTGAAATAGACATCCGAAAAAGAGGGGTTGTCATCCATCAGTTTCTGGATCCGGGCGGCATCTATGGTCGTATCCGCCAGGAGCAGGTCTTCAAACCGTGTAACCTCTAGATCAATCCGGATATCGGACACATCAGGTATATTTGTTTCTTTATCGGCTGTACATGCGGTAAAGCACAGGGTGAGCAATGCCAGGATGCCTAGTCCTCCCCTGATGCTGATCTGATCACAATTCATTTTAGTCTGGTGTATACCGGTTATGTTAAACACTATGCGCATTTGAAAAATATGAAACGAACAGTTGCGAAGATATTGTGTGTCATGCTGTCGTTTGTTGGCCTGCAATCGCAACTTACCGGCCAGGACAGGCCATTGCGAATCGGCTTCCAGGCCAGCCCGGTTTTTTCCGGATTACGCAATAAAGATAACCTTATCGTCAAAAATGGCGGAAACATCGGCCTCAAGCTCGGTGCTATCAGCGATATCTACTTCAAAAACAACCTCTCCTTCACCCTCGGGCTCAACCTTGGATTCCACCAGGGCGGCGAATTTCTATATGAGGTCGGCGGCAATTACCTGCCTGACTCTGAACTCAGCGATCCTTTGCTCCAAACCGGGGATAAGCCATTGCCGGATGGGGTCAAGATCAGGTATCAGTTGCAATACCTGGAATTCCCGGTAGGGCTGAAAGTGAAAACAGAACAAAAGGGAAATATCACCTGGTTTTTCGAAGCGCCTGTTTTTACCTTTTCCTTCCTGATGCGCGGGAGAGGAGATATCGAAACGGATGATTACCTCTACGAGCAGGAGAATATCTATAAAGACCTCTTGGTCGCCAATGTATTCCTGGGCCTGGGAGGAGGGATGGAGTATGCCATCAGTCATAACAACTCCCTTGTTGCCGGACTCTATTGGCAGCGCGGACTCTTTGACGTGACCAAAGACAAGGGATGGAGAGCTATTGACAATCCTGATATCATTCCTACCTACCTCAAGCAGGAGGATGATTCCAGGGCTACGGTAGGTAATCTCATTCTCTGCCTCGGCATATTGTTTTAGGCCTTACCTTTCACATTCGGAAAGGAACCAGGTACCATTTCTTTTCCAGACGTATTATTTTAGACTGAAGACACTGATTATGGACAGTTTTGACGACATGCTTGAATCCTTTATCCGTCTTGGCCTTGCAGAAGATGTGGGCGAAGGTGATCATACCTCTATGGCCTGCATACGCTCTACCCGGGTGAGCAAGGCTAAACTGCTTGTCAAAGATGACGGAGTCATCTCCGGAGTGGAGGTAGCCAGGCGGATATTTAAAGAAGTGGCCGCAGCTTCCGATTTTGAAAAGCACATCGATGATGGTACGGTCGTGAAACCTGGTGATGTGGCCTTTCACGTGACCTGTCCAACACGGGCACTGCTCATGGCAGAAAGACTGGTCCTCAATACGATGCAACGCATGAGTGGGATTGCGACAATCTCCTCACTCTATACACAGGAAGTGGAAGGCCTGCCGGTGAAGATCCTGGATACACGGAAGACTACGCCAGGTATGCGTTTCCTCGAAAAGAAAGCTGTTGTCCATGGCGGATGCCACAACTACCGGTCCGGCCTCTATGACTGGATCATGATCAAGGACAATCATGTCGATGCCTGCGGCGATATCAATGTAGCCATCGACCGTGTGCATGAATACCTCGCAAAAAACAAGAAAGACCTTTCCATCACAATCGAGGTCCGCAACCTTGTGGAACTCCAGAAAGTACTTGACCATGGTGGCGTCACACGTATCATGATGGACAATTTTGAGATCCCCATCCTCAAGGAAGCTGTAGCCATGGTCGGCAAGCGATTTGAGACCGAAGCCTCAGGAGGTATCGATCTGCACAATGTCCGGGCGTATGCTGAGACGGGTGTTGATTTCGTGTCCTCGGGAGCATTGACACATAGTGCGGGCACCTTGGATATGAGCCTCAAGATCATCTACTCGGAAGGATGAAAGCTTAAAAGCTTTCCTCTGGAAGTTATGTCAGATGCCAGACTTCAGACTCGCAGATGCCAGACGTTTCACACGTAGTTAGAAATCACTTAACAAAAAAGGAAGGGTCAACCCCTTCCTTTTTTGTTTCTGATAGCTGATAGCTCTTAGCTCTTATGATTCACCGCCATCAAATCTTTCATGATATGAAGGGTCTCTTCGAGATAGATGTCTTTACCCATCGTCTCGAGCCACGCTTCGTTGCGACCTATCTTAGAAGAATCGACATTGATACTCTGGAGGTCGAGTGCAAGATTGGTTGGCTTGAGTTTGTCAATTTTGCCAAACGCTTTTTTGAATTCTTTAGATTCTTCTTCACGTGCGATATCCTCGGCTCTGTATTGATCGAGTTGCAGAGGTACGATACTCTCCTCCCTGATTTCCTTGATGCGCAGTGCATTGGTGATCACTTTGGAAAACTGAGGAGAGGCTTTGATACGTGCTTCACTCTTGCTCTTGATCTGTGGAAGTTTGTCAAGCTTCACGATATCCTGGCCATAGGCTACAGGAGCGATTTCAGTCCATTCCATCGGATAGTCCATTTCCTTTTCTCCTGAATCGATGTACTGTTGATTGTCAGGAAGGTTGATGTCAGGGGTTACCCCTCTGAGTTGTGTGGATCCACCATTGACGCGATAGAATTTCTGCAGGGTGATCTTGACATCGCCGAGTGGTTTCACGTCATCATATCCGGAGATGGCTTTATCCAGGTCAAAAAAGCGTTGCACGGTTCCTTTACCAAAAGTAGAGTGACTGCCTACGATGATGGCACGGCCATAATCCTGCATCGCTGCGGCGAGGATTTCAGAAGCACTTGCACTCTGGGTGTTGACCATGACAATCAGGGGTCCGGTATACACTACCTTTTCATCTTTGTCTTTCAGGACATAAGGTGTCGCATCCCTTCCCTTGACCTGTACGATAGGGCCGGCTTCGATAAATAAACCGGACATCTGCACGACATCATTGAGTGATCCTCCGCTGTTGTTGCGCAGGTCGAGGATGATTCCCTTGACATTGGATTGCATCAGTTTCTTGACCTCTATTTCCACATCCTGTGAACAACTGCGTCCATTTGGATTTTCAAAATCGGCATAGAATTTTGGCAAGGTGATATAGCCTACATTGCCTACTTCGCCTTCGAGTTCCAGGATAGCAGACTTGGCAAATCCTTCATCCAGGATCACTTCATCACGGAGGATGGTGATTTCCCTGACTGATCCATCAGCTTTCTTGACGGTCAGGGTGACCTTGGTGCCTTTAGGTCCTCTGACGAGGGTGACTACTTCATCTACCAGCCAGCCGGTCACATCTACAGGTTCTTTTTCGGTCTCCTGCTGTACCTTGAAGATCTTATCATCTACCTCGAGTTCTTTTTGTTTCCATGCAGGGCCACCAGGGATGACAGCCACTACCTTGGTGTAGTCACCATCCATCTGCAGGCGTGCACCGATCCCTTCCAACCTTCCGGACATATTGATGTCAAAGTCTTCTTTCTCCTTGGGGTTGAAATAATCAGAGTGCGGGTCGTATACGTTGGTGATGCTGTTGACATACATCTCAAAACGGTCCGAGCGACGCACCTTGTCCATGCGCTCATACCAGTCGTCAAACACTTCCTTCACATCCTTGCGGGCATCGGCTTCGAGTTCAGCCATTGATTTTTTTCCGCCTTCCGGTACTTCGGTAGCTTCATCCTGTTCTTTCATCTTATCAGCCAGGCGTGTCAGTGTCTCATACTTGAGATAGGATACCCAGAACTCCCTGAGCTCGGCATCATCCTTGGCAAACTGGCGTTTTTTGCCGTCTGTCTCGATGGAGTCCGGGGCTGAAAAGTCAAACGGCTGAGCCAGGATTTCGGGATACCATTTGCGGGTTTTCTCGATACTGTTGTTGATCAGCTTGTAGGACAATTCAAAAAACCTCAGGTCTTCGGCCTTAATAAGATCATCCAGGCTATCCCGGTAGTCGTCCATCAGGTCGAGGTCACCCATGATCAGGAACCGTTTCATCCCGTCCATCCTGTCCATATAGACATCATAGAGCTTGTGGGAGAAATTGTCGTCCAGGGGCGGGTTTTTGAAATGATACTGCTGCATCATGTTGAGCACAGCTTCCAGGATCACTTTTTCCTTGTCGCCATTGTCGGGGCCTTTAAACGCAGAGAAGCCCGCATAGGCCAAAATGCCCGTCAGGGCAGCGATAATCCATATCCTCATGGTATTCTTTTTCATTTTTAACGGGCCGGGTGACCCGGATTTTTCAATTAGAGAGACAATTTACGTGCTTATAACAAATCGGCTCCCCAAATCTTATACGATCTGGCCTTATTTAACGACACGATAACAATAAATGTTTTGAATAGGCTCAAAAGCAACAGCAGACATCCGGGCTTCGTTTAGGTTTGACTAAATCATGTAAAACAAACATTATGAACACACTGGACGCTCCCGGCAGGGGACTGAAATTCATTTTACCCGCCTGCTTTTTCATCATAGCCGTGGCTTCCTGCGGTAAAGATCCCATCAGCACGGTGGATTGTGCCGGAGTGACCCCGACGTATAATCTGGATATCAAGTTTATCCTGAATGCCTCTTGTGCCACTTCAGGATGCCATGATGCGGCTTCCCAGCAAAACAATATCAACCTCAGTGCCTATGGGCCGGCCAGTAGTGAAAGCCATAATGACCGCTTTTTAGGATCCATCCAGCATAAAAGGGGCTACAAGCAAATGCCACAGGATGCCGCCAAGCTCAGCCAGGAAAAGATCGACTTGCTCACCTGTTGGGTGCAGAATGGGTCTCCGGAGTAGGGCAAGGAGCAGAGAGCATTCCAAAACATAGAGACGCGATTAATCGCGTCTCTACGTTTTAGATTCGCGTATATCTTTGCCCAAAATCATACCACATGAAAATTCAAAAGACCATTTTGTTTCTGCTGCTCTCTGCAACTGTGTTTGGGCAGAAGAATGCCCTGCCGGAAGAATTGACCAAATCCATCAACGAGCGGATTGCCACGGGGACAAATACCAGCATTGTAGTGGGCGTCATTGATAAGAATGGTCCACAGTATTATTCTTTTGGAACGAAGACCATTGGGGGCATGCCGGTGGACGAGCACACCATCTATGAGATCGGATCCGTTTCTAAAACGTTTACGGCCACATTGCTGGCGGATAATATCATCAAAGGAAAGATGAAGGCTGATGATCCAATAAGCCAATACCTTCCTGCCACAGTGCACGTGCCGGTGTATAGTGGCGGAGGTGCTCCGATCACCCTGGGCAATCTATCCGATCATACTTCCGGTCTGCCCCGAATGCCAACCAACTTTGCGCCGGCTGATCCGGCAAATCCGTTCGCGGATTATACGGTCGAAAGGATGTATGCATTTCTTTCTTCCTACGCGCTGACCAGGGCAGTGGGCTCAGAATTTGAATATTCCAACTTCGCAGTCGGCTTACTGGGCCAGATTGAAGCCTTGGCTGCTGGCAAATCCTATGAAGAAATCCTGGCGCAGGTCATCACCGATCCATTAAAGATGAAAGAGACGGGGATCACCTTGTCAGACAAGATGAAAAGCAACCTGGCCACGGGATACAGCATGGGCCAAGAGGTTGAAAACTGGGACCTTGGTTCATTGCAGGGAGCAGGAGCTATCCGAAGCAGTGCCCATGACATGTTGATATACCTGTCGGCCAACATGGGGTTGACCAGGACGCCGCTGGAGGCTGCTATGACCTTAGCCCATACACCCCGGCACGACAAGGCAGGAGGAAGCCTTACGGGCCTTGGATGGTTTACCGAAAAGGGGAGCCAGGGCGATATCATCTGGCATAATGGGGCGACCGGTGGGTATATGTCGTTTGCAGGATTTAATGTGAAGACTGGAAAAGGAGTGGTGGTGCTCACCAATACAGATTCAGGAGTGGATGATATCGGCATGCATGTGTTGAATGCAGATGCACCACTCAAGGACATAAAGCCACAGGTCTCCTTTGTCTTAAAGCAGATCATCGAAAAGGATGGAGCAAAAGGGCTGGTGGAAAAGTATAATCAACTCAAGGCCGACAACCCCGGGAAATATGATATCAATGAGAATGCCCTCAATACGTTGGGCTATCAGTACCTGGGCAAAAATGAAATTGATGCTGCTGAGGCTGTATTTAAAATCAATGTCATCGAGTTCCCTCAATCGTCCAATGTGTATGACAGCTATGGCGAAGCACTGCTGAAAAACGGGCATAAAGAAGAGGCGGTAACCAACTATAAAAAATCCCTGGACCTCAACCCCGGAAATGCAAATGCGATTGATGTCCTTGCAGGATTAGGGGAAACGTACAAGCAGGCCGAGGTAAAGGTGGATCAGGCATTGCTGCAGCGCTATACCGGAACCTATGAATTAGTACCTGGATTCAATATCGAGATCTCCCGGGATGGAGACCAACTCTATGCACAGGCCACAGGTCAGCCGAGGTTTGAAATATATCCTAAGTCGGATACGGAGTTTTATCTAAAAGTGGTCGAGGCGCAAATCATTTTTTCCGCCGATGCGGAAGGAATGGTCAGTATGGCCTTGCATCAGAATGGGCAGGTGATGCCGGGTAAAAAAGTAAAATGAAAAATGAAAAGTGGGTGTGAGAGTGAGGTGAAAATACTCCACTGTGACCTTTGCCCTATGCTGCGCTATGCCCTATGCTCTCTGCCTTCTATCTTCCGATCAGCTTCAAAAATTCATCTTTCTTGCGGCGGGAGACCAGGACAAAATCACCGTTGGTCATTTCCACCTGGCCACCATCTCCCCGGATGTATTTTTTAATAAAGTGCAGGTTGAGGATATGGGAATTGTGGATCCTGAAGAAGGTATCGGATGGAAGGATGTCTTCAAATTCTTTCAACGTGCGGCTGGCCAATAGTTTTGACTGGTCATCGAAGTAGATCATGGTATAGTTACTCTGTGCTTCGAGCCGAACGATGTGACTGATGTCAAAAAACAATAAGCCTTCTGTGGTGGGGACGGCGATTTTATTTAGAAAGGGCCTGGTGAGCAGGTTTTGTTCGAGGGTTTCCAGTTTTTTTCCGGTGACATCAGGTACAGGTTCATTGCCCAGGCGTTGGATCGTGGCGATGAGCTCATCTATATCGATAGGCTTCAGTAAGTAATCAAAGGCGGCATACTTAATCGCCTTGATGGCATATTGATCATACGCCGTTGTAAATACCAGGTGGAATTTCTTGCTGGTAATATTGGCCAACATGGTAAAGCCATCCATCTCCGGCATTTCAATATCCAGGAAGACCAGTTGCGGCTGATGTTTATGAATCAACTCCAGCCCTTCCCGTCCGTTTTCGGCTTCTGCTACAACCCTTACTGTCGGGCAATAGTCCTGAAGCTTTTGCCTCAAGGCTATCCGGCCATTGAGTTCATCATCGATCAGTATCGCGTCCAGCATCATTGTATTTTTAATTGAACTTCAACCCTCGTACCGGCGGGCATACCATTGATTTCTAGGTCTGTAATATGTACTGAGGCAATTTCTTCATTGTTAAAGAGCCTGACCCTGTCACTGCTGATCTGCATACCATACCCATTACTATCTTTTTTGGAATCCCCGTTGACTGCCTTCCGGCCGACGCCGTTGTCCTCGATCACATACATGATACATTCTTCCCTTTTGGTAACAGATACACTGAGTATCCCGGGATGATCCATCTTGTGACGCAATCCATGCAGTATAGCATTTTCGACATAGGGCTGTATGATCAGGGGAGGGACCTTGTAATCATTCTGCAACAATTCCTCATCTGCCGTGACCGTCGCGGTAAATTTATCCTGGTGCCGGAACAATTCAAGGTCAATATACAATTGAAGCGTTTCCATGTCCCTCGACAATTGGATTTTATTTTGCTTGGAGCTGTCGAGGACATTGCGGATCAGCCTGGCAAATTTGTTGAGATAGACTGTTGCCTTGTATTTGTCATTGCGCTGGATCATGGCATCTATACTGTTGATGCAGTTGAAAATAAAATGGGGATTCATCTGTGAACGCAGCGCCATCATTTCAGTTTCTGCAATGCGGTGCTTCAAGGCAGCCTCCTTGCGAATGGAATCAATCCGGTTTCTGACGATCAGGTATATCAGAGACCCAAGGGCCAGCAGGCAAAGGATACGGAACCACCATGTCCCCCACCAGGGCGGGGTGACTTCGATGGCCAGCGATGTAATCGATGTCGGCCCGTTACCATAATCCGCTTTCACTTCAAAAAGATATTGTCCCGGATGCAGGTCAGTGTAATCTGCAAACTGTTTTGTAGTGGTATGAATCCATTTTTGATCTACGCCTGTCATGCGGTAGTAATAATTGATCTGGCGTATATCGGTATACGTCAGGGCAGAGAATTCAATGGAAACAAAGTTGTTATTGTAGGTGAGTATAATCGGAACATGTGAGGTGATAAAGGAATCTACTTGTATTTTTTTATCGAATACGCTGAAGCCGCATATTTTGACCTGGGGGTGATTGCCGGCATCTTTTCCGATTGCGCCAGGATCGAAACATACTATTTCGGCAGGGGTGTATGTCACCCAGCGGCCGTCATGAAGCTGATAGAAACGGCTGGAACCAAAGGAAGCATTGATGATCGATTGATCGATATTGAACCTGGTGAATTGACTGAAATCTGGCGTCATTTTCACAATAGTAAAGTTTGTCGTGAGCCAGATATGTCCTGTAAGGTCTTTACGAATGGCATATACCGAAGTGCTTTGAAAAACATCATCTGCGGGAGTACGGGAAAACCGACCACTATTGGTATTGAAAAAATACAAACCCTTGTAAACAGACCCAATCAACAGCATGGAGTCGTTATGCACGGCCATACCCTGCAACGTGATTTCCGCCCGGGTATTCAGGCTGTCTGGTTGAAATAAATGAGTATAAGCCCGCTTTTTAATATCAAAAAGAAGGAGGCCGTTTGAGGTAGTCATCCAGGCCTTTCCAGCGTGGTCAGGCAATATGTCAATTACACCCGTAAAAGGAATATTAGGGCTCGTGAGGCTATCATTGTATGCATAAAATTTTTCCCCGGCTTTATCCCAAAGGGCAATTTTGCCACTATATAAACCGATCAGAATATTTCCATCGGGATCCCTGGCCATAGTTGCAATGGTTGAATTGTTGGTTTCCTTTGGGTGTATAGTTTTAAATGAATGCCTGACGGGATCATATTGATGAATGTATCCGTTTTGTGTGCCCGCCCATATGGTGCCATCATCGAGGCTTACAAAACTCCACACAAGATCAAGTGCCGGTGGACCCGCAAAATGAACGTTACGTATAAAGTTCCACTGCTGATCATAGATTGAAATGCCTCCGCCCCAGGTCGCTACCAATATTTCGCCCTGATTTGTTTCAATGACATCGTTGATGTCATACTTAGGGAGTGAGGCTTTGTTGCCATCCACATGATGTATGGATTGGAAATAATGGCGATATGGGTTGAATATGCTGATGCCTCTGTCTGTGCCGAGCCAGATGTTGTCATCCCTGTCCTGGAAGATGGTTAGAATGCTGAAACTATACCTAAGGCCATTTTTCAGTTTTTCATCAGAGGTGATAGCGTTGAAACGATCTCCTTCCCGGTCAAACCTTAACAAGCCTGCATAATCTGTTGCGATCCAAAGGTTCTCTTGCCGGTCTTCATACATAGCATTGACAAGTATTGTATTGCTTGTGGTGTCTATCCCTGTTTCCTGCTTGAGTATTGCCTTCAACGAATAGGTGGTCAGCACTTTGGTGTCCATATTGTACCTGTGCAGCTGTTCAGTCCAGGTGGAAAGCCATAGGTTGTGGTGACTATCTAGGAGGATATAGCGAAGCTTGTTTGAATTACCATACAGATTCCACAACTGGCGTAGCATCGATGTTCAGGAACCGAGTCAGATGAGGAATAGATCCTGTGGGTCCTGCTGTCACCAATCATGAGATGCCTGAAATTGTGGGTCAGGATATCACCTGTGAGTGGATCCTTGATGACCGTAGTATTGCGGTTATGTTGGCCGGGGTTAACATTAAAAAATTCACTGATTAACCTTGATTCCGTATCAAACGCCATCACGCCTGCTTCGCCCATCAGCCACGATTCACGGGTTTCATTGGTAAACCGATCTGTAGGGTGATGTAATCTTTCCTGAAGAAAATCATGCAAGGGTATGGTGCTGATCGTATAGGAAGACAGGTTGATTTTTTTGATGACTCCGGAGGTAAATATCCAGAGGCTGTTTGTCGTAGTATCAATGTACAACTCACTGTCATGAAAAGTACCAAAACTATAATCGTTTATAATTTCGGGATAGTGGACAAACCTTGAACCATCATAGCGCTGCAAGCCATTCCAGGTTAGGATCCACATGTAGCCATTGGTATCCTGGCTTATGCCTTTGACCATGGTGTGAAGCAATCCATCTGTTTGATCGATGTGCCTGAAGATATATTTGCCATTGAGTTGCGCCGACACGCTGATAGACAGGCACATGATAATGACAAGGAGGAGATGGCGCATAGATTAAAGATAGTCAATCAAGAAGTCACGGGTGGGGTTGTTTATGACGAAGAGGGATATCATCATTCTCGCGGATCATGAGGTCACGATGGATTACTGAATTTTCTTTTCCAGGGCTTCAAGGCGGATCAATAAATCTGCATTTGATTTTTTCAAATCATCGATTATCACTTGTTGCTCCTGCACAGCTTTGACCAGTGGTACTACAAATTGGGCATAGCTCACAGTGTAAAGTTCATTGTCCTGTTTTGGAATAGTGATGCCACTAAAATCGTATCCTGAGGCTATAGCAGCCTGCTCGACTTCCTGGGCCAGGAATCCACTTTGTTTGATTTTTTCAACATCATACTTTCCGGGATAGTCTTCGGTTTCTTGATTGCCGGTGATGACCCTCATGGCATTGATATCCAGATGGTAGGTGACCGGCCGAAGTAATTTTATAAAATTCAGTCCCTGCACATCCTCTGATACTTCATCTTTAACTCTGGCGTCAGAAGCGTAGGTAAACCAGGTGGTTTGTCCTCCAATCCAGCCAGTGCTGAGATTGCCAATAAAGGCCTGGTTGGATGCCGCATTGAGATATCCTTCATTTCCGATACTTATGGTATTGACCGTATTAGGAGAGCCCGGGTCCGTGCCGCTGCCATACCCGATGCTGATATTGTGGTTCCCGGTTTGTAGCCAGTATCCCGCGCCCTGTCCCAGTGCTGTATTGGAATGTCCGGAGGTGTTGGAATAGAGTGCTGTATATCCACCGGCTGTGTTGGAATATCCCTGCGTATTGGAGGGCATTACTTTGCTGCCAATGGCTGTATTGAATCCCTGGGCTCCGGAATGGAAATACAGCGCAGAATCACCAATCGCAACGTTATTGGAGCTGAGGTTGTTGAACGAAAGCGCATCGCATCCAACAGCAGTGTTATAAGAGCCTTTGTTGTAAAAGAGGGTTAATGAGCCCACAGCGATATTCTTTTTACCGTTTATATTATGAAACAAGGCAGCATTGCCTACAGCGGTATTAGAAACCCCACTGGTATCATGGTAAAGGGAAGAGGTGCCTAGCGCTGTGTTACCATCTAAAGTGCGATGACTCCAGAGGGCATATGCCCCCAATGCTGTATTCGCCGCTGAATTTCTGTTTTGTGAAAGGGCATTGACTCCAATCGCGGTATTATAGCTGCCGGATACATTTTCATAGAGTGCCAGATACCCGGCAGCAGTGTTGGCGATGCCTTGTGTGTTGTGAAATAGTACATAGCCTCCGTTTGCCGTATTAAAACTTCCGGTTGTATTAGAAAATGAAGCATTAACCCCTGTAGCCGTATTATAGGCTCCAACAGTGTTAGACCGAAGAGCCTGGGTGCCAAAGGCGGAATTCTCGTATCCGGTAGTCGTCGAATCAAGTGCCGAAAAGCCGAAGGCTGCATTATAATTACCAGTTGTATTTGCATACAATGCTTCAGCACCTACCGCTGTATTCCAGTTGCCTGATGTATTATGCGGCAGCGTTTTTGAGCCAATCCCGGTATTTTTAATACCCATTGTATTGGCGATGCCTGCGCTGTCTCCAATGAAATAATTTCTGTTACCTGCATTTAATTCACCAGCCCATTGATTGAAAAGCCTCAATCGCAAAGGCACACTATCTATTGTGCCCAGGAAATTGGAATCGGGGTTGATTCCGCTATTGCCTTTCACTAACCATTCAATCGGGACAGCAGATTTGACAACCTGATTACTGCTTTTGACTACCCACCGCTGAACTGAAGTATCGTATTGCATGGTGATGATGCCGCCACCTGAAACCCATAGGTTTTTATTCGTGCCCGTCATGATTCCACTGCCAGGCAACGCTGTCTCATCCTCATTGTTGAGTTGCAGCGGAATATAGCTATTGCGATTATAGAGTGTGACGATCCGTCCATCAACACCGGGTGTCAATCCTGCAACAACGCAGGTATCATAAGGTCCGGAAAGCCAAAGGCGGTAACTGCTGTATCTGGGGGTATCCACATCAAGCGTCAGGGTCAGGCTATCCATGATGACGATATCGCCTGTCCTCAGCACTAGATCCCCATTGATATCAAGCATAGCTTGTGGATCTTCAGTGCCTATACCCACGTTTTGACTAAAGGCAAGCTGGCAAGACAGCATCAGTAGCCAAAAAAGGGTGTTCCGATAGATTTTTTCTTTCATATTGTTATTTTTTGGCGCGTTAGATCAAGCGATCAATACAGATTGGAATAAAACATCTTGCCTTTGAATGGATGTTCCTGATACATCCATTGGGTATCAATGTTGATTTTTTTCTAAAGCCTCAATACGCTTCAGCAGTTCATCAATCTGTTTTTGCTGGATTTCTGATTGAAGCCGGTCTGCAGCTCCTATTAATTTTTCAGCGTGCATCGATTCCACCTGTTGCTGCAATGCTTCGATGATCGCTTGTTGTTCCTGCACAGCCTTGACCAATGGGACGACAAACTGCTCGTAGCTGAGGGTATACAATTCATTGCTTCTGTTCGGTATGGTGATTCCACTGAAATCATAATTTGCTTCTTTGGCTGCTACTTCCACATCCTGGGCCAGAAAGCCACTGAACTTTATTTTTTCGATATCGTATTTTTCAGGATAGTCCTCAACTTCGTCATTGCCGGTGATGGATGCCATCGCTTTTACACTTCGGTGATAAGTGACCGGCCTCAGCCTGGTGATGAAATCCAGGCCTTTCACATCGTCGTGCACATCCGTTTTCACTCTTGCATCTGAATACGTACTCCAGGTGACATTGCCACCATTCCATAGCGTAACTGCATTTCCGAGGAAGGCCTGGTTGGATGCTGCATTGAGATATCCGTGATTTCCGATGCTGATGGTGTTGTTTACATTGGGTGAGCCTTGGGCACTTCCACTGCTTGACCCCATGGCGATATTGTATTGACCAAATGTTTCATAGCTCAGGGAATTGAATCCAATGGCTGTGTTCCAGTTTCCTCCAGTATTTGCGGATAGCGCTCCTGTCCCGATAGCTGTGTTGGAGCCACCATTAATATTAGAATGCAGGGAGGAGGCACCAAATGCTGAATTCTCGTCACCTAGGTTGTTTGATTGAAGTGCAGCATATCCACATGCCGTATTATAACTTGCTTTGTTAGAATAAAGGGACAGGAACCCAAACGCAGCATTGTAGTTTCCACCCTGATTTAAATAAAGGGCTTTCTCTCCGGAGGCTGTATTAAAAATGCCATACTCGTTAGAGTATAGTGATTGCCTTCCATTTGCCGTATTTCCATTTCCCGTCCCATTGAAGAAAAGAGACTCTATTCCAACGGCTGTGTTACTGCTTCCATGTGTATTAGTATGAAGGGCATCAAATCCGATGGCCGTATTGGATATACCATCACTGTTAGAAATGCCGGCACGACTCCCGATAAAGGTGTTTTTGATGCCCAGGTTGCTGTTAATATTATCTTTTCCCGCTTTTAAGCCTATAAAGACATTGGTGGAATCATCCGAGTGAATCCACAGGAGATCAGCTCCCATACCACTTCTCAATCTGATCAGGGGGTTATTGTTGCCTTGAATGGTGTCCGCATCAATGATTAGCTGAGATATATCCTCTGCACCTTTTACATGTAGAGCTCCAAGGGGAGACATAGTATTGATACCTATGTTTTGCCCAAAAGTGTTGGAGCATAACTGGACACAAAACCATATCATTAAGATGCGGGGATTTATTTTTCTCATGTTCAGCTGATTTGCCCTGATTGGGACCAATCCGATCGTCAGGTCTTTTATGCAATGGCAGGCGGATAGGATTTTAACACTGAAGTAGATAAGCATTTGCCAAAATTTGCCCGAACCATTGGATTCTCAAAGGGGCAATGAGTGTGTTACATAAACGGGTTATTGGATGGGTCCTTAGTCGGGCGCTTGTTTTTGGCTTTACCCTAAAATCAGTACATTAGCTACCCGTACAAAATGGATTTTTTAAAGAAATCGCTATGCAAGAATTTATAAAAATAGCTTTGACATGCCTTGGTCTTCATCTGATAACCAATCCGTTAACAGGCCAATACACCACCACGATCCATCAGGATCCCCTGAAGGCTTCAGTGGATATGGGACAGTTTCACGACCCATATGCCTTCAATATCCAATATGCCGAGATGCCCCATCCAGACGGTGAGGAAGCCATGAAGGCATTCCTGAGGGCCAGGAAGCTCGAGGCACAGCGCCAGACCCCGCTACGCCCTGATGTGACTTACCAAAGCAGGGGTGTCATACCACCTCCTGAGATCCTCGCCAGTTTTTCCGGCAACAATATCATCACCAGCACTCCGCTGGATAATCACCTCGCCGTGGGTCCACTGGAGAATGTAGTCTCTACGATCAACGTCCATATGTTGGTGACCAATAATGTAGGATTCTGGCTCGGTTCGTATAAGCTGGATGAATTCTTTGCCTCAACAGGTGGACTTATAAATCGTTTTTTTGATCCGAGGATCATCTATGATCCTGAGCAGGACCGCTTTATCATGGTGATCATGAATGGGAGCGAGTGTGCTGATAGTGAGATCGCCCTGGCCTTCAGCCAGACCAACAATCCCCGCGGGGCATGGAACCTCTATGACATCGATGGATGTCTCAATGATGACGGCACCTTTGCTGACTATCCGATGATCTCCATCACAGACAATGAGTTATTCCTCACCTATAATGCAGTGAATGCAGACAGTTCATGGCAGACTGGCTTCTTTGGGACACAGATCCACCAGATCAACAAGATGAATGGGTACAACGGAGAGCCGCTAAACCGTAAGGTGTGGAAAGACATCACTTACAATGGCAGGCTGCTGCGCAATATTTGCCCGGTCAGGAATGCAGATGAAACATTGCCGACTTCAATGTATTTCCTTTCGGACCGTAATTTCGATTTGTCCAACGATACGATCTTCCTCTTGCACTTGACCGGCAAGCAGGATGACCCGGATGCCACATTGGAGATGACTCACCGTATCCTTGATCAGCCTTATGGTGTGCCACCTTATGCAGTGCAGAAAAAAGACAGTATGGACACCAATGATGCCAGGGTATTGGATGCGTTTGAGCAGAATGGTACGATACAGTGGGTGAGCAATTCGATGGATTTCAATTCAGGCCGCTCCGCTGTTTTCCATGGGATACTTCATCTTCCCCAATTGCAAGATGTGGCCTATGGGCATGTCATCGCACATCCTACAGATTATATTGGTTACCCGGGTATATCCTGGACAGGCAGTGATCCATCGCAACAGGATGCTATCATTGTAGTAAGCCATTGCAGTCCTACACGCAATCCCGGGGCTTCAGCAGTGTACTCAGATGGATTGGGACAATACAGTGATTTTGTCTCCATCATTGAAGGCACAAGGCCTGTGGATATGTTGACAGGTACTGTCGAAAGATGGGGTGACTATGCAGGTATCCAGCGGCTCTACAATCAACCGGGCAGTGTATGGGTATCGTGTTCGTATGGCCGCCAGGGCAATGTCAATGAAGCTTGGATAGCCAAGCTGGCAAGAAATGAAGAAAATGTTGCGACACATGATATACAGAAAGACGATGTGGTTGTCTCCACATACCCAAATCCGGCGGATAACTATGTCACCATCGATATAGAAAACCCTGAAGGAAAGAATATCACTGTCTCGCTCTTCGATGGTTCAGGAAAACCGGTACAGACCTTATTTGACGGACCATCTGAATATGCAGGAAAGACAAGCCTCAATTTTGGCATACACACGCTGCCTGCAGGCCAATATCTCGTCAAGGTGATGCTTGACCACAAGGAAGTGGTGACAAAGGGAATTGTGAAGTTGTGAGAACGTCAGAACGTTCTCATAACTTCATTCTTGCTCTCACTGTCTTACAATTAGTCGATTCCGTCTGACGTCAGCCACCTGACGTCTAATAGACGGACTTAGCCTTCGTCTTAGCTTCCGCCTTCTCTTCAGCCTTCGGCTGAGAAACATTACTTTCGTGGCTCTAAATATCAGCCATCATGAAGCGCATTATTTTCCTTTCCTTCTCCTTTCTCCTGGTGCTCAATATACAAGGCCAGCAAAAGATGACCCCTGAAATGTTGTGGAAACTTGGCCGGGTCAACCCGCTCGGAGTCACGGCAGACGCAAAGTACGTGGTCTATTCCGTAAGTACACCTAATATCGATGCCAATAAGGGCAGTTCGGTCATGTACCAACTTCCTGTTGAAGGGGGTGATCCTGTAGAGATCACCAAGAATCTGATCAGGGACAAAAACCTCTCTCCGGATGGAAAATATAAGCTCTCCAACAAGGAAATGAAAGTGGTCAAGATCACAGGGGCTGACCGGTATTCAGATCTCAGCAAATCCAATGCGTATGTATTTGACGATCTCATGATCCGTCACTGGGATACCTGGGAAGAGGGAGCCTTTGACCATGTGATCCTGTCAACGATGACCAATGGCATAGCCACTTCTGAAATGGACATCATGAAGGATGAGCCCTATGATTGTCCGCAAAAACCATTTGGCGGTGATGAAGACTACATCTTCGGTCCTGACGGGACGACAGTCTTGTATGTCACCAAGAAGAAATTTGGAAAGGACTATGCGGTCAGTACCAATACGGATATCTATGAATATGATATCAACACCAAGACGACCAGGAATCTCACTGAAGGCAGGATGGGATATGACATCAATCCTACCTACAGCAATGGCGGTACCCTGGCTTATCTCAGCATGCGCAGGGATGGATATGAGTCTGACAAGCAGGACATCATCGTCTATGCCAACAAGCAACATATCAATCTCACCGCCCATCGGGATGACCTCCATGTAGAGAGCTACAGATGGTCCGCGGATGGGATGCACATCTATTTTACAGCGCCTGTCAATGGAACTGTGCAATTGTTTGACGTGCCGGTAACCTCTCCTGTGACTGCTGCACCTCCTGTGATCAGGCAAGTGACCTCTGGTGACTTTGATGTCACCGGGATCGTCGGTCAGTCCAAACAAACCCTTGTCGTATCCCGTACGGATATGAATCATGCTGCTGAGCTTTATACTGTCAATCTCGCAGATGGCTCGATGAAACAATTGACCCATGTCAATGATGATGCCTATAAGAAAATCCAGATGGTCAGGACAGAGCGGAGATGGGTCAAGACCACGGACAAAAAAGATATGCTGGTATGGGTGATCTATCCACCTGATTTTGATCCCACCAAAAAATATCCAACGCTGCTTTATTGCCAGGGAGGACCACAATCTGCATTGACCCAATTTTATTCTTTCCGCTGGAACTTCCAGTTGATGGCATCAAATGGGTATATCGTGGTGGCACCCAACAGAAGGGGGATGCCGGGTCATGGTACAGCGTGGAATGAAGAGATCAGCAAGGATCATGGAGGCCAGGCTATGGAAGATTACCTCTCTGCTATCGATGCGGTGAGCAAGGAACCATATGTAGATAAGGACAGGCTTGGAGCTGTCGGGGCGAGCTATGGAGGCTATTCAGTATTTATGCTGGCGGGCATCCACGATGGCAGGTTCAAGTCCTTTATCGCCCATGATGGCATCTTTGATATGCGCAGTATGTATGGGACTACAGAGGAGCTGTTTTTTGTAGACTGGGATTGGGGTGGTCCATATTGGGACCTTAAGAATAAGGCGGCGCAGAAGACGTACAAGAAATTTAACCCGGTCAATTATGTGGACAAGTGGGATACACCGATCATGATTGTACAGGGAGGTAAGGATTATCGAGTGCCTGTCGAACAGGGTTTATCTGCCTTCCAGGCTGCGAAACTCAAGGGACTGAATGCAAGGCTGCTTTATCTTCCGGAAGAAAATCATTGGGTGCTCTCATCACAGAATGCGTTGGTATGGCAGCGGGAGTTTTACAAATGGTTGTCGGAGACCTTACCGGTAAAGGGCACGGCCCCTGTCGGGAAGAGCTAATGTGAAGTAAATACTCGTTTGGAAGGACGGAGCCATTCTTGAGGCGTGAGAATTCATTTGTTTTTCGTTTTAAAACCAATTGGAATTCTGGGCTCAGCATTTTTCTGGTGAAGTGCGTCCAATTTCTGAATCAGGAACTTGACAGAGGCATTTAATTTGTTGTCAAGGGATTTGATTTCGTTTCTTAATTCAATATTCTCCTTAAGAAAGGCCCTGTAACGAGTAAAAGCCCTCATTATCTCTATGTTGATTCTGATGGCTTCTTCCGATCTTAGGATTGAAGACAGCATGGCCACTCCCTGCTCAGTAAAGGCCATGGGAAGAACAGAAGAGTGCTTAAGACTTGCCAACCGGTCGCAATTTGCGACCAGTTCAGATTTTTCGACATCAGATAGCACAAACATAAAATCTTCAGGGAATCGTACAAGATTTCGCTTAACCTGCTCTTTAAGTCGTTTGGTTGGGACATTATAGAGCAAGGATAAATCATAATCGATCATCACCTTTATTCCCCTGAATGTAAATATGAGCGTTTCATATTCGTGGGCCAAATGGATTTTAGTCATATTTATATCATTTACATAGTATAGTGTCTTGAGCATCCGAAATTGTTACCATCAAGGACTCAGATTTTTCTTTTCGGTAACCGAACACTCATTTTTGCTACTTTAGGCAGAGATTCACAAAACATGACGAAACAAAAACCTTCCCTCTCCTTCCGTCAGATCTGGAGCATGAGCTTTGGCTTCCTGGGGATACAGTTTGGCTTTGCCTTGCAAAACAGCAATGCCTCTTCCATCCTTCAAAATTTTGGGGCTGATGTACACAACCTGAGCTGGTTCTGGCTGGTGGCTCCGATCACTGGTATGATCGTACAACCATTGATCGGGCATTATAGTGACCGGACGTGGAACAGGCTGGGCAGGAGAAAGCCCTATTTTCTGGTAGGTACTATTCTGTGTTGCATAGCCCTGGTGTTGTTGCCCAACTCAGGGGTATTCCTGGCGGGCAAATCTGCCTTGCTGATAGGTGCCGGTATGCTGATGATCATGGATGCGAGCATAAATGTATCCATGGAGCCTTTCAGGGCATTGGTGGCTGACAACCTTTCAGATAAGCAAAGGACGATGGGCTTTTCGATCCAGACTTTCCTGATCGGTATTGGTGCTGTCGTTGGAAGCTGGTTGCCATGGATGATGGCCAATTGGTTTCATGTCTCCGCTTCAGCACCTCCGGGCCAGGTAGCTGACAACGTGATTTTTTCCTTTTATGTTGGTGCCATCGTTTTTTTCCTCGCGATCATGGTCACCATGATCTTTGCCAGGGAATATCCACCGGCGGAGTATGAGCAATACCATGGTGCCACTGATAAGCAGGCTCATGGCCTCGGACAGATCCTGACGGATTTCAGGCAAATGCCCAAGACCATGCGGCAACTCGGACTGGTCCAGTTTTTTAGTTGGTTTGCCTTGTTTGGTATGTGGGTATTTACCACACCGGCTATTGCGACACATATCTATCACCTTCCTAATTCAGATACATCCAGTGATACCTTCCGCGAGGCGGGCAACTGGGTTGGGATCATCTTTGGGGTCTACAATCTGGTTAGTGCATTATACGCATTACTGTTACCGACGATAGCTAAGAAGATAGGACGCAAGCTGACCCATGCTTTTTCGTTACTCTGCGGTGCTGCAGGGCTGATCTCTATCTTTTTTGTGGAGGACCCCAACACCCTCATCTTTTGCATGATCGGAGTAGGTATAGCCTGGGCCAGTATCCTGGCGATGCCGTATGCAATACTAGCCGGTAGCATTCCTGCCGGAAAGATGGGTGTGTATATGGGCATCTTCAATTTCTTTATCACCTTCCCCCAGATCGTCAACGGCGTGTTTGGCGGGCCTATCGTGCACAGTATCTATAATGACCAGGCAATCTATGCGATCGTCATGAGCGGGATTTTTATGTTTTGCGCCGCAGTGTCTGTGATCTATGTGCAGGATGACGGCGATGTGAAAGTGAGCATCGGGCAGTAATCAGTTGGCAGTGGGCAATTTTCAATTGGTAGTGAGTCGTGTATGCGTGGCACACCCACACCCACTCATCTGATAGCTGATAGCTGATAGCTGATAGCTGATAGCTGATAGCTGATAGCTGATAGCTGATAGCTGATAGCTCAATTTAGATTAATCTAAAAAATATTTTCATATCATCTAATAATTCCCTTTCTTTGCAGCATGGGACTATCCTATGCAGAAGAGAATTACCTCAAAGCGATCCTGAAGCTCTCTGGATCTCCGGACGGAACGGTCAGTACGAATGCTATTGCTGCCCAGCTTGACACCTCCGCCGCATCCGTGACTGATATGCTTAAAAAGCTGTCAGACAAGGAGTTGATTACCTACCAACGTTACAAAGGGGCGTCCCTTTCAGAGGAAGGCCAGCGTGTAGCCACCAGTCTCTTGCGAAAGCACAGGTTGTGGGAAGTCTTCCTGGTCCAGTCTCTCGGCATGACCTGGGATGAGGTCCATGAGATCGCCGAGGAGCTCGAACATATCCAATCGGACAGGCTCATCGAGCGCCTGGACAATTTCCTCGGCCACCCAAAGTTTGATCCCCATGGTGACCCGATTCCGAACAAGCAGGGCAGATATACCCTCAGGGCCCAGATACCACTTTCGACCCTGGTTTCCGGCCAGTCAGGTATGATCATAGGCGTCAAAGAGGATGACAGCCCTTTTTTAAAACACCTCAACGATAAAGGTTTGAGCATAGGAAAGATAGTCCGTGTGCTAACGATTGACGAGTATGATCATGGTTTACTTCTGCGCATGGAAGGAGACGATGTTGTCCTGTCGGGTCAGGTAGCTGATCATATCCTTGTCAAGCCAGTGGCATAAAAAGAAACCAGTCATATGATACACGTAAAAACCGAAAAACCAAGTGTCTCCTTAGGCGAAGTTCACTCAACAGTGGAGGTCAAAAGCCGTGCAGGATTCTGGAAGAAACTGTTTGCATTTGCCGGGCCGGCGTATCTCGTCAGCGTGGGTTATATGGACCCGGGCAACTGGGCAACAGATATTGCAGGAGGATCACAATTTGGATACAAGCTCATCTGGGTGCTGCTGATGTCAAATCTTATGGCGCTACTCCTGCAAAGTCTGAGCGCCCGGTTGGGTATTGTACAGGGCAGGGATTTGGCCCAGGCATCCCGGGAAAATTATTCCAAGCCCATCAACTTCTTCTTGTATATCCTTGCTGAAATCGCCATTGCCGCCTGTGATCTTGCGGAGGTCCTTGGGATGGCCATCGGGCTTCAATTGCTGTTCGGACTACCCCTGATCTATGGCGTCAGCCTGACGGTATTGGATACTTTTTTACTTCTGTTCTTGATCAATGTAGGTATGCGCAAGATGGAAGCGTTTGTGATATCACTCATTGCCATCATCGGGATATCCTTCCTCATCGAAATGTTCCTTGCCAGGCCAGACCTGAATGAAGTTGTCACAGGCTTTATTCCTTCTCTTCCAAATTACACAGCATTGTATATCGCTATTGGGATCATAGGCGCCACAGTGATGCCGCACAATCTATACCTGCATTCCGCACTGGTGCAGACCAGGAAGTTTCAGCGCACCCCGGATGAGACCAGGAAAGCTATCAAGTTTAATATTATTGATTCGGCCATAGCATTAAACCTTGCCTTTTTCGTCAATGCTGCCATTCTGATCCTGGCCGCATCCGTTTTCTACAAAAACGGTCTCTTTGAGGTGGCAGAAATACAGGATGCCCATAAATTTCTCGCACCACTTTTAGGTACTACGCTGGCACCAATGTTTTTTGCTATTGCCCTGATCGCTTCAGGCCAGAGTTCCACCCTCACCGGAACGCTCGCTGGACAGATCGTTATGGAAGGCTATCTCAACCTCCGCATTGCTCCATGGTTAAGGCGCCTGCTGACCAGGTTGATTGCGATTGTTCCTGCCATCATTACTATCCTGATTTTAGGTGAAAGTGCAACTGGAGATATGCTCGTCCTCAGCCAGGTGATCCTTAGTCTTCAACTGGGTTTTGCAGTTATACCCCTCATCCATTTTTGCAGTGATAAAAAGAAGATGAAGGAATTTGCCATCAAAAAATACGTGCAAGTCCTCGCCTGGATATGTGCCCTGGTCATTGTCAGTCTTAACGTCAGGCTCGTTTATGAAACCATCAAAGGGTGGATTCTTTCGTCATCAGATCCTTTCTGGTTGTGGATCACCGTGGTTCCGCTGGCGGGCGCAGCAGGAATACTCCTGCTCTATATTATTTTTAAGCCAGTAATAGACAAAAGTCTCATGGCAAAGGCTAAATTGCCTCATGCCATGCTACCTGACCTGCAGCCAATCATTCCCTATGCCCACAAGCGCATTGCAATATGTGTGGATTTTTCAGTCATGGACAAAAAGACAATAAGCCATGCCCTGGCGCAGGGTGGAACTGCCGCTGAATACATGTTGATTCATGTGGTTGAATCTGCCGGAGCCATCATGATGCAGGGAGATATTGAGGATTATGAAACCGGTCAGGACAGGGCCGGCTTGAAATTGTATTCTGACGAACTTAGTGCCCATGGATATACCAATAAGGTGATCCTTGGATTTGGTAATCCAAAAAGAGTTATTCCTGAAATTTCTAATCAATATGGTGCGGATTTGTTGGTGCTGGGCGCCCACGGGCATCGCGGGATCAGCGACCTTATTTTTGGAACGACCATCAATGCTGTCCGCCACAGAGTAAATATTCCGTTATTAGTCGTTAAATAAACTATCATGCCAGGCCTTATCTACAACGTCACTGTCAAGATCGCTCCTGATGTCAGGGAGGTATGGGTCAAGTGGATGCGCGAAGAGCACATCCCGGAAGTCATGGAAACGGCCTGTTTCAAATCCTTTCGTTTCCTTCATCTGGAGGGCTACGATGATGAAGAAGGATATACCTATGCCACGCAGTATACCTGTCCCGGTCCTGAATTATTTGATATTTACACCCGCGAGCACGCCCCGGGATTGCAGCAAAAGCACAAGGTCCTTTTTGAAGGCAAGTATGTGGCGTTTCGTACCATACTCGATATTATTGAAGAAGGCTAGGTATAAAAACTCCAAATGTAATTTTTCAAATGTAGAGACGCGATTAATCGCGTCTCTACATTTGAAAAATTACATTGAATTAGTCTTCGCCTTTGCCTCCGCCTTTTTTTTACTTTTGTACTATGGATTTTATACTTACCGAAGACCAGCAGGCTGTAAAGGAAGCTGCACGTGATTTTGCCCAGCATCAGCTCCTTCCCGGAGTGATAGATCGCGATCGGGATATGATCTACCCGACCGAGCAAGTGAAAATGATGGGGGAGATGGGATTTCTGGGTATGATGGTCAGTCCGGAGTATGGGGGCGGGGGCATGGATACCCTTTCCTATGTCCTGGCGATGGAGGAAATCTCCAAGATCGATGCCAGTTGCTCTGTGATCATGTCAGTCAACAACTCCCTGGTATGCTGGGGATTGGAGAAGTACGGTAATGAAGATCAAAAGCAACGTTACCTGTCAAGGCTTGCCACAGGAGAAATCATTGGAGCCTTTTGCCTGTCCGAACCGGAAGCGGGTAGTGATGCCACAAGCCAACGCACTATTGCTGAAGATAAGGGTGACCATTACCTTGTCAACGGTACCAAAAACTGGATCACCAATGGTGGCAAATCCTCCATCCATCTGGTAATGGCGCAGAGTCACCGTGAATTACAACATAAGGGTATCAATACCCTGATCATCGAAAGGGCGTTTCCCGGTGTATCGATAGGCGCAAAGGAGGATAAAATGGGGATCCGCGCATCAGATACGCACTCTATCATGTATAGCGATGTCAAGGTCGGGAAGGAAAACCGTATAGGTGACGATGGATTTGGTTTTAAGTTTGCCATGTCTACACTCGATGGCGGCCGGATTGGTATTGCAGCACAGGCACTCGGCATCGCTGCGGGCGCTTATGAGCTTGCCCTCAAGTATGCCCAGGAACGTACCACGTTTGGAAAACCGATCATGACACATCAGGCCATCTCCTTCAAGCTGGCGGATATGGCTACCGAGATCGAAGCCGCCAGGTTATTGGTCTACAGGGCTGCGAGGATGAAAGACCTCAAAATGGACTTTGGTACCGCAGCCGCGATGGCCAAGCTTTTTGCTTCGGAAGTAGCTATGAAAGCAACCACTGAAGCCGTGCAGATCCATGGAGGGTATGGGTATGTAAAAGAATATCATGTGGAGCGCCTGATGCGGGATGCCAAGATCACCCAGATCTATGAAGGTACCAGTGAGATACAGCGCCTGGTGATTTCAAGGGCTTTGCTGAAGGGCGAACTGTACCAGCCCATGCAGCCTTCTCTTCAGAAGGCATAGGGCAAAGAGAAGTCACATCCAATAAAATCTGAAACACACCACATGAAGGGATCACTTCATCTTGCTACAGTGACAGGTATCCCAGTGAAAATCCATTGGAGTTTTGGATTGCTCTTGCTTTGGGTGGCCTATGAAACAAGCCGTGGAGGAAATGGGGCAGCATTTGTCCTGATCTCTATCGGTATCGTACTTAGCGTTTTCTTTTGTGTCATCCTGCATGAGTTTGGTCACGCACTTGCTGCCCGGAAGTTTGGTGTCCAGACCTTTGACATCATGATGACCCCGATAGGTGGGATCGCCAGGCTCGAACGAATGCCGGAAGGACGAGGACAGGAATTCTGGGTAGCAATCGCCGGACCAACAGTCAATTTTGTGATTGTCGGGTTGATCTGGTTAGGGTTCTTTTTGTTTAAAGGGGAAAACCTTCCCATTTTTTCGATGTCGTTTTGGAATTTTGAAAGTGAGGCAGGATCTTATTTCAAAGTGATCATGCTGGCCAATGGGTATCTCGGTACATTTAATCTCCTGCCTGCATTTCCAATGGATGGCGGCCGGATGTTGCGGAGCCTGCTTTCACTTAAACTTGACAGGACCAGGGCTACACAGATTGCCTCCTATACAGGACAAGGTATTGCTGTCATCATGTTTGTGCTGGGGATATTCCGTGCACAGCCAACCCTGACCCTGATTGGGGTGTTTATCTTTTTTGCTGCAAGACAGGAATACCAGGTGCTGCTCAGGCAGACGAGGTTGGCGACGCTCCGGGTCATCAATATCATGGAGCCTCTGCAGTATATATTATTTACCGGTCAGCGTATGATTGAAGCCAGGGAGATCGTCAAGAATCAGAAGGATTCAAGTTTCATTGTATGGTCACGTCCCGGGATTCCTGCAGGTTATATATCTGCGGATCGCCTGTTGGGCAACCCACCACCATTGCCGGACAGCCTTATTGATGCATGGATTATTCCAGCTCCTGCCGCGGTGCCCCCGGATTTGTCAGCCGGACAGTTGTACAACCTCATGCAACACCATAAGCTCCCTCTTGTACTGGTGTTTGACCAGACCAACTATATCGGTATGGTCCATTGGGAGAATGTCCAGGCATTGACTAAATAAAAAGGTTTCCTGATATCATCAGGAAACCTTTTTATTCCTAAGCCTAAGCCTCAGTCTTCGCCTTTACTCTAGCCTTTAATCTTTGCTGTCACTGCTTCGCAGTGAGATCATCGCTTTCCTGTGTATATAGCAGAGCACCTTGTACACTGGTATCAAAGATCATGGTGTACTTTCCTTCTTTGCCGATGACCTGGATGACACTGTCGATTTCGGTGAGGATAGGTTGGAGCAGCGCTTCACGTTTCTGCATGATCGAAAATTCGATCTGTTGTTGCTCGGTCTGGAGGTCTTGCTGTTCTTTCTGGAGCTCTTCCTGGCGGGTCTGGGCGGTCACTTTAGATAAGGTGCCGGCGTTGACTTCTTCCATAAAGAAGGTGGCTTTAGATTGAAAAGCTTTTGTCTTGGCTTCGAAAGGATCCATTACGCTCTTGCGGAAAGTCTCAAGGTCTGCATTGGCGGTAGCCACTTTGGGGTGGATCTGGATGAGCTCTGCCGAATTGATGTGCCCAAATTTCTGCGCCTGGAGGGCCTGCACAGAGGTCAGGAGAACGGTCAGGAAGAGTAAGATCGATCTGTTTTTCATATTCGAATAGATGTTGAAAACCGGAATCCGGTGTTGTTACAGTCCTTTTATAGCCCAAAGGGGCATAAAAATAATGTTAATGACTGTAAAAAGGATGCTTTTTACAAAAGTTGACCTGAACATAGAAACCCAAATCCGCAGGATAGGCCAGGAGGAACCTGTGCAATAGTGGCGGAAAGATGATGGAAAGAAGAGAGTGGGTTAGGCCTCTTTCTTGCTCTCTTCGATGGCTTTGCGCTCAGATTCACGCATACCTTCCTTGATTTCGGATTCGATGCTGTTGCGGGCATTGTTAAATTCCCTGATGCCCTTTCCAAGGCCGCGCATCAATTCCGGGATTTTTTTACCTCCAAATAACAGGAGGACAACGAAGAGGATGATCACCCATTCCATGCCACCTGGAAGACTAAGAAATAAGAAAGTAGCCATTATCAGTATGATTTAAGGTCTCAAAGATACGGGAAAAAGCCTCCGTCGGGGTGGATTTATGTGAATGTATTCCAAATGAGGATGTCGGCAGGCAACCTCTGAAGAGTCGTGTATAGTTTATTCTTTACCGCTTGACTGGTTCAGGCTTTCTTCATAAGCCCAGAATAATTCGTTGACACCTTGTTCAAACATTACTCTCATCTTGGCGAGATTTTGCTTCCACTCCCCGTCCCGGATCAGACCGAGTTTAGTATCTGTCACCGTGAATATCGCGTGATTATCTATGATATCTATTTGTAACATGTGTTCGAACCTGTCCGACCATGTGTCATTGGTATAATCCTGAAAGTACCTGGCTGTAATCTTGGCCGGGGTGTCGAGCGTGACCACTTGTTCGGCCAGAAAGGTCTTTTCCAACCACTCTATAGTCCGCTTATGGATATCTGCTGCGCTGAGCTTGGTTTCGGCCGTGGCTTGAAAAGTAGCGACGCCTTTTACAATTTTCAACGGGACATAGATCTGGGCACCGGCCGTAAACTGTGTAACTAACAATGCTGCGATAAATAGTGATTTCATTAGTATTGTTTATTAGTGGTTATTTGCGGTAAATTTAAGCATTCCCGAAGGGATTGCTTTAATCTTTAAACCATAGTTATTGAAACCTTAACATATTATACAGTTTTATAAACTATACCGCTTTTCATATTGGAAACTCACGGATACTAAATAAGGTATATATGTGTTTTCTATTTTTGTTAAGTGTCATGACCTTGACTTGATACAAAGAGAATTTCCGAGTATCCGGCCAAACGGTATTTCTCCTTAGCATCTTACATGCGATTTCATGCTCATTCAAGGTCTTCGGCGAACTGAGGGCCGTGCGATTCTTTCGCTTCTTGTATGGCTGTAAATAGCTGTACCTTCAACAAAAGATTTTCAAGAAAATATTGAGTTATGGCATTGATTTTAATCGGTATCCTGTTGTTTGCGGCTATCCAGTTGGCCGGGAAAAGTCCTTCTCCCTGGTACAAGTATCACGCACTGGGAAAGGCTATCGGAGTGGTGCTTGTCCTTATCGGATTGCTCTCCTCTGCGATTGTGCAGATAGATGCAGGGAATATTGGAGTGCAATCGTTATTTGGCAAAGTCCAGAGCAATACACTCGAGCCGGGACTCAATTTTGTAAACCCTCTTGTCAAGGTGACACATTTTGACACCAAGACGCAGAACTATACCATGTCCGGTGTACATGATGAAGGAGAGAAGTCCGGTGATGATGCGATCAGGGTGCTTTCCCAGGACGGCCTTGAAGTGGTTATTGATGTGACGGTTTTGTACAGGGTCAGGCCAGAAAAGACCCCGCAGATATTGAAGGAAATCGGAACGGATTATAAAAATATCATTGTTCGTCCCATGGTCCGGACCAAGCTAAGAGATAATGCGGTTTACTATGATGCTGTGTCGTTATATTCAACCAAGCGAGACGAGTTTCAAAACCGGATTTTTGAAGGAGTAAAATCTGAATTTGCTTCAAGAGGGCTTGAACTTGAATCCATATTGGTACGTAATATCATGTTGCCAGAGTCCGTCAAGGCTACCATAGAGTCTAAGATCAATGCAGAGCAGGATGCACAGAAGATGACTTTTGTCCTTCAAAAGGAAAAGCAGGAAGCTGAGCGCAAACGGGTAGAAGCCCAGGGTATTGCTGACTATCAGCGCATATTGAGCACAGGACTCAGTGACAAGCAATTGCAATATGAGATGATCAAGGCCAATAAGGAAATCGCCTTATCCCCCAATGCAAAAATCATCATCATGCCTGCCGGAAAAAATATCCCGATCATCTTAAACGAAAAGGACTAAGCACAGACCTGCAGCCCTTTTGTGAAGTTTATTTAATTATAGTGATTTGGCTGCTGGACAAGGATATAGCCGATTAGTTTCCTGAGACGGGTGGGTATACAATTCATCCCTCCTTTTCCTCAATTCATCCATCATTTGGCCAGTTCACTTGACCGGCAATCCAGCGATTGTGGCTATTGGTTACCTTAGCCTTATGCCGATAAAGCGTTACAGCAGTAAGGAGCCAGTGGTTTTTGTATGGGTCATAGTGCCCTACATCCTGTTTATGAACCTGCTGATTTTCGGAACCTGCATTTTTAGCTCACTTCCATGCTTCCTCAAGAGTTTCGCTACCAGTTGTGTGTACTTTTTCGTGATTTATGGAGTATTCGGCTCCTTTGCAGTGGTGATCAAAAACCGCAATCCTTCAGCAGGAGACCTGTTTAGGCGGGTCAGGCTTATGCTGCCTTTTTTCTACCTGATGAATATTGGTGCGGTGTATGGGGCCTTCTACATTTTTACAAATGTGATCCACCTGGGTTGCATTCCCAGGCCCGATATGGAATGGTGGACAATCCTCTATGGATGTATCATGAGTACCGTGATCACCTTTATCAATGAGGGTATGGCCAACTGGGAGAACTGGAAAAATTCCCTTTCTGAAAGTGAGAAACTCAAGAATGCCTATCAGCGCAGCAAGCTCCTCGGATTGAAAGGACAGATCAACCCCCATTTTTTATTTAACTGCTTCAATACCCTTTCCGGACTGATCCAGGAAAATGAGGTGGAGGCTGAAAAGTTCCTCGATGAAATGACCAAGGTACACCGCTACCTTCTCCGGGGGGATGATGAATACCTGGTAGCCCTTGCAGACGAAATGAAATTTGCCTATTCTTATCTGTACCTCACAAGGGCAAGGTTTGGGACGGCAGTCAAGGCAGATGTGCAGTTGTCCAAAGAGATGCTCTCAAAGCGTATCCCCCCGCTCAGTCTGCATGTCATCCTTGAGAATATCATTTATACCAATGCCTTGAGTAAAAAGGCACCACTGAATATCCGCATCGCCGGTGATGACCAGGGCAGGCTGATCATCAGTCACTCGCTGCACGAAAAGATAATCGTCCAGAACCTCAATCTGGATGAAGGACTGGATAACCTCATCACCAAGTACCGCCTGATGAACATGAAGGAAGTAGAGGTCGTGGAGTCTGCAGACCAGCGCGTGATCGTGCTGCCATTGTTTGAACCCGAAAGCACTTTCGTATGAGCCTATCCTTCAAACTGCCGGTGCCTCCGAGGTACCAGGTCATTGGCTTTGTACTATCGATGCCTTTCATTACCCTGGCTTTGTGCTATATCATGTATCATGACCGCCTGTGGCATGAGCTGGATATCTGGCTAGTTGCTTACCCGGTAATCTATGCCATCGGATATGTGTCATGGCGGATGCATTATGTCTATGATTATTACCTGATCACCAAATACCCGTCACTCAGGCAGACAAGGGAAAGAGTCATCTACAAAGTGGCGGTCAACCTGCTGGTCATGACTCCATCCATCCTGCTGATCCTGCTGACATTTCACCTCCTCCACCTCAATGGATACCGTATCCAGCAAAACGATCTCAAATACGGCTACCTCGTGGGGCTTGGGGTCAATATTATTTTTGAATCCCTCTGGGAAGTGATTTATATCATCGAGAAAGTCAAGGAAGCGGTGTCCGAAAAGGAAAGGATCGAGCAATTGCAGTTGCAACAGGAGTTTGATGTGCTGAAGGAGAAAGTCAATCCCCACTTTTTATTCAATAGCTTCAATACCTTGTCTTCCTCATCACAGAAGATAAGGACCAGGCTGAAAAATTTCTTGATGAGCTCAGTAAAGTTTACCGTTACCTATTGCGCAACAACGAAAGTGGCATGAGCACGGTAGAGGAGGAAGGTAAATTTATCAGGTCTTATGCCAGGTTACTGGAGACCCGTTACTCCGAAGGATTCAAACTGGATCTGCAGATTGACCCTGCGCTGAAGGACAAGGAAATCCCATCCCTCAGCTTGCAATTGCTGGTGGAGAATGCAGTCAAACACAACATTATAAGTAAACAGCAGCCTGTCCATGTGATCATCAGGTCAACACCGGAAGGGTACCTGACGATTGTAAACAATCTGCGTAAAAAAGCGAAATCTGCTGTTGAATCCACAGGTATCGGCCTGGTCAATATCAGGGAGAAATACAGGCTGCTCAATCGTACAGATGTCACTGTTGAGGAATCAGCCGACCAGTTTAAAGTCACTATACCAATGCTCTAATGGATGATGCATGGACAATTCATACCCCTGTATTTGCCGTTGGCGCTGCCATACAACCAACTGATGTATATCAGCGTTGCAGGCATCATCGGCACATGGCATATTTGTGACACCTTGTATGGATATCTATTTCCTTTGAAAGATAAAACACAGGACCATGAAAATATTTATAGTTGAAGACGAAGAACTTGCGGTAAAGAAGCTTCAGAAGACCCTGCAGGCTATTGACGCGGAACTTGAGGTAGTGGGTACGGCAGACAGTATCGAAGCATCTGTGGAATGGTTGCAAGACAATCCGCGCCCGGACCTGATCCTGATGGATATCGAACTCGCTGACGGGCAGAGTTTTGAAATCTTCAACCTTACCCAGGTGAAAAGCCCTGTGATCTTTACCACCAGCTATGATGAGTATGCATTAAAGGCTTTCAAGGTCAACAGTGTCGATTACCTGCTCAAGCCTATACAGAAGGAGGAACTGGAAGCAGCGATTTCCAAGTTCCGGCAGATGAAGGAAACATATAAGGCAGAAAAACCGGGTGATCCACAGATCACTGCGCTGGTCAAGGAATTGCAGCAAACGCTCCAGCACAAGGAATACCGGAAACGATTCCTGGTCAAGCATGCCCAGAAGCTGTTGTCTGTTGAAATGGACAGGATCGCCTATTTTTTCAGTGATGACCGTGTCAATTTTTTCAAAACCTTTGATGACAAGAAATATGTCATCGACTATACCATGGACGAGTTGGAAAACATGCTTGATCCTGATCAGTACTTCCGGATCAACAGGGCCTTTGTGGTGTCTGCCAAGAGCATTGACCAGATACACGACTATTTCGGCAACCGCCTGAAACTGAATCTGAAACCCACTATAGACAAGGAAGCGCTGGTGAGCAGGGAGAAGGTTTCCACATTCAAGGAATGGATGGGTAAATAAATGAAAAGTGAAGAACGAAGAGTGAAAAATGATATAAAAAGGGAAGGGGTTCAATATTTTGAACCCCTTCCCTTTTTTATTTTGAACCCCTTCCCTTTCTTTAAGTGGGGCCCTTCTTCCTTTTATTCCCCAATTCATCCGGTATTATTGGCACTTCATCATCTTTCATCTTGTAGCACTATTACTACACGCGCATCTTTGTGCCATCAAAGAGGGGCAAATGGGATGTCCATCGAATTAGAAAATACTAAGCTTTGAACATGAAAAACATAATTCTTTTTTTCTGTCTGATCCTGGGATTTGTGGGATGCCACGGTCAACGTGAATTACAGGCACACCTGACAAAATGGGCTGTGGAGTCGCATCAGTCCATCGAACGCCAACCGGTTACGTTGAACCAGTTAATCCACGAGTTAGCCGTCAATCCATCTGCCATCTATGGGGATGTCTTCACCAATAAATCATGGAAATAATCTTGAACCCTTGACTATAATTTTTACACCACACCACTTTTTATCATGGAAAATTTAAGCACACCGATTCTGACCCCTGATCAACGACTACGCGTATTCGTGAGTTCAACATTACAGGAGCTCGCCGAAGAGCGCATGGCGATCAAGCAAGCCATCCAGCACATTCACCTGACCCCGGTGATGTTTGAGATGGGTGCCCGGCCACATGCGCCACGCAACCTATATCGTCAGTACCTTGCACAGAGCCAGATCTTCGTGGGCATCTATTGGGAGCGTTATGGATGGGTCGCGCCGGAGGAAACTGTTTCAGGGCTGGAAGATGAATACAATCTTTCAGGGGATATGCCCAAGCTGATCTATATCAAGCAGAGCGAAGGTCCGCGGGAAGAGCGGCTGACACAATTGATCCAACGGATTCAACAGGATGACAAGGTATCGTACAAGACCTTTACGAATGCAAGAGAACTTGGTAGCCTGATCATCAATGACCTGGCCATCCTGCTGACGGAACGATTTAACATGGCTTTGCATAATGTCGGTGCAGGTCATGAGCACAAGTTTTTTGACTCCATTCCGTCGATTCCAAGTCCGATTATCGGCCGTGAAAAAAATGTGACAGAAGTATTGGCACTGTTGCAAAGACCAGCTTCCAGGCTCGTGACCTTGTCAGGTCCCGGAGGCATTGGAAAAACGCGTATGGTCATCGAAGTCGCCGGAAAAATCAAACATCACTTCAGGGATGGAGCAGCCTTTGTTCCCCTCGCGCCGGTCAAGGATCATCAGCTTGTTGTGGAAACCATTTGTTATCATCTGGGCTTGAAATCTTCCGGTAACCTGTTGGAGAGCCTCAAGCTTTATTTTGAAGAAAAATCCTTTTTGCTGGTGCTTGACAACTTTGAACAGGTCATCGAAGCATCATCTATCCTTGATGATTTATTATTTGCGGCACCGGGCCTCAAGATCCTGGTGACGAGTCGGGAACGACTTGCGCTTTCATTTGAACAAACCTATACGGTGCCGACCCTGCCGGATACCTATCCGGAAAGCCCAAAGGAGGAGGAGGATTTTCCGCCTGCCATGCAGTTGTTTATCCAACGTGCTAAAGCGATCCAGCCTTTTTTTGCGGTCGATGCGCACAACAAGGATATCATCTATCGGATATGCCATCGCCTGGAGGGATTGCCTCTCGCGATTGAACTTGCTGCCGGCCAGATCAATTTATTCAGTCCTGCGATGTTGCTCGAAAAACTTGAAAACAGCCTTGATGTTTTGAAGGCCACCTTCAGGGATATTCCGGATCGCCAGAAGACCATGCGGAATACCATTGCCTGGAGTTTTCAATTGTTATCCGCCGAAGAGCAAAACTTGCTGATGCAGATAAGCATCTTTCACAGCGGATGCCGCCTGGATGGCATTGAATCCATGATGGGCGTGGAGGCGGATGAGCTGTATGTTATGCTTGGGGCATTGATTGATAAGAGCCTTATATTCAAGATGGAGGAGGGTTCGGTGATGCGTTTCCAGATGCTGGAGTACATCCGTGAGTTTTGTATTGAAAAGCTGAAGGCCAGTGGAACGTACGAAAGCGCTAAGGAGAAGCAAGCGGATTTTTATCATGACTGCCTGCAGCGGATCAAGTTGCAGCAAAACAAAGTGGACCAGAATGACATCCTTAAGTGCCTGGAAAACGAACACAACAATCTGCGCCAGGTGATGGATTTCCTGCTGGAGAAGAGGGAACTGAAGAAACTCACCGAATTGGCCTGGACACTCTGGTTGTTTTGGTGGGTCAATGCGCATACCAAGGAGGGCTACATGTGGATGAAGAAAGTATGGAGTGCCTACCATGCGGGCAATGAAAAATTTGATGATTATACACTCTCCTTACTGGCGACCAATGTCGGGACAATGGCTTTCCTGCAGCGGGATTTGGAGACCTTCAATGCGTCGCTGGTGAAGTATTATAACCTCATTCGCCAGCAGTCGGATGATGAATTAGTGGCTACTGCATCCTTGATTGTAGGGGTAGTCAAGACCATCATCCATGAGCATGATGATGCGGAGATCGTGCTCCAGATCAGCCTCGAACGGTACAAGCGGATCGGGTTGACATCCGGGATTAGTTTTGCCATGAGTGCACTTGGCCGAAATGCAGTATATAACGGTAAAAAGATTGACATCGCAAAGCGTTATTACCACGAGAGTATGGAGATCGCGAAGCAGGATGGGAATGCGATTTCAGTGATCATCTGCCTTGCCGGATTCGCACTTTGCGAAGTCATGGCCAGGAACAGTGAGGCTAAGAAATACCTGCGGGAGAGTATACAGATGAGTCAGCAGATCCATTTCTATGAAGCGATGGCATGGTCGATGGAGATCTGGGCCCTGGTGTCTGTCAATGAAGGAAACTATGTGCATGCCGTGACGCTGATGGGTGCGGTCGATCATCTGCGGGAGACAGCGCAGCTACCTGTATGGGACGACCTACATGCGATCATCCTGGATGCCAATATGCAGCTTCACAAATTGCTTGGCGACGACGAATTTAACCATGCCTGGGACACCGGAGTAAACATGAGCCTTGACCGTATGCTGGAGTATGCGATGGAGGAGGAAGTCGGGGAGGTAGTGGCAGTGTGATCATATTACGCGAATTCCTTCATTTTAGTTGATATCAGGAACATTCACTCTTCTGATAGGAGTATATTCTCAATCAGCTGATGAATATTGCTGCATTCTATTGAAATGAAATAATGTAGGACAAGGATCAGACAGCCTGGTGGGGATTTTTTCGTTTGTGCTTCCACCGTTTATGTGTCCAGAGCCAATATTGGGGGATGGCGTTGATATCTCTTTCGAGTAATTTGGTAGCAGTCTCGATTATTTTTCCTGGTGGTTCTTCCTGCGGTTGGTCGGTGACCAGGGAAAAGTTATAAGTATAATATCCCCTTTTTATTTTCTTGATCGTACAGTAGAGGACAGGATAATTGTACTCTTTTGCAAATTTTTCTGCACCAAACAAGACGCCGGTGTCCTGGTTAAGAAATTGCATCCAGTGACAGCGATCCGGATTGCGCGGAGATTGGTCAATACCAAAGACAGTAGCGGTGAGTATCTCCTTATGTGCGTTGAAAAATTCATTGACAGCTTTGATGCTGATCAATTCTAACCCGAATTTGCCTCGCGTATTACGCATTTTACCGTCAAAAAAGATGTTTGAAAGTGGCGTGTAGATTGCAGTGGCTTTGTGCATGATCTGTTGGTTCAATGAGGTCGCTATCCATTCCCAGTTGTTGTAATGTCCACCCACCAATATCAAGCTGCGCCCATCTGCATAGTACTTGTTTGGCAACTCCGGGTTTTCAAGGACCATTCTTTTCAGGATTTGTTTTTCGGAGATGGTAAAGGACTTGAGCGCCTCAACGATAACGTCACACAGATGATGATAAAACAGCTTTTCGATAGCGTTGATTTCCGCTAAAGGCTTATTTGGAAAAGAGTGTTCAAGGTTGCTCCGCACGACACTCCTACGGTATCCGGCGACCTTATATAGGAATAGATAGAGGAGATCAGCAACAAAGTAGAGTGCCTTAAATGGCAACAACGATACCGGGATGATAAAAATATAGTAGACGATCCTGCTGAAAATAATCATAGACTTTTCTTGTCCGGACCGAAAGATAATGATTTGAGATAATCAGGATTGTAGGACAATTGCTACATTCCGAAAAATGTCTCTAAGGCTGAAAAATGGGTAGCAGGGGATATCATTCCAAGATAAGGAATGAATAGGCTGGAGGTGGTTACAAGCTATTTAATGAATCCCTAAATTTTTATTCAAGCCTCCTGTGCTTTGTGCAACTGATCATCCATGCCTTCTTTTTTTCTATTTTTTTCAGTGACCATCAGGAAGGCCAGTCCGATGACAAAAAAAACAGCAAGGGCAAAAATAGAGTTACGCATATTGCCGGTGATGTGCTCGATCAGGCCAAACGTAAACAATCCAAGGGACATGGCCACTTTTTCAGCTACATTGTAGAAGCTGAAAAATGAGGCGGTATCCCGGGTTTGAGGCATGATCTTCGAATATGTCGATCTACTCATCGATTGAATGCCGCCCATCACCAATCCTACAACTGCAGCCAGTAAATAAAACTGGTTGGCAGTATGCGTATAATAAGCGACAACACAGATGCCGATCCACAACATAACCGTAAGCACTAGCACTTTGATGTTTCCGATCACTCTTGATAGCGCCGCCATGAGCATGGCCCCCGCAATAGCCACCAGCTGGATGATGAGGATGATGGTGATGAGTTCTGTCTGGCCCAGGTTGACCCATACACCATCTACTTCTTTCTTGATTTCTTTTACAGCAAATTCAGCCGCAGCTAACATGACCGTCTGCACACCCATGCTGTAAAAGAAGAAGGCCAGTAAGTAGATTTTTAATACCGGCAGCCCCTTTAACTCACCATAGACATTTTTCAATTCATGGAAGCCATTGTAAAGTATGTTGTGGCCAGGATCGCCCTTGGTGGGTTGTCCGCTAGGGAGTATCCTGAACGGAATCTGTGCAAAACCTATCCACCACAATCCGACCATTAGAAATGAAAGCCTTGCTGCAAATGTGGAATCCTCAAATTCCATCTGTACAAAGGCAATGCAGATGAGTTGCAGGATGACGCTTCCGACATATCCATAAGCATATCCACTGGCACTTAATGCATCATGCTTTTTTTCTTCGGCGATTTCCGGCAGATACGCATTATAGAATACGATACCTCCGCTATAGCCAATAGCTGCTATAATAGCGAATATGAGGCCTAGTTCTATCCGTCCGGAATTGAAAAAAAACAATCCGCAGCAGGCCGCTCCACCCATATAGGTAAAGATTTTCATAAACCTTTTCTTCGTGCCCCGATAGTCGGCAATAGAAGAAAGGATAGGTGTGATGATGGCGACTACCATATAGGCAAATGCCATTGCATAATTGAGCATAGAACTATTGACTGCATTCCATCCAAAGAATGAAATCGTATCTACTGTGCTATCATTGCCGTCACTGGTCACGGCTATAAAATATATAGGAAATATCGTTGCTGTAATGACCAGGTTGTATGCCGAATTGGCCCAATCATACATGCTCCAGGCCCTGTATATTTTTTTATCGGCGTTTTTCGGTTTCATGCTGCTCATTGAGGAAGCGAAAGTGACTCATTCAGTATCTGCATAAGGTGGTTTGTAACGGAACTGGTCTTTGGGGGTTGGTGAAGATCAATATTGTTCGGGGAATCCTATCTATGGGATAAAAACCCAAAAGTAATGCAAAGTAGTCTTCAGCAGCCAACCAAGCAAAAGCAATTATTTGCTAACTTATTGAATTGCAAGACAATATGACAAAATGTAGACATGATATGAGTGGCATGTGGCTTGAATTGAATTTGTCCGGGATGCCCAACATTCCTGCATTTGTCTCATTTTTTTCTATATTTAGACTCCCTCTGCATAATGTGCCTTCAAAAAATTACTACCGTCTATGCCCAGAAGCTACATGAAGTGGTTATATGCAGTACTTCTTTTTCTCTCCTCATTAAGTATACAAGCCCAAACAACACTCTACCCGGGTGATATCATCGTTTTTTCCTGGGGCTCCGATATGGCTGCCTGCGGGGTGACCCCTCAGTCTGATGAACTGAGTTTTATGTGTTTCCAGGATCTTACAACAGGTACTGAAATTGATATCACTGACAATGGCTGGGAATATGCCATTCCAAACTACTGGGGTGATTCGGAAGGCACGCTCAGGATGACCAGGACCGGGGGTTACTATAACCAGGGGCACCGTCATTACAATACAGAGCCAATTTATTGCCGGAAACTGGATCTACAGGACGATCAGCCCTGACAATGGATGGACATTTACAAATACCAATGTACCGGGTGGGTATTTTAATATTGAACCGGGTGGTGACCAGGTATTTTTTATGCAAGGGGGTACCTGGGACAATCAGGGAGGAGGAGCCAACAGGGCCCGTTATGATGGCCGATTGATCTGGGGAGCTAACAGTAAAGGGGACTGGACCGCAGATGGTACCGCCAATTCCTCCAATCTTCCGCCAGCCCTTGATCCTTGTTATTTCCAGGCGATGTCCTCCGGATCCGGAGCAAATACAGCCTATATCAGGTTTGCCGGAGATATTTCTGCTGGTGACCATTTTGAATGGATGGAAAGAGTCCAGTATGTACCAGACTGGAATGCCTTTATGACCTGCACGGATTACAATTCATGGCCGAATAATTATATAGGCCAGGTCTTTTCGCTCACAGATGAGTTTTCCATTGGTTGTTGGGTATGCAACGGATGTAACCCACATGAGGATGCTTTGATCCTCAGTCTGCCCTGGGATGGTTTGTACAATGTAAAATATACAGACGGTACAGATACTTTTGAGGTGCTTGGCGTCAGTGGTATCAATGGGGTAGGCGTCACGGTCACTCATGATATTACCTACTCCCTGGTATCCGTAGAGAAAGTCGGAGGGTGCACTGTATATTCCAAGTTTTCAGGACCAGTAACATTAACGGCACCATACAGGGATCCAGGCTTGCATCACACATTCTATGTTTGTCCTAATGAAGGTTATTTTGCCTTATCCTACTTTCTTGAAGGTACTCCTGAAGATGGAGGAGTTTGGTATCCCCCACTGAGCCCAATGGGCTTCTATTATTCCACATGGGGCCCCGGTACATATGTCTATACCCAGGAATACCAACCACCTCATTCCTGTCCACCGGATACCGCATCCGTTACGATTTACTGGACAGATATATCTGCCAGTGATGTCGAAGTGAGTTGTGATGTCAACGGCACACCCCATGATATTACTGATGACAGGATCGTGATTAATCTGACCGTCAATGGCGAAGGATTTGGTCCCGATTATTATGTTGAAGCATTTGTTGGTGACGTTACTCCGACAGATGGCGTTGTTGGTGTCCAACAGACGTTTACGCTGGATCCAGGTACAGCTACTGCATCGTATATGACGCTGCATGTAGTCTCGTACAATCCACTGTGGTGTGACTTCTGGCTTCCCATCGAGCCACCGGGCTTTTGTTCAGATCCCTGCGATCCGGATATGTTTGCAACGATATCAGGACCTGACGACCTATGTGTAAAGAACTGTATCATCGAACCAGGTACCATGATGATTGATATCAGTGGAGGCACACCAGGCTATCAAATGGACTTTACACTGACTGCACCAAATAATTCACCATGGGTTTTCCCTTTAGCTGGTGTTCCTGCATCAGGAGAGATTTCTATCTGTGTAGACAATGTTCCTGCTCCGGTATACAATGGCGCTACTGGTCAATTGATAATTCCACAGTCGTTAGCGGACAGTGAGATTACGTTTACCCTGGACAACCTCTATGATTTCTATGGATGTATCAGTGCCCTTGGTAATGCAGAACACACTTTTTTTATCCACCCACAACCTACTGTGACGACTTTTTCACTGATGCTATGCCTTGATGATGCGAAGGATATTGACCTGACAGAATATGATGTGCAGATCAATCCGTTCTATGAAGTGACCTGGTATGATGGTGATCCGCTGCAGGGTGGTGAAGAAATCAATTCACCGACAGGAGCCAACCTGGTGAATGTAGTTCAACTGTGGGCACTGGTGACAGATGATTATTGTGTGAATTCAATCCAGGTACCGTTTACGATATTCCCTTTACCAGATCTTGATTCAGTGCCGCCGGTGCGTATATGCCAGGGAGATGTCGTCGTGCTCAGTGCAATTCCGCTGGTCGATGCAGGCAACAGTGGAGCGACGTATTCCTATCATTCGAGCCTGCCTCCTGATTCGACCAATCTGTTGGATCCGTTGTATTTCGTGCCGACAGATTCGACGACGATCTATGTGCTGGCTTCGGCCGCGATCTGTTATGATACGCTGGCGATCCAGATTTTTGTAGAGGACTATCCTGACTTCACGCTTGAAGGTCAGCCCTGTGATTTGTTGCAAGGCACGTATTCGGTATTGTTTACAAGCTCAGCAGACTCTATCTATGCGAGTGTAGGTGTGGTGGTCAACAATGCGAGTGGCCAGGATGCAGTGACCGGTATTCCGAATAATACAAACGTGACGATTGAGCTTTTCAATCCGACAGCACTATGCAGTGATACGTTCCTGATTGTAGCACCCAACTGTAATTGTCCACAACTCAACCAGCCTGTGCCAGGTGCTGCAGGCTATAGCCTGTGCGAAGATGAGACTTCACCGGTGATGTCGGTGACGGTAGATCCGGGATTGGTGGCCAACTGGTATACGGTACCAAGTGGTGGTGTAGCGTTTTTGCAAAACAGCCTGACGTATCAGCCGGTAACACCAGCCAATGCTACGTATTATGTCGAAGCCCTTGATCCCGGATCGAATTGTTACAGCTTAAGGACCTCGATAGGACTGCAGGTATATCCGCTGCCCATCCTGCAGAGTCCTGCTGATCCTGTGCTATGTGCCGGAGAGACGCTCAATCTGACGGCCATGACCCCTGCGGAGCTCAATGGTGTACCGGGAAGCGGAGGCTGGTTTAAATTGCCGGGTAATCTTCCTGCCTCAGGGACAGTAGTTCCTGTCAATGGAGATACATGGCAATATGTGTATACCTCCGCATCGGGCAATTGTGAAGACAGAGATACGATCACGGCGATCGTCAATCCACTGCCGGCGGTGCTGGTGTATGATATCCTGTGTGATGACCAGGCGCTGACGTATGAGTTGCTGTTTACCTCCAATGCAGATGTCATCACGATGAGTGGAGGCACGTTGGTACAGATAGCAGGCACAGATAGTTTTGCATTAGAAGATATACCGTTTGATACAGATATCCAGTTTGACCTGGAGATCACGGCGACGGGATGTACACAAACAATACTGTTACCTGCACCGGATTGCAGTTGTCCTGCGTTGCTGTCGAGTGCAGTGTATCAATTGTGCTCAGAACCAGGTACTGTAGACATGGCAACGTTTGAAGGCCCGGGAGTGAATGGGACATGGCAGATGGTAAGCACGCCACCGGGAGCAAATCCGGCGACGTTGAGTGGCAGTAATTTTGATGGCTTCCCAGGCGGATGCAGGATTATATACTATGCGATTTATCCGATCAGTGATCCTGTCTAATTGTGTAGACTCTGCACTGTTCCAACTTACACTGCGAGGCTCGCCGTATGCAGATGCAGGAAGCAATGGTGCGGTATGTGCGCCGGACAATATCATACTGACAGGCACAGCAGGAGGGACCAATACGGTGCACAACTGGCAGACGAGTGGAAGTGGCACCATAGGAAATCCTGGGGCACTGAACCTGACGTATACGCCGACACTTGCGGATATCACAGCAGGGACAGTGAACTTTACGCTGACCTCCACGGATCAGGGTGGTGTGTGCCCTGCGGCAACAGAGACGGTGACGATCACGATCGATGGGAGAGCGTACTATATATTGAATGCAGGTACACAGACCTATTGTGATACAGCCAATACCTTGGTAGATCTGGATGCGCTGATCACCTTTGGAAATACAGGAGGTACGTGGTTTTTTCCTGATACGGTCAATGCACCGATCACAGGATCGAGCCAGATCAATCCGTCGACACTGACGGCAGGCTCATATACGATCTTCTATACGACCAACAATGCGGTAGCACCGTGTAAGAATGACACGACAGGAGTAAACCTGTTGATCCGGAACTGTGCCTGTCCTAGTGTGGCGGTATCGTCTCCTCTGCAGGGCTTGTGCAGTGAATCAGGCACCTTGAACCTGAATACATTGCTGCTGACCGGAGAGCCCGGGACATGGAGTATCGTGAGTGCTCCTGCAGGTACAAAGCCGGCGGTGATCACGGGATCAAGTTTTGTGACCAACAGTTCTGATGCGGGGACGTATCGGATCAGATATACGCTGACCAATGCGGTAGCGGGGTGCCCTGATTTTTCGGAGGTGAACCTGAATGTGATTGCTACACCGACCATCACGGTAGCAGAGGTGAAGTGTGCAGGCGACCTGCAAAGCTGGGAGGCCACGGTGACAACGACAGGTGTGCCGACGAGTAGTGAGGGCAATGTAGTGTCCCTGGGAGGCAACCAATACAGGATAGAAAACATAACATTGAATAGTCCGGTGCAGGTATCGGTATCGAGTGGCAATGGATTGTGCACGACTACGATAGATATCGCGAGTGCAGATTGTGCATGCACGATCTCGGTGAGCAATCTGCCGTTATCGGTGGACCTGTGCCCGGATGATAACATCACCCTTCAGGGGCAGGTGAATGATCCAAAGGGAAGTGTGACGGCATACTGGATAGTGGGAAGTGACAGTCTGTATCAGACCACATTGCAGGTGACCCAGGCAGGGAGCTATGAGTTTGTGGCAGAAGATGCATTGGGTTGCAAGGCCAGCCAGATCGTAAATGTGGCTTACTACCAGGAGATGATCCCAGGCGTGAGTTGGGTAGATATCACATGTCCAGGAGATCATGATGGAGTGATCGCGATACAGGGGATCATGGGAGGCAACGGCCCATACTTTATTGCAGTCGATGGAGGCGCACAGGAGCAGATCACGGTGTTCCCGCATATCATAGATGGACTGGGAGCGGGGACGTATCATCTGGAGCTGACAGATGGGAACAATTGCAAGACAGAGCTGGAGGTAGAGATCAAGTCAGCGAGCAGTGAGAGCCTGAGCCTGGGCCCGGACCAGACGATCCTGGCAGGCGATAGTGTGGTGATCAAGCCACAGTTGAGTTTTGTACCGGACACCTTTTACTGGAGTGGGGATGATGGCCATTTATTGCAAAGCGATCAGTTAAACCAGGTGATCCATCCGG
Source organism: Candidatus Opimibacter iunctus (assembly GCA_016716665.1). Classification (GTDB taxonomy): domain Bacteria; phylum Bacteroidota; class Bacteroidia; order Chitinophagales; family Saprospiraceae; genus Opimibacter; species Opimibacter iunctus. The sequence goes on along the minus strand of JADJVH010000003.1, from coordinate 90,142 downwards.
AGAATGATCAGCTATACCAGTTATCCGGGATTGATGAAAAGGGATGCCTGTATACGGATGAATTGAAGATACGGGTGTTGCTGAACAGTAATATCTATATCGCGAATGTGTTCTCTCCGAATGGAGATGGGGTCAATGATATGCTGTTTCCGCAGACGGATCCGTCGATCACCTCGATAGAGTACTTTGAGATCTATAGCCGGTGGGGAGAGTTGGTGTATTCTATCAAGGGTATCACACCTGCACAGAGCAACCTGGGATGGGATGGGACGTTGAATAGTGAGCGCATGATGCCCGGGGTATATGTGTATCGGGTGGGGGCGACTAACAAGCGGGGTAAGGAGTTTTTTATCACTGGGGATGTGACGCTCTTGCGATAAACATCACTAAGAAGGCAAAGAAGATTTGTTGAATACCACTCTGGTTGGCGAAAATTGGAGAACGGGTATTTAAGTTTTCTGCGACAAACGGTCGGGTCGTTTGAAAATTAGTATATTTCTTGACAGCGGCTCTTTTTGCATCACACCACAATTTAAAAAGGTATGGCACACCAATACTTTAAATGCATTAGTTTTTTTCTTCTCTGCTTTTCGCTGAGTGGCCGTGCGCAGACCACACTATACCCGGGTGACATCATCGTTTTTTCCTGGGGCTCTAATATGGCAGCATGTGGAGTTACACCACTGTCGGATGAACTCAGCTTTATGTGTTTCCAGGATATCACCACCGGGACTGAGATTGATATCACAGACAATGGTTGGGAATACCAGCATGCTGGATTCTTTGGGGATTCGGAAGGTACCATCAAGATGACCAGGACTGGTGGCACTATTCCAAGAGGTACTGTCATTACACTACAGGGTCAGATTATAGCCGGCAATTGGGTATACAGGACATTGTCACCAGATAATGCATGGGTTTTTTCTAATCTGAATACACCTGGTGGAAACTTTAATATTGATTCTGCTGGAGATCAGGTCATTTTCATGCAGGGAGGTACCTGGGACAATCAAGGTGGTGGAGCTAACAAGGCACGCTATGATGGCCGACTGCTATGGGGGGCTAACAGTAGGGGAGAGTGGGTAGCGGACGGTACAGTCAATACATCAAATCTGCCACCATCGTTAGCCGGATGTTACTCACAGGAGATGAGTTCAGGCCCTGGTGCAAATACAGCTTTTATCCGATTTGCCGGGCCGGTGACGCCGGCTGATCATTTTGAATGGATAGATAGAATCAAATGGTGGCCAGACTGGAATGCGTTTAGCACCTGCACGGATTATAACTCATGGCCAAATAATTACCTGGGACAGACCTTTATCATTTCAGATGGGTTTTCCATCGGCTGTTGGGTTTGCGATGGTTGCTCACCTCATGAAGATGCCTTGGTCTTTAACCTGCCATGGGATGGCGAGTATAATGTATTGTTTACGAACGGCGTTGATACTTTTGAACTCCTTGGTGTCAGTGGTACTACAGGCTATGGCCTCACAGTCACTGATGATATCACCTTTTCCCTTGTCTCTGTCGAAAAAGTAGGTGGGTGCACAGTGTACTCTCCATTTTCACCCCCGGTAACATTGACTGCACCATACCGTGATCCCGGATTGCATGGCGAGTTGTACGTGTGCCCCAATGAGGGAATATTTGCATTATTTCATTTCCTCGAAGGAACACCGGAGCCAGGAGGTACATGGATTCCTGAATTAGATTCGTTTTGGAATGATTGGTTTTATCAGTCTTTCTGGGGACCTGGAACATATATGTACACACAGATATACGATCCGCCACACTCTTGTCCACCAGATACCGCATCCGTTACCGTATACTGGGTCGACGTATCTGCTAGTGATATCGAGGTAGGTTGTGATGTCAATGGCACACCTCATGATATCACTGATGATCGCATTACGATCAATCTGAATGTCCTTGGCCAGGGGTTTGGTCCGGAATATGAAATAGAAGCTTTCGTTGGAGACATTTCACCCACTACAGGTATTGCAGGTACCCCTGAGACTTTTATCCTTGACCCGGGTACAGCTACTGCTTCCTACATGACTATCCATGTCACATCACTCAATCCGTTGTGGTGTGATTTCTGGTTTGATATCGAGCCACCGGGTTTTTGTTCAGACCCCTGTGATCCGGATATGACAGCCAGCATTTCAGGGCCGGATGACTTGTGTGTTAAGAATTGCATTATTGAGCCGGCTACAATGGTGATTGATATCAGTGGAGGTACGCCAGGGTTTAAAATGGACTTTACGATGACAGCGCCAAATAATGCGCCATGGGTCTTTACCCAGGTCGGTGTTCCTGCATCAGGAGAGATTTCTATTTGTGTAGACAATGTTCCTGCTCCGGTATACAATGGCGCTACTGGTCAAATGATAATTCCACAGTCGTTAGCGGACAGTGAGATTACGTTCACACTGGACCAGCTCTATGATTTCTACGGTTGTGTCGGATCACTAGGCAATACAGAGCATACCTTTTATATCCATCCACAACCTACTGTGACGACTTTTTCACTGATGCTATGCCTTGATGATGCAAAGGATATTGACCTGACAGAATATGATGTGCAGATCAATCCGTTCTATGAAGTGACCTGGTATGATGGTGATCCGCTGCAGGGAGGTGAAGAAATCAATTCACCAACAGGAGCTAATCTGGTGAATGTAGTTCAACTGTGGGCACTGGTGACAGATGATTATTGTGTGAATTCAATCCAGGTACCGTTTACGATATTCCCTTTACCACATCTTGATTCAGTGCCGCCGGTGCGTATATGCCAGGGAGATGTCGTCGTGCTCAGTGCAATTCCGCTGGTCGATGCAGGCAACAGTGGAGCGACGTATTCCTATCATTCGAGCCTGCCTCCTGATTCGACCAATCTGTTGGATCCGTTGTATTTCGTGCCGACAGATTCGACGACGATCTATGTGCTGGCTTCGGCCGCGATCTGTTATGATACGCTGGCGATCCAGATTTTTGTAGAGGACTATCCTGACTTCACGCTTGAAGGTCAGCCCTGTGATTTGTTGCAAGGCACGTATTCGGTATTGTTTACAAGCTCAGCAGACTCTATCTATGCGAGTGTAGGTGTGGGTGGTCAACAATGCGAGTGGCCAGGATGCAGTGACCGGTATTCCGAATAATACAAACGTGACGATTGAGCTTTTCAATCCGACAGCACTATGCAGTGATACGTTCCTGATTGTAGCACCCAACTGTAATTGTCCACAACTCAACCAGCCTGTGCCAGGTGCTGCAGGCTATAGCCTGTGTGAAGATGAGACTTCACCGGTGATGTCGGTGACGGTAGATCCGGGACTGGTGGCCAACTGGTATACGGTACCAAGTGGTGGTGTGGCCTTTCTACAGAATAGCCTTACCTATCAACCGGTAACTCCGGCCAATGCCACCTACTATGTAGAAGCCCTTGACCCGGGATCGAATTGTTACAGCTTACGGACTACGATAGGCTTGCAGGTATATCCACTGCCTATCCTGCAGAGTCCTGCTGATCCGGTGGTGTGCGCGGGAGAAACAATCAATTTAACAGCCTTGACCCCTGCGGTGCTCAATGGTGTACCGGGAAGCGGAGGCTGGTTTAAATTGCCGGGTAATCTTCCTGCCTCAGGGACAGTAGTTCCTGTCAATGGAGATACATGGCAATATGTGTATACCTCCGCATCGGGCAATTGTGAAGACAGAGATACGATCACGGCGATCGTCAATCCACTGCCGGCGGTGCTGGTGTATGATATCCTGTGTGATGACCAGGCGCTGACGTATGAGTTGCTGTTTACCTCCAATGCAGATGTCATCACGGTGAGTGGAGGCACGTTGGTACAGATAGCAGGCACAGATAGTTTTGCATTAGAAGATATACCGTTTGATACAGATATCCAGTTTGACCTGGAGATCACGGCGACGGGATGTACACAAACAATACTGTTACCTGCACCGGATTGCAGTTGTCCTGCGTTGCTGTCGAGTGCAGTGTATCAATTGTGCTCAGAACCAGGTACTGTAGACATGGCAACGTTTGAAGGCCCGGGAGTGAATGGGACATGGCAGATGGTAAGCACGCCACCGGGAGCAAATCCGGCGACGTTGAGTGGCAGTAATTTTGATGGCTTCCAGGCGGATGCAGGATTATATACTATGCGATTTATCCGATCAGTGATCCTGTCTAATTGTGTAGACTCGGCACTGTTCCAACTTACACTGCGAGGCTCGCCGTATGCAGATGCAGGAAGCAATGGTGCGGTATGTGCACCGGACAATATCATATTGACAGGCACAGCAGGAGGGACCAATACGGTGCACAACTGGCAGACGAGTGGGAAGTGGCACCATAGGAAATCCTGGGGCACTGAACCTGACGTATACGCCGACACTTGCGGATATCACAGCAGGGACAGTGAACTTTACGCTGACCTCCACGGATCAGGGTGGTGTGTGCCCTGCGGCAACAGAGACGGTGACGATCACGATCGATGGGAGAGCGTACTATATATTGAATGCAGGTACACAGACGTATTGCGATACAGCCAATACCTTGGTAGATCTGGATGCGCTGATCACCTTTGGGAATACAGGAGGGACCTGGTTTTTCCCTGATACGGTCAATGCGCCGATCACAGGATCGAGCCAGATCAATCCGGCGACACTGACGGCAGGCTCATATACGATCTTCTATACGACCAACAATGCGGTAGCACCGTGTAAGAATGACACGACAGGAGTAAACCTGCTGATCCGGAACTGTGCCTGTCCTAGTGTGGCGGTATCGTCTCCTCTGCAGGGCTTGTGCAGTGAATCAGGCACCTTGAACCTGAATACATTGCTGCTGACCGGAGAGCCCGGGACATGGAGTATCGTGAGTGCTCCTGCAGGTACAAAGCCGGCGGTGATCACGGGATCAAGTTTTGTGACCAACAGTTCTGATGCGGGGACGTATCGGATCAGATATACGCTGAGCAATGCGGTAGCGGGATGCCCTGATTTTTCAGAGGTGAACCTGAATGTGATTGCTACACCGACCATCACGGTAGCAGAGGTGAAGTGTGCAGGCGACCTTCAAAGCTGGGAGGCCACGGTGACAACGACAGGTGTGCCGACGAGTAGCGAGGGCACTGTGGTATCACTGGGAGGTAACCAATACCGGATAGAAAACATAACATTGAATAGTCCTCTTCAGGTATCAGTATCGAGTGGCAATGGATTGTGCACGACTACGATAGATATCGCGAGTGCAGATTGTGCATGCACGATCTCGGTGAGCAATCTGCCGTTATCGGTGGACCTGTGCCCGGATGATAACATCACCCTTCAGGGGCAGGTGAATGATCCAAAGGGAAGTGTGACGGCGTTCTGGATAGTGGGTAATGACAGTTTGTACCAGACCACGCTGCAGGTGACACAGGCGGGGAGCTATGAGTTTGTGGCAGAAGATGCATTGGGTTGCAAGGCCAGCCAGATCGTAAATGTGGCTTACTACCAGGAGATGATCCCAGGCGTGAGTTGGGTAGATATCACATGTCCAGGAGATCATGATGGAGTGATCGCGATACAGGGGATCATGGGAGGCAACGGCCCATACTTTATTGCAGTCGATGGAGGCGCACAGGAGCAGATCACGGTGTTCCCGCATATCATAGATGGACTGGGAGCGGGGACGTATCATCTGGAGCTGACAGATGGGAACAATTGCAAGACAGAGCTGGAGGTAGAGATCAAGTCAGCGAGCAGTGAGAGCCTGAGCCTGGGCCCGGACCAGACGATCCTGGCAGGCGATAGTGTGGTGATCAAGCCACAGTTGAGTTTTGTACCGGATACCTTTTACTGGAGTGGGGATGATGGCCATTTATTGCAAAGCGATCAGTTAAACCAGGTGATCCATCCGGAGAATGATCAGCTATACCAGTTATCCGGGATTGATGAAAAGGGATGCCTGTATACGGATGAATTGAAGATACGGGTGTTGCTGAACAGTAATATCTATATCGCGAATGTGTTCTCTCCGAATGGGGATGGGGTCAATGATATGCTGTTTCCGCAGACGGATCCGTCGATCACCTCGATAGAGTACTTTGAGATCTATAGCCGGTGGGGAGAGTTGGTATATTCTATCAAGGGTATCACACCTGCACAGAGCAACCTGGGATGGGATGGGACGTTGAATAGTGAGCGCATGATGCCTGGGGTATATGTGTATCGGGTGGGGGCGACTAACAAGCGGGGTAAGGAGTTTTTTATAACGGGTGATGTGACGCTTTTGAGATAAGCTTCCATGTAATTGAGTGTGCAATACATACAGCTAAAAAAAAAAGGCTACCTATGGGTAGCCTTTTGTCGTTCAGCTTTGGATTGAATAATTTGGTTTCCTGTTACCGGTTTCCGGCCATCCTTGTTTGTTATGCTTGGCAAATGTAGGAGGTAATGCCTTATCCAACAAGCATTAATGAGTTTACGGTGACCATCAATGACTAAACGGTCATCTTACACCGAAACACGAGGCATTATGGCTCTCATGCCAAGCGTAATACAGGAAGCGGTTTACCTGCTAGGACTTGCCCCTGGATATCATAGTGCCACCGACCAGCAGACAAACGGCCCCGAGCCCGAGGAGGATATACGCTTGCTCATTTGATGGCTTGTCCGTGGCGGAGATTTCTAGATCGCCGATCTTAATCCCTGCTTTGCTGTTTTTCATTTTGTCATAGCCTAGATAGCCCAGGACCAATGCTGCTACGATGAGCAGGATGCCGATGGTTTGTTTCATAGTTTTGAATTCAGTGGATTTGAAAATCCGGTGCCTGTGGTTTTGATTTCCACAGGTACCGTTATTTTGAAGAGAAAAGTTTTCAGGTTGTTATTCCATCGTAAGATCGCCATTTTTAGCGGCACGCTGTAATTTTTTGTCAGCTACAATCACGATTTCCACGCGGCGGTTCATTTCCCTGCCTTCAATGGTTTCATTGGTGGCTATCGGGTCAAGTTCACCATAACCTGTATTGGTCAATCTGCTTGAAGCAACTCCTTTTGAAACCAGGTAGGTATTGACTGCTCCAGCTCTGTTTTTAGAAAGGGTTGCATTGTACTTTTCTGTTCCTGTATCGTCTGTATGCCCCAGCACCCTTATTTCGGTCTCATTATATTTTTCCATGGTGACCGATAGTTTGTCGAGATTGCTTCTGGTAGCCGGTTTGAGCGAGTAGGATGCAATATCAAAGAGGATCCCGGAATCAAAGGTGATGAGTATGCCTTCACCAACGCGTTCTACAGTTGCCCCTTCAAGGTCATCCTGGATTTTGGCGGCCTGCTTGTCCATGTAGTTGCCGATCAAGCCACCAGCTACGCCTCCTACGGCGGCTCCTAATATGATGGCTACTGCTTTGTTGTCTTTGCCCAGTAATGCTCCTGCGGCTGCACCTGCACCAGCACCAATGACAGCCCCTTTTGTCTGGTTGCTTGTATTACAGGAAGGAAAGGTGATGATGGCGAGCATCATCAAATAGATAAATAAGTTCGACTTATTCATTCGAGATCGAATTAAATGGTTAGAAAAAAATACGCCAGGCGGGAAGTAGAATCCATCGGGCTTGTGGCGGTCAGCTAAAATGCTGGAGAGGGCTGTAATACCTGTTTAACATATCGTTGAGGCAATAGTTGCAAAACCACCAACAATAAAAGAGCCGGAAGGTAACTTCCGGCTCTTAGAGGGCTTATAATCTGAAATTGTAATGAATAGCGTAATCAATAATCGCTGCTTAGGTTAGGCATGAATTCTGCGATTTCATCATAAGTTTTCGTACGGTCTATGCACAATTCAAATTCGTCGTAAAACTTGTTGAGTGACCCGAATCCATGGACTTCCTCAAAATCTTTATCGAAGGTGTTGCCCTGGTCAAAATAGGCAAGGCTCTTCATACCGATTTCCACACAAGCATGCGGGCCAGCAGATGCACCCCATTTCCAGTAAACTGAATAAGATGCTGCATACTTTTTAGCAGCATATACCTCCGCTACTTGTTTCAGCAGTCCTTCAAAGCGGTCACGTTCACCAGGAAGGATGGTAAAATACCTCCATCTGTTGGTATTGAATCCGGTAGTTCCAGATGCTGGGTTATACATGATATCCTTATCCATGCGCCAGTAGACAGATTCACCGGTAGAGGCTACATGTTCCATGACTTTGGCCCAGTCGGCATCATGAGCTTCGCCACTGGGGCGGCCTTCAAGTTGTGTAAAAGTCATTGGGCCAATGGCCAGTTCATAGTCTCCTGAATTAGGTCCGGTATGCAACTGGAAAATGCCCGTCTTGTAAGGGGCTGCATTGTGAAACTTCTTGTTGTGCGCAGCCAGGGCTTTTTCAAAATCACCTTCATGGCCAATCTTGACATTAAACCGGTGTGTTTCCCATTGCATGTAATCAGTCTGTGCCTGGACGGAGAGGAGTGTCCATGACATCAGGAGGAACGTAATAAAAAGGTTTTTCATACTAACTATTTGGTTTGGTGAATAAATACAATTTCAAATCCGGACATGACAGTGCCGTGCATAGTGTGAGCTATGTTCGATTGAAACGGAATTGCTTGAAAAACCTCGGGAAAAAAATTCGGATTGAGCAAATATACTATATCGAACACTGAATGCCAAATTTATTTATCCACCCTTCCCGTTGGTAGAAGGTAGTATTGGATATAACATAATTGCCATCTTTGCTGCTGGAGTAATGAGCGCTATGATCAGGATATATCGTCGGTTTATCGTAAGTATGTCTGAGAGGCATATGGCGGTGCTTGCCGTCATGCTCTGCCTGCCTGCCTTTTTCCTTAACCTTGGAATGATCGCTTTTATCGGAGACGAAGCCATCAGGAGCCTCGTGGCTTTTGAAATGAAGCTTTCCGGAAATTTTATCGTACCGACTTTGAATGGAGAGGCTTACTTCAATAAACCTCCTTTATACAATTGGTTTATTTACCTTGTCTCTTCTGCTTTTGGTTATTTTGGTGAATGGCCTACACGGGTAACTACCCTTATCTTCCTTGGACTCTTTGCATACACAGTGTACCACTATGTGCGTAAGCAATTTGACCAGCTGACAGCCCTCACGATGGCGATGATGCTGCTGACCAGTGGCAGGATTCTCTTATGGGATAGCATGCTTGGGCTTATTGACATATGCTTTTCATGGATCATCTACCTCAATTTTATGATCCTCTATACACTCGGAAAGGCACAGCGCTGGAAGGCGTTGTTTATACTTTCTTATTTCCTCTTTTCAATCGCCTTTTTACTCAAAGGGCTTCCTGCTGTCGTGTTCCAGGGGATTTCCATACTCTCAGCGCTTCAACTGCATGGTGTATTGAAACGAAAGGTATTCTCTGCGGATCACTGGATTGGAATTGGCCTGGGCATCATTCCAGTATTGTTATATTATGTACTGTATGCTTCACAGGTCAATCTTCAGGAGGTCTTTGGAATATTGCTGGATCAATCCATGCAGCGCACAGGTACACATCATGGCTTGTGGAAGACTTTTACACATATATTCACTTTTCCACTCGAGCAATCGTATCATTTTCTGCCATGGTCATTACTGGTCATCATGACCTTCCATCCACAATTCAGGTTATGGATGCGTCAACATGAATTCATCCGTTTTAATTTCTGGATGCTTGTTGCTAACCTCCCTGTATACTGGCTATCTGTGCAGGTGTATCCAAGGTATGTGCTGATGTTTGTCCCATTATTTAACATGGTGGGTTATTATATACTGCTCCAATCCAGAGAGACCAGTCAGTCCTGGTGGAAAACCATCCGGTATATTTTTCTAGGACTTACGGCCTTGGCATGTATCGCTACAGTGTTTATGCCCATATCTCAATCTGTCCGTGAGCTGCCAGGCATTGTGGTAGCGTGGATAGCCGGATCAGTTTTGATGGCTGGCAGTCTTCTGGCGATGTGGTACGATGAGCGGAGGACATTCTTGTGGTTTACGATTTGCCTGTTGGTCGTTCGATCATTATTTAATGTGATTGTTTTGCCGCTCAGGGAGAAGGACCATCCGGTAAATCTATGTCGCGAAGACTGCAGGCGTGTTACAGGAATGTATGGTCAGCAGACATGGTATCTTTATAAAGAGACTTTTACGCATCAGGTTGCCAGGTTTTACACCTCGGCTTATTCTGGACAAATCATCAGGCCTGTAGACGCAGCCACAGACCCGGAAGCAATATATCTGGTAGATACCGACCTATATCCTGATTTTCCCGGGATTCAGGTAGATTCAGTACTTATAGAAGGTAACCGGCATCTGGCCCTGATGCGCACTAGCCTCAAATGACTTCATCCGGAAATTAATATGCAGGCAATCCTTTTCCGTTACTTAATTTTCGCCCGCCAATAACACTACATGAAAATCAATATACCCAGGATTAATATTCCGGGTCCGGTCAAGTCACTTCTCAAACTAGGCATATCGCTTGCGATCATAGCCCTGATCCTTCGCAAGATCGACGAGCGTCTCTTGCTTGAGGTCGTGCGAGAGGCCAACCTGCTATGGGTCGTATGGGCCATGGGCTGGTTTATTTTGTCCAAGATCATATCTGCTTACAGGTTTAATCTGTTATTGCATACAGAAGGTGTAGAAATGACTTCCCGACAGAATCTAAAGCTGTATTGGCTATGTATGTATTACAATCTACTATTGCCAGGAGGCATCAGTGGAGATGGATACAAGATCAAAGTCCTCATGGAGCGGTTTAGCAAGCCGCTCAAGCGCATTGTCACCATTACCTTGATAGACAGAATATCCGGACTGATTGCCCTTGGACAACTGAGTGTTATCCTGCTCTTCTGGATTCCACAGATCCAACAATACTGGTATTTTATCGTTCCTGCTTTTTTTTTCTCAGCCTGCTGGTAGGATGGCTTATATTCAAATGGGCAGGAGGAACATTGTCCGCCATTTGGATGAAGACTTCATTACAGTCGCTTGGAGTACAAGGATCGCAGGCTATTGCTACACTTGGCCTTGTGATCGCCCTTGGGCAGGGATTGCATTGGGCTGATTACCTGATCCTGTTTCTGATCTCTTCACTAGTGGCCATGGTGCCGATTACGATCGGAGGAGCAGGTGCCCGTGAACTTACTTTTTTATACGGGTCGCAATTTTTAGATATTCATGCTGAGAAAGCAGTTGCTATCGGTTTTTTATTTTATCTCATCTCAACCAGTGTTTCCTTTTTTGGAATCATCTACAGTTTCCATAAGGATAGAATATTTGAGACAGGAAATGCCTCAAATGAATAATAGGCTCTTCAATTTAATCAGGTAAAGTCAGGATTCTTCATTTAATGAACCTCAGGACTATTCTTTAATGTCATACTCATACTGAGTAAATAGTGACGTGCATTTGCGCTTATTTATACTGGGTACAATGTTCATAAAGGGCCGCTGATACAGGGGTAATTTGAAAAAAGCGTTAAATTGTGCCGCGGCAGGGAAAATAGCCGGCGTTCAATCTGACCTTTGTTGGTTATATAGCGCAATTTATTACCATATAAAAGGTTAAAGCACAGTATGAAGTTATTAGGCACCATCACCGATCCCCAATACCAACCCAAAGAAAGCCTCACCGGATACGAAAGATTCTGGCTCAAGTATATCAATGATGAAAGGGATCTCCCTTTTGTCCATCTACTGACAAAGATTCATCTGATTGTAATTACCTGGGCGATTCTCTTATATACCCCACTCTTGCAGGGTATCTATTGGTGGCTTGCCTTCATCCCTTACGCTTATGTGGCGCAATCCTATTTCAAGGGCCGCTTCGGACTGATGTTTCATTGCATGTGCCATCGCCCGATGTTCAAGAAGGGATATATGTGGCTGCATAAGTACACGACCTGGATTGTAGCACCGTTTTTCGGGAATACACCAGAAACGTATTTCGCACATCATATCATCATGCACCATGTTGAAAACAACCAGGAAGATGATGCCAGCAGCACACTCAAGTATCGCCGCGATAGCCCGATAGATTTCATGAAGTACCTCTTCCGTTTTATCCTGATAGGGATCGTAGATACGTTTATGTATTTGTTCAATCGTAAGAAGACAAAGGTGTATACACGGTTTACCTTCGGAGAATTTTCCTTTATCGTGTTTTGTGTGCTGATGAGCTTTGTCAATTTCAAGGCTACCCTGATGATCTTTATCATCCCGATGTTTTATGCACGGTTCATTATGATGATGGGCAACTGGACGCAGCACTGCTTTGTCGACAAGAATGATCCTGCCGGGCATTTCAGCAGTACATTCAATTGTATCAACAATGTATACAACCAGAATTGCTGGAATGACGGATATCATGCCATACATCACTACAATCCGGGGTTGCATTACACCGAAATCCCCGGGGTATTTTTGAAGAATATCGAGCAATACAAGAAGGACAAGACCTTCATTTTTGACGGGATACATTACCTGCATATCTTTTTCTGGTTGATGAACAAGCGCTTTGACAAGCTGGCGGCCAACCTTGTTAATATTGACAATACCTTCAGCAGCCAGGCAGAAGCAGAAGCATTGCTCCGGGCGAGAGTGATGCCGATCATCAAATCAGCCGCTTAACGGCATTTTACAGGAAGACTTTCTTCTATGAAGCCATATGCTTTCTTGCTCCGCAACAAGGCATATGGCTTTTTCTTTTGGCCAGGTGGATACAAGCGTTATTTTTGATCACGACATTATGATAACTTTCATCCTACTCATTTTTGTGATCGGCTATGCAGCCATTGCTACAGAGCATACGATCCGGATCAATAAAGCTGCAAGTGCACTGTTGACCGGTGTATTGTGCTGGACCTTTTATGTATTCTCCCAGGCTGAGGCACACCATGTCCCGGATCAATTGACTGAGCATGTCGGTGAAATCTCAGGAATCCTTTTCTTTCTGATGGGGGCGATGACTATCGTGGAACTGATTGATGCCCATGATGGATTTGAGATCATCACCTCAAGGATAGCGACGAAAAGCCTTAGTAAGTTGTTATGGCTGCTGGCGTTTGTGACTTTTTTCCTTTCAGCTATCCTTGACAATCTCACGACTACTATAGTGATGGTATCCCTGATCAGGAAACTGATGCCAAAGGGTGAAATGCGCCTGCTGTTTGCATCAGTGGTTGTGATCGCTGCCAACGCCGGTGGTGCATGGACACCTATTGGAGATGTGACGACCACTATGTTGTGGATAGGCGGCCAGATTACAACGATACCCACCATGACCCATTTGATTTTGCCCAGCCTGGTTTGTATGATCATTCCCCTTGGCTTGATCAGTATGCGGCTGAAAGGTAACGTGCAGGAGATGCTACCTAAGGAAGGAGAGAAACTGCAGACTCCGGTATGGGAGCGCAAGGTTGTATTTACTGTTGGTGTGCTGTCGCTGGTTTTTGTACCTGTCTTTAAATCCATCACCCATCTTCCTCCTTATATGGGGATACTGGGTGCACTGGGGATGATGTGGGTCCTCACGGAACTAATTCATTACAAAAAGGATGAGAGGGACAAAGACAGGTTTTCAGTATTGTATGCCTTGCGGAAGATAGATATGCCAAGCATCCTGTTTTTTCTTGGCATACTGCTGGCGATCGGGGCACTGCAGCAAGCCGGGATACTGGCCTCCATGGCCCAATGGCTCAACCAGCATGTCAGTAATGTGAACCAGGTGGTGATCATCATAGGGTTCCTGTCAGCAGTCATTGACAATGTACCGTTGGTCGCGGCAGCGATGGGGATGTATGACCTGACACAGTATCCGGTCGATCATTACTTCTGGCAATTCCTCGCATACAGTGCAGGTACAGGTGGCAGTATGCTTATCATTGGCTCTGCAGCTGGTGTAGCGGCAATGGGCATTGAGAAAATAAATTTTTTCTGGTATATGAAAAAAGTTGCCTGGTTAGCCGCCATTGGCTTTCTCGCCGGTGCTGCAATTTTTATTTTACAGGAAGGGTTTTTTACTTGATCTGGCAGTTTGCTTTCTTTTAAAGAACTTTCAAACAAGAAAGTTTTCTGATCTTTATCTGGATTAGTATAATCACACAAAACGAAAACCAATGTCTTCCACACCACTCAAGCGGCCCGCTATTGCCGCGGCATTGCTATTTGTCCTTGGCATCCTTGCCTGGGAGTTTTACCAGCGAAAGGAAGGAGTCAATATCTCCTACGATGATGACGGGCCGCTATGGGCGTATCACCGGGCCCGGGTCTACCAACCTGCTGACCAGTCAACAGTCTTTATCGGATCCTCGCGGATAAAGTTTGACCTGGACATCGACACTTGGGAGTCCATCACAGGAGATAATCCGGTACAGCTGGCTTGTGTAGGAAGTACGCCTCTACCTGTCTTGTACGATCTGGCAGATGATCCTGATTTTAAAGGTAGGTTGGTCATTGATGTGACAGAAGGGCTGTTCTTTTCTACCAATCCGGGCAATCGTGCCCGTCCGGATAAGGCACTCAAATATTACAAGGACATCACTCCGGCACAGTGCGCAAGCTTTGTGTTGAACCGGGGATTGGAATCCACCTTTGTATTCCTGGACAGGGAGGACATATCCCTCAATGCACTCATGGAGCATTGGGAGATACCTAGCAGGCCGGGAGTTTTTATGGCGCCTATTTTCCCACGAGATTTTGACCGTGTCAAATTCGACCGCCAGGAGTATATGGGTCCGATCTTCCTCGCAGATACAGCGCAGATCAATAAGCAGCGATCTATCTGGGCATTGTTTGCCAGCATGAATAAGAAGCCACCGATCAGTGGTGCTCCTTTAGATTCAATATTGCAAACGGTCAAGGTGGCTACGGATAAAATCCAAAGCAGGGGAGGGCAGATATTGTTTGTGCGGACGCCATCCAGCGGACCTTTCAAAGAAAAGGAAGCCATGGGATTTCCAAGAGATCAATACTGGGAAAAGATCCTCGCCGTCACCGGTTGCCCCGGCCTTCACTACGAGGACTTTCCTGAGATCAGTGCTTATCAATGTCCTGAATTTTCACATTTGTCTCCCACAGATGCGATAGATTTCACAAAGCATTTCATCCGGATACTTCAGGAGAAACAAGGTTGGAAATTCCCCAAAATGAAAAGCATTTAGCCAATCAATCGCTAACCTCCTAATCTCCTAAGCCTTTCATCTCCTAATCCACCCTTTGCCATATGGTCTTCAATTCATACACCTTCATCGCCTTCTTCATCGTCATGCTTTGCCTGTACAATCTTCCCATTGCATGGAAGGCGAGAAAGATTATTCTCCTGCTCGGGAGCTATGTCTTCTATGCGGCATGGAATCCACCGTTTATCCTGTTGCTATGGTTATCGACCGTAGTGGATTTCTTTGTGGGCCGGGCCTTGTATACGCAGACCAATGTCACAAAGAAAAGGCTGCTCCTGGTGCTTAGCCTGATCGGTAATCTGGGTATGCTTTGCTTTTTTAAGTACGGCACTTTCCTGCTTGAAAATTTTGTCATGCTGGTCAATCTCATAGGCATTGACTTCAGTCCGGCTAAACCTAACATCATCCTGCCTGCTGGTATTTCATTCTATACATTCACTACGCTGTGCTATACGATCGATATGTACTACAAGAAAAGTGAGCCGGTCAAGTCGATGCTTGATTTTTCGCTCTTTGTGACTTTCTTTCCGCATCTCGTGGCTGGTCCTATCGTCAGGCCTCCACAGTTGGTTCCGCAATTTGAATCACCACGCAATGCAACCATGAAGCAAATGACAGAAGGGCTGCTCTTGCTGACCCTTGGCCTATTCATGAAAGTCGTGCTTGCAGATGGACAGTTAGCGCCTACTGCAAATGATATATTCGGCAATAGTGGCGCTTACCTTGCATTGGATGCGTGGATGGGTGTGCTTGCATTTTCGGGACAGATCTTTTTTGATTTCGCAGGGTATTCTACATGTGCGATTGGGGTGGCATTGTGTCTTGGGTTTGTATTGCCTGAAAATTTCAAGTATCCGTATGCGGCCGTTGGCTTTTCTGATTTCTGGAGGAGGTGGCATATCACATTGTCTGCATGGCTGAGAGATTACCTGTACATTCCTCTTGGAGGAAATCGCCAGGGGCAACTCAAGACCTACATCAACCTGATGGTGACGATGTTGCTTGGCGGATTGTGGCATGGGGCCAACTGGACCTTTGTCGTATGGGGTGGATTACATGGCTTCTACTTGTGGGTCGAAAAGTTTATTAAGGATAAGTTTTCGAGGAAAAATGCTCCAGTGGATCAGGATATAGCAGTAGCGGGGATTACCGCAAGTAATTCATCACTTGCCTTTATCTATGCATTATTCACTTTCTTTTTGATTAATGTAACATGGGTTTTCTTCAGGGCGACAACCTTTTCACAAGCCTGGACGCTTCTTAGTTCTATGTTTGGAATGTCAGGTGATGTAGAGCCTGCATTGACCACCCTGGCGATCATCAAGGTCAGTGTGATTATATCCCTGATGGTGATTGCGCATTGGTTGATGAGAAAATCTTCTGTTCTGCAACTGGCGCTAAAAATTCCATGGTGGTTTCTCGCTATCGTGTGGGCGCTGATGTTGATGGCGCTTGCACTGAGCCAGGAGAGCAGCAGTTCGTTTATCTACTTCCAGTTTTAAGAAATAAAATAATACATCAGGGTGATGAGCGCACTGCCAAAGACGATCTGGCTGATGAGGTATAAGGCCCTGCTGCGGTCTTTTTGTAGTTGATGCGTATCCCTTACTCTTGTCTTCTTGCCTGTAAAACTAAACAGGCCTAAGAAGCCAAAAAGGAAGCAAAAGTGATTTCTGGCCTGAATGAATCCGGACAGCGCATATACGGCCGGGGCAAAAAGAGCGAGCTTCCAGATCTGTGGGATATCATAGACCTCGGCACTGATGATAAAGATGATCATCAGTGCGAGGCCGATATAGCCTATGCGTAGTCGTTTGTTGATTTCTGCAGGGCCGATGTTGCATACTCCAGGGATGTATGCTTCTGTGCTGTGTAGGTCTTCCAATAGATAGTGGTTGAATAAATTAATTAGGTTTTGACCTTAGCTTAAACTGCCAAAAGATGGCTATCAGCTTCCAGCTACCAGCTACAAGAGAAGTGAATTATCGCACACTATGCAGGCAAAAGGGTTGCTTCCAATACGATATTGATGTTTGTATTGAGTGACTTGCTGATCGGGCAGTTGGCCTTGGCATCAGCAGCGCACTCCTGGAACTTGGCATCATCGATGTCAGGTACGGAGGCTGTGACGACGAGGTGACTTTCGGTAATAGCTCCGCTTTCGAGCGTGATATAGCATTTGGTATCAATAGAAGTAGGTGTAAAACCTGCGGCTCCGAGGACAAAGCTGAGTTTCATCGAATAGCAGCCTGCATGTGCTGCGGCGATGAGTTCTTCGGGGTTGGTACCGATACCGTCTTCAAAGCGGGTCTTGTAGCTGTATTGATCTGTGTTGAGGAGGCCGGATTGAGTGGTCATCGTTCCGCTTCCTTCTTTACCTGAGCCTGTCCAGTTGGCTGTTGCTGATCTTTTCATTTTTATTGTTTTTTAATGTTTTGATTGGTCAATTTGGCCAAATATAACCTGATAACGGCAGAAAAGTTGTGAATTTTTAACATTGAATTGAATGGCCGTTCCGCCTTTTCTTCCCTTATGCCCCTTATGCCTATTAAGCCTCTTAAGCCTCTTAAGCCTCTTTGGCCTCTTCCGCCCCTTAAGCCTCTTCTGCCTTTTCGCCTTCGCCTTATTTTCCCGATCTTTCGCCCCTTGATCTATCATACCCGGGCAATCGTATTACGCACAGTCAAGTATGGCGAGACCAGCTTGATCGTGGATATGTATACCGAGCAGAAAGGGCACCAGACCTTTATCATCAATAGTGTGCGCAAGGCCAGGGCGGTCACGCCTGCCTCCTCCCTCCAACTTCTCAGCCTTGTGGACCTCGTGGCCTATCACCAGGATCACCGGAAGATCCACCGTATCAAGGAGGCCAGGCTCGAATATCCGTGGCAGAGCATCCCCTTTGACATGCGTAAGTCTGCTGTTATTACCTGTCTGGCAGAGATGTGTTCGAAGTGTATCACTACGGCAGAGCCACATCCTGAATTATTTACTTTCCTGCGCAATGCATTTATCGCTTATGATGAACCGGGGAGTTTTGACCGCGATTTCCTGATCAGGTTTCTGGTGTCGCTGTCACATTTCCTTGGGTTTGGGATGGAGATGCCTTTCATAGAGGCGGATGGTAAGTACTTTGACTTGCTCGAGGGTCATATCGTGGCAGTCAAACCACTGCATGATTACCTCATGACGATGGAGGATCTCCGGCATCTCAGTGAGATCATCGGGAGTGGGGTCGGTGAGCGGGCCAATGTGCCTCATGAGGTGAGGAAGAGGCTCGTGGATCAACTTATACTATACTACCAGTTGCACGTCGAATCGCTGCGGGAGGTGCATAGCCTGAAGATCTTGCGGGAGTTGCAGTAGGGTTGATTTATTTTTGGGAGGATATTTTCTAAACCTTTGTAATTAATTGACAATTAGATAATTGCATACAGTGTGGCACACCTAGGTGTGGCACACTTTTTTGGGGTATGATTTTTATACTCAAAATCAGGGTCTAAACCTTTGTAATTAGCAGATAATCATATAGTTGCATACAGTGTGGCACACCTAGGTGTGGCACACTTTTTTGGGTGTGATTTTATACTTCAAAATCAGGGTCTAAACCTTTGTAATTAATTGACAATTAGATAATTGCATACAGTGTGGCACACCTAGGTGTGGCACACTGTCATTTTAGGTGGTTTTTTAGGGCATTTTCCCATGCCCTCCTCTCCCGATAAAGGGATATTTTTACACCCTCATGTCCAAAGACACCAAATCAAAAAAGCCCATCCGCTACAAGCGCGATAAGCTCACCGACGAAGACCTGCTCCGGCTCTATAAGGGCCTCCTCATGCCCCGCATGATCGAAGAAAAAATGCTCAAACTCCTTCGCCAGGGAAAAGTAAGCAAATGGTTTTCCGGGATAGGACAGGAAGCCATCGCGGTAGGCGCGACACTCGCCCTGCAGCCCAAGGAACTCATCTTCCCCCTGCACCGCAATCTGGGCGTTTTTACAAACAGGGATATCCCCCTACACCGCCTATTCTCCCAGTGGCAAGGCAAACTCAATGGCTTCTCTAAAGGCCGCGAACGCTCCTTCCACTTTGGGACACTGGACTATGGGATCGTAGGGATGATCTCACACCTTGGCCCACAATTGGCCCTGGCATGCGGCGCAGCCCTCGCTTACAAACTCGATGGACGACCTATGGTATCTGTCGCTTTCTCAGGCGAAGGAGGCACCAGCGAAGGTGACTTCCATGAAGCACTCAATATCGCAGCGGTATGGTCGCTCCCGGTCATCTTTATCATCGAAAACAATGGCTACGGCCTCTCGACCCCTTCCTCCGACCAGTTTATGTGCAAACACCTGGCTGACAAAGCCAAAGGCTATGGCATGGAAGGCATCACGATCGATGGCAATAATATCATCGAAGTATACACCACGATCGACAAGTACGCGAAGAAGATGCGCCGCAAACCCGCACCTGTCTTGATAGAATGCATGACTTTCCGCATGCGCGGCCACGAAGAAGCATCAGGCGTGAAATATGTGCCGCCCGAACTCATCGAAGCCTGGGATAAAAAAGATCCCGTCCGCAATTTCGAACAGTTCCTCCTCGAAGAAGGCGTGCTTACAGAAGAATATGTCAATGCACTGAAGCATGATATCTACAAGCCCTGGACTCCACAGATCATACCTCCAGCAGGAACAGCAAAAGAAATGCGCCTTGTAGATGCAATTACAGCAGGGCTTGACGAAGCGATGCAAAACCATCCAAAGCTGGTCCTCATGGGCCAGGACATCGGCGACTACGGTGGTGTGTTTAAGATCACGGATGGCTTTGTCAAGAAATACGGCAAAGACCGTGTTCGCAACACACCTCTCTGCGAGAGTGGTATCATCGGCACCGCACTTGGGATGAGCCTCGAAGGCTATAAGACGATGGTCGAAATGCAGTTTGCTGACTTTGTCACCTGCGGCTTCAACCAGATCGTCAATAATCTCGCAAAGATCAATTACCGATGGGGCGGTACGGCTGATGTCGTCGTGCGCATGCCTACCGGTGCAGGCACAGGTGCAGGACCATTCCACAGCCAAAGCAATGAGGCATGGTTTTATCACGTGCCTGGCTTGAAGATCGTGTATCCATCTACACCTGAAGATGCTAAGGGCCTGCTGATTTCCGCCTTTGAAGATCCCAATCCAGTCATGTTTTTCGAACACAAAGCGATGTACCGTGGTATCAGTGGTATGGTGCCTGATGGCTATTATAATACCCCGATTGGAAAAGCAAGACAAGTCAGGACAGGACAAGAGGCCAGTATCATTACGTATGGTATGGGCGTCCATTGGGCGACTAAGCTGGCAGATGAGCAAGGCTGGGATCTCGATATTGTAGACCTCAGGACACTCCTGCCGATTGACTGGGAGGCTATCAGTGAAAGTGTGCAGCGCACCAGCAAAGTCCTCATCCTCCACGAAGACACCCTCACCGGTGGTATCGGCGGAGATATAGCTGCGTATATTGCCGAAAATCTATATGAATACCTTGATGCTCCTGTAATGCGTGTTGGATCGCTCGATACACCGGTTCCTTTTGCCGATGTGTTGGAAAAGCAATTCCTGCCTGTCAATCGTTTATATGAGCAGATGCAAAAACTTATATCCTACTAAATGAAATTAGACAACATCATATCTGTCAGCGGCCTGCCAGGCTTGCACAAGTTGATCGCCACACGCCCCAACGGCCTGCTGATCGAGAGTTTTGACAATGGCAAGCGCCAGTTTGTATCTGTGCGCAAGCATCAGTTTACCCCACTGGTCTCTATCGGTATCTACACCTATACGGACGTAGCCGGTATTGATGATGTGCTGATGAAAATCGATAGCACCCAGGCCGAAAACCCGGTTCCGGATGTCAATGACAAGGCCGACAATCTTCGCGCCTGGTTTAAGACCATCGTCGCTGACCATGATGACGACCGCGTCCACATCAATGATATCCGCAAGGTGATCAAGTGGTACACATTCCTTAAGCAATATGCATGGGAGATGGTGACCGCTGACAGCGCAACTGAAAGTGTCGCTGAAGTGGTGGAAGAAGTGAAAGACGAGGAAAAGGAGATTTAACAGTCCTCAGTTTGCCGTCGGCAGTTTGCAAAGGGAAATCAAGCAAAGCTTGATTTCCCTTTTTACTCACAACTCATGCTTCGGCTCCACTCAGCACAAGCAACACTCACAACTCACAACTCACATTTTTACCATCACACTATGTTCCTTGCCATCATCGGCAAGTATGATGGAATGGCCCTGTTGTATTTCATCATCAAGCATCACTTCAATTTCAGTAGAATCAGTTGTATCCTGAATCATCTGAATGATGTACAATGAGGTCTTGTACTTGTATCGGACGGTGACATTGCCCCATTCCTCCGGTAGACATGGATCAAACTGCAGGATAGCTCCCCGACGCTTAAGGCCCAGGACGGCATCAACTATCAGTTGATATAACCAGCCTGCTGAGCCTGTATACCATGTCCAGCCACCTCTCCCTGAATGCTGTGATACCGCATAGACATCGGCCGCGACGACATAAGGCTCTACTTTGTAGGTCATCATGGCTTCGTGTGTGCCTCCATGATTGATGGGGTTGATCATCTGCAGCAACTCCCACATCTTCTTTTTATCCCGCATCGCTGCAAATGCCATGATCATCCATATCGCGGCATGCGTATACTGCCCGCCGTTTTCACGCACCCCTGGCACATAGCCTTTGATGTATCCGGGGTTGAGATCAGATTTGTCGAAAGGAGGATCAAAGAGTTGGATGATCTTTTCTGCCTTGCGTACTAATCGCTTTTCCGCCTGCATCATACCTTGCCTTGATCTTGCCTGATCACCGACACCGGAAATCACCGCCCAGCTCTGGGCAATGGAGTCGATCTTACACTCTGCATTGGTGGTTGAACCGAGTGGGGTGCCATCATCAAAATATGCCCTTCGGTACCATTCTCCATCCCAGGCATGTTGTTCAATATGTTCCTTTAAAGTCTTTAAGATGACATCACATCGTTCTGTAAATGCATGGTCCTGCATGTAATTTGACACCACGCTGAACTTATGGATCGTGTCGCTCAGGAACCAGGCTAGCCACACACTTTCTCCTTTTCCTTGCGCGCCCACATGATCCATGCCATCGTTCCAGTCTCCTGCACCCATCAACGGCAATCCATGCACCCCAAATTGCAATCCATATTCTATCGCTCTCACGCAGTGATTGTATAGTGTAGAACTTTGATCAGACCTGACAGGCATATCATAGTAGGAATGTTCATCCCTGCCGAGCTCACGACTTTCCAGAAACTGCACGTTTTCGTCCAGGATCGAATGGTCGCCGGTAACAAGGATATAGCTGGATGTGACATAAGGAAGCCACAGGTAGTCATCTGAACATCGTGTGCGTACACCTCTTCCAGCCGGGGGATGCCACCAGTGTTGCACATCTCCCTGGATAAACTGTCGGGAAGCACACATTAGGATTTGCTGACGAGCTAATGCCGGTTCGTTGTGAAGTAGCGATAGTACATCTTGTAACTGATCCCTGAAGCCAAATGCACCACCTGATTGATAGTAACCACTTCGTGCCCATAGCCTGCAGGCTAGTGTCTGGTAATTGAGCCACCCATTAGTCATGATGTTTAAGGAAGAATCCGGACTATCAACTTGCACCACAGACAGTGATTTATTCCAGAACCTGATTACTTTGTCAAGGGCTTCCCTGGCAGCAGTCTTGCCCCTGCCATTGCTGATAAGATAGGTGAGATCTTCAGTATGCGTAGAAGCTCCAAGGCGGAATACGATTTCATTTTTTTCTCCATCCTCAAGGCCCAGGGTCACCTGTATGACACCGCAAGGATCAAGTGCTGCACCAGTCTTGCCGGAGAGTTTTGATTTGCGAAGTGCTTCGGGATTTTTTGCTGTACCGTTTCTTCCAAAAAATTCTTCACGATCTGTAGTGATTGATCTCCCAGGATCATTGACATCAAAGAAACCTATCAGTCGCCTGAATTCTGTAGAATACGAATTAGTGGCTATAATCGCATCGCTGTTGAGATCAACTTCAGTGGTGATATGCATTTTGGTCTTGTGCGGCAGGTCGCCGAGAACCCATTCCACAAAACCTGTGACGGATAGCTGACGAGGCCTGCCCGAACGGTTTTGAATCCTGATCGCAGAATACTTTATGGGTTTGTCGGCATCAACATAGACCCACATTTCTGTATGAATGCCATCTTCCAGATGTTCTATCACTGTATAGCCAAATCCATGCCTTGTCGTATAGGGTGTTTTTCCGCGTGCAGGGAGTGGTGCAGGTGACCAGAAGCGCCCGGTCTCTTCATCCCGGATATAGAAATGTTCACCGCCCTGGTCAGTGACAGGATCATTGTGCCACGGTGTCAGTCTTTGCTCATGCGCGTTCTGAAACCAGGTATAGGATTGTCCGCTTTCAGAGATCACAGTACCCATCTGAGGATTGGCGATGACATTGGACCATGGTGCAGGTGTGACATGGCCAGGTCTTGTAGTGATGATATACTCTTTACCATCCTGCGAAAATCCTCCCATCCCATTGTCAAACAGCAGTGATTCATGTGGATCAGGTGCAGACGCGATGACCGGGTATGTTTTCTGCGCGATAAAGTTGGGGAGAATTGGTTTTAATTTTTTTCGCCTGTTGAGCTGGCCTTCCAGAGTCCCCAGTTTGTCAGAGATGATCACACGCGCAACGGTTTGAAACAGGATGCGGTCTTCATTGGATAGTTGTTCCGCTGATCTGATAAAGATACTTCCCGGCCTGTCTTGTTCTTCAGCAATATTGGTTGGTGCGATCAGGGATAAAATCTGGTTTTGTAATACCTGCCTGTAGCCTCCGTGATCTTCATTCCAGATGACCAGATCCACTGTGAGTCCTTTCTGCCTCCAGAAGGCATGGGCCTGTACCATTTTTTCTACCAGCTCGATATTTGTGTTGTCTTCGATCTGTAACAGGACGATTGGGAAATCGCCTGATATGGAATGACTCCACAATCCGGATTGTCCACGCTGATTTTTTAAGATGACCGCAGGATCTGCACGGAATGAAGCATTAGCATAAATAATAGAGCCGGCCAACCTGCAGTATAGCAAAGCATCTTCTGCTGTAGCGTTGATCTGCCTCAATACGACCTGGCTGTGTGTCCATGCCAATTCAAAGGCACGATCGATCATATGCTTATCCTGGTATTTGTCGATCAGACGCTGGCCATCATCGCGTGACTGCCCGATACCATACACCATATCGGGCGTGATCGTCTCATAGGGCTTGAGCGTGACTCTGTATTGGATGGCTGCGATGGGATCCAGTACGGAACCTTCATTGCCCGACAGCCCCTCTTTTTGTATCATCACCCTGGGATGATTGACAGTATTGCCTCGACCGATAAAATGATCCCTGCTCGTTTCATAACTCACTTCCTGGATATCTGCGCCATGTGCTTTCATCAGGTGAAACATCCATAGCGGATGCTCTTCAACCGACCTGGGTCTGCGGGTACACATGATCGCATGACGCGAGGCTAGTATCTCCGTCTGTACAAACAGGTTGCTGAATGCCGGATGTAATATATCTGCCACTCCTGCATTCAGGACGACTTCTGTATAACTTGTAAATTCCAATTGCCTGCGTTTCCTTGACCGGTTAGTGATGTGAAGCCTGCGCATTTCGACATCATCTTCCGGCGATACTACAATCTCTGTGTGCGCATCAATGTTGTTGTCCTTTCTTCTGAATTCGGCTCTGCCCTGCGAATAAATCACTTCATAGTGTTCAGCCTGCTTGATCGTAGGTTGATGTGCAGATGACCAGAATTCGCCGGACTCGAGATCCCTGATATAGCAGAAGCTGCCCCAATGGTCAAAGGTGCCATCTTCGCGCCACCTGGTCACAGCGATATCCTTCCAGCGGCTGTATCCTCCACCGGCATTGCTGACCATGACATGATATCTTCCGTTAGATAGCAACTGTACCTCCGGTACAGGAGTATTGGAAGTAGGAATGACCCGTAAGTCTGTATTGACTGGTTCGAGGGGGAGATCAGCCAGGTCAATGGCAGGTGAAAAGTAAGTAGTGACTTGTGGTATTTTCCTGTAGCAAGAGCAAGGAGGTCTGAAATTGCAAATCAGCCTGAAAGCGTTTTTGCATGGGCTGGTCGAGCAACAAATAGGCCAGTGAAAGGAAACCCATTCCCTGGTGATGTGTCATAAAAGCCTTGACAATACTTTCAGTCTGTCCTCTTTGCAACCGCGCAGCGGTGTAGTCAATAGCTTCGTAAAAGCCCCACCTCCCTTCAAATCCCTGCAAGGACATTTCCTTCAGGTTTTCATAAGCCTCATCGGGCTCGATCATAAGTGCCATCATGGAGGCATATGGGGCAACCACATAATCATCTGCCAATCCGCGCTTCAACCCAAGGCCTGGTACTCCGAATGCCCTGTACATATAATCCATATTGGCATGTACCATATTGAAACAGGATTCTGACAAGCCCCAGGGTAGATTCCTGCGCTGTCCATACTCAATCTGCCGCTTCACCGCTCCTTTGTGGGTCTGGTCCAATAAGGTATCTTCATATACAGGTGCGATCAACAGCGGCATGAGGTATTCAAACATCGAACCACTCCATGAGATCAGTACAGGATCTTTTCCTGCTCCAGTGAGTTGACGGCCCATGGCAAACCAGCTCTCCTGCGGAATTTTCCCTTGGGCTATCGCAACGTACAATCCAAGCCTTGCTTCAGAGCCCAGTAAATCATAACATCCCGGATCTTTCCGGTGATCTTCCACATTGTAACCGATAGCGAGGAAGTGCTGAGTGGCATCGTAGAGAAATTCGTAATGATAATCCGCAAGGTCTATACACTGGTGTGCCAGCGAATCTATTTGGTCTATCATGCCTTGTGCAGTATCTCTGGCGACGATGATCTTCGATTGGAAGGTGATCAGCCATTCCTTTTCCTTAGACGTATTTTCATGGAGTAGCCATTGTTCGATTTTTATGGCCAGGCCATTGGTGATATTGGCCACCTCCATCATAGAGGGGATTGATTCCGGCAGATGGATGGCTTCACTGTATTTTGTCGGTGCATTGACATCAAGTATCCATGAGGTCAGTTGTATCAGTTCAGTTCGGGCATGACGGCTTTGCGTCACCAAAGCATCTGCCCACCAATAGGCTTCCCGGGTAGGAGCCGGACTCAGTTTTTCACTGAGCGCTTCAGTCGCCTGCACCAGTTTTTCAAGAAAGAGCAATGCGGTCGTGATGGTGATAGACTCTTCATTGATCGAATGGAATGTATCCTCCTTTATTTTTTGAATGTTGGCTGACTCTTTGGATTTGAGCCCTAGAACAGAAATGGTATCAAACAATCCTTCATACAAGGCAGGACGCAGGATGGGTTGAGTATACAACTCAAGCAGGCCCTCTTTGAGGGTGAGCAGGCTTGCAGCCAGATTACCACTGTCAACAGTCGAGACATAACGCGGATATAGCGGAAGCAGGGACTGTGTATCATACCAGTTGAACAAATGGCCTCTATATCGCTCAAGGCCTTGCATGGTGGTGATTGTATTTTGTGTTCTCTGCAGCAATTGCGTTGTGGCCTGATAGCCAAAGTCATGTGCGGCGAGACCTGAGAGCAGGGATAAGCCAATATTGGTGGGCGATGTGCGGTGCGCAATCCTTGGTTCGGGATTTTCCTGGTAGTTGTCAGGGGGAAGCCAATTGTCTTCAGGCCCAATAAAATTTTCAAAGAAAGCCCATGTCTTACGCGACAGGATTTTCAGGTAGTTTCTTTGTTGCTGGGAAAGTGTTGTTTTCTGCTTGACCTGCGGCAGGCTGATCCACCAGGCAATGGCCGGGGACAATATCCATGAAACCAGCATGGGACTGGCGATGATCCATGCCGGCATGGATATGAATGGAAGCACCCACAGCAGCAGAGCACCGCAGGATGGACTAAACCACATCGTTTTATAATGTCCGGAAAAACTTTTTTTAGCTCCACCTGAACCAAATGGATCCCACTGCAATAAGTTTTTATGGGTGATATGCATCCGCCACATCGTTCGCGTGATGGCATCAACATTGACATAAGCCTCATACGGCAGGCTGATGACTGTCCATACATGCAGTATCATATTGTTGACCAGCGCTTCTGTTGTGGTGCTGATGTGATTTCGCCACGTGACTCCCGTAGTCTTTTTGAGAAAACTCCAACCATAGGCCAGAATAGAGGGAGGTATAATAATGCCGATCACTGTAAAGGTCCAGAACCAAGGCGTCGTAGAAATGATCCAACCAAATAAAAGGATCGCCCACATGGCTATCGGCACCAGGCTCCTGCGCAGATTGTCCAATATTTTCCAGCGGGACAATGCTGTGAGTTGATTTTGATGGGTTTCCTTTGCCGGACCAGGGACGCTTGGATACAGCCATCGTGCAATCTGCCAATCACCTCGAATCCAACGGTGTTGCCGTTTGACATCAGAGAGATAGGTGGATGGATGCTCCTCATACAACTGTACATCGCTGATCAGGCCTGAACGAGCATGACAGCCTTCCAACAAGTCATGGCTCAGGATACGGTTTTCGGGGAAGCGGTCATTGAGTGTGGTTTCAAACGCATCTACTTCATAGATCCCTTTTCCGGTAAAGGAGCCTTCCTTCAATACATCCTGGTATACATCAGAGACCACACGGGTGTATGGGTCTATTCCTTCTTCATTGCCATGGATTCTTGCAAACCACGAAGAGCCGGAATAGGGTAGACTGGAAGCAAGCCGTGGCTGGAGGATGCCGTACCCTTCAGTAATCCGTTTTTTCTTTGGGTCGTAGTAAGGATGATTTAAGGGATGGGCGAGCGTAGAGACAATTTTCCATGCAGCTTCTCTTGGGAGTTGTGTGTCAGCATCAAGGGTGATGACATACTTGATGTGCTCAAGGATAGTATAATCTCCTGCAATCAATTGAAATTTAGAACGGCCATGGCCCTTGATCAGGGCATTGAGGTCACCTAGTTTTCCGCGCTTACGTTCATACCCCATCCATATTTTGTCTGCAGCATTCCATAGTCTCGGACGGTGTAATAGAAAAAATACATCCTGTTTTTCACTTCCGTATTTAGCATTGAGGGTGGCTATTTGTTTTTCTGCATAGTCAAGCAATGGCTTATCAGCAGGCAGGACCTCAGCATCCGCATCGCGAAAATCGGTCAATAAAGCAAAGTGAAGGTTTTCCTGCTTGTTGGCCAGGTATCGCACCTCCATAGTCTCCAGTAAGTGATCCAGCTCTTCGGTGCTGTTAAACAAAGTGGGCACGGCTACCAATGTGCGGGACTCCTCAGGTATGCCTTTTGAATAATCCATCCGGGGCATAAAGTCGGGTTCAACCATTAAGGTGGCAAACCAATTCACCACGGCCATTGCTAACTGACTAATGGCGATAAATGAAATAATACCAGAGAGGACCAACCAAAAGGTATGCAGTTGCTCATGGTAAGCATGCAGGATGAGAATGCCGGAAAGTAAGAGGGTCAGCAGTATAATCGCACCTGCATACACAACAAATGCGTAGTCACACAAGATCTGTCGGATTTTTTCAAACCAACGGAGTTTAATGCCAGCACTTTTTTCTGTTTGCAATGCCCCCTTGCCTGTGAGGTAATATCCAACATGCGTATTCCTATGGCTGACCTTGGCGCTGCTTTGCATTTTCTGTGCGGACTCAATGGCAATAGTGGCCACTTTCAATTCTGAAGTGCCACTCCTTTTGGCAATAGCTTCCACGCGATGCCTGTAGTAGTCACGTGTAGTGAAATCCATGTGCCCATAGATACCGTTGATGTCTGTGCGAAGGATTTGCTCGACACCACTTGTCTTTTCAACAAATTCGCGCCAGTCCGTTGTGTTGATAAAGCGAAGACTGCTGATGCTGTTGCTCATGGACACCTGGTCAGCTGCTTGCTTTTGATTTTCCTGGTGGACCAGGATATTGGTCGTCAATCCGTTTTCTGCCAGCCGCTGCTCAATCCATGAAAGGGGTAAAGACAATGCAGGGCCTTTGCCTAAAAGGCGACGAGTCAACTCGGCAACAAAGGAACTTACAATAGGTGGATTGGATCGTGCCATATCCGCGGTGACGACAATCAGGCTCTTCGGATCTTTCTCTGCAGTGTCTGTCATTCTATCAGCCCAGTAATCAGCCAGATTTTTATTGATCCGGTCCCTGGCTATAGTTGCTGCAAGCCTTCTCAGGTTTTCAATCAGGGCAATGCGCAGCATGATAGGTATTGCCCAGAGTTCGCCAAGCTTCAGATTCACTTCACGCTGGTAGGCTGTGACAAAGCTGTAGAGGTTTTCCGGATCGACCCGTCCATCACTATGCGCTATGATCTCAAGGGCGATATGATATACCCTTGGTAATCCTGCAAATGGACCTTTGGCCAGACGGGGTAGTGTTTCACTATAGGATTTTGGGAAATGCTTTTTCCCTATCTGGATTTGTTCTTCAATGCTATAGAAATTGTCCAGCAACCACTCTCCTGCAGGTGAAATCGAACTGTTTTCCTTGGCGGAGTCGATCAGGAGATTTCTGACCTCAATCAATATAGCTTCGTTTTCGGCCAGTCGCCTCAGGAGTTGCTCAGGTGCAGGCAACGGACTTAGGGTATGTGTTGCAGCCAGGGATTCTGCATAAGTTTCTAATTGCTCAGTACTGAACAATTCAGCCCGGAGCGGGGACTTTTCATTTTCATACTTGCGCATGAGACTATCCCCTAGGAAAGGAAACCTGATCTGTGAAAGGAATTCCTGAAATGTATTACTACTCACTGGCTATGAACGTTTTAGGTGATCGATATCACGCCCTTCACTACCTGGTCAGCATGCATTCATGAGGTGAGTAAATAGTTGTCTAATGAAGCCCCATCCAATGAAAATGGCCTCACTAATCAGGAAAGACTATATAACTAGACAATCTAAAGGAAAGAAAGGTTCGAAATCAGCAGTTTTGCTGCAATTATTGTGAATAGGCGTAGCCTACTCACCACTCGCATTTTTCACTTTTCACTCTTCACTTTTCACTTCCCGAGGGCTCGCAGATCAAACTCCAGTTTCATTTCCGTCAGCGATGGCGAATTTTCCCTGAAGTTGAGACGGAT
The DNA here is from genome assembly GCA_016716665.1 of Candidatus Opimibacter iunctus. Lineage (GTDB taxonomy): Bacteria > Bacteroidota > Bacteroidia > Chitinophagales > Saprospiraceae > Opimibacter > Opimibacter iunctus. The sequence continues at coordinate 59,692 of JADJVH010000003.1, read as the reverse complement.
CTCGACCCCGAAATATTCCGCTTTCATCCATTCTGTGATATCTGTGATACCCGGAAAGAGTTGTATCACCGTCTTGCTCTTAAAAGGCACCGGCTCGAGGTAAAGGAATTCAACTTTATGTGAAGGGATAAACGGATCATATACATAGATCGAAACCTTGCTGATAAAATTTATGTCCTCATCGCCAAATAAGCTGGACAAGGCAGCTTTCTTGGGTTCAATGGAGATTACGTCTTCATCCGTATATCCTGAACTGACCAGGCGGGCCAGGTATTCGGTAGGGAGCGGGCTGAAGGTGTAGATATGCGTGTCAAAAGTGTTCAATCCCGGCAGGATATCAAATTCGATCGGTGGTGGAGGATACCTGAGCTGAAATAACTCCACCCGGTCATCCTTCTTGCATGACATGGCCATCATCACGGCCACGAGGCTAATGAGCACACTGATCTTTATTACTTTTCTAAGCATCTGACCACAAGGTAACGCTGTAACATCTGTTTTCATTTTGCAACAGCTATATTAAGCCCCCAGGCTACTGAAAGCTACCTTTTTTCAAATTCGGAATTGGCCTGTTTTTACGCTTCCGCAGGAAATAAAAGCGCCGCTGGATGGAGTGGTTGCTGAGCTGTAGCAAAATGGATGCGGGTATGCAGGTCGAAGCATCTCCGCCAGCTGAAAGATTCCCATTTTAGAATACCATTTCGAGATTCCCATTTGGTATCCTCTGGTTGGCGGAGAGAACTCCATCCAACGGCTGTCGCCGATTACCTCCTTGTTGTTTTGGTATAGAATCATATTTGATATCCTCTGGTTTTTTGCTCCTATGACCAAATGAATGCAGCCGTGGTAGGAGCAAACAGTTCGGCTCCGCTCTCTGCGACGCTCCTGCCACGGCCTCCCATTTCTAAACGTGTTTAAACCTCCGCCTTCGCCTTCACCTTCGCCTTTTTTTGAGATTTAAGGCACGCTTTTGGTTAAACTCTCAAATAGTGTCTTATTTTTCACTTCTTATTTTACCTTACAGCAAAATCCAGAGATCATGGGAGAGCAGCGTGTTTCGATCGTAAAGTCACAGGACCAGATGCAGCAGTTTGTCAAGTCACTGCTTGACGACGTGAAGGCATTGGAGTACATGATCGACAATGATTGGTTTGAAAACGACGTGGTCCGCATCGGTGCCGAACAGGAGATGGTCCTCGTAGACCAGAAGACCTTCAAGCCGGCATGTATCAATATGCAGGCCCTCCAGCAAATGGAGGAGTGGCCCTGGGTCGAAACGGAACTGGCCAAGTTTAACCTTGAAATCAACCTCACCCCACGTGAATTCAGCGCGAGTGCCCTGCGCGAACTGGAAAATGAGTGTACCAGTAAGCTGGAGAAGATCGAGCATGTCATCAATAAGCTCGGCGCAACAATCGTATTGACCGGTATCCTTCCTACCCTCAGGAAGTATGACCTCGATATGAACAACCTCACCCCCAAGCAACGCTATTTTGCCCTGATGGAGGCTATCAACCAGCAATTGGTGGGTAGCAGCTATGAACTTAACCTGGTTGGCATTGATGAACTCCTGATCAAGCATGACTCTCCTTTGATAGAGGCGGTCAATACTAGCTTCCAGGTTCACCTGCAGGTACATCCCTCGCAGTTTGTCAATATGTATAATCTCTCCCAGGCCCTTGCAGCCCCTGTCATGGCTATGGGAGCTAATTCACCTATAGTCTTTGGCCGGAGGTTGTGGCATGAGTCCAGGATCGCTATGTTCCAGCAGGCGCTTGATACCAGGACCAGCCATGACCATATGCGAGAGCGGAGCCCAAGGGTTAATTTCGGCAGACAATGGTTAGATAAATCCATACTGGAGATATACCGGGAGGATATCGTTCGCTTCCGGGTCTTGCTGAGCGGTGATGTGCAGGAGGATGCCCTCGAACTCATCAGCGCAGGACAGGTGCCAAAGTTGAGGTCTTTGCAGGTGCACAATAGTACCGTCTATCGCTGGAACCGCCCATGCTACGGGATCAGCGATAATGGAAAGCCTCACCTCAGGATTGAAAACCGGGTGCTGCCTTCAGGACCAACAGTACTTGATGAGGTAGCCAATGCTGCGCTCTGGTTGGGTTGCATGGTCCAGATGCATGATGATGTAGGGGATGTCCGCAATAAGATCGGCTTTGAAGATGTCTATGACAATTTCAGTAAAGCCGCCAAATTCGGGATCGACTCCAAGTTTACCTGGATGTTTGACCAGAAGATCCCGGTGGTCGAGCTGGCCCTCAATGAACTGATCCCTAGGGCCAAAAAAGGACTGGAGATGCGCAATGTACATCCGGATGATATCAGCAGATACATGGATGTCATTGAGTCCCGGGCCAGGGAACATATGAATGGTGCCAGATGGGCATTGAGGTCCTATACCAAGTTGAAAAAGGAAACCACTGAGGACGAAGCCTTGACTGTGCTGACCTATGCCATGTGTGTCAATGAAAAATCAGGTATTCCGGTACACAAATGGAAGATGCCGGAGCTCAAGGATCTAAAGGAATACAGGCCTTCCGGCCTCAAAGTCAGTGAGTTTATGACCACTGACCTGTTTACCGTACAAAAGGATGATATCCTGGATCTGGTGATCGATATGATGGACTGGAGGAAGATCCGGTATACCCCTGTCGAAGATAAAGAAGGTAAACTCGTAGGACTCATCACCTTGAGGATGGTCCTCAGGCATATGCTCAAACTAAGGAATCACGATCCTGGCACGGAGCCCGATATCGTCACAGCAAAGGATATCATGAATAAAAACCCAATGATCATCGATCCAAATGCCACCCTCCATGAGGCCATGACCCTCATGCGTGAAAACATGATCGGCTGCCTGCCGGTGGTCAAGAACGGAGAGTTGATCGGTATCATCACGGAGACAGACTTCCTCAAGATTGCCGGCCGCCTGATCGACAGGCTGGAAAGCTGATTAGGAAAGAGAATTAAAAATCTTCTCTTTACTTTAATTAAACTGGCTGTTTTCACAATTTCCGTAGGAAATGAAACCGCCGCTGGATGGAGTTCTCTCCGCCAGCAGGGTAATTCCAATTTAGGATTCCTTTTGGTATTCATCCTTGGTATCTATTGGTTGGCGGAGAGAACTCCATCCAACGGCGGGTCTCGCTTTGGCAAGCGGTCTACGCAGGGGCAATTAGTAATATTGCTCATAATATTATTTCTACATTTCCCTCTTTCCCCTTCAGGTTGCCCTAAAACCTTATTTTTGGGTTTTGGTTTTATTCATACTCAACTTTACTAACTATACATCATGATATTCGATTTTGATATGATCAAGGCGGTATATGCCGCCCTTCCGGGCAAAGTAGATAACGCCCGGAAAGCCCTGGGCAGGCCGCTCACCCTCTCCGAAAAGATTTTGTTCAGCCACCTCCATGCGGATTCCCCGGTTCGGGACTACGCCCGGGGTAAGGACTATGTGTTTTTCGCTCCGGACCGCGTGGCCATGCAGGATGCTACCGCCCAGATGGCCCTCCTCCAGTTTATGATGTGCGGTATGGAAAAAACCGCCGTTCCGTCCACCGTGCATTGTGATCACTTAATCCAAGCCAAGACCGGTGCTGATACCGACCTCAAGACTGCCCTCGATGTCAACTCAGAAGTATATTCTTTTCTCTCGTCTGTGTGTACCAAGTATGGTATCGGTTTCTGGAAACCAGGAGCAGGTATCATCCACCAGACCGTTTTGGAAAATTATGCCTTTCCCGGTGCGATGATGATCGGTACTGACAGCCACACGCCAAATGCAGGTGGCCTGGGTATGCTGGCGATTGGGGTAGGGGGCGCTGATGCTGTAGACGTGATGGTCGGTATGCCATGGGAACTCAAGATGCCAAAACTGATAGGTGTCCACCTCACAGGTAAACTGAGCGGATGGGCTTCTCCAAAAGATGTCATCCTTAAGGTAGCCGGTATCCTGACAGTAAAAGGCGGAACAGGAGCTATAGTGGAGTATTTTGGCGAAGGCGCACGCTCCATGTCCTGCACCGGCAAAGGAACCATCTGCAACATGGGTGCAGAGATTGGTGCGACTACTTCTACATTTGGATATGATGACTCGATGGCCCGCCTCCTCAAGGCTACCGGCAGGACTGATGTAGCTAATCTCGCTGATGCTATCGCAGCGCACCTTACCGGCGATCCTGAATGTTATGCTGATCCTTCAAAATATTTTGACCAGGTCATTGAAGTCGACCTGAATACCCTGGAGCCTCATATCAACGGCCCATATACCCCGGACCTCGCATGGCCTATCAGTGAGTTCGCTGCGGCTGTTGCAAAAAATGACTACCCTGAAAAACTTGATGTGGGGCTCATTGGCTCCTGCACGAACTCTTCGTATGAAGATATCTCCAGGGCAGCATCCATTGCTAAACAAGCAAAGGATAAGAAACTAAAAGTAAAGTCAGAATTTACCGTGACACCTGGTTCTGAACTGATCCGCTACACTGTGGAGAGGGATGGAATGCTCCAGGACTTCGAAGATGTCGGTGGATTAGTATTAGCCAATGCCTGCGGGCCTTGTATCGGCCAATGGGCGAGACACATGGATGATCCTAAACGACGCAATTCGATCATCACCTCATTCAATAGAAATTTTGCCAAACGTAATGACGGCAATGCCTCCACACATGCGTTTGTAGCATCTCCTGAGATCGTTACTGCACTTGTCTTTGCTGGTGACCTGAATTTCAATCCTCTGACCGATACGCTGATCAACGAAGATGGACAGGAAGTTCGCTTCGACCCACCAGTAGGGGTTGAACTACCTCCGAAAGGCTTCGATGTGGAAGATGCCGGATTCCAGGCGCCTGCAGCAGAAGGATTCAAGATCAATGTGGATGTTGATCCGGCTTCTGATCGCCTGCAACTCCTCACTCCGTTTACACCTATCACTCCTGATCAGGTGCAAAACATGAGGGTATTGCTGAAGGCGCAAGGAAAATGTACCACTGACCACATCTCCATGGCCGGACCCTGGTTGAAATACAGAGGACACCTTGAAAATATTTCAAACAACTGCTTTATCGGTGCGATCAATGCCTGCAATGGTGAAGCCAATAAGGTGATCAATCACGAGTCTGGCACATATATGGCCGTGCCTGATTCCGCAAGGGCATATCAAAAGAAAGGCATTTCTACTGTGGTCTTCGGTGAAGAAAACTATGGCGAAGGTTCTTCCAGAGAGCATGCAGCTATGGAACCAAGATATCTTGGTGTAAAGGCTATCGTGGTGAAATCTTTCGCGCGTATCCATCAGACTAATCTCAAGAAGCAAGGCATGTTGGCTTTGACATTTGTCAATCCTGCAGATTATGATCTCGTGAGGCAAGATGACTATGTGGATATCCTCGGATTTGAAAACTTTAATCCCGACTCACAGATCAGGATCAGGTTGCGCCATGCTGATGGTACCACGGATACATTTGATGTACAGCATGGCTACAATGAGCAGCAGGCAGAATGGGTGATCTCAGGATCTGCGCTCAACAAGATCAGGGAAGACAAGAAATAATCAGGATCGAATCGGAAGCCTTGGGATGGCAACATCCTAAGGCTTTATTTATAAATAACTAAAACTAGAGACCATGTTTAAAGAATTCAAGGCCTTCATCATGAAGGGAAATGTCATCGACCTGGCGGTTGCTGTGGTCATCGGCGGCGCATTTGGCGCGATCATTTCGTCCCTTGTCGGGGATATCATCACTCCATTGCTGCTGACTCCAGCCATGCAGGCTGCAGGGGTGGATGATATTGCGGCATTGTCATGGGGAGCCGTCAAGTATGGTAATTTCCTTTCCGCGGTGATCAAGTTTGTTGTGATCTCCTGGATACTGTTCCTGATCGTAAAAGGATTTAATTCGATCAAGAAGAAGGAAGAGGCACCTGCACCTCCTGCCGGACCTACACAGGAAGAACTGCTCACCCAGATCCGTGACTTACTCAAGAAATAAAGAAAAAGGCCCTCATGGGCCTTTTTCTTTTATTATTCAAATCCTCTGTCGCAACACGCGTAAGTCTGGCCACTGCAGGTGACCCGGCAACTGCCATCCTCATTGGAAGTGGCACAATTGAGCGATAGCACTCCTCCTGCCTTGCAATTGCCCGGAGGGGTGGAAGACTGATCGCATGCGCAATAGGGTGCTTTTTCCGGAGCACTTGTTTTTGAGATCTTGCGCAGGCCTATCCCATAGCCATAGTACATTTTCGGATCATTGAGATCTTTCAGAAACGCAGGCTCTTTGTTGAGGTCGATGCTGAAGACAAGGGTCTTTTTCTTTGAAAGCGAATTGACAATCAACATCCGTTCCAGATAGATGACTTCTACGCGGCCAAATGAATCTGTTTTCAGTCCATGATCATTGTTGTCTGTCTGGAAGAAATAATTCATGTATTCATTCGCATTGTCAGCTTCAAAATTGATGGATACACGTCCTTCCTTTACCGTCATATTCATTTTCCCTTCCATCTTCACGGTCCTGTCCCAATCCGGACGCTCAGCATTGAATTGACTGACGATGCTATCCGCTGTGGTCAGGTGATAATCTTTTGGACCGGTTTCACCAGGTTCGGATTTGCATCCGTTGATCAAGGTGATGGAGCATGCTATCCCCAGGCACCATAGAGCGAAAAAGATGTTGTGTTTGTTCATAAGTCGTATTGTGTGTTGATGTTATTTTATTTAGCTCAGGTATTTTCCTACGATCGGCATCCGCCTGCCTACACCAAAGGCTTTTGGTGAGACGCGCAGAACCGGAGCGGTCTGATGCCTTTTAAATTCACTGATGTTGACCAGGCGCAGGATACGGCGCACAAGCTTTTCTTCAAAACCCATGTCAATGATTTCCTGTGGACCGAGACGCTTTTCAATGTACATGTATAAAATCGGGTCGAGTATATCGTATTCCGGTAAGCTGTCACTATCCTTTTGTCCCGGCCTCAATTCAGCACTCGGTGGCTTCGTGATCGAATTTTGCGGAATTACCTGCTCATCCTTGTTGATATAGGCTGCCAGGTGGTAGATATCTGTTTTGTAGATGTCCGCCAATACTGACAGTCCACCAGCCAGGTCACCATACATCGTACCATAGCCCACTGCCATTTCACTTTTGTTGGTTGTGTTCAGCAGGATGTTTCCATGTTTATTGGAGATCGCCATAAGGATGATCGCCCTGCACCTCGCCTGTATATTTTCTTCAGTGACATCAAAGGGCTTGCCTTCCATGACATCAGTGAGTAGTGTATTGAAGGCATCAAAAGGCGATGCGATCGGTATGATGTCGTAACGAATGCCAAGATTTTCAGCTAAGGCTTTTGCATCATCAACGCTATGGCCAGAACTGTATGCACTTGGCATCAATACTACTCTCACATTTTCTTTTCCAAGCGCGCGTGTAGCCATTACTGCCGTGACGGCTGAGTCAATACCTCCACTCAGGCCAAGGATCGCCTTCTTCAAGCCAAGTTTTCCAAAATAATCCTGCAAGCCCAGGATCAATGCATCATGGATCAATGCTATTTTTTCCTTTGGTTGCTCACGATCATAACCACCCTTGATCACGTCATCCAACTGGTAATATCGAATCTCTTCTTTGAAGTAAGGCAACTCATCGTACACCTTGCCATCAGGTGACAAAACAATTGAGCCACCATCAAAGATGAGTTCGGTCTGTGCTCCGTAGATATTGGAATAAAACATGGGTATATGATACCTGTCAACATTAGCCTTTAGAACTTCCAGTCGTTCAGCAGCATGGTTGTAATCAAACGGGGATGCGGATACGTTGACGATAAAGTCAGGCTCCTCAGGCATCATCTTGTCCAGCGGGCAGACAGTGTATAATGGATTTTCATTGCCCACATTCCACAAGTCTTCGCATACGGTCAGCGCAATCCGCTTTCCTTTAAACAGCACGGTCGAATGATTTTTCGCCGGTTCGAAGTACCGATATTCATCAAACACATCGTAGGTAGGTAGTAATGTCTTGTGCTGCACATGGAGGGTCTCACCATTATACAGCAGGTAGACGCTATTGTGCAGATCCTTCCCCTCAGGAAATGGATTGATGGTAGGGCTGCCAACAACGATCCCGATACCCTCTGACGCTTCCCTGAGCTGGTCCACAGATTCCTCGGCGAGGCGGATAAAATCCCTGAATTCGAGGAAATCCCTCGGCGGATAACCAGTTGTCGCCAGTTCCCCGAAAATGATGAGGTCCGCTCCCTTTCCTTTTGCTTCGGCGGTCGCTTTGAGCATTTTCTGGAGGTTTCCTTCAAAGTTTCCGATATGGTAATTCAACTGGGCAATGGCGATTTTCATGGTGCAAAATTCAGGTTTTTCCGGAACAAATTGGATGGATAGTTTCTCTTTGCCATTGCTCTCGCAGGGCTTATCTCCTTGCTACGTGCGAAAGCTCCTTGTACTCCGTGGAAATCTCCGGCTTTCCCCATTTGCTGAGCAATGGCGGGATCTGCTGTTCCGACGTGCGAAGTCACAAATTTACCGCGCAGAGCCGCGGGCGCCAGCTAGGCTCAGCCATCTTCGATTGATTGAAAGCCTTACCTTTGCCCTCCCGCATCGGTATGGTCAATATATCGTATCCGCACGCAAATACAGGCCCAACACTTTTGAAAGTGTGGTAGGGCAGGGGCATGTCACTGGATACCCTGACACATTCCCTGCTCTCCAGCCAGGTGGCCCATGCTTACCTCTTCTGCGGACCACGAGGGGTAGGAAAGACCACCGTAGCCAGGATCCTGGCCAAAGCCATCAATTGCGAAAACCTGTCCCCTGAAGGAGAGGCCTGCAATGTCTGTGCCTCCTGTAAAGCCTTCGATATCAACAGTTCATTCAATATTTTCGAGCTGGATGGGGCCTCCAACAATTCGGTGGATAACATACGTGCCCTCGTAGAACAGGTGCGGGTACCACCGTCCCAGGGGAAATACAAGGTGTATATCATCGATGAGGTGCACATGCTCAGTGCTGCCGCCTTCAATGCCTTCCTCAAGACGCTCGAAGAACCACCTCCTTACGTCAAGTTTATCCTGGCTACTACCGAGAAACATAAGATTCTCCCTACGATCCTGTCGAGGGGTCTTCCTGACGCTTGCAGATATTCAGAAAGTGGTTTTGATGGCGAGGCTTTCATTTCCAGTTTTTCGGAGCACCTGCGCGATGTTTTACTCTGCAAGGATACAGCGACAGCTTCACTGCTGACACATGGTGATAAGATAAAGACCCGTTATCTCCAGCAAGCCGAAGCGATCAGGAAATCTTCATTGATCACCTACCTCGATCTCATCAATCAATGTGAGATCAATTATAGCCGCTCCTTAAACAAATGGCTTCATATGGAGATGGCCCTCGTCCGGATGTGCTACATGCACCGCCGCCAGGAGAGTGAACCACTGAATACTGCCGGGGCTGAAAAAAAAAAGCCTGATCAGCCAGTAAAGGCTACTCCAACCCCACCACCCGCTGAAAATGGCACATCATCCTATGAGCCCCTTCCACCTGTTGTAAAAGAGCCAGTATCTAAATCCCCAGCCACTCCTGTAAAGGAACCTCTAACAACAGCAGAGAAACCTACTTCCACGCTGGAAACCGCTAAGGGCAATCTGCTGTCCGGCCAGTCTGCTGATATTGGGATTCCTTCCCTGAAAGGACTCGGAAGTTTAAGGCAAAAAGCGGAAGTTCAGCATGAAGAGGAAAAAAAGAAGATACCGGTACTGACCCTGCCACCGCTTCTTGATTTCTGGAAGAGCTATATGGAAACACACTCCTCACCATCATTCAAGCAGTCGATGATGGAGGCGATCCTCGAGATCAAAGGGGAAAATATCATCAGCATCCGCACCGGCCACCAGACCGGTAAAAACAGATTTACCGCTGAATCAAATCTCATGGATGGCTTGCGTGCCCTGGTTCGTATCCCGGACCTGCAGATCGTAATCGACATCGACCCCGACCTCGACAAGAGCCGCGATATCATCAAGCCAAAAAAACTGCTCTCTAACCGCGAAAAGTTTGAACTCCTGGCTGCAAAAAATCCGCTGATCAATGAGCTGAGGGACAAGTTAGACCTGATCCCGGATCAGGAAGACTAAAAAGTGAAAAAAGAAAAGTGAAAAAAGAAGAGTGGACTGTGTGAAATAAACATTCTTGCCTGCAAGAGGCAGCAAATTTTACCACGTGACCTGCATCTGGAGTCTGCGAGTCTTAGGTCTGGCGTCTAATTTTCACAACTCACAATTCACAACTGACGAATCATATTTTGATTCTTACTTTACCTTCTGTCAATTTAATGGTATCCAATGTTGGTTGCTTCTTGTAGCCTGCTCCTTCAGGATCGATATTCTGCTCATATCCGGTAGCTCCGGTGACAGCTTTGTCTTCAAGTTTATTGGTCAGCCTGTTGAGGCCGCCAAAGGCGGTGGCAGTTGATTTTTCTTTCCACATGGATCCTTCAAGCGTGACATTGAAGGTAACGTCCTGGAACCCGTCAGCTGCATTGACTACTTCGATGGTTTCGCCATTGTACTTTGACTCCCCGACATGATATTCCATTCGTGGCGATTTAGTTTCGATGACATATTTGACGTAAGCAATGCCTTTGTATTTGCCTGAGGCGTATGCTTTGTTGATTTCTTCATTTTTCTTGTAGTTCTCATCCTCACCGATGACGAGGTACGAGCCAGGTTCATTCAGGTCTTTGCCATCAAAAGATCCAAGCCAGATGCGAAGTGAGACATCAGGGCTGATCGCATTGCCGGTGATATAACCATAAGCTCCAATCTTGATACGATGCGGCTCTGTCTTGTATTCCTTACCATTGACCATCACGGACATGGTGTTTGGATTACCATCCTGGCTGTATAGAGAGAACGTGTTGAGCGCCAGCAACATCACAATGCATAGATTTTTCATAGCCAGTGTTTTTAAGTTATATTGAATATCAAAATTAGGTAGAATAACCTTTCCATGTGGAGTCTATCTGACTGGCTTAACAAATGGTTATTTGGCCTTCCCGGATGATTATTCCTAAAACGAATCTGCGAGATGTAATGCCAGCCAAGATTAAAAATCATTTGAGCTGAAATAATCCAGGTCCATATCTTGCACCCATGTACCGGCTGCTCAAACTCTTCCTCTTCCGCCTCGACCCCGAAAAAGCGCATTACCTGACCATGTGGGTTTTTATGGCGCTGTTGAAGGTCCCCGGAGTAAAAGCATTGTTCAAGGCATTGTTTCAGGTCAATCACTCCAGGATGGTGAGAACAGTGGCAGGCATGAAGTTTTCCAATCCCATAGGCCTGGCTGCAGGTTTTGATAAAAATGGCCTGTTTCTCAATGCGATGGCGACACTCGGCTTTAGCCATATCGAGGTGGGTACCATTACCCCGAGGGCTCAGCCCGGCAATCCGAAGCCAAGGTTGTTTAGACTCATCAAGTCAAGAGCATTGATCAATCGGATGGGATTTAACAACGATGGAGTAGAGGTGCTGGCAAAGCGGCTTGAAGGAAAGAGACCAGATGGCCTGATCGTCGGGGCTAATATTGGTAAAAACAAAGACACCCCAAACGAAGAGGCTGTCAATGATTACCTTAAATGCTTCCTGAGGCTCTATGACCTGGTCGATTACTTTACAGTCAATGTGTCCTCACCCAATACCCCAGGCCTGCGCTCCCTGCAGGAAAAAGAGCCACTGACCAGATTGCTGACCTCGCTCCAGGCGAAAAATCAAAATGGAAAACCTGTTTTCCTCAAGATTGCACCTGATCTCACGCGCGAGCAACTCGATGAAATCATTGAGATCATCATCGACACTCAGCTCACTGGTGTCATCGCGACCAATACCACCATCACCAGGGAGGGCCTCAAAGAATCAAAGGAATTTGTTGAATCCTGTGGTGCCGGAGGCCTTAGCGGCGCCCCGGTCCTCCAGATGTCCGTTTCAGTCGTCCGCTATCTCAAAGAAAAAAGTAACAACCGCTTTGTCGTCATCGGAGTAGGCGGCATTGAAGATTATGCCAGTGCAAAGCAGCATCTCGATGCCGGTGCAGACCTCATCCAAGTGTATTCAGGGTTTATTTATACAGGGCCCGGACTGGTCAAAGGCATCCTCAAGGGTCTCATTAAGTCATAAGTTCGGCTTTGTAGCCAAGAAGGAGACTTCCTATAAGACTGTAGACTATAGACGGTAGACGTCAGACTCGTAACGCGGGCATCCTGATTAACACCCTCTATACCCATGCCTGTTACTTTCTCACTGTCTTACCTTCTTACACAGGGCGGCCCTGCAAGTGTAGCACACCCCTAAACTCAGGCAGCGCTGCAGGTTTGCCACACTATCATCGCTTCTTACTGTCTTACGGTCTCACTGTCTTACACAGAGCGGCGCTGCAAGTGTAGCACACCCCCTTAACTTTGGCGGCGCTGCAGGTTTGCCACACTCCCGACCTTTCTTACGGTCTCACTGTCTCACTTTCTTACAACAACCTAAAGTCCCTTATAAGCCCATGGGCTTATAAGCACATCTGTATCCCCGCTGCAATCAGCGAGTTACATATCCACCTACCCTTCATCCCCTACATTTCATATTACATGAAAACATTATGGTATCCTTTTTGAAAGTCATATAGTCATTAAGGCAACACTAAAACTAAGATCTAAATAAAACTGAGCGTCATGGAGGCTAAAGAAAGGGCTACAGCAAAGAAGGGCTATGGGGTACAGGATCATTTTCTGATGGATATGCGATTCTGGCTCATCCTGCTGATGCTGGCTGCATTTGTCGGATTTCTCATTTTTCTCAACCCACGTTGATATGTATCCATCTGCATACTGCTTTTAAAAATATAACCGGCTAAGACACACATCAGTACCTGTTATAATCCCACGAACCCCAAAAACCAGTTTATTCCCGATTTTTACCCTTGAACAGTCTCACCCCTTAACCTCTTTTCCGGCCGATGCCCTGTCCCATGGGCAATGCATTACCTTTGCGTCAATGAATTGTGTCACACTGGAGTCCGTTTCCAAATCCTACGGCGAGAAAGTCCTCTTAGATAATATTGAGCTCAGGGTCAACCAGGGCGACAAAATAGCCCTGATCGCCCAAAACGGCAGCGGCAAGACCACCCTGATGAAGATCCTCTGCGGCATCATAGCCCCCGAAGGCGCTCATGCCAAGGTGCTGGTAGCCCCCGGTATGCGAGTTGGATACCTGGACCAGGAGCCTGACTTCCTTCCTGGCGATACGATCCGCGATGCCATCATGAGCATCGATCTCCCTGAAATCAAAGCCTGGGGTGATCACCACAAAGCCCTCGAAGGCAATGATGCATTAGCCCTCCAGAAGGCCGCCATAGCCATGGACGACCATCAGGCATGGGATGCCGAGTCCAACATTATGCAGATGCTCCACCAGCTTTATCTGGATGATCTCGAAAAGCCAATCCAGCATCTCTCCGGAGGTCAGAAGAAGCGCCTCGCGATGGCGATGATCATCTTGTCAAAACCTGATGTGTTGGTGCTCGATGAGCCCACCAATCACCTGGATATGGGTATGGTCGAATGGCTGGAGACTTTTTTTCAGCAGCCTGACAAGACCTTCCTGACCGTCACCCACGACAGGTATTTCCTTGACAGGGTATGTAATCAGATCATCGAGCTGGATCGAGGCAAGCTGCGCTCCTTCCAGGGCAATTATTCTGATTATCTCGAGAAGAAGGCACTGCTCAACGAAAACATGCAGTCTTCGCAGGAAAAGGCGAAGCAACTGATGAAAAAGGAACTCGACTGGATCCGCAGGATGCCTAAAGCGAGGACTACTAAAAACAAAGCGCGAATCGATAATTTCGAACATGTCAAGGCTGCCGCTGCAAGAGTCCTTTACCAGGATACCATCAAGATGGAGATTGATATGCAACGCCTGGGCTCAAAAATCCTAGAATGCCACAACGTTGGTTTCTATTACAAGGAGGATAAATGGCTGATCAGGAATTTTGATTTCAAGTTTCCGACACGAGACAGGGTCGGAATCATCGGCCCTAATGGCGCAGGCAAGAGTACATTTATTTCCCTGCTTACAGGAGAGCTACAGCCTACACAGGGTAAAATCGTTCATGGGGACACACTCCGCCTTGGGCATATGCAGCAGGATGGCTTGCAGCCAGAGACGGACAAGCGATTGATAGATATCGTCCGTGATATAGCAGATTATATTCCGCTGAAAGGCGGAGGCAAGCTCACTGCTGAACAGTTGCTCGAGCGGTTTTTATTTCCCAGGCCACAACAACAGGTTTATTATTCGCAGATCAGTGGGGGAGAGCGCAGGCGATTGTATCTGCTGACCATCCTGATGGCCAATCCAAATATGCTGATCCTCGATGAGCCAACTAATGACCTTGACATCATTACCCTCAATGTGCTTGAGGATTTCCTGATGGAATATCCAGGCGTGTTGATCCTCGCATCACATGACCGCTACATGCTCGATAAGCTCGCGGACCACATCTTTGTCTTTGAAGGCGATGGTGTGATCAAGGATTTTCCGGGAGGCTACACCGCTTACAGCATCTGGAAGGAAAGCCAGGACGCCGAACAGATTGTCAGAAGCCGCTGTCAAAGCAACAACTAACCAGGAAGTCCCTACGATCGATCGTAATGAAGTGAGAAAGGCCCTACGCCGCACTGAAAAAGCTATCGAGCAACTCGAAGCGACAAAGAAGAAACTGGAAAACAATTTCCTGCTTCCAGATCCGGCCCTGCAGGATCTTCAAAAATGGGACAAGGAACTGCATGCCACTATCGCCCAGCTCCATGAGATGGAGACCACCTGGCTCGAGCTATCGGAACAACTGGAATCGTTTGCTTAAGCGTGAGAACGTTCTCACGTTCTCACGATCACTTGCTTGACCGTTTTCACAGTGCCATCTACCTCCAGTTGAAGGAAGTAGATGCCTGGCGGGATCCCTAGCTTGAGTGGATCGACCTTCTCTATATACTTTCCATACCCTCTCTTCTCATTTTTAATGATCCGGTGGACGACCTTGCCCTTAGCGTCCAGTAGTGAGAGATTGATAGTGGATCGCTCATGTAGCTTATAGGATACATACACCATCTCGTCAGCGGGATTGGGGTAGTTTTCAAGGTCAGGTGCATTGGATGTGTTGCTTTCCGGGGAGGTTGAAGTACTAAAATCCTCTTCATTGATCAGGTGGGTCCAGATACTGAGGTCACCATTTTCCAGTCGGGTCCAGATAGGGCGGGCGATCCCATTGTGTACGGTGATATTGTTGTAGTCCCCAAAGAATACACCGCTGTTTGGTAAAAAGGGAGATTCACTGATGCGCCGGTTGATAAACGTCTCACCGCCATCTTTTGAAAGGGCCATGTATACATCCGTGGAGTCGCCATTGTGATCACGACGATCATAGAAGACGAAATAGAGATAGCCAGTAGCCTGGTCAATAGCCATCCATGTAAAAAACTGTTGTTTGCCGGGCCCATCATCATTGACGCGCACAGGGCCATTCCATGTGTTCCCCCCATCTGTTGATTTGGCAAGAAAGATATCGGTATCCTCTCCGCCGTTTCGCTGGTCTGACCAGTTGATATAGATCGTCCCCCGGTTGGGCCCATTGCTGAGGTCACACGCTGTGATCGGGAGTCCATTAGCTCTGTATATGCCGGGTATCGCATAGTCCCATCCTGTGGGCATAGGGTCGACATGGATTTCTTCGTCCAGCCAGGTGGTGCCTTTATCCAGGGATCTGTCGAAAACGATTCCTTCAGGTCCTGCCCAGGCAACATACACTTCGTCATTAGGGCCCACGGCAGGAACAGCGCCTTCTACCGTGTTGTCACTGTCGATGCAGTCTCCTGAGACCTTGTTGAGCCGTATAGCTGGTGACCAGGATTCACCTTCATCTGTTGATTTTGAAAAAAGGATGATACTGCTGTCCAGGGGGCTTGCACTGCCGTATATATCAAACTGTGTCCAGGTAAGATAGATCGTATTATCATTTGGGTCTATGGCAAACCACTGCTTGTCCTGGGCCTTCGTGCCATTGAGCCCGGTATACGATCCGTCATTCCAGGTTTCTCCGTTATCCGTAGTCTTCTGGCAGACGATCCGGTCTATCCAGTTGCCGGAAGGTGGATTGGACAGGTGAAAGAAATAGAAGTTGCTGTGTATATCCACGGCGATGGCAGGATCACCCCATACGCCATGGCTCGATTGCAGGCTATGCGGTGTCCATGTCCTGCCGGTATCCTGGCTGGTATAATACTTATTGATATTGGCCGCTGCGATGAGGACATTGGGATGCTGCGGATCCATCATGATCGACGGTTCCTCAGGTGACCCCTGGTTGCTGATCATGACATTCTGGGAGATGCCCAGTTGAAAACTTATGGACATGACCGATAGTAGAAAAGTTATTCTCATAGGCATATTAACGAATAATCGCTTCGAATGATCTCCAAAGAAAAGTAAAATCCACGACGAAGGTAGTTGTAAGACAGTAAGACAGTGAGATAGTAAGAGGTGTGGGCATGGGTACGGGCGTGATCAAATACTGGGACAAGTTTTGCCCCCGGACTCATCAAGGTTACCGTATATACAAATATCAAACTCCTGCCAGGGCCTCCTTTCAATTTCATTGGATAATCTTAATAAATCATCGCGAATAGGCACAAACCTTTCGTTTTTTTACCCCCTAGCCCCCTAAAGGGGCTATAAATAGCCATAAGATCAAATTTATCTATCTTCTCGAATAGGCAGGGACTGTGCCCCAAAACTGTTCGAGCAACATTGAAGCCTTTTTCAGGTATTTTCAAGTCTATGTTGGCTACCCATCAATGACAAGAAAAAGGACTATGAAACTCCACTAAGCGCAAAAGCAAAACAGGAACCCATGCTAAGGCCATAATGAAAAAGTGAGTTTTTTGGGGCACTAGATTTTTTGGTTACTTTTTTAGCGATGAAAAAAGTAACATGAATTCTTAAGCCTTGTGCGCAACAAACTTCCAAAAAAATACCCCTGCCTTCTGAACAGGGGTATTAAAGAAATCACACCACTTCGACAAAAATCTTTATACTGGGGTTTAGCCTGAATAGTATACCTGCATGGTGCCTGCAGAGTGTTCGGAGGAGTGCTTTGAGGCACTCCTCCTTGACTCAAAATATAGAATTGTTTCACACCACATAAAACCAAATCTCATTTTATTGTAGCCACATTTGGCTTTGATCCTGCAGTTCAATAAGAACCAAACTAGACGCTCAAAATACCTTGCCGCGCCCAATAAAGACAAATATATCCTTAATATTGGAATTGCAACATTATTTTCAGAAAAAAGAGGAAATTTTACGCTAATCCTTTCCACCCGATATATTCCTTTCTCACCTCCAGAGGTATATCCTGTTGATTCAAGGACCCACTCAGTGTATATAGAAAGCTTGCAAGAAAGATAACCCAGCTAACCCTTATAGAATACCTTGAAATCGGTTCCTGGTATTGCATTAAAAAAGCTATCATCTATCTCGCACAGAAAAGTTCGGTGGAGAAGAAGATCGGGATCACAGAGGTGGCTCAAGCCATTGACTCCCCCAAATCTTTTACCGCCAAGATTCTGCAAAAGCTGACCCGGGACAACAAACTGATCAGCTCGGTGACCGGACCCTCGGGCGGATTTTATCTGACCGATCAGGCCAAGAAGAAATCACTGCTCGATGTCCTGACCATGCTGGAAGATGAAGGGATCATCACCGGATGCATACTCGGGCTCAAGGAATGCTCTGAAAAGAATCCCTGCCCCATGCATTTTGTGTACAAGGAAATAAAGCCACAGTTGCTCGACATGCTCGATCACAAGACTATACAGGAGCTAGCCAGCGAGATGAAAGACCCAAAAGTGGTCATTCATAATATCAGTCGTAAAAAATAATCACTGAAAAGAAAAAGAGGAATGGTCATCCATTCCTCTTTTAAATATAACAAAGCTGTTTCCTTATGCTTACCCGGCTATTTATGCCAGGGCAGACTGCTTACCCTTGAAGCCGCAAGGTAGCCTAAACGTAAACCTTCATCACAATCCATCCGGAAATGCACACCTAGCGGAAGACGGCTATATGCATTTTCAACACCGGCTTCCATGATCGTTTGATATGTCCTGGGGGTACTGTTAAATTCTGACCGGCCAAAGTGACATACGTCGGTATACGAAGTATTGTTGCCAAAGATCTCTGCCATCACAGAACTACCGGATCCACCGAAGCAGGAGTGCCCTGATGGATAAGCAGGAAATTCAGGTGTTAGGCTTTTTACATTATTCAATGGGTTGTTGAGTGCAGTATTCCAGCCTGGTTCCATCACATTACGTACATATTCGATAGGCCGGATGACATTGTAGATGTATTTTGAATTCCATACCGCGATACCTGCATCACAGAGGGCCATGCCCATCTTGGCATAGAGTTCAAGGGCTACATCCATCCGGATATCTTCCTGCTCGACCAGGATATTTGCGATCGCTATCTGCCTGGCTGCAGGTTCAAATGTGAGTTGGAATATATCATCGCTCCAGAATTCGGCGACCCACTGGGTGGTGAAATTATTCAGGTCGACGATCGTCCTGACTTCATTTGCTTGCTGATAGAAAAGGGAGCCTGGATCTTCACTATAAGGGATAGGAGGCCTGGCGATAAGGTCTGTTGAATTCATCGCAAATGGGCGCACCTGGCCCCAGTATGGAAATAGCGCCGGGGTATAATCAGGAAAGGTGGGTTGCCACAGTTTTTCACCGTTTGGACCTGTAGCAGGAGGAATGTAACTCGCAGGGCGTGGGTTCAGATATGCTTCATGACCCGCTGCATCAGTAGCACTGTAATCAAATACAGCTTCTGCAACTGCTGCGCCAAATTCCCTCGAACGGGCCACCACTTCCGCCGGGATGGATGCACTGTATTCCTCGTTAAATTGATTTTCCAAAGCCGTGATTCTGGCCTTATCCGATTCATTGATGTGCGGATAGAACTTCCTGAATATCTCGCCATAGCAGGCATTAATGGAGGAGGGCCAATGATAGTCCCTTGACAGATCGGCTACCGGCAGGTTAATGTTTGGGAATTCATAGCGGAGTGAATTGTAGTTGGTCATTCCTGGCGCTGCAGATTCATAGGCTGCAAGGCCGGTGTAGGCAAGAAGGCGTGCTGCTGCCGGTGGACGATACCCAGGAGAGTATCTGTCAATGTAGAGAAACAATTCATACCATTTCAGGGGGAGAGTGGCGTCATAGGTTTCCACTTGCTGAGTGTCGGTTGTTACGCTGGTTTCTTCATTACAGGAGACCACCCAAAAAGAGGCCAGGACGAGCAGTAAAAGGGCACTTTTACGGATAGAGGTAAAATTCATGGGCATTGCTTTTGATGATATAAAGATAAAAATGTCCGCAATAATAATAAAATTATACTGTTCACGAAAGTACTTTCATGTAGATTTTTCAGCGCTACCTCTTCAATTACTTGATTCATGTTATCTTTAGGTTCTCTCCCTTGTCAAGGCTTGTTTGATATCCTAATTTCGTAGTCATGAGAAACACCATTTTCATTGGCTTATTGGTGCAATGGAGTTTATCTTTTGCCCAGCCAGGTACCGTTACCGAACATCTTAAAATAGACCAGTTTGGCTATCCGCCAGATGTTGAAAAGATATGTGTGGTCAACAATCCAACATCCGGATTTGACTTTAGTGCCGGTGATCTCTATACACCCGGTGGCACGTTGCAGGTCCGTAAGTCTTCTGACAATTCATTGGTGTTTTCAGGACCCGCTTCATCGTGGCATAGCGGCGCATCTTATGATCAAAGCGGTGACCAGGCATGGTGGTTCAATTTTTCTTCAGTGACTACACCGGGGACATATTATATCTACGATCCCACGACCAGCAAGCGCTCTTTCACTTTCGAGATACGCAATGACATCTACGCCAATGTCCTTAAGCAGGCAGTGCGTATGTTTTATTACCAGCGTTCGGGATTCGCCAAGACTGCAGCCTATGCTTATGACTGGACTGATGGTGCGAGCCACCTTGGAGCCCAGCAAGACCTGGATTGTCGTTTAGTGACCAATCCCGTCCCTTCCACTACCAGGCAATTGCATGGCGGATGGTTTGATGCCGGGGATTACAACAAGTACGTCAATTTCGCATACGAGCCTATCCATGATCTCTGCCTGGCTTATATCGAACGCCCGGAGATATGGACAGATGACTATAACGTCCCTGAATCTGGCAATGGTATCCCTGACCTCCTCGACGAAGTAAAATGGGAGATGGATTGGCTACTGCGTATGCAAGAGGCCAATGGATCGGTCCTGATGAAAGTTTCCGTCACAGATTTTTCTGCTGCGAGTCCCCCCAGCGCAGATACAGGCTTCCGTCGCTATGGCCCGGCACAAGCATCCGCAACACGCACCGCAGCAAGCATGTATGCAGTGGGCGCACTTGCCTATAACCTCACAGGTAATCCGGCGATGCAACTCTATGCAGATACCCTTGAACAAGCCGCAGTGGATGCATGGAACTGGCTCATTGCTAATCCTGCATATTCAAGCTATAACAATTCCGGTTTTGCCAGTGCAAATCCGGAGATGGATGCTTATCAGCAATCTTCGGCGCAGGTAGGCGCAGCTATCCTCTTGTTTGCCTTGACAGGGCAGACGACATACAGGACATATGTAGATGCCCATTATACTGAGATGCATCCGATGCAGTGGGGCTTCTGGTATCCATGGGAGAGCATCATCCAGGATCTGCTGTTGTATTATTCCGTTTTGCCCAATGGCACTACATCTGTTAAAAACGCCATTCGTTCTTCCTTTACAAATTCAATGAATGGTAGCGGCCATCTCCTTCCTGCGATCACCGGAACTTCCTGTGCTTATCGTGCATACATGAGCAATGGGGACAACACCTGGGGCAGCAACAGGCCGCGAGGTCATACGGGCTCTATGTTTTACAATGTCATCACTTACGGGATCAATGCCAATACAGCGGTATATCGCAACGCAGCTGTGGGGTATGTCAATTTCCTCCATGGGCTCAATCCGATCAGCAGGGTCATGCTGACCAATATGTATGACTACGGCGCTGAAAAGTCTGCCAATGAAATGTATCACAGTTGGTTTGCGGACGGCACCCAATATGACAATGCCATCACCTCCACTTATGGTCCTGCACCAGGTTATCAACCAGGAGGATTCAATCCAAATTATCATCCCGATCCATCTTACAATGGAGACATCGTCCCTCCGGAATTACAGCCATCCCTCAAGTCATACAAGGACTGGAATACCAGTTGGCCTGAAAACTCATGGGAAGTCACCGAGACTTCGATTTCAAACCAGGGCTCCTATGTCAAGCTCCTATCAAAGTTTGTATCCGCTCCTTGTGTCAAGACTGTGACCAATGCTTATGATGCCGGATACGGGACCTTGCGCCAGGCCATCGCATGTGCCAATGCGGGTGATACCATCAAACTAAAATTGCCTGTCAGTGCAACGCTGCAACTCACGAGTCAATTGGTGATCAACAAGGACCTGGTCATCCTAAATTCACTAGCCGGCCAGGCTCCGGTCAATTGTGTTGCTGCAGGTGCCGGTATAGTGATCAATAGTGGCAAGACAGTACACTTATATGATCTTTCATTGACTGGGGCATGTGCAAACATCATTCAAAACCAAGGCAATCTCCATCTCCATCATGTGAAGTTTGATGCGACAGGGGTGACCAGCAATGTCTTGAAAAATCTCGGTGGTGAGGCGAGAGTGTATGGGTTGGTGGAGCTGAAGGAATAGGGCTATATTCCTACTCGATCACAAGTATTTGAGATTTCTCCCATTCATCACTTTCGATCCTCAGTACAAATAAACCATGGAGGTCTGGATTCAATGGCATGGTGATTGTTTTGCGATGGTCCATTGACTCTTTTCCAATGTTGAGTACCTGCTGCCCGGAAATTGAAACCAGTGAAATTCGAAGGGCATCTTGCGGGCCAGGAAATTCAATTGTTATATCACTACTCGCCGGATTAGGCCATACCCTAAAATCCTGAGCATCATCAATCTTATAATCAACAATACCAGTGGCCATCCCTCCTTCAAATGCACCTATCGAACGCGGTATCAGAAATTGAACTTCGTCATAGTCGACTGATGGATCAGTGACATCATACCCTGCCCCTATCGCAGGACTTCCTTCCATCAATGAAAAATCTTCTAAGGAAGCATCCTCAAATAAAGGATCTTCACTCACGATGTTATCAGTATCTTCTACCGGCAGATCAGGGCCTGTCCAGTTACTGTTCTCACTATGAAACCATAGGTTGTTCGAGAAGGTAAATGTCTCAGGGGCTGTATTAGGCCCGATGTTACATTCCACACTGACCAGGTTATTGATATAGATGATGTTGTTGCGAAAGGTATTGTAGCCACATGGTGGAAACCTGTCCGGATCAACAGTTTCCTGCAGTATCCTCAACACCCATTTGGTAGGCAGATAGAACGTGTTGTTGACTACTTCAGTATTGATGGTGCCTACAAAAGCAACTGGTGCATCGGAACCAATGAAGACATTGGAGTATACTTTCAATTCTGCTGCTTCATAAGGCGCATCTAATGGCCGGAAAAATTGCAATCCGGTAGAGCCTCCGAGATTGAGGGCACGTGCACCACCATTTTTGAAAAAGTTTCTTTCGATACGGATGTTTCGGCACCCACCCTTGGCCTGAACGGAGTTGGAGCCCTGGTTTTCAAAACGATTGTTGTGTATCTGACTGTCATGGCAACCCACCATGTCAATACCACTCCCGCCTTCCGCTCCATTAAGGAAGAGGCACTGGCGTATTTCAAAGCTGTCGATGCCCGATAGTTTCAACAGATCATTATTTCCACTAGCATTGATGTCGCGAAAGGTGCAGTTGTCAAACAGGATGTGATGGGAAGGGGTTTCGTATGACCCCCCATCATCAAAGTTTACGCCATTGCCGGTCTGATGCTCAAAGATGAAGCCACTGATCTCCAGGTAAGCCGCGTCGGTAAATTGCCATGCATTGCCTCCGCCATCAAAGGTCACTGCCTCTCCAGGTGCAGCGAGGATATGAATCCATGCAGATGCAGTGCCTTGCAGATCTGCAACATATATACCGCCACTGTATGTTCCCTCATGAATCAATATAGTATCACCCGGTACAGCAATGTTTGTGGCTTCACTTAAGGTCGCATACGGATAGCCCTGGCCTACCTCGAGTGTATTGGCATGGAGGTCATCATAAAATGAGCAGATCATTATAACCGCAGATAGACGGATGATTTGAGGGAGTTGGAAATTTACCATAGTTATGTTCTTTGCCACCTGCCGGTGTGAAGCAGGAGAAATTTAACCTAAGTTAAGGGCGCTTCTAATAACTAGTATACAGTTAATTGCAATTCCGGCAATATCCTGACAATCAAAAGGGATATTTCATCACCAAGCGGTTATTTGCGGCGCTCTTAAATCTAAAGCAGGAGATTTTAGATAGATGGTGAGTTTCGTACACTTTGATTAGTGCCAGGACATTATGGAATTCACTCCGCTCGTCAGGAGACAAGCAGATATCAGGTTCAAGTCTGAAGACTTGAACCAACAGAAGGATATAAAAAAAGCAGGCTTAGCCTGCTTTTTTTATATCACTATAAGAATTATGCTCCTTGCTCCCGGCCCCCTGCTCCTTGCTATTAAAAAGGCCTGACAGCCCGCACCGCATTTGCAGACTGCTTGTTGCTCTTGCCCTGGTTGCCATTGGCAAAATTGATAACTGTAGCACTGTTCTTTCCTTCTTCGGAGGCGCTCCAATAGTTGCCTTTGTTGTAGGTCCCGAGGAACTTGCGGTTTTGATAGATGATATTCAATTCATCTTTTGAAGGGAGGCGCCAGCTGCCAAAGGAGCCGACTTTATAAGCAGCGCATATTTTTTGTGCTTTTTCCCAATCGACACTACCAACTTCCTTGCTGGATACGATCATGCCGTGATCTCCTTTCGGATTCACGTAGATGACTATGCCACCGCCATACTCCTGGCCCAGGCTGATTTTACCGGCAGTATTCGGAGAAGTATTTTGCTTGGGCTTTTCAGGGGAGGTTTGTTTAGGCTTGACCGGGGTATTTGTTTTTGGATTCGTCTCCGTATTTGTCTTTGGTGCCGGATCGGGTTTTGCTTCCACTGGTGGGGTAGTGATGGTATTCGTTTTTGGTGGCTCTGGTGTGGCCACGGTTGAGGAACTTAGTGCCGCGAGGCTATCGCGGATATCTTTATGCACCCAGTAGAGTGAGTCAATACGAACCTTGGCAAGATCAATATATTTACCTGCAGGGTATTGTGCTATATAATTGGCAAATGCCGTGCTGTCATTTTTTTGCAATGCTTCTTTCCAGGCAACGCGATCATCTTTTACATCACCACCTCCCCTGGTCATAAAGAAGATCACCGCACAAATCGCAAGTAAGCCTCCACCGATGAAGATATATTTTTTACTGCCTCCTGAAGGGGCAGGTGCCCCGCCATTGGCAATCCTTTCTTTTTCGGCTTTTTCTTTCTCTAACTTTTTGGCAAGTGCTGCTTTCTCTTTTTCCTCTTGCTTCTGCTTTTCTCTTTCTTCCTTTTCGCGCTGTGCTTTTTCCTTTTCGAGCCGAAGTTGTTTTTCTTTTTCTTCCTTTTCGCGCTGAGCCTTTTCGCGTTCGATAGCCAGTGCTTTCTCCTTTTCTATTTTAGCTTGCTGAGCTTTTTCACGCTCGAGTTGAAGCTGCTTTTCTTTTTCCTCCTTTGCTTTCTGCAGACGTTCCTTTTCGAGTTGATCTGCCTTTTCTTTTTCCTCCTTTACTTTCTGGAGACGCTCCCTTTCGAGCTGATCTGCCTTTTCTTTTTCTTCCTTTGCTTTCTGCAGACGTTCCTTTTCAAGTTGATCTGCTTTTTCTTTTTCCGCTGCTGCTTTCTGCACTCTTTCTCTTTCTTGCTGGGCTGCGATTTCCTTCAGCCTCAGTTCTTCCTGTTTTTCAGCTTTTTCAAATTCGGCTATGGCAGCAAGGGCCAGTGTCTTATAGTTGCCCTGAGGATGCTCCTGCAGGTAATGTTGATATAGGATCTTGGAGTGCTCAGTCTTTGCTTTCTTCCACAGCAACGCTTCGAGTTCTTCCTCCTTCTGCTCTACCTCCAGTTGCTTGATCATCAATTTGGCCTCATCTTCAAATAATCCTCCCGCGCTTTCATTGAGGTATTTCCTGTATGATGCTATGGTGTTGACTCTGCACGCTTCTTCCCAAAGGGTATTGTCTCTCTTTTCTTTGTCATGTGCCTCTTTGGAGGCGGACACTGGCGATGAGGCATCCACTTGGATATTTTCAACCGGAATCCCTGATGCTTTTCCTTCTCCACCTGGATTGAGGCCGAGGGAAACAATCAACTGGTTGAAACCGGTCGTATAGTCAGATGTAAAGTCAATCCGTTGAAGCCTTCTCAGCCTGAAAGGGGCAAGGCAATCTTCCAGGAGTACCGGGATGATTTTCTTGCCGGATTCAAGGGCAAAGGATACCTCATCCATGACATTGGTGGATTGGGTAGAGGAAGTGGTGAGGATCACCAGGACGTAGGCAGAAGAATTCAAGGCTTTTTCTACAGCAGCATCCCAATGGCTGCCTGCCGGGATATCAAGCTGGTCAATCCAAATGTCTGCGCCTGCTTCACGTAGGTCTTTCGCCAGCGTAAGTGCAAATGGCGAATCAGCCCTGGAGTAGCTAAAAAAGATTTTCTGCGTGGACATGTTCTATTCTAATATACCGTTAGCGCTGTGTATGTCTGCAACGTGAAGAACACTCCCGTGCAATTTTGAGGCAATATCGAGCCAAATTATGGAAATTCCTTGAATTTTAGAGTATCTGGTCGCTTTCATTGAGTAATTGGAAAGGTCTTACAGGGATTTTACATTTCCCGCTTCAGAATCCGTTTCTTATTGAGATGAGCGATCACCGGGGCCATCCTGAACGTAAACTTGTCATAATCCTGTGTTTCCTTGCTCAGGTCATCAAATGGAACCAGATCCCAGTGGCATTTGAGGTTCCCTTTCAGGAAGTTCCCAAGGTTCTTGTCATTCACGCCTTCGATCTGAACAAACCCGTTGATATACTTTTCAGCATTCCAGCGATTGTGCTCCATACGGGCTATCCTGTCCCAGACTTCGGGTTCCAAGGAATCAAAATCAAGCTCCTCTCCGGTAGTCTGGTCCGATAAATCTGCATGGACAAAGCGCAGCTTGATAAAGAGGTGCCTTGCCGGGAGTCGGTTGGAATCTTTCTGGCTGTCCTTGATCAAGTCCCATTCATCCTGCATGGAGCCCAGTTTAGTTTTGTTTTTTGCCGCCTGGCTCTTGGCCCATTCATAATGGATATGCTTGGCGATAAAATCCTCCTCTTTACGATTGTCTACAATCGTCTTTTTATTGCATACCTCATCGTCCATGTTGATGAGTTCGATGTTGAGGGCCTTCATTTCAAAAGCCACATCCTTGAATATGTTGACCAGCGCAGTGTTCCTGGGGAGCAATGCCTTGATGGGTGGAGTCGATTTTTCAAAATCCGCATAGCGGTTATACGAACGCAGGCTACTTTCCATCGAATTGCGGCCCTGGGAAAATAAGTGCTGTCTGAGTTTGCGGCTGTAATACACGCTCTTGCCATCGTCATCCAGGGCAACAAAGCATACTGAGATATCATCGCAAGGGACAGGGCAAGGATCAACGAAGAAATCTTCCTTGTTGATATACCTGACTTCCACTGTTTTTTCGAGGAACGGGTAGAGCGAATTGATTTTAGAGGAGATCTCCTTGATATCATCTGCGACTACCGTGATCCGGGTTTTCTTGAGATTGGCAAAGTGGTACATCTGCGCCGCTTCGAGGATCAGGTATTGTGTGGCCAGGTTGTCACCCATGATCAGCAGGTGAGCCGGAGGGTCGTCATTAGTGGCCAGGCTCACATACTTGTCAGGGCAGTAATTGTCAATCATGTGGATGGCGGCCAGCTGGTAGATCGAAAAGACATGGTAATCCATCTTGCTGCCCCCCTTGCGGAATTCAATATTTTCCGGAATCGCCTTCTCGTGGAATTCCTTGAAAATATTCATGGTGTAGAAATCATCAATATGTAATACCACCTGCAGGATATTGTTGGGGAGGAGTTCTGCGGGAAATTGGTTATAGATATGGGTAGCTTTCTGGGCTACATGGATATTGATTTTCTCATCATTGGTCAGGGCGAGCAGCACCCGGGCCTTGAGGATATTGGCTTTATGGAGCATATCCTCATCGATGGCATTTCCTTCGAGGATGACGACACCTCTCTTGCGCATGTAGCTGATGCTACCATGTTCAGTATTGGGTTCGATCACGACGATATTGACCTTGTCAGTTTTGTGCTTGAGATGGTCTAGGATGAGCAGTTCCGCTTTTTTACTCAACCCGCAGACGACGATATGGTCTTTCCAGAAGCGTATCCGGAAGAGGACATAGTTCTGGTTGAGTGGTTCCCATAGGGCGATGAATATACCTCCTGCAGTCAGCGAAGGCGCCAGAAATCTTGATATCTCCAGGGTCATTGGTATGGGTCCCGCTACCCCTCCTGAATTCATCACAAACAACTGCAGGCTGAGGTAAAGGCTGGAAAGCCAGTCTATCGGGTTGTCATGCATGATGGCATGCTGATGGAAGCCAAATGTCCCCAGCACCAATGTAAATAGCACCAGTTGCGGGAACAACCAGTTAAATTTTCTGAGGAAATCAATCATCTGCCTGCATATTGACGTAAACGAGTACTACGATGACCGGGTAGGCGGGGTAGGGCAAGTGTATCGCTGTTTTGTTTTTAAAATGATCGGACAATGATAGATAAAAGTACAAGATTTCTGTTTTATGCTCCGACCATGGCTTCGCGACCACCTATTCCGGCTGGGCCGGGATGACGACGCTGGCCTCTGGCCAGGACCACACGCACCATGATGCTGTAGGCACGCAGAAACAAGACACACCCACGCTCTGGCTCATGCCTCTTACTTTCTCACTGTCTTACATTCTTTCACGAAGGATACTCCTTATTTTCACCCGACTATTCTACCCGACTGTATGTTTATTGATACCATATCCCAACCAAGCCTTCTCCTTGATGAGAGGCGCTGCAAAGCCAACATCCATCGTCTTTGTCAGAAAGCAAGGGAGCAGGGCGTAACCCTGAGGCCGCATTTTAAAACACACCAATCAAAGATGATAGGCCGGTGGTTTAATCACGAGGGTATTGATCAGATCACTGTCTCATCCATTGGCATGGCTAAATATTTTGCAGCTGCAGGATGGGAGGATATCACCGTAGCTTTTCCTGTCAACATCCGCCAGGTGGAGGAAATTAGGGGGCTGGCTTCAGAAGTTAACCTGGGTCTGTTGGTACTGGATACAAGCTCAATAGATTTTCTTGGGACTAATCTTCAGGTTCCCTTATCCATTTGGATCAAAATTGATGTAGGCACTCACCGCACAGGTATCCGGCCTGAAGAAATATCTAGTCTGGCAGCCATGGCTGAAAGGATAAGTAAATACCCCAACCTGAATTTTGTAGGTTTCCTTGCGCATGCAGGGCATACCTATCAAAGCAGGTCAATGACAGAAGTGCAGCAGGTCTATAATCATTCCCTGGCGGCGCTGGTGGAATTGAGAGAGGCATTTGCGGATCGGTTTCCGGATTTATTGATTTCACTTGGGGATACGCCAGGTGCTTCGATGGTGGAGCAGTTTGGGCCAGTGGATGAGTTGCGGCCCGGTAATTTTGTCTTCTATGACCTCATGCAGGAGGAGATCGGAGCATGCACACTTGATGATATAGCTGTGGCTATGGCTTGTCCCGTTGTTGCTGTTCATCCTGAACGTATGCAGTGGATTATCTATGGCGGAGCAATTCATTTCTCCAAGGATTTTCTCACACTCGAGGGTGGACGGAAATGTTTTGGAAGGATGGTAGACATCACTGGAGGATCCTGGTCGACTGCAAATGTAGAGCGAAATCCATTTCTTATTTCCCTGTCCCAGGAGCACGGTATCGTGCAATGCAATGAAGACAATTTTCACCTGTGCACACCGGGAGATCTTTCGCTATGGTTGCCAGTCCACAGTTGCCTCACTGCTGATGTGATGGGAGAGTACTACACCACCGATGGACAGTATGTAGATCACTATCGTCAGCGTGTTTACAAATAGACACCAAAATTGAAATGTTCCGCACGTCGTAGCGCAGCGAAGATCCCGCCATTGCTTCAGCAAAGTATGCGGGAGAGAGCACGGAGATTTTACACGGAGGTCACGGAGTAAAATTAACTGCCGACTGCCCATTGCCGACTGCCTACTGCCCACTTTCCAACTCCTGCAATCCATCCTTTGCCTGGTCATAATTAGGATCAAGGCGTAGGGCTTGCTCGTATGCGGATTTGGCCTGGACTTTGTCGCCTTTGAGGTGGTAGATCTTGCCTTTGTAAAACCATGCCGCCGGATTGGCTGGATCTATGCCATTGAGGATATTGAGTTCTTTCATGGCCGTATCGAGGCTATCGCGGTACATCAGAAGGATACCTGCATTGAGATAGGCTTCGGGGTACTGGGGATCCAGGGTGTGGATATGGCGATAGATTTTCAGTGCTTCATCGATCTTATCATTGTTTTGCAGGAAGTAGGCCTTTGCGTGCCATGCGGCTACATTATTAGGCGCTACCCTGATGGCATTGTCAAAATACTGGATGGCCAGTGGATTGTGGGTGCGGTCCATTAGGTCACCGAGGATGACCCAGGCTTCACTCATCTCGGGATTGCGTTCCACGGCGGATTGGAAAGCGCCTATGGCCAGGTCCGTTTTTCCCTGGTCACGATATACCATGCCGAGCATAAACAAGGCTTCAGGATCACCTGGATGGATTTTCATGATATCGGCCAGGGTTGAGAGTGCCCCGTCATATTGCTTGAGGATCAGTTGAAATTCGGACAATTTCAACTTAGTGTTGATACTGTCCGGGTAGAGCATTGCCGCGCGTTGCATGGTCTGGAGGGCAAGTGCGGATTGGTAGGAATCGAGATACACATCTGCGAGCAGGTGGTGGGCTTTGAGATTTGTGGAGTCTAGTTTCATCACCCTGGCCAGGTCCTGCACAGCCTGGTCATAGGCTTTGCGCTCATAGAAGATCTCACTTCGCTTGAGATAGAGGGAAGGGTCATTCGGGGTGGCTTCGATGGCCTCTGTCAGGTTATCGATGACCGGATCTCCGGTCAAGCCCATATCAGTATCTGCAGAACCAGATTTTTTGCACGCAAAAAGGGCAATAGTGAAAAGGACTGTGGGTATCAGCCATGCAGTAGCTTTTCTAAATTGAATCGATTCCATATAAATGTTCAGCAACGTTCAGGTCCACCATGAGGACCATGGGACTTATTATTTCCGGTTTAGAAAAAACTTCATACCCATATTGGCAATATCATCCATCACACTGCCATCCCCATCGGCATCAAGGAAACGCTGGAGTATTCCCATTTCCTGTTGCTGGTTAGCCTGTGACTTGACACTGCCTGACAGCAGATCACCGATATTATCCACACTCACTGATTGCTGGCTACGGGCTTTACCCAGTGCGGCAAGGACCATCGGGGCCAGTGATATCATCAGTTTTCCGATCTGCGCTGAATCGAGGCCAGTGGCTTTTGAAAGCATATCACTGACACCGGATTGCTTACCACCGAGGATATGGCCCAGGATGCCTGCGCCATTGAGTGTACTCGTATTTGCTGTTTGTTTGTTGCCCAGCAAAAAGCCTGCTACATCTTCCAGGATACTTCCGTCATGATCACGGTCTATGGCAGAGACCAGCGCATTGGCGCCTTCAGGGGTAGCTGCATTTTTATTCAGGCCGGCGACGAGGGTAGAAATAATCCCTGAAGCAGCAGCTTGTGTTTGTTCGGTCGATTCCGCTCCTATATGTTGTGTCAGTTGATTGATTAGGTTGTCGTCAAGCTGGCCCTGGAGTAGTTCAATTACATTCATCGAATAAGATTTGTTAAAGGTGAATTTATCTATAGATAACGCCTTTACTGCGTTTCTGAATATGAGGCAGGCAAGGTAGCGGATAAAGGGGAGTTGGCAAAATTTACCCCCCTGCCCCCTAAAAGGGGGGTTTGCTCCGTATGACCCCCTGTCCCCCTGAAAGGGGGGAATGCCCGGTATGACCCCCTGTCCCCCTGAAAGGGGGGAATGCTCCGTATGACCCCCTGTCCCCCTGAAAGGGGGAGAAGAGAGAATTCTTTTAATAAAGTATTAAAAGGGCTTATTTGCTTTTTTTTACTTTGAAGCGATGGTACTTCAACTCACTGATCTCTTGTGAGATCTTATCAAGTACATTGTCTATATCAAATAAGACTTCTTCATTTGAAAAACGGATGATATGCAATCCCAAACTTATTAACCCTTCTGTTTTTTCCTTGTCTTTAAGCTGCTGTTCAGCTTCTTCATGAATTCCGCCATCAACTTCAACGATAAGTCGTAAATAGTGACAGTAGAAATCTACAATGCAAATCCACATTGGATGCTGCCTTCGAAATTTGTGGCCCATTCGCCTTTTTCTTAAATGTTTCCAAAGGATTTCTTCAGCCTTGGTTGGATGTTTTCGCAATTCCCTGGCTCGCCTGAATAGTTCAGGTGATGCACCAAAGTGCATATCTGTTTTCATAATACTGGTAATTTATTATCCTAAATTAATCCTTATCCATAGAAAAATCAAGTCCCCCTTTCAGGGGGTAGGGGGTGAAACGGATCAAACACTAAAACGGATCAAGTCCCCCTTTCAGGGGGTCAGGTTGTCAATCACAACATCAGTACAATATCCAACCACAAATACTCCTTTTATTATGTATCCTGCTGGAAGAATGGTCATTAACACCCCATTACCCCTTTTTGGCTCGAAATTTGATATAATATTTATTTATAATATGTTTTAACAGGTCAACATTTTTTAGATGCTACGTAATATATTGATTATCAGCATTTTCTTGATAGGTCTTGACTTCCTGGTTGCGCAGGACCAGGCGGAGTATATCCGAAAGTACCAGGATCTGGCGGTCGCGGAAATGATCAGGACCGGGATCCCTGCGAGTATCAAACTGTCCCAGGCTCTGCTTGAATCAAATTGCGGCAGGAGTGACCTGGCATGCAAGGCCAACAATCACTTTGGTATCAAATGCGGGAGCAGCTGGGATGGTAAGTCATACCATAAGGAAGATGACGATTATGCAGATGGCAAGCTCGTTAAATCCTGCTTCAGGGAATTTAATTGTGTCAGGGATAGTTATATCGCACATTCCGATTTTCTGGCTGATCCGGCAAAGGCAGCACGATACGGTTTCCTGTTTCAACTTGATCCAACAGATTACAAGGGATGGGCTAAGGGACTTTCAAAAGCGGGTTATGCTACCGATCCCCAATATGCTACCAGGCTCATTGACCTGATCGAAAAGTATGAATTGTACCGTTTTGATAATGAATACAACAATCCTGTGGCGTCAAATGCACCTCCTGCATCCTCAGCCCTTCAATTGATCAGATACAACAATAAAGTAAAGTACACCCTCGCCCAGAAGGGAGATAATGCCACGCTCTTAGCCAAGCGGAATGACCTGAGTGTAAACAAAATCATGCATTACAACGAAGATATTACCTCAAAGGATCAGGCACTGGAGTCCGGCAGTAAAGTTTATCTAGAACCTAAAAAATCCGCTTATCACGGTAAGGAGAAATACCATATGTTGAAAGAGGGTGAAGATTTGTTACTGGTTTCAAACAAGTATGGTGTTAAACTTGATGCCCTGGCAAAACGGAACGGACTGGAGAAAAATGAAGTGCCATTGCCGCGCCAGAAAATCATGCTCAAGGGCAAGCCTAAAACAGAACTGAAGATCGCAGATCCATACCAGGTGCCTGGCACCAGGAAAACGGGTGGCACCAAGCCTGTGCCTGCAGGTGATGCCAAGAGCGTCCCTGCTGCACCCTCAGATCGCATCACGGCTTCAACAGGCAATGCACCTGCGGGGGCAAATAAGCCATCCACAGCACAAGGTGAACCTCTGGTGGTCCATACTGTGATGAAAGGTGATACCTTGTACGGCATTGCAAGAACTTACGGCATATCTGTCGATGACCTGAGAAAGAAGAACAACCTGGCAGCAGATACGATTTACGTAGGACAAAAACTGGTTTGGAAATGAAATGCAGACAAACAATAATAAGCGTCGTGATCACTGCAGCACTGATGTCTGCGTCAGTCGTCGTTGCGCAGGGAACCGTCTATTCTATACTTGGTGGGCTCACGATGAGTACCCAGACCGTCAATGGATTTGAAAAGGATCCCTTCTTTCGTTTTCATGCGGTTGGGTATATGGAGTCCAGCAGCGAAATCAGCCCAAATTCTCTTTATGCCAGTCTGGGTTATCATATCAAAGGAAGTGCAGTCAACTCTGCAGCCTATTATGATCCGAATACCGGTACCGAGCAGGCCAGGCAATCCAACTCCATGGAGTTTCACAATCTCTCACTGGGCTTTGGGGTGAAACAACGAAAGGAGGTCGGACCCAATTTCCTGAGCTATGGTTTTGGTGTCCGTGGAGATTTTAACCTGAGCACTGATTTCGGATACTTGTTTGCCGGACTCGAAGGGACCGAAAACAATTTCACCTATGGATTGGATTTCAATGTCGGATTTGAATTTCCAATCAGCGAACTGGTCAGCACTACCATCGAATTTGGATTCTCTCCGGACCTCAGTCAGCAGATCTATGTGCCATACCAGGATACCGGATACAACTATAGTGACGGTAGCCCTGTAGTCATCGCGGAATCTTCGATCAAGAATATTGTCTTCGAAGCGAGGGCCGGATTCCGGTTCTGGAGAAAGGTGATTTATACAGACTAAAGTGCTGGTTCAAGTCTCCAGACTTGAACCTCATATATTCTCGTCTCCTGACGAGCGAGTTACTTCCTCTTCACGGCTTGAAAGCCGTGGCAATTCAATAAATTTTTGGTCATGCGATAATAGCGCACATTGCTGAAGGAGGCTACTACTTGCAGTATTGAATGGCTTGTTCTATCAATATTCCTGCTTTCGAAGCACTACTCTCCACTACACGAATGACATCTTCTACAGTCGTCTCCCGTATGCGTTCAGGCGGATAGCAAACATTGGAGACCACAGACATTGCCAATATCTTCATGCCGATGTGATGCGCAGCGATGACCTCAGGTACTGCTGACATCCCGACGAGATCCGCACCGATCCTGTGCAGGTACTCGTACTCGGCAGGGGTCTCAAGGTTGGGTCCGGATAATCCTGCATATACGCCGGTGTAGATTTTTAAATTAATTTTTTCGGCCTGGACTTTGGTATAGCTGATCCATTCCCGATCATAGGCGTGCATCATGTCAGGAAAGCGTGGGCCCCATCGCTCTTCATTCGGTCCACGCAGTGGATTGGCATGCATCAGGTTGATATGATCACGGATGATCACGATATCTCCTCCGTCAAAATCCGGATGAAGTCCACCGGCTGCATTGGTGGTCACCAGGTGTGTGCATCCGATCGAATGCAATACGCGTACAGGCCGCACTACTTCATTCATTTCATACCCTTCGTAGTAATGAACCCTTCCCGCGAGAATCGCCACGGGTACATTATTGATGATGGCAAAGGACAATTTCCCCTTGTGCGAGGCCACTTTTGGTGAAATCATATTCGGCACTTCGGCCGTGTTGATTTCTGTAATGATATCTATTGAATTTGTCCAGTTGCCCAACCCGGTACCCAGTATGATGCCTGCCTTAGGAATGAAGGGCATGCGATGCTTTATATAAGCAGCTGCCTCCTGGACTAATTCGAATTCATCAGTATGGATGGCCATCAGTCGATGATCATATTGGCATGATCAAGTTCCTGCTGTTCGATATGCGCAGGCAATTCGCGCTCGGCATATTGCTGGTCCCTAAGTTGTGGGGTATACCCTGCATCACGGATCGCTTGTTGTATGCCATTGGCAGTAAATCTGAATGGAGCACCAGCGGCAGACACTACGTTCTCTTCGATCATGATACTGCCCATGTCATCTGCACCGGAGTGAAGGCATATCTGAGCAGTTTGTTTGCCAACGGTGAGCCATGAGGCCTGGATATGCGTGATATTGGGTAGCATGATGCGGCTGAGGGCGATCATACGGATATATTCATCGGCAGTGCATTGATTGCGTGCCCGCTTGAGTTTCTTGAGCAATGTTCCGTCATCCATGAAAGGCCATGGAATAAAGGCAAGAAACCCAACAGCACCTTCCGGCCGCTCTGCCTGCACTGTACGGATGTCGACAAAGTGTTCCATACGTTCCATGAGGGTCTCAATGTGGCCAAACATCATCGTGGCGGATGTGGTTAGTCCTGTGCGATGAGCTGCGCGCATGATATCGAG
Source organism: Candidatus Opimibacter iunctus (assembly GCA_016716665.1). Lineage (GTDB taxonomy): Bacteria > Bacteroidota > Bacteroidia > Chitinophagales > Saprospiraceae > Opimibacter > Opimibacter iunctus. The sequence goes on along the minus strand of JADJVH010000003.1, from coordinate 24,020 downwards.
CCATTCCTGAGATCCACATTTGCCCTTCGAGATCAGGCGGCGTACGCGGTCATTTAAGATTTCAGCACCTGCGCCAGGAAGTGAATCAAGGCCTGATGCCTTCAGTTCACGCAGCACCTGATCATGGCTCATGTTTTCCAGATGACAGATATGTGCTACTTCCGGTGGGCCGAGTGCATGAAGTTTAAGTTGAGGAAATTCTTTCTTGAGCGAGCTAAACAAGTCGGTATAAAATGCTAATCCAAGATCCGGGTGATGACCGCCTTGCAGGAGGAGTTGTTCGCCACCCAGGCGGAATAACTCCTCGATCTTGGGACGATACTCCTCGATCGTGGTTACATAGGATTCAGCATGACCGGGCCTTCTGTAGAAGTTGCAGAATTTGCAATTGGCCACACAAACATTGGTTGTATTAGAATTGCGGTCGATGATCCAGGTGACCTTTGAGCCAGGCACCATCTTCTGCCGCAATTGATTTCCAACATACATCAATGCAGAGGTCGGGGCATCCTGAAAGAGGGCCAGGCCTTCTTCAGCGGTAAGGAACTCCTGGCGGAGTGCTTTTTCGAGTAGTTGTTGTATCATCTTGTCCGGAATAAACAAAGATAACGTCCGAAGGATGTACATGAATGGAAAATCAATAGCGGAAGGATTTTTGTGATCCAAAAGGAGATCAGGAAGAATACGATATCATCAATGACTCCCCATGTGTATGGGAAGCACTCTCCAGAATAGCCTTATATAATATTGTAAATCAATAATATACATATTTAAATATTTATCTGAAAAATTTGGGAAGGGAACTTCAAACCGCATTCTTCTGTTCAATCCCTTATGTATCAGGGGCTTTTTAGGATTCCCCTTGATTAAATCCCAAACTTGTCGTATATTTGCACCGCGAATAATTGATGGAGGGAACAGAAGTTCCCTCTTTTTATTGTATGTCACAGAGCACAGCAGCACATCACCTGGAGTCATTGATCCGGTCCGCCTTTGAAGAAGGGCGTTGCGGGGAGTACTACATCGTCGACCTGGTCGTAGCGCCAAACCATCACATTGGCGTCTTTATCGACGGGGACGAAGGGGTCAGCCTGGATACCTGCACCCAGATCAGCAGGATACTGGAGTCCATACTGGATGCAGTACCCGAACTGGGAGGTATCTATGAACTCGAGGTTTCCTCCCCGGGAGTCAGCCGTCCGCTGAAGTTCCTGAGGCAATACCTCAAGCATTCAGGCCGGACGTTGCGCATCAAGCTGGTCAGCAACGAACAGTTTGATGGAGTGCTGACAAACATCGGACATGATACGATCACCGTCGATATCAAGCCAAAGGACAAGAAAGGAGAATTGGTGACGAGAGAGATTGCATTCGGGGACATTAAGGAAGCTTATGTGACCGTACAGTTTGGAAAAAAATAGCAAGGAGCAAGGGGGCAAAGGAGCAAGGGGCAGGGAGGAAATAAATTGAAAATTTGTTATTCAATACAACCTCACGACTCACGATTGACGAATTTAAATCACAATTGACAATAAATACTTAAATGATTTTAAATCAAGGTAGATCATGAATCTAATCGAATCATTTTCTGAGTTTAAAGCCGGAAAAAATATTGACCGCCCCACCATGGTAAGGGTGATGGAAGATGTATTCCGTACGCTGATCAAGAAGAAATACGGCTCTGATGACCATTTTGATATCATCGTCAACATGAATGGTGACCTCCAGCTATGGCGGGTAAGGAAGATCGTTCCGGACGGTGAGGTGATGGATGAGCAAGGACAGGTGTCCCTCTCTGAAGCCAAGAGTATTGATGATAGCTACGAACTCGATGAAGATTGCTATGAAGAGCTGACCCTCGAAGATTTCGGACGCAGGGCGATCATGGCCGCACGCCAGACCCTGGTATCCCGGATCATGGAACTCGAGAAGGACGAAGTCTTCCAGCGCTATAAAGACCGCGAAGGCGAAATCATCCTCGGCGAAGTACAACAAATCCTCAAGCGTGAGATCCTCATCCTGGATGATGCGACCAACAATGAACTTTTATTGCCACGTACAGAAATGATCCGCGGTGATTATTTCAAGAAAGGCGATATGGTCAGGGCCATCATCAAGCGGGTAGAAATGAAAAACAACAATCCTGTCATCATCATTTCCAGGACAGACAATCTGTTCCTCGCCAAGCTGATGGAACAGGAAGTACCTGAGATCGAAGATGGATTGATCACGATCAAGAAAATCGTACGTCTGCCAGGTGAACGCGCCAAAGTGGCTGTTGAATCCTATGATGACCGCATTGACCCGGTAGGGGCCTGCGTGGGGATGAAAGGATCTCGTATCCATGGCATCGTCCGTGAATTGAGAAATGAAAATATTGACATCGTCAATTATACCAATAACCTGACGCTGTTTATTCAGCGTGCACTGACACCGGCCAAGGTTTCGAGCATTGAAATCAATGCAGAAAACAAGCGGGCCAGTGTATATCTGAAGCCAGACCAGGTATCCCTTGCCATTGGAAAGGGTGGATCCAATATCAAGTTGGCCAGCTGGCTGACCGAGTATGAGATCGACGTATTCCGTGACAGTGCTGATGCCGAGCTGGAAGATGTGGACCTCGACGAATTTGCAGATGAGCTCGAAGCATGGATCATTGACGAGCTGAAAGGCATCGGTTGTGATACGGCCAGAAGCGTATTGGCCCTCAATAAAGAGGAGCTGGTGAGACGTACTGATCTGGAAGAAGAGACGGTCGATGAAATTTTACGGATATTTACAGCCGAATTTGACGAAAGCTGATTTGAAACTCTCCGGGGAACATCTCCAGTGAGGGATAGAGCCGGAGGAGGCGTGTTTGAACCTAAGTACCCAATATGTCGCAAAGACTTGTTAAAGTTGCCAAAGAATTAAATGTCGGTACGGATAGTATCGTAGAATACCTTTCAAAAAAGGGTTTTGTGATCGAAGCCAAGCCGACGAGCATGATTACTGATGAGATGCACAACCTGCTCCTTCAGGAATTCAGCAGTTCTATGGCTATCAAAGAACAGGCTGACAGCATGGTGATTGGGACCCGTCCGGCAAAAGCACCGGAAGTTGTGGCACCAGTTGCTCCTCCACCGCCGAAAAAAGAAGCTCCCCCAGTCACTCCTCCTCCTCCTCCAGTCGTCAAGCCTGAGGTAAAGAAGGCGGAAGTCGAAGAACAGGACAAGCCAAAGGTCAAGGTGGTCGGTAAGATAGACCTGACGCCTAAAGCACCCGAAACTAAACCGCAACCAGAAGAAAAGCCGGTCGTAGAAGTCCCTCCGGTAGTCACCGAAGTGGTACCACCAGTTGTAGTTCCTGAAGAAAAGGAACTGGACGAACTGGTAAGGGCCGAAGCTCCACAACTCGCGGGCCTCAAGATCCTTGGAAAGATAGATACCGGTAAGTTTGATACCGCGAAGACCAAGAAGGTAGAAAAGGAAAAGGCAGAAAAAGAAAAGGCGGTTGCCGCGGCAAAAGCAAAGAAAGACAAGGAGTCCAAACCCCTTGCCTCTTCTGATACCAGCACCGCACAAAAACGGAAGCGCAAACGCAAGAAGTTATCCTCCGATTCATATCAGGGTGGTGGTGATCAACGTGCCAGACCAGCAGCAGGCACACCTGGTGCAACTACAGCAGGTGCAGGTGGAGCGGCAGGTGCCCGTAAAGCACCGACCCGATTCGGTCGTGAAGAACTCAAGGAAGTTTCCAAGAAAGAAATTGATGATCAAATACGGGCTACTATGGCCCGCCTCTCCGGAGGAAAGAGCAGACGCCAGAAGATCAGGAGAGAATCCCGCAAGGATAAAGTCGATCGTCAGGAATTATTGACCGCAGCAGAGAATGATACCAAGTTACAGCTCACCGAGTTTGTATCTGTATCAGAGCTCGCAAGTGTCATGAGCATACCGGTCACAGATGTGATCATGACTTGTATGAATCTTGGTGTCATCGTGTCCATCAATCAGCGTCTGGATGCTGAAATCATAGAACTTGTCGCCGGCGAATTCGGCTTTGAGGTAGAGTTCATATCTGCCGAAGACCAGGTCTTCTATGAAGAGGAAGAAGAGGACAACCCAGAAGATCTTAAGCCACGACCACCTATCGTCACGGTGATGGGTCACGTCGATCACGGAAAGACCTCGCTTTTGGATTTTATCCGTAGTGCCAATGTCGTCAGCGGCGAGGCAGGGGGTATCACCCAGCACATCGGTGCCTACGAAATGGAAGTTAAACCAGGCAAATCAATCACCTTCCTGGATACCCCGGGTCACGAAGCCTTTACGGCGATGCGTGCACGTGGTGCCAAAATAACAGATATCGCAGTCATCATCATAGCTGCAGACGACAATGTGATGCCTCAGACACGGGAAGCAATCAGCCATGCCCAGGCAGCAGGTGTACCTATCGTCTTTGCAATCAATAAAGTGGATAAGAACGGAGCTGATCCTGAAAAGATCAAGGAAGAGCTGTCCCGGATGAACCTCCTGGTCGAAGACTGGGGTGGGAAAATTCAGTCCGCTGATATTTCTGCCAAGACAGGATTGAATGTTGACCTTCTCCTGGAGAAAATTATTCTCGAAGCAGATATGCTTGACCTCAAAGCCAATCCGGATCGACTGGCAACAGGTGCTGTGATCGAGGCTTCATTAGACAAAGGTCGCGGGTATGTCACCAAGCTGCTCGTCCAGAAAGGCACACTTTCCATCGGGGATATAATTGTTTGCGGTGAGTATAGTGGTAAAGTAAAGGCCATGTTCAACGAGCGAGGCAAAAAAGTAAAGGATGTTGGTCCTTCTGCACCAGTGCTTGTATTGGGCCTTAACGGCGCACCACAAGCCGGTGAAAAGTTCCGTGAGTTTGACAACGAACAGGATGCACGTTCAGTAGCGGCATATCGTGGACAGATCAATCGTGAGCAGACCAACAGGGCCAGCAAGCGGATCTCCCTCGACGAAATCGGACGTCGTCTCGCCCTCGGTAGCTTTAAGGAACTCAACCTCATCATCAAGGGTGACGTGGATGGATCTATCGAGGCCCTGGCAGATTCACTCCAGAAACTTTCGATCGAACGTATACAGGTCAACATCCTTCACCAGGCCGTTGGTCAGATTGTTGAGTCAGATGTATTGCTCGCTTCTGCTTCAGATGCCATCATCATCGGTTTCCAGGTGCGCCCTTCACTGGCTGCAAGAAAACTGGCTGAGAAAGAAGGTGTCGAAATCAAGTTGTACTCGATCATCTACGAAGCCATCAACGAGATCAAGGCTGCTATCGAAGGAATGCTCGAGCCAACCAAGGAAGAGAAGATTCTCGGCCAGGTGGAAGTACGCGAAGTCTTCAAGATCAGCAAGGTTGGAACGGTGGCAGGATGTATCGTACTGGAAGGCAAGGTGTCGAGAAACAACCATATCCGTATCATCAGGGATGGTATCGTGATCTATCCTACCAAGGAGAATGCACATGGTGAATTGTCTACCCTCAAGCGTTTCAAGGATGATGTCAAGGAAGTGAAGGCAGGCCTCGAATGCGGTCTGACGATCAAGAACTACAATGATATCAAGGCCGGCGACATCATCGAGGTGTATGAGATCAATGAGATCCGCGGCAAACTCGACGACTGATCTGGAGCAATCATTAACAAAGGCTGAAGCGTTACACCAGTGGCTTGAACAGAAATCCGCTGCGTACAACCACCTTTCATTTATCGACGAAGATCCTATCTCTGTCCCTCACAGGTATTCAAGACTGCAGGATATAGAGATCGCAGGCTTCTTTGCCGCCATCATGTCATGGGGCCAGCGCAAGACCATCATCAACAAAGCCAGCGAACTGATGGCGATGATGGATGATGCACCGTTTGATTTCATCACACATCATGAGGAGAAGGAAAGAAAGCGATTTTCATCCTTCAGGCACCGTACCCTGCAACCTGATGATATCCTTTATCTCGTGGATGTATTGCAGCGTTATTATCAGCAACATCCCAGCCTCGAAGACGCATTTGCGGATCATATGACCACCTCGGATGAGGATGTATATAAAGGCCTTGCCGGGTTTTATGACAGGATATTTGATCATCCCTGGGTCCTGGAGCGTACGCGCAAGCACATAGCCACACCCGTCAGGAAATCAAGTTGCAAGCGGCTCAATATGTACCTGCGATGGATGGTGAGGACTGATGATACCGGGGTAGACTTTGGGTTGTGGAAGAAAATTACTCCGTCACAATTGATCATACCCCTCGATGTCCATGTAGGAAATGTAGCCAGGAGACTTGGGCTCCTTGATAGGGCTGTCAATGACTGGCAGGCAGCTAAGGAGTTGACCGAACAACTCAAGGCTTTCGATCCAAAAGATCCGGTCAGGTATGATTTTGCGTTGTTTGGCGCGGGGATTAATCCGTAGGATCAGAGAATTTCTGTCCATAGGCCAGATCACCTGCATCGCCGAGTCCGGGAACGATATAAGACTTGGCGGTGAGCTCTTCATCTTCTGCACCTATCCAGATCGTAGCTTCGGGGTATTTGATGCCGAGATATTCGAGGCCTGATGTGGAAGCGACGACAGCGGCAACGTGAATTTCACTAGGGGTGCCATACTCAGCGAGCATTGCGTCCAGCGCCTTGACTATGCTGGATCCTGTCGCGAGCATCGGGTCACAGAGGATGAGCACTTTGCCATCCAGGTCAGGACTACTGATATATTCGAGGCTCACTTCAAACGTACCATCCTTGTGGTGCTTGCGATACGCTGAGACGAAGGCGTTTTCAGCCTCATCAAACATAGATAGCATGCCTTCGTGCATCGGGATGCCTGCGCGTAGGATAGTGCCCAGCACGATCTGGTCACTTAATTGATGACATTCAGCTACTCCGAGTTGTGTTACTGTTTCCCGTGAAGTATACCTGAGTTTTTTACTGATTTCATAACCCATGATTTGTCCAAACCTACGGAGGTTCATGCGAAACATGACCGGGTTGGTCTGTAATACCTCATCCCGCATTTGGAGCAGGTAATCATTGGTGATGGAGGCGGAGGATGCAAGGTTGATGACCACAGGCAGATAGGATGGTGACTGCCCAAGATAGTGAATGCCATAGCATGAATTGATCGTTTTTGAATGATTTTGGTCATTTGGCCCTTTTATCATGTCGAAAATTGTCAAACGGCTTGGAAAAACCCCTTATCTTCCGATAATGAAATGGGTGTCATTGCCGGTCAGCCTGCTATTGGTTTGCTTATTGAGCACTGGTTTGGGGTATGCCCAATCCGTAGTTCAGCCCAAGCAATTGGACTACAGCACCATGGGCGTGCTCTATCAGAAAGAAAAAGTGTTTGAATTCAGGGCACACAGTAACGGTGGAGCTGTATCCATGCAGTTTGGCAAGATCCCTACTTTTTACAAGACTAATTACTACCAGTTTGACCTGGGCCTTTTAAAACATCCCAAGGAATTCAGGCAATCTGTTACATTCAATTCCAGTAATCCATTTGCCCGTACCTCCAATAGCTATACTTACGGTAAGCAGAATTATTTCATGATCCTCCGTGGCGGTGTAGGTAAAAAAATATATTTCTCCGAGAAAGCCAAGCGTAAAGGCGTTGCTGCCGGGGTCAATTATGAATTAGGTCCATCCATTGGACTGCTGATTCCATACTACCTCAAATTGTCAAGGCTGGAGGAAAATGGATTTCGGGATTACATTTCCACCGAGCGCTACAGCGAAGAAAATGCCGATGTTTTTCTTGACAATACCAAAATTATTGGGCCCGCATCCTTCTTCCATGGCTTCGGCAAACTATCTGCATTGCCTGGCCTTCATGCCAGGCTTGGAGCGCACTTTAGCGTAGGGGCTTTTGACAAATATGTCAAGGCATTTGAAATGGGCATCATGGTCGATGCCTTCTTCCAGCGTGTTCCCATCATGATCATCGAGAATAATTCGCCTGCGTTTATCAACGGGTATCTTTCTTTCCAGATAGGTAAAAGGCAATAGGACCGTTCGTTTCGGCTACGCTCAACGACCTGAGTATTCACTCCAGAATCTATGTATAAATTATACAGCCCCTTCGGCTACGCTCAGTGTCTGTATAATTTGGAGTGTCCATCATTTGTTTTTTTGTTTAAAAAAAAGTAAATGATATTCGTAGCCTCCGGCTGCGAATGGCAGGATTAAAAAAATCAGCATCGAATGCAGAATCAACTTCAGGAGCCTCCTGGCTCCAGGTAGAAATCATACGCTCTGCTCTATGCCCTATGCTCTCTGCTCGTAAACCACCAATACAATGGAACTCCCGACATGACAAGACACAATCCGAAAATCGCTTCGCGTGGCTGGGTGATAAAGGTATTGATCAGCAAGCCGATACAGAAGAGGATAAAGATGGCAGGGACAAACGGATAGCCCCATACTTTGTAGGGGCGGTGGGCATCCGGCATTTTTTGCGAAGGATGAAAACACCTGCAGCCGTGGCGCCATAGAAAATAAATACAGCGAAGATGATCATGTCTGTGAGCTGGTCGAATGATCCCGAGAAAACCAAAAGGCAGGCCCAGAGGCACTGAATCCATACGACATTGGCAGGGGCATGCGCTGAGTTGAGTTTTGACATGAAGGAGAAAAACAATCCTTCACGTGCCATCGCATAATAGGGTCTGGCACTTCCATATATTGAGGCATGTGTACAACCGAGTGTAGTGATCAGGATGAGCACCGAGATAAACATCACCCCACTGCTGCCCCAGATAGCTTTGATGACTTCTATCGCTGCAATCTGGTTACCTGCAGCATGCACTGCCTTGAGGGCTTCAATGGGCAGGATCGACATATATGTAATATTGACGACGAGGTATATGCTGATCACGAGAAACAAGCCTATACCAATACCTCTGGGAATATTTTTATTGGCGTCCTTGATCTCGCCCCCTATATATCCGATCGATGACCAGCCCTGATAAGCCCAGAATGCGGCTAGCATGGCGGTAAACAAGGCACTAATCGTAATTGGTTTATCGGCGGGCACAGCAAAGTCAAAACTCCTGGTGATATCCGACTGACTACTGGTGAGGCCAAAGATGACAATCACTGCAAGACCAATGTAGACCAGCCAAAGGAGGATATTGCTGAGCCCGGCACCTGAACGTATGCTTCGCGTATTGATCAGGCTCAGGATGAGTATTAAAGCGACGGCAGTCAGTTTTGTAGAAAGGTCAGCAAATGGGTAGAACACACCTCCAACCGATAGTTCTGCCAACTGGGGCAGCACAGGAGGAATGTATACAATAGACTTTAATGACTGGGCAAATACATACGCCAGGGAAGAGATCGATGCGGTCTGTATGACTGCAAAGTTGGACCAGCCAAACATAAAGGAAAGGAATCGATTGTATATCTTTTTGAAGTAGGCATATTCCCCTCCGGTATCCGCAAGCATACCCGCTATCTCCGCATTGCTCAGGGCGCCAAAAAGGGTGACCATTCCCCCCAGGATCCAGGCTACCAATACCCATCCCGAGGAGTTGAGCTGGTCAGCCATCGGTGCTACTTTTTTATAGACCCCGGATCCGATGATATTGGCGACAATAAAGACAATGACATAGCCTAAACCCAAAGACCGGATCAGAGATGAATTTGAAGTTGAACTCATAGCTAGAATGGAAAACTGCAGTAATGATTAAATTCTGGTAAATGTAATGATTCACCGGATAGTGGTCAGTGCTTGTGCCTCCGCTTTTTAGTCATGCCCCCTACTGTGTCTTTGACACTGTTCATGACCAGGAAAGCATTGGGGTCGATGCGGTGTACTTCCTTCTTGAGCCTGCTGATTTCAAGACGGGTGAGGACCGTATACAGGATGTTTGAGTCAAAGTGCTTCTCTCCTGTTTTTCCAAATCCACGCTCCCCTTTAAAGACAGTAACGCCATAATTGAGCTCGTGGGATATCATTTGCTTGATCTCCGCAGCTTTAATAGAGACAATCGTGACGCCGGTATATTCTTCAATACCTTCCAGCAGGAAGTCAACGGTCTTGGATGCAGAGAGATAGGTGAGCATAGCATACAATGCAGTCTCAATATTGATGAGCCATGCGGCAAATGAAAACACGATCACGTTGACCACGAGGATGACGTCACCAATCGAAACGCCAAGTCGGCGACTCAATGCGATAGCCAATACCTCGGTGCCATCTATTACCGCGCCTCCGCGTATGGTCAGCCCGATGCCTGTGCCAAGAAAGAACCCTCCAAAGACAGCAATGAGCAGTTTGTCATGTGTAATTTCCGGATACGGCACGACTGCAACGACGATAGAGAGGCCGATAATCGCAAGGATAGCTTTGATCGTAAATGTTCTCCCGATCACCTTGAGTCCAAGGATCATAAAGGGTAGGTTGACCAGCAATAAGAGAATGGACAGTGAAGTGCCTGTGAGTTCGGCTATAAGCAGCGAGATACCTGTAGCCCCGCCATCGATAAAGCCATTGATCAAAAGAAACCCTTTCAAGCCGAATCCTGCTGAGATAATCCCCAGGATAATCATCAGGATATCCATGACGATGCCCTTGACCATCAATTTTAGTTCATACCAGCCTTTGGCAAGATCATAATCAGAGTATGGTGCTATTGTTTCTCCCCTTTTCTCCTTGGGATTGAGTATGGTGCGTGTGATGAGTTTGCTCAGCCTGGGTTTCATGCCTGTTGAGGATTTGTTTAGTGAATGATGACGAGGGAAGTAGGTAATATAAGAAAAAATATCTGGCTGTGTAGGAGTGTCGCATTGGGTGGAGCCGAACGGTTTGCGCATACTATCCGCAGGATAGAGGCCGTGGCAGGAGTTTGCTCCTGCCACAATGAGAATTCCAGTAAGGAATCTCAGTAGGTATTCATTTGGTGGCAGGAGCAAACTCCTGCCACGGCCATTGCAGCTGGTGCTGCAGCCTATCTAGTCGTTGGTGTCCTCACCAACAACTATCGGATTCCTGATAGAGATTTTTACTCCTGACCTTCCCTTGCCTTCCGCTCAGCCCTCATTTCCTTCAATTTGTTCTGAAGTATTTTGTAGACAATGGGCAGCACAGAGACAAAGATGATACCCACTACGATGAGCTCGAGGTCATCTGTGAGATCATATTGGAATTGACTGAGCAGGAATTGATGCAGGTATCGCCCGGCAAGCATCATACTGAAGACCCAGGCAAATGCACTGATAATTGAAATTGCAGAAAATTTCTTCATATCCATACGCACGATGCCGGCAACGATCGGTGCGAAAGTTCTGATAAACGGAATAAAGCGGGCCAGGAAAATTGCGCTCGCTCCATGCTCTTCATAGAAGATCCTTGCCTGCTGAAGATATTTCTGCTTGAAGTACCAGCGATCTTTCCAGGTATACATGGCAGGTCCTATTTTATTTCCAAACCAATACCCCACCTGATTGCCGAGGATAGCAAAGATGGAGATCAGGACCATGATCAATACAAAAGGCACATTGAAGAAACCTTGCTGGATATCCCGCCACATGATGCCGGAGACAAACAACAATGAGTCGCCAGGAAGAAAGAAACCCATAAACAAACCAGTCTCGGCAAAGACAATCAGCAGGATGATCCATACCCCACCATGTGCTACATACCATTGTGGTTGAAGTAATGAATGCCAGTCGAAATCAGTCATGTGTGTGAACCCGGTTTATCGTGCGGATGGTCGCAATATCTTAAATGTTATCGGCATTTTCACTTTTCAGACGACGAATGGAATAATCGCCTTACGCTCAGCGGGATAGTTATTGAATTTTTCTTTATACCAACGATGGTGCGAGATCGCTCTTGGTATCAGATTGGCTGCCGTCCAGATCAAAAAAGTAAATGCTGGCAGGTTCCAACACAGGATTGCAAAACCGAGCCATTCAATCAATTCGCCAAAAAGGTTGGGACAGCTGATGTATTTAAACAACTTTGATTGCGGGATGACATAATGCGTTTCGTTTGGTTTGCGGAGATGGATCAATACGTCATCTGCTTTCCAATTGAGGATCAGTCCACCGGCAAAAAGGATGATCCCGATGATAAACCTGGGATCAGTAAACCAGTCCGCAGGGTAGTCAGCAAAATATTTGAAATAATAGCCCAGTGAAAATCCATTCATCAGATTGAAGAAAATCGCGGAGGCTACGATGACGATCGGCATGCCTTTTCCGCGAGTGTGGAGGCGTAGCGGAAAAATAAATACGCGGTTGACATAATGAAAACAAAACAGTCCGATCATCGCCCAGGTGACAGCAGTTTGTTTGTCCAACGATGTGAAGACGAAATATAAAAGGACCAGCAATACCGGAGCTTCCATGATGACCCATGCGAGTTTGTTGTTGATCAAAGGTCCCCAGCTAGAAGTGGTATGACGTCCATACGGAGCGGTGATGCGCAACAGCAACAGGAAAGTGATGAGGCCTATCGCAATCCATGCGTATAGAATGTATTGGTAGGTGGTGTATGAAAGCATGATGATAGTGATGAATCTAATAAAGATGATGGATGATAGTCGAGACTATATGATAGCTTGATGATTAACCAAGATATCCATTTTTACGAAACCACTCTACAGTGTCCCGGAGTGAATCAGCTAATGGCCTGGGGGAGAAATTGAGTTCAGCGCTGGCCTTTGCATGGCTGATATGGCGATTGCCATCAGTGACCGCTACAATAGCTTCATTAGTGTATAACGGTTCTTGTTTGGTGACCAGGGCCAAGCCTTTAATAAACGGAAGGCCCAGACGGGCTATGGAAGGATGCAGGGCAAGGGGTTTACTTTTTTTTCCAGAAACCTCTGCCAGGGTTGTGGCAAATTCTGTGAGGCTATGGTATGATCCTCCGAGCAGGTATGCTTCGCCGCTTCTCCCTTGATGGAGTGCATTGACGATGGCATGCGCGATATCACGTGCATCGCAAAAGTCAAATCCGCCGGCAAATACAAACGGTAATCTGCCGGAATGCATATTGATAATGGCTTGTCCGAGTTTGGATGGTTTGAAATCGAATGGCCCGAGGACAGAAGTTGGATTGACCGCTAATACCTCCATTTCAGCAGAGGCATATGAGAGGGCGATCTGCTGACCTTCCCGTTTTGATCTGTCATAGGCAAAGGTTGGATCAGGCACCAGTTCGCGATTTTCGTCCAGCATTTCATGAATCGGCTTCTGGTGATAGGCATGCACCGAACTGAGGTGGATGACTCTTTTTATACCTGCTGCTTTCGCGGCTTCCATTACTGCCCGGGTGCCTTCGACATTCGTTTGATGGACCATACCTTTCATGTCGCCATCGATCGAGATCACTGCTGCGGCATGGATCAGGTAGTCGCATGAGGACATCAGTTGCTTCAGTGCATCCTGATCATTCACGTCCCCTTTGATGTATTCAATGGGTAGTCCTTCGAGACTCTTTTGATCGGTGCTACGCACCAGCGCCTTGATAGCATATTTCCTTGCATGCAATTCCCGCACGATCAGCCCGCCGATATGGCCGGTGGCCCCTGTGATGGCTACTTTCATGGCTTAATAAACCGTGTCACAAACGATGAAGGATTAGCCGGATCCTTGAGTTCAAGGAAATACAAACCCTTGGTCAAGGCTGATGTATCAATTTGGTTATTGAATAACGATCCAGAGATCATCACCTGACCGGTAGTGTTGTAGATCGTATAACTTAATCCATCCGGCGATGATGATATACTTATGTAATCACTTACAGGATTAGGATAAATATTCCAGAAGGATTGACTGACTGGTTTGTCCGCAAGGATGACTTCATCAAAGAGCCACTCATATGCATCAGGATACTCCCTTGCCCAGAACCATTCACTATGTGCGCCATCGGGCTCGCTGAGGAAGTACATTTCGCTCTCATCCTGTCCTGCTGCTATTAGCGCATCATACATGGCCATCATGTCAGGGATCATACCTGCGCTCTCGTTTTGTCCTGCGACAAAATATACCCTGAGGTCTTGAGTAATCCCTTTTGCGGCAAGATGGATATAAGAGGAATCGGAAAACCAGAAGGCAGGAGAGAAGATGCCGACCTTGCTGAATATATTTTGGTATTCGATTGCGGTATACATGGAGATGTTAGCGCCTACAGAACTACCAGCGATAGCCGTGTATTCTCTGCCGGGTAATGTTCTGTACAAACTATCAATGTGTGGTTTTAAAGTATTCACCAGGAATGCAGCATAAGCCTCGCCATCACCACCTCCATAAGATGTATTGACCCAGGGACTGTACTCATCAATCCTGTCTCCACCGCCATTGTCAATGCCGACAACGATAGCACCAAAGTCACCGGCATCAAAGAGATCGTTCATGGATTCATCCACTTTCCATTCCACTGCGAAGCTGGTCAACACATCAAAGAGATTCTGGCCATCCTGCATATAGATGACAGGATATCTTTTTGAAGAAATAGCATAGTCAGGAGGCAGGTATAGCCATATACGTCGTGTCCGGTCGAGTTGAGGGATGTAATAAGCTTCATCGATGATTGCCACGTTAGGCTCAGTGGTGTGCACACCACCGGGATTGTCTTCCCATCCCGCAATAGCGAATGACGTGTTTTGAATACCTCCTCCATAATTGTAGGTGCGGTTTGGTATGTAAGTTCCTTGTGCAGTGCCTTCAACATTGGCCCAGCTACCTCTTGTAAACTTGAATTCAAGCAAACCCGGATTTGGGGAGAAGGTTATGGAGTATGTACCGTTTTGATTGTCCGTGAGGATATAGTTTGATAGTCCCGGATCCCAACCGTTGAAATTACCGGCGATGTAGATGTTTTCGTCAGGTGGGGTGGAGGATGGTACTGATGTGACAGAGATAGTGAGCTGGGCGCTCAGTGTGCATGATGCCAGCATTAAGATGGTGATTAAGCATCTTCCTGTTATTATAAATGGATATGTAGATTTTGCTTTCATTTTATGGCTTACAAATCTGCAGAAGGCGAAACTAAACTTTGCTAATTTGGACATGTCACTTTGCTTAGGTTAAGGCCCTTGCCAAATTCAATTTTCTTTAGGTCTGTAAAAACCATCCCACCATTTTTCTCTTCCACTTCGCCATATCCTTCGACGGCAGTGTCCCTTTCAAGAGGAATGCAATCTGGCGTGCAGAAGACATGCCTTCTGAATCAAAGATGTACTCACCGATAAGTGTATCCCCCATGATCCGTGCATCAAACTCGCCTGTCTGTCTATCCTTTTCGTGAAAGAGGTATGAGAGATCACCTGTTGCCACATTGTCAAACCGCCTGACCTGGAGGAGCATGGTATCTTTTCCGATCAGGCCCATATAACACGTCGTAACGAGACCTTGCTGATTGTTTTCTGTTGTTACAGTCGGATCTGCACTGGAGTTTGTTTCTGCAATACTCTTTGGTTGATTGTTGCAGGAAGTGAGGAGGATGATCAGTAATGCCAGGGTAAGTACGTGATGTTTCATAGTATGTAGTGTGATGTTTGTGATCCCAAGATAAAAAAAAGAGGCCCTTTTGGAGCCTCTTTCTATTGTTGTGAGAAAACAATTTTTCAATGTGTCTTACCTTCTTGCCGGAGCAGGACGGTGGATACTGGAAGATCTGCCTCTGCCTGCTTTAATATTGCTGATGCCTGAACTCCTGACAGTCATATCGGCCAGCTGTGCGCTCATCGGGTAAGGATGTTCGGTGACAACAGGGATAGACTTGGAGATCAGTTTCTGGATATCCTTGAGCAGCGCTTTCTCTTCATAGTCGCAGAATGATAAAGCATGGCCGCTTGCACCTGCCCTTCCGGTACGACCAATACGGTGTACATAGGTTTCAGGTACTTCAGGAAGTTCGTAGTTGAATACGTGGGTGAGATCATCGATGTCGATTCCTCTCGCCGCGATATCCGTAGCTACCAGTACACGTGTGGTGCGATTCTTGAAATTCTTCAGTGCGATTTGCCTTGCGCCTTGTGATTTGTTACCGTGGATCGCTTCAGCGCGGATGCCTGACTTGACCAGGAACTTGACCAGTTTATCTGCACCATGTTTGGTACGGGTAAAGACCAGTGCGGTTTTGATCGAGTCATCAGAGAGTACATGCTTGAGCAGGAAGGATTTGTTTTCCTTCTGTGTAAAATAGATGTACTGCTGGATGGCATCGACAGTAGAGGAGACCGGAGTCACTTCTACCTTGACGGGGTTGTGCAGTAATGAATTGGCCAGGGCGTTGATTTCCGGTGGCATCGTGGCGGAGAAAAACAGGGTTTGTTTTTTCGCCGGGAGCTTGGCAATGATGCGTTTGACATCATGTACAAATCCCATGTCGAGCATACGGTCGGCTTCGTCCAGGACCAGGTATTTGATCTCTTTGAGGTTGACGTGGCCTTGCTGCATCAGGTCGAGTAATCGGCCCGGGGTAGCGACAAGGATATCGATGCCTCTGCGCAGGCTGTTGACCTGGCTTACTTGCGATACACCGCCAAACACCACTAGGTGGCGTAGGTTGAGGTATCGGCCATAGGCTTTGAAGCTTTCTTCAATCTGGATGGCCAGTTCGCGTGTAGGGGTCAGGACCAGTGCCTGGATCGTACGGTGTGCCTGAGGGGATTTTAGTTGCTCCTCATGCATCAGTTGTAATAGCGGAATAGCAAAAGCTGCTGTTTTTCCGGTGCCGGTCTGTGCACAGCCACGGACGTCTTTGCGTTCGAGGATGGCTGGGATGGCTTGTTGTTGGATTGGTGTTGGGGTGGTGTACCCTTCATGTTGTAATGCTCTGAGCACAGGCTCAATGAGCGGTAGGTTGTTAAACGACACAATAAAATAGTTAGATTAAAAAATGTGGTAAGGCTATCAGCTACACTCGCGATACATTACCTGCCTTACGTTAAGCCTTCACACGGCGTTTGAGTCTTGGGGACTCTGTAAACTCTGAGAGAGAATTAACATACAAGACCACAAAGATAAGGGAATATTTGAGAAAATACAGAAAATCAATAGATTAGGTGAAAAGGGGAGGCTAGGGCGGAGGCGAAGGGGGAGTAATGAAGGGGATTTGTAATGTGTTAAATGGTTAATGTTAAATGGTTATATATTTTTATTTTTATCTGGGTTGGGGGAATTAACTTTTCATTGTGGGAGGTTTCCTGGTTTTGGAATGGTGATTTGACAAAAGCAGAGGGTGGAATAGGTGGTTTTTCAGGAGAAAGGGTGTTGATATATACCACAGGTGTCTACCTGATCATGTTTTGCCCCTACAGGGCAAGAATTATTTATTGCATTCTCTTTGCTACCAACCTGTAGCCCCTACGGGGCAATGATGTTCCGCAATTCCGATGATCGTAATTGGCACATTACTACTGCTACCCACCTGTAGCCCAAATGGGGCATCGTTTTTCAATTCTATAGCAATCTGGTGGATATCAATGCCCCTTAGGGGCTACAGGTCGGTAGCAAATGACAATAAAAGTCAATTCATGTCCCGTCGAGACATCACCGACATGTCAGATCTGTTGTGATTATCGATTCATGATGAGATAGAAATATCAATGCCCCGTAGGGGTTACAGGTCGGTAGCAAATGACAATAAAAGTCAATTCATGTCCCGTCGAGACATCACCGACATGTCAGATCTGTTGTGATTATCGATTCATGATGAGATAGAAATATCAATGCCCCGTAGGGGCTAAAGGTCGGTAGCATGTGTAAATGAAAAATTATTCATGCCCTGTAGGCGCTGCCCTGAGCGGGCGGACAAGGTGAAGCGAAAGGTAGTCGAAGGGGCATAACCGATCAGGCAGATCTGTCTCTATTGATCAATCATAATCCACCATCTCCCGCAGATGGTGCTCCAGATGCACCACATAATCATCGAATATCCATGCCAGCGTATGCGGGACCTCATCCCCTGTATGGCATTCCCTTGTCATGATCTCTGCCGGAATCTGGCGGATCAACTCTGCGATATGCAGATTATAAATCTGCCAGAAGGCCACCAAATGGGATACGGGCATATCCTGGTACCGGCTGGCCGCAACCCAATCATCCGCATTGTATGTGATTAATAGCCTGTCTTCAAACTGCGCGCGCACAAACCGGTGATGATTGTTGGTCGCGCTATCGATGAGATGGCCGAGGATTTCTTTCCTGTTCCATTTATCAGGAGCGGGCCGGGTGGTCCATTCTGCTTCGGTCAGGACGCTGAACTTGTCAGGGATGATTGTGCAGAGATGGGTGAGGTGGGATAGGGATTGAGCATTCATTTCAATTATAAATATAGGCTACTGATAATTCTAATTCGAAAGTGAACACACCCTCATCCCCCCATTATTATTAGCAATCAAATACACCTGTCGTCCATCCGCCAGTTTGATTTGCTGGATGTCACGCGCATCTTCAATGCGAAATTTGCCATCTATCAGGGCTGTATTGCAAGTGAAATTTCCCTTGCCATCACCAAGACAAACACCAGGATACAGGCCATCATATCGTGCTGTCTCAATCTCGGTGGCCAGATGATTGCCGGCATAGATGAAATCGAGAAATGTATCTCCATTGATGTCGCCAACATAGAATGCCTTTACAGGACCGGCCTGGCAGGCTGATAGCAGGTCGCCTGAACTGAAGGTCCCATCCCCGTTGTTGCGGAGATAGGTACTTGACATGGAGGATACTTGCTTATGGACTCCACGCTTCAACATCTCTTCAGGATAGATGTCAGTAAATTTTGCTTTTGCAAAACTCTCGTAGGTAGGATATTTCGATTTAATAAATGGCATCTCTTGCGCAGACCGATCTCTGCCACGCACAGGGGCCAGGAGATCTCTTTAGTCATAGCGAGTATAACATCATTGTCCCCATTGTGATCGACGTCTCCAGCATAAACTTCAAGGTTGGTGCCCTTGGAGCCGCCGTATTTATTGTTCCACCCGAGGTTGCCGAGGATGAAATCTGAATCTCCATCACCATCAAAATCTTCTTTCTCTATGGTCAACCACAAACCAGATGCAGCAGAGGGAATTACCTTTTCAGTAAACTTTCCTTTGCCATCATTGAGAAGCAGGGCAGGCTTCATCCATTCACCGACGACGAGGAGGTCCAGGTCGCCATCCTTGTCGATATCATCACTGATGGCATCGGTGACCATGCCAAATTGATTGAGGAATGGAGCAAGTGTTTTTGTCTGATCACTAAACGAACCGGATTGATTGATGAGAAGTCGTGAATCAGCAGGTGCAGCGTACTGCCCACTGACTTGCCTACCGCCAATAAACAAGTCAAGATCCTTATCACCATCTGCATCAAAGGCTTCGATACACTGCCCATTGATGAGCATATCAGGCATTGCTTTGGTTCCGGCACGTGTCAGATTGCCTTTGCCATCATTGAGATAGAGTCGCACTTTGAGCGATGGATCTCTTACAGCAAATTCACTGCTACCACTAGTGACGATCAGGTCCAGGTCACCATCACCATCCGTGTCCGTGATGACTGACTCCATGTCCTCTGCGCTTTTATCGCTTTCGAGTGCGGGCTGGTTTGATTTTTCAAATTGCCACGATGCGCTTTGCATATAGAGGCTTCCAGCCTGACCTGCTGCTCCGCCAATAAAGAAATCTTCACGTCCGTCTGCATTGAGATCACCTACAGATATAAATGGTCCGTTTTGAGACAACTTGTAAGGCATCAATACCTGGGCGGCAAAGTCATTGAAGTCAGTTTCCTGGTGCATAAAATCGCAAAGATGTTCTTCCTTGAAATTAATTCCAACCTTCAGGTCAAGGGCAAAGGGTATCTTCTTTTCTTTTTCAAAATCGATCGTGAGTGTTTTATCAACCTTGATATTTTTTAACACCGACATTGCCTTGTGGTTCCAGTACACTTTGATTGAATCCACCTCAGCAATATTCCCAAGTCCGAAATATAATTCGGGCTCGACGGAAGAGAAATATCCGCGCGAAGTCTGCATCGTTTGTATCTGCTTCTTTCCAGAGAAGTAGGCGACTACTGATGTTCCAAGCCCATTGAGATTCTGTCCCTCGCCTTTGAGTTTTATCTTGAGATAGTGACCATTGGTGGTACTGGTGTTTTTGTAGATTGATGCCTGTGCATTCATATTGTTGATGACCACATCGAGGAGGCCATCACCATCGAGGTCAACATAGGCCATGCCTTGAGAGAAACCAGGATCATTGAAACCATTGGAAGGAGGCAATTTTGTAAACTGCATATTGCCATCATTGCTGTAGATGATGTTGCGTACCGGATTTGATGGTAGTATATCGAGTACTTCGAGATAGTTAGACGGCCCGACCATGCCCTGGTACATTTCCTTGATCCGTGCATTGAAGTCATTGTCCTGGAGATCGCGCAGCACACCATTGGTCACAAGGATATCCTGGTCGCCGTCGATGTCGAGGTCGGCAAACAAAGAAGCATAGCTCCAGTCTGACCTGGAGACACCGGCCAGCTCACCCATCTCTGAGAAATATCCATGGCCCATATTGACCTGCAATGCATTCTGGATGTACTGATAGTATTGTCCTTCTGCCACGAGCCCGTGAAAGCGATCGGGATCCATAGCACCCATGTTGGTCTTTGATTTGTAGTTGTCGTCAAAGGCCATATCCAGTGTGATCAGATCTGTCCAGCCATCCGAGTTGATATCTCCTGCATCGGATCCCATGGAGTAAAAGGAGATGTGCCCCGTGCGGCTTTGTATTTCATCTTTAAATTTTCCCTGGTCATTCATGTACATAAAGTCGGCATGATGGTAATCATTGCAGACATACATATCGGTCCATCCATTGAGATCAAAATCACCAAGGGCCACACTCAGGCCATAGCGGGAGTCAAGCATGCCAAGGGTTGAAGTCTTATCGACATACTTACCGTTTTCGAACATAAAAAAGCGATCAGTCATCGGGTATTGTGCTACAGCCTCCGGCTTGTTGACCAGGCGGGAGAATTCGTCAAACGGCTGGTTGACTAAGTACATGTCGAGATCACCATCCTGGTCTGCATCAAAGAATGTGGATTGGATGCCAAAGCCAATATCATCTATGCCATACTGCGCTGCTTTTTCGCGAAATACGTTGTTGCCCTGGTTGATATACAGTTTATTCCGGTTGTTGTCCGGCACCGCCGACGGCGAATTTTTACACACATAGATATCGAGCAGTCCATCCGCATTGACATCGACCATGGTGACACCACTTGACCAGATCTGTGGGCTTATGCCTGCGTTGGCCGTGATGTCTTCAAACTTAAAATTGCCTTTATTGAGATACAATTTGTCCGGCACCATATTGCCTGCAAAGTAGAGATCAGGCAGGCCGTCATTATTGATATCCCCGGCGGCTACACCGGCACCGTCGTAGATAAAGTGCCAGGTGAAGATATTGACGCGCCCTTCTTCATTGACCTGGTTTCTGAAGTTGACGCCAGTTTCTGTGGCAGGGAGGGATTCCATTTGGATGGTGGCGCTGGTGGCGCCTTTGGATCCTACGGATGGTTCGTTTTTGCAGGAGGGGAAGGTGAGTATTGTAAAACTCAATATGATCAGTCCAATAGTTCCGAGAGAGATGCTTTTGCGATTCATTTGGCAAAGTTAGCCAATGGAGGATGGGTTTTCTTTCTTTGGGAAGAAAACAGCAGTGGATGGAAATGAGGTAGGGTCACTTCCCGAAATTCATGAATGGCCTTTCTGCCTGTGCTGCCCTCTAACTCCCTATTTCGTTCCGAATCCAGGGAGAACCCCCACGCGCAAAGGCCTAAGTAATAATTAAGGTATGTGCCTAGGTCCCCTTGATTTCCATGGGTAGGGATGAGAGGTGCGGAAAACAGGTGCAGTGATGAGCGGGGTGTACATGAATGTGCGAAAGGTAGTCGAAGTAGGTAGGGGGCGCGTTGGATTTCGAAATTCATGAATGGCCTTTCTGCCTATGCTGCCCTCTGACTCCCTGTTTCTTCGAATCCAGGGAGAACCCCCACGCGTAAAGGCCTAAATAATAATTAAGGTATGTGCCTAGGTCCCCTGGATTTCCATGCCTAGATGCGTGGGGAGCGGAAAACAGGGGCAGGGGGCGCGCTGCCCTTATGAAATTAACCCTTCAGTTTCCTTAAATAGAAAATCTTCTGCCTTATCGTTTCCAGAACGAAATCCAAACGATCATAAACATCCTGATTTGTGAATCTCAGTATATGCAGCGTATACCCTTCGAGAATTTCAGTTCTATCATTATCATAAAACTGATTAACGGGACTAGCATGTTGCTCACCATCAAGTTCAATACCTATTCTGTACTTATAGCAATAAAAATCAAGTATAAATTTCTTGCTGGGGTGTTGCCTGCGAAATTTCTCTCCTTCCATCCTCCGGGCCCTCAAATGTTCCCATAAAATTTGTTCAGCTGGAGTTGGATTTGCTCTGAGCGATTTTGCGTACCCAAATATCCTGGGAGATGCAAAAATATGCATGTTCAATTTCATTCAACTGGTGGTTTAGATTTGAAAATTAGGGTCTAAATCAATCCAAGGCAATAGTCTTTAAAGAAATTTATTGAATGGCCTTTTTTCCATACGCGCCCCTCTAACTCCCTGTTTCTTCGAATCCAGGGAGAACCCCGTTGCGCAAAGGCCTGTATATTAATTACGAAGTATGCCTTGGTCCCCTGGATTTCCATGCGTAGGGATGAGCGTTGCGGAAAACAGGGGTAGGGGGCGCGCCGCTCATTGAAATTCTCCAGCATTTTCATCATTTCATCACATACGGTAGTATCATGATAGATGTGTCTGCTTTTATCCATTCCGGCAGTTGCTGCTGGTCACCCGGATAGTCAAAGGCTGCAAAATGGTATCCGGCAGTTTTCAAGGAATCTATTGTCGCTGCGGGAGGATACCAGTGGTAGGCTATACAGTCTTTATAAAACATGAGTTCGATATTCTCATAAGGCCTGCAGTTGAGCACGATCCTATCGCCTAGGGAGTTTATATCAAGTTTCTTGTAGACAGTATTATTTATGATTTTATTGTTTCGAAACGCATTGTCTTGATTGCGGATTTGGGCGATTTCGGAGGCCTTAAATGTGTTGAATACGTTGATAAGTGTTATTATAAGTAATATAGCGCCTTTCCAAATTGTATTGGGGGGGGCTGTTTAATGAATAGAAGGCATATCTAATAGAGCCATAGATGCCTGCAGCAGCAATAATGATGACTAAGGAAGAAACAGGATAGACGAGGGCTGGCATTTTAGTCGCAACAAGTAGAGAGAAGAATGCGAAGATGACTGTAATCATTGCAAGCGCTGTCAATGTAAAAGGGCGGGAAGATTTTTTCTTCCATAAAAGGTAAATCACCCCAAAGACAAAAAAAGTAATCACCACATATCCATAGGAGGTCCCTAAAAATTTTAGATGGGTAAAAGTATCACCTGGATGCCCGAGATCGTCCGTCATATGTTTCCGATTAGTGGCATATGAGATAGCACTCTCCTGTGGGAAACCGGAATTTTTATGATATAGAGTTGCCATGGAACAAATACTACACAGGCTGCTAATACCCCCAATCCAATATCAATATACGCTCTGATCTTGGTTTTGTAAGAGGTCTGTATGATATAAATCCCCCAGCCCCCAAATACCAGTAAACCTGTCAGCCATTTGTTGAGATATGGCCATTCCGGCAAAGACACCAATCAGGATAGCCCATTTGACTTTCTTGTCTGAACGGGTATACCTGAGTAAAGCCCAAAAGGAGCAAGTAGCGTAGAACGTAAATGCCAGGTCATTGTGGTCAAGACTTACCCAACCTGAAATCATTTCTAGTGGATAATAGGAGAAAGCGGCAATGAATGCAGCTATGAAGGCTACATCCCTATTTTTTATCCACATCCTGGATATATCATAAATCAGCCACACCATGATCGTACCCATGATGACTGATGGCAGTCTGAATGCAAATGTGTTGACACCGAAAATTTTC
>JADJVH010000002.1 GCA_016716665.1 Candidatus Opimibacter iunctus | reverse complement strand
CCAGGCGCTTGCTTTCCTCGGCATTGGCAAGTTCAACAAATGCAGAAAGATTGCTTTCCACCCGCCTGAGCATATATTCGAGCTCCTTGAATCGTATAGATATGTCAAAGGTGGTCGTGAGTCCGTCATTGAGCTTGCCCAGGAACTCATCTTCCCAGACCACAGAAGGTGTATCATAAATGTACAGGTTGTCAATGATCCTGTTTTTGGTGTTAAGTGTCTTGCCGATAAATTTGAGCAGGTTGCGCTTTGAAATCTTCAATTTCCCATAGGCTTCCAACTGATTGGTCAGGATGACAGAATCGTCAAACAACTGCTGTGCTGCATCCTGGTAAAAATCAAGGGCTAATGACTGGGCTACCTGCAACATGGTAATCCGGATCACGTCATCATTGATTTCCCTGACCGATAGATAATTGTAGGCAAATTCGGGTTGGGCAATCTCCTTTTTCTCAATGATAAAATCTTCCAGCAACCGGGTATCAAGCCGATTGCTGGAATATTTCATAAGCAGGGAAATAAATGAACTTTGCTGATCAGCATCCACGTTGGCAAATACGACCACGCCGTAGTTGACCATAAAAATATACCCCTGACCATATTTATAAAATAGTTCAAAGGAATTGGCATTGATCAATGTTCCGGCATACTCTCCCTTAAACAATTTAAGGTTGATATTCTCGGCGACCTGGTAGGCCAGGATTTTTATCATCCAATGACTATTTTAGAAGAGCTGTTACACAGCCCCATATGATATCATCGCATCTGCTACTTTGACAAAGCCTGCAATATTGGCCCCCTTGACATAATTGATATAGCCATTCTCTTCTGTGCCGTACTTGACGCATTTGTCATGGATACTGGACATGATACCCTTTAGCTTCTCATCCACCTCTTCTCTTGTCCAGGACATGCGAAGCGAATTCTGGCTTTGCTCGAGGCCGGACACAGCAACGCCACCGGCATTGGCGGCTTTACCAGGCCCATAAAGGATCCCTGCAGCAATAAAGGCCCAGGCTGCATCCAATTCCGTAGGCATATTGGCACCTTCTGCAACAGCGATCACTCCATTCTTGATCAGCGCCTTTGCCTCTTCCAGGTTGATTTCGTTTTGAGTCGCGCATGGGAAAGCCAACTGGCATGGCACATGCCATGGACGTTGCCCCTCATGATATTCACATCCAAACTGTGTGGCATATTCTGAAATGCGGCCGCGCCTGACCTCCTTAAGATCCTTGAGCCATTCGAGTTTTTCTCTTGTGATACCACCCGGATCATAGATATATCCATCTGAATCAGATGCCGTCACCACCTTTGATCCCAACTCAATTAATTTTTCAATCGCATAGAGCGCAACATTTCCTGAGCCGGAGACGACAGAGACTTTCCCATCAATGGTTTCACCCCGTGTAGCCAGCATATGCTTTGTAAAATAGACCGTCCCATAGTTCATTCATCAACGAATGACAAAACCGCATGACCTCGCGATCACTCTTTCCCTTGGGATCAAAATTAGAACCGCCCTTGGCACCTCCCATCGGAAGGGTGGTCAGGCTATTCTTTAAGATTTGTTCAAATCCCAAAAATTTCAACACACTCTGGGTCACTGTCGGGTGAAAGCGCATTCCACCCTTATATGGGCCTATCGAATTATTAAACTGCACACGCCATGCCCTGTTGGTCTGGAGCTCTCCCTTATCATCCTCCCAGGTCACCCTGAATATGATAGTCCTGTCAGGCTCAGTCAGCCGATCCAGGATCTTAGAATCGCGATATTTTGGATTATTAAGGATAAATGGCATGAGGGTCTCTACGACCTCTTCAACCGCCTGGTGAAATTCAGGTTCCCCCGGATTTCTCGCTTTAAGCCCTTTCATGAACTTTTCAGTCTCAGTGCGGGCTTGTTCTTTCAACAAATTACCTGTAGTCATGTCTTGCTTTTTTTAATATGAACACATTTGGTTCGACTTCAAAATATGATAGCATAAAATTACCGCTAATTGCCCTCTAAAGGAAGTGTGATCAGTAAAAGAAGGAGTTTAGAAAAACTATAAATTGAAATTCAGCTACCAGCTACCAGCTATCAGCCGTCAGCTATCAGCTATCAGCTATCAGAAAATGAAGGCCCGCCTTCAGAATATACTACTTCAGTGATTAAAATCTATGGCAACGACACTGGCCATGCCGATGGCACTTTTGTTCGTCATGAATGACGAATCTTTTTTTCATTATTGCCTTCAGCCTCCCTTGGATGCCGTAGCTGTTTCGCGAAGGCATCTTTAGCCTTTTCAGCCCCTTTAGCCTCTTTAGCCTTTTCAGCCTCTTCAGCCTCTTCAGCCCCTTCAGCCTCTTCAGCCTCTTCAGCCTCTTCAGCCTCTTCAGCCTTTTTTCATAAAAATGAATCCCCGCCATCATCATCACTCCTCACTTTTCATTTTTCACTTTTCATTTTTCATTTTTCATTTTATAGACGTCCTTTATAAAACTGATCACTCCGTCCATAAACACCTGCTGGTCATCCCACATAGAGAGATGGCTTCCATTGGGGCAATAGAGATACCGGCCATTTTGTACCAACTTACTTTGTTCTTCCATGGCCTTGGGATCCATGGTGTCATATTTAGCGCCAACCATGAGTGTCGGAACAGCTATTTCTTTCAGCCGGCCTTTGATATCCCATCTGGCGAGCCGGCCACTGATGCGAAATTCACTCGGACCCTGCATCATGGTATAGACTTCGCCATTGACATGCTTCATCGCCCGGTTAAAGCCATCAGGCCATACTTCGAGGCGACATAAATGCTCCTTGTAGAAATTGGGGATGAGCAATTCCATATAGCGGGGATTGCTAAAATCTTTCTTTGCTTCGATCGCAGTGATTTCTGCGAGTACTTCAGGCTTCATCTGTTGAGCCAGGACCTCATCTGCATACTTTCCATACTCGGGAGCGCTGGCCATCATATTGGCCACGATCATTCCTTTGATATGCTGCTGATACTTTAAGGCATACTCCATGGCCAGGATGCCACCCCATGAATTGCCCAACACATAGAAATTTGAACTGTCTGCCCCAATCGCCTGACGCACCTGCTCCACCTCTTCAACAAACCGCGCGGTAGTCCAGAGACTGCTGTCGGCAGGTTGGTCGCTATAGTATGAACCCAACTGATCATATTCATAAAATTCGAAACCCTCACGCTGAAAGAAGGTCTCAAAGCATTCCATATACTCATGGGTCATTGCCGGACCGCCATGCAACAAGAGAATCTTGATTTTCGGGTTATTGCCAAATCGTTTGGTCCACACCTTAAACTCACCTGCAGGCGTACTGATCGGAATCATACGGACCCCTGCAGATTCGACACCATCGCCGTAATTGAAATATTCCGCAGTTGAAATGGTCCCTGATACTGCAGGCGCAGGTTCCTGCTTACACGACACTACAAGGAGTGCCAGGGATAGATAGAAGGCTAAACGCATGGATGGTCCAGATTTGAGTTGGAGAGGATGATTTAATTGACCGGCAAGAGGTCAGTAGCGAGAACCCCTCTTCTGTTAGGCTTCTCGAAAGCTTTCATTTTTTTCTTTTCCACAAACGCCCCCGTCCAGGGATTGAAGATGTATACATCAAAACGCTGTTCGACCTTAGTCCCCCTGGTGGGTGCTGAACTCCTCAAGGATCCGGTGTACATAGCGACGCTGTAATAAAAATGACCGTTGTACATTTCTGCCGTTTGTGTATCCGCATAAGCCCAACTGAGTTCGGTAGTGGGCTGATGGTCACCATTTGCTGTCATCCCTTGTGCGACAGCGGCCTCAATGGCCTTGGCCTTTGTCATGATCATTCCTTTTGTCTGGCTTACCTTTTCAAATCCCTTGATGTCATCATACTTGCCAAATGGAAAATAAAGTTGGCCAGAGGAATCCAGTTGCACCTCGATGAGGTCATCATAGGTCTCATCATCGGCCAGCCTGATGGCATACCGGATCATGAATCGACTGGGCTCCCAGGTCTCATATTCACACCAGCCGCTGCCGGTAGCAAGGCCATCATAGATCACACTCGACTGAGGCGACCAACGCACCGTTTGATTAAAAAACGATTGGCCGTATGCTGCGATGATCAGGCTGTCCGCCTTTCCTCTCATGCGTTCCAGGACCTTGTAGTATGGATAGTGATCGGCCTTGACCACCTTCCATGTTCCTTTGTCATGGTCAAGCTGATATTCCAGGGATCCATCTGTATCAAACTTGCTGGTGACTCCCGTAAGTTGCTTGCCTGGCAATGTATAGGAGGATTTATGTTCCGGCACATTGGTGTCATTGTAGTAGCACTCTTCATGCATGACCTGTTCTCCGGCAGGAAAGATGGAGATGCACCTCACCTCCTGCTTTCTTTCCCTGGTCAACAATGCCGTCGAGGTTACCAATGTATCCACTTTCCTGGAGGGAACTCCGGTCATAAAGTCTTGCTTAAACTTTATGATCTTTTCTTTTTCTGCTCTTGACTGACCTATGCCATCAGCACTCAGTGCCAGGGCAAGTACAAAAAGGAATATTCTCACGGAGTAAGGCGCTGGGCTAAAGCTGAGTTGAATAGATAATCCCATATTGCATAAAGTTAAGAATTAAAGGCCTATCCGGACTTGATGGCCCGCCTGGCCTATTGTCTGTCAGGCCTGATGGACCGCGACTCCTCGCATAGACACCCTCCAGGTTCCTGTTAACAAATGATAAAAAAAGTCCTGAGGACTGAACTGGATATCGTTCTTACCTAAAACGAAAATGGCCCCTTTCCAGATTTCCAGGGGAAATTAAAAGGCCGCTGGATGGAGTTGTAGGCTATTTGCCTAATAATTGCTATTTTCATCCGCCAAACCCCTTCCGGCCCGGAAGCAGCGTAGTTCCACAGATTTTGATCTTTAATTAAAACAGTACATGAAATCGTCACCCTCTATCCTTTTTGCCGTATTGTTGCTATTGCCTCTTTCAGGCTTTGCACAGATCATCAACGACTGTTCCAATGCCCAGGTGGTCTGTGACGATTCAGACCTTGCGTTCAACCCCGACGGGCCGGGACTCGATGATTTTGCTGATCCGGACAATGATCAGGGATGTATCACCGCTCTGGAGCAAAACTCAGCATGGTACTATTTCCAGATCGATCCGAGTTGCCCTCCCGGTCTTGAACTAGGCTTTATCATCCATCCCAAAGGTGGACTAGGTGAAGATTATGACTGGGCTCTCTTTGGCCCTAATGTCGAATGCGGAGATCTCGGCAGCCCCCTGCGTTGTTCCTCTTCCAGTGCTGCATGTCAATTCTGTCCGGATACCGGCATGGGCATGGGCACTACAGATTTTACAGAAGGCCCTGGTACTGGAGATGGATTTGTATCCACCATCACCGTTCAACCTGGTCAGGGCTATTACCTGATGATCGACAATTGGCTGGGTACGACTAATGGTTTTGTCCTGACCTGGACCGATCCTGCCGCTCCATACCTCAACTGCAATGCCTCTCCTCCATGCGCACTGTATGCAGTAGCCGGCAATGATATCTTCGTCTGTGAAGGAGAGACCTCAGTTGACCTTGATGGAAACAGCACAGGTAATCATGGCAATGAGACCTATTCCTGGACGGGGACCAATGGTGGAACAGCTTTCCTCAGTGATCCAAACAGTCCAAGTACTACGGTCAATTTACCTCCAGGCTTTACCGGTAATATCACGTACACCCTGACTGTGGCAGAAGATACCTGCAGCAATGGAGATCCATTGGAACTCACCGTCGTCCCACTCCCAGATATCAATATCACCCAGATCGGTCCTTTCTGTGCCAACACTCCGCCTCAGGCACTTTCCGCCACTCCACCGGGAGGCACATGGAGCGGGGATAACACTGGAAACACCTTCAACCCCATACTCCAGGGACCCGGATCATATACAGTGACCTACACATATACCGATTCACACAACTGCACCAACTCAGAATCCCTCGATATAGAAGTAAATGAATTACCCACAGTGGAAATCACACCCGATCCTGCGGAATTTTGTCAAAACACAGGCAGCGTCCAACTGACGGCAGAAGGCAGTGATGGTGCTGGTGGATATACGTACAACTGGAATACACCATCAGGGACGGGGATTGATGATACCTATGATGCTACCACAGGAGGACTGCACAATGTAACGGTGACCGATGCCAATGGATGCAAGAATACTACCTCTATAAATGTGACTGTCTATCAAAATCCGGATGTAGAGATCATCGATCCGGGGCCGATCTGCGAAAGCCTGGAATATTTTCAACTGGATGGCAATCCAAATGGCGGCACCTTTAGCGGCCCCTATGTATCTCCGGATGGAGAATTAATCCCTAATACAATTAACCCGGGGACATATCAGATTAGTTATGATTACATAGATAACCACGGATGCGAGGCCACCACCGTGCAGAACATCACTATCATCCCCACCCCGAATGCATTTGCAGAAAATAACACTCCGGTGTGCCAGGGCCAGCCGATCCTGCTCAATGGCACCACGGATGGGACTGGAGCTACGGTCGATTATCTATGGACAGGACCAAATGGATATACCTCCACTTCCCAAAACCCAACCGATGTCACAGAGGGAGGATTTTATTCCCTGGAGGTCAGTGTAGATGGTTGTCCGTCTGCGGCTGTCTTTACCAATGTGATCGTCACAGATATGCCAGATGCTGTTGCACTCAACGGAGGCCCTTATTGCATCGGACAAAATATCCAGCTACTGGCCAGTACAAGTGCGCCGGGTCCCAATATCACCTATGCATGGTCAGGGCCGGGAGGATATACCTCTGATGTACAGAATCCTTCAGACGCCACTTTGCCCGGCACATATTCACTGATCGTGACGGTAGGAAGTTGCGCATCTGATATCGCAACGACAGATGTTATATTCTCAGCCCCTCCGGATGCCATAGCCAATAATACCGGACCATATTGTGCCGGTGAGGCAATTGCTTTGTCAGGCAACACTACCTCTGCAGGTACAGTCATCACCTATACCTGGAGCGGTCCCGGAGGTTACTCCTCCTCCAATCAAAATCCAACCGATGCAACTACCGCCGGTGTCTACAATCTTGTCGTCACTGTGGATGGTTGTGGTTCATCGCCAACGCCAACCATAGTCAATGTCAATGCCTTGCCACAACCGGTTATCACCGGCCAGGCTTCTTTTTGTACAGGCTTCTCTTCAACACTTGATGCCGGAGCTGGCTATATGTCCTATGTATGGGACGATGCGAGTATCAACCAGACACGCGAAGTATTTTCATCCGGCACCTATCATGTGACCGTCACAGATAATAATGGCTGCACCGGCCAGGCAACATTTACGGCAAGTGAAATTCCATCCCTGAGCCCTGTGATCACCGGTGCACTTGAATTTTGTGAAGGATCAGGGACCACGCTGGATGCGGGCGCAGGATACATGAACTACACATGGTCTACCGGCGAAACCAGCCAGACCATCCAGGTGACCACCGCAGGCAATGTGGGCGTACTGGTCGTTGACTCAGATGGATGCAGCGGCTCGGCCAACATCACTACCATAGAGCATCTCAACCCGGTGATCACGATCGGTGGCTCGACTACATATTGCATTGGAGGTTCGACCGTACTCGATGCAGGAGCGGGATACACATCTTATACATGGAACAACAGCGCCTTGACTCAAACCATCACCGTATCGACACCCGGCACATACAGCGTCGATGTCATCGATACCTATGGCTGTGCTGGATCAGGCTCAGTGAGTGTTGATGAAAGCACTTCATTGCACCCGGTCATCACAGGCAATACGTCCTATTGTGAAAACGGAAGCACGACACTCAATGCAGGTTCAGGCTTTGCCACCTACCTCTGGTCCGATGGATCCATGAATCAAAATCTTGTGGTCAATGCTCCGGGTACTTATGCGGTGACGGTGACCGATGGCGGCAGTTGCATGGGCGACTCCAGTATCACAGTCAATGAAGTATTGCCTCCGTCTGCTGTAGTACAGGGTACAACACAGCTCTGCAACACGATTGCCGGTGGCTCAGTCATCAACCTCTATGACCTCGTCCTCTCCGGGGATATGAACGGTACATGGCAGGATGCTGATCAGTCCGGGGCTGTCGGATTGTTTACCAACCTCAATTTTAATAACATTCCTGCGGGAGATTATACATTTATCTATACGACCAATTCAGCCATCGCTCCTTGTCCTGAAGCCACGTATCAGGCTGTCGTGACCGTCCTGGATTGCACGTGTCCGGATGTGTTGTTTTTCAATGCGGCACCGTTGTGCAATGGTGGTGATATCCTTGATCTTAACTCCATTGAAAATACGACTGAACAAGGCGCGTGGAGCCTGATCCAGACGCCTCCGGGCAGTAACCCTGGAACACTTACCGGTACGATGTTTAATGCCGCAGGTGGTGATCCAGGACAGTACACCTTCCAATACAGCCTGCTCAACCAGCCTCCTCCAGGATGTCCGCTTGATTATCAGGCCACCGTCGAGGTAGACATGGTTGTGGATGCAGGAATAGCAGCACAGCCCGTGGCCTATTGCTCCAATGAAGATCAGGTCGTGAGCCTTGCTACCCTGATATCTGGCGCTGATATCAATGGAACATGGTCAGAGACTTCAACATCACCTTCATCTGGAGCAGCTTTCAATCCTGGCAATGCAACCTTTAAAACAAAAGGCCAACAACCTGGCACCTATTCTTTCCAATATGCATTGGTGGCAAATGGCGCATGCCCGGGTGATGCTTCAACAGTATCTGTCGTGATCTATCCATTGCCAATCGTAACAGTTGCTGATTTTGGTACACTGGATTGTGTCAATACCACTCAGCGCCTTGATGCTACCGGATCATCTTCAGGCCCAGGATTTACGATAGCCTGGACAGGCCCGGGTATCCTTATTGATGGTAATGAAAATACATTGCGCCCAACCATTGACAAGCCAGGTAAATATATACTCACGATCACCAATACAGTAAGTGGTTGCAAGGATACCTCATCAGTCACCGTCATTCAGAATACAGCAGCACCGAGCAGTGCGTTGATCACTGACCAGAACCCATCATGCTTTGGTGATCAGAACGGACTGATCAGTATCGATCAGGTGATTGGGGGCACACCACCTTATCTGTCTAGCCTGAACAATGCACCTTTTGCGGCCAATAGTGTCTATACCAACCTGACAGCAGGTGATTATACACTTGCGCTGCAGGATGCTACAGGCTGCCTGTGGGATACCTCTCTCGTGATCAGCGAGCCCTCTGAGATCAGTATCGCCCTCGGGCCGGATATCGAACTCGGCCTGGGAGAAAGCGCTACTGTAGAGGCCACCATCAACCTGCCGACGAGTCAGATGGATACGCTGATATGGACACCAGATGGCGTCATCGAATGCTTTGACATAAATTGCCTCCAGGGCACAGTCTATGCCGCCAATACAGTCACCCTGAGTGCTACGGTGTATGACGAATATGGTTGCCCAGCAACAGACAATATCCTCATCACCGTGAGCAAAGACCGCAGGGTATACATCCCCAATGCCTTTTCACCAAATGGGGATGGCGTCAATGATCTGTTCTTCGTGTCCGGTGATCTGGACCAGATTGTATCGGTGAAGAAATTTCAGGTATACAACCGATGGGGATCACTGCTGCATGAAGCCTCGGATTTCCAACCTAATGATGAATCAAAGGGATGGGATGGGACATTCAATAGCGAGCTGCTCAATCCTGGTGTATTTGTCTATACCGCTGAGGTGGAATTTATTGATGGAGTGACCAAGATATACACAGGTGATGTCACGTTGATCAAGTAGTTTCTCACTCCATACCTCACATGTAGGGAGACAGTGATGCATCCATTCTAAAATAATGAATACTTATGATGGCCGGAATCCTATCATCAACCTGCCATACCTCAAATGGCCAGGACAGAAAAAGGAAAGGTCTATCTGGACGTGATATTTATTTCAGGCGTATGCCAAGTCCAAACTCCATAGTGATATTGCCGATGTTGCCATCCAATGACCAGAAATCGGTGGTCTTGAAAGGATATGGGTATAGCGGAAGGTACATCCTGTAGCTGAAGAAACACTTACCCTTTCCGAGCTTCCAGTTGTACATCAGTCCGACATCAGGGCTGGTTGATTTGATCGATGCGGATACAGGTTCCAATTCAGGATGCTTCAATGTCTCCTTGAAAGCATCGTACTTGATTCCAGCCATCAGCGAAAAGGTATGCGAGGCCCGCTTACCGTATAGGGATGTTCCGATCCCAAACTTCTGCGTGATAGAATAATTGTAATCCGTGGTGATGTGATTGAAATCCCGGTTGAAGGCATTGTTGTAGGCATAAGCAGTATAGGATATTACACTCAGGCGTTTCTCCACATTCCATTGCACGATATTGCTGGCCAGGACATTAAACATGGATGAGGGATTGAAGCCTATGGCAGGCTCAATGGTCAGTTTCTGCACCGGGTAACTATGTTTCGCTGACTTGACCGGTACATATTGTGCATTGGCGGTGCTGAGGATCGACAACAGGAAGAGGATGGTAAAGGTGTGGATGAGTTTCATTTTGTTTTTTATTTAAAGTGGTTGTGAAATAAGGGTGAGGATAGATTATCTGTTTTGAAAATAGAATTGAAGCCCTTCGATAATGTTTGGTTGTTTCGAACCTTGATGATCTAGATGTGGCTGGAGCTGGCGCTCCAGTGCGATACCAGGGTAGTTATCTTCGAGTTGCTGATAAAACGCCTGGAAGGGCACGAGCATTCTCCCTGACTTCTCGAGTTCACCGAGGCCCAGATACACCAGCTGATGATTGGCCTTGATCTCATCACGGTGATCCTGCTCCTGCAGGAGGATGATCTCATTGTCATACCACAGTGATGGGCTCAGCATGAGATAGTTGCCAAACACCTGGTTGAAGCTGGTAAACGCATAGGCTGCAAATAATCCGCCGAATGAATGGCCGATGATGACCCTGCTTTCCCTGGTGGTATCGGCAGCAAACTCAAGCTCTCTATGCGGGGGATCAGGTCATCATGGATAAACTGCATGAAAGCTGCTGCTTTTCCACCACCCTGTTCTGCTGTAGAAGGCGTGTAATCAACAGCCCTGTCGTTGCCGTATCCGATGCTGACGACGAGGACATTGTCTGTGGTCCGGCCATGGCTGATGGATTCACACTGTGCAGCGACAAAGTCGAAATTTTCATCTCCATCGAGGACGTAGATCGTGGCATACTGCTGGTGATCGGGATCATAGCCCACTGGAACGGCTACTTTGATGGGATAGTCTGCGCCATTTGATGACGCATGGATTGAAAATTCACTCGTACGGAGTGGGCTGAATTCTTCCTTCTGGCAGGAGATAAGGATCAGGGCAAGAAGGAATGGCATTATGTTTTTCATTTTTTAGTGTTTATGTGATTTGATGCGGCAAAGGTATTTCGGGCACCCGCGGAGGGTGTTACAGGACTTTGGGTAAGACTTATATAATTTTGGGAAGCCCCTTTGCCGGAGCAGAAGATGATATCAGCCCATAGCTATGGACCGGAGATAGGAGGACTGCCTATGCTATCCGGGTGGGGGGGGCAGGATCAGGTAGTATAGTAAGCAAACATCCTGTTCACTTTACCCTGGTCATCAAAAAACATGACTTCGATAGCATTTTTATTCATCACCGACTTGTAGTACAGCGCGACAGAATTGACCCCTGAGGTAACTTCATACAATTCAAAATGGAGATCCGGCAGCTTCTGCAATGCCCTACCCCAATACTCCCCTACATCCTTCTTCCCTTTCAACGAACCGCTATCCACACCAAGGGCCATCCGGATCATCGGCGTGGTGATTTCAATATCGTCCGAATAGTGGGTTAGTATTTCTTCCAGGTTGTGGCTGTTCCAAACCTCGATCCATTCGCGGGCAAACTGATGTGCATCCATGTGAAGAGAAATTATTTAAGGTTAATGTTTCTGGCAGTCGCTGACCTACAGGTCAATGAAATCACGAAATTAATACAAGCGTATCAGTTGTAGCATCCCGTCCCCGGCCATCCGTATGCCTTCAGGGACTACCTTTGCTGCAAGAGCCTTTTGCGTATGTCATTGTTTGCTGATCAACATTCCATCGTCCGTAAGATCTGGGGCAAGAGTGATACGGTCCTCTTCATTTTTGCAGGGGCTGCTGCAGAATTTGCCCTCAACAAAGCAGTGGACTGGCTATACTTTACCGGCAAGTTGCCCGCTGATCCCCTTGGCCGTCTTTTCTCCACGGTAAGTTATGCCCGGAAGATTGTCTTTGCCTCTGTGGAAGATGCACACAAGGCCCTTGACACGTTGCGGCATATCCATGGTGCGGTAGAACAAAACCGGGGAGCCTCAATTCCGGACTGGGCATACAGGGATGTGTTGTTCATGTTGATCCACTATTCCATTGCGGCCTATGAACTGCTCGAACACAAATTGAGTGCAGCCGAAAAAGAAGAAGTCTATGATGTCTTCTATCGTGTAGGTGTCCGGATGGGTTTGAAGGAACTGCCGCATACCTACCTCGATTGGCTGCCAGTGCGGGAACAACACATGAAGGATGACCTGCAAAAAAGTGCATATACAGATGACCTGTTTGAGCAGTACAAGAAACACCTGGGCCGCATGCGGTACAACGTGCTGATCGAAGGGCAGAAACTGGTGGTCCCCCCGGGTGTAAAAGAAATGCTGGGCATGAGATCGTTTTCGTTGTTAGCGCCTGTTGTACCGCTATACAAACTGAGCAGGATCGTCAGGCTTGACGGACTGATCAAGCGCATCCTGCTGCCTTCATCTTACAAGGCCCAGATCGATGAGTTGGATGTAAAATAGCGCCGCCGCCCCCGGGGGGCCCCGGGCCCGGCGCCGCGGCGCGGGGCCCCCCCCCCCGCGGGCGGGGGACGCCCGCGCCGGCGGCCCCCCCCCGGGGGCGGCCCCCCCCCCGGCCCCCCCGCGGCCCCCCCGTGGCCGGCGGGGGGCCCCCCCCCCCCCCCGCGGCCCGGCGGGGGGGCGGGCTCCGGCCTGGCCCCGGGCCCGGCAGGCTTGCGGGGTCGTGTCCTGCCACGGCCCTCACTTGTGAGATGACTACTAAGCCCTATTGATATATATACGGCTCATTGGCATACGCCAATTGCCTTACATTTTCCAAGACCCTTTTCATATAAGTCTTCCAAAAGGTCTTTGCAAAAATCCAATTGAACGGAGCGAGCAATGGTGACGTGGAATGAAGCGTGTAGGTATATTCAATGAGGATCTTGTTTGGCTCCAGCTCCGTGGTCTTCCATTCGCCTACAAACTTGGAAAACCCCAGCATCCATGCCTGGAACTCACTCACTTCGATTTTCCAATATTGATTTTCTATCCGGTCGATGACCTTGTCCACAGAAGCCCAGCCTCCCTGTTGTGAAATGGATTTAGCCACAAAGACCTTCTTACTGTATCCAGGCTTGCCCCAGTTTTCGTCCTCTGTGCAATGAGTGACCTTCGGCATGATGCCATATCCGGTGTGCACCTTGGACACGTCGCACAGCATAGGCGTCTTGAACGCCCTTTCGAGGGAACATTCGTAAATCGTTTGAATGGAAACCTTAAATGTCATTTCAACTAGGTACTAAACTTTTAAATAGTTTCAAGCCGTATTATTCTGACCGGACAATTGGCCGCGGCCTTTTTATTCTGCTCATACTCTTCGTCATCCACTATAGCCTGGAATATTCCCTTCTTCTCCTTTCCCCCGATCAGGTTGCACCGGCCGTCCCTTGTGGAGACGCGCCATCGTTCAGGTGCCGCTTCGACACAGCCATTGCAACCAATACATTTGATGCGATGGAAAGTGATGCGGACCATCAGGCTTGCACCACTTTATAGATCTTGTCCTTTGGCCTGATGGCTTCGGACAATGGCAGGGTAAAGATGTCACCCTTTTCGACAAGCTCTACAGTGCGATCCTCTACACGCAACTCTTCAACCTGTGATCGTGTCACGCCGGAAGCAGGGCCGGTGATCAGGATCTGATCTCCTTTCCTGAGGGTATGGGAGGCCATTTGAAATTCGCCCACTTTGATTTTAGGATAGTACTTCACACACTGGCCGACATGTATTTTCTTCTCTGTGGCCTTCGATCCATATGCATCACTCCATTCCCCCATGATACGGCCCAGGTAATAGCCATCCCAGAATCCACGATTGTATACCTTAGAAAGCTCCGTCGTCCATTGTGCGATTTTATCAGGCCCATAGGTGCCATCCTGCAAGGCA
This sequence comes from Candidatus Opimibacter iunctus, assembly GCA_016716665.1. GTDB lineage: Bacteria > Bacteroidota > Bacteroidia > Chitinophagales > Saprospiraceae > Opimibacter > Opimibacter iunctus. The sequence goes on along the minus strand of JADJVH010000002.1, from coordinate 509,017 downwards.
TCGAGTGCCTGACGATAACAACTCACTACTGTATCTACATAATCGGCTGAACGCCCACGGCCTTCGATCTTCAGCACGCTGACGCCAGCATCCAATACTTTGTCCAGGAAGCCAATCGTGCAGAGATCCTTGGCACTCATGATATACTCATTGTCAATCTCCAATTCTATTCCATCTTCCTTAGAAGTGACTACATACTCCTTCCTGCAATTCTGGATACAAGCTCCCCGGTTAGCCGATGCGTTGTGTGAATGCAGGCTCAGGTAACACTTGCCCGATATCGCCATGCACAATGCACCGTGAGCAAAGACTTCAATCTTGATCAGTTCACCCGAAGGCCCCTTGATTTCCTTCCGGCTGATCTCCGCAATGATATTCGCGACCTGGCTCAGGCTCAGTTCACGCGCGAGCACGATGACATCAGCATAGCCTGCATAAAACTGCACCGTCTCCACATTGCTGACATTGGCTTGCGTAGAGAGGTGAACTGGCATGCCCACTTCTTTACAATAGGCCATCGCCGCATGATCTGCTGCGATGACAGCGGTCACGCCACTTTCCTTTGCGCAGTCGATGATCGTCTTCATCAAACGGATGTCATGATCATAGAGGATCGTATTGAGCGTGAGGTAGGTCTTGACATGATGCGCATCGCATTGCCGGCAGATCCTGACCAGGTCATCCGTAGTGAAATTGATAGAGGAGCGGGCCCTCATATTGAGTTGCTCAACGCCAAAGTAGACCGAGTGGCATCCTGCGTTGATGGCTGCGGTCAGCGCTTCAAATGACCCTGCCGGGGCCATGATTTCCACATCTGCATAATTCATATTCCTTCTGTTGGCTTCACGGCATGGGCAGCATGCTCAAAGCTCCGCGAAATCACCGTGCAAGATATTAAATCTGTCCCGCATGAGCATGGCATGAAGCAAATGGTCACCGCCTATAGGTCCTGGATAGTCACCCTCCTTTTTTCCTTAAGTGCCTTAAAATGGGATGGGGTCAACCCAGTGATCTTCTTAAACTGGGAGGAGAGATGGGCTACGCTGCTGTAATGCACCATATGCGCAATCTCAGACAATGTATACTCCCCGAATATGATGAGCTCCTTTATGCGTTCTATCTTGAGGGTGATAATGTACTGTTCAATGGTCGTGGCTTCCACTTCCGAGAAAAAATTGGCCAGGTAGGTATAGTTGTGCCCCAATTCCTCGCTCAACAAAACAGAGAACTTAATATTTGGCTTTTCATCTGATTTGTATACATAATCCACCATCACTTTACGGATCTTCTCTATCAATGCACCTTGTTTCCTTTCCAGGAGCTCCAATCCAGCCTTCTTGATTTTGCTGTTTAACATTCGCTTTTCATCATCTGAGAGATCTTCTCTTACTTCAATTTCCCCCAATTCCACTTTTACAGGCGATATATCCAATTCTTCCAGTGCATCCTTGACAACAAGCTTGCAACTTTCACATGCCATATTCTTTATATAGAGTTTCATCCGCCAAACTTTTTTTTCCACTTAATAAATCAATTCCTCAATACAAAGGACTCTGGAAATCCAGGGCTTTGTGAAAGCGGGTCCATATATGCTCTACACTATACCCTGGCACGAATGTAAATAAAAAGCTATCGCCTCAGGGTATCTACCCGGCAATAATTGGCCTTGGTCATTTTACTGGATGTCCGCCCGATCAAACTCAAACAAGTCTCACAAGTGCGATTGGCCCAGGATTTCCCCATCAGGATAGTCATTATAGTTTACTTTTTCAAAGTAACTTCATGACTGTCCTGACTAATCGTCATCGAATCAGTGGCCAATAGCTTTAGGTTCCAATCACTAGTAATTTTATCACTCTTAAGCTCGAGGATATGTCCAAGAGATTTTACTTTATAATGTATTGCGATGTTAGGGAACATCATGTCGGTGGTAATTTTGTCCTCATCCACAGTAAGCTTAAGTGTGTCATTGGTAAAAACCAATTGGACACTTTCGTCTATTGCATTAATATCTAACCAGGCCCCTATCAAACTATTATTTAATTGGGTATCTGCTCTGCGACCGCCCAACCAGCGTTTGTATTTTTTCACTACACCCTCCATATCCATAGTCATGGTGTCACCAACAAATCTACCAACCTTTGCATAGGTAGCTCTCCTTTCGCTATTCACTAAAAAACTGGCAGTACATTCAATTAGTATTTCATCACTCAGCGAATATTTCCCCTTTTCCTCTTCAACGTCGTTTTCATAAATACTATATTGCTCCCGGGCAAAAACTATTTTCTTCCCGGGATGATCAGCCCAAATCCAGGTTCCTTCAATTACAGGAACTGAGGCCGTTCCATCTGAATCGGTAGAAGCCTCTGTCGAATCTCTCCAGGCCGCTCTATTGCCTGTATAAAATTCATCACCCATCATACCTTTCAGGTCATCTACGGTAAAATCATACCCCCTTTCCTTGCCCAATTGCACGAAGCCGATCCAATTTTTGGGCTCAAGGCTCTTGAATTTTCCGTAAAAGTCTTCTCTGACAGATCTGTCCTCGCTCAAAGCCTTAAAAATCTTTTGAACTTCTGAGGGGACTTGATTTGATGTTTCTTGTTCCATGTTTATTCTTGTTTAATGGAAATCACCAACTGAATGGATTCCAATTTGAAATATTACTAACGATTGATTGCACAGGAGAGGATAGCCAATTGATGGGATTGAGTGGCTTCAATACATCCTGTATTTCATCAAAAGCATATCCGGCACCTTGCAAAACAGAATCTATACTGCTTTCTGACAAATCCAATCCCCAATCCAGTGCAGTGGTAACTTCGGCGATGGTATAACCAGCTCCCTTCAAGGCAGAGGCAACACCTTCGGCACCAAGACCAAAAGTCTTTTGCAATGCTTTACCTACTTCATCAGGGAAGTATCCCGCTTTTGTCAGGACATCCACTACTTGTGTTTCACTGAGGTTGTAGGCCGCCTTGATTCCACTTGCCACCTGATCTACTGAATAGTTAGCCGCCATTAAGGTTTGGGCTGCTAATGATTTAGAAATATTGAAAGCAGATTTCAGGGATTTGGTGATGGTTTCAACCGAATGGCCTGCCTCTTTTAAAACATCGGCTACTTGCTTCTCGCTAATATCAAAAGCTGATTTGAGGCCCTTTGCTACCTGGTCAACAGGAAAATTGGCTTCATTTAAGAGAGTGGCAATTTCTGCCCAGGTTAACCTGAAACCTGACTCCAGGACTTTAATGATCTCACTGGTCGTGTATCCAGCGTTTCTCAATATATCCGTCACCGCCCTATCCGATAAATGATATGCCTCCTTAATCCCGTCTACTATTTCCTCAATAGGATACTCGGCTAGCTTCAGCGCAGAAACTATTTGATCCAGGCTCAGGCCATAGAAATCTGTCAGGCCTTTGGCTATCTGGACTGGCGTTTCACCGAGCAACCTGGAAGTCTCTACTATTTCACCTATGGCTTCCTTGCCTAGTTTAAATCCTTCCTTAGCTACTTGAGCGACTGATCCGCTAAACGTAATGACGCGATTGACGACAGCATTTGCCCAGGCAGAAAGTGTATTAAACACCACTCCAAATATTTTCTGGCCATTACTGTTGAGATACTTAAGAAATGCAGAGGGTAAGTCTTCAAACTTATGCAATAGCGTATCAGGTTCAAATGAGATACCTACAGCCATGCCCATAAAGGTTATCTCACCACTTAGACTGAGATAAAATGCATGATCGATTCGAATGGCCATGGCTAAATTTTCCTGCACATTCAAATTGATCTCTCCTAATATACCTAGATTGATCCTTTCGTTGATGCCTAATTCAAAGTTTCCTTTTCCTGCATATGACGAACTCATTAAGGTAGATTCCAATGATGCATTAAAAAGAAGATTTACGACTTCAAATCTGAATTTTAAACCGTCCGTATCAGCCTTTACATAGACCTCTTGCCTCACTTCCAAAAGGGTAACAGAAAGAGACATTTCAAATTCCGGAGTTGTCTCTGCGCTCAATTTCAGGGTAAACCTGGGCTTTGCGTCTGTTCCAACTCCTGCAACTTTTACCAAATCATATCCTCCAATATTCAATTGGAACGGATCTATCTCAGCAGATACATCAAACGCTTTATTTGAGATATGGGCATCCATCATCGCACCCCATCCCCATAGATCTAATTTGCCTTTGGCGTTAAAGCCTTCCTTGTCAAAATTTATTTGTCCGATTGTAGTGGCTACCGGAACAATGGAGACCTTCAGGGCAAGGACCTTACAATTAATGACGGCCTCCACAGGATTGGTGGTTTCATTGGGTAGGGCCTGGTAAGCAATAAATGTTGCTGGTGAAAGTGCGGTACCTGATTGGAGAAGTGAAATTTCTTCTACCCCAATGTTAAAAACGAAGTTATCATAGCCATTGGTGTCCAGTTTTACCGCCAGGCTTCCCTTCACATCTCCGATTTTCAGGTCTTCCGTCGCGAAGCCGAAATTGTCAATAAAAGGTTCTGTATATGTTCCCCCTATTTCTACAGCCATATCCTTTACAGATACCAGGGAGAAATTGAAAGGATGCCAGGGGTTTTCTTCGTTCTGGAACGTAAAGGACCCACCGATGGTTTTCGGATCCAGGCTTATTTCTCCGGTCAGTGCCAGGTTGTCCGCACCCAGAAATTTGCTGGTTAACAAAATCGAGGTCTTGACGGAGATCCTGGGAAAAGGATGGCCTACACCCATGGTAAGGCTGATCACCACTCCCTGATAAACGATTTCAAGGTTCTTTCCAGCAGAAAATTGTAGGTCTTGCTCAATAATGGCATTCAACTCCAAATGTATTCCTGTGTCCTTCTTGCTAATGCAGACATGAGATGTGATTTTCTCTATTCCAAATATTTTAGCGACGAACCCCAGCATCTCCCCCAATCCGATATTATCAGGGTTAAAGTCTTTTTTGAATTTACTTAGATTGAGTTGTCCATAGAAGTTAAAGCCTTCACTGACGCCAACATCAAATGGTTCATCGTCATCAGCAACACTTGAGGTGGAAAAAGCAAAGGAAGGATTAAAGATTTCAGCTTGTTCTAACACGGAGAGAACCTGAGTTATTTCCGCTGGAAGGATTCCTCCAAGTATTTCGCTAATATCATGATCTTCACTGCTCGTTGTTTTTATTTTAATTAATGCATCCTTCTCCTTGTTGTCATCTATTGCAAATTCGAGAGCAACGTCCGCAGATTTAAGGCCCAAAAGGTCGGTTTTGCCACTTATTTTTACTCCCCCACCCTTTTTTATCCTAAAACGTTTGCCTAACGCCGGTCTTTTAGTTTTTCCCTTTCCGATAGTTTCGGGCTTAGCCAGGCCAGATTCAATTTTTTCAAGTTCAGCATCATTCACTAACTCTACATGTACGTCCCGGATACGTACCACTTTAACTAATGTATCGGTAACCGTTTTGAGTAGGTTAAATTCGGAGAAAGTTGTGTCCTTGAGTTCTAAAACTTTATCAATGGTCGCATGATTTGCTTCAGTGATGATCTTTTGACGCCAGTCATGCTGATCAAGAGATGATATTGGGTCATGACCTCCATTAGGCAGAATTGGTGTTTGTTGCGATGGTATTTCCGGCTGCCCGACAGGTGGTACTGTAGCAGGTGTTGGAGAAGTTTGATTTCCACTTAAGGGATCTGGTAATAATAAATTATCAAGCTGCCAGCTGGCTCCAGTTATAGTGGCATCAAATGTGCCGGCCTGGTCTTTGATGGTCACCTGGTTACTATCTGACGAGTAAAGAGGCCAATAGGCCACAAGACCAGATTCAATACCCAGCAGTCGTTGATCTTTCGTGCTTTTTATTTCTTCGAGGGTTCGAACCTTATTCCATACTCTCACTTCGGAGATTTTCCCATTAAAAAAAGAAGAAAAGTCATTTTTGTATGAGCATCCAATTGTTATATCGTGCAACCCTATAGCGGACGAATCAATATCAAGATTAGAGGGGTGTATCGCACCACTGTATTGGGAAACGCCATCAATAAATATTTCAATATATTTATGAGTTCCGTTATAATGATCTCCAAAAACACATGCACAGTGTTGCCAGCGACCATAGGTAATGGCCAAACCTGAGGTATTCCATCGCATACCCGAATTGGATAAGAAAATAAGTGAATGCTTAATACTATCCGTCTTGGAATCCACGCCCATGCTGATGGCCGGAATAGTATTGGATGAGAGTGAAATAATTTCCATGACCTTCAAAGCCTCGTTAGGATTAATCCAAGCTTCAATGGTCATTTCTCCCTTGGTAAAAACTGCCAGATCTATCTTCCCGCAATCCAAGTAATTATTTATACCATTAAAGGAAAGGCAATTAAATTGAGGTGTCGCCATACATTATTAATTATTGTTGATCAATTTAATTTTTAAAAAAATAATAGAATGACATGGTAGAATGGCCCTTTCCAAAAGCATGCTGACAAATACTACCATGTCAGGTATACGCACAAGCGAATTCCATGACTTTCATTATCGAAATGATGTTGCTTATATCACGCACGTATACTCGCCTCAACACATGATCCCCATTAAGTTTACCGCCAGGTCCGGGTCATGAGATCACGTCAAAGCATGGTATGCCTGGCATAATCTGGTTTGAACCGGACCCGCGGTAACTATACTGGGTGTTATGCAATTATAAAACTATTCCTTCACCACCCTCGCTGTATACACGGTGTCCTTCTCACGGATCTGCAGGAAATACAATCCGGCAGGCTGGCCCGAAAGGTCAATGCTATTGCCCGGTTGTGCCAGTCGCTGTAACATACGGCCTGTATAGTCAAAAACCTGAACCTCATCAGCATTTACATTGCTCCATTGCACTAAGCCTTTAGTAGGATTTGGGGCTATACCTATTTCGGTCGGCGTGATTTCCGTAGCACTTACTAATTCTACCAGGGTTACTTCCAGGCAGAATTCACCCTGAAAGCCACCATACCCATCCCACATCATTCGGTATTCCTCGCCGGGTGCTGTAACGATTTCAAAGGCGATATTATATTTTCCACTATTTACATCTTCATCATCAACACAACCTAAATAAGCTGGATTGGCACAATCGCCTTGGAACACTGCTGCCTGGGTATCTCCATCCTGGATATAATTGGTTGAGCTACCTTGTACCGTGCGGAAACGGTAGCGGTTGCCATCTCCTGTGAACGTGAACCATACCGTAGACTGCAATGGATCAGATTGAAAGAAGCATGCGGTAATATCTACTGAAGGATCTCCGGAAGCAGTAGCTCCGGTATTAGTGTAAGGAGCGGAGACCACAGGTACTTCGATTTCTGTTCCAAAGAGGTAATTGATATTGGTAGCCGTAGCACATACATCTCCTGCAAGTTCACATACAGCGATAGCGGTTTGCACACATCCGCTGACATCAATCACTGTCACAGTATATGTTCCTGCAGCCAGGCCTGTAATCGTAGCATTCGTACCTCCATTACTCCAAAGATAGTTGTACGGTGCAGTGCCTCCAGAGACAAGGGCAGTAGCCGTACCGTCATTCGTGGCACCAGAATTAGGCGTGGAAGAGGTAGCAAGCAGGAAGGTGGTTCCAACCGTAATAGAAGCTTCAGCACTCAGCGCACCGAATGTGTAGGTGACTGAATGCGTACCCGGTCCTGCCGCTTGCGCATTGAAGGTGAAGGTTGCGCCATCGCCGTTATCCGTAACGTTTGGACCACTGTATTGACCACCCAAAGGTGAACCACCATTGCGTTGAGCTGATACATCGGTAAGACAGACAGGAGCCGGTGGTGAGAAGGAGAGCTCATTGATATCCAACCTTGAAACCTGACCGTTGTTTTGTTGGCCAAAATAAATGCTCAACCCGTCGAAAACAGTGAGCGTAGGACCATCCAGTCCATCAACAACAGTTTCTACGGTAGGGTTAGGCTGAGTAACATCGAACTTTACAATTCTGCTACCCGAAGATTCGGATACATATAAAAAATTTCCACTAAATGTCAAGCCGTCTGGTCCAGCCAGGCCAGACAAGACTAATACCGGTGTAGGATTAGGCTCATGTCTGTTTATTTTCCATACTTTATCACTACCGTAAAAACCATAATACAATTCATTTCCGCGCAAAGCCAGTCCTGAAGTCTCAATACCACTTTTCACCACAACACCAGCCTGCGGAAACGGCTGGCTAAGGTTGACCCGAAAGATGCCGTGGTTGACTGTGCTGATATACAGGGTGTCACCGGTTTGTGCGTAAGCCTGCGCGTCCATTATGTCATCGCTCAACACTCTTTCAATGACAGGAGTGGGAGAGGTCAGGTTGATTCGGGCAGAACTGACTCCAGGCATTCCCGGAATATTGCCTTCAGTATTGAAATACAGATAATCACCTATGACCGTTAGTCCGGTTGGTGTTGTTATATTCGATAGTACAGTAGTGGGTGTGACCGGAAAAGGTTGTGTGAGGTCAATTTTGACAATTTTATTTCCAAGTAAGGCACTCACGTACAAGTCACTGCCATTCAGTGCCGTTCCGATAGGTCGATCTCCCCCAGATTGGATACAGTCGTAACCTGCGCCTGTACCGTGATGACTGTGGATAATGCGAGGAGTAAAAGTGTAAAGCATTTTTTCATAAAAGAGTGGATTGAAAGATTTGTTAGGAAATTGGCAATGGTGTTTCCATCGCCGTTTTTTACCCCACAAATGTGGCCATCAGGCGACAGCCGAATCCGTCAATCGTCGTGCAGAATCCGTCAAAATGCTTGAAAATGAGGCTAAAAAGGCACTTGCTGAGATATTATCAGGCCTCCATGAGTTCAGAGGGCCGCTTCCCGAAGCGCTGCTTAAATACACGGGTAAAAGAGCTGGCATCCTCATAACCGACCTTAGAGGCCACCTGGGCCACTGAGTTATAGGTCCGGTTTTCGAGTAACCTCCTCGCTTCGTTGAGCCGCACCTCCTGGATGTTTTGGAGTGGAGTCAGCCCGGTAAGCCGCTTGAGCTGGCGCAACAAGGTGGATTCGCTCATGGCAAACTCATAAGCCAATGACGAAACGCTAAGGGTGCCTCCGGCAAAGTGTTTTTGCACATAGGCTTCAAATGCTTCGAGCCACTCGCGGTCAGGGGCTGACATGAGCGGAGCCGCAGGGACTTCCTGCGTAGAAGGAGTAGAGTCATCCGGGGTTATAGCGGTACGCCGGGATGCCTGATTGTTCAGCAGGTTTTCGATACGCACCAGCAACTCTTCCTCATCAAAGGGTTTGGTCAGGTAATCGTCCACGCCAATGCGTAAGGCCTTGAGTTTGTCCTGCGCCTCCGCGCGTGCGGTAAGCATGACGACAGGGATGTGGCGGGTCTTATCGTCCGATTTGAGTCGTTCCAGCAATTGATACCCATCCATGACCGGCATCATCAGGTCAGAAAGGATGAGGTCAGGAACGAAACCTGATTCGTGATTTGCTATTACCATCAGGGCATCCTGGCCATTTACTGCGGTGACCACCCGGTATTTTTCTTCCAAAACAAGTCGGATATACTTTCGCAGTTCGGGATTGTCTTCAACCAACAAAATAGTCGGACGTTCTCGCATGCCACTATGGCTTAAAGTGCTCTCTTCTTTGATGACTCCGTCGGCAGCGGTGTTTGCATCGAAGTATCCATCGTTTGGAATAAGCTCAGGGATATCGCTTCTTGCTTCACCGCTTACAGAAACCTGCTTTGTTTGATTCAATGCGATTGGAAAGTTCACCGTGAATGTAGCGCCTTTGCCCAGGGTACTTTGCACATTGATATGGCCGCCAAACAGCTGCACATACTCGCGGCAAAGGGCCAGGCCAATACCGGTGCCACCTTCTGCACCTTTCTCCGGGCGGGTGGTCTGGAAGTAACGGTCAAACAACAGGTGTAAATCATCGGGATGGATACCGGGGCCATTGTCAGCCACGGCGAGGGACAATGTGTCATCAGTCGCATTTACCGTGACCTCAATGCGCCCACCTTGTGGAGTAAACTTGAATGCATTGGAGAGCAGATTGAACAGTATCTGGCGGCATTTCTCCCGGTCAAGATCGGCCATGGCATGCTCCGGCATCGATAGGGATAGTTGGTAATCGATCTCCTTTTGTACAGCCAATGACTCGAATTGTGCAAAGTACGTCTGGAAATAAGTACGCAGTTCAGTAGGCTCTGGCGAAAGGTTCATCTTGCCCATTTCAAGCTTACGCAAGTCGAGTATCTCATTGATGAGTTGCGAGAGTTGCTGTCCACTGCGATCTGCCATGTGGAGGAGTTGGGTTTGTTTTTCGGTCAGTTGATTTTCCTTGAGCAGCGATCTGATCGGGCTGGTGAGCAGGGTGAGCGGCGTGCGGAGTTCGTGGCTCACATTGGCGAAAAAGCGGGATTTGGCGGCATCAAGCGCTTTGAGTTGCTCCGCCTGTTCCTGGATCAACAGGTTTTGAGCGGTGAGTGTTTTCCGTGCTTTCCTTTGCTTGTACCATCCGATCCATAATCCGGTAGCGATCATCAATACCAGTGCGATAATGATGATGGTATATAGCAGTTGGTTGTTTCGTGCTTTTAATGTGGATGCATTTTGCTTGTTTTCAACTTCGAGGTAGTAGTTGTTCGCAATTTTTTCATCACCATTTTGGTAAATCCGTTCCTGGGCTGTGAACATCCTTTTCTGGTAATCCAGGGCCTCCTGAAAATGACCCTCTTCCTCAGCGATGCGGGAGGCGATCCTGAAAAGGTTGAGATATAAATCCTCGGAGTGAACGGCTTCACTCATCTTCAGGGCGATGGCCAGCCTGTCTTTGGCCTCCTTATGGTTACCCAGAGCCCAGTCTGTTTCAATGACATGGATGGTCACAAATAATGTTCTCCATGGGTCTTCAATCTCATTAAATACAGCTAGTGCATTTTCAAAATAAGATTTGGCCAATAAGGCATCCCCATATTCCAACTCATAGCTGCCTTTGGCATTCCAATAGTCGCCCAGGTTGATGTTAGCACTTCGGTTTTTCGAAGCAGGATCCGTCATGCGTTCTAAAAGGTCCAGATAAGCTTTGCTCTTTTCGGGTGGATCGATATGCAGGCCTAAACTAAACCGATGGACAAGTATACTGCCCGCAAGAATACTATCCTTTAACACCATGGCCTCCCGGATCAAGGTATCCAGGGCCTCTCCTTCGGCTTTAGTCATCAGGCCATCCGGGGATGAGGTCAACTTGACTTTCCAGAATTTACATTTGATGACTTTTCTTGGACTATCGGCTTCTTCAAAATACCGGAGTGCCTGGTCCAGGTAGGCGACTGCATAACGGGGATTTTTCAAGGCATCGTAATACCGGCATAAATCATAATTGCCTTGCGCCATTTTTAAAATCAAGCCCTCTTGCTCCGCAACGCCGATCGATGCCTTCGTCACTTTAGTGGCCGCAGCCAATTTGAACTTTTTCTCCAATTGAATGGCTATGGTATCATAGGTGGCCATGAGGCACCGGGCATCATGACCGCAATGCATCGCTATTTCCTCCAGGATGAATTGGTAACTCGTATCTACGTTGGGTTGATCCAAACGTGCCTCAATACGGGACCAGAGTGCGTCCGTAGGGGACTGGGCATGCAGGGATGTACCACCCGGGAGAATGAGGATCAGCACTAGCCAACCCCATCGGAAGATGGAGTGAAAGGCTGGTGGAATTTGGAAGCACATGAAACCCGGTCCATGACCTGGATAGTCCGTCGATACAGGCCCTGACTTTATATTTCTAGCTGTGCTGCTGGCAGAGCCGTTGGTATTCATGCCTTCTGGGTGCTTGATTTTATGGCCAAAAGGTAGATATTCTAATCCATTTTTATGGGGTTTAACCTTGCCGGGGCATGACACCTTATGGTAATTATATCCAAAGGAAAACGTGAATGGTTTGGTCCGACTCAATTCTTTCCTTTTTCCTCACCTCTGTTTTGAGCGGAAGTAAATAGGTATTGTGTTTGGTGTCAAACCAGATGGCAGTCTCCCATTTGGTTTGTCCTATTTGGGCGATGGCTTTAAGCCGCCCCCAACCTTCCTCCTGCCACTTCAGGTTGGCTCTGATTTCCGCTGCCATATCCACCGGCAGGGAAACAAAATACCACCCGCCTGGAGAGGCGTGTTGCTAGGTACAGGCTGAGAACGCATATTTTACCTTGCCATTCATAGGATAATTAACTCGCAGGATTATTGAGGCACGATGAAAGTCCTGATGGCATTTTTGGTGGTTTCGTCGGCACCTTTAAACTGAAGTAAGGTTGTATATCATTCACCTGGCACGAATGTAAATAAAAAACAAAACTCTCCAATCCGGCTCTGTCTGCCCTCCCCTGCCAGGCCTCTGTTGGTCCCGTACTTGTGGCAAACGATCATTTCAATTCGCGGTCAAACTGCTCCATAGAACTAATCTTGCCTTCCTTGTTGATCAAGCAGCTTTGCGGCTATATTACCTTGAGCGTGAGATTGTATTTGTCTAACGTTTCGCCTCTGCTCCACAATTGCCGTTCGTTTCGGCTCCGCTCAACGACAATTTCTACCAATGAAACTTAACGCGGATTAATAATATCTGCCAGGATATTATGCAGGATCAGGGTTGTTGTTGAGCGGAGTCGAAACAACAACCCTGATCGTTATGATACCCATTTCCGGTCGTTGAGCGGAGTCGAAACGACCACAGCAGGGTCTGTCGATAACAAAGCTTACAAATAAAATTCGGGGCCCTTAACGCTCAGGTCCTATTCCACCAGGAACTTCCTCTCAGGCAATTTTATCAGACCTTTATCCGGAGATTCACTGTTGAGTGCGTAGACTTCTTTAACGATCAGCGTATCTCCTGGCTTAACCCTGTTCAAAAGCGATTTAGACTCTTCTGATATCCTTTCACCTTTGTTATACTGAACTTCAGGATCAATAAGGTCTGTCTTCCGGACGAATACAAAGTGATCCAGGATATATCGGGTATGTGGGATGTTATAGATCTCTGTAATCAATTCGATTTTGCTCAATTGATCGATCCGGAGCGTATCAATTCTACCTTGAGATTGCGCAAGCTGCGGGATCAGGATGAAGGCAAGAAATAGTTCTATATACTTTCTCATATCTATGAATCAAACGGTTTGAGCCTTTGCATTGATGTGCTTTTGAAACCGAAAACTATTTGCCAGCCCCAAGGTTCACTAATCGCTCAAATGGATCTATATGCACTGTCTGCATATTAACACAAAACCAGTGTTAACAACAGATGGTATTAGCCTTAAAGCTTTTTCCAAAACACGACCTTGTCTTCTCCTTCTTGATAAAACTCCCTAATCACGGCTTCTCTTTTATACCCTAGCTCGTCATAGAATTTCCTTGTCAATTCAAATTCAGGTAAAGAAGATGTTTCAACAAGCAAAATTCGATTGCCATTTTCCCGAAGGAAATTTTCTAGGTAAGCCATCATTTCGGAACTGATTCCCTTTCCTTGTAGGTTTTTGCTTATGGCAATCAGGTACAGGTTAAAAGTTCCCTCTGTCATACGTTCGGGTGCACAGTACACCACTGCTGCTGGTATGCTGTCAATTTCCTTGGTCAGCCAAATATCAGTTGTCTTTTCATTCGAAAAATAGTCATTGGTCATTTCGTCCAAAAGGTCTGATGGGAAAAGTCCATTCGAGTCAATAACCGATTTAAGATGCTCCAAATCGTTGATTTCTATTTTCCTTATGTCGGGCATATCAGTTAGTTGGTGTGCAAATTTCAATTAAAATACGATCAAGGTCTCTTACATACGCTTCCACTTGTCCCCTAGGTTTTGTTTCTGGATTTTCAAGGAGAGTTCCACCTGCATCCATTGCTAAATTTACGGTTTGTTCAACATTGTCCGTAACAAAGCCTGTTGTTTGGCAAACTTGCCGATAACGTTTGTGTTTCTGCTGTGGTGCGCCTCCGAATCCGCGCCCAGTTGACATAAAGAAACTTTGAACGAAGATAAATACTTATAGCTTTCACGTCACTTCATCTCTGCAGAAACATTTTGTTAAGTGCAGCCGGTTAATCCCGAACCCCTATGTCATGTCGACTTTGGCTTACGTCAAAATAATAGCAAACTAAAACTCCAAGTGCATATGCTACAATATCTAAATAGTCAAAAGTTCCAGTTATAATACCAGTCGGCCAATAAAAAGTCTTTACTTCGGAAATGATTCCAACAAAAAGAATTGAGGTAAACGCTCTCTGAGGTGTGACTCCAAACCATTCCTTAAAAATGAATAGGCTGGGCAGTCTGTTGTCTGTAGTGGAGAGTCCACGAATATAGATGTAAAACCAAGCAGGAAATGTTAAGTCTGATAAATAATTTGTCAGGAAACCGCCTTTAACCCGAGCCATGAATAGTAACGCTCCGGTCGCCCAACTTATTAAAAGTAGCCAGTAAGCAACTGCCCAATATTTATTCCTCATTAAGAGTCTGTCGTTAGTTAATCTTTTTTCCAGAAGGTTGCGGACATCGCTAAAAGATGCTCGTAGCCAGGCCGACTGAGTTTGGGGCTGCCTCCCGGGCTCCTTTGTCCAAATTTACGTTTTTCCTTTGGTCGCCGAAGCTACGCTAAGCAGGTGGCTTGGTAGCGCAGGTGATTCATTTGGTCGCCGGAGCTTGTGTCAGGATTAGAGCGAAAGTAAGCGAAGAAGGCATCCCCAATGTGGATAGCCTTGCTTATGAGCAACCGATGATAGACGCAGCTATTATACTTTCAGATAGAATTTTCCTTTCCGGTATGCTTATCCTACCCTTGGTAAATGGTAACCAACAAAAATATGATTGTTACCGAAAATAGAATCGTAAGATGTATATAGGACTGTGCTATCCTTTCACTCATACTAACATGTAAGCTCTCGTTAACTAGCCATTTTATGGTTCCTTGCCCTGAATAAATACTATTCGTAATAGGTATATTGCTCTTGTGACTTACCAAAGCCAAAGTGCTCCTATCAGGGCAGGTAATTTCATTTACTATAAGCTTAAAATATTATGGGCATTGAACTTCCATGGAATAAATATTCCCTTGATTATCAACACTTATCCTGTAGCACAGTCCATTCGAGGATTTCATAATAACTCCCCTTGCCGGATTGGATATGAATATATCAGCTTCTTGCACTTCAATATTCTGCGCTGTAGCGTTTGTTCCTGAGCTACAAGCATCTCCAATTCCATCTTGATTATCATCTAACTGGTCCGGATTGGCTAGCAGAGGACAATTATCACAGACATCACCGATACCATCATTATCTGTATCGAGCTGGTTAGGATTATAACGAAGGTTGCAATTGTCACCAACTACAAGAAAATCAAAATCAATATCCTGGCAATCTTCTGCTAATAGATCTATAATATCTGAACATTCAGGCCCATTCTGATCTAAAATAATCAATGATTGTATTCTACCTATTCTTTGCAGCTCAGCAATGAAACAGCAAGTGTTTACCAGTGGGTTAAACTCTATCCTGATATCATTCAGGTATTCCAAATTGTAAAGCCCTGAGATGTCCTCAAGCAAAGGATTATGGCTCAAGGTTAAATCCTCATAGATGCCTGCAAGATTATTAAAAGTTGGAATGGACTGCAATAATGGTAGATATGTAATAGCCACGAGGTTAGCTCTTTCCAGAGCTCCGATGTTATTTAACACGGCTACACTGTCCAAATCAAATAAAGAAATCCTGTTGACGGTGGCTAAATTCGGCAGATTTACTTCCTTTAAATCCCGAATTCCAGACAATATTATATCACCAGCCTTGATCAATTGAGAAAATCCATCTATGTTTTGCAGGTTAGGCATGTACGCCAGCGTTAATTCTTTGATGGTCAGTACCTGACTCATCGCATCAAGGTTAACCAGGTTATTTGGACCATTGATATAAAATTTATCCAATGAATCTATGGCGCTAAAACCACTGATATTACTTAAATTTTGGTCTAAAATCCGGATAGAAGTAACCGTTTTCAAGCTATCAAATCCTAATATACTCTCCAGCAAGGGATTGCCACCAAAATTCAACTCTCCATTATATTCCTCCAGAGATTTAAACGTGTTGATGGATGTAATGGACGCATTCCCAAAGACACCAACTATATTACTTGTTGGATCAGTACTGTTAAATCCGACATTTTTAACTTTATCAAAATCAATCAATACAACTGAAGCATTATTTTGAATAGCTATATTCCCTCCAACATCTGTAAGGCTATTCCAGCCATTAATGCTGATGAGTGAGCTGTTAAATGCTATGAACATATTTCCATTTACAGTTTTAAGCATACTCATTCCTGCAGTAGTAGTTAGACTTGAGTATTGTATACTAAAAGAACCATTAATAT
This sequence comes from Candidatus Opimibacter iunctus, assembly GCA_016716665.1. GTDB lineage: Bacteria > Bacteroidota > Bacteroidia > Chitinophagales > Saprospiraceae > Opimibacter > Opimibacter iunctus. The sequence goes on along the minus strand of JADJVH010000002.1, from coordinate 492,592 downwards.
ATTTAATACCACTTAATCCAGTCAAGCTGGTAACGCCTCCGGTAATTTCTACGTTTCCCATGATGGAATCACATCCATATGTGCCGGCATAATTGTCTACATCAGCTTGTGAAGCCAGTATAATATCAACGTTACACACGGTAGCATTGGCTATTGAAGAAGAAATGAGTAAGAGTATAAAAAATACATTTTTCATCTTGATTATTTTTGTTTCGAGTTTTAAAGGCAATATAAGATCGGTATAAAGATCGATAGAATACTGGCGGGTGCTACTATATACGCCATATAGTATAGTTGATTCCCATTCAGTATCAGCACGCTAACTTAGCGCTGTAAGATATCCTCCTTTCGCTTAACCAATCTTATGATTATCATATATTCGATTAATTTTCAGATTAGCTCCAAACCTCTCCTGGCTTTAGTTATGCATCACGGTAAAGAAAAGGCTTTCCTTCCCTGCACCATAAAGGCCCAGAAAATATGTGCCGGCAGGCATATAGGATACGTCAACAGTATTGATTCCTTCCTTAAGGCCTCCTCCCATCACCTCCTGCCCTGTGAGCGACACTAAGCGATAAGCAGCAAATGCATTGCTATTATTGATGGTTAGTTGGTCCGTGACTGGAATGGGATATACGTGCACTGTTTCTAAAGCTTCGCTGTCCTTCAATGAAGTAGTAGCCCCTGATTTATCAACCACGCTCTGCCTTATGGTGCACGTGGTGTCGAATATGGCATAGCTGATCAGCCCCCTGGTAATGTCATCGTATCCATCTAAAATCCTGGCTTCTATTTCAGCTGAATCGGTAATGCAGAAACAATTCGTGGGGATGAACATATTGATGTCTGTCCGGTTATCAATATTGTATGATTGGTTGAAGCAGATACGGTTGTTCTCGATCACCGGCATTGGCTGCCCGAAGGAAATAGGGCCAAGTGCCACACCTGTCTCATTTCTAACAATTTGGCAGTCATGCACCTTGGTACCGAAACCCACCTGTAATGCTGTTGTGTTGTTATCGAAATTGCTATTGCTGATATTCAGGTATGTGGTGTTCGTCACAGCCTCCATGTTGTCGATGAAATTGCATGAGTCGATAAGGCCATTGTTGGCATTATCGAAGGCAAGAAGGTTGTTTTCGAAAAGAGTGTTCTTTACCAAAATACCATTTAAGGCACCTGAGTTGAGCCTGACGCCGAGGTTGTTGTTGCTCACTATGCAGTTTTTCATTTCGAAACTGCTGGCGTAAACAGACATGGCAGACAGGTTGTTGTCGAAAACACAATTGTTGAAGGTAAAATTGCTCCAACCGTAAATGGCGATGTCATTGTTTGCAAAGGTGCAATTTTCAGCGATGAGGTCGAGGCCTACTACTATGGCGTAGAAGTTGTAACTAAAAGTGCTCTCATTCAATTGAATCAAACCAGGTAATCCGGCGTCATACACGAAGCAGTTAACAGCATTTGAAATGTTTACATAATTGTAATTGATGGATCCTCCCTGCGAATTCTTTATGATAAACCCTGCCCAGGTACCCACAGTAGTCAAAGCCGTATCCGCCCTGAAAGTAATAGGGGCAGCGGGTTGACCAACCATGTTGATGGTGCCCCGCGTCTCAAGGTAGTATTGACTTTCTGACAAACCATACTCTTTCACCCTTACCTCCACTCCGGGTTCAATAGTCAAGGTCACGCCAGGAAAGACCACAATACTGCCCGTCATCAAATAAGGGCTGTTGGCCAATGTCCAGGTGGTATTGTCATAAATGCCACCGCTAACCATAGTTTGAGAAGCAGCCAAATTCCACAGCATCAGGGCTACCATTGTTGCGAAAACTACTCGATATCTCATTATTAAAGGTTTAGTTTTTGTTAACAAACCCAATAAAACAAAGTTCATGCATAGAACGACGTTTTTTGGCCGCGTGTTTAATTGGGATCTTTAGTAATAACCTTGAGAAGAAGAACAACTCTCCGGAAATAGCACAAATGCGTAAAGTGTCTTTAACGGTGAAGGATGCTCGTAGGCAGGCTGACTGAGTTTGAGGCTGACTCCAAGGCTTCTTTCTTCCAAAGTTACTTTTTTCCTTAGGCCACCGTAGCTGGTGTTGGGCAATGAGGGGAAGCCAGCGAAGGAGGCATTCTCAATGTAGATAACCCTGCTTATGAGCATCCGATGTTATACGTTTTCAGAACATCAATCCTCAAAATGGCAACTATTTTCTTCTCCCCTTTAAGGATTCAAATTTGTCGGAAATGCGTAATTATCTGTATACAACCAATTTAGATATAATTCTCTTTTTGTCAAGACTAATACATACGAAATAAATTCCATCATCCAACGTATGAATATCAATGGGCTCTTCACCAGTTCCTTCATAGGCTAACACTTGCCTTCCATCAGGAGTATATAGGCGTATTTTATAAGGTCCAGGTATTTGATCTGCATTTAGAATAGTTACAAAATCATTGGCAGGATTTGGAGCTAAAGCGATTTTAAAATCATTAATGGGCCCTTCAGTCGAGGTTAAGAAATCCGCGATAATGCAAGTATCTGCATACAACTTGGTCGACAATGAGTCTCGGGTATAGCAGACAAAATATTTTGTGCTCAGTTCATAGGGGTATTGACCTCCGAATTGTCCCAAGCCAATACCTTCAATCCATCCTTGAATGGGATGATAGCGTGACCAATAAACCCGATGGGGCAATTGACCGGCTACGTCCAAAACACTCCTTCCGGTCCAACCGTCAGGAGTCTGCGAAATGGAATCAACTCTTCCATTTGGATATCTATAGATAAATAGACTGTCTGGTGTCTCTCGTAAAGCATATACATAATGCAAGGAGCCAACATTCACATGAGGCATTGGCGTTAACTCAGTACCCCTGATTTGCTCCCTAACCTTATAATATCCGATGCCTTCGATCAAGGTGTCACCAACAATAATATAATTGTATTCATTATACCCATTCAGGCCATTAATACCGAAATACTCTAACTTGTATTGCCATCTCGAGGTATAGTTGAGGTAATTATAATAAGTGATAAGTTGAGACACCAATGGAAAGCAGGTATATGAAAAGAGCGCTGTTAGAATTATCTTTCTCATCATCATATCAAGATTTTGGGTAAACCAGAAAATTACATAATTGTCAAATTCCGAACTTTAAAATTCGTAAAACGATCAAGGCTATGGGCAGTGGCGATTCAATTCACTTTTTCTCTGAGCCCCAATAATTTGTTTCCAGATAAAGATCTTTGAGTATTTCTCATTCCGCCATTGACTAAAGCCAATGTTGTAGGTTGTTGTTTTCACCAATTTGGTATTCCTATTATTTCATTCCTCTCGAAGAATAAATATTAGCCACAAAAGAGCCGTAGAAAAATGGGAATCCAAAAGTACTAAAGATGGTGTTTTCATAGATTTGGTTTAATGGCAGCTATTCCGTGAAACAGAAGAGGCTTAATTTTTAGTCAATAAAAACATTACATATAAATCATAGCAGTGTTTATCAATGTAAGCGAAGAATCCTTCAACTTCCTTGTAAGGAGTTCCTCCATAAACATCATCTATCCTTATTACCTTTTCAACTTTCATGCCTAACGCGTATGACATTTTTTCTGCTTTTATTTTGGCGTTGGTAAAGGCGCTTAATGCCAGATCCAATGGAGGTCGAATATCTTCATACTCAAGCACGGTAGATTCGATATCTGTAAAATGCCTTTTAGAAATTTGATTTGCTTTACGCACCTCTTCGGGTGTTAATCTGGATAAGATAAATTTTCTTTGGACCCTATTCGAATAGCCTAGGGATAGCTCTTGTAATATTGTGGTGAATAAGAATATTTTGCGAATTGAAGTGTATCAATTCCTTCTGCGGCAAGGGACTCCTTAAAGTGTTTGATTTGTTCATCTACCGGCTCGTATCCTCTGAGCGGATCGCATTTTGAAGGATCGTCCTTAAAAATTATTATCATGCCATAACCAATCGGAGTATGTTGGTTACATTCACTTCCTTTTACGAATAATAGTAATGTATCAGTTTGTTGTCCTTCCAGGTGATACGAAAGCATAAATGAGAGGAGAAGCAATATTGTGATTCTCATTCGTTTTCACTTATCTAATAATTCGAAAGTAGCAGTTACCTGGTAGACAACTTCTTTTTTGCTGGAACCGGAGCTCTGAAGATTTTGACAACATCCATTGGAGTAATCAGAAATGCTTTTCACTTTACCCACTTTAAGATTTGCCATATCATTTATGTGCTTAGCTTTTGTTCTTGCATCCTCCAGTGCTGCTTTAGCCAGAATGGCTTCAATGGAAGGATCATTGCTGGTAAACGTAAAATTTACATTGTTAAATCGAACACCATTTGCTTTTACGGATAATATTTTTTCAACCAGATCAAGATTGCCTGTTTGAAGTATATAATCTCTTGAAATCATGGGATCAAAATGAGGCGATGCTCTTGGATTTTTTTCTAACTGATTCTCATTGATACCTAGTGTGAATAGTTCCTCAATAAAATTGGTGTATGCCGCCTCAAATGGTATGTAAGAAGTGCGGGTATATTCATTCGGTTGTTGTTCCGAAATAGTCAGGCTTAGGGTTGCTCCCGTTGCAGTAAATTCTTTAGTGACTTGACCTCGTACACTAATTTGGCGTTCATTCTCCTGGCCATGAAGGAGAATACAAGGTGTTAACAAGTAAAAAAATAGTAGGCTACGTGTTTTCATTGATTTGATCTAGTGTTTATGGGCACCTCTAAATACCATCTCGAAGATATTTCTTCAACTTTCCCCGGAGGGAGAGATGAGGCTAATATAAGGTTATTATAGGTCCCCTTATTTATAATAATTGACACATTTATGTTGTTTCTCCCCTATACACTTTGAAATGGACTACTAAAATCTCTTTCAAATATTATTTGTGATGAATTTGTTTGTGACTCATTGGCATATTTAGTGGACGATAAAAATGAAAGAATGGTTGTTGCTTTATTCGTTGTTCAATTATCCTAATTGCCTATAACGACCCGGACTTCACGATTTGGCGATCCATTTCTTCAACTTGAAGATAGTGAATCCTGCTTGAAGACACAAAGCAATGAGGTGTAGTTATCCGCCGTGGCGAGAAGCCAATGCTATGCTGCGTTAGTATTAATCTTTGGAATTTCATCTAACTCGGCTTTCTTGTTTATCCCTTCCTCCTCCAAATCGTAATCATCTTGAAGGCCAAGCCAAGACTTAGCACTGGTGCCAAAATACTTGGCAAATCGCAAAGCACTGTCAGCAGTTACCCTTCTTCTCCCTTTGAGGATCTCACTGATACGTGTCTGTGGGATAAAGGTATCCTTGGACAGTCGGTATGCAGTTATGCCCAGTGGCTCAAGAAACTCCTCTTTGAGGACTTCGCCCGGGTGAATATTCTTTAGTTTGCTCATGCTTGCATGGTTTAGTGGTAATCCACAATTTTAACATTATTGGCATTGCCCTCCTTCCAATTAAAAATGATCCTCCACTGCTGGTTGATCCGGATACTGTAAAAGCCGGCGAGGACTCCTTAAAGTTTTTCCAGATGAGATGCAATCTATACCAAAAAGTGGGGAATTCGATTTAACCCCGGGGTTGCACAGCACACAGGGGTGACAGATTTCGCGCAGCAAGAAATCTGGATGGGGCTAAAAAAATGGCGATACCCTCTCCCCGATCAACCCAATCGCCTGCATTAGCTTGTCATGCGACAAACCCGCATTGTCCATCTGGAAGGTAAACCTGGAGATACCCCCCAAAGCTTCACTATGCCGCTGGATCTTAGCCGCTACCTCCTCCGGACTACCCACTACCAATGCACCCAACGGACCATTCTGCGCATCAAAGGCATATCGCGTCACAGGCGCCCAACCACGCTCCCGGCCTATCCGCGTAAAGGTCTCCGCATATCCGGGATAATAATCCGCGACAGCTTCCTCTGTAGTCGCTGCGACATATCCGAGTGAATGCAATCCAACTTTCAATTTCTCAGGGGCATGCCCTGCCTTGCGGCCCGCCTCTCTGTAGAGATCAATCAGCGGCCTGAACCGATGTGTCTCGCCACCAATGATGGCGACCATCAACGGCAGGCCCAGAGCACCCGCGCGCACAAAGGACTGCGGCGTACCCCCTACCCCAATCCACACCGGAAACGGATCCTGCACTGGCCTTGGATAGATCGCCTGGTCAACCAGTGCCGGCCTGAACTTACCCGACCAGTTGACAATCTCATGGTCCCTGATCGTCAGCAGTAAGCCAAGCTTTTCGGCAAAGAGTTCATCATAGTCCTGCAGCTTCAATCCAAACAAAGGAAACGCCTCTGTAAATGAACCACGACCTACCACCATCTCAGCCCTTCCGCCCGATACCAGGTCAAGCGTGGCAAAGTTTTGAAACACCCGCACCGGATCTGCAGCACTCAACACCGTGACCGCACTGGTCAGCCTGATGTTTTTAGTACGCCCTGCAGCAGCAGCCAACAAGATGGTCGGCGCACTATCCATAAACTCCCTGCGATGATGCTCCCCCATCCCAAATACATCCAACCCCACCTGGTCCGCATGCACGATCCTGTCGAGCAATTCGGCGATCGACCGCTCTCTCGATGCAGCAGTGCTCTTCGCCTGGTCCGGGACCGACGCGAAACTATCTATTCCTATTTCCATATTATTTCCTTGTGATGCAAATACTCCACAGTTTACTCAAATGAAGCCAGCCTACATAATGCTAATGTCAATGCAATTGTTGCAAAGCGGGCTTAGAAAACTTATGAAGCTTAAAGGCTTATGTTGGTTGTGAAGCATATTAAATATAAAATTCGATTAACCCCGGGGTTTTCGTAGCGAATAAATGCCCGGCATTTATTCTAGTGAAGGATCACAGGCGGTGTGCTGAGCGGAGCCGAAGTAGGAGAAAAATTGCTGCAAGCAATTTAGAAGGGGCTAAATAGACAAGAGCGCATTTGTACCAAATGCGCTCCTGGAAAGGTATCCCTTTAAAATCTCACCCAAGTCTTAACGGGACACCGTAATGTTAACCAAACCTTTCTTTAATCTTTATTCCATTTCTCTTGTTTCCACAACTGATTACTTTTCAAACGTAAGGAAATCTGTTCCTCCATTACCGCCGCTGACATGCTTCAGTTCAATCTTCTTAGATGTCTGTGACAGGATCTGCCAGTCCTCACTCAGGTTGTCAAAATCATTGCCCAGATTAAAAAGGATCGTAAAGTCCACTACACCTGGCGTGTCATCATTACTGTTGCTGTCTGTAAGACTCCACGTTCCGGCATTAGTAACGCTGCCATTGGTAGCCGATATTGTACCATTGCTGTTAAAGGTGAAGAAATAACCACTGAAGTGGCTGGTTTCATCTTTGCCTGAATCTATGTACGATGTGATCTTCCAGTCTCCGGTCTGCACATTGTTTTGAATCACGGTGGGCGTGAGATCTGCAGGGTTGTCCGTGGAGTTTGAGCAGGATGTCGTGGTCAGTAACGCTGACAGCGTAAGCAGAAGGGCGGAAAATAAATTCAGGTGTCTCATAGTGTATTCTTTTAATTCGCTATTGAATACATCAAAACTACCCTGAGAGGCAAATGGTCACAACTTTCTGCGGAGGAACGGGGACAATAAGGGGATGAAACGACCCGCAAGGATATTGAACGGTGACTATGACGTGAGCTGCAGCAAAGCCTTAGTCAATCCGGACCATCACAAGCTGAAATAACCAGCGAGAGAACAATTCCTTTCAGGTGAAGTACTACTCGGTTTGCGGCACGCAAACGAGCTTATTCCCTATCTGATCGATGAGCACCAGTGTATCCCTAGTCAAGGTCTGTATGGTATGCTCATACGTCGTCTCTGAGTTGGCTGGTGAGAAAATCACAGATTTACCGGTCGGACTGATAGCATAGTTGCCAGTCAGTGGCTCAGGGCTCATGCCTTTGAAGGTAAACTTCCGGTCTGCAGCAAAATCCATGGTCGCTGATTTCATGAGCACTGCCTTGAGTGAATCAGACATACCCATGGAAGGCACGGTCACCCATTCAGCCAGCTTCCAGTTCCGGACCAGGAGGGTCTGTGGGGTCTCTTCCTTGCAACTGATGATGCTTACGGTCAAACCAATGAAGAGGACCGAGTATATGATTATTGCTTTCATGTTGTTTCGCTTTAAAGGCACAAAGATAAACCTTTACCGCCATCCTGAGATGACACGAAGCCTGACAGGAACCGGGCAAAAAGAAAAAGAGGCGATTTCCACTACGGGCAATCGCCTCTTCTGTTGGCACGGTTCACTTTTAAACCGGTTGAAAAGGATGAAGCTCTTGACTATAAATCTGTGGGTCGCAGCAACAAGGCAGTGCAGGCTGTAGCCAGAAGCAGTTTCTCCTGTGGATCTATATCCATCAGGTAGATCACTCCCTTGTCGATGATCGACACTGCGGCCAATGGCTGTCCGTTCATGCTCCGGATTTCAAATCCCGCTGATCCGAAAGGCATCTTTCCGGTCTTGCCTTTCTTGTCCTTGACATAAGCGGTCGGGACTACGGTGTAATACTCCGTGCTGCTCTTTGCAAAGTACCCGACGTACTTCTTGGGTTGTGCCTGTGCGGCCTGGTTGTCGATGATCAGTTCCCAACCCTCTGCTTCAGGTCCGACATAGATCTTGGTATAAGAAATATTGGCTGATTTCACACCTGGGCCGGCCAGGTCGAGGAGCAGGTTAAATGCGCTCACCGGACTGTTGCCGATATTGAAATCCTTTGCATCCAGTTGCGCCAGGCTATACGCCTTACTTTGGTTGCCCTGACCATCTCCCATCGCAAAATAAAGAGTTTGCTTCCTGGTGATATGATCAGTGGTGATGAGCTTCTTATAAAACTCATCTGTTGGGATACCCACTGTGATCCCTGATGTCGCTTGTGTGCCTTTCGTCCAGGAGCGGTCTACTTCCAGCGTTCTATATTCGCCAAACGTGAGGCTCTCCTTTGAAAAGATTTTGTTTTTTCCCTGTACCGGAAAATCTTTAATGGCTTTCCATTCTTCGCCTTCAAGTGCAAGAGACATAGACTGGGCATTTGCCCATCCGGCAGAGAGGAGTATCATACCGGCAATAACTGATTTTAAGAAATTCATATAGGTGGCGTTTTTTCGATTTCGGTTTAAACGATCCCTCCTTCAAAAAGTTACACCAGGGTGTTTGAAAACCTGAAGCTTAAGATTTTTTTAACTCATATTCTATCAGGATGCTGCCATGACAGGCAGAGGCAGATCTTTTCTTGAAATAAAAATATAATGCCCCATCGGGGCTAAAGGTCGGTAGCCAACATTGAGAAATATCAATCGTGCCCCGTAGGGGCACAACTCGACTGCTTCTTAATCCGGCTCTACATCATCAACAATAATCCATACACAAGTCACAGACCTGGGATGCTCGTGTTGTGCCCCTACAGGGCACGAATGAAATATCTGTTTGAATGCTACCGACCTTTAGCCCCTACGGGGCATTAATATTCCAATTACAAGATTAATAATCCATGCTGCTTCAGCTCCTCCATCACCTTTCCAAACCAAAACAATGTAAAATCCTCAAAGCGATGCAACACATAATCATCCTGAAGCTTCTGAAAGGTGCATGGCGCAGCACTATCAGGTGCCATATCCGTTAAGACAGTGGCCAACCATTGTCCCTCTGCTGATGGACACTTAATGCTGATTGTCTCATGCTTTGCGGCAATGATCAATGCACTCATAACAGTATCATATCTTACCGGCCCGCCTATCCACATGATCAGGTTACTAGTCTTCGTTTCGCGCGCATCAGGCTTCGCGAGGAATCGTTCTATGAGATTAGTTGGCAAGGTGGTATCAGGGACTTTGTGTGTAAACCAATTTTGAAGCGGATGATCGAGACATACTCCATGCATATAGTTGTACAACGACTTACTCAACCCAGCACCAAAGAGATCATGGTCTGCACCGGAAGGATCCGCATGGACGAGGTCATTGTTGGCAAATGTCCCCTCGCCTTGAGTGATGGTCTGCACGTCGAACTGATCGGGATACATGCCTACAGGGCTATGCGCGGTCATGGCAAACCTATGCCAATAGGCAGATTGCATCACACCCTGTTCAAACATCTGCCGCACCACTTCGAGCGAATCAATCGTCTCCTGTGTAGTCTGCGTCGGAAATCCATACATCAGATACGCATGCACCATGATGCCAGCACGATTGAAATGCTCATTGACCCTTGCAACCTGTTCTACCGTCACGCCTTTGGCAATCAAGGCAAGTAATCTGTCAGACGCAACTTCAAGTCCACCGGATACGGCAATACATCCGGATGCAGATAGCAGCCGGCACAGATCGTAATGAAAACTCTTTTCAAAACGAATATTCGTCCACCAACTGACGACGAGTTTCCTTTTTAAAATTTCAAGGGCTACTGCTTTCATCAACGCAGGTGGAGCTGCCTCATCAACGAAATGAAATCCACGCTCACCCGTCTGTGCGATCAAGGTCTCCATACGATCTACTATGACTGTAGCGGACGATGCCTCATAGTTCTTGATATAGTCGAGCGAGATATCACAGAATGTGCATTTGCCCCAATAGCAGCCATGTGCCATGGTGAGCTTGTTCCATCGCCCATCACTCCACAACCGGTGCATCGGATTGGTGAGTTGGATCACTGACAGATATTTCTTGAGTGGCAGCCCTCTGTAATCAGGCGTGCCGACTTTCTCTTGCTTGATATCAGGTATCAGGCTTCCATTACAATACTTCACTTCTCCTTGTGAAAGGACAAATGTTCGCTTGAGCATCTCGATGCTGGTCCGTCCTGCCAAATGATCGTTTAGCACCATCAAGGGTGCCTCACCATCATCGAGGCATATAAAGTCGATAAACTCAAATACACGTGGATCGGAGACTGATCTCAGCTCTGTATTGGGATACCCACCACCCATCACCACCTTGATCTCAGGATGATTTGCCTTGATCCATTGCCCACACTTCAGGGCTGCAAATAGATTGCCTGGAAAAGGCACCGACAGACTCACCAATGTTGGCTGGTCTGCGATGATGTGATGTTGCAACAACGAAAGCATCATCTCTGTGATAAACGTCGATGGCTTCTGCAGCGCATCATACAATCCATCAAACGAAATTGCTGACATCGCCAGGCGCTCTGCGTAGCGGCTAAATCCAAAATGTGGATCTGCGATCTCCGTGATAAAATCACTGAGGTCCTCGAGATACAGTGTAGCAATATGTCTTGCCTTGTCTCTGATACCCATCGTTCCAAAGGCCCATTCGAGATCATCGATCTGTTCAAACTTTGATGCTTCGGGAAGGAAATTGCGCTCGCAGATAAAATACGCCAGCGTCGGATCATCATCCTGTAAAAACCGGATGACGGAGTCAATGGTATGGATATAGGAATCACGCAGAGCATATATCCGTTGCGCATTGACCGAGCCTGTCGCCACCGCCGATCCTCTGCGGTGGCGAACAATTGCTCTAATCCTTTTTGTGAAAACAATTGAAGGATCGTCTCCATCCCGAGATCCATCTGGCTGGCGGATATGCCCTGTGTATTGAGGAATCCCTTCAGGTAAGCCGTCGCCGGATAAGGCGTGTTGAGTTGCGTAAACGGCGGACTGACCAGGAGGATGTGTTGCTTCACTCGATAGGATATATCGTATAAAGATAGTGAAGTATACTTACAGCCTCCTGCTCACTCCGCACTGCTCACTTCTTACTGCCTTCTGCACGCCCCACTCTCCACGCCCCACTTCTCACGCCCGACTTTTCATTCTTCACTTGGTTGCTGAGCTGTAGCACATGGTTGAGCGAAAGCAGGTCGAAGCATCATTCTTCACTTTAGTTCCCCCAGATTTTGTGCGTACTATCCCCATGGCAGCTATTACACTGTCCATTGCTGACGGGATCGGGCATAAATCGCCTGGACTGGCCCTTGACCGTCACTGGATATAACCCACCACCAAAGTTTACTTTTTCTGTAGAGTAAAAGTTACCTCTGGAATCGACCTCTACGGTGTAGGCCAATGAACCTGTGCCATTAGGTCCTGTGTACAATTCCACGAGTCCGTTTGGCACTGTGGAATTGTTCGCTTCACTGTAGATCGTACCGGCTACGGTAAACCAACCTTCACCTCCACCGCCTTTCTGATGGCAGTCCATACAGTTTTGTCCCATGTTGTGGCTTTCTGCACTGCCATTGGAACTCAGTTTTGCTTCATTGCTTCCTTCATTGCCTTCCTTTTCGCAGGAAGTCAGCATCAGGAGAGATGTGCATACGGCACACCAGATGATCATTGCCCTTTTCATTGCTTGTGTTTTAGATTGTTAAACAGGATTAAATTCGTACCTGGTGTGGTATACTTTTAATCTTTCAAGGTGAGGTGTGGTGGTATTTGCTATTTGCACCTTATAACATAGCTCAAATGGCGAATATTGCATCAGACCGTTGACCACGCAAAAATAAGGTTGTTAATGTCCGCAACAGGATGTCCGGCCTATCTGGAATTTGTATACGTAAGTATCCAGCTACTTACGTAAGTATCCGTAAACATTACGGCTAGGTCCCTTCCACCACCCCATATTTGGATCATCTCCCATAGAGGGGAGGTGTATATCATAACGTTTCACAATCAAATTTCACTTCACCATGTTTTCAACAGTTGACAACCGCGTACAGCTCATCGGATTCCTCGGCCAGGAAATCGAAATCAAAGAATACGCAGAAGGCAAGAAAATGGCCCGCATGTCCATGGCCACCCACGAATACCGCAAGGATGATGATGGCAAGAAAGAAACCGTCACCACCTGGCACAACCTCCTCGCCTGGGGCAAGACCGCCGAGGTCATGGCCAAGATCTTTACCAAGGGCCAGCGCCTTTACGTCGAAGGCAAACTCGCCTACCGCGAATACACCGGCAAGGACGATGTCAAGCGAAATACGACAGAGATTGTCGTCTCTGATTTCAAGAAGCTTGAAGCAGCGGATAAGTAAATGAGTCGGGCCTTCGGGCCCGCTTTTTTCTTCTAAAAGAAAAGGCGAAAGAGGCCCTGAAGAGGCCTCATGAGGTTAATGGGACTGCATTTGGCAATTCATTTAACATATCACGAATCTAATACACTCAAAAACAAAGAAAACAGAAAATATCAGCAATTCGAGGACCTGATTGTGTGGCAGGAAGGAGTCAAATTATCCTGCGACATATATAGGGCTTTTAGCCATTCGAAAGAATATGCCATCAAAGACCAGATCATCAGAAGTTCCATCTCGATTCCATCTAATGTAGCAGAAGTATTCGAGCGCCAATCTGATAAAGAGTTTATAAGGTTTCTTTACTATGCTAAAGGATCATCCGGTGAACTCCGAACACAATTGTATATTGCAAATCAACTTTGCCTCATCGAAGAGTCCATCTGCAATGAAGCTATAGTCCGTTCACGACGTATCTCAGGCATGATCCAAAACCTTATCACCACAATCAAACACGACATCACATCTTCATCCTAATTTACATTTGCCCTTAGCCTCTTTCGTCCAATCGCCTTTGGCATTTGACCTCTTTAGACCTTTTGGCCCTTGGCCTTCAGCCTCTTACTCTTCAGCCTCTTTAGCCATTTCGGCCTCTTGAGCCTCTTTTCATCCACAGCCTAAAAAATCCTAAATTTGTATTGAATTCAGTATCCATGACCCCTCTATCTATTGTCATCATCACCTACAACGAAGAACACAACATCCGCCGGTGCCTCGAAAGCGTCCAGGGCCTGGGTGACGAAATCCTGGTCGTAGACTCCGGATCTTTAGACAGCACCGCCGACATCTGCCGCTCCATGGGCGCTACGGTTATCGAACAGGATTTCCTGGGCTACATCGAACAAAAAAACTTTGCAACCTCCAAAGCCAAAAACGACTGGGTCCTTTCGCTGGATGCAGACGAGGCCCTCACTCCACACCTGAAAGCCGCTATCGCAGCTATCTTCCCCAATCCCGGTGCCGATGGGTATACGATGCACCGGCTGACCAACTACTGCGGCACATGGGTGCACCACAGCGGCTGGTACCCCGATACCAAGCTCCGCCTGTACAACCGCACCAAAGGCCAGTGGACCGGCGTCAATCCCCATGACCGGTTCAGACTCAACCTGGGGTCAAACATGAAGCACCTGGTAGGCGATATCCTCCACTACTCCTATGCCAGCATCTCCGATCATCTCAAGCAGATAGACCGGTTTAGTACCATAGGAGCCATTGCGATGCACAACCAGGGTAAAACCTCAAGCATCCCCAAGATCCTCTACAAGCCCATCGCCAGGTTTATGCGCCACTATATATTCAAGGCAGGATTTCTCGATGGCATGATTGGATATACAATTGCGGTCAACAGCGCCCATGCGGTATTCCTCAAATACCTGCGCCTCTACTATCTGCAAAAGGATCAGTCCCTATGACCATCCTGCATGTGTCCACACCTGTGAGTTGGCGTGGCGGTGAGCAACAAGTAGCATACCTGGCCACTGCCTTGCAAGCTATGGGTATTAATCAAGTCGTGCTCTGTCCGCAAGGATCTGTGCTGGCTGCACGCATGATGGAGGCATCCATCCCTGTTGCCACTTTTGAAAAGCGGGGTCCTTTTGATTTTGAACTCGCACGAAAGATCTTCAGGCTTTCGAAAGGCAAGCCATTTGACATCATACATTGCCACGACTCACATGCCCATAGTGCAGCTGTGGTGGCTGCCGCACATTATGGTGTCAAGTCACCGATCATCATCAGTCGTCGTGTAGATTTTCCGGTGTCATCCAATCCCTTGTCCCGGTGGAAATACAATCACCCCTCCATCAGGCGAATCATCTGTGTATCGAAAACCATAAGCGACATCACTGCTCCTGCCATCAAAGATGTATCGAAACTCGCCGTCGTCCATTCAGGTATCGATCTGCACAAATATGACCAGCACAGTGGAGCACGAAAACTAATCAGCGAACTCGGCCTGAATGAAAAAACAAAAATCGTCGGCAACCTGAGTGCCCTCGCTGATCATAAGGATTATCCAACGTTTATCAGGACTGCAGCAAGAGTAATTGCAATTGATCCTTCAGTCCATTTTATCATCGCCGGCAAGGGCAAGGAAGAAAAACGTATTGCGAAAATGATCAATGATCTGAAATTGCATGCCAATGTGCACATGCTTGGCTTTCGTGAAGACATCGTGGAGGTGATGCAATCACTCGATATCTTCCTGATCACTTCGGTCACCGAAGGCCTGGGCACCATTGTCCTGGAAGCATTCGCTGCAGGTGTGCCTGTCGTAGCCACGCGTGCAGGCGGCATACCTGAAATGGTTGAAGATGGAGTCACTGGTCTGCTCGCCCCCATTGGAGATGCTGATGCGCTAGCCGCAGCAACCATGCGCATCCTCAATGATCCTGAATTAGGAAAACAACTTGCAAACAATGCCTCACAAAGAGTGAGGGAGTTTTCGTACCAGGCGACTGCGGAGAAGACGCTGATGATATATCGCACTTTTTACCCCTAAATCCTACTTCGACTCCGCTCAGCACATCGCCTAAAGGGGACCTGTTTCATCTGACCAGGTTGCTAAGTTTAATGAAAGAAATCGATTTCAAATATCAGGTCCCTGAGCTTGTCGAAGGGTAAAAAAAAGCCCCCTCTCTCTGCCGCGATGTGCCAAGGGCTCATCGGCGGCAAAAGGAGGAGGCCACTAGTCTCCCTTCGACAAGCTCAGGGACCATTCAGTATTTCGACCACTAATAATATCACTTTCAAAAACCACATCCCTCCTTTAGGAGGGATCGTCCGATCAGGACGAGGGAGGTTATCTCTTCCCTACTTTAGTAGGGATCGTCCGATCAGGACAAGGAAATCATCCACCCTTTAGGGGGGATCGCCTATACAGGCGAGGGAGGTTATGTCTTCCCATTCCTCGACCTGTTCTCCTGCTCAGGTACCTTAGGATACAACGGACCTTTGGCAGCCACATTCTTCATCACCACTTCAATTGCTTTCTGCAACTGTGTGTCGATACCTTTTGCAAGCATAGTCGGATCTTCTTTCACTTCGATATCAGGATCCACGCCATGGCCTTCCAGGAACCATGTGCCATCCGGATTGTACATCCTGAAGGTAGGCACGGTCACACCGCCACCATCGATGAGTTCAGGTGATCCGGAGATCCCGATCAACCCACCCCATGTACGTGCACCAATCAAAGGACCGAGTCCTGCCTTGCGGAAGAAATCAGGGAAGGCATCACCACCCGAACCTGACCATCCATTGATCAGCATGACCATGGAACCGAAATTGGCCAATGGAGGCCACTGCCAGTTTTGTCCGTCACGTACATCCCAAAATGCAAGTGGCTTGCGGTTGAGCAATTCGATAAAGCGGTCAGGAATCTGTCCGCCATTGTTGAAGCGCTCATCGATGACCAGACCTTCCTTATTCCACTGGCCGTAAAACTGACGTACCAGTTCGTTCTGCCCCTCTACTCCGGTATCCGGTACATAGATATAACCAACTTTACCACCTGATGCCTTGTCTACTTCCTGCCTGTTACTTTCTATCCAGGCCAGGTTGCGCAGTCGCGTTTCATCACCCAGTGTCTTGACGACCACATTTCTTGATCCTGTAAATGAAGGCTTCGAATTGACAGTCAGTTCAACGGTTTTGTTAGCCAGTCCTTCGAATGCAGCATAAGGATCAGGATATTCATTGAGTGCGATGCCATTGACAGCAAGGATATAATCACCTGCACCTACATTGATGCCAGGCTCATCCAGCGGTGAACGCACTTCATTGTCCCATGCGGCGCCGCGCACTACTTTGCCTACTGCAAAGTATCCGTCTTTCTTCGTCCAGTCAATGCCCAGGTATCCTACTTCCCTGTTCTTTGGCTTTTCACCATCGCCACCATAACGATAGGTATGTGAGGCGTTGAGTTCGCCGATCATCTCACCGATCACAAAATTAATATCCGAGCGGCTGACACAATATGGGATCAAGGCGGCATACTGATCATGTATCGCATTCCAGTCTACCCCATGCATATTCTTGTCATAGAAAAAATCGCGCTCAAACCGCCATGCATCATTGAATATCTGTGTCCACTCTTCCATCGGGTTGATCGTGGCTTCCATATCCTTGACGGCGATTGATTTTTCCACCTTCTGATCTGCTGCAAGTTCAATGATACTAAAGTTGCCATCCTGGGAGATCAGCACTTTCTTTCCATCTGCACTGATATCATATCCTCCGATCTTGTCGATGATAGTCTTCTCTTCACGTTCCTCAAGATCAAAATACTTGAGTGATGCATCTTCTTCAGCAGACCCTGTGTTGGGATATCTTTCGTAGACAACCTTACCACTCACCGCCCTTAGGCTTCCGATATTACCTGCGGCAGGAGGCAAGATCACGAGCCTGCTCTCAAACTGATCAAAATCAATCTTAGTTTCCTTGACCTCTTTGGCCTTTTCAGCCTCTTTCTCCTCTTTAGCCCCTTTCGCCTCTTTGGCCTCTTTCTTGGATGCCGTAGCATTTTTCGCGGAGGCATCAGCCTTTTCTGCCTCTTTCGGCTCTTCAGTTTTAGCAATAGCGACCGTATCATTCTTTGTAGACAACGGACTGGCCTGGGCCTTAGTCAAGGTGATAGCTGCCAGTTGACCTGAATTAGCATACGCCCACGAATTATCAAAATTGCTGTAGAGCGGATCAAAATTGCGATTGGTCACGAGATAGAGATATTTACCATCAGGATCAAAGGTTGGATTGTGATCAGAATAAAATCCACTTGTGGCCTTGGTATTGACTTTGGTTTTAGTATTGTAGATATATATTGCAGGATTGCCATTGTCCTGCGATTTCTCATAGGCCAGCCACTGGCTGTCTCCTGACCAGCTGGGATACC
This sequence comes from Candidatus Opimibacter iunctus, assembly GCA_016716665.1. Lineage (GTDB taxonomy): Bacteria > Bacteroidota > Bacteroidia > Chitinophagales > Saprospiraceae > Opimibacter > Opimibacter iunctus. Next base: position 474,584 of record JADJVH010000002.1, on the reverse strand, counting down.
ATCCGCGCAATCCGCCTTCGAAGAGTCGGGTGTCCTGATCGATCTTGCTTACCGTCTTAGTCTCCATGCTATACATGTTGATCGTCATCGTCTGATCCACCCACACCAGCTTCTTACTATCCGGTGACCAGAATATATTGTACCTGAAGCCGGGCCCCATTGAGGTAAGTTTTGTCTCAGCAGCACCCTGTGTCAGGTCACGGACAGTAAGTTCGTACTCCCCTGATTTGTCACTCCAATACGCTACCAGTTTACCATCAGGAGACCAGGCCGGAGCGCGTTCAGCAACGCCTGAGGTCCTCGTAAGATTTTGAATGTACCCTTCCTCCGCCGGCACTGAAAAGACATCACCTCTCGCTTCAACCACGACCCTGTTACCGTCAGGAGACATACCTCCATTGGTGAGATAACCAGACACACTTTCCTTTCTGGGCTTGACGGCAAGGAGATCGGTGATCACATTGATCTTGACCACTCTTGATTTATTGGTCTTGAGATCTAGCAGGTACAAATCCCCGTTGGCTTCATACACGATCTCTGATGGGCCGAGTGAAGGGAAGTGGATATCAAAGTCCGCATAGTTAGTGATCTGCGTGGTAGACTTAGTCTTGATATCATACATCCACAGATTGTCCCTTTGCTCAGTACCTCTGTCGGACAAATAATAGATACGATCACCATACCACATGGGCAGTTCACAGCCAGCATCTGTATTGGTGATATTGGTAGAGGCGAGCGTCTCCAGATCAAAGATCCAGATACTGCCATTGCTTCCTCCGCGATAGCGCTTCCAGGTGTCATTCAGTACAGAGCGCTCATTGAAAGCAATCTGCTTGCCATCCGGAGAAAACGATCCATACTCACCGTATGCGATCGGAAGTTTTTCGGACAGGCCGCCTTTAGCATCGACTTTATAAAATTGAGAGAAACGTTGCTTACCACTTTCTCTCGAAGAAGTGTAGAGCAATTTGTCTCCTGATGGATACCAGTCTACCAGGCGGTCGCCCATTCCGTGGTAGGTGATCCTTGTTGGTAAACCACCGACAGTGGGAATGACATACACATCATAGTTGCCGTCATAGTTGCCCGAAAAAGCAACCTGGGTGCCATCCGGGGAGAAGCGCGAAAATCCTTCCGCACCTGATGGTGAACTCAACTTGGAGGCTGTACCGCCTTCCTTATTGACGATCCAGATATCCCCTCCATAGGAGAATACGATCTGGGTCTGTGATACATCCGGGGTCCGGAACATCCGGGCACTGACTTGAGCATCAGCAAACTGGCTGATCAGTAAAGACAAACAAAAGAGCAAAAAACAATTTTTCATTGTGGTCGTGATTTGAAATGTCAAAATAGGTAAAATCAACAAACTGGCCTGAAAAGTAGACCAACGGGAGGTATTCAGATATAGAGGTAAATCCTGTTTAGACGTTAGACGAAAGACGCTAGACAAAAGACCAGGTTGGTTAAGGGACTGGAGGTCGAAGCATGAGACCTCAGATCGAATTCAAAGGTAGAGACGCGATTAATCGCGTCTCTACCTTTGAATTCGATATTGTAAATCCATATTTCGCGTCTCTGCCTATGAAATCCATATTGCAGATTGCATATCTCTCGTCGCTACCTTTGAAATCCATATTGGAGATTCCATATCTCCCCTCTCTACCTATGAAATGCATATTGTTGTTTCCGAATCTCGCGTCTCTACATATGAAATGCTTAAACCTGGAAACAAAACCTATTATTGTATTTGATCAGTTTAAAAGCTATTTAAAAAAAAGTACCGGCAAACCACTTGGCAAAAGCTTGCCACCAGGCAGCATGCCCAGCGCCATCCATATAGATAGCACTAATCGTGATCGCAATAAAAACAAGAAGGGGTATAGGAGACCTCTTCTTTATGATGTCAACGATGAGCCAAATGATTGGGACGAGTAACATACATATTCCGAGGGTAGCGCCAGCAACTTCTGGTCTAAAATTTGTGAAAGCAAATCGACCAAGTCCAGGACCTAAGACCATGAGGCCGGTACAGGTAAAAAATCGCAAATGCCATGAAATCCTTCGCTTGTAGAAGATAGCCAGGCCATACAAAATAGCCAGATACAAAATGTCACGAAGCCCACTTCTACTTAAATAAGCTAAAGCTTCTGTTTCGCTAACGTGTTTTATGTTAATATTTTTAAAGTAAGCGGCTTTTGCCATTAAAAAGAATGAGAAGAGCAGGAATGGAATTACGAAATAGGATGCCTTGCCAATCCATCTATGCCACTCATAATTTTTCATTCGTATAAGAAATGCCTGGGTAATCAGCATGACAATCCAAAGCGTGGCCACGAATGCATGAAAATGAAATGAAAATGAGAAGCCATCAAAGGTTGGGAAATGTGTAAAGTAGGTTGGATAAAAACCTAAAAAAGTAACGATAAGCAATCCAATAAAGAAGAAGACTATGTTATTTTCCAGATTTCTTTCCCTATTGCCAGTTGATGTTTGTTTCATGCACTCCCGTTTTATTTGCGACAATATATCATTTTTATCACTTAACTCCTGCACAGCCTCAATAAAAGGAACCCCGGGAAGTAAGGCTGAAGTCTCTTACACTTTCATACCCCTCCCGGGATCCGGATCGTGTAGTGTTACACAAACAAACTCATCTTTTATATTTTCTATAGCGCAAACATGGTACTTGAAACTCCTTTGTTTCAATCGCTAAGGTGCGCGTCAAAGGGGACATGATACATTCTGGATTTCCCAATGGTGGTTTTGGGTTTCCAATAGGAAAACAAATGGAGTGTGCAGATCGAATTATACCCACTCGGTAGCCGCGGGCAACTGCCTTAAGGCCGTTGTGACTATGCTAAACTGATCGCCAAGGTCTGCGATGGAACTACCATCCCTGGCCCCTTTTTCTATACTGAGCATGATTGTCGCGGCCTGATTCATTCCGACAAACTCAAGTTGTGGCCTGAAACTATGCGCTGCCAGATATAAGGCGTCACGGTTTTCATCCCGGAGTGCTTGTTCAATAGTTCCTATCTCCTTTGGATAGTTGTCAAGAAATTTCTGGATAAAATGGATCATCTGCGCCTTGTCCCCCTCTGTAAATTCGAAAAGGAATGCCAGGTCATAGGGCTGCTGGTCTGGAGATGGCATAGTCGTGTCGGTCATTGTTTTGTTTTCTATAGTGAACTTCTTGACGGAACTCAATCCCAGGGTCTCTGCTATTACATGAGCTAGTTCACGTGACTTAAAAGGTTTCCCAAGGTGACGGTTCATGCCTGATTGAATTGCAGTTTCTATTTCCTCAGGTGTAGCTGATGCCGTGAGGGCGATGATTGGCATGAGTCGCTTACCTTCTGTAAATCGCGTTCGGATGTGTATCGTCGCTTCAGCTCCGGTCATCACCGGCATCTGCATGTCCATGAGCACTACATTAAAGTCGTTTTGTCTTGCGAGATCGACCACCTCTTTGCCATTCACAGCTTCGATCACCTCTGCATTTTCAAAATGCCGTCTGATCGCCTCAACTGCAATCTCCCGGTTGAGTGCATTGTCATCTGCCAACAGGATACGTAATGGTTCAGTAAAATAAAGTGTATCACCAGCCTGGTGCCCTGTACTCAATGCTTCAGGATCCGCTTCAGGCAAGGTGACTGTAAAATAAAATGATGATCCCTTGCCCACTTCACTCTCGACATGGATATCGCTGCCATGCAATCTCACGAGTTCACGCGCTATGGTGAGCCCCAGCCCTGTACCACCAAAGCGGGCAGTGGTATCTTCGCCGGCCTGTTGGAAACTCTCAAAGATCGCAGACAATCGTTCCGGGGGAATGCCTATGCCGGTGTCTGTGACGGAAAGTGTAAGAGAGTGAGACAGTGAGACAGTAAGAGGTGCGGGTGGTGTAAGAGGGTGAGACGGTAAGACAGTAAGAGGTGCGGGTGAGGTGTGTGAGAGTGAATTCTGATCTGTGCTTTTAACACTAAGGGTGATGGTGCCGTTTTCGGTAAACTTGACGGCATTGCCGGCGAGGTTCATCAGGATCTGGTAGAGGCGGGTGGGATCTCCAAGCAAAGCTATCGGAACATCTTCTGCAATGCTGACTTTGATCTGTGTTCCGTTTTTCACTGCTTTCAGGCGCAAGGCATCCTGCACATCAGTAAGCAACCTCGAAGGTGAAAATGGAATCTGGCGTAGCTTCACTTCTCCTGCTTCTAGTTTGCTGATGTCGAGGATGTCATTGACCACATCACTGAGCCGGTCAGTGGAATATTGAATGGAGGAAAGCCAGCGATTTTGTTTATCTGACAATGAAGTATCGAGCAATAACTCTGTAAATCCTGAGATGCCATGCAAGGGCGTACGGATCTCATGGCTCATATTGGCCAGGAAGCGCGATTTGAATGCTTCTGATGCTTCGGCCCTATGGCGAGCTGCTTCAACTTCTTTGTTCTTGATTTCAAGTTGCTCAGTAGTGCGCTGCTTGAATCGATACCTGGTATATAATAAGTAGGCCAGTATAGCAAGGATGCCTAATCCAGCGAATAGTGCATACCGGATATAACGCTGGCGGTTGAGTTCAGCTTTCACTTCAGCCTCACGCTTTGCTGTCTGAGCCGCATTGTCCCTGGTAAACTCTCCAAATGCAAGTTGACGATTGCTTTGCTGTCGTTCGACCTGAAACTGATAGCGATAACGCTCCTCACTATACTCGAGGGCTTTTTTGAAATCACCCTCTGATTTATAGATATTCGACAGTAGGTCGGCCACTTCACTCGCGCCACGGTTATTTTTTCCCTTTGAAAAGGAAGCGTAAGCCAGCAATGCATGTTCGAGTGCCTGGTCAGTCATCCCTGCGGCAAACTCACAAGCAGCCAGTTCGTGCATGGCGGCTGATCCATAGTGCACATTGATCGCGATAGGAAGCAATTCCACAGCCTTTTGAGCCAGGGGCAATGCAGACTCCAGATCACCAAGATTGCGATAGCATGTTGCCAATCCATAGGTTTTTTCAGCAATCCTGTTGAAGTCATCGGCATTTGATTTTGTCGCCTTGAATGCTTCCACTGCATCCTGATAATCCTTTCGCTCGAGATATATCCAGCCTAGCATGCTGTAGTGATCGCCCGGATCCTGGTGAGTCTCACGTGAAGATTGAATCGCCTTTTCGACATATAAGATAGCATTCTCCGAATCACCCAGCCTGCTGTAGATTCCGGCAATGTTATGATAGACATCCCTTTGCCCGTTCAAGAGTTCCGGGGTCCTGTACTTCTCAATCAAACCAAGTGCATCAAAATAATGTGATGCAGCATCAGCGTATAGTCCGAAATCATAACAGCCTATACCAATGTTGCAATGAAACATGGCTTGTATATATGGATCCGTTATATAGCGGAACAGCGCATTGGCGTTGTTATAATACCCCGCAAAGGCAAGGCTGTCCCCTGGCCAGATGCTACAATAGTCAACTCAAGAAAACAAAGCGTTACCATGGAAGAATCCCCTATCCCTGAAAACAGGGGAATGGCCTTCATAAGATAATTTTGCGCAGTATCCGGTTCCTCCCAAACTGCTGATACACCTTTGAAAAAAGTGTTTTCGGCCATGATACGTTTTTCAAAATCAGGCTTGCCAGTCTTTCCCGACAGGCAGCAATTGAAAAGGCTATCCAATCGCGAAGGAAAATCCTCATAGCCTGATTCCTCAGTCTTGAAGACATACCATAGTATATCCAGGTATTGGCGTGCCAGAGTCTCCGGAGCAGCCTTTACATCAATCCTGGCTTTCAGAGTCAAGCACCGGATCCGCTGATTGTCCCGTCAGGAATACAGGGCAACCAATAAATAAAAGGATAAGTACTGACAACTTCATCTGATATGCAATATGCTAATTAATATGATAACCCGTTGAAATAAAGTCTAATTGTTGCTTAAGACATTAGCCGTTAGGTGTCAAATATCATTTTCAAATGTAGAGACGCGAAAGATCGCGTCTCTACATTTGAAAATCGGGTCAATAATCGCATCACATCGCGTCCTATATTATAGAATCTTCGATCAAATCCAATCACCTGCCTTGAGCAATTTCTCAAGTGTCGTTCTGACCTCCTCAAATGAAGAGCCTAATTGCTCAAAAGGTATGCCTTCCCTGGCTCCACGTTCGATACTCAACAATATGGACGCTGCCCTTTGCAACCCTACAAACTCCAACTGCGGCCTGAAACTATGCGCTGCCAGGTATAGGGCTTCACGGTTTTCATCCCGGAGTGCTTGTTCAATAGTTGCTGTCTCCTTTGGATAGTTGTCCAGGAATTTCTGGATAAATCGGATCATCTGGGCCTTGTCCCCCTCTGTAAATTCGAAAAGGAATGCCAGGTCATAGGGCTGCTGGTCTGGAGATGGCATTATCGTATCTGTATTTGTTTTGTCTTCTGTCGTATGCTTCTTAGTGGAAGTCAATCCCAATGTTTCTGCGATCACCTGTGCTAGTTCGCGTGATTTGAATGGCTTGCCAAGATGACGGTTCATTCCGGATTGAATTGCAGTTTCTATTTCCTCAGGTGTAGCTGATGCCGTGAGGGCGATGATTGGCATGAGTCGCTTACCTTCTGTAAATCGCGTTCGGATGTGTATCGTCGCTTCAGCTCCGGTCATCACCGGCATCTGCATGTCCATGAGCACTACATTAAAGTCGTTTTGTCCTGCGAGATCGACCACCTCTTTGCCATTCACAGCTTCGATCACCTCTGCATTTTCAAAATGCCGTCTGATCGCCTCAACTGCAATCTCCCGGTTGAGTGCATTGTCATCTGCCAACAGGATACGTAATGGTTCAGTAAAATAAAGTGTATCACCAGCCTGGTGCCCTGTACTCAATGCTTCAGGATCCGCTTCAGGCAAGGTGACTGTAAAATAAAATGATGATCCCTTGCCCACTTCACTCTCGACATGGATATCGCTGCCATGCAATCTCACGAGTTCACGCGCTATGGTGAGCCCCAGCCCTGTACCACCAAAGCGGGCAGTGGTACAATCGTTCCGGGGGAATGCCTATGCCGGTGTCTGTGACGGAAAGTGTAAGAGAGTGAGACAGTGAGACAGTAAGAGGTGCGGGTGGTGTAAGAGGGTGAGACGGTAAGACAGTAAGAGGTGCGGGTGAGGTGTGTGAGAGTGAATTCTGATCTGTGCTTTTAACACTAAGGGGTGATGGTGCCGTTTTCGGTAAACTTGACGGCATTGCCGGCGAGGTTCATCAGGATCTGGTAGAGGCGGGTGGGATCTCCAAGCAAAGCTATCGGAACATCTTCTGCAATGCTGACTTTGATCTGTGTTCCGTTTTTCACTGCTTTCAGGCGCAAGGCATCCTGCACATCAGTAAGCAACCTCGAAGGTGAAAATGGAATCTGGCGTAGCTTCACTTCTCCTGCTTCTAGTTTGCTGATGTCGAGGATGTCATTGACCACATCACTGAGCCGGTCAGTGGAATATTGAATGGAGGAAAGCCAGCGATTTTGTTTATCTGACAATGAAGTATCGAGCAATAACTCTGTAAATCCTGAGATGCCATGCAAGGGCGTACGGATCTCATGGCTCATATTGGCCAGGAAACGTGACTTGAATGCTTCAGAAGCTTCCGCACGCTGCCGTGCTGCTTCGACTTCCTGGTTCTTGTGCTCTAGTTGCTCAGTGGTCCGTTTTTTGTATCGATACCTATTGAACAAGAGGTAGGCAAGTATAGCCAGGATGCCCAGACCTGCAAAAAGCGCATACCGGATATAGCGTTGCCGGTTGAGCTCCGCCTGCACTTCAGCTTCGCGTTGTGCAATCTTAGCAGCATTGTCACGGGTGAACTCTCCAAAGGCAAGCTGGCGATTACTCAACTGACGCTCTACCTGAAACTGAAACCGGTAGCGGTCATGGCTATACTGCAATGCCTTTTCATAATCCCCTCGTTGTGCATAAATATTCGACAACAATTCTGCTGATCGACTTTTGCCCCAATTGTTATTTGAATTCGAATACGCATCAAACGCCATCAAAGCATGTCCCAAAGCCTTTTCTGTCAACCCTGAGGCAAACTCACAGGCTGCCAACTCTTGCATAGCTGATGCGCCCCACTGCTTATGCAAGGAGATAGGAAGGAGTTGAACTGCTATGCGGGCTAAGGGAAGTGCCGTTTCCACATCGCCAAGATTTCGATAGCAAGTTGCCTGGCCAAAATATTTCTCCGCTATCCTACCTGTATTTGCACGGTTATCATCCACACATTGAAACGCTTGCAAGGCGAGCTGATGTCTACCGCTTTCAGCATACACCCATCCTAACATACTGTAATGATCGCTTGGATCCTGATCGCTTGCTATTGCTGTTTCAATAGCTTTCAGAATATATAACTCCGAATTGTTGTAATCACCCAACCGTCTATAGACCCCAGCTATATTGTGATAGATATCTCGCAGGTACTCTAGTAAAAGAGGCGTTTGATACTTTTCAACGATAGCAAGTTCGGCAAAATAATGAGAAGCTGCCTCTGCATACCGCCCAAAATCATAGCACGCGATGCCAATATTGTTATGAAACAAACCCAGTTTATTTGGCTCTGTGATGTGATCGGCTAACCTATTTGCGCTGGAATAATAGGATGCAAATGCAAGGCTGTCTCCTTGTGCCGATGCGACATGAGCCAAAAGCTCATAACTCATAGCCATATCGGCAGAATCTCCAATGGACCCGAAAAGGGGTATTGCTTTTTCAATAAAAACCTGAGCCGAATCGGGCTCCTCCAGGAGCAAAGCGCCACCTTTGAATAATGCAACTTCCGCTTTGATAAGCTGTTCATGCTCCGGATCATCGGTCTTATCCTTTAGGCAGCATTGATATAGGCTATCCAACCGCTCCGGATAATCTTCATAACTGGCCTCCTCTGTGGTGAATATACGCCACATGATCTGGCGATAATGTTCAGCTGCAATTGATGCAGGCACCTTTTGATTCAATAGGCCCTTCAGCGAGTCCAGCATAGGATCAAGAGCCTGACCATATCCCCAAAATGGGAGGAAGGCAATAAAAGCTATGGGAATAAGATACTTCATAAGGACTGAATCCTTCCCAAAATAGGAATCCATTGCCAGGCTGTCAGCTTCAATTTCCCACTGGCAGATATGACTTTCCGGCTGGCAATAGATACTGAGTCCTGAAAGGCCAGCAGGTAACAGCCATACGAAAGGTCGCTACATCCGTTATCAATGCGCATTAATAAAAAATAATCCCCCCTTTTTTCAGGATTTTGTAGCGTTTTACCCCCGGGAGGGATTATACCATTGAAACAAGCGAAAAATGAAGCGTTACCCCATCTGTCTTATTGCCCTCATGATGATGCTATCCTGCCACGAAGACAGCGATGTAGTCATCACCATCATCGAAAACCCTGATCCTCCGACGGTCCTGATCACGACAAGACTGGTGTCGGTGGTGCCCCCTTCAACCATTGCGGCTGATCATCCTGTGCAATCGTTTGGGGGTCAATCCTCCTCTTTTGATGTTATCCCATATGCACAAATCAAAGGCACAGGCATAGACCGCGATTATGAAATCATCCGGCTGACAACTTCCAGTAATCTCCGGTTCTTTAAGACCCAGTCGCTTGTACAAAATGATGTCAATTATACCCATCACGCCATACCGGCAGTCTCACGATACCCCGGCCACACATCATCAGATGAGACTTTTAGCCTGGCTCCGGATGCAACGCTTATGATCCCGGCTAATAGTCTGACTTATCCTGACGGCTCTATCTATCAGGGGCCTTATGAAGCGGTGCTTGCTTCGCTCAACCCAACAACTGATGATGCATCAAACATTCCTTCCTATACCGGCATATCGAAAACAAACAAAGAAGTCAGTCTGGCATTCGAAGCATGTTATTATATAGCCTTCATAGCAGGAGATGGCAGCCCACTCAAGACAACTGATGCTTCCCATATTTCTATTCCAGCATCCACAGCGGACCAATCCTGGAGCTTCAATAGTGAAAAAGGAATCTGGGCGTCTACTGGAACATCAACCGATCAAACGATCATCCCTCTTAACGGGTCATCATATTATGCGTCTGCCTCTGCCAAACCCATGACCAGGGTCACAGGCACATTGACGATCAACGGATCACCAACACCCCACTACCCCATCAGGATCACTTATGCAGGGCAGCAGCGATTGATCTATACGACCAACAATGGCGCATGGGCACTCCAATTGCCCTCAGAAACCGAATGCACAGCTCACATCAGTTTTCCTTGCGGTGATGAGCAACAGGCAACTATCTCTACTACATCTGATGCGGAACAGGAATTTCCGATTCAGGTCATCGCTGATGAAATTGAAAACGCCCTCATCCTGGGTACCACACGTGACTGCGACAATAATGACGTGAGCAATCAACTCGCTATACTGGAAGGCACAAACAAGAGCGTCATCTTCTCAGCCGATCCCGATATCCGCTTTCACATTCCAATATGCAAAAACTCCGGCATCAGCATTTCAAGCCTCAATATGGCCGATGGGCAATCAGGGCCTGTGATCAACTGGAAAGCTGCAGATACCATCAATATCTATTCTTCCTTTGCGTGCACACAAGCCCGTGAAGAATACTTGTCCCTCACGGTATCCGGAGAAAAGAAAATGTACTGGAACCTGCTGACAAGTCTCTTGCCTGGTGATCGGTTACTGATCGCTGATGATGGCAACGAACCGGACCTGGACTTTGATGTATTTGTTGAAGGCATGGCAGAAGGAGGTTATCAGGACAATATGCTGAATATCCTTTTTGAAGACAAGCATCTCGGCAGCAAGGGATATTCCTCTATTGTCCAACTGCATCAACAGGTTGTGGATTTACTTCATTTACAATCACACATTTTCCAGGGCAGTCAGGGACAATGGATCCGCGGTCATTTGAAGGCACCTTCTGGATCAAGACTTTTAATCCCCTCACTGCAGGATATCGACCAGTCATAGGAGATTTTCAAGTATACCGCGACTTTTAAAGACGGCCTGCACCTTGACACAAAACGAAATCATACAAGGTTGTAAAAAAGGTGATGAAGGGGCATATCGCTACCTGGTGGATACCTATGCAGATCAATTGATGGGTATCTGCGTACGCTACCTGAGGGATTATCAGAAAGCTGAAGATGCCCTCCAGGAAACATACATACAGGTCTTCAGGTCGATCAGTTCATTTGATGAAAAGGGATCATTGCCTGCCTGGATTTGTAAAATAGCAGTCAACTGTTGCCTCAAGGAACTGCGAAAAGCAAAACGGCTCAGCTTTTCAGAAGAGGAAAGCGTATTTGATCAACTGGTGGAAATGCCGGACGTATTTGAAAAACTAAAATCCGAAGACATCCTCGCACTGATGGACAAGCTGCCCCATCACTACAGGATCATCTTCAACTTACATATTGTCGAAGGATATAGTCACAGAGAAATCAGCGATATGCTCGGCATACAGGAATCCCTCTCACGAACAAAACTCACGAGAGCACGAAAAATGGTACAGGAATATTATCTGGTCAACAATAAAAAATCAATCGTATGAACCAATACGATCACATCAGGAAAAATCTAAAAGAGTACACTGTCCACGTGGACAAGGATAAGCTATGGGCCAATACAGCCCATGCCATCCCCCAAAAGCGAAAGAGGCGCGGAGCTTTCTTTCTTTTGTTTGCAGGCATCCTGTTGATGGGTAGCGGTATCACGCGCTATGCACTATCAGGCGCAGAAAATAACGCTCAAAATAATAATACACGTGTTTCACCATCAACCATCGCTGTTGTCGCTGAAGCCACCGCCAACAATACGATCAACAACACCATAGCTTCAAATCAAAACAGCACAAGTCAACCTTTATCAATCGCTGATTCGAAATCGAATAAACAAAACAATTCCACCCCATCAGGTCATCCAACTGATCGCAAAGCAAAATCTACAAAGGCCGAAAACCCCCCCTTTCTTCAAATTCATCAAATCCTTCAGCTAAACCCAACCATTCATCTGGAAATACTCAATCCAAATCAGTTGCCAGCCATAACCCCTCACTTCTTGTGACAGGCCATGATCCAATAGATGATAATAACTATGCAAACAATGCTGCTGATATCTCCATGCAACCCGAAGCAACACATGATGCAGTCAGAAACGGACTATACACTACAGAGGAGATCAATGCGCTGCCCATCACAACGCTTCCTTATACACCTGGCGACTACTCACCAGAGCATCCCTCCACCATCAAAGTAAAAAACAAACCCAGCGTCAATATACTTCTCATGCAAGGTTATGGTTGGAGCACGCTGGATATGGCTACTTCCGATGACGAGCTTCAAACTGTCATTGATGAATGGGAAGGAAGTATCAAAAGCCTTGAAAACCTGTCGACCTCCATTCAGGCAAACATCAGACTACCAAAAGGAATTGAGTTTGGCGGAGGATTGCAATACAGCCAGATGAGCACATCGATGGGCTATCAGGAAACCTCAAGTGAAGATTATACAACACAAGGCATCACCGCTATCATCATCGGTGAAGATGGTAATGTGGAAAATCTTTATGGGGATGTACATGTCAACCGTCAGACAATCACGAATGCAACCCGATATACCCGCCACACAAGACTTGATGCAGAAGCTATACTTGGCATTCCTGTATATCGGAGCTATCGTTTTGAAACGGATGTATGGGTCAAAGCGGGATACAACCTCCTGTACAAATCTCAGGGAACTACATTTGCACCAGGTGGACCCTTAAAATATTCATCTAAAGAGAATCCATACACCCTCCAATCCCCATTCAAATTTGGAGCTGTTCTTGGTGCCCGGTACCATATCAGTCCGCATTGGACCATCCAGGCCAGGCTAGGTTACGAAAATCTCAAGTATACACATGGCTTGTATGATGACCTGATATCTTTTCATCACCATATCCTCAGCCTCTCGCTGGGAGCAGCATATATCATCAAATAAAAATTGAACCACACTCTCGAAACCCGGTTCGGTGCGCGCAGAATACGGCTTTCAGAGACCATCCCAATAATCCCTTATTCCTAAACCAAATTCAAAAATGAAAAAAACAATTACCATCTTAAAAACCATTGCATTCCTGCTGACGATGTACATACCCAACGTCAACAGCCAGTCGCAATTTGAATGCACTAACGTGCTCAATGTATCGCTTGATGTCAACGGGGCTTACACCCTGTTTCCTGAAGATCTGTTGACAGCAGGAGACCTGTCTGGCTATACGACAACACTCAGTCAGTCATCCCTCACGTGCCAGGATCTTGGAAGCAATATGATCACCCTCGATATTTTTGACAATAACGTACTGATCTTTACGTGCACTGCAAATGTCATTGTGGAAGATAATGTCAATCCGGTGGTGATATGTGCTGCATCACCTACCGTTGAATTAAACGAATTCGGAGAGCACCTACTGACGCCTGAAGAGATCAATTTTGGCTCTTATGACAATTGTGGCCCTGTCACGTTTTCTATCGCCCCACAAGTAATTAATTGTGGAAGCTCCAATCCGACAACCGTTACATTGACGGTCACAGATGCATCAGGCAATAGCGCTTACTGTTTGACCAATGTCATGTGGAATCCGTATCCCAACCCCACTCAATCGCTTGCCTGCAATGACCAGGTTGTAGTGTCCGTGGCATTTGGGGACCAGGTGACGATCACACCGGATATGTTGCTGGAAGGCGGTCCTTATGGCTGTCCGTCACAATATGAGGTGGAAGTGCGTGAAAACAATATCCCAAGACCTGAGCCAATCGTCACGATTGATGATACCAACAAGGTTCTTCTATGTTTTATTACAGACCTGAATACAGGAAATTCATGCTGGGGAACCCTGATCGTAACCACTGTAGGAGGATGTGATCCCAACTTTACAATCTGCGACACTGAGTGCAACAGTACACCGTTGGGCGATTGTGCATCCGGACATACTGATCAGGACAATGTAGAATGGCCCTGTGACATCGAAATCAATATGACCTGCGAGTATTACAACCTCAACTATGTCTTTACTCCGGAGTTTCTGGTTACAGAAGGCCTGGCCGCTCCTGAAGATGCAAGTCCTCAACTTATAGATGGGCCTTGCTATCTCACAGGTGTGTCATATTTCGATCAGGTTTACTTTTCATTTAGTGAAAAATGGATCATCCGGACCTGGAATATCATCTATTGGAATACTGGACAGACCTGGACATACGAACAACGCATCGATCTGCTACCTTTTGGACTTGAGATATGTGATACACTTCCGTGGAATACGCCAGTAGGCGATTGTGCCAGCGGGCATACGGATACTGATGGCGTAGAATGGCCTGCAGATATCACAGTCAATTCACTATGCGTACATCCTGATGACCTGGCCATGAATCCCGATGTCGCTGCCGAAGATGTCAGACCAACTTTGTTCTCAGAATGCAATGCCATCAATACCTCCTATATTGACCTGGTCACAATCCTCAATGATTCCACTGTCGAGATAATGCGTACATGGGAAGTTCATGATTTCAACACCTCAGATTCGTGGAGCTATGTACAGTTGATCACTGCTCATACCAATCCATATATAAGCCTGGTCTGCATCAGCCGTGAAAATGGTGACCCGATTCCGGGCGTTGAATTGATCCCTGGAATTACCACGGATGAAACCGGATGCCATTCATTTGAAAATCCGGATGGCATCGTCGTCACACCTGTCAAGGACAGCCCGATTGAAGAAGGAGTAGATCTGCTGGACAAAATACTCCTCATGGAACATGTGCTGAATATCCGCACCCTCACTCCTTACCAGATGATAGCAGACCTCAGCCAGAATGGCATACTGACCACCCTGGATGTAGTGCTGCTCGATAAGATTCTCAATGGCACTTTTGTCCCAACGTTTGAGCATAACTGGAAATTCTTTGAAAGGATTACCCAGTCGTCCTCAATAGATATATCTGACCCGTTAAGAGCCTACAAATTTGTTGGTGTCAAGATGGGAGACATTGACAATAGCCTCGATCTCGGCAATGCACCTCCGCCTGAAGTGATTTCGCTGACCATCAATGATGAAATCCTCAATCAAAAGGAAGAGTACATGGTTCCGTTCTACCTGGAAAAGAATGAAAGGATATCAGGGTACTCCGTCCAGATCAGGAATGATGATGACAATATTGATTTCCTCAATGTCCTTGCTCCTTCATTGCCCGGCTTCACTTTTGAAAACAATGTGACAATTACACCAGGCATGCTCCAGATCAACTGGATCGCTCCAGAGGATTATCTGGAAACCGGCGTAGCTATTCCGGAAGGCACCCCATTGTTTATCCTCCAATTCAAGCCGCTTGACAATACGATCCTTAGTGAAACCCTCACATTGGAGCCTGAAGACAAGAACTTCCTCAAGCCTGGCGCCGGAGAAGACGCACTTGCATTAAAATTTGCCTGGGAGAATATCATCATCAGCTCCGTACTCAATCCTGGCATGACCCACAAACTTGAGTTTTACCCCAATCCTGCCGTTGATGAAATTCACTTCCAGGGGTTCGATCCTTCAGCTCGTGGGAAGGTATCTGTGATCGATGCAACAGGCAGAGTATTTACGACAGCTGATCTGGCTGAGACGCTGGACATAAGCGCTATCCAACAAGGGATGTATTATCTCACCGTCACACTCGAGACCGGCGAGAACTACACTGCCCCTTTCTGAAGATCAGATTATAAAAATTGCATAATACCCCAATACCAAAAAAGCCGGAAGCAATTCCGGCTTTTTTGTTTGTAAGACAGTGAGTAAATCGGATGGATCAAAAGTAGAGACGCGATTAATCGCGTCTCTGCTTTGATCAAATATCGATACTGTGCATTATCGCGTCTCTACTTTTTTTGATCAACATATCGATACTGCCATTATCGGGTCTCTACTTTTGATCAACATATCGATACTGCAATTTTATCGCGTCTCTACTTTTGGATCACAAGAATTCACTCTTCACTTTTCATTCTTCATTCTTCATTTTTCATTTTACCAACTTCCCTTCTTCCACCTTTCAAGGTTTGGAATGCCTTTGGTAAACATCCCGGCAAGGAATCCGGGAAATCCCATCTCCATGAGTTTGCCCTTGCAAAACACCTGCATTTTTTCTGCAGTATCAATTTCCGGCTTCTGGAATTGTCCGCCGACGTAGCAATAACTGAAATATTTCAGACTTTTGTTCCCATTCGCTTCAGTGCCTCCATGTCCGGGATCCTTTTTCAGGGGCATACCGCAACTCTGGCAATTTTTATACGTTGTCATGATTGTGTGTTTTTACGTTTAACCTATTTAAAGATAATACTAAACTTGCTTTATTTAGGTGTAAGAAAGTGAGACAGTGAGAAAGTAAGAAGAGTGTGGATTGTGTGGGTGTGCGAACAGACTCAGCCAATCGGATGGATCAAAAAGTAGAGACGCGATTAATCGCGTCTCTACTTTTTGATCCATCCGATTTACAAGCCTCAGGAGATCAATTGAATCGTTGCATCAGCTTCCTGTACGCCGGATAATCCCGTAAAGACATCAGGTCAGGATCATGATCAAAGGTGATCCACAGATCAAACTTTTGTCCTTTATTGATCGACGCTTCGATGAGGCTGACTGCCTTATCCTTTTCACCTGCTATCGCATATAGTCGGCCTTCGTTGTACTGTCATCCCGTAGTCAAATGGCGGACGATGTGCTTCCAATTGATCTATGATTTTTTGCATCTCCGCCTTATTACCCAACTTTGCATACACCATCCCCATCTCGACGAGGATGCGTAGATCATCAGGTGCTTTTTTACGGGCGAGTTGATAGGTCGCCAATGCCTTGTCAAACTGGTTGTTGAGGTAATAACTCTTACCCAGCATGCGGGCCTCGCCGGGAAGGGATAGGTGTGCGGCAATGGACATCTGAGCATATCGGGAAGCGTTTGTGGTGTCACCACGCAAGAGATATAATCTTCCGGCCAGATAGTTGAGGTATTCCCATTTCTCAGCATACCGCGGATGCCTGCGGGAATCAATGATGAGCTGATCAATCTTTGCCGTATCGTTTTTCCTGACATAATACATGATCAGGGTGCCATAGCTCTTGCGGGTGATCAGGGAATTGGCAATCTTTGGCGCAAGGATATCAGCCAGGGCCATACTATCTGCATCGAGCGCGGCCCACATGGCCAGTTCTATCCGGTCAGCGCAATACGAACAACCCTCAATCTGTATGCTGTCAAACGGAATATCCCTGAAAAATTTTAAAGCCTGCCTTGGATTGTGCTTATACATCAGCGCCATGACCATCGCTGAATTGTTGGTAAACATATCTAACGGATCAAACGCATACTCATTGAGGAAATAGGTAAAGGCTTCATCGTTCTTGCCGTTGACGTCTGCCGCATGGTAATTGAGCATGTACTTTTCCCGCTCATTGAGTTCTGTAAAACGCTTGCGGATCACCTGGACAGTATCATAGGCTGCCTGATTCATTTTTTCATTGTAGAAAAAATCAAGCATCAGGAAGTACGGATCGATAAAACCCCGATCCAGTTGAATCGCCCTGTCGAGTTGCGCCTTGACATAATCCGTATCCTCACTGCGCCATGCCGCCCTTGCAGCCATGTAGGCCTTGTAGGCTTCATAATTTGGTGGTGTGAGAAACTTGTCATTACGACTGACCCAGTACCCTTTGATGTTGTTGGCCATCTCCTGTATACAGTCCATTGGATTTTCCGAACTGCATTTGGCATCCTTCAATGCTTGTACTATCAGACCAGATTCGAGGTTTGAGATCGTAGCGGTGATGACCAGCGAATCGAGCTTGCGACCTATACGGGTATATGAAGCCCTCACAACATTGACAGCACCCGTCAGCGAGGCATATTGTGCACGCCCTCTTTTGGTTTCAAGACTCAACCCTGACATCTGCATGATCTCACTGGCGGACTCATAGGATACCACATTTGCTTCAGGAGTACTGCTGAGTTCCTTGGTGATCCAGTGGGCCCCCATCTGGGCGATATGATCAAAAGCAGGGTCACCTGTATTGTTGCTGAATACAGGAACAGATAAAGACTCCTTTGTAAATCCCTTGTTAAAGAGATCAGCCTTATCTCTAAGAGTAAAGAACCATGTAGCTACCGCCCCAATCAATAGAAAAGGGATATACCGGTAATACTTTTTCAGATCAGGCATCCTGGTCATGCCCGAGGGTACATTGAGCCCCTCATTGGTCACTGCAAATACTTCCACCGGGGCAGTGACATTCTTCAGCTTTTTCTTGCCGATGGACTTTGTCCTGATCTCCGGGTGATTGGCCAGTTCGGACTGCACCCGCTCGGAGATATATACCGATCCGGGTATCCCTGACGCCTGGATCCGGGAGGCCACATTGACGCCATCCCCAAATACAGTTTCATCCTTAAATACGATATCACCCACATGGATGCCTATCCGCACAGGAATCTGATGTCCTGCCTGGTAAGCCTTTTGCATGGCTATCCCGCAATGGACGGCATCGAGGGCACTTTCATAGATACTCAGGCTTCCATCCCCATAGAAGGCGATAACCTTGCCGTTGTATTCTGCAGTGTATTGCTCCAGGAACTGGCGGTGGATGGCCACTTTCTTGAGGGCGGCGGCTTCATCCTTCTGGACAAATGCCGTATACCCCTCGATATCCGTAAACATGACGGCAGCCAATTTCCTTACTTCCTTTTCAGCCATGCAGTTGAGTGTGGGCGCTGTGACCAAAGGTATTGAATAACCTTTGAAATTACGGTTGGTCATGAAGGGGCTCAAAATATTGAGCCCTTCAGACCAACCGCTCAAAGTTCCCAAAGGATTTGGAGATTTAAATAAAATATCTATATTTAGTTGTCTCTATTCCACCTGACCGCCCAGGTTTAGTTTTGTTTCCCGAATGCAGTCCCATGCACATCCGGCGCGTCAGTGAGGCCTCAGCGCGTATTCAATCACTCCTTAAATAATTAAACAAAATGAATGTCCAAAAATTAGCTATTGGCACGATTGCAGGTGCTGTATTCCTTTTACTCGCAGATATGGTATGGTATACCCAGATCATGAAAGACAGCATGGATATGCCAAACATGAGGCCCGATCCAGACATGATGTGGATGATCATCAGCTATGTCATCTTTGCCCTGGCTTTTACAGCTATCTACAGCAAGTGGAGTGGCGGCGGAAGCAAAGTCAACTCCGGATTGAACTTCGGTCTCTGGGTTGGTATCCTGGGAGGACTTGCAATGAACCTGATGTGGTTCTCCCTCAGCACCAATATGACTTTAAACCAGGCACTTACCGATTCTGTATACACGATCGTCAAGTATATCCTCCTGGGTATCATCGTGGCCTATGCCACCGGCATGGGGTGACGGCGCGAGGGCAAGGCCTCTGGCGGTGGTGAGTAACACTATTATACCATAAAGAAGAAGAGACGCGATAAATCGCGTCTCTTCTTCTTTATGGTACTTTTTAAATCCGCTCTGCTAACACCTTCCACACCGTATTTCCATCTCGCGTCCCACCCTGGGTGACGAAGTATCCAAAGTGATGATTGGTGACCGGATCAAGGATCTTGTTTTCGGCATTGCGCCCTTCCCACAACTCTTTACATTGCAGGCTTCTCACCGGGGCAAATAAATCATTGGGTTCATTGCTGTTCATCCAGTTGCCAAGCTGCGACTTTGCTTTTTCAAAGAAACCATCATAAGCTCCACCAGAATCATCCATGCCGGCAGCATCACCTGAGATCACTGTATATTTTGTCCCCGGATCTTTACTGCTATTGAGCTTGTTGATAAAATCTGAATCAGGATCTATCTGCGCTATCGACCCGCCAAGTTCAGAAGCGGTCTTTAAAAACTTGAGCAGGATGCCTGAAAACGGAACGATGTTAGGGATGAAATTGATCGCCAGGTCAAGTGCAGTTTGTGCCCATCGGACATACCCATCGATCTTACCATACATCGAACCATTGTTCGGCGTACCGACGAGGATACAATGATCGACATAAGCATTGCCTCCTTCCTGCTCGATGACCCAACGCGCGATCAGCCCACCCAGTGAATGACTGATGATGGTGACACGCTTTTCATCTTTTCCAAATCCATAATCACTCAACGTAGCACCCAGCATCCTGGCCGTCTCATCCAGTGGCGTATTGAGGCTCTCATAATCGTAGATGAGCACCAGGTCATAGCCCTGCAGACTTGCATCCGGCAGGTTGTCATGTATAGCCTTATACATTTCTAATCCATCCCCTGCCATACCATGCAGCACCAGCAATACTTTCTTGGCCTTACCGATTTTGATCCCGATGCTTTCACGTTGCAAGGTGATGGATCCGTCATCCATCTTCTGCACATACCGTAGCTGGTTGACATCCTGTTGCTCAAGCGCCACCTTACAGAGTGTCATCTTGAGTGACTTGAAGATACCGCGCTCCCCTGCTCCATCTGGGTTCAGTGTGCTGCTGTCAGGTATCTCACGCACCTTGATGTGCGTGCCCTGTTCATCTGCAACCGCATCGCCTATAATACGAAAATGATGTCCGTCAAAGGCCACTGGCAATATTAGTTCATTGGCCGCCCCACTTGGCGTAAAGTGATTTCAAGTGGTTGTTTCTCCAATGCGTTTTCACTCTCCAGCCGGATATCATTGATCTCAATTACATTCTGGGTCTGCAGGCTTCTGCTCGGACTGAAGTCCATGATCTGCACCCTTTCTCCTTGTTGTAATCTCGCGAAAGCCTGCTCAGGCCCCGCACCGCGAGAATTGGATGCAGCCTGGCCTATGCTCACAGAGGCTGTGATACCGGGATTTGCCTTGATGGTGACATTGCCATCCGCGAGACTCACATCACTCGTCGCCGACAAGGCATTGTCCTGTCGCACCATCGTCACTGCGATATCCCATGCGGCCCAGTCATCAAATACTTTCTCCGGAGTAGGCTCTCCAAGGATATCCCCTCTGTGTGTACCTAATCCGCTCTGCAGAAATTGCTGATAATCGAGTTGCTCTGTAGTCACCAGGAGTTTAAAGTGACAGGTGTCTTCTGCATTGTCTTTGGCAGGTCCCCACCCGAGTGTCTTCTTCCACAATGGGATCTCCACATTGGCTTTGTCTTCATGCTCTGATGGCCTATATATGATTTCCCCTCCAGGGCATGAAATCGAATAATCAAACGCCACAAAGAAGAGATAGAAATATAAGGGCTGCTGTATATTGCTCACTTGCACCACCGGCCTGAATGCAGGTATGCGGTTGGACATGCTTTCACTGGTCGCAAATATTCTTACAGAAGGTGCAGTATGCTTCTTGATACCACCCTCTTCATTGATCTCGTGCAACTCATACTGTACCATCTCCTTTACCCTCGAAGCCTGGTTCTTGTTTTGTAATTCAATGAAGCGGCGCCAATCCACGATTTTGTCCAGCGAATCCATGACAGTAGTGATGTGATCAGGGGTGCTGCCATCAGTGACAAAGGCTTTCCTGTTTTTATCGAGGTCGGTGACCGTGATCCCTGCAGGATCCAGCTTGACTTCGATAGATGCCTTTTCACCGGCTTGAGCCCAGGCGATATTGCGCGGCTTAATTTTCTCATTGCCTTGAATGGATTGGATCAACTGTGCATCACCAGTCAGGATCGCCAGCTCAGGGGGTGTAGGCAGATGACGTAACGCAGCCCGATAAGCAACTTCCTCGCCGGTCAGTGATTTAAAAAAATTGGCTACTCCACCGATATCGCCTTCCACTTCGACACGGCTCAACTGCGCGCCGACAGACTTGATTTTGGCAGAGCCCTTGAGTATTTTCTCAGGGGGAGCAGAATAGATATCAAATTCGATAGGTGCTGATGGCTTGGTTGGCAATCCATGTATTGCACCACATTTGACATACCAGTTGCCATCTTGCTTGATCACTTCATAGAGATCACGCTCTCCTGTCGGCGAACCTTCGAGAAAACGGGTATATGGATCAAAGTTTTGTACTGTATCAAACTGAGGCGTCTGATTATCACGCATCGTCGACACTGCAGATCTTGCCTTGAGAAAGAGGTCTGTATAACTCAGGTTGCCCTTAGCTGCTTTGAGCGCCTTGATCAGTCCGGAGGTAAAGGCTCCGCCCTGTGGCATGTCTCCGGCCAATTGGGTGCTCTTACAGGCAGAGAGGACCACGTGCCTTGAGTTAGGTACTTCAAGACTTCTTAGCCTGGAGTAATATCCATCCACATAGGAGTCAAGTGTCCTGGACGCACCACTCGATGCTGTTGATCTTACTGACCACTTGATATCTTCTCCAGCATCTCTTGTGCCCGACCCACTATGGCAGCAATCCAGTGACACCAGGATGTGTGGCGGACTGGTCTTGTTTTTGGTAGCCACTTCATTTAAGAGTACAGCCAGTTCCTTGTCTGCAAGGTGAGGTACTCCATTGTTACCACTGTCGATGCAGATCAGGGTCTGATCCTTGCCATTGGGCTCAAGGGCCAGAAACTCTGGAGCAGTCTTTTCCTCGGAGCCATGCCCGCTGTAATGGAACCAGGCGATATCATCTGGCCCGGCTGCACCAAGATGCTCACGAAAGCCTGCCTTGACATTGGCATACGTCGCTGTAGCATCCTCCAGCCGCCTGATCTTTAGATTATAGTCCGTCGCACAAAACTCGTTGAGATACGCCTCGATCTGATCGATATCCTTGATGCAACCCTTCAATTTGGGATGCGGTGCAGGATAATCATTGATGCCCACGAGCAGGACATATAGGTTTTTCATTGTCGTTGTTTTTGAAGAAGGGATGTTGTCTTTGAATCCAGTAGAGTCAAAATACGAGCCAAAAGATAGCATTTTCATGAGTTCTTCCCTACCTTCCATTTAACCCACAATTTTTGTATCATTGTGTATTGCATATTTGATTGCTCCTCATTCCCTTATACAGCGTACCACCCATGGATGTTATATGCCTGGCTTTTGCCAATGATCGCGAGAATCCCCTGCCTACCTTGCAGGAGGAGGACAACAACCTCAACAGGATACTATCGCCGCGACAGCTCAAACAACACTATATCCTGATCCGCGACTCGTATGCCTCCATCACCAGTGTGACCAATACGATCGCCCAGTCTAAAGACCAGCTCAGGATCTTCCTCTACAGCGGTCATGCCGGCAGGGACAAACTCCTGCTCGAAGGCCAGGCAGCCAATGCCGAAGGGATAGCGTACCTGCTGGGCCAGTGCCCTAACCTGCAACTGGTCTTCCTCAATGGCTGCTCCACCAAAGGCCAGGTCTACAGCCTGCTGCAAAAAGGCATACCTATAGTCATCGCCACAAGCGCACCTATCGAAGACAAGAAAGCAAATGAATTCTCTTCAAGGTTTTTCCAGGCCCTCAATGACCAATGCTCCATCAAGGAGGCTTATGAATTGGCTAAGGGTGAACTCATGGCGAGGTATCCGGATGTCCAGACAGATGCTTCAAACATCCTGGCCGAACCCGGTGCCCAGGCAGAAGACTCCCTTTGGGGACTTTACTTCCTCCCGGAAAAAGAAATCAGTCTGGAGTGGAAACTGAATGCCAATACCCCCACCATCGCTGCAGAAAACTTTGTCCCCAATGAACTCCTCATCGATACCATGATGGAGTCACTAGCCCCCTATCGAGAGGAGATCAAGAAGATGGTGGATGATGAATCCCTGGGGGCTACCAAAAACATCCTCGACAAACGTGAAGCTATCCTCCGCGCGCTACCCCATCCTGTAAGTGAGCAATTCAGAAAACTCCTGGTAGATGAAGATCCGGGATCAGGAGGTCAAACTTTCTATAACCAACTTGGCGAAGCGCGCCTGCAGCAAATCATCGTCATCTACAATACGATGATGGAATTGCTGGGCTTTACGATCCTCGCCGATCTCTGGGAGGTGGCGTCAGGTGTTGAAAAACTGACGATTGCTGATCCTGTCAAAGCCAAACTCAAGGAGTTTTTCAATTCTTCGATGAGTGGCACCAGTAGCCAGAAGTTCCTCGACCTCATCACCACGGCCAGACAGATCATGGAGGCCCAGGGAAAGAAATATTTTGTCGAAGAACTCTCTGCCCTCACGGATACCTACAATACGAAAGGGGCCTTATATGATGCCATATCCTATCTCGAATTTGTGCACAACAAAATCGAAGAGAAGACCGTCCCTGCTGAAGAAGCAAAATCTATGTGCATCAACAGCGAACAGAAACTCGCTGAAATGTTCAGTCACCTTGGTTTTATCGCCAATTATATCATGGCCTCTGTCAAAGACATTGACGTGCTCAAGTACAAGCGGTTTATCAAGACGAGATACAAGCACAATGTGGTCAAACTCGAACAACGGTTTGTCGGACTGGCAGTCAATATAGAAATCGAAGAAGAAGCACTCGACAGCAATTCGGTGCTGATCATCAAGAAAAATGAACCAAAGCTGACCCTCAACCTGAGCCCGTTTATCATTGACGAAAATGCATTTGATGACAAGGCCAGCATCGCCAAGCTGTTTTTCTTTGACCGGTTTGACAAGGCCTCAGGGACCTATGTCTACAAGCATGTCTACAAGCCTCTCGATGCCCCACTGCTCATCCAGCAACAAAAACATTTCAAGATCCTGCGTGATCAGTTTGATGCCTTCTCCAATTCCGTATTTCAACAACCACTGCAAAACCTATGAAAAGTCCGTTTAAGTTTCTCGATGCCTTTACCCTGAAGGACAAGGATGCCTTTTTCGGGCGTGACCAGGAAATAGATACACTGTATACAGTCATCTTCAAGACACCGATGCTGCTTGTATATGGCCTGTCAGGTACTGGTAAGACTTCAGTGATCCAATGTGGATTGGCCTCCCGCTTTGATGGGCCGGATTGGTATCCTGTGTTTATCCGCAGGAACAACAACATCAATACCTCTACAGCCACAGTGATGCGCCATGCCCTGGGCAACCTCGCAAAGGATAACCTGGCCGATAATGTCTCCATGTTACTACGCAAGACGTTGCGTCCTGTTTATCTTCTCTTCGACCAGTTTGAAGAATTATTTATCCTGGGCAAGGAAGAGGAGCAGAAGCAGTTTATGGCTTCCATCCGTGAATTACTCGACGCCCAGCTTCCCTGCAAGATCATCCTGATCATGCGCGAAGAATATATCGGACAGCTCTATGCTTTTGAAACCCTCATCCCTGAACTCTTCGATCACCGCTTCAGGGTAGAGCCTATGGGACCCAACAAAGTGAAGAGTGTGATCAGTTCCTCATTTGAAAAATTCAACATCCACCTTGCTCAACCCAAAGAAGAATTGCTCGACCTGATGGTGCAAAACATCAGTGATCCTAGATCTGGTATCACACTACCCTATCTCCAGGTATACCTCGATATGCTCTATCGGGATAAGTATCGCAAGCAGTATGGGTCAGCAGAACCAGAGGGCTATCCAAAACTTGATATCACCAGGAGCGACATATCGGGTATAGGCAAAATAGATAATGTACTCGAACGCTTCCTCGAAGACCAAACGAGAGAACTTCGCGTCCAACTAGTACAAAAATACAAGACCGTCAAGCCGAATGTGATCCAGAATGTGCTGGATGTATTCGTCAGCGAAGAAGGCACCAAGCGCCCGGTTGCATACAAGCAATCAGGTAATGACATTATCCTGGCAGAAGATGCGGCTGTCACGCTCAAGGATATACCTGCCCCAATGCTCACGGAGATATTGAACACCCTTCAAGGGGACCGAATACTACGTCGAAGTGATGAAAATTTTGAACTGGCTCATGATAGCATTGCATTGGTCATTGACGGCCGCAGATCCCAGTCACAAAAGCAACTCCAGAATGTTCGCAAGCGGTTGATCAATGCCTATGAAGAATACCAAAAGACAGGTGCCTTCCTCAATCAAAAACAATTAGCGGCGTTTGATGAATTCAGGCCACAGCTTGGATTGTCTCCCGAAATGGAAAAATTTCTTGACAAGTGCGAGGAAGAAGTGATCCGTCAGGCTACTGAAGAAAAAGACAGGCTGCAGCAGGAGAACCGGATGGCCCAGCAGAAAAAACTGGCGCGGACCAGGGGCGTATTGCTAACTGTTGCGGTAGGACTGGCAGCACTGGCCGGCTTCATGGCCTTTCAGTCAAGTACGAAAGCAAATGAACTCCAGGTCGTCAGCGACAACCTGCTGGTGGAAACAAAGAAAACAACACAGCAGAAAGACTCCATTGCCAATATCATCCTTCAGGTAGACCAGCAAATTGGAAGGATGGATTCCATCATGTCAGGCAAACTACCACAAGCTGAATTGGTCAAGTCGCTCATCACCCTCAAGTCACTGGTGCGCAATGACAAAATCGATAAAACCCAGATGGCCGCTCAATTCATCTCTGTCATCAATATGTTCACGACCGGCAACCAGGACAATGGCCCGGACAAAGCCGTTGAGGATTCTGTACTCCAATCCGCAAGAGTATATCTGTCTCTCCACCTGAGCACTCCTCAATCCAAAGAATTCATCCAGGTTAAATGGCTGGGTGCAGATGGCAAAATCCTGGGTGAACCCGTCTATATAGAAGTCGAAGCCGGAGCCGACAAGACCAAATGGATCGGCACAAACACTGTCATCAAGACACCTGGCAACTACCGCGTAGAAATCTACAACAGCCAGGGTGTAGAAGTAGACCGCAAAAATTTCAGGATCGCCAGCGCTGCATTGAATGAAGTCAGCATGACCGAGGACAGCGAATTCCGCACGATGGCTTCTGGCACATTAGATGCACCAGGCAAAATGACCACGACCTTCAAGACCGGTCAGAAGCTCTACTACTGGGTGCGCATCAATAGCCCTAAATCCGAGAAGATATTTGTCCAGCTCCTCGATGCGGATGGCAAGCAAGTCTGGAAAGATCCATACACCACTGCAGTCAATACGGCCAAAGGATCACGTGTGATCAGTTGGCATGGAGCCAACAAACCCGGCAAGTACACTATCAAGCTCCTCAACAGCAAGGGCGTAGAACTCGCCGGCCATGAGGTCACTGTAGAGTGAGCAGAGGGCAAGGAGTATAGGGCTTCCGTGTACTCCGTGCGAAACCTCCGTGTGCTCTCCCGCTACCCTAACGGGGCGGAATCTTCGCTGCGCTCCGACGTGCTAAACCTCAGTGCTCTCCGTGCGAAACCTCCGCGTACTCTCCCGCATACATCGCTAAAGCAATGGCGGGATCTCCGCTTCGCTGCGACGTGCGAAAAAAAAAGAATATTTCTATTAATGAATTCACAGAACGAGTACCCGATTGAATCTTAAATTGGAATCACACTGCTGGCGGAGAGAACTCCATCCAGCGGCGTTTTTATTTCCTCCGGAAATTAAGATGCACGCCAATTCCAATTTAATATTAACGCTTGCTTTCAGGGGACGGAGAGCAAGTTGATCGTAACTGGTCCCCCTTTCAGGGGGTTGGGGGGTAACCTACATCAGAACGGGTATCGCAAACATGATGGCACCGATGATAAACAGATACGTCAGCAAATGCGCCATCGGATGATCGATCTTGAGAAAGATAAACTGCTCAACCGTGCGGCCAAGCCAGAACAGAGACATCCCGATGAGGAAAAAATGCCCGAGTGAAGTTGTGCTAAGCTCATCCGGAAAAATAAAGCAGATGGCCCCGGCAAAAAGGAAAAAGTAAATCAACCGGAGATTGGTAATCTGCATGATCGCCTTGTTGGGTATGGACAATTTAGCCAGTTCATTTTTCCAGTCGAAAATCCGCCAGAACTGGCTGTGGAACACGGCAAAACCAACGCAGTACAGTCCGCCCAGCCAGATTATTGTATGATCAGTCACTATGAGGAGAATTGAAAATGATGAGCAAATTCGAAAAGAGAATTACAAGTCAGGTCGATCTCAAGCGGATTGACATTATCCCTATATCGCCTTGAAGTGATCCATACGGTCATGGCGCCGATATTCCTGCCCCATTGCATATCCCCGGATTTGTCCCCTACCATGATCGATTTGGAAAAATCAATTTCCGGAAATTTTTCCCTTGCCCTGAAGGCCATGCCAGGACTGGGCTTGCGGTCCGGATGTGCATCATCCGTCGAAATGCAATAAAAGATATCATCGATGCGTCCGCAGGTCCGCTCAATTTTTTCTACCATGTAGCCATGGATATCATGCAGGTCTGCCTCGGTCATCAACCCCTTCCCTACCCCACGCTGATTGGTGATTACGATAATCCGTTTAAAAAAATCGCTGAGTCTCGATATCGCTTCCAGCGCCCCCTCCGAAAAAACAAACTCTTCACGGTTGAAGATATAGCTGTCATCCTTGTTGATATTGATCACCCCATCACGATCCAGGAAGAGTGTCCATGTGCCATCAAGTACATCTGGCGGAAATGGATAGTGCTTCAATTCATGCTGCGCTCTCGCAAAATCTTCAGGAATACCGATATCTATGAAATAGTGATCCTGCACTACACCATAGAACTTTTTCTCACTACAATACTTTTGCAGATAGTCTGACTCAAATGAAAATACCTCAGGCCAGGGATGGGCTTCAAATTGCTTTCGATTCAATAGATACACACCTCCATTGATATTTCCATGGTCGAGGTATTTCTTTTCTTCAAATGCCATGATCCTGCCATCAGCAGAGGTGGTCACTGCACCATATCTGTCAAACTGTTGCATGGGCTTCAACGCCAGTGTGCATTCAGCATGATCGCGAAGATGTATTGCTTCTAATTCATCTAACCTGGCTTTGAATAAGGTGTCCCCATTCATCACCAGGACATGATCTTCCCTCGCCAGCGACAAGGCATATTTTATCGCACCTCCGGTTTTCAATGGCTGAGTCTCTACTACGTAGGTGTAGTCGAGTTCCGGAAAATGATTTCGCAGATAATTTTCGATGATCTCATGACGATACCCGAGCGAAAAGATAAATCTTCCGACCCCCTGTGATTGAAGGTATCTGATCACATAATATAAGAATGGATGCCCCGCAACAGGAGCCATGCACTTTGGTAATTCCGGCACAGCTTCCTTCAATCGCGTCCCGAGCCCGCCGGCTAATATGATCGCTTCTCTAATCAAAGTATTGGTCCTCGACGAGTTCACATATGATATGGCCTGCCATGATGTGGCTTTCCTGTATCCTTGGTGTATCGGTAGAAGGTACGTTGATCAGGAAGTCAGTGTCCTCCTTCATTTTACCTCCACCTGCACCGGTAAATGCCACCGTGACCATGCCTTTACGTTTTGCTTTCTTAAATGCTTCGATGATATTGATCGAATTGCCAGAAGTCGACAAACCCAGCAAAATATCCCCAGGCTGCCCTATACCTTCAATGAGCCTCGCATATACATGCTCATACCCATAATCATTGGCCACCGCCGTCAGGTACGAGGTATTGCAATGCAATGCTTCCGCCGGCAATGCCACCCTATCCCTGTAAAAGCGGCCTGAAAATTCTGCCGCCAGATGCTGAGCATCTGCCGCACTCCCTCCATTGCCACAGAAATATATTCTGTTGCCCGCCTTAAAAGCCAGCATAATTTCCGTAACGACCGCCTCTATAGTCTTTAACAACACCGGGTCCTGCAAGATTCCCTGCTTGACCTCAATAGATTTAGATATGATTGATTTTATTTTTTCTTCCATGGTGTTTTTATTTATTTTTTTCATTTACCCCCTTTCCCCTTTTCCCCCCCCAAAGGGGGCCCAAATAAATTTAATTAAAAAAAAATCCCCCTTTTTTATTCTTTTTTTTTTTTTTTTTCTTCTCTTTTTAATGCCCTTCTCCCCCCGACAGTCTTAGTGTCGCCCCTACAGGGCGAGAAATGATTTACAAATACTTTGCTACCGACCTTTAGCCCCTACGGGGCATTGATATTCATTCTTCATGCTACAGACATTTCGCCCCAATGGGGCATTGATCTTCCTTACTCTTTGCCCTTTGCTGCTCTCCCGCTTTACGGCTTCGCAGCGTGCGGGATCTCCGCTGCGCTTCGATATGCTTCTTGCCCTCTGCTCTTTGCCCTTTGCTGCGCTATGCCCTCTGCTCTATGCCCTCTGCTCTCTGCCCATTCGCGCCCCCTTTCAGGGGGCCGGGGGGTCAGACGGTCCAGGTGCTCAATCCTAACTTAACAAACTCATATTTCTTCTCCGCGCCGCCAAACTGCTCCAGCGATTTCATCACATTATATTTTGAAGTGCCCGGGCAATAGAAGATCATAAATCCTCCTCCACCTGCACCGGATATCTTTCCACCAGTCGCACCCGCCTTCTTAGCCGCATCATAGATCTCTTCTATCCGTGGATTGGAAATCCCCTCCGCCATCAGCCGCTTCTGCTGGAAACCAAAATCAAGGATCTCCCCGATCTCATTCAGCTTACCCATGAGCAGCGCTTCTTTCATCATCTGGGCCTGCACTTTCAACTGATGCATGGCTTCAATCGCACCCTGATCTTTGTTGACCACATTACCGGCCTGCTTCTCGATGATCTTTGCAGACTCACGATTGGTGGCCGTGAAATAGAGTAAGAGATTGTGCTCGAGTTCAAACAGATATTCTCTCTTGATCCGCAGCGGATTGACGATCACTTTATCATTTGGATAAAACTCCATAAAGTTGACCCCGCCAAATGTAGCCGCATACTGGTCCTGCCGTCCTCCCGCAAGATTCAGATCTTTACGCTCGATCTCATAGGCATAGTGTGCCATGTCATATTCACCTAGTGGCAACTTCAACATCTCTGCAAAAGCTCCCACGATAGCCACAACCAATGTTGATGATGTACCCAAGCCCGAACCTGCAGTTGCATCAACATAGGTAGACAATCTGAGGCCCTTGACCGGAACTCCATAATCCTGTTGGATGCGGTTGTAAACGCCTTTGAGTAAATCGAGCTTGCCATCGATCGGCAGCCGGTCCGCACGATCAAATACCAATCGCTCGCCCTGGTCCCATGCATGCAATTCGATCAGCGGCTCATCGAGCACTTCGATAGTGGCATAGGCATAGAGCGAGAGTGTTGCATTTAGGATCGCGCCATTGTATAGATCACAATATGGACTGACATCCGTGCCTCCGCCGGCGAGGCCTATTCGTAATGGAGCTTTACTTCGATAGATCATCTTGTATGTGGTCTTCCGGTGGATTACTGGTCTAACAACCTGGACCGGTCATGGTTTAATTACAGGCTGCTAGGTAGTGGATGCTAAGGATTTTATAGTGTCAGTCAACTGCGACCAGGAAAGCTTCAGCTTTTCGGAACGAAGATGAGGAATAAAAAATGCTTCACCTAATTGATAAAACTCCAGGATGGCCGTAGCGATAGCCTTTGGATCAACCTCCGCCACCAGTCCGCACCTGCGGTCGGGCACCATCGATGGCAGCCCGCCTACATTAGTGACAACCATTGGCTTTTCAAAATGATAGGCCAAAGGGGTCACCCCACTCTGTGTGGCATTCCGATATGGCTGGACCACCACATCAGCCGCACAAAAGTAATGGACCACTTCCCTGTCCGATATAAACTGGGTACGAAGGATGAGCAGGTCCCGTATCCCCAACCTTTCGATCTGCTCCTGGTATTCCTTTTCATCTTCATAAAATTCACCCGCCACCAGCAACTTAATCCCCGTCTGCCTGATACGCGGATCAGCCATTGCCTCCAGCAGGATGTCGAGCCCTTTATATTTCCGGATAAACCCAAAGAAGAGAATGATCTTGTCTCCCAGCTCCAGGCCTAACCGTTGACGCGCAACATCTTTAGGAACGGCTTCACCAAAATTGTCATACAAGGGATGAGCCACCAGCCTGGCAGGCTTTACTTTTTCAAGTGATCGCAGGTCCGCCATCACCTTTTCTGACATCGTGATAAAGGCATGGCAACTTCCGATAAAATACTTTGTAAACATGCTGTCTCCAGGCCGCTTCTCATGTGGTATGATATTGTCTGCGAGGCCGATGATCCGTGTATGCTTGTTGGCCCTGACAAGCCGTAATATCGTCCCCAGCGCAGGCCCCATAAACGGGATCCAATATCGCACCAGGATGATGTCAGGCCTGTCCATGGCTATCCGCTTACCCACTTTCAGCCAGTTGAGCGGATTGACCGAATTGATGATCGTATGGATAGTCAGGCCTTCAGGCGCAGGTTCATCAGTATACTGGGACGTCCCGGGAAACAGGAAGCCCGGATACTGGAGCGAAAAAGAATAAATGACGCAGGTATCCCCCTGGGCTATAAACTCCCTCGCCAACCGCTGGTTGAAGGTCGTCAGCCCACCCCTGAGCGGATGTCCGGGCCCGATAATGGCTATTTTCCTCCCCTTGTCCATATAATACTACAAATCAAAGCGCAAGATAAGTGCCCTTTTGTGACTTCCCCCCTTTGCAGGTTGTCTGTATTCTGATACATTTAGCTTTTCAAATACCATATTTATGAAATACCTCGCTTTCGTCCTCATGCTGTTGCTCCACTTGCAACTTTCAGCCCAACCCCTCCAAAAAGTAGCCCCAGCAGCCGGAGAAACGCTTCCTGGCTGGGCCATAAAGATGTATGGTGACCACCCCAATGTCTGGCAGATCGATGACGAATACCGCCTGTGGCGCCAGAGCAACCCGGAAGCCAAAACCACCTATACCCAGTACTACAAGAAATGGCGCAGGGCTGCAGAGCCATTTATCAACACGCTAGGTTTTGAAGAAAGACCTGATGCAGCGACTCAGGAAGCTTTTCACCAAAGAGTTGATAAACTAAAATCCAATGCAGGCACCCGCGATGGAGCATGGACCAACCTCGGTCCCTTCGAGACCTTCAATGTCAACACCGGCCCATCACCACTCGCTAAGTCCGAACAGGCCAATATCTACTGCATCGACCAATCCCTCTCCCATCCGGATATCGTGTATTGCGGGACAGAAGGGGGCGAAATATTTAAGAGCACAGACCGTGGCCTCAATTGGACCTGTATGTCCAGAACCTACGAAATCGGCGCACCTGCTGCTCTCGAAGTACACCCCACCAATCCGGATATCGTATTCGTCGGTGAAAACAACAACATCCGTCGCAGCACAGATGGTGGGATCACATGGGAGCTGGTCCTGAGTGATACCGACATGTGGCCCAATGATATCCAGATCAATCCAGGCAATGACCAGATCGTACTGGTGGCCACCCAACATGGCCTGTACCGCAGCGAAGACGGAGGCACCACATGGAACAGGCTGCTCAACGAAGCATGCTATGATATCGAATGGAAATCTAATGACCCTTCAGTAGCCTTCCTCGTGCGCAATGATCCTGTCGCCGGTATCTGCCGCTTTTATAAATCAGTGGATGCCGGCCTCACCTGGGAGCTCAAAGACAACGGATGGTTTTTCTCCGACCTCGAGGGCCGCAATGATGGTGGTGCGCGTCTTGCAGTGACAAAGGCTGATCCCAACAGAGTATACGCTGTACTGATTGGTGAAGCAAAAACAGATGACAGTGGCTTTATCGGCATCTGGAGATCCGATGATGCAGGTGAGACGTGGTATCAACCCAATCCTCCAGCAGGTGGCCCATGGGATGAAGTCAATCACCCCAATATGGCTACCATCGGACGCACCGGAGGTTATCATCAGGGCTTCTACAATCTAGGCTTTGATGTCTCCGATTCAGACGCTGATTTTGTGATGGCTGGTTTCCTCAATCTGTGGGTATCCATTGATGGCGGATATACGTTCTCCTGCGATGGAGGATACTGTGGTAACAATTTCAACTATGTACACCCTGACTGCCAGGAGATCGAAATCAACAATGGCGATGTTTGGATGACCAGTGATGGTGGTGTCGAATATTCCAACGATCATTTTGTCACCCACTATGCTCGCAATCGCGGCATCACCAGCTCAGACTACTGGGGATTTGGCACCGGATGGAATGAAGACATCCTCGTCGGAGGCCGCTATCACAATGGCAATTCAGGCTGGCATGAAAACTGGATGCCTGGCGAATACCTTGGCCTCGGTGGTGGTGAAGCACCAACAGGATATGTCAATCCTGGCGAAGGCAGACTCACGTATTACTCAGACATCGGCGGCGTAGTCCTTCCTGAATTACAAAACGGATATGCTAAATATTTTTCCATCGGAAAATATCCTAACGAGAGTTACTACGATGCAGAAAGCGGTGAAATGGAATGGGACCCGATCTCCTGGAATACCTTCTATGTGACCAACGAAAATAAACTCTGGAAGACCACAGATGGTGGTACTACATTCACAGTGCTCCATGAGTTTGGCACAGATATCAATTCACGTGCGATGAGCTTTGAAGTGAGCAGGGCCAATCCACAAGTGTTCTATTTATTTCAACGCGATGAAAATTCATGGGATCCGGGATTACTCTGGAAAAGCATTGATGGAGGTGAAACATGGAATCAACTTGCCTTTCCTCCGGGCTATGCTCGTCGCGTATTACTCTCCTGCAGTGCAGAGGATGAAAATCGTCTATGGCTAGCATTTGCAGATGGTGGTGATGGAGAAAAAATATATACGTCTTATGATGGTGGTGACAACTGGGTCAACCTGTCTACACCTGCAATCAATGGTGAACACATCTCGTACATCCTGCATCAGGGTGGCACTGACGGAGGTCTCTATCTCGGCACCTTCAGAGCGATATGGTACAGGGATGACAACATGACCGAGTGGATGCCCTACAATGATGGCTTACCAAAACAAATCGCCACGTGCATCCTGCGTCCATTCTATCGTGACAACAAACTCCGTCTCGGCGCCTATGGCAAAGGTATCTGGGAAGCTCCGCTGGCAGCAACATCCCGCCCTGTAGCACAACCAATGGTTCACAAGCGTGAGACCTCATGCCCTGGAGATACCATCCGCTTCGATGATTTCTCTATGCTCTCCCATGAAGGCGCGACATGGTCATGGCAATTTCCCGGCGGTACACCTTCCACCTCCAATGTGCGCAATCCGAGAGTCGTGTACAATACAGCAGGTCAGTATGATGTGACACTCACTGTACAGAATCCAAACGGCACCTCCACCAAGACCATCACCAACATGGTCGAGGTTCTCGCACCAGTCATCAGTGGGATACCTCCGTTGATTGACTTTTCTACCACAGATCATTTCACTGTCCTCAATCCGGACAATGACATCACCTGGTCCCCGATCAATATCGAAGAGTGCAATCCCGAAGGGGACATCGCCTACTTTGTCAACAACTACGACTACAGCAGCTATGGCCGTGACGAAATCCTCCTGCCTGAAAACCTTGACCTGACCAATGTCATAGATCCTAAATTACATTTCAATGTAGCCTATGCCCCATACTTCGATGGCAATGCCTTTATCGATTCACTCAAGGTATTGTTGAGCAACAATTGCCAGACATCCTTCATCACCATCTTCAATAGCGGCGGTGAAGACCTTAGTACGACCTCTAGTGGACAAGGCCCAAACAACTTGTATGAATACGATCGCTTCTCTCCCCAAAACTGTGAAGAATGGAGGCCAGTCGTCCTGGACCTCAGTGCTTACATCGGGCAGTACGTGACCATCAAATTCCTGAATCAATCCGGCTACGGCAACAACATGTACCTCGATAATATCTGGCTCGAAGCCACCACCACCGCTACTGAAGGACAACAGCAGGTAATAGCGATCAACCTTCAACCTAATCCCACTTCAGGATACAGTATCCTCAAGGGACAAGGCATCACCGGCCATCATGTACAATTGACGATCCACTCACCATCCGGCATCCAACTACTCGACAAGAAGATCGCACTCACTGATGGCCAATGGCAGGAAATGATCGACCTCAGTCGTTTCCAACCTGGCGTCTATTTTGTAAAACTCATCAATGAGCATGGAACCGTCTGGACGGAGAAACTGGTGAAGCAATAGGCGGAAGGGCGGAACGGCAGAACGGCAGAAGGGCAGAAGGGCAGAAAGGAGGAAGGGCAGAACGAGAAAATAAACTGCGGCTCTGCGGCTCTGCGCGAAAACTTTTCTCTACGACCGCGTGCTACGGATCAAAAGAAGGCATTTTAAGGTAAAGAGTATTGGTGGCAGTTTTTAACTGCATGGGAAAATCGCCCCACTATGTGCCAACCTCAACGGAATGATCATATGGGTGTACCAACCAGAAATCCTAATTGTAAATTTCTTTGGAATTCTGATAAAGAATACCTAATTCTTATTGGCCGCAGGCCGTTGGATGGAGCGGTGCGATGAGCGTAGTCGAATTGTTCTCTCCGCCAACAAATGAATTCCAAATGAGAATTCTAAATATAAATTCCCAATAGGAATTGTTATGCTGGCGGAGAGAACTCCATCCAGCGGCCATTTTATTTCCTTTGGAAAATAAAAATTTGCCAATCCCAGTATATCTCTTAGAATTAATAAATACTATAAAAGAGTCTCTTATAGGTATTCCTGTCAGGATTATTAAGCCCCCTTTAGGGGGTTGGGGGTAAAAGGGTTGCGGGGTAAAAGAAGAAAATAAACAATCACCCCCGCCGTCATCACCGCCGTAGCCGTAAACGCCACCGCAGATCCAAACGTATACCACATCAACCCCGTCAGCGAACTGGCCAGCAATGCACAGATACTCTGAAACCCTGAATAAAGGCCGATAGCTGTAGCTGTATCTTCCTTACCTGCGATATTACTGATCCATGCCTTAGCTATCCCTTCTGTCGCTGCTGCATAGATCCCATAGCAAGCCAATAATGCGATATAGACATACACGCCTGCCTCAAGACTCATCCCCAGATACACAACAGCAAAAATTGCAAGGCCAATCATAAACGTAGTCTTCAATCCAATCTTATCAGCCAGGATACCAAGCGGAAAGGCACACAACGCATATACGAGATTGTACAGGATATACGCCCCGATCACCCAGGTATCATTCATTCCAGACTCCTTCAACTTGAGGATCAGGAACAAATCCGAACTATTGAACAACGCAAAAACAAGCAACCCAATAATCACCTTCCTGTACATCGCAGGGCTCTCCTTCCAATACCCCAGGAAGGCGAAAAAAGAATACCCCTTCTTAACTTCCTTCGGCTCCCGCTTGCGATCCTTTAAAATAAACGTCATGAGCACAGCCAATACACCAGGAAGAAAAGCAAGCAAAAACAAAGTCTTATAATCTTCAGGATAAAAATAGAGATAGACCAATGCAAGCACCGGACCTATCACAGCTCCGAGCGTATCCATCGATCGGTGAAACCCAAATACTTTTCCTTTCGTCTCCGGTGTCGCTTCATCTGACAGCATAGCATCCCTGGCCGCAGTGCGCACCCCTTTCCCAAGCCGGTCTAATGTCCGTGTAAAGAAAACCCACACAGGATTTGCAATCAACACCATAAGTGGCTTGGCCACCGTACTCAACGCATATCCCCATTGCACGAAAGGCAACCGCTTGCCTGTCACATCAGACAGCTTGCCAAAATATCCCTTACTGAATCCAATGGTCGCCTCTGCAAATCCTTCCATCACCCCGATCAAGGCCACTGAAAACCCAATACTCGTCAGATAGATCGGTAGTACCGGATACAACATCTCACTGCATACATCCTGAAACAGGCTGACGACTGACAGGATCCAGATCGTGCGCGTGATATGCTTCAAGGGATATAAGGGGTATCGTACAATGCTGTATCCTTTGGCTCTATCAAGTCCCAAAGATTGCCATACAAATCCTTGAAGACACCCACAGTCCCATAAGGCTCATCCACCGGACCTCTGGTAAATTCAACACCATGCGAGATCATATGCGCATAGTCCCTGTGAAAATCATCGGTATGTAAAAAAAGAAATACTCTCCCACCGGTCTGATTTCCTACTCTTGAGAGTTGCTCGTCATTTGATGCCTTAGCCAAAAGCAGGCTACATCCTTCCTGATCAGAAGGTGCCACGACCACCCATCGCTTGGTCTCACTCATGACGGTATCTTCTACCAGCCTGAATCTGAGTATATCAACATAGTATCGGATGGCTTCGTCGTAGTCGCGGACGACGAGGGCGATGTGGGCGATGGATCTATTCATGTGTAAGACGGTAAGACAGTAAGAAAGTAAGAAAGTAAGAAAGTAAGAAAGTAAGAAAGTAAGAAAGTAAGAAAGTAAGAAAGTAAGAAAGTAATAGGTGTGTGAATTGTGTGTGGGTGTTAAAAGTAATTATGGGTTGAATCTTACCGTGTAGTATTTCGCACGGAGTACACGGAGCACACGGAGTTGTATCTATATGAAGTAGTCACGATTTAATCTGACATGCCTACACACACTCTGCACCTCTTACTGCCTCACTGTCTTTCCGTCTTTCATGCCGACTCCCACACACTGCTCTTCTTACTTTCTCACGGTCTTACCGTCTTACACACTTCTCATCCATTGGATGAGAAGCCGGACGCCGTATCCCGTCGCACAATACCCCTTGCCGAAGCCATTGGGTTGGAAGCCCATGCCGGCGATGTCGAGGTGTGCCCACGAAGGATGCTCTGAAGTGAAGTACTCGAGGAATTTAGCGGCTGTGATCGAACCCGCGTAAGGCTTCTCGCTGAGATTCTTGATGTCTGCGATATCGGATTGCATGTCATCGTGGTACTCATCGTACATGGGCATGCGCCAGACACGTTCACCTGTGGATTGCCCTGCTGCTTCGAGCGATGAGGCGAGCTGATCATTCTTACTGAAGAGGCCTGCTGCCTGAGGACCAAGTGCGGCAACGATACTGCCGGTCAATGTGGCCAGGTCGATCATGACATCGGGCTTATATTCCTTTACGGCGTAGGCGAGTGCATCAGCGAGGATCAGTCTGCCCTCTGCATCAGTATCCAGAACCTCGATGGTCTTGCCTGCGTAGGAGGATATCACATCACCGGGCTTGATGGCCAGACGATCTATACTATTGTCTGTGACAGGCGTGATGGCCATCACATCCACTTTGAGTTTTAATCTTGCGCAGGCTTCGACCGTACCAAGGGCTGCGGCTGCGCCGGCCATGTCACTCTTCATGTAGTGCATGTTCTTGGAATCCTTGATCGAAATCCCGCCTGTATCAAAGATGACCCCCTTGCCGATGAGTGCAATTTTTTGGGTGGCCTCAGGATGCTTGTAATGGGTCACAACACATACGGCGGGTTGCTCACTGCCGCGATTGACTGCCAGCAATGCATGCATACCAAGTGTAGTCAGGTCCTGCTTGTCGAGCACAGTAGCTGTGTATCCATATTGTGCAGCGCTTCTCGCTGCCCATGCGCCGAGATATGCCGGAGACTTATGGCTTGCAGGTGTATTGACCAGGTTCATGACTTCCTGTTGTACCAACCCCAATGTCATACCATCTCTTGCTGCTGCTTCGTCTATACCTGGGGCTAATAATGCATGCAGGTCAGCCGCCGCAGACTTAGGGTGGTTGTGGTCTGCTTGCTTGTATAGTCCGATATCATAGTGTCCTGCAGTCCATCCTGCAAATGCGGATTGAACTAAAGGCGATGTATTGAGATGAGGGAGCCATAGGCCGGATTTGCCATGGCATTCAGACCTGACTTTGATGGCGATTTTCTTTGCCAGCGAATAGGCATTGGCTTCTGTCAGTTTTTCTGCTTCACACCAATACACCACTTTGACTCGATGGCCATTCCATTGTCCGAAGAAAAAAGCCGGATTTGCTTTCATCGACATGAACTCCGTGAGCGGAGGTAAGGCGTCAGTGTGAATGATCCGGGTGAGGAGGTCCTGATATACCATTTCAGCCCTTTCCCTGGAAGCAGGCACGCATAGCACGTCGACTTTCTCCAATAGCTCCTCAGTGGAGGCGCAGGCATGTAATTTCATCAGTTACTGGTCTTGATCCGAAAAGAAGAGCCATTTGACAGCAGCCGGGAAGATATCTCCCCAGTGTTTTTCCTGGTGCTGGCCATTGGGATCGATTACAATGTTAAATGTAGTGAGTTTACTTGAAAAAAAGCCGTGCGAAACCGCATCTTTAAATTGATTGATGTGCTGGCTCATAAACCGGGTTTCCTTCTCCCCGGCATAGATAAACATGCGCATCGGCAAGGTATAGTTGTACTTGAATGCGTCAAAATAAATTTCATCCGAATACCAGAACGAAGGACTGAAAATCATCAGTTTCGAAAAGTGCTTGGGATGAACGATCCCGATATACGCGCTGATGAGCGCCCCCATACTGCTCCCTCCTATGCCGGTATAGATCCGGTGGGATTTGGTCCTGTAATGGGTGTCCACATAAGGCTTGAGGGTCTCGATGATAAAATTGGCATAATCCTTCCCCTGGCCATCCCCAAATTTTCGATGAAAATATGGGCTGTATTCCTGGATCCGCTCCTTTCCTCCATGATCTATACAGATGACAATCAGCTCCCCTACCCCTGAACGTGACAGTTCCATCAGGTGCTTATCGATCGACCAGCTCCCAAAAGGGGCCCCATCGTCAAACAGGTTTTGTGCGTCCTGGAGGTACAAAACAGGGTAATTCTGGTCAGAATCGTAGTAATTGTGGGGCAAAAGGGCCCAAATCCGCCTGTTTTTGCCCAATTGCGGGATCTCAAACCCATGGTCTATGAGTTCGATGATCGGGTAATGTGGCAATGCCTGGGTCACTTGAGAAAAAGGCCGCATTTGAGTTTTTTCGTACTAATTGGCAAAATCGGGTCGCAATTTAGTAAAAATGAGGGGATAGGAGGCAAGTCGCAGCGTAGCGGAGATCCCGCACGCAGCGCAGCCGTAAAGCGGGGGAGCAAGGGACCAGGGAGCAAAGGAGCAAAGGAGCAAGTCGCAGCGTAGCGGAGATCCCGCACGCAGCGCAGCCGTAAAGCGGGAGAGCAAAGGAGAAAAGGAGCAAGTCGAAGCGCAGCGGATACTTCGGCTCCGCTCAGCACAAGGATCCCGCACCTTGCGTAGCCGTAAAGCGGGAAGGCAGTCGGCATTTCACAATGTCGCCACCTGGGGCTAACAAATTGCCGTAGGCACGGCCGATATTGTAACAAGGGAATTCATTCCCTTGCCCTTCTGGTAGCTGGAGGCTGGTAGCTGATAACTGGCGGCTGATAGCTGATTGCTGAAAGCTTACAGCAATTATGTGAAAACTAATTACTTTTAAGCATGGACAGAACCTACGTATTCCTCTGCATCTCTTGCGAATTTAAAGGCGGCGCCTTTATGCGCCAGCTCAAGCGCCTCGGCCATACCGTCTTCCTGGTCACTTCTGAAAAGAACAAACATGAAGCCTGGCCCTTCGATGACCTCGAAGAAATATTCTTTATGCCCGAAAAAGACGGACGTAAATGGGATATCAACCTCCTGATTTCGGGGACTGCACATCTCTTCCGGTCACACAAGATCGATCGCGTGATCGCCCTCGATGACTATGATGTCTGGAAAGGCGCAAGGCTGCGCGAAGAGTTTCAGATCCCGGGTATGGGCGAGACGACTGCCCGCCACTTTTTTGATAAGCTATCGATGCGCATCGAAGCCCGTGATGCAGGGATTCCGATCCCGGGGTTTACGGCCTTGTTCAATGACGATACGATCCGTCAATTCCTCAAGACGAGCAAAGGCCCATGGCTGGCAAAACCACGCAGAGATGCAGGCTCACTCAATATCCGCAAGATCGCCGATGCCGATGCCTTCTGGCACTGGTCCGAAGAGACCGCCGACCACCGGCATGAATACCTGCTCGAAGAATTCAGGCCCGGCACCATCTGCCACGTGGATAGCCTCAACTACAATGATGAGACGCTCTTTACCAGGTCTTCCCAATACCTCGATGCTCCGTTTGAAGTCGCCCATGGTGGCGGTATATTCCAATCCAAGACGATGAGCAACAAGGATGCACTGGCTAAAAAACTGGTCGCCCTCAATATGAAAGTCCTCGCCACCTTTGGCCTGCGCCACGGCGCCAGCCATTCGGAATATATCGTACGCGATGGGGGCAAGGAAATTCTCTTCCTCGAGACCTCAGCACGCTGCGGTGGTGCACACCTGACCGATATGGTGGAATCTGCCAGCGGCATCAGCCTGTGGACCGAATGGGCCAATATCGAACACTCCGTACTCACCGGCAAGAAATATCATCTCCCTATGGTCGACGAATTGCAAGCAGGCATCATCGTCACCCTGAGCAAGTATGAAAAGCCAGATTACGACAAGTTTACCGACCCGGAAATCTGGTGGAAACTCCACAAGAAATATCACATCGGCTTTATCTTCCAGCACAAGACCGAAAAGAAGATCGATGAGATGCTGGCCAAATATGCCAAGGTCATCAAGGAAGAATATTCTACGACGGTTCCCTTGAAGGAATAAAAAAATCATCTATGCCGTTGGATGGAGTTCTACGCCAACCACCACAATACCTAATAGAATTCCTATTGAGATTTTCATTGGTAATCTAGCAGCTGGCGGAGAGAACTCCATCCAGCGGCCATACGCTCTTACATGCGTATTTACCAATCTTCAATTATTCATAGAAACCGACGCTTCCGCCAACCCAGGTTTTATCCTTATTGAATTTGACTCCGATCATCTCCCCCTTGCTCAA
The DNA here is from genome assembly GCA_016716665.1 of Candidatus Opimibacter iunctus. Lineage (GTDB taxonomy): Bacteria > Bacteroidota > Bacteroidia > Chitinophagales > Saprospiraceae > Opimibacter > Opimibacter iunctus. The sequence goes on along the minus strand of JADJVH010000002.1, from coordinate 431,861 downwards.
TCGCGCAAGATTGTTGACGATGATAGGCTTGTCAGCACCGTCAGGCCAGATCAGCATGATGCGGACCTCTACCTTGACAGCATCGTTGTCATAGGTCTTGATGACTGGCACATACTTCACTTTCTCCTGCAGGATATATTGCGATGGATCCTTGACGGCTGCGATATCTTCCGGCTTGACATGGAATACAACGCCTGATCCGGAAAAGGAATACAATGGCTTCAACACATAGTTTTCAAGATCGTCAGGGATGTGCGTTACCTGGTCAAGGAACAACGTCTTCGGCATATATTCAGTCCGGATGTATGGCATCGTAAATTTCGAAATCCTGAAGAACCAGTTGGGATGCCCGACCCACTTGAGATCAAGGTCATCTGTAAATGCAAACTTCAGGTCAAGGTCTTTTCGTCCGATCAGTTCATCAAAGATGACTCTGTTGTAGATCCTCTTGATCAACACTTCTTTTCCTGCATCGTCTGTATAAAATAATTGACGGCCCCGCTTATAGAGATCAGTCACGCATGCGACTTTGATGCCAAGTACTTTGCGGGTCGCGTGGAAATCTATCTGTGTATTTTGCTTGAAGGGTTCGATATCAATGAGCACCACTTGCGCTGGGTCCTCATCACCAACAATAATATCCTTGAGCAACTGCACATAGCTCTCAGGTGTAAATCCACTAAACAGGTGATTGACCGTATCCGGGATCTCAAAATGCTTGCGATATAGTCCGGCTACAAAATGCTGATACAAGTACAGGGAGGGAAATCCCTGCACCTCGATCAGTTTAGGCGTGATCTCACCATCGGCTCCTTCACAAAGGCCAAAATCCATCTGCAGGAAGGTAGTATGCGCATCTTCATTAGGCACCCTGTTGTATTCCGCCAGAGAAGGCTCCGTCAGTGCTTTAAAATCCGGGCGCAGGATCACCTCAGCGATCTGGTGACATGCTTCGAATATCTTATCCTTCAGCGCTGCGGGAATGAACACAGGGGTCTCCGCAATCCTGAATCCGGGCACGTGATCAAATTGTCCGTACAGGTCTTGTAAGAAAGCCTGGTATTTCTCTTCAGTAAACTGCGCGTTGTAGCGTTGGCGTATTTCCGGTATCATATCGACAATTATACCGCTATATTAATCTTTTACGCCTAAATCCCCTAAACGGGGTCCATTGAATACCAAATTGCCTGCCCGGGAAGGGCTATGGCCGTGGCAGGAGTTTGCTCCTGCCACCGTGTGAATTCAAATGGGGAATCTCAATTAGAAATTCTGGTTAAGATTTGGATGGTGGCAGGAGCAAACTCCTGCCACGGCCATCTCTTTTCCTGCGGAAATTCGATTTGGCTAATTCTGAATTGTATACAAATAATCGATTCAAAAACCGGGAATCCATCTGCTGGCGAGAGACCCTCCCCGTTTTTTTCCTGCGGAAATTTAAAAGCAGGCCAATTCTGAATTGTATGTATTTGAAGGCTGAAATTCACACGCACACTCCACCCCACACCTCTTACTTTCTCACTGTCTTACTGTCTTACACAGAGCGGCCCGGCAAGTGTAGCACACCCTCTAAACACAGGCGGCGCTGCAGGTTTGCCACACTCCCTCCACCTCTTACTGTCTTACTGTCTTACCTTCTTACACAGCAGGGGCCGAGGCCCTGCCAAACACAGGCTCAGCATCCTTGCTATACGCGAGGATGTGCTCGATAGCGTCCTTGATAAAGCCAGGCAAAATCAGGTCACGGGTATGGGCGAGGCGATCCGGATGCAACGCATTGTGCATCATCTCCTCGTAGGTATTGAGGCCAAAATTGGCGAGGATCATTTCTTTCTTTTCAGGACGGCGGAGGTAGTGCACCATACCATCAGGGTGGGCCTCAGGATGGAACTGGGTGCCAAACCAGGTGTCTGAAAAACGAACGGCCATCAGGGCACGGTTGTCATCGATATCCAGGTCAGGATTTTCGAGGGCAGTGACTCTTGCATTCAATACCTCCAGGCGGCTTTGATCCGGATAGATCACCTCATAACGCCTGAAATCCGCTCCATAAAAAGGGCTGTTGAGATGCATTAGCAATGGGTCACTCTCGCCATCCACCGTCTTGTCAACCGGCAATATCCCAAAGGATTCTTTCCTCCTGAGGGAAATGGTGCCAATATTCAGGTGATTGCAGATCATCTGGAAGGAGTGACAAATAAAGAAGACATATTTCTTCTCCTCATGGTGCAGGTTGTGCTCCCACAAGCGGTCCATCAGGTCAAAATATTCCTTGTCCCATATCCCATCACCATCCAGGGGATCACCCGGACCTCCTGAAGAGATGTAGATATCAAAGTCAAGTCCTGGAATCTCTTTCTTATAACGGACATCAAAGACCTCGTAGTCGATCACGGCAAACCGGTCGGCAATGCGCTGGATACTGGCAATTCCCATGTTCTCGACATTGTTGTTCATGTCGAGGATGGCCATACGCACAGGATGTTGATACTTCATAGAAGTCTTTAAGGTTAAACAACGCAGATCAAAAAATGATCCGAAATCACTTATTTAGGCATTTTGCCTTCTACCGAGGCCTGGATAAAGGTACCCCAGTTGACATGTGATTTATTGGCTTTATGGGCCAGCGCCTTCTCAATCGCCATTTCTGCTGCATTCTCGACCACCCACTCAAAGTTTTCCTCCCCAACACTGTTGAGGTCAGCATCAGGAGCAGGATTGCAGTAGTCAATCGCGTATGGAATACCCCCGCGCACTGCAAACTCAACGGTATTGAATTCGTAGCCAAGGGCGTGATTGATCTTGAGGACCAGCTTGTGGATCTCCTTCATCAACTTAGGATCATCAATAGCTGGCTTGTCTATATAGCGCAGGTGATGTGGATTGCGTGGCTCGTATGGCATCACACGTACCCGGTCACCTCCGAGGTAGTAGCAACGGAAATACGCATCGAAATCGATGTTCTCCTGCAGCATCATGACCAACTGGCCAGTCTCATTAAACTTGGCAAACAAGTCTTCGAAGCTGGTGACTTTATATACACTCTTCCAGCCACCACCTGAGTGAGGCTTCATATAGAGTGGAAATCCACCGAGATATTCAACCATCCCTTCCCAATCGAGCGGGAACTTCATATTGCGGAAGGACTGCTCGGAGGTATCGTCAGGGCGTTGGTTAGAAGGAAGTAAGACCGTCTTTGGCACCGGAACCTTGATATGCTCAGAGAGGCAGTTGTTGAAAAACTTCTCATCAGCACTCCACCAGAAAGGATTGTTGATCACGGCTGTGCCGGTCAATGCTGCATTTTTCAGGTAAGCCCTGTAGAATGGAACATCCTGGCTGATACGGTCGATGATGACTGCATATCCTGAAGGTTTGCCCTGGATGAGCTCCTCAACTTTTACAAATTCAGCCTCTACTCCTTTGACAGCCTTGCTGTTGACACGCTCCACAAAGGCAGGTGGAAATGAATTTTCCTTTCCAAATAAGATTCCGATCTTTTTCATGACGATAGCTATTTATAAAGCAAGATGTAAAAATAATCGCTCCTGACAAAATAAAAGGCAGCCCGGTCAGTCCGGGATCTGCCTGTTATAATTTCACGGGATTAGAATGGTCCTGAAGGACAGGATTAGATAGCAAGGATACAATTCTCCTCAGCAGCCACACCACTGTGGGTGTATTTGTCAGCTTCGGTGTCATTGATCCACTTGGTGCCATCTACAAGGTAGCGGAACTGGTACTCATGTCCTACTTCGAGTTCGATGGTCTTTGTGAAAGAACCATCCTTTACCTTACGCATGGTGGTTTCGGTAGGGTCCCAGTTGTTGAAATCTCCGAGGACTGCTACTTCTTTGGCGCCGTCGACCAGGGAAGGATCAACTGTGAAAGTGACCTTGCATACTGGCTTTGATTTCAGGAATTGCTTCTTTAAGCTCATGATATTGTGATTTTTCTTCAGGCATTTTGCCTTTCAGGCCGCAAAGGTACAATTTCTCATATTCAAAAGAAAGGATAGGTGTAAATCTATTGTTAATACCTTGAAAATGAGGGAAAGACGAAGGTAATAGCTATAAAATGGTCGTTGACAAAACTTACTTCGTCCAGGTCTAAGATTGCGAAATTATTCACTGCGCCTCTGCGTCTCTGCGCGATATTCTTCCGTTGAAGTCATTAATAAATCCAAAACAAAACGCCAGATGGAATCCTCTTTAGGAATATTCAAGTAAAATTGGCCAACTGGCCGTTGGATGGAGCGGTGCGATGAGCGTAGTCGAATGGTTCTCTCCGCCAACCATTGGAATACCAATTTTGAATTCCAGATAGGAATTTTGAATAAGAATCATACTGCTGGCGGAGAGAACTCCATCCAGCGGCGTTTTTATTTCCTACGGAAATTTAAAAGCAGGCCCATTCCGATTTGTTTGTAACGGTAGCTTTTAGGAAGCCAGAGGGCTAATTGTAACTTCTTACCCCCTTTAGGGGGCCAGGGGGCAAAATGCGAAATTGGGGGCCAGGGGGTAATTCACCCATGCCCCAACAATCCCTTCTTCTGGGACTCGAAATCCTCGCGGCTGATGACACCCCGCTCCAGGAGCTCACCGAGATCGGCGATCCGGTCCAGGACAGTAGCATCATAGTAGCTCTTGGACTCCAGGAGGTCCGGCTTTGGCGTATTGAGATAGGCGACCTGGCGGTAGCCATTGGCAACAAAAGCATCGAAATCAGGGAGAGCCCTCAGCCATGTGAGTGCTTCGTTGTGATAGATCTCTTCAAATTCCTGGAACCCAAAGTCCACTGCACTGGCCAGATGGAAGTAGGCCTGCTTGGCATCATGCCCTATGGAATGGCAACAGGCCAGCATGAAATGGGTGCGGGGATCATTGTAGTCGTATTGCAGTGCATCTTCAAAATACTTCCTGGCCATCTCATAATTACCCGCCTTGTAAGCTATAAAAGCGTCCTTGATGATCAGGTTGCCACGCGATTTGCGGGCTTGTGCGGGTTCTGCATTACGTTTCTTCTCTTCGGCTTTCATGGCCTTTTTCTCCTTCACAGTCGTGGTCCTGCCAGAGTTGTACTTGGCGTCAAACTCACCTTGCGGCATGACGAAGAAAAGGACTCCCTCAATCACAGATAGTATAGCCAGGGCCACCAGGAACCAGGGGAAACGCTCCTCAATCACGAGTGCCAGGGATAAAAAGAATGCGCCAAAATTGAGTATACCCTGGATTCTTTTACCAAGGTAAAAGCGCTGTACACCCCACAAACCAAGAAGAATGGACAATAAAGCTGCAACGGATTTTGACTTGCCTTCATGCTCATATGGAGACTGGAAAGCATTGGCTGGCTGGTTAGGTTGTGGCCTGACATGCTGGCTCGGAGGTATCCTTGGATTGCGCACCACCGGCAGCGCCATATCCTTACTGGATATACCAAACAGGGGCGTATCCCCTGCGATATTCTTCAATTGATAATTACCCACATGTACTGCCTGCAGCCATGAATGATTGCGGATGTCTTCAAATACGCGCTCTGAGATAAATACGCCTCCGGGCTCACAGATCGGTTCGATCCGGGCAGCTACATTGAGCCCGTCACCAAAGGCATCCGTTCCATCATAACTGATATCCCCGACATGGATACCAATACGCACAGGCACCTCTGGGTCTTTCTTGAATTCGATCTGCATCTCCACCGCACACTCTACCGCATTGACACTGCTGTGAAAAATGCTCAGGGTGCCATCTCCAAAGAACTGGAGAACCTCGCCTCCATATTTTTCATGCAGGGCAAGAAGGATAGACCTGTGCCTGGAGCGAAGTAAAAGGGCGTGGTTCTCATTGATATGCATGAGGTGGGTATACCCTACGATATCCGTAAAAACGATTGCGGCGAGTTGGCGTTTAAACTTTTGCTCCATGATGGATTGCAAATATAATAAAAGGCTGAAGGGGCGAAAGGGGCTGAAGGGGCGAAAGGTTAAATGATATTGCTTTAAGCCTCTTTGGCCTTTTGAGCCTCTTTGGCCTTTTACCCTTCAACCAGCTGATACCCCACCCCCTTGAGCGTGATCAACTGCACATCCGGATCCATTTTAAGATATTTCCTCAGGCGGGTCACGTAGACATCCAGATTGCGGGAATTGAAGAAATGATCATCTCCCCACAATTGCATGAGGATCTCTTTCCGCTCGACGGGCTTACCCGCCATAGTGATGAGCATCTTGAGCAGTTCGTTTTCACGGTGGGAAAGGCTCACACTCTGATCTTCTTGCTGTATCACCATGCGGACCGGATCAAAAGAGAGGCCTCCGATCTTGTACTGACCCGGAGCGGTACGCCCTGACATGGAGAGCAGGTTGCTGACCCTGGCCATCAGTTCTTCCAGGCTGAAAGGTTTTTTGAGGTAATCATTCCCTCCTGATTTAAATCCCTCAACGACATCCTTGGTTTCACTTCGTGCGGTCAGAAAGATGATCGGCACAGATTTATCAATAGCCCTGATGGTTTTCCCGATCTCATACCCGCTGATCCCCGGAAGCATGATATCGAGTATGCACAGGTCAGGTTTGACCTCACGAAATACTTTTTCTGCAGCGACACCATCAGCAACCCAATGCACTTCAAAACCATTTCGGTCGAGATGGTCCCTGACGAGCATAGCGAGCACTTCCTCGTCCTCTACATACAATATCCTGCTTTTGGCCATGGGCTATCCTGATCTAATTGAGGTTTGCCGGCGAAGTGGAATTGTTCTGCCAGGCCGGTATAGTCATCGTGAAGGTCGATCCTTTTCCAGGCTCACTGACGAGACCGATCTTGCCATGATGTTGCTTTATGACATCCGCGACATAACTCAGGCCCAATCCATGTCCTTTCACATCATGCTTGTTGTGCTGCGGCACACGGAAGAGTTTTTCAAAGATCTTACCATGGAAGTCCGGAGCTATACCAATGCCATTGTCCGCAATGTCAAAGCGAACAGTCCCATTGGTCCTGGCGAGGTGCAGATTGATGACCGGATGGTCCTTGCTATATTTCAATGCATTGTCGAGCAGGTTGTAGAATACACCACTCATATGCGCTTTGTCCCCGTTGATGGTAAAGCCCTCCCCTTCCTGCTCAATGGCAACCTCCGCATGCTTGTTGTCAAACTGTACTTTCATCCTGTCCATCACTTCATCAAGTACCTGCCTCACATCCATCTGCTCATAGTGCAGTTGAGGAGACCTGCTGCTCAATATCCGCTCCACCAACAAGGAAAGACGCGTCAATTCACTGCGGCATATCTCGATATATTTCCGGCTATGGGCTGTCTGCAAGTCTGCGGACATATTCAATGATTCGAGCGCGACACCTACTGTGGTGATCGGTGTCTTGAGCTCATGGGTGATATTGCTCACAAACTCATCACGCAAGGCATTGAGTTGTATCTGCTGGCGGAGGTTCTTCCAGATATAATAAAATGCGGCGCCTACCATCACCCACATAAAGAGCGCAAAACTCATATGCGGCAGTATGTCATGGAATATATCCGCTTTGTACTGCGGATTGATCAGCGCGATTTTTTTGTTGGCAAAAACATCATACTGCGGCCGGCTCATCACTTCCCTGATAGTGGTATCATTTCTCTGCCAGCTGATGAGTTGATAACCTGCATATTCCCCTGTACTGTCGGCCAGCTTGATATGGCTCATGACAATCTTGCCCATATTGACGGCAGGGCTATCAAACGCAGAAGTATCTCCGGCAGTCAATTCCCTTAGCAGCATGCCCTGGCAGAATGTGGCATCCGCAATGCCTGTTCCTTGTTCATGCGGGTACTGCCTCCATGATGGTCAATACTTTGCACTGAATCCCCGGTATTCATCACAATACTGAAGGTCAGTGGTCCATCGCAGTCTTTGTCCCTTCCGGAAGGCAATGTTAGTCTCGAAAAAATGAGTGAATCCTCGACATCCCTCATCGACGAAAACATCACATGGGTGAGTTTATCCTCCATGTTCCGATAGGCATTCTTGTATTCATTGTGCAGCCAGAGATATTCCAGGATCCCCAGCAATAAAAGGCTGAAGATCATCAGGAACCTGGCCAATGAAATATCTATATGGTTACGCATCAGGACAACAAAAATAGGCCTCCTGGTGTTAGCTAAGCCGTTCATTAACAATAATTAACCTTTTTCAAGGAAGCCGCCCTTCCATAAGCACGTACCTTAGCACTTTAATTGACCCATTCTATGAAGTATACCCTCCTTGCCCTCCTATTCCTGGTCGCGCTTACTGCCGGCGCACAGACCTCTGGCATGATCACCTATGAGGAGAAAATGGATATCTGGAAAAACCTGCCACCTGATCGCCAGGACATGAAGGATATGATCCCCCAGTACAATACCACCCAGTTTGAAATGATATTTTCCGGAGATGAATCGCTCTACCGGCCGAAAAAACAAGAAGAACTACCTCCCGTTAGTTCGAACACACCACCTGGCCCTCCCAGGGGAATGGGCTTTGGCGGAAGGGCAACAAGGGTCGTCTACAAAGACCTGGCAAAGGATACGATCATCGATTCAAGGGACTTTATGCAAAAACAGTTTCTGATCACCGGCTCCCCAAAGGCACGCAAGTGGAAAATTGGTAAAGGGCAAAAAGATATCCTCGGATACAAATGCATGGAGGCTAACTTTAGGGTAGACAGCGTCACAACCCTGGTTGCGTGGTTTACACCTCAAATTAGTATTTCAAACGGCCCATCAGATTATCAGGGGCTGCCAGGTATGATCCTGCAGGTGGATACCAATAACGGAGAACGTACGGTCACGGCTACCGAAATTAAACTGGACAGTGTAGATACGTCAGTGCTTGTCGCTCCTAACAAGGGCAAAGAAGTGACCCCTGAAGAGTTTGAAAAAATCCGCGAAGAAAAAATGAAAGAAATGGGCATGCAACGTGGCGGCGCGGTCGGTGGTCAGCAGATGATGATCATCAGGCAATAATTCTTTCTCCAACTATTCCAATTATGATTCAGTCAATACACTATAAGATTTCCGTTTTCCTCCTCTTTATTTGTTTTTCTGCTACCCTTTCTGGCCAGGTGAGCAAGACCACCTTTAAAGGCTTGCTCGAGGATGAAGGAGGCCTTCCTGTTCCGGGGGCAACAATCATGGTACTTGATGCCGCAGATTCCACACTGGTCCAATTCGGATCTTCGGATGTGCACGGTGCCTTTACGATTAAGAATGTAGCCAAAGGGGATTACCTGCTCAATATTACCTTCCTCGGATTAGAACCACTATATCAACCTGTCACCGCAGGATTGACAGAAGAAACAGATCTGGGCAAACTCAAATTGTCCCCCGCGAATACGATGCTGTCGGAAGTGGAAGTCAAGGCAGACTTTATGCCCATTGATATCCACAAAGACACGATCACATACAACCCTGATGCCTTCCAGACCCAACCCAATGCGGTAGTTGAAGACCTGTTGAAAAAGCTGCCCGGTATCGAGGTAGGTGCAGATGGGACGATCAAGGCTCAAGGTGAGGAAGTCAAGAACATCTATGTGGATGGCAAAGAGTTCTTCGGATCAGATCCAAAGATGGCCACCAAAAACCTGCCTGCGGGTGCCTTGAAAAAAGTAAAAGTCTATGACAAGAAATCTGACATGTCTGAATTTACCGGAGTAGATGATGGCCAAAGGGAAAAGACCATTGACCTGCAGTTGAAAGAAGAATTTAAAGAAGGACTCTTCGGTACCGCGGAAGCCGGATATGGAACAGATGATCGGTACAATGCAAAGGCTTCGATCAACCGGTTTACAAAAACCAGCCAGCTTTCGTTTCTCGGCCAGTTTAACAATATCAACCAACAAGGCTTCACCTTCAATGACCGGATGAATTTTACCGGAGGCATGAGAGGCATGACAGGAGGAGGTGGCGGCGGCCGCTCTCAGGATATCGGCATAGGCCAGGATGTCCCTTTCAGTAACGGACTCTCCAATGGATTGACGACCACAGGTGCTGCAGGTTTGAATTTCAACTGGCAGAAGACCAAAAAATTCAATATCCGCTCAAGTTATTTCTACAACAATGTGGACAAAAACCTGATCGAAAATTCATTCCGCCAGAATATTTCCGAAAACCCCTTTGATACAGATGAAGACAGTGAGACGGACACTAAAAACAATACGCACAGTATTGCACTCAACTCGGATATCAAGCCCGACTCCACGCAGCAGGTCAAGGTGAATGCGAGGTTAAGCCTTGGTGATGGTAATTCCCTTAGCGAGTCTTTCCTCCAGAATATCGTACCGGTAGACATCCTTCAAAATCAATCGCTGACCAATACCGACAACAACAGTGACAACCTGTCCCTCAATGCAAATGCTACGTATATCAAACGCTTTGGCACCGCAGGCAGAAATGTCTCCCTCAGTGGAACCGTAACTGCAGGTGATCAGAATACCGATAGCAAACTGAATGCGCTCACGGAGTACTTCAACACCGGCCAGTCTGACCTTTTGGATCAGTTGCAGTATACACTATCCAATGATCTTCGCCTGGATGGGCAGGTCTCCTATACAGAGCCCTTGAAGAAGAGAAGGTTTCTTGAATTCAGTTACAACTTCAATACCCTCAGCGCAGATTACAATCACGATGTATATGACGTGGAAAATGGCAACCAGGTGGTCAATGATACCTTGTCCAATTTCTATACCTCTGTCTTTCAATATCACAGGCCAGGCGTCTCCTTCCGCTACAGCGGTGAGGTGAACACGGTAAACATCGGACTTCAATACCAGGTTTCAGAATTGACCGGTGAGCTGAGCAGGTCCGAAACAGATATTAAGCAATCATATAATAATCTGTTGCCACGCTTTATGTGGCGTTCAGATCTCGGAAATGGAAAGAATCTTCGCCTGAGTTATAACACAAAGATCAACCAGCCTTCGATCACACAATTGTCACCTGTGCTGGACAACTCAGATCCGTTGCGTTTATATATTGGAAACCCAAATCTGGATGCAGAATATAATCACACAGCAAGCATCAATATGCATGCCTTCAGCCAGTTCTCTTCAACTTCTTTTTTTGCATCGCTAGGAGGAACCCTGACCAATCACAAAATCATCACCTCAAGGTTTATCAATGATGAGTTTCGCGAAATTTCCACACCGATCAACATAGACCAGGAATCAGGCATGAATATGTATGTCTCTTATGGCAGGCCATTCAAGCCCATCCACAGCAGGTTTACCATTGATGGGAATTTCAGCTTTACCAAGACCCAAAACGTAGTGAGCACTGAATTACTTGACCTCAACCGTTGGTCAAGGACAGCAGGCATCACGATCTCCAACATGAACTCACAGGTACTTGAATACAACCTTGGGGCCAAGTGGACCTTCTCGGATAACTACTACACTTCTGACGAAACACTCAACCAGAATACATTGCTGCACAATTATTTTATCGATGCGACACTAACGCTATGGAAAAAATGGAAGTTGCAGGCGGGATATGATTACAAGTTGTACACCAGTGATCAGTTTGCCGAAAACCAGGCATTGCCGTTGATGCAGGCCTCCATATCCAGGTTTGTGTTGCCCGGAGACAAAGGCCAGCTCAAGTTTTCAGTGTTTGACGTACTGGATGAAAACAGGGGCATTTCACAAACTGCTACCCCAAACTACATTGAAGAAATCAGGACCAATTCCATCGGCAGATATGCCATGTTTTCCTTCATCTATTCTATCCGCGGACCGGGCACTACGCCAGCCTCAGGAGGGTTTAAGATGATTGAGCATAGGATGTAGTCAAATAAAAGGGATGAGCATGTAGAGACGCGATCAATCGCGTCTCTACATGCTCATCCCTTTTTCGGCCTCATTTCCCTATCTTTGCTACAGCCTAATCAGCCTAAAATGTTAACACAAACTGATTTAAAGGCCCCTCTATAACAACTACCTGCGGAATGGCGTTACTACCTGACAAAGCCACCTCATCCCCTGATAATCAATATTTTCCCCCGGTTTCAATACACATGAACGAGACATTTTACAAACTTCTGATTATACTCCTGTCGACCCTGGCCTTTTCTTTTAAAATGGCCGGCCAGGAACTGGAACCTTTTGTCGAACGCTGCAAGGTGCTGAGTCAATCCAGCCCGATCAATAATATCTGGGTCGATGAAGAGAACATCAAATGGGTCGCCAACAGCGAAGGCCTGCATAAAGTCCTGGGCATTAACATGGTCCAGAAAGTTTCCATTCCCAGCGGATCTACAAATCTCCTCACCATACGCGGTGGTAACGCAAACATCGAATGGAATACTGCCGAAATGAACACCCTCCTTGGCAATGTCACCATCTCCAGTGCCTCCTATGATCCTAAGACAAAATCACTTTGGATCGGCACGCAGGATGAAGGCGCTTTCCAGGTTTCCGTATCGCCCCTGCGCGTCATGCAGCGGTTTAATATGGCCAATAAAAAATTAACCTCAAACCAGATCAACGATATCTTCATTCACAACAACGGCAGCATCTGGATCGCAACAGATGACGGGATGCTCTCGGGTAGCGGAGATAAATGGACTCTTCAGGAACGGTTTCTCAATTTTGTCGGCGTGGATGCTTTTGGATCTAATATGTGGATTCTCGGGGATGACTTTCTATGGCAGGTAGACACCAAAGGGAAATGGTCACCCATCGCCATTGAGCTTAAAAATGTTGAAGGCAAACTCCGTGACATCGCCGTAGATGGTAAAGGCCGCGTATGGATTGCATCCAATATGATGACAGGCTTTGATGTCGAAGCCAATCGGTACCAGCGCTTTGGCCCGGGCCAGTATTTCACCAGCCAGTATGTCAACTGCCTCGATGTGGATCAGGATGGCTCCATCTGGACCGGCACAGGAGATAAAGGATTATATCTCCTCCAGTGGGAGTCCTCGCTGGTTGTCCTTATCATGATGGATGCACCTCTGGACTGCAAAACCAATCAACCCACAGGTGCATTGTCTGTCAAAGTATCAGGTGGTGAACCTCCCTATACATACATCTGGAGCAACGGGCAAACCACCGATAAAATGTCACAACTTGGCGCGGGCGAATATGTGCTGACAGTCTCGGATTCGAAAGGACTCGTGAAAACGACTAAATACACGATTCCTGATCCGATGATTTCGATCGCTGTCGAAATTATCAAGCCATCTTCAGGATCGCCCGAAGGCGATGCAAGCGTAAATCTCCTGGTCAATGGAGGCACAGGCAATATGGTGTATGCCTGGGACAATGGAGAAAACAAACAACTAGCCACCAAACTCACCGCCGGTACACACGCGGTGACCGTCACCGATGAAAGCGGATGCTCTGCGACCACTGCCTTTGCGGTACCTGAAAAAGTATCTTCACTGGCCGTGACCATCAGCGTGCTGGCAGAAAACAAATGTGCCAACGAAGCAACAGGGATCATCCAGGCTGATGTCAAGGGTGGCAAACCACCCATCAAATATCAATGGAGCCAGGGCTCTGCCACTGAAGGAAAACTCACTGGTGTAGCACCAGGTGATTATGCTGTGACTGTCGCTGATGCCGCAGGGCAAACCGCAGTAGGTTTTGTAAAACTGGCTGCACCTCCTAAAATGGAACTGGCCATGTCCATGCTATCCGCATCCAATGTCGGCGTAGACAATGGACAGGCCCAGGTAAAAGTCACCGGAGGCAAAGCGCCTTATACCTACCAATGGAACAATGGGGTCACGACAGCCCTGGTCAAAACGCTCTCATCGGGCGAACACATCATCACCGTCACTGACGCCACCGGCTGCACAGCAACCGCTACGGTCAATGTATCCGAAAACATTGCCACCCTGGGGGTCATCATCAAACAAGTCGGACAGATCAATTGCTACGGACAGGCCACTGCATCCCTACGCACAGATATCTCAGGAGGCAAGGGTCCATACACCTATGCATGGAGCAACGGCCAGACCACCACTACTGCCGAATCCTTAAAAGCAGGCACATACACCCGGACTGTGACTGATGTCACCGGAAGCAACTTTACGGCAACTTCAACAGTCACTGAACCACAACCCGTCACACTAACAGCCACTGCCGATGCTCCGGCAAGTACCAATGGCAGTGATGGAAAAGCTACAGCCAAAGGAAGTGGTGGCTCAGGGACATTCCAATACACATGGGACAACGGGGAGGTTACCAATAAAGCCGTAAAACTTCCTGCAGGGACACATAATGTAACCGTCACTGATGCTGCCGGATGTTCGGCCACAGCTACAGTCGCTATCACCGAAAATATACTTGCCCTGCAAGTCATCCTCGAACAAATCTCTACAGTCAAGTGTGCAGGCAATGCAGATGCTTCTCTCAAGGCTGTAGTGAAGGGAGGTAAAGAACCTTACACTTATGCATGGAGTAATGGTGGCACTACTGCGAATGCAGAAAAATTGAAAGCAGGCGCGTATACACTTACTGTGACTGACGTGGTAGGTACCAAATTTACTGCTGCCCTGAATATTGCAGACCCTGCACCTGTCACAGTTACAGCGAACACGGAAGCCGCTGCTACTACCAATGGTAGTGACGGTAAAGCCTCAGCCAAAGGTGCAGGAGGCACAGGAGCATATACCTACGCCTGGGACAATGGTGAGAATGTCAGCAAAGCCATAAAGCTACCTGCCGGCACTCATGTCGTGACCGTAACCGATGCTAACGGATGTTCGGCAACAAGCAGTGTGGTCGTTACTGAAAATATATTGCCGCTCGCAGTCAATCTCAAGCAAACGGAGAAGATCCTTTGCGGTAATCTGACCAATGCGGCTGTGGCTTCAACTATCACCGGAGGAAAGCCACCCTATGATATCAAATGGAAAGGCCCCGGGAAAGAATGGAGCGGAGATGAAGCGTTGAGCCAACTAGGTCCGGGTCAGTATGCGATCCAGGTGCTTGATGCCAATGGTTCATCTGCGACATCGACGATCGAGGTCACTGCGCCAAAACCACTGGTCGTGACGGCTGAAGAAATATCACCGGCTAATACAGGAAGTGCTGATGGTAGTGTTTCATTGAAAGCTGCAGGTGGCACAACACCTTATACCATCGAGGGTCACACGTGGACCACTAGTTCACCAACCCATAAGATAGATGAGCTCAAGCCTGGTGCATACACGTATGTGGTTAAAGATGCCTCTGGTTGTACGGCAAGTGTTGAAGTAAAAATCACTGAGGATATATTACCCTTATCAGTCACCATCAAGCAAACTGACAAAGTCCTTTGCGCCGGTGCTGGTACAGCCGGGCTTGAATCCGCTGTCAAAGGTGGTAAGCCCCCTTATACCTATGCCTGGAGCGGAGCGGCAACAACTGCATCAGTAAAAAACCTTGCAGAAGGTACCTATCAACTAAATGTAACTGATGCCATCGGGCAGAAAGCGCAGGCTGAATTTAAAATCACAGGGCCTCCTCAAATGAAGGTGGAGCCTGTCAACCTGAGATCTGCGACCAATGACCGGATCAGCGATGGCAAGGGAAGCGTTGAAGTCAAAGGTGGGACAGAGCCATATACCTACAAATGGAATTCAGGTGAAACCTCATTGCAGGCCACCAAGCTCCCTCTTGGCCCCGGTACTATCGTGGTCACTGATGTAAATGGTTGCACGGCCTCCGCAGATTTCCTGATCAAGGAAAAAGTACTCCCTGAGCTGACGGCTACCAAGCTCGCCACCGGTGAGCCCATCCGCATGGAAAAAATCCAGTTTGATGCTGATAGTATCGTAATCAAGCCTGAGGCGGTTCCTTCGCTTGATGAGTTATATGAATTCCTTTATGACAATCCGACCACCATCATCGAGGTCTCCGGGCATACCAACAACCTGCCTGCAGATGACTATTGTGACCGCATCAGTACAGCCCGCGCCAAGTCGGTAGCCGACTACCTGATCAGCAAGGGCATCGAAGCCCGCCGGGTGATCTCCATCGGTTATGGCAAGCGCAAACCCATCGCCCCCAACCAGACCCCTGAGGGCCGGAAGAAAAACCAACGGGTGGAAATCAGGCTGATCAAGATTGAGGAGTAGCGAGGAGATCGCGATTTGGATGCCAGATACCAGACACGCAGATGCCAGACGCATCATCTCCTAAACCGTGATTTTTAAGTCTAATTTCCACGGTCAACCGTGATTTTTAGCACGAATATTCACGGTCGACCGCAAATAATAAAAAACCGGGCCAAATCAATTTAGATGTCCTGATGGCGGAGATGTGTCGGAAAGGAAAATATAGGATAAATAAAAAACGGGGCATTAAGCCCCGTTTCCTTTGTTGTGGGCCCACCTGGAATCGAACCAGGCACCTATTGATTATGAGTCAATTGCTCTAACCGAATGAGCTATAGGCCCGAAAGAGGGGCAAAGATATATTTTTTTTTACCTCAAACGCAAAATCAGTCTCTTGACATGTCCTTCTACCTTCCTTGCCCCGGCTGCTGAGCTGTAGCACGAGGATGTGGTTAAGCAGGTCGAAGCATGCTCCTTGCCAATGGCACCTCACACTGATCAATGACCAGCGAATAGGAATTTTAAAAACGACTCCCACCTACATCTTTATAAAAGAATATACACCCGCCATCCCATCCAATTCAAATCGGATGATATATATACCTGAAGGATATGACGTGATGTCGACTTCATTTTCAAAACGATCCAACGTGAGTATTTCTTCCAGCCGCCAGATGGATTCATGCAGCTAAAAACATCAATGATATGCAAGACGCACAGATGTTTTGCCCCGATGGGGCAAGGTTGATTTTCCAAATGCTGTTGCTACCGACCTATAGCCCACTTCGACTTCCTGTCACGCCTCCTCGTGCACCCGCTCAGTGCAGCGCCTACGGGGCATTGATGATGCCTGGCTACCAGCTGCATGTAGGGTAAGGGATTGAAATCCCTGGCAACAATACTCTACCTCATTCAGGGATTGAAATCCCTGGCAACAACATCGGCCGTGCCTACGGCACTTTGTTCGCCTTAGGAGGCGAACCTTGGGAATTGGCTATTGATAAATAGCAAGATCTGTCTCCGGACAGTCCCTATGCGCTATGCTCTATGCCCTCTGCGCTATGCGCTATGCTCAGCGTCTTGCATACAAGGCTTCAACGTCTTCCTTCTTGCAAAGCTCCGTCCCCGGATTCATCGTCGCAGCTGTGCCACACGCTACACCATAGCGCACTGCTTCTTGTATGCTTTTATTTAGCGAAAGTGAATAAACTATCCCCGCCACCATACTGTCTCCGGCACCGACAGTGCTTTTCCGGTCCACGTGCGGGGATGTAAAAAATTCACTGGCCTCTTTCGTTACAAGCATTGCACCTTCAGCACCCATGGAGACTACCACAACTTCACAGTGGCCATTGGTGACGATACCTTTTGCAATAGCCTTCGCATCATCAACACTCAGGTAATCCTTTCCGGCGAATGCACTCAACTCTCCGATATTAGGCTTGATCAGATAAAGCCCGGCATCGATAGCCAATTGCAATGCCCGGCCTGGCGTATCTACAATACATCGTGCTCCTTTCCGCTTTGCCATCACAGCCAGTTGCGCATAGATATCTTCCGGTACTCCAGGCGGCAGGCTTCCGCTGCATACCAGATATTCAATATCCGGCATCTCATCAATGACACGAAGGATCTCTTTCCACTCTTTCTCCTGCAATGCCGTACCCGGCATCCCAAACCGGTATTGCAGGTTTTTAGACTGATCTACGACGACGATGTTTTCGCGTGTTTCATTATTAGATTCAATGATCACCGAAGGCACACCTTCATCCGCCAGCAACTGATTAAATTGTTTTCCGGTATATCCACCGGAAGGAAAAACTGCGGTGGCTTCGCCACCAAGTATCCTGATGGCCCTCGCTACATTGATACCTCCTCCACCCGGATCGAGATGAGGAGCAGTACTTCGGAGTTTCTTATCCGGCACCATCTCTGGCACCGTGAAGCTCTTGTCTATACTCGGACTGAAGGTGACTGTGACGATGGAAGACATGGTGGACTGTATTTGGTTGCCAAATTATCAAGGATATCCCATACTTGACAGATTTAGAGGTCAGCAGACAGCGATCGGTCATCAGTGATCTGTGCTCTGTGATCTGTGATAAGGATTTTGGATTGAGCTACCAGCTTTCAGGTGCCAGCTATCAGCTATCAGCTATCAGCCGCCAGCTACCAGCTACCAGCTACCAGTGCAAGGGAATGAATTCCCTTGTTACAATATCGGCCGTGCCTACGGCACTCTGTTCGCCTCCTGAGGCGAACTTTTGTAATCCCTAGTGCAAACTGCTGACTGCAAACTGCAGACCACATGTTAGCAAAATCTATCCCCCGACAGACCCTATGCCCTATGCTCTCTGCTCTCTGCTTTCCGTCGCCCCGGATAAGTTGGCAAGATGATCGATTACTGGCCTTGGAGAACAAGGCGGCCTGCGTAGTGTGCATCTTCAGTGACGGCTCTGACTTCATAGATGCCTGCGGGCAGTGAAGTCATATCCAATGTATTTTGCCCGGCAGACAATTGATGCGTCCCGACAAGCTGACCGGACAGGGCATAGATGCTGACGGTTGCTTTTTCATCGAGTTTGATTTGGATGCTGCCTGATGATGGATTAGGCCACATCGTCAATGCTTCAGCCGCATCAGGATCGACCGGGTCATAGGCTGTCAGTCCATTGTAGAAGTAATATGTCCTGTCTTCGAGCACCCACTCTTCATCCTGGGTATTAAAGGAATAACCTGAGTCTGTAGCCAGATCGTCCCCAGTGAAATAGGTATATTTATTGAGGTGACGATCAAATCCGCCGTTGTTCGCTGCGCTGACTTCTTCTTTCAGGGTCACACGCTCCTGGTCATCATAAGCATAGCCCAGGACATGATTGAGCACCCACTCAAAAGTCGCAGGATCGATGACAAAGGACTTGACTAATTCCTGCTCGCGAAATGGAGTGTAGGTATACTCAATTCTACTTTCCGGCACGAAGGTCTCGATTCCATCAAATGTAAACGTCGTCGCAGACTGCAGCAGATGATCTTCATACAGGTATGATTCCCGCGATGCAGGATATTCTTCCTCGCCATCGATGTTGAAGGACTCGATACCCGAGAGATCACCATCGTTGTTGTAATAATAGCGGTCCAGGAATACCAATGGAATTCCAAAAAGCTCATTTGAACTCAGGCTTTCGCGTACACGCCCTGCGCCATCAATAGTATTCCATACCGCAAGCAAGCGGCTCCAGTCTTTCAATTCCACTGACCATGCGCTGACAAAGAATGAGTCGACAAGCTCCAGGCTGTTTCCGTGTGGAAAGATATCCAACTGTGAATCGGGAATGTACGTTCCTGTTGCATCATCATATACCTGAGAAAAGGCAGCTACCAACCTTCCCAGTTCATCCGAAATCAGTGCAGTCCTGCTGAGGGGCGCCCAATGATCAAAGTCATAGAAATACTCGGTGACCACCTGCATACCTTTCACTGGATAGGTATAGACATTGCGGAACATTGGCATGGAATCAGGCAGGTTGAGATCATACCCACTGTAGGTGATGGTAGAATCCAGCCTGGCCTCTTCGGAGCGTGTTTCAATCGTAGGTTTCAATTCGAACGAAGCCTTTGGGCCTGGAACGTCATACCCTGCTGCGCCAAACATTTGCTTGACGGAATAGCCCCAGTTGACCGCATAGGGCTGTATACTGGCAGGCAGTTGTTTCTGTCCAAATACCGGGCTCATCGCCGTTGCCAGGATCATCATGTGTAGAAGAATAGATTTCATAGTTTCTAAGTGTTTAAGTGGAGTAATAGGTTTGTTTTTAATTGTTGGCTCAAAAGTATAGGCAGCCCTGTAGCGCCGCAATTTAAAGGAGACCGAATGCCCCCTTCGGCAGGATGAATGACGGAAAGGCGGGGAAGAAGAAATGTATACAGCTACCAGCTTCCAGCCGCCAGCTACCAGCCGCCAGGGTAAAGGCAAGGGAATGAATTCCCTTGTTACAATATCGGCCGTGCCTAGGGCACTCTGTTCGCCCCAGGTGGCGAACCTTGTTAATTCGATATTGGCTATTGATAAATAGTAAAATCTTTCTCCCGACAGCCCCCTTGCTCCTTGCCCCATGCTCCTTGCGAATAACTCTTCGGCCGCCATCGCCCGCAGGCGATGAAGCCCCGAAGAGTTATTCTTAGGTCTTCGCGGGGTATTTTTCCGAGCACCGGCTCCCCACCTTTGTATCATTCATTAGCATTAAACCATTTTTGACATGAGAATTTTATCTTTTTCCATGAAACTCATCCTTTTACTCCTTATTCCGGTCGCGATGATGACCAGCTGTAAGGACGAGACCGTTACTCCGGATACCGCAACGATCCACGGTACGATTACCATCGATAACGCAAGCCTTTGGGCTACCTGGAAGGATACTGGCGTAGTAGAAGTCACCATCTTTCCTGAATTCAGCCTGAACCCCACGCAGCAGGATGGGGCGATATCCCTGTAGATTTCCTGTATCCTGGATTTCCTGGCGGTCGTTTTGCCCTTGGCGCACCTTTACAATTCAGAATCCACTGGTGCTGACTTATGTACCTGGCCAGACTGAATATCATTATGAAATTGGAAGTTGACCCGGGTACGTATTCAGCACTTGCGATTGGCTTCAGACACAATGGCGATTCTGATCCAAGCAAGAAGACTGCAACACTAGGCGTGCATTGGAACACTCGGCTACTACCAGTCATGGTATCGTGATCAAGGCCGATGTAGGCGGCGGCCAGATCATAACCTTCTTTGATGACCCTGGCTCCTTCAGAGTAACACGTAGCTAAAGGTGACAATGTAGAATTCAATTTCAAAGCAGACTTTGGTTTCGTCAACGTATGGCCCTTCCGGTAAGATTGAAGTTTCTTTTTAGTAGGCCTTCTCCTGTTCGCTATCCACCTCTCCGGTCAATGGACCATCACCGGAAAGGTCATCGATGCCGAATCAGGAGAAGGCTTGTCCTATGTCAATATCACCTTTAAAGACGGTGCGACATTCAATACCACCAGCGACCAGGCGGGATCCTTTCGCATCAGTGGACTGACGGAACCATATTACCATGTCATGTTTTCGATGATTGGTTTCCAGACGATCCACCTCGATAGTATCAGTGCTGCCTCTGATCCGCTCGATATCAAGATGCACCCTGAATCTTACCTCACAAGGGAAGTCGTGGTATCCGCCTCCAGAAAATCACAAAGCATCAACCTCGCCCCTGCCAGTGTCGGCCTCGTCACCAGGAAACAAATCCTGCAGGCAGGGACCAACTCATTTGACGATGCCTTTAATGGTATAAACGGCATCACGGTCACCCGATCCAGCAATGCCAATGTGCAGTCCTTTTCTATCCGCGGCGCATCTGAAGTAGCAGGCGGAGGGATAGGCAACCGCGTACTACTCCTGCTAGACGGCCGTCCTGCCATCACACCGGAATCCGGTGGTGCGCTTTGGAATCTTGTTCCACTGGGCGCTATCGAACGCGTAGAGGTCATCAAAGGCGCTTATTCATCACTATATGGCTCAAGTGCCATGGGCGGTATCGTCAATGTCATCACACGTACGCCTGATACCTCATCGCACTCTGATCTCAATCTTCATTACGGCTTTTACGGACCTGCACCGGCATACACAGGATATAAAAATTACGGCGATTACTTTGGTGCAGAATTTATCACCAGCCGTAAGCTCGGCAAATGGTCATACCTCTTTGACTTTGCCGGCAAATCAAATGACGGCCACCGCGAGAAATCATCGTTCAACCTGTACAATGGCTATGGAAAATTCAAATTTGACTTTTCCCCTAACCGCAGCCTGCAGGTATCTGCGATGTACAATGATATCTTCAACGATACTCCGGCCACCTGGCTGAGTACTACACAAGCATACTCTGTAGCAGACTACAGGAAAGATGACACCCAGCATCGCCGCGAATGGAACGGAGACTTGTTCTACCAGGCGTTTGCGCATTCTAATCTGAAATACTCTACACGGTTCTATTACTATGGTGCCGCTTCCGATTTTGTCTTCAATGGCGATCCGGCCAATGACAGCACCAATGTCAATATCGGCAAGCAATACATCGACTCCGAAAAAGTACTGGTACACCGCATCGGAAATACATCCCAGGTGGATATCAGCCTTGGTGATGTGCATTACCTCATCGGTGGATTTGATCTGCAGGCGGATTATATCAATGGGCAGCCGGATACTGTGCTCTATGGCATACACCAGGCTTCCAACATCGGCGTATTTGCACAGGACCAGATGACCTTTAGTGAACGGCTCACCCTCACAGCAGGTTTGCGCTATGACTACTACAATATCAAGGGCACTTTTATGGAAGGCAATGTCAATCCTAAGATTGCCGCCGTCTATCAATGCTCTGAGAAGGTGTCAGTGCGATCACTGTTGGCCAGAGCATTCCGCAACCCATCTATCGCAGAGCGGTATACTAAGTTTGAACAGGGAGGTGGATTGCACTTTACGACCAGTCCGTTGCTCAGGGCAGAAAAACTTACGCTGAGTGCAGAACTTGGTACCAAGGTCAATCTTGATCCTTTCCGCTTTGATGTCGCGATCTATTACAACAAGTACAATGATCTGATCTCCTATGAGCAGCGTCCTACACCTGATGGATCCATCCTGTTTGAAGTCGTCAACCTCAACAAGGCCATCATGAAGGGCTTTGAGGTCAGTGCTGAATATGCACCGATCAAGGAGATCTCCATCCAGGCCGGCTACACCTACCTCGATGCCAAGGATGTCTCTGATGAAGCCATCAATGATGTGTTGGCATACAAATCAAAACATACTACCTACGTCAATCTGCTAGGAACCTACAAGCGATTCCAGCTCTTCCTCCAAGCACGCTCTCGCAGCCGTATTGATGAGGTCTTTATTTATCCAGGTAGTGAGCCTGCAGGCTATATCCTCTTTGGTGGTAAGCTCTCCTATACCCTATCCGAAAAAGCATCCGCATGGGTCAAGATCGACAATGCCACCGATGTCCAGTATGAGGAGATTGAGCGCTATCGCATGGCGGGGAGGAATTATATGGTGGGGGTGCATTTGCAGTTTTGATCCGTTTTGATCCAAAATCCCCAGAAGGGAACTTCATTTAAATTACTAAACTGTTTCAAAGTGCACTATTAGAGTAGCTGCCATCAATTGCCATACATCCGTAGGAATAAGGGCAACTCTAGAAGCTTTCCACTGCATCCTCATAACTACTTAACCTCAATTTCAACTTGCTTTCCGATTACCGGTTGTAATAATTTATCCATTTTGATATATCCCTTTAAACTGATCTTTATCAGCCCACCAAATGATTCTATACTGAAGGTGAATACATCTTCATGCTGCTTTCGGTTTTCTCGTTATTTATAGCTAATTTTGCAATTCATCGAATGTAACTATGTCAAATTCAATCGATTACGTCGGCATTTTCATCCAGTTCCTGGTCGCCTTCGGATTTGTGGGGTTAGTCCTCGTCGTCATCCGCTTTTCAGGCCCGCGCAGGCTGACCAGTGATAAGCTGGTGAGCTTCGAAAGCGGTATCGAAAGTGTAGGCAACGCCCGCATCCCGTTTTCCATCAAATACTTCCTGACCGCTATCCTCTTCGTCCTCTTTGACGTGGAAGTGATCTTTATGTACCCCTGGGCCGTCAATTTCAAGGTCCTCGGTACAGTAGGCTTCGTAGAGATGGTCTTGTTTATAGGCACCCTGCTGCTTGGCTTTGCTTACATCATCAAAAAAGGCGCTCTGAAATGGGATTGATCGCGGATGCAGGGCTTCAACCCTTATCCCGGGATACTGTTTCAATACTATGTATAGTTTTAATTTAATACCCGCTGAGAAATGACCACTGATATCAAAAAAACCGAAGTAAACATTGTCGAAGCGCCTCCGGGACACTCCGGTGAAGGTTTCTTTGCCACCTCACTCGACAAAGTCATCGGCCTCGCCCGCTCCAATTCCCTCTGGCCCCTCCCATTCGCCACATCATGCTGCGGTATCGAGTTTATGGCCACGATGGGTTCCAACTACGACCTCGCCCGCTTCGGATCCGAAAGGATGAGTTTCTCCCCCAGGCAGGCAGACGTCCTCTTAGTAGCCGGCACCATAGCCAAGAAGCTCGGCCCCGTACTCAAGAAGGTCTACCTCCAGATGGCCGAACCCCGCTGGGTGATCGCCATAGGAGCCTGCGCCTCCAGCGGTGGCATATTCGATACCTACTCAGTACTCCAGGGCATCGATAAAGTGATCCCCGTTGACGTTTACGTTCCCGGTTGCCCACCGCGCCCCGAGCAAATCATCGACGCTATCATGAAAGTCCAGGAACTGGCACGGAACGAATCTACCCGGCAAAGGAATGAACCGGGCATATCAGGCATTGCTTACATCATACGGTATACAATAAGCCATGGGAGCGATCACTAACGAATTTATGCTGGAACGCCTGCAAGGGCAGTTTGGAAACAAAGTCAAATCCTCTGAAGAACCCTTCGGGATGCTGTCTGTGACGATTGACCCCTCAAGTATCCTCGATATCCTCAGGTGGCTCAATACCGACCGGATCCTCAAGTTCCAGTTTCTCACAGATATCTGCGGTAGCCACTATCCAGACCTCAAAGGCCAGGAGCTCTGCGTCGTCTATCATGTGCAGAGCATGGAAAATAATATCCGCCTCAGACTGAAAGCATACGTACCCATTGAGAAGCCCGAATTACCATCCGTGACTTCACTGTATGCTTCAGCCAACTGGATGGAACGTGAGACGTATGATTTTTACGGGACCATCTTTACCGGTCACCCTAATCTCAAACGGATCCTAAATGCGGATGAGATGGATTACTTCCCGCTGCGAAAGGAATTTCCGCTGGAAGATGCCACCAGATCCGACAAGGAAGACAAATACTTTGGCCGCTAAACCACGATAGAAAAGGAAGCCATCACATAGCAGACAGGACAAACCAACATGGACGAGACGACCCTTAAAGAAAATAAAATCAACCAGCAGGCTTCCACGACAGAGCACGAGGAGTTCCATACGCAGTATACCACCCTCAATCTCGGCCCTACCCACCCTGCTACCCACGGTATCTTCCAGAATATCCTGACGATGGACGGAGAGATCATCATCGACTCCGAACAAACCTGTGGATACATACACCGCGCCTTTGAAAAAATAGCAGAGCGCAGGCCTTTCTACCAGATCACCACCCTCACCGACCGTCTCAACTATTGCTCCTCCCCGATCAACAATATGGGATGGCACATGACCGTCGAAAAACTGATTGGTGTAGAAATTCCAAAACGCGCACAATACATGCGCGTCATCATCATGGAACTCGCCCGTATCTCCGACCATATCGTATGCAATACGGTCATCGGTGTGGATACTGGTGCATTGACAGGGTTTACCTACTTGTTCCAGTGGAGGGAAAAGATCTATGATATATTCGAACACATCTGCGGTGCACGCCTGACCACCAACATCGGACGCATCGGCGGACTGGAGCGCGACTTCAGCCCCGAAGTATACAAGCGGATCAATGCATTCCTCGCAGAGTTTCCAAAAGCCTTCACTGAATTCTGTACACTGCTCGAACGCAACAGGATATTCTTTGACCGCACTGCCAAGACAGGCCCGATCAGTGCCGAACGCGCATTGAACTATGGCTTTACCGGTCCTAACTTGCGCGCTGCTGGTGTGGACTATGATGTGAGGGTCGCTGATCCTTACAGTTCGTATGAAGACTTTGAATTTCAGATACCCATCGGCGTCAGCGGAGATACCTATGATCGCTTTATGGTTCGCCAGGAAGAAATGTGGCAGAGCCTGAAGATCATCCGCCAGGCCCTGGACAATATGCCACAAGGCAAACACTTCGCGGATGTGCCGGAATTCTACCTGCCTCCGAAAGAAGATGTATATCACAATATGGAAGCCCTGATCTGGCACTTTAAGATCGTTATGGGCGAATCCGATGTGCCCAAAGGCGAAGTCTACCATGCGGTCGAAGGAGCGAATGGTGAACTCGGCTTCTACCTCGTCAGCGATGGCGGGCGGACACCGTATAAGTTACATTTCCGCAGGCCATGTTTTATTTTCTACCAGGCCTATCCGGAGATGATCAGGGGAGGAATGCTCTCCGATGCGATTGTCACATTGAGTTCACTCAATGTCATCGCCGGGGAGCTCGACGCGTGAGACGTGAGTAGTGAGTAGATTAATAAATTAGGCCCGAAGGGCTGACATAAACTAACCTGGGGTGCAGCCCTAGGGTGATACATGAGCGAAACAGAAACCATCAAATTCTCCGCGGAAACAGAGGCGCTGATGCAAAACATCATCGGACGCTATCCGGAAGGAAGACATAAATCCGCGCTGCTGCCCCTGCTGCATATCGCACAGGCTGATTCCAATGGCTGGCTGAGTGTACCTGTGATGAACAGAGTCGCAGAGATCCTTAACATCAAGCCTATCGAAGTATACGAGGTAGCTTCCTTCTACTCGATGTTCCACCTGGAGCCTGTGGGCAACTGCCTGATCGAAGTATGCAGGACGAGCTCCTGCTGGCTGAGGGGCGCAAACGACATCGTAGCACATATCGAAAAACGTCTCGGCATCAAGGATGGAGAGACCAGTGCTGATGGCAAGTTCACTTTACGGACGGTAGAGTGTCTTGGTTCATGCGGCACCGCACCGATGCTTCAGATCGGCGAGCAGTATCATGAGAATCTGACCATGGAAAAAGTGGACCAGCTCCTCGAAGAGAACAGGAATACCACAAAACATAGTACATACCTGGATCACACGACCTTTAGAACAGTATAAATCACAAGCCACGCACAGGCTATGCAACGTAAACTCTTATTAGAACATATCGACGTACCGGGCATCCAGTCCTATGATGTCTATCGCAGCAAGGGCGGCTATGCCTCAGTGGAAAAAGCATTGAAGACGATGACCCCGGATGCTGTCGTAGAAGAAGTCAAGAAGTCAGGACTGCGCGGCCGCGGTGGCGCCGGATTCCCTACCGGGATGAAGTGGAGCTTCCTGGCCAAGCCGGAAGGCGTACCCCGCTATCTAGTCTGCAATGCGGATGAGTCAGAGCCAGGCACCTTCAAGGATCGCTATCTCATGCAGCACATCCCTCACCTGCTCATCGAAGGGATGATCACATCGAGCTTTGCACTTGGAGCCAAGACGTCTTACATCTATGTACGCGGTGAGTTTTTCTATATCATCCGCATCCTCGAAAAAGCGATAGCAGAAGCATATAAAAACGGCTGGCTGGGAAAGAATATACAAGGCAGCGGATTTGATCATGATATCTATGTTCATCCGGGAGCCGGAGCATATATCTGTGGTGAAGAAACTGCACTGCTCGAATCACTCGAAGGCAAGCGCGGCAATCCAAGAATCAAGCCACCATTTCCTGCTGTCAAAGGTTTGTATGACTGCCCTACCGTAGTCAACAATGTGGAAACGATATCTGCAGTTGTCCCCATCGTCAACAATGGAGGTGAAGCATATGCAGCAATCGGTATCGGCAAATCTACAGGCAACAAGTTGATCTCTGCATCAGGCCACATCAAGAAACCCGGTGTGTATGAGATAGAAATGGGCTTGACTGTTGAAGAATTTATCTATTCCGATGCACTCTGCGGAGGAATACTCAATGATAAGAAACTCAAAGCTGTCGTAGCAGGTGGATCATCTGTACCCATCCTGCCTGCAGAACTGATATTGAAAACAGCTAGTGGCGAACCACGACTCATGTCCTATGAGTCACTCGCTGATGGTGGTTTTGCTACAGGTACTATGCTTGGCTCAGGTGGATTTATCGTCATGGATGAAAGCGCGAGCATCGTGCACAATCTGTACACCTTCACACGCTTCTATCATCATGAAAGCTGTGGCCAGTGCAGTCCATGCCGCGAAGGCACCTCATGGATGGAAAAAATCCTCCATAAGATCCTGGAAGGACATGGTACGATATCAGACATCGATCTGCTCTGGGATATACAACGCAAGATCGAGGGCAATACGATTTGTCCACTAGGAGATGCAGCAGCCTGGCCTGTAGCCAGTGCGATCAGGCATTTCCGCCCTGAATTTGAAGCATATGTCAACAACCCGAAGCAACAACTGGAAGTGAGCTACTATGATCACTGCCGCAACCTTGCTTCGGCTGAAGTATAATTGAAATATTAACCAGAACACATCAGGCTCTATATCCTGAATGTGCTTGAAGAAGAATAAAGAATGGCTAAAGTAACAATTGATGGTATAGACATAGAAGTGCCCGATGGCACGACTATCCTACAGGCAGCGAGAATGATCGGACCCGAAGTGGCTCCACCGACGATGTGCTATCACTCCAAGCTGAAGACCAGTGGAGGATATTGCCGCACATGCCTGGTGGAAGTGACCAAAGGCTCTGAAAAAGATCCACGGCCGATGCCCAAGCTGGTCGCTTCATGCCGTACCAATGTGATGGACGGAATGGTCGTGACCAACGGGCTCTCTGAGAAAGTGCAGGATGCACGCGCTGGTGTGGTAGAATTCCTCCTGCTCAATCATCCGCTTGACTGCCCTATATGTGATCAGGCCGGTGAATGTCATCTCCAGGATCTCTCCTACGAGCATGGCAATTACAATACCCGTACTGATTTCGAGCGCAGGACTTTCGAGAAAATAGATATCGGTGATAAGATCCAGCTACACATGACACGATGCATCTTATGCTATCGCTGCGTGAAAGTTGCCGAGCAAATCACTGATGGCCGCGTGCATGGTGTACTCAACCGTGGTGATCTCTCTGAAATATCAACCTATATCAAAGAAGCCATCGACAATGACTTCTCAGGCAATATGATTGATGTTTGCCCTGTAGGCGCATTGACGGATAAGACATTCCGCTTTAAGAGCAGGGTATGGTTTACCAAGCCGGTTGATGCACACCGCGATTGTGATAAATGTTCAGGAAAAGTAGTCCTCTGGTACAAAGGCGATGATGTATTGCGTGTGACCGGAAGAAAAGACCAGTGGGGTGAAGTAGAAGAGTTTATCTGCAATACCTGTCGCTTTGATAAAAAACAGACTTCGGACTGGACGATAGAAGGCGTAAGGGAAATCAGCAGGCATTCGGTGATCTCTGCCAACAAGTACAAGCGATTGGTGAGACCAAAAAGACTGACTATTAACGATATTAAAGCATTACCGGAATGATAGATTGGTGGTTAATACTAGACAAAGTCATACTGGTCGTCGTCATCTTCGTCGTCAGTCTGGCGATCGCGGCCTACTCTACGTATGGTGAGCGAAAAATTGCAGCTGTCATCCAGGACCGTATAGGCCCGGACCGCGCAGGACCATGGGGAATATTCCAGCCATTAGCTGACGGAGGAAAATTCTTCTTCAAGGAAGACATCACCCCCAATGCGGCTGACAAGTTCCTTTTCATACTTGGGCCGTCGCTGTTCATTACCACTGCATTGATGACCAGTGCGATCATACCGTGGGGGAAATCTTTCTTCTTCGGTGAGCATGAATTCAGTCTCCAGGTTGCTGATCTCAACGTAGGTATTCTTTATCTGCTTGCAGTAGTTTCTATCGGCGGCTATGGTATCATGATCGGCGGATGGGCATCTAACAATAAATTTGCGCTGCTCGGTGCCTTGAGAGCTTCGTCACAGATGATCAGCTATGAAGTACCGATGGGTATGGCCATCATCTCCATCATCCTCATGTCAAATTCACTCAACCTGAGAGAAATCGTGGACATGCAGCAGGGCTTTCATTGGAATGTATTCTACCAGCCACTTGGCTTCCTGATCTTCCTGATCTGTGCGTTTGCAGAATGTAATCGTGCACCATTTGACTTGCCGGAATCTGAAAGCGAGCTTGTGGGTGGATATCATACTGAGTACAGTTCTATGAAACTCGGATTCTTCCTGTTTGCGGAATACATCAACATGTTTATCTCCTCGACCATTATCGCATGCTTGTTCTTTGGCGGGTATCATTTCCCCGGCATTGATAGCCTTGGCTTGTCTCCCAACTGGGCGGCCATCGTCAGCATCTGTGTATTGTTTGCCAAAATATTCTTCTTCATCTTCTTCTTCATGTGGGTGCGCTGGACACTGCCAAGATTCAGGTATGACCAACTCATGCGCCTTGGATGGAAGGTGTTGATTCCACTATCGATCTTCAATGTACTGGCTACCGGTGCATGGCTCACATTTGTAAAATAACCACTATGCAACTGACCAACCGATCGAAAGTAGCTTCCGTAAAGACTCTCAACTGGGTAGAGCAGATCTATCTCCCGGCTATCATCAAAGGGATGATCATTACGTTTAGCCATATTTTCAGAAAGAAAGCCACTGTCAAATACCCTGAGCAGAAGAGGCCCATTGCCGGTGTCTACAGGGGATTGCATGTGTTGAAACGCGATGAGCAGGGACGTGAAAACTGTACAGCCTGTGGCCTATGCGCTGTAGCCTGTCCTGCAGAGGCGATCACCATGGAAGCAGCAGAGCGCCAGAAGGGTGAAGAAAACCTCTATCGCGAAGAAAAGTATGCAGCCATGTATGAGATCAATATGCTGCGCTGCATATTCTGCGGACTATGTGAAGAAGCATGCCCTAAAGATGCCATATACCTGACTGATAGAATACTACCTTCAAATTATGCCCGTAACAAATTTATCTATGGCAAAGATTTGCTGGTAGAAGGTACTGCACCGGATCAACGTGTTGATGTGACCGGACGTAAAAAGAACTATGAAATGAATGTTTGATCCCTCACCTCACAGGTGAATGGATCATCAGAAAGATATAAACAAGGATGAGCCAACTTCTATTTTTTTCGCTGTCAATACTGACTATACTGAGTGCTCTGGTGGTGGTTTTTACCCGCAAGCCTATGTACAGCGTACTGTCACTTATCGTCTGCTTCTTTACGATCGCAGGCCACTACATATTGCTCAATGCCCAGTTTCTGGCGATCACGCATGTGATTGTATACGCAGGGGCGATCATGGTCCTCTTCCTCTTTACGGTCATGCTGCTCAATCTCAATGCGGAATCGGATCAACCGAAATCAGGCAAACTGAGGATCGCAGCCATGGTAGCCGCAGGAATGCTCTTCGTAACACTGGTGGCTTCCATCAAGTCAACCACACTTGGTGAATTTTCACTTCCTCCTGCATCCGATAACGGTTTCGTTCAGCATGTAGGGCAGCGGTTATTTACCGATTACCTCCTGCCTTTTGAAATATCTTCAATCCTGTTCCTTTCCGCAATGATCGGGGCAGTCGTACTCTCGAAAAAAGAAAAACACTGATATGGATCAAACAGCGCAATTAGTTCCGATCAATTGGTATTTGCTCCTCAGTACCTTTTTGTTCTGCATAGGGGTGATGGGTGTGCTCTTCAGGCGCAATGCGATCATCATCCTGATGTGCATCGAGCTCATGCTCAATTCAGTCAATCTCCTGCTTGTCGCTTTCTCCGCCTATAGCGGCAATAGCGATGGTCAGGTCTTTGTCTTCTTTATCATGGTAGTCGCGGCAGCAGAAGTAGCTGTCGGTCTCGCCTTACTGATCAGCATCTATCGCAATATCGGCAGTACCGATATTGATGTATTGAATAAATTAAAATGGTAGCCGGTCACTGCTGCAGGATGACTGCGGTGGTGATTCACAAATAACTGACCGTGACAGAAACGATAACCAATAACCCAACCATGACATTCCTGGGGCTTATGATTCCCCTCCTCCCGTTGATGGGATTCCTGGTCAATGGTCTACTTGGAAAATACTTACCTAAAGGGAGCACCGGATGGATAGGCAGTATTGCCGTCCTCGCCTCCTTTGTGTGTGTACTCCTCGTATTCAAGGACCTGGGTGCAGCGCAGACTGTGCAGATCGATGTCTTCAACTGGATTTCATTCGGCAAGATCGACATCTCCTTTGGACTCTGGATTGACTCCCTCACCATGATCATGCTGATGGTGGTGACAGGCGTAGGCTTCCTGATCCACCTCTACTCTATCGGCTATATGCATGGAGATGCGGGATTCACGAGGTTCTTTACTTACCTCAACCTGTTCATCTTCTTTATGCTGCTGCTGGTCATGGGCAGCAATTACCTCATGATCTTTATCGGCTGGGAAGGTGTAGGGCTATGCTCTTATCTCCTGATCGGCTTCTGGTATAAGAACGATGCATACAATGATGCTGCCCAGAAGGCATTTGTCATGAACCGCATTGGTGATCTTGGATTCCTGCTCGGGATGTTTTTCATCCTGTTCCACTTTGGTACGCTGGACATCCAGGCCGTAAAAGAACTTGCGCCCGGACTGACCGCAAACAGTACATTGCTCATCGGCATCACCATGCTGCTCTTTGTCGGTGCGATCGGTAAGTCTGCACAGCTACCACTCTTTACCTGGTTGCCTGATGCTATGGCGGGTCCTACTCCGGTATCTGCATTGATTCACGCCGCTACGATGGTGACTGCAGGTATTTACATGGTGGTACGTTCAAATGTCCTGTTTGCAATGGCACCCACTACGCTCACCTTCATCCTCTGGATTGGTGTAGCTACTTCTGTATTTGCCGCCGTAATCGGCCTCAAGCAAAACGATATCAAGAAAGTCCTTGCCTACTCTACCGTTTCACAACTCGGCTTGATGTTTGCGGCCCTTGGACTAGGAGCATTCAGCAGTGGTATTTTCCACCTGGTGACACATGCGTTTTTTAAAGCCCTCTTGTTCCTTGGTGCAGGTAGCGTGATTCATGCCTTACATGGTGAGCAGGATATACGAAAGATGGGAGGTCTGAAAAAACTGATCCCCGTTACATATCTGACGTTCTTTCTCGCATCACTGGCGATATCTGGCTTCCCACTACTCTCCGGATTTTTCTCCAAAGATGAAATCCTCGCACATGCCTTTGAGCAAAACAAACTGGTATGGATTATCCTGTTTGCGAGTTCGATGCTCACGGCCTTCTACATGTTCAGGCTGGTGTTCCTCACTTTCTACAACGACTTCAGGGGCACTGAAGAGACTAAGCATCATATCCATGAATCACCATGGACGATGACACTTCCGTTGATCATCCTTTGTGTCTTGTCTGTTATCGGAGGTTTACTAGGCCTTCCTGCAGTATTCAAGATGACCCATTGGCTCGATACTTACCTCGCTTCTGTTACGGAACCATCTGCAGCTTTGTTGCACCATGGCGAGCCCCTCAGCCATTCGATTGAAATCGGGTTGATGGCGTTTGCAGGACTTGCGGCTATTGCGGTCATTGTGTTTGCCTATAGAAAATATGTCAGCCTCAAGGCGATGCCGGAAGAGGACAATGTACTCACCGGACTACCTAAGCTGATCTCCAATAAATTTTACGTGGATGAGATCTATGAAAGCCAGATCACAAAGCCGGTTTTCAGGATGTCAAGTTGGTTGGGCAATTTCTTTGACAAGAAGATTGTCGACCAGGCTGTCAATTCCACTGCAGATGCAATGGGTACCGGTGGCAGGTCCATCCGCACCTTGCAGAGCGGCAACACCGGCGCTTATGTATTTGCGATGGTGATTGGTATGGTTATACTCTTTATAATTCGACTGCTGATCTGATGATGACGATACTACTCTTATTCTTCCCGTTGGTGGCTTCCCTGGCAGTATTGCTGGGCGGGTCAAAGCTCGCTGCACAATTAGCCCTGGGATTGGCTGTCGTTGAATTGGCAATTACCGGATATGCGGTTTCTGTATTCCAATCGTCCGGTCCTGAAGCCTTCTATGTGTTCCATTCATGGATTGAATCACCCAAAGTGAGTTTCCACCTGGGACTCGATGGGCTGAGTCTCGTGATGGTGATGCTGACCAATTTCCTGATCCCCATTATCATCCTTTCTGCCTTCAAGCGGGACACACCTCATGCATCCGGCTATTTCTCCCTGATACTCCTCATGCAGTTTGCCCTGGTAGGTGTCTTCATGGCGATGGACGGATTACTCTATTACATCTTCTGGGAATTGGCCCTGATCCCTATCTACTTTATCGCATTGCGATGGGGTGGCAAAGACAGGGTGGCGATTACCCTCAAGTTTTTTATCTACACCCTCGCAGGTAGTCTCCTTATGCTCTTTGGATTTATCATGTTGTACTGGTACAATCCTGATCATTCGTTTGATATCCGCGAGCTCTATAGGGTCTACATCACTGACGGCAACCAAAGCTGGTTGTTCTGGATGTTCTTCCTCGCCTTTGCGATCAAAATACCGATCGTGCCTTTCCACACGTGGCAGGCGGATACCTACAGGGAGTCCCCTACACAAGGCACGATGTTGCTTTCGGGTATCATGCTCAAGATGGGTACTTACAGCCTGATACGTTGGCTGTTGCCAATTCTTCCCATGGGTGTCAATAAATGGGGGCCACTGGCGATTACACTTTGTGTGATTGGAATTGTCTATGCTTCCATCATTGCGATCAAGCAGCAAAATCTTAAAAACCTTCTTGCATATTCTTCACTCGCACACGTCGGCTTGATCGCTGGCGGGATCTTTGCGCTCAATATCCAGGGCTTGCAGGGCAGTGTGGTACAGATGGTGGCACACGGGGTCAATGTAGTTGGCCTTTTCTTTTGCGCAGATATCATCTTCAATCGTACCAACACCAACGAAACCAATGAGCTAGGTGGGATACGCAATTTAGCTCCGCAGTTTTCGACCATGTTTATGGTCATCGTGCTGGGCAGTGTAGCCTTGCCGCTGACCAATGGATTTATCGGGGAGTTCCTGCTGCTGTATGGGGTGTATGAATACAATACATGGTTATCTGTATTTGCCGGGTTGACCATTATCCTTGGTGCAGTGTATATGCTGCGGATGTATAAAAAAGTAATGTTGGGTGATGCCGGTATTCGCGTACCTGAATTTCCTGACTTGTATTGGAATGAAAAACTAGCGTTAGGCATACTGGTGATCGTCATCATCGCGATGGGTGTATATCCTAAACCCATCCTTGATATGGCTGAGCCTGTGCTGCAGACGATATTGCATAAAACAATTATTTAAACTGATGTGCTGATCGCTGCACAGCGATCAGCACATCAAGAAACATATATATTGTGTATACATTAATCTATACCTGTGGTCTCGGATTGCTCTGCCTGGTTGCTGAGATTCTGAACCTGCGCAAACTGCTGATTCCTGTCATCCTCGCCGGACTGGCCGCGATATTCTTTGTCAACTATATGGACTGGCAGATGGCCGGACCAGTCATTCTAGGTGGGATCGATATGTCGCACATGTTGCAGGTCGATCACTTTGCCGTGGCATTCAATGCAATCCTGATTGGTGCGGCTGCATTGCTCTTTACGCTATCCGGCAATTTCTATAAAGACGAACCCCAGCACTTGAGTGATTACCTCGCTATATTGATATTCATCCTTTGCGGGGCGATGGTGCTGACGAGTTTTACCAGCCTGGTCATGCTGTTTCTGGGTATTGAGATTGTATCTATTTCATTGTATATCATGGCAGGGAGCCGCAAGTTTGATATCCGGTCCAATGAGGCAGGTTTCAAATACTTCCTGATGGGCTCTTTTGCCTCTGCGATTCTGCTTTTTGGTATTGCCCTGATCTATGGATCTGCCGGTTCCTTTGAATTGCCTAAGATTGCGGCCTATGCCGCAGCCAGCGGGATGGCCAATCCGATGTTTCTCGTCGGATCTTTGTTGATGGTAGTTGCCTTGTTATTTAAAGTGGCAGCAGTACCATTTCATTTCTGGAGTCCTGATGTGTACGAAGGTTCGCCATCACTGGTCACCACCATGATGGCTACATTGGTCAAGATATCCTTCTTTGCCGCATTCTATAAGCTGATGTCCGGTGGTTTGCTGGGGATCGATGGATACACCAGTGATATCCTCGTGCTGGTGGCCGCGGCGACCATGATCATCGGTAATCTGGTAGCGCTCACGCAGGACAATTTCAAAAGACTCCTCGCGTACTCAGGGATCTCTCATGCAGGATATATGTTGCTTGCTATCCTGAGCATCAAGACCAATTCATCTTCGGCACTGTTTTTCTACGGCGCATCTTATATGTTGGCAACCATAGGAGCTTTTGCAGTTGCGATCCCTGTGTTCAATGCCACGGGCAAGGAGACCATCGATGCCTTTGATGGCCTCGGCCGGAAGAAACCCATGCTGGCAGGATTGCTCACAATGAGTATGTTGTCCCTTGCAGGTATACCGCCATTGGCCGGGTTCCTTGGAAAATATTACATCTTTTCAGAAGCGATCAAGAATGGATATGTAGTGCTTACAGTGCTTGCTGTACTGGCTTCTATTGTTGGGGTATACTACTACTTCAAGGTTATTCTTGCGATGTATACAAAGCATGGGGATGAATCTGATGTCAGGCCTACGATGCTTTATACACTTGTCATGCTGATTTGTGTCGGACTAAGCTTATTGCTTGGGGTTTGGCCTGGAGGGTTGATGGGAATAATCTAAAGGAATCGTGGCATGGCGGCCACTGCGATATTTTCCCGGCGACTTAAAAGTCGGGGCTATTCAAATATTCCACCATTTGGTTTTTCTTTTTTCATTTTTCTTTTTTCACTTCCTGAATCACGGCAGAAAACTTATCCCCTGCTGAATCGTTTCCTATTGCAGTACCACTAAAAACGCAATAGCATATGCCTTACAATCCCCTTACCTCAGACGAAGCCCGTGTCATCATCAACAAAGGCACAGAAAGGCCCTTTACAGGCGAATACGACGACAACAAAATGCCTGGCACCTATATCTGTCGGCAGTGCAATCAGCCGCTCTACAGGTCTGCGGACAAGTTTGCTTCAGGCTGTGGTTGGCCCAGCTTTGACGATGAGCTCCCGGGAGCGGTAGACAAGCATACGGATGCGGATGGCCGTCGTAGAGATTGTCTGTTCCAATTGCAAGGGTCACCTGGGGCATGTCTTTACCGGTGAGCGGATGACCGCAAAGAATACGCGGCATTGTGTCAATTCGATTTCGATGAAGTTTATCAAAGAGGGGGAAGCACTGCCAGAAATGCTGCATTCCTGATGAAATCAAGTTGCATCTGCACATTTTATTGATATACAATGGATTACATGGATAATGGCATGCCAAAGAAAATCCTAAACCTTTGTGATCAACTGACTATCAATGACTTACATACAGTGTGGCACACCTAGGTGTGGCACACTTTTTTCAACAGTGGCCGGGGGTGTTTTTCTGCAAATTGAAATTTAGTTAAAAGTGCCTTGGAGGCACTGACAATCAATACGTTAAGACAGTGTGGCACACCTAGGTGTGCCACACTGTCTTTTTTGTTTCAGGATCATCCTACCCACTGATACAAATCATTGGGATTTTAACGCTTTAGGCCGTTTATGGTCCTTGGAAAAGTGGTGGTATGAAACGCTACGCAGTGGACAACGAAGCACTGGGAGGTAACATCAATCCTGTGTCTTCTCCTGAAAAGAAAAGACAAATTCTAGCCCTGTCTATATCCCTGCTCAGTTTCTTATTGGCATCGTCCATTTATCTTTTCTACCGGGAAACATCCAATATCCTATATCAGGTATTTGCATCTACCGATGTCTCAAATGCTATAGATTCCCTTCGAAGCATCACCCCTCCGTTGCCTCCATGGTTGATTTATTCACTGCCTGATGGTCTATGGATGCTCTCTTTTTGCATACTCATACTCACCATTTGGGGCTTTCAAAGAAGTCGTGAAGCTATTGCGTGGATCATCATCACTCTGGCCATTGGTGGCTTCCTTGAATTTTCCCAGGCCTTAAACATTCTCCCCGGCCATTTTGATTGGTCTGATCTCGCCATCATGCTAATTGCCGTTTTACTGCCTTTATGTTTTACCCATAAATCTTCCTACCGATGAAAAAAATAAACATAAATACTTTACGACATACCGTTTCAGTGGGTATCTCATTAGCCTTTTTGATAATGGCCCTTGCTTCGACTACGCTATTCATTGAGTCCCAGGCAGAAGGCCCGTGCGAGCAGATAACTCCTAAAACAGTAAGTTATACGATAAGTGTGAGTGTCAAAGATGATTTAACTGGAAATCCAATTCCAAATGCAACTGTCAATCTG
Organism: Candidatus Opimibacter iunctus; assembly: GCA_016716665.1. Taxonomy (GTDB): domain Bacteria; phylum Bacteroidota; class Bacteroidia; order Chitinophagales; family Saprospiraceae; genus Opimibacter; species Opimibacter iunctus. Next base: position 393,579 of record JADJVH010000002.1, on the reverse strand, counting down.
CATTTGCTCCATAAAAGGTATACGTACTTAGGATCATCCATCTGCCAAACCTCCCCTCCAGTCAATACAAGTCTTCAAGCCGTTTTGTATACAGATGCATCGGGAGTTGCTGTATATACTTCACCAGCTCTAACGTATAATGTAGATATTGATAGAAGTTATTTATATAGAGGTTGAATTTGATGGGTACAATACGGATAAATTATCCAAACCCCTGTCATCGGAGACCCTGTCATACCAATATAATTTCAAAATTATCAATCTAACTGACCAACCATGAAAACCTATATCCTATTATCGTTAATGGCTATTCTTCCCCTTACAGACGTGATAAGTCAGCAATTCGCGTATCACTCAAATGCTCCATTCGGAATACAGCCAACTTTGTCGGACACAACAAGACCAAAATTAGGCCTCAAGTATATGTTTACTGATTTTGACCAGGATGAAGACCAGGACCTGATCCTGATGGGATATGACACCATCAACTCAGCATTGGGTTTTAATTATAAGAGCATTTCCTATTTTGTCGATTACCAGGAAAATACCGGTGATAAAAACCACCCTCAATTTGCTCCACGCACCCCATTGGTTGAAAACTTTCCGTTTGTTGAAGGACTTTTCTTTCCAGCTATTGGTGATCTGGATGGAGATGGTCGCACTGATATCGTGGTCGCTGCTGAAATTGATGACCTCGATGCCCAGCACTTACTCTATTACCAGCAACAGGCTGATGGTTCATTCAATATTATGCGAATGGATGATTTAGGAATCGACCCTCTGCTTCCGCGGAGCTTTTTTACACCTGAATTGACGGATCTGGACCTTGATGGTGACCTGGACCTGCTGATGACAGGATATGCTCCCGAGTTTTTTGATACTACTGGCGAAAGCTCAATTCCAGCTTTCCTATATTGCAAAAATATAGGCAGCAAATCCAACCCTCAATTCCTTGGTTGGTTTGAGAATCCTTTTGGCCTGACAATAACTCCCGTGCCCAACTTAAGTGCTACAGGAGATATAGATCTGGATGGGGATTTAGATATCTTAACACTCAGCAGCAGCAATGACAGTGTCACCGTATTCTGTTTTTATAAAAACAGTCCCGGAAGCAATGGAAAGCCCCTGTTTTTACCGCCCATTGAATCCCCATTTGGTTTGCCGGAGCCAGGGATAGGCGACAATTATCTTTTCCCTTCTCTTGTGGATATAGATGGAGACAAAGACCTGGATCTTTTTTTCTACAGGTTTGACAGTTTGTTTAATGGTGCCTTGCTATACTATGAAAATACACTGTCTCCTTCAGGTATCAGACCCGCCCCAGATTATGCAAGTCAAATCACCATCCTACCAAATCCAGCGAGAGAAGCATTGATGATTGTCAATTCTTCACCTCATCGTGTAGTGGAGGTTGGTATCTATTCCAATTCAGGGCATCTCATCAATACGGTCCGGAATAATACTGAAAAACCTATTGCTGTTGATCACTTGTCTAACGGCTTGTATATCCTGAGGATCTGCTTAAGCAACGGACGGGAAATCGTGAAAAAAGTTGTGGTCATGAACGAATAAAGGAATAAGAGCGCAGCCGACAAGCTACGATGACAAAGAAAAAAGGGCCTGAAAACTCCCGCTTTCAAGCCCTTTTATGCTTTTATCTGACAAGCCTTATATGGCTCTCATTTTTCATTCTTCATTCTTCATTCTTCATTCTTCACTCATCATTCTTCTATCCTCCCAATCTCCCCCATATCCGGATTAGTCTCGATACTGGAAGGTATAGGCGGAATCCCACTTGGCTCCTGATCAACAGGATTAGTCTGTGTCTCTTCATCCTTGGCGGTAGTCCCCTTGATCTGAAATGGACGCGGACCAATCATACGCTCGATATCCGCCTTGTGTATCACTTCCTTTTCAAGCAATGCCTTCGCAAGGACTTCAAGATCGGATCGGTGCTCGATCAACATCAGTTTAGCCCGCTCATATTGCCCGTCAATAATCTCACGAACACGATCATCTATCAGTGTAGCCGTGTCTTCTGAATATGGCTTTTGGAACTGATCCTGTGACATCCCATAGAAGGACACATTACCAACTTTCTCATCTAATCCATATACGGACACCATGCTATACGCCATCTTGGTCACATGGTCAAGATCACTCTGCGCGCCGGTAGAAATCTTGTTGTAGATCACACTCTCCGCAGCACGACCACCAAGGGCCATACACATACGGTCGAGCAATTGCTCCGTGCGCGTGATATACTCCTCCTTTGGTGAATATTGTGCAAAACCTAGCGTCCCAATACCTCGAGGTACGATCGTCACCTTCACGAGTGGAGATGCATGCTCCAGGTACCAACCACAGATGGCATGACCTGCTTCGTGGTGAGCTATGATTTCTTTCTCATCAGGAGAGATCAGCTTGTTCCTCTTTTCAAGTCCACCGATCACCCTGTCGAGGGCATAATGGAAATCATCGAGATCCACTTCCGTTTTATTTCTACGCGCGGCAATCAGCGCGGCTTCATTACATACGTTGGCAATATCTGCACCTGCAAAACCAGGTGTCATCTCACTCAATATCTTAGGCTCTACGGATGGGCCGATCTTGATATTCTTAAGGTGCACCTTAAAGATCGCTTCCCTGCCGGCAAGGTCAGGACGCTCCAGTCCGATCTGCCTGTCAAAACGACCCGGACGCATCAACGCACCATCGAGGATATCCGGACGATTGGTAGCCGCCATGATGATGACCCCCTTGTCTGTACTGAAACCATCCATCTCTACGAGCAACTGGTTGAGCGTATTCTCGCGCTCATCATTGCCCCCCTGAAATGCATTGCGGCCGCGCGCCCTACCAATCGCATCAATCTCATCGATAAATACAATACAAGGCGCTTTCTCCCTGGCCTGCTTAAATAAATCCCTTACACGCGATGCTCCGACACCTACAAACATCTCCACGAAATCCGAACCGGAAATCGAAAAGAAAGGCACAGCAGCTTCACCAGCGACAGCTTTTGCAAGCAATGTTTTACCGGTTCCGGGAGGACCAACAAGCAACACACCCTTTGGTATCTTACCACCGAGTGAAGTATATTTCTTTGGATTCTTCAGGAAGTCGACTACTTCCATCACTTCTTCCTTAGCTTCTTCGAGACCGGCCACGTCAGCAAACGTAACTGTCACCCTTGCATCTTTTTCAAACAATGTAGCTTTGCTCTTGCCGATATTGAAGATCTGTGCTCCAGGTCCACCAGCTCCGCCGGACACCCTGCGCATCATAAAGATCCATAACCCCAGGAAGAGGAATATCGGAATCAGCCAACCCATCAGCGGCCCCATCCAGTTTTCTTTGTCTACATAATCCGGAAAGACCCTGAGCTGTGGATCAACCCGCGCATTGAGTTCGTTGATCTGATCCGCAAAAGACTCCGGAGGCCCGATATTGAATATAAACTGTGGACGGGTCTTGCTGAATGTCGTCTCGTTGAGTTTCTTAAACTCCGGCTTCTTCAGGCTTGATTCCTTGAGAAACACACGGGCATCCTTCTTATTGACGACCTCGATCTTGGCTACATCTCCTGCTTCGACCAACTGCGCAAAGCGCTGGAAATTGATAACCTCTGTCGATGCTTCACTCAGAAACATCAGGTTGAAGACGATCAGGCCAAGGATAATACTTCCGTAAATCCAATACGAATTGAACGAAAATTTTCCCGGCTTCCGATCCTGGTTGTTGTTATTATTATTTTCCTGACTCATTTATTCTATTCTAATTGCTGTTTGTATACTGGCTTTCTGATAACGAACTGCCTGCCTATAAGGTTTTGTATTCAGGCACACATCACGTCAGAAAACCGATCAACTATCCTCATATACCGTCCGGGGAGCGTCACCCCAGAGCTGCTCCAGGTCATAAAAATGCCTGGTTTCAGGGTAAAAAATGTGCACGATCGTATCAAAGTAGTCCATGCACACCCATTTGGCATGCTCCAGGCCCTCTACATGCCCCGGATGCAGTTTTAACTCATTCTTCAGGCGTCGTTCGATGTTGCCGGATATCCCCCGGACCTGTGTCGTGGAATCTCCCTCACAGACTATGAAAAAGTCCGTCGGGGCATCTTTCAATGTCCTGAGGTCCAGTAAAACTATCTTTTTGCCTTTTATATCTGTGATACAGTCGATAATCAAATCGGGAAGGCCGTTGGTCACGGCTTTTGCCTGAATGGCTTTCTTTGCGTTTGCCAAATGTGTTCTTTTTATTTATAAAATCTTCTCTCGTTCAATTCCTTACTGCCTCCTCTTTCCTGCCCCATGATTCCTAATTCCTATATTACTCCAAATATACGATAATTGTTGCCCCGGAAAGGTAACCGAAGGCCAAAGGTAAGGGTCTTTTTAGCGATAAATGGAGTATTTAAAAATCTATAACATCCTCGATTCTACTAACAAAGAAGCCCACCGATTGTTGGCTAACGGTCCCATAATGAATGGATTGACCCTGATCGCCCGCGAGCAGACCGATGGAAGAGGCCAACTGGGGCGCATCTGGATAGCCCAACCGGACACCCACCTGGCGATGACCATCATCTATCAGCCTGCCAATATGACCCCGGATAAACTGCCGACCCTGGGCATGAAAATTAGCCTCGGCATCGTCAGGGCACTCCAAACTATCGGGCCAGAACTCCAACTCAGGATCAAATGGCCTAATGACATCTATGCCGGCCAAAAGAAACTCTGTGGCATATTGATTGAAAACGCACTGGCGGGCAGCAGAGTTCAACATTCCATCATCGGTATAGGCATCAATGTCAACGAAGATCACTTTCCATCGGAGATTACAAATGCGGTGTCACTGCATCTATTGACTGGCCAGAAATACAATCTTGACGATATGGCCATAGCGATCAGAAAGCATGTCCTGGAGCTCCTCGATGATGAATCCATCAGCTGGAAAAGTGAATATGATCAATGTGTTTTTGGCAAAGGACAATCGTTTGCTTTTATTTCCGGTGAGCAATCTTTTGAAGCCACTGTAACCGGCGTCTCACTTGAAGGTCATCTTCAATTGGAACATTCTGATGGCGTCAGCAAGTCATATGCTTCACATGAAGTGAAGTGGGTGATAGTCCCCTGATGGTTTGCCCCATAGGCCTCTAAAGGCCACCGCTTAAACACAATTGGGATTTGGCAAGGTTTAACATTTCCGTAGGAAATAACAACCGCCGCTGGATGGAGTTCTCTCCGCCAGCTGTATGATTCCAATTGAGGATTCCTTTGGGTATTCATTCTGAGTATTCATTGGTTGGCGGAGAGAACTCCATCCAACGGCCGATGGCCGATTATAGTTGAGTATCCTTTATTGGTTTGCAGAGGAAACCACCTCCCTATTTAGATGTGTATAAAAAGTAGCCCTAAAGGGGGTAAATTTTCACTTAAATAGGAATCAACATCATTGTAAGACAGTGAGATAGTGAGATAGTAAGAAGCATGTGTGAGCGACCGAGTGTAGGAAAATGTATGCCATCTGAAATCCAAGTTCCTCAGATAATTCGCTACTTTATCTATCTCCGCTAATGGATCTTTTTATTAAATATTGACCTAAAAGCCATTTCGAATAGGTAACCAGACTGTGACCCAAAACTGTTCGAACAAAACGGAACCTATTTCAGGTAAAATCAAGTCTCTGCAGGAGAAAAATCAATGAAAGAAATAGGACGATGAAAAACGAATAAGCTGAAAAGCGAACCAGGAGGGCATACAAATGCGCATATCTCCAGGTGAGTTTTTTGGGTCACTAGATTTTTTGTTACTTTTTGATCAATGCAAAAAGTAAACTAATTCCCGCGTCACGCGCATGAGCGTGAATTATATAAAACGATTTTGGACATTTGCATAAATGGACAACATCAAGAAAGCAGCTATCCTCACGATCGGGGATGAGCTCATGATCGGACAGATCGTCGATACCAACAGTGCATGGATTGCTTCATTCCTGGATCAGCATGGGTGGCAGGTCACGCGCAAACTCGGTGTGCGGGACGATATACCCCAAATCATGGAAGGGATGTCACTCTGCCTCCAATCTGCTGATCTGCTCATCATGACCGGCGGTCTCGGCCCCACCAGTGACGACCTCACAGTTGATGCATTGTGCCAGTATTTCAAGTGCAATAAAGTATGGCATGAAGAAACCTGGGAAAGGGTGCAGGCTATCATGAGACGGTTTGGGCGCGAACCCTCTGAAATGCATAAGCTCCAATGCTACCAGCCGGATGGAGCAGAGATCATCCCCAATGACCAGGGCTCAGCGCCAGGCACTATATTCCGAAGGGAAAATAAAATCATAGTATCCGTACCGGGCGTGCCTAATGAAATGAAGCATCTCCTGAAGGATAAGATGATCAGCCTACTCCCTCAGGGAAATCCGGTAGAACACCGCATCATACGCACAGCCGGCGAGGGCGAAACGATCTTAGGCGAAATGATCAAAGACATCGAAGCAGCCCTGCCTCCCGATATCAAACTGGCCTACCTGCCTCACTTTATGCAAGTCACCCTCAGGCTCACCAGTTATGGTCATGATAAAAAAGAATTGCTTGATCAATTCACTCAACAGATTATCACCCGTCTTGGTGACCTTGTATATGGTACCGGAGATATCAACCTCTCTAAAGCGATTGGGGAAATGTTGAGAGCACGCACAGAAACAATTGGTACTGCAGAGAGCTGCACTGGTGGATATGTATCACACCTGATCACCTCTGTTCCAGGCTCATCCGAATATTATCTCGGCTCTGTCATCCCATATGCTTACGAACTCAAGACATCCCTTCTCGATGTTTCTGAGACTATGCTCAAAACCTATGGTGCGGTCAGTGAAGAGGTCGTCACTGCCATGGCAGAAGGTGTAAGAGAAAAACTTGGCGTTACCTGGTCTATTGCCACAAGTGGTATAGCCGGTCCTGGAGGAGCTACTCCTCAAAAACCAGTAGGAACTATATGGATCGCCTGTTCCGGACCCAATGGCACCAGATCACGACTACTCAAACTCACCCGCGACCGCATGAGCAATATCGAATACACGTCTATTGCATCGCTGGTCCTCCTGAGGAAAATGATGATCGAAGAAGCGTGAGATCGTCAGAACGTGAGTTCGTGAGAACGTGAGAACGTGAGAGGTGTGGGACTGTGAGACAGTAAGACAGTAAGACAGTAAGAAGCGTGTGGGTGTGAGGACCTAAAACGCAATAATTCTTTACAGCCAGAGGCAGCTATTAATCACATTTTGAATCTGATAGCTGATAGCTGATAGCTGATAGCTGATAGCTGATAGCTGATAGCTGATAGCTGGTAGCTGGCAGCTAAATGCTGACGGCTGACGGCTGATAGCCGACAGCTAAAAGCCTTTCGCATTGCGTATATGTCCCAGGTGATGCTCCCCATGCCATGCATACAACATCACCGTCTGACTGAGTTTCTGGACCCGATTGTACTGTGGGTGGATAAATGTTTTATCCCACTCTGCTTCGGTCATGGCGCCCATCAAGGTGACCCATCTCAAATGAACACTTTCAAGAATCGCTAAGGAAATCCCGGGAGCTAATTGATAATCCACTTGCTGTGCCCACTTCGCTTCTTCATACGGCTTGATGATTGGTGCATCTTCCGTCAGGGCAAGCTTGAAACGAATAAGGGCATTCATGTGGCTGTCGGCGAGATGATGTACGACCTGCCTGATCGTCCAACCTCCCTCACGATAATGCGTTCCGAGCTGGTCATCATTTAAACCCATTATTTCCTTCGAAACCTGTGAAGGAAGTAAGGCAATTTTTTCAATGGCCAGCCTAATTTCAGCATGGTCGACCTCCTTTGGCATCGTAAACCGGCCGATGGGATATTGCAGTTGTTCAATCGTCTTTTCCATTGGTACAAGGTAAAAAGAGATTTGCCGAAAAGCGCAGGACTATCGATTGAAAAGGAATCCCGAATGTTGGATACCGGACATTAGACGATAAAAGGGAGTGTTGCTTTCCGGATTTTCACTATATTTCATTCCCGATATGAGTATTTCAATCAGCCTGCAGCATCAGGAAAAGGACTTCATTGAGGCCTGTATTGCCAAGGAGCGATGGGCCCAGAAGCAACTTTATGAGGAGAATTATACCCTCCTGCTGGGCGTATGTCACAGATACTCAAGCAATCAGGATGATGCCATGGATATCCTCCATGAAGGGTTTATCAAGATTTTATCCAATATCCATAAATACCAGCCCGGGACTTCCCTTGTAGCCTGGATGCGCCGGATCATGATCAATACGGCCATCGATTACTACAGGATGCAGTCCAGGCGGAGGACTGACGACCTGGAGACGGCTTTTGAGGTGCAGACCAACGAACCCGATGCCGTGAGCAAACTCACCGTCCAGGAAATTATCAAGTGCATACAGCAGTTATCACCCGCTTATCGTTCTGTATTTAACCTTTACGTTGTTGAAGGGTTTTCTCACCGGGAGATCTCGGAAATGCTTGACATCACAGAAAGCACAAGCCGTTCTAACCTGGTGAAAGCCAGATCCAAATTGAAGGATCTGCTGTCAGTAAGACTTGGTCATTATGGGAAATAAGGAGTGGGAAAACTACTTACGGGAGATTTTAGGCGAATTCAAAACTGGTGGGGAAGCCCCCTCCTGGGATGATTTTGTACAGCACACAGATGCCGCACCGGATCCCACAGACCTCCCTGAAAGCCTCCAGGACGAATCCTTAAGGGAAAATCTTGTCAATTATTCACCCGAAAACGAAGTCACTGGCTGGGAGCGCATCGAAGCATCCCTTGATGCTGCCGATCGCGAATTTGATGAGGCATTGCGCCATAAAATTCACCAATTCCAACCTGCCGGAGACCCGCATTCATGGTCAGTATTCCTGGCTAAGTTCTCCGCCCACAAGCTCCTGCGAACTAAAATCATAGCGCTGAAAATATTTGAGACTGCAGCCATGCTGCTGCTACTCATCACGATGCTGCACCTTGGGCAGCTTGGCAAACTGGCTCTCTTTTCACCAGACTTTGCAGATGGGACCTCAAGTGATTTGAAAGGACAATCAGCAATGCACTCTCCCGGGATTATGCCTCTGTCAGCATCCGAAGTCGTTCAAGGCGAAATCTTATCTTCTTCAAAAACGACAAAGCTTTCAAGTCGGAAAAATGCTCCTGCCAAGGCTCAGGCACTTTCAACCAATACATCTGGCATTGAATCTGAATCTTCATATCCATCATCCTCCAGCCTGAGTGCTTCATCCGCTGACATCCTCTATACCTTTCCGGAAATAATTGAATCAGGGATTGATCAGGAGGTATACAACATAGCTGAAGAAATCGAGCCCGGTGACCAAATAACCTCCGGTGGTAGAACGAGCCAACTTGCGCTTCATACACCTGCATTGCCTGTTGATGCTTTGGTGGTAAATGCCAGACAGGCTATCCCTGATCCGGTTTTTGTAAGTTCTATTGGAAAGAGTTTCCTTGAGTTTGGCATGTTGATGCAGGCAGACTACAATCAATTGAAGATGCCTGAAGACAGGGTCAACAGTGATGGCAAGCAAGTTGTGTTCCCGCTGCAAGGCATCACCAGTCCGGGCTATGGCGCAGGATTTACACTTGCTTTGGGTCATCCGCTTTGGGCCGTCGAAACCGGCCTTATATATAGCTCGATGAGTTTCAAGCCGGGCCGTGAATTGACCATTGGCGCCGGCCTCAATAATAGCAATGTGGAATTTGAAGCTATGCGCATTCAATTGGTTTCAGCTCCACTTCAATTCCGATACAGGTTTGAACCAAAAGGACGACTCAAATCCTACGCCATTGCAGGCTTTGGTCTGCACCTGATCACACAGTCTGATATTGATGTCATGGTGGAATACAATTTCCCATCCCTCAATGAAGGCGAAGATCCAAATAACGTACCTTCCCTCGCGAGAACAATACGCCAGACAAAGCGTGTGAGCGAAGATATCCGCAAGAAGGCACCTTTCAGTTCACATAGTTTTATCTCCGCCAATCTTGGCGTCGGTATGGAATACCTGCTTGATGAACGCAAAACCCTCTTCCTGCAGACGGTCTATCAATACCAGGTTCCCAATCTGCGATTCAGCAATCATGATGGCAAGCATTTGCTTTCGCTATCATTCCAGGCGGGCGTGAGGACACCGTTGGGTAATTGACGTGAGACGTGAGACGTGAGACGTGAGACGTGAGACGTGAGACGTGAGACGTGAGACGTGAGACGTGAGACGTGAGACGTGAGACGTGAGACGTGAGACGTGAGAGTGTGGGTGTGGGTGTGAAATATTTTTTTCGGAGGATTATATTTAACAATCCAGACTGCTAATTGCAAACTGCCTACTGCCCACTGAATACTGCCATGCAGAAAATTACAAATTAACCCACACCATGTCTACTGAATACAAATCCTGCCTGTCATCTGCAGCTTGTCATTTTTCAGGGTGATTTGATAGATCCCAGAATGCAAATTTTTTGTGTCTATGGTCAAGTAACCTGCATCCGTTATTCGGTATGATTCAGTTAAACGTCCTGCAGCATCCGATAAGTCTGCAGTTGACCATTGATGTCCCTCTAGCCATGCTACAGAGATCGCCTGTCCTACTGCAGCAGGCTGGGGATATATCTTCCCATCAAATGAAACCTGTTGTAATTGGATATCACTGCTCGGCTCAAGGTCATACTTATATAACTCATATCCAGTCTGAGGTGTAGTAGCATAAAAGAAAACATAATTACCTGCGATGACGAGATGATTTGGATCTGAACCTTCTTCGCCTGGATTCAGATCGACCACAAGCTTCGTTCCTTCTGTCCCGTCGCATTCGTAAAGTTCCCTATTCGTTTCACTTGATGAGGCAGCAAAGACTGCTTTACTTCCCATTAGAAACAATATACCATGGATCGCTTGAGCCGGTTCCAGGATAAATATCCTTAACCATCCACACATTATCTCCATCTGAAATATACAACTCAACACCATGGTCATTGTCCAAATCTACAACTGGTATACATAAGTCTCCGTTTAGATAAGCTTCTGGATATTTCTCAGCTTTTCTATTCGGGTTTGCCAAATGACCAATGCTAGTAACGCTCAATTGGAATTCACTTGCCTCTAAAGTATAAAGGCTAAACTCATCACATAAATTAATTTTCCTTTTACAGGCATTAACCAATATGCTGGTGTTTGGAAGTCAGTAGAAAAAATACCTGTAGAAAACGGATCACCTTGAGAAGAATATAGAACGACATCCGTTGCGAGTCCTTCACCTGTAGCAGAACCAAGAAAGAAAACATAATCACCGAGAGGTTCAAAATCCGAGAGATTACCTCCAGCAGGTCCTTCTGTTCCAATATCCAAATGATAGGTGCCAAATTCAGTGCCATCGGTAACAAACGGTTCATCCAGGTCAATATCGCCAAATTCTATAGGCGCGACATTGGCACTAAAATATAATAATCCATTAGCTGATTTAAATTCCCGAGGCTTGCCTTGTACAATTGTATTGGTATTCATGAAAAGTTGTGGAGAGGATAATGAATCAACCCGCCATACTTCGCGATCTGCATTTGAAGTTGCAGCAAAATACAAGTAGCCTTGATAGATATCTCCGGGAATCGGGTCGCTACTTTGTGTTCCGGGCTCAATATCCATAACTAATTGAGTTCCTTCCGGAGTGCCATCTGTTACCCAAAGTTCTTTTCCTTCACCGATAGTGAAAGCATTAAAGTAGACTTTGCCAAATGCCACAAAAAAGGAATGAGGATCACTATCACCGGTTCCTGCATTGATATCTTTCAGCAAGTATGTACCGGATTCGGAACCGTCAGAAATCCATAACTCAAGGCCCTCTGCACTTGTTTTAGCCGGAAAAATAAAATGATCATCCAGCGCTATGCCTTGATGGGATCCGGTGTTGAATGCGCTTTCCATTCCGGGCCAGATATCTTTCACTAAAGAGATTTGGCTAAATGCAGAAACAACAATAGTACTGGCAAAAATAGATAAGATTGACTTTTTCATAATTGGGTTTTGGGTTAAATGTTATATGATACAGTTTTAAAGGTTAGATATGAATCGACCGCCAAATGTTGGCCTGGTAAAAGCGTGTAAGAAAAAAAAAAAAAAACGATTCTTACAAGTTTTTTTATTATAATTTCGATGTAATGAATTCAAAATATTTCTTCTGGTTACCTGCCTTAAACTTATAATCAGGGAGGCCTTACTAAAGACTGGGGAAAGATCTTAAATTTTTTATACAAAACCGTCTACTCAACCCTACGATTTTATATGAATTTAACAGGTTGACCTGACGACTTTTGAGTTAGTTAGCCCCTGCATTCAGATTTATTTCAGATTTCTACCTGGTATTTGGTCCATTTTTGGCTAAGTCCCCATTACCTTTGTTCAAAATAACACCATTGGAAATCCTCAACCGTAAGGCACGTCATGAATACCAGCTCATCAGTAAGTATGAAGCCGGGCTGGTGCTGAAAGGTACTGAAGTCAAGTCCCTGCGCCTTGGACAAGCCAATATGAGTGATGCCTGGTGTGTCTTTGAACATGGTGAGCTCTACCTCAAGAATCTCCATATCAATGAATATGAGCATGCCAGCATGACCCAGCATGAAGCTAAGGGGACCAGGAAGCTGCTGCTCAATAAATCCGAACTGAAGAAGCTCGCCCGTCGCGTGGAGGAAAAAGGGCTGACCATCGTCCCCTACCGTATTTACTTTTCAGAACGCGGGCATGCCAAATGCGAGATCTGGCTCGCCCAGGGCAAGAAGGAGTTTGACAAGCGCAATACCATCAAGGAGCGCGATGTCAAAAGGGATATCGATCGCAGACTTGCGTAAGCAAGGAGCAAGGGGCAAGTAGCAAGGAGCAAATATCTTTATTGTATGCTACCTTTAGAGAAGATCTCACTCCCTTATGAAGTTACGCAAAGACCTTACTGAACTCCTCACTGCGGGGATCATCAACCAGGATACGGCCGAAAAAATCGAGCAGTATTACCAGGAGAAAGCAGGCCCTCCCCAGAATAAGATGGTGATTGTGTTTGGCATCCTAGGATCATTGCTCGTTGGATTGGGCATTGTATTGATCCTGGCGCACAATTGGGACCAACTCTCCAGAGTAGTCAAGACAGTTTTTGCCTTCCTCCCAATGCTCGCAGGGCAGGCTATCTGCGCATACGCCCTCTGGAAGCAAAGAGAAAGCACAGTCTGGCGTGAAGCCGGATCCACCTTCCTTGTCCTCGCGATAGGCGCATGCATTGCCCTCATCAGTCAGATATACAATATCTCTGGGAGTCTGGATTCATTCCTGCTGACGTGGGCTATCCTGACCTTGCCCATCATATACGTGATGCGCTCATCTACTGCTTCTCTGCTTTACATCATCGGGATCACATGGTATGCCTGCGAGACCGGATACTGGGGACATGACGCCCATGAATCGTATGTATACTGGGGGCTGCTGCTGCTCGCCTTGCCGCATTATTATTTTCTCTACAAGCGACACAGTGGTAGCAATTTCTTCACTTTCCACAATTGGTTTATTCCACTGTCCGTCATCATCGTGTTGGGCACCATAGCTACAGACATTGAGGAGATGATGTTTATCGCATACATGAGCTTTTTCGGATTGCTCTACCTGATCGGTAATACCCGTATACTTCGTGATCAGAAAATAAGGAACAACGGGTACCTGGTCCTGGGATCGTTAGGAACAGTTGCCTTGTTGCTGTTCCTGAGTTTCGATTGGTTTTGGGAAGATCTCAGAATTAAGGATTTTTCAACAGAACAATGGATGACCTCTCCGGAATTTATTGTTTCCCTCTTGCTGACACTGGCCGCAGCGGCCTTGCTTGCCTACGAAAAGATAAATGAAAAGCCACTCACCATCAAGCCCGCAGAGTATATCTTCATTCTCTTTATCGGTATATTCCTGGTGGGCTTGTCCTCTCCCCTGGTGACTTTACTGATCAACGTCCTCACACTCGCAGTAGGTATACTCACGATCCGGGAAGGTGCACGCAACTATCATTTTGGTATTCTCAACTATGGCCTGCTCATCGTCACTGCACTTGTTATCTGCAGGTTTTTTGACACAGACCTTAGCTTCATCCTCCGCGGATTGCTCTTTGTCGGCGTGGGTTTTGGATTTTTCTTTGCCAACTACTGGATGTCGAAGAAGAAACGTACTGTGACGGTAAAAAGCGAAGGCTGAGAATAATATAGAATCATCAACAGTATAAAGCATATTGTTTCAATCAAATCACTTCAGGCTCCTGATATTATGAATAAGACAATCCTCGTACCTGCATTTATTCTCATGGTCCTGGCACAATGGTACATACCTGGCTCTATGATCTATCAATCGGAAAAAGTACTTACCGATGGCACCGTCTATAAGTTTAAGACTGCACCGGTAGATCCAAATGATCCATTTCGAGGTAAGTATATCACCCTCTTTTTCAACGCCAATACCCTGGTTGTAGACAGTGCATATGAATGGAGCATGGGTGATCAGGCTTATGCCATACTGGAGACAGATTCTGCTGGTTTCGCCAGGATACAGGGCTTATCAAAAGTGGAGATCAAAGGGCAGGATAATTATATCAATGTCGACATTGATTATGTGCAGGAGGATAGTATGACAACAGTCTTTGTGCGATACCCATTTGACCGGTTCTATATGGAAGAGACCAAAGCGCCACTCGCTGAGCAGGCCTATAATGAAGCGGCAAGGGATACCAACCAGGTGGCGTATGCACTGGTCATGGTCAGGAATGGTGAAGCCATGGTGAAAGATGTGATCATCGATGACCTCCCGATCACAGAATGGATCAAAAAGAACCATCCTAATCAGGAGTAAAACCTCCATGATGAAAAGCCCGGGATGGCCAGGCCATAATCTTTCAATGTGACCTGCATTTCGTCAACCATTGGGGACATTGTCCCTATCTTTGTAAGGTGTTCAAGTAAAATCTCTGGCATGCAAATGGCACTCCTCCTCGTCGATCTCCTTAAGCCATGAATATACATCCTGAAAAACTTTTCCTCGGCCGTCCGGAGACGGAACCTACACCAACCAAAGGAGCGCTGGACAAGCGGTTATACAATATCAAATCTATCTGGAACAACGAGCATGACAATGATGTAGGTATTGAAAAAATGCTCAGGTTGTTTCTGGCAGTATCTCAGTTCTTCTTTCCTGGACTATACATCAAGGAACTCTTCAGCAAAAAGCGGCACAGGTACCAGGATCTTGCTGTGGATGTGTATGTCCTGATCAAACTTGCCTTTCCATTGATCATCCTTGTCAATGGCCTCCAGCAAAATCACCTGCTGTTTATTATCCTGATATGGTTTATGGTAGAAACCATGCTGTATGTACCTACCCTGATCTTTGCATCCGATGTGATTGCACGACCGCGTTCATACCGGCGTTCCATGCTGTTACTGTTTATCAATTACATGGAAATCATCTTTGACTTTGGGGTGATCTATGCCCATGGTGATTTTATGAATGCGCCATTTACCCATTGGTTTGACCCTGTGTATTTCAGTTTTATCACTTCAGCGACAATTGGCTTTGGCGACTTTCATCCAATCACCCCGCTTGGCAAATTCCTGGTGAGTTTCCAATCCACCCTGTTTATCATCTTCGTAGCCCTTTTCCTCAACTTCTTTACCGGCAAGGTCGAGAGCAAAGGCTATTTCGGACAGTTTACCAAAGAAGACTAAACCACGCCCGGTTCACCAGGCGATCCGGTAGCAAGTCAATTTTACAGACATCTTCTATTCTTCCTTACTTTCGCCGTATGAAAATCGAATTTACCCTAACGCAGGAGGATATCCTCAACCACCAGTTATTTGCCACTTCAAAATCCAAGAGGGTCATGAAGCGCAGAGCCCAGGGCAAGATCTTCCTGATGCTGATCTATATGGCTACAGGCCTCTTTATCTGGGAGCGCAGCGGAGTAGTCATCGGTGCGGTGTTCTTCCTGGTATGCCTTCCACTCTATTTTATCTATGCCTCCATGGAGCGCAATCAATATGTCAAGCACATCAAGGCATTTGTAGAAGACCAATTCAAGACGCGCGGTGAGAAAAAGACCACGCTGACATTTAGCGAAAAGCAGATCGACATGAAAGACGGCGACAACGAAAGTGTCGTCCCAATGGAAGAGGTAGAAGCGATCTATGAGACAGGCACACTCTATTCCATCTCCCTCAAGAGCGGACAGGGCATCCTCATCCCAAAGCAATATCTCGATGCAACCAGTGACCTGAATTCCCTGCTCCATCAGCTCGCTGACCGCCTCGGGATCCCCTACGAAGAGCAACTGAATTGGAAGTGGAAATAAGTGCCTAGGTTTTTTTCAAAGGACTGGAGCTTTACCAACAAACAATTTTTTGCCCAAACCTTCAAATATTTTCCCGTCCAGGTAATAATTCACCCTGCTTAATACACTTAGATAGGAAACTATTTATTTGGACATGAATGTAACTTTTAAGTTACCTTTGCAAAGCAGACGGAAATGAATAAAATTAGGGAGATCGTTTATTACGGGCCTGACTTTAGGAACTTCTTGTTTTCTCAATCTGAAAAAGTTCAGAACAAAATATTTAAAGTGCTTGAGGCTATCGAGACGATCGAGAGAATCCCAAAACAATATTTAAAACACCTTGCTGGGACTGACGGACTATATGAGGCACGAATTCAGCTTGGCTCAAATATCTGGAGGGTGTTTTGCTTCTTTGATGATGCAAGACTTGTCATCTTATTGAATGGTTTTCAGAAAAAAACCCAGCAAACACCAAAAAAGGAAATAAAAAGAGCAATCAAGTTAATGCGCCAATACTATGAAGATAAACCATAAAGTCAACCAATGGACCGATCTCAAAGATGAGGTATACGGAAAAAAAGGTACAGCCAGGCGAGATGATCTCGAGCGCGAATTCAACACATTCAAAATCGGTCTGATGTTGAAAAAAGCCAGGGAATCAAAAAACCTGACACAGGCGGAGTTAGGTCAAATCATTGAAAAAAACCGCTCCTACATCGCCAGGGTTGAAAATGATGGTGGCAATATCACCCTGAAAACCCTCTTCGAAATTGTCGAAGTCGGCCTCGGAGGCAAGGTAAATATCTCGATAAAGGTATAAGACTGTGATTTAGAAGTCACTCCCACATTCACTCCCACACCTCTTACCGTCTCACTGTCTTACTCTCTTACACATCAGAATTCTGCATTTCCCGGAGTCCGGGGGAATGGAATGACATCACGTATATTGGACATCCCTGTCACAAACAAGACAAGACGCTCAAACCCAAGCCCAAAGCCCGCATGAGGGCATGTACCGAATCTACGGGTATCGAGATACCACTCCATTTCTTCCGCTGGCACATGCATCTCTTCCATACGGCGCATCAGCACATCCAGGCGCTCCTCCCGTTGTGATCCACCGACAATCTCTCCGATGGCAGGGAAGAGGATATCCATCGCGGATACTGTCTTCTCTCCTTCATCTACACGCATATAGAACGCCTTGATTTCTTTCGGGTAGTTGGTCAGGATGACCGGCTTCTGGAAATGTTTCTCTACGAGATAACGCTCATGCTCAGATTGCAGGTCAGTTCCCCACCCTTCGATCGGATATTGGAATTTTCCTTTTTTATTTGGAGTCGAATTCTTGAGGATCTCAATGGCCTCACCATACGTCAGTCGCTCAAATTTATTTTCAACGACAAACCTGAGTTTGGAGATCAGATCCATCGGACTGCGCTCGGCCTGTGGCTTCGATTGTTCTTCCTGCTCCTGCCTTTCTTTTAGAAACTGGATATCATCTGCACAATGCTCGAGCGCAAATGATATGACATACTGCAGCATACTTTCTGCGAGATCCATATCATCCTTGAGATCAAAGAAAGCTACTTCAGGTTCGATCATCCAGAACTCAGCCAGGTGTCTCGTAGTATTGCTGTTTTCAGCACGGAAAGTTGGACCGAATGTATACACCCTGCTCAGTGCAAGCGCTGCGAGTTCGGCCTCCAGTTGTCCTGATACAGTGAGGTTGGTCTCCTTTTGAAAGAAATCTTTCTTGACATCGATCTTTCCCTCAGGAGTGAAAGGAATCCGATCCAATGGAAGTGTTGTGACCCTGAACATCTCACCGGCACCTTCCGCATCAGAACCTGTGATCACAGGGCTATGAAAGTAGAAGAATCCACGCTCGTGAAAAAAGTGATGTATTGCGTAGGCCAGCGAATGCCTGATCCGCATGACGGCTCCAAATGTATTCGTCCGGATACGGAGATGTGCAATCTCACGCAGGAACTCCATACTATGCCTCTTGGGCTGCAGCGGATACTTTTCGGGATCAGCATCACCAACCACTTCGATATGGGTTGCTTTTACCTCAACATCCTGACCCTTGCCTTGAGAAGCAAGCAGTGTACCCTTTGCGATAACAGCCGAACCTGTGGTGATCCTCTTGAGCAATGCCGGATCAGTATTTTCATGGTCTACCACCACCTGGATGGTCTGGATACATGATCCATCACTGATGGCGGCAAACTGGTTGCTCCTAAACGTCCGGACCCACCCACAAATCGTCACTTCCTCCCCTAATGGCTTGGTTTTCAGTATTTCCTTGATCGACTGTTTCATATCTATGTACCTGAATATAAGCCGCGAAGATAGGCAAGGCAAATGAACACCATCAGGTGTTCATTTATAATTCTGGCACTTTTCGAAGATAAAAGGCTCGGCATCCTTGGTCCCCAACTCAAGCGCTCTCTTCCAGTCGGCGCAGGCTGCTTCTATATTGCCCAGTGCTTCCAGGGTGCGGCCCCTGAAAAAATAAGATGCCCCATGCGCAGGCTGATACTTGATGGACAACTCCATATCCGCATTTGCCTGGGGAAACAGGCCCATCTTGCCGTAACAGAATCCGCGCTCATAATACGCATTAGGGAAATCAGGCTGGGCCAGAATAACCCTGGAGTACATCTCTATCGCCTTGTCCAACTGGTTGGCTTCCTTATAGGCCACTCCCAGGTTGAACATCCCGTGGATATTAGTTGGATCAGCCTCAAGTATTTTCTTAAAATCCTCTGCAGCCTCTGCTACATGGCCACTGGCGCCTAACGCACTTCCCCTGAACTGAAGCGCAGTGATATTGTTTGGTTCCTTAGCCAAAGCAGCATTCGCCTGTTCGACAGACTCCGGATATTTTCCAAGTTTGAAATACGCTTCGGATAGCCTCACCCGGGCATCCGTATAATCCGGACTCAGGGCAACACCCTTTTCAATAAATGGCAATGCTTCTTCCCAACTACCCTTATCTCTAAGCAAGGAACCATAATTGAGATTAGCCAATCCTGATCCCGGATTAGTGGTGATCGCATTGGTATAATATGATTCCCAATCGTTGTAAGTACCTACTCTCCATGCACTGATGCCGGCCCATAAAGCGAGGACTATGGCAAACGCAGCAACGGCATTTCGGTTAGATGCAAGGTTCGCCTTATCCGCTATACCAAGTATGATGATCCACAATCCAATAAATGGAAACCAGGCCCTGTGATCGAGGTAATCGTATGCAACCCCTGCAAAAGAAGGTTCGTAGGCCATGGATGGAAGCAACGGTAGCAACCAGATCGCAGCTCCAATAAAAATCACTTTAGGTTCGGGCTTAAACTTATTGACAAGGAAACCTTGTATTCCCAAAAGTAATAAACCACCTAAGGACCATAGTGTCGAATATCCCGGCATCACACTAAAACCCAGTGGCACGATCATCTTAAAATACTCCTCAGGCAATGAGCGTACATTCCTAAAGAAGGCTAACGCAGATAGATTACCTGCATCAGCGATGGCAGGGCTTCTCATGGCCATATATCCTGCAAGTAAAACAGCATTGGCCCCTATCCAACCCCATTCGATCCCTGATGGCATTCTCTTCTTCTCCGCATAGATCATCACTAATGCGATAGGCAGCAGCGCTACAGCCGATTCCTTGGACAACAACGCCATAAAGAAAACAGGTGCCGCCAACCAAGTGCTGCTTTCGAATTTGTCTTCAGGTAACGCATCAACAGGACTAAAAACCCTGCTCCGAACAGCATGAGATATAAGTCACCTCGCGCAGCTATCCATCCTGCTGCATGTGGGGTGAGGAGGTTGACACTATACAACACCGCACCTGCCCAGGCCACTATCGGCTTGAAATAATACTGGAGCAATACAAAGAGGAGCATGACGCCAGCCAGGAATACCACGAGATTGTGGATATGGTAGATCATTGGGTTTTCTTTTCCGATGGCATAATCCATCATGTACGTGATGCTCTGCCATGGTCGGTAGAGCTCGATCCGTGCATCCATAAACCAGGCATCGGTCTTAAATGCGATGGCAGGGTTAAAGCCCTCCTTGATCACCGTATTCTCAGTGATCATCTTGTCATCATCATGCATGACAAAACCAAAAAACACGGAACGGCCAAACACGACGAGCGGTATGGCGATCAGCAAGATGAAATGCCACGGCTTGAGTTTCTGCGCCGTCTTCTTTGGTGTATTGGTTTTCTGCTTTTTAGTAGCCATTGCTGCAATAGGTCAAATGGATGATGAATGAATGCTGTCGGCGGGGGAAATGCAATAGCAATGATATGAAGAAAAACCTGAATATGATAAATGTAACAGATTGTGCGTAGGCCAGGCAGGCCCAGGTAGAGCCAAGGCATGCCTTGGCTCTACCTGGGCCTGCCTACCATCATTCTGATTTATCCAAGCAGGCCGATGATATCACGGCACTCTTTCAGCATTTGCCCGGGGGTGAAACCTCCAGGAATGCCGCCGTATCTCACGGACAGGCATTGGGTGAAAAAAGTACTGGCCCTTTCAACTGCAGTCTTGTCTGCAACCTGAGCATTGAGTGCTGCTGATACACCAGCCTCATCAATTCGGAAGAAGGGATTGAAAATCGTTCCATGAGAAACCTGTAATAGATCTCTGTAGCCTTGCTAAAGAAAATATTTCCTGGTGTATTTGGAAGTTCTTGTTGAAGCATATCAAGTTGTTGCAGTGCATGCCGTCCTGCGGCACTACGCACCTTTTCCTGCTCAGGAATAAGGCTCTCCCGCCTGCGCCTGATCACCTGGACCAATCCAAGGCCGGCACCGGACAGAAACATACCAAAGAGAAGAAGGTGAGGGATGGACGCCCAGAATTTATCTTTCAACCAGATAGTCCGGGCAGGCATCAATTGTTGCGGCAGCGAAGTGGTATCGGCATTGGCGAGTGTATCAGGCCTGACACCAGTGCCTTGTGTGACATGTATGGTCATCGTGTCCGACTGGATAGCCACATACTTTTTACTAGCGGGATCAAAATAGGCCAGCGGTACAGATACTGTGTAATCACCCGGTGCCAGAGGGATCATCTGATAGGCTATCGATCGAATATGGGATACTTCCGCACCGGCATCAAAGACCTTGTCTTCAAGGATCTTTGGTTCGTAGGTATCAAAGTCACCACTGGCGACGGGAACGGGTACATCCCATCGACGAGCATCTCCATTACCCGTAATCTCTACCTGGAAAGAGAAGGCTTCGTCCGTAGTGATATTGGTTTTACCCGGCACAACTTTCATCTGGTACTGACCTACCGCTCCGGAAAATGAAGCAGGTGCGCCCGGAGGTAATGGCAGGATGTTGATGGTCAATGGTTCAGAAGCTACCTGCACATCCTGGATTCTCCGCATGGAAAAGAATCCCTGGTTGCCCGGAAAGGGAGCATTGATACCGACACTCATGATCATCGGATCGATGGTATATGCTCCTGACTGATGTGCAAAGAGCGCCATTGATTTGATAATCCTTGAAGTGTATTGCTGCCCGTTGATGTTTTCAAGGGTGGCTTCACGCTGAAATCAGAAAAGTTCTGAATGAAAAAATCTGCATAGTCATCTTCATCCAGTGTGCTGACCGTCTGTACATTTTCCCTGAACAGCAACCTGTAGGTCAGGATGATTTGCTGGCCCGGATAATATTGCTTTGCATCGACTTCCGCCCTCAGGATGACCGGCTCCCTGGCGTCCTTTGGCGAACCATAATTGGGGACATCCTTAGTAGCGACGACTTCGATGGTGATCGTATTGGTAGATAATTTCTTCCTGCCTGTTACAACAGTCGCAGGACCGATGGTGAATGTACCAGCCTTTGGTGCCAGCAGGGTGTATGACCATGACTGGCTGCGGCTGACCACACCATTGACGATCATCGTGCTCGATCCAACCGAAGGGCCACCTACCACCTTGAAATTCTGGAAAGATGGCGGCTGATAATCCGCCCCACTGGCATTCTGCAATTCAAACTGAATCTGAAAAACTGAATTCTGTGCAAGCCGCTTATCTGAGGCACTGGCTTTGAATACAGGATCCTGGGCCTGCGCAACATGAAGGCCGAGGGTAAAACAGAACAGAATGAGCAGCTGTAGCCCGAAGCTAGAATTTCCTCTTTTCACGTGTCGTTTTTGAGGTCGTGTCTTCTGTCTTACGCTTGGCGGAACCAGGCTTTTCACCTTCCCCCAATACGATGATCTCAACTGGCTTGATATCCAATATGTCCTTTCCGGTCTGGTAGGTGGTACCGGGTACTTTGATCTTTCCTTCATCTGTCGCCAGCAGCACAAATGAATACGATTGAGTTGAACTCATCTTCCCGTTTTGATACATATAGCTTGATGATGAATTCGGACCACTGATCAACGGAAGCTGGCTCATATCCGGCATGATAAATTTCCCTTCCCCGTTTTCAATCGTATAGGTCACCTCTACCGTCTCTCCGAGAGCCACTGTATCAGGACTGACTTCTACCTTGACCATGGGTTGTGCATGCATCGCCATGGCCAGTAAAATCATCGGTACAAAAAGCAAGCGTTTCATGTTTCTGTTCACTAATTGATGCTTATCAAATATTAACAATTCACGTATCCATCTTTCACTCGCAGCGCGAGCGCTGCGTTATTTCTTTCCCGCGACCTGAAGGTCGGGGCTATTCAAAGACCTCAATTCTAAAATATACCATTTTTCATTCTTCATTCTTCATTTTTCATTTTTCATTTAATTACCAGTCTTTGACTGGAGGTGCTGTCTTACCTGAGGCTTTCTTCAATTTCTCCTGGACACGCTGATCTTCTCTTTCTATAGCTTTCAGTATTTCCTTTGCTTCATCGCGGCTCACCTCCTCAGCGGATGATTGCTGATCGTCGCGGGATTGATCCTTTGATGCGTTTTGCTCCTGCTGATCTTTATTCTCCTGGTCCTGGTTTTGTTGTTGCTGCTGGTTTTGCTGTTGCTGTTGCTGATCTTTATTCTCCTGGTCCTGGTTATCCTGATTTTGCTGTTGCTGTTGCTGTTGCTGTTGCTGTTGCTGAAACTGCCGCATAGCCAGCATCAGGTTTTTCTTGGCATCTTCATCTTCAGGTTGCAACTTGAGGGATTCCTTATAGGCCTGCATGCTTTTTTCAAAATCCTGGCTTTCATATTGGGCATTGCCAAGATTGTACCATGCCTTAGCCTTCAGTTCAGGATCATCTGTAGATGCAATAGATTCCTGGTAGTGTTGTATTGCTTCGGGCAACCGGTTTTGATGATAGATAGAATTACCCAGGTTAAAGGGAAGTAGTCGGTTTGCCCTTTTCTTCCTGCGCTTTCCTGTAAGCGGTTTCGGCATCGGTAAAGGAATGTCGCTTGTACAATTCATCACCTGTCCTCAGCCAGGGATAGTCAGCCTGGCCCATGGCTGTCCCTATGCACAGCACAGTAGACAAAAGCAACAGGTGTATTTGTTTATTTGGCCGCATCAGATCACATCAAATTTGTAGTTCCTGACGACCAGTAAAAGCAGCAGGAACAGGGCCGGCAATAAAAACCATTGAAAGTAACTCTTATGTTCAGAAAACGATCTTTTTTCGGATTGTGTACGTTCCAGTCCGGCGAGTTCCTTCGTCAGTGATTCGACTATGCCTGTGCCGGATGAAGCATCAAAATATTTACCATTGCCTTTCCCGGCCAGATCCATCATGAGCGATCTGTTGAGTGCCGTCTTCACAGGCTGTCCTGATTCATCACGCTTTACATCTTTAACACCATCAATGGCCATTGGGATTGTACTGCCCGTCTCTGTGCCTACGCCAATGATATAGGTGGTCCATCCCGCCTCAACAGCATCTGCCACTGCAGCCGGGGCATCGCTGTCATGATCCTCACCGTCTGTCAGGATGATCAATGCACCATGAGCGGCCGCTTCACCGGACTTTGGTTTCAGTACCAGTCGAATGGCTTCACCTATCGCGGTGCCCTGTGTGCCTGCCTGGTCAGGATGGGCTGCATTGAGAAAGAGCTGGATAGCATGCCAGTCCGTGGTGAGTGGGCTCTGGATATATGCATTGCCAGCAAAGAGGATGAGTCCGACACGATCTGTCTTAAAGGCACTGGAGAGGTCAAGTGCAATTCGCTTAGCCCTTTCGAGGCGACTGGGGGCGATATCCTCAGCAAGCATACTGTTGGAGATATCGAGGGCCAGATAGACATCTGCAGATTTGCTTTCCACAGCTACTGTCCTGAAACCCCATTGCGGATTGGTGGCAGCAATCGAGAGCAGTAACAATGCAGCCAGGCCAAACCACATCCAGCGTGGTTGCATATCCCTTACACTCACCACCTTTTGATTGGAACTCTCGCTACCCCACCGTGACCAGCCCTTCCGGACCAGGTACCCCCTGGAGTAGAATATGACAACCAACAGTGCGACAAGGCCTGCTAACCAGAAGAAACCGGGATGTTCAAATCTAAACATGATGCCTTAATCGTTATATCCCTTGTACCGGGTATGCAATAGCAAGTAAAAACTGGTTAAATATCCTGACAGAACCGGGCTTACACTTTCACAAAAAAGTGCCATTCCGGTCATGAAAAGCAAAAATAGTCATCTGTGCCCTTGATTACCCTCCTTTTAGGAATGGTTAACATCTGGAAACGACGGATAAAGCAATCAAAACGTCCGGGGCCCTGCTTTTATGCTTTCACCTCAAGGGAACGCCCCGTTTGGACGAAAAGAAGATCCGGAGGCATAGGAAAACCGTCACAGGGTAAAATAATTGACAAATCGATTGTCTGTCCGGCAAACTGGAAGTCATCGTGCAATCCATACCTAAAAAGGCTATTACTTTGGTAGTCAAAGGTCAATATGTGGCACAATTATACCATATCAGTCCATGCCGAAAGGATTCAAATATTCCGACGAAGCCTCCTCTGTCAAAATTTAAATATTACAGGAGGCTCAATCGAAAAATAAAAATATTTTTGTGCTGATGATCTCCTCTGCAGAGAGGTGTAATCGGTTATTCTCTCAACCAACTAATGTGTTTAAACTAAAAACAATAAATCATCCAATTTTATGAGCAATCCAAGTGTCAAATCTGATAAGGCTGCAACCAGCGGTTCTTTCAACAGGTTATTTGCCTCCATTCTGATTCCTGTTGCTTTGGTGATCGGTATCATTGTCTACAAATTTATCCTTGGCAGCACGTCAAACTTTGTGGATAACAATCCGGAAGGTCATCCGCTTCCAGGCAATTACCTCGGCATGATGTACAAAGGTGGTCTGATGGTACCTGTGCTGATGGCCAGTATGATCATCGTAATCTCCGTGATCATCGAGCGTATTGTTTCTCTGGGCATAGCCAGTGGAAAAGGTCCGACACCTGTATTTGTGCGCAAAATCAAAGGTTTTCTCGATCGCAATGATATCACAGGCGCGATCAAGGAGTGTGATACCCAGAAAGGTTCAGTTGGAAATGTGATCCGTGAAGGATTAGAAAAATACAATGCGATGAGCACCATGCAGGGCCTTGAGAAGGACCAGAAGATCCTGGCGATCCAGAAGGAGATCGAAGAAGCTACTTCCCTTGAACTTCCAATGCTCGAAAAGAACCTTGTGATCCTGGCTACATTTGCCTCTGTGGCTACCCTGATGGGTCTGTTGGGAACAGTACTCGGGATGATCCGGGCGTTCTCTGCTATTGCTACAGCAGGAGCACCTGATGCGGTTGCGCTCTCTACAGGTATCTCTGAGGCGCTGATCAATACAGCTTTAGGTATTGGTACATCTGCTATGGCGATTATCTCTTACAACTATTTTACGACCAAGATTGATGGGCTGACCTACGGTATTGATGAGGCAGGATTCAGTATTGCACAGAGTTTTGCTGCAAAACATTAATTCTTCACTCACCGTTTATTCTTTATACTTATGCCAAAGGTCAAAATACCCAGAAAGAGTACATCGGTCGATATGACTGCCATGTGTGATGTGGCCTTTCTATTGCTGACTTTTTTCATCCTGACGACCAAATTCCGGCCTTCAGAAGCCGTTACGATTGATATCCCGGCTTCTACCGCCCAGATTCCTATTCCGGACAAGGATATCATGATGTTCCAGATTGCTCCTGACGGACGTATGTTTTTTGGATTGGATGATCAGAATACAAGGCTCAAATTGCTGGACAGGTTGTCTACCCAATATCAGCTTGCATTTTCTGAAGACCAGAAGAAAGCATTCCGTCTCCTCGAGACTTGGGGGATGGATATCCGTTCCTTACCTGAATTTCTGGATATGGAGCCAGAAAAGAGGGCAGGATTCAACCAGCCCGGGCTCAATATCGATACGACCGGTGGACAACACCAGGTGGAGGATCTGATCCTGTTTTCCCGTCAGGAAAACAACAACCTGCGTATCGCTATCAAAGGAGATAAGACTACGGAATACAGGCACTTTGACAAGCTGATACAAGCTTTGCAAAACCGTAAAGTCAACAAATTCAACCTGATCACTTCAGCTAAGACAGCGCAGGAATAATTACAATCACAAAAAAAAACGTGAATTATGGCTGAAATGACTACTTCCGATAGTGGGAGTCATAAGAAAGGCGGAAAAAAAGTACGATCCAAGAAAATGTCCACCCGTGTAGACCTTACGGCTATGGTGGATCTCGGGTTCCTGCTCATCACCTTCTTCATGCTGGCCACTACGATGAATAAGCCAAAAACCATGGAGGTCAATAAACCCGCCAAGGAGGATATTGATAAAAAAGACGAACAGCCTATCAAAATGTCCAAAACGGCGACCTTGATGCTTGGTGCCAGGAACAAAGTCTATGCATATGTTTCTCCTGATGCGATTGAGGCCGGCACAGAAATCAGCCTGGACAGTCTCGATTACAGTCCAACGGGCTTGAGGAAGTTTATCCAACGCAGGCAAAAAGAGGTACAGGAACAATGGGGCGATAAGGACCAGCTCTTTGTCATGATCAAGCCGCTGCCAGGGTCAAATGTCAAGAATATCGTAGATGTACTGGATGAGATGACCATCAATGATGTCAAGCGCTATGCGATCCTGGAGCCAAATGACCCTATTGATTCGCTGATCGCCCTGCGTACCGGCCAGAGCCGTAAATAAAGATTTATGCAATTATGCAGGTGACTGCATCATTAGAATAAGAAAAAGAAATAACCATGGAAAATGAAAGTTTGCTGAAGAAATCGATGGATGACATCGTTTTTGATGGCAGAAATAAAGCCTACGGGGCATTCCAGCTGAGACGCTTGTATGACAAGAACATGAGCCGGGCGATGATCTCCGGTATGATCTTTTTCCTACTGGCCGTGAGTTCACCTCAAATCATACGCATGATCAAAGGCTTCCTTCCTGAAAAGGAGAATGAACTGATCATGAAAGAGGTGACCCTGGCGGAACCACCGCCCATTGACCCTAAGAAGCCACCTCCACCACCACCGCCTGAAGTAAAACCTCCCCCGATCAAGGATCAGATCAGGTTTGTCCCTCCGGTAGTTAAGAAAGATGAGGAGGTTATAGAAGAAGAGCCACCTCCACCAACTGTCGAGGAGATTAAGGATAAGGAGATCGCTACAGAAACCAAGAAAGGAGAAGAAGGTGGTGTAGATGCATCTCTGACAGAGCCTGACAATCCTCCTGCACCACCTGTGCTCGAAGAGCCAAAGGAAGAAGAGCCATTTGCCTATGTAGAGCAGATGCCTACTTTCCCTGATGGTACTGAGGCGATGTACAAGTACATCTATGACAAAATCAAGTATCCTGCTATCGCACGTGAAAACGGGATATCCGGTCAGGTGATTGTACAGTTTGTAGTCTCCAAGGAAGGTGATATCCAGAAAGCGAAAGTCGTACGTGGTATAGGTGGCGGATGCAACGAGGAAGCCCTGCGTGTAGTGAACGGTATGCCAAAATGGAAGCCCGGCAAACACAACGGCAGAGCGGTACCTGTAACCTTTACGCTCCCGATCAAGTTTGTACTCCAGTAAGGCATGGACGCCGATACGATCAGGCGTTTGTTCCTTCTGCTTCTCGGACTGACGTATATAGGATTAGGGATCTTTATGTTTGTCAAAAACATCATACCCTCTTCCCAGTGGGATGAAGTCTTGTCTGTAGCATTTGTGCTCTATGGGGCCTTCAGAACCTACAGGGCCTGGACAAAAAAATAAGAACGATAAAAAATAAACGTTACAGAGGTCTGATCTCCCGTGCAGGGAATCAGGCCTTCTTTTTCAGCGACAAAGCCTTAATCCAACGATACTCCCCTTAACAACGGCTTAACGGACAAAAGAAAGATTACAACGTCATCCTTTTAGTTTAAGCCCTTAACAGGTAACCATGAAACGCTATTCCGGACATATATTCTTACTGTTACTCCTCACTACCCTCGGGTGCGTGAAGAAGGCAGAAGACATCGAAGGACCGACGATGGGTGCGCTGGACATCATGGCCGATGAGAGCCTGAAAGATATCGTGAGCCAGGAAGAAGAAATCTTTGAGCGGTTTTATCCTTATGCAAGGCTCAACATCAGTTACACCAATGAGCATGATATGTTCAGGAAGTTTCTGGCAGACAGTGTGGATTTTATCATCACGACCAGGACATTGACTACGGAGGAAGGTGATTCCTTACGAAAAGGCAAAATGTTCCAAGGCTTTTCCCATTTGCCACAGGTGCCATTGCCTTTATCACGGGCAAGCAAAACATAGACACCACCTACACATATGAAAATATGCTATCGATGCTGGGTGGCGGAACTTCCGGAGTAAACTTTGTGATTGAAAATGTCAAATCGGGGATCACCCAGGAGGTTTTACGTTTAATTAACAAATCGACTTTACCACCGCATTTCTATGCTTTGGCTTCCAAAACCGAAGTACTGGACTATGTGGAGAAGCATGAAAATGCGATAGGCATCGTGGACTATGTCGATATCAGTGATAGTGACAGTCCATTCACCCGGGACGTGCTGGCGAAAGTCAACATGCTTGGTATCAGCAGGCCCCAGGATTCAATACAGGCAGGATTTATACAGCCATTCCAATATAACCTGCAGGATTGGAAATATCCTTTCACCCGGGAACTCTATATGATCAACAACACCGGAAAGAGTGATGTCGGCATCGGGTTTGCATCATTTGTGTGCGGGGAAATAGGGCAGAAAATCATCCTCAAGGCCGGATTGTTGCCAAGATATCAGACCGAACGAAATCTGGAATTCAACAATACGGCCGATATTAAAGTCGTAAAATGAACACTATACATCATAATCATGTTGCATTTTTGCACGCTCATTTGCTAAATACCGTTAAAATGAAAAAGCTACTCTTTTTATCCATCCTTTTCGCCTGCGCGACTGTGCCCAGGGCCCAGGTGCCATCCCTCCAGGAAGGTATCAAGCAATTGCAGAATGAGAATTATGGAGCAGCGCTGACCACCTTTAACGCCATTGCGAAAAATGATCCTAAAAACGGGACCATCTATTACTACATTGGCGAGGTAAGCTACCAGACTGATGCCCCCGCTGATGCTGAAAAGGCTTATAAGAAAGGATTGACCATCAATCCACAATGCGCAGAATGCAAAGTAGGGCTTGGCAAACTGATGCTTGACCAGAACAAGCTAGCTGAAGCAGATGAATTCTTTGAATCTGCCTCCCGCCTGGACAAGAAGAACCCGGAGATCTTCGCCATGATCGGTGAAGCATACCTCTACAATAAAAGCCTAACGGCAATAAAGCAGTCACTAACCTTTCCATGGCCAGGGACATGAATCCAAAAGTGGCCAGATACTGGGCACACCTGGGAGATGCATACAAGCTCACCGGAGACAATGGTGAAGCCATGACAAACTATGAACGTGCCGTAGAACTGGATCCCACTACTACCTCTGCATATATCAGCATGGCCAGAATATGGGCTGCTGCCAAGCAGTATGACCTGGCAATTGAGAAACTAAAGGAAGCGATAAAGTTGTCCCCTGACGATGCTGCACCTTATAAGGACCTTATTGAACTATACATCAGGACGGGGCAATATGATAAAGTCACTCCATTGCTGGATAAATATGTGTCCCTGACCGGAGACGATATCGATGCCAAAGTCAGGTTTATCAAATTCCTGACCTTCCAGGCTAAAGACTACGACCGTGCTATACAGGAAGGTGAGAAATTACTTGGAACCAATCCTGATCAATATACCATCCACAGATGGCTCGCATGGGCATACGGAGAGAAAGGAGATTACCAGCACTCTTATGACCACAGCACGATGCTCTTTGACGAATTAGGCAAGAAAGAAGATAGGGCTGCTTTCCCGTCAGATTATGATTACTATGCCAAGGCTGCTCTGAAACTCGGCAAGATTGACGAAGCTGCCCATGTATACAGGAAGTACCTCGATCTGGATCCTTCCCGTAGCCAGGAAATCAATGGGATGCTGGCCAAGGCATACTTTGATATCAAAAACTATCCGCAGGCTATCAAGTATTACCTGATCAAAGGTGCCGAAAAACCACTTTCAGTAGCTGATAATTATTACCTCGGCCTTGCGTATTACTACAATGATGAGGACCTGAAAGCAGACTCTGTATTTGTGAAGGTGCTTGAAGTGACGCCTGATTATGCACCGGGTTGGATGATGCGCGCCAGGATAGGTAACCGTCTCGATACTGCAGAAGCTAAGCTGTACCTCCCGATGGTCCCTTATGAAAACTACGTCAAGTATGCATCTGTGGACAAGGAGAAAAACAAGAAGAACCTGATTGAAGCCAACAAGTATCTGGCCTGGTATTGGGTACAGCATGATGATAATGTTAAAGCGAAAGCCTATTTCGAAGAAATATTATTACTTGATCCGACAAACCAGGATGCGATTGACAATCTGAAGTTGCTGAAGGAGCAACGATGAAGGAGCAAGGAGCAAATAAAAAAAGCCGTCTGAAACTGACGGCTTTTTTTATTTGGATATCCCGCAGAACAAAGTAGAGACGCGATTAATCGCGTCTCTACTTTGTTCTTTAATATGGTAGCGTACGCACCAATGTAGACCGGAGAAGAAATAAGAACGAGAGCAGAAGGAATCCTGCCATCAGAGGCCAGTAGTATAATTCCTGATAACGTTTATAAACGATGATTTCTACTTCGGTCTTTTCAAGGCGGTCGATTTCATTGTAGACCTCCTGCAGGGATTCTTCTGAAACGGCTCTGTAGTATTTACCTCCGGTCTCCTCTGCAATCTGGCGGAGCAGATCTTCGTCGATTTCTACATTGGTGATGCCAAACATATAATCTCCGTTAGATCGCCTGCGCACAGGTGATAAAGCCTGGCCATAACTTCCCACACCAATCGTATACACCTTGATGCCAAATTCCTTAGCCAGGGCCTGCTGCAGTCGAAGGACGAATGTAGCCGGCATTGTTGACACCATCGGTCAGCAATACGACTACTTTACTCTTAGCGTCACTGTCCTTGAGACGATTGACTGCAGCAGCGAGTCCCATGCCGATCGCGGTGCCATCTTCCAATGCACCACATTCCAGACCTTCCAGATATTCGTTCAGTACATCATGATCATTGGTGAGCGGGCACTGGGTATAACTCTCTCCAGCAAAGACAGCCAGTCCTATACGGTCATAGGTACGATGTGAAACAAAATCAACAGCTACTTTCTTGCTGACAGACAACCTGTCCGGTTCAAAATCACGGGCCAGCATCGAAGAGGAAAGGTCCATCACAAGGAAGATATCAATCCCCTCCCCTTTCACGATTTCCTCCGAATGCTCAGATTGCGGGCGAGCCATAGCGATGATCATCAGTCCGATCGATATCCAAAACAATGGCTCGATGCAGGTATACAAGATCATTCTCCACGACTTCTTTAAAGGCAAGGCGGTAAGCGGCATCTCAATAGCACTTACACCTTGCTCCAACCTGCGATGAGATCTCCACCAGATGGCCAGGGGAATCAGCCCGAGGAGCAAGAGCCACCAGGGATCATGGATCAGTACATTATTCCACAGCCTCATCCCGCGGTGTTTTAAGTTGATCTGCAGATATCTCATTTACGACAGCGACAGACATAGTCTCGTGTACAAATGCACGAACACGTCCTATTGTGACCGCATGTATATCCATGCCCGGATCCGCCTTGGCAAACTTGATCAGGTCAGCGACAGATAGCAACTCCTCAGTGTCTGCCAATAGCGATTGACTGAGTTTTTGGAGGCGTAGTTGCTCCAGGATTTCATCAGAAGTCTGCTCCATGGCATGTATGCCAAATCTCCGCTCCAGGTATTCGCGCAGGATACCGGTGAGGTTGGTGTAATGCTCCTTGACCTCTCCGCTCTGCCACAATCTCTTTGCTTCGAGTTCATCCAATGCTTTGACAGCCCATTCATGTGGCGGCAGCGGCACTGGTGTGACTTCGACTGCTCCCTTACCAGTCTTTCTTTTCCTCCACCACATGATGAGCCCGATGATGAGTAGTATGGCCACCAGGAGATGCGGAATGTACCGTTTGTAATATGCGATGCTGAATGGTTCAAGGTAGATTTCCTTGATCTCCGCCAATCCTGTAGAATCCGGTTCTACAGGCACCACTTTGACAGGAATATCATTGGTATATGCAGTATCATTCTGTCCATTTTGTGTGATCACTATCGGCAGTGCAGGGATCCTCACCCAGCCTGTATCAAAGAAAGCAACGGACCAAGTGGCTGATGTGGCTTCAGGGCGCGTACGGTCCCATACAGGGCCATTGACGACTTCAATTCCTTTGATCGAATCCGGCCAGACTGCATCTGCATTGATCCACTCCCGGCCTCCGCTCAGGTCGGTGCGAATGGTTGCCTTGACCTGGTCTCCTATCCTGATCTCTGTGCGATCAACGGAGAGGACTGCCTGACCTTGTATAGCCAGTGAAGAAAACAAAACAAGGATCATCAACACATTTCTCATGCCGATGCCCTTTGTTTAAAAAACCTGTGTAACTCCTGGATATACGATTGATCCGTGGAAAGTGACATCGTATCACACTTGGCTCGCTTAAACTGTTCCTTAAACAGGTTTACATTAGTGTGGTATGTATTGGAAAATGCGGCAGTGACACTCAGGTCACTGGTGTCTACCATCATCATTTTTCCGGTCTCCGGGTCCCTCATGCGCAGGATACCTGCATCAGGCAGCATCGCTTCGGCAGGATCGTGGATGTGCATGCCGATGACATCATGTCTCTTGGCCGCAAGCTTCAGGACCAGCTCAAAAGGTGGTGATATGAAATCACTCATCACAAATGCGATGCACTTTTTCTTGATGACATTGGTGAGGTATTCCAGTGGCACGTTGATATCCGTTTTCTTGCTCGTGGGTTCGAAATAAAGCAACTCCCTGATGATACGCAGCAGATGCTGACGCCCTTTCTGCGGAGGGATATACATCTCTATCTGATCCGTAAATAAGATCAGGCCGACCTTGTCATTGTTTTGCAACGCAGAAAACCCAAGCACGGCGGATAACTCTGTCATCCATTCATTTTTCCAGGGATCGCGCGTACCAAAGTGAACAGACCGGCTGGCATCAACGAGTAGCATGATTGTAAGCTCACGTTCTTCCTCAAAGACCTTGATATGTGGTTCGCCGGTGCGTGCAGTGACGTTCCAGTCGATATCCCTTACTTCATCGCCATACTGATATGACCTTACTTCACTGAAGGACATCCCGCGGCCTCTGAATGCGGAATGGTACTCACCGGAAAAGATATGCTTAGACAAGCTCCTGGTCTTGATCTCAACCTTTCTAACCCGCCTGAGTAAATCACTTGTATCCACAGTGCCTGAATAGTTTTTTTAAGAATGATCAGTTTACCATCCGAAATATTTCCAATATTTCCTCTTGATCAAGGTCTTGCTGTCCTCCTCCGACAGCAATTGAAGTCCATCCCCGTAGACCATATCAAATGGTGTAGCCATAGCCACACCTGTGACGGTCGGGCACAAAATCGAATAGCCCACCTTGTGCAGCCACGCCTGGAATGATTCATCATCATGCCCCATGGTAGAAGCAAGTGCCAGTGTTGAGCCGCGCTGTATATCCTGGGCTGTGTTGACCAGTTCTTCCTGTGGGACAAATTCATCTTCTTTCTTCAGCCATAGGAAGGCTTCCCTATGTACCACATCAGGCGTGATATAAGTGATCATTCCGCTGACATAACTATCCCCCTCATCGATGATTTCGATCCAACCTGATGTACGATACGCGAGCCTGATCGGATATTCGGAGGCATTGAAATTGTTTGAGGTGATTGATCCCCTGGTTCCATAATGAATCAATCCGTTGGCCTAGCCACTCATTATAGACTTTGCTATCAAACTGTGGATAAACAAAGTCAAGGTAACCTGTGGAATTATCAAATTGCCTAAGGGCCAGTGGCGTCACAAATTTTATTTCAGCCTTATACTCCACGCCATCGAGTGTCGCCTTGTAATATGTATGATCCTTCTGCCTCATCAGCAGGTTAAGGATTTTTCCATCTGCAGTTTGAATGGCAGCATTCCACATCGAGCAGGTACCATCAAGGCAAGTGCCATCAAACCTTATGTATCTTCCTGAGAGATTGGCCATACCGGAGACAATGCCGTAATCCATTTTCTGCACGGATATATACATGGCCGGGGTTCCTGCGATTTCGATCCATTCAGCAGAAGGCTTGAAGTTTTTGATTTTAATGAGCCGCTCAGGAAATGCCTTGACATCAAATAACCTGCTCTGATCTGCAGACATCCACTTCATCTGGACCTGGTCATTGGTGAGCGATCCGGTCATATAGCCTGTGAGGCGGTCATAGTCGTCACGTTCCTGCAATACAAACTGGCCATTCTTACTCCAGTCACCGATGAGCCGGTGCTTGCGCCCATCACCATCATGGATGAGGTATCCGGCTATCTGGTCCTGGTCGGAGGCGAGGATCAGCATGACGGGGTGATAATCAGCCAGCACGCCCTTATAAGCCCCCTCCCAGGTGATCTGTCCGAGTTGGGCTTTCATCCATGCATCTGCTGCTTCCTGGCCTGACAACAGGTGAAAGCAGAGAAAGAAAGGGACAAGCAGTACATACTTTATCATCATAAACGCGCCCTAAGGTACTTGAATACTATTGAGGATGGTTTTGATGATATCCTCCTGGCTGATATTCTCTGCTTCCGCCTCATAGCTGAGTCCGATACGATGTCTCAGCACGTCAGGACAAACCTGGCGCACATCTTCAGGGATGACATAAGCTCTGCGCTTCATAAAGGCCATAGCCTTAGAGGCGATCATCAGGTTGATGCTGGCCCTTGGAGATGCTCCATAGGAAATGAGCGGTTTCAACTTAGGCAGTCCTGATGCTTCAGGCTGTCGGGTAGCGAAAACGATATCAAGGATGTAATTTTCGATTTTCTCATCGAGGTATACACGGCGGACGACCTTTCTGGCCTTGAGGATGTCATCGGGGTGCACTACCGGCTGGAGTTTCAGGCTGGTCTCGCCGGTCAGGCTGCGCTGCATGATCATGCGCTCCTCGTTGCGGTCCGGATAACCAATTTTAACCTTAAACATGAAACGGTCTACCTGGGCTTCAGGCAGATTGTAGGTGCCTTCCTGTTCGATCGGATTTTGGGTGGCAAGGACAAGAAATGGCTCTTTGAGCTTGAATGTCTCACCCCCGATGGTCACCTGGCGTTCCTGCATGGCTTCGAGGAGGGCACTCTGCACCTTGGCAGGAGCCCTGTTGATCTCATCAGCGAGGATAAACTGAGCAAAGACTGGGCCTTGGCGTACGGTAAACTGGCTGGAGGCTGGATTGTAAATCATCGTCCCGATGATATCAGCGGGAAGAAGGTCCGGAGTAAACTGGATACGACTAAAACTGCCATCCACGCAGGAGGCTAACGTCTTGATGGCAAGGGTTTTAGCCAATCCGGGCAAACCTTCCAGCAGGACATGGCCATCAGCGAGAAGTCCGAGCAAGAGCCTGCTCATCATATAGTTTTGGCCCACAATCACCCGGCTGCTGGCCTCCATGATCCTGTCTACAAAGGCACTCTCATTGTATATCTCCTGACTAAGGGCTTCAATATCTACACTCGTTTGCATAAGGTGGTTGTATTTTTATCGCGTTGCGAAAATAAACTCTATGAAGGACATCAGATGCTATGTTAACCCTTTGATAACAAGGCTGCAGGGATACAAGACGATAATGCTCATCGCCATCTGCACCTTGTCTGCCTTGCACCCCGTCCTGCTATCTGGTCAGGCCATGGTCGATCCGGCCAATGCCATCAAGGAACTCAAGGAAGGATATCTCATCATCCGGTTCCCTACCTACAAGTCCAAGGTCGATACACTCCATGCTATGGCTTCACGCGCCACAGATCCCAAAAATAAAGCACGCATCGATAAAGAACTTCAACAGACCATTGAAGAACGTGACACCTTGTTTGCAGATTATATCGAAGCGTTCAAAACAAGGTATAGTTTTTCAAAGGTGGCTTATATTTTCGACTACGATGCCCATGACCTCAACACTGCGCATTATTACAATCTCGAAGGGGAAAGTATCGCAGTAGCTGACCTCAGTGAAGGACCATTGTTTTACGTCTTCTTTGAGCGCACCGAGGAAGATGCCCTCGATGCCCTGGTGGTGTACAACCGGAATATGAAAAAAGTGCCTAAACCCTTCCCAAATGATTTTATGAGAGGCGGGATCAATATCCTCTTCCTGAAAATATCTGATAAGAAATTTCCGTCATGGCGGGTGGGGAAGATGAATAAGCGGTTTAATGATTTCTACATTGCTGTGCAGTAGCAAAAAGCATAGGGCAGAGGGCAGAGGGCATAGAGCATAGGGCAGTGCGAGTGAGGGTGTGAGTTTTATACATTGATACAGCCCCATCGGGGCTACCGGTCGGTAGCACAGATACAGCAGGAGCATTTGTGCCCCGTAGGGAAGTATTTAATGTTGACACAATGTTTTTCAATGCCCCGTAGGGGCTACAGGTCGGTAGCATAGTTAAAGTAGAAGCTTTCGTGCCGTATGGAATTAATTAATGTTGACGCAAGGTTCTTCAATGCCCCGTAGGGGCTACAGGTCGGTAGCATAGATACAGTAGGAGCTTTCGTGCCCCGTAGGGGCACAACACGATTGTAGCAGATCTGTGTCTTTCGCGAGGACGATTGGTATTAACCTGGACATTGATGATGAAGCAGTCATGTGGTGCCCCTACAGGGCACGAACAGATTCTGCTTCCTCACGGCTACCTACCTTTAGCCCCTACGGGGCAAGTGCACCTCTGGTAGCTGGTAGCTGGTGGCTGATAGCTGAAAGCTTATCCCTTCTTATAAATCGGATCCACCACCACACTATCCGGCTTCTCCTTGAAGGCGGGCTTCCCGGGCTTGATAGGCTTGGCTGGCTTGGGGATGGTATCGAGCTTGTTGTCGAGGGAAGTGACGAGCATGATTGAATCGACATATTCACTTGCCTTGAGATAGGCCAGGTCTCTGCATTCCTTGAGTTGAGATTCTTTCCACTGGGTGAGTTTGAGCTGCACAGCTTCTTTGATCAACTCCTCCTGGGTGACTTCTTTGGCACAGGAAGAGATGATCATGTATGATCCGATGAGGATAATATGTAAGA
The DNA here is from genome assembly GCA_016716665.1 of Candidatus Opimibacter iunctus. Classification (GTDB taxonomy): domain Bacteria; phylum Bacteroidota; class Bacteroidia; order Chitinophagales; family Saprospiraceae; genus Opimibacter; species Opimibacter iunctus. The sequence goes on along the minus strand of JADJVH010000002.1, from coordinate 355,400 downwards.
GACATCTTCTCATTCGACGAGGTCAATCATTTCCTGTGTGCGTTCTTTCAATATCGAATCAGAGGCCACCCTGAAGATGCTGTCTTCGATATGGGCACACATAGAATCAATGTGCGGCTGGATGAGGATGATTTGCTTCTGATAGATGGTATCGATCGCGCGTCGGCTGGCCTTGGATGGAGAGACCGGACGCTTGGTACAGGAGACCAGGAGAAGTAATGCACAGCCAAAAAACAAGCAGCGCTTCATCAGCTGAGTTTACGTTTCAATTCGAAATGCTGGCCCAGGTATACCTTACGGACCATCTCATCAGCAGCGAGCTCCTCGGCGGTCCCGGTCTTGAGGATCTTGCCTTCAAACATCAGGTAAGCCCTGTCCGTGATGGACAAGGTCTCGCGCACATTGTGGTCAGTGATGAGGATACCGATGTTTTTGGTCTTTAGTGCAGCCACAATATGCTGGATATCTTCTACCGCGATGGGGTCAATACCTGCAAAGGGTTCATCCAAGAGGATAAATTTGGGATCTGTGGCGAGGGCACGGGCGATCTCGCATCTGCGGCGTTCGCCTCCTGAAAGGCTGTCTCCCACATTGTTCCTAACTGTCTCGAGACCAAACTCACCGATCAGGGATTCGAGTTTTTCTTGTTGCTGCGTTTTGGTCAGGCTGGTCAGCTCAAGTACGGCCTTAATATTGTTGGCTACTGTAAGCTTGCGGAATACAGATGCTTCCTGGGGCAGATAACCTACACCGAGGCGGGCTCTCTTGTACATCGGGAGATCTGTGATCTCCGTATCGTCAAGATATACATGGCCTTCTGTAGGCTTGATAAACCCAACAGTGATATAAAAAGTCGTGGTCTTTCCTGCGCCATTTGGGCCCAGGAGACCGACAATTTCGCCTTGCGACACCTCGATAGAGACATGGTCCACCACCTGGCGGCGGCCATAGAATTTTACGAGGCTATCTGTCCACAATCTCATGTCTTACGCTTTGTTGATTCGTGCAGAGGGCACAAAATACGCCTCCCTTTTTGCATCTGTACAACTGATTGGTATACCGTTTTGTTGCATCCGCCTTACCCTCCCCTGAGCCATGTCATTTTTGCTTCTACTTCCCACGCCGCCCGGAGGTTATCGGGGGTAAAGATCATCTTTCTTTCCGGTTGCCTACGGGCATGGTAGTCACCGGTATCCCAGACTCCATTGCCATTGAGGTCATCGATGATCTCTATGGTGTATTTTCCAGGCAATAGCCCGGGATTCCTCAGCTGGGCTATGCTCAGTTGTGTGATATCAAACCGGCGGATGATCTGCTCTCCGGATTTGATGAGCAATACATAGTTTTTGGTAGAGTCGAGGCCATCCACATTGAGCGTGAGGTCGCCAAACTGATCTGCTGGCAAGGCTACGATCGATAGCTTGATGGTATCATTGACCCTGCCCCATACATCATGCACAGCGCCGGGTAGAAAAGTCAAGGTGTGACGGGCAACAGGCTTCCAGGCTGCTGTCATCGTAAACACTCTCTTGTTGATGCTATCGGCCTTGATCACAAAGTGGATTTTGCCCGTAGAGTCATTGGCCAGGATGATCAGTGATGTATCTAGTGAGGTGAAAGGCACGCCTGTTGAAAAGCGGGCTTCTCCCTGCGGATGCAATCGGCCACTCAATGCTGATATCTTGATTGGTGCAGAGGCCATTGAAGCTCCCGGGGCCACACGTATCCTGGTTGTATCTGTATCCAGTATGGCACTACCTGCATAGTTCTTTGAGGGATCATACCAGATATGCAAGGTATCTCCATCCCATGTGGTCACAGCACTGTCCAGCGGTGGGTTGAGCACTGGCATTGGCTTGGGTTGAGGCGCATCAACGATCATTTTCATCCAGCCAGGTACATTGTGTATGACTTCGCGAATGGTAGTTCTCTTCTCTTTTGGAAACACCTGGATCTGTGGCAGGATAGAAACAGGCTGCAGGATATAGATGTTGTAATCTATCCAACCGATCAGTTCGGTCTCCTGGTCATAGAGGAAGTTGAGATTGTCATCCTTGAGGGCCACTATCTGGAATGAATCAGCGCGGATATTGGAGAGCGTCCATTGGCCTTCCTTATTTGTCTTGGCGACATACTCCGGCTTGCGTTTGTATACAGCGCTGTCTTCACCCACCGGATACAACATCACCCATATTCCTTCAGCAGGAGCAAGTGTGAGTGCATTGATCACCTTGCCATTCATCTTATTGGAATCGAGCACCGCTCCAGTCGAAAAAACGAATGCATAATTTTCCAACACATTGCCTTCGTTGAGATCCGCGATCGCGTTACCAAAATTGATCGTGTATGTGGTCTCTTCCTTGAGGCTATCCGGCAAGGAGATGATGATTGATTTACCTTTTTGCTTGATGTCCGGTTGCTCAGGCATCAGCGGTGAGATCACCACCTGTGATGCCGCATCCTTGATTGCAAACCATTCATCAAAGGTGATGGTGATCTTATCTTCCTTAAAATTGGTTTGGAGATTAGGCGTTGATTCCTCCGCGATGATAGCGGGAGGAGCCACATCCTTTTCGCCGCCGGTAGGCGCCTTTGGGGAGGCGCAGGCCACCAGGAGGAGCGCCGGCAAGGCCAGGAAGAAGGAAAACGGGTGTTTTTGGAAAAACATCCCGCAAATATAGGGCTATTAGCAGGAACACAGTCATGGGACATAGATAGTACACTGTCCCTACGGGGCAGTTGCAGAATTAACGAATATCCCATTGGAATGCATTGATATTATCTTGCCCCGTAGGGGCTACAGGTCGGTAGCTGTGTGCAAGAAAATTTATTTCGTGCCCCGTAGGGGCACAACACGAATGTCGCAGGACTGTGTCGATTGCATGGATGATTGCAAATAACCTGGACATTGATAATGAAGCAGTCAGGTGGTGCCCCTACAGGGCACGAACAGATTCTGCTTGCTCACTGCTACCGACCTGTAGCCCCTACGGGGCATTGATTTTCCAGCACGACGGAAACTGCGAACATTTCATAAGTCAGCATCTCAATAATAATGTCATCATTAATGCCCATCAGGGCAAATTAATCTCTGGTAGCTGGTAGCTGATATCTGGCGGCTGATAGATCATTCAAACCCACGATTGAGCGGGTGAAATGAATTAACGGTCTCTCTCAGATAATCCGCATTGAGATGCGTGTATATCTCAGTGGTGGTGATCGACGCATGCCCAAGCATCTCCTGCACAGCGCGCAGGTCGGCGCCGCCTTCAACGAGGTGGGTGGCGAAGGAATGGCGGAGACTGTGAGGTGAGATCACTTTCGTGACGCCTGCATTGGCGGCAGTGTCCTTGATGATATTGAAGATCATGACACGCGATAACTTCTTACCACGGCGATTGAGAAAGAGGATGTCCTTGGCGGATGGATCGATATTCATCATGCGATTGCGGTCGCCTTCAAGGTAGAGCTTGATCTGGTGCAGGGCTTCATCACCGATGGGGACAAGACGCTCTTTGTTGTTCTTGCCGATGACGCGGAGAAACTGAAGGTCTGGATAGATATTGCTGATGAGGAGTCCGGTCAATTCGGATACACGAAGGCCGCATGCATAAAGCGTCTCGATGATGGCTACATTTCGTGTGCCTTGCGGATGACTCCTGTCGATGCTGTCGATCATACTGCGGATCTCTTCATAGCTCAGCACTTCAGGAAGGTATTGGCCTGTCTTCGGACCTTCGACCAGCTCGGTAGGATCTGCGGCCATCATGTCTTCGAGGATGAGGTATTGATAGAAGGATCGGATACCTGAGAGCATCCTCGCTTGTGACCGGTGACTGATCTCTACTTCGTTGAGTACATGCAGGAACTTCTGTATCTGCTGGGCAGTAACTGCAGTAGGGACTTTAATGCCAAGATCATTGACCATATACACTGCTATGCGCCGCACATCCCGCTCATACGCTTCGATGCTGTGCGGTGACAGTCCTTTCTCTAACGTGAGATATGCGATAAAGCCCCTGATCGATGATTCCCAATCCATTTGCCGCTGCAAGGTACAGCCATCCTATGGATTGTGACCACGATGCCTCTGCCCTACCCTTGCACTCCTGCTGCTGCGCGTTGCTTTTCTTCTTCAGCACCTCCGGCCCTGCGGCGGGAAGGGGCAACTTGTGAATCACCAAATCGATGTGTATAGGACACTGACGCCAGGCGCGTATCGCGATATACATCAAAGGACTCTTGATAGTTGGTATACTTAATGAACGCAGACGGAAGGCTGGTCCAGAAGATATCCGTAAAGGAGACCTTGAGTGTGCCACGCTTCTTGAAGAGCTGCTTCTGCAGTCCTGCGCCAAGTCCCCACATCGGATCGAGATTCATAAACGCATACTGCTCACGGGTATGGTAGGAGAAGTTGACTTCAGCAGACCAGTCATTGCCAAGGATAAATGTGTTATCCGTGCGGAGGTCAAGGACTACATTACCATCATTGAGCTCGGTCTCTGCATAGCTGCCGATATAGTTGCCGAGGTAGCAAGAGATGGAGTTGTTGCTATTGAACCACTTGCCGACAGTGAATGGAATACCTGCGGACAAGGAATAATAATCAGCTACATCAAGGTTCTTGTCAGTCTGCACTGTCACACGCTCTTCTCCTTCTACAGGAGCGATGACCTGGGTGATATTGTCAGTGGTATGTGCATATCCAAAGGACGCCGTAAAGCGCTGCATAAAGGTGTGGTTCCATTCAAATGACCAGGTGAACTGCGGATTGAGATATGGATTGCCTTCGCGATAGGTGCTGGGGTCAAGGAAAAACTTAAACGGATTCAACTGCTGGTATGATGGCCTGTCCAGTCGCCTGCTCATATTGATCCCCATCGCATACTGGTCAGAGAAATTGTAGTTGAGAAATACACTTGGAAAGAGGTTGGTGTAGTTGCGGTCAAAGGATTGGCCATTGATCAGTTGTATACCATCGGCTACTGTCTGTTCTACGCGGAGTCCGGACTGGATGCTGAACTTTGGCCAGTTGTAATTGAAATTGACATAGGCTGCATTGATGAGTTCGTCGTAAAGGAAGTGATTGCTGATCGTGCTGTCAAATTCCGGATTGTTGATATCGCTTTCGTCATAGAACTTGATATCATTGTCTGCACTCACGAGGCTGGTCTTCACACCGGCTTCCAGTTTGGCTTTTTCATTGATCGGATAGGCATAGTCTGCCTTGGCGGATTTGATGTCTAGGTTGCCACTGAGATCACCGACCAGAAGATAGTATGGCAGGTACTCTCGCCATTGAGGTCATAGTAGCGGGTAGTAAAATTCTGATTGGTCTCGTTCCAGTATCTCGCATAGTCGAGGTCAACACTGATCTCTTGCTTGTCTTTAGGAGAGGTGTGCTTGAAATTTCCATTTAATGAATATGAAGGCCACAAGTCACTGCTCTCATTGGTAGTGGCAAACGAAGAGACGACTTGCTGTGATCCGTCTTCAACATTGCTTTTGTTTTGTCCGCCGGGCTTAAATCTATTGACTGATCCATTGGCCAAAATGCCGATAACTGTATTAGGTGAGAGGCTGTAATCCGTACCAAAGCGAAATGAATAAATGTTATAAGGGATGACGAGATGATTATTCTGATCGTAGGCACCGGTGCGCTGTCCATCTTCAAAAAATACCCGATAGAGTTCCAGGTCATTGAAGCCTACACGGTAGTTGTAGTTTAATCCGCCAAAGATGTTGAGGTCTTTCGAACGGCGGTTTAAGGAAATACCAATCCCTGCTTTAGGATAGACACCTTGTGTGTAATTAGATGCGATCGTGCCATTGGTGCCCATATTGGCGTCCTTCTTGAGGCGGATATCGATGATCCCAGCATTGCCGGCTGCGTCGTATTTGGCGGAAGGGTTGGTGATGATCTCGATGCGGTCGATACTGCTCGCGGGCATGGATTTGAGGTAATTGGCGAGTTCCTGTCCGGTCATCGGGGTGACCTTACCATCGATCATAAAGATGACACCGGCTCTGCCACGTAGAGAGATGGCATCACCTGGGCTAACGACTATGCCGGGAGCGCGCTCCAATACTTCGAGTGCATTGGAGCCTGCGGCCAGGATACTGTTTTCGACATTGATGATCATGCGGTCTGCCTTTCGCTCTATAAAAGGTCGTTGGGCTACTACACTGACTTCGGCCAGCTCGAGGCCATCGGTGCGAAGGATGATTTCAGGAAGATTGGAAATGGTGCCTCCGTCAACGACAGTAAACGTATCTGTTGCATAATCCTTGTACCCAAGAAAGGATACGTTGAGGTAATACATACCTGCGGGGATTTCCACGAATTCAAACTTTCCATCGACGTCTGTAAACTCTGCCTTGACAAAAACAGAATCGGGCAGGCGCATGAGGCTCACTGTGGCTACATCAACAGGCTGGTAAATACTGTCTTTGACTGTGCCCGTAATCGTATTGGCCTGAAGGTCTGTCGTAAAAAACGCTATGAATACTGAGCATAAACTAAATATGCAACGATGAGTGATAGACTTGAGTGTGAGGTGACGCATAGTGGATTTCTATTTTATTCAACATCTAAGTAAAAGAGATTGACATAGCGTGTTTGACCTATTCGGCTAATCAACGCTGTCACACCGTAAGGGTGATGCAGTGGACGACTAAGGGAAAAATCGTGGATCAAGAATTTATTTAAAAGAGTGTCATTATTGAGATTTACGCTTGAGTGAAAGGCTGTAAGTTGAAATGCCTGTATCTTTATTGATATATGGACCAGACAGCCCTTAGAAAATTTGACCGACACGTAGGTACCAAGTACCATTTGTTTAACAGCCTCTTCCTGCGCCTGCCCTTTGATCTCATTCATCAGACAGGCATCCTGTTGCCCTTGCTGTCAGAGCTTTGCCAGACCAGTTATCGCAATGGCCGCAGTCCGCAAGAGATCATCGAGGCTTTCTTTGAAGAATATCTGCCGGGTGTGGAGGAAAATGAAAAAACAGATCTCCTCTTCAACTTTGTCAAGTACATCGAGCGGCAGGTGGTGCTCTTTGACGCAGTGGAAGAAGCTGCCTTTGATGAACTTCATGATAAAGATGGCGCAGGGACCGTGTATGATATGGTCACCAAGGCACAGTCCAATGGGCTGACCGATGCGTTGCTGCACAAACTTGAAGAATACAGATTGCGAATCGTGCTCACCGCGCACCCTACGCAATTTTATCCCGGCACTGTGCTGGGGATCATCACTGACCTGTCGGCGGCCATTGAAGACAACCGCATATTTGAAGTCAATGACTTGTTGCTTCAACTTGGCAAGACGCCATTTGTCAACCGCACCAAGCCTACACCGCTGGATGAAGCGAAGAGCCTTATCTGGTTTTTGCGAAAAGTATTCTATGATGCCGTCCCTGAAATCGTGACTAAGATTGAGCATGGTGTCGGTACCCCATTGCCACGTAAGGACATCATCGATCTAGGCTTCTGGCCTGGTGGTGATCGAGACGGCAATCCGAATGTCACCGGGGAGATTACGTTAGAGACTGCTGCTCAATTGCGCAAAGCTATCCTCATCTGTTACCAGCAAGACGTGCAGAAGCTCAGACGCCGTCTCACCTTCCTGCATGTGTATGATCAGATCACAGCTATCGGAGAGAAACTCAACCTGACATTACTTGGAGAAAAAGATGGATACACTGGTTCGGATGTACTCTTGAGTGAACTGCACTCCATCAGACAGATCCTTGCTGAGAAACATGACAACCTCTTTGCAGAAGGGCTTGAGGAATTTATCACCAAGGTAGAGATCTTTGGATTTCACTTTGCTTCGTTGGATATCCGCCAGGAGAGCCGGAAACATGAAGCGCTGGTCGAAGAAATAATACTGAAAAAAGCAGGGCAGCAGGAACTGGAATCCTATAAAGCGAAGAGTGTGCTTGATAAAATGAAGTACCTCGACACCTGCAAATGGGCTGTGGATACGAGCGTGACCAGTGATCCAACTTCAGTGGACATCATCAGGTCATTTGAAGCCATCAGGGATATACAATCAACTAATGGGATCAAGGCATGTCATCGCTATGTGATCAGCAACTCAAGGCATGGCCTGGATGTGTATTCAATCCAGGTGCTGGCGCGATGGATCTATGGGCATGAGCCAGATGATATCGACATCGTACCACTCTTTGAGTCCATCGATGACCTGGGGCATGCAGCGGAGGTGATGCAGGAGTTGTATACGTTTGAGCCATATGCGGCCCATCTTCAATCCAGAGATCAGGTGCAGACAGTGATGCTTGGCTTTTCAGATGGTACTAAGGATGGTGGTTACCTCAAGGCCAATTGGTCGATCTATACGTGCAAAGAAGAACTGACCACAACTTCAAGAGCGAATGGAGTGAAAGTGATCTTTTTTGATGGCCGTGGTGGACCACCGGCGAGAGGTGGAGGCAATACGCATAAGTTTTATTCGTCGCTCGGCCCATCGATTGAAAACAGGGAGATACAACTGACTATCCAGGGGCAGACCATCAGTTCTAACTTTGGTAGCAAGGATCAGGCGATCTACAATATCGAGCAACTGCTGACATCAGGGATCGAAAATGACCTGTATCCTAAGCGGACTCCTGGCCTGACTGATGCACAACGTGGCCTGATCAATGACATGGCTGATGCGGCCTATCAGTCTTATGTGGAACTCAAGTCACATCCTGACTTCCTCACCTATCTGCAGGAGAACGGGACCTTGTCCTATTATGGCGAATCCAATATCGGTAGCCGGCCGGACAAGCGTGGAGGAGGTAAACTGACGCTGGAAAGTTTGAGAGCCATTCCATTTGTGGGATCATGGAGTCAGTTGAAACAAAATGTGCCTGGCTATTATGGTTTCGGCGCAGCTTTAGAACAACTGCGTTCAGCTGGAAGAGAAAACGAAGTTACAGCTCTGTATCAGCAGTCAAGATTCTTCCAGACCCTGGTAGGTAATAGTATGCAATCGCTTGCGAAATGTTATTTCCCATTGACTGCCTTCCTGTCAAACGACCCTGAGTTTGGTGAAATCTGGAACATGATCCATGCTGAATTTGAGCGCTCCCTGCAACTCCTGATCCACACTACCGGAGAAGGGCAACTATTGGGCAACCAGACCATCCGGGAATCAATACATCTGCGGGAGGATATTGTACTTCCGTTGTTGACGATCCAGCAGTATGCATTGTTGCAGATCAATCAGCTCAGCGATAGTGAGCAGGATCAAGCCATGCGTGCATTGTATAGGAAACTTGTAACCCGGACTATGCCTGGGATTATCAATGCGGCGAGGAATTCGGCTTAAATACTTACTTCTTTCATCATCTCCTTTATCAACTCCTCCGGTGACTCCTCATACCTGAAGCCCACCCGAAATGCCTGCAACCCGGTAGCTCCTTGCAGGTCTTCCAGGCCTACATGCTCAAGATTGGCGTCGAGGTAATTGGTGGACTGGAGATACTGGATATACTGCAACCACTCATCTGCCTCCCAGTCCTGGCTGTAGACGACTGACAATTTGCCGGGCTGGGTGAGCCGCTCCTTGGTGCCTTTGATATGTACTTTATCAATCCGCTTCTTGAGTATTTCATAGCGAGCATTGTAGGCCCCATCGACATCAAATCTCCGCTCATCCAACCTGAAGCGTATCGCCATGGGATTGCCATATGCCAGGATGAGTGACGCGATATCCAGAGGCATGGGCAGTTCATCTTTGTAGGACTGGTGGAGATTCTCCACTCCACACACTACGAGCAACTGCCATAGGCGCAGGTTTTTGAGATGGATCGGATCCAGCACCTTGGTCTGTACCAGCGACTGGCCGATAAAGGCATTGTATTCTACCCCATCCGTCTTGAACTTATCAAAGTAATGTGGAAACATACCCTGCGCCAATGTCTGCTGCTGGTTGATATACTCAGAGATGCGCTCATTGATCAGGTTGACTGACTGATCATATTCTTTCCGCTCCTTGTAGATGATCCCAAGCTTAGGATCCAACGCAATGAGGTATCGATCGACTACACCCCTGAGCTTGTCCTGCGTCATGAGATAATGAAATGCAGGATCAAGTTCACGCCGAACAAAGTCAATGATCTTGACTTCATCACCCGCGCGCAAAGTATTGCCCAGTGATGCCCTGAACTGATTGATCCGGAAGAAGAGCTGCTCATAGATCGGCAGCTTCTGCAATTTCAAAGCCTCTTCCAATACAGCGCCGGCGAGATCAAGTTGCTCCTTGAGGTCAGCAAGTATCGTAGCATTGCGCGAATCTGATGATCCACGGATATCAAACTGTCCGTACAGCGGATACACGTCCTGAAATACTATATCTGTATCACCCGGCTTGCCGGTGAGTTCCTGTTGAAATATAGCTTCGGCAGCCTTGATAAATTTCCAGTTGACCGTAGGATGCAGCGACGTAAACTTATCCTGGATGATTGCTTCCAGTTTCATCTTGTGGGTATCAATCGCCCTGCCCACGACCATGCTGAACATCGGCAGTACATTTTGCAATCGCGCCGCAACCATCGAATTCAATACGCCCTGCTGAGGAGATGTCAACTCAATAAACGCGATGATCCGGTTGTCGAGAATCAGCGGAGCCACAATAAAACTTCCCACGCCCTTGTCATACATGCGTCTCACAAAATCAGAAGGTGATGCCATCATCTCCTTGACATTGGCGACCGCATGGATCTCGCGCCGCTTGAGCAACCCATCAAAGGATGGATCACAAAACCAATCATCGACCGAAGATTCAAACGTGTCCTCAAGCAATCTACTCGATGTCGCAGAGCCATGCAGGGCGCGTATCAGGCATCCGTTTTCGTCAAAGGCATCAAAGCCAATATCAAACTTGCCGATGTTAAGGTATTGGGAGAGCTGGTATTCCACCTGGTCGAGGATAGTATGATCCTGCAGGGCATTTTCTTCCAGCAAGAGGCGTTTAAGTTCAGACAATGATTCCTCCTGCGTCTGGTCAAAAAATGTGATGATGTGTATGCCATCGTAGACATAGGTGCCTGGCGGAATCATCTTCCTCCACAATGGAAAATCATCACTGTGGCTCAGGAGGTGTTGGATATCTTCAGGGGAGAGCGCTATGGCATTGTCCTTTGGCTTGATGGCTGAAAAATCATTGGAGGTACTGGCCTTGAAATGTCGGGTGATCCCCTTTTCAAGATCAGGTATGTCCACCTTTCGGGGATGCTTAAAGTCTACCGGGATATTGTAGATATTTTCAATCACCCTTGCGCATGCAAAGCGATACAATTCATCGTCGCTGAAATTCTTCAGGCGGAGCGAATATTCCGGACCTGCTTTTTCAAGAATCGTCTTGAGCTTATTGGACAGGTTAAACAAGACAGGCAGGAATGGCAAGCTCGCCGCCTTGGCTTCACTATCCGAAAGGATCTCCGGAAAGATGGCGGAAAGCAGGAGACTGATTTGATCCCGATGTGCGTTGATCAAAAGGATATCTGTGATCGGCTCCCTGAGGACTGGCAGATGTGCTACGCTGTCAAGGATATACCTCGCATGTTGCTGCTCAGGCGCAGATCCATGTGCAGCCTTGTCCTCCCAATAGTGGAAGACATGGTCCAGGCTCAACCGGATATCAAAGGGTAAAGGTGGAAAGACCACATCCCTGGCAATAATATATTGTTGATCCACATCCATAGCTCTGGTCAGTCGTTTATATAATGTCCGGTCAGATGATCAAAAGATAACAAAAAAGATTCCAATTGCCAGCCGTGGGCCCGGTAGGTCATCTGACGGTATCCCAGTATCCATCTCCGACCAGCTTTTCGGCATGGGCATGTCCCATATCCCACCATCTCGACATCTGTCCAGGATCAAAGATGAAGCTATTGTCTGTCAGTTCGACCGGTGTATGTATAAGCCTCGTCCTGCTCCCGGTGATACGTGCTTCGGAGATCCCCATCTGTATATCATCATGGGCGAGCTGATGCTGCATAAAATTGAAAGTCTTGAGCATTAGCATAAACGCGTTAGTGGCAGGAGGTGAGGTATCGACATTGTGTCTGGGCTGGAGGACGATCACATCGATCTCGGTGGCTCCGACATTAAATGCTTCCTGCACGGGTATCGGGTTGCCAAATCCTGCATCGGCATATTCGCATCCGTCCTTCATCGCGAGGCTCATGAAAGGGACGAGATTGCATGACATCCATATCCAGTCGCAGAAATCTTCATAGGTGCAGTCTCGGGCATACTTATATTCGACCTGGTTGTGCGTCAGGTTGGAAACTGTAGCGATCACCTGCTTGCCACTTGCCTGCAGCGCCTCCCAGGTGGATTCCGGAAATGTCCTCTTGATCAGTTGCTTGAGATTGCGGCTCTCGCCAAATGTCTTTCTGCCTTGCAGGAATTGCAGGATGATCCTGAAGTGATTGAAACTGGCGCGAAATCCTTCCTCAGTCTTATGGAGGTAAAACGGGCAATTGCTGAAGATATCATACTGGTGACTGGTCGTGTATGCCCGCTTGAGATCATCAAATGCTTCGACTGCGATCAATGGAACTAAGAGACTTCCTGTTGATGATCCAATAAGCACATCCCAGGTCATCCCGGCCTGTCTCACCAGGTATTCGACAAAGCCGCCTGCCCATGCGCCTTTTGCGCCGCCTCCCGAGATGACGAGGGCTTTGATAGGGGAGTGTTTGTTGCGTGGGTAGGCATTGATTAACCAGTCTGAATGATTTGTGCAATGTAGAAGATTTTTTGGTTGATGGGTTTATTTGTTGATGGGTTTGTACACACACTCGTCCTCCCTCAAGGGAGGAAGTATGACCCTCCCCCTTCGAAGGGGGTCGGGGGGTTGACCACACTCGCAGCGCCAAACACACACATTCCAAGACAATGATCCCACTCTAGCGTCTGGAGACGCAAACCATATGGCATTTAAGTCAGAGACTTAAACGATCAACACAATACAAAACAATACACGACACTTGTCAAGACGATGATCCCACTCTCGCGTCTAGAGACGCAAACCATATAGCATTCAAGTCTGAGACTTGAACGAACGGACTATCTTAAAGAAACCACACACACAGCCCAAACCCACACCTCTTACTGTCTTACTGTCTCACTCTCTTACACCTACAGAAATACCCTACATTTGTTCAACCCGCAGTTACTGCGGGCAATCTCAATGGTATGTCAGACATCCTGAAAAACAAAACAGCAATCATCACCGGGGGAAGCCGGGGCATAGGCCTGGCCATCGCCAAGAAACTGGCGATGTCGGGAGTCAATGTAGTTGTGGCCGCAAAGACCACTGAGCCACACCCAAAACTTCCAGGTACGATCTATGAGGCTGCAGAAGAAATCAAGGCGATGGGTGGCAATGCGCTTGCTTTGGTATTGGACCTCAGGGACGAAGCCATGATCCAGCAAGTCGTCACTGATACCGTCGCTCACTTTGGGGGCATCGATATATTGGTCAACAACGCCAGCGCGATCTTCCTGGCAGGTGTGGAGTATACGCCGGCTAAGCGGTATGATCTCATGCACCAGATCAATGTCAGGGGTACCTTCCTGATGTCGCAAGCCTGCATTCCGTATCTGAAGAAATCACCACATGCGCATATTCTCAACCTGTCCCCTCCCCTGGACATGGATCCAAAGTGGTTTGAAAATCATACCGCATACACGATGAGTAAATTTGGGATGAGCATGGTCGCCATGGGTATCGCCGCAGAGATGAAACCATACGGAATAGCCGCCAATGCACTCTGGCCAAGGACGACGATCGCTACTGCTGCGGTGCAGAATCTTTTAGGTGGTGATGCGCTGATCAAACAATCAAGATGGCCGGCAATCGTTGCTGATGCAGCAGAAATTATACTTTCTCAAAATCCAAAAGAGACCACAGGCAGGTTTTTTATTGATGAAACTTTGTTGAGGGAGCATGGTGTCAGTGACTTTAGCGGGTATGCAGTGGATCCCACAACTGATTTAGCGCCGGATTTGTTTATTACCCTATGAAAAAGGAAAGAAAAGACAAGGACTTTGTCAAAGCCGCCTACTTTGAAGGAGGCAGGCATGCGATGGATGCCTATGTCAAGAAGGAAATGCGCTATCCCAAGGAAGCCATCGCCGCTAAAATAGAAGGCCGGGTCACTATCCGTTACACCGTCGATTTTAAAGGAAAAGTCATTGATGCGAAAGTAATCTCAGGCATCGGCCACGGCTGCGACGAAGAGGCACTCCGCATCATCCGCACGATGACCTTTAAAGTCCCTGAGGATGGCAAGATCAAATCCAAATTCAGTCACCAGGTGAATATCCACTTCAGGCTCCCAGGTTCGCCGGAAGTACCTGTACCCACGAAAAAGGTAACTGAAGTACCCGGGCAGATGCAGATACAGTATGTCGTCACTCCTACTCCGGCTGCGCCGCAAAAGAAGCCAACTACCACGTCTACATCGTATCAGATTACTTTTCAGATGCCGGGGAATGATAGCAGCAATAAATAGATCCATTTAGGTTGTAACCATGAATTTCCTAAAAGAATATCCAAATGTGATTGGCCCACGGCCGTTGGATGGAGTTCTCTCCGCCAACCATGAAGATACCAAGGATGAAACCCTTAAAGGAATTCAATATTGAAATCAATCAGCTGGCGGAGAGAACAGTTCGACTCCGCTCACCGCACCGCTCCATCCAGCGGCGGTTCTCCCTTTTCCTGCGGAAAACTTGAACAGCGCCAATTCCTGAGCCTTTCCAAACGTTTATCTATTGGGAAGGTAGATCTCAAATGAATCCCTTACTTTAACATCTCGCAACAGTCAACAGTCAACAGTCAACATATCAACCCATCAACCTCCTAATCTCCTAACCTCCTAACCCATATACTACCCATGACAACACCAAAACCACTCCGCGGAGGAGAATTCATCATCAGAGATTCTGTCCATTCGGATGTGTTCATCCCGGAGGAATTCAACGAAGACCAGATCATGGTCAAGCAGATGTGCCATGACTTTGTCGCCGAGATCGGAGAGAAGTCACATCTCCTGGATGCACAGGTCGAACTCATGGAAAAATCCGGCGCCCTGGGCTTGCTCGGTGCTCACATCCCGGAGATGTATGGCGGCAACCCCCTAGATACAAATGCCAATACACTGATCGCTGACGAACTCGGCAAGGCAGGTGGTTCATTTGATACCACCTTTGCAGCACATATCGGAATCGGGATGTTGCCCATTCTCTACTTCGGTACTGATGAACAAAAGAAAAAATATCTGCCTAAGCTGTGTACCGGAGAAATGAAGGCAGCATATTGCCTCACGGAACCAGGATCAGGATCCGATGCGCTCGCGGCCAAGACACGTGCTGATCTTTCTCCTGATGGCACCCAATATATCCTCAACGGGCAGAAGATGTGGATCACCAACGCGGGATTTGCGGATCTGTTTACCGTCTTCGCGAAAATAGGCGGTGAGCAGTTTACCGGCTTCATCGTCGAGGCCAAAACGCCGGGCATCACCCTCGGTGCAGAAGAAAAGAAGCTCGGGATTAAAGGCTCCTCTACCCGCCAGGTGTTTTTTGAAAATGTAGCCATCCCCATTGAAAACGTCCTCGGTAAGATCGGCTATGGCTCCCAGATCGCCTTCAACACACTTAACATCGGCCGGTTTAAACTCGGTACGATGGCGATGGGTGGTTCGAAAAAATGTATCAGCATCGCTGTGAAATATGCTAACGAGCGGATCCAGTTTGGTCAACCAATCGCTTCTTTTGGGGCGATCAAGCACAAGCTGGGAGAAATGGCTTCACTCATTTTTGCGCTGGAATCCACTGTATACAGGTTGTCTGATATGATGGGCAAACACAAAGACGAAGCAATTGCAGGAGGAAAATCTTTTGAGCAAGCTATGCTGGATGCCGCTAAAGAATTTGCTTCTGAATGCGCCATTGTCAAAGTGGCTGGTTCGGAATACCTGGATTATGTCATCGATGAGATGCTGCAGATCCATGGAGGCAATGGTTACTCTGAAGAGTATCCTGCCGCCAGAGCCTATCGTGATGCGCGGATCAACAGGATCTATGAGGGCACCAATGAAATCAACAGGCTGCTCCTGGTAGACCGCATCATCAAGAAAGCACTCAAGGGAGAACTTGACCTCGTGGGACCGGCATGGGCTGTGCAAAAAGAACTCATGTCAATGGCTCCCAAATCCACTGACGAAGGGCCATGGGCAGCAGAGCACCTGGCGATCCAGAACTTCAAGAAAAATATGTTGCTCGTCGCAGGTGCGGCGGTCAAGTACCAGATGGATGGCAAGCATGACCTCAACAACGAACAGGAAGTCGTCATGCACATCGCGGATATCGGGATCGATTGTTTCATCGCCGAATCACTTTTGCTGCGGGCTGAAAAACTTTCTTCTGGGAGCATTTCGCATCCTGCGGAGGTGGTCAAAGCGATCACACAGCTCTTCATCAGCGAGGCGCAGGCCCGGGTGCAGAAGCACTCGACCGATGCCCTGATGGCCTTTGCGACCGGGGATGAACTGGTGATTATGCTCAAAGGCGTAAAAAGATTTAGCAATTATCCGGCGGTCAATACGGTCCATGCGAGGAGAATTATTGCCGATCACCTGATCGCAGGAAACAGTTATACACTCGAATTTTAAAATCACATTGAGACATGGGATCCATCCAATCGATCATCATCAGGCCGGAAAAAAAAGGAGTACCGCAGCGGATCAATGAAGTGAAAATCCGAGTTGGAGGCATCGACGGCGATCATTATGCAAAGCCGGAAGGGCACCGCCAGGTCACGATCATTTCCGCATCCGCATTGGCTACAGTGTCCGCCAGCATTGGGTTTCATGGCGATGCTCACATCGCATGCAGGAGGAACATCTGCGTGGATGGATTGCCTGAAGGAGACCTTGTAGGAAAAAAAGTCAGGCTGGGTGATGAGGTGGAATTGGAGATCACATGCTACTGTGCACCATGCAAACGCATGAATGAAAATTTCGGTGATGGCGCCGTCGATGCATTTGAAAACAGAGCAGGTTGGGGTGCGATCGTGCTCCGCGAAGGAGCGGTAGAGGTCGGTGACCCCGTCAGCATCACCTGAAAAAAAAATTACCGGATGTATACAAATTATAAAACAGTCGTTTATCTTTGGTAACGGAAAAATTGATATCCCTTACTATCAATATCCAAATTCGTATCAAGAAGATCAGCGCTACACGGCGCTGATTTTTTTTAGTCGTTTCGATTACGCTCAACGACCGGGGTATTTCCCGGAATTTCCAATTGCATTCTCATTTGAATACTGAATGAATCGTTTCGGCTACTTCGACCTGCACTCCCTCACCCATGTGCTACAGCTCAGCAACCGTACGCTCAACGATTCGGTGATTTTCTTGAAATGAATCATGATGATTCTTTGCCCTACAAAAAATATCGATGCCCCATCGGGGCATTGTTAACACCATGTTTGTCTTGAGCATTTCCCATTCGGTGCCGGGAATTTGATTTTGCCCATTTGATATCTATTCGATTCTTGCCCCATCGGGGCTAAAGGTCGGTAGCCGTGATTGAGAAAAATCATTCGTGCCCTATCGGGGCACAACCTGACATCCACAATACAAAATCTATTACAATGACCTCCAGCCATACACAAGACACGGACCTGGGAGCACTCGTCTTGTGACCCGACGGGCCACGAATGATCCCGCTGGCTCTATGCTACCGACCTTTAGCCCCTACGGGGCATTGTTAACACCATGTTTGTCTTGAGCATTTCCCATTCGGTGCCGGGAATTTGATTTTGCCCATTTGATATCTATTCGATTCTTGCCCCATCGGGGCATTGTTAACACCATGTTTGTCTTGAGCATTTCCCATTCGGTGCCGGGAATTTGATTTTGTCCATTTGATATCTATTCGATTCTGGCCCCATCGGGGCATTGTTAACACCATGTTTGTCTTGAGCATTTCCCATTCGGTGCCGGGATTTGATTTTGCCCATTTGATATCTATTCGATTCTTGCCCCATCGGGGCTAAAGGTCGGTAGCCGTTGATCAGGAAAAATCATTCGTGCCCGGTAGGGGCACAACAAGACATCCACAACACAAAATCTACCGCAATGACATCCATCCATACACAAGACACAGACCAAGGGGTACTCGTCTTGTGACCCTACGTGCAACGAATATTCCTGCTGGCTCTATGCTACCGACCTATAGCCCCGATGGGGCATTGAATTGACGTCTCACGACTCACGAAAGCCCACTCACAACTCATGCTTCGGCTCCGGTCAGCACAAGCAACCTTCACAACTCACAATTCCTCAATCTCTCCTGAATTTTCTAACTTAGGGTATCAATCGCGCAAATCCCCAATAGCATGAAAACCTTACGATACTTTTTTATCATTTGTTTAATGGCTGCTGCAAATCTCCTGAGTGGCCAGTACGCCCTTACCTTGCGGTGCAGTGGAATGACGACCTACATTGGCAGCCCTTTCCACATCCGGGTGATTGAAACCGCCACCGGGGATGAAGTTGGCCGGAAGACTATCGCCTCTATTATGGATGACACCCTAAACATCCAACTCTTTGTGCTCCTCGGGGGAAAAGATTACCAGGTAGATTTTTATGTGGACCGTAACAGCAATGATACCTACGAACCTCCACCAACTGATCATGCCTGGCGCCGAATGGTCACCAATGTGAGCGGTCCTGCAACAATCGATTTTGTGCCGTTTGTAGATTATACAGATATCGCCTTTCCTGACATAGTATATGGATACTATGATGCTGCCTGGGGTGGCCTGTGGAAGAACCTGACCTTCGGTTCGACGGACAGTATCGAAGCTGCCTTTCAGGTTGCCTGCGACAGTATTGTTTTCTCTTTTACCACTGCAGGTGTCTTTGGCAATCCGGATACGGTATCCTTTGATTTTGTTGTCGCCCGTCCTGCAGAATACAATCCGGTGACGGACACACTACGTTTCCCGGTCAACCCGCCATGGACTGGTGACGCTTATGTCACCAATGGAGAATTTCATGGCAACATCTCCCTCCTGAATTTTAGTCTGCTTATGACTGGCACTATAGGGCAAAAACAATTACTAAGTCAATATACAGTAACTGATGGAGGGAGTCCGATTGCCAATGGTTATTTCTATGTCAAGGAACTGGAGGTCATCAATGATTTCCCTCCTCTCGAACTTGACCTTCTAGGAATACCCATCTCATGTCAAGGAGTAAATGATGGTACGTTGTGGGTATCCGTTAACGGAGGAACCGGCAATTATGAATACGCCTGGCTTGAAACAGGAGCGACAACGCCCTATATCGAAGGACTTTGGGCAGACACTTTCCACGTTATTGTGACGGATGATCTGGGATGTTCTGTCGCAGACAGCATTATACTTGATGTCGCGGGGTCCGTAACCATTATTGACGTTTATATTACTAATGCCAGTTGCCCCGGAGCTTGCGATGCTGTGATCGAAATTGACGCAATAGGTGGTACGCTACCATTTACTTATACTATTGATAGCGATTCCTGCACTGGATTCATGACCATTTATGTAACCGACGCAAAAGGATGTATAGATTCCACTGAAATATTCATCTTCAGCGACTCAAATATCGAGGTGCTGGCCATCAGCACCAACCCATCTGCTACCGGTCAATCTAATGGCTCCGTTAACGTAGAAGTTGACGGAGGGATTCCTCCCTATATGTATTCACTGGATGGAATTTCCTTTCAGGCATCTCCTGCCTTTTCTGGCCTTCCTCCCGGGACATATTGCGTTTTCATCAGCGACGCAAATGCATGTTTGTTCAAAACAGATACCTTTTTAATTGAAAACAGTACCGGCATCAGGGAAATACCAACCAATCTCAAAATCTATCCGAACCCCGCATCGGCAAATCTGCATGTGGAAAGTGACAGCCCGGTATCCGTTGATTTGTTAGACCTGGATGGCCATGTTCAGAGGCATAGTACATCATCACGGGTCTTCGACATTGGAGTCGCTGCGTTTCCACGCGGGATGTATTTCCTCCGCGTTTCTGATGGTGCGGGGTATCTCTTTCAAAAAATAATCTTGAATTGACCATCGGGAAAAAGTTTCTCGCACTCTTTTCCCGGACCTGAAGGTCGGGGCTATTCAATAAATCCTCATTTGGGATTGGGATTTCAATATACAGACACATCAAAGACAGAGACCTGGGGGCACTCCTCTTGTGACCCTACGGGGCATTGTATTGACGATTGACGATTCACGACTGACGATTCACGAAGACCCACTCACAATTCATACTTCGGCTCCGCTCAGCACAAGCAACCTTCACAATTCACAATTCACCACTCACAATTCATTTTTCACTTTTCATTTTTCTTTCTTATTTTTACAAGGCTCACGCCCGATTTTAAGAACCATTAAACTCGGATGACTATGAAACCCACTTTTAAACCAGGCCACCTATTTCCAGCTGTCCTCTTCTGTTTTTTCCTTTCCCTGCCATGTTACGGGGCGACTAAATACGTCTCCACGACCGGCAATAACAGCAATTCAGGCAACTCGTGGGCCCAGGCCTGGCGCACCTTGCAATATGCCGCTGACCAGGTCAATGCCGGTGACTCTGTATGGATCGCTGACGGCAACTATGTAGGCTTTGATATCAGGACCACTGGCACTGCCTCTGCCCCGATCGTCTTTATAACCTCCGGTTCCAATGCAGTCATAGATACGCACAACCCTGTCACCATGGATGGCATCAATGTGGAAAATGCAGATTACATCGAAATCAATGGCGTGAGGGTCATCAACCAGCCCCGTAATGGGATCAGGCTGGTCTTTGCCAACAACTGCATCGTGCGGAATACTTACTGCGACAACAATTTTGAACGCGGCATTTTTACCGGGTTTACAGATGACATCCTGCTGGAATACAATGAATGCCTCAACTCCATCGATGAGCATGGCATCTATGTTTCCAACAGCAGCGACCGATCTGTCATACGATATAATACATGTCATCACAACAACCGTGGAGGGATCCAGATCAACGCAGATGCAAGCCAGGGAGGCGATGGCATCAGCACTGATCCGGAACTCTATGGCAATATCCTCTATGAAAATGGTGTGGCCGGCGGAGGGGCCATCAACCTGGATGGGGTGCAAGGCGCATTTATCTACAACAACCTGCTGTATGAAAATCACGCTACCGGGATCGCCTTGTTTCAACAGGATGGAGCAGAGCCTTCTATCAATGCCGTTATCGCGCACAATACCATCATCAATGCCAGCAATGCGAGATGGTGCATCCTCGCTGTCAATGGCTCATCTGGTGCACAGGTGTACAACAATATCATCATCAACCAACATGCATGGAGGGGAAGTATCGCCCTTGATCCGGATGCAGTGCCCGGATTTAATTCGGATTACAACATCGTCGTCAACAGCCTCAGCAATGATGGTGACGGACAGACCATGACCCTCAGCCAATGGCAGGCCGCCGGATATGATACCCACAGCCAGATCGCTGATCCACTCGCACAAATCTTTATCATTCCCGGGACAGATTACCATCTGCTCAACAATGCCCAGGCGGTCAATGCAGGTAATGGCGGATTTTCATTCGGCATCACAGCAGATATAGAAGGTACACCTCGCCCTCAAGGCTCGCAGGTGGATATGGGTGCCTATGAGGCAGAAAGCGCCCTGAGTGTGACGGAGGATGAAGAAGAAAATCCTGTCACCAATGAACCCTATGCTAAAGGAATATCCATCACCGCTGCATCTATTTCCTGGTCACGAGGGTTGAGCGGCACCCTTGGCCTATACAACATGGAAGGAAAACTAATGGCACAGGCAGATATCAGCGCTGCCGGTGAGCTGCCCTTTGATGACCTGATTCCTGGATTGTACCTGGCCACCGTGCATACATTCCAGGGCGTACAATGGAGCAAAGGATTTGTGTACGTTGGAAAAAAATAAATCCTGAAAAGATCTATTTCAGGCGCGAAATAATCGCCTCTACGGACAATTCTTCCTGAAGGCCTGACTCCAGATGCTTGAGCATGAGTGTGCCATTGTTCATCTCTGACTCACCTGCTATCGCGATGTAGGTGCAGGAGACATCAGCGGCATATTTAAATTGCTTCTTTAGTTTACCTGGCTCCGGATAGAGATCTGCAGCTATGCCTGCCTGCCTGATCTGGCTCACGCAGCGGAAAGCATATTGATGAGACGCATCATCAAATGCAGCGAGCAGGATGACAGGACCTGCCTGCACATCTGATGGAAACATGCCTTTAGCTTCAAGCACATCATAGATCCGCTCTGCACCAAATGAAATCCCGACACCTGATACATCAGGCCATCCAAAGACGCCTGTCAGATTATCATAACGTCCGCCGCCACCAAGGCTACCCATTTCGGCATCCACTGCGGTGACTTCAAATATGCAACCGGTATAATAGCCCAGGCCGCGGGCAAGGGTGATATCAAACTGCACTTTGTTTTTTAATGTCAGCCCATCAAGGAAACTAAATACCCTTTCCATTTCTTCGAGGCTGCCTGATACAGAAGCATCAGTACCAATCGCCGAGCGAAGAGATGAAATATCCTTGTGCTTGAGCAACTCAAAAATAGTATCCTGCGCAGATGTTGGAATGCCTCGCTCCGTCATTTCTTTACGCACACCTGCTTCACCAATCTTATCCAGCTTGTCAATGGCCATGGTCATATCGATCCATTGGTCACCGATACCGGCATACTGAGCAATGCCAGAAAGCAGCATCCTGTGATTGATGCGAATCACCACAGGTATACCTATAGCAGCAAACACATCATCATATATCTGGATCAGCTCCGCTTCGTATGAGAGCGATTTACTCCCCACCACATCCACGTCACACTGATAAAACTCCTGATACCTCCCCTTCTGCGGACGATCCGCGCGCCAAACCGGCTGGATCTGGTAGCGCTTGAAGGGCAGCGAAATATCATTGCGGTGCATCACCACATACCTCGCAAAGGGTACGGTGAGGTCATACCTCATCCCGCGCTTTGCGATCGAGGTGGTAAACTTATTACTGTCTTTGTTTTGATACGCCTGGTCATCTGCCTTGCCGAGGTAGTCCCCATTGTTGAGCACCTTGAAAAGCAGCCTGTCCCCTTCCTCCCCATATTTTCCGGTGAGGGTACTCAGGTTTTCGAGCACAGGGGTTTCAATAGGCACATAGCCGTAGACCTTGAAGACCTGCTCGATGATCCCAAACATCCACTTTCTGCGCGCGACTTCGATCGGGAGAAAATCTCTTGTACCCTTAGGTATGCCTACTTCCCATGAAATTTTATTGGTGTAAGACAGAGAAGTAAGAGTAGGAGTGAGCTGTGGCTGTTCCCTCCGCCCCCTTATTTATTATACAACTGAAGCAAATTGCTTCAGGAATCTGACATCATTCTCAAATAGTAACCGGATATCATTGATCCTGTACTTGATCATCGCCTGGCGCTCGATGCCCATGCCGCAGGCAAATCCAGAGTATTTTGTAGAATCAATACCACAGGTCTCAAGAACCGCCGGATCCACCATTCCGCAACCCATGATCTCAAGCCAGCCGGTGCCTTTGGTGATCCGATATGCATGTTCGTCAGCCAATCCATAGTACACATCCATCTCTGCACTGGGCTCCGTAAATGGGAAGTATGAAGGACGTAATCTCGTCACGACATCCTTGCCATACATCGCCTGGGCAAACTGATGCAGAGTCTGCTTCATGTCAGCAAAGGAAACGGCTTCATCTATATATAGGACCTCGACCTGGTGAAACTGACAATGTGATCTGGACGAAACGGTTTCATTGCGATAAACACGTCCCGGTGCAATAATCCTGATCGGTGGCTTGCGTGTTGTCATGACCCTGGCCTGAACAGATGATGTATGCGTACGAAGCAACCATCCCGGAGGGGAAGCCACATAATAAGTATCCTGCATATCCCTTGCCGGGTGATCTTCAGGTGTATTCATTGCGGTGAAGTTGTGCCAGTCATCCTCGATCTCCCGGTCTTCGGCCACTTCAAATCCCATCCGTGAAAAGACATCAATAATCTCTTCCATCACGATACTCACAGGATGACGACTGCCTACCGGAAACGGTGTCTCAGGAAGGCTCAGATCCGGAATCTCCACATCAGCGGCTTTGCCGCCGGACAATTCATCCTGAACTTTTTGAAACAACTCCTCTGCCTTTTGCTTGGCCTCATTGACGAGCTGTCCGAATTCCTTCTTCTGCTCATTGGGCACTTCGCGGATAGAAGCAGATAGCGGCTTGAGTATATTCTTGCTTCCTAAAAACCGGATACGGAATGCTTCGAGGGCAGCGGCATCCGCTATGCTTGAAGATTCAATCTCGGTGATTAAGCCTTTTAACTGTTCGAGTGGGTTCATACTGTGAATTGTGAGTTGTCAATTGTGAGTGTTGCTTGTGCTGAGCGTAGCTGAAGCATGAATCGTGAGGCGTGAGTTAAAATAATCTACAGCGACGCGCGTCTTTAGTCTTTCGTCTTCAGTCTGGCGTCTCCATGAAATTCCACTTTTGCTCCTCCGATAAATGTCTCATAAGGGCAAAAGTAAGGAACTACGCGTACCCAAACTTAATGGCTAACTTTCCGCCTATGTCATTACGCCATCCGATCGCGGTTTTCTTCTGTATGGCCATGGCCGTGGCCCTGCTTTGGTCCAGGGCGCTCCTGGAGCTTTCGGCAGTGGGACTGGTGGTGATTGCCTGCATCGATATCCAGATACACCCATTGAGGATCAGGTGGTTACTTACCCCGGGGGCTGTCAAGGCGAGTATAAAGGCCAGGCCATATATCTGGGTCTTTACACTCTTTTTCTTCCTTT
Organism: Candidatus Opimibacter iunctus; assembly: GCA_016716665.1. GTDB lineage: Bacteria > Bacteroidota > Bacteroidia > Chitinophagales > Saprospiraceae > Opimibacter > Opimibacter iunctus. Next base: position 330,438 of record JADJVH010000002.1, on the reverse strand, counting down.
ATCTGGTCAGCATAGTCTATTCCGGCAATGTCGGAGAATGGTGGTCCCTGACCCATCCCAAAATCGCATTCCTGATCATTCCCCTGGCCTTTGGCATGCTGGATCCCTTTTCAAAGAAGGATTTCATGGCCGTCGTCCTGTGCATGGTGATCATGGCAGTATGGAGTTCGGTCTGGGTGCAGGTAGGCTACTACGAAAACTTCTATTTATTCAACCAGAGCCTCGGCTTTGGCGGATCGTTGCCTACGCCTACCAATCATATACGATACAGCGTGATCATCGCCTTGAGCATGGTCATCTGTCTTTCCTTTGCGATAGAGGACAAGCGGTACCGATATGCATGGGAGCGATGGGTGTATGGGATACTTGCCCTCTACCTTTTCTATTTCCTCCATGTACTCTCTGTGCGCACCGGCCTTGCGTTAGGGTATGCTGGTATATTGCTCCTAGTGGCATTCTATCTGCGTCATCTCCATCGCTGGAAGCAGATAGCCATCGTGGCCATGATGTTTGTTGCTCCTGTAGTGGCCTATAAAATCATGCCTGGCTTCGAACAGAAAATCAACTATACCTTGTATGACTTCGAGAAATATAATGAAGGCGCAGGCGACCAATATTCGGATTCAGAGCGCTGGCAATCGTGGCATGCAGGCATCGTGGTGGGTAATAATCATCCATTTTTCGGCACCGGCACCGGGCATTTCAGAGCCGAGATGCAGGACTATTATAAGACCGAACTCAAGAAAGAAAACTTTGAGCGCCCACACAATCAGTTTATCAATGTATTTGCCATGTTCGGGTTGTTTGGACTGACCATATTTCTCTTCACCCTCATCTACCCGATGACCACGGCCCTATTCTGGAAATGGGCGCTGCTTCCTACCCTCTTTCTCATGCAGGTCTTATCGATGCTCGTAGAGCATCCGTTGGATACGACGGTGGGGACGTCATTGTTTTTGCTCATCAGCCTTGCTTGCCTGAGCTATCAGAGTAGTCGAATCGATTCCGAAGTTCCGGTCGTTTCGACACCCTGATACAACTCATTTCGACTCCGCATTTCCGTTCGTTTCGACTCCGCAATGCCGTTCGTTTTGACTCCGCATTTCCGTTCGTTTCGACTCCGCTCAACGACCGGGGTATCCACTCGAGAATTCTAATGGAAAAAATTGTTGTTTCGGCTCCGCTCAACAACAATTTTTCCCCGATATTTGGGAGACCAGTAATTGAAAACAGTATGAAAGGATATATGTATATCCTGGAATGTGCCAATAGGAAATATTATGTTGGCAGTGCTCAGGATCTCAAGACTCGACTCCGTCAACATCAGGATGGAGAAGGAGCAAATTTTACCAAGAAATTCTTACCTGTTCGATTAGTTTACTTTGAAGAATATGAGCATGTAGAGCAGGCGTTCATTGGTGAAAAGCAAGTGCAAGGATGGAGTAGGCAGAAAAAAGAGGCTCTTATGTATGGGGCAGAAAACGATCTCCATGACCTTTCTATTTGTAACAATAAAACAAATTCGAAATACAAGCCACCTGACTAATAATTTTTAGCATAAAAATTACATTGAATTATACTTGTTGTTGAGCGGAGCCGAAACAACAAGTATAATTCAAAAGGCCAGAATCCCCGGTCGTTGAGCGGAGTCGAAACGAACGGCCCTTGAGCCAGCCGAAACGGAGGTCTTGACGCAGGCAAAATGCCAGCGCAACATCTTCTCCCTCAACCTTCTACCTTAGCCTCCGCCTTAGCCTTAGCCTTTTACCTCCATGACTTTCGAAGAAAAACTAGAAAACCTCAATCCCAATCAACGCCTCGCTGTTGATTCAATCGAAGGACCCGTCATGGTCATCGCAGGGCCGGGCACCGGCAAGACTGAAATCCTCTCACTACGCATAGGCAATATCATCAGGGAGACCGACACTCCTCCTTCGGGAATCCTCTGCCTCACTTATACAGATGCCGCCGCCTCCGAAATGCGCCATCGCCTTATCGAATACATCGGCCCCGAAGCCTACAAGATCCATGTCAGCACTTTCCACGGATTCTGCAACCTCGTCATCCAGGAAAATCCAGGCATATTCCAGCAAGCACGCGAACTGGAACCCATCTCCGAAATCGAAAGGTTTAAACTCCTGCAAAAACTGATTGACACTTTTGATGAGCAACATCAACTGAAGCGATTTAAAGGACTCACTTATACAGACTGGAAAAGATTGCATGAGCTCTTCATGACCATGAAGAAAGAAAACTGGGCACCTGACTTTATGTACCGCCAGATCGATGAGTATATCGAACGCATGCGGCAAAGCGATGACTATATCTACAAGCGCAAGTCAGGAGAAAACAAACCAGGTGATCTCAAGGTCAAGGAATTTACCGAGAAAGTCCTCAACAGGATGGAGGTGCTCAAGGCCGCGGTCAGTGAATATGACCACTACAATGCACTGATGGCTGCAGAGGGGCAAGTATGACTTTGAAGACATGTTGCTCTGGGTCAACACGGCATTTGCTGAATATCCTGACCTGATTGCCAATTACCAGGAACGTTTTCTCTATGTCCTCGTGGATGAGTTCCAGGACACCAATGGTATCCAGATGGCGATCCTCGAAAAAATAATTGACCACGAATGGCTCGAACGGCCCAATGTGTTCGTCGTCGGGGATGATGACCAGGCCATCTTCCGCTTCCAGGGTGCCAATGTCGAAAACCTCGTACACTTCTATCGCAAGTACCAACCGGATGTCATCCTGCTCGAACAAAACTATCGTAGCTCCCAACTCATCCTTGATGCAGCAAGGGTCATCATGAACCCGGTGGAAAATTCACTCATCCAACAGATCTTCGGACAAAACAAAAACCTGCTGGCTTCGGGCAAACACTCCACGCACGACAAGCCGGTCCATATCAATGCCTACCCTACCCCGACCTACGAGAATGCTGACATCTTCCATCAACTCAAGCGATGGCATGAAGAAAAACATGAAGGCTCATTTGCCGTACTCTATACCAAGCACGAACTTGGCAGGGAGCTGGGCCAGGCGCTCAAGGGTGCAGGTATCCCTTTCCAGATCGCAAAGACGGTCGATGCACTCAATCATCCATTGATCAGCCATCTCCTAGAGATCCTCACCTGCATCAATGAGCTCAGTGAGGGCGCTAACAACAATGACTCACGGCTATACAGGATACTCCACCTGCAATATCTCGATCCGAAGCCGTATGATTTACAAAAACTGATCCTGTCCTATACCTCTAAGGACCGGAACGATAAGACATCGCTGTACGGATGGCTGAGTGATCCTGCCAAGCTGGAGCCACTTGCCTTGCGGGACAGACTATGGATGGAGGGCATTGCAAAATTGTTGGATGAAAGTATCACAGCTTATCATTCGATGACCCTGATGGCATTCGTGGAGTGGGTAGCTCATCGCTTTGGGTTGATGGACTGGATCCTGAAGCAACCGGAGAAATTTACCCATCTCTATGCACTAAAGACTTTCTACACGTTTACTGATCTGGAAGCTTCAGGTAAATCAAGCTTTAGGATACCTGACCTGCTCGAAATATGCAACCTGATGAAACTCTATGATATCAGGTTGCCGATCCAATCACTCGCTCCGCCGCCGAAAGGAATATTTCTCTCTACACTACACAGCGCAAAGGGACTTGAATATGAAAAAGTAGTCATCAAGAATGTCAATGAAAACGAATGGGAAAAGAAGAAAGCATTTAACCAGATGTTTTCACTCCCTGACAATCTCGTCAGGCAGGAGAGCCTGTCCACGCTCCTCGAAACTGGTGCGGATATCAATGACCAGGACAGACGGAGGTTGCTGTATGTAGGGATGACTCGTGCCAAGTATGATCTCACCATGTCCTATGCCCGAAAGAAAGACGAAGGCAAGGACCTGGTGCCAAGCCTTTACCTGACCGAAATTCAAAATGGTGATCCTGCAGTGATCACGCTAAAACCTGAAGTAGATGAGAACCTGCAGGCTGAATATCTCCTGCATGTCATGTCAGGTGAACAACGAGCGGACTTGCTGTTGGATGAGGCCGAGATCCACGATCGTGTGAAAAATTTCGTTCTCAATGTATCTGCACTCAACAAATACCTCGAGTGTCCGCTTGCCTTCTATTATGAAAAAATCCTGGTCATCCCTGCAGGCCAACAAGTGTACCTGATCTTCGGCACAGGATTGCATGAGGCATTACAGATGTTATTTCGCAAAAAATACGAAGAGCGCGATCTTGCTGCCGGCAAGGAATACCTGATCCGCATCTATGAGTACTACATGGAGCGCAACAAACACCGCCTGACAGCCAAGGAATATGCAGATACCATGACCTATGGCAAAATGGTCCTGGACAAATATTATGATCAGTACAGCCCCACATGGTCAGAAGATATCCGCTATGACACCGAATACAGGATCAGGGACATCCACATCCAGGGCGTCCCGGTCACCGGCTTTATAGACCGCATCGACAAGAAGGATCATTCGATCATCGTCTATGACTACAAATCCGGCAAGACAGATAAGTTCAGGGAAAAACTAAAAGGACCTGATGACATATCCATCGGCGGCGACTACTGGCGCCAGATGGTCTTCTATGACCTCATGCTGAGCCAGGATCCAAAATACCATACGCACATGGACCAGGGGTGGCTGCAAGCGCTCGAACCCGAAAAAGACGGCAGCTTCAAACAGCATAAAGTGATGGTCACCGATGCCGACCGTGAATATGTTACCCGCCAGATCGTCGATACATATCAAAAGATCCAGAATATGGAGTTTAGCACAGGATGCGGCAAATGCCAATGGTGTGAGATGCATGGCATCGTGGCCTCATCTCCCGAAGAGACCGAATCCGAATAACATATAGTTGAAATAAATGACCGGCGAGCCGGTCATTTATTTCAACAACCTGATCGTTTAAGTCTCAGACTTAAATGCGATATTGACTATCTGTCGAGCCTGAATGTAACATCTGTGCAAAGTCGTCTCCTGACGACAGTTTAACCCCCTCGTCTTGCAGACGATCCCCCTAAAGCGGGGATGCTTATTTTATGAGTATATAATATCAGGAATAACTTGATATTATGAGAAAAAGGTCCCCTTAAGGGGATTTAGGGGTAAAAGTGAGTTGCATTCTGCCCAATTTTCGATGCCCTCAAGCATTGAAAGATTAGTATTTTGCATGTGATGAACAAAGCCCAACCTATCACCATCCTCACCGAGTACGATATCACCCTGTTCCAGGGCGGTAACCATTGCAGGCTGTACGAGAAACTAGGCTCCCACATGGCTGAAGTAGACGGGGTCAAAGGAGTCACCTTTGCCGTCTATGCTCCGGCTGCAAGCAAGGTATCCGTCATTGGTAACTTTAATCAATGGCGAGCAGGATCGCATGATCTATATCCCCGATGGGACAATTCTGGCGTATGGGAAGGCTTTATCCCGGACCTGGCCGCGGGCACGCTGTATAAGTATGCCATAGAATCACATACCGGGTTTAAGGGTATCAAAGCTGATCCATACGGCCGGTGGCACGAACGTCCTCCCATGACGGCTTCGGTCATCTGGGAGGATCACCATCAGTGGAATGATGAAGAGTGGATGACTAATCGGCATCACCGCAACAAACTAGGCGCACCGGTCTCTACCTATGAAATGCACCTGGCTTCATGGCGCAAAAAAGAAGATGGCACTCCGCTGACCTATCGCGAGATGGCCGCCGAGCTTCCCGAATACCTCAACGAAATGGGATTTACCCATGTAGAGTTTATGCCCGTGATGGAGCATCCTTATGATCCTTCATGGGGATATCAGATCACTGGATTTTTTGCACCCACGAGCCGTTTTGGCACACCTGATGATTTCAAGTATCTCATCGACCGCTTGCATCATCACAACATAGGCGTGATCCTCGATTGGGTTCCATCACATTTTCCCACTGATGGCCACGGACTTGGATTTTTTGATGGCAGTCATGTATACGAACATCCGGATCCACGCAAGGGATTTCACCAGGACTGGCAGAGCCTCATCTTCAATTATGGCCGCAATGAAGTCAAGGCATTCCTGATCAGCAACGCGCTGTTCTGGATCGACGAATTCCATGCCGATGGCCTCCGTGTAGATGCAGTAGCATCCATGGTCTATCTTGATTACTCGAGGAAAGAAGGCGAGTGGGAACCTAACAAATTTGGCGGCAGGGAATACCTGGAGGCCATTGATTTTGTCAAGTCGATGAATGAGACTGTGTACAAATATCACCCTGACATCATCACTATCGCAGAGGAGTCAACGGATTTCCCACTGGTATCTCATCCGACGTATGCAGGAGGTCTTGGATTCGGGATGAAATGGATGATGGGATGGATGCATGATACGCTTGGGTATTTCAAGCAAGACCCGTTGTATCGCAAGCATCATCACAACCAGATCACCTTCAGTCTCATCTATCAGTATTCTGAAAACTATGTCCTGCCTTTCTCGCATGATGAAGTCGTCCATGGTAAAGGCACGCTGTTGAGCCGGATGCCTGGTATAGGAAAAGATCAGTTTGCCAACCTCCGCCTGATGCTTGGCTATATGTACACACATCCCGGCGCTAAATTGCTTTTTATGGGCGGAGAGTTTGGACAGCGCAGTGAGTGGAACTTTGCTGGCCAACTGGATTGGGGCAATCTAGCCTTTGAATCCCATGCAGGAATACTAGCCTGGACGAAAGCTATGAACCACATGTATAAACATGAACGTGCATTGCATGAATGTTGTACAAAGCCAGAGGGATTTCAATGGGTCCGTGTAGATGATTATACACAGAGCGTACTTGCCTATGAACGCATCGGAGTCAATCCGGACAAGAAAATAATGGTCATCCTCAACATGACTCCTGTGGAACGTCCACAATACCGCATCGGTACTGAAGAATACGGCGAATGGACCTTGCTGGATCATTCAGACAAAGCAGTCTACTGGGGCCAGGATAGGGCCGTTCCGGAAAAAGTCACTATAGAAGAAACTCCGTGGGAACATAAATCCCACTCGATGGAGTTTAGCCTCCCCGGATTGACTGTTGTTATGTATAAGTGGGTTAAAGGCAAGGAGCAAGGGGCAAGGAGCAAGGAGAAACAAAAGAAAATTTCTCCTCTTCCGAAGCGTCGTGCTGAGCCTGTCGAAGTAGGGGCCGGGGGGATGCGAAAAGATAAATCAAACGCAACGGCTAAGGCTAAGGAAAAATCATCTCCCCCTTCGAAGGGGGTCGGGGGGTTGAGACCAGATAAATCAATAGCGAAAGCAAAGGAAAAAGTTTCAGCGACTAAACCTTCTAAACCCTCTAAACCTTCTAAACAAAAGGATGCGGGCAAGCCAAAGGTTGCAGTAAAAACTCCTGCGAAGAAAGTCAGTGCGTCGGCTGTTAAAAAAACTACTGCTAAAGTGGCAAAGAAAAAAGCATCTATAAAACCTTCCGTTCGCAAAGGAAAAGGTAAATAGTCCATAGTGAGTATAATCCTCCAGCATGCAAATATCCAGGAGAGATAGATGTTTGTATATTCGGGCCGTCCTTTAATGAAATACAAAAACACGTGAAAAAGAATATCTTGCTTTTTGCCCTTATATCCATCATTGCACTACCCTTCTGCAGTACTTCTAAGAAAGCTGCCGGTAACAAAGGAAAAGAAGTACCAAAGGTCTCATACGTCACAGACGTGTCCCCGATTTTGCAGGACCGTTGTGCACCATGTCATTTCCCAGGCGGCAAGCGCCGTTTCCTTGACACCTACGCTGCTGCATCCGGCAACATCGATGAGATCCTCTACAGGGTTCAACTACCAGTGGATAGCTCAGGCTTCATGCCTTTCAGGAGCAAGAAGGCTCCGCTGAGTGACAGCCTGATCCAGGTGATCAAGCTATGGAAGGCACAAAATATGCCTAACTAATCTGACAAAATCACACACTCTCACTGTTATTTAAGGTTTCGCGCAGAGCCGCAGTTGAGTTTTTTTGCCTGATTGAAACTCACGACTCACGTTTCACGATCTCACCTTCCAATTATGCCAACGCTGTCTATAAGAATCTCCTTCACCTGCGTCTGCTTGCTAACCTGCTGCACAGCCGCCTTCGCCCAACTTCAGGTCAGCAAGGAGCCCATGCATCATCCCGCCATCGTCAATGAGTACCTGCGTGTGCTCGACGTACATATCCCTCCAGGCGATACGACAAAATTTCATGTACACTCCACCCCTTCGCTGTTTATACAACTGACGACTACAAATACCAGTGCACAGGTAAAGAGTGAATCCTGGATAGCGGATAGATCTGAAACTGGCAAAACCTGGTACAAATCTTTCACCCCTGATATCCTATTCCACAGGGTCTGCAACAGGGATACCTCAGAGTTCCATGTACTTGATGTGGAACTTTTAAAACCATACAATTCGCAAACCGGTATCACGAACAGCCCGTTGCCCTACCCGGTCTTCCTGAGCAATGAAAAGGCCTTTGTATACAAGCTCAACAACGCCCAGATGCAAGGGATGAATATCTCAGGGCGCGGCCCGATAGTCGTCATCTTAGTCTCCGGCGACCCTGTATCAGCTGAAAACCTATTTGCCGGCTCATCCGCTGATATCAAGGCAGGTGAATTCTTATACATTGCACCCGGCACTGACTACCACTTTACCTGTAAAGACAAGGGTGAATTGAATATGGTCATCTTTGAGCTTAAATAAGGCGATACATTATCTTTGCCCACCATTCTATTGATTACTGACCGCTTTTACACGCTGACATTTCATGACTACTATCCAGGCGATCATCATAGCCATCATTGAAGGGATCACCGAATTCCTGCCGATATCTTCCACCGGGCACATGATCCTGGCCTCCACGGTCATGGGGATCAATGAAGATGCCTTTGTCAAGACCTTTGAGATCTCCATCCAGCTCGGGGCTATCATGGCTATCGTCATGATGTACTTCAAGCGGTTCTTGCAGGGGCTGACCATCTATTTCAAACTTGCTGTGGCTTTTCTGCCTACAGCAATCATTGGCTTCCTGGCCTATGATTTTATCAAGATGTACTTGTTCAATCCCATTGTCGTAGCGACATCACTCATCGTTGGCGGGATCATCCTGATCCTGATCGACAAGAAAGTGGTGGCGCAGGAAAGCAAGACTGATGTGCTCGAAAACATCGATTATAAGCATGCCTTCTTTATTGGCCTCATCCAGTGCTTTGCCATGATACCTGGTGTATCAAGAGCTGCTGCCACAATCATAGGTGGGGTCTTCAATGGGCTTGACAAAAAGCAGGCGACCGAGTTTTCATTCCTGCTCGCTGTCCCTACCATGTTTGCCGCCACAGGATATGACCTGTTGAAAACGCCAATTGTATTTTCTAAAAATGAATTTATCCTCCTGGGCATGGGCCTGATCATTGCCTTTATTACGGCCTGGCTTGCGGTCAAGGTTTTTCTCAAGATCGTGGAGCAGTATGGCTTTAAGCATTTTGGCTATTACAGGATTATCATCGGGATTGTGTTCCTGATCTGGATGAACAAAGTGGTGCTTTAGGCAAACAGCTTTCTTTGCCACACCGGCATCCTGTGGGCATAGAAATAATCCAAGCAGGAAATCCATAATGCCTTGTGTGAAACATTACTTGAATTGATCTCCTGCCGGGACTATGACTTTGGGTGTAATACCAGTTTTGGGGATTTTGGTTTCGGGGTTTGTATAGAATGTCCTAAAAGTCCAAGCAATAAACTCTTCGATCTTCTTGTGTATTGGGCCGTCAACCCTCCATGCATTGCGATAGTGCATTGATCCGGTTGAATCGCTGCGATTTTGCCCTTATGGATCAGATAGGAATTATGTACGCGAACCAAATCCTCACTCCCGCATTTTGTCTCCCAGTATTTGAGGGTTCTTGATGTCAGGATACGCTCTCCACCATACAGGAAAATCGTGGAGTAATTGCCCATAGATCTGATCATGATGATCTCGCTGATATGAACCAACCTGTAACCGCTACTCACATAGACACTGATCGTCTTGTCGGTATTTTGTTGCTGGGTACACATCAACTCGTCCACTTTGAATTGAATCACCTGAAGTTGATGCTTCAATCTTTCTATTTCAAGCCTGAGCGACGCTTCGGTTCCAGGCAGATTTAATACTTGTGCTGTTCTCATGATCCTGTGGTGTTTATTGAACCTTCAGTTGACATCCGGACACTATTTCGATCAGTGCTCCAGCCAGATTATGCACTGTACTGCCGCTACCAGACAGATTGACCTGACGTTCGTAGATCTCTACATCTTTTAAGGTCAGCGATCCTTCATTGTATATGGCCCGGCCTTGCGTATTTGGACTGGCTGGGTTCATAAACAAATGAACGTTTCTGACACTCAGCGAAGAACCTGGATTGACATCAAAGACTGAATGTGTACCCGTGGTTTTTATCTTCACTATGGCAGATGGGCCCTGGTCTATGTATAGATTCTTACTAATGGAAAGTGCAGATGTCGTGATCATAATCGTATCCCCCGGATTGAGTACCCCCGGATCAAAAGCCAGCGTGTCACCATCACCTGCACATGTGATCGCTTCTCTCAGGGAACCAACACCACCGTCATTAGTATTAGTGGTGAGGGCCCCTGATATGGTTATTGAAATAGATAGACATGCATTTTCAGAAACACAACCTCCTTCTCCTCTGACATAATAAGTAGTCGATGCATCAGGCATCACCGGGATGCTTGGACCAGTGCCCACCAGGGTCATGCCACACCCACTCTTGTACCACTTCCAGTCGGTGGCATCATTGAGGGTTCCTGTGACAGTCAGGTTGGAGGTATTTCCACTGCATGGGATAGGATTGACATCCGCGGCTAATGAAGAAATCAATGGATAGTTGCAACCGGCAATTTCATCCGCTCCGATATCGGGTGTGGATGCATTTCGGGTATCACAATCAATGTCAGTTGTCGCGGAAACAGGCATGCCCTTTCCATCGAGGTTGATCAGGTTGACCGTAGCTGTGGTCAGGTGTAAATCTGTTGAAGACACAAACTCTGGTAGGACATTCTTCGAATTCAGGTCCTTACCGGTCAATGTCCGCAAGGCCGTCAGATTACTGAGATCTCCTGAAGGCGTGTTGTTCAGGCCTCCGGCAATGGCCAGTGGGCTGGCTGTGGTAAAGAAGTTATTCCGATCAGCATTGAGATTGCTGAATGATCCATTGTAGGCCAGGCCCAGTGCGTAGTTCTTGCCAAGCGTTGAAGTCATCTCATTGACAAAAATATTATTCTTCATCTCGATACCCGGGTTGCCTGCCCCGATCGCCATTGCAAAACCCGGAGCGGAATACGCAGATACCCCTGTCAGGTGAATTGTATTGTACAAGACTTTGGTAGTGCCTACTGCTCCTCCTCCGACCAGAACTCCGGCGACATACTCCATCGTCGTTGCAGCTGTACTCTTGATATTAAAAAGTACATTATTACTGACTTCATTGGTCGACCCACTGCCGTATATGACTGCGGCCATCGTAATCCCAAAGGCAGAACCATCGCCTATACGCGTGATATCCCGTATGGTGTTGTGTGACACCAGACTGTTAGTCACATCGTTTCCTGTAAAGACAGTCATATTGAGTGATGGCAGTAACCCCATCGCTATACCTGCGACGGTTTTGGTGCTATTGCTGATATTCTTTATCGTATTTCCTGATAACTGTGCATTGTTTTCAAAGCCAAGATAAACCCCGGCAACAGCTGTGTTGGCCGATGAAGTGAGATCAATAGTGTTGAGGTTTATGATCGTCCCTTGATTCTTATTGCTTCTGCTTTCTCCCTGGCTATAGATACCATACTGGACTTTACTGATGGCATTGTTGACGAATGCATTATTGTCATTGTCCTTACCCAGCGAGTTTGCAGTGACAGTCTGGTCCGTTGATGCTATACCAAAAAGTGTGGCTGATGCCGCATCCCCTTCGATGTTGCAGTTTTTGATCATATTGTTAGAAGCCGGATTGGTGGGTTGACTTCTCAGATTAATGATACTTGCACTGGTTGCTGTATTTTTAAAGGTCAGGTCTCTTGATGCCTGCACTAAAGGACAAAGTGAGTTTGTTGTATTGCTTAGTGAGCCGTCTATGATGACGCGATCAGCTCCATTGAGTATAATCATAGAGGCAGCACCGCTGTAACTTACCAGTCTCGGAGCGCCATCCGGCTTTATTGTCACTGTGTATGGTGCGGCAAATGCATTGAGACTCACTGCACCTGTCTCCGTGGTGAGATCTGAAGTGATCTGCAATACTACATCAGCGGTGAGTATACGGTCATTGATAGCCTTGAATGCTCCTCCGGCATCATTGTTGGTGAGTGATGTAAAATCACATCCTGATGCACAAACCGTCTTTGTACCGACAAGGGTATCAATGATCGTATATGATTTGATCGTACCGTTGATCGGAAATTGCGCGCTAGTCAAGGCCACAGAAGTGGGCGTAGCACTGAAAACAGCTGCGTTCTTACCCACATTTGGTGTAGTAGCAGTATCCGCTGCTACTACAAAATACTGGATCACATCTCCTACAGAAACACTACCTGCAGTCAGTAAGCTGTAATTGATGTTAAAATCAAATGGTGAGGATGTTCCGGTAGCTTCCACATATTTCCATTCGGTATCTGTATTTGGATCGGTGGACTTTTTAAAATACAATCGTGGCCTCAGTCCGCTGGCTGTATCTATCCCGCTTGCATTGTCCGTGATCAGTACATTGCCCAATGGACGTGATGTCTTCACATAATCTACACTGAGGTCTGCATAGGTAATGACCGGCAATATCATGTCTTTACCCATAAACGAACCTGCGTCTGCTCCGATATCAACTGGCGATAACGCAGCTCTGGACTGACCGTCATAATCGAGGTTATATCCCGCTATGGCAACACCATTACCCTCCACAGGTGTTTCAACAGTCGTGTCGATGTGCAAATTGAAGAGGGCCGCAGTGCCGGTTGGGTTGATGAATTTCGGATCACCAGCACTGGAATTGGCATCTTGTAATGTAGCTGATCGTAAAGCTTCAATACTGACTTTGTCTGCACTGACAATATTGGCCAGGATTCCATTCGTGCCGGTAACATGATACACATTATGGTCAACAACCATTCCCGTGATATTGGCCATACTAAGGCTATAGTGCTTACCCCCGGTGGTGACATTTGATCTGGCATTGTAGAAAATGTTATTCCTTACATTTTTGAGGCTATTGTCGAATCGGGCACAAAAGGTATTGTTGGCTGCGGTACCGGTCACATTTCCCCCGATATACACGCTATTGAAATACACATTGGACTCAGTACCAGGAGTTACCAATATTCCATAAAAACTGTGGGAGCTCTCAACGCTGGTGCCATCATCCTTCAGGCCTAACCTGATCATATTATTGATCACATTGACAGCAGCACCCTGGACGCTTATACCATAAAGGGAAGTAGATGATGTGCCAGGTAGGAGACTGTGGATTTTGTTTCCTTCCACAGTAGTGTTTGTCGAAGTATTCACAAGTATCCCAGACGAGGTTGTAAACGTATTGACTTGCAAATTGAAAATCTCATTATACCGTATGCTATTCACAGCTCCTGCGCTGGTAGTAATGCCGGCAAACTGCGCACCCTTCAAATTCCGGACTGTATTACTATCGATAAATGATGGGGTATTGCTTGATTGCAATCCAATTATAACATTGGAACTTGTCGTTGAATTGTTTTGTATTGAAGCTGGTACATTGCCCCCAATCATGTTGTGTCTGCAATTCCATGTGAAATTTGCCCCGGCTTCTGTTGAAATCCCTCTGAAAAGAATGGCACTGCTACCTCCTTCCGTAAGCGTAATTCCACCTATGGAATTATAATTGGTGACCAGGTTACCACCAGCAGAATTACATATACCCATGACCAGGCCCGCCCCTGTGGACGTATACGTAATATTCCCTGTAGCGGTAGTATCGCCAATCAGGTTACCGGATATATTTGTAACTCCGGTACTCACATAAATGGCGGAAAATGGAGCGGTGGACGCAGTGTTAGCATTCATGGCCCCTGACATGCTGATATTCCTGATAGTGTTTCCGGTAATAGTAGAGGATGCAGTAGCAGCAGTGCCGATATAAATAGGATAGATTTTCGTGGCAGCGACGCCTGTGATTGCATAGGTCCCCGTATTGGAAGGGTTTGATCCTCCAATGGTATTTCCAGTAACAATAGCACTTGATGAGACCCGGATTGCACAATGATATGAACCACCAGTCTTGATACGAGGGGCGGATTGGAAGAAATGATTATTGCTGATCAAAATATTTGGACAATTGCTGCCCACGAGCACACCGGCACAAGACCCACTGGCTATAAAATAATCCTTGATATCATTACTGTCGATGACGATGTTGTTATTCTCAAAAGACGGACTTGCCCCAACAATATAAATGCCATACGCAGGAGTGTTACTCCCGGCAGCGCCGATGGTGTTTTTTATCAACTTTATATTATCATTGCCCGTCAGGATAACATTTGTTGCAATAAAGATGGTGCCTGAAGTATTCGAAGTGGACGATCCTGAAATAATGCAGTTCCTGATCGTGCAGGAGCGCGAATCATTTCTGAACTGAATGGTGGAGGTACCGAATGTAGAGGAAGTGCTCGTATTGGTAATAAACAAGGAATCGCCACCGGTATTTCTTCCATCGACCAATACACTATCAGCACCATTGAAATCAATCAGGGGCTTCCCCGCAGCGATTGCGCCACTGACCACACGGGTCAATCCACCGGCAGGCCTGATGGTAATGGTATAACCTGGCGTATAGGCATTTAGCGGATGTGTTCCCGTTTCTGCCAGCAAGTTGTCACGAATCTCCACCAATAGATTTCCGTTGACAGTGAGATTATTGATGTCGTTAAAAACGCCTCCATTGTTGGTCAGCGATGTATAATCACAACCGGATGCGCAAATCGTTTTCGTGCCGGAGATCGTCCTGCGGATTGCATAACTATTGATATTGCCGGTGATTGGAAATGCAGGTGCCCCCAGATTTACATTTGCGGGTACACTATTCGCAAAACCATCTTCTATCGCCACGCTTGGCGTCATCGCTAGATCTTGTGCGATCACGAAATACTGAATGGTATCCAATGGGCTAACCATACCTGCATTGAGGAGGGCATAGTCGATGACAAAACTAAATGGCGTTCCAGAAGAAACGCTCTCCACGTACTTCCATCCGGCGGCATCATTGGCATCCGTTTTCTTTTTAAAATACACCCGTGGTTTAGTCCCCGGCGAAGTGTTTACGCCATCCGATGAAGTAATCGTTACATTACTTAAGGTTCTGTTGGACAATGAAATCGTCCCATCAAGCCGCTCATAGGTAATGACAGGAGAAGCAAACATCCCTTCATCAGCACCGATATCTGGCACCGCGCCTCTGCTCTGTCCATCGATATCCAACGTCACTCCGGTTGATGAATTTCCTCGGCCTTCAACCACAGAATTGCTCATCGATTGGACATGAAGGTTTCCGCTACTGCTACTGCCTTCCGGCAAGATGAAAAAAGGATTCTCCGCGTAGCTGTTTTGATCCACGATCCTGTTCAACGAGGTAGCCAGTGCAATCCACGCCGGCAAAGTAGCCACATCACCTGATGCATATAATGCAAACAAATTGCCGTTCCCTCCCATATTATAATATACATTATGGTTCAGGTTGTTTGACATTGTTCCTGTTGCAAAACTAAGGTTGTAATGCTTACCCCCTGTACTTGCATTTTGCCTGCCATTTGAAAAAATATTATTCCTGACCTCGAAGGCTGTACTATTGACTCTCCTGAAAGCTGCAGTGGGAAAGGCACTGTTCAACACCCCTGTCCCACCAATGTAAACACTGTTGTGAAAAAGCTTCAGTGTCCCGAGTTCATCAAGGAAGCCGTACATCTCACAAGCCACTGTCATAGCACTTCCGTCAGCTTTGAGGCCCAGACGGATCATATTGTTGCTGCACGTGTTTAAACCCTGTACCAACTGTATACCAATAACAGGCTGTGAAGAATTCGAAACCTCCATGGAATGAATTTGATTTGCATCAATCGTGCTCACCATCCCCGTCGTTGTACTCGTCCACAATTGAATACCAACGTTGCTAGTCGAAACTGCAGCGACTGTAGTACCAGTCAGATTATATATCCTGTTGCGTGAAATCGTCTGGAGTGCTGTAGAATTGATAGCTATCCCGATCAGATTGGGCGTGCCGGCAATACTGCAATTGCTGGTGAGATTCCTGATGATATTGTCAGAAATGGTGGCTGAAGTACTGGCATTGTGCACGATACCTCGCACAAAAGAACTGTTAGACGATAAGCATTGGATGGAATTGGCTGTCGGGCCACCAATGGTATTAAATCTGCAATCCAGAAGGGTCGTTCCGGCTGTCTGGATACCAAATATCCTGACTCCACCGGTACCATTGAGGGCGGCTTCAATGCCTCCTGCGAAATTATTCCTCATATTAATACTGGCTCCAGCGCTGGATAAATAAAACGCATTGAAATCACTTGATGAGGCTGAATTGCTGGAATAGGTGATGCTGGCATTCACAAGGGAATCCCCGACAATGTTACCTGCAATAGTCCCCATATTTATAACACCACCAGATAACCTGAATACAGCAAGTGGGGTACTGGAACCTGTTCCGGACATTGCCCCTGTATAGGAGATATTGGCTACCCGGTTACCCTGAATTTCCGTCGGCGCACCACTTGTTCCGGAACTAATATCGACTGGAATCCACTTCGAGCTACTCAGTCCAACCAGGCTATACGTACCAGTACCATTGGGTGAAGTGAAACCTATCGTATTATTATTGATCTGCACTCCACTTCCACCCGACACGGCTATGCCATAGTGTGTAAAACCGGAAGATGTAAAGGTCCTGGCTGCTGTTTGATATAGCTTATTATTCAGGATCGACCATCCTGTCGCACTCTCCAGGAATATTCCAGCTGAGGATTTGGTTGCGGAAAAGAAATCATATAGCCGGCAACCGGTGATGATATTACCTGTATGCGCGCTACTACCAATGGAATAGATGAGGACGGTTGGAAGATTTAAACCTGCTGCTCCAACGTCACAATTTTCAATCGTATTATTACTGTTGCCGGCATTGATCTGATCAAAGAAAATGACCGCCCCACTTAACCCTAACGAAACTACAGTAGAGCCTAATACCCGACAACGGGCAATATTGTTTCCTGAAGCTCCATTAATAAATCGGATGGTAGATGTTCCCGAGGAGGATGACGTGGATAGATTAGAAATGGTGAGGGAATCTCCTCCTGCACGTATGCCGTCAATGATTACATTATCGGCTCCATTGAGTCCTATCAGTGGTGTCCCGTTTGCAGCAGTTCCTGAGATGGTTCGATGCAAGCCACCAAAAGGGCGGATCAGGATACGTTCATTGACCGCATACGCATTTAACGGATGGGTACCCAACTCTCCCGTCAGATCACCTGCTATCCTGATGGTCAGGCTATCGGTGACTATACCGTTATTGATCGCTTCAAAGATCCCGCCTGTATTGGTCAGTGAGGGGTAATCACATCCAGACGCACATACGGTCTTATCACCCTGCATACCTGCCTTGATCGCATAAGCGTTGATGGTATTTGTCAAAGGAAAATGGGTGGCATCAAGTGCTACTGTCGCTGGAGCTAGCGTTGGAATGCCCAGGCTGAATCCAACATTTGGGGTCATGGCCGTATCCTGGGCAATAACGAAATACTGGATCGTATCTCCCACAACAGGGCCTCCTCCATTGAGTAAGGCATAGTCCAGGTCAAAATCAAATGGCGATGATAATCCATTCGCTTCAACATACTTCCAACCATCCGTTGCATTGGTATTATCATTGTATGTATTGGCCTGCACTTTCTTTTTGTAATAGAGCCTTGGCTTGAGGCCTCCGGTGGTCATGACACCACTGATATCTGTGATGCTTACATTACCGAGGTTCCTGTTTGCCAATGAAGCAGTATTCGCCAAAGGGGTATAACTGATATCTGGCCCGAGCACATCACTCAGGATAAATTCACCTTCATCTGCGCCAATGTCAGGAGCTACACCTGTGCCTGTATACCCTACATTTCCGGCACGAATGACTCCATCATAATCATTATTTATGCCGGCTATCTGCACTCCGCCACTCTCTATCCGCGTGGCCATCGTTGTATTGATATGCAGAAAATCGGAAGATGATCCGCTCGTCGAAATAAATGAAGGCAATTCTGTCACCGATCGAATATCCCTTGGATATACCCTTGACAGGAAAGCACCAAGCGTCTGATCCTGAACGCTTACTGAGCTGTAGTATATAAGTCGCTGGGCACCAGGCACCCCTGCATAAATGAGGTTATTGTTTGTAGTGGGTTTATAGAGGGCAGTGGTCAGTAAGAGACCTCTGTATACCGTATTCAATCCCGTCCCATTAGGGGTAGATGTATTGACAAAAATATTATTTCTCAGATCCAGTCTGAAAAAGACTGGTCCTGTAGTAACGGTCAGGATTGATGCACTAAAGTTTCCGCCACCACCTGTCGAATTGAGATAAACCGTATTGAAATAAAAATTATAATCACTCGCATCTGAGGATGAGGCAAATTCGATGGCTCTGATTCCATTGTCTATTACCGAGGATGGTGCTTTGAGATCTCCGATATAATTATTAGTTATCGTGCATGGGCCTGAATTTGTAGAAGACTTTCCCAATTTCAGCCCCGTCACAGGGTTTGCTGTAGAATTAGTCTGTATTCCGCAAATCTTGTTCTTGAAAATACTTGATGTTGTAGCTCCACTGTTGACCGAATGGTTTAATGCAACGATGACTGCACTTGTTGAAGTAAGATCACGGATCGTATTATTTCTGATGGTTACCGTATTGTGGCTTCCTGTGTAACTCAGTCCGGTATTATTGGCCACTGTAGTGATCCCTGTTATCTGATTGGAATCCAACACTGCGGAGGTACCTGAGCCGCTGACATTGATCCTGATAAAGGCAAATGGGTGTGTCATATTTGAAATGACATTTCTTGAAATATCCTGTATAGTAGCGGCAGTCACTGTAATCCCGAGGTTTCCCTGGCCGCTGCTTCCCCCCGCTGTCCAATTGGACAATGTGTTGCCGGTGATAATACACGACTGGCCCATATTATAGGAAAATCCGGTTATCCTGCTCGTGCCAACAGAAGTAATGTTGGAAAAGTTATTATTGCTGATGATGGTGGATGAATTGGCCCCGGCAGTCAGGCTTGAACCGGTATCCAGAATATTCAAATCCCCGGCAGTCCCCGCCTTGGAAAAACTTCCTACGATCTGATTTCCCGTGATTGTGTATAAGCTATTGGCCGGGGAACTCGAGGAGCGCTGGAAGAAGTACACCGTAGAGGAGGTGTTTAAGGCGATGTTTTTAAAGAGATTATTACTGATCAGCACTATGGGAACAGAGGCATTAAGTGTCCGGATAAAGGTCACTGTACTCGCCACGATATTGGTACAACTGATACCATAAAACTGGTTTCCGGATATCGAAAGTGAACATGCACTTCCACCATTTGAGTTGTAGATCAACTGGCAATTCGGGGCAGAAGTCCCCGTGAAGAGAATAGCAGTGCCCTCTTCATTTCCTAAAAGGTTATTGTTGATATTGATACTGTTGACGACAATGCCACCATTTTCAATAGCTGTAAATGTCCCCCCGGTCTGGGCACTGGTGCAGCCTCTGATCACGTTACCAGTCACATTTAGCGTCCCGACATTGGCCACATTATTGATCCCCCTCAGTGAAATGCTTGTAGTGGATGCCGTCAGTCTGCACTTGATGATTTTATTGTCTGTGATGTTGAGCGTTTGACCTGCCCCGCCAGCGACCGCACTTGTGCTGTATAAGCCGATTACATCACTTGACGTCGCGGAGTAGGTCAGCGTAATCAGGTTTTTCGAAATGGTGGTCACGGTAGTTCCGGTAGGGTCGGCCGTATAATGCTTAAGTATACCCCTTGCTCCCGCTACCGTTGCTGAAGAAGTGATATCATTGCTGACCAGGGTATTGTTTGATATGGTTTCATTCACCTGGTTGATGGCTTGAATTCCAAAATTGGTATCTGTATGTGAAGCATACAGAACAGACGACTTGACCTTTCCAAACTCTGTTATGATATTGCCTTGGCCTGCTACAGGTCCACCCATTTCGTTGCCCGTATCAGCATTCCCGCTTATCCCGCTACCTGTAAACGATATCCCGAAGTTGACATTATTGATCGTGTTATTATGAATCTTGTTATTACTGTTCGTACCTGAAAATACTGTTGGGTCTCCCCCAACGAGAACATTGGTAGTGCTGTGCCTGACGTTACTGTAAATGCCAAAGGTGTTACGATCGACTGTGCTGACGCGCAATGAGATCGTATTGTTCCGGATGATATTATTTTGACTGCCATTAGTAAGTGATCCAGCTAGTAATGCAACACCCCACTCCGTGACGGTATTAGTGGCATCAGAAGCATTGGTAGCAGATGGGTTCTCCATCATCACAAATTGCTCCAAAGTCAGATAATCAGCTCCCTCCAGACGGAAGACAGCGTCCATGAAGCTACCCGGGACATGGGCGTTTGAAGCCACAACGATGTTGTTGTTCCCACGAAGGGTTATGGTATTGACCGCAGTCCCCTGCGCGGTGATGATGTATCCACCCGCCGGAGCTGTTTGATCGGCATTGACATTGATCACGACAGGAGCGGTGAGTATTGCTGTGTTCAAGGCCGCAATTGCATCAGCGAGTGAAGGATAGGTGGCAGCCAGTCCTGATCCACCATTGGTCGATACCTGGCCATACGTATGGATACTAAAAACTGATAGTGCGAGGACTGAAAGGAAAGCTCTGATTGAACCCATGGGAAGAGGTAATTGGTTAGTCTGCAATTCCTCCCAAAGATGGAAGTTCACATGGCGGTGGTCAATAGCTAGATATAGGCATAGGTCCGGGTGTTCGTAACAGAATCAGGCAAATGAAATACTGTATTGAACTGGCAGGCCCTTGATCACCAGGATCAATTTCTGATTGCCGATTTGGGATATTGATTTTTTCAAAGCTGCCTTGATGGAGACCAGGGTATCCTTGATTACTTCAGCGGTCAATGGGGTCTGATAATAATCCGGATCGATGTGGTATTCGACAGCGATATGATGGGCATTGAGGATCTCATGGCTGTAGTTGCGGATCCGGGTCAGCAAGGCTTCATGCATTTCTTCCTTACGCACATGCGCCAGCCAGATGATATCCCCTATATCTTCCATGATTTGCTTGCTCTCGCTCGAAATACGACCAAGGTATTCCTGGCTTTTTTCCGGGCTCGAAGTCACTACACTGGCGGCAAGCTCAGCATAGAGATGAATACTGCTCAGGCTGGCCCCTACCTCATTCTGCAATTGCCGGTTCGTCACCGCCTGCGCTTCTATCAGCTCTTTTTCCTTTTGCAGTATGGCATGCTGCACTTGAAGCAACTCTTTGTTTTTTTCACTCTCGATCGTCAGCAATCGCTGTGTCTGGATCTTCTCCTGGTTGATCAGGTAACTTCGATACCCCAGGGCTGAAGAAAACAAGAGGATGTCCAGCAGGCATCCGATAAAATACAATTCGTATTCATACAAGCCCAAGTATCCTCACTTCCCTCATAGATTGAAAACACGGTAAGGAGGCTAAAAAATGCATACACAATCCCTCCCGCGATGATCATTCGGACAAAGGTGCTCTTGCGGACTTTCAGGGCTCCATACAAACCCACAAAAGCAAAAAACAGAAGGACTGATTTACTCCATAGAAAATAGAATCTGGTCATAGCGGTCTCCTGGGTAAAGAAGACTTTATACAGGTGCAGGATGAAAAACACACCTATGCTGACATAGAATGAAATTACGGCAAACTTGATCACCCTGGCATTGTTGTTGATCTCCAGCACCCTGGATATAAACAACACATAACTCATCAGCATGTAGAGGATCAGGGGATGATCAATGACGTAGGCCCAGGAAAAGGTGTCATTGGTGAAGGTATCATAATGCGTCCAGCGCCTGAAGGCAAGATAGATGACCAGTGATAAAAGATAGTTTGAATACAGTAAGATATACCGGTCACGCTGCTGGATGAACAGGATGGCATGATACACCAGCATGATGGCAGAGGCGCCCAGCACAAACCATTCAATAATATGTTGATGACCCGGAACCAATGATCACAGGTTAGACTTGCTCTTTAGAGCATAGGAGACCGCTTCGCCCAGCGAATGTACCTGCAGCTTTTCGTATATCTTCTTGATATGGTTGTTGACCGTACCATAACTGATCTGCATCCGTTCAGCAATCATCTTGTAGCTATCTCCTTCCGCCAGAAACCTGAGCACTTCTTGTTCGCGCGGACTCAGGCTTTGCAGGCGCTCATCGCTTTCTACAGGTTTGTTGAGGAACTTCAATACCTGGAGTGCGACGCTCGGTGTCATAAAAGCGCCACCATTCTTTACCTCATTGATACTATCGATGATGCTCGCTATGGAGGCCTTCTTCAGGATGTAACCTTCCGCGCCATTCTTGAGTGCACTGAAGATCTTCTCATTGTCCTCATACACAGTTTGCATGATCACCTTGATCTCCGGAAACCTGCTCTTGATCCTCCTGACACCCTCTATCCCATCCGCATCAGGCATCTCGATATCCATCAGCACAATATCCGGGGACGCTGCTTCCATATCTTCTTCGACCCGCGTGCAATTGGCTGCGCTCCCGGCATACTCCATTGAATCGGTCAGATCCAACAGGGCGATCAGGCTGTCTCTGCGAGCCGCATTGTCATCATATATAAACACACGTGTCATAGCGTAAAAATAGGGTTAATGAACCGGTCTACTTATGCCTAATATTAGCCATAGGGATGGTCACCTCAATTCTTGTACCCAGGCCGGGAGCAGATCGAAGTGAAAAAGCACCCCCGATATCCTCACTGCGCTTTCTCATATTTCCCAAGCCATTGCCACTTCCGGAAGGTTCATTATCAAATCCTATCCCATCATCCTCAACCCGTATTCTCATATCCGATGTACTGGCACTCACGGCAATTTCGACGATCGAAGCCTGGCTGTATTTCGCGCACTGTTGTTGATCGCCTCCTTGATGATCAGCAGGATGTTCTTCCTCAGGAATGGATCCTTGACCAGGTCATCAACCCCAGGATCCACCTCGATGGTATAGCCCACATTTTTTCCTGACAATAATTCCAGCGCATAATCCTGAAGCCTGCTCTTAAAAGTAGTCTTGTCAGGGCTGTGCGGCTTTAAGCTCCAGATGATATCTTCTATCCGGGTCATCAGCTCCTGGTCTGCACTGAGATTTTGTGCACGATTTCGTGGCTCTTTTCGGGCCGTGACTCATAATACTTGTCTGCCAGTTCGCTATACACGGAAATACTGCTCAAGGTCGATCCGATATCATCATGGAGATCAGCACTGATGCGCTCATGCTCCTGCAAAATGGCCAGTTGCTTTTCAAGCTCACTCCTTTGCTCGTTCCATTTGTGCGCCAGCCAGAGCCTTATCAACACCGCGATGAAGGCGATCATAGCGGTGATGACTGCTATTTTAAATAATAGGGTCTGCCACCAGAATGCAGCAATCTCAAAATAAAACGCCTTGCCTTGCTCCGACCAGACCCCATTGGCGTCAGCGGCCAAAACCCTGAATGCATAATGGCCTGGCTTAAGATTGAGATACCTGGCACTGCTTGGATTTTCAGTCTCCTTCCAATCCTCTTCCACACCATCCATCTTGTACTTCAATCTGCAGAGTTTACTGTTGTTGTAATCAATAGCCAGAAACTTAAACTCCATCAGCGAGGTTCCTGCCATTAATTTTTTTGTAGTCGAAAGCTGATCATGTCCGAATGGATTGATGCGCTCATCATCATTGATCGAGGTAAATTGGATTACAGGCTTGGTAATCTCCCTGTTGAAAAAAGTCGGATGCACCGCTGTGATCCCATTGACTCCGCCAAACAATATACGTCCATCCCTGGCGACGCATACCGCATGCCTGTTGTACTCACGGCCTTGCTGGCCGGGATAATCGGTAAACTGAATGATATGCTGTGTCTTAAGATCAAAGCTGCACAATCCTCTGTTCGTACTGAGCCATAATCTCCCCAGGCCATCCGGAGCGATCGCATATACCGTATTATTGGGCAGGCCATCACTGATCCTATACCATCGGACGATCTTCAAAGCTTTAGTATTGAACTGTATCAATCCGGCAGTGGTTCCTATCCAGAGTATGCTGTCATTTTGCTCATACACATGCCTGGGGATAAAGGTTTCGGCAAATGAATACAGTTTTTCATAGGTATCTTTTGCCTTCCTGAAAATACTGAGCCCATAGATTGCTGAATAGGCATACAACTGATCGTGAAGGTCCACATACCCAAATTGCTGAATCTCACCAAATTCCGGAAGGTCGCATTGGACTTTCGCCAGGGCATTTTTATCTCTTTCGATTTTAAATATTCCCCACAGAGAGGCACCAAGCAAATTCCCTCCATGATCCGTCGTATAATAATGAAAGTCTGCATTGCTACTTGGTTGGTCTTGCAGGTCACTACCTGCTTGAATCTTGCCCAGTTTTGATGACGTATATCATAGGACCACATTCCCTTCTCCCCAAAATAAAGCACCTGCTGATCGTCAATAAAAATGGACGAACTATTCATGTTTTCAGTTCCTGGTAAGGTGCGGATGTACTCCAGGTTTTCATCCAGCTCGATGATACCCTTCATGATCACATTGCACCAGAAATGTCCCCGTTCATCTTCTACGATGCCCCTGACAAAATTTGAGGTATGATGAAGCTCCGCCTCTTTGGCTGAAAAATGCGATGTAAACAATGTTCCTCCCAGATAGGCATAGTCAACCCCTTCTCCCCAACTCGATACCCATATCTGATTGTCTGTAATCGAAAATAGATTTGTATAATCGGACACTAATCCGTCGGCTACTCCCGGCTTATGACGGATTTGCCCCGTCTCTGTGCCTGTCCTTTCATCAACGATATGGAGACCACTTTCCTTTGAACTCAAAAAGAGGAAACCACCATTTCTCTGTAAGGAGGTGATTTCATAATCTGCCTTGTAGATGAAGGATATTTCTCTTTTATGGATATCATATCTCAGGTATGTTGACCGTGTTCTCTTTCCTTCATGGTCAGGCCTGTTGTAATCCCATAACACGATGTCCATCTGGCCCTGGTTCAGTTTTACTAAGTATAAATCCCCAATCACTCCCGGTAAATACCCATTTACCCAGTGCCAGGTTTGATCGCCCTTCTGTTCTATCCATGATATAGCCTTTCCCTTTGATGGGTGATCCCATGTAAAATAAAACTGGTCATCAAATAAGGCAGCTTCCCTTGTTATCACCTTAGGCTCGATTACATCACCCTCTGCCTTATGCACGAAAAAAGGGATAAATGTTTCTTTAGCGGAGTCAAAAATATAGCATCGTGGATAAGACATCGTCATGCATAGTACCATCCCCTCCTTCTCGGCTAAAGGAAAATAAGCGTCCTTTGCGCCCTTATCATTCTGATTTGGAGCTGTGCTGACCGAATAGGTAAAAAACCGGTTTTGCTGATAATCAAATTTGATCAACGCCTCTGTGGAGCCCAACCAGATATCTCCGTGGCTGTCTTCAACGATGGAAACAGTGTTTGAAATAATACCCAGCCCGGGGGCTATCGCATCATTACTAAGGACTTCGATACCATCAAACCTGTTGATGTTGTCATAGGTGGTCATCCATACAAATCCATGACTGTCCTTCAATATGGAGGTGACTACCCCTTGGGAAAGGCCGTCCTCCGGAGTAATGTGCCGGAACTGAAGGTCATTGTATTGGGCTGTAGTCTGATTGCAACAGAAGCAAAACAGTAAAAAAATGTTGACTAAAACCCGCATCTGCGCACCCGAGGAGAAATCCGCCACTTTCGTATCCTTCTTTATTTACCAAATGTAAACAAAGGATTGACATGTCAGTATCCCTCTATACCTATCAATTATTGGAATAGGAAACCTGCAACCAATCGGTCCCATTCCACATCAGTTGGATCATATCCCCTGCTCCCATAGAAATCGTACCTGTCGTATTGGTATTACTGCCTGCTCCATCAAGAATTTCAAATCCCTCTATTCCTGTTTCATTGCATTCAATAAATACAATGTGGCCAACAACCAACCCATCTGAAAGAACGATGGTGCGAGAAGAAGCGGGGGACAAATTTGAACTAAGCCTCAAATAACTGGAATTGCCAACAGTGACCACCTGGTTGTCCCCAATAATTTCAACATTTCCTAAGTCATCAACGGCTAATGCGCCGTTAACATGCAGCTTAGTCAATGGATTAGTGACCCCGATCCCAAGATCTCCATCATCCTGCAAGACCATCCTTATATTATTGGCATTGTTTCTCCATTGATAATCCGCAGTGGCGCTGAAATTCCTGAACTTCATATCGCCATCAAACAGGATATTAGCATATTCTGTGCCTGCTCCGGCAGTTTCCAGTCTTAGATGGGCGTCAAAAGTAGCTCCCAATCCTTTGATATGTAGCCCTGCCTGGGGCGCGGCCATATTATTCCTACTTCTCCGGCATCATCTACATGCAAGGCACTGACGCCATTATCCTGAATATCTAAATCCCCTGTTGAAGATAAATTGATGACTGTATTCTGGGTTCCATTGTTGAGTATCGTTAATGCATTGCTTCCTTGCGTGAGCGTCCTTGCCCCGGTGAGGGTACCATTGGAATTGTAAATATTATTTGCATTCAGTGTATTTACATTGACCCACGAAGCATTTCCTGAAGCATCAGATTGCATGACGAGATTTGCTCCAGCTCCGGTAGTCATTTGCAGATTGGTGGTGGTTGTCTTACCGGCCACTGTGAGTTTTTGATTGGCTACCGGAGCGGTGCCCACACCTGCATTGGTGGCATCGTCCTGGATCACTCCGTCATTGAGTGAGGTCCCATTCCAGCGGGGTATCCTGCCTGAGGTAATTGTTCCTACCTGGGGATCCAATTCGGTTACTGCAAGAGAAGTGGAATTGACCCATGTTGCATTTCCGGAGGCATCCGATTGCATGACCAGGTTTGCGCCTGCTCCTGCAGTCATCTGCAGGTTGGTGGTTGTGGTTTTACCACCTACGGTAAGTTTCTGTCCGGTCACAGGAGTGGCACTTATACCAGTATTTCCGTTCTTGAGCACCATGAATGCATTGCTACGGGCATTATCAGCCGTGCCATTCCCGATAATAAAGACCGGGTCAGTAGAAATCCAGTTTAACTTATTACTTGTTGCTATAGAATCATTGAACTGGCCAAGAGCTAAAGATGCATACGCGCGTGCTGTAACAGATGACCCCATCACAGTTGCACCAAAACCTGAGGCAGTTGTAAAGAAGCCTGAAGCCGTGGAATTTTCTCCAGACGCTTTTGTAAAACTGCCCATCGCTGTTGCAACAAAACCGCGGTTGCACTCCCCTGCAAAAATGCCCATCGTGTTGAAGAAAATTACCTGATGCAGTGGTACAACTCCCCATCGCTGTGCTGAAAGCCTGAGGCAGTAGTCAGTTTCCTGTCGCCGTAGAATTTTCTCCAGAGGCTATGGAATGGCTACCCATCGCAATGGAACTTTCTCCTGAGGCTATTGATTGGGTGCCCATTGCCGTGGAACTACCTCCTTGGGCAATTGTACCACTCCCCATCGCCGTGGAACTACCTCCTTGGGCAACTGTACCACTGCCCATTGCTGTTGTAAAAACACCGGAGGCAACTGTACCGGTGCCTGTCGCAGTGGAAACATTTCCTGACGCAATGGTTCCGGCTCCCGCTGCAAAAGAATAATTTCCAATATTCACTTTATCCCAGGAAGTCCCCTCGGCCAAACCCGCTCTAAATGCCGCCTTATCAGGATACCACATCATTCTCACCCCTGCACCACTGACAGGAGGATTGCCAGGTGTGCCGGAAATACTTACTCCCCCCGTAAAAACAACACTACTATCTGCAACATGCAGCATCGCCAATGGAGTGGATGTATTAATACCCACTTTACCTGCATCACTTACACGCAAAGCACTGACTCCATTATCCTGAATATCAAAATCTCCGGTGGAGGATAAATTGAATGTCGTATTCTGCGCACCATTGTTCAATATGGTAAATGCATTGCTGCCCTGGGTCACAGTTCTGGCCGCTGTCAATGTGCCGCTGGTATTATATAGGTTGTTTATGTTGAGTGTATTGGGGTTTACCCAGCTAGCATTTCCTGATGCATCGGATTGAAGCACCAGGTTAGTACCTGCACCACTTGTCATCTGCAGATTGGTGGTAGTCGTTTTTCCGGCTACGGTCAGTTTTTGATTTACAATAGGTGCAGTACCAACACCGATATTAGTGGCATCATCTTGTAAAACGCCATCTACCAGTGTTGTTCCGTTCCAACGAGGAATAAGATTCGAGGCGGCCGAACTCACCTGAGGGTCTGCTTCCGTCACAGCCAGAGATGTTGAATTCACCCAGGCACCATTCCCGGAGGCATCCGTTTGAAGTACAAATCCATTTGATGCTCCATTGGTCATTTGGAGATTAGTGGTCGTAGTCTTTCCAGCCACCGTGAGTTTTTGATTGACTACAGGTGCAGTACCAACACCAATATTGGTAGCATCATCCTGTATAACTCCATCCACCAGTGATGTTCCATTCCATCGCGGAATAAGATTCGAAGCGGTGGAACTCACCTGTGGGTCTGCTTCCGTCACAGCCAGAGATGTTGAATTTACCCACGTGCCATTACCTGATGCATCAGTCTGCAATACAAAACCATTCGTGGCACCAGTGGTCATCTGTAGATTTGTAGTCGTGGTTTTTCCGGCTACTGTCAGTTTTTGATTCGCTACCGGCGCTGTGCCCACACCAATATTAGTGGCATCATCCTGAATTACCCCATCTACCAATGATGTTCCGTTCCAACGAGGAATAAGATTCGAAGCGGCCGAACTCACCTGTGGGTCTGCTTCCGTCACAGCCAGAGATGTTGAGTTCACCCAGGCACCATTCCCGGAGGCATCCGTTTGAAGTACAAATCCATTTGATGCTCCATTGGTCATTTGAAAATTTGTAGTGGTTGTCTTTCCAGCAACCGTTAGCCTTTCATTGGTACCCGGTTCTGTACCTATACCCACATTGGTAGCATTGTCCTGTATGACCCCATCTGTCAATGTTGTTCCATTCCAGCGAGGAACTTTATTAAAACCAAAAGAACCGACCTGAGGATCTGTTTCAACAATCCCAAATTCTAGGGTTGAAGGATCTACCCATTGAACATCAGCAAAAAGACTAGTAGCCATTAATATATATCCAGGTTGAACAGCTCCAGATCTAATTCGTACAGCACCTCCTAACGAGGTCGTACCTAATACATCAAGATCGAAAACAGGGTAGGAATTACCAATACCAATTTTTGCTTCTGAATCTCCCAAGACAATAGCATTACTCTTTCCGACAAAAGCATTAGCTCCTATAGCAACCGCATTGAACAATGTATCTCCAGACTGATTATGACCTGCTGTATTCGTGCCAATAAAAATATTGTTGTACCCTACCGAATCAGAAAAGATACTATTACCACCACTCTCATAACCTATCCCTATATTATTATTACCATGCTTATATCCATCTCCGTTATTTCCTTTCAGGGCATATGGGCCAAGAGCAATATTATTATCACCTGATTTCATGGAGGAAGCGAAAGCACCGAAAGAAACATTATAACTTCCAGTTGGATTGCTATTGCCCGATTGAGTTCCTACATAAGCATTAAAAGTTCCTGTTTCAGTACCCGCTCCACTCTGACCTCCCATAAATGTATTGTGCTGAGCCATTTGTCTTTTTCCTGCTTCATGACCAATGATAGTATTGTAACTGCCACCTATACTCATATGTGCAGCACTCTCCCCAAGAATTGTATTACCATTGCCATTCAACATAGCCTTTCCAGCATTATTTCCCAATATTGTATTGTATGATGAAAAGTAGGAAGCTGCGTAATAAGCACTGTCTCCGATTATAACTGAATTTCTCCCATCATTTACCTTGCTTCCAAATTGAATAAGATGATCATCATTACTTAGCATGCCGAATGACTCATTATTTAGCCTAAACCGTAAAGTCGGAAGATCTGTTGTTCCGATAAAACTTGAATTATCCACCCCTGCATTGCCGTTTGTCTTCCATACATTCGAAGATGGCCCCAATCCTTGCGGGCTGTTCCAGTATAGAAGAAAAACACTCCTTCTGTTGTATCAAACACAAAAAGGCCTTCCTCAGGCATAACGATTGCATTTCGCTGGACACTGTTCATTCGAGGAATCAACACGCCTTTACTATCCGATTGAATATCCAGAATTGCAGACTGATTTGGATTTGAAGTACCAATTCCTACATCGTTGTTTGCTCCTAAAATCAACGTATTGCTCCTGTAAACCTGAGTGTTTGCACCGAGAGCCACAGCATTGGTTAATCCGGCATTCTCCGCAACAGCGTTGCTGCCGATAAATACATTATCATTGCTTAAAATATTTCCCCCTGTATTCATCCCCAGGAAAATATTCCTGGATCCACCTGTGTCGGTATTACCGGCATTATACCCCAGGACTGTATTATATTCACCGCTTTCATTTTGCATTGCCGCAACAGAGCCAAGAACCGTATTACCAGTAGCGTTGTTTTGAAATCCTGAAAGTCTGCCTATAAATGTATTATCAGCCCCATTAATTAAGTTTTTTCCGCTTTCATGACCCACGAATGTATTAAAAGATGCATTGTTATTTAGTCCCGCGTTAGTCCCAATAATAACATTTTCTGACCCTCCTATATTATTCTGATTGCTAAATGCACCAATACTTACATTACCAGTGGTTCCCATACCTGCTGCAGATCCAGCGAGATGACCTATAGCAACTGTATTATTTCCAAAAATACCTGTATTGTATCCAAATTTTGTATTGTTGGAAAAATGATCAATCAACCCTGAAAACATATTATTTACCCGAAATGAAAGTGGCATATTATCTGATGTCCCGATAAAATCATCACCATAAAATGTACCTGTATTACCTCTTGTTTTCCAACCACTATCAAATGGCAGATATGAAATCCAACGTCCATTAAAATTATTTGCTGTTGAATCATACACCATAAGCCTTTTCATCGTTACGTCATAGACCATCATGCCATTGGATGTTACGTTTGCTCCAAACTCATTCGCTAATGACAGTCTCTGGTCAGAAGTTAACCTCGGGATTAATAACCCGGCAGAATTAGAATGAAGCTCCAGGATTGCTTCAGGTGCTGGCGTCGTTGTCCCGATCCCCACATTGTTATTCTGGGCGACAAGACAAAATGAAAAAAACAAGAAGGAGAAGGAGAATAGATTTTTCATACACAAAGGGTTAGACTATTGGACTGTACAAACGTATAGCTTCCTCCCTGCGCCTGAAATAGCTATATCTAGCTATTGGAAGTCTCCAAAACAGAAATCAGCCGGCCCATTCTGGCGTACCCTACATACAAACCCAACCCATCCACCCAAAACGCATGAAGTGTTTTACCTTGTGAAGGCGATACTGACTTGAACTGAAACCAACAACGATGACCAACATCTCCTTCTCCCAAAAACTACGCTACAGGTTTGACAACCTGATGAGCAAGGGCCCCATTGCCATGATTTCACTCCTGGCCATCATATCCACCCTCGTCGTGGCAGTAGCTGGCGCTGTCCTCTGGCTATTCCATATATCCCCTGAGGGCGAAGAACCCATGAATTTTGTGGAAGGAGCATGGCAAAGTCTCATGCGTACACTGGACTCCGGCACCATGGGCGGCGATGCAGGATGGGGCTTCCGGATCGTAGCCTTCCTGGTGACCCTCGGCGGTATCTTTATCATCTCCACACTGATCGGTGTGCTGGGCAGCGGTATCGAAAGCAAGCTCGAGGAACTCCGCAAAGGCAAGAGCTTTGTCATCGAAAAAAACCACACGCTGATCCTGGGCTGGTCTTCGAAGATATTTACGATCATCTCTGAGCTGGTCATCGCCAATGAGAACACAAAGAAGCCACGCATCGTCATCCTGGCCGATATGGACAAGGTGGAAATGGAAGATGCGATCAACAGCAATGTCCCCAACCTGCGCAACACAAAAATCATCTGCCGCAAAGGCAACCCTAATGATATGGTCGATCTCGAAATCGTCAATCCACAGGAAACCAAGTCGATTATCGTCCTTGCACCTGAAGACGGACATGCTGATCCACTCACCATAAAAACCATCCTCGCCATCACCAACAATCCCGACCGGCGTCTTGCACCCTATCATATCGTGGCAGAAATCAGGGACAGGAAAAATCTCGAAGTCGCCAGGATGGTCGGCAAGGATGAGGTAGAACTCATCTTTACGGACGATGTTATCGGTAAGATCATGCTACAGACCTCACGCCAGAGCGGCCTGAGTATCGTATATACCGAGCTGCTGGATTTTGATGGAGCAGAGATTTACTTTACAGAACAAAAAGAACTGATCAGCCAAACCTATGGCCAATCCATCTTCGCCTTTGAAGATTCTGCAGTCATTGGCCTCCAGTATGCCGATGGAAGGGTCAAGATAAACCCACCGATGGATTATAAACTGCAGTCAGGGGATAAGATCATCGCGATCAGCCAGGATGATGACACCATGGTCCTCTCTGGAAAGAAAACGCATACCATCAACGAAAGTGTAATCGTCTCAAATGATTCAACCCAGGTAGTGCCTGAGCGCATATTGATCCTTGGTTGGAACCAGCGCGGCCTGATCATCATCAGGGAGATGGACAAATATGTAGGTCCGGGTTCGCATATCAAGGTAGTATCCTCCTTTGATCAGGATAGAGAGAATCTCTTATCGCTCGCAGGCACACTACAAAATATCAAACTGGAATTCCAGCATGATGACACCAATGCCCGTGAAGTCATCGATGCATTGGATATCACGTCTTTCAACAGTGTCCAGTTGCTGTGCTACAAGGAAGAAATGGATGTGCAGGAAGCCGATGCCCAGACCCTGATCGCACTGCTCCATATCCGCAGGATCCTGGAGGAGACAGGGACCGATATGAAAATCGTGAGCGAGATGCTCGACATGCGCAACCGTGAACTGGCCGAAGTGACCAAGGCAGATGATTTTATCGTGAGTGACAAGCTGATCAGCCTGCTCATCTCCCAGGTATCTGAAAACAAATACCTCATGCCCGTCTTCGAAGATCTCTTTGCCGCCGATGGCAGTGAAATTTATCTCAAACCCATCAAGGACTATATCACTCCGGGTGTGAGTGTTGACTTCTACACCATCCTGGAAAGTGCAAGGCGGAGAGGCCATACTGCAATCGGTTATAGGATGATTGCCGCCGCCCACGACAAGAATAAGTCCTATGGCATCGTCGTCAATCCTGTCAAGTCAAAGGCCATCACCTTCTCTCCTGCAGATGAACTGATCGTCCTGGCTGACGAATAATAAACGGAGCATGGTGAATAATTCACCTTCAACAAGACAGAAAAACCGATGGATGCTGACGCCCCTTGTCGGCTTACTGATCTTTGTCCTGCTCTATCTCATATCCACCTTACTCTATCCGGGTGGATCTACTTATGATCCATCCACTGCAGGTTTTGATTGGCTGCAAAACTATTGGTGCGACCTCACCTGCTTAGTTGCAAAAAATGGCACCCCAAATACTGCCAGACCTGTTGCACTTGCCGCCATGATCACACTATGTTCTTCCTTAGCAGTATTCTGGTTTCTCTTACCTACGCTGTTTCAAAACAAACCACAATACCAGGTCATCCGCTATACCGGAATACTTTCGATGGCCATTGCCGTCTTTATGTTTACCGGCTATCATGACACAGTGATCCACCTCGGAGGCTTATTAGCAGGGGTTGCGTTGGTCCTGACCTTTGTCGGTTTGTACGAGCACAGCTATTATCGGTTATTCTGGTCAGGTTGTGTTGCCTCGTCCTGATCCTGTTCAATTACTTTATCTACGAGACTGGTACCTGGCTCACGTTACTTCCTATCGTTCAGAAAATAACATTTGGGATTGTGGCGGTGTGGGTTTGTGTGGTGGATATGCGCATCTATCGGCTAACCGTCGAGGTTAGTGAAGCAACCACCAGATATAAGCGTGGATAACCTATTTATAAAATCCTTCAAAAATCGGGTGTCTAAATATGGGGATTGTTCAGTAATGATCAATTGTCCAATTTTAACTTTTCCGATTCTTGTGAAAGGCTACATTTATTTTAAGGTTACAAAAATCCATAGTTAAAACGATAAGCCCAAAGAAAAATTACCATATGGTTGAAAAACAGGCCAGTTTACAAACACATATGTCCCTACAGACAAATCAACTGTTAAGATTTTCCAAAACAGGAAACCTGGAGCTACTCCCAACTTAACTCCTGGGCCTGTGCTATCCATATTCTCAGTAATTGCCTCAAAACCATTTGGATACGAAGGGTTTTCAATTGCATACCTTAAAACTGACGTTTCACCACGCCTGAAACCAATGGACCAGGTGGAGTTTTAAATAATGTGCCTTCTTTGTATAATGCTTATACTTAACTCCACAGAAAACATAATCAAAAAATGATGAAAAAAACCACTTTTTCCCTTCACTTTCCTTGGCTATTTCGTATGAACTCGGGAATGGTGATTCGGAATACTTACTATCCTTTTCATAATCATAATCTGTAATTCTTTTATCATAAAAAAGATAACTTGCGTTAATAGCTATTTTTTCATTCAGGAAATAGTCAACTTCAAAAGCCGGATAAACCATCCATCTAATCAGATCAGTCCTTTCAATATATAGGGGATATAAGTAACTCCATACTTTACTTCCCAAAATATTTCTTCCATCCTGACCAAGAATATCAGTAGATAAAGCAATAAAAAGCAAAATAATTATCTTTCTCATAAAGTATGTCCCTTTCTAAAATAGCTTCTCACATCAAAAGCTACCAGTATTGAAAAAAACAAAGAAAAACCAAGAAAAAATTACCCAATAAACCAATCCCCTTTACCCAAGACCAGCCAATGGAATGGAAAATATTGTCATAACATATAAACACTATCAACCCATCAACCTATCAACCCATCAACCCATCCTTCGGCTCCGCTCAGTACTAGCAACCCCATCAACCTATCCTTCGACTGGTTCGACCTGCTTGCCCTCATCCCTGTGCTACAGCTCACCAACCGTCCGCTCAGTACAAGCAACCTCATCAACCTATAACCCCCCTAACCTCTTAAGCCCCTAAGCCCAATCTACATTTTAACCACCTGCACCACCTTACGCTGCCCATCTGCAAGGATATGGAACAGATACATGCCTTGCGGAAACCGCATCGTAAATGGAATGGTTTGCACTTGTTGGAACGTAATGAGTTCCAATTGCCTTCCATAGACATCTGTAACTTCCATCTGTACATGGTTACGAAGTGCACCCAAATCAATGAGGATGTCCCCCTCTGTTGGATTGGGATATAGCCTGATGCCCGATTGGGAATTTGGCTCATGCGAAGAGACCAGGACGAGTTCCACACAGGCCGAGGTATCAATACAAGCATTACGTGTCAGGATGACGGCGTATGACCCACTCTTTGAAGGAAAATAAGATTGTTCCACTGCCCCCGGGATCAGGGTATTTGTTGTACAATCCATCCATTGATAAGCGGCGCTATCCTCCTGGGCCGATAGATAATCGTCATTGATCGTAATGCTATTGTCAGGACCAAGTATCAACAGATCGAGGGTGATCACACTGTCACATCCGGCAGCATTGGGCACCACAAAGGTGTATGTTCCTGTGGTCTCAAACGTTTGCTCACCATCCGGAGTGGTGTACGCAAAACAGGTCTCCACCTCTTCTGTCCCTGCGGAGGAATGAATGATCGTCAGATGGATATCCACTATACTGTCACACCCATTGATACCTGTAAATACTTGTGTATAGTCCCCTGATGCAGTCAGTACCCCACCCGGAGTCACCAGGCTGTCACAAGCTGTTTCCGTGCGTTCGGTTTCCGAACGATGCACTATGGTCAGGTCAAGCAGGATGACACTATCACACCCATGTACGTCTGGAACCGTGTATAGAAAAGTACCGGACGATGTATAGACATTGCCCAATGGATCTTCATATCGATCACACTCCGTCCGTGTATCCGTAGTTTCACTGCTTTGGTAGATGGTAATATGATAAAAGACCAGGCTGTCACATCCATTCGTATTGGTCAGGGATTCCATGTATTCACCTGATTGCGTCCAGGTATGCTGTCCATCCGGTGTGGTGTAACTATTACAGCCTGAAGCGGTGATATCCGTTTCATCATGCACATTGATGGTAAGGACCACCGTGATGATACTATCACATCCAATAGCAGAGGTGAGTGTATCCAAATAGGTCCCTGTGGAGGTCCAAACCAACTCCCCGTCAGGAGATAGCATGCTGTCACAGGCTGTAGCCTCGAAGAATGAATATACCGCAGGACAAATATTGATGCTGGCCAGAAAATAATCATCAGCATCATTGGAACTCAATGGAAAGACATCAGCTGTCGGATCCGCATCAATCTCTTGTGTAAATGATCCGGCAATGTAATAGCGGGTTGTTTCATAATGCGCGATGGCTGAACCAGCATCCGATCCCACTCCACTGATTTGATCTATCCTGTCAAAGTCACCATTTGGTTTCAACGAAAGCACGTAAATATCCTCTTCACTGGTAGCCTGGGCATAGGAATCAGGAGTCCCGGAATAGAAATCTGGATACCCTTTAAAAAAGCCGGTGACCAGGATATTACCAAGATAATCAGCGCTGATATCAATGCCCTTATCGTTATCCTCTCCTCCAAAACTTCGGGCCCAAACATAGGTGCCGGATGGTGAGAGTTTTACGACATACCCATCATCCCCTCCGTTGGAACCAAGGAAGGCAGTAAACGTGCTTGGATTGAAATCCACATTTCCTCTAAACATCCCGGTCAGGAGAATATTGCCGGAAGCATCCATGTGTATGCCATTGACTTCATCATTTTCATTCCCCCCGATCCGTAAGGCACGGATATAGCCTCCCTGGCCAGTGTATGTAGCCACGAAAAATATCTTCCAATCCCTGTGCAGTCAAGGTGGCTTCATCAGGCTTGGGGTTGAAGTCAACTGATTCAGTAAAATGACCTGCCACCCATACATTACCTGTCAGAGTCACTGTCACCCCACGACCGACATCTGCACCTGATCCACCAATACCATGTACCCAAATCAGCTGCCCTTCCGGAGTATACTTGGCCAGAAAAATATCTTCCTGTCCATTACTGGTCAGAAGTGAGACACCACTTGTTGGATCGAAATCTGCTGTTTCCTCAAAATGCCCGCTTACAAAAATATTATTCGAGGCATCTGTCTTCCCTGAACGGATTTCATTGAATCCATCTCCGGTAATTTGAATCGCCCAAAGAAACCCACCGTTCTCATCCAGCTTAGTGATAAACGCATCACCATTTTCTCCCGCAGATAACGGAAATACATTCGGGCCCGGATCAAAATCAGCTGTTTCATGGAATGAACCTGACACGATAATATTCCCTTCCCGATCCATTGCAATACTACTGACGTGGTCCTCTCCGGGGCCTCCGATTCGCGTGGCCCATAGCACATCACCTGAAGGTGAAGTTTTGGAAATAAAAATATCATCGCCACCTACTGAATTCAAAATATGCAAATCCATGTCCGGATCAAAATCAACAGCACTTTGAAAGTTGCCTGTCAGGAAAACATTTCCTTTAGTATCAGTGACCAAATCCGTCACCGCACTTGATCCGACAGCTCCTGTACTATATGCCCAGTCTAAGGTATGCGCAGAATGCAGCGGATTACCCGTTGCATTCTTACGTGCAAAAATTTCAGTATCTGAGAAACGACTATCGGTCCATGCGATCATCACCAGCAAATTCTCTATGCAAACTGTTGCATCCCCCGAAAATCCCGCTTCGGCCGAGATTTGTCTGCGTGACGTCCACGTATTACCTCCATCCGTTGAAAATCGTGATTCCACTTCCCAATTCGTAGCGATATCAGAAAGTTCATGCCAGGTCACAAAGGCAAATGCACCTTCCATGGCAATCTTTGGGTTTAATGACTCTCTCGGTGTATTCGTCAGCCGGATGTCTGGTGACCAGGTATCCCCTTTGTCAACTGATCGAAGGCCAAAAATTTCCGCATTGCCTTCTCGCAGATCTGACCATACGATGATGATGGTTTTACCCGAGGATACAACGGATGGAAAATTAGATTTAAACGGATTATTGGTCAGGCGCCGATCGGGATCCCAGGTCTGGCCACTGTCTGTCGAACGCTTGTAATAAATTTCATCATTCCCATTCCGGTCGTCCTGCCAGACGACATGTACATCATTGTCTATTGCAGTAACTGAAGCGTTTATCGAATATCCGGTATTGTTTGTCAATCGTATCCGATTCCCCCACGTCAGACCGGCATTCAGCGAATGGCAATAGTAAATTTCTCCTTCTTCAAAACGGTTGTCCGTCCATACCAGATGTACAAAAGGACCTGAAGCAGACAGGCTGGGGAAACTGGAATCATGCGGATCATTGGTGATACGTGTTTCCGCAGACCATGTATTACCTCCATCAGTAGACTTCCGGTAATAGATATCATCATTCCCTGTGCGCCGGTCTGTCCACGCGACGTGCACTTCATTATTCCAGACTGCAATAGTCGGATATCCTGAAAAACTTCCATCATCTATCGTGAGTGGAACAGGCATTTGCCATGATGTACCGCCATCAATAGAACGTTGGTAGTACACTTCAGCTTCCGCACCCTTTTCAGCAGTATACACCAGATGGACAACGTCCCCATTAGCTGCCATGACATTGGCATTATTGTAGGAGGTGTAGGATTTTCCTGCCGAATTTGTAATCCGGGCCTCTGGTGAATTGCGCCGATAACCCCAAGGGCAGTAGCAGTAGCAGCGTAAACGTGGTTGGTTTCATGCGTGTGAATCTTAGTATGTAAAAGGCAAATAATATATAAATCCTTCTCTTTGAAAAGGAATGGGAGGGAGTTATGGCTTTCCGTGGGCTCATTATTCCCATGCGGAGGGGGTAGCAATCAGATCAATCTCTTTCGCGACAGGCACACATTCTGATCACTGGAAATAAATATACACAATATTTTGCTATCTGAAGGTATGCAGGCTTTGATATTTTTGGAGGTGGCAATGAAAAATTGTATGGTCGGAAAGTCTTCATCGTCAATTCTCCGATTGGCATTCGACTAACCTATCATTAGGTTATACTCATTCCAAGCACCCAATAAACCCATCAACACATCAACCCTTAACCTCCTAACCTCCTAACCAAAAAAAAGAGCCGGACACCGTCCGACTATTTTTTTTTATTCCATCAACAAAAGTTTCTTTGTAAAGGAATGATCACCTGTAATGATCCTCACCTCATACAATCCCTGTGTCAATTCGTCAACACTGACTTCCAGGTTGTGCGTTCCCGCCTGAAGCCATTGCTTCGGTACGAATACAACTTCTTTACCAGTAAGATCGTAGATGGAGATTGTTACGTTTGTGGATAGCTTTAAGTCAAGTGCAATCGTTATAGCACTGCTTGCAGGATTTGGATATATAGTTGCCGAACCTAACCGGTACCTTTACATCTGCAGTCCCTGATATATCATCTGGCGTCATCACGAGGATCACGCTATTGCCTTCGTCTGAACTGATAAATACTTTTCCATCTTCATCGGTGGCAATGCCGACAGGCCTGCCCCAAAACACACGATTGACCGTATCCGTAATAAACCCGGAGCAAAAATCTGCTACGAAATCTACTGTTGTATCCTGTGCTGAAGACAGATGACCATAAATAACTTTATATCCACGGAAATCATTAGGATCAGATGTATTCCAGGAGCCTCTTAATGCTGAGAGAAAACCATACTGTAGTTCCTCTCCGAAACCTGCATCAAGGAATTCAAGAGCCATAGGAGCTGAGTGAGCTCGAATAAGAGCCGCTGGTGGTACCAATGTTGCAACTTTTGCTGAATCCGTTGCATTAATAGGTAAGAGGAATTGGTATTCGCTATTATTAAAGTTAAACCAGGTGCCGTTGCCATAAGCAAACGGATGTCCATAGAACCCATTTTCACGAATGATATCAATCCATTCCGGAGGTACTTCATTGCCTTGATAATCACTCCCGTTATTGTTTGCCCACAATTGGTTCGTCACAGGATGCAGGTCCATTCCCACAGCATTGCGGATACCTGTTGCAAAGATCCTGCGATTGCTTCCATCTTCATCGTACTGTTCAATAATGGCACGGTCAGTTTCACGGCACACGTTGCAGGACGATCCTACAGAAACATATAACTTTTGATTTTGAGCATCAAAAACCATCGTCCTGGTGCTATGTCCTCCGGTTTCATTATTAGCAATATTGCTGATAAATATTTCCTTCGTTTCATAAATACCATCAGCATCCTGGTCGGTACATTTCCATATACGTGTGGGCTCTGATACATACATCGCACCTTTATAAAACTTTACATCATGATTTCCGGAAAAACCAGTCGCTGCCGGAAACATTGAATCTGCAACTCCATCATTGTCCGTATCCGGTAAGGCATAGACTACGCCTGCATTCATATCAGATACATGCAAGACGCCGCCGGGGCTAAAGGCCATAAATCTTGGCTTGCTCAATCCCCCCGCCTGGAATACAGATACTGAGTAATTAGTAGGCACCTTCAGTGTTCTTGGTGTTGGAAAAGCAGATTCAAACTTTTCAGGAACGCCAACAGACACGGTATGGGTACCAATGTCAGTGACAGGTGTAAGTTGTGCAGACGCTGAGGTACTAAGGGCTGCAGAAATAAGTAAAACAAGGTGAAATGGTGGTTTCATAGCTATCGTTTTGTGATATGATGGTGTTCGATCCATTATATCTAAAGTAATACAATAATAAGTATACAATAGTTGCGGATGGGTCCCTATAAGTCTGTATACCAGCGCGTTCAATCCTGAAAGTTCAGCTAGAAGGATCGATCAATCTCTTCAGTATCTGACCACCGAAACAATCTTAAGGATCCTCTAAAAACCTATTATGAAAGAATGAAATATGATTCGATGTTTCTATCTTAAAGCGATGAAAGGCAGGAATCAGTCCGGTCTGTTTGATTAGCATGGGAGAATAGTCAAGCTCAATAAATTCCGGGACCCTCTTGACTTTATTGGCAAAACGAATGAGAACCTTCAAAGATCAGGTGGCCGAAATATAGGGATAAGTCAGTCAGACAGATTGCGCAATTTTAACATGTCCGATTTATGGGAAAGGCTACAAAATGGGAAAGTCTTCAGATTTTACAATGCTAAATTTGCACTTCCAATTTAGCTAAGTCAAATGCTTTAATAAGCATTTCACCTAGCTCACAGTCTGAGACAGTTTCTAAGTCGGCACTTAGTTTTAGTTCATTTAAAGATCTTGTCTCAGATTTATTGTACCCACAATTTCTATATGGCAAAATAAATAAGTTTGTATCACGTGAATATATATTAACAATCTTAACATTGTCAAACATTTTTTTTATTGTTTTAAACCCCATACGTAATAGTAGAGGATCATAGACTCTTTTCCAATCTTCTCTCCCGTATCTAACTTTACTAAATATAAAACCATAAAGTGCTTCCTTGACTTTAGATCCTATATAACATGGTTCATCAGGGATAAGTAATTCAAATACTTGATCCGTTGGAGCACCAATGCTTTCTGTTCCCTGATGAACTATAATGTATAATTTATTGCCAAAAAGCAATGCAGACGATTCTCTTTTTAACATGGAGAAAACGAAAATTTAAATTGCAAAACTGGTTTCTCGTCCTGAAATAGCTTAGCGCTTTAAAAGCTATCAGGATGAAAAATACAAACAAAAAAGCGAAGAAGAAGGCCCCATGAATTTGCCCCCCTATATCAAGAGACCGGACCAGGAAATGGAGAATATTGTCACAGCCTAGGCTTCGGCTGCGCTCAGCACAGGTAAACCCATCAACCAATCAACCCATCAACAAAAAAAAAAGAGCCGGACATCGTCCGACTCTTTTTAAAGTGTCCCCGCCAGGACTCGAACCTGGGGCCCGATGATTAAGAGTCATCTGCTCTACCAACTGAGCTACGGAGACATGTATATTTTTAAACCATTCGAGCTTCCTCGAACCTGGGACCCTCCCGGGTCTCTGGATTTTCAACGAAAATCGTGCAAGCCGGGATGCTCTACACCCTGAGCTACGGAGTCATTCAGCATTTGGGGAGGGCAAAGATAATTTTTTTTATGTCCATCCTATACCTCCCCCGAAAGGGATTTTTTCTGTCCCCTGAGTTTTGTGCAAATGGCTCAAAATCAGGGATTTAATTTTTGGAAGCCTGACACCGCCCCTCACCTAACTATCCCTACCGATTATACTCAAATCGGAAATGGCCTGTTTTAATATTTCCGCAGGAAAAAAAGACGCCGCTGGATGGAGTTCTCTCCGCCAGCTGGTTGATTCCTATGGGATTCATAATTGGATTCCCTATTAGTATTCATGATTGGTATTCACTGGTTGGCGGAGATGCTTCGACTGCCTTTCACACATCCAT
Source organism: Candidatus Opimibacter iunctus (assembly GCA_016716665.1). GTDB lineage: Bacteria > Bacteroidota > Bacteroidia > Chitinophagales > Saprospiraceae > Opimibacter > Opimibacter iunctus. The sequence continues at coordinate 287,438 of JADJVH010000002.1, read as the reverse complement.
GTTCACCCGCTCAGCAACCAGTTCCATCCAACGGCCGGTGGCCGATTATACCTTGGTATCCTCCATTGGTTGGCAGAGGAAACACCTTACCTCTTGAGATGTATATAAACGGTAGCCCTCCTGTGATGGAAAAAGAAAGGAAAAATTGAAATAAAACTGAAATCCGCCACCCCATTTTGTCCAATCCCACAATCTCATTCGTCTTAGGGCATCTTCTAACCTATTTACTTACTAAATCCAAACACAATGACAAACAAGGAAAATTCACTCAACTGGTTTGAAATCGCCGTGTCCGATATCCATCGGGCGAAGAAGTTCTACGAATCGGTCTTCGATATCAAGATGGAACAAACAGAAATGATGGGCATGCAAATGGCCTTTTTCCCATCCGAAGACATGAATGGCAAAGTCTCCAGCAGCCTGGTGCAAGGCCCCATGCACAAGCCAAGTATGGAAGGCGCCAGGATCTATCTCAACGGCAACCCCGACCTGTCAGCAGCACTGGCAAGAGTGGAATCTGCTGGTGGAAAAGTCCTGATGCCCAAGACCAAGATCAGCGATGACGTAGGCTTTATGGCCGCCTTCGCAGATTCTGAAGGAAATGGTGTAGCATTGCATTCAAACCACTAACCTGCTCCGCAACATGAAAGAATTCCTGTTCGTCTTCAGGAGGGCCATTGATTCCAATGAGCCTCCCCAATCACCAGAACAAATCCAGGCCATGATGAAACCCTGGCAGGATTGGATCGGCAGCATCGCCGCCCAAAACAAACTGTCAAGCTCAGGCAATCGTCTCACCAACGAAGGCAGGGTGATCAAACCCGGCAAGGTGATCACCGACGGCCCATACGTGGATATCAAGGAAGCCGTAGGCGGATATATCATCGTCAAGGCAAACACGCTCGATGAAGCAGCAGCCCTGGCCGATGGTTGCCCGATCCTGCACGTAGGCGGCACAGTGGAGGTGCGGATGATCGTACCGATGGAAGATAATAACTAACAGCCACACAGACGCCTCTGTATTTTTACAGAGGCGTCTCTTTTTACATGGAACCTCAACAACTCATTCCACATCTCTTCAGGACAGAATACAGGAAGATCATCGCTGTGTTGTGCAAGATGTTTGGCCTCGAACATATCGCCATAGCTGAAGACATCGTCAGCGAAACCTTCCTCCTCGCCGCTGAAACATGGGGCTTGAAAGGCCTCCCCAAAAACCCCACAGCATGGCTCTATACCGTGTCCAAAAACAAGGCACTGGACCATCTGCGCCGCGATACTTTGTTCCAAACCAAGATAGCTCCCGAACTCAATCAATCGGATGAAGGGCATCCTGATACTGACATAGACCTGTCCAATAAAAACATCGTCGATAGCCAACTCCAGATGTTGTTTGCTATTTGTCATCCATCCATATCTACAGAGGCACAGATCGGACTTGCACTCAACATCCTCTGCGGATTTGGTGCAGAAGAAATCGCAGATGCCTTCCTGACCGGCAAGGAGACAATCTACAAACGCCTCACCCGCGCCAAAGAAAAACTACGCACCGAAAAAATAAAAATAGAACTCCCTCCACCCGGTGATATCGAAAGCAGATTGGAAACCGTGCTCAGTACATTGTACTTACTTTTCAGTGAAGGATATTATTCCGCTTCGCAAAACACCGTGCTTCGCAAGGACCTGTGCATCGAAGCCATGCGCCTCATGGTCATGCTCACAGATCATCCACTGACATGTACCCCTTCAGGCTATGCATTGCTTTCGCTCATGTGTTTTCATGCCTCACGCTTTGAAGCTCGTACAAACCAGGATGGCGAGATCATCCTTTATGAGGACCAGGATGCTTCACTCTGGGATAAGGAGCTGATCGCGCAAGGCGTTGATTTTTTAAACCGTTCTTCCGGAGGCAGGCAAGTCACAAAGTATCACCTCGAAGCAGCGATCGCCTACTGGCACACCCACAAGGAAGATACGGCTGAAAAATGGGAGAATATCCTGCAACTCTACAATCGGTTACTTCAGATTGAGTATTCACCGATCGCGGCACTCAACAGGACGTATGCATTGTCCAAAGCCAATGGAAAGCAGGAAGCCATTGTTGAAGCGGAAAAACTGGGCCTCGATTCAAATCATTTCTACCATTCATTGCTGGCCAACCTGTATGAAGATAGCAACCCGGTAAAGGCGCTGGATCACCTTCGCAAGGCATGGACGCTGGCGAGAAACACAAACGATAAAGTCCTGCTGGCTAAAAAAATAAGTTCGGCCACCGCCAGACAATAGTTTACTTGATCTGCGGATAAACCAAAGGATCAACTCCGGTGTTAGGGATAGCATGATGAAAATCCTCTACGCTATTTTACTTCTTTTGCCATTACAGTTGGCAGCCCAGGAAAGTATGAAGGGCAACTGGCTCATGTACTTCGGAAATCAAAAAATAAATGATCGCTGGAACTGGCACAATGAAATACAGTACCGCAGTTACAATTTCGCCGGCGACCTCGAACAACTCCTCTTTCGCACGGGGATTGGCTACAACCTGTCTGCCAATAACAATAACCTCCTGCTTGGGTACGCCTATATCCACAGCGAGCCTTACGTGGCCGGGACTGATGACAAAACCAAGGTCAATGAAAACCGGATCTATCAACAACTGATCACACGGCAACAATTTGGGCGTGTATACCTGCAGCATCGATACCGGATCGAAGAGCGTTTTATCGAAGACGATTTTAAAATGCGGTTCCGCTACTTCCTCGGACTCAACCTGCCCATCAATAAGAAAGAAATGGTCAGCAATGCCATATACCTTTCGCTCTATAACGAAATCTTCCTGCAGCCTCAGTCTCCTGTGTTTGACCGGGATAGGATCTACGGTGCGATCGGATTTGTATTCAGTAAAAATCTAAGGGCCGAAGCGGGTTGGATGACCCAACTGCTTGAAAACAGGCATCGCGGACAGTTCCAGATAGCCCTCTTCAATAGCATACCACTTAAAAATCCGGACAAGGATTAATTAGCGAATAAGGACCGGGGCCTATTTTTCCTTCGCCTGGCTATCCAATGCTCCAAAAACCAACTGCTCGAGAAAACGAATAATCTCATCTTCATCCTTATGGTGGCCAAAATCCGTAAGCGATGGGAGGTGCTGCATATAATAGTATTGGGAATGCGCCATCTCTATCAGGGTGCTTGACAACGAAAAAGGATAGGCATAGCGTGGGTTATAAGCAGTGATAAATTCTGCTATGAGCGCACACAGGTCCTTGAAGGGCTGAAACAATTTATCCTTGTTGTCCGCCTCCACATGCTTGGTCAGCCAGGACTTTGCCCCTTCAGACATCACGATATCATGCAATAGCTTTTCATTGATGTGACCTGTAGAAATATCATCCTCCACCCGGGTCGCCAGAAGGCGGATGGCGGTCATGATCTTTGTTTTTGGCTGCTCCACATTCCGGGTTTCCTGCATGAGCCGGTATTCCTGCCAGCTCCAGTACCAGTCTACCAGATATAACAGGAGGCGCTGCTTGTTTTCAAAATACCGGTAGATGCCTGCTTCGGTGGTATTGATTTCAAAGGCCAGCTTCTTGAAGGTAAAAGCTTCAAAACCAATTCTTTCTATAAGTATTATGCTATGCTCCAGGATCCGCTTGCCGAGTTCGGATTCCTCCGGATTGCGCAGGTAGAGCTTTTCATTGAGCGTGATAGTGAGGTTGATATCCATGATCCACCAAATTTTAACATAAAAGTAACAATATTTTCAATGATAGTATTACTATCTTTTAAAATAACAATACTATCTTTGGGGTATCAAACCAATAACAACTTATGAAAAACATATTTGCCCATTTAAAAAACGACATTCCGGCTAGTATTGTCGTCTTCTTTGTTGCTGTGCCACTTTGCCTGGGTATAGCCCTCGGTTCGGGAGCTCCTCTCTTTTCAGGGATCATAGCAGGCATCGTTGGTGGTATTGTCGTCGGTATCGCCAGCGGATCCCCCCTTGGTGTAAGCGGCCCTGCTGCCGGCCTCGCTGTGATCGTATTGACATCCATAGCTACCCTTGGCGGATCCTGGGAAACCTTCCTCCTTGCCGTGGTGCTCATGGGAGTCATCCAGTTGATCGCAGGCTTTCTCAAGCTCGGCTTTATTGCCTATTACTTTCCCTCCTCAGTGATCAAAGGGATGCTAACGGGTATCGGCCTGCTGATCATCCTCAAGCAGCTCCCACATGCGGTGGGATATGACAAGGATTATGAAGGTGACTGGGCCTTCGCCCAATGGGATGGTGAAAACACCTTCTCAGAACTGTCACGAATGATGGATTTTATAAATCCCGGTGCACTATTAGTGACAGCCGTGTGCATGGCCATACTCCTCTTATGGGATCTTGTACTCTCCAAGAAACACAAGGTTTTTGGCATGCTCAATGGTCCATTGGTTGCCGTAATCGCAGGCATAGTCCTTCACTATACGTATATCAAGGGATTACTTCCCTTCTCCTTCCAGCCTGACCAGGTCGTAAGCCTACCTGTGGCATCAAGCATGGGAGAATTTTTTAGTCAATTCACTTTCCCTGATTTCTCCCAGTTGGCCAACCCTCAGGTATATTCCATTGCCTTTGTACTAGCCATCGTAGCCAGCCTGGAGACCCTGCTTTGTGTTGAAGCCACTGATAAGCTGGATCCGGAAAAAAGAGTAACCCCCACCAACCGTGAACTTAAGGCGCAAGGACTTGGCAATATCGTTTCCGGCCTGATTGGCGGTCTACCACTCACACAGGTAATTGTGCGCAGTTCTGCCAACATAACCTTTGGCGCTAAAACCAAGATGTCGGCCATCCTGCATGGGGTCTACCTGTTGGTCTGTGCCATCACGATTGCCAATCTGCTCAACATGATCCCATTGGCGACTCTTGCTTCCATACTCTTTATCGTAGGCTACAAACTGGCCAAGCCTTCCCTCTTCAAGCAAATGTACAGGCAGGGAAGGGAACACTTCATCCCCTTTATCGCCACCATCATCGGTATCCTGCTCACAGACCTGCTCATGGGTATTGGCATCGGTATGGCCTTCGCCATCTTTTACCTGTTGCTCAACAACTATCGCAATGCATATGACATAAAGGATGTATCCAACAGTCCGCACGACCACCATATCGTACTGTCTGAAGAAGTCTCCTTCCTCAATAAAGGTGGAATCCTGCAGATGCTCAACAATATACCCGAAAACTCCAAAGTCCTGATCGATGGTTCACGTTCCAAATTTGTACACCAGGATGTCATTGAAATCATCCAGGATTACACGATCCATGCCCGGACGATGAAGAACATCGATGTAGAAATAAAAGGACTATCCATCCCCAATGCCGCATAATCTTTCATCCTTAACCTTATAACACCGTCTCTAACATGAAGACCTTAACTAAAGAAATGCAAAAGAGCCTCACTCCACAGAAAGCTATCGAGCTGCTGAGAGAAGGCAACAAGCGGTTTGTCAACAACCTGAAGGTCAACCGCAACCTGCTCCAACAAGTCAATGAAACTTCTGGAGGACAATATCCACTTGCTGTAGTCTTGAGCTGCATCGATTCACGCACATCGGCCGAGCTCATCTTTGACCAGGGCCTTGGCGATATATTCAGTGTGCGGATTGCCGGCAATATCATCAATGAAGACATCCTCGGCAGTATGGAGTTTGCTTGCAAAGTCGCAGGCGCTAAAGCCCTAGTGGTCCTCGGCCACTCTAAATGCGGTGCCGTCAAAGGCGCATGCGACCATGTGGAAATGGGCAATCTCACCAACCTCCTTTCTAAACTGCAACCTGCTGTCTATGCAGAAAAGACAGTCACGGATGACCGCACTTCAGCCAATGATGTATTTGTTGAAAAAGTGGCCACCCTCAATGTGATCATGGCCATGCACCAGATCCACGAAAAGAGTACAATCCTCAATGATATGATCAACAAGGGAGAGATCGCCCTGATCGGGGGCATGTATGACGTCGAGACCGGCATTGTGGATTTCTACGAAGATTAGATTTAAGACTAACAGATTGTTGCCTTCTGTTGTAATTGTTTTGAGATGGGGACCTGTCAAACGTGACGTCCCCTTTTTTATTTCACCCCTGCCCCTTTTTGCTTTTTGTAGAACTCACCCCCGACCCCTCTCTTACCTATTGCCTATTCATACGAAGATGATCCTGTAAAAGAGAGGGGAGGTATGATTTGTGCCTGGCATATAATTCTACATGCCCCATGCACTTAGCATAGAAAGCGAAGAATCAACACACCCCTCTCTTCAGCACAGTCCTCTTCGTACATGAAATCATCACGCAAGAGAGGGGCCGGGGGTGAGTTCTGTTAAATCAACGTCACATATCCCGTAAAAGATGTTAATTTTAGAGAAACATCATCCAGCGCTATCCAATACTGATCTTGAAGACTTCCTCCGCACTGCAAAAATATTTCCGTACTCAAATGGATTCCATCATGATCCTGCTGAGGAAACCAATCGCACAATTCGGTCCAAGAGACTTCCATGCACTCCGGGTGGATATCAAACGCATCAAGGCATTGATGTTTCTCATCAGTGCCAACTGCACAGACTTTAAGCGCAAAAAAAATTACAGACCGTTCAGGAAACTATTCCGTCAGGCTGGGATCGTCAGGGAACTCCAGCTGCAGGAGACGATGCTCAGGAAATACGGACCTGAAGCTTCCCTGACGATGTACTTCAATCACATGGATCTTGAGCTCCAACAAGAGCAGCAACTGTTCTTCAACCTGAACAGCCGGCAAATCCGGAAGTCCTTGAAAGAAAAAGCTAAAAAGATATTAACAGCCCTGGGCGAGATTAAAGGAGGATTCGTCAAAAGGTATCTCCAGGAAAAAAGAGAGGATATAAAATCCCTCCTGGCCACAGAAATACTGCATGAACACGATGTCCATCTGCTACGCAAAAAGGTAAAGGAGCTATACTACCTCCAAATGATCTTTCAACCAGAAAACAACCAACTCGATATCGCCGATGACTTCCAGCAACTTCTAGGTCAATGGCACGACTGCCAGGTGATCAGCCAGGATCTCCTCGCCGATGCCCAAAACCACAAGCGCCCCCCAGAGGAAATCAAAGCCATCATGTCCCTCCACAAGAAGATCTCCGCACAGGCTTCCCGCCTCCTGGAAAAAATCCAGACCGTTAAAAACAGGGTCTAGGCCTTCTCTCATCCCGACTTGAAAGTCGGGGCTATTCAATAAATTCTGCCTTTTACTTCTTACTTCCTTGTTCCCTTGCTCCTTTGTTCCCTTGCTCCCTTGCTCCCTTGCTCCTTTGCTCCCTTGCTCCTTTGCTCCTTTGCTCCCTTGCTCCTTTGCTCCCTTGCTCTTCTCCAGAACCAAATCCTTCTTACCTTTGTTAACTGTCCGATATTGAAAGCTTTTAACTTTTAAATACAACACAACCATGTATCCAGCTGAATTAGTAGCCCCGATGTCCAAAGACCTGACCACTGCAGGTTTTGAATCTCTGCACTCCCCACAGGAAGTAATCGATGTACTTGATAATCAATCCGGTACCGCTCTCCTGGTGGTCAATTCAGTATGCGGCTGTGCGGCTGCCAATGCTCGCCCGGGTGTCAAGATCGCCCTCCAGAATGAAAAGCAACCTGCCAAATTATATACGGTTTTCGCAGGCGTAGATACTGATGCTACTGCCAAGGCCAGGGAATTTCTCCTGCCTTACCCTCCATCATCTCCTGCTATCGCCCTCTTTAAGGACGGCCGCCTCGTGCATTTCCTCGAGCGCCATCACATCGAAGGTCGCAGCGCTATGATGATTGCCGAAAACCTGAAGGCAGCCTTCAACGACTTCTGCTAATCCGGTTGCCCTGACCGCAACCTACCTGCATGACCCGGATCACTGAAAAAGACTCTCCTTACCGGCATCTTGAAAAGATGTCGACCGGGGAGATACTCGGTCATATTAATCACGAAGATCAATCCGTACCCCTGCGGGTAAAGGAATGCATCCCGGCTATTGAAAAACTCGTCGATGATATCGTCATCCGTATGGTTGACGGCGGCAGGTTATTCTATATCGGTGCAGGCACCAGCGGCCGTCTCGGCATTCTCGATGCATCAGAGTGCCCTCCTACCTTTGGCGTCGAACACGGCAGGGTCATCGGCATCATCGCAGGTGGCGACGATGCTATACGCAAGGCCCAGGAGTTTGCCGAAGATGATACCACCCAAGCCTGGAGCGACCTCCTTGCGCATGATATCAACAGCACAGATATATTGATTGGTATTGCTGCGTCAGGCACCACTCCTTATGTCATTGGAGGATTGACGCAGGCAAGGTCCCATGGTATTCTCACCGGATGTATCACGTGCAATACGGATGCCCCTATCATTGCATTGGCTGATCATCCGATCGTCTGCGTGGTCGGCCCCGAATTCCTGACCGGCAGCACCAGGATGAAAGCCGGAACCGCGCAAAAGCTGATCCTCAATATGATTTCGACTGCCACGATGATCCGCCTCGGGCGCGTGGAGGACAACAAGATGGTCGATATGCTGCTCACCAACAATAAGCTGGTGGAACGCGGCACCCGCATGATCATGGAAAAAACCGGTTGTTCATCAACCGTAGCATCTGCCCTGCTTGAGAAACACGGCTCAGTCCGCAAAGCAATAGCGTCCTTCCCATAAGGTTCACGCTATAGTGATCTGGAAATAATATGGATTACCTGCAAGGCTTGACCTGGCACAATCTCGTCCATTCAAATCCCTTTCTTGATTTAAGACATTGCTCATCCACCTTCCATTTATCATGGATGGAAACATCTGCGGGGTATTCCTTTAATAAAATAGTGTTATCACTCCTGACCCATTTCCCACTCACATCAACACCTGATCCTGGAGCATCCTCCCTGACGTACCGAAAGGTATGATCATCATTGAGCGTCAGCTCAAATACCGGAGAGACATCCTCATTGCAATCACATACCCCATAGGTGCCATTGATGGCAATAGGGAGTTCTTGTCTATCAGTAAAAGACAAGGCAGTTAACCCCACAAGCAGGGTCAACACTATTTTGTTCAGCTTATCCATGTTTACGTTATTAATTTTCCTTTCTAACTCTCGTCAATCGTCTCTCGTCTCTCGTCTCTCGTCTCTCGTCAATCGTCAATCGTCTCTCGTCAATCGTCTCTCGTCAATCGTCTCACCGATCACCGATTACAGATCACAGATCACAGATTATCCAAATTGACCCAACAGCCCTTCACACTCAGTTTCGCACCTACAGCGCGAGATTTGTTTTGCTTCAACTTTGCTACCGACCTTTAGCCCCGATGGGGCTGTGACACCATCTAATTCTTCGTAGCTCGTAAATCGAAAATCACTTCCCGCGAAGTGAAAGTCGGGGCTATTCAATAAATTCTACTTCTCACTTTTCCTTCCTTGTTGGATATTGGGTATTGATCCCAAGTAAAATCTGTCTCCAGACAATTCCCTCTTACTTCCATGTTCCCATGTTCCCTTGCTCCTTTGCTCCCTTGCTCCCTTGCTCCTTGCTCTCCCGCTTTACGGTTACGCTGCTTGCGGGATCTCCGCTGCGCTCCGACTTGCACCTTGCCTACATCTTCTCCACTTCTCCGCTTCCTGTCACCCTCGCTGTCACACTTGCATTACCACGATAGTGTACATCACCGCTTCCCCGAAACAAAGACATCCAGCTTGCCATTGACATTGACCTCCGCATCTCCTGAGCCGCTGATATGCACTTCGCAGGCATTGACTACGAGCGCGGATGTAGTTACGTCACCTGATCCGCTGATACTGATATCCAGTGCACCGGCTGTGCCCTTGAGTTCGACATCTCCTGAACCACTGAGCAGGACTTGTACCGATTTGGCATCTGCTGCAAACTTGATATCTCCGGATCCGGAGAGGAAAACGTCAAGGTCATTGAGTCCTGAAAACTTGCCTTCCGAAATGATCGAACCACTTCCGGTCAGGCCAACTTTCTTTATTGAGGGCATAGTGATATAGATGGTCACTTCTTTAGCATCCTTCACATTCTTGTCAAAAAATATTTTCCATGTACCATTGGTCACCTCCCGCTTGATATTGTCCAGGATATTTTGTTGCCCCTCCATCACGATCTTCTGCGTCGCCCCTGGGGTGATGACTACTTTCCCGCTAAATCCCAGATCCACACCGTCCAATGCCGGCAGTGTGATTTCCTGCCTGACGACTTCTCCTTCCCCTTTGAGGGCACCAGTGCTCCAGTATTGAGCGGTCAGAGGATTTCCAGCCATCAGGAGTATACCGGTGACCAGGCAAAGCAACTTATTCATGTTGATAGATTTATTGGTTTATGTGAAAATAGAATGCTTTCAATAGACGGACCTTTTTTGGAAAGGTTGCACGAAAGAAATGAAAAACTAAAAATGAAAAACTAAAAGTAGGATTTATTGAATAGCCCCGACTTTCAAGTGGGGAAGAAGGAGTGAATTACCTTTTGGAATTCTAATCGAGATCTCAAATTGAAGGGCCGTGGCAGGAGTTTGCTCCTGCCACCAAAGGAATACCAAATGGATATCTCAATTGGAATTCTTAATAGAAATCTCATTGTGGCAGGAGCAAACTCCTGCCACGGCCAGGGGCCGATTATCGCTTGTTATCCTTCATTAGAATACCGAACTGGGAGCGTCATAGGAAATCTAAATAGAAATCAACTTGATCAACCCCCCGACCCCCTTCGAAGGGGGAGCCATGCTCTTTCACAATTCACAATTCACAACTCACAATTCACTCACAACTCACCTTGCTGCTCACGCAGCCTCTGCTCATACAGCGCCCTCCGCTGCGCCATCGTGATCTCAAACGTATCCCTGGGCAGGAAATAACGCTTCTCTTCTTCTTCCTCCTCTTCAGGTGCTATCTCATCTTCTTCTATATCCTTGCGATAGTACCAGGCCAACAGGATACCTGCGATGCCTCCCAGCAAATGGCCCTCCCATGAGATGCCTTCCTTGCCGGGCAGGATGCCTTCAAATAAACCAGCATAGACGACCATGACGATCAGGGCCAATACTACAGACTTGACATTCCGCCGGAATATGCCACTCCAGAATACGAGCGACACCATACCATAGACCACACCACTGGCACCGATATGAAAAGAATTGGGCTGCCCAAAAATCCAAATACCCAGACCCGACAGCACATACAACCATAAGATGCTCCTCAGCGCAATCCGGGGATAAAACCAAAACAACACAGCTCCAAGCATCAGGAATGAAACCGAGTTGGAAAACAAATGCTCCCAGCTACCATGTATCAAAGGGGCAGTCAATATGCCAGGCAATCCCTCCACATGGCGTGGATTGATCCCCAGCCTGGTCATATCAAGACCTGTGATGGCATGCACGATATGCACGACCCAGATAAAGCCAACAAATCCTAATGGGAATCCAAGCCTCCTGACAAATTGCCTAGTTTCATTATCCATTTTAAGCCTTTGGATACCTCCGGGATACGATCCGGATAAAATGCTCTGCCATCTTCACCTTCTCCGGGTCTGCCCACTTAAACTGCCGCGCAGGTCCATTTAACAATATCCTGGATGCCTCTGAAAATGAGCTGAGATTATTTAATTGGGTACAGGTGGTTTCAAATAAATCCCTGTTGCCTCCAAACAAATCGTTGAGCGTAAAGATCCTTTCGTTGAGCCCGAGCGCCGCTTCGATATTGTCAATCGGTATATGACTGAAGCGGACAGATACCTCTTCAGCAGTAGCTTGTTCAAATAATTTTGCCAATGCATCTGATGTATCACTTGTCACCGGCACGCTCCATGGCTTTTCAACGACCTCTGCGACTTTCTCCACCACTGGAATGTGGATCGGCTTGATTTCCGGCGGAGTGGCTACATGGAACGGTTCTACCACCGGCACTTTGATCTCGAGCGGGATCTCCTTCACTTTAGGGGGGATGATCTCTGCCACCACTATCTTTTCCGGTTCGGGCTTTGGCACTTCAGGCACAATCACCGGTTCTGGCACTTCTGTTTTCTGGAATTTGGCAACATGTATTTCCGCCGGTTTCTGCTTCTCAGCTTGCTGTGTGGCTTCCTCTGTAGAGACGGCATCATATAGCTGAACGATGTATGATTTCAGCAGGTCTCTTTCAAGCCTGGAGATTTCATTACCGTTTCCATTGTCAAGAAATGCCTGTATTTTAACCAGAAGGCGCTGTGCTTTAGTAAGATCCATATAGCTATGTTATGTAATGCAATTTAGTATAGTCTGACTTCTTATATGATACAAACCCGGTTAATATTGTGTGAATGCCACAATATTCTTGCCGGGGGCCTATGGAGTAAACAGAAGAATGCATCTTTGTGTTTGGCATGTTTCTCGAACCATCTTTCAACACACAACGCAGGGGCTGGATTGAAGTGATCTGCGGATCAATGTTTTCCGGCAAGACTGAAGAACTGATCCGCAGGCTCAAGCGCGTCCGCATTGCCGAACAGTCTGTTGAGATCTATAAGCCTGCCCGCGATACCCGGTATAGCAAGGATGAAGTCGTCAGCCATGACGCCCGTTCGATCCCTTCAACAGCCATCCAACATCCAAAGGAAATCCTCGAGGTCGCTGCCCATATCGATGTCATCGGTATCGATGAAGCCCAGTTTTTTGACGAAACCCTCAGGGAAGTCTGCGAAGAACTCGCCCTCAGGGGCCACCGTGTGATCGTCGTCGGTCTCGATATGGACTTCAGGGGCAGACCTTTTGGCCCCATGCCCGACCTCCTTGCCGTAGCCGAATATATCACCAAGCTACACGCCATCTGCAATCATTGCGGCAATCTCGCCACCCATACTTACCGGCTCACCACCGATGCTGAAACCGTCGTCTTAGGCGAAAAAGATATCTACGAAGCCCGCTGCCGCCATTGCTTCAACGAAGGCAATATATTGAAGCTGAAAGCCCCTAAAGGCTGAGACGAAAAGCCCCCGCCCCTTGCTCCCTTACTCCCTTGCTCCATTGATCCTTCGCTCCTTTGATCCCTTGCTCCTTTGATCCTTTGATCCTTCGCTCCTTTGCTCCCTTGCTCCTTTGCTCCTTTGATCCTTTGCTCCCTTGCTCCCTTGCTCCTTTGATCCCTTGCTCCTTTGAGCCTTCGCTCCCTTGCCCCTTGCTCCTTGCTCCTTGCTTTTTCTCTTACCTTTGCCCCATATCCAACCTACCCGCTCATGTCCGGCACAAAGCCCATCCGCAATGCCCTCATATCTGTATATCACAAAGAGGGCCTCGATACCATCATCAGACTTCTCGACAAGCACCAGGTGACCATGTACAGCACCGGTGGAAGCCTTGAATACATCAAGTCCCTGGGCGCCAAAGCCGAGACCGTAGAAAGCCTCACAGGCTACCCTTCGATCCTCGATGGCCGCGTCAAGACCCTGCATCCCAAGATCTTCGGAGGCATCCTGGCCCGTCGCGAAGAAAACCACCTGGCCCAACTCACCCAATATGATATCCCACCCATAGACCTGGTCATCGTAGACCTCTATCCGTTTGAGGATACCGTCAAATCCACCAATGACGAAGCCACGATCATTGAAAAAATAGATATCGGCGGCATCTCGCTCATACGCGCCGCTGCTAAAAATTTCCATGATGTGATCATCGTCCCTTCACAGGAAGATTACGGCAACCTGAAATATATGCTCGAGACGAAAGGAGCACAAAGCTCACTCGAAGACCGAAAGCATTTTGCCACACGTGCATTCAGGGTATCATCACACTATGACAAGCACATCTACGAATATTTCAACAGGGATGGCGAAGACCTGAGCTTGAAAATATCCGTGCATTCAGGTATGCCCCTTCGCTATGGCGAAAACCCACACCAAGAGGCCATCTTCTTTGGCGAACTCGAAACAAATTTTTACAAGCGTAACGGGAAGGAACTCTCGTACAACAACCTGGTGGATGTGGATGCAGCAGTGACCCTGATGGCTGAATTTAAAAACAGCGAGCCCACATTCGCTATCCTCAAGCATACCAATTCATGTGGCCTTGCGACAAGGCCTACCGTGCTGCAAGCCTGGAAGGATGCCCTGGCCGCAGATCCGTTATCCGCTTTCGGAGGTGTGCTGATTTGCAACAAGACCATTGACGAAGCCACCGCGCGTGAGATCGATGAACTCTTCTATGAAGTACTGATCGCCCCGTCTTTTTCAGATAGCGCACTGGCAGTATTGAGCGCAAAGAAAAACAGGATCCTTCTCCAGCTCCATACCTATCCGAAGGCTACGCTACAAGTCAAGAGCATACTCGATGGATACATCGTCCAGGATATGGACCACATGACACTGGATATGGCCACCATCAAGGAAGCCACCAACCGCAAACCCACTAAGACTGAAATGAACGATTTGCTCTATGCAAATATCTGCGTCAAGCATCTCAAGTCTAATGGAATCGCCCTCGTCAGGAACGGACAACTCCTCGGCATGGGTTGCGGACAGACTTCGAGAGTAGATTCCCTAAGGCATGCCATCCTCAAAGCCAATTCATTCGGCCTGGACCTTCACGGCGCAGTCATGGCTTCAGAGGCTTTCTTTCCATTCCCCGATTGCGTCCAGATCGCCCACGAAGCAGGTATCACCGCGGTGATCCACCCTGGCGGCTCCGTCAAGGATCAGGACAGCATCGACTATTGCAATAAAGTAGATATGGCGATGATCATCACAGGCTTCCGGCATTTCAAACATTAATACTCAAATTAAATACAAACTCTTCACTCTTCACTCTTCACTTTTCACTCACACCCCCTACCCCTTCAAAGGGGGGAGCCATGATCACACTCACTCACAACTCACCATTTTTCATTTTTCACTTTTCATTTTTCATTTAAATGTTTTTATGTATTGATGTAGGCAACACCCGCACCAAAGCTGCAGTTTTCAACGCGGCCGGTGAAGCCATAGATAACATCATCACTGAAGACAATGGAATCGGTCCGATTGAAGAACTCCTACGCCGAAGCCCTGCCCAACATGTGATCATCTCCACTAGCGGAGAAAGACAATGGGAAATTTCATCATTGGGCTTCAAGGGCAAAAACATTGAATTGAGCAATGATACTCCTCTACCCATTCAAATCGTATATACCACACCCGGCACTTTAGGCCGTGACAGGATAGCAGCAGCATGCGGCGCAAAGGCACGCTACCCTGGAAAAAAATTGCCTGGTGATCAGTGCGGGTACTTGCATGACAATGGATGTAATCCTGGGTACAGGAGTCTACCTGGGAGGCAACATAGCCCCTGGTCTCCACATGCGGCTTCAGGCCATGCATGAATATACAGCCCGGCTACCTCTCGCTCCGCCCGCGTGGCCAGAGCTTGCCTTTGGCGATTCTACCCTCCATGCCCTGCAGAATGGCGCCTGCCTGGGGATGGTCATGGAAATAGAAGGAATATTTCAGCGCTCCAGAGATGCTTTCGGAGAGGTTTTGATCGTTATGACCGGTGGAGATGCAGCCTTCTTGGCAGATAGGCTGGAAAATCAGATATTTGTAACACCCGAACTGGTCACACAAGGCCTTTTCCAAATCTTATCCTTTAATGTTTAAACCAATTACTAAGTACCTGTTAATCAGCATCATCATTGTCAATGTTACAGGTATTGCCCTGGCGCAACCCAAGGACAATTCACCTTTTTCTCAGTTCGGTTTGGGGGATTTTGTAGACAGTGACATGCCCAGCAGCCATGCCATGGGCGGTCTGGGAGCGATCTATCACGACTTTTTCGAAGCAAATCTCGAAAACCCTGCTTCGCTTGGCTTCCTCCAATACACCAGCCTTCAGTTGGGTTTTATGGTCAAGCGATCAAATTATACCCGCATCGACGAAAAACAAACGATCTGGAATGGCAATACCAATCATTTCAGCCTCAATATCCCGCTGATCAACCCATTGAACGAAGCCCTGGAGCGCCGGGAAAGCAAGTTTTCCTGGGCCACCAGTTTCTCCCTACGCCCGTTCAGCCAGGTTGGCTACAATGTGAGCATTGTAGACGAAGTGGATTCGATAGGTACCGTACAAAGTAATTTCAGGGGTTATGGAGGGTTGTACAACATCACGTGGGGTAATGGCTTCAAGTACAAGAATCTCTCTGCAGGTATCAACCTGAATATACTCCGCGGCCAGCAGGTGTACGAAAGCCAGACGTATTTCGCAGATCTCAGCAATGCCTTCAACGATGCTTTCAATTCTACGATTTCCTATAAAGGATTCAACTACCGGATTGGCGCGATCTACGAACTCCCGCTGGATCTGAAAGCCGCAAGAGGTGAAGATGATAAGCCTTCCAAACTGCTCTCTGCAGGATTTTTTGTCAATGGCAAGACCAACTTCAATACCAAATCAGATATCTCCAGGCTCTCTATCAATTCACTGACAAGTGATGTAGATACTGCGGTCTATGTGACAGATGCTTCAGGAAAAGGGATTATTCCAGGCCCATGGGGATTTGGTGTGATGTATCGTCACGCCGGTGATTTCAGGGTAGGCGTAGATTACCAGGCCAGTAAATGGAGCATCTATGAAAATGAAGCACGGCCAGCTACAATGAAGGATGCCTCTAAGTTTTCTTTCGGAGGTGCCTGGATCCCTGATGCCAACTCCATCACATCCTATTTCAAACGCGTCGAATACCGTGCAGGTTTCTATACCAAGAACGATCCACGCGTGATCGAAGATTCACAAGTCAAGGAAGCCGCCTTTACGTTTGGAGCTGCTTTTCCATTTATCATCCAGCGCAATATTTCATGGATGCAACTTGGATTTGATATCGGCAAGCGCACCGGCGGCGATCGCCTGACCGACAATTTTGTCCGCGCCAATATTGCCTTTATCTTTAACGACAATGCCTGGTTTATCAAAGGCAAATACGACTAAGCCCTTAGGGTAAGATTTATTAGTATGAAAGTGAGGTGTCTTTTCGCAAGGGAAGGCACCTTTTTTTTAAGTGAAAAATGAAGAGTGAAAAGTCTATCGCCGTCAGCTATCAGCTATCAGCTATCAGCTACCAGCTACCAGCTATCAGCTATCAGAAAAGTTTTTTAGAGAAGGCTTCGCCTTCAAATTAAATCCCTTTCCACTCAATACTCTCGTTACACGATTTACACTCCAGCGATCACAGATCACAGATCACAGATTAATGCTTACTGCCTACTGCCCCTTGCTCCCTGCTCCTTGCCCCTTGCACCTTGCTCACTGAGTACTTCAAAAGTCGTCGACACCATCGACCCATACTCATCCTGCAACACCAACTGATGCTTGCCAGGTTTGGGGTCAATTTCGATCTGGTGAAATTCCTTTGTCTTGCCGATATAGTGCTTGTCCAGTGTCCAATAGACGAGGGCTGTATCTGATCGATGCACTGCCGAAAAAACAGCTCTTGATTTTTTCTTGTCCCATTCGTAAGGCACATAAATCTTTGAGCCTGGTCTTGGATAGATGATCGCGAGGTCCTGGTTGGATTGATGGTCATCAACGCAATCCGGATGCATCGGTGGTACACTTTGATATGATGGGTTGTAACGCTTATAATAGGTCTCTGCCAGCGTAGGAATCACAAAGAAGGTCGTGAGTGTAGCATCAGCGGGCATACAGGACGGATTGAATTGATATTGATGCATAGCATCCGTGTACACCTGGGTGTGATATTTACAACTCGCTGGCGTCTGTCCGCTCTTCACCAGATATGTTGTATCCGTCTGCAAGCATGATGAGGTAGCCATCCATCCACTCTCTGCACATACAAGACGCGGTGTGAGCGCATCATAAGGTGGCGACCACCATGTGCCATCATCATCGAGCATACGCAACACATCAAACATGATCGGTGCTGCCGCATGGAGTCCTATCACACCGGGCCTCCCTTCACCGTCAGCATTTCCAACCCAAACACCTATTGTATACTTTGGCGTCACGCCCACTGCCCATGCATCACGATATCCAAAGCTCGTCCCCGTCTTCCACGCCACCTGCCTGCTGCTGTGAAATGTCTCCCACTGCCCCTCCTGATCAGGCCTCCGCAATGTCTTCATCGCTTCAAACGTCAGCCATATCGCCCCCACATCCCACACCGGCGCCTGATTAACCAAACCTCCGTTCTGCCGTTCTGCCCTTCCGCCGCTTGTGCTGAGCGGAGTCGAAGTATTCTGCCCTTCTGCGTCCTTGAACAAAACTGGTGCATGAATGTCATTTCTGTCATACTGATGATTATACTTATATGCATGCCCCAACACCCTCCCCATACTCGCATAGGCCCCGCATATATCCCAGAGCTTCACCTCCGCGCCACCTAATACCAAAGGCAGTCCATAATGCTCAGGGCTGAAGTGCAGTGTAGTGATCCCGGCCTTGATCAATTTCTCCTTGAAAGGAAGGATGCCATACTGTTGCAACAATCGCACAGCCGGTACATTGAGGCTCATCGCCAGCGCCTGGTCAGCAGGCACCATGCCCATATATTCCTGCGTAAAATTGAGCGGCTGATAGCCACGGATATAGGTAGGGATATCTTCAAGTATTCCTTTGGGAGTGATCAGGCCTTCTTCAAGTGATGCACAATACAAGAACGGTTTGAGGATACTTCCAGAACTCCGCTCTGATTGGATAATGTCCACATCATTCTGATGTCCCTTCTGCTCATGGCTCACATTACCGACATATGCCCTCACCTCGCCACTCGCTGTCTCCATCACCATCAATGCAGCATTGTTGACCCCATTGAGGCTGAGGATATCCGCATGCCGCTGCACAAGTTCTGCAAGACGTTGCTGCAGATCGATATCAATCGTACTGTGTAGTGTAATCTCTGCATCCACATAATGCCCCAGGACATGCGGAGCAATATCAGGCAACGGATGCGGTGCCAATGGTAATGGTTCTTCCTTGGCTAGTGAAGCTTCTGTCTCATCGATGATCCCCTCTTCCTCCAGACGCGCGATCAACCTGTTGCGTTTTTCCATCAGCGCATCACGATTACGTCCCGGATGGATGAGCCCGGGAGCATTGGGCAAAACAGCCAGT
This sequence comes from Candidatus Opimibacter iunctus, assembly GCA_016716665.1. Classification (GTDB taxonomy): domain Bacteria; phylum Bacteroidota; class Bacteroidia; order Chitinophagales; family Saprospiraceae; genus Opimibacter; species Opimibacter iunctus. Next base: position 268,303 of record JADJVH010000002.1, on the reverse strand, counting down.
GTTGCAGCTTCTCCCCACGAGAGCTGATCAGGTGTCTTATGGAAATATCTCCAGCTCGCGGCACCCAGCCCTACGACATTGCCACCAAACGGCGCATGCGCTGCATAGATCCGAAGGATATCTTTTTTTGAATACCTCACTTCTGCCCTCCACGCCCATAGCATCTCCACCATCTTCTGCCAGACCGATCTCACATCCTTGTCACGCGCAAGTCGCATGGTCTGCATCGTCAGCGTACTCCCACCACTCACCACAGACCTTGCCTGGAGGTTATCACACATCGCTCTCCCAAAGGCCAGGACATCAACTCCCCAATGATCATAAAACCGCTTGTCCTCAAACACCACAATAGCCTTTGCAAAAGTCTCCGGCACTTCAAGATCCTCACCCGGAAAACGCCACTGCCCATCCTTTGCGAGACGCGCTCCCATCAACTGCCCATTCCGGTCGAGCAGCACTGTACTATACGATGCATCAAAGAGCGGATCCGGCAGGCAAAACCACCACACCAGTAAGGGTATGGCGGTTAGCCATAGATATTTTTTCCTGCTCTTCACTTTTCATTCTTCACTTTTCACTCAGAGAATCAACCCCCCGACCCCCTTCAAAGGGGGAGCCATGATCATACATTACTCTTCACTCAACACCCACACACCACTCTTCACTTTTCATTCTTCACTTTTCATTCAGAGAATCAACCCCCCGACCCCCTTCGAAGGGGGAGCCATGATCATACATTACTCTTCACTCAACACCCACACACCACTCTTCACTTTTCATTCTTCATTCTTCATTCAACATCGCCTTTAGGCGATGCAGGAATCACCTCTACCCATCTCCCTGGCAACCTCGCCTGCACCTGGTGTGCATACATCGCTTCACACATGATATCGGGCAACCAATACTTTCCGGCATAGGTAGCGGTCATGACAAAGTAATAGGTCCACACCCCACGGTCCATGCTGAAGAAGGTATTGACACGATCATCACGGATATCCTGGTAACGTATACTGCTGTTTTTAAATCGTCCTTCAAACTGATCAAGACGTTGGTTGGTCAACTCCCATCCGGAAGGAAAGAGATATGACAAGGCGAGTTGATCAAGATGTGAAGTAAATGTACCTGGATTAGTTACCGTAAGTTGAACTACAAAATCCTGTCCCTGCTTTAGCCTGTCAGGACTGATATCCTTGCCTTCCATATCCATATACTTCGCCTTCATGCTGAGATTATTCTTTACCTCTGCGGCAGCTCCCTTGAGTGGGCGGCCTGTGGATGTCACTCTGACAAACAATGGATCAGATGAAGTATTCTCAATCGTCAGGTTCTCACTGCTCACATCAAGGTCCCGTGTCACTATGCCTTTCGAAGACGTGACTTGCTCACCTGTCTTTCCTGATTGGGTAATCGTTGCCTTGATTTGCTTTCCGGCAAACTGCTTAGCCATCTTACCCATCGCAAGCAAAGCAAACGAAGTACTCTGTGTACTGTACCAACTCTCTGCTGACAAGGAGGCAGCAATGGTTCTCGCCATCGTCATCGCATCATTCTGCTTGCCCATGGTCAGGAAGGTCTCGAGGATCAGGGCTTTGTCACGAAGGTCAGACCCATAGGTATAACTCATCTCCTGGTAAGGCTTGACCTCTGTGCTCAGCTTCTGTATGATTTCATTAGCCGCATCATTCCGGTTGCCGAGTGCATAAGAGGCTGCAAGCATCCATGCTGCTGCAGGATCAAGATCCTTCTGTGTGCGAAGCCTGTTCATCATCCCCATGATGGTTGTCCATCAAGGGCAAGGGTATACAACCGGTAAGCCTGGTTGAGATCATCCCTGTAATATTGCCCCGGCCTGTATGCCTGTGCATCTTTCTTTTGTGCATTGCGCCATGCATCCATCATCGAACGGTCTACACTATAACCTGCTTTGGATGCTTCAATCAGGAAATGTCCGGCATAACTATTCGACCAACTGTCGCGATAGTTTTCACCGGGCCAATAAGTAAATCCACCAGATGGCAGACTAAAGGACTTGAGCCGCTGTATGCCTGCCTGAATATTCCTGCGCACCTCTTGCTCCTGTGTAGGCTTGAGATCAGTCAGGGCCGCGAGATACAATTGCGGAAATACAGAAGACAATGTCTGCTCAAGACATCCGTATGGATAATGGATGAGGTATTGTAATCGCTGCTGCAAGTTGATCGCAGGCATCTGTGACAATTCTACACTTGCTTCATTAGTCCCCTTCATACCCGGCAGTGCCAGTTTACCTGTCCACTTCTGACCAGGTGCAATGGTCGCCGCTACAACCTGGGTTGATGGTGGGTTTGGTATCCGCACATCCAGTTCCAGATGTTGAGTCGTCGTTGCACTTCCAGATGAAGCTGCTATATCCACTTTCAGCAATCCCGGACGCTCAGGAATCTTAAGGCTGAAGTATACCATCTGGTCGCCCTGGCCTGAAAATTTAACGTTCTGCATTCCACCTCCACTCACCGTCGCCATATCGTTTGTGGTGACCTTGATATCCGCACTTCGGATATTGTCTGCCATGGCATACACACTGACCGGCAAGGTCACTGTCTCACCAGGTGATACCAATCTTGGTAAGGTAGGCTGGATCATTAGATCAGATTTGACTGTGCTGGTCTTATCGACTGATCCCCATAGCTTACGATCAGAAGCCACAATCATCGTCCGTACTGCGCCAACATAATTTGGCATCTTGAGATTGTGTACTTTCTTTTGCCCGGGTTCGAGATAGAAAGGCCCGTAATGCATGACTACCGGCTTGAAACGCTCTGCCTGTGGTGCATCTACCAACGCAGCAGCTCCATCACCTCCAAGGCTTAGCAACCGATCTATAGCACCACCATATCCTCCGAGCACCTGGTCATACATGTCCCATGTCTGCACTGCAAGCGCTTCCTGTTGATGAAAGTGACCCCATGGATCAGGAGATTTAAACCTGGTCAGCCCCAGTAATCCTTCATCAACGACCGCGATCGTATATGCCATCGGCAGGTTGTCCTTTTCACTCACGGTTACACTAAAGGATTTATCCGGTTGCAATACATCAGGTACAGCCAACTGTGGATGCAACATCGTCTTTGGGTCCGCCACCATGATCGGCAACACACCATACATCCGTAGTGGCATATCATTTGAACTATGCTCATAGGGTTGGATGTGGCTCACAAAGGCATATACATTGGGCATCATCTCTGCAGTGGCATCAATCGTGATTTGGGTCTGGTCACCGGTTGCGGTATACCATTTGGTAGAGACGACTTTATTATTTTTCTCTAACGTCAGCAATAACTTACTGCCGCTGGCAGAAGGTACATTCAGTTTTATCTTATCGCCCACTTCATACTTCTCTTTATCTGCAGTAAACGTCAGCCGGCTTGCAGCATCATTGTTGTCTGTAGGATCGCCCCACGAACCGGCATAATAAAACTGTCCTGTGCAATGACCCGATTCAGTATCACATACTCTGATCATGTATGACCCATACGCCTGGGGAGTCACTTTATACGTGACCACTCCACCACTACCGGTCACCAATGTATCAGTGGCTATAGCTCCGAGATGAAGCTCGCTGTTGTACTGGGTGATTTCATCATCCGTCCTGTCCCACCACCATCTCCAGTTGGCATTGTATATCCCCACACTAAGTGTACGGCCGGCCACACCTTTACCTGCTGTGGTTACAGAAGCAAGGCGAATATCATTCGGCTCGTTCATCTTCAACTCCTCATATCCCCATCGATTGCTTGGTATTGCAACGCCTGCATAGTGATCATAGGGATGGAAGGTGGTTGACTGACGGTCTGTGCTGAAATCTCCTCCTGCTTCAAAGACTCTGGTCTTGAGGGACATTGTGAGTTGCCCTTCAGGAAGGTAATCCTTGATATCAGGTATATTGATATTAGCTTTCCCTGATGCATCAAGTGTACCATCAAATATCGTTGTCACTGTCCCAGGTGTCTTGCGCGCAGGATCAGTAAATATAAAATCTTTAAACCCTGTAGGCGAAAAGGTCAGTGGGCTGAATTGGGCTTCCACTATCGCCTTCATGTTGGATGCAGGTGCTCCAAACAACCAGGTAGATTGTAATTCTATCTTTTGCCCTGCATCAGTAGCAAGTATTGCGTCCGGCAGTTTAGCATCTATCTTCAGTCGATTGGGCTTGATGGTTTCGATCCGTAGTCCTTTTGAAAATACTGCATCTCCTACTTCAACCTTTGCCATCCAGTTGCCGGTAGGGTCTGTGCTCGCAGTGGCAAATTCAAGATTATAAATTCCACCTACAGACATCGGACTGGTTATATCCACTTCCTTCTGGCCAAGAGGATTTGTTACTGTCAACCTCACAGGATGACGATTGTCGATCTTACCATCCGGATCCCACAGTATAAAATTCAGGTGGATGCTATCGCCGGGCCTCCATACATCACGCTCACCATAAATGAATCCACGTAACCCTTGCTGATACCCCGTACCTCCGGCATCAAACTCACTGAGCGATAAGGACAATCCATCAGCAAGTCTCAGATACCCTTTCTGATTGCCAGAGGTGGCCACTACAAAAAAGGCTTTTCTTGCAATATCGAGTGCAACACTGCCATCTGTATTAGTCGATGCTTTTCCTAAGGATTGTTGTTGAAAGTCAAAAACTTCAATATCAATCCCTGACATCGGCGTGACAGAGCCCAGGGCAGTGGCATACACCCATATCTTTCCGTCTTCATTTTGCTTGGCCGTCAGACCGATATCTGAAGCCAGCAAATTGCGGCTGATAAATCGCTCAGGGCTATAGAATGCCGGATAGCATGGATCATCAGTCTGGTCCCATGTAAAGCCATCGTAGTCATAGTGATATTCCCACATCGATGGCAGCTCACCAAAGGCAGGCTTGCTGCTTTCCATTTCTACTTCCTTTATACAATCGAGATAAGTATCGCTTCCCTTAAATCCGATCCGAACCTGATAGATACTTCCAGGCGCCAGTTTGACAAGCGGGCCCAGATCAAGTGCATATCTTGTCCAGACATATTTATTATCACGGTCTGACAACTGTGTCAGGTCTACTTCCTTCTGCAAGATGATCCGTCCTACAGGCTCGAGGTCCCACTGGTCTTCAAGGCTGTTGCGTTGCAGATATTGCAGGATATTGCTTTCAAATATGCGGATCACCTCTACTTGCACTGAATGCAGGTTGATCGCTTCAAATGGAAATACAATTTCAGCATTGCCTGGAGTGATCACGCCAGATCCCGCGAGTTTGAGAGCAGGCTTAGCATCATCAAGTGATATCTCAACGGTAACTGGTGTCTTCAGTTCATGGCCACGTGAGGAGGATATTTTTTCATGCAATTGCACAGATAGTTGACCTGTCAGCGCATCGCCGGGATAGATCGACAGGATATGATCTTGTTTGCGCAGGGTGAATCCATCTGTACTCCCATTGATCGTAACTAATCCATTGAGGTCTTGTGATGGATTAAGTTTTTGAGAAAAATATACACCGATCTTCCGCTCCCCTTCTGCTCCGGGCTCAAAGGAGAGCACACTGAGTTCATCCCCTTTTGGAATCTTTATAGCTCGTGTGCCTGATGATTCAGCACCAATCGCCTTTCCGGCCCATTTGAAATCAAGCTTTGCATCAGGAGCAATACCGGCGATGACCAGTTCATGCACGGTTCCTTCCGGATTGTGATTCCACTTGACGGGGTCCATCTTGCCACTTGAATTGATGATCAGCAGCTTTTCAACCTTTTGAGAATCGACCGGGATGGAAGTCAGGATGCGTCCGCGCAAAAGATAGTTGGGCACATCGCCGACAAATTCCGGTACGAGGGGTTCAAAGGCCACGGACAGCCGGACAGGCTTGACCGTAAAATCAAACACCACCCGTTTCATTTTGGGATCTACGTCCTTGATGGCTTTGTCCAGATTGACCTGCAATTGGTAATCGGTAGCAGGCTGCCATCCGTTTTCGGGCTGGAAGGCCAGTGTCAGTTCATCTTCCCACCAGCTTTGACCCTTAACATCAGGATTAAAGGAGAAAATGGAAGTGGTCTGGGTAGTATCTACCGGAACAGCAAATCGAATCCGAACAGCATCTCCGGGCTCAATGACCGCAGGTACGCGAGCGGCAATATAGCGGCCGATTTCTTCAGGAGTAAAGCTGGTCTGGTCAAAACCCTTCTTACAGGCAGTCAAAAGGGACAGAATAGCCAGGAAGGCTAAAAAGCGGCAGGGGAACTTCATATTCAGTATAAATGGTTGGTTTGTGGCTATAAATTTAATGCTGGTTTGGGTAGCAGCCCCAATTCTTTTTGAGAATTGAGCAACCATATAACTCATAGCCGTTTTCGGAAATTGCATCCGGACGAAAGGCCTAACCCGCGCTTTGCTTATCTTTGCACCTATGGCAGACTTTAACCTGATCATGCCCAAGATGGGCGAAAGCATCATGGAGGCGACGATCCTCCGTTGGCTCAAAAAACCGGGGGACATGGTAGCCCTCGACGAAACGATCCTGGAAATCGCTACGGACAAGGTAGACAGCGAGATCCCCTCCCCTGTGGCCGGGCGTCTTGAGAAAATCCTTTTTGAGGAAAATGCAGTCGTACCTGTAGGCCAGACCATTGCGGTCATTGCCACGGAAGCTAAGGCAGGTGTCTCCTCAGGAAACGGCAAACCGGTCGCTCCCATAAAAGAAACACCGGTCGCTCCTCCACCCCCTGCGCCTAAAGCAGTAGAAACCCCGGTCACTCCACCTCCTGCTCCTAAAACACCTTCTGTTCCATACGTGCCCGCTACTGTGACCACCCAGACACCGGTGACTGTATCCAATTCATCCGGCCGTTTTTATTCCCCATTGGTCCGGAATATTGCTACTTCAGAAGGTATACCCCAGGCCGAACTCGACCAGATCACCGGCACAGGCCATGATGGCAGGGTGACCAAGAGCGATGTCCTGCACTATTTGTCCAACCGCTCTCAACCACAGGTTCAGGCGCCTGTCAGTTCCAAACCAGCCCAGGAAATCACGACTCCTGCCAAGGCAACTTCAACCAGCGTTGATGGCGGCATAGAAATCATCGAGATGGACCGCATGCGCAAGCTAATCGCAGAGCACATGGTCAGGTCCAAACACACCTCTCCACACGTGACCTCATTTGTGGAAGCGGATGTAACTGATATGGTCCTGTGGCGTGACAAGGTCAAAGACAATTTCTATAAGAAGTATGGGGAGAAAATCACGTTCACTCCCATCTTTATCGAAGCGATTGTCAAGGCAATCCGCGATTACCCGATGATTAATGTATCAGTTGATGGCGACAATATCCTGGTCAAGAAAAATATCAATATCGGCATGGCCGCCGCGCTACCTTCAGGCAACCTGATCGTACCGGTGATCCACAATGCAGATGGATACAACCTGATGGGCCTGACCAAGAAAGTCAATGACCTCGCATCAAGGGCACGTGGCAATAAGCTAAAACCCGAAGAGATTCAGGATGGCACATTCACGCTGACCAATGTCGGCACGTTTGGCAATGTCATGGGCACCCCTATCATTTTCCAGCCTCAGGTGGCCATCATGGCTGCAGGCGCTATACGTAAGAAACCAGGGGTTGTCGAAACACCTTATGGTGACCTCATCGCGATCAGGCATTATATGTTCCTTTCCTTATCTTATGATCACAGGGTCGTCGATGGATCGCTCGGTGGATCATTCCTGCGTAAGGTGGCAGATTATCTTGAAGCATTCGATCCGCAAAGAGAATTCTAATCCCACCTATTCGCCTGTGACCATAACCTCAAATCGCTTTCAACCAGTCTACACAGTCATCCTCACATGCCTGTGGATGCTGTTTACATCAGTTGTGGTGGGTCAGTCATCAGGGACTTTCAAGCATCAGGGCGATCACTTCTATGAAAAAGGGGATTACCGCGATGCCTTGTTTGCTTACCGCCAGGGAGGATTGGAGAATACGAAAGACAAAGAGCTGCGTATGCGCCTCGGCGTTTGCCTATACGAGATCAATGATGTAGATGGTGCCATCCGGATGTTTCAGGCACTGATCAATGAAGGCAACACTGAACCGATGGTGTTCTTTCATACCGCAAAGTGCTATCAGGCAAAAGGCCTCTATACAGATGCGATAGGATTCTACAAGAAATTTCTCCAGACAAGCAAGCCAAAGGATGAACTAAGGCCATTTGTCAAAGACGAACTGATCCGATGCGCCAATGGCTCACGCTTGAAATATGCCGAAGAAATCGCGTATGTAGAAAATGCCGGTACTACGATCAATACCCAGTTTGCAGAGTTTGGCGTCAGGACCAGTCCGACCACGATGGATAAGATTTATTTTAATTCGGATCGTGATGATGTAGCGCGTGCCAAGCGTCCAAATGGCAATGTAGACATCTACAGTACTACCCTCACCAATGGAAGGTGGACCACCCCTGCACCCATGCCTGCGCATATCAACTCGATCGGGTATGATGAGGTAGCCGGCTTTAGCAGCAACGGACAAATCCTCTATTACCTGACGGCCTCAGGCAAAAACTTTGTCATCAGGACCGATACATTCTCTACCGAAGAAGGCAAGATATACAGCGGATCTTTTACAGGCCCTTTCCTGACCAGTCACGGAGGCAGCGACCTTATCTTCTTCAATGATACGATCTGCCTGTTCTCTTCCAACAGGCCTGAAGGCTATGGAGGATATGATCTGTATATCTCGTTGTTCCAGAATGGCGCCTGGAGTAAGGCCGCTAATCTGGGCCCGGCCATCAATACATTTTACGACGAACGCTTTCCATTCCTGACCCGCGATGGGTTGACGCTGTACTTCTCTTCCAATAACCTGGAGAGCATCGGTGGCTATGATATTTTCAAAACCACTTTTGATAAGGATGCTATGAGTTGGTCACGCCCGGCCAATCCCGGATTTCCGATCAACTCCCCTCTTGATGATACCTACCTGGTATTATCTCCTGATGGTATGACGGCTTACCTGACTTCAGACCGAAAAGAAGGATATGGGGAAGAAGATATCTACAGGATCTTTTTTAAGCAACCGATCATCGCGCATCAACATATCTCCGCCATCCCAACGTTTTACCAGATGCAACTGATTGCAGGAAATGATATCTCTATTCCTGTAACGCCTCCTGAGACACCAGTCGAAATCAAGGAATATTATGTCTCCCATCTGTTCCAGGATGAACACGGGGAGATTCTCACACCTCAGAATATCAAAAAACTGGACCTGCTCGCCAACCTGCTGATCATCTATCCAAATATCACAGCAGAGTTGAGCTGCTTTGAATTGCCGACCGGCCAGCGCACATTCAATGTATATTTTTCCATCAAGAAATCAGAAAAGGCTGCTGAGTACCTCGTCTCCAAAGGAATCAAGAGTGACCGCATTCTCCTCAAGGGATATGGCTCTTCGTTCCCGATAGTTCAAAAACCTGCTGGCGCTGCGCCTGGACCTGTCTACCAGAAACTCAATCAGCGGATGGAGATCGACCTGCATCATTATGAAAACGAACCTGTGCTGATCAATATCGAAAACATCCAGGTAGCCAATGATCTGTTGGATCCCAGATGGGTCAAGTTTGCATCGCTGCGCAATCAGCTATTCTACAGCGTACAGATCGCCTCCATCACCCAGATACTACAAAACCAGGCCATAGAATCTGTTGAAGAATTGTTTATCGAAGTAGACAATGCCCAGGGCAATTATCTCTACATGGCTGGTGTGTTACCCACCTACAAGGATGCCGAAAAACAATGGCCGCCATGATCGATCTCGGCTTCCCTGATGCCCGCATCGTTCCATACATCAATGGCCTCCGCATCAGTCCTGCATCCGCACCGGAGTATACAAAGCAATATCCCGATCTGCTCTTCTATCTCGCCAGCCAGCGGAAATGATCGGTGATCGGTGATCGGTAATCAGTAATCAGTTGAATAATGTCTATTGCCCCATCGGGGCTAAAGGTCGGTAGCATAGGTGCAGATAAACAATTCTCGCGCCGTAGGCGATGTATTGAGCGAAGTCGAAATTTGCGAAACTGAATGTGATGGACTGTTGGTTCAATTTGAATATTCAAGAATAGGTGGGCAGTGATCGGTATTCGGTATGCAGTAATCAGTACATCAACCTATCAACCTATCAACCCATCAACCTAACACTAACCATTTAACATTTAACAGCCTCCCAACCTCATCAACAAGCCCTCAGGCTTTTAGAAAAACCCTTCCTCCTTAAGAAACAATGCAATCTCTTCTCCCGGCTTGACCAGGTAGGTTTGAAACCCAAGGCTGGCGGCAGTATCCAGGTTGGCTTGCATATCATCGATAAACAAAGTCAGGGCCGGAGTCATGTAGGAATCTTCACTCACAAATTTAAAGAACGAAGCATTTGGCTTACGATCGCCAACGAGATGTGAGTAATAGGCATGGTCAAAATATTGCTTTTCAAAATCCTCTACATGATGCACATGGCTCAGATGGCGATGTACCCATTCGATGTGCATGGCATTGGTATTGCTGAGCAGGTAGACATTAAAATTTAATCTCAGCTTGTCGAGCATATCCAACCGGTATTCAGGGATACCAATCAACATACTGTTCCATGCCTCGATGACATCCAGGGCCTGCACCTTGTGCTCACTCTGGCTCAACATTGCATTGATAAAGAGATCTGTTGAAATCCTGCCGCATTCATAATCCAGGTATGCCTTTTCGACCACTTCTCTTTTGAAATCCTTTCTGAATAAACTTTCCAGCCGCGCATAGGCTCCATCCAGGTCAATATCGATGAGGACATTGCCAAAATCAAACAGCAGGTTTTTTATTTTCCTTTTCAAATGACCGTATTTAGGTATTCGTGTTTTTAAAGAAATTCAACTTTCGAGGAGGCCAAGGATCATCACATACAATCCTGTACCGGCAATCAACACACCGGCGACGATCTGGATCCAATATACATGACTATCCTTCAACCATAAGGTCAGCTTTGGGGCAAGCCATGCCTTGAGTAAAATCACCGGCCGCCAAGGCCAGCATCAGGCCTGCATAATACCAGATCGGATCATCATTCTGCAGGTGCAGGAAGACTGCGGCACCAAGCCAGAAAAACAATGTAAAGGGACTCAATTAATTGATCAGAAAGCCACCCATAAAGGCTTTCACATAGCTGGAAGGAAGCACCTCGGCTTCTGCATTAAAGGACTTCTGCTTTACCCTGAGCATCAAGGCCCCCATGATCAGCAATGCAAATCCCCCGCCAAGAAACACCTTCAACCGGATGCCAGGTTGTTGTGACCATTGATCAATAGTAGTCGTCATCCAGAAGGTAAGTCCTATGTAGACGAGGTCACTGATCCATGTTCCGGTAGCAGCCCATACACCCGCCTGACGGTTGACTTGCAGGCCATATCGCAGGATGATCATGGTCACAGGGCCTAGCATGACCGTCAGCATCATACCGGTAGCCAACCCTTCACCAAACAATACCGCAGAGAGCAAGGTGGACATCACCATAGGAATCAAAGATAGTCACCGGCACGAAGTACAGGAAGCGGAAATCAGATCAGGGTCTTGGCTTGCTCAGGGCCGGGCATTGTAATAAGCCGATATAATATACCAGACCCACCCTGAAGGAATAATAGGCATCATTGACGCTGCTCACGCCACGCTGGCGGCCGGGCTCACCTATGGGCTCCGGACGGCCAGTCTCCAGGGATCTGTCAGACAATTGCACCGCGATATCACCTCTCAGGGCAGCTAACTCAAACGTGTTTGGATAAACGGTGCTGACATCGTCGAGGTAATCTGTACCCACTTGTCGCACGGACAATTCAACATTTAAACTCCACTCATAACTCAAATCTACCTTGACACCCATCCCATACGTCAGGCCTGCAGTGATCTGGGCATACTCAGCGCCTTTCACTTGTCCTTCAGTAACCAGCGGCCTCAGGGCATACCAGGTTCCATCGAGATTAGCCTTTGGGTTGTAATACATGAAGGCAAGTCCGGCAAATACATACGGTGTAAAATATTTGTCGCGGCTACCATGGACGAGGGGGAGGAAGTTAAATTCGAAATCCAGGGACCCATCGAGATAATCGGTCCGGAAACTGAGGTTACGCGCCTGCTGGAAATTGTTTTCAGAAAGGTTGTCCTTTCCTACCAACCGTCCCGCAGCCAGGTCTGCACGTATGGAGATCCTGTTGTTGAAATTGTACCTCCCAAGCCCACAAATCGAAAGACCAGGAGTCTTGAGGGAAAAATTGGGATTGATATCCCCGATATAATTGCTGATACCGATCATGCCGCCCAGCTCATACCCCTTCTGACTATAACCTGCAAAGCTTAATGCAATGAATAAAACAAGTAAACTGAATCCCTTCATAATCTAATTTGGGCCGCAAAGATAGAGTCTAACGCTTTCCAATAGGTAAATCGTATAATTATCGTATTTTAATATGGCAAAAATAAATGCCAAAAATAGTATAAAATGCTGTTTATTAACAAAATAAGAATTAATAATATATTATATATATTATTAATCTCCTTGCTCCCTGCTCCTTGCCCCTTGCCTACAGGCCTGCAGCCTTTGAGATTTCCAGCATCCTGTCAATACTCGCCCTGCCGTCCCTGATCACATGATCCGGCAGGATAATCTCCGGCTGCTCATATTTCATCGCCACAAAGAGTTTCTCCATCGTATTGCGCTTCATGTGCGGACACTCATTACATGCACAGGTATTGTTAGGCGGAGCGGGAATAAACAATTTATCAGGACTCGCCAGTTGCATCTGGTGAATAATCCCCGGCTCCGTCGCGACGATAAACTGCGTAGCAGGATTCTGTTTGGTAAACTTGAGCAAGCCACTTGTTGAACCGATGTAATCTGCAATGTTGAGCAGATGTGCTTCACATTCCGGATGTGCGATAAATTTAGCCTGAGGATATTGCACCATCAGGCGCGCGATTTTCTCATGTGAAAAAATCTCATGCACCATGCAGGTCCCGTTCCACAGGATCAGCTTACGTCCGGTCTTCTTTTCGAGATATGCTCCTAGGTTGCGATCAGGTGCAAAGATGATCTCCTTGTCTTTTGGAATACTATTGATCACATGCACCGCATTGGTTGATGTACAGCAGATATCGGTCAGTGTCTTTAACTCTGCCGTGCAGTTGATATACGATACGACCACTGCATCCGGATGCAAGTCTTTAAACTTTTTAAACAGCGGTGCCGGACAAGAATCAGCAAGTGAGCAACCTGCCTTGAGGTCAGGCAGCACTACCTTTTTATTTGGAGACAAGATCTTGGCCGTCTCTGCCATAAAATGCACCCCCGCAAATACAATGATATCCGCCTCCGTAGCCGCCGCCTGCTGCGACAGCCCCAGGCTATCCCCGATATAATCCGCTACATCCTGTATCTCCGACTCCTGGTAGTAATGCGCCAGGATCACGGCATTCTTCTCTTTCTTCATTTTCTTGATCTCTGCCACGAGATCCAGAGACGGATCTATGTCCACATCCAGGTATCCCTTTGTATCGAGATCCTTCACATCAATTGCCTTATCTATGGTTGCACTCATTTTGATATTGGTTATTCAGGTTATAACAACAAATCGTATTCTTTAGTTGATCTCTCTGTTCGTTCAAGTCTCCTGACTTGAATGCAATATGCTTTGCGTCTCCTGACGCGAGAGTCAAATCATCCCCCATCCGCTCGTTCAAGTCTCCAGACTTGAATGCAATATGCTTTGCGTCTCCTGACGCTAGAGTTAAATCAACTTCTAATGAACGAACAAAATTCCAAAATACCCACAGCCTTTCATCCCCGACAGAAGTTTTGCCCCTACAGGGCAAGATTAATTTTTCAAACTCTATTGCTACCAACCTATAGCCCCTACGGGTCAAAAATATTCTGTAAAACAATACTCCATACCCTCACACACTCCCACTCTGCACTATGCCCTATGCACTATGCCCTATGCTACCGACCTATAGCCCCTAAGGGGCAAAAATATTCTGTAATACAATACACACTCACACACTCTCACACAGCACTATGCCCTATGCTCTCTGCCCTTTGCTACCGACCTATAGCCCCAACGGGGCAAAAATATTCTGTAAAACAATACTCCATACCCTCACACACTCCCACTCTGCACTATGCCCTATGCTCTCTGCCCTTTGCTACCGACCTGTAGCCCCTACGGGGCAAAAATATTCTGTAAAACAATGCACCACACACTCACACACACTCCCACACAGCTCTATGCTCTCTGCCCTTTGCCTCTTACCAACCTGTAGCCCCTGCGGGGCAATAAAACGTGCTGTAACACACCTCACAATTCCCCATTCTCACACAGCCCTATGCCCTCTGCTCTATGCCCTCTGCTTTTAGCCTCTTTCGCCTCTTCAGCCTCTTCAGCCAAAATCATCCTCATCGCATCATCTCTTGAAAAAGCAAAGGTCACTATCTAATCAAAAAAACTGTTGGCACCTTGTGAATCTCCGGCCACCCACTCCTCCTCCACGCATTCACTTGCCGCGTGATCACAAACCCATCCTTGCTTCCTATCCCTGCCGCGATGCAAAACATCCTTTTCGGATCCAGATATTTCTCCGCCGCTTCCATGATCTGCCTATTTCGGTAGGGCGTCTCTATCCAGATTTGCGTCGCATTGTCTTTATCAGCCCTCCGTTCGATATTCTGGATCTCATTGGCCAGGTCTTCTTTCTTGGCACTGAGGTAGCCATGGAAGGTAAAGCGCTGCCCCTCCAGCCCCGAGGCCATCAAGGCCATCATGATGCTCGACGGACCCGTTATGGGCACCACCCTGATCCCAAGCCGATGCGCAATCGCCACATATTTGCTTCCAGGGTCCGCAATAGCCGGCACACCTGCCTCCGAAAGTATCCCCATATCCTTGCCATCCAGCAAAGGTTGCATCTGGGATTCCATCAGTTTCATATTGGTGACATCCTCCGGCATCTCCTCGATCAAGAGTGTCTCAATCTTCCTCGGAGGCTTGGTGGAGCTGATGTATCTCCTTGAGGTTCTGGCCCTTTCGACGATAAAATGCTCCAGGGAATGCATGATGCGGATAGCCTCTGCCGGGATACTTTCGAGCCCGTGCTCGTCGATCGGGGTAGGTAATAGATAGAGCTTGCCTTTGAATCTGACCATAATGATATCTTTGCCGTCCTAAAAGTAACGGGTGGAACTGACATATACGATCCGGATTGAAGCTTTCGAGGGTCCCTTCGACCTGCTCCTGTTCTTTATCGAGCGGGATGAGCTCGATATATATGATATTCCGATCGCTAAGATCGCGGATGATTTCCTGGGGTATGTCCATACCATGGAGCACCTCAATATCGATATGGCGTCCGAATTTATCCTGGTCGCCGCCACCCTCATGCGCATCAAGGCCAAGATGCTGATCCCCCGCAAGGAACTGGATGAGCAAGGCAAGGAAATCGATCCGCGCGAAGAACTGATCCAGCGCCTTCTCGAATACAAGTCGTACAAGGAAGTCACAGAGGAACTCCGCCGCAAGGAAGAATCACGCTCCATGTCCTTCCCACGTGGAAATGTCCAGGTCGAACTGGCTGCCCTGGCGGAAGAAGCCCTTGCCGATGCCGAACTCGAGAGCCTCACCCTCTACAAATTATTACAGGCCTTCAAGCGGGTTATGGACCGCTTTGATGAGGCCAAGAAGAATCCGGTCCACACCATCGTCCAGTACACCTTTACCATCCAGGAAGAGCAAGCCAATATTGTCAGCAAGCTGGTCTACAAGCCCAGGCTGGATTTTATGGATGTATTCGCTACCGTTCAAAGCCGCATCCACGCCATCGTCACCTTCCTCGCCCTCCTCGAGATGATCAACAACCAGGTCGTCCGCATCCTCTCTGGCGAAGGGATCAACAACTTCTGGATCGAACCACATCTGGTGGAAGAAACTCAGGCTACAGAAGAAGAATAATATAGAAAATCTTGGGCAGAGGCATGGTTTTCTTGGGTTTATATTTCTATCTTTGCGCCACAATTTAACCCTCTTTCTGACCATAACTACAAGTATATCAATCTATTATGAACGTCGGTACAATCAAACAAATCATCGGCCCGGTAGTGGACGTAAGTTTTGCAGGTGCAAACAGCAAGATTCCGGATATTCTCAACGCGCTTGAGATCACCCGTCCATCAGGTGAAAAAATCATTCTTGAAGTTCAACAGCACCTCGGCGAAGACAGCATCCGCGCCGTAGCCATGGACAGTACAGACGGCCTCATGAGAGGAATGGATGTAGTGGATACAGGCAAAAACATCACGATGCCGGTAGGCGAGCAGATCAAAGGCCGCCTCTTTAACGTCGTAGGTGAAGCCATCGACGGTATCGGCCCGGTCATCAAGGACGACCGCTCCTACCCTATCCACCGCAAGCCACCTACCTACGAAGAACTGTCTACAAGTAAAGACATCCTCTATACAGGTATCAAAGTAATTGACCTTATCGAGCCATACTCAAAAGGTGGTAAAATCGGTCTTTTCGGTGGAGCCGGTGTAGGCAAGACCGTATTGATCATGGAGCTCATCAACAATATCGCCAAGGGATACGCAGGTATCTCCGTATTCGCAGGTGTAGGTGAGCGTACCCGTGAAGGAAATGACCTCCTCCGTGAAATGATCGAATCAGGCGTTATCAAGTACGGCGAGAAGTTCAAGCACAGCATGGAAGAAGGCGGCTGGGACCTTTCAGTAGTTGATAAAACCGAACTTGCAAAATCACAGGCTACCCTCGTATTCGGTCAGATGAACGAACCTCCAGGCTCACGTGCACGTGTGGCGCTGTCAGGTCTTACAGTAGCTGAATATTATCGTGACGGTGACCTCAGCGATCCTGCAGGTGGCCGCGATATCCTCTTCTTTATCGACAATATCTTCCGTTTTACCCAGGCCGGATCTGAAGTATCAGCTCTTCTCGGTCGTATGCCATCAGCGGTAGGTTACCAGCCTACACTGGCTACAGAGATGGGTATCATGCAAGAGCGTATCACTTCTACAAAGAGAGGATCTATCACATCTGTACAGGCCGTTTACGTACCTGCGGATGACTTGACTGACCCTGCGCCTGCTACAACCTTCGCGCACCTTGATGCCACCACGGTATTGAGCCGTAAGATTGCAGCGCTCGGTATCTACCCAGCGGTGGATCCACTCGATAGTACCTCACGGATCCTCGATCCGCTGGTCATCGGTGATGATCATTACACCACTGCGATGGCTGTTAAGAATATCCTCCAGCGTTACAACGAGCTCCAGGACATCATCGCGATCCTCGGTCTCGAAGAACTTTCCGAAGAAGATAAGATCGTCGTACACCGCGCTCGTCGCGTACAGCGCTTCTTGTCACAGCCATTCCACGTAGCTGAGCAGTTTACAGGTAAGCCAGGTGCCCTGGTGCCGATCGAAGAAACCATCCGCGGATTTAAGATGATCCTCAACGGCGAAGCAGA
Source organism: Candidatus Opimibacter iunctus (assembly GCA_016716665.1). GTDB lineage: Bacteria > Bacteroidota > Bacteroidia > Chitinophagales > Saprospiraceae > Opimibacter > Opimibacter iunctus. Next base: position 250,716 of record JADJVH010000002.1, on the reverse strand, counting down.
TCAGTATCCAGAGGCTGCTTTCAACCTGAAAGGGCTCTATCGACGAAGTGATCGAAGAAGGAAATAAAATGTTGGCTGAGTCCGGTAACTAATCCACAACCACGAATCAATGAACCTCGTCATCCTCACGCCGGATAAAGAACTCTTCCAGGGCAAAGTCACCTCTGTCAACGTCCCCGCCATCGGCGGCCGCTTTGAGGTGCTCAATGGCCACGCACCGATCGTCGCCGCCCTCGGTCAGGGTGAAGTGCGCTTTCAACTTGCCAAAGGTGAAAAACGCGCCATCAAGATCGAGCAGGGCTTTATCGAAGTGCTCCGCAATGAAGTGTCTCTCCTCGTCTCCGGCGTAGAAGAATAAAACGGGATACTATAAAAAAGAAAGCCCCGTGTTTCCACACGGGGCTTTCTTTTTTATAGTATCATAGTAAAATCTGTCTCCAGACAGTCCCCTTGCTCCTTGCTCCTTGCTCCTTGCTTACGCTGGGAAGTTGAGCTTAAATCCAACACTGTGCACATTCTCAATCGTAATCTCCGGGTCTTCGTTGAGATATTTCCTCAGACGGCTGATGAATACGTCAAGGCTGCGGCCGTAGAAATAATCATCCTTGCCCCAGATATCTTCAAGAATGTCCGACCTGCGAATGACCTGGTTGGGCCGTGTGGCGAGATAGTACAGGATGTCCGCTTCACGTTGTGTAAGTCCCTTTGAGGAACCATTGATAGAGAGATCAAGGTTGGCATAGTCAAAGTTGTACTTGCCGATGATGATGGCTTCCTTGGGGGCGTTTTCGATGATCTTGCGCCTGCGCAGGAATACTTCGATACGCATCTTCAGCTCTTCAAAGCTGTATGGCTTAGTTACATAATCATCTCCACCAAGTAAGAAGCCTTCCATCTTGTCTTCCACCATTGACTTGGCGGTAAGGAATATGATCGGCACATGCTTGCTGACGGCTCTGATCTTTTTAGCTAACTCAAATCCATCGAGTTGAGGCAACATCACATCCAACAGGCACAGATCAAACTCTCCCTTCTTAAAGACACTCCAGGCATCCTTGCCATTCGCGCTATGCGTCACATCATAGTTCTCCATTTCGAGTTGGTCTTTCGTGATGAAGCTCAATGAATCGTCATCTTCTACATACAGGATTTTTGCTTTCATGCTTTTGCTATAGTTGGTATATGTATTGTAAACGTACTGCCTTTCCCAAGTTCACTGTCCACCCTGATATCGCCCTTGTGCATCTGCAATATTCGCTTCACATAATGCAGTCCCAGGCCAAAGCCCTTGATATCGTGAACATTGCCTGAAGGTACACGATAAAACTTTTTAAACAAATGTTTTTGATGCGCAGGCGCTATGCCGATGCCCCGGTCCACAAATCGGATGTTGATATTTCCACTTGCATTGGAGGTCCAGATGTCGATAGGCTGATCGGGATTCGAATACTTGACCGCATTGTCAATCAGGTTGCTGACCACACTGCCGAGGTGGGTCCTGTCTCCTTCGATGTCAGCTATTCCGGCTTCATAATGCCTGTTAAACACTCTTCCTTCGATGCCTGCCTCCGCGCCCTTGGTCTCCAGCACCTCATCGAGCAACTGATGCACATTGATTTTTTCACGCTTCAGTTTAAACTCGTCAGACTCCAGTCGCGCTACATTGAGTAGCTTCTCTACCTGGGTATTGAGGCGTTGGTATTGATCGGATGAGCTCTGTGTATCGCTTGAGTCGCTCATCTCCCTGGATCACCGGTTGCTTGGTGAGATAATCACTGGACAGTTGGATAGACGTGAGCGGGGTCTTAAACTCATGTGTCATGTTGTTGATAAAATCACGCTGCATCTCCGAATAGCGTCTTTGGTTGAGGATGACCCAGATGGCGTATACAAAGAAGGCAACGGTGATCGAAGCGATCATGGCCATCAGCCACGAACTCCTGGTGATCGCCTGCAGGTCTTCCTGGCGGGAGGGAAATTTGACGCCGAAGTAGTAGAGGAACTCATCATACTTTGGTAGCTTTCCTTCCAGGCGTCCTGGTGTACCTGATTCAAGCAGGTTACAGTGGTTGCCATAGACCATTTCGTCTGTGGCACAATTGTAGATGCCGTATTCAAAGTCGGTATAAGAGTTTAACGAGCTGAATTCCTCCAGCAGGTAATACTCCAGGATATTGGCATCAATCGTGTCATTGAAGTTGACGATAAAATAGTTGGGCGTGATCTGCTTGATCACATCCTTGGTCGGAAGCGTCGACTTATTGAGTTCGGCCATCTTATGGGCCACGCGCAGCAGGGCGATCTTGGTGGTCTGGTCAAAGGACTTGGACTCATGATTCCAGCGCTGCGTCAGCAGATAGGTCTGCATGGCGATGATGCTGAGGATGGTCACGGCGCCGAGGAGGATCACCCACCGGATATTGATATTTTTCATTAGCCTGCAAAGTTAGGCCCATTATGGGTCATCTGGGCATGTCTAACTCCTTAATAATATGTCAATTATAGTATCAGAGCTGTAAGTCCGGCCAAGGAAAAAAGCAATAATCGGTCTCTGGCCATTGGATAGAGTGCCCCAGAGAGGAATGACATTGAAAAAAATAGAATTGATCAAGAAAGCCATTAATCTCTGGCATCAAACTTCCCCTCTGTTAAGGAGAATTGATCAGGTATCCATGTGGCAAACTTTGGAAAATTGGGGTCAGAAAGGGCATAACTAACCTGAAATTCCCCTGATATTTTACTGTTACTAATGCAATCTATTGTTATAGTACTTTTCAAAGCAGAAGTGGTATCAATTATATACGATTCGCCAAGGGCATCTTCCCCTACTAATACGTTTAGGAAGGCAGTAGACATGCCTTTAGCTATACCACTGCCACTTTGTTGATAAGTTAATTCTCTAACGCCCTCTTCATCAGGGATGCTGCGAAATAAAACCTTTAGAGTGATATCAGAATCCTTTACATAGTAATTGAAACGTATACTCAGCTCATCATTTTTATCGTAAGTAAAAGATGCATCATTGAAGGTCCATTTATCTTCAAATGAAGGCAATGCTTCAGCTTTTCTTTTTTTTAATATCATCCTTCTCGCACCCGAATAAGGCAAAAGGGGATATCAAAAGGAAGAATATTTTTATGCTTGCCCTCATTTTTGATTTAAAGGAATCTTGAAATACACTTTTCATTGTCTACAAGATAGTATAGTAATGTTATGCTTGACTATGCAAAATAGTTTTACAGCTAACTAAATAATCCACTTCATCAAGAACGTAATTCACGATAGGCTTGGTACCAACTGAATTCTCTTAATACCCTGAGCGGGATAAATAGTTTATTTCCTTTAGGATTTGTGGTTTGCTCCTTGAATAATGAGGTTTCAATTGGGAATACCCATAGGAATCTGATTGGGAATTCCTGTAGTTGCAGGAGCAAACTCCTGCAACGGCCGCCACCTTTTTGGGTTGCGCCTAAAGGGGTAAACCTTACCAGATTTGTGAGTTTGTCGACAATTCACCCATTTTCATCAGGTACCATGCTTAATTAGTGTACTTTGTATTGCATAGTACTAAAATACCAACGTATATTTGAGGCATGAAACTCGACAACATGAAAGCCCAGATGCGCAAGGGAGTGCTCGAAATGTGCATTCTCTCCCTGCTGTCGTCCGAAGCCATGTACACCTCGGATATCATCGACCGCCTCCGGCTGTCTCAACTCGTGGTCGTGGAAGGAACCCTTTACCCCCTCCTGACCCGCCTGAAAAACGCAGGCTTCCTGGAATATTACTGGATGGAATCCAACTACGGCCCACCCCGCAAATATTTTAAGATCACGGACGAAGGCCGTACCTTCCTGAAAGGTCTGAAAGACTCCTGGACGGAAATCAATGAAGCAGTCTCTCTCACAGCACAAAAACCACAAGCATAAAATGAACAAGACGATCAATATCAACCTCGGTGGCTATGCCTTTACCATTGACGAGGACGCTTTTGAAACAGCCAACAACTATCTCAATACCCTCACCCGCCATTTTGGTGGCGCCGATGGAGCAGCCGAAATCATGCAGGACATCGAGTCCCGCATGGGCGAGCTGGTCAACCGCAACAAGGGCACCAGAGGCATTGTCAACAAAGTAGATATCCTCGAAGCCATCAGTGTACTCGGTACACCTGAAGAACTGAAGGATATCGACTTTTCAGAAGCCAAGACCGGCGAAAAGAAATCAACCTCCACTCCTTTCCAGATCAAGACCGGCAAGCGCTTGTACCGCGATCCGGATGATAAGGTCATCGGTGGCGTGTGCTCCGGACTTTCTTCCTACTTCGGTATCCAGGATCCTGTATGGTTGAGAGTTCTGTTTGCACTCCTGACCCTCGCCGGTGGCGCCAGTTTCCTCATCTACGTGGTGATCTGGGCTATCGTCCCTGCCGCCAAGACCGTCTCCGAAAGACTCGAGATGATGGGTGAACCCACCAATGTCAACAACATCGCCAAGATGGTCAAGGAAGAACTCGAAGAGCTCGGCGACAAGCTCCAGGATACCTTTGGCAAGAAAGACAAGAAGCGTCATCACCACCAGCCCCCAACAGACCAGGACGATACCAGGACTTCAGGCTTCTCATTTGATTTCAAGACCCGCCAACCCGAAAAGGTAGAGGCTCCATACAATCATAAAGACTTCGTCTGACCAAAATCCGTTCGTTTCGACTCCGCTCAACGACCGGGAGATCGTAATATAGAACTGTGAGTCATTGTTTCGACTCCGCTCAACAATGACTCACAGTTACACAGACATCGATTAACTGCTCACTGCTCACTCAGCCCCTTGCTCCATTGCTCCCTGTTCCTTGCCCTATGCTCTCTGCCCTATGCCCTATGCCCTATTTCGCGACAGCGGAGCTGTCAGTCGAAAACTGCTACCTTTGCCCCTCCATTGAAATAACCCATGAGCGCGACAGAAGAGATCCAGAAACGAAAGACCTTTGGCATCGTATCCCACCCGGATGCTGGTAAGACCACCCTTACAGAGAAGCTTCTCCTCTTCGGAGGCGCCATCCAGGAGGCAGGGGCCGTCAAGTCCAATAAGATCAAGAAACACGCGACGTCCGACTTTATGGAAATCGAGCGCCAGAGAGGTATCTCCGTAGCCACCTCCGTCATGGCCTTCCCCTACCGCGATCACCAGGTCAATATCCTCGATACCCCGGGCCACAAAGATTTTGCGGAAGACACCTTCAGGACGCTCACCGCAGTGGATAGTGTCATCGTAGTCATCGACGTAGCTAAAGGTGTGGAAACACAGACCGAAAAACTCGTAGAGGTATGCCGCATGCGCCACACCCCGATCATCGTATTTATCAACAAGCTGGACAGGGAAGGAAAAGACGCAGTCGACCTGCTCGATGAAATAGAAAAGAAATTAGGCCTGCACGTCACTCCGCTGAGCTGGCCCATCGGTATGGGACAACAATTCAAAGGCGTCTACAATATCTACGAAAAGAAACTGGTCCTCTTCCGCCCTCACGGCAAGCAAGAGGAGGAAGAAATCATCGAGATCAAGGATGTCGAAGATCCACTGCTGGATCATCACGTTGGTAGAAGGGCAGCAGATGAATTGCGCATCGAACTCGAAACGGTGACGCATGTGTATCCAAAATTCGATCGCGAAAAATATCTGGCAGGCCAGGTGAGTCCTGTGTTTTTTGGCAGCGCGGTCAATAACTTTGGTGTGAAGGAATTGCTGGATTGCTTTATTGACATCGCACCAGCACCACTTGAGCGCGAGACAGAAGAGCGCATCGTACGACCTGAAGAAGAGACCTTCACAGGATTTGTGTTTAAGATCCATGCTAATATCGATCCTCGTCACAGAGACAGGATCGCATTCCTCAGGATATGTTCTGGTAAATTTGGGCGCAACACAAATTATTACCACGTTCGCCAGGAACGTCAAATGAAGTTTTCCAACCCTACTTCCTTCATGGCTTCGCGCAAAGAAGTCATCGATGAAGCATGGCCCGGAGATATCGTCGGTCTGTATGACTCAGGCAACTTCAACATCGGTGACGCACTCACGCAAGGTGAAAAATTGCACTTCAAAGGCATACCCCGTTTCTCTCCTGAGATGTTTCGTCGCGTGATCAACAAAGACCCGATGAAAACCAAGCAACTCAACAAAGGCCTCGACCAGTTGATGGACGAGGGCGTTGCTCAGATGTTTGTCAAGGAACTCAACGGCGATAAAATCATCGGCACAGTAGGTGCCCTGCAGTTTGATGTCATCCAGTACCGACTCGAACACGAGTACGGTGCCAAGTGCGATTACGAACCCCTTAGCATCCACAAGGCATGTTGGATTGATACAGACAATCCTGTCACACTCCAGACCTTTATCACCCGCAAGAAGAAAGACATCGCCCGCGACAAGGATGAAAAGCCTGTCTTCCTTGCCGAATCGGCATGGGTGCTGCGGATGACCCAGGAAAATTTCCCGGATGTCCGGTTCCACTTTACCTCGGAATTCTAATTCCTACCTAAGATACCGGTTACTAGTCGGCCCCCGGCCGTTGGATGGAGCGGTGCGATGAGCGTAGTCGAATTGTTCTCTCCGCCAACCATATGAACTCCAATCATGAATTCCCAATTGGAATTACCCAGCTGGCGGAGAGAACTCCATCCAGCGGCGTATGCTCTCTGTCGATAGCATGAAGCGGTATCTCAAAGTGGCAGGAGCAAACAGTTCGGCTCCGCTCACCGCGACGCTCCTGCCACGGCCAGCGGCCCTTGCGGGCCTTGCACATATGCTTACCGCTAGGTTTAGCAAGTGCCTGCCATGGCCTCCATTTTTCGTGAGGTTAGCTTTTCAATGCAGTTAATAGGACTATTTTTATATTTGATAGACAAGTCCTCAGGCCCTAACCGAGAACTCAACCCAACAATAATCCGTTATCATATCCACTATGGCACTCTACAGCAGAAATCAATCCTACGGCCAGCCCGTCTCTCCCCGGCGCCGGAACATAGGCGGAGGTATACTCCTCGCCCTTGTCATTGCAGGCTTTACGATCTGTAAATACTACTCCAACTCTCAGTTTAATGAAGTCACCGGAGAGACCCAGCATGTAAGCATCACTCCTGAGCAAGAGATCGCACTTGGGTTGAATAGCTATCCTGCCATGATCGAGCAGTATGGTGGCCTGCATCCTGATGCCGATGCACAAAAATTTGTCAAGGAAGTAGGACAGCGGATCGTGCAGAATAGTGATGCACGCCAGACCCCATATCAATATGACTTCCATCTCTTAAATGATCCGCAGGTGATCAATGCCTTTGCCTTGCCGGGAGGACAGGTATTCATTACACAGGCATTGTTTAATAAGCTGGACAGCGAAGACCAGCTTGCAGGCATTTTTGGGCATGAGATTGGGCACGTAGTCGCCAGGCATGGTGCAGAGCGCATTGCCAAGGAAGAACTCACACAAGGGTTGACTGGTGCAGCAGTTGTTGCATCAGGTGATTACAATACAGCCCAGGCCGCGCAGATGATTGCCGGTCTCGTCAATATGTCTTATGGCAGGGACCAGGAGTTGGCCTCAGATGATCTTGGTGTACGGTTTATGGTCCAGGCTAATTATAATCCGGAAGCACTCATTGAGGTCATGAAGATCCTCGAAGATGCCAGCGGCGGCCAACGCCAGCCCGAATTTATGAGTACCCATCCGAGTCCGGAAAACCGTGTCCAGAAAATCCGCGATGCCATCGCGAAATATAAAAAGTAGAGCTGCCTGATCCAACTATTCATGTTTTGCCCCTACAGGGCAAGTTTTGCTTTTTCTCAATTCCTTGCTACAGACCTGTATCCCCTATGGGGCCGTGATACTACTTCTACTGGTAAATAATGCCCCGTAGGGGCTACAGGTCGGTAGCAGCAGAATGCCCCCGCCCCATCTTGCCCCGTAGGGGCAAAACTGATTTGTAAAATCTCTCACCTGACAGCAACATCTGACCATCATTAAGTCTTTTGAATAATACCACTCTTATCTTTCGATAGGTATCCAACCTATAAAATAATGCCCCGTAGGGGCTACAGGTCGGTAGCAGCAGAATGCCCCCGCCCCATCTTGCCCCGTAGGGGCAAAACTGATTTGTAAAATCTCTCTCCTGGTAGTAACATTTGACCTTCCTTAAGACACTTACATAGGAACCAAATGCTTAACCCATATCCCTTAATATTATGGCGAATACCTTTACCCAAATACACATCCAGATAGTTACCGCTGTTAAGTACAGAGAAGCACTTATCCACACTGAATGGAAACACCGGCTGCATCAATACATGACAGGAATCATCCAGAATCACAACCATAAATTACTTTCGATAAACAGCATGCCAGACCACATTCACTTTCTGATTGGATTCAGGCCACATCAATCCCTGGCAAATCTGATTGGAATTGTAAAAGGTGAATCATCTGAATGGATTAATCTCAATAAACTTACCAGGAGATCATTCCGTTGGCAAGATGGGTATGGTGCATTTTCATATACCAGGTCAATGGTCAATGTGGTGGCGAATTATATTGAAAATCAAGAGCAACATCATAAGAAAAAAACTTTCCTTGACGAATATCAGGAACTCCTCCATGAATTTGGTATTGAATATGATGACAGATACATTTTTAAGCTGCCAGAATAATCTGAACTCTCTTTTGCCCCTACGGGGCAAGTGTTGCCTTTTCACATTTCCTTGCTACCGACCTTTAGCCCCTACGGGGCATTGAAATTGCTTGCACCAAAAAAACATGCTACAAACTATTCTGACCATAGCTAAAAGGTTGGTTGCCTCATGTCCTTGTGTAACGATAACACCCTTTTAAACTAGACCTGGGATCATAGAATTGAAACTTTTATCCCTATTTTCACATTTATACAATCACCAAAAACTGAAATCACATGTTTAAAAAATTTGCCGGCGGGGGAAATCCGCTCCTTAAAAACAGCCTGACCACAGAGTCAGCCTCCAGCATCTCCATCCAACAGGAAGGGACGATGACCATTCAAGGTGCGATCAACAAGACCTTGTTGTTGTTTGGGATATTGATGGTCACCGCGATCTACAACTTCCAGGCACAAAGTATGCTGCTGATGATTGGTGGCGCGATCGTCGGATTGATCCTGGTACTGATCAATGTATTTAAGAAGGAATATTCCGCTTACATCGCACCTGCGTATGCAGCGATGGAAGGATTATTTGTCGGCGGCATTTCCGGTATCTACGCAGGCTTTGGCGGAGGCATAGTCATCCAGGCCATCTCGCTTACACTACTGGTATTGTTTATCATGCTGTTCATCCACAAGACCGGGATCATCCCCGTGACACAGCAGTTCCGCACCGGAGTGGTTATGGCCACAGGCGCTATCGCACTACTCTACCTGATCAGTTTCGGATTGAGTTTCTTCGGTATCAACATTCCATATATCCACCAGGGCGGTACGATCGGCATCATCTTTTCACTGGGTGTCATCGGCATCGCTTCACTCAATCTCTTGCTGGACTTTGATATGATCGTCAAGGGCGAGCAATATGGCGCACCAAAACACATGGAATGGTTTTCTGCCATGGCCCTGATGATCACGCTGGTGTGGCTCTATATCGAAATACTGAGATTGCTCGCGAAGTTGCGTGAGTAATCATCCTTATAATAGAAAATGGGGTCCGCATGGACCCCATTTTCTATTTAAATTATCCTGGCAGGATACTCCGCATAATTTCTCGGCGTCTCGTATAGCTTGATCCCCAGATCAAGCTCGGCAGGTATAAAGGGCCGAAGGATATCGTAGATGACTACACAGATATTTTCAACAGTTGGCACCTTGTGCTTGAATTCAGGGCAATCGAGGTTTAAGTTCTTGTGATCAAACCGATCTTCTACTTCGCGCTCGATGATCGCCTTGAGATCCTTGAGATTGATGAGTATACCGGTCTCCGGATCGACATGCCCGGTGACGCGCACCTCCACCTCGTAGTTGTGCCCGTGAAAATTAGGATTGGCACACTTCCCAAAGGTCTCCAGGTTCTTTTCCATTGACCATGTAGAGATGGCTAGCTGATGGGCGGCATTGAAATGGCCCATGCGGTATAGGGAAAGCGGATGTGTCATAAAGCAGTTGTTGAATAAACGATGATAAAAGTACAACCCCCATGAAGGAAATGTGACATGTACGGAAATCAAAACAAAAGTGGGGCCGTGCTGGTTGCAAATAAAAAATGCCCTTCGTTGGAAGGGCATTTTTTATTTATCGAGTCTGTCTCTATTATCTCTTGCTCAGCCTGATCGTCTTGATGATCTTGCCGGTGGAGGTCAGCATCCTGACGAGGTAGATACCATCCGTGAGGTCTGCAACATTGTATTGCTTTTGAGGAATAGCATCAAAGGAACGTACTTTGTTTCCTACGATATTGAATAACTCAATGTACCTGAGTCCGGGGGTTTCAGACACCTGGAAATAATCAGATGTAGGATTAGGATAGACGGACAGATTGCTCTGTGAAGGATTGTTCTTTGTGCTTACGGTGTTGCTGATGATCACTTCACCAGTCACAGTACCGAGGATGATCGTTGGGTCTTCATAGTCCATAAAGGTGATGTTGTAAGGAGTGCTTCCTTCAACAGCAGCAGGATTAACGTGGATCTGGAGGTCCATTTTTTCACCTGGGGCCAGGATATTTGGCTTACTTGGTGAACAGGCATTAGCGGTAGGCAGGTAACAAAGGTTCTTGTCACATATCCAGGTAAGCCAGCTGGAAGGAGCAGATTCTACCACCCTTGACCAAAGCACATATGCATCAAATGATTGATTGTTGGTGACTTCGATATGGATGGTGACATCATTTTCGGATGGATTGCCCGTGAGCACAAAGGTGCTCGGGTGTATCGTCAGTTGTCCCCATGTAGTGGAGGCAACGATTTGAAAGAGGAAAAAACAGAGTAATAGTCTTTTCATGTGTATTGAATTAAATCCTGATGGGTAAATATACAACTAATTTAATTTCAGATCAACTCCCCCTGCCTGTCTGTTTGACGACAAAAGGATGATCTGTAAAATGCAAATTTATACATTATATATTATACTAAACTATAAAATCCTGAATTTTAACATTATACAAACTATAATTGCAGCACACCCCGATGGTCCGTAATTTTTAAATATATAATCATCTGTATATCATGTGTTTAAATTTGAGCAACATGCATGACTTTTGCCGTTTTGCAAACGGTTAATAATTTGCAAAAAGCGATGGATGGGCAAAATTTCCTTCTGAAAAGATATGCCGGTATATAGGTTTTTGTCCTTTGTCCAACATTTTGGCAATTAATCCGAAAAATGGTGTCCTGTTCCTCTGAATTGCATATTTTTACACATCTCTTTACACTTTCAACACAATCAAAGATTTCTAACATGAAGAAGTTGTACTCGTTCCTTTTATTTTCTCTCCTCTTCAGCTTTGGTGTCAAAGCTCAGTTGCCTGATGGCAGCAAGATCCCTGCGGGATTGACACTTACCGATATCAATGGGAATGTCCATGTCCTCCAGGATTATCTGGATAGTGGCAAGGTCGTCCTCATCGATATTTTCGCTACCTGGTGCGGACCATGCTATTTCCTGCATACCAACCACGTACTCAAAAACCTTTGGGAAGCGTATGGCCCTGAAGGCACAAATGAATTGGTTGTATTCTCTATCGAAGGAGATGCTTCTACCTCACATGAGGATTTATTGGGCACAGGCACCAATACACAAGGTGACTGGGTGACTGATGTTCCTTATTTTATCGTTGAGGACAATACTGTTCCTACAAAGTTCAACCTGACCTACTGGCCTACGATGTATATCATCCGTCCAAGCGGCCAGATGCTGTTAGGTAACGATTACTTTTTCAACAATGTATTCGATCCTACCTTTGACTATGTATATGATGCAGCGTTCAGAGGTGCAGATGATGCATCTGTATCGGCTACATACACCACCAAGTATTTCTGTGGTGAGTATCAGCAAGGCTCATTCGTCGCCAAGATCAAGAACATGGGTACTGACACCCTTACGTCTGCTCACGTTGAACTTCTCGTTGACGGCCAGGTAGTACGTACCAAGGACTGGACCGGTAGCTTACTTGAATTCAAGTCTGCTAACGTATCCCTTTCCGGCTTGACCCTTGATGCTTCTTCAGATTTGGCACTCGTTGTATCTACACCTAACAATGGTACAGACGAGGCTCCTTATGATAATACCTATGCATGGTCAGTGATTCAGCCAGAAGCTAAGCAGACCGCTACGTTTACCATCCATACAGACTTCTGGCCAGAAGAAATTTCCTGGACAGTAACTGACCCGGATGGTAATGAAATCGCATCCAGCGCTGATTTAGGCGGCCTTTCCTGCGATGAGACATACACACAGGAGTTTGCACACACCACAGATGGTTGCTACCAGATCAATATCGCTGATGGTTTTGGCGATGGTATCCTCAATGGCTCCGTCAATCCAACATCACACAGCTGTACTACCGAAAACGGCCAGAACAGTATCGCTATGGGCGCTATCTCTATCGCACTCGATGGCGGTGTCATCTATGACAATATCAGCTATGGTTCAGGTATCTCTATTCCTTTCAATTTCACATTGGAGACAGCAGTAGAAGATATCAAGACTATCTCTGGTACAAGGTTATATCCTAACCCTGCATCTACAGAAGTATATGTTGACCTCACTTCTGAGAGCAACACTACAATCGATATCGCAGTAATGGATGTTACCGGTCGTATCGTATCTACCTTAGGCAAGCAGTCCCTGATCCAAGGTCAAAATCAACTGACCATCAATGTGGCTGATTTCGCAACAGGTACTTACTTCCTCCGTATGACAGAAGCTAAGGCTGTAAAGACAATCAAGTTTGACAAAATGTAATATCCTTCCAGGATAATTCATTTTGATAAAAAAAACTCCGGTGGTTACCCACCGGAGTTTTTTTTTGCTTATCACTCTTCATTTTTCACTCTTCACTCTTCACTTTAAAAGTCTCTTCTCTTCAAGATCAGATACGACAGCCCAATAAACACGCCTGCCCATCCCAATGCCACTAACACATCCCGATACTCGATGGTATCATGCACAAAGGACAGCGCATATTTCTGAAACGGAACACGGATGATCAGGTTGATCGCTTCCACAGGGAAGTACCACACCTCCCATTTGCAATCATAATGAAGGATCGCTGTAGTGATCGGCTCGATACATGCCGTATATAAAAGGAAAAGAATAATCGTCACCCCACTCTTCTGGATCCAGAAGGCAAAGAATAAGGCCATACAAAGGAATACGAATACCTCCAGGCCATATGCGGCGACAAACTCAATATGCTCCAGGATATAGGGAAGCCCCTTGATCGGAGAATAGAGTAAACCAAGAAATAAACCGAGTAGCAGCAAAAGCAATGCAGAACCAAGACTGATTATCATGATCAGCGCCACTTTAGACGCAAGGAATTCCTTCTTGGAAAGTCCATCGATGATATTCTGCTTGATCGTCTTTTGTGAATACTCCAGTGTCACTGAAATGATGACCACAAACGCAGGTATCCACTTGAAAGCCGTGGCGAGCCAGGCAAGGTTCTGCCAGATATCCACAAAGTCAAATAAGGGTAACCCTGTCTCCACGAAGTGCTTGAGGAAGGCATCATCCTTTTGTTTTTCCAGGAACCAATCCAGCAAGCTCTTGATGGAGAAGCCAGAGAGGATAAAACAAAAAACATACAGTCCCAGGATGACCAGGAATGGCCTGTAATGCCTGAACTTATAATATTCAAGCATGGTGATTTTACGGATGTTTATCATGATACCCGGGATTGTGCAGGTGAAACCATATTTTCATTTTCCTTGAGAATCTCCAGGAATTTTTCTTCCAGGCTTGTGTTCTTCTGCTGGAGGTAATTGACAGGTACATGGTGTTCGACGAGGTATTTATTGATATCCGCTACCGACCAGTCATCAGCGATCTGCATCTTTAGCAAATCACCAACACGCTCCACCGAAACGATACCTGGACAGGAGGAGACGGTCTGTACCAACAGCACTGTATTATCTGATGCGACAGAAACGGTATTGGTATCCTTTAGTGCATCCGCTACGCTGCCGGAATAGATTTTCTTTCCCTTGCGCAAGACGGCAAAATGCGAACACACTTTCTGTACTTCATCGAGCAGGTGACTGGCCAGGATGATCGTCTTATCCATGTCACGGATGTCGAGGATCAGCTTACGGATCTCTGCGATACCCTGTGGATCTAATCCATTTGTTGGTTCGTCAAAGATCAAAACCTCCGGATCAGCGAGCATGGCAGAAGCAATAGCAAGTCGTTGCTTCATGCCAAGCGAATACGTCTTGAAAGGATCGTCTGCACGCTCATACAATCCGACCAACTTGAGCAGGCCATCTGTATCCGGTTTGCGGATATCCTTTATTTGGCTGTGGACCATGATGTTTTGCCGCGCACTCAGGAAAGGATAGAAATTAGGTTGCTCCAGGATGGCCCCGATCTTCTTGCGTAGCCGGTAGTCCTCTCCCTGTCCAAACCAACTATAACTTCCTTTGGTCTTGGAGACCACACCAAGGATCATCCCCAGCGTTGTCGTCTTGCCACTTCCGTTTGGTCCCAGCAAGCCAAAGACCTGCCCTTTGGGCACCTCCAGGTCCATGCCATCGACAGCGAGGATCCGCCTCGAAAATCGCTTGGTCAACTGCTCTGTATGTAGTATGATCTCGCTCATCAGAATCCGCCTTTTAGTAAATCCATCAATGAACCCTGGTCTGCGACATTGATGGCAGAGAGATATTTGAGGTCGAGCTGTCCGTCGATCTCGAGGATGACATCCTGCTCAGCATCGACCAGTGCGATATAGTGTGATTTGGCATCCCCATCCTTGACCCAGAGGCTGATGCGCTGCGCATCTGCTGTGCGCACATTGACGAGCTCTTCATAGCCATCTGTGCGCATGCCTGTACTCAGTTCTTTGATCTGGTAGGTACTGTCCCCAGAGGGTCCAAGGTACAGGACCACCTTGCGCACGTCCTTGATGAGCTTTTCAAAATCAGGATCCCTCTTGATATTGGCGAGGCGGATGACGCTCTGATACACATATTTCTTTTGCATATCAGGATATTTCTTCTCGTGCCGTGCCAGCGTCGGAGACACTTCTTCCTTTCGACATGCCGTGAGCATCAGTAGAAAAGAGAGGAGAAGGAAACAGATCCTTGTAGTGATGGCTTTCATTTGGTTAAAATTGCGGAATTTTTAACCAATACTGGAGAGTTATCGATGAAGCACGATGAATATTCGTTCGTTCTGCCTCTATATCCTGTCAAAGTGGCTCGATCTGCCTGGCCCACATGGGCCACTGGCCGTTGGATGGAGTTCTCTCCGCCAACCACTGGAATACAAATGGAGAATTCCAATAGTGAATTCAAATAGGAATCACACTGTTGGCGGAGAGAACTCCATCCAACGGCGTTTGAATTTCCTGCGGAAATGTAGAACAGGCCAATTTCAGATTTTGCTTATTCATTACCCCCTTTGGGGGCTAGGGGTAAGCGTCTGTAGGGGGCTTGGGGGTAAGAGTCTGTAGGGGGCTTGGGGGCAGTTTTACCCTCCAAGTGCCGCAGCACCACCCACAATCTCACTCAGCTCCTTAGTGATCGCCTCCTGGCGGGCATTGTTGTAGCTGATCTTGAGGGCAGACAACATGTCATCTGCATTGGTGGTGGCCTTGTCCATGGCAGTCATACGGGCACCATGTTCAGAAGCGTGTGTGTCAAGCAGGAATTTCTGGAACTGAACTTCAAGTATGCTTGGCACAAGTGTGTTGAGCAACTTTTCTTTTTCAGGTTCAAAGATATAATCCACACGACGAGTGGTAGTGGCTTCTATTTTTGGAACCGGCAGGTATTCAACAGTTTCAGCAAACTGTGTTGCGGCATTTTTAAAACGGCCGTAAAACACCATGACACTATCCGTCACTCCATTGCTAAACTGATCCATCAGCAATCTTGGTACGACAACCGTATGGTCAAATTCGAGATTGTCAAACAAGGTGATATAATCCCTGATGATGGTGCAGTCCTTGTAATTGCGGCGGAAAAATCATATCCCTTTTTCCCGATAGGCAGGATCGTTAGCTTTCCTGCAGCACGCTGAGCTGAAAACCTGGTTTCGATTTCTTTGACAGCGGCTTTGATGATATTCGTATTGAAAGCTCCGGCGAGACCACGGTTAGAGGTGATCACGACTACGGTAGCATGTTGTACAGGCCGTTCTTTTCCAAAATTCAAGCTCACATCCCCTTCGACAGCAGAGAGCACATTGCGCAGGATATAGTTGAGCTTGTCCGCATAAGGGCGGATACGCACGATGGCATCCTGCGCCTTGCGGAGCTTGGCAGCCGAAACCATTTTCATGGCCTTGGTAATCTGCTGCGTGGAGCTCACCGACTTCATACGTTCCCGTACCTCTTTAAGCTTGCCGCTCATCTGCTTTTACGTTTATTGGTTATGGATGTGTACGAAACTTGCTTATGACTTGTATTGTGTCTTCAGTTCAGCAGCCAGTGCTTTCATCGTAGCCATATCATCATCGAGCAACTTACCTGCACGCAGGTTGTCGAGTACCTGTGGGTACCTTGAAGAAAGACTGGTCAGGTATAATTCTTCAAACTCCTTGACCGCCGTAATGGGCACTTCTCTCAACAAGCCATTTGTACCGAGGTAGATGATCGCAATTTGCTTCTCAACCGGAACCGGACTATACTGTGCTTGCTTAAGGATTTCCACGTTACGCTTTCCTTTCTCAAGTACGGCTGTTGTAGCGGCATCGAGGTCTGAACCGAATTTAGAAAACGCTTCAAGGTCACGATACTGTGCCTGGTCAAGTTTCAGCGTACCAGCTACCTTCTTCATCGACTTGATCTGGGCATTACCCCCTACCCGCGATACAGAGATACCTACGTTGATCGCAGGACGGATACCTGAATTGAACAATCCGGACTCAAGGAATATCTGACCGTCTGTAATAGAGATTACGTTAGTCGGGATATAAGCAGATACGTCACCGGCTTGTGTCTCAATGATCGGAAGAGCGGTCAATGACCCTCCACCTTTCACCATTGGCTGGCCGTTGCTGTCCTTTGCATTCTTGAGGCTGTCAGGAAGGTCGTTCATCTGACGTGCGATATCATTATTGTTGATGACTTTCGCAGCTCTTTCCAACAAACGGGAGTGCAGGTAGAATACGTCACCTGGATAAGCCTCACGGCCCGGAGGGCGACGGAGGAGCAAAGATACTTCACGATAAGCCACAGCCTGCTTTGACAAGTCATCATAGATGATCAATGCAGGACGACCGGTATCACGGAAAAACTCACCAATCGCAGCACCTGCAAATGGAGAGTAAAACTGCAGCGGCGCAGGATCTGATGCACTGGCAGACACGATTACGGTGTAAGCCATAGCACCTGCTTCTTCGAGCGTCTTGGCAACGTTAGCTACCGTAGATGCCTTTTGTCCTGAAGCAACATATATACAATATACAGGCTCTCCTTTTTCGAAGAATTCCTTTTGATTGATGATCGTATCGATAGCGATAGCTGACTTACCGGTCTGCCTGTCGCCGATGATCAACTCACGCTGACCACGACCGATAGGAATCATGGCATCGATAGCCTTGATACCAGTCTGGAGCGGCTCACTTACAGGCTGACGGAAGATAACCCCAGGCGCTTTACGCTCCAGTGGCATTTCATACGTAACACCTGTGATCGGGCCCTTACCATCAATCGGTTGACCGAGGGTATTGACGACGCGTCCGATAAATCCTTCACCGACATTGATGCTGGCGATCCTACCGGTGCGGCTTACTCTTGAGCCTTCCTTGATACTGTCGCTTGAACCCATCAATACCACACCCACATTGTCTTCCTCAAGGTTCAATACGATAGCCTGGACGCCGTTTTCAAACTGTACAAGCTCACCGGACTGTGCCCTGTTGAGCCCATATACGCGGGCGATACCATCCCCCACCTGAAGTACGGAACCTACTTCTTCTAATTCTGCGGCGCTTTGAAATCCGGATAACTGCTGCTTGAGTATCGCTGATATTTCATCAGGTTTTACATCCACCATGATTCTGTTTATTTAGTGTTGATCGTTATTATTATATAGCTGCTTGATAATCTTTTGATGAAAACTCTTTACGCAAGAGGTCCAGTTGGTGCTTGACACTGGCATCATATAGTTTGTCTTCAAATGAAATCACAAATCCACCGATCAGTCCGGCATCAACTGATGTCTTAAACTGGATATTACCATGGGTGAGCTTGCTGTCCACGAGTTTCTTACGGATCGATTCGAGTGCATCGGCAGATAATGGTTCTGCAGAAACAACTTCAACAATAGATATCCCCTTGATCACCCTGTACTGATTGACCACTTCGTTGGCAATCTCTCCGAGGTAAGCTTCTCTGCCTTTCCTCAGGATGATTTCAATAAAGGAATGGGTCATCGGATCCACCTTACCCGAAAAAATAGCATCAAGGACTTTAGCCTTTTTGTCCGCATTGATGATCGGGCTCTTGAGCAGCAGGGCTACATCCTTGAGCTTTGATACTTCAGCAAAGAAGGTCATGTCCTCCACGACCCTGTCCAGCTTACCTTGCTCACCGGCGAGGTCAATCAGGGATTTGGCGTATCTGGATGCTATCCGGTATGATGACATGCTATCAGGAAATAGGAGTTAGAAAATAGGAGTCAGGAGATTAGCTAAGTTTAATATCATTCACGAGCTTGTCCACCAGGTTCTTTTGCTCCTGGGTCTGTCCCATTTGCTGGCGGATCAGTTTTTCTGCGATATCAATAGACATCTGGCCTACCTGGTTCTTGACTTCCACGATAGCCTTGTTCTTTTGATTCTCGATTTCCTGGCGTGCATCAGCCACAATCTTCTGGGCTTCCAACTTAGCCTTATCGCGTGCCTCGGTGATCAGGTGATCACCGGTCAGCTTAGCTTCGCGAAGGAGCTTGGCTCTTTCTTCACGTGCTTCGTTCAACAGGCGTTGGTTATCGTTGTTGAGCTGCGCCATTTCTTCCTTGGCCTTCTTGGCTTCGTCAAGGGCTGATTGGATATCATCCTCACGTTTCTTCAAGGCATCCTTGATCGGACGGAAGGCAAATTTGCCAACCATGATCCAGAAGGCGATAAATATAATCGTGGTCCAGAACAGCAAGCCTATTCCCGGACGGGCAACCGTAAACTCTGAAAGAAAAAAGAGATCCATAGTTTATTTTTTTTTGCTCCCGGTCGATCTCAGGAGTCTTTGATTTTGTTTAAAAGATTCCAGAAGCCCGGCCAATCGCAAGGCATCTGGAATAGTTCGTTGGTGCAATTACTTTACAAGGAAAGCCATAATGATCGCGATCAGCGCTGCACCTTCTACAAGGGCTGCGGTGAGGATCATGTTAGCACGGATATCACCAAGTGCTTCTGGTTGACGAGCGATAGCCTCCATAGCTTTTCCCCCGATAGAACCTACACCGATACCAGCGCCGATGGCTGCTAATCCCATACCAATTGCTGCGATAGAACCTGTCATGTTAATGAGTATTTATTGAGTTAATTAATTTCTTGTTTGTTATTCATTATTCTCCTTGCCCCTTGCTCCCTGCTCCTTGCCAATTAATGTTTTTCAGCATGGTGGTGCTCCTCCGTCGCTGCTCCTATATAAGAAGCTGTCAACAGAGTGAACACATAAGCCTGGATAAATGCCACCAGCAATTCAATCGCCATGATAAAAATGGTCAGTGGAATCGAGACAACCGCTCCGACAACACCACCGGCCAGGCTCTCGCCTAGTTTACCAAACATGAAGATCAGGCCAACAAAAGCCATGACCACGATGTGTCCGGCAGTAATGTTGGCAAAAAGACGCAACATGAGGGTGAAAGGCTTGATGAACATCCCCAATATCTCCACCGGAGTCAGAATCAATATCTTGATGATCGCAGGAACACCTGGCATCCACACGATATGACTCCAATAGTGTTTATTACCGTTGATCGTAACGACGATAAATGTGATCAAGGCCAGCACAGCCGTGAAACCAAGGTTACCGGTCACATTGCTTCCTCCCAGAAATGGGATCTGGCCAAAGAGGTTCAGTCCGAGAATAAAGAAAAACAAGGAAAGCAATAAGGGTAAAAACTTTTCCCATTTAGGACCAAGAAACGGCTTGGCTACCTCATCCTGGATAAAGAGGAAAATCGGTTCGATAAACGACTGCAATCCCTTGGGAGCCATACTGTCTCTGGTCTTGTAGGCTTTGGCGATGCTGAAAAATGCAAAGGCAAGTAGCATGGCGATGAGCAGCATGGTCACCACATTCTTAGTCAGGGAGAAATCATAAAAAGAAGTGATTCCGCCTCCGAAAAGTCCGCCATCAGCAGTACTCTGCGATTCTAGCAAATAGTGCTGGCCCTGGTAACAAGCATAAGAAATCTCCTTGTTCTCTCCATCAACCATTTTATGCTCATGGACAAACCCTTCGAGGGCCACTGAGCCTGAAGGAAATGAGGCATCCTGAATCCGTTTGACCGCACCGGCATCTAATACATATCCATTATATGCTGAACGGCCTTCGCCATGTCCAAAAAAGTCAAAATTGAACTTGCCGGAGGAGAAGACATCCCAGCCATGTCCTTTCGCATAGAGGATACATGGAAGTGGGAAATTGAACGAACCTATGCTGTATACATTGGCATCTGAAATGTGATGAAATGCCGTGGAGGTAGCGTCATATTCTGTTTCCTCCACATCTCCGTGAAAATGACAGGCATGCGCTTCATGGGAGGTATCACCGTGCATTTCTCCTTCGTGCCCTGCGGCAGTAGAGTCTGCATGCGTCCCCTCACCCATGGTGTGGCTGGTTTCCTGGGAGGTGGTACTATGTTCCTGGGCAGCCATAGAAACCGGGAAACCGGCTACCAGGACAAGCGCCGGAATGAGGTAAAAAATGGCCACTAAACTTCGTAATTCCTTCATTTGCAGAGGGTATTCTTCAAATCAGGCGCAAAGGTAAGAAGAAAGGACTGTGTGGCATAGATAAGGTCCAAATCTTTTTTAGAAACAGAAGTATGCCACCACTGCTCTTCAGCCCACCCTTATACCCATCGATCCGTTGAGAAATTCATCCTGATGGATCCCCATTTTTACCTGTTGGTCAGGCATTTGGAAACAGGCGTTGGGTATTTCCTACCTTAGATTTCAGATATGCATCTACATAAATGGTTGTTTTCCATTATCCTCTTAGCAAATAGCCTGACCAGTCCGGCCCAGCCTGTTACGTTTGTCCCCCAAACCGACCTGATCAACCCTGTATCAGGATATGTGCCCTACTCGGATTGCGCGGTCGATATGAACGGGGATCAGTTGGACGATGTCGTACGTGTTGGCAATAAAGGACTCTATATTGATTATCAGCAATCTGACGGCTCGTTTACCCAGCGTTTTTTTTCCTTTCCGATACAGTCCCCACCTGAATGGAGTGTCTGCGCCGGAGATCTGGACAATAATGGTTACACCGATCTGCTTTTCGGGAACGGGAGTTCCGCTTCCTTCGTCAAGGCAAACGAATCCGGGACCATGTACTCAGAATCAGTCATGCCTGGATACATCCTGAGCCAGCGCTCCACCATGGCAGATATCGACAATGACGGATGGCTCGATGGCTTTGTATGCCATGACCTGGGCCAGTCCGTTCCATACCGGAATGATGGCTTTGGAAATATGACGCCGGATACCAACCTGATTCATACCGCTAACCGCCCGGGAAGTTATTCGGCGATCTGGGTCGATTATGACAATGATCGCGACATTGACCTGTACATCACCAAATGTGAAGTCGGGGCTATACCCGGTGATCCGGATCGTACGAATTTGTTGTATCAGAACAATGGTGATGGATCCTTTACGGAAAAAGGAAGCGAAGCCGGACTCGATGACAATGCCCAGTCATGGAGTACCGCATTTGAGGACTTTGACAATGACGGCGATATGGATGCCTTTATCGTCAACCATGATTTTCAAAATCGCCTGATGCGCAACAACGGAGACGGAACATTTACAGATGTCATCAACGCATCAGGGATCAATGCCAATGACCTGGAGGCCTGGGAAAATGCAGCCGGAGATTTTAACAATGACGGCTATATGGATATATATGCGCAGTTAGAAAATGAATTGTATCTGGGCCATGGTGACCTTACCTTTTCAGGTATGGATGTCGAAGTCAGGCAGGGAGCGATCGCTGATCTCAACAACGATGGATACCTTGATATCTATCACAATAGCCAGGTGTGGATCAATGAACCTAATGGCCACCATTGGATCAAAACTTCCCTACTCGGAATCACCAGCAACAGGAATGGGATCGGTGCAAGAGTAGAAATCTATGGCCCATGGGGCACACAGATCAGGGAAGTACGTTCAGGTCAGAGTTATAGTCCCATGAGTTCGCTCAATACACATTTTGGATTGGGCCAGCACGAACAAGTGGATTCCTTGATCGTTCGATGGCCTTCCGGAATGGTGACCCGGATGTTTAATCTCACCGCTGACAGTATGTACCTCATCCCTGAAATGCCATGCATGGGCACCAGCTCCACAGCCTTGATCGAGGGGCCAACTTCAATCTGTCAGGGAGATACCACAGTATTGGCTGCACCTCCGGGGTATTCCGGATATTTGTGGTCAGACAATCAAACCGGTGAGGTCATTCAAGTCATCCATCCCGGACGTTATTTTGGTATCCTGCAAGACAGCAATGGATGCGCTTCCCTCACACAAGTGATAGATATAAAACGTGTGACAGATGTTGCTCCAAAAATTTATGTTCCGCAAGGAAATTCAATATGCCAGGGGGACACCCTTTTGCTGATAGCCACGGAAGGTAAAAATTACTTGTGGTCAAACGGTGTGACTGACCGTCAGATCCTGAAAGTAACTGAAACCGGAGATTATACAGTTACCACAGATGCACTGTGTTTTGATGGGCAATGGACATCGAATGCATTTCATGTTGAAGTGCTCAGTGCTTCAGAGCCCACAGTTGAAGATGTGTTCATTTTAGCTGGTGATTCAGTTTTATTGACAGCAGATGGCATCAATTGTCAATGGTATGATCAGCCTGTCGGGGGAACACTTCTTGGCACAGGACCGAACCTTCAGACCAATCCGATTTCAAGTGCAACAACGTATTATGTAGAAAGTCACCATTTGTATCCCGGAGACATACAGTCAGGTGGAAAGCAGGATACTGCCGGCCAGGGAGGTCTTCCAAACCAGGGTGGATTCATGGTATTTGAATCATGGGAGCCATTCATACTGCATGCTGTGACGGTTTATGTTCCGGCCGAAGGACCATTAGGTACTCGCTTCGTCCAATTATGGTCAGGTGATTCCCTGCTCGCCACAAAACGATTTGAAGTAGTCCCTGGTGCAAACACATTTCTCCTCGATTTCTTTGTTCCGGTAGGTTCTTTTAGTCTTCAATGCCAGCAGGGTAACCTGTGGCGCAATGCAGGAGAGCTCGCTTATCCATTTGCCCTGGGGAGTGTCGGACAAATAAATACATCTTCCTTTGGGGATGGCTATTACTATTACTTCTATGATTGGCAGATTCAACGTCACGATGCGGAATGCATCTCTGAACGCACCCCAGTCAATGTACTTATCTCTGGAGTGCACGAAAACTACGGTGATGAAGTGTTACTGGTATACCCCATTCCATCAGCAAATACAATTGAGGTGAAATTATCTGACCTGTTGCCGGCAGCCCAGGCTTTTCGGGTGATCGATAGTTATGGTCGCGAGATGATCCGGCAAAGCATCCCGGGCCAAAATACCTTTCAAATCAGGCTCAGCCATCGGCGTCCTGCCCAGTACATTTTGCAAGTAATCGGAGATGGGTACTGGGCAGCGAAAAAATCATGAAAACCAACTAGTATCTTGCCTCCGATGCCATTGGATTGACGATTTGCGAATCATTTACCCTAAAAATGGCCTGTTCGTAACCCAAATCTGCCTGTTCGGGGTCTGATACCCTGTGATCAGGCAGAATAATGGAGACTTTTGAAATATACAATCCTGATGGCCGGTGGACGGTCTGAAGGGCGATTTAGGAAGCAATGAAAATCAAAAAAGTCTGGATACGGAATTCCTTCTTACTGATCATGCTTTTGCTCTGCGCGAAGGGCACCTTGGCAGCTTCAATAGGATTATACTCTCATCCAGATCCAACACCTGTTGTGGCAAATTGCCCATACAGTGTTGAAATAGTCCCTTCGCTCCCGCAGTACAGTGTAATGTGCCCAGAAGACATCCTGACCCTGACGGCAACTCCCTATGGTGGCACAGAGCCATATACTTATCTATGGTCAAACGGCGAAACAACACAGAGCATATCAATGACAGCGCCTCCATTATATGGATCCAATTTTTCAGTTTTAGTAACAGACGCCACCGGATGTGTTGCCAACGATAACATCCACCTTAAGTACTTTACATGGACAGCAAGCATCACCATTGATGCCGGTTACTTTTGCCAGGGGCAGTCGGCCAATCTATACGCATCCCTTTTCCCTATTCCAGGCAACCCTTCCTATGCCTGGTCCACAGGAGAGACCACAGATTTTATCACCATTTCATCTAATGGTACATACACGGTTACGATTACAGATCCGGCTATGCCTTGTCCGCTGATCTTCGGCACAGTTGATGTAACGGCTTTTCTCAATATACCCACTCCAAGTCCGGTCATCACCGGGCCAACCTCCTTATGCTCAGGTCAATCAGCAACTCTTGTCGCGCAAGGCGGTCCCTACGCCAGTTATGTCTGGACACCTACATATGCATCTGACACAGAAACGCTGGAAATCACAGAACCGGGTGTTTACATTCTGTATGTTCAAAACTTTGAAGGCTGCCAGGGGACGGATACCTTTGAAGTCCTCTCAGGGGCTCCCTTGCCTTTACTCAACAACCCTCCACCTATTTGCTCCGGTCAAAGTACACTGATAGAGGTGCTCAATGCTTCGATCTACGAGACGTTTGACTGGAACACTGGGGAGTCTACCTCGTCGATCACGGTAAGTGATCCCGGCACCTACACGGTGACGGTAACCACGAGTGGAGGATGCTCAACATCGGCTAGTGTCACCATAGACCCTTCCAGTTCTGCAATAGATCTTTTAGCTACAACATTACCAGTCACCTCTTGTACTAATCCCAACGGCTCAATTGACCTGTCGGTCTCTCCTTCGGGAAGTTATGCGTATGACTGGTCCAATGGAGAATCAACAGAAGATCTTGTGGATCTGGATTGGGGCACATATTCCGTCACCGTCACAGATAATGGCGGTTGCTCCGCTATCGGCACCTACGTAGTCGACAACAATACTTCATCACCTACATCCACTGCCAGTATTACCCCTTCCACCTGCAACCTGGCTAATGGCGGCATTAATCAAACTGTCACACCGTCCGGACCATATACTTTTATCTGGTCCAATGGGCAAACTTCAGAAGATCTGGCTGCTGTCTTAGCCGGTACTTATGCAGTCACGGTTACATCTGTATCCACGGGCTGCATGACTACAGAGAGCTATGACATCACCAACAACAACCCACCTATCAATCTATCCGGAAACACAACACCGCTGACTTCATGCACTGCTCCAAATGGTGCGATCGACATCAGTATTGCTCCTGCCGGCACATATTCCTTCCTGTGGTCTAACGGGGCAACAACCGAAGACCTCCTCAATATCACTTCAGGAACCTATATGGTCACAGTATCCTCAGTAGGAACCTGCATGTCAAGTGCAACATACCTGGTAAACAGCAATGTCTCTCTCCCCATGCCAGTGGCAGCAGTGACACCAGCAACCTGTGGCCAGGATAATGGTGGGCTCGATCTCAGTGTAACACCAGCAGGAACATATACCTACCTCTGGTCTAACGGTGCAACGAGCGAGGATATATCAGGCATTCCCACCGGAACCTACTCGGTGACTGTCACCGATATCGTCGGTGGATGCTCCGCTACCATCACTACGATTGTTCCCGACAATACAATAGCCATTACCGTTTCAGGTACTACACTTCCTAATACTTCATGTACTACGAGTAATGGGTCAATTGACATCTCTGCTGATCCCGCTGGAACCTATGCCTATCTATGGTCCAATGGTGAAACCACACAGGACCTTAATGCACTAGCAGCAGGGTCTTACACCGTGACCGTCAGCCTAGGGGTGAGTTGTGCACAAACTGCTTCTTTCCTGGTAGTGGATCTTGCCAATCCTATTGCACTTTCAGCGGCCACGACACCCAATACATCTTGTACTCAACCTAACGGAGCAATTGATCTGTCGGTTACTCCTGCTGGTACATATACGTACATCTGGTCAAATGGAATCACGACTGAGGATCAAAGTCAACTGACCGGTGGGACATATACGGTCACCGTCACCGGAACTAATGGATGCACTGCAACTACAACGTTTGATGTAGTCAACACAAATTCAAATTACACCTTTTCAGGAACGGTTACGCCAAACAACTCATGTGTCTCCCCTAACGGCAGTATAGATCTCACCATTAATCCACCGGGAGCCTATACCTTCCTCTGGTCAAATGGACCTGCTACTGAAGATCTAAATCAACTGGCGGCAGGCACATACGGAGTCACTGTTTCAGATATCAATAGTTGCTCTTCGGTCGCTACCTATTCAGTGACTGACAGTATCGTGAGTCCTTCCATCACTGCTCAGTTGTCCCCCGAGACCTGTGGCAATCAAAACGGTGCGATCGATCTGTCCATCGTTCCCGCTACTGGCAATACTTTTCTCTGGTCTAACGGATTTACGACTGAAGATATCTCTGGCCTTCCTGTAGGACTATACACAGTCACCGTGACTGCATCTAATGGATGCACTGCAATGGATTCCTTTACCATCGCTACGCAGAATTCAAATTTCACACTCACAGGTGTGATCACCCCCAATACACAGTGCCTTATACCAAATGGTGCGATTGATCTATCAGTCTCACCTGCCGGCACATATAGTTTTATCTGGTCCAATAACTCAACTGCCGAAGATATCTCCGGCGTTGATTCAGGATCATATGCTGTTACAGTCACAGATGCTGCCAACTGCTCCTCCATGGATACATTCCTTATTCAAAATAATACAACATCACCTCTCCTCTCCTCAATCAGCACTCCTGCCAATTGCGGAGCCGCCAATGGGACTATTGATCTCATGGTAAGCCCTGCTATAAATAATTCATTCCTGTGGTCTAACGGAACGATGAATGAAGATTTGCAAAACATCCTTCCCGGAACTTATAGTGTTATCGTGAGCGATACGATTTCAGGATGCGATGCATTGGATACCATTATTGTCCAGAATATCAATAATAATTTTTCTGTATCGGCTATCCCCGCATCGAATACTTCGTGCCTAAGTCCTAACGGAGCTATCGATCTGACAATCACACCCGCAGGGACCTATACCTTTTTATGGTCCAGTGGCGCAACGATTGAAGACCTTTCCAATCTTAGCAGCGGATCTTATATCGTTACGATTACGGATATCACCTCCTGCTCTTCCATTGAAACCATTGTGATCACAGATAACCTGCCTGTTGTGTTGATCACTCCTGTCATCACCTCGTCCACATGCGGCCTCAACAATGGAGCCATCGACCTGAGCATTAATCCACCAGCCGGAAATAGTTTCCTGTGGTCTAACGGTGCAACTGCGGAAGACCTTAATAACTTATCTCCCGGGGATTATATCGTCACTGTCACCGGAGCAGGGGGATGCACATCCGTTGATACATTTACTGTGCCTCAACTGGGTTCCGTGATCACACTCTCCGGAACAACCACTGCTAATTCCAATTGTCTTGCATTCAACGGCGCAATTGATATCTCCGTCGCACCTGCAGGTACTTATACCTATCAATGGTCCAACGGAATGCCAACACAGGATCAGGTCGCTCTGGCACCTGGCCTATTTACTGTCACCGTATCTGACGCAACAGGTTGCACTTCGTCGTCTTCCTTCACGATTGATGACCAAGCTATCCTTCCCACCTTACAGGTCTCTGTTGTCCCTGCTACCTGTGGCAATGCTAATGGTCAAATAGATATCTCCGTTTCCCCTGCAGGCTCCTATACCTTTGATTGGTCTAATGCAGCTGTTACTGAGGATCTCATTGCCGTATCTCCCGGCATGTATTCCGTCACAGTGACCGGGCAAAATGGTTGTGCGTCGGATACGCTGGTGGATGTCATGAATACAGGTCTCTCGTTTAGTGTCTCGGGTAGTACAACACCTCATACCTCTTGCACTACCTGGAATGGGGCAATTGAGATTACCATTACTCCTGGAGGCAGCTACACTTTCCTTTGGTCAGATGGACAAAGCACTGAAGACCTGACTGCTGTTGAACCAGGCATATATGTGGTCACGGTAACTGACAATGCCGGCTGTTCAACCTCCGCGCAATACAATGTGGACAATAATGTCATACCAATCATGGTGGACCATCTCATCACGCCGGTACTTTGTGGCGAACCCAATGGCGCAATAGACCTGACCATCACGCCAGCCTCCGGCAACACATATACATGGTCCAATGGCAATACCACAGAAGACCTTGATAATATCATGACGGGGCACTATGAAGTCACTATCACCACTCAAAACGGATGCAATACCTCATCAGCATTTGATGTCCCCGGAAGTGAAGGAGTACAAATCACACTTCAAACCAATACTACTTCAGCCGGATCGAACCTTATCACCATCACAGCACAACTCAATGTACCTCCCGCTGCCATAGACACCATCATCTGGCTGCCCGAACAACTGTTTAATTGCAACTCCGCTCTTTGCCTTGAGCAAACCATCACCAGGCCGGACACCAAAACCGAGATTAAGGTGATCGCCATTGACACGAATGGTTGCCTCGCACAAGTCAGTTTACTATTTGAGGACCAATCCAATCCTAAAGTATACATCCCCAATGTCTTCTCGCCCAACGGCGACGGCATCAATGATGTATTCACCATCTACGGCAACGATGATGTTGACCTCATCGTCGAATTGCAAATATTTGACCGGTGGGGAAACCAGGTGTTTATCAATCGTGAATTCCCGCCCAATGAAATAAATTTCGGATGGGATGGCACCTTCAGAAACAAGGACATGAATCCTGCCGTATTTGCTTATTGGGCAAGGGTCAGATATAAGGATGGCACTGAAGCTCCGCACAAGGGGGATGTGACGATTGTGAGATAATCGATCCATGCTGACAACGTAGAATGTACCCTTCGTGCATCTTTTCTGCCTGTTCGTCGGCATTTCAAGTATGAGTGACTATTTAATATTCCATATTTACCAAATCATAACATGAAATAAATAAAACGACCAGCCTGATGCCTTAACCAGGGAATAATCATGATAAGAATATACTTGATTATACGGATTATTTCACCTGTCCTGACGGTCTTCCTCTTGGGTTTTATTCCTATTTCAAAAATAAAAGCGCAATGCCAGGGATTCATGGTAGATATCACCTCCAATCCTCCCCCTCCATTTAACCTATGCCCTGGAGAAACAATCCAATTGACAAGCATAGTAACTGGAGGAACGCCCCCTTATACTTATTTATGGGCTGATGGCTCGACAGGTCCCACAACCACCATTACCCCACCCTACACTGGAGCTTTCCTTAGACGTCAGTGATGCTCTTGGGTTGTGTTGCTTCCCAATTCTATACATATTAAAGCAAGTGTCTGGACGGTGGATATCCTATATGTTGGGCTTTCAGTCTGTGTTGGTGATTCGATGGAAATATTTGCATTCCCTGATTTTCCGGCTGGAACGACATTCTTATGGTCGACCGGGGAAACTTCGACTTCCATTTTCATCACTACCTCCGGAACTTATTCATTAACGGCAACTGCCCCTGGCGGGGCCTGCAGCTCTTCGGTGTCGGAATACATTGATATGCCTTTTTTTCCTCAACCTCAACCCAATATTTCAGGACCCACTGTATTATGCCCCGGACAAAATGCCACACTCACTGCTCAGGGAGGGTCTGGTGATACCTATGACTGGAGCACGGGAGCGCAAACTTCCTCCATTACTATATCTGCTCCGGGCACATATTCAGTCACCGTTACAAATTCTTTCGGCTGCACAGGAACGGATACTATAGAAGTACTCCCGGGATCAACATCACCCATTATCTCGGCTCCAACAGTATTGTGCAATGGTCAAAATGGTACCATTGAAATCGTAAATGCTTCTACATACATTGATTTTCTCTGGAGCACAGGAGAGACCACATCAAGCATTACAATAAATGCCCCTGGAACGTATTCAGTTACAGTAACTGCTGCCGGAGGTTGCACAGGCACTGGAAGTGTTATTGTAGCTAGCGGCAGTTCCAATATAACAATCAATGGAAACACTAGCCCGGTCACATCATGTAGCCCTCAAAACGGTGCAGTGAATATTACCGTGGCGCCATCCGGTACATATACTTATTTATGGTCAAATGCTGAAACGTCAGAAGATATCAGTAACCTTCCGCCAGGAAGCTACTCCGTCACCGTCACAGATTTAGGAGGCTGCACATCAAGTGATGCTTTTATAGTGACTTCCAATGTTGTAATCCCATCTACCAGCACGAGTTTGACCCCTTCCACTTGCGATCTTAACAACGGTGCCATTGATCTCAGTGTCACTCCTTCAGGTACATACACATTCTCCTGGTCGAATGGTGAAACAACAGAGGATATTTCCAATATTTTTGCCGGCACCTATACCGTGACAGTCACTTCAACATCAAACGGCTGCACCGCCACAGCAAGTGTTACACTAACGAATATCAACCCTACTATCAATATAACCGGAAGCACAACTCCATTTAGCTCATGCACTATGCCTAACGGGGCAATAGATATAACTCCTTCCCCGGCTGGAACATATTCGTTCACCTGGTCCAATGGTGAAACAACAGAAGACATAAGTAATCTTTCTGCAGGAAGTTATTCCGTCACTGTATCGGCTGGAGGAAGTTGCATATCAAGCGCCACGTATACAGTCGCCAATAATACCATCTCTCCTGTTCCGGCTGCTACTATCATGGCAACAACCTGTGGTCAGAACAATGGAACTATAGACCTAAACATCACACCTGCAGGACCTTATTCCTTCCTGTGGTCCAATGGCGCAACGTCGGAAGATTTGTCATCCATACCTGCAGGAACTTACACAGTAACAGTGACAGATATTGGCAGCGGATGTTCTGCTACAATCTCTTCGATTGTTCCCGACAATCCAATTGCCATTACAATCTCAGGAACAACTTCTCCCAACACCTCTTGCATCAGCAACAATGGCGGCATTGATATCACTGCTCAACCAGTAGGTACCTATTCTTACCTATGGTCCAATGGCGCAAACACAGAGGACCTGAATACACTTGCACCGGGAGACTACTCGGTAACCATCACACTGGGGGTAAGTTGTACCCAAACTGCAACCTTCCAGGTATTAGACAATACTACCACTATATTACTCATCGGTACGATCAACCCGAATTCATCTTGTACACAACCGAATGG
Organism: Candidatus Opimibacter iunctus; assembly: GCA_016716665.1. Lineage (GTDB taxonomy): Bacteria > Bacteroidota > Bacteroidia > Chitinophagales > Saprospiraceae > Opimibacter > Opimibacter iunctus. Next base: position 218,910 of record JADJVH010000002.1, on the reverse strand, counting down.
TGCCATCGACCTGTCTGTATCTCCGAATGGTACATACACATATATCTGGTCGAATGGAATCACCTCAGAAGACTTAAACCAGTTGACCGGCGGCACCTATGCCGTGACCGTCACGGCCAGCAATGGCTGCACTGCAACTACAACGTTTGATGTAGTCAACACAAATTCTAATTACACCTTTTCAGGAACGGTTACGCCAAACAACTCATGTGTCTCCCCTAACGGCAGTATAGATCTCACCATGAATCCACCGGGATCTTATACCTTCCTCTGGTCAAATGGGCCTGCTACAGAAGATCTAAATCAACTGGCTGCAGGCACATACGGAGTCACTGTTTCAGATATCAATAGTTGCTCTTCGGTCGCTACATATTCAGTAACTGACAGTATCGTGAGTCCTTCCATCACCTCTCAGTTGTCCCCGGAAACCTGTGGCAATCAAAACGGTGCGATCGATCTGTCCATCGTTCCCGCTACTGGCAATACTTTTCTCTGGTCTAACGGATTTACGACTGAAGATATCTCTAGCCTTCCTGTCGGACTATACACCGTCACCGTGACTGCATCTAATGGATGCACTGCAATGGATTCCTTTCCTATCACTGCGCAGAACACAAGCATCACACTCTCCGCTCTGGTCTCTCCTAAAACCCAATGCCTGCTGCCCAACGGTGCGATTGATCTTACAGTCTCACCTGCCGGTATATATAGTTTTATCTGGTCCAATAACTCAACTGCCGAAGATATCTCCGGCCTTGATTCAGGATCATACGCAGTTACAGTCACAGATGCTGCCAACTGTTCTTCCATGGATACATTCCTCATTCAAAACAATACAACATTACCTCTCCTCTCCTCCACCATCACGCCTGCCACTTGCGGAGCCGCCAATGGGGCTATTGATCTCATCGTAAGCCCGGCTATAAACAATTCATTCCTTTGGTCAAACGGAACGATCTCAGAAGATCTACAAAACATCCTACCGGGGACCTACAGTGTCATCGTCACAGATACGATCTCCGGATGCGAGGTGTCGATACCGTCACTGTCGATAACATCAATAACAACTTCTCTGTATCAACTATCCCCGCCTCGAATACCTCGTGCGTCAGTCCTAACGGTGCGATCGATCTGACCGTCACACCTGCAGGGGCCTATACCTTTTTATGGTCCAATGGCGCAACGATTGAAGACCTTTCCAATCTTAGCAGCGGATCTTATATCGTTACGATTACGGATATCACCTCATGCTCTTCAATTGAAACCATTTTGATCACAGATAACCTGCCTGTTGTGTTGATCACTCCTGTCATCACCTCGTCCATATGCGGACTCAATAACGGAGCCATCGACCTGAGCATTAATCCACCAGCCGGCAATAGCTTCCTGTGGTCTAACGGTGCTACTGTGGAAGACCTTAATAACTTATCTCCCGGGGATTATATCGTCACTGTCACCGGAACAGGCGGATGCACATCCGTTGATACATTTACTGTGCCTCAACTGGGTTCCGTGATCACACTCTCCGGAACAACCACTGCTAATTCCAATTGTCTCGCATTTAATGGCGCAATAGATATCTCGGCCTTACCTGTAGGAGCTTATACCTATCAATGGTCCAATGGAATGCCAACACAGGATCAGGTCGCTCTGGCACCTGGCCTATTTACTGTCACCGTATCTGACGCAACAGGTTGCACTTCGTCTTCTTCCTTCACCATTGTTGATCAAGCTATCCAGCCAACCTTACAGGTCTCTGTTGTCCCTGCTACCTGTGGCAATGCTAATGGTCAAATCGATATCACCGTTTCCCCTGCCGGCTCCTATACCTTTGATTGGTCTAATGCTGCAGTTACTGAAGATCTGCTCGCTGTATCTCCGGGCATGTATTCCGTCACGGTGACCGGGATAAATGGTTGCGCTTCGGATACGCTGGTGGATGTCATGAATACAGGTCTCTCGTTTAGTGTCTCCGGTAGTACAACACCTCATACCTCTTGCACCACCTGGAATGGGGCAATTGAGATTACCATTACTCCTGGAGGCAGCTACACTTTCCTTTGGTCAGATGGGCAAAGCACTGAAGACCTGACTGCTGTTGAACCAGGCGTGTATGTGGTCACGGTAACTGACAATACCGGCTGTTCAACCTCAGCGCAATACAACGTGGACAATAATGTCATACCAATCATGGTGGACCATCTCATCACGCCGGTACTTTGTGGCGAACCCAATGGCGCAATAGACCTGACCATCACGCCAGCCTCCGGCAACACATATACATGGTCCAATGGCAATACCACAGAAGACCTTGATAATATCATGACGGGGCACTATGAAGTCACTATCACTACACAAAACGGATGCAATACCTCAGCTGCTTTTGATGTACCGGGTAGTGAAGGAGTACAAATCACACTCGACGCAAGTGCCTCTTCTTCCGGTGCTGATTTGATCACGATTGCCGTTCAACTCAATGTTTCACCCGCAGCCATCGATTCCATCATCTGGCTGCCTGAAAATCTGTTTAATTGCAATACTTCCGTTTGCCTTGAACAAACCATCACCAGGCCGGACACCAAAACCGAGATTAAGGTGATCGCCATTGATACCAATGGATGCCTTGCCCAGGACGTACTACTACTCGATGCCCTCACCGATCCCATGGTGTACATCCCCAATGTCTTCTCGCCCAATGGCGATGGTATCAATGATGTATTCACCATATATGGTAACAAGGATGTTGACCTCATCGTCGAATTGCAAATCTTTGACCGGTGGGGAAACCAGGTGTTTATCAATCGTGAATTCCCGCCCAATGAAATAAATTTCGGATGGGATGGTACATTTAGAAACAAGGACATGAACCCTGCCGTATTCGCTTATTGGGCCAGGGTCAGATATAAAGATGGGACTGAAGCCCCGCACAAAGGCGATGTGACCATCGTACGATAATATGATATAAGCGATAGCTTATTTTGAAAATATAGCGATTAAAGGGTGTTATGCAATTGTTTTTCGTCCCTGTTTCCGGACTTGCCTTTTAGGGGTATTAGGTAGTTCGGGGCAGGGACATTATCTTACAAATAGATATACGGAAATCATTTTTAGCGTATCGTGCCTTTCGGATTTACCCTTTTGTGTCAACAGGTGAAGCCAGCTTATGCACCAACAGTGATGCTACAAATGCTTCGAGCAGGCTCAATGGAATAGCCAGATAGAGGAGACCATCAGGCAATACCCCCAAATTTCCAATGACCATCCACATCATTACAAAACCGGTAAACCAGGAAAGCAATGTGGTCTGAACCAGGTTGAACTTCCGGGAAATGACAAAGATCGCTATGGCAAACATGAGTGACCACAAGCCCCAGACAGCACCATTGACAGGCGCAGAGGGAAATTCAATACCCAGGCTTTGATAATGCGATATCCAGTAAGATTTGGCTAAGAACTCATTTCTGACAAACTCAGAAATACTGATCCATATTGACGCTAGTAAAACCGGTAATAAGATACTACTGAACAACTTCATAACATGGCATTGAATGATTCATAAATGATGCATGTCGGGTAGTGTGGCAATGCTCCAAAAATAATGTTTTTATAAATGCTTGGGCCAGACCACCTGAAAGCCGTATTGAACTATAGGTGACTATTTCGAGGTATATGCTTCTTGGTTGCCCGGGCCATTAGTGGCATGAGTAAAAGAGAAAAGCCATTACCCTCTCGTTGAAAAGGGGAATGGCTTTCTACCAGAATAAGCGCTGATTCAATCAGTCGATCACAGTATTATCTTGCGTATGCTATTGCACGCTTTTCGCGAATGACCGTGACTTTAACCTGACCCGGATATTGCATCTCATTCTGGATCTTCTGTGAGATCATAAAGGAGAGATCATCTACAAACTCATCAGTCACTTTATCGCTTTCTACAATGACCCTCAGCTCTCTGCCGGCCTGAAGGGCGTATGCTTTCTGTACACCTTCAAATCCCATAGCGAGATCTTCAAGGTCACCGATACGCTTGAGGTAGCTTTCAAGGATCTCACGACGTGCTCCCGGACGTGCTCCGCTGATTGCATCGCAGGCCTGGACGATTGGTGAGATGATATTGTCCATCTCGATTTCATCGTGGTGGGCACCTACTGCATTGCACACATTGGGGATTTCACCATGCTTCTCGCAGATCTGCATCCCGAGGATAGCGTGGGAGAGTTCAGATTCCTCCTCTGATACTTTACCGATATCATGCAAGAGACCTGCACGTTTGGCGAGTTTGACTTGTTTAGGATTGAGGCCCAGTTCAGCCGCCATGACAGCGCAAAGTTGTGCAGTCTCGAGACTATGCTTCAGCAGGTTTTGTCCATAGGATGACCTGAAACGCATACGGCCCACCATCTTTACGAGATATGGATTGAGGCCATGGATATCAAGATCGATCACAGTACGCTCACCGATCTCTACAATTTGCTCATCCATTTGCTTCTTCACCTTGGCCACTACTTCCTCTATACGGGCCGGGTGGATACGTCCGTCAGCCACCAACCGCTTGAGGGCTATGCGGCATATCTCGCGGCGGATCGGATCAAAACTGGAGATCACAATAGCTTCAGGAGTGTCATCGACCACAATTTCTGCTCCTGTGGCTGCCTCCAACGCACGGATATTTCGCCCTTCGCGACCGATGATCTGACCCTTGATGTCATCTGATTCCAGATTGAATACAGACACTGTATTTTCAATCGTGTATTCTGCACACATCCGCTGGATGGTCTGGATCACAATCTTCTTGGCTTCCCTGGCCGCATTGGCTTTGGCATTGGCCACTGCTTCCTTCTCTACTGCCATCGCTTCGGCTTCGGCCTTATTGCGGATGGCCTCGATGAGCTGATCCTTAGCCTGTGCCTCGGTGAGTTTGGCGATGGTTTCTAATTCCTTGATGATTTTTTCGGTGGACATATCCAGCTCTTCCTTTCGCTTGGTCACCACCTTCATTTGTTTTTCAAGGTTCTCCTTGATCGCCCTGATTTCTGACTCTCTTACCTCCAGGCTCTCAGCTTTGGCCTTGATCGCCTCCTGTTTGAGCTTGAGGTCATTTTCCTTATTGACAACATCTACTTCACGTTCCTTCAGTTCTACCTTATGCTGTGCTTTTTCGGTTTCAAACTGGGCTTTCAGGCTGTTGTATTTTTCCTTTGCCTCCTGGATTTTTCGGTTCTTGATGCTTTCGTGCTTGGCATCTGCCTGGGACAAGACCTTCTCTGCTTTCATTTCAGCTTCGTCGGTGATCCGCTTTGCAGTCAGCCTGGCTTCCTGGATAGCGAGATCTGCCTTTTGGTTGCTCTCATCAAGCAGGCGCTGTTTACCGCCCTTGATCACAAACGTGGCCACGAGATATCCTATCACCAATCCGAGGACACCCAGTCCTGCGGCTAATATCATTTCATTCATTTACATTAATGGTTTAGGTCAACAAATATGGTTTGCCGGCCTATAAACGCTGGAAGTTGATAATGGAAATGCAGTGAAAGACTAATCCAGCGATTGTGCTTCCAGTACCTGTAGTTGGTTCCGGATATCAATCAATGTATTCCAGGAGGTTTCATCCACCATCCTGGCCTGGACCTTATGATAATCGACAGCGTAGGTGAGCAAGGCCATCAATATGCAATCCTGAATATCCTTCTGGGAAAACTCCGACTGATATTGCTTTATTCTGGCATTGATTTCTTCAATTGCTTTCTTCACATACACCTCCTCTTCTTCAGATACCTTGAGAGGGATTTTTGTACCGGCGATATTTGCTTCTATCCGATTCATATATTATTTATTCTCCAATAAGGATTCAACCTGCGGAATACATTTTTCCACTTCCTTCATGATCCCCCTGATTTCCTTCCGGGTTTCTGTCTTCCAGTGATCAAGTCCTTTTGTGTCTCTCAAAGTTTCCTGGCTTACGGTGTCCAGTCTTTTACTAAGCGTTTCCTGTTGTTTTAATGCCTCTTCCAGGCTATGGGCCAATACTTTATTTTCAGTTTCTAGTTTTTTGTTCTTTTCAACAATATCACGGTAGTCCCGGACCATGCGGTCCAGTCTTTCCTGTATATCCTGTATTAACTCGTTGGGATGATACATCGTTCGATAAATATAACGCGAAAGTAGGAAAAAGATAGATATTGTTTAAAATCAATGTGTACCACATTGATTTTTAGGCCAAAGGGCGGAATGGCGGAAAAGCCAGAAGGGGCTTAAGAGGCTTAAGAGGCAACATGGTAGATTTTTTTACCCCCTTTAGGGGGCCAGGGGGCAATAAGGGTAATTACTTCCTGATCTCCGCCTTAACCCCGGCGACCAGCGCCTTCTGTACCTTGTTAAACCACTGTTCGATCTCCTTATCGGCCAGGGTGGCTTCTTTGTTTTCAATGGTAAAACGCAACGCCATACTCATCTTGCCCTCACCGAGGTGGTCAGCATTCTTGTAGATATCAAATACCTCAAGATTGGTAAGTATAGACCCGGAAGCTTCAATAGCGACCTGTCGGATAGCCTCGTAGGTGACTTGATCGTCGATGACGACAGCGAGATCCCTTACCACTGCAGGGAATCGGTTGAGCTCCTCATAAAGGGTGATCGAACGGCTGGCAAGGGCGATAAGTGGCTCTACCAGGAAATCAGCAAAAAATACATCCTGGCGGATATCAAAGCGGTTGCACAACTCCCCGGATACTTTGCCAAACCTTAGAAACTGGACTGGACCAACACTATAGCTGAAACCATAAGCTAACCCATCTGCATCAACCAACGATCCGGTCTGCCAACTCTTGATCCCTAATCTCAGTAAAAGTGAATGGATCAGGGCCTTGATGGAAAAAAAGTCAATCTCCCTGGCAGTGCCTGTCTGCCAACCGGAAGGATGTTGCTGGCCGGTCATGGTGACCACCAGATGCTCAGTTTCATGGGGCAATTCTCTCGCCTGTCCATATGATTTACCAAATTCAAACAGGCGCAGGTCCTCCTGCTTGCGGTTGACATTGCGCTTTACGGTCTCCAATGTCGGGATCAGCATCTCCGGCCTGAGCAGGTTGAGCGATTCATTAGACGTATTATGGATCGTTACCCATTGGCGGTTATCCGTCCAGGCTATGTTATTGTAATATGACGGTTGCGTCAGGGACATGTTCATCGCTTCCAGGAAACCCTTGGATGCCAGGAAATTTCCAATAAGCCTTCTGAGTTTGTGCGGATTGTACCTTGGTTCAATAGCGATAGAGGTATGCATCCTGGAAGGCAAAGGGACATTGGCAAAGCCATAGACCCTGAGCACTTCTTCAATGACATCTATTTCGCGGAGCACATCAGCTTTGTTGGTAGGCACGGCAACCGTCCATCCTTGTCCATCCTTCTTTTCAAAAGGCATTTGCAAGGCATCCAGTACTTTTTCAACCTGAGCTGCCTGAAAATCCACTCCTGTTTTTGCAGAAAGCGTTTTTAAAGTCAAACTGATTTTTGCCGGAAGGACCGGTTGGGGATATAAGTCAAAAACTTCAGAAGCAACTTCTCCTCCAGCCAGTGACGAAATCAAATCAACAGCCCTGGCAAGTGCCTTGAGGGTGATATTCGGATCTGATCCCTTTTCGAATCTTCTTGCGGCTTCGGTCCTCAGGTTGTGCCGCATACTTGAGCGCCTGACGGATCCTGCGTTGAAGTGTGCTGATTCAAGAAAGATGGTGGTAGTACTTTCAGATACGCCTGAATGCAGGCCACCATATACACCACCAATACACATGGGTGCTCCTTGACCATCACAGATCATGAGGTCTTCGGCATGCAGTGTATAGGAATGGTTGTCAAGCGCCAGGAAAGGGGTTCCCGCAGGTTTTGTATCGACGATGATTTCCTGTCCGGTGATTTTATCAGCATCAAAGGCATGTAGCGGCTGACCCATCTCATGCAATATGAAATTGGTGATGTCGACGATGTTGTTGATCGACTTGACACCGATCGCCTGGAGGCGTTGTTTGATCCAATCAGGTGATGGACCTATGGTAATCCCTGAAATCAAAACCCCTGAATACCTTGGACATGCTTCAGCATTTTTGACAGTCACTTTGAATGGCCTGGCTACGGCAGGCCTGGCTATCTCGGGAATGGCAGGCCAGGTCACAGGATGAAAGGTATCTGACTGCACACTCAGAAAAGCTGCAAGATCAGAGGCAACACCTAATACCGACGTAGCATCAGAACGGTTTGGCGTCAATCCGATCTCAAAAAGGATATCTGAGACTAATTGATAGTATTCACTGGCTTTTGTACCTGCAGCGATACTGTCCGGCAGAATCATGATACCATCATGGCTGGTGCCCAGGCCCAATTCATCTTCTGCACATATCATCCCTTCACTGCGCTGGCCTCTGATTTTTGACACCTTGATGGTCCATGGCTTACCGGTAGCATCATACAACTCAGTGTCCGGCAAGGCGACCCATACGGTTTGTCCTGCAGCAATATTATTTGCACCGCAAACGATGGTAGATGGATTTTCACCTCCGACATCCACGGTAGTCACTGACAATCGGTCAGCATCAGGATGCTTAACACAGGTGAGGACCTTCCCGGCGACTATGCCTTTCAATCCACCCTTGATGGATTCCCATGTTTCCATTTTCTCAACTTCAAGGCCGAGTGAAGTCAATGCCTCACTGACCTGTTCGGGAGTAAGGCTGATCTTGAGATAATCATTTAGCCACAGCAGGGAAACCGTCATGTTTAGTTCTCTTTACGATTGTATAGACCTGAACCAAAAGCTTCAGTTCAGGGCGTCAAAGATAGGGTTAAGGGCGCTTCTAATAACTATCAAATGACAGAGTTTAATTTCCATAATGTATGGATCATCAATCTTGACATTTTGCCACAAAGAGGTTATTAGAGGCGCCCTTAATTTGAGCCTTGTGATCCTGATCTATTCCATCAGATGGGCAGACGCAGCCTGCACCACAGGAATATCATTTCCATTGACGAGGGAAACAAATGCGATGATTTCCATGTGTTCTGCCGCCCAGCCGGCATCAATGGTCGTAGAATACGTCTCGCTAAAGGTCTGTCCTGTGCTGATAGAATTGAGTACAGTTGCCCCGGCAGCGGGCGTCAGCATATCCCTGAGGACGTGCTTATGAACATAATCATCGACGATGCCGCCTGCTTCAAGGTCATTTTGAGCATCAACAATGCCGCTCTCCGTGATCATGACGGAGAGCCGTATCTCCCCTGCAAGGTCTTTCTTACCAATACCATTAATCGTGACCACGAGTTGCCTCGTATTGACATCATAGGTCCGGACAATACCAATCTCTATACCTGGTGGAACCTGGATAGCGGAAGTGATGGAAGAGGCCCATTGATTAAGTCCCTGTTGCATATGCCCACTGACAGGGGTCCTGTTGACCACCCCCGAAGGATATCCGATTGGCTGAGAAAGGTAATTAATCAGATATTCCCCTTCGTCTGTACGTAAATCGTATACGCCTACAGGAAATTGGACTGGATCGGCAAAAAAACCCTGCATGCAGTGATACCGCCACCAGGTTATTTGGAAACTGCGTTAACAGGTTCTCCAACTCCCTGCTACCTTTTGGGCAATTCGTACACCCTTTGCCTGTAAACTCTTCGAGCAATACCACACGGTTTCCGGAAGGCACAAATGGCTCAATGACTCTTTGCTGTTCGAAGCATCCTGTCAACATGAGGCTTAATGCCAGCGCTCCGCCTTTAACCAGAGATAATAAATGGGAAGATGTATTTAGGTTTGACATCATGGTCAGCAATTAAGTCAGATTAAAAATTAGCACTGATATTCACCTTTACTCCGCTGAAGGCTGGTTCAAGCCTGCATATACCCCCTGAACAAACTACACCCTCTACCTGCTTAACATACCTCAGCGAGTACCTGGTGGCCCCGTCTGAATAAACTACACCAGCAGTAGGGTAATGCAATTTTTCGCTTATTTCGGTTTCGCCTTCATGAATAGTAGGCGCAACATTGTACATATCAGACAATTCGAACAGCCAATGCGGGGAAATTGAAAACTCTGCAAGTCCGTAAAGCCAGCTTCCATAATCCTGCTTAGTGGACATGTACTGAAACTCAGTCCGGAGTGATTTCTTGTGATCAAATTTGTACAGGTAGTCGATATAGGGTGTTACTGCATTTACGATCGGGGCACCTGCCTTACCCTGATAGAGTTCCTGGTCGTAGCGTTGAAACTGCACACCACCGATCATCGTCCATTTCTTAGGTTTCTTGAGTGTAAACTGGGTGAACACTTCGTCATAGATATCATTGTGATCCACAGCTTCAGGACGTGTGATGTGGGCGTAGTTGACAAGGAAGCTCAGGTTTTTGCTGACTGCATACCTCACATCCAATTGTATCGCCTGCTCATCGAGCTCTTGTGTTGCAGGAGCATACCTGGAGGTCAGCCTGTAGGTATTGACCCTGGACATGGGGGGGAGAAAGTTGATCATTCCCCTGTTGCCCGTGACAAAAGGATCAGCCCGGAAACTGAAATTGCTGGTTCGTTTGTATTGACCTGAAATTCCTAATCCTCCTCCGGCATAGGACAGGGTGGTATAAAACACATAACCATCCGTGAGGACAAATTTTCCAACAGATTCCACACCTGTCCAAAGGGTGCTGGTAGCGTAATTATCGTAGATCACTTCTTCGGTCTTGTAAGCCCCTTCGATATACCAGGAGAAGCGTCCTGCTGAAAGGGTATTATACAACGACATCGCTACGGTATTGTATGGAACTGAATCAATAAAGTCTTCGGGAGTGTATTGGCTCAGCGTGCCTGCGAGGGCTTCTACCTGCTCATCAGCAAGGGTTTTGTGCACAATACCAAAACCCGGGGCAATAGTGACCTTTCCTTCTTTTCCCAGGGATTTAAACCCATCAATATTGGCACCGGTCAGCACAGAGGAATACAGGCCAAAAAGATCTTTCTGGCGGCCGGCAATTCCTTTGATCGTCCAGTCAGGCGAGAGTTCATAGGATAATTTCAGGCCTACAAGCGCATTATCGATAAATAATGGGCGTTCTTCATAGGCCCTGAAAATGATACCGCTTCCAAACTGGTCATAAATGTGCCCGCCAAGGATGGAGAGCTTACCTATTTTCTTTCCGGCAAACCACCGGCCAAAGCCCTGCGCAGTATAGGAATCGGTTGGATTGAGTAAGGCTGAGTTTTCAAAAATATCATACCGCATCCCGAAATCAAAACCGGCAATCTGGGCGCGAACGGATAACCAGGTCTCTAAACCAATCTGCTGGCGTTCGTACTGGGGAATACCGGGGGGAACGATCTTATCATCGTAGATATAAAAATAGGTGTTGTTGTCCAGGCTGCCGGAAAGGCTCAACTGCTCCTGGGCAGACACCAGAAATGAATACGATGAACATATAAGAAGGATAAGAATCCTGTATTTGGCCATAACCCTATAAGATTAATGATTCGTTAAATCGTCAGGAATCGGGGAATCAATTGGTTCCAAAAATAGATATTTGAGTGAAGGTCGAGGCCATTTCTTTACCTTACGTTAAGATTCACTCTCTGCATAAATTCAACAAACGTGAAAAAAGCGCTGATTTTCATCCTTTTAGCAACATTATTCTTCGGTTTTACACCTGACAACACCTCAAAAAAGTTGCCTGATATCACCATCACGGACCTGCAGGGTAAACCGGTTAAAATCCTGGAATACGTTAAAAACAGCAAAATCACGGTCATCAGCTTCTGGGCGACCTGGTGCTCCCCATGCAAGAGGGAACTGGATGCCATTGGCGAATTGTACCCGGATTGGGTGGAAGCCTATGGTGTGAGGTTGGTCGCCATCACGATCGACAATGCAAGGGCACTGACCCAGGTCAAGCCCCTGATCGAAGAAAAGAGCTGGGAGTTTGACGTCCTTGTAGACTCAAAGCAGGAATTGCAGCAAGCCCTCAATTTCCAACCGATCCCACAGACCTTTGTGGTGGATGCGGAAGGCAATGTGCTCTACCAGCATGAAGGGTATACACCGGGGGATGAATATGAGCTCGAAAAGATCATCAAGGAACTCTCCGCCAAATAATTTTATCTCCTTACCTCCTATACAGGTATTTTTTCTTTGGCATGCGTCAAATGATATATCTGTCGATCAGAAATTAATTGTATATTTGGAAAGGATGGATGGACGTATATGCTGATAAAGTAATGCGCTCCGCCTCCGGATTAAACAGATAGATATCGCTCCACCTTTACACTTTTTCAAGGCAGTAATTTGATTTAAACCCATAAGGTGATATAGCCTGTGGTGTTTTCTTTTTAGTATATTTAGAAAAAATAGCACAAGCGATGAGTGAGCATGTAGTTGATCTCCAGGAAGCCTTACGTGAGTATTTTGGATTTGGTCAGTTTAAGGGGGATCAGGAAGCGATCATTGAAACCGTCATGGAAGGCAGGGATTGCCTTGTGATCATGCCGACAGGTGGAGGAAAATCGCTCTGCTATCAATTGCCGGCGCTGATGATGGAAGGAACCGCTATCATCATTTCGCCATTGATAGCCCTGATGAAAAACCAGGTAGATGCCATCCGCGGATATAGTGAAGGAGATGTCATAGCGCACTTTCTCAATTCATCCCTGGGCCGTAAAGAAATAGCACAGGTTAAAGAAGATATAGCCAGCGGCGCGACCAAGTTATTGTATGTGGCCCCTGAGACCCTGACCAAGGAAGAAAACCTCGAATTTTTCAGAAACACGAATGTGTCCTTTGTCGCCGTTGATGAGGCGCACTGTATATCCGAATGGGGACATGACTTCCGTCCCGAATACCGCAATATCCGTTCGATGATCGAGCGCATAGGCGAGAACATTCCGGTGATCGCACTTACAGCTACAGCTACACCTAAGGTGCAGACGGATATCGTAAAGAGCCTGGAGATGAAGAATGAACGCAAGTTTATCTCCAGCTTCAACCGGCCAAACCTCTATTACGAGGTGCGCCCCAAACTTGGAAAAGATCAGACGATCAAAGAAATCCTCCAGATCCTGAAAGGAAAAGGCGGTCCGTCAGCGATCATCTATGTGCAGGCCAGGAAGACGACTGAAGAACTGGCAGAGATGCTCAACCTCAACGGTATAAGCGCGGCTCCCTATCATGCTGGAATGGACGCTAAATCAAGGGCTCATGTACAAGACTCCTTCCTGAGTGAAGAAGTGAAGGTCATCTGTGCCACGATTGCCTTTGGAATGGGTATTGACAAACCGGATGTCCGTGTAGTCATACACTATGACATTCCCAAGAGCATTGAAAACTATTACCAGGAAACCGGACGAGGCGGACGGGATGGGCTCGAAGGTTCATGCTATTCATTCTATGCCCCGAAGGATATCTATAAACTGGAGAAATTTCTAAGGGACAAACCTGTGGCTGAGCGTGAGATGGGTGGACAGTTATTGGAGGAAGTAGTCGCTTATGCAGAGACCAGTGGATGCCGGCGTAAATTCCTTCTGCATTATTTCGGCGAGGAATATGATGACAGCAACTGTGATGGCAATTGTGACAACTGCCGTTATCCAAAAGAAAAACACGAAGTCAAGAATGAAGTCAAGACCGCGCTTGAAGTGGTCATGAAACTCAAGGAGGGTTATTCCACCAAGGTCATTGTTGATTTCCTGATGGGCAAGTCCAGCAAGGAGATGAATGAGTATGAGTTTAGCAAGCTGGAAGGATATGCCTCCGGAATTGAAAAAGGGGAAGTATTCTGGTACAGCATCCTGAGACAGGCATTACTGGCCGGATTGCTCGAAAAAGAAATAGAGAATTACGGAGTGCTCAAGGTGACTGCACAGGGCAAGGCCTATATCAAGAAACCAAAGAGTTTTAAGATACCGCTCAACAGGGATTTTTCTGATGAAAAACATGCCTCAGATGAAGCTCCTGCCAAAATGGTTGCACTTGACGAAGCCCTCGTAGCTCAACTCGAAGACCTGCGTAGAAAAGAAGCCAAGAAGAAAGGCGTGCCTACCTGGGCGGTCTTCCAGGATGTGTCGTTGCATGAAATGGCCACACACTACCCGGTCAATATGGAAGAACTGGCCGGTATCAGCGGAGTATCTATGGGTAAAGCCCAGAAATACGGAAAGACCTTTGTCGAGCTGATCAAGAAATATGTCGAGGAAAATGAAATCGAAAGGCCAAGTGATATGGTCGTTCGCCAGGTCGCCAATAAATCGCGCACCAAAGTCCAGATCATCCAGTCGATCGATCGGAAGATGCCATTGGAAGATATCCAGCGCACCAACAATCTGGGCTGGGACGAACTCATGGAAGAACTGGATATCATCGTCAGCAGCGGAACCAAGCTCGATATTCAATACTGCCTCGACACCGTAGATGAAAGTATCCAGGAAGATATCTATTCCTATTTTATGAACGCATCATCAGATTCATTCAATGATGCCTATCATGCCCTCAAGGATGACGATATCACTGTGGAAGAAATCCAATTGGTGAGGATCAAGTTCCTGTCAGACATAGCCAACTAACATCTTAAAGGAAATACGATTTACGATTGACAATTTACGAATGTCGAATGATGATCTTTGATTAATTTCTCGTGACTCACGCTCAATCACTTTTCATTTTTCACTCTTAACTCTTCACTCTCGCCCTTTGCCCTTTGCCCTTTGCCCTATGCCCTTTGCCCTTTGCCCTTTGCCCATGATTGAAAACATCCACATCATCAACGGCCCCAATCTCAACCTCATCGGCAAGAGAGAACCGGAGGTGTATGGCTCGGTTTCACTGAATGATTATTTTGATTTGCTGATACCCGAATACAAAGGCACCATCATTCATCGCATGCAATCCAATCATGAGGGTGTCATCCTGGATTACCTGCACCAATATGGATTTGCCCACAACACCGGATTTATCCTCAATGCCGGAGGACTATCACACTCCTCGATTTCGTTAAGGGACGCTGTAGCTGCAATCACTGCGCCTGTCATTGAAGTCCATATCTCAGATATCTATAAAAGGGAACCCTTCCGGTGGCACAGCTACCTGACTGATGTATGTGCAGCACATTTTATTGGTCACGGACTCGAAGGATATAGGATGGCCATCGATTTTTTACTTAAATAATATACCTCTTTAAGCAATCACCTAGGCAGCATATAGTGTTCCGGATGATCCAGGTGATCCTGCAGGATGGTAAAAAATCGACCTGCATGATAGCCATCCGCAAGTCCATGATGCAGGGTAATCCCAACCGACATGTACCGCTCCCCATCGCGTTCGAAATGCTTTCCGAATACAATCATCGGTACTGAAATATTACCTCCCTTCCTGAACGGATGACGAAATCCTGAAAAAGAAACCCAGGGAATTGGTGAGAAATAAATCTTAGCCAGATCATCATCTTTGGCATCCACACCTTTCCGCATTTTCTGTCTTTCAAATTCTGTAGCCGCGGCACCCACAAACTCCAGATAGTTTGATTTGAAATCAAAATACCCAAAGCCATAGGTATCATCATCATACAGTATCGTCGATCCCGGATGAACGGTTTCGTAACGACGTACCCTACCCTCTCCATCAATCCGACAACGCAGCTCCTCAATAGCATTGCAGGTCAGTGACCCTACATAGAGGAATGAAAGGAAAAAAGAATGCCCTTCCCTTTTCACTGCATTGTAAAAAGGAGTGATGCGCACCTCACTCAGCAGATCCCATGTAGGATTGTCATAGGATTCAAAAAACCTGAAGAGGTCCTTTCTCTTCCATTGATCAATGTCGAGGATATCATACATACTATTCGAATTTCACTTACTATCTATATCAGACTGAAGCCGATAGACGAAAGACTACAGACGCGAAACAAAAGTCAGTGCAAAACTAGTTTTCCACCCCCAATTCCATAAAAGGCAAGGGTTGCCTCCGAAGGAGAAGCAACCCTTGTCATTTATGCATGTTGATCTTAGAAATTATACCTCAAACCCACCTGAGCCTGCCAGCGACTGTTGGTGCTGAAGTCATTGTAGATAGATGCGGTCTGAGCAGTATCAAACTGATAGGTAGGTATTCCATTTGCAACTGACACTCCCACTGGTTGTGCAAGACCTGTAGTCGTGGCAATCTCGCGTACACCCCAGTCTGAACTGATCAGGTTTCCTACGTTGAGGATATCTATGCTCAGCTGGATATTACTTCCGTTGCTCAATCCAAACTCCTGGATAATACGAGCATCCCAACGTGAATACCATGGACTGACTGCTCCATATTTCTCAGCGATCTCACCGCGGTGTGCGCTGAGGTAATTATCCTGGTTGATGTATGCATTGAAGGCTGCACGCTGTTCGTCTGCAGTTGCAGTGGCATTGTCCACAAAGTTCATCTGGCTCATCTCACCTGAAGTAGGAATATAGATCAGGTCATTCAAGCCAGATCCGTCATTGTTGATGTCACCGGAGTAGGTATAGCTGTACCTGCCACCTTGTGCATACTCAGCAAAAACAGAAATGTGTGTAGCCCATGATTTGCCATAGCTGAATTTCTTGTAGAGTGATCCGACAAACCTGTGCTTATTGCCATACAATGAGGGTGCAAGCTCAGGCGTATTGGAATGCAGCACATTGGCAGGATTGCGATCATAGGCATCTGACGAAATCTCAGCATCAATAGAAGCGGCATCTTTTGAATCCAGATAGTTGTACGCAACCATCCAGCCCAGGTTGTTGGCATAATCTTTCCTGATCTGGAAAGCTGTATTGATGGAGTAACCCAGATCGGTATTTGTAAATATATACGCATTGGTTGGTCCTCCAAAATTCTGTACGCGGTCCGCATTCGTATAGATCGGACGTGAACCAATACCAGCCAGCGAACCAGTTGGTGGCCTCAGGCCGTAGTTGCGGACCATCGCTGCCTGGATATCTTTCGTATAGATGAGGTCCATGGTAAAGGTGTATCCATTTCCAAACTTGCGGTCATAACCAAGGTTAGTCCTCCATACCTGAGGATACTTGAAGTTAGGATCGGTCATACAGTAGAAAAAGGAATTAGGATTAGCCACTTGATTGCCTATCCATACAAATGGGAATCTTCCTGTAAACAAACCCGTACCTCCACGGAGTTGTGCTGACTGATCTCCTTCCAGATCCAGATTGAATCCAAGTCTTGGTGACCATAAGGGCTTGGAATCAGGTAAGACTGTCTGATCAAAAGTAACAGGAGCGCCACCTTCATCCGAATAAACGATGGTCGGATCATAGCAACAGTTGCGGTCGATATTCTCCTGGATTTTTTCAGGAGTATCAAAATACAATGGAATATCCGCACGCAATCCAAGGGTTAGTGTAAACTGATCCGAAACAGCCCATTCGTCCTGTGCAAAGAAAGCCAGCTGGCCCATATTGGTTTCAGCCAATGCCCAGGAGTCATTTGCATTGTTGTTGTCAAAAGTCGCCTGCGCTCCTGCAACCAAATCTGCAAATGCCTGTGAGGTCACATAGGACTCGACATCATTGATATCGATGTCTGGTCCGAAGGTTCCACCATAGGCATTCAGGTTAAATGAATTATCAAAGGAGAATTTCTCCAGGCTACCTCCCAATGTGAGGGTATGTCCTTTGAGGTAGATATTGAAATTGTCAGAGATCTGAAGTACCTGCTGGTCAAGACGATTGTGGATAGAGAATGGTTCATGGCCGGCTACGATGTACCGTACACCATCCTTGGCAATACTCAGCACAGGAAACGGTGTAGAGAACGGATCGCGGCTGTCCTTAAACTGGGTCAGGCCCAATTGGAATTTGTTTGCATATTTATTTGTGAAAATGGATTTCAACTCGATGATCCCTCCCAGGATATCATTGTTGATCCTGTATCCTGAATTTTCAAACTGAAGGGTCTGGAAATCAGGCCCCCTGCGTCCGATAGCAGAAGGGTGAGCAGGTTTGTCTTTGTAGGCATCAAGGTAATTGAACGTAGCACTGAGTTTGTGATTAGTACCCAGGTTAAAGTCAAATTTCAGGATCCCCTTTTGATTGTCTGTATTATGCTTATAATTTTCATACGTTCCGGATTGATAACCGTAATTCTGACTCAGCAGGGAGGAGACAAAATCAAGGTCAGTAGCTGAAACCCTCGATACATTAGCGCCTTCAAGGCCATCACGCCTGGCGAGGTAGTAAGAACCAAGATCTGAACGGCGCTCCAGCTCGAAGTTGGCGAAGAAGAAAATCTTGTTTTTAACAATAGGGCCGCCAATACTAAAGCCTGTCTGAAGTGCGGTGAGGTCACCACGGGTCACCTCTGTATCCCCGACCTTGACACCGAGCATGCTCTTATTGCGATAGTACCCAAATACGGTACCTGTAAATTCATTGGTTCCTGATTTTGTTACGGCATCTATGGAAGCACCGGTAAAGCCTGATTGGGACACATCATAAGGAGCGATAGCCACCGTGATCTGTTCGAGCGCATCAAGAGAAACCGGCTGTGCGTCAGCTTGGCCACCGGGAGTTGCTGCATCGAGGCCGAAAGGATTGTTGAAAATGGCTCCATCCAGGGAATAGTTGTTGTACTGGTCATTACGTCCTGCAAACGAACCACCTTCAGCAGCCATTGGGTTGAGGCGGGTCAGGTCAGCAGCTGACCTGGTGATCGTCGGCATATTGCGCAACTGATCATTGGTGATGAAGGTGGCTGCCCCGGTACGATCGCTGTTGATGACCGAAGCCGCATTGGCTACCACTTCAATTTCTCCAAGTTGGGTTGCAGATTCCATGAGGGTCACATCATACCTGAGTTTCTCACCCAGTTTGAGGTAGATGCCATCAAAGGTCTTCTTCTCATAGCCTACAAAACTGACTTCGAGTTTGTATGGACCGCCAACCCGCATGTTTGGAATAGTGTATCCACCGTCATCTCGGGTGATGACACCGTAGACAGTGCCCGAAGGTGTGTGGGTAGCCAGTACGTTGGCTCCCGGAAGTGATTGATTGGTGTCATCGACCACATATCCCGCCATAGCCGAAGTGGTAACCTGGGCTTGCAGGGAAAGGGACAGGCAAAGAATTCCTAGGAAAAGGAGTAGTTGTTTTTTCATCTGTTCTGATTTTGAATATGAAAAGGGAGTGATATTGAATTGTAAACACAATATAAATCTTTTCACAATTCCAGAGAAAAATGAAAATATAAAAGGGCTTGATCCTTAAAATTTTAGATAGGAAGAATCCGGATTGGGAAATACCGCCAAGAATACTCAATTGTAATTGGCCAGCGGCTATTTATTTCCCTCGGAAACGAAATGGCCAGTTTGAATTTAAATCGTAACTGGATCTAGGTGGATTTGTTCCGCTTTGGTACAGGGTCATGTCCATGTCCGCCCCATGGATGACAGCGGGATATCCTGCGTAGCCCCATCCAGACACCTCTCAGCGGGCCCCATTCCTGGATGGCATCGATCATATACTGGCTGCATGATGGTTCGTAACGGCAGTTTGCCCCCATCATGGGTGAAAGGGTGATCTGATAGAGCCTGATAGGCCAGATGAATAGCTTCTTAAACATGGATCAGAAGGTATAGCTCCAGGTACTCTGGCCAGGCTGGAAGATGGTGTAATCCTTATGGCTTTTACTCATCCGCAAATCCATGATATTGCGTTGGTCTTCATACAGGTCAAGGAGTATATCATTTGAGACTGTACACTTCTTTCCGTGACTGACCTGAGCTGAAAACTGGACGTAGCACCAGACGGCAAGAAAGTCCTCTGATATTTCCTTTCCCATGTATTCTGCTGTAAGTCCTGTACCATCCATACTTATCTTAAAATGCTTTTGAAGATACCTGGCTATGTAGGCGTCTGCTTCCTTGACCTCTTTGGGCGTGCCAATAAAAAGACCTGGAGCGCCGTCTTTGGTGAGCGCACGCTCCAGGTCATCTATAAATACTTTAATGGACACCTCAAATGCCCCTGATGCTTCATTCCATCTCAACTCACACACGCTGACATGCATGTCATGCGCTTTGCCCGCTGAGACCCTCGAAGGAAGTATGGACAAAAGAACACACGTCAGTATGATTCCTCGCACATACCTGCCTACCCGGGGCATCCTGCTTTCCATTAATATCTGTAAGACTCAGATTTGTAAGGTCCTTCCGGTGTAACACCGATATATGCCGCTTGCTCATCGCTGAGGGTATCCAGCTGAACACCGAGTTTGTCGAGGTGCAGTCTGGCCACAAGTTCATCCAGGTGCTTAGGCAGTACATACACTTTGTTATCATACTGCTCACTCTTTGTCCATATCTCAATCTGAGCAATGACCTGGTTAGTGAATGAGGTAGACATCACAAAAGAAGGATGACCCATCGCACAACCGAGATTGACCAGCCGGCCTTCTGCAAGCAGGAGGATGTCCTTACCATTGATGGTGTATTTATCCACCTGAGGCTTGATTTCAACCTTGGTACTTCCTGCGTTTTTATTGAGCCATGCCACATCGATTTCATTGTCGAAATGACCGATATTGGCGACGATGGCCTTATCCTTCATCATCTTGAAGTGCTCTGCGGTCAGGATATTGATGCAGCCTGTAGCCGTCACTACAATATCCGCCATAGGGATAGCCTCTGCCATACGCCTCACTTCAAATCCTTCCATCGCAGCCTGCAGTGCACAGATCGGGTCGATCTCTGTCACGATCACGCGGCAACCTGCGGAACGCAGTGAAGCAGCAGAACCCTTTCCAACATCTCCAAATCCTGCAACGATGGCCACCTTTCCGGCCATCATGATATCTGTGGCCCTGCGAATAGCATCCACGCAGCTTTCACGGCAACCGTACTTGTTGTCAAACTTTGACTTCGTCACGGAATCATTTACGTTGATGGCAGGCAAAGGCAGGGAACCGTTTTTTTCACGATCATAAAGGCGAAGTACACCGGTAGTGGTTTCTTCAGTGATCCCTTTGATACCGGCTACCAACTCTGGATATTTATCGAGGACCATATTGGTCAGGTCACCACCATCATCCAGGATCATGTTGAGGGGTTGGCCATCTGAAAATGCAAACAAGGTCTGTTCGATGCACCAATCAGCCTCTTCGAGCGTTTCTCCTTTCCAGGCAAATACCGGGATTCCTGCTGCAGCAATTGCAGCGGCGGCATGATCCTGGGTAGAGAATATATTGCAGGAAGACCATGATACCTCAGCTCCAAGATCTACGAGGGTCTCGATCAGGACTGCAGTCTGGATCGTCATGTGCAGACAACCAGCGATGCGCGCACCTTTGAGCGGCTTGTTGGTTTTATACTGAGCCCTCAGGGCCATCAGGCCTGGCATTTCTGCCTCAGCCAGTTCAATTTCCAGCCGACCCCAATTAGCCAGGCTTATATCTTTTACTTTGTACTTGAGTTGTTGGTCAACCATCTGATCCTGCATGTTTGCTGAGTTTAAGTTCTATAACGTTTTTACGAAAACGGTGCAAAGATACCTATTGTTCTAAAGGAATGGATAATTTTAGCCAAAAGAGCAGCCTATTCACCTCATTTATAAGCCATAACGATGAATAAAATACTTACAGACAAGGCTCCGGCACCGGCAGGCCACTATAGCCAGGCGATATCTCACAACGGATTGGTCTTTGTTTCCGGCCAGTTACCCATAGATCCAGCCACCGGGCGAGTCGTTGAAGGAAGCATCGAACCACAAGCGCGGCAGGTCATCGCCAATATCGGGGAGATCTTAAAGGCCTCAGGATCAGGTCTGGACAAAATCCTCAAGGCGACAATCTATATTCCTGACAGTTCATACTGGCCTGAAATCAACAGGGTGTATGCTGAATGCATGGGTGAGCACAAACCAGCAAGAGCTGTCATACCATGTGGAGATCTCCACTATGGCGTTCTGTTGGAAATGGAAGTCATCGCCGCTATCCATTGACCTTCAGACACAGTGTAGCACTAATTAGTACTGAACGCAGCCGACACCTCATCACTGAAGCCAGATTGCCAGCCATTCGAATTGACAGCCTTGACTTTGTATCTGGCTACATCCCCGGCTTTAAATCCGGAGTCTTCCAGGGTAGTCCTGCCTTTTACAGTCTTATGTGATTGATACGCGGATCCATTGACAGACCTGTATACGACGAAATAAACATCACCTTGCTGTGCATATTCCCAATACAGGATCACCTTCTTCTCTTCACTTTTGGCCACCGCATGAACATTGGACAATGGAGACATGGTCTTGTCAACAAACGCAGTGATAGATACTGATCCGGAGAAACCAGATTTCAGCGATGCATCATCTTGCGCGTACACCCTGTACTCATACCTGATGCCATCCTGTACAGTAGCATCCGCATAGGATCCTTCAGCCATAGTGCCCGGGCAAGTATAAACTTTAATAAACGTGGTATCATGGCCCGTCCGCCTTTCCACTACATTTTCCACAACGTCAAGAGAAGTGCTGTTGTACCAGTTGAGCTTCACCACATTATTTTCATTACGTACATCAATGATCACAGGAGCCACCGGTGGCACCTTGTCAGGTTTTTGTAAGGTGAGCATATCAGAGTACACTGAATAATTGGACCGCATGTCCACTGCTACCAGTTTATAATAGATTTTTTCAGTCAGTACATTGAGGGGCAAGGTATCTCTCCATACTGTATCCTGAACAGGATGACCAGTGAGGTTGATAAAGGTCTGGTCAGCCCGGTTGCTTGAGTGAACATAATACCCTTTCAGATCGGGTTCTGGTCCCAACCTCCATGTCAAGGTCACAATGCCATTGGTATCCACCGAACCTGTCAAACCTGATGGAGGCGAAGGCGGGATAGAATCAATGATTGTACCATATTCGGGAAAGCCAACATTGACATTTCCCTCCTTATCAAATACGCCAACGTAATAGTAATTGTTGATCAATTCATTACAAGCCGTATCCGTAAAGGTGCGGGCTTCAGGCGGGAGTGCTTCATGTGTCAGCTCTAAAAATCCTTCATTTGCAACATTGGATCTGGAGATCCTGAATCCGGCAATATCCTTATCGTTGGGGTCAGCTTTCCATGTGATTTGCATTCGCCCGTCTCCCAGGTATTTGGTTTCAATACTATAAGGTGCCGTTGGGGGTGTCCTGTCGCGGCCCATGGCACTGATCATTTCGGATCTGGGTCCTGTCACTGCAAAAGGCGTAATACCTTCTACCTGGTAGTGCACCGTTACATAATTCTGATCCAGGCTATCCTTGAAGAAAAACAACTCTTCATTTTTGATACCCGTAGAAGCAAAGGGAATTTCATTTAGTTTCTTCCAGGACTTTCCATTATCTGTTGACCGATAAATATTGAATGCGGTGTAAAACTGGCCATATACCTTTTTATCCCACGCGAGTTCAATCAGGTTTTCTCCTTCGTAGATATGGTCAATGGTGATCTTGGGGAATGTTTCAAAGTGAGTAGTGGATACAGACGTGATACCTTCCTGAATGGCCAGTGTAGAAGCAGGGCATAGTGAGCGGATACGGTAAATGTACAACTTGCCTGGAACGACATCACGGTCTTCATACCGCAAGGCAGAAGTTGTGGCCGCGAGTGCACTAAACTCTGATGAAAGCATGGCCGCTGCATAATAATTCCTGAATTCATCACTTTTTGCCACCAGCTCCGAAATCGTTTTCCCTGTCTCTCTCCGCTCCCCATGATGAGCCTGTCCTGCGGCCTGGAGATAATAATCTGTTGGATTCTGGCTGACTAAAATCCTCCATTGTTCAAGTGAAGCGGGCTTCATGATGGAATCACCTAAAACCATCCAAAGTGTCTGGTCACCTGTCACTGTATCCACTTCACATCTTTCCAGCCTGTACCCATAGTATGCAGAATAACTCCATACCGCAGGTGTAGTTGGCACCCAGCGCACAATGACAGCCTTGGAATCCAGATAGCCTGCAATGATATTGACTTCGTCATACAATGAATCTCCGACAGTGGATTGCGCCATGCCCACCTGTATCCAGAGGCTAAGGACTATGCAAAGAACTTTTTTCATCATGATCAGTTCAGGAAAGTGAATGGGATAATCTCATTATATGTATCCGTACCATCTGTCAAAGGGTACTTGTAGACAAAGCCAAATGAATGGGGACCTTTGAGTGGTTTTGTTATCCCGATGGGTTCCCGCGAAAGTATTCGGGTGACCGAGGTCTTATCCGCAGTGCTCATCAACTCATAAGGGCTCGTGGTAATAGTACCAACTCCAACAGGCAAGGTGAGTGTCTGATATGCAAATCGCCTGTAATCTTGCTGCAGCTGCCTGTACTGTGTCATACCAGTCAAATGCATACTGTATAACACGGTTGTCTTATGTGGAGTCATGGGCATAAATCCAGGAGGCAAGATCGGTACTGAAAATCCTGGCAAGGGAATGCCAGCACCGGAAGTTTCTGTAAAAGCCATATTGACTGTTGCATCATCAAGTGCTTGCTTAAAAGGTGTGACAGTCGAGAAGGAAATACTACGATCATAAGCCTGGTATCCCCGATAGAATGGAAACACTGGAATAGCGGAGGAGACATTGACTCCCCAGGAAACCAATACATTATTGACCACACGCTGTCTGAGGAATGCACCATCCAGGTATGGGGCGAATATCTTTGGTGCGGTGATACTCATAAAATATTGATTGGGCAATAGTGTCCCCGGTATATAGGTCTCAAACTCTGCTTCCAGTGGTGGTCGTAAATAGAAATCTACGCGCCTTGAAAACAAGCGGGACCTACCATGTGGAAGGACCTTGAAAGTATTGACGTCCACCCATTCCAGGTTTTCAGCAAAGGAATTTTCCAGCTTAATAATGTCTACACCAAAGGTGACTGTTTCATGATCCCAACCACTTTGTTCGGCGGCAAGCTTAGCCCTGAAGTCCGTATACCCTGATGTCTTGAAGAAATAATTGAAGAGTTCCTTCTCATACTGCCTGACCTGACCAGATGGAAGCTGGATCCTGGTGAACTGATTTGAGGCTAGAGTACTCCTTCCTAAGACAGCATAGAGGTTCTGGATCTGCAATGTGCTGACAAGACCAAGACCACCTACGATCGGACCACCTGTCATACTATTGACGCTCATATTGCCAGGCAGGGAGACGGTACCTCTAGGTTGATCTTTACGTATGATCTGAAGGCAGTACAATTTTCCGGGTTGCAACCGGCTGACATCAAACTTGATGATTTGCTCCCTTTCAATGATCGCCGGTGTACTGATGACTTCTCTGTCTTCAGATGTAAATCGGGCAGTAAAACTAACGTCAACATTTGAAACATCACCTTCGACACTTAGCAAAGGATTGCGTTGCAAAAGCACGATATATCCCTGGTCCGCCCGGGTTTCAGATTTCAGGAAGTTTTGCTGGCGTATATAGGGGTATGTAAAATTGATCATTTCAGGTACGATGTGATCAGGCATTGGCCCGGTGCGGAAATGATGAAGCAGTTCTTCCCTGTAGGCTGAGCCACGCACCATCAGATCACGCCCATTTTCGCGTATACGTGCTTCTACTCTTGCGGTATAGTTTGATTCTCCTTGAAAGAGTGATGTTGGATAGAAAGTGTAGATATGATTGTTTTCTGACCACTCGCCGGTGCCTGGAAGTGAAGCTCCGCGACCATTTAATTTTATCTCGAATGAATGCATGTAAGGCTCCAGTCTGCGAATGGCAGGTGGATCGATAGCGGTGACATACTCTTCAATTTCATAAACCCTGTTCATCCCCATGGCAAATGCAGCAGCCGCATCGGAGTATACTTCGACGGTCTCCCCTTCTCCGGGCCTGAGATCCTGGAGCAAAGTGAGTTCGCCAAATGGATTTCCGGTATTGACCGGAATACAAACGGTGCCGGCTTGAAGGGCAAAATCACAGGTACCTTCGGCAAGGCCATCACACACATTGTAATAAAAACTCCCCCGGCCTGCCACCCATTCGGGATTGGGCAATCCACCTCTCAAGATGATCGCAGCACTTGCCTGCAGAATGGGAACAGTGATTTGCTCTACAAACAGATTGATACGAATTCCAAATGCTCCCTGTATCCCTGCATAAAACTGCCCCATGCCATACCATCCATCAACTCCCGGTACCAAACCAGTTCCTGCACATGTCCGATCACCATCGGTAGCACGGGTGATATTGATATCACAACCCATCACACTGGAGAGATCAAAATAGAATGGAAAAAATTCAGCGCTGAGATTCATCGCCATGGCGATACCAAAAGCGACACCTTCTCCGAGAGGAACCGAAGGACGTGGCCTGCCCTCCGTCAAGGATGCCGGATCTCCAAGATCTGAACTCACTCCTCCTCCTCGACTGGCATTGAATATGCGCACAAACTCTGCATCTGGCTCAGGCATCAGCACAGGGATATCATGACCTATCATCATGTAGCCTGTGATCCGTGCCACATCTGTATCTCCTATCCGTAAACGCAATCCTCCCCGGTTTGTCGGACTGCCCATATGAAAATACCATTTATCAGGGCCAACATAAAAGCTTGCCCAAACCAGCGCATTCTCAGCTGTCCAACCTTCCGGAGGATCGGGTATGGTACCAATACCTGTGAGTAACGGTGAACTAACAGGCACTTTTACTTTCACAAAAAATTGTCCATTGAATGTGGCAGGAGCACCTGGTGGAAGATTCAGTTCCATATCCAGATAACCGGCAACCGGACTATTGCCTTCACGGCCAATAGTCGCTATCGAGATACCGTCAGTCATCACCCTGAAAGAACCTTCGAATCGAAGGAGTGTCAATCCATGAGTGAAACTGAATTCTGCCTGCAAGCCAACATCCAGATTGTACGCTTTGCCTTCATCTCCATTCGATCCAAGGATCACTTTAAACTTTAGTCCGAGATCATTGCTGAAGTTAGGCCTGTATCGTACCCCGGATGGTCTGCCCGTTGATCCACCACTGGCAACAGCAGTGCTCGCTGGCAATCCAGAAGTCATTTCCATATGGTGGTAGAATCCGCCTCCCAATCCATACAACGACAAGCCTGAAAATATCTGTATGCCACAGCTGAGAAACACTGTGCCATCTACATAGAAATAGGAATACCAATTCGGAGTGTTATATATAGTTGCAGTCGGTGTCTTGTAGGTGCCGAAATCAGCATTGATGTCTATGCCAATACGCTGGCCCATGTTGATCCCCAGTGTGATACCCCCTTTGACACCTTCTGTTGTGGCATCCTTATAAAACTCCAGATAACCCCTCAATGTAACATCACTGGCTTCAACATTCAGATCAATTCTTTGCAAGGTCACTCCTGTCAGATTAAACCGCTGCGTTGGTGCCAGTTCCATATCTGTGTTGAGCAAGATCTTTGCCGCCGCACTGAAGCCTCCTTCACTGCCTGAAAGTGTAATACGAGGCTGAATCGTGATGCCTTCATTGGAAAAACTAAAGTGGTCAAGTCCGATCGGAAATCCGGATAATGTCGATTCGCTGTCACCGGTGGGCATCATCATATACGGATCTTCCATTGAACTACTTCCATGTCCACCCGATCCACCCATACCAAGGCCTTCCATACCGGTGAGGGAAAATGCAAAATCTGTGGTGTCAAATCCTACTTCAGAATTTATCCTGAGATTTTCAATACGTATTCCCGGCATCGACATGCTGGCCGGCATGGATGTTCCACTCGGAAGATTACTATTTCCGATCGTCAGTGTAGCCGACAGATTGGCTTCAATAAACGATGAATCGGCCAGCACAACACGCACATAGGTTGATGGTAAAATCGT
Organism: Candidatus Opimibacter iunctus; assembly: GCA_016716665.1. Classification (GTDB taxonomy): domain Bacteria; phylum Bacteroidota; class Bacteroidia; order Chitinophagales; family Saprospiraceae; genus Opimibacter; species Opimibacter iunctus. The sequence goes on along the minus strand of JADJVH010000002.1, from coordinate 191,043 downwards.
AGCCTGCGCCATGGAGATCGGAATCCGTATCGCTTCGACAGGGCGAACGGACAGGACAAAAGCAAATTCACCATCGCTATGCTGCAATGCGGCCTGGTACTTCATGTACTCCGTTTCTTCAGCTATAGGGAAACCAAGCTTACCATTGAAGCCCGCCTGCCTGAAGTTGTTCTGAAGAATGTCAATAAAAAAAGTATCCAGGGATGCCTTCCAGCCGGCCATATCTCCTTCACCATCCCAGCTCAGTATATTCTCAGCGCGTGCGGAAAAAGTCAGGCCTGTATGATCAATAAAAATATTACGCAATGCAAAGGTAAGTCTGTTGCCATCAGGCCCTTGAAGATGTTCAGGCGACCGCACACTGACTTCTTCCAGGAAAAAACCTTTCCATGTATTCTGCATGCCTGAGGATGAAAGTGAAGGATGCACATAATCCCGTGGCAGAGCCGCCATGAATCGCTCCGGGTTTTCAAGATCAGAAAGATCTATCCAGGCATTGTGCGCTACTGTAAATCCCCATCCTTCAACGCCAGGCAATTGGAATGGATCCATATCAATGTTGATCATGATATTGCCTCCACGTACAAAACGGCCCGTAAATCTTGCTTCGACTTTGCCGGTGGATAGGATATTGCCATCGGTCCCTTCAGGCAGGAGCCAGTCACGTGTGAACCGATGAATTCCTGTGATATTCAATGCCCTGAAACCATCACAATCCCACTCGACAGCAGTGACCTGATTAGTCGGCCGGTCATTTTCAGCGCCTGCGATAACGAATTCATTTCCATTGCCCAGATCGAAGACCTGATCCTGCGGCAGATACAACCTGACATCATTTGCAAATCCGGCAGGGGTAATACATACATCAGCGCCTAATGAAATGAAGCCTTCTACGATCTCCATATTCGGAAGATCAATATTGACTACTGCTGTCATTCTTGCAGAGTCAGGCTTGAGCATGAGATCGATGATGCCAATGACGATCCTGCTTCCTTCTATCTCCTTATCGATACCTATAGGGAGAGCTGTTTCAGCCCCAGGCGTCAACAAGCTGATCAGCTTTCCTGTGCCTTCAATCGCAGCATCCATAGCTTCGGCTTCAGTTTGCGTCATGCTGACGATGCGACCCAGGGGGGAAATGAAATCTGAAAATGGCAATGCATCATCATGCACGGGAGTCACCCGACCCGCAAAAGCCTGGCGTGATGAATTTATCTGCAATCCGGTAAACTGGACACGCAGTTTAATATTATTGAGCAGAGGCATTCTGATGTACCCCTCTCCACTATAGGCAGGTCCTGAACCGCTCACTGTTCGGGTCTCCACTGTAAAACCTGCTATCGTAAATGTAGAGCCAACCGGAAGGTCACTGATTGGTGTGGTATTGGTGATGGCAGGAAACACACATGGTGCGGAGCAGGTAGGCTCGGTTTCCTCTTCTTCTTCGCCCGGGCCTCCAGGGCCTTCACCAGCTTCGTTGTCGATGATAAATTTCCTGATCTCACTGGAATGATACAAATCGCTATCGGCGACATAAAAACTAGGGAGTAAAACTGCATCCGGATTTCTAAGCCAAACGACGCGCCAGTAGTACGTACCTTCCTCGGTGATTTCCTTGCTCTGGTTGTTGACGAGATAAATGCCACTCATCAGGTCTTCGACAGATTGGAAATGTGAGCCGTTCACTTCTTCTGTCAAACCTGTGACCAAATTGGCTTCTTCAAAAAGTTCGCTGCGGGAAATCTGCAGCACCCACTTTTCATGTACATCTCCATAGAACGTTACATCTTCCATGCTTCCATGTGAACCATGCATTCTGACCAGATGAAAAACATCCGGGAAAACATTCCACGGCAGAGCACCATTGTCCCAACGGAACATTATGCTCCCGGGCGGCAAAGACTGCTCACGTGCTGGCGTCTCAAGACCGGGCTTGGGCATGCCTGATACACCATCATTGGAAAACGAATAAGTAAACGTTCCGCCATGGCGCATGGACATGCTTGCATCAGCCACCGCCTGGTAACTTCTACTCCGTTCAAAAGACGGGGTTAGCCAGCTATCATTCATCATAAACATTCGTGCCCGGTCTGCATCTACAGTGATCCCTTGATCCAGCAAATATTGCAAAGGACCTCCTGGCGGCCAGTTAAGGTCATCACTCCGATTGTAGATTGAATTCCCTGCCGGCAACGCGTTTAACTGAATGTTGTATTCCAATCGCTGATAGTCATCACAGTAAGGGTCAAACCGCAGGATAAACGGAAACTGGCTGAATGGCAAGGTATCCTGGTGTGATGGAAAATACATTTCCGCCCTTGGATCTGTGCAACTCGTCGTTTCGATTTCTTCCTGCACACATCCATAGAACGCACCTTCCTCATCATCCTCTGAATCCTCCGCTGTGCCATACGTGAAGAAGACCACATTACTATTGCCCCTGTCAAGGAACATAAGTTCGCCTTCGGGATCCACGGCTGTGACCCATATGACATATTCATGCCCCTCTATAAAATTAAATTCTACTCCGTTGACAAACTGATAGGTGGTTGCTGGTGTTTCAAACTGCCTCAGGGATGAAAAATTCATTTCAAATATATCATCGAGGTAATAGTAAAATTCATCCGTCGTTGCATCACCAATATTAAGCCTGTAGATCAACCTTGATCTTTGGATAGGTGATACAGAACTCAGATCCTGTATCCATGAAACATTGACTACCGGAAAAACATAATCATCCAGCGCAGGTAATACAATTTCAGGGCGGTCAATATAGACGATATCGAATGAGGCGCACCCTTCAGCAGCATCAGACAGGCGATTTCCATTTTCATCAAACGCACTGATACAAATCTGATACGCGCCTTCGGGCAAAGCATGATTGATAGTGATCGCATTCAATTGTTCGCTGGTCAGATTATTTGTGTTTTCAAAACCATCACTTGAGCTGCCTAGCATCTGGAGCTGAAGACCGGTATAAAAATTTGTTTCCATGGGCAATATGGAAATAGGCTCACCCAGGTATCTGATGTGTGCCGTAATGCCAGCAGGTCCGGATATGTCAGCTTCCAGTCTGTACCTGTAGGTCGTAGCAGGGTCGGTATTGACGATATTGAGATACAGGTTAGATAGGTCGTCAATATAATAATCAAGGTTTGTCGGATAAGGTGGATTGATGACGGTGTTGACCGATAGCTGTCCAAAGGTGGTCGTAACAGACACCATGCCTGAAACGAGGCTCAACAAAATCCTTGAAACAAAAAGCAGGTTGTAGTATCCCGGATTACTTTTCTTTTCCATTTCCTTTGGTATCTATAAGGTTATAAGCGAGGTTTATTGAAAACCTGATCTCGTCATATTGGCGGCTGATGGTAGAAGCCTTGTTGAGATAGCCAAGTAACGCATTGAGAGAGGCCCTCTTGGTTATTTTCCAGGAGGCCGTCAGCACACTGTTGAGTGCATAGCCATCTTTTTCATGGTTGAGGCTGAGGATACTATAGCCCGTTTGCAATGAAAGCTGGATACCTTTTTCATCAAATCGTTTTCCTACAAAGACATTACCACCTCTGCGTTCACTGATGACACCTTTAAAATTGCTTTCATTTCGTTGGAGACCCAGGCCCAGGCTCCAGTCAGAGGATTTCATTTCCCGTCGGTAGCTGATTACCTGGGCGGACGTCTTTCCGTTCGATTGAATATCACTCAGCGGACTTATGTCCTGCACCAGGCTTCGGTTGAGATTGACCTGGACACTATGTTTGGTTTTCTGTGCGCCCCAGTTGTAAAAAGGAGTTATGCTGATGACACTGGTATTCTGGACGAGCCGGAAGGTGTCATTGAGCATGACAAATCCAGCCTTCTGATCAACCGCAAAATTGGAATAGGTGAGGTTTACCCCTGCATTTGATTTAAGGATAATGCTGCTGTTGATGTTATAGATGACACGTTCTGTGGTATTGCTTCGGATATTCTTGAGGTTATTCCGTTGCACACCTACATTCCCATTTATATTCACCCTGCTTTTCAATATCCGCACACCCCCGTTGATGGTATAATTTTCCAGGTCATCAAGGACATAGTGGATTCCAAAACTTGCATAATTGGGATCTATGCGCTTGTATAAGACCCCAATATTGAAATATTTGTCATTCCAATGGAGACTGGCTTCACCGGCTGTGTTGGCCCTTGTCGTACTATTGAAGGTAATCAACGAATTTAAAGCCTTGCGAAGACCTTCATCCAGGTCTTCGACGATACTTTCATCCGAAGCATTCTGGTTGTTGGTCACTGCAGACATATTGATATTGAGTGCAGCAGTCAACTTCTTGAAGAGGACAAACCGGGTATCAAAACCAATAACCAGGTTTTCAGGCGGAGGAAGGAGGGTGATATAAAACTCCTCAGCATCGGCAACATCATATTTGTCTTTTGCCTTGAAGTAGAATACGTCAAAATAATTGCGTTGCTTTCCAAACCCAAGTTTAAATCCGTGCGCTTTCCGTTTGTAGTTTGAAATCAGGTCTGCATGATACGCCAGGGTATCCAGGTTAAAGTTTGGGGTCTTGAGTTCACCATACATGGCTGCCATTCTCAGATTACCGGGATTGATTTCAATGCCAGCGCCAAAGAAGGTGATATCACTCAACGAATATTTGCTGAATTGCATGGTCCGGTATCCGAGATGGACTTTCGCCCATTTATAGCTTGGACTCAGACCCAGGCGAAAGAAGGGGTTGGCTGTAGATGCATTAAATTGTCCTTTCCGGTAATTTAATTGCATCGGCATGACAATCCCTAAAAACGAAAGGCTGCCTCTCAATCCAATGGAATAGGAATCGGCGTGGTTGACAAGACTATCCGATGAAGAATTGACGCCATTGTATGAAATGGAAAGTGATGCTGTGCCATTGACATCAAAGGTGTTGCCTGATTTCAGATTACTGAGATCCTGACCGATAACGCTCCAAACGGTAAAAAGTAATATGATAGAACTGAGGAGTCGCATATCAGCTCCGGCTTTCAATATCAGCTTCTATAATGTCCAGGAGCCACTGTGGGAAAAGAGAAGGACCGCCTGGTTCGTAATTTTCGGGTTCTGTGGTGAATAAACTGCTACGGAAGTGTTTTCTGAAAAAATAACACATAATCCCCTGCGCGATAACTTCATCATTACCACGGGAATCTCCGCGGTACAGATCCATATACTCAGTAAATTGCGCGCGATGTGTGGCCAGCAGACTTTCCGCTATTCCATATTCCCGATCTACAAAATGGCCTACCTCATGGAGTATTGTCATTCTGGGATCAGTTGACTGCCCACGTTCAAATGCGCGGGGATCAATGATGATATACTCATATGCAGGATTAGAAACTGAACATCTTCGGCTTCCCCCTCCCACTCTTCCGGTACCAGGTGCATTTTTACTACCATTGTTCGGATTACCTATCCTGATGTTTTCGGACACAGCCTGCAAATAAGCAGCAGGCAGGACTTCCAGGGCCTGCCGGATTACGTTACGTTGATTTCGATCCGAATTATATATCTGGAATATCTCATCCCCAATAGTCAACTCTTCTGCCGTGCCCCATAGCACATCGACATTGTCCATCCCGTTGTGATCACGCTTGCAGACAGTAGTCATCACGCGCCGATGGTGTTGACGGGGGGTCTCACGGCCCAGACTGTCATTACTCAGAAAAATGCAACAAGGACAATCATCGGTTTCGCAATCATCGGTATTTTGAAACATGGTACGCAAGACAGTTCGGGATCCTGATGAAGGTGCCTCTGATCTTCTTCTCGAAGATGGCTCCTCAGTTGATGGGGCCTCAGTTGAAGGGGCCGGTTGTTCTTGAGACAATAATTCCGTAGCGAAGAATAACCCCATCAGAACCATGAAAACTAATTTCATATGTATCAATTAAAAAAGTAAACCAGATTCATGAATCACTTTTCTCCGGGACAACGGTGCTATTTGTTCTCCATCTTTACAATCCGCTCTTCAAGTTGTCGTATGATCTCCTGCTGCTCCTGGATGGCTTTCACCAGCACAGGAATGATCTCTGAATAATTGACTGCATAGACATCATCTTCTGGATTGATGGTCCGGGCATCATCTGCACTTGCCTGGCGTCCTAAAGGCTTACGCACTACCTCAGGCAGGACTTCATCCAGCTCTTGTGCAAGGAAACCAATGTGGGTGTTACCATCATCCACCTTCCAGTGATAGGATACAGGATTCATTTTCATAACCTTGTCCAGACTATTGGTAAGAGGAAGAATATCTTTTTTAAGTCGAGCATCAGAGGATGTATTCAAACCATTTACGCTCCATATTTCTGACCATCTGAACGAGGATGAACCGAGCTTGATGGTATTGTGGACAGATGGTCCCCATTCTGTTCCTGAACTATACAAGCCGACCCTATCGGTGCTGTTAAATCCCATAATCATCGCCGTACTGACCCCACGTATCAAGCCCCAGGAGCTACCACCTATCCTCACTTCATTATTCAATACTTGTGTACCCTGATATTGAATACCCCCTGAGATCAAAGACCATGGATTGGAGTCCAGATCCGGTGCTGCCTCCCATTGCTGGGTATTAAAAGGGAACCACTTTAATACAAATCCCTGGGTTGGAGCACCGGCTGATATTGGTCTGCCTTGAAGTTGATTTGCATTCCAAAGTGCAGTTGTGTTCTGTGCACTGATGACATCGCCTGCAATCGTGATACCGGTACCGGCTGTATAGGTACCTGCCGGTCCTACAGGACCTTGAGGGCCTTGAGGTCCAGTCGGACCTTGTGGTCCAACAGGGCCTGTCGCACCTTGCGGTCCGGTTGCCCCTTGAGGACCGGCTGGACCCACCGGACCTTCAGGACCTTGTGAGCCCTGTGGACCTTGCGGACCGGCAGGACCATCTTCCCCTTGCGGACCAGCAAGCCCTTGAGGGCCTTCAGGGCCTTCCTCTCCCTGAGGTCCGGCTGGTCCTTGCAATCCTTGAGGGCCTTGTTCACCCTGTGCTCCTTGAGGACCCGGATCACCTTGCGGTCCCTCAGGACCTGTAAGGCCCTGTTGTCCTTCCGGGCCTTGAGGACCTTGAATCTGTCCTATCGAAACCCATTCATCTCCATTCCAAACAAACCCGGTACCAGTGTCTTCCGCGATGACGATGTCTCCCTCATTGCCCATATAAGCAGGATCCAGACTTGCTTCATCGGGCACCGTTCCAACGATCGAAATTCCATTACCGGCTGGTCCCTCAGGACCTTGGTCACCCTGAAGTCCCTGCTCACCTTGAGGCCCTTGTGGGCCTGGATTTCCCTGGGGTCCCTGGGGTCCGCGAAATGCGCTATAGTTAATCTGGGAGGTGGTGATTTCAGCATAGGGGCCGCTATTGCTTTCACCACATTCTACTTTGAGGTATTTGGGGCCGTCATTCCAATTGACATCAGCGATATTTCCAAAGACAGATGTCCCTGTCCCTACTTCCACGGAAAACCAACCAAACGCATCAGTGATCGGTGCTTGTGTCTCGCTATACAATAATGTACCTGTTGGTGAGCCATCCAGGATGTCAAACTTCAGATAAACGACCAGGCTGGCCTGGGGTTCTCCGGAACTATTGCGAACCACAGACTGGTATGTAAATCCTTGACCGATTGAACACATGCTCCCAAGCATGAGGAAGAAGAAGAAAATGAGTTGTTTCATTATTTCAGGATTTTATGATTGTATAGGTTGTACATTTAGTTTCATCGATGATCACCTTCACCAGATAAACTCCATTGGTCAATGCTGACAGGTCGAGGTTGCTTTGGCGAGTGTGATTCAGGGCGCCCGCATAGACAAGACTCCCCAGCAGTGAATAGATCCTGATTTCTCCGGAACGGAAATCAACCGTTTCAATAAACAGGTCGTCTTTCAAAGGATTGGGATAAACCCGGACCATGGCTTCTGATTCGACAGGCACATTGCCTGAGATGACATCTGACTCTGTGATCGGAGATGTGAAGGTCAATTCACCACAGGATCCATATCCGGAAAAAACAGGCCCAATGGATTGTTGAAATATTAATCCATGACAATTCCCGGATGAATACCCTGATGAAATCATGGAACTGATCAGGCATTGTGCACTGGCTTTCCATCCTGGAATAGAAAGAAATATAAAGGCCGTCAGACGAATCATCCATTTTTCAACTTCCATATGTCATGCTATTTACGTTTGAGAATCTGCACAGGAACAAACACTGTTGCTGAATCAAAAGTATTTGGATGATTATAGTCTGCCGTTCGCTATCTACTATTTCGTAATTCCGAAATGATATTCAGTTCAATTTGTGAGTAATTGGCATTTTAGCCCTTGCCAAATATTCCGTCCGCGCATCTTGAATATGCCTTGTCAATCTCCAAAACCTTTGGATCAAAGTCTCCCACGACAAGCAGGCTCCGGGCACAGGAGTCCCTTCTCCAGCTCACCCGGCAAGTCTTCTCCTGGAGTTCCATTACCAATTAATCAGGAAATCAGCCGAATAGTCACGAAGCGAGATACATCAGTAATTGGCCAGGCAGATCACTGATTATAATCTTAGATTTGGATTATAAAGTGAATAGGATAAAGGTGATAACGTGGAAAAGCCGGCAATATCAAATCCGTGGTCGAGCACTTGGGCTATGGATGCCATTACTTTTCCTGGTGGGGATGTGTACCGAGATAACTGCTCAACAGTACACCAGAACTGAATTGAGTATTTTCAATGGCCTGGGCCAGGGAGACGTATATAATATCAGCCAGGATAGCTTAGGCTATATCTGGATTACCCAACAACATGGGGTGGCACGGTTTAATGGAAGGGATTTCTACCAGTTTGAAGCAAATCCGGCAGACAGCACAGCGTTGCCAACAACAGAAGTGTACCACATCACGCATTTGCCGGATGGCAATGCTTGGTTTTCCCATCAGAAAGGTCTTTCCTTCTATTCCCGAAAAGGGAACCGGTTTACAAACTATAACCGCAGTGATGGCCTGCATTGTGATAATATTAAATCCACATTGGCCGAAGGTGACTCGGTGCTGTATGCTGTACATTGGTATGGCTATGACCGGATACGCCTGAAAGACTTTTCTACCACATGGCTACGACCTTTTCCGCAGCTTGCGGACAGTGTATTACGTCACAGGTCTTACAACCTGCCCAATCATCCAAAGCAAAATCCATTTGATGCTAACCAGCTCTTCAGTCTGCATAGCAATGAGATCTATGTATTGGACAAAACAACACTTCAGTTTACACAACTCACCGATTTCGATATCGGCCGAAATCCCGCGTTAAAATCCTACGTCTATATCCTGGAGTATGAATGGGTTGATGCAACCAGCTTACTGCTTAATTTTTTCCCTAATAATGGCGAAATATACAGCTATGATATTATTACAAAGAAACTCACCCGATTGCCGCTCCTGAAGGACAAATCACTTTGGATCACCAAAATCCAAAAGACCGGAACCAACACCTACCTATGCCTTGAACAAAGCCTGGGTGCCTTCTGGTTTAAATCAGATGATGGAACAACTACCTTGATTGATACCACCATCTCCGGAAAAACTTTTTCTTCCACCTTCCTTGATCGCGAAAATGTCATCTGGACAGGTGAACACGGCTATGTACTCAGGTATGAACCCACACAAATCCTGACCTACACGGCAGGGCCAGCGGATCATTTCCTTTCACATCTGATGGACCCTTCCACTGGTACAAGCATTTTCTTTAGCTACACCACTAACAGAATCCTGCAATTTGAAGATAAAAAATTTAAAGAAATTTCATTCCCTGAAATAGATGGATTCATCACCAATACTTTTTATTCTCCTGAGCGCAGACTCTTCTTCAATGTCACGGGTAATACGTTAACCTGGTTTCACCCACTGTCAAAAGTTTTTACAAAGGTGCCATTGAGAGGCATCGCAAATACAGCGTATATCCCTGATATTGCTACAGATCAAGACGGCTTTTATGCCGCTATAAACAACGAGGTGTATTTTATTTCAGTTGACGGACAAGGCCAATCCATTTGTTCTGCTGAAAATATTATATATGAGGTAGAGCATTATAACGATAAGGTATATTACTCAACACCAGGAAGTGTTTACGAATACAACACCCTTACCGGAAAACGAAAACAACTCCTTCACCTTGATGGATATACCTATATCCCGATCCTGATCCACAAGGATGTCCTCTACATGTTGTGGAGGGATAAAATGAAATATGCTGTATTGGATTCCACAGAAGTGACAGTTACCGACAGTTATCTCGATGTTGCCTTTCCTGGTCTAGGTTTCGGCCAACTCAGCGCGTCAGGCGATGACCTGCTGATCTCCGCCGAATTTACTATGATTCGCCTGGAAGCCTCTACACTCCGCGTCAAGAAAACCTATTCCTACCTTGATCAGATCTATCTGGGCTACTGGGATGACGGCTTCAGTACAACAAAAGACCAATATTACCTGACGACAGACTTAAAGAAAATTATTGCTTTTCCTGAACAATTAACCCAACCTTCTTTCCGGAGTTACCTGATCGAATGGATGGAGATAAACGGCCGGCAGAAAATGATGAATGGAACATCATTCAAGCTGCGCGATGATGAAAACAATATTGTTATCAAATCAGATGCAGTCTATACAGGCCTTTTTGACAACCTCAACTATTATTACAGGAATACAACGAAAGGTGAAACGTGGATCCAGATGAAATCGGATGTTCTCCAGTTGGTAAATCAAAAACCGGGCAAGTATTCCATTGATTTGAAAGTGGTCGATAGGTTTGGTCAGGAAAAATCCTGAAGGCAGCTGTCGTCTTTGAAATATTACCTCCCTGGTACCAGCGTTTATGGTTTTATGGCGCATGCCTCTTATTGGGCATTGGGGTGGCTTATGTTGCCTATCAGTACCGGTTGAAGCAGTTGCAAAAAGAATATGACTTCCAATCCAAGCTACAGCAACTGGAGATGACCGCCCTGAAGGCCCAGATGAATCCTCACTTTATCTTCAATTGCCTCAACAGCATCAAGGGCCTGGTGTTGATAGGTGATTCTGAAAAGGCGGTCAACTATATTGGCACTTTTTCAAAACTGGTCAGAAGTTCGCTGGACAGCGCTGAGGAAAAACTTCTCACGTTAAAGGAAGAACTTGATATCGCAGAGAACTATTTGAGCCTTGAACAACTCAGGTATGGGCCAAAACTCACCTGGAGCATTCGCTGCCAGGATGAATCATTGATGACCGCCATAAAACTACCGCCCTTCATCCTGCAACCGCTCCTGGAGAATGCCATTGTACATGGTATAAAGTACGTAGCCCATGATGGCTTCATCCACATCGTCGCTTTTCGGGAGAAATCAAATGTGCACATCAAGATCATTGACAATGGAATCGGCTTGCAGCTTGCTAAAGCCCGTGAACAGAACAACGAGCATACCACACGGAAACACCTCGGTGTTTCGCTCGTCAAAAGGAGATTGAAGATCATTGATGCCAGCCTGTCCATCTATGACCATGCAGATCAGGCCGGACATACATCAGGTACTATTTCAGAAATAATCATCCCTCAACACCATGAATAAATATATCACGGCGCTGTCCATCGATGACGAAGAACTGTGCAATAAAGCCCTTTCGATAGAGCTTAAGAAATACTGCCCGGACATCAAATTTCTTGGCAGCTATACCGACCCGAGGGAAGGCATGGAGGCGATAAAGAGCCTGAAACCGGATATTGTCTTCCTGGACATTGAAATGCCATGGATCAATGGCTTTGAACTGGTGGACCAACTCCAGCCAATTGATTTTGAAGTCATTTTTGTAACCGCTTACAATGAATATGCACTGAAGGCATTTCGTTCCAAGGCACTTGATTACTTGCTCAAACCCATTGAATCACCTGACCTTATCGAAGCCGTGCACCGTGCTATTGAAAAGATAAAGCAGGACCACCGGAGTGAAGAACTAGAATCCATCCTCAATAAGTATGCTACTTCTTACCTTCCGGATATCATCTCTGTTCCGACACAGGAAGGGCTGGAATTCATTCACAAGAAAGATATTATGTATTGTGAGGCTGAAGGAAACTATACCTATATCCACACACAGGACGGAAAAAAAAGGCTTATCCCAAAGACCCTTAAAGATATTGAATCCATGATCCGTGATGGAGGCTTTCTTCGCATCCACCAATCTTATCTTGCCAATGTTGGCTTCCTGAAAAGTTATTCAAGACAGGACGGTGGATTTATCGAATTGAAAAATGGCAAGCAATTACCTGTCAGCAGAGCCAGGAAAGAAGAATTACTCAATCGCTTCAGAGAGTAGATCAAAATTTAGGAATAGCATAAAATGAGTACGGACAGGTCGCGACCTGTCCGTACTCATTTTATATAGAATTGCTGTGCCTCTATTTTATCTTAAAAATAAACGCCAATTTCCCGCATTGCTTTTCAGGTGCATCATCATCGCGGGCGAAAATATAGGATTTGGCGCATGCCTCTGCTTTAGCAGCAAATGCAGGATCCTTGAGCGTGGACCCGGAAAAGTCATATTTCGAGGAAACGACCATTCCGCTTCTGTCTACACAAATTTGAATACTCACCTTTCCCTCCTTGACAGCAAGGCTTCCGACATTAGCCCGCTGCACTAAATCCCGGTCCAGAAAGCCGCCATCCCCGGCTACGCCCCATACCAATCCATTGCCATCTTGCCCTACACCTGTATTTTTACCCGCGCTTCCGGTTCCTGTGCCGCCACCTGGTCCGGACCCCGCTCCATTCTGGTTACCCGCGCCACCTCCTTGTCCACCTGTTCCTCCGGTACCTGTTCCAAAGCCATCACTGGATATATTTGAATCATCGTCACCATCCCCGGAACCTGAGCCAGCGATATCTCCGAATCCGCCATCTGACCAATCAATCATCTTCATTTCTTCTACCCCATCACTCTCAAATGAGCTGAAATCACTTACAGACTGCCAGGCCTGCTGGGTTACAATTTTAGGGGTTGGTAGCGGGATTTCTCCGATGTTTGAGCGCAAGGCGCTGCTGGTTTTCATGACAGAAGTCACTGAAGGAGTTGCCAGCCTGGATGGAGCAGCTTCCTGGGGCCTGGAATGCTTAGGCTCTTCAGAGGCAGCACTGCCGCCTGCTTCGCTACCTGACATTTTTGAGGCCTTATCCATGTTTTCAAGCTCTTCAAATTTTTCAACCTCAGGCTTAACGTACTGGTTATAAGGATAATCAAACTGGATGACCAGGGCCTCCTTGGTTGGCTCCTCCGGTGGCTTCATGGCAAAAATCGGGAGGAAAAGGACTAGCAACAAGATCGAATGAATGATAAATGACACGATCTGGCCACTATTGCGGCTCTTACGCTCTACCTTGCTTTGACGACGATTTTTCATAGGCATTACAACACAATAAACGATCTAAAAATCCCACTATTGTTACTTTCCCCTTCCGCCTTATCCTTTTTCAGGCTTTCATATCGGCCTCCTGTCCCGGTTGGATATCAATATGGCCACCATCAGGAAGCCCAAAAAGCATGTGCCATGGGCTGTAAGGAAGCCCACATCCAGCAAGGTATAAAGCAGAGGGAACTGGCACAAAGAAGCAAAAAAAAAGCCATTCCTGATACCGGAATGGCTTTCACTATCAACAAATTCGTAAACCAGAAAAAAGAAGTCTGATGAAAGTACTCTAGCTGTTTACTGAATAATAAATTTCTGCACCTTGCCTTCGAGTTTGATAAAGTACAATCCGACTGGCAATCCACTAATGTCAGCATGATCTGTATTGAACCCGTGACCAACCAATCTGCCGTTGATGTCGAATATTCCGTACGAAACAGCTTCTTCACCAAAATGAAGGTCACCACTTGAAATCGGATTAGGATAGACTGCTCCGAATTTCGCTTCTTCAATTTCTTCTGAAGAACTGATCAGGTTGATCAGCACAGGATTGTCCTTGAAGTTAGCACCTGATGAAGCAGGTGAAGTAACTACCGGCCTGAAATCAGGTGTAGTTGAAGCCGCTACAGGATTGATCAACACAGTACCGGCTGTAAAAGGAACAGGGTCAATATTATTGGCGAGTGCTCCGCTTTGTCTTACCCATGAGGTGATTGCGCTGAGCTTGGCATTTGATCCGGCAGCACGAGTTACTTCAACCAATCCATTTGCGGTGGTGTCTGTGGTGCTGGTAAATGCACTCGCTGTGTTAACGATGAGGTTATTGGCAAAAGATAATTGCTTGTTTGCTACATTGACAGGAGTATTGGGGGTAACCAGGTTCAAGGCAGCAGGATAATTCGTATTCCTCACACAGCTATCCCCATCAATCATCAGGAAATTCCTGTATCCCATAAAGATACTGTTGACGATCCGCTCACTTGAATTTCTACGGATACGTGCACCGCGACGGAAAGCGGCCCTGGTCACTGAATTCATTTCGCTATACTTAGCTCCGACCGGCACAGGTCCTACCATCGTAAAATTGGAGAATACACAATTGGTGGCCTGCGCAAGATTGGCAGTCCCTGTAGCCTCATTGTCACTTTCAAATCCTTCTGATGTGGATGATCCTGAAGGAAGGCTATACGTAAGATCATAATACGCCGAATCCTTCACACCAATACCAAACTGGGCAAGGCCTGCATATCCATTGTCTGTATCGAAATCATCGTCTGTTCCTTTCCAGGCAATCAGGTGTTTGGAATTGACCGTTCCGCCAAACCACTCAAATGAATCATCACCTGAGTAAGAGACCTGTACATGGTCAATAACGGTACCTGATCCTACTGCACCCATGGTCAACCCATTGATTTCCTTGTTCACTTCAAAGGCTACACCACCAAACTCAAGGCGGAGGTAAGTGATAGAACCTGAGTTGTCATTGATGTCCGTTCCACCAAAACGCGCCAGCGTATTATCAAAGCTGACATTGTTGAAACCTTCCATCTGGATATTATTATTGTCTGTACCGTTCAACAGGTTATGTCTTGATTTACCTGCGATCAATAAGCCTCCCCAATCACCACGGTTGCGTTGTCCTGCTGCCTTGGCTGAAGTAATGACCACCGGGTTGTTGGATGAACCATCAATCTGTATGTCACCACCACGCTCGACAACAATAGATGCATAGTTTTTAGGTGTTGCATTCAAGTCTGCTGTTGCACGGATGACTGTTCCTGCAGGAATGACCAGCTTACCACCATCTCTGACCACCACTAATCCTTTCAGTAAATAAACCTGTGAAGGATCCAGGGTGACAGTATTTGTGATATTTACTTCACCTGGTACAGGCAATGAAGAAATCAGGCCGTTGAGTGTCGTCGTATCCGTTGGGTCCGGGTAAGAAGCATGGATAGGATCAAAATTGGTCCATCCTTTCGTCCAGTCCTCTGTTGCATCTGGTGAGAGTGCACCGACATAAGTAGTAGCCTCAAGATTGAAATTCGCCAGTGTTGGATTGTCTGTAAAATTAGGGCCTGCAAGTGCAGGTGAACTGGCTACAGGCCGGAAATTAGGTGATTTTGATGCCGATACAGGGTTGACCAACAAGGACCTCGTTGTAAAAGGTACAGGATCTATATTGTTGGCCAATGGACCGGCCTCTCTGACCCAATTTGTGATGGCATCAAGCTTGGCGGCTGAACCAGCTGCACGGCTTACTTCAACTAACCCGTTTGCAACCGTGTCAGTAGTGCTGATAAAAGCAGCTTCAGTATTGACGATCAGGTTGTTGGCATAAGATATGGAGTGGTTTGTAACATCAACCGGGGTATTTGGGGTGACAAGATTCAATGCTTCCGGATAGTTGGTATTCCTTACACAGCTATCTCCGTCAATCATCAGGAAGTTTCTGTAACCCATGAAAATACTATTGACAATGCGCAGGGATGAATTTCTCCTGACACGTGCGCCACGGCGGAATGCAGCCTTGGTTGTTGCATTCATGCTGGAATATTTAGATCCTACCGGAACAGGGCCTACCATGGTATAATTCGAAAACACAGCATTGGTATATGGTCGCACATTGGCTGTACCTGTTGCCTCATTATCGCTTTCGAAACCTTCAGAAGTCGAACCACCTGAAGGCAGGCTATACGTCAGATCATAAAAAGCTGAGTCACGGACGCCAATACCAAACTGACTGATACCTGAATAGCCATTGTCCGTATCGAAATCGTCATCAGTTCCCTGCCATGCAATCAGGTATTTTGAATTCACTGATCCACCAAACCATTCGAAGGAATCATCACCTGAAAAAGAAACCTGTACATGATTAATGACTGTTCCGGCACCTACTGCACCCAGGGTAAACCCATTGATTTCTTTATTTGCTTCAAAGGCTACACCACCGAATTCAATACGCAGATAGTTAATTGAACCTGAATTGTCATTGATATCATTGCCACCAAATCTTGCTAAGGTGTTATCAAAGCTGACATTGTTAAAGCCTTCCATCTGGACATTGTTATTGTCCGTACCATTCAACAGGTTGTGCGAGGATCTTCCGGCAATCAGGATACCACCCCAATCGCCTCGGTTGCGCTGTCCTGCAGGCTTTGATGATGTAAATACTACGGGAGCATTACCTTCCCCTTCGATTTCAATCTGACCGCCACGTTCGACGACCAATGAACCATAATTTTTTGGAGAAGAATTCAGATCAGCATGTGCACGGATCAGTGTTCCTGCAGGAATCACCAACTTGCCACCACTCCGCACCACCACAAGTCCTTTCAAAAGATAGACTTTGGAATTGTCCAGCGTAACAGTATTAGTGATATTCAACTCTCCTCGCAATGGAAGAGAAGCCAGCATACCATTTAGCGTAACAGTGTCTGTTGGATCTGGATATGCAGCATTGACCGGATCAAAGTTGGTCCAGCCAGCAGTCCAGTCCTGTGAAGGATCTTCGGACAAAGCACCTACATAAGGTACCTCAGCCAATTTGAAATTACTCTGTGCTGACAAGGTCTGTGACCATAGCATTGCCAGGAATGCAAGAGTGGTAAGTAGATATTGTTTCATCGAAAATGGATTTTAGTTTTAGACTATTTTATTTTGAATATTTTTCTTTGGGCCAGGTATAGGTACCCCCGGGATATGAAAGAATACATATCCAAAAGGATCCCAAATGCCGGGCATCCGGTTAAAAAGAGTAGCTGAGACTTAGTGTTGTCGTATATCCAATCTTACTGATGTACATTAGCCTGTCACCGGAAACCGGATCAGCAGGATCTGTATATTTTCCATCCTGATCACCATCCTGGTAGTAGATGAAATCATTGTGCAACAAATCCCCCATGGTCAGCTTGATATTGATGTTGTTCTTAAAGGTTTTCCCAACCTGCATATCAATCACTGTACGCGGAGCTTCATAGATAACCTGGCGTGTATCTCCATAATCAGGGTCCACACCAACAAATGCGATACGACGCCCGATAGTATTGAGTGAAATATTCCATGACCATCCATTATCCGGGTTTTCATACTGCAACCTGGCATTGATCAGATATGGCGATTGTCCTTGTAATGGCCTGTCTGCTTTTGCCTGGGAACCTTCCTTGAACTCGAGTGATGACTTGATCAGCGATACATTTCCGTAAACTGCCATATCCTGGAAAAATCCTGCATTCCCCAGGAAATC
This sequence comes from Candidatus Opimibacter iunctus, assembly GCA_016716665.1. Classification (GTDB taxonomy): domain Bacteria; phylum Bacteroidota; class Bacteroidia; order Chitinophagales; family Saprospiraceae; genus Opimibacter; species Opimibacter iunctus. The sequence continues at coordinate 173,333 of JADJVH010000002.1, read as the reverse complement.
CAGTTTCTTTTTCAATTCAAATTCCACTCCATAGATCGTAGCCGATTGCTCGTTCTGATAGGTAAATGTGGTGAAGGGTTGGGTGACATCAAGGCTGAGCTCGATGGGGTTGTTAATATGTTTATAGAAACCACCCAGCGAGATCAACTCACCGCCTTTAGGATACCATTCATACCGTGCATCAAAATTGTTCAGCGTAGCAATTTCCAATGCGGGATTTCCGCGGATTTCTGCATTCTTTTCAAATACAAAGAAGGAGAATGGGGCTAACTCGCGGAATTCCGGGCGGTTGACAGATGCGAAGTAGCTCGCACGGATGTTTGTGCTTTCGGTAAGCGTATAGGTTAAATTGACAGAGGGCAGGAATGCGTTTTGGTTGATTGAGGCAATCGAGCTATTTGTCTTATGGTTATCGACCTTAATGTCCACATCTTCAAACCGCACACCGTATACAGCACGCAATTTCGAAAAGTAAGTCTGGTCTGCGGAAAGATAGAAAGCATTTAATACGGACTTACCCTGATAGTAGGAGAGATCATCTGATGTCTTTTCAATAAGGATTAATCTTGTCGCGTCAATGTTGCTTTGGCCTAAGTCAATGGCCGGATCCAGTGTCTGTTCGTCAGGAGCACCATTATACACAAAGCTTCTTCCTGAAAAATCCCTGTCACGCAATTGATAGAAAAAGCCGCCCTTTATTTCGGTCCTTACCTTTTCTGAATTGAACTTTTTACTGAGATCAAGCGTACCGCAATAGAGGTTTTCATCCAGTGCAGACACAAACCGACCGGAACTGCTGTTGAAGAAATCACCAAGGGCTAAACGGTAATCGGGGAAATCAGGTGTCCTGGTATAGCTGACGATACGGTAATCAGGTACTTCACGATGCACATTGGAATAACTCAATGAGGCATTGACCAGTAAGAGGCTATCCCCTACCAATTGCTTTACAGAGGCGATACCATTATAGAGGCGATTGTAATTAAGGATGCTGGCTGTATTCTGTACTGTCAACGCATCACTAAAGTTTCCGGTCCCGGTCCTCGTAATCGTATTAAAGTCAGAGGTGATATTCAGCAAGTTTCTGAAGTTAACCTGCGTACGTGGACCTATAAAATTGACATTTAATATCCCTCCTGAATTAACATTGAGGAGATTGGAGGTATCATAGAAACCGGAGACCTGGCCGGACCCATCATATGTATTTACTCCGTTTACCGCAATCCTGCGTGTATTGTTATAATTGAGTGCCATGATGACCCCAAGTTTATTAAGGCTGTTTAACCGGATAGGAAATCCAATCGAATAGGCAAGCCTTGGGGCTAGTCCGGCACTACTCCGTGTACTGGACCAATCATTATTGAATTCCTTTGAAATCTCTCCCAACCTGATCTTATCTTCATTGGTAGGGAAGGTCGAAGACAACTTCATTGCTCCGTCTTCAAAATCCGGGAGATTACGCTCACTGCTGATAAAATTTAATTTCTCTCCGGAGTAGATCTTGAACATATCAAAATCCTTAAATGTAGTGAGTGAATTATACTGGGCTCCAATCGAAATGTTCTGGGTTAATTTTTCAGGAACGGATTTCGTAGTGATTTTGATCACTCCACCTCCGAAATCACCAATCAGATCAGGAGAACCGGTCTTCAGGATCACGAGATTGTCAATCAGGTTGGCCGGCACCACGTCGAAGGCAAAAGCTTTACGGTCAGATTCGGTGGAAGATAACAAAGCCCCGTCGAGATACCCTGCATTGTAGCGGTCATTCATTCCACGGATAATAACAAACTTTCCATCCTGTATGGAAGCCCCTGTTACCCTTTTAAGAATGTCTCCCACAGTCCGATCCGGTGTCTTACGGATCTCGGAAGCAGTAATGGCACTTGCGATATACGCTGATTTCTTGAGTTCCAGGTTCATGACCACATCACTTGAGCGGTCTGAAGTGGCTACAACCACTACCTCCTGGAGGGCAACCTCGGATTCTCCCATGGCATAGTCTACATGGGTGATTTCATTGGCTTTGACATCAACACTTATGTTTGCTGTCTCGTAGCCAAAATAACGAACAAGAAGGATATAACTGCCCGGCTCAGCATTGATCTGAAAATTTCCATCCAGATCGGTTACTGCTCCCAGTTCAGTGCCTTCCAGTTGAACGGTTGCACCGATTAAAGTCTCCCCGCTGGATTTGTCAATGATCTTGCCGGAGATAATTCCAGTTTTTTGGGCAGAAACAAAAGAACTCAATACAGAAATAATGAGTAAAAGGGCCATCTTGAGCCCTGAATGAGAAAAGGAAAAACGAACGTTTGTCATTATCAAGTGTATATGCTAAAATCTGAAAGCTTCGAGAAGATTTACGCTCCTTTTGCTTCCATCTAAAACTTAAAAAAATGCAATGAAATCAACTGTTGTTCTCTTACCTTCACCTCCTGAGATGAGGCCGCTGATTCCATTGTTTATTATTGGGTAGCCGTCACGTTGACTTTCCTACCCGCTTACATTGATCCATCAATTCCTTTTCCTGGATTTTACTGGAGACACTCCCGTAAAACGGTTGTTTTTTCGCATCTCCCTTGGAACCGGATTGTTGAACCAATAATGCTATATGTCGCTAATTTCAATGTGGGGTAAAAAAACTGTGTAGCATATACAAAGAAGAATAAATGTTCTTTTCTTGCATAGCCAAATAACTTTTTGACCCCGACAGCAGTTTTCCTTTTTTGACAGCGCAAAATTACCTGTGATATATGGGGTGCCATGCATTTTACGGCTCAAGATTTCGTTAATTCAATACCCCGGATACTATCTTTGTTTTACAAATAATTTACATTACATTCGTACTTTGCATCAACCTTCATGATTGGCAGGAGATTTCTTATTACAATAGCTTAACAATGTGATCTGACATCTAAAAGTTGGATACATTGGCGTCTACGGATAACACTTCGTAAAGGCGACTTTAAGGATTCTTCTGATATTTGCATATGCTAAATTCACAGCCAGGCTTATCTTACCCTCTTTCAGTTCTAACAACGGATATGGCGGACAATCAAATCAAAGTGCTCATTGTGGATGATGAACCCGATATCCTCGAGTTTCTTCATTACAATCTATCCCGAAACGGGTTTGATACCATCCAGGCTTCCAATGGCAGGGATGCGATCAGCATGGCAGATAAGGAGACTCCCGATCTGATCCTTTTAGACATCATGATGCCCGAAATGGATGGTGTGGAGACCTGCTATGAATTGCGTAAAAACCCCAAACTAAAGGACACTATCATTGCCTTCCTCACCGCGCGTAGCGAAGAATACAGTGAGATCGCTGGATTAGAAGCTGGCGCAGATGATTATATCCAGAAACCTATCAGGCCTAGATTGCTCTTGTCTCGCATCAAAGCCCTGATGCGCAGAAAGGACTCTTCACGCCCGGCCGAAAACACTTCATCCATTATCGATTTTGGGGCATTGAAAATTGACCCTCGTAGCTACCAGGCGATCATTGATGATGAAGTCATCACCCTTGCCAAAAAGGAATTTGAAGTATTGATGCTCCTTGCATCACAACCCGGCAAGGTGTTTACCAGGGAAGAAATGTTCCATAAAGTATGGGGGTACTCCGTTCCGATCGTGAGCCGCACCATCGATGTCCATATCTCCAAACTCAGGGAAAAGGTAGGTGACCGCTTTATCAAGACCTTGAAGGGTGTGGGATATAAGCTAGAGGTGGAGTAAAATCATCGGTGATCTGGTAATCGGTGATCGGTGATCAAGTGGATGTGATCAGTGAACAGTAAACAGTAGGCTACTCTCACCTCGGGCTTGAATGCTCAGGCCTTTCAGATATTCTTTTTCATAATATTCCGGACCTCCTCCTGATAATGTGTCCAGTACATATTATCATCTTATTTAGATAAAATCCATTCATAGTCGATTTATTCATTTCGTTTCCTCAAGTAAAATCTTAGTCCTAATTTGATACCATGATCCCCGAAGGGAGATCATTGGACGGAATTTATTATCATCTCATCTTAAAATACTGATCTAATGGGTTTTGACACTAAAAATCTGCGGAATGTTGTGTTGCTCGGCCATAGCGGCTCCGGAAAAACACTGTTTGTTGAAAGCATGTTGTTTGAATCCGGAGCCATCAACCGAAGAGGAACCATAGAAGGACAGAATACCGCATCAGACTATACAAAAATAGAACAGGAGAGAGGGAACTCCTTATTTAGTTCGCTCATGCACGTCGAATGGCGTGGAAATAAAATCAACATCATTGACACCCCGGGATACGATGACTTTGTCGGCGAAGTCATATCCTCACTCAAAGTCGCCGATACCGCAGTGATGATCGTCAATGCGGCCAGCGGGGTGGAAGTCGGAACAGAGCTCCTCTGGGAATACATCGAAAAATTTGAAACCCCTTGTCTCTTCGTCGTCAACCAGCTAGACCACGAAAAAGCCAATTTTGATACCACCCTCGAGCAAATCAAATCCAGGTTTGGACCCAAAGTCATTCCCTTCCAATATCCCTTGCAGACCGGTAATGGATTCAATACTATCATAGATACGCTGCGTATGGTCATGTATGTATTTCCCAAGGACGGCGGCAAACCTGAGAAGAAGGCCATCCCTGAAAGTGAAGTCGGACGCGCACAGGCCATGCACCAGGTGCTTGTAGAAGCTGCTGCTGAAAATGATGAAAGCCTGATGGAGAAGTTCTTTGACGAAGGCAACCTCAGTGAAGAAGAACTCGCTAAAGGGCTTAATATTGCCTTAGCGCACCAGCAGATTTTCCCCGTTTTCTGCGCTTCCGGTAAACTCAACATGGGCAGCGGACGCATCATGGGCTTTATCAACGACATCGGCCCATCACCTGCAGACCGTCCTCAGCCTTTGAGCACCAAGGGAGATAAAATAGCGCCTGATTCATCGGCTTCGACAAAGGTCTTTATCTATAAAACCATATCTGAACCACAGGTAGGAAATGTATCCTATTTCAAAGTATATTCAGGAACCCTCCGGCCAGGTGATGACCTGATCAATATGGCCAACAGCAATCATGAGCGTATAGCCCAGATATATGTGTCTGAGGGGAAAAACCGCGAGTCGGTCAATGAACTCAAAGCGGGTGACCTGGGCGTGACTGTCAAACTCAAGGAAAGCCATACTAACAACACCCTTGCTTCAAAGGGAGTAGAAGCTGGTGTTGAAGAAATCCACTTTCCAGAACCTCGCATCAGGGTAGCCGTCTCGACCAATAATAAAGGAGATATTGAAAAGCTCGCGAAGGCATTGCACATCACCCATGAAGAGGATCCGACACTGCTGATCGAACAGTCTGCGGAGTTAAAACAAATGCTCCTGCATGGACAAGGCCAGTTACATCTTGACCTGATCAAATCCCGGATTGAGAAAGTCTATGGGGTCTCGATGAATTTTGAGATGCCAAAGATCCCATACCGGGAGACCATCACCAAAGTAGCTAATGAAGTATACCGTCACAAGAAACAGACCGGTGGTGCAGGGCAGTTTGCCGAAGTTCATTTGCGGATAGAACCCTACCATGAGGGTATGGGAGACCCCGAAGGCCTCACGGTGCGCCATCGCGAATATGAAAAACTACCCTGGGGAGGAACGCTTGCTTTTTACTGGTGTATTGTTGGAGGATCGATCGATTCCAAATTCAGCAACGCTATCAAGAAAGGGGTCATGAATAAAATGACCGAAGGACCACTGACCGGATCGCATTGCAGAGACATCAGGGTCAGCATTTACGACGGAAAAATGCACCCTGTGGACTCCAATGATATGGCGTTCCAGTTGGCCGGCACAATGGCTTTTAAAGCCGCCTTCCAGCACGCCGGACCTCAATTGCTCGAACCTATCTATGATGTCTCCATTCTTTGCCAGGACGAAGTCATGGGAGATGTGATGGGTGACCTGCAGACCAGGCGTGCGATTATCATGGGGATGGAGCGTGAGGGACATTACCAGAAAATCCTCGCCCGTGTTCCACTGGCAGAGTTACATGAATACTCCTCAACCCTGAGATCACTCACCCAGGGGAAAGCTAAGTTTTCGATGAAGCTGGCCGATTACCAGCAGGTACCATCTGAAATCCAGCAAAAACTGGTGGCGGATTACCAGATTCATGCACACGACGAACATTGAGCATAGGGCATAGCGCAAAAAGCAGAGCCGACAGCTGGTAAGCTGTCGGCTCTCTGCTTTTTGATTAAACGGGTTGTTAACTCGACAAAGAACTTAATAGCGATTGGATCGTTATTTACCTTTGATCAAATTTTACAACGCATGAGATTTAGTACTGCCCTTGTCACAGCCCTTTTCCTACTGACCGGCACGGTCATCGCACAGAAGGAAGACATCGAAATCTTTGAGAAAAAAGACGGCAATAAGAATATCGTTATCGCCCGAAATGTCGGGAAGGTCTCTTACCAGGTCAATCTGACTATTGATGCCAAGGGAATGGATATCACCCCCGGGATAGCGGTTGAAGCCATCGTTCCTGCCGGATACATGAAAGAACTTGCCACCCTGACCCCAAGACCGGGGGAGGCCTGGTCATATGGCTATGATGTCTCCTATAGTGAATATGTCGGGCAGGCACCAAAGGAGACTGGTACCCCATCCACAAAAACAGACGCTGCAGCCAAACCCACCGCTCCAAAGCCTGCACCTCAACCTGCACCTGCTGCATTGTCCACTGCTCCCATTATCGTTTTCACCCAGGTCGGATGCGGCCGCTGCTCTTATGTCAAGAAAGAAATGACCGCCAAAGGCATACCTTTTGAAGAGGTGGATGTCAATAGTGGATCGCCAGAAGTCAATAACATGTGGAAACAACTGCGTGACGGAGGATTCACAGGTGATAATGTCACGATGCCAGTGGTCAGGGTCAACGGACAACTCCATTATAATATCAAGGACCTCGCTGGATTCGTCAACGGACTCAATAAGTGAGACGTGAGACGTGAGTGGGAATAATCTGGTAGCTGGTAGCTGGAGGCTGATAGCTAAAACGTAAGATCCACTACCCTGAGCCTTTTCTGCTTTCCGAAATTGTAGATGACAGGTGCGAAGAGCCACTTGATACCGGTCCCAACGGCAAAATTGATAAGGCCAAATTCCATCCCTCCTTCAGAATATTGAGGCTCCCCTACGACTGTAAACCAAAGGTCACCCATAAACATCGAGATGCCTCCTACCTGCAGGGCACTACCTAGTATCATAGGCAATACCCGCTTGCGGTCTAATTTGATCCTGGTAATATCCTTGATCGCTACCCATGATTCCCCGAGCATGATCATTTGCCCGGCGGGATCCATATCAAGTATTCTGCGGGTATACCATCCTGCATCATCATCCCTGAGCTGAAAGGTCAGATCATCATACATCGCTATGCGCTCTGTGTGCGGATTACCTGCCCTTTCAATAAGCATATACTTCTGCGCTGACATGGGGATCAGGCAGAGGATGCAGTGAAGTAGTGTGAGAAATCCTGTACGCAATTTAGGTTACACTTCCGGTTTCTGTGAGGGATGATTCCTTGGTTAGCTCTCTGAGCCATTTTTCAAACGCCTGAATCAGGCTCTTTTGTATAAAGGCCAGATCCAGAATCTCGGTGCCGGAATAAATCAATGCCAAATGGTAAGTCTTCCCATGCGGAAGGGAGACATAGAGCCCGGGCTTATTCAACCTGTAACTTTCCCGCAAAAGCCTTTTGAGCCGGTTACGATCCACAGCCCTTGAAAACCTCTTCTTTGATACGGAAAACATAACCTGAACTGGAAATTCCTGCGCAGGTGCTTCAGCAGATTCCAGCCATACCAGCCTGACCGGGTATTTAGCAAGGCTCTGGCCCTCCTTAAACAGCCTTTCAATAGCTTTAAGTGAGTTCAATCGTTCCGGCTTGGAAAGGGTGTAGCGAACCATATTCAAAGATAACATACCCTGCTGAGCCATAAAGGAGCGCATTGGTTAACCCTCCTAAAGCAAGCCAACCCGGCAATTGGTCAAAAAAAAATCCTCCTGCCAAGGGCCGGAGGATTTTCATATTCAATATTTCTTTAATGACTTCATCCCGGAAAGGGACTCAGGCATATTACTTCACCCGCATGGTGTCAGAAACACTCAGCTTGTGACGGCCACGGGCGCGACGTGCAGAGAGCACCTTACGCCCAGCCTTTGTACTCATTCGGGAGCGAAACCCATGTTTGTTCACTCTCTTCCTTCTGGATGGCTGAAATGTTCTTTTCATCGCTGTATTACCTGTTAGTTGTTTAGGCCGCTCGTTTAAAAGCGGGCACAAATGTACTTATTTTTTGAAAAAAATGGTCTTTTTACCTAAAAAACCTCATTTCCTATATTCAAAATCCATGCCCGAAGGCCCGGATCCTGCTTATCCGTTCATAGAAATGAGGAATTCTTCGTTTGTCCGGGTATTGATCATATGCTTACGCAGGAACTCCATTGCTTCATCTGGCTTCATATCCGCGAGGTAATTACGCAGGATAAACATCCGCTGGAGGATAGCATCATCAAGCAGCAATTCTTCGCGACGTGTGCTTGATTTGGTAAGATCGATCGAAGGATACATCCGCTTGTTGGCCAATGACCTGTCAAGCTGAAGCTCCATATTACCGGTTCCCTTGAATTCTTCGAAAATGACACCGTCCATCTTAGAGCCGGTATCGATAAGGGCAGTAGCCAATACGGTAAGCGAACCACCATTTTCGATATTCCGGGCTGCACCAAAAAATTGTTTTGGCTTGTGCAGGGCATTTGCCTCCACACCACCGGAGAGTACTTTCCCGCTGGATGGAGCTACTGTATTATATGCCCGTGCAAGACGAGTGATAGAGTCAAGCAGGATGACCACATCATGGCCACACTCTACGAGGCGCTTTGCCTTTTCAAGGATGATATTCGCTACACGTACGTGATTGTCAGCTGGTTCGTCAAACGTTGAGGAAACAACCTCCGCCTTGACATTCCGGCGCATATCGGTGACCTCCTCAGGGCGCTCATCGATCAGCAATACTATCAGGTAAACTTCGGGGTGGTTTGCAGCTATAGCATTGGCGATATCCTTCAGGAGGAAGGTCTTACCTGTCTTTGGCTGGGCAACGATCAAACCCCGCTGGCCTTTACCAAGTGGGGTAAATAGGTCGATCATACGGTTACCGTAATCCTTTCCTGTAGGATGTGTCAGCAAATTGAATTTCTCTGTCGGGAAGAGTGGCGTCAGGTAATCAAAAGGCACCCGGTCGCGTACTTCATCAGGTGTCTTCCCATTGACAGTACTTACCCTCAGGAGGGCGAAATATTTTTCCCCTTCTTTCGGAGGACGTATAGCCCCTTGACCGTATCGCCGGTATTGAGGCCAAATAATTTGATTTGTGATGGAGATACATAGATATCATCCGGGGAAGAGAGGTAGTTATAGTCCGATGACCTCAAAAACCCATATCCATCTGACATCATTTCAAGCACACCTTCGCCCTCAATGATCCCGTCCACTTCTACATTGAAACGCTCCCTTGCCTCACGTGCAAAATCTCTTGCATCACGCTGTTGCTGGTTCCTTGGATCATTGGATCCCGGGGTCCGGGCTTCGAGGGGTTGAGCCTGCGGCTGCCTTGGCTCCTGTGGGGCACGTGGCTCCCTTTGCTCTCTTGGTTCTCTCTGCTCTCTTGGCTCCTGTGGCAACCTGGGCTCCTGTATTACACGAGGCTCTCTTGGCTCTCTTGGCTGATGAGGAGCACGTGGTTCTCTAGGAACATGGGGGGCTCTCGGCTCCCTTGGCTGATGTGGGGTACGAGGTTCTCTGGGTCCTTGCGGGTTTCTGTCCTTGTGCTCAGGCCTGCGAGGTTGCTGGGGACGTTCTACTGGTGTACTTTCCGCAGAAACGGTATTTTCTGACGTTTCCTCGAGTTGCACTTCGTCCTCATTATCCGCATCCGATACTACGTCTGCTTCCTTATGGGCAGGTTTTCTACCTCTTTTTGGGATTGCGCCTGGCTGTCTCTTATCCATGCGCATATTGTCAGAAGACATGGGCACTTCATCAGGCAAATCAAGTTTGTCCGCGCCATTGCTGCCTGTTTTCTTTTTTTCTGAGAGCGCCTGGTGATCGAGGATGGTATACACTAGCTCTTGTTTGTTGAGCTTTTTAAAGCCATCAACGCCGAGCGATTCAGCCAGTTCCCTTAGCTCAGGAACGAGCATGTCATTCAACTGCAAAATATCGTACATGATATGATCAGATAATTAATTCGGATGGAAAAAATGGATTCAATAAGAAATACTTAAACACTCGGTTCCGTTCACTTCACTCAACCACTAATCAGAGATTTATTTAGAATTGGGGAATCTGAAGGATAATCAGACCGGTATGTAGGTGTGTAAAACGCCACTAAGGTAAAAACTATTTTTAATTAAGGGGAATTACCTTTGGTGAAATTTTAAGAGGTATCTACTGTGCTTAAACGGCGGATAGCCTGTAAAAGTTGCCTTATATGCTAGAAATACAAATTTTACGTGACCAGAAAGCCAGGGCGGTTGCCGGGCTTAAGAAAAGGGGTTTTTCAGAAGAAAGACTGCTTGCCATTGATCAGATCGTGTCTCTGGATGACCAGCGAAAGGACCTGCAGACGCAACTGGATGTACTCCTCAATGAGCGTAATACACTCTCTGAGGAGATCGGCAATCTCTTCAAGTCGGGCAAGGCCCAGGAGGCTAACCAACTGAAGGTCAAGGTGCAGGCGACAAAGGATGCCGCCGAAGCCCTGGAATCTAAGCTCCAGGAAACAAAGGCCGCACTGGATGCCCTGCTTGTCACCCTTCCAAATATCCCTCACACGACTGTCCCTGAGGGTAAGACCCCGGAGGATAATAAGGTTCATAAAGCCTGGGAAGGTGCATTGCCCACCTTACCCGCCAACGCTATTCCCCACTGGGAATTGGCAGAAAAGTACAATCTCATCGATTTCAAGCTCGGTACCTTCCTGACCGGCAGCGGGTTTCCACTCTATCGTGGCAAGGGGGCAAGGCTCCAACGTGCATTGATAAGCTACTTCCTGGATCAGGCCAGAAGAGCTGGTTTCGAGGAAATCCAGCCTCCGCTCATGGTCAATGCCGAATCTGCCTATGCCACCGGGCAATTGCCTGATAAAGAGGCGCAGATGTATTATGTAGAAAAAGATGACCTGTACCTGATCCCTACCGCCGAAGTGCCGGTGACCAATATGTACCGGGGCCAGATTGTAGCAGAATCGGATCTTCCGATCAAGCTGACCGCCTACACACCATGCTTCAGAAGGGAAGCCGGTTCTTACGGCTCAGATGTGAAAGGCCTCAACAGGGTACATCAGTTTGACAAAGTGGAAATCGTGCAATTTGAGCACCCTTCACGTTCCTATGATACGCTCATGGAAATGGTCAGCCACGTCTCACACTTAATGGACAGCCTGGAGCTACCCTACAGGATCCTGCATCTCTGTGGTGGTGATATGGGTTTCACTTCAGCGACAACCTATGACTTTGAAGTATGGTCAGCCGCTCAACAGAAATGGCTGGAAGTCAGCTCGGTATCCAATTTTGAATCCTTCCAGGCCAACCGCATGAAGATGAGGTTCAGGGATGATAAGGGCAAGATGCAACTGGTACATACCCTCAACGGTAGTGCACTCGCCCTGGCCAGGATCGTAGCTGCCTTGCTTGAAAACAACCAGACGGAGAAAGGGATCAGGCTTCCTCAGGTGCTGGTGCCTTATACCGGTTTTGAGTGGATCGGCGAAGAATCCTAAAATTTGGTCGGGGTTTTCTGCCCAATTGAAACCTCCGGGGCTATTTTTGCATTTATACGATATTATCAACCTCTGGGTTGGATCACCAAACTTTAAAAAATGAGTATAGGGTATATGGTTTTGATCGGCGCTATCGCGCTGGTAGGATTTCTGGTGCAGAGCCGCCTCAAATCCAAGTTTCATAAGTACGGACAGGTTGGTCTCTCCAATGGCCTTTCCGGTTACCAGGTGGCTACAGCGATGCTCAACCACTATGGGATTCACAATGTGCAGGTGGTGCAGGGTGAGGGTTTTCTCTCCGATCATTACAATCCGCAGACCAAGACAGTGGCGCTGAGCCCTGAAGTATACAATGGTCGTAGTGTAGCCGCAGCATCTGTTGCCGCTCACGAATGCGGTCATGCCGTACAGGATGATACCGCATATAGCATGCTGCGCCTGAGAAGTGCTATTGTGCCTGTGGTTAAATTTGCTTCTGTTGTTCAGCAATGGGGATTCCTTGCCGCCATGTTGTTTTTCGGAAGCTTTCCTCAATTACTGCTCATCGTCATCATCGCCATGGCGATCACGACCCTGTTTAGCCTCATCACCTTACCGGTTGAGTTTGACGCAAGCCGTCGCGCCCTGGTATGGCTGGACAGCACCGGGACGACAAGGGGAATGGAGTATGATTATGCCAAGGATTCACTGAAATGGGCGGCTATGACTTACCTGGTTGCAGCGCTTTCTTCAGTAGCTATGCTGGTTTATTTTATCCTTTCGTATTTTGGGCGCGATTAATACCCCCGGTATTTATTTCAAACACTTCAATTTCTCATCCCATGCATGAAAAGATAGACAGTACGATCGCCCATGGCCAGGAACAAATGGACCATGCCATCGATCATCTCAAAAAGGAATTGACCAAGATCCGCACCGGTAAAGCTTCCACTGGTATGCTGGATGGACTCCAGGTAGATTATTATGGTAGCAATACGCCCTTGCAGCAGGTCGCCAATGTGGGCATCGCTGATGCCCGGACGATCACCATACAGCCCTGGGAAAAGGGCATGCTCGCGAAAATCGAACAAGCGATCTTTGCCGCCAATATGGGCATCACGCCGATGAATGATGGTGAAATCATTCGCATCTCCATTCCACCACTGACTGAAGAGCGCCGCCGCGACCTCGCTAAGCAAGCTAAGGTGATGGGAGAAGATGCCAAGGTCGCCCTGCGCCAGATCAGGCACAAGGTCATGGATTTTATCAAGAAGGAAATCAAGGACGGATACCCTGAAGACATGGGCAAGAAGAAAGAAGCCGATGTCGATAAGATGGTGCACAGCCATTCCGAAGCAGTAGATCATCTGATCCATGCGAAGGAAAAGGATATCATGACCGTATAAGATACGCCTCAGGCGTAAAGTATAGAAACGGCCCGGATATACATCCGGGCCGTTTCTATTTTCAACCGGTTGATAAAATATTCAGTCCCCGCACAATTGAACAGCCTATATCTGACCTACGTAGCGTAAAACCCATTACTTATCTAATCCTAAAGTTCTTTAAGGTGCATTTAGCTACTTTGGATTGAAATCAGTTGTCTGTATACAGTCACATGCAACAACAACCATCTGATCACACACTTCTAATCACATTACCTTACAATGAAAAACCTGGTTTACCTCTCCCTGATGGCTATGATCCTACTCTCCTGCAAAACTGAAGAACCCCGCAAGGTCGCACAGTATACGATCGAACAATTTTACAGCCAACACCCGCTATGACGGAGGCACCTTCTCCCCTGAGGAGACCAGGCTACTGATCGGCAGTGATGAGACCGGAATCGTCAACCTTTACGAAATCAATCTCCCTGACGGCACCAAAAAGCAACTGACCAATTCGAAAATCGAATCGTACTATCCTGTCGATTATGTACCCGGCATGGCTGCCATCCTCTACAACGCGGATAAGGGAGGCAATGAAATAGACCATCTCTATCTTCTCGAAGACAACGGCAAGACTACTGACCTGACACCAGGCGAAAACGAAAAGGCGTCTTTCTTTAAATGGAGTGAAGACAAGAAATCCATGTTTTACACCTCCAATGTCCGTGACCCGAAATATTTTGATGTCTATAAAATGACCATTGGTGAATGGAAGCCTACCCTGTTCTATGAAAATCAATCAGGCCTCAATGTGGGTGAAATCTCGGCAGATGAAAAAACGCTTGCCGTTTCTAAAACCATCACCACGAGTGAGCATCAATTGTTCCTGGTCAACAGGGAGACAGGTGTGCAAACGGAACTTTCTCTCCCCGATCAGAAAGGAAGATACGAGATCTCAGGCATTAGCAAAGACAGCAAATACGCCTACTATCTCACTGATGGTGGAAAGGAGTTTACCTATCTGGTACAGTATGATATGGCCAGCGGTGAGCGCAAGGTGGTATATGAAACCAGTTGGGATGTGATGTATAGCTTCCTGAGTAAGAATGAAACCTATCGTGTCATCGCCATCAATGAAGATGGCAAGAACAACGTCATCATGCAGGAAGTCGCCTCCGGCAGGAAGATTGATTTTCCGGTCATCCCGGATGGAGACATTACCAGCCTGAGTATATCCGATAGTGAAAAACTCGTCAGGTTGTCTGTGGGGACCTCCAAAGCGCCAAACAATATCTACCTCTACAACCTTGAAAGCAAGGAACTAAAAAAACTGACAGAGAGCCTCAACAAAGAAATCAATCCGGATGATCTCGTCGCTGCACAGGTCGTACGATTCAAATCATTTGACGGGTTGGAAATTCCAGCTATTTACTACAAGCCGCTTCAATCCACAGCCGATCAAAAAGTACCTGCAATGGTCTTTGTACATGGTGGCCCGGGAGGACAATCGCGCACCGGTTACTTTGCGCTGATCCAATACATGGTCAATCATGGCTACGCAGTCCTTGCGGTCAACAACAGAGGGAGCAGTGGCTATGGAAAGACGTTTTATAAAATGGATGACCGCAATCATGGTGACAAAGACCTCAAGGACTGCATCGCAGGTAAAAACTGGCTGGCTGCACAAGAGTATATCGATGGCGAACGCATCGGTATCATCGGCGGCAGCTATGGTGGATACATGACGATGGCCGCCATGACCTTTACACCTGATGAATTTAAAGTCGGGGTTAATTTATTTGGAGTGACCAACTGGATACGCACCCTCAAATCCATACCTCCATTTTGGGAATCATTCCGTGATGCACTTTATACTGAGATGGGTGATCCCTATTCGGAAGACTCCGTGAGGTTGTACAATATCTCCCCGTTGTTTCACGCAGACCAGGTCAAGAACCCTGTGATGGTCTTGCAAGGGGCCAATGATCCGCGGGTATTGCAAATCGAGTCCGATGAGATTGTTGACGCTATCAGGAAAAATAATATCCAGGTGGAGTATGTAGTATTCCCGGACGAGGGCCATGGATTTGTGAAAAAAGAAAATGAAATCAAAGGGTATGGTGATATCCTCAAATTCCTGGATACCCACCTGAAAGCTCCGATTAAGAATTGATCACACGTGATCAATCATGATTCGTTTCCAAAAGTAGAGACGCGATTAATCGCGTCTCTACTTTTGGAAACTATTGAAGTATACAAATTTTAATTACATCTCTTTCACACCCCTACTCACACTCACACCTCTTACTGTCTTACTGTCTTACCCTCTTACACCTACCGGAGTACATTGATCAGTTTCCTCACGAGTGACTGACTGCCGGATCGTATTCCTATGTCCAGGACCTTATCGATCTGCATAGCGACATCCAGTATCTGGGTGGTCATCTTGTTGATCTCTTCTACTTCCTTTGGCGATGCTTTTTCAGCATCTGTCACCTGGATATTTTGCAGCGACTGGATCATCGGATCCAACTCCCTGCGCTTGCGTTCGCGGGCGATCTGCAGGGCCATCTTCCAGGCATCCTTTTCTGAGGTATAATACTCCTTGCGGTCGCCCGGGATATAGACTTTGTGCACCACACCCCACTCCATCAGGCTGCGAAGGTTCATGCTCACATTGCCGCGTGAGATGCCGAGCTCTTCAATGATCTGATCTGCAGTCATGGCATCCGGGGAGAGCATCAGCAGCGCATGTATCTGGCCCATGGTGCGATTGATCCCCCATTGCGAACTCAATTGTCCCCAGGTCTGGATCATCTGGTTGCGGGCTTCTGAATATTTCATATGCTAAAGATATAAAAAGGCTGAGGCTGAGGCTAGATAGCAAAGAGCATAGGGCATAGGGCATAGGGTTGTGTGGGAGTGTGAGAGTGTGAGTGGGTAAGGCGGAAGAGGCTAAAGAGGCCGAAGAGCCTATAGTACTTTACTGTATCCGGGTAACTGATGATCCGGGGATAAATCTAAATCCTTTATTTCCATTTACATTTACTCTCCACAAATCGACGCAGATGATATTTCCTATCGGGGACGAACAGGTAAAAGGAGGGTACAAGCCATTGATTTCGTATCTGCTGATCGTCATCAATGTCTTGGTATTTATGTTCCAGGTGACATTACCCCCGGGATACGAACAGGGCTTTGTTATGACATATGGGATGATCCCAAAGGAAATCGCTCATGGCCAGGATTACTTTACACTGTTTACCAACATGTTTCTTCATGGCGGATGGATGCACCTGATCGGCAATATGCTCTTCCTCTGGGTCTTTGCGGACAATATCGAGGCTGTGATCGGAAAGATCCCCTTTGTCCTGTTTTACTTCGGCGGCGGATTGGCAGCCTCTGCAGCCCACATTCTCTTTAACTTGAACAGTTCAATCCCTGCCATTGGGGCCAGTGGGGCGATTTCAGCAGTACTGGGTGCATATCTGGTGATGTTTCCAGCCAGCAAGATCAAGGTATTTGTATTGATCTTCTTCAGGTCTTTCTATATGCCCGCGCTGTTCTTTCTTGGCATCTGGGGTGTGCAGCAATTTATCAATGGATTTATATCGATCGTCCCGTCAACAGCTTACACTTCCGGGGTGGCATGGTTTGCACATATCGGTGGTTTTGTCTTCGGATTGATCTGTGGATTCCTGATCCGTCGGCGGTATGAATCCCGCTATGGTTATGATATGGATAGCCCCTCACCTCGTGACCTCGTCTGATCTATGGCTACTACGGACCACCTTACAACCAATGTAACGATTCCGGAATTTCAACCGAAAATCAAATACAATGATCCGTTATTTATGGCCGGCTCATGTTTTCAGAACATATCAGTGACAAACTGGACAGGTATAAGTATGATGTAGTGAGTAACCCCTTCGGAATTCTTTACAATCCATCATCACTTGCATTATCCTTGGATAGGATCGCCAGACTTGACTATTATGGTGCTGACGAACTCGTCCTGCACGATGGGCTATACCACAGTATGGATCATCATGGGGCGTTCTCAGGAAAAAACAAAGAAGAAGTCATCGCCAAAATCAACCTGTCCATCCAACAGGCCAATGCGCATCTGAAAAAAAGCAAAGTGATATGCATTAGTCCCGGCACAGCGAAAGTGTACCGATACCTCAGGACGGCTGCCATTGCAGGCAATTGCCATAAAATCCCTCAACCGCATTTTACATACGAGACGCTTACTTTATCCCAATGCATAGAAGCCTTTGAGCACACACTTGTATCTATTGGGAAACTAGCCTCTGCGGCACGCATCATCTGGACCGTGAGCCCGGTGAGGCATACACGGGACGGGCTGGTCGAAAACCAGCGGAGTAAATCAACCATGATCCTGGCTATTGAAGAGATCATCCGAAATCATCCGCAAACAGGCTATTTCCCGGCGTACGAGATTATGATGGATCAGCTGAGAGACTACCGATATTATGCCAGGGATCTCATACATCCATCTCCGGTGGCCGTAGACATCATCTGGGATATTTTTTGTGATGCATACATCGATCCACAGGAAAGAGTCCATCATGCAGCTATCGAAAAAATCAACCGGGCGATGGAGCATCGCGCACTGCATGATGATCCGGAAGCCATACGCTCATTTGCAAAAGGGCAATTGAAGAACATTGATCAAATGGCAAGCCTGTTTCCGGAACTCAATTGGCAAAAAGAACGTCAGTATTTTTTCCAATATCTCGACAACGATTAACATTGATTTCAATACTGAGCAGAAAGCACTCCTTATTCAATACTTTGTCATCCCAACCAGTCTAACAAAAAAGAATTGCCATGAAAATAAATGATGCCTATGCCCCCGGAACCCACGTAGCCAATGTAGGCAGGTACAATGACATGAAGTACCGCCGTTGCGGGCGTAGCGGATTATTGCTGCCAGCGCTCTCTATTGGGCTTTGGCACAATCTGGGCCACACGGATGATCTGGAAGTGGGACGTAATATCCTGCGTGCATGCTTTGACTACGGCATCACCCATTTCGACCTCGCCAATAACTATGGGCCGCCGTTTGGTGCAGCTGAAGAGAATTTCGGACGCATATTCAAACAGGATTTTACGCGATACAGGGATGAAATGATCATCTCTACCAAGGCAGGATGGGACATGTGGCCTGGGCCATACGGAAACTTTGGTTCACGCAAATACCTCCTCGCCAGTCTTGACCAGAGCCTCAAGCGCATGGGGCTGGAGTATGTGGATATCTTTTACTCACACAGGCCGGACCCTCATACACCGCTTGAGGAGACTATGGGTGCATTGCATACTGCGGTACAGCAGGGTAAGGCACTCTATGTTGGCATATCGCAATACAAATCAGAAGCGACATTCAAGGCATCCACTATCCTGCGGCAGTTGGGCACTCCTTTGTTGATTCATCAACCCAGGTACAGCATGCTCGACCGTTGGGTTGAAGAAGATGGCCTGCTCACTGTGCTGGAAAATGAAGGTGTCGGGGCGATTGCTTTTTCCCCACTCGAACAGGGCGTATTGACGGACAGATACCTGCAGGGATTTCCGGAAGACAGCAGGGCAGTGCGCGATGGGCGCTATCTGACCAAAGAAAAAATAACTGATGATCGTCTGGACAAGGTTCGCTTGCTGAATACCATGGCAAAGCAAAGGGGACAGACGCTGGCCCAGATGGCAATTGCATGGCTGCTGATTGACCCGAGGGTCACTTCAGTACTCATCGGTGCAAGCAAAGTGAGCCAGATCGATGACAATGTGGCGGCGTTGAAAAATCTTGATTTTTCTGATGAAGAGAAAACAGAGATCAGAAGGATACTTGGTTAATCCTGCTTCGTAAAACTATTCCCAATTACTCCAATCGGATTTATCCCCTTGGGTTCTCAATATTGATCGGCTTCCGGCGTTGGATGGAGTTCTCTCCGCCAACCTAAGGATACCAAATGTGAAACTCAATTAAAGCTATCAGGAGGGAATCGGCGATAGCCGTTGGATGGAGTTCTCTCCGCCAACCAAAGGATATCAATTGTGAATCTCCAATAGGAATTTCTCCAGGGAATTCTGTTGCTGGCGGAGAGAACTCCATCCAGCGGCCATTTTATTTCCTCTGGAAATTATTAATCAGGCCAATTTCAAATTGCTTTTAAGCCTTTGGCCAATGATGACGAAAGGAATGATGTTATGTTTCAATCCTGCTTCGCAAATACTTTTTTCAACAGATTTGTCGTGCGACTGTTGATGTGAGTGCGGATCTGCAATTCCTTTTTAGCGACCATCCCAAAGAGCCCATCTAATGCCTTTTCGGTGACATACTGGTCCAGGCTAGGGTTGACTTTTTCAACGAGCGGTATCTTGTTGTACGCGTTGACAGCATCTGCCCAGTATTCAATTGCATTGAACTTGTTGAGCGAGGTGACAATCACCGGGTGGAATTCATTGTAGAGTGGGTCGTGCGTCTTTAGGTCAAGGTATTGTGTGGCAGCATTATCAGGGCCCATGAGGATATTGAGAGCATCCTCAAAGGTCATTTCCTTGATTGCATTTACAAATATTGGCTTGGCGGAAGCGGCAGCATCTTCAGCAGCACGGTTCAGCTTTTCGAGGACCACATTTTCTACATCACTGAAGCCGGGGATAAATTTGAGTTTGTCGGTCACCTTCCTCGCCTCTGCAGGCAGAAGGATCTTGTACTGACTTTTAAAATAACCATCACGCTGCGAAAGCAAGGTAGCCCCTTCGCTGATCCCAAGTTCCAACGCCTGTTTCAATCCCTGCCCTATTTCGGCCGTGGTCGGTTCCAATCCTCCTGAGAGTTGTTGCAGGGTATCGCAGGATGGCAGGCAAAGTGCGAAACATAGTGATATGATAATGATACGGGTGCTCATGCTTTGTTACATTTATATAAAAATAAAATAGTATTTCAATCAATCTTGCAGACTGCACACGGCTCACTGCAGCGTCTTCGATGATCCTGCATCGTTTGTTTTGACTACGCTTAACAATGAAAAACGAATCTAATGCTGCAAATTGATCACAGATCACTGATCACCGATCACCGATCACAGATTGCTGAAGGCAGCCCCCTAATAACTCCTTAACCGGAGCCTATAGTATATACGTCACCTGGGCGCTATGTACCGGCCCTCCAAGTTCGAGGCTGAGCTTGTGTACGACTACCTTAATTTGTGCTACCTCCGGAAATTTCTTTTTCAGCTCATGCGCAATCCTGTAGACCACTGTTTCAATCAACCTGACCGGCTGATCCATGATATCCGCACAGACCTGGTAGACAATCTCGTAATTGACCGTCTGGTGGAGGTCATCGCCCATCGCCGCCCTGTCAAAATCTGTTTCCATAGTCACATCGACCAGGTAATTTCCCCCACGGATCTGCTCATGGGCATAATACCCGTGATGGGAAAAAAAGGCCATGCCTTCGAGTTTGATTTCAGCCATTATGTAGGAATCAGGAAATAGGAATCAGGAGATAGGGTGAATTGTGCATGAGTGTGAGTAGGTTGTTTCTCATTTTCCTGCAAATAAAAGGAAAGAAACTGCAATGGAGTGAATCAGAACCATTTCATTCTGTTTCCTGCCCCCTGCCTCCTATCTCCTCTTTCTCCCTTATCTTTGCCCTTCCTTAATCAAAAGAAAGACCTATGTCTGTGAAAACCAGTGTTAAGACGGATCAATACCAGGGCCATGACTACTACAATCTGGATGAACTGCTCAGTGAGGACCATTTGCTGGCCCGTGAGGCGGTGAGAGCGTGGGTAAAGCAGGAAGTCAGCCCGATCATCGAAGATTACTCCAACAGGGCCGCGTGTCCTACTCATTTATTTAAAGGATTGGCTGAAATAGGTGCCTTCGGGCCCAGTCTGCCGGTCGAATATGGTGGTGGCGGCATGGATGAGATGGCTTATGGGATCATCATGCAGGAACTGGAGCGCGGAGACAGCGGTGTCAGGTCTATGGCCTCAGTCCAGGGGTCTCTGGTCATGTATCCGATCTTCAAGTATGCTTCAGAGGAACTCAAGAAAAAATATTTGCCCAAACTGGGTGCAGGAGAAATGATCGGCTGTTTTGGTCTCACAGAGCCGGATCATGGCTCAAATCCAAGCGGTATGGTCTCCAAAATCGTAGATGATGGTGATGCCTATATCCTCAATGGCGCTAAGATGTGGATTACTAACAGTCCTGTAGCTGACCTGGCTGTCGTGTGGGCAAAGGATGAAGAGAATACGATCCGGGGTATGATTGTGGAAAGCAGCTGGAAAGGATTCTCCGCCCCTGAAATCCATGGAAAATGGTCTTTAAGGGCATCCATCACTGGCGAGCTCGTGTTTGAAGATGTACGCGTACCCAAGTCTCATGTATTTGAAGTTAAAGGGTTGAAAGGCCCGTTAGCCTGCCTCTCCAAAGCGAGATACGGCATCGCATGGGGTGCAATTGGCGCCGCTTTAGATTGCTATGATAGTGCGCTCCGCTATTCCAAGCAGCGTGAGCAATTTGGCAGGCCCATCGCTGGATTCCAGCTGACCCAGAAGAAACTGGCCGAAATGATCACTGAGATCACCAAAGCCCAGCTCCTGACCTGGCGACTGGGAGCCCTCGCCAATGCCGGCAAAGCGACCCCCGCCCAGATTTCAATGGCCAAGCGAAATAATGTCAACATGGCGCTGGAGATAGCCCGGGAAGCCAGGCAGATTCACGGTGGTATGGGGATCACCAACGAATATCCTGTCATGAGGCATATGATGAACCTGGAGACCGTATTGACCTATGAAGGCACCCATGACATCCATCTCCTGATCACCGGACAGGATATCACCGGGCTGAATGCCTTTTCTTAACGAAAACCTAAACCGGTTTCAAATACGTAGAGAGATACACCACAGTGGTCTAATAATCCGTTAATTCGGTTGTTCCTCTAAAACAAATGGAGTAATTTTTCGGTATCTGATGTTAGTACACGAAAACAGAAAAGGACTTTCATAATGGTTTATAAGGGTTTTCTCTTCGCTTTAGGCATTATAGCCGGCTGTGCATCTGCTCCTCTCCTTGCGCAGGAAACGATCAGATTGCAAAATCCATCTTTCGAAGATATGCCACACAGAGGCTCTTCGTCAGGACCGTCTGTCAGGGGATGGCTTGATTGCGGACTCAGCAAGTTTCCTTCCGAAAGTCCCCCCGATATTCATCCTGTGGCAGACAATGCCTGGGCTGTAGCCATGAATGCCTATGATGGCAATACCTACCTTGGACTGGTGACCAGGGCCAACGATACATGGGAATCGCTCTCACAGGCGTTAACTATCCCTATTCAAGGCGGCGTTTGCTATTCCTTTACCGCCTTCCTGGCCAGGTCTACAGAATACAAAAGCGCTACCGCCAAGACCCAGAAACTGGGTACTAACGAACTTGAAAATTTTGTCAGGCCCGCCGTATTACTCATCTGGGGAGGAAACTCCTTCTGCGACAAAGCAGAACTCCTTGGCGAGTCTCCTGCTATATCAAATGAAAACTGGAAGAAATATCAATTTACCTTCCAGCCTCAAAAGACACATAAGTATATCACTATAGAAGCCTTCTACAAGACACCAATCCTTGAGGCCTACAATGGCCATGTATTGGTAGATGGACTCTCCGATATCGTACCTATCGCCTGTCCCCTGATACCACAGGATCTTATTGCTAAGGTATCTGATCCACCTGCCAAAAAAGAGATAGTGTCCAATTCAGGCAGCAGTTCATCTAGTGGCACTAAATCATCCAGTGGTTCAGGATCAACTTTGAAGTCAGGGACGATCTCTTCAGGACAAAAATCGTTCACCCCAACCTTATTGAAAGAACTTGATCCGGGCAAGTTGTTTGTCGGACAGAAAATCAGGTTAGAGAACCTGTATTTTGATACAGATTCTGTCAACCTGAATCCTGATTCCTATAAGGTGCTAGACGAATTTGTGGATTATATGAAGGCTTATCCGCAGACCGTGATTGAAATAGGTGGTCATTCCAATACTGTTCCTCCTGAAGATTATTGCATGCGCCTGTCCATCCAGCGGGCCAAGTCAGTGCAGGAATACCTGGTTGCTCAGGGTGTCCCGGCCTCAAGGTTACAGTACAAGGGGTATGGTAAGTCTGAACCGATCATCGCGTATGACAAATACAACAAGGAAGCGCGGTTGAAAAATCAGCGGGTGGAGATAAAGATCCTCTCACTGTCGTGATCAGTGATCAGTGATCAGTGATCAGTGATCGGTGATCGGTGATTTGTGATCGTGTGCTGCAGAATATTGATAAGGTTTTTAGCGTCTGGCATCTGCGTGTCTGGCATCTGCGTGTCTATTTGATCTTCTGCTTTTCAATCTTGATCCCGATACTTTCGATGTCTTTCCAGAATCCCGGATAGGATTTACTGACCACATCAGGATCTTTGATGATGACCGGATGTATGCACCCGAGCGGAACAAATGCCATCGCCATGCGATGATCTTCGTATGTGTTGAATTTCGCCCTGTCTTTCCATTTGGCTTTGCCGACGACGATGACGGTCAGGTTGTCTGCCTCCTCCTTGACGAGGAGCTTGGTCTTCACTCTTTCGAGCTCGGTATACATCGCCATGATGCGGTCACTCTCCTTGATGCGGAGGGTCTGTAGTCCGGACAATACCCCTTTTATGCCAAGCCCGGCAAGGGTAACCATCACTGTCTGTGCGATATCAGGACAGCGTGAAAAATCATATTTAAATTCTTTCAGTTTTTCCTTGATTCCCTTTTTCTGAATGTGGATTCCATTTTCAGTAATGGTGGTTTCTACGCCCAATTGCGCATAGATATCCTTAGTCACCACATCTCCTTGTATGCTATCTGTCTTAAGTCCTTCGATACTGATCTCTGCACTTTCTGCAAGGGCAGCCATAGAATACAAATAGGAGGCAGAAGACCAGTCCCCTTCGACTGAATAATCCCTGGCCTTGTAGCCCCCATGTTCGACGCGGATCGTATTGTCTGTCCACTGATGCGGCACACCAAAGTACTCCATCATCGCCAGGGTCATCTGGATATAAGATGCAGAGACCGGCTCGCCCGTCAGGTGAACAGTGAGTCCTTTGGGAAGCATCGGAGCGATCAGCAACAATGCGGTGAGGTACTGGCTACTGATACCCGCCTGTAAGGTCACTTCATTTACTTTTTTTCCAAGTCCTTTGACCGGCTTGACCTTTAGCGGGGGAAATCCTTCTTTGTTAAGATACGTGATATCAGCGCCAAGTGCCTGCAATGCTTTCACCAGAGGACCAATAGGCCTCCTGCGCAGTTGTTCAGAAGCATCGATCGTGACTTCACGATCTCCGAGGCAAGCCCTCGCCACCATAAACCTGTAACTGCTGCCTGCATGGCCGCTATACAATACCTCCTCTGTTGAGGCCAGCATCGCTATGAGTGCATCCGTATCATCACTGCTGCTGAGCCGGTGGATTTCGAATGGCTCCTTACAAAGGGAGCGGATGACCAGGGCCCTGTTTGAAATACTCTTGGATGGTTCCAGTACGACCGTTCCGCTCAGCTTCTGCTGAGGTAACGATAATCGGTTGACGATTGGCATAGTTGTTTATTCTTCCTCCCCTTTTTTCTGCTCAGCAATTCTTTTCTTCTCAGCATCCTTGTCAAATGCGATGATGATATCCCGTCCCAGGCGATGACGCACGACATCATCCGCGCTCAACCTGACCGTAGCGATACCTTCGAGGTGACCCAACAGGTCAATAGCTTTGCGAAACCCTGAGTGTACACTCCTGGGTAAATCGATCTGCGACAAGTCGCCGGTGATTATGCATTTAGCCGAAGGGCCGAGACGTGTAAGGAACATCTTGATCTGGCCTTCTGTCGCATTCTGTGCTTCGTCAAGGATGATAAAAGCATTGTCCAATGTCCGTCCACGCATATAGGCCAGCGGGGCTACTTCAATGATCCGGTTTTGCATAAAATAATTCAGCTTGTCGATCTGGATCATGTCATCAAGTGCATCGTATAATGGCCGCAGGTATGGATCTATTTTTTCTTTAAGGTCACCCGGCAGGAATCCAAGATTTTCCCCGGCTTCAACTGCAGGTCGTGTGAGAATGATCTTCTTGACCATCGCATTTTTCAATGCCCTCACCGCAAGTGCTACAGCTGTATATGTTTTACCTGTCCCTGCAGGACCTACAGCAAATACTACATCGTTGAGATCACAGGCTGTAACCATCTTCTTCTGGTTCTTGGTCTTTGCCTTGATAGGCTTGCCAGTCCGGCCATAGAGGATCACATGGTCTGAAACGGCCGGGTCAGAGGGCCCTTCAGGTTCGAAGGTATGCGTACCTGCAAGGAGATCTTCCAGGGTGTCCATCGAAAGGGTCTTCTGGTCCTTGAGGATGCGGACCATCATTTCAAACTTGTCCTTTGCGCTTTGGGCATGTTTCTTCTTCCCGACCAGTTTGACCTGGTCACCCCTTGAGGTGACGACTACATCAGGAAACGCTTTGCGGAAGAGGTTGAGTTTACTATTGTTCTGGCCAAATAATTCAAGAGGATCGACATCCTCTACCGTCAATACAATCTCACTCAAGATCTTGTCTTTGGTCTTTGATTCTGTTTGTCCGATGATATCTTTTGGTTTTGATTTCGTCAAATCTAACAATTAAGGAGTTACGGATACCTGTGTTGGCTGATAAATTTACAATTTTTTGTAATATGTTTGGGCATCGCGACGACCAAAGCGCAAAAGCCTTTATGATCAAACGGATAGTACAGATGGAAATATTGCCCGGCAGGGAAGGACACTTTTTGGATATCTTTGAAGAAGCCAAAAAGGACATCCGGGCCCGGGTTGGATGCAGGGGGCTCGAAATCCTGAGAAGCGAGCTTGACGGACAGCTAAGTATCTGGACGATAAGCCTTTGGGACAACGAAGCCTCCCTCGATCAGTACCGGTCATCCGATTTATTTAAAAAAACATGGTCGGCCGTCAAGCCCTTGTTTTCCGGAAGAGCCCGGGCCTGGACGCTGACATCGATCGAAGTGATATCATGAATGTATTTGCATCACCGCTGGGTGATCTTTATCTGGGTAGTGCACAGGATGGCTTACATGATGTCATTCAATCCCTTGCGCCATCAAATGTCATCGTGATCGCAGACAATAACACCGCCAGCAAGTGTCTTCCGCTGTTAGAAAACCTGATTGACATCTCCGGAGGTAAAGTCGTGATCAGTCCTGGAGACCAGCACAAAACAATCGATAGTTGTGAAGTCATCTGGTCCGCGCTGGTGGCAGCCGGAGCTGACCGGTCAAGCCTGGTCCTCAATGTAGGAGGAGGAATGATCTGTGACCTTGGGGGCTTCGCAGCATCCTGCTATCAACGGGGCATCCGCTTTGGACACATTCCTACCTCGCTCCTGGCTATGGCAGATGCGGCCATCGGAGGTAAAACCGGGGTCAATTACGAAGGATTTAAAAATTACATCGGCCGCTTTGAAGTACCCGCCTTTATCTGGATTGACCCGGTGTTTCTGAGGACATTACCTCATAGAGACCTGCTCGATGGACTGGCAGAGGTCGTCAAACATGCCGTAGTAGGTAGCCGGGGCTTATGGGATACGCTTACATTGCATTCGGACACTACCTCCATTGACTGGTTGAAAATCATTGAGCTCAACACACCTGTAAAGCAGGAAATTACTACCGCCGACCCCTTGGAGAAAGGCATTCGCAAGGCCCTCAATTTTGGACATACCATAGGCCATGCACTTGAAAGCCATTTTCTGCATACTTCACAGCCGCTGAGCCATGGACAGGCCGTCACTTATGGCATGATGGCAGAAACCAAACTGTCCCGGATCACAGGGCGGATGGGAAATGAAGATTTTCACGCTATAATCGGGCTGATAGAGCGATTGTTGAGCCCTTCCGAAGTAACTTTGCCATCCTTTAAAGATCTTCAACCCTGGCTCCTTGGGGATAAGAAAAAATCTAAAGGTGTGACCCGGTATAGCCTTCCTGACCAAATCGGTTCGTGTAGCTGGGACATCATCGTTGAAGACCGACTGGTGGCCGAAAGCCTTGATTGGCTGAGCACACAAGTAAGGGGGTGACTATTTCGTTTGAAAGGGGACAATAAATTCGTTTGATCATTTTACAATATGCCTAGCACATCAACTTTTGAGCGGTACAGCAAGAAACTATGGATCGGGGCGTTTGCCCTCGTCATCTGTTCCATTTTGTTTTTTGTGATCCTCTCCTTCCAGGGCTTACCGGATTTCAAGCAATTAGAAAGCCCGGACTTTGAACTGGCCACACAGGTGATTGATGTCAAGAGCAGGGAGATCGGAAGGTATTATACTCAAAACCGCCTTCCTGTCGATTACGATCATCTCAATCCCTATCTCATCGATGCCCTGGTCGCCACGGAGGATGCCCGCTTTTTTTCGCATTCCGGAGTGGATATACAGGCCTTGTCAAGAGTATTCCTTGGTGTAGTCACGTTCAACCGCAATAAAGGTGGAGGTAGCACGATCACCCAGCAATTGGCTAAACTGCTCTTTGACCGCCCTGATTTTACGAGCATGGGTAAGATCAGGAAGAGCTGGACCCTCATGATCACCAAATTTAAGGAATGGATCACCGCAGTAAAGCTCGAAAGACAATACACAAAGCAGGAGATCCTGGCCATGTACCTCAATAAATTCAATTTTATCTATGGGGCTTATGGCATCAGTGCAGCATCAGAAATCTATTTTGGTAAAAATCAAAAGGACCTCAAGATCGAAGAAGCCGCCACCCTCATCGGTATGTTGAAAAACCCTGCATTGTTCAATCCGGTCCGCCGACCTGATACTGTAGAGCACAGGCGTATGATCGTCCTCAACCAGATGCGCAAGCAAGGATTCATCACCAGGGACCAATATGATTCACTCAAGGTCCTCCCACTGGATATCACCAGGTTTGCCAAGCAAAGTCACGTCACCGGGCCTGCTCCGTATTTCAGGGCAGAACTTGCCAACTGGCTCAAGGACCTCTTTGACCAAAAGGAATATCGTAAGCCTAATGGCGAGAAATACAATATCTATAAAGATGGCCTGAAAGTATATACGACCATCGATCTTGATATGCAGGTCATGGCTGAAGAGGAAATGTGGAAACACATGGCCAAGGTGCAGGAACGGTTTAACACGGTATGGAAGAATATGGATCCTTGGACGTATCACGCTGATGATGCACAGAAAAAAATAAGGAAAGAATCCCTGCTCAGTATGGTTCGCCAGACCGGCAGATACCAGGCCATGCATGATGAACGCCTCAGTGCATTGCTCGATAAGATCAATGAAAAGCATGAGATTGCATTGAGTGACTGGGATATTGAAAACCTGATCCAGGAAGCGGCCAAGGCAGGACGGATAGCACGTCTCGTTTCAGGCAAGTCAATCACCTCCGAGAAAGGCAAGAAGTATAAAGCTGTCATCGCAGGCGAATATTGGGATGAACTCTCCACTACCTGGAACCTTTTCCAAAAGGACATCAACAAAGAAATGAATACCCCTGTAGAGATGATGGTCTTTGACTACGGGACAGCCGGAGAAAAGAAAGTCACTATGTCTCCGCTGGATTCCATCAAGTATCACAGGAAGTTTATGCAGACCGGAATACTTGCTATCGATCCTAAGACAGGTGAGATCAAGACCTGGGTCGGTGGCATCAACAACAAATATTTTCAGTTTGACCACATCGGTAGCAGCCGCCAGGTTGGGTCTACCTTCAAGCCATTTGTGTATGCTACGGCGATCACGCTGCAGGGTATATCTCCATGTTTTCCGGTGATGGATCAACCTTACACCATTGGACCAGGCGATGGAAGCTTTGGCGTACTCAAGCCATGGACCCCGCAAAATGCCGACGGCAAATACACGCACAGAACGTACACACTGTTTGAAGGACTCAAGGATTCAAGAAATACAATCTCCGTCTTTCTCATGCAGCAACTGGGCAATGCCAATGTCGTGAGAGGACTGATCAACAATATGGGAATCGATAGCTCTATGCGCAGGCCGGATGGCGAATACCGTGTACCCAACCAGCCGTCCATTTGTCTTGGCTCTGCTGACCTGAGTGTCATGGAGATGACCGGGGCATATTGCACATTTGCTAACAATGGGGTTTTTGTAAAACCTTATTTCGTCTCCTCTATTGAAGATGAAAACGGAAGAGTGATATACCGGGCAGTTAAAGAGGAGCAGGTAGCGCTGCCACCAAAGGCCAATGCAGTGATGGTAGATATGTTGAAATATACTGCTGTTGGCTTTGGAGACTACAAGAGTCAGGTTGGTGGTAAAACCGGTACGACTAATGATTACAAGGATGGTTGGTTTATTGGCATCACGCCATCACTTGTGGTAGGCACCTGGGTAGGTGGCGAAGATCAATGGATCAGGTTTAATACCCTGGCCGACGGGCAAGGAAGTGTGATGGCAAAGCCGTTTTTCAAGGCATTCCTGAGAAGGCTTGAAAATGCACCTGAGGTGGACTATGATGCCACCACAAAATTTGCAGTACCGGAAGGTGGGCTTGACATTGAGACCGATTGCGCCAAGTATAATGCGATACGAAAGGACAATACACTGGAACAATTTAACCCGGAAGAAACCTTCCAGGAGGAATTTAACGAAAATGAATAGTGATCTTTATCCCGGTGTAACCGCTCAATAAAATCAAAATAGTAACCGTGCAAAACGAACGCTACATGAAGACCAGGCTTAATGGAATATTGCCACTGTGTATTGGCATCCTGCTCCTGCTTGCCGCATGTGTCCCTGTAGAAGAGAAACAGAAGATCCCTTTTGACATCAGTTCGGCTCAACCTAAGATCAGGCAGGTATTTGACCTGCAAAATGGCCAAGAAAAAGACAGCCTGTTGTTATTGTTAACCAGTGAGGATCCTTCGATTCGGTATGCTGCTGCCCGCGCTTTTGCTTCATTCCAGGATACTTCAGCACTTCCGGCATTGTTGCCCCTGCTGACAGATGAGAATGGTGAGGTGAGAAGGATGGCAGCCTTTGCGGTCGGACAATTAGGATTGACCAATGCCGAAGCCCCTTTGACTGCAGCATTTGATGGCAGAGACAGTGCACGCCTGTACGAGAAAGCCAACAGTATGATCCTGGAGGCTATGGGCAAAATCGGGGATGCACAGTTTCTCCGCGCACTGAGCACGATCACAACATATCAGTCTATTGATACATTGCTTTTACTTGGACAGGTCAGGGGAATCTACCGGTATGCCTTAAGGGACATGGTAGACCCTGAAGGCACGGCCACGATGATGCGCTACCTTGCTGATGCAGCTATTCCCCTTCAGGTACGGATCATTGCTGCCAACTATCTCCATCGTGCAAAGGGCCTTGACCTCAGCATGCATGCTGACCAACTCATCGCGAGTTGGCATGGGGAGAGCAACCCCTACCTCCGTATCTG
Source organism: Candidatus Opimibacter iunctus (assembly GCA_016716665.1). Taxonomy (GTDB): domain Bacteria; phylum Bacteroidota; class Bacteroidia; order Chitinophagales; family Saprospiraceae; genus Opimibacter; species Opimibacter iunctus. Next base: position 142,572 of record JADJVH010000002.1, on the reverse strand, counting down.
CATCGCTTCTGCATTGGGTAAAGTAAAATCTCCTGATGCACTCAAAGAACTGGCGCTTTCACTGCAGACTGAATCTGACTACAGGGTGAAATGCTCGATCATACGGGCATTACAGGCATTTGATTACAAGGACATCCATATGGTCCTCCTCACCTCAACAGCAGATGCCAATCCCAATGTAGCGGAAGTGGCTGCAGATTATTTTGTCAATCGGGGCCAGGAAAAAGATGCAGCCAAATACAAGGCCGCGATGAAAGACTGTAAGGCCTGGCAGGCTAAGACCAGGCTTGCGGAAGCAGCCAATAAGAATACCACTTCCATGTTTAGCAGCGTAAAGACCGCACTGCAAAATGAAATACTTGCCTCGCTCAATGCAGCAAAGAATCCGTATGAAAAAGCAGCGTGGCTGAAGGCATGGGCCAGTGAGCTGCGAAACTTTGAATCGATTCCAAAGTATACCCAGCCGGATCAATCTATCCAGGTGAGGACACAAGCTGTCACTAGCCTTATCGATGCCTGCAGGGATAAAAATTTTGACGCCTATTTTGCAGGAGAAGGCTACCTGATTAAATCACAGATTGGCGGTTACCTGGTCAATGCGATGAAATCCGGGGATGCCGGGATCATAGCATTGATTGCCGGAGCGATCACTGATCCAAAGACAGGGATGAAAGAGATCTTTAAGGAGCGCAGGACAGAATTGAATAAGGCACTTGCCGGACTGAAGCTCCCCAATGAAATGGAGACTTACCTTGAGGTTGCGAAGGCCCTTAAGGAATATGGTATGGATTCACCGGCTATTCCGGATGATCAGAAAAAATATAAATCCATAGACTGGAAGACCCTTGATCAATTGAAGCCTGGCAGTACTGTTGTGATCACCACGACTAAGGGAGATATCATCATTAAATTATTTCCCGATCGTGCACCTGCCTCTGTCGGCAGTTTTGTACAACTCGCTGGTCAAGGATATTACAATGGAAAGGCGTTCCACCGGGTAGTACCCAATTTTGTCATCCAGACCGGATGTCCTCGCGGCGATGGATTTGGCGGACTTGATTTTACATTACGTTCTGAAGTCGCTGAAACCTATTATGACGACGAAGGCTATGTAGGCCTGGCTTCTGCCGGATTGCATACTGAAGGCCCGCAGTTCTTTATCACACATTCCCCTACACCACACCTTGATGGTAAATATACAATCATCGGCAAGGTCTCTTCGGGTATGGACATCGTCCACCGTATAGAGATGGGAGATTCAATCAAGCAAATCAACATACGATACTAACTATATGATCCTATCTACTCCTCTTGAATCAAGGCACATTGACCTGGGTGCCAAAATGACTGAGTTTGCCGGCTACAATATGCCTGTCCTCTATACCAATCTCCAGGAAGAACATCATGCGGTGCGTAAAAGCGTCGGTGTCTTTGATGTCTCCCACATGGGTGAATTTATCGTTAAAGGAAAGCAGGCCCTTGATCTTGTGCAGCGCATCAGTTCAAATGATGCATCAACACTTGCCATTGGCCAGGCGCAATATTCCTGTCTGCCTAATGAAACAGGTGGCATCGTCGATGATATGCTGGTGTACCGCTTGCCACAGGATATGTGTGCCGAAGGTGAACAAGCGTTTATGCTTGTCGTGAATGCATCTAATATCCACAAAGACTGGGACCATATCCAAAAGTATGCCTCTGCATTTGATACGCGGATCATTGACATTTCGGACAAGACTGGATTGTTAGCAGTTCAAGGCCCTCTTGCCAAGGCGCTACTGCAACCGCTGACTGACGTAAATCTTGATGAAATACCCTATTATCATTTTGCAAAAGGTACTGTGGCCGGGATCGACAATGTGCTCATTTCAGCTACTGGATATACCGGATCAGGAGGTTTTGAATTGTATGTAGACAGCAAAGACGTAGTAGCGATGTGGGATATCATCATGAACCTTGATCATCCTGTCAAGCCTGTTCCTGCAGGACTCGGTGCGCGTGATACATTGAGGCTGGAGATGGGTTATTGCCTCTATGGCAATGATATCGATGATACTACATCCGTGCTTGAAGCCGGCCTCGGCTGGATCACCAAGCTCAACAAAAACAGTGAGTTCCCTTCTCAGGAATTTTTTAAGAAACAGAAAAAATCCGGCGTAGAGAAAAAACTGGTTGGATTTGTCGTAGATGACCGTAGGGTCCCACGACATGGTTATCCAGTATGCGATGCATCAGGAAATGAAATTGGTGTGGTCACCAGTGGCACGTTGTCGCCTACGCTGCAGGTTCCGCTGGGCATGGCTTATGTTCCTACAGCTTATGCAGCGATAGGTTCAACCTTTGATGTCAAAGCCGGAACAAAAATGCTGAGCGCCAAGGTGGTGCCTATGCCATTTGTGGATGTAGAGAATATTTGATCCGGATGCCGGCGCTGTACACTATTGCCAATTAATGCAACACCCCACGACTTATGAAAATATATCCATTTGAAGCTATCTATCCCAATGTCGATCTGATCGCATCCTCCGATTCCTTTTTTGGGACAGTACGGGAAGATTACAGTGAGTATTATAAGAATGGATTCTTTCATAAGACTGGAAATAGTGCTTTTATATCATGGAAATCACCATGGGTAAAAAGTGCATTCCGGTATCGTCGTCTGCCTCAATGTGGAGGACTATACCAAGGGCAAAATCGTTAAGCACGAACAGACTATCGCGAGCAGTGAGCAATCTATGCTTAAGATCATCCTGCAACGTGGGGCAATGGTCAAGCCGGTATTGCTCTGTCATCCGGTGATCAAGGATATCACAAAGGAGATCGAAAAACAAAAGAAGAAAAGAAAACCATTTCTGGAGTTTACGATCGCTGCAGGACCGCAAGAGTATAAACTGTACCAGATACCGGAAGGCGAAGGCGCCGAACTGGTCAGGCTGTATAAAACGCTAGTTCCGAAATTATATATCGCTGATGGCCATCACCGGTGCAGTACGGCCGAAAAACTCAACAAGCTGCAAGGTGATAAGAAGGATCATGACTACTCACTCATCCTGTCTGCGCTGTTTCCATTTGATCAACTGGATATATTGGATTACAACAAGGTGGTTCAATTGCCCTATCATCTGAAACTGACGCGCTTTATGGCGGAGATCAGCAAATACTTTGAGATCGAATTGCTCGTAAGGCCTGCAAAGCCTGAGCGTAAGCATGAGCTCACGATGTGCATACAGGACGAATGGTACCTGCTGCGTTGGAAACCGGAAGTGTTGAAAAAATACAAGAAGACTGCAGCTATGCTCGATGCTGATATCCTGGACATTGAAATCCTGGATGGCTTATTGGGCATAGCAGATGTGCGCACCGACAATCGTGTGCAACATATATCCGGGGACCTGGGGCCTGGCAAAGTGGAGGACAAGGCCAGGGTGTCTGATCACCTTGTTGGATTCTGCATATATCCTGTGCAGTTTGATGAACTGGTCAAGGTCTCCGATACCGGCGGCACGCTTCCACCAAAGAGCACGTGGTTTGAGCCCCGTATGATCAACGGCTTTGTGGTAAAATCATATTGATGGACCTGAGGTATATCACTGCGGATTGGGTCTACCCGGTTTCATCATCAAGAATTCATCAAGGGGTGGTCGTCCTCGAAAATGATCGCATCACCAATGTGACCACAAGGGACCAAGTTCCAGCTGATCAACTGGAATATCACAAAGGCATCATCATCCCGGGATTGATCAATACACATTGTCACCTGGAATTGTCCCATCTCAAAGGCAAGGCTCCTACAGGGGCAGGGTTACTTCCGTTTATTTCACACGTGGTGAAATTTCGGAATGAAGCCCAATCGGATATTGACGCGGCCATCGAAGCAGCAGACCGTGAGATGTGGGACAATGGCATACAGGCCGTGGGGGATATATGCAATAAGGCGGATACCTTTCCTATCAAACGATCCAGTAAAATCAAATACTACAGCTTTGTAGAAATGTTTGACTTCCTGCAGGACCACGCCATGGATGCAATGGTCAAAGGATATATGGAAGCATATGCCCAGGCTCCAGAGCCCAAATCTGCTGTGCCTCATGCGCCTTATTCTGTTTCGCCTGATCTGTTTAAGCGGGTGAACACACTAAATGATTCTCCGGGCACCGTCAGCATTCACAACCAGGAGACTCCTGCAGAACAGGATTTTTTCATGTACGGAAGAGGTGGCTTTTTAGATTTTTACAAAGACTTTGGATTTGATCTCAGCCACTTCAAGCCTGCGGGCAAGCCGTCGATTCATTATGCGATGACGCACATGGATCCGGGACAGCGCACACTCTTTGTACACAATACACTGACATCCCTTGAGGACATTCAAGCCGCACATGCATGGAGTGACCAGGTCTACTGGACCACTTGTGCGAATGCAAATTTATATATTGAAAACAGGCTGCCCTTTTACCAACACTTTATTCATGCCGGTGCCCGTATGACCATCGGCACCGACAGCCTTACGTCCAACTGGCAGCTCTCCATCCTTGAAGAGATGAAGACGATCTCCAGGTATCAATCCTATGTTCACTTTGACACATTACTCCAATGGGCTACGCTCAATGGCGCGATGGCGTTGGGGATGGAAGATGAGCTGGGCTCGCTTGAGACTGGTAAAGCACCGGGAGTCCTTGTCCTTTCCTATGACCCGGATGTTGATGTGTTGTTTGATCCGAAGGTGGGGGTGAAGAGGATTGTTTGAGGTGAGTGATGAGCCGTTCGTTTCGACTCCGCTCAACGACCGGGGTATTTCGTCAACTATTAAACAAGTGAGTCCTTTCGGCTCCGCTCAATGACTCACTTGTTTAAAAAAAAGCAAATGTTATTGGTAGCTTGTGGCTACCAATGGCAGTAGCATGAATCCTCTTCTATTGTAAGATCATTGAAAGGAGCCTCCCTTGGTTGCCGAAGCTTTTTAAGAACTGGCTTGTATCATGTGGTGGGTTTGTTTGCCAAAGCGAAGGCAATCTGGCTCCAGGCAGGCATCAATGTCTATTTCTTTATCACCCGATATCCCCACACATGCTCACCTTCTCTTATCCTCAATATATACACACCGGAAGGCAAGGATGAAAAATCAATTGTAGCCATCTTTCCACCATAGCTAGTAGATACGGATTGGATTTGTCCAAATGTGTTGTATACCTCTATATCCGATATTGAAGTGGTGGATTCAATCTGGCGCACCTCCAGTATGTGATCAACAGGATTTGGAGAAATGGTGATAGCGTGCTCCTGTGTCAAAGTATGTGTAGCTGTAGATTCCTCGATCGTGATTTTGATCAGCGTACTAAACACAATAGCACCGTCATCATCTGTGGCTTGGGCATGTGCATAATAAGTCCCGACTTCCGGGAAGGTCCAATCGAAAGTATATGGCAGGGTATCGAAAATAGCGACATCTTCAAAATTGATATTCAATTTGACTTGCGCAATCACTCCGTCTGTATCTGTAGCCTCAATGGTAAAGAAGGCATGTCCTTCATCAATATTGAATACACTTTCATCAACGGGTGTGACGATACGTACTATCGGAGGTTGATTGGCCAACTCACCCAGGACTTTAAATTTAAAATAACCTTCAGGAGCTACGATTGGTCGTACCTGGTGCTTTCCATCATTGGCATCAGCAGAAATATAGTACTGTACTTCAGTGCCAGCCGGATAAGCGGGGATCAATGATGCCCAGATGTCGGCTGCTGTATCCACAAGCATCATTGGAGCTTCTGAATAAGCTGTTTCTGTTGATGACCTGTAAAACAGATTGGCCTCGCTGATGCCATCGCGGTGACGGATGTACGCGGTGACCGGATAATACGCCACAGTGTCTTCGACATCGCGAAGGCGTGCGTGTTGTATCAGCAAAGGATCATTAGTGCCTACCAGCTTGGTGATACAATGCAGTGCGCCAAGTTGACTGATGATGCTATTACAATTGATGCCGACTACATTGTAGCCAGGCAGGCTTTCCCTGTAGATGCGCAACGCTGTAGTATCGTATTTCTGTTGATAGGTAGGCACCAATAGTGTTTTGTTTACAAAAACCGCATTGGTATACGTCCTGTAATTACCTCCATTGTCAGGATACCTTCCATTCTGATCCGGAGGCATTGGTATGCGGATGATGTTATAGGTATTACCGTAGGACGTCCTGATGCTATCAATAAGATATTGAATATTGGCTTCGATCTGCGGGCCGTCAGCAACACCATCCGGGTATTGTCCGAAGACGATGGTCTCTTCATCAATGACACGCATGTGCATATCGAGGTGATGTATGCCATCGTAGGGAAGTGTCGGGAACTTGACATATTGATTGATCCCCAGGAATAGTTTGGCTATCGTATCAATTTCAGCTTCGGTCTTCTCCGGATTCTCATTCAACACCAGATTAGAGGAAAACAAGGTGCCGGTTCCGGTCTGCAGGTGATTGCCGCCTGTATGTATCCAGCGATATGGTTCAGCAGTGGCTTCATAGATGGGAACTTTTAAAAAACCCGCTATCGCTCCGGGCACCTGGTCATCTTTTGGCCGGGGACGGTTGTAGGTCCAGTCGATGATCCAAAGGCTATCCACATCATTCTTATAGACACAGGATGGACCGTAATCACACATCCAGATGGTATTGAAAGGTGCGGTCACAAATCGTACTGAATCCAATGCTATACCAGATGAGGTAAGTTGGTTGATCACAGTGGCCGTATCTGTAGCGACAATAAAGACTTTACACTCCTTGACACTATTGCGGACGATTTCCTTCAGGATCGTGATCTGATCGGTCCAGGCGATGACGAGGGCTTGTACTTCTTCCCACTCGGCCATGTTGCGGACATCAGATGGGGGAGGTGTTGGAAGCAGCCGTTGATTCGATAGATTCAGCAGGTATTCCTTCATCTGACCAGCCTCTTCTGTTGTCATGCCATTGGGCAGGCAGGTGTCCTGGGCGAAAAGCCTGGTGCAGCCGGAGGCTAAGAAAACGGTCAGTACAAGAGCGGTTACTATTCTCATAAAAGAGTTATCAGGTCAGGTTCCGGAAAGGGAGATGAAGATAAATGTTTTTACTCCACTTTTACAACCCTGTAGAATCCATCCATTGAGGGCTTCTGTATGCACCTGCAGGAAAATGTCGGGCCATATCCCTCAAAAAAAACCTGGCAGAAATGCATCTGCCAGGTTTAAAATAGGTATTTGGGGTATCTTATCGAAGTTTGTTAAATTGAAAAATCCAAATTTTTATAACCCTTTCTTATGATTTCAAAAAGCAAATAGATCTCAATAATTTTTCATACCCTGCCCGCTTAACCGCCGACTTCGAAAATAATTCATTAAATACTTCTTCAGTAATTTCTAACCAATCTTCCCTCTTCATCTCTTGCAATTGTTCAGATATTTCAAAGGCGGGCTCCTCATGTGGAGTAGAAAACCTGTTCCATGGACAAACCTCCTGGCAGATATCACATCCATAGATCCGGTCTTCCATTTGCCCTTTGAAGGATTCGGGTATTTGTGATTTTAATTCGATGGTCAGATAGGAAATACATTTCGATCCATCAAGTATATAGCCCTCTGGAGAAATCGCATCTGTCGGGCAGGCGTCAATACATCGGGTGCACGTACCGCAGTGATCACGCATGGGATGATCATATTCGAGTTCGACATCAAGGATAATCTCTGCAAGGAAAAAATAACTTCCCTTTTTCGGATGAATCAACAATGTATTTTTTCCGATCCAGCCTTGCCCACTCCGCTTTGCCCAATCTCGTTCCATCACAGGAGCGGAATCCACAAAGACCCGCGCGTTGAAGTCACCGATTTCTTTTTTCAGGTCACTGACCAGTGCTTTCAATTTCCGGCGGACTACTTTGTGGTAGTCTTCGCCGTAAGCGTAACGGGAGATTTTGAAGCGCTCTTCTTCGGCTGGCTGCGCCGTTTCCGAAGAAGCGTTCTCTTCAGTGAGCAGTGAGTTGTTTGCAGTTTGCAATGAATTTTCATCATACAGGTCACCCTGTCTGGCATCTGCGTGTCTGGCATCTGGCATCCCAACTATCAACCCCCCGACCCCCTTCGAAGGGGGAGATTGATCCTGCTGAGGGAAATAATTATACAAAAGCGAAATCACACTCTTCGCACCCGGCACCAACTTCGTTGGATCGACCCTCATGTCAAAATGATTGGCCATATAGGCCATCTCCCCATGATACCCTTTGCTGAGCCACTGCTCAAGCCGCCCAGCTTCCTCATCCATGTGCTCAGCCATGGCGATGCCTGCACCCATGAAGCCATGGCGTGTGGCTGCTTCTTTGATGAGCACAGTATAATGGGCTTTGTCAGTCAATGGATTGGAGCATTATCATCAAATGAAGATAGTGGTAGGGCACTAAATCAAGAGGGATTTCAAAGAAAGACTGATGGCCAATGTAAAAAGATGGGCTGTAGACAGATTTTACTTGCATTTACCTCGGGTTTACACTATTTTTACATAGACGATAAAGCAATAAAATGTTATAGCTGTTAATCAATGTGTTATACATTTAATATTGTCCATTTGATTTAAGAATGTAAAGTTTTTATGGTCAGTGTACCGGATCCTCTTCATATTGCTCCTTCTACTACCCTTTAAAGGGGAAAGCGAGGTATTTCCAATCCAGATTATAAAAGGTTATCTTTTTACCGAGGCTGTCATTGAGGGCGAGCATGTACTTGTCATCCTGGATACCGGAGCCCCCGGTTTGGTCCTCAACCAAAAATATTACCAGGCCGACCCTGAATCAGCAATTGAGTGCACCGGAATAAACGGCAACTTTGAAGGCAAATCACGCCTCGTCAGCAAATGGTCCTGGCTCGGTGTGACAGCTAAGAATTCTACAGCCCTTGTATCCGATCTTTCCTTCCTGGAAAATTCACTCCGCAGGGAAGTACGCGCGTTGATGGGCCTTTCTGCGCTCTCCCAGTTTTATGTGTCAATCGATTATGACTCCCGTACGATTAGCGTGGAAAAAGAAATGACAGAGATACCTGAAGGCTCATTCTTCAAGTTTCAATATGCAGATCACCTTCCGATGATCACCTGCAAGGTAAATGGTGAGAAAAAAACGCTTGGAATCGACTCAGGCTCCGAATGCAATTTCCTCTTTAATTATCAGCCACCAGCAAACCAGGATCTCCTTGCAGATGTTTCGAAAGTTTTGGTGGTAGGGACTGACAACAAGCAGGATATCAGGCACCGGATGATGATGACGCTTGAAGTCAATGATAGCCAGATCGCCACGGCCTCTGAGTTTATTGTTGACTTAAAGGCCGAGCGCAGTTTTCGCCATGATGCATTTGATGGCATGCTCGGACAGTCATTTCTCTCACAGTACAAGATCATCATCCATCCCGGCAAGCAGAAAATCATGCTGATCCCACGGGAAGCATCAAACCAAATTGCATCTGCAATTATGCCATGATCAAAAAAAAGTAGAGACGCGATTAATCGCGTCTCTACTTTTTTTTGAAGTGCAATCTTGAATTTTAATTTATTCTACGATCTGTAGTTTCGCGAAGCGAAGCATGATCCTTCTCTCCTGATCATCACTCTCTTCAAACCGTATGGTCGCCACACGGTTTTCCCTTGCACCATCGATGTTGACGATCTTGCCGCGGCCAAACTGAAGATGCAATACTTCCATTCCTTCTGCAATTTGTTCAGATGGGCTGGGCTTGAAATCAGCAGGACTCACACGTGGTTCGTAGTCACGCTTGCGGTTAGGCCGATCAGCGAGCAATCTAGGCTCTGGAAGAGTTGGCTTTCCTCTCCGCTCAACTGTCGTCTCAAAATGCAGCTCATCAATCTCTTCCAGGAAGCGGCTAGGGTCATTGTACCTGAACTGGCCAAACTGATACCGGCTTGTAGCATAAGACAAGGCGAGAAACATTTTGGCCCTTGTGATGGAGACATAAAATAGTCTGCGCTCCTCATCCAACTGGTCCGGTGAACCCATGGACATATAAGAGGGAAATAAATTTTCTTCAAGACCAACTACAAATACCGCTTTCCACTCAAGGCCCTTGGCGGTGTGTGTAGTCATCAGGCTGATGTAGTTGGGTTCCTCATCAGTCTTTTCATCAGAGTCGGTCAGGAGGGCGATATTGGCCAGATAGGCAGCAAGGCTCCGATCATTGGTAGCCTCATCCGCATTGTCATTTTCAACAAACTCCTTGATGCCATCGAGGAGGGCGTTTGCATTTTCCATTCGGCTGATGCCTTCGATGCTGGAGTCTTGCCTCAATTCTTCGTAAAGCCCACTTTCCTGGGCGACCTTCAGTGCCACATCATATGCATTGCCTTCAAGTGCCTTCTGCCTGAAGCCTTCTATCATTTGTAGAAACGCAAGTAGTTTACCCTTGGCAGGGTATGCACCCGATGTCAGGATAGCCCACATAGAGACTCCCTGCGCTACGGCCAATTCAGCGATCTGATCTGTAGTCGTCTTGCCGATACCGCGCTTTGGCGTATTGATGATCCGCTTGAACGCTTCGTCATCGCGCTCATTGATCGTGAGGCGCAGATAGCCGAGGATATCCTTTATCTCTTTGCGTTGATAAAACGACAGGCCACCGAAAATCCGATAGGCTAGGTTTTGCTTGCGGAGATGCTCTTCAAAAATCCTGGACTGTGCATTGGTCCGATACAGGATCGCGATATCCTTGTTTTCGAGATGCAGCCTGTTTTTGTATTCAATGATCGTACTGGCTACTAAGCGTCCTTCTTCTACATCACTGACTGCTTTGATCATCTTGATTTTATGACCTGTGCCGAGTTCCGTCCAGATTTCTTTCGGGATCTGTTTGCTATTGTTCTGGATGACCATATTGGCCGCCTGCACGATGTGCTCTGTAGAGCGATAGTTTTGTTCGAGTTTGTAGGTGACTAATTCCGGAAAGTCATGTTCAAACTTGAGGATGTTTTCGATAGTGGCCCCGCGAAATGAGTAGATGCTCTGTGCATCATCGCCTACGATACAGATATTGTGAGGACTGCCTGGGTACATCGTGAGGTGCTTGATGATGGCGTATTGCAGGTAGTTGGTATCCTGAAACTCATCGACCAGCACATACTGAAAAATGCGTTGGTACTTGTGCCGCACATCCTCACGGTTTTCTTGCAACAGGCGATACATCTGCAGCAGCAGGTCATCAAAGTCCATCGCACCAGCCTGCTTGCATCGCTTATAGTAGCGTTCGTAGATCTCATAGATCTGCGGACGCTTGTTCATCCGGTCATAGAGTACGAGATCATCATCCTTAGCGTAGCGCTCAGGGGTGATCAGGTTGGACTTGGCGGAGGAGATTCGTGCGAGGACGCCGCTGGGATTGTATTGCTTGGTATCCAGTCGCATCTCCCTGATGATATCAGTGACCAGGCTCTTGGAGTCATCGCGGTCGTAGATTGTAAATGCAGGCGGAAAGTCAATCTTGGTGGCTTCTACTCTCAGTATCCTTGCAAAAATCGAGTGAAAGGTACCTGCCCATACCCTATCTCCCTTAGAACCAACCACATGGGCTATACGCTCCTTCATTTCCCTGGCTGCTTTGTTGGTAAACGTCAGTGCCAGGATATGCTGTGGGGGAATACCTTGTTCGATCAGATAGGCAATACGATAGGTCAGCACGCGGGTCTTGCCGGAGCCGGGGCCTGCAATGACCATGACTGGCCCGTCGGTGTGCGTGACAGCCTTGCGCTGAACTTCGTTGAGGGATTGAAGATAACTCATAGATACAGGGCAAAAATAGATGATATGAACATCCTTTTGGGAAAGAAAAATGCGTCGGAACGGAATTATGTATTTTTGGCGGCTTCATGACCAGCCTGGACATCATACTACCTGCATACAATCCGCTTCCCGGCTGGGAGGAGGTTGTCATCGGCCGTTTTCAATCCCTGGTGAAAGCCTTACCTGCCTTAAAGATAAGGCTTTTCATCGTCAATGACGGTTCGCAGCGCCTGGATAAAACACACTCCCTTACACTGCTCAAGGGTGGGATCCCTGATCTTCAATGGGTTAGTTATGAAGAAAACCGTGGCAAGGGATATGCCTTAAGGCAAGGCGTAAAACAATCGACAGCAGATTATATTGTGTACACCGATATCGACTGGCCCTATACAGAGGAAAGTATGATCGGGTTGATCCATTCGCTGATGGAATCCAATGATGCCGTGATCGGTAAACGGGATGATGCCTATTACATCCACCTGCCTGCCGCACGCAGACGTATCTCCAGGTTACTACGCAGCTTCAATGCAAAATTACTCAGGCTCAAGGTCGATGACACACAAGCCGGGTTGAAGGGCTTTAGAAAAAATGTAAAAGACATTTTCTTGTCCACTACCATCGACCGCTATTTGTTTGATCTCGAATTTATCTTCCTGCTCTCTGCCAAAAAAGAGCTCAAGGTCATTGGGTATCCTATCGCACTGCGTCCAGGTATTACCTTTTCAAAAATGAATCGTAAGATCCTGTTTCAGGAGGCAAGGAATTTTTTGAAGATCTGGATGAAATCCTGATCAGCCCCTTTAGGGCTGCCGTTTATACACATTTCAATAGGGATGGAACCTCCGCAGTCAACCAATATAGGATACCCAAGTATAATCGGCCATCGGCCGTTGGATGGAGTTCTCTCCGCCAACCAATGAATACCCAGAGTGAATATCTAAAGGAATCCTGAATTGGAATCATCCTGCTGGCGGAGAGAACTCCATCCAGCGGCGTTTGTATTTCCTGTGGAAATTTAAAAACATGCCATTTCCGATTTGTGTATAAACAGCAGCCTTCGGGGGGCTAGGGGGGATTACCTAGTCAGGGGGCCAAGGGGCAATACAATAACTAAATTTGCATCATGACCATTGAAGAATTCAATTCATCACTTCAACACAGCACACCTCCGCCCGGACTCACGCCATTACTGCTTGCGCTATGGTACGACGCCAAAGGTGACTGGCATAAAAGCCATGCCATCATCCAGGATATTGAATCAAAAGAGGCTGCATTGATCCATGCATATCTGCATCGCAAGGAAGGGGATCTGTGGAATGCGGATTACTGGTATCAAAGAGCCGGCAGCAAAAGACCAGAGAATACACTTAAAAAGGAATGGGAAAATCTAGTGACCACTTTTCTATCGTGACAACACAACATTATATGTCAACATTAAATTAATAAACCTATAAACCCATCAACCTATAAACCCATCAACCTTTCTCTAGTTCCTCCCAATACTCCGCCGCCCTGCGCATATGCGGAATAAAAATCGATCCGCCTACCACCAATGCAACGGAACATGCTTCATAGATCTGGTCCTTGGTCACCCCCAATTCATGGCAGCGGCCAAGGTGGTATTTAATGCAGTCATCGCAGCGCAACACCATCGAGGCTACCAGGCCCAAAAGTTCCTTGGTTACTTCAGATAATGCGCCATCCTCATAGGTCTGGTTGTCAAGGCTGAAAAAGCGCTTGATCACCTTATTATCCTGCGATAGGATGACATCGTTCATCCGCTGGCGGTAATCATTGAAATCCTGGATCACTGACATAGCTGTTTTATTTCAGAGTTTAGAACAAATATAAATGTTGAGACTTCGTGTATTGGTGCAAAGTTAGAGAATAGATCGCTGTACCTTCACCTCATGAGCACTAGTGGAAATTACCAAAGAATATTTTGGTGCGTAATGGCATTGTTTGTGCTATCATGCAAATCTGATCAGACAGATTTGGGACCACTCACCCCTGAAGAAGATACAAGGATCTGGGTCCAGGAGGCATACCGCAAGATTGATCTATTGAAGCTCAATCCAACTTTTAATGCCGAAAGGGCTAAATTGAAATTGGCCAAACTGCAAAACGCCAGTGATCTGCAGGATAAAGTCAACCTGGGCGTTGACTATGCTTTCGAAGTGCTCAAATCCGGTGACACCAGGGATGCACTGCAATTGTACACCCAGCTCATCCAGCTTATTGAGCAGTACGACATGGAACTTGACCCGGAAGTACGCCGCAACTTATTGTCCGTCATCGGTATTGCCTACATGCGGCATGGGGAAATTGAAAACTGTGTCAACAATCATAATCATGAATCCTGTCTACTGCCTATCCAGGGAAAGGGGATCCATCAATTACCTTTTGGGTCAAAAGGAGCCATCGTCCAGTATAAAAAGTTACTGAAGGAATTCCCGGATGATCTCGAAACCGTATATCTCTTAAACCTCGCGTATATGACGCTTGGTCAGTTTCCGGATAGTGTACCTGTCCAGTATCGTATCGACCCGTCATGGTTTACTTCCAAGATGGCTATCCCAAAATTCAAGGACATTGCTCCCGACATTGGTTTAAATCGAAACGGACTGGCAGGTGGCGTCATCATCGATGACTTTACAAATGATGGCTGGCTGGATATCGTCATCACCTCATGGAAACCCACAGAAGAGTTAATTTTTTATGTCAACAATGGGGATGGGACTTTTTCTGACCAAACGGATGCATACGGGTTGGATGGACAGGTTGGGGTATTGAATCTCAACCAGACTGACTACAACAATGATGGCTGGCTGGACATCTACCTGATGCGGGGTGCATGGTACCAGACCCAGGGTGATATCCCGAATACCCTGCTTATGAATACCGGCAAAGGATCTTTCCGGGATGTAACCCTTAAGGCCGGGCTGACCCATGTCGGCCCAACCCAGACATCTGCATGGGCAGATTTCAATCTCGACGGATGGCTTGACCTTGTGGTGTGTAATGAATCATTGCCTGGCTATGACAGGGGGATTGACTTTTATATCAATCAGAAAAACGGCTCTTTCAGTTATGAGTCCACCCAATATGGCCTAACCGTAAATAAGTTCTTCAAAGGCTGTGTGGCGACCGATATCAACAATGACCGGTTTCCGGATATCTACATGTCATCTATCGCTACCCCAAATGATCTCTGGCTCAACCAGGGCGCCATCGGAAAAAAGGAATTTCTCAATATCACTGAACAGGCAGGTGTAGGAAATCCAATCATGAGTTTCCCATGCTTTAACTTCGATTTTGATAATGATGGCAACGAGGACATTTTTGTTTCGGGGTACACCAATGATGGCACGCCTGCTAAAAACTGGATGTTGAGTAAAATGGGCAAGGCGGATCATGACATGTATCCTAAATTATATCACAACAAAGGAAACATGGTCTTTGACGAGGTGGGGATACCCATGGGGTTGGATGAAGTAGTGTTTACAATGGGATGTAATATAGGGGATATCAATGCCGACGGATTTCTTGACTTCTATCTGGCGACAGGTAATCCTACCTATCAAAGCCTGGTGCCTAATAAGATGTACCTTAATATCGAAGGGCAGCGATTTGAAGACGTGAGTTACAGCGGAGGTTTTGCCAATATACAGAAAGGACATGGCGTTTCATTTGGTGACCTTGACCACGATGGGGATGAAGATCTGTATGCCGTCATTGGTGGAGCATATGATGGAGATGGGTTCTATAACTGTCTGTTTGAAAATCCCAATTATGAACAAAACAACTGGGTGGAGTTGAAACTCACCGGTACCGCATGCAACAAGGCTGCTATTGGTGCGCGCGTGATGATTACTGTGCAGGAAAATGGTAAGGACCGAAAAATCTATCGTACAGTCACTTCAGGTGCGTCCTTTGGTGCAAATAGTCTGGCACTGGAAGTGGGATTGCGAAAATCAACAACGATCAAGAGTGTGACCGTGCAGTGGCCTTGTAAGGACTGTCCGGATCAGATCTATGCTGACCTGGCTATCAACGAATGTTACATCCTTACACAGGGAGATCCAGTTGCTCACCTCCAGACATATAGTGCGGTAAAAATGAGAGGGGCGCAAGGGAGTGGGCACCATCATCTTTGAGCATGATTGTCTTGCAGGACTTTAATTTAAGTCTCAGTTTGTATTACTTCAGTTTTTCATTTAATACTGCGGCAACCTCCTCATACAGATCCTCATTGAATCCATCTTCCATATAGATGATCTGGAAATCCTTGTCCAGCACCAGCAGTGTAGGATAAGACGTGATACCAATCTGATCAGCCACAGTGGTTTCTACCATCAGCGATGTATACTCTATGAGATTGTTCTTAAAAAACTTCTCTAGCCTGGCTTTGCTCTTCACTTCGTCATCTAGCATATTTACTCCATAGACAGCTACTCCCTTATCCTTAAAGTCTCTGTAAAGCCTGTTGACCGAAGGGATGCCCTTGATACATGGATAGCATGAGGTGTACCAGAAATCGAGAATAATGAAATTGGCTTTACTATCTGATAAGTTCACTATTTCATCCTTATTATAGATTTTGCCGGTGAGCTGTGCGTAATCAAACTCAATAGGTTTCTCCTCATAGCTAGTATCAGGACTATATTGTTCAATTTGCTTAAAAGTGGATTCATAAGAACCATCCAATTTCTCTATGGTGGTGTTATTTCCATATTTAGGTTCCTTAAACCACCAGTTGGTGTATTGTTCACTGCCCTGGAAAAAGGCTGAATACATGCGGCTTCTGGCATAATATTCAATCGTATCGATGGCCATAAAAATGGTCCGATTATATACCTCGCCCTCATCAGGAAGGTTAAAAAGGATCGCAACACATGGCCAATTACCAATCATAGTATCTGAAAATGTGGCTTTAATCATTGGATCAGCCAGCAAAGATTTAGGACCCTGCCCCATTTTTATAAACCCGTAATCCAAGAAATTATCAACCCATGTGGAAGTAATAAAAACCCCGGGATACTTGATAGGATCAGCTATAGTCAATGTAGATGACTCAATTTCACCTCTCATTATTTTCTGCCCGTCATAACCATACCAAAGGGTATCCTCTATCGCAATACTGAATTCCCCTCCAAACAATGTATCCTTCTGGTCTCTCACCATATCAACATGGGCTACAGACAAGATTGTGTCTTCCATGATAAAAGATTTGCGCAACAATACCATATCATATGAAATGGATTCATACTGCTTTCGCTTTTCGACGAATTTATCGATAACGGACATGTATCTATTCTGAGCAGAAATAGAAATACATAAAAACACCTGCATCAAAATGCAAAAGACCAGCTTGAGTGAGTTGGTATTCATATGGTTTATTGTTTGGTTCCTTTACAAATTTAAAAAATGCAGGGCAATCCAATTGACTGTCCTGCATATCATCATTATTCACTTGAAGCTAATCATTCTACCAGGCGGTAATCACCACTTTGGAAATCATGTCACAATGTGTGTCTGCGGAAGGATTTGCATCTTCACAAACACAACGGACCTTTAATTTATTAATGTTAGGCACACATCTCCCACATTTATATCCGGTGCATGTTATTTCAATACCAGGACCGCTTGCTGCCCTAAGTATGCCTGCCTCATTTTGAAGTTCTACTGCCTTTCCTGTAATGCGGTCATTGCTGATAGCCCCAAAAAGGTAATATTTCCCGCTTGCCGGCTCGAGTTGAATGCTGATATCTGTCACTGTGGCAGAGGCGGAAAGTCCTCCTTTCAATACAGCCGTAGCATCAGCAAGACTGGTGACTGAGGCCTTTCCATCCTTTAAAGTTCCTACCACTGCAACCTGTGCATATACACCGGTAGAAATCATGCACGCTAAGAGCAAAGCAAAGCCTGCTTTAAGAAAATTCTTGTTTTTCATGATGAAGTTATTAAAATGTTCCTTCCGAGGCGTCCGGCACACGGAAGTGATGTCCTACTTCTTGATCAAGCGGTTTCGGTTGCCCGCTACGCTATGGAGAGGTCCTTATTCCCGGCGCCAGGAGCCAGGACCTGATAGACCCAATATCTGAGCTTCCAGCTACCAGCCGCCAGAGGGCTTTGATCATTCCTCTGGAAGCTGGCGACTGGCACCTGGGAGCTCACTTTATTTTCATTGATAGATTATTACAGCCTTCGATCAGCAAATCACCTTTTCGCATAGACGTGGTGGTTCCCGTCATGCGGAGGTCATACGTCCACACCCCCACCCTGACCTGAAGAAAACACTCTTTCCCGGCTGGCAAAACGACCACTTCCCGTTTCTCCGGATTGGTTCTTTGCTCAAGTTGTACCGTGATCGAACCAGGTGCTTCGTTTTCGATGCAGAGATCGGCGTAATTTCCTTTGCACCCCGGATCCTTGTCGGAGTCCTTCTTATTGCTCAAAGCCTTGACCAGTTCTACGATGATCTTTCCGCCCTCAATGACATGATCTGCAGTCTCAGGAGCCTGGCCGGAAGTACGTCCGCTGGTGCACATGGCGATGCACAGCATGAAGATGCCTGTTTTCATGATTCAACTGGTTTTGATCAGATAAGACGGTGTGCCGGTGAAGCGAACAACTGCCTTCAAGGGAAATTTCATTCCCTGTTCCAAAATTGGGAGGTAATCCTTAAATTTCCTATCTGAAAACAAAATACTTCATCAGTTAAAACAATATTCTTATGCACCAACCTGATAAACCCGATCTACGGATCAGGGCCTACCGGGAAGCCAAAGGATATACGCAGGAGTACATGGCAGAAATGCTCAGCATCTGCCAGTCCACGTATGCCAACCTGGAGTCCGGAAAAACGACATTAAGTATTACGAGGTTGCTCCACATCGCAGACATCCTGGAAACGGATTTTACAAACTTGCTTGAATTTAGGAGACATCCCTTGTCGCAAAACCATTTAAAGGGTAGTCATGGAAACCATGGTGCAATGGATATGCACCAGGAGACAAAAGGAGTGTATGATCAGTTGATCCAGGAGATGCGTAGTGAAATCGCATTTCTACGGAGCCTGATCAGGACTTCTTAGCCAGGATGGGATAGCGCTTAAACAGTGCCTTCGTTGCGCATGCGCCAGAGGGACATGATCATGCGGGCCGGGAGGATGAGGCCTGTGATGATACTACCTACACCGAAGAAAATCATTTCATTCTTGATGTATTCGATAATGCTGGTTTGCTTGCTCACATGGAGATGATCTGTCAGGGATTGGAGTCCTTTTTCGTCCATAAAGCTGCGGAAATCACCGAGGGCGGTGGTCATCACAAAGAAGAAGATGGCAGCGACAGCGATGATGGCCACCTTGATCCATTTCATGCGTGCGATAAACGTGAGTCGCAGGAGGAAGATGTATCGTGTAAACGTGATAAAGAGGGTGATGAGGAGTGCGTTTTGAAAATAAAACGGAAAATCGATGTCATTGTCCCAGATGGGGAAGAGGACGATGGCGATAACCAGGAGGGTAAATAACCACCAGAGGAGTTCGGCGATTGATTTTTGCTTTTGCAGCGGATGCATAAATTGTCTGACCTATTAAGGTAATGGGTGGCTTTCTTTACAGACGGCAAAGTAACGAACTAAAGAGAAGCGAACAGTGAATACATAAAATAAAAAAAGGCCTGCAGACATGACATCTGCAGACCTTGTTTAAAGGTAGGCGGCTACCTACTCTCCCACCTTGCGGCAGTACCATCGGCGTGAAGGGGCTTAACTTCTCTGTTCGGAATGGTAAGAGGTGGATCCCCCTTGCTATAGCCACCATTTGATCTTTGTGTGACTCTAAAAAGTTGTCCATGGGACGGACTCGAGAGCCACACTAATCGTGGCGAAACCATATAAGGATTTCACTTATTAGTTAAAAAAAGGATGGGGATTGTCGATTCATTATGTGTCGACGAGACACATGAATTTGCTCATATGAAGTATCTTAAAAAAAAAAGGAAGCTTTCGGGTTATTAGTACTACTCGGCTCCATACATCACTGCACTTCCACCTATAGCCTATCAACGTAGTAGTCTTCCACGACCCTTCATCTCCGCAAGGGAGAATGGAATACTCATCTTAAAGACGGCTTCGTGCTTAGATGCTTTCAGCGCTTATCCCATCCGAACATAGCTACCCAGCGGTGCAGCTGGCGCCACAACTGGTACACTAGCGGTTCGTCCAACACGGTCCTCTCGTACTAGTGTCAGATCTTTTCAATATTCCCGCGCCCGCAACAGATAGAGACCGAACTGTCTTGCGACGTTCTGAACCCAGTTCACGTGCCACTTTAATGGGCGAACAGCCCAACCCTTGGGACCTTCTCCAGCCCCAGGATGTGACGAACCGACATCGAGGTGCCAAACCTCCCCGTCGATATGAGCTCTTGGGGGAGATCAGCCTGTTATCCCCGGCGTACCTTTTATCCTATGAGCGATAACCCACCCATGTGGAGTTACCGGATCACTTGAGCCTGCTTTCGCACCTGGTCGAACCGTCGTTCTCTCAGTCAAGCACCCTTATACTCATACGCTCTTCGTACCATTACCAACGGTACTGAGGGCACCTTTGCGAGCCTCCGTTACTCTTTTGGAGGCGACCACCCCAGTCAAACTACCCACCACACACTGTCTCCCTTTAGGGATTAGAACCTAAATATAAAAAGGCTGGTATTTCAAGGACGACTCCACCACCACTGGCGTGGCAGCTTCAAAGTCTCCCAGCTATCCTACACATTTTAGACTCAAGACCAATGTGAAGCTATAGTAAAGGTGCACGGGGTCTTTTCGTCCCGTTGCGGGTAACCGGCATCTTCACCGATACTTCAATTTCACCGAAATCATGGCTGAGACAGAGCCCAGATCGTTACACCATTCGTGCAGGTCGGAACTTACCCGACAAGGAATTTCGCTACCTTAGGACCGTTATAGTTACGGCCGCCGTTTACTGGGGCTTCAGTCAAGAGCTTCGCTTGCGCTAACCCCCTTCCTTAACCTTCCAGCACCGGGCAGGTGTCAGACCATATACGTCTTCTTTCGAATTAGCATAGTCCTGTGTTTTTGCTAAACAGTCGCCTGGGCCGTTTCACTGCGCCTCTTATTGCTAAGAGGGACGCTTCTCCCGAAGTTACGCGTCTAATTTGCCTAGTTCCTTAGCCATGAATCGTTCGAGCGCCTGAGGATACTCTCCTCGACTACCTGTGTCGGATTGCGGTACGAGCAGTTTACTTCGGCTTTTCTTGGAAGACCTTACCTGACACTATCTCCTCACCCTTGCGGGATTGGAGTACTATCCCAACCTTGCGATTGGTTCAACGCACTATTCCGTCAGTGCGCGATC
Source organism: Candidatus Opimibacter iunctus (assembly GCA_016716665.1). Classification (GTDB taxonomy): domain Bacteria; phylum Bacteroidota; class Bacteroidia; order Chitinophagales; family Saprospiraceae; genus Opimibacter; species Opimibacter iunctus. Next base: position 121,387 of record JADJVH010000002.1, on the reverse strand, counting down.
AGTTCAGATCTCCGTCCCCTTTTATTGTAAACTGGTACGGGAATATTAACCCGTTTGCCATCGAATACCCCTTTCGGGTTTTTCTTAGGTCCCGACTCACCCTGGTCTGTCGAACATCGATCCAGGAAACCTTAGTCTTACGGCGATACGGTTTCTGACCGTATTAATCGTTACTCATTCCTACATTTTCTTTTCCAGCTGCTCCAGCATAGCTCACGCTACACCTTCGATGCTACTGGAATGCTCCCCTACCGAACTTTCGTTCACAATGCTTCGGTGATACATTTGATGCCCGATCATTTTCCGCGCAAGAACGCTCGACTAGTGAGCTGTTACGCACTCTTTAAATGAATGGCTGCTTCCAAGCCAACATCCTAGCTGTCAAAGCATCCTCACATCGTTAGATCAACTTAATGTATACTTAGGGACCTTAGCTGTTGTTCTGGGTTATTTCCCTCTCGGCGCGTGACCTTAGCACCCCGCGCCTCACTGCTGGTTATTTGTACTGGCATTCGGAGTTCATCAAGGGTTGGTAGGCCGCGAAGCCCCCTAGCCTTATTGGTAGCTCTACCTCCAATACAAAAAACGCCAACGCTGCACCTCAATGCATTTCGGGGAGTACGAGCTATCTCCAGGTTTGATTGGCCTTTCACCCCTACCCACAGGTCATCCGAGCACTTTTCAACGTACACCGGTTCGGTCCTCCAGTTCGAGATTATCGAACCTTCAACCTGCCCATGGGTAGATCACCGTGGTTTCGCGTCTGCCCCGACTAGCTATGCGCCCTATTCAGACTCGCTTTCGCTTCGCCTCCATCCTTTCCTCGGATTTAAACTTGCTAGCCAGGAGCAACTCGTAGGATCATTATGCAAAAGGCACGCAGTCACCCCGCATTGCTGCAAGGCTCCTACCGCTTGTAAGCGTATGGTTTCAGGGTCTTTTCACTCCCCTTTTCGGGGTCCTTTTCACCTTTCCCTCACGGTACTGGTTCACTATCGGTCTCTCAGGAGTATTTAGCCTTGGAGGATGGTCCCCCCATATTCAGACAGGATTTCACGTGTCCCGCCCTACTCAATTCATATAATAATTCGTTTCGTTTACGAGACTTTCACTCTCTACGGTGTGGCTTTCCAGACCACTTCTACTACTTATTACTATACTTAATGGGCTGATCCCTGTTCGCTCGCCACTACTAAGGGAATCTCGTTGATTTCTGTTCCTCCGGTTACTTAGATGTTTCAGTTCTCCGGGTTGTCTCCTCTTGCGAGGTCTATGGTCTTCAACCATAGGGGTTGTCCCATTCGGACATCTGCGGATCAAAGTTCGTTTGCAACTCCCCGCAGCTTATCGCAGCTTACCACGTCCTTCGTCGTCTCTGAGAGCCTAGGCATTCCCCATACGCTCTTAATCGCTTCCTATTCTTAATGCCAAAAGCATTTTAATTTAATAAACTCGTCTCAAAATAATAATAAGAAGATTTACTGATCAAGATTAAATCAGTATCTCTCCTCACGACGCTCCCCATCCTTGTCAAAGAACTTTAGCACACCTATTTCTCCCTTCACTGACGGCTTTCGGCTAGTCGGCCATCCTTCACAGAAGAGGTGCAATGCTGATGTCTACGGTATCGCTCCGTGTCTCCGCCCGATGGCGAAAAGTCCTCCTGGACCACATCAAATTTGTGCTTTCAAATCATCCTTTTCACTACACTTTTAGCGAAACGGACGGCAAAGATAGAAACATTTTTGATGCTGCCAACCTTTAATTAAAATTGGCCTCAAAAACGTTCAATATTGCCTGTATGTCAAAAAAGACAGGTGGATAGATTAGGTAAATGAAAAACGAAAAGTGAAAAAAGAAAAGTTGTATATCAATGTATCTACCATTCGTCCCCTTTAGGGGATGTAGGAGTAAAAAAAAGATAGGGAGAAGGAGCTTAGATATAGTACACTCTTATAAATAAAAGGAGGTATTCCAGCCACACCTTCCGGTACGGCTACCTTGTTACGACTTAGCCCCAGTTACCAGTTTTACCTTAGACAGCTCCCATTGAAGTCACCGTCTTCAGGTACCCCCGGCTTCCATGGCTTGACGGGCGGTGTGTACAAGGTCCGGGAACGTATTCACCGCGCCATGGCTGATGCGCGATTACTAGCGATTCCAGCTTCATGGAGTCGAGTTGCAGACTCCAATCCGAACTGAGACCGGCTTTAAGGGATTGGCTCCACCTTGCGGCTTGGCAACCCTCTGTACCGGCCATTGTAGCACGTGTGTCGCCCTGGGCATAAAGGCCATGATGACTTGACGTCGTCCCCACCTTCCTCGCGGCTTACGCCGGCAGTCTCCTTAGAGTCCCTCTATCTTGCGATAGCTTGGCAACTAAGGACAGGGGTTGCGCTCGTTGCGGGACTTAACCCAACACCTCACGGCACGAGCTGACGACAGCCATGCAGCACCTTGCTTTGTGCCCCGAAGGGAATCCCGGTTTCCCGGGACGTCACTCGCATTCTAGCCCAGGTAAGGTTCCTCGCGTATCATCGAATTAAACCACATGCTCCTCCGCTTGTGCGGACCCCCGTCAATTCCTTTGAGTTTCAACCTTGCGGTCGTACTCCCAGGTGGCTTACTTAACGGTTTCCTTGGACGCACAACAACTAGTGCCATACGTCGAGTAAGCATCGTTTAGGGCGTGGACTACCAGGGTATCTAATCCTGTTCGCTCCCACGCTTTCGTGCCTCAGCGTCAATCCAGGTCTAGCCAGCTGCCTTCGCAATTGGTGTTCTATGGCATATCTATGCATTTCACCGCCACATGCCACATTCCGCTGACCTCATCCTAATTCTAGCCTCGCAGTATCAAAAGCAATTTTACAGTTGAGCTGCAAACTTTCACTCCTGACTTACAAAGCCGCCTACGCACCCTTTAAACCCAGTAATTCCGGATAACGCTCGCACCCTCCGTATTACCGCGGCTGCTGGCACGGAGTTAGCCGGTGCTTATTCTTCAGGTACCTTCAGCTCCGGAGTGAATCCAGAGGTTTATTCCCTGATAAAAGCAGTTTACAACCCATAGGGCCTTCTTCCTGCACGCTGGATGGCTGGATCAGCCTTTCGGCCATTGTCCAATATTCCTTACTGCTGCCTCCCGTAGGAGTCGGGTCCGTGTCTCAGTACCCGTGTGGGGGATCACGCTCTCACGCCCCCTACTGATCATCGCCTTGGTAGGCCGTTACCCTACCAACTAGCTAATCAGACGCACACCCATCTCTGACCGCCTGAACTTTCATTCCAACTTTATTAATCAGAATAATATGCGGTATTAATCCCAGTTTCCCAGGGCTATCCCCCTGTCAGAGGTAGGTCGTGTACGCGTTACTCACCCGTGCGCCGCTCTCATGGTATTGCTACCAATCCCGCTCGACTTGCATGTATTAAGCCTCCAGCTAGCGTTCATCCTGAGCCAGGATCAAACTCTCCATAGTTCGTTTTTTTATCCACTCTTCGAGCAGATAGTAACGTGATCCTCGCTCCTTCTTTATCCTATCTATTACTTGATATAAACTTTCCATCATCCCTTCTCAGACTTTCGTCCGCCGAACAACGAAAACGCTTCGCTTTTCTTACCTAGCTTCATCATCTCGATCTTTCTCAGATCAACATGATGTGCTCTATCCATCCTGTCAATGAACTTCTCTTTTTTTGGTCCCATTCGAAGGTTTTCTGTAAAGCCTTTTTCCGAACGGGACGTCAAAGATAACAGCGTTTTCCATTCCCCACAATATTAGGCAAATAATTTCCTGATATATTTCGGAATGACTTTATCATTCAATTACCAAAACATTGAATTACAGCACGTTAAGTTTGATATTTTATTAATAAAAATATTACCCCTCCCGGCCCTTTAAAGCACCTCCCTGCACCAGGACTTCCTTTGCACCCTGTATATTGATTTGGCAGACATTAAAAACAACCAAAGACTATTTGGTAAATCCTCCTTTTGCAAACCATATATGCCTGGTCGGTCAGAAAACAACAAATTTTTGAACCCCCTGGGGCTCTAATTTTTCCCTTTCTCCCTTGCTCCTTTCATCCCTTGCTCCCCTAAAGGCTTGCTAAGCCCAATGGAATCCTATCCAAATCCTGATTCAATTTATCATAATATCTCATTAACTTTAGATGTATTCTTTTGTTTCTCCACATATGCCTATCAACCTACCCGAAACCAACCAACCCAGGATTGTCATCGCAGGTGCCGGATTTGCCGGCATCACCCTGGCGAAGCGCATTTCCAATAAAGACTATCAGGTAGTTATCCTCGATCGCAACAATTTCCACCAGTTCCAACCCCTCCTCTACCAGGTCGCTATGTCCGGCATAGAGCCCAGTGCTATTGCCTTTCCGCTCCGCAGACTCTTCCGTGGCAAGGAAAACCTCCATATCCGCATAGCCGAAATCGACTCCATCCACCCTGAGGACAAATACCTGATGACCAGCGAAGGCCGTGTCAATTATGATATCCTGGTGCTGGCCACCGGCGTTACTACCAATTACTATGGCAATAAGGAAATAGAGAAGAATACCTACTCCCTCAAATCCGTAGCAGATGCACTATACCTGCGCAATGCTATCCTCTCCGACCTCGAAAAGGCACTCACCATCAGAGAAGATGACATCCGGCAGGGACTCCTGGATCTGGCTATTGTAGGGGGAGGTCCCACTGGCGTAGAACTGGCCGGCTCCTTCGCAGAATTCAAAAAGTATATCCTGCCACGTGAATATCCTGAACTCGATGCAGCCCAGATGGACATCCACCTGATCCAGGGTGGCGATGAACTCCTCAACAGCTTTTCGGATGAAGCTTCGATCAAATCAAGGAAATACCTTGAAGCCCTTGGGGTCAATGTGATCACAGGGGTGCGGGTCAATAGTTACGATGGCAATGAAATCAGCCTCAGCGACGGCCGCAAGCTCTACACAAAGAAAGTCATCTGGGCAGCAGGGATCACTGGACTGCGATTTGAAGGAATATCTGAATCTTGCTATACCCGTGACAACCGACTTAAAACTGATCTCTACAATCTAGTCATCGGGCTAAAGGATGTATATGCGCTCGGTGATGCTGCCTATATGGAAGAAAGCACCTATCAAGGACACCCACAGGTAGCACAGCCCGCCATCCAACAGGCAAGGCTGCTATCCAACAATCTGAATGGATTGGTAAAAGGCAAGGCCATGAAGCCATTCCACTACAAAGACCTCGGCAGTCTGGCGACCATCGGCCGCAATAAAGCAGTAGCAGATCTTCCCTTCCTGAAAACACAAGGTTTCTTAGCCTGGCTCCTCTGGCTCTTTGTCCACCTCAAGTCTATCCTCGGGGTGAAAAATAAAATCTTTGTTTTCTTTAATTGGGTGTGGTCGTACTTTACGATGGACCAGAGCCTGCGGATTATGATCAGGCATAAGACCCGGATGAATAACGAATAACGAATAAGGAACAATCGAAGTAGGAAGTGCAATAATTCCTTGCATATGACCTTTCAGAACTCACCCCCGACCCCTCTCTTGAATATTGACTATCCATACGCATACGATTCTGCAAAAGAGAGGGGAGAAAATAAAAAGAGTGATGATGGTGTTCATTTCTGTGGCTTGGCACAAATCCTGATTTAAGCAGAATCATAACTCCCCTCTCTCCCAGCAAAAACTATTTCCACCTGCAGGGGCCTCAATAAGAGAGGGGTTGGGGGTGAGTTTTGTAAAATCCTACCCCCCTACCGGCGTCTGCAACATCAATGACTTATCTCCGATGAAATCATAAAGGGTGAGCCCACGTATCTCATACAATGCCATCCAGTATTCACGCACAGCCTGGAGGTAGCCGCGACGCGCACTCTCCTGGTCAGAAAGTGCCAGGTTGAGATCGGTCACAGATATCTTGCCGATGAGATAGCGCTGATAGGATATCTCATAACGCTTACGTGCAGCTTCGAGATAACGCTCTGCGATTTCTGCATTGCGCTGCACGAGATCAAATTGTTGAGCACGCAGTACAACTGTTCGTCTGAAATTTTCCTTTTCCTGATCCACTTGTCTTTGCTCCAACTCAAGATTGGATAAGGCCACTTCTCGACGTGCCTTTGATTTCCCCCAGTCGGCAATCGGGACAGATATCCCAAAGGTCACGACCTCCTGATCAATGAGATTTGAGTATACCTGCTGCAGCTCTGGCCCTGTCTGTGTGAGACCAAAGCTTCCATTTAAGCGCGCTGTGACACCTGACTCCCCTTTAGCGCGCTCTACCTCCATATTGGCTTCCATCAGGCGGCGATCAAAAGAGACTATGTTACTTCGGTTTTGCATGGCATAAGCCAGCGCCTTCTCTTCATCAATAAGGACATCTGGTAAGATATACGGTGGCACTAACTCAAAAGTGATATCACCTTGCAAATCCAGGAAATCACGCAGTTGCTCCGCATTGGTCTGCATATCAAGTTGTGCTGCAGCAAGCCGGGTTTCAGCCTGCATGGCATTAATTTCTACCTGCAATAAATCGGTCTCTGCAATCTTGCCGACTTCATAACGGCCGCGAGAGAGCATGAGAAGGGTATCTGCATTGGCCTTGTCCTGCTCTGCAGCTTCGGCATCCAACTGGCTGATCAGCAGATTAAAAAAATAGTCTGCTGCCTGGCTCGCTACATCTTCCATTTGTTCGGAATATATTTTCTCACTTTCCTTGTACACCATCGGCTCGATCTTCTTGCGCCACTTCATCGCATTAAATTGAAAGAGTGGTTGCTCAAATCCAAAGTTGATCGGATTGGAGAGATAGGATCTCGAAGCTTCATTGCCATCGGTGGCAAACAGATCCAGCCTGTCCAGGCCGCTACCAAAATATACACTCCCTCCTGTCAATGCTATATCCTGTTGAAGCGAGATATTCACACCATTGTCCATAAACGCCCGTGGCACATAGATCACATTCCCATTGGGCTGTACCACCGGTTCGATAGATCGGTTAAACAAAGGCAGGGTCGTTGCATTGAGCAGGATGTTGGGTTTGAAATCTGCAAGGAAGGTTTGGTAGGTCCAGTAATTTCTCTTCCATCGCGTGGAGGCAAGTAATGCATCAGGCGCATCACTCTGTGCCAGTGCTACTACCTCCTCAAGGTTAAGGCGATATGCACCTTGCCCATTGATATTGTGGACACTTCCAATAATCAATAAAATCACAGAAACAGCGATCTTAATTAAATCTGATTTTATCATGAGTTCGTTTGTTCGATGCTTACAGTAAATACGGATTGAAGGAATAGGTCTAATGAATTATTTGATATTTCATCCTTTTTCGCACGAAGGGCACGGAGTACAATCACGGAGTACACGGAGAATAAAACTCCTTGCTCCTTTGCTCCTTTGCTCCATTGCCCTATGCTCTCTGCCCTATGCCCTATGCTCTGCGCCCCTAGTCGGTACGCAATGCCTCAATCGGATCCAGCTTAGCAGCTTTCTGCGCCGGAAAAATACCAAAGGCGAGCCCTATCGAAGCGGCTACGCCAAATGACAATACGATGGACCACCATGAGATGATCGTCGGAATTTCTGCTGCAGTTGAAATCGCACTCGCCGCCGCTATCCCTAAAAACACACCCATGATACCGCCTATTGTACTAACTAAAACTGCTTCAATCAAAAACTGGAGAACAATATCCTGATGGGTCGCACCGAGCGCACGGCGCAGCCCGATCTCCTTGATCCGCTCATACACTGAGGCCAGCATGATGTTCATGATTCCAATACCACCGACCAATAGTGAAATACCTGCTATCACTGCGAGGACAAGGTTGAACATGTCCTGGGTCTTCTGTTCCTGCTGAAGCAGCAACTCTGGTATCTCCATATCGAAATCGATCTGGCCTCCATGCCTTCTCTTGAGCAGGCGCGCGATGACATCTGCTGTAGGTTGGAGGTATCTGGAATCGTCTACACGGACGACGAGTCGGTCGATCTGTTGTATTTCGGGCTCATCCCCGCCCTCTTGTCTCCCGCGCTGACCCAGGTGCTCACTACGTATGAGTGACCGATCCCCAAATCGGATGAGGGATACTTCAAAAGGGATGAAGATGTCAGAATTGAGATCGCGCAGGCCTAGTGATACCAGTGCTTCACGGGCAGCCACCCGCTTGTCAAGCACTCCGATGATGGTAAAATAATTAGTACCACACTTGATGGATTGCCCGACCGGATCTGTACCGCTGAATAATTTGGTCTCCACATTTTTACCAATGACACATACGGGCAATGCATTGTTGAGGTGCTCTTCAGTAAAGAGTGTGCCTTTGTAGGTCTCCAGATGATTGAGTTCAAAGAAACTGTTGGTGATGCCAACACAACGGATGTCTAGTATTTTACCATTGTAGATCGCCTTGGTCTTGCGGATGATCTCTGGACTTACGAGGTCTACAGAGGCAATACTCCGGATCACATCAACATCCCCTTTTGACATACCTGGCGCCCATGGCTTGAGCTCATTTTCATTGCCTGCGGAGGTGGTAGTGCTTTCTTCTCCGGTTTCCTGTTCGCTCTTGCTGTCTGTAGTCTTATGGGTAAAGACAATATTGTTGGTCCCGATGAGGCGCATCTGGTCCAGGATAAACTTCTTGGCCCCTGATCCGATGGCCAGCATCGCAATGACAGCAGCGACCCCGAAGACCACACCTAGTGCCGTGAGGATACCACGGAGTTTATTGACCATCACACTCTGCACGGCCATTTTAAAGAGAAATACAAGCCTTTCCTTCATTGGATCTGGGATAGTATGCGTGGATGATCAGAATATGATGATGGTTCCACCGCTATCCTCTTCCTGGGCCCGGTCATCGGATTTAACCGTCTTGGCAACTTCATTCTGAATCTTCATCCGTTCGGCGAGTTCAGTTTCCATCTTTGTTTTAGCTGCTGCTTTTGCAGATGGTTCGAGGTAGCTAAAGGCCAGGTCATCGGAGCCTTCGGGGGCATTGAGGCTCACCTGCTCTCCTTTTTCGAGGCCGGCTGCTATACAAATCGAAATATCATTGGAAGGCCCGGTCACAACCTCTTGTTTTTCAAATCCGGTTTTGGTCTTTTTGTAGACAAAGCTGACACTATCGACTTGTATGGCTTCCAGCGGCACCTGCAGGCAGGATGGAATCGAGTCGGTCAATATAGAGATTCCTGTCGTCATGGCAGGTCTCAGGAGAGAATCAATCGAAGAAAGCAAAACAATGACTTCAAAGACCTTGGTGTCAAAGTTGCGCACCTGCTCGCCGATATTAGCTTTGGTCAATATCATCCCGGTAAATTCCTTTCCCGGAAAGGCATCAACGGTAATCTTTGCCTTCTGGCCGGGAATCACCTTGGTGATATCCACTTCATTGATATAGGCTTTGGTGATCATTTCGCTCAGGTCTGGAAGTTCGGCTATGACCGGGTCCCAGGAAGAGACTTGTGATCCGGGGCCCCGCTTACCATTCCAGTCGCGGGTGTAGATGACCATGCCTGATTTGGGGGCGTTGACTGTCATCTGGCTCTGCAGTTCGAGCAGGCGGTTGAGTTTCAACTCCTGCTGTCTGTATGAAGCATTGATTTCTTCGATGCGGGCTATTGATTTCTCTTTGGTGAGGGTGAGTTTGTTTTCGAGTTGGCTGAGTTCACGTTGGGTGCGCTCGAGGTCGAGCCTGGCTTGTTGCTTGATGGCTTCGGGCTCGTACTTGCTGAGTTCGAGGGAGAGTTCCTTCTCTTTCATGGAGAAGCGGACATTGACCAGTTGGTCGCGGAGGCCGCGCATCTCAATAGCGGTATCTATTTTGGCCTGGTCGAGCTGGGTATTGATCTTATCTATTTCGGTCTGGGACTCCTTGATCTTACCGTCCATCTCAGTGCGGTCGAGGGAGGCGATAAACTCACCTTGCTTGACTACGGTGCCTTCAGGGACCAGATTTGCGATCGTCACCTGATATAGGCCAACGCTGCGGAGTCCGTCCGGGCCTTTGATTTTTTCTGACCGGCGGGCCAGCAATTCACCCGGGGCATGAATGGTGACGGGAAGGGGCGCCTCCTTGACCTCCGCGAGGAGGTTCTCGACTTTGGACGTATCGGATGGATTGCGAAAGAAATAATAGGAGCCGATAGCGACAATAGCTACGCCAAGGAGGGTGTATAGTCGGGTTTTCTTCATAAGGGGTGATTAAGGAATTGAAGACTTCTAATGGTTGAAAACAGGATATAAAAAGGTTTTATTGTATGGGTATCGTATGTTTTAGACATCCACATGTAAACTACCCCAACATTAAATAATAATCCATGAAAAAGTTGGTTTACATTGATGCACAATTCACACTGCGAATTGTAGATTTGTCATTACAACCTGAAATACGTCATGTCGCACATCATCAACTTCTCCGCGGGCCCGTCTATATTGCCCAAAACCGTATTTGAAGAGGCCTCCCGGGCAGTCCTGGACCTCAATGGTACCGGGCTTTCTATCCTGGAAGTGTCTCATAGGTCATCCTATTTTGAGCCTATCCTCCATGAAGCTATGGCGCTGGTCAGGGAATTGCTTGGCCTGACTGACGAATACGAGGTTTTGTTCCTCTCCGGAGGGGCCAGTACCCAGTTCTTTATGACGATCATGAACCTGCTTCCCGAAGGCAAGAAAGCTGCCTATGTAGATACCGGGGTTTGGTCCAGCAAAGCCATCCATGAGGCCAAGTTACTTGCCTCTATAGATGTCATCGCAAGTTCAAAGGACAAGAACTACAATTATATCCCCAAGGGGTTCGATATCTCCCCGGATTATGAATACCTGCATACCACCAGCAACAACACCATATATGGTACCCAGTACCAGGCTTTTCCGGACAGTCCTATTCCTATGGTATGCGATATGTCTTCGGATATCTTCTCCAAACCTATCGAGCCACACCGTTTTGGCCTGATCTATGCCGGAGCGCAAAAGAACCTGGGTCCTGCGGGTGTCACCCTGGTGATCGTGAGAAAGGACATGCTGGGTAAGATCAATCGTACATTGCCTACCATGCTGCGATATGAGACCCATATCCAGAATGAATCGATGTACAACACCCCACCGGTGTTTCCGATCTATGTGAGCATGCTGACGATGCGATGGCTCAAAAACCTTGGTGGGTTGGCCGCTATGCAGAAGATCAATGAACGGAAGGCAAAGCATGTGTATGATGTGATCGATTCAATCCCGTTCTATATCGGCCACAGTGTGCCTGAGGACAGGTCCAGAATGAATGCCACCTTCAACCTTGAAGATCCTGCGTTGAACAAGGAGTTTCAGACGTATTGTGAAGAAGCGGGATGTGATGGGTTGAAAGGCCACAAATCTGTAGGGGGCTTCAGGGCGTCTATCTACAATGCGATGCCAGAAGACGGCGTGAAGGTATTAGCTGAAGTCATGAAAGAGTTCGCATTGAAGCATGCGTAGCCGTCAGACCCACACGTCAGTTCGCTGGCAGGGCATTCACCTCCCACTTTTGATCATCGAAGAACCCAGGATAGATACCCGTGTATCCCTTGGAAAAACTTCCGCATATCTCAGGATCCCATATACAGCTCCGAGGGAATTCAAGCAGGAGAAACTGATCTGGGCTAAGAAGTGGTTGCTCGAGACCTTGTCTGACAAACCTGAATTGGCGCAACGCTTTCAGAACAAAGAGTACCGGACCGGCCAAGTCATCAAGACGGCTTTTAAGAGCTTTATCCTGCACCTGTCGACCAACAATGCAAAGGCGACAGGTAAGGCCCATGTTGAAGGGCATGACCTGATCCTGAGTCTTCCAAAACTCGAAGCCGATGACTTCTATACCCGGGATTTTGTCACCAATCTGATCTCCAAAGGGATCTCGTATGACCTTCTGCCAGTGTTTTCAGAAAGGGTACATGACTACAATCGGATCCATTTCAAAGAGCGGATCAATAGCATCCGGCTCAAGTATATCCATAGCCGATGGGGCAGTTGTGCCAACACGGGCAACATCAATTTCTCCACGAAAATATTACTAGCCCCTACCAATATCATGGATCACATCATCATCCATGAGCTCGCGCACCTGAAGGAAATGAATCACGGCCCTCGCTTCTGGAAGTGGGTGGAGAAAGGTGATCCGGATTGGGTCAAGCATGAAGCGTGGCTGAAGAAGTTTGGGGACAAACTTGACTTTTGAAGTGAAAAAAGAAGAGTGATGCTTCGACTACGGTCAGCAACCGGGAGAAATGAAAAATGAAGAGTGATTACCTATAGTGTAAAATGAATTTCAGCACATATAAGTTAATTTTCATCGGATGCTTTTGCACCAATCTGGTTGCATCCTGCTCCTCATCAGCAGTGCCGGGCAACAACAAGGATGCACCTGCAGCAGAAAGCAAAGAGAATCCCTACTACTCCCGCACAGACACAACGAAACTAGATGTCACTGATGCTGAATGGAAGAAGATCCTCTCTGACGAGATGTATCATGTGGCCAGGGAGAGTGGAACAGAACGGGCTTTTACAGGAAAATACTGGGACTATGCAGGTATCGGCACCTATTACTGTGCTGTGTGTGGAAATGCCCTTTTTAAATCTGATGGAAAATTTTCAAGCGAGTGCGGCTGGCCCAGTTTCTTTGAAACCATACGCCCAAATGCGGCGACCTATAAAGAGGATAAGTCTTACAATATGGAGCGCGTCGAAGTCAACTGTGGCAGATGCGGCTCCCATCTAGGTCACCTGTTTGATGATGGCCCACCTCCGACCTACAAGCGGTATTGTATGAATTCGATTGTGCTGGAGTTTGAGCCTGATGTGAAGTAAAGGAAATTTGCCCTTCCTATGCAGGGCAATGGCCGTGGCAGGAGTTTGCTCCTGCCACCACCAGAATTCCAACGGGAGTTTCAATTGGAATTCTTGCTTGGTTCTCCCACGGTGGCAGGAGCAAACTCCTGCCACGGCCACCGCCCCTTCCGGGGCAGGTCATTAATGTACTATGAAGTCATGAGGAGAACTGAATTACCATAACTTTGTCTCCTCATGGCAGAAATAAGTATATCAGCCCTCATCGACCGCATCGGAGAAAAGCTGGATGGATACAAATCTTCCGGTTTATCTGCTTTTGTCAGCTCATCATTTCAATCCCATAGCCTTCCACTGCTGCATATCATCAGCCGTTTCCAACCGGAGACGCCGGTGTACTTTCTCAATACCGGTTTTCACTTTCCGGAGACAATGGCCTTTCGCCATGTGATCGCGGACCTGATGGGATTGAATATCATCGATGTGTCATCACCTGTATCCAAGGCAGGGCAGCGTGATGAAAGCGGTAAGTTTTTCTTTTTCAACAATCCTGACCATTGTTGCTATCTCAACAAAGTACTCCCGATGGAGCCCGTCATCGCACAACACGATGTCTGGATCAACGGTGTACGCAGGGATCAGACTAAGTTCAGGGCAACGCTGCAGGAAGAAGAGCCACTGAGTGATGGAAAGTTTCGATACCACCCCATGCTCGACTGGACTTCAAAGATGATATGGGAATACCGCAAGGAATACAATCTTCCTGAACATCCACTGGAGGCACAAGGCTACCTCAGTATCGGTTGCATGCCATGCACACGTTCGTTTCAGGAAACTGAAGCGTCCAGGCAAGGTAGATGGGCAGGGATGTCAAAGGAAGAGTGCGGGATACAAACGGAATTCGTCAAGCCGAAGGCTGGACAAGAGGCGGAGGCTGAGGGAAATAAATAGAAGGCAGATGCCAGACACGCAGATGCCAGATGTATCACATGTTCACCACTCACGATTCACGTTTCACGACTAACGAATGACGAATACAACCCACACTCACACCTCTGGTAGCTGGTGGCTGATAGCTGGTAGCTAATTGCTCACTCACAATTCACACACTTCTCACTGTCTTACTTTCTCACAGTCTTACACAAATGAAAATTCTCATCACCGGAGGAGCCGGGTACATTGGATACAGTGTCGTCAAGCAACTGCTTGAGGATGTCGGCAAAATACACTCGATCACCATCTATGACAACCTGTCCCGAAGGAACTTCAGTTTTTTCACGGAGGCACGATTTGATCACAAGCCGGTCAGGCTGGTCCAGGGAGATATCCTGGATGGTCGTACGCTTGAAAAAGCCCTGGAAGGAATAGATTGTGTCGTGCACCTGGCGGCCCGGGTGACAACTCCGTTTGCGGATTCGGATGCTCATTCCTTTGACCAGGTCAATCACTGGGGGACTGCACAACTGGCCTATGCTATTGAAAAGTCTTCGGTTTCGAAAGTGATCTATATGAGTAGTATTTCCATCTATGGCGACCACCCGGTCCCTGTAGATGAAAGTGCTGTTCCAAACCCGCACTCCTTCTATGGCAGGTCAAAATGGGATGGAGAGCGGCAGCTCAATGTACTAACGAGGGACCGCGAAGTCATCATCCTGAGATCCGGCAATGTATATGGCTATAATCCGGCCTACAGGATTGACGCAGTCGTCAACCGCTTCCTGTTCCAGGCTAATTTCCATGGAAAAATAACCATCAATGGAAGCGGAGATCAGCACAGGAGTTTCATCCATGTGGACAAATTGGCCCATGTCGTGACGAAGGCAGTTGACGGATACGTCACTCCGGGAGTTTACAATGTAGTCGAACACAACATGTCCATCAATGAAATTGCCTCACGCATCAGGGTCCTGTATCCGAAGCTGGACATCATACATGCCAACTTCAACATCCGGATGAAGGATGTCATCACTGCCCTGCCTTGCAGGATATGCGATCAGGTACCCCCCTCCGGATCAACCTTTGAGGAAGAACTGCTTGCTTTCAAATCCCATTTTTCGTTTTAACCTCCTGAAATATAGATTTTTACATATATCGTTTATAGATACGAGGGCTGTTTCCATCAAAGTATGCTGATTTTCAGGTGTTTAATATTGGGCCCCTCAATGGATTTCGCTAATTAATAGCTATCTTTGCATCCCTTTGAGCCGAAAGGGCTCAACCAGGTACATACCATTTGATGACCTTAGGATATCGCAATAATGAGCATTAAGAAACGCGTGCTGTTCCTGACCCAGGAAATGTCACCCTATACTGATCTTACAGAAATTTCAGAAATTCTAAAAAAACTGCCGCTGTACACACAGGACAATGGCATGGAGATCAGGGTGTTAATGCCAAGGTTTGGCAGCATCAACGAACGGAGGCATCGCCTCCATGAGGTCGTCCGCCTGTCCGGGATGAATATCATCATCAATGACGACGATTACCCTTTGATCATCAAGGTGGCATCCTTGCCTGGTGCCCGACTCCAGGTCTATTTTCTCGACAACGAGGAGTTTTTCAAGCGCAAATTCATGTTTGAAGACCAGGCAGGCAAGCTCTATGACGACAACCAGGACCGGATGATCTTCTTCTGCAAGGGTGCAGTCGAGACCGTACGCAAGTTTGGATGGGCTCCGGATGTGGTACATTGCCACGGCTGGATGACCTCCCTCGTGCCGTTTTACCTGCGGACTGCCTACAAGGACGATCCATTGTTCAAGAAAAGCAAAATCGTCTATTCCCTATACAATGAGAGCCTGGAATCCAATTTCAACAAGGATTTCTTTACTAAGGCGTCTATCAATAATCTTCAGCCAAAGGATCTCCAGGCATACCAAAACACCGCGGGAGTCGTTAATCTTCACAAGGGAGCGATTGAGTATGCAGATGCCTTGATCCAGGGCACTAAGAAACTCGAGCCGGCTCTGGCCAAAGATGTGAAAGCCTCTAAAAAACCTTTGCTCGAATACCAGGAGGAGGACACATTGACAAAGGCATATTTCGATTTCTACAAAGAGCTGATCAATTAATACCAGCCCTTCTGAAACCCGGGTAGTTTTATGACCATACACAGCAGACTCTTTATACTTCTTGCCGTTTTCATCCTTTATACTTTTTCCTGCACCAAGCCGGCACTGATTGGTTCGGACTTTCTGGAAGATGAAAAGGCACTACTGCAGTTCCAGGACAATTTTGCACTGACCCTTTTCACTGAAAAGACAGATAGTGTCATCGTGCATAGTAACAACGTGAGCAAGCAACTGGTCACCTACCTGTGCGGAAGTGTCCAGGATCCCATATTTGGAAGATATACTGCTGACATCTATGCTCAACCTCTCCTGCCGGGTGTGGCTACTGCCTTAAAAGATGCTACCCTGGATTCTGTGGTTTTATCCCTTAGATATGATACCCTGGGAACATATGGTACTATACAGGACCCTGTGACCATCGAGGTATACCGTATGGATGAAAACCCAACATTCAGCCAGGAGTACTACTCCGATCACACGTTTATGACCAAACCGGAATTACTGGGTTCATTGACTTTCATTCCAAAACCAAAGGACAGTGTAACCGTATACCGGCCATCAGATACCCTCAGGCTTGCTCCCCATATCAGGATCCCATTGGATACCATGTTAATGCGGGACCTGCTGAGCCAGGATGCATCCGTATTTGAAAACCAGGATAGTTTCCTCAATTACTTCAACGGGTTGTATATCAAGATGACCGGCGCCAACAATACTATGCTGGGCTTCAACCTGCTTAGTTCTGTGACGGGACTTTCATACTATTACGACAAAGGCTCATCCACAGACCTCGAATTTAAGTTTGTCATCACCTCCGGTAGTGTCAAGACAGTGCATATGGAGCATGATTATACCGGTTCTCCGGTAGCAGCAGCCCTGACCCCGGAATCCGAAGATGAATATGCCTATATCCAGGGGATGTCGGGTGTAACGAGCTATATGCGGGTAGAAGGTCTGGATGCACTCGGCAGTGCCATCGTCAACCAGGCCCAGCTCGAACTCTTTGTCACTTTTCCTGACGGAGACAATGGCGCCCTGTATCCTCCATGCCAATATATTATCACGCAGGAAAAGACTGATACCAGCCTCATCAATTCAGAAGATGTGGCCATCGCCCTTGTCCTGACCGGAAGCAGCAGTACTACCGAATCATTTAATGCGATATTTGGCGGAAAGCGTGGAACACCTGATCCCGGCCCACCGGTTGTCTACAGGTACAACATGAATGTGACCAACCAGATCAAGGACATCATCGCCGGAAATCAACAAAATATCATATATTTCAACCCATTTGGTAAAGCAAATATTCCCAACAGGGCCGTCATCTTTGGGCCAAACGATCCCACCTTTGCGCCAAGGTTGAGAATATCATATACAGCAATATAAAAGTGACCTGCCCGGAGATGCCGATGCGCAATGTTTCCAGTCAACTCATCTGACCGATGAAACGACACAGACATTCAGATTCGCACTTCCTGCATCCCCGGCATTTCAAGCGTTTTAATTCAATGATTTTATGTGCGGAATAGTCGGATATATTGGTCCCCGTCCTGCGTATCCTATCCTGATACAAGGCCTGAAGCAGCTGGAATACAGAGGCTATGACAGTGCTGGTGTAGCCCTGCTCAACGATCATATGCAGGTCTTCAAGAAGAAAGGCAAGGTCTCCGAACTTGAAAATTTCATCGGCTCTCAAGCGCTGGCCTCTACCTCCGGAATGGGGCATACACGCTGGGCTACTCATGGTGAACCAAATGACATCAATGCACATCCGCATGTATCAAACAACGGGCATCTGGTCCTGATCCACAATGGGATCATCGAAAACTATTCTGTCCTTAAAGAAGCACTGACACGCAACGGATACACCTTTACCAGTGAAACGGATACGGAGGTATTCCTCAACCTGATTGAAGCTTATCAGAACAGGGAGCAACTGGATCTGGCTGATGCGCTGAGCATGGCACTGTCCCAGGTGGTAGGTGCCTATGCTATCGTGGTCGCTGATGACCGCAATCCTGATGTCCTGGTCGCTGCCCGCAAACAAAGTCCGCTTGTCGTCGGCATGGGAGAGGGCGAATATTTTATCGGATCCGACGCCACTCCGATCGTGAGGTATACCAACAAAGTCATCTATCTCAAGGACAATGAAATCGCTATCCTCGACAGGCATGCGGGGGTAACGATCAAGGACAGTAAAAATGTAGTACAAAAACCAAGGATCGAAGAAATATCGCTCCGTATAGAAGAGCTTGAAAAAGGCGGATATGAGCATTTCATGCTTAAGGAAATCCACCAACAGCCGCAGACTGTCTCTGATTGCATGCGTGGACGTCTCAAGGAACATGAAGGACTCGTGAGGGTAGGTGGCATGGAAGAATATGCCGGACAATTTGAAAATGCACAACGGATCATCATCGCCGGATGTGGTACTTCATGGCATGCAGGCTTGATCGGTGAGTATCTCTTTGAAGATCTGGCCCGCATACCAGTAGAAGTGGAATATGCTTCGGAGTTGCGCTACCGTAATCCGGTCATCCGCGAAGGAGATATCGTCATGGCGATCTCTCAATCCGGAGAGACTGCAGATACCCTGGCTGCCCTGGAGCATGTCAAAAGCAAAGGGGCCATGATCTATGGTGTCGTCAATGCGGTTGGTTCGTCGATCGCGAGATTGACTGACGCAGGATCATACATTCACTCCGGTCCAGAAATCGGCGTGGCTTCTACAAAAGCATTTACAGGGCAGGTCACCTTGCTCAGTATGGCGGCATTGTGGCTTGGACACAGGCGCGGCACACTGCCGATCTCACGATACAGGACACTGATCTCTGCCCTGGCGAGGATCCCTGAACAAATCGCGGAGACCCTCAAGGTAGAAGAACAGATCAAGTACATCGCCTCGGAAATGACCGAGTACAATAATTCATTGTATCTTGGAAGAGGATATAATTTTCCTGTAGCCCTCGAGGGAGCCCTCAAACTGAAAGAGATCTCCTACATCCATGCAGAAGGCTATCCGGCTGCAGAGATGAAGCACGGACCAATAGCCCTGATCGATGAGAACATGCCGGTCGTGGTCGTCGCCACCAACCAAAGCGCGTATGATAAGATCCTGAGCAATATCCAGGAAGTCAAGGCACGCAAAGGAACCGTGATTGCTATCGTATCGAATGGTGCCAAGGAGATCAGAAAATTTGCTGATCACGTCATCGAGATCCCGGAGACTGCAGAACCCTTTTCACCGCTGCTCTCTGTGATTCCGACGCAGTTGCTTTCCTATCACATTGCCTGCCTGAGGGGATGCAATGTGGATCAGCCAAGGAATCTGGCGAAATCAGTGACTGTTGAATAATAAGACGTGAGACGAAAGACGTGAGACGAAAGACGCGGTTGGTGAGCTGTAGCACAAGGGTGAGCGAAAGCAGGTCGAACCATGAGACATGGAAATGAAAATAAATAAGTAAGCACAGAATAACTATAGACATTAAATAAAATAACAACTCACGACTGACGACTGACGTCTCACGACTGACAATTCACAACTGACAATTCACAATGGAAGAACCAAATAAAACAATAGGAGAAGGTATCCTTGAATATAATTCAGCGAGAGAAAAATTATTGCTGCCGGAATATGGCCGCAATATCCAAAAGCTGGTGCAGCATGCACAGCAACTGGAGGATCCGGAAAAACGCCAGTGGTATGTAGAGACCCTGATCGAACTGATGAACCAGATGCTCCCAGGCACAAAGACCTCTGTAGAGATTGCTGACAAACTCTGGAACCACCTCTTCTATATCGCGGGCTATGACCTCGATGTGAAAGTACCGGAAAATGTCATCATCCATAAGAAAGGAGATGTCTTTATGCTCCCATCTGAGGATATGGAATATCCGCAAAAGAAGATCCCGTATCGTCACTACGGCTGGAATGTGCATACCATGGTACAGAAAGCCCTGGCGATGGAGCCCGGCACCAAGCGGGATGAATTTGCCAAGATCATCGGTTCGTATATGAAGCTTGCTTATCGTACCTGGGGCAAAGAACAATTTGTCAATGACGAGATCATCAAGACCGACCTGCGCAAGATGTCAGGAGGCCTCATTGATGTATCTGACGATGCGAGTATCGACAGCTATAAGAATGTCAATCCTCCCGGCGCTCAAAATACCCAGCAGCGCCGCAAGCAACATAAAGGCGGCTCAGGTGGGCAGCAACAACATGGCAGACGCTTTCAATCCAACAGGCCCTCGAATAGTAACAGCAGTAATAAGCACAAGAAGAGATACTAAGCAAGGGGCAAGGAGTTTGGAGAAAAAAAATGAATTCTTCAATACCCGCACTGCCAATTGACTATTGGAAACTGCCTACTAAATGAAATCAACTCTACCTTGGCTGCGCATCCTTTGGATCACTCTTGTACTCGCATTGCCGGGGATCATTCTCTATGCCTATTTTCCAAAAATCTTTGCCTGTCCCGCATGCTATCTTTTTGAGGATGGTGGCGATGGCCTGAAAAATTATTACACGCTCGACTATTATGTCAAACATGACAGCGGGTGGCATTTTTCCGGGATGAACTATCCCTACGGGGAGAACATCATCTATACAGACAACCAGCCCATACTGGCGCTCACACTGCAATGGATAGACCGACATATCATCGATATGGATCGTCACATCATCGGCACACTCAATATGCTGATGCTGCTCTCCCTCTACTTCGCTGTACTCATCCTCTACAAGCTGCTGAGGCGATGGAGTGTAGGCAAATGGTGGGCATTGGCATCGGCTATCGGCATCACGTTCCTGTCCCCTCAACTGTGGCGACTGCAAGGGCACTATGGACTTTCCTATATATGCTTTATTCCATTGCTTCTACTGCTGCTTGATCTGCTCCTCAGGAGCGTTCACAGGAAATGGCTGTGGGGCATCTCTGCGGGCCTGCTCATCGTCGTGATGAGCCTGACGCACATGTACTTCCTCCTGCTGAGTGCAGTAGTCGTGGGTCGATGATGATGGCCTGGTGGTGGTATAACAGAAAAGACAAAGCGGCTGTAAAGCGAATGGTCCCTGTGTTGCTCGGGATCATCATCCTACCCGGGCTATTTCTTGTAGGCCTTAGAAAATACACTGACCCTATCAGGGACAGGCCCATCGAACCATGGGGTATTGATGAGCATACCATTAGTTTTAAAACCACATTCTTTCCATTTTTCCCGCCCTTTGACAAGACCTGGACGTCAGTCCTTGAAATGGATAAACCGATCAATGAACGGGTGGCGTATGTAGGACTGATCGGTCTTATGATGTTGCCTGCATTTTTCTTATTCCTTATCAGAAAACGTGATGAGGATGTTGTAAACGTGCATATCAAAATACTGATCTGGTCAGCGATCATCACATGGTTGATGGCCGCAGGTATATTCTATGAGAAAGGATTTAAGTTTTTCTGGGAAGCAATCCCTCTCCTCAAGCAATTCCGTGGCCTCGGTCGGTTTGGTATACCCTTTTATTACCTGTACCTCCTCGTCTGCAGCTACCTGCTCTGGGAGATTTACCAGCGGTTGAAAGAAAGAGATCTGGGGCATATCGGAGGCTATATGCTAGGCGCAGTCTTCCTGGTGTGGGGATTTGAATCATCGCTCAATATCAAAGCGGTCAGTGCGCCGGTGTTTCGTCAGAATGTGTGGCTTTCCAATGCCAAGGACAACTATGTACCCCTTCTGACAGCAGCTGGATATACCACTGACTCCTTCCAGGCCATCCTGCAATTGCCCCTCGTAGCCATCGGTAATGAAACGGTTGGTGTAGCCCGCGGGTTCTGGACTTTTCGCGAAGGGGTACATGCTTCCACAGAGACTGGCTTGCCTATGATTGATTATGCGATGTCCCGGACTTCGGTATCCCAAGGCCTTGATATCGTCGAACTGATATCCACTCCTTACGCCCCTAAACGAAGAGGTGCGTTGCTCAACGACAAACCTATCCTCCTCCTGTGTGAAGAAGAATTTGTGATCCCCGCTGAGCGCAAATGGATCAACCAGGCTAAGAAGATTGGAACCTACCTGTCTATTACCTTGTATGCATTACCATCATCTGTCTTTAAGACTGTGACCCTTCCGGCATTGCCTGCTGATCAGCAGGATATACCAGGCACTGGATGGTTTGATGGATTTGATGAACGTCGATGTGACACTACTATGTCCGGCAAGGGTGCTTTGCCTGTAACCACACAACCCAAATCCATTTGGGCGTATACCGATACCTCCAATGTGCAACGGTCATGGATTGTTAGTTTCTGGTCGCGTGTCGATAACTTCAAAGGCGCCGTGCCAGTCTACAGGATGATGGAGACAGATCCAAACGGAACTGTCACGCAAAACGCTGGTGTGGGCAGAGAGGGTATATTATGGTCTGAAGCTTATGGTGAATGGATCGAGGTCAATTTCCCATGGACCACGCTGGGCAAAGGCTACAAGTATGAATTGTTTATCGACAACACAGGACCGGTCATTGACAATCTGCTGATCCGGGCTGCAACAGATACCTGTGTATATCACTTCCCCGAAATGACCCTTTACAATAACCTGCCGATCCCTGCTGCACAATGAGAGAGTTTTTGAAGAAGATAGTACATGTCTGGCCCTGGCCGCTCACGCTCAATGAGCGCTATGATCGCCAGACGAGGGCGGTGATCCGGAAGGTGTGCAAACCCGACAGCATATGCATTGATGTAGGTTGCTTCAAAGGAGATATCCTCTCTGCTATGATAGAAGCCGCCCCTTCTGCACGTCACAAGGCATTTGAACCCGTACCTACGCAATTTGCTTTTCTGAAAGATCACTTTAGTAAGCAAGCAGATATCTTTCCTTATGCGTTAGGTGATGAAAATAAGAAGACCACCTTTCATCACGTGGTGAGTAATCCGACATACTCCGGACTGCAACAGCGACAATACAAAGGCGAAGAAACCATCAGTGAGATCGAGGTTGAGGTCAGGAAGCTGGATGATGTCATTGATGCTGATACGCCAATCACGCTGATCAAAATAGATGTAGAAGGTGGAGAGCATGATGTGCTTCAGGGAGCTACATCCACGCTAAAGAAGTGGCATCCTTATATCATCTTCGAGCATGGCCTCGGAGGTGCTGACAAATATGGTATTCGCCCCGGAGATGTATATGACCTCCTTACCGGCAGCCTTGGCTACAAGGTGTGCCTCATGGGTGACTATCTGGAAGATGAAAAGACACCAGGCTTTTCGAGAACTGCCTTTGAAGAGCAGTTTTGGAAAAGTACCAACTGCTATTTTCTGGCTGTTGCCAGAAATTGATAGTAGTAAGACGGTGAGAAAGTAAGACAGTAAGAAGTGTGAGAATGAGTGTGGGTGTGAAAAAATAAGAAGGGGTTCAATATCTTGAACCCCTTCTTATTTTTTATTAATCCGGTTTCTTACTCTTCGGTTTTCTTTTTTCGTAGGTGACTGCGGGATCATTTTCGACGAGCTCGAGATCCATCTGGCGGGCAGTCATATCAATCTTACGGATACGCACCCTGACCGGTTGACCGATGGTGTATTTATCACCGGTACGTGAACCTGCTGTGAAAGGTGCAGTCATATAGAAACCGCCACCCATCGTGCGGAAAGAGATCATGCCTTCTGCACGTGAATCATCCAGTTCAACAAAGATTCCACTTTCGATCACACCCGATATCACACCTGAAAATTCCTCCCCTACCCTTTCCTTGAGGTACTCCATCTGCTTGTACTTGATGGACTCCCTTTCGGCGGTCATGGCAGCGCGCTCACGATCTGAGATATGCTTGCATTTCGCTTCGAGATTGGCCTTGTCTTCACGATGGATGGTGTGGAGATTGGCATCAAGGATGCGATGTACTAATACATCGGAGTATCGCCTGATAGGTGAAGTGAAGTGTGTATAATAATCAAAGGCCAATCCATAGTGCCCGATATTATTGGTCGTATAGATCGCCTTGGCCATGGTACGGATCGCAAGGGGTTCGAGCAATCGCAACTTCTCATCATCCTTGGCTGCAGCAGCAAGCTTGTTGAAGGATTGAGAGATCTGCTTTGGTGTATCGATCTGCAAATTGAAACCAAGCTCCCTGGCGAAACGCTGAAAATCTATCAGGCGATCAGGATCAGGCACATCGTGCACGCGGTAAGGAAATGGAATTTCCTGTGACTTACCCTTTTGGGCTATGAGTGTCGCTACTTCGCGATTGGCAAGCAGCATAAAATCTTCAATGAGGAGGTGGGCTTCTTTACGCTCCTTGACAAAGATCTCAAGGGTCTGTCCGAGTTCATCCACTTTAAACTGAAGCTCATCGGTCTCAAAGGTGATGGCACCATCTTTAAATCTCTTCTTTCGCAGCGACCTCGCAATCTTATTGAGTGTATTCAACTCTTCGACAAAAGGACCAATACCGGTATCCATCACTTCCTGCGCATCCTCGTAAGAGAACCGGTGATCGGAATAGATGACCGTGCGGCCAAACCAGCGATCCACCACCTTGTGATCCTTGTCAATCTCAAATACAGATGAGTAGCACAAGCTTTCCTCCAGAGGCCTTAGTGAACAGAGTTCGTTGGATAACTTTTCAGGCAGCATCGGGCATACCCTGTCCACGAGATATACAGACGTGGAGCGGAGGAATGCCTCTCTGTCCAGCGCAGTGCCGGGCTTGACATAATGTGATACATCTGCGATATGCACACCCACTTCAATGTTGCCATTGTCAAGTGTGCGGATAGAAAGTGCATCATCAAAATCCTTTGCCGTGATAGGGTCAATCGTAAACGTAGTAATGGCCCTGAAATCCCTTCGCTTAGCTATTTCTTCTTCACTGATTTCATCAGGGAGCTTCAGGCATTCTTCAAGGACTTCATCCGGAAAGGCCAGATTGAAGCCATTGTGAATGAGGATGGATTGCATCTCCAGTTCGTGGCTACCGGACGCACCCAGCACATGGACCACTTCGCCCGAAGGGGATGACTGGCTCCAGTCTGTAATTTTCACTACGACTTTGTCTCCGTCTACAGCCTCCGCCAATTTGTCCATTGGCACAATGATATCAAACTGGATATTTAATCGGTCCGGCGTGAGGACTGCAAACTTCTTGTACATCTTGAGTGTACCCATGACCTGCTCGAGCGCGCGCTTTACAATCAACACAACACGTCCTTCAGGCTTGCGGCCTCTACGGCCGGGGATGATATCCACTTGCACGATGTCCTTGTGCATTGCGCCACCGGTATACTTGGCTGGCACATAGATATCTTCCTCCATATCTTCAATGATCACATAGGCGGATCCTGACCTGGTCATATCGACTCTGCCCTGATGTACATTCTTGCCTGTCACCGCAACAACCTTTGCAGGTCTTGGTGTATCCGAGGGCACTTTGGGCCGCATCAGTGAGGTATAGATTTCTTCTCCGGCTGTAGCAAGTTTTCCTTGCTTGACGAGTGCATCGAGTACGCGGACCATATCCGCCTTACCGTTTGCGATCTTCATTTTCTTGATGAGTTGGCGGGGAGTCCAGGATGGGCTCTTGCTGTTCTGGATCGTTTCGATCGCCAGCATCCGCAGTTTGGCATAAGCCAGTTTCTGGCCTTTGGGGTTTGCAGTATGTAATGGTGATCCTGTGTTACTCTTCTTTGTTTTCTTCATTCGTTTCGTAAGTAATAATACCTGTGGGTAAAATTTCCATCAGGTAGGTCTGTGTCTGATCCGGATCCAGGCCGGCCTCATCCGATTGCGCTATGCCTTCAGCGATGACGATACTCATGTCTTCATGGATCACTGCAACAGAGTGCAGAATCCCTTCTTCTTCATAACGTAATCCGCCTACAATAGCGTGACTAAGGGGTTCACCTTCGGCAGAATAAGTGGCCAGGATAAACTCATAGCGTAGCACACCTGCCTTCCAATAGATCATGGCATAATAATTCCTGGTGCCGGAAATCCGGCCATAGGGGACATATTCTGTAAACTCGTCCACCTCATCGCTTTCAAAGGGAAGGATATAGGCATCCTGCAACACTCCGGGCAGCGGGATAGGGTCAGATGGAATCTGACTCATATCCGGCAAAAGGCTCAAAGGGAGTTCCAGGGGAGGGAAGAATTCAATAAATTCGGCAAACTGGGCCGTCGGTAGTCTTTTCACAAGACAAATTTAAAGTTATAAACCCAACCCGGGGGCAAATGGTTTACGTCTATCGTTTTTAAAGGAGGCAAATCTCACACCGCATGAAGTACCTGATAGGTCAATATATAGCTCTGCTCACCGCATCCGCCATGATCCTGGCGTCCGGATGTACGCTGGATGACCCTGCGCCTTCTAGTGCTGATCCTGCCCTGACCCTGGATTATTCCCAAAATCTGTCCCTCACTGAATTGTCATGGGACAAAGTCAATGTCACCGGATTTAAGGAATATATCCTGCTCCAATCTTCCTCGCCGATTCCAAACAGCCCTACCCCGGTGGTCAGTCAGGATGTGACCGTATTGAAGAGAATCAAGGAAGTAGATACCACTAGTTTTTCAGTGTCCACTACCCTGTTTTCACCGGTGATTTGCTTCAAACTATACTGTGCGGTCGATGATCGATTCATGTATTCGTCCACCTTGTGTATAGAGCAGCATATTGATATGTTCCAGGGATTCTATGACAAGGCAGCCCATGCCCCTGATGTGGATGAAATGGTATTGTTTGACCGTGTCAACAATGATTTCTCTACATGCAATTATAAAACCGGAACAATCACCAATACTGTACATGATATCGTATTGAGTTTTCCTTCGTTGGAGATGTCGACATGGAACGGCACCACCAATGCTTTCGGATTTGACCAGTCTCCGGGATGGCTGAGAAAATATGATTTTCCATCATTGACGGCAACCCATTCCAAGAACTTTAATCAGATCCTATGGGCTGCCAATGTGCATAATCAATACGTGTTTACTGCGACGGATGAGTTTAACAATAATTTCCAGGTCCTGAGCAGGACCAATCTGGCATCTATTGATTCCAGGCCCGGCATGTCTGTCAACCAGAATGTTGCTGTTTTCCCGGGTGACCAAATCACTGTGTTGACCATCGGATCGAATGAAGCAAAGAAATATACCATCAACGATATCGGCAAGATCACAGCGGTCACCTCTGTACCTGCCCGGATCATACAGCCAGACCTTCAGTCGACATGCGCTGAAGGTACAGACTTGTTTATCTGCGGCCGTGAAGGCGCCATCATCAACCGCGATGGCCAGAATGTAGGTACGCTCAATCCGGATGCCAATTCATTTGTACTGCTTACCAGGTTGACCCCTGATGAATCCCAGGCAGTCTATGTCATCAGTGACAATGGCGTGCAGCGCCTTGAGATTGCAGACCTCACGCATCTGCCGCTGGTATCTGTCATCAAGTCCTTTGACCTTCCGGCATTGACCTTTGCTGATCTGATCGTGGAGCAGGACATCATCTACCTGGTCGGTACAATATTCAACAATAGCCAACCGCAGACTTTTATCCTAAAATATCCCCGATAGATCATGTCCAAACCAATAGTCCATATAGCTATTTGCATTTTGTTCTGTACGACCTATGGCCGAAGTCAATCCGACTCCACCAGATACTACCACTGGAGCCTTGGTATCAGTGCCGGAGATATCCTGCATGAACTCTTCAACGGCGAGAACACCAACAAATCCTACGCGGCTTTTACACTTGAATATGCAGGGCAGCGATATGCTGTGCAGGCGGGTTTCAGGCCGGGATATAACCGGGCCGATACTCAACATGATGGTTTCGTAGATACTGATGTGAGCAAGCAATTAACTCTTTCCGGACAACTGGCGGGAACAAGAAATATCTTCAGCGAAAAAAACTGGTTGATCAGGGCGGGAGTACAATTGACTGGTGGATATTCAAGGGAAGATATTATTGAAGACAGTGGATTTGACCGAGTCACGACACGGAGATTACAATGGAATGCGGGGATAGGTCCAGTCATTGACTTCAGGTTTTTTGTGCATCCGCGTATCAGCCTGGGGACAGAGGCAAGCCTGATCTACTCTGTGACCCATTCTGAATTGCAGCAACTCTTTACGAATTTCCCTGATTTCGACAATACAAAAGATACTGTGGAGGGCAACTCACTTGATGTCGTAGAGCCTGCCACGATCTATCTGCGCTTTCATTTTTAATAAATAATACTTATTTTTCATTCAAATCATACCCGATATGAAACCATTTCTGACTTTGCTGTCCCTCTTTACACTGTTCGTACTGACATCCTGTCAAAAGGATTCTTTCCAGACTAAAATCGATTACCCGGTGTTGCCGGAGACCTCGTATGACTACACACCAAAATGGGGCGGGATGCACAGCCACATGGCTGGCCAGGACCTTGGGATCACTGATGCCGGAGCCACGCTGGGCCGGGTATTGTTCTATGACAAGATATTGTCGATAGACAACACGGTCTCCTGTGGATCATGTCACCATCAGGATATTGGCTTTTCAGATCAGGCCAGGGTGAGCCAGGGAATTGACCATCAGGTCACCGACCGCAATGCCCCATCCATCAGCAACCTTTATGATGATAACCTGCTGTTCTGGGATGGCCGGTCTACCAACCTCAATGATCTCGTATTGCAGCCTGTGCGCAATCACAAGGAGATGGGGATGGAAAACATGGACTTCCTTGTGACCAAGATCAAGGCAGCGCCCTATTACCAGGAGTTGTTTACCAAAGCGTATGGTGATGCAGAGGTGACTTCTACAAGGGTCGCAGATGCCATGGCACAGTTTGTCAGGAGTATGATCGGATGCGACAGTGAGATGGATCGTCAGTTTAATTCAGGACAACCACTCTCTACGCAAGCTGAAGAAGGAAGGAATATCTTCTTTGGAAAAGGGACATGCTACAACTGCCATTCAGGACCGGACTTCAATGACCGTGGTGGATTCTTTGATCCATTCTTCCCGCCAAATGGTGGTGGCTTTGGTTGGGCGCAGGATATCGCAGACATCGGACTCGATGAAGCGTATATTGATGTAGGCATGGGCGTATTCGATCCAAAACTGGTAGGCGTATTCAAGATTCCTTCCCTGCGCAATGTTGCCATGACTGCCCCATACATGCATGACGGACGCTTTGCAACGCTCGAAGAGGTCGTCAATCACTACAATAATGACATCAAGAAGTCTCCTAACCTGGACAATGTATTCAAGAGCTGGGATACCGGAGATGCAATCAAACTTGGGCTATCAGAAGGTGAAGTGTCCTCCGTCGTAGCATTTCTGCACTCCCTGACAGACGATAATTACATGAATGACGAACGCTTTGCCGATCCTTTTACTAAATAAATAGCTGATCAGCAGCTTGTTAAGGATATCTGAGGCCATATGGTACATTAACATTATAAATATGTTTTTTTTATAATAAATTATCATATGTTTAGTATATTTGGCCTCTGAATTACCACCTGGCTTTTTATTTGATGTGGTCGGCATAACACCCAATAGCTCTCCTCTTTAAAAAAAGAAGGCGAAAAACGGCCCGCAAGTTTTGTGTCAGGTGGTATTGTTTTTACCCCTAAATCCCCTAAAGGGGACTTAAAAAAATAGAGGCAGGTGAACACCCGCCTCTATTTTTTTTGTGCATTAGGAGAGGAATTCGATGCTGTCATTGATGAAGGCATTCATCTCCTCGCCTCGGAGCATACCTTGATTGAGCTTGGCTAAGCGAAGCAGATAGGCTGCAAACTTCTCCTTCTTCTCCGGGCTGCGCATGTTGAGCAGCTTGTCAGCGATGAGGGGATGATTTGAATTGACGATGACCTGGTAGTGTCCATCCATCTTATCCATTCCTTCCATACCCTGCATAGCCTGCATCTCCTGCATACGGCGCATAAACTCAGGACGTGTGATCATCACCGGATGTCCTTCTGGGGACATCGGGCGAAGCATCAATTGACCTGCATTGACACCGGGAAGTGCGGCAAAGAGTTCTTTTACTTTTTCCTGTTCCTTTTCACTCAACACGGATTCTTTCACCTCTTCTTTCTGGATCAGGTGGTCAGGGGTATCTGAATCTACGCGCACAAAGGTGAGGTTCTCACCCTTATACTCCAACTGCTGGATAAAGTGATTGTCGATGATGTGATACAGATGCAATACATCATAACCCATATCGGTAGCTTGCTTGATGTATGAAGTGTGCAACTCAGGGGAAGGCGTATACAAAGCCACTGTGCGATCGTATTTGTCGGTCTGGTTAGCCTTGATCTTGTCCTTGTATTCCTGTACGGTAAAGTATTTGCCTTCGGTGTTTTTCAGCAACACAAATTCCATTGCCTTCTCTGCAAATTTCTCGTCGGTGATGATCCCATATTTTACAAAGACACCGATATCATCCCACTTCTTTTCAAAACCTTCGCGATCATCCTTGAAGAGCTTGGCCAATCGCTCAGCTACCTTCTTGGTCATGTAGCCAGTGATCTTCTTCACATTGGTATCACTCTGCAGGTAACTGCGGGATACGTTGAGCGGAATGTCCGGGCTGTCAATGACGCCATGGAGCAAGGTGAGAAACTCCGGTACGATCTCCTTGACCTCATCCGTCACATAGACCTGGTTGCTGTAGAGATGGATCTTATTCTTTTGCTGGTCAAACTGATTACCAATTTTTGGGAAGTATAGGACACCAGTCAGATTGAACGGATAGTCAATGTTGAGATGAATCCAGAACATCGGATCCGGTGACATCGGGTAGAGTTGCTTGTAAAAATCGATGTAATCCTTGTCCGCCAGTTTGCCGGGCTTCTTCTTCCAGAGTGGATGTGTATCATTGATGATGTTGGGGACTTGCTCTTCTATTTTCTTGCGGTCCTCCCCTTCTCCTTCCCAGCGGATATCCGTCCTCATGCCCATCTGTATCGGAAATGGGAGGAAGCTGCAATACTTCTTGAGCAGTCCTTCGATACGGTCGTGATCCAGGAACTCCTTGCTGTCATCGCTGATGTGGAGGATGATATCCGTGCCGCGTTCCTTGCGGTCATGGTCTTCCATTTCGTACTCAGGGTTGCCGTCACATATCCAGTGCACAGCTTTCGGGGTCTTCTTGTAGGTGCGTGTGATCACTTCCACCTTGTCAGCTACCATAAAGGCGGAGTAGAATCCTAGACCGAAGTGGCCGATGATATTGGTCTTGCCCTGGTATTTTTTGACAAACTCTTCTGCGCTGCTGAGAGCGAGTTGGTTGAGGTATTTCTTGACCTCTGCTTCGGTCATCCCTATGCCCTTGTCGCTGATGGTGATGGTACCTGCGGCTTTGTCCACACTGACATGGATGGTCAGGTCGCCCAGATCGCCTTCGATTTCACCGGATCCGGCTATGGCTTCCAGCTTAGAAGTAGCATCGATGGCATTGGAGATCAACTCCCTCAGGAATATTTCATGGTCTGAGTAGAGGAATTTTTTGATGATTGGAAAAATATTTTCGGTCTGTACCGTGATATTACCTTTGGCCATAACTATTTGATTTTTAATACTTAATATATCTACCCGTGCCTGTCAAAAGGCGTGCCATGCCCTTTTTTCTGTCAAATTGACGGATTGGCACGCCATCCGGATGAAAGTTTGGCATTGAATATGCTATACCTAATGTCAATAGAGATGATCAAATGTCGATTTTCTCATTAAGACCGGTCCAAACAGGGGGGTTAGGATCGGTCTTTTTTTTATTCTTTTTTACCGGAAAAAAGTAAGAGAACAAGGAATTCCGAACACGGAAAAAAGAACCAGGAAGTCTTCACCCCACTTTTAAGTTTTAGGTTCCATTGTGTTGCCAGAGATAAATTAAGCCCTGCCTCACCTCAGCAATCCACCGTACTTCATCAAAGCCACTGATCGCAACATCACCCGATCACAAGATCATCGATCTTTAAAGCAGCTCACCTTCAGGTTGTCCATCAGCAATGATTGGGTGGAGCCTCCGTTCCAGATAGACATCGTGCATCGGTCATAAGGGCCTGAAGGGACTTTTACGTCAAAATACAGATGGGTAGCTACCTGATCAACAGGTATCAATCGTTGTACGCGGATCAGATTGGTCTTGATGGCCTGGTCACCCTGGTAGAATTGGACGATCCATTGGGCATACTTCCATACATCCCATTCATGTGTCCGGATGAGGAAGTCAGCTTCGAGCCTGATCCACTGGGCGCAATCTGCTGACACAGGGAGGTTGACAGGGCCAAAGGATTGAACCTCTGCGTTGAGGCATGTCGCTTTGCCTCCTGCCGGCCAGTCGGTCGAGCAAAACAGAGTGTCTTGTTCGAAGTCAATCTGATAGATAGGCCTGAGGTCTTGTGGCGCCCCTTGAAAATACTCTTTCGTATCGAGTAATTTAAATAGATCAGGGTCAGGATTGGAGCGCAACACTACATTATAGAAATAAGGTGTTGTCATCTGTCCTGCCTGGAAGAAGCCGCCTTTGTGCGCCTGGTTGATCCACCATCCGGTGTAATAGATGTTGAATGCGATAATGACTATGATGCTCCACCGCCCTACCCTGGTTTGATAAAACCATCCGATCAAGGCAGCCAATGGGAAAGCCATTAAAGGGTATATCTGGATCAGGTTGCGCTGACCTAATCCGCCTCCGCCTTCAAAATGTGCCCAGCTAAGCGTGATATAAATCGCAAGCATCGTGGTGAGAAAAGCTGGCCAAAAAATAGTGTTGTGTTTTTTATAAACCCCATACCATCCCAACATAGCCAGGAGCATCAATGGTGTGTAAATCCACCAGCCGATATTGACGCCCATGAGTCCGCGCCAGATCTTCGGGTGTAACCAGTTGAAGCCCTGGTCACCGTAACTATAGACAATCCATTCACCGGCAGCGTATTTCCAATAGGCGAGTTGGATAAAGATGATCCCTCCGCTGATGATGATTGCCACTGCTGCTTTTCTCCAATGGCTCAGGATATAAGTCTTCCGATCCTTTACTGTCGTCACACCCCACAGCAATGGGATCAATACCCATACAATTTCTGTGGGCCGTGTCAACACTGCGAGTCCAAGGGATGCACCTATACCTACTACTGAGGTCCAGTCTGCTGTTTTATAAAACCGCATGGTAGATAGGATCAATACACACAGCAGGGTGAAGAGCCAGGTGTGATTCATGCCATTGGTGATAGATGCATACTCCATCCAGTGTGTCCCGATAGCCAATCCGAAGAGAGTCAACTTGACCACTTCATCATCAAAATACCGGAGCAATATCCGCCTGAGCAGTACGAGCCCGAGGATAGAGAATAGCAAGCTGCCAAACCAGATAGCGAACTGATATGGCAGGCTATATCCATCAGCGGGATATGACCCTGTCAACTTCGCATATCCATGTGCCACAAGGAAGAAAGGAGAAAAAAGAACAGCTTGTCCTATGGCGTATTTGTTGACCTTGTTGCCGGAGTTTTGATGTCCGAATGCCTGGTCCTGTGCGGGGGATGGGAGATACTTTTGGTTGATCTCATTCATCCAGATTTGCTGCCGTATATCATGATAGATAAAGATGGCCGGCAGGTAATGGTAATAGCCGCTTACATCCCAGCTGATGGCAGCTTCGGACCAGGGTTTTTCCCATTTCGGATAGTAGGAGAAGCCCAGGAAAAACCAGACGATGGCGATGAGGATGATGGAGGTGGATGATTTCATTTACGCTGTAAATGTAAATCATCTTTAGGGAGCAAGGGAGTAAGGGAGCAAAGGAGTAAGGGAGCAAAGGAGCAAAGGGGGAAGGGAGCAAAGGAGCAAAGGAGCAAAGGGGGAAGGGGGCTGAAGAGGCCGAACGCAAGTGGATTGTTGCATGGCAGTCGCAGACTGCCTTTACATGATTCTTCACTAGACGATGATGTTGAAATGGATTTGAAGTTAAAAACTTCAAATAGCGGTTTGATCTTGCCGATAGCGGTTTGATCTTGCCGATACAGGCGGCAAGTATTCACTTGCATCTGATGGGTTGAAACCCTTAACTTTGCAGTCTTTAATCACCTTTTAATTCCGGAAATCATGAGATATTATTTTCTTCTGGCATCTTTTATCCTGGCGGCAACATTGCAGGCACAGTCAGTACTCAAGCTGAATGTCGAGCTGGCAGAGACAACTGCAACAGAGAAGGTTTACAACTTCACGGTGGATGATTTTGAAGGGGTGATCGGATGGCAGTTCAGTATGCACTATGATGGTGCGCGGATAAAGTATAAGGAGGTACGCAATGCTGTACTCAACTACATCAGCACAGGCAGCTTCTTTGAGCCGACACCAGGAGAATTGCGTTCAGTGTGGCTGGACAATGACCTGACCCCAAATAATTATCCGGACCCAACAGTGGTCTTCCAACTTGTCTTTGAGTTGCTTGACACCGAAAGCACTCCACTATGCTTCGAGGAGTCTGAAGAGTACTTTGAATTTATAGTCGATGAGGGCGGCGGTAGCTTTACATTATCCGAAATCGTCATCACTGATGATTGCAATTCAGGATTGTCCATCTTTCTTGATCCATCCGCAACAGATACACCCGAATCTACTCGTGCTCAACTGATCAGTGATGTCTATCTTTCTTCCACAGGGATGCTTTCATTTTCTTCTACATACGATCAGAATCTTTCCATTTCTCTTTTTGATCTCAATGGAATTGAACTGACCTCCATCAATAAAAAGGAATATCCAGCCGGAAGGCAATCCGTTACATGCAAGCCATTGGCGTCTGGAATTTACCTACTCAAAGTAATTGGCGATGATGACAGTGAGCAGGTCGTGAAGGTATTTGCATACTAGACCAAAAGGGGCGGAAGAGGCGGAATGGCTAAAGAGGCTAAAGGGGCTAAAGAGGCTAAAGAGGCTGAAGGGGCTAAAGAGGCTGATGATTCGACCTGCTTACTCGCATCCCCATGCTACAGCTCAGCAACCTGGGCTAAAGAGGCCTAAAGCAAATGGAATGTTACCTGGCAGTCACAGACTGCCTATACATGATTCTTCAATAGACAATGATGTTGATATTGATTTGAAGTTGCAAACTTCAAATAGCGGGTAATCACTATACCCACTTTTCATTCTTCATTTTTCATTCTTCACTTATTAATCATCCACTGCGCCTGCCACTTATCGATATTGGGACACTCGCGGTACTGCGGATCCAGCATGATATAGGTATTAGGGATGTGCTTGTCGATCCATTCACTGAAGACCTGGTTGCGCTTACTTTCTCGGGCAGCATCCTGGATGCGACTGTAGTCCTGTTTCAAGCTCGCCTGGTGCGGAGGGGTACGTCCTTGCAACTGAACGATCTTGTATGAATAATCACCAAGTGGTGTCCGGTATTCAATTGGCGGGCTGATCTCCCACTGATCGAGAGTGTCGATGCTGAAGAATATCTCACTGTCTACATCTGCTGTTTCAAAAAAGGTGTTGTTGTTTTTAGGATTGATCATGCGGCCATTGTTAGTATAGCTCTGCGCACGCTTGTCACCATACTTGTGCACAGCATCCGGAAAGGCTATAGAATCCCATACCACGAGGTTTCTTACTGAGTCGAGCAAATCCTTTGTCTTCTGGAGGTCGGCATCTGTGATACGTGGCCTGACAAGGATGTGACGGGTGTGAATGGAATTACCCCTGCGCTCGAGGAGCTGGATGATATGATACCCAAACTCCGTCTCTATGACCTCTGATGTCTGTAATACCTCTAGTTGAAATGCAGTGGCTTCAAACTCCGGCACGAAACTTCCACGGGTCGTCCACCCGAGATCGCCTCCTTCCCTTGCACTGCCATCATCAGAATATTTCCTTGCCAGGTCTGCAAAGTCAGCGCCACCCTTGAGTTGCTCCTTGATCATGTTGATCTTGTCAAGTGCCTTTTGACGCTCCTCATCGTTGATCTTTGGATACATCACGATCTCGGCAAGCTCTACCTCAGCATTGAAATAAGGAAGGCTGTCCTTTGGTATCCTGTTAAAGAATTCTATAACCTCTGATGGCGTCACCTCCACACTCTTCATGATCTCTGACTGCATCTTGTCCCCGAGTAATTTACGGCTCATATCTTCCTTGACCTGTTCGCGCATTTCACTGACGGTCTGCCCATACACTTCCTGGAACATCTTCCGGTCGTTGTTCATATAGGCCAGGATCTGGTTCATACGGGCATCGATTTCAGATTCTACCTCATCATCCGTCACCTCGACACTATCGATCTTGGCATAATGCACCAGCATGGCCTTGGCCATGAGGCTTTCGAGGATGACGCACTGCTCGGTTTTGCCGGGATTGCCTTTGCGCTCACGCATCATGGCCATCTGCTCCTCGACATCGGAGTGGAAGATGACCTCTCCCCCGACCTTGGCGATAATCTTGTCCAGTATAATTGTGTCCTGGGATGTCACCGTGGCTGAAACCAGGCAGACCAGGAGTGTAGCCAGCAGTATATAATTCAACTTAATCATTTCGTATATATTTTGACCCGCTCATCCTTGATGTCGCGGTCGTAAATTTCCTTTCCAATCCTTTCCAGCAATTCAAGTTCGCGCTGATGCAGGATATATCTGGCGGCCTGTTCCCGGATACGGTCCAGCGGAGCAATATCCTGGGCCTGGTAGACCTCCAACGGGTAGAGAAGGTAGATAAAATCCCTGTCTTCGCGGACGATCCCACGATTAGAACGTATAGTGGCCGGGGATAGTGTACCCTCAGGGAAAAGTTGGACCACCATCTGCATTTCATGCCACTGGGTGGAATCCGGCCAGTTGGTCTTGGCATGCTTGTCTGCATAGGTCAATACATCCTGCCTGTGCTGCTGCGGAAAAGTCTTCCACCATTGCAGGATCTTGTCGGCCCTGGCCAGTGGTTTTTTGATTTTGAAATAATAGCACCTCAGGATCGCTGATTCCAGCCGGTGCTGGTCTTTATTGGCTTCGTAATAATTGAGCAGATCGGTTTCCGTGATAACGGTATCAAGTCTTTCCTCAAGGGTGCGTTGCTCGAAAAAATGCCTCAGCAGCGACTGCCGGTAATCTTCCAGCAGCTTGTTCATGTTAGCTTCCTTGGGAAAATTCTTCTCTGCCTCTACCAGGAGTAGCCTGTCGCGGACCCAGTGATCTGTCAGGCTCCTGACTTGTTGTACACTGTCCTCTGCATTGGCATATCCCTGGATCAGGTCTTTGATGTCATCAAAGTATAATTTGTAATCAAAGACCTGGGCCAGGAGTATGGGTTCGGGCTTGTCATCACCGATGATGATGGCTTTCTTACACGACGAGGTCAGTGTCCCGAGGACAATCAACCATACGCCTGTATAAAAGAGGCCTTTCATCCGGTGCAGCGACAACTGCCTATTTTTTCACCAGGCTCATCAGCACGGCATCATTGACCTTGACCGGATATTTGGCCTGTAAGGAAGCGATCCAGTCTTTTTCGAGTTGATCCTGATAGTCTGCGATGATATACCCCCTTGCTTCATCAAGAGTCTTTGGTGTCGGTGGTATCACTTTTTCAACACTGATAAATCCTGTGTTATCCGGGAGGTCTGCTTTCTGTCCGGCAGCCCAGGTAATGCCGGCTGGCAGTGGATCTTCCTTCTGATAAATCTTCCGGGTCACGGTCATCCCAATCTTTTTCTTTGCGGCTTTTGCTGCAACGACATCGATTGGTTTTTTAGCTGCCCATTTCTTGATGGTAGGCAGTTGGCTCAGGGAAGCAGAGTCAAGGGTCACTGTTGCGATCTCAAGCCTTTCATCCCACATATAGTCATTGACATGTGCGGCATGGAAGGCTTCGAGGCCTACGGTGTCTTTACTTGCTTTGTCCCATACATTGACCTTTGTGGCTTCAAAGAGAAGGATACCTTCTTCATATTCGCGCATCAGGGATTTAAATTCAGGATATTTCGCGGAGAGGTTTTTCTCTTCGTAGAAGAGTGCCTTTTCGTTGACGAAATCCGCCAGTACTTTATCCAGTATCTCCTTGTTAGCAGTGCCTTTGGCCATACCCATACGGGTACGTGCATTGTTGCGGATATAATTTCCAAAATCAATATTGCTGTAGCTATCTCCACCGAGGGTGATCAGAGTTGCTGGGGGTACATTAGGCACTTGCCAGCGGTAGGTCTGGAGGTCTTCACCAGCCATGCTGACAAACTGATTATAAACATTTTCATCAATTGTATATCCGGCTTCCTTCTTGATGCGGTTGACCATAGTCTGACGGGCAGCGGAGATACGCTCATCGCGGCTGATCTGTGTTTCGATCTTACGCTTGGCCTGATCCATAGTCATCATAGGGCGCTTGCGCACTCTCTTGATGATGTGCCATCCGAGGCGGGTGCGAACAGGTGCTGTGTAGTCTCCGTCATTGGCGAGGGCGTATACAGCATCTTCAAAAGCTTTTTCATATTGATTGATGACGATAGGTCCGATGGCGCCACCTCTTTCGGCAGTGGTCTTGTCTTCAGATGATTTCTTGGCCAGTTCTTCAAATCGGCCACCTGCTTTGAGCTGAGCATACAGGTCATCAATTCTAACCTTGACTGCCTTGTCATCGCTGCCATCCGCTTTTACCCTGAGGAGGATGTGGGCGATATCGAGTTCGCCGCGTGCCGGACGCTTGTTGAGGACCTTCACGATATGGTATCCAAGAGTAGTATGCACTGGTGCAGCATATTGTCCGACCGGAGTTTCGTATGCGGCATTTTCGAAAGCATAGAAGCCATTGGGCAACAAGGCGGTGATATAGCCGAGGTTACCACCTGCATCTTTGGTCGCATTGTCTTCTGATGATTTGCGGGCCACTTCATCCCATGCTTCGCCGGCCTGGAGTCTTTTGTAGATGGCCTGGATCTTTCCGTAAGCCGCCAATGTGTCCGTGGCTACGTTTGGATTAGTCTTGATGAGGATGTGGGCTACCTGGACATCTTCCTGCATACGCTTGTAAGCTTCATCTACAAGGCGGTCTGTGATTTCCTTGTCGGTGAGGTAGCTGTCAGCGAGTTGCTTGCGGTATCCGGCCAGTTCGGTCTGGAGGGTAGATACGGTGTCGAGGCCCATGGCGTAGGCTTCGCGCACCTTGAGTTTAAACTTGGTATAGAGGTCCAGGTAATCGCGGAGGCTGGCTTCGGAGAAGTCGGCATCGTCACGGTTGTTCTTGGCATATATGTAAGAGAACTCTGATGCCGGGGTAGGCTGACCGTCGATGGTAAAGAGAACAGGATCAGGAGTCTGTGCCTGGATCAGGCCGGTCCAGAGAAAAGCAATCAAGGTTAAAATCAAGGAAAATCTCATAAGGAAGTGGATTGACGTTTGTATTTAAGGGCGCAAAAATAGCCATTATCAGGCTAAGGAGCCTTAGGCGCTGCGATTTTACTACAAAAAAGACGTATAAACGGCGCTGTAACAAATGGTTAACATTCCCCTTTGGCAAAGCCAAAGGTTTGGCTCAAGAGGCGAAAAAGGCTGAAGGGGCTGAAGGCGTAGAGCATAGGGCATAGGGCATAGGGCATAGGGCATAGGGCATAGGGCATAGGGCATAGGGTGTGTGAGTGTGTGTGAGTGTGTGTGGATAAAAAAACAAATGTTGTTCGTAGCATGCTGCTGCGAGCTGCAGGAGTAAAAAAATCACGCACTATGCAATGATCATGCACAGCAGCGTCCTCGCTGCATATAAATAGCTTGATCTACCTGATGCTGTCACGCTCGTCTGGAGACGAGAATATATGGCATTTAAGTCTGAGACTTAAACGAGCGGGCTATAAGAAGTACGGACAGGTCGCGACCTGTCTGTGCTTCTTTTTATCATCCGTGTTCGTAAACCTTCCGGATCCGCGGATTGAGATTGGTCATGATCTCATAGGTGATCGTACCGCATTTCTGTGCCAAAACTTCAACAGATTGAGTTTTGTCAAATACAGTCACCTCATCACCGATGGCAGTCTCGGGGATGTTGGTGATATCGATCATGGTCATATCCATACACACTCTTCCAATGATCGGAGCCTGCTGGCCGTGCAGTAAAAAGGAACAACCAACATTTCCTGCAACACGTGGCAAACCATCTGCATAACCAAGATTGACAGTGGCGATGCTGCGTGGGATATCGGTGATGAAACTTCGTGAGTAACTGACAGACTCTCCAGGTTCTATCTGCTGGATATGAAGGATGCGCGCCTTGAGCGCATGCACCGGTGTCAGTTCAGGATGCTCGGGCAATCCGACACCATACAAGCCGATGCCCATGCGAACATATTCAAACTGATACTCCGGAAAGCGCAGGATGCCTGAGGTACTCAACACGTGACGAGGTGGGGCATATCCCAATCCATACACCAGGTCTTTGTACATCGCATCAAAGCGGCTTACCTGCTCGTGGGTGAAATCATCAAACTTCTTTTCATCACTACCCGAAAGATGAGTGAATACAGTCCCCACCTTGATCCATGGCTGATCACGAAGAATTGATACAAGCTCATCGATATCATGAGGCCCGAAGCCCAATCTGTGTGTGCCGGAATCAATCTTGATATGGATCACCGCAGGATCCTGATTGTAGATGCACTGGGTGAGTAGCTTGCGCAGGATATGCGCATTGTATATCTCTGGTTCGAGATTGTGATGGAGGATGAGGTCCATGCCTTCCGGATCCGGATTGAGTACCATGATAGGCATCGACAAT
Organism: Candidatus Opimibacter iunctus; assembly: GCA_016716665.1. GTDB lineage: Bacteria > Bacteroidota > Bacteroidia > Chitinophagales > Saprospiraceae > Opimibacter > Opimibacter iunctus. The sequence continues at coordinate 80,721 of JADJVH010000002.1, read as the reverse complement.
CCGGCATCACGCAATTCTATCCCTTCATCGATCACCGCTACAGCGAGCATATCGATATGTTGCCATGACAGGAAGCGGCATACTTCCATGCTCCCTGCACCGTAAGCATTGGCTTTGACTACTGCGATCTTTTTGACGCCAGGCTTGATTCGTTTATAGAAGTATCTGAGATTGTTATCGAGCGCTCCAAAATCTACATGCAGCACTGCACTATGCGACCTCAATCGCAATCGTCTGGCGATGCGTTCAAATCCAAATCGCCTCGCTCCCTTGAGCAACACTACTTCATTGTTAAAATCCGCAATGGCTCCCATGCGAAACATCTCATCGACATCCTGGTAGGCAAAAGTTTTGATCTCAGGTGGCAGCATTTGAGTCAATACACTGACTTCTTTTCCAATACAGATCAACTTGTCTACTCCAGCCCCAGATATCATCCTCGCGAGATCTTTATAGATGCCCGGTCTACCATACGCATGGTCGGAAAGGACCAATGTCTTTTGTTGCGTCTGCCCGGCAATATCCAGGCTTTCCAAAGCATACTGCAGCGAATCAAGGTCGAGACTATAGCTATCATTGATCAGCACACATCCTTGTATACCATCCTCAGCCTTGAGCCGCATATCAATAGGCTGCAGGTCTTCAAAGGCTTTTAATCTGCTCTCTATAGGAATGCCAAGCGCAACAAATGTGGTGAGGCACACCAGGCTGTTAGACACAGGCACCACGCCAGTAAATGGAATATGGTAAGTAAAATACTTTTCCTCAATCGTCACATCGACCTGCGAAGCATCCCCTTGTTTTTGTGCAGCTCCATTGACCAATCCTGCACCTTGCATGCTGAAGGTAAATTGAAATTTATCCGGAAATAAATCTCTGATGGTATCATAGACCAAAGGCTGATCATGCGGAAAGACTATCGAAGCTGCCTCACTACACATGATCAATTTTTCCCGGAGCTTGAGATGCACATCACCTGCAAATCCCTCATCATGCGCATCACCAAAGTGCGTGAACACTACTATATCCGGCCTGATGATTTTCTGGAGCTTAGTCATTTCTCCGGGATTGGAGATGCCTGCTTCGATAATGGCATACGATGTTTCCAACGGTATATTCCATACCGACAGCGGTACTCCCACCTGGCTGTTGTAGCTACCTGGACTGCGGTACACTGACAAGTCGCGGTACATCAGCATATAGAGCCATTCCTTGACCCATGTCTTGCCATTGCTTCCGATGATAGCGATGACTTTGCCGGTATAATTATTTCGATGATGAGCGGCTAGTGTATGAAATGCTTCCAGCACATTAGGCACCCTGATATAGTTTGCCTCAGGCAGATGGGACAGATCAATATTTTCCTGTACCAGGAAGTTTTTCACACCCTGGTTCCACGCATCCTGGATATATCGATGGCCATCAGCACGCGCACCCTGCAACGCGAGAAAGATCGCATTGGGTTGCCATGCTGCCTTGCGGCTATCGATACATACATGCCTTACAGGCGCGGAGGGATCCGGCAGGATGTGAGTTCCATCCGGAAAGAGTGATGCAATAGATGCTGCTGTGTACACAGGTTGAAGGTACTGAATTATCAGGCTCCTTTTGGACGTTTATAGACAGGTACGGTAGAGCAAGGCTCACCAAACATCAATGACTTGACCACAGGTACAAGCTTGCTCGTGAGGGCTACATAGATCTCAGGTCCGATGGCCACATGGTCACTGCATCCCTTGATGATCACACGCTGGTCAACAAATGGTGCCAGGTCAAGATGTTCTATATGAAGCATCAATTGCCTGCTGATCCATTGATCCGGGGTGCCAAAGAAAACTTCTTTTGCAAGGGGTGCAGCCATCGTCGCTACGAGCATATAGCCCCAGCTCGGGATGATCGCATCGGTCGAGCAATAGACACATAGAACCTTATTCTCGTATTGGGACCAATCATGGGTTTTCATGCTATCCCTGAAATCCTGCTCTTTGAGGATGAGCGACATGAAGAGGTAATCCTTGAGATCAAACTCCATCGGAGATTGGGTGGGTGCCCATTCCTCAGGTTTGAGGGTGATCAGGCCGCTGGAGGCCACTCTGTTGACGAGGGCATCACTCATGGCGTGGTATTATTCTGATTCGTCGGCTGGCAATAATTGGGCGTGGCCATCATTTTCCTGTACGGGTAGTTCAAAGGATACAACCTCTTCCAGGGCAGAAGGTTCACCGATCTCTTCGACCGGGACCTGGAATTCTTTAAGTTGAGGTAGGTCTTCGATGGATCTGAGCCCGAAGTAGTCCATAAACTTACCGCTGGTCTTGTAAAGCAATGGCTTGCCGGGGCCTGAGGAGCGGCCGGCGATTTCGATCATTTCCTTTTCGAGGAGCTTGTCGATGGCATAGTCAGAATTGACACCCCTGATTTGTTCGAGTTCGGCGCGGGAAACCGGCTGCTTGTAGGCGATAATGGCCAAAGTCTCAAGTGCAACTTTTGATAAGCGCCTCTTGGTCAGTTGCTTGAGGTAGGAGCCGGCGATATGGTGGTATGCGCCTTTGGTGACAAACTGGAAGCCTTCAGCCACCTCGACGATCTCGATGGCAAAATTGTCATCCCAATACTTCTCCTGGAGACGGTGCAGGGCATCATCAACGCTCGCTTCATCAATCGTGACCTGGAGGGCATTCTCGAGGTTGTATTTGATGTCTTCCCGCTTGACGGGCTGCTGGGCCACGAAAATGAGGGATTCTATGTGGGTATCTAATCGTTCTACCATGGGGGCGGCAAAATTAGCTATTAAAACGAAATACCAGCCAGACAATAAGGAGAATGATGAGGAGAAAGATCAAACCGACGACCAGGGTCTGGCGGACCTCCTCCCTGACCATTTTGGCCCTGCCCCGGTTTCGGGGGGTATCTGTGACCTCGTCCACCTTAAATCCGTAGCTGAATTTTCCATCTTTTTCCTCTACCTCAAGGTCGCAGAGCTCGTCATCGATAAAAAAGGAATAGTTCCTGGACGTGAGTACATTGAAATCGATCACGACGATCCGTGCATCACAATAGATCAGCAGGTGTCCTGTATTGTCCCCATGGAAGAGGCCTATCTTATGTTGATCTCCATCATCCCCGATATATGTCCAGGTCATCTGGCTCATATCAGGATAGGGACATATAACAGAAAGGTGTATTAATTCTCCTCATATATCACAGAAAACGCAGGATCGGCCTGCTATCATATACGGATGAAAAATCTTAAACCAGGTAGAGAAACTGGGTCACCAGGGCCGCTACAAAAAGCAGGAAATGCAGGGACTCGGCAATCGCCGGATGCCGGATACCACGAAGCAGTATGGCCATAAACAGTGAGAATGGTACGGCGAGGACCATCAGGTACTGGACTGATATCTTTGGAAGAAACAAGGCCATGGGGATGGTAAAAAAGACCAGGGCGTACATGGTATCGATTTTCTTCTGCGCATGGATATTCTTGCGGGCAATGATCTGGGAGTAGCCTAAGATGCTGATGAGCAGCGCTAAACCCATGATAGAAAGGGTGATAATGTCTGCCACATTATAGATCGGGACAATCTCCGGCAATCCAAAGTCGGCAAACATCGCCAGCACTATTGGGTTGAGATCTTCAGTGAGCACTACACGAAACATCCAGCCGATCAGGAAGGGACTGAGATATCCTGTCAGGAATTGGAAGATATCCTTGACCTTGAGGGTCTTGAGCATGCTCATGGCGATAAGGCCAAAGAGGAGGAGGATGAAGAATGGAGAATAGAGCAGCCCGGAAACGGCCAACCACCATCCGGCCATAAAGCGGATCTCTTCCTGCTTGTCCTTCTTGAGGGCATCAAAGAGATAGCCGAAGCCAATAAGCATGGTCGTCGTGGCCAGCAACAGGGAAGAAATACCTATAAATGAGGGGTGGAGTGAGGTCAGCAGGACATAGCATAATCCTGGAAAGAGATTGATCTCTCCGATCATACTCTGCCTGATAAACAGGCGATTGATCATGGCGGCCTGGATAAAGACGAGGAAAGTAGAAAGGAAAAACTCACCTGCACCCCAGGAATGTGTAAACCGGATAAATTCGCCGCCCCAACTGCCAAAGACTTCGCCATTGATGCGGGCTTCAGGGAAAAGGATGACCACGCTCCTGAGGACCAATGCGTAGGGCAATAGTAGCAGACTATTAAACAGATGATTCTTTTTGAAGAATTCGAGCACGGCCCACAGATTGGTTGAATGGCGTAAAAATAGAGTTTTCTGCCGTCTGATGACTATCAGTCTGATTCCATAAGCAGGGAATCGAACTTGAAGTAATTAATCAGGAATTTACTCAGCTGGCGGAGAGAACTCCATCCAGCGGCCTATACCCTTCCTCCGGAAGTATATTAAGGCGATAATTTCATGGGTTCTTCTAAGTCATAAAAGGCTGATACGATCCTGCATTAGCAGGACTTATTGGCTTTCAACTTATATCTTTGGCCTGATGTCAGCCATAGCAGGACGAGTATTTTCCCATCTCAGGCAGAGTGGATTGTTAGTTGCCGGTCTTCTGGGCCTGCTGTTCCTATGCCTGGTGGGATACCTGTTCACCGATGAGTGGCTGCTGCTGGCCGTCCCTACCGGACTTGTGGCTGTGGCCTGGGGGATAAGGGATTTCAGGCTGGTGTACCTGGCAATATGGTTTACGATTCCCTTTGCCATAGAGGTAGATTTACCTGGTGGGCTGTCCACTGATTTTCCGCCTGAGTTGCTCATGTGGCTTTCGTGCCTCCTACTACCGGTGTATCTGTATCTCAATCACAAGGACATTGATTTTCGGTTCGTATTCCATCCGGTCTTCATCCTGCTGGTGGTTCATTTTTTCTGGATCATCTTCACCTCCGTCATCTCAGAGATCCCACTTATATCAATCAAGTATACCCTCGCCAAGTCATGGTATCTCGTCTGTTTTATCCTGATCCCTCTCCTCTTATTTAAGGATGAAAAGGATTTCAAGACATGGGGACTTGTGGTGGTGATCCCATTGATCATTACGGTGATCATTATTCTCGCCCGGCACAGCCAGTACGGGTTTACCTTTTCGACGATCAACAATGCCGTCATTCCTATCTATCGCAATCACGTAGACTATGCATGTTGCCTTGGGATATTGCTGGGGTATGTATGGTTTATGCGCGGGTGGTTTGATAATAAAAAGATCAAACTGTTCTTACTTGTTGCGTTGGGCTTGATGTTGACCGGTATTTATTTTTCCTACACAAGAGCTGCGTGGCTTTGTGTGCCGCTGTCCATAGGGAGTTATTATGTGATCCGTCTCCGCCTGATGCGTGTAGCGATTCCATTGGCTCTCGCCTGCGGTATCCTGCTCGTGGGATATCTGGCATATGACAATCGCTACATCAGCTATGCACCCGATTACGAAAAGACAATCACACACAAGAGTTTTGACGAGCTGGTCTCTGCGACATACAACATGGAAGACATCTCCACGGTAGAGCGTTTTTATCGTTGGGTCGCGGGATACTATATGGTGAAGGAAAAGCCATGGGCAGGTTTCGGGCCTTCGACATTCTATAGTGAGTACCAGGGATATGTCGACAGACATTTTATTACTTATGTGAGCGACAATCCTGAGCATTCGGGTATGCACAATTATTACCTGATGACTGCGGTAGAGCAGGGGCTGATTGGACTTGGCATCTTCATCGTCCTGATCGTGGTCGTATTGTTGCTTGGTGAGTCGACCTACCATCGTATGGCACCTGGTATCAAGAAGCAGTTTCTGATGGCCGGGCTGATTTCGTTCTGTTGCAATCTCTTTATCCTCACGCTCAATGATACTGTGGAGACGGACAAACTCGGGACGTTTTTTTTCCTGAGTATTGCGATGGTGATTTTATTTGGCATGGAGCAGGGAGCAAGGGATGAAGGGAGCAAGGGATGAAGGGAGCAAGTCGGAGCGCAGCGGAGATCCCGCACGCTGCTTAGCCGTATAGCGGGAGGGCATGGAGCATAGGGCAGAGAGCAGAGCGAGGAAAGGCGAAAGAGGCTGAAGAGGCTAAAGGCAGAGATCTTTTTAAATATATCAATGCCCATCGGCGATGTGCTGAGCGGACGGTTGGTGAGTTGTAGCACATGGATGCGGGAAAGCAGGTCGAACCAGTCGAAGTAGGCTAAAGGTCGGTAGCAAGGCAAGGAGCATGGGGCATGGGGCAAGGAGTAAAATCATAGCGCCATCGGACACAATGCCCCATCGGGGCTAAAGGTCGGTAGCAAGGCAAGGAGCATGGGGCATGGGGCAAGGAGTAAAATCATAGCGCCATCGGATACAATGCCCCATCGGGGCTAAAGGTCGGTAGCAAGGCAAGGAGCATGGGGCATGGGGCAAGGAGTAAAATCATAGCGCCATCGGATACAATGCCCCATCGGGGCTAAAGGTCGGTAGCAAAAGAAAACGAAATACAATTCTCGGGCCGTAGGTTCGAAACAGAAAGCTGTAGGCAGCGACGAAATTGATAACAAATGAAAAAACAACTCCAGGACATCAAGGCACCTATCTCCGCTGAGCTGGAGGAGTTTGAAAAACACTTCAGGGACTCCGTACGGAGCCGGGTGGCGCTGCTGGACAAGATCATGCACTACATCGTGCATCGCAAGGGGAAGCAGATGCGTCCGATCTTTGTATTACTCTCTGCGAGGATGTGTGGAGAGATCACGCCAAAATCCTATACAGCTGCTTCGTTGGTGGAATTGCTGCACACTGCCACACTTGTACATGATGATGTGGTGGATGATGCGCATGAGCGCAGAGGGATGTTTAGCATCAATGCACTGTGGAAAAACAAGATCGCGGTGCTGGTCGGGGATTATCTGCTATCACGAGGCTTATTGGTCGCACTGGACAATGGAGCTTATGATATCCTCCAGATTATGTCTCGCGCTGTAAGAGATATGAGTGAGGGTGAACTATTGCAGATCGAAAAGGCCAGAAGACTTGACATCACAGAGGAAGTGTACTTTGATATCATCGGCAAGAAAACAGCTTCACTGATTGCAGCCTCATGCGCAGCAGGCGCTGCATCGGTGACGGATGACAAGGAGATGATAGAGCGGTTCTACAGATTTGGTGAGACCATCGGAATCGCCTTCCAGATCAAGGATGATCTCTTTGACTATGGCGATGCGGATGTTGGGAAGCCAAGAGCCATAGATATCGCAGAAAAGAAAATGACGCTCCCGCTGATCTACACACTGCAAAATGTAGATAGTTCAAAAAGAAAAGAACTGATCCGCACGGTTGAAAAATACAACAAGGACAAAACCAAAGTACGCGAGTTGATCAGGCAAGTGCACCAGAGCGGTGGTATCCGCTATGCGGAGAAAGTGATGGAAGAGTATGTCCAGAAAGCCCTGGCGATGGTCGATGAGATCCCTGCGTCTGATGCAACTACGTCGATGAAGGATTTGATTGGATATGTCATCGACCGAAAGGTTTAAAAATATAATGTAGGTCCAAGGCATGCTTTGGACCTACATAATATTTTTAAACATCTATCCTCCGGATCTCCGCCCCGATCGCCTGTAATCGTGTATCAATATCCTGATACCCGCGATCGATCTGGTTGATATTGTGGATCAATGATTTCCCTTGTGCAGATAATGCAGCTATAAGCAATGCAACACCGGCACGGATGTCAGGCGAACTCATCTCAATACCACGCAATTGATTCTTTCGCTCGAGGCCGATGACGGTAGCCCGGTGTGGATCACAGAGGATGATCTGAGCACCCATGTCGATGAGCTTGTCGACAAAGAAAAGCCGGCTCTCAAACATCTTCTGGTGGATGAGGACACTTCCCCTGGCTTGTATAGCAACCACCAGCACGATACTCATGAGGTCAGGTGTAAAGCCCGGCCAAGGTGCATCATAGATGGTGAGGATAGAACCATCAATAAAGGATTGGATCTCGTAGATATCCTGTGCAGGGATCACGAGGTCATCGTTTTCAACATTGATCGTGATACCCAGTTGCCTGAAGACACGAGGTATGATCCCGAGCTCACCAACCTGGCAATTCTTGATGCGGATGTTGGACTGCGTCATCGCTGCGAGGCCGATAAACGAACCGATCTCGATCATGTCAGGCAGGATGCGATGTGAGGCACCTCCCAGTTTGGTGACGCCATGGATGATGAGCAGATTGGACCCGCAGCCTTCGATCTTTGCGCCCATCGCAATGAGCAATCTGCATAGCTGCTGTAAGTATGGTTCACAGGCTGCATTGTATATCGTGGTAGTGCCCTCAGCAAGCACCGCAGCCATCAGGATATTGGCCGTACCGGTCACAGAGATTTCATCCATGAGCACATACGCGCCTTTCAATCCATCAGGAGCTTCTACGTAGTATTGATCGGCTTGTTCGTCATAGACAAACCGCGCGTTGAGATTTTCAAATCCATGGAAGTGTGTATCCAGTCGACGCCTGCCAATCTTATCACCTCCCGGCTTTGGAAGAAATGCCTTGCGAAACCGAGCGAGCAAAGGGCCGATCAACATCACGCTCCCGCGAATCCTCCTGCTATTGGCCTGGAATTTTTCGGACTCGAAATGATCAAGATCGATATCATCTGCCTGGAAGCGGTAGTGCCCCTTGCCGAGTTGCTCTACCTTGACCCCAAGCCCCTTGAGTAAATCGATCAGCATCCGGATGTCGATGATGTCCGGGATATTGCTGATTTCGACCGGCTCACTGGTGAGCAATACGGCGCTTACGATCTGTAAGGCTTCATTCTTTGCGCCCTGGGGATGGAGATCACCTGAGAGGGTGCGGCCGCCGATAACTTCAAATGCCTGTGACTGACTCATGGGTTGCTTTTCCTGTTAATCCGGTAAAAGTAACCATTTCAACATATATTATAAAAACGCATAATGTATTTCCGGCCTATATCAGCCGCCGCCCCCTTTTGCATAACCAATCTTGAATAGACAAACCCAACAGTTTCAGGAAACCATCGTTAGGTGTTGTCTGTGCCCAAAACTCTGGCTTTATCGGCCAAATTCATCCTTTTAGGTGAAACGGCCCTTTTGAAATCAACGGAGTTTTGCTTTACATAAAATCAAACTGCTCCATGAAATCTCTCTACGCATTAGCCCTCAGTCTTTCCTTTTCACTCTGTCTCCAGGCTCAAAGCCTCAATACCTGGATCGGAGGCGTTGGTAATTGGAACGTCGCCTCCAACTGGGACCTGGGTGTCGTCCCATTTCCATCACAAGACGTATTGATCCCAGGAAATGGTGACCGCGTCAGTATCAACCTTAATGTTATCGCCAATTGTGGTAGCATCTCCATCACCGATCCGGGCGCAACACTTTGGGTGCTAGGGACACTCAATATAGATCCTAATCAAAATACCGATGGGATCATCAACGATGGGTCCATCCTGGTTTTCGGGCAGGGCACAATCAATATCACAGACACAGGAGGCTCCGGAGCTGAAGGCGATGGTATCGTAAACAATGGCACACTCAATGTCATCGGTGACCTCAGTATCGCGACACAGATCAATGAATCCGCTATCCGTAACACTTCAGGAGCAACCCTGACCATCCAACCTGCAGGTGAAATAATCTTCGGATCAGGTATAGGATTCAGGGGCATCAACAATGTGGGTGGCACCGTGACCAATGAAGGCACCATCAGGGCAAATAATGCACTCGGAGCTGCATTTATCAATAGCAACTCCGGAGGAGAAGTATTCAATATGCCTTGCGCTAACATGCATACCAGCACCAACCGCATCAACTGTGATCACCTGATCAACGATGGCACCATCTTTGAATCCTCTGCTGAAAACTCAACCATCTCCGAAAACAATGGTGTAGTCTTTAACCTTGGAGGCGGAACATTTACCATCGGTACAAACACAGGGCATGTCACTACCACCTCCAATTATGGTGTGTGGACTGGTTGTACAAGCACAGCAATAGGTGTTGCTAACAACTGGGCTTATATCGAGAGCGTACCCAATGGAAATGACCAGATCATCATACCCTCCAATCCCCAGGGTGTCAGATTCCCTATATCAACTGCAACCATCATCATGAACTCGCCTGGACAATTGACCATCGAACATGGCGCAACCTTTACATGGAATGGAGTGACGGGCAATGCCCTGGCCAATTCAGGTATTGTAAATGTATATGGCGATCTCGTCATCAATGGGACTTCCAATTATGGCATACGTAATGAAGCCACAGGACTATTCACCAGCTTTGGAACATCTATGATCAATATCAGCAATGTAGCTGATGCTGCTTTCAGGAATGATGGCATGGCCACTTTTGATGGTGTGATGCAATTTACCAATGGCATTGCTAAAAATGGCATGATCAGCTCTGGCACAAGCTATATATGCGATAGTTTGCTCTGGATCATCGCCAATACAGGGCTATCCGGCATAGTCAACAATGGCAACATGACATCAATGGAGGGTTCAAGGATCGAAATATCCAATACCACCGAGCACGGGATCAACAATACAGGAAACTTTGCCAATACATCGATCATTGAGATAGGTCCGGGCATCAACGGGAATGGTATCCAGACCTCCGGTGCATTTGACACTAAGGCCCGGATCAACATCATGGGCGCCAATGCCGGCCTGCACATCAGTAATGGAGGTTCATTGAATATCAATCTCTGCGGGGAAGTCACCACAGAAAATAAAATCAATCTCAACGCAGGAGGTTTACTGACCAACATTGGCCTGTTGACTTCACTCTATGAAGGCGGTATGCATGCTATATCTGGACAACTCACGAACAATGGGATCATCCATGACATGCCGGAATCCTTTAACCCGGAAAGTGACAACATCACCAACAACGAAATCATCCTCCAACCTATCGCTACATGGCCTGGCGGGACATTCTCACCTGCATTGATCGGAGATCCGCCGTTCATGGTATCCATAGTCGGTAATGTCTTTACTGAGCCTGCGCAGGGAGATGATATCGGGACTTATATTGCTGCAACGAACACCTTCAAGGATATCTCAGGCTATAGCGAGGGTACCTATCCATTTGAAGCTGTATTCCATGGGTCCCCGGTCTGCCCTGACCTCCCACTGATCATCATGGTCACCCTGGATGAGGATCTGACTCCGGATACTGACGGAGACGGCATACCAGACCTGGAAGACAATTGCCCCCAGGTCCCAAATCCACAGCAGATAGATACAGATGATGATGGACTGGGCAATGCTTGTGATCCGGATGATGACAATGATGGCATCACGGACATCAATGACAATTGTCCGCTCATCGTAAACGCGGATCAGATGGATACCGATGATGATGGCAATGGTAATGCATGTGACAATGATGATGACAACGATGGCATCAGTGATGCAAATGACAATTGCCCGCTGACTCCCAATCAGGCACAGAACGATAATGATAATGACGGCATGGGCAATGCATGCGATACAGATGATGACAATGATGGGATACTAGATAGCAACGACAACTGTCCCTTTGTATCTAACACCGATCAGGAAGATACAGATGATGATGGCACAGGCAATGCATGTGATGATGACGATGACAATGATGGCATCCTGGATAACGATGACAATTGTCCTCTGACTGCCAATCCTGGCCAGAATGACAATGACAATGATGGCCAGGGAAATGCCTGTGATACGGATGATGACAATGATGGTATCCCGGACACCAATGACAATTGCCCGTTTATCTCCAATATAGAGCAGGTAGATCAGGATGGTGATGGCCTGGGCAACGAATGTGATGACGATGATGACAACGATGGCATCCCTGATACCATGGACAACTGTCCATATACTCCAAATCCTCTGCAACTTGATGCAGACAACGATGGTTCAGGCAATCCTTGCGATAACGATGATGACAATGATGGCATAGTCGATGTTGAGGATAATTGTCAGTTTACCCCAAACCCCGGCCAGGAAGACCAGGATGGCGATTTTATAGGGGATGCCTGTGAAAATGATACTGACGGCGATGGCATCCTCAATGCTGAGGACAACTGCCCAACAGTCCCTAACCCCGACCAGGCTGATGCGGATAGTGATGGCACAGGCGATGCATGTGAAGATGACGTTGACGGAGATGGTATCGCTGATAATGTGGACAATTGCCCGTTGATCCCCAATACCGGCCAGGCTGACAATGACAATGATGGGCTGGGTAACGTATGTGATGAGGATGATGACAATGATGGCATCCTGGATACAGCAGACAACTGTCACTTTACAGCCAATGCAGACCAGGTGGATACAGACCTAGATGGCCTGGGAAATGTGTGACGAAGATGATGATAACGATGAAATTCCGGATACCGCAGACAACTGCCCCTTACAACCAAATCCCGCACAAAACGACAACGATAGTGACGGCACCGGAAATGTTTGTGACCCGGATGATGATAATGATGGCATCCTGGATATCAGTGACAATTGCCGCTTAAACCCAAACAGTGACCAGGCGGATAATGATGAAGACGGACTGGGCGATGCATGCGATGAGGATGATGATAATGATGGTATACCAGACCTGACTGACAATTGTCCTTTTGCTCCAAATGCAGACCAGCTCGATGCTGACGAGGATGGAGAAGGAGACGTGTGTGAAAATGATACTGATGGCGATGGCATCCCTGATGCGCTCGACAACTGTCCTGTCGTACCAAACCCCATGCAGACTGATACTGATGGAGATGGAGCAGGTAATGCCTGTGATGAAGATGATGACAACGACCTCATACCTGACTTGTCAGACAACTGCCCGTTGGTCGTCAACAATGATCAATCAGACAATGACGGAGACGGCCAGGGTGATGCCTGTGACGATGATGATGATAATGACAGTATTGCAGACCTCAGTGACAACTGTCCTCTGATCGCAAACACAGATCAGGTAGATACTGACAACGATGGTGTTGGCAATGTATGTGACTCTGATGATGACAATGACACAATTGGTGATGAAGCAGACAACTGTCCGTTGGTGCCCAACACAGACCAGGCAGATACGAACAGCGATGGCGTAGGAGATGCTTGCGAAAATGATATGGACGGCGATGGTATTTCAGACCAGGAAGACAATTGTCCGCAAAACTCCAATACCGATCAGGCCGATCACGACCAGGATAGCATCGGGGATATATGTGATGACGACGACGACAATGATGGCATACCAGATGTTACTGACAACTGTCCGCTCGATGCAAATCCAGACCAGGCGGATTCGGATGGCGATGGCCTCGGAGATATCTGCGATATCAATGCTGACCAGCGAGTCGATGAAACGCAGATAGCAATCTATCCAAACCCTGCAGACGAAACCACCTACGTCAAATGGAGCAATGCATCAATCGTCCCTGACCGCATTGTTTGCCATACTCAACAAGGCATGAGCTTCGAACTCACTCCGGTATGGAATGAAACATTTGCAACGCTTACTACCAAAGACTTCCCAGCAGGCATGTATGTCATCAGGCTATACCATGGAAATGATCATATCATGGATGCCAGGTTGATAGTACTGCACAACCGATAATCAAATAGACATCCCTGAAATAAAAATTGTCCTCATGAGATCGTTGCCTGTCCTTTTCATATTAGCATTGCTTCCATTCATTGCACTTTCGCAAAACATTGAGGAGATCGGCAAGCATCCGGTTGGCCTGGCAGGATCGATTCGCCTGGCTACGGATTTCTATGATGTCAACGGCATCGATCCGAGGCGAAGCCCTTCCTCCTGGCAACTCAGCGGCAATGCGAGTTTCCAACTGGCAGGTATTTCCTTTCCATTCTCATTTTCGTTTCGGGACCAGCAGCTCAGCTATGGAGCTTCATTCAATCAGTTTGGCATCAGCCCATACTACAAATGGATCACAGTTCACGCAGGCTGGCGCAGCATGACCTTCTCCCCATACACATTGGCTGGCAGGACCTTCCTTGGTGGAGGAGTCGAATTGTCGCCAGGCAAATTCCGATTGAGTGGCTTCTATGGAAAATTTAAAAACTTGCTGGCGGTGCAGGATTCCGTCGTCTATGGTGCATCCACGATTCCAATCTATGATCGCATCGCCTATGGAGGAAAAATCGGATTCGGATCTGACCAAAGCTACCTTGACCTGATGGTCATCAAGGCATGGGATGACACCAACACACCAGGTGTAGATGAGGACCAGCCAAATCCATATTACTATGCTTACGAACCAAAGGAAAATGTCATCGTCGGTTCATCTTTCAAGATCAGGATCATTAAGAAAATAGACCTCTATGGTAATGTGGCGGCCAGTGGCTATACAGAAAACACAAACCTGGAATCACTCTATACGCCGGATATAGATCATCTGGAAAATGTATATACCCTGAATGCCTCTTCAAGGTTTGCCCTTGCAGGTGATGCCGGATTGCGAATCCGTATCAAGCGCAATACGATCGGACTGCAATACAAACGCGTAGAACCATTTTACAGCACACTCACCACTGACTACTTCTACAACGATATAGAAAATATCACTGCACAGTTCAGTACCGCATCACGCAAAGGCCAGTTCAGATTTTCAGGAAACCTGGGCTTTGAACACAACAACCTCTATGATCATCAGTCGGTGACATCGACACGTGTGATCGGTTCTGCCAATGTCACCCTCATGCCGATCGATCCGTTGGTACTCTCCCTGAGGTACAGCAACTATACCCAAAACTCTGAATCGGGCTTGCAAGTCATCAACGACACATTGCGACTGGCCACTACATCTGCAAATTTTGGATTGACGGCCAACTACACGATAGGTACATCGCGCGATAAGTCCATCGCATTCTATGGGGGCCGCACTACGATCACAGACAATAGCCCGGTCGAAAGACTGGACAACCTGACTACGGATATGATCAGTGCCTCTTATACCCAGATGTTTACTGATCTTGAGTTGAGGGTTTCACCATCTATCAACTACAACAGCTATCACTACCCATCCAGCAGGCAGGAGCGAATAGGGGGAGGATTGACTGTGAGCAAGACATTCTTTGAAAAGAAAGTCAACCTGAGCCTGGGTTCCAATTATAGCCGGAATGATATCGATCAATTCAAGAATGGGTATTCGATTTCCAGCCGGGTTGGCATCGGATATACCCCATACAAATCAGGCACCTTCAATGTCAGCCTCCAGCATATCAGCAACCAGACTATCATCGAAGACGCCTTCTCAGAGATTCGCGGCAGAATACAGTATACTCAAAAACTTGGCTTTTGATCGCTATGAAAAAACATTTAACCATCCTCCTGACACTTGTCAGCCTCTCATCGATACTCATCGCACAGCGACCCCTGGAAATCATCGTCAATTTCCCCCCACCCTACCCAAGGGAATTTGCAGCCTATTACTATGCCCCAGATCTGTACTCCCTGACGATCATCAACTATACGGAGAATGAACAGGAGATCTATCTCACGGGTGGACTGTTTGGAACTGACAATGGCGTCGTCACTAGAGTAAAACCTACCTACAAGCCACCGACGGCATTTTCGATACCAGCCTCCGGTGTGCGTGTAATCAGTGGCCTTGAACTCAGCGAGATCAATTCCACCATGGACTCCTCTGATATCGTCCTCAATGGTATCCCTATCACCGATCTCAATATCAGTGGTATGCTCCCCGAAGGCAACTATGTATTCTGCCTCACCGCCAGAGATTTCCAGACTGGAAAAGAACTATCCGTTGGTTGCTCTTTTGAATTCAATATTTTCTATGCAGATCAGACGGAGATCACCATACCGATGGAAGAAGAAGTGATTCCGGAATTGCCCAATCCATCCTTTCCCATCAACTGGTTTTTAAACCTGAGTGATCCTATCAAGTACCAGGATATCACCTATGAGATGAAGATGATTGATCTGACCGAATACCAGGACCAGGACCTGATGCAGTTGTTTATGGATCCCGGAGTCCCGCCTGTCCTGGAGTTTGAAACTACGTCAAACAACTACATGTACAATGGCATGGGGAGCGATCCGGATATGATACCCGGACACAAGTATGGCATACGCATCCGGAGTACAGATGTATCAAATGAAATCATCATCCCCAACGATGGATATTCTGAAATCCGAACCTTCTGGTATGCCTTCAATGACGAGGATGGTGATGGAGAAGAAGATGAAGAGGTGGTCATCTCTGAATGTGTGGAGAACTGCTACTTTACGGACAACATCCAGCGCAACAATAGCAATGAGGATGACTTTGATATCATCTATATCGGCAATTTTGAAATTCATGATCCGGTCATCACCACGAGTGGCCCTTCCGGGTACTATGGTTCCGGTGTCATTCCTATCCCCTTTCTCAATGATGTCAAGCTCAATGTCACATTCCAGGCACTAAAGATCAACCGGCAAAACCGTGTATATGATGGCACTGCCATAGCCACTGAAGAGGATGTCAACAATATCTCCCTTTCTGATATTCATCATGCACTGTTTACAGATCATATCGAACCATCGCCGCAGGACCTGGAAGCTATCACACAGGGGATAGAAACCAGTCACAGCGTTTTGGACATGGCCAACGGCACCCCAACCAATGTCCCGCTTGGCTTAAAAGAATATATACAGGGACGCGAGTTTACGATAGGTCTTACGGGCTTCACATTCGAAGCGGACCGGGCTTCCGTCAATGTGATTTCAGCAATGAATCTATATTCCTTGTCTCCAAATAAATGGCTCACCATAGGAGCAACGGATGTGTGCCTCACGCCAGGAGGATTCGGAGGCGAATACATCCTTGCGCAGGCTATTGATATGGATTTTAATGGATATGGTGGCCATACCTATACCATTTCAGGTGCCTATGGGAGCGAAGAGACTGTTAAAAATGAAGCTTCCTATATCGAGATTGATTGTGATGGTATCAAATCCCTTGCCTTTCGCGGTGATGTGGCCTTCAACAGAGATCTGATCGTACCTGATCTTGAAAATGGACGCGTAGGGACAGGTAGAGTCGAGGGACATTTTGCCATGATCCTGGATCGAGAAGTGGCCCCAGAGGATAGTGAATATGGATACCGTGGTGACGAAATCGCACCAGGGCTTCACCTGATGTGTGGTATCGCCATTGATCCCTTCCAACTCAAGGGTATCAGAGGTTGGGGTTTCGAAGTAGAGGATGCATGGCTTGATCTTTCTGATGCAGACAATCCCCTTGACATCCATTTTCCGGAAGGCTATGATGGCGACGGTATCAATGTAGATCCTTCTATCTCTGCGACCTGGCAGGGCTTTTATCTGAAAACGATCAGGTTAAATGCACCACCAAATTTTATGGGAGGCACACGAGCTGGAGCTGAAGTCGGTAACGTCATCCTTGACCCCAATATCACGCTTGATGTAGACATTGCAAACCTCATCGACAGGCGACAAGGTAATCTTGAAGGCTGGGGTATCTCCCTGGATACCTTCCGCCTACGGATCATTCAAAATGTCCTTGATGACAGTCGTGTTGCCGGCACTATCAATTCGCCGATCATGGGCGAAGACAATTACATCCACTATGCAGCCACCTTTGACCTCAATGGAGAAGACCGATATAGCCTGGTCGCGCAGGTTTCGCCGGATGATCCGATCGACATTCCTTTATCATTGGCCAGAGCTTCATTGTGTGACAATTCATACATCCAGTTTGAGATTGACGGGGATGACACTGAGCTTTCCACATTCCTCAAAGGACAATTAGCAATTGATGTGCTGGCTGCAATGCCTGCCTCCATGCAGGTTCCGGATGTAATCCCTGACTTTAAAGTGAAGCTCGCGGACTTCCAGTTGCACTACGACAAGGACGAAGGCTTTATCACCCCGGAGATGGTCAATGATGGTACCGGTAGTTCGTTTGGCTTCGGCCTGGCCCTCACACAATCGTGCGGCGGAGAAGAAATAGACCTTACACAACCCTTGTGGGAATGGGACCAACCAAATCTCGAAGGGTATGGAGAGACAGATGAATCTGATGCAGAACCATCTCCGCAGGAGACCCTTGAGGGATTCCCCATTTCCTTTGAGGATATATCGCTCGGGTTTACGGGCAACTCCATTTCCATCAATTTCACGATCGACCTCTCGCTTGATGCTGCCATTGAAGGCTTCGGAATGAGTACTAACCTGGGCATTGTAAGTAACCTGAACAATGAACATGGGTTAGATCGCTTTGTGCCTGACAACCTGGTCTTCAACTGTGCGACCTTGCGAGGTCTTGCGATCGAGCCTTTCGTCTTTAGTGGTCAGCTTTGTCTCACACGCGCCGATGATGGTACTACCGGTTTCTATGGAGGTATTGAAGTAGGGCTTGGTCCTGCACTCAATGTCACAATGAATGGGGCATTTGGCCATGCCGGTGATCCTGATGATGGTGCTTTTGGTACGCCTGATTATTATGGCTACTGGATGATCGATGGTATGGTACGGATGAGTCCGGGCATATTACTCACTCCTATACCACCAGTATTCTTCAACGGGCTTGGAGGAGGATTCTATTACAATATGATCACACCGGATATCTCTCCCAATGCATACGCATCGATCAATCCTGAAGCATCAGATGATCCGCCTCCGATCTCTGATCTATACATGTCACCACCGGCACCCATCTTTGGCAGCAGGACCATCAAGTTGCGTACGAGCATGAGTCTGGCGCTTGATCAGTTTTTTATCGCGGATCCATACATCCAATCTACTTTCAGTACAGAACATGGGTTGACTGCCCTGGGATTTGGCGGAGAGTTCTGGATGCTGAGCCCGACCTACAACATGAGGAATATGGCCAGGCTATATGGCGATCTCGACAACACCCTCGAATTTATTCCAAGCGGCGATTCCAAAAAAACTATCCTGTCAGGCCAGCTCTCCCTGTTTGCCAACTTTCTTGATCTGCCGGCATTGAAGCTGTATGGATCAGGAGTCAATAAAAAGTTCCTTGATTTCAGTTGGGTCATTGCTGATGAAGAAGTGTATCCGCACCCATCCAATAGTGATGGCGATGCTATCTTCTGGCAGTTTAATGCAGGCAATCCGTATGAAGACAACATGCCGGGTTTGATATTTGATATACCCGGATTTGGGGTAGATACCGATGGTGATGAAAAGGCAAATATAGGTGTCAGCGCCAGTGCAGGTGCGATGGGCTACTTTATGATTGGACAAGACATCCCGGGATATCTTCCAGATCCACCTGATGGGGTGACCGGACTGGGAAGTTCTAAAGCAACAGAAGAAGGTACATTCAGCTCAGGAGGCTTGCAGCAAAACTCCTCACGTCCGTCGATGAGCGCAGGGACCGGTGAAGGCATCGTCCTCGGTGCACATGTCTGGGCCAGCTGTAGTATCAACGCCGTATTCTATGCCAGCTTCTCCCTCTTTGCAGGCATGGACCTGATGCTGTTTCACTCAGACAACATGAGTTGCTACTCATCGACTGGTGATCTCGTCACTGATCCGGGTATGGAAGGATGGTACGGTATAGGACAAGCCTATGCCGGCATGGAAGGGACGATAGGCGCCAAAGGCAAACTCTTTGGTAAGGAGATCGACGTGCGGATCATGACACTGACAGCAGCGATGATGTTGCAAGCCGGTGGTCCCGATCCGATGTGGCTTGATGGCAGGGCCGTGCTCACCTACAATCTCCTGATGGGCACCATCAAAGGCTCCGCACAGATGAGTGTTTCTGTTGGCGAGAAATGTGTTCCTCCCCGTACCAGCCCGTTTGATTTCCCGATTATACTTGACACTTATCCCAATGAAGGAGAGACTACACAGATCGATCCGTTCATCTCACCTACTGCAACATTTACGGTATCGATCGATGATGAAATCAGTGTGCCTGATGTGAATGGAAACACGCACAGGTTAAAGCCCAGGCTCAAGGAATTTTCGCTGACACCACTGGATGCCAATTCAAATCCCGGCACACAGGATGATCGCTATGAACAATTGTCAGACGATGGTTACTCTGCAGTATACAATCCAGAAAAACCGCTGACAGGCTCTGGTCCGGATGTTGGCAAAAGGAAAAACTGGAGATACAAAGTGGTCGTGGGGGCAGATGAATACAATCCACTCCTCGGGATGTGGACACCTGTAAGGATCAACAATGTGATCTGGGAAGAAAAAGTGGAAATAGATTTCAGGACTACAAAGCTGCCGGATTCTATCCCAAGTGATCTTATCCCAAAGACAGTTCCTTTCGTCAACCAGGAGTTCTTTATGCAGGATGAAATCACGTCCCTTTCTCCTGGGCGGATCATGCTTCTCGACGACCTAGAGGAAGATTACTTCTATGATGAAAAGGATGGCAAAGAATTTGAATACTTCGCCGTCTTCAAACAAGCCTCCAACCAGGAAGAGGTAGGGCGTGAAAATCTGGAGTACATCAATTACCAGGGCATCTACAACATCCCCGGCCTTGAAAACAACAAGAAATATCTGGTGCAGGTCATCCGCAAGGAAGTACAGACCGGCCAGGATATGTACATCCAAATGGGCGCGATGAATGCAAACCGGGTGGTATATGCAGCCTCATATTCCGAACTGCTCACCGATAGCATGAGTTTTGATTATACCGTTGAATCGCCCGCACCGGAAATTGATCCTCAATACCTGGTCGAGGCTGGTGAGACTCTCCTCTATAGCTATTATTTCAACACCAGCGCCTACGACAAACTCGTTGACAAAATGGAAGAGGTTGAGCTGACGGTCGAACACAAGGACAACTTTTCAAAACTGATCTTCGATCACTTCGAAGGCTTCGACGTATATGACATCGATGGATTAAAGACATACGATGATCATGGACAGCTGGATGAATTTTATTCTTCAGATCCATTGATCAGTATTGAAGATATGTTTACCAGTGAGTTTCATGACGACCTGACGATGCCCTTGATCGGCGAACAATATGTCCAGTACCTGGATGAATATGCCGGGGAGCACAACGGCCAGTATATGGAGGGGCCAGATATCGAAGAAGACAATTGGGCAGGAGGCGGCCTTGAAGGCGGCGGAGGAAACTTCTATGTAGGTCAATCCATATCTATGAACGGACTTGCTTACCACCCTCAGCCTGATCCTTACCTCGAACTCGCCTCTTCATACGCCTATCCCTATCCATTAGGATTGTCACTCTGTGTAGAATTTCCAGGGCTACCTCAGCTGAATTACGCCTGGTCAAACTACAACGATCTGACCGAATGGTTAAATGACAATGTTACCGATGGGGTTGTCCAACCCGGAGAATCCACAGTGCAATACGCCTCGATGATGTTTAATCAATTAAATTATAACCAGCAGGTATTTAGTACCAATACTGCAGGAAGCTTGACCATCAAATACTTTGTGACAGAATACTGCATCCAGGATGCTGAGGAACTGACAGACCGGTTTGAATCCGCGCTCGATGGAGCAGCAGAAACACAGGACATTCATTGTTCGGATATGTCGCCATACAATTGGGACAACCATTTGAATGCCCTTCAAACTATGATCACACGACTGAGTACAAGCCCACTGGTCAATGGCCTCAACATGAGTGGTTTTGAAAACAGCGTCAGGTTCAGGGCTAATGAATCATACCTCTATGGAAGTAACATTCCAGGGAGCAGGTTTACCAAGACATTCCGCACCAACGCACCTACGATACAATACCAGGCAGTCCCACTCACCCATCACTGATCCTCGAATTCCACTGCAATGATCAAAACAACAGGCAACAAAAAGAAATGGACCACACTTGTCAATGCTGTCATGTTCAGCTTAACCTTGTGGACTCCGATACAGGCTCAAGTAGCATTAGATACTGCAGCCATCCTCTCCAATGTACAGACCATAAGCCTGGTCAGCAAACACTATGGGGACAGTATCGCCCTGCGATGGGCTCCGGTGGATGCTGACACGTGGTACAAGTATTTGCATCGTCCTTACCTGATCGCCAGACGCGAAGTAGCTCCTAACCCCGGCAATTATGAGGTGATCAGTGACTCCATACGCCTGATGCCGGAAGCCACACTCGAACAACTTGCCTCTGCACTGCCTGATCATCCCTTGCTGGTTGTGTTGCTCAACAATGCATACCGTGATTGGGAGAATTCACTTTACGATGGAGACATTTCAACCATGATGGAAAAAGCATCCAATTTTTCGAATCGCTGGTCGCTGACGCTCTTTGCAGCAGACAGTGATCCGGTAGTAGCCAATGCAGCCGGACTGAGATATGTTGATGAGCAGGTGAAGAAAGGTGTGACCTATGCATACAAGGTTTTCATCCCGGATACCTATATGGCCAGTGACCACAAAGTAGTGCATCCCAATATCCGGAAATTTATCCCGATGATCTACCAGGGATTTGAGCGGGACTCTGCCTTAGTGATCCAATGGCAAAAAATCATGCATGATGCCCACTACACAGCTTACTACATCGAGCGTGCTGAGGACAACAAGAACTTTAAGCGATTGAATGAAACACCCTATGTGCAGGCATTCTCAAATGATCCGCAACTTCAGTCTTCCTTCTATACCTATACAGATCGTGTGGCTAATGGAAAGACCTACCAATATAGGATTGTAGGCCTCGATGCCTTTGGTGATGAGAGCAAACCTTCAGCTACCGTCACCCTCAAAGCGCGGGACCTTGAGCCCCCCCTGAAGCCGCTGGTCAGCACCAAAGTGGATTCATTGAAAAGAGGAGTAGTGATCCATTGGACACACACTGAACCCAAGGATGTTAAAAAGTACATGGTATGGTATAGTGAAGGAGGTAAGGCTGCTGTTGCCATCTCAAAGATCCTTCCAGCGACCGACAGTATCTTTTTCCATCAGCCAGAAGATTTCAATGGCATGGGACGATATAGTGTAGCCTGCACCGATGCCAATGGCAATGTGAGCATCTCTGATGAAAGCCTGATACGTATCCCTGACTTTAGTCCTCCTGCTGCACCCATACATCTCGAAGCAACGACAGACAGCACCGGACTCATCAGGGTACGATGGGATGAAGCAACTGAAAAGGATATCATCGGATATTTTGTCTATGCTGCTGACGGGGATACGAGACATTTTCATCGCCTGACACCCAAGCTCTATCCCTTCAGGCAGTATACAGATACAGTGGATATCTATTCACTGACGGAAATGAGGTACTACACCGTAGTAGCTGTCGATGATGCTATGAACTATAGTATGCATTCTGATACCCTTGAAGTAGCACGACCTGATGTGATGCCTCCATCACCTGCATGGATACAGTCTTACGAAGTATCAGATACAGCGGTAGTATTGCATCTGATACAAAGCAGTAGCAGGGATGTGCGCATGCATAGCTTGTTGAGAAAAACAGTACCTGACACCAACTGGACATTAATTGACACCTTGTTCAATCTTTCTCCCGATCCCACGTATACGGATGCCAATGTCGTCCAGGGAAAAACATACGTCTACACATTAGTGGCCAGTGATGAAAAAGGGTTGACTTCAAAAGTGATCAGCGAAAAACACATCCTGATCCCCATGTCAAGAAATCCTGCGCAACTCGGATGGTCAATGGAAAAAGATACAACAGGCCTCCCTGTGATTCGCTGGCAAGCCACGGACATGATACAAGGTGTCCAGGTATACCTAAAGAAGGATAACCACTGGAGCCTTGTCGGCGAGACCGAGGGAGCCACCATGCAATACAGACTCAATACCTACAATGCGGAACCGGTCATGGCCAAAGTGGTCTATACCGATGGCAGTAAATCCAAAAGTATCCTGCTCACACAATAAATAAAATATCATGCTCAACCGGTTTATACTTTTATCCATCCTCGTCATCACAGGGTGTGCACGGGACAATGTCGATCCTGCAGATTATGCGGAGGGAAATGAAATCAGGCCGAACCAATTCACCCTCAAGAGTGAAACCTATATGTTGACCTCCGAAGACAAGGCCTTTGTTTCGGGTATCAATGAGGTGGGCTTGCTGGTCAGCAAGGATGCGCCCTGGCTGGAAGACATTCATGTCGGATCAGTGCTGGTCAATACCGCTTCCTCGCCAGGTGATACACTTGCTTATTTCAGGAGAGTAACAGAAATACTGGATCTCCCGAATAATACAGGGCTGCGCACAGAAGACGTCAATCTCCACGAAGCCTTCAGCAGGTATATCATTGATTCCCGCTCAAATGAATATATCTATTCGAGAACCAATTTATTTCCGGTGATGATCGAATGCAAACCACCAGCGTTGATGGGGTGGGTAGGATTGAGCCTGGGGACTGTACCCAATATTGAAGGTGAGATTTCATTTGATGCAGACAGTACCTATTTCACTGCACAATATGACTCTGCAGGGACCATCCCATTTAAGATGAATATGCGGTTGAAGGACCTTCGCTTTAATCTTTCAGGTGATATCCTCTTTAAGGGAAAAATTGCTGTCGGACCTACTATTGATATCACGGCGGGCCCGCTGCCTGTCCTTCCTATTGCAGAAACCGGGTTGACCTTGTATGTCAATCCCAAGGCAAACTTTAAGTTAAAAGTGGGCGGTGAAATCAAATCACCTCAACTGACCCTGACCTCAGGGCCGCACAACTTTTCATTTGCATATGATGAAAGCAACATTGGTGATCCTGTCACGTATTCCATCAATCCTATGATTGTGCCATCCGTAGTCCAGACCGCAGATTGGTCTGCCAAAGGAAGCGGAAGCGCGGAGGTCCAGGTAGGAACGGATGTGTTTATTGGTATCACAGGCTTGCCAAAACTAGCTAAGGCAGGAATCTTTGCCTTTGGGTATACCAGTGCAACAGCCAGTCAGAAAGGAAATTTTACTGACTTACAACCGAGAGTCTCTTTTGATGCAGACCTGGGGATCGGCGCTAAAATATTTGCTGAACTAAGCTTCCTCGCTGATGAAAAAAGTTTCAATCCGACAGATGAATGGTTGAGTGCCACCGGCAAACTGGAATCCCCTGATCTTAAATTTGAAATCACCAAGTGGCATCTCGACAATATCAATACATGTGACAAGTACAACGAAGTACTAATGTTTACCGAAAACCTGCAAAGCGACAATGAAATCGCGCTGTCCGTAGATTGTCCCGGTTGTACAGGCTCCGGATTCAAAGTATTTATCAATGATGAGCCGATCCTGAATGGTACATCATTTCCCTATGATCAGTCTGCCATCATCCCTTTGCCACCGGGCCTTGAACTACTCAACACTGTAGCTATACAAGATGACAAATCTTATGGATGCTACCTCAAGGATGATTTTCTGGATCCGGAGTTGTTCAATTCCAACTGCGTAAAATTTACAGATACCAGGGATGGCAATGAGTATTGTTCGGTGCAGATCGGGACGCAGACTTGGATGGGCGAAAACTTAAGGTATTCGGGGGGAGGATCGATCGGGCATTGGTATCTGGACGAAGCCAGTGCGGATACGCTCCTGTTTGGAAGGTTATACACGTTTAGTGAAGTACTTGCGGGTGCTGAAGCGAATACAACCTTTGGGAACAATGTGATACGGGGGATTTGTCCACAAGGCTGGCACCTGCCTTCCAATACGGAATGGAATGTGCTGATCGCATTTCACAATGGCGTAAACCTCGCAGGGAAAAAACTTAAAATCAACAGCAGCACGATATGGCCATATGCGGACCTTGATCCCGGGTCCACTTTTAATGCCGTTAGCGCTGGTGAACATTATCCATGGTTTGATTCCAACAATCTGAACGGACCTATCTCCGGCAACCGGTTTAACAAGACAACTTACTGGACAAGCAATCGAGGAATGTATCCCAATGGTGACACTCCACCTTCGATCGTAGAAATCACGCAAGACAACCTGATCATAGTGGGCGCGGCTTCACAGAGTCAAGGTAATTTCGGATCCATAGAACAGATAGGCTATTCCTGCAGGTGCATAAAAGACTAGCATACACCCAAAAATAAAGCTGCCGGTGAAAATCACCGGCAGCTTTATCAAAGAAAGTATATGAAAACCAAAACGTTATTTCACTGCGAGGCCAATCATCGGCCGTACTTTTCCATAAGAGATAAACAGACCTGTTCTGAGGTTGATGGTAAACAACCTGTATGCATCCTGTGTAGTATCATCTGATCCTCCTAAGCTACCTCCGTATCCAGGTTGTGGCACACGGCTACGACCGTATTGAACAGAAAAAGGAATGTTGCTGTTGGTGATATCAAATCCACCATCACCGGAAAACAAATAACCTGTTGATCCCACAAGCTGGAGTATACCATTGCCAGGGGATACTTGTTTGTATAGGTAACCACCGGCGATATCAACATCGTATAAGGTAGTCCTGCCAGAAAGCAATGGGCCATAGGCTACACTGTTGATGGCTGCAGAAAAAGAATTGATTGGCGAATCTACACCTACTACTGCGCCTGTTGTCGGGCTGATACGAATGTTCTGCCCACTATCTGTGATCACACGGATCAGATCATCTACCGGACTGAAATCAAATCCAACCATACTGCCTGATATAGCAGGTGTAAACGGACTGCCAACCGGAGTAGCTACACCGGTTATAGGATCGATCCTATAGATGATGTTGAGATTAGAAACGCCAAAAAGTTGCTTGTTCTTTGGACGTGTATCGATGGCCAACATCACTTCATCAGTCCTCAGACCTGTGATGGCCACTGTACCCTGATCTACTGCAGGAGGTCCTGAGAGCAGGTTTACGAGTTCATTGTTTGGGGTCAGGCCGATCAGTGGTGTGTTTGGCAGGATACCACTCAGCAATCCACGGGATTCGATCGGCGAATTGTCCAGAGGCTGTACACCATCATCTGTCGAGCAGCCTGTAGTAAAGAGCAGGCCTGTCAATACAGCCGCCGAAAAGTTGAATATTTTAAATCCGAGTCTCATATGTATAAGTTAAATGGTTACAAAAACAATCCGGGTGAGACTGCAATACATTACATCAGGACATAAATCTCCTGGGTGGGATGCAATGAAATAAAGAGGGATGCGTAATAAAAATACCCCTTTTAAACGAAGCTTGTGTATGAAAATTGAGATTTTTTGACCTTTTGAGCCAAATGAGGTGTATTTCAGGGTTTACACCTAAAGCCCCGATCGGGTAAAACCCAGGGAATTTTGCCTGATCAATACTGACCTCGGGGCATGCCTGTTAAGGGCAGGGCAAAAAAGAGGCCCGTTATTCTCAGAATGGACCTCCAATAGGTTATTTCCGGGCTCATCACCAGGAAATCAGGTTGGTTCTACTCTTCTACAACTTCAAATTTGACAGTTGCATGTACTGTAGGGTGGAAAGCGATGTTAGCTACATAGCTACCCAGCACTTTCACTTCCTCTGCCAGTTCGATCTTCTTGCGGATCACTTCGATACCCATTTGATCTTTGAGGGCCTGCATGATCTGTACGTTGGTGACGCTACCGAAGATCTTTCCGGTAGTTCCAGCCTTGGCACCGATACGCAATGTCTGGCCTTCCAGCTTGGCAGCGAGTACTTTGAAATCAGCAATACGCTCTGCTTCGTGAGCAGCTTCGTCGGAGCGCAGCTTTTCGAGCTTAGCCCTGTTGGTGGCATTGGCAGTCAGTGCCAGCTTGCTTGGGATGAGGTAATTGCGGGCATAACCCGGTTTTACACTCACCACTTCGTGACGCTCGCCAAGGGTATCAATATCTTTTAACAATATTATTTCCATGATGTCTTTGTCGGTTGATAGATGATTACTTCAATAAGTCCGTCACGAAAGGCAGCAGGGCAAGGTGGCGTGCACGCTTGATTGCTTCTGATACCTTGCGCTGGTATTTGAGTGAGTTGCCGGTGATACGACGTGGGAGGATCTTGCCTTGTTCGTTGAGGAACTGGGCGAGAAAATCAGGATCCTTATAGTCGATATGACGGATGCCGAATTTTTTAAAGCGGCAGTATTTCTTGCGCATCTTCCCGATGTTCGGGTTGCTGAGAAACTTAATATCTTCTTGTGTTGCCATTTTATCTTATGGATTATGATGGATTATGAAAATGGTCCGGATTATTCTTCTTCCTGAACAATTTCCGGAATGACTACGTCTGGCGCCTTGGGGTCGGTACTGGTGCGACGTCAGCAGGTTTGGCTGCTTTCTTCTTCAACCGAGTTACTTTCTTGATGAGTCCTCCGCGCTTGTCCTCATTGTACTTCACGCCGAACTTGTCGAGTGAGATAGTGAGGTAACGCATGATACGTTCGTCACGGCGCAGGGCCAGTTCGATCGGGGCAATGCCTTCGCCGGTTTCAGCCGCGAATTCGATAGTGTAGTAGATGCCTGAGTTGCGCTTGTTGAGCGGGTAGGCGAGTTGCTTGAGGCCGCCGTCTTCAACGTGGACGATCGTGCAACCTTGTTTTTTCACTTGATCCTCGTATGTCTGTCTGACGGATTGAATCTCCTCATTAGACAAAACCGGATCAACAATGAACGTTAATTCATAATGCCGCATGGCTTTTGCTTGGATTTGTAGCCTGCACACTCCCTGGGGCTGCAAGCGCGTTTAAAAATGAAATTATGTCAAAAATGGGCGGCAAAGATAAGGAAAAGAGCCGTTTATGCAAATATTGGGGGTAAAATTTACCTGATACTCGCCAGAGGCATTGCCCGGTCCATGTCTCCGGCCAGCACCGGAGTCTGCAGATTGCCCGAGTATTCCCTGACATTGCCATAGACATAGGTATAGAGTTCGTCGAGGGTTATGATTTTATCTTTATTTGTATCTCCTTCTCCTTTAAGGCCTTCGATGAGGTAATGGCTGAATATGCCCTGCCTTAGCCCGAGCGACTCCAGGGAATATTCCTCACTCTTGCTGGAGAGCAGGAAGGCTGTCCCGCCTCCGCTGGCTGAGAGTTTTTTATAGAAAAGATCCACGGATTCAAACATCGGGGACTTAGCTGCCAGCAGTGATCCGGCATAGCAGGCATCGGCAATCACCAGTTTCTGCCTGGCCTGGCAGACGCTGAGCCTGTTCTTGATATCCTCATACTCTACCCTGTTGCGGTAGCCGTCACTGTCGGTGGGTACAAAGCAACCCTGCAATCCATGGCCTGCCAGATAGACCAACACCTCGTCTTCGGGACCGGCCATGGCGATGATATCATCAAGGCTCTTATAGATATTGGTGGCGATGGCGCTTTCATCGATTAAGATCCGGATATGATCTTCTGGCACTGCCCCACCCTCGGGGCTCTTGAGGAAGGCATAGACACGGTAGGCATCATCATCGGTATACTTGAGCGATTCGAAGTGATCATATCTCGAAGCACCAACGATCAGGGCATATATATTGACCCCTTCGGCATAGGAAGCCTTTGACACAGGTGCGGCTTGTGTTTTCTGTTCGATATACTTACCTTCTTCCCATTCTCCCGAAAGGACGAGTCCATTGGTATAGACGTACTCTCCTCTTCCTGCCGGGCGACCGTTTTTCCATCGGCCTTTGTACACTTCGCCATTTACATATTTACATACGCCTTCTCCATCCGGCAATCCGTTTAGAAAAAAACCTGTGTAGACAGACCCGTCTTCAAAGACCATCCTTCCTTTGCCTGATCCGCAAGGCACCAGGTTGCAATCTGCGAGGTATTCCTTTTCTTCAGCGGCAAGCACTTCCTTTTGAGCACTGAAGCCTTTGCTGGTCCAAAAGCCCTTGGCCTTCTGTCCATCACTCCCGACATATGTACCCTCCTTGACATTTTTGACCTTTTTCCCAAACGCCCTCAAAATATCCGCCTGTGGTGGTATCATAGACCCTGGCAGTCCCATTGAGCAGGTTGTTGGCAAAGGTGCCCTGGTAGCTGAGCCCATCAATGGTATTGAGGATGCCTTCGCCTTCGCGCTTGTTCATCTTCCAGTAGCCTCTGTAGACATCACCATTGGCAAAGATGAGTGTGCCCAGGCCGTGGATCTTGCCATAGGACATCTCGCCCTCATAGATGGCACCGTTGCGAAACTGGTATTTACTGGGGCCGTTCTGGCAATCCCCGGAGAGGCATTGGGCGGAAAGTGTGTTGAGGGAGAGGCACACAATGGCCATGAATAAACCTGATCTGATCATAAGGCGTTGATTTTTAAAACACTAAAGGGATGCAGATGTACAGGTCCGTTATCGCAGCAGATTTGATGGAAAATGCGG
Source organism: Candidatus Opimibacter iunctus (assembly GCA_016716665.1). Classification (GTDB taxonomy): domain Bacteria; phylum Bacteroidota; class Bacteroidia; order Chitinophagales; family Saprospiraceae; genus Opimibacter; species Opimibacter iunctus. Next base: position 50,460 of record JADJVH010000002.1, on the reverse strand, counting down.
ATTCAGGATATAAAACTTATTTTTGTGCCTCAATATTATATCCAACGACTATGAAAAAGATGCATTTTATTTCTCTCCTCCTCATCGGTTCGACCCTTTGGTTTTCCTGCAAGCCAGCGGCTACCACTGCTCCGGCTGATGAGAATTCATTTGGCGCCGGTGTTACCATGCCGGATTCCGCCCTCACCTTTGAGGATGTCAACACCCAGCTCGCTACCGTTGACTCGGTCAATGTGATCATGAGGGCCAAGGTCTCCGACGTATGCCAGGCCAAAGGCTGCTGGATGAATATCGTTGATCCTTCTGGTGCACGACAGATGAGATCTTCGTACAGTTCCAGGACTATGGCTTCTTCATGCCAAAGGATATCGCAGGCCGTGAAGTCATCGTTCAAGGCAAGGCTTACAAACAAGAGACTACTGTTGAAGAACTCAAGCACTATGCTGAGGATGCAGGCAAGACTGCTGAAGAGATTGCTGCCATCACGGAGCCTGTGATGGAGAAGAAGTTTATGGCGACAGGCGTGGTGCTGGTGAAATAATCTGTGATCGAGTGATCTGTGATCGAGTGATCAAAAAAAAGGAGCGTTGATGTCAATGCTCCTTTTTTTTTGATGGTGGGATATACGCGTGAGACGTCAGATGCCAGACTCGCAGATGCCGGACGTATGATGCTCATTTTTTTTTGCAGGCTCTGCTTGCTACCAACGTTTGTTTGTTTGTTTTTTAAAACCAAACGTTGTTGGTAGACTCCGGCTGCCGACGGATAAAGCAATTAAACATTTACTATTTCTAAGGTGTGACAGTAGCCTCCTGGCTACCGGTAGAAAACATTTCTTAGCCTTCTGCCAAGAGCGCCACGGCTTGAAATCCGTTGCAATTCAATTCCTGGCTTGGGAGCCAGGTTTTAAATTCAAAATATTGATTGCAAGGTGATCCTGCTGCAGGGGTTCAAAATATTGAACCCCTAAATAATGATTTTCAGTTTTCAATATTTTGGAGGAGGCAGAAATCTATATTTCAATTCACCATCTTTACTCGCTTCAACTTACCTTTTCAACTTTCATTCAGGCGAATATCTTTAAAAGGCCACGCCCGAGCGTCAACGATATAATTTTTATGACCTGCATTCCCAGCTTATATAATCGTGTGCATTGAAAATAGACAGTAAGCCGGGATATCACAAACAACAAGTTCATCACGAAAGACCGATGTATTGCGTAAAGCAAGGCCCGTGATCGCCAGGGCCAGCACTCGCGAACATATCCGTGCCGAGGTATATACATCGCTAAAGTCACTTGAAGTGGGTGATCGCCCACAAACTGGAACAAATACTTTAGTGCATCCATCGGCTATGATTTCATCCGTAGGACGATGTAGTACTCAAATGGATCAGGACCAGCTTTCCGAATCGGGAAATTCCCACCATCACGCCGGCGAGAAAATGCTCACAAGCTGGCAACCCCCCGAACTAAAACGCAGCCCAGGCACGGCCGGGCACGGCCAACCGCGCAGAGATGAAAACCCCCGTTTTTCACACTCGAACAGCCTTGGAATAGGCCCCAGGATTACCCAACGCGGGGCCCCAAGGGGCAGCAGAGAGACGTCGATGAACCGCATCATGCCAGACAGAAGAAGGGGGAAACAACAATCTTGTTTATTTTAAAAGGCCCCTGGGGATTAGGTTAGGCCGCCGTGAAAACGGCTCCTCTGCCTTGGCATGTTTTTGCGCCCGCCGCGAGCGCAGCACCAACCCCCTTTTTGTATGATGAAATTTCACCACTCACATATCACAATTCCTGACTCACGTCTGACGACTCACTAAAACTCACAATTCACAACTCATACTTCGACTCCGCTCAGCACAAGCAACACTCACAACTCACAAATGAGAACACTTTTCATTCTTCATTCTTCATTTTTCACTTATCACTATTCACTTAACCCTAGTCTCCGCGTCAGCAACTGGATATCCACATATTCCCCTATCAACTCCACCGCCCTTCTTACTTTCCAAGGCGTATCCTGATTGATCTTCACCTCGATCTTACTGATCTGGAGGACTGGAGCCATATGTATCCAATCCGTTCGCACCATTGGGATCTTATGCTTGATGATGTAATCAATTGAGCGACTTTCCGGTGTACCTTGCCCTGTAAGTACGATGCCCGATAGTGGTGATTTTGTTTTTCGCATCACCTTGGTGATCGAATTGATTTTTTCAAGTGCGGGTTCGAGCTGACGCACGGCTGCGACCAGTAGAATGTTTTCAAAGGATTTCAATTCCTGTGTGTCGAGCAGCGAACCCGCCATGATGTCCCCGACTTTGTTGTCGAGATATTCAGGATTGTGTGTGACGAGTCCGGAGATCGAATCCATGATCGTACGCATGACCGGATAGGCAAGACTTTTCTCATAAGGAATGAAGCCTAACAATGGAATGCCTCTGGGTTCCAGCCACTTGTTGAGATAAAACCTGACCCTGTCCATTTTGTCCGGGATCACTTTGTTGACGATCACGCCAAGGATCGGCACACCTTCTTCTCTGAAAGAGCGCAGGTTCATATTGAGCATATCGATCGTGCTGCCGATACCGCCTTCCACAACCATGATCACAGGAGCCTTGATAAGTTTTGCTACATGTGCATTGGACATTTCCGCCACACTCCTACACCCGGATGACCCGTTCCTTCAAAGATCACTACATCATGGATGCGATCGAGTTCGATCGCTGCCGAACGAATATCGGATTCAAGGTCAAATTCCTCCGGATGCTCAAGGTATCGTGTGGTAGCACCTGATCCAAGGATCACAGGACTATGCAACTTAGGATCAATACGGAAATCAATGAGGTCAGCAAACAGCACGGTGTCTTTGTCTACGCGCAGGTTGTCCACCTCCAGTGATTTCTGACCGACAGGCTTGCAATAGCCGACTTTATAACCTTCACGTATCAATGCGGATACCAGTCCCAGCGTACAGGTGGTCTTGCCCACATGCTGGCTGGAAGCGGCCATATAGATATTTCTCATGATGCTATTTTATTTGGAGACTTTGTTCTTCTTTCCAGATCATGTTGTCGATGAGCCTTACGCCTTCAACTTTTACGGCACAACAAGCCACAATCTGATCTGCATCATCCATTGATTGAACTTTCTCAAGTGTATACCCATCGACTACCTTCAAAATATTCCGGATCAAAATGGAGTTTGCGCAATGCATCCAAGGCTACCTCCCTGCACATTTGGCACATTATCCTGCTGCTCAAATATCATCTTACCTGATTCAAGCACCTTGTATATAACGCCAGCCTTCTCTCTTGCTTCAGCACTGAGCCTCACATTACGCGAACTCATCGCCAGGCCACTGGCTTCCCTGATGGTCTCGAACATCACCAGGTCAACAGGCATATGGTACCAATCTGAATCAGTTTACGAATGATGGCAAATTGCTGAAAATCTTTTTGTCCCATAAATAAATGATCCGGTGTGGTGATCATCAGAAGCCTGTATACGACTTCCGCCATGCCTTCAAAATGGCCTGGCGAAATTTACCTTCCATCGTATTGGCTGCTAGGCCCGGGTCAAAATCAATCTTATTGTTATCTCCTGCAGGATAAACATCCTCTATCTCCGGAAGGAATAATACATCAACACCACTTTCATACAACATCCTAAGATCTTGTTCTATAGGTCTTGGATATTTCCGGAGATCCTCCTGATCATTAAACTGTCTGGGATTAACAAAAATGGAGACAATGGTGCTATCGGTTTCTGCCTTGCTTCTATCTACCAGCGAAAGATGGCCAGCATGCAGCGCGCCCATCGTGGGAATAAACCTACCCTGAGCCCCTTTGCCTTGCGGTTCCATCCATTCCCTTAAATGCGCACTCGTTTGAAAATGAACATTGGCTGTTTTAAGTGCTGCTTCTGATTGTAAAATCGGGAAAAGGTAGGGAAAAAGCTGTCAGCTATCGGCTACACTCTTGTAAAAGCTGGACTACCGCTGGCAAAAAAAGGGTATTCTGATACGGCTGCGGGCAGCTGTGGCTGAGCTACCATTTACAATTAACCCTTACTTTTGTCGCCCATGTTTTTAACAAGTACTTAAATCCAAGATTCACCGGGCCGTCGTGACTGAAGCAAATCTCAATTACGTAGGTAGTGTTACTATTGATGAGGAGCTAATGGATGCAGCCGGCCTTCTTGAAGGTGAACGGGTACAAGTAGTCAACAATAACAATGGCGCCAGGCTCGAAACCTACGTCATCACAGGAGAGCGCCATTCAGGGCAGATATGCCTCAATGGATCAGCCGCCCGCCAGGTACAGCTCGGGGATATCCTCATCATCATGGCCTATGCCTGGATGACCCCGGAAGAAGCGAAAGGTTTCAAACCTATGAGTGTTTATCCTGATGAACACAACAAGATCAAATTCTAACCGGTGGCTATTCCAAAAAAAGTACGTGCATTTTTCCAGTATATCCTATTTACAGGTGTTGGTGTATTGATCCTGATTTTGGTCTATAGAAGTCAAAATGCCGCGTATATAGCTGACTGTGCACTCAAGGGAATCCCTGATTCGGAATGCAGCTTGTTTGAAAAACTAAAATCGGATTTTGCTTCAGTCAATTACTGGTGGATCCTGGCGATCGTGCTCGCATTTATCATGAGTAATGTCCTCAGGGCCCATCGTTGGCTGCTGCTGATCAAGACCCTGGGTACTAATGGCAAATTCCAAATGCTTTCTTTACCATTATGGTTGGCTATTTTGCAAACATGGGCCTTCCAAGGGGTCGGTGAAGTGGTTCGGGCAGGACTCTTTGCGAAATATGAAAAATAGGGCCTGAGAAAGTCATGGGGACGATCGTGGTGGACAGGATTCTTGATTTACTAAGTTTGCTGTTTGCGATCATCTTGGCATTTATGCTGCAAGGAAATGTGCTTTTCGCATTTTTCAAAGACAAATTCCATGATTCCGTTTTTGGAAAAGATGGATCTATATTCTTTTCGGTCTTTTCCTTTTTTGGATTTTCATGCTCTACCGCTACCGCAGGATCATCAAGCGATGGAATTTGTACATGCGCATTCATCACCTTGTTGAAGGATTCAGAGATGGACTCCGTAGCCTACGCAGAGTTGAGAAACCCTGGGTCCTACTGTTTGACACGGTCCTGATTTGGTTGATGTATTACCTGATGATGTTCTTATGTTTTATGTCTTTCCAACCTACAGAACACCTTGGCGCCATGGCAGGCCTTATGGTCTTCGTCTTTGGAGGACTCGGCGTAGTATTTCCATCTCCGGGTGGCATGGGTACATTTCATGCCATGGTCATCACTGCACTGGCGATCTATGGGATACACGGCGATGATGCCTTTTCTTTTGCCAACATTCAGTACTTTTCGGTACAGCTTTTTGGCTGCATGATGATCGGTATCATCGGGCTCATTGTATTGCCAATCATCAATAAGAAACCTAAACCCAATGCCACCGATAATGGACCCCGGCCCAGTCTAAAATCTTTGATCTGCAAGGGATGAAAGATCAATTATCCCGCTGGCATGAAAAGGGAGAGTGTATTGTTTTTACCAATGGTTGTTTTGATATCCTTCATGCAGGTCACATTCGTTACCTGGAAGCTGCGGCATCCTTAGGTGATCATCTTATTATCGGCGTCAATGATGATGATTCTGTACGCAGATTGAAAGGTGAAACAAGGCCCATCAATGTGTTGGATAGCCGCCTATATCTGCTGGCTTCATTGAGCTGTGTTGGTGGTGTTGTTCCTTTTCCGAAGACACCCCATTAGACCTTATTATGGAATTGCATCCGGATATATTGGCCAAAGGAGGGATTATACTGTGACACCATTGTCGGGGCCAAAGAAGTTATTGGTTGGGGCGGGAGCGTTGAAGTCATTCCGTTTGTAGATGGCTTTAGTACCACGCGGCTGGAAAACAAAATCCTTGATCTTCATCGACGCAAAACAAAAGACTCATGAAAACCCGTGCCGGAGAAGTTTTCGACTTTCTGGAATCAATCGCCCCACTCCATCTCCAGGAGAAATACGACAATAGTGGACTACTGATCGGATCCGCAGATCAGGAAGTGACAGGCGCCATCATCTGCCTCGATTGCACCGAAGAGGTACTGGATGAGGCGATTGCCAAAGGCTGTAACCTGGTCATTTCGCATCATCCGGCTATCTTTTATGGGGTAAAGCGGATCACGGGAGCCAATGCTACTGAGCGAATTATCCGCAAGGCCATACAGCATGACCTGATCCTATATGCCGCACATACCAACCTCGACAATACCTTGACCCACGGGGTTAATGGTCGGATTGCAGCAAAATTAGGCCTGGATATCGACAGCATCCTCCGGCCGATGCCCGGGAGCATAGATCCTATGCTGGGTGCGGGCATTGTAGGGTACTTTTCCAGTCCTTTGACGGAAAGCCAGTTTTTACATCTCCTCAAGGACCTGATGAAAGCCAAGGTCGTCAGGCATACCAGGCTGACTAACAGGCTGATACAAAAAATAGCCGTTTGCGGGGGCTCCGGCAGCTTCCTGATGGAGGATGCACGCAAGGCAGGGGCCCATGCCCTGGTGACGGCGGATTTCAAGTACCACAACTTCTTTGACGCGGAGGATAACCTCCTGGTCTGTGATATAGGCCATTATGAGAGCGAACAATATACAATCAACCTCTTGCAGGAGCTTATTTCAGGGAATTTTAGTACTTTTGCCGCCCATTGTACGGGAATCAATACCAATCCCGTCCATTATTTCACCTGATTTTCATAAAAACTTATGGCAAAAACAACCGAAATCAGTATTGAAGAAAAGCTGAGACAGCTCTTCGCACTCCAGCGTATTGATACCAAAATAGACGAAATCGAGGTGCTCAAGGGTGAGCTTCCGATCGAGGTCAGTGACCTTGAAGATGAGATCACCGGTCTCGAGACCAGGCTCAAGAACCTCAATGATACCGTCAAGGACATCGAAAAGGAAGGCCTCAAGTTTACCACCAAGATCTCTGAAGGCGAAGCCCTGATCAAGAAATATACCAAGCAACTGGATGACGTCAAAAACAACCGTGAGTTTGACGCCCTCTCCAAGGAACTTGAAATGCAGAAACTCGAGATCCAACTGGCTGAAAAGAAAGCCCGCGAGATCAATGATAAAGTGTCTGCCAAGAACACAGTGATCAAGGAAGCAAAAGAAAAACTGAAGGCCAAAAAGACCAACCTTGATGTCAAGAAAGATGAATTGAAGTCGATCATCGCCAAGACTGAAAAGGAAGAAAAGGCCCTTCGTAAAAGTTCTGCGACCGCAGAAGGCTTGATCGATGAGCGTCTGCTCAAGGCATACCACCGTATCCGCAACAACTATCGCAACGGGCTTGCCCTGGTAGCGATCGAGCGTGATGCATGTGGGGGTTGTTTTAACCAGATCCCTCCACAGATCCAGCTCGAAGTATCACAGCGCAAGAAGATCATCGCCTGTGAACATTGCGGGCGCATCCTGGTCGATGCAGAGATTGCAGGCCATACTGTAGAAGCATAATCCCACGTATTGATTCGTGAATAATATCGTCCAGGCACAAATGAAGATTTTTATTTGTGCCTGGATTTTTATTTTGGGTATACCCACTGCACACGCAGCTGATATGCAATGGACGCAGGAGGCAAAGGAAGCTTATGCACTCATTGCTGCGTTGCGTATCGATGAAGGCCTGACCCTCATCAAACTGCACGCACTCTCGCACCCTGACAATGCGATCTGGCCTTATCTCGAGGACTATGGAGAGTTTCTCCGCATCTTCGTACAGGAGGACCTGAGAAAGATTCCCGCTTACATGGAGGCATCTGATCTGCGTATGCAAAAGATCATCCTGGTGCCGGAAAGCAATCCGTTGTCCCTCATGGCGCAGGCCCAATTGTTGTTGCATCATTGCGCTCTACATCTTCAACAGGGAGAGTTTATTTCGGTCAGCGACAGATATCAATAAGGCATTCAAACTCCTTCGCAAAATCCAAAAGCATTTCCAGGTGATAAGGCAAACCTGAGATTGTTTGCATCCCTAAAGGTGGCTTTTGGCGCGGTGCCCGATCAATATCGATGGCTGGTATCGATCGTCACGAGCCTCAATGGCACGATAGAAGAGGGCCTTCGTGAATTGCATTCCATCCTGGAGACTACGACACCTGCCAATAATGTCTACTATGCGGAAACAGTCATGTATACAGCACTGGCAGAAGGAAGGCTCAACAATCAACCGGATCGGGGATTACAATTACTGTATACCCATTTTGGAAAAACACCGGAGACCAGAACGGTACAATACCTGATGGCCAACCTGTTGATAGCTGACGGTAATAATGATGGTGCTATCACAACATTAAGCAAGACTGTTGGCGTGCAAGGTGCGGTGCGTATCCCTTTTCTTGAGTTTATGCTTGGCGAGTGCAAATTGTTCAGGGGTGATGCCGATGCTGATCTGTACTTCAGAAATTTCCTAATCACACACAAAGGCAAGCACTTTATCAAGGAAGCTCATCAAAAGCTGGCCTGGTATGCCTTGCTCAATGGTGATCGTCCCGGATATTTCAGCCAGATGCAACAGATCCTCATCAAGGGAGCGAATACGACTGATGAAGATCAGCAGGCAATGCTGGAGGCAGAGACACATGCCACCCCACATCCGGTATTGTTGCGGAGCAGACTTTACTATGACGGAGGATATTATGCCAAAGCTTTAAATGAACTGCCTGAATCCTTGTATACGACCCTTAACCAGCATGGTCATCGGCTGGAATACCTGTACCGCAAGGGAAGGATCCTGCAAGCACAGAAATCTTACCCGGAGGCACTGCATTATCTGTCCCTCACGATTTCCACCGGTCAGTATGAAAAATACTATTTCGCATGCAGCGCTGCATTGCAATGTGGCATCATCCATGAAACCCTTGGCAGTCTCCCGACTGCGCGAAAATATTACCTTATGTGTCTTGAGATCACTCCTGAAACGTACAGTTCAGGATTGCACCAGAAGGCGAGGCTTGGTTTGAACCGGATAGGGGAAGAATAAGCAAGGGGCAAGGGGCGGTTTTTAGAAGAAACAATTCCTATTTGCACATGTCCTGCTGCTATGAAGGCAAGAATACCTTTAGGATTAAACTTCCATTTTTATAAGGTAATGGATTAGTGGACAGAATACCTTTATTGGATAATTGGGTCATTGTTGTACGGCCATCATCATGGAATATCTAGCATGAGTATCTGGTATAGAGCATATAACAAATATAAATTTTAATGAATCAAGGTCCGCGAATTGGATTTTGGGATAAACATTTATATTTGCAGTCCTTTTTTAAGAGGGGTAGCTCAGATGGTTAGAGCGCCCGTACGGGAGGTCGGCGGATCAATCCTAAAGTGAAATTGAAAATAATTGGCGTGGTAGCTCAGATGGTTAGAGCGTGCGATTCATAATCGCAAGGTCGGCGGTTCAATCCCGCCTCACGCTACTCTTTTTTGTTGAAAACAAATTTCGATCAATGGCTCACCAGGCACATTGGTTTTACGCCCTTTATAGTCTAAAGGATGGTAAGCTTTATAAAGGAACCTGTGCGGATATCGGATTCAGGTTTCTCACCCATTTCATGGGTGGTATACATCGTTTTTCACTTTTCACTCTTCTCTTTTCGTTTAAATAAACCTCTCTCTCCATTCTGGTGGAGGCATTGGACACACATCATATCTTTCGCCGTAGGTGTATCTCCTGGCAGCGATATAGCGGTAGATGCCATCCCGCCAGTCCTTAGGCATAGCTCGCCCAATGACACCAAGGTTATATGGGAAACCCAGTTCCTGGGCAATCTTCAATCCGGCATCGCTCCGCAGATATACTTTCCCATCGTCATAATATACGATGGTATCTTCTGTGATATAGCCGGGCAACAATGAGGTAAGGGTCTTTTTAGCCAACTCTCCTTCCAGCGGCGAAAACCTGAAGATCTTCTTCCGGTCCCAGCGGATGATCCGTTTTACCCAGGCGTTGCACATGGGACAGGTACCGTCAAAGAAGATGATTTTCATAAGTCAGTGAGAATTGTGAGACTGTGAGAAAGTAAGACAGTAAGAGGTGAGTGGAGAGTGTGCGAGAACGTGAGAACGTGAGAACGTGAGAACGTGAGAACGTGAGAACGTGAGAAGTGTGTGTTTTGAGTGTGGGTTGTACATAATCCAAAATGGGTCATGAGTCTTTCGTCTTCGGTCTTTCGTCTTTGATCTTATTGAGATATTTTACCCAAAGACCTGTTCGAACATCTCTCTTAACAACCGGACCTGCACGACGGTTGTATAAGAGGGAGGGATATCTATATTGCCCGAGGCAGGGATGTATATTTTTTTATATCCTAGCCTGGTGGCTTCTGCTATGCGCTTGTCTAATTGCTGGACAGGACGGATCTCGCCAGACAACCCTACCTCTCCTGCAAAACAGATATCACGTGGCACAGGAATATCTTGTAAGGAAGAGACCAATGCCACTGCCAGCGCGAGATCAATGGCTGGTTCTGAGACCTTGAGTCCTCCGGCTACATTGACAAATACATCCTGGTTGCCAAAGAAAAAGCCGCAACGCTTTTCAAGGACGGCAAGCATCAGATGGAGCCTGCGGATATCATAACCTGAAGTAGATCGCTGAGCAGTACCATAGACCGCTGTGCTCACTAAAGCCTGAGTCTCGATCAGAAATGGTCTGAACCCTTCACATACCAGTGCGATACACGATCCCGATGCCCGATGATTATGATCAGCAGGGATCAGCCATTCGGAAGGATTCTCAACAGGGACGAGGCCCATGCCTTTCATCTCATAGATACCGATCTCCCGGGTCGACCCAAACCTGTTTTTGACGCAGCGCAACAACCTGAAATTGTATTGACGGTCACCTTCGAGATGTAGTACTACATCTACAATATGCTCCATCAGTTTGGGCCCAGCGATATCACCTTCCTTGGTGATGTGTCCTACGAGTATGATGGTGATGCCGGTCTGCTTGCTGAGTTGCTGCAATCGATAACTGCACTCCCTGATTTGGCTGACAGATCCGGGTACAGATTCCATCTCAGGGGGAATAAATCGTCTGGATCGAATCGATGATGACGATACCAGCCTGTATCTCTGTGATCGCACTAATGACTTTATAGAGATCGGTCTCTGCCAGGATATGGCAATTCTCTCCTTTGATACCAAGGCGATGAGCGCGCATCTTGATCTGTGTGGCACTCTCTTCACCTGAGATGTACAACATCTTAAGATGCTGATTGGCTGCCATTTGCAACAACAAAGTAGACTTACCTGCACCTGGCTCACCTGCCATGAGAATGACGGAGCCTGGTACGACACCTCCTCCAAGGACGCGCTCGAGTTCAGGATCTCCGACCTCTACACGCATCTCTGTCTCCATGCTGATCTCTGACAAGAGGGTCGGTATGGATTTGTCGCCGGCAGCCTCTCTTGCAGCAACGGCGGGGCCTTTAGCCTGGATCACCTCCTCGGTCATCGTATCCCAGGCACCACATTCAGGACATTTACCCATCCAACCCGATGCTGTAGCACCACAATTGGAACAGATATACCTGGTCTTGATTTTTGACATATATTTATATTGCTTTCAAACCGGTTAACACATCATTGTGATCAAACCATACCCCAAAAGTAAGGATTGAAAAACTCAACTTTAATTTGCACTGTTATAAGGTCAGTATATATTTGATCCCTCAATGTACAGATCGGTTTAAACGTAAATCGGTTAGGATATTTGAAAAATACATGGTGATCGTATGTAAAGAGAAATATCTTCATCGCTCAATACAGGCTGATTGCATTTTTGTCGTTTTTTTTCGAACTTATATACACTCAATGATCGTTATAATGATTAAATTTGGTTATCCTTAGAGCGTAAGTTTCTGGGGGTTATCAAATGATAAAAAAACCGCATCTCATAACAGATAAGATGCATAGAGGTTGCAAGGTGTTTAACTTTGACCCTCGATTGACAAAGAAAGACAACTGTTTCGAGTAACAGTCAAGATATAGTTTTCAATTGGTTTTTTGGGGTTTTTGGGGTGCCAGGTGCTAGCCTGGTGCCCCCTTTTTTTTTGTCCTTCGCCGAGCGAAGCCAGTGTAAGACTGTAAGACAGTGAGAAAGTAAGAGGCATGGGTGAGTGTGTAGGCATGTATCATTAAACTTTGGCCTCTTCAGCCTCTTTAGCCTTTTCCGCCTCTTCCGCCAGACAAACCGCGCAGCGGTTTGAAATCTCTATCTTGGAACGCATGAGTCCAATGATCACCAATGATGCTGTCGTCCTGGGTATCCTGCTTGTCGTACTGGCGGCAGTCTACTACACCTCGCAGCTAAACACCCCGGGCTGGAAGAAATTTTATAAGTTCGTCCCTGCCATCCTGCTCTGCTACTTCATCCCGGCACTGCTCAACTGGCCGATCGGGTTGATCTCGGGCGAACAGAGCAAACTCTATTTTATCTCCACACGTTACTTCCTGCCCGCCAGCCTGATTCTGTTTTTTCTTGGAGCTGACCTCAAATCCATTATCGGATTGGGCCCTAAAGCCCTGATCATGTTTTTCACCTCGACTTTTGGGGTGATGATCGCTGCGCCTCTGGCCATCCTCATTACGTACAAGTTGTTTCCTGGATTGATCACCGTACCGGCGGATGATCTGTGGCGTGGATTGGGTACCATAGCTGCCAGTTGGATAGGTGGTGGAGCCAACCAGACCGCCGTCAAGGAAATCCTCGGCGTATCCAACGATCTATTTGGAACCATGGTGGTCATCGATGTACTCGTAGGTAATCTATGGCTTGCAGTATTGCTGTACCTGGTGGCTAGCGATAACGCATTGAATAAATGGTTCAGAGCAGATACCAGTGCAATTGTCGCCCTCGAAGAAAAAGTCGCCAGGTTTGGATCGAGTGTCACGCACATCCCATCCACGACTGATGTATTTGTCATGATGGCAGTGGCCTTTGGAGGAGTCGGGCTCTCCCACTTCGGATCGGATCTTATACTCCCTTGGCTTGGGCAATTTGAAGAAAGCTTTAAAAAAATACATCTCGAATCCCTGGTTAATGGGTTCTTCTGGATCATATTGTTTGCATCTGTAATAGGTATCATCCTATCCTTTACTCCTTTGCGAAAGCTTGAAGGAGCAGGTGCTTCCCGCTGGGGCAGTTTTTTCCTCTATATCATGGTCGCTACGATAGGCATGCAGATGGACCTGGGTGCAGTGTCAAACCACATGGGACTGTTTGTGATTGGATTGATCTGGATCACCCTTCATGGCATCATCCTGGTGATTGTAGGCAGACTCATCAAAGCGCCTTTTTTCTTTCTGGCTGTTGGATCACAAGCCAATATCGGTGGTGCCGCCTCCGCGCCGATCGTGGCTGGATCTTTCAATCCAGCCCTTGCACCTGTAGGTGTATTGCTTGCAGTGTTGGGACTTACGATTGGGACTTACGGTGGATTGCTTTGTGCGTATATGATGCAGGCGGTATTGGGGGTGTGAGATCGTGAGACCGTGAGAAGTGTGGGAGTGGGGGTTAGGTGTGGTTAGGTGTGGTTAGGTGTGGTTAGGAACCTTTCGATTTCAGAATATTTGATGAGAAAGCAACAAAATGCCGGTACCTGAAGCATATAATCACAGGGTTGTGGTTCTGGAAACTATTTTGCAGAAACCTTGTTTCCTTGACTCGCCAAAATATGGAGCCAAAAAACCGTATTTTTGCGGCCTCCAATGAGCGATCAAATCAAACATGAGTGCGGAATCGCACTGATCAGGCTTCTTCAACCACTACAGCACTACCAGGAAAAGTATGGCACGGCCCTCCACGGGCTCTATACCATGCAGCTCCTCCTCCAGAAGATGCGCAACCGTGGGCAAGACGGCGCAGGCGTGGCAACGATCAAGCTAGACCCCTCACCCGGGACAAGATATATCAGCCGCAAACGCAGCAACGGCCCGCAATACCTCAAGGAAGTTTTCCAGGGTGTATTCCAGCATTTTGAAGACTGCACCCCCGAGCAACTCCGTGACGGAGCCTGGCTCAAGGAAAATAAACCCTACACCGGCGAAGTCCTCATGGGACACCTCCGCTATGGTACCCATGGCGACAATTCGATCGAAACCTGCCACCCTTTTGTGCGGCTCAACAACTGGATCACCCGTAACCTGGTCCTCGCAGGCAATTTTAACCTGACCAATGTCGACGAACTCTTTAACGAACTCGTCCGCCTCGGTCAATACCCCAAGGAAAGATCCGACACGGTCACCGTACTGGAGAAAATCGGACACTTTGTCGATAGCGAAGTAGAGCGCCTCTTTAAATGGTACAAACAAGATGGAATCGTCAACGAGGATATCACCCCGTTGATTATGGAGAATATGGATATCCAGCGTATCCTCAAAAACTCCTGCCGCAAATTTGACGGCGGCTATGTCATGGCCGGCATGGTCGGACATGGTGACGCTTTCATCTTCCGCGATCCTAATGGTATCCGCCCTTGCTTCTTCTATGCAGATGACGAAATCATCGCTGCCGCCTCTGAAAGGCCTGCACTACAAACGACGCTCAATATCAGCGCAAAATTTGTCCAGGAACTGGAGCCCGGCCATGCCCTGATCATCAAGAAATCAGGCGGCCACGAAGTGGTCCCATTTATCGAGCAACGCGAAAAGAAGAGCTGCTCCTTTGAACGCATCTATTTCAGCCGCGGATCAGACAAGGACATCTACGTCGAGCGTAAAAACCTGGGCAAAAACCTGGTAGAGCGTATCCTCAAGGCGGTTGATTATAAATTTGAAGATACCGTATTCACTTACGTACCGAATACCGCCGAGGCAGCATTCTATGGCCTGATGGAAGGCCTGCATGATGCATACAGCAAGATCAAGGCAGACCAGATCATTGCCGCCGGAGGAAAGATGACAGCCGAAGAAATCAGGACCCTGCTCGACAAGCAACCCCGCATCGAAAAGCTGGCAAATAAGGATGAAAAGCTCAGGACCTTTATCGCCAACATCGATACCCGTCACGAAATGGTGTCGCATGTATACGATGTCACCTATGGGATCATCCGCAATGACATCGATACACTCGTGCTGCTGGATGACTCTATCGTGCGCGGCACTACACTGAGAGATTCAATCATCCGTATGATCTCGCTGCGCCTCAAGCCTAAGCGAATCATTGTGGTCAGCAGTGCCCCGCAGATCCGTTATCCGGATTGCTACGGGATCGATATGTCCAAGATGGGTGATTTTGTAGCATTCAGAGCGCTTGTGGAAATACTGAGAGAAGAAGGAAAAGAAGATTTGCTGCAAGACTGCTATCAACGCTGCAAGGCGCAACTGCTGCTGCCCAAAGAACAGATCACCAACCAGGTGCAGAGCCTGTACGAACATGTGTCTGAAGAGCGCATTTCAAAACGGATCGCACAAAACGTCTCTCCTGTAGACATCGATGTCGAAGTAGATGTGATCTACCAGACGATCGACGGATTGCACCAGGCTTGTCCTGACCATACCGGGGACTGGTATTTTTCAGGTAACTATCCCACACCCGGAGGCAACAAAGTAGTCAACAAGGCATTTATTAATTTTATGGAAGGACGTGATGAAAGATCATATTGATCTGTTACGTTTTCCATTGGACCATACATCATACAAACACCAAAAAAGGATTACCTCACCGCGTTGAATTGTCACTATGCCGGATATCATTAGGCTCCTACCCGATTCGATAGCTAACCAGATCGCTGCAGGTGAGGTCATCCAGCGTCCCGCCTCCGTCATCAAGGAACTCCTCGACAATGCAGTAGATGCAGGGGCTACCGAGATCAACGTCATTATCAAGGATGCAGGCAAGACGCTGATCCATATCCAGGACAACGGCTCAGGTATGTCCCCCACGGATGCACGCATGAGCCTCGAGCGTCATGCAACTTCCAAACTCCGGAAAGCCGAAGACCTCTTTGACATCCGCACGATGGGTTTCAGGGGAGAAGCACTGGCATCGATCGCCGCTATCGCTCATGTAGAGATCAGGACCCGCAGGGCCGAAGACACGATCGGAAATAAATTATTGGTCGAAGCCTCCGTAGTCAATGTACAGGAAGGATGCCAATGCCCGGTCGGCACATCAGTGATCGTCCGCAATCTCTTTTACAATGTACCTGCCCGCAGAAAATTTCTCAAGAGCGACCCGGTAGAGATGCGCCATATCCTCGATGAGTTTCATCATCTCGCCCTGGCTTTCGAAAACATACAATTCAGGCTCTATCACAATGACGAAGAGATCTACAATCTGCCAGCCGGGACATTGCGCAACCGGATCATCAGCATCTTCGGCAAAAAAATAAACGAACATCTCGTGCCTGTTGATGAAGAAACCAACTACGTCAACTTCGCCGGCTATATCGGCAAGCCAAAGCTTGGAAAAAAATCGCGTGGCGAACAATTCCTCTTTGTCAACCGCAGGTTTATCCGCAGCTCATATCTCCAGCATGCGGTCAAGTCAGCCTACGAAGATATCCTACCTCCGGACCAATATCCATTCTATGTGCTATTTCTCGAAATCAATGCCGATAAGATAGATGTCAATGTGCATCCGACTAAACAGGAGATCAAGTTTGAAGACGAGCGCCTCATCTACAACTATCTCCGTGTAGCCTGCAGGCATGCCTTGGGAAAATACAGCATCACCCCATCACTTGACTTTGAGCAGGAAGTAGCCATCAACAGATCCACCGGAGATGCCCCTGCCCGCACCTCTTTCAATTCCGGTATGAGTGGCCAGGAGCGTGATCGGCACCAGGAAAAAGAGAATATCAAGAAATGGGGCGCACTCCTGGAATCCATTGAAGGTTTCTCGATCGCTAAGAGTGAAGAACATCATGATACTGCAACGGTAACCAACACCGTGTTTACCGAACACACTGATGATTTAGATCCGTTTGCCAATGTCACCCCGGTGCAATTGTGGCAACGCTATATCGTAGTGACAGGGCTCACGAATATGCTGGTCATAGATCAGCGTGCTGCCCATGAGCGGGTGCTGTTTGAAGACATGATGAAAAATCTTGCATCACATAATGCGGCAGTGCAAAAACTACTCTGGCCTGAAACCATTCAATGTAATATCACCGATGCCGTAGTGTTGAGAGACCTGGTACCGCATCTCCAATCCCTTGGATTTGATATTGCAGAGTTTGGCCACGATACCTTTATCATCCATGGCATCCCTGCGATCATGACGGATATCGTATCACCACAGCAAGCGATTGATGATATCCTCGACCGGTTTAAAGAAGGTCACCAGATGGCCGAGATGAAGCCTTTGGAAAAAATAGCCTTTGTCCTCGCATCCAACCTGAGCAGGCGTCGTGGAGAAATCATGACCACAGAAGAGATGCAGGCCCTCATCGAGCAGTTGATGGCCTCTGAAAACCCATACGCTAGTCCATCTGGCCGCAAGACCTTTATCACCTTCGGCCGTGAAGAAATACTCAAACGATTCCAATCCTGATACCCCTGATCCTGTAGCCTTATGATGCCACTGACCGGAATAGTCAAACATTTACTGATCATCAATGTCGTCGTCTTTATTGCGTTGCATCTCGTTCCCGAAGAATGGGCCGCGATGATGCCGTTTTATAGTCCGGCGACCGGCATGTTTCAGCCTTTCCAGATCATCACCTATATGTTTACGCATTTTGAAGTTTCCCATATCTTCTTCAATATGCTGAGTCTGTATTTCCTCGGGCCGATGGTTGAGATGACCCTGGGCCCAAAAAGATTTCTCGGCTTATATCTGATCTCCGGTATGGTGGGCCTCGCAGCGCACTTCCTGGTCGGCTATCTCCCATTCTTCATGGGCTGGACACATGCTGCACCTTTATTCTCAGTATTGGGTGCGTCAGGGGCTGTCTTTGGGGTAACCATAGCATTTGCAACACTATACCCTGATCGTGAATTGATGCTCCTCTTCCCTCCTATCCCCATCAAGGCATGGGTGATGGCCCTGATCCTGATCGCCATAGGCTTGTATTCAGGGATTACCGGGGCCGGTGGCAATGTGGCTCACTTTGCTCACCTGGGCGGGGCTCTGGCAGGCTATGTTCTGGCCAGGCACTGGAAGCATGGCGGCAGTTTCCTGCGCTAATATTGAAAAATCAAGTAGAGACACGATTGATCGCGTCTCTACTTGATTTTTCAATATTTCCGTTGTTCTCTCGTTTTCTTCGATATCACTTACATTTGATACTGTGTTCAGATCGATTCTAAACGATATACGCTACCAGTTTGAGTCTGGCAATACGATCACCCGGTTGATTATCGTCAATGTCGGGGTCTTCCTGGCTGTCATTTTGTTCCAGTTGATCGTGACCCTGAGTACCGGATTCAATCCTCAGCATGGATTATTTGGGGAGGTCATGAACTACCTGTTTCTTTCCGATGACCTGGTTTGGGATGCTACCCATCCCTGGACAATCATCACCCACATGTTTACCCACGTAGGTTTTTTCCACCTGCTCTTCAATATGATGATCCTGTATTGGTTTGGGCGCATAGCAGGCGATCTCCTTGGTGATCACCGGATGTTGCCTTTATACCTCTATTCAGGGCTGGCCGGGGCATTGATCTATCTGCTCAGCGCCCCCCTGATCTACGCGGGAGGAAGCAATCTACATGGAGCATCGGCAGCTGTCATGGGGATCGTAGCAGCTGCAGGGATTACTGCACCTGACTACCAGATGAGGTTATTGTTCCTGGGGGATGTCCGCTTAAAGTATATCGTGGCAGGTCTGCTGGTGATTTATATGATCGGAATCGCGAGCATGGACAATGTCGGTGGGCATATGGCTCATCTGGGCGGGGCTGCCTTTGGATTTTTCTACGTGCATATGCTGAGACAGGGCTATGACCTCACACGTGGATTCAACAGGATGATTTCTTTCTTCAGAAGACCTGTGCAAATACCTGCACGACCAGTCAAGCGGAAGGTAACCATGGAAGTAAGCCACCGTGCGGCTAACCGCAAGACTGACCAGCAAACACCTCCCAGCCGGGCTTACGATGGCGAACAGGACCGGCTCGATGCTATCCTCGATAAAATAAAACAGTCAGGGTATGACAACCTGAGTGAAGAGGACAAAAATTTTCTACATGACGCGAGCCAAAAATAGTCCGAAGACCGGCTTGCCGAAAAAGTGGTTCCTCTGGATCAACTGTTTTTTCATCTTTCTTCTCCTGCTGACCTACATCACGCCATATGTGAGCGCTCAAAAATGGGGCTGGCTCACGCTACTTACCCTCACCTACCCCTTTGTCATGCTGGCAAACGGATTGTTTGCCCTGGGTTGGTTTTTTATGGGAAGCTGGTATTCTGCTTTTTCAATACTTGCTATCGTAGGAGGGCTTACCACCCATATGAGATATGTCAAACTTTTCTCCATCGGCGGAGGCAAGGCAGCCTGTGAAGAATCCATTAGGCTGATGTCCTACAATATGCGGGGATTGTCCCTGGTACCTGTCAAAGAAGGGGGTGGCATTGAAGGAAAAATTGACTCGCTGTATAATGCGCTGCAAGAACTGAAGGAGTTTCCGGACATCTTGTGCCTGCAGGAAGCGTCCCGCGGTGACCTCATCGCAAAAAGATTTGGGATGAAAAACAGCATTCATGCCCCAAAGTCCTCCCTCTGGCTGCTCTCACGCTATCCTATCCTCAAGCATGGCGAACTTAAAGGCGCAGAGATAAGTCCCAGTTGTATGTGGGCCGACCTGAAAACCCCTCAAGGCATACTGCGCGTATACAACATGCATCTGGTGTCCAACCGCATCACTAATACCACCGAAGAGCTGATCCAGGACATGGACCTTAAAAATGAAAATACATGGCACAACATCCGGTTTATCATCAGCCGCTATAAGCAGACCACAAAACTCAGGGCTATCGAAGCGCAATCTTTACAGGATCACATCAACAAATCTCCCTACCCCAGCGTCATCGCCGGAGATGGCAATGACACTCCATTGTCCAATACGTATCATCTTCTCTCAGCTGGCCTCAATGACAGCTTTATGGAGCGTGGCTCAGGCATGAGTACCACCTACGAAAGTACCCTTCCGCTTCTGCGGATCGACTATCTGCTGGGAACTGCCTCTGTGACCTTCAAAGATCACTACACTCATCACCTCAGATACAGCGATCACTACCCCGTTAGTACCGGAATTTGTATCAACTCCCCCGCAGGTTCCTGATCTCCTCGTTTCAATAGCTTATTTTTGCAGGCATGAGTCTGAAAATCTACAACAGCATCAGTGGCACCAAAGAGACGTTCCACCCCTATCATCGAAGGCAGGGTCGGTATGTACGTCTGTGGCCCAACCGTTTACAGCGACGTCCATATCGGCAATTGCAGGACATTCGTCAGTTTTGATGTTATCTACCGGTACCTGATGTACCTGGGGTATAAGGTCCGCTATGTACGCAATATCACCGACGTAGGGCACCTCGAGGGAGATGCAGACTCCAATGCGGAAGATAAAATCAGCAAAAAAGCAAGGCTCGAACAACTGGAACCTATGGAAATCGTACAGAAGTACACCAATGGTTTCCATGAGATTATGCACCGTTTCAATACCCTGGATCCCAGTATTGAGCCCAGGGCGACCGGACATATCCTGGAGCAGATCGAAATGGTGGAAGAGATCATCAAGAGAGGATACGGATATGAGGCCAATGGGAGTGTTTATTTTGATACCAACAAACTACTGAGGGAGACCGATGTGTATGGAAAATTATCAGGGAGAAAGGTTGAAGACCTGCTGGTAGAAACCAGGGACCTGAAAAACCAGGATGAGAAAAGACATCCTTCTGATTTTGCGATCTGGATCAAAGCCGACGAACGTCACCTCTTGCGATGGAATGCGCCTTGGTCTGAAGGATTTCCGGGATGGCATCTCGAATGCTCGGTGATGAGTACCAAATACCTGGGCGAGCGCTTTGACATCCATGGTGGTGGCAATGACCTCAAGTTTCCACATCACGAAAATGAAATCGCGCAGAGCTATGGTGCATGCGGTAATACGCCTGCCAATTACTGGATCCACAGCAACATGTTGCTCCTCAATGGCAGGAAGATGTCAAAGAGCGAAGGCAACAATATTACGCCTGTACAATTATTTACCGGGGACAGTCCGCACATCAGCAAGGCGTACTCACCAATGGCTCTGCGTTTTTTCTTCCTGCAGGCGCATTACTCGAGTACACTCGATCTGAATGATGCTTCACTGGGCGCTGCAGAAAAAGGATATCGCCGATTGATTGATACCTACAATACCCTGAAAGGGCTGTCTTCTACTGTGAGTAAAAGTGAACATGCACTGGCAGGCGAAATGGAACAAGGCATACAGGCTGCTTTTGATGAAATGAATGATGATTTCAATGCACCAAAAGCAATGGCAAGGATGTTTGAGTTGTGTACCGTGATCAACAAACTTGCTGATGGCCAGCTCAGCACGGATGATGCAGGACAGCATACCCTGGATACGGTCACCAAGGGATTCAGCGATCTTTTGTTTGTCATCTTTGGCCTCCTTGATGAATCAGCGGCAGGGGCAGATGATCATATGGACCAGTTGCAAGGATTGATGCAACTCGTCATCGACATGAGGCAACAGGCGCGTCTCAACAAAGACTGGCCTACCTCAGATAAAATACGGGATACCCTCAATGCGATTCATATTGAGCTGAAGGATGGGAAGGAAGGCACGCAATGGAAGATAAATGAAAAGTGATGCTTCGGCTACGCTCAGCAACCGGAAATAAAGTGGGCAGGGAGCAAGGGAGCAAGGGACGGTTTATAAAAAATTAATTATTTGTCAATGGACCATTACCATATTACATTTAACAATAAACGTTGAACATTTAACATTAAACCCTTTTAATCTAAAGGGGATTCATCAGAGGCAATCATGAAACATATATACTTTTTTCTCTTTATCGTATTGGTCACGTCGTGCAAGCAGGATCCGGTGACTACTGTACCTGCTGATGACAAGCCAACGCATGTGACGCCTGTCAAGGTGCCTGTCTTTTCGAGGGATACAGCCTATGCGATGGTGGAGCGGCAGGTGGCTTTCGGTCCGCGTGTACCGGGTACGGATGCACACAAGGCAATGCGGCAATGGCTCGTAAAGAAACTCAAGAGCTATGGGGCCAATGTCACAGAGCAATCGTTTAATGCAAGTACTGCAACCATTGGCGAAGTGAGAGCTGCAAATGTAATTGCCGCTTTCAATCCTACGTATGCCCGTAGAGTGGTACTCGCAGCGCATTGGGATACAAGGTTTGCTGCAGATGAGGACAAGACAGGGGCAGACAAGCCGAGTGATGGTGCGGATGATGGCGGTAGCGGTGTAGGCATATTACTTGAAATAGCCAGGGTGCTCAAGGAAAATCCAATCTCTATAGGTGTCGACCTTGTATTCTTTGGATGCAGAGGACCAGGGATCTTCAGATGGTGGTGCTGAAACCTGGTGCCTGGGCTCGCAATACTGGGCCCAGAATCCACATGCGCATGGATACAGGGCTGAATATGGAATCCTCCTCGACATGGTAGGAGCGAAAGGTGCTACGTTTCAGAAAGAAGATCTGAACGGTGTATTTGTACCCGCCAAGGTGAGCCGCATCCACCAGCATTATGACAAGCTCTGGGCACTGGCACGTGGGATGAATAAGTCAGCTTACTTCCTGGATGTGAAGAGCAGGCCTATCACTGACGATCACTATTTCGTCAATCTCAGCACAGATATCCCGATGATCGACATCATCAACAAGCCGGTGGATAGTGCCAAGGGATTTGGTGATCACTGGCATACCCATGGTGACAATATGAGTGTGATCGATCCCAATGTACTCGGTGCAGTAGGACAGGTCGTCACGGCTTATCTCTACAATTCATCCGCAACACCGCAATAGTTACTCACCACTGCAGTGCCAGGCTAACACCGGCACGGTATCAACTGTAAGCGCATGAAATTTGAGACGCTCGCTATCCGGACACAAACCAACAGGACGGCTCAACAGGAGCATAGCACGCCTATGTTTCCCACCTCGAGTTTTGTATTTGATGACGCCGAACAGATGCGGGCGATGTTTGCCGACGAGCAGGAAGGCAATATCTACAGCCGGTTTACCAATCCAAATTGTACAGAACTCGAAGATAAAATGGCTGCGCTCGAAGGGACAGATGATGCAGTAGCCACAGCGAGTGGGATGGCCGCCATATTCGCTTCATTCATGGCCCTGCTCAAGGCAGGTGACCATTTGATTTCATCACGCGCTGTATTCGGATCCACACATACTATCCTCCATCAATATCTTCCTAAGTGGAATATTGAGGTCACGCTCGTAGATCCGTCAGATCAACAGACATGGGCTGATGCAGTAAGGCCAGCGACAAAAATGTTTTTTGTTGAAACTCCTTCCAATCCCGGGCTCGATATTATTGATCTTGAGGCAGCAAAAGCATTTTGTGTAAAAAATAATTTGATCCTCAATGTGGACAATTGTTTCGCTACACCCTATTTGCAAAAACCCGCTCAATGGGGTGCTGACCTGATCACACACAGTGCGACCAAATATATCGATGGACAGGGACGAGTAGTAGGCGGAATAGCAGCCGGAAGACAAGACCTCATCACAGAGATAAAAAAATTGTGCCGCAGTACCGGCCCTGCCCTATCGCCATTCAATGCATGGGTTCTCTCGAAAAGTCTCGAAACACTTGCCGTTCGCATGGACAGGCATTGCGACAACGCAGAACGGCTGGCCACATTCCTCATGGATCATACTCAATGCCATAATGTCCGTTATCCTTTTCTCGATAGTCATCCGGGTGCAGCTATAGCACGCAAGCAAATGAAACTCGGAGGTGGCCTTGTCACTTTTGAAATCGCCGGCGGCCTGGCGCAGGGTAAACGATTCTTAGATGCATTGAAGATGTTGTCACTGACAGCCAATCTCGGGGACACCAGGAGCATCGCCACACACCCGGCATCTACCACACATGCCAAACTCACTCCGGAAGCAAGGCTTGCTACCGGCATCACAGATGGACTCATACGTATCTCCACCGGACTTGAGCACATCGATGATATCATCCGTGATATTGACCAGGCCCTTATCCTGAGTGCGCAATGATGGCAGGCCCTGACTACCTATTGCCGGTAGACATACCAGGGATCAGTTATTTTCACGATACCGACCCCTTCGTCACTGAAACAGGATATACCTTTTCAAAAGGAATCACGATAGCCTATCACACGTATGGCACACTCAATGCAACTAGAAATAATGTCATCTGGGTATGCCACGCCCTGACGGCCAACAGTCGTGTTGATGATTGGTGGAGTGGTCTGTTTGGTGAAGGCAAGACACTTGACCCAACAAAGTATTTTATCGTATGTGCCAACGTACTTGGCTCATGTTATGGTACTACCGGAGCCAGGAGTATCAATCCACTATCGGGCCAACCTTATGGAATGGATTGGCCATTGGTGACGATCAGGGATTGGGTGAGGGCTCACGACAGACTGCGTATGCATCTTGGCATCGAGGAGATTCATTTGTGTATCGGCGGCTCATGCGGAGGCCATCAGGTCCTCGAATATGCCTATCTGATCCCTGACCGAATCAAGCACCTCGGCCTGCTAGTGACCAGTGCGAGAGAATCCGCCTGGGCGATCG
The DNA here is from genome assembly GCA_016716665.1 of Candidatus Opimibacter iunctus. Classification (GTDB taxonomy): domain Bacteria; phylum Bacteroidota; class Bacteroidia; order Chitinophagales; family Saprospiraceae; genus Opimibacter; species Opimibacter iunctus. Next base: position 25,614 of record JADJVH010000002.1, on the reverse strand, counting down.
CAGGCCATGAAGCACAGCGACTCGCGATGATGGCTGATCCTACCTTAACTGAAAACAAGGATAGTGCCGGAGCTGCAGGCATGAAAGCTGCAAGAGGCATGGCATTGCTTGGCTACAGGACTATAGATGCTTATATCGAAACGCAAACAGATGTGGATGAAAAGATCTCGTCGCTTCGCGCATCATCCTATATCCAACATCAGGGAGAGAAATTAGTCAACCGCTTCTATGCGCACTGCTACTGGCATCTGATACAGACGCTTGACACCCATCACTTGGGAAGGGGCAGAGGCATTATCCCGGAGGCACTCATGCAATTGAAGATGGGAGCAACGATTATCGGTATTGATTCAGACCACCTGATTCCTGTATCACAACAGCTGTATCTCATGGCGCATCTTCCACAGGCAGACCTGCATATCCTCCAATCTCCGTATGGACATGACGGCTTCCTGATTGAAACAGATCAGATCAATGCGATCTTCTGCTAAACCTATTACTCCAGTTTGATCCGCACAGTGATACCACCCTCGACATTGACTACGAGGTAGGAGTTACTGACGTAGGGCTGCTGGCGCCTGTAATCACAGAAGAACCTGAGGCTGACGTTCTTGTTGACGTCATAGCTGATCGCAGGTGATATCGTGATATCCTTTGATCCGCGTGTAGGCCTTGCACCGGCTTGCTGATCGAGCAGGTGATTGAAGGTGACATTGTCAGAGAACGAAAGATCAAAGAGGAAGTTAAGGTCATTGCCTAGCTTAGGTGTACCACCTGTACCTCCCGGCTTATTTGCACTGGGTTTCTTCTTATTGGCTGCGCTATTGAATCCAGGCAAGAAACCGATACGTACATCCTTTAGCTTCCAGTCAAAACCAAAATCAACTGTAGTAGATCTGGTCTCTGCAAGCTCATAGGAGATAAAGCCCATCGTCAACCCACGCCGCTTGGTGTAGGCAAAACTGAAGTTCATATCATTCTTCATCTTGACATCAAGTCCGATCAGTGGAGCAAATGACTCTTCGATGATGATCGATGGCAGCAGGAACTGTGAATAATAGTTCTTGCTGATCGAGTCAAGATTCATGATGTTACGCTGACCAACTTCCTGTTGGGTAGTTTCATCATAGTCATCATAACTCAGATCGGACTCAAATGAATTGATGGTAAGCGATGACTTGTAACCATGTGTCAGGCGAACATTGCTGAAGATGTCCTTAAACATCTTTAGTTTGCTCAATCCATTATAGCTCAAGGTCCAGTTTGGCCTTGGGATCCAGTCAAACATGTCGGTAAACTCAAAGTTTGTAGGCGACTTGTCTGTATATGCGGAGAGGAATGCAGGAACCAGGATATCCTGCTGCTTGCGTCCGAAACCTTCGGCATATTGTGTTCCATCAATTTCGTGTTCGCCAACACCTCGCTCCTTGGAGATGATCGCCCTGTTGGTTTCAAACTTATCGAAGAGTTTGTTTACACTGAGTGAGTCAGCACCAAACAGTGTCGGGATCGCCAGGTAGGATATGGTAAATGTTCCAATCTCCCGTGGGGACCTGCGGCCGATATCGTCGATTGTATTGCCTGTCTTATTGTACGTCTTGAAAAAGACTGAAAAATTAGTGGTCAGATTGCGCGTGAAATCAAAATCAATCTTGAAATCAGTGAATGGTTCGACGGATATACGGCTATCTAAAGCTTTGGTCTTGAATTGGAGGACAGGGGCATTCTGGAATGCATTGGTGGTGATCCATCCATTGGCTCTCGCTTCAGCCAGGTAGTCGCCATCATCAGCGTAAGCCTTCCGGTTGATCTTCGGCTGGATACCACTGATAAAGCTCAGTCCCGGCGCACCTAAACCTTTGCTACTGCCGAGGATTTCGGATGCCGGTGTATAGCCCGGAATTGTAGTTCCATTGGTCTCGCCATAATTGATTCTGAATTTGCGGATCGCCATCAACATGCGCAGGGCCACCTTCAATGGAGGGCTTATCTCCTTGCTCTTCTTCTTATCATCATCTGCTTTCGCATCGCTCTTAGTATTGTCCTTGGCATTAGGATCATCTTTTGGAGGATCTACTGTCGGCTTGGTAGGACCTTGCCTGGCAGGTGTTCGTCCTCCCTGATTAGCACCCGCACTGCTTCCGGTTTTATTGATCTTGTTTAGAAACGCTGACTTGTTGTAGAGTTTTACAAAATCAAACTCGGTAGAGATCTGGTTGGTCTGTCCGTTCTGAATCACATTACCCAGGGAGTCTGTGTTGATCGAGGCTGCCTTCCAACTGTAGGTTGCATCATAACTCAGGTCCATCCTGATCCAGTCTACCAGTGGAATGGTCTTCAATGGAACAGCAAAGGTGGCCCTGAACTGGTGGTTATAATCCTTGGTACGGCCTCCGTCCAAAATGTTGTCCCAGATTGCCTGCTTTCTGTCTTTGGGATCAATGAGTTCGAGCGTGTTCCTGTCTATATACTCATTAGGTTCATCCACTACAGCGGCATTGGCTGCATTGAAATTGATCTTAATCGATCTGGTCAGATCCCAACGCAGGCTATAGGTACGTACCCAGGTAAAGCGTTTGTCATACCAGGTCTTGAAGATCGGATCTGAAAAACGATAAGATCGCTCACCAAACTTACGATCCATCACAGTACCAAATGTGAAACTGCTTGGTATAGGATTCAGGTTGATTTCCGTCAGCCACTTCAACCAGTTGCTCTTGGACAGTCCTTTAAACGGCTCAAGAGGCTTGGATGAAATACTGTAGATATAATCAAGAGAGGCACGATGCTGATCGAGCTGGTCTTTTTCGACCACTTCATTCCTGGCATAGGTCCTCGAGTATGCATAGCTCGCAGCAAGATTAGAAATATCCCACGGCATCGGCTTTCCACCGCCTCCTCCATTAACGCGCATATTGGTGATGCTGATCTGCTTGAGCGAGCTGAAATCCTGTGATTGCTCACGCACACTGTCCCGCTCTACAGGGTCAGCTATACTCTTGAGCTTTTCATCCAATGGCAGGTCGAGATCAAGCGCATCAAACTGAGGCTTGCGCACGGTCTCACTATACTGATAGTAAAATGGAATCTGCAATTTGGAGTTAGCTCCAAGGAATTTACCAAGCTGGAGGTTTGTTGAAAAGTCTACCTGGGTAACACTTTCCTTGGCACGGTCATCGAGCTTTTGATCCAATGCACCCCATCCGATACTGGAGTAATTACCGGCTATACCTACACTACCTAAATCTGCGAGGTCAGCATCGAGCCTGGCCAGACCTGCCACACCACCCCTTTCTTCAAGGCCTACCATGCGCAACTCATTGACCCAAACCTCACCAGAGTATGGCGCAGTAAATTCATCACCAACATCATTGCGCACCCCGATGAGGACATTGCGCACATAACCAAGTGTTGGATTTCCCTTGATCCTGAATTTCCGCTGCACCGTAACTCCGTCAATGACTTGTGTTACATCCTGAGTATACACCTCGGTCAAATCAGTTCCGCTTTCGTTACGTGCTATCTTCAGATCTGTCAGTTCCTGCAATGCAAACTGTACAGTGTTTTCTACACGCCATAACTCTTCCTTATAGGCATCTCCCACAAGGTTCGGATCCCTGGAAGGGTATAGTGGCACTTCGTATTCATAGTAATTGTCCTTGAAGTCGGATCCAAGTCGGATAAATAACTTGACGGCTTCATCAGGGATCTGCAATTGTGGGTCATTTGCATCCCTTTCTTCAGCATGAACAAACATCTCAATGTTCTTGAACACGCGGAGATCGAGATCTAGGCTCTTGTATACCTGGCGCTCACAACCATCTTCGAGGTGATCAAACTTGAGCTGTAAGGATTGCTCGTTTTGATATACATCCTGGTACGTACTGCTTGTGATCTGCTCGCGCTGGATACCCAGGGGAATGTCATATCGGAAAGGGATCTTATCTGAATTTTCCTCTATGTTGACCGCATCCAGGAACAGTTCTGCCTGTCCATCCTGGCCACATACGAGGTCACGTGTCACCCGTCTCCACTGGTTTCTGACCAGGTCGAGTGTAGCAAAACGGAGGGTGGTCTGCTGGGTAAACTGGGTGAGGAACATCCGCATAAAACGTATGGACCTGAAATCACTAATACCATTGACAGCCCTGGTATACTCATCCAGAGGAATTCTAAACCTGTACCATGTACCATTTGGCGTGTTGACTACGTCTGTGATCTGCGGATTATTTGGATTGAGATTACCGAGATCGTTATTGCCGTTTGGATCCTTTTCGAGTTGAATGACGTATTCGTAATACGATTCGTTTTCACTCATCGTGTTGTCATTGTTGATGTCTTCGCTGTCCGGGATATTGGTGGAAGCGTTTACATTTTTATCTCCTTCTTTTGGGGGAGGCGAATTGCCCTGGGTACCATTGTACTTACTGTACCGCTCGAATATGCTCGTACCGTCAGGATATACAGCATCATCAAGGAAGTAAGCGAAGTCATCCTTTGCAGGGTCCATCTGGGCTTTGGTGATACAATCTACACTTGACCCCGCGGCTTGCAATGCATCAAGATATCCTTTAAAGAAAGAACGCTCCTCATCATTGTTAAGTCCATCCAATCCGACATCCTGCTTTTGGCGGGCATCTACATTGTTAGAAAATGCATTGACTGTCGCTGGAATACGTGGGATTTTTCCCCAGTTTGTAGTGTCTACCGGACCATCGTTAGGTGACAGTGGAAGTCCATGTTCAAAAAACTTGCGGCTGTCGCGGAGGATGTCTTCTGAAATATTACCAATCTGGATGACAATTTTACCATCAGAGCCTCTGTCCGGCTGGAGGTAAGGGTCAAGTACCCAAAATTCGATGGATTCGATATTGGCTTGTTCAAAGTTGACCTGATTCAGGCTGCGCATGATTCCACCCCACCTGGTTTCAGGGGCTATGAGTTCGCATGTGGCAGGGTCAATACCAGCAGATCTTGGAGTGCCGCCTGGAAGATCAAAATTATAGGCCCCCCTTTCTTTAGGAAGATAGTTGATATCAAATGTCCTGAAATCATTGAGCCCAAAGCTTGGTGTTTTGTTTTCAAAGATTTCCTGCTGACTGACTAAGCGGGTATAAGGATTGTTATTGTCATTGCCACTGTTGTTACGCGCACCTTGGTCGATACGGTACCAGTTGATCTGCGCTCTGTTGACGCCATAGAGCAGGCTGTCGATTTCATTTGCTTCCTGAAATACCGCCTGGCCATCAATCTCAGCATTCTGCGGGGTGGAAGCCAGAACCCATGCTGTGGTCGGTGTACGCAGGTCAAAGTTGCTGGTGGTGCCTTGAAAGTCATCCAGGGATACGATACCAGAATCATCCTTCTTGTTCTTATCAATCGCCCTGGAGTGACTTGGTTTCAATGCAGCCATTTCCGCTTCAAAGGTGATATTGGATGGTGCATTGGTATTGATCAGCGGGATCTTATCGACCAGCTTGGTCAACCATGGAGCTTCGTTGCTGTAGTTGACATCGAGACCATAGATTCTGTTGTTGATTGGGTCATCGCCGATATTGACCTTTTGGGTATATGGTCTTTCGTACATGTGGAGGTAGGTACCTCCGACACTCAGGTGTTCGTTGACTTCGTAATCTGCCCTGAGGCCCAGCATGGTCTTGTTGTTGAAGCTAAAGAGGGCATTGTCCTCAAAGGAGACATTGATCGGGGTGCTGGGCTGAAGGAAAGCCTGGTTTAAGATTTTTATCCTACCGATGTTGTAGTCAATCGTGTAGTCTTCATTTTCTTTGAGCAATTGTCCGCCTGCAGTTACCCTTACAGAACCGGGTGGGATATTAAACGCACCCAGTGAAATATCACTTGATGTGCTTGTCTTGGCTTTCCCTTTGAGGGTATATCTGTTGAGCTCAGGATATTCTCTTGCACGGACGATTGTACTGTCATAGAGTTGTTGGTACACATAGGCTGTGTCAACTCCACCTACACTTGCAATTGCATTCTTAAGTGTTGTTCCAAAAGGCTCAAGTACCGGAAACATCACTGTCCCTAATGGAGGGTTGATCGTGATTCCAGTGATAAAGTCAAACCTTCCGTCTGGTTGAGGGTCACCGGTGACATTCAGCTTGTCAAGGTTGAAGATGGTCAGCAGCGGAAGATTTTCAAGTCCTGAGTTTGCAGGAAGAAAGCGTTTAAAGCCTTTGCCAGCATCATCATAGAATACATCGAGTTCAAACTCCTCTGCATTGAGATCTCCTCCTCCGATACGATAGACGTTTTTCATCATCAGGTCCCACATCGGCAGATCGACACGCTGATTGGTTCCTTTCAGCAATTTGACGAAGAGCACCTTCTGTGTACCAGAGGTATCAGTATTCTCTATATCCTGGGACAATTCCCCTACCTGGTATACCTTGCCATTGTAGGTATATTCATAGGCGACCCCGATCACCTCATCCTGGTCGAGACGGATATTGAGGGAGATAAACCCGAGGTCAGGGTTGAACCGGTATTCATTTGAATTCAGTTTTCTTCCCTGAATCTTTTCAAAGTCCCTTGGTGATTTGAAATTAAATGGTGGGTTTTGAAGGGCTTTTACAGTATTATCGAGATCCCTGATGTCCGGAGTCCTCCGGAGTTCTCTCATGATAAAGTTGGTAGTGTTGTCCGGCAGGATATCGCGCATGCAGATATCCTTGATAGAGTTGGTATCCGGATTACGCCACTTGTCAGGCTCATCATTAGTCATGCGCCTCCACTCACCGAGGTCTGACATGGCCACGATATCCCGTACATCGGTGGTCTGGTTGCGGTCATTGGTCACCCATACTTCCAATCGGGTGATATGGAAGAGGGCATTGATCTGTGGGAGATTCTTGAGCCCTTCTTCAAATCCATTGCGGTTGAAATGGGAGAGGAAGAAGTGGCGGTTTTCGTCGTATTGGTCAGCATAGACTGAAAACTCTTGCAGTGTACTACCCCCTTGAATCTGAATACTATTCTGCTTTGAGTTTTGCTGTGAAGCAATTGCTGTGAGTCTCAGGTGGCCAAACTGGAGTTCGGTCTTGATGCCAAACAAGCTTTGGCTCCCCTTGATGAGGGTTGACTTCAAGGGTAAGCTGACATCCCCTGCCTCTATAGACTTGAGGATTTCATCTTCGCTAAAGAGATCTGAATTGTAATCTAGCTTGAGCTTATTCTGGAAATCAAAGGTCCTGGAGGTATTGTAATTGAAACTAGTGTTGAGTTTCTCCCCGATCTGGCCGTTGACATCGACCTGGATGTCCATGTCAAAGTCAAACCGTGGACCATTGCGTTGTTGTCTTACGGGAAGGATCGGGTTGTCCTGGCGGTAATAATCAAGGCCAAAGGTCAGGTCCACATTGCCCTGGGGGCGTATGTCTACAGTCGTGCCTCCAAAAAGGCGATCGATGATGTCGTCAGAGATATCTACTTCAGCTACCGGGTCCAGGTTACCGCTTTTACTTCTGTCTCCCGCTGCCGCCCCGGCCAGTTTTTTAAAGTAATCGGCCTCTTCTTCCTTACGGTTCCATTCGAGGTATTCCTCAAAGGTCATGCTGGTAGGAGCTCTGTAATTTTCACCTCCAATCGTTTCAGTGAGGATATAGGAGTTTGTGACCGGGTCGTATTCCACGGTCTTGACCAGATCTTCGGGGTCGAGGAGGTCAAAGGGGTTATTGGCCGGATCTTCTATCCAGTTGCCATAACGATCCGTCAGCGGAGTGGTATCATTAGTGATCTGAGCAGCGGTATCCACTGCCCATTGGTATGGGTCAGGGAGATTGTATGATGCAATAGCCTTTTCGGAGAGGAAGAGGATAGAGACCAATGAAAGGGATGCCCCTAAAAAAAACGACGCGTTTCTGCTCATGTAATTGTTATGCCTTCTATACGCTATCGAGGGATTGAAATGGCCCCTCTTTAAACCCCAAAGAGGGGTGAAAATTTATGTTAACAGGTTGTATAACGATACAATCCCGTTTGAATTATGTGATTTCAGGCAGATAACATACGTAATGCCATTCTGACCAGGGTTTCGGTAGGCTGATCCCTGCCTTGATCCCTGACAATCTGGCTGATAGCCTTTTCTGCCTGGCTTTTGACAAAGCCCAAAGTGATCAATGCGGCCAGTGCCTCCTCTACAGATTGGTTTTTCTGGCCGGCAGCCTTTATCGCCTGAGGATCACCCAGTGCTTTCATCATCCGGTCCTTCAATTCCATCATGACCCGCTTGGCGGTCTTTGGCCCCACTCCCTTTACTTGCCTGAATGCCAGTTCATTGTCTGTCAATATAGCCTGCCTGCACTCCTCAGGGGTCATCCCTGAGAGGATCAGCCTGGCTGTATTAGGACCGATACCTGACACGCTCACCAGATGTAAAAATACTTCACGCTCTGACGGCTCCTTAAATCCCCAAAGCCTGTGGGCATCCTCCTGCACCTGGAGCCAGGTATAAACTTTCTGGTCTTTTCCGTCCTCAATCTGGTCATAACTATTGAGCGTGATATGGAGCAGATACCCTATGCCTCCGGCCTCCACCACGACGTGAGTCGGTTGCCTGGCCACCACTTTCCCCTGGATATAGTCGAACATATTATAAAAGTTGCAAATATAAAGAAAGAATGGGGATCCATTAACTCCAAAAGACTCGTTCTATCTTTACCCCCTATGAACATACTCATCATAGGTAGCGGAGGCAGGGAACATGCCCTGGCAGACAAGATCGCATCGAGCACCCATTGTACCGGGCTCTTTATCGCCCCGGGCAATGCCGGAACAGCCCTGCTTGGAAAAAATATCAGCATAGACCCTATTGACTTTGAAGCCATCAAGGCATTGGTCGTCGCAGAGAATATTGAATTGGTAGTTGTGGGACCCGAAGCTCCACTGGTAGCAGGCATATCTGATTTCTTTGCCGGAGACGAAGCATTGAAATCCATACCTATCATCGGGCCATCTGCGGAAGGTGCCCAACTGGAGGGTAGCAAGGACTTTGCAAAAAAATTTATGCAGCGGCACGGAATTCCCACAGCTTCATACAGGTCATTTCGCCAGGATAATCTCGCTGAGGCGCTTGCCTATCTTCACAACCATGCTATGCCCGTGGTCCTCAAGGCTGATGGTCTTGCTGCCGGTAAAGGCGTACTGATCTGCAATACACTCGAAGAAGCAGAGACAGAACTCAAAGAAATGTTGTCCGGAAAATTTGGTGCAGCCAGCGCCACCGTAGTCATCGAACAATTTCTCAAGGGAATAGAGTTTTCTGCCTTTGCACTTACAGATGGAAATGCCTACGTGCAGTTGCCTGAAGCCAAAGATTACAAGCGTATTGGTGAAGGAGATACAGGCCTCAACACCGGCGGTATGGGTGCTGTATCACCGGTTTCGTTTATAGACGAAGCCTTACGTGAAAAAGTCAGAACCCGTATTGTCGAACCCACCATCAAGGGTATCTGGGAAGAAAAAATCAACTACAAGGGATTTGTTTTCTTCGGCCTCATCCTTGTAGAGGGTGAGCCTTATGTGATCGAATACAATTGCAGACTCGGTGATCCGGAGACTGAAGTGATCATCCCTCGCCTGCAATCTGACCTGGTAGAGTTGCTGCTTGCTGCCTGGAAAGGTACCTTGTCTATATCTACGATCAACATTGACGAACGCTCAGCAGTAGCTATTATCCTCGCTTCGGGTGGATATCCGGGCACCTTTGAAAAAGGTAAGATTGTCAAGGGCCTCGATCATGTAGACAGCAGTCGTATCTATCATGCCGGCACGACGATCTATGATGGATCAGTGATCACCACCGGAGGCCGTGTCCTGACTGTGACCAGTATGGGCAGTACCCTGACCCGTGCGATGGAAAAGAGCCTCGTCAATGCAGAGACGATACAGTTTGAAGGAAAGTATTTCAGGAGAGACATCGGAAAGGACTTGTTAAATGAAGAATGAAAAGTGAAAAATGAAAAGGAATAAAATAGATGTAGAGACGCGATTAATCGCGTCTCTACATCTATTTTATTCCGCACACCTCACTTACCCACACCTCTCACGATCTCACGTTCTCACGTTCTCACGCTTTTCACAGATTCCACATATTTCCCAAAAGGAAATATGCCAATAGTGTAATCAGGAGTATAGAGATCAGATTCATCACAAACCCTGTGCGGATCATATCTGTGATACGCAGGTATCCTGAACCAAAGGCAATCGCATTGGGGGGTGTACCTGCCGGCATCATAAAGCCACAGGAGGCTGCGAGTGTAGCGGCGGCCATCAATATAAAAGGATGAATACCTGCAGCCACTGCAATAGGCGCAAGGACCGGAAGGATCATCGTGACAGTGGCAAGATTTGAAGTAAACTCGGTGAGGAAATTGACAATAGCCACCACCAGCAGGATGACCATAAATGTTCCAAGCACGGATAGCCCTGTCATACTGCTCCCTATCCATGTCGCCAGGCCGCTGCTTTCGAATGCTTCAGCCAACGCCATACCCCCACCAAAGAGAAGGATGATGCCCCATGGCAATTTGTGAGCATCCACCCACGATAGTATACCACCCTTCTTGTCATCACCTGATGGGATCAGGAATAGCACTACCCCACCAATCATAGCAATGATCGTATCATCCACTCCGGGGATCAGTTTTTCAAGGACAAAAGATCTGCATATCCAGGAGATAGCTACGGTGATAAAGACGATCGTCACATACTTTTCACTGCGTGACATCAGCCCTAAGCCGGCATGGCGGCGATCCATTTCTTCCTTACCTCCATGCAAGGTTGCTTGTCCAAGGGGGAATCCTATCCTTGTCAGGTACCACCAGCAGATGAGCAGCAGGACGATCGCGAGTGGAAACCCTACCATGAACCATTGCAGGAATGATATTTCCGTATGGTACATATCCTTGACTACGCCTGCAAACACGAGGTTGGGCGGCGTGCCTATGAGTGTAGCAACTCCTCCGATCGAAGCGGCATAGGCTATCGCCAGCATCAGCGCTTTGCTAAACCGTGCCGTGGTCTCATCCTGTGTCCCTGAGGCAACCTTTATAATCGCCAGGCCAATGGGCAGCATCATCACAGCTGTAGCTGTATTGGAAATCCACATCGACAGGAATCCCGTAGACACCATAAATCCCAGTATAATCATATGTAGCCTGGTCCCCATACCCCGGATGATATTGATCGCTATCCGGTTGTGCAAACCCGTCTTCTCGATAGCAATAGCGAGCAGGAAACCTCCTATATAAAGGAATACCAACGGATGACCGTATGCAGAAGTAATATCCACGATGGGAGACACTTTGAGCAATGGAAAGAGGATGATCGGCAGCAGGGAGGTCACCGGGAGTGGAACAGATTCTGTAATCCACCATACCGAGATCCAGGCGGTCACAGCCATGACTGCAATAGCCTCGCGGCCCATCCCTGCAGGATGAACAGTCAAAAGCAACAAAAGGAAGAGCAACGGACCAGCCCAAAAGCCTATCCGGCGCATCAAAAAGCCATGCACGCCTTCGTCTGCTTGTATCTTATCGTCCTGTGTGGCCATATACAGAGCTAAACTACTACAGTCGCTGACATGTCAGGCTTATCATAGAAGTAATCTTTTTCCGTTATACCTTACTGGGGTCAATTATTTGCAGCATTGACCGATAAACCCGATATTGACAACATGGAAAAGAAAATGTTTGCCTTCGCCACGATCATGGCTGGCTTTTGTAGCCTCGTGATCTTTAGTTCGTTCAATGACAAAGGGGACGTAGCCCCCTCCGACCCTATCAGCATCTCTGAAGGCCTCAAACAGCATATCTCGGGTTTCAGCCTTGATAAGACTTTTTCCTTTGCGGATGAATCCATTCCGGAGGGAAGTTTTGACGCCCTGGAGCGCCTCGATCGTGAGCTGATCATCAATTCATACCAACATTCGGCCCTCCTGCTCGATATGAAACTCGCAGGCAGATATTTTCCGGTGATCGAACCCATCCTCGAACGAAATGGTATCCCTGCAGATTTCAAATACCTGTGTGTAGCTGAAAGCGCCCTTCGCATGGCGACCTCTCCAGCCAGGTGCAAAAGGCTTGTGGCAATTTATGGAAGCAGCAGGCGAAGGATATGGCCTGGAGATCAATGCTGAAGTAGATGAACGACTCCACATTGAAAAATCAACGGAGGCGGCATGTAAGTTTATCCTGCATCTCAAGCAAAAATTCGGCAACTGGACATTGGCCGCTGCAGCATACAATATGGGTGAAAATGGCCTGAGCAAGAGAATCGCAGACCAAAGGGCCACCAACTTCTACGACCTCAATCTCAATGAAGAAACCTCAAGGTATATCTTCAGGATCATCGCCATCAAGGAAATCATGATGGATCCTGAAAAGTTTGGATTCTATGTCGATGACAATGACGTATATCCTCAATTGAATGACTACTACACCGTCCATATCGACAAAGCCATACCAAACCTGGGTGACCTGGCCATCCAGCATGGTACTACTTTCAGGCTATTGAAGGTCTACAACACATGGCTGCTGGGCACATCGCTAACTAATAAGAGTGGCAAGCGGTATGAGATCAGGATTCCGAAGAAATAGGAGATAGGAAATAGGAGATAGGAAATAGGAAATAGGAGATAGGAGATAGGAAGCAGTGGGCAGTAAGCAGTCGGCAAGTATGCAGTGGGCAGCGGGCAATTCGAAAAATCTACTCCGTGAACTCAGTGTCGGACTCCGTGAACCCTGTGCGAAAAAATCTATGATAGTATGTATGCGTCTGTCTCGTGACAACTCCTTCTAACTTCAAAATTCCTTGTTCTCTATTCCTTATTTTTCCTTCCTGATTCCTGCCTCCTATTTCCTGATTCCTATTTCCTGATTCCTTTTAAACAAAAGGCTCCATGAGTTCCGGATAGGCTGCAATAGCTGCGCCGATGATACCAGCATCATTAAATGCAGAAGCACTCACGACCGGAGTGCGCAGATGATTGAAATGATGCGCGAACTCATCAAACCTGAAACTGATCCCACCTCCCAGAACGATGAGCCGGGGAGAGAGCAACAGGATCATATAGTCAAGGAACTCTGCCAATTCCATCGCCCATGTATCATAGTCAAGCGTTCGCTCCTTGCGTGCGCGGTTGCTGACCCAGTTTTCGGCGATATCTCCTTTGTATTGGATGTGGCCAAACTCGGTATTGGGGATCAGGCTGCCGTCATTGAACAATGCAGAACCTATCCCTGTACCCAGGGTGAGCAATAGGACCGTCCCTTTGATGTGATTGATCCGTCCATACATACGTTCCGCAACACCTGCAGCATCCGCATCATTGATCACATAATACTTGTGGCCGGTATATCTGTGGAGTAGCTCCTCCACATTGGTACCTATCCATGCCTTATCAATATTAGCTGCAGAGAGTGATACACCATCGACGATAATGGCAGGAAATCCAACACCTATTTTTTCTCCTTTCCATCCCAGTTCGGAGATCGCATCACGGATTGCCGCTGCTACCGCATCGGGGGTTGAAGGTTGAGGTGTATCTATCTTGAAACGGTCAGCGATCATCTCCCCGCTATCAATATCAATCAAGCCGAACTTGATGCCGGAGCCACCGATGTCTATACCAAGTGCTGGTGCCTTCACGTATGTTACCGGATTACTTTGATCGTCATCTTGACGTCAGACTTTGGACGATCGCGTGCATCCTTTGGAACCCTGGCAATCTGGTCTATCACTTCGAAGCCTGATATCACCCGACCGAACACTGAATAATCTCTGTCAAGGAATGGAGTCCCTCCGTGCTCAAGATATTCGGCTCGCTGCTCAGGAGAGTATTTGAAGCCTTTTCTTTTTTCAATACCATCGAGCATCCCAGCATCAACCGGACTGCCCTGCACAATGTAAAACTGGGACCCGGAAGATTTACGCTCAGGATTGACATTGTCACCTGTTCGAGCAGCTGCGATTGCGCCCCTGATGTGCACGAGACTATCTACAAACTCACCAGGCACCTGGTAGCCAGGACCACCGGAACCAAGTGGAACACCTGCTGCAGCATTCTTTGAATTAGGGTCACCGCCCTGGATCATAAATCCATCGATTACCCTGTGGAACAATGTGCCATCGTAATACCCTTCACCGGCGAGTTTGAGGAAATTGTCTCTGTGTTGCGGAGTAGCATCATACAACTCTGCCATGATCACGCCAAAATCAGTAGTGATTTCAATAAGGCATTTGGCAGGTGGATCTATAATAATGGATTGTGTCATCGTGTTTGTTTGTTTTCCTTTAATAGCTGTCAGCTTCACCTCATATTTGCCGGCATGTGTATACCTGTGGCTGGTCGTGGTGTCTGTCGACTGTGTCCCATCGCCAAATTCCCAGATGTAGGTATCGGCACCAGTGGATAGATTAGTAAACTCCACCGTTGCGGGAGCTTCGGCATGTTGCACGCTCATGGTAAACTTTGCCATTGGTTTCATGCCTGAAGCAAAACCTGCAATAGAAAGTGCGAATATGATTAAAATCGTCTGTCTCATCAATTGATCATTTTTATTTGCATCCTCACATCCTTTACCGGACGATCGCGATTGTCTTTTTCTAGTTTACTGATCTTGTCAGCCACTTCCATCCCTGAGACCACTTCACCAAACACAGTGTATTCCATATCGAGGCTTGGAAATCCTCCTTGCTCGAGATAGAGTTTCTTTTGCACTTCGTTGTACTTGATCTTCTTGGAGAGCTCAGTAGCCAACAAATCCTCCGGGGTGACCTGCCTGCCCGTCACGATATAAAACTGGCTTCCTGATGACCTTTTTTCAGGATTGGGTGTGCGAGCAGCGGCCAGGGCTCCTCTGATGTGAGGGGAACCAATCTCGGCATCAATCTCATAGCCGGGGCCTCCGCTGCCTAGCATCGTACCGGCAGCAGCATTTTTAGACGATGGATCTCCGCCCTGGATCATAAAGCTCTCGATCACCCGATGGAAGAGCAGGTCGTTGTAAAACCCTTCCTTCACCAGCTTGATAAAATTATCCCTGTGCTTTGGGGTAGTATTGTAGAGCAGGATCGTGATATCCCCGTATTCTGTGGAGATAACCGCCTGGTATTCTTTCTCTTTACCCTGGCAAGCCAGAAGCGTTATACAGGCAAAGCCAGCCAGGAGGAAGGATCTGAAATGGTGAAACATGATCAGTTATTTACCGGATTGGACAGCAAAGGTGCAAAATATGCGATTACTTTTCGCTGGAGCATAGCTTCCTGTGCTGACAGGCCTTTGATATCAAGGGGGAGTAGCGGCTTCCAGTGAGGCCAGCCATCTGCATCTATCCCCTCAAACTCGAAGTAACCGTCCTCGGACAGCAGGTGGCATACCGCTAGATGCATCAGGTCCTGCTTTTCTTCCTTGGTGAACTTTTGCTGTCCCTTGCCGAGTTCCTGCATCCCGATGAGAAACAATACAGCATTGAGATCCGGCAGTTCTTTACGGTCAAACCGGTCCTTGATCCAATGACGGACCCTCAACCATTCAAATTCCTGCTGCCAACCTTCCATAGGCGGTAAAGATACGTGTATGCCTTTTAATATGACCGGCTGGCAACGTTAAGGAAAATTGAATTTCCAAACGTCAATGCCGCAAATTCACCTGAAAGGATGATAACCCAGCTGTGGGAAATGCAGATTTTTATTACTTACCGGAACCCGGGTAGCATTTCTTTCCCGCATACAATATACGAAGTGACCGAAGCTTATTAAATTGGAAGTAAATATGATCGTCAAATGCGCCTGAATCTCCTTCTGATGCTCCTATTGTGGCTGATCAACGCAGATATGACCAGTGGCCAGGTCATGGATTCATTACGCAGGCAGTATGAAGCCGCTACTGATCCGATTGTCCAGGCAAGACTTGGCCTTTCGCTGGGAAAAGCATATCTCTATAAAAACCAGGACAGCGCTGCTTACTTCTTTGACAGAGCCAAATCTGCATTGCCCGCCTCAGGCCAGGACAGCCTTTATATCAGGCTTTATGAACGCAGCAGCGTACTTGAAGAGTTTAAGGGAAACAAAAGTAAAGCCATTGAGCTGGCCCATCTGGCACTAGCCAGAGCGGTTCGCGCAGGTTATCAGGAGGACATCAATAAATTGCAGATGCTCCTGGGCAGGTTTCACATGAGAGCCACCCAATATGACTCCGCTATCTACTATTGGAATCTCCTGCTGAGCACCTATACAGCCACCGGCGAGGAGTATGAGAAGTGGTTACCTTATCATCTGATAGCAGAGATGTATAAGAACCTTGGGGAATGGTCAAAAGCAAAGGACTATTACCAAAAATCCCTTGAGAGCGTAAGGATTGAAAAAAAACCAAAGGACTATTTGTTTGTCCTTTATAACTATATCAATGCCTGTGAGGTGGAAGGTGAACTGGACCTATACTCCCAGCTCAAAGATGAGTACCTCTCTGTCAAACACGGGGAGGGTATGGACATCCTCAGCCCGGAGCACAGTACCATGAAGAGGATGGAAGAATCACCTGCAGAACGAAGAAAAAGACTGCTCACCTTCCTGCCATTCCATCTTCGCAACAAAAGCAATTTCAGTGCCTGCGATACCTACTATCACCTCGGTAAGACCTACATGGAAGAACACAGGTATGATGAAGCCATATCCTCCTTTACGAATATGCTGGCCGTGATCGATTCACTGGATCTGATCTCCCTCAAATACGCGGGTCACACGGCACTCTATCAGGCATATGTTGCGAAACAGGATTATGAAAAAGCGTTGAATCATTTTACGATGAGGTATGCACTCCATGATTCCCTGATACAAAGGGAAAATCTCAAGCAACTGAACGAGCTCAATGTAAAGTATGAAACAGTAGAAAAAGAAAAACAGCTCGCCGAGGCAACGCTTGGCCTGGAGACTTCCAGGAAGGAGCAACAATTGCTCACCCTGGGATTGATGGGCGCATTGATTATCTCATCCCTCATCTATTACGCACTGTATACCAAGAAAAAATCCAATGCCCAGCTGGAAGAAAAAAACAAACTCATCACCGGTGCCCTCGCTGAAAAAGAAATCCTGCTCAGGGAAATCCATCACCGCGTAAAGAACAATCTGCAGATGATCTCTGCCCTCCTCTATCTGCATGGAAAATCACTGGATGATGCAACAGCCCAGGCTGCCTTGATGGAAAGCCAGAACCGTGTCCAATCGATGGCGATGATTCACCAAAACCTGTATCAACAGGAAAACCTTCTGGGCGTGGGTGTCAGGGAATATCTGGATAGGTTGATCCACCATCTCATCGATTCTTACAATATCGAAAAAAACCGGATTGTGATCCACAAGCGAATCGAAATCCAGCACCTGGATGTAGACATCGTGATCCCCATGGCGCTCATCATCAACGAATTGATAAGTAATGCACTCAAGTATGCCTTTCGGGATGGCAGAGCCGGGGTCATCAATGTTTCCCTTGAAGTAGTCAATGGCTTTATCCAACTCGGAGTCAGGGATAATGGCATCGGCATTTCAGAAGTATATCTTGAGTCTGGGGAGAACTTTGGATTTAAACTTATCCGGATTCTCTCAGAACGAATGGGTGCTACCATGCAAATCGAAACAATAGGTGGGACATCCGTTACACTATTTGTACCCCAAAATAAAGCAGCCTGATCAATGCAAAAGAGAAACCCCTTTAAAAGAAGATGGTACCAGGCTGGACTGGTATTCATCTTGTTCCCTTTGATGGCACTGTGCACAATCAGCCTGCATGCGCAATCAGATCTGGTATTTGATTCCCTTCAAAATATCATCCGTCATGAAGTAACTGCTGGTACAAACACTTTTCTCCCTGCAGCACTGGCCTATGATTCACTTGCCATACAAAAAGGGGACACCTTGAAAATGGCGAAGGGAAAAAACTTTATCGGCATGCACTACTATTACAAGGGCAGCCACCGACAGGCGATTGAATACTACCTGAAGGCACTCCCTCTCTTTGCTGCCATCCAGGATACCTATTTTATCGGCATGATGAATAATAACATCGGCGCAGCCTATGAATATCGTGACGAACCGGACCATTCAATCAGTTACTATCAGAAAGCACTGGAATCCTTTACCCTCCTGAAAGACACACTCTGGATGGCCAACGTGCTCAATAATATCGCCATTCAACATAATGTCTCTATGCGCAACAAGGAGGCCCTGGACTATTTCTTGCAAGCACGTCAGTACTACAGTTATCTGGGGGACTCCTCGATGATTGCCATGCTACTGTCCAACACGGCTGAGGTATACCGGTTTCTGGGCAACTACCAGGAAGCCATCCGCCTCAATGAAGAGTATCTGAATGCTTATCCAAAATACCATACCATAGATGTCGTCGCCAATGTGCATGGCTCACTTGCCAGGTCTTATCTCGCCCTTGGGCGACTTGATGAAGCGTTAGACCATAACCGGATATCCACCCAAATCCGGAAAGACAATAATTTCCTCTTCAGGCTACCCAATAACTATGAGACTGAAAGCATGATCTATGAGAAGAAGGGCAATTACAGGCTTGCGCTGGAAGCATATAAAAATTTCAAGGCCGGCCAGGATTCCGTGCTGAATACAGAAAAAGATGAACGGATCACTCATCTCATCACTGAATACGAGGTAAAAGAAAAAGACCAGGAGATCAAAATGCTGGCTTCACAAAATGAGCTCAAAACCCTTCGCATCGAAAAATCCAATCGCCAGAAGCTGGCCTATGGCCTCGGTGCCCTGTGCTTGCTGATCTTTGCACTGGCCCTTTATTATCTCCTGCGGCTCAAGTCAAAAACCAACATAGACCTGGCAGAAAAGAATGCACTCATCTCAAAGGCCCTTGCGGAAAAAGACATCCTCCTTCGTGAAATCCACCATCGTGTAAAAAACAATCTCCAGATGATCTCCGCCCTCCTCTACCTGCATGGCAAATCCGTTGATGATTCCACCGCACAAGAAGCCTTGATGGAAAGCCAGAACAGAGTACAGTCGATGGCCATGATTCATCAAAACCTGTATCAGGATGAAAATCTCCTTGGCGTGAGCATCCAGGACTACCTGGACAAATTGCTCAGTCACCTCATCAGTTCCTACAACATTGAGAAAAACAGGATTACAATCCACAAAAAAATAAAGATTCCGCAGCTCGATGTAGATACGGTGATCCCGCTGGCACTGATCATCAACGAACTCATCAGCAATTCACTCAAATATGCATTCCGGGATGGCCGAAGAGGAGAAATATCTATCTTTCTTGAGCAGGATGAAACAGGAATTAAACTGGAAGTGAGTGATGATGGCATAGGACTGCCAGAACATTTTGCTGTAGAGACTTCTTCCAATTTCGGGCTCAAATTGATCAACATCCTGAGCGACCGGCTTGGTGCTACATGGACGACCCACTCCGGCAATGGCACCAGGATGACCCTCATTATCCCACAGAAAAAAGCAGCCTGATCCGTGAGCCAATTCAACCTCCTCATTGTCGAAGACGAAGCCCTCGTGGCCGCTATGATCAAAGAAGCCCTTGCCGGTTCGAAATTTCATGTCCGCGCCACAGCATTTACAAAAGATGCCGCCGAAAAATACCTGGCTACCGAACCCATCGATGCCGCCTTGCTAGACATCAACCTGGAAGGGAACTTTGAAGGTATCGAGATCGGCAGACTGATCAGGGACCAACATCATATCCCGTTTTTGTACATCACGGCCCATGCTGATGACCAGACCCTGCACAATGCCAAACTCACCCAACCCTCAGGCTATATCATCAAGCCATTTACTGAACGTGACCTTCTGGCAGGACTGGAAATAGCCCTCTATAACTTTCATCAAAGGCAATCGTCAACCAGGGATCTGAACTCTATCAATCCACGGCTCAAAGAACCTCTTTCTGTAAGGGAACTCGATGTGCTGAAGCTCATCTTTGACGGGCGCACCAACCAACAGATGGCGGATGAATTATTTGTCTCGGTCAATACTATCAAAACGCATCTTTCCCGTCTTTTTACCAAACTCAATGCAAGTTCACGTACTGAAGCCATAGCCAGGATACGCGAATTGATGTAATGGATTTGACGCTTTCCGCTTGAGATGCTGGCGACACCCATCGTATTTTATACCTTTGCAGCACACTTATAAGCTCTTGGCAAATGAAATTTGGCGTCGTAGTATTTCCGGGTTCCAACTGTGATGACGATATGATCCACGTACTGGGCACCGTCCTCGGGGCCGATGTACGCAAATTGTGGCACAAAGACACCTCCATAGCGGGTTTGACGACAGATGATTGTATTGTCCTGCCCGGAGGATTCTCCTACGGGGATTATCTCAGGGCCGGTGCAATAGCCAGGTATTCACCTATCATGCAGTCTGTTATTGCGTTTGCCAACAATGGAGGCAAAGTATTCGGGATATGTAATGGATTCCAGATCCTATGTGAGTCAGGCCTTTTACCGGGAGCCCTGGTGCGCAACCAGCATCAGAAGTTTATTTCCAAGAATATCCATCTGAGGGTGGAAACCACCGATTCACTCCTGACCAACAAGTGCACAAAAGGGCAGGTGCTCAAGATGCCGATCGCCCATGCTGAAGGGCGATATATCACAGATGCTGAAGGCCTTGCGTCCCTTCAGGCCCATGATCAGATCCTGTTCAGGTACTGTACTCCGGAAGGCGAACTGTCCAGTGATAACGGGGCAACAGACCACATCGCCGGTATATGCAATGCAGGACGGAATGTCTTTGGTATGATGCCCCACCCGGAAAGGGCTTCAGAGGCAATACTTGGCAACACGGATGGCCTTGTCCTCTTCCAATCATTGTACAATGCTGTGGTACAGACTGCTACTGTCTGATGGACAGTGGAATAAACCGCTGATATTCAAGTTTAAAGTATGGTTTAGCCCCGCCATGTTAACAGTGGCGTTAAGGATATATTAAACTCCCCCGGATAAACCCTTTATATCCTATTTTTGTATTCCTGTCATCTAAAGTACAAGCCCTTCTTCAAAAAGGAAAGGCTGGCTTAGTGATCGCTTTTAGTTAAATCCTCGAGTGTTATGCGTGCAATACTTATCCTTTTAGCCTTCGTGGCAAATTTTTCGGTTTCAGCACAGATTTATAATCCCGTCAAATGGAAGATTACACTTACCCCTGCAGGTGACGGAAATTATACTTTTCTGGCTAAATGCACGATTGAGGATGGATGGTCGGTATACTCCCAGTATCTGGCAAACGAAGACGGCCCGATAGCTACCACAGTCAATTTTGATGAAGGAAGCCATTACAAACTCATCGGTAAGAACAAGGAGTCCGACAATGCCAAGAAGATTTTTGACAAGGTCTTCGAAATGGAAGTGGTCAAGTTCCAGCACTCTTATGCTATCGAGCAAAAAATAAAAGTCACGGATCCATCGAAACCCATTACAGGATATGTCAATTTTATGACCTGCAATGATGAGCGGTGCCTCCCCCCTACCGACGTCGAATTTGAACTCTTTGCTACCGGAGGCTCAACCGGTGCCGCAGGCACCAAACCTGCCGAAACTAAAACCGCAACACCTGAAGTCAAGGCCACCTCAAAAGTGGATGCTGGTAGTGTAGCCTCTGCCGAAAAAAAAAAGATAACTGAGGAGGCTCCTGCAGAGAAGACTCCAGCCAGTTCGTCTACCTTTTCTAATGTAGGCAGTATCAGCGTAACGGGTCAGTCTGCACCAAAAAGTGTCCTGAAACCGGTCAAGTGGACATTCCGGTCTGTTAAGAAGGCAGAAGGAAGCTATGACATCATCGCTGAGGCCGTCATTGACGAAGGTTGGCATATCTATGGACCAGGCATCCATCAGGAAGGCAGCCCTGTCCCAACATCATTGATCATCACTGCAGATGCTTCCAATACGCTAGATGGAAAAATCACAGACCAGAGTAGTGGGCGCGTTGAGGAACACGACAAGTATTTTGATATGCAAGTCGTCAAGTTCAAGCATGATGCCCGCATCACCCAATCCATAAAATCAACTTCTCCAGTAACAGTTTCAGGCTCGCTTGAGTTTATGGCCTGTGACCAGTCCCGTTGCCTTGCCCCGGAGTTTCTGGAATTTACGATAGACCTGGCTACAGGCAAGGATGTCACAGCGATGGCAGAAACAAACGGTCCAAGGGTTGATGACAATGGCTTTCTTGACCAGCGCATTCCAAGCATCAAGACGACCTATGTCACCCCCGTAAGTAATTGCGGAGAAAAGCCCAAGGAAGAAAAAGGCAACCTGCTGTGGATGTTCATCTTTGGAATGATCAATGGGTTTGTTGCACTGCTCACACCATGTGTATTCCCGATGATCCCGCTGACGGTCAGTTTTTTTACAAAGGATTCAAAACGAAAAGGATGGGAAAATGGACTTTGGTATGGAGCCTCTATCATCGCCATCTATGTCGTTCTCGGGCTGATCATCACGATCCTGTTTGGGGCAGGCTCTTTAAATGAACTGTCCACCAACCCGATCGCCAACACCGCTTTCTTTGTGATCTTCATCTTGTTTGCATTTTCCTTCTTCGGCTTTTATGAAATCACCCTGCCGAGTAGCTGGAGCAACAAGAGCGATGCGATGGCAGACAAAGGAGGAATGATCGGGATATTCTTTATGGCGGCTACCCTGGCCATAGTATCCTTCTCATGCACTGGTCCATTGATTGGTACTGCACTCGTCGAAGCTTCCTCTGAAGGTTTCCTGGGTCCATTGGTGGTCATGGGTGGATTTTCACTTGCATTGGCTATTCCATTCAGTTTGTTTGCCGCATTTCCGGCATGGCTCAATTCACTGCCCAAATCCGGTGGTTGGATGAATAGCGTGAAGGTGATCCTGGGTTTTGCAGAGCTCGCATTGGCTTTCAAATTCCTTTCTATCGCGGACATGACCGCACATTGGGGCTTCCTCAGATACGAATTGTTTATGGGGATATGGGTGATCATAGCCTTGGGCATGGCGTCGTATATGTTTGGATGGATTCGTTTTCCACATGATAGTCCCAACCGCAGGATCATGCCATTGCCTGTAATGCTTGGGCTCCTTTTTGCGGGACTAGGGATCTACCTGGCCACTGGTTTATTGGGAAGCAAAGAAACTGGCACATATAATTCACTGAGCCTGATGAGTGGACTTGCTCCTCCGGCACATTATAATTTTTTCAAGCCATTGGGTGAGGTAGAACAGGAGAATACCGGCCAGTATGTATCACTGAGCAAATGCGCCAACAACTTTGATTGTTTCCATGACTACTACGAAGGGCTGGCGTATGCGCGTGAAAAGAACAAACCCATCCTGCTGGATTTTACAGGATATGGATGTGTCAACTGCCGGAAGACAGAGGAGCACATCTGGTCAAAAGAATTGATCCGCAGGAAAATCAATGATGACTTTGTGCTAATCTCCCTCTATGTCGATGACAAAATGGAAATGGATTCAGTCCTAAAATCGGCTGTCACTAATCAAAAGATCCGGACTGTAGGACAGAAGTGGACGGATTTCCAGATCGCCAATTTCGATCAGAATTCACAACCCCTCTATGTGATCGTAAGTCCTGATGAAAGAGTACTCACTACTCCAAGAGGTTATGATCCAGATGTAGCGGGTTATCAGTCTTTCCTTGAATGCGGATTGAATACGTTTAAAGAAATCTCCAGTCCGGCAATAGGTAGCAATTAATCAAATGTTTGCCATACCGGTAAAAAGGAAAAGCCCTGAAGATGTAAATCGACAGGGCCTTTTTTATGGAGTGAGACTGTAATGCGATTAGAGATTCTCGAAAGAGTAATACCGGATCATTGATTGAATTTCGCGGTCGGCTTTCGCCTTGGGGGCCATCTTGAAGAAGATCTTATGAGAATCAAAATCTTCTGGCAGGATTTCATCCAGGCATTCAATAGCTTCCTTCTTGTCGCCACTAAGATAGAGGCACGCTGCCTTGCAGTATGACAACCTTGGACCGACGGTGTGCTCATCCGCTTCTTCGAGGACATCGAGTGCCTTTTCGATCTTGTTGCGACGCATCAGGAACTTGACATGGGCGAGCCAGTAGGTTTCTTCCTCTGGTCCGGTCTCGGTGGATTTGTTGTAGTAGAAATCAGCCTTGCCAAATTGCTTTGTCTTCTCATAGCAATAGGCCAGCTCAGCATAATACTCCTCACGACGGTCATCTAACTTGATTGCCTTGATCAAAGAGCTGATCGCATTGGAATAGTTGCCTTCGCGTGCATAGCAGATACCGAGGAGATAATACACATCATCGATGTATTGGTCCATCTTGACCGCTTCGATGAGGCATTCCTTGGCCAATGCATACTTCCTCAGCTTGAGCATGCATTCGGCTGCAGGTACGAGATACTCCTGCTGATGGCCAAACCGTTGCAGCAATTCCTGGTAGATGCCCAGGGCTTTTTTATAATCCTTGATCTGGCAGCAGAGCTCCGCGCAATCCAGATATCCGTTTTTGAACTCAGGATTGACGATGTAGCTATACTCCAGTGACCGGATGGCGTTTTTATAATCCCCTTCACAGCTATAGGCGTGACCCAGGTTAAACCATGCCAGGTAATTGTAGGCATCCTGGTCGAGGATATTGTTATGAAACTCGATACTTTCCTGGTAGAGCCGTGACCATTCCACACAGAGCCATATATGCTCCAGTGCTTCTTCGTTTTTCGGATCGATGGTCAGTACATCCCTGAGCTTGTTGTACATGAGGCTGTACTCACGCATGCACTCATAGATGTATGCCTCAGCGAGATAGAGATCCACACATGAGTTGAGGGTCATCTGATCACTGCAGTTGTCCACCATCGTAAACGCCTTTTCATAATCGCCCAGTTGTGCTGTGACTTTGATCTTCATCAATTGCAGCTCCGGGTGACGTGGATAAAGGTTGAGGGCTATATCGAGTGTCTCATTGGCTTCCTTAAAATCTTCCTCCTGCATCAGCAGCCGGATCTTGATCACGTAAAATTCCGCATGATGGCTTGAAAACTGCAACGCGTAGTCGAGTGCTTCCATGGCCTTTTCGGTGAGGGATTCCGAGATATAGTATTGGATAAGATTTAAAAAGTCCTTTTCGTCCCAATGGGAGGGGTTCCCGTGAAGTATCATGTTTTCAAACACGGATACAAAATCGGGAAGAGACAGGTTGGGTTTTGTTCTGTACTCCATTCAATTGAATGTATGGGATTAAAAAAATATCGTTGGTAAATATAACCAAAACGGTCCCAAACATACGATATCCAAACACAATTGCGCCTTTTCATCACCCTGATACATACATGCTCTGTGTATCTGTAATATTCACATTCATAGTCGCTTACGCATCCATGATATCATACCTTATTTTTGCTTCATAGATAAAGCGCTCAAAAACACATCAGTATGTATCTATACTTGAATATATGATTGCCGAAAAAAGGGAATTTTTTTTTCTACAACACGAAAATAATTGTCGCTCATTCAATAAAATCAGCCCTTTCAGGAGCCCTCAAAAAAAATGAAGGGATCAATATCTGTAGTA
>JADJVH010000001.1 GCA_016716665.1 Candidatus Opimibacter iunctus | reverse complement strand
AAGTCATCGGATGCTCGTTGAGCAAGAGCATGGGGGAAAGGAAAGCTCCTTTCTCAGCATCAGCTCCGATCAGTTCTACTTTATCCATGTTGCCATAGACCATCGTAGATTCTTTCAACAGTTTTTCGATCTGGCTTCTGACTTCAGCCACCTGCGTTTTTCCCGCGAGTGCTCCCATCCGTACGCCTTCAACCTGTGGGTCTCCGATGGTGGTCTGTGCAAGTGCTTTGCCCAAAGCGATCTGTACATCCTCAAGCAGGTGCGCCGGTACAATCGCACGACGTATCCCGTGCATCTCTGCCCACACTTGAGCGTCATTTCTTTGCGCACCTCTTTGATGAAGAGATCAAATTCCTCAGTCCCTGGTTTTGCATCCTCACCGAGTATACTGCAGTTGAGCGAATCCGCTTCTAGATTGAAAGGCACCGCTTCAGAGATTATCCTCGGATGTCCCTTCAATTGCTGCCCTGTAGATGCAGAACCTGTAAAGGTCACCACATCCTGCGACTGCACATGATCCAGTATGCCATGCGCGGACTCCGTCACATAGGAAGAAATCGTAGCTGGCTTGACCAGTGCAGGAACACCTGCAAGAAGATTGACCGCAATCTTTTCAAGCATCCCCCAGATCGGAAAATTGAAGGCATTGATATGGATCGCGATGCCTTGCTTAGGCACCATGATGTGATGGCCGATAAACTTACCGTTTTTAGAAGAAGCTACCGGTTCGCCTTCCACATGATAGGGCAGGTCAGGAAAACGCCTGCGTAGACTGGCATTGGCAAAAAGATTACCAATCCCTCCTTCAATATCCACCCAGCTATCCGCCCTGGTGGCCCCGGTCTGAAAACTGATCGGGTAATATTTGTCCTTACGGTCATGCAGGTACAAGGCGAGCGCCTTGATCATCCTGCCCCGCTCATGAAAGGTCATCTTGCGCAGCGCCGGACCACCGGTCCTCCGCCCATATTCCAGTATAGCATTGAAGTCTACTCCTCCAGAGCGTGAATAGGCAACCGGGTTGCCATGTATCGCATTGAGCAGGGTGGTCTCTTTGCCCTCACCGCCGACCCAATGTCCTCCGACGTAATTTTCAAGTAATTGCATGGGGCGAAGATACGATCTTCGTTTTGCCCCTAAATCCCCTGAAGGAGACTTTGGATGCTATTTGTATTGCCAGATAGGAATCTTTACCAGGATACTCAATTATTATCGGCCAACGGCCGTTGGATGGAGCGGTGCGATGAGCGAAGTCGAATTGTTCTCTCTGCCAACCATTGAATTCCAAGGTTGAATTCCTTTTATTAATTCCCAATTGGAATCTTATAGCTGGCGGAGAGAACTCCATCCAGCGGCGTTTTTATTTCCAGAGGAAATATTAAACAGGCCAATTTCGAGTCGTGTATAAATGCAAGCCCCGAAGAAGGTAATGACTGTCTCCAGACAAATCCTTCTTACTTCGAAATTCCTTATTGGCTATTCCTTATTCCTCGCCCTGTTCTTTTTGTCCACTACCTCCTATCTCCTGTTTCCTATATCCTATTTATTTCACAACAGTCACTTTCTCAATCCCACTAGCACCATCCATCGTCACCCACTGTACAAAATACATCCCATCTTCAAGCTGATGATTGATCGCAATCACCTTGCTCCCCGCCTGTACATTTTGGCTGTAGAGCAGTCGGCCCTGAAGATCATACATATTGAATAGCAATTACGTCCTTATCAAGACTTTCACTTTGCTTCAGGTATATGGTCTCTCCATTGGATGGATTAGGATATACGACAAAATATTTGCCGGTAGGATAGAGGTCATGGGTCGATAGTCCACTTTGATTGAGCTTAAACTTATCGAAATGAACCTTGAGGATATAGGCATTTGCTGCGGTCGTATCAGAAGCACTGATCAATAATCTCACCTGATTGTTTGGACCCTCAAGGCCAAGATCAGTGTATGATTTTGATTGCCATGAACCTGCCACAGTATCATTTCTGATTTCATCCAGCAGTACGGTGTCAACATCGTTGGTCAGCCATACTTGCAAGCCTGTGTATTGATTTGGTGGAGTCTCGCAAAGCCAGTAATCAAAGGTGATGTTTGGTTCAATAGCTTCTGTGAGATCCATCGGTGGGGATATCAACCAGGTCGTACCACCACTCACCTCATTGTCCTGTACATTGCCCGATGCAGACAGTCCGGTCGTATAGGCAAAGCCTCCGCCATCATTTGGTGAGTCACCATCTGAACTGCATATCTTGTCATCAAACAAAAATTGTTTGTTGGGTACACCACGTGTCCATACACCACTGGTGGCATTACCTGCCACAGTCCATCCGAGGTCTGCATCAAAGTTGTCTTTATAGCCTGGCACTAACTGGATCGTCAATTGTCTTGGCTGATCCATAGTCAATTCGGTTTCATAGGTATGACCCCATACACCAGCCTGCAGATCATAAGTGCCTGCATAGATAGCAGGTAGGAAGAAGTCACCGTTCTCGTCGCAGGTCAATTCATGTACTCCATAGTAACCAAATAAGGTCACTTTCGCAAAAGGCACATTGCCGCCTTCGCTGTACACCACCTTTCCACTCACGGTGTAGATGGGTATTGGTGCAAGCTCCACCACTGGGGTGAGCACTTCACCATTGACAAAATCAAGCGTCAGTGTTTTAGGATAATACCCATCCTTGCTGATCGTGACATTGTATTGACCAGGTACTGCTTTACCTGTCTTGAATAATCCTGTCAAGGTAGTAGTGATTGGCAATACGACCTCATCACTTTCGAGTCTCACCAATGCATCACTCAATGGCAACCCGGTGATGGAATCCACAACTGCACCTTCAAGGAAACATGCCCGGACATAGTTGGGCACAAATACATACAAGCCACTATTGCGGTCACTGCTCAGTACCTTACCTGAAGGAAGCCATGGATAAGTTCCCCATACACCCGGGAAGCCACCATTTCCGCCAAGCCATGAATCAAAGTTTCCAACTTCAACCAGATTGTCCGGACGTGATCCATCAACGATGACAGTACCATTGGCATAATAAGCGACGAGGAGCCAGTCTTCTTTCCAGTTATATACATTGTGTACGATGTTGCCTGAGCCTTCTGTCGCAGCTTGTCTCCACCGGTCCAGTTCTTTGATATTGCCCTTATCGGTGATGTCATAGGAGGTCACATATGAATTGGCTCTTTCATCTGTAGTAAACATATAATTACCATTGTCAGACAGCCATGCATTGTGAGTGAATTCATTAGGGGTCTTCACCTGTCCGAGCATGGCAATATTCTGCGGATCGTGGATGTCATAGATCGACAGGTTGCCGGCATAGATCTCTGCACTATACAGGATACTGTCACGGCTGTAGCAGTCATGTGAATAGATCGCCGGTGCATATCCAAGGAATCTCGGATCAGTAGGATCAGTGGCAATATCACAGATCACGACTCCTCCATTGTTCAGGTTACTTCCGTTGAGGAAAAGAAGTCCGTCCTTCTCATCGGTCCAGAGTGTATGCGCCTTGGTCAATGGCCTGGGCCCATTGTCTGTAGGTAATGAATCCTGCCAGATATAGGTCTTGACAGAGTCGGGGAGATATTGGAGATCAATGATCAGTATACCCACGTTGGCCTCAGCTGAGACGTAAGCATAGTGGCTGTACGTATTGATGTCTTTCCAGAGATTATTGACGGTAGATATTAAGGCCACTTCCTTCAGCGGAGTAACATCTACATCTACAATGGCAACACCTCCATGTAATCCGACAAGAGCGTACTCTTTGCCATCCGGGGAAGCCCAGCCACAAATGTCGTTTACGCCGGAAGTGTATGTAACACTGTCTTGCAGGGTCATGTTGAGCTGGCTGTAGGCCAGGATTGGGGCAATAGCGAGGAATAAGCCGGTGAGGCTCTTCAGGAAGTGAATTCTCATATGTATCGTAATCTGGTAGATGTAAATTAAGAGGTGCAAAATAAGGATTTCGCAACAGGAAATTAGACGTCCTTATGACATCAGGGCTTTTGCCCCGGTTTCCAGGGGGCATATTGTGTTCCAGAAGCCTCGCCCATAAAGTCATCCAAGGGAACTTCTGTCAGGGGTAGTACGGGCCTGAGTCCGTCAAAACACCTTGCCGGCAGTGCCTGGTATAGCCTGGTCCCTTCTGTCTTCCAGTTGATCATGTCATCCGTGACCTCCTTGATGATTTTACCGGGATTACCAGCCACGAGGCTACGGCGAGGTATTTTTTCTCCCGCCTTGACAAAGGTGAGGGCCCCGATGATGCACTCGTCACCGATCTCGACCTCATCCATCAGGACACTGTTCATCCCCACCAGGCAATTGCGACCGACGATCGCCCCATGTACCACTGCGCCATGGCCGATATGCGCCCCTTCCATCAGCCGCACAGTGATGCCAGGAAACATGTGGATCGTACAATTCTCCTGCACATTGCACCCGTCTTCGATAACAATACCTCCCCAATCCCCCCGGATCGCAGCTCCGGGACCCACATATACATTCTTGCCAATGATCACCCTGCCGGTGACCGCAGCCAGGGGATGTACAAAGGAGGAAGGATCGACCACAGGGATATGGTCTTCAAATCGGTAGATCATGATTTTCAGCTGTTTAGCTTTGTCAAAAGTAATCAGAAACATATGATCTTCCGTTGAAACTCAATGATTTTGACAATTCAGCTTCCAGCCGCCAGCTAACAGCCACCAGACCAATTGGCCTATGCCTTATGCTCCCTGCTCCTATGTTCCCTTGTTCTCTTGCTCCCTGCTCCCTTGCTCCCTTACTCCCTTGCTCCTTTGCTCCCTTGCTCCCTTTCCCCTGCCCTCTGCTCTATGCCCTCTGCCCTCCCGCTTTATGGCTTCGCAGCATAGCGGGATCTCCGCTGCGCTCCGACCTGCCCTTGCCGCTCCAAATGGGTTGCTTTGGACTGGATATCCGCTCCTTGCTCCTTGCCCCTTGCTCCTTGCCTATTTATTGCTATTTTTACCCATTCATAAACTATTGAATTGGTGGCATCGATCCACAATATCAGCATCGGGGGCATCAATGGAAAGGAATTACAGTTAGATCAGTTAAAGGGTAAAAAACTGCTGATAGTCAACGTGGCCTCAGCGTGCGGATATACCCCACAATATGAACAACTGGAAGAATTGTACAGGCGGTATCAGGACAGATTAGTGGTGATAGGATGCCCATGCAATGATTTCGGAAGACAGGAACCTGGCGATGAAGAGGAGATTCAATCCTTTTGCAAGACCATGTTCGACGTGTCCTTTCCATTGACTAAAAAAATAAATATCCGGACTCAACCGGCTCATCCATTGTACGAATGGCTGACCCAAAAAGACCGGAACGGGGTATCAGATAACGAAGTATCCTGGAATTTTCAAAAGTATGCCATTAGTCCGCAAGGGGAGTGGCAGCATGTTTTTTCTGCAGAGACCTCGCCCCTCGATGATCGGATAATACAGTGGATTGAAGCTGCCTGACCCGATCAGGTATGTCTTTATTAGATCATTTTGGCCAGCCGGCTGTCCGGCAACAATTGGATACCATCCTCTCCGGAGGCAGGTTGCCCCATGCCATCCTGATGTATGGAGAGCCCGGTTCAGGCATCCTTCCCGGAGCCCTTTCCTTAGCCAATGATATCCTATGTACTTCACCAGTCAATGGCAAAGCATGCCGCCATTGCCCTTCGTGCAACCGTGCGTCAAAGAATATCCACCCAGACCTTCACTTCCTGATCCCACTCGCCGGTTCAAAATCGCTGACCGAACAATACCTGGAACCATGGCGTGAGGCGCTGGTCAAAAATCCATGGATGGATGTCTTCCAATGGACACAATACGCCGAGGTGGAAGGCAAGCAGGTAGACATCCACAAAGAAGACATACAACACGTCACTGGTGATCTCAGCCTGCAAGCCTTCGAAGGAGGCAGCAAGGTCCTGGTCATCTGGATGGCACAGTTTCTAGCCAAGGAAGGCAACCGATTGCTCAAGATGATCGAGGAGCCACCTGAACAAACCTACTATATCCTGGTCACCAACCAGCGCGAACAAGTACTGCCCACAATCAGGTCACGTTGTATGCAGCTCTATTTCCCACCGATGGAGCAGGAAGAAATCCTGCGCCTCCTGGTAGAAGAATATAAGATAGACCGAAACGAAGCCCCACTGATCGCCCGCCAATCTGTCCAGGATATGGGCAGGGCATTGGCTGTAGCCCACAATACCATGATGAATTTCAAGGATGAAATGGCAGCGTGGTTCAGGGCGATCATCGCACGTAAGGGCCATGACCTGGCGATATGGTCCAATAAGATGGGTAGCCAGGAAAAAGAAGAGCAAAAACAGTTTGCCTTGTATGCCATTGCCTTTATAAGAAATATCCTTTGGGCCATCCCCGGCAATGCCCCGGCCGAATATCCTGTCGAAGGTGGAGAAATGATTAAGTATCTTCATCAGCATTATCAACCCGATGCCTGGCATCCTGCTATCCAGGGTCTCCAGTCAGCCCATGAAAAAATAAGCCGCAATGCCAACACGAAGTTGCTGTGGCTTGCATTGTCTATATCCATTAAAAATCAATTAGCGGCGTATCGCCTTCAACATATAAACTCGTAAACTATGGCTTGTGCCACTTGCCAAAGCGGATCCCCAAACGGTTGCCAGAACAACGGCCACTGCGCTACCGGCGGATGCAATAAGATGAATACCTATGATTGGCTGGCCCAGTACGATTATGAAGATCCTACCGGCACCGATATCGTAGAGATCAGTTTCAAGAAAGGAGCACGGAAAGAGTTTTTCCGCAACCATCAGCATAGTCCGGCCCAGACCCGCGATATGGTCGTAGTAGACACCGGCACCGGCTTCGATGTGGGCGTCGTCTCCCTGACCGGCGAACTGGTCAGATTGCAGATGAAGAAGAAGCGGGTAAAAGAACAAACCATCACCAATCCCGTAGTGCGTGTCGCCAATGACCGTGATATCGAACGTCTCAATGAATACCGTGCGCTTGAAAAAGCAAGCCATGGTCAGAGGAAGAGCGATTATCGTTTCACTGGGCATTGATATGAAGATTTGCGATGTTGAATACAGAGGTGACGGGAGGAAAGCAACATTCTACTACACTGCCGAAGGCCGCGTCGATTTTCGCGAACTCGTCAGGCTATACGCAAAAGAGTTTCAGGTCAAGGTAGAAATGCGCCAGATCGGTGCACGGCAGGAGTCTTCACGGATCGGTGGCATAGGGACATGCGGCCGTGAGCTGTGCTGCTCGACATGGCTGACCGATTTCAAATCTGTCAATACCCATGCAGCCCGCTACCAGAATCTGTCGATCAACCAGGCCAAACTTTCAGGCCAATGTGGCCGTCTGAAATGTTGCCTCAACTACGAACTTGATACCTACATGGAAGCGATCAATGAGTTTCCACAGGATGTCGATATCCTCAGATACCAGGGTGGCTCTGCCTCGCTGATCAAGATGGATATATTTAAACGATTGTTGTATTACAGTGTTGAAGTAGAAAAGAGTCGCAACACCGTCATGGCTATATCGCTGGATCGCGTAAAGGTGGTCAAGCAAATGAACCTCAAAGGCGAGCTGCCGGATCAATTACAGGATCCTGATCTGGTCGTTGAGGAAGAGGTACTCGACTATGCGGATATGGGCGGCCAGGTCGAATTGCCGGACATCAAGAAGAACAAGAACAAGAAAAAGAAAAAACCGGGACAGCGCCAGGATGGACAAGCCGGTGGCCAGCAACAACCACAGCAAAGACGTGAGGGAGGCGATCGTCAAAACCAACCTAAGCGCGATAATCAACAGCGCAGGAATGATCAGGGCCCACGACCACCACGTGATCCAAATGCTCCAAGAGGTGAGCAAAAACCACGTGAGCCGGATGCTCCACGAAACGAGCCACAAAGACCACCTCGCGATCCAAATGCGCCAAGAGGTGAACAAAAACCTCGCGAGCCACGTGATCCGAATGCGCCACAAAGAGAGCCACGTCCACCTCGTGATCCAAATGCGCCAAGAGGTGAACAAAAACCTCGCGAGCCACGTGATCCGAATGCGCCACCAAGAGAGCCACGTCCACCTCGTGATCCGAATGCACCAAGAGGTGATCAAAGACCTCGCGAACCACGTCCTCCACGTGATCCGAATGCACCACCGAGAGAGCAACAACCTCCTCGTGAGCCGCGCGAACCACGTGATCCTAACGCACCACGTAATGAAGAAGGGCGCGGACAGGGACGCAACAGGAACAGAAACCGTAATCGTAACAGGGGACCTCGTCCGGAAGGCGGAGATCGTCCTCCTCAAAATAATCCGACAGAATGACATATGACCTGGTCATCATTGGTTCAGGCCCGGGAGGTTATGTGGCTGCCATCAGGGCAGGACAACTGGGGATGAAAACCGCGATCATCGAGAAGTATAATACCCTGGGAGGTACTTGCCTTAATGTAGGCTGTATTCCATCCAAGGCGTTGCTTGATTCGTCAGAGCATTATCATCAGATGAATCACACTTTTGCTGAGCATGGGATCAATGTGCAGAAGGCATCACTGGATATGGCGCAGATGATAGAGCGCAAAAACCAGGTGGTCACCCAGACCTGCGATGGTGTCAAGTTCCTGATGAAGAAAAACAAAGTCGATGTCTACTATGGACATGGATCATTTGTGGATGCTACACACATCAAAGTCACAGCTTCTGACCAGACTGAAACGATTTTAGAAGCAGGCAACATAATCATTGCTACCGGTTCAAAGCCAGTCACACCCAGCTTCAATGGGGTATGATAAAAACAGAGTCATTACCTCCACTGAAGCATTGAATATCACTACGCTACCGAAACACTTGGTGATCATCGGAGCAGGTGTGATAGGACTTGAGATGGGATCTGTATTCGCCCGACTTGGCACGAAAGTAGAAGTCGTCGAATATCTTGACAGGATACTTCCTGGCATGGACTCCGATGCTGCGAAAGAGTTGACACGATCACTTAAAAAGCTTGGCATCACCTTTCATCTGAGCCACGAAGTATTATCGGTCAAAGGATCAAAGACTAAAGCTAAGGTGGAGATGAAGCCCAGGGCTGGAGGTGATCCGATAACCTTAGAAACCGATTATTGCCTCATAGCTATTGGTCGTCGGCCATACACTGAAGGACTTGGCTTGGAGAATACCGGCGTGAAGCTGGATGAAAAGGGAAAGATCATTGTCGGTGACCATCTCCGGACGGATGTGCCTAACATCTATGCTATCGGTGATGTCATCAAAGGGGCTATGCTGGCCCACAAGGCTGAGGAAGAAGGAATCTATGTGGTAGAAACCATTGCAGGACAGAAGCCACACATCGATTACAATCTTATACCCGGCGTAGTCTATACCTGGCCCGAAATTGCATCCGTAGGTAAGACAGAAGAAACCCTCAAGGCGGAAGGCATAGAATATAAAGTCGGAAAGTTCCCTATGAAAGCCTTAGGTCGCGCGAGGGCTAGTGGTGACACCGATGGCTTTGTCAAAGTCATCGCTCAAAAGGACACCGATGAAATCCTGGGAGTACACATGTTTGCTGCCCGTGCCGCTGATCTCATCATGGAAGGTGTTGCCTTGATGGAGTTCAGAGCATCTGCTGAAGACATGGCGAGGATATCACATCCGCATCCAACATTTTCAGAGGCGGTGAAAGAAGCTGCACTGGCCGCTACGGAAAACAGGGCCTTGCATATTTAGATGCTTATTTCTTCGCTGCGTACTGTCCGCTGACCCAGCCGATATTGCCTTCGTAGCAGACTTTGTACCATTTCTGGCCATCGACTTTCTTGTCACCAAGACGCACTACTTCATACCCTTTGTGTACCTGGAAGAGGATGTTTTGTTTGCTGATGTCCGGCTCATTGCGTACGCGCACATTGTTGCCACTGATCACCAGGATATCTCCTTTATCACAACTGCCCTTGGTTGGGGCTATCGTTGATGGGGTGTCTTCTGTTTTTTCAGCAGGTGCTGGTTGAGTCTCCTCTGCAGCGGCTTCGCTTGCTTCTGTCTTATCCTGGGCGATACTGGTGGCGCGTTCAAACTCATCGCCAAGCCCGAGGATGTGCTTAGTGGAATCTACATAGACCAGGGAAGACTTTGTGCCATTACCCTGATCAAACTCAAGTGCATTGGCTTCCTTATTGAATTTGCCAGGCAGGCCCTGGATAGGGGAGGTCATGTTCCGGGTCTCAAAGGTGATGGATTTGCCGATGGCCGTAAAGATGATCTGTTTGGATGGGTCATTGACAGACTGCCACACTCCTTCAAATTTGGCATCATTGCCTGAACAGGCTGCGAATAGGAGTGCAATTGTGGCGAGGAATATTGTAGAGCGTTTCATATCGGGGAGCTAAATTTTGTGCGAATATATAACAAAAATATGATATATGTATCTCCCTTAAATTATTCGTCATCGTCCTCCTCCTGACCTTCTCTGGCAGACGTTTCCGATGAGATGATGATGACCATCTCCCCTTTGACTTTCTCCGGGTGCTTTTCAAACCATGCAGACAGTCCGGCGGCGGTGCCAAAATGGTATTGTTCGTGCATTTTGGAGATTTCCCGCACTACACAGACGTTTCGTATTTCGGCGAAATACGTCCGGATTTCATCCAGGCATTTCACCAACCGATAAGGTGATTCATAGAGTACCAGGGTATGTGGTATCGTCACCAGAAATTTCCAGCGGGTCTGTCGCCCCTTCTTATGTGGAAGGAAACCTTCAAAGAAAAAACGGTCGCATGGAAATCCGGATCCAACAAGCGCCGGCACAAAGGCAGTGGGTCCGGGTAATACAACTACTTCCTCCTCCGCCTCCCTGCATGCCCTTACCAGCATAAAACCCGGATCAGATATACCAGGCGTACCTGCATCAGAGACCAGGGCGATCGTCTTGCCATCCTTGAGGAGTTGTATGACATTGGCTGTGGTCTGATGCTCATTATGTGCATGGTATGACCGCAGAGGGGTATGGATTTCATATTTGGCCAGAAGTCTTTGCGTGACGCGGGTGTCTTCGGCCAGAATGAGGTCAACAGTAGACAGCACTTCCTGTGCCCGGTGCGTGATGTCACCCAGGTTTCCGATCGGGGTGGGGACGATATAGAGCACCCTTAGGCAGGCTTGATCTCAAACGTGTAGTTTTCCATGATCATATTGGCCAGGAACTTCTGGCACGCCTGGTCGATCAGGGTACGCGCTGCATTTTCATCAGCGGCTTCCAGGGCGACTTCGATCCGCTTCCCGATCCGTACATCCTGTACGCCTAAGATTCCAGCATGATCCATATTGCGTGCCACGGTCTTGCCCTGTGGGTCGAGCAATTCCTTGTGCGGCATGACGTTGATTTCGGCTTTGAATTTCATAAGGCAAAGGTAAAAAGGAAATAGGAGTCAGGAGGCAGGAAATAGGTTGCAGTAAAAAGGAGGCAGGAAGCAGGAAATAGGACGTAAAATGTATAATAACTATTTCCTATCTCCTATTTCCCATCTCCCATCTCCTATCTCCTGTTTCCTAACTCCTAACTCCTAACTCCTAACTCCTGGTTCCTATCTCCTGGTTCCTGCCTCCTGAATATTAATAGAATTTAACGACAGTATTCAAAAGGCCCAAGAGCACATACCCCACAATCCCCGCCGGAATAGCAATCGGTCCAAAGAAGATGAGTCCCGCTCCAGTGGCTAAGGCAAGGCAAATCGCAGTGATGATTCCAGCTTTTGGAGACTTCAATCCAGGGAGTTTCAAGGGCAGCTGATAAGCAATCGCCAGGAAAACCGGAACTACCACCCCGAGCCACGGCATATCCGATACCCCAAAGCCATAATCCCTTCCAATATGCTGAGCCCACAACCAACCTGCTACAAGGATTCCCCCCGCAGGGGTCGCCAGGCCCCAGAAATATTCCCTTGGACGAACATCAATATTGAATCTCCCCAATCTAAGTCCTGCCGAAACCGCTGATAGTGAAGCGAATATGGCAATCATCTCCTGCCCCGGCATCCCTCCACCATACCTTGCACCACAATAAAAGATCATCATAGCAGGAAAGACCCCAAAAGTTACCATGTCTGCCAGGGAGTCCAACTGAATCCCAAGCCCATCATGCACCCCAAGCTTACGGGCGATAGCCCCATCCAGTACATCCGCCACCAGGCTCCCCGCCATCAACAGCATTGCCGTAGACACCAATGCATTGGTCAGCGCAATGATCGCCATCGTCCCCAATAGTAAGTTGGTCAAGGTCAACGCATTAGGTATATGCCTGGCTAGTTTCATAGCTACAAAGTTACTCGACATCCCCTGATATCCCTATTCTTTTGATGGCCATGGCAGGAGCAAACTCCTGCCACGGCCTCCATTTCTAATATGTTATGCAGTTGCCTCCCGGCATAAAAAGGCAAACTGGGCCCATTTTGCCTTTTTACCTTTTCATTTTTCATTCTTCATTTTTCATTTTTTCGTTAAAGTACTGTTACAATTTGACCAAAGGCGCCTTTTCCCCGCAACCCGCACACTACATAATTGTTAATTTCGTATCTTATAAAGCATACAGATCAATACCCAATACCTACATGAGGAGCCGATACCTGCTGGTTGTGTTAACTTTTTTTACCCTGAGCCTCCAGGCCCAGCCTGTAAATGACGATTGTTCGACAGCCATTCACCTACCCAATACCGATTCCTGGTGCAGTGCCCCGGCAGCTTATACCAATGTCAATGCCACTCCTTATACCGGCCCGCCGCCTGTAGGTAATTGCTTTCTCGATCTTGAAAATGAGGTCTGGTTTACCTTTATTCCCCAGACGCCTGCCATCTATGTCAAGGTTTCAGGGTCAATCAATGGATTAGGCACCCTCAAGAATCCGGCTGTGGCCGTTTTTGAAGGTAATTGTAATACCCTTAAAAGGGTAGGGTGCAATATCACTTCGTCAGTCACCAACCAGGTCGAACTCTCCATCGAAAGGGCTGGTCATAGGCAGGGTGTACTACCTCCTTGTTGAAGGACAAAATAAATTCACAGGTACTTTCCAGATATGCCTTGAAGGGTTCATACCACCTCCCAACCCACAATCCGATTGCTCTAAGGCAGTAATCCTGTGCGATAAATCCCAATTTGTCGTGGATACGCTATTAGGCGTCGGGGCCAAGGATGAAGATGTCGACAATACTTGTATCGGTCAGGAGTTCAGTTCTGCCTGGTATAAATGGACCTGCGATGTTTCAGGTACACTGACTTTCACGCTTACACCTAACAATTATCAGCCGGGCTTTGAATCCGATGATATCGATTTTGTAGTCTACGAATTACCGGGAGGCATTGATGATTGCGCAAATAAGGAACCAAGGAGATGCATGGCAGCCGGAGCCAATGTCGGTTTCCCATTTCAAAACTGGGTGAGGTGTAATGGCCCTACAGGATTACGGGATGGCGATCCGGACAATACCGAACCTGCAGGGTGCAACGGTGCCGGTCAAAATAATTTTGTCGATGCCCTCGACATGGTCGCAGGCAAAGCTATGCATTGCTGGTCAATAATTTCAGCCAGTCCGGACTTGGCTTTTCGATTCAATGGGGAGGTACAGGGACCTTCCAGGGACCTGAACCTGCTTTTGATGTTTCTGCAGTCCAGGCCTTTGAATGCGACAAGACAATCATTTTTAGTAATCAATCCCTTGCACCCACAGATAGCATAGTCCATTACCTGTGGAATTTTGGAGCAGGGGCCAACCCACTCTTTGACACCACCAAGGGCCCTATCAATGTTGTCTATGAATCATTTGGTGCCAAGAAGGTTGCACTGACGGTGACAAGTTCAAAAGGTTGTGTCGTCACAGAGATCCTTGATTTCTATGTCGAACCCTGCTGCCAGGATACCTCAACGCTTTCCGTTACAGCCAATATCCGGGATCAGGTTTGCCCTGGTACCGCCAGTGGTGTCATCCAGGGTGTCGGCGTCAGCGGTAGCCCCGAGTATCAGTACAGCCTTGACTGTGTCAACTATCAGCCGGCAAGTGTTTTTCCATCCCTGATGCCGGGGATGTACACGCTTTGTGTGCAGGATCAGAAAGGATGCGAAAACCAGATCGACGTAAATGTCCCTTCCTTCCGATGTCTTCGCGGTCGAAGCAGGAGACACGATGTATGTGCAACTGGGCGAAACAACAAACCTGAACGCAATACCTATACCAGCATCTCCTTCGACGGTCACATGGACACCACCGATAGGAATAGATGATCCCAATAGCCTCAACACATCTGTGTTGCCACGACGCACAGGGTGGTATGTAGTCACCATCACCAATGATGCAGGTTGTGTCACCTCAGACTCTGTATTGATCATCGTGGATGCCTACAAACCAATCTATATCCCCAATGTTATATCTGCCAATAGCGATGGGATCAATGACCAGCTGACCGTATATGGTAATCATGCAGCTACCGGCGTCAGGCAATTCCAGGTTTTTGACAGGTGGGGTGGACAGATGTGGGAGAGAAATAATTTTGAGCTCAATGATGCCACCCTGGGGTGGGATGGCACGGTGAACAAAGCCTGTCAACCCCGGTGTATATTCTTATGTGGCTGTTGTTGATTTCCTTGATGACATACCACTCACCTTCCACGGCACAGTTACCGTGCTTAGATAATACCTTGCATTTCCAGTGATGAAACAGACCTTATTCCTGCTCCTATTGTTTGTTGCCATACAGTCATGCGTGGTCGACGAAGCAGACCTGTCAAGGTATATGAGCTCCGGGATTGAAAATGTCGAAGAGGCAAGGGATGTGGATGTGGTCTATACCGATAGCAGCTATGAAGTCTTTAAACTCAAGGCGCCCCTGCTGAGAAGGGTGTATGAAAAACGCGCTGTAGTGGAGCAGTTTCCGGAAGGTATCGAAGTGACTTTTTACGATAAGTCAAGACAACCCAGAAGCTGGCTCACGTCGGACTACGCGCTGAGGGACCAGGCCAATCGCACGATCACCGTGCAGAAGAATGTAATCCTCCGCAACGACAATGGAGAGCGCATGGATGGCCCGGAGCTGATCTGGGATGAAAAAACGAAAGAGATATATACAGACCGATTCGTCCGCATCACCCGTGCCGATGGAAGCATCGTCTACAGCTATGGCTTCAAATCAAACGAGGGCTTTACCCGCTATGAACTAAATGCGGTCTCCGGCGATATGCATTATCAGGAGCAGCCTGCATCGCAGGACTCAGTTCCAGAAACCTAAGCCGGTTGCAGTCATAGCCATCCTCCCTTACAGATCACGGCCGGTGCCCCCTGAACAGAGATCAAAAAGGGATCATTGAGCAGTATACAGTCTGCAGTCAATTTTACTGCTCCTTGCTCCTTGTCCCCT
The DNA here is from genome assembly GCA_016716665.1 of Candidatus Opimibacter iunctus. Taxonomy (GTDB): domain Bacteria; phylum Bacteroidota; class Bacteroidia; order Chitinophagales; family Saprospiraceae; genus Opimibacter; species Opimibacter iunctus. The sequence goes on along the minus strand of JADJVH010000001.1, from coordinate 527,118 downwards.
TGCTACCTTGCTCCTTGTCCCCTTGCTCCCTTACTCCCTTGCTCCCTGCCTCCTGCCTCCTGCCTCCTGCCTCCTGTTTCCTTTTAACTACTAAACATACTTAGCTATCTTTGAATCCTACATGATTTCTCTACTGCTCCTGATCCTATTGACCCTGGTGCTGTCCGCCTTTTTTTCCGGGACGGAGATCGCCTTTATTACAGCCAATAAGCTTGGTGTCGAAATTGAAAGGGACAAAGGCACCAACCGCAGTAAACTGATCGCAGGTTTCTACAACAAGCCAAAGCAAGTCCTCAGCACACTCCTCGTAGGCAATAATATCGTGCTTGTCATCTACACGTATTGCATGACCTTGCTGATCGAGCCCGTGCTCATCACATTCGTACCGTCCGAAGCGTTACGGCTCATCATCGTGATGGTGGTGTCCACGCTGGTGATTCTATTCCTCGGAGAGTATTACCCCAAGATCATCTTCAGGACATTTGCCAACCGGGCCCTCCTTCTTGTTTCCTATCCGGTTGTTTTCTTTCAGTGGATTCTGCGATTTCCGGTATGGGTGATGATGTCACTTTCTAATGTCTTGATGAAGTATGTATTCAGGGTGCCGCTAAACCATGTCGAAGACGCATTTACACGCCTGGATCTGCAGGATTATGTCGAAGGGTCACTGACCAAGGACCAGGATGAACTGGAAGCGGATATGTTTAAGAATGCCCTGCAGCTCAAGAATCTTAAGGCCCGTGAATGCATGGTCCCCAGGACAGAAATCGTGCATGTCGATATCGAAGATGGCCTGGATGAACTAAAAAAAGTATTTATCGAAACACGCCATTCACGCATACTCATTTCTCAGGGTGATATTGATAATATCCTGGGCTATATCCATCATCAGAATTTGTTGCAGGCCCCGCTGGAGATGAAGAGGATGGTTATTCCAATCCAGCATGTTCCGGAGGTCACCAGTGTGTTGGATATCCTCACCACGTTTACACGCCAGAAAAATAATATCGCAGTAGTGGTGGATGAGTTTGGCGGTACAGCAGGTATCATCACCCTGGAAGATATCACCGAAGAAATTTTTGGGGAGATCGAGGATGAACATGACCAGGAAGATCACCTCGAACAGATGATCAGTGAAAATGAATTTCTGTTTTCTGCAAGGCTTGAGATTGATTATCTCAACAGCAAGTATCCTTCCCTGAAGTTTCCTGTCGGCGAGTATGAGACCCTGTCAGGCTATATCGTCATGACCTCAGGCCAGATCCCCGAGATGGGAAAGGACTTTGAAATGGATGATTACCGTTTTGTCATCGAAAAAGTCACCAACAAGAAAATTGAAGAAGTCAGGGTCTTCCTGATCGACAGGCAGGATTAATAAGGTATCAACACTTTCCGCTGTTCACCGCGATGATCAGCGGATTCCATATTCCCTGATCCATTGCAAGCAGTAGATCATATGTCATCCTGCCGGACATGAGTAATGTCTTCCGTTGAGAATCGGTTTTTGTATTTGCAACCAATACGTTTTTCAAGCCAATTATTCATCTGGCGATCGGACGTTTTATAGGTACAACAAGACCGACAGGGGACATCCTCCCGCCTATGTTACGTAAAGACTTTTATTGGTGATGATGGTCACTTTAATTGATCAATGGCCAGCTCTAAGGGCCTGTCTTGACCAAGATCAAGCTCTGCTTTTGTTGCAACGATATAGTAATCCGGGGCGAGACCAATTCCTTCATAGCTCAGTCCATCTGCAGCTCGATAATCGCCAACAGAAAGAGAAAGCAACCACCCATTGTACATTTCAGTTGTTATCTGATCTGAAAACGCACCTGAGGTCGTGTCGCCTAATTGTTTGATCTGGTCATTCTGTTTCATAGCCAGGGCGAATGTCTCAGCACCACTCATAGTGAACCGTGAGGTGATGAGGATGACCTCTTTTAAGTACTGGGATTCACCGGTTGGTTCTACGTACCAATTCCGTGTTTCGGTAAAATCTGTATGTGCTGGCCCATTTTTTCTTTTGCTGGTCATGTATAGTTTCTTTGAAGCCGCAAATTTTCCGGCTATGTATTGTCCTAAATAGTCATAGCCCCCTGAATGTGGCCTGATATCTACGATAATACCTTTTGTATCTTTTAGTTTTTCAATTATCTGATCAATAGCATTTTCTGTTTTGGATAAGGATTCTTCTGCACGGAAGATTAGAATGTAGCCTATATTATAAGGGGCTATTAGGCCATAACTGATGTCGCCTGATTCTTCTTTTAAATTTGGAACATAATTATTGATGATAACATCCACATTAAAATCTTCTTGAAATGAATATGGCGGATTTCCCAATATCCCGGATCTGAAAGTCGGAAGATGGCGGTCTGTTGTATGCAATGTAACATGATTATCATTAAAGATCTTCAACATCGAAGTAAGCACAGCATATAAATCAGCATCGCTTGAATGTTCATTTAACAACGGCCTGTATAATTGGTATTCCTTTCCCCAATCGATATTCTTGACTTCAAACATGCCGTAATGTTCATCAAAAATTTTCCAGACCAATTCGAAATTTTGTATTGGATTATCAGGCTCTTCCGTTCCGATTATTGTTTTTTCGCAACCGTTGAGGAGAAGCCCGACAGCAGCCAGTCCAATTACCGGTTTAAGCCATTTTATAATTTTCATTTTATTAAGTTGTAGGTTACACCAATAGTGGAGCTGGATTGAATAAAGCGGATACTTTCCGGATCCCGGTAATGAAAATAGTAGCAATGCAAGGTTAGCTGTAAGGAAGTTCGCCGTTGTAGCGAATATTCAAATACTAAATATGCCTTTCCTGATTGATAGGTATTCCAGCTGACGACCTTTATCATGGAAAAGGCTGAAGTGTATACGCTTGTGTTTGGTTCAACAGGGCTTATCGAATACGGCAACCTCGCAGCCAGAGAGAATAAAGCGATTTCCGCACCCAGTGAAATGTGTATTTTCGAATTTGGGGTATAATCGCCCTTAACCCCAAGGTTAAATTCGTTCAGCCATAGAGGAGTAAATATAATGACGTTTTCAGCAGGCGGAATGCGCAGGTGGCAGTCGATACTTGCGCCTACATTGATGGCCATGTGTTTGTTGTGCTTTGGCATTATCTTCTTGTAATAAGCCATGCAGAAACCAAAGTGCTGAAGTTTTGCTTCAGAAACCCTGACTTGCAATACGGTGTCACCAGTAATGTCGATTTCAGGAAAATATTCCAGTGGTGTTATGTACAGGACCCGGTCTTGATGATATTTCGCTATTTCATTTAGCGTAGCATACTCGAGGTTGATGTTTATCTGGGATTTGGTATTTTGACATTGATAGGAAATGCCAAACTTTACGCCATCACCTTTATAAATTAGTGGTGTAGTCAATGGATCAAGATACAGGTTGTGTTCAATGCCTGAATGTACCCCTATACTACGCTGGTGAGTATCAAGAGAGTCGGTCGAAATGGTTTGTCCCAAAATGCCCTGATTTCAGCAGTAGCATATAGATAATTAGTATGTAGTAGGTCCGTCGTTCCATCTGGGTTTAGTTTTACTGTGTTGATTTTCCGCGTGCAAACAAATTCTTGAAAGGAGATTTGAGTGTGCAGGTATTTTATAATGAGGCAGTTTTGTGCTGCATTTAGGTGGGGTGCACCATCATCCGGCATGGTTTGGAAATTGGACAATCTTGTTTTTTCATTTGCTATCCTTTCTGATTTATCTGTAAAAGACTCCTGGCTGCCGTCAGCGGTTGGAAGGATTTAGGTATTGTCGACGAATAGCAGACAAATAGGGACAATCTTCAAGAAGTAGCGGTCAAATGACTCCTGGAAATGCGTTTTTTCCGACATACAAGACATGTTTACAAGCATGGGCAACTATTTATGGCTTTTAAGCTTTACTTTTGAATCATGAGGTATCCTGTCCTTAGGTTCCGGTGTATGTGTGGATACTGGCTGATCCTTGCGGTCATGTCAGGGTATGGCCATGCATTTGGGCAGATGGACAGTACCACATTGCTGGACGAAATCGAAGTCACCGCCCAGCGCATAAATCTCACAGACATAGGCAAGCATACGGATGTGATTGACAGCCAATCAATGGCCCTAGGTCAGTACAATACACTTTCTGCTCAGCTGGCCATGCATACGCCGCTATATGTGCGCGCCTATGGCAGTGGTACCCTTGCAACGCTAGGGATCAGGGGAGCCAGTGCAGCGCATACCCAGATCTTGTGGAACGGAATTCCTATGCGTAATCCGATGCTTGGGCTGGTAGACCTGGCTTTGGTCCCATCCTTTTTTACAGATGAAATCGGTGTGCACTACGGAGGCCATGGTGCTGCATTTGGCTCAGGTGCAGTAGGAGGCCTGATCTCGCTCACTAATGAAGCACTGACTAACAATGATCAGGTTGGGGTCAATTTATCTGCAGGCAGCTGGGGCGCATGGCTGGCTGAGATGAAACTCCAATATGGATTTGATAAGCTCAGGTTTTCTACAAAGGTGTTTTACCAGACAGCAGATAACAATTACCGATACAGACTTGATGAAGGTTTGCCTGAACGTAACCAGGTGCATCACCATCTGCAGAATAAGGGCCTGCTCCAGGAAATCATGTGGGCCATCAATGAACGTGAGCAATTGACCGCAAGGCTCTGGTATCAATATGCCGACAGGGAGATTCCTCCGACCTCCACACAGACCACAAGTAAGTCAGCGCAACAGGATGACAATCTCCGGGTGTCTCTGCAATGGATGCGCAAAGGAGAAAAATTCAGCTGGCAATGTCAGACCGCCTGGCTGGAAGAAAGTATTGATTACCAGGACTCCCTTATCCTGCTCTACACCCGTAATCATTTCAGGACATGGCTGGCTGAAGCGACAACTTCTTTTCGATTATTTCCGGGGATGAGTATCACAGGTGGTTTGTACACAGAAACTGTAGAAGCAACGTCAGCCAATTACGATGAGGGTACATCCCGCCATCAATATGCCGCCTTTACATCAGCAGGCCTGGTCCACGGTGATTGGGTCTGGCGCTTGCAGATGAGGGAGGAGGTCACAGATGATCAATGGTCGCCCTTACTGCTCGACCTTTCTATGGAGTGGTCAGGTATCCATAACATAACCCTCAAGACAAGCCTTTCACGCAATTACCGCACGCCGACGCTCAATGACCTCCATTGGAAACCCGGCGGCAACCCCCTTCTTATGCCTGAGCAGGGATGGACATTGGAGGCAGGCATCAACTATGCAGCATCCGGGAGGAATACGCTCTTTAGCTCCTCTTTGACAGCATACACCCGTACTATTGATCAATGGATCATGTGGATGCCACCTGTCAAGGATGTCAGCAATTACTGGTCGCCTATCAATATTACAGAAGTGCACAGCAAGGGATTGGAAGTGCGTGCCAATTTGAGGGTCAATGCCAACGAATGGCATTTCAACTGTAACCTCGGGTTTGATTTTTCATGGTCAGTATTCGGAGCTCCACTGCCTGAATTTAACATCAGGGAGGGAGATCAGCTATTCTATGTGCCAGTTGAAAACGCCATAGCCGGATTTGCGGCTGGCTACCGCCAATGGAGTGGATATTACAACCATCATTGGTTTGGGCCATCACCAGGGATCAATGAGGATGTGGAGGCCGCAAATGTTGGATCCGGGGGTAAACTATAATTTTACACACCGGAAAACCAAATGGACATTGTATCTTCAAGCCGACAATATCTGGAATGTCCCTTACAGGATCATTGAAAGGCGCCCTATGCCCGGCAGAAGCTTTACAGGCGGTGTGCGTTTTCTCTTTTCCTGATGCGATAGAAACTGAGGATATTTGTTCTTCAATAGCCGGTCTCCGGCCCTTGTTGTCTTTTAATCACGAGTGTATATAATCATCTGATGAGCAAAAAATTCCACCCCCTTTTTTTAGCCCTGCTGTTGACAGGGATAGCTCAAGTGAATGCCAACGCACAAGTGATGGCAGGGTTCGAAAATTTCAATCTTCATCCTGGACAATACCTCAATAATGCAGCACCAGATCGTGGCTTCCGTAGTGGCTCAATTGAACTTCCCAATTTTTATGACCCGGAGTTCAACTTTTGGTCCGGATGGGCGATCTCTGCAGATACCAACACCACAACACCTGGATTCCTCAATCAGTACAGTACAATATCAGGCAGTGGGGCTTTGGGTACATCGACCTATTGTGTAGGGTATATATATGATCCGATTGTGGTAAGGTTACAACCCAATGCAATAGGCAAGCCAATGATCGGCATGTATGTCAACAACAGCACCTATACCTATCTGAGTGTACGCGATGGCGATGGATTTGCCAAGAAATTCGGAGGTGAGTCAGGAAAGGATCCCGATTTTTTATTGCTGACGATTAAAAAATATTCCGGTGGCGCCATCGATGATGACAGCATCAATATCTACCTCGCAGATTATCGCTTTCCGCAAGCCCAGAAAGATTATATCATCAAGGATTGGACATACGTGGACCTCACCATTCTGGGGGAAGTTGACTCCCTCGTGCTACGGATGACTTCCAGCGATGTAGGGATTTTTGGAATGAATACACCAGCCTATGTATGTATTGATCAGGTGAGTACAGACAACCTGCTTTCCGCATCCTCCCTTGATCGAAGAGCTAAGGAATTGGTAGTAGGTCCTAATCCTGCCTCAGAAAGTGTTTTTATTGATGTCCCTGCCAAGGGATATTGTACCATAACGACCATGCAGGGAACGGTTCAATGGGCATCAAATCTGCTTCCCGGTCAGCATCAGCTTTCCGTGGGGGATTGGCCAAGAGGTGTATATGTAGTTTCCATGGATGGGCGTACCGCCACAAAAATTTGCCTTGAATAGGCATTTGCAAGGATCAAGTCTGTTTTGTAAGCCTGGTTGTTAGGATACGCTTGCTTGTCCAATGATCATATCAGCGTCAAAGGGAGATATACGATTCATCCCTGTTTTAAGCCCGCTCATCCCGTTTTTTAAGTGATTCCCATTGGTGTTTGCTTTTTAAGGGGAAAGAATGACTTTATTTTGTACCCAATGTTTACAAGAAGTGTCCTCATCCTCTCCCTGTTCCAGGGACTTACATGTTTCATGTTTGCCCAGCAACCGATGCTTCGTGCGGAGAGTGGATTGGCACAAATCAAATCCGAGGCTCCACTGGAACTGATCAAGGCAGAAAGCAAAGCCATGAGAGGGTTAATTGAGCCGGCTACAAAGTCATTTGCCTTTTCAGTGCGCGTCAATAGCTTTGAAGGATTCAACAGCGAGATACAGCAGACTCACTTTATGGAGAACTACCTCGAACAGAAAAAGTATCCACAGGCAACATTCAAGGGAAAGTTCATAGAGGATATCCCCTTCGATACACCTGGGACGTATTCAGTGCGTGCCAAAGGTGCCATGGATATCCACGGCATTGTCAAGGAAAGAATCATTCGCGGTACGCTCACCATTCATAATGGTTCAGCTCGTATACAGGCTCATTTTCTGGTTCCGGTCTCAGATCACGGGATCACTATCCCGAAGATCGTAATGCAGAAAATAGCCGAAGAGATCGATGTCAATATTGATATGGAATTTAAGGCAGAGAAAGCAGAATGAGCCGCTTGCTTCTGGCCATCACTGCGATGTTTGTCCTGGCCTCAGGTATTGCCCAGGAGCCTAAGTTTATTCAGCATGATTTAGGTGATGAAAATGTCGGGGTTCCGATGCATGCGGTCATGCAGGACCACCAATGCATGATCTGGCTTGGTACAGAAAAGGGGCTGATGCAGTATGATGGAATGGTATTGCGGTCTGTTCCTGTCAGCTCCCCGGACACAGCAATTCAGGTTACTGCCTTGTTTGAAGATAAAGACTCCCGTATATGGATTGGCACAGCGTCTGGAAAAATCTTCTACCTTGATAAAACCAGGAAGGCACATGCATTTGATATTGAGGAAGGTAATCCGGCTAAATCCATCACATCGATTACACAGGATGCCCAGGGTTACATTTGGTTTGCCACCTATGGGGAAGGTGTATATGTCTATACAGGGTCCAGGCTTTTTAATATAGGGGAAGACGATGGATTGAGGGGAGAGGACATCTACACCATGATCTGCACGCCGGACGGTAAGATATGGTTAGGTACTGATGATGGTATCAATATCTGCACCTTTCAGCAGGAAGCTAAGCGAATCGAACACATGGGGCTAAAGGATGGTCTGCCGGATCAAATCATAACCGCACTTGAGTCCGATGAGCATGGCAATGTATGGATAGGTACATTCGAATTTGGAGTCGTCTACTACGATGCGGGTTCAGGAAAAATATCCCGCCCATTTGCTCAGCAACAAATGGATGCCATAACGTCCTTCACCATCTTTGACGGAAAGGAAGTTTGGATAGGGACCAATAGCAGCGGAGTATGGAGATACAGCGAGGACCATCCCTTTGCCCGTAGGTTTGAAAATCTCCGTGGATTTAAGTTCGGCCGTATTTCAGATTTACTTTCAGATTTGGAAGGGAATATCTGGCTGGCAACTGAAGAAGGTAAATTGTTTTCAGCATTTCGTCCTTTTGAATCACTGGAAGTCAATATACCCGAAATTCAGGCTTTGCATTGTGATCACCTCGACCAGTTGTGGATTGGAACTAAAAAAGGGTTGTACCGAATTGAAGCACAATCCCTCACGATATCCAAGGCCATTCGTGTTTTACCCCAGGTGGATTTCAATATTAAAGATTTGTTTGAAGATGGGTTTTACAATATCTGGATAGGAACACTGGATGATGGCTTATATGTCTTTGAACCATCAACAGGCAAACTCAAGCATATTGGACCTATTCTGGACAATGGCGGGATCACGATCATGTCTGTGGCGGCCACGAAAAAGGAGATATGGCTGGCCACATTGGAAGGCGTGGTTCATTTTCCTGCCGATAGAAATATCATGGAGGAAAACCAATCTGCATTTCAAGCCCTCCGGGGGCCATTAAATTCCAATCTGCCATTTGTCAACCAGGTATTTGTCGATTCAAAAGACAGGCCATGGTTTGCCATGAACGGAGAAGGCGTCTATTGCCTGGATGGAAATAATTTTGTTCAGTACAAGGGAAATGACAGCCTTGAAATTAAGATCGTCAATGCCGTCTGCGAAGATAACCAGGGTCATTATTGGTTCAACACGATCGACTTTGGTCTGGTCGAATTGATAGGCACGCAATACAAGCCACTTGGGATCAAGGAGGGTCTTGACAATATGAGTCTCGGGACTATTCGCATGGCAAGCAATGGGGAAATGGTCATACTGCATGACAGGGGAATAGATCTGATGGAACCGGGAAGGAGACATTTTATGTATTATAATGATGAGATCGGTATCAATGAAATCGAGGCGGGGTTCAATACAGGCACCAATGATTCAAAAGGCAATACCTATATCAGCGGGCTCAATGTCATCTTTAAGTATTTTTCAACTGAGCACAAACTCAGTATTGATCCCCGGACACAATTGACACAGGTTACTGTTTTTGACAAACCCATAGACTTTACAGAAGTCCATTCATTTACCTATGCCCACAATTATATCTCCTTCAGTTATGTAGGCTTGTGGTATATATCCCCATCCTCTGTCAAGTACAGGTATAAGCTTGAAGGATATGATTTGCAGTGGAAGGAATCAAAGGACAATGTGGCGTCGTATTCCAGCTTGCCACCGGGCACCTATACCTTTGTGGTCATGGCCTCGGAAAATAATTTTTTCCTCGATGAGCCTTCTGCGTCCTATACGTTCACCATTGCAAAACCTTTCTGGCGGCAATTCTGGTTTATAGGTTTGTTGACAGCGCCTGCGCAGGATATTATATTGGTGGGTCAAATCGCGCGAAAAACGATTTGCCAGGCAGGCCCTGCAGAAGAAGGATATGATCGAATCCCAGCTGGCCGCACTCAAGGCGCAGATCAATCCCCATTTCCTGTTCAATAGCTTTAATACCCTCATCACCATCATCGACGAAAATGCAATGCAGCCGGAAGTGGCCATCGAATATGTTGAAAAGCTATCTGATTTTTACAGGAGTATATTGCAATATAGGGAGCAGGAATCGATCTCCCTCGAAGAGGAATGGGAACTGGTGCAGAGTTTTGTCTACCTGCTTGAAAAGAGGTATGGTACCAACCTCACGCTGCATATTGACACGCCACCAAAAGATGGCTTCATCATGCCGATGACCCTCCAGATGTTGGTCGAGAACGCGGTCAAGCACAATATCATTTCCGAAAAATATCCCCTGGACCTCTATATCACAGTGGATGCGGACGACTATGTCACCGTCCGGAATACATTGCAACCAAAATCCAAGGCAGAACCCTCTACCCAGTTTGGACTGGATAGTATCATCAGGCGATATCAATTGCTGAGCGAACGCAAAGTCATCATCGAAAAAACAAGTGACGCCTTTATTGTGCGAATTCCTATCATTAAAAAATCAGGTACATGAAAGTATTAATCATCGAAGACGAACAGGCCGCCGTACGCAGGCTGCAGAAATTGCTGGGAGAAATCGATCCGCATATCGAAGTGGTTGGTGCATTGAGCAGCATCGAAGCTGCAGTGGAATGGTTCCAGCAACATCCAGCCCGGATGTCGTCCTCATGGATATCCATCTCGCAGATGGTTCAAGTTTTGATATCTTCGAAAAGACAGAGGTCACCGCACCCGTCATCTTTGCCACAGCCTATGATGAGTATGCCCTCAAGGCATTTAAAGTCAATGCCATTGATTACCTCCTCAAGCCTATCAAGCAGGCCGAACTGGACATGGCATTACAGAAGATTTCAAAGGAGTCGAAGAAGGAAGCAGAAGGTGACGACCTCATCCAGAAACTTGCCGATGCTGGCTTTATCCGAAAGGCCAAGCGGATCCTGGTCAAGATGGGGCAAGCTATCAAACTCATCGACCTTGACAATGTTTCCTATTTCTATTCAAAGGATAAAATCAGCTTTGCCGTATTGCCGGGCAACAAGCGCTATCCACTGGATCAGAGTCTTGACCAGATAGAGCACATGGTCGATCCGGTCCATTTTTTCAGGATCAATCGTCAGTTTATTGTCAAGATGGAAGCGATCGATGAAATGATCGCCTACTCCAAATCGAGGGTGAAACTGAAGTTAAACCCACCTACCGAAGAGGATGCCATCGTGAGTAAAGAGAGATCTCCCGAATTTAAAAAATGGCTTATCGGAGGCGATTCCTGATCCCGGGCTTTTGGCCCTGCCATGATCTTTTATCATCTGTTGTTTAATATTACCGACCTGATGACCTCAAGGGCTACGTTGATATTGAATTAAAGTGCTTATTGTCAGTAGGTTAAATAATTCCCTAAAGGTATTTTGGCATTTTGATCCATTGATATCAGATACGATACGTCTGCAATTCCCGGTTTGAGCCAATTACCTACCCGCTCATCGCAGGACTGTTTTTTGGATTCCCCACACATATTAGAATTTTTTAATAAGTACCTGATTACGAGGGGCTATCTATATTTTTGCTGCTTGTAATTAGTCTAAATACTCACCGCTTTCAAAATTCCGTATGCAATGAAGATTTCACTACACTTATGTTTTATACTCCTCTTAACATTTGTGTCCCTGCCTGCACTGCGTGCACAGGTGCCTACAGATGCGTTCATGATGCCAAAAGGACAGATCTGTGTGGCAGCCATCTACACAAATGATACCTGGGATGAATACTGGGAAGGAACGTTGAAGCGCTCAAACGGCAATATCGGAACCCTCACCCGTCAGAGCATTATGCCGATGGTTGCACTTGGTATCACAGATCGGATCAATGTGATTGCTGCTTTGCCCTGGATGAAGACAGAAGCCAGTGGTGGTCAGATGAGAGGCAGTTCAGGTTTCCAGGATTTAGGGCTTTGGCTCAAAGGCAGGGTGTATGTCAAGACCATCGGTAAAGGTGTGTTTTCATTACATGGCGTTTTGGGTGCGGCTATACCTACCTCTGATTACCTTGAAGATTACGCACCATTCAGCCTTGGACTCGGATGTCCGGACTTTTCTATCAGGGCAACCGCAGAGCATCGCCTTGATATGGGCTTATACCTGAGAGGCAGCGCAGCCTATATGATCAGGGGCAACGCTAAGATTGAACGAGATTATTACTACACGACACATGGCGTGTATTCAGACGAAGTAGATATGCCAAATGCAATGTCCTACGCCGGAACATTAGGCTGTTGGTTTTTTAACAACGATCTGCAGCTTGAAGTGACCTATGATGGACAGACCACTTATGGAGGCTTCGATATCCGCCGCCAGGATGCCGGCTTCCCTTCAAATAAGATGAATTTTACGCGCGCCGGAGCATTCGCCCATTATCACTTCAGGTTTGCACCAGGACTTGGCGTTGTGGCCCAATACAATCATGTCCTCACAGGACGCAATGTAGGACAGTCCACAGCCATCAGCGGTGGGATTACCTATCAGTTTGGTCTGTGGAACAAGGATGAAGTGGTCGAAACAACCAATTGATCTGACCACTGCATTTAGTTAGCACAACACAAAATCAAAAACATGAAGAAAATATTCATCATTCCATCCATACTCATTGCATGTGTTACCGTTTTTGTTTTCCAGTCCTGCGATGAAGATTTGCCAACCAATTTCGCCTTTGATCCTTATGAGTTCTCTTCACTGGATGAAAATGGCGGTACCTGGATCCCTAATCTCCTTACCAGTTCATCACAGATTGGTATTCCTGCACCATCTGACTCAACTTCTGCTGAATTCCTTGCTGAAGTAGCGGCTGTCAAAGCTGCATCCGCATCACTTACCGGAGACCAACAGGCTGCTGTTGATTACTGGGGTGGAAACGGCTTGATACGCTGGAATGAAATCGCACGTGAGCTCGCGGCTAAGTATAACCTCGCTCCAGCTCCCAATGCTGATGGATCTTATAGTGTGCCAGACCCTGCTAATCCTTCTAACTATCCGAATTTTCCTTTTGCGCATCCACCTTATTCTGCCAGGGCATTTTGCTTACTGGGCAGCCGCTCAGTATGATGCATTGATCACCGCATGGCATTACAAGTATCAGTATAACCGCCCATCTCCGTTCAATGCTGATGGGACTATCGTCACGCATCTTCCACAAAACGAATTGCCAGGTTATCCATCCGAAGGCGCTGTGATTGCAGCTGTGTCTAAGGATATCCTTTCAGCCATGTTTCCCCTGGAAAAGGATTTCATTGCAGCTAAGGCACTGGAGCATGAGAATAGCCTGATGTGGGCAGGGATGAACGTAGCAAGTGACATTACAGCTGGTGATTCCCTTGGCCGTGCAGTAGGAAAAGTATTCAGGATGCGCGCCGCGTCTGATGGGATGAAATTTGCACAGACCCCAAGGCCGGTCTCTGACTCCATACGCGATGCTGCAGAGGCCCGTTTTGGATGGCATTGGGAAAATCAAGAGACCCCTCAAAGGCCAGTGGGTATTACCCCATTGTATGGGAAAGTAAAACTCTGGTGTGTTCCAAATGTCGAAGCCGTAAGGCCAATAGGTCCCACCCGCCCCGGATTCCCCGGATTTCCAGACAGCTGCTAATGAATTGAATGATGTGCTTGACAACCTTACCAATGACCAGCGTAAAATCGCCAATTTCTGGTCGGATGGTTTAGGCACATACACTCCACCCGGACATTGGAACCGTTTCGCTTGCGAGTCAATTGTGAAAAACAAATACAATCCACTAAGGGCAGCCCGCGTATTAGCATACTTAAATATGGCCCTTGAGGATGCAGGTATAGCTTGCTGGGATGCCAAGTATTATTTCCATTATCCAAGGCCCATCCAGGCCATGCCAGGATTTAAGACCATCCTTGGTACCCCTAACTTCCCAAGCTATACTTCAGGACATTCGATGTTCTCTGCTGCAGCAGCAGAAGTATTGTCCCATATCTTCCCGGATGAAGCTGCCACTTTTGAATCCAGGTATAAGGAGGCTGCCTTGTCCAGGCTATATGGAGGTATACATTACAGATTTGATATCGAAGACGGAGGAACATCCGGTAAAGAGGTTGGACGCTATGTGATCAACCGCCTGACCCTGGATGGTGGCGAGTAAAAGCAATGCGTGAAACCACACCACAAGAGGTGTGATCCTGCAAAGGGTCATGCCTTTTTTATTTACGGTAGAACCGAAATTGAATTCCGTCACCAGTCATGGAAGTCACATCCACCACCATACTATCACCAGGTGTCCTTGCATATGGTTTATTAAGATCAAGAGGCTTGAAGTGATACGCAATTCGCTGTGGGAAAATCATGCTCAGGATTTTCAAAGACAAAATGTATGTCTGAATCGGAGACTAGTTTGAAGGGGACGGGCTGTCCTTCGTTTTGATCACTGACTACAGGCACATACCAGATGTGGTTTTGATCTTTGTACAGGGCTATTGTTTCAAGTCCAGTAGTATCTCCTTGTGCCACAGAAACACCTTTTCCCCTAAGCCCCCTCCCGTTTTCTTTCTGCCAGATCTCCAGCCTTACATGACCATTTGGTTTAGGCATTTCCCAGGTACCAGTCATCCAGGAAAGTGAGCTTATTTCTGGTGAACACCCTGAAATATTCAATATGCCAAAAAGCAAGATGGAGCTATAAATAGCGAGATATGGTGGCTTAAATAACAAAGTCAATCTTCTATCCATTTGAATCACTTTCAGAACTTGTTCGCATGTATGAACCTGGTCTTTCTAATGAATTTGTACGAATCAATTAGTGGTGGATCCTGAAGGCCAGGACCGGATATTTGGATTTGGATGCAGAAAAGTCCCAAACCGTTTTTTGAATTCTTTCTGCCGTATATTTTCCTGGAGCTTTTGTGATCTTATCCCATGGTTATTTTCCCCATTTTTTATAGAGACATTCTAAGTTTCTTTACTAAATTCAGCAAATCCCTAATTCCACAATGAACTCAACGCATACAAAAGTTACCGCTGCCTCTTCTGGTTACCCTGGGCATTGTATTTGGGGATATTGGTACCTCACCTTTATATGTGATGAGTTCAATTTTAGGCAAAGAAACCATTACAAGCGATCTTGTACTTGGTGGCCTTTCCTGTATCTTCTGGACACTTACGATCCAGGCAACTTTCAAGTATATTATATTGACATTGAGGGCAGATAACCATGGTGAAGGGGGGATATTCTCTTTATACTCCCTGATCAAAAGGACAGCCCCCAAATGGACGATTTATGTTGCAATCATAGGCTGTTCGGCCTTGATAGCGGATGGCATGATTACCCCTGCTATCACACTCACAGCATCTGTGGAAGGATTGAAATCGCTGAATGATACAGTTCCGGTGCTTCCGATTGTAATTGTCATCCTCGTAGCACTGTTTACTTTTCAGCAGTTCGGCACCGACAAGATCGGTAAATCGTTTGGTCCGATGATGCTGGTCTGGTTTACGATGTTGACTGTTCTTGGATTGATTGCTCTCTCCAAGAACCTTGAAGTACTTAAAGCGCTCAACCCCTATTATGCATACAATATCCTTACTTCCCATCCTGAATCCTGGATCATACTTGGCGCGGTGTTTCTATGTGTGACCGGTGCAGAGGCGATGTACTCTGACCTGGGACATGTCGGGAAGACTAACATTCGTATTACCTGGATATTTGTAAAGACCGCTTTGCTTATCAATTATTTTGGTCAAGGTGCATGGGCACTGGATACCCTTGATGGCCAGTCTTTAAATGGGTTGAATCCGTTTTTTGAACTCATGCCCAGATGGTTTGTAGCGTCAGGGGTTGTGATCGCTTCGTTGGCTTCCATTGTTGCCAGCCAGGCATTGATCAGTGGTTCGTTTTCATTGATCAATGAAGCCATCAAGCTCGATACATGGTTTAAGGTCCAGATTGTATACCCCAGCAAGCACAGGCAGCAGATATTTATACCGCTGATCAACCATATATTATTTCTCGGAGCGGTCTTTATCGTCCTCTACTTCCAGACCAGCATAGCGATGGAAGCGGTTTATGGGGTGGCCATTACCATCACCATGCTCACTACATCCGTTTTGCTCATTTTCTTCTTCCGCAAAAAGCTTCATTGGGACTGGTTTAGGGTTGCATTTATTTCCGGTTTATTTCTCACCGTAGAAGTCCTTTTTCTATGGGCCAATCTGCACAAACTGGCACATGGTGCATTGGTTAGTATCATACTGATGGTACTGCTCACCATGGTCATGTTGATTTTCTATCAGGCGAAACATGTCTTACTTCGCAAGAAAAATTTGTGGACATACATCAATATCAGGACATCATCACAGATGTCAGTAATGATTTGGCCATTCCAAAATTCGCTACGAATATTGTCTATCTCACCAGCTCATTTTCCATTCATCGTATGGAAAAGCAGATACTGAAGTCGATCTACCAGAAGCAACCCAAGAGGGCGGATGCCTATTGGTTGCTGCATTTTAACGAAACCGAGGTTCCGTTTCAACAGGAATATGATTTTACCGAAATCGTCAAAGGAAAGATATACAGGTTAGATTTCAACCTGGGGTATAAAGTGAAGCCCAATGTGCGCGATATGTTCAATGCCGCCCTGGAGGAACTGATGAAGAAAGGGATTATAGACCTCGAAAACAAGTATGAGAGCTTGCGAAAGCATAAGGTGTCAGCCGATTTCCTGTTTATTGTCATGCGTAATACCTTCAACCTGGATGCGGAAACATCCATCCGGGAGGTTTTTCTGCTCAATGCTTATGGCTTGCTCCAGAAAGTCGAAGAAGCTCCGGACAAATACCTCGGGATAGATCGCAATTCTTTGTTGGTTGAATACATAGCATTGCGGTAACAAACCGATTCTGTTGTTGGATTTGGATGCTTGTGGCAGGCGTGTCAATTCTGGATCAATATATTCGAAAGGGATGTTCTGTAGCCTTATATCTGGGTCAACAGCTATTGATACGCCTGACCGGTTTGCATAGGTATATATATCTTTAGTATACTTACAGAGATAGGTTTCAAGCAAGTTGTTTCGGAGTAAATCAGGTTTAACTAACAATCAGGATACATGGGATCAAGCCATACAAAAGTGACAACAGCCAGTTTACTGGTCACCCTTGGCATTGTTTTTGGCGATATAGGAACCTCACCATTATATGTGATGTCTGCCATTTTTGGGAAGAATGTCATTACCAGTGACCTGGTTCTGGGAGGGCTGTCCTGTATATTCTGGACATTGACCCTGCAGGCCACTTTCAAATATGTGTCATTGACTCTGCGGGCAGACAATCATGGAGAAGGGGGTATTCTTTCACTCTATTCCCTGATCAGGAAAAATGCCCCTCAATGGATGATATATGTGGCCATGCTGGGCTGTGCTGCTCTCCTTGCCGATGGCATGATCACCCCCGCTATTTCGCTTACCGCTTCCGTTGAAGGATTGAAAAGCCTTACGCATGCCGTTCCTGTTTTGCCAATCGTCATTGTCATCCTCGCCGGCCTATTCACGTTTCAACAATTCGGAACAGATAAGATCGGAAAATCCTTTGGCCCGATTATGCTGGTCTGGTTTTCCATGCTCTTTATCCTGGGGGTCATATCAATGGGCCATAACTGGCATGTCCTCAAAGCAATCAATCCTGTCTATGCCTGGAAGATCCTGACTATGCATCCCGGCGCATGGGTGATCGTGGGAGCAGTCTTCCTGAGTGTGACCGGCGCAGAAGCCATGTATGCAGATCTGGGCCATGTAGGAAAAACCAACATTCGAATCACCTGGATATTCGTCAAGACATCTTTGCTGGTCAATTATTTTGGACAGGGTGCATGGGCACTGAATCACATGGACGGCCAGATGTTAAATGGCTTGAATCCTTTTTTTGAACTCATGCCAAGATGGTTTGTCGGCACAGGAGTAGTGATCGCCGCATGTGCTTCGGTGGTGGCCAGCCAGGCTTTGATCAGTGGCTCTTTTTCACTTATCAATGAAGCTGTCAAGTTGGAGACCTGGTTTAGGGTGCAGATACTCTATCCGAGTAAGCACAGGCAGCAGATCTTCATCCCGATGATCAATCGACTCCTTTTTGTGGGATCTGTCTTTATCGTCTTGTATTTTCAGACCAGCCTTGCAATGGAGGCTGTCTATGGGATGGCACTCAATTTTACAATGCTCTCCACGACGTTGTTACTCATGTTTTTCCTGAGACACAAGCTACACTGGGATTGGATCAGGATCGGAGCGCTGACTTTGCTCTTCCTGGCTATTGAACTAAGTTTTCTGGCTGCCAACGCCCATAAACTAGCTCATGGAGCTGGATTCACCATGGTCCTCATGTTATTCTTCATCGCCGTGATGGTGATACATTACCTGGCTAAGCATGTCCTCCTGCGAAAGAAGAAATTTGTGGATATACACCAATATGAAGATATCATCACCGATGTGAGCAGTGACCTGGCCATTCCTAAATATGCTACCAATATCGTATACCTTACCAGCGCATATTCGGTGCACCGGATGGAAAAGCAGATCCTTAAATCTATTTACCAGAAACAACCCAAGAGAGCAGATGCATATTGGTTACTTCACTTTAATGAAACCGAAGTCCCGTTTCAACAGGAATATGATTTTACGGAGATTGTTAAAGGAAAGATATACAGGATTGATTTCAACCTGGGATACAAAGTCAAGCCCAATGTCCGGGAGATGTTTTCAAATGCATTGGAAGATCTCAACAAGAAGGGTATAATCGATATCGAAAACAGGTATGAAAGCCTGAGAAAGCACAATATTAACGCGGACTTCCTTTTTATTGTCATGCGCAATACGTTCAATCTAGATTCCGACAGCCCGATCCGTGAAATATTCCTGCTCAATGCCTATAGCCTCCTTCAGAAGATTGAAGAGCCACCGGAACAATATCTGGGGATCGATCGTAATTCTCTCCTGGTGGAATACATTGCCCTCAGGTAGAATCCTATGCCCATACTATAATTTCAGTAGAGGGGAATCTTTGTGTCAGTAGCCCCCAGGGACTCGAGGTATGCTTTTACTTCAAAGGCCTCTTCACCTCCTTTTATGGCATGATGCAGTAAGGTAAAACCGTGAGGTCCCTTTGCATTCAGCGAAGCAGGAAATTTTCCGAGCACAGCCTTGACGATATCAATATGCCCAAACAGGCATGCTGTAAAGATATTTGTTTGTGCCCCCTTTGATATAAGGTAGTTGACCAGCTCTTTGTATCCAACGTGGGAGGCAGCGCCCAGTGCTGTTTCGAAGTCCCCACTTCCCCAATCATGGGCGGCATTGAGCAAAGTGGGATGCTCTTCAAGCATGGCCATCACGATGTCTTTATCACTATGGGCTTTGTTTACAAATTCCTCGACAAGCGCCTTATCAAGTGGAGTGGTCGAATTCGATTTGAAGCCCGGAGAGCACTACTGGGGTTGCCCATACTCCGAGGCAGGCGTTTCTTACAAAGTCGTTTCTTTTCATGTCAGGAAAGGAATTGTTTATCCTAAAGTACCGGAAATGAATTGAATATGTAGAATTTGAGAGAGCCTGGTGCTATTTGTCGACTATAGCACATTTAAATCCGATAAAACATTGTTCACATCCACTGTCGGGTGGCATGAGTTGATCAATCCTTACGGAACAATTCTTCCCTGGAAGGTGGGTGGTTGGGATTAGTGTTTTACAGAAGTAGAATCCTTGTAGAGGAGCTGACCTTTTACCTCAACTAAGGAGTCCATTTCATAACGTGCTTCATAGATCAGGGTGCCATCTTCTCCCCATTTGCGGATATACCCATCCATAAGTCCGTCAGTGAATGTTTTCATGAACTCAGGCTTTCCACTCTCGTAGAAGACGGTATCTCCTCCGTTTAATTTGCCATCTTTAAAATATTGGGCTTCCTTTATCTTGCCGCTGGGGTAATAGAAAACACTCTTGCCGACCTGCATGTCATTTTCAAAAAGCCGCTCTCCTTTGATCTTGCCATCCTTGTAGAATTCTGTCATTTTCCCTTCCTTTTTTCCATCGATGACAAAATGTCTCCTGGAGACTTCACCGCTTGGATAGTTCTGAACGATCTCTTCCTGCTTAGGGCCACATGACTGGATGGATAAAGAGGCAATGATGACTATCAGGCAAGTAGAATATGATTTCAATAGAGGATTCATACGATGTTGGATTATGAAATTCACTTGATCAATTATAAGCACGAGGACTGCCTTTAAACGGTCAGGGTTCTCTTTCTATTTTATGTGACTAAAGGTTCAAAAGGGTTTTCAAAAAAAAGAGACTGCGGTGGGCCGCAGTCTCTTTTTTTTAATTTAGATAAACCAAATAATCTTATTTTTTCCATGGAAGGGCGCAAACCCTACGGCCGATTTCCGTGCCAAAGCGAACACCTTCAACACAATCCATATTCCAGTGTGTACCGAGCACAACACGTGACCATGCATTTTCATCTGCCATTTCTTTAAAGCTGGAGAAAGTACGAGGTACCCCTTCAAACTCTGTGCGGCCAAGGTGGCAATTGTCAGTCATACCATAAGAGTATCCGAAAACATTTGCTAAAGCTTCTGCACCCGCACCACCCATGGTAGAGTGGCCTGATGGGAAAGCAGGGAACGCTGGTACAACTCCGATGTCACCTGTTATCGGGTTGTTCAAATTTGATTTGTAAGTTGGATCAATGACTTTGGTGATGTATGTCACAGGACGCTCAACATTGTAACGGTATTTTGAAGCCCATGCGCCAACAGCTGCATCGTTGAGTGACATGCCGACTTTGGCATACATTTCAAGGGATGTTTCCAGGTTGGCATTTTCTTTTTCGATTACCTGGTTACCTATTGCGACCCAACGTGGGCCAGGACTAAAAGTCAGGTTCAATAAGTCATCACTCCAGAATTCTCCAACCCACTCTACATTATAGTCAGTTGCAGCATTCTTGGTATAGGCTTGTAATGCTTCTGCATAATACTCAGAATGTGGATCCTCACTGTATTCCATATAGTAGTGTGATGGAGGGCGGCATATCTTTTCAGATTCTTTCAAAGCAAAGGTACGAGCCTTACCAAAGAACGGTCCCATCGGACTTGTCGGGCCAGGGACAGTTGGTTGCCAGTCACCAGGACCATCATAATGAGCAGCCCAGTCGTATGTTTCATTTGTAGTGTAATTTCCAAATGGGTTCTTGTAGGCCTCGTGGCCATAAGGGTCAGAGGTAGACCATTCCCAAACTGCCAGGCCAACAGCTTCTCCGTAGGCTTTTGAGCGGTTGAAAACTTCAGCACCAGCTTCGGCCAAAAGTTTTTGATCAAGGCTGTTTTTCAGGACATCCCAATCATTCCGTACACCAGCAGGTGGCTCCTGGGTAAAGAAATAGGGCATCATCACTGAATAAACACCCTGAACTACAGAAGGCCAATGGTATTCTTTGCCAACTTCGATGTTGGGGATATTCAGGCCGTTAAATTGGCTTTCAAGTGAGTTGTAGCCAGGCATCCCGGTTACACACGCTTCATATGCAGCCAGGCCTAAATGGCCTAAAGCCCTTGGGGCTGGACCTGGGCGATAACCTGCAGCATAACGCTCGATTTCGAGGAACAATTTGTTCCATTCGAGCTGCACTTCTGCAGAGTAATTTGCAACTAACTTTTGATCAGATACCTGATCATCTTCTTCCTTACAGGAGACAATGAAAAGGGAGAAAACGAGCAGCAGTGAGGCACAGAATTGTAATAGTGTGCGATTATTCATAGGTAATTTGTTGAGGTGAATAAATAATTCTCTAATTTGGTAGACCAAAGTTAACATCATCTTTGCAGTTGGCTAGCTGTTTAGTGCTTAAAATTTGCTTAGAAATTGCCCAATAATGGCTGTTATACCCCATTTTTGGGGTAACTCCACACGATATCATGAAGGTTTTGCTGATTGAGGACGAAATAAAGGCGGTCAAATCCCTCACGATGGGGCTGGAAGAGCACCAGATCGAGGTGGATTTTGCCCTGGATGGGCCCAGCGGTTCGGATCTGGCACTCAAAAATACCTATGATGTGATCATTTCGGATATTATAGTTCCCGGAATCAATGGATTCGACCTGACCCATTTACTGCGATCCAAAGGAGTCAACACCCCGGTATTACTGCTTACTGCCCTCAATTCCACGGATGATAAGGTACTTGGTCTCGAAGCCGGGGCGGATGACTATCTCACCAAACCCTACGAGTTTAAAGAGCTGCTGGCCCGGATCAAGGCCCTTTCGAGAAGGGGCAAGGAAGGGAGCTTTATCAAATCCGTACTCACCTTTGCAGATATCGAAATGAACCTCTTGTCCAAGGAATGCTTCAGATCAGGCCGTAAAGTTGAGCTCACGCCAAAGGAGTTTGCCCTGATGGAATATCTGATCCGCAACCATGGTCGCGTCATCACAAAAGCCGAAATCGCAGAAAAAGTATGGGATATCAATTTTGAGACAAGTTCCAATGTGGTCGAAGTGTATGTCAACTATCTTCGCAATAAAATGGACAAACCCTTTCCTAAAAAGGTCATCCACACCGTCTTCGGTCAGGGATATATCCTCAGGGAAGAATAGAAACAACCACAATTCCCCCATGGCTTTTTGATCCGGCCCTCACAGGCATTCTAAATTATGCAGATACGCTTCAGGTTAACTCTTCAGTTTATTCTAATCGCGGCAGGTATCCTCCTGGGGGCATTCTTCTATATCCATTTCCAGTTTAAACTCAACCTCCAGGACGAGTACTATGACAGTCTCAAATCAAAAGCGCTGCTTATTGCCGAAATGGTGGCAGGGAAGAAGAGTGACGAACAGGAATTTAAGATTGAAGCGCCAACTGAATTGACTTCACCCCTGGCCGCTGATTATCCTGAAAATATTTCAATCTATACCCCCCAGGGGAAAAGGCTATACAGTTTCAATCCTGCACCGGACAATATCAACAAGAGGGCTTTTCAGGACGTTGAAAATTATGGCGAGTGCCGCTTTGATCATGGAAAGTTCAGCGCACTGGCCATTGAGTATAAAAACAAAACAGGGGATGAATATGTCGTCGTAGCTGAATCTGTTTTTGACCAGGTCCATGTCGACAACCTGACCCAGATTTTAATTCTTGTATTCCTGATTTCCATTACCCTGGTAGCTGTCGGAGGTTGGTTTTTCGCCAGGCAGGCATTGGCCCCCGTCAGCCGCATCATGAACGAAGTAGATGCCTTGCTCCCAACAGACATGAGCCATCGCCTGGAAACCAGCAATCAACACGATGAGTTGTCACGCCTGGTCATCACCTTTAATAAATTACTGGATCGCATCCAACAGGTATTCAGGATACAGAAGATGTTCCTTTCCAATATCAGCCATGAACTGAAAAACCCACTCAATGTCATCGTCTCCCAGGTGGAAGTCATGCTCCAGAAGGAAAGGTCTAAAGAAGAGTACCAGGCCACACTGGCCTCAGTACTCTTTGATGTGAAGGAGTTGAATGAAGTAGCCGACAAGCTGATGCAGATGGCCAGGATCAGCGCAGATGATTCCACGATCAGGTTTCAATCGCTGCGCATTGACGAATTGATATGGCAGACCAAAGAGACCTTGCTCAAGAATCATCCTGAGTATACCATACAGTTTGATGTGCTCAGCCTGCCTGAAGAAGAACAGCATCTTTTTGTCCATGGGAATGAACAACTTTTAAAAACCGCGCTTATTAACCTGATGGAAAACGGATGCAAATTCAGCCCCGATAAAAAAGTCAGGGTCAGTCTTTCTTTTTCCCGGGAAGATTTGACAACCATCAAGATAGCAGACAATGGGCCAGGTATCCCCAGCGAAGAATTGCCGATGATCTTCAATGCCTTCTACAGAAGCCCCGGCACATCATCGGTCAAGGGATCAGGGATTGGCCTTTCACTGGTGGTCAGCATACTCAAGCTCCATCATATAGACCTGGAGGTCGAAAGCAAGCCACCAGTCGGCACTACATTTGTACTCAGATTTCCTGACCGTAAATCAACAGGCCAACTTACCGGTTCATAACTGATATTATTCGTGAATATTCATCATATACATAGAAAACATATTTCCATCGTTGCCATCCTATTGGCCGGGGCAGGGCTTTTGATGTATAGCATAGGATGTTTCAGTATGCAAAAAGCCAGGATGAGGGATGGCGTAGGGCTTGCCGTGGAATGGAATAAGTTTATTCTTCTGGCTGAAATGCACACAGAAGGGTACAGGGGGCCGGTTGCTGCCAGAACGTATGGATATGTGGGCCTGGCGGCGTATGAAGCAGCATTGCCTGGCCTGGCAGGAGATTTCCAATCCTTCTCCTCTCATTTTCAGGGATTGACGATACCTGATGCTCCACCTGCAGACAGGTTTAATCACGCGATAGCAATGAATGCCTGCTATGCCACATTGATTGGAAAGTTTTTTCGCTCAGCGCCGGAAACAATACGAAACCAACTCATCGTCTTGAAGGAAAAATGGGAGAAGAATCTGTCACCTGGATTAGATACCTCCGTCATCAGGATTTCCAACGCCTTCGGAATGGATATTGCCAATGCCGTTTTTGCCTGGTCAGCTACAGATAGTATCGGTCATATGGCCAATCATCACAATTACGATCGGAATTATGTACCCCCTGCCGGTGACGGAAAATGGGTGACCTCTGTTGACTTTCCTATGCCTCCCTTGTTACCCTCCTGGGGTGCAGTGAGACCCTTTGTGATCAGGCAGGAAAACTACCTGGCCAAACCATTACCCCCATACTCTGTGGAGACAAATCAGACTTATTATGTACAGGCACTTGAAATCATTTCACTGGGCAGCCCCCTGTCAACAGAAAATCAATTGATCGGCGAATTCTGGAGTGATGATCACCCGGGGCTGATGTTTACACCTCCCGGACATTGGCTGGCCATCACCAATCAGGTCATTGAAATGGAACATCCATCGATTGAAAAAACGTTGGAGACCTATCTTAAAGTCGGTTTCGCTCTGTCTGATGCCATAGTTGCAACCTGGTATTCCAAATACATCTACAATCTCGAACGTCCTGAAAGTTATATCCAAAGGAATATCGATCCGGGATGGAGGCCATTTTCGCCGACCCCTTCTTTTCCTGCATATCCATCAGGTCACGCCATGATGGGTGCTGCCGCCGCGGAAGTGTTGGGTGCCATGTACGGCGATACCTTTAAGTTAGATGATAAAAGTCATGCGATGGTTCCGGAATTCGGGATCAAGCCTCGCTGTTTTAATTCGTTCAGGGATATGGCCAGGGAAAATGCACTCTCCCGGATTCTTATCGGGGTCCATTGGCGCATGGATGCCGAAGAAGGATTGCGGCTTGGGACCCTGATCGGAAAGGAAGTAACCCAATTGCAGGTGGAGAAAAAACTGACAGAGTGAAACGTTATTTTTCTCCGCTATGATTTGACTGCTTTCGCATTCCTTCAAAGAGGAAGATATTGGCAAACAACATCAGGAACGAATAGGCAAAATCATCGACAGGGACTGTCCCAATCCGTATTCCAAAATTTTCCTCAGGATTGTACATCACCACCGGACTTTCTGTAAAGCCCCCGGTCAATATGCCGTTGACAATGAGAAACGGAATGCACGTGACAAGGTAAGCGAGATAAAAGCGCCCCCGATATCCCGGTTTGGCAAATAGCAAATGAAACAACAGCAGGAAACCGCTTAGCAAGGTCGCCGTCGAAGTATAGATATGTTCCCATTTCCATAACCCAATGCCGATGAACAACAAGATGAAGCTGATCGTAAGCATACGCTCGATTGCTGCAAATGGTTCTTTCTTGATCACACTATTGAGGGACCAGTAGATGAATGTGCATGCAGTAGGAATGATGATAAAGAAAAGGCATTCCTCCCAGGGAAGGCCTGCAATCTGATCACCAATGGTATACTGTTTCGAAAATCCCCAGACGCCTTTGTCAGTAAAGTAAATATCCCATAAAATGAAAAAGATCGTCACCGGAAGATTGGCCAGGAATACCCTGGGCATCTGGCTATAGAAGTCGGGTTTCGGGATAAAGCCAAACATAAATGGAAATACGCCGGTAAACGCAAGAAGGAAAGCGTAGAGCCATTTGGTTTCAAGAAATGAAACAGGATGTATAGTGCCTACTTGTGTGACGAGTATGCCGGGTATGATTTCATTGGTGTACCACATCAATCCGGTTAGAAAGAGTCCGGTAAAAATGACCAGGTACTTGAGTTTATCCCTTGATTCCTGAGTCCATGAACTGAGCATTGGTTGGAGCATTACCTCCTCGCGTTTTTCAGGAATTTGGAGTTGACTACCAGTAGCCCAAAAGACTCTCCATCTTCCTTCGTGGTTTTGGCATGATGTGCACCATGTGCCCGCAATACAGCCCTGGAATATTTGCTATCCAGGTGGCGGAACCACTTAAACCGGCGATGGATGTAGACGTCATGGATGAGGAAATAGATAAGTCCGTAAATCGTGATGCCTAGCCCGATCGGAAATAACCATGTAGCAGTTGTAAAACTACCTGCAAACAGACAGATGATTCCCGGAGTTGCAAATACAAGAAAGAAACGATCATTCTTTTCCCACCAACTGCCCGAGGTGTGGTCCTTTTTGTGATGGTCCTCATGCCAGCTCCACAGCGGGCCATGCATCAGAAATTTGTGAGCGGACCAGGCTACAAATTCCATCATGGCGACAGCACCAAGGCATAGGGCAATAAACAGGATTGGACTCATAATTTAAGTATTGTTCAGTTTGTTCAAATTACGCTTACAGCATATTCAATTTCATGCGGACAGAAGATTGGAACAGCAGCATCATTTTTTCGAGGGAGTTGACCCGGATCCGCTTTTCCTGCACCTTGTGGCATGGAGTCTGTTTTATTTTCTTAAACAGGCTGAAATAGTATACATAAGCCAGGTAAACACCAAAGTGGGCGGTCTCCGGCAATTGCAATATGCCCTTATAACCTTCCTGGAAGTCTGCAAGGATGTCCTGTTCTATCTTTTCTTTATCTTCTGCGGTAAACAATGCAAAATCCACTCCCGGGAAATAAACACGTCCCCTTTCTTCAAAGTCCGATTTCAGGTCGCGAAGGAAATTAATTTTCTGGAACGCCGCGCCTAATCTTCGCGCAGGGCCTTTAAGCGCCTGGTATTGTTCAGGATCGCCATTGCAAAATACATGCAGGCACATCAATCCGACAACCTCGGCAGAGCCATAGATATATTCTTCATAGCCTTCCGTACTGTAGCTTTGCTTGGACAGATCCATTTCCATACTATCCAGGAATGCCGTGATCAATTCTTTTTCAATGCGGTAGGTATGCACCACTTCCTGAAAGGCATTGAGCACAGGATTCAGGCTGATCCGCTCTTCTATCGCATGCCACGTATCTTCCTTGAATTTATAAAATAGCGAAGCCTGCGGGAAATCATGAAAGGTATCTACGATTTCATCCGCGAAACGGACAAAGCCATAGATCGCATAGATCGGTGCCCTGATGGATGGATCAAATGCCTTGATCCCGGCAGAAAAGGAAGTGCTATACCTTCTGGTGATCAGCCGGCTACATTCCTGGCAGGTGGTGTTGTAGAGATCAAGCATATTTTTTCATGACTTCACGTGCAACAATTTGTCCTGAAATCAGGGCCGGAGGTATCCCCGGACCCGGTACAGTAAGTTGCCCTGTAAAGTATAAGTTATCCAATTTACGGCTTTTCATCTTAGGTTTCAGAAATGCTGTCTGGCTTAAGGTGTTGGCCAGGCCATAGGCATTACCCCTGTAGGAGTGGTAGTCAGTCTTAAAGTCATTAATGCAATATGAACGTTGATATACAATCCGGTCCTTCAGATCCTCACCGGTGACGGCCTTGATACGTTCCAGTATACGCTCAAAGTAATGCTCCCTGATCTCCCGTGTATCTTCCAGATCGGTAGCTATAGGCACGAGGATAAAGAGGTTCTCGTGCCCTGCTGGTGCTATGCTGTCATCCGTAATGGATGGCGCTGACATATAAAACAGTGGCTCTGTCGGCCATTTTTTATCAGTATATATTTCTGCACTGTGCAGCTTAAAGTCCGCATCAAAGAATAAGTTGTGATGCAACACATTCTTCATTTTCCCTCTTACCCCAAGGTAAAAGACCAGGCTGGAAGGAGCCATGACACGTTTGGCCCAGTAAGCCTCATCATATTGCCTGTAGTTCTTTTGGAGTACCTCCTGCTCCAGATGATGATAGTCAGCACCACCTACGACCACATCTGCTTCGATGATGCGTCCATGGGCAGTGATGAGCCTCTTTATGTTTTTGTCCTCTGCTTCGATCTTAGTGACTTCTGAATTGAATTCAAATTTCACTCCTAGCTCTTTGGCCAGGCTCACCATAGCATCTACGATCTTTACCATTCCACCATCAGGATACCATGTGCCCAGTACCATGTCCGCATAGTTCATGATGCTGTACATCGCAGGTGTTTTCTCCGGAGTAGCCCCGAGAAAGAGCACAGGAAACTCAAGCAACCGTATCAATCTGGAATCTTTGAAAAGTCCGTTGATTTCACTGGACAGCGACTTGAGCAATTGAAGGCGCAGGCTGGCCTTGAGGATTTTCCAATGAAAATATTCCAACGGGCTATGGGCAGGCTTGAAGACAAACTCCTGCATGCTGGCCTCATACTTGTATTTAGCATCCTCCAGGAACTTTTTGAGTTTGACGCTGCTCCCACTTTCGTACGATTCGAAAAGCGAGTACATCTCTTCCATGTTGGCAGGAAGGTTCATCACATCCCCTTGGCCAAAATAAATACGATAAGAGGGATCGAGTCGTATCAGGGTATAGTAATCTGACGTTTTACGGCCAAAGTGATTGAAGAATTGCTCAAAGACGTCAGGCATCCAGTACCAGCTGGGGCCCATGTCAAACTTAAAGCCTTCAGCTTCAAACTGGCGTGCCCGGCCACCCGGCGTGGCATTTTTTTCAAGCACGGTGACTGCACAGCCTTCCTTGGCTAGACAGCACGCGGCCGATAATCCGGCAAACCCGGATCCTATGACGACTACTTTAGGAGACAAAAGACTTTATTTTAATGGATTTGAGTAAAACCGTGAAATACCATATAGGTTTAAAACGGAGGTACTTTTTTAACAGAAATCTTACCCTTGATATACCAGTGGGAATCACAAAGCTATGTCAAATCAGCCATATACCCTGATTCAAGACGACAATGTCCCTGAATTTTGAAATCCCCTTTTAGCCATGTCTATCACAGGATCACTGCTAAGATTGCAGCTACAGCAGGCAGCGTCTGAACCATCAGGATCTTTTTATCCGCTGTCCATGCCCCATAAATCCCGGCTACGGCCACACATCCCAGGAAAAAGAATCGAATATTCACCTGCCACACCGGGTCAGCTATAAGAAAGGACCATATGAGCCCGGCAGCAAGGAAACCATTGTACAATCCCTGGTTAGCCGCAAGTGCCTTGGTAGGCTCAAACAACTCCTTTGGAAAAGTCTTGAAGACTTTTCGCCCCCTGGTCGTCCAGGCAAACATTTCCAACCATACGATATAGAGATGGATGAGTACCACAAGGGCCGTGAGGATATGAGCAATCATTTGCATTACTTAGGATTTGATGAGGTTCTTCGATCCACTAAATATAAATAAAAAAAAGCCGCCGGATTAACCAGCAGCCTTTTACTTCTTCCTTCGTAATTGGTTATTCGGTATTCCTTATTGAATTATCCTTGACTTGGAGGAATGTACGCAGGCACAACATTCTTCACCGGCTTGATCGACCTCAGATAAGCCCACAGGTTTTGCAGGTCTTCATCATTGATTGCTGCATAGTTCTGCCATGGCATCGGAGGCATGATCATACGGCCGCCATCTATGCCTTTAAATTTTCCATGCCTGATGGCTTCCTCAAAATTCTGGAATGTCCATGCACCCAGGCCTGTATCGTCAGGTGTCAGGTTGGCTGAAAAAGAAGTGCCCCATGGGCCCGTTGCTGATGTTTGACCAAGGGTGAAGAGCACCCACTGTCCAGGGCCAATCATTTTCTTGTCAGTGATGGCAGGCAAAGCTTCATCAGCAGGATGGCCGGACAATAGCCTGTTCATATCAGGAGCAGGCCCTTTGTCTGTCATCACCTTCGGCGTGTGGCAATCATTGCATCCCATGATCAGGGAGAGGTACTCGCCACGCTTGATGGAATCTTCTTTGGTCATACCAGATGATGCTACAGCGTCACCAGCAGTAGAGGCTTCAGTTGCCTCAGGTTTGCAACTGATGACATACGCGCCGATCAGGAGCAGACCGGCAAATAAGAAAACGTTTTTCATGAATGAATGGATGGTTTAGTTAAGAAATGGTGTGAACTGAACTGGATAGTTGGTCTTCGATACCCACCGTCACAGGAAAACTGTACGATTTGTTTTGAAGTCCTGCAAATATAAGTTTTGATAAATCATCCTGATTGCGGAAGGAAACGAAATGATAAAATGGCAAATTGAAATGTTGAAAATGTGAATTGAAATGACGTTGAGCCAGATCAATCTTCTGGTACCTCAGCCTCCGGTAGGATGCCGGTTTCATCTTCATCATCTATATCCGCTGTCAACATCGAAGTGGGAAGCCGCTTGGTTGATTTCACCCCAAGCTTCTTCAACTTCTGGACCCTGGAGATCAGGTTTCCCCTTCCATCTTTCAACTGGCTCACAGCCTGCAGGTATGCATCCTGTGATCGTGATAGGTGCTTGCCTACATCCTCAATGGTAGCCACAAAGCCAATAAATTTGTCGTACAACTTAGCCCCCTCGGTAGCAATCTCCACGGCATTTTTACTTTGCATCTCCCGCTTCCAAAGGTCAGCTACAATCTTGAGCACAGCGATCAGGTTAGTCGGACTGATCAGCAAGATCCGCCGGGTATAGGCATATGCCCATAGATCAGGATCTGCCTGCACAGCCAGGATATAGGCAGGCTCCACAGGGATAAACATGATGACAAAATCCAGGGAAGAAGTGAGCTCCTCATATTTCTTTGCACTGAGCTGGTCGATGTGCTGGTTGATGGCCTGCAGATGACTGGCGATAAAGATATCCTGCTGTTCTTTGGAATCAGCTTCTGAATATCGCAGATAGGCATTGAGGGATACCTTCGAATCTATGATGATATTGCGATCATCAGGCAGGCGTACGATGATATCAGGACGCTGATTCTGCCCGTGCTCATCTTTCAGGTTTTCCTGGATAAAGTACTCCCGGTTTTTCTCAAGTCCGGATAGTTCAAGGATGCGCTCGAGGATGGTCTCCCCCCAGTCTCCTTGTTTCTTCGCCTGCCCTTTCAGTGCTGAAGCAAGGTTATTAGCTTCCTGGCTGATCTTCTGCGTGTTTTCGATCAGGTTTTGTACTTCTTTTTCCAGTGAAAAGCGCTGCTTGGATTCCTTGTCATAGGTCTCTTCTACTTTCTTCTTGAAGTTGTCTATGTTTTCATTGAGTGGCTTGAGGAGGGCCTCTATGTTGTTCTTGTTGGCTTCGGTAAACTTCCCTGACTTCTCTTCAAAGATCTGTTGGGCGAGTTTTTCAAATTGAAGGTGTGCTGTCTTTTGCATAGCCAGCATATCCTCTTTCTGGGTATTCAGTTTGTCCAGCAGTGCAGCGTTGTTGGCCGCATATTCAGCCAGTCGCTGCTTTGTGTTGTTGATCTCCACCTGCTGACTTTTATTTGTCTCCGTTTGTTCTGTCAATGTCGATGAGAGTTCCTTCAATCGTTGGCCATTCATATTGAGCGTAGCCTCAAGCGTAGCCGTGCGGGAGAGTAGGGCAGACAATTCTGATCTCCCTCGATTCTATTTTTCTTTGAAAAGCAGCTGCCTGCTCCTGTGCACTCTTAAGTCTTTCATCACTGAGTTTTAGTGCATTGGAGGAATCATTAAGCTTTGCAGCAATGGCTTCATGTTCCTGCTTTGTGACAGCATTACTTTTGTGGAACAGATAGAACAAGGCATAGCCTACGACCAAGCCAATACCTGCGCCAATCAAGAGTGTGGAGACGTCCATGCCCTAAAATTCCGATTTTTTCGGGACAAGTGTGGTAAACTGGTAAATCTACATTCTGCTTAACCCCTACCTTTGCGCACTGTTTGGCAATTTTATCAATTCCTGATGTAGCTTGTCCAGATAAAATCAAAAATGAAATCTAACAGATATTTCAAACCGCTCGACTTAGCCTTAAAACTTGGAAATGATTTCCTCGACACACTCGACACTACTCCCGTTGGTGTAAGATCCTCATACACCGAACTCAAATCCCTCTGGGACTGGAACCTTCCTCAAGATGGAAAAGCACCCGAGGAGGTCATCGAAGAATTGAACCGCTGTGCATTACCTGGCCTCAATCACAATCAATCCGGCAGATTCTTTGCCTGGGTCATCGGAGGATCACATCCTTCTGCTATAGCTGCAGACTGGCTCACCTCTGTTTGGGATCAGAATGCCGGCCTCTACAATTGCACACCCTCCAGTGGCATCGTCGAGGAGATCTGCGGAGGATGGCTCAAGGCATTATTGAATATTCCTCAACAGTCGACTTTCGCCTTTGTGACCGGTTGCCAGATGGCCAACTTCACCTGCCTCAATGCCGCCCGAAATCATCTGTTCAATACTGTTGGTTGGAACATCGAGACACAAGGTTTCTACGGAGCGCCATTGATCCGCATTATCACAGGCGATCAGAAGCACAGCACGATCATTCGCGCTCTGCGGATGCTGGGCTTCGGAACGAATATGGTGATCCAATTGCCTTCGGATGATGCAGGAAGGATCAGTGTGGAAGCAATCGAAGCAGAATTCAGGAAAGATTCTGTTATCCCGACCATGTTAATCCTTCAGGCAGGTGAAATCCACACGGGAGCTTTTGATGATTTTGATGCCATCATACCAATGGCTCATCAGTACAATGCATGGGTGCATATCGATGGCGCTTTTGGTCTATGGGCCGCAGCGAGCAACACATACAAACATCTGATGAAGGGCGCCGAACAAGCCGATTCATGGGCCACGGACGGCCACAAGTGGCTCAATGTACCTTATGACAGCGGATATGCATTCGTAGCTCATCAGGACGCTCACTTCCTCTCCCTTTCACAGCAGGCCTCTTATATCGAGCAGGATGACGAAGCACGTGATCAGGTCAACTGGAATCCCGAACTGTCCCGCAGGGCACGCGGATTTGCAACCTTTGCAGCTATAAAGGAACTCGGGGCTACAGGTATTGAAGCACTGGTAGGCCGTTGCTGCCGCCACGCTACAGCAATCGTCCAGGGAGCAAGTGAATTGCCTCATGTCGAAGTACTTGCTTATCCGATCATCAACCAGGGCATCCTGAGATTCAGGCATCCATCCGGTAAGACAGAAGAATATTTTTATGAGAAATTTACCGAAGCGGTGATTGCAGCCATCAATGCAAGCGGCGAGGCTTTCTTCCAGCCATCAACCTATAAAGGGAAAAGATGCATGCGCGTATCCGTCAGCGGCTGGCGCACTAATGAAGAAGATGTCAGACGCGCAGTAGCAGCGATAGGAGCAGCGATAAAAAAAGCTTCTGAATCAATTGACATTCCATAATAAAATTTGTCTGACCCGTCCGGCCCACTATAATAGCCCCCTTAAGGGCTAGCGTTTATAGACAATTTGGATTTGGCAAGCTTTTACATTTCCGTAGGAAATAAAAAACGCCGCTGGATGGAGTTCTCTCCGCCAGCTGAATGATTCCAATTGAGGATTCCTTTGGGTATTCATCCTGAGTATTCATTTGTTGGCGGAGAGAACTCCATCCAACGGCCAATGGCCAATTCTGATTGTGCAAAATGTTAGCCCCCTTCAGGGGGTTGGGGGCACTCACGTCTCACGTCTCACGTCTCACGTCTCACGTCTCCGTCTCACGTCTCACGTCTCACGTCTCACGTCTCACGTCTCACGTTCTCATGCCTCTTACTGTCTCACTGTCTTACCTTCTTACACATCACTCCTTCACACTCAGTATAAACCCCACCTTAAACACATTCTCTATCGAGATCCTCGGATCCTTCTGCAGCATCTTCCTGATCCTCGAGATAAATACATCAAAGCTCCTGCCGAGGAAGTAATCTTTCTTCCCGTAAATCTTTTCTACTGCATCATCGCGACGTAAGATTTTATCCTGGTTCATGCAGAGCAGCCGGAGTACTTCATTTTCTTTTTCAGTCATACGCCATGTCTCCGTGTCAAGGGATAATTCCTGCCGCGAATAATCAAACTGATAATGCCCTATCGAAAAGCGAATAGATCCTTCTGCTGATTCATTCTGGTTTGTATCATTCCTGCGCAGCATCACCTGGATACGGCAGACCAATTCATCTTTGTCAAAGGGTTTGCGGATGTAGTCTTCTGCGCCAAGGGAAAAACCGTGGAGCATATCTTCTTTAAGGGACCTGGCGGTCAGGAAGAGGAATTTGACAGCAGGGTCGATTTCACGAAGCCGTTTGGCCAGGGTATATCCATCCATTCCGGGCATCATCACATCGAGGATGCACATATCAAAGTAGCCCGGGACATATTCCTTCAGGCCGCTCTCACCATCACTGCAATGCCTGACTTCCATACCTTCAGCCTGCAGGATTGTAGTCACGAGGTATCCCATACTCACATCATCTTCGACCAGCAATATTCTGGGGTTTTCACGCATACAGATCAGGAATGTTTAGGGAGGTATACATTGAAACAACTGCCTTGCTGCATACCGCAATCCAGCTTGATAAATCCCTTGTGCAGTTCAATGATCCGCTTGACATAGGCCAGTCCCAATCCAAATCCTTTCTGCTCATTGACCTGGGTGTCCTGGATGCGATGGAATTTGTCAAAGATCTGGTTGCTCCTGGAAGCCGGTATGCCGATGCCATTGTCCTGGAAGGAGATCAGTATGCCATCCTGTTCTTCTCTGGCAAGGATAGTGATCACAGGCTTTTCGACACTGTATTTTAAGGCATTATCAATCAGGTTTCTGAACGCATTGGTCAGATGTTGTCTGTCGCCTGTGATTTCAAATGTGTCAGGTATTTGTTCAAGGGAAACAACAGCTTTTTTTTCTTCGATCTGCATCTGCATATCTTCAATGACAGAAGCTACCAGCGATTTTAATGACATGCGTTCATTCCGGAGTGCATAGTCACCGTTGTCTATACGAGCCAGGTGCAACACCCGCTCCACTTGTTGGATCAACCTTGAGTTTTCTTTGGTGATGATGTCCAGCAATTTGATATTGCCTGGTGATGCAGGATCTTTGGACAGCAGGCTTGCCGCGAGCTGAATATTGGTCAGCGGGGTGCGGAATTCATGCGCCATGCTATTATAAATCTCAGCATTCGTGTTAAGCAGTTTTTTTTGTTTCATGAGCCACCAGTTGGCCAGCCAAAGGACGATGGCAGTAAAGAGCAGGATCAACATTGAAGCCCCAATCATGTACTTGAGGTTGCCCGACATAAATTTTTCTTTCTCAGGGAAGGCCAGGGTGACAAAGGATTCAGGCTGGTCAGTATGGGGCGGGATATTAACCACACATGCAGGGGTTGCATTATTAGCATCAGCTTGCGGACGGCACTGCGATTGGCTGATTTGATAATTGAGATCAATGTTATAAAAATCAAGATTCTTCCTCAGGTCTTCGCGGAAAGCCTCATTTTCCAGGATCTCCTGCCTGTTGCCGGTGGGCTCAATGCTCGCAGGAAGAAGGTCATTAGCCACAGGGGCAACACCGCATGTCTCTGGTGTACATGCAGCACCGCCACCATATTCTTCAAGGGTCGAACACAATGCCATTGAAGCCCGTTGGCTGAATATTTCTTCAGATAGCTTCCTCGAATGGGAGATCCATTTGTATTGGAAAAATACCAGGCCAATCATCGCCAGGGTAGAGGCGACCAGTAATATGGTGACATGGTTAGTTCTATTCACGGTGCAAAGTAACAGTCTTAGGCTGTTATACAGCCGGCCATAACACCTTTTTAACAAGTGGGTAACAGCTCTGTGACAACTCCCGGCTGCATCCAGGGATAGTTTTGCAGTGTTGATTTTTTATTAATTCACAAACAAACTGATTTCCTATGAAAAGTGTAATGATGATTTTATGCATACTCGGTGGTCTGGCGATTTCCAGTGCAGATGCGCAGACAAGCAAAACGACCTGTACCCCATCGCCCTCATGTTGCGCCAAGGCAACTGCAACAGACACCAAGGGTACTGCAGTAATGATGGAACCGGGCACTGCTGTATTCGCTTCCTGCTCTCCGGAAGCTATGGCCGCCTGTGAAGGCAAGAAAATGTCAAAGAAGGAAATGAAGGATTGCCAGGCTAAATGCACCGCAAATCCAACCTGCACGCCTGCTCCCGCCTGTCAAGGCAAGGGAACTGCTGAGGCTTTACCTGCAACACCCCAGGCAACACCTGCAGTAAAACCTGCGAAGGGATAGAGACCTCCTGAATACACAATAAAAAAGGACTGGATGCAGGAATGCACGTCAGTCCTTTTTTTTTTAGCGGAGTTGGGGTTCAATTATTCTCAGGGCACTTCTTGCATCTTTTCTTTCCCTTCTCCTTGTATTTCTTACAACACTTTTTCTTGCACCACACGGGCAGGACCGGGTGGATGTGCATAAAGGATGGTCCCCCATACATGACTGGTAGTTCAATCAACAAACTGCTGTTGGATGCCTGGGATGGAGGTGATTGATTTAGTGCCATGGGCATTTTGAAGTAAATTGCTATACGCAGCCGGTAAAGCCACGTTTTTATAAAGATAGGTTAATTGGTGGATTATCGGAGGGACAAATAGATGGTATAGCAAGAGGTGATGATGATAAATATGCCGACAATAAACATCAGTACCCGTGGGCGGAGAAACTTAATCAGGTAAGGCCCGACAGGGGCGGCAAGCACACCACCAAAAATGAGCCCAAGGATGATTTTCCATCCTTCCAGTCCAAGGAAGAAGAGAAACACACCTGTGCTGAAAAAAGCCACAAAAAATTCAGCGGTGTTGACTGTGCCTATAGTCATCTGTGGGGTTTTACCCCGGTGTATAATATTGGAGGTGACCACGGGGCCCCATCCGCCACCGCCGATAGCATCAAGTAATCCACCTATAAACCCAAGGGGCGAAACACGCTTGATTTCATCCTTGAATAAGGGCTCCCGTATACTTTTGATCAGGATCAGGATGCCCAGGACAAGCAGGTAACCGGCAATAAAGGGTTTGACCACATTGCCATCAAGGACCTTGGACAAAAGAAATGCGCCGATCACAGCTCCTATGATACCAGGAATGGCGAGCCGGATAAAAAGGTTCTTATCCACATTTTTAAAATAAAGGTGAGATAGCCCGGAAACGCCTGTAGTGAAAACTTCTGCCGTATGCACACTTGCAGAGGCCACTGCAGGACTGATCCCCAGTTGAAGCAGGATCGTCGAACAACTAACGCCATAAGCCATGCCTAACGTACCATCAATAATCTGGGCGATAAATCCGGCGAGGCAGAAGAGTAAAAATTCCTGGTCGATGGTGAAGGTCTGTTGCTGATTGGAATGAAAAAATTCATAAAACAACCATACGATAAAGATCAGCTTTAAGGCAAGGATGACGAAGGTGATATGTTTGAATTTAAGTTTCTCCATTACTGCAAAGATGATCTTTGGTTTATACCTTCTGCTTATAGTCCTTGTAAAATAAACTTAATAATTCCAATCAATGAGCTAACGCAAGGGTGTGGAGGAGGGTGGTGCATTGTAAACTGAATATCCTCAATATTTAGGTCAAAGCTACCATATTATACATATTCTACCATTTAAGTAGAGATATGCATCAAAAAAAACTAAGGATTACATTCTTCTCCATCCACAATCTTCTGGATGGTCAGGCATTCCAGCGCTTTGATGGTTTGATTGCGCACCTGGATCATAGCCTGTCGGAGATGGCATGTGGCTACATCATCACAATCATCACAAGGCTTGTAAAATTTTAAGGCTGCACATTGAAGCAGGGCAATCGGCCCTTCAAAAATCCTGTGGAGCTCGGCAATCGTGATTTCTGTTGGCTTCCTTGTGAGGAAATATCCTCCCGCTGCCCCTTGCCGGCTGCCTACCAGCCCATGATTCTTGAGTTCGATCAGGATGGATTCAAGAAACTTCTTAGGGATATGCGCCCCGGTCCGCTACCCTCCTGGGTGCACCAATTCACCCTTCTCTGCCAGGTAGACAAGAGCTTTAATTGCATATTTTCCTTTTTGTGTAAGCATAAGTCTGTGGAGTGAGGACCAGGCATTCAATGCAATGCTTCTAGCTGACCGGTAAAAGTAAAAGTGGTCAAATCAATCCTATCTCGCGCCTCAAAGTAAGTGAAATGTAGTCATTGTTTTATCCTTGGGAGAGCCGGTAAATCATGTTATGTATACCAGGCACACCAGATGTTTCCACTCTGCCAAGAATGAATAGCAGCAACCTTAAGAGTCAACATTGAGCACATATATTTGATTTATATATTTGGAATACAGGATATTATACATTGTCATTTTTATAAATCTACTAAATAGGTAGAATAAGTATATAAAATATATAAATTTGCCTCTGATCTGGATGAAAACATTCCTGATAAACAGCAACTGGGACTTGCAAAATGCTGATGTGGGATGTAAAAGGACATTAGATGCACAAACCATTTTCAAGGCAGTATGCCTTATCAACTTACCTGATAAAATTTTGACCATGAAGACATCACTACCATTTATCTTTTTCATCCTCCTGTTGAGTAAGGGACTACAGGCTCAACATACAGTCGAAGGCACTGTCAGGGATAGCGAAGGCAGCCTGTTAACAGGAGCAACTATTGAACTGAAGGGAAACAAAGTATTTACTGTTGCCGATGATGTCGGTTATTTTTCCTTGACATCTTCTGTGGACTTTCCATGGACACTTGTGATACGGCTGGTTGGCTACGAACCACAGGAAGTATTGATTCCTCAGGATTCGGAAGTTCCGTCTGCAATAACAATGCAGGAAGATAGCCAGCTCCCTGAAATTGTTGTCAGTGCGAGACGGCGCAACGAAATAGCGCAGGATGTACCTATCCCTATCTCAGTCCTCAGTGGGGCTATTGTGGCTGATGCTGGTGCATTCAACGTTAATCGATTGAAAGAACTCATTCCATCAGTGCAACTCTATTCATCTAATCCACGCAATACAGGCCTGAGCATTCGAGGACTAGGGACTACTTTCGGGCTTACCAATGATGGCATTGATCCAGGAGTGGGATTTTATGTTGACGGTGTTTATTACGCTCGCACTGCAGCAACAACGCTGGATTTTATCGATGTCGAGCAGATTGAAGTGCTTCGCGGACCACAAGGGACCTTGTTTGGAAAGAACACTACAGCTGGTGCATTCAATGTGACAACCCGTAAGCCCGGATTTACACCGGGATTGAATTTTGAAATGAGTTTTGGCAACTACGGATATGTCCAGGCTAAAGGTTCCCTGACTGGTCCAATCACAAAGAAACTAGCCGGACGTATTTCTTTTTCCGGTACGCAACGCGACGGATTGCTTTACAATACAGTGACTCAAAACCTGTCAATGATCTCAATAATCTCGGGATTCTGGGTAAGTTGCTTTACACTCCAAATGATAAGGTTGAAATCATTTTCGCAGCAGATGCAACAAGGCAACGCCCGGATGGATATGCACAGGTTTTCGCCGGTGTAGCACCCACACTGCGTGCTGAATACAGGCAGTTTGATCAGATTATCTCTGATCTCGAATACACGGTACCTAATCAAAATCCTTTTGACCGAAAGATTGATACAGACACGCCATGGCGATCAGGTCAGGATCTTGGAGGCCTTTCACTCAATGCGGATATCAAAATTGGTTCAGGTACACTGACCTCAACAACAGCTTGGCGCTACTGGAACTGGGACCCATCGAGCGATCGGGATTTTACAGGTTTGCAAGCTCTTGCATTATCCCAGGCACCTTCCAAACACAGGCAATGGTCTGAAGAGGTACGCTGGGCCGGCACTTTTTCTTCCCGCCTGTCTGGCGTTATTGGCCTCTTTGCCTTTGGCCAGAATCTTGAGCCGGATGGCGCGCATACAGAGGAATCAGGGAAAGATCAGTGGCGCTTTTCACAGAACACCACCAGCACGCTTTGGCAGACTCCAGGCCTTCTTGATGGTTATGGAATTAAATCATACCCCATACTCAAGACATTTAGCGGGGCAGTCTTCGGACAGGTTGATTGGTCCATTACAAAACGTCTGAGCTTATTGCCCGGTATTCGTTTCAATTATGATGACAAGGAAGTTGACTTTAGCCGCGTGACCTATGGTGGCCTGCAAACAGAGGATCCGGCCTTGATCGCCATTCAGAAATCGGTGTATAGCGATCAGGCATTCACCGCCCAGGTTGATGATACTAACTTATCAGGCCAGGTCACACTCTCATATAAGTTTTCCGGGAAAATAAACGCTTATGCGACGTATGCAACTGGCTTCAAGCCTGTAGGGTTAAACCTCGGAGGGCTTCCTGCTGCTGGCGGTCAACCAATACTTGAATTGGCAGTAATAAAACCGGAAGAGGCCAATCATGTTGAAGTAGGCGTAAAGACATCTCCTGGTCGCAATTCAATCCTGAATGTCTCGTTCTTTAACACCAATATTAAAGATTATCAGACCCAGGTACAGGCCGCAGACCTCTCCGTAAATCGTGGCTATCTTGCCAACGCAGAAAAGGTTAGGGTGAGCGGATTTGAAATTGATGGAACAATCAAGTTACAGGATCATCTTTCATTTTACGGATCGCTCGCCTATACGGATGGTAAATATATTTCCTTCAAGAATGCACCACCACCATTAGAAGAAACCGGAGGCCCAACGTTTAAAGACATTTCTGGTGGAGTCCTTCCGGGCATTTCAAAATGGGCCACATCTATAGGCGGTGAATTCACAAGTACGGGTGCATTCTTCGGCCAGGCAGGCGATTATTTTGTCGCATTTGATACCTACTATCGTTCTTCTTTCTCATCAAACCCCTCACCTTCAAAGTATCTCGTGGTTGACGGATATGCGCTGTTAAACGCCAGGATTGGTTTCCGCGCTTCTAAGGGGTTCTCCATATTTGTCTGGTCCCGCAACTTGCTGGATCAGGACTATTTCGAGCAACTCTTACCCGGTGCCGGCAATGCAGGCCATTATGCAGCCGTACTCGGAGACCCAAGAACTTATGGGATCACTCTGAGATACAATTATTAATGAACAAAAAAGCAGAAAGGCGTTTATGTGTTATCCTCCAGGATATACATAAACGCCTTTCTCTGTGATCGCTTTCAATTCATTCGGTTGCTGAGTGCAGCCGAAGCATCCCTCTTCACTTTTCATTTAACAACTGACCGTTAAGGTCAGTTGACAATACCTCACTCATATGGTCAAAAAACGGACGCATGGCTTCAAACGTGCGGACGACTTCCTTGATAAAATCTTGATCGGCGACCTCCTTGTCTGAAAATTTCCTCATCACCAGGAATTGTTTTTTTCTGATCAGGTCAATATCCGGATGGTTCTTGTCATATCCTGCCGGGGCAGTTTTGAGTTCATCCCCCTGCAGTGTCCCAAAATACTTTATAAAGGTCTTTGACGCCGTGATCTTGCGGATAGTCCTTGCATCAAATGCAAACTCATCCCTCATGCGTTTCAAGTCTTCCGGGCTTGGAGCCCAGAAACCGCCACCCGCAAAACTATTGCCAGGCTCAATGTGCAGGTAATACCCACCTCTGAGCTGCTTAGTCGCCCGTGTAAAGTGAACCCCCATATTTGTTTTATATGGCGCCTTGTCCTTTGCAAACCTGACATCCCTGTATATCCTGAACACTTTGGCTTCTTCAATCAGATCTTTCTTGCTGAGTTCCTGCTTTACTTTTTCCGCCAGTCCCTTCACATCCTGCATCGTCTGCTCATACTGATCTTTGTGCGCCTGAAACCACTCCCGGTTATTGTTCTTCCCGAGATCCTTCAGAAATTTCAATGTTGATGGCTCAATTCCCATATTTTCTTTTTTTATATCCTGCTTATTACCTCCTGCATACTGAACATTGCTTACTGCACACTGCTTACTGCCCACTGCTTACTGAATACCTTCCTCTGGTAGCTGGTAGCTGACAGTTTAAGATTATCAGGTCCCACAGAAGTTTTGCCCTTACAGGGCATGATAGATTTCTCCCTCCTCAATGCTACCGACCTTTAGCCCCGATGGGGCTTGGATGATCCCCATGACTTTGTTTGACATCTGCCTTTTGCATTTCCATGTGGTAAAGTCAAATAAATCTAGTCTGGTAGCCGATGCCTTTGTGCACACCCACGCTCACTCTCTCTGGTAGCTGGTAGCTGGTAGCTGGCGGCTGATAGCTGGTAGCTGGTAGCTGACGGCTGATAGCTGATAACATATCCCACACCCACACTCACTCTCTCTGGTAGCTGGTAGCTGATAGCTGACGGCTGATAGCTGATAGCTGATAGCTGATAGCTATTTCGGAATCGTATCAATCACCCCATTCGGATTCAATCTGATGATCATTTCCTCATATGTTTTTGGATCAATGATCGTATGCTTTGCCCCATCCAGGAGGATATCCGGATTGGCCATCCCGAGGAAGTTCTTGCAGAAGTCTCGCAAGGAATAGTTGGTCACCGTTACGGTGGTAGTTTCCTGGTAGGTAGTAGGATCAAAAACGACTATTGTATCCGTCACCGTAATGGAATCACGGTCAAGTTGGTTGACCGCTTTTTCTGCATCCCGCATTTTTATGGCACGCTCATATCCAGGTGGTGGCATTTGCCCCACTAGCATAGTTGTAACCAATAACAGGCAGGCAGTTGCACCTGTCTTCAGGAGATAGCTAAGCGAAGATGATTCATTTGTTTTCATTCACTAAAAATACCGCGAAAATCCGGAATGCAAAATTCAACAAATCTTCCACTACCCGCTGATGGATCATTACACTACCTTTAGGGTGCTTCTGGTATCTGTCAAACAGGGAATTGCCACCTATGATTTGAGTTGACAATTTTCCCGGGTATTGACCAACATGATATCTGAGACGCCGTTTATTTTCATCAAAGACAATGCCGTATGCCATTTATCAACTACAATACGCTGCCACATCTTAAGCTGAGGGACGGGATTCATGGTGGGTTGTACCATTCAGACCAACTCACTTTTGGGCATCTTGTGCTCGAAGAAGGCGCATTGCTGCCGGAGCATCATCATGTCAACGAACAATGGACACATGTGATAGAAGGTAGCCTGGAGTTTACCCTTGACGGTGAGACGCAAGTCATGACCC
The DNA here is from genome assembly GCA_016716665.1 of Candidatus Opimibacter iunctus. Classification (GTDB taxonomy): domain Bacteria; phylum Bacteroidota; class Bacteroidia; order Chitinophagales; family Saprospiraceae; genus Opimibacter; species Opimibacter iunctus. Next base: position 483,574 of record JADJVH010000001.1, on the reverse strand, counting down.
CCGGGATCAGTGTTTATATCCCTGCTAATACACCCCATAGCGCAAAAGCGCTGACCTTATGCAAGTTGATTGATGCATTCTTGCCGGTCAGGGAAGATTTCAAGTTATTAGAGCCATGGGTTGGCCAATAAAAATGAACTGGGATAAACAATTGATCATGATGCCTTCTGGTTTTTAAGGTGGTTCACCTCCGTGAGTTTCTAAGATTTGCCCCCGCCAGGGCAACAGGGATCATATTTGCACTATGCGGACTCATCTTTGGTACATGGGCATCCTTCATCCCTTTTGTAAAGGAAAAATTTATACTGGATGAAGCTCAACTCGGCCTGTTGTTGCTCGGCCTGCCTGTGGGTAATCTCATCGCTAATCCAATATCAGTATTCATTATTTCCCGCTGGGGAGCCGTACACACTTCCTTGATTTCGATCATCCTCATGGGCATCATGTTTATGCTTCCTGTGATTGTGCCATCTGTCCCTTTGGTGGCCATTGGATTGGTGCTGGCCGGAGCTTCTTTTGCATTTACCAATGTAGCAATGAACACCTGTGCTTCTGATCTCGAAAAGGAAAGTGGCGTAAGGCTAATGTCTGCAAGCCATGGCATGTGGAGCCTTGGAGCGATGACCGGGTCTCTGATCTCAGGATTTGGTGTTGTCATTTTCAATCTCATCAGTCTTTCCTGGCTTGATGCTCATTTTCTTTATGTCGGATCGATTGCCATTCTTTCTTTCTTAGTCACGCTAGCTATACGAAAGGATCTTTGGCAGATACACGAAGACTGGGAGAAGAATAAGCAGCCACCGGGAACCGCATTGTCTTCGTTTAAGCCTAACCGCATGTTATGGATATTGATCAGTATCAGTCTGTGCACGTTCCTGACAGAAGGCACGATGGCTGATTGGTCAGCTGTGTATCTCAGGGATATTACTGCAGCTCCTGCGACGATTACAGGCTGGGCTGGTATTTATGCATTTTTATGGCAGGGGCAGGTTCATAGGTGACGCATTGATCGCCCGCTATGGCCATATGAAGATCCTGATGACAGGTGGTATCCTTGTTACAGCAGGCCTCACTGTGATTATTGTGTCCACTAATCCATGGATGACGATGCCTGGTTTTATGCTTACAGGTTTGGGTGTCTCTATCGCTTCACCTATTCTGTTCGCCGAAGCAGCAAAGGTTCCCGGATTACCTCCCGGAGCAGGATTAGCGACGATGAATACATTTGGGATGGCCGCATTCCTTGTTGGCCCGGGGCTGATTGGATTCATTGCCAAAGCCCTCGATCTGCGGATAGCCTTTATGTTCGTTGCTGCCGCTGCAGTCATATGGGTGCTGCAGACCTACACCATCAGTAAGAAGAAAGTCACATCCTGAAGCAGGCTCGTAAATCGCTGAAAATTTTTATCTCCTGAATGGGTCTGAAGGGGATCAGGCAAAGGATAGCTTAGGCCACATCCTGTAGAGAATCCATGAGGAAATGCATGCCACTATAAATGATATGGCCATATTGGTCCAATCTCCATAGATCCAGTACCCAATGCCGAACAGGAATCCATATACCATCAGGCAACCTGTTACCATGGCAGAAAGTTCAGGCAACAGACCAGATCCTTCTTTTTCTGGTGCCGCAATAGCCGGTGATTTTTTCAACCACGCATTCCATCCAAGATTATGCGGCCTGACCTGTGTATAAAATTTAATCAGTACTTCATCTGATTCAGGTTTGGTCAGTAAAGTCACGACGATCCATCCAATAGTTGTAATCAAAACACCCCAGACCATTTTCTCATGAGAGGCCAAAGTGCCGGTGTAGATCACTTCAAAATAGACCGCTACACAAAAGCTGATCACCATACCTGAAATTTCTGACCAGGCATTGATCCTGTACCAAAACCAGCGCAGGATAAAGATGAGCCCGGTACCCGCACCTATCTGCAGCAGGATATTAAATGCCTGCAATGCACTGGTGAGCTGTGTGGCAACGATCGAAGCCACGATCATCAGGCCAAGGGTAGTCCAGCGTGCGATACCAACTAATTTTTTGTCATTTGCCTGCGGGTTGATAAACCGGCCATAGAAATCGTTGATGATGTATGACGAACCCCAGTTGAGATGAGTTGAAATCGTAGACATAAATGCAGCAATCAATGCTGCCACAACTAGACCAAGAAGGCCCGTTGGCAGAAACGAGATCATCGCCGGAAAGGCCAGGTCATCCTTGATGATGGATGGATCCACATTCGGAAATGCACGTGCAATGTCCGCGGTGGTTGGGAAAATGATCATGGAGCATAACGCGATGATGATCCATGGCCATGGACGCAATGCATAATGCATCAGGTTGAACAATAGGGTAGCCCCCATAGCATGTCTTTCATTTTTTGCAGCCAGCATTCGTTGTGCGATATATCCACCGCCACCGGGCTCAGCCCCCGGATACCAACTGCTCCACCATTGCACTGCCAGTGGAATCAGAAAAATCGGGATCCATGAAGAAGGTTTGCTCCAGTCCGGGAAGACAGACATGGCATGCTGTACTTCAGGCTTTGAAAGTAATTCGGTGAGCCCTCCGATTTCCGGCTTGTTGACCAGGAAGATTGCCGCAGCCACCATCCCTGCCATGGCCAGCATAAATTGAAAGAAATCAGTAAAGAGTACTCCTTTAAATCCTCCGACCATCGTATAGGCTACGGTGATCACACTCGAGATCAGCAGGGTCTGCCAGGCTTCCAGGCCTAGCAGCACATTGCCTATCTTAATGGCCGCCAGGCATACAGTAGCCATGATCATTACATTGAAAAAGAGTCCCAGGTAGATGGCCCTGAATCCCCTCAGGAATGAAGCCGGCTTACCCCCATACCGCATCTCATAGAATTCAAGATCTGTAAGTATCCCTGTCCGACGCCATAGTTTGGCATACACAAAGACCGTCATCATCCCCGTGAGTAGAAAAGCCCACCACACCCAGTTACCACCGACCCCATTGTTACGCACGATATCAGTCACCAGGTTTGGCGTATCAGCCGAAAAAGTGGTAGCGACCATAGATACGCCAAGTAACCACCACGGCATATTGCGTCCGCTTAGAAAGAACTCCGCCACACTGCTCCCGGATTGCTTTGCGACCAAAAGGCCAATCAGCAGTGAGACAATGAAATATGCTGCAATGATTCCCCAATCTAGTCCCTGTAATGCCATATCCGGATATTGTATAGTGGTTTTCGAATCCGAAAAGATCGACATTTTTCACCATTTTCCCTTTTTCATTTAAAAATTGGCCCATTGTTAAATTTCCGCAGGAAATTGAAGAATGGCCGTTGGATGGAGTTCTCTCCGCCAACCAATGAATACCAATAATGAATACCTCAAAGGAATCCTGAATAGGAGTCCGACTGCTGGCGGAGAGAACTCCATCCAGCGGCGTTTTTATTTCCTGTGGAAATGCAAAAGCAGGCCAATTCTGATTTGTGTTTAAGTGGCAGAATTTAAGGGGCAAGGTGGATATTAGCTGTGTTCCTCTCTGCACCTTCCCCCATCTCCAAATAGCGGATAACTCACTCTTCACTTTTCACTCTTCGCTTTTCATTTTTCACTCTTCATTTTTCACTCTTCACTTTCTGAGTACATTTGCCCCATGTTTACCATCAATTACAAGTTAAAATTTGCCATCATCCTCATCGGGATACTTGGCGGACTGGCCCTCATGTTTACCGCCGGCTTCTGGTACGGATTCCCGTTTCTCCTGATTGGTATTGGTTTCCTCGTATCCTACATACTGCTCGGAACGGTGCAGTCAGCCGCCGTGATGCTTGAGAAAATGCAGTTTGCCGACGCCGAAGAAAGACTCAAATGGACCTTTAAGCCAAACTGGCTCTACGTGACCAATCGTGCCTTCTACTACATCATGAAAGGTAGCATAGCGGCCAATCTCAACCGCCCTGACGAAGCTGAAGGCTACTTTGAGAAGGCTAAAGACCTGAAGCTTCCATCAGATAACGAACGCGCCCTGGTCTATCTCCAACTGGCCAATATCAAAGCCAATCAGGGTAAATGGACCCAGGCAAAGAACTATTTCCACCAGGTCAAGAAGTTCAATGTGTCGGAAGGAATGCTCAAGGACCAGATCAAACAGTTCGATAAGGCCCTCAACCAAAGCGGAAATATGGTCCATCTGCGCGGCGGACAAGCTATGCAGCCAGGAGGCAAGAGGCGCCGTCCTAAAATGCGCTAACCACAACTTTTTGATTCCGGCACCAACGGAATTAAAAAAATCCTATCTTTGCCCTCCATTTTAATAAAAAAGTTCTTTGGGAGATGGATGCATTGGCACCGTTCCGGATACCGGCAGCAACATTAAAGGCTGATGAGGCTTCCTACGAATGGAAGCTCGGACCTGATTTCCTCAACCTCTTTGACGAGGAGCATGAAGGGGTCCAGGGTCAGTTTTTAGTCAACATGGACCTTCACAGGGAAGGAGGCATGGCTACCCTGGAGTTTATCGTCCAGGGGTCGTAGACACCACATGTGATCGCTGCATGGTACCGATCAGGATGCCAATTGAGTCTGATTACCAGATGGTTGTAAAGTATGGCGATCCCGCTGACAGCACTGACGAAGTGGTGTTTGTAGATCCGGATAGCCCGGATCTAAACGTAGGAAAGCACATTTATGACTTTATCCTGCTATCTGTACCAATCAGCCACCGCATCCCCGGATGTGAGAAAATGGAAAATTCACCTTGTGACACCTCCATTATTTCATATCTCTCTCAACATCAGGCAGATGATCATTCCATAAAGGACAAAGGGGATTCTCCCTGGGATGATCTGAAGAAAGTAATTGACAATTGAAGGTAGATGTCAATGTGGCCCGAAAGGGCAATATTAATATCTAAACCGTTAACAATAAACATTTAACACATAGCGAAAAGCTATAAACTGATCAACAATGGCACATCCTAAGAGTCGTATGTCAAAACAGCGCAAACACAAGCGCCGTACACATTATAAAGCTACTGCCCCACACGTGGCTATCTGCGCTGAGACTGGCGAACCACATGTATGGCACAAAGCTTATGAGCATAACGGTCACCTTTACTACAAAGGCCAAATGCTCGTGAAGACACCGGGGCTGGAAGACTAATCCGGTCAAAAGGCATCATACAATCGCTGAGGCTCCCCGGTCAACCATGATCAGGGAGCCTTCGCTGTTTTAGCTAAGCTCATTTTTTGTCTCGCATGCTATCCTCCAATTTTTATGAAAAAAGCTATTCTGACTCCAAATGCACCGGCACCAATCGGTCCGTACAGCCAGGCTATCCAGGCCGGGGATACACTTTATATCTCAGGCCAGATCGCCATCGAACCTGCTACAGGGGAACTGATCACCACCTCTATTGAGGAGGAGACCCACCAGGTGCTCAAAAACCTGGGAGCAATCCTTGAAGCCTCCGGGATGACCTATGACCATGTAGTCAGTTGCTCAGTCTTTATCAAGGACATGGAATTGTTTGGCCGCATCAATGCGGTATATACCACCTACTTTGGTTCAGGCATCCCTCCCGCAAGGGCATTGGTCCAGGTCTCTGATCTGCCGAAACATGTCAATATCGAAATCTCAGCCATCGCACACCAGTAAAAGATACCCAGCATCATGACTACACCACCTGCAACGATCAGGAAACAGGTCCTTTCCGCAATACAACCTACAGGCAACCTTCACCTCGGCCGCTATTTTGGCGCAATTCAAAACTGGGTCAATCTCCAGCACCAGTATGACGCAGTATACGGCATCGTGGATTATCATGCGATGACTATGCCGTTTGACCCAAAAGGATTGCGCGATCAGGTCTGGAACCTGGCATTTGATCTTATTGCAGTAGGTGTTGAGCCTGACAATATGTTTATCCAATCCCTTATCCCCGAGCATACCGAACTGGCATGGATATTCAATTGCCTCAGTTCGTATGGTGAAGTCTCCAGGATGACCCAGTTTAAGGACAAGAGCCAGCAGATCAATGACAAGGATAAGGATGCTTTTATCTCAACAGGGTTGTTTACCTATCCGGTACTGCAGGCCGCTGATATCCTCATCTACAGGGCAGATTATGTGCCTGTAGGAAAAGACCAGGAACAACACCTGGAATTGTCCAGGAATATAGCTCAGCGATTCAACCAGGTGGTAGGGCAGGACTATTTCGTATTGCCTGAGTGCTTGTTTACCGAAGTTCCAAAGGTCATGTCAACTGCAGATCCCACTAAGAAGATGAGTGCATCACTTGGTCCAAAGCATCACATCAATGTCTTTTCAGATGCAGAGGTCATCCGCAAGCAAATAAAGAGTGCAGTGACTGATTCAGGAGACACACCTACAGGCCAGGTCAGCCAGGGAGTTGAAAATTTATTTTCCCTTGTGAAGGCCGCAGGCGGTCATCCAGAACTTGCCAGTTTCCGTGAACAGGCAATGGATGGTACACTCCAATACGGCAAGCTCAAGGGAGCTGTAGCAGACGTAATCATCGAGATGACCAACCCCTTCAGGGAAAAGCGAATCGCAATCGTTGAGGATAAGAAAGCCTACCAGGAAAGAGTTGCAGCATCATCTGAGGTAGTCCGCAAGAAAGCCCAAAAGACGATCGCTGAAGTAAAAGACCTCATCGGCCTGATGAATGTAAAGATGTAATCATACCACACCCACTCTCACGCTCTCACGCTCTCACGCTCTCACGCTCTCACTCACCCTCACACTTCTCACTGTCTTACTTTCTCACTGTCTTACACCCACCATGAAGATCATTTGCGTCGGTCGAAACTACGTAGCACACGCTGCCGAACTGGGCAACGAAGTGCCTGATTCCCCTATGTTGTTTATGAAGCCACATACAGCATTGCTGATCGACAACAAGCCATTATATTATCCTGACTTCACCAATGATCTTCATTACGAAGCCGAACTGGTCCTGAAAATCTGCAAGAACGGAAGGCATATCCAGCCTGAGTTTGCGGATTCATACTATCAACTCATAGGCTTTGGAATCGATTTTACGGCGCGCGACCTCCAACAGAAATGCAAGGAAAAAGGGCACCCATGGGAAATTGCTAAGGCGTGGGATTTCAGCGCCCCGCTCAGTCAATCGTTCATTGATGTCAATGCCCTGCCAGACCGCTCCTCTATCAAGTTTGAGATGACCCTCAATGGAGATATAGTACAGCAAGGTGACAGCGCGCTGATGATTTATTCCTTCAATGACATCATCTGCTATGCCTCAAAGTTTTTCAAGCTTCAGACCGGAGATTACATCTACACCGGCACCCCCGCCGGCGTCGGTCCCGTCAAGCGCGGCGACATCCTGGTCGGAAGCATCGAAGGACAGAAAATGCTTGAATGCGAAATCAAGTAATCTTTTTCAAGGCCCTCTAATTCTTTAGCCTATTTCACCTCCTTTGCTCCTTTGCTCCTTTGCTCCCTTCCTCCCTTCCTCCCTTCCTCCCTTCCTCCTTTGCTCCCTTCCTCCCTTCCTCCTCCCGCTACAAATGCCTTGCATTTGGCGGGATCTCCGCTACGCTTCGATTTGCTCCCTTGCCATCCCGCTTCACGGCTTCACAGCGTGCGGGATCTACGCTGCTAAGCGAACTGCCTGTTGGGGAATGCTCACTTTTACCCTTTACCCTTTTCCATCATATAAATTCCTATTTTTGCGCCTCCAAATGAAGGGTAAAACAGCCTTTTCACCCTCCAGGAGGTCGAATCATTCTAAAACTGTTCACGCTAAATAATTCCTTTCATGCCTTATTTATTCACCTCAGAATCAGTCTCTGAAGGCCATCCGGACAAGATCGCAGACCAGATTTCAGATGCCCTGGTAGACCACTTTCTGGCATTCGATCCGCAATCCAAAGTAGCCTGCGAAACCCTCGTCACCACAGGCCAGGTCGTTTTGGCAGGAGAAGTAAAATCAAAAACATATCTGGACCTTCACAAGATTGCCCGTGATGTAATCAACCGTATCGGGTACAATAAGAGTGAATATATGTTTGACGGAAATTCCTGCGGTATTTTCTCCTCCATTCATGAGCAGTCCACCGATATCAATCAGGGTGTGGACAAGCAGAAAAAGGAAGAGCAGGGCGCCGGTGACCAGGGCATGATGTTCGGTTATGCCACCAGCGAAACAGACAATTATATGCCTCTCGCGCTTGACCTCGCACACAGGATCCTGATCGAACTCTCCGCTATTCGCAAGGAGGGCAAGCTCATGACCTACCTCAGGCCAGATGCCAAGTCACAGGTCACAATCGAATACAGCGATGACAACAAGCCGATTCGCATTGATACCATCGTCGTGAGTACACAGCATGATGAATTTGTGCAGCCAAAAAACAGCAGCGAATCAGGGCGTATGAAGGCCCAGAAAGCTATGCAGGCGCAGATTTCCTCCGATATCATCAATATCGTCTTGCCTAGAGTACAAAAGAAACTAAAGGCATCCCTGAAAAAATTATTCACTGACCATATCACCTATCATATCAATCCTACCGGCAATTTCGTGATCGGTGGTCCACATGGCGATACAGGATTGACAGGCCGCAAGATCATCGTGGATACTTATGGTGGCAAAGGCGCTCATGGCGGTGGTGCTTTTTCCGGTAAGGACCCTAGTAAAGTGGACCGCTCTGCAGCATATGCTACACGCCATATTGCAAAGAACCTTGTCGCTGCAGGCGTATGCGATGAAATACTGGTTCAGGTTTCTTATGCCATTGGCGTGGCAGAGCCGACAAACATTTATGTTAACACCTACGGCTCAGCTCATGTTGATTTGCATGATGGCGAAATTGCCGAGCGTGTGAAACATATTTTCCCGATGAGGCCATACGATATCGAACAACGTCTTCAATTGAGAAAGCCGATCTATGGTGAAACAGCTTCCTATGGACACATGGGTAGGGTTTCGGAAAAGAAGGAAAAGATATTTGTAGATGGCAGCGGTAAAGAAAAGAAAGTGAAGATCGAAACTTTTACCTGGGAAAAACTGGATAAAGTCAAGGAAGTCAAGAAGGCATTTAATCTTAAATAAACGGAAACAGATCAGGTACACTGCGTTTGATCCGAAAGCATAGAATAGCTATCAGTTATGTCAAATAATGGAGTTAAGGCCGGGTTCGCACAACGGCATATCGGGACGACCGATCCACACGAGCTGAAACAAATGCTCGGTATCATCAAGGCTGACAGTCTTGATCAACTGATCAACGAAACGATCCCTGATCCGATTCGACTTCGCCGGAAGCTTAATATTCCGGAGGCCATGAGTGAGCAGGAATATCTCAGGCATATCCAGCAGATAGCGGCCATGAATAAGGTATTCAAGTCCTATATCGGCCTTGGGTACTATGGCACACACACACCATCCGTTATCCGGAGGAACATATTCGAAAATCCAGGATGGTATACCCAATACACGCCTTACCAGGCTGAAATTTCACAGGGCCGCCTTGAGGCATTGCTCAATTACCAGACGATGGTGAGTGACCTGACAGGTATGCCAATCGCCAACGCATCATTGCTGGATGAAGGCACCGCAGCAGCAGAAGCGATGACTATGCTCTATAATCTTTCGTCAAAGAAAGCAAAGGGTGGAGCTGATCATGCTAGACACTGTTTTGTAGATCATAATATTTTTCCTCAGACACTGGCCGTGCTTCAGTCAAGAGCGGAACCAATCGGTATCCAATTGGTAAGCGGTGACTGGAAGACATGGAATGGGGGAGATGATTTTTTTGGCGCAATACTGCAATACCCTGATGGCACTGGAGCCGTCAACGATTATCGTGAAAAAGTCAGCCAATGGCAGACGGAAGGAATAAAGGTAGCCGTAGTCAGTGACCTGATGGCCCTTACCTTATTGACCCCTCCGGGACAATGGGGCGCAGATGTGGTTGTGGGTAATTCCCAGCGCTTTGGAGTTCCAGTTGGATTCGGTGGTCCGCATGCTGCATTCTTTGCTACAAAGGAAGAAAATAAGCGAAGCATTCCCGGGCGTATCATAGGCGTATCCGTTGACCGGAAAGGAAATCGCGCCTTGCGTATGGCCCTGCAGACCAGGGAGCAACATATCAAGCGTGAAAAGGCAACTTCAAATATTTGTACCGCCCAGGCATTGCTGGCTATTATGGCAGGGATGTATGCCGTTTATCATGGCCCGGACAATCTGAAGTCAATCGCGATGGGTATCCATGGCAAAACTGCTGCTTTGCATCAGCATTTGCAAAATCTGGGCTACACACCTGTCTCCGCTTCCTTTTTTGATACACTTACAATCCGTTTTTCTGCTGATCAGGTGAAGGCAATTCGCGCAGAAGGCGAAAAGCAAAAAATCAACTTTTACTATACAGACCAGGATATCAGGATCAGTCTCGATGAGACTACTTCAAATGAAGACCTCACAGTGATTTGCAATGTCTTTTCGACAGCATTAGGAAAAGCAAATGCTCAGGCACTGAATGGCCTTAGCGCAATTATGATTCCGGACGCGCTATTCCGTAAAGATGCTTACCTGACTCATCCGGTATTCAGCATGTACAGGACAGAGACCGAAATGATGCGGTATATCAAGTCTCTTGAAAACAAGGACCTTTCTCTGATGCACGCCATGATCCCACTGGGTTCATGTACAATGAAACTCAATGCTGCTTCAGAAATGTTTCCTGTCAGTTATCCTGAGTTTTCTTCATTGCATCCATTTGTACCTGCTGATCAGGCTTCAGGATATTACAGGATATTCGATGAGCTGTCTGCTTACCTGATTGATATCACAGGGATGAAAGCCTGCTCGTTGCAGCCTAATTCAGGCGCACAAGGCGAACTCACAGGCCTCCTCACAATCAGGGCATACCATATTGCCAATGGACACCTGGATCGCAATATCGTCCTGATACCAGCTTCGGCACATGGTACTAATCCCGCCAGCGCAGTCATGGCTGGTATGGAGGTAGTAGTGACCAAATGTGATGAGCGTGGCAATATCGATATAGAAGATATGAAGGCTCATGCCGAAAAGCATGCAGCTCATCTTGCAGGCGTTATGGTGACCTATCCATCAACCTACGGCGTATTTGAAACCACCATCAAGGAACTCTGCGATATCATTCATCAGCATGGCGGCCTTGTCTATATGGATGGCGCCAATATGAACGCACAGGTCGGATTGACCAGCCCTGGATCTATCGGCGCTGATGTATGCCACCTCAACCTGCACAAGACATTTGCCATACCACATGGTGGGGGAGGACCTGGCATGGGTCCTATTTGTGTGAATGAAAAACTGGCTCCATTTCTCCCGGGCCATCCATTTGCAAATGTAGGCGGTGGTAAAGCAATTGACTCTGTCAACAGCGCACCATGGGGGAAGTGCTTCTATCCTGCTCATCTCCTATGGATATATCAGGATGCTCGGAGCAGAAGGTGTGACAGCCTCCACGATTCATGCTATACTCGGATCTAATTATATCAAGTCAAGGTTGGAATCCCTCTATGATATCCTCTATACAGGAGAAGCTGGAAGAACAGCACATGAACTTATCATTGACCTCAGGCCATTTAAGCACGCTGGCATATCTGCAGAAGATGTTGCCAAGCGCCTTATTGACTTTGGCTTCCACGCCCCAACGCTTTCTTTCCCTGTTCCTGGAACAATCATGATTGAGCCTACAGAGAGTGAATCAAAAGCCGAATTGGATTTGTTCTGTGATGCCCTCATCCAGATCCATGCGGAGATCAATGAAGTGATCGCAGGCAATGCGGATGAACACAACAGTGTACTGTCCAATGCGCCACATACATTAGCTGATCTTACGGCTGATGAATGGAGCTATCCGTATTCCAGAAGTAAGGCCGCCTATCCCTTGCCACAGCTTCGTCACCGCCATAAGTTCTGGCCTGCAGTTGCAAGGGTAGATAATGCATATGGCGACAGGAACCTGGTATGTACATGTCCACCGATAGAGGCGTATTCTTCATCTGAGACGGTTGGCGCGTGATAGTTGTTACCGGCGCGATTGGGTTTATCGGCAGTGCATTTGTGAGTTACCTCAACCAGCTCGGGTACTATGACATCATTGTGGTAGATGACTTCTACCAATGGAAGAAGGAGAAGAATCTGAAAGGAAAACGGGTACACGATTGGGTGCATCGGGATCTGTTTATTTCCTACTTCGAAAAGCAGGCTTCACAGATTGACATGGTCTTTCACCTGGGGGCGAGGACAGATACGGTCAGTGAAGACACGGCGGTATTCAATTTGCTCAATCTCCGCTATTCAAAGGAGATATGGCGCATCTGTACGGCGCAATCCATTCCCCTGGTATATGCGTCCAGTGCTGCAACATATGGAGATGGTAGCTTTGGGTTCAGCGATAGCCATGCTGTTGTTCCAGACTTGAAACCACTCAATGCGTACGCACTTTCCAAGCAACAGTTTGATCTGTGGGCACTAGAGCAGGAAGACACTCCGCCGCATTGGCACGGACTCAAGTTTTTTAATGTCTATGGTCCCAATGAGTACCATAAAGGCAGGATGGCTTCTGTGATTTTTCATGCATGGCACCAGATCAGGGACACAGGCAAGCTGAAGTTATTTAAATCACATCGTCCTGAATGGCAGGATGGAGGTCAGGAGCGCGATTTTATTTATGTGAAAGACGTGCTGCAGATGGTCTGGAATATCAGCGAACATAAGCCTGAATCAGGTTTGTACAACGTCGGAACCGGCAAGGCGAGGACATTTAAAGATTTAGGGGTAGCTACTTTTCAGGCACTAGGTATCGAGCCCAACATAGAGTATATTGACATGCCCGAAGATCTCCGGGACAAATACCAGTATTTCACTGAAGCCGATATGGGCAAATGGAATGCAGCCGGACTTCCCTTGCCTGCCACCTCACTCGAAGACGGTGTCAAAGATTACGTCCAGCATTACCTCAATACCAACAAATTCCTCTAAACACTAAGGCTGTTGATTCGTGGCCTTCACACCCACACTCACGTCTCATGGTTCGACCTGCTTCCCCCTCCCCCCCCCCCCCCCCCCCCCGTCTCACGTTCTCACGTTCTCACGTCTCACGATCTTACAGTCCCACACTTCACCCTCACACCTCTTACTGTCTTACTGTCTTACTGTCTCACAGTCTCACTCCCTATTCGTCGGCCGCAGGCCCTGATAGTAGATGAGATACCACCCATCTTCAAGCTTCGCAAACCTCCGCTTCATATGCAGGTTAGTACCTTTCATCAGGATCCAATGCTCGATGACACGGTCATTGAGTACTTCATACCATTGCTCAAAGTCATGTCCAGGATCTGTAAAACGGTGATGTATTTTCCAATCAGCCTTCTGCCAGAAATAACGTGTAGTGATCAGTGTATCCCCATCACCCGTTGATGTAGGCAGCCCTTCAAGTGGAAACATGATATGTTCTATCTGGTAAGCAGAATCGGTATGAAACCGATCACAGAAGACGACAAAATCATCTGGTAAGGTATCCACCGCCTTTTGGCCATCAGCTTCAGTGGTTGACGTATCAGCTTTTGGATTACACCCTTCAGTCAGCAATGGGCTGAGGAGTAATAAGCTGAATGCAGCTAACCCAAGCCACTTCCGGTAACATTCTGTAGTAGATTTCATAAGACAAATGTATGCCTTCGTAGTTTATCTCACCTAATCCTTTTCCCGCAGAGGGATCTATTGAGGTGATAAAGATGTTTTCGCGAAAACCGAGCTTTCTTTTCCATAGGCTTTGTATATGCACTCCTTGGCACCCCACAACAAATGAAGTGTCTGCAGCGGATTTTCGGACTGGTTAACTAACAACAAATCATCCGGAGTGAGGAAGCGGTCCGCTATCCTTCGTACAGTATCAGAATAAACCTGTATATCCACACCGCACGGCAGATCGCTTACCATCGCGGCACACCATAGTTCACTATGGCTGACAGAGATATGCTTATCAATTCCAAGCAGGTACGGCTTTCCAAAATCGTCATAAAGGCAACGGGCCCTTTCAGGCAATCCGGCAATGGTATAAAGCAAGGCCCTGCTCGCCATCCATTCACTACGCTTTCGCGGGGATAGCGCCCTCACGATGGCTATTTCATCCTGATGCAACAAGCTTTCATCCATTTCATGCCTGCCCTGCAGATGGCCAACAGCTGAAATGGTTGAGCCAATGATTATTTTGTCCAGAACATCCATCGTAGCAAAGCTAAGCATCTATAAGCTTCCAGCCACCAGCTACCAGCTTTCAGGTTTTATCGCAATCTCTTTCTGCAAACTAAATTATAAAGCACCACGCCCATGATTTGAATAAGCTATTTACCCTTGCTACAGTTAGCCTAGTCAGTGATCCCCGATCTCAATTCACCGATCACCGATCACCGATCACTGACAGCTGATAGCTGATAGCTGATAGCTCTAACTGTTTGCTTACCTTTGCCATCCGTTCAGACCGACCTAGTATGATATTAACAGATGTGCAGATTTTAGCAGCAATTGAAAGTGGCGATATCGTGATCACGCCTTTCGACCGGGCAGGCCTTGGTACCAATTCATACGATGTCCATCTGGCAGCTCACCTGGCTGTCTATGAAGATGATATCCTTGATGCAAAGCTGCACAACAAGATCAGGCATTTTGAGATTGGCCCGGAAGGTTTTGTTATCCAGCCCGGAGAACTCTATCTGGGTGTCACGGAAGAGTATACAGAAACGCATAGCGCTGTTCCGTTCCTCGAAGGTAAGTCAAGTGTTGGCCGCCTCGGAATTGATATCCATGCTACAGCCGGCAAAGGCGATGTAGGCTATTGTAATACCTGGACCTTAGAGATTTCATGCGTCAAGCCCGTAAGGATATATGCAGGTATGCCTATCGGTCAACTCATCTATTTTAAAGTAGAAGGGCCTATCGAAAATATGTACAATCGTAAACCAGGGGCCAAGTATAACCAACGTACCGACCGGCCATTGGAAAGTATGATGTGGAAAAATAAGTTCTAAGACTGAGGCGGATACTAAGGGCTTCATTTCTCGAGGCCTTCAATGCACACCCACACTCACGTCTCACGTCTCACGTCTCACGTTTGATTCTCTTCTATCCACGCTTTCATGCCTCCCTTGAGATTCATTGTATTGGTGATATTGAATTGCATGGCAAGTAATTTCTGAGCCAGTATACTTCGATTACCTGATTGGCAATACAATACTATATCGCAAGGTTCAGGTGTTTTCAATTCTTCGATCCGAAAGGGCAATTCTGTGACAGGTATATTTATTCCGCCGATGTCAGACTCCTCATGCTCATATGGCTCACGCACATCGACCAGCAGCAGTTTCTCGCCAGACTTGATGCGCAGTTGTAGTTCTGTTACACTTATTTCTGTCATGGTATAAGGTATTGAGTGATTAAGGGCAATCACCAGGTTGTGACATGCTGATCGTAAGCTTTATAGCTGACTCCATATCGATCATGGAGCCATCGGCAGGTGGGTCCTGTTCAGTGATAAATGCACTGTTTAGGTCCTCAATACTTCCATCCTTGATCACATCACCGGCAGTCAGCCCAAGATTTTCAAGAAGGAAGAGTGCTTCTTCATAGGTTTTACAACGTAGATCAGGAATCTCCACTTTACCTCCGGACCTTGCTGAAATTACAAATTCAAGATAATCTCCCTTTTCAATCTGCACCTCGTTGTCTCTTCCTTTGGCATCCATCAGGGCTTTACCCTTATAACGCACTTCAAGGATTTGCCCTGGATCTCCCGGATCATATTTCGTATCGACGATACGGGATTTGATTTCAAAGTGTTCCTCTAGCTCTCGTTTCTTGCGCTCATAGTTTTTGCCATACAATTCCGGCAGGCGACCGGAAAGGATCTTGTCCGGACTACGCTTTGTAATCGTGACATAAATCATCCGACCGGACTTGACCAATGATCCCGGAGCAGGATTTTGCTTCAGGATTTCTCCTCCTGGCTTACCAAGGATATGCAGCGAATCCTGGATACTCATCCTGAATCTCTTACGTGCGGCATCTTTGACCGCGTCATCATATTGATAGCCGGAATAATCAGGCATGGCCAACTCCTGCCCGTGATGGGTATAGAGCTTTAACCACAGGAAGGAGACCAGGAGGAAAATCCCAAGAAAGACCAGTATGGCTACTATGGTATACCTGAAATCCTTGCTTCGGATATATTCCGTCAGTTTCCCCTCTTCATGTGTTGTCATATTCCCGGAAGACGCTTTATCGTTGACGGTAAAAGTAGGAAAAGAATAGCTTAAACTGCTTTATCCCACCACCTTCACTTCGTGAACGCGCAGCCACGGTCATTGATTCAGCTTTCGGAAATAGCGTCATCTCCTTGTTTTGATCGTTTCCATCGCTTATGTGACCACAGCCAATGCGATCTGTTAGCTTCAATATTCTTTTCAAGGGCGAGGGCAAACCTTTGCATGATTAATCCTGAAGTTACAGGTTCACTGCCGTCATAGACCTGCTCACAGGCTAGATCATAGGTGCTCCCTTTGCCGGGGAGAGAAGAAACATAGACGACAGGTAAGGCATACTTGATGGCAAGGGTTTCAGGGCCATTTACAAAGGCAGTATTCCGCCCAAGGAATGGAGCCCATATGATACCCTGCGCAGATCCCGGATTCTGATCAGCAATCATCAGGATGAGCACAGGTTTTCTTTTCATTAACCTTAGCAATTCACCCATCTGTTTTGTCTCAATGAGATAGTTGACATGTGAATTGCGCCTTTTTTGCATCAGCTTATTGAGCCATGGGGATTTGATTTTTTTATACAAGGCGCAGACCTGGTCGGGATACAACATGCTCAGGTAGGATCCGGTCCACTCCCAGTTACCGGTATGTCCGAAAGTGACAATTACACTTTTCCCTTCAGCAAGCCATTGATCAAATAAAGGAAACGGGGACATTCGCATGCGTTTCGACAGCAATTTCCGGGTGGGCCTGACCACAATTTGACGAAGCATCTTGGCGAGATACAGGTAGTTAGCATGAATATCTCTTTTGAGGGCGGTGCCTGTGGTATATTGAAATGCTCCCTTTAGGTTGTCAGCGATCACGTGGAGACGATACCTCACCACATAATGCAGTATAAAAGCTATCAGGGAATCGGCCAAACCGGTCAGGAATTGCATCCTCAAAGATATCTTCTCTTCCATTAAGCAGAGATGATATACTTTTGTTTGCTTTTCCAGTTCTAAAGGTGGTATGGAAATTGCGACAGATTGCAGCGAAAGGATGATACCTACAGAACCCAATCAGATTTCAGTTTTTATTGCCGATGACCACACCCTGTATGTGGATGCCCTGGTTATAGCCCTGGAACACTATCCTGCCCTGACCGTCAAAATCCTGGGTACAGCTTCCAATGGAGAGGACTTACTCCGTCAACTTCGGCTGAAATTGCCTGATATCCTTCTCCTGGATTTGAATATGCCGGTCATGAACGGATTGGAAGTAATCCCTGTCCTGAGAGAGAGCTATCCGGGCCTCCCCATTCTTGTCGTCACAAAGTATAGTGACCCTAAGTTTGTCAGGGAGTGCCTCCAGGTGCACAATGTCGCAGGTTACATCCTCAAGACAAGCAGCCTTGAGGAGCTTACAGAAGGTATCCAGCAAGTATTAGAGGGCAACCTCTATATGAGTAAGAACCTCCAGCTTTTTCCCAAAGACCTGGTGGAGGAGGAAGACGAAACTGTGTTTGATGAGAACTTTCTGGCAAAATATAATCTGACCAGGCGTGAACTCGAGATCCTGGGCCTCATCGCCAAAGCTAAAAGCAACTCCGATATCGCGGTCCACTTGTTTATCAGCCCCCAAACGGTTGGCGCTCACCGCAAGAACATCATGCGGAAACTTAACATATCTTCTACTGCCGGATTAGTGAGGTTTGCCATAGAAAATCAACTGGGCTAAAAGCCGGAAGCAAAAATTCCGCCATTTTTTTCGCAATTGCTTGAAAATCCAATTTTTGGGTTAATTTTGAGCACCCTCCCTACATTTTATTAACTTGTTTATTACTTTTAGATCGGATATTATACCCCGTTCTACAAAGCCTGATTGCTATTAAGCTATGATAACCAAACATATTTACTAATCCCAGTCTCATATGAAACCATTCTTTACCCTTTTATTTTCCCTCCTGTTTACTTTCCTCACTACCAGTCCTTTACGTAGTGAGGTGGATTGTTACCACGATTATGTTGCTCCGGTCGCTGTCTGTGATGCACATACTATAGTGGCACTTTCCAATACAGGTACTGCTAAACTATACGCCACCGATATCGATGACGGTAGTTATGACAACTGCCAACTTGTGTCTTACCAGGCCAGGCGCATGACCCAGGGCTGGTGCCCATACGGGGTGAATGATGGCACCCAATTTGGGCCTTATGTTGAGTTCTGTTGCGAAGATGTCGGCCAGACCATTTGGGTTGTACTCCGCGTGACTGATGCGCATGGCAATTACAATGAGTGTATGGCTGAAGTCACAGTTCAGGACAACACCTATCCACATTTGCAATGCCCACCTAATATTACAGTAAGCTGCAGTTTCTGGTTTGGTCCGGATGCCCTCAACAATCCGAACAACAGGACATTTGGTACTATCGCCGTCAATGGAGCACCAAGATTGCCGATTGTCATCAACGATCCGGGTAACACCTGGTTTCCACAGCCTTACAACTGGGGCATCGATGGAACAGCCGGAGGAGGTGTTTGCGGTGGAGGCAATTATTGGGTGACTATCCCAGAGGTCATTGATTACCGCAATTCATGCGGTGTCGGGATCATCAAGCGCAAATTCTATATAGAAGCAGGCAACTGGTCCGACTGGTGTTACCAAACCATCACGGTCAAGGATTACTCCAACTCCTATTATGATATCAACTGGCCGGATGATTATACCGCCAATGCATGTGTATATGGTCCTGAAGATGTTGATCCAGAAGATCTGCAACCCCCTTATGACAAACCAACCATCAATGGATACAATGGTTATGGGAGCTCATGTAGCCTCATAGGCCACGCCCATGAAGATTTGGTATTTACCTTCTCAGATGGAGCTTGTAAGAAGATTCTAAGGGAATGGACAGTCATTGACTGGTGCAAGTACCAGCCGAATAACCCATGGAGCCCTGGAATCTGGAAACATACCCAGGTGATTAAACTGATGAATCCTAACGCACCAACGTTTGTCAATGGCTGCCAGGATGTCGTCGTTGACGGTTACGAACCCAATTGTTCAGGCAGATTCTTCCAACAACCACAGATTGAGGATGACTGTACCCCCACTGAACATTTAAAATGGGATTATAAGATAGATTTATGGAATGACGGTTCCTATGATATCAGTTATGAGGGCACCGGTCAGCCAACGGTTGACAGGGTGATCCCAAATGGCTGGCATAAGATTTTATGGAACGTCTCAGATGCCTGCGGCAACTACAGGACCTGCAGCTACAAAGTCCATGTGGTCGACAAGAAAGCCCCATCTCCTGTATGTTACTACGGACTTTCTACGGTCGTCATGCCTCTTGGCGGAATGGTGACGATCTGGGCAAAGGATTTCAATGTTTCAAGCACGGACAATTGTACCCCTGCCTATAAGTTGAAGTTTTCATTCTCTGAGAACCCATGGGAGACCTCCAGGACATTCACTTGTGATGACCTCGGAACTGTCCCCATCCAGATATGGGCTCATGACGAATACGGTAATAAGGACTATTGTACCACCTTTATCAAGATCAATGATAATGCAGACGCCTGTGAAGGCATGAACGTTGTCTCGGGCTTGGTCAATACATTTACCAATGTGGCCGTTCCACAGGTTTCAGCAGCTATGTTTAAGATCATGCCAGACCAGTCTCTTGATCAGGACGAAAGCGAATCGGCCTCAGATGCAGCTGGTCACTTCACACTTGGATTCGGTACTACCCAGTATGACAGGATGGTCAAGCTCTCAAGAGAGGGCAAGAAACTGGAAGGTATTTCAACCCTTGACCTAATCACCTTACAGAGGCACTTAAACGGTGATGAACCGATTACTGAGCCTTATAAGCTATATGCCGCAGATCTCGATGGTAATGGCAGGGTAGGAGCTAATGACTTACTCCTTCTTAAAAAGGCCCTGTTGGGTGGATTTAAGATCCCTGGTTATCCTGGCAACTTGTCCTGGATATTCTTTGGCGATCCTTGTTCGCCGGATGCACCTCTAGACCTGTTTACCGGCGAATGCCACAGTGGTGTGGAAATCGACCACACAGGTACATTCCCTACCATAGCTTCGTTCAAGGCACTCAAGATGGGCGATGTCAATGCAGATATGGTCAATATGGCCTGGATGCTTACACCAAGAACGACTACTGCACTTCAAGTCGCTGTCAGGGAAAACCCGGTAACCCACGCTTATGAGTTTATTTCGACCAGAGATGCTTCGGTTTATGGTTTCCAATGCTCAGTCAACAGTACTGGCCTGGAGCTTACACCAGGAGCCCTTTCAGTGGACGAATCAAACCAGGCTAAGGATAGTGACGGTTATACCAATATCAGCTGGGGCCAAACTTCTCCTGTGACGGTCAAGGCCGGAGATGTCTTATTTTCTGTTGAAAATCTGCCATCTGGCATGCCAATAGAGTCATTGTTGGTTGAAGGTGAGGAATCCCTCTTTCCGGAAATTTATACAAAAGGCCTTGATAATGAACTCATTGAGTTGGTTCCATTTAAGGAGTCTTTTGATGTGAATTCCTTCGAGAGCAGGATTTCTCCAAATCCATTTACCGATGTGACTACCCTTAAGGTGATTATCCCGGCAGGTGAAGAGTTTACGGTGACGATTCATGACATGAAGGGACAGGAGCTATTCAATCGTAACTATGTCTCATATACCAATGAGGCTGAGGTAGTTATAGGTGAAGACATCGTCAGTATCCCTGGTGTTTATTATTACCGCGTCAAATCAAATATGGGTGAACTTTCCGGAAAGTTCGTTCGCCAATAAGCTGAATCCGCTACCGGATCATTGCTTTCCTGAAAGCAATGGCCAGTTTTGGGTCTGAGCTGACAAACAGAATAAAAAGCCGATCAATGGATGCCCTGGTGAAAACCAGGGCATTTTTTATTTATACAACTAATTTACAGCTAGATACATATTTGTGTTATTTTAATAATATATTAACAGCAAGTGTTGTATCTTTGCCGTAATGAAGAAAATTGCCATTTTTGCATGGCAATCCATCCATTGCCCTAAGACCAACTTCTCCCTCTTTGTTGCCTTTTGTAAGGTGGTATAGTTTTCGCTGATTTTAGCAAACATCAGCTTCCTAAAGCTTTGTAGCTAATATTGCAATTACTATTACTATATTTGCGCCTGATTTGCTTAAGATTAAGTTTTTTGAACAGAATAAAGTTATTGCTAATGAGTAAATCCATCTTTGGTATCATCATTGCCATGTTCGCTTCCCTCCTCGTGAGAGCTGAACAGCCTATCTTCAACATCAGCAGTACTGATGCAAACCCAGGCGATATTATTGAGGTTAATTTTCAGGTTGATAATTTCAGCCAGATCATTAGCGTACAGTATTCCGTCAACTGGAATCCTGCAGTGCTCGACTTCAGGACGATCAAAAATTTTAATCCATCTGTGCCTGGGTTATCACCCTCGGTCTTTGGTACACCTCAGGTATTGATAGACGCAGGCAAATTCACATTGTCCTGGATTGAAAGTAGTATATCACCGATAACGATTCCCGATGGATCACTCTTCTTTACTGTGGAGTTTGAAGTCATTGGTGATCCGTGTCAAAGCACTGCCGTCTCGATCACAAATGATCCACTCGAAATTGAAGTTGCTGAAGTGGGCGAAGTTCAGGTTGGACTTGTCGCTAATAATGGAGATGTCAATATTCCGGGATCGGGCTGTTCACAGGATATCGTTTTTACAGGTAGTTCTGCAGTAGGTCCATGCGGTGGTAACGGCGGGAATACATGCATTCAATTTACGGTTGACAACTTTGTCACAGTAGGTGCCATGGAATTTTCACTTACCTATAATCCGGCAGTTATTCAGTTTAATGAATTCAGAAATTTTGCCTCGCTTCCTGGTTTCGGAGAGGGCAATACTAATTTACTTACACCTGGCACGCTTCGTGTGCTTTGGTTTGATAGCAACGTTGAAAACGATACATTACCAGATGGTACAGTGCTCTTTGAAATCTGTTTTGATGTCATCGGTACCGGAGGACAATCCAGTGAAATAACATTCGGCACCAATCCTGTTGCTGCGATTTCTGATATTGATGGCAATCCTCATGTAGTAAGTATAACCCCAGCAGTGATCACCGCACAATGTCAGCTTGAAGGATTTGCCTTGTTGACAGATACAGTCTGTACTATGCCAAATGGTGATATTTGTTTTGATATCAAGGTCAATGACTTTGATGATATCATCGCCCTTGGGTTTAGCCTCAACTGGGATCCAAATGTGTTCCACTACGATCACCTTGAAGCCTTCGGCATTCCTGGCCTTGATCAATCCGGATTCGGTACACCTGGATTTCCGGACGTGAATGAAGGAGAATTAACATTAAGCTGGATTGATTTAAGTCTCGAAGGAGTTACGCTTCCCGATTTTGCAACGATATTCAGGCTATGCCTTAAAGCTGTAGGTCCTGTTGGATCTTCATCACCAATTACATTCTCTTCTGATCCGCTGACGATCGAAGCAGCGACACTGGATAGTGTACTTGTGCCCACGTTATTACATGGTCTTGGAGAAATCAAACAAACTTGTGAAGAGGTTTGCACCCTCTCCTATGTGCTCAATGTGCTTCAACCAACATGCCCAAGAAATTGCGATGGTGTGCTCAATCTAACGGTGGTGGAAGGATGTCCCGAAACACCCACATTCCTTTGGAGTCCAGGAGCGACGACAGAAGATTTTACAGGCGCATGCGCAGGAAATTACAGCGTAACGATTACACTTGGCACACAAATAGTAATTGTTACACAAACACTCGTTGATCCTCCGGCAATAGCTGTGACAGGCATTATCACAAATCCTGTTCCCCCTGGCTCTACTACAGGTGGGGTTGATATCACTGTAACAGGAGGCACCCCACCATATACATATCATTGGAGTAACGGCCCGCTGACACAGGATATTTCCGGTGTCGGAGCAGGCGTTTACACGGTGACTGTAACCGACAATAACTTATGTACATTCATTCCTGATCCGTTTATTGTCGGTGCAGAGATTGTTGCTGCGGTGACCGATGTTTCTTGTCACGGTGGTAATGACGGATCAATTAATCTATCGGCTGCATTTGGTACACCACCATATACTTTCGTTTGGAATACCACCCCTCCGCAAACCACTGAAGATATCAACAACCTGAAGGCAGGAACATACTGTGTAACCATTACAGATAGTGGAGGAAGCACAAGAGATTCATGTTTTACGGTTTCTCAACCTGCTGCAGTAATCATCACTGCAACGGTCACCAACGATGTAAATCAAAATTGCCAGGGAGCGATTGATCTGAATGTGACAGGAGGCTCTCTTCCCTATACATACATTTGGTCTAATGGAGCTTCAAGCCCTGATTTAACGGCCTTGTGTTCCGGACAATATTGTGTTACTGTGACAGATGCAAAAGGCTGTGTAGTTGATACATGCTTTAATGTATTCGGAGGTGGCATCAGTGTCAGCCTGGTAGCTACACAGTATGGAAATTTCCAGACGAGTTGCAGCAATATTTGTGATGGTGATATCACCTCAGTAGTCACTGGTGGTGGCACTACTATTACGTATCAATGGTCTAATGGTGCTACTACTGCAGATCTCAACAACCTTTGTGCTGGTACATATACGTTAACAGTAACTGATGTTGCCTCCACGCAAACAGCCACAGCAACAGTGGTACTGGTTGCACCACCTGCAATCCAGCTTTCTTTTATCACGACCAATCCTACAGACTATATCACCAGCAATGGGGCCATAGCGGTTATCGTCAATGGAGGTTTTCCTCCATATACATATCAGTGGACCGGTCCGGCCACAGGCACTACAGCGGCACTCAACAATGTCCCTGCAGGTACCTATACAGTCAACGTGACGGATGCCAATGGATGTGAGGTACTTGATTCAGAGCAATTATTGCCTGATGTAGATGTGCCTTGTTATACTGCTACCAGGGTCTTTACACCAAACAGCGATGGTAAGAATGATTACTTCATTATTGCCTGTGTCCTTGATTTTGATAATCACTTGTCTCATATTCAATCGCTTTGGCGGGTTGGTTATATGAGACGGATAATTACCAGAATCAACTGGATAGGAGTAGATCAGGATAATGAGGCCTGTACCGGACGGAGGATATCTATGGGTCCTCGAAGTGACACTTCAGAACGGAACCAAGGAATTATATAAGGGCACTGTCAATCTATTACTGACTGCTGACTAGTTTATTTCCATTCAATCTTATTGACACATGTATTCTATAAATAGAGTAGCCACCATGAAAAGTAAAATGCAATCCTATATTCTGTCAGCCATCCTGATGGTGATCATTTCCACAGGGATATCCAATTCCCTTATGGGCCAGGAAGCAGGCTATTTCAATCATCAATTCCTGCAGCCTATCCTTTTCAATCCAGGTGCAACAGGTTTCCAGGGTGACCATCAGTTACTTGCCGGATATAAGCACAACTGGTCTGATTTTGAAGGGGCACCAAGAACCTTTACGGCACTCTACCACGGTTCATTCGCCAATAACCTTGGCTTGGGCTTTCAAGTGCTGACTGACAAGATAGGTGTTGAGAACCTGACCCATGGCCAGGCAAATTTCGCATACCGGATTCCTTTTGATGACCTGGTGCTCAGTGTTGGCTTGTCAGCAGGTGTAGAAACACACAAGATTACTGACGTCCAGAATGACCCTCTAAATGATCCTACAGATCCATTGCTGAATGAAGCTATTGATGGATATACGCTGTTTGATGGCGGCATAGGGCTCTATGGAGAGGCGAATGAGAAGTTATTTTTTGGGGTTTCTTTCCCTAACCTGGTTAAAAACCGCCTGACAGATATATCAGGGGATATTAACCTTCCTGAGTTTGACAATTTCTCCTATGCATTTTTGCTTGGATACAGGTTTGCTGTTGAAAATTACGATTTCACCATTGAGCCTTCACTGATTGTCAAGAAATCTCCGCTATAGCCCATTCCTGATCGACGCCAACCTCAAGTTTTCATTCCTTGATGAGCAATTGGTGGGTGGAATAGGGTATACCCTGGGGGATAACAGCCGGGCATCCTTGTTGCTGGGCACCCGTATCAACCAGCTCAGGATCTATTATTCCTATGATGTCAGCCTGGGAGACTTCCAGCAATATAATAACGGGTCCCATGAAATTACCCTGGTGTACCGTATTCCCCGCAAAAGCGATACCTCAGAGCCGGCTACCCCGGTTGTAGAGTAAATCAGCAGACTAAAAGCCCCCTAATACGGAGATTTCCTTCAGGGAAATTCCTCATACCTAAAAACGGCCCCTCAACAGGGGCCGTTTTTACTTATTTTGCCCTCGTGGAGCCATTCCCCGGGTTGATGGCGTTTTGAGCGGTTTTGGTTCGTTTGGATCCGATTGAGGAGAAGTTATGAAGTGCTGAAAGTATGATCTTAACATATTTGATTATTTCGCAGCGTATAATTATCTCTAAATGAGAGGTTGATCCATGTATAAAAAAAATAATTGGAGCCAAAATAACAGATTACATTATTGGTTTATCTGTAAATACCTGATAGATAGATCGTATAAGTATTCAGCAATACTGTAATGTAATAATTACCCATTATCAGGTATAACCTCTGAAATGCCTTATCATATCTTTGTCTGGTGTAGTAGACCTATGTATGCATTTGGCATACTTTTTGGCTAGTATACATTGACTAGGGGGATTGATAAGGAATAGTTTATCATCCCGAACCAACCTGATAGAATGAAGAACTAGTAATTACCGCTGTCCTGGCGGTAATGCGGGTGTTCTTCCGCCTCTGTTAAGTATTGGTTTGTGGATTATTAACTGGCCCTTATAGATAGCCTTAGGGAATCAATAAGCGTGCATTTAATTCTAATTGAACAGATAATTTCTTAAACCAAAACTTAATCTCATGAAAAAGTCATTTTCGCTTTTTAAGGGAGTAGCCTTAAGCAAACCAGGCTTTCTTCCTTTCTTAATGACCTTTATGTTATTTGCAGCAATGCAGGTTGACATGAAGGCTCAATCAACCCTTACTGCGGGATCACCTACATCATTGCCTGCAGCAAGATCATTGTACCTGCAGCCAGCAGGTCCATGGACTACAGTTCCAACTGCAAAGACTCGTTTGTTTGATGCAATCAAAGGATTGAAAAACAACCTGGCTCAGCAGACTGAAGGAACAGCTCCTTACAATGCTTCATTGCGCACTTATACTTATTACAGCAGCATCCTCGCGAACCTCGAGGCTGGTAAGGGTATATCTGAGTCAATCGTAGCTGGTCTGGAAGCAATCAACAACTCCCTCCAACCAGGGATTACGCCAGAGCAGGCAGCAGCTGAGAAAAATGCAGCTGTATCCTTGCTGAGACCATAATTCTATTTAAAAACCAACGAATTGCTACAACGAATGATAATAAATCACTTTATTAAATCAACCAATCTCATGAAAAAAGTAACATTTACTTCTTTTTGCCTGATGTTGCTTGGTGTATTTATGTTGGCTGATCTTTCTGCTCAGACCAATGTTAATATGCCATACAATACCGGGCCGTCAACATTTACGTTGGCGCCACCCACCCTTTGCTCGTTCAATTTCTTCGACAATGGTGGTGCGGCAGCTAACTACTCAAACAGTTCAGGTCCGAATTCTGTCGTAACCTTTATGCCTTCTAGCGCAGCAACACACCGGGTACGTGTTACGTTCTCCAGTTTTGCATGTGAGTCAGGCTGGGATGCGATGTGGATCTACAATGATGCTAATACCGGCGCTCCTGCAATCCCGGGTACAGCTACTACAGTCAATTTCGGCGGTGGTGGTTGGAACACAAGCCCTGGTACACAGACAGGTAATGGTGCAACCGGTGCATTGACCTTCCTTTTCCGCAGCGACGGTAGCGTTTCTTGCGCAGGATGGGTTGCATCTGTAGCTCAGGTGCCTATCGCAGGTTGCGGCTTGGTAGCTCCAGCTAACGCTACTGTTAGCACAGGCCAATTCAATTGCCTTGCTGATGCAGTAGTTTCTACTCCTGCTCAAAACCCAGCAGGTTGTGCAGCAGCGCTGACCCTGAGGTATTCTGTAGACGGTGGAACACCAGTTGTTCTTCCTTCTCCAATTCCTGCTTCAGTTACTATTCCTGGTTTAGCTTCAGGTGCACACAACATCGTATGGACACTTGTTGATCCTTGCGGTAACGTAACAGTTGCCACAGTGACCAACACTGTAACCGTTCAGGATTTGGTACCACCGGTCATTTCTTGCCCGGCTAATATCAATATCACACTTGACC
Organism: Candidatus Opimibacter iunctus; assembly: GCA_016716665.1. GTDB lineage: Bacteria > Bacteroidota > Bacteroidia > Chitinophagales > Saprospiraceae > Opimibacter > Opimibacter iunctus. Next base: position 455,944 of record JADJVH010000001.1, on the reverse strand, counting down.
CAGGTGCTTGCGAGCAAATCGTAGGTTATACTGTAGGTGTGACTGACAACTGCCCATTCTTTGTTCAAGGTCCTGCTTACCAATTGCCAGCTAACTTTGCTGCTCACGGTGGTGGTACAGCTTACACCCTTTCTGGTAACACACTTCCAGGTGGTGTTTATTTCAACCTGACCAATACAGGTGCTACACCATTGAGTGTAACAGGTTTTGGTGTTCGCTTTGGTAACCCTGCTTTCGGTATTGTCAATGCTCCTCAAACCATGCAAGTGTTTGTGAGCAATGGTGCTACTTATGCAGGTGTTGAAACAAACGCTGGTGCATGGACAAACATTGGTCCTGCAATCGCTAACCCGATTCCTCCTTATTTCAATACAGGTAGTGGTCCGTTGGCTCAGTTAGATCTTACTTCAGACATTTTGATCGCTCCGGGAGCTACTAAGGCTTTCCACATTTTCGGTCAGAATGCTTGCGTAGTATTTAACTACTTCAACACAACAGGCCCACAAAGCAACGGTCCTTGGACAATGCAAGGTGGTCCGGTTTCTTTCGGACAACTTTCTAACTTGTTCCAGGCAGGTGCTACTTCAGCTCCAAACATCGCAGTTAACTCTGCTACTGTTACTGATCCTGTTCCTACTCAAACAGCTGGTTTACCATCTGGCAGCACATTCCCAATCGGTACTACTACCAATTGCTTTGTTGTTGCTGACGTTGTTGGTAATACTTCAACCTGCTGCTTTGATGTAACAATCAATGAGTATCCTAATCCTACTACTACGCTTGCTTGCAATGACAACGTACAGGTTTCTGTAAATGAAAACTGCGAAGCATATGTGACTACAGACATGATCCTCGAAGGTGGCCCATACGGCTGCTATGATGATTATATCGTTGCAATCGAAGGCTTCGGCTCAGGTTTCGGTGGTGTAACTATCGATAACGATGCTATCGGCGAAACACTCCAGGTTACTGTAACTGATCCTACAACCGGCAATAGCTGCTGGGGTACTATATCTGTTGAAGATAAGATACCACCAACTATCCTTTGCAGGGACGTAACGATCATGTGCGGTGCACAGTTACCAACTGAACCAGCTCCAGCAGTGAGCGGTTACCAGGAGATTGTTTATGAAGGCCTGAACGATCCTTTGGATATTCCAGGTGGTCAGAACATCGACCTTACTTATGAGTTTGACTACACATACTTACCTGTTGGTACTCCAGTTCAGGACGTAGACATTCGCTTTACATGCCTTGACCACACCTTTACCGGTGACGTTAACGTTCAGGTGATTTCACCATCCGGTACTGTTGTAGATGTATTCGAAGTAGGTGGTTGCGGTGGTAACTTCCCAATCGATACTTGGTTTGATGATGAAGGTGTTAACGCAGTAGACTGTAATGGTCTTGACTTACCACGTATTCTTCCGATCTTCAATGGCGGTAACACACTTGGTCCAAACCTCTTTAACGTAGATGGTGAAGATGCAAGCGGTATCTGGACTGTTAGGGTTTATGACGACTCCCCAGTACTTGATGGTGGTCATATCTTAGCTGTTGGTGTATCAATTCTTGTTGATGTTCCTTCTGTTGATCCTGCAGACAACTGCGGTGAAGTAGATGTAACTTATACAGACACAGAATCAGGTGATCCTTGCGAAGGCTTGATCGTAACCCGTCATTGGGTAGCTACTGATGGTAGCGGCAACTCTGCTGCTTGCGATCAGAACATCACAGTTCAGCCTTTAGTACTTGACAGCGTTGCTTGTCCTCCTGCTTATATCGGTCATTGCGGTGATTCTTCAGATCCTGATTTCACAGGCTGGCCAACCGTTAATGGCAATGAAATTACAGATGAAGACAACGTATGTAACATCTTTGTTGGATACTGGGACAAACCACTTAACGATTGCGGTAACGGCGAGAAGATCGTTCGTACCTGGACCGTTCTTGACTGGTGTACTCAGACCACTGTAGAGTGCGTACAAGTAATCAAGCTGACAGACGACGAAGCTCCTGAGCTTGTTTGCCCAGCTGACTTCGAAGTAGGTACAGATTTCTGGTATTGCTATGCTAACGTAAGCGTTCCTAAACCATCTGTTTTTGATGCTTGCGGATCAGCTTATACCTTAAGCCTGACTTCAACATGCAGGTATTGTAGTTAACTTCGGAAACAACTATGTAATCAACCAGTTACCACTGGGTGACCATACTGTAACCTGGACTGCAACTGACGAGTGCGGCAATCATTCTTCTTGCAGCTTTGTTATCAGCGTTGTTGATGATGTAGTTCCTGTTGCGAATTGCGATGAGCACACGGTTGTGTCTCTTACAAATGATGGTCCTTTTGGAATCACATTAGTACCTGCACATGTATTTGATGATGGATCTTATGACAATTGCGGTCCGGTAACATTCCGCGTACGTCGTATGGATAGCTGCATTGACTTCGACTGGACAACAGAAGGAGCTTGCATAGATGACATTCCAGGTGGTATCCCACCAGTGAATAGCCGTGACCGTGGTACAGTTCACCGTCCATGTGTTCCATTCGCTTGCTGCGACGTAGGTGCTGGCCCAATCATGGTTGAGTTAGAAGTAACTGACCTTGCTGGTAACCGTAACTATTGTATGGTTGAAGCTCAGGTTCAGGATAAGATCTCTCCATTCGTAGAGTGTCCTCCTGATATCATCGTAAGCTGCGACTTCTGGTTCAATGTACAGGAAGGCACATTCGTAGATGCTGATGGCAATGCTAACGGAAACCTCGATGAGGATCCATTGAGCGCTGTATTTGGTAACCTGTATGATGCATTCAGATATGATGAGAGCGTCAGGAATAATATCATCATCAACGATCCAGGAAACGAAGATTACAACCAGCCACATTTCTGGGGTATCGACGGATGGGCAGATGACAACTGTGAGGTTAACTTACAGGTGAGAGTACGTGTGATCGATGATTGCAGTGGTGACGATCTTCCAGGCAACGCACCTGATGGTGCAGTTAAACTGATCGAGCGTCGTTTCAGCGCCAGCGATGGCAACGAAGGTGTTGCTCCTGGTACCTGCACACAGCGTATCTGGGTTGTAGACTACGATCCTTTCTATATCACTGACAACACATGTAACAACTCTAACCCACAAGACGGAGTAATCTGGCCATGTGATGTATTGTTGACCACATGTCCTGAAGACTTAGGCAACCTGGGTGCACCAACCGTGTTTGATGATGCTTGCAGCCTTATCGGTGTTACATACGAAGACACAAGATTCGACTTTGTAGATGGTGCTTGCTTCAAGATCTTACGTGAGTGGGCAGTTATTGACTGGTGCCAGTACAATTCACAGACAGGAGAAGGCTTGTGGCACTATACACAGGTGATCAAGGTTCACGACGAGGATGGTCCTGAATTTGTAGCACCATGTGAAACAGTGACATTGTGTGTAGCTGATGAGGGCGTATCCTTACCAGACAACAACCAGGCATTCCTTGGTGAAGACAATCCATTGGCTTCAAGCTGCAGCGTACACCTGAACCTGTCTCGTACAGTTCATGAAACATGCAGTGATATCGTTAACTATGATGTTAAGCTCTATCCTTTCAACGGAACAGACTTCATCTACCTGAAGACGACTTCTACAGCAGATGTTGATGAAAACAATGATGCGGTATTGAGTTTTGATACACGTCAGAGCACGATCCAGTCAATCCGTCTGAACGGTCTTCCATACAACAGCCAGTTCTGCGGTGATTACCACCGGATCCTGTGGAGTGTAGAAGATGGTTGCGGTAACTGGAGCCATTGCGAATACCTGTTCCGTCTGGAAGACTGCAAGCAGCCTTCACCGGTATGTATCAACGGTCTGAGCACCGTAGTGATGCCGATAGGTGGTCAGGTGACCGTATGGGCTAAGGACTTCAATGCATCTAGCTTTGATGATTGCACACCAGAAGCTGACTTGTTATACAGCTTCAGTGGTGCTACATACACACCAAGCTTTACATATACATGCGATAATGTACCTGCATTTGGTGTTGAACTGAGCACACAGATCTGGGTTGCTGATGGCGGCACAGATGATAACTGTAATGGTCAGATCAGCTGGAGTGAGCGTAACAAGGATTACTGCACAACGACGATCGTTATAACAGATAACAATGGTGTTTGCGACGGTTCAGGTAGCATCCTCGCTGGTCAGGTCCTGACAGAAGATGTACAATCAGTTGAGAAGGTAGCTGTAAGCATCAATGCTCCAGGCCACGTATTCCCAACTTATGTTACTACTACAAACGGCCAGTACAACTTTGATAATGTTGTTATACCAAACAACTTCTCAGTAAATGCTGATCGTAACGATGCTCACAGGAATGGTGTATCTACACTTGACCTCGTGAAGATCCAGAAGCACCTGTTAGGTATTGAAACGATGAACAACCCTTATGACCTGATTGCAGCTGATGCTAACAACAGCCAGAATGTAAGTGCTATTGACCTGGTGGAAATACGTAAACTGATCCTTGGAATCTACCCAGCATTTCCATCTAACAAGAGCTGGAGATTTGTAGATAAGGGCTTCCAGTTTGCTGATGTTACCAGCCCATGGCCATTCAACGAGTCTATCAACATGGCTGGCATGAGCGGTAATGAAATGGATAAGGACTTTGTCGCTATCAAGGTTGGTGACGTTAACAATACAGTTCAGGCAAATGCAAATCAAGATCATGCCACGCGGTGGAAACGGCGTTGTAAACTTTGTAGCTGAGAACCGTACAGTAACAGCAGGTCAAATGGTTGACGTAGCAATACGTTCTACTGACTTCGCAGGTATTGAAGGTTACCAGTTCACAATGCAGGCTAATGGTCTTGAGTTCCGTGGAGTTGAGTCAGGTTTAGTGACGATGACTGATGAAAACATGGGTGTGTTTGGCAGCACGCTTACAGCGAGCTGGAACAAGGTAGGTGGCGTAAGCGCTACTGCTTCTGATGTACTCTTCACACTGCACTTCCAGGCTACTGCAGCTGGTCAACTGAGTGAGATGATCAACATCAACTCTAAGGTGACTGAAGCAGAAGCTTACAATACTTCATCTGATATCAAGGATCTGAAACTGACTTTCCGTGGTGCTGAGATTGGAGCTGAGTTCGCACTGTACCAGAACGAACCAAACCCATTCAAGGGAACCACAGTGATCGGTTATGATCTTCCAGTAGCTGGAAACGTAACGTTGAGTGTATTTGATGTAACAGGTAAAGTACTTGTAGTTAAAGAGCAGGAATCTGTGAAGGGCTACAATACAATCTCTGTAAGCAGCAAAGACATCCCAGCAGTAGGCGTTCTCTACTACAGGCTTGATGCTAATGAGTACTCAGCGACTAAGAAGATGATCATCATCGAATAATCGTTGAAAATAGATTACGGTTTTTAGTGATAAAAACCGGTTTTGAGATGGCCTCTCTCCAATTCGTTGGGGGGAGGCTTTCTCTTTTTACTAGATTTGTGTGATTATTATACTTTGCTTTAACCTTAAAACAGGTTGATATGAAGCGCTTACTAGATCAGGCAAAGACATGGCTTTGCTTTGAAGTGGATGCCAGGGTGCTCAGTTTGTTCCGGATAGTCTACGGACTGTTTATGACCTACGAGATGATTGATTATATCAGGATTGGCCTGGTCCGGAACATGTTTTTCCTTCCTGCTATAAATTTCAAATACGAGTACCTCTATTGGATTAAACCACTACCGGAATCCTGGATGAATATCCTGCTCTATGTGATGGTGGGTTGTGCCGTCTTGATCACCTTCGGCGTTTTATTCAAATGGGCCTGCAGGTTCTTTGCACTGGGCTATGCCTATATCTTCCTGATAGATAAGGGTATTTACAATAACCACATCTACCTGTTCATTTTACTCGCGGTCCTGCTCAGTGTGACAGATGCTGATCAGTGGCTGTCATTGCGACGTCGTAAGCCACTGTCTAATCTGATTCCTCGTTGGCAGCCCTTTATCATTCAGGCCCAGATTATTATAGTCTATTTCTACGGGGGCATAGCCAAGATTACCTACGACTGGCTGGTGAGAGGGGAGCCTGTCAGGACACTGCTCAGCAGGATGCCGGCGGACCATATTCTTGCCCCGATTTATAAGAATGAATTTGGTGTACACACCCTGACCTATGTCGGCTTCCTGATTGATATTGCAGCACCCTTATTACTTTGGTATAAGCCGATCCGTAACTGGGCAATTATTCCGTTTGTTATTTTTCACTTCAGCAATTCACGGATCTTTTCTGATATTGGAATCTTCCCTTATATCATGATGATCGGCCTGATCATCTACTTTGAAACGGAGGAGCTCCCATTCATCCGGAAATGGTTTAAAAAGGCTCCTGGGACTGGTCTTGAAAGTGAAGTGGAGATATTGAATAAACCAGAGAAATTACGCGCTTCAAACTGGGTGTATGGCTTCCTTGTGGCTTATTTTGCCTTCCAGTTGTTATTCCCTTTCAGGGGCCATTTCTTCCCAAACGACCTTGATTGGACGACCATTGGAAACAGGTTTTCATGGCGCATGAAAGTAGATACCCGCCAGGTGGATGAAATGAGTTTTAGTGTTTTTGATCCTGCAAGGGATACTACTTATCTGGTAGACATCAGGACGATGATCAATGAAATGCAGATGCTAAACCTCTCCATGGATCCACGTTCTATTGCAGATTTCGGAAGTCTCTTACACAATATAGCTGCTACAAAAGGAGGAATTGTCAACCCGGTAGTGAATGCGAGGATCAGGGTCAGATATAATGGCAGGCCATCTCAATATTTTATAGAGCCTTCGACAGATATCTCACGAGCGCCTCATCACTTCTACCAGAAACTGGATTGGGTAAATCCTGTGTTGGATTAGAAAATCATTAAGGTGATCAAGGCCTGTTGGTGTAAGTTGGTTATTTGGTTTGACGGGCAAGTACTTCCTTGATTTTCAACCAATCTTCTTTGTACTTAGTTTCAAGTTCAGCAAAGGACTTGGTGCTCATACTAAAAGGAAGCAACCTGACATTTGCAGGAATGCTGTTGTCAGGCAAATCACTTCTTCGCTCATCACAATAGAATATCCTTCCATCACGCAGGTATATCATATTTTCCTCAGCCCAAGGCATAGGTGGTGCTTTTGACCATGTCCTGTATCTCACCAGGATCAATTGATCATCCTGTACAAAGAAGGTTGGCCAGAGCTCCATATCACCCCTCATTACCCTTAGGGATATGCGTATAGGCTTATTGTTGAGTTCCCAATAATCAAGCGTATCTAAGGAACCTTCAGCAGGGTAAGGAATCCTTTTTAAAGTTGCACTCCTGAGCTTAGCATTTATGTTCTCTACCTGGACTTCCACATCTTTTTTTCGGACAGAATCAGCGGGTTGCGAATATTCTCGTTCGTAATTAGTAGGTGATGTTGAATCGCCAGGTTTACAGCTTTCAACAGTTGCTAATGTGAAGAGGAAAAGACAAGTGCAAAAGGTCAAGATTATTTTAGTCATAGTCATCCTTTGATTAGAGGTAGTTATATGTGTTGATGGACTCTTTTTTATTTACGATAGACTTGTATATAGTCGTTGTTGTTGGAAATAATAATGGATAAGTGATTTTCCGGGCCGGTCAACAAGGCAGCATCGCGCACATCTTTGTTGGCCCAGATTCCTGTCTCAAGGTTATTGATCCAGTGGAAAGAATGGTCTTTTCCTCCTTTGAAGTACGCTCCGGTCCCGGCGTCAAGGCGACCGGTTTCAACTTCCATATTATACTTGTTTCCCGCTACAAATATATCCTGCTTCCCGTCCTGGTCAAAATCATATACCAAAATACTATTGACAGGAGAGATCTGTGCCTGAACAGGTAAAGCATGAAATGTAAAATCACCATTCTCATTTTCCCACCATCCGGTTTCCAGCATTTCACATGAAAAGACCAATGCTGATTTTAATTGCTTTGCGGTGAAAATATCTTCTATGGAAGATGCAGCGTAATCATGTGCACGGATATATTTCTTCTTGAGTATCGGAAGTTGCTTGATCATAACATCACGCTGTATCATAGGATAACACGTGCTGTCTTCAAAATAAGTGATGATAGGATCTATACTGCCATTGGCGTCAAAGTCAGATGCATAGCATTGTATAGGGTAGTCAGCACTTGCCCTGTAGTTCGAATTTAATCCGAGGTTGCCTGTTATTATATCAATATCACCATCATTATCAAGGTCTGCCAAGGCCAGTCTGTTCCAGAATCCATTGGATTGTGCAAATCCATTCACATCAGGAGCATTTAATTTTAATTTGCCGCCTGCTATTTTGAATACACACACAGGCATCCACTCTCCAACAACAATGAGCTCAGGTGCAGGGTCCTCATCTATATTCCCAAATTGCAGGTCGGTTACCATGCCGATATTGGCAAACTCGGGCGCAACTTCCTTAGTCACATCAACAAATTTATTCCTGTCGTTTCGCAGGATGTAACTTGCCGGGGCCAGTGGATATTTTCCTGGCAAAACCCGCCCGCCAATAAACAAATCGATATCTCCATCGGCATCGTAATCAAGTGATGTGGCTCTGAGGGCAACACCTTCCATTTTAGGTATGGCTCCTTTGGCATGTAAAAATTTGCCTGGTGCAAGGTTGATATAGAGCCTGGCTTGCCAGGCATCCGGGTTGCTGCTTTCATAGCCACCACTGATCACCAGCAAGTCCATGTCACCATCCATATCGGCATCAAAAAATGAGCGCCATGATCCTCATAGACTGAATCGATGTCCCAGGCTTCGCGACTGATCAGTTTGAAAGTTCCGTCAGCTTGCTGGGTATAGAGTCCCCCCGGTTTATTAAACGAATTACCAACATACACATCAGTCCAGCCATCCTTATTGACATCTGCTGTTGCCATCAATGGGCCCAGGTCAGAGAGCGACCATGGAAGTAGAAATGTCGTTTCAAAATCAACATTATAGTTTTCGGTATGTCTGAACTTCAGCCCGGAAGCGAGGAAATTATTTCTAAACATCGTTTGCTTTGGCGCATCATCACGTTTCAATTCAGATGCATCACCATGCTTCAACGTGATTCGCTGATTGGCAGATACGTTGGTCAGTTTTTGTGACATTCCATCCGGCCAGCGGACTATTACACTATCTATGGTGGTATGTGAGCCAAGCCCGAAATGGAGGAGATGCTGAACAGAAGAAAAGATACCCTGCGTGGGATTTAGATATTGATACTGCTTAGACGAATCAGTATAGATCATCACAGATGTACCTACCCCAAGTGGATTTTTTTCCTGGCCTGAACAAACAAATTGGATATAATGGTTATCCGGAGTTTTTTCAGATTCATTTTGGTACACAAAGGCATAGTCATCAATGGTGTTGACCACATAATCCAGGTCTCCATCTCCATCAAGATCAGCAGTCGAGGCCCCATTGGACCAGGAGGCCTTCATGGTCATCCATTTTCCGCTCTGATCATCAAACGTTAGATTTCCGGTATTCTGGAAGACAAAGTTCCGGATTTTATATTGTGGGATTAATTTCAGAAAATCATAAACGTTTGGAAACTGATCCTCCAGCCTGCCCTTGGATTTGATTTCCTGGAAAGGTAAGATTGATGAAATCCACATCAGAAAGTTCCCGTTGATATCCATTGGTCACCAGCAAATCCTTCCAGCCATCGTTGTTGAGATCAGCCAGTAAGCCACTCCAACTCCAATCCGTCTGTGATACATTGGCCAGGCAGGCAATATCACTAAAAGTGCCATCACCATTATTGCGCTGCAACACATTTCGGACTACCGGAAGGAAATAGTTATGTTCGACAAGGTTGGTGTACTTGTTCTGTGAATTTGTACTGACTACTGTTTTTCTCCGGTAATGGGTATGGCTGAGCATGTCTGCGGCAAAAAGGTCAAAGAGCCCGTCATTATCGAAATCAGCTAGTTCTGTCCCCATCGTTTGCTGCGAACAATGTTGGAAGTATTCATCTATCTTATCGGTAAACGTACCATCACGGTTATTAATATAGAGCCGGTCAGGTTGGATAAAGTCATTGCCTAGATAAACGTCTGGCCAACCGTCGTGATTGAAATCTTCAACAGATACACTAAGGCCGTAGGCAAAATTCCATATTCCTGCTGATTTAGATACATCCTTGAAACCACCAGTGCCATCAGGATTCGGTGGCCCTTCATTGCGGTACAGGCGATCTGAATCGTAAGGGCCTATAGGTGTCAGCAGGGGTTCTACGGTGGTGCTGTCGGCGGTAGGCTGGACCATGATCTTATTGACATAGCTAAAGTCTGACGGGTAGTTGAGGAGGTACAAGTCCAGGTCTCCATCCAGGTCATAATCAAAGAAATTTGCACCGGACGAAGCGGATTTGTCGTCGATACCGTATAGTTTGGCGGATTCAGTAAAGGTCAGATCCCCATTATTGATAAATAGCTTATTACGTCTTGTATCATCTTCCATAGGACCTCCCCGACAGACATACAGATCAAGGAACCCATCTGTATTGATATCTACAGCTGTGACAGCCATCTCAAACCCTCCAGGTGAAGCCAGGCCTGATTTTTCGGTGAGGTCTTCAAACTTGAGACCGCCTTTATTAAGGTAAAATTTATTTTCTCCGGTGCTGGAGATGAAATACACATCAGGGAGCCCATCATTGTTGGCATCAAAAATCGCTACCCCACCGCCATTGGAATTGTTGATATGCCGGGTGACGTTGAGTTCAAAGGATTCCTCTATCTGGTTGCTGAATTTGATTCCTGTATCTTCTGCGTCCAGCAGTTTTAATAATGGCCTTGAAGCCTGCAGGGTTTTCTCCCCTGGTATAGAAGTTCCGGAATTATCTGAACATGCGGACATGCCCGATAGGAGAACAATGGTCAACAGCAGAGTTGTCCCGGAAGAAAAATACCAGGGAAGTCGAAGTATAGAGGAGGAAGTCGATCTCATGCGAAGGATAATTGTTGGTCTGCGTTTGGATTCCCGATATGCCATACCGGGGTTCAAAATTAAGATAAATAAAGCATGGCACCGCCCCGTACAGCGCCTCAAATATCAAGACAAGAGCGTGTATTTCTGCTGCCTGGTCCTAAGCGTGGCCGATATAAACCTGATGATGGTTGCGGTAAATCAATTCTCGTGAATGGTTGCTTTCTTCACTATGCTAGGGGACGAAATGGGCCTTCTGGAAAATACCGGAAAATATTTTAATCCAAAAGCATGCCGAAAATGGGGAAGAAAAAAGCGTAAAAATCACTTAATACACAGAAAAACAGATATATAAGAATAATCTAATATTATATATGTTAAAATAAAATTGAGAAAAAAGAGTAAAAGGGGGTGAAAACCTGTACATATTATATATATTTGTAATGTGTATTAAGCTAATTGAGTGAGAATATCAATTTATAAAAAATAGTAATATGTAAATTCGTCCCATCCCAAAACATGCTCCCAAAGCAGTAACAACGATTGAATAATTCAAAATGTCTTTTATGAGAAAACTGGTTACCTCTGGTTTAGTAGCCGCGCTATGCTCGCTACGTGCCCTTATGGTGATTTCCATGATTGCCGGTGCCTCATCCCTGTGGGCACAGAATTGTGTGATGTCATGTCCTCCGTCCAACCCACCCGTTGAGATAAGCCTTTCTTCTGATTGCGTCGATATATTGACATATCAGTTGCTTGGAGTCGTCCTGGTGGGCTGCCCTGGCGAAATCATTGTAGATATCATGGACAATGGAATTTCGATAGGTAACACGATCACCGCACAAATGATAGGACATACCTATATGGTGGTTGTTTCCCATCCTGCCTCAGGCCAATCCTGCATGAGTGTGATTAAGGTGGTTGATAAACAAGCGCCCCTCCTTGATTGTCCCGCGGATGTAACCTTGAATTGTTCAACTGACCTGGACACCTATAATGCGTTGCTTCCTGGGGACATTTCGGATTGCTCAGCAACAAATGTGTATATATTAGATAGCCTGATATCCTCCGGACAGTGCGTGGGACCAATTATCTCCCAATACCTCCGTAAGTACATTGTGGTCGATGCATACAATAACGCAGATACATGTGAGCAGCTCATTTCCTTGCAAAAGGCATCACTTACAGGCGTTGCCTTTCCACCTGACCTGACAGGTCTCCTGGCATTACCTTGCTCACCACTACCGGATACATCACCTGTCAATACAGGCTATCCAACCTCAAATGGGGTAGAGATCGTCAACGGAACATTCTGTAATCTTAGCGCAGGTTATACCAATGTAGTGGTCCCCCTGTGCTCAGGTTCATATAAGATACTCAGGACATGGTATGTAGTGGATTGGTGTAATAACAATCAGACCAGCACGGCTATGCAGGTTATTGAAGTACTTGACAAGACACCTCCGGTGGTCAATGCCCCTGCGGACTTCACAGCTTCATCAGGTCCATCAGGTTGCACAGCAGATGTCATTGTGCCTCCTGCCACGATTTCAGAAGATTGCTCGACAGCCTGGTCTGTCAGGATGGAAGGCCCATTTGGCACCATTAATTCAAATGGCGGCCTCATCGCCGGACTTCCTGCCGGCATAAACAGGATCATTTTTAAAGCAACAAACGATTGCAACCTTGTGGGTGCAGACACTATGTACATCACTGTACAGGACCTCCTGCCTCCTACGCCGGTATGCCATCAGTTTCTCACCATCCCCGTCAATCAGTTTGGCACTACCCTGGTACCCGCAACGGTATTCAATGCAGGAAGTACGGACAATTGCGGTCATGTATTTGTAAAAGTTAAGCGCATGAATACACCGGAAGATGTCGCTTGCTTCAACCCGGACAATGAGAATAACCAGTTTGATGATTATATACAATTTTGCTGTGAGGATATAGCTAACAATAATGTCTTGGTGATCATGAGGGTCTATGATCTTCCACCTGTTCCGGGCCTGTCTCTGATATTTATCTGCAGGGACATTTCAATGATTGCATGGTTCAGGTTGAAGTTCAGGATAAGTTTGCTCCACAGATTACGTGCCCGAGCAATCTGACGATCAGTTGCGAGTTCCCATTCACAGCGGGGAATCTTGATGTTTTCGGATCAATAGCATTTACGGAAGAAGATCGCGAACAGATCTGTATAGATGATCCCGGAGCTCCGGGCCCTCCCGGACCTGATTGTATTGGGCTTGATGGATTGGCTACAGACAATTGCCAGGTAGAAATTGAAGAGGCGGATCCGGTCATTGAGATAGGAAATTGTGGTACAGGCACGATCACCAGGACTTTTGTGGCCACGGATGCAGGTGGATTGCAGGCGACTTGCCAGCAGGTGATCACGGTCATCAACTACGATTTGTTTGATGAAAATGACATCACCTGGCCTTCCGACCTAACCACTTTTGATATCTGTGAACTCAACCTGCTGGATCCTGAAGATCTCGAATTGCCATACAGCGAACCCATCCTTCATGATGGGGCGTGTGATATGGTCGGGGCTACACACATAGACGATGTCTATACGTTTTCAAATGCGGATAACGCATGTTATAAGATCCTTCGCACCTGGAAAGTAATAGACTGGTGCCAGTTGAACACCCAGACAGGTGGTATATGGACACATGTCCAGGTGATCAAGGTAATGAATGCTATAGCACCAGTCATAGCGCCAATCACTGATCTTGATGAATGCTCTTTTGACCCACAATGTGGTGGTCTCGTCATTGCCTTTGCGGCTTCGGCAACAGATGATTGTTCTGCAGCAAGTTCATTGACCTGGAAGTATTATATTGATGTGGACAACAACCTTTCCTTTGATTATACATCAGCGGAGATCGCTGGTGGCAACGTTGCATTTTCACGTAACCTCCCGATTGGAACACATAGGATAGTATACAGTGTCTGGGATCAATGTGGCAATATCAGTACACATGAGCAACTGGTCAATGTGAACAGTTGTAAGCCACCATCCGCAAAATGTATTCATGGCTTAAGTACAAGCCTGATGCCAATGGATACTGATGGTGACGGTACTGTGGATTGGGGAATGGTAACTGTGCAGGCAGAAATGTTTGATGCCGGTAGTGACCATCCATGCGGAAACCCGGTTACAGTAGCCTTCAGTGCCGATCCTCTTGATGTCTCACGCGTATTTGATTGCAGTGACTTTGGTATAAATGAGATTGAAGTTTGGGCTGTCGACGATCGTGGACTTACCGATTTTTGCCTTACGACAATTGAGATTCAGGACCACAGTGGAGTATGTCCACCAGAACAGGGAGGTACGGGCATTATCTCTGGTAATATTACAGTGCCTCAGGCGGGAGCCCTGTCAGGGGCTATGGTATACCTTGAAGGTAGCAACCTTGCGGGGATGCCTTCTGGTAGCAATGGCCACTTTGTATTTCCTGCGATGTCTTTAGGCGGAGAATATGTGGTTAAGCCTGTCAAGGAAGGTGATACACGTAACGGGGTGACCACACTCGACATCGTTAAGATACAGAAGCACTTGCTGGGTATAGAAGTATTTACTACACCATACCAATTTATAGCCGCAGATATCAATAATAGTGCAAGCGTGACGGCTATTGATATCATCCAATTGCGAAAACTAATCCTTGGATTCTATAATGAGTATCCAAGTAATAAATCCTGGCGCTTTATTGACAAGGCGCATATATTTCCTGACCCACTCAATCCATGGTTGTCTGCATGGCCGGAAACCTATTCCATTATTCCTTTTTCCGGAAGCATGAATGATGTGGATTTCAATGCAGTGAAAATCGGGGATCTCAATCATACTGCAAATCTCCAGACAGGTAGTGGAATGATTGTTCCTCGCGGCGGCCAGACCTGCGAACTGGAATACAGTGTAATTCCCCAACCTGATCAGAAAGTGTTCAGGGTGGATATATACCTGGATGATGCAGTACAATACAATGCCTTGCAGTTTTCATTTACATGGGATCAAAACGGCTATAAAGTACTGGACTGGAATCCAGGCGAGTCCTTGACCCGTGATGAAGTACGGATGCCTGAACAGGCTGGTGAAAATGCATCACTCGCAACATTCTCAATCGATGGATGGCAAGGAAAGAAGATGCCTTTGCTAACCTTATGGGTCGAACAGACACCAGCGGCCATGGGCTATCCATTCCAGTTGTATCTCAACCCGGAACCAACACAGCCCCTTGCATTTGTCAACGGGAGTGAGGAAGCCTTTGCCGTCCGCCTGATTGATAATAAGCCAACAGCGTCGATGGTGCAAAACAGGCCAAACCCATTTACGGATATGACCACTATCCTGATGGATAGTCAGCGTGAAGAGCCTGCTACACTGCGCATTTATGATCTGCAGGGCAAACTGGTACTCACGAGGTCAATCATCCTGGAACAGGGAGCCAATGAGTTTGTGGTGCGCAAGTCAGAGTTGAAGCTATCAGGTATTTATATGTATGAGATAGAATCAGATTTTCAATACAGTACTAACAGAATGATAATAGTGGATTGATCAGGTGGGGACTGAGAACCCCACCTGCTTTTTGCTCTTAATTTCTGAAGGGAAAGAACACATAAACGGGGAATGCAATTAGTGTATTTACCCAATAAACCAAATGAATTCTAATTAACAATTTCAATCGTATTAGTGATGGAAACACTACTCAAGTCAGTATTTGCTCATTCAAACCGGACCATGGTCAGGATGATTATCGCCTGTGTGATGCTTTTAGGAGCAGCTGCACATGTATCAGCTACACCTGATGAATGGCTGTCCCAGGGGGAGGATGTCCAGCTTACCTCATGGAATTTCTTTATGGAATCCGGTGAGGTTGATGATGAGATCCCCGGATCAGCGACGGTGGGAGCCCTCAGCTGTTTGCCTGATGTCAATATCTCACTTGGACAAGGTGGGTTTGCTGTCATTACAGCATTGACATTGGTCAACGCTCCAACTTATCCTGCCAATCAATATGTGGTGGATATTATGGGGCCATTGACCAATACGGTGTTTTGTGAGCAGATCGGTCAGGAACTGATGGTAGTCGTCACAGAGCTGCCGACTAACAACAGCTGTATGTCTACCATCCACGTGGAAGACAAGCTCAGGCCTGTACTTGTTTGCACAAACGATACCCTGCCATGTAATACCAACATCGACTCGATTGATTTTGAAAGTTTAATTGAATCTGCAACGGACAACTGTGATGAGAATCTGACGTTGTGGCATTCGTATACCATCGAAAACCTTCCATGCAACCCGGATCACTTTACGCAGAAGATAACGGTAATCTGGACAGCAACGGATGACTATGGCAATAGTTCAACCTGCCAGGATATAGTCTATCTTGAGAAGCCAGCCATTAATGAAATAGATTTTCCGGCTAATGTTACCGTGAGTTGCGTCAATGCAAATACGGATCCATCCGTCACAGGTGTACCCACCTACAATGGAGAGCCAGTCGGACAGCAATGCCAGATCCTTGTTTATTCTGCGGACCAGACTGTGCTTATGTGTCCGGGGTCAAAGAAGATCTTGAGAACCTGGACGGTAAAGGACTGGTGCATCAGTGGCCAGGTAACCCATGTACAGGAAATCCTTGTTGTGGATAACACTCCGCCGGTGATTACCTGTCCAGCCAATATTACAGTAAACGCTAATGCCGGATTGTGCACGAATAAATATACGTTGCCAACGCCAGTGGTATCAGACGCATGTTCGAATTCAAACCAGATAAATATCAAGATAACCGTGTACGGAATACCTGGGATATTCAGCCCCGGCCAAATGGTTACACTTGGACTTGGATCAACATTGATCACGATGAGAGCCACGGATCCATGTGGCAACTCCAGTCAATGTATGTATACCGTAACTGTAAAGGACAATTTACCTCCTGTGCTAATATGCCCGCCAAATGTAACCGTTGGTTGCACATCCAGCACCTTGCCTCCGGCGACTGGCACAGCTACAGCTACTGATGTATGCGATCCTGCTCCGGTGATTACCTTTTCAGATGTAACTACAGCTTCTCAAAGTTGTGCATCCAGCTATAACATCATGAGGACATGGAAAGCTACAGACAACAGTGGAAACAGCATCACGTGTATGCAGATGATTGCATTTGCTGATTTGGTTCCTCCGGTGATCACATGCCCATCCAATGTGACAATATCCTGTGGAACCAGCACTGCTCCGGCAAATACCGGAAGTGCTACAGCTACTGATGTGTGTGATGCTTCTCCTACAGTAACCTTCTCTGATAACACGGTGGGTGGAAGTTGTCCCCAGGAATTCAGGATCAACCGTACGTGGAGAGCCACGGATGATTGTGGAAATTCCAGTACCTGCCTGCAGGTCATTATTATCGATGATAATACACCGCCTGTGATCACTTGTCCTCCAAATGTATCTATTGAATGTGCGGACAATTCTGATCCCGGAAGCACCGGGACAGCTACCGCAACAGATATTTGCGATGCGACTCCGATAATCACTCACACAGATGTTTCAGTGCCGAGCGGACCGCAGACCTTTACGATCAACCGGACATGGAAAGCCACAGATGACTGCGGTAATTCAAGTACCTGTATTCAGCTAATTGTGGTTCATGATGAAACACCACCTGTCATAACATGCCCTGCCAATGTAACCATACAATGTACAGCCAGCACCTTGCCTGCCAATACAGGTTCAGCTACAGCTACGGATAATTGCGATGACGCTCCTGTTGTAACGTTTACAGATGCCACGGTGGGCGGAGCTTGTCCTCAGGAAAGAACCATCACACGTACGTGGATCGCCACAGATGCATGTGGCAACTCAGCTACCTGTGCTCAAACTATTTTTGTGGATGACAGTGTTGCACCAGTTGTAACCTGCCCTGCAAATGTTACCATCCAATGCACTGCAAGCACATTGCCAGCAAATACGGGTTCTGCTACAGCTACTGATAATTGTGATGGAACGCCACTAGTGACCTTCACGGATGTAACCGTTGCCGGTGCCTGCGCGCAGGAAAGAACGATCACCCGTACCTGGAGAGCCACAGATGACTGCGGAAATTTCAGTACATGTGCACAGATCATCTTTATTGATGATAGTGTTGCTCCGGTCATCAGCTGCCCGGCCAATGTGACCATAGAATGCACCGCCAGTACATTGCCCGCAAATACAGGTTCTGCCACAGCAACGGACAATTGTAATAATGCACCAACAGTCACCTTCAGCGATGCAACTGTAGCAGGTGTATGTGCCCAGGAAAGGACAATCACACGTACATGGCTTGCAACTGATGGTTGTGGCAACTCAAGTACATGTAATCAAACCATCGTAGTCAATGACAGCCAGGCACCTGCGATCACCTGCCCGGCCAATGTAACCATACAATGTACAGCAAGTACGCTGCCTGCCAATACAGGTTCAGCAACTGCTACTGATAATTGTGCAGCTGCACCAACAGTTACCTTTAGCGATGCAACTGTTGCAGGAGGATGCCCGCAGGAAAGGACGATCACCCGGACATGGACTGCAACAGACGGATGCGGGAATAATACCTCTTGTATACAGATCATTGTAGTGGATGACAGCCTGGCACCGGTTATTACCTGTCCGGCAAATGTCACCATCCAGTGTAATACCAGCACATTGCCGGCCAATACAGGATCCGCCACTGCAACAGATAATTGTGATGGAACACCAACAGTGAATTTTACAGATGTTACTGCTGGAGGAGGATGTCCTCAGGAATTTGTGATCACGAGAACCTGGAGAGCGACAGATGATTGTGGCAACTCAAGTACTTGCGTCCAATCCATAGTGATCGATGACAGTACGGCTCCGGCCATTACCTGTCCTGCCAATATAACAATACAATGTACGGCCAGCACTTTGCCAGCCAATACTGGTACAGCCACTGCAACAGATAATTGTGACGCAGTACCCACTGTGAACTTTACAGATGCAACAGTTGCAGGCACTTGTCCACAGGAAAGGACGATCACACGTACCTGGAGTGCCACAGACGATTGTGGAAATGTGAGCACATGTGCGCAGATTATTTTTGTAGATGATAGTACTCCACCAGCTATTACATGTCCTGCAAACGTGACAATCCAGTGTTCCGCAAGCACTTTGCCTGCCAATACAGGAACAGCAACAGCAACGGACAATTGTGATGGCGCACCAACAGTTACCTTCAGTGATGTGACGGCAGCCAATGGATGTTCCTCAGAAGGTTTTATTACAAGGACCTGGTTGGCAACGGATCATTGCGGAAATTCAGCTACCTGCGTACAGGTCATATCTTTAGATGACAGCCAGGCACCAGCGATTACCTGTCCTGTAAATGTAACCATTCAATGTACAGCCAGTACGCTACCTGCCAATACGGGTACAGCGACTGCAACTGATAATTGTGCTGCAGCTCCTCTGGTAACTTTCAATGATGTGACTACAGCTGGTGGATGTCCTCAGGAACGAACCATCAACCGGACATGGACAGCCACAGATGGTTGTGGCAACAGCACAGCGTGTGTGCAGATCATCGTAGTCGATGATAGTACAGCACCAGTCATCACCTGCCCTGCTAATATCACTATCCAATGCGGAGAAAACACTGCGCCTGTCAATACGGGTACGGCAACTGCAATAGACGGTTGTGACGGAGCACCAATAGTAACCTCTGCAGATGTAACCGTAGGCGGTGGCGGAGGTTGCCCTGCTGAATATACTATCACTCGAACCTGGACGGCAACTGACCATTGCGGCAACTCAAGTTCATGTACCCAGACGATTTTTATCGATGATAACCAGGCTCCGGCGATCACCTGTCCGGCCAATATAACCATAGAGTGTAATGCCAGTACAGCACCTGGAAATACGGGGACAGCAACTGCCACAGATAATTGTGATGCGACACCAACGGTAAATTTCTCTGATGTGACTGCCGGCAACGGTTGTCCTGAGGGATATACCATCACGAGGACATGGTCGGCTACAGATGATTGTGGTAACACAGGTACATGTATACAGACCATAACTGTTGATGATAATATAGCACCACTGGTTACGTGTCCTGCAAACGTGACCATAGAATGCACAGCAAGCACAGCACCAGGTAATACCGGAAGTGCGACTGCAACAGATGCCTGTGATGCTACTCCGACTATAACATTCTCAGATGTAACTTTTGGTGGATTGTGTCCACAGGAGCGCACCATCACCAGGACATGGGCCGCCACAGATGATTGTGGCAATACCGGCACTTGTCAGCAGACGATTGTGGTAGAAGATAATACCGCCCCAATCTGTGCAGCTCAGAATATCACTGTTACTGTAGGTGGAAATGGTATAGTCGTCGTACTTCCGTCTCAGGTAGATAATGGATCATCAGATAATTGTGGTCCTGTAACATTATCCCTGACGCCCAATACGTTTGATTGTACAGATTTAGGGGGGAATCTGGTGGTACTTACAGTTACTGATTGCCCTGGCAATTCATCAACTTGTACTGCAATTGTTACCGTTCAGGAAGGCGGTGGCTTGCAGGCCAATTGCCAGAATGTGACAATATTCCTCGATGCCAATGGTAATGCTTCAGTCAATCCCACACAGGTGAATAATGGTTCAGGTGGAGGTTGTGATCCAGGACCGCTTGAATTTGATTTGTCACAGACTAATTTTAACTGCGGAAACATTGGTCAGAACGTAGTCACCCTTACTGTTACTGATCAGAACGGAAATACAGCAACATGTACGGCTATTATAACCGTAGTGGATGCCATACCACCTGTCATCTCTTGTCCGGCCAATATCACAGTGGATTGCCATACCGTAACGAATCCTAACAATACAGGCCAGTTTGGTAATGCAACAGCAACTGATAATTGCACATTTGTTACCATCACTGAGACCCATGTCATCAACCTGAATGATTGCAATGTAGGAACCATTGTCAGGACCTTTACAGCTACAGACGGATCAGGAAATACGGCAACGTGTATACAGACGGTGACGGTCAATAATCCAAATCCGCTCGATTCAGGGGATATCACCTGGCCAGCTTCTCCAGCCAATGTCAATATTTGTAATTCAACCGCACCTGAGAATATTCCAAACGGGGTGCCTGTGATAAATCCAACTGCCCTGCTGTGCGCGGACCCTGTGGTGACTCATGTGGATGTCGTACAGACCTTTGTAGACAATAATCCTAATACGACTTGTAAGATAATAACCAGGACATGGACCATTGTTGATAATTGCCAGCAGAACGGGGTATTTGTCTTTGTACAGACCATCAATGTCAATGACCCGACACCGCCGGTATTTACCAATATCAATGACATGACGAAGGTCGCCAACTCAAATTGTGTTGCCTTCTTCACCGTGATTGCTTCCTCTACGGATTGTGCTGGAGTATCCATTACCAACAACTCTCCTTATGGAGCTAATACGGGTGCAAATGCAAGTGGTAACTATCCGATAGGTTCTACCACAGTGATCTTTACAGCTACTGACGGTTGCGGCAATACCTCTACCATGGATGTGGTGCTTACCGTAAATGATCCGGATCCTACCCAGATGCAGTGCCAGAAGACACTTATATTCCTGCCTCCTGAAACAGAGATCACGATCCCTGCGGATACTTTTGTCATCTTCCTTGAAGGTAATTGTACCAACGCAAACGATTTCATCATCAGTTTCTCAGGAACGAATCCGTTTGATACCCTCAAGACCTATGATTGCGGTGATGTGGGCGTATCTACATTTAGCCTTTGGATGTGGAATGAGGCCGGTACGATGATCGTGGACAGTTGCAATACTGCCGACCTGGACCTTCGTGATCCAAATGACTATTGCCAGGATGGATTGGTGTTGTGGGGTAATGTGGAGAATGAAGACGGGCTCGATGTGAGCGGGGTAGAAGTAAGTATCCTCAATGCTCCAATGGCCCCGGATACAACAGATCAATCCGGCCAGTATCAGATAGAAGGGCTGAACCAGGGTATTGGGTACAATGTGGCACCATTTGACGATGAAAACCACAGGGAAGGGGTATCCACACTTGACCTTGTCTTAATCCAGAAGCACCTGCTCGGAAAGGCCAGGCTGAATTCACCATATAAGATCATCGCTGCGGATGCCAATAAGAGCGGCCACCTGACAGCGCTTGACTTGCTGGAGATCAGGAAGCTCATATTAGGTATCACCACAAGGTTTGCCAGCAATACCTCCTGGAGGTTTGTGGACAGGCAATTCACCTTTGCAGACCCATACAATCCTTTTACACCTGCATTTCCGGAGTCTGTTTGGATAGACAGTGTAAGTGGAGGTATCGATACAGCTGATTTTGTCGGAATCAAGATTGGTGATGTGAATGGATCCTATTTCTTGTCACGTGCGTCCGGTCAACAGATCAGGCCTCGTACGGGGTCAACTTATGGATTGTCTGTTGGCGCCAGGGTTGATCAGGCCAATTCACCTTCAGGTATTGAAGTCAGGGTAGCCCCTGACCAGGGTAGAATTGATGGTATACAATTTAGCTTGTTTGCCGGAGAGCTTACCGCTGCCCAACTGAAGGATGTCAGGTCAGACCTCCTGACCGATGATCAGTGGTTTTACAATCCGGATACAAGGACTATCAATGTGAGCTGGTCATCAGGAGTTGAGGAGGATCTGAGTGGAAAAGTTATTCTCTCTATACCGGGGAGTGATTTGATTGTGGATATCGCAGAGATCATGCCTGTTGGAGTAGCACCCGAAGCCTATGAGGTGACAGATGAATGAGTGACTGTAAGACAGGTGACATTGGCATCTGAAAGCCATGAGGTGGTGACTTCCAATGAATACCAGTTGTTCCAGAATATTCCAAATCCATTCAGTGACCATACGATCATACGCTATGCGCTGCCAAGGGATGAAAAGGTAACCCTGGTGATCCATGACCTTACCGGCAGGCAGATATTGACCAGGGAGGCCAACGGTACGACCGGAATCAATGAAATCACGATACGCAACCGGGATTTAGGTGTTGCCGGGGTTTATTACTATACCTTATATACGCCAAATGCCAGTTTTACGCACAAAATGAGCTTTACAAACGACTAGTTTTTTTGAGACGCAGGGTCTTTCAATCGGCCTGACGACGTTACTTTTTGGGAAAACCCCCTCATTGAGGGGGTTTTTTTTATCCCCTGATAATAAATTTGTTATAGTTAATGTTTTTATATCTATATAAACAACAGAATAATAGGATATTACAAATAACATATCTGACTAATGTAAAAAATACCTCTTTCGGGGTATTACATCATATTATCACTAATCTATATTTGTACTGGCATTAAAGATTTTTCTAATCTGTTACATGCTGATTTAGATAATAGTACAGGTTACAATTTATTTCATGTTAGAACCGGAGATAAATTGCTTTTCCTGACCACCTGACCTTCCTGAACGATAATAAGCCTAGCTGGCGGAATGCGGCATTTCTGCATCCAGCCACCGATCACACAAATTGCTATTGCCAGAGATGTACAGCCTTTAGCGGTGCTCTTTCAATATAGGCTTAACTATTTTTTTTTAACTAAAACTAAGATCTCATGAAGAAAACGGACATTTCTGTTTCTCTCAGGGATGGTGTGCGTAAACGTCTCAAACAGTATTCAAGACTTTTGTCCCAATCCCTGTCAGCGAGCTTACTACTTCTGACGCTCACATGGCAAACTCAGGCTTTTGGCCAGAGTAATTGCTCGCTAGGTTGCCATGGCGCTCAGGTTTCCTTAGGTGCAGACTGCACCGCTGAAGTAACGGTTGCAATGATTGGGGAGACCACCCAATGCGTAGGTGGTGTATTTGTCGTGTATGTATATACACTCAACGGTGATACCATTCCAACTAGTCCGGTTGTCACACACGCCGAAATTGGAATGACCCTCATCGCAAGTGTACGTGATGAAATCACCGGCAACAGTTGCTGGTCGTACATCACTGTACAGGACAAGATGAAGCCCACGATTGTATGTGCAGACATGACCATTTCCTGTCTTGACCTGTACAACTATGATGGTCCGGTAGCGTCCGACAATTGTGACGCAACACCACAGATCATCCTTGTCAATGAAGAGGCTGAACTGCTTTGTGATCCGCTGTACATCAAGCAGATCACTAGGACGTATATCGCAAGGGATGATTCAGGAAATGAATCTCTGCCTTGTGAAATGACTATTTATCTCACGCGCATTGACTATGCGGACATTGATTTCCCTGATTCATTAGTGGTCATCAATGATACCGAGTTGGCTTGCGATGGAAATTGGGCAGATGCCGATGATGATGGTATCCCTGATCCTGAGAATGATGGTATTCACCCTGGTACAGGTGTGCCTACTATTGATGGTACGCCTATATACCCTGATTTTATAGGTTTTTGCAATGCACTGACAACCTATGAGGACCTGGTTTTCCCGATGGTAGGATGCGTACGGAAGATCATGCGGGTTTGGACAGTCAGAGAATGGCATTGCACAGGGGAAACAGATACCCTCTATGTACAAATTATTGAAGTTGTAGATAACCAGGGGCCTTCCATTACCTGCCCCGCCAGTTTCACACACACTACTACAGGTCAGAATTGTACAGCAGCGATTTGGATGCCGGCAGCTGTGGTCTCCGACGCTTGCGGTATTATTTCCAAAGTCACAGTCGCTTACCCAGGCGGATTTGCCAACACCAATGGAGGTTTTTATGCTACACTTCCAGTGGATGTAAATCTGATCACGTACACGGCTTATGACCAATGCTACAATTCCACGCAGTGTACATTCAATATCACTGTCCAGGATTTAACACCACCGGTTGCCGTTTGCGACCAGCATACTGTGGTATCGCTGACCTTAGGCGGACCTTCAGGTTTGACCCTGGTTGATGCTTCAGTATTTGATGACGGTAGTTATGATGCCTGCTCAGGGGTTACATTCAGAGCCCGCAGGATGGATTCATGTTTTGATATTGACTGGACTACAGAAGGTGGTGGTATAGATGAAACACCAAACAATATCATAGACAGCAGGGATCACGGTACAGTCTCCCGTCCTAAGGTTCCTTTCGCTTGCTGCGATGCAGGTGCCGGACCGATTATGGTTGAGCTGGAAGTCAAAGATGCATCAGGCAACGTAAACTATTGTATGGTTGAAGTAGTCGTGCAGGATAAGATCAAGCCAATCATTACCTGCCCAAGTAACATTACTATCAGTTGCGATTATCCACTCAATCTGGATGACCTGAGTGACTTTGGTGATGTGGTTGGTGATCAGCATGATGTACAGCAATGGTGTATATATGATCCTACAAATTATTACGCGCAGAATGGATACGTTTGTGGCACTGATGGATTGTGGCGTGACAATTGTGATGTGGAGATCACCGTTACTAATGTTCCCCATATCAACAATTGCGGTGTAGGCTATATCGAAAGATTCTGGAGAGCTGAAGATTCCAATGGATTCGATCAGTGTGTTCAGCGCATTACCATTGTAAATTTCGATCCAGTCACTACAGAGTCTATCGAGTGGCCGCAGGATTATCATGGCGTGGAGTGTGCTGAAGGAACAGAACCTGAAGACCTTCCATATCCATATAGCGAGCCAATCATTTCTGAAGATGCCTGCGACCTTATTGGTGTAACGCATGAAGATGTAGTATTCCCGATCGTGGATGGTGCATGCTTTAAGATCCTTCGTACATGGAAGGTGATCGAGTGGTGCCTGTATGAGCAGTATCATGGAATTGTAAACGGCGTGAATTACTGGGAACATGTTCAGGTGATCAAGGTGGTCAATCAATTTGGCCCTGAATTTGAAACTGACCAGCCTACGATCGACCGTTGCAATGACTTTGATTGCGGTGGCATACCATTAGATCTCGTTCAGTCCGCTACAGATGATTGCACTCCGACCAACTTGCTTCAATGGTCTTATGCAGTTGACCTTGACAATGACGGAGATATTGACTGGGGTCCATACAGCAATATTGGAGGAAAGATAAATGCTTCTGCAACATACCCATTGGGTAACCACAGGATCATCTACTCCTTTGAAGACCGCTGTGGTAACCGCACTGTTCGCGAACAACTGCTGTTCCTCAGGTCATGCAAAGCACCGGTGCCTGTATGTATACATGGATTATCCACAGACCTGATGCCAGTTGACACCGATGGTGATGGCATTGAAGATACTGGTATGATCACGATATGGGCTTCGGATTTCAATGCGAGCAGCTACCGTCCTTGTGGATTCCCATTCGAATTCTCATTGGCTCCGGACGTAAATGTCAAGAGCCGCACCTTCACTTGTGCTGACGTAGGTCAGGGCCAGGTACCTGTAAATATGTATGTGACGGATGCGCTTGGCAACCAGGCATATTGTGAAACTTACCTTATCGTGGAAGACCACTTTGGAGTTTGCCCAGAAGATGGCAACCTGACTGGTACGATCACAGGTAACGTAAGTACAGAAACAGCTGACAATGTACTGGATGTAAAGGTGCAGATTGATGGCTCTTCATTGTTGCCAATCAGCACTAACCAAACAGGAACATACACATTCCCTGCTATGCCAGTAGGTGGTCATTACTCCATCAGCCCGGCTAAGAACAATGACTACAAGAATGGTGTATCCACACTTGACCTTGTAGAGATCCAGAAGCACCTTTTAGGTATCAAAGATCTCACAAGTCCATACAAGATGCTGGCTGCTGATGCTAACAACTCAGAATCTATCACAGCGATTGACCTTATAGAGCTCAGGAAACTGATATTGGGTATTTATTCCGAACTGCCAAACAATACAAGCTGGAGGTTTGTGGATAAGACCTATGCATTCCCTGATCCATACAATCCATGGATGCAGGAGTGGCCTGAAAACCATATCCTCAATCCATTATCCCTGGGTGTAAACCATGCTGACTTCTATGGTATCAAAGTGGGTGACGTAAACAATACTGTAAAGGCAAATGCAAGCAGCATTGTACCGAGAGGTTCGGGCCAACAGTTTGATCTCGTGATCGATGACCGTACCATTGCAGCAGGCGAGACCTTTGAAATGCCAGTTTTTGCAGCCGCCGGAAAATCAATTGAAGGCATGCAGTTCACCTTTGACCTCGGTCAGGATATGCAACTGGTGGATGTGAAGGCAGGTGCAATGGATGTAACTGAAGATAACTTTGGCTGGTTGCAAAACAACAAGCTGACTTCAAGCTGGAATAAGGCTGAAGGGCTCAATGTGGATGACAGCAAGCCATTGTTTACACTGGTGCTGAAGGCAGGAAGCGCTGCTAAGTTGAGTGAAGCTATTTCAATGGTTTCTAATCCAACACAAGCGGAAGCGTATACTACTGAAAGTGATATCATGGATCTAGGCTTGACATTCCGTGGTGCAGAAGACAATTTTGACTTCGCATTGCTCCAGAATGAACCTAACCCATTCACCAATACCACACAGATCGGATACATACTCCCTGAAGGTGGTAATGTGGTCCTGACGATGTTTGACCTGACAGGAAAACAACTGTTCAATCAAACCATCACAGGGGTTAAGGGCCTTAACAAGATAGAAATCAGCAAGGATCAGATTGCTGCCCAGGGAATGATCTACTACCAGGTTCAGTTCCAGGGTTATACTGCTACTAAGAAGATGTTGATCCTCTGATAGGATGAACATCAATAAATAAGAATTACTGTTTTTGGGATGGGACCCCTCTCCGCGCAAGTGGAGGGGGTTCTTTTTTTTATAGGGGCATCCCATCCGGACAAGGTTTCCGATATCCGTGGATGCCTATATCTTTGCAGGATTATGGGTAGGAAAATGGGTATTGATTTTGGTTCGAAGCGAACCGGCATTTCGGTGACAGATCCGAGCCAGATCATTGTACAGGGGCTTGATACCCAGGAAACTACAGGCGTGCTTGATTTTATCATAGCCTATGGCCGTCGTGAGGAACTTGATGAAATCGTTGTGGGTTATCCTTTTGTGGAAGGAGCCTGGGGTGACAAGCGGTTTAAGGAGAAGCTCGATAAGTTTATTGCAGATTTGAAAAAGGCTTTCCCCGCAATCCCCGTGACCTTGCATGATGAGCGTAATACTTCTGTTCACGCCAGGGAGATCATGAGCCGGAGCGGACTCAAGAAACACCAGCGGGAGGATAAGGCTTTGCTGGACAGGACAAGCGCTATTTTAATTTTACAGGAATATCTAGGACATATATGATTCTTCCTATTTATGCATATGGGCAGACCGTACTGCGCAAGGTAGCCCAGGCTATTGGGCCCGATTATAAAGATCTGCCAGGTCTTATTGAGGATATGTATGAGACGATGTATAGTGCCCACGGGGTGGGACTGGCGGCTCCTCAGATCGGCAAGGACATCCGGCTATTTGTGGTGGATAGCGTGCAGTTGGAAAAGCCCGGAAAGAATTTCAAAGGATTTAAAAAGGCATTTATCAATGCGCAATTGCTCGATGAGTCAGGCGATCTATGGATGTATGAAGAAGGATGCCTGAGCATCCCTGACATCCATGCAGATATCGAGCGCAAACCAGTGATTCATCTCCGGTATATGGATGAGCAATGGATAGAACACACAGAGACCTTTGAGGGGATTAATGCCAGGATAATCCAGCATGAATATGATCACATTGAAGGCATCCTGTTTATAGATCGCATGAAGCCTCTAAAGCGGCGGATGATCAACAGGAAACTCGAGAAGATAAAGAAGGGCGAAGTGGATGTAGATCATCCTATGCGATTTGTAAAAATCTAGTATCCGGTTCCGGGCGATTTATTTTCTGCCAAAGTCAGCTGGAATTTCGCCCCAGATCTCTGTCTCCCATTTCAGAATCGGATTTTTCCAGGTATTTTCCTTCAGCCATTTCTCTGCGCGATGAATCATATCAAAAAGCTCTGCGTTGTGCCGGCCTGGCTTTAGCTGGGTATTGGCCTTTTTCTTTTTCACCCAGGCAATAGCCGTTTTCGAGTCAGAATATATAGGGGTGGAATGGTCGTTTCGCTTATTCAAAAGGGCAAGTGCATGGACCAGTGCGAGAAATTCGCCGATGTTGTTTGTGCCATCCCTGGCGGGCCCGTAATGAAAGATTTCTGTCCTATCTGCAGTCTGCACACCCCTGTATTCCATGAGGCCGGGATTGCCACTACATGCTGCATCTACGCTGATACTTTCATAGATGATTCCACTACGGGATGAAGCTGTCTTCTGTGTTTTCGGCTGGAACACCCGCGGCTTGCGTTCCACACCGTGGCGAAATGCATCTTCTGCCTCCTCTTTTGATTCAAATGATTTGTAAACCGCCCCGGGGAAATTCTTGACTTCTGCACTGCACTTTTCCCAGGAAGAATAGATCCCCGGATGATGGCCTTGCCAAACCACGTAGTATTTTTGCTTTTTCGCCCGCATAGAACTGTAATATTAATGGAAACCTCACAATTTGAATGGATCGATACACATTGCCACCTTTACTCGGATGAGTTTGGTGCAGATCGCGATCTGATGGTGGAGCGGGCCCTGGCCGCTGGAGTGACGAAGCTGATGATGCCCAACATAGACCTTGAAAGTATTCCTGGAATGTGGGAACTGGCTAATCATTATCCGGGCCATTGTATGCCAATGATGGGACTTCATCCTTGTTCGGTTAAAGCAGATTTTCAATCCATCCTTGATCAAATGGAAGATTGAAATTGCCTCAAGGTCATATATCGGGGTGGGGAGACCGGGATTGATCTCTATTGGGATAAGACCTATATGGAAGAGCAGATTTTAGCCTTTGAACGGCAAATAGGCTGGGCAAAAACACACGATTTACCGGTTATTATTCATTCCAGGGAGTCGTTGGATCTTACTATTGAGATTGTTACCCGTCACCAGGATGGCAGGTTAAAGGGCATATTTCATTGTTTCGGGGGAAGTACGGAGCAAGTGAAGCAAATTGAACAATTGGGATTTAAGGTTGGAATCGGTGGTGTGGTGACGTTTAAGAAGGCCGGACTTGATGTATTGTTGCCTCATATTCCTTTGCAAATGATGGTTTTAGAGACAGATGCGCCTTATCTCGCACCGGTTCCATACAGGGGAAGCGTAATGAGCCCGCCTATATTTTGTTGGTGGCACAGCGAATTGCGGAAGTCCTGGAAATTGAGATTTCTGAGTTGGCCAGAATTACTTCTGACAATGCAGAGGTGGTATATGGAAAGAAGGATTAAATTTGCACTCCCTTTTAGGGGGGCCTGCTTCAAAAGGGAGCAAAGGTTTCAACGAAAAGTGCCCGGGTAAATGTTGCCAGGGGTTAATTTATGGAGAGTTGGCCGAGTGGTCGAAGGCGCACGCCTGGAAAGTGTGTAGGCTCCAAAAGGGTCTCGTGGGTTCGAATCCCTAACTCTCCGCCTTCGCTCGCCGTAGCCTTGACGACAGTTAAGTGCGAAGGAGAGCAATAAACAATTGAGGATGATGGATCATGTTCAAAGTAGCGAGCTACGGCGGACGAGGTCCGCTTGAAACGGTTAGATTTTGAGCATATTCGCTCGCCTAAGCCTAGACGATAATTAAGCGCGAAGGATAGCAAAAAACAATTGAGGATGATCCAGCGAATTCAATCCATTTTTTTACTACTGGCAGCTGCGTCTTTTGGCGGGTTGTTTATACTCCCGCTGGCTGTAAGCGATAAGCCGACTGCCCAGTTTCTGGCAGATAATGTCTATGACATTACCGATCATCTGGCCTTGATGGGCCTAACCTTATTGGGTATTGCCTTGGCGATGGTTGCCATTTTTGTTTTTAAAAACCGTCCTTTACAGCTCAAGCTAGGATATGTGGTAATCTCCCTGGCCATCTTACTTCCCCTTGCCGCTTTCCTTTTATTTACCAATCAGGCACCAGTGATGGATGCCACTGTCCAGGTAGAGGATCAGGCTGGAGTCTTTTTACCCGGAGGGGCAATCCTGTTTACTGCATTGGCCAATTATTTTATCCGCAAGGATGATAAGCTGGTCAAATCAATGGACAGGCTCCGTTGATTTTTATCGCAACAGGAAGGAAGACCAAATCGTTTACATACGTGGACATGAAACCCGGAGTTGTGAGGAGAGCCTTTGTTTCCTGCCTGATGGTATTGATTTCGACCTATCTGGCAGGACAGGTCAAGCCAATAATGCCATCGCCTGCCAATGATGCCGGTGATACTACTTCTATCATTATCGATCACTTTGGCAAGCTCATAGAAGACAAGGAAGGCATTGAAGCTATAAAGTGGATATCCCAGGGACTGCAATTGAGGGTAGACAGTACCTTTATCTATGCGGATTCAGCGGTCATCTTTGGTGAAAACCGTGTGTATGCCTATGGTAATGTGGTGATTCAGCAGGGCGATTCACTAAATGTTTTTACGGATACGCTTTATTATTTTAAAGATACAGATGAAGCTGTGCTGATCGGGGATGTAGTGCTCGACCAGGGATCTAAACAACTGTGGACAAGAAACCTTACCTATCATCTTGGAGAGCGTTATGGGGAATATTCACTTGGGGGTGTCATGATTGACAAGGATCTGCAAGTGTCTTCCCGGCAGGGCATTTATTATGCAGACAGGGAAGAGGTCGTTTTTAAAGATAGTGTTGTCGTCTTGCACCCTGAGTTTAACCTGGCTGCTGATTCGATGAGATATTCCGGCCCGCTATCCACTGTGTTTTTTACCGGTCCTACCAATATCTATACACCCACGGCAAAGATCTACTGTGAATCAGGTTTCTATAATCTTGAAAATGAAACTGCTGAGTTTAACAAGAACGCCCAGTATGCGGGAGATCAGAAAAAAGCAACTGCAGATACGATCAGGTATGCCTCCGGGGCAGGGGAGGTACTGATGCTGGGCAATGTCAATGTGGTCGAAAATGACCGGCATATTGACGGAACCTCTTTGCGATACCTTGAAAAGACAGGGGAGACATGGATCAAAGGCGGGCCTGCAAAATATACGGACAGTACACGCAAGATCAACAGCCCTGAAATATTCTACAACGAGAAGACCAACCAGGTCTCTACGATCGGTAGGGGGGAGATACGTGATGGAAGTATGATCCTGGAATCTGAACATTCCACCTTTGACCAGGCGACCGGAATTGGAACGTTCAGCGGAGATGTGATATGGCGGGATACAGTCAGGAATGTTGGGATCATTACAGATACAATGCATATGTCCCAGCAGACGGAATATGTATTGGCCTATGGACAGAAGAGAGCGTTGTTCTTTACCATTGTTGACGCAGATACCCTGTATATAGCAGCCGATACCCTCAATATGCAGAATCAGGTTGATTCAATGGATATGGCTGATACGGTGCGGCTCATCACTGCTTATCATGATGTCCGGCTTTTCAAATCAGATATGCAAGGGCTTGCAGATTCGCTGGTCTTTAATGATGCGGACAGCCTGTTCAGTTTTTTCGGTGATCCGGTACTGTGGAGCGACACTACCCAGTTTAGTGCTGACAGCATCACGATGTCTATCCGGAATAACCAGATCAATGATATCATGCTGACGCAGAAAGCCATCATTATCTCTGAATTGTATGGTACATATTATGACCAGATCAAAGGGAAGGAAATCCTTGCCAGGTTTGACAGCAATGCCATCAAGGATATGTGGGTCACCGGCAATGCAGAGTCTGTGTACTATACAAGGGATGATCAAAATGCTTTTATCGGTGTCAACAAGACCATCTGCAGTAAAATGTATTTTACGTTTCTGCACGGGCAGATAGATGTCCTCAAGTATTTTGGAGAAAACTCATCGAGCATGATGCCGATGGGGGAGGCTAAGCATGATACGCTAAGGCTTGAAGGGTTCAGGTGGAGAGCCCCAACCCGTCCTCATAGTGTAAAAGATTTGTTGGAATGAAAAATGGCATACGGATAAGTTTATCTATTATCGCTGTTTTGTTTTTTGGCATGACAGCTGGTGCAGGTGTCGTTGCGGATTCTGCCGGGCAGGCTGAAGTCTTTTTCCATAACCAGCAATATAAGGAAGCCTTGGGTATATGGCACCAGATGGCTGAGCGTGGAGATGTATCTGCAGGCACGTATTTTAATATAGGCATGGCAGAGTCCCGGTTAAATAATGTGCCCGCAGCAATGCTTGCTTATGAGAAGGCACTTCGGCTGCAACCCGGCAATATGTTGATTAAAAATGCCATCGTTGCTGAGCGAAAAAGGATCGAAGATGCGACTATTCCGGTGGAGCCTTTTTTTATGTCTAACTGGTATACGTCGTTCCTTGCCTTGATGCGTCCCGGGTACTGGGCATTGTTAGGCTTGTTTTTTTTGATTGGTGGGCTCATCCATTTTCTATTGAAGTTGAAAAGACAATCTGCATCTGCTACAGGATTCAATCGTGTGCCAATTCTTGTGTGTACCACGGGAGTATTACTGATGCTGGCAGGATTACTGAGCTATCTGGAGATATACAGTGAAAATGAAGCCATCATCAATGCCCAATGTGAGATCAGGCAGGCACCGGCCGACGATAGCCCGATAGCCCGCATACTCTCTCCCGGGGAAAAAGTAACCATCACAGATCATATCGGAAATTGGCGTAAGATCAGCCTGCTCAACCTTGATGAAGGATGGATCAAGACGGAATGTATGATTCCTATCCGGATGGGAAAGGAATAGGCATGCCCTTATGAAAATTCTTAGAGGCTGGTTTCTCTGCAGAGGCAACTGTGCCTATGACGGACCTCGCGAGGTCCAGGGCAATCTGCAATTGTTCCTTTGGGGTGAGATAGCTGGTATCAATCACTGTGGCATCCTTACTTTGCCTGAGCGGAGAATCAGCGCGGGTGGAGTCTATCTGATCCCTTAAAAGCAGATTTGCCCTGACATCCTCCCTGTTGATATTTATTCCCTTGGCCTGCAATTCAAGCCAACGCCTTTCTACCCTCACCTCGGTGTCTGCGACAAGGAATAATTTAAGATCAGCTTCAGGGAAGACCACTGTGCCGATATCCCTGCCATCCATGACGATTCCCTTCTCCAGGCCCATACGTCTTTGCTGGGCAACCATAGCGGTGCGAACTGCGGAAAGTGCAGATACATTGCTTACGAATTCATTGATGTGGGGTTCGCGGATAGCTTCTTCAACATTCTCATGATTGAGCCAGGTAACCTGGCTATCGTTTTCAAACGTCAGTTGAATAGATATTTTCTTGAGGGCCTGCGCCATTTCATCAGGATCATTGATGTCAATATGCTGACGCAGGATGTAGTAGGTCACTGCCCTGTACATAGCTCCGGTGTCAATATGTACATAGCCAAGCCGTTTGGCCAATGCCCTGGCCAAAGTGCTTTTGCCACAGGAAGAATACCCGTCAATAGCGATGATGATTTTCCGAAGTCCTGATTGCATGTTGGCCTACAAACGTAAACGAAATTTATGAAAAAGGAAAAGCCTCGCAGGAACATTTCCTTGCAAGGCTTTTACGGATTTGTGTTTTTGGTTAGTTAAATGAGGTTAATATTCGTCCTCATTAAAGAGAAAGTCATCCTTGCGCGGATAATCCGGCCAGATGTCTTCAATGCTCTCAAAGAGTTCGCCTTCGTCTTCCATCTCCTGCAGGTTTTCGATCACTTCCAGGGGAGCACCTGAGCGGATGGCATAATCGATCAATTCATCACGGGTTGCTGGCCATGGTGCTTCTTCAAGATGATGAGCTAATTCAAGTGTCCAATACATGAAACGGTTGCCTATTAAATGAAAAAAAAATATAAATGCTGTTGCCAGTAACGTAACCTGAGTCAGTCAAGTTCCCCTGGCGCAATTTGCTGCAAATGTAAAAAATCTACACAGCAGCGTAATGAAAAGTCCTATTTTTTTTAACTAAAATCAGGAATATATCTATTTAAAAATCAGCTTTTTATATATTTGATTTATTCACAGGGCGCAAGTGTGCCATAGTTTGATCCCCTCGGAGCTTTCAAAGCACCATGGTTTTCTTCCGGCAGGGTATATTCTTATACCATGGCTCCACCCAGATGGTCGGGGACTCAGGTGTGTGAAATCAACAAAAAGCCATTCAGATCAAATGATCAGCATGGCATCCCCGTAGGTATAGAAGCGATACTTGTCCTTGATGGCTTTCTTATAGGCATCCATGATCAGTTCATAGCCGCCAAAGGCACAAACCATGATCAACAGGCTTGATTTGGGCATGTGGAAATTGGTGACCATGGCGTCAGGAAGGCTGAAGTCATAAGGAGGGAAAATAAATTTATTGGTCCATCCTTCAGCAGGTTTCAGCAGGCCTGAAGCGGAAACTGCAGATTCGATAGCACGCATGGAGGTGGTACCTACCACACAAACTTTATGGCCAGCCTTTTTAGAAGCATTGACAATCTCAGAGGTTTCATCTGTGATCCTGAAATACTCAGCATCCATTTTATGCTTAGACAGATCTTCTACATCAATGCTCCTGAAGGTGCCCAACCCAACGTGCAAAGTAAGTTCTGCAAAGTTTACGCCTTTAATTTCGAGGCGCTTCATGAGTTCCCTGGTAAAGTGCAGGCCTGCGGTAGGAGCAGCGACAGCGCCTTCTTCCTTGGCATAGATTGTCTGATAGCGTTCTTTATCCTGTTCTTCTGCCTTGCGATTGATGTATTTTGGCAGAGGTGTTTGTCCCTGTGATCTGAGCAGTGCGCTAAACTCCTCATCCGTTCCATCAAATAGAAACCTGATCGTTCTGCCCCTGGAGGTGGTGTTGTCCACCACCTCAGCACCCAGTATTTCATTTCCTTTCTTGTCGAGGAAATAGAGTTTGTTACCCACCCTTATCTTCCTTGCGGGATCAACCAATACGTCCCAGAGTCTGGCTTTGGCATTTAACTCACGTAAGAGGAATACTTCTATTTCTGCGTCTGTTTTTTCTTTTTTCCCATACAGGCGTGCGGGAAAAACCTTGGTATTGTTGAAGACCATGCAATCCCCGTCATCAAAGTACTCCAGGATATCCTTGAAGGTCTTATTCTCCATGAGTCCTGTCTTCCGGTTGATGACCATCATCCGTGATTCATCTCTTTCTTTGGAGGGATATTTGGCGATCAGTTTTTCCGGGAGTTCAAAGGAAAACTGGGATAGTTTAGTACGCATAAGGCGGTTGGATAAAAAAATTGGACGGCAAAGATAATATTAACGGGACGCAAAATGCAAGATGTAATTGGCTTATTTTGTGCGGGTAAGCACATATTTTGGCTTAAAACGCATGAGTCGGCCTTACCTGTCGTCCACCGGGAAGGCTTAATCGAATAACTCCCGGCGGAAACCAACGGAAACTCTAATTTTGACGCAGATGTTTTTCAAACTCATATATGAAAGTATTGTGCAGGCTTTCCAGCAACTGTCTGCCAATAAGCTCAGAAGTTTCCTTTCCCTTACAGGGATCAGTATAGGGATCATTTGTATTATTTCTGTCCTGTCCGCCGTGGATTCCCTGAAGGAGAATGTTAACGCAAGCTTTGAGAAACTGGGAAATGACGTCCTGTACATTGACAAGATGCCATGGAATGAAGATCCTAATCAAAACTGGTGGAAATATCAAAAGCGTCCACAGCCGGACATTGAGGACCTTCAGATCATAAAGAAGAATTCCAAACTTTCCCATCAGGCAAGCTTTTCAGTCTTTATTCCGGGCAAGACCATCAAATTCGGCTCAAACAGTGTTGAAGGTGCCTATATGGCAGGGGTGACTGAGGATTATACAGATATATTTAACCTGGAATTTGACAAGGGGCGGTTTATGACTCCGTTTGAAGCTGCCAATGGCTCAAACAAAGTGGTGCTAGGGTATGTACTTGCAGAAAACCTGTTTGGATCGATTGATCCTATTGGCAAGGAGGTCAATATCAAAGGCCTGGATTTTCAGGTGATAGGGGTGCTGAAGAAGGAAGGTGCTACACTGATCAATATTTTTCAATTTGATGAAGCTGCGCTGGTTAGTTTTAACACCGCTAAAAAGCTGATCAATGTCAGATCCAAATATAGCTGGGGGACCTCGCTCAATGTAAAAGCAAAGGCTGGTGTCAACCTTGATGACCTGAAAGATGAGATTACTGGCATCCTTAGGAGTGCACGGAAGATCAAGCCCAGGGAAGCAGAAAATTTTGCGGTCAATCAGTTGTCGATGTTTACCAATTTGCTCGAACCCATCTTCAGTACCATGAATGTGGTTGGGATATTTATCGGTGGGTTTTCCATCCTGGTGGGCATGTTTAGTGTGGCCAATATCATGTTTGTATCGGTCAAGGAGCGGACCAGTATCATAGGAATAAAGAAGGCCCTTGGGGCCAGGCCACTCATTATATTGCTTGAGTTCCTGATTGAGTCAATCGTATTGTGCCTGGTAGGTGCTATAATAGGTTTGATAATCGTCTTTGGCTTATTGAAGATAGCCACCTCGGCATTTAACTATGATATTTATCTCTCCTGGGGAAATGTACTTATAGCCTTGATCCTGTCGCTTGTCATTGGGGTATTGTCAGGCCTCATACCTGCCTGGCAGGCGGCCCGGCTTGATCCGGTGGAAGCTATGCGCAAATAAGCAGAACTTGATTAACGGGCATAAAAAAACCCAATCCTGAGGTTACTCCAAATTGGGTTGTAAACTATTCCAGTTCTAGAAAGGGTGAGAGACTTGCCAGAATAATTTATTTATTTATCCTGCTGCCTGAAGGACAGCCTTAAATGCTTCAGGATGGTTCAAGGCAAGATCTGCAAGGGTCTTGCGATTGAGGGCGATATTTGCTTTGTTGAGCTTGTTGACCAATTGCGAATATGTAGTACCGTTCATTCTTGCAGCCGCATTGATACGGGCAATCCATAATCTACGGAAAGCGCGTTTTTGAGCTTTCGGTGATCATAAGCATAGCCCATAGCTTTGTCAAGGGCATTTTTGGCAACGGTGTACACGTTTTTACGGGCACCAAAAAAGCCTCTTGTGGCTTTTAATACTTTTTTCCTTCTTTTCCGGGAGGCTACCGCGTTTACTGATCTAGGCATTTTTTTTCAATTTAATCTGACAGGGGGCTTTTACACCGCTTTGGGCCTGGCAGACAGTTATGAATGGGTATTCTTAAAATCCGCTTACTGACACAACATCCTCTTCACTCTGGCCTCATCAGCATTGCTGACCATGGTAGAGCCGGTGAGGCGTAGTTTAGTGTTCTTGTCCCTATTGCGCAGGCGGTGGGATTTATTGGCCTGAAAGCGTTTAACCTTACCGGAACCGGTAATTTTAAAACGCTTTTTCGCGCTGCTATGGGTCTTCATCTTTGGCATGGCCTATAGATTTTTATTCAAAAGGAACGCAAAGATAGCAATCTATCCTAAATTTCCTAGACTGGGGGTGAGAAGATTACTTTTTCTTTTTGGGGGCGATCATGACGATCATCCGGCGGCCTTCCATTTTCGGGAGGCTCTCAGCGGCGCCATATTCTTCCAGTTCCTTGAGCATTTTCAGGAGGAGGAGCTCTCCGCGCTCCTTGAAAACGATCGTCCTGCCCCGGAAATGCACATAAGATTTGACTTTTGAGCCTTCTTCGAGGAATTTCTGGGCATGCTTGACCTTAAATTCAAAGTCATGCTCATCGGTATTGGGCCCAAAACGGATTTCCTTGATGACCGTTTTGGAGGTATTGGCCTTGATTTCCTTTTCTTTCTTCCTCTTATTGTAGAGGAATTTGTTGAATTCAATTATCCGGCATACCGGAGGATCAGCATTTGGGGAGATCATCACCAGATCCTGACCCATATCTTCAGCCCAGTTGCGCACTGTCCTGGTGGGATAGATTCCTGGCTCAATTTCCTTGCCGGCTACTTTGCTGACATCATCGAGGTTGTCTCCGACGAGGCGTATTTCAGGCACACGGATATCTCCATTGATTTGAAATTTGTTTTCGTCTGGTTTTGAAGGGGGGTAATTAGATGGAAATCGTTTAGCCAAGGATTAGTGCTTTAGTTTAAGGATAGAGGAATAGCAATGGCGCTGTTCCTTTTGGATGAACATATCTGGTTGAGTACCAAAGGTAATTAAAGATCGGCACCTTCCGGATGACGGTCCGGGAGACAAAACTAAGATTATGGAACGTGAAATCGTCAAGTATTTTCTTTTTCCATAATCATCTGGCTGATCACCAGTTCCTGGGTGTCCTTATTGAGGTTGGCGACAAGGTAGCTTCCCTCTACCGGACTTTCGTTCAAAATGAACTCAGCCAGTGGATCTTCAATGTATTTCTGGATGGCCCTGTGCAGGGGTCTCGCGCCAAACTGGGGATCAAATCCCTTCTCAGCAACGAAATCCTTGGCTTCTGTGGTCAGTTGAAGGATAAAGCCCATGTTGGCCATTCGCTTATACAGGTCAGTCAGCGTGATATCTATGATCTTGTGGATGTGCTCGCGATCCAGACTGTTGAAGATGACCACATCATCGATCCTGTTGAGGAATTCAGGGCTGAATGTTCTCTTCAGAGCACTTTGGATCACTGACTTAGTCAGGTCTTCGGCAGCTTCCTGCCTTGCCTTGGTAGCGAAACCAACACCCTGACCAAAATCTTTCAATTGACGTACCCCGATGTTGGACGTCATGATGATGAGGGTATTCTTGAAATCCACCTTCCGTCCCAGGCCGTCTGTAAGTTGCCCGTCATCCAATACCTGGAGCAGGATATTATATACATCCGGGTGGGCTTTTTCGATTTCATCCAGTAGGACGACACTATAGGGCTTACGGCGTACTTTTTCCGTGAGCTGGCCGCCTTCTTCGTAGCCAACATATCCGGGAGGAGCACCGATGAGGCGGCTGATCGAGAATTTTTCCATGTATTCACTCATGTCAATCCTGATCAAGGCATCCTCGGTATCAAAGAGATATCGCGCCAGTGCTTTGGCCAACTCTGTTTTTCCAACACCCGTAGGGCCGAGGAAAATAAATGAGCCTATCGGCTTAGTCGGATCTTTAAGTCCTACCCTGTTACGTTGTATGGCTTTGGAAACCTTGATGATGGCTTCGTCCTGCCCGATAATTACTTTTTTAAGGTCATCCGTCATGCCGACCAGCTTCTTGCTTTCGCTTTGGGCTACCCGTTTTACCGGAATACCTGTCATCATGGCGATGACTTCAGCGATGTCGTCTTCAGTGACCGGATATTTCTTGGTCTTTGACTCTTCTTCCCAGTCTTCCTTTGCCTTCTCAAGCTTGCGGACCAGCTTTGATTCATGATCCCGCAGATCAGCAGCTTTCTCATACTGCTGGCTTTTGACGGCTTTGTTTTTTTCTTCCTTGATCTCCTCGATCTGGGCTTCAAATTCCTCTATGTGCTTAGGGACGTGGATATTCTTCAGATGGACCCTTGCACCTACTTCATCCAACACATCTATTGCCTTGTCCGGCAGGAAGCGGTCGCTGATGTAGCGGTCACTCAATTTGACGCAGGCCTTGATGGCTTCATCAGAGTAGGCCACGTTATGGAATTCTTCGTATTTGGCTTTGATGTTGTGCAGGATATGTTCAGCCTCTTCCGGGGAAGGAGGATCTACAAGTACTTTCTGGAAGCGCCTGTCGAGGGCACCATCTTTTTCTATGTGCTGACGATATTCGTCAAGGGTAGATGCACCGATGCATTGCAACTCCCCGCGTGATAGCGCTGGTTTGAAAATATTTGATGCATCAAGAGAGCCGGTAGCGCCTCCTGCACCAACGATGGTGTGGATTTCATCGATAAAGAGGATGACATCCCTTGATTTTTCAAGTTCACCCATGATGGCCTTCATCCTTTCCTCAAACTGGCCACGGTACTTTGTCCCTGCCACTAATGCGGCCAGGTCAAGCATGACAATCCGTTTGCCAAAGAGGTTTCTGCTCACTTTGCGCTGCATGATGCGCAATGCGAGTCCTTCGACAATGGCTGTTTTACCTACACCGGGTTCGCCGATGAGGATAGGGTTATTTTTCTTACGTCGGCTCAGGATCTGAGAAACGCGCTCTATTTCATTTTCACGCCCGATGATCGGGTCGAGCTTGTCCTCTTCTGCAAGACGGGTGATATCCCTGCCAAAATTGTCGAGCACCGGTGTGCGTGACTTGGATGCTCCGCGCTTTGCGCCAAATTGGCCTTTCTCGCCTTCTTCTTCGTACGATCCCTCGGAATCTGATGGTCCCTGATTCATAAATTCATTATAATTTCCTGATTCTTCCTGGATAACGTATTCCAACTCTGACTTATATGACTCGTAGTTGATATCAAACTCGGAGAGCACCTTGCTGGCTATATTGTCTCCGTGCTTTAGGATAGAGAGCATGAGGTGTTCAGGGCTGATCTCATCGCTGTTGAGATTCTTAGCTTCGAGGAAAGTGACCTTGAGCACCCTTTCTGCCTGTCGGTTAAGGGGTACATTGCCCGCAGAGACAGGGGTCTGTTCGGCCCTGTTTTCTGTGATGGTATCTTCTATCTTGAATTTCAGTTCGGTAAAATCAACATCCATGGCATCCAAAACCCTGACAGCAAGATTATCATTGTCTTGTAGCATCCCTAGGAGGAGATGTTCTGTTCCAATGTAATCATGCCCGAGCCTTAAAGCTTCATTTCTGCTGAGTGAAATGATCTTCTTGACCTTGGGAGAGAACTTTCTATTCATGTGTGATTCGTGGAATATATTAAATTATTGTCCAATATAAGAACATTTCATAAATGTACTATATCTGCTAAACACCTCCATCCAAAATGATTCCAACAGGCATAAAAACGCAATAAACCTGCCAAAACAACCTTCGATAGTGAGATATGTGCCGATTTGTCATACAGACTCGTTTGCCTGTCAATTCATGTAAGTAAACACGTAATTCAATGTTTTGGTTATGTTAAAACGATAAAGCCGAAATGTGGCGGACATTTATCAATTAAGATACGATCCGGAGTAATCTGCGGGCAGGGGTAGGTGGAAATTATTGAAAATAGGGTACTTTTGCGGACGGACTGCATTGATCAGACCGTTTTTGACTATTGCCAACCCATTCAAGATGAAGTTTACATTAGATAAACAGGACAAATATTCCCTTCTATCCCTTGATGAAGAGAATTTGAACTCACTGATAGCTCCGGATCTCAAATCCGAATTTGTATTTCTTCGGAATGAAGGTGTCCGGAACCTGATTTTCGACCTGACCAATGTCAAGTACGTCGATTCTTCAGGGCTGAGTGCCATTCTCACGGCCAACAGGCTATGGAAAGACTATGGCAGCTATGTGATCACAGGCATAGCACATCCAAGTGTGGAGAAACTGATCAAGATATCCAGGCTTGATACGATCCTTGCCATCATCCCTACTGTTACAGAAGCCATAGACTATGTGTTTATGGAAGAGGCTGAACGGCAGATGAGCGAGGAAGCACCTACAGAGGAAGAATAGCCTTTTCTCACGCATCATCATACCGGATACCGGTCATGAATGAATTCACTTTGACGATAATAGGATCCGGCTCTGCCTTACCTATGCATGGGCGTCATCCGTCTGCCCAGGTCGTCCAGTACAATGATTTTTGTTGCCTTATAGATTGTGGTGAAGGAACTCAGGAGAGGTTGCTCCCTGCTGGTATCAAGCCTTTTAAGATCAGTACGATCCTGATCACGCATCTGCATGGAGATCATGTGTATGGCCTGCCAGGATTGTTGAGTTCATATAGCCACCTCAAGCGGAGTGAACCACTTGTGATATTTGGTCCGGTTGGATTGCGGGGGATGCTTGATAGTATATTTCATTATTCGGAGTTAGCACCATCTTATCCCATCTCTGTCATCGAGAAGACGCCGAAACGACTCAGCAGGATAGTGGTGAAAGACAATCTCGAAGTATTGACGTTTCCATTAGACCATCGTATTGCATGCAATGGATATATCATCAGGGAATTGAGTGCATCTTTCAATCTCAAGAAGGATAAGATCAAAGAATATAAGCTGGAGGTGCCGCAGATAAAGGCATTAAAGCGGGGGAGGATATTGAGGTGAATCAAGAAAAAGTGTCAGTCAGGACCTTTACGCATGACCTGATAGCTCCAGTGAGTTATGCGTATTGTTCAGATACACGATATGATGCCAGACTACTTTCCATGATCCGGAGGGTATCTGTACTTTATTATGAAACCACCTTTATGAATGATATGG
Source organism: Candidatus Opimibacter iunctus (assembly GCA_016716665.1). Lineage (GTDB taxonomy): Bacteria > Bacteroidota > Bacteroidia > Chitinophagales > Saprospiraceae > Opimibacter > Opimibacter iunctus. The sequence continues at coordinate 412,630 of JADJVH010000001.1, read as the reverse complement.
CAGAAATGGCGCAAATCACCGGGCATAGTACAGCCGGACAGGCTGGAAAGATGGCTGCTGAAGCAAAAGCCAGCTGCCTCATTACAGGCCATTATTCTTCGCGTTATAAGGACATCAACGACCTCTTGATGGAAGCTGAAGCAAATTTCAGTCATGTTTTACAGGCCGAAGAGGGAAAAAAATATAATCTCCGGAACCTCGCAAAAGGATTGAAACACTGAAGCGTGGAGAAATAAAACGGCCTGAAACCCCTAAAATGATTCATCTCTTTAGCTTCAATATGAAAAAGTAATATATTTGCGCCCTGATTACGCAAAAGGGCGTTTCAAAAGGATAGCGTAGCTCAGCCGGTAGAGCAACGGCCTTTTAAGCCGTGGGTCCTGGGTTCGAATCCCAGCGCTGTCACTTCAGAGCACTTCGTATTCCGGAGTGCTTTTTTTTTGCAGGGCACTAAACCCTTTCGCCGGATATATTGTTTGCCCAGAACAAGACAATTAACTAACTCTAAATCATACCGATTATGAACAAGATTGGATTACTTATCAGCGTACTGTTTTTTGGTACGATCATGGCCAATGCCCAAATTACTGCTCCGGCGCCAAGTCCTGCAGCTAAAGTTGAACAGCGTATAGGCCTTACAGACATCAGTGTTGAATATTCACGTCCGAGCAAAAAGGGTCGTGTAGTATTTGGTGATGTAGTGCCTTACAACGAAATCTGGCGCACCGGAGCCAATGCCGCCACCAAGATTACATTTAGTGATGATGTGACATTTGGCGGAGCAGAAGTGAAGAAAGGCAGCTATGCCATGTTGACTAAGCCAGGCGAAAAGACTTGGTCAATCATGTTGTATCCGCACAATTCTACCAACTGGGGTAGTTATACGGAGTCAGATGTCCAGCCAATCACCATCTCCACAGAATCTGTCCATATGCCAAAAGAAACAGATATTGAATCCTTCATGATTGGGTTTGACAACCTGAACAATCATGGTGGTATGATGTACCTCTTGTGGGAGCGCACATTTGTTCCGGTAGATATCAAGGTCAATACGGATAAAGCAGTTGAGGCCAGTATTTCCAAGGTCATGGGAGGTCCTTCTGCAGGGGATTACTTTGCAGCAGCTTCCTATTATTATACAGAGAAGAAGGATTTGAACAAAGCTCTTGAGTGGATCAACCTCTCCATTTCAAAAGGAAATGAGAAATACTGGGTATTGCGCACAAAGTCATTGATCCAGGCTGAACTTGGAGATACAAAGGGTGCTATTGAAACGGCTTCTAAATCTTTAGAAATGGCAAAGAAGGATGATGATGCTGCATATATCAAGATGAATGAAGCGTCTATCGCTGAGTGGAAGAAGAAATAGTTTCTGATTCAGGTTTTGCCCGAATCAGTACAAAAAGCAAAGGCCCGGAATGGTATTCCGGGCCTTTACTTTTTTTTATGAATTGTGAATTGTGAATCTAGGGTTGGAGGGGCTTTGTGCCGGGGAGTTTTATAAGCAAGTCAATTAATAATCCGAATAAGATGACAGCTCCGCATCCGATTACATTATACCACAGGAAGCCTATGGATGTGGTCCAGAAGCAGATCAGGACGATGGACTGGGCGATCAGGGCGGCGATAAAGACGGCTGTGCCTGACATGTTGCGGACGAAAAAAGCAGAGAGGAAAATACCCAATACAGTTCCATAGAAGATCGATCCCACGATATTGACAAACTGGATGAGATTTTCGAACAGGCTGCCGATGCTGGCAAACCCAATCGCTATGAGTCCCCATACTACGGTGAAGGCCCTTGATGCGTAGACATAGTGTCTGTCACTGGCATCCTTTCGCACAATGCGTTTATAGAAATCAACGGTGGAGGTGGCTCCAAGTGCATTGAGCCCGGAAGCACTTGCCGACATTCCTGCAGCAATGATGGACGTGATCAGGAGGCCTATGAAGCCATGCGGGAGATAATCCAGGATAAAACGGAGAAACACATAGTCCTTGTCATTGGATTCGACCTCCGGAAGGTTTTTTTCAATCAGTGCTTTTGCTTCAGCACGTAAGGCTTTTTCCTTTGCCACACTATTGTCGAGGCTGACTTTTTCAGGAAAGGTACTGGCTCCTGAAAGCACTGGCGAATAGATAGATTTTCGTAGCTCATGTTCAAGTTGCCATTCCTTTTGAAGGTTTGCATAAGCAGGCCCAGCAGGGGTTTCCATGAGTTCTTTTTCGACATGGGAATTGAAAAACAGTGGTGATGCCTGGAATTGATAGAAGACAAACACCATGACCCCGGCAAGCAAGATGAAAAATTGCATGGGGATTTTGAAGAAAGCATTGAACATCAGGCCGAGCCGGCCATCACGAACTGATTGGCCTGAAATATACCGCTGTGCCTGTGACTGGTCTGTTCCAAAATAGGCCAAAGCGAGAAAGGTGCCTCCGGTGATTCCGGACCAGAACGTATACCTGCTGTCCCAGTCAAGGCTGAAATCAACCACATTGAGTCGTCCATGGGCACCAGCAATATGCAGTGCATCCACAAATCCTACACCTGGAGGAAGTGCATTGAGTGTAATGATAAAGGCTGTGATGATGCCACCGATCATGACGGCCATCTGCAGTTCATGCGAGGCACTTACTGCTTTTGTACCACCGATCGTGGTGTAGATCGTCACCACTACACCGATGATGATGATCGTGAGGTTGAGGTTCCATCCCAGGATGCTGGAAAATATGATAGCCGGAGCGAAAATGGTGATCCCTGTCCCCAGGCCGCGTTGGATCATGAAAAGTAAAGCTGCAAGCAGCCGGGTTTTGAGATCAAATCGCTGTTCAAGAAATTCATAAACTGTAAAGACTTTCATACCAACATATCTTGGTATGAAGACAATACAGATGATCACCATGGCAATGGGGAGTCCAAAGTAAAACTGGACAAAGCGGAGGCCGTCATCAAACGCCTGGCCAGGGGTGGAGAGAAATGTAATCGCACTGGCCTGAGTGGCCATCACGGAAAGACCTATCGTCCACCACTTTGTCGTATGTCCGCCAAGGAGATAAGCATCGATGTTTTTGTTCTTCCTGGTTTTCCAGATCCCATACAGGACAATCAACGCTGTACTGCTGATCAGCACAATCCAATCCAGTGTACTCATGCTCAGTCGATATTCAAGTAATACCTGATCAGGAAGAAAATCAATACCAGCATTGCATTGTACAGGAGGATGAGAAAGTAAATCCTGTTCCAGGGAATGGGCTTATTCATTTAGTGATACGTGATCTGTGATCTGTGAGTTGTGAATTGTGAGTTGTGAATTGTGAGTTGTGAGGTTGTCCTTCGCCTCAGCCTTCGCCTTTACTTATGATTTTCCATTTTTATAACCGAGGGAGATCAGGTTGCTGAGCATCCGATATGGTCCGGGGTTGCCTGCGGGGAGATGGCGGAACCATGACAGGCCGCTATAGACATAATAACCTTCACCATATTGAGCTACAAGCAGAGCTCCTTTGGTGGGCGCTTCGTTAGTATCGTTCATCTCCAGAAGAGGCGTGAATGCCTCATCCCATTTGTTTGGAAAGTATAAACCCCTTTCCTGGACCCATCCTGAAAAATCTTCCTGGTTGATTTTATTTGGATAGCGCAAAGCCGGATGTTCAGGTGCAAGGATAGTCACGGGACTGTTTTCTTCTGTGATGCGGTCTCTCGAAAGGGTCAGTGGGAATGGGGCGATTTCTTCAGTCACCAGGCCCCTGTTGACATTGTACTGGACGATCAGCGTTCCGCCTGCTTTGACCCAATCAAAAAGGATTTTGTTTTTGTAGGCCATCTGGTCTATGGTGTTGAATGTCCTGACACCGAGGATGACCACCTGATATGCATCAAGCGAGGAGGCGGTAACAGAAGCTGCATCGAGCGTAGTGACCTTGTAGCCGATTTGTTCCAATGCTGCCGGTACATCATCACCTGCTCCTTGAATATAGGCTATGGGTCTTTGGGTTGTTTTGATGTCCATGCTCTGCAAGTGCACGACAGCATCACGGACGACTGACATATAGGGGAGGTGTTCGTAATCTATAGTGGTGATCTTGTGATGATAACTTTGTTGTCCTGCTATGATTTCCGGCAGGAGATCAGCTTTTGTGGTATTGTCAGGTGGGGTCACCGTGCATTCTACTACTCTTGATTCGCCGGCTTTGTCAAAGGACCATTCGATCATTGGAGGCGAGATTTTCCATTCTGGTTTGGAGGTACTTAATCGTAACTGGCCTTCAATACTATCCATTGCTGCCGTGAGCGTGAGACGTATTTGCCTTGGTTGTTTGTGCCCGAAGACTAAAACCTCATCATCCGATTCCACAGTGACCGGTGGGATTATGGACAGGGGGCGAGTGATTTCCCCTTCAGCTGGATCCACTGCTTTGTAGACAACCGGAGTATGGAGGATGATGGTGGCCCCACTGACCTCAAGCCTGATCTGCATCGTGATGGAGGGCGGATCAGAAGGCAAGCCTCTGCGTTGCTGATCATCGACGATATACATCCCTTCTTCCGGATGCTTGATCAGCCAGTAGGGAATACTCAATCTATCAGGAGTCTGTATGGTAAACTCTTTGAGGAGCCCTTGGTTGTATACCAAAGGCGAGGAGAAATTGAAAACTGTATCGTTGGATGAGGGGCTTACTGAAACCAATGTTACAGACACATCAGATCTATTGATAACTTCCAGGCTCACTGGTAATGTAGTGCCAGGACTTGCCTTGAATTTAGAAGTACGCACTTCCACAAACAAACCAAGGCATTCCTTGATCAGGTTTTCACAATCGGCGAGCTTGGTTTTCTTCCAATAGGAATCCGGCAGGTTCCCGATGGCCCGGTGGATGTCCAACAGTTTGGGAATGCTTTTCGAAGGAGATTTGAAATCGAAGGATTCTTCAAGATCTTTGACCATTTGCCCGATGGGTGCGCCTCCGGGTACGCGTGTCCATGTGATATCAATTCCATCGAAGAGTGATTTTGGGATCATGCCTCCTGCGTCCTTGAGCAGATCTATATAGTCCAGGCTCTCGCCCCTTGTCTCGGCTGAACCAAACCCCTGGCTCTTGTGCATACTTCTGCTGCGTCCTGCAATCTCGCTGTTGGATTCACCTGTGACCTGGTCAAAAGCCCCGATATCGATACCCAGCATCTTTGATTTGTCCACCTTGTCAAATGCTTCGCGTGATCCGTAGAAAAACCAACTCGTGTTCCAGAAGATACGTTGTGGCTGCCAGGGATCCACATAGCTGAGTTGTTCAGGGAAAGAAGTCCGGTTGGCCGCCAAGTCAAATGCTTCGGCAGATAATATGGCAGAGGCGGTATGGTGTCCGTGATTTGGACGTGAAGTATCAGTATTGAACCTGTTGATGATAACATCGGGCTTGGTGTTGCGAATGGCCCATACCACATCGCTCAGCACGGCTTGCCGGTCCCAGATATTGAATGTTTCGGCAGGTGTCTTTGAATAGCCAAAATCGTTTGCCCTGGTAAAAAGCTGATGGCCGCCATCAATCGACCTTGCCCCAAGGAGTTCGTAGGTGCGGATCAGGCCCAGCATCTCCCTTATCTCAGGACCGATGAGGTTCTGGCCACCGTCGCCCCTGGTCAGGGACAAATAGGTGGTATTGACCGACAGGTGATTGGAGAGATAGCTGATCAGGCGGGTGTTTTCATCATCCGGGTGAGCTGCGACATAGAGCACATTGGCCAGAACGCCAAGCTTACGGATGTCCCTGTAAATGGCCTCGGAGCCTGCCTGGGCGAAAACTGACCTGAAGGGAATGAGTATAATGAACGCAAAGAAGAAAAGTGTGGTAAAACGTGATCTCATTTTTAAATCGAAATTTTGGATAAAGCTACATATAACAAACCTAGTAAATGCTTTACCCATTGTGCACCAGCCGTCAAATGGAAAGAAATAAAATTTCGTAGAAAGGGTATAATAAGATATAAAAATTCCTCACCTTAGCCGCGGTTAACGAAAAGATCATTCGACAACAACTATGTTAATTTTACTTGTCACCCTTACCGTTTTTATTACCAGTGGATTGGTTTTCCTGGTCAAATTAGGCACCTCCAGGAAATAACCTTTTTCACCCGCTTTATTGCAACAGGGACGCTAGTCGATATATGCAATATAAAGCTGGCTGGTCCTGCCCACAGGCTATGTCCTGTCTCCTATTAGTAGGTCGTGCTTAAATTCTCTTCTTCTTCCTTTACCTTTGCGGCTCTTCTTTGTTATATATACATGCAAAAGCAAGTTCATTCGAGTATTCCCACCGCATATGGTTTATGGTACATCGACGCCTACGCTGACGATGATCGTGAGCCAATGCCTCACCTGGCCATTTATCCGGGCGGACTGGATACGAAGGGTATAGTGACAGTGAGAGTTCACTCTGAATGTTTTACCGGTGATGTACTGGGTTCTCAACGGTGTGATTGCGGATCTCAGCTGCACAAGAGTTTTGGGGTGATTTCAAGAGAGAAGGGGGTACTTATCTACCTTCGCCAGGAGGGGAGGGGAATAGGGCTGATCAATAAACTCAAGGCCTATAACCTGCAGGATGAGGGTTTTAATACGATTGATGCAAATCATCAACTGGGATTTGAAACTGACGGCAGGGAATATCACATCGCAACACTGATCCTGAAAGACTTGGGAATAAGCCGGATCAGACTCCTCACCAACAATCCGGAAAAGGTCAATGGCCTGAGCAGGGAAGGAATAGAGATTGTAGACAGGTTGCCTTTGATGATCCAGCCTAATGAGGATAATGAAGAATACCTGAGGGTTAAACGTGATCTCATGGGACATTTTCTGGATTAGGGTTGATGGGTTAATGGGTTGATGAGTTGATTGGTTCATTGGTTGATGGGTTGATGGGTTGATTGGTTGATGGGTTGATGGGTTGATTGGTTGATTGGTTGATGAGTTGATGCGTTGATAGGTTAGGAGATTTACAATATAAAAAGTAGAGGATGGAAGATCAGCGCCTTGTGGCCTTTGGCAGATTGCTGAAGATAATGGATGAGTTGCGGGAGCAGTGTCCGTGGGATAAGAAGCAGGATATACATTCCCTGCGCATCCTGACGATAGAGGAGACGTATGAGCTGGCGGATGCGATCATCAAGGAGGATTGGAAGGGGATCGGGGAGGAGCTTGGGGACCTGTTGTTGCACATTGTGTTTTATGCGCGTATCGGCAGAGAGCAGGGGCAGTTTGATATTGGAACCGTTACCGAGCAGATCTGTGAAAAACTGATCAGGCGGCATCCGCATATTTATGGTGAGACGAAAGTCAATGGGGAAGAGGATGTCAAGCGTAACTGGGAATCTATCAAAATGAGTGAGGGTAAAAAGTCGGTGCTCTCCGGAGTGCCTGATTCGTTGCCTGCGATGATCAAGGCCTTCCGGATGCAGGACAAAACGAGGCAGGTGGGATTTGAGTGGGAGAATGACCAGCAGGTATGGGATAAGGTTGAAGAGGAGATCGCTGAATTTAAGGAGGTCGTCGAGCAGAAGGCTTCCAAGGCAGCACTTGAAGACGAGTTTGGGGACATCCTTTTTTCATTGATCAATTACGCCCGATACAAGGGGATCGACCCCGAAACCTCATTGGAACGGGTCAACCAAAAATTTAAACGCAGATTTGAGTATATCGAAGAGAATGCCCCTAAGCCGTTGAAAGAGATGACATTAGGTGAGATGGATGTGCTGTGGGACATGGCCAAGAAGCTGGAGAACAGTAAATTGTAGGAACGCTGGGTATTTCCTGGTAAAAACCATATCTTTGCGCCTCGAAAAATTCTAAAACTATTATTTAGTCATTTTTAAAGCGTCAAATGACATGCCGATTTATCTAACAGCACAAAAGAAGAACGATCTCTTCACTCAATTTGGTGGTTCCGCATCTAATACCGGTTCTACTGAATCACAAGTTGCCTTGATGACCCTCAGAATCAATGAGTTGTCAAAGCACCTCCAGTCCAATCAAAAGGACAATTCCTGTAAGCGCGCCCTACTGACCATGGTTGGTCAGCGCAAGCGCCTGCTGCATTACCTACAGAAGAAGGATATCCAGGGATATCGCGAAATCATCGAAAAGTTGGGTATCAGAAAATAATGTACAGGCTCTGGTTGCAGAGTCAGGTGCATTTGTCATTGTCTGGAGATCAAGATATTCTCAATTCAAGGTTGTTTTTTGCCTTAGATCCTGGTTTGTTCCGGTCGTTTCCGCGTACCTGTAATCCTCCTGCAAATATGTCCACCTGGCATTATTAATGCATTATAAATCACATTATAACAAATTAAAATAAAATTATATGGGTGTTCAGATTCCAATTACCCAGACCTTTCGGTTGCCTGATGGCAGGGAAGTGATCATGGAAACCGGGAAGCTTGCCGCACAGGCGCATGGGTCAGCGATGATCCGCCTTGGAGACACAATGCTCCTGGCCACCGTGGTTTCAAACAAGGAAGCTAAAGAAGGCCAGCCTTTCTTTCCACTTTCCGTTGATTACCAGGAAAAATTTGCTTCCGTAGGACGAGTTCCGGGCAATTTCTTCCGCAGGGAATCCAAACTATCTGATTACGAAGTCCTCATCTCCCGCCTGGTGGACCGTGCCGTGCGCCCGTTGTTCCCGGACGGATATATGAATGAAACGCAGATCGTCATCAACCTGATCTCTGCGGATAAGGATATCATGCCGGATGCCCTGGCAGCACTTGCTGCTTCGACTGCATTGTCAGTTTCTGATATTCCATGGGCCGGCCCGATCTCAGAAGTGAGGGTAGCGCGCATCGATGGCCAGTTTGTTGTCAACCCGGGCCGTGAGGCTTTGGCTACTGCAGACATGGATATCATCATCGCGGCCACGATCAAGGACATCATGATGGTGGAAGGTGAAGCCAATGAGTGTTCAGAACATGATCTGATCGAAGCCATTCGCATCGGACATGATGCTATAAAAGTGCAATGCCAGGCTCAATTGGACCTGGCTCAAAAAGTAGGTGTAAAGGCTACGCAAAAGCGCGTACTTCCTGAAGCGCCGAGTGATGATGACCTCAAGAAGATTATTGATCAGTTTAGCCGTCAGCGGATCCTCGACATTTCGAAAGGTGCGCTTGACAAATCAGTTCGTAAGGAACAGTTTGATGCAATCAAGAAAGAACTGGTAGCCAAGCTGACAGAGGAGCAAGGGGAAGAGTACATGAAGGAAAAAGCACCATTGCTTGACATGTATTATGAAAAGCTGAAGAAAGATGTGATCCGCAATTTTGTCATAGACACAGGAAAGCGGATTGACGGACGCAGCACCAACGAAGTCAGGCCGATCTGGATTGAAGTAGATTACCTGCCTACGACGCACGGCTCTGCAGTATTTACTAGAGGCGAAACGCAATCGCTTACCAGCTTAACACTTGGTACAAAGAATGATGAGCAGCTTCTTGACAATGCATTGGACTACCGTTATGAGAAATTTATCCTGCATTATAATTTCCCGCCCTTTTCTACAGGTGAGGTAAAGCCAATGCGAGGTCCTGGTCGTCGTGAAGTTGGGCACGCAAACTTAGCAGCCCGCTCATTGAGGAAAGTATTTCCGGATGCCCAGCCTTATACCTTGAGGATTGTTTCTGATATCCTCGAATCAAATGGTTCATCTTCCATGGCTACTGTCTGTGCAGGATCTCTTGCACTGATGGATGGTGGTATCCAGATCAAGGCACCGGTATCCGGTATCGCCATGGGGCTGATCAGTGAAGGTGGACGTGCTGCAGTGTTATCTGACATCCTTGGTGATGAAGATGCACTCGGCGATATGGATTTCAAGATCACCGGCACCCGTGCTGGTATCGTTGGATGCCAGATGGATATAAAAGTTGACGGACTGAGCTATGAGTTGCTTGAAAAGGCACTCTTACAGGCCCGTGATGGAAGGTTGCATATCCTTGACAAAATGGAAGCAGTGCTTCCTGCACCAAGAGAGGACCTCAAGCCTCATGCACCACGTATCCTTGAAATCATCATTGAGAAAAGCCAGATTGGAGCTGTCATCGGCCCTGGAGGAAAAGTTATCCAGGAGATCCAGGCATCTACCGGTACGGTCATCAATATTGAAGAAGATGGGGATAAGGGCATTGTCAATATCGCCAGTGCAAACAAGGACTCCCTGGAAGCTGCCAGGCAGCGTATCATGGCTATCACTTATGTGCCTAAAGTTGGGGATGTGTTTGATGCTGTGGTCCGTACCATCATGCCTTATGGTGTGTTTGTAGATTTCATGGGTAAGAGTGGTTTGCTGCATGTTTCCGAGATATCATATTCCCGCATCGACAATGTAGAGGATGTATTCAAGGAAGGTGACCTGGTAAAGGTGCAGTTGGTTGAAGTTGAAGAACGGACCGGCAAGATGCGGATGTCACGCAAATCATTGCTTCCAAAGCCTGAGCGTAAGAAAAACGAAGCAGGTGAGTACGAGGATGGTTATGGAGAAGAAGGGCCACCAGAACGCCAGGAGCGTTCAAATTTTGGTGACCGTGGAGACAGAGGTGGTGACCGCAGAGGCGGCGGCGGAGATCGTCGCGGCGGAGGTGGAGATCGTCGTGGAGGCGGTGGTGACCGTCGCGGTGGTGGCGGTGGTGATCGCGGACCGAGAAGATAATTTTAAAGGGCTCCCTGATGGGAGCCTTTTTTTTGGCAAGGAGCAAGGGGCAGAGAGCATAGGGCAGAGAGCATAGGGACTGTCAGGAGCTCGGCATAGGGCATAGAGCATAGTGCATAGAGACTGTCAGGAGACAGATTGTGCTTTTGGTCAATATCGAATAACCAATATCGAATAACCAAATAGAAGGGAAAAGTTAAAGTCTCAAATAAAGTAATAAAAGGTATCGGGCATAAACAAAAAGGGCTCTATGCTGCTCTATGCTCTCTGCACTCTGCCCTAAGCTTATTCAATCACCATTTCGAAGGAGTACTTTGAAGGGTCAAGCGCATCCATGGATTCCCGTACTTCGGGAATGACTTTGTTGAGATAGATCTTGTATGGGCCGCTGTATAGTGTGTCCTGCCAGCCATGCACGGCTTCGAAGGTGTCCTGGGTTATCTCTCCATTTGAAATGGAGGCTGCCATCACGAAGCTCCCTGCCCAGATGCATTCAATCCCTGCCACATTGCAGCGGCTATCCCCGATCATTGGGCCAAAACTGATTTTCCATCCGGTCTCCGGTATACACCAGTCTTCACCTATTCTGGCGGTAAAGGCTTTATTGAGATGGATTTCATTGCAATCAGGGCCTACGTCCGATCGCTGATCACACCTGTCTGATACCAATACAAACAGGAGGGAAACCGTTAATGAAATGTAACTTTTCATGCTATTTTGGATTTATTAACCTCCAAACGTCGAAAAAATGCGTTTAGTTGGGTACAAATGGGCCCCTTCAATACACTACTAACGTCAGGCCGTCAGGTTTGTGCCCGAATGCAGGTGATATATTCAAATAAAATGAAATAGGAATGAAAACAATGAACTTTTTGATACCCTGTGTTGTACCTTTTATGTCTGAAACCTTAAAATACCGGCAACTGCCATGCGTCAACTAAAAATAGCAAACCGAATCACAGCCAGAGAGAGTCTGGCACTGGAAAAATACCTCCAGGATATCGGTAAAATAGAAATGTTGTTGCCTGAAGAGGAGTCCAGGCTGGCAGCACTCGCCAGAAACGGGGATCAGGCAGCCCTGGAGCGGCTTACTGAAGCCAACCTCAGGTTTGTGGTATCTGTGGCCAAGCAATACCAGAATCAGGGGCTTTCACTAGGGGATCTGATCAATGAGGGAAATGTGGGCCTGATGAAGGCGGCCAAGCGGTTTGACGAGACCAAGGGATTCAAGTTTATATCCTATGCAGTCTGGTGGATCCGGCAGAGTATCCTGCAGGCGATCATTGAGTATTCCAGGATTGTGAGGATGCCCCATAATAAGTCGACTTCATATAACAGGCTCAACGAAGCTTATGTATCGTTTGTACAGGAGTTTGAACGTGACCCTACACATGAGGAACTGGCTGACTTGCTCAATGTCTCTATCCGGGATGTGATCAATAATATGCCGGGCAATAACAGGCATGTCTCCTTTGATGCACCGGTCTCCAGTGACGAAGACAGTTTTACCTTGCTGGATATGCTTGAGACCGATGATGAGATGCAGCCGGATCTCAAGCTTATGGAGGAATCCTTACGTCTTGACATCATGTATAGCCTGAGTGCCCTAGCGCCCAGGGAGGCAGAGGTATTGGCCTTTTACTTTGGACTGAAAGGAGAAAAACCCTTAACCCTTGATGAGATCGGGGAGCAGCTTGAGTTGACCCGTGAAAGAGTCAGGCAAATCAAAGAGCGCGCCATCCGTAGATTGCGTAAGACCATGAAGCGTAATACCGGCATGCGATCCTATATGTAGGATTAACCTCATGGGGTAGCATTTTGTCAGGAATCCATCTGATTCAGGTTATTTAACTATTTCCAACCCCTCATTGAGGCGCGGGGCATACCCTGTTTTTAAAATTGCGGTAACTTTCGGCTGTAATTATGATAGAGGACCTTCTCAGGGCATTGCTAGGTATACCCCCCGGTACCACAAGGATAAACAAGGATCTGGCGATCATGCGACAGCTCACCAAGCCGGTCGCTGATCAGATCATTCCGTGGGAGAAGGAAAAAGAACTGGAGTTGATGGCGCTCAAGATGGAAGTCAAGTCCCATAAGCGGGGCATGGACAGAATGCTCGTCGGATCCTTATTGTCTATCTACGTAGAGCCCATGGTCACCTTTGCCTATATGGATTATGTCAAGGGGACCCGTGAAGCGCTGTTATATTGCAGGACCAGGGAATTTGAGCTGGTCTACAGGATAAAAAAGCGAGACATAGATGTGTTTCTCAACGGTACCCAGGTGGCTATTATTGACCAGGATGGGATCATGCATGGGTTGAAATCAAGGAGTGCATTGGGCAGGGTAAAGCCCTATTCCAGTGACCTGATGTCCGTCATGGTACTGGACAGAGAAGCAGGGCATCTCTTTAATCCCAACCGTCCGCATTCTGAAGTACAACGGGCCTTTTTCCTGATGACCCAGCTCAGTGATGAAGAAGAACGGATTTTCCTTGCCTTAGGGCTATATGAGTTGATCACAAGGATGCTGGCGAACAAAAAGAAGAAATAACCGTTTCCGTAACGTACATTTAGCACTTTCAACAGAGCAGCAGCGTATGAACGTATTTGATTCAGTGAGGGTAGTGGTGTACCGGTTTCATGAAAAGGGACTGGAGATATTCCTGGTCAATACCGGCCTGGAGGAAGAAAACTGGCGAATCCCTTTTTCTGATATAGCCAAATATCCCGTCAAGGATCTTGAAGTCGGAGATCGCTTCATAGCCCTCGAGACTGACGAAAACCCTGATGGTACGACCAGCATCACCTGCGCAATTGAAGGTGACTGGCACGACATTCCTTCCATCCGTAAACTGATCAAGGAAGATATCAAGCTGGTCACTTCAAAGATTGATAAGGTGGTGCCTGAACTTGAAAAGGGAACCTACTTTGCGATCAAGGAGGCATTTAAAAAAGTGATGCCAAATGAATATAAAGTCCTTCATGAATTAAAAGACATCTTGTTGCATCGCAATATGATGAAGAATATATAAGTCTTCAATTAGCAGTCCTCAGTCTGCAGTTAAAAATAAAAAAGGGTGACCATGAAGTCACCCTTTTTTATTATTGCTTGTCAGGCTGAGGTGTCATCCTCAGGTAAGGTTTGATGTAGGTTGCTCCCTTTGGAAATTTAGCAGGAATATCTGCATCCGGTATGGAAGGAATGATGACCACATCTTCGCCTTGTACCCAATTGGCCGGAGTGGCTACGCTATAATGGGCAGTCAGTTGAAGTGAATCAATCACCCGCAGGATTTCAGTAAAATTTCTGCCGGTACTGGCCGGGTAGGTCAATGTGAGTTTAACCTTTTTGTCCGGGCCGATGATGAATACACTGCGCACAGTTGTCTTTTCGGTGGCATTTGGATGGATCATATCGTAGAGCATGGCCACTTTCTTGTCTTCATCCGCAATGATTGGAAAGTTGACAGTAGTATGTTGCGTCTCGTTGATATCCTTGATCCAGATGTTATGTGAAGCGGCACCATCCACACTGAGCGCAAGCACTTTCACATTTCGCTTTTCAAATTCATTCTTGAGTTTGGATGTTTGCCCCAGCTCAGTAGTACAGACCGGTGTAAAATCAGCCGGATGTGAAAAAAGCAATCCCCATGAATTGCCGAGGAATTCATAGAAATCTATATGGCCTTCATTCGTTTCTGCCTGGAAGTTTGGCGCGATATCGCCTAATCTGATTGACATGTTTTTAGTGTTTTATAATGGTTAATGATATTCGTATTCTACAGTTATTACAAAGTTACGGTATTAAGTAATTCGGGCTACCAGCTACCAGCTTTCATCTAATAATTGAATATGCACTGTTTTTCCTCATTTTGTCCAGAAAGCATGCACAATCAACAGGAAATTATTTTTTTTAGCTGATAGCTGATTAGTATTTGGCCATTGATGGATCTATTTCATCGGCCCAGGCGAGGATGCCGCCCTTGAGGTTGTAGAGGTTATTATAGCCCTCTTCCTGTTTTAACAGGTCTATCACATCCTGGCTTCGTTTTCCTGAGCGACAATGTATGACAACATCTCTGGTGCGATCGATTTCGTCCAGGTGCCTGAGTATTTCGCCTTTGGGGATGAGTATAGCTCCAAGGTTGGCGATTTCATATTCATATGGTTCGCGCACATCGATCAATTGGAAGTCCTTGCCTGATTTGATCCATTCATGCAAATCTGTTACGGACAGTTGGCCGTTTGAAACTTGGTTACTCATCGTATTGTGGTTTAAGTTAATGCCGCAGAAAAATTCGTAGTCAATCAATTCTGTTTGGGTTGGGTTTGATCCGGTCAATGGATTTTCCGGATCCCTGGTGATTTTAAATATCCTGGTTTTAAATTCGGCTGCATCAAACTGGAAGAACCTGCCAGCCAACGGCTCTCCGACCCCTGTAATCACCTTGATGACTTCATTGGCCTGAAGGCTGCCGAGGATACCGGGAAGGACACCGATGACTCCACCTTCAGCGCAACTTGGCACTAATCCGGGTGGTGGGGGAGTGGGAAAGAGGTCCCGGTAATTGGGGCCGCGGCTGCCATCCGGATAGCGATAGTTGAATACACTGACCTGGCCTTCGAAGCGGAAGATGGATGCAAATACATTTACCTTGCCTGCCAGTACGCATGCGTCATTGACAAGGTAGCGTGTAGGGAAATTGTCGGTTCCATCTGCCACTACGTCAAATTGGGAGATAATCTCAAGTGCATTGGTACTGTCCAACCTGGTATTAAAAACTTCAAACCTGACATGAGGGTTGAGTGCAGATAATCGCTCCTGTGCGGCTTCCACCTTTGGCCGTCCGACATCATGTGTAGTGAAGAGAACCTGTCTTTGCAGATTGCTGTAATCCACGACGTCAAAATCGACAATTCCGATTGTGCCCACGCCGGCTGCAGTGAGGTACAGGAGCAATGGGGCGCCGAGCCCGCCGGTGCCTACTACGAGCACGCGGGCGTGCTTCAGTTTTTTCTGCCCTTCGATATTAAATTCAGGGATGATCAGGTGACGGCTATAGCGTTCCAGTTCTTCCTTGCTGAACTTTATTTCTTCAAGTGTTTGTCTCATGTCAGTTGACTGGTTTAATGTGTTCCGCCTGCAATGGCCGGAATAATACTCAGCTCATCGCCTTCCTTGAGAAGGGTGTTGATGCCTTCCTTTTCCCGGATGTCGTCCTCGCCGAGATAGATCCTGACATGCTTGCGGATGAGCTCGCCTTCATCATAAATGTAAGGAGTTAATGATGGGTGAATGGAGGTCAATGACTTGATGGCTTCCGCTACGTTTTTAGCGTTGACGCTTACTTTAGCCTGTTCGGCAGCGAAGCGACGGAGTGGGGTGGGGATGAATATGGTTATCATAAACGAAAAGTGAAAAGTGAAAAATGTGAGTTGTGAGTTGTGAGTGGGGTTTCGTGAGTCGTCAGTCGTGAGGCGTGAGTTGGGAATTGTGAGATGGGAGTGGGTATTGATTGCTTGTGAATTTTTCTTCTATGAATTTGCCATCCAGCAATCTGTATGATCTTGTGTCCGTCATTTTTCCTTCTGAGATGGTATGAATAAAGTAAGAGAAAAAAGGTTGTGCGAATTCGAGATCGTGCACAGATGGAATCGCGGGGTGATCCGGATGGGAATGGTATATGCCCAAGAGTGTCAAGCCTTCTTTCGTGGCAAATCTTTCAGCCTTGAGATAGTCTAATGGATCAATCACGAAGCGTCTGCGTTGATTTTCAGATGATTGATTGTCCACTTTGATCAGGTGGGTGATGTCCCTTTTCTTCTGGACCTGTGTGCCCAGTAGAAATCCGCATGCTTCATTGGGGTATGCTGATTCGAGATGGGCCTCGATACCAGAGAGGATGTCCTTGTCTATTGATGTGCTCATATGCCGAATATTTCTTTTTTGATTTCTGTATACCTGTCTAATGTATCTGCAAGCGTGGTTACTATATCACCGTCCTTGATGCCAGAGGCCACTTCTTTTGCACCCAGCAAGTTGGCGGCACCTGAGGGGGAAATATATAATCCCTCATGGGCTGAGATGAATCTGATCATATCAAACACTGCGGATGAATCGATGATCAGTGATTTGTCCGCAACGGTGTCATCATATATTCCGGGCCGGTGTGCTGTGGCCAGGTGCTTCCACCCTTCGAGTGGATGGAATGGATGATCAGGCTGAAGGGAGACAAGCTCTATGTGGCCTAATTCTTTCAGTCTTCTTCCTGTGCCAACAAAAGTGCCTGTAGTACCAAGGCCTGCGACGAAATGGGTGATCTGGCCTTTGGTCTGTGTCCATATCTCTTCTGCAGTGGTCAGGTAATGGGCTTGCCAATTGGCATCATTTGAATATTGATCTGCATAGTAATATTGTTCAGGATGAGCTGCGTGCAGGGTTCTGGCTACCTCTTGAGCGCCATCTGTACCTTCGAGTGGAGAGGTTAGAATGAGTTCTGCTCCAAGGGCCCTGAGTATGTTCTTGCGTTCGGCAGAAGCATTGGAGGGCAGGCAGATAGTAGGTTTCCAGCCGATGTGCCTGAGCAGGGTGGCATAAGCGATTGCTGTATTTCCGCTTGAGGCATCCAGCAATGTGTTTTGCTTATGTAATTTGCCTGACCTGATAGCATTGGTGATGATTGCGTGAGCGGCGCGGGCTTTTACACTACCGCCGGGTTGTTGCCATTCGGCTTTGGCCCAGATCCTCACGCGGTCAGTACTAAGGCTATTGATCAGCAATAGGGGGGTGCTCCCTACCTGTGGCAGATTGGCTACGATTTTTGGTGCTATTTGAGTTGTTGTTGTCATTGGGTTAAGGTCATGGCTAAAAAGAAAAAAGCCTTTCAATCCGGACGAACTGAAAGGCTCTGTGTATGTTATAGTAGCTATAGTACACTCCCAGTTCAACCCGGAGGTTGAGCGCAGCAACAACATGTGCAAGAGTAGTGACTAAGCATATTTTTCATAAATCCTGACAAATATATGGGGGTTTACTTCAATATATCAAGAGCAAGGTTCAAATTTGCGTCCTGATATCATCTCTAACAACAGAATCGACCAAAAGTTATGCCAATCTCCGCAACCAATTTCTCCCTGTCGGGCCAGACCGGCTTTTATCGTGGTAAAGTCAGGGATGTCTACTATGTCGATGATATCATGGTGGCGGTGGCTACAGACCGGATATCGGCCTTTGACCACATCCTGCCGAGGCCTATCCCTTACAAGGGACAAGTATTGAATCAGTTGGCGGCTTACTTCCTCGATGCGACTAAGGATATCGTTCCGAACTGGAAGATGTCGATGCCACATCCCAATGTAACGATCGGAGTGCTGTGTGAGCCAATCAGGATAGAGATGGTGATCAGGGGTTACCTGGCGGGACATGCGATCCGTGAGTATCATGCGGGTAGGCGTGTCTTATGTGGGGAGGTGATGCCGGATGGGATGAAGGATAACCAGGCATTTCCAAAGCCCATTATAACGCCAGCCACAAAGGCGGAAGAAGGGCATGATGTAGATATCTCGGGAGAGGATATAGTCGGACAAGGCTTAGTGCCCAGGAATGTGTACAATGAGATGGTCAAGATTACGCGCGCACTTTTTGAGCGAGGGACAGAGATGGCGGCTGCACGGGGTCTTATCCTCGTGGATACCAAATATGAATTTGGTTGGTACCGTGACCAAATCTATATCATTGATGAGGTGCATACACCAGATAGCAGCCGGTACTGGTATGCCGACCAGTATGAGCAGAACCAGGAGCAAGGTAAACCGCAGGAGCATCTGTCGAAGGAGTTTGTCCGCGAGTGGTTGATGTCAAAGGGCTTCCAGGGTTTAGATGGCCAGCAGATGCCTGAGATGGATGATGAGATCGTAGCTCGGATCAGTGAGCGGTATATTCATCTGTATGAGCAGATGACCGGGCAAAAATTTGTTGGCGCACCTGATGATGCAGAGACTATTGAGAGGGCGATTGAGGTGGGGTTGAAGAGGTGATCTGCTTTCAATTTAGTTCCGGTGAAGGATATCTAAATTGAAAATTAGGGTTTCCAGAATAACAATGCAATGGGATTGCAAGGTTCGTGAAACAAGATAAATCCGGGTGAGGCGCAGGTCAGGCGTTGAGTAAACCCTTTAAAGTAGCGATGACATAATCGATCTCCTCCGGGGTATTATATACAGCAATACCCATGCGGGTTACACCGCCTTGCCCCATCAGGCCCATGGCTTCTACAGCACGAATGGCATAGAAGTTTCCGTCCCAGGCACAGATTGAGTGGTCAGCGAGGTATCGACAGATATCTTCAGGGCGCTTGTTTTCAACGGTAAAGGAGATCGTCGGGGCGCGTTGTGTTTCCTTGAGTGGCGGGCCATAGATATCTACACCATCAAGGTCCCTGAGACCGAGATAAAGTTGTTGGGCGAGGCTGCGTTCATACTTTTGGATATGGCCCATAGCGCTGATGATTTTTTCACGCAGCGTGGAACCCTCGCCATTGGAGGCGATAAAATCAACAGCGGCCGATACGCCTGCAAGTGCAGCGTGATTGAGTGTGCCGCGCTCGATACGATAAGGAGCGTTTTGCGTCTGTACCCTGAGGCGATCAGTGTCGAGGCGATCGAGTGCGCCGGGGCGTGAGTATAAAATACCTACATGAGGGCCATAGAACTTATAAGCAGAGCAGAGGAGAAAGTCACAATCAATTTCCCTGATATCTGTCAGCAGGTGTGGTAGAAAATGTACACCATCAACTACCAGTAAGGCGCCAACTTCATAAGCGAGTTGCCTGACGCGGTCTATTTCATTGACGGTGCCAAAAATATTTGATGCCAGTCCGATGGCAATGACCCTGGTCTTTTCGCTGATCTTTTTTTCGAGGTCTGCGTAGTCAAGGCTACCATCTTCTTCCAATAGGACCTCACGCACCACGATACCATGCCTGCGCTGGTTGAGCCAGGGGCCTCGGTTGGCTTCGTGATCCAACTGGGTGATCAGGATTTCATCACCGGGTTGTAATGATTTGGTGATAGCGTTGGCCAGCACAAAGTTGAGGCTGGTCATATTTGCCCCAAAGGAAATGGTATGTCCACCTTCGGCGCCCAGCAGGGCAGCAACCTGGTTGCGGGTATGTTCGATGAGCTGGTCAGTCTCTTGAGAGGTGACAAACTGGCCGTGGGTATTTGCATTACTATGGCTATAGACATGCATCATGGCATCAATCACGGATTGGGGTACCTGGGTTCCGGCTGGTCCATCCAGGTGGACTACAGGCCTGCCATTGACTATCCGTTTAAGGGAGGGGAATTGACTCCGGACAGCGTCATTCATAGGTTTGGTTAGGTTGCTTTGGGCTGCAAGGTACAAAAAAGGCTAAGGCGAAGGGGCAGGGGGCAAGTAGCAGGGGCAGAAGAAGGAGCCAAGCAGGCATTGCGGAGGAGGAAGGGAGGAAGGGAGCAAGGGAGGAAGGGAGGAAGGGAGCAAGGGAGGAAGGACAAAGGAGCAAAGGAGCAAGGGAAGGAAGGGGCAAAGGGCGAAAGAGGCTAAAGAGGCGAAAGAGGCAGGAATGCGTTGCCACTTGCTCCTGCATCCATAGAAGCCTTTTAGTCAGGGGTTTCAGGGGTGAAGCGCAACTGAATCATAGAATACTGACAGGTCAGCGGATTCAATAGAAAGGCTATCTCGCCCATCAGAATCAATTGGTCATGGGGTTTCAGGGGTGAGGCGCAGCCGAACCCCTGAGAAAATTCCGTCACCGGCATATGGTTCCACCGCAGGTGGGCCCATATGCCGGGAAACTTTACCTTTGCGTCCCTTGTTATAGGGGATTAGATCTTTGAAACTACGGGGCTGACAGGAATCGACAGTAAATGTATCGTGTCAGTAAGCATGCCGGGGAATGATAGTTCACCCCGTTACCAAATGATTATCGACCAACAATCGGCGATCGTTCTTTCGCTATGGCAGCCTAATTCTAGGTAGTTAGCTTGCCTTTGTGCTACGGTTTGATTTCTGCTACAAAATCTGACGCACACCATAAAATGCAGACTAAGCCAAGGGGATGTCCTGACCCAAGGCCGACAATCAAAGGGAATCGGATGGGATCGCGTTGTTGCAGTACCTGAAACCATCTTAAATCCAGATCTGCAAATAAGCATGTAGAAAACTGATGTGAGCTTTATCTGGACGGGGGTTCAATTCCCCCCAGCTCCACAACTATGGAAACAATTACGAACATTAGCGAACAACATAATATATAAATCGCTGTAAATCATTGATAAATTGGAATATTTAGTTTAAAATTGTTCGTCCCTATTCGTTTATGTCCCAAGTATGTGTGGATTTTGTGTGGAATTGGTTGGTTTGATTATCTTTGAGTAGATCAAATCCTCGCACAATGGCTTCCCTGACCTTTTCTTACAATTCTCCTAAGCAACGAGCTAATATTGAGGCTCGCCTTACATTCAACTTAGAAGGCAAAAGGATCTCCTGCTACTGCCGCATCCCCATCGAAGTAGATAAGGACTTCTGGACTGCATATTCGGAGGGCAAGACCTTTCGTGATGTTGACAAAGTCAACCTGAAAACCAAAATCGACTCCGAATCAATCCTTCTTCGTAAGCATGTACTCAATCAATTCCACACACAAAACCACACACTTTCTCAAATTGATGGATCCTGGCTCAAACAATCCATCCACGAATACTACTATCCTGTGCCCACTCAGCAGGAGACACTCACAGGGTATTGGCAGTACTACACTGAATTAAAAAAACATGAGGATAGCGCTGTAAAGCAAATCAAACTTGCATCTCTGTATACTCGTCTGCAAGCCATAGATATTAAGGCTGGAAAGACGCATCGGATTGATGAAGTCAATGAGACCTATTTGAGTGCCTTTATTGCTTGGCATAAGGCTAAAGGGTATGCACATGGTACAATTATGCGTGACTTTAAATGGATTCGTACGGTTTGCCGTCATGCTGCAGGAAATGGCTTTCAACTTCATCCTCAATTCGCTAGTTTGCATGTAAAGGTTGGCAAGGACAAAAACCCAATGATATACCTGGAGCCAAGAGAAATCGACCTGGTGCGGGATCTGTCTGACCTACCTGACTATTTAGACAACGTAAGAGATTGGTTATTGGTGGCTTGTTCAACTGGCCAACGAGTTTCGGATTTCATGCGTATGAAACCTTCGATGATTCGCAGGGATCAGAGCAGGAGTTTTATCGAGCTCACCCAGAAGAAAACAGGGGCACCGGTGACTATTCCATTGTTACCAGAGGTGGATGAAATACTTAGAAAGAGACAAGGCAATTTTCCACGCGCCATTAGTGACCAAAAATTCAATGAATATGCGAAGGAAGTATGCCAAAGGGCAAAGATAGATACCATAATTCGGGTCAAGAAGCGAGTTGACAATCAATACAAAGAAGGTGAATATCCCAAGTATGAGCTTATCAGCTCGCATGTTGGACGCCGCAGTTTTGCAACAAACTATTATGGGAAGGTTTCAACTGCTATCCTAAAAAACATTACTGGCCACAGTACAGAACAAATGCTGCTCAAATATATTGGCAAAACGAGTAATGACACTGCTGCCGATGCTTATGATTTGATGGTGGCTCAAATGAGATAACAATAGATGGATATTATGGCAAAGAAGAGAAAGGAAAAGCAAGTGCCCGATAATTTGTTAACGGATGAGGAAGCCTTCATTCCTAATGATAGTGATGAGGCTTTTTACAGTGATTCTAATAATTTCATTGACGATACCCCAAGGCCATGGGTCACAAATGCGAAGGTAGATAAGGACGGATTGAGTGTAAAGCATCACTTGCTGATTTGCCACATTGCAATCATAGCAGGATGCTTCCCTGATGATCGCTTTCCTAAACTAAAGGATAAATACAATCAGTATTATAAGGAACGGAATCTTGATGCTATAGGTGTTAAAGCAGATTCTTTTTATAAGTCATATTCGAGTGTGCTATATGCAAAGGTTGAGACTTATAATGAACAGGGGGAATTTGAAGTTGTCCGCAAAAAGTATATAGACTCTACTCTCATTGATGATGTAACACCTTTTGTTAGGCAATGGTACCCATCCGCAGAAAGTTTTATTTTAACTCTAAATGTCGCTCCAGAAAGGTTTGAGGAACTTCATTATTATTGGATATATCGTACCATTAGAGGAAAATATCCGCAAGAATTCATGAAAGCCTTTTTTAAGGAGCACTGTCCGCATTTGAATTATGATACTTTCAAGTACCAAGAGCAGAATCGCACTGCTGTAATTCCGGACGATGTGGCGAAATTAATCAAACCTTATATCCAGGTGCACTATCCTGATGCTTTGTAGCTTACAAAATATTTGATGGCCAACTAACTGAAAATCAGTCTAGTTGTGTTCGTAGCTGCTCTATTTTGTCCCTCAATGATTGCTAAGGTGGAAGTCGGTTTTACGAGACTG
This sequence comes from Candidatus Opimibacter iunctus, assembly GCA_016716665.1. GTDB lineage: Bacteria > Bacteroidota > Bacteroidia > Chitinophagales > Saprospiraceae > Opimibacter > Opimibacter iunctus. The sequence continues at coordinate 389,409 of JADJVH010000001.1, read as the reverse complement.
TTCGTATGCCAGAGCTTCGCACTATGAATAATCAAAATGAAAGCAAAAACACCCCTACATTCCTTATTGCGGATGAGGCGAAACTACTGGAAGTAATCGGCCGAGTGGTTGATGAAAGACTGGAAAAGATAATTCCTCTTACATCACCAAACAAAGATCCAGTCCCCTTAGAGGAATACATTCCTAAATCAGCAGTCCGAGGCAAACTCTTTGCTTCATCTACTTTATGGAAGCATGAGCGTAAGGGTAGTTTGAAAACTTACGCCATTGGAGGCAAGCGGTATTATAAGCGTAGCCAGATCGAAAACCTAATCCAGGAGGTGAAGCAATGAAAACACGAATCATAGAAATCGAGAGGGAAGAGTTAGCACCCGGTATATTCCGGCGAAGACTGTGGTGCAGTATACCGGTTGATCAACTGTCCTACCAGGATACCCAGGAATTTGCTGATCGTTCAGATGAATTGTGGCCCGCCCGTGAAGCTATCTCACAACTATTGTTAAGGAAGATACAGAAAGACAAGAAAAAGCGACCCCATCATTTTTTCGATTCGATATCTATACCGCCAGTGAAGGAGAAAGTGACTCCTACAAAAAATTCTTCAAAAAATTGAATGAACTGTATGGAAAACAAGAAAGGTCCATAACCCAAGGTCGAACAACGCTTACGTAATCTCTGGCAGGTCATACGATGCCCGCCTATTCTTTAATCCAAGTCTACTTATTCTGCAATTGCAATGATTGTCATGATTGCAAGTGGCCAGGTATTGCCTGCCATTGTGGGATAGTGACTACTAACACTCAACATTCAAATGGCAACGTGTAGCATATTTCATTATAATAAGACTATTCCCAGGGAGGAACGATCTCTGATACTCATCTTAAAGGACATTCAAACAGGGGTGTATAAGGAGCCGATAGGGAAAATCAGGACTTTAATGTCCCAAAACAAGAAAGAAGAAGCTGAGGCACTGAAATATAAACTGAAGTCCTTTTCTACATCAGCAACATTTAGTGAACGACGACTGCCGGAATTTCTTAAAATGTATAATTCCCATGTTCACTTAGACTTTGACAATGTGGAACCAGACCAATTGGATAATTTAGTTGAGAAGGCTAAAGCCTCGCCTTATACAGTTGCGTGCTTTATTAGCGCGAGGGGGTGTGGAATAAAGATTTTTGTTGAAGTTGATTCTGATGCTGAAAATCATAGTATCGCTTATCAACAAGTTAGCGCCTATTATGAAGAACTACTGGGAATGAAATCGGACCCCAGATGCAAAGATAAAGGAAGGCTATGCTATATGAGCTATGACCCAAACCTGTATAAGAATCTTAATAATGAAAAATTCAAAGTGATCATTCAGGAAGGATCTCCGAAGCTTACAACTACGATTGAAACTTTGGATAGCTTAACTGAACCCGACCTTAATGTAGCCATGTTGTTTCAGCAGCAAATTGAATTCACCAATAAAATATCCCAGTATGAAGAACATAATAGGAATAATTACATCCATTTGCTTGTTTCAAATTGCAACAGGGCAGGGATTCCACAAGAATCGACCTCCGAATTGGTATTCCTTAATTTCGACTTGCCGGAAAAGGAAATGCGTGCAACGATTCAAAGTGTGTACAGAAACCAATCACATGAATTTGGAAAGTCTGCAAATTCGGCTAAGGTGCCAGCAGCGGTACTGACCCATGGAAAGGCTTCTCTTACTACAATAACAAAGCACATAATGTCAGTTGATGCTTCCGGTAACCTCGTAGGGTTATTCAAAGCTCAACCCGCTAACGAATGGATTGAGGAAGCAAGCCGTAGGCCAATACCCCAAATGCTATTTAGTGAATTCTGGCATGAGGGGGAGATATGCATTCTATTCGCAAGTTCTAATTTGGGAAAATCCTTGCTTGCTGTTCAGATTTCTAATAGCATAAGCAAAGGCATCGCCATTGTAGGATTCAAATTGGAAACTCAAAAGCAAGTGGTCCTATATTTTGATTTTGAATTGAGTGACAAGCAATTTGAAAACCGTTACTCAGAAGGCTACACCTATCACTATCACTTTGATGATAATCTTATTCGCGTAGAAATTAATCCAGAAGCAGAATTAACCGGAGAAAATACCATTTGAGGACTACCTAACGCTTTCTATTGAGCGTCTGATTATAGAAAAGGGAGTGAAGATTCTGATAATTGATAACCTTACTTATCTAAGGACTGAAACCGAAAAAGCAAAGGATGCTTTACCATTGATGAAACTGTTAAAGGCATTGAAGACCAAGTACGGGCTGTCCTTGTTAATTCTGGCGCACACACCTAAGCGAGATCTTTTCAAACCATTGTCGAAGAATGATTTACAAGGTAGCAGTATGCTCATGAACTTTTGTGACAGCTCATTTGCCATAGGCGAAAGCAATACTGATAGCAAACTTCGATACCTAAAACAAATTAAGGCACGGAACACCGAGATAATGTACGACAGTGAAAATGTTTGCGTTTGTCAAATCACCAAGTCCAATAGTTTTCTGCAGTTTGAGTTTATTGGTTTCGGTTCAGAAGCAAGACATCTTAAACAGATGACGGAAGAGCAGAAATCAACAGCGGACAAAGTGATCTTGGACATGGCAAGCAAAGGGAAAAGCCTAAGAGAGATTGGGAAGGAACTCAACATTTCGCATACTACGGTAAAAAGGAAATTAGAGAAACATGGCAAAACCATTCCTGAAAATTAGTGGCTGTAACGTAATGTAACATTGTAACAACGTGTTACATCCCGTTACACATGTTACAGGAGTTACACTGCGCAACTTATAGAAGGTAGTATGGCAATCGGAAAGATGTAGAGCACAAACCGGAAATGCAACTTACTAACAGGAACAATAGAGCAATTGAATTGAAGGTGCCCCTGATAGAAAAGAATGTGTAATACGCAGATTATGACAGAATTTATGCATCACAACAACAAAATTCATATAAATATGGAAACGAACGATAGATTCCGGCAGTATCTGGAAAACCAAATGCCCGATGAATACAGACGATTGCTAAAGATCGAAGAGGCTAATGAGGTGGCCATGCAATTGCCGAAGGACGAAATAACACTCCGCTTAGAAGCCCTGGGCTTTAACCGGCGCGCCGTAACTGCGATGTCGGATACGCATTGTTTTTCTACCCCTTGCGATAAGGGCGGAGAGTACAATCTGGTCATTCAAAAAGGGGCTGGCATCTATAGTAGGTCCGGAGAATTGAGTATACGCTATGAGCAAGGTGTCGATGTATGGAAGTCATGTGGGCGCATTCTAAAGGAGGGGTTCTATACACTTGATGAGTTCACCCTGCTAGTGGAGAAAATGGAGAGGAGTCACTGGTATCGGGAGAAGAAGGACAAAAAACGACTTCCAATCCTTTCAATACTGCAACGGAAAGTCTATGATGGCCTTCCACTAATCTTCGGCTGGAGCCAGGGCAAGGAAATTGCAACTGGGTCCGGGATGCCCGCACGTACTGCACAAAGGTTCTTTGGCAATCATTCGCTATTCCAGAAGGTTAGTATAGGTACCTACATGAAAAAAATCCTGTATGATGAAGTATAAGGAATAAATTTCATTTATATAATCACTAAAATCCAAAAACATGAAAAAGAACAAACCAAATGCCCTCGATGAATTCTTAGGAGTTCTCAAAAATCTCAGTATTGAGCAGTTGCTTATGTATTATATTGAAGCAAAGACAGGAACCCAGCCAGACTCCGGTAAAATTCCTGAAGAGGTTTTAGACGCCATAATAGCGCTAGGCGATGAGTTCAATATCCTTTATGCTGACCAGCTAAAGGGTAAGCTATTTACGGAACTTGGATAAAAGGAACTAGAACTACTTCGGGTGGGAGGATTCTTTCGAGGATCCTTCCTATTCCATTATTCGGCTTAGACCTATATTGACCTTCCGCCAGTTATCTCCCAGGTCACAAGGCTAGGAAGTGGCAACCATGCTGGTATGCCATCCCGAACAGCATAGAGGTTCTTTGGTAACATCGTGTTGTTTGAAAAGGCAGGAAAGGAGCTTACGTAGAAAAAATTGTATTTGCCGAGATGTGAGGATATACTCCGGAGCGGCATTTTGGGGGATTTCGGAGGATAGGGTGGCCAGTTTAGCCGGTATAGCCATATATATGTGAGATCTTCTCGCTATTCTTCAATATACTATTACTGCTACAAAAGTCGGGTGGCGCAAGGTGGTTTTCATTCTGACTCGGCCGTTGCATAATGAGAGAACAAAATGGACTACTGCTCTCCTCCCATGGGAGCCAAAGCTGTATTTAAGGCAAAAGCTGTGGCATCATGCAAATTTGCTTCGGCCGTGACTGTGCTGACATGACCCGGAGCTGGGGGCAGCTAACATTTGAAGATGACGTAAAACCAGCACTATCTTGAGCATGAATTAAGCCAAACAATATAATTAATGATGAAAGAATTGTCATTTGATCGAACTGCCGGAGGCAGTTCACAGGATCGAGAAAAAGTTGTTAGATATTGAACAGCTACTAAACCAGATTACTGGCAATCAAATCCAGTTTCTGACGACATAATGACCGTCAAGGGAAGCAGCTGCTTTTCTACATTTATCTGTAGCTACTGTCTATGGCCATATCTCTAAGAGGAGTTGCCTGTCATGAAGCGATCTGGTCGCTGCTACTTCTCTAGGCTAGAGTTGATCGAATACCTTAAGGCTGAAAGAAGAAAGCTGTCTTGGAAATAGAGACCGAAGTGGAAGAATATTTACGAAAAAAGACAACAACAAAGAATTATTTTTAGCATACGAAAACATATGTAATCAATAATGAAAAACACTTCCATTTTAGTTGACGTTTTAGCACGGAATTCTGTCATTCTTGTGCATGGAATAACTAAATCCACATCAATGGATCATGACGAATTCGATTTGTCCAAAGTAATACACAGCCTTGAATCAAAAGAGCAGATACGGTGCTCGACGATAGGATATTCAGATATAAAAGGTAGAGGAGGAAAATCAAACTATTGGAGCTCATTTGGTATGATTGTTAAGCCAATCGAAGTATTGTATGCGTGTCCAGAGGGATGCTGGATCTCAAAAACCGTCTGAGTTTCCCGAGCAATTAAATCACTATCTCAATATTGGTTTGGGTCCTGATAATTTTGAACAGTCAATACTTAAGAGGCCCTCGGATCAACACAATGAAATTGGTTTATCTGACTATGAGATATGTGGTTGGTTTATAGATTTGAATCCTACATCAAGTTTATCCATAGACATGGGCACAAGCGATCCAAAGCAACTTCACGGGCTCTTAAAAGAGTGGAACTTTCCCTGTTATGCATGGGAAAAAGATACGCTGAAAGTTATTAAATCTTTTGAACCATATAAATATGGTGATATAATTTCACTAAGTGATTTTTATACAATGACTTCATAAGTAATGTTTTGTGTGGTACAAAATCATATAATCGCTTCGCGTATGTAATCAATCATACCCTTATCGCTATGATAAAAAGTTGTATACACATTACAAACATGAGCTCCACTACCCAGTTTATACCTTTCCGATACTCTAATATATGCCTGATTAAAACTGGGAGCTTCAAAGGGGACAAACTCAGTGAACGGTTTGTTATTGTATTCAGCTTTATAAACAGAACATTTTGTAAATGAAAACCGAGTATTCTTATTTCCATGTTTTGTGGCGAAAATATCCTGAAGATTTTTCACGTAAAACTTGTATCCCGAGTCATGAAGGTTAAAGTAAAATGTTTCGTTTTTCTTAAAAGCAAGTTGTTTCCTTCGCATTAAATGCTGTTCAAAATCTTTCGCCAAAATGGAATAGTTAGGAACAATTATCCTAACCAAAGCATCTTCTTTTAATTCCACTGGCAAATTAGTCACCTTGTCAATAAAGCTTCCCTTTCTGAAAACAGCAAAGATTTCTGACTGTGGTGCATGATCACCATAACCACTTGATGTTGGTAAATTTATCTTGTTTTTACTCATTGTATTTCATATAAATATTTGAAATATAGCACTTGTGTGGCTAGCTTAACCCCATCGCCTTAAACCCCGCGTCCACCGGATCTGAATATATGATCAAACTAAATTTTGAAATAAGATCTGCAGGAACCTTTCCAAGTTGCGCCATATCCACTGCTGGTATCAGTACCTTCTTTGCTCCACTGTCAGCAGCTACCTGGAGATATTCACCAAGGTTCTCAGAGCCGATTATCGCTCCTCCAATGCTCATTGAGCCAAGGATTGCGAGCTGGGATAGCAAAGGCCGTTCAACAATGCTTGACACGATCGACAGGAAGATTGCGAGCTCTAACCCTTTAACATTGCCAATACCGTTGAGGTCAGATGCTTTGAGGTGGAATTCATAGTCATTGTACTTCTCTGCCTGGGTGATCCGGGTGAGATTCGATCTAACATAGTTTACAGCCTCTTTAAGCTCTTCTTTGATAGCAGTGCCGCCGCCGAATCCGGTATCACTTATTTTGCCATTACCCTGCATTTTCTGGATATCAAGGCGGAAAAGCCCTTTATGACCTGAGTCTGTATTCTTTCCTATTGCATAGACGGTCCCAGGTGGTAGGTCCCCCTCGGGCATCAGTGATGTGCCTCCGCTTTCCGGTACCCCTACAAAATGCTCCTCATTATCCTCAAGGTCTATGTAGCTGAAATGAACATCATAGAATTCCATGCCGCCAATCTTCTTCAATTGCTCTTTAACCCTTCTACGGCCCACCAGGGCATACTCCAGACACTTTTTGATATCGTCCTTGGCGTATTTGCCATCTGGGAACAAAAGCTTTACCAGACCGCTTACAGTGCGCTTTACTGCGATTGTGTCTCTCTGATTGAGATCCTTCCCCAGGCGGAAAAACTGAGGGATGACATCCGAGTAATTGTACTTTCTGAGTTCCCTGAGGCATTCTGCATAATAATCCGATATGAAGCCATAGGCATTGGTGAAATACTCGGGCCGCATCTTTGGAATCTCCCAACCTGGTAGGTAGTGATGGAACCGGTCAAAGAATGCCGTGTCAATCATGTCCTTAGGAAACGGAGAGAGTAGGTGACTGGTCTTTACTATGTTCTCTATGGACCCACTGATATTACCTACAAAGACCATGGAGGCATCAGCATTGATACTTTCCTTCCCTCTGCTAAAGGATCCATTGGCCATGAATCCCTTCATGATCTGGATACCGTCTTTGTCCTTCATATTGATACCAGCCACCTCGTCAAAGGCGACTACATCCCATAATCCAACAAGTCCCACCATCCGGGTGCTCATGTTGTAAAACAGATTGGCGACTGTAGTCTGCCCACCGGAGATCAATATCGAGTATGGGGATATCTCATCATATACAAAGGATTTACCTGTACCCTTGGGACCTAACTCGCATATGTTATAATTCTTTTCTACAAACGGGATCATCCGGGCCACAAGATGCCACTTGGTCTTCTCTTCAAGATTGACTGGTTCCATCCCCACACTCCTGCATATAACGTCTATCCACTCATCCAACGTGAAATCCTGCCTGCCTTTCAGGAAATCATCAATATTGGTCTCGGGCATCTGAATGGGCTTGAGATCGATGATCTTGAATGGCGAATCAGGCGAATTCTCATCAAACCAGTATTCCAGATTAAGGATACACCATATGCCTCCGGCTAAGAGCTTCTCATACTTTCGGATATAGGTGTCATCAATAATTACATTCCGGATGTTGATATTGAATAGTTGCCCTATATATCTATCCTGCTTCTCATTGAGTTTCGCGGTTACCTTATCGATGATCTTAAAGCGGCCCTTCTCTTTAATCTTGGATTTGATCTTTTCAGATTCATCTGACCGCACATAGTTTTCGGCAAGGATTTGTTTGACCTTCTGTATGCCCTCCCTGATAGTTGGTTCGTCATCTGTAGCACAGTACATGCCCAGCAAATACTCCAATACATAGACAGGAACATTTGCCCCTTCCTTTATCTGTTTGGTAAGATCCTTCCGGACTACTTTTCCGGCGTATGATTGATTAAGTTTTTGATCTAAAGTATCCATGCATTCATCTGTTAAAATTCGTCAAACTCACTTCGTATTGCAATCATCATGCGATACGTGATCTTCTTGTACTCTTTATATTGATTTGTGCCTTCGATGAGCTCCTCCATCCGAAGATATACATCCTGGGCATTGAAGTTATTGGCCTCATTGGAGAAAATATACGTTTGCCTCTTCTCTCTCGCAGCAGAATCTGAGTCAGTGCTGTTAAACAATATCGTCACCAGATCAGAAATCTTCTGCCCTGAAGATGTAAAGAAGCCTGTCCTCAGTTTTCTTGGTAGTAATTTTTCATTGACCGGACGTGTCTGATAAAATATTACTCCGAAGGTATTACTCGTGATATTGGGAGACCGGCTTATGACATCTACCTCCACTTGCTCAATGTCACTTTTCCTGGCTTTGTTTATCTCCAGGATAGGTATGACTATTTCCTGCAGGCTGGAGCCACCATGAACAAACCTACTGCCGGCACCCTGAATCTTAATCCGGTTGATGGATTTGGGTATGAGTATTTCTATATCACCTTCTAATCCTAACTGTTCTCCTGACCACTTCTGGACTGCTGCACTCGCGTCCAGATTTTTACCAATGACAAATCTTCTGTTAGTTCGATAGATATCACCTGTAGGTGTAAAATCAGTAAAGTCTGTTTCCTCAAGGCGATTATGCTGGTACAAGTACCCATGATCCGCAGTGATGATCATGTTTGTACCATTCATGTTGGAGATTTGCTTGATAATTTTTAGCAGGTATTGAAACTCAGTTTCAGTTGCTTCAAAAACCTTATGCTCTGACATCTTGTCATCACCGGTCTTGTCGATGTGGTTACTATAAATGTATAGGACATTGTACGGCTTAATAAACTCCCTTCCCTCGGTATTTGACTTCATCTTGAGAAAGTCCTCAGCGCTTATAGCTATACTACCTGGATAAGTTTTCTGGAGTATTTTGGTACGGTTAGCTGTGCCTTGTGAACTTATTCCATCAGCATATACAATATCTGATTTGTCTTCAAAGGACAGACGTTGGTGAGGCAACAAAGAGGCCATCCCAAGTTGGGTATACGAAGGCAATGAACCAAGCACAGCCGTGAGCTCTGCTGCGTATCGATCCTCCTGGAGGATGATCTCTCTTAGCTCTACAGCCGTTTCATATCGCAGTGCATCTGAAATAATGACAAAAACTCTGTTCTCGGTTTTAAGATAAGGCGCCACCCAATTTACATAGAATTGTCGCTGACTCTCAATCCTGTCTATAGTCCATGCGGGTAATTTATCCAGTGATTTTTGCCAGTTGTCGCCAAGTGGAAGCAGGTAAGAATTGCTATAAGCCTTTTCAATATGAAGGGTTAGCTCTTTGAGCAGGGACTGGTGTTCAGCATGGCTACTAGCATAGATATAGTTACGGTAGTATTTATCGATCCTGTGCCATTGCTTAGTATATTTATCAAATCCCTCCTTCGGTGATTCAATTGAGAGATTTACTTTCCGTATTTCATCAAGTATCATGCTGGCTTTGCTCAGCGCCTCATAGATATGAGCAAACTCTTCGTAAAAGAATTTAATTCGCCGCCTTTCTACCCATTCCTGGATAGTGTGATTGGGGAGTGTATTATGAATGATATGATTTCTCAGTTCAAGACATATCTTCTTGTCAATGATTGCATAGGCATCAGCCTCTAATAAGGACTCAGTCGGTATTAATTGGATGGAAGATTCTATGTTCAGGTCATTTTCAAACTGAGTACTCCAGTCTTTATAGAGTTTCCGGGCTTTTGAACTCTCTTTCCATCGATTGACAAAGAGATAGGCTTCCTTGTTGAGTTCTGGCTTCGTGCCGGGAATGCTCCTGTGAAAGCTATTTTGCAGTAGGTGAAATAATAGGTCCTTTAATGATGGTTCAGTAGCCTGGTAACCAAACTTTTGCTGGATGGTTGTCCATAAGAAGGACGTAAGGTTAAACTTTTCCGCTGCCTTATATCGCTCTTGCTTTCCTCTGTAAGCCTCATCAAATAGAGCATAGAGGGCCTTTTCCCATTCTGGCTCACTGCCAACGGCTATACTCAGCATTTTAGTTCTGATGAGCGACTCCTGATCGTTTAGCTCACAGACGGATTTCAGGTCTGCTTTCCTTTTCGCATTAGTAAAAAATGCTTCATGCTCATTTATAATGGACTTCCTTTCCAGTGGCCACTCAAGTTCTTGCAGCACAAGGGAAGCAGGTTCTGTGTGAAACTCGTAATTGGATAGTTCCAAATCCAGTAACCAGTTTTCATGGTCTTCAGGCTTTTCTCCTGCTTTATAGATTAGAAAGGATTTGGTTGGCTCCTCTATAAGGACATGATATTTGAGGCCAAATTCATTCTTGTCGATGACCAGCTTCCCAATATTCTCAAATGACAGATCATCAAACAGATCCTTCATTTCAGCCTGCTCATCATACCAGAAGATTAGCCGGTGCTGCTGGAATATTTTTTCCAGGGTTAATTTTACTTTATCGCTATTCGTGTGTTGATCCGACATTATTATGAATTGGTATTGAGAGTTTAAGCAGTAAGTTTTTTAAGCCTTTCAAATCTTTCAGAAATCAATTCTTTATATTTCTTCTTAAGCTCATCACTGATAAAGCTGATGTCTATAAAGTCCATCCATTTCGGCCTAGCCTTCTCCATTTTAAGAAATATATTTTCACTTTGCTTTTTGTCTAATGCCAGGTAGTTGAATGTTTGATCAAAATCAACTCGCTTTATCCTTTCCTTTTTTTTGTTAAGTTGTAATGCAAGATCCTCCGTATCATCTGATTTAAGAAGAGCGGTTGCAACCAAATCATATGCAGGGGAAAGGACCGGTCCGAGATTTGGCTTATGAATCAATGAAAAATTTTTAAGATGCATATCCGCATTTCCGGTAAGGAACGAAAAGACTACCAACTCCATAAAGTTTATCACATCCAGCCCAGGGTTTTTCGAATACTCGAGGATCGTCTTAGCTATTTTCTTATATGAACCGTGGTATTTATTTTCTGTCATTGTCTCAGTAAGTTGGCACATGTCCTCCATGTGCAGCTTACCCTTCTTATCCCTATCGATACGCTTAGTGATATATGCCAGATTACCGGATTGAAGTCTTATCAGGCTGTGCGGGACAACAGGGATATTTGCCAATTCTGCGAGGTGCATTGTTAGATCTTCTATTTCTGGAAGCTCTGGATGCTGGTGATGAGGTGGTTTTAAAATATATCCACCCCACAAGCCTACAATTGTGAAGCGCTTTGGTGTCGTCTTATCTCCCCCATCCTTAAAATCAAGGGATAATTTAGGTTGTACTCCGGTGACAGTAATCTGGCTGCGAACCACCTGTTTAGCGAGATCTTCCATCTGTGTTTCTGTATAAGGTAATTCAGGAGCAATTGGTACGCCAAAAATCTTTTTACTGCAAGCCTCATGGAAGTCTATTTCGCTTTCCTTCAAGGGCATATAACAGTATAGACATCTCTTCATGACTTATTCTTCTTCTTTGACAGGGTAAACACTTACTGCACCTATGCAATCTTTACAGCAAGCCATCAATAGGCCCATACGATCCCGGGGATTTAACTTCCAATTTTTCTCGGCTATATCCAGCAGCCAGCCTTCCGGAATCAATCCATCAAAAAAGGGAAACAGGACTTTGCTACTATATTCAGCTTCTTGTAATGGCAATGTGAGGCTAACTACTTCCGGATTCTGAGACACCAAATATGTGCTATCATAGACAAAATGGTATCCATCCTCATCCTGGGTCAACCAACCGGCCGTCCGGTCATTATATTTTATTTCAGCTTTTCGCACGCTTGTTTTTCTTTAGTAGCAAGTTTGCATCAAGACCTTTTATCTTAATGTCCCCAGGATCGGTTTTCAGCAAATAATCTCTTTTCATTTCCACTGGTCCAAGCTCATAGCCAAATAACTTTAATACCTGATTCACCTTATCCAGGCGTAAGGTTTCCTTTCCCTGCTCCATCTCTCTGATAAAACGGAGGCCAACTCCTGCCTTTTCAGCAAGTTCAGGCTGGGTTAACCCAGCTTGTTGCCGTCTCTTTTTTACAAATTCTGCAATCATGATACTGTACCTTATAGGGTATAAATATACATATTCTATGCCAATATGCACCCTATAGGGTATAAATATAGGATTATACACATTAAAAATACCCGAACGGGTATAAATTATAGAAAATATAGCAAATTATACCCCATAGGGTATATGAAATACTACCCATCCCTCTTCTAAAACCGTTGAACTTCTGTGTACCTCTTCCCATGAATAATTTTCTTTGGGGTAAAGGTATCAGACAGCCTTAGCTACAAAAAGATGTTGTTGGTCGGAGGGATACGAAGCTTTTGGCTTCGGCATCTTCGCTCACCTCATCCTGTCATTCTTTGCTGAAGGTGACGGCGCGTGATTTGATTTCGTTCCAGGAGAGAGGCATAGTGTGGATGTATTCTTGGGAAAAAGGTACAGCGAAAGGGCAAAATCAAGTATAAATGGAATCTGCATTGGATGCCGGATTTAAGGATGCCGGATACCGGACTCGCAATTGAGCTCAAATAGATGTACAATTTGGTAAAAAAGCAAGAATGTTTTCGCATAATACCAAGTATACATCTGGTTACGAAAACAAGTAACAGACTTATAAAGGAAATTCTAGACCTGAATTCTAATTATCACCTTTCAATCCCCCAAAAAATATCATTATAAATCAGTATAGTTGAGTCAAAGTATTGGCCATAATTTTGAAATAAATAAATACAGAAAAAAATGTAATCAATAATTAAAGTCATATGAGGTTCTTTGCATTTATCCTTTCAGCATCATTAAGTTTTTTCACTACGAATATTTCGGATATTGTTCGTATTCCAGATAGGACCAGTACAAAAGCAAATGCTGCAAATTCAGTTGCGTTTACCTGGAATATGCATTCCCATTTCAACGAATGCAGCCTTCTATATAATACTACAACTCATTCATATGACAAGAAAATCATGGATTTTCTGATGGGTGGATTGTTGAATTCAAATCATCCGGGACGTTTAACGGGATGCCGAATAGAGTTTATACCTGGTACATTCAGGGATTGGGAGAATTAATTGGATACAATAAAACATATTCAACTTTCTTGCCAAATCTCACCACCTCACTCCATATTGGTACAAATCAATCATCAACACTGGTAAGCTCCAGGGATAACTTCAATACGACCAAAATAAAGTCAAAGAGAAAGAATGATGACGATACAGGAACCCCTCCCATAGATGAGCAGATAACTCCTAGTTGGTTTCAGGTAGAACGATTACCCAGTGTTGGATTTTATAAAGTTAGACTGACAGTTAGTTCGCGAGAGAAAAGTAATCTCGACTCACTTGTTACATATCAAATTATCGAACTAAAGAACATTGTGATCGCCTGTCTTGGTGATTCCTATGCTTCAGGAGAAGGAAATCCGGATTTTGATGGACTTGCAGGCAGCGATGACCAGGCATACTGCAATAATATTACAACGGTCCAGACCTTAGAAGGTAAAAAATCTGATTTCGTAGAGCTGGCACAAGCTCCCCGATGGTTTGAAATAGCGGCGCATAGATCCATGAAATCAGGATATGCCTTGGCAGCAAGGTATATAGAAGAAACTGACCCTCATTCCGTAGTGACGTTTATAAATTTAGCAGTGTCAGGAGCAGAAATTCAAAACGGATTACTTCAACCTCAGAAAGATAGGTTGTGGATGAGAAAAGGACAACTCGGTTATCTGGAAGAACTGGTTGGAACGCATACAATTGATTTATTGCTTTTATCAATTGGTGGAAATGATATTGGATTTTCTGATTTGCTAACAGAGGCTACCCTGGGAGGAACAGATCTGAATGATGTAGCAAAATATATTAGAAGAATAGTTGCTATGGATGATTCGTATTATGCACTAAATTTATTTATGAATGACCGACTGCGAATTAAAAAGATATTAATTGCAGAATACCCGACACATCTATTTTCAAATGATAAAAACATTCCAATTATAAATACGAATGAATTTACTTGTGAATTATTCGCAAATTCCACGGGCTTTTTAACAATTGATGCTCAGGAGCTCAAAAATCTGAATAGAATTGGAGAGGCTCTTCAGCAATCCAGAATTCAAATTGCCCAGAAACTTGGTTGGCTCTATGCAGGAGGAATAGCAGATAAATTCAGGAACCATGGTTACTGTAGTGCCGAGGATGGGAGTTATTGGATAAAGGCATCATATTCCTGTACAAACCAGGGCGATACACGGGGCACTATGCATCCAAATCAAAAAGGACATGCCGTTGTTAAAAATGCAGTACTTGAAAAGGTAATGCCAATATTTTTTCCTAGTAATCAAAGAGAAGATACAATAAATAAAAATTAATGTGAAAGGATTTCATTTACACATTAGATGTCTTGGACTTCAGTTCAAATTATCCTAAAGAAATATTTTATGAAAAAGCAAACTTGTAGTTTCATTTTATTTGCTTGTATAAGCAGCATAACAGCGCAATCTGACATTCATACTTTACATGTCAGGGATCACAGCAATGCAAATCAACCCTCATATCAGGTTTTTCGAATTGAAAGACTGGATGTGGCTATCAATGACGGGAAGTTTCAAAAAGCATTAAAACAACAAGGTGTAATCGGAAATGATTTTTTTGGAGATATTGAGATTGGCAAAGCTAAAGCTAACAATTCCTTAGGCACACCCACCGATTATTATCCTGTAGATGGATTCAAAAGAACTTTTTGCGGGCCGGTACTTCAACAATATATTTATGATGGAATAATAGATAAAGATTTGAATATTCAAATCGCCTGCAATACTGATAATGAATTATGGAAACAAAACTTCACTATTATAAAGAATACATCGAGAAATGAATATCCAAGTAGTTTTATTGAAGGGGAGATTGATTTTGACAGCGGTTCAAGAATATTCTTCGACCCTCAAAATGGAAGATTTGAATCCCCACTGATTTACAATACTAATGTGTGTTTATATGGGCCCTGGATTGAAGAGATTTACGATCATAGTGAGGATTTTAATCCAAATAAAGATCATGTTGATGTGCATGAAATACACCCCACTGAGCAGTTTTGGTGGAGTAAAAAGATAAATACTTTTACATCTCAATATTATTTATGCGCTGCATTAGATGCTTCAGGAAGATTTGATAATAGTGGTTTATTTTCAAACTTCGATACCGATAATGGTCCTCTGAAACAAGTCTGGGTTATTAATCCAATGAAAACAGTTTTTGCAATTGCGTTTAATATAAGGTTACATTCTCCAACTCATTCTTATACGATACAAACGATAACGGCCAAAGATATGGTGCCAGATCAGGATGATGGTAAATCACATTTCTTGGTATATAAAGGAGATACAATAATAAAAGTAAACGAACCTCTCGGAGCGGAAATTATGAATATCAATTTTGAACATGTAGGCCTGGATGCATATAGCATGTTGCAATCCACTCCTGATTCCGTTCTGTCTGGGTTTTTATTAATTAAATCCAATTTAACAAATAATGGAAATTTTAAATTAATGGTTAGGAAAGACATCCCTGCTATTGCACAAGTTTTACCTCCTTCCACTACCTCTCAAACGAAGGGAGCTGCAGAACCAACAAAGGGACAATCACTTGAAGAAATCGCACAATCGCAATCAATAAAAAAAATCCGAATTAAGTTAGAAGAAATCAAATGTCTTGAAAACAGCTTTTCCACTTTTTTTGGACCAACTCCCTTTCCCAGTATTGCAGGATACATCACTATTAAAATAATTGATGATGCACATAAGATTCATCCAGATTCAAAAAAAATAGAATCAATATATGATAAGAATAATGTCCTCCTTTTTCCTACAAACGACTCAAATATTAGGGACAATAAACGAGTATTACATCTCAAAAAAGGACAATCTCAGGGTTATGTTTTCGCTAGTTCAGTAGTCAGTGTTAAGTCTTCACAAAAATTAGAAATACGAACGGATTTTGTTGCAAGTTCTGAGGCTTCATCTATAAAAACATTGGAATTGATTGAAGGTGAACCGTATTATTCGCTACCTATAGATATTAACAGACTCATTAAGGGTCAACCTGTTGAAAAAACCATCACATTAAGTAATCAAAAACTTGAAGGTGAAGTCGCCAAACATTGTATACTTCAAATTAAATTATCAATAGAACAAATTGAGTAATTTTAAACTACACCTTATAAACTTTTGATTACGAAGTATGCAAGAACTGTACTTTGACTGTAGACTTTCCCATTTTGTAGCCTTCCCTGTAAATCGGACAGTTTAAAAGTACACATAATGTCTAACTAAGGCAATTGTCTATAACATTGAACATGGATTACCACGTATTCAATTCATTGTCCATTCAAGATCTTCTCCACTCTGCTTATCGACCTTTATAGATCACTTGCATTTCGTCCCTTTCTTCTTTTATCACTCCTCATCCTTTTCCAGTCCCTTTATCGGCACCAGCACCTCTTTAAATTTCTGATAATTTACCTTCACGCCGTCATCCAGGTCGATCTCTATCCGCTGGGTAGCGACACTGAAGAGGGTCTTTGCATACTCCCTGCAGTCCTTGAGCATAATCTCTATTCTGTCTGCTTCTTTGATCGCACTGGTTTTCTCTCGTGTCGAGATATCTTCTCTCAATCCTATATTGGTCTGATGCTGTTTGTTGGCTTCCAGCTTTGCAATGAACGGCTGGAGATAATCATTGAGCATCCGGCTACAAAGATCCGGCTGATAGCGATGCATATAAATAAGTGCCTTAAAATGTCCCTTAGGTGAAGAAAACATCCAATAGATAGGACGTTTTTTTATATCGCTTGATATGATCACTATAAAAATCTTTGACAAAGTATTTTCGAATGTCTTTCCCAATGGTTTCTTATAAAAACCTCAGGTTTTCTTCAGAATCTTCCTCCCTAAAAGCGATTTTTAACCAAGTGCGAAATCGTCCAACTATATCATCTATAAAATACTCTCCTTCCAAGACAGGAAGGACATTGTCCTCATCCGGAAAAAAAGAAGGAGAAGGTATCTGATTCATAAAGTCTTGAAGAGTATCTCCTTGGCTAGCAAGTACTAAACCTTGATGGTCAAGACTATATCGTCCGAAAATACAACCAAGAGCAAATGATATGAGGTCTAATATTGTATCAACTAATAATAAACCTTCGAGTTCAGCCTCACTTTTACCATCACCATATCTGTATACTGGGTTGCATAAAAGGGTAACATCAGATAGCGAAACATCCTTGGATATGTCATCGGATAAACCAAACGCATTAATAAATAAATCGTTATTAATTTCTTCTAAATTCTTGACATTATTTACGGCGTGTCGCCAACCTTCTCTGATAATATCATACTGTACTTGGATAGTGACATTCCTTTGGATAGATTCATTTAAAAAAGGTGAAGTTAAAAAGTCCCAAGAAGTCTCATACGAATTCCAATCAAAACGAGCATATTCAATAAGCTCATTTACAAGCTCCAGTGAATTTGTTGATATTCCTTTTACCGGCAATTTATCGATATCTGATGTCTTAAAATTTAGGGTGGGGGCTATAAAAGAAAGCAAATTCAATGCAACCTTTGAATTTAAAAAGGCTAGTATTCCGGCATTTGGTTTTGAGGGAAAAAAGCACGGGCTCGCATCCCCTGGAATAACACCAGCATCATGTAAACGGAAAGACGGCTTTGAACTCACTTTAGACCAAACATACCCTTCTAAAAAGTATAAGTGCTCACTCGGAACAATTGGATTGTTTCCATTTTTAATTCTTACACCATCGTTCTCCCAATCGATTAGGACATTATTATTACCATACCATTTTCTAAACGTACCTCCACTATCAAATTTGAACCACCTTTTTTTTTGATCTCAATGCTTCACTTCTATTGTTGGCCATCATTTCGGCCTTATTTAATGAAATCTCTGGCCAAAACCTAACAAATTGTGGAACATTTCCAGGCTGAAGTCCTCTTTTACTCATTCCGTAAAAGTTCAATTTCTCATTTTCAAATGATTTTCTATAATTGTCATTTAACCAATATAAAATAAGACACCCAGGTATATTCTTGAAAACATTTTGTAGTGAATAATACAACCAATCACTTCTTTTTTTAATCGCTTCAATTGCTTTACTTTCTTTTAATTGAGAATTTTCAAAATCAGTTAATCGAATAAAAACGCCTTCATTTGTTGGTGGGTATTTTCCAAAAGAAAATGCCGTGTTTTGAACCACCTCTCCGCCTATCTCTGGAAATGTACGAGGGCCTAAATGTAGCATTGTTTCGAACTGGACATTATCAATCAAATAAGATCTTAAATCTTCATAGCTACCAAGAAACATCCAACTATGTTGATTAATTAATGCTGTTTTCCCATAAGGCATAGTAAAAGACAAACACCTTTCAATAAAAACAGCCATCAAATCACTCTTGCTTCTGCTGTAAAATCTTTCAACAAAACTTCGCATTGCTGAATTCATGCCTTTACTCCCCATATATGGTGGATTCGTAACCACACAATGGAACTTGCCCCTCAAATAAGTCGCCTGTTCGATTATACTTTGCTGTTGATTTTGCCATATACCTGGCTTGAGCTGTATTGCAGATAACTCCTCAGGTTCAATCTGAATTAATGATCCAAAATTATCTGCCTGGGTAAGTAGGTGTAGACTTAAATCTTTATGTCGATCGATTCTCTTTCCTTGTATTCTCAAAGGAAGTTTGACTGCATCTTGTATAGCTTCTTCATTGATATTTTTTAGATCAATAACATTAGGTTGTACAGGTTTTCTAAGAAACCGGTTGTAGTAGCTTCGGGCTTTCATAGCCAATGCAAAAGAAGCAAGTTGTACCGCTCGCTCATCTATATCAATACCGAAAAGGTTGTTTTCAAGGATTAAGCCCGGTATTTCATTGGCATTATAACCTTCCTCTTCATAGACCCTATAAAATAATGAGAACGCGTAAACAAGTACATGTCCACTACCGAGACATGGATCGAGGAAACGAATGGATGTGAGTTGAGAGTTACCAGTTGTGAGCAGGTCCTCCGGTATTGGCGCTGGTGAATTTCCTTCAGGGGACTCAATGTAATAGGGCATATGATCCCTCAACTTACTATCCGGTCTAATCGTCATCCAAAGTTTGCCCAGGGTATTTTCTACCATGTAGCGGACTATCCAGTGGGGTGTAAAAAGCTGTGTGGCAGCAGGGATATTCTCCGGAGTGATTTTGACATTTTTCTTAAGCTTCTCAAAGACCTCATCCTTCTTGTCAGAGATATAAAATTGATAAAGCCAACCTATCAATTCCTCCTCAAGGCAATCTTCATTAGTCATCCCATCCCGGATATCTCT
Organism: Candidatus Opimibacter iunctus; assembly: GCA_016716665.1. GTDB lineage: Bacteria > Bacteroidota > Bacteroidia > Chitinophagales > Saprospiraceae > Opimibacter > Opimibacter iunctus. The sequence goes on along the minus strand of JADJVH010000001.1, from coordinate 369,858 downwards.
CACGATACTATAATCACTGAGGAGATCGTCAGGTAAAAGAAGCTCTGTGTAATCGCTGATCTTTTCAAATATATACGGCATGGCGGAATGCCAGTAATTGCAAGTAGCGACAAGAAGCATCCGGTATACTTCCCCATGGGTATCCTTAGATGTGGCACGTCCAGTCAAGAGCACACGGATGCGATCCCGATCGACTTTCAGATCAGTGTCAATACTCCCCGCCTGGGCATTCTGAAGTATCTCAGGAATACTCATCCCCGGAGCCGGTGTGACTACTTTGGGAATATTGTACCCATTAGCATCCATAAACCGCAGCGCCATCAGTCGATTAAACCAAGTGTAGGCTACCGTATCTATGACTTGCGCTTTACCGACTCGGTTGATTTCAGCTTGAAGCTGCTTTAGTTCGGCTTCCTTACCTCTCAGTTCAGCAGAATCATGCCCCAGGACATATTCGAGTTTGAGGCTTATTTGTTGCAGCAGTTTGATCCGTGCTTCTTTAGCGAAGCGCTTCAGTCTATTGGTGTCCATGGATAGGATTAAGCTATAGAGATTGACTCTATTTTATAATGATATTTTATTGTTTTTTTCTATCAGTTTCATCAACTGTTCCTTGAGGGCAGTGACATACTCATCGACGTCCTGCCTGGTTTCAAGTGCCGGCTTTTTAAATGGCACCTTAATGCTATCCCGCCTGACTATGGTCGGTTCAGATTGAGTATCACCAGTGCCAGAAGCATTCGATATAGGCGGAACCGCTAACTTATAAAGGAGTCCGAGTTGTTTTTGATAGAGGTCTTGCGTAGTCCGTTGAGCTTGATTACGGATGTTTCCGATATAAACCTCCTTCTGTATATTTTGGATGGCTTGTTCGAAGGGATGAACTAATGCTTTTCTTTTGTCATCATCCAGTTTAGTAAATTCAGCAGCGGATTGAAGTTTTTTAATAGCATCGCGAATGTCCTCCTCTGCTTCGCTTCTTTCGATTTTCTGCCGCTGTGTGATATCTTGCCTGATTTTTTCTAATGCGGCCTTGGCTTGTTGCATGATATTCCCTTTATAGGGAGCCGGATCTTCTGCAGCCAGGTCGAGTACGTCAAGGTTGGCTTTGTCTATATATTCAAAATTAGCACTATGGCTTTTCCGGTAGAGTTGAATATCTTCCAGAATGCCTCTCTGGGCGCCGTCCATAAATTTTTTGATGGGCTCCAGGACATTCTCTTTATCATCCAGCACTTCGTCCTGGTATTTGTCCAAAGCTGTAAAGAAGTAAATGTGGTACTTTTCTGCAAGCAGTTTAAGGCGATGTAAAGGCTCACCGATATTCTCAAGAAACTTAAACTGATGACGCTGATTATATAGCGCATTGAGATCCTCAACCTCCTTTACAAGTCTTAGTTTAAACAATCTTGATACCTCTTTCGGGTCACTACCCAGGTTGGGTGCTGTAAAATATTCCTGGTGAAAGCGTTTAAGTTTTTGCAATTGCGTAGTATCAACCTCCTCCTCAGGATCTACAATAGTTGAGCTATACTGAGGGGTTTTCTGGAGTGCCGCAAGAACAGCATTACCCTCCAGCACATTACTATCTTGCTTGATACTGATTTTATTCCGCTTATAGAGCTTTGCCATGATATACAACACTGCTACCTGTGGCCACCCATAGGATCCTCCGGAAAAGTGATCAATCAGACTTTTTATTGTCGTTCTATCATGATTGCTCCTGCTCAGGTTGATGCGATTGAGCACAGTGACCTCACTCTCATGAAGATCGGATTTCAATAAGATATCGTCATTTGTTTGAATGACTTTAAGCAGGTCGGTTTCATTGTAATCGGCTGGCAGCATAGCCAAATCCGGATAGATAGTCCGTATCAGCTGTTGCATCCCGAGGCTAACTCTGGTCTTAGGATTTGTATTTGAAATATCCTTTAGCGCTGTTCCATTAAAATACATATTGGCCTCACTGATGTACTCCTTCAAATGAGCCACTACGCTTCTCTTTCTATCTTCATTCTGGTGTGCTTTTTCACTGAGTATTCGTTCCTTGCCAGGGTCTGAGGTAGTAGCTCGTGTAGTCTGGATATAACTTTCCGTTTTCCGGATTAGGCGCAACTCATTGTATAGCTTTTTATCTTCCGGTAGATAGACAATCAGGTCTCGTGGATTGAGCATGGAGAACATAGCAATATTCTCCCTTGCATTGATATTGGGATTGAGTGGAGTGATAAAGTTGAGATAAAAATCCTTATCACTACCGATCAGGTTATCATCCAGCTTTTTACCATACGAATAGATCTGTGTGGTACCATCTAGCTTGACTTTTGCGTCCCCGATAATGTCATCAAAAGATATGATGCAAGAAGTTGTCCAGGTGCCCCTGGGTCAATCTCGGTGCTCTTTATTTCATTTTCAATATCCTTCTCCTGATTAGTCAGGTATTCATACTTATCACCTACAATTCGGCGGATATAAGTTTGATGTTCGAGGAGGTTTAGGGTTTCCTGGACTTGATTGTGGAACTCACCCAGATTAACTTCAAACTTTGGCAACAACAGAATAGCAATATTATTTAAGGTAGCCTGAAAACCGGGGACATATTTTACCAGAAATAAAGTCTTGAGTGCTTCTTTAGCAAGGGTTGATTCAAGGTTCTTATCTGCCAAGATGATATCTGATTGGATATTACCTTGCAGCACATCTTTGATCCCATCATACATATGGCCGAAGGACACAATCTGCTCTATGTCCTCATCAGCGTAGGTTTTAGCTACTTGCTGGAATACTCCAAGCATACTACGCTCTCCAACGGATTGTTGACTTCCAATGAATGCATTGTGTTTTGATAGTGCCATGATAGACTCCTGGAAAAGATCAAACTGGTAAGGCAGAAATGGGTATGTATTGACTAAATGGTTTTCATCCTTTATTACCTTGTATTGTCTCACATCACCGTCAAACTTGAGAAGGGTTTTGATGTTGTTGATCTCTTTTTGTAACCGTGAGGTAAGCAGAACTTCTGCTTCTTCTTTTTTCTTCAGGAGTCGCTTCTGTATGACTTCATCAGCATTAGCGCTGGTCAGCGGAATTTTGTTAGCAAATCGTCCCTGAATTCGTGAAAAATCATGCTTCTGCTTTGCTGTCATGTCTCCTATGGTAGCATCCAGGTCATTCTGGGAGGTAACAATCATAAATGACTGGCCTTTGGTAATGAACGAAAGCGACTCAGCGATGGTCTGAAGGCTGAGCATCCGGTTTACATTCTCAGCAATGAATTGTCCTACCTCATCCACACAAAATATCAGACGGAAACCAGGAGGTTTAGTTCCAATGTAATTGGCAACCAAATTGGCAAAGCCATCGATGTCGAGCTTATAGTTGTTAATCTGGTTTTCAATAAATCGATTCGCATCATCTGTGGTGATGGATTTAATCTCTCCATAGATCTCGGCCAGTTCATGCTGGTTGAGATAGATGGCTTTACGACCTTCTTCCCAACTTTTGTCAAACCTCTTCAGGTACTCTTCCTTAAAATGAGTATACTTATCGATGCTGTCCAGATGACGTTCGATTTCAGCTATGTCCGGATTGTTGGGATCATATCCAAGGTGATCATTAAATACCTTTAAGAAAATACTCAAGACAGGGTCAATGGTCGTCCCCATACTATTGATACCATCTGCTTTTGCAGCAATATTAAAGAGGATGGATTCGGTTGGGATGGAGGCTACTTTTAAAATATTCTTCTCCAACTCAAAATCGTCCTTAGCTTTTCCTGCAAAAATAGAGGCACATTTCTGGCCATTGATTTCCTTGTTTTGCAATACCAAGGATAGAATCTTCAGCAGATGTGACTTACCTGATCCAAAATAGCCTGAGATCCACACACTGCTGTTAAACTTACTTTCAGTCAGGGCTTGAAATAGCCCTGGCAACATGGTGTTGTGATTCTTGTTCTTAATACCAAGCAATTCGTTAGTTAAAACATACTCCTGGACTTCTGTGAGGATATGTCGGTCATCATTGGCCTTGATAACACCTTCGATAAGTCTGAAGATGTCCTGGGCATAGAGGTCTTTTTGTTTCATGTCAGATAGTGTACTCATTTAGCAAATGCGCCCTGTAATAATTGTCATCCTTCAGGCGATCAAAGAGGGTTAAAGATTCATTGTTGTATGTCCCCGGAAAGAACATGACCATGGGGATGTCACCGGTCAGTGTTTGAATATTATTTAATATGGTGTGGGACCGGACCATTGGATATACTTCGCCTACCCCATAGAGAAATACCATATCATGGTGTCGGGATTCGGCACGCTCATGAATCTCAGGGATTACCACTTTATCAACGTTTAAAACGCTATTAAGGGTCTTTACCAGCCGTTGCTTTGGCATCTTAGATTCCTGCTGGAGGATCTGCTCCAGGACATTTTCCCGCTTGAGGATATCAATGCATAAAGTGTATAGGTTTATTCCCAGCACTTCTATCTGAGCATTGCCCAGCCTTTTGATTAAGGAGGTGATTTGAGGAGCCACCTCTGATTCCTTTGCTACAGGGTAGGAATGTATAAAAAACGGAAGTTCACCTCCTAGTCCTTCCTTATTTAAGAAGCGACTGCTGGAGAGGACAGCAAAAAGTTTGTCAAAATGGAGAAGGGCATTATATCTAGGTTCGTTTGGCATGTGAGGCATTGGTTTGGTATTCTGATAATTCCCTATCTGACATCAGAAAGCATGCCAGCCACTTGGGGTCGTCTGCTAAGATAAGAGGAAGTACGCGTTGGCTGACCATGGGTTTGAGAATGGTATAGTCGCCATTGGCCTTAAGAAGACCGGTTTCTTCAAGCATCCGAAAGGTCACCTGCTTGATTTTCCGGCTGGTGGAGGGCGATAGCTGGGTGAGCTCAGGATAGGCAAGCTCTTTTGTCTCAAAAAACCGATCGTAGTCCTTTTCTGTAAGCCCGGTATCGTATACCTGGAACTTGGTACGGATGACTTCCAGCACAAAATCCCTCAGGAAGGCATAGGATTTGAGCATGGCCAGGAAGATAATAGCTCTGGCATCGTCCCTGGAGCCTTCAGATAGGGCTGTGAGCTGGGCCGGAGTAAGTAATACCAATCGCTTCTTGATTTCCCTGTATTGGCGGTCCATGGTAGCCTTTTTAACCTTAAGGAGGAGGTTTTCAGAGGATACGGCTGCCCTGACTTCATCCCAATCGTGGGAATTCTGGTATTCGGCTGCCAGGGTCATGGTCTCCGGGATCAGCGAGGAGGCGCTGGTGAAGGAGAAGTTGTATGGAGAGGATGGCGGCAAAGCATGTTAGTTTCAAGCCTAATAAGTAAAACAAGTATAACATTAGTTGACCGAATTCGCTGAACTGGCTTATATACAATTGTAAAACAAATATATATACATAAATATTATTATTAATATCTAACGTTGTAAGCTTAATATTCCTTCAAGCAGGCGATTCAAGCCTGGTATTTTTATACGGGCTGAGGAGGTAATAGGCCGGGAACGGCCTGGGTATAGATTTAACCTATTGCAAACTTTGCAGGGTTTGCAAGTTTGGTCCAGTATATCTGGGCATTCAATTTGAAGGGTAAAATTGGTGGTGGTGGTAGTGGTGGTAAATTGACCTCTTTGCATCTTCCAAAGTCAGAGATGGTATTCCCCAAAACGTAACAGTATTGCAGTGACAGTTCCACCCTGTCATTCAGTCCGTCCTTCATCTTTACAGGTAACTGTAACACCTTTAATGTGACAGGTAGATGAGGGCATTGGAAAGGGACTGGTTTGTCAGAATCCCCATACATTCCTATCTACTCAGGTGGCAATTATCCCTATTCTCCGGCACATTGAGACATAGATTCAGCCATTGATGAAAATGATAATAATAATAACAAGGAGCGGAGTTATACCTTTCTTCAGCCACAAGCCCTTTATAGCACTAATTTGATTGAGACGGTAATGGATTCCCTAGTACGTCATACAAAAGACATTATGGGCGGTCCTACAGCTATGATACGTTGCTGTTTTCTGAACTATACCGGGGGCAGGTTTAAAGGGGCTATAACCAGCCTGCACAAAACATTTGACGTATAGTGGCGTGTTGTCTAACCATGGCATTTGTATGGATATGGACAGGGTAATTGGTTTCGACGATTATACCGGCAACCCGCAGAGAGGCGAACGTCTTTCCGGTGCCACAAGCCATGATCAGTTTTCCCCGGTCAGAATCTTTAAAGTGCTCATGAGCCTTTTCAAGAGCCTCAATTTGGTGCTTTTTAAGCGTTTTCTTGGGCGTTCTGGCCACTTCGCCATGGATGCCCTCCTCCAGCTATCGGCCAGCTTCTACAAGACTCTAAGAAACGTAAAAAGTCCATTCTTTTTCACTTATATCCATTAATTTGCAGGTTATCAATGTGTTATATAATAAAGATATGTTCATTGAGTAATTATATTGGATAGGCAAAATACCCAGTTTTCATCTCTAAGAGTATTTCATTGAGAATAAATTCTCATATTTACTTAAACAAAGCGTAGGAACTATTTTAAGACTGTATCAAGTAATATTTTAAAGACTCCATAGCCACCATCCCCCCGATGATTCTATCCGTGGCTTAGAGGCAAATTTTAAAGGTTCCTTTAACAAGATTAGAATGAAACAACTTTTAGTGTTAACTATTCTTTTTGTTGTCTCGCTATCAATGTATAGCCAATCTTATCTTGGATCGGTAACGAAGCAAGTAAATTTTCGGCAGGGTCCAGGCACTGATTTCGATATAATTTCCTCGCTTAGTCCAGGAACCCAAATTTTCGTCGTGTCACTTGATTCGGAAAATGACTTTTACAACATTATTGATATTGCTACTGATAGAGAAGGTTGGATCCACAAGTCATTCATCAAACTCGGGCAAATTGTGGAAAAAAACGAGGGAGGTATTTTTGCCCCAAGCGGGCAGTCATCAACTTATAACCCAGAAATTGAAATCTTCAATAATACCTCTTTGACTCTCTCTTTAAAATTGAACAGTGACATCTATTCATTCTCTCCCAAGCAGAGAAAAACTATAACGTTAAGTCCCGGATCATATAGTTATAGAGCCTCTGCACCTGGAGTAATACCAAACATTGGCACAGAATTAATGGAAAGTAATATGAGTTATACTTGGCAATTTTATATTGTGACAGAAAGAAGATAATTATGCATTGAATCTCTAAAAAATGAAGGCAGTTCAAAATAATCCCTATAGAACGATTGGCATGCTTGTTGGTGCAACTCCGAGAGAACAAGAGCGTCAGGTAAGACGGCTAAAGCAATTTATTGAGGCCGAACAAGATCCAGCTGATGACTTTAGCTTTCCGAAAGTGGGAGGGGGAGAACGGAAAATGGAGCAGGTCAATGATGCTATTTCAAAACTGAATCTTAATAGTGATAAAATGAGTGCGGCTTTGTTTTGGTTTTGGAATGGGAATCCAATAACTGACGAAGCTGCATTTGATTCATTGAAAGACGGAGATATGGAGACCGCTTCTCAGATTTGGGATAAATTGATAACAACTAGATATGATGGTATCGAAGTTTGGAAACCTGTTACCGAAAAGAATTATTCAGCTTTCCATAATTGTTCCCTTATTAATATTATTAAGCCTAATGGCAGTTTGTACACCGCTGTAGCAGCTAACCTATATTTTCTTGAAAGCGATTTGGTGCATAAATTTATTTCTTCTGTAGTAGACGAAACATACAAAACCACAAAAAAGGAATTACAACTTTTGTTTCTCAATCAACTTTATGTGGAAATTGAAACAAATAAATATTTCTCTTTGGATGAATTCATAGACATAATTAATATGCAGGATTTTTCTGCGAGGCAAGATTTCTTAAAAATACTGATTCAAAAATTTACTGAACAAATTGAAAATAGAATAGAAAGGACAAAAATTAATCGAAAAGCAAATAAAGCGAACGCAGCTATATTTGGCCAAGAATTGTTTACAACAACAGAAGAGTTACTAAACCAGCTTTATCAGGTTATTGACACAGATGATACAAGATATTCCCTTATTGCTGATAAAATTGCTAATGAAATTCTTCAATGTAGTATAGAATATTTTAATGAAAGTCAAGAAAATGTTAGCGATAATGATTATATTGAAATTGCGATGAAACTGGTAAAACAAGCAGAAACCATTTCCGTTGGTAGGCTTATAAGTGATAGAATTAAAGATAGTATCAGTACACTTGAAGAAATGAAAGACAGGGAGGTTTCAGAAGCAATTCAGCTTTTGAAATCAATAAAAAGTGCTTATGAAGAAAATGAAAACAAAATAAATCAACATGTTAAAGCATTAGAAAAGGATTTAGATATACTAACAGGACGCAAAACAATAAATTATAATGCAGTTACAGAAAATATTCGGAATTCAATTGACTGGAAAAAGGTTAATGAACTATTTGCTTCAATTTTGTCTAACCATAAATTAAATAAAATTAAATCAAGTAACAATAGTAAATTAAAATTAGAATTCATAGATCTAGCGAATTGGATACAAGTAAAAGCCTTATATAGCTCTACAATTGAAGATGTTTTAAGCAAATACGAGAAAATTCCTCCAAAGCTACCGTTTAAGATTTTGTCTTCTGTAGTAACAAACACCAATAACAAACCATTGTACTCTAAATTCGTACGATATATCGGATTAACTTTAAACGTCCAACCAACAGCAGAAAAAACGGTTACATTTTATTTAAAATATATAACGCCAAATGGCAATATAAACCGAAATTCAAAAGTTTCACCAAATCGCTATACACTTTCATCAACTCAGGATTTAACCATAAATACCACTTCCATTTCTTTGCCTGGTTGGGGAAACTCAGATAAATGTTCCTTTGATATCGGTGAACATCGAATTGAAGTTTATGTAGATGAGTACCTGATTCACAGTAAAAACTTCTTGGTTGATTTAGCTCCCTCTGAAAGAATGGAAATTGAATTGAAAAAGGCCGAAGAAAAGCTTAAGGAGATTCAAAATACCCAGTACTTCAAAGCTGACTTAGATACTAGCCATTCACAACTCGACAAAATCAAAGGATGGAAACTTTTAAGGAGTCAGTCAGACAAGGAAATGCAGATAAAAGAACAAGAAATATTGATTCGCAAGTTAATAGCCAAAGCTGACAGAGAGAAAGCTTCGCAGATAGGTAAACAAGAGGCTATTATTAATGAAATTAAATACAGAATTCAAAATGCTGAATACTAAAATGAAAAATATAAATATTCTCGCCATCATACTTTTTTCTCCTTTGGCTTTATTTGCGCAAAGTATATCCCAAGAGGACATCGACAAAACAATAAAGCCTTTGGCAAAATTGGTAAACTCACTTCAAGCGGAAAATGCCAAACTGAAATCTGAATTAGGAGTTCTAAATTCAAAAATTTTAATCGCTAATAGAAGCATTGACACTTTAAGGAGTAAAACTCAAGAAAATAGCATTGCTATTACTCAAACTGCAAAAGAACTTGGAATTAAAATCCAGGAAACAGACGACAAAAGCGATGGTAAAATAACTCAAATTGCCGAATCAGTAAGTAAAAATTCACTTTTTGGAATTATCGGAGTGCTTTCTGTTGGACTATTTTCTATTCTTTTGTATTGGCTACTAAGAAGTAGGCAAAAGACAGATAAAATCGAAATTGATGGTAAGCTTGAAAACAATACTACTTCTTTAAAAACAGATGTAATTTCTGAAATTGAGAAAGCGAAAAGGGAACTTCATCAAGAAAATATCAAGATAGATTTAAAGTTAATTGAAGTATTGGAAAATAAATTAAGTGGTAACAAGCAAAGCGAGTCAATAACAAATTCAGACGAGCTATCAACGGTTGATCATTCAATCCCACTAAAAGTTGCTGATGAAATTACCAGAATCAATGCCTATGCAAATACTCTTGATCAAAATAGTCAAGATGCTAAGGCATTGAAAAGTTCAGTAAAAAGGTTGATAAATACATTCAAAGCTTCACAGTATGACATCATTGATTTACTTGGACAAAAATATGATGATGGTATGAAGGTGAGTGTAATAAGTTATATTCCTGATGAAAAAATTCAGAAGGGCGAAGAGGTAATTTCGAGGATTATTAAACCTCTGGTCAAATATAAAGGAGAGCAGATTCAAGCTGCCCAGGTTGATGTATCAATTGCTATATAATATAAAAAATTTATAAAGTGAGAAATAAAATTGATTACGGAATAGATTTGGGAACCACCAACTCCGCAATTGCAAGAATGGAAAACGGCAAACCCAGGGTTATCCAGACTGATTTGCAAAAGGATACAATGCCTTCAAGTGTTGCAATTAATCCTAGAAAAAATATTATTGTTGGGGATCCTGCCTATGCCGCCAATATTAAAGATAAATTAAGGTTACTTAAAACATTTGGAAAAGGATGATTCCAATAGTTATTTGGAATTTAAAAGAACTATTGGTAAAGACATTAAATACCATAGCAGTATACTTGAAAAAGACTTTTCGTCGGAGGAACTTTCATCAGAAGTTCTAAAGAAACTGAAGTTATTTGTTACTGACGAGCAAATAAAATCTATTGTTATTACTGTCCCTGCAATGTTTACTATGGCTCAAAACGAAGCCACAATAAACGCCGCAAAAATGGCTGGATTTGAGATAGTTGAATTATTACAAGAACCAATAGCAGCTTCGATAGCCTATGGATTAGATTCAAAGGATAAAGATGGCAAATGGCTTGTATTTGACTTCGGTGGCGGGACTTTCGATGCAGCTTTGATAAAAGTCGACGATGGTATTATGAGGGTGCTTGATACTGAGGGTAATAATGAATTAGGTGGTAAAGATTTAGATTTAGCTATAGTGGATAATATTATTATCCCTTATCTAAAAGAAAATTATTCGATTAACGGCATTTTAGCTAACAAAGATAAAAGAGAGATTTTAAGAAATGCTATGAAATCTTTTGCTGAAAAAGCTAAAATTGATTTGTCATTCAACGCTGCAACTGATATAACCTGCTTCCCGGATGAAATAGGAGCTTTGGATGAAGAGGGCAATGAGCTTGCGTTAAGTATTGACATTACACAGGAAGATTTAGTTCCAGTTTTTGAACCAATATTTCAAAAGGCAATAGACCTCACTAAAGCAGTACTAAAAAGGAAGAACCTAAAGGGATTGGATTTAAATTGTTTGATTTTAGTTGGAGGTCCAACCTATTCCCCAATTCTTCATAGGATGTTGAAAGAACAAATCACAGATAAAGTAATTGCTAAAAATCAAATGACTTCAGTTGCTGTAGGTGCTGCATTATATGCTTCAACTAAAGATGTTGGTTTAGCTCCACCACCAGCTCCCACAGGGACAATTGCTTTAGAATTAAAATATGAGGCTGCAACGGTTGAACCAGATACTTTAATAAATATCAAAATCGACTCGAGTTTAACTACTGCATCTCTTCCAGATAAGGTGTATGTTACATTAGAGCGTGGCGATAAATCTTATTCCAGCAATAGGACTCTAATTAGTGTGAAAAAGGCAACATTAATAGAAGTGCTTTTGGAGCCAAATAGTTCAAATTATTTTTCTATTGTTCTTACAGATGAGAAAGGTGATAGGCTAGCCTGCGAACCTAATAATTTGACCATTACAGATATGCATGTTCCATCTGCTCCATTGCCATATCATATTGGAATTCAGGTGTGGGACAGTAAAAAAGAAGTAACAGTTTTTAAGGGATTTAAAGGTTTAGAAAAAAATCAAATTTTAAAAGGTGCTGTTGGAGTATCTCCTGCTGGATTGAAAACACCCAAACAATTAACTGCAGGGAAATTATCAGATATTCTTAGAATACCTATATTTCAAGGGGAAGATGGTTTAGAGGGTAAGAATTCATTTCAAGCTAATTATGTAGCCGATGTTATTATTACTGGTGAGACATTACCTAAAATTGTTCCAGCTAATTCGGACATTGAAATTACATTAACTTTTGACCAAAATGGTGCGAAACCTGTTTGTTCTGTCTTTTTCCCAGTAATTGATTATACAGAAGAGGTAAATGTTGAAATTAATTTGCAATCTAAGGTTGAAATCGATTGGCTTACAAGAGAGATGCAATCTGATATTATAAGAGCCAATAAACTTTTAAATGAAAAGCACTATCCCGAATTGAATAAGTGTTATACGGAACTTGAACAGTTACAAACTGACTTAAAGAATGAAGGAGGAAGCGAAGATGACAAAATGAGAATTTTAAATAGTTTAAGAAAAATTAGAAGTGTTTTAGATGATTATGAAACTGATTTAGAGTGGCCAAAAGCAGAGTCAGAACTAAAAGACGCATTTTACAATGCGGAAGAATTAATTGAAAAAATTAGTGAGGCTGATTTATGGGGTAAAATCAACGAATCAAAAGTTAGACATCAGATGGAGGAGTTTAAAATCCATATTGAGTCTATCATAAAAGATAAGGATTTAAAACATGCCATCGAAACAACAGAAAATATAATGAGTTTACTTAGGGCTTTATTTGAAACTTTTATTGAGGAGGGAGAAAAGGAGAAGGGCTATATTAATTATATTGATGAAAACTTTGCAAGATTGCCCTGGAAAGATCCTAATAGAGCTAGACAGTTAGTAAATCAAGCAATATCAAATATAAGTAACAATGGTAATCAATCCCAATTGGAGCAATTATGCATTCAAATTGACAATTTAAGAGACAGAACCAATCCAAATCAACCCACAGATATACCAACATTTTAATATAATGGATGCAACCTGGAATAGCATACTGCCTAAGAACTTTACAGTTAATGAGAACTATGCTGTTAAGCTTTTTATTAAGCAAGGTCGTAATGCTGAAACATACAGAGTGAAAGGAAGTGATGGTAATCTTTATTTTCTTAAACTCTTTAATTTTGCCAAACTTCCACGTTCTGCATTTGATAGTGAGAATAATTTGCTGGAAATTGAATTTCTTAAATCAATCGAACATCCGAACATTGTTTCCTATAAAGACAGTGGAGAGTTGATTTTTGATGGAAAGAGATACGGTTATTTGGTTCTAACTTTCATTGCAGGTGAAACTTTGGCTGAAAAAATAGGTCGTGAAAAAATTGAATCTGTTTATGATGTAAAGAGAATTATTTTGGCTGTTTTAAGTGGACTGAATTATTTGCACAGCTTGCCTGATCCAATTATACATAATGAAATTACCCCTCATAACATTATGCTTGATTTGTCATCTGATATTCCGCAAGCAAAAATTATTGATTTTGGTTATGCCCGATCATTTTATCAATCCTCAAAAGGTTACAATAGAGATGGTTTGAATTTGAATTATGTAGCATCTGAATGTTACAATAGTTTTTATTCGCCACAATCTGATTTGTTTTCAGTTGGTGCAGTAATGTATCATTTGCTTTATGGAATCCCCCCTTGGTTTAAAGACATTTCCAAATTTAAAGCCGACAGAACTATTGCCGAAAATTTAATAATTGAGGAACGAAAAAGGCCACTTTCATTTCCTAATGTTTCTACTGAAATATTAGATTTTGATCAATGTGTTTTAAAAATATTAAAGAAGTCATTGCAACAAGAACCTGAAAGGCGTTTTCAATCTGCTAATGAATTTGCAATGGCATTAAATGGTGAAATTGAAATTGAGGAAGAACAGGAAGGTATAATTAAAAATGCGGCAGTTGAAAAGAATAAAGCAAGACTTGCTGTAAAGAAGGGCAAAGGTTTTATTGGAATAGCAGGTATGAACCATTTAAAGGAGCAAATGCAAAATGATGTAATCAATGTAATTGAAAATCCCGAAGAATATAAAAAGCATAATTTAGGGTTACCAAACGGAATGTTGTTGTATGGTCCGCCAGGCTGCGGAAAGACTTTTTTTGCTGAAAGATTTGCTGAAGAAGCAGGATACAACTTCATGAAAATTGTTAGTTCAGACATTGCTAGTATTTATGTTCATGGCTCCCAAGAAAAAATTGGAAATCTATTTAAAGAAGCAAGAGAGCAAGCCCCAACAATCTTGTACTTTGATGAATTGGATGCCATGGTGCCAAGCCGAGAGAAAGTAAATAATCAAAGTCAAAGCGGAGAAGTAAATGAGTTTCTTTCTCAATTAGACAATGTTGGTGATTCGGGAGTTTTTGTAATTGGTTCAACTAACAAACCTGATTTAATCGATAAAGCAGTTTTACGAGCTGGTCGCTTGGAAAAGTGGTTTTACATTCCACCGCCCGACCATGAGGCAAGAAAGACGATGTTTGAGATGTATTTAAGAGATAGGCCACTTGACTTTGGAATTGACTTTAGTAAATTAGCAACTCTCACTGAAAATTATGTTTCCAGCGACATTAAATTGTTAATTGATGAAGCATCAAGGAAAACAATTAAGGATAAGTCAAAACGAATTTCAATGGAAACATTGGAGTATATAATCAAACATCAAAAGCCAACGGTTTCACTTTCTGAATTGAGAAAGTATGAAGGAATCAGAAGGAAAATTGAAGAAGGTATTGAAGAAGATGATATTATTGACCGACCAAGAATCGGTTATAAACCTTAAAAAAAAACATCATGGACACAATTAGCTTTGATAAATTATTGCTCAAAACAGCTTTTTGCTGTATGGCTTCTGATGGGCATATTGACAATAGAGAAATTGCTCTTATCGAGAGAATGTGCCTAAAATCTGCAGTATTTGAGAACTTTAATTTTCACGAAGAAATTAACTCACTTGTGAATAAAATCAACACAATGGGGAAAGAATTTATTTCTTACTATTTTAGTCTATTAAATCAATCTACTCTTTCAGAGGAAGAAGAAATGACTTTGATAGATTTTGCTATTCAAACCATAAAATCTGACGACAAGATCGAATATTCAGAAATTAAATTTTTTAAAAATATTCGACATAGACTTAAAGTGAGCGATGAGGCTATTTTGGCTGTTTTTTCTGACATTGAACAATTTTTGGAAGAGGACATTATAACCGAATCCTTTCTGGATAAGATAACCAATCAATACCTTGATATCGCTGAGTTGCCAAAGTTCGATTTAATAAGTTTGAATAACGATTCTTCACAAAACAGGTAAAATTAGCCTGATCTACATTTAGGCCATGAATATGATCTCATATACAGGTACTGCTTTTTTATAAACGTTGCCTTGGCATTTGAACAGGAGTGGAAAGGGTGCTAATTTGAATATCAATAATTAATTTGCCAAACTATAAATTGGTGGTGGTGGTGGTAAATTGACCCCCTTTGCATTTTCCCACGTCAGAGATGATATTCACCAAACCGTGACAGTATTATTGTGACAGCTCCTCCTTGCCACTGGGTCCGTCCTTTATCTTTATAGGTGTCTGCAACACCTATAGTGTGACAGTTCGGGGGCATAGGAGAAGGACTGATTCGTTAGAATCAGCATGCTTTCCAATAGACTGATGTGGCAATTGCCCCTATCCTCCGCCTTAGTAAAAGCTGGGGCATAACTACCAGTGAACACAGGCAATTTATACTAATGATTTGATTGATACCGTAATGAAATTCCTGTTACGTAATACAAAATATATGACAGGCGATCCTACAGCTGTGTATTAGCAAACTGGATTGTGAGGTCATGACCTCATTTTTCAAGTCCACAGATACCTTGGATCAAAGCATGTGCTTCTTCATACTTTGTTTTATGTGTAGGTAATGCTTGGTGAAAACAAATACGGGCATGTGCAAGACAGAGCAAACAACTCAGCATGAATCAACCAAGTTGTGTTTGGTCGGAGGAATATGGCAAATGGAGTGAAATTTTTCTTATCAGGTTTTTGTTATATTTATGCCCCTTTCACTGTGAAGGATAAAGAAATATCGTGGGGTAGAGCAGTTAGTAGCTCGTCGGACTAATAACCCGAAGACCGCTGGATCAAATCCTACCCCATCTACTTCGTAGGCATTGGGTTTTACGCCTATTTATCCGCCAGCCGGTATAAAATAGGTTATTATGGATTATACGCCAGTCGTCACTAATTGTCCGTAATGCTCAATGTCTTTCATAGCATATTTCTAACCACACCTTACAACCCGTCAATGCCTTTACGCATATCAACAGGTGTAATCCAAATAAAATACCGTTGTGCAGAATGAAATCCTAACATTGAATGAGTTCACGAAGAAATGAAGCAGAAACTGGGTCTTCAATGCGAATCAACTTTCCCATGCCCAGATGAACTTCAATAACGGGATGAACATGATCCTGAGCTGTAATCTCAAGTTCTCGAAATTCTTTGTTAGAAAGTATCCGGAAGATAATTTTCGCTTCCAGTAATAGAACATACCCGAGGATAGTTCGTAACGGTCATAATAGGCCTGTATGGTTAGTGATGAATGCCTTTGCTTTTCTATTTGGCGTTGCCAACTCAATGATTTATCTTTCATCCAGACAAAGCAAATACATTATCCGCGGTAAGGCAAGATGTGGTTGGTCGGACGGGTCTTTTGCAACCGTCTTATTAAGAACCTCCTCATAGATATCCCAGTGAATTGATCTGCCATCTTGCACCTGAACACAGATTTCCTCCCAAACATTCTCTAAGCCACTAAAACAGGGAAGGAGAAAAACCATGAGTGAGATAGAGGCTGAGGCGGATGTGTATTTAATGAAGAGGAGATTTTCAAAGTGTTGATTTCTCATTCACTTTCGCACTACAGAGTGTCATACTTTTTATATGACGTTTTGAAATCGTAATACAATTTGTATGATAGGGTCAATCGTCTTTAGGGTTTGGCTTTTTTAACTATCGATCTTCCGGCCCCTCGCTCCCTGCATGCCTCCACGGTTTATGAGTCTGAAATCTTTACGCTTGGGTGTCTTGGACGTCTTATAAAGTTCTTCTATGTCCAATGAATCAACTTCCGTATTATAGGACGGGCCCAGTTTCTCTAATTTGAAGTTAACAAATTCAAGGGCACGCAAGCATAACTTTTCATAACCCGGTAATTTCAATGAGTGATCCATAAACTTTAGATCTGCATGGATAATGCGCTCAATAGATGGTTTCCCAGGATCCGGATTTAGGTAAAGTACCATAGCACCATTGTCATATTTTCCAGTACCAGCATGGGCAATGTAATTATTCCGCATTTCCATTACCTCCTTATGAATCTCCAGCAGATCTTGTTGTGAGTCGAACACTGAATCAGCTTCGAGTTTAGCAACTCTGCCTAAGGGCTTAGTGAAGCACTTGGCGTATTGAATTATAAATGCTTTGAACATTGATGCCTTAACAACTCCAGGTATGAAAGGATTGTCTTTCAGGTAGTTTATCATAGATTGTACTTCCATAAGGTCGCTTTGAATGGAATGATACGCTGTTACCACCCTGGTAAACTTCCCGTTCGCGACAACATAGGGGCAAATCTTTCCTTCAAGTGTGGTTAGGACCGGTATATGCAGAAAAAGCTCTTTGTCAAAAATGGTAATTGGATCCATTGCATGGGTAGTTAGTTGTACCAAAATACAAACTTGTGATTCAAAGTATACTTTGTTGACTCTGCGAAGTTTGTAGTGATTGCAGTATTACTGAGTTTGGAATATCTGGTTAAGCCCTGGTCATACACCAATGCAGATACCTGCTCTTACAGAATAATACCCTGCTCAGGGAATAGGCGGCAGGTGTTTTTTCCTACCCCCCCCCGGCCTATTTTGCCAGAGAGTTCAGATTTGAAATTAGGCTTCAAGTCAACCTAATGATTGGGATGTCCATTCATCACAATGCACGATATTTACATGATACTGTGGAACAGGGAAACCGGATGAGAGGGAAGTAAGTATGAGCCGATCACTTACGTTGCTTTTCCAGGCAGACAAAATGGAGATCAAGGACCCTCATCACCTTGTAATTTGACCCAAATCGCGCCCGTGTGTTGTTTCTGTGTGGAATTTCATTGTGAATGCATTGCTAACAGATTGAATAACAGCACTATAAGGCAATAGGTTTAGGAGCCCCCAGCTCCACAATGTGAGACCGTGAGACCGTGAGACCGTGAGAGCGTGAGAGCGCGAGAAAAATGAGAGGGTGTTTTATTCCTCAATGATAATCTTACTGTCCCGGAAGATCACTTCATACCCATGACGTAGTTTGTTTCGCTTGCGGAATTCTACGACTCCATTGACGATCACCTCCCCATTTTCAATACACATATTGGCTTCGCCACCTGTAGACACCAGGTGCAATAGCTTCAGGAGCTTGTTGAGTTCGATATATTCTTTCCCTTGTAAGTGGAATGTCTCGTGAGGTTGTGTATTGCTCATAGCCCGACTTTCTTGGTTTTGTTATGCGATATTAATTCATTTGACGGGTTCTCTACGAAAGAATTATAAGAAGAGAAAAAAGGAGATTTGTCATCTCTTGTGATTTTCTGAAATTGCTTTACTTTCAGGAAAAATATTCTAATCCGTGCCACCACACCATAAGAAAGCCGGAAGAAAGGATCCTGGGGCAACTCGAGCCAGTAAGTCCGGCCATCCGCGGCTAACGAACCATTTTTTTGTCAGTTTGCTATTTGGGTTTTGTGCAGCCCTTGCTGCTTACTACCTGACACCGATACTCTCTTTTAATCAGAAGTTCACGATTGGGACATTATTGTTTTTGAGTGGAGTGAATGGTTTGGTTGCCTTTGTCGGTTCAACCAATTTCTTTCATAAGAATGCCGGAAAGTTTGCTTTGTGGACGCTCCCATTGATCCTGATCCAATTGACGTCCAACGTGTTGTTGACCTATGCAGGAATCCAGCAGTCTGGATTATTAGCCTTTTGCGCCAGCACGCTTACGGTACCAACAGCAACACTTTGGTTTATTATCTTAAGATCTCTTTCAATTCCGGATAAACCGGTACCCGATACTGGATACTACACAGTGGCTGAGACTTTTAGTGGGATTGGACCCAGGATAGCTGGTGTGACCATCCTGATGTTGACCGGGCTATTAGTCTTTTACCGGCTTGGCTATTATGATATCTGGGAAGATGAAAACCTGGTGATCAATGCGGCTAAGGGATTTTATGAAAATGGATTTGCATACTTCGAGGAGGGATATGACAGGGCCTGGTTGCACACTAGTTTAGTCGCTGGTTCCTTTCACCTTTTTGGCATCTCTGAGTGGGCCGGGAGATTTCCATCCGCGATTTTCGGATTAGTCTTTGTCATTGTTTGCTTTTTTGTTTTTGCGCGTTGGTTTGGATTGGCCTGGCTTGCACTGCTGATTCCCCTTGTCTGCATGATGAATGACCGATTCCTGATTTTATTCAGGTATATGCGCATGTATGCCTTGCTGATTCCATTATTTCTCATCGCTGTTTTCCTCATATATAGGGCTGTGATGGCTTTTCAGCTATCCCATGGTCCCACGAAAGCCTCGGGTTCCGGACGAAAGTGGATATATGCCGCATTGGCGATCGGGATGTTGCCGATCATGGCCCATGTGCATAAGTTGTCAATGGTCCTGCTGCCTGTGACCGGATTATTTATTTTATATCTGGTATTGATAAAGCCTACCAGGCAGCAGATGCAGTTCCTTTGGATCGCCCTTGGTGCAGGAGCATTGATGCTGTTTTTCACATTTGTGGTTCAACTCGATGCATTGCGTATGTTTCGCCAGGTGGCCAACAGGATATTTTCAACGCATCAATACCAACCGGATTATTTTGGTTTTGTCTTTGAAAACGGCTTACCCCTCAATAGTACGATCATGTTCCTGTTGGCAGGATTGGGGCTACTTGGTTCCAGGGTATCCCGTCATCTCAAGTCCTTCTGGTCCTGAATTATTTATTCATCATTGTCGCATTGATTTCTATGGTCTACCTGATCGGCAATGAGGGCAGGGATTACAGGTATATCGCCCATATTGTACCCTTTGTGGTCTGCACATTATTATTGGTGGTGACCTATTGCGGAAAGGTAGTCTGGCGGGGAAGTTATCCCTGGGCCATGGTTATCGTATGGCTGATTTCGGGGCTGCTTTTTATACAGGACTACAAACTGATCTATGTCAGGCATCCCTGGGCTCCTTTTTATTCTGTTGCTTATGCTTCGTTGAAATCACAGTACAAACCCGGAGATGCGATCTTTGCCCAGAATTTTAAAACATATTACCTTGACCCCGTAGCCCTCGCCGGCACTCATTATCATAAGATCTCAAAGAAAAGTGACTATCTCCTGGATCAGTTTTTAGCAGACATTCAGGCAGAAGGCCATGGGTGGGTGATATGGGAGTTGCATAAAGCCCATCACTGGCAAAGGGATATCCTTGAATACGTTTATGATCGTTTCAAACCGATTCACAATAGCTACCTTGATGATCTCGGTGTTGAACTTTTTTATTTTGATGAGACGATGATCACTCCGCAATGACTTTTAATGAAGTACTATGGCAAAAGCAAAAAGTAAGCAATCTACAGTCAAGCAGACAAAAGCAAAGATAGTCCTGCCTCAATGGCCGTGGAGTGCTGCGATCACGTTTTGGTTGTTTGCCGGCATCACTGTTGTCTTCACCCTGATCCTGTTTTCGAAATATCTTTTTGGCCCGCACCTCTATATTTTTAATGATGTAGGGTCTGACACGATTACAGTATTCTATCCTAACCTCGTCCAGATGGCCAGGTATTTTCAGGAAGAAGGGATGCCGGGCTGGTCATTTTATTTTGGGTTGGGGGCAAATTTTTACCCGGGCTTTTTACTCAATCCGTTTCATTGGGTGTATCTGCCCATGGGGCCGGAATCTATTGCCTACACCATCGCCTGGGTGCAGGCACTCATCCTGTTAGGCACAGGACTGGTGTTCTATAAGTTCCTGCGGGTTGCTCAGTTTGCACTCCCCGTGAGCATGATTGGAGGCCTGGTGTATACATTTGGAGGATACACTGTCCTGGGCAATACCTGGTAAGGGCATGCAGATGATATTTTCTGGATGACCTGTTCTTTTCTTGGATTTGAATTGCTGCTGCGGAAGAAGATCTGGTGGTTTTTTCCTATCCCATTTATTTTTGTCTTAGGTGCCCGAGGGTATTTCCTGATCCTGTTTATGGGCATCTATGGCCTCGTGCGTATGCTTGATGTGTATGGGCCTTCGTGGAAATTGATTTTGCATGGGTACAAGCGGATGATCGTTTCCGGATTGGTGGCAGTGCTCTTTATTCTTCCATTCATTGGAGGCAAGTGGCATAAATTTGCCAACAGTCCCCGGGTCACTGGTAATGTTTCGTACTCAGAAAGGTTGGTCGATCAACCTGTCTTAGGTATTTCTTTGCCAAGCATAATGTGACTGCTGTGATGCGCATGTTTTCAAACGATATGCTTGGCTCGGGAAGTGATTATAAAGGTTGGCGCAACTATCTTGAAGCGCCTTGCCTGTACATGGGGCTGATCACTATTTTCTTTGTCTTCCAGTTTTTTGCGGTAGCTAGCCGGCGACAGCGATGGATTTATGGCTCTTTTCTGTTCCTCTGGATATTTATCATGTTGTTCCCATATTTCAGGTTCGGTTTTTATGGTTTTGCAGGTAATTAGTACAAAGGAGCGCTTTCACTCTTCATACCATTTAGTTTCCTCTTTACCGGTCTGTTGGGATTTCACTACCTCCTGGACGGCAAGCCACTGAATAAACTTGTATTATTCGGGACGTCAGCACTTTTGCTTTGCGTACTGTGGTATCCATATCACGTGACGGATGTAGTCATCTCTGCGGATATGCAGATCAAAGTCTCCCTGTTTTTAATTGGATATACCGCTTTGCTATGGATGAATGCAGAAGGGATGTTGAGTAGACTTGTTTTTCCTGCCCTTGTATCCCTGGTCAGTATAGAGGCCTTATTATTTGCCTGGCCCGCCATCAATGACAGGGAACCGATAGAGAAAACAGACATCAGCAATAAGCAGTATCATTTTGATGATTCGATGGAAGCTGCGCGGCAGATCAAGGCTTCGGATAAGGAACTTTTCTATCGGGTCGACAAAGTGTATGGTTCGATCAAGACCGGATACAATGATGGCATGGTGCAGGGATTTTTTGGAACAAAAACTTACCAATCGCACAATCACAAGGCTTATGTAGAGTTCCTGGACAAGGCCGGGATCATCGATGGTACCAAAGAACAGAATACAAGATGGCTGGTGGGGCTGTCTGCCACGAATATGCTGCACGGATTGTTTTCCATCAAGTACCTGATGTCCAATGAAGCTTCGCAGGAAAAAGTTGACCCTGCCATCTATACACCGATAGACACGATCGGCAAAACGGTCATCTCCAGGAACAACTATTATATTCCTTTTGGTATCCCTATCGAGCAGTATCTCACTGAGCAAGATTACGATCAGTTGTCTGTGAGTCAGCGGAGGCGTTCATTCTATTTTAGCGTAGTCGCCCCGGATAATGCTGCGTGGAAGAATAAATTGAAACCACTGCCACCTGTTTTGGAGAATACATTTTTCGGAACGGAGACCAGGGACCGCACGCATTATCTCGCAGATGCAGCGATGAAAATGGATTATTTCTCACACAACCTGATCAAAGGGCACATCGAATTGCAGAACAATGCCATGATATTCTTTTCCTTACCTTATGATATCGGCTGGAAGGCGAAGGTAGATGGAGTTGAAAAGGACCTCGAACTCATTGACTTTGGGTTTACCGGGCTCCTGATTGAGCCGGGACGCCATGCTATTGAACTCTGGTATGAACCGCCATTGTCTAAGTATGGCTGGCTAGGTGTATTGGGAGCATTACTTTGTGTTGGCGTGTTGATCAGATTCAGGAAGAGTTTTTGATCATCAACACCAGGACAACATCTTCAGCTGTTGGTTTCTTTATTTCTGGAAAACAGCCACTTGATATCGGATGGACGTATCAAAAGAATGGCCAATAGATTGAATCCAAGTTTTTGCCTGGCCTTCATGACGAGATAAAATGAGGATGTACCATAGGCCAAAGTAGTCGCCCAGGATGCACCGAGGATGCCCCATGCAGGGATCAACGCAAAATCAAGGAGGATGGTGATGACCACGCCAGCCCATGCAGCCCTTACCGCAAACATCATCTCGTTGATGGCTTTGAAGTATCCGGTAAAGACGAGACGCTGGGAAATAAATATAATGCCTATCGCGAGGACTTGTGTAGCCGGGATGGCCTCTTCAAAGGATCGTCCAAAAAATAAAGGAATAAAAAACCAGGATGTCCCTGCGATCAATACGGCTGCCGAAAATGCAATGGCCATATTGAGCCTGGCGGTGCGTTCGACAATTTCATTGTGATGCTCCGGCGACGCTTCAGCTATATGCGGTACCAGTACCTGGTTGAATGGCGACATGGCATCGCTGACAAAATTGGCGATCTGTGTCGCGAGGCCATATTGACCGAGGGATGCTGTACCGCGATAGAACTGTACAAACCAAACATCCAGTCTTTTATTGAGAAAGTGGCCTGATGCACTGAGGAGGCTCCTGCCAGACAGCGAACTGATCGGACGCAGGTAAGCGCTGATGTCGGAAGAGAAGGAAACCAAATTGTTCCTGCGCAGTATCAGCCACCCAAACAGAACGATGGTTGTCTCCAGGAGCAGGATGATTTTGAAGCAAGTCATGACGGAGATGTGATGTGTCCCAATCACTGCCAGCAATAAAAGTGATCCATAGACCAGAGAGGGAATCAGTTGATTTAACAGCATGTAGAAATTGAAGGACCTGAATAAAAAGGCTCCGCGCAAGGAGGCTTGTATCAACGTAGAAATCCTTCGTAAAATGAATGCAAAAAGCAGAAACAAAAAAAAGAAAACCACAGGTTGACCGTGCGGAATCACCCATAGGTCACCACCTGGAATGATGAACACAATCACACTCAACAGGATAGCGAAAGTGATCATGGATAGCGCGGCAAGCAGCGCAACAGCGCTGAAGATGGAGGGTCTGTTTTCCTTGTCACGGGCCAGGAAAACCGGAAGGGAGCTTTCGAGTTGGAAGCCAATCACTGTGAAGAAGAGATTGAGCACGGCTACTGAATAAGTATACACCCCATTGCCTTCGGGGCCAAGAAGCCGGGTCAGGAATACGACTGACAAAAAGCTGAGCAGCATCACAGGAATGCGGCTGAGTAATGTCAATTGCACATCCTTCTTCAACCGGTTCATTGCGGACCTTTTTGATTCACCAGATCAAGATATCTCTCTGCTACAGCAGGCCATGAAAATTCATTTATAGCGCGTCTTCGTCCTTCGCGCATATAATGCTCCATGAGGTCGGGGCTGCTGACCAGCCTTCGCAATTCATACTTTAGTGCAGCGACATCTGCAGGAGGGATGCAAATGCCCGCATCCCCTACGCTTTCGGGGCAGCCCGAAACATTTGAGGTAATGACCGCGCAACCGGATGACATTGCTTCCAATAAAGAAATACTGGCATTTTCTTTTGCGGATACCAGGCAATAAACTGAAGCTTCGGCAAGGAGTGTTTTATACTGCTGGCTTTTGTTATTGATCCATCCATGAAAAATGACTGGTGTCTTACTGTGCCTCGCTTTTTCTTTTAACGCATGTATCATCGGGCCGTCACCACAGATGTGCACTTCGAAGGGAAAGTATTCGTCTGCTACGGCAGCAATTAAATACTGGAAGCCTTTTCTGGCCATAAGCCTGCCTGTGGATAGCAGAATTGGTTTTTTAGTTCCGGGCAGGTAGTCATCAGTATTTATACCATTAGGAATGTGTTCCAGTTTGTCTGGTGTCACTCCTTTGATCTCCATGATCATGGTACGCAGGTACTTTGAGGGAGCTACAATGCGTGTGCTGCTGCCAATGATCGATCGCAGCAGGGGAGGGGTGAGATGATGATGAAGGATATACCGATCCGGATTGAATCCCGGGATATCGCTCCCATGCGCAGTGATGATATAAGGTATCTTAAAATTGGTAAGAAGCCACTTGGCCAATATACCGGTCGGAACCAGGAAGTGCGTGAAGCAATAGTCGAAGTGGTGTTGCGGAATATATTCCAACAGAAATTTACGTGCTGCCACGAGATATGCGATATGTTCCCATAACCTGGAAATATGTTTGTGAAGTCGAAAGCAGTGCAGGCGATGAACCTCAATGCCATCCATTACTTCAAATGAAGGCAATCCTTTAAAAGCCATCGTCACTACAGTCACCTCATGGCCCAGGTGGATAAACTGCTTGTTGATCTCATGGATCATCGGGGAGGCTCCTCCGCCAAGCGGAGGATATTCGATAGACAAGACGAGCATCCTCATATGGCGTTCAGCTTATCCATGCGAGAATTTTTTGCTGATAGCCAGTCAGGATATTTTTCCATTCATCATCTTTTCGTAGGCCGCTGAATTGGTCTGTAAAAGACTGTCGTGTCATTCGGTTGCCCGAGATCGCATGGTGATTGTGTAGCGAAGCATATGATGATGGCACAGCTATTCCCAGAAATGCAGAAATAGCAGCTGCCTCTTCGGCGTATGCATCGTAAAACCGATCATAGTTTACTTCAAGGTAGGTCACATGGTTTCGCTTCAAAAACCTGGACGTGATGAGATTATTGATTTTGATATTGATCACTGCTGACCAGAAGGAAGAACCCCTCTTGACAAATGAGCCCACATTTGCATGCAAGCACCTCTTGATCCAGATGATCCTTATATCCTTTGCCGGGATCACTTGTAGCCAGGCATTCAGGAGCCAAGTACTCTTGGAGGTGTCAATCCAGTATCGTGCATCCGGATAGTGCTCAATGACGTGCTGACTCACAGCGGAGTATAATTGATTCAGATTTGCTTTTGTGTCCGGGTCTGTTTTCATTTTACCTGCCAGTAACAATGGGGCGAGAGACCGGGAGCGGATCTTGTGGAAAGCTGCCTGCTTGAGTGCATTAAAAGTGCTAAAATAATTTTGGTAAAAGGGGCATGTGTTGACGGGGTGGCCGCATGAACAAAATCTGTCTTTCAGCCAGGTCTTTGATTTGATTTCGCCCAGGTTGATGAGGTGTGGGTTTGAGGCCAGCAGGAAGCCGAGCAAAGTAGACCCAGAATGACTATTTCCGAGAATATAAATCATCGGCAGTGATGGTGCATCAGGAATATCGTTCAAGAGGCGTATAGGCTCCGTGGACATAAATAATGAACACTAACGCCCTAAGATACAAAAACTGGGTTTTGCACCTTTGCCTAACCAACTGACCGGGGTCAGATCAGGTTTTCCTTTTCTTTTTCTCTGCGGCAGGAAACAGTACATTGTCGAGAATCAGCCGATATCCCGGGCTGTTGGGGTGCAGGCTCAGGTCGGTGTCCGGATCTGTCACATAATGCCTGTAATCTTCAGGATCATGTCCGCCATAAAACGTCCAGGTGCCATATCCAAATTCGCCATGGATATACCGGGCTTCATTTTCGGCCTTGGTATCCCCGAGGATGAGGACATCAGACTTGATATAGTTTTTGTCAAAAGCGGTCGTCTGTCCCATGAAGCCCTTGACGGTGGTGGTATGGTTTTGAGTCAGCATGGAAGGGATAGGATCCCACTTGGCGGAAAATGTGAAGAGGGTAAAATAATCCCGCTCAGGGAGAACATTACGGTCCCGGTGGTCGATGGTCGAAAACTCATATTCCATGGGGTTGGTCACCAATTGAAAATCCTTGAATGCAAAGCACTTGCTGAAATCCAGTTTAGACTGTGCCTGTGGGTCCTGTGCATCACCATCGAATACTTCGGAGCAGATATCGATGCCTTCGGCTGCAAGGGCGATGTCATAAGAATCGGTGGCACTGCACATGGCAAACATAAATCCGCCTCCTCCGACAAAGTCCCTGATTTCTTTGACAACTGCCAGCTTGAGTTGGGATACTTTGCTGAAGCCAAGGCTTGTAGCTAATTCTTCCTGGATGCGTTGGTTTTCGCGATACCAGGGCTGCATGCTAAAGGAGCGGTAGAATTTGCCATACTGGCCGGTGAAATCTTCGTGGTGCAGGTGTAGCCAGTCATATTCGGCAAGTTTACCTGCCAGGACTTCACGGTCATATATCTTATCGTATGGGATTTCAGCGTAGGTCAGGACCAGGGTTACGGCGTCATCCCAGGGTTGGATCCGCTCTCCCTGGGCATTAAAATCAGGGGTATAAACTGCGATTTTTGGGGCTTTTTCCAGTTTGATGGTCTCCATATTGACCTCCGGATTGCTTATTTCGGTCCGGATCCGGGCAAATTCCCCGTTAGGGATCACCTGGTAGGAGACATCCCTGGTCTTGCACTCTTTTTCAAAGAGGTCGTTGGCTTCGAAGGCAAATGAGCCACCGCGGTAATTGAGCAGCCAGTATGCTTCCACCCCGGCATCCAGCACCCAATAAGTAATCCCATACGCCTTGAGGTGATTACGCTGCGTTTCATCCATGGGGATGAGGATGTAGGCTGCACGCACATTGTCTGCCAGTAAAAGCAGCCCAAAACAAAAAACAATAGATCTCACCATCTGAAACCTGCTCATAAGCCTTAAAATTGATCAAAACGGACTACTAAGATACCGCTATAACGGCCTAAAGGTTCAAAAATTTGATATTCACGGCTTGTTATCATCTGCTTAACCCTTAGATATTTTTTCAATCTTTGTGAGCGTTTAGTCGTTGTACTATATCATCAAATTTAACCGGAAGCGTGCAGAATCTTAACTGGCAGTATCCATCCTGGTATCTTCTCTTTTGTGTATTGGCGGGCGTTGCGGCTGCAGTATTCCTATATCGAAGGGATACCACCTTGCTGACCAGGCCCCGATGCTCAGGTATCTGATGGCCATCCTGAGGGGTATTGTCGTCACGGTGCTGAGTTGCCTTCTGCTGGCTCCACTACTCAAATTGCTCCAGAGCCGTACTGAACCACCGGTGATCGTCATCGCCCAGGATCAATCTACAAGTATCCGGTCCGGATTTACCAAAGAGGACTCCATCAGCTACATGAAATCCCTCAATACGCTGAGCGACAGGTTGGCGGAGAAATATGTAGTCCATAGAATCGGTTTCGGGGAAGAGGTGGTCCCTGTTGACCAGTGGGTACTGAATGACCAGGCAAGTGACCTGGGTGAATTCATGACCTATCTGCAGGAACAATACAGGGGTCAGAATGTAGGCGCAGTGATTGTGGCCACTGACGGCGCGGTCAATCGCGGGCGCAATCCGCTCTATATCTCGTCCGGCCAGAAGTCACCACTATCTGTGATTGCGCTTGGGGATACCATCAGGAAGACTGATCTGATGATCAGGGATGTATTCCACAACGGTATTGCTTACCTGGTTGATAGGTTTTCAGTGCAGACGGATATCTCTGCGGTCAGGCTGCAGGGTGCAACTTCAGCGCTCGAAGTGAGGCATATCCAGGACAATCAGAATGAATTGCTGGAGCGGATTCCGATTACGATAGCCACTGATGCGTGGTTTGATACCAAAGAAATAATCATTGAAGCAAAGCAGAGTGGTGTGCAACATTACCGGGTGCAGCTATCCCAGGTCAAGAATGAAGTGACCTATGTCAATAATGTCAGGGACTTTTTTTGTCGAAGTGATTGACGGCAGGTTGAAAGTCCTGCTTTTGGCCAACAGTCCTCATCCTGACCTTGCAGTGTGGAAGGCCGCCTTGCTGGAACAAAAGAATTATGAAGTGGACATCCGGATGGCGTCTGATTTTTCTGCCACCCAACTCAAGGGATATGACCTGGTAGTGCTTCATCAGTTGCCATCATCAAAGTACCTTATACAAAGTGTCCTGGATGAAATCAACAAGCAGGATATCCCTAAGATCATTGTGGCCGGATACCAGACTGACCTGTATGCATTTAATAATGCGCAATCGCTGCTCAACATCGATTACTCGGGTAACCGTAGCCCAAACGATGTCACGATGATATACAATCCCGGGTTTAGCAGTTTCAATACTTCCGATGAGTTAAAAGATAAGATTGCCTCCTTCAGCCCATTGCTGGCACCATATGGTGAATACACCCCTTCACCAACAGCACAGATCCTTGCTTACCAGCGTATCGGGCAGGTGGATACCCAGTTTCCGCTGATCCTCATGGGGGAGACCAATGATATCAGGACCTGTGTCATTGCAGGAGAGGGGATATGGAAATGGCAATTGTATGATCAGCTTCAAAATGGTTCGAAAGAAATCACCCACGAATTGCTGAGCCAGCTTTGCCAATACGCATCTACCAAGTCTGATAAGCGAAAATTCAGAGTAACACCGGCGAAGAAGCTGTTTACAGAACTCGAGGAAATCACGTTCCAGGCTGAGTTGTATAATGATAACTATGAGCTGATCAATACCCCGGAAGTATTTATTAAAATCAGGAACCAGGATAAGGAGGAGTTTGATTATACCTTTAATGCATCCGGCCAGTCTTATGTTCTTGACATCGGCAGATTTCCGGAGGGAAGTTATTCCTATACAGGGACAACTGAGATCAATGGTGTGCGCCAGACGGCCGATGGTAAATTTGTAGTGCAGCCAGTGCAACTGGAGTCCATGTCGTCAACGGCGGATCATGGTTTGCTCAGGCAGCTTGCCACACAGCAGGGTGGCACCTTTGTGTATCCGGACCAGATGGCACAACTGGCAGACCAGATATTGGCAAATGAGACTATAAAACCAGTCCTGTACAGCAGTACACAGACCAGGCCACTGATCCACCTCAAGTGGTTGTGCCTGATTTTGCTTGCTGCGTTATCTGTGGAGTGGTTTTTGAGAAGATACTATGGCGGGTATTGAAAAAGGCCATAATTTAGAGATCAATTCAAACGCGTATGTCCAACCGAAACAGAATAGTCACCCTTGATGAGTTTATCCTCAAGCAGCAGAAAGAATATACCAGTTCCACCGGTGAGCTTACCAATCTCCTCCGGGATATCGGTGTAGCAGCCAAGATCATCAACCGCGAGGTCAACAAGGCAGGGCTGGTCAATATCATCGGAGTAGCCGGCTCAGAAAACGAGTCAGGGGATACAGTCCAGAAGCTGGATATCTATGCCAATGACAAGATCATTGAATGCCTGGGCAACAGCGGAGAGTGTGCTGCAATCGCATCTGAGGAGTTGGAAAATTTTGTCGCCTTGCCTCCGGTTGCTAAGAAGAAAGCTAAGTACGTGGTGGGCTTTGATCCGCTCGATGGCTCCAGCAATATCGATGTCAATGTATCAGTGGGTACAATATTCAGCATCTATAGACGAGTGTCTGACCTGGCAGGTCCTGCAACCATTGAAGATTTCCTGCAACCTGGAACCGCTCTTGTAGCGGCCGGGTATGTACTATATGGAACGTCAACTATCCTGGTATACACTACAGGGCATGGTGTCAATGGATTCACCCTTGATCCTACGATCGGTGAGTTTTGCCTTTCACACAGGGATATCAAGATTCCGGAAGATGGGGCTTACTATGCTGTCAACCAGGGGTACTATCTCAAATTTGACCTCGAGATGCGAAGGTATATCGACCATTGTTCGGACATGAACTTTGGCTTAAGGTATATTGGTTCGATGGTATCAGATATCCACCGGATCATGATCCAGGGTGGTATCTTCCTTTATCCGCATACCCGTAAGTATCCAAAGGGTAAGCTGCGATTGCTGTACGAATGCAATCCAATGGCGATGATCGTTGAGCAAGCTGGAGGTATAGCAATCACCTGCCATCTGGAGCGAATCCTCGACCTGCCTGTCAATGACTTGCATCAACGTGCTACCATCGCCATCGGCAGCCCTAAGATGGTGAGTGAGATGAAGGCGTTTGTCGAGAAGTATAGTGCTTCGGTGAAGAGCTGATCTTGCCCATGCGTAGCATGGGTTTATAGGTTTATAGGTTTACAGGTTTATAGGTTGATGGGTTGATGGGTTTGCAATGTATTGACAATGCATTGTCAGTGCAGTTTATTTGAAAACGATGTATGGTAGAAGCTTTTCGCACCATGTTGTGTCCGGTGGATATACTCTGCCTAGTTCTGTGGCATTGGTAAAAGGGCCATGTTGTTTCTTGTAGGCCTGAAGCAAGCGGATCATTTTCTTGTTGAGATAGGGATGGGTAAAATTAGTGAGGTCCATTTCATTGATTGAAATGGTTGTGGCAGGCTGTGTGATGGTGAGACGAGGTTGGATTTTTCCAAATGTTTCCGGAGGCAGGCCGTAGCATTCCTTGAGTTGCGCTGCATTGATAAATCCACCCAGGCTTGTCCTGTATTTGATGATCCGTTCGGCAAGCACCATGCCGATACCTGGCAGCGATTCGAGGTCTGTAACACTTGCTGTATTCAGATCAAAGACCGGGGCGTCAGCAGGAGTGAGTGATGTAGGTTCTGATGACTTGTCAGCCTCCTTATCCCGG
Organism: Candidatus Opimibacter iunctus; assembly: GCA_016716665.1. GTDB lineage: Bacteria > Bacteroidota > Bacteroidia > Chitinophagales > Saprospiraceae > Opimibacter > Opimibacter iunctus. The sequence goes on along the minus strand of JADJVH010000001.1, from coordinate 338,402 downwards.
GCAGGAAATAAAATGTAGGGTGATACAGCTTTCCATTGGAGGGAATCCATGCCATAGATTTTCAATACATCTTTTTCATTCTTCAGGACACCACCGGCAGCGATGTATTTTTCAATGTTGGAGGCGGCTTTGGCGGAGAACCCGATCTTGCGCAGGTCCTTCCATGATGCTTCCATGATGTTGACCGGTACAATTTCATTCTTTTCATCAGCGTAAGTTATCGACGAATCTTCATCTTCGATTATTTCTGCCTGGAATTTCTTTTCAGTATGGACCATTGACTTTGTAGTATCCTGGATTGAGTGCGTGTCCGGAGATTTTGGTCTGCCGGATTGGATATCAAGTGAGCCAACTTCAGGTAGCGCATGCTTGATCAATTCCCATCCAAGCAGGAATACTACAAAGGCGATGAGGCTGATGCGGTCAGTACGGGATATTGTAAAGTGATATTCGTGTTTCATGGTGATAACTTGTAATAGCCCTGTTCACTGATATCCCACATCGATATGTCGTTTTCGTTGAGAAACCTGATGATGCTCTTCTTTGGATTCCATTTGAGATGTGCGGGTAGGATCACGATCACATTGATGTTGCTGCATAGATACTCCTTGAGCTTGTTGAGATCCGGGCAGCTATCGATGACAAGGTGCGTCACCGAATGAAGCTGATCAGGGAGCGCTATCGAATCTCCCCATATCCATATAGATGAATTGTAAAATTGCAATTCAAAGGGTTTGAACTGCCAATCATGTGAAATGAACATCTCGTTTTTGTAAAGGAGCTTTGTATGTTTTACATCCCGGAAGCAGCGATGACCCCGTGCAGCGAAATCAATGCTCCTTTCGGTGACATTGCTATCCCGTATCGCCACGCACTGGCCTCTGGATATGATGTCTGCAAGTAATCCCTGGTATTGATGGTAGATGATCAGTTCGTCGGTCTGCCATTGTGCTGACCTATGGCATCCAAGCGTAACCAATGTCGCCACACCGAGTATATAGGCCAGAGGCTTGCCTGGCTTCCAATGATAGACCAATGCCAGTGAAAAAAAGATGGTGATGCCGGACAGCATCAGGCCGGGTAAGACGGGTAGAGCGTAATTCATCTCCGGGTTGAGCGTGGCCATCCATTTCATGATGAGCAGGAAATAATGGCAGAGTGTGTCGTACCAATGCCAGAGCCATTCCCAGTTCAGGAAGCCGAGGCAAGTGTTTGCCAGGGTTCCAAAAATAATCACATAACTCGCAGGCATGGCGACCAGGCTGCTGGCGATAAAGGTGAGCGGAAACTGGTGAAAGTGATGTAACAGAAGCGGAAGGATGAACACCTGAGCGGCCATCGATACTGCTGTGACCTCCCACGTGATGTGAAGGATTTTATTCTTAAACGCATAGTAGCGGATCATCGGCTTGGCATAGAGGAGTATCCCTGCCATGGCGAGGAAAGACAACTGGAAGCCAATATTTTTCCAGACAAAAGGATTGATCCATAGCATGACAAAGGCTGCGAAACCAAGAAGGTTCCAGATCGGTGTGTTCCATCCCATAGCCTTACCAAGGAGATAGAGCAGGATCATAAGGCCTGACCGTACTACGGCAGGGCAGGCCCCCGTGAGGCCCATGTACAGGATGATCGCCATGGCATACATGCCAAGCCGGGCCATGCGCCTTGCATATGATCCACTGCCTGGTGCTCCCAGGACCAGGTAGAGCATGCTATAGATGATCGCCATGTGCATCCCTGAAACGGACAGCACATGCATAGCACCGGAGTCAGCAAATGCCTGACGGATATCTTCATCCATATCAGTCCGTTGTCCCCACACGAGTGCATTGGTCAGTTGAGCAACCTCTATACTCGTGTGTTGACTGATCACACTACACAGCGTGAATTGCCATTTTGCCGTCAGCCTCAATAGGGATTTCACAGGATCGTGCAGTCGTGTAAATTGTCCTGCCTTGCCATTGAGCTGATGGCGGATCCCAATTGATTGATAGTAGGTGCGGACATCAAACGCATGTGGGTTGACCGGGCCTTTGACTGCGGACACCAAGCCCTCGACCTGAATCCGGTCTCCCGGGAAAAAGGGTTCAGGACCAGGTTCCTTTAGTTGAGCGACTATAAATTTATCCTTTAGGGATGTTGGATTTCCTTTCTCGACACTGCTTAAATTCAGTTGCCTGCACCTCAGTGAAACTGATGTGCCTTTATCCTTGAGCACCTCGGTGACGATGAGGACACCTTGCATCCTGACAGGCGAGGTGGCATTTTGGTGCCGGGGAAAAGTGTTGTCCTGAATTCATTGACCCTGATCAAGCCGGCTGTCACCATGAGGAGAGAGATTGCAAGGGTCGACCTGATCTGTCGGCCGGGTTTAAACCTGAGGACACTGAGGATGCAACAAATGATGCATATCCCCCATAGCAGGATGGTAGGCAGGGCCTCTGGGTCCAGGGCTTTCAGTTCTCCGGTAGAAATGGCCAGGAGCAGCAGGAGGGCCAGCCAGAGAAAAGGACTGTTTCGGAGATTGATCATTGTCTTCAGTGGTCATGGATAAGTGTCCTGAAAGCAGTAAATTGTTACCCTCCGGGTGTTAAAATCCCGGAAAAATATTTTTTGGCATGGTTTTTTACCTATTGTCCATGGAAACTAGATCGATATATCCTTGAATAACAAGTATCTGGCATACATAGCCTTGCTGGCCGGATGGATTTGTTTTTGCTACTGGTTGTATGCAGAAAGGATAGCTCCACGGATACATAGCCACCAGGAAAAGTCCTGGCCTGAGGTTGTGGAGGATCTGCCTTATCCCCTGGCCTATAAATGGATGTCAGATATTCCCTATGCGGGCATCGATTTTGGTTCGTTAAAGGAGAGTTTCCATGATTTGGATTCAACGGACGAAATAGTCCTCATCCATGGCTATTATTTCAGGGATGAGGCCAATGATATCAATAGCTTGCATAGGTTGGGAAGGAACAGGATCAACCATGCTCTCAGTTACCTTGACATAGACAGAAAGCGCTTGGTGAGTGAGGTATCTGTGCATGAGATCACTGCAGATGTAAGGTCCAACCCGTTTGAAGCTGTGCGTTTTGAACGGATCAGTATGGCCGATCTGTTGCATACAGAAGGAGATACGATTGAACTGTGTTTTCCATTTGCGGATTCATTGGTGCTGCCTCAGTTGAGCCAGGATCGCTTGATAGAATGGACGCAGGGAGCCACTGTGAAGAATGCGAATATGCTGCATATCGTAGGGACAGCAGATGGAAGTGGCATCGCGGAGTCTTCAGATATGGCCATGGACCGGGCAATCCGGATAAAAGAAATAATAATGAATAATGGGTGGAAGGAAGAACAGTTGCAACTTTCCACCGGACAACGAAACCACCCCCTTACCCTCAGGAACCGTTGTGTGCTTGTCTATTTTGAGTAAGGTGAAAAACAATGACCTATGTTGTGGTTAACTATTTTGGATAATGAAAACCTTGTGCTGGCCGCAGAAACCCTGATCATCGTGATCGGGTCTATGTTGCTTGGGATACTCCTGAGTTATCTCAATTCAGGTGGGTTGAAAGATAAACTTGCGCAGCTTACGCAGGCTGTTGAGGAAGAGCAAAAGCAGAGTGAAGCATTGCGCGAACAGATCCATGAGATGACCCGGGTCAGGGCACAGTTGCAAAGTGACGCCGAGATGATGAGTGCAAAGATCGGCGGCCAGGCCAAGACCATTTTTGACCTGCAGCAATACATCAACAACAGTGAGTCTGCGTACAGAAACCAGAAAAGTATGATTGACGGACTCCAGGCGACGATTGCTTCCTATCAGCAGCGGATAGATATCTTACAGCAGGAACTGGAGGATTCCAGTGTACCTGAATCAAAGCAAAAGAAAGTAAGCAGTACTGCACCAGTCAGGGCCAACTTTGAGCATGTAAGCCAGTTGCTGGGAAAGCAGGTGACCGATAACGACCTCACCCTGATCACCGGCATAGGCCCCAAGGCAGCAGCATTGCTGCAGGCCAATGGGATCGAGACCTGGGAAGATCTCTCCAATGCCTCTACTGAACAGCTCAAAAGCCTGCTGAATGAAGCTGGAGGCGTATATAAATCACTGGATCCTACACATTGGGCCAAGCAGGCTGCCATGGCTTCCCAGGGGGAGTGGCGCAAGTTGAGGGTCTTTCAGGAATCCCTTCGCAAAATTGAGTAGTCCGGTATTGATTCGTCGAAAAGTAGGGTTGGGGTAAACAATTCATATCTGTCGGTTGTCCTATCTTGCAGATCCTAAAACGGTACCCCGATTGCAACATCTCAGCGTCCTCAACAAATTCTTTTTAAAGTATAAATACCATCTCCTGCTGGGGATCGTCTTTGTTGCCGCAGGCAATTACTTCAGGGCATGGCAGCCGCAGGTGATCCGTGAAGCGTTGGATTATGTCCTGGAGCAACTCAAGGCATACCAGGCTGCTGATGGCCCGGGTAAAGATTTGATCCGCGCATCCCTGAGCAAGGCATTGTTCCGTTTTGGCGGCCTGGTGGTCATCCTGGCCCTGGTCATGGGCATCTTCATGTATTTTATGCGGCAGACGATCATCGTGATGTCCCGACTGATCGAGTACGACCAGCGCAAGGAGATCTATGACCATTACCAGCAGCTGGACAAGGGATTTTACCGGCGCACGCCTACCGGGGATATGATGGCCCGTATCACGGAGGATGTCAACAAAGTAAGGATGTATCTGGGCCCCGCGCTATTGTACGGCATCAATCTCGTGACCTTATTTGTCATGGTCATCTACGCTATGCTCAAGGTGGATGTACGGCTGACCTTATACTCGTTGTTGCCTTTGCCTATCCTTTCGCTTTCCATCTACTATGTGAGCAGGCTGATCGAACGCCGGAGTCAATCCATACAGGCCAAACTCAGCCAACTGACAGGCATTGTCCAAGAGGTATTTTCCGGTATCAGGGTTGTCAAGTCGTACACGCAGGAAAAAGCATTTGGAAGTCATTTTGCTAAAGAAAGTGAAGAGTATAAGTTGAAAAACATGTCGCTTGCCCTCGTGGAGGCGATGTTTGTTCCATTGATGATGGTCCTCATAGGGCTTAGCACCATCCTGGTCATTTTCGTAGGTGGCCTCCAGGTTTTTGAGGGAACCATTACTACGGGAAACATTGCAGAGTTTGTCATCTACATCAATATGCTCACGTGGCCTGTGACATCGATCGGATGGATCGCCTCCATCGTACAGCAGGCTAATGTATCACAGGGCCGGATCAATGAATTCCTCAATTCTAAGCCAGCTATTGAGGATACAGGCACGATCAAGGGGCGGATCAAAGGTCAGCTCACCTTTGACCATGTCACCTTTACGTATCCTGACTCAGGGATTACCGCTGTTGATGATTTGAGTTTTACGATCCAGGCAGGACAGAAGGTGGCCATCATCGGCAGGACAGCTTCCGGCAAGAGCACAGTAGCTGACCTGGCGCTAAGGATGTATGATCCCACTTCCGGCGAAATCCTGATGGATGGAGTTCCACTGCGGGATTATGAATTGGCCTCGCTACGAAGTAATATTGGTTATGTACCCCAGGATGTATTCCTCTTTTCTGATACCATTGACGCCAATATCCGGTTTGGCAGCCAGGCTTCATCGCGTGAGGAGGTTGAGCAATATGCCAGGCATGCTGCTGTCTATGAGGATATCAAGGGCTCCCTGAAGGATTTGATACGCAGGATCGGTGAGCGGGGTATTACCCTGTCCGGCGGGCAAAAACAGCGTATTTCTATAGCCCGGGCACTGATCAAGAAACCTGATTTTGTCATCCTTGACGACTGCCTGTCGGCAGTAGATACCCATACAGAGCATACCATCATCGACTTCCTCAATCGCGAGCTGGCCAATAAGACGGCACTCATCATCACCCACCGGATACTCGGCATGCTCGACTATGACATGATCCTGGTGCTTGATCATGGACGGTTGGTCGAGCAGGGCACACATGACCAGCTCATCTTCAGGCAGGGCCATTACTATGAATTGTGGCAGCAGCAGCAAGTTGTCACTTCTCAGGAAGAGGAGGTTTAACCGATCGATGCTTTTCGTGTAAACGCAACCCGGAGTTGGCTAATTTTAACTTTCCGAAGGAAATAAAATCGCCGCTGGATGGAGTTCTCTCCGCCAGCTGAATGATTCCTAATAGGAATTCTTATAAGGGATTTCCTCTTGGGATTCAATTGTTGTCCGGGAAAACTCCATTCTGAGCCTTCCCTTGACTTTCATTCCATTTCATATTTCTGTTCGTCAGGATGTCAGATCGCCCTCAATTGAGCTATAACTGTGGGGGTATAGGATATTCCAATTATAAACTTAGATTTGTAAAACAAAAATGTGAGGTATGTCGAACAGTAACGATTCCAGATTTGAGAATGTCTACTCCAAGAAGGTGAAGGCAGGAAGCAGGCGGACTTATTTTTTTGACGTTCGTAAGACGCGTGGTGAGGATTATTACATTACGTTGACTGAGAGCACCAAAAAACACAACTCCGAAAACTATGAGCGCCACAAGATCTTCTTGTACAAGGAGGACTTCAACCGCTTCCTTACCTCCCTGCAGGAAGTAGTGGACCACGTCAAGGTAGACCTGATGCCCAATTACGATTACGAGGAGTTTGATCGCAAGCAGGCTGAATGGGAAGCTGCCAACCAAAACAACCCTGATCGTCATGAATCAGGAAACGACAATGAGGATATAGCCTGGTAATTATTTCCAGCCGGTAATCCGTTACTTAAGTTTTATTGAACCTTCTGTATGATCAGGTTTTCTGATCTGTCTCCGGATATTATCGTCAGTACATACTGGCCTGCCGGGATGTCATTCATTCCAAATTCCAATCTGGAATCCGGCTGATCAACAACTGATGTCCATACTATCTGTCCCTCTATGTTGTATAGCGCCAGGTTGATTTTACCTTCTGGATTTGCTACATCTACAATCAATGAAGATGCAATCGGATTGGTCACGACAAAAGATGATTCGCGGGAAGATGCCTCCATCAGCAGATCTGTTGATTTCAAATTCATGGCCAAACGAAACATCAGCTACTGCCCATTCAAGTCTTACGGCAGTTTTCTCACGGAAAGCATCAAAGGAGAGAAAATCAATATCCAGCGGTGGATTAGTAATGGTCATCATGTATAAGCCATAATTCATATCAGAGGCTACAATGACGCCGGAAGGGAGGAATGGATATACGCCCCAGCAGCCCAGGTATCCGGTGTAGCCGGTATTGTCAGGATAGGTGTCGTAATAGGCTACTAATTGAATATTGTCCGGATTGCTGATATCAAATACCTGCACTCCATCGTGGTAGTAGGCTATATAGGCAAGGTCGCCAAGAATGAAAGGGTTGTGTGCTACACTGGAACCCGGTGCATTCGCGCCAAGCAATTCAGAATAAAATGTATTGAAATCATCAGAGGAAATATTTAACGGATCGGTGATATCCACCAGCTTGACATCACTGCCATGGGTCTCATCGCACATGACCAGTTTAGTGCCGTCATCGTTGACCCAGCTGCTATGGTTGTAACCGGGTTCGGGATAATTTTCAATAGCTCCCACAACAGAAAAAGAAGGGAGATTGCTGAAATCATACATCTGGATCTTGGAGAGATTGCCATGGCTGCAGTAGGCGATATTGTCCCTCACATACATATCATGGACATATCCGCCGCCAACAGTATTGAGCGGTACGTTGGCTTTCAAGGTAGGATTGGTGGGATGGCCGACAAGATCGAGGATGACGAGGCCATTACTTACCGAATTAGAACCTCCGGCATATAGCTTGCCGTTGGCCTCATCGATAAAGATGGTGTGTGTCCTGTTCCAGAACGCATTAGTCTGGGTGACCAGCGTGATACTGTTGGGCAGGTCACTCATATCGAAAATCAATAATCCTGAAGTGCCTTCATCGGCTGCAGCGTAGACATAATCTCCATAGGTCATAAAGTCTCGCCAGGCGGATTGATTGACCGTGCCTGAAGGTGTATTGACCACATGATGGCTGTAGATGAGTTCGGGTGCAGCAGGTATAGTGATATCAACAAACAGGATATCCTCTATGCCGCCGATGATAGCTACCTCGGTGCCATTGGCATGCCTGTAGGCCCAGCAATCGCTGTACTCGATGCCCAGCCTTGTAGGTAAGGAGGGGTCATCATAAGTGCTCAACAATGTCATATTGGAAGATTCCTGCGCCAATGCCCATGCAGGAAATACAAATGCCAGGAATAGTATGATTCTCATGCCCTAGTTTACTTTAACCCAATGAAGAAATGCCCTTGTTGCTAATAAAGATCGGCAATTTCCTTCAATTCCTATACTAAATGATCTGGCAGCTCAAGGATCTGGCTGACCATGTCATCATGGATATCCAGGTGGAATACCCAGCGGATCAGGCGGTCACTGATCGCCAGACACTCGATATTCCTTGCCTTCAGGGCCGCTACGACGTCGGCTACCTTCAGGTGATCTGCCTCTTTGAAGATGAGGATATTGGTAGAGACCGGAAATACCTCGCTCACCCATGATACAGATTCCAGTTTATCGGCGCATGCTCTGGCCCTGCGATGGTCGTCCCTGAGGCGGTCGATATGATGATCTAATGCATAGATACAAGCCGCGGCGAGATAGCCGCTCTGTCGCATGCCGCCGCCCATCACCTTACGCACACGACGAGCGTAGGAGATCGTTTCCTTGTCGCTGATCAGCACAGAACCTACAGGAGCACCCAGCCCTTTGGAGAGACAGATGGAAATGCTGTCAAACAACTTGCCATACTCCATAGGTGTATCCCCTGTTTCGACGAGTACATTAAATAAGCGAGCACCATCAAGATGGGTTTTCAGGTTGTGGCTGCGGGCCATGGCTACCAGTGCCTTTACTTCGTCGATGGTGTAGTAGTTGCCACCACCCATGTTGATGGAATTTTCGATGATCAGCATCCGCGAGTTTGGATTCCAGTCCGCTTTTGGTTTGACCGCATCATGGACCATTTGTGGTGACATGATGCCTCGGTTGCCTCTCGTCACGTGCATCGACACTCCGGAATGAAAGCCATAGCCACCGAGTTCGTACCGGTAGATGTGAAACAGCTCATCACAAATGATTTCATCCAGAGGTTGTGTCTGCGCCTTGATGGCGATCTGGTTGGTCATCGTGCCGGAAGGGCAGTAAAGTGCTGCTTCGTGCCCGAACATATCGGCCATCTTTTTTTCCAATGCGTTGACGGTGGGGTCCTGGCCGAAGACGTCGTCACCGACCTCAGCCGTCATCATGGCGTCCAGCATGGCCGGGGTGGGCTTGGTGAGGGTGTCGGAGGTTAGATTGATTAGTTGACTGTGCATGGATGTTGATTAAGTGGCTCAATGTATAGAAATAGAGTGTAAAGTTTGCAGTCTTCAGTAGGCAGTCTTCAGTTTGCTGTTCGCATGCATTGAAAATAGATGTAGAGGCGCGATTAATCGCGTCTCTACATCTATTTTCGACGCTTTTGGGTGCCAACTGCCAACTGCCCAATGTTGAGTGCAAACTCTTATCTTCGGGCCATGTCAAAGTACAATATAGACAAGGAGAAAAACGAGGATGCCATGAAGCTCCTGGTATCCCAGATGCACCGGAAATTTGAGGTGGTGGCCCTTGGGGGTGGTCAGAAGAAGATAGATAAGCAGCATGAGCAGGGTAAGCTCTCAGCAAGGGAGCGGGTGGCGATGTTGTTGGATCCCGGCACTACCCACATGGAAATCGGGGCTTTTGCCGGTGAGGGGATGTATGAGGAGCATGGAGGATGCCCTGCTGGTGGTGTAGTGGTTGTCGTAGGACAGGTATCCGGCAGGACATGTGTGATCGTGGCCAATGATGCTACAGTCAAGGCCGGGGCCTGGTTTCCGATCACCGGAAAGAAAAACCTGAGAGCCCAGGAGATCGCGATGGAAAACCGCATACCCATCATTTATCTCGTGGATAGTGCGGGTGTATTCCTGCCGATGCAGGATGAGATTTTTCCGGACAAGGAACATTTCGGACGGATATTCCGCAACAATGCAAAGTTGTCCTCTATGGGCGTACCCCAGATCGCAGCGATCATGGGTTCGTGCGTGGCGGGAGGTGCTTATCTGCCGATCATGTCTGATGAAGCGCTTATCGTAGAAGGAACCGGGTCGATATTTCTGGCGGGACCATATCTCGTCAAAGCCGCTATCGGTGAGGATGTGGATCAGGAGGTGCTCGGGGGAGCTACTACACACAGTGAAATATCCGGAGTCACGGATTATAAGATGCCTGATGATGAGACTTGCCTCAAGACCATCCGGGACCTGGTATCCAGGTTTGGGCCATTTGCTACGGCGGGGTTGAACAGAGAGAAAAGTGTGGATCCTCCGGGGGAGAAGGATACGATACTCAACCTGATGCCTGCGGAAGGGTCTAAGCCCTATTCGATGAAAGAAATGTTGAGGCATCTTGTCGATGGCGGGGAGATGACGATTTATAAGGAGGAGTATGGGAAAAGTATTGTCTGCGCGTATGCGCGTATTGATGGATGGTCAGTAGGAATTGTAGCCAATGAACGTGAAGTGGTCAAGACCAAGACCGGTGAGATGCAGTTTGGAGGCGTGATTTATTCTGACTCTGCGGATAAGGCTACAAGGTTTATCCTCAATTCCAATCAAAAGAAAATACCATTGATCTTTATCCATGATGTGACAGGGTTTATGGTGGGTAAGCGTTCAGAGCATGGAGGCATCATCAAGGATGGCGCCAAGATGGTCAATGCGGTAGCCAATAGTACAGTGCCTAAGATTACGATCATTGCGGGCAACAGTTTTGGTGCGGGCAACTATGCTATGTGTGGCAAGGCGTATGATCCGAGGTTTATCGCGGCATGGCCTACCGCTAAGATTGCGGTGATGGGCGGAACGCAGGCAGCAAAGGTGTTGACTCAGATACAGGTATCTTCTCTGGAGGCCAAAGGACATAGGCCTGATCCAGAGGGGGAGAAGGAATTGTTTGAAAAGATCAAGGCAAGGTATGACGAACAGACATCGCCATACTACGCAGCATCACGATTGTGGGTGGATGCGATTATTGATCCAAGGGATACCAGGCAGTTTATTTCCAATGCGTTGAAGGCTGCAGATCATGCGCCGATTGAGGTGTTCAACACTGGGGTGTTGCAGACGTAGAGAAGGGAGCAAAGGAGAAAGGGAGCAAGGGAGCAAGGGAGCAAAGGAGCAAAGGAGCAAAGGGAGCAAAGGGTATTGTTTCGCACGACGAAGATTCGGCCATTATGCTAAAAATATTGTGGGAGAGCGCACGGAGAATATGATTTATTTTCTTTTATGAAGAGTGGCTTATTTATTCTATTCATATTTCTCTTCCGGATTGGTTACAGTCAGGAGAGGCTGCCTTCATTTTCTGCAACCTTGAGTCAGCCTGAAGTTTCATATCCGCTCTTGCATCCGGTAAAGAATGATAGGGCTCTGTTTCAATTTTCTTCGCAGGTATCTGTGGCAAACTCAATGACGGTGATGCAAGTGCCATCTGTGAATCATCTGCCGGGGATGTTTTGCAAGTTGGAATACCAGATAGAGAAAAAGAGCAAACTGGCACCGCGATTCAGGCTAGGCTCGCTGGAGTATACAGAGTGGATGGAAGGGAAGCAAGATTTCTATGCGCCTCATTATAAATAATGGTGGGCGTAGAAATCTTGAATACCGAATAACGAATACCGAACATGGAATTCCGAAGGAAGAAGGAAGTTAGAAGTTAGAAGTTAGAAGGTTGTAATTAGGAAATTGCAATGCTCACACCCCCACCCATGCTTCTTACTTTCTCACTGTCTTACACTCTTACAACAAAAGGTTTTCCTTTTTGACAGGTCCTTGCATTGTGTAGCCTTCTGCGTATTCGACACCGATGAGGCGGCCCATCTCGCGTGCTCGTGCGCGGAGAAATTCGAAAAAATCAAGGCCGGAGATAGGGGTGTGGGGTTCGCTGGAGAGGGGGTCGTAGAACTGTGATTTGAAAGCCAGGACAGCTTCATTTTTTTTCTCTATCCAGGGGGTGATATCTACACATATATCCGGGGAGATATAATTGTCCTGGATCATGTGGTATACCTGCTTTGGACGCCAGGCCTGGAGGAGTTGGCCACTGTCTTCCATTTCTATTTTGGGGAGGCCGGCGAGGAAGCAACTTTCGGAAACTAATTGTGATGCCCTGGCATGATCGGGGTGTCGATCGCGAATAGCGTTGGTGATGACAATTTCAGGCCTGTATTTGCGGACAGCACGGATGATGGGCTTCTTGTTGGATTCGCTCAGGTCAAAGAAGCCATCGCGTAATCCAAGGTTTTCGCGAAAAGCCAGGCCCATGATGGCCGATGCCCTTGCTGCTTCTTCTGCGCGCAGTGCGGCATTCCCCCTGGTACCTAGTTCGCCTGCAGTCAGATCAACAACGCCAACGGTATAGCCTGCAGCTATATGCTTAAATACGGTGCCCGCACAGCAGAGTTCGACATCATCGGGATGTGCAGCGATAAAGAGAAGGTCTGTTTTCATGTTGACATCAAAGATAAGGAGGTTTGTAAGTTTATGGGTTTATAGGTTTATAGGGTTAGTAGATTAGAGCTTAGGTGGTTAGAAGTTGAGTACACCCTCGCTATTTGAAGTTTTCAACTTCAAATCAATATCAAAATCAAATGAGGGAATCAGCAGGATCAATGGCTGGAAGTTTGCAACTTCCATGTAAGATTAGCCCTCTGCGCTCTGCTCTCTGCTCATCACCAGCGGATCAGCGCCGCACCCCATGTAAACCCACTACCAAATGCAGCGAGACATATAAGGTCGCCCTTCTTCACCTTGCCGGCTTCAACAGCTTCGGCGAGTGCGATGGGGATAGATGCAGCAGTAGTATTGCCATAGCGCTGGATGTTGTTCCATACCTGGTCATCGCGAAGGCCCATGGTCTTCTGTACAAACTGGCTGATGCGGAGATTGGCCTGATGGCATACCAGGAGATCAATATCCGTTTTCTGCAGGCCGGCGGCATCGAGGACTTCGCCGATCACTTCAGGAAATTTTGCTACCGCATGCTTGAATACGAGTTGGCCATTCATATTGGGAAAGATCATTCCATCGGTCACCATTTTCGGACTGATAAAGGTCTGGCCATATTCAGCCTCTTCATATCCGAAGACACTTGGGTCCGGCACGTGTACACCGCCGTGCGAACCCGGATTGATCATCGCGAGTTCTTCTGCAAATTCACCATTGGCATGAATGCGCGTTGCAAGTACACCCTGAATTGTTCGTCAGTAGCGCTCAGGACAACAGCCCCTGCACCGTCCCCAAAGATGACGGTTACATTGCGGCCACGAGTCGAAAAGTCAAGACCCATCGAATGGGTCTCTGCACCGACGAGGAGGATGTTCTTATACATTCCGCTGCGTATAAAGGCATCTGCAACTGACAGGCCGTAGACAAAGCCGCTGCATTGATTACGGATATCGAGGCATGGAATTTCAGTCTTAGTGATACCGAGTTGACGCTGCATCAACACACCGCTTCCGGGAAAGTAATAATCCGGACTGAGCGTAGCGAAGATGATGAGGTCCAGTTCGTCTGCCTGCATGCCGGCATTTTCAAGCGCTTTCCGTGCCGCATTGGTGCCAAGCACGGATGTTGTCTCTTTATGCTTGGTGCCATAACGGCGCTCCTGAATGCCTGTGCGTTCCTGGATCCATTCATCAGTCGTATCCATGTGACGCTGGAGATCCTGGTTGGTCACGATGTTGTCAGGGACGTAAAAGCCGATTCCTTTTATATATGCGGAAGCCATAAATTGAGAAGATTTGTCAGTAAACATACTCAAAAATCCTGCTCCCAAAGCCGTACTTTTGGATATGCAATGTACAGTCATAAACGAGGATCACCAATTATGTTCATTTTAGGCTGATATGACGTGGTAGAGGACACAAGAGATATCAGGCCGGTCAGAAGAAAGTGGACAAGAGTGTTCAGAATCCTTGCCAAGGTGATTTTAGGCATACTCTTCCTGCTGTTGACATTTGTACTCATCCTCCATCTCCCTGTCACCCAGCGTAAGATCACACGTGAATTGACGAGTTACTTGTCTTCAAAGCTAAACTCACGTGTGGATATCGGCAGCCTGCGGTTTTCTATACTCGGCGACCTTATTGTGGAGGATCTGAAAACCTGGGACAGGGATAGCAGTGAATTGATATGCGTGGGCAGATTTGAAGCTGTTTCAAGCGTGCTCGAACTGCTGAAGGGCCATTATATTTTTGATGAGATCAGGATATCTGATGTAACCGCTCACCTGAGCCAGCGTGAAGATGGGCTCAATATCCAGTTCTTACTGGAGTCATTTGTATCAAAGGCAGACCGGAACCCATCATCGAAAGCAATACGGCTTGAATTTAAAAAGGTATGGATGGACAATATCGCTTTTGAATTTATATCTGAAGTGACAGGTACCTCCATTGGCGTTGATTTCGATAGTCTGTTGGTAGAAGCAGCAACATATTCGACTGATCTCAATTTGATCTCAGGGGATAGGGTAGTCCTGGACGGGGCTATGCTCAACATATTGTCAACAGGATCAGCTGACTCTATAGTTGGTATGGATACAGCCATGATTGGATTTCAGTTTAGTCCTGATTTTGGGCTAGGCATAGGACTCGAACTCCTGAAGCTTGATTTCAACGATAGTGGTTTTTCATACCATGAGGGAAAAGTGACTGAGACTACGCAGTTTGATCCGTCTCACATTGCTGTGAAGCAAATACAAGTCGCTATCTCCGATTTCGTGATGCATGCAGACACACTTGGTGTATCCATCGACACACTCACAGGAGCTATGAAGGGCTTTACTTTAACAGAAGGAAGGGCAGGTATTCACACGAATCATCAAAGGATGGCAATGGATTCGTTGCATGTGGCCTCAGGTGCGAATGAATTGCTTGGCAAACTGAACATAAGAGGTGCTGCAGGTGCCGGAATGAATCCACAAAATCCTGACTTTGATGTGACCTTCCAATCCAGGCTTGATCCTGATGATATATCCTATTTCCTGACGGACAGTATGCAACAGTTATTCAAGGGTTGGGGGATTACAGATCTTGCTGGTGCATTGAGCTATTCAAATGGAAGCGGAAGCCTTTCTTCCCTATCAGTAAAAAACAAAGCATGCAGTCTTGATGCCAGGGGAAAGGTCAATGAGCTGTTGGATATGAATAAAATCAACTGGCAGGACCTGATCATCGAGGCAAAAACTGACGCAGGTTTGGCTTCCTTGCTCGCACCTTTCATAGGTGATATGAGTATACCCGACAATATGGAGATCAATATGATCACGTCCGGGAGCCTCAAGGAGATTTACGTTGATGGAAGAGCTAGTACATCATGGGGTAATGTAAAAACTAAAGGGAAGATTGCCCCGGTATCAGACAGCTATCGAATTGACCTGCATGCAGACGGAGACCATATCTATCTCAATCGTTGGGTAGACATGCCATGGTTAGGTGCTATTGCATTATCTGCTGATGCAAGAGGATTGGTTGGCGCGATTCAGGATGTTCAAGTCAATGGATTGGTCAGCATGGTGCAGGTGATGGACCACGACATACATGATATTTCATTTAAGGGAGAGATTCAGGGTGAGCATTTGACAGCGGATATAGCGATTAAAGACCCTGATTACCAATCGCTGATCAGTACTGAAGTATCCTATGCAGATTCTATCCTGGTCAATGCGGATGTTCAGTTGACAGGATTCAATGTTGGAAATTTTCTGCACACCGACAGTACGCTGCTTGTTTCAGGTGATTTCAGGGCAGTCATGCAGTCAGGAGATACTTCAATATCGGGTGGGGTGCAGGGCCATAAGGTGCTGGTGGATATGCAGACAAGATCTTATGCCCTCGATACGATTTCAATTGAAACATCCTTGTCTCCCGGGGCGAGTATGGTTGACTACTATGCGGATGACATGCGGGGCAACCTGCTGGCAAATTTTGATCTAAGGGATTCACTGGATGTAGTTGAGGCATGGATCAGAAGCCTGGTCTTTTCAAGCGATAGTATGCACGCTTATCGTGGAGACAGGACTCTCCAGTTTGATGTGCAGTTACTCAAGCCAGGTATACTGCAGCTTCTTGGAATACCTGTTGAACAATTTTCTACCCTGAGTTTGACGGGAGGCTTTGATCAGCAGGCGCATACTGCTCAATTGAAAGCCACTTCCGGAGCTTTTAAAGGATACGGGATTGCCCTTGATTCTCTCAATGCAGATTTTATGGCAGCTGGCAATGTTGTCACCGGGGATATGGATGCACAGAATCTGATGTATAGTGATTATTCGCTTGGGCATCTGGCAGTGAACATGAATACAAAGGGAGACACGATCATGTCAGACCTCCTCCTGTCCAGGGATTCTATTTCGGTACTTGATCTGAGGGCGCATTTCCTGACAGGGGATCAGGGTGTCTATATATTCCCTGACAGAATGCAGTTTTTTGGAGAGCAATATCATTTTGGAAAAAACAACCCGGTATTTGTATCAGACAGCAACATCATTATGGATCATTTCCTGATTGCCCACAAGGATATGGAGCTAAGCCTGGATGGTGATTTGAATGCCTTTGATTTACATTTCATCAGACTAGACCTGACCCGGCTCAATGACTTGCTCTTCCAGGATTCAACCATTATATCCAGCGGACATCTGGCAGGTACGATCAAGTATGTAAGGGATGAGCAGCTTGACCTGAAGGCTGACATTGACAGTCTCAGCCTATACCAATCTGATCCATTGGCGGTTTCCTTATCTGCAGTAAAAGAGGGTGATGACGTGCCTTTCAAATTTATACTGACCAATACGACAAACAAAGTAGATGTCGAAGGGCACTATGGTATCGATCATGAGGTCGTGAATGCGTCCATAATTCTGGATGTCAATAATCTGGAGCTCTTTTCTTTCTTGTTGACGGATTACCTGGATGAGATGCATGGTGCCATCAAGGGTGAAGCAACAGTGCAAGGGCCGGTGGCAAGCCCGGATTTCAAGGGATTTGTCAGGTTTAAAGATGCAGGTTTTACAACTGCTGATCCATCGCTGACCTTCAACATAGCAGATGACATCATCACGCTTGATACGTCAGGATTGTCCGTTAAAGATTTTACGCTATATGACAAGGGCAATTCCCCGCTCACCATCAATGGGAACCTGCGGACCAGGAATTTCCAGACTTATACTTATGACTTCAACGTAAAGACGGATCAATTTACCCTCATGAGTAGTCCTGAATCTTCGAAGGATCAATTGAAGGGTTTGCTCGTGCTGGCGACGGACATGCAGCTCAAGGGTAATGAGAAGGATACCTATATCAATGGCAAGATTACGATCAAGGATACTACCAACCTCACCTATGTCGTCTCTAATGATGCGGTCGACCTCCTCCGCACAGATGGCATCGTTGAGTTTGTCGATCCGGGGCAGTTAGCGGATACCACTGATCTCAAATCTTCGGGTACATTTTATGATTCATTAGTGGCCACCCTTCCGGATTTTATACTCAATTGTACGATCAAGGTTGAGGACAAAGCAGGGCTGCGTGTGATCACTGATGTACAATCCGGGGATTATTTTCAGGCCAGCGGTGGTGCAAACCTGGAATTGGGATATGACCGCATGGGCGGGCTCCAACTGAGTGGGAAGTATACCATCCAGGAAGGCCAGTATAGATTATCTTTTTATGACCTGGTCAAGAAGACATTTAGCCTGAGCAAGGGCTCATCCATCAACTGGAACGGGGATGCAGAAAACGGGGATCTGGATATCACGGCTCAGTATACCGTAGCGTCCAATTCTATCGGATTGATAGGGCACGAAATCGGAGAGAACGAACAATCTGCCTATAAGCGATCATTGGATTATATCGTTGGCATCAACATCAAGGGGACGATTGAAAAGCCGGAAGTGTCCTTCACCCTGGACCTGTCCAAAGCAGAGCGAACCAATTATCCTGTACTGGCTAATAAACTGGACAGGCTGAAATCACCGGAGTATCAATCAGAGTTAAATAAGCAGGTCTTCGGTCTACTTGTGCTTGGAGGATTTATTCCCGAATCCAGCACAGCCGATCTCAATGAAAATGTGATCGCCACTACAGCCATCACCAATAGTGTCAATGCATTGCTGACCGGCCAGCTCAACAGATTTGCCGGCCAGCATATCAAGGGTGTCAATATTGATGTGGGCTTGCAATCGTATAGTGATTACTCGACTCCGGGAGGCAAGACGCGGACGTCTATGGATTTCAGGGTATCCAAGAGTATACTGGATGACCGGTTGTCCTTTGAGATCGGAGGAGACTTTGATATCAATGCGGACCAGTCTGGCGCCAATACTGGAAGCAACAATTACCGGGGAGACATGGCCATCATCTATGACCTCACCGGAAACGGGGACAAGCAGCTCAAGTTGTTCAACAACGAGACCTATGACATCATCTACCAGGAAGTGCGGAATACAGGTATATCCCTGATCTTTATCCGTGAATTTAACAAGGGAGAAAAACCTAAGCGCAAGAAAAAATGATGAGGCTGGCTATATATCATCTTGTCTTCGCGTGTATCCTTGTACTGGGAGGATGTACAGGGATGAAGGATATTACAGCCAATGATCCGCTCTATACCGGACATGACGTAACCTTTGCTATAAAGAATGTCCGAAACAAAAAACTTTCGCCATACTTTAGTGAAGTCCTAAAGCCCAGGCCCAACAATACTTTCCTGTGGATGCGGCCGGGGCTCGCCAGATACAATATGCTTTCGGATTCAGCCAGGACGAGAAAATTCTGGAAGGGGAAAATTGCCGCCCCTGTTTTACTATCAAAGACAGCTCCCCGACTGGTTGCTTCTGCGATTCAGAACCGGTTATTTCACCAGGGCTATTTTGACAATACAGTCGACGTAGATACTGTATATTCCGGCAAGAGGAAGGCAAAGTATAAGTATTCAATTACCCTAAAGGAACCATACAGGATAGATGCAGTATCCTTTCCTAAACCGGAGAATGATCTCACCCAAAGGATCGCAGATACAAAACCTGAATCTTTGCTAAAGCCGGGAGAAATCTATTCGCTTCAGACTGTCAAGAACGAGCGGATAAGGATAGATCGTGAGTTGAAGGAGAAGGGTTACATTTATTTCAGCCCTGATTATCTGACACTCAAGGCTGACACAGTGACCGGAGAGCATCAGGTCAAGGCAGAAATGACGATCAAACCTGAAACGCCCCCTGATTCGAGAGTGGCATACAAGATCAGGAATGTGTACATCCATGATGACAATGAACTTGTAGGGACGTCGCCTGATACCACAGAGAAGGATGGGTACTATCTGATATCCGAGCACAACAACTTAAAGTTTAGCGCACTGCAGCAAGGCATATTCCTGAAGCCTGGAAAGCTATATTCAAGGTCCGATTATGTAGAGACCATCCGCTATCTCAACGAACTGGCCATCATCCGTAATGCGAGCCTGAGATTTTTGCAAAAGGGAACAGATGAACTGGATGTCATGCTTTACTTATCACAGCGAAAGAGATTTGCATATTCCGCTGAGTTCAATACCATATTCCAGTCGACCAATTACTTCGGTCCCGGGGTAATCTTTAGCTACACAGACCGTAATTCAAACAATGGTGCGGAGATACTCAAGATCAACCTTAATGGATCCTTTGAGATGCAGATTGTCAACGGTAAGATTAATCCTGCCTACCAGTTGGGATTTGATATCAGTTACCTGGTGCCACGGTTTTATCCAAAGTTTTTATTTGATTCGGAAAAGAAAAACCTTCCCAAAACCAATATCTCCGCGGGATATAATCTTTTCAACCGCCTCGACCTGTACAGGCTGAATTCGATATACACCAACTTCGGTTATCGATGGAGCAGGACAGACCAGATCAGCCATTCGTTCAATCCGATCGAAGTAGTGTTCACAAAGCTTCCTGAAGAATCCAAGTCGCAGGAATTTATCGATTACCTGGCTGAGAACCCGGGTGTGCAGCGAAGCTTTGACGAACAGTTTATCCTGGGGGCAGCGTATGAATTTACGTATCAGGCTGCATCTGACCAACGAAGTGATTTCTTCTTTAAAGGCGGAATTGATGTAGCCGGAAATGTCTTGAATGGATTGTATTCCCTCACTGGTGCAGCCAGGGATTCAATGGGCAGGTATAATTTTCTTGGGGTTCCCTTTTCACAGTATATCAGGACCCGCTTTGATATGCGGTATAGTTTTAAATTCCGTCAACAGAAAAGCCTGGTCACCAGGCTTAGTGCGGGACTGGGTATTCCTACAGGCAATTCAGAAGTTCTACCCTATGTCAAGCAGTTTTATGTGGGTGGCACGAATAGCCTTCGCTCTTTTATCGCGAGGTCCTTAGGCCCGGGCAGTGAAGTGCCTCCGGAGGGTTACAATGACCTGACAGGGGATATACGACTGGAAGGCAACCTTGAATACAGGTTTACGTTTGCGGGCAGTTTTAAAGGTGCATTATTTGTGGATGCCGGAAATATATGGCTATACAATGAGGATCCCACGCGGCCAAATGCAAGGTTTCATTTTGATTCATTTCTTAGTCAGATCGCCATCAGTGCCGGATGGGGGCTGCGATGGGATTTTGATTTTATTGTCGCTCGATTTGACTTTGCATATACAGTGCGGACGCCGTATTTGCCAGAAGGTGAAAGGTGGGCCCGTGACATCAGGTTTTGGAAGCCTGCACTCAATATAGCGATAGGCTATCCTTTCTGACATGCTTGCTTTACACTTATCCTATGGAGATAAGCATCATGCAATTACAACATCCTTTAGCCCCATCTCCACGAGGGCTTCTCTGTATGTTGCACAATCCGTTGGTAATTACACACGGCAACCCCGTAGGATGAAAAGTAGAGAGGCGATTAATCGCGTCTCTACTTTTCATCCGAATGAAATTACAGGATAATCAAGCCTTCTGTTATCCATGCACAGATTTGCGTATTAAATGCACTATTATTGTAAAAGAAATAATGAAAGCAAATAAAAGCCTCCTCATCGGTATACTCATCGGGGCTTCCCTTGCAGGGCTAGCCGGTTATCTGTGCATACCACGGATGGCAAAGCAATGGAGCAAACCACTCATCCAAGAGCAACAAAAGCAAATCACCGAGCAGGCTGAAATGATTGAATACCTCAGGCAGAGCGGGCTGGGAAGCCTACTGAGTGATCTGTTGAAGAAGGTTGAAGATGAATTAGCACAAAATCAACATCGTCAGTTGAGTGAGGGCACGATCGACCAGATCAAGGCGCTGAGTTATACCTTCAAGCCATACAAATATGTCGATGGAGATAGTCTGATGAAGCGGAAGGTGAGTCCGGAGAGAGGGCAGTTGTTGCTGATGCTGTCAGGGATGAATATGGACTCGGTTTCTTTTAATAGCATTTTGCGTACGGTTTCGTTTGCCGGTGCTGACTTGAGAGAAGCTGATCTGAAATTAGCTCATCTGCGTGGTGTGGACTTAAGTGGAGCAGACCTGCAAGGAGCTGATTTAAGTGAGGCTGATTTAGAAGGCGCAAATCTTAAGGCGGCTAACCTGTGGGGCGCGAATCTTCAGCAGGCGCATCTGCATGGGGCAAATGTGATGAGATCTGACCTCAGATGGGCAAACCTGAATGGTGCGGACCTGCATCAGGCAGAACTCCATGAATCAGATCTGACTTCAGCGCAGTTGAGGAAAGTTGATCTGCATGGTGCTGTTTTGCAATGGGCAGATTTTACTTCAGCTTTTCTCAACGAATCTGACCTGACCGGTGCTGATATGTTTCGCGTGACATTGAGAAGGGCGCAATTGCCCGGAACCAATCTGAGCAATGCCAATCTGACCCTGGCTAATCTCGTGGAAGCGAATCTTGATGGCACTAATTTTCAAGGAGCAAACCTCAATGACATCGTCATTGGCCAGCAAGATTGGCTCTCGCAGCTTGATGATTGGAAAATACCGGACGCAAAGTCAATCCAGGATAGTTTCAGGATAGTGGATGAGACCTCTACCGGCGTCCATCTCTATCAGTTGAAGAAAATTAAAAAATGAAAGTGAGGTATAGCAACCCAACCTCATCCAGGCCTGTTTTCTTTATACCTTTTCCAGCAACAAATTTATTTTAGCTGCAAACCTGGTGACGATTTCGTCTGTAGTGCGGAATGGGGTAAAGCCAATCCCGAACGTCCAACTGTAATACCCTTGTATGTCATTGAGATAGTCAGCCATCAATTGTGGGGTCCAGATCGTTGATGTACTGAGTTGATACTTTGATTGCAAAATCTTTCCAAGTTCCTGGCCCCATTCGTTATTGATCAGGTCGATATAGTTGTCAGTAGGGCCATCCTTCATATCTTTCAGTTGTGCTTCAGTGAATATCCCTGTGATCAGTTCGGGCATGTTGTGACGCTCATGTACATCGGCAATAAAATCTGCCAGTCTTTCGGAGAAGATAGACGTCATGATGGCCTGTGCGGTGATATGATTGAAAGTATTGAGGTATCCTTTTTCGGTAGTGTCTTTCTCCGGCATAGCCGCGAGGTCTTCTGGCAGGATGTTCTTGACCATCGTCTCGGCAAGATCATAGAAGGCCACATCTCCTTTCCCAAAGTCCCAAGGCCTCCTCCGTCCAAGGTTTTCGATCGCCATCAGGTTGTTGCGGTTGACCACTGCATAGGGTGTCATCAATGCAACCTGGACCTTAGCCCAAACGCCTCCTCTTCGCGCACGCATAAACTCATCTTCACTGACGCCTGATCTCAGTACACTGGACACCTCGCGATTTCCGCTCTTGTAATTCAGCATGACTTCATCAGTTGTATATTCGATATCCACTACTTCCTTTAATTCTGCCAGTGAATTGAACCGTGTCAGCAACAAAGCTTCGTGTTCCTGCCTGGATGCGAGGTGTGTGTCCTGCAATGAATCATTTACAGTGAGGCTCATTTGTCTTGTATACGAAACAGGAGGAGCCTGGCCGCAGCTCAATGCAAACAGGAAGAAGAGAGGCGTCATCAAGCGAAAGGCATCCATCATCCTACCTTATATTTTCATGATGGATTCTTCCTTGTCCATCACAACCTTGTCGGTGTGGTGCAGGATGATGGTCTTAGCCTTTCGGTCTCCCTTGATGGTGGTAGATTGTGATGTCACCTGATGTACATCATCAAAGACCATTGCAGGTCTGTAATCCGCAGCTCTGATGCCGATACTGACATCTTTCATCACGAGTCCGTCGACATGTCTCACATAAAAGCCCCATGCAGGCAGTTCGCCAAACATAGAAAATTCGGGGTATGCGGCTTCTTTTTCAGGCACATCATCCAGTCTTGACAGCGGCATATTGGCCAGGCCATCATTTCCTCTGCCGGGATACAGGATCTTAATATTTTCCAGTGTGACATTTTCTACCGGATGTCCGGGGATACCCGTGATGGATGATGGAAAGGTATTATGGAAGAAGGGGAGTTCCGGTCCGCGTATGTCGTATTTATAATCCGGACGCTTAAAGGCTACTTCCACCTTCATGTTCCTTATTGTGACATTCTTTAAGGTGCCCGGAGCTACAGCTTTGTTTCGTTGACCCAGCCTGATGAAAATAGCGTTGCCTGTATTGACCGCCTTGATATCGTCAATCAATACATTTTCCAATACACCTCCATCTATGCATTCGATGGCTATTGCAGACCGGAATGTATCGTATACCTTGATATGTTTGATCACTACGTTTTTAAAACCACCATGCGACACCGTCCCAAACTTGATCGCGCTTGCACTTGATCTCACAGTGCAATTCGCGACATAGATACTATCACAGCCATACTTAGGGTCATGTGACTTGAGGCAGATACCATCGTCTGCCGCATTGACAAAGCAATTGGTGATCTGCACATTCATGCAGTCGGAAATATCTATGCCGTCATTGTTCCAATAGGCATCACTCTCGGTGCGCACATGATCGATGACCAGTAGAGTACACTTGTCATACGTCTGCACCCAGCATGCTGCATTCCTGAGGGTCACATTGCGGATGTTAATATGCGAGCTATTGACAAACTCGATGAGTTGTGGCCGGATGTAGTGGATCGGCCGCATCTCTACAAAATTGTATTGCGCACTATCAATCTCTCCGGCATAAAACAAACTGTCGATATGTAAGGCCAGCTTGCGTCCTTGTCCATCTATTTCTCCCGGACCGGTAATCGAGATATGGTTTTGTCCGTCGGCCATCACCAGTGCGAGCCATCGGTTGAGTTTGACGTAGTGATCGGGATCTGTACTCCCTAGCAATACTGCATGTTTGGCCAGATAGAGTTCCACCCCCGACTTCATGATGATACTTCCGCTGAGGAATATTCCCTTGGGAACTACCACGCGGCCACCTCCAGCGTCATGTGCAGCGTCAATGGCAGATTGGATGCTGGAGGTGTTAAGGGTTGTACCATCCGCCTTTGCGCCATAGTCCAGGATATTGTAGTCACTGGACCACAGGATTCCCTGGGTCATCAGGAGGATGCATATCAGTAGGGATAGGCGCATGTGGCTAAGGTCGGAAAAATTTAGCCTTTTAACCAAAGGATGAAAAGTAGAGACGCGAAGAAAACATTTGGAAACCATCCGGATGAAACGTAGAGACGCGATTAATCGCGTCTCTACGTTTCATCCGACGCGTCACGGATTTTCATCCTTTGGTTAAAAATACATCTTCTGCACCTCCCGCACCCTCACCACCGGATCCTTCGGTGCAAAGGTGATATCCATATTTTCCATCTTGCCATCAGGAGAAACCTTGAGCATCAGGGATTGATAGGGTTTGAATTCGAATCGCTGGTGGATGGTCTTGCCATTGATGGTGATGGTCAGGTCCTTCCAATGTGAAACATGCATATAAGACTGGCCGGAATAGATGGGGTAGGCCAGATCTTTTGATTTAGGTTGTGCGATGAATAGGTAGTGAGTGCCATCTTTTTCTACCCGGCACCAATAGTCAGGTATGCTGTCGCCCAGGATGAGCGGAGGATGATTGATGACGTGATGAAAATCAGCAGATACGTTTTTCAGGCCAGCCAATGATTTTAGCATGGCATCATACGAATCTGATTTTGTAAGCCCTGGTTGCTTAGGCAATCGCTTGAGGCATACGGATAGGCCTTGTTTTGCAAGCGCCAGGACACGCTCAAGCGCACGGATATCCATGTAATCAACATCAATATATAGCATAGAAAAACGCGCATCTCCAACGATCAGTTTGCCTTTCTCGTATTCGGCTTGCTCTAAGAAATGACGGTTGATCCACAGCGGATGGTATCCTTCTGTTTCTTTTGGTGGAAAGATGTAGCGCATTTCATATTCGCCCCATACCCATACGCGCTGGCGTTCTTTGGGGTAGGCGCCTTTCATCACACCATCTTCATAAGGGATATACACGGCTACATCTGTATATGTCTTTCCTTTTTCCATGATACCTGATACCTTGCCGATATATTTATTGAATGCAGGGAGCTCGGGAGTCAGGCTGCCACCAGGACCGAAGTATGTAGTAGCAAAAAAGTCAATGGTGTCTGAACCCTGCGGATTGTAAGGCATGCCATGATAGACATGATGATTGACCCCCTGGGCAAACAACGCATCGGCCACCATCTTCAAGTCAGCGGTTTGCTCCTGACGCAGATAGGTTGCCGGAAAGCCATACATGCACGTAAATGTTTCGCTCGAAACCAAATGCTTTGAAGCAAGGCATGCCGATGAACTCACTATCCGCGAGTAGTTGGGATTGTTGAGCATGGCTTCCGTCTCAGGTATATCGACAAGCGAATAAGTAGTCATCACATCAGCAGGTGCACCGAGACACTGCACCCGGGACCATGCACCGAGTTCTTTGCATTTCTGTACATACGGCTTATAGAAGCCATTGGTCACATAGTCATCCAGAAGTAACATATAGTCATAGTGTACATCCGGAAACGAGTCGAGGCCTGCTTCCATATAGGGGATGATATCATAACCAAAGGTTTTGGAAAATGAATCTTCAAATCCCTGAGTCCATATCTTGTTGGTTGCATTGAGTTTGATCTCCCACGAGTCAGTAAATAATGCAGATGTGGAGCCTTTCAATGCATCCTTCAAGGCATCACCTACGGGTGCGGCAAACAAATTGAAAGCATCTTTGTCGAGATGGTTGATCACCCATTGCGTATCAGGCCAGGTCCATGCAAAAGTGAGTAGTTGCTGGAAAGATGTATCGCCATAGATCTTCGTCCTGTGTGCCCGGTCAATATTGCTTCCGGCCACTGGCCATGCGCAGCCGAATGTAAAATCACATGACAAGCCAATAGAATCTGCATAGGCCTTTGTGTAAGCTACGATTTCCGACCATTCGGGGCTGAGCCATTCCTCCGCAGTAGTGTCCTTTGGATAGTGGCGGTTGTATTTGTCCGCATACATCTTTTGATAGCGGTACAATGGATACACCCAGGCGATTTCCACGCCTCCGAAATTCATTTGCTTTGCCCAGTCTAACTGGTACCTGACATCGGTCCGCTTGATGTCGGTGGCAAACCACCACCAACGTGTGCAGGGTTTGGAGTTGGGGTAGAAGACATCTGCCCTGGCAGCATTCACTTGGGCAGGTATTTGTTTACAGGCAGAGACTATGATTAGACTGATGGCTAGGTATAAGCTGTATGACACCAATTTCATTGTAAACAAAGATAAGCTATAAGCTGTCAACGTTCAGCTATCAGCCGTCAGCTTCCAGGCCTTCTTTCGGGCAATGACCATTCGTTTAAGCCGGAGACTTAAACCCAAAGTTCGAAGCCCCGTTTTGCCCCCAACCCCCCGAGCGGGGGCCCAGAATGATTTCCCCTTCCTCCTTCGAAATTCCTTGTTCCTTGTTCGTTATTTTTATTTAAACAAACAAATTTTATTCGTAAACTCCGGCTACGAATGGCAGGGGCAATGAAAGGTAAAGCCAATGGCATCTCATCGGAGCCCTGGCTCAATGCTTTTATTAAAGAACAAATTTTATTCAAACCAGCGGGGCAGAAAAAGCAATGTGCAATCATCATCAGGAGCCTCGTGGCTCCAGGCAGAAATTCCGTAAATTGTCAGGTACAATTTTTTCAACATGAGAACACTTCTCTTCCTTTTCATATCCACCATCCTCTGCACATCCCATGTGCAGGCAAACTTCATCTCCGCTACCTCTGCCAACTATACGAGCTACATCTCTGGCCTGCAGCCTGGTGATACATTATTCCTCGCGGCGGGGAACTATACCAATCAGCTCAACCTGAGCAATAAGAATGGTACAGCTACTGATCCTATCGTCATCATGGGAGATGGCAATAACACTGTATTCCTGGGGAATGCATGTTGCAATACCGTCAACCTGACGGACTGCTCATACATCGTGATCAGGAACTTCAAGATCGATGGGCAGAACATCGACTATATCGATGGCGTGAAGGCCGGTGGAGGTGCGACACACTTTGCGCATCATATCACACTGGAGGACCTATACATCGTCAATAATGGAGGCAGTATAGAAGGCGATAACCAGACCGTAGGGATCAGTACGAAATGTGCGGCGTGGGCATGGACGATACGTCGATGTATCATCATTGCTGCAGGTACAGGTATTTATCTGGGTAATTCAGATGGCACGAGCCCTTTTGTCGGAGGGCTGATTGAAAACAACATGGTGATCAATACGCGTGGATACAATATGCAGATCAAGGCGCAGAACAATGGAGTGCGTGATCTTTTTCCGGGGACGGCTGTGGATAGCCAGGAGACTATCGTGCGATACAATGTGTGGAGCAAGGATGTGGGTTCGACAGAGATAGGGCAGGGGGATGGCTCGCGGCCATGTGTGTTGTTTGGTCACTTTCCGCCTTCGGGCAATGGGTCGCATGATACCTATGAGGTGTATGGCAACTTCTTCTACAACAATCCTACCGAGGCCCTGATCCAGATCACAGCTAATACAGCACTCTATAATAACATCTTTGTCAACCATGTGGCACCGACAGATTATGGGGCAGTGGTGATCACCAATCATGAAGGATTTTCTCCACGGGATATCAAGGTGTTTCATAATACGGTAGTCTCCAATTCAATTGAGAGCGGGATTGGATTGTACAGTCCTAACAATGCCTATCAGCAGTATTGCTATGCCAATGCTGTATTTTCAAGCGGAGCTACCATCACGGGCTTTACAGGATCAAATTCAGTAGACAATGTCACAGACTCCTATGCCAATGCCTCCAACTATCTCAATGCGCCTGCTTCAGATATACCGGGCCTTGATGTGTATCCGTTGTCGGGACAGTTGCAAGGCGCACTTACCATATCTTCTCTTATGGCCGGATATCCGGATTATGACAAGGACTTCAATGGTGATACTTATGACTGGACCTATCGTGGCGCATATTCAGGTTCGGGAGTCAATGGGGGATGGGTCCTGCAGTTGGACACCATGCCTACGCCAGATGGTACGATCACCGCTATGCATGATGCACATGGCACCAGTGATTTTGCCGGCATCGTGTATCCTAATCCTGCATCAGATCTGGTGCGATTGGATATCAATGCACAGCGCAGCACTGACATCACTATCATCCTCGCTGATCTCGAAGGGCGTGCGATCGGTACGATCTACGCCGGAAGCCTTGTGCGTGGGATGAATGCTGTCACTGCTTCCTTGCCTTCGGTGGCGAAGGGGTTTTACTTGCTAGTCATTCATACTGTCGACGGAGTGGCTATGAAGAAGGTGTTGATTCAGTGACAATTGGGGGCAGGGGCAGGGAGCAAGGAGCAAGGGAGGAAAATGATTATCCTTCGCACTTCGAAATTCCTTGTTCGGTATTCGTACTGCTCGTTTAAGTCCTAAAAAAGATGTTGGGCGATGGTTGTACCTGCGCCCGCGTATGACAAATCAAAAAGAGCATTTTCGTGGTAGTGGCATGCAAGTCGTTTTTAACGACAGGGAAAAATCATTAGTTGGTATCAATTGGTTGTTGGAAAGAACAATTCGATTTCGCTCGCTTCATGCCCGTTTTGCCCCCAACCCCCCGACCGGGGGCCCAGAATGATTTGCAGGATCAGTTCGTCACCAACTCCGCATTTAGGGATTGAAATGCCAATCAACATCTCCCCCTTCAGGGATTTCAATCCCTGGCAACATCATCTTTTTCAGGGATTGAAACGCCAATCAACATCTCCCCCTTCAGGGATTGAAATCCCTGGCAACAAA
Source organism: Candidatus Opimibacter iunctus (assembly GCA_016716665.1). GTDB lineage: Bacteria > Bacteroidota > Bacteroidia > Chitinophagales > Saprospiraceae > Opimibacter > Opimibacter iunctus. The sequence goes on along the minus strand of JADJVH010000001.1, from coordinate 308,961 downwards.
ATCGGCCGTGCCTATGGCACTTTGTTCATCCTGTGGATGAATTTTTGAAATTTTGCCCGCTGCCCGCTGCCTTTCTGCCTGTTAACTAATTTTAAATTTATTTTCATCAGAAATGAAAAAGTTTTTATATTAGATCACCCAAACACCTGAAGCCCCAATTTCTGCATAACACAACGCTTCCGGTTTCTTTACTATCCACTATTGCAAGTCTGTATGCAATATGTGAAGTATATGTATTGAAAGAGTAAATAATTATTGGAATTTGATGCCATACGGTAATGAAATATTTGAGGTCATAGGAAAGCAGCAGGATAAAAAGTTATCATTTGTTCACAACTATATTTTTTAACCATGGAAAAATTTGTTTCTAAAAAAGGCGTAAGTGTATATGCTTACAAAGGCGATGCGATGACCCTTCTGGCATTTGACCTTGATCAGGCTCTTACTGAAAATTTTGTAGGGTTTACAATCAAAGTACTGGCAAACAGAAGGGCCTTTTACATCTATAACAAGATGAAGTTTGGGAAACACATCCAGCATACTAAGAAACCTAAAAGTGATGCAGCTGCAAAGAGCACCTTGTATTCGCCGATCCAGAAGTTCAGGTGGATACATGTGCCCTCGACAATACATTATATCGACAACCCCTATTTTGGCGAGTATACGTATGAGGTGACTCCGAGGTATATTGAAAATGAGACTTTACTGGCGCTGGACAAGGAGTTGACCGTTACAGTTGACATTGATGTCAGCCCTTTTAAGGACGGGAATATCAGCGTTGGATTTACAAGGTCGTTTATTTCTTCACAGGCCTTTGCGTATCACTTCGGGAATAAGCTTAACCTGAGGCCTAATGCCAAAGACCTGACCTTCGATACAAAGGCTATAGCTGGCACCGCAACAAGGTTTAACCCAACGACAGGTCTCAGTGAAGAAAAATCATTTACCTACAATGAGATTCATGAGTACCTGGGATGGCAGGCCAGGGATAGGGTGATGGAGTTTCTAGATGAGGTGTTAAATGACAATGCACTCAAACTAGATGTGTTTGCCTACGACCTCAATGAACCAGTCATAGTGGATAAACTGCTTGAATTGGCGGCACAGGGGAGAGTGAGAATCATACTCGATAACTACCCCGCGCATAAGGAGGCTGGGTCTTACGAAATGAAATTTGATGCTGCCTTTGTGGCGGCAGCGCAGAATCGTGATGATCTATTTAGGGGAAAATTTAGCAGTCAGGCGCACTCTAAGGTATTCATACAACGCAGGAATACTGCATCAGCGAAGGCAGAGAAAGTATTGACCGGGTCGACCAATTTTACCACAAATGGACTGTACATTAATGCAAATCATACGCTGACCTTTAATAGTCCAGAGGTCGCCCAGGTCTATGCTGAAGCATTTGATGCTTCATTTGGAGAAACAGAGATGAAGGCCTTTAAGAATTCGGACATAGCCTTTACCGATTTTGAAGTTAGTCTGCCGGATCTGCCAGAAATGACACTTCGGTTTTCGCCTCATCCTGAAGAATATGTAGATTATCTTTTCAAATTAGTGAAGAGCAGGATACTTGAGGCAAAGAGTGATGTATTGTTTGCCATCATGATGGATGAAAGTAGTAGTGACATTCTCTCTGCTGTGCATACCCAGGTGGAATCGGATCAGATCTTCACAGCCGGTATCACGGATGTCAGGAAGGGCATGCAGCTATACAAGCCAGGCAGGAGGACTGGGATCAGGTTGTCTGGGTTGAGTATAGCGACCAAGTTGCCCAAGCCCTTCAAGGACATCATCAATGTGCCTGGGTTGGGACATGTGATTCATCACAAATTTATCGTTGTGGATTTCAAAGGGGCTGATCCGGTTGTCTATTGTGGCAGTAGTAATCTGGCCTATAATCCTGAGCAAAAAAATGGGGACAATCTTCTAGAGATCCGGGACAAGTGGTACACAAAATATTACAACGAAGATGATCTCAGATACCTGGAGCGGACACTGCTGATGAAGTAAGGAATATTTGTTTGGTGTGTTTTTTAAATTATTATTCGTTTAAGTCTCTGACTTAAATGCAACGCTTGATCGTTCAAGTCTCTGACTTGAATGCAATATGGTTTGCGTCTCCTGACGCTAGAGGTGGGTCATGTTCCAGACATCCTGCATCTTTCGTTTCGACAGCCCCGTTTAGCCCCCAACCCCCCGACCGGGGGCCCAGAATGATTTGCAGGATCAGTTCGTTACCATCTCCGCATTTAGGGATTGAAATGCTAATCAATCTTCGCTTTCAGGGATTGAAATCCCTGGCAACAAAATCGGCCCTGCCTACGGCACTCTGTTCATCCTGTGGATGAACTTTTGAAATTTTACGCATTGCCCTCCCGCTTTACGGCTTCGCAGCGTGAGGGATCCTTGTGCTGAGCGTTGCCGAAGTATCCGCTACGCTCCGACTTGCTTCACTCTCACACCCAGCGCTGCCCTCTGCTCTTTGCTGCTCTATGCCCTATGCTCTCTACTCTATGCATTTTCTCACTACATTAGTAATATGATAAAACATACGTTATTGTTAGTGTCCCTCTTCGCCTCCCTCTCCCTCGCTGCCCAGCGCATGGAGATCTCCGGCGGGGTGAATTTCAATACGTACTATGACAATGGTGGAAGTGGGGGGCACTACAGTTCTGAGTACACCTCACATACCGGGTATGCGATCCGCCTGGGGGTGGACGAGGTCATGTCGAGATCGTGGGAGTTCCGGTTCACTCTTGGATATGAGAGGTATGGTGGTGGATTGAGTGCCGGTGATGGAGGCAATGGCGGTGGATATTATACAAAGGCTGAGGTGGAGAAGTCCCTGTTGTCATTTGGATTTTACCCTGTCAATTTTAAGCTCGATGACAATCTCGATATCAGTATCGGGATCGAGGGTTCCCGCTTGCTGAATGAGGCCGTTGAAGGCACCTATACCAATTGGACTTTTGGGGGTCCGGACAAGGTGACCGATCTCCAGGACAAATATGACCGATATAGTGCTCCTTATTGCGTGGGATTGCAGGGCAGGATAGGCTATGAGTTCAGGCTCTCGGATCGTATGATGCTGGTACCTCAGCTTACCTATTATTATGGGCTCTCTCCCGAGTTTGAGCAATCCCCGGAAACGGCAAAATCCTCAAGACTATTTCTGGGCATCGGCCTCACCTGGGATCTGACGCCGGCTGGAAGTAGCATTCCGCAGTAGGATCCTAGCTGCCAAGGCACTTAGGTGTCTTGCCAGAGTTCCTTACACCACACCCATGCCACAGGACGCTCACTCGCACGACCCTATGCTCTATGCTCTTGGCCTCTTCCGCCTTTCGGCCTTTTCCGCCCTTCCGCCGGTTCCGGATTCCTGAATTTCATTTCTTTGGAAATGAAAGAATCACCATTTTAGACCTACCATTTCCCTGAAGCCCCAATTTCTGCATAACATGCTTCCGTAAATTACACACCGATAGTTTAAACATTCCTACCTGATTATTTTAATAAACTCCTCCTTCTTCCGTCTCGACACATCCACAAAATGCCCATTTTGCATTTCGATCTGGCCGCCATCACCTTTGAGATATCGCTTGATATAATTAAGGTTGATGATGCAGGAATTATGGGTCCGGAAGAACATATCGGACGGTAGCAACTCTTCAAAGTCACGCAGGGTCCTGCTGGCAACCAGTTTTGGGTGGTTGACGAAGTGTAAGGTCGTATAATTGCTTTCAGACTCGAGGTAGACGATATCAGCCAGATTGAAGAATAGCAAGCCTTCCATGGTTGGAATGGCAATCTTTTGCATCGGATTCTTACCGGCAAGATGGTGTGTCAATGTCTCAAGCCTTTCAGCTGTGGTATTCAAAGCAACCTGTTGCTCTGCCTTTTTGATGGTTATTTGTAATTCCTCAATGTCGATAGGTTTGAGCAAATAATCAAAAGCTGCATATTTGATAGCTTTGATAGCATACTGATCGTAGGCCGTGGTAAAAATCAGGTGGAATTTTTTGGTGGGCAGGTGATGTAGCATTTCAAAGCCATTCATCATCGGCATCTCAATGTCCAGGAAGACAATGACGGGATCATGTAGTTCAATCAACTTGAGTCCTTCGTCCCCATTCTCCGCTTCACCAAGTACAGCAACCTGTGGACAATAGTCCATTAGTTTCTTTTTGAGTGCGTTGCGGCCTTTCCGCTCGTCATCAATGATGATAGCTGTGATCATAGTTTTGGTTAGATCATTTTTAATAATACTTCAACACGGGTACCCGACGAAATGCCCTTATCAACAAGGTCTATGATTGCAACAGACGCCTTTTCTTCTTTGTTAAATAGCCTGATCCTGTCACTGCTCATCTGCATGCCGTAGGATACCTTTGGATCTGAATGGCCATTGTGCTTATGGATTCGTCCGACTCCGTTATCTTCTATAATGTATTGAATTTGTCCGTTCAGCAGATTTAGTGATATGGAAAGGTGACCTTGATGATCAGTTCGGTTTCGCAATCCATGCAGGATGGCATTTTCCACATAGGGCTGTATGATCAACGGAGGAACCTTATAATCTTCGTAAAGCAAAGCCGGATCAGCCTTTATCGCAGTGGTGAATTTATGATCATTCCGGAATTGTTCCATTTCAATATAGAGCTTAAGTGTTTCCATGTCGTTTGCAAGCGTCACCGTATTCTGTTTGGAGCTGTCCAGGATGCACCGGATCAGCTTAGCAAACTTATTGAGGTAGACCGTGGCCTGGTACTTGTCATCATCCTGAATCAGGGAGTCTATACTATTGATACAATTGAAAATGAAATGCGGATTCATCTGGGCCCGCAAAGCCATCATTTCAGTTTCAGCAATTTGATGTTTAAGCTCAGCCTCATACCGAATCGTGCGAATTCGTTTTCTGATGATCCACATCGTCATGAAGGCCGCCATACCTGACACACACAGGATAAACCATGCTGTCTTCCAAAGGAGGAACAATGGTAAAAGATAGCATTTCGTGTTCAGGTCCCCAATTTCCACGCTCATCCGCCACTTTCAATTTGAAGACATAGCTGCCTGGGGAAAGTGAGGCATATTGGGCATTTCTGTTCGATGTGCTGTATTTCCAATCATCGTCAGCACCTGCCAGGCGATACGCAAAGCGAAGCTTATCGGCATTTATAAAATGGACGGCTGTAAAGTCAACCGATATATTTTTTTGTGTATAATCCAGGTGAAGCACAGGATGGTCAAGATCCGTAAACCATTCCTCGTTATTGACATAAATCCTGTCCAGTAAAAGGGGTTGGGGCAGGAGCCACACGCGCATCATTTTTTGTGGAGATGAAAATATCTCTGTCATGCATACCAACGACCAGTTGGTTATCAGTCGGATCAAAAGCTGCTTCGAATAATTCATTCGGAAATTGTTTTGATTCGAAGAGAATATTGGATACAGGATGGCTTACATTTTTGCTGAATTGTGTAATGCCATATTCACTGGTCAGCCAAAGATTATTGGCTTTGTCAGCATATATTGTCTGCACATAATCCGTCAGCAGGCCTTGTTCGCGTGTATACTGGATGATACTGTCATGCTGATAATCATATGACACCAACCCATCGCCAAACACGGTGCTAAGCCAAAGATGTCCATCCTCTCCAGGAAGTATTGACACAATACCTTTATTGACCAGAAAATTATAGTTGTGATCCCCTTGTGGAAATGAAGTCCATCGATCTTCCTTTTTTTCATAACACAGGATACCACCGCCTAATATCGAAACCATCCACAATCGTCCATTGCCATCTTCAGCAATGGAAGAGATTCTGCCATTTTTTCCTAAAGCACTAAATTGTTTGATGGCTTCCTGGGGCAATTCTATGGTTTTCCCTAAAGCTGACTGATAACAATACAGATGGAATGGCTCCCTTGTACCTATCCATATATTTCCCTCACTGTCCTTAAAGAGGACATTAACGTTGACGGTTTTCAATTCCGATGATAAAAACGATGGATAATGGAATCTTTTGGAGACGGGATCAAACAATAGAATACCACTTGTGCTTCCAATCCATATTTGTCCGGAAAGATCTTCACAGAGATCAGTCAAAGAAGTCTTTGGCAGAACAGGTACCTGATAATGTGTGAAATTTTCCTTGTCTTTATCTACAGCGACCAGCCAGCCGTTACTATAAATGCTATAGATATGGCCTGAGCCGGAAATGATTAAATCGGAACATACCACTGAATTTCCGGGAGGCATCACGACCAGATCGTTTTGGGTCTTCTGATTATTCAGTTGAAACAAACCTATGCCCCCTATCCAGTATTGGTGATCGTCGGTTCGGATGATCGATATACTATTGATCTCCGTAGTATGGTTATCTGGTGCATTTTCATCCTGCCCATCTGTCATCGATACTTCCTTGTAAACCATCGTTTGTTTGTCCATTTCATAGCAATTCCCATCGATGGTAAAAAGTAATGTGCCATGAAAAGTTTCTAGCAGTGCATTAATCGTTCTTTTTTCACCTGGTTCAGGCAGATTAAAATACGCATGATCGATTTTTCCGGATGACAGATCAAACTTAATAAGTCCTTCTCCCCAGGGCGCGAGCCAAAGCGTATTATTCTTTTCATCAAGCAGGAAGGATCGGATAAAGCTATATTCCAGGTAGGGTAAATGCTCAGGGTTGTTGTTTCGGCAATATATTTTTTGAGCATGAAAGTCAATGATCTGTATTCCTGCATCATCGGTTGGTACCCAAAGTCTGCCATGCTGATCCATGTACCAACTTTCATAGCGACTTATCTTTCCCTTGAGGGATTGAGCCCATTCCAGATCGGTAAAACGGAATTGATACGTTAATGTACTGTCAAAAACATCAATTTCTCCACTATGGTTGATCCAGATACGGTGCTCCGGGTCCTGATACAGACTGGATACGATGGTGCCTGACAGGGCTTTTAAAGGTGCGAATTTGATTTTATCATTTTCGAATTGGCCCGTCCTGGTGTTAAGGACCGAAAGACCACTGCCTGTGGCAAATAAAAGATGGCCTTCCTGATACTCCAGTATATCAAATACCTTGTTGTGCGAAAGACTTTTGGGATTATGTTGTTCGGTAAAATATTTTTTAAACTGGAAACCATCAAAGCGGCTAAGTCCTTCTTTGGTACCCAGCCACAAAAACCCCCTGCTATCTGCCCGGAGACAATAGACGGTAATATTATTCAGCCCATCCCTGAAGCCATAATAATTGGCTACATGGAGTCCTGCCTGTGACCAGATGGACGATGCAATGGATACATAAAGGAGGGCCAGGTAAAAACGCATAATCTAAAGTTACTTTGTTTTTATCACAAGCTGCTCATGCATCATTTGCTCAAGGGCTGTTAATCTTGCTTCCAGGCTATTGATTTTTAGGTTTTGACTTTCGATGATGCTTTGTTGCTCCTGGACAGCTTTCACAAGAGGGACCACAAAGCTTTCATAGCTGAGGGTGTACAGTTCCGTAGCATTTTTTGGTTTTGCCAGGCCGCTGAAATCGTAGTCACTTGCCTGCGCTGCGCTTTCCACTTCCTGCGCCAGGAAGCCACTGAATTTTATTTTTTCAATATCATACTTGCCCGGGTAGTCTTCAGTCTCCTGGTTACCGGTAATTCTTGATTGAGTTTTGATATCCCTGAAGTAGGTAACCGGCCGGAGCCGTGTGATAAAATCCAAACCTCTTACGTCTTCCTGTACGTTTGTTTTTACACGGGCATCCGAGTACGTAAACCATGTAGTATTGCCACCGTTCCATAACGTACTGAGATCACCAATGAACGCCTGATTCGATGAGCCATTGAGATATCCACGGTTACCTAAGTTGATCGTATTATTGTATGAACCATTTGTACCAGAGCCAAAACCAATAGATGTATTGTAATCTCCTGTATAATTATTAAACAGGGCATTCACACCTATCCCGACATTGTGAGCCCCGGTGGTATTATGATAAAGTGCCTGCATGCCATCAGCTGTGTTTTCGACTCCGGTAGTATTATTATATAAGGCAGTAACCCCATTGGAAGTATTCCATATGCCCGTTGTGTTTGTACCCAGTGCGTTCGTTCCGGTGGCTGTATTATAATTGCCGGAAGAATTATTATACAGAGCTCCGTACCCGAAGGCAGAATTACTTTGTCCTGAAGCATTATTTTTAAGTGCCTGATATCCTACCGCGGAATTAAATCCCGAAACGGTATTCGTAGAAAGCGCTTCATATCCTATCGCGGTATTGTAACCTCCTGAGGTATTTGAATAAAGAGCATATGCCCCGGTAGATGTATTATACGAACCTGAAAGGTTAAATAGTAATGAATTTGACCCTGTAGATGTATTATAATTCCCCAATGTATTGGATCCCAGTGCACCCCCTCCGGTAGCCGTATTACCAGTTCCGGAGGTATTTTCTTTTAATGCTGAAAAACCTATAGCCGTATTGCCAGCACCGGTAGCATTATTTCTAAGAGCCTGATATCCCATTGCGGAATTAAATCCCGAAACGGTATTCGTATAAAGCGCTTCAACGCCGACAGCAGTATTGTAACCTCCTGAGGTATTTGAATAAAGCGCATATGCCCCGGTGGATGTATTATACGAGCCTGAGAGATTAAACAGTAATGAATTTGTCCCTGAAGACGTATTATAATTTCCCAATGTATTGGATGCCAGTGCACCCCCTCCAGTAGCTGTATTACCAGTTCCGGAAGTATTTTCTTTTAATGCTGAAAAACCCATCGCCGTATTGCCAGCACCGGTAGCATTATTTTTAAGAGCCTGATATCCCACTGCGGAATTGAATCCTGAAACGGTATTCATGGATAGTGCTTCAACACCGACAGCGGTATTGGCACCTCCTGAGATATTAGAAAAAAGGGCATTTTTTCCAATCGCTGTATTTTCTAATCCGGTAGTATTTGAATATAGGGCATTTGCTCCGGTAGCTGTATTGCTCGCCCCTGTGGTATTTTGCAATAATGCATTCATTCCGGTGGCTGTACTATAATTTCCTGTTGTATTCAATGCAAGTGCACTTCCTCCTATCGCCGTATTGCCTTCTCCCACGTTAGCCGCAAGCGCCTGAAACCCAATCGCAGTATTTAATCCAGCTGTCAAATTAGAATTTAGGGCAAACGTACCCACAGCGGTATTATAGGCCCCCGTCGTATTATTTCTTAACGCATAATAACCAAAGGCGATATTATTGTTTACGGTATTCGCCTTAAGCGCTTCACAACCAACTGCGGTATTGGAATTTCCATTGGTATTTGAATAAAGTGCACTCGCTCCAACAGCTGTATTATTAGCCCCGGTCGTATTACTTGTCAAGGCAAAGGTGCCTGAAGCTGTATTAAAGGAACCTGTTGAATTGCCAAAAAGTGACTTTGCGCCTATGGCAACATTTTTTTCACCAGTTGTATTTTGGATGAGCGATTCTGTACCGTAGCCACTGTTGAAAGTGCCTGTTGTAGTAGCTAATCCGCAGGACAATCCAAAGAATACATTGCCGGGCATGAAACTTAATTCTCCGGCCCAAAAATTGTTGACCCTGAAGCGCAATGGCTGATTATCTGTTGTCCCGATAAAGTTGTTGGCAGGATTTGAACCGGAATTACCGGTCAACAACCAACTGGTAGGGGATGAAATGGTGGTCCAACTGCTTCCATTGAAGAAATAAAAGCCTGGCGAGTTGTCCGTCTGGTAAATCATTAGACCGGTTGCCGGGCTCGCGATCATGTTTCTTTCAGATTGCGACATCCTGGGAATCAGAAGTCCTTTGGTTGTGCTCCTTACATCCAGCATGGAGCTGGCATGAGCTGCTGCACCATCAGTACTGATCGATACACTTTGCCCCCTGCTTTCAACAATACCGAGGACTACCAAAAGGTAAAATGCTAAAATAGCATGTTTCTTGTTTTGCCTCAATATCCCCAGATAGATAAGGCAGGGAAAGTCAGATTGAGCAATTCCCTGAAATGAATGAGTATTCGGAGAACAGTGAATGAACAGGACGCGAAAATCTTTTAGATCTCAGGGTAAATTGAGTTTCTATATTTGAAAACAATCCCAATGTTTGCTTAAACGATCCTGGTTGCCATATTTCAAACAAGATTACCAGCCTTTTCGTAGAAAACAGCATGGAGGCATCACGTGAGCTTCACACCTTGGCGGATATGAATAACCTCGGTCCTCTTTACCTTCAAAAAGATTTAGCAAGTATAAAGTTGAAAAACTTGAGCACCACGATGCGTGGTATGATCGTAGTTACAGGACCTCGGGATCTACACTCTACTTCAACTCCCCGCCTTAGAATTATTTAGCTTCTTCCGCCCCTTTAGCCCCTTCCGCCTTTGCCGCCTTTGCCGCCTCTTTCCCCTTCACCCCATTTATCACCTCCAACAACCCACCCTTCGGCTTGTCATCACAAAGCTGCCAGAACATAATCCCCCCAAGCCCCTGGTCAATAGCATATTTGGTTTTCAAAGCCATAGATCGTTCATCTTCATAGGTGGCCAGGATATTTCGGTCCTGATTTAAGGCATAGGGCGCATGGGCTATGCTGTCCCAAAGGATGTTAAAACCTCGCTCAGGAGCCAGGGAATCCTGCATGTGTTTGTACGAGAACCCATAAATAAAATGACACGGTTGATATAGATCAACCAGGCTATCCACTTCCATTTGGAAGAACCGGCCATAGGTCACAGCACCAATCACAATCTGATGTTTTGGGACACCTTTGGTGATCAACATCTGTACAGCATGATCAGTAGATTCTGTTTGCTGCGGAGTGGAGTAGAGAGGCGTATGATGACCACTGGTGCGGCTATAGCCATGGATGAGGTCATAGGTCATCAGGTTGATGAAGTTGGTGTATTTGACCACATTGGTCCAATCAAGTGACTTGTCGATAAAGGTTGTAAATCCTCCCGCGGCTATGCTGATATCAAAGTCATCGCCACAGGCTTCGCGTATAGCTTTCATCAATAGGGTGACATTGTCGCTGTCCTCCTCACGATAAGGATGGCCGGGTGGGCCAGGGATCACCGGGTATTCCCAATCAAGGTCAAAGCCATCGGTATGAAAGTAGTCCGTCAGCTCTTTTAGGGAGGCGGCAAATTCATTACGGCCTTCCACACTATTGAAGACATCCGAACAAGGCTCACACCCAGTCCATCCGCCGAGGGACAACATGACTTTCAGTTCGGGATTTCGCTTTTTCAGGCCAACCATCTTTTCGATCGTCGCCGAATCTCCCGCAGATCCAATATCCAGTCGATTGCCCTTGAGATGCCCGAAGCAGAAGATCAGGTGGGTCAGCTTTTCTACTTCAAAGCTGTCCACCATATTCGTCGGGCCGCTGAAGTACCCAATGACCCTGAATTGATCTTCTTTCACAGGAGGCGTATCGCCACAACCAGATATTATCAGTGTAGCCAGTAGTAAGCTGGCGAGTACCTGTAGGGATCGTGTTAATCTGTCTTTTCTCATGTTCGATTGTGCAGCAATGATAATGAAAGTATAAGGACCCTTATGAGCTGACAGTGAATTTAAATGGCGGGTTCCGGCATCTTTTGTTGTTGATGTTCATCGGGCAGATATGTGAATGATATAATTTTTCTAAGCAATTGTATAATGCCATGGGCAGCCGGCAGCGCGACTTTTGCACAATACATGTCCGTATGACTCCCTGATCACCGGAGGTAAGCCCTAAGCCTTATGAATATAAACGCCAATCCGGAAGATGCCCGTCTGACCTCAGGAAAGAACATCAGTTACTGGACGGATAGTGTGCAGCATGCTGTGCAACATCCGCTTTCTGAAAATATTGAAACAGAAGTGGTCATTGTAGGCGGAGGGCTTGCAGGACTTAGTGTTGCTTATTGCCTTTCCCAAACCGGAATGAAAGTAGTGGTGGTTGAAGATGGAGATATTGGAAGCGGAGAAACCGGAAGGACTACCGCACACCTGGTGACATGTCTTGATGACAGATATTATCATTTGGAAAAAGTGTTTGGAAAGGAAAAGACCCAACTGATCGCGGAAAGTCATCAGTTGGCGATTGAATTTGTACAGCGGACAGTGCGAAAGGAAAAAATCGATTGCCGCTTCGAGTGTCTTGACGGTTATCTGTTTTTGCATCCTTCCGACAATAAAGATTCACTTGAAAGGGAATACCTGGCAGCCATAGCAGCAGGTGTGCGCGTCGTTACCGTAGACGAAGTGCCCGGCTTGTTGCATAAGCAGAAGGCTCTTCGTTTTATGGCGCAGGCGCAATTTCATCCATTACAATATCTGCAGGGCCTATGTAAAGCCATTACGGAGAATGGAGGAAAGGTATACACGGGCACCCATGCCACCGACATAGATCATGAAGGGATCACCACAAGTGACGGTTTTACGGTGAAAGCAAAGCACATCGTGGTGGCCACGAATAGTCCTGTCAATAATCGTTTCACCATGTTCGAAAAGGAATATGCTTATCGCACCTATGTCATTGGAGCATTGGTCAAAAAGGATATCCTTCCTAAAGCGCTTTGGTGGGATACCGGTGACTTTGAAAGCAACCCTAAAGTGCCACCTTATCATTATGTACGATTGCACCCTTACAACGATCAATACGACATGCTCATCAGCGGTGGTGAAGATCATCCGACTGGCGACACCAGTAAAACGGAAATCGCTGAAGAGGACAGGTATCGACTTGTGGAAGCATGGACCCGTAAAAATTTCCCTATCGAAGAAGTGGTCTACCATTGGTCCGGACAGATCCTGGAACCCATGGATGGCATTGCCTTTATAGGCCGCAATCCTTATGACCGTGACAATGTCTATATCGTCACCGGTGATTCAGGCAATGGCATGACGCATTGCTCCTTTGCCGGCCTGCTCATTACGGATCTGATCAATGGAAGAGAAAATAAATGGGAAGAGCTGTATAGCCCTTCGCGGTTCACCCTTAAGGAAAGTGCTCCGGCCTTCAAGCACCTGATCAATGATTCGCTTTCGCTGCTGAAGGAAATGCTCACGTTTAATGGATCAGAAGAGTTATCAACTGTAGCCATCGGTGAAGGTAAAATCATGTCGTTGCAGAATGACCCGTTTGGCGTATACCGTGATGTCACCGGAGGATTGAATATCGTTTCTGCAAAGTGTACACATTTGAAATGTGGAGTGAAGTGGAATGCTGATGAGTTGAGTTGGGACTGCCCTTGCCATGGCAGCCGCTTTACCTATGAAGGAAAGGTCATCAATGGTCCTGCCAATTTCGATTTGGATGCCTACCATTATGATGAGATCAATAATCAAGTCACTAAAATTTAAATCTATGGGACCGCTTTATGTAGCAATCAGTTTATTCGGAATGGCCGCCCTCTTTGGCATGTATATGTTGTCCCTGATCCTGACCGACAAATCAGCACCCAGGGCAGCCGTGATCACGCATGGATTTTTCGCATCCCTTGCGCTCATTGTGCTATTGGTTTATATCACCGTACATCCTCCGGGCCCATGGGCCAGCCTTACGGTATTTGTCCTGGCAGCAATTGGCGGTTTGACGATGGTATACAGGTTCGTCATCGGCAAGACTGTCCCTAAATGGCTGGCCATAGGCCATGGCCTGACCGCGATTGTGGGTTTTGCGTTGTTGTTGTTATTTGCGTTCGCTTAGTTTAGCCCTTCTGATTTTTCAAGGAAAAATCAGAAGTGGCAAAAACTATCCTGCTATCTTAGCAAACAATAATCACCCACATGCTCCCCTGGCTCTCCCACCTTCTCCTCCCAACCGAAACCCCTGACGTCACCCAATCCCTGGTCACGATCATGCTGGCCATAGGCCTCGGCGTCTTTATCGGGAGACTAAAACTAGGGAAGGTATCGCTCGGCGTAGCAGCAGTAATGTTTGTCGGACTGCTGCTCGGACACTATGGGTATAGGATCCAAATTGATATCCTCGATTTTATACGCAATCTGGGATTGATCCTCTTTGTTTACGGAATCGGGATACAGGTAGGGCCTTCGTTTTTCTCTTCGTTCCGCAAGGAAGGTTTGCGCTTCAATGCACTGGCTGTAGGGACAGTGTTGTTAGGTGGTCTGGTGACCTACCTGCTGTTTGCCACCACGGGCATGCGTATCGAAAACCTGGTAGGGGTGATGTCAGGCGCTGTAACGAATACACCCGGACTAGGCGCAGCAAAAAGCACACTCGAAGAGATACAACGTCAGTTTCCTGACAAGGCTTTTGCTGACCCTGCTATCGCATATGCCATCACCTATCCCCTGGGCGTCCTGGGGATTATCATCACGATCATCATCAGCAAGCTATGGCTTCGTGTGAGTCCCGCAGAAGAGATGCGCAAGTACCGACTGGAGCAAACCAACCACAACCTGCCACTCGTACACAAGAAATGCAGAGTGACCGATACAAGATATTTTGCAAAGACGATACAAGAGGCCGTCACCCAAAGCGGACACGATGATCTCATGATCACACGCCTCAAACATAGCGGTAGCTCTGCAGTGTCATCTCCTGCACTGGATACCCGGCTGCGCGAAAATGATGTGCTGATGGTCGTTGGGTATGAACACGATGTGGATGACTTTATCGCAAAGGTCGGACGAGTGTCGACAGACCTGTTTATCGAATCCGAACATGACATCCAGTACAAGAATATATTCGTGACCAACCCGGGAGCAAGGCGCAAGAAGCTCGGCGAACTGGATATATACAACAAGTATGACGTGAAGGTCACGCGCCTTTTCCGGGCCGGAAGAGAAATGCTCGCAAGGCCTTCACTTGAGTTGTTTTACGGCGACCGTCTGCGCGTAGTTGGCACTAAGGAAGCGATTGAAGAGGTGGAGAAGGTCATAGGTAATTCAGAGAAGCAACTACTGGAGCCTGACTTTCTTTCTCTCTTTGGCGGACTGTTACTCGGGATTATCCTGGGGTCGATACCGATCATGATTCCCTCACTGCCGGTGCCAATCAAACTCGGGTTCGCCGCAGGGCCGTTGATTGTCGCACTCTTTGTGAGCCGCTATGGAGGCATCGGAGTGATCCATTCGTATATCAACAACGGGGCAAATTATTTTATGAAGGACCTCGGTATCTGCCTGTTCTTCGCAGCGGTGGGCGTACATGCCGGGGCGCATTTTTATGAAAATTTTATAGCGTACAACGGGTGGTTGATGATGGTGTATGGGATGTGTATCACTTTCATTCCATTGATCATCATGGTGCTGATCGGCACGCTACTGATGAAACTCAACTTCCTGCAACTCGCCGGGCTGATGAGCGGGACATATACAGATCCGGCAGCATTGGCATTTAGTACCTCTTATCTGGATTCTGATATTCCGGTACAATCGTATGCGACCGTCTATCCGCTGGTCACGATCGTGAGGATATTTGTGGCGCAATTGCTGATCCTGATGCTGGCAGGGTAGGAAGCTCATGATATGTAGTACACTATCAGCAGTCCTGAATATTATTTCGCACGGTATACGCAGAGGATTACACGGAGGAATCGCACGGAGTAGTGATTTTTGCCTGCAGCCAGGAGGCTGCTGATACAGATAGTGACTTAGACACGGATTTTTTTTATTAGTGCTGTTCGCAGCCAGAGTGTGCGAACAACGAATAGATTATTTCATGTAGCCAAGAGGCTACTGAGACAGATTGCCCTCACGATACAGTTTCATTTGTTCATCCAGTTCGCAGCCAATTGCCTCCGCTGAAAAGCTGCGGCAATCAAGGAGGCTACGAACAACGTATAATAATTTTTTAAAACCTTCTAATCCATCAACCCATCAATTCATCAACCCATAAACCTATCAACCCATCAACTTTTTTTTTATAAATTACGGCATGTCCCGGACCCTCACTATCGCGATTATCCTATTCATTTCCTCAATTACCAGTGCACAGCAAACACACAGCTTCACGCTGGGCAATGATGATTTCCTGCTGGATGGCAAGCCTTTTCAGATCATCAGTGGCGAGATGCACCCGGCCCGGATTCCTGCTGAGTATTGGTTGCATCGGATACAGATGGCCAAGGCGATGGGATGCAATACGATTGCGGTATACATCTTCTGGAACTATCACGAGTCTGCACCGGGGCAATTTGATTTTAAAACTGAGAATAGAGATTTCGCTGAGTTTATAAGGCTCTGCCAGAAGGAAGGTATGTGGGTGCTGCTAAGGCCTGGTCCCTATGTGTGTGCCGAATGGGATTTTGGTGGACTACCATCTTATCTGCTCAAGATTCCTGATATCAAGGTGCGGTGCATGGATCCACGATATCTGTCTGCTGCAAAGGGATACATCGAAAGGCTTGCCAAAGAGATCAGGCTACTGCAATGCACTAAAGGCGGCCCGATACTGATGGTGCAAATCGAAAATGAATACGGCAGCTATGGTAATGACAAGCAATATCTTGAAGAACTCCGTAAGACATGGACGGCGGCAGGTATTGATGTCCCGTTTTACACAGCAGATGGCGCAACACCATACATGCTTGAGGCAGGCAATATCGATGGTGCAGCGATCGGCATGGACAGCGGCAGCAATGAGGGTGACTTTGCACAGGCAGCAAAGCGTAATCCGGATGTACCTGCATTCAGCAGTGAGACGTATACTGGTTGGCTGACGCACTGGGGTGAAGAATATGCACGACCAGATACCAATGAACTGAAGAAGGAAGTGGAGTTTCTTTTGCAAAACCATAAGTCCTTCAATCTCTATGTCCTTCATGGTGGCACCAACTTCGGATACTCCGCCGGGGCCAATGCATCTTCACCTACGAGTTACCAACCCGACATCACGAGTTATGACTATGATGCGCCGATCAATGAACAGGGACTGCCCACACCAAAGTATTTTATGCTGCGACGGTTGATTCAGCAATACACGCATCAGCCCCTTCTGGATTTGCCTGCGCCTGTTCCTGCTATTGAAATTCCATCGATTGAGATGCATGCTGTAAGTGATATCTGGAATCACCTACCGGCACCGATGTATTCACCCCAGCCACAGCCTATGGAGATGTATGACCAGGGACAAGGATATATCCTCTATCGCACGAGGCTGATTGGGCACAAGAGCGGCAAGCTTATGATTACGGAGCCGCATGATTATGCGATGGTCTTTTTGACTGGACACTTTATTGATACCGTCTATCGCGATGGTGGCAAGTGGACGATAGAACTACCAGCCCCAAAGCCCGGAGAAAATGCAGATCAAAATCCAATCCTTGATATCCTGGTCGAAGGCATGGGGCACATCAACTACGGCCAGTACATCATCGACCGAAAGGGCATCACGGACCGGGTGACCTTGAATGGAATGACCCTGATGAACTGGGAGATCTTTCCTATCCCAATGGATGCTGCATTTGTTTCAAAAGCAACAACTAAAGAAAATACCACCGCTTCTGACAGGCCAGGGAAATTCTTTAAAGGTGAATTTAAACTGACCAAAACGGGTGACACCTTCTTTGATCTCAGTGCATATTCCAAAGGGGTGGTCTTTGTCAATGGCCACCATCTCGGCAGGTACTGGAACAGGGGGCCACAGCAGCGATTGTACTGCCCGGCCTCATGGCTCCAAGTGGGAAGGAATGAGGTCATCATCTTTGATCTACACCAGATGGCCACCGAACCCATTTCTGGTAAATTGACAATGGAGTAAAACAAATGCTGAGGGGCCAGCCGGTCAATCCAAAATAATTTTACTGGTTTTGGAGTTAATTATTAAAACCAATATCTCCTATGAAGTTTCATTATACCTTCTTCTCAAAAGCTTTGCTCCTGCTGCTCCTGGCCTCCTCCCAGCTTAGCACAGGTCAAACTACCACATTCAATTTGGATGAGAAAACCAATCCCTATGTTCTGGTCCAGCTTAAGCCAGTGAGGAGCAAGCAGGATTCACTGATATCTGCTAAAGCAATTAAAGACGGGGTAGAACAAATTAAAGCCATCAATGCCAGGCTTGGATACGAGCCTTTTGACAAGAAGATTGCCAGTTTTACATTGACAGCCAAAGGGAAAAACACCACCTACCTCGCAGTCAGGAATTTTAAAGACTTCACGGAAGCCGAAGCTTACAGCTACGATATCTGGAAGGAAATTCCAAGGGGGATGTATGGCAAGATCGGAGAGCCATTTCCGATATCACCGGCCAACTATAAGACTTGCATTGCTGAAAAAGACTTTGACGGGTACTACAAGTATTATACTAGCACCCGCAAGTAGTTTTACTCCCAGACCTTCATCAATTTTCCAGTACCCATCACCTGTCCTTTGGCATCGATCACTTTGTAGAGATACATGCCATTGCTCAGGGATTGCAGCGATACATTCTCCCGATCGCCTGATAGTTGCTTGCTCAGGACGCGTTGTCCATTCATATCAAACATGCGCAGGGTGTATGTGCCAGGCAGCATATTGTTCAATTGAAAGGTAGCCTCGCTGGTTGCAGGATTTGGCGATACGGTTATGGATGTAATCTCTCCTGTGACCGGATTGACCGCACTCTGCGTTCCGTTGTCTTTGTAGTCAACCTGTAACGCATTAGTGCCTGTAGAGTCAACAGTGACGATAGCTATAGGCTCCTTGACCGTGTTGCTGAGGAAATTGAAGGTGATCGTGGTGTCTGTAGGAAACAAGCCTGTACCACCAATGATGGTAGCGACATCGACCCAGCCGAGGAAGGTGTGCACATCTACGCCGGTCGATGTGATGTCCGTTTGTTTTTGTCTCAACACATCATACGTGCCTCCGGGGATAGCCAGTGTACCAAATCCATCTACTGCCGCAAGACGCTGCACAGTGATACGAATCCGGATGGAGTCAAACAATCCGGTTGGTATGCCAAGACTATCAAAGATGGCGCCCGGGATAGACGAAGTGGGAAGGGCGATCGTGGCATTGGATTGAGCCTGGTCAATATCAAAGAAGTTTAAAGGCGCCTTGCGCTCTACCAATGGTGGGGTGTATTTCAGATCTGCATCGATCGGAAATCCGGCATTGACACCGGCTCCTCCGA
This sequence comes from Candidatus Opimibacter iunctus, assembly GCA_016716665.1. GTDB lineage: Bacteria > Bacteroidota > Bacteroidia > Chitinophagales > Saprospiraceae > Opimibacter > Opimibacter iunctus. The sequence goes on along the minus strand of JADJVH010000001.1, from coordinate 289,866 downwards.
TACCCAGGAGAGAAAAGGCAGAAGCGGTGACATCAAAGTATGCTTCAGCACCTACATCACTGATCGTGACCAGTTCTGCGCCAGGAAAACTGGCGGAGGCAGATCCTTCAGCAGCAGGGCGGAAGGCCAGTGACTGGCGGGAAGAAGGATTGAGTGAGGTCATGTTCCATGTCTGTGGGCCACCTGGTGCAGTCATGACAATACCGGCAGGGGCCAGGTCTGTGGAGGTCTTGAGGGTATCACCGGCCGCCGGGAAGGTAGCATTGGTGATAGTGATTTGCGCAGGGAGCCATATCGTAGCTGCCAGGATGGTGAAGATCACCAGGACGTTCTTTTTTTGCATGATTTCTTGAATTGGGGAGTAAATATAGGGTTTCGGGGTGGGGGAATCTAAAATTTGTTTCGCACGTCGTAGCGCAGTGAAGATCCCGCCATTGTTATAGCAACGCGGCGGGAGAGTACACGGAGCTTTGATGCTTACCTGTAGCCAGGAGGCTACTTTATATGATGGTTACCTGGACATAGTTTAGACGATCTGTCAGTTGGTAGCCAATTGCCTGCGCGGAAATGCTGCGGCAATCTAGGAGGCTACCAACAACTTTTAAATTGAGAATTGCTTAACCCCTTTAGGGGAGAGCCCGAGAGGGCGAAGGGGTAAAAAGCGAGGCTACCAACATCGGTTTGCATGAATTCGCTACATTCGTCTCTGCGGACGAACAGTGGCATGAGTACAGCAAAAGAATATGACTATGTGATCATCGGGAGCGGCTTTGGCGGCTCGGTCTCTGCCCTGCGGCTATCAGAAAAGGGCTATAAAGTCCTGGTCATCGAAAAAGGAAAATGGTTTAACCACGCGGATGATTTCCCCAAGACCAACTGGAATCTCAGGAAATGGATGTGGTATCCAAAGCTCGGTATGCAGGGGATTTTCAGGCTGTCGTTTTACAGGCATGTGGCGGTATTGAGTGGGGCAGGGGTAGGAGGAGGATCACTGGTGTATGCCAATACACTGCCTGTGCCACCGACAGCATTTTTCAATACAGGGCATTGGAATAGATTGGCAGATTGGGAAAGTGAATTGAAGCCTTACTACGATCTCGCCCGGAAGATGTTGGGCGCCACTCCTCATCCATACATGAGCCGCAGCGATAAGGTGATGCAGGCGATCGCGGAGGAGATGGTCAGTAAAGATGCTTTCCATAAGACCGATAATGCAGTGTATTTCGGCAAGCCCGGAGAGACGGTACCCGATCCATACTTTGATGGCAAGGGCCCTGACCGCACAGGTTGTATCCTCTGCGGTGGCTGTATGCTGGGCTGCAGGTACAATTCAAAGAATACACTCGACAAAAACTATCTCCACCTCGCACAACAATCCGGATGTGAGATCATGGCAGAGTCAGAGGTCTACGATGTTGTACCGATAGGTGATGGCGGATGCGATGGATATACGATTCATTTTAAAAATTCCTTGTCCTGGTTTCCGAAAAAGGGATCTGTCAGGACGAAGGGTGTCATATTTGCAGGAGGGGTATTGGGGACAATGGATTTGCTGCTGAAGCTAAAAGACACATCATTACCACACCTTTCAGATACATTGGGAAATGGCGTCCGCACCAATTCAGAAAGCCTCATCGGTGTGACTACGTTTGACAAGGATGTTTCGTTCTCAGAAGGAATAGCTATTGGCTCAATCGTTCATATCGATGAAAACCGAAGTGTCGAGCCCGTCAAGTATTCCGCTGGTGCAGGCTTCTGGCGAATATTTATGGCGCCGATGGTGCATGGCAGATCCGTCATCGGCCGCTTTGCTAAGATGGTAGGTGATTGGATCAGGCATCCGGTCGATAATTTCAGAGTCTACTTTGTCGATGACTGGAGCAAGCGCACACATATCCTGCTCTACATGGAGACGCTTGACTCAACGATACGCATGAAGCGATCCAGATTAGGTTTTCTCAAGACCCGCATGGAATCAGGAGCTGTCCCTACGGCATTCAATCCAATGGCGCAGGACATAGCCCGCCGCACCGCCAGGATCATCAATGGTAAGGCGATGGTGATGGGCACAGAGACGCTGTTTGGCATCCCGACTACAGCACACATCCTCGGCGGAGCATGTATGGGTGATAGTGCAGCGACCGGTGTGATCGACAAGGACAATCATGTGTTCAATTATCACAACATGATGATCTGCGATGGTAGTATGATCTCTGCCAATCCTGGAGTAAATCCAAGCTTATCAATCACTGCTATCACGGAAAGGGCGATGAGTATGGTGAGAGTTAAAGAGTAAAATATTAAAAAAGGAATTTGGCTTATTATTTTTTCCAGCAGAAAAAATAATGCCGCCGGATGGAGTTCTCTCCGCCGGCAGAAGTATTCCTAAAGGGATTCCTTTTGGAGTTTTATGATCTGGATTATAAATTTGGTATTTAAGTGGTTGGCGGAGAGAACTCCATCCAACGGCCTTCGGCCAATTTAGGTTGAGCATTTATCGGGAGCCTACTGCAATGTATGATTTGCCTTTAGCCTCTTCAGCCTCTTTAGCCTCTTTAGCCTCTTCAGCCTTTCAGCCTCTTCAGCCTTTTATTTATTCCTAACCACATCACGAATCGTATACGCCGTCTGCCCCGCATGCCCATAGTATGTTTTCATCAGCATGTCACTGATAAAGCCTAGAATAAAAAACTGGGCACCGATGAGAAAAGACAGCAGCGTAAACATAGGCCAGAAGGTCTCTGACATATCCTGACCGCGAAAAAATTCTTTTAATGACATCAGCCCGGAGAAAAAGCTGAAGATCATGATCACGATCCCGATGCCGCCAAGGAAATGGAATGGCCGCATGGCAAACCGGTTCCAGTACCATATCACGATCATATCTACGAGTCCTTTGAGGGTACGGGTGATATTGTATTTTGTTTTGCCACCTGCTCTCGGGCGATGATTGACGACCATCTCACCGATCTGAAATCCACGCATTTTCAAGAGCGCAGGGATGAAGCGATGCATTTCTCCATAGAGCGAGACCTGGTCAAAGCATTCCTTGCGATAGGCCTTGAGTGTGCATCCGCTATCATGGATACCATCTTCAACCAGGATTTTACGGAGTTGATTGGCGACACGACTCACAAATTTCTTGGAGAGCGGATCCTTACGGTTTTTGCGCCATCCGGAGACTACATCAAGCTCATGTTCTTCAAGGTATCTGATGAGTCCAGGAGCATCCGCCGGATCGTTTTGCAGGTCACCATCCATCGTGATGATGTATGGATACTGTGCAGCCTTGATCCCCGCATCAAGCGCAGAGGTCTGGCCAAAATTGGTCCGCATACGGATGATGGTCACAGGACTGAGGGACTTGAGGACTTTGTACGTACCGTCAGAGGAACCATCGTCCACCATGATGATCTCAAAGTCAGTGCCGAGGGTAAGGGCTACTCCCAGGATCTCCTTGTGTAGTTTTTCGATGTTTTCGACCTCATTGTAGACGGGGACGACAAAGGAGACAGGCTGCATGGTATGAATTCGGTTAGGTGATTCCCTGGTACGTTTTATACCAGGCCACAAATTTACGAATACCTTCTTCAAGATCGGTAGTCGGCTGGTATCCGGTCAGTTTTTTCAGTTCGCTGGTATCCGCCCAGGTCGAAGGGACATCGCCGGACTGTATGGGCAGGAATTTTTTCGTGGCCTCTTTGCCAAGATACTTTTCCAGTGTTTCAATAAATGCCAGCAGATTGACAGGACTGCTGCGGCCGATGTTGACGATGCGGTGTAAATCACCGGATGCTTCTGTCGGCGGGTGATGGATCAAGGCACTGATGCCATTGACGATATCGTCTACATAGGTAAAGTCACGTTCCATGTTACCATCGTTGTACACTTCGATGGGTTGGTCATGTGTGATCTGGTCGGCAAACTTAAAGTAAGCCATGTCCGGGCGGCCCCATGGTCCATAGACGGTAAAGAAGCGAAGTCCGGTCGATGGTATTTTGTACAAGGCCACATAAGAGTGAGCCAGGATCTCTCCTGCTTTCTTGGTAGCACCATAGAGTGACATTGGCTTATTGGTGCGATCAGATTCTTTGAAAGGAATCTCTGCATTGGCACCATATACACTCGAACTGCTGGCATAGACCAGGTGACTGACCGGATAACGCCTGCATGCTTCGAGGATATTGAAGAATCCCTGGACATTGCTGTCCATATACGATTGCGGATGGTAGATGCTGTGCCTTACCCCGGCCTGTGCCGCCAGATGGATCACCACTTCAGGCCTCACGTCAGCAAAGAGGGCTGAAAGGCTGGCACTGTCTATGATATCGAGGTAGTAAAAAGTAAATCCACTGGCGCCTGGCATAGCCTTGCCCTGGATCAAGTCATCTTTACTGATGCCCAATTGCTCCAATCGTGCATATTTGAGCCGCACATCATAGTAGGCATTGAGGTTGTCCAGGCCATATACTTCATGCCCTTCCGCGATGAGTGCCTTGCTCATGTGAAAGCCTATAAATCCTGCTGCCCCGGTGACCAGTATCTTCACGTATCGCTTACTTTTTAGGTGCAAGATAGAAAAAGGAGTTTTCCCGCACTGATTACAAATGAGCGGTTCCCTGCTCTTATATGGGAGAGCAGCCGCAGACCATCCGATTTTGTACTTTTAGGAGATTCAATTAAACCAATTGTCAGTGGGGGTGTCAAACCCACATCAGGATCAAAAAATAAACGCCTTCATACCTATGGCAGATTTACTCGATTTACCAACTATCCTCAAGGCACAGGCCAATACCGGCCCGGTTGCACAGGCAACTTCCGCTAAGATGACCAATATACTGATGTCCCCTCCGGTGCTCATCCGCGGAAGCCTGGACCCCTATATCGGAGAGTGGAATGAATTTACAGCAAAGCATCTCTTGCAACGTGCAATGTTTGCCCCGAATGCCGGCCAGATCGCACAAGCTGTTTCCGATGGCATGGCTGTGACGATTCAAAAGTTATTCAGCCCTGTTCCGGACCCTGACCTGCCACTCAATTATAATTATCCGGATGACCCCAATGTCCCTATCGGTGAGTCATGGGTATACACACCGATCATTCAAAATGCAAATTATTCACAACGCTCTATCAGGGGATGGCAATACGGCCTTGTGCTCAACGAAGGAGTCAGCCTGAAAGAAAAAATGGTCCTCTTCTGGCACAATCATTTTGTGACTGCAGATGCACCACATGGCAAGTTTATCTTCCAATATGTCGACCTGCTGCGCAAGAATGCATTTGGCAATTTCAGGGATCTCGTCAAGGAAATCACCGTCAACTCCCTCATGCTCCGTTATCTCAATGGCAATGAGAGTAACAAGGACGCACCAAATGAAAACTATGCCCGCGAATTGCTTGAGCTTTTTACTATCGGCAAAGGCGTACAGGCAGGTCCCGGTGATTATACCAATTATACGGAAGAAGATATCAAACAGATCGCCCGTGCATTGACAGGATGGACAGTCGATTATGGAGCATTTCAAATCGCAGGCCCTCATCCTCCGGCTATCTTCAGGCCCAACCGGCATGACAGCGGTACAAAGACACTTTCAAATCGATTCAACAACGCCGTCATCAATAATCTCGGTGCTGAAGAATATAAAGCAGTCGTCGATATCATCCTTGACCAGGAAGAGACCTCACGGTTTATGGCGAGGAAGCTATACCGTTGGTTTGTCTACTACAATATTGATGAGGACATCGAGACCAATGTGATCGAACCACTCGCCGCATTGATGAGGCAGGAAAACTATGAGATGATACCAGTGATCACAGCCCTGTTGTCAAGTGAGCATTTCTATCATGAAAACGCAATCGGCTGCATGATCAAGAGCCCGGTTGATTTCACTGCATCTTGTCTCAAGACATTTGAAGTAGAGATTAATTTAAATCTCAACCTGACCTATTCGCTATGGTTCGGTCTGCACGCCTTAAATGCCACACTGCAGCAGGATGTATTTAACCCTCCGAGTGTTGCTGGTTGGAAAGCATACTATCAGGATCCGATCTTCTATCGCAACTGGATCAATAGTGTGACACTACCTATACGTCGTCAGATGACGGATGGGGTTTCGATCGGACTTATCCCTGTGGGAGGCAACAGGCCATTGGGAATAGATGTGCTGAAGATCGTTGACCGCGATCCCTTTGCAGCTGACCCTAATGCTATGATAGAGACATTGGTAAAACTTGCTTTGCCATGGCCGCTGACTGCTGTGCAACTCGACTACCTCAAGGAAGCACTAATCCCCGGACTGCCCGACTTTGAATGGACGGTGGAGTATGGGGCATACAAAGCTGATCCGAATGATGATGCCAAGCGCCTGGCCGTAGAAAACAGGCTGAGAGCATTGTTTGTGGCTATCCTCGGCCTTCCTGAATTCCAATTACAATAATCCAACCGGCTCAAGGGCTTCAACTATCTACCTATGAAAAGGAGAAACTTCTTACGTAACAGCGCACTCACCACAGTCCCCATCATGCTCAATGGCATGAAGCTCAGTGCAGTGCCTTTTCCTTTCCTGGCCGGGCAAGGTCCGGACAATGACCGTGTACTCGTCCTCATCCAACTGAACGGAGGAAATGACGGACTCAACTGTGTCATACCCATTGATCAATACAGTGCCTTGAGTGCGGTGAGACCTAATATCCTGGTACCCGAATCAAGTGTACTCTCCATTGAATCAGGTCTGGGCTTACATCCTTCGATGCTGAAACTTCAGGAGCTATACAATGATGGCAAGATGGGTATCGTGCAGGGCGTAGGGTATCCAAACCAGGATCGTTCGCACTTCAGGTCAACAGACATCTGGACTTCAGGGTCTGAAGCCACTGAATATCTCAACACCGGTTGGCTTGGCCGATATTTCAATGATGGTCACCCCGAATACCCCGAGGGCTATCCTAATGCTGAATATGATGCTCCCTTTGCACTGACTATGGGATCACTGGTGTCAGAGACATGCCAGGGCCCGCTCACCAATTTCTCTCTTGCCCTCAATGATCCTTTTTCACTTGCTCCTTTGTCCGAAGGTGAAATCGGTAATCTTCCTGATAATAATTACGGCAGGGAATTGAGATTCCTCATCGATGCTATCGCGCAGACCAATGCATACTCAGGAGTTATCCTTGGCGCCGCCAATGGAGGTTCCAACCAGGTCACCTATCCTGCCAATAACCAGTTGGCTACTCAATTGAAAAATGTAGCCCTTCTTATCGCAGGAGGATTGAAGACTAAGGTGTATATCTGTTCACTCGGAGGTTTTGATACACACTCTGCCCAAGTAGATACAGATACTACACAGGGTAATCATGCAGATCTCTTGTTGCAATTGTCAGAAGCCGTTCATGCCTTCCAGCAAGACATCAAGCTTGCAGGCAAAGACGAGAAAGTGCTCACCATGACCTTCTCGGAGTTTGGTCGCCAGATCAGGTCCAATGACAGCATGGGTACCGACCACGGTACGGCTGCTCCATTGATGCTCTTCGGATCATGTGTCAAGCCTGGTGTCCTTGGTGACAATGCCCAGATAGATCCGGCCGGGGATCCTCAGGAAGGTGTGGCTATGCAATATGACTTCAGGTCAGTCTATGCCACTATCCTGAAAGACTGGATCGGTCTTGATGAAGCCACAGTATTTGAAGTCCTCAATCCGGAAGTTCAGTTCCTGCCACTCATCGAAGGTTGTTCATTATCGACTGCCATCCAGCAGGAAGTCTTCACCGATGTCCACTTCAAGCTCTATCCTAACCCTGCATCCCAATACACCACCATGGAATGGTTGTCCACAGGACAATCATGGTCAGCGACGATGTTTGACAAATGGGGACATGAGATCCAGTCATGGACGGGTGCTAAAGGGAGTAAGCAGTTGATGGCCCAGCGCATCAACCTGCCTGCAGTGCCTTCGGGTCACTACTACATCCATCTCAGACAGGGTAATCAGTCTGTTACTCGTGGAGTAGTGATTGACTAGTCGACTGCCTCTCCTGGATGGAATGAATTCCATCCCAACAAAATCGGTCGTGCCTACGGCACTGGTTTCCACCATCTTTCAGATGGCAGACTTCATGCATTGCTGGCATCAGGTTGATGCAGGTCTCATGTGCTGTGGACACTAACCTACCTAATGGATATATGATCTGCTATCCGACAGCTTTTAACTCTAACGGAATGAATTCCGTTGTTACAAAATGGGTCGTGCCTACGGCACTGATATCCGCTATCTTTCAGATAGCAGACGCAATTCCTCTACTGGCATCAGCATGATGCCGGCTATCAGTGCCGTAGGCACGACCGATTTTGTTGCCAGGGATTTCAATCCCTGAAGAGAGGAAGGATGCCTAACTAGTCACCACCACACACCCCTCTTCAATCACCGGCAATTGATTGAGTTTTAGATACACCTGCGCTGTCGTGAGCACATCACGCTCACAGTATTGCCTGATCTGTTCGAGGTGGTCTTCATGCCAGTAGGCGTGGCCTACTTTCGAGCCATCCATCTGCTCCTTGGGAGAAGGGATGCCTAGCGTGTATGCGAGCAGATCGAGTGAAGTGTAATTCTTATGATCGCCAAACTTCCAGAGTTCAAGCGTATCGGCGATGTACTTGACTTCCCAGGGTTTCTTGCCGGTGATGTTAAAGAGGTTGGGCAGGGGCACCTGGTTGATTGTCATACGGCGACACAGGTAGGGGATGTCAAATTCGCGGATGTTGTGGCCGCAGAGGACATGGACATTTGGGTCGTTAAAATTCTTTTCCAATACCTGGGCAAATCGCGTAAGGATTTCTTTTTCATCATGCCCGTAGAAGGATTTGATGCGCAGGGTAGGGCCGGTGGCTTCGGCATGGCTGATGATCCCCGCGCTGATCACGATGATTTTTCCAAACTCAGCATAGATGGCGGCCTTGTCCGTGTAGCTTTGGGCAAAATCATCTGCCTCCCAGGTATGGTCATCCCGCCGGGCCATAAAGCCGATTTTCTGCTGCCAGAGGTGGCGGCCATGTGTGTCCAACTGGTCAAAATCCCTGTGCTGGGAGACCGTCTCCACATCGAGAAAGAGTATGTGTTGAAGGTTATTCATAGGTTTTGGGTTGTTTTACAACTGATGGTGCCGGGAAATACCACGCCGACCTTTGTCGTTATAGTACAGATCCGGATCTTTTTGACGAATACTAAGTTAGGGGATTTGGAGTTTCGCATGGAATATATGCTGAAAATTATGATATTTGGGGCGAGGTTAATCCTCCTCAAGCTCATCTCCCTGTCAAAGCCCTGATAATTTTTGATCATTCCCTATCTTTAGCATTCATTTAATCACTGATACTATACCGATATGTCACAATCCTCTCAACAAAAGCTACTGGCCCTCGCGACCGTAGCGATCATAGCCCTGCTCGGATTGAGTGCCTTCCTGATCTACACCAAGGTCAACCAGGATAAGCTCATCAAGAAGCAGAGCGCCGAACTCATCGAAGAAACCCGCCTCAAAGCCGATCTCGAAAAGGAATATTACCAGGCCCTCTCCGATCTCGAAGAGATGCGTGGTACTAACAGCGAACTCAATGCCATGATCGAGACCCAGAAGACGGAACTCAAGAAACAAAGGGATCGCATCGAGAGCCTGATCAAATCCGCTAAAGAGCTCGAGCGCGCCAAGGAAGAAATCGCCAAGCTCCGCACCTATGTTACCGAGGTGGAAAAACTCCGCAAGGAAAATGCCAACCTCCAGGAAAGCAATATGGCCCTGAGTGGCGAACGTGATGAACTGGTCCTGATGGTTCAGCAGGAACGCCTGTCAAAGGAAGAACTGGCCGCCCAGACATCATCACTCTCTACTGAGAAAGAAAGGCTCCAGGCAGAAAAAGATATGCTCGCAGGAAAAGTAAACGTGGCCTCCGCGATCAAAGTCAATGAAATCTCTGCTGTAGGATATACCGTGAGAAGTTCAGGAAAGGAAAAGGATACCAAGAAAGCTAAAACCATCGATGGCATCAAAGTTTGTTTCAAAGCCGCTGTCAACGAAGTGACTCCCGCAGGACAGGAGAAGTTTTACCTGAGGGTGATCGATCCGCACGGACAGGTGATGGCCATCCAGGATCTAGGTTCAGGTAGCATGAAGCTCGGTAACAGCAGCGAGACCATCCAGTTTACCCAATATGTAGACGTCGACTACAAAAACGAAGCGGTACCCGGTTGTGTCAACTGGCAGCCAGGCATTCCGTTTGAGACTGGTGTCTATAGCGTAGAGATCTATAACAAGGGTTTTATTTCAGGCAAAGGGTCCTTTGAGTTGAAATAACATTTCTCCATAGGTATAAAAAATCGAGGTCATTGGCATATACCAATGGCCTTTTTTTTTTGGAAAATGCTTGATTAATAATCGGCCCCGCCGCCGGATGGAGTTCTCTCCGCCGGCCTATTAATTCCCAAATGGACTCCCAAAGGAAATCTAAATAGAAATCCATCAGCTGGCGGAGAGAACTCCATCCAGCGGCGGGTCCCACTTTTGCAAGTGGCCTTTGCCTATTGATATTTTGAAGTTTAAATATGAACCTCTAATTGGATTCCAATATGTAATAATCGGCATCGCCGCCGGATGGAGTTTTCTCCGCCGGCTTCTGAATTCCCGATCGGAATCCAAATGGAAATCTAAATTGGAATATATCAGCTGGCGGAGAGAACACCATCCAGCGGCGGGTCCCACTTTAGCAAGTGGCCTTTGCCAATGGGTATTTTAATGTAGTTAAACAATTTCCCTCTTTATTTGTCCTATACTACCTGTATGTTTAGCTGGAAATTCCGCAAATTCGATCCGGATGCCTTTTCGGACAGTCCTTTTGAAAACCTGCTCAGGGTCTTCAAGGAGTTGCTGATGTATACCTCCGGCAATGTCAGCGAGGCATTGAGCTGGCTCACCCAACTGGACAAGCAATACAACCTGACCAAGCCCGATTACGGGATCGCTGATTTTATCCGCGAACTCAGGGAGAAAGGATATCTCAAGGAAGACGGCAAGGACCGCAAGATGGTCCCCGGGGCTAAAATGGAGATTGAGCTCCGCAGGAAAGCACTGGAAGATGTCTTTGATGATCTCAAGAAATCAACACGCGGCGATCACAGGACCAATGCCATTGGTATCGGGGACGAAATGACCTCTGAAATCAAGCCATACGAATGGGGCGATGCTCTAGATCAGATCGCCGTGTCTGAGACGATCAAGAATGCACACATCAATCATGGTATAGAGGAGTTTAGCCTCACGCAGGAAGACATGCAGATCCATGAGAGTTTCTTTCAGTCACAGATGAGCACTGTGCTGATGATCGATATCTCTCATTCGATGATCCTTTATGGAGAAGATAGGATCACCCCTGCCAAGAAAGTTGCGATGGCGCTTTCAGAGTTGATCACCACACGCTATCCTAAAGACACACTAGACATCATCGTCTTTGGAGATGATGCATGGCAGATAGGGATCAAGGACCTGCCTTATCTCGAAGTTGGGCCTTACCATACGAACACAGTAGCCGGGCTCGAACTGGCGATGGAGATATTGCGCAAGCGAAGGAATCCTAACAAGCAGATCATGATGATCACAGATGGCAAGCCCACCTGCATCAAGATCGGCAAGAAATATTACCAGAATAGTTTCGGACTCGATAAGAAGATACTGACACGTTGTTTTGCACTCGCGGTCAAATGCCGTAAGCAAAACATACCGATCACCACCTTTATGATCGCGCGCGATCCATGGCTGGTGCAGTTTGTCGACCAGTTTACCAAGGCCAATGACGGCAAGGCATTCTACAGCAGCCTCGAAGGGCTGGGGTCCTTTATCTTTCTTGATTACAAACAGAACAAGCGAAAATTTAAACGTTGATGGCATTAGCGACCACCCTGGGAGAACTTAAAAAACAAGGCTACCAGCCCAAATCAATAAAACAGGAGCTCAGGGATAACCTGATCAGCCGTATCGAAAACCGCCAGCCGGTATTTGAAGGAATCTATGGATTCGATGACACCGTGATTCCGGATATGGAACGTGCGATCCTGTCCAAACATAATATCCTCTTACTTGGTCTTCGTGGCCAGGCAAAGACGAGACTTGCCAGGTTGATGGTGGAACTGCTCGATGAGTATATGCCGATCATCGAGGGCAGTGAGTTGAATGATGATCCGATGGCCCCATTGTCGGCTTTTGGAAAAAAACTGGTCGAACAACTTCATGATGAGACACCTGTCAAGTGGATACACCGGAGTGAGCGTTATGTTGAGAAACTGGCTACACCGGATGTCTCTGTGGCTGACCTCATCGGTGATGTCGATCCGATCAAGGCTGCCACGCTCAAGCTGCCTTACAGTGATGAGCGTGTGATCCACTTTGGCCTGATCCCGAGATCGCACCGTTGCATCTTTGTCATCAATGAGATACCTGACTTGCAGGCCAGGATTCAGGTTTCATTGTTCAACATCCTGCAGGAAGGCGATATACAGATCAGGGGCTTTAAGACAAGACTTCCGTTAGATATCGAATTTGTTTTTACAGCCAATCCGGAGGACTATACCAATAGAGGATCGATCATCACGCCGCTCAAGGACCGTATCGAAAGCCAGATCCTGACGCATTATCCTGAAGCCATCGAGGTGGCCAAGATGATCACGAGGCAAGAGGCTACGATAGCCCAGAGGCAGTTGGATATGGTGCATATCCCTGAAGTAGTGTACAACATTCTCGAGCGTATCAGCTTTGCCGCGCGCAAGAGTGAATTTATAGATGAAAAATCCGGCGTCTCTGCGCGTTTGAGCATTACTGCACTGGAGAACCTGTACAGCACAGCAGAGCGTCGTGCCCTCATCAATGGCGAGAAGAAAACCATAGCTCGCATCGCTGATTTCTGGGGTGTAATCCCTGCCATCACCGGTAAGATCGAGTTGGTCTACGAAGGAGAAGTCGAAGGTCAATACAACGTAGCGCTGCAACTCGTTGGCCAGGCCATCCGTGAAGAATTTCTCGAGACCTTCAAGCATCCTGAGAAAATCAAGAAAGGAAAAGACACTGATCCCTATGGTGCCATCCGTGCCTACTTTGGCGACAGCAACACCGTCCTCCTCCCCAATGACCTTGACGACGACAGCTTCAATGCCATCCTCGACGATATCCCGGGTATGGACCGGATTCTTGATCCTTTTAAGATTCCAAAGAAGGAATACCATGTCTACAAAGAAGTAGTCCTCCATGCCCTCGCAGACCTTGATGTCCTGACGAAAGAGCTCACGCAAGGCAAGATTGGCTTCAGCGACCCGCTTGGGAAGATGCTGAATGACCTGGATGAAGATTAGGCAAGGAGCAAGGGGCAGGGAGCAAGGGGCAAATGATTTTGTCTCTAGGTAGAAAAAAAAAAAAAAGTTGGGCTTAGGTTGACCTAAGACCGCGTATGACAAGTCAAAGAAATCATGCACTTTGCAGCATTCTGTGCAGCTGTTTTCAACAGCAGGGCTCCCCTCTCTTCAGTAGTATCAATGGCGTATCGGAAATCTAATCTCAAGAGAGGGGTAGGGGGTGAGTTCCAGCAGGATCATCACTTGAATAAGCACTAACCTATGTCCCGGCTGACCCCACACCCCCTGAAAGAGGGACTTGATAAATAATGTCGAATAGGTACCCTCCTGTGACCAATCCCCCCTTGCCCCCTGTGGGTGGAACTAAAGAAATCATCTCGAATAGGCACTAACCTGTGACCAATCCCCCCTCGCCCCCTAAAGGGGGTAAAATTCTGTCTCTTACACTCTGGTGTCAGTAATATTAAATCAAAAAAAGAAATCATCTCGAATAGGCACAGGACTGTGACTCGAAATTGTCCGAACCGCGCGGACGCCCTCTTTCTGGCCATAAAGCCAGAAAGAGGAGTAAGTGAAACAGTAACAGGCGAGACAGCAAACGAGGAAATGAAAAAAATGCTCGTCTGCTTAAGTGAGTTTTTCGAGTCACAAGATTTTTTGTTACTTTTTGATCAATGCAAAAAGTAAAACAATTTCCCCACGCCTTGTGCGCAACGAAACCCCCTTTCGTCGATTCCCCGCAGGGATCAATCGTATAGACATACTAAATGCGCTATCTTTGGCGCTTTATAGCCACTAAACGAAATCAAGACCTCGTGAGCATACTCATCTTCCTTATCGTCTCGTATATCCTCCTGAGCATCAGCCTCTACCTCTTGTTTCCAAAGGCCGGGGTGCCCGCCATCAAGGGCCTGATCCCCGGGGTCAACTTTGCCGAATGGTGCAAGCTGATTGGACGCAAGCCTGCCTATGCCCTGTGGTTGCTCTTCCCGATCGTCAATATCTTCATCTATTGCGGGATGGCGGTAGACCTGGTGAGGTCATTTGATAAGCTCGGTTTCAGGCACAGTGCCATGGCCGTGATCTATGCACCGGCGATATTCACCTCGATAGCCCTGAGCAAGACAGATAAATACGTTAGCCCGATCCTGCCCAGGGAAGAGGAATACAAGAACCAGATTGAAGAGGCTATCAAGACCAACAAACCCCGCCAACTGGAAAAGCTGGTCAAGAATAATCCATTCCGCAAGTCACAGATCCGGGAGTGGACAGAGGCTATTGTATTTGCTGTATTTGCTGCGGCGTTTATCCGCATGTTTTTAATCGAAGCATACAAGATCCCGACCCCTTCGATGGAAGGCTCATTGCTGGTAGGTGATTTTCTTTTTGTCAGCAAGGCACACTACGGTATCCGTACACCGATGACGGTGGCGATGTTTCCACTCCTACACAACACCATTCCAGGACTTGGCACTGAATCTTACCTCGAAAAACCTTCATTGCCATACTTCCGCCTTCCAGCACTGGAATCTATTGACCGTAATGAACCAATCGTTTTCAACTGGCCGGTAGGCGATAGCGTATATCTCTCACCATCCAGGTCTTACACAGCATACCAGGTTAAGACAAGTCCTGAAGCAAAGCGTGATGTAGGCAATGCGCCGTTGATCACAAGGCCAATCGACAAGAAAGATCATTATATCAAGCGCTGTATCGCCATTGCAGGAGATAGTCTTGAAGTGCGTGACAGGCAGGTATACATCAACGGTGTTGCAGTGCAGAATCCAAAGCATCTCCAGTACATGTACCAGATCATGTCTGAAAATCTCAACTATGCCAAGCTCCAGGATATGGGCATCACCGTGCCGGAAAATAGGGTAGTGCCTTACTTCCTCGATGATGACCAGGTCGCAAAGCTCAAGCAGATGGATCCGAACATCAAGATCGAACTCTTTGATATGTCTCCATACTCATCGGGCTTGTTCCCACACGATCCAGCGCATTTTGGCAAATGGACGGTCGACAACTATGGTCCGATCTACATACCAAAGAAGGGTGCTACCGTAGCCCTCAATCCTGAGTCTATAGCCTTGTATCGTCGTGTCATCGATGTGTACGAAAACAATGACTTCAAGGAAGAGAACGGCCAGTACATCATCAATGGTGCACCAGCCACCACCTATACCTTCAAGCAGGATTACTACTGGGCCATGGGGGACAACCGCCACAACTCAGAGGACTCCCGTGCCTGGGGCTTCGTGCCACACGACCATATCGTTGGTAAGCCGCTCTTCATCTGGTTCTCTACCAAGAATGGTAGTATGAGTAATGGGATCAATTGGGATCGGATATTTACCTCTGCATATAAAATGGATTAAATCTTACTGTTTTGCCCCTAAATCCCCTAAAGGGGACCTTTTTTAAAAACAAACGTTAAGCTTAGATTGTATCTAAGCTTGCGTACGACAAATCAAAGGAAGTATCGGTGAGGCTCTAGTCTGTGCAGCCGTTTGTAACGGCAGGTAGCAAGCATCTAACCCATTTCACAGCTATTTTGCCCCCTTGGCCCCCTAAAGGGGGTAAGCATTAAGTATGGATTTTGGTAGAGGAGTTTCCACCTATTTTTCCTATTTTCACAATTACGCATTAACCATTACACGTTTAGCATTTACCATTTAACATTTACCATTTAACACTTTCGCCTCTTCGGCCTTTTAGGCCTCTTAAGCCTTTTCCGCCTCTTTAGCCTTTCCAATATGTCTTCGAATCCTATAAAAATTATAATCGTCCTGTTAAGTGCATGGACTACGTCCACGGCCTTTGCCCAGGGCTCCACCGACCTTTACCTCTTCCAGCTTCATACAGGTACTGATCACCAATACCACATCTACCAGGCTAAATTCCTGAGTGGCTTCAATCGCGGAGGATATACCAATCAGCCGTGGTTTACACCGGAGGGCAATCTGCTGGTCAGTGTGCGCAAGGCAGGAGAGAAACAGAATGACATCTATCTATTGTCATTACAGGACAAGAGTATCCGGCGTATTACGCAAACCGCTTCCAACGAATACTCACCACGCATAGATCCATCAGGACAGCGCTTGACGGTGGTGCGTCAGGTAGAGGGGGACTCTATCGATCAGCAGGTGTACCAGACTGCATTGAAGGGTGGGGGATACAAGAGCCTGACACCGGGCATCAAGGATATCGGTTACTATACCTGGGTAGATCAGGATCAACTGGCATTGTACAGGATAGATGGAGAGTCAAGCCACCTCGTGTCACTCAACCTCAAAGACAACAGGACGAGGAGGATCACTTCAGCCATCGGCAGGACACTGCTTGCTGATCAAGTGGGTTCAATTCTGTATGTGCATAAGTTTACCGACACCTATTGGTACATCAAGAAATACAATCCGGCTTCAGCTTCGATAGACATCATCTCGGAGACCCCCGGCTTGGTGGAGGATTTTACCGTCGCACCTGACGGCACTTACTTTATTGGCGTAGGAAGCAAGCTCTACAGCTTTCATCCGAAATATAATACAACTTGGCAGGAAGTTGGTGATGTGTCCATCCATGGTATCACGCAGATCACGCGCCTCGCTGTGAGCCCTGATGGGAAGCAGCTTGCGCTCGTGTCCACTAAGTAATCTGATAATAGTGATTGAGCTGCGTTTTACCCCTAAATCCCCTAAAGGGGACCTTTTTCAAAGCACAAACGTTGGGCGTAGATTGTATCTACGCTCGCGTACGACAAATCAAAAAGAAGTATCGGTAAGGCAATGGCCTGTGAAGCCGTCTCCCGACGGCAGGTAGTTACAATAGCTATGTCAATGACGAGGATTCAAAATACAAATTCGTAAATTACAAGCACTAAGCCATTGATTTAATGCAACCATGTTATCTATGAAATACATTTACTTGCTTTTACTCATCATACTAACTTATAGTGTCACATTCGCCCAGGACGACCTCGCCACCTATCGCGAAACATACAAGCAGGAATTCCTGACCGATCCGAGGTCCCCGTTGAAAGAAGACGATCTGCAGTACCTTGATTTCTTTCCCGAACTGCCTATGGCTAAAGTCACAGCCACCTTCTTTAAGACACCTGCAGAGCAGCCTTTTGAGTTGCCGACGTATAGTGGAGTGACGCGGACGTATCGCAAATATGGTGTGGCTTATTTCACCTGGGGAAAATTCAATGCCAGTATTGCCTTGTATGAGAACATGACCAACATTTCAAACCCATTATACAAGGACTATCTTTTCCTTCCCTTCAACGACTCCACCAATGGCGAAACCACCTATGGCGGCGGTCGCTACATCAATATGTCCAAGGCAGATGCAGAGGATGGAGAGATCATCATCGACTTCAACAAGTGTTATAATCCATGGTGTGCATATAGTGATGGATTCAATTGTCCCATCCCTCCTCTGGAAAACAAATTACCATTTGCAGTAGAGGCCGGAGAGAAAATGTACAAAGGGGAACACAAGAAAAAGTGATTTGCCCCCTGGCCCCCTATAGGGGGTAAAGATTAAATTTTGCGTCAGGTACTCTCCTTTCTGCCTTTTCCGCCTTTTCTGCCGTCATTAAATCGATGCCTAAAACGCAAGATTTAGGTTAACTTAATCCCATGAAAAAACCATTTGCCTTCATCTGCTACCGGCGTGATGACGAAGGCCTCGTCGCCCGGTTTGTCAAGGCGGAGCTTGACGCTGTATTTGGCAGTGACCATATCTTCATGGATCTCGACAACATCCAGCGTGGGGATAACTGGAAGGACACCCTCAAGGCCAACCTGGACGAGTGTGATTGCCTGATCGTCGTGATCGGTAAAAACTGGCTGAGACTGCAGGATGAGTTTTTCGTCCGGATGATCGACAAGAAAGATGACTGGGTCCGCATCGAAATCGAGACCGCGCTCAAGCGGGGCATCAAGATCATTCCGTTATTTATCGGCGGTGCAGTGACACAGAAAGAGGCCCTCCCAAAGAGCATCCAAAAGCTTCTGGACAATCAGGGTATGGTCATCAATGCGATCTCCAGGCAGAGCGATATAGCAGCCCTTGTCGATTCACTGGTAGGATTAGGATTCAAGCGCTCTGGCACCGACATCGATTTTCCGAATCCTGAAGGCATCAAAGACACCTTTCCTCTCGCGATGACCGAGACAGGCTTAAACGATGCATTAAAGGAACTTCCCGGTTGGGAGCTATCCTATGCACCCATCCCAGGTCAGGCACCAAAGATGATGCAGGAGGTTTCCCGCAAATATGAATTCAAGACCTTCGAGGATGCTATTGAATATATGTACAAGGTGCGTCCGTTCATTTCCAAGGCAGATCACCATCCCAGGTGGGAGAATATCTGGCGATCTGTGATCATCCATCTGTCTTCGTGGGATATTGGGCATAAGGTGTCTAAGGTAGACATCGAGATGGCGCAGTATTTTGAAAAGGAGTTTGCGGGATTCTACCCTACCCCCTAGCCCCCTGAAAGGGGGTAAAAATCTAGACATAATTTATTGCAAAACAATGTCGGGCGTAGATTGCATCTACGCCCGCGTACGACAGATCAAGGAGATCATCGATAGGGTATTAGTCTGTGAAGACGTTTTTAACGTCAGGAAATGATCCTCTATAAGGGGCTGAACCCCCTTACTACCAGCACGCCCCTTCAGGGCTTAAGGAAATTATCGAAAGAGCCCTGAAAGGGCGCATTTGTAGCGGAGGGATTTAGCCCAATGCATCAGAAATATCCCTTCTCCCATTCGCTGCCACTGTTTAAAAGCAGTGGCTATTCAATTTTCCTGGCTTGCAGCCATGTTTGTGCTCACGGACTAATACCTGCTCTTTAGACTCTTCAGTCTCTAAGATACTAACCTCCTAATCTCCTAACCTCCTAATCTCATCAACCAATAAACGCATCAACCCACCAACCCGTCAACATATTTATCGTCCATTTCCAGGGACATATGTATCCTTAAATCATATTAATCTGCTTAATTAGGGACAACATTGTATTTATTCCAATTTAATTAAAGTGTTAAAATTTTAAATTATATCAAAAAACATTTGGTTTATTTGAAAACCATTTTTAAATTTCGGGAATGAAACACGAAAAACCAATTCTCCTAACTAATATTTGTGTTTCCAGAAATATATTTTTAGTTTACCTGTATTGGAAATTATATCCATTGAACTAGAGGAATTAGATTTTGATATTTCAAGCAGGCAATTTGTTGATAAGGTATTGATTAATTCTTTTATATATGGTATTGTGTTTTTATACCTTTTAATCACATGATGAAACTTGAGGTATAGGAATTCCTGCTTAATCTAGATCTGTTGGATTAGTTGAGCATGTGCTCAATATTCTACTGATGCAAATTCAATACAGGTAATTTATATTGTATATAACTTTGAATTCAAGAATAAGTGAATTGATATTTTTATAATATCATGAAATAAATTGGGTGCACCAAGAAAGCAGTTTCTTAGAGGTTTCCTTGTATTTTAATATGATTATGTCTTTGAATAATAGGTATTGAAAATAAACAAATAATATCATGCATAAGATAAATTATTTACTAACCTAGTGCAAATATTTATTCATTGTAATTATGTTATTTATGGAAGATTTTGTATGTTATTTGAAATTTATTGGAAGTGTAATATTGATTTATATTATAATATATTTAATTTATAGATTGTTACGTCATGGTGGATCGGGGATATTAAGTAGTCAGGCTCAGGACTCATCTAAAGCTTTTAAGGCGGATCATTATTATTATCTACCGGCATATGGTCTTAAGCTAGATGCAATTGCAGATGTTCAGGTAACAAGTTTTCTCGGTAATACAGTGCCACCTGAGGTCAAGGTTTTAAGCCTAAATATAACTGCCTCTACAAGTATTTTGCCAGACACTTCGCAAATATTTGCTATTAAATATCATCCAGATTTTTTCTCTGCGGATGATTTCAAAATTGTTGTTTCAGAAAGTTCCTTATTAGAAAATATATCCTTGATAGCCGATGATCAATTTAGTGAAATTATTGCAACCTTAACAGATGCTCCGGAAAAGGTAATTGACAAAGCTTCAGGATTTGTAAGAACAGAAAAAGAAGAAAAACGTGACTCTGAGCCAGTTGACACTATTGAAATATTTACAGTAAATAAAAGGTTTGAACTTTTTCCGGAAAATTTAGCTCTGAAGGAAATCACATTAAGATGGCCAATTTTGGTTAAAAAAGCGAATAGAATAGATTTGAATTTAGTATTGATTAATCCACGTTATAACCCTAAATATCAGATAGACGAATCCATCTTCTATGGATTATTTTCAAGGCCGTTAACAAGAGTGTCATGGGAAATTATGGCACCTGAACTTGAATCTCCCATTACATTTTCCTTCATTGTTCCTGACATATCAAAGATTGTAAAGATTCCAATTACTAGGTCTCTTTTTGTCAAAAAACACCATGTTCCAAAGCTTGCAAAAGGACTTTTGATTGAAAATTATATTAACAAGCCAAGTGAAGCAGAAGGTTTGGCATCTATTCCGATAAATATTGCCAAAGCTATTGTTTCTATTCCCGCTCAACTTTTAAAATTTGGAATAGAAAGGAATAAGTTGCAAAGTAAGTTTGAACAATCGGTTAAGGAGTTACTGGCCGAAAAGGAAAGTAATTCAAATAAAATTGTTGGTAAACTTGTTTCAAAAACTCAGGCACTTGAAAGTGAAATGGATATACTTAGGAAATTATTAATTCCTAATGAAACCCCTAATAATAGTCAACTTCCAGAATTTCCTCGACTTGGGAAATTGTCTCCTTCTGAACCTGAGCCAACAGCACAATTAGATGAGATTCTTACTTTGCAAAATGAAAGAAATGGCATAGTTATTTCAAAAGATTTTCCAAATTTAGTTTTCCCAACCAACCTATCGTGGGATGAAGCTTATACAGGGACATGGCCTGATTATGGCAATACAATCAATGGATATTCAAATTGCGTATTAGCCGCCATGGCACATTTAGTTATTTGCTGGACATCAAATACACTACCACGAGTTGTTTTTCTTGACAAGAATATTCTCATTGAGATATTTTCTAAAAAATGTTATTCAAGAGGGTGTAAAATATTTGAGACACTACTCTTTTGGAAGAGCAATGGTATCAATACTAACAAAATTATAAACTTTGCTAAAATTAAATCTAAAAACATTGAAGAAATGAAACGAGCTATAGTGCTATTCGGCGGAATAATGGCTGGATTTCAACTTCCTAAATCAGCTCAGGAAATAGGGGCCAATTGGATGCTTGACAGTAAAGAGGATCCAAATTTCGTTCGTTCTAAAAAGGACAACGGTCATGCAGTGGCTGTTGTGGGATTTACCAATGAAGGCCTCAGGGTCATTTCTTGGGGAAAAAGAATTGAAGTAAGTTGGGAATTCTTTAAAGAATATAATGATGAAAACTACATAATACTTTCGAATTATTGGGTGTCACATGTTGGCATATCACCAGAACCATCGAGTCGTACAATGTCAGAATTAAAATTTTATAGTTACAAGTTTAAAGGGTTAAAACTTATGAAAGCAATTTATATATATATGCTTTGTTTTTTTATGTGTCATGTAAATTTCTTATTTGCACAGGAGGAAAAGCATTGTTTCCTTGACAAGGATACTGAGGTTATAGCATTTAACTCTGTAGGCGAAATAATTTTATTTCCAAACAGTGTGATTCGTGATAAAGATAATATTTGTTTTGAAGTACGGGTACCATTAAAAGTAATTCAAAATGAAATTCGAAAGTTTATATCTGATATACGCGAAGTAAAAGTTTATTTTAATCCCGATTCAAGTCAAATAAAAAACTATTCGTGTTATTTTGAGGAGGGTTTTACCCAATTTATAGAGGATATAAACGCAGTAGATAGTATTTTAAGAAATCCGTTTAATTTGTATTTAGATTTACCCAACAATATTGATAGTATTTTAGGAAGTTACTATAATATTCCTATTGAATATTTCTTTAATAATTTGTTGTTGAATCAGTTTAAAGTAGTCAATTCAAATAGTGTGACCTGCTTAGATACCGTTAATTTAATTCCAAAGTATTCTGTGTCGGATTCTTGTTTTATATTTAAAGATTGTATCCCTATAGAAAGATTTCTATGTTCTAATTGTGAAAATGCAAACATATATCAATTAGGTTTTAAGTTAATTTCTACTGATCCGTACTTGCAAACTATTAAAGATTGGATTTTTCAACAAAATTCCTGGTTTATCCTAAATGATATTGACCCAAGCGAGATAGATAGCTCCTTATATTGGATGGAAAAGGCTGCAACTCCTTATGATGCAATTTTTCAGGATTATCATGGTAAGTTTGCTGAATTAAAACCATGGTTGCTTAGATGGCTTTGGTTTACAGGTGGAAAATTAACATTTAATCCGTTCCATGAATATATTCCAAAAAATTATACATCTGTAGAAAATGAAATTAGATTCAGACAAGACACTATCAATAAACTTTTATTACAAAAAATATTCCTACAAAAGGTACTAGATTCGTTGCCAATTAAGATAGATAAATTGGCTACTTTTAAAATTGTTCAGGATAGTATTCAATCTATTTCAAGTCGTATTTTAAAATATGAGGACAAAAATGCATCTTTGAAGACTTTAATTCTTCCGCAATTAAATATTCAACGAACAAAATATTTGAATGAATTTATAATTCAAATCTCATCTAACCAGAAAATTAGGGTGCAATCTCAATTAGATGCATCAAATGGTTTTAAACATGTCGCCTCGACCAAGAAAGATTATTACAATACTATTGAAATACCTGACAATGTATCGGGTTATATTTCTATTCACAATGTAGAATCAAGTCTTGTAATTAAATTGATTCAAGAAAAGAGTGAATTCAAAGATTCCGAGGAATTTACAAAATGGCTTTCTACACAATTAGGTCAATTAAAATTAGACCAAGTATCAAATCCAACAATTGAGAGTCTTGAAGACTTTGTGAGTAGTTTTGATTTTATAGCTAATATTTACGGTTTAGGATTTGATAGTTTAAGCATGAATTCTTGTTTTGAGAATACATTTGATAATCCAATATTTAAAGATATAATAAATATATCAAAAGATTATGTATTGAATAAAAGGAACATAGTATATTCTGACAGAATATTTATTCAAAGCTCTATTAGTCCTAACTTAAGAACAGTTAGTGAACAAATAATGTATAATTATCAAGCACCATTTACAGATAGTATTTCAATTTTAAAAATAAAAGATAATAAAGAAAGCAAAGTTGCAGAGACGCATTTTAATGTAGGTAAATTAGTTTTTGCACAGGTTTCATTAGGCTTTGCACTTACTTCACACCCTGTAACCATTACGAAGATAGATACGAGTTCAAATGGTTTTTTAATTTCGGAAAGTGACAATTCAGCTAAAGCTATTGTTGGGATTAAATTGTATCCTTGGCAGCACTATTCACGTGATCGATGGTTAGTTCCAAAATACCCCCTTCATAGGATAAATATATTTGGTGGATTTGAATTACTACATCCGGAACAGAATATCTATTTAGGTTTGGGTTATGATATAGTTCCTGGTCTAAACGTATCATTTGGCAAAAACTATTATTTGCAGACTAAATACAAAGTTGAAAATAATATAATTACGGGTACCTCTCGATACTATGAAAGTAAAGGAATTTATTATGGATTGTCCTTGAATCCTGTTATATTTATAGAATTTGTTAAACTATTTTTCAAAGCGATATGAAAAAGTATATTCTTATAATTTTGCTTGGTGCATTTCTATGCCAATGTGAGAAGTCTGAGTTTGATGATTTATCTGGAAGTAATACTATTGGTGGTGTAGCAATTGTGAAGGATACAATTAGTGGAGCTTTATCAAATTATCCTTTAAAAAAACAAGAAGTATTTCTTAGGTACAAGGAGAACAGTAATGGGTTTTTATATTCCACATACACCAATGAGCAGGGTCAATATTTATTTAATGGTATTAATAAGGATACAACTTACATAGTATATGGTTTTTCAGGGACAGAGGTTAAATATTATGGTGAAATTGAGTATTCTGGAAGAACATCAGATGATAATATCCCTGATACACTTAGTTTGTTTATATCACAGAAGGCCCAGAATGGGATTCATATTATTGTCCAAGATACTTTAGGTAATGGTATTGGAAAGGTTAAAGTACAGGTATATAGTAGTCCTATTATATTTGCAACAGATTCTATGGCTGGTTACATATTTGAATTGAATTCCAATGAATATGGTATAGCTAATAAATTTAGCCTCGCACCGGGTTCTTACTATTTTAGATGTAAAATTAATATAGGAGGTTTGCAGTTTGAAGGATTGGATAGTATTAAAATAGAAACTGAAGGGGTAAAGACAATTGTAATTTCGATGAGCGATGTTACACCGGACAAAAATGGTATGGAGATCCAACTTCTTGATGTATATGAAACCCCAATAAATAAAGCCCATGTATTTGTCTACAAAAGTAGGTCTACTTTTTTGTTAGATACCATAGACTATAGTAATTACATTTATAATTTAGTTTCAACTGATGCAGGAATGGCCACCTTATATTCGATAGATAGCTCCAAGTATTATTTGCGATCTGTAAGCATTTTTAATCAAGATACTTTACAGCAGTTGGATAGCATTGATGTTGGTTTATCTAATATCACAACTAAAGTTATAATTCTTAAAGAATAGTAATGTTAGGTTCTTACTTGTTTAGATGAGGTTTCTTAATTATTTGGAGAGAAAATACCTAAAAGTGTAGCAGTTTGAAGATTTGTAACTTTGAAACTAACACATATGGAAAAGGAAAACAAATCTGCATTTGATTTTGAAGCCTTTAAGAAGCAGGCAGCTGCCAGGCTTAAGAATGGCCAGACCTTGAGCGATTTGTAGGTTATATCTACACTATTGATCATAGAACTTCTAGAAGTATCTTTGGTGGGAAACAAAACATATGTCACTAGACAACCTCACCCCCGCCCTCATCATCACCCTGATCATGGCCCTCCTCTATGCCGCATCAAAGAAGAAGCCCAGGGATGCTGAGGATGGCAGCTTTATTCTGCAACTACCAAAGTTCTATGCATGGTTTGGCTTGTTTGTGATCATTGGGGGATTTGCTCTGGTGATTTATACATTTATCTATGCCAGTGAAAGTGACAAGCTACTAGGGGCTTTGGCCAGCATTATAGCATTGATAGTTGGCATGTGGATTTTCGCCAAAGGGTACATTTCACAGATCAGGGTCACAGACTCCGGACTGATTGAAACCACCATCTTTGGAAAGGAAAAGACCATTCTATGGGGGGAAATTACAAAGGTTTCATTTGGAACCATAAGCATGGAACTGACGATCAGGAGTGCAGAAAAGAAGATAAAGGCCCATCTGCATATGGTGGGTTTTAACGGGCTGGTCTATAAGTTGGAAAGTAAGACAAGGAAATCAAGATTTGATTTGGGGATACCAGGATTTTAATCCGTGCAATCCCCTAATCCGTGTAATCCGTGATTCAGACAAAAGGATAGCGCGCAGGCATTCATTGATTCTGTATCTGCAAAGAAGCCATTTTTAGTATAGTCATCTTAGCCTCCCTTCGGGCACTGAGGAAATTGAGGTAACGGTTGAAGCCGTATCACATCCATTCTCTAGACCTGGCTTTAGCCAGTTGCAATTAAGATTATTTTATTTTCGCCTTTTCGCTTTTTTTAGCCTCTTAGGCCTCTTAGGCCTCTTCCGCCTTTCTGCCTTTCCGCCCTTCACCCCTACGCCCTTGAACTAAACCCTCCCAACTCTGGTTTTAATTTTATAATTTGTCGACTACACCACAATTCCATTGTTCACCTATGGGTATTCCCGATGCCTCTTTCATCAGATTGAAAATCTGCATGGTCTTCACCATGCAACTAATGATATTCCTGATTCCTCCGATTACCTACGCCTCAATCTTCCCAAGGCAAGAGATGATCATCCTTCCCGATCCATCACTCGGAGAAAAAAAGAAAATCCAGGACACCTCCACCATCTCCTACGACGGCCCCCACATCTTCTACATAGGATCCACCACAATCATCAAGCAAGTCCTCCGATCAGATACCGGCTTCTACGCCCGCTTGGACACCCTCACTACCTCGTTCAAAGGCCGCCACATCACCTGCCACGTCAATGACACGATCCGGTTTAATACCACGATCAAGAAATCCCTCAGGAACGAACCCTGCACCTATCCCAAACCAGACAAGCTCCTGGCCATCTCCGATATCGAAGGCAATTTTATCCCATTACGCGATATGCTGATCGCAAATGGGGTCATGGACAGCAATTATCAATGGACCTTCGGCACCGGCCACCTGGTCCTCAATGGCGACTTTTTTGACAGAGGCCTGCATGTCACGGAGTGCCTGTGGCTGATCTACCACCTCGAACAAGAAGCCCTCAAGGCCAAAGGCTATGTCCACTTTATCCTCGGCAATCACGAGATCATGAATATGAACGCCGATGTCCGCTATGTGCGGCAAAAGTATTTTCAAAATACCTTCCTGATCAATGCTCCTTACACCACCTGGTACACCCCCGACACCGAACTCGGCCGCTGGCTCCAGACCAAGAATATCGTAGAAAAGATCGGAGACTACCTCTTCGTTCATGGAGGGATCTCCACAGCTATAGCGGATCAGAATCCAACTATCCAATCGATCAACGCTACAGCCCGGGAGTATTACTACAAGGAAGAAGCTGCCCTTGATAGCAATAATCCCTTAGTCGCTTCACTCTACAGCGGCGACTTTTCCCCATTCTGGTATCGCGGATACACGGATGGCTCAATGGCCTCAGCAGACCTCAATCATGTGATGAAGCAATACGGCGTCAACAGGATAGTCATCGGCCACTCCCTGGTCAATGATGTCAGTTACTACCACAACGGCAAGATCATCGATATCGACACCCGTCACGCCGACGGCGATTCCGAAGGCTTCCTCCTCGACCACGGCACCGAGTACAAGGTTGACCTATCCGGCAACCGATTTCCAATAAAGTAAATTTTAAAACTGTCAATTCTGTAGAAAAAGGAATGTTGGGCTTAGTTTGTAACTAAGCCCGCGTATGTCAAATCAAAAAGTATATCGGTTATGCTGTAGTCTGTTAGGCCGTTTTTAAAGGCAGGTAACCTTTTGCGCTATGCTCTCTGCCCTATGCTCTCTGCCTTATAATCCGTGATTCCGACAAAGAGTCATGTACGCCCTTCAGCCTCTTTAGCCTCTTCGGCCTCTTCAGCCTTTCGGCCTCTTCAGCCTTTCCGCCAAAATAATTGAAGTCCACTTCAATCATTAATCTTCATACAGCCCCGCCCCCACGATATACGTCTCACTCCCAAACTGCACTTTCTTCACATACGTATTCTTGTGCGAAACCACATCATTCCCCGGCTTGTACCAGTAATAATCCACCCACGCACTGCCATGCTTTTGCGCACTATCAATGTACTCCTTCGTCACCAGTTTACCCTTGATGTCCTTCAGATTCATGATGTTCTTTCCTTCTAAGGAAGGTTGCGCGCCATTGACCAATTCGACACCCTTGAGGTCATCTACAAATACATACGTATCCATAAATACATAAGGGCCATTAATGTCTCTAAGCGCCTCAAATGCACCCTTGCCTTTTGCAGCAACCAGTTCAGCAGCACGATTGACGACATCTTCTATAAATGCCTTATCCATCTGCATGTTGTAGATCCCACATCCGATCAGGTAATCCTTGCCGGAAGGAAAGGTCACCCGCTTGAGGTAACTGGACTTCCACGTAGGAAAGATATTGCCAGGTTCAGGATACATGTAGTGCACCCATCCATCGCCATTTTTTGTATTGGCCGTTTCAAGAAACATCTGTGCCCATGGCCTCCCCAGTACATCTTTACTGTCACTTACATTGACACCTTCACTTTGCGGATTGACAGCATGAAACGCCCTCACACCATCAAGCGTCCACACGAAGAAATAGGTAGTGCCCTTATACCATTTGGATCCATCTACCCGAAATTCCGGATAGGCCGCTTCACCTTTCTTTTCAAATTCAATCGCTGCTTCATCAACCAGTTTCATCAGTTCAGGAGCAGTCATCTGTTGCGTGGGCGCGGCAGCAGTAGCAGCATTGGCAAGGTATACGCCACAACCCACCATGACCCATTTATCCCCGAGGTAGGCCTTGCTGACATAGGTAGACTTGACGGTGGATTGGCTTTCTCCTGGTTTTGGCCACATATACTCTACCCATCCGTTCCCATTTGGCTCCATTGCTTTCAGCATTTCCCTTACCAACATATTCCCTTTGGTGTCTTTCAGGTCCAAAATGCTCCGGCCTTCCAATTTCGGAAAGGCAGGGTTGACGATCTCCACTCCGGTTGGATCAACTACAAATACGTATGCATCTTTCACGAGGAACGGACTGGTAGGATCATAAAACTTTTTATAGGCCGCAGTACCTGCGCGTTCGATGAGCGACACAGCATCCTCTACGATGTCTACGACAAATTCTTTTTCCATCCAGTCATTGTACATCCCTGCACCGACGATATAGCTTTTGCCGGATGGTGCTTTTACGAGTTCGACATAGCTGCTCTTCCAGCGCGGAAGCAATCCACCAGGCGTGGGCCACTCATAGTGATACCAGCCATGAGGTTGTTTTGGATCGGACATAGCGGCCGCAATGAGTCCGCGTACGATCGGCTTGCCTTTGATATCCTTCAGGTTGATCAGGTTTTTACCTTCCATATCCGCATCCGCATTGACAAGCATATTCCCATCCGGATCGATGACAAAGATGTAGGTGTCTCCCCAGCGCCAGTTACTCTCCGGCAACTTGAATTCACTAAAGGCATCTTCCCCTTTTACACGCACCAGCTCTGCAGCACGATTTACTAGGGCTACAAGTTTTTTAGTAGTGTCCTGGGGAACAGTAGCAGGAAGGAAATCAGTATTTCTGGATTGTATAACATTCGTATTGAAGAAGGAAATAAGGATAATCAGGAAGAGGGTGAAATTTTTCATGGTATAGGATTTTAAATCAAATCAAACCAATAGCTACAAACACTGACCATCTTCAGGTAGTGCTTCCGATATCGACATACAGCCAGAATCCACTAAATAAATCGGGCCTGGTTGCTGGTGCAAAAGTGCTGTTTATCCATAGGATTTAGCATGATGATGATCATCTGTTTTGATGATCTGTATACCCTGTTTGCAACAAAACCATGCCTTGCTGTGATAGTCCAGGTGAGTTAAATACAGCACTGTCAAAACCCTGATATTTTCTTCCAAAAGCCCAAAGATTCCAACCTACCAAATCAAAATCCTCGCAATCCTATATTCTGATTAATCCTCGATTCAGACAAAAGAGTTAGGCGCTCTTCCGCCTTTTACGCCGTTCCGCCCTTCTGCCGTCCTTTAATCCGTGATTCAGACAAAAGAGTCACGTGTGCCTTTAAACGGCAAGTAACCTTCTGCCCTTGATGTTTTATAAATATGGTGTATTTTACAAACACACCAAATCCATTCCATACCATGAAAGTAGTTACTTCATTTGCTGTTTTACTATTTTTTACGCATATCCTTTCAGCCCAGACTAGTGATAATGCAAAGGATATGGTGGCCGGTGGATACCTAAGTTTTAATACCCAGCATAATACAATCCCCATTCCATTATTCAATATCGCAGGCATCCCTGGATTTCTTTATTCTAGCCGGGACTCAGAATTGACAGATACCTATTTCAATTTTACCTCTTACGTGGGAAAGGAGGTCAGCCCCCATTGGCTCCTGGGTATACAATTGGTATATGCGATGGAAAGGTACAAGGCTTTTGATGTGGAAACTTTCGGTCAGACAGATACAGTTGACCTCCGACGCAATGATAATCAGTATGGGTTAGGTTTGTTTGGGAGATTTATGATCAATCCGGAAAGCAAGTTTATTGCCTTTATTCAACCAAACCTCAATTTTTCCTATGTATCTGGAAGGGACTTTAGGGACGAAACTGAAACCGGAGGACAAAATACCTATTCTTTTAGCTTGGGCGCATCAGGCGGGGTGCTCTATGAAATCAGCGATCATTTCAGGTTGACGTCCAGGATAGGAGTGTTGAGCTTTACCGCAGGCCATTGGGAAGACACAGAATCTGATGAAGGAAATAATTTCACGTCCTTTGGCACCACATTAAATTTCTCCAGCCTCTCTTTTGGCTTTGAATACAAATTTTAGATATTCTCAGCTCCCCTCTCTTCAGCAGCATCCTATTCGTACGTGCAATCAAATTTCAAGAGAGGGGCGGGGGTGAGTTCTGCAGAAGCATATCCACGCATCTCACTGTCTCACTGTCTTACACACTTTCAATACCTTTGCACTCACCACCAGTGATTGCCTAATCAATTGATCATGATCCATTCTTACTCCATCCTTTTCTCCGTGCTTCTCCTCTGTGCATGCCATACCGCCCCTTCCAAAACACAACCAACCACCTCAGCCAGCAACACGCACAACTGCGACACCGCTGCCGGCTATGTCTGGTCCACCTTCAAAAATATGTGTGTACTTCCTTATGATGCAGGTATCACACTCCTGCCGATAGACGTAACCCTGGATCCAAGGCAAGCCGCATTTCTCATCTTCAATGACGACGAGACCGAAGCAGAAGTATTCATCCCCGGACGCGAAGGCTCCTTCATCCTGGAGCGCAAAGGCCAGGAGGGCGGCTACACCTGGGTTTCAGGCAAACTCACCGTATTCGCATGGAAAGGTTATGTCCTCCAGGAAGGCGGCAAGACCCTGTATCATGGCGATAAATTCTGATTTCCGGTGACGTAGCTATTTTTCTACAGGAGCGTTAGCTAAACCTATAATAAGTTTATATCCTGAAACACACGTTGTGTCTCAGCTAAAAGGATTTGCTTTTGAATCCTCTTTAACTTTTTTTTCAACAATAACCTTAAGGGGACATCTTAGATTATCCATTATTGCTGCTGGCAACTGATCATCGGACAGGCAGGGCAATAGCTTGAAGTATGCAGGATGAGCATATCATCACAATGAAGTAAACTACTTTTTAAATAAGCCCGGCGTGACTTCAGGGACATCTTGCGCTTGAATTGATTTTCAAAAACCTTTCAATACATTAATTTATGAACTACAGAAATTACACACTTCTAGCATTGTTTTTTATGGCTGGCCAGGCATTTGGCCAGGAGATGAGATTGAATCTCTATTCCGCCTATGTGTTTGATGATGCGATTGATTCCTATTATGATGCCAATGATTACTATGCCGGCACCATCGAGGGTGGTTTTCAATGGGGTGGCGGCCTTGAATTTATGGCCCAGCCAGGTTCCGGTGTTGAGTTGTTATATATCCGCCAAGGCACGAATGCCCCGCTTACATATTATCAAAACGGAGTAAAGTTTACCAATTTTGATTTGGGGGTTAACTATGTGATGATTGGGGGTAATCGTTATTTTAAGAAACCAGGTGGCATGGTCGAAGGATTTGGTGGAGGGATGATTGGTATGGGCATCTTCGGCCTGGAGAATCCAGACAATGGTAACCATGGCTCAAGGACCAAGTTTGCATGGGGTTTCAAGGCAGGCGCGAATATCTGGGCTACTGAAAAGGTCGGCATTAAGCTCCAGGCGCAGTTGCTTTCTGCAGTGCAGTCTGTTGGGGGAGGATTTTATTTTGGAACCGGTGGCGCTGGCGCTGGTGTTTCTTCTTTCTCTTCCATGTATCAGTTTAGCCTGGGCGGAGGTCTCGTTTTTAAGTTTGGTGAAGGCGCCTAGGCAGGGATGTATCGAGGTGCCATACCGAAGCCGCAAGGGTTATTCAGTTTGAATCCTATCTCCCGGGGATCATGCAATCTGAAATCCAGGATGAACTACCATTTATTGGAGAGATGGATACGAAAAAGAAGAAGTAATTTTGATGGTCACTCCACTACGGCCTGAGGGTTGCTTCAGGTTTATTTCCTTTCGCACTAAAAACAGTGAAAAATGAATACAAAGTGGATATTGATCACATTATGCTTATTTCTTCTCTCGATAGCCGGCTACGCACAAGAGGCTGAAAAGGAAATAGCTGGTGACGAACCGGCTTTCAAGACGCATCATCGCATCACCCTCATGATGGCCAATGCCCATGTTCCTTCTATTGCAGAAGACATTGAGGGCAAGAAAAATTTAATTCTTCCCGCATGGGGATTGGATTATGACTACTGGTTTACCAACAAATGGGCAGTAGGTTTGCACAACAACATGATCCTTCAGCATTTTGCGGTTGAAGAAGAAGAGGAACCTAATGGTGTACTTGAAGTCAGCTATCCACTGACCGTGTCCCTGGTAGCTCTATATATGCCCGTCCGAAACCTCACTTTCATTGCCGGTTTCGGCCGGGAGTTTGAGAAGACCGAAAATCTCTCCTTACTTGATTTCGGCCTCGAGTACGGATTCGAACTACCGGACGAGTGGGAGCTCAGCCTCAACCTCAAGTATGAAGACAAGCTCAATGCCTACGACAGCTGGCTCTTCGGCTTCGGCATCAGCAAGATCTTCGGCCGCAGGTAATTGTTCAATATTAACCGACCCCAGGCCATTGCCTTTGCGGTTCAAATAGGAATTGGCCTTTTTGTTTATTTCCGCAGGAAATAAACAAACGCCGCTGGATGGAGTTCTCTCCGCCAGCTGACTGATACCAATTTGGGATTCAAGGTTGGAATTCACACGGTTGGCGGAGAGAACTCCATCCAACGGCCTGTGAGCCCGCCGGGGCCAGGCAGAATTTCCAATAGAAATAATAAGATGCGTGTATTAAGATTTTACCCCCTTTAGGGG
This sequence comes from Candidatus Opimibacter iunctus, assembly GCA_016716665.1. Classification (GTDB taxonomy): domain Bacteria; phylum Bacteroidota; class Bacteroidia; order Chitinophagales; family Saprospiraceae; genus Opimibacter; species Opimibacter iunctus. The sequence continues at coordinate 256,513 of JADJVH010000001.1, read as the reverse complement.
GCTAGGGGGTAAATAGGGGCCATGGGCAATCATCTCAATACCTTTGCCTTTCACATGCTACACCACTTTTGTAATGCGTTATAGCATCTGATAGCTTACCAAGACCGGACGCCCATGATCATAACCATACTTTTTACACTCCTCCTTAATTTGTTAGCACCTGCCACTCCGGCCGAACCAAACGGACGATGGCTGGTCGAATTGCAAACCCAGGACGATGGGTGCCTTACAGCATGGTGGGATGCCAATGGACTGGATAGCACTACTTTTCTGAAGAAAAAGTTGCCCATAGGCAATTGGTGGGTGGTTGCAGTTCCTGCCGGCTTATCTGCTTCTCTCATGGAACAGCCCTGCATCGCGTCCATTACCCCGGACCAGAAGATCGAATGGCGCAAGCAACCAAATGACCCTGCCTATGTCAACCAGGGCGATATGAACCTCATTGGTATGCCCAAGGCCTGGGACATCACCACGGGAGGCGTGACTACAGCGGGAGATACGATTGTGGTCGCATTGATTGACGAAGGCTACCAGGTCGATCACCAGGACCTGGTACAGAATATCTGGATCAGCCGGGGTGAGATCCAGGATGATGGGATCGACAATGACAACAATGGGTATATAGATGACCGGATAGGATACAATGTCCAGACTGGTGATGACCACCACCTGTTGAAGTCACATGGTACCTCAGTAGCCGGTATCGTAGGCGCAAAAGGAAATAATGGAGTAGGGGTCACCGGGGTCAATTGGAATGTAAAGATCCTCCTGATCAGTGGCGCTGATTTTGAATCCGATGTGATCGCGGCATATCAGTATGCCCTTGACATGCGGAAGCTCTACGACCAGACCAATGGCGCCAAAGGGGCCTTTGTCGTGGCGACCAATCTCTCCGGCGGTATCAACAATGCCTTTGCAGCAGATCATCCCCTGTGGTGCGAGATGTATGATAAGCTAGGTGAAAAGGGAGTTCTCAGTGTGGCAGCTGCACCTAACGAGAGTATATCCGTGGATGTGGATGGCGATATGCCTACGACATGCACATCACCCTATTTGATAGCAGTCACCAATGTGGATACCGATGACGAAATCGTAGGGAATGCAGGTTACGGGGCAACCAGCATAGATATAGGCGCACCGGGACACGGCACGGTCACTACTGCATCGGTTAATTTATACAAGGAGTTTCCCGGCACGAGTGCGGCTGCCCCGCATGTCGCAGGTGCTATAGCATTGCTTTACAGCACCCCCTGCGCAGAGTTTCTCTATGATCTTGATTCAGATCCCGCCAATACGGCCCGACGGATCAGGGACCTGATCTTCAATACCGCAAAAAACAATAACTCGCTAAACGAGATTACGGTCACTGGTAAACGGATTCAGGTGGATGCAGCCCTCAAGGCTTCAGTCACAGATTGCGGTGCCCCCATTGAGACTATGCTCGATATTACTTCGATCAGGCCCAATCCAGCCGCCTCCAATTCGATGATCAAGGTCTATTTTAAGGTATCTCCGGACATCCAGGACGCCTACTTTGAAGTGTTCTCTTCTACCGGAGCTAAATTATATGAGATCAGGATTGATCAAACGATTGCACAACAAGGGTATATCGAGCTGGATGGCAGGAACTTACTTGCTGCCGTATATATGATCACCTTAAGGGGCGGAGATAGGAAAGTCACCAGGAAACTGGTGACAACCATCTAATCAATCGGCCATCCGCCGTTGTTTGTAAATTCCATTTGGTGATCGGCCCCCGGCCGTTGGATGGAGTTTTCTCCGCCAACAAATGAATATCTGGCCTGAATTCCATGTATAAATTCCTAATAGGAATCAAGCAGCTGGCGGAGAGAACTCCATCCAGCGGCGGTTTTATTTCCTAATGAAATTTAAAAATGGCCAATTCAGAGTGGTTCAATTACCGTTATCCTTATTGGAAAGGGTATCCCGTCGACCCAATACTGGGTTGAATCCCAAAATTATCATTGGCAAGGGGTTATAAAGTCAGAGATATAATTTTATCTTTGCGCTCCATTTAAGGATTCGGCTTCGTAGCTTAATTGGATAGAGCACCTGACTACGGATCAGGAGGTTGAAGGTTCGACTCCTTCCGAAGTCACTGCTTTTTTAGATAAGTATTTGAAATTTAGTTAATTATAAATTACAATAAAGCCAGATATCATGGCCAGAGAGTGTCAATTGACCGGTAAGAAACCGATGGTGGGTAATAAGGTGTCTCATTCCAATATGAAGACCAAGCGGAGGTTTTTACCTAACCTGCAAAAGAAGAACTTCTTTATCCCTGAGACAGGTCAGTGGGTACAAATCAACGTATCTACCCATGCCCTCAGGACAATAGACAAGTTGGGCATCTTCGATTACCTCAAGAGATTAAAAGCAGAAGGCTTCCACACCGGGGTCACGCTCAAAAAATAAAAGCATTAGCGCAATAGCACAGGAACATGGCAAAGAAGTCAAAAGGCAACAGGCATCAGATCATTCTTGAATGCACCGAGCATAAAGCAACCGGTCTTCCAGGCACATCACGTTATGTGACCCAGAAAAACCGTAAGAATACCCCGGACCGTCTTGAACTCAAGAAGTTCAACCCGATCCTCAAGAAAGTGACTGTACACAAAGAAATCAAGTAATAAAATCGTCCTTCAATGGCAAAAGTTTCCAAGAACGCAAAGGTAGCCCAGCGGGCTGCAAACGTAGGATCCGGTAGGGATTTTGTAAAGGTGGTCAAGCCAATCAAAGACCCCGTGACCGGCAAATACTCTTACAAAGAGGTCATGGTCCACAAGGACAAAGTGAAAGACTTTTTTGCTGAAAAGTAAGCAGGTCAGCGTTTCACGCCAACCGGTTAATTACCATTCATGATATCTGAAATGGAGAGTTTGATCACCATCAATCTCTGCGTTTCAGATATCTTCATTTATACCTCATCGATCCGACATGAGTTTCTTTAAAAAATTCTTTTCTAAGGAAAAGGAACAGGAACTGGAGCAAGGCCTCGAAAAGACCAAATCCAGCCTCTTCCAGAAGATATCCAAGGCCGTAGCCGGTAAGTCTACCGTCGATGTCGAAGTCCTCGACGAACTCGAAGCCGCCCTGATCTCCAGCGACGTAGGCCTCGATACCACCATCAAGATCATCAACCGCATCGAGGCAAGGGTCGCCCGCGACAAATACCTCAATGCCTCCGAACTCAACAACATCCTCAGGGATGAAATCTCGGGCCTGCTGACCGAAAACAACACCGTCGACCTCGATGACTTTGACCTACCGGAAGGAAAGAAACCATACGTTCTCCTCGTTGTTGGCGTCAATGGAGTAGGCAAGACAACCACCATCGGCAAACTAGCATATCAGTATAAACAAAAGGGATATTCCGTGCTCCTTGGCGCGGGTGATACGTTCCGCGCAGCCGCAGTCGACCAACTCAAAGTCTGGTCCGAAAGGGTAGGCTGCGCCTTCTTTAGCAAGGGCATGAATACCGATCCCGCAGCCGTCGCTTTTGAAGCTGTGCAGGAAGGCATTCGGACCAATGCAGATGTAATCATCATCGACACAGCAGGGCGTCTTCATACAAAGACGCACCTCATGCGCGAGCTGACCAAGATCCAGAAGTCAATTGACAAATGCCTTCCAGGCGCGCCTCACGATGTCATGCTGGTGCTTGATGCCACCACTGGACAAAATGCATTCGAACAATGCAGGCAATTTTCAGAAGCCACTGAGGTGACCGCATTAGCGCTGACCAAACTCGATGGTACAGCAAAGGGCGGCGTAGCCCTCGGCATCTCCGATCAATTTAAGATCCCTATCCGCTTTATCGGCGTGGGCGAGCGTATCGATCAGCTCCAGGTATTCAACAAGAAAGCCTTCGTGGAATCGCTCTTCAAAGGCGCTACAACCGAAAAGTAATAGGCTCACGTTTCCAAAGTTGGGTTTAGCCATCGGCCTTAATGCACTTTAATTAAATCTGCCATCAGCCGTTGTTGGTGTCCCCACCAACAACCCAATGAATACCATGGGTAAATTCCAATTTATAATCGGCCGGCGGCCGTTGGATGGAGTTCTCTCCGCCAACCAATGAATACCCATTATGAATCCCCAAAGGAATCCTGAATTGGACTCATACTGCTGGCGGAGAGAACTCCATCCAGCGGCGTTTTATTTCCTGCAGAAATTTAAAAGCTAGCCAATTCTGATTTGTGCTTTCGGGGGCAAGACGAATTCAGGGGTTAACAAACCTGATACTCACCTCATACGGCGTCAGCTGCCTCGCTTGCTTAAACCGCACTGGCTTATAATTCAAGGCTTCCTTGACCCGCGCACAAGCCTCCGCGTTTTCACCGGTGGTTTCAAAGATGACCAACTCCTGCCGGGCATTGATTTGAAAATGAACAGTTACCTCCTGGGTATCGGTTCCGCTTAATTTAAGGTTGCCATGTCTGGCCATACGCTCTATCTCTTTTCGCAGTTGATCGGGTTCACTTCGATTGCCGGCCTTGGCAGGCACAGGATCAATAAACGCTAAACCGAAACTAAGGGCGAGTAGGATCAATGTTTTCATAAGTCAATTGGGTTTGGTCGGGTGGTTTTCGTGCAATTCCGGCTGCTCTTCAGCGCCGGATCAGCCTGTAATACCATAATTGTCTTAAAGACGACAAATGGCCCCAAAAGGTTGCAGAAGGGAGCAGGATAATCGGTGGAAATCAGCAGATTATCTACCAACCATGGCTAAACACCTGATGAAAATCTGTTATATGTATGCCATTTGAGCTATCTGTCAGCGAACAGTATTGCCGGATAAGCATATTATATTCCCTGTTGGTCTGCTGATATGGGTTTTTGCGGCAACCCCGCTTATCATATTATCTTTTTTTAGTTAATATTGGCCCACATTAGAGAACCTCCTCATTCTATGAATAAGCTTTACACCATTCTTGCCTTGGCGGTCTCCACCGTTATCCTCATGGCGCATTCTGCCAACCCGCCAAACGGCAAAACCGGAGCACCGGGAGATAGTCTATGCATTGAATGCCATGCCCAATCAAATACACCAATTCAAGGCCTCATTTCTGTCGAAGGTTTTCCATCCTCAATCACTCCGGGAGAAGCGTATGTGCTCACTGTTGTCAGTCGGGATACATCTCGAAGCGCGGTCAAGGGTGGATTTCAGATGACCATACTGGGCCCTTTGAATACCAAAGTCGGAAAAATGGAAAATCCGTCTGCCAACGCTGTGGTGTCTGCTGCAAATAACAGGCAGTATTTTGAACACAACCCTGCTGGTGCTTTTCCAGATAGCAGCGTCATCAGATGGACTGTTGAATGGACAGCACCGGAACTTCCGGGTGGCACCGAGATCACATGGTACCTCGCAGGCAATTTTGCTAATGGAAATAATGAGGAAACCGGTGATCGGATTGTCGCCACCAAAGGCAAGGGGGCAATTGTCCTCTCAGGTACAAAAGATGTTACCCTTGAAAAACCAACCGTATATCCGAATCCGGGATCAGATGTAATAAATGTAACCCTTCCTGATGGCACAAGGCCTGACGGGCAAGGTTTCTTTTATTCACTGACCGGATTGAATGTTGCACAAGCTGCTATACACCATGGAGTCATCACGACCCCTGATCTTCCTGCCGGTGTTTATGTGGTCGAAATAAAGCAAGGTGATCAATCACACTTTGTCAAGTGGTCAAAAATCTGATGTCTTTATTCAGGACGATCAGTTTTTAAAATAAAGTCCTCCCTCTGGACCAAATTGTAATCTGCCATGATGAGTATCATGGACTTGGTCTTTAATTTACTTACTACATAATCATATCATGATGTCACGTATCTATTTAGTTTTAGTAATGCTGGTGAGTATCACCTTGCTGATGTCCCACTCGGACAATCCACCCAATGGGAAGACAGGAGCACCGGGAGATGGTCTTTGTACAGATTGCCATTCCCTTGGCACAGGTACCCAGGATGGCTCGATCACGGTTACCGGAATGCCCGCTACCATACAGCCATCAACGATGTATGTCCTCACGGTCACCAACAGCAACCCAAATGGTGTTGCCGCTGAAGCAGGATTCCAATTGACCATACTCAACAGCTCCAACCAGAAGGCCGGTCTGATGACCAATCCTTCCTCTAGTTCGGTAGTGACCCCATCAGGCGGTAGGGAATACTGGGAGCACAATCCATCGGTGGTATATCCGGGAAACAATATAGTGACCTGGACAGTGACCTGGACGTCGCCGGTCGGGCCTCCAGGTAACACCATCACTGCTTACGTCGCCGGCAATGTCGCAGATGGAAACAATGATGATAATAATGATTTGATCGTAACCTCCACCGGCACGGGCATGATGGCCGCTGGTGTCCCACTGGAAGTAGACATTATATCTTCCACAGATGTAGCCTGCAATGGCGCCAATACGGGTAGCGCTACAGCCGGAGCAACAGGTGGTACTTCACCATATTCGTATCATTGGTCAAATAATGTAAATCAAGCGACCATCAACAATGTTCCTGCTGGAACTTATACAGTGACTGTAACAGACCAGGCCACTTCTACAGCGACTACTTCAGTGGTGATCTCTCAACCTGCTGCAATCGTTTTACAGGCACCTGTGATTTCGAATGTAAGTTGTTTTGGCGGAGCTAACGGATCGATACAGGCCGGTGCTTCCGGTGGGACACCACCACTGTCGTACAACTGGTCAAATGGTGGTACTGGCACAACGATCACCGGGCTTGCAGCAGGCACTTACACACTGACCGTGACAGATGATAACAACTGTACCAAGACAGCCAACTACCAGGTGACTCAACCTCCGCAAATCAATATCAACCTCATCAGCCTGAGTGACGAAACATGCTCAGGTGCAGAAGACGGAGCAATCACGATATCCATAACCGGTGGAGCAAATCCGATTTTTGCAGAATGGTCGAATGGTTTTATCGGAACGACCATCACCGATCTTGCACCGGATACATATTCAGTAACGGTCACTGACAACAATGATTGTCAGGAGACAGCGACTTATGTGATCCATGAAGGAGGTGTCGTCGTCGTCACCTTGCAGCAACAACAGAATGTGACCTGCAACGGCGGCAATAACGGGTCGTTGTCAGTACTGGCCGCTGGAGGAGAAGCACCCTATACATATTCCTGGTCCAACGGAGGAAGCGGAGCTTCCATTACAAATCTTACTGCAGGCAATTACCTGGTGACAGCTACCGACAATAACGGATGCAATGTTGTCAAGCTATATACCATCACACAGCCGGCACCTATCAACATACAGGTGAATTCAACAGGCCAGAATCTTTGCGCCGGGGATAGCCTCGTAGATCTCACTGCCATACCAACAGGCCCACAGCCGCCTTTTTCCGGATTGTGGTCCAATGGTGTTCAGGGGCTGACCAACAATAACCTTTCTGCAGGTACCTACACGATTACGGTGACCGATGATACAGGATGCACTGCCTCAACTGCAGCGACGGTTACTGCACCACTGCCGCTATTAGTATCTGTCGCCACAACAGATGAAACATCCTCCGGGGCCAATGACGGCACTGCGTTAGCTGTTGTAACCGGTGGTACTCCCGGAGTTACATTCTTGTGGAGTAATACCAGTACTGAAAATCCGATCAGTGGTCTTGCACCAGGCACATACACTGTTACCATCACAGATAGTAACGGTTGTACTGCAACAGCATCAGGACAAGTTGATGCATTTGGATGTGCACTTGATGTCAGCCTTGGAGCAGATATCCTGATTTGTGAAAGTGATACCATATTGCTCACGCCTCAGGTCACCGGGGCTTCTGACCCTGTGTCTTACCTCTGGAGCAATGGTGCAAATTCGCAGTCTATTGAAGTCTTCACCGGAGGAGAATTCTGTGTGACCGTAACCGACAATGCAAACTGCCAGGATGTGGATTGTATCATCATCACACAAGATACTTTCCCTCTCATCACTTGCCCTGTGACGGATGAGTCCGCACCTGGTCAAAATGACGGAGCCATATCATGCGATAGTATCTCAGGAAGTATTTCATATCTGTGGAGCACAGGAGCCACCACTCCCGGCATAACAGGACTTGCACCGGGCACCTATTGTGTGACGATGACAAATACCCACGGATGTACTGCTGAGCAATGCTTTACAGTGCAGGCAGGCAACTGTCAACTGGTAGTGACATCACTCATAGCTGGAGTGCAATGCAATGGAGATTCCACTGGATCCATTTCAGTAAATGTGGAAAATTCAACCCCTCCTGTCACATTTATCTGGTCAAACGGAGATACTACTGCCACTGTCGATCAACTTAGCGCAGGAGAATATACTGTTTCTATTTCAGACGGAGCTGGTTGCTTTGAGACACACACGTATGTCATCACTCAACCTGATGCACTTAATATAAATGTTGATTCAGTAGAAAATCTCACCGATATCATACCATCAGGTGCCATATCGATTACAGTCAATGGAGGCACGCTACCGTATATTTATCAGTGGACATTTCCAGACGGAAGCATAGTATTCCAGGAAGACCTCGCCCCCCTGCCTTCTGTGGGTCAATACACCTTATTGGTTACCGACGGCAATCAGTGCACCTCCACAACTACAGTCCAGGTTGATTTAGATGTCGCGGTGGATCCAGGCCCTGTTTTCAAGCCATTGAAAGTATATCCTGTCCCTACCTCTGATGTCCTTCATGTCGAGCTCGAAAGCCAGGTGACCGAAGCACTCATCATGGGTATCGATGGACGACTCAATAAACGAATACTCAATCCTGCCTCAAACAACCTTCAGGTTGGGGAACTTGAACCCGGCTGGTATATCATCAGGATCACTGATGGCCAGTCGTGGTACATTGCCCGGATGGTCAAGTAAACCAAAAATGTATGTAGAGACGCGATTAATCGCGTCTCTACATACATTTTTTATTTTTCTTTCAGGAAAATGAACCCGTTTTTCTCGTAGAGGATTTCCAACTCCGGATGTTCCGCTAGCTTCTTACGCTTATCCACCTTCAGGATATAATAGGTCGGCCATTGCCCGGCAGTATTGGTTGTATCGGGCACGGGTTTCCTGGCATAGAAAAACGGGAGATAACTTTTAAAGCCCATGGTTTTGATGTCCACCTGTTGCCCTTCATATTTTTCACAGAATTCAACAGCCGCATGCTGGCTATACCGCTCAATCTTGCCGATAAAAAAGATCAGGGCTATGGTGACAAATAAGCCCATGCCGCCAAACAGGGTGAGCAATGCATATTCTTTTTGCATTTTCTTCCACAAGAGCAGGGTAGCAGCCAGGATGGCAATCAGCCAGACAGCAGGTGTATAATCTATGACACCCCAGGATACTTTTGCATCAAGTGTTGCTATGGTGAACTTGTCAAATGTAAATGTGGCCTTTAACCAATCAATGTGCTGGCCTACCAACGGAAGCAGGATCATTGCTGCAGCTATAATCGTGATGACGGATACGGACAGTGCAAGATGCCATGCACTCCACTTGTGCTTTCCATCCAGTATCCTGCAGATGACCCAGGCACTGAGGAAGCTCACCGGGTAATAGGCGAGGGACGAATAGTGCACGATTTTGCTTTGCACAACACTGAAGAGTACGATCACTACCGTCATCAGGATGATCATCAACAAACGTAATGAATACTCTTCCTGATTTTCATCTGATGTTCTTTTCCTTAACCCACCCAGTGCGAATAAGGATGCAGGGAGAATGCCAAAGAGTGCGACAACAAAATGATATCCCGGAAATCCTTTATGCCCTGCTACCGATTCAGTAAGCAACTCAGCCTGGTATTTCAGGAATGCAAGAATGAAATCCGGTCCATTGGATATCCAGTTGATCCCAAACCACACTCCGGCCACAAGGCTATTGCCAAGGATGAAAAGTAGTACAGCTTTTACACCAAGGTAATTTGAGTCTCTTGACCATAAGCGCATGATGAGCACTGTTAGACCAATCAACAACGGACCCACAGGGCCTTTAGTCAATACAGCCATGCCACTCAATAGCCCGCTGACAAGAAACCACTTGAAGGCATTTGTCTTAGTCCCTTCTACCCATGCTATGATGCCTGAAAATATAAAGAGGTTAAACCACGGATCTATAATCCCCGATTTGTGGTAGAGTGCGGGCAGAATGGAACCCATATAGGACAAGGCCCAGAAAAGGCCGAAACGGCGGTCGATCCATCTTGTCCCGATCTTAAAGAGAAGTATAAGGGTAAGTATACCACCAATCGCATTAGGCAGGCGGGCCGCAAATTCATTGATGCCAAAAGCCTTCATGCATAATACCTGCAACCAGAAAAAGAATGGTGGTTTTTCGAAAAACGGTTTGTAGTTGATATGGATGTTGAGGTAATCACCTGTAGTGATCATCTCACGACTGATCTCTGCAAAATTGATTTCGTCCCAGTCAAAGAGGGATACGCCACCGATAAACGGAATATAGAGTAGGGCACCTGCTGCGACCAGGATCCATACCCAGGGTATGCGATCGGAGGATAGTCCGGGTGACTGGCCCATGCGGTATTAATCCAGTTTGAGTACTTCCAGGAAGGTCTTCTGTGGTACTTCGACACTACCGATCTGGCGCATTTTCTTCTTACCCTCTTTTTGTTTTTCAAGCAGCTTGCGCTTACGGGAGATGTCCCCACCATAACACTTGGCCGTAACGTCCTTGCGCATAGCAGAGATCGTTTCACGTGCGATGATCTTGGCACCAATAGAGGCCTGTATAGCGATCACAAACTGCTGGCGTGGGATCAGCTCTTTCAGCTTGGCACAGATCTTCCGTCCAAATGCTTCAGCCTTATCCCGGTGAACCAGGGATGACAAGGCATCTACAGGTTCACTGTTGAGGCGGATATCCAGCTTGACCAGGTCAGAAATCCTGTAATCTTTTGGCGCATAGTCAAAGGACGCATAACCCCTCGATATCGATTTGAGACGATCGTAAAAGTCAAAGACAATCTCCGCGAGTGGCAGATCAAAACTCAACTCTACGCGTGTAGGGGTGAGGTAATTTTGATGCATCAACATCCCTCTCTTTTCAAGGCAGAGGTTCATGATGGCACCGATATATTCCGGCTTGGTAATGATCTGCGCATGGATGTATGGCTCCTGGATATAATCTACCAGCGTAGGATCAGGAAGGTCGTTTGGCGTATTGATCACCATCAGGCCATCCCGCTTGGTAAAGGCTCTGTAGGATACGTTTGGTACCGTGGTGATCACCTCCTGGTTAAACTCACGGCTCAGGCGCTCCTGGATGATTTCAAGGTGCAGCATGCCGAGAAAGCCGCATCGGAATCCAAATCCAAGGGCTATCGAGGTTTCAGGTTCGAAGACAAGGCTGGCATCGTTGAGCTGCAATTTTTCAAGACTATCCCGCAGGTCTTCAAAGTCATCATTGTCGATAGGGTAGATACCGGCGAAGACCATTGGCTTCACATCCTCAAACCCCTTGACGATTTCCTGTGTAGGGTTGGCAGCTGTAGTGATCGTATCCCCTACCTTGATCTCTTTGGATTCCTTGATCCCGGTGATGATATAGCCTACATTGCCGGCAGAGAGCTCAGGCTTTGGCACTTGGTCCATCTGGAGGATGCCAACCTCATCGGCATTGTATTCGCCTCCGGTATTGACAAAACGTACTTTTTCCCCTTTATGGATAGTACCATTGAAAATCCTGAAATAGGCAATGACCCCGCGGAAGGAATTGAATACGGAGTCGAAGATCAAAGCCTGGAGAGGCGCTTTTGGGTCCCCTTTTGGTGGTGGAATAAACTCAACTATCGCTTCCAGGATCTTATCCACACCCTCACCGGTCTTGCCACTCGCCAGGATAATATCTGATTTTGGGATCCCAACCAGGTCAATGATCTGGTCAGTCACCTCATCGATCATGGCATTGGGCATGTCTATTTTGTTGAGCACCGGGATGATCTCCAGATTATGCTCGATAGCCAGGTATAAGTTGGAAATGGTCTGGGCCTGGATACCCTGGGTTGCATCTACAAGCAATAAGGCGCCTTCACAGGCAGCAATAGACCTTGAAACCTCATAGGAAAAGTCAACGTGTCCAGGGGTATCGATCAGGTTGAGGGTATACTCCTCGCCATTGGGGCGCTTGTAATAAAGCTGGATGGCGTGACTCTTGATCGTGATCCCACGTTCCCGTTCCAGGTCCATATTGTCCAGCGTCTGGGCCACCATGTCCCGCATAGCGACCGTTTTGGTGATCTCCAGCAGGCGGTCAGACAGGGTGCTTTTACCGTGATCTATATGGGCAATGACGCAAAAGTTGCGGATATTCTTCATAAGGGGTGCAAAGATAAGGAATCCCGCCTGAGCGGAGGGTATCCCGATTCAGGGATCTCGTTTAGCCGGATATATCGCCCCATGGCCATTTTTGGTCTCCCCACCAACAACCTCATGATTTCCATTTTCACGTTCAGTTAACACAATTCAGCCCATAGTCTATATTCTCCCTTTTTAAGTTTGTGTCCTGTTTAGAAAACACATGTATGATTCACCCGGACACCGCCCTCCAGTACATCGATGATGAGATAGGCTATGGCCTCTTCGCCACAAAGAAAATCCCACGTGGCACCATCACCTGGGCACTCGATAGGTTTGACCAGGTCTATACACCGGACCAGTTAGAAATGATGGACCAGCTCCATCTGGATATCCTCGATAAGTACAGCTATCGAAACAGCTTGAGCCAGTATGTCCTATGCTGGGATTTTGGACGCTATGTCAACCATAGTTTCAATTCAAACAGCCTCTCTACAGGCTATGATTTTGAAATTGCCATCAGGGATATCCTGCCCGGCGAGGAACTCACCAACGACTACGGCTATCTTAACCTGGAAGAGCCTTTTGAAGCCAGGCCCGAAAACTCACCGAGGACGCAGGTCTACCCTGATGATTTACTCAGGTACCACGAGCAGTGGGATGCAATCGTCCGGGATAGCTTCCCATTAATCCTGCAAGTCCAACAGCCATTGATGCAATTGCTTTCTTCAGATTTACAAAAGGAAATCAATGAAGTAATCAATGGCCAGCGGAAGATGAAGTCAATCCTAAATCACTACTTCGAAGACAGCAAGATGCTGATAGGCCAAAACAATTGAATCCTCAATAGTACTTCAACTTCAACTTCGTACTTCTACTTCGTACTTCTACTTCGTACTTCGATATTCCTTATTCGATATTCCTTATTCTTTCCCCGCCTCACTTGATCGCCAGCGTATACGCAAAGTCCCCTGGATATTCCTCATAATATCCTTGGAGATAAAGCCCTGATCCTGCATGCTTCAGTTCCGCTTTCAGGTCTTCAGTGTTCTTGACCGGTACACCGTTTATGCGGGTGATGATAAATTTCTCTTCCATATTGGCTTTGGCAATCTTGCTTCCGGGTGCAATCGCACTCACGATGACGCCGTCCTTTGGCAGCCTGGAAACTTCACTTGCACTCAGGTCACGCACATTCATGCCGATCGCACTCAGGATTTCATCCGGAGATGTAGTAGAAGTTGATTCAGCAATAGGAGCATTCCTGGAGTCGCTGAGCTTGACCCTTGTTTCTTTCCTCTTGCCATCCCTGATATATTCGACGCGCAGCACATCGCCGGGCCTGTGCTGGCCGACCTTGCCCATAAAGTCAGGGGAAGTGATAATTTTCTGTCCATCGATGGCAATGACTACATCACCTTCTTCCAGCCCTGCGATATCAGCAGCACTGGATTCATTGACGCGTTCTATGATCACTCCTGATACTTCAGGCAGGCCTGCTGACTTTGCAGAAGTAGCATCGACTGGTCGTATGACAACGCCCAGCCAGCCCCGTTTGATAGAGCCGTATTCCCTGATATCTTCAAGTACTTTCCTGACCAGGTTGGAAGGGATTGCAAACGAAAATCCTTCGTACTGGCCACTATAGGTCATGATGGCCGTATTGATGCCCATCAACTGTCCGCGTGTATTGACCAATGCTCCACCACTATTGCCCGGATTGACCGCAGCATCAGTCTGTATAAATGATTCGATACCGGATTCATCCAGGATATTGATGTTCCTTGATTTGGCACTTACGATTCCTGCAGTGACTGTCGAGTATAATCTGAATGGATTCCCAATCGCCAGCACCCATTCGCCCACCATCAGGGAATCGCTATCGCCAAAACTCAAATGTGGCAATGCAGTAGCATCAACCTTTAGCAGCGCAAGATCTGTGGAAGGATCTGACCCGATCAGCCTGGCTTCAAACTCCCTGCCATCATCCATCAGCACTGAAAATTCTTTACCATCCTCCACCACGTGATGATTGGTTGCGATATATCCGTTTTCAGAAATAATCACCCCTGATCCTGTGCTCGCTTCCGACGTATGTCTTCCAAAATAGGTGCCTACGGCATCAGACCGCGATTCGATATAGACGACTGCAAGCTTAGATGCATTTGCAGCCACCACCAGGTCAGGGCTTCCAACAGGTACCGTTGGGGCCGATATCCCAAATGGGGAATAATTGGTCAGCACGGTTTGTGGTGCAAGAGATGCAGTCTCAACTTTAGGCGTATAGATCAATGAAAACAGACCAAGCGCAAGACTGGCACTCAGCAAGCCGGTCACGATAAACGGGGCATATTTTTTCATTGTGGTGTGTGGTTTATGTATGGAAATATAACTCAAAACTCGCTAAGGATCATAAACATTGTACTGCCCTGATAGTTTTGATCTTAAAGTTATCCTAACGTTTTCTATTCTAATGTTTCCTCTGCCAACCATTAAAGGATATTGAAGTATAATCGGCCAAGGGCCGTTGGATGGAGTTCTCTCCGCCAACCAATGAATACTGAGAATGAATACCCAAAGGAATCCTGAATTGGAATCATCCTGCTGGCGGAGAGAACTCCATCCAGCGGCGTTTTTATTTCCTACGGAAATTTTAAAACATGCCAATTCCGATATAAAAATAAACGGTAGGACTTTAACCACGGGTTAGAGCCCCGGCTTTATAGCCTAGGCAATTATTGTTTTTTCGATCCCCCTTTCCCTTAACTTTGCACCCTGATCAGATACCCGTTTAAAAAAAGACACCTCCAATGCTACTCATTCCATTTGTCAAATACCACGGCGCCGGAAATGACTTTATCATGGTTGACGACCGCGCCGGCCTATGGGAAAGCCAGATGAACGAAGCCTGGATAGCCAATGCGTGTCATAGGCGATTTGGGATCGGTGCGGATGGCTTGATCTTATTGCAGGCTGGCAGGGATGGAGCAGATTTTTTTATGCGGTATTACAATTCAGATGGCCGCACCAGCACTTTTTGTGGAAATGGTGGGAGATGCATTGTTGCGTTTGCTGCAGCTCTTGGCGTACATCAGGGTAAATGCCGTTTCCTCGGCACAGATGGCTGGCACGAAGGCGAAGTATTACATGATGGGCTGGTCAGGATATCTATGACCGATGTGCATGACATTAGCATGGTTGATGATAAAGCGCTTACCCTGCATACTGGTTCACCCCACTATGTCACCTTCCAGGATGATGTAACCCACATAGATGTTTTCAGGGAGGGTAGGGCGATCAGAAACAGCCCCGGATTTATTGAGGAAGGCATCAATGTCAATTTTGTACAACAGACCGGCCCTGGCGAGATTACTGTCCGGACCTATGAGCGTGGCGTAGAAGATGAAACCTATGCCTGTGGAACAGGTGTGGTAGCCGCTGCGATCGGGTCCTCCTATCACTCACTCGTCGAAGTCTCCTCCTGGATCATCCATGCCCTAGGCGGAGACCTGAAAGTCGATTTCGATCGTACCGGATCTCGTGAATTCAAGAAGGTAACCCTCACCGGCCCCGCTGTAGAAGTCTTCAAAGGCGAAATTCCCTGCCCGTAGCTCCTTTTGCCCCTTCGCACGCAAGGGCTCTCCCCTGTGTGCTGTGCAACCCCGGGGTAAAAAGGAGAAGTCTTACCCAATCCTCAATGCCATTTGCTCTATGCTGCCCTATGCCCTATGCCCTCTGCTCTCTGCCTTTGGCCCCTTTAGCCTCTTTCGCCTTTGCTCTATGCCCTATGCCCTATGCCCTATGCTCTCTGCCCTCCCGCTTTACGGCTTCGCAGCGTGTGGGATCTCCGCTGCGCTTCGATATGCTATTCTGCCTTCAGCCTCTTTCGCCTCTTCAGCCTTTGCTCTCTGCCCTATGCATCCTCATCAGATCCCCAGCCCATCAGCATCCCCTTCATCTCCGATACGGCATGCATATCCTTTGCGGCAAGCCCCCTTTCAATGCCAAGTTCCAGCAACCTGATCGCTTCGGGTTGATTACCAATGCCATAGAGCATTTTGGCATAATGATAATAGGTGGCTATATAATCCGGATGATGATTGACCAGATGCTCAAACATCAGCAGGGCCTGCATGGTCCCCGCAGGTTCTTTTTGATACTCCCTGGCCAGGGCATAGATCAGGAATGGATCGTCCGGCCGCTCATCCAGCATGGTCTCGAGTTCTGCAATTCTGCTCATCAGGGACAAATGTAAGCCGTATTAAACCTTTTAGGCTCCTTGCCCTTTCAAGGCCTAAAAAGCCAATTTTAGATACCTTTGTCCCCGGAACAGATAATCAGAATCTAGTATGAAGTTATTGGTAGCCATCAGCCAGACCCCCGAGACAACAGCACGCATAGCCTTTAAAGACGGAGGAAAGGCCTTCGATCCTAATGGGGTCAATTTTATCATGAATCCGTATGATGAGTGGTATGCCTTGGTAAGGGCCCTCGAACTCAAGGAGGAAAAGGGTGGCACAGTCACCGTGATCCACTGCGGTCCGGCTGCCAATGAAGTCACCATCCGCAAGGCACTGGCGATCGGCGCCGATGATGCCATCAGGGTGGATATCGATCCGGATTCAGCCTACACGGTGGCCCAACAGATTGCAGCGCATGCCAGTGCTGCAGGATATGATATCATCTTTACCGGTAAAGAAACCATCGATTATAATGGTGCATTGGTAGGCGGTATGCTTGCCGGCTTGCTGGATCTCCCTTTTATATCCCATGCGAGCAAGCTGACCTTTCATGGGGATTCAGCTTTAGTGACCCGCGATATAGAAGGTGGAGAAGAAGAAATTTCACTCAATACCCCGTTTGTCATCAGTGCAGCTAAAGGTATGGCCGAACAACGTATCCCGAACATGCGCGGGATCATGTCGGCTAAAACGAAACCCCTTCAGGTTGTTGCTCCGGTAGCTTCTGAAGGTCTTGCCATTCACACTGACTTCCGGGTTCCTGCTGCAAAGACCGCTGTGAAAATGGTGGATCCGGGCAATATGGATGAACTGGTGAGGCTCCTGCATGAAGAAGCCAAAGTGATTTAATGTAATTAGCTAACGAACTGAAATCAGGTCTATATGATATTGGTGTATGCAGAAACACAGGATGGCAAGGTCAAGAAATCAGCCTTGGAATCCGTTTATTTTGGAGCTAAGATGGCCGCAGCGCAGGGAACATCCTGTGCAGCACTGATCCTTGGAGATTCAACCGATGGAGGCAGATTGGGCGCTTATGGCGCAAAGGAAGTCTTCCAGGTGAGTGATCCCGGACTTGCTTCTTTTGATAGCCAGACCTTCGCAAAGGTGATTGCCAGCGTAGCCACCGACAAAGGTGCAACTGTCCTTTTATTACCCGATAGTTCAAATGGAAAAAGTCTCACCGGGATGGTTGCTGTATTGCTGAAAGCAGGAGTAATCACAGGGGTCAACAAGCTCCCTGAAGTGAAGGACGGTAAGTTATATGTAGAACGTGCCCTGTTTTCCGGAAAAGCCTTTGCCACCTGCCGGATAGACAGTGCCATAGCGGTATTATCAGTCGCGGGCAATTCTATCAAGCCTCAACAGGAAGGAAGCGAAGTTGCGGTGACTCCATTATCAGTAACAGTGCCTGTATCAAAGACCAAGGTGATCGAAGTGAAACGGTCAGTAGGCATCGTGCCTCTTCCTGAAGCTGAAATCGTGGTTTCTGCAGGCAGGGGTATGAAGGATCCTTCCAACTGGGGGATCGTTGAAGACCTCGCAGGCGTCCTTGGCGCTACCACCGCATGCTCCAGACCCGTAGCGGATAGTGGCTGGAGGCCTCACCACGAACATGTAGGCCAGACAGGGATTGCGATCAGGCCAAATCTTTATATTGCCATAGGTATTTCAGGTGCGATTCAACATTTAGCTGGTGTCAACAGTTCTAAGGTCATCGTAGTGATCAACAAGGACCCTGAAGCACCGTTTTTCAAAGCGGCTGATTATGGGGTAGTGGGGGATCTGTTTGAAGTAGTGCCAAAACTGACAGAATCTTTGAAGAAGTTTAAGTCAGCTCATCACTAGCCAGGTTAACAGAAGCCTAAAGCGGTCCGGAAGGGAACGCCCGAAGGGAAATCGGCATTTTTACATATATTTCGACAACACAGGAGGATTAAGTGGAAAAGATTGAACTCTATATAGTAACCCTGACGCACAGCGTCACCCAGTCCAGCAATTACGCTGTCGTGATGGGTGAAGTCGACGGAAACAGGAGATTGCCTATCGTCATTGGTGGTTTTGAAGCGCAGGCTATTGCTGTCGCCATGGAGGGTATGGTCCCATCAAGGCCGCTGACCCATGACCTGCTCAAGAATACCCTCGATACGTTTGAAATCGAAGTGACCGAAATCCTCATCAACAATCTTGTCGAAGGGGTCTTCCATGCCCGCATCGTATGTATGCAACACGGCCGCGAATTCGAAATCGATTCAAGGACTTCCGATGCCATCGCTATGGCGGTGAGATACGGTTGCCCGATTTTTACCTATGACTTTATCCTCGACGCCGCGGGTGTTCGCATTGAAGCCCCCCAGCCCGGCGAGTCCGATGAAGTAAAGGAAGAAACAAAACCCAAACGCCGCCGCCGCGGATATACAGAGTATACCCTCGATGATCTCACCGCCATGCTCGACAAAGTCATCGGCGAAGAAGATTACGAGAAAGCTGCCAAGATCCGCGATGAGATCAACAAGCGGAAAGAAGAAGAAAGCAGTTAAGTGAAAAATGAAAAGTGAAGAGTGAAGAGTGAAAATTGAAAAGTTTCTGAATCAATACGATCGAACTGCTATTTTAAGATTACACTTTTAAATCAATTTATTCGAATCGCTATTTGAAGTTTGCAACTTCAAATCAATATCAACAGCATGTTCCACTTCCGTATCATTGGGAGGCAGTTTGCAACTGCCATTTATTCTCTCTGATCCCTCATCCCCTAATATTCCCTAACATAAATTTGACAGGCATTGTATACTTTGCAGCTACGTTTATTCCGTCCTGTGTAGCTGGTATCCAATTGGGCATCTCATTGACCACACGCAATACTTCCTCATCGCATCCGCCGCCTATACCACTAACGATGACAGGATTTTCGACTTCACCTTGCCTTGTTACTACAAATCTGACGAGCACCTGCCCTTGTATCCCATTTTCACGGGCCTTAGCAGGGTACTTTATATTTTGATAAATGGATTGGCGCATTTTTGTTTCAGCACAATCTTTCTTCTCAGCATCAGGTGCGGTGAATTGTTGGCATCCGGGAAACATCGGTTTAATTTCCGGTGTATTGAAGATGAAATGTTCTGGATCATGGTCAAACGTTCCATGGTCGTAGATACACCACTTGCCCTGGTACCTGACCAGCGCCTGTGTATCTTCCTCTACATGATCTATTTTATCATAAAGAAAATCAAGCACCACACTTCCTTTGCTATCCACCACACCCATCAACCCTTCATGGGATGCCATATAAAGCCTGGAGGTCGCAGCATATAGAAAATCATATTTGCATGGAATACTTTCTGTTCCGTCAGTAGAAACCAATCCCCACTTCCCATCCTTTCTGACCGCATAGTTCCCATTAAATTGCTGGTCGATTGTATCATACTGAAAATCCAGCACCATCTTTTTCTTCACAAAGAAACCATAGCGCCCCCCTTCTTCTGTGGCGACCAGTTCCTGGCATTGCGATGACACCGCCAGCAGTAAAAGAATTACAGTGATATTGATTTGATTTGCCATAGCGTCAAAAAATATTATTTACATCCACTACTGACTGTTGATTGTAGACTGCTGACTGCTGACTGCCCACTGCCTCTTGCTCCTTTGCTCCCTTGCTCCCTTGCTCCTTTGCTCCCTTGCTCCTTTGCTCCTTTGCTCCCTTACTCCCTTACTCCCTTGCTCCCTTGCTCCCTTGCTCCCTTGCTCCTTTGCTCCTCCCGCTACAAATGCCTCGCATTTGGCGGGATCTCCGCTGCGCTTCGACTTGCTCCTTTCTCCTTGCTCCTTGCCCTACCTCCAAAGCATCTGCATCCACTCCAACATCGTCGTCAGTGCCACCGGCGAAATCGTCTGCTCGATAGTAGCATATTCATCCGGCGAGCCTGTCATGCATTCCTGAAACAAATGATTAAGGCCAGGCAATTCAACGGTAGTCACCTTCTTATTCCCGCCTTTTGTCAATGCAGTTTTTATGGCTTCCAGATTTATCCCAGGAGGCACCTGCAGATCCTTCTCACCATTGATGGCCAATACTGGACATTTTACTTTTTCAAGGATAAGCGCAGGGTTGTATTTGATAAAATATTGCATCCATGGAGAGATCAGGCCATCTACCTGGACCTTGACAACTTCCTCAATTGTGGTTCCTTCAGGCAAGGATTGGGCCGGGTCATCCTTCAGTACTTGCTCGATATAAGCGGTCATGTAGGCGGTCAATTCCTTGTTGAGTTCTTCGGTACTTTTTGATTTGAGGACCAGGTCATAAGCACCCTTGTTGATGGTCTGCGTTTTCAAAAGATCTTCTTCACTTACTCCGGCTGCTCTGCCAATCAGGGTCGATTGTAACAGGAGTAACTGGTCTCCGGAAATTCCGGTACCAGCCATCAATACGATAAAGGAAACAGCTTTAGTTCTGGCAGCAACCATTGGTGCGATGATACCCCCTTCGCTATGGCCGATCAGGCCAATCTTCTTTTTATCTATTTCCTTTCTTGTTAGTAGGTATGCCACGCCTGCTTCAACGTCCGTGGCGAAATCTGCAGAAGTAGCTGTTTTGAAATCTCCTGCAGATGCACCGATCCCTCTGTCATCAAAACGGAGCACAGCTATCCCATTTCTGGTAAGATAATCGGACAAAACAAGGAAAGGCTTATGGCCCAGTAACTCTTCATCCCTGTTTTGCGGCCCACTTCCTGTGATCAGGATCACAGCAGGATATACTCCATCTTTTTTAGGCAAAGTCAATGTGCCTGCCAGAGTGTTGCCTGCCTTTTCATTCATAAACGTGATGTCCTCTTCGTAGTATGGATATGGCTTGACAGGCTCCTGTGGCCGGCTAATGGTTTCTTTCTCTACAATTTCTTTACTGAGATTTAAAGGAAAGGACTGCCCGGCCTGCATAAAATTTCCAACTATGATATTGTCCTGGCCCAGCACACCTTCATATTCGATTTTCGCACTCGCTATTCCAACTTTGAGTGTTGCGTTTTCAAAGCTTACGCTGGTGGCAGGAATGCCCTTCGCCCCCTGGTCCGGACTATCCATCGTCGCACTCAACCCGGTGTCGGTCTTACTGATATTAAACACCAGCCTGAGTTGCATCCCCTGCACTTTCAACAAGCCATTCCATGACCCTGTGATGTCTTGACCAAACACTGGAAGTGTCACAAGGCATGACCATAATACTATTGCAATTATTCTCATTTGAATTTATTTTTAGATACACAACTCCCCTCTCTTCAGCATAATCTTCTTCGTATGTTCAGTCATTCCTTAAGAGAGGGGTAGGGGGTGAGTTCTACAAAGATCCACCACACACCTCACACGGCCCTATGCCCTATGCTGCTCTCTGCTCTATGCCCTCTGCCCTCTGCTTATTTTTTCTCCCACAAATGATAAGGATAAATCCCTTCTGATAGAAGGGCGTTTAGTCTTGCACTCACAAACTCCTTATCCTCCCGGTACGTCACCCCAAACCACTCCGCATCACAATGCAATATTTTCGTCTGCCGTTTATCTGTCTTGATGAGATAATCGACCAGGGTAGGGATGTAATATTCTGATTTCAATTCCTGCCCATAATCTTTCAGGAAGTCGTCAAACTGCTCTTCGAAATACCTGAAATAGGAAGGGAAAAAGCCCCACATGTTCATAGAGACAGGAGTGTCTTCTGCAAGGACCCTGTTGGACCCATCATCACCCGGAAATGAAATCACACCATCATCACCTCGACCGATTTGCTTGCATTCTTCTATGTTGACCAGGTATCCGTTTTCATCTCCCTGGCATACGCCCCTGTTGACTGTGCCATGTTCAGACAGCGTATTGCTGAGGCGATATCCTACCACGCCATATTCTTCTTTTTCACCCTTAGAGACGAGGAAGTCATAAAGTGTCTTATAGGATTCAGGACCGTAGTAGTCATCCGCATTGATGACCCCGAAAGGTCCCTTGACAGCGCTATGCGCTACCCATACAGCATGTGCGGTACCCCATGGACGATCGCGTTCGACTGGAAAAGGGTAGTAGGCATGCGGTATATTCTCTAACTCCTGGTAGACATAATCCACGTCCATGAGCCCTTTGAGTTTTGGATCAAAGGCCTCTTTGAATTTATCTGCAAAGTATTCCCTGATGATGAAGACGACATGATTGAATCCTGCACGATGTGCGTCAAACAGGCTGTAGTCGATGATCGTTTCACCATTGGGTCCGAAGGAATCCATTTGTTTCAACCCACCATATCTGCTTCCCATACCGGCGGCTAAAACCACCAGGGATACTCTTCCGTGTTTACTCATGTTTGTTTCTGTTTAAGATTATTCGATTCCGATTAGCTTAGCGTAGCTTGGATCTATCGCAGCGCCAAGTTCTTTTCCCTTGACAGCATGCGTTCTTGCCCCTGTCAGGTCATTCATCATGTAATAGCATCTCGAGAGGTTTAGATGATAGGATCCATTGGTTGCATTGAGACGAATGGCTTCTTCAAAATCCGCCTTAGCTTCAGGATATCGCTGGAGTTTATTAAAATAGATGACACCCCTGTTGTTGATATACTCAGGTTTGGATGGATAGGCTGCGATGAGTTGATTGTATGTAGTCAAGGCTGTTTCAGATTGTCCTGTACCATCCTGTGCACGGGCCATCAGAAATAGCGCAGCTTCTTTTTGCGGGTACAGTTTGTAAAACTGTGTAGCATCCTGTAGCGCTTTATCAGCTTCTTTGATTTCCAGATATGCTCTGCATCGCCATTCAAGTGCATCCGCATAGTTTGGATCAGCTTTGAGCGCGTTGCTGAGGTCGGCTATCACCTCGGGCCATTTTTTCTGGTCAAAGAGATCAAGGCCTTTGTTGGTCCATGCTCGTGGACTGTCAGGGTATTGTCTGAGCACATTTTCCCAAAGTGCCTGACTGGAATTCCAAACCGGTATCCTTGTCCAGGTAAGGATAGCAAGAATGAAAATCCAAATTCCGGCTACCGAAAGGATGACTGTTTTATAAGAGGCCAATTTGTTTTTAAGCGCTACAGCAACTTCCATGGCCATCATAAAAAACAAACCGATATAGGGTACATAGGTATAACGCTCTGCCACGACAGCATTCCCGATAGAGATGAGTTGCAGCACGAGCACCAGGTTGATGATGTAAAAGCCAAATCCAAAAAGGACATTGCGGTTTCTCACTTTGAGTAACAGAAAAACTATACCTGCTAGGGCTATGGCAGTTGATGCATAGTAATAGACCGTGAGTTCTTTCGGAAAAGGATGTAAGGCAGACAGTGGGTAGGGTACAATGAGTTTCTGGAGATAAAAGATCAACCCATATCCTGCAAAGCAAATACGATCCACAATACCATATACATCCACCGATGCCACCGCCCGTTTGGCCTGGATGGCCAGTGTAGCGTATGCAAATATTCCGGACAGGATGAACAATGGAATTTTTTCCATGATCCACGTCCAGCTCCATTCACGTCGCAGATAGTAGTCTATCGCCAACAGAGACAATGGCAGGACGATTGCAGCAGGTTTACACAACAGAGATAAGGCCCCTAATACAGTGACCCATACGAGATATTTGGTTTGTTTCAGTTGCACATATTTGACATAGCCTATCATTGCGGCAACATAAAACAAGGTGTACAACAGATCTTTTCGTTCTGAAATCCATGCCACAGATTCGACATGCATGGGATGTATGCCAAAGAGCAGGGCTACAAATGCACTGACCCATTTGTTGCCGGATGAGAGCAGCCAGATAAACCAGAATACCAACCCTGTATTGATGACTTGCAGGATGATACTGGTCAGATGATAGGTCATGGGGTTGAGCTCCGCCACCTGATAATTTAATGCAAGGCTCAGGATCGTAAGCGGATGATAATTGGAAACCACCGGTGTAGAAAAAATGGCCTTCAACCCTTCCATGTTGATCGATTTCAACAATGGATTTTGGGTCACATACAGCACATCATCCCAGTTAGTAAACCCGTTTTTTAACGCAGGGATAAATAGGATGAAGGTGACGGCAAGGATAGGTGCCAGGACAGGCCATATTGAGGCCCCTTTTCCTCCTGCTAATGCAGGCTTTCTGGCTTTGACCGTAGCCTTCTCGGTTGTTTTTTTTCGTTTTTCAGCCATGATGCGTATTCGCCCAAATTTAACAGAATTTACCGTCTTTGTCGCCATGCACTCATGTCAAAGCGGTTAAGTCATTGTCTATATATCTAGCCCGAAAAGGTCCCCTTTAGGGGATTTAGGGGTTTATGACCCCTTGCTCCTTGCCCCTTGCTCCCTGCCTTCTTATTCTTACTTTTGCACCACCTACCCGGTAAAATCACTGAAAATGAAGAAATTCCCCCACCTCATCGCCCCCTCAATCCTCTCCGCAGACTTCGGCAACCTCAACGCCACCATAGATCTGATCAATAGCAGCCAGGCGGATTGGTTTCACGTGGATGTCATGGACGGTATGTTTGTCCCCAATATCAGCTTTGGGTTTCCCGTGATGGAAGCTCTCCAGCGCAGGGCGACCAAACCCCTGGATGTCCACCTCATGATCGAAGGGCCAGAAAGATATGTGGAGAAGTTTCGCGCACTGGGCGCCCATGTCATTACCGTACACTATGAAGCCTGCCGGCATCTGCATCGTGTCATCCATCAGATCAAGGAAACAGGAGCACTTGCAGGTGTTGCGATCAATCCACATACCCCGGTGTCTTTACTTACAGATATTCTGGCAGATGTTGACCTCATACTGGTCATGTCTGTTAACCCGGGTTTTGGCGGACAAAAATTTATCTACCAGTCAATCCCAAAAATCACCGAGCTCAGGCAGATGTGCATGGAGCGAAACCTCTTTCCGTTTATCGAAGTTGATGGAGGTATAGGCCCTCACAATGCTGAACGAGTTCTTCAAGCTGGCGCCAATGTCCTTGTAGCTGGCAATGCTGTCCTGGGCGCTGACGATCCAAAGGCAGTAGTCCAAACCCTCAAGGCGATTGGTCAGGAAGGATTTAAAAGCATGTCCGTTTGATTTTCGCAACACGGATGGTGAGATACCTGACCCTTTGTATAGGACTCCTGACAGTGACACTGCTCAATGGTCAGCAAAATGTAACCGTCTATGGCATCATCACTGACGAACAGGATAATCAACCTGTCGAGCTGGTCAGTGTCATCGCACAGGACATCGGTGATGTAGTCAATTCAACTGAAGCCGGTGCTTATGAGATATCCATACCTTCCGGTGTACCAGTTACTCTGAAGTTTAGACGCACAGGTTTTGATCCACTCGATTATCCATTATCCCCGCAACCTGCAGGCACGAGATATTTACTAAATATCATATTGAAGCCCCTGAAGTCCGACATGGAAGTGATTGTCACTGGACAGCGCATCGATGAGGCAGGCATGATCCGGGAGAATGTCGAAGGGATGAAGCTGATCCCCAGCACAACAGGCAACCTCGAATCGCTGTTGCCATATATTGCCCTGGGGACAACCAGTGGAACAGGTGGAGAGCTGACTTCTCAGTACAATGTACGGGGTGGTAACTATGATGAAAACCTGGTCTACGTCAACGACTTCGAAATATACCGACCACTTCTCGTGCGCAGCGGAAACCAGGAAGGATTGAGTCTCCCAAATCCCGACCTGATGCGCGACCTTAGTTTTTCATCCGGAGGTTTTGAAGCAAAGTATGGAGATAAGATGTCCTCTGTACTCGATGTGCGATACAAGCTCCCGGATAGCCTCAGAGGCTCATTCATGATCAGCTTGCTAGGCGCTTCTGCCCATCTTGAAGGCAGCGTGCCTGTTGGCAAGGACAACTACAAGCGTTGGCGTTATCTGCTTGGCGCGAGGTACAAGACATCAGCTTATTTATTAGGCTCACTGGATGTTCAGGGTGAGTATAATCCGTCGTTTACCGATTACCAGATTTATACCACACTTGATCTGTCAAGAGCCTGGCAGGTTGGTTTGCTGGCCAATATCAACAAGAGTGTCTACGATTTCATACCGGTCAGTAGTGAGACCGCTACTGGATTGATCAGTTTCGCATTGCGCTTGTCCACCGATTTTGAAGGTGCAGAGAATGATCTCTTCCTCAATGGTATGACCGGACTTGCATTTTCCTATGTACCTGACCGCAAGAAGAATCCGCTCTTCCTCAAGTTTCTGATGTCCGGATACAAGAGTCTCGAACAGGAAAATCTCGATATCATCGGCGAGTACAGGCTCAGCCAGATTGAGACGAGTCTCAACGATCCCAATGCAGGCGAAGAGTTAGCCCTTCTCGGCACAGGCACACAGCATGTGTATAGCCGCAATGTCCTCCAGGTCAATATTCTGAATGCAGAAGTCAAGGGAGGCATTGAATTGCAGCGGAGCCCTGAAAAATCAAATTTTATCCAGGCAGGCCTGAAGACAACATACCAGGATGTGACCGACCATATCCACGAATGGGAAAGGCTTGATTCTGCGGGTTTTTCTTTACCCTATGAGCCGGATGCACTAGAGTTGCAGTACGTGCTCAATTCAGAACGAGCCCTCCGCTCAATGCTGTATTCAGGGTATATCCAGAATACGTATACCAGGCAATATGGTGGTGGAAAGGAAATGCGTCTCACTGGAGGTTTGCGTGGACAGTATTCAGATGTCAATGATGAATTCTTTATCAGCCCCCGCGTGCAGTTTACCTATATGCCTGCAAACCACAAGGGATACAAGCTTGCTGCGGGCTGGTATTATCAGCCTCCGTTTTATAAGGAACTGCGGATGCCTGATGGGGTGATCAACCAGGGCGTCCTTGCCCAAAAGTCTTTTCAGGTGCTGGCCGGATATTCAGCAGGATTTGGTCCTAAGGGAACACAAGGCACCAAGTATAAAATGATCATCGAAGCGTATTACAAATCACTGTGGGACCTGGTGTCTTATGAAGTCAATAACGTACAGATTCGCTATGCCGGAGTTAACAATGCCGCAGGTTATCTTGCTGGAATTGATTTTCGGATCAATGGTGAGTTGGTGCCAGGGGCAGAGTCATGGGTCAATATTTCCTTTCTCCGCGCACGGGAACATCTTGATGGGGTGCAGCACCTCAAGCGCGAAGTAGGGGAGGCGGAAGGAGTACCAGTTGATGATGTGCCAAGGCCCACGGACCAGTTTATGAACCTCAATGTTTTTTTCCAGGACTACCTCCCCAATAATGAAAATTTCAGGGTCCATCTCAATCTGTCAGTTGGTACAGGCCTTCCTTTTGGGATCAAAGACAATAATATCGTCTATCGCAATCCTTACCGTTACAAGCCTTACCATAGGGTGGATATTGGTTTTTCGTTCAGGTTGTGGAGCCAATTATGGGAAACTACCAGGCCAAAGAATATTTTCAGGTTTACCCGTGACAGCTGGCTGAGCCTCGAAGTATTCAACCTCCTCCAGGTGCGCAACGAAGCCAGCAGGACCTGGGTCAAGACCATCTTCCAGCAGCAGTATGCTATCCCCAATTATCTCAGTTCCAGGAGATTAAATATTAAGTTCAGGTTCGAATTCTAGCCGGAGGGCCCAAATTGAGCCATTATTTTGGAAATCAGGAACTTCCGCGTATCTTTGCCGTCCGTTAAAAACCGGTGGTTCACTCGTGAAGGCAACCGGCAAGGTATTTTAACCATTAAATTTTAACTCTAACAAATGTCAGTAAGAATCAGACTTCAGCGTCACGGACGCAAGCAGACCCCAATCTATCACATCGTTATCGCAGATGCCAGGGCCCCACGGGATGGTAGCTTTATCGAGAGGATAGGGATTTACAATCCAATGACCAAGCCGGCTACGATCGATATCGACCGCATGAAGGCTTATGAGTGGATGACCAATGGTGCTCAACCTACCGAGACCGTCCGCGCTATCCTCCGTTTCAAAGGCGTACTTTATTACAAGCACCTCCAGCGTGGGGTAAGCAAAGGCGCTTTTTCAGCTGAAGAAGCAGAGATCAAGTTCAGAGCCTGGGTTGATGCCAAGGAAGCCAAGATTGAAGAGCGTGTTAAAGCTACTGCTGCTGAGCGCAAGGAGCGTGCTGCACAGATTTCCGGTACAGTCAAGAAGGTAGTTAAGAAGAAAGTGGAAGAGACTCCGGTGGAAGATGAATTGCTCAATGTCGATCTCGCTGAACAAGCTGCTGCTGAAACAGCGGATGATGCTGAAGTGACCCCTGAAGCACCTGCTGCAGAAGACACGAATACAGAAACTACAACCGAAGCCTGATCGCTTAGGGTATAGCGCTGAAGGGCACACCGTAAGTGGCCCGGTGAGCATTTTTTTTGGGATAAGAATTTTAGTACACCTGGTAAGGCCTATTGTGTCTTACCAGGTGTACATGTATTAAATCGATTTTAAATTTTTCGACTTATGGAAAAACTGGAACAGAAATACCAGATTGAACTGGATTCCCTGAGAGGCACGATTCAGAGCTCAGATGTACTCGCCACCTACCTTGATGACGAAGAAGAGACCAGTTACCAGGCCATCAGGGATGCCTTTGAGCCAGAGATCGAAGCACTGTATGAGCGGGTTGCTGAAAACCACCCCCTCCAGTTGACCACACTCGAGACTGCTCTGTTGCATACCGAGTTTGAAGGCTTGTATCTGCCAAAAGTATTAGGCTTCAGTGTCCTGCGTGGAGAAATCGACAGTGAATACCACTACAAGCGTCCCCAGGACCATTTCAAGGAAGTATTACTGGCACTTGCCAACTCTTCCAATTTTGAATGGATCAAGAATAAGATCGGCCAAAGCTGCCAGATCGGGTTTTCACTTTCCAGCGAAATCTGGGTGAGTAACCTCATCAATCAGGTGGAGAATAAGAAGATCAAGCACTTCTATGAGTCTATGATCAATGATAAGTTCCGTGTACTTTCAGCCCGCAAGGCTGCATATGACGGCTACTATCGCCAGTTTACCCACCACAATTATCATTCAGCGGATTTTCCAAAGACTATAGGGGAGTTAAAGACCCTCTTTTCGTCGCTCGAAAAATTTATTCAATACAGGATTAAATTTTCAAAAAATAACCTGAGCCTCCTTCCAAGTATCAAGGAGTTTCTAAACAACGAAGCATTTAAGAAGGAAGAGGAATACCTGAAGATGCTTATCCTCTTTAGCAGGTATTTCCCTCATGATGGTCATGAAGACTGGATCAAAGCCACCATCAACCATGCCAGGACCAATATCCCTGACTGCAATGAAATGTATTTCAAGTATCTCCTCGAGATTGAAGAGAAGGGACTGAAGCTTGATAAGGATTCAGATCTCAATGTCCAGAAATTACTTGATCCTTCACTGCAGGATGACCTGATGAGATATTCTTCCCTCATCGAAGTCATCCACCAGAAGGGATATATTCATGAAGACGCAATCGAAGCCACCAGGGTGTTCTACGAAAACCATGAAGGCCTTTCCAATATCAACGAATCACTCAGGCATACGATTTACGGCCATTTCGAAAAGCTGATCGCTAATCTCCCTGTTGAAGATTACAAAGTCCTTACAGGCTCAGAGCACAAGAAGTCTGAAGAAGATGCTGTAAGGGATGAGAGCATCGCCAGGTTTATGAAACTCTACATGGAAATCTTTGCCAACCAGGAGTTCAATATCCGCCTCCGCGATCTACTCATGGCATTTGTCAACAAATGCCTCAAGAGTTTTACGGACAAGCGCAGCGCCCACTACCAGGATGTCAAGCACTTCGTGATGGATAAGTTTCCGGAATGGGGATTCATGAAAGAAAAGGAAGTAGCCGAACTCTTCAAGACTCGCCGCAAGCGCAAGCCAGGGAAACCTTAGTAGGCAGTTAGCAGTGAGCAGTTGGCATAGGGTCGAGTAGCCTCCCTTGGATGCCGAAGCATTTGGAGGTAAGGGCTGTCCTATTAGGCAAGTTTGCTTAACTAATGCGAAGGCATTCTGGCTGCAGGTATCAATCACCCTCCGTGCGAACCCTCCACGCTCTCCGTGCGAAATCTGTGCGGCCCGTTGTTCGTAGCCTCCTTGATTGCCAAAGCTTTTCCGCGTAGGCAATTGGCTGCGAACTGTAAAATCATAAGCCTGTGCCTGGGTAAAAATCAAAGGGAGTAGCCTCCAGGCTACAGGTATAATCCTCATTTCTGGAATCCCATTAACTCGACACCCTCCGAATTCGTTAAATTGTGCCGTGCTTTCAGATAAAGTCCCATATTATATCCTAGACCTGCTCCAGCAGGTTCCTTCTGTCTATGTAGACGGCCTGGGGCGATTTGAAGCCATCTTTCATCCGGCGTTGATAGAAATGCCCGAGTTTCGCATCAAACCTCCTTACGTAGAGCCTGGGTTCAGTGACGATCAGGAAAAGCCAAGCGAAACCCTCGCTGCATACATCAGATATGTCTCAGGGACAGCGCTTGGATCCCCTGAGGATGCTATCGAGGAGTTCGTCCGGAGAGTTCGCCAGCATACCGAAAATGACGAAATGTACCCGATTGAAAAATTCGGGACCTTCTCCAGGACAGCACTTGGCAATATCCGGTTTACCCCCGATTGGGACGCATTCAATTTATCCTTCAGCGGGCTCGAAATTCTTGACCTCAAAGCACCTGTTGAAGACATTAATCCGGTTACTGCTTATACTCCACCCACCTACACAGAGCCATACAACCCTCCTGTTTTCACAAGTCCGGTTATAGCTCCTGCTGTAGATAGCACCCAGGAACTAGAAATACCAAAAGACGATCACCACCAGGTCAGTGCTGAGGAGGCAATGGGGCACCAGGAAAGGATTGATGAGACCACCTCCAGGCTTTGGTGGATCATCCTCACTTCTGCGCTTGTACTGATTGCTGTGTTATGCGCATACCTGGCTTGGGATATCCTAAGTGACAGGCACAGGCTTAATGACCTGAAGCAAAACTACCCGGATACATTATCCAATACCACGATCAACGAAGTACCAACACCTGTTGATACAAGTAATATTACAACGGGGGAAGTTCCGGTGACAAATGAAAACCAGCCTAATCAGCAAACTCCGGTGGGTGAAACTCCCTCAACGAGTTCATCTCCTTGCTATGTGGTCGTGGGTGCATTTTCTGATGCAGCTAATGTCACCAGGATGGTTGACAGACTCACCGGGCTTGGTTATACGGCCGAACAAATAAAAGGCGGCTCACTCATCAGGGTCGCCATACGATCATCCTGCGATCAGGATAGCTTGCAAAAATTGCTCAACGAAGCACGAACTTCTATCAATCCTGAATCCTGGATATACTGATGCGTGAGGTAGAGATCAGGATTGCTCCTGAAGATTATGAAGATCCGGCCCTCCTGAAAGAGGACCTTGCCAGGGCTGCTAAAATCGTCCCTTCAAGGACAAAAGATTTCAGGGTCTTACGGCGTTCACTGGATGCCCGCTTCAGGCCACCTGTGTATTTGGTGCGCGCTATGGTGACTGACAGCGAGCCATTGCCAGCTATACCTGTTGAACTCGATCAACTTCCGGATGTATCCAATGCGAGGAAAGTGCACATCATCGGTGCCGGTCCTGCAGGATATTTTGCGGCACTTGAATGCATCAGGGAAGGACTTTGTCCGGTAGTTATTGACAGAGGTAAAGATGTTCAGTCCAGGCGCAAAGACCTCAAGGCCATACAGCAGGATGGGATCGTCAATCCACATTCTAATTATTGTTTCGGCGAAGGAGGTGCAGGCACATATTCAGATGGTAAACTCTACACCCGCTCTGGCAAACGCGGCAATATAGACCGTGTATTACGGATACTGGTTGAATGCGGAGCCAATCCGGAAATCCTGGTGGATGCCCATCCCCACATTGGTTCGAACAAACTGCCTGGCATCATTGCAACGATGCGCAAGACGATAGAGGAGCACGGAGGGATAGTGATGTTCAACACGCATGTCACTGGGCTCCTGCTCAAGGGGACAGGACCTCGTGCGATAACCGGTATTGAAGTCAATGGGAAGGAGCGTATCGAAGCCGATCATGTGATACTCGCGACAGGACATAGCGCAAGGGATATTTTTCAGTTGTTGCTTGACCATAAGATATTGATCGAACCCAAGCCATTTGCGCTGGGCGTCAGGATAGAGCATTCCCAGTCGTTTGTTGACCTGTGTCAATATGGTATCACGCCGCGAGGTCCGCATCTCCCTGCAGCAAGCTATGCACTCAATGCACAGGCGGGCAACCGTGGTGTATTTTCGTTCTGTATGTGCCCGGGAGGATTGATCGTACCTGCCGCTACCGCGCCCGGTGAAATTGTCATCAATGGGATGTCCCTTTCCAGGCGGGATAGCCCGTATGCAAATTCTGGCGTAGTGACAGCAGTCGAACTCGAGGATATGCAGGCATACAAAGATGCAGGTGACCTGATGGGCGTTGCATTTCAAAAGGAAGTAGAGCAAAAGATGTTTGCTGCAAGTGATGGCTCTCAGGCAGCCCCCGCCCAGCGGCTCACGGATTTTTTAGCTAAAAAAATTTCGTCGGATATTCCACCGAGCAGTTATATCCCAGGATTGATTTCTTCCCCGCTGCATGAACTCTTGCCTTCATGGATTTATGAGAGGCTTGTCTATGGTATTCGTGGCTTTGATCACAAGATGAATGGGTATATTGACAAGGATGCTGTAGTAGTCGCCACAGAAAGCCGTACATCAAGCCCGGTCAGGGTGCCGCGTGATGCCTCCACAGGTATGCATGTGGAAGTGCAGGGACTCTTTCCTTGCGGAGAGGGTGCAGGCTATGCAGGAGGTATCCTTTCTGCAGCTATGGATGGCCAGTATATTGCAAGGGCAGTGAAAATGCATATTGAAGCAAACTAAAATCAATCGTTAAAACATGAATCACATCTTCGATCTCCTCGGACGTATACTCATCAGCGCGATATTTATATTTGAAGCTACCGACTCCATCATGTTTGCCGAAAAGACCAAGTTGACCATGGCCGAGTATGGTATCACCTGGAGGCCTGATTTCCTGTTGTATACCTCAATCGTGCTCCTTGTAGTTGGAGCCATCATGTTACTTATTGGATATCGGATAAGATTCGGTGTGTGGTTGTTGTTGCTGTACTGGCTCCCAGTCACCTTCATCGTCTATTCTTTCTGGAATGATCCGATCGAATTACAACGCCTGCATGCCATCCTCTTTATGAAAAACATCGCCATTGCCGGCGGTCTCCTCATGATTGCCTCTCATGGCGGCGGCAAGTATGCCATTCAACGACTCTTTGTTGTGAGCAAAATTCCTCACCGCGATAAATAGTCACTTCCGTTTCTTTTCTTGCACCCCAAACACATGCCCTCACATCCCTCTGCACTCTGCGCTATGCCCTCTGCCCTTCAGCCTCCTTCCTCACACTCCAAACACACCTCACATCCCTCTGCTCTATGCTCTATGCTCTCTGCCATTTAGCCTCTTTTGCCTCTTCAGCCTCTTTCGCCGTTTTGGCGAGATGGTTCAAACAAGATCTTTATCATTCCAAGGCTTCCCGGCCGTCCGGTATTCCTTCAGATCATCCATCTGTCTTTCCTTCTTGTTGAGCAACTCCTCACTATAATCCTCTGGGTTATCACTGTTCGACCTGCTTATGGTTCTCCCGGTAAATCTCCTCATCTGGCGATCCTCCCAGGACTTATCCATTCGTTGCAGCCGAATGACCTGGAAGACATCTATAACCAGGGAAATACCCCAGAAGAAAACAGGATATTTTGACCAGGAAATACCACCACTCAGGAAATAGTCAAGGGCGAGCATAAAGAGACTGACACCAGCCCAATTCGCCAGGTTTTTATAGAAGCTCTTTATCTTCTTCAACCGTTTCTCAGCCTCGCGGTATTCAGCTTCTGTCCGCTCATCCGGATGGGTATCAACAGATCGTGGGTCAATCATCATGTTACAAGTTGGTTTTAATGCTTTTACAGCCTTTATGGAGAAGTTAAATACCGATCACCGATCACCGATCACCGATCACCTGCTAACATATTTTTAAGTGCTTTAATTTCCATCTTCAGATTAATACGACCAAGGCACATCAGATCACCGATCAACAAAGGTAAAAATCGGTTAATCCTTTTTACTGGTCAGGATAGCGCCAAGAGCACTGCCCAGCCAGCCGGATAGTAGTCCGGTGACTGCGCCAATCAACGTAGTCACTGCGATCATCATGACCGGAGATAACCCACCCAGCAGCAAACCTGTCTTACGGATGATCTCTGCATTGTCCAGGGTGTTCATCCAACTGGCCATGAAGAGGTACACCATACCTGATGCCAGTGCACCAATGCCCATCGCCTGCCTGACGGGTAACCCGGCTAGTGCTGTTGCGATGACGATAAAAGCAGCAGGTGCCCACCACGGTCCGAAATAGCCGGACAGGAATGAACCAACCAACATGATCAGGAAAGATATCAGCGCTTTATTTTTCATTGTGGAGTGATCTTGATTTGTCTGACAGGTACCCATGACGCAGGGTCCTTTTGAATAGTGACTTCATAGTATTTGCCTTCAAAGTAGTGGTCCAGCATGTCATGGTAATGCGGACTCGCCGGATTGCCGGATTGCCCGCCGGGATAGTTCACCCATGCCTTTGTTGGCTTTGATAATTCAACGACCATGCGCCAGGAGGGCCCATGTGTTTTGTTCATCGCATTGACGATGTGCCTGCCACCTGAGGTCGGAATAAAATCCACACCGAAATGCGGAAACCTCGCCAGGTGAGGAATGTTAGACTGCTTGTAGGCACCCCAGTTTTTCTCCTGTTCATCAGGCAGATCGATGAAGGCATTGACCATTTTAGTAAATGAAGCACATGCAATATCCGGCATCGTTTCTTTTATATCAAGGGTGGTGAGACGGTCAAAATATTTATTGTCCGGATGATCACGTGCTATTTCTACAAGGCGCCATTCTTCCGGTTGCATCACTCCCATATTATCAAGTTCATCCCAGGTCATGGTTTCAAATTCTTTGTACCACAGGTCAAAGTATATCGGAGAAAGGCTGTCCTGGTCAAATTGATAATTCCACCTGGATAATTGAGCAGCCATGGCCAGGGCTTTTCCAGAAAGACAATGAGCGCTGTCAAGCGCCGAAAGTAGCATCGGGAGTAACTCTGCAGCATGCAAGCTGTAATTGTTTTGCTGCAATGCTTCCATATCAGCTGGTGTCATGCCGCTGCTTGTGTCTAAGACCATATTGACTATGCGTCCCCTGTAATCTTCAAAGGTCCTGGCGCCTATCAAGGGATATGGATAATCAGGTGCAGCAGGTGCCTGGTTAGCAGAACTCACATATCCTCTTGATGGATTGATGATGTATGGCGCCTGGTCAAATGGGATATACCCTTGCCAGTCATTGGCGGTGGTTTCACCGCTAGTTAATGTTTCTCCATTGCCTGGAGGACGAAGAGGCATTACACCTGCTACACTGATAGCGATATCACCTTGATTGGATGCAAATATTTTATTCTGTGCCGGATACTGGAATGAAGCTACAGCATCTCGGTAGTCATTGACATTGGCTGCCTTATTGATTTTCTTCAGGTAATCGAGATCATTGGAGGTGGCCTTTTGATGACCAATCCATTTCATGGCCATGTCTTTATGCTCATCAGTGTGAGTGACCGGACCCCAATGGGTATAGCGGATCGTATCGATCTCGGATTGTTGGCCACGCACTTTGATCTCTTCAGGGCGCAGTGTGGCTTCAACATATTTCCCATCCAGCTTGTAGGCACGTCTGCTGCTATCCTGCCAGGTGATCTGATACCAGTCGAGAACATCCTGCCCGCTGTTTGTTGAACCCCATGCAATCGAATCATTGAATCCGATCAGGATGAAGGGCAACCCTGGCATGGATACACCATGCACAGACATCTCAGGCGTATGGATTTCCATTTCATACCAGATATTGGGAAGTGCAAGGTTGAGATGCGGATCATTGGCCAGCATCGCAAAACCATGCGCCGTCTTTGACGGAGCGACTGCCCAGTTGTTACTTCCATTGAGGTCATCCTGGCGACTGTCATCTGCACTGCCCTGCATCACGGGGAGTGATTTATCTGTTTCGTTTTTAGGCGCATTGTTTGATTTAAAATCCCATTTCTTTTCAGCAGGGATGACCGGACTTTCTTTAGGATTATGCTCAGGGAAAAGGAATGCATAATCATCTGGTGACAATTTTGCTTTTGCAGTAGAGTATTCCAGATCATCTTCCCCCAGGCAAAGCGCGATGGCAAGGTTAGTGAATGCAAGGGCAGTATGGACACTAGTCCATTTCACCGGCTCGTGAGAAAGAATCTTGTACTCCATTGGCCAGTGCTTGTAATCAATGGAACTGATGTATGCATTGACGCCATTGGTGTATGCATCGATGAGCGCCTTGTTGCCTTCAAAGTTTTCCCAGTTTTTCGCCTTTTGGATGGCAGACGACTCAAATCCACGTTCGCGTTGCTTGCGATCTATAGCAAGCGTTTTTGGGCCGATCAATTCGGATAGCCTTCCAGCCGCGGATCGGGTAGAGATATCCATCGCAAACAATCGGTTCGCTGCATGAAGGTAGCCTTGAGCATAGAGTGCATCTTCAAGGCTTTGGGCATAGATGTGAGGTATATCTCTTTCATCAAAGAG
Organism: Candidatus Opimibacter iunctus; assembly: GCA_016716665.1. Classification (GTDB taxonomy): domain Bacteria; phylum Bacteroidota; class Bacteroidia; order Chitinophagales; family Saprospiraceae; genus Opimibacter; species Opimibacter iunctus. Next base: position 219,197 of record JADJVH010000001.1, on the reverse strand, counting down.
TATCCTGACTTCTCCCTTCGTACCTCCCATAAGGTCAAAAGAGGTCTCTTCAGCAACCACACTCTGCCAGATCCCCTGAAAAGGACTCATAAAACGGCCCAATGCAGGAAGGAAATTCCCCTTGGCAGGGATATCGGTATTGAGTATAGCCATCCAGCCGGAAAACAACAGAGCCGGGATCAGAAATTGTTTCATGCCCAAAAGCTAAATAAATTTAGCGGACAAACACCATCTTTCTTGGCTCAGATAATTCTTCACTATAAGAATACCCCTGCACATCAAACCCCTTCAGCTCACCGCTCTTCTTGATTTTGTGATCCACGATGTAGCGGGCCATCCATCCACGCGAGCGTTTGGCATTGTAGGAAAGGAACTGCAACTTACCATTCCTGTCTTCAAGAAACTGGATATCAATCACTGGTGCTTTCAGATCGGCTACCTGGACAGCAGCCATATATTCCTGCGAAGCCAGGTTGATGACTTCTTTAGATTTGGTGGCCTCAATATCTGCGTTGAGCAGATCCGTGATTTTATGTCCCCAGTATTGGTACAGGTTTTTTGCTTTTCCGGTCTTCAATTCAGTACTCATCTCAAGCCTGTAGGGTTGTATGAGGTCAAGGGGTCGTAATACACCATACAAGCCGGAAAGGATCCGCACATACTTATCTGCCTGTTCCGCTTGCGCCTTTGTCATGGTATTGGCATCAAAGCCCTGGTAAACCTCTCCTCTGAAGGTATAGATAGCCGCAGTGGCATTGTCTGCCGTATGTGGCCACGTATAGGCCTGGAAGCGATTATAGTTTAATCTGGACAATTGATCATTGATGTCCATGAGTTCATGCAGGGCAGCCGGTTTTAGTTTCCGGAGTGCGGTGATGAGCTGAAGGGATTCTTCAGGCATACGGGGCAGGCTGTGACGAGGACTGGCCATCGGCACATTGTGGAGGTTCTTAGAAGGGGAGAGGAGTACAAGCATCTTCCGTTGTTTTGAAGTCCATCAATGGGAAGGCTAAGTTAAGGGCGCTTCTAATAACTAACATTTTTATATAATAAATTCTTACGATGCACTGACAATCCCATCGGCTATTTAATCGCTACGGGGTTATTAGAGGCGCCCTAAAATAAAAAGCCCGGATAGTAAAACTACCCGGGCGGTAAGTTCAGGCTAACTAAAGATTAGTTAGGCTTCTTGAAGATAGTCTCGTTGTTAGTTGGGACACCTTCTTCTTGTGCAACTGCGTTGATCGTACCGATGACACGGATCACGTGCTTGCCGGCTGGGTCGTTAGAAGTTACTGTAACAGTCTTGTTGATTGCACCAACACGCTTTGTGTCATAACGGATCTCAATGACTGAAGATTCGCCTGGCATGATTGGCTCTTTTGGCCAGTTAGGCACTGTGCAACCACAGCTACCTTTTGCACCTGATATGATCAGAGGCTCAGTACCTGTATTCTTGAATTTCGCAAGACGAAGCGGCTCGCCACCCTGGTCAATGGTGCCGTAATCGACAACATCAGACTCAAGCGCAAATACTGCTTTAGAGTTAGGATTAGGCTGTGGCTCAACTGCGTCTTGAGCAGCCAGTTGAAAAGAGGCCAAAAAGGCAATGGCAAGGATACCAAGTAATTGTTTCATATCAGGACAATAATTGAATGGTGACTTTGAATCGAATTATCGATGTCAAAAGTAGGTACATTCTTTATTCGGCAAAACATCCGCCCCATAAATCCCTGTTAACCATTAGTTAATCGAATTATTAGGAATCAGGAGATAGGAGTTAGGAGTCAGGTTTGACAAGGGTTTTACCCCCTTTTAGCCTTCCACGTTGTTCGTAGACTCTGGCTGCGAACTGCACTAACAAAAAAAATCTGTGCTATGGTCGCTATCTGTGTCAGTAGCCTCCTGGCTACACGTAATCACTTCACTTTGCTCCGGTTGCTGAGTTGCCGCGCAAGGATGCGGGTAAGCAGGTCGAAGCATGCTCCTTGCTCCTTGCCCCCTGCCTCCTAACTCCTATTTCCTAACTCCTAATTCCTGCCTCCTATCTCCTGCTTCCTGTTTCCTTATAGGTTTCTGCGAATTTTTTGAAATTCCGCATGATCACTTCCGACTGCTTTTTAAAATCCCCCTTCATAAAGAAAGCGATTATGCGCATCAATCCGCTAAACCTGAATTCAGAAGTACATTTCCATCGGGTAGTACCCGGCCCCATAGCTTCAAAGCTATTTTGCACCCGGTTGAAGATTCCTTTCATCTCATAGGTGCCATCAAAGTGCCCGGGCAATTCATTGCGAAGGACGGTCTCAATCATGGGCATCTTCCTCTTCCCAAAGGCCATCATCAACTTATATTTCGGATAGGGATAGCTTTCGATCTGCTCACTGCTCAGGATCCCGGGTTGCCACTTAGGCAGCAGTGCCCTGTCAGCAAACACCCGGATGACGTGGTCTATAGGCTTGTTAATTTCGGTTTCCACCTGGTATCTGACCATCACATTTGCAATTTTTCCGCCAAAGTAACCGGATAATCCTTAATATCCGTAGTCTTAGCTGTCCCTTGCGTAAATTGCAGACCAATGTGTGCTCCGGGAGATAACAAGGGTTGGACAACCCGTCTTTTTGTTTTGGTTTTCTTAGCCGGGCAATCAGTGTATAGTATAGCCCAGACCGGTTTCTGCGGTGGCAACCTGGGGGACAATATCTTTACAGCAGGCGATTTCGGCTCCGGCTCGCAGACAGTGGTTCAAATGGATCCAGGCCTGGCTCCCGGTTTCCAATACACCACCTCCGTTCCACCCGACGACGGCGAGTACGTCCTGACCAACAATATCAATGCCTGGTCTTTTGTCTATCCCACCTGGTTGCGCATAGGTGACAATGATGTCGACCCGAAAGGATATATGATGGTCGTCAATGCCTCCTTTGCGCCAGGCATATTTTACGAACAGATCATCGACGACTTGTGTGAGAATACCGTATATGAATTTACTGCAGATGTCATCAATCTAATACGCAAGAACACTACTGGTCACATCCTCCCTAATGTGAGTTTTCTGATTGATGACGTCGTGTCCTATTCTTCAGGACCAATTCCACAGGACGAATTCTGGCATACCTATGGATTTACATTTACAACCGGACCAGGTCAGTCTTCTGTGAAACTGACATTGAAAAATAATGCTCCCGGCGGAACCGGCAATGATCTTGCATTGGACAATATCAGTTTCAATGCCTGCGGGCCCAACTCCTCTGTTTCAATAGAACCGGCCGGCAGGATCTGTGAAAATTCACTTTACCCATTGCTCACCGCCCACATAGACGCAGACACTGGAGTGTTGCAGTGGCAGGTCATCGTCGAAGGTGGACAATTTTGGACTGATATTCCAGGAGCTACTGAGCGTACACATCAGATACAACAACTGGCTGCAGGGACGTATTATTTCAGGTACCTCTATAGTAATACGATCTCAAGTATCGATAACCCCAAATGCCGTATAGTATCTGATGCAATTCTGGTGGAAATTGTCCCGGTAGAATTTATCATCAGGGATACTTTGTGCGAAGGCATGACAGTTGAACTTGGCGGAATCGAATATGGAGAGACAGGAATCTATCAGCAGTTATTTACGGCCTCCAACGGGTGCGACAGCCTGGTCACACTCGATCTTGTCGTGTTTCCGGATCCACCTATTATCGCTGATTTCGAAACCAGGCCCACCTCATGCGAAGGCGCTGATGATGGTTCAGTTTTCCTCGCATCGATTTCCGGTACACGGCCCCCGTTTATCTTTATCATAAACGATAGTATCATTCCTGCCCCCAATACATTGATCCACGTTCCGGCAGGCACCTATACCGCAAGGATTGAAAATGAGTATGGTTGTTTTGACGAGGAAGTGGTGATTGTAGAAGATGGCCCTCCACTCGATATCAAGACCAATGAAGATACTACGATTGTCCTTGGACACTCTATTCTGCTGACTACACAGAGCAATCTTCCTGTTTCATCTGCTACATGGACACCTGTGACAGGCGTAGGTTGTCCTGTATGCCTCAGTACATACGTCACTCCACTGAACGATCAGACGTATGTCATAGAGGCCATGACCGAAGATGGCTGCACAGATACAGATTCTATAACCATCAGGGTAGACCGCACTCCTGTATTGTATGTGCCCAATGTCTTTTCACCCAATGGGGATCAGGTCAATGATTACTTTTCCGTGACCACTGATCCACTCAATATAGCTTCCATTGACGAAGTCCTGATCTTTGACAGATGGGGAGGAATCATCGCACACAGTGCATCCCTGATGTCCGATGAATCAGTTATACTTTGGGATGGAGAAACACCCCATGGCCAGGCCCTCACAGGTATTTATGTCTACCTCATCACCTTCACTATGGCCGACGGCAGTACGCGAAATGTACATGGCGATGTAACCTTACTTCGCTAGCATCACACCCACTCACGTCTCACGTCTCATGGTTCGACCTCCTTTCGCGCAACCATGTGCTATACTTCGACTCCGCTCAGCACGGCGCAGCTCACCAACCGCGTCTCACGTCTCATCCCCACTCCCACACTTCTTGCTGTCTCACTGTCTTACCCTCTTACACAGCCTAAACCTCAAAATACTTTTTGAGTATATGCGCATCTACCAGATTTGGTAGAGTGATTTCCAGCCTGTCCTCCTTCTTCATTGCTTCCTTTGCTGTAAATACGGCATGTGGATTCCTGGCCCAGGCCCTTCTGGCGATACCATTGTTGACATCCCAGTGCAGCATGGATTGCAATGCCTGATCACTCGCTTCACTGCCATCCAGGACCAATCCAAACCCACCATTGATCGCTTCACCCCATCCGGTCCCGCCACCATTGTGGATGCTAACCCAAGTAGCTCCACGCATAGCATCTCCGATCACATTGTGGATAGCCATATCGGCAGTAAATTTAGATCCGTCATAGATATTTGCTGTTTCACGCCATGGGCTATCGGTACCACTAACATCATGATGGTCTCTCCCCAATACGACAGGCGCGTTTAGTTTCCCATCCCTGATTGCCTGGTTAAAGCGCTTGGCAATGACGATCCTGCCCTCAGCATCTGCATAGAGAATTCTCGATTTGCTTCCTACGGCAGGTATATTGGTTCCCGCCGTTTCTATCCAATGGAGATTGTCCTCCCACTGGCTCTTGATTTCATCCGGACAGGTCCTGAGCATATCCCTGATCGCTTCACCCGCAATGACGTCAGTAGTCTTTAGGTCAGCATTGTCACCGGAAGTGCAGATCCAACGGAACGGACCAAATCCATAGTCAAAGCACATTGGCCCCATGATATCCTCTACATAGGAAGGGTATTTAAAACCGGAAGGCTGGTGCGGATCCATGATGTCTGCGCCGGCCTTAGCGGCTTCAAACAAAAATGCATTGCCATAATCCCAGAAGTACATGCCGCGGCTGCACATGACATTGATCGCATCCACATGACGACGCAATGACCGCTTGACGGCATGATCAAATCCTTCTTTGTCATCATCCAGCAATACCTTGGCTTCTTCAAAGGTGCATTCCACCGGGCAGTATCCCAGATGATCAATATTGTGACATGAGGTTTGGTCTGAACCCAGTTCGATTTGAATATGCCTGAATACCAGTCTTTCCCAGACATCCACGATGTTGCCCTGGTACACAAAGCACCTGGCCTCTTCCGCAGCCTTGGCTTCGGTAAACTGGGTGAGCATGGCATCGAGGTCAGTGAATACATCCTCCTGCCGTATATAATGATCTGCTATACGCTGGTGTATCGCATCTTTATCTACTTCAGCGATGATCCCTGTAGCACCAGTGACCAGTAGTGCCCTTGCCTGTGCTCCGGACATGCCACCAAGGCCGGAAGTCACAAAGGCCTTCCCCTTTAGGTTATTGGTGCCAAGCCCTTTGAGTCGGCCTGCATTGAGCAGGGTGATGGTGGTCCCATGGACGATGCCCTGAGGGCCGATGTACATAAACGATCCTGCCGTCATCTGGCCATATTGGGTGACGCCCATCGCGTTGTATTTGTTCCAATCCTCCTTCGAACTGTAATTGGGAATCATCATACCATTGGTCACGACTACTCTGGGAGCATAAGAGCTCGATGGAAACAGCCCCAGGGGATGGCCTGAGTACATCACCAACGTTTGCTCCTCCGTCATCTCGCTGAGGTATTTCATGGTCAGGAGGTATTGTGCCCAGTTTTGGAAGACTGCACCATTGCCACCATAGGTGATCAACTCATGAGGATACTTGGCGACCAGGGGATCCAGATTGTTTTGGATCATCAGCATGATTGCAGCGGCTTGTCTGCATCTGGCCGGATAATGGTCGATCGGCCTCGAATGCATAGGGTAGGAGGGCCTGAACCGGTACATATAGATTCGTCCAAAGTGTACCAGCTCCTCAGCAAACTCAGGGGCCAGGAGGGTATGGAGAGATTCCGGAAAGTACCTCAGGGCATTGGCCAATGCCAGCCTACGCTCTTCAATGCTCAGGCTGCTGATGCTGCGTACAGGGGCATGTTGCATCGTCGTATCTCTCCCGTAGTATTCAGGCAGGGTAGCAGGCAAACCGGTTTTTATGGATTCCTGAAAGGATTGCAGATCTTCATTCATAAGGCTTAAAGGTAAGGTATGGCTGATAACAAAGGAAACCCGCTTTTTAAACAAAAATAAAACTATAAGACGCTGTTTTGTTGGGATTTCCCGTGGCTTTTCAAGCCGTTTTTAAACATCATTGAAACTCCTAAAATCAGATAGTTATCTGGCATTTCCAATGACCAATATCATAGGAAAACATAAGGCATATCAGTGGAATTCCCATGAGAAAAGAATATTTTTTACATGTGAATTAGGGATTGTGGATATGGGTTTGATTCATTAATAAAAAGATTCGGATCATGAAAAATATAAATGCATTAATCGTGTTTTTTCTCCTAGCCATTTTCTCGGCCTTCGGTCAGGATGGCTGGACCACAGTAGATTTAACTACCTGGAAAATGGGAATAGGCTCGGCGCAGGTGGGATCAAAAGTTTTTTTTGGTGGCGGACTTACGTCTGAAGGAGTGACCGACATGGTGGAAATATATGATATCAATACAAAAGATTGGATTTATGGCAATCTGGCTGTAGCCAGGAATTTTCCTGCTGCCGTAAGCAATGGCAACTTGATTTTCTTTGCAGGTGGGATGGATAATTTTAGCTCGGCGTTTAATACTGTCGATATGTTTGATATGTCCACTCACGAATGGTCTCTTGCACAATTATCACAAGCCGGATTCAACCTGAGTGCAGTTAGCAAAGGCAATAAAGTCCTGTTTGCCGGTGGTGGAGATCTTTCATTGGGCACGGAAAGTGATGTGGTAGATATTTATAATTCCGACACAAGGGAATGGACTACTGCCTTTCTTTCTGAGGCCAGAGCTGCTATGGGCTCAGCTGTCGTTGGTGATATAGCCCTTTTTGCCGGAGGGTTGTTGTTTTCAACCAAAGCGGCTTCAGAGAAGGTTGATATCTACAACTTCAGCACAGGCTCTTGGAGTATGGCCAGGCTTTCTATTCCAAGGTTTGGAATTGCTGCTACCACCATTGGGGATAAAGTATTCTTTGCAGGTGGCGAATATGCCGATGGCACACTAAGCAATCGGGTGGATATTTATGACAATGTTTCTAAGACATGGTCTATTGATTCCATTTCAGTGGCAAGGGTTTCGGCCGGTGCGGCCACCGTTTGCAACAAAGCCTACTTTATAGGAGGTATGAAGGTTAGTCCGGCTACTTATCAGATTATAGGCGATTTTGATGTTATTGACGTTTATGATGATGCCACAGGCGAATGGTCAGTAGAGCATCTGCCTTACAATTTGTTTGGTCATTCAACCATTTCGGCTGGAAATCAGATTTTCATTGCAGGCGGCGGTACTATAATAGGAGATATGATTCAGCTTCGTGATGTCATTAGGATTTTTACCTGCACAACCGTTGCGACAGAGGATCTGGGCTCTCAGGCGAATCTGATGGCATACCCCAATCCAACTTCCGGAAGCCTTTATCTTACTTTCCAGGACAATGTTGAAAATGTGAAAGTGATCATCACGGATATTACCGGGAAAGGAATTTATGTGGCATCAGGCTCCAACGCAAAGGAGATTGAGATCAATACAACTGGTTTCGCGGAGGGGGTTTATGTGGTTCAGATTCAAACCCCGCAGGGTATTCAATCAAGAAAAATAGTGGTCGCCAGGTAGTGCTGAGATTTGGTTTGATAGCCCCTTGATCTAATCGAATGCAGTTGTTTTAAATAACTGGAGAGATCAACGGGAGGGACTGGTAGTGCATCAATACCATTATGAAAATCATGGTAGAAGTGTATCCAAATGATGTAAACACAATAGATTCTTCATTATAATTTCTTTTTATGAAAAATGCTGTTCTTTTATCGTTGTGGTTGGGCATGTTCCTCTATGCATCCAACATTACCGGACAAGATGGTACTTTGGATCCTTCCTTTGGAGCAGAGGGAACAGTTATTACTGATTTTGGCGGTGGTGCCGTAGATGTTGCTGGATTGAGTTTGCTCCCGGATGGGAAGGTTCGTCTTGGCGGATATTATGGGCACAAGGGTGAAAATCAATACATGATCCTGCAATATCTTCCAGACGGAAAACCGGACATTACTTTTGGATCTGGCGGAATGATATTCACAGACCTAAATAGGGCAGTTGAATACAGGGCGCTTCCGGATGGAAAATTTCGTTTGTATGGATTTGAAACCTATCTGGATTCAATTGCATTTGTAATTCAACAGTTCCTGCCGGATGGGATGCCGGACTTTAGCTTTGGCCCAGACGGCAAAATCTTTCCGGGTCATACTTCACTAGATGATACCTACGCCATTCAAAGTTTCTATATTCAATCCGATCTTAAAATTGTGTTAGTCCTGCAAGGAGATGACTTTATTCTTGCACGTCTTCTTCCTGATGGACAGCTTGATATTTCATTTGGAAGCATGGGGATTGTAAAAACTGATCTTGGTAAGACAGAGTATTGCAATACAGTTTTTGAACAGGAAGATGGCACACTGCTCGTAGGCGGGCGAAGTGGAACTTTTAATTGGTGGGTATTTAACGGTTCTTCCGTAATTATCCGCTATTTACATGACGGTATCGTTGATACTACGTTTGGGGAAAATGGTGTCGTACTTGGAGCGGACAGAGGACAAATTCAATTTCTTGTAGTTCAGGAGGATCATAAGATCCTGGCTCTCTCACAGAACCTCAACACTACCCATGGATCGCCAGACTCCCTATTCATGGTCCGCTATACTAGTCAAGGGGAAATTGATAGTAGTTTCGCAACAAGTAGTAATTTAAGCCTATCGGCAACGGCGCATAAACTCATGGTTACACATGATGGAAATATTCTTCTCCTTTGTGCAAAATTGACAGGATTTAGTGAATATGGATATGCTCAATATGGACTTCCCTTAGTATACAGGTATTTTCCTGATGGTCAGCCTGACCCCGGATTCGGATACAATGGATATGATTCCACCCGCATAGCAGTGAATGACATATTGATCCAGGGGGATAACAAGCTTTTATTATGTGGTGCTTATGATGGGGCTGCAATGTTATTCAGGTACAAGGCAGATGGATATGTGGATGAGGCATTCGGCGAAAGAGGTCTGCTGACTTTGAATTTTGGTAATAATAGCACATGTCTTTTCGTAGCGCATGGTAATGACGGAGGCCTTCTGCTCGCAGGCACTAAAAGTGAAGTCGCATATGACTCGGACCTTGTACTGGCTAAAAGATTGAGTGATGCCGCACCTGATCCAGATTTTGGTTCTATCGAAACGGCAGGAAAGGTCATCGTTGATTTTGGCATGGATAACCATGTAACAGCCCAGGCAATGGCCGTTGAACCCAATGGAAATATTGCAGTTGCCGGAAGTATTGACAAAAGCATGTTGCTCTTTCAATTCAAACAGGATGGAAGTCCAGACCATGGATTTATTGAAGGGGGCTATACAATTTTGAGTGATCCAATTGAATTTAACTACGGGGAGTACAAGACTCTTTACCAGGAGGATGGTAAGATCCTGAGGGCTGGAATCCTGCAGGATAGTGGCTTCAACAAAATTCTTCTGATACGGCTGAATCCGGACGGATCTAAAGACGGACTATTTGGTGACACAGGCAAGGTGATTACAGATTTCGGAAATATTAAAATTCAATGGATCTCTTGCATCTCGACTAACCATAAGGAAATATTTATTGGAGGAATAATTAGAATAGAAGTCGATCAAAACACATGGACTCTTTCACCATTTGTTGTAAAATTTCTCCAAAATGGTGGGTTGGACAATGCTTTTGGGACAGACGGTATTGCTTTGCTCACTGATTGTATAGACATTTCGGATGCCCCTACCATTAAACTTTTTTAAAGATGGCAGGATACTGCTTGCAGTTGATATAAACTATGAATTAAATCTGATCAGGTTGTTGCCTGATGGAAGTCCCATTTGAGTTTCTGGGGATAATGGGAAAATTTCAAATGCATTTTTGAAACTGCGGATCAAAACGCTACTGCGCTGGGAATCCGGGAGGATAATACATTCATTGTTGGTGGCATAGGGTATGATAACCGCCTTTTCTTTTTTTCCTGCAAATACCAGGAAAATGGCTTGCCTGATCCAACTTTTGGAGTAGACGGGAAAATGACTTTGCCGGTTTCAAACGCCTATTTTTTCTTTTTCAATTCCGGTGCTGATATACTCCTGCAGAAAGATGGGAAATTTATTTTCACCGGATCAATAGGAGATGGTGAAAATGATCTTGGATTGATACGACTGGACAAGAACGGCACACCAGATCCATTATTTGGAAATCATGGTTTTATTCAAACAGACCTCGGAGGTGACGAAAGATTAGTTCAGGCAACCTTACAAGATGACGATAAAATTCTCCTTGCAGGCACCAGTACATATAATGGTTTTTCAAGTATAGTGCTGGCCAGGTACCTCAATGACCTGAGCCTGGGAAGCATTGATCTCTCTTCATCTATGCAGGAAGCATTGATCTATCCAAACCCTGTAGTGGATCAGGTGGTATTAGAATTTCAATTGACCACGGAAGAAACTATCAGCATTCAAGTATTAGATATCCAGGGAAGGGTTATTAAAACCCTTGTCAGAAATAAGCATCTGGATGCAGGCCATTACCGTCAAATGCTGGATTTGAGCGATATAAATATCCCAGGGTGTTTTATCCTGCAACTCATTGGAGAAACTGGTGCCATTAGCGTGAAGATGATCAAATGAAAAGGATTTCCAAGTAAGTGCAGTATGCAGGTATCGGCGCTAGAATTTTGACTGATGCTCAAATAGAGAAGGTAATTTTCAGGAAGGGTAATGACCAAATTGCGTTATTACCCTTTTCTTTATCTGCTCGCTTGATGTGCGCTCTTCCAACTTCGCCTCAACCTTTGCAACATGCTTCGCCTTAGCCTCAGCACAGCATTTTTCATTCTTCACTTGGTTGCTGAGCTGTAGCACATGGATGCGCGATAGAAAGTCGAAGCATCACTCTTCATTTAACTTATCTTTGCCCCCTATGGAAACTAAAAGAGTTCTGGTTACTGGGGCCGCCGGGTTTATCGGCCGGTTTTTACAGGTCGAAGGATTAAAGAGAGGATATGAAGTTTTTGGCGGGTTCCGTAATGAAGAGGAAGAAGCCTTGCTGGATGATGCCACCAAAGGTTTTTTTCTCGAATTTTCCGAGCGGGAATTGCTCCATAAGCGTCTGGTGAATTTTGCAAAGGAGACAGGTGGATTCGAATATGTGATTCATTGCGCCGGAGTCACGAGACCTGAGAAAATTGAAGAGTTCCATAAAGGGAATGTTGAATTCACAGACTTTTTTATCAAGACTTTGCTTGAGACACAGCCTGCATTTAAGAAGTTTGTCTTCATCAGCAGCCTGCAGGCCCTGGGACCCAGGATCCGTGACCATGGATCCATTAATGAAGAAACGATACCCAAGCCGTTCACCCCCTATGGTATAAGCAAGTTTGAAGCGGAAAAGAGGATCAAGGCATATCCGGAACTTGACTGGATCATATTCAGGCCAACTTCAGTTTATGGCCCCAGGGATACCAAGTTTATCCATGTGATTTTGGATGCTGTAAAGAAGGGATTCTCTGTCCGTGTTGGACCCAAAGGCCAGCTTGTGAGTTTTGTTTATGTCAAGGATCTCGCCCGTGCACTATGGGATGCCGTTGACAAGAATGTACACCGTCAGATTTATGTAGTGTCAGATGGCAATGACTATGACCCTTCATTGGTCAATGAATATTTAACCAAACATCTGGGCGTCAAAACCCTTAAAGTCAAAATCCCACGAAGTCTCTTACTCGGCATAGCCAACGTGAGACTTCTCCTCGCCCGCATGTTAAGCAAGCCCCTCCATGTCAGCCCTTATAAAATCAAGGAAATCACTGCACGAAACTGGCGCGTAGACAATTCCAAGATGGTCCGCGAACTGGACTTCAAACCTCAATACACCCTGGAGCAAGGGATAAAGGAAGCGCTGATCGAAGACGGCATCATTAAAAGTGAAAAGTGAAAAGTGAAAAATGAAAAGCGGTGTGCTGAGCGGAGTCGAAGTATGAAGAGTTTACTCTTCAGCAAATAAAAAAGCCTGTGAGTAATCACAGGCTTTTTTATTATTGCCTCTTCAGCCTCTTTAGCCCTTATAGCCTCTTCAGCCACTTTGGCCTTTTAAGCAAAACAGTGAAGCAGATTATTGAAGCACCGGATTCAATACTTTATCCTGGTATGCACCGGCTTTCAGTTTGTCCTGCACTGCAGTAAACGCTTCTAATGTTTGTTTGACATCTGCATCCGTATGCACTGCCGTAGGAATCATACGCAGCAGGATCATCCCCTTCGGAATCACCGGATAGATGATCATCGAAGTGAATACACCATAAGACTCACGCATGTCATGCACCAATTGAGTAGCCTCAAAAGGAGTACCATTTAGGTAGACAGGAGTCACTACAGTATTGGTATCTCCGATATTAAAACCTCTTTCCTTGAGCCCTTTCTGCATGGAGGTGGCGATATGCCACAGGTGCTCTTTATACTCAGGATGGTTGATCATGAGTTCCAGGCGCTTGAGATTGCCTTCCACGATAGGCATAGGCAAGCTCTTGGCATGGATCTGAGATCTCATCGCATATTGCAGGTATTGGATGATATCTGCATCACCTGCGAGGAAGCCTCCGGTGCACGCAAATGACTTGGCAAACGTAGAGAAGTATATGTCAATATCATCCTGGCATCCTTGCTCTACACCGGCTCCGCGTCCACCTTCACCAAGGGTTCCGAATCCATGGGCATCATCTACAAAAAACCTGAAGTTGTATTTTTTCTTGAGCGCAGCGATTTCTTTCAGGATACCCTGATCACCGCGCATACCAAATACACCTTCAGTGACGACCAGTATTCCACCGCCCTTTTCGTCAGCATATTTTTTAGCACGTTCGAGATTCTGCTCGACACTGTCTATATCATTGTGCTTGTAGGAGAAACGCTCGCCGATATGGAGACGCGTTCCGTCAATGATACAGCCATGGCTCTCTGCATCATAGACTACAGCATCCCTTCTCGTCAATAAAGCATCAATCGCACTCACAACGCCCGGATATCCATAATTGACCACAGCCGCAGCTTGTTTGTATACATGCGCAGCAAGTTTTCGCTCCAGTTCCTTATGAAGTGATGTCTCACCGGTCATCAGGCGTGCACCCATCGGATAGGCCAGGCCCCAGCGGGCTGCAGCCTCTGCATCAGTCTTGCGGACTTCAGGATGATTGGCCAGGCCAAGGTAGTTGTTGATACTCCAGACGACTACTTCCTTGCCATTGAACATCATGCGCGAACCGATCTCCCCCTTTAATTCAGGGAACATATAGTAGCCCTCACCCAAATGGGCATATTGACCTAAAGGACCACGCTGATGGCGGATTCTTTCAAATATTTCCATAGTTTTTGATGTATTTATTAAAAACGCGTTCTAATCGACGTTGGATCTGGTAGCTTGGCGCATAGTCCGCGATCTTACGGATGAAGCCCTGCTTCTGCATCCAGCCATTGTTGTAAATCTTACTCATGTATTTACTGCCGTGATCTGCAAAGAGGAGCACCACCACATCAGTAGGCTTAAATTCCCTGCGCATACGCATCAGGGCCTCTATCACCGCACCACTGCTGTAACCGACAAATATCGCTTCGCTCTTGGTCAGTTGTCTTGCACGGAAAGCACTGCTCCGGTCATCGACTTTGACAAATCTGTCGATCGTGTCAAACTCTACATTGGACGGGATGATATTCTTACCTACGCCTTCAAGCTGATAGGAATGTATTTCGCTCTTGTCCAGGATGCCTGTCTGGTGGAACTTGGTCAGCACTGACCCCTCGGCATCTACACCGATCACCTTGATGTCAGGATTTTGCTCCTTGAGGTATTTTCCTGCTCCGGAGATTGTACCACCGGTACCAACTGTAGCAAGGTAATGGGTGATTTTGCCACCTGTCTGGTTCCACAACTCCGGTCCTGTACTCTGATAATGCGCCTCTACGTTGGTATGATTGTAATACTGGTTGACGTAGAAGGAATTCGGAATCTCCCTGGCAAGCCGCTCCGCCTGGCTGTAGTACGATTGTGGATCGTCAGAGGGAACGTGGTTTGGGCAGACGAGTACCTCCGCACCAAGTGCTTTCAATTGGGATATTTTCTCTTCGGCACTTTTATCGGTAGTCGTCAGGATGCATTTGTATCCTTTGACGATACAAGCCATCGCGATCGAAAATCCGGTATTGCCCGAGGTAGATTCAATGATGGTGCCGCCTGGCTTGATCAGCCCTTTCTTTTCGGCAGATTCAATGACAGCTAATCCAATGCGGTCTTTGGCGCTCAATCCCGGATTAAAGGATTCCAGCTTTCAAGGACCAGGCAGCCGGCCAATTTTGACAATCCATGCAACTTGACCAGCGGCGTATTGCCCACAGTCTGCATGATGTTGTCGTACCACTGGGGCTTCAGATGGGATGATTCCTGGGTCATAAGAATATCACTTCCTGTTATCATGGCCCTTCACCAGGTCATGGTGATACAAAGATACAAGTTCATTTGGGTTGACGAAACGATGGACGGAAATCAATCTATATCTGATCGATAGACTAAATATATCCGCACATTATCAGCCAGTTATCAATTGTTAATACCTGATTATGGCCACTATGATTATTTTGGGAGGTTGATGATGGATTCATCCACAAATACAGCCTTTTTGGGCTCAGGGCTTCGGTAATAGGCAGAGCATCAATAGCATAGCCCTAAACAAAAAGAAGCCGGCTTGCGGGCCGGCTTCCAATGCAATCAAATTGTATCTTGATTATCCCTTTGAAGGAGAGGATGTTTTTACAGCTGTTCCACTATTGGTGGTCGTTGTTGTAGTAGAAGTCTGCTTGCCTTTTTCAGCGCAGCATGACTTGGTGCCGGAAGTAGCTTTCGCACTGCCACCTGCACAGCAACTCTTACCACTACCTGAAGTAGCTTTTGCTCCACAACCTTCATGTGCTCCCATGGTAGATGGCGCAACATTGACAAATGTATTGGTTGCTGCATCATAGCTCACATCTACATAGGATACTGTTCCGGTTGTTGATGTTTCTTTTCTTACATAGGATACTGTCCCGGTTACAGGGCAGGTTTTGCTTTCAATGGTTGCATCCATAGATGCCAGTTTAGCTGCCGCATCACCATTAACGCCGGTAGCGGAAGTGGCTGATTTGCTTTCACATGCAGCTGCTGGTTTTGCAGTACAAGATTTGCTGCTGGAGCAGGAAGATTTCTGTGCCTGAACACCCAGGGCCAATGCAGAGAATAGGAAAATAGAGAAAAGTACTTTTTTCATTGTATACAGTTTTTTAAGTTATTCGATATATCTACCAAAGATAAGGGGTATGTGCTATTGTTAACGGCCAAAATCGTTAAATTTTCTACTTTCGGACTAACTTAACAGTAATTTAACGCCAATCCACCACTAATGTTTTCAAAAACTTTCTTGTTATTGGCTGCAATTACCCTGTTTGTGTGTTTTTCATGCAAGCCAGCTTCCGTGTTCCCTGCAAAATACAGAGGAGATCAGATTCACTTTGGCCAGGGAGGGGGCTTCTCAGGCGCCGTGGCCTATTATGCTCTCCTGGATGATGGCAGGGTGTACCAGAAGCCTTTCGGAGACACTACTTTTGCCCTGCTGGATACCTGGGATAAACATTTCGTGAGCCAGATGTTTGACAATTATCATTTACTCGGATTAGATACTATACACTACTATGAGCCAGGTGACCTGTATTATTTTATCCAGTTCAGATCCGGAGATGGGCCATTCCATCGGATCGGATGGGGAAAGCCTGGCTTTAAGGCTGATCAAAACGTTGTGACTTATTATAACTTGCTTTTTAAATCAACAAAACCAAAATCATGAGGACAGTTTATATCATCTTGATCAACCTGGTCATGCTGGCCGGGCTGGTCGCACAGACTCCAATGAAACAGGTTGCAAACCAACCTTACGTAGCGCCTCAACCTTTAAGTATTGCTAAGGCACCGGGCACTTCCTCCGGATCCGGTCGGTTAGGAGGTAAATGGAATCCGGTGACGCTTCAATCTGTACAACCAGTCAATAAAGACATTGCAGCGTATCACATTACGCCTTCAGGAAGTTTCTGGATTGATATGCAGCCTAATACGCTTTGGTCCTCACGGACATCAGTGAAAAGCCTGATCGAAACTATCATTCCTGTCCAACATCAGGATGAGCCATGGGCTATGGACTGGACCATCAGGAGCCAGGAAACAGACAAGAAGCAAATCACACACATTAGGGTACAGCAAACTCTTGCCGGCAAGCCCATCTATGGACAGGATATGATCCTGCATGTAGACCAGGGAAGCCTGAGAGACCTCAATGGATTTGCATGGACCGGCCAGTTGCCATCCAAGCTGCCTGCCCCCGCTCCTGCAGAACAAGCCTTTAGCGCGGCTAAAGCATTCCTTGAATCTAAGGATGTGAGCTTCCAGCATGTATCATTGATGTCCGGACTAAATCATCCTGAAGACAATGCAGATCTTATCTGGTACCCACAGGATGGAAAACTCTTACTGGCCTATGAAATCGAGATGCATCCTAATATGATGGATCACTGGACGGTATTTGTTGACGCGTCCACACTTGAGGTGTTCAAGTCCTTTTCTGAATTGTGCTCGATTGCCCCACTTCAATTGTATGGCAATTACGCAAGTGAAGTGAAGGAAAAAACCAGGACTACAGTGGATGGAGACAAAATGGATATGCCGGTTGTTTTGGATGGCCCTACCGTTGTCACCGACCAGGATCTGAAGAATACCAACAGGACAGTAAATGGTTATCTCGTTGGTTCTAATTTCTTTATGATTGATGCCAGCCGTACCGGAATGTTCAAGGCCAATCAGTCTGTGATGCCAAATGAACCGATAGGTGTGATCTGGACACTGGACGCGCAAAATACTTCTCCGCAGCAATCCAGTTTTGAAGTGGTCCATGTATCCAATACCAATAACAACTGGAAGAACCTTGAAGTATCCGCGCATTACAATGGTGGAGAAGCCTATGAGTATTTCAGGACTAAGTTTAACCGCAACTCAATCAACGGCAGCGGAGGCAATATCATCTCGATCATCAATGTGACAGATGAAAATGACAATAGCATGGACAATGCATTCTGGAATGGGGCAGCTATGTTTTATGGAAATGGAAATGTTGCTTTTACGGCATTGGCAAAAGGACTTGACGTGGCAGGTCATGAGATGTCCCACGGGGTTATACAGAATACCGCCAACCTTGAATATGTAGGACAGTCCGGTGCATTAAACGAATCGTACGCAGACGTTTTCGGTGCGATGATTGACCGGGACGACTGGCAGATGGGCGAGGACGTTTCTAATCCTGCTTTCTTTCCTTCCGGGACGATGCGTGATCTCTCCAATCCTAATAATGGCGGTACCAAGCTCGGAGATCCGGGATGGCAGCCAAAACACATGAATGAATACCAGACCCTCCCCAACACACCTGAAGGGGATAACGGGGGAGTGCACATCAACAGCGGTATCCCAAATAAAGCTTTTTTTCAATCTCGCCACGGCTATAGGAAAGGACAAGGCCGAGCAGATATACTACAAGGCCCTGACAGATTACCTGGTCAAGTCCTCCCAGTTTGTAGATATGCGCAATGCTGTTGAAAAAGCGGCTACCGACCTGCATGGTGCCAATAGCACAGAAGTGATCGCGGTGCGCAATGCATTTGCCGGGGTAGGAATTGGGGCAGGAGCCGGTGAAGATTATGAAGAAGACATCGATGTCAATGCAGGAGATGATTTTATCATTGCTACAGATGAGACCCAGTCAGATCTGTATTGGATTCCACCAGGCAACCCGGGCCAGTTTGTTAAGATGGATGTCCCGGCCCCAATAAGCCGCCCAAGTTTTACAGACGATGGTACATCCTGCGTCTATGTGGACGATGAAAACAATATGATCCTGATCAACTTCGACTGGTCACAGGGGTTGAGTTATGGCGCGTTCTATCTGGAGGATAGCCCGCAGGGAATCTGGCGCAACGTGGTGGTCTCCAAAGACGGAACAAAGATCGCCTACACCACCAGCAACCTGAGGAACGAAATATTTATCTATGATCTTAACACAGGAACGAATGACGTTTTTATTCTGTTCAATCCTACCACTGCGGTTGGCGGTTCAAATACTGGCGATGTGTTGTATCCGGATATCATGGAGTGGGACTACTCAGGCGAGTATGTCATGTATGATGCCCTCAACCGGATTGAAAGTTCGTTTGGTGATGGTATAGAGTATTGGGATATCTCTTTCCTCAATGCCTGGGACAATAGTTCCAACCAACTTGCCACTGGCCAGATAGGGAAACTCTTCTCCGCCCTGCCGGAGAACATCAGTGTAGGTAACCCTTCCTTTGCAAAGAATTCTCCGTACATCATTGCATTTGATTTCCTCGAAGGATATTATGACAATTTCGGGCAGTACCAGACTGATTACAGGATCAAGGCAGCCAACCTGGAGTCAGGAGATGTCAATGATATTTACCAGAATACCACCACGGGTTATCCAAATTATTCCCGTCTCGACGATAAAATCCTGTTTACCTATGACAATAACGGATCGCTCCTTTTGGCGACCATCAATGTCACGAGCAATGACAAGACACTCCCTGTAGCTGGTACTGATGTGGTGCTGATCACTGGCGCACAGAAAGGGATTTGGTTTACTACCGGAAACAGGGATTTTACAGCTACCGAAGAAGTGAATCAATCAGCAAATCATCTTTATGTTTCACCACAACCGGCAACGGAGTTTATAAAAGTTAGCGGTAACCAACTCACCGGGGTATCGAACTATACGATATATGATCTCTCAGGAAGGGCATTGCTCAATGGAAGCCTCAATCCTGACCAGCGTATTGATGTGCAGTCTTTACTTCCCGGTGCATACCTGGTGCAACTAAAGACTGAAAATGGTACGCTGCTGAACACAAAATTTGTCAAGCAATAGAACAGGTTGTCTAAAAGAATCCTCGTCATACGGTTTAGCTCCATTGGAGATATCGTACTGACGACACCAGTGGTCAGGGCCTTGCATCAGCAACTGGGTGCAGAAGTTCACTTTCTCACGAAGGAAGCTTTTGCACCTATGCTGCGATGTAACCCTCATGTTTCAAG
The DNA here is from genome assembly GCA_016716665.1 of Candidatus Opimibacter iunctus. GTDB lineage: Bacteria > Bacteroidota > Bacteroidia > Chitinophagales > Saprospiraceae > Opimibacter > Opimibacter iunctus. The sequence continues at coordinate 199,294 of JADJVH010000001.1, read as the reverse complement.
GGTGATTTCCTTGACTGACGATTTCAAGGCACTGATAGATGACCTGAAAGCGCAGGGCTATGATCATGTGATCGACCTGCATCATAATATCCGAACAAAGCGCATCAAAGCAGCACTCCACAAGCCATCTACTTCATTTCATAAACTTAATTTCGAAAAATGGCTGCTGGTCAATTTCGGAATTAACAGGTTGCCCGATATTCATATTGTTGACAGGTATATGGCCGCGGCTTCATCGCTGGGTGTGCTCAAAGATGGTCTTGGACTTGATTTCGTTATCCCTCCGGAAAAGGAGATTAATGTAGCGGCGACCTATGGATTTCAATCCGGGAATTATATAGCAGTCATCATAGGTGCAGCCCACCAGACGAAATGCCTTACAGCAGACCAGATTGCAGAGCTTTGCAGTCAACTGGATAAGCCCGTGATTCTGCTGGGCGGAAAGGGCGAGATAGATAAAGCGGAATTTATTGTAGCAAATACTTCCTCTCAGGCGGTGAGAAGTGCTTGTGGCCAATTGGATATTTTACAATCAGCCTCAGTATTGCGTCAGGCGGGTTCTGTCATTGCACACGATACAGGGCTCATGCACATTGCCGCTGCCCTTAAAAAACAACAGGTTGTGATATGGGGCAATACCATTCCACAGTTTGGTATGTACCCGTATTACGGTGACGAAGTGGTGTCCTGGATCAGCTTTGAACAAAAGGGTTTGCGTTGCAGGCCATGCAGCAAGATTGGTTTTTCAAAATGTCCTAAAGGTCATTTCAAATGCATCCTTGATCAGGATATTCATCACATTGCACAATCGGCCATGATGCTTGGCGTTTAGTCGCTGGCACTGCATTCCGCGGCAGCAGGGCTGTCTCATTTCTTATTCAGGTAACTGTTCCCGGGTTTTATTTCACTTCAGGGCTAGTTGGCTTTATATTTTATCTGACCACCGACCATCGTCATTACTGCCCTGGCCTGAGGTATGCTGTCGTCTGGGCATGTCAACAGATTTTTTGAAATGATCGCGATGTCAGCCCATTTTCCGGGTTCAAGACTGCCTTTGATATCCTCCTCAAATGCTGCATACGCATTGCCCAATGTGTATGAGTATAATGCCTCTTTGCGGGTCATAGCCTGCTCATTGTAGAACACCTGCCCATTGTCAAGCCGTTTCCTGGTCACAGAGGCGTATAGGTTTGGAAAGGGATCCACATGCTCCACTGGTGCGTCAGTTCCATTTGCAATGATCACACCGAGGTCAAGGAGGCTGCGCCAGGCATATGCCCCCTTACTCGCTCTTTCTTCACCCAGCCGCTTGACCACGAAAGGCGCATCTGAGGTACAATGTATGCCTTGCATGGAAGCGATGATACCAAGTTTCTTAAATCTTGGCATATCATCAGGATTCAGGTGCTGGGCATGTTCAATCCGCCAGCGCAGATCCTTTTTCTCAGGGTGGGCGGTCATTTCCTTTTCATAGACATTGAGGACTTCACGGTTGCCCCGGTCACCTATGGCATGCACACACATCTGCATTCCTTTGTCCATGGCAAGTGCAGCCATATCATCGATCACTTCGATAGGCGTTGTGTTTTGTCCGCTTGAGCCTGGCTTGTCTGTATAAGGTTTTAGCAACCATGCGCCAAATGAGCCCAGCGCGCCATCCATCTGGGCTTTAATTGCACGGCAGGTAAACATATCTTTCCCTGATCGTATGATCGGAAAGCCATCCATATGATCCTTGATCTCATTATACGGTTGCCTGAGCATGACCCACAGGCGTAAATCCAGGCTGTCATGCTCTGCCAACGATCGGTAGCGGCGGATATCTTCAAACGAGGATCCTGCATCTTCAAAGGTGGTAATGCCGTAACTTAGGCAATGGTTTTGAGCCAGTCTGATCGCGGTATACCACTCCTCCTTTTTCTCTTCTGCAGACAAGCCATCCTCATATTCCTGGTACAATTTCGTTATCATATCCATGGCATTCTCTTCAAATACCCCCAGGCTGTTACCGGATCCATCACGTACGATATGACCTCCCTGCGGATCTGACGTTTCACGCGTGATCCCGGCAGCTTTCATAGCGGCTTCATTGGCAAACAAGGCATGCCCGCTGGCATGAAACAACATCACCGGATTTTCGGGGGAGACTTTGCTGAGTAGGTCATGGTATGGATAGCCGTTTACATTCTTTTCAACAGGCACATTCCACTTTTCCTGGTGCCATCCCCGTCCGATAATCCATTCTCCTGGCCGTGCTTTACTTGCCCTGTTAGCCACACTATCCACGATTTCCTGCCAGCTCTTAGTCTCCAGCAAGTCAAGGTGCAACAGGTTTAGTCCCAAGCCTTTGAAATGCCCGTGACCTTCGATAAATCCGGGCATCAGAAAATTGCCCCCACAGTCCAGGGTTTCTTTGGCCTTGTCTTTCCAGGCTTGGAGGATCTCCGCTGATTTCCCGATCGCTACAATCTTGCCATCCCTGATGACCACTCCTCCGCTTTCGATAGGATCACCCGATACAGGGTATACAAATGCATTGTACAGGATCAGGTCCGCAACCTTTTGCTCCTCAGATGCATTCTCTCTGCAGCCGGGCAGGTACAATAGACCGATGATCACGACCAGGTAAAAAGGAAAAGTCCGTTTATTTTGCATCTTTATGTTCTTTCGGTTATCTGTGCAGGCATCATACAGCCTTTTTCGGGATTTTTTCTGGGCCCACTGGTATTGGATCCAATCACTTATCCCTCTATATAAACTGCAAATTAACAATGAACCAGTACGACTATGTAGCTATTGCCGGGAAATTTGAAGCTTACCTTTCCTCCCATCAGCCCTATGGCTCCCCTGATTCCCTCTACGAACCAATCAGGTACATCAACGAATTGGGTGGCAAGCGCATCAGGCCTGCTTTATTGCTCATGGCCTATAATCTCTGGCACGAAGATATCACCCCGGCCCTGCCCGCAGCACTCGCTGTAGAGTATTTTCACAATTTCAGTCTCATGCATGATGATATCATGGATGAGGCACCATTGCGCCGGGGCAAACAAACCGTGCACACGCGCTACGGCCAAAATAGTGCTATCCTGAGTGGCGATGCTATGCTGATCCGCTGTTTTGATCTCCTGCTGGAAGCCGGGAAGCAAAAGGATATGGGTGTCGAACTCTGCTCTATCATGTGCAAAGCGGCCCTTGAAATTTGTGAAGGCCAGCAGATGGATATGGACTTTGAAGCACGCTCATCCCCGACTGAGGCTGAGTACCTGGAAATGATACGCAAGAAAACAGCCTGCCTTCTTGGGGCAAGTTTACAGATGGGGGCTACCCTGGCCGGAGCAGGGTTTCAGGAAGCAATGGGCTTGTACACTTTCGGAGAGAAAATCGGTATGGGATTCCAGGTGCAGGATGATTACCTGGATGTATTCGGAGACACTTCGCTTACGGGCAAGCAGAAGGGCGGTGATATCCTCAGGGGAAAAAAGAACTTTCTCTACGTACATACCTGCAATACCCTGTCGCCGCCTGACCAAAGGGATTTTATACAGACTTATCTTCAGGCCTCGGCAGAGCAGGATGCCTCTCAGGTGCTGAGTATTTATGAAAAGAATAATGTAGGTCCTTATACCCAGAAAATCCAGACTTCATTTGTTGAAAAAGGACTAACAGAGCTTCGGGAACTGCAGCATGACGGCACACTGCTACTTAATAATCTTGCCGGTAGCCTTATGTCAAGGAATTATTGAATGATGCAGGTCCTCTTGCCTCACTCTTGGATGGAGTGTAACAAAAGTAGCCGAGCATGATAACAGATGAGGGCACCTTTGCCTCATCAAGACTTCATCATGGAAATAGCAGGATATCTTTCTTCAATCATCATCGGAGTGTCCCTAGGGCTGATCGGAGGTGGTGGGAGTATTCTTACAGTGCCGGTATTGGTTTATCTTTTTAGTGTGGATGCTGTGGCAGCTACTGCATATTCACTTTTCATAGTCGGATTGACCAGTGCAGTTGGATCTGTAAGCTATTTCAAAAAAGGGCTTGTCAATGTGAGGACTGCTGTGATTTTTGGGATCCCTTCTATCATCGCTGTCTTTGTGACGAGGGCTTATATTAGTACCCGCTATCCCGTCAGAATTATTTAAGGTTGGTAATATGGTAGCTACAAAAAGCCACATGTTGATGCTACTCTTTGCCGCAATTATGATTGCAGCTTCATACAGTATGATCAGGAAGGCAAAGACACCAGGCCCTGAGCCAACAGGGCCACAACAATTTAATTACCCGCTGATCCTGATCGAAGGGGCAGTGGTGGGGATGATTACCGGCCTCGTAGGGGCTGGAGGGGGATTTCTGATCATCCCGGCACTCGTAGTATTGAGCAAATTGCCGATGAAGGAAGCGGTCGGGACCTCCCTGGTGATCATTGCCGCCAAATCGCTGATCGGGTTTCTCGGGGAAGGGAGCGACACCATAATTATCTGGCCTTTTCTGGGCACAGTATCCATCTTTGCGATTATTGGTATTTTTATCGGAATGTCCCTGTCAAGGAAGATAGATGGAGAGAAACTTAAACCAGCCTTTGGTTGGTTTGTTTTAGTCATGGGGATATTTATCATTTTGCGGGAAACCATCCTGCATACGAACTAAGATTTGTAACCAAAGTAACACTTTGAACAAATTAAACACCGCAACTTTGTATTGAATCAAAAATAAAAGCATAAAAAATGAATATAGAACAAATTTATACCGGTTGCCTTGCACAAGGTGCATACTATATCACCTCCAACGGGGAGGCAGCAATTGTGGATCCACTGCGTGAAGTGCAGCCATACCTTGACCGCCTGGAGAGAGATGGTGTCAAGTTGAAGTATATTTTTGAAACCCATTTCCATGCGGATTTTGTATCGGGGCATCTTGACCTGAGTAAGAAAACGGGTGCGCCTATCATCTACGGACCAACCGCAAAAGCTGCATTTGATGTCATCTCCGCTGAGGATGGCCAGGAATTTAAAGTCGGAAAAGTCACGATCAAAGTGTTGCATACCCCCGGCCATACCATGGAGAGTGCCACGTTTTTACTAAAGGATGAACACGGAAAGGATCATGCGATATTTAGTGGTGACACCCTTTTTATCGGTGATGTAGGCAGACCTGACCTGGCACAAAAGGCAGCCAATATGACCATGGAGCAGCTCGCCGCAACACTTTATCATTCATTGCGCGATAAGATCATGACTCTTGCAGATGATGTTATCGTTTACCCTGCCCACGGAGCCGGAAGTGCCTGTGGAAAAAACATGAGTAAGGAAACGGTCTCTACGATCGGCAATCAAAAGCAATTTAATTACGCCTTGAGAGCCAATATGACGGAAGCTGAGTTTATCAAGGAAGTCACAGACGGCCTGTTGCCTCCACCAGCCTATTTCGGAATGAACGTCGCCATGAATAAGCAGGGATATGAAAGTTTTGACAATGTCCTCAACAATGGTATGCGCGCTTTATCCGCCAAGGAATTTGAGGTGGCTGCAGAAGAATCTGGCGCATTGCTGCTTGATACCCGCAACAATGCCGAAGTCGCGAAGGGCTATATTCCCCAGTCAATCAATATCGCACTCAATGGCGAGTTCGCGCCATGGGTTGGTGCACTGATAGTCGATGTCAAACAACCCATCCTCCTGATTGCAGAATTAGGAAAGGAAGCTGAAACCGTGACCCGATTGAGCCGTGTTGGCTTTGATAATGTGCTAGGGCACCTCAAGAACGGCTTTGACACCTGGGTAAAGTCAGGACACGAAATAGATACCATCAAACGGATATCAGCTGAAGAATTTGCAGCCAAAGTAAAGATAGGGGAGGATGTAATCGTCGATGTCAGGAAGGAGAGTGAATATGCAGCGGAACACCTTGAAGATGCCTACAGCAAGCCATTGGCGTATATTAATGAATGGGTCAAGGATGTAAATCCAAATGAACATTTCTATCTGCATTGTGCCGGAGGATATCGCAGTATGATTGCAGCAAGCATACTCCAGTCCCGTGGCTACAGGAATTTCACGGAAGTGGATGGTGGATTTAATGCTATTTCAAAAACGAACCTTCCAAGGACAGATTTTATCTGCCAGAGCAAGGTGTTGAAATAGATCAGACAACACTGTTTTATTTCTCAACAGCAAGGTTGCCTTTTTCAATAAGGTAACCTTGCTTTATATTTCAATACATCACACCTACTTAAACACATTCTTCTATCATGGATATTTTAAAAAACCCCTGGCCATGGTATGTGGCGGGCCCCCTGATCGGACTCACCGTTCCGGTATTGTTGATCATTGGGAATAAGGCATTTGGAATCTCCTCATCCTTGAGGCATATTTGCGCTGCCTGCCTTCCGGCAAATCTCCCCTTTTTCAAGTACGAGTGGAAGAAGGAAATATGGAACCTGTTTTTTGTTGCGGGTATCCTCCTGGGAGGTTTTATCGCAATGAGTCTGCTGGGCAATCCTAACCCTGTAGTGGTTCATCCAGACCTGGCAACAGAACTGTCCGGTTATGGGATCACCAATTTTGATTCAATTGTTCCTGCAGATGTTTTTAGCTGGTCGTCACTGCTCACCCTCAGGGGATTTATCATGATGGTGGTCGGTGGCTTTATGATTGGCTTTGGCACCAGGTATGCAGGTGGGTGTACGAGCGGTCATGCCATCATGGGCCTGTCGACCCTGCAATGGCCTTCACTGGTGGCAACATGCTGCTTCATGGTCGGAGGGATCATCATGGCAAACTGGATTCTACCTTTTATTCTGGCCCTTTAAAATTTAGTCATCATGCAAGTCAACAAAACAGAAAATATCCTAAATGACGGAATTGAAACCGCAGAAGAATTTCAGGTAAGGGCCCTGGATGCCATGTGCATCAATGAGAGCCAACTGACACATAAGTGGTATCATAATCTGAAATACATGGTGGTAGGTATTGCCTTCGGCATTGTCTTTGTCAAGGCAGAAATCATCAGCTGGTTCAGGATTCAGGAAATGTTCAGGTTCCAGTCATTCCATATGTATGGGGTGATTGGGAGCGCAGTTGTCGTTGGTGTTATTTCGGTCCTGTTGATCAGGAAACTCAAGGTCAGGACGATCTATGGAGAGCAGATCGAATTCCATAGGAAGCAATTCAGTGTAGGCCAGATTTATGGTGGATTATTGTTTGGATTTGGATGGGCTATAACCGGGGCATGCCCGGGTCCGCTCTTTGCGCTTATTGGTTCAGGAGCCACCGTCATAGCTGTCACACTATTGAGCGCCATTGCAGGTACCTGGACATACGGATATATACGCGAAAAACTTCCTCACTAGACAACACCGTCAGGGCCCATTATGGATCAGCATCAGGAAAGGGTTGACCGGATAGCCAGGGCTATAAGTCAGTTAAAGGCATTGCTCATTTTTATACTTGTGGCGATAACCCTTGTACCTATTATCCTTTTGTATGGTGATGACATCATGAAGGGAATTGATAATGAGCTTCAGGCAAGACGGCAAACGGTATTGATCACGGAAGAATTGCCAAAAGAAGTTTTTTGGACTGCTCCTGATCCTGGCAGTGTTAAGGATGTATCCTTGCAAGCCCAAATCGCCTACGGAAAGGAGTTGATAGCACATACAGCAAAATATCTTGGCCCAAAAGGGATCGTCATGCAGATCAGCAATGGCATGAATTGCCAGAATTGCCATCTTGATGCAGGGACAAAGGTGTTTGGTAATAATTATGGAGCAGTATCCTCCACTTATCCCAAGTTCAGGGCAAGGAGCGGAACCTCAGAGAATATTTACAAACGGGTCAATGATTGCTTTGAGCGCAGTCTCAACGGAAAGGGCCTGGATACCCTGAGCAGGGAAATGCAGGCCATTAAAGCCTATATCACTTTTCTGGGATCAGACGTTCCAAAAGGATCTGTTCCAAATGGGACCGGACTAAAGCAACTGGCCTACCTCGACCGTGCAGCCAATCCTGAAAATGGTAAAGCAATCTATAATGCAAAATGCGTAACCTGCCACCAGGCTGACGGGCAGGGGCAGATGGCCGCCGATGGACTAGAGTACACCTATCCGCCTTTATGGGGACCACATAGTTATAATGATGGTGCAGGATTGTACCGGATTTCTACATTCGCAAAGTATGCCAGGTTCAATATGCCTCTTGGCGTTTCCCACTCCAGTCCATTATTGACAGAAGACGAAGCATGGGATGTGGCAGCCTTTGTCAATTCGCAAAGCAGGCCACACATCAAAGTCCCCCGTGACTGGCCTGATATTTCTAAGAAACCGGTTGATCACCCTTTTGGGCCCTACGGTGATCCCTTTACTGAAAAGCAACACAAGTATGGACCTTTTAAACACATCCTTGAGGAGCAGAAAAAATCTATGACAACAGCACAGAAGTAACATGACTGACAATAGAAGATCCTTTCTAAAAAAATTAGGTGCAGTAGGAGCTGTTACCAGCGTTTCAACATTGAATCCAGTCCTGGCATCCGCGATGTCATCTGATAAGGAGCCCAATGCTGGATCCATTGAAAAAGGCAAATCATACACGATCGAAATCCTTCAGACAACGGATGTCCATTGCCAGGTGCATCCCCATGATGAACTGTTCTGGGAAAATGACAAAGCCGTATTCCGTAAGACTGGTGGCTATGCCCGGATGGCAACCTATTTCAAGAAGGCAAGAAAGGCAAATCCGGATACCTTTATCATCGATACAGGAGATATGTTTCAGGGAAGCGAACTATCTGTCAAGACTACAGGGAAAGCCCTTGTGCCTGTGCTGAACCAATTAGGATATGATCTTTATCTGCCGGGCAATTGGGAAGTAATCTATGGCAAGCGGAATATGCAAACCTTGCTTGGCGCCCTCGATGCCCCTAAAGTATGCGCCAATATGTATCATGACCTCGGCGAAGGGAAAAGAGGGGAGTTGATCTTTTTGCCTTACTATATCTGGAATGTTCGCGGAGTCAAAATCGGATTCCTTGGTTATACGGATCCGTTAGTTCCGATAAGGCAATCGCCCAATTACAGTAAGGGCATATTATATACGCCCCCTGAAGAAAATTTAGCACATTTTGTTTCCGTGTTGAAGGAAGATGAACGCTGTGACTATGTGATTGTAATTGCCCACCTGGGTTTGTCCCAGCAGATCTATCTGGCGAATCTGCCACAATGTGAAGGGGTAGATTATATTCTTGGAGGTGATACACATGAGCGCGTCAGGAAGCCAATTCAGTGCAAGTACGCTAAGGTCGTAGAGCCGGGTGCTTTTGGGTCTTTTGTCGGTAGCCTGAAGCTCACAGTCAAGGATGGCAGGATCATCAATGATGATTATAGGCTCATTGAGATAGGGGCTGATGACTTGAAGGCAGATAAGGAAATGAGTGCACTAATCCAATCCAATGAAGACCCCTTCGATGAAGAGATTAATAAAGTAGTGGGGTATAGCACCTTGCCGCTGTATCGGTATTTTGTGATAGAGAACACCATCGATACGATGATCCTCAATGCACTTGCATGGCAGGTGCCTGAGGTAGATATTGTTTTGTCAAACGGATTCAGGTTTTGTCCGCCACGTTCAACTCCTGACGAAACAGGAAACATTCCTGTTACCGAGGGATTTATCTTTGATATGTTGCCGGTTGACAGCGTTGTGCGTAAGGCAAAAGCCACAGGTAGCCAGATCAGGGAGTGGCTGGAAAAGGAACTCAATAATGTATTTGCTAAAAATGCAGCTGAACGCTTTGGCGGTTGGGTCGTCAAGTTCAAGGGAATGGACATTACATTCAACGCATTTGGCGACAAAGGCAAGAGAATACAGAGTATCATGATCGGTGGCCAGCCGGTTGATGCAGATAAACTATACAATATCTGCGCATGTGAGAGGGATGGTGACCCTGTTGATATGCTATGCAGGATCAAAGGCGTGAAGGATGCCGTCAATACGCCCTATACCCTGCATGAAGTCATGAGAAGTTATCTCCGGACAAACAGTCCGGTGACTCCGACTCCACCGCTTGCTGCAAGAATATTAGATGGCCCCCAGTCCCTGCTGACCCAGGTGACCGGAGTTGATTATACATTTCGTTAAATACTTAACTATGAGAAATTTCATTTTATTGACTGGTATGTTGTTTATAACAACCTTGGTGAATGCCCAAAATGAATCTACAGATGTTGACCTGGCACAACATAAAATTGTATTCCAGTTGACGTCAGCGGATACAAATGTCCATAAGATGCTGGTGAGACAGTTGGGCAATGTCCTTGCTGCCGCCCCCAATTCAACGGTCGAAGTAGTCTGTCATGGCCCGGGCATTGCTATGCTCACAACAAAGCAAACTATTGTCCAGCCTAAAATCATTGAACTAAAAGGTAAGGGTATACAGTTTGTGGTGTGCGAGAATACAATGAGGGAAAGGAAAGTCACCAAAGAAGAAATAATACCTGAAGCAGGATTTGTAAAGGCAGGAATTATTGAAATTGTAAAAAAGCAGGAAGAAGGCTGGAGTTATATCCGCGCGGGCCAATAGATTTCCTTTCGCCATTCACATCATATGAATCTTCGGATTTTAATATTCCTTCTATGGGGGACACTGCCTTCTTTTGTTTTTGCGCAACATCAGGAAGTAGGTGAACCACCACTGCCTTACAAGGGCATAGAACAGACTGAAAAGGACTCAATGTCCATTCTGTCCGCTTTCAGGCATGGAAAGGTGAATGGCCATTTTCGTTATTTCTTTATGGCCACTAATAATGCAGGAGCACTTACTGATTATTATGCCAATGCAGCCGGAGGTGGTATCCGTTTCGAAACAGGTTCTTTCTATGGCTTCCGTTTTGCAGTAGGTGGGTCATATGTCTTTAATATAGCATCGTCAGATCTTGCCACACCGGATTCTGTCACCGTGCTATACAACAGGTATGAAGTGGGTTTGTTTGATGTGGTCAATCCTGAGAGCACGACGGGGCTCGACCGGCTTGAAGAATTGTCCTTGTCGTATTCCTGGAGCCATTCGGAGATTATGTTCGGACGACAGTTTATAAATACACCATTCATTAACCTTCAGGATGGCCGTATGCGTCCGGGTGCGGTTGAAGGTGTCGTTTTACGCCTTAAGGAATGGGAGCATACACATCTTGAGTCAGGATTTTTATATGCCATGTCTCCGAGATCAACGGATAGCTGGTACACGATTGAAAACACTTTTGGCCTTTACTCATCAGGGGTAAATCCCGATGGATCGAAATCGGACTACAGGGGCCATGTTAAGAGCGCTGGTATTGGATACGTAGGCCTTACTGGAAAGTGGAAAGAGAAGTATACAGTTCAATTGTGGGATGTCTATGCGGACAATGTGATGAATACAGCAATGTGTCAGTTGGAAATTAACCAGTGGTTGCAAAATAAGAACACGCTCGTGATTGCAGCACAGGTGATCCGGCAGGATGGCGCAGGCAATGGGGGAAATGATGATGAGGACCAGGCTTACTATCCTGAAAATGGTAAATCGATGAGTTTTGGGTTCAGGGCAGGCTACAAATCCAGTCACCTTGAAGCGTCCATGAATTACAGCCGGATCACTTCAACCGGAAGATATCTCATGCCAAGGGAGTGGGGCAGGGACCCGCTCTTTACTTTTCTGCCCCGCGAACGCAATGAAGGGTTTGGAGATGTCCATGCCTTTTTAGGAAAGGTTAATTACTTTTTCCAGCCTGATTTGTTTTCAGCAGGCGTTGGCGTCGGATATTATCATCTTCCGGATGTAAAGGATACAAGGCTTAATAAGTATGGAATGCCTTCTTATGTGCAGGCCAATCTTGTTATCCGTTATTTCTTCAAAGGTTTTTTTGAAGGGTTTGATGTGCAGTATCTCCTCGCTGCAAAATTCAATGCAGGGGAAACCTATGCCAATGACAAGTATATCTTCAATAAAGTAGACATGCAGGTACACAACCTTGTCCTCAATTTTCACTTCTAAAACAGGATAAAACTCAGGTACTTCCTGTATACTTTCTTCCCTGTTCCTTGCTCCCTTGCCCCTTGCCCCCTGCCCTTTACTCCCTTGCTCCCTTGCTCCTTTGCTCCTTTGCTCCCTTGCTCCTTGCCCTCTGCCCTCCCGCTTTACGGCTTCGCAGCGTGCGGGATCTCCGCTACACTCCGACTTGCTCCTTTCCTCCCTTGCTCCTTTCCTCCCTTGCTCCTTTGCTCCCTTGCTCCTTTGCTCCCTTGCTCCCTGTTCCCTGCCTAAAAGAAAATCTTACAATCCACCCACTCGTCATCAAAACTGGTCTCATACTTCCTGTAGAAATTCAGGCCAGGCTCATTCCAGTTGAGCACCTGCCATTTCACCAGCGCTACCTCCTGCCGCCTGGCTTCTTCCAGGAAAGCTTCAAAAAGTAATTTGCCGATGCCGTGTCCACGCATGGCCTCTTTTACGATAAAATCCTCGAGGTAGAGCATCCTGCCGCGCCATGTACTGAACATCCCGCAATAGAGCGCCATACCGACGATCTCTCCCTCCATCTCTGCCACAAATGCCTCAAAGGCATCCCTTGCGAAGTCTGCCCTATAGCTTTCCGGGGTGGTTGTCACTTTATCTAACCCCCGCTCATATTCTGCGAGCTCCCTGACCAGGGAATGGATAGCCCCCAGGTCACCGGAATCTGCTTTACGAATATTTATTTTCATATATGATGTATTTTGATGTGTATCCTGTTCTATGATTGTGTGTTCCCGCAAACTTTGACAAGATAGCTGCTTTATCATCCAATAACCACAGCCCCTTTTGGACTTTTACCTTTTTCTTTACGCCCGTTACGACTACCCTTATTGGCTCATTTGGCATACTTCATTGGCCATAAACGGAGGGAAAGACCTCCTTTTTAGCTAACCCATTGAGATTTACAGGAATAAATTGGGGAGGGTATACCAAGTATCCGGAGAAATAGTCATATCTTTGCATTCGCTTTCAAAAAAGGCGTCTGAATTAATGTGTAAAAATAACGTATGCCTACTATAAATCAATTAGTTAGGAAAGGTCGCGAGCAGGTTGTTTATAAAAGCAAGGCTCGTGCATTGGATGCTTGCCCTCAGAAGCGAGGCGTGTGCACCCGTGTATATACCACTACCCCCAAGAAGCCGAACTCGGCGCTGAGGAAGGTAGCGAAGGTAAGGTTGACAAACAGCATTGAGGTTATTGCCTATATCCCGGGAGAAGGCCATAACCTGCAGGAACACTCCATCGTCCTCCTCAGAGGCGGTAGGGTAAAGGACCTGCCTGGTGTTCGTTATACCATCGTACGTGGCGCACTCGATACAGCTGGGGTCAACAACCGACTGAAATCTAGATCACGTTACGGAACAAAAAGACCTAAGAAATAGTAGATACCATCCATCATGAGGAAGAGAAAACCAAAACTGAGGGTAATCCAACCCGATCCAAGATATGGTGACCCGGTCGTAAGCCGTTTCGTCAATAACCTGATGTGGCAAGGCAAGAAGAGCACAGCGTACCAGATTTTCTATGACGCAATGGATCTCCTGTCAGAAAAGTCAGGTCAGAACCCACACGAACTATTTGGCAAGGCCCTTGAAAATACTACTCCATCCGTTGAGGTTAAAAGCCGCAGGATCGGGGGAGCTACTTTCCAGATCCCTACTGAAATCAATCCAAAGCGCAAAGTGGCTATCGGTATGAAGTGGTTGATCCGCTTCGCCCGCGAACGCAATGGCAAGGGAATGGCTGAAAAGCTTTCTGCAGAAGTACTCGCTGCAAGCAAAGGTGAAGGCAACGCAGTAAAGAGAAAAGAAGACACCCATAAAATGGCTGAAGCGAACAGAGCTTTCGCCCATTTCAAATAATAACCCCCTAACGGTTTACATAACACAATGGCTAAGGACCTTAGATATACACGAAACATCGGCATTGCCGCTCACATCGACGCTGGGAAAACCACGACGACTGAACGTGTATTATATTATACAGGTATTTCCCATAAGATCGGCGAGGTACATGATGGCGCAGCTACCATGGACTGGATGGAGCAGGAGCAGGAGCGTGGTATCACGATCACCAGTGCAGCTACAGCCGCTCAATGGTCCTGGAAGGATGAGGAATATGCCCTCAATATCATCGACACTCCGGGACACGTGGATTTTACGGTTGAAGTAAACCGCTCACTCCGTGTACTCGATGGGCTTGTATTCCTTTTCTGTGCCGTATCAGGTGTAGAACCACAGTCAGAAACCAACTGGCGTCTGGCAGACAATTATAAAGTACCTCGTATCGGTTTCGTCAATAAGATGGACAGGTCAGGGGCCAACTTCTATGAAGTAGTCAAGGATGTCGAAACTAAGCTCGGCTCCAAGGCTATTCCCCTTCAGGTTCCGATCGGTGAGGAAGAGCGCTTCAAAGGCGTAGTCGACCTCATCACCGGTAAGGCAATGGTTTGGAATGAAGATGACATGGGGATGACCTTTGTTGAAATTCCTGTACCTGCAGACCTGGTAGAAATCGTAGCAGAGTGGAGAGGTAAATTACTCGAGGCAGTAGCTGAGTATGATGACACCCTCCTTGAAAAGTTTTTCGAAGATCCTGAATCTATCTCCCCTGATGAAATGCGTATCGCTATCCGTCAGGCCGTGTGCGACATGAAGTTCGTACCGATGATGTGTGGTTCTGCTTTCAAGAATAAAGGTGTTCAGGCAGTGTTGGATGCAGTTTGCGCTTTCCTCCCTAGCCCTGTAGATATTGAAGGTATCAAGGGGATCAATCCTAAGACAGATAAAGAAGAGTTACGCAAGCCTAGTGTAGACGAACCGTTTGCAGCCCTTGCGTTCAAGATTGCCACTGACCCTTATGTAGGCCGTCTTGCCTTCATGCGCGTTTATTCAGGCGCACTGGATGCAGGTTCTTATGTCCTCAATACAAGGTCAGGTAACAAAGAGCGTATTTCCCGCCTCTACAAGATGCACGCCAACAAGCAAAACCCGATTGACAGGTTAGAGTGTGGTGATATTGCAGCTGGTGTGGGCTTTAAAGATATCCGCACAGGGGATACCCTCTGCGACGAAAACAGGCCAATCATCCTGGAAAGTATGGTCTTCCCTGATCCCGTTATCGGTATCGCGGTTGAGCCAAAGAGCCAGAAAGATCTTGATAAACTGGGTATGGCCCTGGCGAAACTCGCTGAGGAGGATCCAACCTTCCGTGTCAAGTATGATGAAGATACCAACCAGACCATTATCAGTGGGATGGGTGAGCTTCACCTTGAGATCATTGTAGATCGCTTGCGCAGGGAGTTTAAGGTTGAATGTAACGAAGGCCAGCCTCAGGTTAATTATAAAGAAGCACTTACTGTTACTGTTGACCACACCGAAAGGCTCAAAAAGCAATCAGGTGGTTCCGGTCTCTTCGCTCAGCTTTCTTTCGAACTCGGCCCGGCCGACGAAGAATTCCTGCAGAGTGATGAATTCAAGAGCGGTAAGACCAAGCTTCAGTTTGTGAATGCAATTTTCGGAGGTTCTGTACCTAAAGAGTTTTTCCCATCCATCGTCAAGGGCTTTACAGCCATGATGGACAATGGTATCCTCGCGGGTTACAATATCGACAGCATGAAAGTCCGTATCTATGACGGTCAGACACACGCTGTTGACTCCAAGCCAATCGCTTTCGAATTGTGTGCCAAGGAAGGTTTCCGCGAAGCTGCTAAGAAAGCCAAGCCGATCCTTCTGGAGCCAATCATGAAACTTGAGGTGGTGACACCTGATGAATATGTTGGTCCGGTTATTGGTGACCTTAACCGTCGCCGTGGATTGCCTAAAGGTCAGGATAGCCGCCCTGGAGCAATTGCCATCTCTGCAGAAGTACCGTTGTCAGAAATGTTTGGATATGTAACACAGTTGCGTACCATCACTTCAGGTCGCGCCAGTTCAACGATGGAATTCAGCCACTACTCCGCAGTACCGAAAGGCATTGCAGATGATGTGATTGAAAAGGCGAAAGGCACAGTTAAAGTATAAGTAAACGAATAAAGCCCAAAAGAGGGTTCACTAATTATATCATTAATTTTTTTGGTCGGAAATGAATCAGAAAATCAGGATTAAACTTCGCTCTTATGACCACAACCTGGTCGATAAGTCAACGGAGAAAATCGTTAAAACTGTACGCAATAGTGGGGCCGTAGTTACGGGCCCGATTCCGCTGCCCACCGAGAAAGAAATATTTACCGTCTTGCGTTCACCGCACGTAAATAAGAAATCTCGAGAGCAGTTCCAATTGCGCACACACAAACGTTTGATCGAGATTTACACTCCTACTCCTAAGACGGTAGACGCCCTCTCAAAGCTCGAATTGCCGAGTGGAGTAGATATCCAGGTCAAGCTTACATAGTAATGTTTCACAGCAGGTAGCTGTGAACCGAAATGACTAATAATGGATTTTTATCCTGCCATTGGCGGGATAAAAAAATAATTATCAATTAATCAAATCATCTTACGGTGAAAGGAATAATAGGCAAAAAGGTCGGCATGACCAGCATATTTGACCAGAATGGCCGCTCAATAGCATGTACGGTCGTTCATGCACAGCCCAATGTGGTGACGCAGGTCAAAACCATGGATTCTGACGGATACTCAGCACTCCAGCTCGCTTATGGCGAAGCTAAAGTGAAGAATACGCCACAGTCCATGCAGGGTCACTTTGAAAAGGCGAATACTGCCCCAAAAAGGAAACTTGCTGAATTCAGGGATTTCGAACTGAGTAAGAATCTCGGCGACCTTGTATCGATCGACGAAATATTTACAGAAGGCGAAAAGATTTCTGCCATCGGTACGAGCAAAGGAAAGGGATTCCAGGGGGTTGTCAAAAGGCATCATTTCGCTGGTATCATGCAATCCACACACGGTCAGCACAACAGGATGAGGGCTCCGGGTTCAATCGGTGCATCTTCGTATCCGTCTAAAGTTGTAAAGGGACTCCGGATGGCCGGCCGTATGGGCGGTGAGCGCGTAAAAATCAAGAACCTTAGAGTAGCCAGGCTGCTTCCGGATCAAAACCTGATCCTGATCAAAGGGGCTATTCCGGGACATAACGGATCATTTATCATCATTGAAAAGTAACGGACCTATGAAGCTGGATATCTTAAATTCAAAAGGCGAGAAAACAGGTCGCAGTATTGAACTGGCTGAAGACGTATTTGGCATCAAGCCAAATGATCACGTTGTCTACCTGGCCGTCAAGGCTTACCTGGCCAATCAGCGTCAGGGTACGCACAAGACCAAAGAGCGCAGGGAAGTTTGGCGTACGACCAAGAAGTTCAAGAAACAAAAGGGTACCGGTGGTGCTCGTGCAGGTTCATTGAAGAACCCGATGTTCAAAGGTGGTGGCCGCGCTTTCGGTCCAAGGCCTCACGAGTATGATCTGAAAGTAAATAAGAAAGTCAAATTACTGGCTCGTCGTTCAGCATTGTCATCCAAGGCCATGGGAGGTAATCTCATCGTCGTGGAAGAAATAAAGATGGACCAGCCACGTACCAAGGATTTTGTAGCGGTATTGAAAAACCTCCAGATCGACAACAATAAAGCATTGTTTGTGACATCAGAGGCCAACACCAATCTCTACCTCTCCGGAAGGAACCTTCAGAATACAAGACTGGTCAGGGCACAGGATCTCAATACATATGATATCCTGCGTTCACAAAAACTGGTTTTGTCAGAGCAGTCTGTTGACCTGATCACCAAATCACTGAAGTAATAATATCACTGGCACTATAAAGCCTAAAGAAAATGAGCAACAAGATTATACTCGTCAAACCCTTAATCACTGAAAAGGCTGATACCTTGTCTGATAGCAAGAGCCAGTACAGTTTTATCGTGGACAAGGGGGCAAACAAGATTGAAATCGGAAAAGAAGTAGCAAAGCTTTATACCGTCAATGTTGAATCTGTTAACACGATGGTGATACCTGGAAAACGCAAATCACGTAATACCAAGAAAGGGGTATTGCATGGCCGCAAGTCTTCCTACAAGAAAGCCATTGTTACGTTGGCAGCCGGTGAAACGATTGACTTTTTCGGAGATATCTAACAGACCTTAATCATTCAAGCAGTATAGAATAGGTAAATCATGGCCTTAAGAAAATTTAAACCCATTAGTCCAGGAACGCGCTTCAGAGTCGGCAATGCCTACACTGAGGTGACGACCAACAAACCTGAAAAGTCACTTCTTGAACCAATCAAGAAGAGCGGTGGCCGTAATGCAGATGGTAAGATGACCATGCGCCACATGGGTGGAGGTCACAAGAGACGTTACCGTGTGATTGACTGGAAAAGAGATAAGGAGAATATCACAGGTACAGTCAATTCTATTGAATACGATCCAAACCGTACTGCATTTATCGCATTGATAGAATATACAGACGGCGAGAAGAGATATATCCTTGCTCCTCAAGGCCTCAAGGTTGGAGATAAGGTACTTGCAGGTAGCCAGGCAACACCGGATACCGGTCATGCCCTCTTCCTGAAAGATGTGCCCCTGGGTTCAGCAATTCACAATGTGGAACTTTATCCCGGACAAGGTGGAGCAATCGTACGTAGCGCAGGTACATCAGCAGTAATGATGGGCCGTGAAGATAGATATGCAGTAATCAAATTGCCTTCTGGTGAAGTCAGAAGGGTATTGCTTAACTGCAAGGCAACCATCGGTTCAGTATCCAATCCTGATCATGCATTAACCGTTTTTGGTAAGGCAGGCTCTAAGCGTTGGACAGGCCGCAGGCCAAGAGTAAGAGGTGTAGCCATGAACCCTGTAGATCACCCAATGGGCGGTGGTGAAGGTAAGGCATCAGGAGGTCACCCAACATCAAGGACAGGTATTATGGCTAAGGGCCAGAAGACGCGTAACCCGCGTGCCAACTCCTCCAAGTTGATCATCTCTCGTCGGAAATCTAAAAACAAGTAACAAGCAGGACTAACGCATCATGGCAAGATCAATAAAAAAAGGACCTTACGTATTCAATAAGCTGATAGCCAAAATTGAAAAGGCCAACTCAGCCAGCCGTAAATCTGTCATTAAGACATGGTCGAGGGCATCCATGATCATTCCGGACATGGTAGGCCACACGATTGCAGTACATAATGGGAAAACATTTATCCCTGTTTTTGTCACCGAAAACATGGTAGGACACAAGCTCGGCGAATTTGCACCGACAAGGACCTTCCGTGGACATGCCGGAAACAGGAAGTAATAACATTCGAAGACGTATTAAAATAGATATCATACATGGAAGCTGTTGCTAAACTCAGAAACTGCCCAATGTCTGCCCGGAAGATGAGACTGGTCGCTGACCTGGTGAGAGGTAAGAAGGTAGAAGAAGCGGTCAATATCCTGAAGTTCACTAATAAGGAAGCTGCAGGATGGCTGGAGAAGCTTGTCTTGTCTGCCGTGACCAACTGGGAAAACAAAACCAAGGGAGCACAGGATGTGGATGAGCATGACCTCTTTATCAAGACGCTCATGGTGGATGATGCCGGTCACCTCAAGCGCATACGCCCTGCACCACAAGGCCGTGCGCACAGGATCCGCAAACACAGCAACCACGTAACCGTGGTCATTGAAAACAGAATACCCTTCGACGGCGAGAACACGCCTGCCGGTGACGAAGAAGAATAAATCGTAAGTACAGCAACATCAATAGAATAATATAATTTAAGATTCTAATGGGTCAAAAAACAAATCCGATTGGCAATAGGCTTGGAATCATCCGCGGATGGGAGTCTAATTGGTATGGAGGTCATGACTACGCTGAAAAAGTAGTTCAGGATGAAAAAATCCGTGTCTACCTCCAGGCGAGGATTGAAAAAGGCGGTATCGCCCACATGGTGATCGAGCGCACGCTCAAGCGTGTGACCGTTACTATCCAGACGTCCAGGCCAGGTATCATTATCGGCAAGGGCGGACAGGAAGTTGATCGCATCCGGGAGGAGCTCAAGAAGCTCACCAAGATGGAGGTACAGATCAACATCATGGAAATCCGTAAGCCGGAGCTGGATGCCAATATCGTGGCAGAATCCATCGCCAAGCAGATTGAAGCGAGGATCAACTATCGCCGCGCAATCAAGATGGCGATCCAGTCTACGATGAGATCGGGTGCAGAAGGTATCAAGGTCAGGATCAGCGGCCGCTTGAACGGAGCGGAAATGGCCAGATCTGAAGAATATAAGGATGGAAGGACTCCATTGCATACATTCCGCGCAGACATTGACTATTCTTTACGCGAAGCGCAGACCGTATTCGGTAAGATTGGTATCAAGTGCTGGATATGCAAAGGCGAGGTTTATGGAAAACGTGAACTGACCCTCAATGCAGGAGCTGACCAGGCGGCCAATAAGACCCGAGGAGGGCGAAATGAAGGCCCTGGAGGTTATGGACGTGATAGAGGAGGATCTGATTTCCGCGAAAGAGGTGACAGGACAGAAAGAGGTGGAGGAAGAGGAGCCGGAGGAGCAGGTCGTGGTGGTAGCGGAGGCGGTGGAAACCGTCCAGGTGGTGGTGGTGCCAATCGCGGAGGCGGAGGCAACAGGCCAGGTGGAGGACCTAATCGTCCAGGTGGAAGTGGAGGCAGCCGTCCAGGCGGTGGTGCACCAAGGAAAAAATAGAATTGAATAACATCAGAGAGAAGTTGGTAAAAAGCGTACCTTTGCCCAACTTTTCCCAAAAGTGACCAAAACAGGGTAATCATAAAGTATCATGTTACAGCCAAAACGTACTAAATACAGGAAGCAGCAAAAGGGTAGGAACCGCGGCATCGCCTATAAGGGAAGTGAAATTTCCTTTGGTAGCTACGGCCTCAAATCCCTTGACCTTGGAAGGCTTACCAGCCGTCAGATAGAATCTGCCCGTATTGCCATGACACGCCACATGAAGAGGGAAGGGGTGGTCTGGATCCGGATATTCCCGGACAAGCCAGTGACCAAGAAGCCTCAGGAGGTGCGTATGGGTAAAGGAAAGGGAGCACATGACCATTGGGTTGCATTGGTGCAGCCAGGAAGGATCATGTTTGAACTTGACGGTGTTTCTCCGGCTGTAGCCAGGGAAGCGTTAGCATTGGCCGCCCAGAAATTGCCGGTTAAAACCATTACAGTCGTAAGGCACGACTTTATCGAATCATAAGCAGTAGCTACAATGGCAACAAAGAAGTATATAGAAATAGGCGAAATGTCAGAAACTGACCTGAAAGCTGAATTGACTCAAATCAATGTCCAGTATCAGAAATTGAGGTTTGACCATACCATCAAAGGTTTGGACAACCCACTCACCCTCCGTAATATCAAGAGGGATATCGCCCGCCTGCAGACAGAAATACGTCGCAGGGAAGTAGCCGCTCTTACACCAGAACAAGTGGCTAAAAGGTCAAAAATCAGATTACGTCGTAAAAATGCTTAACGAAGTCATGAATACTAACGAAACAGTCATTAAAGAAACAAAGGGTTGGTGTTGTGACCAGCAACAAAAATGACAAGACTATCACTGTCATGGTTGAGCGTAAGCTCAGGCACCCGATCTACAGCAAATTCGTAAAGCGGAATACAAAGTTTATGGCGCATGACGAGGCTAATGCCTGTGGGATTGGAGACCTGGTACGTATTGTAGAATCACGTCCATTGAGTGCGCAGAAAAGATGGCGCCTCGTGGAAATCATAGAAAAAGCGAAGTAATTAATTAACAGGCGTACGTAAAAGAGACAGACAAAACATGATACAGCAGGAATCAAGACTCAATGTAGCCGACAATAGCGGAGCCAAGCAAGTACTTTGCATCCGGGTTTTAGGCGGTTCAGGCAGAAGATATGCTTCTGTTGGCGATAAGATTGTCGTTTCAGTCAAAGATGCAGCTCCGGGCGGCCTCAAGAAAGGCCTCGTATCGAAAGCAGTTGTCGTACGGACCAAGAAAGAAATCCGCCGCAAGGACGGTTCCTACATACGCTTTGATGACAATGCAGTCGTATTGTTAAACGCAGCAGATGAGCCCAGGGGGACCCGTATTTTCGGCCCTGTAGCCAGGGAATTGAGAGAGCGTGACTATATGAGGATCGTATCTCTCGCACCGGAAGTAATTTGATTGACCAAGAATAAGCAATAAGCTTTAGCCATGAGCACAAAAAAAACAACTAACGACAAGAGCAGGCCAAAGCCTTTTCTCCGGAAAGGGGATAAGGTGATTGTCGTGTCAGGCGCAGATAAAGGCAAGAAAGGTAATGTGGTGGAGGTGATCCTCGACAAGCAACGGGTCATCGTAGAAGATGTCAATATCGTTAAGAAACACAGGAAGCCTACGCAGAATACTCCGGGAGGTATCCTTGAAATTCCCGCACCGATCCATGTATCCAATGTGATGCTGATCGACCCTAAATCAGGCGAACCTACCAGGATCGGAAGGAAAGTGGTAGATGGTAAGAGCGTTCGCTATTCAAAAAAATCTGGAGAAATCATTAAGTGATGAGCTATACACCGAGATTAGAGCAATATTATGATGCCGTTGTGGCCCCTAAACTCCTTGAGCAGTTTGGGTACTCTTCAACGATGCAAATTCCCCGGCTTGTGAAAATATCCATGAACCAGGGCATCGGACAGGCTACACAAGACAAGAAACTGGTGGATGTATACCAGGGTGAATTAACAACCATCGCAGGCCAGAAGGCCGTAGCGACAATCGCCAAGACCTCCATCTCTAACTTTAAGCTCAGAGAAGGCATGCCAATCGGTGTCAGGGTTACCCTACGCCGTGAAAGGATGTATGAATTCCTGGACCGTCTCATCACAGTGACCCTCCCACGGGTACGTGACTTCCAGGGCATAAATGATAAGAGTTTCGACGGACGCGGTAACTATTCAATGGGTGTGACCGAACAGATCATCTTCCCTGAAATAGACCTTGATAAAATCACCAAGATCAACGGGATGGATATCACCTTCGTCACGACAGCCAAGACCGATGCAGAAGCGTTTGCCCTGCTCAAGGAATTGGGGATGCCTTTTAAAAATCAGAAAATCTAATTTAACACCGCTATGGCAAGAGAGTCATTAATAGCAAGAGAGAATAAGAGGGTCAAATTGGTAGCCAAGTATGCCGATGTGCGCAAGCAGTTAAAAGCGGAAGGCAAATGGGATGAACTTGATAAATTACCACGTAACTCTTCCAAGAAACGCCTTCACAACAGGTGCAAACTCACAGGCCGTCCAAAGGGATATATGCGCAGGTTTGGGTTGTGCAGGGTGAAGTTCAGGGACATGGCCCTGGAAGGCAAACTACCTGGCGTAACCAAAGCAAGTTGGTAATCAGAATTAGCAGAACAGAATAACATATTCATATTTAAGTATTCATGGCAATCACAGATCCTATAGCAGACTATCTCACCCGTATACGCAATGCCCAACAGGCAAGGCACAGGGTGGTGAGTATTCCAAACTCAAAGCTGAAGCGTAAGATTACAGAGATCCTCTATGAGCAGGGGTATATCCTAAAATATACTTTCCAGGGCGAAGGTAAAGACGCTGTGATCACAATCGCGATCAAGTATGATCCGGAAACTAAATTACCCGTGATCAGAGAACTTGGCCGCATGAGTAAGCCAGGGTTGCGGATGTTTGTTTCGCACGCCGAACTTCCACGCATCATCAATGGCCTGGGCGTAGCGATCATCTCAACATCACATGGATTGATGACGGACAAGGAAGCCCGTAAGCAAAACCTGGGTGGAGAGTGCCTTTGTTATGTATACTAGTGAATAGACAATTAAGCATTAATCATTAAAACAGATAGATCGTGTCTCGAGTAGGTAATTTACCGGTCAGTATGCCAAAAGGTGTGGATATCAATTTCACCAAGGGCAATTTGGTCACTGTCAAAGGACCCAAAGGATCATTGAGCGAACAGATTGATCCGGATATCACGATTAAGATGGTAGACGGGGAGATGACATTTGCCCGTCCTACGGATCAGAATCGTCACAAAGCCTTGCACGGCCTCTCCAGGGCACTGGTCAATAATATGATCGTTGGTGTTACGGACGGCTTTACCAAGACACTTGAGCTCGTTGGGGTTGGTTACAGGGTTACCAATACAGGCAACCTCCTGGAAATCATCGTGGGATATTCCCACCCGATTTATTTCTATGTACCCGAAGAAATCAAGGTAGAGACGAAATCCGAAAAAGGATCCAACCCTATGATCATCCTCAGCTCCATGGACAAGCAATTGCTCGGACAGGTAGCAGCAAAGATCAGGGCTTATCGCAAGCCTGAGCCTTATAAAGGAAAGGGTATCAAGTACTCTACTGAAATATTGAGAAGAAAAGCTGGTAAGACATCCGGTAAAAAATAACAAGAGCTAAATCGCTCCAATTATGGCACTAACAAAAACAGCAAGGCGCAAACGCATTCATATGCGTATCCGTAAGAAAATGGAAGGGACCAGTGCGCGTCCACGCCTTTCCGTATATCGCAGCAATAAGCAGATTTACTGCCAGCTGATCGATGATACAAAAGGTACTACACTTGCCTCCGCTTCTTCTACTGATGAAGCTGTAGCAGGAGCTAATAAAACCGAGTTGGCCAAGAAAGTTGGCGAACTGATCGGTTCAAGGGCACAATCGATCAATATTTCAGAAGTAGTCTTTGACCGTGGAGGTTATCTCTTCCATGGCCGGGTGAAAGCACTGGCAGAAGGCGCAAGAAGCGCAGGACTCAAATTCTAATCCAAATATCAATAAGGACCTATCGTGAAAGAAACAGCAGGCAGAGTAAAAGCATCTGAGACCGAACTCAAGGATAAAATGGTTGCACTCAACCGGGTAGCTAAAGTTACCAAGGGGGGTAGGACATTCTCCTTTGCAGCGATCGTAGTTGTAGGCGACGGACAGGGAACTGTCGGCCAGGGATTAGGAAAGGCCCGTGATGTCAGCGAAGCAATTGCCAAGGCAATTGACGATGCTAAAAAGAACCTGGTGAAAGTACCTATCCATAAAGGCACTATTCCCCATATGCAACTTGGCAAATACGGTGCTGGCAAGGTGATGATCAAGCCGGCTTCTGATGGTACAGGTGTTATCGCAGGCGGTGCTATGCGTGCTGTACTGGAAAGTGCAGGCATTCACAATGTATTGGCCAAATCCATGGGTTCATCTAACCCGCACAATGTGGTCAAGGCAACGATCAATGCACTTACACTGCTGAGAAGCCCTCAGACAGTTGCAAAGCACAGGAAGGTGAGCGTCGATACTGTATTCGGCCAGCCGGTCAATGAAAAAGTTGAAGTAAACGGATAATACAAAAGGAAATGTCCAAGGTAAAAGTAACACAGGTCAGGAGCCATATCGACAGGCCCAAAAGCCAGAAGGATACCATCATTGCACTGGGATTAGGCAAGATCAGCAAGTCTAAAGTGCACGAGGCCAATCCTCAGATTCAGGGCATGATTGATAAGGTGGCTCACCTGATCAGCGTAGAAAAATTAGGTTAAGATTTAATCGACAAATAATATGGATCTCCATAATCTAACCCCGGCAACCGGATCGGTGCGGGACAATAAAAGAAAAGGCCGCGGACAAGGTTCCGGAAGAGGTGGTACCTCTACACGTGGTCACAAAGGGGCTAAGTCAAGGTCAGGCTATAAGTCTAAGAGAGCCCATGAAGGAGGTCAGATGCCACTTCAGATGCGTCTTCCAAAGCGTGGATTCAAGAATCCAAACCGCGAAGCGTTCACTGCGCTCAACCTGGATCAACTGCAGGCCATGACAGAGAAGCACAATGTCAGCGAGTGGACACTCGAAGCCCTTCAGGAACATAATTTTATTACACGCACGGACAAAGTAAAGCTCCTCGGAAGAGGTGCCATCAAAGCCAAAATCAACTTGACTGCGCATGCAGCAAGTGAAGCCGCCCGCAAAGCAGTAGAAGCAGCAGGTGGAAGTATCACCATTGTGTAAGAATATCAGGCAAGCCGAATGAAGAACTTTATCACTACCCTCCAGCATATTTGGAAGATTAAAGAATTACGTAACCGTATTCTTTTCACCCTTTTGATGATTGCCGTATACCGTTTGGGTTCACGGATTGTCCTTCCTGGCGTAGTGCCTTCTGTATTGGCCAATTTTAATAATAACAGGAATAGCAATGACCTTCTCGGTCTGATCAATGTGTTTACCGGAGGTGCATTCAACAATGCAGCCATTTTTGCATTGGGGATCATGCCGTATATCACCGCATCGATCATTATCCAGTTGCTGGGTTTCGCAGTCCCTTATTTCCAGCGCCTTCAGCAGAAGGAAGGAGAATCAGGACGTAAGAAGATCACACAGCTGACAAGGTTACTTACAGTGGCCATTACCCTTGTTCAGGGTGGGGCTTACCTGACATATATCAAGAGTGTCGGCGCTATCTCGCCTAATATCCCTGTTTCTATCTTCTGGTTTTCAAGCATTATCATCCTGTCAACAGGTACAGTGCTCGCGATGTGGCTCGGTGAGCGCATTACAGATAAAGGGATCGGAAATGGTATTTCCATGATTATCATGGTTGGTATCATCTCAAGGCTTCCGCAAGCGATCATTTTTGAGTTTACATCCCAGGTCAACAAAGGTGGATTACTGACTTTCGTTTTTGAAATAGCGGCTTTCTTCGGTGTGACTATGCTGTGTATCCTTATCGTACAAGGTGTGCGTAAGATACCTATCCAGTTTGCCAAGAGAATGGTGGGACGCGGCAATGCAAACATTCCGCAATCAGGAGCGCGTGATTATATCCCATTGAAGGTAAATGCAGCCGGGGTTATGCCAATCATTTTTGCCCAGGCTATTCTTTTCCTCCCGATGACGGTCGCTCAGTACTTTATGAAAGGCGATGGCTCTGCACCACAGACCGGTGGATTCCTTCGCTCATTGAATGATCCTTTCTCAGCAGCAACAGCCATTTTTTCTTTTGTTCTGGTTGTTGTGTTTACTTACATATACACTGCACTGATTGTAAATCCGCAGCAATATGCGGAGTATCTAAAGCGCCAGAATGCCTTTATACCCGGTATTAAGCCAGGCAAGGATACAGCTGATTTTATTGACAATATCACGACCCGCGTTACACTGCCAGGTGCATTGTTTCTCGGATTGATCACCATACTTCCAAAATTTGCATTCAACCTCGGCGTTAACCAGGGCTTTGCACTTTTCTTTGGAGGAACATCACTCCTGATTCTGGTCGGTGTTGTATTGGATACACTGCAACAGGTAGAGAGCCACCTCCTGATGCGCAAGTATGACGGTCTCGTCAAATCCGGAAAGCTCAAGGGGCGTAGCGGAAGCGGTATGCAGATCGGGGCAAACATGTAATCCTGATGACAACTGCCCGGTCCTGCGACTTCACTTCAATACTATCCTGATCCTTCATCCATGCCTATAGGATCGCGCTTTCACTACAAGACCCCCGAGGAAATTGAAATCATCAGGAAAAATTGCCTGCTGGTTAGTGAAACACTCGCGGAAGTAGCAAGGCACATCAAACCAGGCATCACAGGTCTCAAACTTGATACAATAGCCGAAACGTTTATCCGCGATCACGGAGCAGAACCGGCATTTAAAGGATATCCTGGAAGCATTTCTGATTTTCCGGCCTCCCTTTGTATTTCATTCAATGAAGTGATCGTCCATGGGATCCCGGATCAAAGGGAGGTAAAGGAAGGAGATATCCTTTCCGTTGACTGTGGAGTTAAGATGAATGGATATTTTGGGGATGCAGCCTTCACATTTGCTGTAGGCCAGATTAAGCCTGAAGAGTTGGATCTGCTGGTGACCACCAGGGAATGCCTTGATCTCGCCATTGGACAAGCTATTGCGGGCAACAGGCTAGGGGATATAGGATTTGCAGTCCAGCATCATGCTGAGGCAGAGCATGAATACGGAGTGATCAGGGAGATGGTTGGCCACGGCATCGGCAAAAAGCTGCATGAGCCGCCTGAAGTACCTAATTACGGCAAAAGGGGAAGGGCCCGATTTTGCATGAAGGACTGACCATTGCTATAGAACCAATGATCAATCTCGGGACCCGGGAAGTAGTCCTTAAGAAGGACGGATGGACCCTGGTAACACGTGATTTGAAGCCTTCCGCCCACTACGAACACACCATTGCAATCCAAAAGTCAGCCGCAGATGTGCTTTCTGACCATAAAGTGATAGATCAGGCTATAAAAAATAATGTCAATTTGTCCGAAGTATGGATAAAAAGATAGATATTTGCACTCCAAAATCAAAAAATGGCAAAACAACAGGTCATCAAACAAGATGGAATTATCGAAGAGGCCCTGTCTAATGCCATGTTCAGAGTACGTTTGGAAAACGATCATATGCTGATCGCTACCATCTCTGGAAAGATGAGGATGAATTACATAAGGATATTGCCCGGAGATAAGGTTTCTGTGGAAATGTCCCCATATGATTTGTCCCGTGGCAGGATTACATATAGGTATAAATAATTGACCATTAGGTCATTAAAAACAGTAAAAATGAAAGTTAGGGCATCAATCAAGAAAAGGTCTGCCGATTGCAAGATCGTGAGGAGGAAGGGGAGACTCTATATCATCAACAAGAAGAATCCAAAATTTAAACAGCGTCAAGGCTGATAAAAACCAAATAGATTATGGCCAGGATAGCAGGTATAGATCTTCCCAGGAATAAAAGGGGCATTATAAGTCTTCAGTATATCTATGGTATCGGTGCAACCCGTGCCAAGAACATTCTTGAACAGGCTTCAATTAGCGAACAGGTAAAGGTTCAGGACTGGACCGACGATAATGTGATGAACATCTCACGTATCGTTCAGGAACAGTTTAAGGTAGAAGGTGAGCTCAGGTCCGAAGTCCAGCTTCAGATCAAGCGACTCATGGATATCGCCTGTTACCGCGGTTTGCGCCATCGTAAAGGGCTCCCCGTGCGTGGTCAGCGGACAAAAACTAACGCCCGTACACGTAAAGGCAAGCGTAAGACAGTTGCCAACAAGAAGAAAGTAACGAAATAATCAGATTCTGATCTCATATCTCATTAGAGTATTATGGCTAAGACAATAAAGAAAGTAGCTAAAAAGCGCAAAGTAAAAGTAGAAGCGGATGGTAAAGCATTCATCCAGGCTACGTTCAACAATATCATCGTGACGATGACTAACCGCGCAGGACATGTCATTTCCTGGGCTTCTGCCGGAAAGGCTGGATTCAAGGGATCTAAGAAGAACACCCCGTATGCCGCTCAGGTAGCTGCTTCCAGCGCTGCTCAGGAGGCATATGACGCTGGCATGAGATCTGCTGAGGTTTTTGTGAAAGGCCCGGGATCAGGTCGCGAAGCTGCCATCAGGGCCGTTGATGCGATTGGTGTGCGCGTTTCCAAGATTCAGGATCTCACACCGGTTCCACACAACGGATGCCGTCCACCTAAAAGAAGAAGAGTCTGATCTGCCATCTCTATGGCTGAAATAGTTTTAATTCCATCTATTCGAAATAATTATGGCAAGATATACCGGACCAACCACCAAAAAAGCCAGAGCCTTAGGCGAAATGATTTTTGGGTACGACAAGAGCTTCGAGCGTAAGAAATACCGCCCGGGCCAGCATGGTAACTCAAAGCGTCGTCGTCAGAAATCAGAATACGCCCTCCAGTTGCTTGAAAAACAGAAGGCAAAATACACCTACGGTGTACTCGAACGCCAGTTCCGCAACATTTTTGAAAAAGCAACCTCTAAGAGTGGGGTAACAGGTACAGTGCTCCTGCAGTTACTGGAATCCCGTTTGGACAACACGGTTTACAGACTTGGTGTAGCTAAAACCCGCAGATCTGCGCGTCAGCTGGTTTCCCACAAACACATTCTCGTCAACGGAGATCTGACATATGTGCCATCTTATCAGCTGAAAACAGGTGATGTGGTAACGGTCAGAGTCAAATCCCAGCATATCGAGTTGATTACGGACAACGTAGCTGCAAAACCTGATGTCAGGAAATTCCCATGGCTGGAGTGGAACCCTGATCGTATGGAAGGAAAATTCCTCACCTACCCTGAGCGTGACGATATTCCGGAAAAAATCAACGAGCAGCTGATCGTCGAGTTGTATTCCAAGTAAAAAATATGGTGCGATGGTTATATCCGGTATACAGGATGTAACCATCGTTCTCAATTATATTATTTCATTCAGAAATTACGTTTATGAGCATCCTGAATTTTCAAAAGCCGGACAAAATATTACTCCAGAAAGCTACAGACTTTCAAGGGCAGTTCGAGTTCAAACCACTGGAACCCGGATTTGGCCAAACCATTGGAAATTCATTACGCAGGATACTCCTTTCTTCCCTGGAGGGTTATGCTGTTTCCGCTATACGTATTGCAGGTGTCGATCATGAATTCTCATCTATCCCCGGTGTGGTGGAAGATGTGGTAGACATCATCCTCAACATCAAGCAAATCCGCCTTAAGGGGGCGATCAAAGGGGATAAAGCTACCGAACACCAGATATACCTCACTATCAGCGGACAGGATGAATTCCGGGCAAAGGATATAGAGTCCAGGACCAATGTATTCAAGGTGATGAACCCTGAATTACTTATCTGCAAAATGGAACCTTCTGTCAACCTCGAACTGGAAATGACAATCACCAAGGGAAGGGGATATGTTCCGGCAGAAGATAATATGCCTGAAAATGCACCAATCGGTGTTATACCAGTTGATGCGATCTATACCCCTATCAAGAAGGTATCCTACCACGTTTCCAACACACGTGTTGGACAGCGTACGGACTACGAGAAACTAAGTATTGAAGTTGAAACGGATGGCACTATCCATCCTGAGGAAGCTATCAAGGAAGCCAGCCGCATCATGATCCAGCACCTCATGCTGATCACGGATGAGCACATCACTTTTGATGATAAAGTTGGTAAAGAAGACGGCATCGTCAATGAGCATATCCTCAGCATGCGCAAGCTCCTGAAGACTTCACTTGAAGACCTTGACCTCTCGGTACGTGCATACAACTGCCTCAAGGCAGCCAAGATCAACTCACTCGCTGAACTGGTGAAGTTTGATACACATGAACTTTTGAAATTCAGAAACTTCGGCAAGAAATCCCTTGTGGAAATCGAAGAGCTTCTCCAGACAAAAGGCCTCACTTTTGGTATGGATCTCTCGAAGTACAAACTGGACGAAGAATAAACATCAATCCATCAAATTGCAGTTACCTTATAGGCTTTTGCCGGGTGCTGCGGAGTCATTAAATCTTTAACCATCTTAATCCCAGGTCATGAGACACGGAAAAACAATTAATCACCTCAGCCGCAAAGCTGGCCACCGCGCCGCATTGTTGATGAACCTGAGTCTTGCACTCATTCAGCACAAGAGGATTTTTACAACTGTAGCCAAGGCAAAAGCGCTTAAGAAGCATATTGAGCCATTGATCACAAAATCAAAGAGCAATACCACACACAACAGGCGTGTTGTTTTCTCCTATCTCAACAACAAGGAAGCGGTTACTGAACTATTCTCTACCGTGGCAGCCAAGGTCGCTACACGTCCTGGAGGTTATACCCGCGTGATCCGCACCGGCTTCCGTAAAGGGGACGGCGCTGAAATGGCGATGATTGAGTTGGTGGATTTTAATGAGATCTATACAAATACCAAGAAGCGCAGAAGCGAGAAGTCTGCTGCAAGCGAAACCAAGACACGCCGTACCCGCAGAGGCAAAGCGAAGACCGGGGTCACCACTGCTACTGCAGCTCCTGCCGCAACAGCAGCTGCCGCAGCTTCAGAAGAAGAATAGGTTTTTATTACAGATATAATCCAGAGGCCGGGTATCAACCCGGCCTTTTTTTATTTGCGGAGGGTCACATCTGCATGAAAAATGACCAATTACTTTTTTTCCTATATATTTGACCCCCTGAATGTAAGTGTTAACCACATGCCATCAGATTCTACAGCCCCAAAGGCTATTCTCCTGCTACAAGACGGTACCTATTTCGAAGGCAAGGCCGCGGGACATCCCGGTACAGCCACCGGTGAGATCTGCTTTAATACAGGGATGACCGGATACCAGGAAATTTTTACCGACCCATCCTATTTCGGCCAGATACTGGTAGCCACCCATGTCCATATCGGAAATTATGGGATCAAGTCCACCGAAGTGGAAAGCAGCCGGATCCAGATCAATGCACTGGTATGCAAGACCTTTGTCGATGAATATAGCAGAGCCTTGGCGGATCAGTCCATCCAGACCTATTTTGAGGAGCACCAAAAGCTCTGCATCTATGGAGTAGATACACGTGCAGTCGTCAGGCATATCCGTAGTAAAGGGGCAATGAATGCCATTATCTCCAGTGAGGTAACTGACATTGAGAAGCTCAGGGGAATGTTGGCCGCAGTCCCATCAATGGACGGTCTCGAATTAAGCTCCAAAGTCACTACAACGCAATCCTATAGGGTTGGCAGGGAAGATGCACCTTACAGGGTCTCTGCCCTGGATTATGGCATTAAAAACAATATTCTGAAGTGCCTTACGGAAAGAGGCTGTAGTGTAAAGGTTTTTCCTGCAACTGCATCCTATGAAGAGGTGATGTCCTTTTCCCCGCATGGTGTGTTTCTCTCCAATGGACCGGGTGATCCCGCCGCTATGGGGTACACACACAATGTGATTCAAAAGGTAGTTGAAGATGGCCTTCCCGTTTTTGGTATTTGCCTGGGCCATCAGCTACTGGCATTATCCCAGGGCATATCCACATACAAGATGCATCATGGCCACAGAGGAATTAATCATCCTGTATTGAACACCCTCACAGGCAAAGCAGAAATCACAAGCCAGAATCACGGCTTTGGTGTTTCTCCCGAAGCTATAGCTGCAAAAAAAGACGCAATTGAGATCACACATGTCAATCTCAATGACCAGACCATTGAAGGACTCAGGATAAAAGGGAAACCTGCATTCTCTGTTCAATACCATCCGGAATCCTCTCCTGGCCCGCATGATTCAAGATACCTCTTCGATGATTTTCTCAATCTCATGGCCACAGCTAACTAACGTGAGGCAGTGGCTTCTACAAAATATAGTTTGAAAACATAATATCCTGTTTCCTATCTCCTTATTCCTAATTCCTTATTTATATGAGCGCAATCGTTGACATCATCGCCCGGGAAATACTCGATAGTCGTGGAAACCCAACTGTAGAAGTTGAGGTAGTAACTGAAGCCGGCCACGTTGGTAGGGCAGCAGTTCCGTCAGGCGCCTCCACTGGCAAGCACGAAGCCGTAGAATTGCGAGATGGTGATCCTACGCGGTATCTTGGTAAAGGCGTCCTGGATGCATGCAGGAATGTAGAAGAGAAAATTGCCGAGCAGGTCATCGGCCTCGATGTATCAGAGCAACTGGAGATCGACCAGGCAATGATTGACCTGGACCCGAACCTTAATAAATCAGGTATCGGTGCAAATGCGATGCTTGGCGTCAGCCTGGCCGTGGCCAAAGCTGCAGCGTCAGAACACAGGCAGCCATTGTTCCGCTATATCGGAGGTGTCAATGCGCATATCCTGCCGGTCCCGATGATGAATATCCTCAATGGCGGATCACATGCAGATAACAGTATTGATTTTCAGGAATTCATGATCATGCCTGTTGGTGCTGATCATTTCAAGGATGCCCTACGTATGGGAGCTGAAGTTTTTCATCACCTCAAGAAGGTACTCCATGCATCAGGGTATTCCACCAATGTGGGAGATGAAGGCGGCTTTGCACCCAATATCAAATCAAATGAAGAAGCCATTGAAATCGTACTCAAGGCTATAGAGAATGCAGGGTACAGGCCAGGCGAAGATATGGTGATCGCTCTCGATGCTGCAGCTTCTGAATTTTATAGTGAAGAAGAACAGCTGTATGTCTTTAAGAAGTCTTCAGGCATGAAGAAGACCTCTGAAGAAATGGTAGAGTACTGGTCAAAATGGTGTGATAAGTATCCGATCTTTTCTATCGAAGACGGACTACATGAAGATGACTGGACCGGATGGGGAAAACTCAATGCAGCACTTGGGCACAAGGTTCAATTGGTAGGGGATGACTTATTTGTTACCAATGTAGATCGCCTCAGCCTTGGTATTGAAAGACAAAGTGCAAACAGCATTCTCATCAAGCTCAATCAGATCGGTACCCTCTCTGAAACGATTGATGCTGTACACCTGGCAACCCGTAACGGTTTTACCTCCATCATCAGTCATCGAAGCGGGGAGACTGAAGATGTCACTATTGCAGATCTCGCAGTAGCCCTCAATACCGGACAAATTAAGACAGGTTCGCTGTCCAGGTCAGACAGGGTGGCTAAATACAATCAGTTGCTGAGAATTGCCGATATACTCGGTGATTCTGCCTTCTACCCCGGGATTTCCCTCCTGGGCAGATAAACCCTTTAGCGGCCTCTACTGAGGACATCGACATTAGGATTCTGGATTATCCAATGGATTTGCCGTTGGTTGTAATCGCTTGCTTGGCATAGTCCTTGCTATATCAGATGTATCCCATCTTTCACCAGCAATTCCCATCGAACATATTTCGGCTTTGCCGGAGTGGCTTAAATTCCCTGAACCGGGGGGGCATGCGCTCATTTGTTCTGCTTAAGGGCTGGCGGGTGAGCCTGTCCCCTTTTTACTCCTTCCTTCATGTTTGGACAGATCGGTTAAAACGATTATCTTTCGGCCTTTACCATCAGGTCTCAACTACATGAAAAGACTAATTCATCTTCGGCAGGTGATTACGGATTTAATTGCCGCCGGCTGGCTCAACAAATACACAGTTTCCGCGGGGCTGTTTGTCATGTGGA
Source organism: Candidatus Opimibacter iunctus (assembly GCA_016716665.1). GTDB lineage: Bacteria > Bacteroidota > Bacteroidia > Chitinophagales > Saprospiraceae > Opimibacter > Opimibacter iunctus. The sequence goes on along the minus strand of JADJVH010000001.1, from coordinate 164,374 downwards.
TGTTATTTTTTGACAAGCACAATTTTTTCACCCAATGGAACCTCCGGCGATCTGTTCATCAACTGGAATCTTCTATTGAAGATTACCGTGAACAACTGGCCACTGCAGAGGCAGCGCACAAAGACCTGATGAACAACAAGGAAAAGTTTGCCAGGGAAAAATACCTGATGCACCGGCCGGATGAAGATGTTTTCTTGTTTCAATAATTGACAGCAGAACCACAATTGTTTTATGAGTGTACTCGTAGGAAAGGATAGCCGTGTTATCGTACAAGGCTTTACCGGGACAGAAGGAACGTTTCATGCCGGACAGATGATCGAATATGGCACCAATGTCGTAGGTGGGGTAACCCCCGGCAAAGGAGGACAGATGCATCTCGACCGTCCGGTCTTCAATACCGTCCAGCAGGCAGTGGAAGCTACACAGGCGAATGTCTCCATCATCTTTGTTCCACCTGCCTTTGCTCCGGATGCTATCCTTGAGGCCGCAGAATCAGGAATAAAAGTCATCGTTTGTATTACAGAAGGAATCCCTGTTCAGGACATGATCAGGGTGAAGGATTATATCAATAAATCTGGATGCCGGCTCATTGGGCCTAATTGCCCTGGGATCATTACACCGGGTGAAGCCAAGATAGGAATCATGCCAGGGTTTATACACCGTCCTGGGACGATCGGCATCGTGTCCAGGTCAGGTACGCTTACTTACGAAGCAGTTGACCAGGTCACAAAGGCGGGCCTTGGTCAGTCGACTTGCATCGGTATCGGTGGTGATCCGATCTGCGGAACTACAACACTCGAAGCCGTTCAACTGCTCATGGCAGATCCGGGCACAGAAGGCATCATTATGATCGGGGAGATAGGTGGCAGCATGGAATCTGATGCAGCATATTGGATCAAGGAGCATGGCACCAAGCCGGTCGTCGGTTTTATCGCAGGCAAGACAGCACCTAAAGGCCGAAAAATGGGTCACGCAGGAGCGATCATCGGAGGTAAGGCAGATACAGCTGCGGCCAAGATGGAGATTTTGGCTGCCTGCGGTGTACATGTCGTGGAATCACCCGCACAGATAGGGGCTACCATGGCCAAAGCGATTCTTAAGAAATAGGGTAATCTCCTGTCTCTGCACAGGTATCATTGAAATATACAATAGGCTCACTTGATCATGAATCAACATCAGTTATTAGCAGGTAAAAGAGGTGTCATCTTTGGCGCACTTGATGAAAGTTCCATCGCATGGCATGTAGCAAAGCAATGTGTCGCAGATGGCGCAAAAATTACCCTGACCAATGCTCCCGTTGCTATGCGCTTTGGTACGATTCAGAAGCTGGGTGAAGAACTCAATGCTGAGGTAATTTCAGCTGATGCCACTTCCACAGAAGAACTGACCGCCCTTTTTCAGAAATCCGTAGAGGTACTCGGCGGACCACTTGATTTTGTATTGCATTCTATTGGCATGTCCTTGAATGTGCGCAAAGGCAAAGCATACACAGATATCAATCATGAATGGATGCACAAGACTTTTGACATCAGCGCGATGTCTTTTCACCGGATGATGCAGGTGTTATACCAAATGGATGCTATGGCTAGTGGTGGTTCTATACTTGCCCTGACCTATATCGCAGCCCAGCGGGTATTTCCGGATTATAATGAGATGGCTGATGCAAAGGCGCTGCTTGAATCTTTCGCCCGTAGCTTTGGATATCATTTTGGTGTCAAGAAAGGCGTGCGGGTAAATACCATCTCCCAATCACCCACACGAACCACTGCAGGCAGCGGAGTAAAGGGATTTGATGACTTTTATTCTTACGCAGAGACCATGTCTCCGCTTGGCAACGCCAGTGCTGAAGATTGCGCTAAGTATTGTGTTAGTCTCTTTTCTGACTATACCAGGGCAGTCACGATGCAAAACCTTTTCCACGACGGAGGTTTCAGTTCTATGGGAGTCAATCCCGCGGTATTGGGCAAAGAATAGCAAAACTCAGCTATCGTGCGTTATACCTTGTGCATGAACCACCTTTATCGTTTATTTTTCTGCGTTACGATAGTTTTCCTTTCGCCTGGCCTGGCTGCACAAGCCCAGCGCGACAATCTGGACCCCAACATAGGGAGTACTCGCCAGGATACAGTGCCCACTGGTATAATGCCACTCGATAGTGCGGTTCCCATGACCTATGTTTTAATAGGCAATCCAGGGGAGTTGCATTACCTCACAGATACATTTCAATGGGACGACAATAATCATTTACCACTAGTGGGGTATCAGGCTCACCTGGGTAATTATGGTTCAGCAGCCAGGACTATGGCACCAGTCATTTCATCAGGTATTGGATTTGCGACGGGGTGGACACAATACGATCCTTACTACATTCAGGAGGAGACATTCAGGTATTACAATCAGGATGTACCAGTGAGTAGTATTAAATACTCTCAGGCAGGTCAGAAAAACACGTACCTCACACTTGACTTCGGTAGAAGTTTTGCCAAAGGGTTAAATCTGAGTGTAGCCTACAGGCGCATCAACCAGTTGGGGGAATTCGCTCACCAAAGGCAAAAAAATACTGGGTTTAGTGTGGGCCTGTGGCATCACGCCCCATCCGGAAAGTATGATGCATTCTACAATTACCTGAACAATTCCGCGGTGGCCGAAGAGAATGGAGGTATTGCACAACCTGATTCCATCGGTAGGCCCAATAACCCTGATGCGTCCATTCCAGTTTTTCTGACCACCGACAATACCACCGCCATCACTACGCACAAGCAGCGGACCTTTATGACCAGGCAGATTATTCACTTGTTACCTGATTCCACAGGTATCGGCATGGATATTTGGCTCAGAGGATCTTTCGCTACAGGAATATACAAGTATGCAGATGAAGACGCATTTTCCACAACTCTATCAAGGGAATACTATGGTACGGAATACCTGGTGGATGAACGGGGAATTCGTCAGTATACTTTTCTCACTGATAACCAATGGAGCCTTGGCGTTTCGTTGCCATGGAAAGCAGCACATTCTACACTGGATGCCTCCATCAGGTACCGGTCAGTTGATTTGCAGCAGGAACCAAACCAAAGAAACATCAACGAATTCTTCCTTGAGGCCTCAGGAGTATTTCAATGGGTTGAACCATTGACCCTTAAAGGCAATCTTTCCCTGGGTCTCGGGCAAGCTGAAGGCGCCGTTTCTTTCCATGCTGAGGCAGATTTGAAAACCGGAAATTTTGGCCATCTCATGGGCTATTGGTCGTTGGTTACAAGAGCTCCCTATCTGGTAGAAAGTTCGCTTTTTGTCAGCCAGCAATCCATTTACCAGAGGGATTTCCTCAATCCATTTACAACAGATATCGGCGTGACGTGGGAAATGCAAAAACTGAATTTACAAGCCGGTGTCAAGTGGCTTGTGTTTGACAATTATATCTATTACGATTCTATAGCTTTTCCCCAGCAGATCGGAGAATCCTTTTCCTTGCGTCGCCTGTTCCTGTCCAAGGCTTTTGATTTCAAGCGTTGGGGAGTGAAGGGAAGTATATTCTGGCAACCGGATCCGCGCGCGGAACTTGCGGTTCCATCACTTTGGTACTCCGCCAGTGCCTATGGTCGCATCAATATTTTTGACAAGAAAGTAGTCCTGATGCCAGGTGCCGATTTTACATATAACGGAGGCTTTGATGGTGTAAGTTACTTTCCGGTCAACGGACGATATCACCTGACATACGGTTCGTCTATACCTGATGCTTTTCGCATGGATATCGGCATGGGACTGCAGATCAGGTTTATTAAAGCCTTCGTCCGGTTTGAAGATTTTATTGGACTTTTTAAGGACCGGGTTTTATACCAGGCGGATTTTTATCCCCATTACAGAGGGTACTTCAGGATTGGAGCAGAAGCTGCTTTCTTTAATTAATCTTCAAATCACACTGAACACATAGTACCCTTTACTGTTATGGCAAAAGGAGATATTCTAAACACGTTACAAGAAACATACACCTCAATTACTAAAAAATGAAAGTTAACCTATCCTTTGTTCTATCCATAGCAGGATTGCTTTTGATCTCTTTCAGTGCAAAAGGGCAAGTTGACAAATCAACACGCCCAAGTCCTCCTGTACAGATATCTGACTCACTCCTTGATGCCAGAGTCACTATTAGCTATTCTGCACCTTCGGTAAAAGGCAGGACGATCTGGGGTGATCTGGTGCCATACGGTAAAGTATGGAGGACCGGGGCCAATGAAGCCACAACATTTGAAACCGATAAAGATATCATACTGCAGGGACAAAAGCTTCCTGCCGGAAAGTATGCACTCTTTACCATTCCAGGAAAAGAGGAATGGACATGGATCTTTAATACGGTGTGGGATCAATGGGGCGCTTTCAAGTACGATGCTACTAAGGATGTGCTCAGGATTACGTCAACACCTCAGGCATCCCCTGTCTTTAATGAGCAGTTACGATTTGAGATTACAGGTGACCATATTCAATTGCATTGGGAGAACCTATCCGTTGGAATTTAACACGATGCAACATGTATCTGCTTTGAAAAGGAAAAGCCCGTACGTGATCCGTGCGGGCTTTTCTTTTTCAAATACTCCATCAGGAGTAATACAGATTAGCTAAAGCTAAAGGGTATAGTTTGGACTCAGCAGGTCATCGCGTTGTGCGTAGAAGTCATTGATGTACTTGACTACATCATCAGGATCATCCATGATGGGGATCAGCTCCAGATCTTCACGGTTGATGTTTTTTTCTTTTTCCAGCATCACTTCAACAATCCATTCCTTAAGGCCTGACCAAAATGAAGTACCCACCAGAATGACAGGGACGGGCGTTATTTTTTTCGTTTGCATCAGGGTCAATACCTCGAAAGCCTCATCCAATGTGCCAAACCCACCGGGTAAGACCACGAATCCTTGTGCGTATTTTACAAACATGACTTTGCGTACAAAGAAGTACCGGTGATTCAGGTTTTTGTCACCGTCGATGTAGGGATTGTGGGATTGTTCAAACGGAAGGTCAATATTCAGGCCAACAGATACGCCCCCTTGCATGCTGGCTCCTTTGTTGGCCGCTTCCATGATACCGGGTCCACCACCCGTGATGATTCCAAAACCTGCATCCGTAAGTTTCTGCGCGATTTTGACGGCCGTCTGGTAGTGGGGAGAGTCAGCTTTTGTGCGTGCACTACCGAATATGGAAATGCATGGGCCGATCCGGTTGAGGGATTCAAAGCCATCAACAAATTCTGCAATCACTTTAAACATGGTCCACGCATTTTCACCTTTGATCTGCGTCCATTGTTTCATCAGGCGTGGGGGAAGTCCTTCTGCCATGTCTTTGGTTTTAAGTGATAGGATAAGTAGGCTATGCTGAGATATTGTGGAGTATGATCTCCTATTCGATAGATGCCTGGTAGTTGGTATACTCCTGCTCGATGTATCGCTGCAGGTCCCTTAGATCAGAAAAGCGGGAAAGCACTTCTTTCATCTCCAGGGCAGATTGTGCAGTAGGCAGGACGAACCTATCGATATCCTGGGCAGATATTGTCTTGCCTCCCAGGATAATCAGCCTTTCTACCACATTTTTCAATTCACGTATGTTTCCTGTCCATGGAAGCGATTGGAGTTTCTTGATGGCCTTCGCATCAAACTGCTTTTCAGGTATCCCGTAGTCTTTGCAGATTTCTGCACAGAAATGCTGTATCAGTTGGGGAATATCTTCAACCCGTTCTTTCAACGGTGGCACGTCAATGATGATGACAGCAAGGCGGTGATATAAGTCTTCCCTGAACCGGCCGGCATCGATCAGTTTACGAAGGTCTTTGTTTGTAGCCGCGATGACGCGCACATCCACACGGATTTGCTTATCCCCGCCGACACGTACGATTTTATTTTCCTGGAGGGCCCTGAGCACTTTCGCCTGGGCAGATAAACTCATATCTCCGATTTCATCAAGGAAGATAGTACCCCCATTGGCCAGTTCAAATTTACCGGTCCTCGTCTTGATCGCTGATGTGAAGGCACCTTTCTCATGGCCAAAAAGCTCGCTCTCGATCAGTTCGGATGGTATGGCCGCACAGTTCACCTCGATCAGGGGGTTATCACGCCGGTTGCTTTTTTGGTGGATCCAATGCGCCACCAATTCCTTTCCGGTACCATTCTGGCCTGTAACCAACACTCTGGCATCAGTGGGAGCAACCAACTCTATAGTAGACATGATCTGCCCGATGCACTTGGATTGGCCTACAATGGGCTGGAAACGGGTATTGGAGACTTTTGTCTGGAGCACTTTGCGTTCGGTTATGAGTTCGGACTTATCCATTGCGTTTCGGAGGGTGATCAGCAACCTGTTCAGATCAGGTGGCTTGGAGATAAAATCGAAGGCTCCTTTCTTGACAGCTTCCACAGCGGTATCAATGGGAAGCATGCCCGGAAATCATCACTACCGGGGTTCCCTCGCTATTTCCTGGATCTTGTCCAGGGCGTCCATCCATCCATTTTTGGCATCTTGATATCAAGGATGATGACATCATAGGGATTCTGCTTGACCTTGACCAGGGCTTCCATCCCATCACATGCCTCATCTACTTCATATTTCTCAAATTCAAGGATATCCCTTAGGGTGTGACGTATACTGCGTTCGTCGTCGACAATCAGGACTTTTGACATAGCCATTTAATATTAGTTGAAGAAAAGATATGATGATTTATTATCAAAAGTATAACATTGATTCAAAATAGTTTATAGTTTATAAAAAATAATATATGTTTTGGGGTTACACCATCCCGGGCCGGAACAAAAGAAACGTGGAAAGCAAGACCAACCCATCCCCGTTTCCAGGGCGGTTTATCAGCAGGCAGGAAGCATCATAACGGATGCAAGAAGGTCAAGGTCTCAGGCCAGGTCGGGGACTATTGCTGCTAAAGCTCAGAAAGGGCAATAAATGCCATCAGGCCCATCCCCGTTTCCAGGGCTTCTTCATTGATATCAAACCTGTTGGAATGCACCGGGAAGTTTCTTTCAGGGTCCTCCCAGCCAGTGCCCAGCCTGTAAAAAGAAGCAGGCGCTAATCGTGTATAAAATGCAAAATCTTCAGAGGTCATCCGGAGGGGCAATTCATGCACTTTGTCTTCACCCAGGTATTGGACAGCAGCTTCACGGCACATCGAAGTGACCTTGTCATCGTTGACCAGGCTTGGATAGCCAGTGACAATCTTTGTCTCATTGGTTGCCCCTGAGGCTATGCAAATATGGTCAACGAGGGTTTTGATCCTTTGATGAGTGTCCGACCTCCAGTGCTCATCCATCGCCCTCAGGGTACCTTCCATGTGCACTGTGTCAGGAATTACGTTTGTAGCTCCTCCGTCAGAAAAGATGCGCCCTACAGTCAATACACCAGGGGACATGGGGTCTTTAGTCCTGCTGATCATTTCCTGCAGTGCAGTGACGACACGGGCAGCTATGACAATCGGGTCGATGCACAGATGCGGCGTAGCGGCATGTCCGCCTTTCCCCTTGATAGTGATATATATTTCGTCTGCGGATGCCATATATAGGCCGCTCCTGAATCCCACATGTCCTGCCTTCAGAGGTGGGTGCACATGCTGGGCTATGATCCGGTCAGGTTTCCCCACAGTGAAGAGGCCTTCGTCAATCATGATAGAGGCTCCTCCCGGAAGTTTCTCTTCTCCCGGTTGGAAGATCAGCCTGATCTCTCCATGGATATGGGCTTTAAGCTCATTGAGGATAACTGCAGTTCCCAGCAAGCTGCTGGTATGCACATCATGGCCGCAGGCATGCATGATCCCTTCCTCAAGTGACCGATAAGGGACATCGTTTTCTTCCAGGATTGGCAAGGCATCCATATCTGCGCGCAACATGACTAAAGGTCCGTCTTTATTTCCACGGATCGTGGCGACAACGCCATAACCTGCCCAGCCTTCTGTATACTGGATCCCATGTTTAGCCAGGTATGATTTTATGATTTCACTCGTGCGTTTCTCGTTGAAAGACAATTCAGGATGCTGGTGAAGATCCCTTCTGATGTTAACAATAGAATCTAGTAGCCCCTTTGCAGAAGCTTTGATAATGGGTATGAGTTCACTTGCCATTTCCGGATATGGTTTGTCCTGTCTTCATGAATTGGGATACCAGGATAGAGAGATCAGTCGTCCAATGGTAATCACGGGCATAAACATAATGAATGTGCCTTAGCCTGCGATTTACATCAATCTCATCTGTGGGATATGCTGGACATAAAACCCCTGGTGCAAGCGCGGGTAAGGAGTTGATGAGCGGGTCATCAGGGTGGTACGACACCCAGGTTTTTTTTCCGGTCAATACCATCACGAGATTTTTCAGGAGAGTAAAAGGATACGGTATGATAAAAGCAAGTATAGGTGATACCACTATCAGCATCAGGGATGAAAGGATATCAAATATCCGCTTTGCTCTTTTTGAAGATGGTTGGGATAGCTGAAAATGAATACGTATCGCATAGGATTCACCAGCAGTGTCTTTACCAATGCTTCCCACTATATTCATAGTCGTAGAGGCAGCAAGCATATATCTCAGGGACGGGCCCAGCCTGGTCATGCTTCCGGTAAATACACTGAATGGTACATCCTGTGCGGAAAAGATGATTTCCCGTACCTGATGAATGCGTATGATATCATCGAGTTGAGCTAAAGAACCCAGTGAGCCGGCAGACATTGTACCTGACTGATCCGGGCTTACAGTGCCAATGATTTCAAGATGGTCTCTCGAACGATTGATCAGCTCTTTGATTCTTCCAGCCTCCTCCTCGCCTGCAACAATGATGGCCTTTCGGTCTGATGATTCAGCTGTATCTTTTGACAGGGAATTCCAGGGTTTCAGGGTCGACCTCGTGATTGACAACCAAATCATATAAAGAACTGACCCCATCAAGATGACCATTCTGGATGCTCTCAAGTCTATAGGCAAAAGGGCATATACAACAAGGATCATTACCAGCCCGGTGAAAAAGCCAATCCATGAAGATTTTCTTGAGAAAGGCCTGTCATAGGCTCCGTTGAGATACAAGGACAACAGGATGATACCAGTGTACAATGGAATATTGAAATAATAAAATTCCGGTTGATAATAGGCTGAAGATCCAAAACGAAAATGCGCCCAAAATTTGGTGACGGCAAAATAAGAACTCCCGATCAGGAAGCAATCAAGGACTACCGGCCACCAACGGGATACATTTTGCCTGATCAGTTGAAGCAGTCCGTGAAAGTAAATGGCTAGCTTGATCAATACCTTTTGCCCGCTGAATTCCGGATGTTTCTGGGTAAAAATCAACATAGCCTCGTAAAAGGTCAGAATATAATTGAGCGATGATTTGCGCGTGGATTCTCCCTTGTAATGAATGATACTGGTCTCCGGTAAATAATAGATAAAATAGCCGGATTGAGTGATACGGTATGAAAGGTCAATGTCCTCTCCATACATAAAGAAATCTTCATCCAGGTATCCGGCCTTCTGCAGTGCTTCACGTCGGATAAACATAAAAGCGCCGCATAATACATCGACCCGCGCAGTTTCCTGTTCACCGATCTGGCCCTGGTAATATTGGTTCCATTTTGCTGATCGCGGAAAGAGGCGATAGAGCCCGGTCATTTTCATAAAAGAAGCAGAAAGGGTAGGCAACCCCCTTTTGGATTCAGGAAGAAAGCGGCCACTGCCATCCAGCATTTTCACGCCTATCGCTCCGGCATCCAGGTGAGATTCCATGAAAGCAAGACAAGTGGTGAACGTGTCTCCCGATACAATGGTATCAGGATTAAGCAAGAGAATATGTTCGCCTTTAGCAATGACAATCCCCTGGTTATTGGCTTTAGCGAATCCCCTGTTATCCTGGTTGGCAATCAGCCTGACATCAGGGAAATGCTGCATGACGAGTTGGGCAGTACCATCTACGGATGCATTATCGACTACGATGATCTCTCCTTCGATTCCGTCCATGGCTTGCCTCACAGATCGAAGGCAGTTATCTAAAAAAGGATAGACATTATAACTGACGATGATAACGGAGAGTTTCAACAAGCAGGGGGATTAGGCGTTCTCGGTCAGTTCGATGTTGGTTCTTGCTACGATGGATCTTCCGAGTGTGAGGCCGTCCGCATATTCCAACTCTCCTCCGAATGAAACACCTCTTGCAATGATGCTGATCCGGACAGGAAACGGCTTGAGGAGCTTGCTGAGGTAAAAGATGGTCGTTTCTCCTTCAATGGTAGGGCTGATCGCCATGATAAGCTCGGTGATTTCACCTTGTTGAATACGGTGGACCAGGGAATTGATGTTGAGATCCTGTGGGCCAATACCTTCAATCGGCGAGATGATCCCCCCGAGTACATGGTACAATCCATGATATTGACCTGTATCCTCAATCGCCATGACATCGCGTTCTGACTCCACGATGCAGATGGTGTGACGGTGCCGGGTGTGATCATTGCAGATCCCGCAGATTTCAGTATCGGCCAGGTTGTGGCAGGTTTTACAGTTTTGAATGTTGTCCTTTATTCCATTGAGGCCTGCCATGAGTTCAGGTAGAAGGGTCGCCTTGTTTTTCAGCAGGTACAGCGCAATACGCAATGCACTTTTACGACCTATGCCTGGTAACTGGCCTATGGTACGGATGGCATATTCAAGGTGACGGGAGGAGTACTGCGACATATATAAACAAATTTATATAAAAACCCTGAAGCAAGCTAGCGGAATACCGTCTATACCAGCATGGAAACAGGATTTTCTAGATATTGCTGCAGGGTTTGCAGGAATTTTGCCCCTGTAGCGCCGTCGATAACCCTGTGATCGCAGGACAATGTGACTTTCATCACCTTGACAGCAGTGACTTTTCCATCGACCAGGGCAATCTCTTCTGAAATGGCCCCTACGGCAAGGATCGCTGCATCAGGTGGGTTGATAATGCCGGTAAATTCATCGATGCCAAACATCCCAAGATTTGACACAGTAAATGTGTTACCCTGCATTTCCTGAGGTTGGATTTTCTTACTTCTCGCTTTATCAGCGAGGTTGGCCACCTGGGCGTTGATCTCTTTCAGTCCCATGCGGTCAGCAGCAAAAAGTACCGGGACCAGAAGGCCTTCTTCAACAGCTACAGCTACGCCTATATTGATGTCTTTGTTGACTCTTATTTTATCTCCAAGCCAGGAAGAATTTACTGCGGGATGATGGCGAAGTGCTGCAGCACAGGCTTTGATGACAAAGTCATTGAAGGAGATTCGTGTTTCAGGTTGTTCATTAATTAGCTTTCTTGCTTCTGCTGTCTTATCCATGTTGATTTTCATGGTCAGATAAAAATGAGGAGCAGAAAATTTGCTTTCAACCAGCCTGCGGGCAATTGTCTTACGCATCTGGGATAGCGGAACATCCCCGTATTGTGGGGAAGCGGCCGGGGCATTGGTCTTTACCGAAGTGGTGTCATGTGAAGCCACAAAATTTTCGATATCTCTTTTCACTATCCGGCCACCATCTCCAGTGCCGGTGACAGCGGTTAGGTCAATACCTGATTTCGCTGCAATGGTCTTGGCCAAAGGAGAAGACTTAACTCTTGATTCTTGTCCGGCCGAAGCAATCACATTGCTAACCGTTTTTTCCGGGGAATCATCTTTTTCATCAACCTTTAGAGAGGATGGGGTAGGAGTTGGGGTTTCAGCAGGTTTTGATTCACCGGCAAGGGCTGCTTTATAATCTTCATCTTTTCCACCAATGACAGCAAGAACAGCGTTGACAGGTACAGGTCCTTCTTTTACACTGACATACAGCAAATAGCCTTCATGGAAGCTTTCCAGTTCCATAGTCGCTTTATCGGTTTCTACCTCAGCAAGAATGTCACCGGGGGAAACTTTATCACCAACTTTTTTGAGCCAGCCTACGATGTTTCCTTCCTCCATCGTATCACTAAGTCTCGGCATTCTGATTATCTCAGCCATCAGGTGTCAGATATTTAAGGGGTGAAATTAAGGATATCCCCTAGTAGCTAGGGAATAAGCGCCACTAAAAAATCAAAAGCCCTGATCAGGGTAGACCAGGAGCTTTTGAATACACAAAAAATCTATCTCAAATAACCCTATGCAATTGAAAAGGACTAATACCCTGAGTTATAATTTCCGGAATATTTTGAGCCTGGCCTGCCTGATCCAGGTGTATTCTTTCCTGCATCCGGTCCGGCTGGACGGCTCATTTCAGTATCAGTCGAAGTAGCGACGCGGAATTCAACGCGGCGGTTCATGTAATGCTTGTATTCTTCTGTTTCAGTTGTCTTATAGCTGTCATTCAAATCCTTCACAATAGGTGTTTCTTCTCCTCCGAATCTCAGGATAAAGCGGTTGCGTGGGATGTTATAATTGGCCACCAGGTAATTGATGGCTTCGTTGGCACGATTGAATGAAAGTACATTATTGTATTCACTGGAGCTCCTGTTGTCAGCAAATCCGTTCGCGATTACTTTGATCTCCGGATGTGATTGCATGACAGAGGCAATGTTCTGCAATGAACCATAAAACTCGGGCTTGACATAATACTTGTCAAGATCAAAATGGATCATTGGTAAGAACCAGTTAAGGTTGGACTCCATTACGGCTGCACGTTGATTGATGAGGTCAACCACTTCGTCTTCGGACAGATAATCTTTCTTTATTTGGGCAACACCGTTATGGTCAACTTCATATCCTGGAGGGGAGTATGGCTCCTGATCCTTACAATCCACTACACCATCTCCATCGCTGTCGAGAGTCATCCCTCTCGTGTCTACGGGGCACCCTGCAGCTGTGTTGATTTCCTGGTCTGTCATATCAATTACACCATCACCGTCGCTATCCGTGAGATCAAATTTAGGGCGCTGTTTAAGGTCAGCAATATCGTTGAAAGGTGCGTCTAATGGATTTACCCAATAAAGAGGCTCGACCCGTTTCTCCTTGGATCCAAGGTTAATGCCAAGTCTGATTGATGTATAATGCGGAATATCATTGCTGGAAGTGGTAGCAACATCATTCTGTTTTTCAAAACCATCAAGGAGGTCATTATCACTCAGCAATATCCGGTGTTCGATCCCAAGGTTGATCCGCTTGGACAATTTCCTGGAAATTCCTACGCCAAAGCTGATATGCGGGATAACCGTTTTGTAGTCACCAAAGGAAATAACATCCTGCTCTACACCACCGGGTGTTTCAAAATCACCATCCAGCAGGTTTTTCAAATTGTCTCTGGCATCGTTTCTTCCGGCCTTGGTGGTCAGGTCGATACCCTCGGTTACACTCTTGAAATCATATAGCTGGCCATTCGCATCCAGGAGGTCAACACCCACGTCAGGAATGTTAACACCAAGTCCGATGGCAGTATATAAATTCCACTTGTTGGATGGGCTGTGAAAAAGGATATTTCCAATGTTCAGGACTCCCTCCACTGTGAAAGCCAACAGGTTATTTTGATAATTGCGGTGGATATTGTCATCATTGGTCGTTTCATCTGTGTAACCAACCAGTAGAGGTTCGTCAGCAAGATTCTGGCCATAGGTCCTTTCTACTTCCAGGTAATTGTAATTTCTGGCATCATAGCCTTTTGAAGACTGGTAAGTAGCGTCCAACCTCCATGAAAGGGTATAATTGATTGCTTTACGAAGATGCAGACCAACGCCATACCCGGCAGGAAATGGTGCTTCAACATCACCGGCAATAAAAGCAGATCCACCATGTATGCCAAGTTCCCACATGCTTTTTGGCTTTGCGGAATATTTGGATTGCCCGGTTCTCCACAATTTATTCTGGTCTGGATTTACGGTCATTTCGTCAGCAACTACCGAAGAAGCAAATTTTTCGGTGGCTGCCTGAGCTTTAATTGGTGCTTGTATTAGTACGGGGAGGCTAAACAAAAGGACAAGTAGTACTCGTGTCATAGGGTTCAGAATTTATAAATATGATGTTTTGTGTATTACAAATGTATTCTTTTTCTGGCAGAAAGGTTAAAAATGATGCGAAATTATATCCAAAGGAGGCAGAAAAGAGCATATAAATGAGGAGGTTAGTAAAAATTTTAACATATTAAGATTAAATTTAATATATTTACGACATGATATCTCATTGGTTTATTCCCGAAGAAAAAAGTGCAATACGGCCTGAAAGGTTGAGTAAAAACTCACTATGGCACAAAGTCAGTTTTCTTCATGATCAGGACACTACCTATTCCCAGGGAGACCTGCTGATCATCAGTTTTGACAAGGTCATGGCGCATCGGATCAAGAAAAACCTTTATCAGTTTAGCACTACTCCTTCCCAGGCACTCCGCGTGGTAGATTGCGGCACGTTTGCCCAGCGTCAGCCAGAAGGCATACTTCCCTTGCTGAAGGAGATCAGGGAAAGTGGCGCCATGGTGCTTTTATTAGGAGCCCCTCCCGGCTTTATGCGCCTTCAGGTTGAAGGTATCCGCATGGCCAGTATTGTCAGGGAGTCCAACCTCGATGATGATGTGCATTTCAGGCATTGCCAGCCCGGGACCTTGTTCCAATATATTGGCACACAAAGGCATCTGGTCTCAGAAACCCAACTCAATGTGGAAGGACATTTGAGATTGAGTGACCTTAGAGAAGACCTGAGTCTTGCAGAGCCATGCATCCGTGATTCAGATATCATGATCTTCAATTGTGATAGCCTTAGCGCATCAGAAGCCGGGTTTCTGACTGGAATGTCAGGTAGCGGGCTCACGGTCATCGAAGCCTGCCAATTGTTCAGATATGCCGGAGCAGCCCAATCTCTATTTTCTGCTGGTATCTATGGATATGCTCAGGAATTGGATGACTCCGGTATGTTAGGTAATGCTATTGCCCAGATGATTTGGTATTTATTGGAGGGTTCAACCCTTCGCGAAGATCCGGAGAAAAGTCACCTCACACAATATCATGTTCAATCAAAAGACCATGAACATGCATTGTTATTCTATAAAAGCGAGCTATCCGGCAGATGGTGGATCGAAAATAAAGTCGGGCGCAAAGTCCCGTGTTCATACCAGGACTATCGCAAAGCCTGTGAAGAAGATTATAGTGAATTGATCATCAAATCAGTGCTAGGATAGGGGGGCCACCCATGCTGAAGTTAGTCATCCAACAACTGCTCAAGGTGCATAGATCTCGATCCCTTTAGCAGTAGTGCATTTCCTGAACAATCCGCCCAGTTCCAACCGCCTTTTACAGATTCTATCTTGTCAGCTGGAATAAAACGAGGATCTTCTATTCCAGAAGTTACCAATGCTTTTTTGAAAGCTTCTCCAACAAGGTATATTCGCCCAAACTGCATAGCGGATACAAGTTTAACAATATGCAGATGCGCTCCCGGACTACCTTCACCAAGTTCCTTCATATCCCCGATCACAATCCAGCCATCTGGGTATAGCTCTGAAAATGCACGGATGGCAAGCTCCATGCTAGATGGATTGGCATTGTATGCGTCTTTTACAAGGATACAATTCTTATAGACAAGACGCTCTGATCGGTTAGCCCTGGGAACGAATGTTGATAAAGCATCAACCATGTCGTCCTGCGGTACATTGAAATATTTACCTACCGTATAGGCAGCCAGCATATTTGAAGCATTATAGATACCAAACATTGAAGAATGGATTGCCAATGCACTTGCTGGATCAGTTAGTGTAAATCCGTGCTGATCCGGACTGGATGTGTAGGTGAAAAGAATGTTCGGTCCTGGTGCAGCATTGAATCCATACGTGACTTTATTGGAAAGGGGAAGGCCCAAATCTATGAGGTTTGGATCATCGGTATTGACGAAGGCAGTCCCACCATGTTGGTTAAGATATTCAAACAATTCACCTTTGGCTTTTTTTACGCCTTCAACCGAACCGAAGCCTTCAAGATGTGCCTGGCCGATGTTAGTGATCAATCCGTGCGTAGGTTGTGCGATTTCACAGAGTTGTGCGATTTCCCCTCCGTGGTTAGCCCCCATTTCACAAACGACAAATTCAATATCCCTTGTCACTCCAAGCAAAGTCAACGGGACGCCTATATGATTATTGAGATTCCCCAGCGTGGCGTGTACATTATATTTTACGGATAGGGCTGTGGTGATCAACTCTTTTGTAGTCGTTTTTCCGTTACTGCCTGTAATCGCCAGCACAGGTATATGAAGTTGCCTACGGTGATGGTTTGCCAGCGATTGCAGGGCGAGTAGGGTGTCAGGAACCTGCAATATCCGGTCTCCGGTCAAAAGAGGATCGGAGACAACGGCATAGGCCGCACCTTGCCGGAGGGCTTCAGCAGCAAATGTATTTCCATCAAAGTTGGCCCCTTTCAGCGCAAAGAAAATGCTGTTCTCTCTGATGTTTCTGGTGTCTGTTGATATGTATGGATGCTCCTGGAATAGCTGATAGAGCATTGTGATATCTGTTTGCATGGGGATACATTGTTCAGGTAAGTAGGGTAAAAATAAAAACGCCCAGACAAATTGTTTGGGCGTTTTTATTTTTTGCGATCCGCAAGTATTATTTGTATCGTCTGGTTGATTTAGCGCTGCCACCACCAAAGTCATGGCCGCCGATTTCACCACCTGGCTCAGATCCACCGATCTGGTGCATTGCACACCTGAATCCGATTGTCCTGTCACCTTGAGTTTGATTTTTAAACCTCCTTGCAGCAGGAGATAACCAGTACAAGCGATCAGCCCAGGAGCCACCCTTGATTACCCTGGAGCTATCATTGATCAGCGTAGATTCGCCATAAGCATAGTATACAGCTTCTTCATCATCATCCCTGTAGTCAAGCACATTGCCTTGCTGATAGTTTTCACGCATGGCAGCGATAGAGTCGTCTACGATAGCATAACGGATACGGCCAAGGCTGTCTTTTTCAACTGGCCTGCCGTTTTCGTCAATAACTCTTTGCTTGAATATGTTCCCACGGAATGGGTTGAGATCCTGGTTTTCTACATCGCGAAGGGTAGTGCTTGTGGTGGGGCGGTATAAGTCGCCTGTCCACTCACTTACATTGCCGGCCATATTGTACAAGCCAAAGTCATTTGGAAAGAAGGATTTTACAGGAGAAGGGAAAGGCGCGTTGTCGTTAGGCTTACCCGCTGTACCCATGTAATTACCTCTTGATTCCTTGAAGTTAGCCAGCATTTTCCCCTGGTTCTTATCATGGATCTTATAGCGTGCACCTGCACCATCCCAAGGATAGATACGGCGATCTGAGATCAACTCATCCTTTGCGGATAGATTATTGCCTTGGAGGGCGAGTGCCGCATATTCCCACTCAGCTTCCGTTGGAAGCCTGTATGCAGGAAGGAGGATACCATCCTCAAATCTTACCGGACGCTCACCGCCAGTCATAAGATCCGGGAGATTTTTCTTTACGCTTCCCTGGTACTGTCCTACGAGGTAGGATTCAGTGTTGAAGTTGTCGGCATCTTTTTGGTCAACATTAAGGTTCAAGACCCCTTTTTCAACCAGCAGCATTTCGTTCACACGGTCTGTGCGCCAGAGGCAGAATTTGGTAGCCTGCTCCCAGTTAACACCAATCACAGGATAGTCAGCATAGCTTGGGTGCCTGAAGTAAGTCTCAACCAAAGGTTCATTAAAGGCAAGTTCTTCACGCCATACGAGGGTATCAGGAAGAATGCTCAGTACCTCTTGCGGATAGGATTCGCCATATACACGTTTTGTCCAGTATTCAAATTCACGGTAATGCGAATTTGAAACTTCACTTTCATCCATAAGGAATGAAGAAACAGTCACCCTCCTGGGTACATTGTTCCAGTCATAGGTTACATCCTGATCGGTCAGACCCATAGTAAAGGTACCACCATCAATAGGGACAAGGCCCGGGCCAATTTCAAGGTCACCATGGGATCCTTTTTCGAATCCGCCCCATTCCTGGTCGTTGTACTTCCAGCCGGTCACGGATGAACGCTCGGATTTCTTGCAGGCCCCAAAACCCAGCATCAACAGTGCTCCAGCACTGATTAAAAGAAATTTCTTCATTCTTAACTGAACGTGTTTGTTAAAAGAGGGACAAATATACATTTTCTGAAACGTATCCAGAGGGTAATTATTGTTTTGTTTTTCCTGGCTATGCCACAACAAAAAGTATGCCCTGAGCAGTCAGCCTGATTACCTGAACAGCCTGAGGCAGTCATTATATCTTGATTCTTTTTGCCCGTCATCGAGCACAAAGACAAGCCCAAGTTCGTGTGTTCCACCACTTCCGGGGAAACTGGAGATTGTCATATCGTAACTATATCCTATGCGTAATTGATTGGATCTTAACCCAATCGACCAAATTAATGCCTCGGACTGCTTTGAGGCAATGCGGTAATGTACACCAAAACTTACAGGCCCGGCATCCACTGTAGCGCCTCCATTGATTTGCTGGAAGGGTCCCTGCCGGACAAATATAATAGAAGGTGACACAGACAGGTCAGTCCGACTGTTGAAAAGACCTGAAAAGACAGGCCATGTCCCGCCACCGTGAAAAGTCCAACGGATAGGTATACCAGGTGAAAGAGAGGGATTTACATCCAGGAAATCTGGTTTAGGTTGGTTTAAATGCCTGGCCGAGATACCTGCATATAGCTTCTCCCCATATATTACGAATCCGAGTCCGAGGTCAGGATATATGACACTATTTTTCTCAGGGGCATTTTCCTCAGTCGGAAAAGGGACCCCTCCAGGGCTAATCGTGCCCAGGTAATCATCGATCTGGTCACCGAAAAGCAATCTGTCCCAGTTTAATGTGGATTGCACGATGCCGATCTCAGTACCCATTTTAACAAATAAGTCTTCGTTGAGCCGGAGGCGGTAGGAGAATATACCGGCAGCCTTTACCGTCTTTAAAATCCCGTTGCCTGCATCGTCCGATAATAACCACAAGCCTGCACCACTGTTGATCGAAGGGAAAAACTGGTCGTAAGAGACAGCATACGTCCTGTAAGCATTGTTAAAACCCGGAAATTGGTTTCGGTAATTGGCTGAAAACCTGGGATCATCCGTAAGGCCTGCCAATCCGGGGTTGAGTTGAAGCGGGGATAAGTAAAATTGCGAAAAAACAGGATCCTGGGCGCTTATAGAATAGGTATAAATCAATGTTAAGCCTGCCATGACAGGAAGCCTGAGATGCCCTAAGAGGCATATAATAAAGCGGAGACGCCAGATGGGTAAGCTACCTTTCAGGTGGTTCATTGATTGTATGCAATATTACCTCGTTTTCGTCAAGCTAACGTCAAAATACCTCCATTCAGTCCTTTAGGTTGTGAAAACTCACCTATTTTGTCAACAATCAGCTAAAATATTTATTACAGAACGGCAATAGTTGTAGTTCACTAACGTTTTATTAACGATTTTTAGCACCTTACTTCAGGTCAGCAAAATGGTATGAAAAAATATTTCACCCTTCTTATTTACTTGAGTATTTTTTCTTTCAACGGGTTGATGGCTCAACCAGGGGATGATCATGGCCTGCCCGGTGGTTTGCGTATGGGACCTGATTTCAAGGAATCATCCCAATTGTCTGATGGAACTGTGTTCAGAATTTCGGTTGACAAACCCGGGATTTATAAACTGGACTATAATTTTATCAAGGAAAAGCTAAAAGTTGATCCTTCCGGAGTATCGCCCACTCAAATTGGCATATTCGGGAACGGCGGAGGACGGGTTCCCCAGTGGAATGCGCAATCAAGAATTGATGATCTGGAACAATCTGCTACTTATGGATTCGGATTAGATGACGGGCAGTTCAACCCCGGCGACTACCTTTTATGGTACGCTGAAGGAGCGGACCGCTGGACGTTTGATCCTGTGGAACGTGTCTACAACATGGAGTTGAATAATTATGACGTACTAAATCATTATTACGTCATCCTCAACGGGCCATCCAGGAAAACTTTGGAGACCCGGCAGGATGGCACAGGTGGAGATTTTGTTTCCGCTGCATCCTTGGATTATCAGCGGCTTGAGGAAGAGAAAGTAAACCTTCTGGGGAGGTACAGGCCACCTGGTTCAGGCCAGGAATGGTATGGTGATGAGATGGCAGTGGTCAAGCAAATTGACTATACCAATAGATTTGATGTAAGGGATCTTGTTCCAACGGATACGCTTAATTACAGGGTCAAGTTTGCAGCCCGGTCCGCTAATCTTACACGGTTCTATCTGAGAATCGATCAGAAAGAACTAAGCCGAAATGTTGGCGGCGTGGATTTAGACAATTATGAGTCGTCGTTTGCCAATGATGCCTTGCTCCAGGGTGAGTACGTACCGGGATTACCTGTTCAGCAGATTTCAATCAGGTATCCTGATGCCAATGGCGTTAACTCTCGTGGGTGGGTGGACTATATCCAGTTGAATTTCTGGAAATCCAATCTCTACCGTCAAGGCAACCCATTATACATCAGGAATCCGAGGGCAATGTATGCAGGTGTGCCGGTCTATACGATTCAGGGAGTTCCTTCAGGTGCACAGATTTGGGATATTACCGATCCCTTAAACCCTGTTGTCCAGGGTTATTCCCAAGGAGCCAATGTGACATTCATACATCCCTCTTCAGGAAATATTCCTGATGAGTTTGTGTGCTTTCATCCGTCGCATGATCTTCGTACGCCGCAGTATGAAGGGGAGATTTCCAATCAAAACCTGCACGGGTTGCAGCGAGCGGATTTGATCATTGTTTATTATGATGATTTTGCTGAAGCTGCACAAAAGCTGGCAGATCACAGAAGAGACTTTAGCCATCTGGAAGTAGTTGCGGTGCCTGCATCACAGGTTTTTGAAGAGTTTGGTGGCGGCTCAAAGGATCCTTCCGCAATCCGCGATTTTGCCAGGATGATGTACACTCGCGATGCCGCGTTTAAGTACTTGTGCCTCATGGGTGACGCGACCTATGATTATTTAAATCACTTTACAGATATACCTTACCAGAATTATATTCCAGCTTTCGAAACAGATGAATCGCTTGATCCAATACGTTCATTTCCATCGGATGATTACTATGCCCTGCTGGATGTTGATGAAGGCGACAATCTGATTGGTGCTATTGATATTGCCGTCGGGCGGATACCTGTGAGCACAGCAGGAGAAGCTATGCAGATTGTTGATAAGATCATCTTTTATGATTCAGATCCATCAACGCTCAGTGACTGGAGATCCAGGGTGATGATGGTAGCTGATGATGAAGACAGCAACATTCATCTCAACCAGGCTGATGGCCTTGCTGTTCAGACAAGTCTCAATAATCCTGTCCTCAATACACAGAAAATCTACCTTGATGCCTTTCCACAGGAATCAACGCCGGGGGGAGACCGTTATCCGACGGTCAATGACGAGATTGATCTGAACGTCAATAAGGGTGCACTCACAGTGACCTATATGGGACACGGAGGGCAAAACGGTTGGACCCAGGAGCGCGTGCTTGGAATCAACCAGGCCCAGTCCTATGACAACCTTGAGAATATGCCCTTGTTTATTACCGCGACCTGTTCATTTGCAGGATATGATGAGCCTGGGTTTATCAGTGCCGGTGAGCACTTGTTGTTAAATACAAATGGTGGTGCTATTGCACTGATGACTACAGTGAGGGCAGTATATTCCGGCTCTAATGAGCGCCTCACGCGGGCGGTTTTGAATTTGATCTATAAGGAAGATAGCCCTGGGGTTTATCCAAGTTTTGGTGAGGTGTTGCGAAGAGCAAAGAATGTCAATGGTATTGATACGCTGGACAACAACGCCAGGAAATTCACCTTGCTTGGTGATCCCTCCCAAAAATTGGCGATACCCAGTTTTGATGTTGTTGTTTCAGAAGTAAATGGAATTCCTGTTGGATCAGGGATTACGGATACGCTAAGTGCCCTTGAGAGTGCCACCGTTTCCGGTCACGTAGTGGGACTTCAGGGAGAAGTATTGTCTGATTTTAACGGACAACTTTTCTTAACCCTGTTTGACAAAGTCCAGATCAGAAAGACATTAGCTAATGATGAAGAGAGTACCGTCAGACCTTTCACTACCCAGATCAGGCAGATATTTAAAGGGACAGCTACCGTCAATCAGGGTGCCTGGACGATAGAGTTTGTGCTTCCCAAGGATATTGATTTTTCCTATGGTCCAGGCAAAATGAGTTTCTATGCCCATGATGGCGTAACAGATGCAGCAGGTTATTATACTGACTTTATCGTCGGAGGTGTTTCACCGGATGGCCTGACAGATGATCAGCCGCCTGTGATCAAGCTTTACATGAACGATGCAAACTTTCTTTCCGGGGGAATTACTGATGCAAACCCTGATATCTATGTGCGCTTGAGCGATGATAATGGGATCAACGTTTCGGGAACCAGTGTCGGGCATGATATAGAAGCCATTCTTGATGGAGATGACCGAAACAGTTTGATCCTCAATGATTTTTACCAGGCCTCTCTAAATGATCATACCAGTGGCGAAATCAGGTATCCATTATCAAACCTGGCTCCCGGCCTGCACACGCTAAGCGTTACGGCCTGGGATCTTGCCAACAATCCGGCCGAGGCTTATCTTGAGTTCCTGGTATTGGATGCTGACGGTCCTGTGTTGGAAAATCTGTTCAATTATCCAAATCCACTTTCCACTATAACCCATTTTCAATTTGAGCACAACCGGCCAGGAGTACCTATGGAACTGCGGCTTGATATATTTGATTTATCAGGACGATTTGTCAAGAATATTTCCAGGGATGGTTACGTTTCTGATGGATACCGTGTTAATGATATAGAGTGGGATGGACGGGACAATCAGGGAGGGGACGTGGCCCCGGGCATGTATGTTTATAAATTAAAACTCATCTTTTCAGGCGACAATGGCCAGGAAAAGGTAGAGAGCGATGTCGAAAAACTCGTCATCCTCAGATGATATCAATTAAAGTATCTTTGCACTCAATTTTTTAATCAATTCAGATTTTCATGAAATACATTTCACTCTTTGTATTAATGTTTTCTGTGGTTAACATGGCTAAAAGCCAGTACTGTGATCCCGCAACAGAAAATTGCCCTAATGCCATTATTTCGGCAGTACCGTTCCTCCGGATCGTTCCGGATGCCCGGTCTGCAGCTATGGGTGACGGCGGTATCGGCATTTCCGCAGATGCCAACTCCATGCATTTCAATGCTTCCAAACTGGCCTTTGTTGAAAATGACCTTGGGCTTGCTGCAAGTTATTCACCATGGCTGAGGTCACTTGGCCTCCAGGATGTGTATCTGGCCTACCTGGCAGGATATAAGAAATTGGGTGACAACCAGACTATAGGTGCCTCACTCAGGTTTTTCTCCCTTGGAGATCTCCAGTTTACGGATATCAATGGTCTTTCCCTCGGGCAGGGAAGTCCAAATGAATTTGAAGTGGCTGTTGCATACGCGAGGAAGCTGTCGACTAAGTTTAGCGCAGGTCTTACCGGTAAGTTTGTCTATTCAAATCTGGCCGGTGGGCAGCAAATTGATAATATTGATATTGTTCCTGCTACTTCAGGCGCAGTTGATATCTCATTTACGTACGAAACCCCGGTCAAAATAGCGGATAAGAGCAATCTTAGAATTGGTGCTGCCTTTACCAATATCGGTTCTAAAGTATCCTACACCAAATCTGAGTTCAGGGATTTTATACCTGGCAACCTTGGTCTTGGTGCAGCCCTTGAAATGAACCTGGATGATTACAATCAACTGACTTTCCTTTTTGACCTGAACAAAATGCTTGTGCCAACCCCAATCAGTCCTGATTCACCGGATTATGATAAGAATGGCAATGGGTATCCTGATTTCAGGGAGAAGCCTTTGTTTGAAGGAATCTTTGGATCATTTACTGATGCCCCGGGTGGCTTCAAGGAGGAAATGAGAGAGATATCCTTTTCCATTGGTACAGAATATTGGTACAACAAGCAATTTGCCTTCAGGGCTGGATATTACTACGAGCACCCAACAAAAGGAAATCGTCAGTTTATCACAGCAGGCCTTGGCTTGAAATACAATGTTTTTGGCTTGAATATTTCTTATTTGGTACCTACATCAAATCAACGCAGTCCATTGGATAACACGTTGCGATTCACGCTGATGTTCCATTTCGATGAAAAGAAGAATGAAGCTCCTGCTACCAACTAGAATCAGTTGGTGGATTGAGCAATCGCTATAAAAAGAAAGAGCCGGAAGATGAGATCATCTTCCGGCTCTTTCTTTTTAAAAATGCATCTGTGATGGATAAGCCGGATTCTGTTGTCCTGCCGTAAAGCAGGATATCTATCATTTATCTGGGTCGGGCATTGCTGCCGCGACTCTAGCTGCCTACCCCCTTCAACTATTTTCATATTCCAGCGAGCCGCCAGATACCATAGTGCCATTTACATGGCGTCAGGAATTGAAGTGTACATGGCATTTCAGCCCGCAAGGTTTATCTCACGACCGGGTCACCCCGATCATGTGTGCGCTCTTACCGCACATTTTCACCCTTACCCTAAAGGACAAGCCTTTCGGGCGGTATCCTTTCTGTGACACTTTCTGTATTCGCCGGGGCGAACCCCATCCGTTAGATGGTGCGGTGCCCTACGCTGTCCGGACTTTCCTCTCCCTCTTCAGGGAGCGATAGATACATCACAGATGCTTTGCTTTAACGATTAATAGCAGCGATTTGTTAGGCCAGAGGACTGAATATTTTCCGGCGTGGGGATCACTCCAAATCCAATTCGTTAAACACATGATAGTTAATTATTTATTTATTAAATATTATCTTTATGTGATTTTATGCGGATCACGATCAATGCATATGGGTATTTAATCATTGCCGGCACATGCCTATTGGTTTTGCTTGGCATGATCGGCTTTGACCACCTGTCTTATGACCGGACTCATTTTGCCCAGCAGATTGAAGAGAATATCCAGACCCTTGAAACCGAAGCGGTGTATCAACTCAGGGAAGGGGACTGGATCGCCCAGATTAGGTCAGTGCAGAAGACCGACAGGATTCTATCTAACAGCCTGATCAGCGGAATAGAGAAACTTGGACAGCAACCTTTTACAGTATATCTGTACCAGAATGACAGCCTTATCTTCTGGTCCAAGCCTGGACCAATAATAGATCCGGCGCATAAGGAGTTCATAAATTTCCCTTGCGTCATCAGGGACCATCGCCAGGACTATTATGTCAAAAAGACAGAAATAGCAGACGGCCAGGATATCCTGCAGGTTTATTTTAAAATTCCGATTCTGCCGGAGCAGGAGCAAGCCTATAGCATTGGCGTGACAGCCTATAAATTTGGGCATCCATCTCCTGATGATGCTACCTTGATCAGGAGCATCGATGGTTCCCCGATTGCCCATATCCAATTGCTGACAAAGGAGTTTTCGTTTTTCATGCAGGCCGTCATCCTCGTGCTATGCCTGATTATTTTCTGGTCGCTGAGTATGGCATGGATTGTCTGGATCAATACACGTCCTGCCCAGAAAGTATCCCATATCAACAAGGTGCTTTTGCAGATGTCTATGGTGTTGGGTTTACGGATGGCTACCTTGTTTGTTCATTACCATGATTTTTTTGACCAGCTTTCCCTGTTGAGTCCGATCATACAGAATATCGATTTTCCTTATTCAACAGCGGACCTGCTGGTGGATAGTTCCATTTTTCTATTCCTGTGCACACTGGCCAGTAAGATTTATAGTCGCGATTTGACGGGGGGTGTGACAGCAGCCAATGTACCTTTTGCCAAAAGGGGATGGAAGGACAGGCTTATGACGACAAGTCATTACCTCGTGGTGATCATGATGTGTGGATTGACTGCCTGGATTTTGCGACAGGTAGTAGGACAAAGTAATTTCAGACTTGACCTGGGCGAGATTTCCTTGTTTGATGCCCATCACTTTCTTTCAATCCTGGCCTGCGGACTTATTGTGATGGGGGTCTTTACGTTTTCGTTCCAGATTGTCACGAGGGCGATTTTTTATACAACTAATTTTTATGAGCGGATGATCGCCTTGCTCTTTGCCGGGGTGCTCAGTTTGCCATTGATTCTGCTGATCAAGATTGACATTCCTTTTGTGGGTTTCTATCTGGGTGTGTTTATCCTGATGACCTTACTTGACTTGTACATAGAGCAAGGCAACAAGTCAGTCATTTGGGTGATGAGTTGGCTCGTTGCCATTTCCTCGATGACCGCACTGGTGCTGTACAAGTATCAAAAGGATTTTGAAAAAATATCCAGGACCGACCTTATCCAGAGCGCGCCTGCCGAATTTGGAGCGAATGGGCGATCTGAAGAGGCTATCATGGAATGGCTTCAGCATCTGCCGCGAAAGTACAGCCTCGGAATATACCAGGAGGGGCAGTTGATTTTCGGTGACCGGTATGATTACCCTTTAGTCTTGCCAAGGTATACCGGTGCAGGGCCCGGCGAGTATTTTGAATTGGCTACCGCCAATGACCGCACGGACATCGGGTTGCGGGATCAGCATGATCGTGTCATCCTGATCGGAAAAAAGGTTGAGGGAGTCAATGAAGTGGTATCCCTGTTTTCTTTGATTTTTACGGTATTCAGTTTCGTATTATTTATTCTTGCAGGACTCAATGCGTTGTTTGGCTTCCTGCCCCGCAACATGGAACTTACGATTTCGCCCCGCCCTTCATTGCGTAATAAAATTCAACTCGCTGTAGTTATCATCATCATCCTCACCTTTGTCATCGTTGGCTTGCTTACCGTGTATTATATCCGTTCAAATAGCAGGGCAGATGAATTGCGCAGGTATGATGAGCGCTTGCGTAATATTGCCGGTTCGATACGCCAGTCACTGACACCTGAGGTGACTACCTGGCGCGATGACATGCGCAAGGCATCAAGAATTGCCGTGGCCACCGGGGCCTCAAATAAGATATATGACCCAGAGGGGAATCTGATACAGCAACAGGATAATCCAGGTGCCAGCGACCATCAGATTGCATCAAAGATTGCTTTCCTGCCAAAGATGATCCTGGATGCAGGGTCAAGGGACTACTATCTCACTGGAATTCATTCTGCAGAAGGCCGGCTAAGAGAAAACAATGATGTAGGATTTGTGATTATCCATAACCGTGAAAATCAATCCGGCTATATCGAATTGACAGAATTGTTTGCCAATGGTAGCGAGGGTGGTGACCCGGGCTCAGCCTTTTTTATGACTTTGCTCAATGCCTATGTATTCATTTTTCTGATTGCAATCGGTATTGCTGTTTTTATGAGCAGGTCCATCACAGGCCCGGTAGCACAATTGAGCGAGAAACTAAAGAAAATCAGGCTGGGTAAAAAGAACGAAACGATCCAATGGTCCATTGATGATGAAGTAGGGGAACTCATCAGGGATTATAACGGCATGGTGACAAAGCTTGATGAAAGTGCATTACTGCTGGCCCAGACAGAAAGAGATACAGCCTGGAGAGAAATGGCCAAGCAGGTGGCACATGAAATAAAGAATCCACTCACCCCGATGAAGCTTAGCATACAATATCTGCAGAACGCCGCCACAAGGGACGAGGATGTGGATCTTCCCGCGATGATCAAAAGGGTGAGTAAGACACTCATTGAACAGATTGATAACCTGACCCATATCGCCTCTGAATTTTCAAGCTATGCGAAGATGCCGCAAGCGATGAACGAAGTCTTTGTCATCAACGACATCCTGGCGTCTGTGCACGATCTTTTCCGTAAGCGTGAGGATATGGATATCCAGCTACAGGTTCCGATCAATGATCTCTTTGTCTTCGCAGACAAGAGTCAGGTCATTCGTGTACTGAACAACATAGTTAAGAATGCTATTCAGTCAATTCCAAAATCCAGGAGGGGCCTCATTCATATCAAGCTCAACTACACTGAAGACCTGGTCATTATCTCTGTGCATGACAATGGAGTAGGTATTGATGAGCATATGAGGGAAAAGGTATTCTATCCCAATTTTACGACCAAGTCATCAGGCATGGGTCTTGGCCTTGCTATTTGCTCCGATATTATTCAGTCCTTTGACGGTCGTATATATTTTGAGACGGAAAAGGGCGTGGGCACTACGTTTTTTATTGAACTTCCGCGTCATTCCATGAACGAAGACCAGGCTCCTTCATCCAGTGATGATAAGGTCAAGACAATTGGACAGTATTGAAAAGTTAAGTTTTCAGAAAATTGCCGGGACTGCCGGATTCAAATAATAAAGACACCTGCTGTTTCCTTGTGAAGGAAGTCTTATTGTTCGCTAAGAAGCCCTGAACATTTTGACAACCTCAGGATTACTGCTTTACAGCTTTGATGAGGCTTTCGGCATTAGACAATGCTGCCTTTGAGGGCGGGTCACCACTCAACATCTTGGCCAGTTCAATAACCCTTTGTGATGCGGACAAGAATTGGATGGAAGAAATGTCCTTGTCTCCGTCAGTCAACTTCGATACATGGTATTGGATAGTAGCATGGGCAGCAATCTGAGGAGAGTGTGTGATCATCAGGATCTGATGGCCCTTGGCCAGTGCCCTGATGAGTTGCCCCATCCGCCATGCGACCTCGCCGGAAATACCTGTATCTATTTCATCAAAGATGATTGTAGGGAGCTGTGCCTGGGCAGCATATATTGATTTCAGGGCAAGGCTGAGTCTTGAGAGTTCTCCTCCGGATGCAACAGCTTGCAACGTTTGAAGCGACATTCCCTTGTTGGCTGAAAACATAAAGCTAATATCATCCACCCCATGTATACCTGGCGCAGGAAGTGGATTTATTTCGATTGTAAACTGGGCGTTGGACATGCCTAGTTCATGCAGGAGGCTGGTTACTTTTGGCATTAACTTTTTCGCACCCGCCTTCCTTTTCTTTGTGAGTTGTTCAGCGACAGCAAGAAGCTCTTTGCTGAGTTCCTCTATTCTTTTCTCAAGCGCGGCGATTTGTTCATTTACAGAAGATAGCGAAGCCCATTCTGCCTTCAGGGATTGATAGGTATCCAACAGGCTGGCCTCATCACTGCATTGGTATTTTTTAATGAGTCCATAGAGTTGATTGAGTCGGGATTGCACCCTTGCCAACTTCGCCGGATCTTTTTGTCCCGGCCCATCCAGTCTTCCTGCCTCCATGGATAGGTCCTGGATTTCAACTCTGACGGCTTGGACCCTGTCTCCGATTTCTGCAATCGGTGGATATACATTGCGTATACTTTCTATCTGCTTGATCAGGCCTGTCAGTTGGGAAGTCATCGAATGTGACCCATCATTCATCACAGCCTGGACGTGAGCAAGCACATGGTCTATGGCTTCAGCATGCTCCAGCATATTCTGGGACTCCTCCAGCGAGGTCATCTCTCCTGCGACGAGTTTTGCATTTTCAAGTTCTGCGAGTTGAAAGGACAGAAACTCTTTCTTGCGTGTAGAAGAGAGCTCTACCTCTCTTGCTTTGCTTAACTCATTTCTTACAGTTGTCAGCTGAAGGTACAGTGAACCGTATTCCCGGTGTATTCCAGTGCTTTCACTGATAGTGTCCAACACATTGATCTGGTAGTCCTTTGATTGAAGTGCGAGGTTGTCATGCTGATGATGCAGTTCGATCAAATGCCCGGTTACTTCCTGTAATTGTTTCAGGGATACCGGTGTATCGTTAATGAAGGACCTGCTCCTGCCACCACTGCTGATTTCTCTTCGACAGATCAATAAGGCATCGTAGTCAAGTCCTTCCTGTACAAAATAGGGTTTGAGGGTGTCATCCTGTAGGGTGAAATGAGCTTCAACGATACACTTGGATGCATCATCAGGCAATACTTTCGCGTCAGCACGCCGTCCAAGGGCCAATCCAAGAGCGCCAAGTAATATGGATTTGCCTGCACCGGTTTCTCCGGTGATAATCGTCAGGCCGGGCAGGATAGCAATATCCAACTCCGGAATGATTGCATAATTTCGAATGATGAGCCGGCTAAGCATATGTTTTCCTGGTGGAGATAAAGGTAATCATTCTACAATTCGTCTAAGCTGGCCTGAACTTTAGGTTCGATTTGCACACCATATTGCTTGACGATGTTATACATCTGGCGGGCATTTTCTTTTTGGCCCAGCAGCAGAAAGCTCTTCAGTTTTTCATAATAATACAGGCCTTGCTTATTGTTAAGCTGAATGGCTTTGTCAAGATCAGGCAGTGCTTCAGCGGCCTTGTTCAACACGTTGTTGATCCGGCCGCGTTCATACCACAGGTCAGCATCTTCAGGATGCATGCTCAGGTACTTGGTGATATCCGAAATCGCATTTTCCCACTGTCCAAGGGACTGGAAGATCAGGGACCTGTTCTTATACCCATTGGCATGATCAGGTTTGAGTTGAAGTCCTTTATTGAAATCCTCCAATGCAGCCTGCATATGGTTGGTCAACGCGTTGACAGCACCCCTGTTGATAAAATATTCCCCTTCGGTACTGTCCAGGGCTATGGCTTTATTATAATTTTCAAGTGCGACATCGTATTTCTGAAGGTCAAAATATAGTTTGGCACGTGAATTAAAAAGCGCCCCATCCGGCTTGAGTGAAATCGCAGAATTGTAATCTGCAAGGGCTTCTTCAGTCCTGCCCTCGTCACGTCGGTAGTTGGCCCTGTTGCGAAAAGGCAAAGGGGTCTTGTCATAGTACTTTAGCACATGCGTCCACAGGGTATCGCTGTTTGTCCATATTTTATTTTGGTTCCAGGTCATCAGCATGTATACAGCCATTAATCCGCCAAGGCCATACATATACACTTTGCCGGTCTGAGGCTTCTCTTTCAATACCCATTGTAGGCCATAGGCAACGATAAACATAAGACCGGCATAAGGGATATAAGTGAAACGATCAGCCAGAAATCCCTGGCCTGCGCCTACTACCTGCAAAACGAACATGACATTAAAGAGGAAAAAGAGTATGCCGAAAAGAGCGGGCCTCCAGTCTTTCCTGAAAGCGATATAACTGAACGACAAAATGCTTAGTACCGCTACCGGGCCTATGATATACACTTCGGTTGGCAGTTCTGCAGGATACGGATATAGGGGGGACATGATATACGGGAAGATAAATTTGGCCAGGTATACACCAAGTGAATATCCTCCTATAAAGAGCCGCTCCACCAATGAATAGGTTGTAGTGTCGTTGATTGAGCCCTGGTCTTTGAGAAAGTAAATTCCTATCAAACCGATCATCAGGGAAAGCATGAAAAAGGCCCATTTTTCAATCACCAGTTTTATCTGAAGAGGCCTTTTAAAATAGTAGTCCACTAACAGCATGGTCAATGGCAGACTTACCGCCTGGATTTTAGCAAAAAGGGAAATGAAAAAGAGTCCCATTGCCATGTAAAAGTACTTTTTGACATAGCCGGACCTGACATATTGGATGTAAAACCAAAGTGCTGCAAGGAAAAATGCTCCAAAAAGCACATCCTTACGTTCGGTGACCCAGGCCACGGATTCGACCCGCATCGGATGTATACCAAACAGAAGGGCTCCGGCTCCGGAAGCCAGCGCGGAAAGGTCCAGCGACCTGAAAATCCGGTAAATAAAGAAAACACAGACCAGGTGTAGTAAGACGTTGTTGACATGATACACCGTAGGATTCAGTCCAAAAATGGCCCGCTCAACGGTGAAAGTCAATATGGGCAAGGGATTGTAGTTTCCAATGACCGGCTGGCTGAAAATTTTAACAATATTATCCCAGGCCAGGAGGGCAGTGTTGGCATTATTGGCCAGATTATAGTCATCATCCCAGTTTACAAAATCATTGGTGAGGGCTGGAATAAAGGCAATGAAAGTGAGGGCCAGTATCCCCAAAATATACTTCCAGTCCTGACTATCAAGCCTTTGGACAAGAGATTTTTTACCTTTCACCCCGCTTTTGACGGTATTCTTGTTTTGTTTTTTATTGTTGGCCATAGGTCAAAATTATACAGACTGGATGATATATCAGGATTCGGCTCTATGTATAGCCAATTCTATTTTGAATATTTAGGTGAATATATCGATCCTTATCTGGTGCAGATATCCCGCGAATGTTAATTTTGCGCCATGATAATCAATGCTGCACAGTTGTGCGAGCTGCTCCAGGGTGAACTGATAGGTGATGGGGAGATGAAGATCTACGGACCTTCACAGATTGACAAAGGAATTCCGGGTACAGTAACTTTTTTGGCGAACCCTAAATATGAAGAGTATGCATATTCTACGGAGGCCAGCGTATTGATTGTTGCAAGAGATTTTGTTCCCCGCACCCCTTTGAAGGCTTCCCTGATCAAGGTCGATAACGTATACGGGGCGATGATGTTCCTTGTGGAAAAATTCAGCAAGAATGGAATCCCTTCTCCAGGGGTCTCCAATCTGGCCCAACTATCCAGTGATTTTGTTCCGTCTACAGATGTGTCTATAGGCGCCTTTGCCGTGATAGAGTCAGATGTAACCCTTGGCGACCGAACCATTGTTTATCCTCACGTATACATAGGCCATGGATCCAGGATTGCTGAAGATGTGGTGATTTACCCGGGGGTTAAGATATATCCGAATACCATTATTGGCCAGCGGTGTATCATTCACGCCAATGCAGTCATAGGCAGTGATGGATTTGGATACCGGCCCGATGAAAATGGCCGCTATGTTAAAATCAAGCATGTCGGAAAGGTCATCCTTGAAGACGATGTGGAGATAGGTGCAAATGCAGTGATCGACCGTGGAACACTGACCTTTACAAAAATAGGGAGAGGTTCGAAGATTGATAACCTGGTGCAGATCGCCCATAATGTGACTGTAGGAGAAGATACAGTCATCGCCGCCCAGGCTGGAGTGGCAGGAAGTTCCAGTATTGGAAACCATGCGAGGATTGGTGGACAGGTGGGTATCGCGGGTCACCTCCAGATCGCAGACAGGATTGAAATACAGGCACAGAGTGGGGTTCATACAGGAAAATTCCCTGAAGGCAGCCGGTTGTTTGGTTACCCGGCAATCAATTATAATGATTATCTTAAGTCATACGCGGTTTTCAAGCAATTGCCCGAGTATATGAAGAGAATTGCGGAATTGGAGAAACAAATTGCAGCACTTAAAGGGGAAAGCTTATGAAGCAGCAGACATTAGCCAGGTCATTTAGTTTGGAGGGAGTAGGGCTTCACACAGGCAAGTCGGTTATTATCCAGTTTGAACCCGCCGAGGTCAATCATGGAATACGGTTTATGCGGGTCGATATGAAGGACCAGCCAATCCTGACCGCAGATGTCAACCAGGTAGTTTCTACTAACCGTGGCACTACAATACGAAACGGAGAAGCCCAGATCAGTACTGTTGAGCATGTCTTATCTGCACTGACAGGTACAGGGGTAGATAATGTGCTGATCAAAGTCAACGGTCCCGAAATTCCGATCATGGATGGGAGTGCGATTGATTTTGTGGAGGGAATTCTTGGTGCAGGGATTATGGCACAGGATTCGGACCGTGAGTATTTTGAGATAGAAGAGCCAATATCTTTCAGGGATGAAGTGACCGGAACTGAGTTATTGGCCTTGCCGGGAGATAAATTTGAAGTGACTGCCATGATCGACTTCAACTCTCAGATCCTGGGTCACCAATATGCCAGTTTACAGCACATCGAGGATTATGCCACTCAGATTGCTCCTTGCAGAACCTTTGTTTTTGTCAGAGAACTGGAGCAACTTTTTGATCAAAACCTGATCAAGGGTGGAGATCTCGACAATGCAGTCGTGATTGCCGACAGACTCATGGATCAGGATGAACTGGACAGGCTGGCCAAGAAACTTGGAAAGCAAAGCATCAAGGTAGAGAAGACGGGTATACTGAATACCACTTCCCTAAAATTTGAAAACGAGCCGGCAAGGCACAAATTACTTGACGTACTCGGAGATCTTACACTGTTGGGTAGACCGATCAAAGGAAAGATCGTGGCGCGTAAACCGGGCCACACGGCAAATATTGAGTTTACTAAGTTGCTGAAGAGGAAAATGGTTGAGCAACGTAAACTCAAAGGCCGCCCGAAGGTTGATCCTGACCAACCACCCTTGTATGATATCGAGGCGATCCGCAAATTACTGCCGCACAGATACCCATTTTTACTGGTCGACAAGATCATAGAGATGACGGACAATTATATTGTCGGGGTGAAGAATGTGACCTTCAACGAGCCATTTTTCCAGGGCCATTTCCCAGGTAATTCGATATTTCCAGGCGTATTGCAGATAGAAGCGCTGGCTCAGGTTGGCGGGGTTTTTGTCTTATCCAAAGTCGAAGACCCTGAAAATTGGGGGACTCTCCTGCTTAAGATAGATAATACCAAGTTTAAATACAAAGTCAGCCCAGGAGACCAATTGATCCTCAAGATGGAATTGTTATCTGCGGTCAGGAGGGGTATCTGCCTCATGTATGGCACAGCTTATGTAGGGAATAAACTGGTTTCCGAAAGTGAATTAACAGCACAGATCGTGCGTAATCAACCTCCTCATGAATAATATTCATCGAAACGCTAAAATCGGGCGAAATGTCCAGGTAGGACCCTTTACTACAATAGAAGAAGATGTAGTGATAGGGGATGGTTGCAGGATAGGGGCCAATGCCAGTATCCTCAACGGGACGCGCATGGGGAATAATTGTAATATCTATCCCGGAGCGGTGGTAGGTGCTTCTCCCCAGGACCTTAAATTTGAAGGGGAGAGTTCTACACTTGAGATCGGTAATAATGTCACGATCAGGGAATATTGCACCATCAATCGCGGAACTAAGGCTAGTTTTAAGACTGCCATAGGGGATAATTGCCTGTTGATGGCATATGTGCATGTAGCGCATGACTGTATAGTAGGCCCACATACCATTCTGGCGAATAATGTAAATCTTGCCGGCCATATCCATGTGGGCCACCATGTAGTCATTGGCGGGTTAGTTGCCGTACACCAGTTTGTCAAAATAGGGGATCATGTTATGGTTGGTGGAGGCTCTTTAGTAAGGAAGGATATACCACCTTTCGTCAAAGCCGCCAGGGAGCCATTGTCCTTTGTGGGTGTAAACGTAACCGGACTAAAGCGTAGAGGATTTACTCAAGACCAGATCCATGCGATCCAGGATATCTATCGTGTATTGTTTGTGAGAGGGTATAATATCTCCCAGGCTGTTTCTGTCATCAAGGAGACGATTCCGGACAGGCCTGAGAAGGAACTGATCCTGGATTTTGTCGATCAGGCTGAAAGAGGCATCATGCGCGGTTTCAGAGCACACAACCCGGTCAATGGATCTGTCTATACAAAAGCTGAGTAAAGCATTTAACCAAAGGCCTGTCTTTTCAGAACTAACGGTCACGATTCCTACTGGCAGCAGATTTGCGATTACTGGTGCAAACGGTTCAGGTAAATCTACGTTGCTGAAGA
This sequence comes from Candidatus Opimibacter iunctus, assembly GCA_016716665.1. Classification (GTDB taxonomy): domain Bacteria; phylum Bacteroidota; class Bacteroidia; order Chitinophagales; family Saprospiraceae; genus Opimibacter; species Opimibacter iunctus. The sequence continues at coordinate 128,983 of JADJVH010000001.1, read as the reverse complement.
TTATTTCGGGCGGGCTATTGCCTACCAAAGGACATATCCGTTATTCCCTTGCAGGACACTCCGTCAGCGAGGATGCACTATACAGGTATGTACATTTTGTAGCTCCTTATAATACGGTTATAGAAGAACTCAGCTTGCCTGAGTTGTTTCACTTGCATCGACGGCTTGGACTCTTAAAAGCATACGGAGAGTACAATGCCTGGGCTAAACTTCTGGAATATAAATTCCATCCGGAGCGACAGATAAAATCCTTTTCTTCTGGTATGAAACAGCGAGTAAAACTTGGACTCGCGTTACTAGATGACCGCCCTTTGATTTTACTTGATGAACCCGGATCAAATCTTGATGTCCAGGGTAAAGCCTGGTTTTTTGGATTGCTGGATAAGTTAAGGCCAGATCAGACGCTTATCATTGCATCAAATGACCCTGTAGAGATAGCACATTGCAGTGCAGGTATAAGTGTTGAATAGAAAGAATAGCCGGACTCAGGAAGAAAGTTTGTCATCAAGGTCTTTGAGTCGCTGATACGCTGATTTCAGTCTGTCGACCAGATCTACTTGTTCCGAAAGGGAGCCTTTTTCTTTTCGCAATTCTTGTTTGGCACCTTCAAGCGTAAACCCTCTTTCCTTGACCAGGGTGTAGATAATCTGGATCTGCTGGATATTTTCTTTGGTGAAAAGGCGGTCTCCTTTCCTGTTTTTGCGGGGTGTCAGAAATGAAAATTCATTTTCCCAGTATCTCAATAGTGATCTGGAGACTTCAAACATCTCAGCTACTTCACCAATGGTGTAGTAGAGTTTGTCGAGGTTTTGGGTATCAATCGATTTCATGATCAGTTGATAATTTGCAATCAACAGGTATCATCAGGCAATCGCCTTTGAAGAGCCATTCACTATGCCTGCTTTTGCAAAAGTGCCAAACTGCTCCTGTTAAAGACTTAAATATAACGATAAATCCCTATAGATAATGCGTTAGTTCCTCAAAATAAGGGTTTTCCATCAATCTGATTGCAAACTTATGGTAAGGCAGTTGGCCCATTCAATGGCATGGGCAGTTAGCGTTGGCGGTTAGCTTGGCGTTGGCAGTTGGCGGTTGGCAGTTGGCGCATTAGGGTTTGCAAAGGTCAATTGACCTATGGTAAATAACCTTAACTGATAGCTGGCCGCTGATAGCTGATGGCTGACTGATAGCTGATAGCTTTTCCTAATCGAAGGACTGATTTTCCAGCGCGGCTCTTTCGACCAGGAGTTGATATTCCTGGGGCGTGAGATCGTCAAGAACATAGGTGACAGGGTCTACAGCATTGCCCTTGTAGCGCACCTCATAATGAAGGTGAGGACCGGTTGAAGTGCCTGTATCGCCTACCAGACCAATGGTCTGGCCTTTGTGATGACGTCGCCTACCTTGACATTAAAACTGGACATGTGACCATAGAGTGTCACATAGCCAAATCCATGGTCAATGATGACATGGTTTCCATATCCGACACGTTCATGTTCTGCTTTGATGACTTTGCCATTGCCGGTGGCTTGAATCGGGGTGCCGATGGGTGCAGTAAAGTCAATTCCGGCATGCATCCTGTCCACTTTGTGCACAGGATGAAGCCTGATGCCAAAACCTGACATTGCATTGAGATTTTTCTTCAGCAGATCTATCCTTACCGGTTTGATACTCGGAATACTTGCGATCATGTCTGCCCTCTTATTCGCATTGAAGAGAATAGTGTCAAGGGAATTTTTCTGGATCTTCAGTTGGAGCATCAGCTTATCCACTTTTTGTTGGGTAGCGACCAGCATTTGACCTGTGTTGGGGAATTTTGCAAAATTGGCGTACTTGTCACTACCCCCGACACCACCATTCCAGACAGCTTCGTCGATAGGTTCCATGCCAAGCATAAACCTGTGAATACCCCTGTCGCGTTCCTGCACTACAGCAAGTTCAGAAGACATTTCATCCAATTGTTCCGTCACACTTTCATAGTGATATTTCATTTGCTCCATTTCCCGCTTAAGGGCCAGCTCCTGCTGACTGGGGAAATATGTGCTGTGTAACATAAAGAAAACAAAAGCAGTCACCACGGTTGCGCATAGGTAACCGAACAGGGTGAGCAATCTGAATTTGCCCGGAGTCTTATATTCCTCGAATGAGAGGGAGGCTTCGTTGTAAACGTACTTCTTTCCAGCCATGAAATAACCTGATTTGACTAATTTTGACCTCGCCTTTTAAAAAGCGTTACTCAAGATGTTCACGTGGGGATCGTTTTGCGAAGATAGTTGTTGAGGATCTGTTTACAAAACATTTAACGATTTATTATATATCCTTTTTATCTGCAATATATACTTGATTTCAGGCCATTGAATATATAATAAAATATAATCATTTGTACAAAACACAATAAAAGGATATTATGGCCAAATCAGCCACTGAAATACGGAGTACGTTTCTTAGCTTTTTTTGCGGAAAAACAGCATACGATTGTACCCTCTGCCCCCATGGTCAATAAGGATGACCCGACCCTGATGTTTACAAATGCAGGGATGAACCCTTTCAAGGACTTCTTCCTGGGCCACAAGCCACCTACGCACAAACGTATCGCTGATACACAGAAATGCCTCAGGGTCAGTGGTAAACACAATGATCTTGAAGAAGTTGGACGTGACGGTTACCATCATACTATGTTTGAGATGCTGGGCAACTGGTCTTTTGGGGATTACTTTAAGAAAGAAGCAATCGACTGGGCCTGGGAACTCCTGACGGTCCGCCTGCAGATGCCCAAGGACAAGATTTATGCGAGTGTATTTGGTGGTGATAAGGAGGATGGCCTGCCTGAGGATACTGAAGCTCGCGGTTACTGGCAGCAATGGATGCCCAATGAACGCATCTTATCCTTTAGCCGTAAGGACAATTTCTGGGAGATGGGGGATACAGGACCATGTGGCCCCTGCTCAGAGATACATGTTGATCTGAGATCAGATGAGGAGCGTGCACTCATCCCTGGTGCTGAACTGGTCAATATCGGCCATCCAAGTGTCATCGAAATCTGGAACCTTGTTTTCATGCAGTTTAACCGTAAGGCAGATGGTTCGCTGGAGCCATTGCCTGCAAAGCATGTGGATACAGGTATGGGATTTGAGCGTTTGGTTCGTGTCATCCAGGGGAAGACATCAAATTATGATACAGACATCTTTGCACCATTGATTCATTATGTGGAGCAGGCCACCGGGATTCCTTACCGAAATGATTATTCCGGACAAGTGATGTCTGATATTGCCATGCGTGTACTGGCAGACCATGTGCGTGCTGTGAGTTTTGGCATAGCTGACGGAGAGATGCCGTCCAATACAGGGGCGGGCTATGTACTGCGCCGCATCTTGAGGCGGGCTGTCAGGTATTATTACACCTTCCTCAATACCAAAGAACCACTCATGCATCGGCTGGTGCCTTTATTGGCTGATTTTTTCAAAGATATTTTTCCTGGTTTCCATGAGCAAAGAGATTTTGTCAAGAGAGTTATTGAACAGGAGGAGATTTCTTTTCTACGGACATTGGAAGGTGGGATCAAGCGATTTGAAACATTAAAGGCAACCAATACAGTAATCTCAGGAAAAGATGCCTTTGAACTCTATGATACTTACGGCTTCCCGATTGACCTGACCAGATTGATGGCTTCAGAGAAAGGATGGAGTATTGACGAGAAGGGATTTGAGAAGGCACTTCAGGAGCAAAAACAAAGATCCAGATCAGATGCTAACGTAGCTGCCGGGGATTGGATTGATGTCAATCCGACCAATGACAGCCCTGTGTTTGATGGATATGACCATGACCAACTTGATGGAGTAAAACTCGTCAAGTACAGGAGCATGGAAGACAGGGATGGAACGCATTATCAATTAGTACTTGATCGCACTTCATTCTATCCCGAAGGAGGTGGTCAGGTAGGGGATAAAGGGTACCTGGCTTTTGGGAATGAGCGTATAGAAGTCACCGATATGATCAAGGAAAATGATCTTCCGATCCATATCACCGGCAGGATGCCAAAAGAAGTAACTGCTGCTGTAACCACGCATATCAATAGTACCCGCAGGAGGTTGATTGAAAATAACCATTCAGCAACGCACCTGTTACACGCTGCCCTGCGTGAGGTGCTTGGGGATCATGTCCAACAGAGAGGCTCATTGCTCAACGAAGATTACCTCCGGTTTGACTTTTCACATTTTGCCAAAGTCACCCCTGAAGAAATCCTAAAAATTGAAACAATCGTCAATCAGAAAATAAGGGAAGATATCCGGCTGAAGGAAGATCGGAATATCCCTATCAGCCAGGCTGAAAAATCCGGAGCCAGGATGTTGTTTGGTGAAAAGTATGGAGAGAAAGTCCGGATGATAACTTTTGACCCGGCTTATTCAATTGAGCTTTGCGGAGGTTGCCACGTTTCTTCTACTGGTCGAATAGGATTCTTCAAAATCATTGCAGAGTCCGCTGTCGCTGCGGGGGTAAGGCGAATTGAAGCGGTGACGGCCGATGGGGCAGAGAAGTTTGTCCAGGAGCAATTGGAACAGCTTTCTCTCATCAGGCATGAATTGAAAAACCCGGCGGATCCGATCAAAGCTGTAAAGGAATTGCTTACAGAAGTTAAAGAGCTGAAGCAGCAGCTTGAAGAAGTGGAGTTGGGCAAGGCAGCTGAAAGCAAGGCAGGTTTGCTAAAAAGTATTGAGGAGGTAAATGGTATTAAATTTATCAGTAGTGAAATAGCAATTTCAGATCAGAAACTCCTAAAAGCAATTGATCTTCCAGATGGGCCACGAACTGGGAGGAAGTAGCTTCCTGCTCCTGGGATCCAGGAGTGACGGAAAGGCCCAACTGACACTGTATATCAGTGAGGATCTGGTTCAATCCAGGAAGTTTCATGCAGGCACTATCGTCAAAGAATTGGCGAAATCGATTAATGGAGGCGGAGGCGGGCAGCCATTTTTTGCAACTGCCGGCGGCACAAACCCGGAAGGCCTTAAAGAAGCTTTGGCGAAAGCAAAATCAATTATCGCTTAGACAAATCATATTCCAATACATCCGAATCCAAATCAAATTTGTGCAATAAAAGGAAAGTAAATACAGGAGTTGATCAATCAGGAAATTATGGGCCAGGCTAAGAAGGTGGAAATTGGGGTTATAGGTGCCGGGCATCTGGGCCGTTATCATATTGAGTGCCTCCAACGTATCGAGGGTTTTTCATTGGTTGGATTTTATGACGTAGATCCTGTCCGGGCTTCGGAAATTTCGGGTAAGTATAATATACAGGCTTTTGAGCATCCATCGGCCTTAATGGACAAGGTGGAGGCGTTATGTATTGTCACTCCGACGATCACTCATTACGAACTCGCCTGTGCTGCTATTGGGGCGGGAAAGCACCTCTTTATTGAGAAACCGCTTACGGATATATCTTCTACCAGCCGGAAGCTTGCTGACCTGATCGCAGACCGTAAACTGGTTGGCAGGGTAGGGCATGTAGAGCGCTACAATCCTGCCTTTATCGCTGCTCAGAAAATGGGGATTGACAAGCCTGTCTTTATTGAAGCTCATCGCCTTGCTCCATTTAACATAAGGGGAATGGACGTCCCGGTGATTATGGACCTCATGATACATGATATAGACCTTGTCTTATCCATGGTAGATGCTGAGGTAGATCATATCGAAGCTAATGGGGTAGGCGTGGCCGGTAAATCTGCTGATATCTGTAATGCAAGAATTACCTTTAAAAATGATGCCGTAGCCAACCTTACAGCCAGCAGGATCAGTCTGAAACAAATGAGGAAACTGAGACTCTTCCAGCGTGACCAGTACATGGCGATGGATTTTCTTAACCACGAAGTACAGGTAGTCAAACTCTTCCATGCTGAACCTAAGGACATGATGACCATGAAACTTGATCTTCCGGAAGGAGACCGGTGGATTGCTGCTGAAAATCCTGTCGTCCATAAGCATAACGCTATTGAGTTGGAGCTGACTGAGTTTTATGAGGCGATTGTACACAATTCGGTATCCGGGGTTTCGTTTGAACAAGGTGCACGGGCTGTAGAAGTCGCCACACAGATCATGGAACAAATCATGAAACATGAAAAGTAAACCAGCCCTCAGTCTTCACTTATGGGTTCTCCTGTTTCTTGGTCTCAGCGCAGTCAGTTGTGATGTGATCAATCCTGAAGAACCCGCTCCCACAGTATTACATCTCAAGCCATTTCAGTTTGAAGTACAGCCCGGCCAGGGTTCGGCAATGAATAAGATACCTGAGGTGTGGGTGTATGCCAACAGTAATTATATCGGAACATTCGCACCACCTGCAGACATCTTATTACCAGGAATCTGGTGCAACTGAATTTACATTTCGTCCGGGCATACGCAACAATGGCCTTGCGAATGATGCTATCGTTTACCCTATGTTTAATGGGTACAAAGAAAATCTAACTGCAGGTGAGGGCTTGGTTTTTGAAATTCAGCCGACGACCAGTTACCTCCCGGGTGCGATATTCAGCTTTATAGAAGATTTTGAGATTGGGAATTCATTTACTGAAGACCGGGATACTGTCGCTGCGGGTAAACTGATCCGGTCATCAACAGATGCATTTGAGGGCCAGTATTCCGGTCAGATGACCATGACACCGGCTGCAAACTTTATTGAAGTGACGCATACTGTGCCATTGTCCGGATTGCCAGCTGATGGCAGACCCACCTACCTGGAGTTCAGGTATAAGAATGAAGTGGAGATGAGCATCGGATTGCTGGGCATTACCCTCGAGGGCCAGAGCTTTTCAAATTTCTTTTACCTCATCAGGCCAACAGATGAATGGAACATGCTCTATATAGAACTCACTGATTTTATCAGCACCTCGGACCTGCCGGCCTATAAGATTATTTTCCGTTCTCTGTATCCGGATGGTTCTACAAAATCGGAGTACAATAATTTTCTAGATAATATTAAAGTGGTGCATCTATAACGGCATGAAGAAGCTCAGGGGATTTCACATGTTCTTGTACGGATGTGCGGACTTATTGTCGGCGATGGCTGCCTGGGCATTATTCTACAACTCCAGGGCACATGCTGAAGGCAAAACCTTCCGCGATGGGGTGATCAATGATCACAACTTCTGGTATGGGCTTGTGATCGTTCCACTGGCATGGATTATTTTTTATTGGATTTTTGATCGGTATCGCGACATATACAGGCTGTCAAGGCTGACGACCCTGATCCGGACTTTTTTCTTATCCCTTGCCGGAGTGGTCATTATCTTTTTCACCCTTTTGCTGGATGATCAGGCAGATGATGTATCTGACTATGTTCAGTCATTTTTCAGGTTGTTCCTTCTTCATTTCAGTATTACGGCCCTGGTGAGAATGGTCGTCCTGACGATTGCAAGCCGCAAGTTGAGAGCTGGAAAAATCACGTATACCACCATCATCATCGGAGGCAATCAAAAGGCATTTGAGTTGTTTGAAGAAATCAGAACCCGGAAGAAGAGTCTGGGTAACCGATTGATTGGATTTATTGAGAGTGATGCCAATGGCCCAAATGCGCTTGACGGCTTTCTGCCCAAGCTGGGCCAGATTGGCCAGCTGGCTGATATCATTCAGTCATACGAAGTAGAAGAAGCCCTGATTGCTATCGAAACATCAGAGCATAGTAAGCTCAAGGGAATCCTTGATGTATTGTTTGACTTTAACGAAGAGGTCCTCGTCAAGATCATACCTGATATGTATGATATCCTGTTGGGGACGGTCAAGATGAATTATATCTATGGGGCTGTGTTGATTGAGATCCGGCAGGGCCTGATGCTCAATTGGGAGAAACTCGTCAAGCGGTTGATGGACATTGTCGTCAGCATAGTTGGCCTTATCCTCCTGCTCCCAGTCTTTATTTATATCATCATCAGGGTACGATTCTCCTCTTCAGGTCCTGTATTTTATTCACAGGAACGGGTTGGGCTCAACGGTAAACCTTTTATGATTCATAAGTTCAGGTCTATGTATACCGGGGCGGAAGGATCGACACCGCAATTGTCTTTTGACGGGGATGACCGTTGCACGCCATGGGGTGCAGTGATGCGCAAATGGAGGCTTGATGAGTTGCCACAGCTTTGGAATGTTTTGATCGGGGAGATGTCCCTTGTAGGGCCAAGGCCTGAACGAAAATATTTTATTGATAAGATCATGGAGCAGGCTCCGCACTATAAGCATCTCCTGAAGGTGAGGCCAGGCATAACTTCATGGGGCCAGGTCAAGTATGGATATGCAAGCAATATTGAACAGATGCTCCAACGCCTGAAATTTGATATCCTTTACATTGAGAACATGTCGATCAGTCTTGACATAAAGATTCTCTTCTATACCATCCTGATACTGTTTCAAGGCAAGGGGAAGTAAGGAATTTGCAGTAGGCAGTAAGCAGTAAGCAAGGATTGACTTGTATAAAAAAAGGAATGGCAGGGGCTCATAAATCATGAACCCCTGCCTTTTATGTCAGTACGTAAATTAGCTTAGGAAAAACTCAATTGGATCCTGGATCAGATCCTCTTGCGTCTCGGCTTGTCATCGAAGTCGTCATCATAACGTTTCCTTGGGCGGTCATTGTCCTGGTAACGGTTAGATGATCTGTTACGGTCATCGCCACTGCCTCCGCCTCCGCCCCAGCGATCACCGCCTGGCCTTGGTCCGCTTGAACGACGATCTCCGCCACCACCTCCTGAATTGAAAGGAGGCCTTCCACCAGGTCTTGGACCACCTCTGCCACGGTCATTGCTGCGTGGTGCAGGGTCGGATTCCTTGACGAGGATTTCTTTGCCATCCATTTCAGTGCCATTCAGTCTGTCAATGGCATCCTTGGCTGCTTCTTCGGTAGCCATTTCCACAAAACCGTAGCACTTAGACATGCCGGTATCGCGGTCAGTAATAACCTTGGCGTCAAGAACACTGCCATAGGATTCAAACATAGCCTTGAGACGTTCTGAAGTGACGTTCTGGGGCAGTTTAGCGACAAAAAGTTTCATTTATAAAAAAAGTTAATGTTTTGATGATCGTTGAAGTGTGTACAGCTGGTCTAAGTTAAATGCAAAAGCTAAAAAACAAGTCGCTGAACCTGACGCCTCAATAAGAAACCAAAGGTAAACTAAATATCCTGATTACATATAGCTGAATCTTGTAAGATTTAGGTTAAAATGGCAATCCCTCATACACCGGTGGAAAAAAATAAGGACCTTTTGAAGGGGTCAAGATCCAGTAGAGCTAAGGGGAGTCGAACCCCTGACCTTCCCGCCGCACTGCTGCTGCGTGGCGGGAAGGTCTAGTCGCTGAGATGCAAAAAAAAAGGACCCCATTTTGGGATCCTTAAGTGGAGCTAATGGGACTCGAACCCACGACTTCTTGCATGCCATGCAAGCACTCTAGCCAGCTGAGCTATAGCCCCGTATAGGAATGAACTGCATCAAACCGGATTGCAAACATAGACTTTTTTTCAAATAATAGAACCCTGTACAGGTGAGGCTGTTTAGGCAATGTCACCGATTAGGAACCTATTGCCTAGTTTTGTCGCCACAATAAGGATTTAAACATATGAAAGAAGTATATATCGTATCCGCCACCCGTACCCCGATAGGTAGCTTCGGTGGATCCCTGGCAGGGCTTTCAGCAACAGCCCTTGGCGCAAAGGCAATCTCCGGTGCGTTAGCTGCAGCTAATATCCTGCCGGAGCATGTTCAGGAGGTCTTTATGGGCAATGTAGTCTCTGCCAATCTTGGGCAGGCTCCCGCCAGGCAAGCCTCTTTGGGTGCAGGATTACCTTATGATGTACCCTGTACTACGGTCAATAAAGTTTGTGCATCAGGCATGAAGTCAGTGATGTTTGGGGCCCAGAGTATCGCCCTTGGACAGGCAGATATTATAGTGGCCGGAGGCATGGAGAGCATGTCAAATATCCCTTATTATGTTGGCGGTGCCAGGTGGGGATACAAATTTGGAAACGGTGAACTGGTCGATGGTTTGGCCAAAGATGGACTGACAGATGTATACAGCCAGACTGCAATGGGTGTAAGTGCAGATAAAACAGCTGAAAAATTTGGAATCTCCCGTGAGGCCCAGGATGCATTTGCCATTGAATCGTATAAGCGATCCCAGCAGGCAACTACTGGTGGCTTGTTTAAGAATGAAATCACACCGGTAGAGATCGCTCAAAAGAAAGGGCCGGCGGTTGTTATTGATAAAGACGAAGAATGTTTCAAGGTTGATTTTGATAAAATACCAACACTGCGTCCGGCCTTTAGTCCTGATGGGACAGTTACAGCTGCCAATGCATCTACAATCAACGACGGGGCATCTGCCATCATCCTGGCTAGTGGGGAAGCAGTTAAGAAATATGGGTTGACACCAATTGCACGCATTGTTTCATACGCCGATGCTGAACAGGATCCGGTGTGGTTTACTACTTCACCAACAATAGCCGCCCCAAAAGCACTTGAGCGTGGCGGCCTCAATAAAAATCAAATTGATTTGTTTGAGGTCAACGAAGCATTTGCTGTAGTGACTATGGCTTTTGAAAAAGTCCTCGATATCGACCACAGCATGGTCAATGTGAATGGAGGGGCTTGCGCACTTGGCCATCCGCTAGGAGCTTCCGGAGCGCGCATCATCACTACGCTGTCCCATAACCTAAAAAGCCAGGGTAAGCAGTATGGCCTGGCCACTATCTGTAATGGCGGAGGCGGGGCATCAGCGATTGTTATTGAGCGGGTTTAATCAGCAGGTTATGACAGGTAATAAGATTCGCGGATACATAAGGTTGTTTTTCATCATTATCATTACGATACTGGCCTTTATTACTGTATCGATTCTTGGGCTCGTGCCGGGCAACAGGTACAAGATGAGATTGAAAGTGAGAAAGCTGTGGTCAAAGGGTTTCGTATTCTTTTTGAATTACCATGTAGAAATGAAAGGTCAATTTCCTACGGACCGCAATTACCTCTTTGTAGGAAATCATCGTTCGTCACTTGATCCCTTTGTATGCCTCGCCTATCTCGAAGGTAATCCGGTGAGTCGAGCGGATGTGCGTAATTATCCTTTTCTCGGAAAGGTGGCAGAACTATCGGTGATCATCTTTGTCACTAAGGAAAGTAAAACGAGTCGAAGCGCAACAAAGGAAGCGATACATAGGGCGTTGAGTGAAGGAAAATCCATCATGATCTATCCTGAAGGAAAAACCAATGCAGCACCATTGACCGCTACTTTTCAAAAGGGATCATTTGATATTGCAGCAGAACTTGGCATCCCCGTCATTCCATTTGCCATTGAGTATAAGGATACAGCCGACTACTGGGATCATTCTGAGACTATGGCTGAGCATTACTTTAATCACCTGGCCAAGCACAGGACCTATGTCAGAATGTCGGTTGGAGAAGTGATCCATGGAGATAATGCATTTGCCTTGCTCCGGCAGTCACAACAATGGATCAATGATGAAATCATTACCCTTAGAGAAGATTGGGGGGGATTAGCCCAAGAAAAAGTGCTAAAAACAGATATCGAGGGATAATTCGTAATTCATTTTGATTTCTGGTACAAATTGTATACTTTTGCGTCCCGCTTGAACGAAAAGCGGCAAGAAACATCGCGGGGTGGAGCAGTTGGTAGCTCGCCCGTACGGGAGGTCGTAGGTTCAAGTCCTGAAAATAAAAAGTCCTTTACAGAAAGGACAAAAGAAACATCGCGGGGTGGAGCAGTTGGTAGCTCGTCGGGCTCATAACCCGAAGGTCGTAGGTTCAAGTCCTGCCCCCGCTACTAAGAAGGCACTGGAGCAATCCAGTGCCTTTGTTATTTTTGCCAGCCTTTTCAAGTTCCTTAGCAAATATCAGCTTTATGCCAATCGCCGAAGTTTTTAAAGAATTTACTATCGACTGCGCCCACAGCCTGCCCAACGTACCCGATGGGCACAAGTGTAAGAATGTGCATGGCCATACCTATAAGATACGCGTTGTCCTGAAGGGCGAACTTGATCCTAAGCTGGGATGGGTTTATGATTTTGCACTCATCAAGACGGCTTTTGAACCAACCAAGGAATTGTTGGATCATAAATATCTGAATGATATCGCCGGGCTTGAAAACCCGACAGCGGAGAATCTTGCTATATGGATATGGAACAGGCTATACATCCAATTGAAACCCCTCTATGAAGTATGGGTATTTGAAACCCCATCATCAGGAACTGTTTACAGAGGATAATCACCTGGAAGCCTTAGGAATGTCTATTTCCTATAAAGAAAGATCAAAACAAACAATAAGCTAATCACCAGGGCAGCCATCCCAAATACTTTCGCCAGTCCCCAATCCATATTTCCAATTTCAGCGCCCGGATATCTGGAAGATCTCGATAGGTATATAAAAAAGCCCAGGCAAGCTATATCCATTATTCCTAGTACAACCAGAATAAATATTCTCATTTCATCGCTGATTTTTGTATTCTGGTTCTTCAAACTACTAAACTAGCTCACTTTTCACTCTTCATTTTTCACTTTTCATTTAATGAAACGGATCAACATCAATCCCGATCCTAACCGTAGATAAAGATTTCATTTTTACGATCCCTGCCTGGAATGATTTAATGGCATGCTTGATCTCCGCAATTACTTTGCCATCGCGTTCCATTTTGATGTAGATCATATGGATGTATTGATTGCGTATCCGAGCTATAGAGGGAACAGATGGCCCGAGAATCCTGTCTCCAAAGATTGAACGCAATTCAATCACCATGATCTTAGCCGCCTCATGACTCATGTCTGCATGTTTGTGACGGATGGTGATGGCAATCTGACGTACATATGGCGGATAGCGGAACAACTCTCTTTCCTTGATCTCCCGTTGATAAAAGCTTTTGTAATCACCCTTGATCACATCCGTAAAAACAGGATGTCCGTGGCTGATAGGTCTGGATCATCACATTGCCTTGCTCGAACTTTCTACCCGCTCTGCCGCTCACCTGCACCAGTGTCTGATAGGTCCGTTCAGCCGCCCTGAAGTCCGGATAGTGCAATGCCTGGTCGGCATAGATCACCCCTACCAATCCGACATGGTCAAAGTCCAGTCCCTTGGTCACCATCTGCGTCCCTACAAGGATATCAATGTTTCCTTTTTCAAAATCATAGATCAGGTTTTCCATGTTATTCTTTGCCCTGGTCGTATCCAGGTCCATTCGCTTGATACGTGCATCCGGGAAGATCACCGAAAGTTCATCTTCTATCTTTTCAGTCCCATATCCTTCCAGCACTAAACGTGGTGATCCGCAGGCCGGACATAAATTAACAATCGGCCTGGTGGTGCCACACAGATGGCACACAAGTACATTTCTCCCCTTGTGATAAGTCAGCGCTACATCACACTGATTGCATTCCGCCACCCATTCACACACACTGCATTTTAGGACAGGTGCATAGCCCCGGCGATTTTTGAAGATGATAACTTGTTTTTTTATGGGCAAGTGTTTTCTTGATTTCTTCAATCAGTGAATGACTATACATTGAGCCTTCGGCAGATTTATCTTTTCTCCGATCGATTAATGTGACCTTTGGTAATTCAAGCCCCTGATAGCGTTCCTTAAGTTCAACCCGGCCATATTTTCCAGATTCAGATTGATAATATGATTCAACTGAAGGTGTAGCAGAGCCTAGCAATACTTTCGCATTGTGTTCTTTGCCCAGCACGATGGCCATATCCCTCGCATGATAGCGGGGGTTTGGGTCCTGTTGCTTGTAGCTTGGTCATGTTCTTCATCTACGATGATGAGTTTCAGATTTTGGAAAGGAAGGAAATACCTTGAGCGCACTCCTGCGACAATGGGAATTCCGATTTCAAGACCTGGTTCCAAACATCTACACGTTCATTTTCATTGAATCTTGAATGTGATATCGTAATCTGACGATCCAAACATTGTTTGAGCCGGTGCAGTAGTTGGACACTCATTCCTATTTCAGGAACGAGGTATAATACCTGGCCTCCGTCATTGATGACCTCCTGGATGATCTCCGTATAGATGATCGTCTTGCCACTTCCTGTTACACCATGCAGCAACACTACTTCTTTATCCTTCCAGTGATGATGAATTTGCAAATGCATCTTCTGAATAGGAGTAAAGGTTGCCACCATATCTTCAACCGCTTTCCCATAACGGTCCATCCGGTTGACCTCTTTGATCATTTCTTTGAAGATTCCTTTTTGAATGAGGGTTTGAATTACGCTTTTTCCTACTTCAGCTCTTGCCAGGATTTCTTTTGGATCGATGGCAGGGAATTCTTTGCCTGCAATAGCCAGGTAACTGAGCATCAGAGAGGTTTGTTTTTCAGACCCGGAGACTTCTTCAAAGAGCTTGCTGTAAACCTGTCTCGGTCCTGAACTCATCACCAAGTTGTACAAGCTTTATTTTCTTTGGGATATATTTTTCAGAGAGTTCTTCCACCACCAGGATCATACCCAACTGATATAAAGTAACAATATGAGGGTAGAGTGCCTTGAGACCGCTGGTTTTCTGCAGATCTTCAAGGGTGATGGAGGTCTTGGCTCAATAATCCTGAAAAAGGTGTAGAGTGGTTCGCCAGTTGGAGATATCATCTTCTTCTGGCAGGCATGGCCTTGATGATCGTTTCACTGGATAAAAGCAAGGCCCCGGGAAGGGCTGCTTTCATCACCTCTCCGGTCGTGCAGCAGTAATAATTGGCCATCCAATGCCAGATTTTGTACTGCCAGGGGACAATAACAGGTTCCTGGTCGAGGATGCTGATGATTTCTTTTGGTCTTGTAATCCGGTGTTCTGACCCCCGTTTTGACAATCAGCCGGCATATCTTTTCGGCTTCCAAACTGAACTTCAACCCGTTTGCCAAGGTGCATTATCTGCCAGATGCGGGGGAATCAGGTAGGTATAGGTATTTTCCAATGCCAGGGCAAAAGAATTTCCGCATAGATTCCTTCGGGTATCGGACATAGGGCTAAGGTCTGAAAATTAAGGGCGTTGACTTGGCTGAATTGACTTTTTGAGATGAATTGCTGAATCACCCTCATTCTCTTAAGTACAATTATTTTTGCGCCTTATTGTTTTAAATACCGACCATGGCCCAACTTTCAGAACAGGAGATCGTGCGCAGGCAAAACCTGCAAAAAATTATTGACCTGGGTATCAATCCCTATCCCCCGGAACTATTCCCTGTCAATGCCTATGCTGCTGATATCAAAAGGGACTTCAAGCCTGAAGAAGGAAATTTTCAGGATGTTGTTTTGGCAGGCAGGATGATGTCAAACCGGGTCATGGGTAAAGCTTCATTTGCTGAAATCCAGGATACCACCGGCAGGATACAAGTCTATATCAACAGGGATCAGATATGCCCGGGTGAAGACAAGACCCTATATGATCAGGTCTTTAAACACCTACTGGACCTTGGTGATTTTATCGGAGTCAAGGGGTATACGTTTATCACCAAGACAGGGGAGATCTCCATTCATGCCAGTGAACTTGTCTTATTGAGTAAGTCATTGAAGCCACTGCCAGTAGTTAAGATTGATGCTGATGGAGTAGCTCACGATGAGTTTAAAGATCCTGAGCAACGTTACCGCCAGCGCTACGTCGACCTGGTCGTCAATCCGGGAATCCGTAAAGTATTCCGGGACCGGACTACGATGTACAATACGATGAGAAATTATCTCAATCAAAAGGGATACCTCGAGGTGGAGACCCCTGTATTGCAGCCTTTATATGGAGGTGCCGCGGCAAGGCCTTTCAAGACTCATCACAATACGCTGGACATGACCTTGTATATGCGGATTGCCAACGAGCTTTACCTCAAGAGACTAATTGTTGGCGGCATCGAAGGCGTCTATGAGTTTAGCAAGGACTTCAGAAATGAAGGGATGAGTCGGTTCCACAATCCTGAATTCACCCAGGTTGAATTGTATGTTGCCTACAAAGATTATGAATGGATGATGAACCTCGTGGAGGAGGTTATAGAGAAAGTAGCCCTGGATATACATGGGGACACTAAAGTGCAGGTAGGGGATCACCTAATTGATTTCAAGCGTCCCTGGAAGCGATTCACTATGTTTGAAGCAATCCAGCATTTTACGGGAATTGATATCAGTGAAATGGATGAAGCGCAGCTCCGGGAAACCGCAAAAAAACTGAACATCCATATTGATGGAAAACTTGGAAAAGGTAAAATCATCGATGAGATATTCGGAGATAAATGTGAGGCGCAGCTTATCCAGCCAACCTTTATCACTGACTATCCTGTTGAAATGTCGCCTCTTGCCAAGAAGCATCGTTCGAAGCCTGGGCTGGTGGAGCGGTTTGAAGCGATCTGCAACGGAAAAGAAATATGCAATGCTTTCTCTGAATTGAATGATCCGATCGATCAGCGGGAACGATTTGAAGAACAGCTTGAACTTGGAAAACGTGGTGATGAAGAAGCGATGATGCTTGACGAAGATTTCTTAAGGGCACTCGAATATGGTATGCCACCCACTGCAGGATTAGGGATTGGTATGGACAGGCTTGCCATGATCATGACCAACTCCAATTCAATCCAGGATGTTATCTTCTTTCCGCAGATGAAACCGGAGGCGCAAGGCAAGGAGCAAGGAGCAGGGGGCAAGGAGTAAAGATCTCCATAATAAAAAATGAAGAAGGGGTTCAAAATCTTGAACCCCTTCTTCATTTTTATCTACATTAAGGTTCAATCGGGCCCTGTGTAGCTGAATGCAGCGATTTCTGAAATACCGCCTTTGACCGTGTCACCGATTTTAACCAGGATTTCGCAATCTGCCGGTAGGAATACATCTACGCGGCTGCCGAACTTGATAAACCCAAATTCCTCACCTCGACTGAGGAGTGCACCGGGGCGGGTATAGCAAACTATTTTCCTGGCAACCTTACCAGCTATCTGCCTGACAAGGATGAGGTTATTTTTCTTTTTGATGACGACCGTATTACGTTCGTTCAGTTCGGATGACTTGGGATGCCATGCCACGAGATATTGTCCCGGATGATATTGGGTATAGACCACCTCACCAGTGACTGGGCTTCTGTTGGCATGTACATTGAGTGGAGACATGAAGACTGAAATCTGTAATACTTCAGCTTTAATATATTCGGCCTCAAAAGTCCGTTCGATAACGACTACCTTACCATCAGCGGGGGCGAGGATGAGGTCTGTATTCTTTGTGCCATGGACCCTGGGTGGATTTCGGAAAAAGATGATAAACAGTACCAGGAAAAAAAGGCTGACTCCCAGGACAAGTCCTGTAAGGATGGATGTGAAAAAGAAGAACAGCGCCAGGGCGATGATGAAAAACAGAAGTGAATAGAGGAGGTAGAAAACCCCTTCTCTGTGCAAACGATAGATCATAGGACAAAGATAGCATATGCCAGCGCAGCAACCGGCAATACAAAAAGTAATGAATCATACCTGTCGAGGATGCCGCCATGCCCGGGTAATAGATTGCCGCTGTCTTTGACTCCGGCGTTTCTTTTAAGGGCTGATTCCCACAGGTCCCCGGCCAGGGCAAAGATTGGCGTCGCGAGGCTGAGTGTTGCAATATAGTAGATAGGTATTTCAGGCCAGACTAAAGAGGTCAGATAGCCTGTCAGCAAAGCGGCTAACCCACCGCCGACAGTTCCTTCAATACTCTTACCCGGAGAGATGGATGGGGCAATTTTGCGTTTCCCCCATTGGGATCCAATGAGGTAAGCCCCGATGTCATTGGTCCATATGAGGACTACTGGTATCAGGACGTATTGCCAGATATAGGCCTCCTTTAGAAACAGGCAGCCACACAATGCTGGAATACCTATGTAGGCAGCAGCACTAAATTTAGCATTGTTGCTTCTAACCAGGATTATAACATCTTTTACAAATAACAACTGAAGCAGAAAGCGAAGCCCAATGATCACAGGTAGAAAAAGGAGCACAGGTATCGGGGAAGTCTGATGGATTAAGGCATATCCCGCGCCTCCCACAATGAACATTAATAAAGCGGGAAAGCTCACGTCCCGGGTATGCTCCGAATTTAATTCTCCCAACCTGAAATACTCCCGGGTACCAAGATAAACGATCACACAAAGCCAGATCAGATATGTCCACGGAGAATAGATGATCGCAGACAGGGAGACCGCCCCGATAAAGAGACCGGTAATGCTACGGGTGAGTAGTTCAGGCTTGTTCAATGGACCTGCGATTTTTAAGGATCGATGTATATATCAGGTACATGACTCCTATGCTCAGGGGCAACATCCACCATTGCAACTGATTACTGTTTTTTTCGTCAAATGTTGAGATATCCATTCCAGTGAAATAGATAAGTGCTACCTGAATGCCATTATTGAATGCATGTGCGATCATGGGGACCCAAAGGTTGCCCGTCCAGTAATAAAGGTATCCTAAAACAGCCCCAAGCACCATCCTTGGCAAAAAACCTTCAAATTGCAGATGTATGGCACTGAAAAGAAAAGCGGCAATCCATATACCGACGACAGGGTTTCTAAAAATAAGACCTATCTGTTTTTGAAGTATCCCCCTGAAAATCAGTTCTTCGCCAATTCCGGGAAGGATGGCAATGATCACCAGATTGGCTATAAATATCAGGGGCGTCTTCATTTCAAGGATAGCCATCATAGTATCTTCAGCCTGATCTTCAAATAAGTTAGCCCAGGCGGGGAGAGGAATTGATTCATTGACCAGGTAGCTGAGGTTGACCATTGGGTGAAGCGGCCATAAGAAAAAAATGCCTAGAAGGCTAAGTAATAAGCCGGGATTGGAAGAGAGATCCAGGCCATTCATTAATCTTGATTTATAGAAAACCAATCCGAAAGCGAACCCCGGGAGGATGAAACTCATGAGATGCTGGGTTAGAAGCAAAATTCTCGTAAGTCCTGGGGTAAAATCCATAGTGCCGCTTTGGCTCATATTCATGATCTCCTCAAGGCCCATACCCCCGCATAGCATGATGATGGCAGATAACAGGGCAGTTAACAACAGGCCTGTGAGCACAAAGCCTACTAAAACAAGAACCCTTATGAAATGATCGTAACTTGTCATGCCATACTTTTGTGCAAAATAGCTATTCCTTTAAAGTTTGCTCAATTCCACGCATAAAAACATATTGTGATGAACCAAGACAGGGTGCGCCTCAGTGTAAATATTAACAAAATTGCCTTGATCCGTAACAGCCGTGGGGGAAACGCACCTAATCTTGTACAGGTAGCAAGGGATTGTGAGGCATTTGGGGCGGATGGGATTACTATCCATCCACGGCCGGATCAAAGACATATCAGGTATGATGATATCCCGATATTGAAAGAAGTCGTTGGGACTGAATTGAATATTGAAGGTAATCCAACCCCTGAGTTTATGGACCAGGTACTCAAACACAAACCTCATCAATGCACGCTGGTTCCGGACAGCCCATCTGCCTTGACTTCAGATGCAGGCTGGGATATGGTCTCCGCCAAAGCTTATCTGAGCGGGATCATAGGGACCCTCAAGGACCAGGGAATCAGGGTTTCTGTTTTTATTGATGCCTCTCGAAAATGGTGGAAGGAGCTGCACTTGCCGGTGCGGATAGAATTGAATTTTACACTGGTCCTTACGCTGCCCTGTATCCATACAATCCTGAAGAAGCCATCAAAAACCATGTGGAATCTGCCAAAACAGCCGCAGACCTGAATATAGGGGTCAATGCCGGTCATGACCTAAATCTGGACAACCTTCGCTATTATGCTCATAACCTACCCAATCTGCTTGAGGTCTCCATCGGGCATGCCCTGGTGTGCGATGCACTATATTACGGGTTAAGCAATGTAATAGGTATGTACCAGCACCAACTCAGGCCATTTTAAGCAGGAAATAGGCTGGTTTACCCCCCACCTAATGATTGTCAAAAATAATTAAACCCTTAACATCTGATTTACAAATGGTTAAGGCTGATAATGAACTTTTGCCAAACTTTGTTTCAAAATAAGAGGCAGCATTCATATTATTGATGGCGTTTTCGAAATGTCCCGTAATATTTCTATTTCTTGGTTTCTGTCTAATTTCTTTTAGAAGATGCAGCCACGAAGTGGAATTATTTAAGATATTTACTTCTATTACCTTTCTTTAACAAAACCAGAATTAGTATGAAAAGACTTTCATTACTCATTGTAATGGTTTTTTGCGCTTTTGTTACCTCCTACGCGCAGAGAGCCATCACCGGTACGGTTACAGGTCCTGACGGATCGCCCTTGATAGGGGCAAGCGTATTGGTTAAAGGTACCAGTGTTGGTACCGTAACTGACTTTGACGGCCGCTATGCCTTAAGCGTGCCCGAAGGACAAAATTCAATCGTTATCAGCTACACCGGTTATGAATCGCAGGAATTGGCCTTAGGTGCTTCCAGTGTAGTAAATGCTGTTCTTGCCGAAGGGGTTACCCTTGAAGCGGCAGTTGTCACCGGTTTGGGTATCAAAAGAGAATCCAAATCTTTAGGTTACGGGTATACGGAGATTTCGTCAGCCGATATCACCGAGACCAGTAACAACCGGACATTTGACGCGCTTTCAGGGCGGGTTGCCGGGCTTACGATTAACTCCAGCGGTCAACCTGGAGGAAGTTCTGAAATCAATTTACGTGGTTATGGGTCTGTGACCGGTAACAATACCGCCCTCATCGTGGTGGATGGTATACCTATCAACAACAGAACTAACACGTCTGCTACCACACAGATTAATCCTGATGATGATTTCAACAGATCACAAGATTTCGGTAACCAGGCCAATGATATCAATCCAAATGATATCGAGAGCATTACTGTATTAAAGGGTGCAGCTGCCACAGCCATTTATGGCAAGCGTGGAGGAACAGGTGTTATCCTCATTACCACTAAATCCGGTAAGAAAAACCAGAAGCTGAGAGTTGACTATGCAGGTTCATTTGCAGGTTCTACGGTCAATCGCGTACAGCACCAGCAAAACATCTATGGCCAGGGTTGGTCAGGCCTCTGGGCCCGTAACGAAAACGGTAGCTGGGGACCTAAATTTGACAACAAAGACCGCCTATGGGGTAATACTGTAGACAATTCAAGGTTGATCAAGCCTTTTTCCCTTGTGGAAAATAACCTCCGCGACTTTTATGATCCGGGGACTGCTATATCCAATAGTCTGACCTTGTCAGGTGGTACAGAAGACCTGGCGTTCAGGGTATCCTACGGCAATACACAGGAGAATGGTATTGTTCCAGGAGATAAGGATACCTACAATCGGAATAACTTTTCAGCCAGAACAGAGTTTACGGCTGATAAGCTGACGATCGGTGCTGCTATGGAATACATCAACAAGAAGGCTGAAGTAATCGCTACAGGCCAGGGTGATGATGCCGGTGCAGGTGCTACACTTGCACAGGAGATCATGCAGATCCCGCGCGACCACGCAATCGTGGATTATGCAGATTTCAACAACAAATTCTATAATCAGGATAACTACTTTACGCCGTATGCATCCAATCCTTATTTAGTATTGGATAGGGCCGGAAATGACTACAACGAAAACAGGTTTATTCCAAGCGCATGGGCAACATACCAGTTTACCCAGAAGTTTGGTATCACCGGTAGATTAGGTACTGACTTCAGTTCAGCAAACCTTCTCGACTGGGGTAACCCAATCCGTATTACACCTGGATCACCAAACTCTTCTGCAAATGATGTAGTTGGTAAGATCACTGAATCACAGACCAATACTGAGCAACTTGATTTCAACCTTTTCGGCCGTTACAACACCGCCGGCGGGTCATCACCATGGTCACTTGACCTTATTGGTGGTCTGAACATCAACCAGCGTGCACTCAAGTATATCTCTACTTATGTAACTGACCTGACAATACCAGAATTTTACAACCTGTCCAACTCTTCAAATCCTCCTACATCTAATGATGCCCAAAGGAAAGAGCGTTCAGTTGGGGTATATGGATCTGCAACTTTAGGTTTGAACGATTGGTTGTACCTGACGTTGACTGCACGTAATGACTGGTCATCAACGCTGCCAATTGATAATAACAGCTTCTTTTATCCATCTGTAGCCGTATCAGCAATCCTGACAGAGAAACTGATACCATCAACATCATTCCTGTCTTTCTGGAAAATCAGAGCAGGTTATGCGCTTGCAGGTAATGACACAGGTCCATACCTGATCAATCCAGTATTTGTAGCTGGTGAGGCTAATGCTGGATTTGCTTCGATCAAGTTCCCGATTGCTGGTCAAAATGGATTTGAAACCGGAAACCGTCTTGGTAATCCTGAACTCCAGGCTGAGTTAACCTCAGAGCTTGAGTTTGGAACAGATATCCGCTTCTTCAACAATCGCCTTGGATTTGACTTCTCCTGGTATGACAGGATCACATCAGACCAGATTATCGACGTTGCGTTACCTCCATCAACAGGTTACACCCGTCAGGTGACTAACCTTGGAGAGGTTGAAAACAAAGGTATTGAGTTAGGTGTCAACATGCTTCCACTGAAAGGCCGTAACTGGTCATGGGAAGTTAATGTGACTTACACTAAGAACAACAACAATGTGAACTCATTAGGAGACACAGATGCTACACGCCTTATCCTGAACAATTCCTATAGTGTAAATCTTGTCGCTGAGGTTGGGAAACCACTTGGTGCTGTTTATTCTGCAGGAGCATTGTACACAGATGATGGTCGCCCTGTTGTAGATGACAACGGTCTGCCAGTGTCCGATCCGGATCAACATTATCTTGGTTCTATCAACTCTGACTATATGCTTGGAATTGGTACTACTTTAAATGTTGGTGCATTTTCTCTAAGTGCAAATGGTGACTACCGCAGTGGTGGTGTGATGTATTCTTATACAGCCCGTCTGAACTACTTCGTTGGTAATGCATGGAATACATCTTACAATGATCGTGAGCCATTCATCGTGCCTAATTCAGTAGTGGACAATGGTGATGGTACCTATAGTGAGAACCTCAACCCAGTTTCAAGGGCTGACGTATTTACATACTGGGGTTCGATCCTTGCTGCAGAAGAAAACCATGTTGTAGATCGCAGTTATTTCAAACTGAGAAATGTGTCTTTGACCTACAACATCCCAAGTTCATTAACCAAAAAAGCTAAGATTGGTGGCGCAAGCCTTACGGCATTTGGACGTAACCTGGCTCTATGGACACCTAAGGAAAACAACTTCGTTGATCCTGAAGGTTCTACCTATGGAACTGGCCTTAGCGGACAACTTGGTGAGTTTGGTGGATTACCTACATCAGCATCATATGGTCTTGCATTAAAACTTAGCTTCTAATTTAAAAAACAGGAAATATGAAAAATATATTTGCATCGTTATTTGGCTTATTGCTCGTCATGAGTTTAGTCAGTTGCGACGATTATCTCGATATCAATGATGATCCGAACAACCCTAGTAGTGTTCCTGCTACCCTGACATTGCCTTCAGCCGAAATCACAATAGCAACGACCATCAATGCGGATTATGCTGTTGTCGGTGGACTTTGGGCCCAACATTGGGCACAGAGCCATGTAGCCAGCCAATACAGAGATGAAGATCGTTATGACCTTACCAGATTGGATTATCAGACTGCCTGGCAGGAATTGTATGCTGGTGCATTGGTTGATCTTGCCAAGATTGAAAAGGAAGCAGTAACCACGGGCAACTGGAACCTGAATCTTCAGGCGGTTTGTCTTTCTGCTTTTACCTATCAGATGCTTGTAGATTGGTATGATAAAGTGCCTTATGCTGAAGCGTTGGATGGTGTAGGTGGAAATTTTGCTCCGCATTTCCAGGATGGACAAGCAATCTATGCGGATCTTGTGGCTCGCCTTGATGCTGCTTTGGCAAGGGATTTCGGTGGGGATGGTGTTACACAGATCTCTTCTGATTTCGTTTTCGGATCACTTTCCGAAGCGGATCAGATTGCTGCATGGACACAGTTTGCCAATACCCTTAAACTCAAACTCTGGTTGCGTCAGACTAAGGTAAATAACGCCGGTGCAGGAACAGCAATTTCCGCGCTCTTGAATGCCGGCAATTTCCTGACCCAGGACGCTAAGATTGATGTATTCGTTGATCTGCCAGATAAGAGTAATCCAATCTACGAATCCAATGTAAGACAGCTTAACGTTAAGACCAACCTTCGTGGTAGCCGTACGTTAGTTTCCTTCTTACAGGAAAACAGCGACCCAAGGCTTGATGCTTATTTTGTCCCTGGTACAACCGGCCATTTCGGCCTCTGGCAAGGATGGTTTGATGCCCCTACACCTGTAGTGGCAGAACAGCAGCCTGATGTTGCCATTTTACAAGCAGATCGTCCGGTGTATTTATTTACAGCTGATGAAGTGATGTTTATGCTTGCTGAAGCAAATGCCCGTTATGGTAATGCAGGTGAAGCAAAATCATTTTATGATGCAGCAACCAATGCAGCTTGTGCCCGCGTAGGAACTGATTGTTCCGCCCTGGTTGCAGCCGGTGGTATTTATGAGTATCCAAACGGAAGCCTGGATGAAAACATCAAGGCGATCATTACTCAGAAATGGGCTTCACTGGTAGACAGAGGGTATGAGGCATTCTGGGATCAACTGAGGACTGGAGTTCCTGCCATCTTTAATGGCAATGGAGTAATAGACCCATTCAATCCTCCGGCTAATTATATCCCAGGGACATTTACCTGGTCTGTTGGTGGAAAAACGGCAGAAGGAGTATTCCCAAAACGTTTGGTTTGGCCAGAACTGGAGAGAAATACTAATCAGAATATCCCTGATGAAGTAGGACTTACGGTACCAGTTTGGTGGGCACAATAATCATCTTAAAACCTAATTGAATATGAAAAGTATAATCAATTTAATAAAAGTCTCCTTCGTATTTGGCGCATTGTTTACAATCTCAAGTTGTAATAATGAACCTGAAATTTCAAATATCTCCAGGATCACCTACTTTCCGACATTTGTATATGAAGGGGGCGATTTTGCGATCATTCCATGTGCATCTGATTTTGAAATTCCACCAATCGTAGCAACTGAAAATGGCCAGGAATTGCCGCTCACAGTAGTGACTAAGGGTATTTCAGGTACGGTGCCTTCGGTGGATATCAATAAAGCCGATATCTATGTTGAAACTACCTCTGCGGTCAATCAGGATGGATATGCTGGTGAGGTCGTACGTACCTTCTGGGTAGCTTGCACAGGCGATCTGGTGAGCAGTATCGAAGGACTTTATTCTTCAACTGTGATCAGGAATGGTGCTGTCAACCCACAGTATTTTGATTTGGAATATGTATTGATCCGCAAGGTTGGAGCAAATCAGTATGAAGTATCCTGTGCGATCGGCGGCTACTATGAGTTCGGCCGGGCATATGGTTCTGATTATCGTGCTCCGGGTGTTATCGTAACAGCCACAGATATTCCTTCAAATACGTTCAGTTTCAGTGGTCCTGTTCCTGTAGGTGCGTTTGGCGGTGCTTGCACGATGACGTCTATGACAGTTGATCCTGCAACCAAGACCATTCACTTTACCAGTGACTGGGATGCAGGCTTTGCTTTTGATGTCACTTTAACTCAGGTGGCACTTTAATTCATCCAAAAACATTGACACATGAAAAATAAATTATTGATACTAGTTGCATTCCTCACCATCGGTTTGATGTCTTGTGATCTCGGAGATGATCCGGATCCAGGGGGTACTGCTACCCAGGCCGTAGCCGGTGAGTGGTTTACAACCTTTAACGTTGCCGGTGATGTCGGTGGAGGTTCTTCATTGATCACCACCTCTAATACTGCTGCTAATGTGGCGAATGAGTTTCTGATCACGGACAATGGCAACCAGTGGGATTATAAGGTGAAATCACCACTTAATCTTGATGCGAAAACTTTTGGAGGTACTGATCTCCAGAATATCGCATATGACATCAAGGTGAACATTACTGATGGAAAGATACTTCCAGGAGCAGCCACCACTACAGGAGGCAATGTAACAGACAGTATCTATTTCAAGATTGAGTTCACCGATGATCCGGGGACAATTTATGAAGTTGCCGGATACCGTCGTACAGGATTCCTTGAAGATGAGCATTGATATAGAAATCATCTGAATTACAAAAAAGCCACCCGGATACGGGTGGCTTTTTTTATTGGCGGGGGAAGAAAAAAACACTTTTTTTGGCCCTGCAAGCGTTTTTTACTTGATTTTGATCGTGAAAGTTGGTACATTTCATGATAGAAACACATTAGAACATATTTAAGTCCAGCGTTTGAATCAGGAAGTATTGTTGACGGGGTTTGGGGATTACCTGAAATTCGAAAAGAGATATTCAGTTCATACCACTGAGGGTTATCTCAGTGACATCAGGCAGTTTGCCGATTACTGCAACCTTCAATACAGTGAAACTGAGCTAAAGAATATATCTCATCAGCATATCCGGAGTTGGGTAGTATCTCTCCTGGGCCAGAAAATCCAGACGGTCTCGATAAGGCGAAAATTATCTGCACTAACCCATCTCTATACCTGGATGAGGCGAAAAGAATGGATCACCCATAATCCCCTTCAAAAGGTTCATTTGCCAAAAGTACCTGAACGATTACCAAAGGCTCTTCCGGAGAAAGTCATTCAGCAATTGTGGGGTTCTCTTACAGCATTACGGGAAGTAATCACCTATAATGGGCTGCGTGATCAGGCCATGATTGCCCTGTTATATGGTTCAGGGCTTCGGAGGAGTGAGTTGATTGGGCTCAGGTGGGTCGATGTCGATTCATCCCGGGGTATGCTCAGGATACTGGGAAAAGGGAAGAAGCACAGGCAGGTTCCGGTCAATAAGGAGGTATTAACCCTTTTAAACCTACTCAGGACGATGGAAGAGGGGGAATCGGATTGGACAGAAAAGGCTGGATATGTAATTCTCACAGATGCAGGAAAACCATGTTACCCTAAGTTCGTTTATAATAGGGTAGTGGCGATGCTGGGGGCAGTCACCACCGCTGATAAAAAGAGTCCCCACGTATTGAGGCATAGCATGGCAACGCATCTGATGGATCATGGGGCAGAGTTGAATGCTGTCAAGGAGATCCTGGGACACTCGAGCCTGGCTGCCACCCAGGTGTATACGCACAATTCTATAGCCAGGATAAAGGAGGTGTACCGACAGGCGCATCCATCCTCCAGGCTGATCAAGTAAATATTTGATAATCAATTAATGTACTTAACGTATAAAAACACTAGACATGAAGATTAATTTAACGGCCGTACATTTTGACGCTGATCAGAAACTGATTGACTACATCGAGAAGAAATCTTCAAAACTCAGCCAGTTTTTTGACAGGATTACAGATGCCCAGGTATTTCTCAAACTGGAAAATTCTGGTCAGGTCCGGGATAAAATCGTTGAAATAAAGTTGATGGTGCCCGGGGATACCCTGGTGGCAAAGGAAACCAGTAAGACCTTTGAGGCTGCTACGGATGCTGCTGTTGACAACATGAAAAGACAGCTCAATAAGCATAAAGAGCGGGTCCAGGACAAAACCCAAGGAGCCAAGACTTCCCCTGCATAGAAAATTATTGGCGTCCAATCATATTAAAATCTTAGAATAGTTATATCTTTGCATTCGCTTTCGGGGAAAGCCCTGTAAAAGTATATATAACCCATTGATATACAGGCCGATAACAAGTGTTATTTGGTCTTTAATCAAAGGGGTGAAAATATCCATTTTGAAACGTGAAGGTAACTTTCGCTACTCCCCGTGTCTTTTTTGGGGATTCATGTAATCGTTGACGCTGAAAGATCAGGAAAGCTCTGGGGGATAATTCCGGCAGGGTTGGAAGACTTTTTCATAGGCCAGTGTAGCTCAGTTGGTAGAGCAGCTGATTTGTAATCAGCTGGTCGGGGGTTCGAGTCCCTCTACTGGCTCAACTGACCTCAGACGGGGTGACGAAAGTTAATTTGACAGGGGGGTGCGCCGGAGTTGGAGAGCCGGGCCAGACTGTAAATCTGGTGTCTCTGACTGAATAGGTTCGAGTCCTATCACCCCCACAATGAGCAGCAATCCTGCAGACGTAACTGTTTGCCGGACGGCTGAAAATGACCCTTTGGAGTTTAAAGGAGGGTGAGATTTGAAAGAATTGAATGTGCGGGCGTAGCTCAGTTGGTAGAGCATCAGCCTTCCAAGCTGAGGGTCGTGGGTTCGAGTCTCATCGCCCGCTCACTTAATACTGCGACGAAGGTTGTGGTACCAGCCGATGTAGCTCAGGGGTAGAGCACTTCCATGGTAAGGAAGGGGTCAAGGGTTCAATTCCCTTCATTGGCTCAGACGCTTATCAATGCAATAAACATAGTAGAATCAGAAATCAGTATTTCGTTAATTAATAGCTTTTAAAAACAACATCAATGGCAAAAGAAACCTTTCAGCGGACCAAGCCTCACGTAAACATCGGTACGATTGGTCACGTAGATCACGGGAAGACGACCCTTACAGCGGCGATTACCTCAGTACTTTCGGATATGGGATTGGCTAAAAAAGCCTCCTATGATTCTATTGATGCTGCGCCTGAAGAAAAAGAAAGAGGTATCACGATCAACACAGCTCACGTAGAATATGAGACCGTCGCACGTCACTATGCTCACGTTGACTGCCCGGGTCACGCTGACTATGTAAAAAACATGGTTACAGGTGCTGCTCAGATGGACGGTGCTATCCTAGTGGTGGCTGCTACTGACGGACCTATGCCACAAACCCGTGAGCACATCCTGCTTGCGCGCCAGGTAGGGGTTCCTAAAATTGTGGTCTTCATGAATAAAGTTGACCTGGTGGATGACCCTGAAATGCTTGAGCTCGTTGAAATGGAAGTTCGCGAACTTCTGGAGCAATATGGTTTTGATGGTAATCACTCTGCGATCATCAAGGGTTCTGCATTGAAGGCTCTCGAAGGCGAAGCCAATGGCGTTGCTTCTATCAAGGAGCTGATGGATGCGGTGGACAGCCAGATTCCTAATCCTGTACGTGAAATCGACAAGCCATTCCTTATGCCGGTAGAAGATGTATTCTCGATCACAGGTCGTGGTACAGTTGCTACTGGTCGTATCGAGCGTGGTGTGATCAACACAGGTGATACAGTACAGATCATTGGTATGATGAAAGAAGGTGAAAAGCCTTTGACATCTACAGTGACCGGGGTTGAAATGTTCCGTAAGATCCTTGACAGAGGAGAAGCTGGTGATAACGCTGGTCTGCTCCTCAGAGGTATTGAAAAGGACCAGATCCACCGTGGTATGGTTATCTGTAAGCCGGATTCCGTAAAACCACACAAGAAATTCAAGTGTGAGGTATACGTACTGGGTAAAGATGAAGGTGGTCGTCATACACCGTTCTTCAACGGTTACCGTCCACAGTTCTACTTCCGTACAACTGACGTTACCGGAGATTGCAAGTTACCGGAAGGTGTTGAAATGGTTATGCCAGGCGACAACGTTGCCCTTGAAGTGACCCTCATCAATACCATCGCTATGGAGAAAGGTCTTCGCTTCGCTATCCGCGAAGGTGGCCGGACCGTAGGTGCAGGTCAAGTGACTGAAATCCTTGACTAATACAGTTGATTACTGAATACTGATTAATATTCCGGCAGGCAAATGGCCAAAGGGAAATTTCCTGCCGGAATCTTTTAAATATATTATGGTTTATGCCCCGCTGATATCCATTAGCGGCTAGCACGGGGGTAAATGCGTTTAGGGAGGTAGCTCAATTGGTAGAGCGGCGGTCTCCAAAACCGTAGGCTGCGGGTTCAATTCCTGTCCTCCCTGCTAATTAAGAGATTGACCGCTGAATATGGAATTGAGCGGAACTAGAAGAAGCAATAAAAGACGATGGAACAGATAAAACTATATCTCATCGAGAGTTACAACGAACTGGTCAACAAGGTAACCTGGCCTACCTGGGCTAACTTATTGAGCAGTACAAAGGTTGTATTGGTGGGTTCATTGATTATTGCCGTGATCGTCCTCCTGATGGATGCGGTCAGCAAGCAATTGACAGAGCTACTTTATAATATATAATTCAGCACAAATGTCTGAAGGCAAAAAGTGGTATTCCTTACGTGTGATCTCCGGTAAAGAGCGCAAGATTAAAGAGCGCATCGAGCTGGAAATCAAAAGAGCAGGCTGGGATGACGTCGTCACCCAGGTGCTTGTGCCTTCGGAGAAAGTGTATAAGATCCGGAACGGGAAAAAGGTGATCCTTGATCGCAATATCCTTCCCGGTTATATTTTACTTGAGGCTGACCCACAACGATTCTCTGCGGAGATTGTTCAGGGTATTGCCAATATGCCAAATGTGATCCATTTCCTGGGCCGCCAGTCTCCGATTCCTATGCAGGAAAGTGAGGCTAACCGGATGCTTGGTAAAGTGGATGATTCACAAGGGCTTGTGGAGTCGATGGTAGAGCCATTTATCGAAGGAGAAATGGTCAAGATCATTGATGGACCTTTCAAGGATTTTGTTGGGGACATCAAGGAGATAAACGAAGAAAAGAAGAAACTAAAGGTAATCGTAAAGATTTTCGGCAGGGGAACAGAAGTGGAACTCAACTTTATGCAGGTTGAGAAAACTTCTTGATCATCAGTTAATTAGATAATAAGATCTGAAGTCAATTATGGCAAAGGAAATAGAAACATTCATCAAATTGCAAGTCAAAGGCGGAGCCGCTAATCCTGCTCCTCCAGTCGGTCCTGCATTAGGTTCCAAGGGTGTCAACATCATGGAGTTTTGCAAACGTTTCAACGCGCGCACCCAGGATACACCCGGCAAACTTGTACCGGTAATCATTACGGTTTATAAGGACAAATCCTTTGAATTTGAACTCAAGACAGTACCTGCAGCAGTGCAGTTGCTCGAGGCTTCAAAGGTCAAATCCGGTTCTGCCGAGCCAAACCGTAAAAAAGTCGGATCTGTAACCTGGGATCAGGTGACAGTTATCGCCCAGGATAAAATGGCTGACCTCAATGCTTTCAACCTGACCTCTGCTATCAGTATGGTAGCGGGAACCGCAAGAAGTATGGGTTTGACCGTAACAGGGACCCCTCCTGAAGGGATTACTGTTAAGGTCTAAGGAACAGATATGATGCATTCCCAGAAAGTTGGGAATGTCACTATATGAAGTAATTAATTCAAAAGGGAGTAACTCCGCCTATGGGTGGGTTGCGCCAAAACCTTTAAAACAATTTTGAATGGCTAAGCTTAGCAAAAAAATGGCTATCGCTTCCAAGAAGGTAGATAGCACCAAACTTTATGACCTCCAGGAGGCCATGAAGCTGGTCAAGGAAGTCAATCTGACCAAGTTTGATTCTTCTGTAGACCTCCATATCCGCCTTGGAGTTGATCCAAGAAAAGCCGATCAGGCTATACGCGGAACCGTAAGTCTCCCTCACGGTACTGGTAAGACAAAAAAAGTCCTTGTACTCTGTACACCTGACAAAGTTCAGGAGGCCCTAGGTGCCGGTGCTGATTTTGCAGGATTGGATGAATACATCACCAAGATTTCTGAAGGATGGACAGGTATTGATGTCATCGTAGCGATGCCTTCAGTAATGGCTCAGGTAGGTAAGGTAGGTAGGATCCTCGGTCCAAGAGGATTGATGCCTAATCCTAAATCAGGTACTGTAACAATGGATATTGCCGGTGCTGTACAAGAGGTAAAGGCTGGTAAAATCGCTTTCCGTGTGGACAAGTTTGGAATCATCCATTCCCCTGTAGGCCGCGTTTCTTTTTCTGCTGAAAAGCTGCAGGAAAATGCACTGGAACTACTCCATACCATCCAAAAGCTCAAACCAAGCAGTGCCAAAGGCATCTATATGAAGACGATCTCTGTAGCATCGACGATGAGTCCTGGTATTAACGTAGATCCCAAAGTAGTTTAAATCACGTCATTCCTAACGAGCAGATCATCTAAAACCATAGTACGATGAACAAACAAGAAAAAAATCAGGTCATAGCAGAGTTGCGCGAGAAATTCGACAACAGCTCTTTTATATATTTTACGGATGCATCTTCGATGACTGTCGCCCAGGTCAACAAACTCAGGCGAATGTGTTTTAAGGAGGGGATTGAGATGACCGTAGTAAAAAACACCCTGGCCCGCAAAGCCATGGAAAGTTTAGGTGAAGAGCGTGGATTTGCACCTGTCTACGCAGCACTTGAAGGACCAACAGCAATCATGCTTACGGATACAGCTAATGCGCCTGCAAAACTCATCAAGGAGTTTCGCAAGGATGGCACCAAGCCTGTATTGAAAGCAGCGTACATCGATAGCGATGTATTCTTTGGAGATGAAACCCTTGACGCACTCATCGCGCTCAAATCCAAGAATGAACTCGTTGGAGATATCATTATGCTTCTTCAGTCACCAGCCCAGAACGTTATCTCTGCCCTCAAGTCAGGTGGCAGTACGATTGCAGGCCTGGTCAAGACGCTCGAAGAACGCGCATCCTAAGGCTTCCAAGTTTTCAAACATATTAATCCAATTTTGACAATTACTTTAAAAAAACAAAAACATGGCAGACGTTAAATCATTAGCCGAGCAGTTAGTAAACCTTACCGTTAAGGAGGTTACAGAACTCGCCAGCATCCTGAAATCAGATTACGGTATCGAACCGGCTGCAGCAGCAGTAGCAGTAGCAGCTCCTAGCGCAGGAGGTGGTGCAGCAGCAGCTCCTGCTGAAAAGACAGAATTCGACATCTTCCTGAAGAATGCAGGTGGCAACAAACTTCAGGTAGTGAAGGAAGTAAAGACACTGTTAGGACTTGGCCTCAAAGAAGCTAAAGACCTGGTAGACGGCGCTCCTGCAATGCTGAAGCAAGGTGCTCCTAAAGACGAAGCCAATTCTGTAAAGGCAGCTCTCGAGGCAGCCGGTGCAGAAGTGGAGCTTAAATAAGCACGTCGAAGGGGGAAGCCCTTATTACTTCATCTTAAACTGATATCACCAAAACTAAAGGTGCATCTTTGAGATATTCCATTGTATTCATACAAGGCTCGGCCGGAGGGTGTATTCCACCTTCCGGCTCAGCTATTTATGTCAGCATGAATTTGGTTCAAGAGAGTTTTCATTTTAAATCGTAACCATCCATGGCCGGTAACGCAGCTGTAAAATCGCACACAAAAGAAAGGGTCAATTTTGGAAAAATTGATCTCAATACCCAATACCCGGACTTCCTGGAGATTCAGTTGAAATCCTTCCAGGAGTTTTTCCAGTTGGAAACGACTCCTGAAAACAGGAACAGCGAAGGTCTCTATAAAGTATTCCAGGAGAATTTCCCCATCTCAGATGCCAGGAGCATCTTCGTCCTTGAATTCCTGGATTATTTTATTGATCCTCCAAGGTACAAGATCGAAGAATGTATGCACCGGGGATTGACCTACAGTGTGCCACTCAAAGCCAAACTCAGGTTGTCCTGTAATGATGAAGAACACATCGATTTCGAAACGATCGTGCAGGATGTATTCTTAGGAAACATCCCTTACATGACTCCAAAGGGAACATTCGTGATCAATGGCGCTGAGCGTGTCATCGTATCCCAGTTGCACAGGTCACCAGGTGTTTTCTTCAGCCAGTCATACCACCCCAACGGAACAAAAATATATTCTGCCCGTGTCATTCCTTTCAAGGGGGCATGGATGGAGTTTGCGACAGACATCAACAATGTGATGTACGCATACATTGACCGGAAGAAGAAATTTCCGGTGACTACTTTATTGAGAGCGATCGGGTATGACTCCGACCGTGAAATCCTCAGTTTGTTTGAATTGGCTGAAGAAGTCAAGGTCAGCAAAGCAGCACTCAAAAAGGCTATCGGCCGTAAGCTGGCAGCACGTATTCTCCGCAAGTGGACAGAAGATTTTGTGGATGAGGATACTGCAGAGGTGGTAACCATCGAGCGTAACGAGATCATCCTCGAGCGTGATGTCATCATTGATGAAGATCATATCGACATGATCCTCGAAGCCAATGAGTCAACCATCATCTTACAGCGTGAAGACATCGGGGAAGATTACTCGATCATCTACAATACGCTTCAAAAAGATCCGACCAGCTCCGAAATGGAAGCTGTGCAATATATCTACCGTCAGCTCAGGGGTTCAGATCCACCGGATGAAGAAACAGCACGTGGTATCATCGACAAGCTGTTCTTCTCTGACAAACGCTACAACCTTGGTGATGTAGGTCGTTACAAGATCAACCGCAAGCTTGACATCGATATCGATAAGGAAACACTTGTGTTGACGAAAGAAGATATCATCTCTATCGTCAAGTACCTTGTAAGCCTTACCAATCAGAAAGCAGAGCTTGATGATATCGATCACTTGTCTAACAGGCGGGTGAGAACAGTAGGAGAGCAATTGTACGCTCAGTTTGGTGTAGGTCTCGCCAGAATGGCCAGGACGATCCGTGAGCGTATGAATGTGCGCGACAATGAGGTATTTACGCCAATTGACTTGATCAATGCACGTACGCTTTCTTCTGTCATCAATTCATTCTTTGGAACCAGCCAGTTATCGCAGTTCCTTGATCAGACCAACCCGCTCTCTGAAATCACACACAAGCGTAGGATTTCAGCACTCGGCCCAGGTGGTCTTTCCAGAGAGCGCGCGGGATTTGAGGTTCGGGACGTTCACTATTCGCACTACGGCCGTCTCTGTACAATTGAGACTCCTGAAGGTCCGAACATCGGTCTGATCTCTACACTCTGTGTTCATGCCAAGATCAATAAGATGGGATTCCTTGAAACGCCATACAGACGCGTATCTGAGGGTAAAGTCGTATTGAAGGGAAATGCTGAGTACCTGACAGCAGAAGGAGAAGATTATCTGAAAATTGCCCAGGCCAATACGCCAATTGACAAGACCGGTCTGTTTATGACCGACAGGATCAAGTCAAGGGAGCATGGTGACTTCCCAATGTTGGGCCCTGAAGAAATTGAATACATGGACGTAGCACCAAACCAGATTGTTGGTGTATCTGCTTCCCTTATTCCTTTCCTTGAAAATGATGACGCCAACCGTGCCTTGATGGGATCAAACATGCAACGTCAGGCTGTGCCTTTGATCAAACCTGCTTCCCCGATCGTGGGAACTGGTCTTGAAGCTAAGGTGGCACTTGACAGCCGCATGTTGATCAATGCAGAAGGACCTGGCGCAGTACAATATGTTGATGCTACAAAGATCACCATCAAGTATGACCGTTCTGAAGAAGATCAGCTCGTCAGTTTTGAAGATGATCTGAAAACATACTACCTCACCAAGTTCCAGCGAACCAACCAAGGTACCTGTATCAACCTCAAACCTATCGTAAAGAAAGGCGACAGGGTAAAAGAAGGTACAATCCTTTGCGATGGTTATGCAACTGAGAAAGGTGAATTGGCACTCGGCCAGAACCTGAAGGTGGCTTTCATGCCATGGAAGGGTTACAACTTTGAGGATGCTATCGTGGTATCTGAGCGTATCGTGAAGGAAGATATCTTCACCTCAGTACACATCGAGAGTTTCGAACTTGAAGTACGTGATACAAAACTGGGTGAAGAAGAATTGACCAACGACATTCCTAACGTCAGCGAAGAGGCTACAAAAGACCTCGACGAAAACGGTATCATCCGTGTCGGCGCTGCAGTGAAGGAAGGGGATATCCTTATCGGTAAGATCACACCGAAGGGCGAAACGGATCCTACACCGGAAGAGAAGCTCCTCAGGGCGATCTTCGGTGATAAGGCTGGTGATGTAAAAGATGCATCATTTACTGCACCTCCATCAACAGATGGTGTAGTGATTGACAAGCAACTTTTCGCCAGGGCCAAGAAGGATAAATTCCAGAAAGCACAGGAGAAGAAACTGATTGATCAACTGGATGACAAACATGCAGTAGCGATCAATGAGCTCAAGACCTTGCTGATCGATAAACTGTCAGTACTGATCAAGGGACAAACCTCTAATGGCGTAAAATCCATCTATGGTGAAGTCATTATCAACAAGGGTAATAAGTTCACGCCAAAGGTGCTCAAGACGATTGACTTCAGCCAGATCGATTATACAGGTTGGACCGGTGATAAGCATACAGATACACTGATCTCCAGATTGCTTCATAACTACAGTATCAAGGTGAATGAAGAAATCGGAAGATATAAGCGAGAGAGTTTCAACATCAGCATCGGTGACGAATTGCCACCGGGCGTATTGAAACTGGCAAAAGTGTATCTCGCCCGCAAGCGTAAATTGAAAGTAGGAGATAAGATCGCCGGACGCCATGGTAACAAGGGTATTGTTTCCAGGGTTGTTCGCCAGGAAGACATGCCGTTCCTTGAGGATGGAACTCCTGTGGATATAGTCCTCAACCCACTGGGTGTACCTTCCCGTATGAACCTGGGGCAGATCTTCGAGACCGTTCTAGGATGGGCAGGAGAGAAACTGGGCGTCAAGTATGCTACACCGATTTTTGACGGAGCTGCACTTGATGAGATCCAGGGCCAGATCAACGAGGCAGGCTTGCCTGAGTTAGGGCAGACCTACTTGTATGATGGTAATACCGGTGATCGTTTCCACCAGCAGGCAACAGTAGGGGTGATCTACATGCTCAAACTGTCGCACATGGTTGATGACAAGATGCACGCCAGGTCTATCGGTCCATACTCATTGATTACACAGCAGCCTCTCGGAGGTAAAGCTCAGTTTGGTGGTCAGCGTTTTGGTGAAATGGAAGTTTGGGCACTTGAAGCTTATGGTGCATCTAATATCCTGCAGGAATTACTTACTGTAAAATCGGATGATATCATTGGTAGGGCTAAAGCATACGAAGCCATCGTCAAGGGTGACAATATGCCTGAGCCTCATATCCCTGAGAGCTTCAATGTACTGGTGCATGAGCTTCGCGGCCTTGCGCTTGATGTGAAATTTGATTAATTGATTCTTTTTTTAATACAGCTATAGACTATGTCTCTTAAAAAGAAGCACGTCAAACAAAAGCAATTTTTCCGCAGCATCTCGCTGAGCCTGTCGTCCCCGGATGATATCCTGGAGCGTTCATATGGTGAAGTGTTGAAGCCAGAAACGATCAACTATCGTTCGTACAAACCTGAACGTGACGGATTGTTTTGCGAGCGGATCTTTGGTCCGGTCAAGGATTTTGAATGCTATTGCGGCAAGTACAAACGTATACGCTACAAAGGCATTGTCTGCGATCGTTGCGGGGTAGAGGTGACAGAGAAGAAGGTAAGGCGTGAACGAATGGGCCACATCAAGTTGGTGGTGCCTGTGGTTCATATCTGGTTTTTCAAATCTCTTCCAAACAAGATCGGTTACATCCTCGGGCTGTCTTCTAAGAACCTGGAATCGATCATCTACTACGAAAGGTATGTAGTGATCAAGGCAGGCGTGAAAGCAGATGATGGTGTAGACATGATGGACTTGCTTACCGAAGAAGAATATTTCGATGTCCTCGATACACTTCCGGAAGGCAACCAGATGCTGGATGATACAGATCCAAATAAGTTCATCGCCAAGATGGGCGCCGAGGCTGTATTTGATCTGCTCGCCAATATTGACTTAAAGAAATTATCAGATAACCTCCGTCACCAGTCAGCTACTGAGACTTCTCAGCAACGCAAGTCAGAAGCGTTGAAGAGATTGCGTGTAGTAGAAGCGATCCGCGAAGGAAATCTACATACGGAAAACCGTCCTGAGTGGATGGTGATTCAATACTTACCTGTCATTCCACCGGAACTTCGCCCACTCGTGCCA
Source organism: Candidatus Opimibacter iunctus (assembly GCA_016716665.1). Taxonomy (GTDB): domain Bacteria; phylum Bacteroidota; class Bacteroidia; order Chitinophagales; family Saprospiraceae; genus Opimibacter; species Opimibacter iunctus. The sequence goes on along the minus strand of JADJVH010000001.1, from coordinate 91,154 downwards.
CTTGATGGTGGCCGTTTTGCGAGCTCTGACTTGAATGACCTTTACAGAAGGGTGATCATACGTAACAACCGTCTGAAACGCCTTCTCGAGATCAAGGCACCTGAAGTCATCCTGCGTAACGAAAAGCGGATGTTGCAGGAGGCTGTTGACTCCTTGTTTGACAACTCACGTAAATCAAATGCTGTAAAGGCAGAAGGTGGTCGTGCGCTCAAGTCACTCAGTGATATCCTCAAAGGAAAGCAAGGTCGTTTCCGTCAGAACCTTCTCGGTAAACGTGTCGACTATAGTGGTCGTTCGGTTATCGTTGTAGGCCCTACCTTGAAGCTGCATGAATGCGGTCTGCCAAAGGGCATGGCTGCGGAGTTGTTCAAGCCATTTATCATCAGGAAACTGATTGAAAGAGGTATCGTCAAGACCGTAAAGTCAGCTAAGAAATTAGTTGACCGAAAAGAACCGGTGATCTGGGATATCCTCGAAAATATATTGAAGGGACATCCTGTACTGCTCAACCGGGCCCCGACATTGCACAGGCTTTCTATACAGGCTTTCCAGCCACGATTGGTGGAAGGAAAGGCGATACAGTTGCACCCGCTTGTATGTACTGCGTTCAACGCCGACTTTGACGGTGACCAGATGGCCGTTCACGTGCCACTGGGCCAGGCTGCAATTCTGGAAGCACAGTTGTTGATGCTTGCATCACACAACATGCTCAATCCTCAGGACGGATCTCCGGTAACCCTTCCTTCACAGGACATGGTACTCGGTCTCTATTACCTGACAAAAGAGCGCAGGTCTGCTGATGGAGCCAAAGTAATCGGTGAAGGAAAAACGTTCTATAGCGCGGAAGAAGTAGTCATTGCGCACAATGAAGGCAAACTTGATCTTCATGCATTGATCAAGGTCCGTGCACGTGTAGAAGATGAGCATGGCAACCTCGTGACTAAACTGATTGAAACTACAACAGGTAAAGTCCTCTTTAATGAGGTAGTACCTGTGACCGTTCCATATATCAACATTCTGTTGACCAAGAAGAACCTCCGTAAGGTCATCGGAGATATCCTCAACAGGACTAACTTCCCGAGGACAGCCCAGTTCCTTGATGATATCAAGGACCTTGGATTCAGCTGGGCCTTCAGGGCAGGATTATCGTTCAAGCTTGGTGACCTGATCACTCCTTCCATCAAGGAAGAGACGCTGAAGGCAGCCCAGGATGATGTAGATGAAGTATTTGCCAACTACAACATGGGTCTGATCACCGAGAATGAGCGTTACAACCAGACCATTGACAAGTGGACATACGCTGACAACAAGATCACAGAGAGCCTGATGAAGGAGTTGTCTACACACAACCAGGGATTCAACTCTGTATTCATGATGTTGGATTCCGGGGCGAGAGGATCTAAGAACCAGATTAAGCAGCTCTGCGGATTGCGGGGTCTGATGGCTAAGCCTCGTAAGTCAGGGGATACTGGTAGAGCGGTTATTGAAAACCCGATCCTTTCAAACTTCCTTGATGGATTGAGTGTACAGGAATACTTTATCTCCACGCACGGTGCCCGTAAGGGTCTTGCGGATACAGCGCTCAAGACTGCGGATGCAGGTTACCTGACACGTCGTCTTGTGGATGTTGCCCAGGATGTCGTTGTTATGGAGGAGGACTGCGAAACACTTCGCGGTATTGAAACTTCTGCATTGAAGGACAATGAGAAGGTGATTGAAAGTCTTGCGTCAAGGACCCAGGGCAGATATTCACTCTATGATATTTTACATCCGGTTACTGATGAGTTGATCATTGGTGCGGGTGAATACATCACTGAAGCACTAGCTGAAAAGGTTGAAGAAATCGGGATTGAGAAAGTCACAATCCGTTCAGTGCTCACTTGCGAAAGTAAGAGAGGTACATGTGCGAAATGCTATGGCAAAAACCTTGCTACCGGCCGGATCGCCGAAATGGGGGATGCCGTGGGTATTATTTCCGCGCAGAGTATCGGTGAGCCTGGTACGCAGCTTACCCTTCGTACATTCCACGTCGGTGGTATCGCCTCTCTCTCCAAGAAGGAGTCAGAGCTGGCAGCCAAGTTTGACGGGGTGATCGAGTTTGAAGATATGCGTACCGTGAAGTTTGTGGATGATGACGGCAAGCAAGAGGTAGTTATCTCCAGGTCAGGTGAAGTAAAAATCACGGATCCAGAAGGTGGCCGTGTGTTTGTATCCCACCATATTCCTTACGGAGCCAAGATCATGGTCCAGGACAAACAGAAAGTCCGTCGTGGGGACATGATTTGTCACTGGGATATTTTCAATGCGGTAATTATTTCTGAGTTCGCCGGTATTATCAAGTACGATTCTATTGAAGAAGGGGTAACCTTCAGGACAGAGCGTGATGATCAGACAGGCTACGAAGAGAAGGTGATCATTGAGTCTAAGAACAAGAAGAAAATACCTTCCATCAGCATCGTCACCAAGGATGGTGAGGAGTTGCGTAACTACAATCTTCCGGTAGGATCTTACATCAACGTATCTGATGGTGATGAAATCACTGCAGGTAAGATCATTGGTAAGATTCCGCGTAAGACCAGCCAGATCCAGGATATCACGGGAGGTCTGCCACGGGTAACGGAGTTATTCGAGGCACGTAATCCATCCAATCCTGCGGTTGTATCTGAGATCGATGGTGTAGTGAAATTTGGTAGCATCAAGCGGGGTAACCGTGAAATGTACGTAGTGGATGAAAAGACCGATCAGAATCGTAAGTACCTGATTGGACTTTCCAAGCACTTACTTGTGCAGGAAGGTGACTTTGTCCGTGCTGGTATGGCGCTTTCCGATGGGTCTATTTCTCCGGGTGATATCCTGGCGATCAAAGGCCCGTTTGCAGTGCAATCCTACCTTGTCAATGGAATCCAGGAAGTATATCGCTCACAGGGTATTGCGATCAATGACAAGCACATCGAGGTGATTGTGCGCCAGATGATGCGTCGGGTATTGATCGTCGATCCGGGAGATACAAGTTTCCTCCAGGGTGAGTCTGTAGACCGTCATGATTTCTTTGAAGAAAACGACCTGATCTACGACCGTAAGGTGGTGACCGATCCGGGAGATTCCAAGAAGCACAATGCAGGCTCTGTAGTATCACTGCGCCAGATACGTGAAGAAAACTCATTCCTCAAACGCAATGATCAGAAGATCATGGAATACAGGGATGCTGTAGCTGCTACATCCAGTACGATGCTGCAGGGGATCACGAGGTCTTCACTTGGTACGAAGAGCTGGATTTCAGCTGCTTCATTCCAGGAGACGACCAAGGTGCTCAGCACAGCGGCTATCGCTGCCAAGCGAGATGATCTGCAAGGCTTGAAAGAAAATGTAATTGTAGGTAAGCGTATACCTGCAGGTACAGGTGCTTTCAGATATGAACACTTGCTGGTCAAATCAAAGGACGGTGAAGAGTTTGTAGAGCGTCTGTATGATGACGAAAACTGATAGCAGGGAGCAAGGGGCAAGGGGCAAGGAGTGAAATAAATCCTGCCTTTATCTTACGCTCAAATCGCAATAAATAAAAAGGGCAGGTATTTACCTGCCCTTTTTATTTGTATTGAGTTAATTCAGCCTGCCTTAAGAGGTATTTGCCGATGAGGTCAAACTCCACATTTACATAATCTCCCGTGTAAAGGTTCCTGAAATTAGTATGCTCAAAAGTGTAAGGTATGATTGCGACTTCAAAAGAATCAGTATACAGATTTGCTACAGTAAGGCTCACGCCATTTAGGCAGATTGATCCATGAGGGATGACCAGGCCTGCGTATTCCACAGGCAGGTTGAATTTAAATTTCCAACTGCCAATAAGGTCTTCAATATCCAGGCACTGCAAGGTGGCGTCTACGTGCCCTTGCACCATGTGGCCATCAAGCAGGGTAGTGGGAGTGATTGATTTTTCAAGATTGATTACATCTCCTTCTGCCAACGAAGCGAAAGTGGTCTTGGAAAGTGTTTCTGCTACGACATCTACTTCATGTATTCCATTCCTGACCGCGACGATAGTCAGGCATACACCATCATGTGAAATGCTCTGGTCAATGCTCAGTTCATCAGAAATCGAAGAAGAAATGGCTATGCGCTTTGTAGTGCCCTGAGTAACGACGGACTGCACTATCCCAATGGACTTGATGATTCCGGAGAACATTAATGAGGATTAATAGATTCTATACAAAGATACAAAAGCTAAATACCGGAGCGTTAACCTCTGATCAACTCAATATATCCGGACAATACAATCGGCGCAGTTCCCTGGCTTTCGTATGCCTCGCAGGTGTAGAAATAGACGCCATCTGAGACATCCTTACCTCCATTGTTAGTTCCGTTCCAATTGATTTGTGGATCTGAGGTGCTGAACACTACCTGACCCCATTTATTGAATACTTTAAAGTCGACGGTTTCGATAAATCTTGACCTGTATGGCTTAAAGAGATCATTCTGCCCATCGCCGTTTGGTGTAAAGGCATTAGGCAATTCAAATACAGGGCAATTTTCCACACAGACGCCCAGGGATGCAGGGCTCTGATTTCCGCTATGATCTACTGCCACTACCATATAGCATCCGGCAATTTTTTCACCGGGTTTGTGTTCAAAAGTATTGCCCGGATGATCGACTCTTCCAACTTCCACAAACTCACCACTGTGCGCTTCGCTGTAGTAAATGATATAATAAGCTATATCATCTTCGGTGCATGGCAATTGCCAGGTCACATAGTTTACGAAAGCATCTGCCGGTGTACCCGGATTGGCTTCGTCACATATGTTTGTTACGCTTACTTGTGGGGTGCAGGGTGGGACATTGTCTACAGGTATGACACAAGCTTCCTGTGACAGGTTGATCAATGGTGCAGGCACCATATCCAGGCCATAGTCTCCATAGGCTATAATCTTATAACAGTAATCGATTCCGTTAAACACACCGTCATTGTCTTTATAGCTGGTTTCTGCGGTAGTGCCTACGAGGCTGAATTGACCGCCAGCATCACTACGCCATATTTCAAAATGGTAATTGTCCCAGGGCACGTTGTACGCCCATGAGAGCAGGCTTGCATCATCGGAAGGAAGAACAGTAAGGTAGACTGATGATGCGGATTGAGAGGCGCCATACAGTGTCGTTGAACTACCGGTATAAAAATCAATTTTGTACCTGTAGCCATGGGTCCTTGTATCAAGGCCGGGGTCAACAAACATGGTATCCTTTTTCAGTCCTTCAAAAGTAGCAGCGTTAAAGGTACCTCCTGCCACTGGCTGGAAATCTGCACTGTTGATATCATCAGCCCTCAACAATTCATATCGGTATGGGCCAGGAAATAGAATGGTATCCAGTGCTACAGGATCGGGTGGGATCCATTTTATGGTAATACTTCCATTGGCCAGGTCTGTCTGCTCTACTGAAACCTTTGTAATCAAGGGCCTGTCCGCTTTGGCTCTAAGGCATACCTCATCAGAAGGGATACTTTCCACACGCAGATAGGGCTGACCTGAAGGGGTCGTCTGTGCAAATTCAGCAAGTATCCTGTAGCAATAGCTTCCTTCATCTGTGATATCTCCATCTTCGAAAAAGTATCGACCATCCCGGGTGCCTTTCCAGTTGGCCGCAATTTTTGTATAGCCACGGCCATCAAGGCCTGTTTCGCAGGAGTCAAGTTCAAATTGATTGCTTCCATTGCGCTTCCATATAGAGAAGCCCCTGAAATAATTGTCTGCTGCTGCGTCACAGGCATACGGGAGATCCCAGGAGAGTTCAAATGTTTCACCTCCATTCTTAATCTCCACACCTTTAGGTGGAGGGCCAATAACTTTGATGCGTATTGCAAACAGGTCAACCAGGCCAGTGGTATCAAAAAAGTTATCGACGGCCTTAATGATTACTGTATATGGCTGGTCTCTGATTTGTTCGCAGCGGGGTGTCCAGGATAAAATTGCCTGAAAGGGTTGTGGCTGGAATCCTCCGGGGCCATCATCCAATTGGGCCATATTTCCTTCGATTTCAAATGGGCCGCCCGAAGCTGAAACTTTTACTAATTGTCCTATATCGGGATCCGAAATATTGACTGCGAGATTCAGTGTTTCACCGGCGACGAGGCACACTTCTTCAATAGCCTCAATTTCGGGTGGGCTATTTTCACAGACCAGCACAAGGATCTGCATATCCCTGATAAAGGAACTGATCAGCACGCCGCCCCTGTATTCCTTGACAATGAAAGCAATATTATACTCGCCTGGTATCTGTGGGGAAATCCACACCAGGTCTCCGGTTACCGGGTCAAGGGTCATGATGTTGTCAATACCTGGTTCGATCTGCTGCGGAGGAATGAAATTTGGGACATTGAGGCCGCTGTCCTGGAGCGGAACGATCATTTCAAATGCGAGGCTGTCGCCATCTTCGTCAAATGCATTTGGATTGTGAATGTAACGCTTGCCAACGCATGCAAAGTCGATAGGAGGTTGCAGAAGTCTTGCCGTGTTATTGTAGCCTTGAAACTGAGGATTGAGGAACGTATATGTCGCTTCAATATAGAATGGCACTCCTTCTGAGTTGGGTGGATTCACATTAAGGATCCCGCCATTTCGATTGGGATCCATCATTGAAATGGTATAGGTGGCTCTGCCTGGATAGGTGTGACTGGCTACGTAATAGTTGAGCTTGCGATTATTGTCCAATGGGGTGCCCTCGCCGTTGATCCTGAATACGTATTCAGAACTGCCATCACCCCAGAAGACCTTTACACTGTCCCTGTCAGCCTGGGTGCTGCTTGTCTTGGTGTAGGTCGTGACGGTCACTTCGATGGTGAGATCACCGGTCTGGCGTATAGTAATCTCTCCCGCGCGGTTGTGCGTGGCCCATAGGTCACTTGTCAACCACAGGCTGAGGAAAATCACCAGAACCTTGAACTTGCCCATATATGAAGTTAAATATAGGGAATAACGCCTATTTAGGCCTCAAAGTTGGGTCGAAATCCTGAATTTGTTCAATAGGAGGCATATTGAGATTAGCCCTTCAACATATGTGAACTTAAGTATCCTGAATCCAATATTAATGAAGACACTAGTGATAGTGTCATGGTTTCAATCTGACTAATCCCATGTCATCCTTTGTGCCGGTCTCCTGAAAAGTGTATAGCGTATCAACATGATAGTGGCCGATTTCATGGAGGTAGATCAGATAATAATTTCCTGGCGTCATGTTTTCTTCAAAGCGGAGAATCTGATTTGTCTTTTTTGTGTAATAGTAAGGGATACTATAGGAAAGCAAGGGTGCTGTACGAATTCCGGAATGGATTTCGTTCATTGGCCCTAAAGGCAAATTGGTGTTCTGTGTGTATGGTTTTCCTGCCAGAGAAAATCCAGCACCTTCTGTCAAGGCATACAAATTTTCTACATGATGAAGATTGGTCAGCGCCCGTGTTTTCTGGTTCAATGTCGGCAGGTAGAAGACGTTGACAGCTATCCTGGCGATGACCAGGCATAATACAACATAATAAATCCTGTAGGAGGTCTTGTCTATTATGAAAACCATGCTACACCTCCTGAGATGAGACTGATGCAAAGCCCTTTTTTAAAAAGGCATTTGGAATAAGCGCTTGATCTACGATCCAGGGTATGACCAGGCCTGAGAGCGGAACAAGGAAAATGATTATAGTCAGGAGTATATTGATCATTCGGGTTGTTCCTGTCAAGGTATGTTCCCTTTCCTGCCGGAACCAGGTGAGCAGCACGAGGATAAATGGAAAGAACATGTAGATATACCTGCTTTTGGGATCAGCAGTAAACCAGTACAGGGGGATATTGGCAAGAATAAAGAGTGTGCAGAATACCAGGAAATCATTTCCCTTTATTGATGGCCAAGTTTTTCCTGAAAAAAGATAGCCGACAAAGAAAGACCATGGCAATAGAAATTTGATTACGTTTAACGGATAGGCAAGTGCGCTGAGGAGGAGTGAAATGAAACTGCTTTCAATGGCAGATCGTTGGGAAGATTCTTTTACCAGATTGATCAGGTATGGAATCACATCTGCTTGTCTCGCGTATGCCCAGAAGTATGAGGTAGTAATCAGGGCAAAGCAAATAATGCCTGCGAGATGTTTCCAGTGAAATAACATCCGTAGGTCCCTCTTGTAAGCCAGCCAGGCAACCAGGGTAATGCATTGAAACACGATGGAAGGCAGCCCTTTGGTCAGGACCCCTAATGCTGCCAGGGTGTAGGTCGTGATAAATAAAGTCAAGTAATCCTTTCTTTCGGTGAAATGAAATATAAGGATCACCTGGGTATAGACAAGCAAGGAAAAAAACAAGTCGATTTCTCCCGACAACTGCGTACCGTAAAAGAAGATATCCCCTGAAGTGAGGAACAGGAGGCTTGAAAGGAGGGCCACTTCCTTTGACAGATATTTCTTTACAAAGAAATAATGGAGGAGACCTGTCAACAGTAAAGCCAGGAGGGATGGAATGCGGACTACCCATGCATCATAAGAACCGAACATTTTAAAGAATGAAAGCAGCAGCCAATTGAAGAGCGGGGGTTTGTTGTAATAGTTCCAGCCATTGATCTTCGGAACAATATATTGCCCTGAGATATTCATTTCCATCGCTACGATAGCTCTTCGGGGTTCTTCGCCTCTGAGTTCAACAGTTTGCAGATGACTAAACAACGCCATGAGTATCCCGACCAGGATAGCCGCGATCAGGATGTTGTGGCGTGTCAGATAAGCGGACATTGTGGAGTAAAATACTTATTGCTGTGAATAAGTAAAAATAGGGAAAACTCCAAGGCTCAAAAGATCATATCATGTCCAGATACCGCTGCAGGGCATCTTTCCAATGAGGTATGGGCTTTGCCAGCAGGCTGGATATTTTTTCACAATTCAAAACACTGTAGGTCGGGCGTGGTGCCGGAGCGCCGTATTCTTCAGTGGTGATACTCTCAACTGTGCATTCTATTCCCGAAAGGCTGAAAATCGATCTTGCAAAATTATCCCACGTCACTTCCCCGGCATTGGCAAAATTGAAAGTACCCTGAATGGACGCTCTGTTGCCTGATTGATCCTGGTGTATAATCTCCTTGACAGCATCAACAATATCATGAGTGAAAGTGGGCGCACCAAGCTGGTCTCCTACAATACGTAAATGTGTCTTTGTCCTTCCAAGGCGAAGCATCGTGTTGACAAAATTGTGGCCTCCGGGACCATAAACCCATGAGGTGCGCAATATGGTATGGCTAGCGCCAGTAGAAGATATTGCCAGTTCGCCTTCTCGCTTAGAGCGCGCATACACGCCTTTGGGTTCGGTAGGATCATCCTCTTTCATCGGCCTGCGGAGGGCACTGTGGTATACATAGTCGGATGAAAAATCAATCATATGTACTCCTGCTTCACGGCATGCTGCTGCGATGTAACCTGGTGCAATTGTGTTGTAAAGGCGTGCATCATGGGGATTGGATTCTGCCTCATCCACTTTGGTATATGCGGCACAATTGATCCAGTATTTAGCCTGGGGAAGCGTCAATAGGATGTGGCCTATTTTATCATGATCAGCAATATCCAGTTGCCTTCGGTCAAAGGAGAATACGCTGTAATTTTCCTGAAAGGATAGTCTTTCAATAAATGCCTTTCCAAGTTGACCAGAAGCTCCGCTGACAATGACGGATATCATATTTCCAGGTCTGTTAAAGCACCAAGGCGTAGGTCTTTTTCAGAAATCACTAAAGGACTATCAACGTTAGGCCAGGATATATCCAGGTCCGGATCATCATATCGGATTCCTTGTTCGGCCGCTTTATGATAATAGTTGTCGCATTTGTAGCTGAATATGGTGTGATCTTCCAGGACAAGGTAACCATGCGCGAATCCTCTGGGTACCCATAGCTGCCTTTTGTTTTCACCTGAGAGGATTACGCCATAACTCTGGCCAAATGTGGCGGAACCTGGGCGGATATCAACAGCAACATCATATACGGATCCTGTCACTACGCGCACCAGCTTACCCTGGGCGTGCGCCCCTTGCTGAAAGTGTAATCCACGCAACACCCCCTTGTCAGACTTAGCTTCATTGTCCTGCACAAAGGGAAATGCGCCAGGCAATTGATAGCGCTGGTCATGAAAAGTCTCGAAGAAATAACCACGTTCATCTTTAAACACGCCGGGGTCAATAATCCATAACCCCTCGATTTCCGTTTTTGTGATAGTCATAAGGTCAATGTATCCTGTTTATTTCTGCCTGAAGTAGATGCGGATCGGAGAACCGGTAAACTGGAAGGCTTCCCTGATTTGATTTTCGAGAAAATTCCTGTAATTCGTTTTTACCTCTTCCGGGTAATTGCAGAAGAGTGCGAACGCAGGATAAGGGGTTGGCAACTGGGTAGAATATTTGATCTTGATGAGGTGGCCGCGGAAGCTTGGATGCGGTTGTTTGGCCACAGCTGTTTCGATTAATTCATTTAACTGTGACGTAGGTATCTTGCGGGATCTGTTTTCTGCGACCTGGAGGGCAGATTCTATGGCTTTGTAGATACGCTGCTTATCGTGGACTGAGATAAAGAGAATAGGCACGTCTGTAAACGGGGCCATCTTCTGTCGTATGTTTTGCTCGAAATCCCGTGCTGTGTTTGTTTCTTTTTCAATCAGATCCCATTTGTTGACCAGGATCATGATCCCTTTGCTGCGGCGAAGCACCAGTTGCAGAATGCTCAGGTCCTGGCTTTCCAGTCCGGTAGTGGCATCCAGCATGAGTATGCAGACATCTGAATCTTCAATGGCTTTGACAGTGCGGATGACGCTATAGAATTCAAGGTTTTCTTCAACCATGCGTTTCTTGCGCATACCAGCCGTATCAATGATCAGAAAATCCTTTCCGAACTTATTGTAGCGTGTATGTATCGAGTCCCGTGTCGTGCCTGCAATCTCCGTGACGATATGGCGGGGTTCGCCCATCAGCGCATTGATAAAGGACGATTTGCCCACGTTGGGCCTGCCGATCACTGCGATCTTAGGAATATCAAGTGGCTGATCTTCTTCAGCACTCAAGTTTTCTGCTACTTCATCCAGCACTTCACCTGTGCCGCTCCCGGAGATTGAGGAAAGGAAATGTGTGCTTTCAAAACCCAACGCCCAGAATTCGTTAGCCAGCAGTTGTCTTTCAGGGTTATCTACTTTGTTGACTACGAGAAGGACCTTCTTATTCGTCTTCCGTAGTTTGTTGGCTACCTCAGCATCCAGGTCGGTGATGCCTGTCATGACATCCACCATGAAAATAATCACGTTGGCTTCTTCTATGGCAATGTCTACCTGCTCGCGTATGGCGGCTTCAAAGATATCATCAGAGTGTTCGACAAATCCACCGGTATCAATGATGCTGAATGTCTTGCCGTTCCAGAAACCTGTGCCATATTGCCGGTCACGGGTCACTCCACTGATGTTGTCAGTGATGGCCTGTCGCTGGCCAACCATTCTGTTAAACAACGTGGACTTACCTACGTTGGGCCTACCTACTATAGCTACAATATTGGACATAATCAGTTTTGGTATCCGAAGGATTTAAGTGCTTTCTCATCATCACGCCAATTGTCACGCACCTTGACATTGAGGTCTAAAAATACACGCTTCCCGAGGAATGATTCGATTTCGCCCCTTGCCTGCGTGCCTAGTTCTTTGATCGCTGATCCTCCTTTGCCGAGGATAATGGATTTTTTTCGCTCATCCAGTGTAAAGATATTTGCAGAAATGCGGGTGATCGGCCCGGCATTGCTGTCCCCTTCTGTAAATGAATCAATCGTGATCTCACAGGTATAAGGAATTTCATCTCTGTAGAGTTCCAGCATTTTTCCACGAATGATTTCACTGACAAAGAAACGCTCCGGGCGATCCGTGAGTTGATCCTTTGGATAAAACTCAGGGCCTTCAGGAAGTGAGGTGACAATCTCCTCCATCAGTTCCTTTACCCCATCTCCTTTAAGTGCGGAAACGGTATGGATTTTTATGCCTGGGAGCATGGCTGAAAGCTCTGCAACCCGAACCTCCAACTCTTCGGCGGAGACCATATCCTTTTTATTGATGATGGCGAGCACAGGTGAAGTATGCGAAGCAATCCGCTGGAGCAGGTTGTGCTGTTCGCTGAGGGGTTCATATGGATCTGTGACAAACAAGATGATATCTGCATCATCAAAGGAGAGGCTGATATATGCATTCATCATCTGGTGCATCCGATAGGCAGGTTCATCGATGAAACCGGGTGTATCCGAAAAGACAATCTGAAAGTCCTCACCGCTCACTATGCCGATGATCCGGTGGCGTGTCGTCTGTGGCTTGGAGGTGATGACAGACATCTTCTCCCCGACGAGTGCGTTGAGCAGTGTTGACTTGCCCATATTGGGACGGCCGAGGATATTGACGAATCCGGATCTGTGTATGTTTTGTTCAGCCAACGCGTAATAGATTTTGAGAAAAGATTTGTTGCTCTGCCCATTTGAGAAGAGCTCTTGGCTTGCGGCCACGCCATGGTGAATCAGTCAGCAGGTGTACATAGTGATTTAAACCGTAGGCGTGCATTTCTTCAGACACATGGTGTAATGGATTGATGATGGCCAACCAGCCGTCATTGCCGGAAACTTCATCATGCCACTCTTCGTAGTATGCATTGTCTTCGGCAGCATGGTAGTTGAGCACATTTTCGCATACCAGCATAAACTTGTTGATCCCTTCATTTTGCATCAGGTCAGTGATCTCCCGGCGCAGGGTCATGATGTCATTGTAGATGCAGTCGTTCCATTCTCCGATTAGTTCGATAATGGCATAATGGAGGTCGTAATCGGCATACAGGATCTTGAGATAAAGCGTTGAACTGCCAAATTCATCCCATTGAGGATGGATATAGTAGTTGTAGATGGCATTGGTAAAATAGAATTCGTCATAGTCCCGTCCGTACAGCGGGGAACGCTGATCTTCAGAGGCTATGTATGCATCTCTCCATTGGAAATACGGCTCTATATCGTGCATCCTGCAAAAATACAAGATTCAGGCGTAGGGATAGGCAGAAACCGGTATTACTATACCTTTGTTAACAACATTATGACTGACCATAAGCCATTTATAATCACCATAGTAGGTCCCGAGAGCAGCGGTAAAACAACCCTGGCCAGGAAGTTAGCTGCATATTTGGGGTGTCCCTGGGTACCGGAGTATGCCAGGGAATATCTTGAGGGGTTGGGGAGGAGATATGAGGAAGCTGACTTAAAGGAGATTGCTGCAGGCCAGTTAGAAGCTATATCGAGAGCCTCCAATGGGCAGCTAGCAGTGGGCAGTGGGCAGTGGGCATTCTGCAGATTTGTCCCTGAAGGGGGTGAAAGCGAATATGGAATTGGTATTTGGAAATTTGCAATTGGATCAAAACGCTGTTTTGTCGTTTCAGAGGAGGCGTTTGGCGCAGTTGAGCGGCCGGTGCTGATCGTAGATAGTGGGATGTTAAGCCTGAGGATGTGGGCGAGGATAAAATATGGCAGCGAAATTCCAATTGTTGAAACTGCATTGAAAGAGGATATCACCTCGATGTATCGGTTGTGCCGCCCATTAGCAATATGGGAACCTGACACGCTGCGCGAAGCGCCGTTATTGTTGGACAGGGCCTGGATTTACAATCACTATTTGGCTGAATTGTCGGCTAGTCTATTGACGTGATCCATTTGAGTGTAGCATGAATCAATCTTTCCATTGATTTGCCGGACTGGCTGCTGAATTTTCCGTGGATTCGCTCTGCCAGGATATTATTGAAGGAAATCGCTTTATGCCCAAGCATTTCGGCGAAGAGGAAAATGGCAGAAGACTCCATTTCGAGATTCATAAATGGCAGCCCATCTATTTCTATCTTATGTAGTTCATCGATCGGGATATCATAAGCCAGTTTGGCCCGGATCACGCGTCCTTGTGGTCCGTAAAAGCCGGGGCAGGTGAGTGTGATGCCTTCCTTGTAGGGTTCCGGAAAACCTGAAAGATCAAAATGATGTCTTTTGGTTAGATAGGACCAGGCTGGAAGCAAATTGTGTTCGATACTTTGGTGCTCATAGTACATACCGAGTGCATCTGTTCCAACTGCGAGTCCTGACACTACAATCTCATCAACGAAGGCTTCCGGATGGATGGAGCCGGATGTGCCTATGCGGATCAGATTGAGTGAGTTGAGGTTTTCTTTGGGTATGCGCGTTTCCAGATCCACATTGACCAGTGCATCCAGTTCGTTGACCACGATGTCAATATTGTCCGTGCCGATACCTGTCGAGATCACCGTAATCCTTTTTTTATTGAACCAGCCTGTGTGGGTGATAAACTCGCGCTTTTGCTTGATGACATCTATGGTGTCAAAAAAATTGGACACTTTAGAAACGCGTCCCGGGTCGCCAACGAGGATCACAGTTGGGGCGATGTCTTCAGGAAGAAGATTGAGATGGTATATAGATCCATCAGCGTTGAGGATGAGTTCGGCAGCATTCATAGGATATCGAAGATAGGGGTTTTGGCAAGATGAAGAACTAAGGTAAGTAGAGGCAATAATTTTCCATTTAATGATGGTGAGGATTTACCTTTGGCTGATGAAGAAGATTTATTACTTATCCACTTGTGATACATGCCGTCGTATTATAAAACGTTTGGGGAGGATTGGATGATTTTATAAAACAGGACATCAAGACTGAGGCTATTACGGCGGCGCAATTGAAGGAAATGAGGGATATGGCTGGATCGTATGAAGCCTTATTTAGTCGCAGGGCTGTCAAGTATAAGGAGATGCAGCTCAAGGACCGGGTATTGGAGGAAAAAGATTACAAGCGATTGATACTTGAAGAGTATACCTTTCTTAAACGTCCGGTGATCATCTCAGGCAAGCATATTTTTATAGGTAATGAAGAAAAGAATGTTGCTGCAGCAGAGCAGACAATCAAGCAATAGCTATATTAGGAAGCCATTGTCCTAGTTGCACCTTAGAATGATCGGGGAAGTGAGAATCTCATTGCTTTTGTGATCAGCCCTGTCCTTGATATAGATCCTGTACTGAACAGTATCTAATATGAAATTGGGATTGGGCATACAGGGATCTGAACCATCCGCGTAGATGCAGCAGGTCGAAAAGAGGAGGATTTTTACAGTCCCTTCTACGCCATTTCCTGCCCCATCTTCGGGGATCGTAGGAATGCCAAATGTGTTGTCCAGTGTCCCCGTACGTTCGTCGATAAAGAAGATGTTGTTTTCAGGGTCCTGGTCCGTCCGCCCGATATCCCCGTCGCCGTCTTCAAACCTGAAGGTCACGATCAGTGAGTCTTCCTGGAAAATCCCTTGCTCAAGGGTATCCTTAGAGTTGCTCAGAAATTCAATATAGGGGGTGTCAGGGTAATTAGGTGCATCAAGGCATCTCCAGCCGAAAAAGGTCAGCAAAAGTAAAAGGGTTATTTTTGACCCTGATGGTAGCACCGGATGTACAACGTGATTCATTAGTCCGCCGAATATACAATATTAACGAAAAGGACTTCGAAGGTGTTGCGATGGAGGTATGGAAATACCAATATGACTTCAATCCTCTATACCGGAGATATTGCGAACTATTGAGGATCGGACCAGACCAGATCCGGAGTACAGCGGATATTCCTTTTCTTCCCATTGTAATGTTCAGGGAGCATGAAATCAGGACCGGAGATTGGGATGCTGAGAAAATCTTTCGCAGTAGCGGGACGACCGGTGTTGTCCAAAGCCGGCATTTGGTGCGTGATCTGCAATGGTATCATGGGGTAGCCGAAATGTGTTTTTATAGCGCATTCAGGCAACCCGGTGAATTTGCCTGGATTGGACTGCTTCCATCATATCTTGACCGTGCAGATTCTTCACTGGTCGATATGGTTTACCATTTTATGAGCCTGAGTGGTAATGCATCAAGTGGCTTTTTCCCTCAGGTAAATGATGAGATCAAGCATTCACTTCAGGTCCTTAAAGAGCGTGGCTCTCCTGTTATACTGATAGGTGTAAGCTTTGCCTTGCTTGACCTTTATGAAAGCACGGATGTGCCTGTTTGGGATAGGCTGATGGTGATTGAAACCGGGGGGATGAAAGGAAGGGGCCAGGAGATTACAAGGGAGGAGATGTACAGCAGGTTGAGGCGCCATTACCCTTCCCTGCAGATAGCGAGTGAGTATGGCATGACGGAGTTGCTATCACAGGCATACAGGACCGTTGATCATTTTTACCCCGGCCCGACGATGCGTGTTCGGATGAGAGATATCAGTGATCCGTTGAAGTTGATAGGTCATGGGCAAAGAGGAGTAATCAATGTGATAGACCTTGCCAATATAGACTCATGCGCATTTATCGCTACCGATGATATAGGGATGTCTTTCGCAGACGGGGGTTTTGATGTGCTAGGCCGCCTGGACAATAGTGACCTAAGGGGGTGTAACTTGCTCTATGTGTAAGACTGTAAGACTGTAAGACAGTGAGACAGTGAGAGGTTTGGGTATTGGGTGAAGGGAGATGATTTGACCTGCTTACTTGGTGTTGTGGAGTGCTATAAGGGTGCTAACTATCGATCAGCATTTTACTTGATCAATCCTTCGTATAGCCAGTTGGCCAGTGCCTGTCGGTTGGTTGAAGGAACGATGCGTTTACGGTCTGCTTCGTTCTTGATATTGGCGAGTTCTACATAGAGTGTGGTAGGGAAGGGGACTCTCAGCATATAGAGATTGCGGGTGGAGACGGAGCCTTCATATTCATTGCCGGCGCGGTATTTAGCATATTTCTGTTCGAAGACATCCTGCACGTTGGTGGCCAGTTTCTTTCCGGATTTGGAGTGTTCGAAGTAATAAAAGAATACATCTTGCCGCTGGCTTTCTGAGCGGCTGTCTACGTGAATGCATACCAATATTTGTTCCTTTACTCCTGCCTTTGCGTATTGGCCATAAAGTTCATTTATAGCATCAGTACGTTGCTTGAGGCGCGCAAGCTGGTTGATGGGAATCGTTTGGGTCCCCATTGTTTCCTCATCATGATCGCATAGGAGGATGTCATCATTCCGGATGCCGTCATTAGCATCCTGGATGACGATGTGGACTTTGGCTCCGTTTTCCATCAGGTTGCGTGCGAGGCGGAGGGATACGTCATAGGCATATTCATCTTCGCAGATGCTATGGCCTCCCATTTTGGCCATTGCACCTGGGTCAGGGCCTCCGTGACCGGCAGAGATATAATAGACTTTACCTTTTAGCTTATCGCTTTTACGCTCGATCTTACCATATTCCCGTCCGAAGATAGAAGTGGTTTCACTGGTTGCAGGCGCATCAGTTTTTTCGGTTGTTTCAGCACTTTCCTTAATGGCTATAGGTTTGTCAGTGATATCCGGGCAATTGAGCTCATGGTAGGGTACCCAGAGAATTTTACTTGACTCGTAGTCACTTTTACGCAGGTTTCGGTTGAGAATGATCCTGTTATAATTGGCGATTCGTTTGGCAACCTCCATATCATTGATGCCAATTGTACTGCGGATACTTTGCCCATTGTAGGGGTAAATCATTACAGGAAGTTTATAGGACTTCCCTTCTAATAGTTGGTCTTTGCGTTTTAACTGGTTAAGTTCGAGAAACTTATCCATGTTGCATTCATATTCATCCAGTTCGTACCGGTTGAGTAAGATCGAAATGCCGTCACCGGCTTTAGCGACTACGTTGTAGAAGTATGGGGCATTGCCCGGTAGGGCAATGGCACTGAATAAGCAAAAAGAAAGGAGAGAGGTGAGCAGACCGCGCATTTTGTTTAAATCATTGATTAACACAAAGGTAATACATTATTAATATATTTAATATAGACGTATATTCAAAATATAGCTCAGTGGTTGCTATTCCCTTATGTACAAGGCTTTCCACCAAAGGATACCTGTTATCTTTACAGCCATATGAACCGGATACTGACCCTTGTAGCCACTGAAGCCCGCATTGAACTCCGGGAACGGTATGCCATATCAGGTATAGTATTATATGTACTTTCCTCAGCGTTTATTGTCTTTTCCATCTGGCGTCAACTCCCACCGAAAGAGTGGGGGCTAACCTTTTGGGTGATTTTCCTTTTTTGTTCCCTGATGGCTGTGCTCAAATCATTTGGACGGGAGAGTGAAGGCAGGTATTTCTACTATTATACGTTGTATCATCCGCTAGAGCTCTTTGTTGCTAAAGTGGTCTACAATCTGATCCTGCTGCTGTTTATCTTCCTTGTCCTCTGGTTTGTGCTCTATGTGATGGCGGGTAACCATATCATACGGATGGGCTGGTTTCTGACCACCGGGATAATGGCGTGTACAGGATTATCCTTTCTCCTGACCCTGATCACTTCCATTGCGATCAAGACCCAGCAGAATGCTTCCCTCACCTCTGTTATGGCCCTGCCTTTGATGATCCCGCTGCTGATCAATATACTCAGGCTAACAGCCTATGCATCAGGGACTACGCCTGATGAAAACCCCTGGAACGAAATGATGCTACTCTCCAGCATTATCTCCCTGGTGATTGGTATGTCTCTATGGTTGTTTCCCTATCTTTGGCGCTCTTAATGATGCGGGAATCAACCACTACTACACTTTTTCGACTGGAAGCCTGGAAATGGACTGCCATGGCTATTCTTATATATGTATTTATAGTCGGATGGATCGTTCCGTTAAAGCCCGGAATCATTAAAGTGAGCCCTGACAGGGCTGTCGCGGGAGAGCAGGTCGTCATCGATGTGACAGGTTATAATTCAGCATTTGCCTCTGATTCGACCCAACTCCGTGCCTGGCTCAGCCTGGCCGGGGATACGGTGTTGAGCGCCCTGCATGTTCAGGCCTGGGATGACCGTCACCTTTCAGCCAGTTTTTACATTCCTTCGGTTTTTCCTGTCAGGCAGGAAGCTTATCCTCTGACGCTGATACTGGATCACGGTATTGAAGGCTCCAGTGTGCTGCCAAATGCTATTTTTATCACCCCAGCTTCAGTCCAGGATACATCAGAACTTCCACTTTGGTATAAGGACAAAATCGAGCATATCCATCAAAAAGCCGGAATGCAATACCCATTTCGTAATATCCTCGCTGAAACCATCCGTAATACATATTTCCACGTCCCTATGTGGTTTTGTATGATCATCCTGTTTGGGGCCAGTGCCTGGTACAGTCTGAAGTATTACAAGAAAGGGGATATTGATGCAGACAGGAGGAGTGTGGCATTTATCAAGGTAGGATTGATCTTTGGCCTGGGCCTGGTGACCGGAATGCTATGGGCCAAGAATACCTGGAATGCTTACTGGAGCTGGGATGTCAAGCAAAACATGTCTGCCATTTGCCTGCTGATCTACGCGGCGCTGATGGTCATGAGATCATCGGTCGAAGATGAAATGCAAAAAGCCCGCCTTACGGCCGGTTATAATATGTTTGCCTTTGTCCTGTTGATTCCATTGCTCTTTATTATCCCCCGGATGACAGACAGTCTTCACCCGGGAAATGGAGGTAACCCTGCGCTTGGGGGGGAGGACCTCGACAATACCATGCGCATGGTATTTTACCCGGCGGTGATTGGCTTCATCCTGCTTGGCTTGTGGATCAGCCAGTTAGTGTACAGAACGGACAAGCTAAAAGGAAACCTATGAAGTTGAATAAATCTTGTCATATTTATGGGCTTTTTCAGCAGCCTATGAGCATCAAAAGCATATTCGCATTTGTTCTTCTCCTTGTTTTCCAATCTGCACGGGCGGAAGGGGAAGCGGCTCCTGATTTTATCAGGAGTATTGGCAAGATTTACGTAGTAGCAGGCGTATGCCTGATTATCCTGATCACCTTGTTTATCTATATGATCCAGCTGGATCGAAAAATTTCAAGAATTGAAAAACGGCAAAAAAATGAGTAATACAAGTAAACATCTCAGCTTCTTCGAAAGCGTCAACAGGAATTTTGACAGGGCTGCGGCTCACACGTCAATTCCAAAAGGTCTCCTGGAGCAGATCAAAGGTTGTAACGCAGTATATGAAATGACCTTCCCGGTCAAGATTGGTAATACATACCAGGTCATCGAGGCCTTTCGCGTACAACACAGCCATCACCGTCTTCCGACTAAGGGAGGTATTCGCTTTAGTCATATGGTCAACCGTGATGAGGTCATGGCTCTTGCAGCTTTGATGAGTTATAAATGCGCCTTGGTAGATGTTCCATTTGGCGGGGCCAAAGGAGGTGTTAAAATCAGTCCAAGAAATTATACAGAGCAACAACTTGAATTGATTACCCGTCGGTATACCACGGAGCTGATTCGTAAAAATTTTATTGGTCCAGGCCTTGATGTGCCTGCACCTGATTACGGAACGGGTAGCCGGGAAATGGCCTGGATACTTGACACCTATCAGACTTTCAAACATGGGGAGATTGATGCAGCAGCTTGTGTCACCGGAAAACCTGAAAGCCAGAATGGTATCAAGGGCAGGACGGAGGCAACAGGGCGCGGTGTATATTATGGGATCCGCCAGTTTTTATCTTATGCGGATGATGCCAAAGCCTTAGGCCTGGAACCAGGCATAGCTGGAAAGACAATGGTGATTCAGGGCTTAGGAAATGTGGGGTCATATTCAGGCAGTATTTCTCAGGTGGAAGGTGATGCCATCATTGTAGGTGTTTCTGAAATGGAAGGGACAATTGTCAATGAGAAAGGTATCAATATTGATAAGCTGCTTAAATTCCGCAAAGACAAAGGCACTATTTTAGGATTTCCCGGAACCAAAACACTACCTGATCGAAAAGATTGGGTCGCTATCAATTGTGATATTCTCGTTCCTGCAGCTCTTGAAAATCAGATCACAACCGAAAATGCAAAGAAGGTAAAAGCAAAAATCATTGCAGAAGCTGCAAACGGTCCAGTAACGTCTGAGGCTGCCGATATATTAGCTACAAAGGGTGTTGTGCGCCTCCCGGATATGTATCGCAATGCCGGTGGTGTGACCGTCTCCTATTTTGAGTGGCTGAAAAATCTTTCCCACATGCGCTTTGGCCGGATGGAAAAGAGGTTTCAGGAGAATTCCCTCAGTAACCTTCTGTCAACCGTAGAAAGGCTTACAGGTCAGAACGTAAGTTCCAGAGAGAAGGATGTGTTGACACATGGGGCCGATGAAATCGATCTGGTTCGTTCCGGACTTGAAGACACTATGGTGAATGCATATGATGAAATCCGTGAGACACTCAAGCGTAAGAAGAACATTGAAGATCTCCGTTCAGCGGCTTTCGTAGTGGCATTGAATAAAATTTCAGGAGACTATGTTCGTTTGGGTATTTTCCCATAGACCATAACAATAAGGTTTTTAAGCGCATAAAAGGTATACCACATGATCGAAGATCTTGACAAGATTGATTTTCAGATATTGCAGCTACTGCAGGAAAACAGTAACATCACCAACTTAAGCCTGTCGAAGAGAATCGGTTTGTCTCCGGCACCCACCCTGGAGCGGGTGAAGAAGCTGGAGAAAAACGGAATTATAAAAAGCTACCATGCAGAGGTGGATCCTTTAGCCCTGGGACTTACCGTTAAAACCTTTATCCTGGTCAACATCGGCTGGCATAAGCAAAATGCCTCAGAGAACTTCCTTCATAAGGTCAATGAAATAGATGAAGTGGCAGAGTGCAATATCATTACAGGTGATGGCGATTTCCTGCTAAAGGTTATCTGTAAGGATTTACAAGCGTACCAGAACCTTCTTTTTAATGTATTGTCTCAGATTCCTGAAGTCGAAAGGCTCAAGACACTCATGACACTGTCGACGGTCAAGAATAGAAAGGTATTGCCACTCAACTATAATGGTGAATAGCCGGTTGCCGGCAGCAACCTTAGAAGGGTCTTGAGTAATTCATCCTTGTTGTGGTCACTCCATCCTCCGGAAGGAAGGACTTCCTTCCTGTTTGGAACCATGCATATCCGTGATGAGCGTGTCTATGGATACTGCGATGTGCTATATCCGCTGATTCAGCAATCAGATGTATATGTGGGGGAAATGGATCTTGGAGAGGTGCCCGAACATACTGAGATGCCAGCTTATTCCATGTCAGCATACTTCAGGAATGAGGTGTATGCAAAACTCAGGAACCAGTTAATGAAATCATTCAGGCTGGACATCATTCGTTATGATCACCTGCATCCCTTGATGATCATGAGTGCTATTTCCCATAGCATGCTTGAAAATGATCGAAGGGTTTCTCTTGATGAACATCTTTGGAATTTTGCGGACAGGCACCAATTGACCATGCGAGGTCTGGAAACACTCAAAGAGCAAATGACTTTACTTCACTCGATTGCACCTGACCCGCTCTATCGGCAGATCAAGGAGATAAGCACAAGTCCTGAAAAATTAAGAAAGTTTACCAGGCATTCCCTGGAACTATATGCTGAAGGGGATATACATCGGTTGTATCAATTGACTAAATCCTCAATGCATCATTTGCGTAAGCGGATCATATACAACAGGAATCTCGAAATGACCAAAAGAATGAAATCCTTTGACCCTTCATTGACTTATTTTATTGCCGTAGGAGCAGGTCACCTTAGCGGTCCAACAGGAATTATCGGGGGGCTCAGAGCAGCAGGGTACAAAGTAAAAGCCATGGTGCCTTTCAGCAGATAGTGATCCATTAGATGTCAAAAGCCTAGAAGAAAAACCCAAATCCGGCTGAGATATTCGGATGTTGTGCATAACTGACAGCGCCGGTTACAAACAACAGGCCAAGTCTCATGCCTGCAGAGGCTTCGAAGATCATATGATTTTGATTTTCAATTTGCAGGTCAACATTTATAAGTTCATCATCATTGTCATAGACATAGTGTATGGCGGAGCTTGATGTCTGATAACCTACCATCAGTTGCCCTGAAAAATATTTTCCTGATTTGCCGAGGTGTACGGAAACCAATTGCTGGTCGCTGTCGAGGTAATCACCTGCCTGGATATGGTGGTAGAAATAGCCCACTGAAAATTCAAAAGGAAGGTCAAAATAATCTGATAGAAAATGCCTGGCAAGTCCTCGCCTAATGAAAAGGAAAGAAACCGGCCACTGATTTCTGAATGCAGGAACCCACCTATGGTCACTTGAGGGGTGCCTAACATCAATCGCTTCAGATCGTATCCTCCGGGGAATATGTAGAATGTTGTGTCTTCACCTTGCAGAAGGACAGCGTTTCTGTCCCCGATGATCGTAGGCACAGTAGCTGTTTGGGAAGGCCTGAAGTCGCCGGTTGTTTTTCCGGTGAATGTTTGCATAGGGTCAGAGGGAAATGAAACTATGGCCTGGGCTTTCAGCCGGAAGTAAAATGTTGAATCACCTTTGGACCATTCCCAAACACCTGTGTTGATGTTGGATGCAAATAAATCAGCCAGAGGCTGCAGGTATGGGATAGCATTTTCGCCGATATACGCATCCAGATATGCTTGTATATCCTGGTCCTGAGCCCGAAATGTACCTGGGAACAATAGTAAACCTGAGATAACATAGAATAGAAGCTTCATCGGCTTTGACTTTTTTGGTTACGGGGTGGGCATTCAATAGCATTGAATTACCTTGTGCCTCAATAGTCGCTGGGTACCGAGATCGTACCAATTGTAACGAATCGTTTCGTAATAAGTTGCAGATTCAGGAGCACGGCACCCGGGCTTTCATCGGGTGAATTGCTGTATTCATCAATTCTTTCCGTGATTCCCGTAACAAAATGACCCTAAAACCGTTTTTCATCGATCATATGCAAACGATTACACTACGAACACTTCTGGCCGGATTATGGTGCTTGTTCCTCATGGAAGCCAATGCACAGGCTAAGTATACCATCAGCGGATATGTCAAGGACAATGAGACCGGTGAGACCTTGATCGGGGCCAATGTTTTCCTTGAAAAGGATGCCACTACAGGTACGGTTACAAATACATACGGGTTCTTTTCCATCACCTTGCCTGAGGGGCCCCAGAGGATTGTGGTCTCCTACCTTGGATATCAGACATATGTGGAAGATCTCGACCTTCATGCAAATGCCAACCTCAATATTCAGTTGATACAAGGGATAGCGATGGAGGAAGTGGTCATCGCGGCAAAGGCGGAGGAAGAGGATGACAATGTCCAAAGCACTTCGATGGGAAGGGTGACCATACCTGTCGAACAACTGAAAGTCCTGCCGGCATTACTTGGTGAAGTAGATATTCTCAAGACGATACAATTATTGCCGGGTGTTTCTTCGGCTGGAGAAGGCAGTGCAGGATTTTATGTTCGAGGTGGAGGAGCTGACCAGAACCTGGTGTTGCTGGATGAGGCTGTAGTCTATAACAGCGGGCATTTCCTTGGCTTCTTTAGCGTATTCAATTCTGATGCCATCAAGAACACAACACTCATTAAGGGTGGAATACCTGCAGTGTATGGAGGTCGGTTGTCTTCGGTGCTTGATATTCAGATGAAGGAAGGAAACAACCAGGAATTTCAGGGAGAAGGAGGGATTGGACTGATCTCTTCAAGGCTGACCCTTGAAGGACCTATCGTCAAAAACAAGAGTAGTTTCCTGATCAGCGGACGCCGTACATATGGATTTGACCTTGCGCAACCATTTGTGCGCCAAACAGATTTTGCAGGGACCAATTACTTTTTCTATGACCTCAATGCGAAAATGAATTATCAGTTTTCGCAAAATGACAGGGTCTATCTCAGTGGTTATTTTGGAAGGGATGTATTGACCTTCGCACAGCCCGGGAGGGACTTTCAATTTACCCTTCCTTATGGAAACGCTACAGCCACGCTGAGGTGGAATCACCTGTTTAATGACAAATTGTTTTTTAATCTCTCTGCGATCTACAACGACTACCAGTTTAAGGCAGGATTTGAGCAGGAGGAATTCAAGTTTGACATCTTTTCAGGTGTAAGGGATTACACAGCTAAATTTGATTTTGACTATTTCCCATCTAATAATCACCAGGTGAAAACGGGCCTGCATGCCACGCATCATCGATTGACTCCCAATATTATCAGAGGGAATGCAGGTGACACTGAGTTTGAAAACACGGCTGAGGCCAAGTACGCCCATGAGTATGCAGTATATCTCCAGGATGATTGGAAGATCAATCCATGGATCCGTGTCAATCTGGGATTGAGAGCCACGCTATTCCAGCAGACTGGTCCTTATACTTCCGGCATCGATGGCCAGGTCTATGATGGTGGCGAGATCGTCAAGACGTATAATTCCCTTGAGCCAAGAATGTTTGTCACCACGACACTCAATCCGAACACATCACTCAAAGCAGGCATTACCTCAACAACCCAATATCTGCACCTGGTGAGTAATAGCTCCTCTACCTTGCCTGCGGATGTGTGGGTGCCAAGTTCTGAACTGGTCAAGCCGCAAAGAGGGTGGCAATATGCAGCCGGGTATTTTCAGAATATCCGGAAGAATGCATTTGAGGCCTCTATTGAAGTGTATTACAAATCGCTCAAGGATCAGATAGACTATCGGGAAAGCTATGTTGATAACAGCGTAGACCAGGTAGAAAATGAATTTGTATTTGGTGATGGCAGGGCCTATGGGACGGAATTTTTCATCCGCAAGAATACAGGTGCCCTCAATGGGTGGATCGGCTATACGCTGAGCCGCACGGACAGGACATTTCCGGATATTGAAAATGGCAGGACATATCCTACTACGTACGATCGTACACATGATCTAAGTGTTGTGGCCAATTATCGGCTTACCGATAAGTTAACTGCCGGACTCGTGTTTGTTTATGCAACAGGTAAAGCATTTACACCTCCGGAAAGAGTCTACCTGATCGAAGGTGAGTTGCAGACTGATTATGGTCCGCGCAATAGTCGTCGCCTGGAGCCATATCACAGGATGGATGTTTCCCTGACATGGGTGCCCAATCCGGCAAGTCAGAAAGCTTTCAGATCAGAATGGGTGTTTTCGATATACAATGTCTACAACCGTAAGAATACCTTTTTTATCTACACAGACTATGAGACGGATTTGCAATCCGGTACTGCAGACGTCAATGCATATAAGGTGTCGATATTCCCGATACTCCCATCTGTCACCTGGAATTTTAAGTTCAAATGAAAGCAACACTTAAGCTCATTGCTATAGGCATATCGATGTCTTTACTTGTTTCCTGTGAGCAGGAATATATTCCACCTGCATCAGCAGACGGGCCAAAATATGTGGTGGAAGGGTATATTGAAGCTGGCCAGGATCCGACGCCAACTTATGTCTTGTTGACCAGGTCATTTGATTTCTATGGCGAGTTTGGTCCGGATCAGTTTACCGAATCATTTGTGCACGATGCCGATGTCCGGGTATCCGATGGAAGTATTGAAGTGGCTTTGCAGGAAATATGTCTTTTTGACCTGGATCCCGCAATCCGGGAGCAAGTGGCTGAGCAGTTTGGACTGAATGCCGACAGCCTTTCAGTAGATTTCTGTGTATATCTGGATTTGCTCAACCAATTGCAACCCCAGTCGGGTAAAACGTATGATCTGCGTATACTGGTCGAAGGAGATACCATCACGGCATCTACCATTATTCCTATGGCAGTGCCGTTGGATAGTCTCATGTTTGAGCCTCCTCCAGGTGAACCCAACGATTCTCTTGCGCGATTGACTTGCTATATTTCTGATCCGGCCGGAGTCAAAAATTTCTACCGGTATTTTGGATCGACCAACGGAGGCCAGTTGGAAACCGGATTTTCGAGTGTCGAGGAAGATCTCTTTTTCGACGGTAAAAGCTTCGGCTTTCAGCTATTTAATCCTGCCACAGATAACGGGGATGTTGATCCTGAAGAATTTGGATTGTATTTTGTTGGCGATACGATGACCCTCAAATGGTGTACAATAGATGAAGCCAATTTTGATTTCTGGAATACCCTTGAGTTTGCCAGGGCAAACCAGGGACCTTTTTCAAGCTATACAAGGCTGCAATCCAATGTCACCGGTGCCCTTGGGATATGGGGAGGGTACAATGTCAATTATTATACCCTTGTGGTAGCCTATTGATGAGCGATGACGAAGCAATTACTTGAAAATTCCACAACAGGTGTAGAAATACAGCGCCATTCCAAGGTGGCTGTTATTTTTGGGGCCAGTGGGTTGATAGGTAATTGTTGCCTTCGCAGGTTGCTGGTTCATCAGGCCTATTCTAAAGTCATTTCTATTGGCCGCAGCCCTATAAAGGCCAGTCACCCTAAATTGATCCACTACGAGGTGGATATGTCCCACAGCGATCATTACCGCCATCTGATGCGTGGAGACGACTTATATATCTCCCTTGGTACCACCATGAAAAAGGCAGGAAGCAAGGAAGCTTTCCACGCCATTGACCATGATCTAATCTTCAATATTGCCAAGACCGGTTCGTTGCAGAACATGAACCAGCTCGTATTGGTGTCCTCTGTAGGTGCAGATAGCCGGTCCCTGATATACTATCTCAAGGTCAAGGGCCAGCTTGAAGATGATGTCAGGCGCTTACCCTATTGGGCAGTGCATATCATGAGACCATCTGTTTTGCTGGGCCAGCGTGAGGAGAAGAGGTTTGCGGAAGAAATTGCGGGTAGGTTAAGCAAGGGGCTTCAGTATTTTTCCGGTAGCATCATCGGAGACCTTGCCCCAGTGGACGCAGACGATGTGGCCAAGGCGATGGTTCAGGCTGCACAGGGTCTCAGGCAGGGAGCACATATCCATCATGTGAGCGAGATTGTCAAACTCGCAAAGAGCTTTAATCAGTGACGGCTTCTCTTTTTTTAGCCTCTTTGTCCCATTTCCTTAGTATCATACAATTAGTAGTTTTACATTCTATATCATTTCACTATGGCAGCTACAACTTCAGATATTAACATCCGCATACAGCTTGATGCTAACCGTGTCCCTGAAACTATCGAATGGCAGGCATCAGATGCACATCAGACCCATCCTTCGGAGAGTAAGTCAATATTCCTCGCTTTGCTTGACAAGGACAGCCTCGACACTTCTACCATGTTTCTTTGGACCAAGGAACTACAGGTCGCCGAAATGGACCGCAAAATATTCTATGCACTCACCGCACTGACTGATGGATATTACAAGTCTACACAGAATACTGAACTGGCCAATGAGATGAGGCGATTCGTTCACTATTTCGGGGAAAAGACAGGTATCCTTGCTCCTGAGCAGTAATCGTTGACCATGACACCTGTCTTGTTCCAAAACAATGAAGCGGGCCGTGACGCTTTCACCCTGCTTGCTTCACGGGCTGTTGAATGGATTGCTGAATACTACAAGAATATTGATGGGTTTCCGGTACGCAGCCAGGTCCAGCCTGGTGATATTTATAAGCAGTTTCCGGATCAGTTTCCCGCAACACCTGTCTCAGATGATGAGGTATTTAAAATCCTTCAGGAAGTTATCATCCCGGGGATCACCCATTGGCAACACCCCGATTTCTATGCTTTCTTTCCAGGCAATACGAGCTTTCCCTCTATTGTCGCTGAAATGATCACAGCAGGGATTTCCGCCCAGTGTATGTTGTGGGAAAGTTCTCCAGCAGCTGCGGAACTCGAGCAGCGATGCATGGAGTGGTGCAGGGATTTGCTGGGATTACCTGCGAAGTGGGAAGGGGTAATCCAGGACACTGCATCTTCAGCTACCTTGACTGCACTGCTGACTGCAAGGGAATGGAAATCTGGTTACCGTATTTCGAAGCGGGGTTTTGATGGTACGGTCTATCGTATTTATACTTCCGCCCAGGCACATTCTTCAGTGGAAAAGGCTGTCAGGCTGGCCGGTTTTGGCACTGACAACCTGGTCAAGATCGGAGTGGATAAAAATCTGGCCATGGCCCCTCAATTGCTTGAGGAAGCTATTGCACACGATCTACGGGAAGGCTTCATTCCAACTGCTGTCGTATCCACCATAGGCACCACAGGGACAGGAGCTATCGATCCAGTCGATGCGCTAAGTGTTATCACCAACCAATATGGACTGTGGCATCATGTCGATGCAGCATATGCAGGAACAGCACTCATGCTTGACGAATACGCCCATCTGAGAAAGGGGCTGGAAGGCGCAGACAGCTACGTCTTCAATCCGCACAAATGGATGTTTGTCCAGTTTGATTGCAGCGCTTACTATGTACGTGATCCTGAGCTACTGGTCAGAACGATGAGCATAACCCCATCCTACCTGATGACGTCCCAGGGTGACAAAGTCAATGATTACCGCGACTGGGGAATCCCCCTTGGCAGGAGGTTCAGGGCACTCAAATTGTGGATGACGCTGCAATTGCTAGGTACGGATGCCATAAAGGCCAGATTGAGAGATCATATTTCGCTAGCTGAAAAAATAGAATCATTGCTCGGTCATCACCATTCCATCGAAATGGCTTATCCGCGGTCGTTTAATATCCTTTCGTTCCGTATCAAGTCATCATTAGACAGTGATGGTCGCCTGACCAAACAACTCTCGCAGGAAATCAATAACAGTGGCAAGGCTTACATGACGCATGCTGTAGTGGAAGGAAAAGGACTGATACGTTGGGTGCCGGGGCAAACATATACCACTGACACCAATATCGAAGCCACATGGACATTGATTCAATCACTGCTTGATAAAATAGTCACCCGATGACCCTTCCATCCAGACAGGATCTGCTCGATGCAAAGACCCGGATCAAAAATATTGTGCACAAGACACCCATATTGACATCAACAACATTTAATGAAATGGTTGATGCGCAGGTTTTCTTTAAGTGCGAAAATTTTCAGCGAATGGGGGCGTATAAAATGAGAGGGGCTTCACATGCATTATCTAAGCTCACACCGGACCAACTTTCCAGGGGAGTAGTGACGCATTCGTCAGGAAATTTTGCCCAGGCGATTGCCCTGGCTGCAAAGATCATGGGCGTGAAGGCAAAGATTGTCATGCCTGTTAATGCACCAGCTGTCAAAGTAGAAGCCGTAAAAGGGTATGGTGCGGACATTGTGTTCAGCGGACCATTGCCTTCGGATCGTGAACAGGCAGTCGAAGAAGTAATCAGCACTTCAGGAATGACTTTCATTCATCCATCCAATGACTTACAGGTTATTCTGGGTAATAGTACCTGTGCCCAGGAGTTGATTGAGGAGGTTTCAGGATTGGATATCATCATAGCACCGGTAGGTGGAGGAGGCTTACTGGCAGGTACTGCCTTGGCGGCTCATTGGTTTTCAACCCACACTGCTGTATGGGCTGCAGAGCCCCAAAATGTTGATGATGCATACAGATCACTTCTCTCCGGCAAAATTGAAACAAATGACCGCACAGATACAATTGCAGATGGCCTCAGGACCAATCTTGGGGATATCAATTTTCCGATCATCAAAGATCTGGTAGGCAAGGTGCTTGTGGTGAGTGAAGAAGAAATAATCGCTGCGATGTGGTGGATATGGGAGCGCATGAAAATAATTATAGAGCCCAGTAGCGCAGTGGCTGTTGCTGCAGTGATCCGGTATCAAGAGGAGATGAAGGGGAAGAGAGTAGGTATTATCATCTCCGGAGGAAATGCTGATGTGAAGGCGTTAGCCAAGTAAAATGATGCTTCGACTAGGATCAGCAACCGAAAATAAAGTGAAAGAGTGATGCTTCGGCTACGCTCAGCAACCGGCAATAAGTGAAGAATGATAAACGAAGTTTACATCCGACTCCATCACAATTAATGGGCGATGTAGATGATCGACGATGCGCGGTCAACCTGTTTGCCGGAGGCTAAAAAAGTTTGGAGGCCTGAGAAAAATCCTGACACCGATCCTGTAAACTTATGGCCAGCGTATTTTTCACTCAGCATGCTGACATAGAATGAATCCAGATGCATCGGGATCTTTGCTAAGAGTTTGAATTGGTGACCGGCCATCAGTTTTTCCATTGATTCAGGGCTGAAATGCCAAAGGTGTCTGGGGACATCATACGCAGCCCACAATGAACCATATCTGGCCGCATCTTTTGATGTGTAGTTTGGTACAGCGATGATCAGGATTCCACCAGGCTTGAGTAATGAGCGAAATTGATCCATATAGCCACTAAGGTCATGGACGTGCTCCAGGACGTGCCATAGGGTGATCACATCAAAGGAAGTTGGTGTTTGCGTTTCCAGCGCCTCAAGTGGCTGGATAGCCAGGCCAAGTTTTGTGGCAGCCACCTTCCGGGCATTTTCATCGGGTTCCAGGGCCGTGACATCCCATCCCCTGGTCTTCATAAAATGGGCAAAATGGCCTGTTCCTGCTCCGATATCGAGGAGCGTTCCCTTTTCAAGTCCGGATGCCCTCGTGACCCATTTATACTTCTTCCTGAGCATGTATTCCCTGGCAGTATGATAGAGGCGGTTGATCAGGCCTGTCTTTGTGTCACTATGCGAGACATAGTCTTCTGAAGCGTAATACCTGCCGATTTCAGTCTGTTTTGGCTGGGGATAGGTGGTTTTCAGGTGGCAGGACCCGCATTCTACCAGGTCAAACCATTCACCGGTGATGCTATAATCTTTGACCTGGCCAGCCGGCCTCCAGGCATTGGCACCACAGGCAGGACAGGGGGCTAAAGACACCTTTAATACTTCGGACAATGTCACCATACATGCAAATGTAGGATTCATAGCTTTAATATCACTTTCCCTGGCCTGGCATAGCAGTAAGATTGTTATTTTTGCCGCCCTATGATCAAAAGCCAGATGATCCGCACCTTTGTGCCTGTTGTGTTTGTAACCCTGTTGAGTACCTTTCTTTCGACTGAAGTTTTCGGCCAAAATGGTACGCTCAGGGGGCATATCTACAATGAATCCACGGGAGAGGCCATCTCCTTTGGCAATGTTATCCTTTCCGGCACGGATATCCATACCATCACAGACCTTGATGGTTTCTTTATTTTCTCAGAGATCCCGGCAGGAACGTATGATCTCAAGGCGTTTTTTTATGGATTTGACACCTTGGCTACTTCTGTTACCCTTCAGGCCGACCAGGTTAAGTACCTGAAGTTGTTTATGACTGAGTCATCCATCCAACTGCAGACCATCAACGTCAGTGCGAGTATGGAACAACGCCGGAACGAAGTGAATGTATCCAGGATCACGGTTACCCCCAAACAGATCAAAGCCCTTCCTTCGACAGGAGGGGAAGCAGATATAGCCCAGTACCTTATGGTATTACCGGGCGTCATTTCTACAGGCGATCAGGGCGGTCAGATTTATATCCGGGGAGGATCACCTGTGCAAAACAAGGTACTGTTAGATGGGATGACCATTTATAACCCATTCCACAGTATCGGATTCTTTAGTGTTTTTGAAACAGAAGCCATCAAGTCTGCTGAGGTATTGAGTGGTGCTTTTAGTGCAGAATACGGAGGCCGTATATCGGCAGTTGTTGACCTCAAGACTCGAGAAGGAGATAAAACCCGTTTTGGTGGCCTGGTATCAGCCAGTCCTTTCCAGGTAAAAGGCTTACTTGAAGGGCCTATCACCCCATTCAATCCGGAGCGTAAATCGAGTTCCTCCTTTTTAGTGACCGGCAAGCATTCTATATTGGATAAGACGTCTCCTGTCCTTTACGATTATGCGACCAAGGACAGCCTGGGCTTGCCCTATTCCTATACGGATATCTATGGCAAGATGTCCTTCCTTTCAGGAGAGGGCAGTAAGGTTGATTTTTTTGGATTCAGTTTTACGGATGGGGTGCAACTTGAGGATATTGCAAAGCTGGATTGGGTCTCTGGTGGGGGAGGCTTAAACTTTAAACTCATCCCCGGATCTTCCAATATGATCATTTCCGGTACGTTAGCATATTCAAAGTATGACATCAATCTCCAGGAAGCTGATGATGCCCCACGAAAGAACAGCATAGGTGGGTTTAATGCCCTTTTTGACTTCCAGTCCTTTGGAAAGAACAGTACCCTCAATTATGGTTTTGAATTGAATGGTATTGCCACTAGCCTGGCCTTCCGCAATTTTGTAGGGATCACTTTCGAACAGAATGAGAATACCACAGAGCTGGCCGGGTATGTCAGTTACAGGCAGAAGACAGGAGCGTTGATTATCGAGCCTGGATTGCGTGCCCAGTTTTATGCATCACTTGGTGATTTCTCCATTGAGCCTCGCCTGGCGTTAAAGAGCAATTTTTCTGACAAGTTCAGGTTGAAATTTGCCGCCGGCAAGTATTCACAGAATCTCATCAGTACCGTCAATGAGCGGGATATCGTCAATCTTTTTGTCGGATTCCTTTCTGGGCCTGAGGAGCAACTCTATGAACCAGGGACCCAGAACCCAACAAAAGATAAACTCCAGAAAGCCTGGCATATGTTAGGTGGATTTGAAGTTGAAGTAGGCAAAGGATACGAAGTCAATGTTGAAGGATATTACAAGGGCTTTTCTCAGCTCATTGGGGTCAACCGAAATAAACTGAGCGAAGAGGATCCGGATTTTTCAACTGAGACAGGTAATGCGTATGGTGTAGACTTCAGTGTCAGCCGGCAGACCCAGAAAATGTTGATCTGGGCTACTTATTCCTTGGGCTTTGTCAACCGGGATGATGGTCAGCAAGTGTATCCTACCCACTTTGAAAGGAGGCATAACATCAACCTCTTGTTAAGCTATACCCTCGGTCGCACCTGGGAATTGGGCTTCAGATGGAACTATGGGTCAGGCTTTCCGTTTACCCTCACCCAGGGATTTTATGGACAGTATGACCTCCTCAATGGAATTGACTCAGATGTCTTGACTGACAATCCTGATCTGGGAATCATCTACAGCGAAAAGCGAAACAGTGGCCATCTGCCAGACTACAATCGGGTTGATATGTCACTGAAGAAGACCATCGAGTTCAATAAAAACCTGAAACTTGAATTACTGGCAAGTGTTACTAACGTCACAGACAGGTCCAATATATTCTATTTTGACCGTGTGAGCTATACCAGGGTAGACCAGTTACCGATCATTCCGAGTCTCACGGCCACAGTTGATTTCTAGGCTTTAATCAAGGATTTCGCAGGACGATATCAGTTAAGGGGTTGATCCGGAATTTCTCCAGGGATTACTTCCAGGTTTTGGGAAATGGGATCCCACTGGATTAAAGTAATTTTGTCCACTGCATACGAAAAGTAATAACCCCGAGTTTATTATATCGTGAAGAAGCCATGGTACGACATAGGATATCAGATTGACAGACTGCTCATCAGCAGTTTTATCCCGCCGTTTATGATGTCCTTTTTTATGGCGCTTTTTGTGCTGATCATGCAATTCCTCTGGAAATTCATTGAAGACATTATCGGCAAAGGGGTCGGTGCGCTGGTCATCATGGAAATGTTTTTTTACAAATCCGTTTCCCTCTTTCCACTCGCATTGCCTATTGCAGTGTTGCTTGCCTCTGTCATGGTGATGGGCAACCTGGCAGAACGATACGAACTATCCAGTTTTAAATCAGCCGGAGTGCCTCTGACACGCATCCTGGCACCTTTGTTTGGCGTAAGTATATTCATTGCACTCTTTTCTTTCTATTGTTCCAATACGATTATACCGATTGCCAACCTCAAATACCAATCGAGGTTGTATGATATCCGTAACCAGAAGCCAACACTGAGTATTGAACCCGGTGTTTTCAACGAGGACTTCCATGGTTATTCTATTCGTGTAGGTAAAAAAGATAAGGATAAGATCTCTATCGAAGACATCATGGTCTATGATGACTCCGGGCGCAACAAAGGCAAGCTGAATGTAGTGACCGCTCAGAAGGGGAAAATGTATGTTGCTGAAGAAGACGGAGCATTTGTCATGACATTGTATGATGGCTATCAGTATGCGGAGGCCGATGGACAAGGAAGGGCTAATGCAAAGCCCTTTATGATTTCTCATTTCTCAGAGTGGACCCGCCGTTTTGACCTGGGGGAATTTGATCTTGATCGTACGGAGGAAGAGCAGTTTAAGTCTCATCAGACGATGAAAAGCGCAAAACAGATTGCGGTAGAGATCGATACGATGAATGAACAAATAGAAATCGCCAGGGCTGCTAACCATACCTCATACAACATGTTGTCTGATTCATTGGGCAAGTCTACGCCTACTGAATATTCAATTGGTCAGGATACCGGCCGATATAGCGTGAATCAAGAGAAAGTGTTGACGGGAACCAGGATGGCAGTAGAAAATTCCAGAGTGGTCACCAGGTACACTGAACTAAAGCAGTTTCTTGATACGATGAATGCAGGACTTGCAAAGTCGGTCATAGAGATCGTTCCTCCCCGGCTGAGGCAGGAATACAAGGGTCAGTTCAACAGCAAACTCTCCATAGCCAGATCCACTATTGACCGTAATGACCGTACCATACAGCGCCTGGAGTTGAGCAAGCGTAAGCACATCTACGAACTGCATTGGAAGTTTTCACTTGCAGCAGCATGCATCGTCATGCTTCTCATTGGCGGACCCATGGGCACGATAGTGCGCAAAGGAGGCTTTGGATATCCGCTGTTGGTATCTATTTTCTTTTTTACTTTTTTCCTGATGAGCAACATCAGTTGTAAGAAGCTCAATGATGCCCAGAAATTGCCTCCGGTCCTGGCGGCCTGGATGCCTGTGCTCATGCTTTGTGTTGTTTCCGCAATACTGACGTACAAGGCATTGCAGGATTCAAAGATCATGGATATGGATAGGTTTAAAGCGTTCTTCAACAGGCTGCGTATTGGCGCCAAACCCAAGGTCGCATGAATGCCTGGAGGATTTATGTGACCGGTACGATACTCTTTCTAGTGATTGGCATCTCTCTCACTTTCCCCGGGGACAAGGGTTATTTCCTGAAGTGGCTTACCGAATACCGAAATCCTTTCCTGGATCATTATTTCTACTATGTCACAAGATTGGGTGAGGAATATGGGTTTGTTGCCATCGGGTTGATATTGTGGCTTCGCTCATGGCGAAAGATGCTTGTCATTCCATTGCTGGGGGGTATTGTGATGTTGGTCAGTTACCTGTTAAAGAATCTGTTTTCTGAGGAGCGTCCATTGCTCTATCTGAAGCGGATAGGGTGGGATGGGCCAATGGCCGTGCTTGATTATCAACTTCTCTCAGGACATGCGAGTTTCCCTTCAGGTCACTCCCTGGCGGCATGGGCATTATTTACCCTGATAGCGGCAATGATCAGGAAGCCGTGGGTTTCACTGATCTGCCTTTTCCTGGCGATATCTGTATCCCTGTCCCGTGTTTACCTTATGGCTCATTTCCTCAGAGATGTCATTGGAGGGGCGGCTATCGGATTTGCATTGGGGGCAGCGATTTATTTTCTTTACGACAAATGGATGAATAAGAAGCAGTTAGAAGAGGCATTCCCAGTTCAGGAGCATCTGGATTAGCTTTCCTTTCGTGCTGGTGATTGACCCTGTTTTTCCAAATCTGCCCTTGGTGCTTTTTGCATAGTATATTTGTCGCCTTATAACGACTAAACCATGAAAAGCAACAACCTCTTATTTGTCCTCTTTTGCGCCCTTTTGATGACCTATGCCTGTAAGGAAAGCGGATCAGCCGCTTCAGCACCTGCTTCCAATAGCAGTGGCCTTAAAATAGCTTTTGTCAACGGGGACTCCATCCTAACACATTACAAGGATTTCAAGAAGCAATCCGAAGCCATGGAAATCAAGCAAAGGAATGCTGAGGAGCAATTGCAGAGCAAAGGTGCAGCCTTAGAAAAGGAAATCATGGCTTACCAACAGAAAGCCCAGACCGGCACATTGACCGGAAAGGAAATGCAGGCCCGCGAGAAGTATCTTTCTTCACGCCAGGAAGCGATTCTGGCCGAGAGAGACCAGATGGCCCAGGAGATCATGAAAGAGACTGCAGCTATCAACAAACAACTCCAGGCTGTATTACAGGAGAAACTCAATGCGATCAAGGAAAAGGAAGGCTATGATTTTATCCTTAGCTATGTAGAAGGAGGCCCGGTGTTGGTCGCAGATGCTAAATATGATATTACGGCACAGGTGCTGAAGCAACTCAATGAAGAAGAGTCTGCAACACCTCCTGTTGATACGACTGCTAAGAAGTAGTCTTCAGTCTGCAGTTTTCAGTTGGCAGTCTTCAGTTAGCAGTCGGCAGTTAGTGGTCTGTAATCAGTGATTTTTATAGTTGATCAGACCCTCAGTACTACATTCTTAAACTGAGAAGTGATCTGTTCTCTGATTTGAAGAAGATCCTGGTGCATGCGCATGTGGATGATCATTTCTTCCTCCTTGCCTTCTTCCTGCAATTGTGATATCAGTGCAGTGTTCTTGTCAATATGGCTCTTTAGTATTTCCAGTTTAAGGCGCCGTATAGCCTCCAGGGCATCTTTGTGATAGTTCTTGTCCGGATGCAATTGAATCTGCAGCGGGATATCATGCTCATCCCAACTGGCATACTCATAAGGCAGGGTAAGGAGTTCAATCGATAGATTCTGGATGTCAGGGTCCGGATGATTAGTGAAATATTCAGAGCCCGGAGATTTACCTTGTTCCAGTTGTGCCTGATACTCCAGTATGATTTTCCTGTATGTATCGTGTTGAAATTCGTCAATGATATCCAGGAGGCTTACCAGTACAAAACGACTCAGGGGGGAAAGATTTTCATCCGGCATTGGTTTGTCTCCGTAATTGAGCAATATCCGGATGATATCCCGTTCCTGGCGCTGGTCTGAAAGGTCATGAAGGTTGGTTACGCTGGCTTCCTGTTTTGTCTCCTGTGTAAATACCTGATTTTGAATTTCGCGTTCAGCAATTTCAACATCACGTGGTATGCCTTGTCTTTTTTGACGAAGGAATTCATCAAAGGCTTTATTGGTTTCCCGAACAAGGATGTGTTCATCCACCTTCATCAAGTGGGCGCATTCTGTGATAAAGGCTGAGCGTTTGATGGCTTCTGGGATGCGAGCAAGTGTTTCCACCAGTTCTTTTACCAATGTTGCTTTGCGCATAGGATCGCCTGCGGCTTCCTTCAGGAGCAATTGCGTCTTGAAGAGTATAAAGTCTTTGCTGTGATCCCGGATGTAATTCTGGAAGCCGGAAAGGCCTTCTTTCTTGACAAATGAATCAGGGTCTTCACCTTCAGGCAGCAGCGCCAGGCGAACATCCATATTTTCTTCCAGGATGAGATCTAGTCCGCGCATGGCAGCCTTAATACCAGCCGGGTCACTGTCATACAATACGGTGATCCTGCCGGCATAACGCCTGATCAAGCGGATCTGGTCGGGTGTGAGCGCTGTGCCGGAAGAGGCCACCACATTTTCAATACCAGCCTGATGCAGGCTGATGACATCAGTATATCCTTCGACAAGAAAGCAATTGTCATTATCCCTGATTGCTTTCTTTGCCTGGGAGAGGCCATACAGCACTTTCCGTTTGAGGTAAATTTCTGATTCCGGGGAGTTGATGTATTTAGGTCCGCTTTTAGAACTGACCATTTGCCTCCCGGCAAAGGCGATGACCTTACCTGAAATATTGAAAATCGGGAAAATGACCCTGTGTCGGAAGAAATCTCCGCCATTTTGTGTGAGCAGGCCACCCCGTTGAAGGATTTCAGGAGTAAACCCGGCTTTTCTGGCTTCACTGACGAAAGCATCCATTTTATTGGGGGCATACCCGAGTCCAAAAGTTTCTATCGTTTTTGTTCGGAACCTCTCTCCTTGAAGTAGTTAAGACCAGGGGCTTTGGCCTTCCTCCGTGTTGTGGAGCTGATTTTTATAGTATTGCCAGGCGAATTCCAGGACCTTATAGATAGTCTCCCGTTCTCTTTCGGCCAGGAGTGTTTCTGCATCTGCCTGTGTCTCTTCGAGTTGTATTCCATATTTCCCGGCCAGATAGCGGATTGCCTCCGGATATTCATAGCCTTCATGCTCCATGACAAACTTGACAGAATCTCCTCCCCGGCCACATCCAAAGCACTTAAAGATGTTCCTGGTGGGGGAAACAGAGAAAGATGGGGTCTTTTCGTGGTGAAAAGGGCATAAGCCGGTCAGATTGCTTCCCCTTCGCTTGAGATTGACAAAATCGCCTACGACCTCCTCGATACGGGCACGTTCCATTACTTCCTCTATACTTTTCCGGCTGATCATCAGAAGGCAAATCTAAATGTTTGGTCGATTTAACATAAATATGAGAATAATCTCTTGCGGATACAATTTAAGGATGTTATATTTGTTTAGCAGATATCTCCAAGGAGGTTGGTTGCGACTACAAACTTGAATTCTTGATACGTTTTTAGGGTGTTCTCATAGTGTGTTCTTACCCGCTTTCCGATGGGAAGGCGGGTTTTTTTATGCCCCAAATTACATATCTAATCAGTTGATTATCAAATACTAAGCAAATGAACAGGACGACCATTGGGATTGTTGGCATGGGCAAGATGGGCCAGGCCATTGCCAGTCTGCTGGGAACCCGCGATGACCTGAACTACAAGACTTTTCAGCGGGTTTCGGCTGAAAATAAGGAAGCCCTCAAAGCCTGTGATGTGGTCATCGAATTTACAATACCTGAAGCGGCTCCGGGTGTGATACGCCATTGTCTTGAGCTGGATATTCCTGTGGTCTCCGGCACCACCGGATGGCATGAATATCAGTTGGAATCGATTCTGTCTTTTTGCAAGCAACGGCAAAGTACTTTTCTCTATGCTACGAATTTCAGTATCGGGATGAATATCACCTTTGCACTCAATCGAAAACTTGCTGAGGTCATGTCCGGACTTCCCCAATTTCATCCATCATTGAAGGAGATTCATCACGTCCATAAGAAAGATTCACCAAGTGGTACTGCATTCACATTGATAGAAGATATTCTCAATTCTCATCCTCAATACAATGGGATTGAACTGAATGGCGATATCCAACATCCTGCCAATGGAAAGCTACCTGTGACGGCAATTCGTGAAGGTGAAGTTAAGGGCTATCACCAGGTGACCTGGGATTCCGGCATGGAGCAAATTACATTGGCCCATGAAGCTTTGACAGAACGATTTTTGCCGAAGGGGCTGTGATGGCAGCGTCATGGTTGCATCAACAACACCGAGGTATCTATACCATGAAGGATATCATCAGGATGTAATAAAAAAACGAGGCTTCCCATTTGGAAAGCCTCGCCACAATTATTATGAAGCCAATCTCTTAGTCAGGCAGAGCATATCTTATACTCTTTTATCTCTGTAGATTATTCTGTTACCAGTGAAATAGCCAGGTCAAATTCGTCGTAGATGGTCGAATCACCAAGACCTTCGAAGAAACTACCCGACCCATATTTTACATTAAACTTTGCCCTGTCTATCGTCAGGCTGGTAGTTGCATTATACTTTTTACCATCAGGAGTGAGTTGGGTTGTAAACGTTATGGGTTGCGTCACATCCCGGATAGTGATATTTCCTTTCACTTCAAACTGTCCGTCCCCTTTGGCATTGGCCTGAGTGATAACAAGTTTAGCTGTTGGAAATTTTTCTACACCGAAGAAATCATCAGATTTCAGGTGGCCTTCAAGTTTGCCTTTATACTCACCGGTCAGGTCAGTTACTGCAATAGAGGTCATGTCGATTGTAAAGGATCCACCAAGGAGGATTCCATCCTTGATCTGAAGGACGCCTTCTTTGATATTGACAGTTCCATTGTGTTTCCCGGTTACTTTACGGGCTGTCCATTCTACCTTGGAGGCAGCAGTGTTGACTTTCAATTCACCCTTTACCGGGTCGCCTGCATGGGCTGCAACTATAAAGCCAGCAGCAAAGAATAGGGCTAAAAAAAGTTTTGTCATATGTGTTACGGTTTTGTGTTAAACTAAAGAAGTAAAACACGAACACCGTGTGTTTGTTTTCCATTAACCTGCCCGGGCAGGTATTTGGCTTACCAAATGGAAAAATCACGGACTGAAACAACCTTTTTCAAGACTGAAGCAACCAATACTATAAATGGCAAATAAATACTACAACGCCCCCCTTTGTTAGTTTACAGGGGTCAAGCCCCATGGCAACCTGGCCTGTGGCTCACCTGACTGTACAACCTGCCAGAACTGCATGACCTGAGGGATTTCTGTCTTCAGCATGGCAGAGGCACCTCCACTATGCTGGTCCATCAGGTCAGTAAAAAATTTCTGTAGTGGGTTCTGGAAGACAGGATATTCTTTGACCCTGTATTCATCTATACCGGCAAGCGTGGCTGCTGAGGCTATTGCATCTTCGAGAGTGCCTAGCTTGTCTACCAGGCCTATTTCAAGGGCTTTTTTGCCAGACCAGATTCTGCCCTGTGCGATAGCATGCACTTCATCTCTTGTCATGTGGCGGCCTTCAGCGACCTTGTTGAGGAAAAGTTCATAATAGGCATCAGTCCGTTGCTGCAGGTATGTGCTCTCGCGCTCTGTCCATGGGAACATCACGGTAAAGTCTGCGCTATATGGACCTGTGCGTACAGTATCAAAGCGAATCCCCAGTTTTTCATCAAGTGCCCTTGATGGGTTAGGGATCAGGGAAAAAACACCGATACTGCCTGTCAATGTATTAGGCTGGGCAAAAACACTATCTCCCATCGCTGATAAATAATAGCCCCCTGAGGCGGCGAGGTCACCCATTGATATGACCAGTTTTTTTCCATCTGCTTTCAGGCCGATGAGCTGCCTGTAGATATTTTCTGCACTCAATATGCTTCCACCCGGACTGTTGATGCGGAGCACTACAGCTTTGATATCATCCTGCTTGCGGATTTCCTTAAGCAACTTGACGTATCGGGCGTCCTCCACAACTCCATAGCTGTCATTATTGCTGACGATTTCACCTTCTGCATAGATGACCGCGATCTTGTCTTTTGCTCTGGAGTTGGGTTGTAGCAGTGGGGTAGCACTTGCGTATTCTTCGATGTTGATGTAGGCAATCCGCTGGTTATGATCCTTTCCCATCTGCTCATTCATCCAGGATTCACAATCTGCCTTGGCGCCGATTTCATCAACGAGTTTCAGGCGTAAGGCATCATCAGCATTCTTTACCTGAAACTGCCATGCCATATTCTTGAGTGAATCGACATTGATATGGCGGGCATCGGCGATATCCTGCAGGTACATGGTATACGTATCAGCAAGGTATTCCCTGGTCTGCAGCTTATTCTCAGGACTCATTTCTGTACGACGGAATGGCTCAGTCGCACTCTTGAAATTTCCGGCGTAATAGATCTGCATATCGATGCCGATCTTATCGAGTAATCCTTTAAAGAAAGGGACATAGCTGGCAAATCCCCTGAAGTCTACGGTACCTACCGGATGCAAGGTGATATGATCAGCAGGGCTAGCGAGATAGTATCCCTGCTGTGTATAAAAGTCACCATATGCTGCAAGGAATTTGTCAGACTCCTTAAAATCTTCAAGCGCTTCGAGGATAACTTTTGCTGAGCTGGCACCCAGGCCTCCAAATCCATTTTCAATGAGGATGCCGGTGACTTTTTTGTCTTCGGCTGCGTGGCGTATCAAAGCAGCGATATCATGTAAGCCAGGCACATCATGCTCATTCAGATCAAAGGACTGCGCAGAGAGATTGTTTGTATGCTCAGGGATTGGTTGTGTAAAATCAAGGGCCAGCACACTCCCTGATGCAATAGTTGTCTTGCCACTGCCACCGCCGGCGCTCGCTACAACTGCTGCCACAACAGCTATGATCAGGAAAAAAAATACAGTGCCTGCTACAAACACTCCCAGGCAACTTGCGAGGGTATATTTTAAAAAGTCTTTCATAATTTTTACTTTGGTATCAACGAAGGCAGATTCAACAACCCGCTGCAAAGGTCGGTATAATCAATCAATCCATATAGGAACATGCCTGGTGATTAGCCTAATAATAGGAGGAATTGATCGAAAAATCAATCCTTTGGCTTGAGTGTTGCAAATGTTGGCAGCTTCATCTGAAGGGCTTCCATCTCTTTCAATACTTGCTCTGCTATGAAATAATCTCTGTACCAGCGCTGATCCACAGGTGTCACTATCCAGGGTACATCACTCCGGTTGATAGCATCTTCATAGGCCGACATATATTCTTTCCAGAGATCAGCTTCCTTCCAGTCTGCATCATTATGTTTCCATTGCTTGCCAGGATCATCAATCCGTTCCTGCAGTTTTTCTTTTTGGCGTTCGGGGGAGATATGCATGTAGAACTTGAGAATAGTCGTGTCGTTATCCCGCTCCAGATGTTTCTCCCACTCATTGATGGCGGTGATCCTGTCGTTGACGGTTTCTTCATCGATCCATTTATGCACGCGTTGGATGAGCACATCTTCATAGTGTGAGCGTATAAAGACCTGGATCATGCCCTTGGCAGGTACCTGTTTGTTGATGCGCCAGAGAAAATCATGCGCAAATTCCTCTTCAGTGGGTTTGCGAAATGGAAATGCCTTTATGCCGGTGGGATTGCAGTATGCAAACACCTTGCGGGTAGCCCCATCTTTGCCACTGGCATCCATGCCTTGAAATACAACGAGGAAATTGTGCTTCTTTTCAGCGTACATGATATGTTGAAGATGGCCGATACGCCTCGCCATGCGATCCGTTTTTCGCTTGATATCTTCTTTCTCCAGACCTTTTGGAGCCTTGGTTGGTATTTCTTTCAGCTTAATCATATTCCCATTTTATTTCTTCGGACCAGGAAGGATTGCAGTACAGGTGCGAATCCAAGTTTTTGATCTGCAGTGACAAAATCAATGTGGTACTGAAGGCATTTCATTTTCAACCGCTCATAGAAACCTGACATGTGTTCGAGGTAAGCCTTGCGTACTTCCTGAGGTCTCAACTTGATCCGCTCATCTGTTTCCATGTCAATAAACATGTATGGCCTGTTGTCAAAGGCAAAGTCAAGCTCCTTGTCATGATCCAGTACATGGAAGAGCACCACTTCGTGTTTGTTGTGCTTGAGATGTTGCAGGGCGCCAAAAATATCGTCTTCTGCACCGCTCTCCAGCATATCGCTGAAGATGACTACCATAGAGCGCTTGTGGATGCTATCTGCAATCTGGTGAAGGGCCTGGGCTGCATTGGTGGTCTTGTTGAGTTGTGGTTGCTTGACCAGTTGCTCCAGGTGCGTCAGCATCAGGCTGTAGTGGGTATGACTGCTTTTGCATGGCGTATGGATGCGCAGCAAGTCATCAAAGATGCTCAGGCCGAAGGAATCCCTTTGTTTGCGCAGGAGATTCATCAACGAGGCGGCGGCCAGGACACTGAATCTCATTTTATTCCAACCTTCCTGATCAGAGGTCAGGAAAGGGTATTGCATCGAAGAAGAGGCATCGATGACGATCTGGCAACGCAGGTTGGTCTCTTCTTCAAACTTCTTGGAGTATAACCTGTCAGTACGGGCATAGATTTTCCAATCGATATTCCGGACTGATTCCCCTGGGTTATATAGGCGATGTTTGGCAAATTCGACGGAGAAGCCATGGAAGGGGCTTTTATGGAGGCCGATGATAAAGCCTTCCACGACCTGGCTCGCCAGTAGTTCGAGGTTGTCAAACTTGCGGAGTTGAAACTGATCAAAATAGCTCATCGGGTCGAAATTAAGGATTTCCTGTGGGGAAGGGGTGGGGATACATGTTGAAGTGGATAAATAACGTGGCCAGACCTCCCGGTATGCGTATTTCGGCGAAATATAATTCGTAAAAATACGAACACTTAGTTGCCTTGTTTA
The DNA here is from genome assembly GCA_016716665.1 of Candidatus Opimibacter iunctus. Taxonomy (GTDB): domain Bacteria; phylum Bacteroidota; class Bacteroidia; order Chitinophagales; family Saprospiraceae; genus Opimibacter; species Opimibacter iunctus. The sequence goes on along the minus strand of JADJVH010000001.1, from coordinate 46,453 downwards.
ATGGGCTTTCAGCTACTAAAAAAGCCTCCAGGAATTTCTTCCTGGAGGCCAATGTTTACTTTGTCGTATATGTCCGGGACTATGCCAGGATAGCATCCAGCTTGTCGCTGAGTACTTTTTTGCTGGTCGCACCAACCTGCTTGTCAACTACCTCACCATTTTTCAGGTACAAGACGGTGGGAATAGAACGTACACCATACTTGTACGATATCTCCGGGTTGGTATCCACATTGACCTTGGCGATCAGTGCTTTACCATCGTATTCTTTAGCCATCTCTTCAATATGCGGACCGATCATGCGGCAAGGGCCACACCATTCTGCCCAAAAATCGACAACAGCCACGCCTTCGTTGTCCATTACCTTCTCTTTGAAGTTGCTATCTGTTAGTTCAAATGCCATTGTGAAATAAATTATGTTTTGTTTAAGTTGTTGATATCCAAAATCAGAGGTAAAACACTCAATATGATCGCAAAGTTGCAAATTTATCGTCAGGTAGCCATCCATGTCATTTTTTAAGAGAAATATAACATCGCAGTCAGGGCCAGGTAAACCCGCACCTCCTTCCTACCACAAGCGGTCGCTTGTCTGGACTGCCTCGGCTATGCTTGTATTGGGATTAAAGGAAATACTGCCTTCAGCCTTTTGGGACCATTATTACTACCAGGGCTTATTTGGCTGGATCCGGCAGACGTATGACTTCCTTCTGGGATGGTCACCTCTTCCGATGGTCTATATCATCCTGGCTGTCATCCTGGTAAGGGTCGCCAGATGGATCGGGCAATGGCGCAAAGGATGGATCTATCAGGGCACCAGGGCACTTGGAGGAATTGCTGCCATGGTGACTATCTTCTATATGGCTTGGGGATTCAACTACGGACAAGTTTCGTTGCAGGATAGGCTGGGATTCCGGATGACAGGGGCAAGTAAGGATGATATCGAAAAGGAGTTTGCCAGAGCCACGAAGATATTAAAGGAGGAAGCGGAAGCCCTCCCGGACAGGTTGACCAGGGATGAAGCTATTCTTGGATTGGAAATCAATGACCGTGACCTCAGGCCTGATGTGGTGGAAGCTTTATCAATACTGGATATTCCGCATGATGGAAAAGTCCGAATCCGCCAACTTTGGCCGGCAGGATTTCTATTGCGTTGGAGTACGGCGGGTATATACATCCCTCAGACCGGCGAGGGCCATATTGACAAAGGGTTGCTTTCGGTACAAAAGCCTTTTACCATTGCTCACGAAATGGCCCATGGATATGGCGTCACAGATGAAGGAGCGTGCAATTTTATAGCCTGGCTCGCTTGTAGTCAATCCAGGGATCAATGGATCAGGTTTGGAGGGGCATTGACTTATTGGCGGTATACAGCCGCGGAGATGCCCAATGATAGTGTATCTCAAGTAATCCATACTTTTCCACCGGTAGTCCTGAGAGCGATCACACTGGTCAGGGCGAATGATAAAAAATATCCTGACCTGATGCCGCGTGTCCGTGACGCGATCTACTCGTCTTATTTGAAAAGCAATGGCGTCCGTGGCGGACTGAGAAGCTACAATGAAGTAGTATTGATGGTAGAGCAATATCTCAAATCAGGACGGCCTCTGCGCACTTTGAAATAACCTGTCCGGATGGAATCTGGAGTTCTCAAGCCATTCAATGATTGTATCGTTGAGATTGGTGATGGCAAGATCTATTTGCCATTTGCCGGTATCTCTGCTTTCTACCAGGTTGGAGATGGAGCGAAGGCTCAGGAATGGAATTTTCTTTATCAGGCTGACATAGAAAAAGGAGGCGCCTTCCATGTTTTCAATCTGGCCATGCGGCTGGTACCGAAGCTGTTCAATATGTGCAGCATGCCCGTGTGCATGAAAGGTGGTCATGCCTGAGGCTTTTGGCCAATCTATAAATGGCTGATAGGGGCATTCAAGAATTCCATTGGTAAACGGAAAGCCATTCGGATCACTCCAGCCCAGGGTGAATGGGTCCATGATCCTGCCTTCCTTGTCCTCTGCACCAAATCCAGAAATCATCTCATTCTTGACCTGATATACACTTCCGATGTCAAGACTCTGATCAAATGCCCCACCTATACCTGCCTGCAGCCATAACCCCGGGTGGTGGTGGCTGAGATAATCCATCAGGTTGTAGGTTGTCTGTAATATTCCAATGCCACTATAGATGATATCGATATCCAGGCCATGCATGTGAAAGGTCTGGAAAGTATGTTGCTCAGCATGTTTACGAAGGTAATTGACCAGCGGTTCGATTTCTTTTTGGGTTGCTGAAACAAAAGCCAATCGATAGCTCATTTTGCCTTGTATTGAGACAGTGAAGCACTCAGGCTACTGCCTAGCCTTGAATGATACCTCCATCCTCCGGTAAGCGCCATGTTGTTGAAAATATTCCAACTGATGCCTGCATGTACCAGAGAAGGCCGGGTGCCAATACCCCATCGAACCGTAAGTTTTTCGTGGAGGTGATAGTTCATTCCTGCTTTAAACCGGAGCTCATGCCTCCAGTCTTTCTCTGCTTCGATGGCCACACCAATTTTATCTGAAGGCTCATACAAGACGCCTATCCTGGCCATGGATGGTAGGTCCAGCACACTTTCTGTACCGAGTGGATTATAGATCCAGGCGGACATGGAGAGTTCTTTCATCAGCGGTGCATGAATGGAGACGGACCAGGATGCTGCGTATATGTTGTCAAATTCTTCCGCTTCATTGCGGTTGAGATCAAACTGTAATGCCGCATTTAGTTTTTCAAAAAGCCTGCGGGCATAACTAAAGGTGATTCGTTGCTCGGAATAACCTTCAATGCCAGTGTGCTGGGTACCAACGGCAACCTGATCTTCCCAGGGTAGCACAAGATGCGCTGTGCCTGATATTTCAGTGAGGTCTTTGAGCCCTGTCCGGGTAGCGGCCGAAACGGACCAACCTCCGTGGGTCCTGACGGCCAGAAGCGCAGGAAGGACGATACCGGCTTCCGCATCCTCTGTCAAAAGGCCGATCTGCCCATTGCCCTGGTAGCCGGCGCCTGAAAACATATATGGGCCGGATTGTGCCATGGCACAGGAGGCGATCAGGAAAATGGCTACAAGGGTATAAAGCTGTTTCATTCCAACGGTGATATCATTGCTACCTGCAATATACAACCAAACCTCAATTTTCATAGGTAACTTTGTGGTCACCTATGAGCGAGTTCAGGATCCCTAGCCACAACAAGCGTTACGAAAAGAAGGCAGTTAATAAGTTGACATTGATGGCCCTGTTTTTTGTGGTGATTATTTTCATGGTCATGCACTACCTGAACGATCTGTCCCATGATCAGGAGAAGGGCAGTACAACCTCCTATACCTACCTTCCGGAAGCTGGCCAAGGGGTCGTTTATCACAAGCCTGGGTTCAGTTTGTCCTATGTTGAGCAGTATGAATTGCCGGAGTGGGTTTCCTATGAACTCACAGTGGACATGATGAACAAGCCAAAGTATAACCGCGACCAGGATTTCAATCCCGATCCTGAGATCAAAACCGGATCGGGGCATTACCGGGACTATAAAGGCAGCGGCTATCGCAGGGGACATCTCGTGCCCTCAGGTGATATGGCGTGGGATAAAGAGGCAATGGATGCCACCTTCCTGCTCAGCAATGTCGCCCCTATGCGGCAAGAATTCAACGATGGCATCTGGCTCGAACTGGAAAACAATGTGCGGGACTGGTCCAGAAAATATAAGGACATCAACGTAGTCACTGGTCCGTTGTTCAATGGGACTACAACCACCATTGGGGATAATCAAATCCTTGTCCCCAGATATTTCTATAAAGCTGTTTTTACCATGCAGGATAGTGTGCCGATGGCCATTGCTTTTTTATTTGACCAGGAGATGCAATCATACAGTGCACTGGGCGATTACGTGGTCTCCATCGATAGCCTTGAAAAACTTTCAGGCATTGATCTTTTTGAAGGACGCTATGGCAACTGGGATGAAGAAATCAAACTTGAGCGACGCAGCGATATCCCTGATAGAGAATGGCCATTTAATGAGAGATGGTATGCTCAAAGGTTGGAGCAGGCAGCTAAGAGATAGACGTCCTGTTTGACAGACTATCTTATTCCATTTGACAGGAATGTCATTTAACCTTCATTTGTGATATTGCCTTGCTGTTTTTTTAGAAACCTTAATCTGCAGATTATTGAATAGTGGCGACTTAAATTTGAGTATTATTGTTCTCAGACCGTCCTTTTAGGAATAGAAATCTTAACCACAAACTGCTCAGAGGTGATAGCGTACTTAAAGCACATTATTAAAAAATATTTTCAGATATATTGGCTTAGGAATAGATTCTCACCAGATGTCCAGATCTCCCAGCGACAGTTATTCCACTTTTACCAGCTTCATACCGGTGCAAAGGATAAAATCACCCTTGCCAGCGCAGGGTACAGCGTTTTTTCACAGTTTGAAGAAGATGGCCTTATCCTGTTCATCCTTGCGGTGATTGGGATGAAGCATGAGCGGTTTATTGAAATAGGATCGGATGATGGGCTCAACAGTAATTGTGCAAATCTTGCGCTGAATTTTGGATGGCCAGGTCTCTTTATTGATGGTAATCATCGGAGTATTTCACGAGGGCAATATTTTTACAAGCGTTACCCAACCCTTTCGGAGATAAACCTGTATTTCATGCAGGCAAGGTGACAAGAGAGAATATCAACAGCATTGTTGAATCAACAGGCTATGCTGGTGAGGTCGATGTTTTATCTATAGACATTGACGGCAATGACTATTGGATTTGGGATGCACTGACCGTTGTCAGGCCACGCATCGTTATTATTGAAACGCATATTATCTATGGTGATAAGGACATTATTGTGCCCTATGATCCTCAATATGTTTTTCCCGGCAGACATCCACAATATCATGGTGCTTCCCGATCGCGATGATCAAACTTGGTAAGAAAAAGGGGTATAGGTTGATTGGCGCAAATCGGTTAGGGTTTAATTTTATCTTTTTGAGAAATGATGAAGGAGTGGATGTATTTCCGGAGGTGGGGATCACTCATGTATTAAAAGATCTGAGCGCGCTAGAGCGTGAAGTGGATCCCGCCGTATTCACATTTCCTTTCGTCAGTGAGGCATGAATTGATCAATACAATTTATTAATCATCCAATGGTCGGCTAACACCAGGGCTGCTAGCGCTTCTACAATAGGAACCGCACGGGGAACCACACAAGGATCATGTCGTCCTTTGCCTTTGATCACCACAGCTTCGCCTGAGCTATCTACAGTTTCCTGATTGATCATCAATGTAGAAACGGGTTTAAAAGCTACACTGAAGTAGATTTGCATTCCATTGCTTATGCCTCCTTGTATACCACCTGATCGGTTTGTAGCGGTTTGCATTTTTCCGCCGGCATTCGTCCATACATCATTGTGTTCACTCCCTCTCATCTGGGAGCCTTTAAAGCCAGATCCATATTCAAAGCCCTTACAGGCATTGATAGAAAGCATTGCATGCCCAAGATCTGCATGCAGTTTATGGAACACCGGTTCGCCAAGGCCCGGAGGACATCCGTCAATCACACAGGTGATGATGCCACCAACCGTGTCTCCTGCATCCCTGGCCTCTTCAATCAAAGTCTGCATAGCTATGGAGGTAGAGGGGTCCGGACAGCGTACAGGATTATTTTCAGCAAAATCCCAGTCGAATGCTTCAAGAGGAATTTCAATCCCGATCTTGCCGACACCGGACACGGCAGCCCGAATCTGAATGCCGGCTTCTTTTAAAACCAGTTTGGCGATGGCCCCTGCGGCCACCCAGTTAGCTGTCTCACGAGCAGATGATCTGCCACCTCCTCGATGATCCCTGGTGCCATACTTGTGATGATAGGTGTAGTCCGCATGAGATGGCCTGAATGCATGTTCCATCTGATCATAATCGGCAGGCCTGGAATCCTCATTAGGGATCAGCATGAGGATAGGTGCCCCTGTAGTCAATCCCTGATAGACCCCTGATTGAATAGTGACTGTATCGCTTTCCTTGCGCTGTGTCGTGATGCTGGATTGTCCTGGTCTGCGCCGGTCCAGTTCATGCTGGATGAACTGAGGATCAATGGCAATTCCGGCGGGACATCCATCGATGATGACCCCCATGCCCGGGCCATGCGATTCGCCCGCTGTGGTGATCCTGAATACCCGTCCTAAACTATTGGAAGCCATACCTGTTTCTCTGTTTCCGGACTCGAAAGATAGGGCATTTTGGTCAGGAGGGCAGGTGTTCAATTACTACCCATATCCGATTCAAGCCTGGAATCAGACGAAAGACTATAGACCGAAGACTTTAGACTCATAGCATGAACGATTTACACCCACTCACACACCCACACTTCTCACGGTCTCACGGTCTCACGGTCTCACGGTCTCACGGTCTCACAGCCTCACGGTCTCACAAATACCGGCGCTGCCCCCGACCCCTGTTTTCCGCCCAACACATCCTCACGCATGGAAATCCAGGGGCGACCTTACCCACTCTTCACGCTCACACTTCTTACTATCTCACTGTCTTACCTTCTCACAATATCGTAATTTTGCGATCCCATGTCCCATCAGGTTGATATCAGTCCTTCTGCCGAAGAGCAAATAGAGTTTCATAAAATCCGTGAATTGCTGGCCGGCTATGCCCGTGGGGCATTTGGCCGTGAGGCTTGCCTCAGGCTCCATCCATTATCGGATATTGGAGAGATACAGCACAGGTTAGACCAGGTCTATGAGTACGCGGAGATATCTGCCCTCTCGGCACGCCCCCAGCTCAGTGTCTATGAAGATGTAGCCCAATCGCTCGAACATCTTGCCATCGATGGATATGTATTGCCCCAGGAGGATATCCATGAAATGGGCAGGCAAATGGAACAGGTGAAACTGATCCATGAGTTTTTCTCAAAACCTGACAACCGTCGCGACTATCCGGAGATCTACCAATGGACATTCCTGGCAGCGGATCCGACTAAGCTTCTAAAGCCTATCAGGGTGATCCTGGATGAAAAGGGCGCCGTGAGGCCTGATGCATCACCTGAGCTGCTCACTATAGCCAGGGCGATAGAAACAGAAGCCGGCAGGCTCAACAGGGAGTTTGTAAGGCTTATCTCCAGATATAAAGCAGATGGATACCTCACAGACACCGTCGAGTCAGTCCGTTCAGGGCGCAGAGTGCTTTGTGTACAGGCCGAATACAAGCGTAAGATCAAAGGGATCATCCATGATGAATCCACTACTGGCCGAACCGTATTCCTGGAGCCTGAACTCATCGTCGAGATCAACAACAACATCATTGAGCTGGAAGGGGAGTTTAAAAAGGAAGTATTAAGGCTGTTGAAGGAACTCTGTCATTCCCTGCGTCCTCATAAAGATCAAATCGATGATGTCTGCAGATTGATACATCACTGGGATCTGATCCAGAGTATGGCACTGCTGGGGATGAGTTACAGAGGCCAGCGTCCTAAACTACAAGAGGCGGCGACATTGCATCTCGTGCAGGCAAGGCATCCGCTCCTATACTTAAAGAATAAAACAAGGCAAAAGGCAGTCATCCCTTTTGATCTCATCCTCAATCCACCCAACCGGCTGCTGATCCTGAGTGGGCCAAATGCAGGTGGGAAATCTATCCTGATGAAAGCCACCGGCCTCATCCAGGTCATTGCGCAGTGCGGTATGCTGATCCCTGCTGATGGGAGTACGGTGATCGGTGTGGTCCATCGTATATGCGTCGATATCGGAGACCAGCAATCTATAGAGGAGGATTTGTCAACCTATAGTTCGAGGTTGAAGAATATGAAAGCCACCCTGGATGCGGCTGATGATTCGACGATGATCCTTGTAGATGAGTTTGGTTCAGGCACAGATCCGAAAATCGGTGGTGCTATAGCAGAAGCCATATTGGATGCATTGGTGAAGCGAAACACATATGGAGTGTTGACTACTCACTATCCAAACATCAAGATGTATGCACACAACACCAAGGGTGTGGTGAATGGAGCGATGATGTTTGATAAAGAAAAAATCCAGCCCACCTACCAGCTTAAGATTGGTAAGCCCGGCAGTTCATTCGCTTTTGAAATTGCTGAGCGAACAGGTCTTCCATCTGAGGTCATTGAGTATGCCCGAAAGAGAGCGGGTTCACAAGCGATGGAACTCGAAGACCTGATCCATGATCTCGATGATAAGACCTTACGACTCGATACAGAGATCAAAAACCTTCAGGAGAAACAGAGGGAGCTCGACAAGTTAGTGGCCAACTATGAGCAGCTCCGTCTTGATCTTGAGATCAAGCGTAAGAAATTTAAGATTGATCAGAAGAAAGCTTCGCTCAACGAAGTGTCGATGTACAGCCAGGAGATGAACAAGCTCCTCAAAGACCTGAAAAAGGAAAAAGACGCAGAGAAGGCCAAAGAGCAAATCGAGAAAATCAAAGTAAAACAAAGTCAATTCAGCACAGAGATCAAGGAACTGGCGGATGAACTCGTGGAAGTGACCGATTTCAAGCGCGACTTCCTTGTAGGCGACCATGTGAAGTTGAGGTCGACAGGACAATTTGGGGTAGTCGACCGGATTACAAAAGACAGGGCGGTGGTCGTTGTAGGCCAACTGCAGATGACTATGCCCCTATCAGAGTTGGTCCCGGCCAATGCCCCTGTAGAAGTCAAAAAGCATTCGAGTCTCACCAAGGATATCGGTGATTACAGCCGTTTTGAAAATGAACTGGATATCCGGGGTATGCTTCCTGAGGAAGCTTCGCATTACCTCGAGCGATTTATAGATGCAGCTTTCATGAGCAGTCAATATCAGATCAGGATTGTCCATGGAAAGGGTACAGGGGTGCTTCGCCAGCTCGTAGCCCGCAAGATGAAGAGTTACCCATTCAAGGAAATTACGCATCCCGAGAAGAACCAGGGAGGAGATGGAGTGACCATAGGGATCTTGTGATCTTGTGATCGGTGATCAGTGATCAGTAATCAATAATCGGTGATCGGTTGATCAGTGATCGGGTGATCTGTTAACTCGGGCTGGTTTCGTGCCACGAAATCTTGTGGATTTCCTGGTTATCCATTTCATGCTCACACCTACACTCACACTTCTTACTGTCTCACTGTCTTACTCTCTTACACCAGCCAGTCGAGCCGGCCTTGGTAGAGGTAATAGAATACCGCGCCTATAATCACAGGCGTCACAATGGATACGATCATCAACCCATAGTACCACCCTGGTATCCGGCTGGGTTCGATCAGGTCAGCGATAGCGGCAATGATGAGGATCACGAGGATCATACCCGGGAAGATAAGCGTGAGGTAGACGGCTACATATTCATTCCACAGCCATAGACCGGAGTATACCACTGCCTGCATGAGGACGATAATGGCCAGGTTGACGTGGGTCTCCGATCTTTCGGTTTTCTTCATTCGAATGGGAACTATTTGAGCGTACAATATATTGAACCCTTTCGTGGTTTATCTTTCCGTCATGAATACTTCCAAAATACTGTGCCTTGTCCTGATCTTCACAGGTCTCTGGACAGGGGCTTCAGCACAGGTCCCTGATCAGTCACCGCCCCAGACTCCTGAGGAGTACCAGGCTAACTATAACAACCGTATAAAGCAGGAGATGATCAATGGGGTGTATATCCCATTTGACCTGGACGATGCCTTTAGTGAACTTGAGCGTCTCTCCGATCCAAAGGGATTGATGGAATTTAAGGTTGCTCCTGAAGATTCAGTCAGGCGAAAACTTCATTTCGGGCTAGGTCGGTGGATGCTCATCAACTGGGGTTTTGAAGAAGGCTCACGTATGTCGCATTATATGAAGGGCAGGGGAGTATCTGTCCCAGATGATATGGTTGAAGTCATCATCATCACCTGGCATCGAAAGCTCAATGGCCAGCCGATTAAGTTTGAGGAAGAGGTCGCCCTGATCGATAAGCGCAAAGCTGAAGAAAAGGCAAAGCGTGATCAAAAGAAGGAAGTGATCATCCTGGAGAAGAAGCCACATAAGGAGTGATGCCTCGGCTACGCCGTGCATCGGTCATACAACTTTGTCGGCGCAATAGGAACTTGCAAATGCATCAGGCTTGGCTTTAAAGACAAAGCCCATACCGAGGATATAGCCCATCGCTTCACGCAGTGCTTCGTTGGATTTGAAATGCGGATCTGTATTGATATCTGCATGCACTTCAAGGCCGATATCATATTCATCCAGCAGGTCGCAGAGTTTGTAAGCGACATCTACTGATTTCCAGACTTCAGTGATCATCCGTTCGCGGAGGCTGAACTGCTTCTCTGATTTTTCATTGCGGATAAACATAAATCCGCCTTTCTTTTCCCGGAGGAAAACGATTACGGTGGCAAACTCAGTCACCAAGCCGCGCACCTGCGAATCTGTCCCGATGCACACCTTTAGCCGGTAGCCATCAGCAACCTCACGTTCGACGGTTGAGCGCACAGCATCAAGGATATCCTCAGCTATCCTTTCTCCGTTAAATCTTCTCCAGGTCATATCAAAGATTTTTATTACTTGTGAAGTTAAGGAAATCAAAGGATAAGGTGTATGTCCCGAAGATCAATGGTTAAAAGATGCTTAACATCTCAATTCACCTGCCGTTACAGCTCTAAAAAGGCTTGGAAGAGGCGGAAGAGGCTAAAAGAAGCTTCAAGGTGTTACCTGGAATCTGTTTTCTTTGAAGAAGGGGTTCAAAATATTGAACTCAACTGTTCTTTTTTTAAGGAACCCCAATTTGGGGGGGGGAAAAAACCCACGGGCGGGGGGGGCAACCCCCCCCCCCAACTTTTTTTTTACTGATAGCTGGCGGCTGATAGCTGATAGCTTTTTTAGTTCTGCAACGCTAGCACGTCTGTCTCATCAAACTCCCTGAAGTCTACCTGGCTGAGGCCGGATACACCCTGCTCTTCCATGTACACCCCGTAGATCGTGTCTACAGCGGCCATCGTGGTCTTGTTGTGTGTCACGATGATAAACTGTGACTGGGAAGAGAACTTCTTGATGATTCGGTTGAACTTCTGGATATTGGCATCATCCAGAGGTGCATCGACCTCATCAAATACGCAGAATGGCGCAGGCTTCATCAGGTATAGCGCAAACAGGAGCGCAATAGCGGTAAGCGTCTTTTCTCCACCGGAGAGCTGGGACAGCGACTTAGGACGTTTTCCTTTAGGCTTGGCGATGATATCGATTTCGGATTCGAGCGGATCATCTGGGTTGAGCAGGATGAGGTCACAGGTATCATCATCGGTAAACAAGCTGCGGAATACCTCGATAAAGTTTTCACGCACTTTGTCAAAGGATTCAAGGAACTGGCCTGTGGCGGATTCCTCGATCTCTGTGATAGTCGACATCAGGGAGTCCTTAGCACTGAGGATATCCTGGCGTTGCAGGTTGATGTTGTCAAACCTGACCTTGATTTCTTCATGGGCTTCGATAGCCATTGGGTTGATTTCCCCATAGTTTTCAAGCCTGTTGCGTAATCGCTGTACCTTGGTTTCTAATTCATCAAGTGGCATGTCCTCATTGAGATGCTCGGCAGTGATATCTTCAAGCCTTACACCAAACTCCACCTCCATCCTTTCGGATATGGCGATCAAGCGGAACTTGAGATTGTTATGCTGATCCTTGAGCTCGTTGATCTGGTATTGCAGCGTATTTTTTTGTTTCTCTACTGCTTTTATTTTCTCATCTGAATGGGAGATCTCATTACGTTGCTGGTAATACCCTTGTTCTACCTCTGTCAGATGGGCCTCTTTGTTTTTCTTCTCCTGGTATTGAACCTGGAGGGACTCTGTCATTTCAGCTGCCTTAGTAAGCATGCTCTCGAGTTCACCGGATTCTGTGCCGATCTGCTGGGTGTGCAAATCCCTGGCCTGGCTGATCTGGTGATCCTGGTCGGTATGATACTTTAGTTCCCTGCCCAGGCTTTCCAGTTTATTGGCCATGTGGATCTCCTGCAGCTTGAGTTCATTGGCAGCCGTTTCAGCTTCGTTAAGCTGGCGCTGGATATTCTGGTACTGTTCTTCGGATTGTTCCATGGACTGTGCATAGTCCTTGTACTTGGCCCTTTTCTCTTCGAGATCGACAGATGTAGCCTGTACCCTTGATTCTATATCCCTGAGGGACTCTATGTTTTTTTCTTTGCGGCGGATGCAATCTTCGATGCGCTCAGAGACGTGATTGAGCCTAGAGTTGATTTCAGCCCAAGACTGCATCAGGTTTACGGCTTGTGTACGCAATGCCTGTAACTGTCCGCTGATATCCACTGCCTGGAGGGCAGTAAGTTGGGACTGTGTCTGGTGCACCTTGCTTTGCATCTGGTGCCAGGACTGACGCAATTCTATAATCTCCTGCTCGAGGTGCTCGAGGTGTTTCTTGCGGCCTAGTTTTTTCCTTCAAACAATCCAACGCTACCGCCTGTCAACTGGCCTGCGCGGCGGATCATCTGTGCCTGCTTGTCGATGATGGTGACGGTGTTGAGATCAAAGGTGGCGTCATGGATATCCAATGGAGAACCATCACTCACGTACACATTGTGCAGGAGTTGGCGAACCAGGTTCTCATATCCCGCTTCGATCTCCAGGCTTTGCAACAGGGGAATTAATCCGGGATGGCTTTCAGTAGTATTACTCCGGTCAAATTCTGAAAGGATAAAGAAATTGGCTCTTCCTTTCTGGGCAAAGCTCAGCAGCTTGACAGCTCTGGAAGCTTCATCCCATGTCTTGACGACATAATAGTTAAGATATGGTTCCAGTATTTGCTCAACGATCACCCTGTTTTGCTGATCGCTATAGATAACGTCAGAGAGCAATGGTGCGGTGACATTCCAGTCCTGTGCCTTGTTGAGAAACTTGATGGATTCAGGGAATCCTTCGAGATTGGATATCATGTCTCTCAGCAGGTCTGCTTCATGTGACCGGGCATCAAGTGTGCGTTGGGTCTGGCGGAGTTGGTCGAGTTCTGCAGTCAGGTTGATTTCCAGTTCGCGGATAGCTTACAGCTTGCGAGTTTACCTTGTTCTTCGAGGGTAGCGAGTTCAGCAGCTGCTTTTCTTTCGCTCACCTTCTGTGTTTAGTTGTTGGTTGAGTGCAGCAGACTCCTCTTCAAATTTGTGTGTGTCATCTGCAAGTATTTTATTTTCATTGCGGATGATATCAGCGTTGTTGAGCAGGACAGCGATATTTTTTTCGAGATCGAAGACTTCCTTTTCAAACTGCTGATGGAGCTGGCTTACGGCTTCACGATTTTCGACCATCTCCTGGTATTGCCTGGATATTTCGTCTCTCTTGCCTTGTGCCTCTGTCAATAAGATATGATGAGATTGCAGCGCGACAGACTGCTCATCATGCTGTGCCCGCAGTGCAACGATCTCTTCCTGGAGTTTAGCCAATCGTTCATTAGCCTTGGAAATCTGGAGTTCCAGATTTTGTTTGTTCTGGCGGATAAAAGCGATCTTTTGTTCAGCCAGGTTTTTCTCATTTTCAGTTGCCCGTATACGCGATACGAGTTCGTTTAGTTCTTTTTGGAAAGCGCTTACAGACAATTCGTCCCCGAGATGGTCTTTCTTGAGCTTTTCAAGATCAGCATGCATCAGGTCCAGGTCGGCTTCCAGGCGCGTGTATTGATCTGTTTCTTCCTGGATTTTCTTTTCTGAATTGGCAAACTGTTCGCGGAGTTCGACATTATTTCTTGCACCCAGCGTGAGACTTAATTCTTTGTAGTCTTTCTTGAGTTCGAAATACTTGGCTGTACGCTTTGCTTGTTTTTCAAGGGTTTCGAGGTTGGTTTGTATCTCTTTGAGGATGTCATCGATACGTGTCAGGTCCTCGGTCGTCAGTTTAAGCTTGAGCATGGTTTCATGCTTGCGCTTCTTGTACTTGGAGATCCCTGCAGCTTGTTCAAACATCTTCCGGCGGGCATTATCCTTATCATAGAGGATATCATCCACCATGCCCAGGGCGATGATGGCGTAGGAATTGGAACCGATACCGGTATCAATGAGGAGAGACTGTATATCCTTGAGGCGACAGGTTACTCCATTGAGTTTGTATTCACTTTCACCACTTCTATACAGGTGTCTTGAGACGACAACTTCAGTATATTCAGAGGGAAGGATTCCCAGGTTGTTATCAAAAGTAATGGCCACCTGGGCTACAGGTGCGGGTTTTCTTTTCTTGGTGCCATTAAAGATGACATCCGCCATATTTTCAAGACGGAGTTCTTTGCCTTTTTGCTCACCCAGGACCCATCGGATGGCATCCACCACATTGGATTTTCCGGAACCGTTAGGTCCCACCACACCGATGACATTCTCATCAAAATGGAGAACCGTGTCATTGGCGAAGCTTTTAAATCCCTTTAATTCCAGACTCTTCAGACGCATAGCCGCCAAAGATAAGATATTCATTTATAAGAAGTTCTGAGATATGTTCCCCTTAATTCACATTAAAAGAAACCTCCATTTATTGTCCTTTGGAAGGCAAACTATTGTGCTGCGGCACCCTCCTTCATTTTGTGGGAAAGTTCCGGTCCGAGGTAGCGCTCGATCAGAAAATGGACCCCATAGATGACCGGGGTGAGGAGGATGGCCATGGCAAACTTGTAGATGTAATTGACTACCCCTATAGCCAATACCCTGACCAGGTCCCAGTCGGAACCTATATAAAAGGCGATAATCAGGACTATGAAACTGTCGATAAACTGGGAGACCAGGGTAGACCCGGTGGCCCGGAGCCACATCTTATTTTCACCGGTGATCTTACGGATCCTGTGGAAGACGATGACATCGATCATCTGCCCGATCAGGAAGGCAATGACTGAACCGGCTATGATCCACAGGCCCTGTCCGAATATGCGTGAGAAGGCCAGGTTCATGTCGGGCAGGCTATTGGCTGGATCTTCTCTCACGCCGCTGATAGACTGCCACCAATCATTGGGAGGTGTCTGGATAGCCAGGAAAGCCATCAGGAAGGCATAGACGATCAGGCCGACAGTAAGCCAGGATAGGAAGCGTACTCCTTTGCTGCCAAAGTACTCATTGATGATATCCGTCATGATAAATACGACCGGCCAGAGGATAACCCCTGCAGTCAGGTTGAAGCCGAGGTCGTGGACACCAAAGAAGGTCATGGACAAAGGCGAAAAGCCAAAGAGCTTTTCAAGAGAGAAAATCTTGATGCCGATAAATTCTGCCAGCATGGCATTGGCAATAAAAAAACCGCCTAGGAAGATGAACAACTTTGTTGGTTTGGAAGCAAGAATCTCTGAGGTCATGTTGCGGATATTGTAAGAAAGATACCAAAGAACCTAAATTGCATGTCAATGTTTATGAATTTCGTTCTTCAATATATTCCCATGCGAGGGTATTACAGAATTTGGTTCTTGTTGTTGTGTTCCATCCTTGGCCTCCAGGCGTTGGACGGCCAGGTAGCCCAATTGCAACGAGAGATTGGAGAGATCATCAGGCATGAAGCCAATATTGATTTTAGTGTCGTTCCGGGTGTTTTGGTAGGAGTAATGGATGGCGATAGCGTCTATGTGTGTTCATATGGTGAAAAGCTGAGTACGGATTCTATCTATGAACTCGGAAGCCTGACCAAGCCAATCGTAGCCTGGCTCACATGCATGGCATTAGACTCGCTGGGTTGGAGTAGGGATGTCAGCGTGTGCCGTTTTTTACCTGATAGCTTATGTGAAGATAATTGGTCCAATCTGACGGTAGATCAAGTGGTAGCTCATCGAAGCGGATTACCCAGAGTTGGTAAAGGCTTTGGAGAATCGGAATCAAAGATCGAAGATCCTTATGCTGATTATGATTTGACCCGTCTTTCCAATGACCTTGGTGAAATGGAACCCATTCCAGGGGAGTATAGCTATAGTCAAATGGCTTATAGCCTGCTTTCCTGGCTTTTTCAAAAAGTAGGTGGCATTGATTCTTTTGCGCATCACAGGTTCATAGATCCATATGGTTTGAGGAATACGGGTTGGACATTTGCTGACGGGCAGATTGCACAAGGCCATGGCCTGGATGGAAGAGTGCAGCCTCCCTGGCATTTTGATGCATTGCTACCGTCAATGGGTTTAAAGTCAAGCATGAGCGATCTGCTGAAGATTATGAGATTGATTTGGCCACAATTGATATTGGATGCGCCACCATTGACACCCTCTTTAAAAAGGGAATTGAAGGCATTAGCCAAAGCCGGGGAGTATATGGTCCTTGACGGTTGGTTCATTATCCAGTCCCGGAATGAATTGATTTTTTACCATACCGGTCGTACCGGGGGACACCAGGTCAGTATTGCATTTTTGCCTGAAAAGGAGAAGGGCGTTGTGGTGATTTCAAATGGAGCATTGGGTTCAAATGAATTGAGTTTGCTTGTATTGGATATGATAATCAGGGCGAAGTGATTTTCCAACCCCCCAACCCCCTGAAAGAGGGAGCAAATGAGTATTCGACTAAAGAGTAATCGTGACTCTTCATCTGACCCGTACCTCCAAACCCACACTTCTTACTTTCTTACTTTCTTACTTTCTTACTGTCTCACCGTCTTACACTAACTGTAGGTTCACTATTTTTGGACTATGAAGCCCGACCCACTCAAAGATCTCCAGCAGCTCAAAAATCTTTTTCCGGACATGGAGCCCTACGTTCCTGATTCAAATGAAAAGAAAGAGGAGAAGCCCCAAGAGGTGATTTCTGATAAAGAAAAGGCTCAGATGAAACTCTATATTTCCCGCGACAAAAAGCATCGTGGTGGCAAGCAGGTGACACTCATACAAGGACACGAAGGGCCCGATGCTGCGATGGAACAGTTGCTCTCAAAACTAAAATCTCTTTGCTCTGCAGGAGGAAGTCTCAAGGAAGGCGAACTCATCATCCAGGGTGACCATGTTAAGAAAGTCATGGATTATCTGGTCAAGGCAGGGTATAAGCAGGTAAAGCAAAAGGGAGGTTAGCAGCAGATTAAAAGCAAAAAAGTCGGCAAGTATTTTGTAAAAATACTTGCCGACTTTTTTTAACTGCCAATTGCCTACTGCCTATTGATGCAGGGCTTTCAGCACCGTCCGGTTGTTTTTATCCTGGATGACCACAAGGATGAGCCCCTGTGGAAGATGATCTTCTTTAAACACTTTTGAGGTTGCACCTGCCTGGTAGGTAAGGTCTTCATGAGAAATCAATTTGCCATGAATATCCATCATGGAAACAGTAACCGTCCCGGCAGTGAGTGGTACACCATAGAGTGTAAAATCATCTTTAAATGGACTTGGCCTGATCTGCCAGCCTGAAGGATTCAATCCGGCATTGCCCGTTGCCGTGATGTTGATAGTGACCCATACCTCTGAAGTATCTGAGCCGCATGCATTATACACGATAAGGGATATCAGGTATTGGCCTGAAGTATTGTACTCCACGGTAGGATTCAGGCTTGTATCTGTACGTCCGTCACCAAATGACCATCTGAGACTGTCATAATCCAATCCCTGGTATTCAAGCGATACAATGTTATCGGTCTGTACATGTGCGAATGTTGCATCAGGTGTACCACCTACCTGGATAAGGCCATCAAGGAGGAGCACATCAGTCCCTTGTCCATTCGTAGCCTGCAATGATACGGAGTAGGTGCCAGGAATAGAATAGACGACAGTTGGATTCTGTTCTGTAGATGTAGCAGGATTGCCACCTTCAAAGACCCATTCCCATGAAGTCGGATTGTTTTGCGATTGATCGATAAAATTGACTTCAAAAGGGGAGCAACCGGTGTGTGCACTATAACCAAAGAAGGCGTTAGGCACTGTAGACAATTCTATCACAATTTCAGTAGTATCACTGCCACAGGTATTAGTAGCGATAAGGCTTACAGTATAAGTGCCGAATGAACTGTACGTATGGACCGGAGAAGGATCTGTAGATGTCTGACCATCGCCAAACTGCCAGAAGTAACTTTCTGCTCCAATGCTTTGATTGTCAAATGTAACTGTCGTCTGATCTGTCGACAATAGGAATGTCGCATCAGGAGCGGCGCCTATCACCAGCAACCCTGGCCAGGACATAGTATCTGAGCCAATTGCAGAGTATGCAATCAGCATGACATCAAATGTGCCGGCATTGGTATAAGAAACAGTAGGGTTCTCTTGATTTGAAGAGGATGGATTACCTCCGGGAAAGGACCATGCAAATGATGTGGCGTTCTCACTGCTCTGATTGTTGAACAGCACACTCACAGGTGTGCAATCGCCGGTTTGCTGATAAGAAAATCCTGCCTGTGGTGGAGTCTGTATGTTCACTTGAGAAGTGGTGGTATCATTGCCACAAACCCCGGTTGAAATCAGGGTTACAGTATATACTCCATCTGTTATATAATTGTGGATAGGGTTGGTCTCAGTGCTGCCAAATCCGTCACCAAAAGTCCAGGCAGAACCTGTAGAATTCGTTGATTGATTTGTGAAATTTACCTGCGAACCATTAACAACAGAGGAGAAGTTACTATTTGTAGCTGGAGACACGGTGATATAATCATTCAGGAAGACATCATCACTGCCAGCCGGATTGGTGACCGTAAGGGTTACATCAAAAACTCCAGGGTGTTATAGGTCACAACAGGATTTTGTTGTGAACTCGTGGATGGCGTACCTCCTTGAAATACCCAGCTAAATGAAGTAGGGTTACCTCCTGATTGATTGGTAAATTGCACCACTAGCGGGCTGCATCCGGTTTGAGTGCTTGATACGAACTGAGCTAATGGTGCTCCTGTTACAGTTACAGTTTGTTGTAAAACATCGCTACCACAGGAGTTCGTTACGGTCAGGATCACCTGGTAAGTACCGCTGGTTGCATAGGTATGCACAGGATTTGGACTTGTGCTTGTCTGTCCGTCACCAAATTCCCACTCATAGGTGTCTCCCATGCTCCCAATGGAGCTGAACGTGACTTGCACGCCATTTGCGGTATAGCTGAATTCAGCAACAGGCTGTGGAAGTACAGTAATGTAATTTGTAATGGTATACGTATTGTCACCTGCTTCGTTGCTAACCGTGAGCTTCACATTGAAGGTGCCTGGTGTTTCGTAGACAATGGTAGGCTCAAAGGCAGTGGAAGTAGGTGGTGAACCACCAGGAAAGGACCAACTGAACGATTCTGAATTGGAGGAAGATAAGTTGACAAAGTTTACTTCTATAGGGTCACAACCTTCTGTGAGGTCAGCAAAAAAGTCTGCCAGTGGCAAGGTAATGATCTCGATGATTTGTACAAAAACATCAGATCCACAGGAATTACTCGCGGTGAGGGTCACTGTATAAATCCCATCTTCGGCATAGGTATGTATCGGATTGGTAAGGTTTGAAGTACCCCCATCACCAAAAGTCCATGCATAATTGGTGGCATTGCTGCTGAGGTTTTCGAAGTCTACAGTCAATTGATTGATGGTGTAGGTAAAGTCAGCAAGAGGGGCTTCGAGTACTGTAATATAGTTATTGACAGTCTTGGTATTGTTGCCCTGGTTATTGGAAACCGTCAGGGATACATTGAAGGTTCCGGCGTTGTTGTAGGTGACTGTTGGATTCTGATTTGTACTTGTTGCGGGTGAACCTCCTTCGAATGTCCATGCCCAGGATGTAGGATTGTTCAGGCTCAGATCGTCATAGTGCACAACCATTGGTGTACAGCCGTCTGTGATATCCGAAGTGAAATCTGCAACTGGTGCCTGGGGAGCTCCGCATGGGCCGAGGCAACTGATAGATGCGATATAATTGTTGATATCAGTGATGGAGGCAGCTGACCAGTTATTGGTGTTTTGAACTGCAGGTGCCATAATTGTATTTGAATTAGGCGCATCATGGTTGGCATCGAAGTTGTGCCCCATTTCATGTGCCTGGAGTACTCTTAGCAGATTGGCGTTTGTACTGAAATCTTCCAATACGTTGTACCGGACACTTGTGCAAACGGCACCGACCCAGGCAAGGCCGATTACATCACCGTCAAAATTGCGGGAACTCCAGAGGCTGGCTACGTCGTGGGTGTTTGAAAATCCACCTGGCCCCCAGTTTGTAAATTCATCAAGGATAGTATAGATGTCAGTGCTGTTACTCCATGGGTCAGTCCCTTGTGATGTAGCCACATAGATTTCGACTACGTTAAACTGCAGGTCATCATTAAACTCAAAATCGTAGTTGGTCAGCACATTATTGATGACCGCCATATTGTGGTCCTCTACATCAGGCACACTGCCATACTTGTTATACATCAAGATGTCATCAGCCAGGGCGATCTGTACTACTTTACAGGCACGATTCGAATTTTGCTCAGATGGCGCATCGTGGTTTTCATCCTCCGGGCTATTGTAAGAGATCTGGGAATCTTTGACTCCGCAACCATCTCGTCCAAGCTTTTTAAGATTGTCTTTACCCCAATAGATGACAAATTGATTTCTTGGTGCGCCGGTGATGATGTTTCTCGAAGGCTCTATATACAATTCGTCATTGCCTTGTACGATCATGGCATTGAAGAAATCCTCATCTGCGGTGATCCTGACATCATAGTGGCCATCGCGGGTATATCCTGCATAGGTCTTGTTGGGGGAGCGGGGCAGTTCGACTGCTTCAGTACCATTCCAGGCCCTGAGCTTGTATTCCGGGCCCCGAAGGTCAATGGCGCTCAGGTTGAAGTTGAAGGTTTGATCATTGAACTCGAGATTCAGATCAGGGAAATAGTCCTTCGACCGGAGTATGGTGGTAGTTTCTTCCGTACTCAGGGTAGCCAGGGTGTAGGCTTTAAATTGCTGATCCAGGAGTGTAGCTTCTTCAGCGGAGGCCCTTTGTGTCCGAAACCGGATAGTTTCCTGGCCATTAGAAATAAAACACTGGAAAAGAAGGAAAAAGAGAATGGTTGGTGTACTCAATACTTTATTGTTCATGCCTCGCAAGGTTTGTCTGAAAACAAATGAATGATCAGAATCGTTAATTCCTGTGGTTAATAGCTAAAAGGTGGTGGGGATTGGGCCGCAAATTACATAAATTATACGTTTTCTATTTCTGTATTAGCGAAAAAAGTGATCTATTTGCTAGTGTTTAACAAAGTTTGACAAAACAAAATTTCAAGATGAAGGTATTCTATAGAACATTCTTCGCCGCCCTTATGCTTGCAGGGTCGTTGACAGCGCTTGATGCCCAGACCTCAGGACACAAGAAGTTTGTCAAACCCGGTACCGAGGAAACTAAGTCCGGGACTACAAAATCCGGTGATTCCAAATCCTCCGATCCCAAATCCGGAGCCGTGAAGAAGGAATCTGAACCTTCAAAATGGGGATATGGTGTCAATCTCGGCAATATTGGCTTTTCGGGAAGTGCTGTCAATATAGGTTTGGATCCTAATGTTGCCTACAGGTTCCAGGACGGTCTCGCAGCCGGCTTTATGATGAAGATGAATTACTACCATGCCAAGTACCAGGTCTCCGCAACAGACTACCTGACATACACTTCCTTTGACTGGGGGCCGACTATTTTTGGCCGCATCAAGCCCCTGCTCAAGACAGAAAATGCAACTCCCTTTATGCAGGGTATTTTCCTTCAGGCCGAGTTTGAACGGTCATACGTCTCCAGGGAAGCAATTGACGAATTCGGTAATCTCATATTGAATGATGATGGGACAAAGATTGAAACAGTAGTCAATGCGGAACACTACCTCTATGTCGGAGCCGGATTATCCAGTGGATATCCTTTTAGTTCATTCATCTCTTTCCACTACAATATTCTGGACAATGCAGAATTGAGCAGGTTGCCATTCACCTACAGGATTGGGTTTACCTGGAATTATTGATCAGAAACTGACAGACATCTGGGCCAAAAGATATCTCCCTGCCTGCGGGAAGTATCCTTTCTGATGATATAACCCACCTCCTTCAGCACCGGCATAAGGATCATCCGGTGTTGGATCATATCCCTCAGACCTGAACCGGTATATCCATCCGTTTGATTCATACGATTCATTCAGGGCATTTTTCAACAGCAATCCAACTTTCAATTCTTTACTCTCTTTCCGGAACCATGTCCAGTGGATTCCTGCGTCCGCCACGATATAGGGATCGAGGGAAGAGGCCTCCCGGGACGTATTGTCAGCATACTGCTTACCTATATATCTGCCCCCGGCATCCACAGAGAGTTCATATTTAAGGTTTGAAAGTATGGTGTACTTCGCCTGAAGGTTAGCCAGCAGGTCTGGTGAAAAGGCAAGGTCAGTATTTTCCCAGGCTACTACTTCCTGTTCTCCTGTTGCCCAGTTGTCTATGTATTCATTGAAGGACTTAATCTTGTTACTACTGAACGTCAACGAGGCTTCTATACTCAATTGGTCATCAGGATTTATAGTGGCAGAAGTCTCAAGGCCGAAACGGTGACTGCGGTCAACATTGACGCGTGTGTAGGCGCCTACATCATTGAGGCGGCCGGTCGGCACCAGGTGGTCTTTGTATTGCATGGCGTACCCGACGATTTCAAGGCTGAATGCCGGACGCTGATAGCGGTATCCTATTTCACTATCCCATAATCGTTCGGGATCCGGGCGGCTCAAGGGTGTGGATTGAGTATAATCATCACGGTTAGGCTCCTTATTGATAATTCCGGTCAGCCCATATATGGAGCCCGACTTTCCAAATGTGTAACTGAAGCCAAGTTTAGGATTAAAGAATTTCAAACTCACCTCTTGCGGGACAGGGACTCCCTGATCATCCGGACCCTCAAAGGCATACCTGATCCACCGGCCCTGGAAATCGAAGGTAAAATCAAGATGATCTGTGATTTTATTATTACTCCGGGCGAATACATTCCAGTCCGTCTTGACGGCATCATCCTGGTAATAGGGCTCCGGGTATTCATCCGGAGCAGGTGATTCAGTCCATATCACTTTTCCAAAGTGATCCCCTTTATACCTGTTCCATCCACCACCTGCGACAAAATAGCGCTCGCCAGGGGTGCCAATATGAAGGGTGGAAATAAAGCCATAATAATCATTGTCCAGCCAGAGCTGCCTCACAAGATCTGAGGTCAGGGAGTAACCTAAGATGCCATAGTTACTGAGCACCTGGTCAGCTTTGTATTGTTCGAAAAAACCTGATCCATGGGTATAGTGTAAGGCTGTGTTCCAGCGCGCAAATGGCGTGATCGCCTGGTCAAAGTGGAATTGCATATGGCTTTGGCGATAATCATCCACTTCATTGTCGTACGGTTCACCTGTTTTTTCAGTCCCGGCAGTATTGAAGGTCCTCAGTTCAGGATCATTGATATACTGCTCAGGAACGCCATTCCAGGCCTGGTAGGTCAGCTCATCACCGAGGGCATACACCAGTCTAATATTTGTCTGGTCGTGATGATAGCCACCTGAACCATAAAACGAATACAACCTGCTGTCAGCCCTGTCAATATAGCCATCTGATGAAATATAGCTTGCGCGCCCATCCACAGTAAACCGGCCATTGATCAGTCCTGAGCCACCTGCCAATGTGACTCTCCGCGTATCAAAACTGCCACCACTCAATTTCAGGTTTCCATAAGGCTCATAATTGAATCCAAGTGTATTGATATGGATTCCGCCCCCTAGATCTCCAACCCCTGGCTGACTCCAGCCCAGCCCGCGCTGCACCTGTATGTTGGTCGTAGAACTCGCCAGATCCGGCAAGTCTACCCAAAACACATTGTGAGATTCGGCATCATTGACCGGAATGCCGTTTAAAGTAACATTGATACGTGTTGGGTCAGTACCCCTGATTCGAAGTCCTGAATAGCCGATACCCTGACCGGCATCCGAAGTGGCTACGAGTGATGGTGTCCCTTCAAGCAGGTAGGGCATATCCTGCGCGAAATCTTTTTGTTTTAATTCGGTAGCTGTAACGTTTTCATGTGTGACAGGTTCTCTGTCACCGGCTTGCCCGGCTACAACACTGATTTCATCGATCTTGATATTTCGCGGGATATGTAGGGTGATGTCAATGCTCCCTCTCAATTCAATTTTCTTCCTTCTGATCCCATAGGCGGTAATCACCACCAGTTCATACGAGCCCGACTTTAGGTTTTCGAATTTAAATACACCCTGTTCAGTGCAAATCTGCTGACTGGAATAGTCTGTCCCGCGCAATTCAGCCGTAGCATGAGCATAAGGCTGCTCGGCATCATCCAGCCCGCGGCCGAGGATGTAGTATTGGCCGTAAAGGAACTGTGTCACACAAGCACAGCCCAAGACGAATAGGAAACGAAGTCTACGGGGTAGATTCATATGGCTTAATAACTTAGCAGTAAGTGGTTTCATTGTTCAGCCTTTCCCTTTCCGGCATTACCCGGACAGGTTCGATGGGTTTGATCTCAGCCTGAAATTTAAGGCACCCCATGTGAAACGAAAGTCAGCAAATGTAAGGAGAATTTAGATTCCCCGGAGGTGGGGCCCGTCACTGACGTTTAGCTCCCTATATTTGCGCCTCAAACTGAATACAAACCAAACACATCATCATGAAATATAACGTTATCGTGGTAGGAAGTGGCCCGGGAGGATACGTTGCAGCGATCCGCGCCAGTCAATTGGGCCTCAAGACGGCCGTTGTGGAAAAAGAATCCCTTGGAGGTATCTGCCTCAACTGGGGATGCATCCCTACTAAAGCCTTGCTGAAGAGCGCAGAGGTATTCAATTATCTGGGGCATGCCAAGGATTATGGAATTACGGTCAAGGATGCTGCTGCAGACTTGTCTGCCGTGGTCAAAAGGTCCCGTGATGTGGCAGAAGGGATGAGTAAAGGGGTCCAGTTTCTGATGAAGAAAAACAAGATCGATGTGATCATGGGCACAGGCAAGCTTGCCAGAGGCAAGAAAGTGGATGTGACAGATGACAAAGGCGCCGTGACTTCCTACGAAGCAGATCATATCATCCTGGCTACGGGAGCCCGCGCAAAGGCATTGCCAAATATTCCAATTGATGGTGTTAAGGTTATTGAATACCGCAAGGCTATGGTTCCTGACAAACTGCCTCAGTCACTCGTGGTCATCGGTGCGGGAGCAATAGGTGTTGAGTTTGCCTATTTCTACAACGCCATGGGGACAAAGGTCACTGTGATAGAATTTCTCGAGCAAGGCCTGGTACCCCGCGAGGATCCAGAAATTTCAAAAGAACTGAAGAGGCAATTTACAAGGAGTGGTATCGATGTACTCGGTAACACTGCAGTTGAGAAAGTTGATACCTCTGGCAAATCCATCGTCGTTACGGCTAAAGACCGAAAGACAGGTGAGGTAAAAGAAATCACTTGTGACCTTGTGCTATCAGCAGCAGGTGTCGCTTCAAATATTGAAAATATCGGGTTAGAAACGCTGGGGATCAAGACAGACAAAGGCAAGGTAGTCGTCAATCAATGGTATGAGACCAACGTCGCCGGTATCTATGCTATAGGTGACATTACAGAAGGTCCTGCACTGGCACACGTAGCTTCTGCTGAAGGAATCATTTGTGTCGAAAAGATTGCAGGACACCATCCTCAACCTTTGGATTACGGTAATATCCCATCCTGTTCGTATGCCCAGCCAGAGATTGCATCTGTGGGTATGACAGAGGACCAGGCTAAGGCTGCAGGGTTTGAACTAAAAATAGGTAAGTTCCCATTTTCAGCCAGTGGTAAAGCTAAAGCAGCCGGACATCCTGAAGGATTTGTCAAGTTGATCTTTGATGCCAAGTATGGAGAAGTCCTCGGCGCCCACATGATCGGACATGGTGTGACGGATATGATAGCGGAGATCGTACTTGCACGCAAGCTGGAATCTACAGGCATGGAAATCATCAAGACAGTACACCCTCATCCGACGATGAGTGAAGCCATCATGGAAGCTGCCGCCGCAGCTTATGGTGAGGTCATCCATTTATAACGATTGCATCCAATTTTTTTTGAGCAATGAGTAAAAACAACAAGCCACTTATCCTAGTCACCAATGACGATGGCATGTTCGCACCTGGCATCAGCAGGCTTGTCGGGATTGCCAGGCACATGGGTGAAGTGATTGTTGTCGCCCCAAATTCTCCACAGTCCGCCAAAGGCCACGCAGTGACCCTCGCAGATCCTATCCGGCTCAACCAGGTAGATGTATTTGACGGTATTGAAGCCTATGAATGTTCGGGTACACCTGTGGATTGTGTCAAGCTCGCCAAAAACATATTGCTCAAAAACAGAAGGATAGATCTCTGTGTATCCGGGATCAATCACGGATCAAATGCTTCGATCAATATCCTTTATTCAGGCACTATGTCTGCAGCCATGGAAGCATCTATTGAAGGAATAGATTCGATAGGATTCAGCCTGGAGGATTATGCAATGGATGCAAACTTTGGGCCCGCAACACCATGGATCAAATCCATCATGGAGCATGTATTGAGTAATGGGCTCACTGATTCCAAATTGCTGAATGTCAACATTCCTCATCCGAGTCTTGGACCTATCCGGGGAATGAAAGTATGCAGGCAGAAGGCCGCTGGGAAGAAGAATTTGTCGAAGGGGTTGATCCTCGGGGACAAAAATTTTATTGGCTGACCGGTAATTTCGCCACCAGGGATACAGGGCCTGGTACAGATATCAATGCATTGAGAGAAGGGTTTATTTCAATCGTTCCGTCTTCGCATGATCTGACCCATCACCGCGCGATTCCGATATTGAAATCACTCGAAGACATAAATCCCGGAGTATGATACCTGATGTAAAAAAAGATTCAGTCTGGCTTGGGATTGGCTTTGGCCTGTTGTTCCCTGCTGTGGTGTATGGTGTCCTCTTGCTGATATATACATTGCTTGATAAACTTGGTGTGTTCAGTGATGTTGGTTTCGCCGATGATTTTCGCACGAGGACATTGGCGCTCATCTCTATTTGTACCAATCTGGTGGTGATGCAGTCCTATCGGAAATCACATTTTCGCCATGAAACGATCAGAGGATTGCTGATTGCCAGCATGCTCCTGGTGGGGGTTTGGTTTTTTATATTCGGAATCAAAATCCTGAAGTTTTGAAATATTTCGTGCTGGCCGGGGAGGCCAGTGGGGACAAGCAGGCGGCACTGTTGTGCGAGGCCCTATTTCGTCATGACCCCTCAGCGGAGATTACAGGGTGGGGTGGTGAAGCGATGAGCGATCTTGGGGTCAAGGTGACCAGGCATTACCGTGAGCTTGCTTACATGGGATTTTCAGAGGTAGTTAAGCACTTGCCGGACATTCTCAGGAATTTCAAGAAATGCAAGGCTGAGATTCTTCAACTGGCTCCGGATGCGCTGATACTTGTAGATTATCCCGGCTTCAATCTCCGGATGGCAAAGTGGGCTCACAAACATCAGATCCCTGTCTATTACTATATCTCTCCCCAGTTGTGGGCATGGCATACATCACGAGTGCATGGCATCAAGAAGGCAGTGCGAAAGGTGTATGTGATCCTTCCGTTTGAAAAGGACTTCTACAGGCAATACGGCATGGAGGTCATGTATATCGGACATCCGCTGGCTGTTGACATCAGTAAGTCAGGTGATTTCAATTATGCACCTGCTCAAAAGAGAATCGGATTGCTTCCAGGAAGCAGAAGGCATGAGGTAGAAAGAATCCTTCCGGAGATGGCAGGGTTGATTCGCCTCATGCCGGACTATTCATTTATAGTGGCTGCGGTTCCTCATCTTCCTGTCACCCTCTACGAACATTTCCTGTCAGGAATTTCAAATGTTGAGATTGTGATTGCGGACATGAAGAAGGTGTTGCGGACCAGTGAGGCCGCAATCGTTACCTCAGGGACTGCAACGCTCGAAACCGCGCTTCTTGGTGTGCCCCAGATTGTCGTCTATAAAGGCAGTCCGATTTCATATCGCATTGCCAAACGCCTGATCAAAGTCAGGTTTATTTCACTGGTCAACCTGATTATGGATAGGTTGTTAGTGCCTGAGTTGATCCAGGCGGATTGTAATCCTGTAAAGATGAAAGAAGAATTGACACGTATTTTGAACCCTGAAGTGTCGGGTACAATGCGGGAAACATATCACCAGCTATCAGGGCTTCTTACTTCAGGAGGTGGGGCAGAAGCTGCTGCAACGGATATTATTTCAGATCTTCGAAATACTAATTATGGCAAGATATAAGACAGATCAGCGGATGGAAGAGTTCAATGCCTGTGCGAAGGCATTGAGGTGGTCATTCAAACCTGCGGATGAATTCGGGATGATCAAGTGGCTGCTTGATTTTAAACTCTTTAAGGAAGGGGGTAATAAAAAGCTGACACCATTGATCATTGATGACCGCAACGAACTGGAGTTTACGAGTGCCTTTGATTATTCTTACACAATTTCTACAGGCAAGTCAAGTGTGACTTACCGGCAGACTGTTTATTTCCGGTATTCCAAAGCGATTGCGCTTCCACACTTTGTGATGGTGCCTGAGAAATGGTATCATCGTATAGGTACGTATTTTGGCATGCAGGATATTGATTTTATTGAATACCCTGAATTCAGCCAGCACTACCTGCTGCGCGGAGCTGATGAGGATTATATCCGCCATCATTTCAACAATCCGGAGATGATTCGCTTTTTTGACCAGCAGGATTTCTATAGCCTTGAAGGGCTCAACTACCTGATGATCCTCTATGTACACAATGTGGTACTACCAGGTGAACAAGTATTGCAACTGGTTAAGATAGGAGACTGCCTGCACGATTTTTTTGCAGCTAAGACACCTGATATTTCACTTCCACTTGATCTGACTCCGACACCGGAAATCTAGGCCAGTCCCATTTTCTTTTTGACAGAATCCGGTATAGTGCCCTCAATGATTTCCTTGACTTCTTCCAGAGTGAGGAGTGTGGCTACTTCTGCTGAAAGCCGTTCACCATCTACCTTCGGGATATTGATGGCCTTCTTTCCTTTGCGGATGAAAGGTCCCCACCGTCCGTTTTCAATAGTGATCTTCTCCTTGTCCCATTGCTGGATATAGCGGTTAGCTTCTTTTTCAAGTTTGGCAGCAAGCAATTCGTAGATCTCGTTTTCAGTCAGGTGATCCGGGTCGTATTTCTTCGGGATGTTTACAAAGACACCTTCCCACTTGATGAAAGGCCCAAAACGTCCTTTCCCTTTTGTCACCGGTTGTCCCTTGTATGTAGCGACAGGACGGTCTTCATGGATCTTGGCATCGATGATTTCCTGTGCGCGTTCCTGGGTGATCTCCAGCGGATCTTCGCCCTTTGGTATGGAGATAAAGCTCTCCCCATGCTTGACGTATGGACCAAAGCGGCCTACACCGATCAACACTTCTTTGTCTTTGTATGGACTGAGTGTCTTTGGAAGTTTAAAGAGTTCTTTTGCCTCTTCGAGTGTAATGGTTTCTATAGATTGTCCCGGACGCAGGTTGGCGAACTGTGGCTTTTCGTCTTCACCCATCTCCTCCCTGGTACCTATCTGCACCACCGGGCCAAAACGGGTCATCTGGGTAAGGATTGTCTGGCCTGAATCAGGATCAATACCAAGATCCCTCCGGCCCCGCACACGACCTGCTGCTTCAAGGGTGTCTTCAACGGTCTGGTGAAACGGACCGTAGAAGTCCGCTATCATTTTATTCCAGACAAGGTTGCCTTCTGCGATGATGTCAAATTGCTTTTCAATATCCGCGGTGAAATTGTAGTCCATCACCGTCCCAAAATTTTCATTGAGGAAATCAGTGACGAGCAACCCCATATCTGTTGGCACTAACCTGTTGGAGATCGCACCTGTAATCTCTGTCTTCGTGACTTCTTTGACTTCTTTGCCTGACAGGGTGATGACAGCATAAGCTCTCTCTACGCCCGGCCTGTTTTCCCTGATGACATAGCCGCGGTCTTCCTCCATGATCTTACTGATGGTAGGAGCATAGGTAGAAGGGCGGCCGATGCCGAGCTCTTCAAGTTTCTTGACCAAGCCTGCTTCAGTATATCTTGCAGGTGGCTTGCTGTAACGCTCAGTGCCATTCATCTCATTGAGGTCTAGCGGCTGTCCCTCTTTTAGCGGAGGGAGTATGGCAGTGCCTTCTTCTTCCGGTTCGTCATCAAGATTTTCGATATAGAGCTTGAGGAAACCATCAAATTTGATGACCTCTCCTTTAGCCATGAGAAATTCACCGGGATGCGCTGAAACAGAAATGCTCACCTGGGTGCGCTCAAGTTTTGCATCAGCCATTTGTGAAGCCACAGCGCGTTTCCAGATGAGGTCATATAACCTTTCCATATCCCTGTCACCATCTGAAATGGTCGGGTTTTCAGGATAGGAAGGCCTGATGGCTTCGTGTGCCTCCTGTGCATTGGCTGACTTGGAAGCGTATTGTCTTGGCTGGGCGTATTTGTCTCCAAACTCCTTGCTGATCTGCGCGAGGATAGCTTGCTGGGCCGTTTCGCTCAGGCTGGTACTGTCCGTACGCATGTAGCTGATATAACCGGATTCATACAGTTTCTGCGCGGCAGACATAGTCCGCTTAACATTGAATCCTAATTTCCGGCTGGCTTCCTGCTGAAGAGTCGAGGTCGTAAAGGGTGGGGCAGGCTTGCGCGTGGCAGGCTTGACATCTATATTATCTACTTTAAATTTCGCACCAACGCATGCTTCAATCCATTTCCTGGCTGCAGGTTTGGTATCAATCTTTTCAGGCAGTTCGGCCTTGAGGTCATAGATTTTACCGGAGTCATCCTTTACTTTAAAGGTGGCCTGGATTTTGAAAAATGCTTCCGCTGTAAAAGCGTTTATTTCTCGTTCACGCTCCGCTACAAGGCGCACAGCTACAGATTGCACACGGCCTGCAGAGAGTTTACCTTTGATTTTCCTCCACAGGGTTTCGGACAATTCAAATCCAACCAGGCGATCAAGTACACGTCTTGCTTGCTGCGCATTGACGAGGTTGAGGTCAACGGTACGAGGTTCTTTGATAGCGCGCTGTATAGCGGGCTTGGTGATCTCCCGGAATACAATGCGTTTGGTATGTGCAGGATCAAGCCCGAGCACTTCGCACAGGTGCCATGAGATGGCTTCTCCTTCGCGGTCTTCGTCCGTCGCGAGCCAGATCTCATCTGCACTCTTCGCAGCATCCTTCAGATCCTTGACCGTTTTCTTTTTTTCAGGGGAGATGATATACTTTGGCACAAAGCCATTGGCGATATCTATTGCACCATTTCCTTTCTCCAGGTCCCGGATGTGTCCGTAACTGGATTTGACTTTAAAGTCCTTGCCAAGGAATTTTTCGATGGTCTTGGCTTTGGCCGGGGACTCAACGATCAATAGGTTTTTTGCCATAAAAAGGTGTTAGGTGAAGTAGTTTACCTCACAGTATGAGGGCGCAAAAGTAAAAAGATTTGGGTTTTCAGTTTTTTTCTGTGACCGGGGCTATTCAGGTTGTTTGTCCGGCAAAGGTAATGGGCATTACTGTACAAAGTCAATTTATTCCGGACAGATGGTTGCCCGACAGACAATTACGACTCCTGCAGTCGTGCACCAAACAACCAAAATGGCTGATAAGTTTCATTGCAGCAGGGACATTAATATTCGTTCAGGGCACAACTATAAAAGGATAACTGCATGAAAATGAAGAACATTCCTTATTCCCGTGTAGTTTGTTGCGCAGGCATCTGCCGCCTCTTTCACGGAGGTTTTTCCGTTTTTCACTGAAGAATGTTACCCAGCCTGGTCCCTATCTTTTCAGTATGGCCAGTGATTGTTTTAACAGGAGTGTTGATTATGACTCAAAAAGGTTGTCATACTCACTCTTGCCGGCTTCAGGCCTCAATTGGGCCTCTTTGCGAGGAGCATTGATATCAAGTTTTTCTTCCTTGGTACCTCCCATCAGGAGCAAGGTGCTGTTTTTCTCCCACTCTTCAAGCATCTGCATGCCCTGATCTTCAAAGACGCCGTTTTGCAGGTCTACTGAATCCATAAAGCTGCTTGACATTTCCATAAAGCGCTCCATCTCACCTACTTTCAGGGCTACATCGTCAGCAATGACTTCGAGGGCCTGGTCAAACATCGCACGCTTATCGGCATTGCCGGAAATAATACTCATGGCAGATTTCATGGCGCTGTGACTTGCACGGATTGCTTTGCGTTCCTCTTCTTTCAATTTCACCTGATCCTTAGTGTCTTCAAGCAGGATTTCAGAATTAGAATACATTTTAGTCAGTACCCGGTACAGGATGTTCATCTTGTTTTCGAGCACAGCATATTTCTCATTGGATTCTTTCAGACGCGCGGCTTTACGGCTGGAGAGCAACATTTGTTTTTCAACTCCCTGTTCACGTGCCTTTTGAGCCAGTTTCATGTTGTAGTCAATCTCCTTGTCATTTTCTTCCTGGATAGTTTTCAACTTGCGGATCTGTCCACGGAGTATACCGATCTGCTCACCCATTTTCTTGAGATTATCCTGCAGGTCTTCTACATAATTCTTAAGGATGCCGATCGGATCAATGGTGATAAACCAACTGGTGATATTGCGCATCACACTCTTATACATATAGCCAACCAGTGTCCTCACTTTAGGATCAAGCACCATGTAAATGATAGCACCGAGCACCAGCAGGGTAACAACGAGGCCAAGGAGTGAGGATGCAAAAGCGACGATCTGCGGGAGATACTTGACCAGGACAAAGCCCAGACCAGCGAGGACCGCCAGCATAAAGAAAAGGCCTGTTTTACCTTCAGGTCTGCCCCAGAAGGACTTTGGTTTGGATAAGTTGCCGCTGAAATCTTGCACAGGAGTTGTCATGGATCGTGTATTATAGGTTTTGTTGAATTGCAGTCATGTCTTTTTCTATCGCAGAAACAAACTGCTGGTATGTATTTTCAAATTTACTCTTGGTCTGGTCAATCGATGCCTTGGCTTCCACTACCTCCTCATCAGAACGCGCTATTTTATCCTGGAATTCAAGGATCTGTTTTTCAAGTTTAGAGATCTGTCGCTTGTGCTCTTCGATCTGTTCCTGCAATTTCAGCAATTCTTCTTTCTTCGAATCGATACGTTGCTGGACCTGGTTGGTAAGGGCCTGGTCAAACTGTTTCTTCTCCTCGCCTAGGATCGTAAGGTAGTGACGGGCAGATTGAAGCAGGGAATCTTTTTGTCACCCCCATCGTTGATGCTGTGGCAAATGCAGATTTCAGCGAGGTCGGGCCATCCAGCTTCAATCCGGCCAGTTGCTCAATGGACTGTTTAAACTTGAGATAGTCAAATCCGGGCTGGGCCTGCTTGACCATGGCATTTTCCAGAAAGTCTACGCTCTTTTGATCAGTCGTGGCCCCCAGTCCTAGTAGTTGTGAAATCTTCATATAACCTGTCAGAATATGGTCTCAAATATAGCCTAACGGCTGTATTGGTGGCAAAATAAATAGATATGGACACCTCAACCCTGTTTTTAGACGTAAGATGGCAAATAAATATACGATCCGGCAGGATCAGAGGTGGATTGAAACGTCTTTTGAATATGGATATCTCATCAGATAATCCAGCGCAACCTCAAAGGGAAGGTTTTCGTACACAATTTTATATAGTGTTTCGATGATCGGGAGCCTGGTCTTCTCTGTCTTGGCCAGCAGATAGGCGATTTTGAGGGTCCTGACTCCTTCGGCAAGTTCTTCAGAACCTTCAAAAACCTCCTGTAGTTGTTTGCCTTGGCCTAGTTGGAATCCAAAATTGAAATTTCGGCTACTCGAACTGGTGGCCGTAGCGATCAGGTCGCCTATTCCGGCAGTACCCAGAAACGCAGATTTGTCAGCGCCGAGCAGGCCACCAAAGTATGCAATCTCATGTAGCCCCCTGGTGATGAAGAGCCCCTGAACATTTTTGCCCAGGCCCTTTCCGGAAAGGTAGCCGGAACCAACAGCGATGATGTTTTTAAACGCACCAGCCAACTCAGCACCCAGGATATCTGATGAGCCAAAGACAAAGATGCGTTTGCTCGACAGTACCTCAATCCCAATCTTTACCACTTCATCATATTCACTGGCGATGACGGTTGCAGTGGGCTGGCCTTCAAGTATTTCTTTGCTCAGGTTGGGGCCTGAGAGGCAGCCTACACGAAGTACGTTGCTTTCCTGCGTAATAACCTTGGACATGGTGCATACGTCATCACGGCTTATTTTTCCGCTAAATGACATGACATCTTTGACCTTGACGGTATCCAGTCCCTTGGTGCCGTGGATGAGGATATGCCTTGGTGACAATAGCGGCCCAAGGCTGCGCATCATATTTCTAAAGTCATCAGATGGGACGACCGGGAAGATGACCTCGCAAGATTCTGCCAACTGTTGGGTAGAGGAAATGGCAGTGATTCTGGGTGCCAGTTGTACTCCGAGCAGTGTACGACTTTCATTAATGCGCCTGACGACTTCAGGGTCCCTTGCATAGAGCAGCACATCATTTCCGACGGCTAATAACTGTGCCACGGTCAGGCCAAAGCTGCCGGCGCCGACCACCCCTACAGGGGTTGCTTGATGCGTATGGCTTTTTATCATCTTATGAGCCGATTAGCCCGGGTGAGGTCTTATTTGCTCTTTTTCTTTGGTTGGTTGGCAGCAGGTTGATTCTTCCGTGCCTCTGCCAGCGCCTGCTGTTGTTTCATAGCCTGCTCCAGACGTGCCTGGAATCCCCCTTCTTTTTTCGGTTTCTCTTTATTCTTGTTGAGCCCTTCCATGATCTTGGATTCATCAAAGAGGAATTTCTTCGCTCCAAGGGTTTGGGTGATATTGAGCAGGTTGGAATACAACAGGTACAAGGTAAGACCTGAAGCATAGCTGTTGAAGAAAACAAGGAACATCAATGGCATGAAGTACTGCATATATTTCAGGGCAGGGTTCATGTTGGACATGTCCATGTTTTGCATATTGTAATACGTATAGGCTACTGTACTGGCCGCCCACAACAAGGTCAGCATACTGACATGGCCTCCAAAGAATGGAATATCGTAGGGAAGGTTGAAGAACACATCATACGAAGAAAGGTCGGTGGCCCAGAGGAAAGAAGCCTGCCTGAATTCTATGGAGGCTGGAAAGAACCGATAAAGCGCAAACCATACCGGCATCTGAAGTAATACAGGAAAGCAACCACCGAGGGGATTGACCCCATATTCACGGTATACCTTCATCGTCTCCATCTGCTGCTTCTGCATATCATCTTTGTACTTCTCACGCAATCCGGCAAGAGAGGGCTTGAGTGCAGACATCTTCGCCTGGCTCTGTAGCATCTTATAGGACAATGGGAAGAGGGCGAGTTTCACGAGAAGCGTCAGTAAGAGGATAACCAGTCCTTTGCTGCCGATAAAGCCAATAAGGAAATTGAACGTCGGACGGATGACCCACCGGTTGATAGATCCGAATATGCTGCGGCCAAAAGGAATGATGTCTTCAAGTGACTTATGATAGTGGCGGAGGTTTTCAAAATCGTTTGGCCCGATATACATGGTCATCGAACTTGCAGTACCATCGCGCTTTAGCGGTATACCAACTACGGCTGAAGTCTTCTTGAGACTCTCGTCGGTCACATCCAGCATTTTAGTTTCGAACAGGCCTCCTGTAAAGGACTCCTCTGCAATAAGGGTACTGTTGAAAAACTGATTGGAATGCGAAAACCACTTGACAGCCTTTGTATCCAGTTTTTCCTGGGCATCAGCCCGGCAATTACAATAGTCAACAGACTCGGTACCTTCTTTGTAGTACACTGTCGCCATTGTTTTTTCAAAATTGCTGTTACGCTCGATCTTATCCAGATAGTTGGTCCAGGTCAGCTTGGCATCCTTTGAGGATGGATTGAGAAATCCGGAAGCATTTTCAACGCTAAGGTTGTATTTAACTTCATATGGATTGTCCGTAAGGGTGTATTGCTGGACGATTTGTTCGCCTTGCTGGCCTATTGCCCTCAGGGTTATCGTTTTACCCTCGACAGTTGGTTGAAAGTTGAGATCAGCTGTATGGATGTCGCCTGTCTGGGAAGGAATAGAGATATCCCACACGTTCTTGTGGTCAGCCAGCAGGTGGAGGGGTATTTTATACTCCTTCTTTTTGTCATCGACCATGACTTTCTTGTAATTCTTCAGTTCGACATTGGAGATTTTACCTCCCCGGGTATCGAAATCGACAATAAAGTACTGGTTTTCAATTTTTACGGTTTCATTAGTGCCTGTGGTGGCTGAAGCGAATGTGCCGTATTTATTGGCGAGGGTAGCAGAATCCGCGGGTTCAATGGCTTTTTCAGCTTCTACAGCCTGGTGGGCAATTGAATCCTTGAGTATTTCCACCCTGTTGAGGCTGTCCTGCCTTTCCTTCATGGCGGCCGCCTGCTCCTTTGAAGGGGAATTGACAAACGTCCAAACTAAAAGAAGTCCGAAAATGAGAACAAAGCCAATTATATGATTACGCTCCATGTGTTGGTTTACCTGTATAAAAAGAAAGCGCAAAGGTATATGGTATTCCTAAAGCGCCAAACACCTTTCTACGAGCGATCGTCAGCCTACGGATAGATTAGTATTCCTCACCTACGAGGACGAGGACCGGGATCTCAGAGCTGAATTTATCAGCCGGGGTGCGCGTCGGGCCTAAAGTCTTTTCCAGGAATCCTCTCTTTCGGCGTATAACACATAGAAGATCAGCATGATACTGGCTCAGATACTCAAATATGCTCTCATTGAAATTATCATTGCCATAGCGGGTGACCGCATTAATCAATGGTAGGACACTGATATTTTGTTCGGGGGAGGGCTCCTGATCGGCTCCCAGGTGAAGTAGTTGGATGTGTGGATTGAAGATTTTCCTGATATCGATGATCGGATCCAGCGTCTCCTGGTCCCGTACAAATGGGTTTTTGAGGGCAAAAACGACCTTGTCGATGCCTTTAAACCTGAAACGGGGTGGTACCACAAGGACTGGGATATTGGTGGTCTTGATGATTGCCCCTGAGGTCGAACCAAGGAAGGTATCGGCATTTTCTCCTGCACCCTGGCAGCCCATGATCACCAGATCTGCGGAAGAGGTATCCACCAGCCTTCGCAGGTTGTCTACAACATCGCCCTTGATGATCTTGTAATCCACTGCTACACCTGGAAGCTTGATATGGATTTTTTCAATCCTGCGCTGGATCCATTTTTCCGGATCTTTTTCAGTGGCTCCTTTCTTGGTGGTATAGATGACCGCTTTGAGGAGCAGGCTATAGCAATGGACGATAGTGATTGAAGCTCCTGCCTTCAAGGCGATATGGGAAGCATATCGTAATGCTTCCTTTGAATTTCTGGAGAGGTCGACCGGGACAATGATGTGTTTCATAACAGTAAATAGCCGGTAAAACTAATCATTCTCAGTTCACACATCTCCGATTCTTGATCCGGCAGGGATGACTACAGATTTCTTAAGTACGATGATGCCATCGACTACGGAGTAGGTTTCAGTCTCGATATCCTTGAGATGAGTCCCTCCTCTGATCACTACATTATTACCGATCCGGCAATTGATATCAAGGATTGCATTTTCAATATGGCAATCTTCCCCGATTCCCATAGGGATGATCTTATGGGAGACTACATCTTCATAGTTTTCATACATATCCATCCCCATCATGACTACTTTCCTGACTACGGAACCTCTGCCAATCCTGGACCGGATACCAATCACTGACTGCGTGATCTCCTGTGCATTGATTATACAACCGTCACCGATCAGCACATGTGTGCAGCTTGTGCCAAGGAGTTTGGAAGGGGACAACATCCTTGAACGGGTAAACACCGGATTGTGCGCATCGTAAAGGTTAAATCTCGGCATGGGCATGGCCAGTTCGAGGTTAGCCTCAAAGAAGGACCTGATGGTTCCGATATCTTCCCAGTACCCCTCATAGGCGTAGCTGTGCACTTTATAAAACTTGTTGATCGCAAAAGGAATAATGCCTTTGCCAAAATCTACTTCGCTTGGATTGAGGGCAAACAATTGCTTCAGGGTCTCTTTCTTGAAGAGGTAGATACCCATCGAAGCCAGAAAGTGTTTTTGCTCGGCAGCGTATCGTTCAGGTACTTCTGATGTCCATTCAGGGAGCAAATCCATGGATGGTTTTTCGATAAATTTCTCGATCTCATTGTCCTGGTTGACTTTCATGACGCCAAAGCCGGTAGCTTCATGAGCAACTACTGGGATAGTAGCTATAGTCAGTTCGGATTCCTTTTCAAGATGCTGTTGCATAAATGCAGCGAGGTCCATCTGGTATAATTGATCACCGGAAAGGATGAGTACATAATTGTAATCATACTCATCAAGCCGGGTCATGACCTGGCGGACTGCATCTGCTGTGCCCTGGAACCAGTCTTTGTTGGTAGGCGTCTGCTCTGCAGCGAGGATATCCACAAAGCCCTGACCAAAGGCATCAAAGTGATAGCAGTTCTTGATATGACGGTTGAGCGAAGCGGAATTGAATTGCGTCAGGACAAAGATCCTGTTGTATCCCGAATTGAGGCAATTGGAGATGGGGATATCGATGAGTCTGTATTTGCCTGCGAGGGGCACAGCAGGTTTTGACCTGCGTGCAGTGAGTGGGTACAGGCGTGAGCCTGCGCCACCGCCCAGGATTACACAGAGAACTTCTCGGTTTAGATTGCGCATGAGTTTAGCCGGGTATTATTTCATGAAATATATCAAGATATCTCGAAGCAGAGTGCTCCCATGAGAGATCTTTGTGCATTATTTTTTGCCTGACGGTCGAGTGAAGTTCTGGCATACTGTATAATCTGCTTCCGCTGTCGATACCCCACATACCCTGGTAGTCTTCCAGTTCACGGAAGAGGAAGCCATCACCTTCTATACCATCAAATGGTTCAATCGTATCTAGCAATCCACCCGTGGCACGAGCGATAGGTACTGTGCCATAGCGCATCGCATACATTTGATTGAGCCCGCAGGGTTCAGTACGGGATGGCATCCAGAGGAAGTCAGCGGCAGCATAGAGCCGGTGTGCTACACCTTCGTTGTACATGATGAGTGATCGCACATGGGGTCCGAAGTTGCGCTCGAGCATGCGGCATTGATCTTCGATCTGTCCGTCACCGGTGCCGAGGATGATAAAGCAGGCATCCCTGCGATAGATCATATACTTATAGATCAGTCCTGCGAGGAAGTCAATCCCTTTGTCGTTGACCATGCGGCCGATGAAAATATGGAGTGGAAGATCTGTCGGCATGTTGAGCTCAGTCAGCAGGCTTTGCTTATTGTCTTTCTTCCACTTGTCGATATTCTTCTTGAGCTTGATCTTCAGATATGGATCAGAGGCTGGGTTCCAGTAATCATAATCGATGCCATTGATGACGCCTCGGCATTTGTGCCATTCTGTTCGAAGCAGTGACTGGAGGCCAAATCCATAGGTTTCCATGAGTTCCCGAAGGTAATTTTGGGAGACTGTAGTCACTCTCCAGGCGCACTTGATCCCACAGGCCAGTGAATTGATGACATGGCCCCAGTCAAGTAGTCCGGAACGATCCCTTGCAAAATCGGGGAGCAGGTGCTGGCGGTCCCATCCAAACATACCCTGGTAGGCTGCATTGTGAATGGTCAGGACTGTAGGGGTCATGCCTAGTCTCCAGTATTCGGGGCACTGGGTCATCATAAAGGGCATCAGCGCTGTGTGATGGTCATGGCAATGCATGACATCCGGTAGAACTTCCCATTGGTGCACCCATTGGAGCACGGCGCGCTGGAAGGCTATATTTCGCTCTACTTCGTCCCTGTAAAAGGGATGGTCATGGTCCCCATAGACACCCGGGCGGTCAAATTTCCCGGGGATGTCGGCTACATAGAGGTCATACCCCAGTTCCTCATTGAGGATATGGCAGATGCGGTATTCAATATAGGTGCCGCCCATATAGAAGGCTCCGGCATGTGCTTCCCGGTATTCCTGCTGCGTCAGCCAGGGATTGTGGTATCCGGGGATGATGACGGCACATTTGGCTTGTCCGGATTTGTTGAGGTAGCGGGGTAGAGACCCCACGACATCAGCCAGTCCTCCGACTTTGGCGGCAGGGTAGCATTCCGCGCTGACCATGAGGATATGAGGCGTCCGGGCTGTTTTCTCTTCAATGGGTTGTGTTGAGTCCTTCGTTTTCATCGGTTATGATCTACAGGCACAATATACGTTAGGCAGGAGTATGATTCTAGTCAGTTCCAATAAAACATCCTGCTTTACAGGAGCAGTTCTTTCGGAGCTAAAAACACTTTAACCCAAATTCCGTTCCTGTTTTGGCCAAGGTATAAGTCGTACCTTTGCACCCTGAAATCATGACCAAGAAAGGAAGAATATTAGTTGCAATGAGTGGGGGCATTGACTCCACAGTGACCGCCATGATCCTGCAGGAACAGGGGTATGAGATCATCGGCATCACCATGAAGACCTGGGATTATGCTACCAGTGGGGGAGACCGGAAGGAAACCGGCTGCTGCAGCCTTGATAGTATCAATGATGCCCGCCAGGTCGCTGTCGAAAAGGGATTCCATCATTTTATCGTAGACATCCGTGCGGAGTTTGGCGACTATGTCATCGACAATTTCGTAGACGAATATCTCGCAGGCCGCACCCCCAATCCATGCGTGCTCTGCAATACCCATATCAAATGGGAAGCACTCATCAAGCGGGCGGATGCCCTCGGATGCGACTTTATCGCCACAGGCCATTATGCCCGGATCGGTCAGCAAGACGGACGCTATTTTATCCAACGTGCAGTCGATCTCAACAAGGACCAATCCTATGTTCTCTGGGGCCTGAGCCAGGAATGCCTCAGTCGTAGCATGTTTCCACTTGGCGAAATGACCAAGCCTGAAGTCAGGCAACTGGCTGCAGACTATGGATATGTCGAGCTTTCTCAAAAGCCAGAGAGCTACGAGATTTGTTTTGTACCTGACAATGATTACCGGGGATTTCTCAAGAGAAGGCTACCGGACCTTGCAGGCAAAGTAGATGGAGGCACCTATGTCAATACCGAAGGCAAAGTGATAGGCACTCACCATGGTTATCCATTTTATACGGTAGGCCAACGTAAAGGATTAGGCAAAGCTTTTCAGGAGCCTATGTTTGTTACAGAGATTATTCCTGAGACAAACACGATTGTCCTCGGAAGGGAAGATGATCTCATCCGCAACAGGATGATGGTTGGCGGAGTGAATTTGCTCAAATACAAATCTATCCCCGATGGTCTCGAAGCGTTGACCAAGATCAGGTACCGGGATACAGGCACAATGGCTGAGTTGAGGCAACTTCCTGATGGCCGCATTGAAGCTTCGTTCCTTGCCAATGTCAAGGGGATTGCTCCCGGGCAGTCGGCTGTATTCTATGAGGGTGAAGATGTGATTGGTGGAGGCATCATCCAGGGTGGTTCAAAAAATTAATGCAAATGATAGGCAGGTATTTCATAGCAATGACGATGATCCTGGCCATGGCAGCATGTCAGACTGATCCAGTAGTGCAACCTGGCGTGGATGACAGTGAGGATTATTTTCCGCTTCAGGTCGGACGATATGTGGACTACCAGGTGGACTCAATCGTTTTTGATGATGCCCCGGGAGGCAACACAAAGGATACCATCTCCTTTCAGATCAGGGAAGAGACCGTTAATTATAATGTTTCTGTTTCAGGAGATACGCTGTACTATATCCATCGTTTCAGGCGCAATCAACCATCACTGCCCTGGACGCTGACCGATGTATGGACGGCGCACTTTGATGAGAATAATGCGCTGCGTACAGAGGAAAACCTGACCTTCAGGAAGATGACCATGCCTTTGTTTAAAGGGCTTAAATGGTCAGCGACCGACTATATCAATCCCCAAACTTCCATACAGGTCGGAACTGAACGTCTTGAGCCCTATGAGTATTGGGAGTCAAGTGTAGAGACTATCGATGACTCAGCACACATAGGGACATTCATATTTCCGGTAGGTCAGGTCATGCAAGTCATTCAGACGGACAGTGATGATGATCTCATGAAGCGATATGTACACGAGACCTATGCAAGAGGCATCGGCCTCATCGCCAGGACAGATACAATACTGGATAGCAAGTGCATTGACCTCGGAGATTTCGGGCCATGCGCAGATAAGCCCTGGACCGTCCATGCGAGCAAAGGGTATATCCTCTCACAAGTGATGATAGACCACAATTGAGTGCGCAGTTTACGCAGGTGAAGGATTTCTTCCTGATCGGTAAGACACTCAAGTCACATGGGACCGCAGGATATATGCGCCTGATGATTGAGGATCGATTTAAAGGATATCTCAAGCCGGGGTCATTTGTTTTTCTTGACCTCGATGGATCAAGGGTTCCATTCCGGATCGCTGATACCGACGAAGGCCAGCATTTTGTCATGCTGCTTGAGGATATCAATGGCAAGCAGGAATCGGATACACTCACCGGTAAGGAACTGTGGGTCCCGATGGATCAAATAAAGCCCCGACA
Source organism: Candidatus Opimibacter iunctus (assembly GCA_016716665.1). GTDB lineage: Bacteria > Bacteroidota > Bacteroidia > Chitinophagales > Saprospiraceae > Opimibacter > Opimibacter iunctus. Next base: position 3,965 of record JADJVH010000001.1, on the reverse strand, counting down.
TCAGAAGTCACTACGCAATATCAAGGAGAAGTGGGAGGATTACAGGATACATGATCAGGCAAAAGGCATCGATTACCCTATCCTGCGCACCGAAGAATATCCCCAGCAGTTGATGGCCGTGATTGACATCCTGGGACGTGATGTCCTGGTGCCACTCAATGATCAGTTGATCCTGGAGGTTGACAAGGAGCAAAAGATCATTGTCATGGAGATCCCTGAAGGGCTGCTGGATCTGTAAGAGGAAAAAAATAGAAAAGAGAGAGATTAATAAAAAAACGCAAGCCCCCCCCCACAGTTAACGCACCCACAGCAAAAAAGAAAGGCCAAAGCCCAACCCAGCGGGCGACGAGCCACCGAAAACCCACGGAAAAAAACCCCGATAGAGGCTGTAAGGACGTCCAATGTGGGTAGTAGCTGCCCCGCGGGGATGCATCATACCAAGAAGTCGGCGACGCCGCCGTTTAAAAGGGGAGCTTAATTATTAGAATCAAAGAATCTCGTTGGAAGAATTCAGGTTGCAACATATTACTAAGTTTCAAATTCAACTACGACGATCCCAATCCCCGGAATGACAGTACCTGCAGTATTAGGAATTGATTTCGGAATATAGTAGTCCGTATTATCGGGATTGGTGACCGGCACACCGTTTGCATCTCTTTCAACCGAAAAGTAAGGTTGTTCCTCAGTCGTATTGTTGGTGATGTTTTGCACATCCAGATAGACATCCAGTGTCCATTTTTTGAAATTGTATTTCTTGTCCACCCGTATATCGATCTGATAGAATGGCTCCACGCGCTGTGTGTTCAATCGGGTATTGTCAGGGATGCCAGCGTTAGTTACATCATAGTTTGTCTTCAATGCAGAAGCAGGGATATCATAAGGCGTGTATGGGCTTCCACTGTTGTACCTGAATTTTGCGCCTACCTCCCAGTTGCGCTTGAATATCTTTCCTCCGGTGACACTCAGCATGTGCCTGTAGTCCCATGCCGATGCCACATAATTGCCCTCAAAGTCCTGGAACTCGCTGCGAACAAAAGTGTAGGATAAAAGGCCATAAAAATCATGAAACAGTTTTTGCTGGAAGAAGAACTCCAAGCCATAGGAGCGACCCTTATTGTTTGAGATGACCGGTGCATTGCCGATGACGCCAAAATCACTTCCCTTGTTGGCCAGCGAAATGGAGTCAATAAGATCCATCGGATAGTTGCTGTAATGCTTGTAAAAACATTCCAGCGTAATCCTGGAATTTTTGGAGGTGTTATACTCCAGTCCCAATACAAGGTGTTTTGCCTGGATATATTTTACATCTTTATTGACCAGTTCACCTGCCGGGTTTCGATATCCAAGGGTGGTGTAGGGTGGCAACTGATGATAAATCCCGGTATTGAAGTTGATCGCCATTTTTTCACTCAGGCTATAGGAGGCACTAAGGCGCGGAGACAACTGGTTCAATGGATTGGCCATGTGATCATTGAAATTATTACCATCCATGCGCAGGCCAAGGGACCATTGCATACGTTCCTTCAATACAGATGTACTGACCTGGCCGAAAGCCCCATATTTAAAGACACCGATCTCTGAGGTATAGTCCTGTGTTAGTTCATTTGCCAGCTTTTGAAAGGTAGTCGTGGTGTATTCGGCCCATTCGGCACCTACTCCATAGTTTACTTTCCAGCCATTTTCACGCAGGGTTTCTTCTATGCGGAATTTGTTTTCAGCTTCAGTCGACTGGTAGTCCAGCAATTTCTTTGACGGATCACTCTCGTCGTTGTCTGTATACTTCTGCGCTGAGTTGTTGAGGTAATTTCTGCTGAGGACAATGGTACGATAAGCGTTTTTGTTAAAGTGCCGCCATGATCCACCGATGGTATAGTTCCATTGCTTATTGGTTGGGATCTGAGATAGCACATATTGATTTTCTTCTGTAGGACTGGCATCCGTATTTAAGGACACGTTATCAATCGCTCCGAGTCCGATGATATCAATGATATTGTTTTGATCCACTTTGATCTCGCTCTTAAACTGGAAGTCATCATACTTTGGAAGGAAGGGGAGATCAAGTGCCTGGAAAAGAAACTGCAGATAGCTCCTGCGCCATGAAGCAATAAGTGTTGAGTTCTTTGTCAGCGGTGTTTCGATCGTTGCTGCCAGATCATTTGAGCCGAGGGTGATGCTGTATGCAGGTTTATCTGTCCGGGCATCTTTAAATTTGAAATCGAGTACCGAGCTCAAGGCGTTTCCACGGTTGGCCGGAAAGGCACCTGAATAGAAATCCAGGTCCTGGATAAAATCTACATTGATCAGGCCTACCGGCCCACCCGAAGCCCCTTGCGTGCTGAAATGATTGATCGTAGGCACTTCGATACCATCGAGATAGAAACGATTTTCATTTGGCGAGCCACCCCGCACGATGATATCATTCCTGAAGCTTGAGGTAATGGCTACACCCGGGAGAGATTGGATTACCCTTGAGATATCCCTGTTGCCACCCGGATTACGTTTTATTTCGGAGACGCCGATACTTCTGAGACTTAGCGGGCTTTCCTCTTTCCGGACAAAGGGCTGGGCAGTCACTACCGCCTCCTGCATCTCCATGGACATCTCTTCCATCTCGATATTGGCAAAGGTGGCATTGGCATTCCTGACCTGTACTTCGTAGATCGTCACCGGCTTATACCCGATAAAATTGACCTTTAGATTGTACATGCCCGGATCCAGTCCGGATAAGGTATAATCACCGTTTTCGTCAGAGGTGGTACCTAGTGTTGATTCTTCCACGAGGATTACAGCATAAGGAATGGGTTCCTTATTGATGGAGTTCGTAATCTTTCCTTTGATGACGCCGGTTTGTGCATACCCGGCTGTGCTCAATACAATGAGGAGGAGAAGCAATAGATTGCGCATGGTTGCCTGTTGTATAAGCGCAAAAAACAACAGATCAGGCAAATGGTTTAGGGGAATTGTCTGGTATTAAAAACTGTAGGGGTTCAAATATTTTGAATCCCTACAGTTTTTAATACCTGTTGAAATAATTCATTACTTCATAAATTTCCCGGGGATGGGCTTGATTCCATCTGCGGTGATGATCGAAGCATAAGGGACAGAACCATCCTCCTGCATGATAGAAGCCGTGCCTGCCTCTCCATCTTTATTGAAGGCCACCATCTTGACGTTGAAGTTGACATTTTTCGAACCGCCATTGACGTAAAATATGCGTTCAATGACCTCCTCGCAGGCCTGTTGTGGTGACTTGCCTGCCCTCATTTTTTCAACGAGCAGGAATGAACCACACGTACGCAATAGTTCTTCACCCCGGCCTGTGGCACCTGCTGCACCTACTTCATTGTCTACAAAGAGTCCTGCTCCAATGATAGGTGAATCACCCACGCGGCCATGTATTTTCCCAAATAAGCCACTAGTCGTGGTGAGTCCGGCCACTTCCCCGTTATTGCCCATGCCCAGCACATTGATGGTGCCCCGCTTTCTCAGTTTCTTATAGTATTCTTTATCTGCAGGAGGCAGCCAGTCATCGTTTTCACTAAGGTTCTCTTTCCATTCGAGCCATGTGAGACGGGCTTGCTCTGTGAGTAGATTTTCTTCAGGGAATCCATGAGCTTTGGCAAAATCCAGTGCACCAGCACCTACGATCAATGCATGATCTGTACGTTCCATAACCAGGCGGGCTACTGAACATGCTTTTTTGATATTTTCCAATGCAGCCACACTGCCGCATTTGTAAGTCGGACCATACATCATCGACGCATCCAAAGTGACAATGCCTCGTTCATCTGGAAGACCTCCATATCCAACAGAGGTATCTTCAGGATCCAATTCGCAGACATTACCTCCTGCTTCTATTCCATCCAGGATATTGCCTGATGCCTGGAAGGCTGCCCATGCCGGAGGTAAGACTTTTTTAGCCCAATACTCATCGCGGCTGCACATGATCAGTGGTCTTGATGCCC